>NZ_JACHWN010000001.1 GCF_014191375.1 Mesorhizobium sp. RMAD-H1
AGCCCATTGACCAAACCCTGATCAGAAAACCATACTCAGAGGTGGCTCACTTCTCGGTGGAAAAACCGGCTCAGTTCCGCGTGGAAACCAACACCACAATGGCGAGTGGTACCATTTCGGTACCTTCGGAGAAACATTCGCGATTAAGGGGTGCAATGCGCTGTTCAGCGCGCTGCGACCGGATTGGGATGATGTAATGGAGTTTCCGCCTAAACCTGACATCGAATCGGTGGATGAAATTCCGCGCCCCGTCTTCAGTCTGATCACCGAAGCGACCTTCGTCGGTGAAACGGAGCCTCATCACCACAACAAGGCGCAATTGATGTATGTCATCAGCGGCGTGCTGACGGTTCAGGCCGCAGGCGGCATCTGGACGGTCCCGCCGCATTGCGCATTATGGATACCCAGCGGTGTTTCCCATGCCGGCAGGATGGCTGGTCACATCAAGATCGGCAGTCTGTACATCGATCCGGGCTTGGCCGCTCCGCTCGAGAAGGATTGCGGCATTCTGTTCGTCCAGCCCTTCCTCCGCGAATTAATCCTGCGTTTCGATTTTGAATCACCGCTGGAAAACATGGATCGCGGGCGCCAGACACGGCTCATATCAGTGCTGCTCGATGAACTGGCCGCGGCGCCACTTGAACCGATCAACCTGCCGATGCCGAACGACAGGAGGCTTCGGCGGTTGACCGAATCCATGATCGAAAATCCGGGTCTGCGTTTCACGATAGACGAGTGGGGGGCTCGCGTCGGAGCGAGCAACCGAACCCTGAGCCGGCTATTCCAGCGCGAGACTGGCTTGTCTTTCGTTCGCTGGCGACAGCAACTGCATATCGGCCTAGCGCTGCAGCGTCTGGCGCAAGGTGAGCTGGTCACGAACATAGCCGGCGATCTTGGCTATGAGAGTGTCAGCGCGTTCATCTCCATGTTCAGGCGAATGCTTGGAACAACCCCTGCACGCTATTTCGGTGAAGTGGTATCTGGAGCTTCGGAGCGAGTTGATCGAAAGACCCTCGCCCGCGATGAGGATAGTCGCGATGTTAGCAATGCCCCCGAGATAGCAGCGGCGAATGTCGTCGCGCTGAAGCGATCATGATTCGGCAACGGCGGTTGGCGCGCCTCATGCAAAGTGGCGGAGGCCAGACGCTTGGCGTGAGCGCCCCAACTCGCCAAGCGCTCCTCGCTTCCCGTCTGGCGCCACGTCTTCCTCGAACATTGCCGCAACAGCACGCTGGGCTGGTTGGTCGAAGCAATGCGTCGTCGAAACCCAAGTAGCCAAACTCGGACGTTAACCGCATCATCGCTGCTTGGCAGCCGTATTCCCATGACCTCGCTGATTCAGGTCCTTGCCGTAGCGGAGTATCTGAACTTTCGTCATGCAGCGAATGCATTGGGCGTCAGCCAATCAAGTGTGAGCGCGCGCGTAAAGACGCTGGAGGAAAACCTTGGTGTCCTCTTGTTCGAGCGCCATGCGCGCGGCGTGCGCCTGACCCAAGCGGGCCGGCACATTATCGAAGGTATTGCTGCCGCCCTGGACCAACTCGACCACACGATCAGGACTGCAGGGATGTTGGCGCGTGGAGAGCGAGGCCACCTTCGCGTCGGTGTTCATGCACTGATTCCTGGGGGCTTCCTGTCCACGCTCCTTCGCCTGTACCGTGAGCAGTATCCAGGCATCGAGGTGGAGATCATTGAGGACACAGCGCGCGATGGGCTGACGCAACTGCGAACTGGCCGGCTGGACATAGCATTCGTGGTGGGAGTGCCCGAACTTTCCGACTGCCATTCTCGCCGGATATGGACCGAACCGCTCGTGGCCGCGCTGCCGGATCGTCACCCTCTCGCCAGCCAAACCACCGTTGCTTGGACTGATCTTGCGCGCGAGACGTTCCTTGTCCGCCATGGTGGCACGGGGCCACAGGTTTATGACCATATCGTTCTGCGCCTTGCCGGCCGCTGCTACGCACCTTCGATCCTGCGGTTCGAGGTGGAGCGCAGCACGATACTGTCGATGGTCGGACAAGGTTTCGGCATCACGATCACCGGCGCGGCTACGTCGCTGGCAACAACCTCTGGAGTGGTCTTTCTGCCAGTCGTCGACGAGCCCGAACCAATCACTTTCTCGGCCGTCTGGTCGCCATTCAATCGCGGCGCTGCGCTTCGTAACCTGCTCACTATCGCCAGCAAAATGGACTGGCCGTATGGTTCGTCTCGGCCAGACTCGTAACATTAGCAAAGCGGCTGTGGCGTAGGCGCAACCCATCCGATTTGCCGCCGATCGTATCCGGTAACCCTACGGCCGCACCTTTACTGTTGCCTCTCGCAGAAACGCCTATTCTCTGATCGGCTCCATCTCTTGCCGACTGGAGCATGTATGCGCGGAGGCCGAATACTCTGGGGTCAGATCGCCGTCGTCTTCACCATCGTTCTGATGACGACCTGGGCGGCGACGCAATGGACGGCGTGGCGGCTCGGCTTTCAGGCGCAGCTTGGCAACCCGTGGTTCGAACTGACGGGCTGGCCGATCTACTACCCGCCCGCGCTGTTCTGGTGGTGGTATGCGTTCGACGCTTATGCGCCGTCGATCTTCGTCGAGGGCGGCGTCATAGCGGCGTCCGGTGGCCTCATGGCCATGGCCGCCGCCATCATGATGTCGATCATCCGCGCGCGGGAAGCCCGCAACGTCGCGACGTATGGCTCGGCGCGATGGGCCGAAGACAAGGAAATCCGCACCGCCGGTCTGCTCGGCCCGGATGGCGTCGTGCTCGGCCGATACGAGCGGGAGTATCTGCGCCATGACGGCCCCGAACATGTCTTGTGCTTTGCGCCGACCCGTAGCGGCAAGGGCGTTGGGCTGGTCGTGCCGACGTTGCTGACCTGGCCGGGAAGCTGCATCGTCCATGACATAAAAGGGGAGAACTGGACGCTGACGGCCGGCTTCCGGGTGAGGCACGGCCGCGTTCTGCTATTTGACCCGACCAATACGAAGTCCTCTGCTTATAACCCGCTGCTGGAGGTGCGGCAGGGCGAATGGGAAGTCCGCGACGTGCAGAACATCGCCGACATCCTTGTCGATCCCGAAGGCAGTCTTGACAAGCGCAACCATTGGGAAAAGACCAGCCATGCCTTGCTGGTCGGCGCGATACTACATGTGCTTTACGCCGAACCCGACAAGACACTGGCCGGTGTCGCCAATTTCCTGTCCGATCCAAAGCGGCCGGTGGAAGCCACCTTGCGCGCAATGATGGACACGCCGCATCTGGGCGACGCCGGCGTTCACCCGGTCGTTGCGTCCGCTGCGCGTGAATTGCTTAACAAGAGCGAGAACGAGCGGTCGGGCGTACTGTCCACCGCCATGTCGTTCCTCGGTCTGTATCGTGATCCGGTCGTGGCGCGCGTCACGTCGCGCTGCGACTGGCGCATCGCCGATCTGGTCGGCAGCGGGAATCCAGTCACGCTCTACCTTGTCGTCCCACCGTCCGACATCAACCGGACGAAACCACTAATCCGGCTCATCCTCAACCAGATCGGCCGCAGGCTGACCGAGGAACTAACGCTATCCGGCAAGCGGCATCGCCTGCTCATGATGCTGGATGAGTTTCCGGCATTGGGGAGGCTCGATTTTTTTGAATCGGCCTTGGCCTTCATGGCTGGCTACGGCCTCAAATCTTTCCTGATCGCGCAGAGCCTCAACCAGATCGAGCGCGCCTATGGGCCGAACAACAGCATTCTCGACAACTGCCATGTGCGCGTGGCCTTCGCCACCAATGATGAGCGCACCGCCAGGCGCGTGTCGGACTCGCTCGGCACCGCGACCGAGCTGCGCGATTCCACCAACTATGCCGGGCATCGGCTCGCGCCTTGGCTCGGGCATTTGATGGTCTCGCGGCAGGAGACGGCGCGGCCGCTACTGACCCCCGGCGAAATCATGCAACTCCCACCCACAGACGAAATCGTCATGGTGGCGGGCACGCCGCCGATTCGGGCGAAGAAGGCCCGCTATTTCGAAGACACAAGCTTTCAGGAGCGCATCCTGACCCCGCCGAACCTGGCTGCCGTTCCGGCCGCTACGCCAGAGGTGGCGGTCGATAATTGGTCACGCTGCGTTATTGCGGCCGCAAACCCGTCCGCCACGGACCCGGACGGCGAGGCCGAGGACGACCCCGTCAACGCCGGCATCCGCCGCGAGCCGGAATTACCCGAGCATGAGGAAATCGTTCCGCTGCCGCCGACACAGGAGTTCGAGCTGCTGGACGACGAGCCGGACGTCGACGCGGCGAAAGCCCGCGCCATGCGCCAGCGCATGCGGATGGTAGCGCGGCAGGTCTCGATGAACCCCGATGACAGCATGGAGCTTTAGGACGCACCTATGACCACCCGGACCCGCATGAACGTCTATTTCGACCCCGAACTGCTCAAGCAGGTCGAGGCGCTGTCGCTGCGCCGGAAAATGTCAAAATCGGCCATTGTCGAGGCGGCCGTGGCATCATTCCTGTCCGGCGATTCCGCCGAGCAGCTCGAAGCCGCCATGTCGCGCCGCCTGGACAAGCTCGGCCGTCTGATCGACGCGCTCGACGAAGATCTCGCCATTGTGGGCGAGACGCTCTCGCTGTTCATCCGCTTCTGGCTCACCTTCACGCCGCCGCTACCGGATTCCGCAAGAGAATCCGCTCGGGCGAAGGGGGCGGAGCGGTTCGAGGGCTTTATGCAATCGCTCGGCAGGAGACTGGCGACCGGCGACAGGTTCCTAAAGGAGTTGTCGCGCGACATAGCGCTTTCTGAGCAGATTGCGACAGACTTTGAAGAGAACGATAGGGAATAGCGTCGGGTTTCGCCATCTCGGACGCTCAGCTTTCGATGCGGTAGCCCGGAAACCACCGCTTGCCTAGCGCTGGTGCCAACAATCGGAAATCCTGAAACGGTGAACCTCGAATTTCCTGTCATGCGCTTGAGTAGACAGCCCGTCCCCCTTGATATCGCCGATTCTTGCAACATATAAGGTTGCATGAGAAGAGATAGCCGACTCTCGGGCGTGCTTCACGTCCTGCTTCACATGGCGGAACAGCCGGGTCCGATCACTTCGGAAGCGCTTGCCCGCGCCATGGACACGAATCCCGTGGTGATCCGCAGAATTATGAGCGGCCTGCGTGACCGAGGCTATGTTCGCTCCGAAAAAGGCCATGGCGGCGGCTGGACGATCGCATGCGACCTCGAGCGGGTCACGCTTCGCGACATATACGACGCGCTCGGCCAGCCCGAGCTTCTGGCGATGGGCAACCGCACCGAAGCGCCGGGCTGCCTCGTCGAGCAAGCAGTTAACGCCGCGCTCGGCGGGACCTTCGATGAAGCCGAGGCGCTTCTCCTTCGCCGGTTCGGAGAAATCTCCCTCGCCGCGCTCAGCGCCGACTTCCACACGCGTCTCGCCGAACGCGGTGGATCACCCACACCGGAGACCAACCATGCAGCGTGATGCCGTTATCATCGGATGGGCCTTCACGGGACCCGCCACCACGTACTTGGCCCGCGCACCGCATAGCATCAACCCAGTGATCGCCGCCGTGCGTTCATGTGAGGCTGAGCGATGAACTGGATGCAGCCGTTCACCGATCCAGCGATGGTCGCGGACTATGCGGAAGGCACGCCCCGCAGGGTACCCGGCTTCGCTGACCTTCACCGAATGACGATGCTCCTTTTAGCGGAGCGTGCACCGGAGGCGGCAGAGATCCTCGTCGTCGGCGCGGGCGGCGGTCTCGAACTGAAGGCGCTTACCGAACTGCAACCGCGCTGGCGGTTCGTCGGCGTTGACCCTTCGGCCGAGATGCTCGGTTTGGCGCGCCGCATCCTCGGGCCGCTGCAATCGCGCATCGCGTTGCAACAAGGCTATGTCGATACCGCGCCAGCGGGGCCGTTCGACGGTGCGACCTGCTTACTGACCTTGCACTTCTTGGCGAAGGACGAGCGGCTACGCACCTTGCGGGAAATTCGCCAACGCTTGAAGCCGGGCGCGCCGCTCGTCGTCGCTCATCACAGCTATCCGGAGAACAGCAATCCTGCTCGCTGGCTGGCGCGATCCGTAGCGTTCGCGAGCGGATCAACCGCCGACATCGCACAGGCGTCCGCCTCAGCCACCACCATGACGGAGCGATTGTCCATCCTGTCCGCCCGCGAGGATGAAGCGATCCTCCGAGAGGCAGGGTTTTCCGAGGTGGCTCTCTTCTATGCGGGATTCTCGTTTCGAGGATGGGTCGCAATCGAATGAAAATTCCTGAGGTAGCGCTAGCGGCTGCCGCCCGGGGAACGGCATGTTTGATGGAAGAATCATCAGTGGCATCACCGTGTTCGTCGCCGTCGCGCAGACGGGGTCCTATGTCCGCGCGGCGGAGCGGGTCGGATTGACTCGCTCCGGCGTTGGAAAAGCGATCTCCCGCCTTGAGCATCGACTGGGCAAGCGACTGTTCGACAGGACAAGCCGCGCGCTCAAGCTGACCGATGAAGGTCGGACCTTCCTCGACGAGGTCTTGCCATTGATCGAGCGGCTGCACGTGGCAGCAGCGCCCTCGCAGCCTGAGGAAATAAGGGGTCGGCTCCGGGTGAGTTCCGACTCCGCGTTCGGCGTGTTCCTGCTGGTGCCGTCTCTGCCCCATCTCATCGCACGGCACCCTCGACTCAAGATCGATCTCGTCATTCGAGACCGCGTGGACAATCTTTTGGCAGACGGTTTTGACGTGGCGGTCCGGTTCGGAGAACCTGAGCACCCAGGGCTCCTCAAGCAGCGGGTGCTCGAAAGCCGCATCGTCACTTGCGCCAGCCGCGTCTATCTTTCCCGGCACGAGATGCCCGCGAGCCCCGAGGCACTGCTCGATGGCCACACGTGTGTGCGCCTGATCGACGATACGACCGGCAAACCGCATAGCTGGAACTTCCTGAGGGCCGATGGCACCGAGCGCTCGATCGCGCCCAACTGCAACGTAACAGTCAACGACGCGCCTTCGCTATTGAGCGCAACGCGGGCGAACTTCGGCGCCGTGCGCCTCCTCGATTTCATGATCGAGGAGGAATTGAGGAACGGAGAACTCGTAGAGATCCTTCCCGAGTGGAATTTTCGGCGCTGGCCTGCCTATGTCTACGCGCCGGCCCAGTCGCACTATTCGCCGAGTCTTGCCGCCTTCATGGATTTCGTCCTGTCGATCCCCGCGATGAGGCCGCCGAAAAATGATTGAGGACAGGAAGGGAAACACTGCGGGGACAAATCGGGCCGAAACGACTCCATAAATTCATCCGTTCGCTGTCCAGATGAAACTGCGCGAAAGGAGCAGAAATGACTGACAGCAATATGGTGGATGAGATCAGGGGAAGGACAGCAATCATCACGGGTGCCGCGAGCGGGATCGGCCGCGCGACCGCCGAGCTTTTTGTCGAACGGGGTGCGAACGTCGTGGCGCTCGACCAGGACGACAGCGTAAAGCAACTCGCTTCAGAGAATTTGCTGCCGATGGTAGCGGACGTGACCATGGACGGCGCAGCAGAGCGCGCGGTGGCCTCCGCCGTGGAGCGGTTCGGCCAGCTCGATATCCTTGTCAACAACGCGGGCTATATCAATTACCAGTCGGTGATCGATACCAGCCGCGAGGAATGGGAAAAGGTCATGACGATCAACGCCACGGGCTATTTCCTATTCTCCCGCGAAGCGGTGAAAGCGATGCTGCCGAACAAGCACGGCGCAATCGTCAATATCGCCTCCTACGCGTCCTATTTCGCCTTTCCTGATATCGCGCCTTACGCCGCTTCGAAGGGCGCTGTCGCACAATTGACGCGCGCGCTGGCGCTCGAGGTTGCGCCCCAAGGCATCCGCGTCAACGCTATTGGTGCGGGGAATGTGATCACCAACCTCTTGAACACGTTCAGGGACGACGGACGCGAATTTCTTGCCGAACATGGCAGCCACGCGCCTATCGGACGCGCAGCTCAACCGCGGGAGATTGCCGAGGTCGTGGCATTTCTTGCCTCTGACCGGGCAAGCTTCGCCATCGGGTCCATCTTCATGGTCGATGGCGGCTACAGCGTGCAAATCCAGTAACAGAAAAGCGTCACCGCCAGCAGGCCCGCAGAGGGCTAGCTGACATCGGCATCGAGGCGGCGGCGCTGGTCGATGTCCATGCGGGTGTGCCACGCGATGCCGACCTCACGGCACATAACCGCTTGCGTCAACAGGTAGACGGAAGATGAGCTATACTCGCGACACAGGGCCTCTGAGCGCCATTCGAAGCAAGCCGGAGCGCCCCATTTTGCTATCCGGTGGCTGCGTTCTCACCCGCGATGCCACGCTGGGTGACTGGGCCACGGCTGATGTCCTGATCGGTGGGCCCAAAATCGTCGGCGTCGGACCCGGTCTCGCGAGCGCAGCTGACGATGACGCAATGATCATTGTGGACAGCAGCGGCTGCATCGTCATGCCTGCCGAAAGCGGGCGTCTGGCGCCTATGGAAGACGCCGACATTGCTGTGTGCCGGATCATCGATCCGGACGATGCACCGAACGAACCCAAGCCCGATCGGCCAAGCCACATCGACATCTTGTTCGTAGCAGGACGGCCTGTGTCGTGGGGCGGCCAACCCCTCGACGGAGAGCCACAGGCGCCGCGAGCGCGTCTCAAGCTCGTCGACGTCTCACCGGACGATCCTCGTATCGGTCTGTGGTGCGACGAGCGCAGTTGGCTGCGCCAACGCCTATTGCCCAACGGCCGCTACGACGAAGCGAGGGGCCAGCGCGAAAGCGCCTATCAGGGTCGCTATTGGATCGATGGTGATCGCATTGATTACCTCGATGACCTGGGCTTCTGGGCGTTTGGCACATTCACCGAAGACCGGCTCGAGCATGCCGGCTATACCCTAAGGAGAAGCAAATGAACGCGGCAGATCATATCCGCCGGCTTTACGACGCCGTAAACGCGAAGGACCTTGCGACGATTGAGGCGTTCGGGTGCGAAGAGAGCGAGTGGCTCGACGTTCCGTTCGACTATCTTTCTACGGGTCCGCGGGCGATCGTCGAACCGTGGGCCGCATGGTTCGGCTATTTCCCAGACTCCCACAGCGATCCTGTCAACATCACCGCCCTTGGCGATTCTGTGGTGGCTCAGGGCATCACCCATGCCACGCATCGCGGAGGCTTCGATTCTCCTGCTGGGTACCTGGAGCCGAGCGGAAGGGCCATTGAGGTGCGGTTCTGTGATGTCTACCGCATGCGCGGTGACAAGATCATCCGGGCGGACAGCTATTTCGACTTCTACTCACTGCTCCGCCAGATTGCTCCCGAACGGTTGGGCGGGGCTGCGGCCTGTGAATAGAGGCGGGCAACAGCCAGCAGCCAACGACAGACGGTCTTCACCCACCTGCTCAACAGATAGCAAGCCGGCCTGCATCGGTGGAATCAGCGTTTGCGGGCACGGATGCGTCGATCCAATTAGGACCGGGCATCTCACTCGAGAACGATCTGCCGGCCGGGGCATGGCGCGATGTCGGGTCCGGCGGACTCCATCGTCAACATGATGAACGCCTCGCGGCACTATGTGGAGCATGGGGGGCTGGGCGGGCGAAGGATTGGCTACCCTCTGCTATGCGAGCGATCTGTTTGATTCAGTGTTCCGCAGAATGTCTACCCGCGCCCGTAAAAACGGGGCGCTTTGTCCAAACGCGACCATTGAGCGTTTTCTGATAACCGATGCCGTAGACCGAAATCATATATTGGTGATTTAGAGGATCAGCCATCGAGTATGGCACCTGCGCATCGATGGAAGCGATGTCGAGGTCCACGCCTGAGCGCTGCGCGAAATTATAGAGTGCCGTGAGCCCTTGTTTGGTATGTGTTTTCAGAAGTATGGCATAGGCTCGGCCCATAATGGGGAGAGCTCGTTCGGGCGACATTGCAAACTCCGGGATCAGGGCGTTGTTGATGATGACATAGATATGCAGGCTCTCCTTGGCGGGGTAGTCTGGAGTAACGATCAGTTGCTCGGGCAGAGTAAAAAACTGAGCAGAGCTACCCCCGTCCGAGTGCAACTCCTCGATCTGCTTTCCATCCACCACCGCCTTTATGGAGACGGGCGGCAAAATACCGGGGACACTGGCGGACGCTATCAGTACCTGACGAACCAGGTCCAAAGCATCCGCCCTGCCGCTGGCTGCAATCGCGCCTATGTTCCATACAACTGCGCGTTGGGTATCCAGATTTGTCGTCATGACAAGAAGCCTGCGTCCGGCACGATGTTCACGGGCAATGCGCTGCAGGATCTCTTCAGTGATGTTCTCTCCCACAATGCGACGCAGGGCATCCCCTCGAAGCAGGCTGGGGGAGAGAATTCCGAACCCTCTCCAATTGATATCGACAAGATCCCGCGCCTGGTCCGACAGATAAAGTCGTCGTAGCCTCTGGTCATATTCAGGGCCAAGAAACGCAAGAGGCGCTATCAAGGCTCCGGTGCTGACACCGGTTACGACATCAAAGCTCGGCCGGCTTCCAAGTTCACTCCAGGCAGACAGGATGCCGACAGAGAAGGCGCCGCCAGCCCCACCGCCGGATATGGCAAGCATGGACGGCTTAGGCTTGTTGGTGACTGGCCTCCAGGGATCATACACAGATTTGGGAGGTCTGGGGTCGTCGGCGTGAACTCGGATATTCTCGAATCCGACAATTTGCGCCCGCTCTGCTTCGGCTGCGTTGTAGGCTTCGCGGGCGGGGGCGGCGCATCCGCTTAGAGCCAGCAGAGCAACGGCGCAGAGGCTCATGCACCACCTCCACACCGACACCGTTGTTGGCTCGCGGCCAACCCACGCCCGGATCATACATCTCATCCAGATAACCTTTCCGGGAAGAAAGCGCCGTTTTCGGTGGGGTTTGTCTTGCCTTGTTGGCCTCTGATCACATCAGCGCGTCCTGTCATGCCTCGCTGCTACGCTGGCGCGGAAGTCGGGTCGCCGCTATCAGCGCTCCCGTGATGGCCATGGCCACGGCGAAGCCGATCCAAACACCGTACAGTGCATACCCCAGGATGAAGCCGCCCAGGACTGGCGACGCGATGTCGGCTACAGCGACGAGAGACTGTGCTGCACCCAAAGCGACTCCCTGCCGCTGCGAGGGGACATAGGTTGACAGCGCCGCCATATACGT
This sequence comes from Mesorhizobium sp. RMAD-H1, assembly GCF_014191375.1. Classification (GTDB taxonomy): domain Bacteria; phylum Pseudomonadota; class Alphaproteobacteria; order Rhizobiales; family Rhizobiaceae; genus Paramesorhizobium. The sequence goes on from NZ_JACHWN010000001.1 coordinate 11,164, forward strand.
AGGTTTGGCCAGAGCGTCGCCGGTGCTTACACACAAAACGGCGAAGAGAAGAACGGGGACGGTGGTGGCAAGACCAGCCGTCAGAAAACCCGCTGAGATGAGTGCGAAGATCAGGAGGATCAGGTTTCGCTCCGTCAAGTATCTGCCTAGCCAGCCGAGCAGGAAGATCTGCGCAAATACATTGATCCCGCCATCTGCCATAATGAGATAGCTAAGCTCTTTCGCTCCAAAGGCATGGCCGTTCCAGACGAACGTATCCCCAAGGAAGACAGGCATCTGCGAGATATACATTCCGTAAGCGAAGAAGTGGCAGAGCATCACCACGATGAGAATCCGGATCCCGGGAGAGGACAGAATGGAACCGAACGAGGTATCTTCGCCCGAGGGCGGATCGTAAGGGCGTGGTACAACCTGCCTATCGTCCAGCCGGAAAACGGTCACGGTCACCGAGAAAAGCACCAATCCTAATGCGGCCAGGATAGGAGCGATCAAGGACGTTTCGGACAAAAGGCCCGAAAGCCCCGCGCCGAGTATCCCACCTACGCCGGCGCCGCCCATCAAGATGCCCATGGCCTGCCGCCGGTTCTCCGGCTCGGTATGATCCGCGATATAGGCTGCGGTGACAGAGATGTTGCCTGCCGTCAGGCCGAACAAAACGCGCGCGAGCAGGATCACGGCGACAGTGGGCGCGAGCGCGAGCAGCAGAAGGCTCGCCGCCGCGATGATCTGGCTCGCCATGAGAATACGCTTGCGGCCGAAGCGGTCCGAGAGCTGGCCAAGCGCGGGGCCCGAGGCAAACTGACCCACGGCTTCCGCCGCGATGACGATGCCAAGCACAAGAGGGGATCCTCCCATCGAGCGGATATGGAAGGGTAGAACCGGCAGGACCGCAGCGGAGCCCGCCGCATACGTGCAAACGAGCACGAACACAGGCAGGATATGGTGCCAGTCAAGTTTCCTCGTCATCGCGACGCTCTCTGGCCGGGAATGGGTCGTCGTCATGTCATGCCTCTTCCCTGTCCACCGCGGAGGCAGTGCCGCGAGCACTGATCCGGTTCAGATAGTCTTCAAGGCGTGCGACCCCCTCTGGGTCGAGGGGCAGGATCGAGGCGACATATCCGTCAGGCCGGACCAGCGCGCATTCATTCGGCGCCAATCCGTAAGCTTCGCGGATGTGCCCGAATGCGTCGGCGATGTCGCCCTTGTCGCCTAGACGATGGATGTGCAGGCCGGCTCGCGGCGCGACGGCCCCTTGTCCTTCAACGAGTAGTGTCCAGTGAGTTCCCTTGAACAACTGGAATAGTCGTAAGGGCTGGCCCGCAGCACCTTTTATCGGCGCGTCCGGCGCACGATCTCCAGCCCGGAGCCCGTCCCTGTTCGGAGGGGATTCTACCGAAAGCGGCGATTCCGGGTATCCGATGTCGAGCTGCCGAACCTCGCGCCCACGCTTCATCTCCCCCCGTTTCCCAGCGTCGAGCAGCCGGGTCGAGAGGCCGAGCATGGCCTCTGCCACCGGACGGCGCTCGATCTCGTAGCTGTCGAGAAGTTCGTCGCCCGCGCCGCCCAGGACAGCCGCCAACTTCCAGCCGAGATTGTAGGCGTCCTGGACGCTGGTGTTCAGGCCCTGACCGCCGGTCGGGGGATGAATGTGAGCGGCGTCGCCGATGAGGAAGGCCCGGCCAACACGGTAACGATCAGCAAGTCGGGCGTTCATCGAATAGGCTGACGCCCAGTTCACCGAGTGCACGCAGATATCGCTACGGTGCGTCCGTTCGGTAATCAGCCGCTCAAGCCCCTCCGCGGAAAGCTCGACATCCCCTTCCATCGGCACGGGGCATTGAAGCTGGAACAGGTCGGTACCAGCCAAGGGGCAGATCGAGACCATCCACCCCATGTCGCCGTCATTGAACTGGTGCCACCATCCCCGGTCGAGCCCGGTCAGCGTGACATCGGCGACCATGGCACGTACGCCCAGGGTCTTGCCCGGAAAGCCCACCCCAAGCGCGCCGCGCACAAAGCTGCGTCCGCCATCGGCACCGACAAGGTAGCGCACGCGTATCGTTTCTTCTCCATCCCGCCCGGATAGTCGTGCCGTGACACCGCCATTGTCCTGTTCGAAGCCGACCAACTCGCAACCGAATTCGACCTGAGCGCCCAATTCAACGAGCCTCTCGCGCATGATGCGCTCCGTCAGGAACTGCGGGATCATCAGCGGAATATGATAGGGCTCCGCCGGCGTGGGTTCCGGCCTCTCGCCGAAATCGTTCTCGACGAAGCTTCCGTCGTCACGATAGTCGCGCATGAGCGGGTAAATACCGCCGGCTGCGACGACCTTGTCGAGAATGCCGAGATCCTCGAAAACCTCCTGCGTCCTCGGCTGGATCCCCTTCCCACGTGAACCAGGGAATGGCCCCTTCAACTTCTCGATCAGCCGGAACGAAACTCCCCGCCGTGCAAGCTCGATCCCTAGCGTCAGGCCAGCCGCTCCCGCGCCGCAGATGAGCACATCTGCCGCAAAATCATTTGTCATGTAGGTCTCCATGTGTGTATTATGCACATAATAGGAGAAATGATGTGTCGTCAACTAGAAACGTGCAAAATACACATATGAGCCAGAAGATTCGTGAACTGCACGGGTCGCTGATCGACATCGTAGGCTTAATGAACCAGCCGCAGCGTGATGAGGCGCTCGTGCGTGAGGCGGGTATCGCACTCGACCGTGCCCTGTTCCCTCTACTAGTCAGCATCGAGCGGCGCGGACCGATCGGCATCGTCGACCTTGCCGAGCGGGTCGGGCGGGACTACACCACCGTCAGCCGCCAGGTGGCAAAGCTGGAAAGTCTTGGTCTTGTCGAACGCAGACAAAATCCGTCCGACCGACGTGTGAACGAGGCAGTGGTCACGGAAAAGGGCAAGGCCATGACAGACAAGATCGATGTGGCGCGCGAGAGGATAGCGCTTGCCGTCTTTGCAAACTGGGAGGCAAACGAGATCAACGAACTTGTGCGCCTAATGCGGAAATTTGCCGACGCGATGGGAGATGAGCCCGACAATTCGGTCGCTCCCTGAACCAGTCCTAAGTTCTCGGCATTCCACGGCCATCGTCAACAGACCCAATGAGCATGCCGTTTGCAGGCATGCGGTATCACGTCCAGCTATTGGCCACTCCGCAATCGGTCACCGCGCTCACGGGTCGGCTCACAATTATTGCGACTGCAGTCAGGATACATCGCCCAATGCGGTCTTGTGAGGATTGGCTAAACAGTCGCAGGCGGGCTATTTTAAGGAGCCCGTAGCGGCCCCCAAATGACTAGCGCAAAGCCGCCGAAGCAAGTTGAGTAGGTGAAGCGTATCTGCCCCAGGTTGCGCGTCTAAACTTGGCAGACCGCTCCAACCCCATCCTAGACACTACCCATCCTATTTGCCGCCGATGACCGCCGACCGCCGCACGTTCGTAAATACTTGTTGAACCGGCCCGATTTCGGGCTTTCTTAATCGATCCCGATGCGGGACCGTCTGTCGAGCGCCCCGTGAAGAACGGGGCCGAGATGACTGCCAACCACCACAGACCGGAGGCGATCGCACGAGGCGCGCGCATGCTGCGCACCGCACTCGGCGCCTCCATCGCGCGGTTTCTGGAAGATCCGACCGTTGTCGAGGTAATGCTGAACCCGGATGGCCGCATCTGGGTAGATCGGCTCTCCGAAGGATTGTCAGACACCGGCGAGAGGCTGTCCGCCGCCGACGGCGAACGCATCGTGCGCTTGGTCGCCCATCATGTCGGCGCGGAGGTTCATCCGCGTAGCCCTCGCGTCTCGGCCGAGTTGCCAGAGACCGGCGAGCGGTTCGAGGGTCTGTTGCCGCCCGTCGTTGCCGCACCGGCCTTCGCGATCCGCAAGCCGGCCGTCGCGGTGTTCACCCTCGACGATTATGTGACCGCCGGCATCCTGACCGCCAATCAGGCGACGATACTGCGTGAAGCCGTCGCGCTCCGCGCCAATATCCTCGTGGCCGGAGGCACTTCCACCGGCAAGACGACACTTACCAACGCGCTGCTAGCCGAGGTGGCTAAAGGCAGGGATCGCGTCGTCATCATCGAAGACACCCGCGAGCTGCAGTGCGCCGCGCCCAATCTGGTCGCCATGCAAACCAAGGACGGCGTGGCAACCTTGTCGGATCTCGTCCGCTCGTCGCTGCGCCTGCGTCCCGACCGCATCCCCATCGGCGAGGTACGCGGTTCGGAGGCGCTCGACCTCCTCAAGGCCTGGGGCACCGGCCATCCCGGCGGCATCGGCACCATCCATGCAGGGACCGGCATCGGTGCGCTACGCCGCCTTGAACAGCTCATTCAGGAAGCGGTTGTCACGGTCCCGCGTGCGCTGATCGCCGAAACCATCGACCTCGTGGCGGTGCTTTCCGGTCGCGGCTCCGCGCGCCGGCTCGCCGAACTCGCCCGCGTCGAAGGGCTCGGGCCGGACGGCGATTACCGCATCACCCCCGCAACCAGCCTCAAAGGAGACACCCAATGATCCGCCATGCCCTGCGTGTCCGCCGCCATATCGCGGCTGCCGCCGCTGTCACCTATGTCAGTCTGCTTCTTGCGCCCGCCGCCCATGCCTCCGGCTCGTCTATGCCGTGGGAACAGCCGCTTCAGCAAATCCTCCAATCCATCGAGGGGCCGGTCGCAAAAATCATCGCCGTCATCATAATCATCGTCACCGGCCTGACGCTCGCGTTCGGCGACACCTCGGGCGGTTTTCGCCGCCTGATCCAGATCGTGTTCGGTCTGTCCATTGCGTTCGCTGCATCGAGCTTCTTCCTGTCGTTCTTCTCCTTTGGCGGGGGAGCGCTCGTCTGATGTCGGTCGTCCTCGAACAGCTCGACACGGTGCCGGGCTTCACTGTCCCGGTTCACAGGGCGCTGACCGAGCATATCCTGCTCGGCGGCGCTCCGCGCGCCATCGCCATCATGAACGGCACGCTGGCCGGGGCCGTGGGCCTCGGCCTGCGCCTCTGGCTCGTCGGGCTCGCCATCTGGGCCATCGGCCATTTCGCGGCAGTCTGGGCGGCAAAGCGCGATCCGCTCTTTGTTGAGGTGGGCCGCAGGCATCTGCGCATCCCTGGCTATCTGGCGGTTTGATGGAGGCGCGGCCATGATGAACCTTGCCGAATATCGCCGCACCGCCACCCGTCTCGCCGACTATCTGCCCTGGGCCGGGCTGGTTGGCTCCGGCGTAGTGCTCAACAAGGACGGCTCATTTCAGCGCACCGCAAAGTTTCGCGGCCCCGATCTGGATTCAGCTGTCACCGCCGAGTTGGTCGCCGTCGCCGGCCGCATCAACAATGCCGTGCGCCGCCTCGGCTCCGGCTGGAGCATTTTCGTCGAAGCGCAACGTAGCGAGGCGGCGACCTATCCCGATAGCCGGTTTCCCGACGCGGCGTCGGCGCTGGTCGACGCCGAACGGAAGGCCGGGTTCGAGGAAGCGGGCACGCACTTCGTGTCTGGCTACTTCCTCACCTTCCTCTATCTGCCGCCCGCCGAGGACGCCGCCCGCACTGAGGCCTGGCTCTATGAGGGCCGCGAGCAAGCCGGCGTCAATCCATGGGAGGCTCTGCGCAGCTTCACGGATCGCACCGACCGCGTGCTGGCGCTGCTCGACGGCTTCATGCCGGAGTGCCACTGGCTCGATGACAGCGACACACTGACCTATCTGCATTCCACCATCTCGAGCAACCGGCATCGCGTGCGAGTGCCCGAAATAGCCATGCACCTCGATGCGCTGCTGGCCGATCAACCGTTGACCGGCGGGCTCGAGCCGCGCCTTGGCGATCGGCATTTGCGCGTGCTGACCATCGTCGGCTTCCCGACCGCCACGACGCCCGGCCTGCTCGACGAGATGAACCGGCTGGCTTTCCCGTATCGCTGGTCCACCCGCGCCATCTTGCTCGACAAGACCGACGCGACACGGCTGCTGACCAAAATCCGCAGGCAGTGGTTCGCCAAGCGTAAAAGCATCGCGGCGATCCTCAAGGAAGTGATGACCAACGAGCAATCCGCGCTCGTGGACACCGACGCCTCCAACAAAGCAGCCGACGCCGACATGGCCTTGCAAGAGCTCGGCGCGGACGTCGCCGGCATGGCCTACGTCACGGCCACCGTCACCGTATGGGATACCGACCCGCGCATTGCCGACGAGAAATTGCGCCTGGTCGAGAAGATCGTTCAAGGTCGCGATTTCACGGCCATGCCGGAATCCGTCAACGCTGTCGATGCCTGGCTCGGCTCGTTGCCCGGACATGCTTACGCGAATGTCCGCCAGCCGCCCGTCTCGACGCTCAATCTCGCCCACATGATCCCCCTCAGTGCCGTGTGGGCGGGGCCGGAACGGAATGACCATCTCGGTGCGCCCCCCTTGCTTTACGGCAAGACCGAGGGAAGCACTCCGTTCCGGCTTTCCCTTCATATCGGCGATGTGGGGCACACGCTCGTCATCGGTCCGACCGGCGCGGGCAAGTCCGTGCTGCTCGCGCTCATGGCCTTGCAGTTCCGGCGCTATGCCGGAAGTCAGGTGTTCGCCTTCGACTTCGGTGGTTCGATCCGCGCCGCGGCGCTCGCCATGGGCGGCGACTGGCACGACCTCGGCGGTGGCCTGACCGAAGGGGAGGATGGTTTGGTTTCGCTACAGCCGCTCACCCACATCGACGACACCTACGAACGCGCCTGGGCGGCCGACTGGATCGTCGCCATCCTGATGCGCGAAGGCATCGCGATCACGCCCGAAGTGAAGGAACATATCTGGACGGCGTTGACCTCGCTGGCGTCCGCGCCGATCGAGGAACGCACCATCACCGGCCTCAGCGTCCTGCTCCAGTCGAACGACTTGAAGCAGGCATTGCGCCCGTTCTGCGTCGGCGGCGCCTATGGTCGGCTGCTCGATGCCGAACGCGAACATCTCGGTTCTGCGGATGTGCAGGCATTCGAGATCGAGGGCCTTGTCGGGACCGGCGCGGCGCCGGTTGTGCTCGCCTATCTCTTCCATCGTATCGGCGACCGGCTCGACGGCCGCCCGACGCTGCTCATCATCGACGAGGGCTGGCTTGCGCTGGATGATGAGGGGTTTGCCAGCCAGCTTCGCGAATGGCTGAAGACGCTCAGGAAGAAAAACGCCAGCGTCATCTTCGCCACGCAAAGCCTGTCGGACATCGACGGCAGCAACATCGCGCCCGCCATCATCGAGAGTTGCCCGACACGGCTGCTCCTGCCGAATGAGCGCGCCATCGAGCCGCAGATCACGGCCATCTATCGTCGCTTCGGCCTCAATGACCGTCAGATCGAAATCCTCGCGCGGGCCACGCCTAAGCGCGACTACTACTGCCAGTCGCGGCGTGGCAATCGCCTGTTCGAGTTGGGCCTGTCCGAAGTCGGCCTCGCGCTCTGCGCCGCGTCCTCCAAAACCGATCAGGCCGCCATCGAACGCATCGTCGCCGAGCATGGCCGCGCCGGTTTTCTTGCCGCCTGGCTGCGCCTGCGCGGCGTCGATTGGGCGGCCGATCTGATCCCGAACCTCACCAATCTCGCCGACCGGCCGGACACCGCCGCGCCAGTTGCGCGGGACACCCCCCAAGCAGAGGAGACCCTTCCATGATCCGTATTCCCATTTCCCGCATGGCTGGCGCTACGACGCTGGCCATGACGCTCGCCATGCCCGTCGCGCTGTCGCCCATGCTGACAAGCCCGGCCCATGCGCAATTCGGTTTCGGCCGGATCGTCTTCGATCCGTCCAACTATGCCGAAAACGTGCTCACGGCCGCGCGGACGCTGGAGCAGATCAACAATCAGATCCAGAGCCTCCAGAACGAGGCGACGATGCTCATCAACCAGGCCCGCAATCTCGCGAGCCTGCCTTATTCCTCGCTCCAGACGTTGCAGCAGAACGTGCAGCGCACGCAGCAGCTCCTGAGCCAGGCGCAGAATATCGCCTTCGACGTCCAGAACATCGACCAGATGTTCCAGAGCAAATACGGAAACGTTTCGTTGTCGGCGACTGATCAGCAGCTTGTCGCGGATGCCCGCAGCCGCTGGCAGAACACCGTGGGCGGTTTGCAAGACGCCATGCGCGTGCAGGCTGGCGTCGTCGGCAATATCGACAGCAATCGCACGCAGATGTCGGCGCTTGTCGGCCAGAGCCAGGGTGCGACCGGCGCATTGCAGGCGACGCAGGTCGGCAACCAGCTTCTCGCGCTCCAGTCGCAGCAGCTTTCCGACCTGATCGCGCTGATGTCCGCCAATGGCCGCGCCAGCGCCCTGAGCGAAGCCGAGCGGGCCACCGCGGCCGAGCAGGGCCGTGTCCAGCGCCAGCGCTTCCTGACGCCCGGCTCCGGCTATCAGCCGGGCAGTGCGCGGATGTTCGGCAACGGCAACAACTGACGAACGGAAGGGACACCAGATGGACGGCAAGATGCTGGCGCGGCTGGGCGCGATCATATTCGTCGCCATCGCCATCACCGCCACGGTGATCGAGATGAGCCGCAAGGACGAACCTGCGCCGACCCGACCGGTTCCAGCGCTTGGGCCTCCTGTCGACCCGCTGCGCCAGAGTCTGCGCCGTTGTCAGCGGATGGGCGAGGTGGCGCTAAGCGATCCCGACTGCCTCGCCACCTGGGCCGAGAACCGCGACCGCTTCTTGCGCCGCGCGCCTGCGCCCACCGCGCCCCAATCCGTGGGAGGGCAGTGAGCCATGCAAGGCGCGGGCGTCATCGACAATTTCCTCGGGGTCTTCACCTCCTATATCGACAGCGGCTTCGGCCTGCTCGGCGGCGAAGTGGCGTTTATCGCCACGACGCTCATCGTCATCGACGTGACGCTGGCCGCGCTGTTCTGGAGCTGGGGCGCCGATGACGACATCATCGCGCGCTTGGTGAAGAAGACCCTGTTCGTCGGCGTCTTCGCCTATCTCATCGGCAATTGGAACAGCCTCGCCAAGATTGTCTTCGACAGCTTCGCCGGCCTCGGCCTTAAAGGTTCGGGCACGAGCTTCACCGCGCAAGACCTGATGCGGCCCGGCAAGGTCGCGCAGACCGGGCTGGATGCCGCGCGCCCACTGCTCGATTCCATCTCCGACCTGATGGGCTACTGGTCTTTCTTCGAGAATTTCATCCAGATCGCCTGCCTCATGTTCGCATGGGCTCTGGTGCTGCTCGCCTTCTTCATCCTGGCCGTGCAGCTCTTCGTGACGCTCATCGAGTTCAAGCTGACGACGCTCGCGGGCTTCGTGCTGATCCCGTTCGGCCTGTTCGGCAAAACCGCCTTCATGGCCGAGCGTGTACTTGGCAATGTCATCTCGTCCGGCATCAAGGTGCTGGTGCTCGCCGTCATCATCGGCATTGGCTCGACGCTGTTCTCGCAGTTCACCGCCGGCTTCGGCGGCCAAACTCCATCCGTCGACGACGCCATGGCGATCCTTCTGGCCGCACTTTCCCTTCTCGGTCTCGGAGTCTTCGGTCCCGGCATCGCCTCCGGCCTCGTCAGCGGCGGACCGCAGCTCGGCGCTGGTGCTGCCGTCGGCACTGGCCTTGCCGCAGGCGGCATGGTGCTGGCGGGTGGAGCGGCCGCTGGTGGCGCGGCCATGCTCGGTGCGAAGGGTGGAGCCGCAGCGCTCTCCGGTGGTGCCGCAGCAGTGCGAGGCAGTGTCGCCGCCGCAGGAGCTGCATCCGCCGCCTACAGTGTCGGCGCACTCGGCCAGTCCGGCGGGGCCGGCGTTGCCTCCGGCCTCGGCGGTGTCGCGCGTGCCGCTGGATCGGCGGCCATCTCGCCCTTGAAGCGCGCGGCCGGACGCGCTTCCGAATCCGTCAAATCCAGTTTTACCGATGGCGCACGCGCGGCCTTTGGCGTGACGGGCGGCTCATCCACCGCAGGCACGGTCAGCGGCGCAAGCGCGCCCCCCGCGGCCGCAGCGCCGGCTTCCCCCGCCGGTTCTCCGGCCTGGGCGCAGCGCATGCAGCGCGGCCAGGCGCTCAACCACGGCACGACCATGGCCGCCCATGCGGTGCGCTCCGGCGACAGCCACGGCTCCGGCTCTTCCGTCAACCTTTCCGAAAGTGACCGCTCATGAGCATCTTCAAACGACCATCGACCCATTACGGCAAATCGCCGGAACCCGAGACGCCTTACCAGAAGGCCGCGCAGGTCTGGGACGAGCGAATCGGCTCGGCACGCGTGCAGGCGAAAAACTGGCGCTACATGGCCTTCGGCTCGCTGATCCTGTCGGCCGGCTTCGCCGCCGCCCTTGTCTGGCAATCGGCGCGTGGGACCGTCGTGCCCTGGGTGGTGCAGGTCGACCGCCTTGGCCAGGCACAGACCGTCGCGCCGGCCGTCACCGACTATCGGCCGACCGATCCGCAGATCGCATTCCATCTCGGCCGCTTCATCGAACAGGTCCGCGCGATTCCGGCCGATGCCATCATCGTCCGGCAAAACTGGCTACGTGCGTATGAGTTCACTACCGACCGGGGTGCGGCGGCGCTCAACGACTATGCCCGCGCCAACGACCCCTTCACGCGTGTCGGCCGCCAGCAGATCGCCGTCGAGGTATCGTCGGTCATTCGGGCCTCTCCCGACAGCTTCCGCGTCGCGTGGACTGAACGCCACTACGAGAACGGCCAGCTCTCCACGACCGAGCGATGGACCGCGATCCTGACCATCGTGATCCAGACGCCACGCGATGCCGAGCGCCTGCGCGCCAATCCGCTCGGCATCTACGTCAACGCCATCAACTGGTCGCGGGAGATGAGCCGATGACTATGCTTCTCCCCGAACGCAATCCCGATTGCGAAACTTCGCTTTTCCGTAAAACCGGATTGGCGGCTTTGCTGCTCTCCGCAACCGTGCTGGCCGGCTGCGCCACCACTAGCCCGCAGTTCAGCTACGACGCAGATGTGCCGGCGCTGCCCGCGGTGCAGGCCGCCGCCACGAACGACCGGCCCAGACCGTTGCACACGCCGCCTGCATGGACGGTCGCGCGCGGTGGTGCCGCTGCCGGAACGCCGGCAGGCCGTGTCGAGAATGCCAATGCCGCCGCGCGTGTCGAGCCACGCCGCGAGGGCTACTACAACGCCATCCAGATCTTCCCGTGGAGCGAAGGCGCGCTCTATCAGGTCTATGCGGCCGTCGGGCAGATCACTAGCATCGCGCTGGAGCCGGGCGAGAGCCTGACCGGCGCGGGGCCGATCGCCGCCGGCGACACCGCGCGCTGGATCATCGGCGACACGGAGAGTGGCAGCGGCGCGACCCGCCGTGTCCATATCCTCGTCAAGCCGACCCGGCCGGACATTTCGACCAACCTCGTCGTCACCACCGACCGGCGCACCTACATGATCGAGCTGCGCGCGCGGGAATCGCTCTACATGCCCGCCGTCGCCTGGGCCTATCCCGCGCCGCCGGCCGGGCAGCGGCAGACGGCTCCCGCCGCGACGATCATCCCGGCCGAGGCCGCGCGCAACTACCGTTACGGCCTGACCGGCGACAATCCGCCGTGGCGGCCGATCTCCGTCTTCGACGATGGCCGCCGTGTCTATGTCGTCTTCCCACGCGGCGTCGTGCAGGGCGAGATGCCGCCGATCTTCGTGCTCGGCTCCGACGGTGAGCCGCAGATCGTCAACAGCCGCATCCACCAGAACGTCCTGATCGTCGACCGCCTATTCGGCGCGGCCGAGCTCCGCCTTGGCGGCGGCGACCGCCAGCAGACGGTTAGGATCGTCCGCATAAACCCGACGCGGACGAGCACGGCAACCGCGGCGACCACAGGAGGGCCGTCGTCATGAGCGACACCGAAACCAACGCCGCGCCGATGCGGCTGCGCGCCGAACCGCCGCGCGTCACGCGCCTGTCCCGCAAAATGCTCGCCGGCGTCGGCGCGGCAGCACTTCTCGGGATCGGCGGAGCGCTGATCTACGCGCTCCAGACCCGCGACGCGGGACCGGGCGGCGAAGAACTCTATTCGACCGAGAACCGGCCCACGGCGGACGGGCTGTCCGGCCTGCCGCGCGACTATACCGGCCCGATCTTGGGGCCGGCATTGCCCGGCGATCTCAGCCGCCCGATCCTCAATGCGCAGAACAGAGGACAGCCGGTTGCGCCGCCCGTCATGACGACGCCCGCCGTCGATCCGGAGGAACAGCGTCGACTCGCCGAAGAGGAAGCGGCGCGTGTCAGCCGTGTCTTTTTCCAGACTGCGCCGGGAACTGGTGCCGCCACGCCGGGCGTCGCTGGCCTTGGTCTCGCCGGGCAACCCGGTGCGACCGGCGCGCAGGATCGGCACGCGGCTTTCCTCAATGGCCCGGTCGACCGGCGCACTGTCGCGGCCGATCGCGTCATGCCGCCGGCATCGCCCTACATCCTTCAGGCTGGAGCCGTCATACCGGCGGCGCTCATTACCGGCATCCGTTCGGACCTGCCAGGCCAGATCACGGCCCAGGTGACGGAGAACGTCTATGACAGCCCGACCGGCAGCTTGCTGCTGATCCCGCAGGGCACTCGCATCATCGGCCAGTACGATGACGGCGTGACCTTCGGCCAGCGGAGAGTGCTACTGGTCTGGAACCGCCTGATCCTGCCGGGCGGCCGCTCCATCGTTCTCGAGCGCCAGCCCGGCGCGGACGCAAGCGGCTATGCGGGGCTTGAGGATGGCGTCGATTATCATTGGTGGGATCTGATGAAGGCGGCCGGGCTCTCGACCTTGCTTTCTGTCGGCACGGAGTTGGCGACCGACGACGAGGACCGCCTATTTCGCGCCATCCGCGACGGTGCACACGACACCATCAATCAGGCCGGGCAGCAGATCATCCAGCGCCAGTTGCAGGTCGCGCCGACGCTGACCATCCGGCCGGGCTTCCCGGTCAGGGTTATCGTGACGCGCGACCTGATATTCGAGAATGCCGGAGGTTAATGATGACGAAGCTGAAGCTCGGCCCGCTAGCAGATGACAAGCCGGTGAAGGTGGCGGTGGAACTGCCCGCGCCGCTTCACCGCGATCTGGCCACCTATGCCGAAGTATTGGCTCGCGAGACCGGCCAACCGGTCGCCGATCCCGTGAAGCTGATCGTGCCGATGCTGGAGCGCTTCATCGCCACGGACCGTGGCTTTGCCAAGGCGCGCCGATCAATGGGCTAGAGCAGCCCCGCGGTCGTCTGCCGAAATGCTGGAGATGGGTGAGTGCTTAGCCTGACAGGGCCGCTCCAGACCATGTGCCTGTCCCGATGGCCCAAATCGTGTTGATGGCCGAAGCCAGTTTCGGTTTGGGTTTCTCAGTCTTAAAGGCAGTTTCTGTTTCCATGTGGTTCTCCCTTCCATTCGACGCTGACAGCAGTGCAACGGCATAAGCCATGCCCCAGAGGGCAATGAAGGTTAGAAGGCCACCGAGACAGAGAACATGAAGGGGAATCGAACCCCAACCCATCAGACCTGTCAGGCTAAACACTCACTCAAATTATATGGATGGCGTCGAGCGTTCAGACAAGAAGAGCCGCGCATCCATCTCATGCATGTCGCATCGACTGTCGAGGCTTGTCGCGGAGTGCCGCCAGCGTACAGGCACAAATGCGGCACGCTACACACCGTCAATCTCCCTCCATGGTTCGCTTAATTCCGGGCGTTCAGCCGCGCGGAATCGAGCAGCGAACCACGGAGGATTCCATGCGCGCGAAGAGCCGTCACGCTCGAAAGGGCCGCCCGTCACAGCCTGCCCCGAAGACACTGCCCGACGATCTTTACGATTATTGCGACGATTCTCAGCCAAAGAACGGCCCGCAACGAGCCGCAACGCCGATTCTCGGCCCGCATAGGCAGAGGATGCGCGTCACCGACGACTGGCCCGAGCACATTCCGGTGACCGAAGCCGAGATCCAGGTGTTCGAGCGCTGGTTCAGCGATGTCTTTGACGAACTGCTAAGCCCGAGAAGGTCGCACGTCGGCTTGCATATCTTATCACAATCTGATAAGAAAATCCCATGAGCGAGGATCGTGACCCGAGCCTCGATACGCTTCTGGACCTCGATGGTCAGGTGCTCGTTGTCGATCCCGAAGGCGGTCATTGGGTCAAGTTCGTCGTCACCCGCGTTCCGGCCTCGCCGGAGAAGCCGCATGGCCTCGATTACTCGCTCACGCTTCACGGGCCTTCGGGCGAACGGCTGGTCGGCTTCGACAACGCCCATCCGGTCGGTCGAGGCAGACGCGGCGAGCCAATGGATCATAGGCATCGCCTCCAGACCGTGAAGCCCTACGCCTATAAAGACGCGGCCACGCTGCTGGCCGACTTCTGGCGGGCGGTGGACGCGGTGTTGAAGGAGCGAGGCGTGATATGACGACCCTGAAAGTCGGAATTGCCGACTACGAAGAAATGAAGGCCCGCACCATGCGGATCGCGCGTGGTGAGGAAAAGCCTGCGCCGGGCGATCCGATGGTGTGGTTCACTTCCACCGAATCCTTCGCCAAGGTGCTGTCGGCGGGCAATCGCGAACTGCTGCGCGTCATCGCCGAGAAGGCACCGGCATCGCTGGAGGAGCTGTCCGAGATCACCGGCCGGGCCATATCCAACCTGTCACGCACCATGAAGACGATGGAGAGATACGGCCTGGTCCGCTTGGAAAAGGGCCAGGGCCGCAAGCTCGCGCCTAAGCTTGTCCATGACCGCGTGGAATTGGCATTGCCCCTGATCGACCGGCCCAAGCCGAGGAAGGCTGTGGGAGGTCGCTCATGAACATTCACAACCCGACCGTCACCGCCCGCGCTGCCCTCTACCTGCGCGTCTCCACGACGCGGCAGGCCGAGCATGACGTGTCGATCCCCGATCAACGTAAGCGGGGGGAAGCCTATTGCGCCGCACGTGGCTATCAGCTTGTCGAAACCTTTGTAGAAGCCGGTGCTTCCGCAACCAATGACCGCCGCCCCGAATTCCAGCGCATGATCGAGGCGGGTACCAGCAAGCCGGCACCGTTCGATATCGTCGTGGTTCACAGCTTTTCCCGCTTCTTTCGCGACCACTTTGAACTGGAGTTCTACGTCAGGAAGCTGGCCAAGAATGGGGTGAAGCTTGTCTCCATCACTCAGGAGATGGGTGACGATCCGATGCACGTCATGATGCGGCAGATCATGGCGCTCTTCGACGAGTATCAGTCCAAGGAGAACGCCAAGCATGTCCTGCGCGCCATGAACGAAAACGCCCGGCAAGGCTTCTGGAATGGCGCGCGGCCGCCCATCGGCTACCGTATCGTCGCCGCCGAGCAGCGCGGATCGAAGGTTAAGAAGAAACTGGAGATCGACCCGCTTCAGGCCGACACCGTGCGGCTGATTTATCGCCTGTTCCTCGAAGGGGATGGCACTTCGGGCGCGATGGGCGTCAAGGCTATCGCCACCTATCTCAATGAGCGCCGTTTCTTCACCCGCGATGGCGGCCGCTGGGGCCTTGCGCAGATCCACGCCATCCTGACGCGCACGACCTATATCGGCGAGCACAGGTTCAATACACGCTCCCACAAGGACCGGCAGAAGAAGCCGGAGAGCGAAGTGGCGATCATGGCCGTGCCGCCCCTGATCGACCGCGAGACGTTCGATGCGGTGCAGGCGAAGCTCAAATCCCGCAACCCTATGCTTGTGCCGGCGCGTGTCACTAGCGGGCCGACCCTTCTGACGGGAATTTGCTTCTGTGCCAAATGCGGTGGCGCGATGACGCTACGCACCGGCAAGGGCGGCGCCTATCGCTACTACACCTGCTCGACCAAGGCGCGACAAGGCAAGACCGGCTGCGAGGGGCGCTCGATCCCGATGGATAAGCTTGACGATCTTGTCGTGAGTCATCTCGACGAACGCTTGCTTCAGCCCGAACGGCTGAAAACCATCCTCGCCAGCGTCCTCGACCGCCGCCAGGAGCGCGCGGAGCGTCGTCGCGAACACCTGGCCGAACTCAACAGGCGAATCACGGAAACCGATCAGCGGCTCGGCCGGCTCTACGATGCCATCGAGTCCGGCGTTGCCAATCTGGATGATTCCGCGCTGAAGGAGCGCATAACCGGCCTCAAGGCGATACGGGATCAAGGCAAAGCCGATGCCGAGCGAGTTCAGGCCATGCTCGACAGCTCCGGCAATCAGGCGATCACCCCGGCCATGATCGAGACCTTCTCCAGCGCGGCTCGCAACGGACTACGGCTTGAAGGCGGCGGCTATCGGCGGGATCACCTGCGCGCTTTCGCACAGCGCGTGGAGGTCGCAGATAACGAGGTTCGCATTATGGGGTCAAAATCAGAACTCCTGCGAACCTTGGTCGCCGCTTCGAGCGTGGAATCGGCGGCGTTCGGCGTTCGCAGTTCTGTACTGAAATGGCGCGCCCGAAAGGATTCGAACCTCTGACCCCCAGATTCGTAGTCTGGTGCTCTATCCAGCTGAGCTACGGGCGCTTGCCAATTGATGTGCGCGTCAATCAGCGCAGCGCGGTTCCTAATGGGTTCGGTCTCCAATTGCAAGCGCTTATGACAAAAAACTGTAACCGATCGGCAAATTCTTTTTATGCGGAGGAGCCATCTCCACAACGCCGCTTTCGGAAGGAGAGGGGTCGATCCATCGCGGCGTTGCGGCGGGTCGGCGTGGTGCGGCTCAGGCGCTTTTGTCGGCTTCCGTTGCTTCCTTCTGCCGGCGCCAGTTGGCCAGCGAGACCGGCATGTCGGGAATGCGGATCTCGAAATGCGTGCCGCAGCTCCTGTCCTCTCGCAGCTCGATGCCGCCGCCATGGGCGCGTACCAGCTCGTGCGCGATGGCCAGGCCGAGGCCGGTGCCGTCGCTGCGCGTCGAGCCGCGGAACGCGGTGAAGAGATTGTCGCGCGCCTTCTGCGGCAGGCCGGGCCCGGTGTCCTCGATGCCGATGACCGCCACCGAGCCGACGCGCCCCGCCGTGACGGTCAGCCGCTTGACGACGCTCTCGTCGCCCGGCCGGTCGGCCGCCATCGCCTGCACGGCGTTGCGGCAGAGATTGGTCAGGACGCGGAAGAACTGCTCCGCATCCGCATCCATCTCGAAATCCTGCGGCACGAGGTTGCGGAACTCGATGCCGCTTTCGGGCTCGATCGCCAGCGTTTCCTCCACGTCCGTGATGATGGTGTGGAGTGCCACGCGCCGCCGCTTCGGCGGCGCCTCCTGGGCGCGGCCATAGGCGATGACGCTTTCGGCATAGCTGATCGCGCGGTTGAGCGTGCGGATGAGTTTTGGCGCGAAACGCTGCACCACCGGGTCCTTGGCGTCGGCCAGATGGTCGGACATCAGCTGCGCCGATGCCAGGATGTTGCGCATGTCGTGATTGATCTTGGAGACGGCGAGCCCCAGATCGGCGAGATGCTTCTGCTCGGAGAAGGTGCGCTGCAGGTCGGTCTGGATCGCCGCCAGCTGGCGCTGCGCGACGCCCAGCTCGTCCTTGCGGTCGTCGGGAATGATGATGCGCGTGGGATCATCCGGCGCCTGGGCGAAATTGATCATGTTGCGGTGCATGCGCCGCACCGGGCGCAGCAGGAGCTCATTGATGGCGAGATAGACGAGGCTCGCGGCTATGAGCGAGATCACCAGCGACAGCACGGCCACATTGCGCGCATATTGAAGCATGGCCCGGCGCAGCGGCGCATCCGAGGTCACCAGCTCGATGATCTTGCCGCTGTTGCCGATGGGGCCGTAGACCCGCAATGTGCGGTCGCCCCCGGTGAACAGCGTGTCGAACGCATCCCATATCGCCGCCGCCTCGCTGGTATGGGCAAGGTCGATATGCTGGTCGATCTTCTGCGGCATTTCCGACATGGCGAGCAGGCGCGAGGCGCCCTTCTCGCGCAGGGCGATGGCCTTCGTTCCCGTCGCCAGGAGCACGCTGTCCTGCACCGACCGGGGCACGACGGGGCTCTCGCTGTCGGCCAGAACGATGCTGGCGGCGGCCACGGTATCGAGCCGCGCCGTCAGCCAGCGCATCCGCATGCTGGCGACGGAGGGCACGAAAATCAGCACTTCCGCCACCAGGACGGAGAAGATCGTCAGGAGCAGCACCTTGCTGGAGAGACGGTGGCGCAGCGGCAATCGGGTCAGCGGGCGGTTCTTTTCACAAGCGCTGGCGCGGCATGCGGAGCCGGCCTCGACCGCTCCCTCCGTCACCGCCCCATCTTCTTTTCCGGCCATTGATTCGATCCGATGAGCATCATCGCCGGCGAAGCGGCAATACGCTCCTATATACGTGAGAACCGTGCATTTTTCCATGCCGGTGCCTCACCGCACGCCTCAAAACAATAGTTGATACAATAGTCGGAAGTTGATAGAGGTCGCCGCAACGGCCGGAGGATCGGATGCGGCATGGATGATCTTGGTGCGCAGGAGCGCGCGGTTCTCGAAATCATAACGGCCAATCCTTTCGCCGGGCAGCGGGAGATCGCCGATATGCTGGGCCTGGCGCGCTCGACGGTGGCGGCGCATGTCGTGCAGCTGATGCAGAAGGGCTACATTCTCGGGCGCGGCTATGTGCTGCCGGCGCAAAAGCGCATCGCCGTCGTCGGCGGCGCGGTGTTCGACCGCAAATATCATGCCCGCGCGCCGCTGATATCGGGCACCTCCAACCCGGTCACCGGCTACCGCAGCTTTGGCGGCGTGGCGCGCAACGTGGCGGAAAATCTCGCCCGGCTCGATATCGCCACCAGCTTCGTTTCCATTGTCGGGGATGATGATACGGGCCGGGCGCTCATCCGCTCCTTGCGTGACTTAAGCGTCGATGTGAGCCAGGTGATCGTCACCGGCGATGCGCCGACCGCCGAATATGCCGCAATATTGGGGCCGGAAAACGAGCTGGCGCTCGGCATCGCCGACATGGGCATTTTCGACCTGTTCTCCCCTGCCAATCTCGACCGCGTCTGGCCGCATCTTGCCTCCGCAGCCTATGTGTTCGCCGATTGCAATCTGCCGGCGGAAACACTCAAGGCGCTGATCGAGCGCAAGGCGTCCGCGCGGTTCCGCCTCGCCATCGATGCCGTCTCCTCGCCCAAGGCCCGGCGGCTGCCGGAGGATCTGACGGGCGTGGATATCCTGTTCCTCAATCTCGACGAAGCTCGCGCCATGCTGGACTTGAGTGAAAGCGACCTCCGCTTTTCACCGGAAGCCGCCGCTGACGCGCTGCGGGCAAGAGGCGCGGGCGGCGTGGTGCTGACCATGGGCGCTGCGGGGCTCCTGGTCGCGGATGCGGAGGGCACCGCGCGGGTCGAGGCCGTTCCGGCGCACCCCGTCGACGTCACCGGTGCGGGCGATGCGATGATCGCCGGCACGCTTTCCCGCCTTCTTTCCGGCGCAAGCCTCACGGAAGGCGCGCGCACCGGCTCGCTGCTCGCCACGCTCACCGCCGAGAGCGAGGCGAGCGTACATCCGCTTTTGTCGCCGCACTTCCTCGCGGCCCACATACATCGAATTCCTGTTTGAGAAAGGCATCAATCATGAACGCATCGCTTCTTCACCCCACCGAGGAGGTCCGGGCCGCGATCGCCGATGGCGCGCCGGTGGTGGCGCTGGAATCGACGATCATCACCCATGGCATGCCCTATCCAGCCAATCTGGAGATGGCACGGAAGGTCGAGGCAGTGGTGCGCAGCCATGGCGCGGTGCCGGCGACGACTGCCGTGGTCGCGGGCAAGCTCCGCGTCGGCCTTGCGGACAATGAAATCGAGGTGCTGGCGCAGGCGAAGGACGCGGTGAAGGCGTCGGGCCGCGACCTCGCTGTGGCGATGGTCCAGGACCGCTCCGCCGGCACCACCGTTTCGGCTACCATGCGGATCGCGGCGCTTGCGGGTATCGATATCTTCGCCACCGGCGGCGTCGGCGGCGTGCATCGCGGGGCGGAGGCGACGTTCGATATTTCCGCCGATCTGACGGAACTCGGCCAGACGGCCACCACCGTTGTCTGCGCCGGGGTGAAGTCGATCCTCGACATTCCGAAGACGCTGGAGTTCCTGGAGACCCAGCGTGTTCCCGTCATCGCTTATGGCAGCGATGATTTCCCTGCTTTCTATACCCGCTCCAGCGGCTGCAAGGCCGACCACCGGCTCGACACGCCGGAGGAAATCGCGAAAGCCTTGGTCCTCCACGCGCAATTGGGTTCCGGCACCGGCATTCTCGTCGCAAATCCCATCCCGGCGGCCGACGCACTCGACCCGGCCTTCATCGATGGCACGATTGCCGAGGCGGTGGCGGAAGCAGCCAGCCGCGGCATCGGGCGCAAGGAGCTGACCCCCTTCCTGCTCGCCCGCATCAATGAGCTGTCGAACGGCGCGAGCCTCAAGGCCAATATCGCGCTCGTTCTCAACAATGCCGACCTGGCCGCGCGGATCGCTGTGGCTTATGCGAGGTTGAAGCGGGATTGACGTTCAGCGCGGCGGGACGAAGCGCCGGAGCGCGTCGATCAACGCCGTTGCGCCGTAGCGGACCTTTCCGCCGGGCTCGACATCGATAAGACCGCCCCTGTTGTGTGCGTCGTAGAGCTTGACCAGAAGCTCGACGGTGCTCGCGCTTACCGCGCGCCCCAGGCTTTCCCGCCATTGCGCGCGCGGTAAGGCCTGGGCAGTGACGGTGCGGCCCAGCAATTGGCTCAAAGCATCAGCCACATCGGCGGCGCTGTAACGGCGCGGCCCTTCGGCATGGATGATTTCATCGCCGGCTTCTCCGTCCGGCCGAAGCAGCAGGCTGGCCGCGATGAGGCCGACATCCGGCGCAGAAATAGTGGGGAAAGCCTTCTCGACCGGATGATGCAGGCTCGGCAAAGCGCCCGTCGCCGCGGCCACCGGGACGAGCGCCCCCCAGCCTTCCATATGCTCCGCCGACCGCAGAAAGATCTTGGGCACCTCCAGCCGCCGGAGCCGTGCCTCGAAAAGGCGGAACACGCCCGGCATTCCTATGTCTTCGCGGATATGGGCGCCATAGTCGGAAATTGCCAGCACCCGGTCCGGACGCGCCTGTTCCAGCGCCCCAGCCAGGCTTTCGATGGAGCGGCGCATTTCGCCAACGATGTCCTCGGCCTGCGGCGGAGGCGGCAGGATGATCTGCACGGCATCCGCGCCTGCAATCGCGCGGCCAAGGGCGGCGGGGTCCTGCACGTCGGCAATGGCGATCTCGCATCCGATGGCGCTGAGCCGGCTTGCCTTTGCCGCGTCGCGCAGGATCGCCCGCACCGGCACGCCTGCCTCGCGCAGCTTCACCGACGTTGAATAACCGACCTTTCCGGCGGCTCCGACAATGGCATACATGGTTCCACTCCCTGGCTCGAAGACGCGTCAGGTCTAGGGAGCGGAACGGGAATTTGTCGCGCAGATTCAGGCGGGATTTGGCAGATTCGGCCGGAATTCGCCTGCCTCCCGGACAATCTCGCCGGGGGTGAGGCCGAGGACCCGGCGCATCGTCGAGACCATGTGGCTTTGATGGGCGAATCCGGCGGCGAGGGCGATTTCGCTCGCCGGCATACGCGTATTGGTCATCAGGGCGCGGGCATATTCCACGCGCCGGCGGATGACATATTGATGGACGGGCAAGCCGGTGCTGTTGCGAAACAGCGTCTTCAGGCGCGTGACGCTTAGCCCCGCCACCGCCGCCAGATCGGCGAGATGAAGGCTTTGATCGAGATGGGTCTCGATGAATTCCGTCAGGAGCCGCAACTGGCGGGCGGATAATTTCGGCTCGCGGCGCCTTTCCGGCTCGCGGGAGCCGCAGCCTGCAATTTCGATCAGCCGGACGGCGAGCGCATTGGCGAGAAGGTCGATATAGAGCGGGTCGGACGGGGTGTCGGCCTCCAGATCCGCCTTGATGGCCCAGCCGATTGCCTCGATGCGGGTGTCGCGCAATTGAAGTTTCGGGGCGAGTTCGATCCTGCCGGCATCCCGTCCGAGTTCCCCGGCAATCTGCTCGAGCAGGGAAGGCTGGAGGCTCAATCGCAGGATACGGCAGTCCGCCTCGTCTTCCCACGATCCGTCCATGCCGGCCGGAACGATGTCGATATCGCCCGCCTTCTGCACGCGCCGCATGCTCCGCCCGCCGAAGCGGCAATCGGCCTTGACGGGAGGCCCGAAATGGATGCCGAGACTATGCATCCCGCTGCCAGGCACATGCGACAGCCCGCGCGGGACATGCAGGAAATCCGCGTTCAGCCCGCGCCAGGCTCGCCCGGCGCTTGTCAACAGGACCCGCGATGAAGGCTGTAACGGGGAAAATGTCATGATCTGTCGCGCCTCGGTCTCAGCTGGAGCAGGGCATCCTACTTCCCGGTTGGGGCTTTTGCCAAATTGAAGCGCGGCTGCGCTTGTACTAGGAAAGTGCGGCTGACTGCGGCTGTCGGCGCAGTTTATTTGATGGACGGGAAATAAGCATGTTCAATCACATCATGGTGGGCTCGAACGACATCGAGCGCTCGAAGCGCTTTTACGATGCAGTCCTGAAAACGCTGGGTGCTGGCGAGCCGCTGCGCGACAAGGCGGACACGGGTCATATCAGGCTCTTCTACCGGCACGAGGGCAATTCCTTCTGCGTCAGCGAGCCGATCAACGACGAGCCGGCGACCTTTGCCAATGGCGGCACCATCGCCTTCAAATGCAATTCGCCCGAACAGGTGCAGGAATTCCACGACACCGCGATTCGGAACGGCGGCGTCTCGATCGAGAATGCGCCGGGTCTGCGCAACAGCAGCTTTGGGCCGATATATCTCGCTTACGTGCGCGACCCCGACGGCAACAAGCTCTGCGCCGTCTACCGGCCCCGGTAATGGGGATTATGTATAGTATTGCCGGACTCTATCCGGGCCTCCTCTGGCCGTCATTCTCGGGCTTGTCCCGAGAAGCTGCCGAGGCCCGATCTTGTCAGGGCGGTAAGCGCTTTCCTTATTGCCGCAGATCCTCGCGGCAGGCCCGAGAATGCGGAGGATAGGCTGCGTGCCTCGCGGCTTCACTCCTCCCGGCTGAACACATATTGCGTCACCTGCCGGTAGATTTCGCCGGGGCGCAGCACCGATCCCGCAAAATGCGGATGGTGGATGGCGTCGGGGAAGCGTTGCGGTTCGAGGCACAGTCCGCCGAAGCGCTGGCTCTGCCGTCCGCCGCGCAGGGGCTGCGGCAGCGGCAGGAAATTGCCGTCATAGAACTGCAGCCCCGGCTCCGTCGTCCAGATCTCCATCTCGATGCCGCTCTGCGGGCCTTCCAGTCTGGCGGCGGGCCGGGGCGTGGTCGCGGGGCTCATGGAGAGGACGAAATTATGGTCGTATCCGGTGTGCGGATTGCCGGAGCGGATCGGGCGCGGCGTGGTGAAATCGAAATCGGTGCCGGCCACGGGGACGATCTCGCCTGACGGGATGAGGTCGCCGTCGACGGGCGTATAGGCACTGGCAGGGATGGTCAGCCTGTGGTCGAGGATCGTGTCCGAGCCGTCGAGATTGAAATAGGCATGGCCGGCGAGATTGACGAGGGTAGGGCGGTCGGTCTCGGCGATGAGTTCCAGTGTCAGCGTCTGGCCCTCGATGGAGTAGCGGCAGATGGTGCGCACCTCGCCGGGATAGCCTTCCTCGTCGTGGGGAGAGACGAGCGTCAGCGTGACCGACGATGGCCCGGCGTCTGCGATGCTCCAGAGCTTGCGCGAAAACCCTTCGACCCCGCCATGCAGATGCGTACGGCCGTTCTCGTTGAGGCTCAGCTGGTGATCGACCCCGTCGAGCGTGAAGCGCCCGCCGGCGATGCGGTTGGCGCAGCGCCCGGCGATCGCGCCGACATAGGCCGTCTGCGCCAGATAATCCTCGAGCCTGTCGAAGCCGAGGACGACCGAATGCGGGCCTTGTCCGGTCGGAATGGTCAGGTCCGCCAGCGTCGCCCCATAGGTGAGGATGCGGGCGTTCAGCGCCGGGCCGCCGATATCGATGGCGTGGACCGTCTGTCCCCCGGCCAGATGGCCGAATTCCGTCTTCTTCATTGCAGTTTCCATCCCAGCTTTGCGGTTCGTTCCCGCGGTTTTGTGTTCTTCTTCGTTTTATTCTTCCGGTTTTTGCAGGGGATCGCAATCGCACGCAGAAAAATAGAATTAGCGGCTTTTCAATTTATATTACTGTATGATAATAACGAGGACAGTTCGGGAGGATATTACAGTGCCGTGCAATCCAGGAGGCGCACGGAGGAGGGCTGTAATGTGCATCCGCGCATCAGCCTTCCTTTTGGGGCGATGTGCCGAGGCCGGACGGTGGACGACAAGGGAGGAAACAATGTCGTATTTGAAGCGCATGATGATGACGACGGTCGCGGCAATCGCATTTGCTGGCGCCGCGAGCGCCGCTGATCTCACGGTCGGCTTTTCGCAGATCGGATCGGAATCCGGCTGGCGTGCCGCCGAGACCGCCGTCACCAAGATCGAGGCGGAGAAGCGCGGCATCGATCTGAAGATCGCCGACGCCCAGCAGAAGCAGGAAAACCAGATCAAGGCCATTCGCGGCTTCATCGCGCAGGGCGTGGACGGCATCTTCCTCGCGCCTGTGGTGGCGACGGGCTGGGATGCGGTGCTCGAGGAAGCCAAGGATGCCGAAATTCCGGTCATCCTGCTCGACCGCACCATCGAAACCGCAAATCCGGACCTTTATCTGACGGCCGTTACCTCTGATACGGTTCACGAAGGCAAGGTCGCGGGCGACTGGCTGGTCAAGACCGTGGGCGACAAGCCCTGCAACATCGTCGAGCTGCAGGGGACCGTCGGCTCGAGCCCGGCCATCAACCGCAAGAAGGGTTTCGAGGAGGCCATTGCCGGCCATGACAATCTCAAGATCGTTCGCAGCCAGACCGGCGACTTCACCCGCTCCAAGGGCAAGGAAGTGATGGAAGGCTTCCTCAAGGCGGAGAATGGCGGCAAGAACATCTGCGCCCTCTACGCCCATAATGACGACATGGCCGTCGGCGCGATCCAGGCCATCAAGGAAGCGGGCCTGAAGCCCGGTTCGGATATCCTGGTCGTCTCCATCGATGCGGTTCCCGATATCTTCAAGGCGATGGCCGACGGCGAGGCCAACGCGACGGTGGAACTCACGCCGAACATGGCCGGCCCGGCCTTCGATGCGCTGAAGGAATTCAAGGATGGCGGCAAGACCCCGCCGAAGTGGATCCAGACCGAATCGAAGCTCTATACGCAAGCGGACGATCCGATGAAGGTCTATGAGGAGAAGAAGGGCCTCGGCTACTGATCTCTTCGTCCTTCATTTGAATGGCAGCCGTCCTTTCCGGGGGGCGGGGACGGCTGCCGGCAAGCCCAGAGCAAGTCCGCAAAAGGACGAAGCGGTTTTCCGCGCGGGCTTGTGTGGGCTCTGGGAAATCCGGATAGAGGAGCGGCCGCATGACGGGAAACGCGTCTCCGCAAAACGCCGCGCAGGGTTTATCGCCGAGCGATGTGCTTCTGGGCGTCGAGAATATCAGCAAGTCCTTTCTCGGCTTCAAGGCGCTCGATGGTGTCGATTTCGCCGTCCGTGCCGGCGAAGTCCACGCGCTTCTGGGTGAAAATGGAGCCGGAAAATCGACGCTGATCAAGGTTCTGACCGGCGTGCATCAGCCGGATTCCGGCGTGATCCGTTTCGAGGGCCGCGAGATCACCGTGCGCGACACGCTGCAGGCGCAGCATCTCGGCATCGGCACGGTCTATCAGGAGGTCAACCTCCTGCCCAATCTGTCGGTCGCGGAAAATCTTTTCATCGGCCGTCAGCCCAGGCGTTTCGGTTTCGTCGACCGCCGTGAAATGGAAAGGCGTTCCCGCGCGCTGCTTGCGCAATATGGCATGAACATCGACGTTTCTGCCGATCTGTCGCATTATTCGGTGGCGGTGCAGCAGTTGATCGCGATCGCCCGCGCCGTCGATCTCTCCGGCAAGGTGCTGATCCTCGACGAGCCGACCGCCAGCCTCGATGCAAACGAGACGGAAATGCTCTTTACCGTCATGCGCCAGTTGAAGGCGCGCGGTATGGGCATCGTCTTCATCACCCACTTCCTCGACCAGGTCTATGCCGTCAGCGACCGCGTGACGATCCTGCGCAACGGCCGTCTCGCCGGAACGGCGCTGACCAGGGACATGAGCAAGATAGAGCTCGTCTCCAAGATGCTCGGCCGCACGCTCGCCGAGGCGACCCATGCGACGCATCGCACCACGCCCCCTGCCTCGGCGCGCCGCATCTCCTTCCGCAATTATGGCCTCTCGCGCAGCATCGCGCCTTTCGATCTCGACATCAGCGAGGGCGAGGTCGTCGGCGTCGCGGGGCTCCTCGGCTCGGGCCGTACCGAGACGGCACGGCTTCTCTTCGGCATCGATGTCCCGGATAGCGGCAAGGCTTCGATCGACGGCCGCGAGATCCGCATCCATTCGCCGCGCGAGGCGGTGGCGGCGGGTTTCGGCCTCTGCCCGGAGGACCGCAAGACGGACGGCATCATCGGCGATCTCTCCGTGCGCGAGAATATCGCGCTCGCGCTGCAGGCGCGTCGCGGCTGGCTCAACCGGCTGTCGAGCCGGGAGCAGGCGGAACTGGCCGACCGCTTCATCAAGGCGCTGGACATCCGCACGACCGATATGGAGAAACCGGTCAAGTTTCTCTCGGGCGGCAATCAGCAGAAGGTCATTCTGGCCCGCTGGCTCGCCACCAACCCGCGCTTCCTCATCCTTGACGAGCCGACGCGGGGCATCGATGTCGGCGCGCATGCGGAAATCATCACGCTGATCAACAAGCTTTGCGACGAGGGCATGGCGCTGCTCGTCATCTCCTCCGAGATCGAGGAGATCGTCGCCTATTCGAGCCGTGTCCGTGTCCTGCGCGACCGTGTCCATACGGCGGAACTCACCGGCAAGGATATCAACGCGGCCACGATCATGCGCACCATCGCGGCAGAAACCGGGAATGTGGGGCAGCAATGAACGGTTTCATGTCCGGTTCTCTCGCAAAGGCATTGCCGCAGCTCCTGTCGCTGGCGGTGATCCTGTTTTTCAATTATCTGGCCTTTCCCGGCTTCTTCGATATCCGTTTCCAGGATGGGCGGTTCTTCGGCAGTCTCATC
Organism: Mesorhizobium sp. RMAD-H1; assembly: GCF_014191375.1. GTDB lineage: Bacteria > Pseudomonadota > Alphaproteobacteria > Rhizobiales > Rhizobiaceae > Paramesorhizobium. Next base: position 38,256 of record NZ_JACHWN010000001.1, read on the forward strand.
GACGTGCTCAACCGCGGCGCGCCGGTGGCGATTCTGGCCATCGGCATGACGGCCGTCATCGCCACCAAGGGCGTCGATCTCTCGGTCGGGGCGGTCATGGCGGTTGCAGGCGCGATTGCGGCGACGCTGGCGGTTCAAGGCTATTCGCTGCCGATCATCATAGTGGCGGCGCTTGGCGTGGGCCTCCTCTGCGGCTTGTGGAACGGCCTGCTCATCGCCTTTCTCGACCTGCAACCCATCGTCGCCACGCTGATACTGATGGTGGCGGGGCGCGGCATCGCCCAGCTCATTACCGAAGGCACCATCGTCACGTTCAATGATCCTGGCCTGATCTTCTTCGGCACCGGTGCCTTCCTCGGCGTTCCCATGCCGGTGGTGCTTGCGGCGGCGCTCGGCATATTGGCCATCCTGCTGGTGCGGCGTACGGCGCTCGGGCTCCTCATCGAGGCGATCGGCGTCAACCGCAGCGCCAGCACCTGGTCGGGCATCAACAGCCGGCTCATCATCCTCCTCGTCTATGGTTTCAGCGGCCTGTGCGCCGGGCTGGCGGGCATCATCGTCGCCGCTGATATCCGCGGCGCGGATGCCAACAATGCCGGGCTCTGGCTGGAGCTCGATGCCATTCTGGCCGTCGTCATCGGCGGCACTTCGCTGCTCGGCGGCCGCTTCAGTATCCTGATGTCGATCCTCGGCGCGATCATCATCCAGGCGATGAACACGGGCATCCTCATCTCGGGCTTCCCGCCGGAATACAATCTCATCCTGAAGGCGGCCGTCATCATCATGATCCTGCTGGCGCAATCCGCCTCGTCGTCCGGCTTTGGGATATTCCTGAAGCGCGAACTGAGGCCGGCCCCGCCGACCGAAAACAAGACCGAACGGCGGGAAATCAGCCCATGAACACCAGACTTCTGCCCTTCTACGCGACGCTTCTGATATGCGTGCTGCTTTATGCGGCCTGCGTGATCCAGTTTCCCAACATGCTGTCGACCCGCGTGATCGGCAATCTCCTGACGGACAATGCCTTCCTCGGCATCGCTGCGGTCGGCATGACCTTCGTCATCATTTCGGGCGGCATCGATCTGTCGGTCGGTTCGGTCATCGCCTTCACCGGCGTGCTCATCGCCGTTCTGGTGAGCCAGCACGGCATGCATCCCCTGCCGGCCTTCGCCATCGCGCTTCTCTTTGCGACGGCCTTCGGCGCGGCCATGGGCGCCATCATCCATTATCTCAACGTGCCGGCCTTCATTGTCACGCTGGCGGGCATGTTTCTCGCGCGCGGGCTCTGCTTCGTCCTGACGACGCAGTCGATCCCCATCAACCATCCCTTCTACACGGCCCTGCAGGGGCTTTACTGGCGCATGCCCGGCGGCGGCAGGCTGACATTCATCGGCGGCCTGATGCTGGCGGTGTTCGCGGCCGGCATCATCATCGCCCATTTCACCAGGTTCGGCTCCTATGTTTATGCCCTCGGCGGCAACCGCACCTCCGCCGAGCTGATGGGCGTTCCGGTCGCGCGCACGACGATGGGCATCTATGCCCTGTCCGGCTTCCTTTCCGGTCTCGCCGGCATCGTCTTTTCGCTCTACACCTCCGCCGGCTATTCGCTGTCGGCCGTCGGCGTCGAGCTCGACACGATCGCGGCCGTCGTCATCGGCGGAACGCTTCTGACCGGCGGCGTCGGCTATGTGGCAGGGACCTTCTTCGGCGTCCTTATTCAGGGCCTGATCCAGACCTATATCGTCTTCGACGGCACGCTTTCGAGCTGGTGGACCAAGATTGTGGTGGGGATACTGCTTTTTGCGTTCATTGCATTGCAGCGCGTTCTTGTGTTTGTGTCGGAGAGGCGCATATCGGGGCGAACCATTGCAAGGAGCACCGGGTGACAACCAACAAGATGCAGCTTGGCCAATATGACTTCAGCTCGTCGGCGCAGTCGCGCACCCATCATGCGCATGTCATGCATGATCTGGGACTCGGCATCGTCAAGGGGCTTTATGCCGAGAACAGCATCCTGCCCGGTGATGCCGAGCTTCTCGAACGCTTCGGCGTTTCGCGCACCGTCCTGCGGGAGGCGCTGAAGACCCTGGCCGCCAAGGGGCTCATCCAGCCCAAGGCCAAGATCGGCACGCGGGTGCGCGAGCGCTCGCAGTGGAACCTGTTCGACCCTGACATTCTGATCTGGCATTTCGAGGCGGGCGTCGACCTGAAATTCATGGAGAGCCTGGCCGAGATGCGGCTGGCGCTCGAGCCGGAGGCGGCGGCCCTCGCCGCCCAGCGGCGCACCGAGCAGCAGCTTGCCGAGCTCTATCGCTGGGCCGACCGCATGGGCGACCGCAACGATACGGCACAAGATTTCGTGCACAGTGATCTGCAGTTCCACCTGACGATCGCCGAAGCGTCCGGCAACCCGTTCATGCGTTCGCTCAGCGCGCTTATCGAGGTGGCGCTCGTCACCGCCTTCACGGTCAGTTCTCCCATCCCCGACACCGAACGGCATGTGGCTTCGGCCAGGAAGCATCGCGCCATCGCCGATGCCATTGCCAAAAGGGATCCCGAAGCCGCCCGCGCCGCCATGCGCCTCGTCATCTTCGAGGGCGCCGAACGCGTCGCGCAGGCCGAACGGGAAAAGGCAGCCGCCTCTTAGCCGTCAATCCTCGGGCCCGGCCGAAGGATCCCCGGCAATGCGGCGGACACGCCGCCGTCATCCACTTCGCGGGCCGCATATCCTTTCATCAATATGCGGGCGGAGCCTTGAGCGCGTTTCGGTGATCCGGCGCTTCAGATCGCCTTGATCTTCACCTTCTCCGGCTTGGAAACGCGCAGGGGATTGCGCAGCGGCAGACCGAAATCCGCGGCCTCGATCTCGAACACATCGCCCGGCTCGGTGCGGATACCGTCGGCGAAGGAGAGCGTCGCCGTTCCGAACATATGGATGTGAATGTCGCCCGGCTGACGGAACACCTCATACTTGAAATGATGGTGCTCCAGATTGGCGATGGTGTGGGACATGTTGTCCTCGCCCGACAGGAACGGCTTTTCCCAGAGCGGCTTGCCCTTGCGCAGGATGCGCGACGTGCCGTTGATATGGGCCGGCAGCTTGCCTGTCCGCAACTCCGGTCCGATGGCGCAGGGACGCAGCTTCGAGTGGGCGAGGTAGAGATAGTTGACCCGCTCCATGATGTGGTCGGAAAACTCATTGGCGAGCGCGAAGCCGAGCCGGAAAGGCGTGCCGTCGGGACCGATGAGATAGATGCCGGCGATCTCGGGTTCCTCGCCGCCATCGTCGGCGAAAGCCGGCGACAGGAGCGCCGCGCCGGGAGCGACCAGCATCGTGCCATTGCCCTTGTAGAACCATTCGGGCTGGACGCCGACCTTGCCCTTCTCAGGCTTGCCGGCTTCGAGTCCCATCTGGAACATCTTCATGGAGTCGGTGAGGTTTTCCTCTTTCTCAGCCGAAACCTTCTTGTGCATGGCGTCGCGCGTGGCGGCAGAGCCCAGATGGGTGAGTCCGGTTCCGGTCAAATGGATATGGGCCGCATCAGGCGCGTCGATCGGCGGCAGGAGGCGCCCTTCCTCATAGGCCGCGTCCACATTGACGGCCTTGCCGAGCCCGCGTTCTTCGGCAATGGCGGCAACCGTCGTGCCGGCATCGATCGCTGCATGGGCGAGCTCCAGCACCGAGCGGGTGCGGCGGACGATGCGGAAGCCGTCCTCCGTCCGCGCCGCAACCTGCCTCTTGCCTTTTTCGCTGATCAGTTGAACCAGATTCACATCATCCTCCCAATTCCCGGGGCTGTTTACCCTGACGGGACGCCTGTCATGCTGCGCATCTAAAAGTCATACTATATGAGCAATATCAAGAGGCTTCTTTCGCCCAACGTTTGATTACGTAAATTTAATTGGACGCGTCGGGCGGCTGCCGTCACATTGCCGTCACCCCAAGATGATTTGAACGAGGCTGCCATGAGGCTCCGACCGGTGAGAAAAGGCCGCGCCCCTTGATGCGTCACGATCATATTCTATTAATTTCCCTCCCATTTATCGCATATCCCCTCCGGAATTTTGGAAGTATGATTGCTGGTGCCGAACTGAATGGCGATGCATTGCGTTGCCGTGTGCATTCCCATAACCGGAGTGGCAGATGAAAGTCTGGAAACAGCTGGTCCTGACTGTGTTTATCCTGCTGGCTGCTCTCGCCGGCTGGGCTTATTTCTACCCCGGTGCAAATCAGGTTCTCGCACGCGTCGGCATAGACTGGCTGCCGCAGCGGTCCACGCCGCAGGATGGCGCCGCCCGCCAGGAAGGCGCGGGGCGCAATGGCGGCGCACGGCCCGCCGCGCTCGTCGTCGCCCGGCCTGCCGAAAGCGAAACGATCAACAACCGGCTGACGGCCATCGGCACGGGCCGCGCCTTGGAGACGGTTTCCGTCACGCCTTACACCAGCGGCATGATGACCACGCTTCTGGTCAAGGCCGGCGCGCGGGTGAAAGCGGGCGAGCCGATCGCGCAGCTCGATGCCGAAAACGAGCAGATTGCCGCCGACAGGGCGAAGATCGCCCTGCAGAACGCGGAGAACACCCTGCGCCGCATCACGACGCTGCGCTCCACCAATACGGCGACCGAGGTGCAGATGGTCGATGCTCAGCTCGCCGTTGCCAACGCCAAGCTTGCCCAGGAAGAGGCGGGCCTTGCGCTCAGCCGCCGGACGGTCGTCGCTCCGATCTCCGGGGTCATCGGCATTCTGCCGGTGAATGCCGGCAATTTCGTCACCACGCAGACCGCGATCGCCACCATTGACGACCGGTCGCAGATCCTGATCGATATCTGGGTGCCCGAGCGCTATGCGCCGCAGATCAAGGTCGGCCAGCCGCTCACCGCCACCGCCATCGCGCTGCCGGGGCAGACATTCGAGGGCAAGATCAGCGCTGTCGACAATATGATCGACGAGGCGAGCCGGACATTGCGCGTGCGCGCCGGGATCGCCAATCCGAAGGATATGCTGCGCGCCGGCATGTCCTTCGAAGTAACGATCCTCTTCCCCGGCGATACCTATCCTTCCGTCGATCCGCTGGCCCTCCAGTGGGGTGCGGAAGGCGCTTATGTATGGCGCGTGGTCAACGGCGTGGCCGAAAAGGTCCCTGTGCATATCATCCAGCGCAATACGGCGAGCATTCTGGTCGATGGTCAGCTGCGTGCAGGCGACATGATCGTCACGCAGGGCGTGCAGAGCGTGCGCGCCGGCAATCCGGTGCAGATAACGAGGGATGAGAGCGGCGTGCCGGAAGGCTCCGAGGTAAATCCCTTTGCCCCCTCCACCGACCGAGCCGGATGAGCCCGCGATGAGCGACCGTCCCCCATCCCCGGCTTCGAGCGAAGGCGGCTTCACTGCGCTTTTCATCCGTCGTCCGGTCCTTGCCTTCGTTCTCAATGTCCTGATCGTCGTTGCCGGTCTCGCCGCCTTCACCGGCGTCGATATCCGTGAACTGCCCGATGTCGACCGTCCCATCGTGACGATCCGCACCGTGTTCGAGGGTGCATCGGCGGAGACCATCGACCGCGAGCTGACGCAGGTTCTGGAAAATGCCGTGGCACGCGTCTCCGGCGTCAAGTCAATCTCCTCGGCCTCCTCGTTCGGGCAAAGCCGCGTGACGGTCGAGTTCAATGACGGCGTCGATCTGAATGTCGCCGCGGCCGACATGCGCGATGCCATCTCGCGCGTCGCCAACGACGTTCCCGAGGAAGCGGACCCCTCGCAGATCATCAAGGCGGATTCCAATGCCGATCCGGTGATGCGTCTTGCCGTGACCTCGAATTCGATGTCGATCCAGGACATGACCGTGCTGGTGGAGGATCAGATCCAGGATGTGCTGTCTGCGGTCCCCGGTGTTGCCGACGTGCAGATCTATGGCGACCGTGACAAGATTTTCCGCATCGATATCGACCAGGCGAAGCTAGCGAGCTACGGCCTCACCATCGCCGATGTTTCCAATGCGCTTTCCAATATGGCGCTCGATGCTCCGGCCGGATCGCTCAAGAGCAATGATCAGTCGATCGTGGTGCGCGCCTCGGCGACGATTACCACGCCGGAAGGCTTCGAGGATATCTTCATCAACGGCCGTACCAAGATCGGCGATGTCGCCAATGTGACGCTTGGACCGGATATCGAATCCTCGGCCGTGCAAGCCAATGGCAATACGGCTGTCGGCCTCGGCATCATCCGCCAGGCGCAGTCCAATACGCTCGATATCTCGAAGGGTATCCGCGCCGCCGTCACGCAGTTGCAGGAAAACCTGCCGCCGGGTGTCACGATCCGCGTCACCAGTGATGACGCCAATTTCATCAATGGCGCCATTCACGAGGTCGAAATCGCGCTGGTCGCCTCCGTCCTCATCGTGATCGTGATCATTTTCCTTTTTTTGTGGGATATTCGGGCGACGCTCATTCCTGCGATTTCCATGCCGGTTGCGCTGATCGGCACGATCGCCGCCATCTATCTCACGGGTTTTTCGGTCAATATCCTGACGCTGCTCGCGCTGGTGCTGGCCACCGGCCTTGTCGTCGATGACGCCATCGTCGTCCTGGAAAACATCGTCCGGCGGCGCAATCAGGGCATGGGGCCGCGCGCCGCTGCCGTGCTTGGCACCGAGGAGGTTTTCTTCGCCGTCATCGCCACCACGCTCACGCTTGCCGCCGTCTTCGTGCCCATCTCGTTCCTTCCCGGCCAGACGGGCGGCCTTTTCCGCGAGTTCGGTTTCGTGCTGGCGATTGCGGTCCTTTTGTCTTCCGTGGTCGCGCTCACGCTTTGTCCCATGCTGGCCTCGCGTTTCCTGACGGAAGCGGCGGCGCACCATCAGGATATCAACCATTCGCCGGGCGTTTTCCGTCGCTTCGGCGGCCTGCTGGCAACGCTTTATCGCCGAAGCCTTCACGCCTGTCTTTCGGCTCCCCTGGTGGTCGTCATCGCTGCGGTCCTCTTCGCGGCCGCATCCTATGGCGCTTATGGCCTGATCCGGCAGGAGCTGACGCCAACGGAGGATCGCGCCGTCGCGCTCCTGCGCCTTAACGGGCCGCAGGGCATCAGCATCGATTTCCTGCTCAGCCAGATCGACAGGATAGAGACGCTCTTGCAGCCGTTGCGGGATTCCGGCGAAATCCAGAACACCTATGCCATCGCCGGAACGGGCGGATCGTCGAACAACGGCATCGTCGTGCTCACGCTCGCCCCCTGGGACGAGCGGGTGCGCAGCCAGCAGGAAATCATGGCCGATGTGACACAGAGGCTGAAGGTCATCACCGGCGTGCGGATTTTCACCGCCCAGCCGAACAGCCTCGGCATCCGCGGCGCGGGTAACGGGCTGCAGTTCGCGATCGTGGGCAGTGATTATGAAAAGCTGCAGACGGCCGCGCAGAATGTCGTCTCGGCGATGGAAAAGGATCCTCGCTTCCAGCAGCCGCGCCTTTCCGTCGAGCCGACGCAGCCGCAGCTCGCGGTCGATATCAACCGCGAGCGCGCCTCCGACCTCGGCATCGATATCACCGGCCTCGCCAACGCCATCCAGTCGGTCCTCGACGGGCGCAGGATAGGCTCCGTCTATATCGGCGACCGCAGTTTCGACGTCAAACTCGTTTCCACGACCAATCCGATCAACGATCCGACCGATCTTGAAAACATCTTCATGAAGACGAGCGACGGCCGCTACGTCCCTATGTCCTCCATCGCCACGGTGGTCGAGAAGGCGGTGCCGCCCGAACTCGATCGCGAACAGCGCATGCGTTCCGTCGCGATCACCTCAGGCCTGCGCCCGGATTTCGCGCTCGGCAATGCCTATGCGGCCGCGCAGGAGATCGCGGCACCTTTCCTGCCTGCCGGCTCGCGCATCATTCCGCTCGCCGAAGCGCAGACCCTCAGCGAAACTTCGTACGGCCTGGCGATCACCTTCGGCTTCGCCATCGTCATCATCCTGCTCGTCCTGGCGGCCCAGTTCGAAAGCTTCATCAGTGCGCTCATCGTCATGGCGACCGTGCCGCTCGGCCTCGGCTGCGCCGTGTTCGCCATGCTGATGACCGGAACGAGCCTCAACGTCTACAGCCAGATCGGTCTTGTTCTCCTCGTCGGCATCATGGCCAAGAACGGCATTCTCATCGTCGAGTTCGCAGACCAGCTGCGCGACAAGGGGATGAGCGTACGCGAGGCGATCGAGGAGGCGGCGAACATCCGCCTGCGTCCGGTGACGATGACCATGATCTGCGCCGTGCTCGGCGGCGTGCCGCTGGTGCTCGCCAGTGGCGCCGGCGCGGAGGCGCGCATCGCGCTCGGCTGGGTCATCGTCGGCGGGCTCGGCCTTGCCACCATAGCGACGCTCTATGTCACGCCCGTCGCCTATCTCCTGCTCGGCCGCTTCACCAAGCCGAAGATCGAGGAACATGCCCGCCTGCAGCGCGAGCTGGAGCAGGCAGCGCAAAGGCCTTCGCCGGCGGAGTAGCGCGGCGTGTTCGAGGCTGATGCCGCATTCACGCAGATCAGCCGAGAAACCTCGCCACCCGGCGTGCACCAGTCGCGGATCTGAATGTCGAATAGCCTTGCAACGCCGTGCGTCCGATCGAGATGCAAGGCGCTGCAAGGTATCGAATTCACGCTATTCGAGCTTTTCGCATAGGGTGTGGAAGGGGTCGTTGCTCAGGTCTCCGCTTGCGCAGGCACGTAGAGATCGCCGCCTTCGCGGTATTTCGCCGCCATCGCTGCCATACCCTCTTTCTGGGCCTCCGCCCGAATGTCATGCGAAATCCGCATGGAGCAGAATTTCGGGCCGCACATGGAGCAGAAATGCGCCACCTTGTGCGCCTCCTTGGGCAAGGTCTCGTCGTGCAGCGCCTGCGCCGTCTCGGGGTCGAGCGAGAGGTTGAACTGGTCCTCCCAGCGGAACTCGAAACGCGCGCGGGAAAGCGCGTCGTCGCGCACCTTCGCCGCCGGATGGCCCTTGGCAAGGTCGGCGGCGTGCGCGGCGATCTTGTAGGTGATGACGCCGGTCTTTACGTCGTCGCGGTTCGGCAGGCCCAGATGCTCCTTCGGCGTGACGTAGCAGAGCATCGCCGTGCCGAACCAGCCGATCATGGCAGCGCCGATCGCCGAAGTGATGTGGTCGTAACCGGGCGCGATATCGGTCGTGAGCGGCCCGATCGTGTAGAACGGTGCCTCGCCGCAGATTTCGAGCTGCTTGTCCATATTCTCCTTGATCTTGTGCATGGGAACATGGCCAGGCCCCTCGATCATCACCTGGCAGTCCTTGGCCCAGGCGATCTTGGTCAGCTCGCCCAGCGTCTCCAGCTCCGCGAACTGCGCCGCATCATTGGCGTCAGCGATCGAGCCGGGACGAAGACCGTCGCCAAGGGAGAAGGAGACATCATAGGCGCGGCAGATGTCGCAGATCTCCTCGAAATGCTCGTAGAGGAAGCTCTCCTTGTGGTGGGCCAGACACCACTTGGCCATGATCGACCCGCCACGGCTGACAATGCCGGTCACGCGGTCGACGGTCAGCGGCACATAATGCAGCCGCACGCCGGCATGGATAGTGAAATAATCCACGCCCTGTTCCGCCTGTTCGATGAGCGTGTCACGAAAGACCTCCCAGGTCAGGTCCTCGGCGATGCCGCGCACCTTCTCCAGCGCCTGGTAGATCGGAACGGTGCCGATCGGCACAGGCGAATTGCGGATGATCCATTCGCGGATATTGTGGATGTTGCGGCCGGTGGAAAGATCCATCACCGTGTCTGCGCCCCAGCGCGTCGCCCATACCAGCTTTTCCACCTCTTCGGCCATGGAGGAGGTGACGGCGGAATTGCCGATATTGGCGTTGATCTTCGTCAGAAAATTGCGGCCGATGATCATCGGCTCGGATTCGGGATGGTTGATGTTGGCGGGGATGATGGCCCGGCCCCGCGCGACTTCGTCGCGCACGAACTCCGGCGTCACATAATCGGGAACCGCAGCCCCGAAGCTTTCCCCGTCGCGCGCAAGCGTCCCTTTCAGTTTTTCGCGGCCGAGATTTTCGCGGATGGCGATGAATTCCATTTCCGGCGTGATGATGCCTGCCCGCGCATAGGCAAGCTGCGTCACGGCCTTTCCGTCCCTGGCCCGCAATGGCCGGTTGCGCACTGGAAATTCCGGCGTCAGCTTTTCGCCTGAGACAAAGCCGTTATCCGCCGGTTTGACGATGCGGCCGTCATAGCGCTCCGCGTCACCTCGCTCGGCAATCCACGTCTCACGCAGGCGCGGCAGCCCCTTCTCGATGTCGATCGTGACGCTTCCATCCGTATAGGGGCCGGAGGAATCATAAACCGTCACCGGCATCTCCCCGGCGGTCGGATGCACTGCGATCTCGCGCATGGGAACGCGGATGTCGGGATAGATCGTCCCCGGTTTGAGCACTTTCGTCGAGGCGGGCAACGGCCCGGTGGTCACTGTCGGAGTGGTTGCAGACGTCATTGTGAGGCTCCTTGCTTTGCAAGCATTGGAGACCCAGCACCGACTGGAAGAGGGAAAGGACACCCGAAAAGATGGCAGCCAGGTAGCCATCGGGCATCCGCACCGTCCCTACGCCAGTATGAACTGGATCAGGTTCATAGGGTCCCTGCACTGCCTTCTCGGCCTAGCAGCATCTCAGCCCCTTGACGGGACACCCCTGGTGAAGACGTCATCTTGCAGAGCGATCCCGCCAATGTCAACGCATCCCCGAAGGTTCCCCCGGAGACCACTTGCGTCCCACAAGGTTGCCACGACGTTTTTTGGGAATGCACCTTCAACCCCGGCTTTTCAGGCCGAGCGCAGCATCGCTTATGTTTCCGAAGGATCCTCGAAGGACGAGGGGATGGACAGGTCTTTTCTTACTTGACCGCGTCCATCACCTTGGTGGTCCAGGCGCCTTCCGGCTTTTTCGTGATCACGGGGTCGGAGCCGCCGCTCATCAGTGTTTCCACCGTGCGCTCGGCGGCGGCCACATCGAGCTTTCCGTCCGAACCTTCCGTCAGCTTGTTGATCTCGCCCACCATCCGCTTCTGGTGCTTTTCGGTCTGCGCGCCGGAGGCATCGTTGTCGAGCACGATCTCCGCCGCTTCATCGGGGTTTTCGCGCGCATAGTTCCAGCCCTGCATCGAGGCTTTGACGAAGCGGGCGAGCTTGTCCACCATCGCTGGATCGTCAAGGCTCTTTTCGAGGACGTAGAGCCCGTCCTCCAGCGTCGCCACGCCCTGGTCCTCATATTTGAAGACGACGAGCTGGTCCTCCGGGATGCCGGCGTCGATCACCTGCCAATATTCGTTATAGGTCATGGTGGAGATGCAGTCCGCCTGTTTCTGGATCAGCGGATCGACGTTGAAGCCCTGTTTCAGGACGGTAACGCCTTCCGGCCCGCCATCGGTCTTGATGCCGAGATGGTTCATCCAGGAGAGGAAGGGATATTCATTGCCGCCGAACCAGACGCCGAGCGTCTTGCCCTTGAAATCCTCCGGTTTGGTGATGCCGGTCTCCTTGCGGCAGGTCAGCATCATCCCGGAGCGCTTGAATGGCTGGGCGATGTTGACGAGCGGCACGCCCTTTTCGCGCGTGGCGAGCGCGGAGGGCATCCAGTCGACAATCACGTCGGCGCCACCGCCCGCGATCACCTGCGGCGGAGCGACATCCGGGCCGCCCGGCTTGATCTCGACATCGAGCCCTTCCGCTTCGTAGAACCCCTTGTCCTTGGCCACGTAATAGCCGGCGAACTGGCCCTGCGTCACCCATTTGAGCTGCAGCGTCAGCTTGTCGGCCGCCAGCGCCGTGCCGGCCAGCAGCGACATGGCAAGTCCGAGCGATAATGCGATCGTTCTTTTCATTGCGGTTCTCCTCTGGTTGGCGGCCCCGCCTTATCTGGGCGGAGTCCGTGTTCTTATGTTCTATAGGACGGGTGCCAGAACGTGACGGCGCGCTCGACAAGCGCGATCAGCCCGTAGGAAAGCGAGCCGGCAAGGGCGGCGACGAAGATCTCCGCCCACACCATGTCCACATTCATCCGCCCGATCTCCGCCGATATGCGGAAGCCCATGCCCACGATCGGCGTGCCGAAGAATTCCGCCACGATGGCGCCGATCAGCGCCAGCGTCGAGTTGATCTTCAGCGCGTTGAAGATGAACGGCATCGCCGCGGGCAGCCTGAGCTTCAAAAGCGTCTGCCAGTAACTCGAGCCATAGGTGCGCATCAGGTCGCGCTCCATGTGCCCGGAGGCGGCAAGCCCCGCCACTGTGTTCACCAGCATGGGAAAGAAGGTCATGATGATGACGACCGCCGCCTTGGACGGCCAGTCGAAGCCGAACCACATCACCATGATCGGCGCGATGCCGACGACGGGCAGCGCGGCGACGAGATTGCCGATCGGCAGGAGACCCTTGCGCAGGAACGGCACGCGGTCGACGATGATGGCGGTGATAAAGCCCAGGCCGCAGCCCAGCGCATAGCCGGCGAGCACGGCCTTGAGATAGGTCTGGCGGAAATCGGCCCAGAGGGTCGGCACCGACGAGGCGATGCGCGCCCAGATCATGGACGGCGCCGGCAGGAGCACGGAGGGGATTTCGAAGGCGCGGACGATCAGTTCCCACAGCACCAGCAGCCAGACGCCGAAGAGGATGGGAATGGCGAGATCGACGAGCCGCTGCCCGCGCGACGAGGCAAGCCGCAGGCCGGCGAGGCTTTTCACCGAAAGCCAGGCGATGAGCCAGACGGTGATGACAAGGAGCAGCGGCTTGATCATGGCCTTGCCTTCTCTGCCCGGGCGCCCATGCGCCGGTTGACGAGATGGGCGGCGAGCCCGACCAGTGATACCAACACGGCGGCCATCAGTGATGCGGCAATCAGCGCGGCCCATATCTGCACCGTCTGGCCGTAATAGGAGCCGGCGAGGAGCCGCGCGCCCAGTCCCGCCACCGCGCCGGTCGGCAACTCCCCGACAATGGCGCCGACGAGGCTGATGGCGACGGCGATCTTCATCGAGGTGAAGAGATAGGGAAGCGCCGCAGGCCAGCGCAGTTTCCAGAAGACCTGGGAGGCCGAGGCATTATAGGTGCGCATCAGGTCGAGATGCATGATCTCGGGCGAGCGCAGTCCTTTGACCATGCCGACGGCGACGGGGAAGAATGATAGATAGGTGGAGATCATCGCCTTCGGCAGCAGGCCGGTCAGGCCGACTGCGTTCAGGACCACGATGATCATCGGCGCGATCGCCAGGATCGGGATGGTCTGCGAGGCGATGATCCACGGCATCAGGCTCTTGTCGAGCGTGCGCGAATGGACGATGCCCACGGCAAGCAGGATGCCGAGCAGGGAACCCAGAACGAAGCCCAGCAGCGTCGAGGAGAGCGTCACCCAGCCGTGATAGACGAGGCTGCGCTTCGAGGTCGGCCTGATGTCGAAGACGGTCTTGCGGATTTCTTCCGCCACCTGATGCGGGGCGGGCAGCACCGGCCGCTCCTGGGTCATCGTGTTGGCGATGAGCTGCGATGTCGAAAGCTGCGCTCCGCTGCGTTCCGCCTGGTCGCGCTCGAACGGCGCGTTGAGGAAGATCGCCAGCAGATACCAGAGCGCGACAATAATGAGGAGAACGGTGGTGACCGGGAGAAACTTGTCGCGCAGGAAGGTCATATGGTGCTCCTCGCGAAGTGCCGGGACAGGCTGGAATTTTCACCCCCCTCTGGCCTGCCGGCCATCTCCCCCTCAAGGGGGGAGATCACGCCTTCGTAGATGCTGGCCACCAATCGCAGACACTGGAAGATTAGAGCTTTGGCTCCTGTCAGCCAATCTCCCCCCTTAGGGGGGAGATGCCCGGCAGGGCAGAGGGGGGTAATGACCCGCACCACCCTAATGGTCATAGCTGTGCCCCAGCCTCAGCCCTTCGCGCACGCGATGGGCGATTTTCAGAAACTCCGGCGTTTCGCGGATTTCGAGTGGACGGTCCGGGCCGAGATCGCAGTCGATGATCTCGTGGATGCGGCCGGGGCGGGGGCTCATCACCACGATCCTGGTCGACAGGAACACCGCTTCGGGAATGGAGTGGGTGACGAAGATCACGGTCTTCCGCGTCTTCGCCCAGAGCTTCAGAAGCTGTTCATTCAGATGGTCGCGGACGATCTCGTCGAGCGCGCCGAACGGCTCGTCCATCAGTAGCATGTCGGGGTCGAAGGAGAGCGCCCGGGCGATGGAGGCGCGCTGCTGCATGCCGCCGGAAAGCTGCCAGGGATATTTCTTGCCGAAGCCGGTGAGATTGACCAGCGCCAGGTTCTTCTCGACCAGTTCCGCACGCCGGGTCTTGGGCACGCCCATCACCTCGAGCGGCAGCGAGATATTGGCAGCGATGGTGCGCCAGGGATAGAGCGCGGCCGCCTGGAAGACATAGCCATAGGCGCGTTTCCTGCGCGCCTCCTCGGGCGTGACGCCGTTGACGGTGATCGTGCCCGATGTCGGCTGCTCCAGATCGGCGATGACGCGGAGCAGCGTGGTCTTGCCGCAGCCCGAAGGGCCGATGAACGAGACGAACTCGCCTTGCTGGACCGTGAGGTCGATATCGGAAAGCGCATGGACCGGGCCGTCGCTGGTCTGGAAGACGAGCGACAATCCGCGCGCATCGATCACCGAGCTCTGGGCGGCGTTCATATGCCCTCGCGTGATTGCGGCAGCGACATTCATCAGACCCCCGCCGGCATATGCTCGGGTTTGCGTTCGACCTTGCGTGGCGCCACCAGCTCCTTCCAGGTCGACAGCGCACGGCTGACGGGGGCATGGGGCTCGCGCTCGACGAAACGGCCGTCACCGGTTTGCGCCAGAACCTCGCCGTTCCTGTAGGCGATGCGCCCGCGCGACAGCGTCATGCGCGGCAGGCCCGTCACCTCGATGCCCTCGAAGACATTATAGTCGATCGCCGATTTCTGCGTCTTGGCCGAGATCGTCTTCGTCGCCTCCGGGTCCCAGATGACGATATCCGCGTCCGACCCCGGCAGGATCGCGCCCTTCTTCGGGTAAATATTGAGGATGCGGGCGATATTGGTGGAGGTGACGGCGACGAACTCGTTCGGCGTCAGCCGCCCGGTGCGCACGCCCTTGGTCCAGAGCACCGGCAGCCGGTCTTCGAGCCCGCCCGTTCCGTTGGGGATCTTGGTGAAATCATTAAGGCCGAAGCGCTTCTGCTCGGTGGTGAAAGCGCAATGATCCGTCGCCACCACCTGCAGGCTGCCGGCGGCGAGCCCGGCCCACAGCCCATCCTGGTGCCGCTTGTCGCGGAAGGGCGGCGACATCACGCGCCGCGCCGCATAGTCCCAGTCCTCGTTCTTATATTCGTTTTCGTCGAGCACGAGATGCTGGATCAGCGGCTCGCCGAAGACGCGCATGCCTTTCTGCCGGGCACGCCGGATCGCCTCATGGCTCTCCTCGCAGGAGACATGCACCACATAGAGCGGCACGCCCGCCTGGTCGGCGATCATGATGGCGCGGTTGGTCGCCTCGCCCTCCACCTCCGGCGGGCGGGAATAGGCATGCGCCTCCGGACCATTATTGCCCTCGGCCAGCAGCTTCTGCTGAAGATGCGCGACCACATCGCCGTTCTCGGCGTGGACGAGCGGCATGGCGCCGATCTCGGCGCAGCGCTGGAAGGACGCGAACATCTCGTCGTCGTTCACCATCAGCGCGCCCTTGTAGGCCATGAAATGCTTGAAGGTGTTGATGCCGCGTTCGACCACCTTCGGCATCTCGTCGAAGATCTGCTTGTTCCAGCCGGTGATCGCCATGTGGAAGGAATAGTCGGTGCGCGCCTTGCCGGCCTTCTGGAACCATTCCTGCAGCGCGTCGAGGAGCCCGCCTTCCGCGCCGGGCAGCACGAAATCGACCACCATGGTCGTGCCGCCGGCCAGCGCTGCCGCGGTGCCCGTGTCGAAATCGTCCGAGGAATAGGTGCCCATGAAGGGCATCTGCAGATGGGTGTGTGGGTCGATGCCGCCGGGCATCAGATAGCAGCCGGTGGCACTGATGATCTCGTCGCCGGAGAGGTCGTCGCCGATCGCCGCGATCTTGTCGCCGTCGATCAGCACATCCGCCTTGTAGCTGCGGTCGGCGGCGATGATCGTGCCGCCCTTGATGACTTTTGTCGCCATTTGTTCGTTCCCCTTTTGGTGTTGTGCCGAACAGCTTGCGGTTTAATCCGGTATTCTACTCCACGATCTCCGCCGTCTCGACCGCCGCGTGGAGCAGCACATCCGCTCCCGCCGCCGCCCATTCCTTGGAAATCTCCTCATCCTCATTGTGGCTGAGGCCGTCGACGCAGGGGCACATGACCATCGTCGTCGGCGCCACCCTGGCCGCCCAGCAGGCATCGTGGCCAGCGCCGGAGATGATGTTCATATGGCTGTAGCCGAGGCGTTCCGCCGCGTCGCGCACGCGCCCCACCAGCACCGGATCGAAGGTGACGGGATCGAAATGGCCGACGGCCTCGATCGAGCAGCCGACGCCGAGCAGTTCCGTAATCTTGACCGCCTCCGCCTCGATTTTTACCCGCATGCGGTCGAGTTTCTCCCTGTCCGGGGAGCGGATGTCGATGGTGAACACCACCTTGCCCGGCAGCACGTTGCGCGAATTGGGCGAGAAGAACATCTGCCCGACGCCGCCGACCGCGCCCGGCTGGCTTTCCATGGCGACCGCCTGCACCATTTCGAGGATGCGCGCCATGGCGAGCCCGGCATTGACGCGCATGTCCATCGGCGTCGAGCCGGTATGCGCCTCCTTTCCGGTCAGCGTCACCTCCAGCCACCAGAGACCCTGGCAATGGGTGACGACGCCGATCTGCTTGTTCTCGGCCTCGAGGATCGGCCCCTGCTCGATATGATATTCGAAATAGGCGTGCATCTTGCGCGCGCCCACCTCCTCGTCGCCCACCCAGCCGATGCGCTTCAGCTCATCGCCGAAGGTCTTGCCTTCCGGGTCGGTGCGGGCATAGGCGTAGTCGAGCGTGTGTACGCCGGCGAAGACGCCGGAGGCGAGCATGGCCGGGGCGAAGCGCGCGCCTTCCTCATTGGTCCAGTTGGTGACGACGATCGGGTGCTTCGTCCTGATGCCGAGGTCGTTCAGCGTCCGCACCAGTTCGAGCCCGCTCAGGACGCCCAGCACGCCGTCATATTTGCCGCCGGTCGGTTGCGTGTCGAGATGGCTGCCGACATAGACGGGCAGGGCGTCCGGATCGGCGCCGGGGCGGGCGGCGAACATGGTGCCCATCTTGTCGACGGCGACCGTCATGCCCGCCGCCTCGCACCAGGTCTTGAAGAGGCGCCGCCCCTCCGCATCCGCATCGGTCAGCGTCTGGCGATTGTTGCCGCCGCGCACGCCCGGGCCGATCTTCGCCATCTCCATCAGGCTTTCCCAGAGCCGATCGCTGTTGATCCTGAGATTGCCGTTGAGCGCCATGGTCGAATTCCCTCCGGGTAGTCTGCGGTTAGTCCTGTTGAAAACGGTCCGCCAGCGCGCCGGAAAGCTGGCCGGTGCGGCTTTTCACGGCGATGTACTTGAACTGGCGATTGGCCGGGAACGGCATCCGGGACGCGTCGAAATGATTGGTGCTCGATGCCGTAGCCGACATGCGCCCTGCCTCCTGATTGCGGCATTTATCCGCTGTGTTTGTTATGTTCCCGTGACCGGCCGCTCGGGGGCGGCCCGCAATCAAAAACTTGACTACTTGGTCAAAATGCAGGCTAGAAGAGCGGTGGGGTGCGGTCAAGCGCTTTCGAAAAGTGCTCCGCCGATTGGAAGGTGTCAGATGGCGACAGCGCTGAAAGGCAAGGGCAGGGTGAAGTCCGAGGGGGCGACCCGTATCCAGGGCATCAACCGGCGCATCATTCTGGACGCCGCGCTGGAGGTCTTTTCGGCCTATGGCTTTCGTGGCTCGACCATAGACCAGATCGCCACGAAAGCGGGCATGTCGAAGCCCAACCTGCTCTATTATTTTCCGCGCAAGCAGAACATCTATGTGACCGTGCTCGAGGACACGCTCGAGGAATGGCTCCGCCCGCTGGACGATATCGACCCGGATGGGGATCCGGTCGAGGAATTGCGCAAATACATCACGCTGAAGCTGAAGATGTCGGCCGAAAAACCGGAGGCTTCCCGGCTTTTCGCCAATGAAATCCTGCATGGCGCGCCGGCGATTTCGGATTTTCTGAAAGGCCATCTGAAAAAGCTCGTCGATGAGAAGGCCGCCGTCATCCGTCGCTGGGTGGATGAAAAGAAGCTGGCGCCCGTCGATCCCTATCATTTGATTTTCATGATCTGGGCGGCCACCCAGCATTATGCGGATTTCGATGTGCAGGTCCGCGCCATCCTCGGCTCGCAGGTCAATCGCCCCGGCTTCCACGAGCAGACGGCGCAGGCGGTGATCGGCATCATCCTCAACGGCATCAGGCCGCGCGGCTGAGGGAGAAACCAAGCTCTACTCCGCCGCCAGCTTCGCCATCGGGTTGTTCGGGTGCGTCGTCCAGTTGGCGTAGTCCGGATGGATCGGCGCTTTTGTGCGAGGATCGACGCCGGCGATCTGCTCCATGGTGATGCAGCCGTCGACGGGACAGACATTGACGCACAGATTGCAGCCGACGCATTCCTCGTCGATCACCTCGAAATGCCTGGCGCCATTGACCGTCGCGGTGATCGCCTGGTGTGACGTGTCCTCGCAGGCGATGTGGCAGCGCCCGCATTTGATGCAGAGATCCTGGTCGATGCGCGCCTTGGTGACATAGTTCAGGTTGAGATATTGCCAATCCGTGACGTTGGGCACCGCCATGCCGCGGAAATCCTCGATGGAGCGGAAGCCCTTGCGGTCCATCCAGTCCGAGAGGCCGTCGATCATCTCCTGCACGACCTTGAAGCCATAGGTCATCGCGGCGGTGCAGACCTGCACATTGCCGCAGCCGAGCGCGATGAACTCGGCCGCGTCGCGCCAGGTGGTGACGCCGCCGATGCCCGAGATCGGCAGGCCGTAGGTTTCCCGGTCGCGGGCGATTTCCGCCACCATGTTGAGCGCGATCGGCTTAACCGCCGGGCCGCAATAGCCGCCATGCGAACCGCGCCCGTCGATGGAGGGGATGGGCGCGAAATCATCGAGATCGACCGAGACGATGGAGTTGATCGTGTTGATCAGCGAAACCGCATCCGTGCCGCCGGCCTTCGCGGCGCGCGCCGGCTTGCGGATGTCGGTGATGTTGGGCGTCAGCTTGGTGATGACGGGCATGCGCGTATATTGCTTGCACCAGCGCACCACCATCTCGATATATTCCGGCACCTGGCCGACGGCGGCGCCCATGCCGCGCTCGCTCATCCCGTGCGGACAGCCGAAATTGAGCTCGATCCCATCCGCCCCAGTCTCCTCGACCAGCGGCAGGATCGCCTTCCACGCGCGCTCCTCGCAGGGCACCATGATGGAGGCGATCAGCGCGCGGTCCGGCCAGCGCATCTTCACCTCCTTCATCTCCCGTAAATTCACCTCCAGTGGTCGGTCGGTGATGAGCTCGATATTGTTGAGGCCCAGCAGCCGGCGGTCCGGCCCGTGGATCGCGCCATAGCGCGGCCCGTTGACATTGACGACCGGCGGGCCCTCTTCGCCCAGCGTCTTCCAGACGACGCCGCCCCACCCGGCCTTGAAGGCGCGCTCGACATTATAGGCCTTGTCGGTCGGCGGAGCGGAGGCGAGCCAGAACGGGTTGGGGGATTTGATGCCGAGGAAATTGCAGGAGAGATCAGCCATGTTGTGGTCCTTCCCCGTTTCTAGCGCGCCGCCGGACGAGCCGGGCTGTCCGGCTGAGGCACATGTTCGGTGGGGGCGGTGACGCCCCCGGCAAGCACCGCTTCGGCAAAGCCGTCGATCTGATCGGGAATCCGCATCAGGGCGCGATGAATGGATTCCGCCGCTAGCTTGCCGTCCTGGACGGACGCGACGGTCAGATCCTGCCCGCCCGCCACGCAGTCGCCGCCTGCCCAGATGCCGTCAACGGAAGTGCGGCGCTCCGCGTCGACGCTGATGCGGCCCTTCGCCAGCCCGATGCCGGAACCGGCGAGGGGATGGGCGTCGAAGCTCTGGCCGATCGCCTTGAACACCTGGTCGGCGGGGAGCGTCAGCGTCTCGCCCGTGCCGGTGAGCTTGCCGTTCGGCTGGGCCGTATATTCGAGTTCGATGCCGCAGATGACGCCCGCTTCATTGCGCTTCAGCGCTTTCGGCTGCAGCCAGTGGCGGATGACGACGCCATGGGTCTGCGCCAGTTCCTGTTCATAGGCGCTGGCATTCATGCTTTCGCGCCCGCGCCGGTAGGCGATGGTAACGTTTTCCGCGCCAAGCAGCTTGATCTGGATGGCGATGTCGATCGCTGTCATGCCGCCGCCGATCACCACCACGTCACGCCCGACGGGGAGGGCGGAAAGATCGTCGCTCTGGCGCAGCGCGGCGATATAGCCGACGGCGTCGTTGCAGCCGTCCGCATCCTCGCCTTCGAGGCCGAGATCGTTGACATCGGGCAGGCCCATGCCGAGGAACACCGCGTCATAGCCGGCCTTCAGCGCCTCGATGCTGATGTCGCGGCCGAGCGCCTTGCCGTATTCGATGGCAATGCCGCCGATTTGCAGGATGAACTCCAGTTCTCTCTGGGCGAAATCGTCGACGGTCTTGTAGGCGGCGATGCCATATTCATTGAGACCGCCGCCTTTCGGCCGTGCCTCGAAGATCGTCACCTCGTGACCGTATTTCGCAAGGCGATGCGCTGCCGACAGCCCGGCAGGGCCGGCGCCGACCACGGCGACATGCTTGCCCGTGGGTGCCGCGCGGGTGAAGGGGTGGCGACCTTCCGCCATCAGATGGTCGGTCGCATAGCGCTGCAGGAGCCCGATCTTCACCGGCCTGCCTTCCGCGACCTCGCGAACACAGGCCTGCTCGCACAGCGTCTCGGTCGGGCAGACGCGGGCGCACATGCCCCCCAGGATGTTTTCGGCAAGGATGGTCTTGGCCGAACCGGTCGGATTGTCGGCGGCGATCTGGCGGATGAAGAGGGGGATATCGATGCCCGTCGGGCAGGCATTCATGCACGGCGCGTCATAGCAGAAATAGCAGCGATCCGCCTCGACGAAGGCTTCGTGCCGTGTCAGCGGCGGGTGCAGATCGTCAAAGACATGGTCATAGGCCGCAGCGTCGAGCCTGCCAGTCTTTATGTCAGGGGTTTCCGCTTGAAAAACGGCCGATTGAACTGATCCAGGTCCTGCTGATCCCATGAGATCGCATCTCCCAATTGTTTGAGCCGCGCTGTTCGCTTGAAGCGCAGGGCTCTGGTTCCCCGGTGGCGTTTCTTTCGCCTTATCCGTATGGGCAGGATGACATATTTTCTCAAAAGGTCAAATTTTTTATCAACTGGTCAATAATGCTGCTGGAAGCGGTCCTTATTCCAACATTCCTCCGTTGCTCGCCGCCTTGCCGATGTTGGAGAAGAACCGGTCCGCAAGCTTGCGCGAGCTGGAGCTGATGAGCCTCGTGCCGAGCTGGGCGATCTTGCCGCCGGCATCGCCTCTGATCACGTAGGAGAGCACCGTCTCGCCGCCATCCTCGGTCAGGATCACGTCGGCGCTGCCATGGACGAAGCCTGCGATGCTGCCCTTGCCCGCACCCGAGATGGTGTAGGAGGCGGGCGGGTTGAGATTGGAAAGCTCCAGCGTCCCATGGAACCTGATCTTGATCGGGCCGAACCGCATGCCTAGCGCCGCGTCGATTTCGGTGAGAGAGCGCCTTTCCAGCGATTCGCATCCCGGTATGCAGGCTTTCAGCGTCTCCAGATCGTTCAGGGCCCGCCACACCGCTTCGCGCGGCGCGGCGATCCGCTCTTCTCCGGTCAGGTCCATGCTTGGTTCGGTCATGGCGGGTAATGTAGAATTTCCGGCCGGATTTTGCCATGTATCTGCCCGGCGGCCTTCCTGGCGCGTCCAAATGGCGCGCGTCGATCCAAAAGTCATTTAGTAATACTTGTTGCCGAGCGGCACTGTTTGCCCTATCCATGGCGGCAAAGGCGAGGCCGGGAAAACGGCTGGTGAGGAAAGCAAAATCATGAGCGAAAAGAAGATCAGAACACTCCGTTCTCAGGAATGGTTCGACAATCCCGACAATCCGGATATGACCGCGCTTTATCTCGAGCGCTATCTGAATTACGGATTGACGAGCCGTGAGTTGCGCTCGGGCAAGCCGATCATCGGCATCGCCCAGACCGGTTCCGATCTCTCGCCCTGCAACCGTCATCATATCGAGCTGGCCAAGCGTGTTCGCGACGGCATCGCGGCGGCCGGTGGCGTGGCGCTGGAATTCCCGGTCCATCCGATCCAGGAAACGGGCAAGCGCCCGACCGCCTCGCTCGACCGCAACCTTGCCTATCTCGGCCTCGTTGAGGTGCTCTACGGCTATCCGCTCGACGGCGTGGTGCTGACCATCGGCTGCGACAAGACGACCCCCGCAATGCTGATGGGCGCGGCCACCGTCAACATCCCGGCCATCGCCCTTTCCGTCGGCCCGATGCTCAATGGCTGGCATCGCGGCGAGCGCACCGGCTCCGGCACCATCGTCTGGAAATCGCGCGAGCGCCTTGCCGCCGGTGAGATCGATTACGAGCAATTCATCGATATCGTCGCCTCGTCCGCCCCGTCCGTCGGCTATTGCAACACGATGGGCACGGCCACAACCATGAATTCGCTTGCCGAGGCGCTCGGCATGGAGCTCCCGGGCGGCGCGGCCATCCCCGCGCCCTATCGCGAGCGCGGCCAGATCGCCTATGAGACCGGCATCCGCATCGTCGAGATGGTGCGCGAGAACCTGCGTCCCTCCGATATCATGACACGCGAGGCTTTCGAGAACGCCATCGTCGTCAACTCGGCCATCGGCGGCTCGACCAACGCGCCGATCCACCTGAACGCCATCGCCCGCCATCTCGGCGTCAAGCTCGACAATGACGATTGGCAGACCCTCGGTCACGAGATACCGCTTCTCGTCAATCTTCAGCCGGCCGGCGAATATCTGGGTGAGGACTATCACCATGCCGGCGGCGTGCCGGCGGTCGTCAACGAGCTGATGAAGGCCGGCAAGCTGCCGCATCCCGACGCGCTCACCGTCAACGGCAAGACCATCGGCGAGAATTGCCGGGGCGCGGAAAACCTCAACCCGGACGTCATCCGCCCGTTCTCCGAGCCGCTGAAGGAGAAGGCCGGCTTCATCAACCTGAAGGGCAATCTCTTCGACAGCGCCATCATGAAGACCAGCGTCATCTCGCCGGAATTCCGCGACCGCTATTTGTCGAACCCGAACGATCCGGATGCTTTCGAAGGCACCGCGCAGGTGTTCGACGGGCCGGAGGACTACCACGCCCGTGTCGACGATCCGGCGCTCGGCATCGACGAGCACACGATCCTGATCATGCGCGGCACCGGCCCGATCGGCTATCCCGGCGCGGCGGAGGTGGTCAACATGCGTCCGCCGGCCGATCTCATCAAGAAAGGCGTCCACGCCCTGCCATGCGTCGGCGACGGCCGCCAGTCCGGCACCTCCGGTTCGCCCTCGATCCTCAACGCTTCGCCCGAGGCCGCCGCCATGGGCGGGCTCGCGCTGGTGAAGACGGGCGACCGCATCCGCATCGACCTGAAAAAGGGCACGGCCAATATCCTCATCTCTGACGAGGAACTGGCGAAGCGCCGCGCTGATCTGATGGCCGCAGGCGGCTACAAGTACCCGGCGCACCAGACGCCGTGGCAGGAGATCCAGCGCGGCATGGTCGACCAGCTTTCCGAAGGCATGGTGCTGAAGCCGGCGGTCAAATACCAGCGCATCGCCCAGACGATGGGCCTGCCGCGCGACAATCACTGACCGCGGATTTGTTTATGATCATGAAAGCCGGGGCGGGGAGATTTCCTCGCCCCGGCCTTACACTTTTCGTCTTCCCGCTCTAGTCTTCCGCAACCTTTCGATTCGGGAGTATGTGCGTCATGAGCAGGAACGAGACTGAAGTCGCTGGAGCCGTAGCCGCATTGAAGAGCCATTGGCAGAGCGGCGCGCCGAAGGACATGCGCGCTGTCTTCGCCTCCGATCCGGAGCGCTTCTCGCGCTATTCCCTCGAACTGGATGACCTGCTGCTCGACTGGTCGAAATGCCTCGTCAATGACGAGACGATGCGGCTTCTGAAGGATCTGGCGCGGGCCGCCGATGTGGAAGGCCGCCGCGCCGCAATGTTCTCTGGCGAGCCGATCAACAATTCGGAAGGCCGCGCCGTCCTGCATGTCGCGCTGCGCGATACGACATCGAAGGAAATTCTTGTCGACGGCGAGAATGTCCTGCCCGGTGTCAAGGAAGTGCTGGGCCGCATGGCCGCCTTCGCCGACGGCATCCGTGACGGCTCGATAAACGGCTCAACCGGCAAGAGGATCACCGATATCGTCAATATCGGCATCGGCGGTTCGGATCTCGGCCCTGTCATGGCGACGCTGGCGCTTTCGCCCTATCATGACGGCCCGCGTGCTCATTTCGTCTCCAATATCGACGGCGCCCATATCGCCGATACGCTGGCGCCCCTCGATCCGGCGACGACGCTGATCATCATAGCCTCCAAGACCTTCACCACCATCGAGACCATGACCAACGCGCAGACGGCGCGCAAATGGGTGGCCGAGGCGCTGGGCGAGGCGGCGGTGGGGGCGCATTTCGCCGCCGTTTCCACCGCGCTTCCCAAGGTCGCCGCCTTCGGCATCGCGCCGGACCGGGTGTTCGGCTTCTGGGATTGGGTGGGCGGGCGCTATTCCATCTGGTCGGCCATCGGCCTGCCGCTGATGATCG
The DNA here is from genome assembly GCF_014191375.1 of Mesorhizobium sp. RMAD-H1. Classification (GTDB taxonomy): domain Bacteria; phylum Pseudomonadota; class Alphaproteobacteria; order Rhizobiales; family Rhizobiaceae; genus Paramesorhizobium. Next base: position 63,149 of record NZ_JACHWN010000001.1, read on the forward strand.
CCATCGGCCCGGAGAATTTCCGCCGCTTCCTTGCGGGGGCCCATGCGATGGATGTCCATTTCCGCGATGCGCCGCTCGAGAAGAACCTCCCCATGATGCTCGGCCTCGTCGGCTATTGGCATCGCGCCATCTGCGGCTATGGCAGCCGTGCCGTCATTCCCTACGATCAGCGCCTCGCCCGGCTGCCGGCCTATCTCCAGCAGCTCGACATGGAATCGAACGGCAAGAGCGTCGCCCTCGACGGCAGGCCGGTATCGGGCCCGACGGGCCCGGTCGTATGGGGCGAGCCGGGCACCAACGGCCAGCATGCCTTCTTCCAGCTGCTGCATCAGGGAACCGATGTCATTCCGGTGGAATTCATCGTCGCGGTGAAAGGCCACGAGCCGCATCTGGTCCATCAGCATGAGATGCTGCTGGCCAATTGCCTGGCGCAGTCGGAAGCGCTGATGAAGGGCCGCACGCTGGCCGAGGCAAAGGCACAGCTCGCCGCCAAGGGGATGGATGAGGCCGAGGTCGAACGGATCGCTCCGCACCGCGTCTTCTCCGGCAACCGTCCATCGCTCACCATCATCCACGATCTGCTCGATCCCTATGTGCTCGGCCGGCTGGTCGCGCTTTACGAGCATCGCGTCTTCGTCGAGGCGCAATTGTTCGGCATCAACGCTTTCGATCAATGGGGCGTGGAACTCGGCAAGGAACTCGCAACGGAGCTTTTGCCGGTCGTCTCGGGCGAGAAAAGCGCCGAGGGCCGCGACGCCTCCACGCAAGGGCTTGTCGCCCATCTGCGGGAACGCAGCCGGACGATGGACTAGAGATGGAATAGAGTTGCGGCGCCAGCTGAAAACCGACGTGAACGCGGACCGAAAGAGATCATGAAGACTGAAACGATCACCCTTCCCGGCGATGTGCCTGGCAATGCCATCGAACTGCGGGTCCTGCGTTTTGAAGGCGGCGATGCGGATGCGCCGACGGCCTATCTGCAATCGGCGCTGCATGGCGGGGAGCTTCCCGGCCAGGCGGCATTGCATTTCCTCGTTCCGCTTCTGGAAAAGGCCGAGGCCGAAGGACGCATCGCCGGGAACATAACCATCGTTCCGCAGGCTAATCCCATCGGCTCCAACCAGTGGCAGGCCTACCACCATCTGGGCCGCTTCGAGTTCTTCACCCAGACCAATTTCAACCGCGCGTTCCCGCTGTTGCCGGATTTCGATACATCGAGCCTGCCCCAGACCGATGCGCCGGTGGCGCTTGCCGAAAGGCTCAAGGCGGCGCTCCTGCGCCTTGCCCTGCCGCATGAGATCGTGCTCGATCTGCATTGCGACGACCAGAGCGAGAATTATCTCTATATCCACCAGGACTTCCTGCCCGATATGCTCGACCTTGCGGCAGCCCTTGGCTCGAAAGCGATCCTTGCCTGGGATTCCACCGCCGATGCCGCCTTCGAGGAGGCCTGCGCCTATCCGGTGCTGCAAATGCCCGCCGAGGCGCGCGACATGAAGCGTCGCGCCGTCACCACGGTCGAGTTTCGCGGCCTTGCCGATGTCGATTTCGCCACCGGCCGGTCGGATGCGCAGGGGCTTTACCGCTTCCTCGTCCATCGCGGCGTGGTGAAGGACGGGAGCGCAACGCTTGCAGCCGCTTTCAACGGCCCGGTAACGCCACTTGCCAATGTCGAGATGCTGCGCGCGCCGGCGGGCGGCATGGTCCTTTATCATGTCGTCCCGGGCGACGAGGTGGGCGAGGGCGACAGGCTTGTAACCGTGGTTACCCGCCCGGGCGACCCGTCCGGCGATATCACGCTGACCGCCCCGCAGGCGGGCCGCATCCTGACGCGGCGCAGCCTGCGCTATGTCAGGCGCGGCGACGATCTGTTGAAGCTGTTGGGCAAGCGCCCCTCGGCGGTGGCCAAGCGCCCCGGCACGCTGGAAGCATGATGGCGCATATGCCGCTTGCGGCCATCCGTGCCATCCTTTTCGACAAGGACGGCACGCTTGTCGATTTCGATCGCACATGGTTCGGCATATCCTGGGAGCTGGCAAACCGTTCCGCGGGCGGCGACGAGGCCAAGGCCCGCGCTTTGCTGGAGCAGGGCGGCTATGATTGGGCGGCCGGATGCTTCCGCGCCAATTCGGTGATCGCCGCCGGCACGGTAGAGGATGTCGTCGATCTCTGGCATCCGGGCGCAAGTCCGGTGGCCCGGGCGGCGATCATCCGCGAATATGACGATTATTCCGTCCGCGAGGGCGCCCGCGCCGCCGTTCCCGTGGCCGGCCTGCGGGAGGCGCTGGAGGCTCTGCGGGAGCAGGGCTATCTGCTCGGCATCGCCACCAATGACTCGGAAGCGGGCGCACGGGCCACGGCGGAAGCGCTGGGGCTGACCGCGCTGTTCCATACCTTCATCGGCTATGACACGGTGCTGCGCCCGAAACCGCACCCGGATCCTGTCCACCATTTCGCCCGGGCAACGGGCCTGGAGGCATGGAATATCGCCATGGTGGGCGACAATCCGCACGACATGGAAACCGCGCATGCAGCCGATGCCGGCTATGCCATCGGCGTGCTCAGCGGCAACAGCCCGCGTGAGGTGCTGGAGCCTCTGGCCGATGTGGTGCTGCCTTCGGTTGCCGACCTGCCTCGATTGTTTGCGGCCCGTCGGGAAGGATCAATTTCCTGAATGCACCGGTCAGAACAATTCATGTTCCCTTGGCCTTTGCGACGGTCAGCAGGGCCGGTAGCATGGGCTGTCCTTCTTTCCGACGACCGAGGTTTCAATGATCCTGATCGGCCAGTATGATTCGCCCTTCGTGCGGCGCGTCGCCATTGCCATGCGTCTTTATGGGATGGGTTTCGAGCACCGGCCCTGGTCGGTGTTCCGCGATGCGGATGAAATCGCTGCATTCAACCCGCTAAGCCGCGTACCCACCTTGGTGCTGGACGATGGCGAAGCGCTGATCGAAAGCGCGGCGATCCTCGATTATCTGGATGAGATCGGGGGTGTTACAAACCCGCTGATTGCCCGTTCCGGCCCGGACCGGCGCAAAGCGCTGAAGGTCTGTGCACTGGCGACCGGCATGGCCGACAAGGGCGTCAGCCTCGTCTATGAAAGAGTCCTGCGATCGCAGGAGTCGGAAATCTGGGTCGAACGCTGCCGGGTGCAGATTGGGCGGGTCCTCGACGTTCTGGAAGCGGATATTGCGGCGCGCGGCACGCCGTTCTGGTTCGGCGATGCGATCGGACACGCCGACATTGCGGTCGCCTGCGCGTTGCGCTTCGTTTCCGAGGCGGATCCGTCCCTGTTCGACCGGAGGCATTATCCGGCACTGGCCGCTCTTTCAGCGCGGTGTGAGGCGCTGGCGCCTTTCCAGGAAATCGTGCAGCCGCTGTCGCCGCCGAAGCCGAAGGCGCTCTGACGGCGGTTTTTCGCTATTCCGGCCCGTCAAACCGTCTCGTCGCGCAGCTTGCGCCGCAGGATCTTGCCGACATTGGTCTTCGGCAGTTCGTCACGGAACTCGACTTCGCGCGGGCGCTTGTAGTTGGTGAGCCGTTCGGCGCAGAAGGCCTTGACCTCCTCCTCGGTCAGGTTCGGATCGCGGCGCACGACGAACAGCTTCACCACCTCGCCGGAATGCTCGTTCGGAACGCCGATGGCCGCTGCTTCCACGATGCCGGGATGCTCCGCCGCCACTTCCTCGATCTCGTTGGGATAGACGTTGAAGCCGGAGACGAGGATCATGTCCTTCTTGCGGTCGACGATCTTGGTGAGCCCGCGCTCGTCCATGAAGCCCATGTCGCCCGACCGGAAGAAGCCGTCGCTGTAGAAGGCCCATTTCGTCTCGTCCGGCCGGTTCCAGTAGCCGCGCATCACCTGCGGTCCGCGGATGCAGATCTCGCCCACTTCGCCGAGCGGAAGGTCATGCCCCTCCTCGTCGCGGATCGCGATGTCGGTCGAGGGAAGCGGCAGGCCGATCGTCCCGGTATATTCGGTCGCGTCCAGGCTGTTGGCGGTGGCCACCGGCGATGTCTCGGAAAGGCCGTACCCCTCGGTGATGTGGCAGCCGGTGACCGCGCGCCAGCGATCGGCCACGGGGCGCTGCACGGCCATGCCGCCGCCCAGCGTCAGGATCATCGGCTTGAAATCGAGCTTGCGGAAATCCTCGTTGTTGAGGAGCGCGTTGAACAGCGTGTTGAGGCCGGGCAGGATATGGACCGGATATTTCTGCAATTCCTTCACGAAGGCCGGAATGTCGCGCGGATTGGCGATGAGCACGTTGCGTGCGCCTTGTTCGATGCCGACCATGGCATTCACGGTCAGCGCGAAGATGTGATAGAGCGGCAGCGCGCAGATGAAATTGACCTCTTTCGGCTTGCCCTTGATCCGGTAGGCGACATCGACCCATATGCGCATCTGCTCGACATTGGCCAGGATGTTGCTGTGAAGCAGCGTCGCGCCTTTCGAGACACCAGTCGTACCACCCGTATATTGCAGGAAGGCAACGTCGGAGGGAGCCACCTCGACCGGCGAAAAGCCCTTTGCCGCGCCTTGGGCGAGTGCCGTCTTGAACGGCACGTGATCCGGCAGGCTCCAGGCCGGAACCATCTTCTTGACCCTGCGCACGACGAAATTGACCAGATGCCCCTTGAGCCCCAGCATGTCGCCCATGGAGGCGACGACGACATGCTTCACCGGCGTATTCGGCAGCACCTTTTCCAGCGTCGTGGCGAAATTCTCCAGGATGATGATGGCCTTCGCGCCGGAATCGTTCAGCTGGTGCTCGAGTTCGCGCGGCGTGTAGAGCGGGTTGACGTTCACCACCACCAGCCCTGCCCGCAGGATCGCGGCGATCGCCACCGGATATTGCAGGACGTTCGGCATCATCACCGCCACGCGGTCGCCCTTGGCAAGTCCGCGCGACTGCAGCCAGCCGGCAAGAGCCGCCGACTGCTTCTCCAGCTCGGCATAGGTAAGCGATTTGCCCATGCTGGTGAAAGACGGTCTGTCGGCATATTTGCGGCAGGACGAAACGATCAGATCGCCGATGGATACGTAGGGCGGCGTCTCGATCTCGGCGGACACGCCCTTCGCATAGGATTTGAGCCAGATGCGTTCCGGCGCGGTCTTGGAAGATTTTGCCGGAGCGGCCTTCGCAGCCGGCGCTGCAGCGGGCTTCCTGGTCTTATCGGCAGGCGCCTTCGCTGCAACCGGCTTTGCGGCGCCTGCCTTGGCCTTGGCCGGTGTCTTGGCGGCCTTCGTTGCCGGCTTTTCCGCCTGTGTCTCTTTCTTAGCCAATTCTGCCTCCCTGTCTCGTCCGCTGCACCGTCCGGGCGCGGCTCACCCCGTCAGCCTGGCCCCAAGGCGCGATGATACACCGGCCTTGCTCCTCCACGCTTTATCTATGGCGAGTTCGCGTCGCCGCGCAAGAGTTACATTGACGTAAGCGTAAAAAATCACCGGTCAATATTTTCAGTCGGGGCAAGGAGGGGAGGGCCATTGCGCATGCCCTGCCCCTTTATCTTGGGCGTGCCGGAGCCAGCTCTCGAGGCTCCGGGCTCATCTCCCCGGCAATGGGATGAACCGTGAAGGCTATTCGAGATGCGGGGTGGCAGGGACGCTGCCTCGAGTTCAGCCGGCCTTTGCGGGCCCCGCCATTGGCAATGTCTGTCCGTAACCCTTATGGGTGAGGAGAAAGGTCTCCTCATCCCCGGTGCTGGTCCGGTTCAGAACGGCATTGCGATGAGGAAAACGGCCGAAGCGGGCGATGATGTCCCGGTGCTCGACAGCATATTTGAGGCCTTCTTCGTCGCCGAGTTCGGTGAACAATTCGACCGAACGCTCCTGATCCGGCAAATCCTCGCTGTGCTCGAACGGCAGGTAGAGGAAGGCGCGTTTTTCCCGCGGCAACTGATGGTGAAAACCCCGGTCGATTGCCCGCCGGGCGATGACGCGCGCCAGCGGATCGGTGGAGAAAGCCTGGGACTTTCCCCGGAACATGTTGCGCGGAAACTGGTCGAGCGCGATCACGGTGGCAAGTGCCGTCTCCGCATCTGCCGCGAGAAATGCAGGATCTTCGGCGGCCTTCCGGGCAATCGCTTCGTGGAGACCGAGAAACCGGGCGCGGATGGCATTGTCGAGCTCGGGCGTGCTTTCGAACCATTGCTTCGGCCCGATCTCGCCGAACCAGAAATCCAGTATCTCAACTTTCCAGTTTTGTTCGAGCCTTGCGTCCATGATCCGTCGTCTCCTTCAGTTTTCTGCGGGCGCCGGCGGAGAGAATCGCATCGGCGCACAGGGTCTCGCCGATATCGGCATTCCGTCTGAATGATGCAATCAGTGCCCGCGTCGATTTGGTGCCGACATCGACGAGGTCGAAGGCCTTGTCCGTCCTCACCCATTCGTTGAGCAGGCCGGACATGGAGGCGATCAGCGCTCTTGCCGCATCCTCCGGCGTCCAGTCCGGCGACAGCATCCTGCGGCGCTTGCCGACCTGCATCAGCCGCACGAACAGCTGGTGCACCCGCATGTTGACCTGTCGGAGGCGGTCGAGCACCTCGCTCAGCTCGCCGACATATTCGCAGCGCTGGTTGATGATGGTGAAGACGCGCTGCTGGCGCTCGTCCTCGACGAACATCTTCAGGCATGAAATCGCCGCATCGAAGAGCACGTCCAGCGGGTTGACCTGATCGCCGGCCTGCGCCTGTTCGATCAGGTCTTCCTGCGGGAAACGGATGCGGTCGACGATCGATTTGTAGATGTCGGCCTTATCCTTGAAGTGAAAATAGATCGCCCCTCGCGTCACACCGGCGCATTCGGCGATCTGCATCAATGTCGACTGGTTGACGCCGTTCTCCAGAAAGGTGCGTTCCGCCGCCTCGAGAATGGCTTCGCGGGTTTCCTCCGCCTCCGCCTTCGTTCTACGCATTCAAACTCCCTGTTTCCTCCCGAATGCCTTTCCGGCATTTTGTATTATTGGTCATAAGGGTCTCTTTATTCTTGTTTCAAAGCAAGCCCGGGAAAATTGCCGGCCGATTTTCTTGGGAAGAAAGCAGGAACCGCTTCTTCCTCCGGCTTCAACGCTGATGGAAGCCGCGCCGGTCCGCTGGCTTCGCATCTCCTCGCCGATAACTCAAACGTGATCGGATCGGCCGCTCAAAGCCATATTATCAACTTCCGGGCTGTTTACAAACATTCATGTATGTTTTTATTTCGGCGGAACATCCGGAAAAGGGCCTGGCTCACAATGAATTTGCGTAAGTTTTCTCTGGCGGGGTTGGCCGCCAGCATCGGTTTTGTCGTTTTTGCGGTTGAATTCGCGGCTGCGCAGGCCCCTGGCGGACAGATGCCGCCACCGCAGGTGACAGCCCTGGAGATCAAGCCGCGGGAAGTCGGGTTGACCTACGACTATGCGGCGCGGGTTTCTGCCTTCCGCGAGGTGCAGGTGCGTGCGCGGGTAGGCGGCATCCTGCTGCGCCGCAATTTCACCGAAGGGGCGGAGGTCAAGGCCGGCGACCTCCTGTTCGAGATCGATCCCGCGCCCTATGAGGCCGAGCTTGCGCGCGCCAAGGCGCAATTGGCGCAGGCCGAGGCGCAATACCGCCAGTCGATCCGCGATGCCGAGCGCGCCGAGCAGCTCGTCCAGCAGAGGGTGCAGAGCGCGGCGACGCGCGACAGCGCGCTTGCCACGCGCGATCTCAATGCTGCTGCGGTTGCTGCCGCCAAGGCGCAGGTGCGCACCGCCGAGCTCAATCTCGGCTATACCAGTGTGACGGCCCCAATCAGCGGCATAACCAGCCGGGAGCAAGTGCCGGAAGGCAGCCTCATCGGCACCGATGCCTCGTCCAGCCTGCTGACCTCGATTACCCAGCTCGACCCGGTCTATATCAATTTCTCCTTCACTGATTCGGAAGCTGCGGAGATCCGCCGGCTCCTCGATGCGCAGAAGGCGAAAGGCGAGGATCCGAACAAGCTCAAGGTGAGGATCACCTTCGGCGACGGCCAGGTTTACGACCATGAGGGCGTCATCGACTTCACCTCGTCGAGCCTCGACGCGGAAACGGGTACGCTCGGTGCCCGCGCCGTGGTCGACAATCCCGACCGCCGGCTCATCCCCGGCCAGTTCGTCCGCGCGACCATTGTCGGCGTGACCATCGATAATGCCATCGTCGTGCCCGAGGCCGCCCTGATGCAGGGGCCGAAGGGACAGTTCGTCTATGTGATCGATGCCGATGGCAATGCGCAGATCCGTCCCCTGACGATAAGCCGTGAGGTCGAGGGCGGCTGGCTCGTCGCCTCGGGCTTGAACAGCGGCGACCGTATCGTGACCGAGGGCGTGATAAAGGTGCGGCCCGGTTCTCCCGTCAATGCCGGAACCGCGGCAGCGGCGGCCGGCAAGCTTTCCAATCAGGCATCGGTGACGCAATGAACCGCTTCTTCATCGACCGGCCGGTCTTCGCGGCGGTCATTTCCATCATCATTGTCCTCGCCGGCCTCGTGACGATGCGCATCCTGCCGATCGCGCAATATCCCGAGCTCACGCCGCCCCAGGTCGTCGTCACCGCCACCTATCCCGGCGCCAGCGCGGAAACCGTCGCGCAGACGGTTGCAGCACCTCTCGAGCAGCAGATCAACGGCGTCGAGGACATGCTCTACATGCAGTCCACGAATTCGAGCGACGGCCAGATGCAGTTGACCATCACCTTCGCGCTCGGCACGGATGCCGACCAGGCGACGATCAATGTCAACAACCGCGTGCAGCGTGCCACCTCGACCCTGCCGCAGGAGGTTACACGCCTCGGCGTCACCGTTGCCAAGCGCTCGTCCTCCATCCTCGGCCTCGTGGCGATGTTTGCCGAAGGCGGCAGCTACGACCGCACTTATATCGGCAACTATGCGCTCCTCAACGTCATCGACGATCTCAAGCGCATTCCAGGCGTCGGCGATGTCCAGCTTCTGGGCAATATCGATTATTCCATGCGCATCTGGCTGCGTCCGGACAAGCTCGCGCAATATAATCTGACGCCGAGTGATGTTTCCGCCGCCATCCGCGAGCAGAATGCACAATTCGCGGCCGGCCGCTTCAGCGATCAGCCCGACCCGCAATCCTCCGCCTTCACCTATTCCGCGACGACCCAGGGCCGTCTGCCGGACGCCCAGGCCTTCGAGAACATCATCCTGCGCTCCGACGAGAACGCCGCGACGCTGCGCCTGAAGGATGTGGCGCGGGTGGAGCTGGGCACCAGGAGCTATCTGGTGGACAGCAATCTGAACGGCACGCCCGCCGTGCCGATCGCGCTCTATCTCCAGCCGGGAGCCAACGCCCTCAACACGATGGATCTCGTCAGGGCGCGGATGGATGAGCTGAAGGCGAATTTCCCTGAAGGAATCAACTATTCCGTTCCCTACGACACCACCAAATTCATCCAGGTTTCGGTGGAGGAGGTCATCCACACCTTCATCGAGGCCATCATCCTCGTCGTGCTGGTCGTCTTCATTTTCCTGCAGAACTGGCGCGCGACGCTCATCCCGATCATTGCCGTTCCGATCTCGATCATCGGCACCTTCGCGGGCATGTATGTGCTCGGCTTCTCGATCAACCTGCTGACCCTGTTCGGCCTTGTGCTCGCGATCGGTATCGTCGTGGACGATGCGATCGTGGTGCTGGAGAATGTCGAGCGCATCATGTCGACCGAGAAGCTGCCGCCCAAGGAAGCCGCCATCAAGGCGATGGGCGAGGTGACCGGGCCGGTCATCGCCATCGTTCTCGTGCTCTGCGCCGTGTTCGTGCCGGTTTCCTTCATGGGCGGGCTCGTCGGCGAGATGTACAAGCAGTTCGCCGTCACCATCGCCATGTCGGTGACGATCTCCGGCATCGTGGCGCTGTCGCTCACGCCGGCGCTCTGCGCCTTGCTGCTCAAGCCCGGCCATCACGAGCCGATGCTGCCGTTCCGCATCTTCAACCGCTTCTTCGAGCGGCTCACCAGCGGCTACACGGCGGGCGTGCGCTTCTTCGTCAAGCGCGTTGCGATCGGTCTTCTGATCTTCGCCGGCATCGGCGGCGCAACCGCCTATATGTTCTATACGGTGCCGGGTTCGCTGCTCCCCGATGAGGATCAGGGCGTTCTCTTCAGCGTGGCGATGCTGCCGCCCGCGGCCTCCCTGGCGCGCACGGAGGCGGTGGTCGACCAGGCGAGCGAGAACATGCGCAAGAACCCGGCCGTCGAGAACGTCTTCGCGGTATCGGGCTTCGATCTGCTCTCCGGCGGCCTGAAGACCAATGCCGGCACCATGTTCGTGACGCTGAAGGACTGGAGCGAGCGCAAGACGCCCGAGATGGACGCCCGCAACCTCGCCGGCCAGCTGATCGGCATGAATGCCGGCATCAAGGACGGCATGGTGCTCGCCTTCAATCCGCCGCCCATCCTCGGCCTCTCCACCACCGGCGGTTTCGAGCTCTATGTCCAGGACCGTACCGGGGGCGGCGTGGCGGCGCTGACAGCTGCCACGCAGCAACTGGTCGAGGCGGCGTCCAAGCGACCGGAGCTGGCGGGCGTGCGCACCAGCTTCGATCCCAACATCCCGCAATACAGGCTCGACCTCGACCGGGAAAAGGCGAAGGCACTGGGCGTGCCGATCAATTCGGTGTTCGAGGCGATGCAGGCCACTTTCGGCAGCCTCTATGTCAACGACTTCACGCTTTATGGCCGCAACTATCAGGTCAATCTGCAGTCGGAAGCGGATTTCCGCCGCAGCCCGTCGGATCTCAAGCATGTCTTCGTGCGGGCCAATTCCGGCAGCATGATTCCCCTGAGCGCGCTCGTGACCGTGCAACGGGTCGTCGGTCCCGACCAGCTCGAGCGCTTCAATGCCTTTGCCGCGGCCAAGGTGACCGGCAACCCGGCGCCCGGCTATACCTCGGGCGACGCCATCCGCGTCATGCAGGAAGTGGCCAGGGAGGCGCTGCCCTCGGGCTATCAGATCGCCTGGACCGGCTCTGCCTATCAGGAACTGGCGACGAGCGGCACCGGATCACAGGCGATGATCTTCGGCCTGATCATGGTGTTCCTCATCCTGGCGGCCCAGTATGAGCGCTGGAGCCTGCCGCTTGCCGTCATCACGGCGGTTCCCTTCGCCATGTTCGGCGCGCTGGTGGCGATCCTGCTGCGCGGGCTCACCAACGACGTCTATTTCCAGATCGGCCTCGTCACGCTGATCGGCCTTGCGGCGAAGAACGCGATCCTGATCGTCGAATTCGCCGTCCTGCAGCGCGAGCAGGGCAAATCGGCGGTCGATGCGGCGATCGAGGCGGCGCGCCTGCGTTTCCGCCCGATCGTCATGACCTCGCTCGCTTTCATCCTGGGCGTGGTTCCCTTGGCGATCAGCACCGGCGCCGGCTCGGCCAGCCGTCACTCGATCGGCACCGGCGTCATCGGCGGCATGCTGGCGGCGACCTTCATCGCCACCTTCTTCATCCCGATGTTCTACCGGCTCATCGCCTGGAGAAATCCGAAGAAGCAGGAAAGCGGTTCGCCGGAGGAGACTGGACCCCTCCCGGCGGAGTAATGCCAAGCGCCCCCGCCTGAAGAAGGCGGGGCTTTCCGGAGCAAGGATGGCTCGCATGGCGCAACGACATCATAACAGACGTGGCAGCGTCACCATCGACCAGATACTGGACAGCGCCGAGGAAATTCTGGTTTCCCGGGGCGTAAGCGGCCTCACGCTGGAAGCCGTGGCCAGGCAGGCCGGCATCAGCAAGGGCGGCCTGCTGCATCACTTCCCTTCCAAGAGCGCTCTGGAGGCCGGCGTCGAGCAGCGTTTCGTCTCCACCATGTGCGAGAGGATCTCCGAACGGGCGAGGCAGGGCGGCTCCTTTCTTTCCGCCCTGGTGATGGAGATGAGGAATTATCGCGAGCAGGGCTCCAGGAGCGTGGCCGCCTTCACGCTTTGCGCGTCCAGGGACCATTCTCCCGAAGCCCTGCAGGCATTCGGCAGAAAACTATTGATGCGCATGGAGCAGAGCCACCCGAAAGAGCGTTATAGCAGCCTCGTCTTCTTCGCCGTCCTCGGCCTGCTTCTTTCCGATGTCTGGCATCTTGTGGAGCTCTCCGATTGGGAGACACAGGAATTCTATGCCGCGCTCGAGGAACTGGTCGATCAGCATCCGCGCGCCGCACGCCCCAACACCGGAAAAGGCGAAAGCAAAGACATTTCACCCGTATGAGCGGGTTCTTTTTGCCGCAAGCGTCGGCGGAACACCTGCCGCCGAAATGAAATCCCGACTTTGCAGATAGCCGCTGGCAAAGATCTTTTATTGATCTACATTGATATCTCCTGAAGTCGCGGCGCAAAGAACAGGAGCGTTCCTTGTCTGAGCATCATGTCGTGGTTGTTGGCGCCGGGTTCGGCGGCCTTGAGACCGTTCGCGGCCTGGCCGGTGCTCCGGTCCGCATCACCATCATCGACCAGCGCAATCATCACCTGTTTCAGCCGCTCCTCTATCAGGTCGCAACCGCGATCCTGGCGACTTCGGAGGTCGCCTGGCCGGTGCGCTACCTCTTCCGCGATCGCCATGAGGTGAAAACCATTCTGGCCACCGTGCAGGGGGTGGATACGGCAAAACGCGAGGTCCTGCTCAGCGATGGCCAGAACGTGCCCTACGATACGCTGGTGCTCGCCACAGGCGCCCGGCACGCCTATTTCGGCCATGATGAATGGGAGCGCTATGCCCCGGGCCTGAAGACGCTCGAAGATGCCACAACGATCCGCCGCCGCATGCTGACGGCTTTCGAGCTGGCCGAGCGCGAAGCCGATCCGGCGCGGCGGCAGGCGCTTCTGACCTTCGTCATCATCGGCGGCGGCCCGACGGGCGTGGAACTTGCCGGCGCCATTGCCGAGCTCGCCCATGTGACGCTGGTCAAGGATTTCCGCAACATCGACCTGCATCGCACAAGGGTAGTGCTGATCGAGGCGGGGCCGCGCATCCTGCCGGGCTTTGCCGAGGATCTTTCCGCCTATGCCCACAAGGCGCTGGAGAAATTGGGCGTGGAAGTGAGGACTGGCGCGCCGGTGACGGAATGCGCTGCCGGCCATGTGGTCTTCGGTGGCGAGACGCTTGCGACCGGCACCATCCTGTGGGCGGCGGGCGTGCAGGCTTCCCCCGCCGCGCAATGGCTGGGAGCCGAGGCTGATCGTGCCGGCCGGGTGAAGGTCGAGCCTGACCTCACCGTGCCCGGCCACCCCGAAATATTCGTCATCGGCGATACCGCCGCCGTTGCAGCACCCGATGGCAAGCCGGTTCCGGGCATCGCGCCCGCTGCCAAGCAGCAGGGCGGCCATGTCGCCGCGGTGATCAAGGCGCGGCTCGCCGGCAAGGCCGCTCCGGGACCCTTCCTTTACAAGCATTCCGGCAGCCTGGCGACGATCGGCAAGCGCGCCGCTGTCATCGATTTCGGCTGGATCAAGCTGCGCGGATGGCCCGCCTGGTGGATTTGGGGCATCGCTCACATCTTCTTCCTGATCGGCACGCGCCACCGCATCGCCGTCGCCCTGAGCTGGCTGTGGATCTATATGACCGGCCATCGCAGCGCCCGCCTCATCACGCAGGGGCAGGGTCGTGAGGAGATCGGTTCGCCGGCCGAATAGGGCGAAGCGACATTTCAGAACAAACGGATCTTTCGCAGGGTGAAGCCTTCGGCATAGTGCCCTTCCGCCCGGCATTCCATGCCGCGCAGCCGGGCGAGACCGCGAAAGGTCTCGGGGTCGAACCAGTCTTTCGAGCGCTGGGTGCCGAAATGCTTCATCAGCAGTTCGATCTTCCGATCCATGATCTCGCGGGTGAGGCCGACATAGCCGTTCGGCTGGCCGAGATCGCCATCCCATTTCGGGATCTCATATTCGAGGATCAGTTCGTCGCGGAACACGTTCCACGTCAGCTGGTTAACTTCGCGGTGGTCCTGATGCCGGTCGTGGGAACTATGGGTGAAGATGATATCCGGTTGCGATGCGCGCCTTCGCAGGTCGATCAGCCATTCTTTCAGAAGCCGGCTTTGCGACGGGAAGAAGCTGTCGTCGAAGCCGGCGATCTCGATATTGTGCGACTTGGCCCCGGCAAGGAAATCCGTCGCCGAGGACCGTGCCTCCGCCGCGCGCGGACCGGCGGCGCTCAGCACGCACCAGTCCACATGCACATCGATGCCGGAGGCCATCATGGTGAGGATCGTGCCGCCGAGGCCGATCTCGATATCGTCGGAATGGGCGCCGAGACAAAGGATGTAGAGCGGCTTCCCGCGCTCTGCCAGATCAAGACATTTCATCATGGCAGGGCGACCATGACCTTTTTCCTTGCCCGCTCGGTCCTCATCCTGGCGTTCCAGGGCATGTCGCCCTTTTCGACCATGTCCTCCAGCGTCTGCCAGTCGCGCAGCGTATCCATGGATCGCCAGAAGCCCTCATGCTTGTAGGCCATGAGCTGGTTTGCCTCGATCAGCCGCCTGAAGGGCTCCAGCACCAGTTCCTCTCCTTCGCGCATGAAATCGAAGATCTCGCGCCGGAACAGGAAATAGCCGCCATTGATCCAGATATCGGAGGTATTGGAGGTCCTGAATTCGCGCACCCGACCGTTCTCGGCGATGTCGGCCAGATGGTAGGTCAGCGGCGGGCGCACGGCCAGGAAGCAGGCGATCTTGCCGCTGGCCTTGAAGCGGCGGGTCATGTCGTTGAGATCGACGTCGGTAAGCCCGTCGCTGTAATTGGCGAGGAACATCTCGTCGCCTTCCACATGCTGCCTCGCCGCCCACAGCCGCTCGCCGATATTGCGCCAGATGCCGGTATCGAGCAGGGTGATGCGCCAGTCGCGCTTGATCTCTTCGAGAAGCTGGATGTTTCTTCCTCCCTCGGAGACCACGCAATCGGCGAAGGTCTGCGGCTTGCTGTTGAGGAAGAAGTCCTTCACCACATTGGCCTTGTAGCCCAAGCAGAGGATGAATTCGTCATGGCCGTAATCGCTGTAATATTCCATGACGTGCCGCAGGATGGGCTGGTGGCCGAGCGGGATCATCGGCTTCGGGATGCTTTCCGAATATTCCCTGATGCGCGTGCCGAGCCCGCCGCAGAACAGAACGACTTTCATTTCAGAGCTCCGCTGGATCGATGATGGTGACATAGGGGATGGGGATGATGAACTTGGCGCCCCATTTGGCGACGTGGCGCATCTGCTCGATGATCTCGTCCTTGAAATTCCACGGCAGGATCAGGATGTAATCGGGCTGCGCCTCGTCGATCGCGGCGACCGGCCGGATGGGGATGTGCATGCCGGGCGTGAAGCGACCGTGCTTGTAGGGATTGCGGTCGACGGTGAAATCGAGGAAGTCGGTGCCGATGCCGCAATAGTTGAGCAGCGTGTTTCCCTTGCCGGGCGCCCCGTAGCCGCAGATGCGCTTTCCCTCGTTCTTGGCCGTGATCAGGAAGAAGAGGAGATCGCGTTTCGCCCGCCGCGCCTTCTCGGCGAAGGCGGCATAGGTCGTCACGTCGGTCAGCCCGCGGCGCTCCTCCCGCTCAAGCAGCGCGGCGACCCGCCGTGCCGGCGTCTGCCCGCTTTCCTCATGGGCGAGATAGACGCGCAGCGATCCACCGTGGGTCGGCAGTTCCTCGACATCCACGATCTTCAGCCCATGGCGCCTGGCCATGATGCCGATGGTGGCAAGCGAGAAATAGGAGAAATGCTCGTGATAGATCGTATCGAACTGGTTCTGCTCGATGAGCTTTTCGATATGCGGGAACTCGAGCGTGATCGTCCCCTCCGGCTTCAGCAGGATTTTCATGCCGCCGACGAAATCGTTGAGATCAGGCACCTGGGCCAGCACATTATTGCCGATGATGAGATCGGCCTGCAGGCCTTCTTCGATCAGCCTTTGCGCGAGCGCGACGCCGAAGAACTCCACCAGGGTGGGAATGCCTTTGGCCTTTGCGGCCTCCGCCACATTGGCGGCGGGTTCGATGCCGAGCATCGGGATACCGAGCGGCTGGAAATGCTGGAGCAGATAGCCGTCATTGCTTGCGAGCTCGACCACGAAGCTCTTTTCATCGAGGCCGAGACGCTCCGTGATCGCCTCGCAATAGGCCTTGGCGTGCGCGACCCAGCTCGTGGCATAGGAGGAGAAATAGCCATATTCGGTGAAGATCTCTTCCGGCCCGACATATTCCTTCAGTTGCACCAGGAGACAGGATTCGCAGACGAGCACGTTGAGCGGGAAGAACGGCTCCATGCGGTCGAGCTGGTCGGCTGTCAGAATGCTTTCGCATGGCGGCGACATGCCGAGATCGACGAAGTTGTGCCGCAGCAGCCGGCCGCATAGGCGGCATCCGCTTTGTGCGATTTCGGGCTTCGTTTCCCGCAAGAGCTCCGGTGTCTGGATATTCATGCTTTTCCCCCTGGACTGGCAGTCCGGCTCGGCTGGTCGTACCGGGAGGTTACAAAAGCAGCCCTGGCCTGCCGATACTGCAATCAGATCGAAGCGATCATCCCATCGGCTGCCGGAGAGAGCGGCATTGGTGCCGAAGGATCAGCCGAAAGATGATCCGGGGTATGAAGCTTCTCCCTTTGGAGGATGCGCAGGGCCACTACACACGTCTTTTGCCGGATACCATATTTAAAAAGGTGCTCTTTCGGCTTTGGATATCAGGGCGAAGAGTCGGACGGACAAGTAAGCCGTCGGGAGGGTTCCATGCAGTTCACGCCACTGAAGATCGAGGGGGCCTGGGCGATCGCGCCGGTCAGGATCGAGGACGAGCGCGGCTGGTTTTCGCGCCTGTTCTGCGAAGAGGAATTCGCCGAACACGGGTTGGAAACACGCTTCGTGCAGCATAGCGCCTCCTTCTCCCGTGTGAATGGAACGCTGCGCGGCATGCATTACCAGAAGGAACCGCATTCCGAGACCAAGCTGGTCTCCTGCGTTCAGGGGCGCATCTGGGACGTCATAATCGATCTGCGTCCGGATTCGCCCTCCTATCTGGACTGGCTGAGCCTGGAGCTTTCGGCGGAAGAGGGCACGCAGTTCTATATTCCGCGAGGCTGCGCCCACGGCTTCCAGACGCTGATGGACGATGTGATCGTCCATTATCTCATTTCGGAGTTCCACGCGCCGGACGCCGCCGGCGGCATCCGTTTCGACGATCCGGTGGTCGGTATCGACTGGCCGAACCCGCCCACCGTGATTTCGTCGAAGGATCTCTCCTGGCCCTTTCTGTCGCAGGAAAGGCGGAACTTCGAGACAGCCGGGTTTTTCGAATTCTAGCCGGCCGCCCGCAGCAGATCGTGCCTGCGCAGAAGATCCGCCGCCTGTGCGATATCGGCAAAGCGCAGGCCGGAGCGTTCCGCCATCGCCAGCAGCGAATGATCCCCGTCGGCCAGGTTGAGCGCCCAGAGCATCGCCATCGCCGCCTGCGCGCCGGCCTTGTCGCCGCCGAACGCTGAATAGAGACCGCGGCGCCCGAGCTGTGGTTCGCCCTTGGGATTGGTGCTGACCGGCCTCCAGTCTCCTTCCACGATATTGATCACGTCCGTGATGATGCGGTAGGAGGCGGCGAGGTGCTCCGGCCGGATGAAATCGAGATTATCGGCCGATGTATGATACTCCGGAAAAGTACCGAAGGCGCTGCGTTGGAAGAGACCGACAGGGAGGTTGAAGCCTGGCGAGCAGAATTGCCGCTCGTCATAGCCATAGGGCGAGAAATCGAGGATTGTCGCGTCTCCGCCGAAATGCTCCAGCACATGCGCCATCGCCCGGTCGATGAAGGCACTGCCCCGTCGGCTGCGCTTGTAGGTCGGGCCGCCGCCATCGCCGACGCAGGAAACGACCAGTCCGTGCATGATCTCCGGCACCCGCTCTTCGTTTCGTGAAAGCCAGGCGAGCGAACCGACTGTGCCCGGCGCGAACAGAAAGCGGTAGCTGTAGCGCGTCGCCCGCCGGCCGAGATTGCGGGCGAGCAGTGTCAGCAGCGCCAGCCCCGAACAATTGTCATTGGCGAGCGAGGGGTGGCAGATATGCGCCGAGAGCAGGAAAGTCTCCTCGCTCGCACCCGCATGCAGATATTCGCCATAGGTGAGCGAGCCGTCCCGGTGCTCCGCGTCGATCATCACCTCATATTCCCCATCCTCCATGGCCAGAAAGGCATTATGCGTCATGCAGAAGCCCCAGTTCTCGGCATAGTAGGAGGTGCGGTAGGGAATGAGCTCAGGCTGTTCGGGAATTGTGTGGATGTGTCTTTTGAGTTCGGCGAAAGCCATCCTTGCGCGGATGGGCCGGCTGTAGTTCAGCACATGCAGGTTGTGCTTCCTGAAATCGACGACCCGCCGTCCCGACGCATCGGCTATATAGGCATCGCGGATGATCCATTCCTGTGGCGCCGTCCAGTCGAAAAGTGGCGTTCCGGTCGCCACTTCGTGACGCTCCAGCGCAATGTGCTCCGCCAGGATGGCGAGCGTCTCGCGCACGCCGTCCCCCGTGATGCTGCGGCAGATGGGATAGAGGCGGCGCGCAATGGCGTGGATCTCCTTGCCGATCTCATCATCCCCGGCATTCTCGAACATCGCTCCGCCCACCTGCTTGTTCATCGGCCACCTGCTTCCTTCGATGGATGCTGTCGGCTTGCGCGAAGAACCAGAATCCAGTCGGTATCACCCGATGCATTGCGCGGACGCGGCGGTGCGAAACGGCTCTCCCCGGTTTCGGATTCAGCATGGATCGTTGTGAATTGCCCGCTGGTGGGATCATACCAGCGCGCATCGACGCGACCCGGGCCGAAGATCGCCGTGTTGACAATAAAGCCATCGGGCCGGTCACCGTAAACAAGCGCGAAGGATCGGTCGCTGGCGATGGCCGCCATACTCTGCGGCTCATTGCCGTCTGAACGGTGCAGATCACCATTCCGGTCCGGCGCGAGCTTCCACCAGTCCAGGCTTTCGAAGAGCCTGCGCATATGGGTCATGCTGCGCGCGCCGGGACTGTCGAGTGCTTCCCGCCAGCTCATCGGGTCGGGTGCGATGCCGGGGCCGCTGAAATGCCAGACCGGATGGTTGCCGGATACCTGGCCTGCAGCGCCGCCAAGAAGCGCGCCATAGGACTGCCACCGCACGGTTTGCGCGCCGGTTCCGTGCTCGCCTTCATAGAGCGCTTCGATCATCAGGAGGGGCATCGTCCTGGGCCGCGCCGTGCGCGCCAGCACCGCGCGATGTACGTCCGCGT
This sequence comes from Mesorhizobium sp. RMAD-H1, assembly GCF_014191375.1. GTDB lineage: Bacteria > Pseudomonadota > Alphaproteobacteria > Rhizobiales > Rhizobiaceae > Paramesorhizobium. The sequence continues at coordinate 82,382 of NZ_JACHWN010000001.1, forward strand.
AGGTATAGAGCGTGTCGAGCGCCAGCCATTCCTCCCCGGCCCAATAATCGGCCGTTGCCGTATCGCGGCTGGAGTGGACCGTATGAAGCGCGTTCGGGGCGACCCTTTCTATCCCAGAGACGATCGCTCGAACCAGTGCCTTGTCGGGCGGGTCGCTGTCGCCTCCATGCACCCAGATGATATTGTGGAGGCCGGAAAATCGCCGGGCAACATATTCGCCATACCGCCGCAGCTTCTCTTCCCCAGCGGCCGCCGCCTCTGAATACCAGCCTTCGCTGCCACCGCTGACGCCGAGATAAGCGGGCGCCAGCAGCACCAGAAATCCCTTGTCGCGGGCGCGCCGCAACACCCGTTCCGCATGGTCGAAATAGCGGTCGTTCATGCCTGTGAAGCTGCCGTTTTCGAAAGGCCTGTCCCCATAGGCATTGGCCGGCGGATTGCTGCTGAACCGATGCTCGATCAGATTGACGACAAGCGTGTTGTAGCCCCGCCTTCTGCGGTCATCGAGGTAGGTTTCAGCTTCGTCCTGCTTGAGTTCTGCGATTAGCGACCAGGCGGCATCGCCCTGAATGAGGAAAGGCTTCTCCGCCGCATCGGCGAGATAGCGCTTGTCGGCCGAGACATGCAGTGGAAAGACGGCTTGGGGCCATTCTTCCTCAGCCGATGCGGGCAGAAGCTGCATCAGTCCGAGAATGGTGAGAATGGCTGTCCAGCGCCGGTTCATCAGCCTGCGGCCAGAGCCGTCGCTCCGTCCTGGTTGAAGCGGCGATAGACGATCTGCGACGGCCGCCCGACCAGGTAACGCTCCACGCCCTGATCGAGCGCCAGCGCGTAGACGCCGAGCGCCCCATCGACCGCTTCTATCGTACGTGCGATATCCTCGTCCGAATGTGTGTAGCTGACGACGAGAGACGGCATCAGCAGGCCGCGCCGGATCGTTTCCTGCAGGAAGAGCGTGCGGAAGCTTTGCGATGGCTCTCCGGCCTGGTCGAGCGTCGCATAGGCAAGGCATGAGGGCCTGCCGACGATCCTGACGAAGGATTGCAAGCCGTGACGCGCAATCACCTGCTCGATGCCGTCCCGCAATTTGCGTCCCTGCACATGGAGCGTTTCAATCACGGGCTCGTCCCCATAGATATTCATTGTGGCGATTGCCGCAGCGAGCGCATGGGTTTCCGCGCCATGGGTGGTCGAAAGCAGGAAGACACGCGGCCGGTCGGTATGGTCGAGGCCGCCGAGCCGCATGAACTCGCGCTTGCCCGCCAGGGCGGAGACTGAAAAGCCGTTGCCGAGCGCCTTGCCGAAACAGGAGAGATCGGGAACGATGTCGTAGAGCGCCTGTGCGCCGCGCGCGTGCCAGCGAAAGCCGGTGATCATCTCGTCCAGGATGAACAGCGCACCATTTTCGTGGCAGAGCCGTCTGGCCTCATGCAGGAATCCGTCTTTCGGGTCCTCGCCGCGCGAGGGCTCGAGGATGAGGGCCGCGATCCGCCCCGGATGCTGGTCGAACAGCGACCGCACGCTTTGGATATCGTTGTAGCGGAAGGTAAGCGTCAGCTGCCGGACCGCATCGGGGATGCCGGCATTCATTCTGGTCGTCCCGATGAACCAGTCGTCGGTCGAGAAGAACGGGTGATCGGCGCAACACGCCACCATGTCGCGGCCGGTATAGGCGCGCGCCAGCCGGACGGCACCCGAGGTGGCGTCCGACCCGTCCTTGCAGAACTTGACCATTTCCGCGCCGGTGATGGTGTCGAGGAAGGTCTCGGCGCACTGAACCTCGATCTCTGTCGGGCGGGTGAAGTTGCAGCCATGTCGGAGGGCTTCTTCAACGGCCTTCAGCACTGGCGGATAGGCATGGCCCAGGCCGACGGCACGGTTGCCCATGCCGTATTCGATATATTCATTGCCGTCGACGTCCCAGACATGCGAGCCCGCGCCGCGCCGGATGAATCCCGGCGAAAGCACGGGATACTGGTCGTCGCCCTTTGCATAGGTATGCGCACCGCCCGGTATCAGGCGATGCGCCTTCTTGCGGAGCCGGTCGGAATGCTCGAACGGTGGCGTCTGTGCGTCCATGACAGATCCCGTGATGCTCAAGGTCCGGAATGCAACTGCGCTGCAGGCAGGTTTTCGTCGTCCAGTTTAGGTGGTTTCGGCGTGATTTTCCTTTCGCAATAGGGCGGATGTTTCCTACCGCCAAAGGCGTAACGGGATGCTCAGGTGGATGGAGCGGCCGCGTGCAGCCTTTCCTGCACCAGCCGTAGCCAGTTCTTGACCGGCTGTGGCAGATAGGTGCGTAGACTGGTGCGCAGCCCGGCGGGAAGCCGCCAGTCGTCGAGAGGCAAGGGTGCGGGCAGCTCGGGTGGATTGGCTTTCACCCTGACGATAAGGTCCGCATAGGAGGCCGCCATTCTCGTTGCGGTGAAATTGTCCGCGACCTTGCGTATTGCTGCTTCGGACAGTTCGGACAGCAGGGCAGGATTGTCGTGAAGCTGCCTGATATGGCACGCTGCCTGCCGGCAATTGCCGATCGGAAATAGCATCCCGTCGATGCCATGATCGATGATCATGTCGGTGACGCCCCGGATTCGTGAGGCAACGGGAACGCAGCCCGCAGCCATCGCCTCGATGAGCGACATCCCGAAACCTTCGAAGCGCGACGGCATGATGAGAATATCGTGTCTGGAAAAAAGGTCGCCGATCTTTTCGTGCGCAACCGCCCCGGCAAGGACCGCGCGGGAACCCAATGGCGACAATTGCTGCCGGAGCCTGGGCAGGTCCGGCCCGTCGCCGGCGATCGTCAGCGTTACGGTTGGCGGCAGGTGCTCCATTATCCGGGGCAGCCACAACACACCTTTGGACATGTCCTCGACCCGGCCGAGGAAAAGAAGCCGGAGTGGATGTGCCGCGGGCTTTTCACGCGCCTTTATCGCCCTGTTTTCGAAATCCATCGCATTCGCGATGGAGAATGTGTGCTCCGGTGGAAATCCGAATTGCGATACCAGATCGCTCCGGCAGCGGGGGGATACGCCGACGGTCGCATGGACATGGTCGCGAATGGCGGCGGCTGCGGCGTAGGTGGCGGGCGTTATGGTGTGCACGATCATCAAACGCAGCACATGCGGCGGGAGATAGCGGGCGATATTGGTCTCCAGCCGGTCGGCCAGCACATTGATGAAAACGCCGGCGATATCGTTCCTCTCGATGAACTGCACAAGCAGCGCCGCCCGTTCCTTCTCGCCAAGCCTGCCCTGCGGGTCGAGCGCATCGCCGATCGCGCATTCGGTGCGCCACCGCTCATCGCTTTCCACATCGGCCCTGCCGGTGCTGAGCCAGCGGACATCGATGCCGGAGGGTGCCAGCCCGTGCCGCAATTGCTTGAAGACGGAATAGGTCCCGCCGATGTGGGGACGGGCGAAATATGCAAATCTCATGATTGCCCCGTTTGCTGCCCGGCGTGCCGGTTGCGGTCAGCTTAGCCCATCGCGGCGGCATCGCGGTTCGGCAATGATAGGTAGCGGGCTCCACCAATCGGATAGGCGGAGAGGGGCCCTTTTCCGCCTTCATGGTAATTTCGCCGCGGCCGCGGGATGTTTATGGTTTCCTGATCCGCGGTGCCTTCTTTCACCCCGTTTTCCCTGGAGTATTGCGAATGAGGATCGGCCTCTTCGGACAGTTCGGCTCCGGAAATTCGGGAAATGACGGCTCGCTCGAAGCCATGATCCTGTTTCTCAGGAGAGCCGTGCCGGATGCGGGATTGCTGTGCATCTGTCCGAGGCCGGAGGTGATACGTCAGGAATATCAGGTGGACGCCACGGCAATCACGGGCAATCGGCCGAAAAGGCTTCTCCTGCGTTGGATCGACGCCGTCTTGATGCAGATGCCCCGCCGCATCAGCAATTTTATTGCCGCAGTCCGCCTTGCCAGAAAACTCGACATGATCATCATACCCGGCACGGGAATCCTCGATGATTTCTGCGAAACGCCCTTCGGCTGGCCCTATCTGATCCTGCGATGGTGTCTGGCGGCGCGGCTTGGCGGGGCGAAACTCGCCTTTGTCAGCATAGGTGCCGGGCCGATCCGGCATCCCCTGAGCCGCTTCTTCATGAAAACCGCCGCCGGCATGGCCCATTACCGATCCTATCGGGATCGGCCATCATATCTCTTTATGAAGGGCATTGGCCTCGATGTCACGCATGATCCGGTCTATTGCGATCTCGCCTTCGCGCTGCCGGTTCCCGAGGGGGATCGACCGGGCGCAACCGATTCCGTAGCCGTCGGTGTCGGTATCATGGCCTACAGGGGATGGGAAAAAAACGGCAAAGACGAAGAGGCGATCTATCGCACCTATCTGGAGAAGATGTCCGATTTTGTCAGCTGGCTCCTTGCTCAGGGGCTGGAGATAAGGCTCTTGACCGGCGGTGTCGAGGACCGGAAAGCCGTGGGCGACCTGCTGGAAATGGTGGATGGCACCGGAAAAAACCATACCGGCAGCACGATCGTCGCCGAAGAGATGTCTTCGCTGCACGATTTGATGCGCCAGATCGTGCAGACGGATCTTGTCGTCACGACGCGCTATCACAATGTGGTCTGCGCGCTGATGACCGGACGTCCGACGATTTCGCTCGGCTACGCCGAAAAGAATGACGAGCTGCTGATGCAAACCGGATTGGCGGAATTCCGCCACCATGTCGAAACCTTCGACGTCGAGGTGCTGAAAAGCCAGTTCTCATCCATGCTGGAGAGACGCTCGATCCTGGAGCGCGAGGTTCGCCGTGGCGTGGAAATATTCCGCGCCCAACTGGCGGAACAGGAAGGCCTGCTGCGGGAAAGAATGGGGCTGATCGCTCCTGATAGGGGCGCAATATCGGGACCAACGCAGATGACCGCCGTGTGAGACGATCGGAGCGGCGCATGTCATGCCGGATCGGTTCGGCGGTTATCGGACAGTTTTTCCGGATGTCCGGCGTGCACCCAGTGCCATGGATATCCGCTGGCGCCAGTCGGGCCGGCGGAGCAGACGGCCGATCGGAGGCAATATCGCTGTGCGGGGAGCGGTGTGGACGGCAAAGCGGATGAGATCGAAGCCAACGCGATATTCGCCACGCGCCAGGCTGGCGAGGCCGGACCAATAGGCGCTCTCCCCGAGGCTGCGTCGGGCGAGGCGCTGCAATCGGGTGCGCTCCGCCAAAGCGGCGCCCTCATTGGCGAAAAAACTGTCGAAGGCAGCCGCGAACTCGCGGTTCCATCGCGGCAGGTCGGCCACCGATGCGGACTGATTTGCCTCATGCACGCGTGCAAAGGCCTGCACCGCGCTTGTTTCGGCGATTTTGCCATGGCAGGCGAAGCGCATCCACATTTCGAGATCGTCCGTATGCGGCAATGACGGTCGATAGTGGCCGACCGCTTTTTGAACGGCCGTGCGGACGACGCATGTCGGGCCTGGACAGGGGTTGCGGCCGCTTTCGCAGGCGCGCTCGAGAAAGTGCAGCCCGCTCAGGATGCGCCAGTCACGCGCCGGATGGCTATCGGCCGCCGGCGTCGGCGAATCCGGCCCGATCGCAAGCCATTGGCCGAATGTGAGATGCACATCGGGATGATCATCCATGGCCGCCGCCGCCCGCGCCAGCGCTCCCGGCGCCAGCAGGTCGTCTGCGCAAAGGATCAGAAAATAATCCGCTTGCGCCCAGTCGATGCCCTCGTTGAAGGAGGAATGCGGCCCGAGATTTTCCCGATGTAGCCGCAGCTCGACGCGCGGATCGCCCGCGGCTATCGCGTGCGCGATCCGCGCGCTGTCATCGGTCGAGGCATTGTCGATGATGAGCAGCCGCAGATCGATATCCTGCGAAAGCACGCTGCCGGCGCAGGCCCGGAGATAACGCCCGTAATTGTAATTGGGGATCAGGACATCGACGCTGCTCATGTTCTGGCGTGCTCCCGGTCGAGATCATTCGGCAGGCGTGGCTTTCGACATGCCGCCTCTGCGCCACGGCAGAAGCGGTGTGATCCCTTGCCGCAGACGGTCGACTTCCGCGAGGAAAGGATGGCTCGTTCGTATCAGTGCCGCGAGCCAGCCGGCGATAGCGAGGACGCCGGCGATGAAGCCGGCAAGCGGTGATATGTCGAGCGCAAAGCCATGGCCGGCGATGACCATGACGGGACCGATCATGGCGCTTGCCGTCACGATGGCGCTCGGCCGGAGCGCCTCCAGGAGATCCCTCCATTCAAATTGCACATGCTTGCGCACGAAATGGAGCGATACCATCATCTGGAAAGGCAGAGTGATGAGCTGGCTGAGCGCCAGGGCAGTCAGCCCCCAGAAGCTGGCGCTGCAAAGGACGATGGCGGATACGATGCGCCCGATGCAATTGGAGACGAAGGCCTCGCGGTTTTGACCGAGCGCGATCAGAAGCGGATAGGTCAGGATGACCGGAAACCAGAATGTGCTTGCAAGGCACAGTATCGCGACAATGGGAGAAGCATCACTCCAGTTGTCGCCAAGCACGATCCGCACGGCGGGATAGGCGAGCAGCGCAAGCAGGATATGGGCAGGCCAGTAGACGACGGTGATGTAGCTGATCGCCCTCAGATACGATCCGCGTAAATTCTCTCCCTGGCGGACCTGCTCGGAGAGTATGGGGAACGCGACGGAGAACACGGCCGACAGGAACACGCGGTCCGGCAGGTTGGCGACGGCATTGGCGCGATTGAATATGCCGACCGATGTCGATGTCATGATGCGCCCGAGCAGGAGCTGCGGCAGCGTTTCGTATATTTTGTTCAATACCGAAGTGGCGCCCATGTAGGAGCCGAAATGCAGCGCCTCCCGCAGTGATGAAACGCTCGGCCGGAAAACCGATGCCACCGGGCGCGCGGCGAAGGCCAGCAATGTGGTGGTCAGCGCGCCGGCGAGCAGGCCGAAGGCAAAGCTCATGTGGCCAAAGCCGAAAAAGGCAAGGCCGATCGTCGTCAGCGAGGCTACGATGCTGCCCGCCGTCCGGATGCGGGCGAGCACCCCGAAAGCCATGTCGCGGCGCAACAGGGCGATCGTCGGCAGCGAGAGCGTCTCGACGAAGGCGGCTATGATGACCAGATCGAGGAAATAGACCAGCGAGGCATCGTGATAGAAATCCGCCAGCCATCCTCGTCCGATATAAAGAAGCAGCGAAAGCGCGGTGGTAAGCACGAGAAGCACCGTGAAGGACGTTCGCACATCCTCCGCATCCACATGATCGCGCTTGATGAGGAAGTCGGGGCTTGCAAATTCGCGCAGCGAAAAGGCGATGGTGCCGATCCCAAGGCCGATCACCCCGAGGCCGATCTCGGCGGGGGTGAGAAGCCGCGCCAGAGCGGCCAATGTGACGAGGCCGATGAGCAGCGTCAGATATTGCTCGAGGGTGGCCATGAGGAAGGCGCGGCGGATTTTGCTCATGTGCCGTTCCGTCCGATCGATCTGTCGGGGTTCTGGCGCCCGATCATCGCTTTTATGGGTGGAATCGATCCTGTCTTGCTCATTCCAGTGCTCCCCTCGACAGGGCGCGAACAAGCCATCATCCGTCATGGAACATGCGTGCCGGATCGGCTTCCTCCGCCCGCTTTGAAAATAGGCCCTTCCGCCATCCGGAAAACGTCGCCAATCTGCTTAACGCTTAGGCAAAAAGGATGAGATGAGTGCATCGTGCGCATCGATCATTTATCTGGCTAACGGAAACGTCGATGCAGCCGGAGCTACGCGGAGAATGCTCCGGAATTATCCGGCAATCGGACGCCTGCGCCGTCGAATATCAGTGTCCTCTTAAATAATATTGAGCGATGCCTTACCCATTTTGGCGGAGGTGCTGCCATCCGGAGGCGTGACGCTTCCGCTGATTTGCCAAATCGTCCCCGTTGCCGCGCGCCAGTAGAACCTTGGGGTGTGACGGCACCCGTCGGGTGCGCCGGAAAGCTCCGCATCCTGGGGGAGGGACGAATTGGCGAGCCTGTATCTCAGTATCCTGACTGCATTTTCCCTTTCGATCGTGTTGAATATCGGTCTCAAGCGCGTTGCAGGCGAATGGCGCTTGCTGGACGTCCCCGATGCGCGGAAGCTGCACGAGGGCGCGGTTCCCCTTTGCGGGGGGATCGCCATCTTCATCGCGTTCTTCATAGCCAATGTCTGGGTTGAAGACGGGATGCATCTCTCCCGGTCCGTCATCCTTGGGCTTTTCCTGATTTTGCTCTTCGGCGCGATGGATGATCGCTTTGCCTTGCCGGCCCTGCCGCGGCTGCTCGCGCAGATTGTCGCCGCCGGGCTGATCGTCGACATCGGCGAGGTTGCCAGCCTCAACCTTTCGAGCGTCCTGCCGCCCGAAGTGACGGCCCGGTTTCCCGTGCTGGTCCTTCTCATCGCGATAGTCTTCATCGTGGGCATCATCAATGCCCTCAACATGACCGACGGCGTCGACGGGCTCGCCGGCGGTAGCGCGGCTGCTTCCCTGTTCTGGCTGGCACTCCTGTCGCTTCACGGAGAACGCCCCGCCATAGCGGTTCAGTCCCTGGTCCTGCTCGCCGCGGTGATCGGCTTTCTCGGCTTCAACATGCGTCATCGCTGGCGCAGGAGAGCCAGCGTCTTTCTCGGCGATGCGGGAAGCACCCTGCTCGGAGCGGTTATCGGCTGCTTCGTCATTGCCCTTTCCGCCGGTAGGGATGGCCTGTCATTTCCCGTCCTGCTCTGGGTGGTCGCCATTCCCGTTATCGACACGCTGAGCCTCATCATTCGTCGCGTTGCGGCCGGCCGCAGCCCTTTCTCCGCCGACCGGTGGCACCTGCATCATCTCCTGCAGGATACGGGCCTGTCGGCGGCCAGGACGACACTGGTTCTCGTTGCCCTTTCGGCCCTGTGCGGCGCGGTGGCCTATCTGGGCGTTCTCCTGCAGATCCCTGCGCAATTGTTGACTGCAGGCCTCATCGTTCCTGCGGCGCTGCACACGGTATTCGTCTTCCGCATGACCGGCCAGTCGCGCGCCGCGCTTCGTCTGCCGCGTCCTGCAAATCCGCAAACGACCATCCCCGGAGCTGCACCATGAGCATTTCGGTCCTCATCATGACGCTGAACGAGGAGGTTAACCTGCCTGCCTGCCTCGCCTCGCTTTCATGGAGCGACGATATCGTCATCCTCGATTCCTTCAGCACCGACCGCACGGCCGAGATCGCCAGGGCGGCGGGCGCCCGCGTCTACCAGCGGGCCTATGATACGGAAGACCGCCAGAGAATGTACGGGCTGACGGAGATCGAGTTCAAATATCCATGGGTCTATACGCCCGATGCCGACGAGATCACCCCGCCGGACCTGCGGGACGAGATGCTGGCGATCGCCCGTGATCCGACCCGTCCCGAGGCATTCTTCAAGGCCCGCTACAAGAACATGTTCATGGGACGCTGGATCCGCCGCAGCAGCCTTTATCCCACCTGGATCACCCGGCTGGTGCGCCCCGACAGGGTGCGTTTCGAACGGTCGGTCCATTCGCGATGCATCGGCGAAGGTCCCACCGGTGAACTCGAATCCCATTTCATCCATTACAGCTTCAACAAGGGGCTCGAGGCCTGGTACGACAAGCACAACCGCTATTCCTCGGTGGAGGCGGATCTCTCGTCGAGCCGGAGGCTGGAGCAGAAGGTCGACTGGCCTGGCCTGTTCAGCACGAGTTCCGATCGCCGCCGGCGTAGCCTCAAGGTGCTTTCCTACCGGCTGCCGTTCAGGCCTACGCTCCGGTTTCTCTACATGTATCTGCTGCGCGGCGGCTTTCTCGACGGCCGGCCGGGCTATCTCTACTGCCGGCTGCTCGCCGCCTACGAGTTCATGATCGTGGTCAAGACCGAGGAGCAGCGCCAGCGGCTGCGGGGATTTGCCGGGTGAGTACCGCTCGTGCAGGTCATGCCTCCGCGCCGGGCAGCATCGGTCGATACGGTCTTGTTCTTTTAGGCGGCCTGATCCTCTGCGCCATGCTTGCCGCCGGCGCGCTGGCGGCCATCTTCTGGGCCGATCCTCTGTTGACCGTGCGCAGCCGGCCTGCCAAGGCGGATGTGATCGTGGTGCTCGGCGGAGATGGCCCCGCCCGGGCCGATCATGCGGCCGGTCTCTGGCTTGAGGGGAGGGCGCCGACCGTCCTCGTCAGCGGCGATGGCGACTGCTTTTCCATCCGCTACCAGATGATGCGCAGGGGCGTTCCGCGCTCTGCCATTCAGGTGGAGTGCTTGTCCGGCAGCACGTGGCAGAACGCGCTCTATTCAGCGCCCTATCTTGAACGGTTGGACGTCCGCCGCGCGGTGATGGTGACGAATTGGTTCCACTCGCGTCGTGCCGTGGGCAGCTTTGCCGCGATCTGCCCGCACATCCGTTGGATGTCCGCCGTCGTGGAGCCGCCGGATTCTTTCTGGCGCACGGTCTTCGGTCCCTATGGCGTCGCCATCCTCAAGGAATATCCGAAGCTCTTGTGGTATCGGCTGCGATTTTTTCCCGCGAACACGGCCTGGGCCGGAACAGGGGCCTGTTCTGATATGGAACCTCGCACATGAACTGGCCGCTGACCTGGATATTCATCCTTATTGTGGCATGGTTTTTCGCGGCCGGCGTCCAGCGGCCCGAAAAGATGTATCAGTTCCCGTTCCTTGCTTCGGTGATGACGCTGGGCTTCATCATTCCTCAGCTTCCAAGCCTCGCAAACGATCCTTTCCTGCCCTCCGGCGCCTATGTCAAAGCCATGCTGATGGCAATCTTCTGCCTGCTGATGCTGCGGTGGGGCTGGTCTGAGACGGCGCGGCCCATCCCCTTCCTCAACCAGGCCTTCAATCATCGGAAACTGCTGATTGCGGCGGCGTTTCTTTCCGCCATCGGGGCCTATTTCTACTTCCTTCTGAGCCGGCTGCCGGGCGAGATCTCGATCGGTGTCCAGATGACCGGCGTGCCGGTGGTCTATCTCTTCTTTGCTCGCCTCCTGACCTACGGATTGGCGATCGCGCTCCTGTGCTTCGTCCGCCGCCCGACGCTTGCCGGCGCGCTCATCATCGGCTTCGACCTGATCTTCTATTTCGACCGCATCATCGTCACCGGCAAGCGCGCCGAGGCGCTGGAGCTGCTCCTGTTGATATTGCTTGCCGTCTGGTTCAACCGTCGCTGGGTGATACCCCGTTCGGCGATGATTGCCGGCATCCTCGTGGGCACCTTGGCCATGACCAGCATGTCGGATTATCGCCAGATAACCCGCGCCCATTCCGGGGTCGTCCTGGACGAAGTGCTGGAAATCGATGTCGTCGGCAATTTCGAGGAGACGCTGAAGGAGGGCGGGCTGGAGATGCGCAATGCGGTGCAGCGCATCGACGAGATCGACCGCAGGCTGGAATTCGACTACGGCAAGTTTCACTGGAACAAGCTGGTCTTCACCTTCGTGCCGGCCCAGCTCCTGGGGACGTCCTTCAAGGAAGGGCTCATGCTCAGCACGCCGAAGCCCGAGCGCAGCTATCAGCCCCTGACCGGCACAACCGAAACCGGGTTCGTCGATGCCTTCGCCTCGTTCTGGTATTTCGGGGCGCTCAAATTCTTCATCCTTTCCTATCTCGTCTGCCGGATATGGAAAGCCGCCCTCGCTGGCGGGACGACGGCCCAGCTCGCCTATATGATGTCGATCGTGCCGGCCATGCACGCCATTTCGCACCAGACGGACTGGGTGGTTCAGGTCTGGATCCATATGGCGCTGTTCCTGGTGCCGGTCCTGGCTTTTGCAAGGTTCCGGGGCGTGGCTCTTCCGCCACGCGTTGCGCGCACCCGCATGCCGGTTCCGTTGCGTTCTTAAAGGAGATGCCGATGCTCTCGCGCTATTCCGATCCGCATTCCCTGCCATCCGCAGCGCCGACGCCACTCCTCGGCGGGCCGACCTTTGCGCTCCGCCATCGCCTGATGCGGCTCGTCTGGCAGGCGGCCTGGCTGGCCTTCGCCGCCTGGACCCCATCATTCCTGTGGGGGTGGCGCGGGCTGCTCCTGCGCGCTTTCGGCGCCGAGATTCACCCGACGGCCATCGTGCGCGGCAGCGCGCGCATCTGGTGGCCCGCGCATCTCAGCATGGGGGCGCACGCCTCGCTCGGGCCCGGCGCCATCTGTTACAATGTCGCCCCCGTCCGCCTCGACGATTTTGCCATCGTTTCGCAGCGGGCCCATCTCTGCACCGGGACGCATGACATCAACCATCCGGACTTTCCGCTGAAGGCCCGGCCGATCTCGGTCGGCCGCCATGGCTGGATCGCGGCGGAGGCTTTCGTGGGGCCCGGCGTGACGGTGGGCGAGGGCGCCGTGCTTGGCGCGCGCGGCGTCGCTTTCAGGAATCTCGATGCCTGGACAGTCTATGCCGGCAATCCTGCCCGCGCCGTAAATAAGCGCCGCTCCGCATCGAGCACTTCCGCATAGGCCTCGGTCGTGCGCTGTGCAATCTGCGGCCAGGTGTAATGCTGCCGGACGAGCGCCCGGCCTCTCCCGCCCATCGCGCGGGCCGCTTCAGGATCGCTGAGAATGGTCACAAGGGCTTCCGCGATCCCTGCCGGATCGAGGCCGCATACGAAGCCGGCGCCAGCGCTTTCCACTTCGGGAAAATGGCAGGCGTCCGTGATGACGGCGGGCAGCCCGCAGGCGAGCGCCTCGGTGATCGCGACGCTGAAGCCTTCCTGTCTGCTCGGCAGGCAGAAACATTCCGCATCCTGCATGGCGCGGATCTTTTCCCGGCCGTAGAGCGGCCCGGCCAGATGCACGCGATCGGCCAGCCCCCTGGCTGCGATCTCCTGCTCGAATGCTTTGCCGGCTCCGTCGTCCGGTCCGGCGACGACCAGGTCGACGTCGGGGCAAGCGGCGGCGACAATGGCAAAGGCCTCCGCCAGAATGTCCAGGCCTTTCTTGTAGTGGAGACGCGAGAGGAACAAAACGAAACGTCTGCTAGCGAGCGCGGGAATGCGGCGGCGAAAGGCATCGCTTCTGCCATCCGGCTCGAGTTCCTCCAGGAAAATACCGTTCGGGATGACCACGCTCGGAGGCTCGAGGGACAGCGGCTCCATGAGCTTCGCTTCATCCGCATTCAGCGCCTGGATGAAAGCGGCGCCGTCCAGCATCCGGCGATAGCCGGCCATCAGCGCCAGCCGCTTTTTCCACGCCTTCTGCTTCAGGCTCCAGACATCGAGCATCCCCGCAGGGCGCACGCAATAAGGGATGCGGCGGTGCCTTGCCAGCACTGCCGCGGTGCGCAGATTCGCTTCCCACACGCCATGCAGATGCACGAAATCCGTCCCCGCCAGCAGGCGGCTCAGGAGACGGCGTGCGTCTGGTGCAAATAGCCGTTCGGTGCGCGTCGGCATGGGCAGGATGTGGCGCTGCACCTTGCAGGAATTCGGAATGGCCGCCGCCGCGAGGAATGCCCGTTTCTCGATCTCCGGATTGCCGTAGCTGACGAGATGAACGTCGTGTCCAAGTGCGGCCTGAGCCGCGGCAAGCCGGATGACGACTGCCTGCGGGCCCCCCTTGGCCGGATCGACCGAGCCGATGACATGGATGATCCTCATGAAGCCATCCTGACCTCGGCGGGCTCGGCTATCCGCTGGATATATTGGCCGGTGACGACGCACAGGAAGGCGCGTGACCAGGCCGGCGTCTCGGGCTCTGCCGCGAAGATGTCCCAGATGGTGTCGATGCCTGCGGGGTTGAGCAGGCCGCAGCCTTTCAGGCTTTCGATGCCCTCGCGGCAGACATCGAGGAGCGGGCCGGTCATCCAGCGGCCGATCGGCAGGGCGAAGCCGGATTTCGGCTGGGAGAGGAGTTCGGGCCGCAATATATCAGGGAAGGCCGCGCGCAGCAGATGCTTCGGCCTGCCATCAGCCGGAAGGCGGATATGCGCCGGGACGGAGGCCATCAGGTCGATGAGGCGGCGATCGAGGAACGGCACCCGGATTTCAAACCCATGCGCCATGCTGTTGGCGTCGCCGTCCCTGAGCAGCATGTTGCCGAGATAGAACCGGCTTTCGAGGAGCGAGACCGTCCACGCCGGGTCTTTCTCGTCGATGGCAAGCTTATCGATCTCGCCCGGATCGTGGAAATCTGCGGTCAGCCCCACATCGCCATGATCGATGCCGAGCAGGCGGAGCTGTGCAGGCGTCATCAATCGCCGCCGCTGCATGTAGAGGCTGGCGAGATCGCCCTTGCAACCGGCGATCGCCGCCGCCTTGGCCTTCGTGCTCGCCGGGCGGCCGAAGGTGGCGATTTCAGCCAGACGGCGGCGAATGGCGGGTGGAAGTGCCGAAATCGGACGCATCATCCTGTGCAGCATCGGCACGTCGCGGAAGCTGGAATAGCCGCCGAACAATTCATCGCCGCCCTGGCCGGAAAGCGCGACCTTGATGCCGCGTTCGCGCGCCGCCTTCGATATGACATAGACGTTGAGGCCATCGATGGAGGGCTGGTCGAGCGCATCGAGCCACGCCGTCACGGCATTGAGCGCATCGTCGCCATTGATGAGGCATTCCGTATGGCGGAGACCGAAAAGCCTGGCGGTTTTGCCGGCCAGCGCCAGCTCGTTCATGTCAGGATTATCGGCAAACCCGACGGTGAAGCTGCGCAGGTCGGGCACATGCCGCGCTGCCATGCCGGCGACGATGGAACTGTCGAGCCCTGATGACAGAAACAGCCCGAGCGGGACGTCGCTGATGAGATGATCGCGCACGGCGGCATCGACCGCTTCCCGGACAGCCGCGACGGTGCCTGCCATGTCGCGCGCGGGGTCCGGTCGGGCAGGGGCCCAGAAGCGGATGGGGTCATCCACGCGTCCATCCGCATGGAAGCGCTGCCAGCATCCCGCCGGGAAGGAACGGACCGCCTCGAACAGGGTGAAGGGGTGCTGTACCGCGCCATAGGAGAGGAGCCCTGCCAATCCCCTAGCGCTCATCTCCCGGGAAACAAGGCCGGAGCGCAGTATCGCCCGCACCTCGCTGGCGAAGATCAGGTTGCGCCCGCGCGCCAGATAGAGCGGCTTGATGCCGAGCGGGTCGCGCGCCAGCAGCAACTCGCCCGTCGCCGCGCGGTGAAACGCGAAGGCGAACATGCCTTCAAGCCGGCTGATGCAATCAGGGCCCCATTCGACAAGCGCATGCAAAAGCGTCTCGCTGTCGCTCGTCCCCCGGAAGATGCAGCCGCGCGCCGAAAGTTCACGCCTGACATGCCGATGATTGTAGATCTCGCCATTGAAGACGAGGCGGTCGCCGGTCGCGGGATGGATCATAGGCTGCGCCCCAGCGGGCGAAACATCGATGACGGCAAGCCGCGTATGGCCGAGCGCCAGGACGCCGCTGCCGAAGGGCATGATGCTTTCGCCGTTGCCATCCGGCCCGCGATGCTTCTGCGCCTCCACCATTCTGTGCAAGGCTCCGGCGGCTTTGGCGCGATCCTGTGAGAAGATGCCGGCTATGCCGCACATGGGACGACCTCCTCCCTTCTTCGGACCTCGGAGAGCGCTGCCAGCAGTCTTTCGCCATAGCGCTGCAGCGTGAACTCGGATGCGCGGGCGAGCGCATTGGCGGCCATTTCCCGGCGGAGGGACGGGTCGGCGGCAAGCTGCTCCAGAGCCTCGACGATCGCGTCCGCGTCGCGGATCGGCACGATGAAGCCGTCCACCCCGTGCCGCACCACGCTGCCGGTATTCTCGGTTGTGATGACGGGCAGCCCCGCCGCCAGCGCCTCATAGATCACCGTTGCCGATCCCTCGCAGATCGAGGGTAGCAGGAACACGTCCGCCCAGGCATATTGCGCGCGCATTTCCCCCCGTGGCACCGCGCCGGTCAGTTCGACATGGGCGTCCAGCGCGGCCCGCGCCGGGGGCAGAACCGTGCATGGACCCGCCATGCGGAAGACGGCCCGCCCTTGCATGCGCTTTGCCGCCGCAAGCACATAAGGCGAGCCCTTGCGCAGGCAGATTTCGCCCGCCGTCAATATCCGCAGCGGTCCCGGCGCACGCTCGCGCCGCCTGATGGTGAAGCGGCTGTCGATCCCGTAGGGAACGACCACGGCGCGCGCGGCAGGACAGCCCTTCTCGATCACATGGCGGCGGACGAAATCCGACGGGCAGATGACGATGTCGGCAAGCGCCCATTCGGCACGCTCGCGCGCGATATACGCTGCGGCGAAAGGATCGGCGGCCGCTGGTATCTGCCAGTCCGGAAAAGCGGCGTCCTCTTCGCTGACGAGATGGTCCACTACGTCGCGCGGCGCGATCATCTGCTCGACAACTGTCCACAGCCCATGGGCGCGCGCCGCCTTCAGCTGTTCCAGCGCCTCTCCACTGAAGGCGTAGATGCCTTCGGCGCCGTGGAAGCCTTCCGCCGCGACAAGCGCGCCGAAGCGTTCGCCGGCCCAAAGCGCATTTGCCGTTTCGTCGGCTCGTGTTTTGCCGGCAAGGCGCCGGACGGCGGAACGGAGCCCAAAGGCGGGAAAGGTCGTGGTTCGCTCGACGGGGATGTCCTGCGGCACGCGCCCGATCAGCCGTCGGACCGCGGTAGGCAGCGTGTGCGGCGGCAGCGCCCGCAATAGCCGGGGCCAGCCCTTCGTCGCGCAGATATCGGTATAGAAATGCGCAAGCCGCCCGTCACGGGCCAGGATGCGCGGCACGGCATAGTGCATCCTGGCGCCGAGCTGGCTGACGACGATGCTTCCGCTCATTGCAACGCTCCGCTGGTGAGCGAGGGCATGACCGCCCCTTCGTCGGAAGCGGTAAGGGGGGCGATCGCAGATTGCCAGGCATCCGTCCCATATTCGCGCGAATAGGCGGTCTCCAGCAGGTATCGCGCATTGTTGCCCATCGTCATCAGGTGCAGCCGCGAATGCTTGAGGCGCAATATGCTGTCGATGAGCCCCGCGACGTCGCCCGGCCTGACGGCTTCGCCGCACTGGAATGTCCGCACCGTCGAGCCGACCTCGCCGTCGGGGTCGCCGATGAAGATGGTCGGGCGTCCGGCCGCCAGCACGCCGTAGAACTTGCTCGGTATGATGCAATGTTCGAGTTGCGGCAGCAGCGATACGAGATGCACATCCGCCACGCTCAGGCTTTCCTGCAGGTTTTCTACCGGCTGGAACGGCTTGAAAACCACATTGCTCAAGCCCCGGCGCTGGACCTCCGCTTCGACAAAGGGCCTTTGCTGGCCGTCGCCGATGAACAGGAAGCGGATGCCTTTCACACCGAGCAGCTTTTCGGCAGCATCGAGCACGGTTGCAAATTCATGCGCCCGGCCGAAATTGCCGGAATAGCCGATGACGAAGCTGCGGCCCAGTTTCCAGGTTCGGCGCAACCGGTTTTCGTCCGGCTTCACGGGGCGGATCTCGTTCTTGTCGGACCAGTGGTGGACGACGCGCAGCGTCTCCTTGGCGATGCCCTGACCGGCGAGATGACGCGCCATGGCTTCGATCGGGCAGATCGTCAGGGCGGAGCGGCGCATCGACCAGTTGCGCAATCCGAGCGCGGTCCTGCCCGGAAGCGTATCGGAGCGCAGCATTCCCAGCTCCATGGCCGTTTCCGGAAAAAGGTCCATGACCCAGTTGACGAGCTTGGCGCCGCGAAGCCGGATCGGCAGGGCGCTGCTGACGGCAAGCAGCGGCGGATCGGTGCACAGGACGCAGATATCGTCCCGCCTTGCATGGCGCAGCCACCACGCCATTGCCGAGAGATGAAAGGTTGCATAATCGGCTGCGCGCCCGGCAAGCGCGCGCCGTCCGAAACCCGATGTCCATAGCCGGTGAATCCGGACGCCGTTGACGGTTTCCTCCGCAGGAAGGAACTCGTTGGGGCGGTTGTAATAGTGCCGGCTGGCGATGACCTCGACCTCGATTCCGTCGCGCGCCAGCGAGAAGGCGAGGCTGGAGACCATTCGGCTGGTGGCCGATTGGTCGGGGTGGAAATATCGGTTTGCAAAGAGGATTCTCATGACGCCGGCCCAATGTTTCTGCGTCCAGAGTTGCAGATTGGGCGAGGGCTGGACAAGCAAGCCAAAGGCGTTAGCGGCCTATCCGGCCTTGCAGTGCGCTACCCCATACGGCGTGTCGGTCCTCTACGGCAAAGATGCAATCCGATCCCGCCATCGAGCCGTTTCACTCCGGCCTACTCCCTCGGGTGAAGCGCAATGCCCATAATGGAGTGATTTCCCGTCCTTCTGAAATGGCCAAAACTGATTGCCGGGCAATAGCGGGCCTGTTGGGAGCATCGAGGGAAATCGGAGGGATGACGATCGTGGGCCATGATCATGAACACGCGGATTTTCCACTGCGCGGAAAGCGCGTCTTCGTCGCCGGCCATGCGGGGCTGGTGGGTTCGGCGCTGGTCCGGCGTCTGAGGACGGAAGACTGCATCATCCTGACGGTGCCGCACGGGGAAGTGGATCTGACCCGGCAGGTGGAGACGGAACGCTGGATGAGGGCGGAGCGCCCCGAGGCGGTCTTCGTCGCTGCAGCCCGTGTCGGCGGTATTGCAGCGAATGCGCGCTATCCCGTCGAGTTCTTCTACGAAAACACGATGATGGGCTGCAATATCATGCATGCCGCCCACGAGGTGGGTGTACGCAAGCTGATGTGGCTGGGATCGAGCTGCATCTATCCGCGCGACGCGCACCAGCCGCTCCGCGAGGAGATGCTGCTGACCGGACCGCTCGAGCCGACCAACGAGGCCTATGCGATCGCCAAGATCGCCGGGATCAAGCTCGCTCAATTCTATAGCCGGCAATATGGCGATTGCTTCATCTCCGCCATGCCGACCAATCTCTATGGCCCCAACGACAATTTCGATCCGGAGACGTCGCATGTCCTGCCGGCGCTGATCCGCCGCATCCACGAGGCGAAGGTCAATGGCGCGCCCAGCGTGACATTATGGGGGACGGGAAGGCCGCTGCGTGAATTCCTCCATGTCGACGATCTGGCCGATGCCTGCGTCCATCTGATGAAGCACTACAGCGGCTTGGAGCATGTCAATATCGGTGCCGGACAGGAGATCTCGATCCGTGACCTGGCGAGCCTCATCGCCGAAATCATCGGCTATGGTGGCCAATTCGCCTATGACACCACCAGGCCGGACGGCACGCCCCGCAAGCGTCTCGATACCTCGCGCATGGAGGCGATGGGCTGGCGCGCCCGCATCAGCCTCCGGGAAGGTATCAGCGATCTCTACGTCCACTGGCTGGTCAAGGGTGAAGCGCGTGAAGCTGCCGCTTCAGCGTGAGATCGAAACGTTGGCCGCCCCTGGAGCAGCCCAACGATTGTCCTGTTCAGGATCGTGGTTCCGTCAGCTTCGAGAGATCGAACTCCACCCGCAAGATATCGCCGGGCCTGATCTCGCTGCGCTCGTTGGCGGCGATTTCCTGATAGCCGTTATCGTCATTTCGCAGCACCGTGAAGGTCATCTTGCGCGCGATATCAGCCGACGACACATTGCCGGAAGCCTTGGCGATCTCGGCCATGCTGTCGAGGAGCGACTGGCTCTTGCGCTTCATCCGGGCAAGGTTCAGGTCGATCTCCTGCAGGCTTGCCGCAGACTCGTTCCTGCGCACATCGCCGAGCGAGGCAATGCGCTGTTTCACGGCAAGCTGGTTCTGCCGGGCGCGCGCCAGGAACGAGCCGAGCTCCAGCGCATCGCGCCGCGTCGATGAGAGCTCGCGTTCCATTTCCCTGAGGCTCGTCTTTGCCGCCAGACCGCGATCGACGAGCGTCCTCGACGAGTTGACGTTTTCCTGCAGGAGCGCGATCTCGTCATTGTGCAACCGGATGCTCTCCTGCAATGTCCTGATCTCGTCGGAATAGCTTTCGACCTGTGCCTGCAGTGCCCGCTCTTCGGCCGCCAGCGTGTTGCGCCTGATTTCGAAGAGCATCATCTCGCCATTGATAACGCGCTGTTTCTGCTGTTCGTCCTGGGCATTGGCCGTCGCGGGAAGCCCGTATTCGAAGGGGCGTCCTTCGAGCTCCGCTTCCGTCCGGGCGCGCTTCACCTGCAACGCGAACATCTGCAGTTGCAGATCGGCATATTCCTGCTGGGCCGAGATCATCTGCATGCCTGCAGTCACGGAGGGGGCTTCGCCCTTGCCCGCACCACCCCCGAGCGCCAGCAGTTCGAGCGCGATCATCCCCGGCCTGTATTCATATTTACCCGGCGTGCGGATATCGCCGAGCACGAAGACGGGCGCATACTGGCTGATCGTGGCTGTGACGGCGAGGCCCGGCATGTGCTGGGCAAGCGCTTTTCCCAGCCTTTCGCCGACTTCCTTCGGTGTCATACCCGAAACCGCGACATTGCCGACGATCGGATAGCCGATGCTGCCGTCCGGCCCGACGGGATACTGGCCGGTGAGATCGGCCTGGCCGAAGACGGTGATCTGCAGCACGTCGTTCGGGTTGATCCTGTAGCCGCCGGCTTCCGCGGCGAGGGCAGGAAGCGTGCCGAGCCACAACAGGCCGGCCAGCGCCGAAGCGCCCATGAGCCTCATCGACCGGACGGAAATTGCACGCGCGCTACGCATAGGGATGCCCCTTCCTGGGATCGGTGGGAAACAGGCGCAGATCGGCCATCGGTGCGGCGGGAGCCCCTGTCGCATTTTCCGGCGTTTTCACCTCGCGCAACGCACCGTCGATTGCCTCGCGGAAGACTGTGCCGGCGGCAGCGGCCACGCCGCCGATGCCGAAGCCCAGCAGCAGCCATGTCAATAGACGCGGACTGGCCCGCGCGCTTGCCGGTTCCGCCATCGAGATCATCTGGGCTTCGGGCGCGGCTATGCCGTCCTGCTCGATCGTCTGCTTGTAGCGGGTCAGGTAACTTTCGTAGATCGCCCGGTTGGCATTGGCCTCGCGTTCGAGTTGCGCCGCCTCGACCTGTGCCTGGTCCGCCTTGAAGAGTTCCTTCTGGGCGTCGCGCAAGTTTGCTTCCATGGCATCGCGCCGGCGCTCCGCGATGGCGATCTCGTTCGACAGGCTCCTGATGATCTGGTCGACCTCGGCGCCGATCTGCTTTCTCAGCGCATCGCGCTCGGAGAAGAGCGAAGGGATTTCGGCGCTTTTCACCGCGCCCGCCGATTGCAGCTCGGCAAGCCGCCGCTCCACCTTGGCTTCCTCCAGCCGCAGTGCCTGGATCGCCGGCGACGCCAGGATTTCGGTGAGGGCAGGGGTGTCGTTCTTCTCCCTGAGCGCGATCGCCGTGTTGAGCCGCGCCTGGGCCAGCGAGAGGGCGCCCGTCGAGGCGACGATCTCGGCATTGATCGCAGCCACGCGCTGCGCCTGGAACGTCACGCCGTTTGCCTCGGCAAGGCCTGCCTTCTGGCGAAAATTCTCGGCCGCCTTCTCCGAGGTCTCGAGGGCGGCACGCAACGTCACGAGTCTCTCGCCCAGCCATTCGCCGACGCGCCGGGTCGCCGATTGCTGGACTTCGATCTGGTGGGCGAGATAGGCCTCGCCGAAGGCGTTTGCCACCTTTGCGGCATAGGCCGGATCCGGTGCGCGATAGGTGATGAAGATGGTGTAGGAGCGCCCGTCATTCGTCACCCGCAGGTTGGAGATCAGAATGTCGGTCTTCCTGCGCTCGATGGCGGCAGCTTTTGTTTCGTCGACCGTGGGCGACGTGGCGCGCTGGGCATAGGCCGCACCGTCGAAAAGGTCGCGGAAGCGCTCCGTCCAGGTTGAAAGGAGCGTCGTTGCCGGTTCGTCGGTCAGAACCGCGACGCCTTGCGCTTCCAGCCTTTGAATGACTTTGCGCGCCATCATCCGCGAATTGATGACGTCGAGTTCGGTGCGCAGCACCGGGCTTTCCTGTGGCAATGGCGAGACCACCGATTCCGTCGGCAATGCCTGCACACGACGCACGTCGAGGACGAGCACCGCTTCGGAGACATAGCTCCACGGGGCTGTCGAATAGCCGGCGAGCCCGATGCAGAGGCCCGCCAGCGTTGGAATTGTGAGCATATATTTCCGGCGTTTGAGAAGCGCCAGAAACTGTGGCAGCGATGTCCGCGCCCCCGCGGACGGAATCTCGGATATGATCACGGTCGTTCTCCCGGAATGGAAATGAGGCGGCTGAGTTCAGTCCGCGTCTGCGAAGCCCGATTCTGAGGGAAAAAGATCGTTGATCATGTAGGCGACCTCGGTCCTGTTGGTCGCCTTGAGCTTTTTCATGATGTTGCGGATATGCACCTTCACCGTGCTTTCCCGCAGGTTGAGTTCATAGGCGATGATCTTGTTCGCCTTCCCCCGGCGCAGCGCGTTGACGACTTCCGCCTGACGCTGCGTGAACATGCCACCCATCGGACGCGTCTCCTGGGTGCCGGCTTCTGCGGCATGGCGCATGGCCAGGACGCTGCTTGCCGGGACGAATGTGCCTCCGGCCATCGCCAGCCGGATCGCTTCGACGCAGACGTCGATCCCGACTGATGTGGGGATATAGCCGTGCACGCCGCACTCAAGGGCCTTCAATATCTGCGACATGTCTTCCTTGTCGGCCAGAATGACGACGGGCACAGAGCCGCATTCCGAAACGACGCGTCGCAGATGGCTGGTCATGTTGGGATCGGAAACCTTTTGGCCTCCAATATTGATCAGCACCGCCCCGGCTGGTTGTTTTTGTTTTTGAGCCAGCCATTCCTCGAAAGAACCGATCGCGATGACGGGCATGCCGATATCGTGGGACCGGAGACTTTGCGCCAGGCATTCCCGATCCAGCGTACGGCTGTCGATCACGAAGAGTGCCGGTTCCGCCATATCGGCATTTGCGTCGGTGCTGATTTCCTTACTTGTATGTGCCCCTGAAATGATAGACGTATGTCTGAAGACTGGAACACTATTGTCAGTCTTTCTAAGTATATTTTCCATAAAGCTAGCCTCCCACCAAAGAAGGCATGAGTTATATTTAAGAGACAGCGATCTGCGCTGCCTCAGTAAAGAGAAAATAAAACTGCGCCGCAATACTTTCATTTTTATGGTCAAAAGTGCGGATAAGCAGTTTTACCATCTGAGGATATATTACCCACGCCTCACGTTTTTGCTAACAATGAAATATTGTGTTCAAACCAGTGGAGTGTCATTAACATAAGTTAGCTGCTGTGAAATTTCCGGCATGCGGAAACAGCCTTTTCCTACACAATTCGAGGTATGAGGTAATACGGGGCTTCGCGCGATGGCCTCGCCATCGGGATGAAATCATCCTCCGACGGGTGGGGGCAGGCTGAACGTGCCCCTCTTTTTTTCCGCCTTCGTGCATGTGAGCGGCTTTCTTCTCTACAGCCGGAAGTAGTGCTTTAGAATGATTACATTTGATCAAAATTTATGCAAAACTCACCTGGTTTGGCGGGCTGGGGGGAACTGATCTTTAAATCTCATACGTAACGGATTTCATGTCGAATGAATCGAGATCATTGCTGGAGTTGCTTGAGGCGCCGCCGATAAGCGCCAGATTCGATGACGTGGACAGAAAAGCGCTCCATTCGCTTCCGGTCGGCTTGAGGCGCTATCCGCCTCATACGGTCGTCTACAACCAGGGGGACCCCGTCCGCAGCGTCTATATCATCAATTCGGGATGGGGTTGCATCTATCGCGACCTGCCCAGCGGCGATCGCCAGATCATCGATTTTCCGATCAAGGGCGACATGGTCGGACTGCGCATGCCGGCCGCATTCAACTACAACACCTATGCTTCGATCACCGAGATGTCGGTCTTCGAGATTTCGCAATATGCGCTCAATGCCATCGTGCTCCAGTCTCCCTATCTCAGCAGCGGGATCATGGGAATGATGGCCAGGCAAAGGGCATTTCTCATCGAGCATCTGACCAATCTGGGGCGGCGCAATGCCCTGGTCAGGACCGCGCATCTGCTCCTGGAAATGGGCGTCCGGGCGAAGAACAACGGCATGGGCACGGAAAAGGGCTATTCCTGTCCTCTGACCCAGTATGAACTGGCCGATGCGCTGGGGCTGACCGCGATCCATGTGAACCGTATGCTGCGCGAGCTCAGAGAACAAAATCTCGTCGCCTTCCGCTATGGCGAGGTCGAGTTCATCAACCGTCCCGCTTTGGTGCGGCTGGCGAATTTCGACGAGAATTACCTGGCGATGGGAATGTTCCTGGATGTCGCGGCCTCGCAGCTCGATTGAGGCACGGCAATTACGCTGGCAGATACTGCCAGGCGGTTATCTCTAGGCAATCGCATGAAATGATATGGCCCTCTCCGGCTCGTTGCACCTCCTCTCTCCAAAAGGAGAGGCGGGGAGTGCAGCGGACCGGTGAGGGGATTTCAATGCCACTGGTCTGCATTGCGTCGGACAACGGCATGTCCGAGAAATCAGAGCGAAGCGGCTTCCTTTGCTGACTCGGTCGGATGCGCGGCGCTTTGCCCTTTCCTGCGGTAGTGCACGCGCATCATTTCCCGCCATTCACCGTCGCCGCCAAGCACCTTGGCCGTGAAAAGGCGATAGTCCTTGTCCTTGATGGTGATGATGTCGCGATATTTCGCCATCTCCCCCGGTTTCTGGAAATCAGGGCCTTCCGCCTCCAGCGTCAGCACCTTCTCCGTCTCGTCCAGCCAGCCGTCATAGACCCAGAGATAGGTCATCATCGAGCCGATCCATGTGCCGACATAGCGTTGTTTCTGCGGATCGTAGCCGATCGTCAGGATCGTGGTGACCGGGCCGACCTCGGGCATTTCGCCCTTGCCTTCGCCCACAACCCAGAGGCCGTGCAGCGAGCGGACGCTTTCGGTCCATGTGGCCTGGCCGGAGCCCTCCGCGCTGCCGCCCTCAGGGCAGGGCGCGCTGGCCTCCATTTCGCAGGTCCACTCGCCGACGAGCTGCTGCAGCCATTGATGTTCCTTCTGCGGTTCTGCTTTCATGGTTTCCTCCTTCGGGGCTGGGATAACAGGTTACGCGCAGCAGGCCTGCTGCTTCGGCGCGTTCTCATATTCGTCATGGCGGCGCACCCAGTTCATGATGGTGGTCTCGTTGCGGCCCTTGGGCGCGCGATCGAGGATCATGAAGGTGCCGATCAGTTCCTCGGCGCCGCGTGCATAGGTGGAATAGGTGTGGAAGACGTTGCCCGCCTCGTCCTTGTAGAAGGCGCTCATCCCCGGCAGCTCTTCGAAGGCGTCGGCCGCGTCGATCTGGGTGAAATTGTAGAAGACCTTGCCTTTCGCCAGTTCTTCCGGCGTGAACGAGACGTGGTAGTCGTAGTTGAAATCGGTGTCGTGGGACGAGACCCAGTTGAAGCGCCAGCCCATGCGGTTCTTGTAGGCGCGGATTTCCGGCAGTGGCGCGCGGGAAACCGCGACGAACGAGACATCGTGATTTTCCAGGTGGACGAGAGCGCCATCGATATGGTCGGCTCCAAAGGAGCAGCCGACGCAGCCTGCCTCCCAGCCGGGGCCAAGCATGAAGTGATTGACGATCAGCTGGCTGCGGCCGCCGAACAGTTCCGCAAGCGTCTTCTTGCCCTCCACCGTGTCGAAGACATAGTTCTTTTCGATCTTGACCCAGGGCAGGGCGAGTCGCTCTGCATTGAGCTCGTCGCGCAGCCTCGTCATTTCCTTTTCGCGGGCGAGAAGCGCCCTGCGTGCCGCGAGCCATTCCTCACGGGATACGACTGGATGATGCATAAAATCCTCCTCCGGGTTTGGGGTTGCGCCGTTATGCCTCCCGCCGCATGCACAAGAATGCGCAGATCACTCGCGCATCATTCGTCGTAGAAGCCGCTTCGGCTGCGGGTCTGGGCCGCCGACCGTTCAGAACAAGGTGACCGGACGATTTTCCTTGACATAATAGGTTGATATCAACATTATCCACGCATGTCAAATCCCATCGAGATTCCCTTCGAAACCACCATTCTCGTGCGGGACAGCTGTCTCTGTCTTCATGTGCAGCGCGCCGCACGGGCGCTTGCGCGCCGCTTCGACGATGCGCTGCGTCCGCTCGGGCTGACGAGCGGCCAGTTCTCGCTGCTCATGTCGCTCAACCGTCCGAGACCTCCCACGATCGGGTCGGTTTCGGCGCTGCTTGCCATGGACCGGACGACGCTGACGGCCAATCTCAAGCCGCTCGAGCGCCGCGGCCTCATTGCGGTCGCGCCGGACGAGAACGACCGGCGCAGCCGGCTACTGACGCTGACGCCGGCGGGAAAAATGCTGCTCGCTTCCGCCGTGCCGATCTGGAAAACCGCTCATGCGGAGATCGAGCGGCTTCTGCCGGACTCCGATCCCGATCGTCTGCGGGCGGATCTTCTCGCCCTGTCTTGAGCGGACCGGCTGGCCCGGCTCGCATCGTTTTTCACTTCTGTGGAGGTTTAGGCAAATGCGGTTTGTGGCGGCAACGGGAATAGCCGCCTTTTGCCAGCCTCAATATATCGGAAATGCGCGTTCGATCATTCGATGGCTTGGGCATTTCCGCATGGATCTTCTGCAGAATATGCGATGGAGCCGGGCGTGGTTTTCTCGGTGAACCGGTTAATACCTCATCCATTGCTGTCCTCCCTCAAACGGCGACGCCACCCCTCCGACAGGAGAGGTGAAGACGTCACTTTGTCTGAATGGGGAGAATTGTAGTGCGCCTTTCGCGAAAGACAATGAATGTCTATTCCCTTGCGATGAAAATTTTTCATCCGGCCTCGAACTTCTCCACATATCGAAAGCACTCTGTCTTTCTGCTTGCGATAAATCGTTTTCGGTCCCATAAACCCTTCGTGAAGAATATCAGAAATAATACTATGGTTGAAGAAAGAAAATTTCTGATATGCGGAGTGTAATGTGAGCGGGCGGCACAATTCGTTCTATATCTCTGCCATTATTGGGATTGTTGCGCTGGCGATTGGTCTGATATTTCTGCCGCGTGTGGCTTATGTCGTGGCGATCGATCTGTTCTTTTTGGTTTATCTTTTGTTAACCGGAGCGAAAATGCTGAAAGCAACTCCGGATTTACTGCGTGGCAATATAGCGAGCGCCGACGAGCCGGTCTGGATCATCTTCGCTGTAACCTTCGGTGCCGTCGTGGTTGCCATTGGTTCGCTCTTTGTCCTGATCAATTCGGCGCACCGTTTTTATCCGCTCGACCTGTCGCTGACGCTTGCGGCGGTGCCACTGGGCTGGCTGTCGATCCACATGATGGCGGCCGTCCACTATGCGCATCTCTACTGGCAGCCGGGCGATGCACAGGGGCCCGACGGCAAGACGCACCAAAACGCCGGCGGGTTGGCCTTCCAGGGCGGCAGGGAACCGGGCGGGATCGAGTTCCTTTACTTCGCTTATGTCATCGGCATGGCGGCGGAGACATCCGACACGGCGATCACCAGCACCCAGATGCGCAGGACCAACCTGCTGCACGGCATCGTTTCATTCTTCTTCAACACCGTGCTTGTCGCCGCCGCCGTCAACGTCGCCGTCTCGCTCGGCCAATAGGCAAGCCGGCTCCTGCGCCTTAAGCGGGTCTAAAACCGGTAGCCGAGGCGAATGCCCGCCGCTTCCGCGCCGTTGTTCTCGTCGCAGAGATTGGCGTTGGAGAAGTGATCGGCATAGAGCTGCGCCGTCCAGTGATCGTCGAAATCATAACCGAGCCCGGCACCGAGATGGAAAAGCACGCGGCATCCGAGCGCCTTGTATGTGGTCGGGTTGTGAAGATCGTTGGCTGTGGTGATCGCACCGCCCACGCTGGTGGTGAGGTAGAATTTTTCGGTGAGCTGGAAATCCCAGTTGAGGCCGGTATAGACGAAATGGATCGGATCGTCGGCAATGGCCGCGTCGAAGCCGATATAGGGGCGCGGCGAGCCGATGCCTTCCAGGAACTCGGGCGACTTGAACAGGAATTCCCCGTTGATCACGGCCCCGTTGAAATCATCCGTCGAAAACAGGCCGCGGTCATAGGCCATGACCCCCAGGCGGATTTCCTGTCTGTCGGCATATTTGCCGACTTGGCCGAAATAGCTTGCCCCGGATAAATCTTCCGCAGATGCGGGAGTAAGGGTGGAAAAAACCGACAGAATCGCAACCGGCGCGACTGCTCGCAAAAGCTTCCTTGTAAGCATGAAAGTCCCCACTGATCGAGAATGTGAGCCGCGCCACTCCATGCCCGATCGCGCGAATCACTTCAGCAAAACTGTAGGTTTTGAAAATTTCTTATGCGAATGAAATTTTTTTGAGTCCGCCCGCCGGACAAAGAACGCCTGCCGGCAAAAGATTACGGCACCAGATAGTGCTTGCTCCACTCGCTCCGCGGCACGACCGCGCCGATCCTGTAGTCGAAGGAAACGATGGACATGTTGTCGTCGGTCGTGTGGCAATTGTAGGAGAGGTGATACCACTTGCCCTTGCTGCGGAAAGCGGCGCCAGGGGCCTTCATCGCGTGCTCGCTCTTGATCGTATCGGCAAAGGCATAGGCGACGACTTCCTCGGGTGACATGCCCTTTCTTTCGCGGGCGATGCGGCCGATCGCGCGCCCGTTGCACCGCTGCTCCAGCCGTGTTTGCGGATCGAGCTTGGCGATCTGCCGACGAATGGCGGAATGGTCGGCGGCGAAGGCGGAGCTGGCGAGCCCCGCGGCGGCAATGGCAAGAACCGTCGATTTCAGCATCAGCATCCCCGCGTCCGATTGTGACGTATCAAAACGCTTTTAGGAGAGTTTGGCCGCTGACGAAACCCCGGAGCGGGCGCTATAACAAAGTGGTTACCGCCATCACCTCACGCGCTCCAGGATCGAGACGTAATTGGCGACTGCAGCGCCGCCCATGTTGAATATCCCTGCAAGCGCGGCGTCCTTCACCTGCATATCGCCGGCTTCTCCCATCAGCTGCATCGCCGCCATGACATGCATGGATACTCCTGTCGCGCCGATCGGGTGGCCCTTGGCCTTGAGCCCGCCTGAGGGGTTGACCGGAAGCCTTCCCTCCTTGCGGGCCACCCCCTCGCGGACGATGCGGTGGCCTTCGCCCGGTCTGGCAAGGCCCATCGCCTCGTATTCGATCAGCTCCGCGATGGTGAAGCAGTCATGCGTCTCCACAAAGGAGAGATCATCGAGACCGGCGCCGGCATCGGCCAGCGCCCCGGCCCAGGCGCGCCGCGCCCCTTCGAAGGCGAGCACATCCCGCCGGCTCATGGCCAGGAGATCGTTTGCCTGCCTGCGGGCGCGAAAACCGATGGCGCGCGCGAGCCCTGCCGCGGTCTCCTCGTCGGCGAGGACCAGTGCCGCCGCCCCGTCGGATACGAGCGAGCAGTCGGTGCGGCGCAGCGGCGCGGCGACATAGGGGTTCTTTTCCGAGACTGTATTGCAGAATTCGAAGCCGAAATCCTTGCGCATATGCGCGTAAGGGTTGGCCATGCCATTGGCGTGGTTTTTCGCCGCGATCATGGCGAGCTCTTCCGAACGGTCGCCATAGCGCTGGAAATAGGCCTGGGCGATACGGCCGAAGAGGCCGGCGAATCCGCCTTCCACATCGGCCTCTTCGTTGCGGTAGCTGGCGCCGAGCAGGATATCGCCCACCTCGGCGGTCGGCGTTGCCGTCATCTTTTCCGCGCCGACGACGAGCGCGATGCGGCCGCGCCCCGCCTCGATGAAATCCATGGCGCTGTAGAGCGCGGCGGAGCCGGTGGCGCAAGCGTTTTCCAGCCGCACCGCCGGCACATGGGCGAGCGCCTCATTGTTCATGGCGACAAGCGCGCCCTGGAAATCCTGCTTGGAGAAGCCGTTGTTCATGACGCCGACGAAGATGCCGTCAACATCTTCCGGCGCAACACCCGCATGTTCGAGCGCCGGCGTGGCAACCGCCGCCATCAGTTGCTCGGTATTTTCCAGCTCGGATTTTCCGAAGGGCGAATGCGTCCATCCCACGATCTGCGCTTTGGTCATCGGTGATCTCCTCGTTACACGCAGGATAACCGATCTTCTGCCCTCTTTGATAGGGTGCCTTAGCGCCGCGACAGCAGCCAGAGAAGAAACGGGCTGGTGATGAGGGTGGCGACGAGCCCCGCCGGAAATGCCCAGGGGAAATCCACCATGCGGCCGAGCCAATCGGCAAGGAGCATCATCATGCCGCCGGAAAGCGCCGCCCCTGTCATCTGCGGCAGGGCGCGCATGAGACCGCATTGGCGGGCGAGATGCGGTGCCATCAGCCCGACAAAGGTCAGAGGGCCGGTGATCAGCGTTGCCGCAGCCGTGGCAAGCGCCGCGAAGCCGAGGAGCGCCAGCGTACTGAGCTTGAGGCCGATGCCGAGTTCCCGCGCCGTATCCTGTCCGAGCGGCAGGATGTCGAGCCAGCGGGAGAACAACGGCGCCAGCATGAAGATGATTATGGCGCAGATGCCTGCACCCATTGCGGTAGCGGGCGTCACGCCATGGGTGGACCCGCTCATCCAGGTCAGGAGCTGCATCGTGCGCGGGTCGCCGGTCGCCATCAGGATGGCGAAAACAGAGGAAAGCAACGCGCCCAGTGCCACCCCGGCAAGCAGGATCTGGTTGGGCGATGTCCTGCCGCTGAGAACGATGCCGAGCAGCAGGAGAAGGATGAAAAGCGAGCCGAGAGCGGCCGCACCGGTCAGCATCCAGTAGGAAGGCGCTGAAAGCAGGAAAAGCGCCGCCACGATGCCGAGGCCGGCGCCCGCGCTGACGCCCAGGATCTCCGGGCTCGCCATCGCATTGCCGGTGAAGCGCTGCAGGATGGTACCGGCCACGGCCAGCATCGCGCCGGCGGCGAAAGCCGCCGCCGTGCGGGGAAGCCGCCAGGGCAGAAGTGCCTCGAACATCTCGCCCCGCACCAGTTGCCAGCTGCCATCCGGCGCGCGGCCGAGTGACAGCGAGAGCCACAACGCGGCCATGGCGAATAGAAAAAGCAGCGCGAGCAGAAGCGCCGGGTTGCCGATGCGATAATGTCCGGCTCTCGGGGAGGACAAGACCGGCTTGTTGATTATCCGCAGTTTCGGCAGCAGCCAGAGCAGGACCGGCGCGCCGAGGAGCGCCGTCACTGCACCGGTGGGCAGCGAGATCGCCGCCGCCGTATCGAGGAGCTGCACCGCGACGTCGGTGATGAGAAGCAGGGCCGCTCCGAGCACCGGAGACCAGAAAAGCTGCCTTTTGAAATGGTCCGCGCCGAGGCCTCGGGCAAGCGCCGGCGCGGCAAGGCCGATGAAGCCGATGACGCCCACCCGCGCTGTGACGACGGCGGCAAGGCCAGCGGCCAGGGTGAGCCCGGCGATGCGCACGGCCAGCACGTTGAGCCCGAGCGCCGAGGCGCCGTCCTCAAGTCCCAGCAAAACCAGCGGGCGTACCAGCAGCACCGTGAGCAGAAGCAGGAGGGCAAGGCGCGGAAGGAGAGCGCTTGCCGCTTCCCAATCATATTGCTTGAGCACGCCGCTGCCCCAGAGAAACAGCCCGGCGAGATAGCGCTCATTGTGCAGCACCAGCATTGCGGAGAGGGCGGCGAAGAGAAGCCCCACGATCATGCCCGACAGAACGACCGTGAACGGCGCGAATTGCTGCCGCCAGGAAAAGGCGAAGACCAGGGCGACGGCGATCATGCCACCGCCGAGCGCCACCGCATCCCGGCTCCAGCCGATCAGGCCGGGGGCAACGAGCGTGGCGAGGGCAAGCGCAAGCTGCGCTCCGGCGGAAATACCGAGCGTGGAGGGCGATGCAAGCGGGTTCTGCAACACCTGCTGCAAGACAGCGCCCGCGAGCCCGAGCGCCGCGCCCGCGGCAAGGCACACGGCAAGCCGCGGCATCAGGCTGTAATGGACGCGAAGCTCGCCGATGCTTGAAACGTCCGGCGCGAAAAGCGCTGCGTAAAGCCGATCCACCGGCACCTGGCCCAGGACGAGCAGCAACAGCCCGAGAAGCGCCGGCAGCACCATCGACAGCGAGACGAGAACCGCCCCCTTCATCGACCGATCAGAAGCCATTCTCGCTCCCGAAACGGCTGAGCAGCGTCGCGATGCGGGTGGCGGACGGCAATGTGCCGAACATCAGCACCGTCGGGAAATGGGTGATCTGCCCGGAGCGCACGAAGGACATGTTGCGCCACAGCGGACTTCGTCCCAGCGCGGGCAGCACATCGGGCGGCACTGGATCGAAATAGAACATCTGCACATTGCCGCCGGGATCGAGGTCCTCCACGCCGATCAGCGAAAAGCCCCAGGCGTTGGTCTCGCCTTGCCATGCATTGGGGATGCCCATCCGGTCGAGCACATCCTGGTAAAGGCTGTTCCTGCCATAGACGCGGACATGGTAGAGATCATAGAAATTGACGAAGAGGCAGGGCGTGTCACGCAGCCGGCCGCTTCTTGCACCCGCTTGCGCGATGGTCTCTTCCGATTGGGCGATCAGCCGTTCCGCTTCGTTTTCCCGCCCCAGGAGCGCACCGATCCGGCGCGTCGCCGCAAGAATGTGTGGCCAGGGCGGCGTGCCCGTCGCATGAACGGGCAGGACCTCGACCGGCGCGACGCGCTCGAAC
Organism: Mesorhizobium sp. RMAD-H1; assembly: GCF_014191375.1. GTDB lineage: Bacteria > Pseudomonadota > Alphaproteobacteria > Rhizobiales > Rhizobiaceae > Paramesorhizobium. The sequence goes on from NZ_JACHWN010000001.1 coordinate 114,867, forward strand.
AGATGCCGCGATGCCTCGAGATAGGGTGTGGTGAGGATCAGGTCCGGTTCGAGTTGCTGGAGGACTTCCATGTTGACTTCCAGCATGTTGCCGAGATTGGCGACACCGGACGGCAACGGCGGCTCCTGCACCCATATCTTCCAGTCCGGCACCGCAGGAATAGCGATCGGCGGCGTTCCGAGCGCGATCATCGTCTGCGCCAGCCCGTAATCCAGCGAGACGATGCGCTTGGCTCCACCAGCGGCTCGCGCACCTTCCGGGACAAGGAACATGGCGAGCCCGCCGCCCAGAAAGGCGCGGCGGGTCAGGTGAGGGGAGAACAGATGGCCTCCGCTGTCGATCTCGCTTGGCATGGACCTCTATCTACCAGCGATATCTCAGGCTGGCGATAACAGTGCGTCCCTGGTCCACATAGCAATAGCCATTGGTGCAGACATCGTCGTCCTGGTCGAGGAGATTGGTGGCGTTGACCTGGAGCCGCGCGCCTTTCAGCTTCGGATCGAGCGCCTCGAGATCGTAATGCACGGCCATGTCTAGAAAAACGCGCGCATCATTCTTGAACGTGTTTTCGTTATCGCCATAGCTGGAACTGACGAAGCGCGCGCCAAGGCCGGCGCCAAGCCCGGTCAGGGGCCCGGAGACGAAGCTGTAATCGCCCCACACCGTCACCACATGACGCGGCGTGCTCGACACCACATTGTCTTTCAGGCCGGCGGTGTCGTCGAGAATGCGCATGTCGAGATAGGTGTAGGAGGCGCGCAGGTTCAGGCCGTTATCGAGCGAGGCCGTCCCCTCGATCTCGAAGCCGCGCGAGCGCCTGTCGCTCTGGATCTGCTGGTTCACGCCGTTGACGACCTCGTAATAGACGCCGTTCTTCTGTTCGATGTTGAAGAAAGAAGCCGTGACCGAGGCATTTATCCCCGGTATGTCATATTTGACGCCGATCTCCTGCTGCTCCGCCGTGGTGGCTTCGAACAGCGAGCCCGTTTTCGCGTCCCAGCCGAGATTGGGCACGAAGGCGGTCGAATAGCTGACATAGGGCGCAAGGCCGAAATCGGTCAGATAAGTCAGGCCGATGCGGCCCGAAAATTCGCCATCCGAGCGCTCCTCGACGGGTTCCTGGCCTTCCGGAACATATCCCGGCGACGCGCTTTCAGCCTTGTACCAGTCATAGCGCCCGCCGAGCGTCAGCACCCAGGGATCATATTTGATCTGGTCCTGAACATAGACGCCGACGGTCGAGAGCTTCTGCCGCTTGGAAGGCGTGGTCGCTGGGCTCTCGATGGGCTCAGAACCATAATTCGGGTTCGCCGTATCGAGCGGGAAGGCCGTGCCGAAGCCGGATTCCTCGTCGAACTTGGCATAGCTTGCATCGATGCCGGCCAGCAGCACGTGGTTGAGCGGTCCTGTCGAAAAATCGAGCTGGATCTGGTTGTCGATGACGGCATTGTCCAGCGCCTCCCTGTAATGGCCGGTGCCGCGGGTCAGCTGGGCGGGGATGTCCGGGCCGCTCGCATACTGGCCGGGATTGATATACGCATATTTCAGGTCGAGATCGGTCTGGGAATAACGGAAATTCTGGCGGAATTGCAGGGTATCGTTGAACCGGTGCTCCAATTCATAGCCGATCCGTCCCTGTTTCTGGTCGAAATCATTATAGCTCGGGTCACTGTAGAAGAAATCCGTGCGCCCGTTGGGGTCGTTGTAATTGACCACCGCGCCACCGGTCAGGAACCTCATATACTCTGCAAGGACTGTCAGCCTGGTATCCTCGTCCGGCTTCCAGGTGATGGCCGGCGCGATATAGATGCGGTCGTCGGGCGTGCCGATGAGCTCCGTGTCGCTGTCGCGCAGCACGCCGGTCAGGCGGTAGAGGACGCCGCCATCGGCGGTGACGGGGCCGGAGAAATCGAAATTGGTCTGGTAGCGATTGTGCGAGCCGTATTGAAGCTCCACCTCGTTCAGCGGCGTCTCCGTCGGGCGTTTTGTGATCAGGTTGACGAGGCCGCCGGCGCTGGTCCCACCATAGATCGCGGAGGACGGACCTTTGAGCACGCTGATGCCCTCCAGCCCGTAGGGCTCTGTCCGGTAGAAGCTCGTGCTGACGGCCATCTGCCGCAGGCCGTCGCGGAAGGTGCCGTTGGCATAGGCGTCGAAGCCGCGCACATAGTAGGAATCCATGCGCGGATCGAAGCCGAATGAATCGACCCGCACGCCCGGCACATAGGCGAGGCTGTCCATCAGGCTCTGCGGGTTGCGGTCCTCCAGCTCCTGTTGCGTCACATAGGAGACCGACTGCGGAATCTCGTTGAGCGGCGTATTGGTCTTCGTTGCCGTGGAGCCGTTCCTGACCACATAGCCATCGGCGGAAAACGGACCGGCGATTGTATCGATGGTGATCGTGTCGAGCCGGATGACGCCTCCTTGTTCGCTGCCCTTTTCCGGATTTTCGGCATTCTGTGCGATGGCCGGAACGCTGATCAGAACGGTCGAAAAAAAGAAAGGAAGAGACGTCCGCTTCACCATGTCCTCGCTCGGGGATTTCTTGATATTTTCGATCAAGTTTATTGACGGTCGCGCAGGTCCGTACAGAACATGAGTTCTTCCGTCAAGATAAACTGGTCCCAATTCCTGGCGGGCTTTTGACGCCGGTCGATGCGCGTCTATGGCGGGAGATCAGGTGCGGAGCACCCTGGAGAAGGCTTCACGCAGGCCGACGATGGCGCATGCAGAAACACCTCGCCGGGAGGAGGCGGGGGTGAAAAAAGCACGATAATAATTAGAGCGGCATTGCCGCTCCCGGTAAATCAGGCTGTCAGGGCCGGAAAGACGCTATTTCGTCAGGATCGGCGGGGCACCGGGAATCTCGGCTTCGGTTTCCTGCTGGACATGCTGGAGGGCGCCGAGGAGATACATTGCATCCGGTAGCGGCACGTGGAAGGTCTGGGATTCGGAATTCTTGTCTCCCAGGCATATCTGGACCATTGGTTCCTGGGGTGCGAGCCCGTAGACGAAGCGGAAGCCAAGCACGTGTTTCCTTTCTTCCTCCGGCAGATCCGCGGGACCGCCGTCTATATGCGGGGGAAAAACGGTATCGGCATTCCAATGGTCTTCTTTCTCAGGCATGCAAACCTCCATAAATCTGGAACGGCGGCATCTGACCGGTTCGCGGGAACGCAGAAATGGCCAGGGACGCAGAAGAAACCTTTCGAAAGCCCGACTGGACAAGCTTGGACCTGCCGGACCTCGTACCGGAGTTCAACTCCGGCCATGAGGCAATCATGGATGAGTCACGCTTGGCGCGCTACTCCAACAAGTTGCTACCACTGCGGGTATATGGAAACCGTATTCCTACGAGCCCGTGTGTTCCAAAAAACGCTTTAAACCCGTTGTAACCCTTTGTAATCATTTAACAGTTTTACCGAAAACGATTACGGTTTTTGGGCTTGCGTGAAATGGGGGGTGTTTGAAGGAAATCGACGCTCTGAATGGTGTCTCCATGCTTTCATCATCCGGTCCCGCGACCGGTCATGCGGCAGGCCCCGCGAGCGATGATCATCCGCTCGGCAGAAGAGGCCCGGCGCGGGGTAATTGGGGGGCAGTCGCGCCGGGCCTCCAGCTGGGCACTCAGGTCCAGCCGCATTGGGATACTGTATGAGTCGGGCCGGATGATCGATCCCAATAAAGAGGAGAAATTTTCCGAAAGATAACCGGGCAATTTCTTGCGTGTTATTAACGAAGAAGGGAAATTTGGTGGGCTTCCGCATCATCTGCCGATGTGAAAATTCCCGCTCTGGAGCGCCCGGTACTAGTTCCCATGTGCAATCATTGCGTCAGCGGTAAGCCGGCGCCGGATGTCGTCCTTTTGCTCTCGAACCATGCCCGGTATGAGGAACAGGTCGATCAGTACCCAGATGAATCCGACGAGTATGAAAAAGGAGAGGATCTGCAGGATCGCCGTTCCCGGACGTCCAAGATAAAACCGGTGTCCGGAAACGAACCAGAGAAAAAACCACAGCAGATAGGCAGCACCCACCGATTTCGCTTCATTGGTTATGCGCTGCTCGATCAGTATGCGTTGTTCTGTTGAAAGTCCCATGATTACCAAACCCAATCGTTACGCCGACATGTCGTCCGCAGGGCGTAAGGAGCATGCGTTTTCGGGGCCCTCCATGACGCGGTTGCGGATCAGGTCGTGAACCCATACCATTTCGACCCCGGTTCATGAGCTCGCGACGACCCATTCTTCTATCAGGTTTTTCGCAATTGCAAGTTGCGCGAGTGGCCGTGCAGAGTTGACGGCCATTTCGCAATGGTCTTCGCCAGCCTGCAACGGGGAGATAAGGACGGTGTGCCTGAAGGATTGTGGTGCCGCTTGCGTGACTCGAACACGCGACCCCATCATTACGAATGATGTGCTCTACCAACTGAGCTAAAGCGGCAAGGGAAGATTTCCCCGACTTGTCATAAGACATATGGCCGGTCGGGAAAGCGCCGACCGATTGGAGCGCGTGATACAGAACTCGGCTCGGAAAAGCAAGTATCCAAATCAAGAGATTTGCCCAAATCGGCAAAGAGCCGAGCCGGTCCGCCTCCGCTGTGTGGAATGCCGGTTCACCTGCCGCACAGATCGGTCTTTGCCTGCCGGTATTCCTTTTCGAGCCGTGCGACGAGCGCGCTCGCCGGGACCACTTCCTTCACCGCGGCGATGCCCTGTCCGCACCCCCAGATGTCTTTCCAGGCCTTGGCGCCGCCGGCAGCGCTGTCGAAATCCATCTTGGATGGATCGGCCTCGGGAAGATGGTCCGGATCCATGCCCGTGGCAGCGATGGAAGGCTTGAGATAATTCCCGTGGATGCCGGTGAAATAGTTGGAGTAGACGATGTCTGCGGCCGCCGATTCGACGATCATCTGCTTGTATTCCTCGACGGCGCGGGCCTCCCTCGTGGCAATGAAGGGCGAGCCGATATAGGCGAGATCGGCGCCCATCGCCTGGGCGGCCAGGATCGAGCGGCCGTTGGCGATCGCCCCTGACAAGAGCAGCGGCCCGTCGAACCATTCCCGGATTTCCTGCACCAGCGCGAAGGGCGAGAGCGTGCCGGCATGGCCGCCCGCGCCCGCCGCAACGGCGATCAGCCCGTCCGCGCCCTTGCGGATCGCCGAGTTGGCGTGGCGGTTGTTGATGACGTCATGCAGCACGATGCCGCCATAGGAATGGATCGCGGCGTTGACCTCGGGCACTGCGCCCAGCGATGAAATGACGATGGGCACCTTGTATTTCACGCAGAGCCCGAGATCATGCTCCAGCCGCTTGTTGGAACGGTGGACGATCTGGTTGACCGCGAAGGGCGCGGCGGGGCTCTCCGGATTTTTATCGTCGTGGGCGCGGAGCGCTTCGGTGATTTCCGCCAGCCATTCGTCAAGCTGTGCTTCCGGCCGGGCATTGAGCGCCGGAAAAGAGCCGACAATGCCGGCCTTGCACTGCGCCAGGACGAGCGCCGGATGGGAGATGATGAACAGCGGCGCGCCGACAACGGGGATGCGCAGTCTGGTTTTCAATATATCGGGTAATGCCATATAGTCCTCCCATTGCACAGGTTTGCTGGCGATCCGTTTGCGACATTTGCATCCCGTTCGGGCAGCCTCCCGAGCAAATGCCGGAATCGGAAGATGGCTGGCCAGCTGTTCGAATCTGGTGGAGCGTTGAATTTGACTTTGGAGATCGAACTTCCCCCAACCGGGACTCCAACGTCAAATTCGCTCCGCGAGAACGGGATGAGGAGAGCGTTCTCCACCCGCATCCCGTATGACGTGAAATGTATGCCGGATTTTGACGTTTCCGTAAACGGAAGTTTTTGGCAGGAGCGATCAGCCGGACTGGAAAAGGCTTGGCCGCAGGCGTCCGGCGCAGTCGGATAAAGTGTAAATGCTTGATTAACCGTTCAAATCCTCTAGAGCATGACGCCGTCATGCTTTAGTTTATCATGACCCTTCTCGCGAAGGCGCGGATCGAAACAGAGGGATTCGAGATTTGGAAGGCATAGAACGCGCGATACGCAACGCATTCGCCAAGGGCGATGCCGCCAATCCCGCCACGCGCCAGCGGATCTATGAATCGGCCTGGAGCGCGCATGAGCACGCGCTTGCGGCCAATACCCGCTTGAGCGAGGAGCAGAAGGCGAGACGGCGTGACAGCCTGAAGGCCACGATATCCAGCATCGAGGCGGAGTTCCGCCCCGCCCAGCCGGCCGCCAGCCCGGAAGGGCCGCGCGTCGATCCCTCTCTCGACGTTTCGGCGGAGCCGCCTCGAAACGGCCGCCCGGTGGCGTCGGCTGCAACGGGGGCACCCGCCGTGCAGGGGCCGGCGCTCGATCGGGACGATGTGCGTCCCGCCGGAAAAAAGCGGCGCGGTGCCGATCTCGGATATGAAGGGGGAGCCACACGCCGCGACCGGGAAACCAAATCCCGCTCGCCTTTCATGTCCTATGTGCTGCCGGCGCTCATCCTCCTGGTGTTTGCGTTCATCGGCTGGTCATTGTTCAACAGCTTCACCGATATAAGCCGCCCCAATCTGGGCCGTACCCTGTCCAACGGTGCTCCCGCCAAGGAAGGGGAGGAAGCAGGGGACATGAACTGGATCACCGTCTTCACGCCTTCCGATCCGACGCTGATGTCGGTCCGCGGCGGCGCGACGGCGGAAATCGCCAGCGAAGGATCGCAGAGTTTCGCGCGGGTGAAGTCCGGCGGTCCCGATGACGAAATCGTCTTCGATGTGGGACAGGGCATTCTCGATGAGGTTGCCGGCAAGAAGGCGACGTTCAATATCATTGCCCGCAGTGATGACGGCAAGCCGACACAGATGTCGGTCAGTTGCGATTTCGGCGCGCTCGGCGATTGCGGCCGCAAGCGCTACGACGTCACCGACGCCAGCAACGATTTCCTGTTTGATGTGGAATTCCCGCAAGGAAAACAGCCGGATGCCGCCGGCACCATCACCATCAACAGCGATATCTCCGGTGCCGGCAAGAGTGTCGATATCTACGCGATCAGGGTGAGTGTCGCTCAATCGGGCGAAGGGAGCTGATCCGCGGCCTTGCGAATGGAACTATTGTTCCCGGTTCAGGAGCTTTTGCAGCGTCTCCAGCCGGTCCGCCTCGCGCGGCGGCTTGTCCCATCGCAGCCTTGAAAACCGGGGAAAGCGCATTGCCACGCCGGATTTGTGCCGCGTCGAGCGGTTGAGCCCTTCGAACGCCACTTCCACCACCAGTCCGTGATCGGGCTCCGCCCGAACGGCACGTACAGGGCCGAAGCGCTCCGTCGTGTTCTCGCGGACGAAGCGGTCGAGCAATCTCAGCTCTTCATCGGTGAAGCCGAAATAGGCCTTGCCGACGGGCACGAGGATAGGGTCGTCCTCCGGCCCGGACCAGACCCCAAAGGTGAAATCCGAATAATAGCTCGATCGCTTGCCATGACCGCGTTGGGCATAGATCAGCACGGCATCGATGGTGAAGGGATCGCGCTTCCATTTGAACCACGGCCCCTTCGGACGGCCCGGCAGATAGAGGCTGTCGTGGCGCTTCAGCATCAGCCCTTCGATGATCGGATGGGGCGGAGCCTTACGGAAGGCGGCAAGTTCCTCGAAGCTCGTGAATGAAACCAGCGGTGAAAGATCGAAACGTCGGGGATCGAGCGTGGCGACAAAGGCTTCGAGCCGCATCCGCCGCTCGCGGAAGGGCAGGGGCCGCAAATCCCTGCCTTTGGCCTGGCTGCCCTCCTGCAGCAGATCATAGGCGCGCACGAAGGCCGGATAATCCGCCAGCTGCTTCGCCGTCACGGTCTTGCGGTTGAGCCGCTGTTGCAGGTCGCCGAAGGTGCCGGCCACAATGCCGTCTTCGCCAAGCCGTCCCACCAGAAGCTCGCCATCGATCGCCCCCTCGAAATCCATGGCCTCCAGAATATCCGGGAAGGCATGGGAGATATCATCGCCGGTGCGCGAATAGATACGCCGCACTCCGTCTTCTGCCACCACCTGCACACGGATGCCGTCCCACTTCCATTCCGCCGCATAATCGGCGGGGTCGAGCTTGGGAAATTCCGCCTCGTCCAGCGCCGTCGCCAGCATGACCGGGCGGAAGGGCGCCGCCGCCAGATTGGCCGGCCTCGGGGCTCGCCCTTCCAGCCATGCAAAGAGGTTTTCATAAGGCGGCGTCAGCCCGTGCCAGAGTTCCTCGATCTCGGTCACGTCCACCTGTCCGAAATCGGCGAGCGCCTGTTTGGCGAGCCGGGCGGAGACGCCGATGCGCAGGCCCCCGGTGACGAGCTTCAGGAGCGCGTAGCGGCCCGAGGCGTCGAGATCGTCGAGCCAGTGCGCGACGAGCAGCGGCCCTTCCCGCCGCGAAGCTTGCGACAGGGCCTCGACGATATCGGAGAGAAGCGGCGGACGGTTGGCGCGCCGCCGTTCGGGCGCGGGCCAGATCAGCGAGATGGTTTCGGCGAGGTCGCCCACGTAGTCGTAAGAATAGGCGAAAAGCTCGGGATCGACCCGCTCGCCCACCAGCGCGCGCAGCATGGCGGGCTTGACGCTGGCAAGCTCCAGGTCGCGCGTGATGGCGGCGAGGGCATAGCCCCGCTCCGGATCGGGCGTCGCGCGGAAATAATCGACAAGCAGCCGCAGCTTGCCATTGCGCTGCGGCGTCAAGACCAGCCGGTCGAGGAGTTCTGCGAACCCTTCCATCAGTCTCCTTCGTCCTCATAGCCGACGAGGTGCAAAGGCCGCGCCGGAATGCCCGACAGCGTGCACCAGCGCACCAGCGCTTCCTCGCGCCCATGCGTGACCCAGACTTGCGAAGGGCCGATTTCGCGGATCGTTTCGGTCAGTTCGTCCCAGTCGCAGTGGTCGGAGATGATGAGCGGCAGCTCGACGCCCTGCTGCTTCGTCCGCTGGCGGATGCGCATCCAGCCTGACGCAAAGCAGGCGAGCGGATCGGGGAACCGCCGCGCCCAGCGGTCCACGAAGGCCGAGGGCGGGCCGATGACGATAGCTCCGGCGAAATCGCGTGTGTCGCCGTCTTCGAGCGTGGCCGGCTGCAACTCGCCCAGATCGATCCCTTGCGACTGATAATACTCGCAGAGCTTCTGCAAGGCGCCATGGATATAGATCGGCCTGTCATAGCCCGCCTGCCGGATGAGGCTGATCACCCGCTGCGCCTTGCCCAGCGCATAGGCGCCGACGATATGGCAGCGCTCCGGAAACTGGCTCACCGATTTCATGAGCAGCGCAATCTGATGCGCCGCGTCCGGGTGCCGGAAGACGGGCAGGGCAAACGTCGCCTCGGTGATGAACACATCGCAGCTGACCGGCTCGAATCCTTGGCATGTCGGGTCCGCCTGCCGCTTGTAATCGCCGGAGACAACGATGCGCATGCCGTTCTGCTCCACCGCGATCTGGGCCGACCCCAGCACATGCCCCGCCGGGTGAAACCGCACGTTGACGCCGTTGATGGTCATCGTCTCGCCAAAGCGTATGGCCTGCGTCGATGCGGCAAAATCATCGCCATAGCGCAGCCGCATGATGTCGAGCGTCTCCTGCGTGGCGAGCACATGGCCATGGCCCGCGCGGGCATGGTCGGCATGGCCATGGGTGATGAGGGCGCGCGCCACGGGCCGCACCGGGTCGATGTGAAAATCGCCGGGCGGGCAGCAAAGCCCTTGCGGCGTGGGGCGGAGAAGGTCCTCTGGGCGCATTTCCATGAAGATAGAGAGGGAAAATGATTGCGGAAAGGCTTGCGCTTTCATCTTCCTGCCAGAACCTGCCGAAACCTCTTGCAAAATTCGAGGCGGAAGATCATATCCCGCGCACTTCAACCCACAATTCGGTTCTCGATGACGCGCGCATTCCTTTCCTCCGGCGATCTGATCGCCGATCGCCGTTCCCATTATGCCGAGATGATGTTCGAGGCGGGCGATCATGCCGCCGCGGCCGATCTCATGCGGCAGGCGCTGGAGATCGTGCCGGAGTGGGTGCCGGGGCTCTTTCGCCTCGGCGAGATGGAAGAGAAGGCAGGCCGGCTGGAAGCGGCTGCCGAAGCCTGGCGCGGCGTGCTGCGCGCCGATGCACAGGACCGGTTCGGCGCAAGCCTGAAGCTTGCAAGCCTCGGCCTGACGGCCCGGCCCGATGCGCCGCCGACGGCCTATGTCGAAACCCTGTTCGATGCCTATGCGCCGACCTTCGAGACGGCGCTCATCGGCAAGCTCGACTATCGCGTTCCCGAATTCCTCGCCGAGGCCATCGCCCGGGCGGGAGGTGAGCGCCGCTTTCGCCATGTTATCGATCTCGGTTGCGGCACCGGCCTGATGGGCGAAAGGCTGCGCGCCTCGACGAGCTTCCTCGAAGGCATCGATCTCTCCGACGCCATGCTGCGCAAGGCGGAAGAGAAGCAGATCTATGACCGCCTCGGAAAAGGCGATGTCAACGAACTGGAAAAGCCCGCTGTCCCCGCTGATCTGGTGGTCGCGGCGGATGTGTTCGTCTATGTCGGCAATCTCGACCGCGCCTTCGCCAATGTCTCCGGCATGCTGGAGCCGGGCGGCCTCTTCGCCTTCTCGGTCGAGACCCATGAAACGGATGGCCCGTCGGAGGAGGAGCTGGTCCTGCAGCCCTCGCTGCGCTTCACCCATTCCGCCTTCTATATCCGCCGCCTTCTGGAGCGTCATGGCTTCGAACCGCTCGAAATGAGCAGGGCCGTGATCCGCTATGATCGCGGTGAACCGCTGACGGGCATCGTGACCGTTGCGCGCCGTGCCGCCCTCGTTGCCATGGCCGGCAGTCCGGATGAGCCGATCGCGTTGGAGGAGCGGCCCAATTGAGGCCGATCCGAAAAACGAGAACAAAAGTGAACAAAATTCTTGGCGGCGGCGCAGCGGCGCATTAGTTTCGTCGCGTGACCCTGAACGCGAAGCCCGAAACCGCCGAAATGACATTCTCCCTGCCGGAACCATTCATGGAATGGTTCCGCGACAAGGGATGGCGACCGCGCCCGCATCAGTTGCAGCTTCTGGCCGAGGCGGAGCAGGGCCGCTCCACGCTGCTGATCGCCCCGACAGGCGCGGGCAAGACGCTGGCGGGCTTCCTGCCATCGCTGGTCGACCTGACGCGGCGGCCGAAACGCAGGCCCGGCATGGCCCCGCGTGGTATCCACACGCTCTACATATCGCCCTTGAAAGCGCTGGCCGTCGATATTCACCGCAATCTCGGCATCCCCGTCGAGGAAATGCAGCTTCCCATCACCGTCGAGACCCGCACCGGCGACACCCCCGCGCATAAGCGCCAGCGCCAGAAGCTCGCCCCGCCCGACATCCTGCTGACGACGCCGGAGCAGCTTGCCCTGCTCATCGCTTCCAAGGACGCGGAGCGTTTCTTTGCCGATCTGCGCTATGTCGTGCTCGACGAATTGCACTCGCTGGTTATCTCCAAGCGCGGCCATCTCCTGTCGCTGGGGCTGGCGCGCTTACGGCAATTGCAGCCCAAGCTGCAGACCATCGGCCTGTCCGCCACGGTGGCGGAGCCGGACGAACTGCGCCGCTGGCTGGTGAGTCAAGACGAAACAAAGCCCATGGCCGGGCTGATCACGGTGGAAGGCGGGGCAAAGCCGGACATTTCCATCCTCCAATCCGCCGAGCGCATCCCCTGGGCCGGGCACTCGGCCCGCTATGCACTGCCGGATATTTACGAGGCGATCCGCGCCCACCGCACCACGCTGCTTTTCGTCAACACGCGCAGCCAGGCGGAGATGCTGTTTCAGGAACTCTGGCGTATCAACGAGGACACCCTGCCCATCGCGCTCCATCATGGTTCGCTCGATGCCGGGCAGCGGCGCAAGGTGGAGCAGGCCATGGCGGAAAACAGCCTGCGCGCCATTGTCGCCACCTCCACCCTCGACATGGGCATCGACTGGGGCGATGTCGATCTGGTCATCCATGTCGGCGCGCCGAAGGGGGCGAGCCGCCTGGCGCAGCGCATCGGCCGCGCCAACCATCGCATGGACGAGCCGAGCCGCGCCATCCTCGTGCCCGCCAACCGCTTCGAGGTGATGGAGTGCCGCGCCGCGCTCGACGCCAATTATTTAGGCGCGCAGGATACGCCGCCCCTCGTCGAGGGCGCGCTCGACGTGCTGGCGCAGCATGTGCTGGGCATGGCCTGCGCCGCGCCGTTCAATGCCGACCAGCTTTGCGCGGAAATCCGCACCGCCGCGCCCTATGCCAGCCTGTCGCGCGAGACCTTCGACCGCATCCTCGATTTCGTGGCGACCGGCGGCTATGCGCTCAAGACCTATGAGCGCTTCGCCAAGATCCGCAAGACGGCAGACGGTACTTGGCGCGTCAGCCATCCCCGCATCGCACAGCAATACCGCCTCAATGTCGGCACCATCGTCGAGGCGCCGGAATTGAATGTCCGGCTGACCAAATCCGGGCGCGGCAAGGCCTATGGCGGGCGTGTCCTTGGCAAGATCGAGGAATATTTCCTCGAAACCATGGCGCCGGGCGATACCTTCCTCTTCGCCGGCAAGGTGCTGCGCTTCGAAGGCATCCGCGACAATGAGTGCATCGCTTCCAACGCGGGGGGGCAGGATGCGAAAGTCCCGGTCTATGCCGGCGGCAAGTTTCCGCTTTCCACCTATCTCGCAGGCGAGGTCCGCGCCATGCTGGCCGATCCCGCGCGCTGGGGCGCTTTGCCGGATCAGGTGGGCGAATGGCTGGAAATCCAGCGGCAGAAATCCGTGCTGCCCAAGGCGGGCGAACTCCTGGTCGAGACCTTCCCCCGGGGCAATCGCTATTACATGGTGGCCTATCCCTTTGAGGGCCGGCTTGCACACCAGACGCTCGGCATGCTGCTGACGCGGCGGCTGGAGCGGGCCAAGGCGCGGCCTCTCGGCTTCGTCGCCACCGATTATTCGCTGGGCGTCTGGGCGCTGCGCGATATGGGCCGCATGTTCCGCACCGGCGAGCTTCCGCTTGAGCAGCTCTTCGACGAGGACATGCTGGGCGACGATCTGGAGGCCTGGCTGGACGAAAGCTATCTTCTGAAGCGCACCTTCCGCAATTGCGCCGTCATTTCCGGGCTGATCGAGCGCCGTCATCCGGGGCAGGAGAAGACCGGGCGTCAGGTGACGGTTTCGACCGACCTGATCTATGACGTCCTGCGCACTCACGAGCCGGACCATATCCTGCTCAAGGCCACGCGCGCCGATGCCGCCACCGGCCTTCTCGATATTGAACGCCTTGGCCGTATGCTCTCGCGCATCAGGGGGCGAATCGTGCACAAGGATCTGGAGCAGATATCGCCGCTCGCCCTGCCGGTGATGCTGGAGATCGGCAAGGAATCGGTGGCTGGCGAGGCCAATGACGTGTTGCTCGCCGAAGCCGCTGACGAGCTGATCCGCGAAGTGATGGAAGTGAAATGACCATAGCGATGCATGCTGGAGAGGCCCATGGCGGCGCGGCAAGAACGGTCGTCGCCGGCATCGAGGTGGTCTGCGATCCGGCGGGCGTGCTCTATTTCCCCGGGATGCGGCTGCTCGCCGTCTCCGACCTGCATATGGAAAAGGGCTCTTCCTTCGCAAGACGCGGCATGCTGCTGCCGCCCTATGATACCGGGGCCACGCTCGACCTGCTCGCCGCCGTCATCGCCCGTTATGACCCCGCGATGGTGATCAGTCTCGGCGACAGTTTCCATGATCCGGAAGCCTCGGCCCGGCTGCCCGCCCTCTATGCGATCCGTCTGCGTGGCCTGATGTCCGGGCGCGAATGGGTATGGATCACCGGAAACCACGATCCGCATCGTCCGGTCCATCTGCCGGGCGATGTCGCGAGCGAGCTGGCGCTCGGGCCCCTGGTGTTCCGTCATGAGCCGCAACGGGGAAGCGCGCCGGGCGAGATCGCCGGCCATCTGCATCCGGCGGCGCGCATCGTCCGCCGCGGGCGCTCGGTGCGGCGCTCCTGTTTCGCGTGCGATGGTGAACGGCTGATCATGCCGGCCTTCGGCGCTTATACCGGCGCGCTCAACGTGCTCGACCGGGCCTTCCGGGGCCTCTTTGCCGAGGAACGGCTCCTGGCTTTCATGCTGGGGGCCAGCCGTGTCTATCCCGTCGGGCGCTCGGTACTGTTTCCCGGCTAATCCTTGCGGAACAGAAATCTGCCGAACCAGCCGGTGATGACGGCGAGGAAAACGGCAAACAGGCCGTAAAGCAGGCTGTGGTTCTGGGCGGCCTCATAGATCTGATATTCGAGACCGGCCTTGACGATCTGCAGGCTGGTATTGGCCTCGCGTACGAAAGTCCCGTTGCGGAAGAGGAGCGCCCGCGCCCTGTGCCGCCCCACCGGGACGTTGGTCGGCAGCGAAAGCGTTGCGCGGAACAATGTCGGCGAGATGAACTCCACGTCCCCGATGCGTTGGCTGTAGAGCCCCTGGCGCATCTTGATCTCGCGCAGCTCCTTGCTGAATTGCGCGACATTGCCGTTGGAGTTGTCGGCGGCTTTCGGCGCGAGATAAAAATTGTCGACGCCGATCGAGAGCTGGCGATAAACCTTGGGGTCGGCGATATCCTGCAGGCTGCGGGTCGAGGCGAGCGAATAGGAGAGCGGCACGCCGAGGAAGGTCTGGGACTCCGCGTTCACCCAGACACCGAGATAACGTTCCTTCTTGCGCACCACGAGATCGCGTTCCGGCCCTTGCAGCACGACGATGATGTCATAGCGCCCCTGCCGTCTTATCAGCGGATCGGCATTGTCGAGCGCGCCGAAGATGGTGAGGTCCGTTCCCCGGAAATTCGACGTGATGGCGATGGTTTCCGTCGAAAGGCCGATCTCGATGGTTTCTGTCGGCGCCGCCGGCTGCTCGCGCGTCTCGTTCGGGCGCGTTACCTGCGGCAGGGCAGGCGAAGCGGCTGCGAGCATGGTGCTTGCGGCGAGCGCTGCGCGGAGGAACAGGAGGGGCGCGCGAAAAGGCAACACGGTCTCACCCATCCGCGATGGCGATCGAAAAAAGATTGTCGGGCCTGACGAACAGGTCGAAGGCGAGGCGGAGCGCGACGGAGAGCACCAGCAGCGCCAGGAGCAGCCGCAGCTGCTCGCCCCGCAGCTTCTGGCCGACGCGCGTGCCATATTGTGCGCCGATCACCCCCCCGACCATCAGCAGCATCGCAAGCACGATATCCACCGAATGGTTGGTCATTGCCTGCATAACCGTTGCGAAGGCGGTCACGAAGGTGACCTGGAACAGCGAGGTGCCGATAACGACGTTGGTCGGCACGCGCAGGAGATAGATCAGCGCCGGCACCATGATGAAGCCGCCGCCCACGCCCATGATGGCGGCCAACACGCCGATGAAGAAGCCGATGCCCAGAACAGGTATGACGCTGACATAGATCTTCGACGCGCGGAAGCGCATCTTCAGCGGCAGGCGGTGTATCCAGTTGTGCTGGCCCGGCCGCTTCAGGCTGACGGGCTGGCCCTGGCGCACGCGCTGCAGCGCCCGCCAGCTCTCGATCAGCATCAGCGTGCCGACGGTCCCCAGCAGCAGCACGTAGAGCAGGGAGACGATCAGGTCGAGCTGGCCCAGATCGCGCAGGAGCGAGAAGAGATAGATGCCGAGCAACGAGCCGACGAGACCGCCTGCCACCAGGAGCAGGCCGAGCTTGATATCCAGCGTACGGCGCTTGAAATGGGCAAGCGCGCCGGAAACCGAGGAGGCGATGACCTGGTTGACGCCCGTCGCCACCGCGACCGCCGGCGGTATGTTGTAGAAGATCAGGAGCGGCGTGATCAGAAACCCGCCGCTGACACCAAACATCCCCGAAAGAAAGCCGACCGCGGCCCCCATGCCGAGAATGACCAGCATGTTGACTGATAGTTCCGCGATGGGGAGATAGATACCCAATTCCGATCCCGGTGAGCCAAGCGAAACGCGATCCGCCGGTGCCCCCGACGGTACTGAATTCCCAAGTTGTCTTGCGCCCTCATGGAGGCGAAGTCAAACCCGGATTGAGGAAAGGGTTACCCGTATAATGACGACTGAAAAATGGCGTTTTTCCGCCGCCGGTCTTTTTACCGGCGACTATTGTTTTGCTGCCACAGAAATCAGCTCGTTTTGCTTGAGAAGTGCTTCCACCAGCGGCTGGTCGACCTCGCCGGTGGGCGTCAGCCCACGGGCCTTCTGGAAGGCGGTGATGGCCTCGCGGGTCTTGGCACCCATCACCCCGTCGGCGGCGCCTGGGTCATAGCCGCTCTTGGCCAGGATAAGCTGTATGTTGCGCACGGCCTTCTTCATATCCACCGAACTGGTGGTCTGGGGCTGGCTTTCCTGCCAGGCGTCCGGCACGTCGATGGAATTGGCCGCTTCGTCGAGTGGCTTCACTTTCCACAGCTCGACCGCCGCCTTGGCGCGCTCGAGCTGTTCCGGCTTCAGTACTTTGGCCACCGCCTCGCGCTTCTGCTCGGCGTCCTTGTCGCCCGAACGGGCGGCGAGGGCGAACCATTTATAGCTCTCTTCGAGGTTGCGCGGCACCCCGAGCCCCTTGGCCGAGAGAATGCCGAGATTGAACTGGCTGTCCTTCACGCCGAGCTCCGCCGCCTTGCCGAACCAGCGGGCGGCGGATTCGTTATCCGGCGCGCCGTCCGGCCCCATGGCAAAGAGCACGGCAAGATTGTGCATGGCGCTCGCATTGCCCTGCTGTGCGGCAAGCTGATACCAGGTCTTGGCCTTGGCCGTGTCGCGCGGCATGCCGAGGCCTTTTTCGTTGAAATTGCCGAGCCGATACTGCGCCGGCGCAAAGCCAAGCCCGGCGGAGAGTTCGTACCATTGCGTCGCCTTGGCGTAATCGCTCTGCACGCCGCGTCCATCGGTATAGCGATTGCCGATTTCGAAAAGCGCCTTCGGGTCACCCTTGGCCGCCGCCTCGCGCAGTGCGGCCGGGCCGATTTCAGCCGGGATCTCGGGGATCGCGGGCAGGGGATTGTTCTCTGCCGTCGTCGCCGGCGCTGGCGCTTCGACGGGGGCAGGGGCTTCTTGTTCTGCCTGGGGCGCGGCGTCCGCATGCGGTGCGGGCGGTGTGGCCATCGCCGGCTCTTCGGCAGGCGGCGGCGTGGCTTCGACCTTCGTGTCCGGCGCCGGCGCGGTGTGCGGCTGTTCCGTGTCAGCCTGCGGCACGGCGGAGGTGCTGTTGGGATCGATCTGCGGTGCGGCAGCGGGCGTATCCGCCCTGTCGGAAGCGCCGCCGAAAATCGCCTCCCTGTCGCCGGGGGCGAGGAAGGCGGTGCCGATCTGGAGGCCGGCCATGGCGAGCATGATCGCGCCGATGGCCATCAGGATGGGCTTGCGCTGGCGATGGAGCATGTCCCCGAGCGCCGAGCGCTTCCTGGCGGCAGGCTTCTCTCCGGCCTTTTTCAGGCGCTCCGATTCGGCGGCCGCCGCCTGCGCGGCCCTGCGCGCGGCGATGATGAAATCGGCCTTGCCGATCTCTCCGGCAGGCTCGTTGCCGCGTTCCCGGCGCTCGTCGCGCACCCGCTTCATGATGGTGTTGAGATCGGGCATGCCCGAACCCGGTTCGAGCGGCTGGTTGGCGAGCCCGGGATCGGCGGCTTCCCGCGGTTCGGCAATATCCGCCTTCGGCCCGGATGCAAAGCTCGGCTCCGCCTTCGGCGCTTGCGTGGCCGGTTGCGCCGCAAGATCGCTCCTGCCGCGGCCTTTGACGGCTTTTGCCAGGCCGCCGAACATGGAGGACTTCTTTTTATCGCGCTCGTCCGGTTCCGCTGCGGATATCTGTCCGTCGCTCTTGATGGCGGCCAGTGCTGCTTCGGCGGCGGCCGCCGCCGGCGAGCGGGGCCTGGAGGAATGGGCAAGATCGGGCTCGGCTTCGAACTGCAGCGCGGGAGCTGCGCCGATCACGCTCTTGCGGCTGTCGGGCGCCACATTGTGCGGGCCGGTGGCCTTGACCGGCCTGGAAACCTCCTGTTCCAGCTTCCCCAGCCGGTCGACGATCTTCATGAGCGTGTCGTGGATGGCCTCGAACGTCCGGGTGCTGCGCTCGTCCGATCCGCGGGCCAGCGCTTCGAGCGATTTCAGGTCATGGGCGAGCTGCCGCGCAATCGCCGCGTCGCCGGCCGAGCCGTTCTTCATCACATGCCGGATCGCGTCTTCCGCCGCCTGCCGTGCCGCATCGAGCATGGTCTCGCGGCTGGACATCAGCGACCGTTCGATGGAGTCGAGCCTCGGCCTGATGTCCTCAAGTTCCGGCAGGCGCGGGCTGGGCTGTGAGAGATGGCGCGCGATCTCCGCGACCTGCGTTTCCAGGTTGCGGAAGACCTCATGTCCCGGAAAGCCCGAATGACTGACCGACTGCGCGGCAGCGCTGACCGACAGCTGCTGCGAGATATCCTCCAGCCTGCCCTCGAGATTTTCGATCAGCCGCATGTCATAGCCGCTTCCCGCGGTATAATGGTCGTCGAGGCGCTGTGCCAGCTCCTCGAAACGGCGGTCGATCTCGCGAATGAAGGTCGGGTCGGGCATGGCCGCCCGGTGCTCTGCAGCTTCGATCTGGCTGGCGAGGCCCGCCAGCCGCGCCTCGATGCGCTCCAGGCGCTTTGCTTCGTCCTGTTCCGGCCTGCGGGAGATGCTGGAGGAGAGGATCGCACGGCTGATCTCGTCCAGCCGTTCGTCCATCTGCTGCATGAACTGCGGAGGCACCGCCTGGCCTTGTGGCCGCGCAATCTTTTCGATCGTTCCTGCCAGGACATTGATCCTGTCCTCGAGATTCCGGATCGAGTGCGACTGCGATTGGGGCAGCGTGTCTATGGCGTGGCGGATCTGCTCCAGACGCGCCGTCAGTGCCTCGATCGCCGGATCGGCGACGCTGTCGCGGGCGCTCTGGCGCTGCTCGAACGCGTCGAAGCGCTCGTCGAATTCGTCCCAGCGGTGGCTGAGACGGCGCAGCGATTCCTCGCGCGCCAGCGTCTGCACCGTGCGCTTCAACTCTTCGAGGTCGCGTTGCAGCCCATGCGCGGTTTCGTTGTCGGTGCGCTCGGAAAGGGCCTGCACGTTTTCTGAAATGCGCGAGAGTTCCGCGCCCAGCTGCGCTGAATATCCCTCCGCGAGCACCGACTGGCGCAGCCGCTGCATGTCATGGTTCAGCACCTCGAATTCGCGTCGCATCGTGGAGGACATTTCCTGGCGCAGCTCGCCGCGCAGCTGCTTCAGCTCCGCGGCTATGGCCGAAAACCCGTCGGCGTCCTGCCGCCGATGCCGCGCATTCTCTTCCCTGGCCTGGCCGCCATGGGCCGCCTCGCGGGCGGGTGCATAAGCGGGAAAGGCGTCATCCTGAAGAAAGGGCCTGCGCTGGCTTCCGGTCTGTGGGGCATCGAGGTCGTTCAGCCGCTTTTCCAGCCCTTCAAGTGTTCTGTTCAGTTCGTCCAGGGGCGAAGGCATCCGGCGTACGCGCTGGGCGTTGAGATCTTCGAGTGGGGAACGCTGGTTCTTCATCAAAATGCCCGCTTTGCAATCGTTCAACGCCCCTGCCGGGAGCGCGCCGGAACCTGCCGCCGGTTGGTCAGCCTGGTCCTTTGCGGTCCAGCCGTCCCTCCATGAAAAACTAAAAGTTCTGTAACACGGATCACCGACTCCAGCACCTTTGTCAAAACGTGGTAAACAACCCGTTAACTTAATCCCGGCGAGCCCGGTTATGTGGCCGAAACAATCCTCTCCAAGGCTTCCGTCTGGCATTGTGAGGCATCTGGCAGGGCGTCAGAAACAGATCGTACCGCTCGCGCTGTTCTCGCGCGAGTCCGGATAGCGGCGGCCGAATCCGGTGTGATGAAATCCTCTCGCGCCTCCAAATAAATTGGGAGGCGCGCTTGCATTCCACAGGCGATTTCGTTATGCGCGTGATAAGTGCAAAAGCTGATCTTGACGGGGGACGTTCGCCCGCCGGCATTGAACGCCTGTGCTTTGATGTTGGACAAGATTTGGGAATAACAGCCTTGGCTGGCGCGTGCTTTCCTATGCCTGCAATCCTCTTTTGAAGGAGGTGTTCGGGAAGGTGGAAAGCAGGATCCTTCCGGAGGTAAAAACTGGAAAACGACAATATGAACGACCACAAGACCGTGGGCGGTCCTGCCATCATGCTGTTCATGGACGAGCAGCACGAGATACCTGAAGACAAGACCTTCCGCATTGGCGACCTGGCCAGCGAATTCGGCGTTTCGCTGCGGACTTTGCGTTTTTACGAGGACAAGGGCCTGCTCAACCCGCGCCGTGCCGGCAATACGCGGATTTATACGCGCAGCGACCACAAGCGGCTCCGCCTTGTCCTGTTTGGGCGCAAGGTCGGCTTCACGCTCCGCGAATTGAAGCATCTGATCGACCTCTACGAGCCGGAAGGCTCCAACATCCGCCAGATGCGGGCCGTCCTGGACAAATCCACGCGGCAGCTGGCCCGCCTCGAGCAGCAGCGCACGGCCCTCGATGAATCGATCGCCGAATTGCGCGAGGTCGTCGACTATATCCTCGGCAGGATGGGAATAACGGCGCAGCCCGCGATCTCCTGATATCGCTCTGCAGCTTTCTCCCGGCTCAGCTTGGCCGCGATGAACCAGTGATCCGGGGGCGTTTTAGTGCCGGAACGGTTCTGACGCCGCTTTAGCGTGCCCGCGATCGAATGCATTGTCTCGCGCATCCGCCGATGCGCCGTCGATCGGGCTCTGCCGCCTTCCATTGCATCCTTTTATTCCTGGGTGAAACGTCGCCGCGCACCCTCGCGCGGAATTTTCGCATCACGCCATTTTGACGTTTACGCAAACGTCAAAGTTAGCTAATGTCCGCCGCGAGAATGGCCACCCGGGTTTGCAGAGCCATGGCTCAAGCCCGGCCCGGCCTTCATCTGATGGAGGAAATTGATGCCGAGCTACCGCGCGCCTGTCGAAGACACGCTTTTCATCCTGAACGATGTTCTGGGCTATGAGCGCTACAACAATCTTCCCGGCTTTGCCGATGCCTCTCCCGATGTGGTCGAGGCGATTTTGCAGGAAGGCGCGAAGCTGGCGGAAAACACGCTGTTTCCGCTGAACCAGGTGGGCGACCACGAAGGCTGCGTGCGCCATGACGACGGCTCGGTGACGACGCCGAAGGGTTTCAAGCAGGGCTACGATCTCTATTGCCAGGGCGGCTGGCTGGGCCTTGCCGTCCCCGCCGAATATGGCGGGCAGGGGCTGCCTTACGCGCTGCATGTGGCGGCAGGGGAATATATGTCGTCCGCCAACATGGCGCTGATGATGTATCCGGGCCTGACGCAGGGCGCCATCGCCGCGATCCTGACCCATGGCACGGAAGCGCAGAAGCAGGCCTATCTGCCGAAGATGGTCGAGGGCGTCTGGACCGGCACCATGAACCTGACCGAGCCGCATTGCGGCACGGATCTCGGCCTGTTGCGCACGAAAGCAGTGCCCAATGGCGACGGCTCCTACAAGATTTCCGGGCAGAAGATCTTCATCTCCGCCGGCGAGCATGACATGTCGGAGAACATCATCCATCTGGTTCTCGCTCGCATCGAGGGCGCGCCGGAAGGCACCAAGGGCATCTCGCTCTTCATCGTGCCGAAATATGAGCTGGACGGGAACGGCAATCCCGGCAAGCGTAATGGCGTTTCCTGCGGCTCCCTCGAAGAGAAGATGGGCATCCACGGCAATTCCACCTGCGTCATGAATTATGACGAGGCGACGGGCTATTTGATCGGCGGCGAGAACAAGGGCCTGCGCGCCATGTTCACCATGATGAACGAGGCCCGCCTCGGCGTCGCGCTGCAGGGCCTGTCGATTGCCGAAACGGCCTATCAGAACGCGGCCATCTATGCGCGCGAGCGCCTGCAGGGCCGTGCGCTCTCGGGCGCCGCCGAGCCGGAGAAGAAGGCCGATCCCATCATCGTCCATCCCGATATCCGCCGCACGCTGATGACCATCCGCGCCTTCAACGAGGCGGGCCGCGCGCTCATCCTTTGGACCGCGCTCAAGGCCGACATCGCCCACCGCTCGCCCGACGAGGCGCAGCGCCAGGCGGCGGACGACATGATCGGCCTGATGACGCCGGTGCTGAAGGGCGTCCTCACCGACAAGGGCTTCGACCACGCGGTCATGGCGCAGCAGGTCTTCGGCGGCCATGGCTATATCGAGGAGCATGGCATGAGCCAGTATGTGCGCGACGCGCGCATCGCCATGATCTATGAGGGCGCCAACGGCATTCAGGCGCTCGATCTCGTCGGCCGCAAGCTGGGTCTGAACGGAGGCCGCGCCGTCATGGCCTTCTTCAAGGAAGTCGGCGATTTCTGCGAGGATAACCGCGGCAATGAGAAGCTCGCCTTTTTCACCAAGCATGTGAAGAAGGGCCTCAACGATCTGCAGGCCGCCACCATGTGGCTGATGCAGAACGCCATGGCGAAGCCCGACAATGCCGGCGCGGCCTCGACCGACTATATGCATCTCTTCGGCCTTGTTTCGCTCGGTTATATGTGGGCGCAGATGGCGAAGACGGCGCAGGAAAAGCTCGATGCCGGCGCGGGCGACAAAAAGGCTTATTTCGAAGCCAAGCTCGCCACCGCCCGCTATTACATGGAGCGCATCATGCCCGAAACCGCCCTGCGCCTCGCCCGCATCCAGACCGGCGCGGACACGCTGATGGCGCTGCCGGCGGAAGCGTTTTAAGTTAGATACCGGGGGCGCTTCTACCAGGCACCTCCCTCTGCCCTGCCGGGCATCTCCCCCTCAAGGGGGGGATCACGCCTTCATCGACGTTTGGTACCAATCGCAAACGTTGCAGAATGAAGGCCGCGAGCCGTGTCAGCCAATCTCCCCCCTTGAGGGGGAGATGCCCGGCAGGGCAGAGGGGGGGTGATTGGCGCGACGGAATTTCGAATATCCGCGGCCTTCACGGCGCGGTGAAAGGGAGAAGAGAAATGGCCGAAGCCTATATTTACGATCATGTCCGCACCCCGCGCGGGCGCGGCAAGAAGGATGGCAGCCTGCATGAGGTGCCGGCGGTGCGGCTGGGCGCCAAGGTGCTGGAGGCGCTGCGGGACCGCAACGGGCTTGACACCTCGCAGGTCGACGACATCATCTATGGCTGCGTCGATCCGGTGGGCGAGGCGGGCGCGGTGATCCCGCGTTCCTCCGCCTTCGAGGCGGGTTATGATTTCAAGGCCCCGGGCATGCAGATCTCGCGCTTCTGCGCCTCCGGCCTCGACGCCATCAATTTCGCCGCCGCCAAGATCGCGCAAGGCGCCGACGATATCGTGATCGCCGGCGGTGTGGAGAGCATGTCGCGCGTCGGCATGGGCATGTCGGGCGGCGCCTGGTACATGGACCCCTCCGTGGGCCTGCCCGGCTGGTTCATGCCGCAGGGCGTTTCCGCAGACCTGATCGCCACCAAATACGGTTTCTCCCGCGACGATGTGGACGCCTATGCCGTGGAAAGCCAGAAGCGCGCTGCGAAGGCCTGGGAAAAGGGCTATTTCAAGAACTCGGTCATCCCGGTCAGGGACCAGAACGGCCTCACCATTCTCGACCGGGACGAGACGATCCGCCCGACGACCGACATGCAGGCGCTGGCTTCGCTCAACCCGTCCTTCGTCATGCCCGGTGAGATGGGCGGCTTTGACGCCGTCGGCATCCAGGCGCATCCGGATGTCGAGAGCGTCAACCATGTCCACCACGCCGGCAATTCGTCCGGCATCGTCGATGGCGCGGCGGGCGTGCTGCTGGGCTCGAAAAAGGCGGGCAAGGCGCTGGGCTTGAAGCCGCGCGCGCGCATCCGCACCTTCGCCAATATCGGCTCCGACCCGGCGCTGATGCTGACCGGCCCCGTCGATGTGACGGAAAAGCTTTTGAAGCGCGCCAAGATGAAGCTGTCGGACATCGACCTCTTCGAGCTTAACGAAGCCTTCGCCGCCGTCGTGCTGCGCTACATGCAGGCTTTCGACATTCCGCATGACAAGATCAACGTCAATGGCGGCGCCATCGCCATGGGCCACCCGCTCGGCGCGACCGGCGCGATGATCCTCGGCACCGTGCTCGACGAGCTTGAACGCCGCGATCTCAACACCGCGCTCGTCACGCTGTGCATCGGCGCAGGGATGGGCACGGCTACGATCATCGAGCGGGTATAAGGGGAGGTTTGACCAATGGCTGAATACAAAAACTTCAAATTCGACGTCGACGCTGATGGTATCGCGCTCGTCACCTGGGACATGCCCGACAAGTCGATGAACGTCTTCACCGAGGAGGTGATGGAGGAACTCGACGCCATCATCGATCGCGTAGCGGGCGACGCCGCGATCAAGGGCGCGGTCATCACCTCGGGCAAGGATACCTTCTCTGGCGGAGCGGACCTGACCATGCTCAAGCGCATGTTCCAGCTGTTCCACGAGGAAAAGGCGAAGGACCCGCAAAAGGCGGTGGAGCTTCTGTTCCAGAACACCGGCCGCATGGGCGGGCTGTTCCGCAAGCTGGAAACCTCAGGCAAGCCCTGGGTCTCCGCCATCAACGGCACCTGCATGGGCGGCGCGTTCGAAATGTCGCTCGCCTGCCATGGCCGTGTCGCCTCCGACGCGCCGGGCGTGAAAATGGCGCTGCCCGAGGTCAAGGTCGGCATCTTCCCCGGCGCCGGCGGCACGCAGCGCGTCCCGCGCCTCACCAACCAGCAGGACGCCCTGCAGATGATGACAACAGGCCAGAACCTGACGCCGCAGCGCGCCAAGGCGATGGGCCTGATCCACGAGATCGCCCCGGCCAAGAAGCTGGTCGAGACCGCCAAGAAGATGATCAAGAACGGGCTGAAGCCGGTCCAGCCCTGGGACGAAAAGGGCTTCAAGCTGCCCGGTGCGCCGATCTATTCGGCGGCGGGCGCCAATCTCTGGCCCGCAGCGACCGCCATCCTGCGCCGCGAGACCTATGGCAATTATCCCGCCGCCGCGGCCATCCTGAAATGCGTCTATGAAGGCCTGCTCGTGCCCTTCGACACGGGCCTCAAGATCGAGCAGCGCTATTTCACGCAAATCCTCCAGACGACGGAAGCGGGCATGATGATCCGCTCGCTGTTCGTCTCCCTGCAGGAACTGAACAAGGGCGCGCGCCGCCCGGCGGATGTGAAGCCGACGAAGTTCACCAAAATCGGCGTCATCGGCGCGGGCTTCATGGGCGCAGGCATCGCCTATGTCACCGCAAAGGCCGGCATTCCCGTGGTGCTGATCGACCGCGACCAGGAAGCCGCCGACAAGGGCAAGGCGCATTCGGCCGATCTGATCACGAAGGAAATCCAGAAAGGCCGCGCCACCGAGGCGGACAAGGAAAAACTCCTGTCACTGATCACGGCGACGCCGGATTATGCTGAGCTTGAGGGCGCCGATCTGGTGATCGAAGCCGTGTTCGAGGATCGCGAAGTGAAGCGCGAGGCGACCGAGAAGGCAGAAGCGGTGCTAAAATCTTCCGCCATCTTCGCCTCCAACACCTCGACTCTGCCGATCACGGGCCTCGCCAAGGTGTCGCAGCGCCCGAAGAACTTCATCGGCATCCACTTCTTCTCGCCCGTCGACAAGATGATGCTGGTGGAGGTGATCCTCGGCAAGAAGACCGGCGACAAGGCTCTGGCCGTGGCGCTCGATTATGTGCGCGCCATCAAGAAGACGCCCATCGTCGTCAATGACACGCGTGGCTTCTATGTCAATCGCTGCGTGCTGCGCTACATGTCGGAAGCCTACAACATGCTGATCGAAGGCGTGCCCCCGGCGATGATCGAGAACGCCGCCCGCATGGCCGGCATGCCGGTCGGCCCGCTGGCGCTCAATGACGAGACGGCCATCGACCTCTCGCAGAAGATCCTCAAGGCCGCGCTGGCGGATCTCGGGCCGAAGGCGGTCGATCCGCGCCATGTCGAGCTGGTCAACACCATGGTCGACAAATATGACCGCAAGGGCCGCAAGAACGGCAAGGGCTTCTACGATTATCCGGCAAAGCCCGCCAAGAAGCATCTGTGGCCCGAGCTGAAGACGCTCTACCCGCAGCAGGACCCGGATAAGATCGACGTTGAGGAACTGAAGCAGCGCTTCCTGTTCGTCATCGCGCTGGAAGCGGCGCGTGTCATGGAGGAAGGCATCGTCACCGACCCGCGCGAGGCCGATGTCGGCTCCATCCTCGCCTTCGGCTTCGCCCCCTATACCGGCGGAACGCTCTCCTATATCGACGGGATGGGGGCAAAGAAATTCGTCAAGCGCGCCAAGGAATTGCAGAAGAAGTACGGAGCCCAGTTCAAGGCCCCCAACCTGCTTCTCGACATGGCGGAAAAGGGCGAAACCTTCTACCAGCGCTTCGATCCCTACAAGCACGAAGCGCAGCAGAAAGCGGCCTGATCGTTCTAAGTAACTGGATTGACTGAAAAAGCGGGCTCAGGCCCGCTTTTATTCCTATTGCCTGGCAGGAATTTTGGCGGAAAGTTGGCTTTCCAATTTCTTGGACTTGCCAAAAGCACAGAAAAGAGGTATTTTTTCCTGTCCCTTTCAGGAAGACCGACATGTTGTCTCACGACCGCGTATGGGCCGCTATCGACGCGCTGGCCGAGCGATATTCGCTGACGGCCTCCGGTCTTGCTCGCCGCGCGGGGCTCGATCCCACCACCTTCAACAAGTCCAAGCGCTATGCCGCCGATGGGCGCGCCCGCTGGCCCTCGACGGAATCGCTCGCCAAGGTGATGGAGGCGACGGGCGCGTCGCTCGATGAGTTCATGGCGCTGGTCCGTGGCGGAACCGGTTCTGTATCGGCCTCGACCTCCGCGTCCTCGCGTTCGATTCCGCTCCTGGGGCTGGCGCAGGCGGGCGCCGGCGGCTTCTTTGATGATGGCGGCTTTCCCGTCGGTCAGGGCTGGGATGTGGTGGAGTTTCCCGCCCGCCCCACGGAGGCGACCTATGCGCTGGAGGTTTCGGGCGATTCCATGCTGCCGCTCTATCGCGACGGCGATACGCTGATCGTCGCGCCCGGCGCGTCCATCCGCCGGGGCGACCGCGTGGTGCTCAAGACGCGGGAAGGCGAGGTCATGGCCAAGATCCTGCATCGCCAGACCGCGCGCACCATCGAGCTCCTGTCGATGAACCCGGAGCATCCCAACCGCACTTTCGATATCTCGGAAGTCGAGTGGATAGCCCGCATCATCTGGGCGAGCCAGTAGCATGGCGGGGCCGCAACCTGGGCAAGTCCGGGAAAAGTGTGAAGCGGTTTTCCGTCCGGACTTGCGCAAGAAGATACTCCCGCTCGTGATGGCTATTTTCGTTGCCGGCGTTCTTGCGACTGTCTTTGTTGCGCCGAGTTATGGTCTGCTCGATCATGCCGGCGGTATGGAAACCACGCCCGCAATCGTGACGGAGGATTTCGAGCTGCCGGAGAATGAGGCGGCAACGCCGCCGTCCGATGACAGGACCGATGGGGTCAATACGAAGGAGCAGCTGGCCGCCCGGCAGGCCGCGCCGGGCTTCGCGCCGCCGCTGGACGATGGGCCGCTGGAACGGATCGAGCCGCGTGCCCCGCTGAGCGAGTTGAGCCTTGCGCCGCCGCCTCCGCCACCGGCGCAAGCCGCATCGGCTCCCGGGGAGGTCCGGTATCGCCTTCTGCACCAGCCGGTCGCCACGGCTGCCGGGCGCATCGAGGCCGACGGTCACGTCATCGAGGTGGAGGGGATCGATATCCCGTCACCGGAGGAGACATGCACTGATCCCGCCGGCGCAAGCTGGCCCTGCGGCATGCAGGCCCGCACCGCCTTCCGCGCCTGGCTGCGGGCCAGGGCCATCATGTGCCGCCTGCCTGCGAACCCGTCCGGCGAAGTGACCACAACCGATTGCACGCTCGGGGGAGAGGATGTTGCGGCATGGCTGGTGGACAATGGCTTGGTCAGGGCCAGGGCGGGCGGTCCCTATGCCGGGCGCGCCCGCAGGGCCGAGGAAGCGCATCTCGGCATCTTCGGCGCGCGGCCGGAAGGTGTTCCCCCAGCGATCAGCGCCTCTGTGCCGGTGGTTTCACCAGTTGGGCCCGAACCGCTGCCACAATAAATCAGGACAGCTCGCCAGCCAGCGCCTTGCGGATGAGCGAGCGGGTTTCGTCGATGCCGTAAAGGGCGACGAAGGAGCCGAAGCGCGGTCCGCGCTCCTGCCCGATCAGCACCTCGTAGAGCATCTGGAAAAAGGCGACCGAGACGCCGGGGCCGCCTTCCGGGCTCTTCTTGGTATGGTCCTGATAGCGCTCGATGGCGCGGGCGACATCCAGGATGGTGTTCTGGATGGTGTTGCCGTCCGCATCGGCCGGCAGCGCGCCAAGCTTGGTGTCGAGCGCTTCGAGCGCCCGACGTTCCACCTCGTCCGGTGCACGGAATTTTTTCGTCGGCTTCACGAAATCGTTGAAATAGCGGATCGCATAGCCGACCAGCGCATCGAGTTCCGGATTGTTTTCCGGCGTCACACCCGGCTTGTGGCGCGAGATGAAGCCCCACAACACAGAGGGGTTCTCCGCATTCGAGGCGCTGACCAGATTGAGCAGCAGTGCAAAAGTCACAGGCAGTTCGACATGAGGCGGATTGCCGTAATGGATGTGCCAGACCGGATTGTTCAGCCGGTCTTTCCACTCCTGCCTGGGATAGGCGGAGAGATAGGTGAAATATTCGTCCACCGCCTTCGGAATGACGTCGAAATAGAGCTTCTTCGCCGTCTTCGGCTTCTGGAAATTATAGAGCGCGAGGCTCTCCGTCGGGGCATAGGCCAGCCATTCGTCGATGGAAATGCCGTTGCCCTTGGACTTGGAGATCTTCTGTCCGAGCTGGTCGAGGAAAAGCTCGTAGACGAAATGCTCCGGCGCGCGGCCGCCGAGGATTTCGCAGATGCGGTCATAGATTGCGGCGTTGGTCTGGTGATCCTTGCCGAACATTTCGAAATCGATGCCGAGCGCCGCCCAGCGCATGCCGAAATCCGGCTTCCACTGCAGCTTCACATGGCCGCCGGTGACCGGCAGGGTGGTCTCCGTGCCGTCCTCATCGTCGAAGGTGATCGTGCCGGCCTTGGCGTCCACCTTCTTCATCGGCACGTAGAGCACGCGGCCGGTCTTGGGCGAAATCGGCAGGAAAGGGCTGTAGGTTGCCTGGCGCTCCTCGCCAAGCGTCGGCAGCATCACCTTCATGATGTCGTCATAGCGCTCTGCCGCCTTGCGCAGCACCGCATCGAACCGGCCCGACTTGTAATATTCCGTCGCGCTGGCGAATTCGTAATCGAAGCCGAACGTGTCGAGGAAGCGGCAGAGCATCGCATTGTTGTGCTCGGCGAAGCTCTTGTAGTTGCCGCCAAAGGGGTTCGGCACGGCGGAAAGCGGCATATGCATATAGGGCTCAAGCGCTGCCCTGTCAGGCACGCTGTCGGGGATCTTGCGCATGCCGTCCATATCGTCGGAGAAGCAGATGAGGCGCGTCTTCACCTTGTCCTGCGTCAGCACGCGGAAGGCATGGCGCACCATCGAGGTGCGCGCCACTTCGCCGAACGTGCCGATATGCGGCAGGCCGGAAGGCCCGTAACCGGTCTCGAACAGCACGGTCTCCGGAAAGCCCGTCTTCTCGTAGCGCTTGATGATCTTCCTGGCTTCCTCGAACGGCCACGCTTTCGCTTCCGCCGCCGCCGCAATCAATTCGGGCGTCAGCGCGATGTCGGGAAGGCGTTGCATGGTCATTTTGAGGTCCTGATGTCGAGATACTGCGCACCTGTCAACCAAAAGGGTAGTTTGTCACTTTTTGGTTGACGCCGCATTGCTCTATGGCGATGGCCGTTCTGCGTCAATCTCTGCACCGGAATTTCCTTGCGCCTTGGCTTCCGGCTTCCTAGTTTCGCGGGTGATTTGCAAAAGATGCGAGGAAAAGAAATGTCGAAGCTTTCGCCGCAGGACGCGCTTGTTTACATCATGGTCACGACCTCGGCGGCCGACACGCAGATGACCGATGCCGAGCTCTCTTCCATCGGTAATATCGTCACCCGCCTTCCCGTGTTCCGCAGCTTCGATGCCGGCCGGCTCGCCGATCTCGCCGCCCGCTGCTATTCGCTGCTGGAATATGAGGACGGCCTCGACCGCATTCTCGATATCGCCCATGATGCGCTGCCCGAGCGGCTGTATGATACGGCCTATGCGCTGGCGGTCGAGGTTGCTGCCGCCGATCTCCATGTGGAGCAGGAAGAGCTCCGCTTCCTGCAGATGCTGCGCGACCGCTGGAACCTCGATGAGCTGACGGTTGCCGCCATCGAGCGCAGCGCGCGGGTGCGCTTCCGCAAGCTCACCTGACCACGGCTTCAGTAGAAGCTGACGGGAAAATATCTGAGGTAGAGTTCCGCCATCACGCCTTTTTCCTCAAGGGATTTCAGCGCGTAGTCGAAGGCCTTCGCAAGCTGCGGATTGTTGCCGGCGACCGCGATGGTCATGCCCTCGCCCAGGAATTGCGGGCCGAGATAGGGGCCGCCGGAGAAGGTGCAGCAGCCCTCCGATGCCTTGCCGTCCAGCCAGAAGGACAATGTCATGCCGTCTCCGAAGGCGGCGTCGAGCTTCCCGGCCTTGAGGTCGTTCAGGAGCTGATCCTTCTGCGCATAGCCAATGATCCCGGCATCAGGGAAATAGCTGCGCAGCATCGCCTCATGCGCGGTTCCGGTGATGACGCCCGTGCGCTTGCCCTTAAGATTGCGGTTGAGCGGTTCGCTGAGTACCGCTGTGCGCTGCGTGACGAAACGGGCGGGCAGGCCGAGATAGGGCCGTGAGAAGGCGAATTCCGCGCGGTTTTCGGCCGTCGGCTCCAGGCCGGCGATGATCGCCTCGCCTTCGCCGGTCTTCAGCTTGTCGCGCAGTTCGTTCCACGGCATGGCCTCGATCTGGCAGATGTCGCCGATTGCCAGCTCGTCGCAGATGGCGCGCGCCAGGTCGATATTGTAGCCGGCGAGCCTGCCGCTGCTATCGATGAAATTGAAGGGCGGGAAATCGACGCTTGTCAGAAAGCGCAGCCTTTGCAGCTTTGAGATATCCGGCTTGGCGATGCGCTCGTGCGGGCTCCAGAAGGTCGGGACGTTCGGTTGCACTGCCATCGCGCGCGGGAACAGGACGCTGCTCGCCAGACCGGCAGACAGGATCAGAAAGAAAGACAGGATCAGAAAGAAGATGAGCGCTGAAGGTTTCATCGGGCTTGCTCAGGTGCGGACTGGATCTGCGGAAGCTTCTATCATGAAGCTGCCTTCATGCGAATCCTGTGCGTGAGCATGGCCTCGGTTCCTGCACTTGGGACGGGTATAAATATATCCATAAGTTATTAGAAAATAATAAAAAGCTTACGAATCAAAAACTTGTTGTATTTTACACAATCTTAAGTTTTAATCAAAAAGTCATTTTCGAGAGAGGCAGAAAATGTCGTGTAAAAGCGTATCGGTCTTGGTTTGTGCGGAAAACTTCTTTTCCGGAATTGTACTGAACTAGCCATGTTGACGAGAGGGGGCTTTGAAGAGCGCCAGGCCGCGCAAACGGTTTGGCTGCCGAGGGAATATCGCGCCGAAACTTTGGTTTGTTCGGCCCTCGCCGCAAGACTTTGCCTCAATGGGGCAGAGAAGAATGCAATCGTGCAGGCATTTGCTGCAGCAACGAGAAACAGGACTTCGTTTACGGATGAAGTCCTGTTCTCCACCGGTATCGGGCAGGAGCGGCTTTACAAGGCCGTTGCCGATGAATTGGGTCTCAGCTTTGCAGATCGCATCGTCTCCTCGCGTATTCTTTTGCGGGAGGACGATGTGCCGCATAATCTGCGCAATGTCCGTCATGCGCTGGTGGCGCATGGCGATGGGCGGACCCTGCTTTACATAGCGCCGACAATCAGCGATCTGGTCGTCCTCAGGCGGTGTCTCTTGCAGTCTCCGGCTCTGGCCGAACGGTTGTGCATATGCCCGCCTTCGATGCTGGCGGAGATGATGCGCCAGCGGCAGGAGCGGCAACTGGCGCAACGCGCGCAGGAGATGACGCCGCCGCATTTCTCGGCCGCACGGGTGATGCATGGCTGGCAGGGGTTCATATTGGCTGAGGCGATCTTTTTCCTGTCCGGCTTTTTCCTGTCCTGGCCGCTGGAAACGGCCGTTGCGCTGCACGTCGGCCTGACATTGTTTTTTTTTGGCTGTGTCATGATGCGCCTGCTCGCCTCCATCACGGCGCGGACGCCGCACCTGCTGGCGACAAGGGGCACGCCGGCGAAGGAGATGCCGGTCTACACGATCCTGGTGCCGCTCTATAAGGAGGCGGCGATTGTCGGCCAGTTGCTTGAAGCGCTGTCGCGACTGCGTTGGCCCGCGTCCAAGCTCGATATAAAACTCGTCTGCGAAGCGGATGATACGGAGACGCTTGCGGCCCTTGCCAGGCATGCATTGCCGCCCTGCTTCGAAATCATCAAGGTTCCGGGATTGGGCCCGCGCACCAAGCCGAAGGCGCTGAACTACGCATTGCAGTTCGCCCGTGGTGAGTTCCTCGTCGTCTACGATGCGGAAGACCGGCCGCATCCGGACCAGCTTCTCGAAGCCTGGGACGCATTCTCTAGGGGCGGTGCCGATCTCGCCTGCCTGCAGGCGCCGCTGCTGATTTCGAATTTCCGGGCGAACTGGCTGGCGCGCATGTTCGCCTTCGAGTATGCCGCGCTGTTCCGCGGGCTCTTGCCCTGGCTCGCGCGGAGGAACCTGGTCATTCCCCTTGGCGGCACCTCCAATCACCTGCGCCGCAGATGCCTGGAAGCGGCCGGCGGCTGGGATAGCCATAATGTGACGGAGGACGCCGATCTCGGCATCAGGCTGGCGCGTTTCGGCTACCGGATCGGTGTGATCACGCGCGGCACCTGGGAGGACGCGCCGGAGAACTACCAGGATTGGAAAAAGCAGCGGACACGCTGGCTCAAGGGATGGATGCAGACCTGGCTCGTGCATACGCGCAACCCGCTGCGCACCTGCCGCGAGCTCGGCCCGTTCCGCTTCGCCGTAAGCCTGCTTTATATGACCGGTCTGATCCTCTCCGCGCTCATCTATCCCTTCATGCTGCTGACGGTGATCCTGCTGGTCATGGTGTCCGTCGCGGGGCAGGGCTTTTTCTGGTCGTCCTATCTGCTCTGCATGGATGTCCTGAACATCGTGCTCGCCTATTTCAGCTATTATGTGCTGGGATTGAAGACGCTCGGCCGGGATGAGCGCAGAGCCGGCCCCTATTTCTGCTGGATACCTGTTTACTGGCTGCTGATGTCCTTTTCCGCATGGCGCGCCGTATGGCAGCTGTTCCGGGCGCCGCATCTCTGGGAGAAGACGCCACACTATCCGAGCGGCGCATTCGCATCCTGCCCGGCAGCGGGTTCCGGATTGCCGGAATCACGTGCCGGCCCGCTCGCCGGACATCAGAAACTCCGGTCCCGAGCCGATGATAAGGTCGTCTTCGCTGCCGATCGCGTCAAGGTCGCGCCCCTTATAGGGTAGCGACAGGAGCACCCGCCTGATGACGGCGAGCCTTGCTCGCCGTTTGTCGTTGGCGCGTATGATGGTCCATGGCGCGTGCGGCGCATGGGTGCGCTGGATCATCTTGTCGCGCGCCTCGGTATAATCGTTCCAGCGGCTGATGCCGGCGATATCGATGGGCGAGAATTTCCAGCTCTTGAGCGGGCTGTGGCGGCGCGCATGAAACCGCTCCAGCTGCGTTTCCTGTCCGATATTGAGCCAGAATTTGAAGAAATAGATGCCGTCGGCGACGATCATCCGCTCGAAATTGGGCGCTTCTGAAAGAAACGCCTCGGTCTGCTCCGGCGTGCAGAAGTCCATCACCGGTTCGACGCCGGCGCGGTTGTACCAGGAGCGGTCGAAGGTGACGAACTCGCCCGCTCCGGGAAAATGCGCGACATAGCGCTGGAAATACCATTGCCCGCGCTCGCTTTCGCTGGGTTTCGGGAGGGCCACATAGCGCGCGGCGCGCGGGTTCATATATTGCCTGAGCCTCTGTATGGCGCCGCCCTTGCCGGCGGTGTCGCGTCCCTCGAAAACGGCGAGAACACGTTCGCCGGTTTCCTGCATCCAGGATTGCAGCTTCACCAGCTCGATCTGCAGTCTCTCGAGTGTTTCCTCATATTCGTCCTTGGGCATTCGCTCGTCATAGGGATAGCCGCCCGCCGTCAGTGCATTGTCCTTGACCTAGTCCGGCAGCTTCTTCGCGTCGATATCGAACATCCGCTCCTGGCCGCCGATCGTCAGCCGGATCCCGCCTTCAGCGGTTTTCCCCTTCTTTTTGGTCTTTGTCGCAGAACTGTCATTCAAGGCGGGTTCCTTTCCTCTAGATGAAGTATGGTATGGGGGCATTGATCCGGCGTCCAGAGGCAGGTCATGCTTCACCGGAGCATGTTAACAAAGCCTTCGGCGCGGCCCCGGCAGCCATGTGGAACAGGACAGGATGAGCGAAGTCGATAAGGAAGCCACGCGGAAGACCAGGGGCATGGCAGGGCGGATCGCCGGGCGCATCGTGCGCGCGCGCTATGTCCTTGCTGCGGCGGTTCTGGCCCTCGCCCTGGTCCTCGTGTCGGGCGTTTCGCTTCCGGTGCTCCTGTTCCTCGGCATCATCCTGCTGCTGGCCGTGGCCGCCTTCTCGCCGGGGCAGGGAACGGAGGAAGTGCCTTCCGCGCGCAGCGAGGCGGAAACCGGCCTCTCGCGCATCTCCGGCGAACGCCTTGCCGAACAGCTTCCCGATCCGCTGATCCTTTTCGATGGCGGTGGCATGGTGCTTTATGCCAACAAGGCGGCGCGCGAGGCGTTCCAGCCGCTCACTGAGGATACCGTGCTCTATCTGCGCTTCCGGGCGCCCGAAATGCACGGGCTGATCCAGGGCGTCATCGCCGATGCAGAACCCCGCGCCATCGATTATTTCGAGCGCCTGCCGCTGGATCGCTGGTACAAGGTCATGGCCATGGCGCTCGATGCCGGCGCCGGCGAGCGGGCTTCTTTCGCGCTGCTTTTCCGCGATCAGACAGAGATACGCAGGATCGACCGGATGCGCTCGGATTTCATCGCCAATGCCAGCCATGAGCTGCGCACGCCGCTCGCATCGCTGCGCGGCTTCATCGAGACCCTGCAAGGACCGGCCCGCAACGATGCGGCGGCGCGCGAGAGATTCCTCCAGATCATGCAGAAGCAGGCCGACCGCATGGCGCGGCTCATCGATGACCTGCTTTCGCTGTCGCGCCTCGAAATGAAGGCGCATATCGCGGTGACCGAAAGCGTCGATCTCGCAAATGTCCTCAATCATGTGGCCGATACGCTGTCGCCGCTGGCCAATGAGCTGGAGATGACCATTGAGCGCCAGATTCCGCCTCATCCCGTCAAGGTGATGGGTGACCGCGACGAACTGATACAGGTGTTCCAGAACCTTCTGGAAAATGCCTGCAAATACGGCCAGTCCGGCAAGCGTGTGATCGTGCGCCTGGAAGAGGAGGCGGGCTCCGCCGGCCGGGAGATCGCCGCCTCCATCCAGGATTTCGGGCCCGGCATCCCTTCCGAGCATCTGCCGCGTCTCACCGAGCGCTTCTATCGCGTCGATGTCGAAACCAGCCGCGCCCAGAAGGGCACCGGCCTCGGCCTTGCCATCGTCAAGCACATCCTGACCCGCCATCGGGGAAGGCTCGTCATCCGCTCACAGGTCGGGCAGGGCTCGACCTTCATCGTGCGCTTCACCGCTCTGTAAGAGACCAAAAGCCGCCTCGCGCTTTTGCTGGAAACGCTTCTAATACCCGAATTCGGTCCGCAGCCGCCGTGGCAGCATGGCGAGAAGCGTGACGCCGCGGATCGACAGGAAGAAATTGATCGCGAGCCATAGTCCGTGGTTGCCCAGGGGCTTTGCGGCATAGAGCACGGCAAAGAAAGCGAGAAGCGACAGCAGCATCATGTTGCGCATGTCGCGCGACCAGGTGGCGCCGATATAGACCCCGTCCATGTGAAAGGCGAGAAGGCCGGTCAGCGCTGTGAGCGCCGCCCAGGGAAGATAGACCGCCGCAGCCGCGCGGACATCGGCGGCATTGGTCATGAGCCGGATGATGGGATTACCCAGCACCATGAAGAACACGGTGATCCCCATGGCCAGCAACATGCCCCACAGGAAGGTGAGCTTCGCCCCGCGCAGGAAAGCCGGGCGATAGCGCGCGCCGACCGCGCGGCCGGAGATCTGCTCTGCGGCGGTGGCAATGCCATCGAGGAAAAAGCCCGCTACCAGAAAGAAATTCATCAGGACGGCATTGGCGGCAAGCACGATCGGGCCCAGTTCCGCGCCGGCGCGGGTGAAGAAGGAGAATGCGGTCAAAAGCAGGAAAGAGCGGATCATGATGTCGCGATTGACGGTGAACATGCGCAGCATGCCCGCTGCATCGAAGATGCGGCCACGGCTGGGCACCGGCGCGGCACGGAACTTTCTGACCACGATGATCATGCCGACCAGGGCCGCAATGAACTCGCCCGTCACCGTGCCCCATGCGACCCCGGCCACGCCCCATTCGAGCAAGAGGCCGAGCGTGATCGACATGACGATGTTGATGCCGTTCAGCAGAAATTGCAGGGCGAGGCCGAGCATGCCCTCGCCACGCCCCAGGACCAGGCCGAGAATGGCATAGTTGATGAGCGCCACCGGCGCCGAGAACATGCGGATCACGACATAGGTGGTCATCGCCTCACCGATGGCCGGCTCGGGGTCCATGAACCAGATCGCGCCTTTGTTGATCAGAGGCAGACACAGGATCATCAGCACGCCGGTTA
This sequence comes from Mesorhizobium sp. RMAD-H1, assembly GCF_014191375.1. GTDB lineage: Bacteria > Pseudomonadota > Alphaproteobacteria > Rhizobiales > Rhizobiaceae > Paramesorhizobium. Next base: position 151,748 of record NZ_JACHWN010000001.1, read on the forward strand.
CGACGGCGATGATGAAAGCCCGCCAGAAGACCGCCTGCTCCTCCTTCAAGTCACCCCGTCCCATCGCCTGTGCGACGAGCCCGGTGGTGCCGGAGCGCAGGAAATTGAAGGTGGAAAGCAGGAAATCGAAAACCAGGGCACCGATCGCGAGACCACCGATCAGCTCAGCCTTGCCATACTGGCCGATCACCGCAGTGTCGACCACACCGAGGAGCGGCGTCGTCACCGCGGCGAGCGACATGGGAATGGCTATGGCCATCACCATGCGATGCGTCACGTCGAAAGGACGTGGACGCGCCGCAGCATAATGTTCCTGAGGACCATGCATGGAAAATGCGCTCGCGAGTTTAGGCTGCACGACCTATGCCATCAACGCTGGCGAGCGCCAAGCAGTTTCCCGCCGGAACGGTTCCGCTCAACGATTCCAATTCTCTGTTTTCGTGGAAGCTTGGACGGAAAGCCGCTTCGTCCTTTCCTGGCCCAGCCTAGAGCCCCAGCACCATCGCCCAGTAGATATAGCGCGGCTTGTCCTCGGGCGTCGCCCAGGCAAGGCCATAATGGCGGAATTCCGGATCAAGCATGTTCTTGCGATGGCCCGGCGATTTCATCCACGCGTCGAAAACCTCCGCAGTGCTGCGCTGGCCGGCCGCAACGTTTTCCGCCGCAGGTCCGCGAATCCCGGCCTGTCGCAGCCGCGCGACGAAGCCATTGCCCCAGCCGACGCTGTGGCCGACCTTGCCGCGGCTTGCCATGCGCTTCGCCTGGTAGAGCGCTGCCTGTTCAAGCCTCGGATCGGTGTCGACTGGCGGCAGACCGTGCTGCTTGCGGATGGCGTTGAAGAGCGCCGTCGGGTCTTCGGCAGCCTCGGCCTTGTCGAGTGATAACAGTGACGGCGCGGCGGCAAGCACCAGCGCACCGCCTGCAAGCAGCAGGAATTTCCGCCGGCTTAAATCAGAACCATGCATCGTCATCGTGCTTCCGGACATCGTGCGCAAAGAGCAATGTTCAGCGCCGATAGCTTATGATTCTGAGCAAAATGAAGGCGGGAATGACGACCGCTGCACCAAGCAACAGGTAATCGGCGAAGCGTGCGATCGCAGAGAAGCCCATATTCCAGAGCTGCAGGAAGAAATCACGGACGCCCCACAATAGGTCGTAGGGCGACCAGTCGAACGCATGCATGACCACGCCGACGACCAGCGAAACGAGAACAAGCTTCACGATCACGCGAGCAGGCGTATCGCCGAGAAAACGGTTGATTCTGTCAGACATGCGCATCTCCTGTGGCCAAGGCAGAGATATGCGCTGAAGCGCATGCGCGCAAGGCGGGAAACATGCTCTCGTGGAAGAACGCCTGCTCAGCCGCGGTTGCGATAGGTCTTGGGCGGGTTCTGTTTCTGGCGGAGGAAAGAACGATTCATGCTGCGCGTATCGGTGAACCCGCTGGCGATCGCCGCATCGAGCAGCGGCATGTCGGTGGTTGCCAGCAGCTCCTTCGCCCGTTTCACCCGCAGTTCCTCCCGCACCTGAAATGCGGTTTTGCCGATTGCGTTGCGAAACGTCCGCTCCATCTGGCGGGCGGAGACGCCGAGACGGCGGGCGACTTCGGCCATCGGCACGGGATCTTCCAGCGTCTCCTCAAAAACGCGGATCGCCTTGCGGATCAGCGGTGAGCGGACTCCGTTGAAACTGAGCGCGGGCTGTTCCGATGTGAGCAGCTCATAGGGAAACATCAGGATCGACGCGCTCTTGCGCGCCAGCTCCTCGGAGATTTCCGCCTGGATGATCGAAAGGGCGAGCGATGCTGCGCCCAATCCTCCCGCGCAGGTGAAATGCCTGCCGCTGCGATGAAAAAGGCTGGTCGTATCGGCCAGAAAGCCGTCGAACAGCTCCATGAAATCATCCCTGTGGAACCAGTTGACGCAGCAATTTCGGTCGGCGAGGAGCCCGGCTTCGGCCACGATGAAGGCCGCCGTGCACAGGCCGATGACGGTCCTGCCGCGCCTGTCGGCGCGTTTGAGCAGTTCGATCAGCGTGTTCTGGCCGGGGCGATAGTGCGGCAGCACGCCGCCGACGACGGCCACATAGTCACATTCGTCGAGCGCACCGAGCGGGGCCGTCGGCTCGACCGCGACGCCCGAGCTCGAAAGCACGGGATCGCCTGATAGCGTGCAGATTTTCCAGGCGCATCGGATCTGGCGGCTTTTGTCGCGGTCGTCGGCAGCAAGCCGGAACGGATCCAGAAAAAGGCTCAGCGCGGAAAGAGTAAAACCAGGCAGGACGATGATGCCGACGCTCAATCGTCTTTTGGCTGTGCCGATCTCCATGATATCGGCTGGTTCGTGATGCCGTTTCATGCCGGTTCCGCTGCAGCGGCGATTGGAGCGGGTAGCGGGAATCGAACCCGCGCGTTCAGCTTGGGAAGCTGACAGGCTACCATTACATCATACCCGCGTCGCGCAATCGAGCGCTAACTAGATCGCCCTACATCCCGTCATTGTCAAGCGGGAGACGCTGGGTTCCTCATGCCGTCAACGAAAATGTTTCGACAGCTTCAGTCCCTGCGCCTGGTAATGCGAGCCGAGATCCGCGCCGTAGAGCGCCCTGGGGCGATCCAGCATATGCTCATAGACGAGCCGTCCGACGATCTGGCCGTGCTCCAGGATGAACGGCACCTCATGGCTGCGCACTTCCAGCACCGCGCGGCTTCCCGTGCCACCCGCCGCCGTATGGCCGAAGCCCGGATCGAAGAAGCCGGCATAGTGGACGCGGAATTCGCCGACGAGCGGATCGAAGGGGGTCATCTCCGCCGCATAGAGCGGCGGTACATGCACCGCCTCGCGCGAGACGAGGATGTAGAACTCGTCGGGATCGAGCACCAGCTCGCCGCTGCCGCGATCATAGAGCGGCTCCCAGAAATCCAGCAGATCATGTGCGGCGCGCTTGTCGACATCGACCACCGCCGTGTGATGCTTGCCGCGATAGCCGATGAGCCCGTCCTTGCCGCCGGTCAGATCGATGGAAAGCGCGATGCCGCCGCCGGTGATGTTGGGCGTTTCCGACGCCACCAGTGTCTCCGCCACATGGAGGGCGGCGAGTTCGGTCTCGCCGAGCTGGGCGCGGCCCTTGCGGAAGCGGATCTGCGACAGGCGCGAGCCGGTGCGCGCCACGATCGGAAAGGTCCGCGGGCTGACCTCGAGATAGAGCGGCCCGTGATAGCCGGCCGGCACCTTGTCGAATTCCTGCGCCCCGTCGGCGATGACACGGGTGAAGATGTCAAGCCTCCCGGTCGAGCTCTTCGGGTTGGCGGAGGCGGAAAGGTCCGCCGGCAGCGCGAGCGCCTCCAGGAGCGGCACGATATAGACGCAGCCGGTTTCCAGAACCGCTCCCGCCGTCAGGTCGATCTCGTGCAGCTTCAGCCGGTCGAGCTTGTCCATGACCGGCGTGCCGGGGCCCGGCATGAAGGAGGCGCGCACGCGATAGGCCTTGGTCCCGAGCCGCAGGTCGAGACTCGCCGGCTGTATCTGGTCCGGGTCGAGCGCCTTCGGCGCGGCAAGCGCACCGCTGCCGAACAATGCCGCTATGTCCGCGTCGGCCAATATTCCCGCTTCACGTCTGATCATGCCTAGCCTCAAAAATTTCGGTAAACGTTTAACGCGCCCGGCGATTGACGCAAGCCGTGAAGAGGACTAAAGCATCCTTATCCCGTGGTGATTTGGCCGGCCGGCTTGCAGCCACGTTAAAGAATTCGCTAAAAGAGGCCGCGGTCCGGGACCGGCCTTTTGCGTTTTCGCAAGGCCGGTTTTTTTTATGGTCTGTTGATCGTGGATCATTCAGGCCGGATTTCGGCAGGTTGGACAGATGACGAAGAAGACGACACGCAATTTCCGCCCCGCAACGCAGCTCATCCATGGCGGCACGCTGCGCTCGCCCTTCGGCGAGACGTCGGAGGCGATCTTCCTCACCCAGGGCTTTGTCTATGACTCGGCGGAGGCGGCGGAAGCCCGCTTCAAGGGCGAGGAGCCGGGCTTCATCTATTCGCGCTACGCCAACCCGACCACCGACATGTTCGAAAAGCGCATGTGCGCGCTCGAAGGCGCGGAGGATGCGCGCGCCACGGCCTCCGGCATGGCGGCGGTGGCAGCCGCCATATTGTGCCAGGTCCGGGCGGGCGACCATGTGCTCGCCGCCCGCGCGCTCTTCGGTTCCTGCCGCTATGTTATCGAAACCCTTCTGCCGAAATACGGCGTCGATTTCACGCTGATCGACGGCTCGAAGGTCGAGAACTGGGAGCGTGCGATCCGTCCCAACACGAAGGCGCTTTTCCTCGAAAGCCCGACCAACCCGACGCTCGAAGTCGTGGATATCGCGAAGGTGGCCGAGATCGCCAATTCGGTCGGCGCCAAGCTCATCGTCGACAATGTCTTCGCCACGCCGCTCTTCCAGAAGCCGCTGGAGCTGGGCGCCCATATCGTGGTCTATTCCGCGACCAAGCATATTGACGGCCAGGGCCGCTGTCTGGGCGGCGTCATCCTTTCCGACAAGCAATGGATCGACGAGAACCTGCACGACTATTTCCGCCACACCGGGCCGGGCTTGAGCCCGTTCAACGCGTGGACGCTGCTCAAGGGGCTCGAGACCCTGCCGCTGCGCGTGCACCAGCAGACCGACAGCGCCGGCAAGCTGGCCGATTTCCTGGCCGAGCACAAAAACGTCGCCCGCGTTATCTATCCCGGCCGGGCGGACCATCCGCAGGCCGATATCATCGCCAGGCAGATGAGCGGCGGATCGACCCTGATCGCTTTCGATCTCAAGGGCGGAAAAAAGGCGGCCTTTGCCTTCGAAAACGCACTGAAAGTGATCCTGATTTCCAACAATCTGGGTGATTCCAAGAGCCTCATCACCCATCCCGCCACCACGACGCACAAGAACCTCTCAGACGAAGGGCGGGCGGAAGCGGGCATCACCGACGGGATGCTGCGGCTCTCCGTCGGCCTCGAGGATGTCGATGACCTGATCGAGGACATCGACGTGGCGCTGAAGGCGGCGGGTTAGGCCGCCGGCGGCAGGTCTGCCACAGGCTTGGGCATCTGCGTTTCCCGCATGATTTCCGTGGGTTGACGAAACCGCGCGGCTCCGCAATATCTGCGGCAGGCAGTCAGAGCCAGAGGTTCCCATGTATCGCGCAGTCACGCGGCAGATCGAAGTGGTGGTCGAACCGTTCTATCTGGAGGACCAGTCCGATCCGGAGGAGAACCGCTATGTCTGGGGCTATCGGGTGACGATCGCCAACAATTCGCAGGAAACCGTGCAGCTGCGGTCGCGCTATTGGCAGATCACGGATCAGAACGGCCATGTCGAGGAGGTGCGCGGCCCCGGCGTCGTCGGCGAGCAGCCGGTCCTCGATCCGGGCGATTCCTTCCAGTATTCCTCCGGCTGTCCGCTGACCACGCCCTCCGGCGTCATGGTCGGGCGCTATCTGATGCAAGGCGAAGGCGGCAAGGCCTTCGAGATCGACATCCCCGCTTTCTCCCTCGACCTGCCGGACCAGCGCCGGACGCTGAACTGAGCGCATCCGGCAAATCGATCATTCAGGTCTGACGGACGGGATTCCGATCGGGGATCAAGCGGGCTGCTTGGCCATGCGCCGCCTGAACATGCGCCAGATTCGGCCATCGACGGCCGCAAGGCCAATTCCGATCAGCGCCATGCCCGCTATGTGCCTGCTTTCTAACCGCTCGCCGAGCAGCAGCACGCCAAGCAGGATGGCGCTTACCGGGATCAGGAAAGTGACAAGCGCAAGATTGGTCGCGCCAGCGGTTGCGAGAATGCGGAAATAGAGGATGTAGGCGAGGGCGGTGGAGAGAAGCGCCAGCCCCATCACCGCGGCAACTGTGTTCACCGAGGGCCATGAGAGCGCCCATGGCCGGTCGACGATGAGCATCAAGGGCAGGAGCATGAGGCTCGATGCCGTCACTTGGCCCGTTGCGGTAACAAGGGGCGCGATCCCCATCGCGCGGAAACGGCGTCCGAAGACGCCCGCAAACGCATAGGAAAGGGCGGCCGCCAATATTCCGAGTTGCGCGAGCACGGCCACACCGAATGCGTTCAGCGCCGTGCCGCCGATCATCAGTGCGACGCCCGCGAAACCAGCCACCACGCCGAACAGGCGCCCGCCGGTCATCTTCTCATCGGCCGTCAGGAAATGCGCCACGATGACGGTGAAGAGCGGCGTGGTGGCGTTGAGGATGGAGGCGACGCCGCTGGCAATATGGGTCTGTCCCCATACGATGAGGCAAAAGGGGACGGCATTGTTGAGAAGTCCCATGCCGAGAAACGCAGCCCATACGTCACGCGTCCCGGGCAGGCGCATTCCCATGACGCGGATGACGAGGTGAAGTGCCAGGGCAGCCAGGGCAACGCGCGAGACGACGATCGTCAGGGGCGGCAATTCCTTCACGGCCACCCCGACGAAGAAGAACGATCCGCCCCAGAGTACGGAAAGAACGAGAAGCAAGGCCCATTCGAATGCGGTCATGGGGCGATTGACCGGAGGGACGGCGGTCATGGCGAACTCCGAGAGGCAACGCCGGAACCATCGTGGAAGACGGGTGAAGGGGCAATCGATTTCTTGCTTTCGAAGCCGCTATTTCTTCCCGAATGCCCCGACACGACCGGCGGCATCTGTATCGGACGCTTCGGAAGTCGGGCGATTACAGCGGAAGCCGGATTTCCGCCTTCATGAAGGTGACGGCCCGCCCCGTGACGAGCACCCGGTCGCCCGCCAGTTCGCAGGCAAGGTATCCGCCGCGCGCGGAAGCTTGAAATGCCGAAAGATGGCGTTTGCCGAGCTTGTCCGCCCAGTAGGGAACGAGCGTCGCATGGGTCGATCCGGTCACCGGATCCTCGGGTATGCCCGCGCCGGGCACGAAATATCGCGACACGAAATCGTGAGCGTCGCCCCTGGCGGTGATGACCAGCCCCAGGGGATGAATGCCGGCGATCCTCGGCAGATCGGGAACGAACGCGCGGATTGCCCGCTCGTCCGGCAGCTCCACGAAGATGTTCTCGAAATTCCGGAAGCCCGTTACCTGCCCGTCTGCGAAGCATCCCGCGACGGGCGAGGGGAGTTCATGCAGCGGCTCCGGTGGAAAGCTCGGCAGGTCAAGGCGGTATCCTTCATCGGTCATGCATACGCGCAATTCACCGACGCGGGTCTGAAAAACCAGTTCCCGGTCGACACCCCGCTCGGTCGCCAGGATATGTGCGGTTGCGAGGGTAGCATGACCACAGAAATCGGCTTCATGCACGGGCGTGAACCAGCGAAGATCCCAGCCCGTCGCGTTGGGGCGGGCGAATGCGGTTTCAGCCAGATTGTTCTCGCTGGCTATGGCCTGCATTGCGTCTTCGGGCAGCCAATCGCCGAGGATCAGCACCGCAGCCGGATTGCCGGCGAACACGCGATCGGAAAACGCATCCACCTGATACATCGTAAGCGTATGCGTCATGCTCTCCCGCGCCCCCCGCGTTCCAAAGCCGCTATTCCTCCTCGAACTCCTTGGGGTCGAATTCGTAGTGCTTCGAGCAGAATTCGCAGGTGACGGAGATTTTGCCGTCCTCGATGCTGTCCTCGATCTCCTCGGCGGAGAAGCCGGAGAGGACGCCGCGGATCTTCTCGCGCGAACAGGAGCAATCATCGATGACCGGCACCGACTCGAAAACGCGCACGCCGCGCTCATGGAAGAGGCGGTAGAGCAGCCGTTCGGTGCCGACCTGCGGATCCGTCAGTTCCGAGCTATCGATGGTGCCGACGAGTGACTTCACTTCCAGCCAGTCGTCATCCTCGAACTGGGTCTCGTCGAAATCGTCATCTTCGTTTTCGCCATCGGGCATGTCGCCGCCAGGCAGATCCTTCTGCCGCATGCGGGCTTCGGATTCCGGCAGGAACTGCACGATCAGCCCGCCGGCGCGCCACTGCTCCACCGGCTTGCCGTTTTCGCCGCGCTCGATGAGCTTGGCGACGGCCAGGCGCAGATCGGTCGGGATCTGTTCCGACTGGCGGAAATAGGTGCGGGCGATGTCTTCAAGGCTCGATCCATCCAGGGCGACGATGCCCTGGTAACGCTGCATATAGGCGCCCTGGTCGATGGTCAGCGCCAGCGTGCCGCGGCCCAGGAGCTCCTCCGGCGTGATCCTGTCCGCATCGATCGCCTCCGCCAGCCGCTCCTCGTCATAGCGCGCATAGGCACGCACGGATTTCGGTGTGCGGAAATCGACGACCAGCATGTCGACAGGTCCGTCCGACTGGGTCTGCAGGATGAACTTGCCTTCGAATTTCAGCGACGTGCCGAGCAGGACGGTGAGCACGATGGCCTCGGCCAGGAGCCGCGCCACCTCCTCGGGATAATCATGCCTTTCGAGAATGGTGTTGAGCACCGAGCCGAGCTGGACGGCGCGGCCGCGCGCGTCCAGCGTCTCGACCTGGAACGGCACGACGGCGTCGTCGCCGGCGAAATGAAAATCCCCGAGCCTGGTCTTCCCCGTCTCTCCTCCGCTGCCGAAAATTTCAACCACGCGCCTCTGCTCCTTCCAGGCACCAGGCCAGAATGGCTTTTTGTGCATGAAGACGGTTTTCCGCCTCGTCGAAGACGACCGAATGAGGACCATCGATCACATCATCCGTCACTTCCTCGCCGCGATGGGCGGGGAGGCAATGCATGAACAACGCATCGGGCTTGGCATGGTTCATCAGGCGCTGGTTCACCTGATAGGGCATGAACACATTGTGGCCGCGCGCGCGGTCTTCCTGCCCCATCGAGACCCAGGTGTCGGTGACCACGCAATCGGCGCCCGAGACCGCCTTTACCGGATCTATGGTCGACAGGATGCGGCCGCCATGCGCCTTGGCCCAGTCGAGATAGGTGCCTTGCGGCTCGCTGCCCTCGGGCGTTGCGATATTCAGGTTGAAATCGAACCGCGCCGATGCCTCGATGAGCGAGTGAAGCACATTGTTGCCATCGCCGGTCCAGGCGAAGGTGCGCCCCTTGACCGGGCCGCGATGCTCCTCATAGGTCATCACGTCGGCCATGATCTGGCAGGGATGCGTGTCGTCCGTCAGCCCGTTGATGACCGGAACGGTGGCGTTTTCGGCCAGCTCGATCATGCGGTCGTGCGAGGTGGTACGGATCATGATGATGTCGACATAGCGCGACAGAACCTTCGCCGTATCGGCGATCGTCTCGCTGCGTCCGAGCTGCATCTCCGATCCGGTCAGCATGATCGTCTCGCCGCCGAGCTGGCGCATCGCCACGTCGAAGGAGACGCGCGTGCGCGTCGACGGCTTGTCGAAGATCATCGCCAGCACCTTGCCGGCGAACGGCTTCTCGATCCCGCCCGCCTTGAGGCGCTCTTTCCGCAGGCGCGCATCGTCGAGGATGAGCCGCAATTCTTCCGCGGAGACGGCGGAAAGATCGGTGAAATGCCTGATATCCTGCTTCATCACCATATCCATTACGCCGTCTTCTGCTTGTTGGCGACGGAGAGCCGTTCGCAGGCAGCTTCGATGCGGGCGAGGCCGTCGCGGACCTCGTCCTCCGTGACGATCAGCGGCGGCAGGAGGCGGATCACATTGTCGCCGGCAGCCACGCTCAGAAGATGCTCGTCGCGCAGCGCCTGGATGAGCGCCGTGTTCGGGACCACGCATCTGAGCCCCATCAGCAGCCCGCGCCCGCGCACTTCCGACACGACATCGGGATAGCGGTCGATGATCGAGGCCAGTCCCTGCTTGAAGAGAAGCGCGGCGTTGCGCACATGATCGAGGAAGCCGTCGGCCAGAACCACGTCGAGCACGGCATTGCCGACCGCCATGGCCAGCGGGTTGCCGCCATAGGTCGTGCCGTGCACGCCGGCGGTCATGCCCTTGGCGGCTTCGGCGGTCGCCAGGCACGCGCCCATCGGAAAGCCGCCGCCAATGCCCTTGGCAACGGCCATGATGTCGGGCGTGATGCCTGCCCATTCATGGGCGAAGAACTTGCCGGTCCGCCCGGTGCCGCACTGCACCTCGTCGAGGATGAGGAGAAGGCCGTTCTCGTCGCAAAGCTTGCGCAAGGCGCGCAGGTCCTCCTCCGATACGGTACGCAGGCCGCCTTCGCCCTGCACCGGCTCGATGAGGATGGCTGCCGTCTCCGGCGTGATCGCCGCCTTCAGCGCTTTCTCGTCACCGAACGGCACCTGGTCGAAGCCGTCGACCTTGGGGCCGAAGCCCTCCAGATATTTCGCCTGTCCGCCGGCGGCGATGGTCGCCAGCGTGCGGCCATGGAAGGCGCCCTCGAAGGTGATGATGCGGTAGTGTTCGGGATGGCCGTTGACATAATGATAGCGACGCGCGGTCTTGATCGCGCATTCGAGCGCTTCCGCGCCGGAATTGGTGAAGAACACCTTGTCGGCAAAGGTATTGTCGACCAGTCTCCGGCCGAGCCTCTCCTGGTCGGGGATCTCGTAGACGTTGGAAACATGCCAGAGTTTGTCGGCCTGGGTCTTCAGCGCGTTCACCAGATGGGGATGCGCATGGCCGAGCGAATTGACGGCGATGCCCGCGGCAAAATCGAGATAGCGGTCGCCCTTGTCCGTGATCAGCCAAACGCCCTCGCCTCGCTCGAAGCGCAACGCGGCACGATTGTAGGTATCGTAAAGCGGTTGCGCGGTCGCATGGGTCATGCCAGTCGGGCCTCCATCAGCCTGTTGTCGATAAAGCGGATCGCGTTTTAACGTGACCCGCGCGGACGAAATCAAAAAGCCGCCCTCAGGGCGGCTCAAGGCCTTCAATATCGTGTGTGAATGCCTAAATGTCAATTGAACCGGCTATGCTGAAAGCGGGTTTTGGCGGGTTGCGTCCTCATGTATGAGAGGCGGCGTCAAAACACCGGTGGTTAACATCCAAGTTGGGGAAAACCTGAAAAAGCAAATCGCTGTGGCTGCCGGACTCTTGTCACGGAGTCACCCATTAATGTAGTTTCCCCCTTAGCAAAAACTAGATTTCGTGCGGCGGACCTAGTCATCCGGATAGATGTAGTAGTTTTGTCTGGGGAAATCCGGACAGCGCGAAGGATTCCGGTGAGAATGAAAGATTGGAGCCCAGGACAATGAACTGGACAGACGAGCGCGTCGAACTGCTTAAGAAGTTGTGGAGCGAGGGTCTCAGCGCCAGCCAGATTGCAGCGCAGCTTGGCGGCGTCAGCCGCAATGCGGTCATCGGCAAGGTGCATCGGCTGAAGCTTTCCGGCCGCGGCAAAACGTCTGCCACCCAGACGCGCAGCAAGAAGGTCAACACCAACAGCGCCGCGCGAAACGGCAATGTGAGCGCCGGCGCCACCCAGACGACTGCGGTGCGCACCAGTGTGCCCAAGAGCATCGGCGCAACGGCACTGCAGACCGATTATGCGGTTGAAGCGGTGGCCCAAACCGTGATCAGGCCGGCGAGCGACGTCGTGGTCCCGATCTCGCGCCGGCTTTCGCTTTTGCAGCTGAGCGAGCGGACCTGCAAATGGCCGATCGGCGACCCGCTCAATGAGGATTTCCACTTTTGCGGCAATGATTCCGGCGAGAGCAGCCCCTACTGCACCTATCACTCCAAGCTCGCCTTTCAGCCGGCCTCGGAGCGCCGTCGCGTCCGTTGAGACGCGACGCAACGGCCATAGGCCGGTGTTGTTTCATCATTGCATCGCAGAGCGCCGGTGAAATCCAGGGCCTTATCCCGGCCTGTCGAAGGACGGCATTGGCTTCCGCTTGTTCGCGAATGAAGACGTCTAACGGGGGATGGCCTTTGCGGCCCATTGCTCCGTGTCGCGGTCGCGCAATTCGCGGATGCTTTTCACGGCTTCCCGCTTCAGCCGCTGCAACAGGCCTCTGACGATCTCGCCGGGCAGGCTGGGGCCGCGATAGACAAGGCCCGTATAGATCTGGACGAGATCGGCCCCCGCCCGGATTTTGGCGAGCGCCGTATCGGCGCTGTCCACGCCGCCGACGCCGATAAGGGGCAGTTCAGGGCCGATTTTCGCGCGCATCTTGGCAAGCACGATCGTCGAACGCTCGAAAAGCGGCGCGCCTGAAAGGCCGCCTGCCTCTCCGGCGTTCTTCGTGCTCTTCAAGCCGGTCCGCGACAGCGTGGTGTTGGAGATGATCAGCCCGTCGAGCGGATGGGCCTTCACTTCCGCCGCGATGTCGTCCAGCCCTTCCTCCGTCAGATCCGGCGCGATCTTCAGGAAAACCGGCCGCACGATGCCGGATTTCGCCGCCTCGTCGTCGCGCGCCTTCAGCACGCGGGCGAGCAGCTCGCGCAGGCTCTCGCGCGCCTGCAGGTCGCGCAGGCCCGGCGTGTTGGGCGAGGAGATATTGGCGGTGAAATAGCCGGCGAGCGGATAAAACCGCCGGATGCCCGCGACGTAATCGCCTATGCGGTCTGCTGAATCCTTGTTGGCGCCGATATTGACGCCGACGATCCCTGCTTTGCCGCTTCGCGCGGACAGCCGGCGGAACGCCGCTTCATGCCCCTCATTGTTGAAGCCGAGGCGGTTGATTATCGCCCGGTCCTCGACCAGCCGGAAGATGCGCGGCCGCGGATTGCCGCTTTGCGGCAGCGGCGTCAGCGTGCCCACCTCGGCAAAGCCGAAGCCGAGTTTCAGGAGCTCGTCCGGTATTTCGGCATTCTTGTCATAGCCCGCAGCCATGCCGAGCGGGTTGGGGAAGGGAAGGCCGGCAACCGTCACGGCAAGCGCCGGGTCGCTGTTCCTTCCGCAGGAGAAAACCCCGCTCTTCAGCGCGGCGATCGAGAGCCCATGCGCCTGCTCGGGCTCCAGCGCGAAGAGGGCACGGCGGCCGAAGGTTTCGAAAAGTCCGCTCATGCGTCCATCTCCGGGAATTGGTGTGCGCCATCCGCCCCAAGCGGCAGGGGCTTGACCCAGCGCACGGCGGAAAGCGGCAGATCGCCGTAAAGATGCGGAAAAAGATCGCCGCCGCGCGAAATCTCATATTTCAGCGCATCGCCGAGCCGCTCCGCCTCGATCGCGACGAGGAGCAGGTCGTCCTGCCCGGCGAAATGCTTTGCCGCCGTCTCGCGCACCTGCGCGGCGGTCGAGAAATGGATGAAGCCGTCGGCGAGATCGACGGGCGCTCCGGTGAAAACGCCTGCCTTTTCGGCCGCCTGCCACAATGCGCGGGGCGCGATCTTGTAGATTGTTGCCATGCTCATGCCTGGCTTCCTAGTGGGAAACACCGCAGACGAAAAGCGAAACATCCGCCGGCGCACATGATTTTCACATATCCGACGGATTTCCGGCATAATAGAGGAAATGAGATTCATTCCACGGGAGTAACCGCGATGACAGCGCTGAAATCTTGCCTGCCGATCATGGTTCTGGCGGTCGTCCTGTCCGGGCCGGGTGCCGCCTTTTCACAGGAGGCCGGGCGCTACACCATGGAGAAGACCGACAAGGGCTATGTCAGGCTCGATACCAAGACGGGCGATGTCTCGGTCTGCAGCGAGCAGTCGGGGCAGATGGTGTGCAGGCTCGCGGCCGACGATCGCCGCGCCTATGAGGACGATCTGGCCGCGCTCAACGAGCGGGTGAAGAAGCTGGAGGAGCAGGTCGCCGCCTTCGGCAAGCTGCCGCCGGTGGTGCGTGACACGCTTCCCTCCGAGGAGGAATTCGAGAAGACCATGAGCTATATGGAGCGCTTCTTCCGCCGCTTCATGGACATCGTGAGAAGCTTCGACAGCGGATCGGACGGAGCAAACGATCCGGTGCCGGAAAGGACGTGATGGAGGGGAATAGGGGAGTAGGGTGGACCTCCTCGGAGGAATCAGGCTTCGTTTCCCTTACTCCCTTACTCCCTTACTCCCTTACTCCCTTACTCCCTTACTCCCTTAAGCAAACCGCCGTGTCGCCTCGATCAGCTCGTGCACGATGCCGGGTTCGGTCACGGCATGGCCGGCGTCCTCGACAATGTGCAGCTCGGCCTCCGGCCACACTTTCTTCAATTGCCAGGCATTGATGAAGGGCGTGCACATGTCGTAGCGCCCGTGCACGATCACGCCGGGGATATGGCGGATGCGCTCGACGTTGCGCAGAAGGTGATCGTCGCTGTCGAAGAAACCGCGGTTCTGGAAATAGTGGCATTCGATGCGGGCGAAGGCGATGGCGTAATTATCCTCGCCAAAGGCGTTCTCGCGCTCGGGGTCGGGCAGAAGCGACAGGGCGGAGCCCTCCCAGCGCGCCCATTTGCGCGCCGCCTCGATCTGCACCTGCGGGTCGGGATCGGTCAGGCGCTTGTAATAGGCGGCGATCATGTCGCCGCGCTCCGCTTCCGGTATATGCTCCTGATAGGCCTCGAAACGGTCGGGATAGATGATGCTCGCACCATTGGAATAGAACCAGTCGATCTCGAACCGGCGGATCATGAAGATGCCGCGCAGGATGAGTTCGCTGACCCGCTCGGGATGCGTCTGGGCATAGGCGAGCGCCAGCGTCGATCCCCAGGAGCCGCCGAAGACCTGCCATTTCTCCACGCCGAGATGCTGGCGGATGCGCTCCATATCGGCCACCAGATCCCAGGTTGTGTTCTCGCGCAGCTCCGCATGGGGCGTCGAGCGACCGCAGCCGCGCTGGTCGAACAGGATGATGCGGTAGCGCTCCGGATCGTGCAGACGGCGCATGGCCGGCGTGATGCCGCCGCCCGGCCCCCCATGGATCATGATCACGGGCTTGCCGTCCGGATTGCCGCATTCCTCGATATGGATGGTGTGCAGGTCGGAGACGGGAAGCATCTCTTCGCGATGGGCCGCTATCTCGGGATAAAGCGTGTTGCGCGTCGTCATTCGGTGCCTTTTTTATCATTTTTTCAGGAAACAAAGCTGTTTCCAATACGGCCATTCCTATAGCACAATAAGGCCAGACGGCGGCAGGCCGCTTCGACTGGCCTGTTTATAACGCTCTTTTCGATTGCTGGCTTGAAAAACACAGACAATCTGTTCGCGTCGAAAAGGGTTTGCCGCAATCTGTTGGGGAGAAACGCGGTGCCATGCAATTGAAGTTCATTATCGCCGATGATCATCCGCTGTTCCGCGGGGCATTGCGGCAGGCGCTGACGCAAAAGGCGAGGAAGGCGGAGATCGTCGAGGCGGGCGATTTCGATACCGTCAAGAAGCTCATTCTCGAAGCCACGGATATCGATCTTCTCCTGCTCGATCTCACCATGCCGGGGGTGAGCGGCCTTTCGGGCCTGGTCACGCTGAAGTCGATCCAGCCGGCCCTTCCCATCATGATCGTTTCGGCGACTGACGATCCGGCGACGATCCGGCGCGCCCTCGAGCTGGGCGCCTCCGGCTTCATTTCCAAATCCGCCAGCATTGAAGACATCAACAATGCGGTCAGCGCCGTTCTGGCCGGCGACATATGGGCGCCGCAGGATATCGATCTGGGCCACGAGCCGGATCCCGAGATATCCGATCTGATCAGCCGCATCCGCACGCTGACGCCGCAGCAGACGCGGGTCTTGTCGATGCTCGCCGAAGGGCTTCTCAACAAGCAGATCGCCTATGAGCTCAGCGTGTCGGAAGCCACCATCAAGGCCCATGTCTCTGCGGTCCTGCAGAAGCTGGGCGTCGACAGCCGCACGCAGGCGGTCATCCGCCTGTCGAAGATCGGCAGCGACGGCTTCCAGGTGCTCAACTGACCCGTGATTTTTGCTACTCCGCTGCCGTCCGCGTCTGGCTGTGATGGTGTGACAGGAGGGCGCGCAGGGCCGCGGGCTTCAGCGGCTTGTGCAGCACCGCCACGCCATCCTCCCGGGCACGCAGCCGCACCTCGTTGGAACGGTCAGCCGTGACGAGGACTGCCGGCACCGCCTTTTCGAAATATTCGCGCGCATAGCCGATCATGTCGAGACCGTTTTCGCCGTTGAGGTGATAGTCGGCGAGGATGATGTCGGGCGCCCCGGCCGCGCCGGCGCAGAATGCCTTGAGCTCCGCGCCGTTGCGCGCGGCTGCGACGCGGCATCCCCAGCCGCCAAGCAATATTTCCATGCCGGAGAGGATGCGCTCGTCATTGTCGATGCACAGCACCGTGATCCCGCTGAGCTCGTTCGATCGGCCGGGCCTGGGCCGCATCTCCGATGTCGGAGCGGGCAGGGTCTGCTGCTGCAGGACCGGCAGGTGGACCGAAAAACGCGTCCCTTTGCCCGGCACTGAGTCGAGCTGCAATTGCAGGTCCAGCACCCTGGCTATGCGATCGACGATGGAAAGTCCGAGCCCCAGTCCCTCGGCTTCCCTTATCCCCTCGTCGAGCCGGGTGAACTCCCGGAACACCGATTGCAGCTTGTTGGCGGGGATGCCGATGCCCGTATCGATCACCTGCAGGTCGATCGCATCGCCACGGCGCCTCACGCCGAGGAGAACGCTGCCGCGGCGGCTGTATTTGATGGAATTGGAGACGAGGTTCTGCACGAGCCGGCGCAGGAGATTGCGGTCCGTCTCGACCACCACGCTGCTCGGCACGACGCGCAGCCGCAGGTTCTTCTTCATCGCCAGCGGCTCGAAATCGGTGGCGATCTGCTTCATCATCTCGTCGAGCCGGAACACCGAGACATGCGGCTTCAGCGCGCCAGTATCGAGCCGCGATATGTCGAGGACGGCGCCGAGGATGGCCTCCACCGATTCAAGCGATGAATCGATGTTGCGCGCAAGGCCGCTCGCCTCGGAGCGTCTCAGCCGTTCCGTCAGGGCGGAGCTGTAGAGCCGGGCGGCGTTGAGCGGCTGCAGGATGTCGTGCCCCACCGCGGCGAGGAAGCGCGTCTTGCCGAGATTGGCTTCCTCGGCGACCGCGCGCGCCTTGGCGAGCTCACTGTTGACATGCATGAGCTCCGCCGTGCGTTCCGCGACCCGCTGCTCCAGCGTCTCGTTGATGCGCTTGAGCGCATTGGCCGCCTCGACGGTGACGGTGATATCGGTATAGGTGGCGACCACCCCGCCGTCGGGCATCGGGTTGGAGCGGATTTCGAGAATGCGGCCGCTCGAGGTCAGGTCGATGCGCCATGGCTGCCGGAAGGTGGTGAAGTTGCGCATGATCGCGGCGCTGTTGCCCATCGGGACATCGCCGCGCCGGGCAAGATGCTCGATGATCTCCGAAAGCGGCGTGCCCACCTGGCCGAACTCGTCCGGCAGGTCGGTGAGCAGACGGAACTGCCGGTTCCAGCAGGTGAGCCGGAAATCCTTGTCGAGAACCGTGATGCCTTGCTCCATCTGGTCGAGCGCGATCTGCAGAAGACCCCGGTTCTGCTGCAGCGCCTCGGAGGCGTCGTCGAGAAGGCGCAGGGCGCTGCGCGTCGTGCTGTCGTTGCGCTGCAGGAGCAGCGATAGCACGAGGCGTGCGGAAGACGAGCCGACCGCGCTGCCGAGCAGTTGCTCGGCATAGCGGATGATCCCCATATCTGCGGGCGCGCCGCCCACCAGCTTCCGGTTCTCCCGCAGCTCGAAACTGTGGAACGAGCGCTCCACCCTTTCCGCGCCGAGATAGCGCGCGATCGTCGCCTTGAGTTCGTCGACGGTCACCGTCGTGCGGAAGCGGCGCAGCGTCGGCACGGCCATGATGTCGCGCGGCATGAAGACCGTCGCCTGGATGCGCTCGAGCGGCGTTGACTGCCGGGAGAGCGAGCCGAGAACATAGAAGAGCGTGTTGATGGCGAGGCTCCAGATGACGCCGTTGGTCAGCGGGAAGGCATCGGTTCCGAAGAGCGACTGCGGACGCAGCGCCGCAATGCCGAACAGACCCTCGCGCAATATGGCCGCATCGGGGGGCGCAAGTGTGGGCAGAAGCAGCGTATAGGCCCAGACTGCAAAGCCGGTGGACATGCCGAGCACGGCGCCGCGCGCATTCGCACCGCGCCAGACGAGGCCACCGAGCAGGGCAGGGGCGAACTGGGCGATGGCGGCGAACGAGACGAGGCCGATCGACGACAGGCGGATATTATCGGCCGTTTCACGGTAATAGATGAAGGAGATGAAGAGGATGACGATGATCGTCGCACGGCGCGTGTAGAGGATGACGCGCGTCAGGTCTTGGCTTTTGGTATCGTTGTCGTGGACGAAGTGTTTGATGAAAAGCGGCAGGAGCAGATGGTTGGAGATCATCACCGAAAGCGCCACGCAGGCGACGATGACCATCGCTGTGGCTGCCGACAGCCCGCCGACGAAGGCGATCAGCGCCAGGAAATGCGAGTCGACGGCAAGCGGCAGCGCCAGCACGTAGAGATCGGCATTGGTCCCCTCGCCGAGCGTGACGACGCCGGCAAGGGCGATCGGCAGGACGAAGAGATTGATGAGCACGAGATAGGCCGGAAAGAGCCATATGGCGGTGCGCAGTTCCTGCTCGCTTCTGTTCTCCACGACGGCGACATGGAATTGGCGCGGCAGCATCAGGATCGCCGTCGCGCTGAGAAGCGTCTGCACGATCCAGGTGCCGACGGATGTCTGGTAATTCAGCGCCTGTGAGGCCGCCGCATTTCCCGCCACTGCCTCGGCAAGGTCGGAGGAGCTGCCGAAGAGATAGAAGGTGCAGGCAAAGCCGACTGCCAGAAAGGCGCAGAGCTTGATCACCGATTCAAGCGCAACCGCCAGGATCAGGCCGTCCTGATGTTCCGTGGCGTCGGTGTGGCGCGTGCCGAACAGGATGGCGAAGAGCGCGAGGACGCAGGCCACCGGCAGCGAGACGTCGCTGAAGATATAGCCGATCGGGTCGAAGGACTGGCCGTAATGCGAGACCACCAGGTCGACGGTGCCCGACACCGCCTTCAATTGCAGCGCGATATAGGGCAGGGCGCCCACGGCCGCGATGCAGGTGGCGAGCGAGGCGACGGCAAAGCTCTTGCCATAGCGGGCCGCGAGAAAATCGGCGATCGAGGTGATGCGCTCCGCCTTGGCGAGCCTCACGATATGGCGCACCAGCCGGTTTCCGAGCGTGAAGACCAGGATCGGGCCGATATAGATGCCGAGAAATTCCAGTCCCCGTTCGGATGCGACGCCGACCGAGCCGAAAAAGGTCCAGGACGTGCAATAGACCGCGAGGCTGAGGGCATAGACATAGGGCCTCGGCTGGCTCCCCCAGCGCTGGGCGCGCCTGTCCCCCACGCTCGCCACTCCGAACAGGAGGAAGAGATAGAGAAACGCGATACCTATGATGCCCCAACCCTGCATGGGTTGTCCTGCCTCCCATTTTCCACGTCATGAACGCGTGTTCTGATGCTGTTATGCGTTCATGGATATGAAGCAACCACGTTCGGCTATTGCGCGCAAGATGAAGCTACAAGTCGGCCGGCACGATTTTTTTCTTCCGATATCCGTGTTTTTGCTAGAAATAGTCACGGGGCGGCGGATCGAGGCTTTCGGGTCGATGGAGAGGATATGGCATGCTTAAGGAATTCAAGGAATTTGCCCTGAAGGGAAACATGGTCGATCTGGCCATCGGCGTCATCATCGGTGGCGCTTTCGGCGGTCTGGTCAATTCGATCGTCACGGATATCATCACGCCGATCATCGGCCTCATTACCGGCGGCATCGATTTCTCCAACATGTTCATCCAGCTCTCCGGCCAGCCGCAGTCGACGCTGAGCGCCGCGCGCACGGCGGGCGCGACGATCGCCTATGGAAACTTCCTCACGCTCCTCATCAATTTCCTTATCATCGCATGGGTGCTGTTCCTCGTCGTCAAGCTGATGAACAGCTTGAAAAGGCAGCAGGAAGCGGCTCCGGCACCCGAACTGCCTCGGGATCAGGTGCTGCTCACCGAAATCCGCGATCTTCTCGCGAAGCAGCAGCAGAAGTAATTCCCGTCATGCGGAACCCCGTTTTCGGCAAAACGGGGTTCCTTTCAGCAAAGTGTCTTTGCCATCACCATTGTTGATGGCCGCATCAGCAAAACCCGCGTGATTTCATCAAGCTGAATTGATAAGGCTCGGGTCTCACCAGGAAACGGATATTCCAATGAGCCTGATCGAGCATGTGCGCCGCGAAGCTGCGGATGCGCCGGAAAGCGGCATTGTCGCGGTGATGAACCATGGCAGGCGCCAGCAGGGCGTTCTGCCGCTATGGGCGGGCGAGGGCGACCTGCCGACCCCGGATTTCATCCAGGATGCCGCCGCCAGGGGACTTGCCGATGGCGAGACCTTTTACACCTGGCAGGCCGGCATTCCGGAACTGCGCGAGGCGCTCGCGCGCTATCACGCCCGCCATTTCGGCGCCGGCCACCAGCCGGAAAATTTTTATGTCACGAATTCGGGCATGCATGCCATACAGCTCGCCGTCCAGATGACGGCCGGGGTGGGCGACGAGGTGGTCTACCTCTCCCCCGCCTGGCCGAATTTCGCCGGCGCCATGGGGATCGCCGGCGCCACGCCGGTGCCCGTCCTGCTCGATTTCACCGATAATGGCTGGTCGCTCGATGTGGGTAGGATCGCCGCCGCGATCACGCCGCGCACCCGCGCCCTCTTCATCAACACACCCTCCAATCCGACGGGATGGGCCGCGGACGAGGCGGCGCTGCGCGATATTCTCGATATGGCGAGGCATCACGGCCTGTGGATCATCGCCGACGAGATCTATACCCATTTCTATTACGGCGGCAGGCGTGCGCCTTCCTTCATGGATATTATGGAACCCGGGGATCGCATCATCTTCGTCAACAGTTTCTCCAAGAACTGGGCGATGACGGGCTGGCGTATCGGCTGGATCACGGTGCATCCATCGCTCGGGACCATGATCGAAAACCTCATCCAGTATTCGACATCCGGCGTTCCGCAGTTCCTGCAGCGCGGCGCCGTCGCCGCCCTCGACCAGGGCGACGCGTTCATCCGCTCCCAGGTTGAGCAGGCGCGCCATGTGCGCGACAGGCTGTGTGCCAGGCTCGCCGCCACGGGTCGCGTCCGCCTGTCGCCGCCGCAAGGCGCGTTCTATCTGTTCTTCGGCATCGACGGCGTAAAGGACACCTTCCAGGCCGCTTTCGATATTGTCGATCAGGCCCGGGTGGGGCTTGCACCGGGGACCGCTTTCGGCCAAGGAGGCGAGGCCTGTTTCCGGCTGTGCTTCGCGCGCCGGCCGGATCAGGTCGAAGAAGCGGCGGACCGACTGGTAGGATGGATCGAGAACCTCTGATACGCGGGAAAGATGACGTCTGGGCCAAGGCGACCGCGATGGTCGTATCGCTCGTCATCGCGACGGTCGGCGCGGTGCTGGCCTTCTGGATCGGCCTTCCCATCCCCTTTCTCCTGGGCTCGGTCATCACGGTAACGGCCGCATCGCTCGCGGGCATCAGGATTTATCTGCCCGATTGGCTGCGCAATGTCGTTTTCTTCATGCTCGGCCTGCAGGCGGGGTCCGGCGTGCGGCCCGATACGCTCGACCAGCTTGCCGCATGGCCGGGCAGTTTCGTCATGCTGTTTGTCACGCTCATCCTGGTGACGGGGCTCACCTACCTGCTTTTGCGCAAGGGCTTCGGCTGGGATGGCCAGACGGCGCTGTTCTCCGCTTTGCCGGGCGCGCTCTCCTTCGTGCTCGCGGCGGCCAGCGACACGCGCGCCGATATGGTCAAGATCACCATCATCCAGACCACGCGCCTGCTGCTGCTGATCGGCTTCCTCGCGCCGCTTCTCGCCGTTCTCGGCCGGGGTGCTCCGCATGTGGAGGCCGGCGCGGTCCATCATCTGACGCTGCAGGCCGCTGCAATCCTGTTTGCCGGCGGCCTGGCCGGCGCCGTCATCGGTCATTTTAGCCGCATACCCGGCGGCATGATGCTGGGTGCGCTGTTGGCGAGCGCGCTCCTGCATGGAACGTCGATGGTGGCGGCGAGCCTGCCGCGCGAGCTCTCCGATATCGGCACCATCGTGCTCGGCGTTCTGATCGGCTCGCGCGTCAATGCCGGCCATCGCCGGCATATCCTGCGCTATCTCCCGGCGGCGCTTCTCGCCTTCATCATCGGCACCTCCGCCGCCGTGGCCACGGGCGCGGTGGTCTGGCTGGTCTTCGATCTTCATCCCGCGCAGATTGCGCTGGCCTTCGCGCCGGGCGCTCTCGAGGCGCTGACCGTCATCGCCTTTTCCCTCGGCGTCGATCCCGCTTATGTCGCCTCGCACCATGTGGCGCGCTTCCTCATGATCGCCGTCACCGTGCCGTTTCTCGCCCGCTGGCTGAACAGCCGGCAGGACAGCCAATAAAAAAGGCTGGTGCGAGCCAGCCTTTTTGATTTCGCATCGATCGGGTTATTTAGCCGCCGGCCTTCGAGACCATCAGCGGGACGACGCGGTCCGATTTGGCGACACTCGGCACACCCGTTTCGGCAAACGGAATGCCGAGCGCATTCCAGACCTCCAGCAGCGCGTCCTTGAGCTCCAGCACCAGCGCGTCATTGTGGAAAGGCGTCGGCGTGATGCGCAGCCGCTCCGTGCCGCGCGGCACGGTCGGATAGTTGATCGGCTGGATGTATATGCCGTGCACGTCGAGGAGCCGGTCGCTCGCCATCTTGCAGAGTTCGGGATTGCCGACGAGCAGGGGCACGATATGCGTTTCCGAAGACATGACAGGCAGGCCCGCCGCCGAAAGCACATCCTTGGTCATCTGCGCCTGGCGCTGATGCTGCCTGCGCTCCTCCTGCGAGGTCTTCAGATGGCGGATCGAGGCCGTCGCTGCGGAGGCGATCGCCGGCGGCAGGGCGGTGGTGAAAATGAAGCCCGGCGCATAGGAGCGCACCGCGTCGATCACCGAGCGCGAGCCGGTGATATAGCCGCCGAGCGCGCCAAAGGCCTTGGCGAGCGTTCCCTCGATGATGTCGATGCGATGGGCCAGGCCGTCGCGGTCGGTGATGCCGCCGCCGCGCGTCCCGTACATGCCGACCGCATGCACCTCGTCGATATAGGTCATGGCGTTATATTCGTCGGCGAGATCGGCGATCCTTTCGATCGGGGCGATATCGCCATCCATCGAATAGACGGATTCGAAAACGATGATCTTGGCGCGGCTCTTGCCCGCTGCCTTGAGCAGGCTTTCCAGATGTTCCACGTCATTGTGGCGGAAGATCTTCTTCTCCGCGCCCGAGCGGCGCACGCCCTCGATCATCGAGGCATGGTTCAACTCGTCCGAAAGGATGAGGCAATCCGGCAGGAGCTTGCCGATGGTCGAGATGGCGGCCTCGTTGGAGACGAAGCCGGAGGTGAAGACGAGCCCGGCTTCCTTGCCGTGCAGGTCGGCCAGCTCCATTTCGAGCTCGACCAGCGGATGGTTGTTGCCGGAGATATTGCGGGTACCGCCGGCGCCTGATCCGAGCCGTCCGGCGGCATCGCAAAGCGCTGCGATCACGTCAGGGTGCTGGCCCATGCCGAGATAATCATTGGAGCACCACACGGTGATCTCGCGGGCAGTCCCGTTGGCGCGCCACAGCGCGCGCGGAAACCGGCCCACGATTCGCTCCAGATCGGCAAAGACGCGGTAACGCTTCTCGGCGTGCAACTGGTCGATCGCATCCTCGAAAAAACGGCGATAGTCCATCAAACGCTCCTGATATCCATGTCTCTCCTACCGCTTTTAGCCTTTTGCGTCCATTGCCGTAGATGGGGGCAATTTGCCACGGGCAAGAGCAGGATGCTTTGATTATGCGCAAATTCTCGGCCGAATTCTCGCAGAATTTTAGCGGACCGTCCCGAAAATGCGCAGGCGGCTGACGCCGCCATCAGGATATATGTTAAGCCTGACGTGGCTGACAGGGCCTGACGGTACGATATCGGTGCTACCGAACTCATGCACGGCATCCATGGAGAGCTTGCGCTCCGGCAGGATTTGCGGCCAGAACATCGAGGATGTGACGACCATCCGCGAGAGATCGCCCGCGGCATTGCCGAGATCGGCGCCGTCGAGCGAGCAGCGGTCCGGGTAATTGCCCTTGTAATGGGCGGTGTCGACGACGATCCGCTTGATGATCCCGGGATGGCCGAGCTGCACGATCAGCCAGTCATTGCCCGGCTCGCGTCGCCGCCGCGTTTCCCATCCGTCGCCCATATTGAGCCCGCGTCCGGGCGCCAGAACGCGGTGCAGCGAGCCGTAATGGGCGTCGGAGAAAGCCACCACCCGCCCGCCGTTCAGCGCCGAGGCGAGATCCACCTCTTCTCCCGGCGCCACCTTCGACCAGTCGCGCCAGGGTTCGCCATAGACGCGCAGCCGCGCAATGCCGCCATCGGGATAGATGTTAAGCCGCAGGTGTGTCCACACCAGACCGTTGTCGCAGGGGAAAAAGTGATGACTCGACGGCCCGAGCGCCGCCTGCGGCTGGATTTCGATCCATTCCGTCGCCCCGTCCGGATCGCCCTCGGTCCGGCAGCCCTCGATGGAAAAGGCCGGCGGATAATTGCCGGTGAAATGGCTAGTATCCACATCGAAGCCATGGATCACCCCCGGCACCGCGAGACGGATGATGGCATGGTCATGGCCCGGCCCGCGCTTGCGGCGGCTTTCCCATCCATCCATCCATTTGCCATTGTCGTCATAGCGGTCGGGATAGAAGACCGCCGGCGCATCGCTGAGCATCCGCTCCAGCGGCGCAAAGAATTCGTCGCTCGCCGAAAGGCCGACGGCGCCGAGTCCGGCGGAGGCGAGATTGATGCGGTTTCGGGCGAATGCGGGAAGCTCGGTCTGGCTGGTGTCACTCATGAATGGTGCTCGCGGATACGGTCTGCAACTGCTCTAGCCCAGGGCTTATGGTTTGGCCAGTATCCGCGGAGCTTTCCCATGCAAATCAGATCGGTTTCCAGGAGGGATCGATCGCCGTCGCCTCGGCCCGCCAGAGATCGGCATAATCGACATTCTGCCAGTCCTTGAACCAGGGGCCGCCGCGCGTGTAGTGCACCGCGTTGGGCAGGCCGTTCTCCGGCTTCTCGTTCCAGCCTTCCAGCCAGTTCCAGTTGATCGGCAGCGCGCCGATCTCCTCGTCCCTGGCCCATTGCATGCGGTGGAGATAGGCGCCCGTCTCCCTGTTGATCACATCGGGGGTCAGCGTCCTGGTCGAAGGGTGTTCGCAATTGAACAGCATGAAGGACGACCAGTTCTTGCGCGGATAGCTGGTCTGCACCTTGCCGTCCATCTTGACGCTGTCCTTCGGCTGGTAGTCGTGCTGAGCGCAAAGCACAGCTTTCGACGGGTCCTGGTATTGCTTCAAGTCGGCCAGATCGCCCAGGAACAGGAAATCACAGTCGCAGAACAGCGCCCAGCCCTTGTAGCCGGCGAGCCACGGCGTGAAGAACCTGGAATAGGTGAATTCGGTGGAAGCCAGGGGATCGACGTCACGTGTATATGCGCCCCTATCCACCAGTTCCTGGAGCTTAATCGGAACGATCTCGAGCGGGATCGAGGAATGTTTCAGCGCCGAGTGTTTTGCCACCTCATAGGCGATCGGCTCGCGGGAATCCCATCCGATGAATATTTTAAGCGGTTCGTGCATCCAAATCTCCTTCTGCCAAATACCTCCGCGTAGGTGCATCCCAAATGCGAAGAAAATTGGGTCACTTCAGTAGGGTTATGTGTCCGTCCTCGACCTTGTCAGCCACCCATTTGCGTTCGTCTGCCCAGGCGTGCCGCTTCCATCCCTCCCAGCTGAACCCGCACAACTTGATATCCCATTCCTCCTGGGGAAAATGTTGCAGAATATACCAGATACCGAAATAACCGGTACTTGGGAACACTTCGTGCATCTTCTCCTCAGGAAGTCCCAGCTCCCGGCAGCCGGCGAGATAGAATTGCGGCGGCATGACCCGGATTTCCTTGCCGGCGGCGCCGAACTGGTCGATGGCACGCCAGGTCCAGTCGACGCGCCGACCTTTCAGGCGCGAGAGGATGTTCGGCTTGATGAAATAGTTGTCGATGATGCGCGGGTGGTAGACCAGCATGATCTCCTTCGCCGCGACAAAGATGGGCGAGCGGGGAAAATCGGGATCGTCCAGCCGTCTCTGCATAGGCTTGCTGGAATTGGCCATCATCAACAGATCGGTACGCGTGCCGCTCATGCCGATGGAAGCCTTCGGCTCGTTGAACCGCAGGACGAATTGCGCCGCATCGATTTCGGCCGAGAGGTCGCGGGGCAGAGTGCCGTTTCCGACGATGACGAGTTTCTTGCGCGGCATTTTAAGGCTTTCCACAAAGAACGCCTCGAAAACAGATCGAGGCGTCCATGCTTTTATTCCGGACGCCGAAATATTCAACGGGCATTTTGCCGGCGCCTGCAGCGCGGCGCTTGCAATGCTGCCTTGCGGCATGAACGCTTCTCATCCGCAACGAAACCGCCGTTCTGGCTGCGTGAGGTGAGAGATCGGAAAAAAAGGGGGAAGAAATGGGCCTCCGCAATCGTTACCGCTATTGGAAGCAATATCGCGTCAACCTGCAGGAGCTTCAGCGCTGCAGCGATCGCTATCTCATGGATCTGGGCATCGCGCGCTCGGATATCCGCCGTCTCGCCCGCGAGGCGGCGAAGGTGTAAAGCGCAATCGGATCAGGCGGAACGGCGTCGGTTCCGATCAGGTCTCGCCAGGCTTTTTCACGCGGATATGCACATCGTCATCGGCCAGATCGAAGCCGGAATAATTGCGCTGAAAGGCGATAATGGCGTCGTTGACGCCCTTGGAGAAATCATCGTCGCGCACTTCGATCCGGTGCCGGTACAAAATCCGGTCGCCTTTGTAGAAAACAACCTGCCCTTCCATCGGAACCTCCTTTGGATGCGATGATCCTATAAAGTTAATCCTCGATGCCGGCAGATCAAGCCCGGAGGGCCAAAGTAGATGATGAAGGTAGCGCCGGCTGCTTATTGCGGGGAGCGATCCGCCGCCGCACCGCGGAGACGGGCAAGCTCGAGCCAGGCTTTCGCGGCATGGGAGAGATAGGCGCCGCGCCGCCAGACCAGCGCCATGTGCCATTCCATCTGCTCGTCATCGATCGGCACGAGGCGGACGGCGGGGTTCCGGCGCTGTTCGGCGATCATCCGCGGCAGGAAGCCGACGCCCATGCCGGTGGCGACCAGCTCGATGATGAAATCGATCTGGCTGCTGCGCACGGCGATTTCGGGCGTGAAGCCCCGGCGGGCGCAGGCGTCGAGAATGATCTGGTTGAGCGCAAATCCGCTCTCGAACAGGATGAAGGGCTGCGCGGCCAGGTCGCTGAGCGCGGCCGCGTTTCCGTCCGTTGCGGGATGCGAGGGGGGAAGCAGGGCGACGATCGGCTCGCACCGCACGTCCTGCCATTCGAAATCCTCGGCCACGGGAAGCAGCGAGGCGGCAATTTCCAGCTCGCCCGCGAGCAGAAGCTCCTCGAGCCGCTTGCTGCCATGCTCGACGAGGCGGATGTCGATATCGGGATGCAGGCTCCTGTAGGCGGCGAAGACCGGCGCGAATAGGACGTTGCTGCCGATCGGCGGCAGGCCCAGCCTGAGAACGCCGCGCTTCAACCCGCGCAGTTCGTCGAGCTCGGTGATGAGGTCGTCCCTCTCGGCGAGCATTGTCAGCGCCCGGCGGTAGACGATTTCCCCGGCTGCGGTCAGCGTATTCCTGTCGCTGCGGTCGAGAAGCACGGCGCCGAGCTCGTCCTCCAGCTGCCTGACGGCCTTGCTGACGGTCGATTGCGTGGCGTGGATGGTTTTGGCGGCCTGGGAGAAGCCTCCCTGTCTGACCACCTCCACGAATGCCTGAAGCGCTCTGAAGTTCATAGCCATTCCATATCAGAATAGCTGCGATGCAATCAATTCAATTTATTCATGGCGCTTTCCCTCCTATATTGGGCCCATGGAGATCAACCACATGACCACGCACCGGCTTCTCACCCTTTCCCGTCACCGGGTTCACCACAGCCGCCTTTTGCAGATCGGACTGCTGTTCGGCTTCTGGCTCGTCGGCGAGGCTTTCGTGCGTGTTCTCGGCCTGCCGCTTCCGGGCGGCATCGTCGGCATGCTCCTGGTGCTGGGCCTGCTCGTCAGCGGGCGCATCAGCCTGTTCAGCATGAAGCGCGGGGCGGAGTGGTTCCTGGCCGAGATGCTCCTGTTCTTCGTGCCCGCCGTGCTGGCGGTGCTGGACCACCGCGAGTTCATCGGCCTGCTCGGGCTCAAGGTTCTGGCGGTCATCCTCCTCGGTACGCTGACGGTAATGGGCGTCACCGCATTGACGGTCGATCTCTGCTATCGCTGGACATCGCGCCATGTGGTCGAATGATCCCCTTTTCCAGACGATATTCTGGTCGCTCGCGACGATCCTCCTCTATCTCGCGGCCAAGCGCCTCTATCGGCGCTGGCCGTGCTGGTGGCTGACGCCGCTCGCGGTCACGCCGGCCCTGCTGATCGTCATCGTGTTGATGCTGCACAGCGACTATCGGGTCTATATCGGCAGCACCCATTGGCTGCTGGCGCTTCTGGGCCCTGCAACCGTCGCCTTCGCCATCCCCATCTATCAGCAGCGTGCGTTGATCCGCCGCCACTGGCCGGTTCTGCTCGTGGGCGTCCTCGTCGGCAGCACCACGGCCATGCTCTCGGCATGGGGGCTCGCGAGCCTGCTCGGCCTCAACGAGACACTGCGGCTGAGCCTTCTGCCGCGTTCCATGAGCACCCCTTTCGCCATGACCGTTTCGGGCGATATAGGCGGCGTGCCTGATCTGACGGCGGTGTTCGTGGTCTTTACCGGCGTCTTCGGAGCCGCACTCGGCGAGGTGATGCTGCATTGGCTGCCGCTCCGCTCCACGCTGGCGCGCGGCGCGCTTTTCGGCATGGGCGCCCATGGCGCCGGTGTCGCCAAGGCCCATCAGATCGGCCGCGAGGAAGGCTCGATCGCCGGGCTCGTCATGGTGATGGTCGGCTTGGTGAATGTGCTGGCGGCGCCGCTTCTCGCCTATCTGCTGCGCTGAGGCTGATCCTTCCCCGAATGAAAACGGCTCCCGGAGGGAGCCGTTTGTCTGTTCGTTCTGCCGCAATTATGGGAGGACGGCGGGCAGCTTCTGTTTCTGGCGCTGCTCGCAGAGAGAGCGCATGGCACGCGCGGCCTGCGCATAGGTGGTGCCGCTTTCACCGGATTGCAGCCATGCTTCCGGCACCAGATCGCGCAGGGCAGCGAGCGTCCGCATCGGCACCATGTCGGTGCAGCTCCACAGGCGGCGAAACACGACGCTGATACGCGTATGCTTGCCATTGACATTGACGGCAGGCTCGTCGGTGCCCGCAATCCAGTCCTCATATGCATCCACCGCATCCTGGAACGCGTTGTGCAGATAGATCGGCGCATGACCTTCATAAAGCGGGGGCAGCAAACTCGCCATGTCTGTTCCTCACTTTTGGTTACTGGCCTCATCGATTGCCCATGACCGTACTCATGGCCGTCGGCGGTGAGATCACAGGGTACAGGCGTTTTGTGACGCTTTGCAAGAAAACTTGCGTCACGGATTTCCAGGAGAGCTGCAAAACACTCTGCCGATGTGCAGAATAGATGCAGCTTTTGCCGAAAAAGCGGAATCTTGGGGGTTTCTGCCGGCAGAAACCCGAATGCGCGGAAAAAATATCTCGTTCACTTTTTAATGAGTCGTCCTCAGGCGGGCGTCAGCCCTTGCCGAGCTCGATGGAGCGTTTCTTTGCCGCTTCCACCGCTTCTTCGACCAGATTCTTCAGGCGGTTCTCGCCCATCAGGACGCTGAGCGCCGCCGCAGTCGTCCCGTTTGGGCTTGTCACCTGCTCGCGCAGCCTGGACGGGCTGTCGCTGCTTTGCGCGGCAAGCGCGCCCGCGCCGTAGACGGTCTGGATAGCGAGCAGCGCCGCCGTGTCCCGCTCGAGACCGGCCGTGACGCCTGCATCGGTCAGGCACTCGATGAAATGGAAGACATAGGCCGGCCCCGAGCCGGAAACCGCCGTCACCGCATCCATCAGGCCTTCGTCGGCGATGCTGGTCACCTGTCCGCTCGTCTTCAGGAGGCCGGTGACGAAGGCCATATCCGCGTCCTTCACATTGGCGTTCCTGTAGGTCACCAGCATCCCCTTGCCGATGGCCGCGGGCGTGTTCGGCATGCAGCGGATGATGGCGGCCTTGTCGCCGAGATGCGTCTCGAAAAGCGAGACCGGAATGCCGGCGGCGATACTGACGAAGATGGCCGCGTCGGCAAAGCGGGCATAGGCGGGGATGACCTGCGCCATCACCTGCGGCTTGACTGCGACCAGCACCATGCGCGGCTCGAGATCGGCGGGAAGCGCGCCCGCATCGGCTACGGCATGGACGCCGAGCCCGACCGCGCGCTCGCGCAGGGCCTCCGCCGGTTCCACCACATGGACATTGTCGGCCCGCAGGGCTCCGGAATCGATCCAGCCCTTCAGCATGGCGAAACCCATATTGCCGCATCCGACCAGAATGACCCTGTCGCTCATTTCTCCCACTTCCCACATCCGTGAATTTGCGCGGCACTTTGGCGGCGGACCGGTTTGCGGTCAACCGCCTCCGTGCCTTTATTTCTCTCGCGGGGAAAGCGTGATCCGGGCGGTCATCCGCAGGCCGAAAATGGCGAGAGCCAGCATCAGCCAGACCGGATCGACGCGCCGGAAGAAGAAGCTCTCCAGAAAGGCGTTGAGCGTCGAGAAGGTCAGGATCATCATGAAGAAATCGGCGAGCAGCACGTTCTCGCGGTTGCGCCGGCAGCGGACATAATCGACGAGCGGCATGAGAATGATGACGATGATGGCGCAGGCGAGCGCCGGGATCCCCATCGTCACCGCGATGTCCAGATAGCCGTTGTGGCCGTGCACGATGCCGCGCACGTCCCAGTCGAGATAATAGGGATTGGCCGCCTGCAGCACGGTCGGCGTCGACCAGAAGCTTTCGAAGCCGTAGCCTGTCCAGGGCCTTTCGGCGAGCTTTTCCAGCGCGAAGCGCCAGATCGAGCTGCGCCCGGTGAATGTCGGATCGGAGACGAGGCTCTCGACGATCCGCGCAAAAGGCGGAAAGAGCACCGTGCCGATGGTGAAGCAGAAAAAGAAGATCTGCGCGGCAAAGACACCTGCCGCCGCCAGCGGCCGCAGGCCGAAAACGCCGGGCAGGACGACCATCAGCGCGACGAGCGGCACCAGCGCGGTGGACGTCTTGGACCCGGTCTGGGTGACGAAGACGAGCGCGGCAACGGCAATGAGCGCACCTGAGATGAACCACCGCCGTCGCATCAGGTAGATGCCGGCGAAGAAAAACGCCGCCATGACCGGCGCTGCGACGTTCTTGTGCGAGAAGACGCCGCGCCAGAGATAGGAGTTCTGCGGCTCCAGCGCATCAAAACCATGCGTTGCGAGATCGGGCACGAGGATAAGCCCTGCATAGGAGAGGATCAGCACCAGCGCCGCCGAGACGGTCAGCGTCATCGAGAAGCCGTCTCCGTCGCGCGGCAGGCAGAGGACCGAGACGACGCAGACCATGCCGATCATGGTGAAGATGATGGCCCGCAGCGCTGCCTGTGGATCGGGCGAGACCCGTGAGGACAACACCACGAAGCCGAGCATCACGACCCAGAGCGGGCTCGCCATGGCCGCGATCGTGCGCGGCCTGGCCAGCATCAGCACCGAGAGGATTGCGAGCCCGCCGAGGCCGCCGAAGCCGAGCTGGTTGATGAGGTCGCCGCCCTCGCCCTCCACGCCACTGGCCGGCTGATAGGGCCGGAAGGAGATCAGGAGCACCGAGAGGATCAGCGTTGCCAGCACGATCGCCGCCGTCCGCATCGAGATGGCGGAACGGGTGCGGACGTCAGTTCTTCTCAGGCTGGCGGTATTGCTCATTAGCATATCCGAATTCGGCCAGGACGCGGCCGAGGCCCACATGGATATAGTAAAGGCCGGAAGAGGGCGATCCCGATTTTAGCGCTTTGGCGGTCGCCTTGAAAGGCGAGAAGGCGAGCAGCGCCAGGCTCTTGGCGATGACGCGGAGCCTGCCCAGCGGCTCGTCGGCGCGCTTGCGCTTCTCCACGAGCGTGGAGATCACGCCGTTGCGCAGGCCCCGCGCCCGGATCCAGTCGCGCTCCAGCCGGCGGCTCGGGATGGTTTCGCGGATCGGCGCTTCCGCGCACCAGGCCACCTTGAAACCCTTCTGGACGCTCCGGCTGATGAAATCGGAATCGCCGCCGCCCATGAAATTGAACATGAGGTCGAGAAACGGATAGGGCATCGTCTCCAGCACCCGCCGCGATACGAGCAGATTGCCGGAGGAATAGACCACCGGCACCGGCCCGCTCTGCTCATAGGGCGGCGCGAAGACGGGATGTTCTGCCCATTTCTGCTGCTCCGGCCGCTCGAAGACCGGTATCTGCGGCCCGCCGACGATGTCGACGGCATATGTCTCCCGTGCCCGGCACATGTTTTCGAGCCAGTGCGGGTCGGCGATTTCGTCGTCGTCGATCACCAGAAGCGCGGAGCAATGCCTGAATTGCGTGAGCGCCGTCAGCCAGCCGGCGTTGTAGGCGTTGCAATTGCCCCGATCGTGAGCGACGAGCAGGATGCCCCGGAAGGTGCCATCCTCGAAGAGCGGGCGAACGGCTTTCGCCCCGTCCTGCCCCTCGGCATCGTTTTCCATGACGATGATGGCGAAGCGGCGTTGGGTCACCTGCGCCTTGACGGATTGAAGCGTCTTGAGGAGATGCTCCGGGCGCCGGAAGGTCGGCACCGTAACGACGACCTCGATGTCATCGGGACGCAATCGCGGCGACTGGGCAAGGATGGTGATATTGTCAGGCAGTCGCTGCTTCATTCCGACCGGTTCCAAATGGCAGGCCCATGCTTAGCGCGGTGATCTTAGAGTTCGATTAACGGCCATGTCGAGGCGCTGTCGGGCAGCCGGTTAATCAAGCCTTCATTTCGCCCGCTTATGCTCCCAAGGCAGACAACTGCCTGTTTTGCATTTCGATTTTCAGTAGGGCCGATGCATCTTTTGTTTGTCACGTCGCTTGTTCCGGACGGCGAACCGACGACCGGTTACGAGATCGCAAACGCTGCGATCATCGACGGTCTTCACAGAGCCGGCGCACGCGTGACCGTGCTGGGCTTCACCTGGCCGGGCAAGCGGCCCTCCGATCCGGAAAACACCATCCTCCTGGGCGAGGTGGATGTGCGCACCGATACCGCCGGGCTCGCGCAGAAGCTCCTGTGGCTGCGCCGTGCCGTCGCTGCCGGTCTCACCGTCTCTTCCGTCAAGCTGCGCGTCATATCGGAAGCCGATTTGCGCGCGGCAATCGCCTCGGCCGGGCCATTCGATGCCTATGTTCTGAACGGCGTTCCGCTTGCCGGCGCCTTCGAGCATGTCTTCGGCGACAAGCCCTCGATCTTCGTCGCCCATAATGTCGAATATCGCTCGGCACAGGAAAACGCAGCCGCAGCCCGAAGCCTGGTGCAGAAGGCGCTTTTCGCCCGCGAGGCACGGCTCCTTCACGGGCTGGAGACCCGGCTCTGCGACAGGGCCGATTTCGTCTACACCCTTGCGGAGGAGGATGGCAAAACCCTCGGTCTCCCGCCCGAGCGCTTTGCGGTACTGCCGCTGGTGACGCGCAAGGAAATAACGGCGCGGCCAGCGCTTCCCGTCGCCCATGATCTCGGACTGATCGGCACCTGGACCTGGGCGCCCAACCGCATCGGCCTTGAATGGTTTCTGCGCGAGGTCAAGCCGCTGCTTGATCCCACCATCGGCATCGCCGTCGCAGGCGGCACGCCCGCCGATCTGCGCAATGCCTGGCCGGGTGTCACCTTTGCGGGCAGGGTGCCCGATGCCACGGCTTTCGTTGAAGCTTCCGCGGTCATACCTCTGGTCAGCCGGGCCGGCACAGGCGTCCAGTTGAAAACGATCGAGACCTTCGAGCTGGGAATGCCGAGCGTGGCGACGTCGCGCTCCGTGCGGGGCATTGCATCGCTGCCGGCCAATTGCGTTGTTGCCGACGAGCCCGCCGCCTTCGCAGCCGCCGTCAACACCATGGTCGCGGACGTGAGGAAAGGCGATCGCCAGCGGCTCGACGGCAGGGCCTTCCACGCCAGCCAGTTGCAGAAGCTCGACGCCGCCATCCGCCGCGGGCTGGACAGCCTGGCCTTCGGAAAGCGGAAGGTTGCGCGATGACGCCGGATAGAAGAAAGCCGGTTGCCGGCGGGCGCAGCCGGGCGCCGACCCCAGGGCTGGCGCCGGCCTATGACGTGCTCGGCATCCCTGTCGCAGCCCTCGGCTGGCAGGCGGCGCTCGATCTTGTCGCCGGCCGCATCGCACGGGGCGAGTTCCTGCGCGTCGCCTGGCTCAATGCCCATTGCGCCAATATCGCCTGGCAGGTGCCGCGCTATCGGGCGGCGCTGAACAGTTTCCTCGTTCTTCCCGATGGGCTGGGCGTCGATCTGGCAGCATCGCTCTGGCACGGCAAGAAATTTCCGGCCAATCTCAACGGCACTGATTTCATGCCCGCGCTCATCAGGCACATCGAGACACCCCTGCGCATCGGCCTGCTCGGCGCCCGGCGAGACGTGACGGAGAAGGCGGTCGCCTTTTTCGCCGGCCTCGCGCCGCAGCATGAGGTCAGGATGATCTCAGACGGCTTCTTCACGCCGGAGCAGGAAGAAGGCATCCTGAAGACGCTCGCCGATTTTCATCCCGATATCCTGCTCGTCGCCATGGGCGTGCCGCGCCAGGAGCTCTTTATCGTGGACAAGCTGACGCAGAAGCATTGCACGGCCGCCTTCGCCGTCGGCGCCCTGTTCGATCTCCACACCGGCACTGTCCCGCGGGCGCCGCTCTGGATGCGCAAGCTGCGCGTGGAGTGGCTCTATCGTCTCTGGCAGGAGCCGGGCCGTCTCTGGCGGCGTTATATCATCGGCAATTTTGTATTTGTCGCCCGTCTCCTCCGGGTGCGGCTGTTCGGAAAGAAGACGTTCTCCAACGATGACGGGGAAGCATGAAGACCGCGATCGCGACCGCGAGCTATGCCGGCGATTTCGAGCGTTGCAGGCTTCTTTGCGAGACGCTTGACGCCCATGTCACCGGTTTCACCAGGCATTATCTCCTTGTCGAGAGCGAGGATGTCAGGCTGTTCCGGCAGCTGGAAAACGCCCGTCGCGTGGTCGTGGACGAGCGCGATCTCCTGCCTGCATGGCTGAGAGCCTGGCCGGATCCGTTCTCCCGCGGCAGGCGGCGCATCTGGTTTTCGCCACATATCCTTCCCTTGCGCGGCTGGCATGTGCAGCAGATGCGGCGCATCGCGCTTGCCTCGCATATCGATGACGACGCGATCTTCTATGCCGATTCCGACGTGGCCTTCCTTCGCCCCTTCGATGTCGCAACGCTTTGGCGGGGCAGGGACCTCAGGCTGCTGCGCCATGACGACGCGCTGTTGCGGCCAGTGCCGGGCGACCAGCTGATCTGGTCGGCCAATGCGGGGGCGCTGCTCGGCATCGACCCCGCGCGGAAATCGCCGCATGATTATATCGGCACGCTCATCGCCTGGCGGCGCGATGCGCTTCTCTCCATGTGCAAGCGCATCGAGGCACTCCATCATGCCCATTGGGTCGAGGTGATGGGGCGTGTCAGGCGTTTCTCCGAATGCATGATCTATGGCCGCTATGCCGACGAGATCCTCGGCGGCAAGGGGCATTTCCACGACGGCGTGGATCTGTGCAGGGTCTATTGGTTCGCTCCCGCGCCGACGGACGAGCAATTCCGCGCCTTCGTGGCCGAGATGAAGCCCGAACAGGTGGCGATCGGGATGCAGTCCTTCATCGGCGTCGATACCGACCATATCCGCAAGCTCATCGGCTATTGATAGCCAGAGATTTCAGACGCGCTTGGCCGGCAGCCGCAGGCCGCGATAGGTCAGCACCAGCGACAGAAGATAAAGCGCGGCGAAGATCACGTTCAGCCAGATGACCCAGGCATCGTCGGCGCCGAAATGGGTGAAGAGGAGCCAGACGAGCAGCGCCTTCGCGCCCGCCAGGATGGCGAGGTTCAGTGTGCGCAGGCCGGACTGGCCGCGCGCATAGAGAAGCTCCGCCTGATATTCGACGAGATTGCGGAAGCCGGGAACGAGGATGACCAGCGGCAGGAGCGCGACGATCCCGGCCACATTCGAGCCGAGCGCGCGCGGAAAGAAATAGAGAAACAGCGCCAGGCCGGCGAGCGCCGTGGTCGAGATCAGGAACACGCCGCCCTCGAGCCCAGCCTTTATCTTCAGCGAGCGCAACATGTCTGGCGTGCGCATCAGCCGCTGCACCAGCATCATGTTGAACGAGCGGATCGGCAGCGCGGTCAGGTCGACGAGCCGCATCAGGATGGCGTAGATGCCGGCGATGCGTGGTCCGCCGATCGAGAGCACCAGAAGCTTGTCGAGCTCCATCTGGATATAGAACAGGATTTCGGCGCCGGCCACCGCCAGCGAGTCGGCGATACGGCGCTTGTAGAGCGCCGGTGTGAAACGCAGCCTCACACGGGGGTAGAACCACAGGGCGACCAGCAGTGAAACGCCGTTGGCGGCGAGATACCACCAAGCCCAGTGGGAAAGATCGTTATGTGCGGAAAAGGCGAAGAGGACGGCTGCGATCGCCCGTGTCACCGTGCCGAAAATGACGAGGATCGCCGCCCTGCCGAAACGGTGGAGGCCGTTGTTGACGATGATGATGACCTCGGCCGAGCGCCAGAAGAGCGCCTCCGCCACGATGACGAGCGCAAAGACGCTGAAAGTCACGTCGCTGCCGAAGAAGATCGCATGCACCGCCCATGCCGCGATGGCGAGGAAGGGCAGGGAGAGCGCGATTGCCGCGAGATAGCCGCCCGTATAGGCGCCGATGAGCTGAGGTTTGACCGTGGCAATGCGGTAGAGCGGCGAAACGAAGCCGAACGATACCAGCCGCGACAGCACGACCCCGGTGGCGGACGATGTCGCGAAGACGCCGAAATCGGCGATGGAAAGCGTGTTGGCGAGCGCGACGAAATAGGCAAGCGAGATGATCACCCGCCCCGCCGATCCGCTGATGACAGACAGATAGTCGCGGATGAGGCCGGCTTGCTGTTTCAACTGGCGTAAAATCAAGGGGCGTCCCGCTACTGGCTCCGCGTCCCGCAGAGAAATGACTGCCGTCCAACCTAACGGGAAAAGTTTAACGCCCTGTATGAATCGGCGTGGCCGCTGCACAAAGCGGAGGAATTATCCTTATCCGCCGTATTTTTTAACGATTTCTTTTCCATGCAAATTTAGTTTGGCTTAACCAAGGCGGCGTTGCGTTTCGAGGATGGGCAATAGCGGATGAACGGTCCGGAAGACGAACAGAAGAAGCGGGCCTCGCGGCCGCTTCTGTCGTTTGCAGGCAGGCCCGATCCGGAAGGGGTTCGGGAAGCCCGTCCGCCTGTCGCCCGTTCGCGCCGGGATGAGGAGGCCGAGCGCCACCGCCTTGCCCATGCCAGGCGCATGGCAGAGCTTGAGCGCCATATGCCCGAGGCGGAGCCCGAGGAGCCCGCCCCGGAAGACGCCGCCCCGACCGGGGATGCCGTCCGAAGCGAGCAGGAAACGCGCATCCGTGAGGAAATGGCCGCCGTCGAGGCGGAACTGCGTGCGCGGCTTCAGGCGGGAGACGAGAGTCCTCCGCCATCCCAGCCCGCCGCACCCGCATACCATGCCGAGGAGGCCCCCACCGGCTACCGTCAGGACGAACCGCGCCGCAACGATCGGGCAGGGGGCGCTGATTACCGCGACGAGGAATGGAAGCCGCTGGTCGATCCGCGCGCGGTGTTCGATTCCGTCCGCCGCTCCAGGAATCTTATCCTGGCGACCACGCTCCTTGGTTTGTTGCTGGGCGTGGCCTATGCCTTGTCGGTTCCCAAGATGTATGTATCCACGGCCGATCTCATGGTCGATCCCCGTGACATCAAGATCGTCGGGAATGATCTGACGCCGGGCCAGCTGCCGACCGATGCCTCGCTTGCCATTGCTGAAAGCCAGGCACGTCTCGTCGATTCCGGCAGCGTGCTGACAAAGGTTATCGACCGTGCCGGCCTAGCCAGGGACCCCGAGTTCAACGGCACGCTGAAACCCGGCGGGATCGCCGGCTTCTTCGCCTCGATCCGCAACGCCCTTTCGGGCAATGGCGCGGAAGATGCGACGGCGCTTGAAACCAGGGTGCTCGACAATCTGCGCAGGAGCCTGACCATCTCGCGCGACGCCAAGAGCTTCATCTTCTCGATCTCGGTGAAGACGCGCGACCCAGAAAAATCGGCCTATATCGCCAATACGATCGGCGAGGTGTTCCAGCAGCAGCTGGGCTCCATCCAGTCCGATGCGGCCAAGCGCGCCAGCGATGCTCTCTCCGCGCGCCTGGCCGATCTGCGGTCCGGCGTCGAAAAGGCCGAAAGTGCGGTGGAGAAATACAAGGCCGAGCACGATCTGGTCGATATCCAGGGAAAGCTCATCGCCGACGACGACATCGCCAATCTCAACAACCAGCTGAGCGCCACGCGCGCCGAGACCATCCGGCTGAACGCCCGCGCGGAATCTCTCAAGGGCATGACGGCGGACAGCCTTTTCACCAGCGGCCTGCCGGAGGGGCTGCGCTCCGGCGCCATCACCGCGCTGCGCTCGCAATATGCCGCCGCCAGGCAGCAGGCCGATGGACTTGCCACCAAGCTCGGCCCCCGCCATCCGCAACTGATCCAGCTCCAGTCCCAGGTCGAGGGATTGCGCCGCGAGGTGGAAGCGGAGTTGAACCGCATCCGCGCCTCCATCCAGGTCGATCTCAGGCGCTCGGTGCAGCAGGAGCAGGATCTGGCGGCGCGCCTGGCGCAACTGAAGGTCCAGCATGCCGGCAACAATGAGGAACTGGTCAAACTGCGGGAGCTGGAGCGCGAGGCGAGCGCCAAGCGCTCGGTCTACGAAGCCTTCCTGTTGCGCACGCGCGAAACCGGCGAGCAGGAAGGCATCAACACCGCCAATGTCCGTGTGATTTCAGCCGCGCGCCCGGCGCTGGAATCCGCCGGCCCGTCGCGCCGCAATATTGTGCTGGCCGCCTTGTTGCTCGGTCTTTTCGCCGGCCTCGGCATCGCCATCCTGCGCGGCATCTATGCAAGCCTCATGGGCGGTGCGCCCGCGCCGGCCCATGGCGGGGGGTACGGGCGTCCCGATTTCGATCCGCAGCCGCCCGCGCCGATGGGTGGCGGCAGCACGCCGCGCCGGCCGGCTTCGCCCGAGCGCGAACCACAGCCGGAACCGGGGGAATCCCGCCTGGCGGAGGCGGTCCGACGGGCGCGGGAAGGCCGCGCCGAGGACGAGACGGAAGCGCCGCAGGCCTATGATGTCTCGTTTGTCGCCGGCGATGCTCCCGGAGAAACCGTCACACCGGACGACGGCCGCCTGATACCGTTCCCGCAGGCACGGCGCGCCGAGATCGAAGAGCTCCGCGAGGCAATCGCCGATATCCGCGCCGTCATCGCCCATTACCGCCGTTAAGACGCTCCTTTCCCGTTGGAGGTCGCTTTTGGTTATTGTCATGCGGGCGTCGGCCCATTATTGCCCTGCATGAGACGGCCAACCACGGGAGTTGTGAATGACTGAGGTGATTGACGGCAAGCTCCTTGCCGAAGACGTCGTGACCGGGGTGAAGAAGGCGACATCCGAGCTCGTCTCGGCGACAGGCATTACGCCCGGCATTGCCGTGGTCATCGTCGGCGAGGACCCAGCAAGCCAGGTCTATGTCGCCTCCAAGGGCCGCAAGGCGAAGGAATGCGGCTTTCATTCCGTGCAGCATACGCTTGACGAGACCACGTCCGAGGACGAACTCGTCGCGCTTGTCGAAAGCCTCAACGCCGATCCGGCGATCCACGGTATTCTCGTGCAATTGCCGCTACCGAAGCACATCGATGCCGGCCGCATCATCCAGACCATCTCGCCGGACAAGGATGTCGACGGCTTCCATTTCATCAATGTCGGCAAGCTCGGCACGGGCGAGGTCGAGACCGCTTTCGTGCCATGCACGCCGGCCGGCGCGATGATCATGATCGAACGCATCCATGGCCGTGACCTGTCGGGCCTCAACGCTGTCGTCGTCGGCCGCTCCAACATCGTCGGCAAGCCGATGGCGAACCTGCTTCTGGCGGCGAATGCCACGGTGACGATCGCCCATAGCCGCACGAAGGACCTGCCGGCGCTGGCCCGCACCGCCGACATTCTGGTCGCCGCCGTCGGCCGTCCGCAGATGGTCAAGGGCGATTGGGTGAAGCCGGGCGCAACCGTCATCGATGTCGGCATCAACCGCATCCCCGCGCCCGAGAAGGGCGAAGGCAAGACGCGCCTCGTCGGTGATGTCGATTATGCCGAAGCCGCAGCGGTTGCTGGAGCCATCACGCCGGTGCCGGGCGGCGTCGGCCCGATGACCATCGCCATGCTCATGGCCAACACCGTCAAGTCGGCCTATCACGCCGCAGGGAAGGCCGCGCCCCGGTTTTAACGAGGCAAATGCCTCTCATCCGCCTGCCGCACCTTCTCCCCGTAGGCGGGGAGAGGGGAGAATGAGGGGCAATCTCGCTTAAAACACCGAAGCGCCCTGATCCGCCCGCCCGGCGAACTGGCGGAATGCGGCGAAGAGCTCCCGGCCCATGCCGAACTGGTTGGCCGAAAGATCGACCCTGTCCATCTCGCGCCCGGCCAGTTCCGCCGCACTGATCAGCACTTCGAGCGTTCCCGCCGTGGCGTCGAGCCGCACGATGTCGCCATTCCTGATCTTGCCGATTGGCCCGCCGTCGAGCGCTTCCGGCGTGACATGGATGGCGGACGGCACCTTGCCTGACGCGCCTGACATCCGTCCGTCGGTGACGAGGGCGACCCGATAGCCGCGATCCTGCAGCACGCCCAGCACCGTGGTCAGCTTGTGCAGCTCCGGCATGCCGTTGGCCTTCGGCCCCTGGAAACGAACGATGGCGACGAAATCCCGGTCGAGCCTGCCCGCCTTGAAGGCTTCATGCAGCGCCGCCTGGCTGTCGAAGACGAGGGCAGGGGCCTCTATGACGTGCCGCTCCGGCTTGACGGCGGAAATCTTGATGATGGCATTGCCGATATTGCCGGTCAGCACGCGGATGCCGCCCGTCGGCTGGAAGGGTTGCGCGGCGGTGGTCAGCACCTTCTCGTCGCCGCTCTTTTTCGGCGCGGGCCGACGCTGCACGTTACCGGCCTCATCGAGCATCGGCTCGATGGCATAGGGGCGCAGCCCTTCGCCCCAGACGGTCCGCACATCCTCATGCAGCAGTCCTGCGTCGAGCAGCTCGCGGATGAGGAAGCCCATGCCGCCCGCCGCGTGGAAATGGTTCACATCGGCAAGCCCGTTCGGATAGACGCGCGCCAGCAGCGGCACCACCTCGGAAATGTCGGCGATGTCGCGCCATGTCAGCTGGATGCCTGCCGCCGCGGCCATGGCGATCAAGTGAATGGTGTGGTTGGTCGATCCGCCGGTGGCGTTGAGCCCGACGACGCCATTGACGATGGAGCGCTCGTCGATCATCTCGCCCACCGGCGTATATTCATTGCCGAGCGCGGTGATGGCGAGCGCGCGCTTGGCCGCTTCCTTGGTCAGCGCATCGCGCAGTGGGGTGCCCGGATTGACGAAGGAGGCGCCCGGCAGGTGCAGGCCCATGATCTCCATCAGCATCTGGTTGGAATTGGCCGTGCCGTAGAAAGTGCAGGTACCCGGCCCGTGATAGGATTTCGATTCCGCCTCCAACAGTTCCGCGCGGCCCACCTTGCCCTCCGCATAGAGCTGGCGGATGCGCGCCTTCTCGTCGTTCGGCAGGCCTGTGGTCATCGGCCCCGCGGGAACGAACACGGCGGGGAGATGCCCGAAGGTCAGCGCGCCGATCATCAGCCCCGGCACGATCTTGTCGCAGATGCCGAGATAGACGGCGGCATCGAACATGTCGTGCGAGAGACCCACCGCCGTCGCCATGGCGATCACGTCGCGCGAGAAGAGCGACAGCTCCATGCCCGCGAAGCCCTGCGTGACGCCGTCGCACATGGCGGGCACGCCGCTCGCCACCTGCGCCACGCCGCCGGCCTCGCGCGCCGCCTGCTTGATGAGCGGTGGGAACGTCTCATAGGGCTGGTGCGCCGAGAGCATGTCGTTATAGGCGGTGATGATGGCGAGGTTCGGCACGACATCGCCCGCCAGATCCGCCTTGTCCGCCGGCCCGCAGGCGGCGAAGCCATGGGCGAGGTTGCCGCAGCCGAGGAACGAACGCGCCGGCTTCTTCGCCGCCGCCTGCCGCACCCGGTCGAGATAGACCTCGCGCGTCGGCTTCGAACGCTCGCGGATGCGGTCGGTGATTTCCAGAATGCGCTTGTCGGCAGACATTACGAGATTCTCCTACGGGCAAATCCTGGATTATCCCGGGATTTGCGCAAACAACCTTCTATTGCGCCCAGAACACATGCACCGGCGTCTGCGCATGGTTGAAGACGGCGCGGACCGGCATTTCCGGTTCCTCCCCGCCTTCCAGGGCGCGGGCGAGCACCTCGCGTTTGGCCGCGCCCTCGACATGCAGGACGATGAAACGGGCTTCCGCGATCACCGGCAGAGCCAGCGTCAGGCGCGGCTCGCCGGCGCCCTCGGCCAGCATCGGCAGGACCAGCGCCTTGCCCTGCGGGTCGATCGCCTGGTCGAGCCGGTCTCCTCCGGGGAAGAACGACGCCGTGTGCCCGTCCGTTCCCATGCCGAGAATGACGACGTCGAACGGCCGGGGCAGCGCGTCGATGCGGTTGGCGGCGGCGATGGCCGCCGTCTCCGCCACCAGCGCCGGATTGTAGAGCCCGACGAATTTCGCCTTTCCCGCATTGTCCTTCAACAGATGCGTATGGACGAGCCGCTCATTGG
This sequence comes from Mesorhizobium sp. RMAD-H1, assembly GCF_014191375.1. GTDB lineage: Bacteria > Pseudomonadota > Alphaproteobacteria > Rhizobiales > Rhizobiaceae > Paramesorhizobium. The sequence goes on from NZ_JACHWN010000001.1 coordinate 194,677, forward strand.
AGCGGCCGTCTTCGGGCGGCACGAAACGTTCGTCCACCAGCGTCACCGTCACCGAGGCCCAGTCGATATCGTGCTGCGACAGGGCTTCGAACAGCTTCACCGGCGTCGTGCCGCCGGAGACGGCAAGCACCGCCTGCCCATTGGCCCGCACGGCTTCCGCCAGGCGTGCGGCGATCTGCGCGGCCAGCGCAACAGCCAGCTCGGCGCCGCTTGCGAAATCATGCCATTCGATCGCCATCGTCACCTCGTCCACGCTCACAGGCTGTCATGCCACGTGCGGCCGTCGCGCTCGATGAGCGCGATCGCCCCGGATGGCCCCCATGTGCCGGCGGTATAGCCCTGCACCGGCTGTCCGCTGTCTTCCCAGCCCTCGAGGATCGGGTCGATCCAGCGCCATGCCGCCTCCACCTCGTCGCGGCGCATGAACAGCGTCTGGTTGCCGCGCACCACATCCATGATGAGCCTTTCATAGGCATCGGGATTGCGCTCGTGGAAGGATTCGGCGAAGCTCATGTCGAGCGGCACATGGCGCAGGCGCATGCCGCCCGGGCCCGGATCCTTGATCATCAGCCACTGCTTGACGCCTTCGTCCGGCTGCAGCCGGATGACGAGCTGGTTGGCGATGACCCGGCCGGCTCCCTCGCCGAAGATCGAATGCGGGATCGGCTTGAAAGTCACCACGATTTCGGAAACCCGCGTGGCGAGCCTTTTTCCCGTGCGCAGGTAGAAGGGCACGCCCGCCCAGCGCCAATTGGCGATTTCCGCCTTGATGGCGACGAAGGTCTCCGTATTGCTGGTATGCCCGTCCAATTCGTCGAGATAGCCCTTGACCGGGCCGCCCGCCGAGGCGCCCGCCCGGTACTGGCCGCGCACGGTCCGCTCCTCGACATTGGAGGCCGTGACCGGCTGCAGCGAACGCAGCACCTTCACCTTCTCGTCATGAACGGCATCGGCCTCCAGCGATGATGGCGGCTCCATGGCGACCAGACAGAGCAATTGCAGGAGATGGTTCTGAACCATGTCGCGCAGCGCCCCCGCCTTGTCGTAATAGTCGGCCCGGCCTTCGAGGCCGACTGCCTCGGCGACCGTGATCTGCACATGGTCGATATGGGCGGAGTTCCACAAGGGTTCGTAGAGCGCGTTGGCGAAGCGCAGCGCCATCAGGTTCTGCACCGTCTCCTTGCCGAGATAGTGGTCGATGCGGAAGATCTGATCCTCGCGGAACACGCTGCCGATGGTGTCGTTGAGCGCCCTCGCCGATTTCAGGTCGCGTCCGATCGGCTTCTCCACGATGATGCGCGTATCGGGCGTGATCAGGCCGTAGGCGTCGAGATGGCTGGCGATATCGCCGAAAAGCGACGGGCTGACGGCGAGGTAGAAGGCGCGGATGCGCTCCGGCTGTTTTTCGATGAGGGTCTTCAGCGCGTCCCAGCCGCTCTCGGCCTTCACATCCACGGCGACATAGGAGAGGCGGGCGACGAAGGTCTCCACCTCCTTCTTGTCGACTTCATCCGCCTTGACATGCTCCTTGATGGCGGCGCGGGCGAAGGCCTGGTATTCCTCGTCCGTCATGGGCGAGCGCGATGCGCCGATGATGCGCGTCGGCTCGGAGAGCTGCCCTGCGCGCTGGCGCTGGTAGAGCGCGGGAATCAGCTTGCGTTCCGCAAGGTCGCCGGTCCCGCCGAAGACGATGCAGTCGAAAGGCGCTACCGGTATGATCTGGCTGGTCATGGGTTATTCTCTTCCATTGGAGGGTGGGCAGGGAGGCTCCAGCTCTGGAGGCGGATATAATCTAATCGATTTAAAGGCGCCAGTATCATTTCCGTGATCGTGGCTCTATGACGCGGACGGATGGCGGTACTGGGCAAAATTTTCCTCTTCGACGCATGACAAACCACCCCGTTCGGCATATCTGGCAGGTTACGAAGACTTGAGGTGATTTCAAGAGATGCACGAAATTAACAAAACCCGGACGGGACGTTTGAACGGCAAGACCGCCATCATCACCGGCGCCGGCTCCGGCTTCGGGGCGGGGATCGCCAAGCGCTTTGCCGAGGAAGGCGCCGATGTCGTCCTCGCCGATATCAATCTCAAGCGCGCCGGCGGCGTTGCCGCCGCGATCGGCGATACGGCCATCGCCGTGCAGGCCGATGTCTCCCGCAAGGATGATGTAGACGAATTGGTCGCGGCGGCGATGCAGCGTTTCGGCCGTATCGATATCATGGTCAATAATGCCGGCTTCACCCATCGCAACATGCCGCTCACCGCCGTGAGCGAAGACAATTTCGATCTCATCTTCGCCGTCAACATGAAGGCGCTCTATTTCTCCACGCTCGCCGTCGTGCCTATCATGGAAGGGCAGGGCGGCGGCGCGATCGTCAACACGGCCTCGACGACGGCGCTGCGGCCGCGCGAGGGATTGGCCTGGTACAATGCCTCCAAGGGCTGGGTGCTGAGCGCGACGAAGTCGTTGGCGCTCGAGCTTGCGCCGAAGAACATCCGCGTCAATTGCCTCTGCCCGGTCGAGGGCGACACGGATATGCTGAAACTCCTGCTCGACGAGGACACGCCGGAACGGCGCAGGGCCTTGAAGGAATCCATCCCGCTCGGGCGGTTTTCCACGCCGCTCGATATCGCCAATGCCGCGCTCTGGCTCGCTTCGGACGAGGCCTCCTTCGTCACCGGGACGGCGCTGGAGGTTGACGGCGGCTACAGCGTGTAGGGATTAGATCCGATCGACCAGCGCATACCAGGATAGCGCCAGGAAAAGCAGCGGCGTACGCAGGCTGCTTCCGCCGGGGAAGGGCGGGATGTTGAGCTCCTCGAAGAGCTTCAGCCGCTCGCGGTTGCCGGCTATCGCTTCGGCATAGAGCTTGCCCATGAAACTGGCGAGCATCACGCCATGGCCGGAATAGCCGCCGGCCGAGATGACATTGGGCATCACCTCGCGTACGAAGGGTTTGCGGGGCAGGGTGATGCCGACGGAGCCGCCCCATGCATGGGTGATCTCGACACGGTCAAGTGCGGGATAGATCTCGGCGATCTGCCGGCGGATATGGCTGCTGATGTCGCGGGGGCTGTCGGCGGTGTAGGCTTCCCGTCCGCCGAAGAGCAGCCGCCCGTCGGCGAGACGGCGGAAATAGCGCACGACGAAACGGGAATCATCGACCGACTCGCCGCCCGGCAGCACGGAGCTGTCCTTGCCGAGCGGCACGGTCGCCCCGATGAAGGAGCGGATGGGCATCACATGAGCCGCGCTGACGGGCTCGAGCGACCCGCCATAGGCGTTGACCGCGATCAGCCCCTTGGCGGCCGTCACGGTTCCTTTCGGCGTGGTCACCGTGACGCGGCCGTTTTCGGAGCTGATCCCCGTGGCCTGGGTGTTCTCGAAGAGATGCGCGCCGGCCTTCGCTGCTGCCCGGGCGGTTCCGACGACGAGCTTCAGCGGGTTGATATGGCCGGTGCCCTTGTCATAGGTGCCGCCGAAATAGCGCTTCGAGCCGAGCCGCTCCGCTGTCTCCTTCGCGTCCATGAAATGCATGTCCGGATAGCCGAAGCGCGTCGCCATCAGCTCGGCATGGGCGCGATAGTGCTTGAGATAGCGGGGCTTGTGCACAACCGACATCTGGCCGGGCATATATTCGATGTCGATCCCATGCGTTTCGGCAAATTGCAGAAGATGCGCCTTGGCCTCCTCGGCGATGTCGAACAGCGCCTTGGCGCGGGTGAAACCGAGCTCGGCCTCCATGTCTTCCGCCCAGGCGCGCTGGCCGGTGTTGAGCTGGCCGCCATTGCGCCCCGATGCGCCGTCGCCGAACCGCACGGCGTCGATGAGCACCACGTCCACGCCGGCAGCGGCCAGATGATAAGCTGCGGAAAGACCGGTATAGCCGCCGCCGATGATGACGACGTCCGCCTGCCGCGAGCCGTCGAGCGCCGGATATTCGGGACGCTCGGCCAGGCTCGCTTCATACCACGAGACGCCGGGGGAGATAGGGCTCTGATATGCCATGCGAACCGTCAGACGTTGAGCAACAAATACTCCCGCTCCCACGGGCTGATGACCTCCATGAAGGTCTCGAACTCGGCCCGCTTGATGGCGGCATAGGTCGTGGCAAACGGCTCGCCGAGCATTTCCCTCAGCGGCTTGTCTTCCTCGAAAAGGGAGACCGCGTCGAGCAGGCCGCGGGGCAGGTCGATCTCGTCTTCGTTGACGGTGGTGCCGACCGGCGCGTCCGGCTTGATCTTTTCCGTGAGGCCGAGCAGCCCGCAGGCGAGCGATCCCGCGAGCGCCAGATACGGGTTGGCGTCGGAGGAGGGGATGCGGTTTTCGACGCGGCGCTGGTTCGGGTCCGAGCGCGGCACGCGGAAGGCGGTCGTCCGGTTGTCATAGCCCCATTTGACGTTGACGGGCGCCGAGGCGCCCTTGGTCAGGCGGCGATAGGAATTCACATAGGGCGCAAACATCACCAGTGCGTTCGGTACATGCCTCTGCATCCCGCCGATGAAATGATGGAAGGCGTCGCTCTCGCTGCCGTCCGCATTGGTGAAGATGTTGCGTCCGGTCTTCTTCTCGACCACGGACTGGTGGATATGCATCGCCGAGCCCGGCTGGCCCTGGATCGGCTTGGCCATGAAGGTCGCATACATCTCATGCTTCAGCGCGGCCTCGCGGATGGTGCGCTTGAACATGAAGACCTGGTCCGCCAGTTCCACGGGATCGCCATGGCGCAGGTTGATTTCCAGCTGCCCCGCGCCCTCTTCATGGATGAGCGTGTCGATCTCCAGCCCCTGGCCCTCGGAGAAATGATAGATGTCGTCGATCAGCTCGTCGAACTCGTTGACCCCGGCGATCGAATAGCCCTGGCCGCCGCCGATGGGGCGGCCCGAACGGCCGACCGGAGGTGTCAGCGGATAATCGGGATCGGGGTTCTTGCGCACCAGATAGAACTCGATCTCGGGCGCCACGACGGGCCGCAGGCCGAGCTTGTTATAAGCGGCGATGACACGGCGCAGCACATTGCGCGGCGTGAACTCCACCGCGCGCCCGTCCTGATGGACGAGGTCGCAGATCACCTGCGCCGTCGGATCGCTCTCCCACGGAACGACGCAGAGCGTGGCGAGATCGGGCACGAGCTTCAGGTCGCCATCGTCCTCCGGATAGGAGAAGCCGCCGCCATCCTCCGGATAGCCGCCGGAGATCGTCGTCATGAAGACGGCTGAAGGCAGGGCAAGCGACGTGTTGGAGGTGAACTTCTTCGACGGCATCATCTTGCCGCGCGCCACGCCGGCCTGATCGGGGGTGATGCATTCGATATCCTCGATATCGCGCCAGGCCAGCCACTCCGACGCTTCACGCCAATTCTTCACGCCGCGCAGCGATTTGACATAGGCAGGCGTCCGGCGGCGCTTTGTCGGGCGCGCCGGTTTCTTCTCGGGCATATCAGCAGGCATCAATCACCAAAAAATTGTTTCGTCACGCCATGATATAGCATCGGCCCGAAAACCGAAATCGGTTTTCGGGGATACATGATGCCCTAAACCAGTCGTTTGCGGCCTTGCCGAATATATGTTCTGGGCCGCCATTGGATTGTCAAAGGCCGAAATGGCCCTTGAGCCCGGGGACGGCCTGGACGAGTTCGTCCACCAGCTGCGGATCCGTCTGGCGCGCATAGGCGATGACCTGCGACCCGGCAGCGTTGATCTGCTCCTCCGTCAAGCCGCTCGCCTTCAGCGCCGCCACGCCGTTGACCAGAGCACCGACCTTCTCGCCCATCGCGCCGCCGAGCAGGTTGGAGATGGTGCCGATAATGCCGCCGCCGCTGCTCGGCTGCCCTTGCGCCATCACGTCATTGGCCGTCGCCAGCTGCTGGGCTCCGGGGATGTTGGCGAAAATCTGCGCCGAGATCTGCGGTGATTCATGTTGAAGAACCGATAGAACGATCCCAGCGACCTTCTCCGCGACCTGTGGTTGGATATTGGCTTTGGCCGCGACGCCGTCGATGAGAGATTGTATAGCCATGATTTTCCTCGCGTTGATTGGAATGAACGGAGCATGCGTCAACTCTGACATGCAGGCAATGACGGAAACATGACATCGCAATATTTAGTTGATGTTTAGTAATGTCAGGCGAGAACGGCTTTTCTTCTGGTTTTCATGAAGGAAAAACTCTCCGCAGACGGGCTGCGGAGAGTTGGCTGGAAGTCGGCGAAGGCGGAGAGCGGGGAGGGTCTCACCGTCCGTTGGTGACGATCACCGGGATCAGGAGATCCCCCCAATTGCCGTTGCCGCCATGGTGGCGGGCCGAGCGGACGAGCTCGACCGAAACGCCGGCCTCGACGGCTTTCATGACCGACTGGTTGAGCCTGTGCAGATCGTTGGCGAGCATGCGGATGAGGCTCTGCTGGTCGGTGGTCATGGCGGTGGACTGTTCCTCCGCCCTTTCCTTGACGCGTGTGATGGATGTCATTGCCGTTCTCCTTCGTTTCATTCTGCAGCCGGGCGGAACTGCGCGGTTTCGGTGGATTCCTTCATCGCGGTCGTCGAAGACTGGCCGCCTGATATGGCGAGCGACACGGCGTCGAAATAGCCGGTGCCGACCTCGCGCTGGTGCTTGGTCGCGGTGTAGCCGCGGGCCTCGGCCGCGAATTCCGCTTCCTGCAGCTCGGAATAGGCCGCCATCTGCCGCTCGTTATAGCCGCGGGCCAGCTCGAACATGCCGTAGTTCAGCTGGTGGAAGCCGGCGAGTGTGATGAACTGGAACTTGTAGCCCATCGCGCCCAGCTCCCGCTGGAACCTGGCGATCGTCGCATCGTCCAGATTCTTCTTCCAGTTGAAGGAAGGCGAGCAATTATAGGCGAGCAGCTTGCCGGGATGTGCCTTGTGCACGCCCTCGGCGAAGCGGCGGGCCTGTTCGAGATCGGGCTTCGAGGTCTCGCACCAGATGAGATCGGCATGCGGCGCATAGGCGATCGCCCGGGCGATGCAGGGCTCCAGACCGTTCTTCACCTGGTAAAAGCCCTCTGCCGTGCGGCCCGCGTCGTAATCGACAAAGGGCCGGTCGCGCTCGTCGATATCCGAAGTAAGCAGCTTCGCCGCTTCCGCATCGGTGCGGGCGATGACCAGCGTCGGCACGCCCATGACGTCGGCGGCAAGCCGTGCCGCATTGAGGTTGCGGATATGCTGGGCGGTCGGGATCAGCACCTTTCCGCCGAGATGGCCGCACTTCTTTTCCGAAGCGAGCTGGTCCTCATAGTGGACGCCGGCCGCGCCCGCCTCGATGAAGGCTTTCATGATCTCGAAGGCGTTGAGCGGGCCGCCGAAGCCGGCTTCCGCATCCGCGACGATCGGGGCGAACCATGTCTCGACGGAAAGGCCCTTGCCCTCCGCGGTCTCGATCTGGTCGGCGCGCTGCAGGGTGCGGTTGATGCGCCTGGCGAGCTCCGGCGCGGCATTGGCCGGATAGAGCGACTGGTCGGGATACATCGCCGAGGCGGTGTTGGCGTCCGCCGCCACCTGCCAGCCGGAGAGATAGATCGCCTTCAGACCCGCGCGCACCATCTGCATGGCCTGGTTTCCGGTCATGGCACCCAGCGCATTGACGAAATCCTCCTCGTGGATGAGCTTCCACAGGCGGTTCGCGCCCATCTCGGCCAGCGAATATCTGATCTCGACCGAGCCGCGCAGCCGCTTCACGTCCTCCGCCGTATAGGGGCGCTCGATGCCCTCGAAACGGTCTTCGGGAGCGGAGGGAACGAGATTGTAAAAATCAGTCATAGTCTGGCTTCCTCAATGCTTGTGTTGTAAAAATCAGAGACGTTAAGCGCGTTCTGTGTGTGACGAGATTTACATTGTGCTGCAAAACAGGCGAGAAAATTCAGGAAATTCGGTCTGAAAAACGGGTAATGCTGTCGAGGCTTTGACAGAATGGCTCTGTAAATTTGTAAATATTGTAATGAGCGATCATTTGAGGCATGATGCGGGAGGTTGTAAAAATCCTGTAAAAGGGAATGGGGATGGCTGAGCAGAAGATATTCGCGGGCCCGCGTATCCGCCGCATCCGCAACGAACGCGGCCTCACCCAGACGGCGATGGCCGAGGCGCTCGGCATTTCGCCCTCCTATCTCAACCTGATCGAGCGCAATCAGCGCCCGCTGACGGTACAGCTTCTCCTCAAGCTCGCCTCCGTCTACAAGCTCGAGCTCAGCGCCCTGCAGGCCGAAAGCGGCACCACCATTACAGGGCTGAAGGAGGTCTTCTCCGATCCGCTGCTCGCCGGCGAACTGCCGGGGGATCAGGAGCTGATCGAGATCGGCGGGGCCGCGCCCAATGCCGCGGCCGGCATCGTCAAGCTCTACCGCGCCTATCGCGAGCATCTCGAACGGCTCTCCGATCTTTCCGATCTCCTGGCGCAGGAGGGGCGCGAGACCTCATTGTCGGCCACGCGCCTGCCGCTCGACGAGGTGCGGGATGCGCTGGAGCGGCGGCCCAACCATTTCCCGCTGATCGAGGAGGAGGCCGAGAGTTTCACGGCCCTCCTGAAGCCGGGCGACGATCTGATGGGCGCGCTGAAGGGCTGGCTGCGCACGGAGCATGGCATTGCCGTGCGCGTGCTGCCCGTCGCCACCATGCCCAATTGGCGGCGGCGCTACGACCGGCATTCGCAGCGCCTGTTCCTGTCGGAAAGGCTGTCGCCCTTCGATCAGCTGCGTGAAGTGGCGATGGAGGCTGTGCTGATCCGCATGCAGGTGGCGATCGCCGCCGAGATCGAAAAGCTGAAGCTCTCGTCCGGCGAGGCCTGCCGCATCGCCCGTTTCGAGTTGGGCCGCTATGCCGCGCATGCGCTGATGATGCCCTATCAGGCCTTCCAGTCGGCGGCGCTCCGGGCGCATTACGATATAGACGTGCTGCGCTCGCGCTTCGGCGTCTCGTTCGAGCAGGCGGCAAACCGGCTCACCACATTGCAGAGGCAAGGCGCGTCGGGCGTGCCCTTCTTCATGCTGGAGGCGGACCATGCGGGCAACCGCTTCCGCAGGGCGGGCGCCCAGGGCTTTCCGCAGGCCCGTTTCGGCGGGCAATGCCCGAAACTGGCGATTTATGCCGCCTTTGCCCAGCCCTCGCAGATCCTGGTGGAGGCCGTGGAGATGCCGGACGGCGCGGCATTCCTCACCATCGCGCGCACGCTTGAAGGGCCGCAGGGCGCTTTTGACGAGCGCCCGCGCCGCACCGCCATCCTGCTTGGCTGCGATATCGGATTCAAGGACGAGATCGTCTACGGCGCCGCGCTGACGGGCAGGGGGGCGACGCCGGTGGGTCCGGTCTGCCGTCTCTGTGAAAGGCAGGGCTGCCTTGCCCGTGCCGAGCCGCCATTGACGCGTCCGCTCGGCCTCGATGAGATGGTGACGGGGCTGAGCGTCTTCGATTTTCAGTAGATCAGGCCTGCGACCTGAAAATAAAGCCCCGCAAGGCAGTTGACGAAATCCTCCCAATCTAAAAAAGTGCGGGGCGGCGGGGCATTTTTCTTAGGGCCGCGCGGGTGTGAAAATGGGAGTTTCCGGATGAGGATCAAATCGCTTTTCCTGACGACCTGTCTGGCTCTGGCGGCCGCCGCGGCTCCGTCGGGCGCGCAGGAACGGGTGGTCAATGTCTACAACTGGTCGGATTATATCGACGATTCCATCCTGACGGACTTCACCAAGGAGACCGGCATCAAGGTCGTCTACGACGTCTATGATTCCAACGAGATCCTGGAAACCAAGCTGCTTGCCGGCGGTACCGGCTATGATGTCGTCGTGCCCTCGGGCGAATTCCTCGGGCGTCAGATCCCCGCAGGCGTGTTCCAGAAGCTCGACAAGGCGAAGCTGCCCAATCTCAAGAACATGTGGGACGTCATCGAGCAGCGCACCGCCACCTATGATCCGGGCAATGAGTACTCCATCAACTATATGTGGGGCACGACCGGCATCGGCTATAACAAGGCGAAGGTGAAGGAGGCGCTCGGCACCGACAAGATCGATTCCTGGGACGTGCTGTTCGATCCCGAGAAATCGGCGAAGCTCAAGGATTGCGGCATCTATGTGCTGGATTCGGCGAGCGAGATGCTGCGCCCGGCGCTCAACTATCTGGGCTTCGATCCCAATTCGGCCAATGCGGACGAGTTCGCCAAGGCGGAAGAGCTCTACCTGAAGATCCGCCCCAATATCCGCAAGTTCCACTCGTCCGAATATATCAATGCGCTCGCCAACGGCGATATCTGCATGGCGGTGGGCTATTCCGGCGACATCTTCCAGGCGCGCGACCGCGCCGAGGAAGCGGGGCAGGGCATCGAGATCGGCTATTCGATCCCGAAGGAAGGCGCGCAGATGTGGTTTGACCAGATGGCCATTCCCGCCGACGCTCCGCATGTGGAGGAGGCGCATGAGTTCCTGAACTACATCATGCGTCCGGAGGTGATCGCCAAGGCGTCGAATTATGTCTTCTACGCCAATGGCAACAAGGCTTCCCAGCCGCTTCTCGACAAGGCCGTGATCGATGATCCCGCGATCTATCCCGACGAGGCAACCATGGCCAAGCTCTTCGTGCCGCTGCCCTATGATACCAAGACGCAGCGCCTGGCGACGAGGGCCTGGACCAAGATCGTCACCGGCCAGTAAAGACCAAAACCCCCGGCCCGGTGCCGGGGGTTCCAGCATTCAGTATCCGTACGATCCCGTGGGCTATCGGATCGTGACGGGGCAGCGTGGGGAACCGGATGGAATCCTTTGGAAGTTTTCGCCGCAAATTCGCACCTTGGGACGATCCGGCGGCAAAGCCCTATATAAGCTTCGAGAATGTCACCAAGGTCTTCGGCAATTTCACCGCCGTCGATGATCTTTCTCTCGATGTCTTCAATCGCGAATTCTTCGCGCTGCTGGGCGCCTCGGGCTGCGGCAAGTCCACGCTGTTGCGCATGCTGGCGGGTTTCGAGGAGCCGACCTCCGGCCGCATCCTGCTCGACGGGCAGGATCTGCGCGGCATTCCGCCCTACCGCCGCCCGGTCAACATGATGTTCCAGTCCTATGCGCTGTTTCCGCATATGACGGTGGAGGGCAATATCGCCTTCGGCCTGAAGCAGGACGGCATGGCGAAATCGGAGATCGAGGAGCGCGTCGCCGAAGTGCTCAAGCTCGTCAAGCTCGAGCAGTTCGCCAAGCGCAAGCCGCATCAATTGTCGGGCGGCCAGCGCCAGCGCGTGGCGCTCGCCCGCGCCGTGGCCAAGCGTCCGAAGGTGCTGCTTCTGGACGAGCCGCTCGGCGCGCTCGACAAGAAGCTGCGCGAGGAGACGCAGTTCGAGCTGATGGACCTGCAGTATAAGCTCGGTCTCACCTTCATGATCGTCACCCACGACCAGGAGGAGGCGATGACCATGGCCGACCGCATCGCGGTCATGGATCGCGGCCATATCATGCAGGTGGCCACGCCCGCCGAGGTCTATGAGGCGCCGGCCTCCAAATTCGTCGCCGATTTCATCGGCAATGTGAACCTTCTGGAAGGTACGGTCGAGAAGATCGCCAATGGCGAGGCCGAGATCACGGCCGCGGCGCAGGGGCTCACCATCCGTGCCGAGACGGGCAGGGCGCTCACGCCCGGCCAGCAGGTCTGGTTTGCGGTGCGGCCGGAGAAGATCCGCATCAGCCGGGAAAAACCGCAGGAGGCTTCCTTCAACGCCGTCGAGGGCGAATTGTGGGATATCGCCTATTTCGGCGACATGACGGTGTTCCACATCAGGCTCGACAATGGCGCGCTGATCAAGGCCTCGAGCCTCAATGCCGTGCGCAAGACGGAAAATCCGCTCACCTATGACGAGCGCGTCTGGGTCAGCTTCGATACGGACGCCGGGCTGGTCCTGACGGCATGAAGGGAAACGCGGCCATGCAGAAGCTCATCGCCGCCATCGCCGGGCGGCTCGTCATCGTCGTGCCCTATCTCTGGCTTTTCCTCTTCTTCCTCGTGCCCTTCTTCATCGTCCTGAAGATATCGATGTCGGAAGTGGCGATGGCCATTCCCGCCTATCAGCCCGTCTTCGATCTGGCACAGGGGCTCGCGGCCAATTTCGAGAAGCTGAAGCAGCTTTCCCTGGACAATTACCGCTGGCTCCTCGACGATGCGCTCTATTTCAAGGCCTATGTGTCGAGCCTTTCCATCGCCGCCGTCTCGACGGTGCTGACGCTCCTCGTCGGCTATCCGCTCGCCTATGGCATGGCGCGTGCCCCCTCGACACTCCGCCCGACCTTGCTGATGCTGGTCATCCTGCCGTTCTGGACGAGCTTCCTGATCCGCGTTTACGCCTGGATCGGCATTCTGAAGCCGGAAGGGCTGCTCAACCAGTTCCTGATATGGGCGCATGTCATCGACACGCCGCTCACCATTCTCAACACCAATACGGCCGTCTTCATCGGCATTGTCTATTCCTATCTGCCTTTCATGGTGCTGCCGATCTATTCCTCGCTCGACAAGATGGATTATTCGCTCATCGAGGCGGCGCAGGATTTGGGTTGTCCGCCCTTGACCGCCTTCTGGAAGATCACGTTCCCGCTCTCCATCCCCGGCGTCATCGCCGGCTGCTTCCTGGTCTTCATTCCGGCGGTGGGCGAATTCGTCATTCCGGATCTCCTCGGCGGGTCGCAGACGCTGATGATCGGCAAGACGCTCTGGAGCGAATTCTTCTCCAACCGCGATTGGCCGGTCTCGTCCGCTGTCGCCGTGGTGCTGCTCGTCATCCTGGTCGTGCCGATCGTGCTCTTCCAGCGGGCGCAGGCGCGCGCGCAGGAAAGCGGGAGGTAGGAGGCGCAGATGAACACCACCTGGTCGCGTTTCAATATCGTTTCGGTCGTGCTGGGCTTTGCCTTTCTTTACCTGCCGATCGTGCTGCTGGTGATCTATTCCTTCAACGAATCCCGCCTCGTCACTGTCTGGGCGGGCTTCTCGACGAAATGGTATGTCGAGCTCTTCCGCAACCGCGCGCTCATGGATGCTGCCTGGGTCACCGCCCGCATTGCCTTCCTCTCGGCGAGCGTGGCGACGGTGCTGGGAACGCTCGCGGCGATCGCGCTCACGCGCTACACGCGCTTCCGCGGCCGCCTGCTTTTTTCCGGCATGGTCTATGCGCCCCTGGTCATGCCTGAGGTCATCACCGGCCTGTCGCTGCTTCTGCTTTTCGTCGCGATCGGCTTCGACCGCGGCTTCTGGACCGTGACCCTGGCGCACATCACCTTTTCGATGTGTTTCGTCGCGGTGGTCGTGCAGTCCCGGCTCGTCACTTTCGACCGCTCGCTGGAAGAGGCGGCGATGGATCTGGGCGCACCGCCCGTCACCACATTCTTCAGGATCACGCTTCCCGTCATCCTGCCCGCCGTCATCTCGGGCTGGATGCTCGCCTTCACGCTTTCGCTCGACGATCTGGTGATCGCGAGCTTCACCTCGGGGCCAGGTGCCACCACCCTGCCGATGAAGATCTACAGCCAGGTGCGGCTCGGCGTGACGCCTGAGATCAACGCGATCTGCACCATCCTCATCGCCATCGTCGCGACGGGTGTCATCATCGCCTCCGTTGTCAACAAGCGGCGCGAGGTCCAGCGCATCCGCGACGAGCAGGCCGCATTCCGGATTTAGGAGAGTAAAGGGAAGAAAGGCAGCAGGCGGTACGGTTTTGCCTTCTTCTTTCCAGATGAAACGCTTGCAGGAGGTGGAGCGGAAGGCATGCTGCCCTACTGCCCCTGCCCTATCCCCCTGCTCATCGGTGAGATGAAGGGCCGGTCCCAGGAGCCGCCGACGAAGAAATTGATCGGCTGCGGCGCTTGCGGCGGCTGGGCGTTCTGATTTTGGGCCTGGTTCTGCGCCGCGGGAAATGCGATCTCGCCCGAAAGCGCCAGGCTTCTGTCGAGGAAGGGAACGATGCCGGCAAGCGTCAGCACCCCGTTGCCGGTCTCCACCTGGGCGCTGTCGAGTGTCGCGATGCCTTCGGCGATCGTGGCCTTCATGGTGAGCCGGTTGAAGGCGAGGGAGGCGTCCTGCTTGCGCTCCAGGGCAAAAAAGCGGTCGGTGCGCGCCTTGTTGATGAAATCGTTGAAATCGAACCCCTTCATCTGCCCTTGACCCAGGTCGAGCGAGATGTTGCCGCTGGCGCTGTCGGGCAGCGAAGACCATTTCGTGAGCGGGCTTTTCATGAGCAGCGATACGGTGCCCTTGCCGCTCAGGAAAGGTTGCTTCATACCGAGTGCCGAAGCGAAGGCCGCGCTGTCGAGATCTGTTCCGTTGAAACGCAATTCGCCACTGGCGTCATCGGCATTCCTGGCGATCTGGACATTGGCCTGAACCGAGCCGTTGAAGGCCCTGGCGTCGCCGATGTCGAAGATCGCGCGCCCGCCCTTCACCTGCACCGCGGCAGCGAGGTTGGCGAGGCCGACCGGGCCGACCGTGGCATTCTGGGCCGAAAGCCTGAGGTCGAGATCGAGCTGGTTGATGAACTGCGTATCGATCTCGTCATTCGTGCCGTCGCGGGGCAGCGGAATGAAGGCCGATATCAGCGAGCGCAGGTCGAGCGTCTCGAAGGCGAGCGTGCCGGTGACCGCCGGTACCGGTTGTTCCAGCCCGATCTCGATCACCCCCTTGGCCGATTGCTTGTCGGTCGTAAGCGTCACATCGTTGAGCTTCGCCCGCTTCGGCGTGAGCGTGACATTGGCCGCAAGCTCGACCGCGCCGATCATCGACGAGCTGCCGTAAGAGCTCCGCCCGGCCCATCGCATCGTCTCGCCGAGGGAGGGGGAATTTGCCGTCAACGCCCCTTCGAAGAACATGTTCTGGGAGATATTGGCATTGCCTTCGAACGTGAAGGTGAGCGGCTTCGATGTCACGCTTGCGGTAATGGCGCTCATCCCGTTGGCAAGCAGGACCAGCGCCTGGTTCGCCGTGAAATTGATCTCCGCCGCTTCGCCACGCCAGTTGGCGCGGCCGCGGAAACTGGCCGGGCTCGATGTCTGCGGCCAGTCGAGCGTGCCGTTGATGTCGGAGACCTGCTCCTCGAGCGGCGACCCGAAGCGACGATATGCAAGCGATCCGTTCTCGATGACGATGCGGCCGAAGGGCTGCGATGCGAGCTGGTCCACCTTCGGGTTCTCGGGATTGTCGGCCACCAGCTTCTTGGCGGTGCGGATGACCATGCCGAGCCGCCCCTGCGAGTTGGCGGCCGCCGTGAAGAGTTGCGGCAGGTCGATGATCGGCTCGTTCAGCCTGAAGCGCGGATGGACGATGCGTGTTTCCGAAAACGAGATGTGCCCCATCAGCGCGTCGAGAGGCGAAAGCTGTACGTCGATGCGATCGGCGCTCATCACCGGCTGCTGGCCGCCTTCACCGAGCTTGCTCAAGGTGACGTCGCTCAGCGACGCCTGGAACACCGGAAAGACCGTCAGCCTCGGCGGCTGGCGCAGCTCGACGCTATACCCAGTCCAGGCGCTGATTTCCTGTGCGAGCCTGATGCGGATCGCATCCGTGGAAACGATGAAGGGCAGAGCGGCGATGACCGCCGCAACGGCTGCCGCCGCGAGGACAATGATCGCCAGAATGGGGCGCAGCAGTCGAGGCCAGGACATCAGGCGCAGTCCACCAATAAAATGTTCGCCATTCCGTTTAAACCAGCTATGCGGCAATTCAAGACTTTGCTGATGTTATTCCATGAATTGGGCTGAAAATTCAGTCGGATCGCATTTTTCTGCTTGCTGCCGCTTCGTGGTGCGTTGCAACATGCCGCCAGGCTGAGGAGGAGCATATGACAATAAAAAGACCGCTGTGGGAGCCGGATGACGCCGCAATTGCCGCAAGCCCGCTGACCGATTTCATGAAAGCCGCGCGGGCGTCGAGCGGGCGGCCGCTGCCCGATTACGGCGCGCTGCATGAATGGTCAATCCAGGATCGGGAGGACTTTTGGTCGCTCCTCTGGGACTGGGGCGGGATCGTTGGCGAGAAGGGCGGGAGAATTCTCGTCGACGGTCATCGCATGCCCGGCGCGCGTTTCTTCCCCGACGCGCGCCTCAACTATGCGGAAAACCTGCTGCAGCGCAGCGGGCCAGGCGATGCGCTGGTCTTCCGCGGCGAGGACAAGGTGGAGCGGCGCCTGTCCTGGGACGAGCTTCGCGCGCTGGTTTCCAGGCTCCAGCAGTTTCTGCGCGCCGCCGGCATCGGCCGTGGCGACCGTGTCGCGGCGATGATGCCGAACATGCCGGAGACAATTGCCGCCATGCTGGCCACCGCATCGCTCGGTGCGATCTGGTCGTCCTGCTCGCCGGATTTCGGCGAGCGCGGCGTGCTCGACCGTTTCAGCCAGATCGAGCCCTCGGTCTTCATCGCCTGCGACGGCTACTGGTACAATGGCAAGAGGATAGAGGTGGCCGAGAAGATCGCCGCCGTGGCCCGGCAATTGCCTGCGCTGCGCAAGCTGCTCGTCGTCGATTATCTCGGGCAGGCCGATGAGGTCGCGAAGAGCGTTCCCAACGGTGTTTCGCTCACCGCGGCGATCGCGCCCTTTGCAGCCGGCGAGATCGGCTATGAGCGCCTGCCGTTCGATCATCCGCTCTATATCCTGTTCTCGTCGGGAACGACCGGCATCCCGAAATGCATCGTCCACACGTCAGGTGGCGCGCTCCTCCAGCACGTCAAGGAGCACCGCCTGCATGGCGGCGCCGGGCCGGGCGACCGGGTGTTCTATTTCACCACCTGCGGCTGGATGATGTGGAACTGGCTGGTGTCGGGCCTCGCCTATGGCGCGACGCTGCTTCTCTACGACGGGTCGCCTTTCTATCCCGACGGCAACGTGCTCTTCGATTATGCCGATGCGGAGGGCATGACCTATTTCGGCACCTCGGCGAAATTCATCGATGCGGTCCGCAAGGCCGGCCTGAAGCCGATCGAGACGCATGATCTTTCGACGGTGCGCACCATCTCCTCGACCGGTTCGCCGCTCTCGCCGGAATGTTTCCAGTTCGTCTATGACGGGATCAGCAGGGACGTGCACCTGGCCTCCATTTCCGGCGGCACCGATATCGTCTCCTGCTTCGTGCTCGGCGTGCCGATCGAGCCGGTCTGGCCGGGCGAGATCCAGGGGCCGGGGCTCGGCATGGCCGTCGATGTCTGGAACGACGATGGCAGGACGGTGCGCGGCGAGAAGGGTGAGTTGGTCTGCACCCGGGCCTTCCCGTCCATGCCTCTCAAATTCTGGAACGATCCGGACGGGGCGAAATACCGCGCCGCCTATTTCGAGCGCTTCGACAATGTCTGGTGCCACGGCGATTTCGCCGAATGGACCGAGCATGGCGGCATCATTATTCATGGCCGCTCCGACGCCACGCTCAATCCCGGCGGGGTGCGGATCGGCACGGCGGAGATCTACAATCAGGTCGAGCAGATGCCGGAGATCGTCGAGGCGCTGTGCATCGGCCAGGACTGGGAGGGCGATGTGCGCGTCGTCCTCTTCGTGCGGCTCGCCGAAGGTGTCGTGCTCGACGACGACCTGGCCGCAGCCATCAGGCACAAGATCCGCACCGGCGCCACGCCGCGCCATGTGCCGGCCAAGATCGTTGCCGTGGCCGATATCCCCCGCACCAAATCCGGCAAGATCACCGAGCTTGCGGTGCGCGATGTCGTGCATGGCCGCGAGGTCAAGAACAGGGAGGCGCTCGCCAACCCGCAGGCGCTGGACCTCTACCGCGAACTGGCCGAGCTCAAAACGTGAAGAGATATGCTTGATGAAGGATTGCGGCAGTGTTTACCGCGTTTTCACAGCCGATATTTTTTCGTAAAAAAATCGGCGGCCCGTTAAGGCTTTGTTAGGGAAACTTGCGCGATAAGAGCCTTAACACACTGGTAATGGTAAGGCCGTCGGCCCCAATGCTTTTGTGCCCCTTTTTTCTCTGTTGTACAGCTTTTCAGCGCCGGCTTGTCCGGCGCTTTTTTTATGGCAGTCGTCAAAAGGCGATATGCGAATAGGGCAGGGAAATAACAGTCGAGAGAGCGGAAGGCCGGGTATTCTTGCCCTACTGCCCTCAATCCGCCAGGACTCTCGTCGAGGGAAAGGAAACCTCGACCATGGTGCCGCTGCCGGGCGTCGATTCGATCGAGAACGCGGCCCTGTTGGCTTCGACCATCGCCTTGGTCAGGGGAAGGCCCAGGCCGGTGCCGTCCTGCCGCCAGTCGGCATGCCCATCCGAAGGGGGGCGCTTCAGCGTGTTGACCTGCTTGAACGGCTTCAGCGCCTGCTCGACTTCGGCGGGGCTCATGCCGACGCCCGTGTCGCGCACCCGCATCACCACGCCGCCATTCGCCTCATAGCTGGTCGACACGATGACCTGCCCTCCCGGCGCGGTGAAGCGCACGGCGTTGGACAGGAGGTTCAGCGCGATCTGCTTGATCGAGCGCGCGTCGGCGACGATGTCGGGCAGGTTCGCGGGGAAGCTCGAGCGGATGATGACGCGCTCGCGGTTGGCTTGCGGCTGCATGATCGCCACCGCCTCGGCGATCGCCTCGTTGAGCGACACCGCCTCGAACTCCATGTCGAGCCCGCCCGCCTCGATCTTGGAGATATCGAGGAGGTCGTTGACCAGGGCGAGCACATGATTGCCCGAGCGGTTGATGTCGCGCAGATAGTCGCGATAGCGCTCATTGCCGATGGGGCCGAATTTCTCGTCCGACATCAGCTCGGAAAAGCCGATGATGGCGTTGAGCGGCGTGCGGATTTCATGGCTGATGCGCGCCAGGAACTCGGTCTTCTGGCTGGAGGCCCGCTCCGCCTCACGCCGCGCATTGGTCAGCTCCTCTTCGGCGCGCTTCCAATGCGTGATATCCCGCAGGACCGCACAATAGCTGTTCGAGGCGGCAAGCTTGCCGATGGTCATGAACATCGGGATGAAGCGGCCCTGTGCCTCGCGGCCGATCACTTCACGCCCGTCATTGAGCACGCTCGCAACGCCATTGTCCGCCAGCCCGTCGAGATAGTCCAGTGCGGCGCGCTGGCTCTCGATGGCGAAGAGCATGGAGAAGGACTTGCCCTTGATCTGTTCGGGTTCATAGCCGAAGAGGGCGGCTGCCGAATGGTTCATCGAGCGGATCAGCCCGTCGGAGCCGATGATGACCACGCCGTCCGTCGCGGTGTCGAGAATGCCGGTCAGCTCGTCGATGCGGGTCTGGAGCGCGCGCTTTTCCTCCTCCGACAGCTCGGCCGGGCCGGCCTGCGGCTCATCGGGAACGTTCGGCTGCGGCATGAGGCTGAGCATCAGCGCGCGGCCACCTTTCCACGGCACGGATTGCAGATGCGCTTCCACCGCCCGCTCGCCGCCATCGGCGCGGCGCAGGACCACGGCGCCCGGCTTTCCGTCTTCTCCCATGCGCCGCTCGGCAAACAAGGCCTCGAGCCCGCCCGCTTCGATCAGCGCCTCGGTCGTCTCGTAGCCGGTGAGGTCGAGCAGCGCCTGGTTGGCATAATGCACGATGTCGCCGGAATGGATGAGGACGGGCAGGGGGAGCCGGGCGATGATGGCGATGTCGTCGTCATTGCCTTCTTCAGCCGCCTCGGCCGGGGCCGGCTCCGCGTCCTGCTTTGTCTCGGGCAAAACCGGTTCCGCCGGTGCTGGCGAGGAGGCGATCGTCCCGGAAAGAGCCGGGGCGGTGTTGTCCTGCACGATCGCAATCTCTTCGGCCTTGGCCGGCGGCGCCACTTCCGCTTCTGCGGCGGCGCTCACCGGCGCGCGCGGATCGGGCACAGGTTCGGCATCCGGCACTTTGGCCGTCGCCTTGTCCGCTGCCGCCGCTTCGGCAATGATATCCCTGGCGGGGCCGCTTTCTGCCGGCACGCTCGTTCTGATCTCGTTTTTATCCGGTTCCGCCTTCGGCTCTTCGCGCGGCTCCTGCGATGAAGGCGCCTGCCGTTTGGTGATGCCGATACCTTCGCGCCGCAGGCGATCGGCGATTTCGCGGAAGGCGTTGCGCTCCGTCGGCGTCAGCCCGCCTTCGCTGCGGGGCGCGCGGTGTTCCTCCAGGCGGATGATCTTGTCGTGGATGCGCCGCCCGGCCGACGAAGTCAGCTCCAGCGCCGGCTTTTCGCCTTGGAACGGATCCTGGCTTTCCCTTCCGGAATCCGCAGCGGCTTCCAGCTTCTGCGAGAGCTTTTCACCAAGGTCGACAATGCCTGCAGGCGATGCATCTTCCTGCTGCGGAAAATCTACCGTCGTCGTTTCCTGCGGCGCAGCCGGACCGGCGATGAGCGCCAGCCCGATCGCCTCGGGGTCGTCCTGCGCCTCGCCGGTGCGTACCACGCCGAAGCCGCGGAAGCCGAGGAATGTACGCTCGCGCGAATAGACGGGGAGCGCCGCAAGGTCGACGGGCGCGCGAAGCGATGTGCCCTGGATCGGCCAGAGCACGGCGCGTCCGGACCAGGTGTCGCGCCCTTCCAGAAGCGTCGCGATCGTTCCGTCCGCGTCGAAACCGAAGACCCGGGCGACATCGGTGAAGCGACGGCCGATCACGTCGGCCGCCAGCGGGCCGACGGCCGCGGCGAATTCCGGCGAGATTTCGCTGAAGACCGTATCGGCGTCGACTTTCCAGACGAAACGGGCGGGAGCGGCATTCGGATTGTGAACGAAGGCCTGGGGCGGCGTGGGCGGCGCGCTCACCTCCTCCGGCGCTTCTGCAAGGGCCATTTCCGTGGTTGGCTCTGCCGCAACGGGCTCTGCCGCATCCGGTGTATCGTCATATTCCGGCGAGGGGACATCATCCGGCGAAGGAACTTCCGCATCGGCGATCACGGCTGCGGCAGCTGTGGCCACCGGCACGGCTTCACTGACCGCCTCAGGCGCTGCCGCTTCCTCGCTTTCCCTTTCCGCAACGACGAACAGAAGATGGCGGTAGGGATCATCCGCGAGACGCGCAATGCCGGCCGGTACGCTCCGTTTCCCGGCGCGCACGCGGCGCTTGACCATACGGTTTTCCTCGTCGCGAACCTCGACCACCAGGTCGCTCAGCGTCGTCGGCAGCATGCCCAGCGCCTCGAAATGGGCGGAGCTGGCGAGAACGGCGCCGGCCTCATCGAGAAGCGCGACATGGGTGCTCTCGTCGCCAAGGCCGGAGATCGCCGCCTCGGCGGCTGTCTGCCGTCCGGCGGCTGCGAGAACACGCGCCGGCATGCCGTCGGGCAGCTTGATGTCGAAAATCTCGAAGCGCACCAGCCGCGACGTAAGGCCGGAGGCCAGGCGCGCCGAGACGATCCGGATCGTGCCGGCCTGGGAGCCGTCAAGCGCCATGATCTGCCGCTTCGTCTGCACGGCCAAACCCGGATCGCTGCCGAGAATATCGTCGATCCTGTCGAAGTCGAACATCGCCGCGCCGGGTCCGTTCGCCCAGATCACGGATGTAAGGTCAGGTGAAATCACGACGAGCGCATCGCCGCGCACAAAGCGCTCCCGGATGCCGTCCAGAACGGCAACATCAATGAAGGGATAGGTCCCCGGCATGCCAGTCGTTACCCGTTTGCTTGTCGATAGGCCCTGATACGAGCTTCTTCTTATGCTCAGAACCGAGCGTTTTTGCTTAATATCGCGTTAATAAGGCATAGTCATCCCCAGCGTCTACAAAAGCGCGCGACATGGCAATGGTTTTTCTGAACCGTTAGTTAATGTCCCCAGGGTAGGGGCCTTCCCACCCCAGGGTGGGAGTTCTCCCATCTCGATGATGGGCGCTTTCCCATCCTGAAAGAAAGGGCTTGCGCTGATGACGATTGTGCAGTGCAAAATTATATTGCAATGCACAATGGCGAATGCTATATATAAAAACACGATAGGTGAGGAAACCCATCCGAAACCATTTCGGACAGCAAAAAGGGCCTCGAAATGAGCAAGAAGCCAGAAGCAGACATATTCGCATTCCCGGGTTTCGACCCGAATATCGTGACCGATCGCGTGCGCGAGTTCACCGAAGGCAGTATTGCGCAGTCCAGGGAGGCCTATGCCAGGTTCAAGGACCAGGCGGAAGCCGCGCAGAAGACCCTTGAGACCACGCTTGAGGCCGCCCAGTCCACCGGCACCGAACTGTCGCGGAAGGCGATTTCGGCGCTGCGCGCCAATACGGATGCAGGCTTCACGCATCTGGAAGCGCTTTTCGGCGCCAAGACATTCGCCGATGCCATCGAATTGCAGACCGCCTTCGTGCGCCAGCAGACGGAACTTGCCGTCGAGCAGGCCAAGGAATTCCAGTCCGCTGCGACGAAAGCCGTCGAAGCCATGGTGAAGCCCACCAAGGCAGCCATGGAAAAGGCAGCCAAGGACACGAAAGCGGCCTGACCGCTTCCCTGGGTCATACCATATGCGATTTCCAGCGGCATTCCTCCTCCCGTCCGCTGGAAGGTGAGGCCGGGCTTCTCCTCCCGTTCGGTCTCCTTCTCAGAAAAGGCCGGGTTCCTCCCCCGGCCTTTTTCTGTGCGCCGTCGTCTCAGTTATGAAATCGTTGGCACGAATGCTGCAGAATGCTGCGCTAAAGGCTTGCAAATCGCTTCGATTCTCCGTATGTGACCCCTGTCGGATGTCGGGGCTCGCAGGTCCCGCCCGGAAACATGGTATGCGGTCGTAGCTCAGTTGGTTAGAGCGCAGGATTGTGGCTCCTGAGGTCGTAGGTTCAACTCCTACCGACCGTACCATTTTTCAGAAAACCGTAATCCGGATTGTAGTCGTTATCCCGTTCCGCTCGGATCCGTGTGGCTGCGGCCAGCGCCTGTTCTATTCAGATCTTGCTGCTTCCGGCGCGGAAGCCGGGTGCTGACGTTCTGGACGGTACGCAACCGCCATCTTCGTGACATCTTCATCTTCTCTTTTACCCCGCATCGGCCAAGCGACAGGCGTCTGCGGGGAGGCCTTCGGGGTGATGGTCTGCCATGAATTGTCAAATTCACTTTCCAGAATCATGTAAACTATAATAATACTCAGGCAAATATACTTTGATTTTTGGATTTGACCGTCCATGTTTAGAATAATTCCCATTTGTTTATTGTTTTTGACTCTGATGGGCTGTGTGGAGCATCGGGGCGGCCAGACAATAAGCTATATATCTCCCGGGTGGCCTTCTGTCAGGAAAACCGTAGATCTCGATTCCTACACGATCGACAAAATCGAAAGCATTCTCGCGCTGAAGAAAGCCAATCCCGGCCTTTCCAAGGGAGCGGAGATTGAGCTCATTTCCCGCCAGTTTCTTGGAGTGCCTTATGTGGCCAACCGGCTGATCGGCTCTGCGACGATACCGGAGCAATTGGTGATCGACTTCGCGGCCCTGGATTGCTTTACATATCTCGATTATGTCGAAGCACTGCGGCGTGCGAGGACCCCAAACGGCTTCATCAGAAATCTGATCCGGACCCGATATGCCGGCGGACATGTCGCCTTTCTGAAAAGAAAGCACTTCTTCAGCGACTGGGCTTATGACAGGCCGGCTCTCGCACGGGACATAACGGCCAGGATCAGCCCCCATGCCGTATCGGTGAGCAAGGTCCTCAACCGAAAATCCTTCTTCGGCACCTACATTGCGGGCCTGCCCGACGTGAAGCGGACCATCACCTATATTCCGGGCCGATATGTCGATCGCGCGCTGTTGAGCCGCCTTCGCACCGGCGACTATATCGGCATCTACGCGGATGAACCCGGCATGGACGTGACCCATGTCGGAATCTACGTCGTCACCAAGGACGGCCCGCAGCTCCGCAACGCCTCGTCTCTGAAGGTAAACCGGAAAGTGGTGGACTCGCCGTTTCTGGATTACGTCCGCAATAAACCGGGCATCGTTGTCTATCGCCCGCGGTGATTGCGGCGCTCGGGCGATATATGCAGCTGAAGGCCGGTTGGCCTAAAACAACGATCCCTGATCGCCACTTGCCTTGGCGGACTTCGGCTGTGCCTTCGGCTTTGGCTGGCTGCCGCCCTCCGGCCTGGCGCCGCCGGTTGCCACGGCTTGCACGTCGCCGTCACGGAAACGGAGCGCCAGCGCATCGCCGGAATGGATGGATGCCGCCTGCTTCACGGGATTGCCTGAGGCATCGAAGACAACGGCGAAGCCGCGTTCCAGCACGCTTTCATAGGAGAGCGTCCGCATCAGCCGTTCCAGTTCGCCGCTTCTGCGCTTCCGTCTTTCGAGGACAAGCGCCACGGCCTGGTCGCCTCTGCGCTCAAGCTGGACGAGCATATGGCGCGCCCGCTCGGCGTGGCGGCGGATCGGCTCGGGGGAGAGCCGCCCGGCGGGTCCTGAAAAGCGGCTGCGCCGCTCGCGCAGGAAGGCTTCAAGGCAGCGCGGCAGGCGGTTGGCCATGGTTTCCGCATGGCGCCGCCGCTCGATGATGCGTCGCTGCAGGAGCCGCGGCGACAATTGCCGGGCGTGGCCGTCGAAGCTTGCGCGCTTCTTCTGCGTGTTGGCCTGCAGTGCGCGCCCCAGGCGCGCGGCGGCTTCGTCGAAGCGTCGGCGCGGCAGCGCCAGAAGCTGGTCGGCGGAGGGAAGGGCGCGGGAAAGCGCGCGCTGCGTCTGCCTTCGCTGGCCGAGATAGCGCGACATGCCGGACGAGAGCCGCGCCGTCAGAGAGGCGATCGTCGCCTGCAGGTCCGCCTTCACCGGGATCGCCATTTCGGCCGCCCCCGTCGGTGTCGGCGCGCGCCTGTCGGCGGCAAGATCGATCAGCGTCCAGTCCGTTTCGTGCCCTACCGCCGAAATGACGGGGATGTCCGAGGCGGCGACCGCCCGCACGACGATTTCGTCATTGAAGCCCCAGAGATCCTCAAGGCTGCCGCCGCCGCGCGCGACGATCAGCACGTCGGGACGGGGAAGGGGGCCATCTGGTGCAAGGGAATTGAAGCCGTTGACGGCCGCCGCCACCTCCGGTCCGCAGGTCTCGCCCTGCACCCGCACCGGCCAGACGATGACATGAACGGGAAAACGGTCGGTGATGCGGTGGATGATGTCGCGGATCACCGCGCCGGTCGGCGAGGTGACGACGCCGATGACGCGCGGCATATAGGGCAGCAGCTGCTTGGCCGCGGGATCGAACAGCCCCTCGGCAGCGAGCTTGCGCTTGCGTTCCTCCAGAAGCGCCATCAGCGCACCGGCCCCCGCCGGCTCCATCTGCTCGATGACGATCTGGTATTTCGACGAGCCGGGATAGGTGGTGAGCTTGCCGGTGGCGATCACCTCCATGCCTTCCTCGGGCAGGAAGCGCAGCCGGCTCATGCTGCCGCGCCAGATCACCGCCTCGATGCGCGCCTTGTCGTCCTTGAGCGAGAAATAGGCGTGCCCCGAGGAATGCGGTCCGCGATAGCCGGAAATCTCGCCGCGCACCCGCACATGGCCGAACGCATCCTCGACGGTGCGCTTCAGCGCGCCGGAGATTTCCGAAACGGTATATTCCGCGACATTGGAGGTCGAATCGGGAGTATTGGTCATAGCCCTTATAGGCGCTTTCCCGGCTATTAAGGTCAATAGTGAAGCTTTGCATCACAAACTTTGATGCAATCTTCATAGGAATTCAATGGACGTGATGGATTGATCGCGCGATACGAGATCCATGCCGACAGATACGACTGCAGATTCATTGGACCTAAAACCAGCCACCCGCCCGCAGGACCGTGCATTCGAGCCCTTCGATTACGGGCTCTATGCCATGACGGTCTTTGCCTGGAGCCTTTCCTGGTATGCGCTCGCCGTCCAGGCGGCGAGCGGCGTTGCCAACGAGGTCAACATCGTCTGGCGCTTTCTCATCGCGGCGGCGATCATGTTCGCCTGGGCGGTGATCTCCAGGCAGCGTCTGAAATTCGCCCTGCGCGACCATCTGGGCTTCGCCGGGCTTGGCGTTCTGCTCTTCTCCTCGAACTTTCTGCTCTTCTATTATGGCGCGCAATATCTCGTAAGCGGGCTTCTCTCCGTCGTCTTCTCGCTCGCTTCCATCATTAATCTCGTGCTCTCGACCCTGGTCATGCGCGAGCCGCCATCGGCGAGGACGCTGATCGGCGGCCTGATGGGCTTCGGCGGCATCGCGCTGATGTTCCTGCCGGAAATGCAGGCCCATGGCTTCACCGGAAAGACGCTTGTCGGCCTCGGCCTCTGCGTTGCCGGAACGCTCTGCTTCTGCACGGGCAATTTGATTTCGGCGCGATTGCAGAAGCGCGGCCTGCCGCTGGTTTCCATGAATGGCTGGGGCATGGTCTACGGCACGCTCTGGGCCGCATTTCTCGCCCTCGTCTTCGGCAAGCATTTCACCATCGCCTGGACCGCGGAATATCTGGGCTCGCTGATCTTCCTGTCTGTCATTTCGACGGTGCTGGCCTTCTTCGCCTATCTGACGCTCCTCGGCCGCATCGGTTCCGCCCGCGCCGGCTATGCGACCGTGATGTTTCCCGTCTTCGCGCTTGTCGTCTCCACCGTCCTCGAAGGCTATCAGTGGACGGTGCTGGCCGTCGCCGGCCTGGCGCTGGTGCTCGCCGGCAATCTCTTCGTCATCCGCGGGAAGAAATAAGCAAGTTCAAGGGAGCGGAATCACCACCCCGGAACGAGCTCGCTCGCCCGCACCCGCCGCGTGCGCACATGGGTGTTGAGCTGCGCGATGTCTGAAGTGGCGAGGCCCGCCGGCGCGGGCGAGGAGATGTTGTCGAGGCTCTCCACGATGTGCTGCGCCAGCGCGTCGATGATGGCCGTCTGCTTGCTGTGCCCGCGCAGGATGCCGATGCCGAATTCCGGCAATCTGCCGAAGCCTTCCGCCTCTCCCAGGACCCGCATGCCGGGGCGCAGCGCGCATTCCGGCAGGACTGAGACCGCAAGGCCGGCAAGCACCGCTGCCGCCAGCACGGTTGCCGACCAGCTGGTGAAGAGGATGCGGTGGTCGCGCCCCATGTCGTTGAGCACGTCGATCGCCGCGCGCCGCCAGATGCAGGTCGGGCGTCCCACGGCGAGCGGCAGCACCGCTTCTTCATGGACGGCGTGGTTTGCCGAGGTGACCCAGAGCAGCGGCTCGCTGCGCACCACCTCGGAGCGGCGCTTCTCGTCGCATTGGGTGACGAGCGCGATATCGAGCGTCCCCCGTCTGATCATCTCGTCGAGATTGACGGTAGGCTCGCAGACGACCGTCAGTTCGACGCGCGGGTTGGAGCGGGCGAATCGCGCCATGATTTCCGGCAGGAAACGGTCGGCATAATCGTCCGGCGTGCCGATGCGCACATGACCTTCCAGCTGCGTGTCGTCGAAGGCGGCAATGGTCTCGCTGTTCAGCTGGATCATCCGCCGGGCATAGATCAGCAGGCGCTCGCCGTCTTCCGTCAGCCGGTTGGTGCGCCCGTCGCGCTCGAACAGGGGCTTGCCGATCCGCTCCTCCAGGCGCCGCATCTGCATGGAGACGGCCGACTGCGTCTTGAACACCGCGTCCGCCGCCCGTGTGAAGCTGCCCGTATCGGCAATGGCGATGAAGGTCTGCAACTGATCGAGATCGAGCGGCGCGGTCATGAAAATCATCCATCATCAATTTTGAAGAATAACATTAGAAACATTCGTTTGAATAATCAATAAGCCTGCTTCATAACCCTCATGTTCACAAAAAGATGTGCGGCTCCGTAGAGGGGCTGCGCAACAGGCGTGCGGAAATTCCTTCCGCGCGGTGGATTTTGTTTGCTCACGCGCCCCCAAGGAGAACGGCGATGACGACGATAAAGACGACGACCGTGAAGTTGCCCGCAACCGGTTTTGCTGCGACGATGACGCAGTGGGCCACGCGCGCCTTCAACATGGTGGTGAAGTTCTTCGTCGTGCGCCGAAACCGTGCGGCAATCCTCCAATTGGGCGATCTCGACGACTACATGCTGAAGGACATCGGCATCAGCCGCTCCGATCTCTATGCGGTCCTCGGCCATTCCTATCTGGATGATCCGAGCAGCGAGCTTGGAACGATTGCCGATGCCCGCGCCCGCCAGCAGGCTACCCGCAGCATCTGCTGATTTCAGGGCGGGATCGATATGATCCCGCTCCAGGTTCCCTAGCAGGCGCCACCCCATTCACAAGCCGGATCCCCTCCCGGCTCGCCTGCTACCTGCCCGGCCGTGCTTTCACGGCCGGGCCTTTTTCTTTGGGCGTGTAGCCCTTTCAATAAGCGTATTCGAGGAAGATGGGCTCGATCGAACCGCCCCAGACGCTGTTATACTGGCTCAGCATCTTTTCGGCGTCGGTCGTGCCGCGCGCGACGATTTCCTCCAGCGGTGCGAGATAATGCGTCTCGTCGAAACCCTCGCTGTTGAGCCGGTGGCGGTTCTTGAGGCCGAGATGCGAGATCTCCAGCGTCTCGCGGGCGATGTCGCGCACGGCGCGGTTGCGGAAGACGGCGTTGAGCGCCTTGGCCGGCACTGCGTCGCGCAGTTCCTGCACCTCTTGGTATTGCCAGTCGCGGGTCAGTTCCTCCGCGGCGTTGAGCGCTTCGGCATCGTAGAGCAGGCCCACCCAATAGGCGGGCAGCGCGCAGATGCGCCGCCACGGCCCGCCATCTGCGCCGCGCATCTCGAGGAAGCGCTTCAGCCGCACTTCGGGGAAAAGTGTCGAGAGATGATTGGCCCAGTCGCCCATATTGGGCATGCCGTCAGGCACCTCGCCCCGCAAAGCGCCGTTCATGAACTGGCGGAAGGTGACATGGGTGGCATTGTAATAATGCCCGCCGCGCAGGACGAAATACATCGGCACGTCGAGCGCCCAGTCGACATAGTCGGCGAAGCCGAATTCTGGCGAGAAGACGAAGGGCAGGACGCCGGAGCGCTGGTTGTCCGTATCGCGCCAGATATTCGAGCGCCAGGAAAGGAGCCCGTTCGGCCTGCTCTGGGTGAAGGGGGAGCTGGCGAAGAGCGCCGTGGCGATCGATTGCAACTTCATCGACACCTGCATCTTGCGGCGCATGTCGGCTTCCGACGCGAAGTCGAGATTAACCTGGATCGTGCAGGTGCGGTACATCATGTCGAGGCCTTCATGCCCGACCTTGGGCATGTAGTCCGTCATGATCGCATAGCGTGATTTCGGCATCCGCGGCGTTTCTGCCAGCGTCCATTTCGGGCTGCCGCCGACGCCGAGGAAGCGGATGCCGAGCGGATCGGCGATCTCGCGCAATTGCGCCAGATGGGCGTTCATCTCGCGGCAGGTCTGGTGGATCGTCGAGAGCGGTGCGCCGGAAAGCTCGAACTGCCCGCCGGGTTCCAGCGAGATTGCTCCGTGCCCGGTCGGCTCCACCAGTCCGATGATATTGCCCTCGTCGATGATCGGGTCCCAGCCGAGCTTGACCTTCATCCCTTCCAGAATGGCGCGGATGCCGCGCGGGCCCTCATAGGGAACCGGGCTGTTGTCGGCGATATAGAACGGAAATTTCTCATGCTCGGTGCCGATGCGCCATTGCTCCGCCGGCTTGGCTCCGGCCGCCAGATAGGCCACCAGCTCGTCCGTTGAGGTGATCGACGTTTCGTCCGTTGTATCGCGCGCCATGCCCAGCCGTTTCTCTTGACCCCTGACTCTTTGGTCCGTGATTGGACGGTTTTGTCAAACCGCGCAAGTGAATTCCTTTTATGCACCGATCAAGGCAAATTGATTTAAAGCAAGTCCAGGAAAAGTGCGAAGCGGTTTTCCCGGGAAAAGCGGACGCTGCTTTCCCTGCGGGCTTGCGTAAAGCAAAGGATTAGAGCGGTTCCCTCTGGGAACAGCTCTAGCGCCAATCGCCGATGGTCGCCTGCACCAGTGCCAGTGCCGCCACTGCCGCCGTGTCGGCGCGCAGGATGCGGGGGCCGAGCGGAATGGCGGTGACGAAGGGCAGACGGTGCAGGAGCGCGCGCTCCTCCTCCGAGAAGCCGCCTTCCGGCCCGATGATGAGGCCGAGCGGCCCCTGCCCGAGCGCTTCAAGCAGCGGCAGGGGATTGTTCGTCTCGTGGCCTTCGTCGCAGAAGATCAGGCGGCGTACGGGATCCCACTGGTCGAGCAGCCGGTCGAGCTTCATCGCCTCGCGGCATTCCGGCAGGCTCAGCACGCCGCATTGTTCGGCCGCTTCCACCGCGTTGGCGCGGATGCGCTCGATGCCGATCTTCGGAACCTGGGTGTGCTGGGTGATGACGGGCTGCAGCACGCCGGCCCCCATCTCCACCGCCTTCTGCACGAGATAGTCGAGCCGCCCCTGCTTCAGCGGCGCGAAGCAATAGACGAGATCGGGCTGTGGCGGCTGCGGCCGCGTCTCTTCCCTGACGTCGAGCGTGATGCGCTTTTTGCCTTCGAAGCGAAGCTGCGCCTTCCACTCGCCCTCGCGGCCGTTGAAGAGGAGTATCTCGTCGCCGTCCTTCATCCGGAGCACGTTGGCGAGGTAATGGGTCGCCTCGGCCGCAGGCTCGACATGCCCGCCCGTGCCGAGCGGGGCATCGATGAACAGTCTCTGCATTCTGTAATTCGCACGCATGGCATCACCGATGGCAGGAGAGGGGGGCTGCGGTCAAGTCACCCCTCTTTTGGACTGGCCCGCCGCATGCTATCGCTTGCCGTGAGTTGGGCAATGCGGGGCAGGAAATGCGGATTCTCGCCGTTCAGAACTACAGGGGCACCGGTCTTGGGCAGGTCGGCGAGGCGCTGGCCGAAGCCGGCGCCGAGATCGATCTGCGCGCCGCCTATATGGGCGAGCCGCTGCCTCAGTCCCATGACGGACACGATGCGCTGATCGTGCTGGGCGGCGAGCAGAACGCGCTTGCCGATGAGGAATATCCCTATTTCCCGGCGCTTCTCCGGCTGATCCGTGATTTCGGCGATGCCGGCAAGGCGGTTCTCGGCATCTGCCTCGGCAGCCAGCTCGTCGCCCGTGCCTATGGCGGCGAGAACATCCTCGACCGGCCTCTGGAATTTGGCTGGCATGAGGTGCACACCACGGAAGCGGCGGCCGACGATCCCGTCCTGTCCGCCGTGCCCGGGTCTTTCCCCATCTTCCACTGGCATTGCGATACCTTCTCCCTGCCGCAGGGCGCGCGGCATCTGGCGTCCAGCGAAAGGACGTCCAACCAGGCTTTCCGCCTCGGCCGTGCCGTCTATGGCATCCAGTTCCATTTCGAGGCGGACCGTAAACTCGTCGGTGAATGGAACGCTCTGTTCGGTGAGCAGATCAGGGAATCACAGCCCGGCTGGCTGGAGAATTATGCGCGTGAAGCGGCTTCGGTCGGCCCGGTTGCCGATGCCGCCGGCATGGCGCTGGCCCGCGCCTGGGTGCGGCAGGTTTAGTCTCGTCGGGAAACGTTGCTTCCCTGCCACAGAGGGCGATCAAAGCAACCGAATTTGTGGAAATCTAAAATCCCGGCACCACCGTTTAGTTGTCTGAAAGGAATTGCAGGTGTACTGGGCGCACGCACCGGCAGCGACCGATGATCCGGGTATCAACCGGGCACCCTCCTTGCCGGAAATTTCAATGCTTGAAGTCTGTGGAGACGTTAGAAAATGACTGCCAAGAGCGCCACGCTCCTTACTGTTCTCATGATCTCCGCAATCCTGTTCATGGCCATTGGCATCTTTTCCGTCGACGCGGGCAGCAGTCACCAGGTATCGAGCGACGGATACGGCATTTCCTCGAACTTTCACTGATTCCCATCAGTTCATAGCCGCGCTTCGATGAAGCGCTTGGCAGCGCCCTCGATCACGATGGCGCTGAGCCTGCCTGAGTGCCAGGCGAAGGTGTCGACATCGACCCTGTTGGGCCTCACCTCGATTGTCTCGAGCGGCGTGTGGCCGTGGATGACGACCTTCTCGAACGGCTCTTTCCAGTCGAGAAACGCGCGGCGGAT
Source organism: Mesorhizobium sp. RMAD-H1 (assembly GCF_014191375.1). Taxonomy (GTDB): domain Bacteria; phylum Pseudomonadota; class Alphaproteobacteria; order Rhizobiales; family Rhizobiaceae; genus Paramesorhizobium. The sequence goes on from NZ_JACHWN010000001.1 coordinate 226,537, forward strand.
CCAGATCAGGTCCTCGGGGTCCTGCCGGTCGAGCGGCACACCCGGCCTGATGCCGGCGTGGCAGAAGAAGAAATCGCCGAAGGCGAGCGCCCGTGGCATGTGCCTGATGAATTCGACATGCGCCTGCGGCACGGCGCCGCTGAGCGCGACATAACCCTCATCGACCGATTGCGGATCCCTGAAGTCGATCTCCACGCCATAGGAGAGCGCCGTCTCGCGGCCGCCATTGTTGGCGAAGACGCCGTCCGGCTCGGCGAGCGCCAGGAAGTCGAGGAAACTCACATCGTGATTGCCGGCGAGCACCAGGTTGCGCTCGTCCTTTTCCCGCGCCTCGATCAGGAAATTCAGAACCTCCTTCGAGGCGGGGCCGCGGTCCACATAATCGCCCAGATGGATGATGCGCCAGTCGTGAACCGGATTGTCGGCGAGATCGGCACGGATCAGCCCGTGCATCCTCGTCAGCAGGTCCACCCGCCCGTGCACGTCGCCGATGGCGTAAAGGCGCAGGCCCTCGGGTCCCGCCGCTTCAGGGAAGGTGACTGGCTTCATGAGTCCTGACTGGTGCTGGCATTGCCGGGAGGTGGCGAAGCGGAATTGCGCTGGGTGAGCCGCAGACGCGAGACCTGCTGCCAGGAATCGCTGCGCTCGGCCTCGATCATGGCGCGCTCGATATAGCTGATATGCGCCTCCACAGCCTTGCGCGCGGCCTTCGGATCGCCGGCGATCACTGCGTCGAAGATGGCGCGATGCTGCGCCAGCAGAATGTCGCGCGCGCCGGGAAAGCCGTAGATCAGCGCGCGGTTGTAGAACACGCCGTCGGCCAGAAGCCGGTAGCAGGAGCGCAGCGTGTGCAACAGCACGATGTTGTGCGCGCATTCGCCGATGGCATTGTGAAACTCGACGTCGAGATGGGCCTCTTCCGCGAAATCGTCCTTGCCATGGGCGGCTTCCATCGCCTCCATGATTCCGGTCAGCAGCGCCTTGTCGGCCGCCGTCGCGCGTCTGGCCGCGAATTCGGCGGCGATGCCCTCGATCTCGCGGCGGTATTCGAGATAGTCGGCGGTCGCCTTGCGGTGGCTGGCGATGAGTTCGATGACCGGGCGCGTGAAGACCTGCCCGATGACATCGGCGACGAAGGTGCCGCCGCCATGGCGCGTGACGAGCAGGCCGCGGCTCTCCAGCCGCTTCAGCGCCTCGCGCAGGATCGGTCGCGAGATGTCGAACTGTCGTGCCAGCTCCCGTTCGCCCGGCAGGCGGTCGCCCACCCGCAATATGCCTTCCAGGATGAGGATCTCGATCTGGCTGACGATTTCGTCGGCCGTGCGCGAGGGCTCGATCCTGGAAAATATCTGTTCGCTCATGAGAACTTTGCCAATCAAATCCACCAGCCGGCAGAGTAGCGGTTTCGGGCAAAATTGGTCAATTGATTTGTCCAGTTCGTGCCGCCGGGTCTGGCGTGCTGATCGCTGCGGATCGTCAAACCTTTTCTTGAGATTTTGTCGGCATGGTGGCCCGATGAGCGCCTGGAAAACCTCTGCAACCTATCTGGCCAAACAGGGCCTGATCCGCGCCGGCATGGAGGCGGTGGCGCTGTCGCGCGCCGGGCGGCTCCTGCCGCAGGCCGCCGGGCGCGGCATGATCCTCACGCTGCATCACGTCAGGCCGGAGCAGGGGCCGCGCTTCCTACCCAATGCGCATCTTTCCGTCACGCCGCAATTTCTCGCGCAGGCGGTCGAGGCCGCCCTGCAGGCGGGGCTCACCCCGGTCCACCTGCATGATCTGCCGCGGCTTCTGGCCGATCCGCAGGATAGCCGCCGCTTCGTCGCCTTCACGCTCGACGATGGCTATCGCGACAATATCGAGCACGCCGCGCCGGTCTTCCGCCGCTTCGCCGTGCCCTATACGATCTTCATCACCAGGGGCTTCATCGAGCGGACGCGGACGATCTGGTGGGAGACGGCGGAAGCGCTGCTCACCGGTGTCTCGTCCTTCACCTTCGATTTCGGGGCCGGGCCGGAGCGGGTGGCGAGCGCTATCCCCCTCGAACGGCATCATGCGTTCGCGCGGCTCGCCGGCCTGGTTCACGCCATCGACGAGGACGAGGCGGTAGCGCGTATCGACGGGGCCGCGCGCGACAACGGCATCGATCCGGTCGGGATCGTCGACGATCTTGTCATGACGGCGGACGAATTGCGGGCGCTCTCCGCCGATCCCCTGTTCCGGGCAGGCGCTCATACGCTCACCCATGTCAACCTTGCGCGGGTTGATGAGGCGCGTCTTGCCCGCGAGATCGGCCAGTCGGCGGAGGCCGTTGCCGGATGGTGCGGCTATCGTCCGGAAAGCTTCTGCTATCCCTACGGCACGCGCGAGGCGGTGAGCACGAAGACCCAGGCCGCCGTTGTCGAAGCCGGCTTCGCCTGCGCCGTGACGACCCGGCCGGGCGTGCTGCGCCCGCGCGATAGGGGTGCCCCGGCGCTTTTTCCGCGCGTGTCGCTCAACGGGCATTACCAGAAGAAGCGCTATGTCGAGGCGCTGCTCACCGGCATTCCGTTCATTGGAGCATGATCCCGAAAAGTTGCAGACTTTTCGGATTAGATCATGCGGCTAGGAAGACGTAAGTTCCAGCCGCTCTTCCGCACCCTTTTCCCAATAGGGCACCGGCCCGTAAAGATCGGCGAGATAGTCGATGAAGAGCCGCACCTTGGCGGGCAGGAACTGGCGCGAGGGATAGACGGCATGGATCGCCACCTTGCGCGTGGCGGCATAGTCGGGCAGCACCTGGACGAGCTTTCCTGCCGCCAGCTCCGGACCGATATCCCAGGTGGAGCGCTGCGCGATGCCGAGGCCGCCCAGCACCGCCTCGCGCACCACCTCGCTGGAATTGGTCTGCAGCGGCCCGGCGGGACGCAAGCTTACCGGCCCGTCCGGCCCTTCGAGCCGCCATGGATCATTGTTGTGGGGGGCCAGGCAGACATGGTTCTCCAGGTCGGCGAAGTCCTTCGGCATGCCGTGCTCGGCGATGTAGCGCGGGGAGGCGACGAGGATGCGCCGCACCGGGGCGAGCCTTCTGGCCACCAGGCTCGAATCGGAAAGCTCGGCGATGCGAATCGCCAAATCATAGCCCTCGCCGACGATGTCGACGATCTCGTCCGTCAGCATCATATTGATGGAGAGCCCGGCATTGACCCGCATGAAGGGTTCGAGATAGGGCGCGATATGCATCCGCCCGAAGGTGGTCGGCGCCGAGATTTTCAGCGTGCCGCGCGCATCGGCCGAGCGGCGCGAGACGAAGTTCTCCGCTTCCTCTACGCCTGCCAGGATCGCCAGCACCCGCTCGTAATAGCCCTGGCCCGCTTCGGTCAGCGCGATCTGCCGCGTCGTGCGTTGCAGGAGCCTGGTGCCGAGGCGGTCCTCCAGTCGCCGCAGCCGCTTCGAGACGACGGCGGGGGAAAGCCCGAGTTCCCGCCCGGCAGCCGACATGCTGCCGCTCGACACCACCCGGGCGAAGATCTCCATATCTGCCAGATTGCTCATCATGCGCGGTCAGGTCCATTGGTTTCAGACCGGGTGTTCTTACTACAGGCGCGGCAAATGCGAAAATCGCCGCTTGCCCATCCCGCAGGCCCTTGCCATTTGTTCCGGGCGGGAAACGCCATCACCTCGCTGCGCCAGTTTGGAGCATTTACAAAATCGCCTCCCAACTGGTAAATTGATTTTACCACTTTGCTCATGCGGGAGAAGCCATGTCCGGATTGTCGATGCCTGAAGTGCATGGCGCCACGCTGGCGCGGCGTGCCGAGATCGTCGCGGATTTGCGCGATATCGTGCCGGGCGAGGGCGTGGTCGATGCGGTCAATGAGATGCGCGTCTTCGAATCCGACGGGCTGACCGCCTATCGGCAATTGCCGCTGGTCGTCGTCCTGCCCGAGAACGTGCATCAGGTCTCACGTGTCCTCAGATATTGCCATGAGCACGATATCCGTGTCGTGCCGCGCGGTTCCGGCACCTCGCTTTCCGGCGGGGCGCTGCCGCTGGAGGACGCCGTTCTCCTGGTCATGTCGCGCTTCAACCGCATCCTGGAGATCGATTATGCCAACCGCGTCGCGGTGGTGCAGCCGGGGGTGACGAATCTCGGCATCACCCGCGCCGTCGAGCATGAGGGCTTTTACTATGCCCCCGATCCCTCATCGCAGATCGCCTGTTCCATCGGCGGCAATGTGGCGGAGAATTCCGGCGGCGTGCATTGCCTGAAATACGGCCTGACGGCCAACAACGTGCTCGGCATCGAAATGGTGCTGATCAATGGCGAGGTGATCCGCCTCGGCGGCAAGCATCTGGACAGCGGCGGCTATGATTTGCTCGGCCTGATGACGGGTTCGGAGGGGCTGCTCGGGGTTGTCACGGAGGTCACCGTCCGCATCCTGCAGAAGCCGGAAACGGCGCGCGCCGTCCTCGTCGGCTTCCCCTCGAGCGAGGAGGCGGGGCAATGCGTCGCCGATATCATCGGCGCCGGCATCATCCCGGGCGGCATGGAGATGATGGACCGCCCGGCCATCCACGCGGCGGAGGATTTCGTCCATGCAGGCTACCCGCTCGATGTCGAGGCGCTGCTGATCGTCGAGCTCGATGGTCCCGAGGTCGAGGTCGACCATCTGATTGCGATGGTGGAGGAGATCGCGCGGCGGAACGGCGCCACCACCTGTATCGTCTCGCAATCGGAAGAAGAGCGCCTGGCCTTCTGGGCGGGGCGCAAGGCGGCCTTTCCGGCTGTTGGCCGCATCTCGCCCGATTATTACTGCATGGACGGCACCATCCCGCGCAAGGAGCTGCCGAAGGTGCTGGCGGGCATGCGCGAACTCTCGGAGAAATACGGCCTGCGCGTCGCCAATGTCTTCCATGCCGGCGACGGCAATTTGCATCCGCTCATCCTTTATGATGCCAATGTTCCGGGAGAGCTCGAAAAGGCGGAAGCCTTCGGCGCCGATATCCTCAGGCTGTGTGTGCATGTCGGCGGCGTCCTGACCGGCGAGCACGGCGTCGGGGTCGAAAAACGCGATCTGATGCCCGAGATGTTCAATGAGACGGACCTGAACCAGCAGATCCGCGTCAAATGCGCCTTCGACGAGAAGCACCTGCTCAACCCCGGCAAGGTCTTTCCGCAGCTTCACCGCTGCGCCGAGCTCGGCCGCATGCACATCCATCGCGGCCAATTGGCATTTCCCGATATTCCGAGGTTTTAGAATTGTTTCGCACGGCTTCTCACCCCCCTCTGGGCTGCCGCCCATCTCCCCCTCAAGGGGGGAGATTAGCTGGCATCAGTGGCATCGCGTCACCTGCGACGATGACGATTGGCGAAAGCGAAAATCATAGCCTGATCTCCCCCCTTGAGGGGGAGATGCCCGGCAGGGCAGAGGGGGGTGAAATCCCTCCACAGGGGGCCGCATGACCACCTTCACCCCCAAAACCGAGGAAGACGTTCTCGAAGCCGTGCAATGGGCCTTGTCGGAAGAAGCACCGGTGGAGGTGCTGGGGCAGGGTTCCAAGCGCGCCATTGGCCGGCCGATGCAGACCGAGCATGCGATCGACCTCTCCGGCCTTACCGGCGTCACGCTCTATGAACCGGAGGAACTGGTGCTCTCGGCAAGGGCGGGAACGCCGCTTGCCGAAATCGAGGCGCTGCTTGCCGAAAAAGGCCAGTGCCTGCAGTTCGAGCCGATGGATTACGGCCCGCTTCTGGGCGGGCAGCCCGGCAGGGGAACGATCGGCGGGGTTCTCGCCGCCAATCTGAGCGGCCCCAGGCGGCTCAAGTCGGGTGCGGCCCGCGACCATGTCCTGGGCGTGCGCGTCGTCTCCGGCCGGGGCGAGCTCTTCAAATCGGGCGGCCGTGTGGTGAAGAACGTCACCGGCTATGACCTCTCCAAGGGCATGGCCGGCTCGTGGGGCACGCTCGGCGTCCTGACCGAGGTCACCTTCAAGGTGCTGCCCGCATCCGAAACCGAGACGACGCTCGCCATCCGCGGGCTCGACGAGGATGAGGCGGCGTGCGCCATGGCGATCGCGCTTGGCTCGAGCGGCGAGGTTTCCGCCGCCGCGCATCTGCCCGTCACGGTCACCGGCAAGGTGATCGACGGCGTATTGTCGGGTAAATCGTCCACGCTGCTGCGGCTGGAGGGCTTCGCACCCTCGGTCAGGGACCGCACGGTGAAGCTCAAGGCATTCCTGCAGCCCGCTGGCGGGATCGATGAGATTGGCGAGGCGCAGTCGCGCCGCCTATGGCGCGAGATACGCGACTGCCTGCCCTTTGCCGATGGCACGGAGCGCTGCGTCTGGCGCGTCTCGATGGCGCCGATGGCGGCGCACAAGATGGTCGCCAATCTGCGCCTCGGTGCCGGCGTCGATGCATTCTACGACTGGCAGGGCGGGCTCGCCTGGCTGCGCATGGAGGCCGATCCCGAGCCGCAGGCGCTGCGCCGCCTCATCGCCCATTATGGCGGCGGCCATGCCACGCTGGTGCGCGCGCCCGCCGCGCTGCGCGCCGCCATCGATGTGTTCGAGCCGCAGCCGCCGGCGCTGGCCGGCCTGTCGCGGCGGCTGAAGCACCAGTTCGATCCGAAGGGCATTCTCAATCCCGGCCGCATGGCGGCGGGATCGTAAGGAGCGGCCCTGTGTTAGGATGGCATGCATGGACACGCTTGACGGAGGAGCATCATGCCCGAACGACCCGCTGACAATGGTTCAGGCCGCCAGACCGGCGGCTGGCTCGAGCCTGGACCGCAGAACGTCCAGTTGATCTATTTCCTCTATCTGGCCGGCCTGGCGATCGGCATCACGCCGCTCATCGGCATCGTCATGGCCTATCTCAACCGCGGCAAGGCCGGCGGCTGGATCGAGACGCATTATGACTGGGCGATCCGCACTTTCTGGATCGGCATTTTCTATGCCTTCATCGCCGCCCTGCTTACTGTCGTCGCCATCGGCTTCCTGCTCATCCCGGTCGTCGTCATCTGGCTGATCGTGCGCTGCATCGTCGGCCTGCAGGCGGTCGGCCGCGGCGAAGCGCTGAAGAACCCGCAAAGCTGGACTCTCTAGAATAGGAACAAGCCGTGCAGACCAATTTCACCCCTGAGCAGTTGCGCGATCCGGGCGTTGCGGAATCGGAAAAGATCCTGCGCAGCTGCGTCCATTGCGGCTTCTGCACGGCGACCTGCCCGACCTATGTGACGCTCGGCAACGAGCTCGACAGCCCGCGTGGCCGCATCTACTTGATCAAGGACATGCTGGAGAACGACCGGCCGGCGGACGCCGAGATCGTTAAGCATATCGATCGCTGCCTGTCCTGTCTTTCCTGCATGACCACATGCCCGTCGGGCGTCAATTACATGCACCTGGTCGACCATGCCCGCGCCCATATCGAAAAGACCTACCGCCGCCCGCTGATGAACCGGCTGACGCGGATGCTGCTTGTCGCCGTGCTGCCTTACCCCGCGCGTTTCCGCGCGGCGCTTTCGGCGGCGAAGCTGGGGCGTCCGTTCGCAGGCCTGTTCAGGGCCATTCCGGGGCTCAGGCCCGTGGCGGCCATGCTCGATATCGCGCCCCGCTCGGTGCCCGCCAGATCGGCGTTCGCCGAAGCCGGGACACACAGGCCCGAGGCCGCCTCGCGCGGCCGCGTCGCGATTTTGACCGGCTGCGCCCAGCCGGTGCTGAAGCCCGGCATCAACGAGGCGACGATCCGGCTGCTCACCCGCTTCGGCATCGAGGTCGTGGTGCCGAAGGGGGAGGGGTGCTGCGGCTCGCTGGTGCATCACATGGGGCACGAGGAGCAGGCGCTCAATGAAGCCAGGCGCAATGTCGACGTCTGGACCCGCGAGATCGAGGAGGGCGGCCTCGATGCCATCATCGTCACGGCCTCCGGCTGCGGCACGACGATTAAGGATTACGGCTATATGCTCCGCCTCGATCCGGCCTATAAGGACAAGGCGGCGAGGGTCTCGGCGCTGGCCAAGGACATCACCGAATATCTGGCCGGCCTCGACCTGCCGGCGCCGGAGAAGGCCGCCGGCCTCACCGTCGCCTATCATTCGGCCTGCTCGATGCAGCACGGCCAGAAGATCATCCGCCAGCCGAAGGCGCTGCTCGCGCGGGCGGGCTTCACCGTCAAGGAGCCGGCGGAAGGCCATCTGTGCTGCGGCTCGGCCGGCACCTACAACATCATGCAGTCGGAGATCGCGCTGCGCCTGCGCGACCGCAAGGTGAAGAATATCGAGGCGACGGGCGCAGACCTCATCGCCACCGGCAATATCGGCTGCATCACCCAGATCGCGTCCGGCTCGAAGCTGCCGATCGTCCACACGGTGGAGCTGCTCGATTGGGCCTATGGCGGGCCGAAGCCCGCCGATCTGGAGGGGCGTCGCTCGACGAGCGTTTGATGCATCCGATTATGATTTTGGCAACAAGGTAAAAGATGCACCCTGCCCAAATATATCTTCCGATTCGGCCAAACGGTCTTCGATTTCTGGAAAATCCCCTTCCAAGGGGTTCCACGAGGCAAGCAGTGCCAGCAGTTTGCGTTCACGCAACGGCTCGAGATTCGATTTATCGCTTTCGTGATGCATTGTACTCTTACCTCTGAATGATGCTCCATTCTTCCATGCAGCGTCGGTGCCCACGTTGAGGCATGGATCCCAGTGACAAGCACTGGGATGACGGGGTGGAGATGATTTCGACCACCGACAGATGTTAAGCGATGGCTTCGTGAGCTAAACTGCCGTCATCCCAGTGCTTGTCACTGGGATCCATGCCTCAATCTTTCCATTGCAATAATGGATCAGAAGACTTCCCATGATTTCACCAGTTATAAATCCATCAATGAGTTGGCTGCCAATCCATTGACAGAGACCTAAACACTATCCGGGTGAGGCCCGATCCGGCCGTTGTGCACGTCATTGAGCGCGGAAATCGCGTCGTGGTCGCCCGAGGTGAGCTTGAAGCCCAGGACGTCGAAATTCTCCTCGATGCGCGCCGGCGTCACCGATTTCGGGATGACGATATTGCCGATGTCGAGATGCCAGCGCAGGATGATCTGCGCCACGGTCTTGCCGTGCTTTGCGGCGATCTGCTTGAGATCGGGATTTTCCAGTATCTTGCCCTGGCCGAGCGGGCTCCACGCTTCCGTGGCGATCCCCTTCTTCTCGTGGAAAACGCGCAGCTCGTTCTGCTGGAACCGCGGATGCAGCTCGATCTGGTTGAGCACCGGCGTCACGCCCGTTTCCGAGATGACGCGCTCAAGGTCGGCGATCCGGAAATTTGATACGCCGATCGATTTCACGCGGCCTTCCTCCCTGAGCTTGATCAGCGCGCGCCAGCTGTCGAGGAAGCGGTCCTGCGCCGGCACGGGCCAGTGGATCAGATAGAGATCGACATAATCCGTGCCGAGCCGCTTCAGGCTGGCCTCGAAAGCCCTCAAGGCTGAATCGTGCCCCTGATCGGCGTTCCAGAGCTTGGTCGTCAGAAAGATGTCGCCGCGCGCCACGCCGGAATTTTTGAGCGCCTTGCCGACGCCTTCCTCATTGCCATAGGCGGCGGCGGTGTCGATATGCCGGTACCCTGTCTCGAGCGCTTTTTCGACAACGGCGGCCGCCTCGTCATTGCCGACCTGCCAGACGCCGAAGCCGAGCTGCGGTATCGCATTGCCGTCGTTCAGTTTTATTGCGGGTACGGTCATGGCTTATCCTTTGCATGCAATATCTGGCTCGTGGAATATCATCGGAAAAACAGGCGCGGGACAAGAGCGCCCGCATCACTGATATGGCGTTTCCCGCGAAAAGAAAAAGGGCAGCGGGTTCTGTTCCCGCTGCCCAGTCGTGACACCCTTTCGGGCGTCCCTCTCTCCTTGGTATAGCTACATGACCACGACCTTGGTGCCGATCTTCACGCGCTCATAGAGGTCTTCGACATCCTGGTTGCGCATGCGGATGCAGCCGGACGAGACCGCCTGGCCGATGGTCCAGGGCGCGTTGGTGCCGTGGATGCGGTAAAGCGTGGAGCCGAGATAGAGCGCGCGGGCGCCGAGCGGATTGGCCGGCCCGCCTTCCATGTGGACGGGCAGGACGCGGCCCTTCTCCCTTTCGCGTGCGATCATTTCCGCCGGCGGGCGCCAGTCCGGCCAGACAGCCTTGCGCGTGATCGGGTGCGTGCCTTTCCAGCCGAAGCCCTCTTTGCCGACGCCGACGCCGTAGCGCCTTGCCTTGCCGTTGGCCTCGACGAGATAGAGGAACCGCTTCGCCGTATCGACGACGATCGTGCCCGGCTTGTGCGAGCCCTTATAGGCGACCGTCTGCGGCAGGTAGATCGGGTTCATCTGCCGCTGCGGCTGCTCCTCGGGCGCGCGCCGGACTGCGCGCTGGGCCGGGCGCCTGTAGGCCACGTCGCGATAGCGCGGCGGCTGGTCCGCGGTCATCGGTGCGCGGCGCTTCACCACGCGGCGGGACGTCTGGGACGGAGCGTAATAGCGCTGCCGGGTGAAGGTCGGTGCCGGGTAATAATAGCGCGGGCGCTCCTGCAACTGCGTTACCCAGGGCGCGGTGAGGTCGGGGCTCAGCACGACAGGAGCCCTGGTGGCATAGCGGTCGCTTGCCCATGCGCCTGTCGCCGAGATGGCGGAGATCGTGACCGCGGTCACGGCGGTGATGAGAAGGAGGTGGCGAGGTTTCATGATCTTGCCCATAGCCCTTGTGCAGCCACTGCTCCTGACACAATGCTGTCAGCAGCGGGATGGCAGTGTCGATGACGGGATTGTGGCGGAGCTTCAGAGTCGAAAAAGTGAATCGAAATCAATAAAATACGATTCTTTTCCAGAACCGTTTCTTGTGGTTAGCACCCGGTTTCGATCGCTGGTTAACATCGCCTGAACGACGAGAAAATAAGGGTGGATACCTATCATGACCGAGGAAACGACCGTCAAAACAGGCCTCGTTGAAGGCCCCGACGGCAAGATACGCTGCTTCTGGCACGGCAATCTGCCGGATTATCTCCATTATCACGATCATGAATGGGGCAGGCCGGTCGCCGACGACCGGCGCCTCTTCGAGAAAATCTGCCTCGAAGGTTTCCAGTCCGGCCTTTCCTGGCTGACGATCCTGCGCAAGCGCGAGAATTTCCGCGAGGCCTTCGAGGGCTTCGATTTCGAGCGCGTCGCCCGCTTCGGCGAGAGCGATGTCGAGCGGCTGCTCGGCAATGCCGGGATCATCCGCCATCGCGGCAAGATCACCTCCGCCATCAACAATGCCAGGCGCGCCATCGAACTGGCATCGGAAAAGGGCTCGCTTGCGGCCTATTTCTGGTCCTTCGAGCCTGATGAGGCGGAGAGGCCGGCAATCATGGATTATCAGACGCTGAGGGCCAATCCGACCAGCCCCACCTCCATCCGCCTGTCGAAAGACCTGAAGAAGCGCGGCTGGACCTTCGTCGGGCCGACGACGATCTACGCGCATATGCAGGCCATGGGCTTGGTCAACGACCATATCGAGGGCTGCTGCTGCCGCGCGGAAGTGGAGGAGATGCGGCGCAGCTTCAAGAGGCCGCGGTGAGGCTTTGCATGGGGCCGCAAAACCTGCAACATTGCTGGAAAATTCTGGAGGTTCCATGGATATCGCATCGCTGCTGATCTTTGCCGGCGCGCTTCTGGTCGCGGCGGGTTCGCCCGGGCCGAGCATCGGGGCGCTGGTGGCCCGCGTCATCAGCCGCGGCTATCGCGACGTCCTGCCCTTTCTCCTCGCCATGTGGATCGGCGAGGCGATCTGGCTTTCGCTCGCCGTCTGGGGCCTGGCCGTGGTGGCGCAGACTTTCCATCTCGTCTTCACCATCATCAAATATGTCGGCGTCGCCTATCTCCTCTATCTCGCCTGGAAGATGTGGACGGCGCCCGTGGAGGTCAGCGACGGTGCTCTGCCCAAGGAGAATTCGGCTGGAAAACTCTTCATGGCGGGCCTCGCCGTGACGCTCGGCAATCCCAAGATCATGATGTTCTACATGGCGCTGCTGCCGACGATCATCGATCTCGGCCATGTCACCGTGCTCGGCTGGGCCGAACTGATTGCCGTGATGGTGCTGGTGCTGATCACCGTCGACATGTTCTGGATCGTGCTTGCCGCGCAGGCGCGGCGCTTTCTCAGAAGTGCCCGCGCCATGCGCATCGCCAACCGCACCAGCGCCACCATGATGGCTGGCGCGGCAGCGGCCATAGCGACGCGGTAGGGTTTCCTTTCCTGCGAGGGGCTGGTGTGTGTGAATGCCCCTCATCTGCCTGCCGGCATCTTCTCCCCGCGTGCGGGGAGAAGATGCCGGCAACGCTGGTGTCTCCCTCTCCCCGCTTGCGTGGAGAGGGTAAGGGTGAGGGGCGTCCTCTCCGCCCTTGCTCGGCTGGATTTGATGAGCTAGGAAGCGGCGCTGTAACCTATAAAGATACGAAGTTTCCTAATTGGTGACAGCGACAGCTGAGCTACACGACAATTCCAGACATCGGACGGACATCATGGCGAACAAGGCTGACAAGGTGAAGGCACGGCTTCCGCGCGGGCTTGTCGACCGCCATGCCGCCGACATTCGCGCCACCGACAAGATGCTGGCGGCGATCCGCGAGGTCTATGAGCGCTACGGCTTCGATCCCGTCGAGACGCCGATGATCGAATATACCGATGCGCTGGGCAAGTTCCTGCCCGATCAGGACCGGCCGAACGAGGGCGTGTTCTCGCTGCAGGACGATGACGAGCAATGGCTGTCGCTGCGCTATGACCTGACGGCGCCGCTCGCCCGCCATGTCGCGGAAAATTTCAACGAGATCCAGCTTCCCTACCGCACCTATCGCGCGGGCTATGTCTTCCGCAATGAGAAGCCGGGGCCGGGCCGCTTCCGCCAGTTCATGCAGTTCGACGCCGATACCGTCGGCGCGCCCTCCGTCGGGGCGGATGCCGAGATGTGCATGATGATGGCCGATGTCATGGAGGCGCTGGGGATTGAGCGCGGCGACTACATCGTCCGCGTCAACAACCGCAAGGTGCTTGATGGCGTGATGCAAGCGATCGGGGTCACGGACGAAGGGCAGAAACTCACTATCCTGCGGGCGATCGACAAGCTGGACAAGTTCGGACCGGAAGGTGTCCGTGAACTGCTTGGGGCCGGCCGCAAGGATGAAAGCGGCGACTTCACCAAGGGCGCCGGGCTACGCGCGGAACAGATCGATCAGGTGTTGGCCTATGTCGACGCACCTGGGGCGGGAGAGGGGTCGCTCATTGCTGATCCGGACCCGGCGGATGATAATTACCTTCGCGCGGTGGGATATGTTCCCGCGCGTTATGGGAAGCTCGACAATATAGAGACCGTCCGGCACCTCAAGGAAAGGTTCGGTCATAGCCCGCTCGCGGCGGAAGGGCTTGCTGAACTTGAAACGATCGCTGTGATGGCGGCGGCTGCCGGTTATGGCGCGCGGCGGATCATCATTTCGCCCTCCGTCGTCCGCGGCCTCGAATATTACACCGGCCCGGTCTTCGAAGTCGAATTGACCGCCGAGATCCCCAATGAAAAGGGCGAGATCGTGCGCTTCGGCTCGGTCGGCGGCGGCGGGCGCTATGACGGGCTTGTCTCGCGCTTCCGTGGTCAGCCCGTCCCGGCGACGGGCTTTTCCATCGGCGTCTCACGCCTGATGACGGCCTTGAAGAACCTGGGCAAGCTCGGCGAGAGCGACGTGCTCGCTCCCGTGCTCGTCACCGTCATGGATGGTGATATGGAAGCCATGGGGAAATATCAGGATTTCACCCAGCGCCTGCGCGCAGCCGGCATCCGCGCCGAGATGTATCAGGGCAACTGGAAGAAGTTCGGCAACCAGCTGAAATATGCCGACCGCCGCGGCTCCCCGCTCGCCATTATCCAAGGCGCCGACGAGCGGGCGCAGGCGCAAGTGCAGATCAAGGACCTGATCGAGGGCAAGCGCCTTTCCGAGGAAATCGAGAGCAATGAGGAATGGCGCGCCAGCCGTCCGGCGCAGGTGACCGTGAAGGAAGCTGAGCTGGTCAAGACGGTGAAGCGGATGCTCGAGCAGCAGGCGCAGGACCGCGCGCGAGAGGCGTAAGGTTATGCTTGATTTCCCGTCGCTCACCCCCCTCTGCCCTGCCGGGCATCTCCCCCTCAAGGGGGGAGATTACGCCTTCATCGACGCCCGGCACCAGTCGCAAATGTTGCAGAGTGGAGGCGGAGCGTTGTGTCAGCCAATCTCCCCCCTTAAGGGGGAGATATCAGGCAGGGCAGAGGGGGGTGCAATCGCAAGGGCGCCGTCCTTTACCAATCGGGTTTCCCCGGCATGACCCCCTCCCGCATCCCAGCCTTCGCCAAGGATCTCTCCGCCCTTCTGGTCGCACGCGGGGCGGAGCTGGTCGACATCCCGGTGATCCAGCCCGCCGACCCGTTCCTCGACATGGCGGGCGAGGATCTGCGCCGCCGCATCTTCCTCACCGAGAACGAGAACGGCGACAGCCTCTGCCTGCGCCCGGAATTCACCATTCCGGTCTGCCGCAACCATATCGCGCTCAATGCCGCGACGCCGAAGCGCTACGCCTATCTCGGCGAGGTGTTCCGCCAGCGCCGCGAGGGCGGGACGGAGTTCTATCAGGCGGGCATCGAGGATCTGGGCGATGCCGACGAGGCGCGCGCCGATGCCCGCTCGCTGGCCGATGGGCTTGCCTGTGTGCGCTCCGTCGCGCCCGATGCCGCGCTCGAGATCGTGCTGGGCGACCAGGCGATGTTCGAGGCGGTGCTCGCCGCGCTCGGCCTGCCGCGCGGATGGCAGAAGAAGCTGGCGCGCACCTTCGGCAATCCCGGGCAGCTGAAGAGCCTGCTCGCCGGTCTTGGCAGCCCGCGCGAGAACGGCGTATTGCCCGAGCCGCTCGCGGGTCTGGTCAGCTCAGGCGATGAAGCTGCGCTTACCGCCTATCTCGAGGCGGATATGCGGAAGGCGGGAATTTCGCCCGTCGCCGGCCGCACGCCGGCCGAGATCGCCCGCCGCCTCCTCGAGAAGGAAAGCCTCGCTTCCATCAGGCTTCCGAAGAAAGCCTTTGCCGCGCTCGAAACCTTCCTCGCCATCCGCGAGCCGCTCGACCGCGCGCCGCAGCACCTGCGGGAATTCGCTGCCAGGAACGATATTGATCTCGGCACCGCACTGAAGGCTTTTGCCGACCGTGCCGAGGCGATCGCGGCCCAGGGCATCGATCTCGGCCAGGTTCATTACGACGCGGCGTTCGGCCGTCCGCTCGATTATTATACCGGCCTCGTCTACGAGATTCGCGCGGCCTCGGGCGGCGGCGCGATCGTCGGCGGCGGCCGCTACGACCGGCTCCTGACGCTGCTGGGCGCGGCGGAGCCCATCCCCGGCGTCGGCTTCTCCATCTGGCTCGACCGGCTGGAGGAACTTGCCGGCGAAGCGCCGGAGGGCGGCAGAAAAGCGGGGAGGGCGCAATGACCGGGACCGTCACGCTGGCGCTTCCCTCCAAGGGGCGTCTCAAGGAACAGGCGCTGGATATCCTCGCCCGAGCCGGGCTGCAGGTCGTCCTGCCGGAGGATGAGCGCAATTACCGTGCGCGGATCGAGGGCGTGGAAGGCGTCGACATCCTGTTCCTCTCGGCCTCCGAGATCGCCAGGGAACTGGGCTATGGCGGCGTCGATCTCGGCGTCACCGGCGAGGATCTGATCCGCGAGACGCTGGCCCATGCCGATGAGCGTGTCGCCATAGAGGCGCCGCTCGGCTTCGGCCATGCCGATGTCGTGGTGGCGGTGCCGGAGGTCTGGCATGATGTGACGACCATGGCCGATCTCGACGATGTCGCCGCCGATTTCCGCCAGCGCCATGGCCGCCGCCTGCGCATCGCCACGAAATATTGGCGCCTGACGCAGCAGTTCTTCTCGCAGAAGCACGGCATCCAGGTCTACCGCATCGTCGAAAGCCTGGGCGCCACCGAAGGCGCTCCCGCCGCCGGCTCCGCCGACATCATCGTCGACATCACCTCGACCGGATCGACGCTCAGGGCCAACCGCCTCAAGGTGCTGGAGGACGGCGTCATCCTGCGTTCGCAGGCCTGTCTGGTTTCGGCCCGCCGCAGCGGCGGCGATGCCAGGATAGCGGAGATCGCCGCCCGCATCCGCGAGAGCCTGCAACGCTGAAGGAAGAAGCCATGCCGGTGACTATCAGAGATGAAGAGCCGGCCGATATCGCCGCGATCCATCGCGTGGTGGAGGCCGCTTTCCAGCAGTCCATGGAGGCCGATCTGGTCGACCGGCTTCGCGCCAATGGCGATGCCGTGATTTCGCTCGTCGCGGAGGAGGATGGCGAGATCGTCGGCCACGTCCTCTTTTCGCCGATGTCGGCGCCCTTTCCGGCGCTCGGGCTTGCGCCGGTGTCGGTCCTGCCCGGAAGGCAGAACCAGGGGATCGGCAGCATGCTCATCCGTGAGGGGCTGAAACAGGCGGAGAGCCGGGGCTTCCGGGTTGTATTCGTTCTGGGCGAGCCGGCCTATTACAGGCGTTTCGGCTTCGATCCCGCCTTGGCGGCGGGCTTCGCCTCGCCCTATGCGGGGCCATATCTGATGGCGCTGGCCCTAGATGGGAAAATGCCCGCCGAGCGCGGTCGGGTCGATTATGCCCCGGCCTTCGCGGCGCTGGGTTAGTTTAGAATAAAGACGCTTCCGGGGCAGTCCCCCCCTCTGGGCTGCCGCCCATCTCCCCCTCAAGGGATTACGCCTTCATCAATGCTCGGCACCAATCGCAAACGTTGCATGACGAAGGCGGGAAGTCGTGTCAGCTAATCTCCCCCCTTGAGGGGGAGATGCCCGACAGGGCAGAGGGGGGTGAGCCTCGCGTTTTCATCAAAACAGCGGCTGCTCCAGAAGCGCAAAAGGCCGCGGATGACTCCGCGGCCCTTTTTCTGACGAGAATGTCCGGATCAACCGCGCTTGGCGTCGATCGAAAGCGCGCCGGCGCCGGCCGCCGCGAGCACGAAGAAGCCGCCTGCGATGGCGATGTTCTTCTGGAAATTGATCATCTGCATCATGTCGGCGAAGTTCGTGTGAGCCACGAGAGCGGAAGCGATGCTGAAGAGGCCGAGCGCGATCGCCGCGATGCGGGTCTTGAAGCCGACGAGCACGGCGAGGCCGCCGAAGAGCTCGAGCAGGCCGACGAGCACGGCAACGATGGTCGGAGCCGGGAGACCCATGCTGCCGAAATAGGCGGCAGTGCCGCCGATCGCCGTCAGCTTGCTGAAGCCGGCGGGGATGAAGAGCGAGGAAAGCAGGATACGGCCGATGAGAGTGCCGTATGGATTGCTGGCATAGGCATTGCTGGAATAGGCGGTGGCAGACATGGCATTGTTCTCCAGGGGTGTTTTGGTCGCCGAGAGATAAGACCAACGCCTTTGTTAAAGAAAGCCGCATTATTCTCGACAGATCGTTCACCAATGCGAGACGGTCTGGCCTATTCCGGTGCGATCATCCGCTCCGGCCGAACGAGCTGATCGTAATCTTCCGCCGAAACGAGGCCGCTGGCAAGCGCTTCCTCGCGCAGCGTCGTGCCGTTCCTGTGTGCCGCCTTGGCGATTTTTGCCGCATTGTCATAGCCGATGGCCGGCGCAAGCGCGGTCACCAGCATCAGGGAGCGCTCGAGCAAATCCTTGATGCGGGTCTCGTCGGCTTCGATCCCCTCGATGCAATTGTCGGCGAAGGAGACCATCGCGTCCGACAGGAGCCGGATCGACTGTAGTACGTTGAAGGCGATGACCGGCTTGAACACATTGAGCTCGAAATGCCCCTGGCTTGCCGCAACCGTCACCGTGGTGTGGTTGCCGAAGACCTGCGTCGCGACCATGGTCAGCGCCTCGGCCTGCGTCGGGTTGACCTTGCCCGGCATGATCGACGAGCCCGGCTCGTTTTCCGGCAGCTTCAGTTCGCCGAGGCCCGAGCGCGGGCCGGAGCCGAGGAAGCGGATGTCGTTAGCGATCTTGAAGAGATCGGCGGCCAGCGCATTGAGGCTGCCGTGGAAATTGACGATGGCGCCGTGGCTTGCCAGCGCCTCGAACTTGTTGGGCGCCGTCTTGAATGGCAGGCCGGTGATCTCCGACACCGCGTCCGCGAAACCGGTATCGAAGCCCTCGGGCGCGTTGAGGCCGGTGCCGACCGCCGTGCCGCCCTGGGCGAGCAGGAAGACATCGGCGAGCGCTTCCTCGATGCGCTTGCGGCCATATTCGAGCGCCGCGCGATAGCCGGAGAATTCCTGGCCAAGCGTTACCGGCGTGGCGTCCTGCGTATGCGTGCGGCCGATCTTGATGATGTCGGCGAAGGCCTCTTCCTTTTGTCGGAGCGCGGCGATCAGATGATCGAGCGCGGGATAGAGCCGGCTGGTGGTCTCGACAGCCGTCGCGATATGGATCGCTGTCGGGAAGCTGTCGTTCGACGACTGGCTCATATTGACGTGATCGTTCGGATGCACCGGCTTCTTGGAGCCCATCTCGCCGCCCAGGAGCTCGATCGCCCGGTTGGAGATCACCTCATTGGCATTCATGTTGGACTGCGTGCCGGAGCCGGTCTGCCAGACGACCAGCGGGAAATGATCATCGAGCTTGCCTTCGGCCACTTCCGCCGCGGCAACCGTGATGACGCGCCCGATCACCGGGTCGAGCTTGCCGAGCGCTATGTTCGTCTCGGCGGCCGCGCGCTTGACGATGCCCAGCGCATGGATGAGGGGCAGGGGCTGTCTTTCGCCGCCGATCTTGAAATTGTGGAGCGAGCGCTCCGTCTGCGCTCCCCAATAGCGGTCCGAAGCCACTTCGATCGGGCCGAATGTGTCGGTTTCCGTGCGTGTTCCTGCCATTCTCATCTCCGTTCCTCATGGGAATATGGGCGCTCTGCCGGTCATGTGCCAGCATGCGAAGCTTTCGGCTGAATGGAGAGGCCGTTACCGGTCGTCCTCATCCTCGTCGTCCCCGCTGTCGTCCTCGGAGATCCAGGCCGTGGGCTCGATCTTCTTCTGCGTCCGGCTGTCGGTGAAGATCCACCATCCGGTGTCGGCCTCGTCCCAGTCGCCGCCTCCCGCCTTCAATTGCTCGAGCGAGTGATAGCGTGCGACCGATTCGTTTTCCAGGCCGTCCCCGTCGATCCAGAGCACGGTGACCTTGGTGCCGTTCATCGGCGCGGTGGAGATGGGAAGCTTCTTGCGCATGGGCGTCTCCTGTTGGTGATAGGGCATGATCCCCTCGGGATCATGCCGCTAAAACCTAAAACAAAGACTTCATAGCGCGGGAATGGGCCGGAACAAAGCCGGGCGGCTTGTCGGTGCCCGGCTTTGCGGCGGTTTGTCTTTCTCAGGCCTCGCGGGCGGCCTTGAGCGCCTTCCCCCACCAGACGAGCTGGTCGAGCATGTTGGTGGCGGCGTCGGTGAGGTGCGGATAATCGCCGAGCTGCGCCTCGCCCTTCGCCACGGCGAGATATTCCGGGAAGAGGATGTGCACGCCGGTCTTGACCGAAACGGCCTGCATCTCCACCGCGATGAGGCGCAGATGCTCCACCGCGCGGGCGCCGCCGACGCCGCCATAGCCGACGAAGCCGAACGGCTTCTGGATCCATTCGCCCATGTCGATGGCGTTCTTCAGCACGGCCGTCGGCGCATGATTGTATTCGGCGACGGTGAAGATATAGCCGTCGAACTCGCGCATCTTCTTCTTCCAGCGCTCGGCCGTCTCGTTCTGTGCGTCGGTGGTGCGCTCCTCGCCCAGGAAAGCCATGGGATAGTCGAGGAGATCGACCATTTCCACATCGATCTCGTCGCGGGCGGCCGCAAACTCGGCGATCCATTTTGCGGGAATGGGGGCGAAGCGCGATCCGCGCGTCGAGCCGATGATGACGGCGATTTTCAATTTTGCCATGGATATAGAACCTTTCATAAGGGGTGGTCACCAAAAGAAACCAGCGCTATATAATTGGCCATGTTTCATTGGCGCAAGGAGGCACTTTTTTGAAACCGGATCACTTCGAGGTAACTCCCCAATGCACGGCGGTGAATGAAATTCTGTCGCGCGTCGGCGACAAATGGACGGTGCTGGTCGTCAGCTATCTGGGCAATGGCGCGATGCGCTTCAACGAATTGCGGCGCACCATATCGGGCATTTCGCAGAAGATGCTGACGGCGACACTGCGCGGGCTGGAGCGTGACGGCTTTGTCACGCGCACGGTGTTTCCGACCATTCCGCCGCGCGTCGAGTACGAGCTGACGGATCTCGGCCGCGAGCTGCTCGTTCCGGTTCGCGCGCTGGGCGCCTGGGCGGTCGAGAACCACGAGCGGGTCATCGCGGCGCGCAATCGATTCGATGCCGCCCATGGCGCCATGGAGGAGCCGTTCCGTTCGGTCGGGCATATGAGTGAAGCCGCTGAATGAGATTTCTTGCCGCAACGGAAAAATGCCTGGAAAGGCTGGGCGGCGCAGGTCCTTGAGAAGGTGGAAAGGCGGATGGGAATCCGCCTTTCCGGTTGCCTGAGACAGGACTTCCCTAAAGCGGGGGCAATTGGAAGTCCATCCCTTGGGCAAGCCCCTTGCGAAGGGGTTGACCATGTTTGTGGGAGCCAGTCAATCAGAACTTTCCAAGGGACAAGATCGTTCAACATGCAATTAGCGAGGCATGGTTAAGGCTTTGTTACACCTTCCCTTGCGGCACCTCTCGCCCGATCCCGCGTCGCTTGGCCGGATGGGGGATATTCAGAGCCGTCAACGATCCTCATCCAAACAAAAAGGCGGGCCGAAGCCCGCCTTTCCGATTTCCGGAGACCGGACTTCTTAGAAGTCCATGCCGCCCATACCGCCCATGCCGCCGCCCGGCATCGCGGGCATGGCCGCTTCCTTCTTCGGAAGCTCGGCGATCATGGCTTCGGTCGTGATCAGGAGGCCTGCGACCGAGGCTGCATTCTGGAGAGCCGTACGGACGACCTTGACCGGATCGACGACGCCCTGGGTGATCAGGTCGCCATATTCGCCCGTCGCGGTGTTGTAGCCGTAGTCGTCGTTCTTGTTCTCAAGGATCTTGCCGACGACGATGGAAGCCTCGTCGCCCGCATTCGAGGCGATCTGGCGCGCCGGAGCCTGCAGGGCGCGGCGGACGATGTTGACGCCGGCTTCCTGATCGGCATTGGCGCCCTTGACGGTGATCGCAGCCGAGGCGCGCAGCAGAGCCGTGCCGCCGCCCGGAACGATGCCTTCCTCGACGGCCGCGCGGGTCGCGTTGAGCGCATCGTCGACGCGGTCCTTCTTCTCCTTCACTTCGACTTCCGTCGCACCGCCGACGCGGATCACGGCAACGCCGCCGGCAAGCTTGGCGAGGCGTTCCTGCAGCTTCTCGCGGTCGTAGTCCGAGGTGGTCTCCTCGATCTGCTGCTTGATCTGGTTGACGCGAGCGGTGATCTCGGCCTTCTGGCCGGCGCCGTCGACGATCGTGGTGTTCTCCTTGGAGATCGACACCTTCTTGGCGCGGCCGAGCATCTGCAGGGTGACGTTCTCGAGCTTGATGCCGAGATCTTCGGAGATGACCTGGCCGCCGGTGAGGATGGCGATGTCTTCCAGCATGGCCTTGCGGCGGTCGCCGAAGCCCGGTGCCTTCACGGCGGCGATCTTCAGGCCGCCGCGCAGCTTGTTGACGACGAGCGTGGCAAGCGCCTCGCCCTCGACGTCTTCAGCCACGATGAGGAGCGGCTTGGAGGTCTGGACGACGGCTTCCAGGACGGGCAGCAGGGCCTGCAGGTTGGAAAGCTTTTTCTCGTGCAGCAGGATGTAGGCGTCGTCGAGCTCGGCCACCATCTTTTCCGGATTGGTGACGAAGTAGGGCGAGAGGTAGCCGCGGTCGAACTGCATGCCTTCGACGACTTCCAGTTCGGTCTCGGCGGTCTTGGCTTCCTCGACGGTGATGACACCCTCGTTGCCGACCTTCTGCATCGCCTGGGCGATCATCTCGCCGATGGAGGAATCGCCATTGGCCGAGATCGTGCCGACCTGGGCGACTTCTTCCGAGGTCTTGATCTTCTTGGCCTTCTTGACGAGGTCGGCGACGACTTCGTTGACGGCGAGGTCGATGCCGCGCTTCAGGTCCATCGGGTTCATGCCGGCGGCAACGGCCTTGGCGCCTTCCTGGACGATCGCCTGGCCGAGAACGGTCGCGGTCGTGGTGCCGTCGCCGGCGATGTCGTTGGTCTTGGAGGCCACTTCGCGCAGCATCTGCGCGCCCATGTTCTCCAGCTTGTCTTCAAGCTCGATTTCCTTGGCGACGGAGACGCCGTCCTTGGTGATGCGCGGCGCGCCGAAGGACTTGTCGATGACGACGTTGCGGCCCTTGGGGCCGAGGGTAACCTTGACCGCATCGGCAAGGATGTTGACGCCGCGCAACAGGCGCTCGCGCGCGTCACGGCCGAATTTTACTTCTTTGGCAGCCATTTCAGTCTCTCCTGGGATTTAACCCGGTTTGATCCATGGTGGGAATTTGATGAGGGGAACCGGCTATCAGCCGATGATGCCGAGGATGTCGGATTCTTTCATGATCAGCAGGTCTTCGCCGCCGATCTTGACCTCGGTGCCCGACCACTTGCCGAAGAGGACGCGGTCGCCTTCCTTGACATCGAGCGGGACGAGCTTGCCCGCCTCGTCACGAGCGCCAGCGCCAACCGCGACGATCTCGCCTTCCTGCGGCTTTTCCTTGGCGGTGTCGGGAATGATAATGCCACCGGCGGTCTTCTCTTCCGATTCGACCCGGCGGACGACGACGCGGTCGTGAAGCGGGCGGAACTTGGTGTTGGCCATGGTTTGAACCCTTGATGTTTGCGAGTGATGGACGGCACGAACCATTGCAGGTTCATGGCTGTTAGCACTCTATGTCCGCGAGTGCCAACATGGTGGCGGAGATAGAATTCCAGCCCGGATTTGTCAAGGGAACAAACAGTGGAAGGCCCTGGAATGCTCGCCTGAAACAAAGGGGCGCCGGCCTTTCGCCGCCCCGGGTTCCAGCGGAATATGGGGCGCTCCGGCAGATAAACAAGGCGGCAATGGTTTTAACCCGCCCCTGGAGCGATGCCAGGCTCATCTGCGGCCAGAGTTAACGGAAGGTTAGCCGTGCTCCCGCACGGCAGGAGCGGAAACGCCGGCTTCTCCTCTCCCGGCCTTGGGGGAGAGGAGAAGTTTGGGGGCAGATGGAGGTCGTGCAGGAGCTGGCGGTGAAGGCCCGCTGCCGCTCACGCGGGACTGCTCTACCCCACGATGCGCAGGTTGGAGAGTTCGTCGCCGATCTGCCGGAACGTCTCCGTCAGATCTCCGCCGGTGGTGTTCCAGAAAAGCCTCGCCGGCCTGCCGTTCTCATCGCGGCGGCTGCGCGATTCCGACGAGCAGGCTGTCAGCGCATCGATCTGCCCCTGCACCTGCTTCCTTTCGGCCGCGGTTCCCTTGCTGGCATCGAGGTCGAGCGCCACCGTCATGACAATGATATTGGCGTTTCTTACATTATCGCAGAGCGTCGCGAACTGCTCGTTCATCGCGGCGGTGTAATTCTCGTTGGTGTGCAGGCCCGTGTTGACCTTGCTGGTGTTCTGGAAGATGCGTGTCCTGGAATAATTCGGCGCCACCTGGCCCGCATAGCCGAAGGCGGAATAGGAAGATCTGCTCCCCGCCTGATCGTCTGCATTGAAATAGCTGCGGGTATAATAGGTGTTGGCGCCATCGGTCAGCACGATGACCACCTTGTCGTTGCCGCGCTCGGTCTCGGGACGCCCCTCGGTAAAGGGTTCCCCGTGGGAAACGGTCCGCCAGCCCCAGGCCATCCCTTCCGGAACGTTCGTCGCCCCCAGTGGCGACATGCTGTTGATGGCGTTCTTGATGACGTTGAGCCCGGCGGTGGTGGAGACATCCGTCAGCGGCGTGATCGGCTTGGTCGTGCAGCTGGCATTCGGCCCTTTGTCATATATGCCCACGATTGAACTGGCGGAGGTCGGTGTGAAATACTTTTTCAGGTCTCGCTGCCTGACAGCAGCGCTGGGATCCGTGCTGGTATCGCGCCACCAGCTATTGTACGGCTCGTAAGAGTATTGCCTATACTCATTGGTAAATTTCTCATCATATTCATCCGGCGCGAACATCGGCACGAACAGCGTGTCGGGGACGGCGGCGGTCGGCGGCGTGTCGTCCAGATTGTAGCGTCCGGGCCGGGCCTCGACGCAGCCGAGCCATTCGGCATAGGGCTTCGTCTGCGAACCCCAGGTGGTGACCTTCAGTTCCTTGAACAGGCTGAACCGGGTGACGACGGCTCCCCGTTCGGAAACGGGCCAGTTTTTCCCGTCCTTTGTGGGCAGGCCGTTGATCAGCTTGATCTGCTTGTTCTGGGTCCCATCGATCAGAATTGGCTGGCTGATGTCGAAATTCTCATAATGGATGGAGGAGCGCCCGCCCTTGTCCAGCCACGTTGCGGTCGGGTCGTCTGCATATTGCGGCCCCACATTCACCGATCCGGCAAAGGGAACCACGGAAAACTGCACCGGCTTGTCGAGGCGCGTCACCTGCGTTGCCTGTCCGGCCATGTTCTCGACGAGCTGGATGGCCGCGCTTTTTAGGAGATCCATCCGCTTCTTGTTCGAGCCGGTTCCCTTGAAGTCCATTGATCCGGAATTATCCAGCACCAGCGCCACCTCGACCGTGTTCTTCACGCGCACGTCCGAAACCATGTGATATTTGAACCCGCTCCAGTCGCTGCCGCCTGTCAGCGAGCTGGCGAGCTTGCCGAAAAGCGAGGTATAGGTGAGGTCGGCGACGGCCGAAAGCTGCTGCCGCGTTCCCCCCTCTGTCGGCAGCACGATCCTGAACTGCACGTCGGCAGGGTTCATCACCTTCAGATTGGCGGCGAAATATTTCTGGCCGTATTCCTGCATGGTCGCCTCCGAAGCGCCGGTGCTGAACCGGCGCCCGACCGCCAGTGCGGCCGCGTCGAGGGCGTGCTGCACATTGGTCCTGGTGCGCATCAGGTTCGCCGCGTCGATGGCCGCCATGCCGCCGAGCAGCAGCGGCGCCATGATGATCGATGTCATGATCGCGAAATTGCCGCCCTTGTCGCGCCGGAAACGCGCCAGAATGGATGAGTTTCCTGCCCCTTCGGCCGCTATGGCCGCCCGCCTGTCGTCTGTATTCATCTCCGCCCCCGGAATCTTTCGTGCCCACTTGGAGCATGATCCCGAAAAGTTGCAGACTTTCCGGATAAGATCATGCGGCCAAAAGAAAGAATTCCGTCTGCTCATAACAGAGGGGCTGCTAACGGTTGGTCACGATGACAGGTAAAATTTGAATGAAGCCGAAAGCAGATGACATGCCCGGCCGCTTCGGCTAATCCCGTCGCGCCTGCCATGAAAGAGGACCGTGCATGTTCAGCCTTCCCAAGATCGAGCGCATTGACGAACTGTTCCCCCGCTATGACGTCCTTCTCTGCGACGTATGGGGCGTGCTGCACAACGGCATCAATGCGTTCGCCCCGGCGAAGGCCGCCCTGCAGCGGGCGCGCAAGGCGGGGCTGATGGTCGTCCTTATCACCAATGCGCCGCGGCCCGCGCCGCTCATCGCCGCGCAGCTCTCGCTTCTGGGCGTCCCCGAGGATGCCTATGACCGCATCGTCACCTCGGGCGACGTGACGCGGGAGCTGATCGCGCAAGGCCCGCGCCGTGTGTTCCATCTCGGCCCCGACCGGGACCTGACCCTCTATGACGGGCTCGACATCGAGCTTGTCGAGGAGTTCGAGGCCTCCGGCGTGGTCTGCACCGGCCTGGTCGACGACGAGACCGAGGTGCCGGAGGATTATGCCGGGATGCTTGAGCGCTTGCGCTCGCGCAACCTGCCTTTCATCTGCGCCAATCCGGATATCGTGGTGGAGCGCGGCAATCGCCTGATCTGGTGTGCCGGCGCTCTCGCACGCGACTATGGCCAGCTTGGCGGCCGCACGCTCATCGCCGGCAAGCCGCACCGCCCCATCTATGAGGCGGCGCTGGCCGCATCGGGCGAGGTGCGTGGGCAGCCGGTGGACAAGGGCCGGGTGCTGGCGATCGGCGACGGCATCCTGACGGATGTGAAGGGCGCCGAGCAGTTCGGCATCGATGTGCTCTATATCTCGGGCGGCATCCACGCGAATGATTATGCCGATCAGGGCATCGTCGATGTCGAAAGGCTGCTTGATTTTCTTAAAAAGCATGGCAGCAATCCTGTCGCCACCATGCATCATCTCGCCTGACGAGCCGCATCGCCATGCCGCAACATCCCTTTCTCCGTCTTTCCAGCCCTGCCGACCTGCCGTCCCGTCTGCGGGGCGCGGTCGTAGCCATCGGCAATTTCGACGGCGTGCACCGCGGCCATCAGGCGGTGCTTGAGCGCGCGCTCGACCTGGCGAGGGATGAAGGCCGCCCGGCCGTGGTGCTGACCTTCGAGCCGCATCCGCGCAGCGTCTTCGCGCCGGATAAGCCCGTCGACCGGCTGACCCCCGCCCATGAAAAGGCCGGGCTCCTGGAGGCGCTGGGCTTCGATGCCGTGGTGGAGCAGGAGTTCACGCGCGCCTTCGCCGAACATTCGGCGGAGGATTTCGTCCAGTCGATCATCGTCGAGAAGCTTGGCGCGAGCCGTGTCGTCACCGGCTTCGATTTTCATTTCGGCAAGGGAAGGCAGGGTGGCCCGGCCTTTCTCATGGATGCCGGGGAGCGGCTCGGCTTTCATGTCACGCTGGTCGATGCCTTCCGCGACGAGGGCGGCGAGGTCGTCTCGTCCAGCCGCATCCGGGCGCTCCTGGGGGAGGGCGATGTCGCCGGCGCAGCGGCGCTGCTCGGCTATCGCTACACGGTCGAAAGCAAGGTGGTGGAAGGCAAGAAGCTCGGCCGCACGCTGGGCTTTCCCACAGCCAATATGAAATTGCCGCCGCAGACCCATTTGAAGCACGGCATCTATGCGGTGCGCTTCCGTCGCGCCGATGGTTCGCTCCATGATGGTGTCGCCAGCTTCGGCCGTCGCCCGACGGTCGATACCGACGGCCTGCCGCTGCTCGAGACCTTCGTTTTCGATTTTTCCGGCGATCTCTATGGCGAGACCTGCGCCGTCTCCTTCTTCGCCTGGTTGCGCGGCGAGGAGAAGTTCGACAGCCTCGACGCGCTGATGGTCCAGATGCGCCGGGACGAGGAGGAGGCGCGTGCCGTTCTTTCCGGTGTACGGCCGCTGTCGGCGCTTGACCGGACTTTCAATTTCGAGGAGAAACGGAGCTGACTGACTCTTTTTTAGCGCGAATTTAAGCAAATTTTACTGTTTTCACTGCAAGGATTTTTCACCATTCCGATCTTTTCAAGCCCTTCCCGGAGTTGTGTTTTGCGTATTTATTCATTGGGTGCCCTCTCGGGCGCGGTTCTCTTTGCCCATCTCGCTTCCACCGCCACCGTTCAGGCCCAGGAAACCCGCCGGCACTTCTGGTCCGGCGACTGGTATCTGACCGTTGGCGCCGCCGGCTTCGTCGCGCCCCGCTTCGAGGGATCGTCGAGCCGCGTCTTCAGCGCAACGCCGATGATCTCGCTCGGCCGCGCCGGCTCGGTGACGCGCTTTTCCTCGCGCAACGACAATCCGTCCTTCGCCTTCATCGACACGGACACCTTCCGCGCAGGTATCACGGGCAAGCTCCTCTTCGAGCGCGATGCCGATACTTCGAGCGATCTGGCAGGGCTCGATCCGGTCAAATGGGGCGTAGAGGCGGGCGGCTTCGCCGAGGTCTACCCGACCGACTGGCTGCGCCTGCGCGCCGAAATCCGCCAGGGTGTCCGCGCCCACAAGGGCGTGGTCGGTGACATCGCCGCCGATGCCTTTGTCGACGTGACGCCGACCGTCCGCATCTCGGGCGGCCCGCGCGCCTCCTTCGCTTCCAAGGATTATTTCGACACCTATTACGGCGTCGATGCCGCGGAGGCCGTCGCCTCGGGCCTGAGCGAGTACAGCCCCGGCGGCGGCTTCAAGTCGGCCGGTGTCGGCGGCGCGATCACCTGGAAGACCACCGAGAAGGTCACCACCAGCCTCTTCGCCGAATATGCCCGCCTGCAGGGCCCCGCGGCCGATTCGAGCCTCGTCAAGGAGCGCGGCTCGCGCGACCAGTTCACGGTCGGCGTCTCGGCGACCTACCGCTTCGACTTCTCGCTGGATTAGGGCGGTCCGCTGCAGTGGCGCATTTCCGATGTAGCGGATGGCGGCACTGTCGAGGCATGGATTCCAGTGACAAGCACTGGAATGACGGCAGCTTGGCTGCTGGCTGCCAATGCTCAACATTGCCGCCCGCTAAAATGCTTCTCGATAAGGCGAAACCATCCCGCCCGTCATTCCAGTGCTTGTCACTGGAATCCATGCCTCGACGGAGTCACCGCATAACGGTTCAGGAAGATATCCGCTCCGACGGGCAGGGTGACCTTCAAGTTTCTTGAACCCGCCTCTTTATTCCTGGGCGCGTCATTGCTAAAAGCAGCGCCATGAGACTTGCGTTCCGGCATTTCATTTCGGTCATACGAATTATTGGCCCGGCCTTCCCAGCTGCTTGGATAGCAGCAGCGTAAAGCGGGAAGGTCCGGGAACGACCGGCTGCGCCTTCACGGCATTTACCGTTTTATTCCAAAACCTGCCCGCCGCGCTGCCCGCGCGGGCTTGAGAACGAGCCAGAAATCATGACCGATACGACCGGGAAGATCGACTATTCGAAGACCCTATACCTGCCCCAGACCGAATTTCCCATGCGCGCGGGCCTGCCGCAGCGCGAGCCGCAATTCGTCGCCCGCTGGGAGGAGATGAATCTTTACAAAAAGCTACGTGAGGACGCGAAGGACCGTCCGCTCTATGTGCTGCATGACGGCCCGCCCTATGCCAATGGCAACGTCCATATCGGCCATGCGCTCAACAAGGTCCTGAAGGACGTCATCACCCGCTCCTTCCAGATGCGCGGCTATAACTCCAATTACGTGCCGGGCTGGGATTGCCACGGCCTGCCGATCGAGTGGAAGATCGAGGAGCAGTATCGCGCCAAGGGACTGGACAAGAACGAGGTGCCGATCAACGAGTTCCGCAAGGAATGCCGCGAGTTCGCCAAGCACTGGATCAAGGTGCAGGGCGAGGAATTCAAGCGGCTCGGTGTGACGGGCGATTTCGACAATCCCTATCTCACCATGAATTTCCACGCGGAAAGC
Source organism: Mesorhizobium sp. RMAD-H1 (assembly GCF_014191375.1). Lineage (GTDB taxonomy): Bacteria > Pseudomonadota > Alphaproteobacteria > Rhizobiales > Rhizobiaceae > Paramesorhizobium. The sequence continues at coordinate 255,816 of NZ_JACHWN010000001.1, forward strand.
CGCATCGCCGGCGAGCTCCTGAAATTCGCCATGTCCGGCCAGCTCTACCGCGGCTCGAAGCCCGTGATGTGGAGCGTGGTGGAGCGCACCGCTCTGGCGGAAGCCGAGGTCGAGTATCACGATGTCGAAAGCGACATGATCTGGGTGAAGTTTCCGGTGGTGCAAGGCCCGGATGGCTTGAATGGCGCTTTCGTCGTCATCTGGACGACCACGCCCTGGACGATCCCCGGCAACCGCGCCATCGCTTATTCGCCTCGCGTCGCTTACGGCCTCTATGAGGTAACGGCGGCGGAGAATGACTTCGGCCCACAACCCGGCGAAAAGCTGATCTTTGCCGACGCCTTGGCCGAGGAATCCTTCGCCAAGGCGAAGCTTGAGTATAAGCGCTTGCGCGATGTGCCGGCGGATGAAATGGTCGTGCTCGTCTGCGCCCATCCCCTCAAGGGCCTCGGCGGCGGCTATGAATTCTCCGTCCCGCTCATCCCCGGCGATCACGTCACCGACGATGCCGGCACGGGTTTCGTCCATACCGCGCCGAGCCATGGCCGCGAGGACTTCGATGTCTGGACCGATCACGCGCGTGAACTCGAAGCGCGCGGCATAGACACCGCCATCCCGTTCCCGGTCGACGACGCCGGTTTCTACACCAAGGACGCGCCGGGCTTCGGGCCGGACCGCGAGGGCGGCCCCGCGCGCGTCATCGACGACAACGGCAAGAAGGGCGACGCCAACAAGGCGGTCATCGATGCGCTGATCGCGGCGGACAGGCTCTTCGCGCGCGGGAGGCTGAAGCACTCCTATCCGCATTCCTGGCGCTCCAAGAAGCCGGTCATCTTCCGCAACACGCCGCAATGGTTTGTCTATATGGACAAGGAACTTGGCGACGGCACAACTCTGCGCTCCCGCGCGCTGAAGGCCATCGACGACACCCGCTTCGTCCCGGCCGCCGGTCAGACGCGCCTGCGCTCCATGATCGAGGATCGCCCGGACTGGGTGCTCTCGCGCCAGCGCGCCTGGGGCGTGCCGATCTGCGTCTTCGTCGATGAGGACGGCAATATCCTCCGGGACGAGGCGGTCAACCAGCGCATCCTCGATGCCTTCGAGGCGGAAGGCGCGGACGCCTGGTTCGCGGAGGGCGCGCGCGAGCGCTTCCTCGGCTCCCGCGCCAACGAGCCCTGGGTGATGGTCAAGGACATCCTCGACGTCTGGTTCGATTCGGGCTCGACCCACACCTTCACGCTGGAAGACCGCCCGGACATGAAATGGCCGGCGGATGTCTATCTCGAAGGCTCGGACCAGCATCGCGGCTGGTTCCATTCCTCGCTGCTCGAAAGCTGCGGCACGCGCGGCCGCGCGCCTTACGATACCGTCATCACCCATGGCTTCACCATGGATGAGAACGGCCGCAAGATGTCGAAATCGCTCGGCAACACGGTGACGCCGCAGGATGTCATCAAGGATTCGGGCGCCGATATCCTGCGCCTCTGGGTGATGACGACGGATTATTGGGAGGACCAGCGCCTCGGCAAGAACATCCTCCAGACCAATATCGATGCCTACCGCAAGCTGCGCAACACCATCCGCTGGATGCTCGGCACGCTCGCCCACGACGAGGGCGAGGAAGTCCTCTATTCCGACCTGCCGGAGCTGGAAAAGCTGATGCTGCATCGTCTGGCCGAGCTCGACGAGATCGTGCGCGTCGGCTACGACGCCTTCGATTTCAAGCGCATCACCCGCGCGCTGATGGATTTCGCGGTGGTCGAGCTTTCGGCCTTCTATTTCGATATCCGCAAGGACGCGCTCTACTGCGATGCGCCGTCGAGCATCCGCCGCAAGGCGGCGCTTGCCACCGTGCGCCACATCTTCGACCGGATGGTGACCTGGCTCGCCCCCATGCTGCCCTTCACCATGGAGGAAGCCTGGCTCGACCGTTACCCGCAGGCTGTGTCGGTGCATCTCGAGCAGTTCCGCGATGTGCCCGCCGAGTGGCGCGACGACATGCTGGCCGCGAAATGGCGCAAGGTCCGCGATGTCCGCCGCGTCGTGACGGGTGCGCTGGAGCTGGAGCGCGCCGGCAAGCGCATCGGCTCCTCGCTCGAGGCGGCGCCGATCGTCCATGTCACCGATCCGGCGCTGACCGAGGCGATCAAGGGGCTCGATTTCGCCGAGATCTGCATCACCAGCGATATCACGGTGACGGACGAGCCCGCTCCGGCGGGTGCCTTCACGCTGGAGGACGTGAAGGGCGTGGCCGTGGTTCCTGCCCGGGCAACGGGCGAAAAATGCGCCCGCTCCTGGCGTTATACCCATGATGTCGGCAGCGATCCCGAGTTCCCGGATGTCTCGGCCCGGGATGCGGCTGCGCTCCGGGAATTGAAGGCGCTGGGGCGCATTTAAGCAGAAAGGCAATCGGCGGGAATGCCCCTCATCCGCCTGCCTGCACCTTCTCCCCGCACGCGGGGAGAAGGAAGAAGTGGTAACGTCCGTGTCTCCCCGCCCTGCTTGCGGGGAGAGGGTAAGGGTGAGGGGCATCGCGAAAGCAATCGCGAACAAGGCTTATATCCACGATTGCCGCCTTCTCCCCTGTCATGTACAAGGCTTGCCATGGAGTTGCCGGATTTCTACGGCAGGGCTGCCCGAGAGGCCGTGGACCGGCTGGAACGATCAGCCTGGTGATACGGGTTAGAAGTGGCGATAATGAAGATTAATGGACAGTTTCTGATTTTCGGGGCAGTGTTCGCCGGCTTTGCGCTTTCGGGCTGCGTTTCCTCTCCGACCTACGGCACGGACAAGACTGCCAGCGAGCAGCTTCTTGACGATATGTCCAATCTCGCTTCCTTTGGCTCGCGCGGCAACAAGGAGCGGATCGAATATAAGCCGCGTCCGGAACTGGTGAAGCCCACTACCGGAGAAGTCGCCACCCTGCCGCCCCCGCAGGAGAGCGTCGCGCGGGCTGGCGATCCCAACTGGCCGGAATCGCCCGAGGCGCGTCGCAAGCGTCTGCGCGACGAGGCGACCGCCAATCAGGATAATCCGAACTATGTCTCGCCGGTCGTCGGCGACGGGCCGGTGGCGACTGGCTCGTCCTCGAAGGCTCTCGCTTCGCCCAACAGCCGCGCCGCCGACCGCGCCTCGCGCGGCACCAATCTGTCGGCGGAAGAATCGGCGGAGATCCGCCGCAAGCGCCAGCTTGCCAAGACCGGCTCGCCGACGACGAGGCGTTATCTCAGCGAGCCGCCGCTGGAATACCGGCAGGCGGCCGGTACGGCCCCCGTGGGCGATCTCGGCGAGGACGAGGCCAGGAAGGAACGCGAGCGCAAGGCCGCCGCGCGCGGCTCGAAGAGCTGGCGCAACTATCTTCCCTGGTAAGGGAATAGGGAGTAGGGCGATAAGGCAGTATGTTCATATATTGCCTTCGCCTGCGCGTTTAATATTTCCTAATGCCCTACTGCCCTACTAAACCCGCTTCGCCCTGAAAAACGCCTTCAGCAGCGCCTGAGCCTCCCTTTCGGCAAATCCCGGATAGACGTCCGGCGCATGATGGCAGGTGGGCTGGGCATAGAAGCGGGCGCCGTGTTCGACGCCGCCGCCCTTGGGGTCTGAAGCACCGTAATAAAGCCGTCTGATGCGGGCAAACGAGATCGCCGCCGCGCACATGGCGCAGGGTTCCAGCGTCACGTAGAGATCGCAGCCGGTCAGCCGTTCGTCGTCAAGCCGCGTGCATGCTTCGCGGATGACAAGGATTTCCGCATGCGCGGTCGGGTCGTTCAGCTCGCGGGTCCGGTTGCCGACGCGGGCGAGCATCTCGCCATTGCGCATCAGCACCGCGCCGACCGGCACCTCGCCCCGTGCCGCCGCGGCGCGTGCTTCCTCAAGCGCGATCTCCATCGGGCCTGCGGCGGGGGCCGGGGTTGAAGCGTCTTTCTTCATTGCGGGAGATGTCCTTTCGGGGAAATTTCGCTCGCGCGCAGCCATGCGATTTGTTAGTTACCGCCCCTGAAAGGCAAATACCAGATGACCAGCGACAATGATGAGGGCGGCAGGCCCAAACGCCCTTTTGGCAAGCGTCCGTTCGACAGGACGAAACGGGCGGGCGACAGCCCGTTCCCGGCAAAGCGCAGGCCCGGCGATAAGCGCCCGGACAAGGCCGGGCCGCGCCTGAACGAAAGGCAGGCAGCTCCCGAGGAAAGCGAGCGCATCGCCAAGCGGCTGGCGCGCGCCGGTATCGCCTCGCGTCGTGAGGCCGAAACCATGATCGCGGCTGGCCGCATCTCGGTCAACGGCAAGGTGCTGTCGAGCCCCGCCGTCAACGTGCTGCGCTCCGACCGCATCGAGGTCGACGGCAAGCCGCTGCCGCAGACCGAGCGCACCCGGCTCTGGCTTTATCACAAGCCCGCCGGCCTGGTGACGACCAACCGCGATCCCGAGGGCCGCCCGACGGTGTTCGACGCGCTGCCGCAGGGCATGCCGCGCGTGCTCTCCGTCGGTCGTCTCGATATCAACACCGAAGGCCTCCTACTTCTCACCAATGATGGCGGGCTGGCGCGAATCCTCGAACTGCCGTCCACGGGCTGGCTCCGGCGCTACCGTGTGCGCGCCCACGGCAAGGTCACGCAGGCCCAGCTCGACGGCCTGAAGAATGGCATCGCGGTCGACGGCGTGTTCTATGGCGCCGTCGAGGCGGAGCTGGAGCGCGAGCAGGGCTCCAATGTCTGGATCAATATCGGACTGCGCGAAGGCAAGAACCGCGAGGTCAAGAACATCATGGGCGCGCTGGGCCTGACGGTCGGCCGCCTGATCCGCATCTCCTTCGGCCCGTTCCAGCTCGGCGATCTGGAGGAGGGCGCGGTCCGCGAGATCCGCGGGCGCACGCTGCGCGACCAGCTCGGTGAAAAGCTGATCGAGGAATCGGGCGCCGATTTCGATGCGCCGATCCTGAACGAGTTTTCCAACGCCCCGGTGCGGGGCGCGGGCGTGCCGGCGGAGCCTCGCGAGCGCCCCGCCCGCCGCTCTTCGGAATGGATTTCCAGCAGTTCGGCAGGAGCCGGAAAGGCGAAAGGTCCGCGCCGGTCCAGAGATGAAAAGCGTGACGATGCGCTGTCGCGCCTGAGCACCAGCCCCGCGCCGCGTGGCCGCGGACCCGTCAAGGAACGCGGCGAACGCCCGGCCGAGTCTTCTCCTCGCAAGTCGCGCGGCGCCAATGTCTGGATGGCGCCGGGTGCGAGGCCCCAGGGCAAGAAGTCCGGTCCGCAGGAGGATGCCGAAAAGCCGCGTCGGCCGAGATCCGCCGCGCCTGCGGAACGCACGCAGGACCGGGAGGCAAGGCCGCCCCGCAGGGAAAGGCCGGAGGGCGATCGTCCGTTCGGCGACAAGAAGCCCCGCGGTGAGAGGTCCGGCGGCAGCGGACCGCGTAATGGCGGGCCGAAGGGACCATCCGGCAGGGGCCCGGGCAAGGGGCCGAGGGGCGGTGGCAATGCGGATCGTCGGCGGTAGGTTCCGCGGGCGCCCGCTCGCAACGCCGTCCACCAACGCAATCCGCCCGACGACGGACCGCACCCGCGAGAGCCTGTTCAACATCCTGGCGCATCGCTTTCCCGAAAAGCTGGAGGGCACCCGCGTGCTTGATCTCTTCGCCGGCACGGGCGCACTCGGCCTGGAGGCGATCTCGCGCGGCGCGCGCGCCTGCCTTTTCGTTGAGGAATCGGTCGAGGGGCGGGGCCTGCTGCGCGAGAATATCGAGGCCTTCGGCCTGCAAGGCCAGACCAAGATATTCCGGCGCGATGCCTGCAGCCTCGGCATGGTCGGTACGATGGAGCCCTTCGACCTCGTCTTCGCCGACCCGCCTTACGGCAAAGGCTTGGGGGAAAAGGCTTTTCTTTCCGCTTTGGAGGGCGGTTGGCTTAATCCTGACGCACTTTTGGTGCTTGAGGAGGAGGCGGACGCAGCACTCGCGCTCGATGATCGATTCGTGGTGCATGACGAACGCAACTATGGCGGAACCGTCATCCGGTTGATCGGGATGCGTGAGCCGTCTTGAGACCTGCGGCGCCGTGTGTCCTTCGGGACGCATGAGGGTTCGTTGTGGGGTGTTCAATCCAGACCGGTGGGCGCCGTTCCCGCGGCGTCCTTTGAGATATTCAATTCAGAGGGACGCCTTTCTGTGCCGAGCTTCACGATCCGACATCTGCTGCTTTCGACCATGATGGCCGCCACGCTCTGTGCGCCTGTTTTCCCGGCTGGCGCGCAAACGACCACCCCCGCCGGTGCGCCCCAAACCGAGGCACCGGCCACGCAGGCGCCGCCTCCCGCGGCGCAGGAGGAGGCCGCTGCAAAACCGGAAATCGTCACCACGGATGGCGTCAGCCATTTCACGCTCGCCAACGGGCTCGAGGTCGTGGTCATTCCCGATCACCGCGCCCCCGTCGTCACCCAGATGATCTGGTATCATGTCGGCTCCGCCGACGAACAGCCGGGCAAATCCGGCATCGCCCATTTCCTCGAGCATCTGATGTTCAAGGGCACCAAGACCTATCCGGCGGGCGAGTTCGACAGCAAGGTCGCCGCCATCGGCGGGCAGCAAAACGCCTTCACCTCCTATGATTACACCGCCTATTACCAGCAGGTCTCGCCGCAGGCGCTGGAAATGGTGATGACCTATGAGGCCGACCGGATGGAAAATCTGGTTCTGACCGAAGATGTGGTCAACACCGAGCGCGACGTCATCATCGAGGAGCGCCGGATGCGCGTCGACGGCGATCCCGGCGCGATCCTCAGCGAGGAGGCGAATGCCACGCTGTTCCTGAACCATCCCTATCGGGTTCCGGTCATCGGCTGGATGCAGGAGATAGAGAAGCTCGGCCTGAAGGATGCGCTCGATTTCTATGAGCGCTTCTATACGCCCAACAATGCGACGCTGGTGATCTCCGGCGACGTCGATCCGCAGACCGTGCTGGCGCTTGCCGAAAAGACCTATGGCAAGGTGCCGCGCCGCGCCGACCCGGGGCCCCGCATCCGCCCCCAGGAGCCGGAGCATCACACGAAGCGCGCTGCCACGCTCAACGATCCGCGCGTTACCCAGCCGAGCTTCCGCAAGATGTGGGTCGTGCCATCCTACGAGAATGCCAGGCCGGGCGATGCCGAAGCCCTCGATCTCCTGAGCGAGATCCTCGGCGGCTCGATCCGCAGCCGTCTTTATCAGGAACTGATCGTCAAGAAGGGCATCGCGGCCGCCGCCGGCGCGGATTATTCCGGCGATGCGCTCGATGACGGTATCTTCTCCGTCTATGGCGCGCCGCGCGGGCAGGCCACGCTCGATGAGGTCGAGGCGGCCGTCGATGCGGAGATCGCCCGCATCGTCAAGGATGGCGTGACCGAGACGGAGCTCCTGCAGGCGCGCAACCGCTTTCTGAAGAGCGTCATCTTCGCGCGCGACAACCAGATGGGCATGGCGCGCATCTACGGCTCGACGCTTGCCGTCGGCGGCACCGTCCAGGACATACAGGATTGGCCCAAGCACATCCGGGCGGTGACGGCCGCGCAGATCAAGGATGTGGCCACCCGCTATCTCGTCAATGCGCGGTCGGTGACGAGCTACCTGCTGCCGCCGGCCGCCGAGCCGGAGAGCGCGCAGTCGGACAGGCCGTCCGGAGGCCAGCAGGTCGTGCCGCTGCCGCCTGACACAACGAACGGGGGAACAGAGGGAGTGGTGCAGTGAATATGTCGTTCTTTTTTCTCCGTCGCCATGGGCGCGCCTTTACAGCCGCCCTGTTCCTCGCGCTGTTTTTCGTCCTGCCGGCCCGTGCCGTCACCATCCAGGAGGTGGTGTCGCCCAAGGGCGTGCGGGCCTGGCTCGTGCAGGATGATTTCGTGCCGCTGATCGCGATCCGCTTTTCCTGGAAGGGCGGCACCACGCAGGATCCGGCGGGCAAGGAGGGGCTCGCCAATCTGATGACCGGGCTTTTCGACGAAGGGGCAGGGGATCTGCCGTCGGATGCCTTTCAGGAACGGCTCGACAATATCGGCGCCGAGATGAGCTTTTCGGCAACCGCGGATGATATCGGCGGGTCCATGCGTATGCTCGCGGAAAACCGCGACGCGGCTTTCGATCTGCTTTCGCTCGCCGTCAACAGGCCGCGCTTCGATCAGGGGCCGGTCGACCGCATCCGCCAGCAGATCATTACCAACATCAAGGCCTCGGAACGTGATCCGAACACCATCGCGGCGCAGAAATTCGCAGAAGTGCTCTACGGCAACCATCCTTATGCCCGCCGCGAGCAGGGGACGGAAAAATCACTGATGGCAGTCACCCGCGACGATCTCCTGGCCTTTCATCGCAGGGTGTTCGCCCGCGACAATCTCACCATTGGCGTCGTCGGCTCCATCAGCCCGCAGGAGCTCGGGCCTTTGCTCGACAAGATCTTCGGCAACCTGCCGGAAAAGGCAGAGCTGACGCCTGTTCCCGACGCCAAGCTGGCGCTCGGCGCCACCACCAGCATCAGCTATAAGCTGCCCCAGACCTCGATCGCCCTGGTCTATCCCGGCGTCTCGCGCAAGGATCCGGATTTCTTCGCCGCCCATCTCATGAACCACATATTGGGCGGCGGTTCCTCGTCGCGTCTCTACAGGGAAGTGCGCGAGAAGCGGGGCCTTGCCTATTCCGTCGATTCCGCGCTGGTCATCCGCGACCACGCTTCGGCTTTGACGATCTCGACCGCCACCCGCCCGGACCGGGCGCAGGAGACGCTGCAGATCATCCGCGACGAGGTGAGCCGCATGGCGAATGAGGGGCCGACGGAGCAGGAACTGGCCGAGGCCAAGAGCTATGTGATCGGCTCCTATGCGGTCAGCAATCTCGATTCCTCCAGCGGCATCGCGCGCACGCTCGTGGGCCTGCAGCAGGAGGATCTTGGCCGTGATTATATCGACAAGCGCGAAGGCATCATCAATTCTGTAACATTGGATCAGGTAAAAGCGGTGGCGAAGAGGCTGCTGCAGGCCGATCCGGCGATCCTCATGGTCGGCCCGGCGCAGATGTAGTCAGGCATTCATTCTGAGATGGAACCGTGTTTATCCACCCCCCTCTGCCCTGCCGGGCATCTCCCCCTCAAGGGGGGAGATTGACTGGCATCGATTTTGGCTCCCATTCTGTAACGTCCGTGATTGGCAGCGGCGTTGATGAGAGTGTAATCTCCCCCCTTGAGGGGGAGATGCCCGGCAGGGCAGAGGGGGGTACTGTCCCGCCGGCATTTCAATGTAAAATCCTCCTGAAGAAGCCATAATGAATTTCTCTGGCTCGAAATCCACTCCCCGTATCGCGGTCGCCTTCGGCGGCGGCGGGGCACGCGGCATCGCCCACATCAATGTCATCGAGGCGCTGGACGAGATGGGCATCCGCCCGGTGGCGATTTCCGGCTCATCCATCGGCGCCATCATGGGTGCCGGCATGGCGGCGGGCATGAGCGGCCGGGAGATCGGGGCCTATTGCCGGGCGACGCTTACCAACCGGGCCGAGATCGCCGCCCGCATGTGGCGGACGCGCCCGACGAGCTTTTCCGAGATCCTGACCGATGGCGTCCGCTTCACCCAGTTCAACATCGAGAAGATCCTGAAGGCGTTCCTGCCCGAGCAGCTGCCTGCGAGCTTCGAGGAGCTGGAAATTCCGCTCGCGGTCACCGCGACCGATTTCTATGCCCAGCAAAGCGCGATCCTCGAAAGCGGCGACCTCATCTCGGCCCTTGCCGCATCGGCCGCCATTCCCGCGCTGTTCCGGCCGATCCGGCGCGACGGGCGGATCCTGATCGACGGCGGCATCTATGATCCCGTGCCTTTCGAGCTTCTCGAGGAGAAGGCCGATATCGTCGTCGCCATCGATGTCGTCGGCGGCCCCGTCGGCGATGACGACAGGATGCCGTCTTCCATCGATGCGATGTTCGGCGCCACTCAGCTGATGATGCAGTCGATCATCGCCACCAAGTTGAAGCAGACCCGCCCGGTCGTCTTCCTGCGGCCGCAGGTCGCGCGCTTCGGCGTTCTGGACTTCATGCGCGTCGAGCAGATCTTGCGCGAAAGCGCCGGCGTGAAGGACGAGCTGAAGCAGGCGATGGATGCGGCGTTGGCCTTCGCCAACAGCCGCAGGAGCGCCTGATTACTCCGCCGGCTCCGCTTGCGCGGCGATGTCGGCGGCCGGCGCCAGCGTTTCCTCGGTGATCTTGTCGAGCGGCTTGCCCTCGCGGGCCGGCTTCATCAGCGGTTCCGGCGTGACCGGCCTGTTGAAGAGCAGATGCTTGCCCGCGAGAATGCCTTCGGTCGCCTGCACGCGCAGCCGGTCCTCGTCGCGCTTGCGCACATCCTCGGTGATCTGGCCGGCGAGATCGCTGCTGATGCCGAGCTCCTCCAATGTCCTGCGCCCGAACAGAAGGCCCGATTCGAACGTTTCGCGCAGCTCGTAATCCACCTGCTTGGCCCTGAGCTGCAACGTATGCTCCCGGTCATAGGAGCGCACGAAAAGCTTCGCATCGGGGAATTCCGACTGGATCAGGTCGACGATCCGGTTTGTCACGTCCTTTTTCTGCGTACAGACGGCGACGATCTTGGCCCGCCTGATCCCGGAGGCCTCCAGCACGTCCTTGCGCGTGCCGTCGCCAAAATAGATGCGGAAGCCGAACTTGCTGGCCGCGCGCACGCGGTTGGCCGATGTGTCGATGACGGTGACGTCGATGCCGCCGGCCAGCAATATCTGCGCCGCGATCTGGCCGTAGCGCGAAAAGCCGATCATCAGCACGTCGGCGCCCGCGCCGTCGAAATCCTCCTCGATCTCCTCCTCCTTTTCGCCGGCGAGAAGCCGGTTGCCGAGCGCGACGGAAAGGGGTGTGAGCGCCATGGAGATGGTGACGATCGCGACGAGCTGAGAGGCAAGCGAATTGGTGATGAGCGCGGCGGCGGACGCCGCGGTGAACAGCACGAAGCCGAACTCACCGCCCTGCGGCAGCAGGAAGGCGATGCGGATCGCATCATTATGGCTGGAGCGGAAGATGCGGCAGAGCAGATAGATAATGGCGATCTTGACCGCCATCAGGATGGGGACTGCCACCAGGATGGCGAGCCAGTTCTCCATGATGACGCCGAGATTGAGCGAAAGCCCGACGGCGACGAAGAAGAGGCCGAGCAGAATGCCGCGGAACGGCTCGATATCGGCTTCTAACTCGTGCCGGTAGGAGGATTCGGCTAGGAGCACCCCTGCGATGAAGGCGCCCATCGCCATCGAGAGCCCCGCCGACTGCATCAGCATCGCCGAGCCAAGCACCACGAAAAGTGCGGCCGCGATCATCACCTCGCGCGCGCCGGTATTGGCGATGATGCGGAACATCGGGTTGAGCAGATAGCGGCCGGCGACGACCAGCGCCATGATGGCGATGACCGCGGCGGCGAATTGGAAACCGGCGCCGTCCATGGATCCGCCATGGGGCGAGAGTACGGGAATCAGCGCCAGGATGGGGACGATGGCAAGATCCTGGAAAAGCAGGATGGAGAAGGCCCGCTGCCCGTGCTTCAGGTTGGTCTCGGCGCGGTCCTCCAGCACCTGCATCGCAAAGGCGGTGGAGGAGAGCGCGAGCCCGAAACCGACGATGATCGCGGCCTCGAAGGGAAGCTTCGCGAGGTAGAAGCCGAGCGCGGTCAGCGCGGTCCCGGACAGGACGACCTGTGCCAGCCCGAGGCCGAAGATCGAGTGCCTGAGCGCCCACAGCCGCGAAGGCTTGAGCTCAAGCCCGATGATGAAGAGCAGAAAGACGATGCCCAGCTCGGAAAAATGCAGGAAGTCCGCGCCGTCGCTGATGAGACGCGCCACCGGGCCGATGACGATGCCGGCGGCGAGATAGCCGAGGACGGTTCCGAGGCCGAATCTCTTGAAGAGCGGCGCCGCGACGATCGCGCCGCCGAGCAGCATCAGCGATTGGAGATAGAGAGTTCCGCCTTCCGAGACCATGCGCGATCCTGATTGAAGCTGATAGGAAAGGAATCTTGGCAATCGCCTTGATGCACCCAATATTGCACCATATAGGGAGACTATGGGCTGAATTTAGTTTTGTCTCAAATAATCCTTCTCGCCAAATCCATTCTGCTCGAACCGGAATAATCATGAACGCTCCGACAGATTCCAGACAATTGGTCGACAAGGCCGCCTCTCTCGTCGAAGCAGCGCGCCGCGCCGGCGCGGATGCGGCCGATGCGGTCGTTATCCGCTCCCACTCGACCAATGTCACCGTCCGGCTTGGCAAGGTCGAGGGAACGGAAGCCTCCGAAAGCGACGAGTTCGCTCTGCGGGTCTTCGTCGGCAGAAAGGTGGCGAGCGTCTCCGCCAACGCCGATGCCGACCCGGCGCGGCTTGCCGAGCGCGCCGTCGCCATGGCGAAGGTCTCGCCGGAAAATCCCTACGAGGCTTTGGCGCCCGCCGAGCGCCTCGTCGCCAGGCCGCGCGATCTCGACCTGTTCGATCCGACGGAGGTTGCCGCCGCGAAGTTGACCGGGGATGCGCTCGCGGCGGAGGAGGCCGCCCTTGCCGTCGGCGGTATCACCAATTCCGGCGGGGCGTCCGCCTGGGCGGGGCTGGGCGGCCTCGTCCTGGTCACCTCGGCCGGGTTTCAGGGGCATTACGCGGTGACGCGCTTCGGCGTCTCGGCAAGCGCTATCGCCGGAACCGGCACCGCGATGGAGCGCGACTATGATTTCACCTCGCGCCTGCATTTCGCCGAACTGGAGGATGCCGCCACCATCGGCCGCAGGGCCGGCGAGCGCGCCGTCCGCCGCCTCGGTGCGCGCAAGGTGAAGACCGGGCCTGTCACCGTCGTCTTCGATCCGCGCATGGCGCGCGGTATTGCAGGCCATCTGGCAGGCGCCATCAACGGCTCCTCGATTGCCCGCAAGACGAGCTTTTTGAAGGATTTCATGGGCAAGCGGATACTCAAATCAGGCGTCGATGTCACGGATGATCCCTTGCGCCCGCGCGGCACCGCCTCGCGCCCCTTCGACGGCGAGGGGATCGAAGGGCAGAAGCTTTCCATGGTCGAGGACGGCGTGCTCAAGCACTGGTTCCTCTCCTCCTCGGTCGCGAAGGAGCTGGGGCTTGAAACCAATGGGCGCGGCGTGCGTTCGGGTTCGACGGTCGTGCCCGCCTCCACCAATTTCGCCATCGAGCCGGGCGGGATATCGCCGGAAGACCTCATCCGCGGCGTCGGCACGGGCTTCTACGTCACGGAGGTTTTCGGCCAGGGTGTCGATATGGTGACGGGGCAATATAGCCGCGGCGCATCGGGTTTCTGGATCGAGAATGGCGAACTGAGCTATCCTGTGAGCGAGGTGACCATTGCCTCGAACCTCAGGGACATGTTCCTCAACCTGACGCCGGCGAACGATATCGACCGCAATTTCGGCACGGCCGCACCGACATTGGCGATAGAAGGCATGACTCTTGCCGGAAGCTGAGAAACCCGCAACGCCCGAAGCCGAACTGGCGCTGATCCGCGCGGTGGCGGAGGAGGCGGGCCGTATCGCCATGCGCTATTTCGGCCGCGATCCGGAAGTCTGGCTGAAGGACGGCCGGTCGCCGGTGAGCGAGGCCGACATGGCCGTCGATGCCTTTCTGAAGGAAGCGCTTCTGGGCGCGCGCCCCGATTACGGCTGGATCTCGGAGGAGACGGTCGATGACCGCGCCGTCGCGGCGCGGCGCCGCGTTTTCGTGGTCGACCCGATCGACGGCACCCGCGCCTTCATTGCCGGCAAGGACGTGTGGTGCGTCAGCATCGGCATCGTCGAGGATGGCAGGCCGCTGGCCGGCGTCCTCGATTGCCCGGCGAGGGGCGAGGTGGTGGAGGCGAGCCTTGGCAGCGGCGCGCGCCAGAACGGACACGGGATAAGGGTTGCCGGCCTTGCTGGCGGAAGGCGGCTGAAGATCGCCATGGCGCGCTCGGCGCTGGCGCTTCTGCCGGAGGATTTCCGCAACCGCGTCGAGCCCTATCCCTATGTGCCGTCGCTTGCCTATCGCATCGCCATGGTGGCGCGCGGCGAGATCGCGGGAACCTTCGTGCGGCCCAATTCGCATGACTGGGATCTGGCGGCCGCCGACCTTATATTGGCGGAAGCCGGCGGCGCGGTTGTCACGACGGACGCCGAAAGGCTGCGTTATGGCGGCCCGACCCGCAAGCACGGGACGCTTGTCGCCGCCAGCGGTGAACTGCTCGACGAGATGTTGGGTGTTGTGGCGCAAACGGCGTTCGGCTAAACCATTGCGCACGTTTCATTTCATTCGGTTGGGGATTTGTGATCATGAGTGCAGAAGGTGAAGGCAAGAAGCAGCTTCTTCATCTCGTCTTCGGCGGAGAATTGAAGAGTTTGACCGGCATGGAGTTCCGCGATCTGAACGAGCTTGATATCGTGGGCATCTATCCGGACTACGAATCGGCAAAAGTCGCGTGGAAGGCGAAGGCCCAGCAGACCGTCGATAACGCCCATATGCGTTATTTCATCGTGCATCTGCACCGGCTGCTCGATCCGGCCACCGCTGCCGCCACGGCCGCATCAGGGAAGGTAGGCTGACGGCCGGCTGGTCGTCGGCAGGTCCAGAGGAAGCATGGCAGATAACGTGCAAACCGCGCCTCGCCGGTCGCGAAAAGACAGCGCGGTCAAAAACATCTGGCGCAGCATACGCGGGCCGCTGGCCCGCTCGGCGGCTGTGAAGACGACGCTGGCATGGCTGATCTCCGCCTATCTGAAATTCGTCCACGCCACCAATCCGCGTCTGGAGGGCTCCAAGGATCCCTGTGAGCTTGAGCGCGACTATCATCCCATGATCGTCACCTGCTGGCACGGCCAGCATCTGATGGCGCCGTTCCTGCGGCCGCGGGGGATGCCGCTCGTCGCCATGTTCTCGCGCAGCGCCGATGCCGAGCTCAACGCTGAGGTCGCCGAGCGGCTGGGTCTTGAGACCGTGCGCGGTTCCGGCGGGCGCGGTTCGCGCAGCCGCGTGGAGAAGGGCGGGGCGCGGGCGCTGCTGGCGTTGAAGAATGCCCTGAAGCAGGGCAGGTCCGCCGCCATCATCGCCGATATCGCTCACGGCAAGGCGCGCGAGGCCGGGCAGGGCGTCATTCTCCTGGGCAAGCTCTCGGGTCGCCCCATCCTGCCGATCGGCTATGCCTTCTCCCGCCGCAAGGTCCTGGAGAAAAGCTGGGACAAGACTGTCATACCACTGCCTTTCGGCCGCTCGGTCGTGGTCTCGTGCGAGCCGGTCGTCGTACCCCCGGATGCCGATGATGCCGTGCTCGAGGCCAAGCGGGTGGAACTGACCGAGAAACTCAACGCGGTGACGGCTGATGCCTATGCCCGCCTGGAGCAAGCCGCATGAGCGAAAAATGGGCCCGCACGATGCTCGCCGCCTATCGCTGGGCCGGGGCGGCGGTTTATCCCGCTGTCGGCGCCTATGTCGCGTTCCGCGCCTCGCGCGGCAAAGAGGAGCATGCCCGCCGCCGCGAGCGCTATGGCAGGGCGAGCGTCGCGCGGCCTGATGGCCCGCTGGTCTGGGTGCATGCGGCAAGCGTCGGCGAAACCTCGGCGGTTATTCCGCTCATCGAGCGCATCGTCGCAATGGGCATCCATGTAGTGCTGACGACAGGGACGGTCACCTCGGCCAAGCTCGTGGCGGAGCGCCTGCAGGACCGGGTGATCCACCAATATGTGCCGCTCGATCTGAAGCCCGCGGTCAACCGCTTCCTCACCCACTGGTGTCCGGATCTCGCCGTGATCTGCGAATCCGAGATCTGGCCGATGACCATTCTGGAGCTGGGAGCCCGCCGCGTGCCGCAGGTGCTGGTCAATGGTCGCCTTTCCGACCGCTCCTTCGCGGCATGGAAGAAGCGTGCTTCGCTCGCCGAGGCATTGCTTGAGAACCTCGCCCTCGTGGTGGCGCAGTCGGAGGTCGATGGCGAGCGCTTCCGCACGCTTGGCGCCCGCCCGGTGGTCGTCTCGGGCAATCTGAAGGTCGATGCCGTTGTCCCGCCTGCCGACGAGCAGGCGGTGACGGCGTTGCAGGCCCAGATCGGCCGGCGCAGGACATGGGCGGCGATCTCCACCCATGAAGGCGAGGAGCAGATCGCCGTCGAGGTCCATGATATGCTGAAGACCCGGCACAAGGACCTCCTGAGCATCATCGTGCCGCGCCATCCCGACCGCGCCGCGGCGCTCGAGGCGATGATGACCGCGCGTGGCCTCAAGGTGGCGCTGAGGAGCCGCAACGATGCCATCACGCCGGAAACCAATGTCTTCCTCGGAGATACGATCGGCGAGATGGGGCTCTATCTCAGGCTTACCGAGATCGCCTTTGTCGGCCGCTCGCTGACCGGCGAGGGCGGGCAGAACCCGCTGGAGCCGGCCATGCTCGGCACCGCCATCCTCTCCGGGCGCAACGTCCAGAACTTCCGCGATTCCTATCAGCGGCTCATCAAGAATGGCGGCGCCAAGCTCGTCCGCGACCGCGACATGCTGGCCGGCGCCGTCAATTTCCTCTTCAACAACGAGCAGCAGCGCCAGGAGATGATCGCCGCCGCCGCCCGCACGGTCGAGGACATGCGTGGCTCGCTGGAGCGCACATTGGTGGCGCTGGAGCCGTTTCTTCAGCCGCTCATGGTCCAGGCGCAGCTGACGGGAACGCAAGGCGCTCGCTGATGATGAGCGAAGCGCCTCCATTCTGGTGGGAAAAGCCGGACTGGCGGGCCCTCGCGCTCTCGCCGCTTTCCGCCCTTTATGGCGCCGTCGCCCGGCGCAGGTTGTTGCGTGCCACGCCGCCCAGGGTGCCGGTACCCGTCGTCTGCATCGGCAATTTCACGGTGGGCGGCGCCGGCAAGACGCCGACGGCGATCGCCTTCGCCAGGGCCGCGAAAGCGCGGGGGCTGAAACCCGGCATCGTCTCGCGCGGCTATGGCGGCAGCTTCTCCGGCGTCCATCTGGTCGACCCCGCCCATGACAGCGCGAAGCACACCGGCGACGAGCCGCTGCTTCTCGCCGCCCATGCGCCGGTCGCGGTCTCGCCCGACCGTGTCGCCGCCGCCCGCCTGCTAATCGCCGAGGGCTGTGATTTTCTCATCATGGACGACGGGTTCCAGAGCGCGCGGCTCCATGTCGACTATGCGCTGATCGTGGTGGATTCCACCCGCGGCATCGGCAATGGCCGGGTCATCCCGGCGGGCCCGCTGCGTGCGCCGCTCATCGACCAGCTGCGCAAGGCCGACGCGCTTCTCAAGATCGGCACCGGCAGCGCCGCCGACCATGTGATCCGGCAGGCCGCGCGCGCCGCAAAGCCCATCCTCGAAGCGCGGCTTGTCCCGAGTTCCGCCAGCACTGTTTCCGGCAAACGCTTTCTCGCCTTCGCCGGCATCGGCAATCCGGACAAGTTCTTCGCGAGCCTCGCGGAACAGGGCGGCGTGCCGGCATTGACCCGCACCTTCCCCGACCACCATCCCTACAGCCAGGACGAGATCAACGAACTGATGCAGACCGCCGCGGCGGCTGATCTCGGCCTCGTGACCACCGCCAAGGACCATGTCCGCCTCGCCACGGCGCTTGGCACGCCGCGGGAATTCCTGGAAAAGCTCGCCGTTATCGATGTTGAACTCGCCTTCGACACGCCCCAGGCGCCAGGCCACATCATCGAGACGACGCAGGAACGCTACCGCCGGCGCCGGCTGAAGGGCTGACGCAGCCTTTAACTGCACGCGGAAATTCAAAGCTGTTCTGCTACGTCGTGATAGCTGCACCGTTGAGGCATGGATCCCAGTGACAAGCACTGGGATGACGGTGGTTTAGCTGTTTGCGGCCAATGCTTCAGCGTTTCCGCCTGCAAGCCGATCCTTCGAAAGGGTGAAACATTCCCACCCCGTCATCCCAGTGCTTGTCACTGGGATCCATGCCTCGCCCTCTCCATTGCATCGGCAGTGCAGAGCAGAGATCGTTACCCCTTGCTCCTGCTCCGCAGTTCCGGATTGCATTCGAGCTCGCGCTGGTAGGAAACGACGCCGTTCGCATAGGGCTCCTGGCGGGCGACGCTCCAGTATTTCAGTTCGTCCAGCGGGATGTGCTCGCCCGTGACGGCGCAGACCACATAAGCGCCGGGGCTCAAAACCTGAAAGTCGCCATCGAGATAGCGCAGCCGCGCCTCCTGGGAATGTGGGCCTTCAAATCTGTTCATGGGTCTTCCTGTCTTCTTCTTTCGGTTTAGAGCGCCATAAATCCGGCGGGTGGTCAAGTTCATCTCCGCCCGAACAGGCGCTCGATATCGGCGAGCTTCAATTCGATATAGGTCGGCCGGCCGTGATTGCACGTGCCGGAGCCGGGCGTTGCCTCCATCTGGCGCAGCAGCGCGTTCATTTCCTCCGGCTTCAGCCGCCGTCCGGAGCGCACTGAACCATGGCAGGCCATGGTGGCGGCCACATGGTCGAGCATGGCCTTCAGCCCGTCGGAGGTATCATGCTCCGCAATCTCGTCGGCAAGGTCGCGGATCAATTGCTGCACGTCCGTCTCGCCCAGCATCGCCGGCGTCTCGCGCACCGCCACGGCCCCCGGCCCGAAGCGCTCCACGCCGAGGCCGAAACGTGCCAGCGTCTCCGCATGGGCGACGAGCCGCTCCGCATCCTCCTCCGCCAGGTCGACGATCTCCGGGATGAGCAGCATCTGCGCGGGCAGGGGACGCGAGTGGAGCGCGTTTTTGAGCGCCTCATAGACCAGCCGTTCATGCGCCGCGTGCTGGTCGACGATGACGAGGCTGTTCTCGGTCTGCGCCACGATATAATTGGCGTGGATCTGCGCCCGCGCGGCGCCGAGCGGCGCGGCGGTCAGCTCCGCCGGG
Organism: Mesorhizobium sp. RMAD-H1; assembly: GCF_014191375.1. Classification (GTDB taxonomy): domain Bacteria; phylum Pseudomonadota; class Alphaproteobacteria; order Rhizobiales; family Rhizobiaceae; genus Paramesorhizobium. The sequence continues at coordinate 274,702 of NZ_JACHWN010000001.1, forward strand.
GCCTCTTCCACGCTCGCCCGCGCATCGGCGCTGGGCGTGGCCATGCTCTCGAAGGCGGCCTGCTCACTTTCCCCAAACCCCATGTCCATGTCGAGCGGCCGATAGGGCGCGGTCTCCGGCGACCATTGGGTGCGCGGCCGGGGTGCGGCCCCCCAATTGCCGGAGGGGTAGGCCCGCGCGGATGGCTGCATCGCGGGAGCGGGCCGCGCGCCGAAGCCTTCCGCGCGGAAGGCCTGCATCATCGCCTCCGCCCCGCTCGTCGCGGCCCGGATGCCGGAGCCTGCAAGCGCCTCCCGGATCGCGCCGACGATCAGCCCGCGCACCAGCCCCGGATCGCGGAAGCGCACATCGGCCTTCGCCGGATGGACGTTGACATCCACCAGCGCCGGATCGAGCGTCAGGAACAGGACGGCCACCGCATGGCGGTCGCGGGCGATCACATCCGCATAGGCGCCGCGGATCGCGCCCCAGATCTGCTTGTCGCGCACCGGCCGCCCGTTGACATAGGCGAATTGGTGAAGCGCGTTGCCCCGGTTGAAGGAGGGGATGCCGGCGAAGCCCGAAAGCCGCACGCCGTCGCGCTCCGCGTCGATGGCGATGGCGTTTTCGGAGAATTCCTTGCCGAGCACTTGGGCGATGCGCTCCAGCATGCCGTCGCCGCCCGCGCCCGTCGCCGGGAGTTCCATGGGCGTGCGGTCGCTGCCGGCGAGCGAGAAGCGGATATGCGGGAAGGCGATCGCCACCCGCTTGACCACATCGCCGACGGCCATCGCCTCCGCCCGGTCGGTCTTCATGAATTTGAGCCGCGCCGGCGTGGCGAAGAAGAGGTCGCGCACCTCCGCGATCGTGCCCTGGTTGAGCGCCGCCGGCCGCGGGCCGTCCATCCGCCCGCCGCAAACCGTGACCTCGAAGCCCGATTCCGCCCCCGCCACCCGCGATTTGAGCGACAGCCGCGCCACCGAGCCGATGGAGGGCAGCGCCTCGCCGCGAAAGCCCAAAGCGCGGATATCGTGCACGTCGTCCAGGAGCTTCGAGGTGCAATGGCGCGAGACCGCCAGCTTCAGTTCGTCCGCCGGAATGCCCGAACCATTGTCGGTGACGCGGATCAAGGTCTTGCCGCCGCCCGCCGTCACCACCTCGATGCGCGTCGCGCCGGCGTCAATGGCGTTTTCGACAAGCTCCTTCACCACGCTGGCCGGCCGCTCGATCACCTCGCCCGCCGCGATCTGGTTGATGATGGTTTCGCTTAAGAGCCGGATCGTCATGAGCGCTTTATAAGCGGATTCGAGGGCATGCGGGAAGGGAAGCTTTTCAAGCGGCCTTATTGAATGGCGGCTCCAGGCACCCCCTCTGTCCTGCCGGACATCTCCCCCTCAAGGGGGAGATTGGCTGACATTTTATGACGGCACATATTTGCAGCCTTGGTGATTAGCGAAAGCCGAACTCTTAGCTAATCTCCTCCCCTTGAGGGGGAGATGCCCGGCAGGGCAGAGGGGGGTACTGTCCCGCAAGCCTTTCACTCGGATTGCCTACCCTCGCCCCCTGTACGGCGCGACCCCCGTCTCCGGAACCCACGCGCCTTCGGGGGGCGTGCCGGTCTGCCAGAAGACGTCGATCGGGATGCCGCCGCGCGGATACCAGTAGCCGCCGATGCGCAGCCAGAGCGGCTTCGTCGCCTCCACGATCCGCCGCCCGATCATGACAGTGCAATCCTCATGGAAGGCGCCATGGTTGCGGAAGGAGAAGAGGAAGAGCTTCAGCGATTTCGATTCCACCAGCCGCGCGTCGGGCGCATAGTCCACGACGATATGGGCGAAATCCGGCTGGCCGGTCATCGGGCAGAGCGAGGTGAATTCCGGGCAGGTGAAGCGGACGATCGCCGCCGGCCCGTCCCCGCGCGTGTAGGGCACGGTCTCGAGCACGGCGTCCTCGGGCGAGGCGGGAATGTCGGCGTGGGCGCCCAGCTGGGTCAGTCCCTTGACGTCGGTCATGGGTTTACTCCTTCGGATTTTGAGATTGGCACCGCAATGGCACCGAATGCCTGTTGCGCGCAAGCTTTTCCGCTCATCCGGTCTGGGCGGATAGCGGCGATGTGATCGCGAATTCATTTGACGCAGCCCCCGCCCGGCCTATGGTCGCGCCGTCAGTCCTGTTCCCATGATCGGAAGAAATCCCATGTCCCTGTCGCTATACGATGTCAGCGTGCCCGTGTTCCTGAGAGCCTTCGCAAACCTCACCGAAATTCTGGAAAAGGGCCGCGCCTTCGCCGATGAAAAGGGCATGCCGCATGCCGAGCTGCTCGAAGCCAGGCTCTTCGCCGACATGGCGCCGCTGACCGCCCAGATCCAGCGCGCCAGCGACACGGCCAAATTCGTCCCCGTGCGCGTCGGCGGGGTCGAGAGTGTCGCGATGGAGGACAACGAGGCGAGCTTCGACGACCTGCAGGCGCGCATCGCGAAGACGGTCGCCTTCCTCAAGGCTGTCCCGGCGAAGGCGATGGAAGGGCGCGACGATGTCGTCGTTGAGTTGAGGACGGGCCAGGGATCGAAGACCTTCGCCGCCCGCGATTATGTGCTGGGCTTCGCCATCCCGAATTTCTTCTTCCACGTCACCACCGCCTACGCGCTCCTGCGCCACAAGGGCGTGCCGCTCGGCAAGATGGATTATATCGGGCGCATCTGAGGGCATTGCGGGGAGGGGGCATGGCCGCTTTTCAACTTTAATCCACCCCGCTCACCTCGGCCCCGTTGTCGCCTGCTTCTCACCCCCCTCTGGCCTGCCGGCCATCTCCCCCTCAAGGGGGGAGATCGGCTATCAGTTCCGCTTTCGCCAATGCCACCGTGGCAGGATAGGTGCCGTCATTGATAAGAGCTAATCTCCCCCCTTGAGGGGGAGATGGCCGGCAGGCCAGAGGGGGGTGGTCCCACCAGCATTTCCATTTGACAACGAAGTGCCCTTAAACTTCTCGCCCTTGGCTCATCGCTATTCAAGGCATGATTGCCTCCCACGCTTGTAACCTGCCCCTCACCCTTACCCTCTCCCCGCAAGCGGGGCGAGGGAGGCATAGACGTTGTCGCTTCTTTCTTCTCCCCGCGTGCGGGGAGAAGATGCCGGCAGGCAGATGAGGGGCATTCATATGCGCCGAGTGTTTTATCCCGCTGCCCGTGAGTTCGTCGCGGTCTGGATTCGACCGCTCGTCGCTGGCAGCGGTGCTCATCACCACGCCCGGATGTCTCCATCTGGCCATTTGAGAAAGAACGCCCCAGTCCGGGAGATGGGAAGACGGGCGGTCATGCGAACGCTCCATCTTTGGTTTGTTTGACTGCGGTCACAGGACCGCCCGTCCGGCGATTTCCGTCTCCGCCCCTTCCAATCACGGAAAAAACCGGCGGCATCCCTGTGCAAGGTCTCACCCTCGCACCGGATATCCGCCGCTCTCCCCCGCTTCGACGCCTTTTTCCGGCGCCACCGGTCGTAGTGCCGGCGAGGAGCGCTTGGGCGGAGCCTCCCCAGCCCTACCGCACGGCAGCGATGAACCGGAGGCGCCGGTCCTTCCCCGCAAAACGCCGTCGCGAGCCGCGTTCCCGCGGGAAGAACTGCGGACGAGGAAAGGCAGGGTGGGAAGTGTGGGATAAGTTTTTAGGAGCCGAAACTCAGGTCACGGAAACAGGGCATCGAAAAGGATGTTAGGATCATAAGAGAGCCATCACTAGGCATCTTCTTTAGGTAGTTCATCCAAAGCTGTTTCAGATATCAAAATTTTTCGTTTTGACGGCCACGTTAATGGCTGGCGTCGCTGACGTCCTAATTCATCAATACCGAGTAGACCTGCAGCACCACTAGGATCGCGGCGCTTCCTGATATTGCGATATTCGCCTATAAACTGTCGAATAGATGTTTGTAGGCGTGAATCAATACGCTGGAAGAGAGCGTTATCGTTGCAAAATTTGTAGTGCTTGCCCCATCCTCTAATGATCCCGTCAACACGATTAAGGGTAGCAATCAAAGAGTGCCTCTTGGGCATTTGCTGACCAGATTTAGTACCTCGCATAGCTTGAAGACTTTGGTTGAATCTCGCTTTAACATTGCTTTCGAGTTTTAAAATCGCCTTTTGCGAGGGCCGTAAAAGACCGTTGTTGAATTCAATACCAAGAAAATCGAATTTGTCTGTTATAGCAATTGGTTCGCGCGTCGACTTCTCTTCGGACAGGGTCATTTCGAAATTAGAGAGGAGGCGAACTGCAAGTCTCATTTTAGCTTTTGCAGCAGCTGCTGAAGGCGCAAGAATGATGAAGTCGTCAATATAGCGAATGCAGGTACAATCTCCTGCATTCATTTGGCGATCAAAATCGTGCAGCAAAATATTTCCCAACAAGGGCGAAAGAGAATTGCCTTGAGCAACGCCAATCGCCTCAATAGGAAAGTCGTGCACCTTCTCCTTTAACTCGGCCATATTTTCGAGTTCGACGCGGATTGCATCCTCAAAAAGGCTCATAAATTCAGGATCAGCAGTAGCATCGGCCACGATTTTTGTGACGACAGGTTTTGGTATTTTCGTAAAAAAGGCTCTAATATCAGCAAATGCAACGTGCGTCGCTCCACCGCCTATAGCTTTGAGTACAGCTTCAACAGCTGCTGGAACGGCGGCTAAACCATCTTTATGCTTTTTTCGAATACCGCCGAAACTATACTCGTTTTCAGCATATGGCTGAAGCGCGGCTACGGTGCCCAAAGCTTCTAAAATCGTTCGTTGGACGATGCGTGATGGTAAGGGCGCTAAAACGATAGGGCGAATTTTATTCTTGTTCTTTGTTCCGTCAGGGTTCTGTTTGGCAATAGGAATGCCTCGCGCTTTAGGAAACTTGAAGCTCCGGCCCGATAATTTTGCGGAGAGAGCATTAATGTTGGCGGTTGCATTCTCCGAAAACTGCTGGACTTCAGCTTTTACCTCGTCTGAAGTCGAGGTCTGTGCATTTTCCTGAATGACGCGCCAAGCTCTCTCGAGAGCGGTCTTGCTTTGGACGATCCGCATTAAACGAGAAGCAGATGGCATATGTCTTGAAGGCCCTGTTCGTTCACCCCACCCGTCCGACAGGCGCTGACAATTGCAGAGGTACGCTGCCGCCCATTCTGCGCGCTTTCGACGTTGACCTGCGCCACCGTCTCCACGCCGCACTTCACATCGAACGCGCGGGTTAACCCTGCCGCCGACATCCATGCGAATGTCACCCCGAAGGCCAAGCCCGCTATGCGGCGCTTAAGCCTCCGGACCCGTGCCGAGTTGGCACGTTTTTGCATGCTGCGCTCATAAGCAACGCCTCCTTACCTTAGGTTAGCCTTTTTCGACCGCTAGGCAAGGGTGCAGCTTTTGCGCGCCGCCGAGCCGCCCAGGCCGAGAAATTATTGGGTCTAGCCGCCGAACAGGTTCCTCTAAAGGTTAAGGTTACGGCTAGTTTAGTTTCATCGGTCCGGTCGGGTCTGACAATTGCAGAGGTACGCTGCCGCCCATTCTGCGCGCTTTCGACGTTGACCTGCGCCACCGTCTCCACGCCGCACTTCACATCGAACGCGCGGGTTAACCCTGCCGCCGACATCCATGCGGATTGCAGAGGATAAATTTGACATAGGGCATATTGCTCAACAAGTGTGCCAGCTGCAAGATCCCCAACTTTTTAGTGTAGCAGTAGATCAGTGGTAGCAATTACCCCATTCCCCCCTCTCATCCCCCCATCACAAATCATCATACTCATCCGAATTGCCCCGCCGCAATTCCCGCTTATGATGCGCGGCAAGTGAGAGTCAGCCGCATTTGTGCGACGCCAGGTTTCACTTGGCTGCAAAATGCTTGAGGAGTGAAACCATCATGCCGCATGACAAAGCCGCCTTCGTCTGGAGCGATCCTTTCCTTCTTGAGGATCAGCTGACCGAGGACGAGCGGATGATCCGCGACAGCGCCCGCGCCTTTGCCGAAAGCGAGCTCGCTCCCCGCGTCCAGGCGGCCTATCTCGAGGAGAAGACGGACCCCGCGCTTTTCCGCCTGATGGGGGAGGCGGGGCTTTTGGGGGTGACGCTGCCGGAGGAATATGGCACGGCGGGCGCTTCCTATGTCGCCTATGGGCTGGTGGCGCGGGAGGTCGAGCGCGTCGATTCAGGCTATCGCTCGATGATGAGCGTGCAGTCCTCGCTCGTCATGTATCCGATTTATGCCTATGGGTCGCAGGCACAGCGGAAGAAATATCTGCCGAAGCTCGCCTCGGGCGAATGGATCGGCTGTTTCGGTCTCACCGAGCCCGACGCCGGCTCCGACCCGGGGGCTATGCAGACGCGCGCCGAGAAGGTGGCGGACGGCTATCGCCTCACCGGCTCGAAGATGTGGATCTCCAATTCGCCCATCGCCGATGTCTTCGTCGTCTGGGCGAAATCGCCCGCCCATGACGGCGCGATCCGCGGCTTTATTCTGGAGAAGGGCATGAAGGGCCTTTCCGCGCCGAAGATCGGCGGCAAGCTGTCGCTTCGCGCCTCCATCACCGGCGAGATCGTCATGGATGGCGTCGTCGTGCCGGAGGAGAGCCTGCTGCCCAATGTCTCGGGGCTGAAGGGGCCGTTCGGCTGCCTCAACCGCGCCCGCTACGGCATCTCCTGGGGCGTCATGGGCGCGGCGGAGGATTGCTGGCACCGCGCCCTGCAATATGGGCTCGACCGCAAGCAGTTCGGCAGGCCGCTCGCCGCCACGCAGCTCTTCCAGAAGAAGCTCGCCGATATGCAGACGGAGATCGCGCTCGGCCTGCAGGGCTCCTTGCGCGTCGGGCGGCTGATGGACGAGGGCAGGATGGCGCCGGAGATGATCTCCATCGTCAAGCGCAACAATTGCGGCAAGGCGCTCGATATCGCGCGGGCCGCCCGCGACATGCATGGCGGCAACGGCATCCAGATCGAATATCACGTCATGCGCCACGCGCAGAACCTGGAGACCGTCAACACCTATGAGGGCACGCATGACGTCCACGCGCTGATCCTCGGCCGCGCCCAGACGGGGATTCAGGCGTTCTTCTGAGGCGCCTGCTCGGTTTCCCGTTCTGCATCGTCGTGGCGATGCCGCCGCCGCTTCGGCGAAGATGAAATGCTTCCGTCTGCGGGAGAATTGCAGGATATCCGCTAAAAACCCGATAAAATGCCAAGCAACGCCGATAAAGACGGGTAAAATAAAGTGATTGTATAGGTCCGGTTGTGCCGCCGGGCGAACACGATCTCAACACAAAGCCCGCCTAGCTCCTTCAAAGTAGATGCAGGAAAGCTGCCTCTCGGAGTGGATGCGATGGATGCTGCGGTCAATACCGATGCCTGGCTGCCGGTCGAGCTGATCAATATCGGCCTTGCCGGCGCGCTGTTCTTCTTCTGCCTGGGCTTTTCCTTCTGGCGGGCGCTCAACGACCGCCGCCACCCCGTCTATTGGCGCACCGCCGCGGCGCTCATCTGGGTCGGCGTCGTCACCATCGCCTTCGCCGGCAGCAGACCGGATGTCTGGACCATTCTCCTCAATGCCGGCTGGATCATGCTCATCTCAGGCATGGTCGCCACGCTGCTGCGCGCCGGGGTCATGTTCTACCAGCATCTCCATAGCGGCAGCGCCAGGCGGCCCGGCGCGCCGTCGCGAAAGATCTAGCGCCTCTTCTGCTGCTGCACGATGCCGTAGATATTGGTCGAGCGCGCGCCCGAGCGGCAATAGGCGAGGATGGGGCCTTCCGCATTCTCCAGCGCCGCCGCCATCGCGTCGACATCGTCCTGCGTCAGCATGCCCGAGACGACCGGCACGTAATGGATCGGGATGCCCGCCTTCTCCGCCACCTGGGCGATCTCCGCGAAAGCCGGCTGGTCCGGCGCCTCATTGTCCGGGCGGTTGCAGATCAGCGTCTGATAGCCGGCCGCGACGATGTCGCGGATGTCATCAGGCGCGATCTGACCGGTGACCGAAAAATTCTCGTCGATCTGGCGAATATCCATGCTGCTTTTCCTTGGAATGGGCGGTTTGTCCGGCGGCACAATACATCAAACCGGTTCGCGCGCCAGATCAAACCCTGGTGTTCCTCTTGATATGGCGGGATATGGGGATGCCGGTTTGCAGCCGCAACGAATATGCTAGTTTCAGGGCTATCGGGGGAGTGACGCCATGATCGACAAGCTGGAATTCTTCATTGCGCTGGCGAGGGAAGGCCATTTCGGCCGCGCGGCGGAGGAATGCGGCGTTACCCAGCCCACCCTTTCGGCGGCGATCCGCCAGCTGGAGGATACGCTGGGCGTCATGCTGGTGCAGCGCGGCTCGCGCTACAAGGGGCTGACGCCGGAGGGCCAGCGCGTGCTGGAATGGGCGCGGCGCATCGTCGGCGACGCCCGCACCATGCGCGAGGAGATCCGCGCCGCGAGGCTCGGCCTTTCCGGCCACATCACCATCGCCGCCATCCCCACCGCGCTGGCCATGGTCTCGCGGCTGACCACGCCCTTCCGCGAGAAGCACCCGGATGTGACCTTCTCGATCCTCTCGCGCAATTCGCTGGAAGTGCTTTCGCTCCTCTCCAATTTCCAGATCGATGCCGGCTTCACCTACATCGACAATGAACCTCTCGGAAAAGTGACCACCGTGCCGCTCTATGACGAGCGCTATCACCTGATCACTTCGAGCGGCAATATTCTCTCCGACCGCAAGACGGTCACCTGGGCCGAAGTCGGCCGCCTGCCGCTCTGCCTGCTCACCCCCGACATGCAGAACCGCCGCATCATCAATCTGCATCTGCGCGAGGCGGGGGTGGAGGCCCAGACGACGCTCGAATCGAACTCCATGATCGTGCTTTTCTCCCATATACGCACGGGAAAATGGGCCAGCATCATGCCGCTCAACCTAGCGGAGATGCTGGGCTTCACCGAGCCGATCCGCGCCATTCCCATCGTCGAGCCGGATGCCCGGCATCTGGTCGGGCTCGTCGCCGCCGAGCGCACGCCCTATACGCCGCTCGTCTCCGCCCTGCTGCACGAGGCCCGGGCCCTGGCGGAAAGTTTTCGCGAGGTTCAATAGAAAACTTCTATCGTACGACGAGTTTGCGCTATTGATTAAAGCCCTGCTTTTTGGTCTCATTCTAAACAAAGAGGGGGAGAACAGGGAGGGCGCTGCTTGGAAACGCAGACCGCACGTACCGACATCGCCGCAAGGGCGATAGAGATTATCGATCAATTGAAGAGCGCCGAAGGGCCGTTGCTGCCGATCCTGCATGGTCTGCAGGAGGAGTTCGGCTATGTTCCCCAGGAAACGCTGCCGCTCGTCGCCAATGCGCTGAACATCTCGCGCGCCGAGGTGCACGGCGTCTTCACCTTCTATCATGATTACCGCGCACATCCCGCCGGCCGGCATGTGCTGAAGATCTGCCGGGCCGAGGCCTGCCAGTCGATGGGCGGTGACCGGCTTGCGAAACGCGCGGTCGAGCTTCTCGGCGTCGACTGGCATGGGACCAGCGCCGATGGCGCGGTGACGCTGGAGCCCGTCTATTGCCTCGGTCTTTGCGCCTGCGCCCCCGCCGCCATGCTTGACGGCCAGGTGATCGGCAGGCTGGACGAGGAGCAGCTGGAAGAAATCGCGACGGAGGTCCGGCTATGACGGCGACGATCTATATCCCCCGCGATTCCGGCGCGCTGGCGCTTGGCGCCGACAGGGTGGCGAAGGCCCTTGAGAGGGAGATCGCCGCGCGCGGGCTCGATATCAGGATCGTGCGCAACGGCTCGCGCGGCCTCTACTGGCTGGAGCCGATGGTCGAGGTGGAAACGCCTCGCGGCCGCGTCGCCTATGGCCCGGTGAAGGCATCCGATGTCGCCTCGCTGCTCGATGCCGGCTTGCTCGAAGGCGGGGCGCATCGCCTCGCATTGGGTCTTACCGAGGAAATCCCGTTCCTCGCCCGCCAGACACGGCTCACCTTCGCCCGCTGCGGCATCGTCGATCCCCTCTCGCTCGATGATTACCGCGCCCATGGCGGGTTGCGGGGGCTGGAGAATGCGCTGAAGCTCTCGCCTGCCGAGATTGTCGCGCAAGTGACGGAGTCCGGTTTGCGCGGCCGCGGCGGCGCGGGCTTCCCGACCGGCATCAAATGGAAGACCGTGCTGGAAGCGCAGGGCCCGAAAAAATATATCGTCTGCAATGCCGATGAGGGCGACAGCGGCACCTTCGCCGACCGCATGATCATGGAAGGCGATCCCTTCGTGCTGGTCGAAGGGATGATCATCGCCGGCATCGCCACCGGCGCCACCAAGGGTTACATCTATACCCGCTCCGAATATCCGCACGCCATCGCCGTCATGAACCAGGCGATCGCGATCGCCCGGAAGGCCGGCGTGATCGGTGCGAGCGTCATGGGTTCCGTCCATGCCTTCGATCTGGAGGTGCGCGTCGGCGCCGGCGCCTATGTCTGCGGCGAGGAGACGGCGCTGCTCGAAAGCCTGGAGGGCCGCCGTGGCATCGTCCGTGCCAAGCCGCCGCTTCCCGCCCACAAGGGCCTGTTCGGCAAGCCCACCGTCATCAACAACGTCATCTCGCTCGCCTCCGTGCCGATCATCATGGACAGGGGCGCCGCCTTCTACCGCGATTTCGGCATGGGCCGCTCGCGCGGCACCATTCCCGTCCAGATCGCCGGGAACGTGAAGCATGGCGGCCTTTTCGAGACTGCCTTCGGCATCACGCTGGGCGAGCTGGTCGACGAGATCGGCGGCGGCACGGCGACGGGCCGCCCGGTCAAGGCGGTGCAGGTCGGCGGGCCGCTCGGCGCCTATTTCCCGCGCGAACTCTTCGATACGCCGTTCGACTATGAGGCCTTCGCCGCCAAGGATGGGCTGATCGGCCATGCCGGCATCGTCGTCTTCGACGATAGTGTCGACATGCTGAAGCAGGCGCGCTTCGCCATGGAGTTCTGTGCGGTGGAGAGCTGCGGCAAGTGCACGCCCTGCCGCATCGGTTCCACGCGCGGCGTCGAGCTCGCCGACCGCATCGCCGCCGGCATCGAGCCGGAAAAGCAGATCACGGTGCTGACCGATCTCTGTAACACCATGAAATTCGGCTCGCTCTGCGCGCTGGGCGGCTTCACGCCCTATCCCGTGATGAGCGCGCTCAACCATTTCCCCGAGGATTTCCGGCCGGCGCCGGTGAGGGAGGCGGCGGAATGATGGCTACCCGGTTCACCCCCCTCTGTCCTGCCGGACATCTCCCCCTCAAGGGGGGAGATTACGCTTTCATAGATGTTCGGCATCAGTCGCAGGCGTCGCAAGATAAACGTGGACGGCGGCATCAGCTGATCTCCCCTCTTGAGGGGGAGATGGGCGGCAGCCCAGAGGGGGGTGTTGCAACGCGCCGTCCTTCCTATCAAATCACTCAGGAGGCCTTCCATGTCTCTCGTGCATGAAATCGACTACGGTACACCTGCCTCCCGCTCCGAAAAGATGGTGACGCTCACCGTGGATGGCGTGGAAGTCACGGTTCCTGAGGGCACTTCCATCATGCGCGCGGCGATGGAGGCGGGGATCCAGGTCCCCAAGCTCTGCGCCACGGATATGGTCGACGCCTTCGGCTCCTGCCGTCTCTGTCTTGTCGAGATCGAAGGGCGCAACGGCACGCCGTCCTCCTGCACCACGCCCGCCATGGAAGGGCTCGTCGTCCGCACCCAGACGAACCGGCTCAAGGATATCCGCCGCGGCGTGATGGAGCTCTATATCTCCGACCATCCGCTCGACTGCCTGACCTGCGCCGCCAATGGCGATTGCGAATTGCAGGATATGGCGGGCGCCGTGGGCCTGCGCGATGTGCGCTACGGCTACGAGGGCGAAAATCACGTCTTCCCGGCGGCGAAATCCGATGGCACTCTGAACGCGCGGTTCCTGCCCAAGGACGAGTCCAACCCCTATTTCACCTATGATCCCTCGAAATGCATCGTCTGCTCACGCTGCGTGCGCGCCTGCGAGGAAGTGCAGGGCACCTTCGCGCTGACCATCGAGGGCAGGGGATTCAACTCGCGCGTCTCGTCCGGAATGCACGAGGATTTCGTCGATTCCGAATGCGTCTCCTGCGGCGCCTGCGTGCAGGCCTGCCCGACGGCGACGCTGACCGAGAAATCCGTGATCGAGATCGGCCAGCCCGAGCATTCCAAGGTGACCACCTGCGCCTATTGCGGCGTCGGCTGCTCGTTCAAGGCTGAGATGCGCGGCGAGGAGCTGGTCCGCATGGTGCCTTACAAGGACGGCAAGGCCAATCGCGGCCATTCCTGCGTCAAGGGCCGCTTCGCCTATGGCTATGCCACCCACAAGGACCGCATCCTCAATCCGATGATCCGTGAGAAGATCACCGATCCCTGGCGCGAGGTGACGTGGGAAGAGGCCTACAGACATGTGGCGAGCGAATTCCGCCGCATCCAGTATCAATATGGCAAGGGTGCGGTCGGCGGCATCACCTCGTCGCGCTGCACCAATGAGGAGACCTATCTGGTCCAGAAGCTGGTCCGCCAGGGCTTTGGCAACAACAATGTCGACACCTGCGCCCGCGTCTGCCATTCGCCGACCGGCTATGGGCTGAAGCAGACCTTCGGCACCTCGGCCGGCACGCAGGATTTCGACAGCGTCGAGCATACCGATGTCGTCATCGTCATTGGCGCCAACCCGACCGATGGCCACCCCGTGTTCGGCTCGCGCTTGAAGAAGCGGCTGCGCCAGGGCGCGAAGCTTGTTGTCATCGACCCGCGCCGCATCGATCTGGTGCGCACGCCGCATGTGGAAGCCGCCTATCACCTGCCGCTCCGGCCCGGCACCAATGTCGCGGTCGTCACGGCGCTCTCCCATGTCATCGTCACGGAAGGCCTGTTCGACGAGGCCTTCATCCGCGAGCGCTGCGATTGGGCCGAGTTCCAGGACTGGGCATCCTTCGTCTCCCAGCCCGAGCACAGCCCGGAAGCGGTGGAGAAGATCTCGGGCGTCCCGGCCGATCTGATCCGCGGCGCGGCGCGGCTCTTCGCCACCGGCGGCAATGGCGCGATCTATTACGGCCTCGGCGTCACCGAGCACAGCCAGGGCTCGACCACGGTTATCGCCATCGCCAACCTCGCCATGGCGACCGGCAATATCGGCCGCCCCGGCGTCGGCGTGAACCCCTTGCGCGGACAGAACAATGTGCAGGGCTCCTGCGACATGGGCTCCTTCCCGCACGAGCTGCCGGGATACCGCCACATCTCGGATGACGCGACGCGCGACATCTTCGAGAAGCTCTGGGGCGTCGAGCTCCAGAACGAGCCGGGCCTGCGGATCCCCAACATGCTGGATGCCGCCGTCGACGGCAGCTTCAAGGGCATCTACATCCAGGGCGAGGACATATTGCAGTCCGACCCCGACACGAAGCATGTGGCGGCGGGCCTGGCGGCGATGGAATGCGTCGTGGTCCACGATCTCTTCCTGAATGAGACGGCCAATTACGCCCATGTCTTCCTGCCCGGCTCGACCTTCCTGGAAAAGGACGGCACCTTCACCAATGCCGAGCGCCGCATCAACCGCGTGCGCAAGGTGATGAGCCCGAAGAACGGCTATGCCGACTGGGAGGTGACGCAGAATTTGGCGAACGCCATGGGCCTCGGCTGGAATTACAAGCATCCGTCCCAGATCATGGACGAGATCGCCATGACCACGCCGAGCTTTGCCGGCGTCACCTACGATCTCCTGGAGCGCGAGGGCTCGGTGCAGTGGCCCTGCAACGAGAAGGCGCCGCTCGGCACGCCGGTCATGCATATTGATGGCTTCGTGCGCGGCAAGGGCAAGTTCATCCGCACCGAATATGTGGCGACAGACGAGAAGACCGGCCCGCGCTTCCCGCTGCTTCTCACAACCGGCCGCATCCTCTCGCAATATAATGTCGGCGCGCAGACCCGGCGCACCGCCAATGTTGTCTGGCATGAGGAGGACCGGCTGGAGATCCACCCGCACGATGCCGAGAACCGCGGCATCCGCGACGGCGACTGGGTCCGGCTTGCGAGCCGCTCCGGTGAGACGACGCTGCGCGCCAAGGTCACCGACCGCGTTTCACCGGGCGTGGTCTACACCACCTTCCACCATCCGGCGACGCAGGCCAATGTGGTGACCACCGACTTCACGGACTGGGCGACCAATTGCCCGGAATACAAGGTGACGGCGGTGCAGGTCGCGCCCTCCAACGGCCCGTCCGACTGGCAGGTCGAATATGACGAACAGGCGAAGCAGAGCCGCCGCATCGCCGCCAAGCTGGAAGCGGCGGAGTAGAGCGGTGCCGGTATCGGGCCACACCCCCCTCTGGCCTGCCGGCCATCTCCCCCACAAGGGGGGAGATTACGCCTTCACAGATGCTCGTCACCAATCGCCGACACTAGAGAGTGAGAATCGGGGATCATGTCAGCCAATCTCCCCCCTTGAGGGGGAGATGCCCGGCAGGGCAGAGGGGGGTGTCTAGTGACCGCCCGCCCCACCCGCCATCCGGTCTCCCGCATTGCCCGCCGCAAGGGCGGCACGACATCTGCGGTGCGCATCGTGCCGGAGGAGACGCCGATTGCCTTCAGCTATGGCGGGACGACCCATGCGGTGATGATGGCGACCCCTGCCGATATCGAGGATTTCGCCGTCGGCTTCAGCCTGTCGGAAGGCATTATCGAAAACGCGTCCGACATAAGCGAGATGGCGGTCGAGGACCACGACCAGGGCATCGATATCCAGATCACGCTGGTGGGTGACAGGCGCGATGCGCTCACCGCGCGCCGCCGCCATATGGCAGGCCCCGTCGGCTGCGGCCTCTGCGGCATCGAGTCGATCGATGAGGCGTTGAAGCCGGTCGCCTCGGTAGGGTCCGTCGGTCTGCGTCTGACGGCGGGCGATATCGTGCAGTCCGTCCGGCTCCTCTCCGCCCGGCAACCGCTCCACAATGAGACCGGCGCGGTCCACGCGGCGGGCTTCTACGTTCCGGGAAAAGGCATCGTCGCCGCCCGCGAGGATGTCGGGCGCCACAATGCGCTGGACAAGCTCATCGGCGCGCTCGCGAGGGCGGGGATCGACGGCACGAGCGGCGCCGTGATCGTGACCAGCCGCGTATCGATCGAGATGGTGCAGAAGACGGCAATCATCGGCGCGCCGGTGCTCATCGCCGTCTCGGCGCCGACCGCCCTTGCCATCCGCACGGCGGAAGCGGCGGGCATTTCGCTCGTCGCGCTGGTGCGCGGGGACGAGTTCGACATCTACACCCATACAGACCGTATCCAGGCCGGAGCAAATGCCCATGTCGCATAGTGGCACACACGACAAGCTGATCTATATGGCCAACCAGATCGCCACCTTCTTCACCTCCCAGCCGCGCGACGAGCAGGTGGCGGGCGTGGCCAACCACATCAATCTTTTCTGGGAGCCGCGCATGCGCGCCCAGCTCTTTGCCATCCTTGATGAGCAGGGCGGCAAGGGATTGAACGAACTCGTCATCGAAGCGGCAAAGCAGATACGCCGGCCGACGCCAGCCTGAGCACCGGCCCGATATATTGCAGATGAATTGAAGTGGATTGAACGCGACAGGGAGGAGCGATTGATCGATAGTTTGAGACCATATCTTAGAGCCTGACCTGCGGTCAGGTGATCGCATGTAGCTGCCCCTCATCTGCCTGCCGACATCTCCTCCCCGCACGGGAAGAAGAAAGAAGCGGCAACGTATAAGCCTCCCTCTTTCCGCTTGCGGGGAGAGGGTAAGGGGCATCCCGCCATATGCGGTCGCCTGTCGGGGGCGGCATTTCCCTTTAAATTTAGACAATGAGGTAATCCGCCTGGGCACCAGGACGGAAGGAGAGGATTGTTATCATGTCTTCAGATACCACAGCAGGCACCCTGGAGGGTGCCGGAATTCTCGACCGGGAGCGCATCATCGCCAAACCCGGCTTCAATCGCTGGCTGGTTCCGCCGGCGGCGCTCGCCATCCATCTCTGCATCGGCATGGCCTATGGCTTCAGCGTTTTCTGGCTACCGCTTTCGCGCTCGCTCGGCGTCACGCAACCCGTCGCCTGCCCGGACCTGAATCTGCTGACGGCCCTGTTCACCACCACCTGCGACTGGCGCGTCGCGGATCTGGGCTGGATCTACACCCTGTTCTTCGTGCTGCTGGGCTGCTCGGCGGCGCTCTGGGGCGGCTGGCTGGAGCGGGCCGGTCCGCGCAAGGCGGGTTTCGTCGCGGCGCTGTGCTGGTGCGGCGGCATTCTCGTGGCGGCCCTCGGCGTTATGATGCACCAGCTCTGGCTGATGTGGCTGGGCGCGGGTGTCATCGGCGGCATCGGGCTTGGCCTTGGCTATATCTCGCCGGTCTCCACCCTCATCAAATGGTTCCCCGACCGGCGCGGCATGGCGACCGGCATGGCGATCATGGGCTTCGGCGGCGGCGCGATGATCGGCGCTCCGCTGGCCGACATGCTGATGAACCATTTCAAGACGGCCACGTCCGTCGGCGTGTGGGAAACCTTCATCGTCATGGCGGTGATCTATTTCGTCTTCATGATGTGCGGCGCATTCGGCTACCGCATTCCGCCAGCCGGCTGGCGGCCCGAGGGCTGGACGCCGCCCACGAGCCAGAAGGCGATGATCACCACGCGGCACGTCCATTTGCGCGATGCCCATAAGACCCCGCAATTCTGGCTCATCTGGGCCGTGCTCTGCCTCAACGTCTCCGCCGGCATCGGCGTCATCGGCATGGCCTCGCCCATGCTGCAGGAGATCTTCGGCGGCAAGCTCATCGGCCTGCCGGAACTGAGCTTCACCCAGCTCGACGCCTCGCAAAAGACGGCAATCGCGGCCATCGCCGCGGGCTTCACCGGCCTCCTGTCGCTCTTCAATATCGGCGGGCGCTTCTTCTGGGCCTCGCTCTCAGACAAGATCGGCCGCAAGAACACCTATTACACCTTCTTCCTGCTCGGCATCGTGCTCTATGCGCTCGCGCCCACCCTCGCGGGCATGGGGAACAAGGCGCTGTTCGTGCTCGCCTTCGGCATCATCCTGTCGATGTATGGCGGCGGCTTCGCGACCATTCCGGCCTATCTCGCCGATATTTTCGGCACACAGTTCGTCGGCGCGATTCATGGCCGGCTGCTGACGGCCTGGGCGACGGCGGGCATCGTCGGGCCTGTGGTGGTCAACTACATCCGCGAATTCCAGATCAATGCCGGCGTACCGCGAGAGCTCGTCTATAACTTCACCATGTACATCCTCGCCGGCATGCTGGCGCTCGGCTTCATCGCCAATCTGTTCATCAAGCCGCTGGCCGAAAAATGGTTCATGTCGGACGCCGAGGTTGCCGCCCTCCAGGCCAAGACCGCGGCGGCCTCCGCCGGCCCGACGGGCTCCTTCGGCATCGGCACGGGCGGGCTCGACGCCAAGGCAGCTCTTGCCTGGGCGGCGGTCGGCATTCCCATTCTCTGGGGCGTGTGGGTCACCTTCCAGAAAGCCGTCGTCCTCTTCCAGTAACCGCCCCCCATTATTGGAAAGGACGTTGCGAAGCAGGTCCCCGGGCAACCGGGAGCCTGTTTTTGTAGGGGCTTTTCAGAGAAAATTGGGCGCTCGACCACTCACCCCCCTCTGGCCTGCCGGTCATCTCGCCCCTTGTGGGCAGGGTGATCGCATATGAATGCCCCTCATCTGCCTGCCGGCATCTTCTCCCCGCACGCGGGGAGAAGAAAGAAGCGGAAACGCTGGCGTCCCCCTCGCCCCGCTTGCGGGGAGAGGGTAAGGGTGAGGGGTAATTTGCGACATATGCGATAGCCCTGCCCACAAGGGGGAGATTGGATATGAGGTCTGGTTTCGCCAATCGCCAGCGTGTCAGAATTAGGCTCCGTCATCCATGCCAGCCAATCTCCCCCCTTGAGGGGGAGATGGCCGGCAGGCCGGAGGGGGGTGTCACTGCGGCGACGCCTCCGGTTAACCCATACCTCAATCCCGCAAATACCCTTCGATCCTGTCGAGCACATCGGCCTTCCCCATGCCGGTGAGGAAGGCCAGCGTCGTGATGACGGGCTTGCCCAGTCCCTGCGGTACGGGCGTCGTTGAAACCACGAGGTCGACATCGTCGACCATCCCCGGCACCTCGGTCGCCTTACACTGGCGGATCGAGACCGGGATGCCGCGGTTCTTCATCTCCTCCTCGATGGCCGTGGCAACGACCGTCGAGGTGGCGATACCGGTGCCGCAGGCGACGAGAATGATTTTTTCCCTGGCCATGTCTGTTCCTTTCGGTTGCGAGCATGATCCCGAAAAGTTGCAGACTTTTCGGATAAGATCATGCGGCTAAGCAAATGCCGCGCAGACGTCCTCGAAGGTCTTCGCACTGCGCAAGGCAGCGAGCGCTGCGGGGCTCTGAATCGTTTCGGCGATCTTCTGCAGCATTTCGATCTGCCTGTCCTTGTCGTTGAGCGCCATCAGGATCACCACGCGCACCGGCAGCTTCTCTTCCGGGTCCTCCATGTTGGAGAAGACGACCGGCTCCTTCAAGACCGCGAGGGCCAGCGCCGGCCGGATGACGTGCTCCGGGTCGGTGTGCGGCACCGCGATATTGTTGTCGCCGCCGAGCGGAAGCCCGGTCGGCAGCGCCGCTTCCCGGGACAGCACCGCGCCGACATAGCTTTCCCTGACATGGCCGAGTTGCCTCAGGCGCTCGCCGAGCGCACGGATCACGTCGCCATTGCTTTTCGCCTCGAGGTCGAGAAGCACCGCCGCGGGATCGAGATGGGTGAGGAGGGGATTTGACAAATCGTAAGCCTCTTGTCTGAAGACCGGGTCCCGGCCGAATGCCGGCCGGGACCATCTTTCGGTCGCGCGAATATCAGCTCGGCCGAACGGCTTCCGCTTCTTCGTCCGCGCCGGCGGCGCGCTCCCAGGCGGATGTGTTGCGGCGGAAGGCCCAGAAGGCCGCGCCGATGATGACGAGAAGCAGCGCCAGCCCGGCGATCCCCAGGCTTTCGACCGCCTTGACCACGACATAGGAGATCCACAGGAAGCCATCGACCACGCTGGTGATCTGCACTGCATTCGCCGGCATCGCGAAGCCCGAGGCGACTGCCGCGCTGGTGAAGAGCGGCGCAAGCGCATTGGCGACATAGAAGCCGAGGATCAGCGTCACCGTGCCGACGATCACCATGCGGAAGACGTTGCCGTTGAGAAGCGGCGCGGTCATTGCCACGATGAAGGGGATGACCGCGAGGTCGGCGAAGAGGATCACGCGGTTTCCGGGCAGGATGATCGACAGGATGATGGCGATCGGCACCAGGATCAGCGACGAGGAGATCGCCGCCGGATGGCCGATCAGGATCGCCGAGTCGAGCCCGACGGTGAGCTCCCGGTCGCCGGCGCGCTTGCGGACGAATTCCTGCGCCGCTTCCGAGACCGGCAAGAGCCCCTCCATCAGGATCTTCACCATGCGCGGCAGGAGCAGCATGACGGCCGCCAGGGTCATGCCGGTCTGCAGGATCTTGCTCAGCACCGTGCCGAAATCGCCGAGATTGTAATAGGCGATGGCGCCGAGTACGAGACCGATGACGAGGCCGAGGATGACCGGCTCGCCCAGCACGCCGAAACGCTTCTGGATCGTGTCGGTGCTGATGTCGATCTTGTTGATGCCGGGAATCCGGTCGATGATCCAGTTGAGAACGATCGCTATCGGCAGGATCTGTGCCGAGGCGAGATGGGGCACCGAGACGCCGGGGACGCCGTAGAATTTCTGCACGGCTTTCGCTGACCAGTCGGCGAAGAGCAGCGCCAGCGCCGCCATCAGCGCCGCCGCGATGATGCCATAGGCGAGATTGTTGGTGGCGGCCACCGTCAGCGAGCCGATGAAGGCGAAATGCCAGAAATTCCAGACATCGACATTGAGCGTGCGCGTGAGCCGCGTCACCAGGAGCAGGATATTGACGGCGATGCCGACGGGAATGACCCAGAGCCCCACCGACGAGCCGAAGGCGATCGCCGCTGCCGAGGGCCAGCCGACATCGACGATGTCGCGCTGGATGCCGGTGTTCTTCACGATGGCCTGCGCCGCGTCGGATATGCTGTTGAGCATCAGTCCGAGAACGAGATTGATGCCGATGAAGGCGACGCCGATCGTGACGGCGGCGCGGAAGGCGCGTCCTGCCCTGGCGCCCAGCACCAACGCGATGATGAAGATGACGATCGGCAGCAGGACCGTCGCGCCAAGCGTATCGACGGCCCCTTTCAGGCCGGCAAGCAATGCGTCCATTTTTTCCTCCCATACGAGCTCTTTGTGAGCTTCATATCTTCAGAGGATATTTGAACATTCGTACATTGCAAGCAACTTTTGTGTCGTTGAAGGCGTCCAAGGAAAAGTCTCGAAAATTGGCAGCCGGCGAGGCATGGATCCCGTTGCATCGAAATGGCGAGGTAGAAGTACTTTCGCCTTGTCGGCAACCGTTATGCGGGCCGGGGCGCTGGCTGAAGCAGTTCCTGTTCTTAATGGAAACGCGAGACACCCCCCTCTGGCCTGCCGGCCATCTCCCCCTCAAGGGGGGAGATTGGCTGATAGAACGCTCGGCATCCATTCTCCAACGGTTGCGATTGATGCCGAACGTCTATGCAGGCGTAATCTCCCCCCTTGAGGGGGAGATGGCCGGCAGGCAAGAGGGGGGTACTGTCCCGCCAATATTTCTATTTGAAGAGCCAATCCCCTTCGGCCTGTATTTCCAAGCAGACGAGATTGCTGCTACTCCCCCAGCACCGCCAGAAAATTCTTCATCCGGCTGACGGCGAGGTCCGGCTGGTCGAGCACGTTTGCCTGGTCGGCAAGGCGGAATATGTCGGCATAATGCAGGAGGCCGCGCGCCGATTGCATGCCGGCGGGCATGGTGAAATGGCGCTGGTGGCCGTTGAGCCAGGCGAGGAAGACGACGCCGGCCTTGTAATATTGCGTAGGCGCTTCGAAGATCTTGCGCGACAGGGGCACGGTCGGCTCGATGACGCCGCGGAAGGTGGCGGTGTCGCCGGTGGCGAGCGCTGCAAGCGCCTTGGAGGCGGAGGGGGCCACGGCATCGAAGATGCCGAGCAGCGCATGGCTGTATCTCCGCCCGTCGCCCTCGATCAGCTCCGCATAGTTGAAATCGTCGCCGGTGAAGCAGAGCACGCCTTCGGGCAGGCGGTTGCGCAACGCCACTTCCTTGGCGCCGTCGAGCAGCGAGATCTTGATGCCTTCGACCTTGTCCCTGTTGTCGCCGATGATGCCCAGCACGGTATCGAGTGCGTCCTCGAAGCTGCCGCCGCCCCAATAGCCTGCAAGCTGGAGGTCGAACATCTCGCCCAGCCAGTGCAGCACCACCTTCTCCCGCGTCTGGCCGAGGATATGGCCATAGACCTTGCGGTAATCATCCGGTGATTTCGCCACTCGCGCCAGCGCCCGGCTCGCCATCATGATCGCCCGGCCGCCATGCTTTTCGATGAAGCCGATCTGCGTCTCATAGGCCCGGATCACATCGTCGAGCGAGCGGGCATCGGCGGGGTCGAGCTGATCCGTTCCCGCGCCGCAGGCGAGATCGGCGCCCTCGACCGTGCGCGCTTCGGCGAGCGAGCGGCGGATCAGCTCCTGCGCCCCTGCCCAGTCGAGCCCCATGCCGCGCTGTGCCGTATCCATGGCCTCGGCGATCCTGAAGCCGAGGCTCCACAGATGATGCCGGAAGGCCATTGTCGCGTCCCAGTCGATCGCGGGTTTGCCCCAGGGATCGGTGTCGCGCAGTGGATCGGAAACGACATGCGCCGCAGCATAGGCGATGCGGTTGAAGCCCGGGCGGACCGCGGGCCGGGCGATCGGCGTGCCGATGAGCCGGTAATCCTCGCTTCCTCCGTCGGCGCGCGGCAGTTTCAGGCTTAACGTCATGGGTCCTCCTCCGGGGTCGCCCTGAAGCGCTCCTTTGAAGATAGCGATAATTTGGAACGTTCCAATTTTCAAGGGGCGGGTGAAAAATCTCGATATCGGGAATATTCGCAGAAATAGCCGGAAAACCCGGTGTTCAAGTCGAAAAATCTGAATAATATGCCTGGAAAACTTCGGCATTCTGCCTTTTGGAGCGCGTCCACATCATCTTCCACCATTTCGACTTGACAAATTTGGAACGTTCCAATTAACTTTCTCGAAACAGTGCTCACGCTGGGGAGGGCGAGGCGCGTGGCGGGCAGGGAGGCAGCCTGAAGTGAAACGGACGAGGACGACTGTGATCGATATCGCGCGCGCCGCCGGCGTGTCGAAGTCGACCGTTTCGCTCGTCCTGCAGGGCAGCCCGCGCGTCAATGAGGCGACGCGTGCCCGGGTCTCCACCGTCATCCGCGAGCTGGGTTATGTCTATAACCGCAGCGCCGCCAATCTGCGCCAGTCGAAATCGGGGATCGTCGGCATCGTCGTCAATGATCTCACCAATAGCTTCTTCGCCGAACTCGCCGTCGGCATGGACATGGTGGTGCAGTCGGCCGGCTATGTCCAGTTCCTCGCCAATACGGGAGAAAGCGTCGACCGGCAACGCGAAGTGGTTGCCTCCATGCGCGAGCATGGCATTGCGGGATTGATCATTTCGCCAGCGCGCGGCACGCAGGTCTCCGACCTCAAGCCGTTCATCGACAGCGGCGTTCCGGTGGTGCTGGTGGTGCGCAATCTGCCCGGCGCCAAGGTCTCCTCGCTCCTCTCCGACAATTATGCCGGCCCGTCCCAGGCGGTGGAGCATCTCGTCGGCCTCGGCCACAGGCGCATCGCCTTCATGGGCGGCTATGCCGATATGGCCGTGTTCGAGGAGCGCGTACGCGGCTATCGTGATGCGCTCGCCAGGGCGGGGCTCTCTTCGGGCGACGAATTCATCTTCAATTCCGCGCCGTCGCGGGCGGGCGGCGTGGCGGCGGTGGAGAAGATGCTGCTACGCGCCGAGCGTCCGACCGCGGCCGTCTGCTTCAACGATGCGGTGGCCTTCGGCGTCTGCGATGGCCTTCGCGCCGCGCGCATGGAGCCGGGCGTGGATTTCGGGGTCGTCGGCTTCGACGACGTGATCGAGGCCAAGACCGCCGTGCCGGCGCTGACGACGGTCTCCGTCGACCCGCAGGGCATGGGCCAGCGCGCCGCGCAGCTTCTCTTGAAGCAGATCAATTCCGAAAGGGCCGAGCCGGAGGCGCAATTGCTTTCCGTGCGGCTTGTCGTCCGCGAGAGCTGCGGCATCAGGAAGAACACACGGGACCGGGAGGAGCACGCATGACGAAATGGGGTCTGATCGGCGCGAGCACCATAGCCAAGGAATGGATGATCGACGCGATCCGGGCGACCGGTGGCGAGGTGGTCTCCGTCATGAGCAGCGACGCGGCGCGCGGCAGATCCTATGCCGAGGCCAATGGCATTGCAAAATCGGTGACCGATCTCGATGCGCTGCTGAGCGGGGACGTCGATGCGGTCTATATCTCGACCACCAACGAGCTGCATCGTGATCTGGCCATCGCCGCCGCCAGGGCCGGCAAGCATGTGTTGTGCGAAAAACCGCTGGCGCTGACGCTCGACGATGCCCATGCCATGGTTGAGGCCGCTCAGGAAGCGGGCGTCGTGATGGGCACCAACCATCATTTGCGCAATGCCGCCAGCCATCGCGCCATGCGCGATGCGATCCGGTCCGGCAGGATCGGCAGGCCGCTTGCCGCCCGGGTTTTCCACGCGGTCTACCTGCCGGCGCATCTGCAGGGCTGGCGGCTCGATCGGCCCGATGCCGGCGGCGGCGTCATCCTCGACATCACGGTCCACGACAGCGACACGCTGCGCTTCGTCCTCGATGACGACCCGGTCGAGGCGGTGGCGATGACGCAGGCGGGCGGCATGGGCAAATCGGGCCTGGAGGATGCGGTCATGGGTGCGCTTCGCTTCAAATCGGGCGTCATTGCCCAGTTCCACGACGGCTTTACGACGCGATATGCCGAGACGGGTTTCGAGGTGCATGGCACTGACGGCTCGCTCATCGCGCGCAACGTGATGACGCAGCAGCCCCTCGGAAGGGTCGTGCTTCGCGATGCCGAAGGCGAGCATGAGCTCAAGCTCAACCACCACAATCTCTATGAGACGGCCCTTGCCGCCTTCCACGATGCCATCGCCGGCAAGGGCGTGCCCAGCGCCACGGGCGAGGACGGCATCTGGTCCCTCGCCACGGCGCTGGCCGTCGCGAAAGCCGCAAGAACCGGGGCGGCAACCCCCGTTGAAACAGGACTATGAAAGCAAATTGGTAATGAGCAAGCATATCACGCCGGCGCAAGCGGCAAGCCTGATCCCTGACGGAGCGATCGTGTCGGTTTCCTCATCGAGCGGCCTTGGCTGTCCTGATCTGATGCTGAAGGCGATCGGCGAGCGTTTCGAGGCGACAGGCCACCCGCGCGACCTGACCACGCTGCATCCGATCGCCGCCGGCGACATGAGCGGCATTAGGGGTGTCGATCATATTGCCAGGAAGGGCCTGCTGAAGACCATCATCGGCGGCTCCTATCCCTCCGGCCCGTCCAGCGCCGAGCCGCCCCTGATCTGGAAGATGATCGGCAATGACGAGGTGGCGGCCTATAACGTCCCCTCGGGCATCCTGTTCGACATGCACCGCGAGGCGGCGGCCAAGCGCCCCGGCGTGCTGACCAAGGTAGGGCTCGACACCTTCGTCGATCCGGCGCGCCAGGGCTGCGCCATGAACGCCTCCGCCGCGGCATCGCCCCTGGTGAAGAAGGTCGCATTCGAGGGTGAGGAATGGCTCTATTTCAAGGCCATCGTGCCGGATGTGGCGATCATCCGCGCCACAACGGCCGACGAGCGCGGCAATCTCACCTATGAGCATGAGGGTGCCTATCTCGGCGGCTTCGACCAGGCGCTGGCGGCACGCAACAATGGCGGCATCGTCATTGCGCAGGTCAAGCGCATCGCCAAATCAGGAACGCTGAAGCCGCACGACGTGCGCATCCCCGGCGTTCTCGTCGATTATATCGTCGTCGATCCCGACCAGAAGCAGACGACGCAGACCCTCTACGACCCCGCGATCTCGGGCGAGATCTTCCGCCCGCTGGAGAGCTTCCGCCTGCCGGAGTTCAATATCCAGAAGGTCATCGCCCGCCGGGTCGCGCAGGAGCTGGAAGCTGGCAGCGCCGTCAATCTCGGCTTCGGCATCTCGGCCAATGTGCCGCGCATCCTGCTCGAGGAGGGGCTGCACGGCGCCGTCACTTGGGCGATCGAGCAGGGGCCGGTCGGCGGCATCCCGCTCCTCGATTTCGCCTTCGGCTGCGCATCGAACGCCGAGGCCTTCGTGCCGTCTCCCTACCAGTTCACCTATTTTCAGGGCGCCGGCTTCGATGCCTCGCTCCTCTCCTTCCTCGAGATCGACCGCACCGGCTCGGTCAATGTGTCGAAGCTCTCCTTCCGCCCGCATGTCACGGCCGGCGCCGGCGGCTTCGTCGACATCACCGCGCGGGCGAGGAAGATCGTCTTCTCCGGCATGTTCAATGCCGGCGCCAAGCTCGCCGTCTCCGATGGCCGGCTGGTGATCGAGAAGGAAGGCAAGCTCAGGAAGCTGGTCCACGAGGTCGAGCACGTGACCTTCTCCGGCCGCAGGGCGATCGAGCAGGGGCAGGACATCACCTATGTCACCGAGCGCTGCGTGATGAAGCTGACGCCTGAGGGCATCGTGCTGACGGAGATCGCGCCCGGCGTCGATCTGCAAACGCATATTCTCGACCAGTCGGAATTCCCGCTCATCGTCTCCGACAAATTGAAGACAATGGACGCGGCGCTGTTCCAGGAAGCGCCCATCGGGCTCAGGCTGCCGCAAAAGCCGGCCCGCAAGCTGGGAGGGGAGAATTGCCTATGAGAGCCCCTCACCCTTACCCTCTCCCCGCAAACGGGGAGAGGGGGACGTCAGCGTTGTCGCTTCTTCCTTCTCCCCGCTTGCGGGGAGAAGGTGCCGGCAGGCGGATGAGGGGCATTTCCAAAGCACATGCGATGGCCCTGTCGCATGCGGGGAGAGGGCAAGTGGCAGGGGGCAAAGGAGGCACACATGTCTGAGAGAGTTGCCGACGATCGCATCAGGCTCGATTTCGACGGCCATGTCGCGGCCATCACCATCGCGCGGCCCGACAAGCTCAACGCCTTCGATATCGGCATGTTGAAGGCGCTGGCCGCAGCCTGCGACGAGGTCGAGGCCAATGGGGAGATCCGCGTCGCCATCCTGACGGGGGAGGGCAAGGCCTTCTCCGCCGGCGGCGATATCAAAGCCTGGGGGGCGATGGCGCCGAACGAATTCGGCCATCAATGGGTGCGCTTCGGCCACCGCGTCTTCGAGCGGCTCGCCACGCTGCGCATGCCGCTGATCGCCGCGCTCAACGGCCATGCGCTGGGCGGCGGGCTGGAGCTGGCTGCGGCCGCCGATATCCGCATTGCGGAAAGGCAGGTCAAGATCGGCCTGCCCGAGACGAGCCTCGGCATGGTGCCGGGGTGGTCCGGCACGCAGCGCCTGGTCAGGCGGTTCGGCGCGCAGATCGTGCGCCGCATGGTTCTGGGTGGCGAGATTTTTTCCGGCGAGGAGGCAATGGTCCTGGGCCTGGTCGACCATGTGGTCGAGCAGGGCGAGGCCCTCGACGCCGCCCGTGATTATGCCGCGCAGGTCGCAAGGCGCGGTCCGGCCGCGCTGGAAATCGCCAAGCTGATGATCGCATCCGCCAATGATGAGGATAACGGCACGGCCGTCGAGGCGCTGGGCTCCATCCTGGCGGCCAGGACGGGTGATCTCAGGGAAGGCGTTGCCGCCTTCGCCGGAAAACGCGAGCCGCAGTTCAAGGGAGAATGGTAATGACGGTCTTGGTACGCCCGCAGGCGCTTGCCGATTTCAAGCCGCGCGAGTTCCAGATGCTGATCGAGGGGCGCTGGGCCAATGGCGCAGAAGGCCGAATCATCGAGCGCAGAAGCCCGGCCCATGGCACCGTTGTCAGCCGCTACCAGGCGGCGACCGGGGCGGATGTCGAGCGCGCTATCCAGGCCGCCCGCCATGCCTTCGACAAGGGGCCCTGGCCGCGCATGAAGGGGGCCGAGCGGTCCAATATCCTGCTGAAAGCCGCCGATATGATCACCGCCAGGGCGGAAGAACTGGCGTTCCTGGACTCCATCGAGTCGGGCAAGCCGATTTCGCAGGCGCGCGGCGAACTGGCCGGGGCTGTGGATATCTGGCGTTATGCTGCGGCTCTTGGTCGCGATCTGCACGGCGAAAGCTACAACACGCTGGGCGAAGGGACGCTCGGTGTCGTGCTCCGTGAGGCCATCGGTGTCATATCGATCATCACCCCCTGGAATTTCCCCTTCCTGATCGTCAGCCAGAAGCTCCCCTTCGCCCTGGCCGCAGGCTGCACGACGGTGGTCAAGCCTTCGGAACTCACCTCCGGATCGACACTCGTCCTGGGTGAAATTCTCATGGAAGCGGGCGTGCCGTCTGGCGTCGTCAATATCGTCGTCGGCACCGGGGCGGAGGCCGGCGCGCCGATGACGGCGCATCCCGATGTCGACATGGTATCGTTCACCGGATCGACGACAATCGGCAAGCTCACCATGGCCAATGCGGCGCGGACGCTGAAGAAGGTTTCGCTCGAGCTGGGCGGAAAAAACCCGCAAATCATCTTTCCGGACGCCAATCTGGACGAGTTTGTCGACGCGGCCGTCTTCGGCGCCTATTTCAATGCCGGCGAGTGCTGCAACGCCGGAAGCCGCCTGATTGTTCACTATTCCATAGCCGAGGAAGTCGTTTCGCGCATTGCCGAACTGTCGAAAAAGGTGCGGGTGGGAGACCCGCTGGACCCCGGAACGCAGGTCGGCGCGATCATCACGCCCGAGCATCTGGCGAAGATCGACAATTATGTGCGCAGCGCCGCCGGCGACGGCGCCGATATCGTCCATGGCGGCGCGCCGCTCGACCTGGGCCTCGGCCAGTTCATGGCGCCGACGATCCTCTCGGGCGTGAAGCGGGACATGGCCGTCGCGCGCGAGGAGGTGTTCGGCCCCGTGCTTTCCGTGCTGACTTTCGATACGATCGAGAATGCCGTCGATATTGCCAATTCAATCGATTATGGTCTATCGGCGGGCGTATGGAGCAGGGACATGGATACCTGCCTGCAGGTTGGTCGCGGGGTAAGAGCCGGGACGGTCTGGATGAACACGTTCATGGACGGAGCGTCCGAGCTGCCATTCGGCGGTTACAGGCAATCCGGCCTCGGGCGTGAGCTTGGCCGTCACGCGGTGGAGGACTATACCGAGACCAAGACGTTGAATATTCATATGGGGCCGCGCACGGCCTGGTGGATGCCGAGATAGGATTGCAGCCGCACGCGTGGTGCGCCGACAACGGTGTCTATGTGCATCGGAACCGGTTTCGGGAAGCCGATGCGGGAGACAAGAGGTCTGGAGCGCCCGTCGGAGGGCGTGCGGTGCTCCGGAATGGGAGCTTCCTGCGGCTTCGGGCGCAGGAATGAAGAAAAAGCCGGGTCGAGGTGATCCTGCTTTTGAACCTTGCAACAGGGAGGCAAGTCATGCGTAAGTTCTGGACGACGGCTGCGGTCGCGGCCTTGATGGTGGGGACAGCCACGCTGGGCCATGCCCAGCAGAAGGAGAGCGTCGAGGTTCTCCACTGGTGGACTTCGGGCGGCGAGGCGGCAGCGCTCGACGTCCTCAAGAAGGATCTGGAAAGCAAGGGCATCTCCTGGGTCGACATGCCGGTTTCCGGCGGCGGCGGCAGCGAGGCCATGACCGTGCTGCGCGCCCGCGTCACATCAGGCAACCCGCCCACGGCCGTGCAGATGCTCGGCTTCGATATCGTCGACTGGGCCAACCAGGGCGCGCTCGGCAATCTCGACGAGGTGGCGAACAAGGAAGGCTGGGAAAAGGTCATCCCCGACGCGCTGCAGAAATTCGCCAAGCATGACGACCACTGGATCGCCGCCCCGGTCAACATCCATTCGACCAACTGGATGTGGATCAACAAGGAAGCGCTGGACAAGGCCGGCGGCAAGGAGCCGCAGAACTGGGACGAGCTGATCGCCCTCCTCGACAAGTTCAAGGAGCAGGGCATCACGCCGATCGCCCATGGCGGTCAGCCCTGGCAGGATGCGACGATCTTCGACGCGGTCGTCCTTTCCTTCGGCGACGATTTCTACAAGAAGGCCTTCATCGACCTCGATCCCGAGACGCTCGGCTCCGACACGATGAAGCAGGCCTTCGAGCGCATGACCAAGCTGCGTTCCTATGTCGACGACAATTTCTCCGGCCGTGACTGGAACCTCGCCTCGGCGATGGTGATCGAGGGCAAGGCCGGCGTGCAGTTCATGGGCGACTGGGCCAAGGGCGAGTTCATCAAGGCCGGCAAGGAGCCGGGCAAGGACTTCGTCTGCATGCGCTATCCCGGCACGCAAGGAGCGGTGACCTTCAACTCCGACATGTTCGCCATGTTCAAGGTGGCTGAGGACAAGGTGCCCGCGCAGCTGCAGATGGCTTCGGCCATCGAGAGCCCGGCCTTCCAGTCGGCCTTCAACGTCGTCAAGGGTTCGGCGCCTGCGCGCACCGACGTTCCAGACACCGCGTTCGACGCCTGCGGCAAGAAGGCGATCGCCGATGTGGCCGAGGCCAGCAAGTCGGGCCGCCTGATGGGCTCTATGGCCCATGGCTATGCCAATCCGGCTGCCGTGAAGAACGCCATCTATGACGTCGTCACCCGCCAGTTCAACGGCGAGCTGACACCCGAAGAGGCCGTCGAAGAGCTGGTTTCGGCCGTCGAAGCCGCGAAGTAAGCGTGGGACGGATCGCCGGGGTTCGCGCCCCGGCGGTCCGGCTTGCGGCGCAGGGGATCTGCGCTGAGTGGGTTGCAAAAATCAAAAAGAAAAAGGCGCTGACGCGCCGGGGTGAGGCGAATGAACACGCGCAGCCGTTTGCAGGATTGGGTGCCGAAGCTCGTGGTGAGTCCGAGCTTCGTCCTCGTCCTGGTCTTCGTTTACGGGTTTATTCTCTATACGGGCTATCTCTCGCTGACCGACAGCAAGATGCTGCCTTCCTACGGCTTCGTGGGGCTGGAGAACTATTACAGGCTCTGGAGGCTGCCGCACTGGTGGCGGGCGATCACCAATCTGGGCATTTTCGCCTCGCTCTATATCCTGATCTCCGTCGCCATCGGCCTCGGCCTTGCCATCCTGCTCGACCAGAAGATACGTGCCGAAGGCCTGCTGCGCCCGATCTATCTCTATCCCATGGCGCTTTCCTTCATCGTCACCGGCACGGCCTGGAAATGGTTCCTCGATCCCGGCATCGGGCTTGAGAACACCATGCACCAGCTCGGCTGGACGAGCTTCGCGTTCAACTGGATCAAGGATCGCCACATGGCGATCTATACCGTCGTCATCGCCGCGGTCTGGCAATCCTCGGGCTTCGTCATGGCGATGTTCCTCGCCGGCCTGCGCGGCGTCGACAACGAGATCATCAAGGCGGCGCAGATCGACGGCGCCTCGACCATGACCATCTACCGCCGCATCATCATTCCGCTGATGCGCCCGGTCTTCCTCTCCGCTTTCGTCGTCCTCGCCCACCTCGCGATCAAGGCCTATGACCTCATCATCGCCCTGACCGGCGGCGGCCCGGGACAGGCGACGGAGCTGCCGGCGACCTTCATGTATTCCTACACCTTCACCCGCAATTCGATGGGCATCGGCGCCTCATCGGCGATCATCATGCTGGTGATGATCTTCTCGATCATCATTCCCTATCTCTATTCCGAACTGCGCGGGGAGAAACGCTAAATGAGCGCCCAAAGCCCTGACAATGTCATCAATCACGGCAGGCTCACCCGCGCGCTGATCTACGCGGCCCTGATCCTCTTCGCGATCTATTACCTGCTGCCGCTCTACGTCATGCTGGTCAACTCGGTGAAGCCGCTCGACGAGATCCGCCAGGGGGGCATGCTGTCGCTGCCGCACGAGTGGACGATCGCGCCCTGGCTTTCCGCCTGGTCGACTGCGCAGATCGGCGTGCAGCCGACGGGGTTGAAGCCCTATTTCATCAACTCGATCCTGATGGTCGTGCCCGCCGTCGCCATCTCCACCGTGCTGGGCGCGCTCAACGGCTACGTGCTGACGAAGTGGGAATTCAAGGGCTCCAACATCCTGTTCGGCATGCTTCTGCTCGCCTGCTTCATTCCGTTCCAGATCGTGCTGATCCCGATGGCCCGCATCCTCGGCCTGCTGGGGCTTGCCGGCTCCATACCGGGGCTGGTGCTCGTGCATGTGGTCTACGGCCTCGGCTTCACCACCCTCTATTTCCGCAATTATTATGCGGCATTCCCGACCGAGCTGGTGCGCGCCGCGCAGATCGACGGCGCGAGCTTCTTCCAGATCTTCTGGCGCATCTTGCTGCCGTCCTCCGGGCCAATCATCGTCGTCTCCGTCATCTGGCAGTTCACCAATATCTGGAACGACTTCCTGTTCGGCGCCTCCTTCTCGGATGCGACCAGCACGCCGATGACGGTGGCGCTCAACAATCTGGTGAACTCCTCGACGGGCGTGAAGGAATATAACGTCCATTTCGCGGGCGCGATCCTCGCCGCCCTTCCCACACTCCTCGTCTATATCGTCGCCGGCCGCTACTTCGTGCGTGGCCTGATGTCCGGCGCAGTCAAGGGATAAGTTCATGTCGTTTCTGGCCATCAAGAACCTTTACAAGTCCTATGGCACCGTGCCGATCCTTAGGGATATCAATATCGAGATCGAGGAGGGCGGTTTCCTCGTCCTCGTCGGCCCTTCCGGCTGCGGCAAGTCCACGCTTCTGAACTGCATCGCCGGGCTGGAGCCGATCACATCGGGCGAAATCCTCATCAACGGCCGCTCGGTCGCGGGGCTCCACCCCTCGCAGCGCGACATCGCCATGGTGTTCCAGTCCTACGCGCTCTATCCCAACATGACGGTGGCCGGGAACATCGGCTTCGGCATGGAAATCCGCGGCGTGCCCAAACCCGAGCGGGAGAAGGCGATCAAGTCCGTCGCCGAGACGCTGCAGATCGGCCATCTCCTCGACCGCAAGCCGAGCCAGCTTTCCGGCGGCCAGCGCCAGCGCGTCGCCATGGGCCGGGCGCTGGTGCGCAATCCGCAGGTCTTCCTCTTCGACGAGCCGCTGTCGAACCTCGACGCCAAGCTGCGCGTCGACATGCGCACCGAGATCAAGCGCCTGCACCACCGCATGAAGACGACCATCGTCTATGTCACGCATGACCAGATCGAGGCCATGACGCTCGCCACCAAGATCGCGGTGCTGAAGGACGGTGTCCTGCAGCAGTTCGGCACACCCGCGGAAATCTACAACAGCCCGGCCAACATGTTCGTCGCCGATTTCATGGGCTCGCCAGCGATGAACCTGCTGAAGGCCAGGATCGAGGACAGCCCTTCCGGCTTGAGCGTGTCGCTCGATCGTCCCGAGGGCGAGCCGCTTACCCTGCCGGTCAATGGCGCGGCGAGCAAGCTCGCCGCCTATAAGGGGCAGGAGATCATCTTCGGCATCCGCCCGGAGGCGCTGACCGATCCGGACGGCGCTGACCGCAAGGCGCATTCGCTGGCGGAAGGCGACTGCCTGATCGAGGTGGTCGAGCCCGCCGGTTCCGACACGTTCGCCGTCACCCATCTCGGCGGCAAGGAGGTGGTGGCTCGCTTACGCGCCGATGCCAACATCACCGTCGGCCAGAAGGCCAAGCTCGCCTTCAATCTCGACAAGGCCGTCTTCTTCGATCCGAAGAGCCAGTTGCGCATCGGCTGAAACGGTTCCTATTCTGATGGAAACATTTCGCTTCTTCACCCCCCTCTGGCCTGCCGGCCATCTCCCCCTCAAAGGGGGAGATTACGCCTTCATCGACGTTCGGCACCGGTTGCAGACGTTGAAGGATGAAGGCCGAACCTCAGGTCAGCCAATCTCCCCCCTTGAGAGGGAGATGCCCGGCAGGGCAGAGGGGGGTGAATGGCGAAGCGCAAGGCTCCAAGTCGAATGACCAAATCGCCAGACATCGTCATCATCGGCTCCGGCGTCGGGGGCGCGACAGTCGCCGCCGGCCTTGCCCCTTCGGGAGCGGAGATCCTCATCCTCGAGGCCGGCGGCCATATCGAGGACCTGCCTGTCAACCGCGACCAGCGGGCCATTTTCCAGCGCGGCCATTTCCGCCCGAAGGAAACCTGGTACGAGGTGGATGGTAAAGGCTTCAATCCCGGCAATTATTACAATGTCGGCGGCAATTCGAAATTCTACGGCGCGGTGCTGACGCGCTATCGCCGCGAAGATTTTATCGAGATGCGGCACCCGGAGGGCATTTCGCCCGCCTGGCCCTTCCCCTATGAGGAGCTGGAGCCCTGGTATTGCAGGGCGGAAGAACTCTACCAGGTGCGCGGTGCGCTCGGGCAAGACCCGACGGAGCCTCCGCATTCCAGGCCCTATCCCTTCCCGCCAGTCGCCGACGAGCCGGCGATCGCCGCCGTGCGCGAGCGGCTGAAGGCGGCAGGCATGCATCCCTTCTCGCTGCCGCTCGGCGTCGATATCGATTGCTGGCTTGCCAAGGCCAAAACCCCGTGGGACGCCCATCCAAACTGCTTCGACGGCAAGATGGATGCCGAGACGACGGCGCTGGCCTCTGCCCTGCAGCACAAAAATGTGCGCCTGCAGGTCTATTCCAGGGTGACGCGGCTCGAAACGGCGCCCGACGGCCGCGCCGTTACAGCCGTCCACTATACCCACAACGGCGAAGAGCATGTGCTGCGGCCGAGGCTGGTGATCCTCTCGGCCGGCGCGGTGCAGTCCGCGGCGTTGCTGCTGCGTTCCGCCAATGACGCCAATCCGGCAGGCCTCGCCAACCGCTCCGACCAGGTCGGGCGCAATTTTATGAACCACAATTCCTCGGCCGTGCTGGCCGTCAGCCCGTGGTACCGCAACGATTCCGTCTATCAGAAGACCTTCGGCTTCAACGATTTCTATCTCTCGGACGGGGAGGGCGGGCTGCCGCTCGGCAATGTGCAATTGCTCGGCCGTGTTTCGGGCGCGATCCTGAAGGCGAACCTGCCGCGCGTGCCGGAAAGGCTGCTCAACTCCATCTCCGCCCATGCCATCGATTTCTACGCCATGAGCGAGGATCTGCCCTCGCCGGAAAGCCGCGTCATGGTCGATGGCGAGCGCATCATCCTGCAATGGCGCCGCACCAACTGGAAGGCGCATCTGCAGCTGGTGGCGAAGCTCAAATCCGTGCTGCGCAAGGCGGGTTTCCCGCTCGTGCTCGCCCGCGCCTTCGACAAGCGCACGCCGTCGCATCAGTGCGGCACGGTGCGCATCGGCAATGATCCGGCCACGGCACCGCTCGATATCTGGTGCCGCGCCTTTGATCATCCCAATCTCTTCGTGGTGGACGCGGGCTTCCTGCCGACCTCGGCGGCGGTCAATCCGGCGCTGACGGTGGCCGCCCAGGCGCTGCGCGTCGCCGACCACATCGTAAAAAAGGATCTCGCGGCATGACGGAAGGGACAAGGCCCGTCGCGCTGGTGACAGGCGCCAGGCGCGGCATTGGCCTCGCGATCGCCATGGCGCTTGCGGGTGCCGGCTTCGATCTCGCCATCACCGACCGGGAGGCGGATGAGGCAAGCGCCACCGCTGTCGCCGCGCTGGAGGCGCTGGGCGCGAAAACGCTGTTCCTCGCTTCCGATCTTGCAGATATCGGCGGCCACGCGGCGGCGGTGGAGAGGATCATCGAGCATTTCGGCCGTATCGACTGCCTCGTCAACAATGCCGGCATCGCTTCCGTGCGGCGCGGTGATTTCCTCAAGCTCGAGCCGGAAAATTTCGACGCCATCGTCGCAGTCAATCTGCGCGGCACGGTGTTCTTCACGCAGGCCGTGCTGCGCGCGATGCTCGGCGTTGAGCCGGGCGGCCATCCGCGCTCGATCATCAACATCACCTCGATCTCGGCTGAGATGACCTCGCCCGAAAGGCTCGACTATTGCATGACCAAGGCCGCACTCGCCGCCTTCAGCCAGGGCCTCGCCCTGCGGCTTGCCGGGACCGGCATCGACTGTTTCGAGATCCGCCCCGGCATCATCCGCTCGGATATGACGGCGGGCGTGGCGGAACGGTATGAAAAGCTGATCGGCGAGGGGCTGGTGCCGGTGAAGCGCTGGGGCGAGCCGGAGGATATCGGCCGCATCGCCGCATCGCTGGCCAGCGGCGCGTTCAGCTTCGCCACCGGCTCGGTCATCAATGCCGACGGGGCGCTGTCGGTCAGCAGGCTTTAGGGCGTTGGTTTGATGGAAGCGCCGGCGTTTTTCACCCCCCTCTGCCCTGCCGGGCATCTCCCCTCAAGGGGGAGATTGGCCGTCATTAATGACGGCGCTCAATTCTGCAGCGCTGGCAGTTAGCGAAAGCTGAATTCACAGCCAATCTCCCCCCTTGAGGGGGAGATGGCCGGCAGGCCAGAGGGGGGTGGTTCTGGTGCTTGGTTTGGAGGCGAACCGCTTTAGGAGAAGTGGCGGGAGGAAGCATGGAATACGACTATATCATCACCGGAGCCGGGCCTGCCGGCTGCGTTCTCGCCAATCGCTTAAGCGAGGACCCGTCCGTCCGCGTGCTGCTGCTGGAGGCGGGCGGCGGCGACTGGAACCCGCTTTTCCACATGCCGGCGGGCTTCGCCAAGATGACCAAGGGCGTAGCGAGCTGGGGCTGGGAAACGGTGCCGCAGAAGCACATGAAGGGCCGTGTACTGCGCTATACCCAGGCCAAGGTGGTGGGCGGCGGCTCCTCCATCAATGCCCAGCTCTATACCCGTGGCAATGCCGCCGATTATGACCTATGGGAGGAGGAGGACGGCTGCGCCGGCTGGAACTACCGCTCCGTGCTGCCCTATTTCAAGCGCGCCGAGGACAACCAGCGCTTCGCCGACGATTACCATGCCTATGGCGGGCCGCTCGGCGTCTCGATGCCGGCCGCCACGCTTCCCATCTGCGACGCCTATATCCGCGCCGGGCAGGAGCTGGGCATTCCCTATAATCACGATTTCAACGGCAGGCAGCAGGCAGGTATCGGTTTCTATCAGCTGACGCAGCGCGACAAGCGCCGCTCCTCCGCCGCAAGGGCCTATCTCAACCCCATCCGCGACCGGAAGAACCTGACCGTCCGCCTCGGCGCGCGAGTGACCCGCATCATTGTCGAGAAGGGCAGGGC
Source organism: Mesorhizobium sp. RMAD-H1 (assembly GCF_014191375.1). Taxonomy (GTDB): domain Bacteria; phylum Pseudomonadota; class Alphaproteobacteria; order Rhizobiales; family Rhizobiaceae; genus Paramesorhizobium. The sequence goes on from NZ_JACHWN010000001.1 coordinate 310,994, forward strand.
CGTCGGCGTCGAGGTGGTGCGGGGCGGTGGCACGCAGATCATCCGCGCGGCGCGCGAGGTGCTGGTCTCCTCCGGTGCGATCGGCTCGCCCAAGCTGCTGCTGCAATCGGGCATCGGTCCGGCGGATCACCTGAGAAGCGTCGGCGTGCCTGTCGTCCATGACCTGCCCGGCGTCGGCGGGAACATGCAGGATCATCTCGACCTCTTCGTCATCTGCGAATGCACCGGCGATCACACCTACGACAATGTGGCGAAGCTGCACCGCACGCTCTGGGCGGGCATCCAGTATGTGCTGTTCCGCACCGGCCCGGTCGCCTCCAGCCTCTTCGAAACAGGCGGCTTCTGGTATGCCGATCCAGAGGCGCGCTCGCCCGATATACAGTTCCACCTAGGGTTGGGCTCCGGCATCGAGGCCGGCGTGGCGCGGCTGAAGAATGCCGGCGTGACGCTCAACTCCGCCTATCTGCATCCCCGCTCGCGCGGCACGGTGCGCCTGGCATCGGGCGATCCGGCGGCCGCCCCGCTGATCGACCCGAACTACTGGAGCGATCCGCACGACCGCAGGATGTCGATCGAGGGATTGAAGATCGCCCGCGAGATCATGAGCCAGCCGGCGCTGAAACCCTATGTGCTCACCGAGCGCCTGCCGGGGCCCGGCGCCGTCACCGACGAGGACCTGTTCGACTATGGCTGCGCCAACGCCAAGACGGACCATCATCCGGTCGGCACCTGCAAGATGGGCACGGATGCGATGGCCGTGGTCGATCTCGAATTGAAGGTGAGGGGGATCGAGGGCCTGCGCGTCTGTGATTCGTCGGTGATGCCGCGCGTTCCCTCCTGCAACACCAATGCGCCGACCATCATGGTGGGCGAGAAGGGCGCCGACATCATCCGCGGCCTCGATCCGCTGCCGCCCGCCGTCTTCGCGCACGAGATGAACGAACTGCCGCCGCGCGGCCGACGCGACATACGCTGACGCCGGCCGGCCGTTCTGCATCACTGAAGCAGCGGAGAGGGCGAGGAATGGATTCCTGTGACAGGCACGGGAATGACGGCGTTGAACGGTCGACTGACGACCTCCAACTGCTCCGGCTACGAAGCGATTCTCGGGAGAGCGAGTTCATCCCCACCCCGCCATTCCATTCCTCAGCGGTGCCGCGACTGCTGCATTTGAATGAGAAAATCATCGCCTGGCCCGAAAATAAAAAGCGTCCCAGACGTTTCTGGAACGCTTTTTCCGTTCGAACTTTGATCCTCCGAGATGCAGGAGGAACGATGACTGGAAAAACCCTGACCGCCTTTAGGGCAGCATGAAGTCATGTCCCATCACGGCAATGGCAAGCGCCATATTGAGCGTGATGATCATCATCGAATAAAAAATGGCGGTTCTCGTAATATCGCTCATTTCAACCTCCTTGCGCCGGGCCCCCGCCCAAGTTCGGCGCAGATCACTAGCGAACGGTAACTCAACGTAACAAACCGTTATTGGTTGCGCAACCCCTTACACACGCTTGTGAAAGAGGAAAATATTCCGTGAGGATCAGATGCCCTCCGCCATGATGTCCATCAGCCTGCGGCCTGGAAATGGGCTTCGCCGTCGTTGAGGAAGCAGGTCTTGTCGAACAGCTTCAAATCCAGCGGGTTCGGCAGTCGGATATCGCGAAGATCGGGAAAGGGCTTGCGCGACGGGCCGTATGACCGATCGATCTGGGAAATGAAGACGATGATGAGCCCGCGATCCCGCGCAAATGATTTCAGCGCGCGGACCTGAACCGCCAGCGCAGGATTTTCCCGCTTTTGATCGAGCAACTGCAGATAGTCGATGATCACGACGGTGCCGCGCGGTGCCGGCGCGAGTCGCTCCATGATGTAATCGGCATTGATGGCATCGGAGCAGTCGAACGCGAACAGCCCGTTGAAACGCTCCCGTTCCACCCCGATGGCGCGAAAGCACTCCAGAATGTCTTTCTCGGTGTATTCCAGCGTGAAAAACACACCGCGATTGCCGGCCTTCATGGCTTCCACGGCGAGTTCGAGGCTCATCAGCGTTTTGCCCTGGCCGGGCCTTGCGCCCACCAGCACCAGATCGCCCGGCGACAGGAGGGGAAACAGTCTTCCGGCGGGTGCGGTGGCGGATGCCCGGGCCGCAAGCAGGCTCCAGCTGCCGTATCCCTCCCGGGCGGCCACGCGACCAAGTGCTTCGTGCAGTGGAATTTTTCCTTTGCGGGATAAGAGCCTGGCCTCACGCTTGAGACGATGGACGGGCGCAGAAAGCTTCATCGAATGACCTCCTGTTGCGAGCCGGTTCGCAATCCCTCCTTATGCCGGTGCTCGGATGGTCGGTTCGACGATCGGATCGCTCCGCATGAACAATGCTTTCCCGAACGGAGGGGGGAGGCGTGAGCAGCGCCGGAATCGAATCATAGCGCAATCCCCGCGCCGGGAAAATCGTCCCGGTGTAACGTAAACAAAAAAGCTGCCGTCGCGGGAGCGACGACAGCCTCGATGATGTTCCGGCCGCGGAACGGGTGATGCGTCAGGCGGCTTTCTTCTGCTTGACCGGCTCCGGTGCCTTCGCCTTGCGGCCGAGGCCCATTTCCTTGGCGAGAGCCGAGCGGGCGGCGGCGTAGTTGGGCGCCACCATCGGATAATCGGCCGGCAGATCCCACTTCGCCCGATAGTCTTCCGGCGTCAGGCCGTAATGGGTCATCAGGTGCCGCTTGAGCGACTTGAACTTTTTGCCGTCCTCGAGGCAGATGATGTAGTCCGGCGTGATCGACTTCTTCACGGGGACAGCCGGGGTCGGCTTCTCCACCGGTGCGATTTCGGGCGCCGCGCCCGGCAGCAGGCCGGCCAGCGTCGTGTGGATTTCGGCGATCAGACTGGACAGGTCGCCTGCCGGAACCGGATTGTTGGTGACATAGGCTGTGACGATTTCGGTCGTGAGTTCAATAATCTCGGCCGTGTTCTTATCTTCTGACACTACAGGCTCCTCTGGTTATAATCGCGAATATGGCCCACCTAGTAATTTTCCGCCGTAATCGCAACTGGTAGGGAGTAACTTTTTATTATTTATTTCGGGCCCGTCAGCCCGAGTTTGCCCACGGCGATTGCGCAACGACAAAAAACCCCGTGTTCTCGTTCTTGCAGAAAAACCATGCTTGATTCGAGAACAGGAGGGGATGCTGCATGCTATTTGGGGCTTATTTTAGTCTGCACAGGTTTAAAAATCCTTTCCCGATTCGTGAATGGCGTGCGCACGCACTGGTTCAGCGCCGCCGTTTTTCTTGTTTTTAGGCGATGCTCGAAGCAACGATGACTGGTGCGACAAATAGCGCGGCCACGCCAATAGCCATGGACGCCTCGGACGTGAACATCGGCCATCGATGTGCTATTGGCGATTCCTGCTCAAGCGACAGAGGCATGCATGCGTCTAGGGGATTGCCACAATTTTCATGACTTCCGCCGGATGGCCAAGCAGCGCCTGCCCGGTCCGATCTTCAACTATATCGATGGCGGGGCCGACGACGAGGTCACCTATCGCCGCAACACGACGTCCTTCGACGGCTGCGACCTGATACCCAATGTGCTGCGCGGCGTGGACAAGGTGGACATGTCGGTCACGGTGATGGGCCAGAAGCTGGCGATGCCGGTCTACTGTTCGCCGACGGCGCTCCAGCGCCTCTTCCATCATCAGGGCGAGCGCGCGGTGGCGGCGGCTGCGGCGAAGTTCGGCACCATGTTCGGCGTTTCCTCGCTCGGCACCGTCAGCCTGGAAGAGGCGCGCAAGATCAGCAACAGCCCGCAGGTCTACCAGTTTTATTTCCACAAGGATCGCGGGCTGAACCGCGAGATGATGGCGCGGGCCAAGCAGGCAGGCATAGAGGTGATGATGCTGACGGTGGACAGCATCACCGGCGGCAACCGCGAGCGCGACAAGCGGACGGGCTTCGCCATCCCGTTCCGGCTGAACCTTGCCGGCATCACGCAATTCGCGGTCAGGCCGTCATGGGCGATCAACTATCTCACGCATGAGCGTTTCCGGCTGCCGCAGCTCGACAGCCATGTCGACATGGGCAGCGGTGTCATGTCGATCAGCCGCTATTTCACGGAAATGCTGGAGCCGTCGCTCTCGTGGGACGATGTTGCCGAGATGGTCGAGCATTGGGGCGGGCAATTCTGCCTGAAGGGCGTCATGTCGGTGGAGGATGCCCGGCATGCGGCCGAGATCGGCTGCACCGGCATCGTGCTCTCCAATCATGGCGGCCGCCAGCTCGATGGCTCCTGCACGGCTTTCGACCAGCTGGCCGACGTGGTCGATGCCGTGGGGGACCGCATCGATGTCATGATGGATGGCGGCGTGCAGCGCGGCACCCATGTGCTGAAGGCGCTGTCGCTGGGCGCCAAGGCCGTCGGGCTTGGCCGTTACTACCTGTTCCCGCTGGCGGCCGCCGGGCAGCCGGGCGTCGAGCGCGCAATGGAGCTGATGCGCATCGAGATCGAGCGCGATATGAAGCTGATGGGCTGTTCCTCGGTCGAGGAGCTTACGCGGAAGAACCTCCGCTTCCGCTGAACAGGCGAAAAAGGCGGCATGTCTGCCGCCTTTTGTCTGGTGGGGGATCCGCCCGGTTTTTGTCTCACCATTTGACCCTGAATGCGAGGTTGCCGGAGAGGGCGTATGAGTTTGCGAAGTCGTCGAGGTTTGTCTGTGCGGCGAGCTTGGCGTACATGCCGTACCGGCCGTCATTCCAGTTGTATGTGCCGCCCGCGCCGATCTCGGCCCAGACCTTTTCCTCGGTGGTGGTGAAGCGCTCGCCCGAGACGGTCCATTTGTTGCGGCCGAGGAACTCGCGGGTGAGGCTTGCGATGCCGTAGAGGTCGGCCTGGCGGGTGAAGCCCATGGCGTCCTGCCAGGCGCTCTGGTAGTTGGCGGCCAGCCCGATGCGCGCGGTCAGGCTGTCGGGCCTGTCATAGCCGACCCTGGCGCCATAGGGATCGCTGAAGCCGTCGAGGTCGAGCGTGGCATAGGTGAGCTGCGCCTGGGGAGTGAGGAGCCAGTGCTCGCTGATGGCGATGCGCTGTCCGCTTTCCAGGCTCATGGCATAGCCGAGGCTGTTGTGGCCGTCGGCGAGACCGCGGCGCAGGGTGGCCGAATTGAGGTCGCTGTCGAACCAGGTGATCTGCGCCTTGCCGTCGAGATAATAGCCGGCATCGTCATACCAGGTGAGCGCGGCGCCGAAGCCGGTGCCGCCCACCTCCATGCTGCCATGGCCGTAATAGGAGGCGATGTCGGCGGTGGCGGTGCCGTAGCTGACCCATGCGCTGCCGATCAGCCGGCCGCGGGCGTTCTCGTAGAACTGGCCGTCGGCGCCGGCCTCCAGCTTCCAGCTGTTGATCTCGTATTCGGCGTCGGTCAGCGACTGGTCGAGATGATGGCGGCCATGGGCGGCCTCGATGCGGCTCCAGATCAGCCCCGCCTCGGTCAGCGCCGGGCCGGAGCCGAAGCCGCCGCTGGCTTCGCCGAAGCCCTCGCCGGAGCCCTCGCCCTGGGCGGCCGGCCGATAGGCGGCGCCGGTCCAGTAGCGGTTGCCGGTGCGCTCGGCGAGCGTGGCCATGCGGTTGAGGCGGTTCAGCACCTGGGTGTAGGCCTCGTAGAGGGGGGCGCCGGGCTGCGGCGCATATTGGCTGCGCAGGTACCAGTCGCCGTCGCCCGGCGTGGCGATGCCGTTCTTGTCGAGCGTATAGGCATAGGCGCCGCCGATCACCGCGCTCTCGCCCTTGCGGGTGGTGTAGTCGCCGATGAGCGTGAAGGTGCCGTCCGACTGGCCCTCGATGTCGACGATCTTGATGCCCTGGTTGGTCCGGGCGCCGAGCCCGCCGCGGTTGATCACCCGCACATAGGTCTGGCCCGACGTGTCGCCGGTGACGACCAGCATGTCGGTCTGGGTGTTGCCGTCGCCGCCCAGCGCCGTCTCGATCTCCAGCGTGCCGCCATTGCCGACATAATTGCCGTCGACGGTCAGCGTGCCGAAGGAATTGCCCGGCGCCACCGTGCCGGCATTGGTGGTGTCGCAGACCGTGCCCGTGCCCTGCAGCCGGCCGCCGGCCAGCACGTTCATCGGCCCGCACAGCCTGCCGTTGACCGCCAGCGCGCCGGCGCGGATGTTGGTCGTGCCGCTGAAGCCGGAATTGTCGCCGGCGAGGATGGTGGTGCCGCTGCCGATCTGCTCGATGATGCCGGCCCCGGAGAGCGGATTGTCGGCGGTGAAGGTGTCGGAGCGGTTGAAGGCGAGCAGCCCGTCGATGGTGATGCCGCCCCTGACGCTGCCGCTCGTCCCGCCATTGCCGAGCTGCAGCGCCGCGCCCCTGGCGATATAGGTGCCGCCGGTATATTCGTTGTCGCCCGAAAGGATCTGCCGCCCGCCGGTGACGGAGAGCCCGCCGGTGCCGTCGATGATGCCCTGGAAGTCGTCGTTCTCGGCCGCGGTGATGGCGAGGTCCTTGGCCCCCAGATGCACCCGACCGTCCGGCCCGCCCGACAGGCCCTTGATGCTGGTCATGTCGGCGTTCAGCCCCGAGATGTCGAAGGCGCCGTTCGCCGTCACCCCGCTCGAGGCGCTGATGTCGCCGTCGCCCACGAGCTTCAGCGCGTTGCCGGCGTCGATGATGGTGCGGCTGGTGTAGCCCTGCTTGCTGTCGATCAGGCCGGTGCCGCCGCCCGTCTGCACCAGCGCGCCGTCGCCGGTGATCTGGTTGATGCGGTATTCGCCGGACAGGTTGTAGATCAGCACGCCGCGGTTCTCGATCGGGTCGCCGACGCTGCCCGAGGTGCCGCCGTCGCCGATCTCAAGGGTGCCGTCATCGCCGATCAGCGTGCCGCCCTTGTAGGTGTTGTCGCCCGTCAGCGTCTGGTGGCCGCCATTGATGGTCAGCCCCCCGTCGCCCTCGATGATGCCGGCAAAGGCGTCCTTGCCATTGGCGATGATCAGGTCCTTGCCGCCGAGCGTCACCCGGCCGGTCTCCTTGCCGGCCAGGCTCTGGATCGTCGTCTGGCTGCCGCCGATGCCGGAGATGTCGAAGGTCGCGTCGGCCTTGACCCGGTCCGAGGTCTCCAGGCTGCCATTGCCGGCAAGCCGCAGGGCGCCGTCCTCGATGTCGGTGTCGCCCGTATGGGTGGCGGGGCCCGTCAGCGTCGTCGTGCCGGAGCCCGCCTGGGTGAGCGAGCCGGCGCCGGAGACGGCGCCGGGCAGCGTCACGTCGTCGGCGCGCCTGATGATCAGTTCTGTCCCCTCGGCCAGCGCGACATCGCCGACGATGCTGCCCGAGGTGCCGCCGTCGCCGATCTGCAGGATCCCCGCCGTCACCGCCGTGCTGCCCTTGTAGCTGTTGTTGCCCGTCAGGATCAGCGTGCCGTCGCCCGCCTTGGTCAACCCCCCGTCGCCGGAGATCACTCCGGCAAGCCTGTTGGTGTTCTCCATCGTGTCGATCGTGCCGTTATTCTCCCCCAGCGTCATGTCGCGCACGCTGTCGAAGGAAGCGCCGTAGCGCAGCACGCCGCCGTCGATCAGAAGCGGCCCCGCAGCATCGCCCAGATTGGCATCCGACGACACCTGCAGCACGCCGCCGGTGATGTCGGTGCCGCCCTTGTGGGTGTTGATGCCCGAGAGCACCGTCGTGCCCGATCCCGCCTGGACGAACCTGCCGTCGCCGGCGATGCTGCCGGCCAGCGTCACCTCGTCGGAGCGGTCGACCTTCAGTTCCGCGCCGCCCGCCACCGTCACGTCGCCGGTGATGCTGCCCGAGGTGCCGCCGTCGCCGACCTGCAGCACGCCGGCGGCAATCGTCGTCCCGCCCGCATAGCTGTTGTCGCCCGCAAGCACCAGCGTGCCGTCGCCCGCCTTGGTCAGCCCGCCTTCGCCTGATATCGCCCCCGACAGCCTGTTGGTATTGCCCATCGTGTCGATCGTGCCGTCATTGGCCCCCAGCGTCACCGCACGGCCGCTGTCGAAGGAAGAGCCGAACTGCAGCGTCCCGCCGTCGATCGAAACACCCCCCGAGGCATCCCCAAGACTGGCGTCCGACGAGACCTTGAGAACGCCTTCCTTGATCTCGGTGCCGCCCTGGTAGGCGTTGTTCCCCGCAAGCACCAGCGTGCCGCTGCCGATCTTGGTCAGCGCGCCCGGACCGGAGACCACGCCCGAAAGCGTGTTGGTATTGCCCATCGTGTCGATCGTCCCGTTGCCGCTCCCCAGCGTCACCCCACGCGCCGTATCGAACCCGCCCCCGAACTGCAAAGTCCCGCCATCAATCGAAATACCCCCGGACGAACCCCCGAGATTGCCGTCTGACGAAACCTGCAGAACGCCTGCATTGATCTCGGTGCCCCCGGCATAGCTGTTGTTCCCCGAAAGCGTCGTCGTGCCGGAACCGGACTGGGCGAATTTGCCGTCGCCGGAGATCACATTGTCGAGCGTTACCTGATCCGAGCGGTCGACCTTCAACGCCGCGCCGTTTGCAACCGCCACGTCGCCCGTGATGCTGCCCGAGGTGCCGCCGTCGCCGATCTGAAGCACGCCGTCATTGACGGACGTCCCGCCCTCATAGCTGTTGTTTCCCGCAAGCGTGAGCGTACCGCTGCCGATCTTCGTCAGCCCACCCGGACCGGAGATGATGCCGGAAAGCGTATTGTTGTTGGCCATCGTGTCGATCGTGCCGTTGCCCGTTCCAAGTGTTACCGCCCGCGCGCTGTCGAACGACGCGCCGAACTGCAGCGTACCGCCATTGATCGCGACCTCGCCCGAAGCGTCGCCCAGATTGCCGTCCGAGGAGACGTTGAGAACGCCTTCCTTGATTTCGGTGCCGCCCTTGTAGGCGTTGTTCCCCGAAAGTGTCAGCGTACCGCTGCCGATCTTCGTCAGCGCGCCCGGACCGGAGACGACGCCCGAAAGCGTGTTGGTATTGCCCATCGTGTCAATCGTGCCGTTGCCGCTCCCGAGCGTCACGCTCCGGGCGCTGTCGAAGGATGCGCCGAATTGCAGGGTCCCGCCATCTATGCTCACGCCGGCCCCTGCTGCGCCGAGATTGGTGTCGGCCGAGACGTTGAGGATACCCTCTTTGATTTCGGTTCCGCCGGCATAGCCGTTGTTCCCGGTGAGCGTGAGCGTGCCGCTGCCGATCTTCGTCAGCGCGCCCGGACCCGAGAGGGTGCCGGAAAGCGTGTTGCTGTTGCCCATCGTGTCGATCGTGCCGTTGCCATTCCCGAGCTCCACGTCGCGGGCAGTATTGAAACTGGTGCTGAACTGCAGCGCGCCGCCGTCAATGGTCACCCCGCCGGCCGCATCGCCGAGATTGGCATCGGCCGAGACGCTGACGATACCGGCGGTGATCTCGGTGCCTCCGGCATATGTGTTGGCGCCGGAAAGCGTGAGCGTACCGTCTCCAATCTTCTTCACGCCACCCGCACCAGTGAGCGGCGCGCTTGCCGCGACATCGAAACCGTTGCTGTCGATGGTCAACCCGCCGGAATCGATATTGAGCTGGGTTCCGGTGAAGCCGCTTATGAAGCTCCCGCTATCGGCCGTGGCGTGCAATGTACCGGCATCAAAGTTGACCTGCGCGCCCCCGCTGCCGCTGTGCGTCAGCGATGATGTCTCCAGCGTGCCATCGGTAACGTTGAGCACGCCACTTCCAACGCCATATCCGACAACCGTGCTGTCGGCGATCACTGTTCCGCCATTGGAGATAGTGGTTCGCCCGGTTCCGTCCAGACCGATCCGGAGTTGTCCGGAGAAAAGCGCCTGGGATGAAGAACCGTCGATCAGGAAAGTGCCATCCGATCCGGTGCTACCCCCTACATAGCCGTCAACGGCTGTCAGCGTGCCGCCGGTTGTCAATTCCATGGTGCCTTTGCCGTTTCTGCCAATGACAGTCCATGTATGACCTACGGATATAGCGCCGCCTTTCTCGACGATGACCTTGTTATCGCTGGGACTGTCACCGAGGAACAGGACGTCGCTTCCCGTCCACTTCGATCCTTCGCCCGTGACCGTTACGACACCGGTTCCGGTGATGGCGTTTGGGCCGGAGACAGATGAAACAAAAAGTGTCGTTCCAGACAGCGTACTGCCATTTTGAATAGTGAGATTGCCGGTGCCGAAATTACCGACCTGAACACGAGCATTGGTCGATATGTCCACTTTACCGGCAGCGCCTATTACAGTCTGGTTTGAAGTTGTCGTTCCGATCAAAACATCGGTAGTGCTGTTATTGCCCGGCGCCACACCGCCGTCCCAGTTGCCTCCAACCGTCCAGTCATTGCTGACACTGCCGTTCCAGGTTTGCGCTGCAGAGGGCGTCGGGTTCATCAATGCGGTTGCAAGCGCGAGCGCCGATGTCGTTGCCAGTGCCGCTCGGGAGAAATTCGAAAACGTGGTCCGCCTTGGCGAAGCTGTATGCCACTGGGCAGCTTCGTGCAGATCGATTCTGAAGGGAGCCATATCTGGACCGGCTGCTGCAGCCATACGATTCAGGATAGGGCGCGAGGGCCTGCGAATGCGGAAATCGATCATCTGGAAAATCCCGAAAATATTCATTTAAAGAAATATTGTTCCATTTAAGTATATTATGGTTAATATTTCCTGTAATCGTTTAATAAGTTGAGAGATTAATCATGATCTTGAATCAAGTCTTTCGGAATACGTAGCAAATTATGGAAAGCATTATTGATTTCGACTTCATACATTAGGAAGAAAGACTGTTTCCGTCAGGCGTTGCGCTTTGGCAACATTGGCGGGGACAGCGCGGATACGGCAGGCCCGTGCTGAACCTGCGAAGAACGAATCAGCGGCAAGAAAGCCTCGGCCTCCCCGAAAGTTGGATTGCCGGCGCAGATGAGGTCGAAGTCGGGACGGGCCTTGCCGCTCTGCGGTCTGGAGCGAACCGGGGTATTCCGGTCAAAGCTGCCGCCGGCCGGAGGGCGGCTTCTTCCCGTTGCGTCATGCAGGGTGTGGCGGGACTTCTTCTCCGATGGCCCCGGCTTTCCCTTGCGAGTCCCGTTGGTCGAACATCTGCCGCAGCCGGAGAAGAAGCCTCGGCAGGATCATCCGAGAGGATGGATGGTTGTAGGGTAATGCGCGCCGCCGGGGGCTTTCCCGAGCAGCCGCCTGATGGTGCGTGGATGCACATTGTATTTCTCGGCGACCGAATTGACCGTTTCCCCCATCGACCGGATGGCCAGGACGGCTTCCAGGCGCTGTGATTCGCTCAGTGCCGGCGGGCGGCCGAGGTGATGCCCTTTCGCGCGGGCAGCCTTCATGCCCGCACGGGTTCTCTCGCCGATCAGCGAGCGTTCGAATTCCGCCAGTGCAGCCATGATATGAAAGATCAGCCGCCCTCCGGGCGAGCGCGTGTCAATGCTTTCCGTCAATGAATAAAACTCGATTTTCCTTGCGGCCAGGGCATCTATTGTTTCCACGAGGTCAAGCAACGAACGTCCAAGACGATCCAGTTTCCAGACGATGAGCGTGTCGCCCGGCGAAAGCGTCTTCAGCACCTCGCTGAGACCGGGCCGGGAGAAATCAGCGCCCGATATCCCATGGTCCTCGAAGATGCGGTCACAGCCGGCGGCTTGTAGCGCCTCCCGCTGCAGATCAAGGCTTTGATCGTCCGTGGACACGCGCGCATAGCCAAATTTCATTGGTTACTTTTCCTTCAGTTTTTTCAGGACATCGTCACAAATCTCCTTGTTGTTGCGTGCCGCGGACGACCTCTCCTTATTTTGCCTTGACTCAAGGGGAGGATTTTGTCCGTCCCCAATTGCCCCCGCTTACTCACCCCGTCACTCAGAAGTTGCTAGCGATTGCAAGCATTTCTGCGTATTGTCGCGTGTTGTTGTAGATATAGACAAAATCCTCCCCTTTTTTCCGAGATAACTTGCAAGTATAATTCCAATTGATTTGGTAAATACTTGAAATTTATCTGTGTTTTGAAGTGTAAACGGGGAAAGTATCAGGGATGCCAGGGGGTTTATTCAGAAAATTATTTGGCTGTAAGGGGCGATATCGAGGATATCCGATCCCCTTTGCGCCAGGGTGCGGGGTGGGGACGGTTGCCGTGCCGGGGTGCCTGGTGCTGCCGCCGCGAAACGGGTGTCCCGGCGCCGGTTTCCTCCTTCTCCCCGTGCCGCCCGGCTCTCCACGCTGAAAACGCGCCCCATACCCGGTCGGACGCCGGTTTCTTCGATAATTTTGCAACTGAGGAATAAAATGAAATCGACTGCCTCTCTGAAGCGGACCACTTCCGTGGCCGCACTCCTTGCAGCCATGGTTGTGCCCTCCGCCGCGCAGGAAACCACCGGATGGACCGGAGGGAGCGCGTATAGCTATGGCTGTACGGACATCAATGGAAACGCGTACACCTGCACCACCAGTGGAAACAATCAATGGGGTACTGGCTCCAACTGGTCGAATGGGCTGCCGGATGCAGGGGATGATGTAAGCATCGGCCTCTCCACCTATCAGAGTGGATACGGCGCGCGGCCGGCGCGGCATGATACCGTCGTCATCGGCAGCGGCACGGATGCGCAGGCCCGTTCCGTCACGATCGGCTTTTCGGGAGAGCGGAGCTATTCCGGCAGCTTCGGCCAGGGCGCGCTGCAGAACGAGGGAACCCTCACGATCGGTGACGGCATGCTCGTCGGTTCGACCGGGAGGGGTTCTTACGTCAACAATGGCACCACATCGGTTTCGCGCGGCATAACGGTCGGCGGCTCGGGCGCCGTCGGGGATTATGTCAACAATGAAACGACCATTGTTTCAGGCGGCTCGGTCGTGGTCGCCAACGGCAATTTCGACAACAGGGGCACGTTGGATATTGAGAACGGCGACCTGATTGTCGGCCGCTTCGGCAGAAGCTTCTTCCGGCATGTCCGAAAGTCAGAAGCGTGTCGAGCTTCAGCTTTGGGAGTATCAGGCACAGGCCAAGCGCGCCGGCATCACGCTCACGGATGAAGAAATCCGTGCCATGCGTGAGAAGCTGACGCTGACCGACCAGCTTGACCAGAAGAACCGGCAGGCCACGCAGTCGCAGCGCGCGCTTCAGCAGGCCGGCATGTTCTTCGGGCAGCAGTTCACGTCCAGCCTGTCCGGCCTGCTCACTGGCACCATGAGCGTGACAGATGCTGTTCGCAATCTGGCGAATGCCCTTATCGACGCTGCCCTTCAGGCAATGTTGCTTGGACAGGGACCGCTTGCGGCGCTGTTCGGCACAGGCGGCGGTGGTGGCCTGTTCGGCGCGATCTTCGGCTTTGCCGATGGTGGCTATACCGGACAGGGCGGGAAGTATGAGCCGGCCGGCATCGTCCACAAGGGCGAATATGTCATGTCCAAGCGGGCAACCGACCGGATCGGCGTTGCGAACCTTGAGGCGCTTCACCGTGGGGCAGTCGCCGGTTTTGACGGTGGCGGCTATGTTGGCAGCGCGCCGGCTGTGCGCCGCGCTCATGTGCCGGCGAACCAGAACGTGCCGGCGGTCCAGTCAATCCAGATCAATGCGCCGATTACCGTGAACGGATCGGCGGGCACTCCCGCCCAGAACGCTGACCTAGCCGCCAAGATGGCAAAGCAGATGGAAGCGACCATGCGCGGCGCGGTTGCAGATGAGATTCGCCGACAGGCTCGGCCGGGTAACTTCCTCAACTCCCGGAGCCGCTGACGCGTAGCCGAGTCCATTTGACGCTGGGATCTCATCAGGTTATACTAGTTATACCTGAAAGGAGTTTCCATGCCTGACTTTATCAAGTTGCCTAGCGAGCGCGTTGAGCAGCTTCGCCAGCTTTCCGAAAATCTGAATATGTCGATTGCCGACTGCATCGCGGTGTTCATTCGCGAGCAGATCGAGAAGGGCAACCTTGAAGACCGAGTGCCCGGCATCACTGTTGAACGCAAGGGCAACAGTGTCACCGTCGATACCGGTGCATTTCGCACCAGCCTTACCGCCGATCTTGCCAAGCGATACGCCGCTCAGGTCCGCGCCATGGTTCGGCCAATCAGCACCCCGGCCAAGGGCAATCCCTTTATTCCCGAACTGGACGTTGCGCGCCGTGGCACGTCAATCAAGCTGATCGATCGTGCAACGGGCGCGGCAAAAACGCTTGCCCCGTCAGTGGCGGAAGATTTTGTCCGCGTGCTCGAACAGTCCGCTTCCAAGTAAAAAAATGCCCGACCTTGGGGCCGGGCGCAGTTGCTTCTGATGGTTTGAAGTATAGGACACAAATCCTATTCTATCAAGCCGCCGATATTCGGGACGGTGATTATAGTGCAGTCTCATACCGATATTCTGGCTTCGCTCGACCACGCGCTTGCGGATACGGATGCGTGTAAAAATGCGACAAATTTGGAGCCGGTCAAACCCGCCGCAGCCCCTGAAAACCATGGTGTTGAGGGGCAAAAGGCTGACACTAGGCTAGTAGGTATACAACACCCCTCCCATTCACACCCCATCACCACCCCCTCCAAACCCTCCCTGTCCCCTACCTCTCACCTTGCCACCTACAGCAGCCCTACCCCATCCAAGCAGCGACAGGAAGCCACCGCCAAGGTCCGCCCATCGATCGCCCGCTCGTGGCGCAAGCTTTGGCCTCACCAGAAGCTGGCGCGCGCGTTCCTCGCCGCTGAAGCACAGGGCGGCATTTCCTTCACGCTCAACCTATCTCCCCGGCTTCAGGCCACGCTATCCGGCTCACCCGATCCGGCCCGGCTTCAGTCTCACTACATCAACCGGGAGCTTCGGAAGGCCACAGATAGCGCGGTGCCCTATGCCTTCACCTTCGAAGTCTCGCCTGCCGGCCGGCTGCATCTGCATGGCGTCCTTGTGCCCGGCTCTTTCGAGGAAGACTATATTCTTGCGATTGACCGCGCATTAGGGAACGCGGGCGGAAAGCTGAAGGCAGCTAACATCACCCGGCTTACGCAATCTTATCTCGGCACCCTGCCTGACGCGCTCGGCTGGTATGCCTACATCCAGAAGCAAGGCGACCGGGCCGCGCAGTTCCTCGGCACCAACAAAGTGACGTTCATTTCGGCATCGCTTCGGAAAATGTGCGCATGATGGGCTGTGAGAACCGTCTCATTCGGTCAGTATGCCTGCCCTAAGTAAGTGCTTACTTACAACAAAAACAATAACTTAGATAAATTTTCCCTTGCGTTGGCTGATTCCCGTGTGCGAGTCTTTGCCCGCTGTTTCGGCATTACCCGCAATCTCCAGCACAGGAACCATCATGCAGAATACCTATCTCCCGGCCGACCAGTGGAGCACCCTTGTAAACGTCCTTGAAGCCGCACATGCCGACTCCGATCCTCGGAATGCCATCATCATTGCCCTGGCTGAAGTCGGCTTCATTGTGCCGGACACCTGCCGCGAGGATGACGAGAAACCGCCGCTGGCGGCTTGAAACAATTCGTGATTGCGACCCGGCGCAGTCCCAATACCCCGTCGCTATAACCTGAAAGGTTTCGACCAAACCCAAGAAATGGAGACCGGCCTATGAACCTTAATCCCGCCCTTGTGAAGATGGTTGCCGATGCCGCCGTCACTTATGAGGCGAACAACGCTCAGGCCCACGAGCTTCTGCTTCACCTGATCGCTAACACGTTTGAGCGTATCCACGCCACGCCGGACACCGTATCGCTCGACTATGCACAGGAGGCCATGGACCTTTTGAGCATGGTCGAAAGCTGGTGCGTCGGACAGCACGAAGACGGCTATCTGATCTTCCGGGATCCCGGTGACGATGTAGAACACCTTGAGCCGTAAGGCGCTTGCCAATCGACCAGAAGCCCACCGCTCACACCGGCGGGCTTTTTGCCTCAAAATGGGGAGTGATTCGGGGCATGGAGTTACTCATCATGGGCAAGGAAATAAAGACGGCACTACATCATTGGTGGCCAAGGGGACTTTCTCAGTTTTGGGAAGATAGCGGGGGCGGTGTCACGGCTGTAAACCCTGATGGCACCGAACGCCGATCTTCCCCAGATCAATTCGGCGCGATAACGAATGCTCATGCTGTGAAGCTTGACGGGCCTTGGTCCTTTTCGTTTGAGACCGCCTTTGACAAGATCGACAATCGCATACCGTCTCTCATTCGAGAGCTTCTTGCTTTTGAAGCGCCGGCAGAAGAATGCAATCAGCAGCGAACAAACTTCAAGTCACATGATGCTCCTGATGATTTTCTTGAAGTAATTGGCGCGTTAATGGCATCCCTGATAACCCGGTGCCCACGAAACAGGAGTTCTATAGCGAAGACAACGGAATATTATCAGTCACGATTTGGATTCACTGACCCAAAGGCGGACAAAAATCTGATAAATTTAAATTTACGGTCCTCTATAGAATACATTGGAAAGCATTTTAAGAATGGTAAAATCATATTAGCATTTAGTGATGATAAAGAATTCATATTTGGAGATGGATTCTATACAAATATGACCACGGAAAGCTGTATAGGTCATAAAAAGACGGTAATTCCAGTGACACCTGTAATGGCATTATTTTTTTCTAAGCCAACGCAATATTTCACATACCCAAAATTATTCACATGCAAGCTCGATAGATATTACGTGGAACTGATAAACGATCTTACGAAGGTTTACTCTGGTAAGAATATCTTCTATCGAAGTCAAAAGCCAGAAATTGGTGACGAATTCAGCCAAGGGAAATTTCTTCAATACGAATACCATAAAGTGCCGTGGCTGGAGCGCTTCTTGGCGGATATGCACGCCATTCGTGGTGATGTGCCACTTTCCGGATAGCGCCAAAGCAGACAACGCAGCACTGAAAAACAACTCGCTAAGAGACACGGCGGACTTTCCTTTTACGTCTCACCGCGCCAATGATGAGCACGGGAGCGGAGGGGAATCATGGCGATGACGCGCGAAGAAGCGATTGAGGTTCGAAAGCTAACATATGAGGACTTCCAAAAGAGCAAACGGCACGCCGTCCAATTGAACGCCGACTACGGGCGTTGGCTGATTGCCTCGCTCTTGCTGGTGCATGGTGCTGTCATTGCTTTCCTCGCGCAGAATGAACGGCTGGCGGAGGCAGTGCTTCCTTCAGTTTTTTGGTGGCACGTCATCGGACTGCTTCTGGCCTTCCTGTGCGGCTTCCTTGTTTGGGCGAACTGGAGCTTTCACGCTCGCATCTATGAGGCCGTAAATCCCGGTATGATCTACGATGATGCACACTGGCCGAAATTTGATGGGGGCACAAATCGCTGGATCACATGGACGCATTGGACAGGCATTATTACCGGCATCTTGTCGGCGCTCTGCATTCTCGGGTCGGCGCTTTCCGCCTATCACATTATGACGGTTTGAGAAGCGGCAATGCCCGGCGACAAGTGGCCTGACTACAACCCGAATATAGGCTGGTCGGGTCAGCTAGCGTTGCTCGCGCTGATGCTTCTGGCGCTGGTCGGTTCGCTCGGCTGGTTGCTGGTGTAGGCCGCTTTATGGCAAAGAAGGCCAAAAGGAAAAAGCCGAACGTGATCGGCACCAAGGCAGCAGTTGCCAAGCTCGACCGAATGATGCCGATTCTTGAAAAGAACATTGTCGGCGCGCTCATGATCGAGGTCACGCTTGAAGCCGGCAACGACATTGTGCTCGCAATGCCCGACAAGGACATTCCCGGTGCGGACGCTTACAACCAGATTCGACATAGCTTGAGCTTCGATCTTGCGATGCATCTCGCTCGCCTATTCGATAAGGGCAGCGGGCGCTACCATGCCAATAACAAGGACACGGCGTCTATCCCTCTCATGATCCGCCTGCTTCGGCAGAAGCGTTGCAGGCAGGCGCTTGCTCAACGCGCCCGGAACTGGAATCCGGCGCTTAATGATACCTTTGCTGCAATGTTCGAACGCGATTGCCTCAGCGCCATTGATCGCGCTTCAGAAGGCTACACTGCCACCTTTCGCGGGAAGTTTGGGCGGTCTGGTCTTAGGCGGCTGAAGATTGCCCGCGACAACCATTTCGCTCATTCGCTCATGAGCGACAGGGAACTCAATCTAATTTATCATCAGCTTTTCCGCCTCACTGATTGCGCGCGCGACATTCTGGACGCGGCCAACATCGCCATTGCGGGAACCTCGCTCGAACTCACTGACAAGGAAGAAATCTTCCGCGAACGTGCTGAAGATTTTTGGAAGCAGGCGCTGCTAGGGAAGAGTGAGGACGAAACGGCGGACTAAGCTCCGGTTTTATGCACCGGAAAAGTGTTCCGGCTGCGATTTTGGTGTTTCGTCTAAGTGCTTGTTTTTTTTGACGAAAAGAGATGTGGCTGGGGGACCTGGATTCGAACCAAGACTAACGGAGTCAGAGTCCGCTGTTCTACCCTTAAACTATCCCCCAAAACGCCAAGTCATCAACGTTTTAGACGAAACGGAAAAAGCGGGTTGGACACGCTTTTCTCTTGCGGTTTTGTGACCGCATCCCGTTCGGTGCCGCCTTCTAGCATATTTGCCGTTTCAATCAAGCCCCCGAAACGCTTTGGGTCGCCAAATTGTGAAGAGCCCGTTGCGTCGCTTTGCGGACCGGCAAATCCATGAATTTGCTGGGGGAGATACCGGCATATCAAGGCTGCAGGCCGGCCTGGCGGATATTGACATCGATCCCGCCGCCATTGTACCCGATTGGCTCTAATCAGTGCGGCAATGGATTCTGCCGGGCCGGAAATGGCCGAACCGCTTCCCCGATGAAGCTGATGACTCCTGCTCGTTTGCCGTCGTGCGAAGGTGTAGAGTCATGTTCGAACCTGGTTTCCTGTCCTTGCAGATTCTGTCCCCGAACCGTTTTCCGAAACCTGCGGCCACGGAGCATGTGCCGCGGGGCTCTATCGGGGGCGTCCATGAGCCTTGAAGCCTGTGCCCTTGTGCTGGCCGGCGGTTTCATCGGCGGCATTGCCCGTTTCTTCCTCTCCGGCTTCATCGGCAGGCGGATCGGCGAGGCCTTCCCCTGGGGTACATTCGTCGTCAATGTCACGGGCGCATTCCTCATCGGCTTCGCGGCCGGGCTGGCGCAAGAGGCGGAGGGGTTCCTCGCCGGCGCTATGACACGCGATTTTCTGATGGTGGGGCTGCTGGGCGGCTATACGACTGTTTCATCCCTTGCCCTGCAGAGCCTCAATCTGGCCTTGGGCGGACAGCAGCGGCAGGCACTGTTCAACGTCGTCGCCTCCGCCGTTCTCGGCGTGCTCGCGGTCGGCGCCGGCTTTGCAATGGCCGTTTGGATGCTGGGGCAGGGGCAATGATGGGGGCCCCGCACAAAGCCGAAGCCTTGCGGCTCTATCTGGCTGTCGGGTGCGGCGCCGCCATCGGCGCGCTGCTGCGCTTCCTGTCGGGCCTCCTCATCGTTTCCGGGTTGGGGGCGAATGCGCTTTGGGTGACGGTCTTCGTGAATGTCGTCGGCTCCTTCGTCATCATGCTCTTTGCCACGATGACCGGGCCTGACGGGCGCTGGATGGTCGCTCCGGCGGCGAGGCAGTTCGTCATGGGCGGCATTTGCGGCGGCTTCACCACCTTTTCCGCCATGAGCCTCGACGCGTTCATGCTGATGGCGCATGGCGGCATGCTGGAGGGGCTCCTCTATCTCGCGGCCGTGATAGTCTCTTCGCTCGCCGCCGCCTGGGCGGGCTATGCGTGCGCCGTGCGGATCAACAGCTAAGCGGAGGAGAAGGACATGACGCTTCCCAGGGAATCGACGCTTCTGCGGATCTTTTTCGGAGAAAGCGATGTGACTGCCGACGGCACGCCGCTTTATGAAGCGATCGTCATGAAGGCGCGCGAGATGCGGATGGCCGGAGCAACCGTCCTGCGCGGGCCCATGGGCTTCGGCCGCTCGAGCGTCCTGCACACGGCCAAGATCCTGCGCCTCTCGCAGGATCTGCCGATCGTGGTGGAAATCATCGATGCGCCCGAGAAGGTGGAAGAACTCATCCCCGAAATCACCGCAATGACGCAGAGCTGCCTCATCACCACCGAGGAGGTACAGGTCATCCGCTATGGCAATGGCGATGCGTAACTTCGCCTGAGTTGCTCCCGGCATTGCCCAGGCCCTTGGTTATTTCGCAAAGCGCTGTTACATTAGCACCAACGTGAAAAATGACAGCGCCTGCCTGCGTCCTTCCAGGGTTCGCGCGGCGCTTTGAGGACAAGACTTTGAAGAACCCCGAGGAAGACGCGAGGATCGCGTCGCTTGACGGGGCGTCCGGTGGGAAACGGGTTGGTAAAGACGCCCGGAATCCATCCGAAAACGGGCAACGGGAGCACCGTCCGCCCGCAGCCGCATCGGCGGAGCCGCAGCCGGCCCCTGATTCGGGACGCCCCGATACCAGTCAGAAGAAGCGTGCACGCCGCCGCAGGCGCGGCAAGGCGAAGCTGCGTGACAGGGCAGTGCAGACCGGAGCGTCGGCTGCCGTGCCTGCGCAGATGGATGTCCAACCCGTTCCTCCTTCGGCCGCCAGGCCGGTATCGAAGCTGTCAAACCGCCGTCGCCGGTCACGGCGCAACAAGCAGGTCCGCGCGCCGGCAGTTCCCAAACAGGTCGTAGACAAACAGGCCCAGCCGAAGCCGCAGGAGCAGCCCCGGCCGCGCGCCATTCCCGCGCGCAGCGATGCCCCGCTCTATGCCGCGCTGGACCTCGGCACCAACAATTGCCGTCTCCTCGTCGCCGCGCCGACCAGGCCGGGCCAGTTCCGCGTCGTTGATGCCTTCTCGCGCATTGTGAGACTCGGCGAGGGGCTGGGGACGACGGGAAGGCTCGGCGACAGGGCCATGGACCGCGCCATCGAGGCCTTGAAGATCTGCCGCGACAAGCTCGCCTTGAGGACATTGCGCAGATCGCGGCTGATCGCCACCGAGGCCTGTCGCTCGGCCGAAAACGGCGCGGAGTTCCTGGGCCGTGTGCGCGCCGAGACCGGACTGGAACTCGAGATCGTCGACCGGCAGACCGAAGCCCGCCTGGCCGTCTCCGGCTGCGGCACGCTGGTCGATCGCGATACGGATGCGATCGTCCTCTTCGATATCGGCGGCGGCTCCTCGGAGATCGCGCTGATCGATGTCTCGCGCCGCCGCTCGCCGCGGCTTGCCGAGCACATCATCGCCTGGACGTCGCTGCCTGTCGGCGTCGTCACGCTGGCCGAGCGCTTCGGCGGTCGCGAGGTGACGCGGGAGAGCTTCGCCGCCATGGTCGACCATGTTTCGGAGTTGATCGAGGCTTTTGCCGACCGCGACAAGCTGGGCGAGCTGGCAAAAAGCCCGCGCTTCCACCTGATCGGCACGTCGGGCACGGTCACCACGCTCGCCGGCATCCATCTAGGGCTCGAGCGCTATGATCGCAAGCGCATCGACGGCATGTGGATGGACAGGGACGACGTGACCAGCATGACCAGCCGGCTCCTCTCCTGGGATTTCGATGCGCGCGTCGCCAATCCTTGCATCGGCGCCGACCGTGCCGATCTGGTGCTGGCCGGCTGCGCCATCCTCGATGCCATCCGCAATGTCTGGCCTAGCCAGAAGCTGCGCGTCGCCGACCGGGGCTTGCGTGAAGGCATTCTCACGGAACTCATGTCGCGGGATGGCGCCTGGCGCGACCGCCGGCATCCTCGTATGAACGGCAAGCACATATCATGAAGAAACCGGGCGGAACCAAAACCGGGGGCAGGGGCGGCGCCGGCACGCGCGGCCTGCACACGCGCGTCAAGAAGAAGGCGGGAACGATCAAGGAATCCTCGCGCCGCTGGCTGGAGCGCCATCTGAACGATCCCTACGTGCAGAAGTCCAAGCAGGAGGGCTATCGCTCGCGCGCCGCCTTCAAGCTGATCGAGATCAATGATCGCTACAAGATCCTGAAGAAGGGACAGAAGATCATCGATCTGGGCGCTGCACCCGGCGGCTGGAGCCAGATCGCGGCGGGCATTGTCGGCTCGACCAACGACGATCCGCAGGTCGTCGGCATCGATTATCTCGATGTCGACCCCTTGCCCGGCGTCACCATGCTGAAGATGGATTTCCTCGACGAGGAGGCGCCGGAGAAGCTGATCGAGGCGCTGGGCGGCCAGCCCGATGTCGTCCTTTCCGACATGGCCGCGCCGACCACCGGCCACCGCCGCACCGATCATCTGCGCACGGCCCATCTCTGCGAGGTCGCGGCCGATTTCGCCATCTCGGTGCTGAAGCCCGGCGGCCACTTCCTGACCAAGACCTTCCAGGGCGGCACGGAAAACGAGCTGCTCACGCTTTTGAAGCAGAACTTCAAATCCGTGCACCATGTGAAGCCGCCGGCCTCGCGCGCGGAATCGGTCGAGCTCTACCTGCTGGCCCGCGACTTCAAGGGTTGATGTAATTGACTACATCGCCTTGTTGACGTATTCTTTACGTCATGGGGGCGGCAAAAAAGATCAGAAAGAACGTATCGAGCTTACGAACGATTCGTTTGTTGAATTGTCCATCTTCGAAGTGCCAAGAAGACTTGCTGGATCGACGCATGATTTTAAATACCGCCTTGCCTACGTCGTATTGGGCGAATGCGTGCTGCGGTACGACAACGAAGCGGGCAAAGGTGATCACAAGCATATCGGGAGAAAGGAATTCTCCTATGCCTTTGTGGATGTCCAAACACTGCTGCGTGATTTTTTCGCGGATGTAGGAAGGATGAAGACATGACGGCCCTAGAAATTAGAGTCGCCTCACAGGAGGAAATCATTTCCGATGTCCTGCACGCCGTGAATTCAGGTGTTGAGGCAAAAGAAGATATTTACACGTTTCTTACTTACGAAGCTTTACACCGAACGCTCACGCCGAAACGGATCGCGATCATCAATGCGATGGCAGGCAGGGGCGTCCTTTCCATGCGGGAGGTTGCCCGGCTCGTCGGACGTGATTTCAAGGGTGTTCATACCGATCTGGTCGCTCTCCTCAATATCGGACTAATCGACCGGGACCCGAGCGGCGGGGTTATTCTGCCCTTTGACGAGTTGCGCATAGACATCTCCTTGCACGCACACGCCGCGTAACCCCGGGGCCTGCTTTCTCGCGCCTATTTCACCGCCATGGTGGACGGTGCGTCGGCTGGCGCCGGGTCCTTTTCGATCTCCTTCTGCGACAGCTCGCGTCCTGCATCCGGCGCGAGCCGCGCAAAGATGAAGAACGCCATCGCCGAGACCGCCGCCACGATGAAGAAGCCGACATGGAAATCGGCAAGCCTCAGGCTGCCGCCATGAATGGCGGTGCTCACCTCCAGGATGCCGCCGGCCAGCGCCACGCCGAGCGCGATGGAGACCTGCTGCGCCACGGCGGTGATCGGTGTGGCCTGGCTGGTCTGCGCATCGGGGATTTCCGCATAGGCGAGCGCATTGACGCCGGTGAAGAAAAGCGAGCGCAGGAAGCCGCTGATGAGAAGTAGCGTCAGGATGATCGCATAGGGCGTCGCGGGCGTGAACAGGCCGTTGATGGCGATGAAGGCGGCCGAGATCAGCGAGCCGAACATCAGCGTGTTGCGGAAGCCGAAGCGGGCGAAGACCCGGTTGGCGCCGAACTTCATGCCCATGGCGCCGATCGCCGAGATGAAGGTGAGCATTCCCGACTGGAACGGGTTGAGGCCGAAGCCGATCTGGAACATCAAGGGCAGCAGGAACGGAATGGCGCCGATGCCGAGCCGGAACACGCTGCCGCCGATCACGGCGGAACGGAACACCTGATTGTTGAACAGCGACAGGTCCAGAAGCGGATTGGCAGCCGTGCGCGCATGCCTGACGTAGAGAATGGCCGAAACGATGCCGACGGCGATGGTCGCAAAGCCGATGGCCGGTGGCAGATAGGGCAGGCTCACCACGGAGAGGCCGAAAACCACTGCGGACATGCCGACGCCGGAAAGGATGAAGCCCGGCCAGTCGAGCGGGCGCTGCGAGCGCTCCAGATTGTCCGGCAGGAACTGCGTTGCGAACCAGATGCCGAGGAGACCGATCGGCACATTGATCAGGAAGATCCAGTGCCAGCTGAAATAGGTCGTGATGAAACCGCCGACCGGTGGCCCGACCATCGGGCCGATGAGCGCCGGAATGGCGAGCCACGCCATGGCCGAGACGAGCTGGTGGCGCGGTGTCGAGCGTACCAGCACCAGCCTCCCGACCGGCGTCATCATCGCTCCGCCCATGCCCTGCAGAAAGCGCGATAATACGAAGGCGAGGAGCGAGTTCGATGCCGCGCAGGCCACCGATCCGATCACGAAGACGGCAATCGCCCAGCGGAAGACGTTCTTCGCGCCGAACCGGTCCGCCATCCAGCCGCTCACCGGAATGAACACCGCCAGCGAGACGAGATAGGCGGTCAGCGCCAGCTTCAGCGCGATCGGGCTCGTGCCGATATCGGCCGCGATCGCCGGCAGCGAAGTGGCGATGACGCTCGAATCCATCTGCTCCATGAAGAGCGCGACAGCAAGAACAAGAGGAATGATGCGGTTCAAGACTGAAATCCAATCGCGGAAGACGGAAATCAAAAGAATTACGGATCCCGCGCGCTTATTGCGGCAATACCGGCGAAGATCATCTCACAATCCGGTGATTTCATTCTTAACGCATCGGCTTTTTGTTGCCATCCCGCTTCCATCATTCATGATTAGGAATGTTTCAACGGACACGGAGGATGCCATGTCGCCCGTCACGATCTCCCGTCGCACCCTGTTCCAGGCGTCCGCCGCCGTTGCCGGCGGTCTGGCCGCGCCGCAGATCATGGTCCGCGCCGCCGCGGCCGCCGTGCCTTTTTCGGATGCCCGGCCGCCGCGCTTCAACCGTTTCAAGGTAGGCGAGTTCGAGGTCACCACCATTCTGGACGGCCTGCGCCCTGGCGACGGGCCCTATCCGACCTTCGGGGCGAACCAGTCGCAGGAAGCCATGGCCGAATTGATGCGGCAGAATTTCCTGCCGGAGACCAAGTTCATCAACGGCTTCACGCCGACCCTGGTCAACACCGGCTCCGAGCTTGTCCTCTTCGATACCGGCTTCGGCGAAGGAGGGCGCGCGAACGGCCTCGGCCAGCTTGCCGCCACCATGGAGGCTGCGGGTTATTCGCCCGATCGGGTCAGCATCGTGGTTCTCACCCATATGCATGGCGATCATATCGGCGGGCTGATGGAGGGCGATGCGCCGGCTTTCCCTAATGCGCGCTATGTCGCCGGCCAGGCCGAATATGATTTCTGGACCAGTCCCGACCGGACGGGCACGCCTGCCGAAAACGGCGCCAAGATGGTCGATGCCAAGGTCAAGCCGCTTGCGGAGAAGACCACCTTCATCAAGCCGGGCGATGCGGTTGTGACGGGCATCACCAGCGAGGAGGCCTTCGGGCATACGCCGGGCCATATGATCTTCCGGCTGGAATCGGGCGGCAAGCAGCTGCTCCTGACGGCGGATACGGCGAACCATTACGTCGCTTCCCTGCAGCGGCCCGACTGGCACGTCGTCTTCGATGCCGACAAGGAGCAGGCGGCGGCAACGCGCAGGCGGGTCTTCGATATGATCGCCGCCGATCGGCTGCCCTTCATCGGCTATCACATGCCCTTCCCCGCGGTCGGTTATGCAGAAAAGCTCGATACCGGCTATCGCTTCGTACCGGTGACCTATCAGATGGAGCTCTGACCCGGCCTACCGCAGGAGTGAATCGAGAAGCGGCAGGCTGATCAGGGCGGCCGCGCCGATCATGAAGCAGCATATGCGGCGGAAGGTCTGATCGCTGGCGCGGCCGAAGAGCAGCGATCCGAGATAGAGGCCGAAGGCATAGCTTGGGCCTGCCGCCAGGGCGAAGGCGATGACCGCGGCTCCGAAAAGCCCGCCGACGAGATAGCTGACCGTGCTGATCACGGTGGAAATGGCGAAATAGAGCACGAGATTGGCCCGCACGGTGCCGGCCGGTATCGCGCCGCCGAGCCAATAGGCGATAACCGGCGGGCCCGAGATCTGGGCTGCGCCGCCGAAAAACCCCGCGACGCTGCCCGACGCCGACCGTCAGCAAGGCAGAGGGTTGCTCCTTGTAACGCCATCCCGAGACGATCAGCGCCAGGAAAAGGATGACGGTCAGAGCGATGGCCCAGCGCACGACGAGCGGATCGATTACCGCCAGCGCCAGCACGCCCAGCGGAACGCCGATCAGCGCGCCTAGAGCCATCGTGGCGACTTCCCGTCGATTGGCCCGTTTTGCGGCATCCGGAATGAGTCCCAGCGCACCGACGGCATCAATGATCAGCAGCAATGGCGCAGCGAGCTTCGGGCCTATGACGGAGCTTGCCAGCGGCACGAAGATGAGCGCGCCGCCGAAGCCTGAAAAGCCGCGGGCAACCCCGGCAACGAATGCCGAGCCCATGAGGAAAAGGATATGCCCGTTGGAATAGCCCGCGAAGGCGGACTGCAGGAATGCGGGCATCAGATCGAACATCATTTTCCCGCTGGCTGTACGGCGCTGACGGGCTCGCCTTCCGCCCGTTCCTTTGCCCGCTTGAGGCGCAGCGCCTCGGCGATATAGCCGCGTGAAAGACCGTGATAGAGCGGTTCGTGGGAGATCAGCCGCGCCGTGCCGTAGCCGAGCATCGAGGCGCACATCAGCGGAATGACATTGTCGTGATTGCCGGTCATCTCCAGGATGATGACAAAGGCGGTCATTGGCGCCTGCACCACGCCGGCGAAATAGCCGGCCATGCCGAGCACGGCGGCAAGGCTCGCGCTGGCGCCGAAGACGAGGCCGAGTGAACTGCCGAGCCCGGCGCCCACCGCCAGTGAGGGAGCGAAGATGCCGCCCGGAATGCCCGATACAGTCGAAAGCAGGCCCGCCAGGAATTTCTGCAGGAAGAAGAGCGGCGGCAGAGACGCGCCTTCGACGGCGCTGCGCGCCTGTTCATAGCCGGTGCCGAAAGTCTGCCCGCCTGAGAAGATGCCGATCAGCGCGACCACCAGGCCGCAGCCGGCGGCGATCATGAGGATGCGGCGCAGGGGCTGGGGCTGGATCAGCCGCTTGATGCGGCGCGAGGCCTTGAGCACGATTGCGCTGAAGATGGCGCCGAACGCGCCGCCGCAGACGCCGCACACCAGCACCATCACCCATTCCGCGCTGCCGGAAGCCGTCACCGTCGTCGTGCCGAAATAGGTGTAGTTGCCGACGAGCCCGAGCGAGGCGAGGCCAGCCAGGATGACGGCGGAAAGCACCAGCCCGTTGGTGCGGGCGGCATAGGCGCGGCCCATCTCCTCGATGGCGAAGACGATGCCGGCAAGCGGTGTGTTGAAGGCGGCCGAGATGCCCGCGGCCGATCCGGCGAGGATGAGCCCGCGCGCCTGCGCCATGCCGCCGATGCGCGCTGACAGCAGCATGATCGACGCGCCCACCTGCACCGTCGGCCCCTCGCGGCCGATCGAGGCGCCGCTGAACAGGCCGATGACCGTCAGGAGGATCTTGCCGAAAGCGAGCCTGAGCGACAAGAGGCGCGACCGGTCCTCGTCATCGGTCAGGTGGCGCGCGGCAATGGCCTGCGGAATGCCGCTGCCTTCCGAATTGGGAAAATAGGAATAGGCGATCCAGGCGCAGAAGGTGAAGCCGAGCGGCGTGATCAGAAGCGGCAGCCATGACTGCCACCCGCTGCCGGCTGTCATGTTCCGGAAAAGCTCCTGGGCGAGATCCGCCACATGGGCGAAGACGACGCTGATGACGCCGATCGCAAGCGCGCCCGCCCAGAAGACGAGGCGGGGCCTCCAAAGGCGCGGCGACATCCAGATCGCATGAGAACGCCTGAGCACACGAACGCGTTTGTAAGCGGGATGCACGGCCGGATATTCCCCCTGTTGCTGCCTTGGGTTTAGCATGGATGGGTGAATGGAATGAAAACAGCATATTGCGTTTCGTCTCTTCCCATTTCGACATAACCGTGTTACCAGCCCGTGCCAATCCAAACGAAGCGTAACGGACTCGTCGCCCCGGGCAGGGAGCGGCGTTTTCTTCATTTAAAGGAATTGGCCATGGCACGCATCATTGAATCGCCCACCGGAACTCTGGCGCTCACTTTCGATGACGTGCTGCTGCAGCCCGGTCACTCCGAGGTCATGCCCGGCCAGACCGATATCCGCACCAGGATCGCTCCCGATATTGAATTGAACCTGCCGCTCCTTTCCGCCGCCATGGACACGGTGACGGAATCGCGGCTTGCCATCGCCATGGCGCAGGCGGGCGGCATCGGCGTCATCCACCGCAATCTCTCGCCCGAGCGGCAGGCCGAGGAAGTCCGCCAGGTCAAGAAGTTCGAATCCGGCATGGTGGTCAATCCGGTCACCATCG
Source organism: Mesorhizobium sp. RMAD-H1 (assembly GCF_014191375.1). Classification (GTDB taxonomy): domain Bacteria; phylum Pseudomonadota; class Alphaproteobacteria; order Rhizobiales; family Rhizobiaceae; genus Paramesorhizobium. The sequence goes on from NZ_JACHWN010000001.1 coordinate 339,348, forward strand.
GCCCGGATGCGACGCTTGCCGAGGCGCAGGCGCTGATGCGGGCCCATGGCATTTCCGGCATTCCCGTCGTCGAGGGCAGCGCCAACCGCCCGGGCCGTCTCGTCGGCATCCTGACCAACCGTGACGTGCGCTTTGCCTCCGATCCCAAGCAGAAGATCCACGAGCTGATGACGCGGGAGAACCTGATCACGGTTCGTGAGAATGTCGAGCAGGAGGAAGCCAAGCGCCTTCTGCACCAGCACCGAATCGAGAAGCTTCTGGTGGTCGACGATGAGGGGCGCTGCGTCGGTCTCATCACCGTAAAGGACATCGAGAAATCGCAGCTGAACCCGAACGCGGCCAAGGATTCCCAGGGGCGGCTGCGCGTCGCCGCCGCATCCAGCGTCGGCGATGACGGGTTCGAGCGCGCCGAGCGGCTGATCGACGCCGGCGTCGACGTGCTCGTCATCGACACCGCGCACGGCCACTCCCAGCGCGTGCTCGATGCGGTGACCCGCGCCAAGAAACTCTCCAATTCGGTGCGCATCATCGCCGGCAATGTGGCGACGGCGGCGGGCACGCAGGCGCTGATCGACGCCGGCGCGGATGCCGTCAAGGTCGGCATCGGGCCTGGCTCGATCTGCACCACGCGCATCGTCGCGGGCGTCGGCGTGCCGCAATTGTCGGCCATCATGTCGGCGGTGGAAGCCGCGCATAAATCCGGCGTTCCCGTCATTGCCGACGGCGGCATCAAGTTCTCCGGCGATTTCGCCAAGGCGCTCGCCGCCGGAGCCAGCGCCGCCATGGCGGGCTCGCTGCTGGCCGGCACCGAGGAAAGCCCGGGCGAGGTCTATCTGCACCAGGGCCGCTCCTTCAAGGCCTATCGCGGCATGGGCTCGGTCGGCGCAATGGCGCGCGGCTCGGCCGACCGCTATTTCCAGGCGGAAGTGCGCGACGAACTGAAGCTGGTGCCGGAAGGCATCGAGGGGCAGGTGGCCTATAAGGGACCGGTCGCGGGCGTTCTGCATCAGCTGGCCGGGGGGCTGCGCGCCTCGATGGGCTATGTCGGCGCTAAGAATTTGCAGGAGTTTCGCGAGAAGGCGACCTTCGTGCGCATCACCAATGCGGGGCTGCGGGAGAGCCATACGCACGATGTGACGATCACCCGCGAGAGCCCGAACTATCCGGGGAATGCGTGATCCAAAACGGCGCGGCGTGAAGTGCCCCTCATCCGCCTGCCGGCACCTTCTCCCCGCATGCGGGGAGAAGGAAGATGTGGCAACGTCGAGGCCCCTCGCCCCGCTTGCGGGGAGAGGGTAAGGGTGAGGGGCAATAGCGCCGACCATAGGTCATGTTAAGGGGAACCATGTCACAAACCGCTATTTTCTGGCCGATGATCGTCCAGACAGGGCTGATCTTCATTATTTACCTGATCAGCTCCGTTCGCCGTCTGAACGCCGTCAGGACCGGCGCCGCGCGGGCAGGGGATTACAAGCTCCCCTTCACGGAACCGGTTCCGAGCGCCACGGCCATCCGCAATCTGGCGAACCAGTTCGAACTGCCGGTTCTCTTCTATGTGGCCTGCCTGTCGCTTTATGTGCTGAACGGCGCGACGCTGGTAGCGGTCGTCCTGGCATGGGTTTTCGTCGTCAGCCGCATCCTGCATGCCGCGGTGCATGTCACGTCGAATGATCTCAGGCTGCGCCGCCCGCTGTTCATCGTCGGTTTCATCGTCAACGCGCTGCTATGGGTGTGGCTGGTGATTTGGCTCTTGCGGCTGTAGTGGACGGAGCCCTGGGGAAGGGATAAGCCTCATTTTCTCAGCGCCGCCAGTTCTTCCTTCCGCAGCTTGAGCATTTCCGCGCTCTCGCCGATACACCGTGCCAGCGCGCGAAAATCCTCCTGCCGTTCGCTCTGCCGGCGCCAGATCAAGCCGATCTCGCGTTTCGGCTCGCCGTCGGAAAAGGGGACGATACGCATTTTCATGTGGCTCGCCTCGGCGCGCACCGCGATCTCCGGGATCAAAGTCAGCCCCATCCCGTGGCTGACCATCTGCAGGAGCGTCGCCATGCTGGTCGCGCCGTAATTGACCAGCTGCCGCTGCCTGGTTGCCGAGCAGACCGCGAGCGCCTGCTCCCTCAGGCAATGGCCTTCCTCCAGGAGCAGCAGGCGTTCCACCGCGACATTGTCCTGCGTCATGGGCGAGGCGAGCACGTCGTTGTCGTTTGCCGACGTGGCGATCAGGAACCGGTCGTGAAACACCGGCTCGACCGTCAGCTTGTCGTCCTCGATCGGCAGGGCCGCCACGATCGCATCCACTTCGCCCAGCCGCAGATCCTCGATGAGCTTCGAGGTCACCGCTTCCTTCAGTTCCGTCTTCAGCGCGGGATAACGCTCCCGCAGCAATGGGATCAGCACCGGCACGAGATAGGGCGCAATGGTCGGAATGATACCGAGCCGGATGCGCGCCTGCAGTACACCGCGTTTCTGCGCCGCGATTTCCTCGAGCGAACGGATCTCCTGCAAAATGCTGCGGATACGCGGCAGGAGCCGCTGCCCCATCTCGCTCAAGACCACCGATTTCCTGGTCCGCTCGAAGAGCTGCACGCCGACGATCTCCTCCATCTCGGCGATCTGGGCCGAGAGTGCGGGCTGCGAGACATGCGCCAATTCCGCCGCCTTGCGGAAATGCAGCGTCGTTGCCAGCGCATCGAAATAGCGCATTTGCCGGACGGTGAACATGATAGGAGAGGATTATCAAAACCAGCCGGAAATTCAATTGGAAATTATGATGGTTCGGCGTTGCCTAAGGGTCATGATTTGCCGGTTTGACGCGGAAAAGGCCGACTTTGCCAAATAAATAGCCTTTATAGCCTGTGATCGAAGCCGAGACTCCATGCCCGGCTTTCTTTTATCCGCGGGGGAGGTTATGCGGATTGGCAAATAACAGAAGAAGGAACAGACATGCGGTTAGGCGGACGCCTCCAGGCGGCGATCGAAATTCTGGACGATATCGAAACACGCAAGCGTCCTGCTTCCGATGCGCTGAAGGATTGGGGCCTGGCGCATCGCTTCGCCGGCGCCGGTGACCGCGCGGTCATCGGCAATATCGTCTATGACGCGCTGCGCCGGAAACTCTCCATCGCCTGGCGCATGGACAGTGCGGATGCGCGCGACATTGCCTATGGAGCGCTTCTTTCCGATGCCGAAATGAACGTCGAGACGATCGCTGCCGCTCTCGAAGACGACAAATTCGCGCCCGCGCCGCTCGATGCGGCCCGCCTTGCCGCTTGGACAAGCCGCGATCTGGCCGGCGCGCCCGATCACATCCGCGCCGATGTGCCGGAATGGTGTGCCTCGCATCTGGAGGCGCTTTTCGGGTCGGACTGGGTGCGCGAAGGGGCCGCCCTTGCAACCCGCCCGCCGGTGGATCTGCGGGTCAACACGCTGAAGGCGAGCCAGGCCAAGGTGTTGAAGGAACTGGCGCGGGCAGGGGGAACGCAGGCCCCGCTTCTCCCCGGCGCCGTCCGTGTTCCGCCGCTGCGCGCGCTCGGCCGGCATCCGAACGTTCAGGCCGAGCCGGCATTCCAGAAGGGCTGGTTCGAAGTGCAGGATCTGGGCTCGCAGATCGCCGCGCGTGTCGCGGCGGTTCAGCCGGGGCAGCAGGTGCTGGACTATTGCGCCGGCGCCGGCGGCAAGACGCTGGCGCTGGCGGCCGAGATGGAGAACCGCGGCCAGATCCATGCCTTCGATGCGGAGAAGCCGCGCCTTGCGCCGATCTTCGAGCGCCTGAAGCGCGCCGGCGTCCGCAACACCCAGGTCCACGCAAACATCGAAGATCTGGCCCCGCTCGAAGGCCAGATGGACGTGGTCCTGACCGACGCGCCCTGCACGGGCTCGGGCACATGGCGCCGGCGGCCCGACGCGAAATGGCGCCTGTCGCCGCCACAGCTCGAAAGGCGCGAGGCCGAGCAGCGCGAGGTGCTTGACGCTGCGAAGCGCTATGTGAAGCCGGGCGGCCGCCTCGTCTATGTCACCTGCTCGCTCTTCGCCTCCGAGAACAACCTGCAGATCGAGGCCTTTCTGCGGGAAAATCCGGATTATTCCGAAGTAAGTGCAAAGCCGCTCTGGCATGCCGCCGTGCCGGATGCTGGAGAGGCTGCGCCCGTCTTCCCATCCTGCGGCATGGTGCTTTCGCCGGAGCGCACATCGACTGACGGTTTCTACATCGGCGTTCTGCAGCGTAACGGTTGATATTGCAGCGCGAAAAACCGGCGCTATGCTGGCATTGCTTTACGAGGAGAGAACATGCCGCAGGCGCGCATAGCAGAACCGGATTTTCGCGAGCGGGTCGAGGAGAGCTTCGCCCGCCAGGCGGCGATGAAGCTGATCGGCGCCGAACTGACGCTGTGCGAGCCGGGCATCGTCGAGGTCGAGCTGCCGTTCCGTGAGGATCTGACCCAGCAGCACGATTTTCTCCACGCCGGCATCATTTCCGCCGCGCTCGATGCGGCCTGCGGCTATGCCGCCTTCTCGCTGATGCCGAAGGGGGCCGCCGTCCTCACCATCGAGTTCAAGGTCAATCTGCTGGCGCCCGGCAAGGGCGAGCGCTTCCTGTTTCGCGGCGAGGTGACGAAGCCCGGCCGCACCATCATGGTAAGCGACGGACAGGCTTTCGCCGTCGCCGATACCGAGGCGAAGCTGATCGCCACCATGACCGCCACGCTGATGGTCGTACAGGACCGGAAAGGGCTGCAGGGATGATCCCGCCCTTGACTCCGGTCGGCGGCCGGAATGTTCTCTTCGTCATGGCCGTCGAGGCGGAATACGGCCCGCATCTGCGCCGGCTGTTCCAGCCATTGATGACCGGCGTCGGCCCGGTGGAGGCCGCCGTGGCGGTTTCCTCTGCCCTGGCCGCGATGGCGGCTTCCGGCGACTTGCCGGATCTGGTCGTCTCGCTCGGCTCCGCCGGCTCGCGCTCCCTGGAGCAGGCGGAGGTCTACCAGGCGGCGAGCGTGTCCTATCGCGACATCGACGCCTCGCCGCTCGGCTTCGAGAAGGGGCGGACGCCGTTTCTCGACCTGCCAGCGATCGTGCCGCTGCCTCACCGCATCCCCGGCATTCCGGAAGCCTCGCTCTCCACCGGCGGCAACATCGTCTCGGGTGCGGCCTATGACGGCATCGCCGCCGACATGGTCGACATGGAAACCTTCGCCATCCTGCGCGCCTGCCAGCGTTTCGGCTTGCCATTGATCGGCCTGCGCGGTATTTCCGACGGCGCTGCCGAACTGCACCACATTGACGACTGGACGGAATATCTCCATATCATCGACGAAAAGCTGGCCCTCGCCGTCGGCACATTGGAAAATGCGCTCGTCGATGGGGCGTTGGGATTGTGAAATTTCCGGCCGTTTCCTAGCAAAAAGCATGAAGTTCCTGACTCCGTTTGTCAGGAAGTGGAATCAGTTTGCCAGCTCAGGCGTATAAGCCGTTGCATCGAATCGGCTTTTTCTCTAGAGGCTCCGCATGAGCATCACCGCACACCCAGACACAGTCCTCATCATCGATTTCGGCAGCCAGGTCACGCAGCTTATCGCGCGCCGCGTCCGCGAGGCCGGCGTCTATTCCGAGATCGTTCCCTTCCAGTCCGCCGAAGAAGCCTTTCACCGCATCAAGCCGAAAGCGGTGATCCTGTCGGGCAGCCCGGCCTCGACCGTCGATATCGGCAGCCCGCGCGCCCCGGCTATCGTCTTCGAAGCTGGCATCCCGGTGTTCGGCATCTGCTATGGCGAGCAGACCATGTGTGCCCAGCTCGGCGGCAAGGTGGAGGGCAGCGACCACCGTGAGTTCGGTCGCGCCTTCCTGGAGGTCGAGCAGGACTGCGCTCTCTTCGAAGGCGTCTGGGCGCCCGGCACGCGCCACCAGGTGTGGATGAGCCATGGCGACCGCGTCACCGCGCTGCCGCCCGGCTTCAAGGTGGTGGGCACGTCCAACGGCGCGCCCTTTGCGGCGATCGCCGACGAGAAGCGCAAATTCTATGCCGTCCAGTTCCACCCTGAAGTGGTGCACACCCCCGACGGCGCCAAGCTCCTGCAGAATTTCGTTCACAGGATCGCCGGCATCAAGGGCGACTGGACGATGGCTGCCTATAAGGAGCAGGCGATCGAGGCGATCCGCAGCCAAGTCGGCAAGGGCCGGGTCATCTGCGGGATTTCGGGCGGGGTGGATTCCTCCGTCGCCGCCGTGCTGATCCACGAGGCAATCGGCGACCAGCTCACCTGCATTTTCGTCGACCATGGCCTGATGCGCAAGAACGAGGCAGCGGAAGTGGTCGCCATGTTCCGCGAGCACTACAACATCCCGCTCGTGCATGTGGACGCCTCCGACCTCTTCATCGGCGCGCTGGAAGGCGAGACCGATCCCGAAAAGAAGCGCAAGACCATCGGCCGGCTCTTCATCGAGGTATTCGAGGCGGAGGCCAAGAAGATCGGCGGCGCGGACTTCCTGGCGCAGGGCACGCTCTATCCCGATGTCATCGAAAGCGTCTCCTTCACCGGCGGCCCCTCGGTGACGATCAAGTCGCACCACAATGTCGGCGGCCTGCCCGAGCGGATGAACATGAAGCTCGTCGAGCCGCTGCGCGAGCTCTTCAAGGATGAGGTACGGGTTCTCGGCAAGGAACTGGGCCTGCCGGAGCATTTCATCGGCCGCCATCCGTTCCCCGGGCCGGGCCTCGCCATCCGCTGCCCCGGCGGCATCACGCGCGAGAAGCTCGAGATCCTGCGCGAGGCCGATGCGATCTATCTCGACGAGATCCGCAAGGCCGGCCTCTACGATGCGATCTGGCAGGCTTTCGCCGTGCTGCTTCCGGTCCAGACCGTCGGCGTCATGGGCGACGGCCGCACCTACGAATTCGTCTGTGCGCTTCGCGCCGTCACTTCGGTCGACGGCATGACGGCGGATTTCTATCACTACGACATGGAATTCCTGGGCCGCGCCGCCACCCGCATCATCAACGAGGTCAAGGGCATCAACCGCGTCGTCTACGACGTGACCTCGAAGCCGCCCGGCACGATCGAGTGGGAATGATCCGGCGTCCGGCATGGACTGGCACGATCAAGCACCAAAGCACACGCAAGCCCGCAGAAATGCGGGCTTTTTTGCTTTTGTGTCTGGCACTGCCCGGCAGATTTTTGCATCGCCAAGCACCACTTTTTTATGGCATAGTCGATGGCATCGAGTACCACCGATACCATGTTTGGTGCCTGATACCATGGCGCTACGAATGAGCGGATCATGGTATGGATATTGCGCAGAACGTTGATACTAAAGGAATTTATGCTGGTCAACGCAGCGTTTCCGATCATGGTATTGAAGCGAAGAACTGCGAGGGCCTATGCTGACCGATACCAAGCTGCGAAACCTCAAGCCAAAGGACAAGCTGTACAAGGTGAATGACCGTGACGGCCTCTACGTGGCCGTCACACCTGCCGGGTCAATCTCGTTCCGCTACAACTACGCGATCCACGGCAGGCAGGAGACCATCACCTTCGGCCGGTATGGCGTCGGCGGCATCACCCTTGCGGAAGCCCGCGAACGGCTGAGCGAGGCCAAGAAGATGATCGCGGCCGGGAAGTCACCCGCGAAGGAGAAGGCGCGGGACAAGGCCCGCATCAAGGATGCAGAGACGTTCGGAGCTTGGGCGGAAAAATGGCTGCGCGGCTACCAGATGGCCGATTCCACCCGTGACATGCGCCGTTCTGTGTTCGAGCGCGAATTGAAGCCGAAATTCGGCAACCAGAAACTGGTCGAGATCACACATGAGGATTTGCGGGCGTTGACTGACGCCATCGTGGAACGGGGCGCACCAGCAACGGCGGTCCATGCCCGCGAGGTGGTGTTGCAGGTCTATCGTTGGGCCATCGAGCGCGGCCAGAAAGTCGAGAATCCGGCCGAGTTGGTACGCCCCACGACCATCGCCAAGTTCGAGCCGCGCGACCGTGCGCTGACGCCCGACGAAATCGCCTTGATGTACCAGTACATCGAGCGCATTGGCACAACGCCCTCTATCCGGGCGGCGGCCAAGCTGCTGTTGCTCACGATGGTGCGTAAGAGCGAACTGACCAAGGCGACGTGGAGCGAGATCAATTTCAGCGAGGCGCTTTGGACCATTCCGAAGGAACGGATGAAGCGGCGCAATCCGCATCTGGTCTTCCTGTCGAGGCAGGCGCTCGACATTTTCATTGCCCTGAAAACCTTCGCAGGCGGATCGGACTATGTGCTGCCGTCGCGGTATGACTCGGACCTGCCCATGAGCAGCGCCACGCTCAACCAAGTGCTGACGTTGACGTATCGGCTGGCCCAGAAGGAGGGTAAGCCCCTCGCCAAGTTCGGGCCGCACGACTTGCGGCGAACCGCTAGCACGCTGCTGCACGAAGCCGGCTATAACACCGATTGGATTGAGAAGTGCCTTGCGCATGAGCAGCGGGGCGTGAGAGCCGTCTACAACAAGGCTGAATACCGGGAGCAGCGCGCGGCGATGCTGCAAGACTGGGCCGACATGATCGACGAATGGACGCTCAAGCGGTCCCGGCCAAGCGGTTGATTCCGAGCTTCGTGGCGCGGGAAGCGCGTCGGAATTGCCCCACCGCGTCGCCAATAGCCCACTTCGGTGGGCTTTTTTTGGCCGTAAAACATATTCAAAGCGGACAAGCGAAATCGGCGAAATCTGGCATATAGAACATCAATGAATACAACAGATTAGGCCATTTCCGAATTTGATTTCCGGACAGAAAACGGACACAAGTACTTGATTTTATTGAGAAAAATGCGTTGATAGGCTGGCAAATCCGGGCATTTTGGAGCAATAATTAAACCTCGGAATGTTCAGGAACGAGGTATTCGCTTTGGACAAGGAATCGAGAGAAAGGGGAAGAATCCTCATCAACCGTAGGAAGCTCCATGCGATGATTCCGCTATGCGAGCGCACCATCTTCAACATGGAGCAACGGGGAGAATTTCCCCGCCGCATCGCGCTCACCACCCGAAACGTCGCGTGGGATTTGGCCGAGATTGAGGAATGGATTGAGGCCCGAAAAGCATCCGGCATCCAAGCCCCGCGCCCCGGAATGGGGGCCTAAGTCGTGGCGATTGACTTGCGGGCTGCGTTCGAGAACGAACCGCCCACACTGGACTTCATATGGCCCGGCTTTCTCGTGGGAACGGTTGGGGCGCTGATTGCCCCCGGAGCCACAGGCAAGAGCTTTTGGGCGCTGGAAGCCGCAATGTCCATCGCGTGCAGCGTTGCCGGTGGTGACCTTGTCGGCCTCGCTCCCGCGCACACGGGGCGCGTGGTCTATCTGGCCGGCGAAGATCCCGAGCCCGCCCTTATTCGGCGCGTTCACGCCATGGGTCAGCATCTCGACCAGGCGGCCCGCGAAGCCATCGCGGAAAACCTGACCCTTGAGCCCATCATGGGCCAAGGCAAGAACGTGATGGACGACAGGCAATTGCGACGCTTGATCGGCGACTACGCCGGGGCGCGGCTAATCGTGTTGGACACCTTGAGCCGCATTCACAACTGTGATGAGAACAGCAACGGCGACATGGCGCGCCTGATCGGCCAGTTGGAAAAGATCGCCGTTGGCACCGGCGCAGCCATTCTTTTTTTACACCACGTCAGCAAGGGCAGCGCCCGAGATTGCCAGACAGACCAGCAGCAGGCAGCGCGAGGCGCGTCCGCTCTGATCGACAATGCCCGCTGGTGCGGTTTCGTCGCCAAGATGACGGAGGACGAGGCCCAACGCTTCAGTGATCGGAGCTATGACGGGGAACCCATCGGCAACGACCGGCGCGGCTACTTCGTGCGCTTCGGCGTCTCTAAGCAGAACTACGACACCACGCCACTTGATCGCTGGTATTTGCGGCACGCGGGCGGTGTGTTGCTGCCGGTGGAATTGCTGAACGTCAAACAAGACGGCGGTAAAGGGCGCTGCCGTGGGCAAGCATGATCTGACCCACGCTCGGCATGATCCGGCGCATTGCTTAGCGCCCGGCCTGTTCCGCAGCCTGAAACGAGGCGAGCGCAAGCGCGGCAAACTGGATGTCGTGTATGACTACGGCGACGGCAAGCGTATCGAGTTCAGCGGCCCGGAGCCGCTTGGCGTGGATGATCTGCGCATCCTGCAAGGGCTGGTGGCAATGGGGGGGCCTTCTGGCCTCGTGCTGTCGCCTGAGCCCCAAACGGAAGCCGGTCGGCAACTCCGGCTGTTCCTTGAACCCAAGTGGGAAGCTGTCCAACAGGACGCAATGGTGGTCAAGGGCAGCTACCGGGGGCTCGCCCGTGAAGTGGGCTATGCCAACGTTGACGACACCCGGCCAGTACGTGACTGCATTGAGAGGCTCTGGAAAGTCTCGATCATTGCTCAAAACGGAAGGAAGCGGCAGGGCTTCCGCCTGCTGTCCGAATATGCAAGCGATGAGCAGGACGGCAAGCTGTACGTTGCATTGAACCCGCTGATTGCTCGCGCCATCATGGGAGGGCAGCACATCCGCATAGATATGGGCGAAGTGAGGAGGCTACAGACCGACCCCGCCCGCCTGATTCATCAACGACTATGCGGCTGGATCGACCTCGGCAAGTCGAGGCGGGTCGATTTAGACACAATTTGCGGCTATGTCTGGCCAGATCAAACGACGAACCTCAACACCGTCAAAAAGCGTCGCCAGACAGCGCGCAAGGCTCTGACCGAACTTGCCGCCGTGGGTTGGAAGCTGAGCGAGTACGCCAAGGGCAAATGGGAAATCGGACGACCCAACGCCCCCGATAATGGCACCCACCCCACGTTAACGGCACCCAACCCCCATGTTTTCAGTACCCAACACCCACGTTAACGGCACCCGGCTATTTTCCGGAAACCCAGCAACGGCGCGGGTTTGCGGGCTGTTCGCAAATTCCATCCATGATTATCTAAGATAATCCACTAGGCGCGGCCCCTGCGGCGGCGTTCGCCGCAGGGGCACTTGCCGCTTTCGGTTCCTCCGTATCGAGTGTCCGCTTTCTGTCCGGTCTTCTATTCTGTCCGGAAACTCATCGCAGAGCCGAGGAAACGGACACATAGCAGGTGTCCGCCAAACGGTCGTTTGGCGGACAGACTGAAAAAGGCACCAAAAGGAAGGGGGATGGGGGAGGTTTCCCACGTGTAATCGCTAACGCCCAGGGCCGCACTGGCAAGCCGTGGAGCGTTTTTTTCGTGGAGGGGCGGGGAAGGGTCGGCCAGAGCCTCAAAATCGCTCTGTGGCCCGGAAATCGCGTCTGGGTGGGTGGCCCCGCGATCCGAACGCGGGGCCGAAACGGTTACCTGTAGAGGTCGTGGCGGGCGGAATCGGTTTCCCGCTGCACCCGGACAATCATCATATCGATGGTTTCGCGCTGCTGCCTCGATCCGTAAAGCGGCAAGCTGTGGATGGCCCGCAGCGCATGCAGGGATTGCAGCGCGCCTAGCCTCGACATGCGGCCATGCCAGCCAGAAAGGGCATCAAGGGTCGCGCCGTATCCTCGAGCGCGAAGGCGCGGCTGTATCCAGCGGCCGATTCCATACAACGCCAGCACAACGGCGGTGCTTGCCACAGCGAAGATCAACATGGTTTGCAGATAGTCGGCGAGAAGACTCATGGTTCACTCCTTGGGCGGCTCGGCCGCCGATGATTGAGAAGATGGGGCGGGTTCTGCTGGCCGGATCAGGTTTTCGTCACGAAAGTTGACCGGAGGCCGAGTGTCGTCGCCCTCGCTGCCTCCGCTTGGCATTTGCGGAGGTCCGCCGGCAGGTAGAGCCGCCGCGCCCTCCATGCCGGGCACGGAAAGGGCTGCCAGTTTGCCGACCATGCTGGCGGCCACGGCTGTGCCAGACGCAACGCTAGAAATCGCTTTCGCGCCACGGCTGGCACCTGCCAACGCTGATCCGCTGGCAGGTGCAGTGGCAGTTCTATTGGCAGATTGCGTGTTGCCGCCGGTTCGAGGGGATAGCGTAGCCGCCCCGGTCTTTACGCCGTCCATGTCCATCCCGCCAGTTGCTGCTGTTGGCTGCGAACCTCCGGCTATGCTGTTGTTTATCAGGTTTGCTAGGCCCCCAGCAGCTTGGCCCGTGCTAGCCGCTTCCCCTGCCATTGCAGCGGCACCGCCAAGGCCGCTTGTTGCAGCAGCAGCGCCGACCCCAGCACCTACCCCCAATGCGGTGGCTGCCATGCCGCCGAGCGCGCCGCCGCCGCCAAATGAGACGCCCGAAATCAAACCTTGGATGAGGTCAGGAATCGTCTTTGCGAGATAGGCGCAGGTGAAGCCTAGGCCCACCATCGTCCACATGGAAGCGTTGTCAGTATGGTTGTAAGCCGCCTGCCAATCATGTGCGGATTGAGCGATAAGGCCCACCAGCAATGTCAGTACAAAGAGCTTGGCACCGACCGCAACTGCATATTTGAGCATCGCTAGGGCGTACTCACGGGTCCATTGCGACCCGCCGAAGCCCAAGAGGAGTACGGAGGCATTGATGACGATGTAGGACTCAACAAGCGTCACCGCCATGAACGCCGCGATAAAGGCGAAGCTAAGCAGGACGCACGCACTTGCTATCGTGATGGAAAATGCCGCGAGCGGATTGATGGTACGCACGTTGCCAATGGTGTTGGCGAACTCGACCGCCAAGGCAAAAATATCACTGGGCTGCATGGCAGACGGTTGCCCGATAGCAGCTCCACCAGCATCCCGGAAGGATTGAATTACGGCGCTCGCCCAATAGGTGGAGTGTGCCAATATCTCGTAGAAAAAACCGATGACAAGCACGTATTTAATAAGTTCGTGGGCAATCTCTCCTAGCTCAGCTTGTCGCAGAACCATAGGAAAGAATGTCATCACCAGTTGGATGACCGCTAGTGTCCAGAACAGGTGTAGAGCGTAGCCTTGTAGTCTGCCGTTCCACTGTTCGGAGTTCTGCTGAATTAGGCTTAGAAGACCGTCGAACTTCGCATCAGGTTGCGTTACGGCTTGCGCTGACGCTTCAGAGGCGACGAGGGCTAGGCCAACGGCCGCGAGAACAAACAAAAAATGCCGCGCCTTGATGCCTGTTAGGGAATTCAGGATCGCTGTCATGATTGCGGCTCTCGCTAAAAGCTCTGTGATCCTTTGCGCTCGACTTTCCCGTTAAAGAACTGGTCATCAGTGGAGGAAGTCGGCGTGCAGGATGGTTCGGATTTATGGAGCACCGCAAAGGTGGTGCCGGAGCCAATGACAAACGATCCTGCACACAGCAGGGCAACAACTACCTTGGATATCGTAACCATAAAAACCTCGGCATTCAGAAAGATTTCGAACCGGCGCGAACAACGCGCCCGCTTTGAAAGCTCTGCACGAAAGCGTCATCGACCGCTTGGCGCTCGATATTCTGCGCGTACCACATGCTTTGCGACTGCACGGAATCATTGAGCAATTGCCGCAGCTTCTGCAATTGCTGCACCTGCTGCGCGGCAATCTCGTTGCCCGCCTGTATCGCCTGCATCCGGCCTTGCGCGTTCTGCGAGCGCGCGACCAGTTGGGCCATCATCGCGTCCTCGTCGGCGATGGCGCTCACGTTCATGCCCGCCGACTGCATCGCAACGCGCATGGCGTCGGAACCCTGTTCGTTCCACCGCTTATAGTTGTCCTGCATGTAGGTCGGGTTTTGACCGACCTGCGACAGATAGCGGTCGTAGTCGCCGAACTGGTTGCGGAACTGCTGATCGAAATTCGCCACGTTCCCGGCCAGCGCCTTGCTTTGCTGGTAAAGCTGCTGGATACGCTGGAAATCCCCGGTGATCCGGTTGAACATACTCGACGGCAGGGAAAGCCCCTGCGTCACCATGTTCTGATACTGCTGGATTTGCGTCTGTAGCTGCTGGGCCGTGTTGATGGCCGTTTCGATTTCCTTGGCCACCTGCGTGGCCTGCGAAAACACGGTCGAACAATTGGTGCAATAGACCGTGAGCGCCTTAGCCGAGCTGGGGTGGAGCACCCCGCCCAAGGCCACCGTGATGCCAAGGGCGGCTAGCGCAAAACGGCAATTCTTGTTCATGACAGAAGCCCTCCTTTTGCAGATTAGGTTCTGTCATTATTCTCCAATTCGGGCTGATAGGAAACAATCAAAGCATAGTTTCTAGTAAATCGCATATATTCGCATATTCTCGCGCATGTTCGCGTTTAATCGCGTTTCATCGCATTAGAACTCCAGCGCGATTTAGTTTTTGGTGCCCCATGCAGTTATGCCGTTGCCTCTTTGGTGTACCAGTAGCCATTCGGGGCTTGGTATCGGCTTCGCTCCTCATGCGGAATGCGCAGTAGATCGAAGCGCCAATCCTCTAGCTGGCCTGCCATTTCAGCCGCAAGACGCTGTGCAGCTTCGACTTGCGCGCGACCTAATTCGCTTTGAATCTCATCCAGCAGGGCGGCTAATGTGCTTACTCGGCGTATTGTCCTCATGACGTTCCTCCTTTCCGGTGTTTGGCGACGATGCTGTCGAATTCAGCCTTTATCTGGTCATCCGTAAGTCCCAGATTGGGCAACCCTGACTTTAATGCCAATCTGGCTATTCTGTCAGCGCTCTCCTTCTGCAATTTGACGAATTTTGTTTTCGCCGCTTCAAGCTCCTGCTCGGCTAGTGTTAGACGATCAACTAGGTTCTTTCGCGCCATTGAGAATCCTCTGAATAAGATTGGCGATACGCCCATTTTGCCCCATTCATACCTAGGTAGAAAGCTGTTCCCTTGGGACTACCATGGGGGTGGAGTCGCACGATGCGACCGTATGCGAGCATATGCAATTACACGCGATTTGCTGCGAAGTTATGCGAAGAAATGCGAATATACGCGACTATATGCAATTAGCCGTTCTGACCGAGCGTTGGATTGGGATTGGCGCATATAGTCGCGTATGATTGCAGAGAAGAGGACGGCAAGATATGTGTTGTGGGCCTACGCGGCAAGCCGCGCAGACCCCCAACACCTTCCCTTACTCGCCTGCGGCTCGACGGCATCTTGCTCTGCGAGGCTCACGGTCGCTGCCGCGACGAAGGGCAACACCAAACGAAAGGAGGGCGCGCCGCGCATGGCAGACGACGACACGAACGAGCAGGCCGACCGGCCCCGGCGGAAGGTTCCGCCGATCAAGGTATGGGTGACGGACGCCGAGAAAGCGGAGATCGCCGACCGGGCGGCGCAGGCCGGTCTATCGCTGTCCGCCTACATGCTGGCGGCGGGCCTCAATCACCCGATCCGATCCGTCTACGACCTAAAGGCCGTGGCGGACCTTGGGCGCGTCAACGGCGACCTCGGGCGCGTGGCCGGGCTGCTAAAGCTCTGGCTGGCCGAGAAGCGCGGGCAGGGCGCGCGGCCCATCGACGTTGAAAGGATAATGGGTGATTTCCGAAAGATGCAGACCGAGCTATCTGGCATCATGCGGGCAGCGTTGAAATAGCTATCTGGGCGGACAATCCGAATCAGCTTTGACGGCAATTCGAGCGCGAGCGCGGGCCACGTCGCCCAGCGCCGCCGCGATCAGCGCCGGGTCGCCGTCCTCCATCACGGCATCGAGATAGGCCGCAATGTCGTCCTCGGTCTTGAGATAGTCCGCCGTGTCATAGCGGCTGAATTTGACTTCCATCGTCGTCACTCCTTCCACTGCGCTGCAATGGTCTTGGCTAGGGCAATGTCCCGGTCCTGACTGCTCTTGTCGCCACCACAAAGCAGCACCACCACTAAGGGGCCGCGCCGCATGAAATAGACGCGGTAGCCGGGGCCGTGATCGATCCTCATTTCCGACAAGCCTTCGCCTACCGGCTTCACGTCGCCGGGGTTGCCAAGGCTCAATCACCACCGTTAGCAAGCAGCAAATCGTGCCAAATGGCCTCGTTCGGATCGCCTCTCGGCTCATTCATCTGGGCCTTCCCTCCTTTCCTAAAGCCCGGCAGAGGGTCCCAATGCCCCTCGAGCTAACTGGCGGCCTTGGTCGGAATTATGCAACACCCGTCGGACAAAAAATCCCTCACGCCATGGATACACAAATGTGTATCCATGAGATAATGTCCCCCTATGTCGAGCAAAGACGCTGGGCTTCGTATCCGTGTTGAAAGGGAACTGCGTGAGGCGTTCCAAGGGGCTTGCTTGGCCGAAAACCGACGCGCTTCGGATGTGCTGCGCGAGTTCATGCAGTCCTATGTAGGAAGGCACCAAGGGGGGCAGGGCGACCTGTTCGCGACCCCGATTCGGAAACAGAAAACTGGGGGGACCCTTGGCGACCACACCGCAGAAGAGTGATCTACCATTTGGCAGCGAATTTTCCCCTTCACAGGTGGATTTGTCGCGCCTGCTCGAGCTCGCCCATGAACACGAAGGCAACCAGAGCGCCCTGCAAGAGGCCATCCGGGCCGAATATTTCTCGACGCACGGCGGCGGTAGTGACAAGAACCAGCGTACCCTTGCGATGAATTGCCGCCTTGGGATGCGCGCCTATGGGCTGATCGACGAGAACGCGAACCTGACGGAGTTTGGTCGGACGCTCTATGATATGCGGGCCGAACCGGCGCTTTACGACAAGCTGGCGGCGCACATCCTCCTGAACCTTCGCGGCATGGCGCTGGTGCGGTGTATCCAAGAGATGACGATTGCAGGCGAGCGCGTGACGCTTGACGCACTGCGCCACGCCCTTGAGGAACGTGGGACGCATTTCCCCAAGGGCGGCAAGCACCCGAGCATGATGCGGCTTTGGTTAGCGAAAGCCGGGGTGTTCATCGGTGATAGCTGGCGCGTTGATGAAGCGAAACTGCGCAGCCTCACAGGCACCGACAGCGACGAGTTTGCGGCGCTGGCCCGGTTCACCGCCGAGCAGCGTGCTTTTTTGCTGGCGCTTGCCAACAGCGGCGTGACCGAGGCGCAGCCCGCCAACATCATCCGGGACTTGGCGACGGCCACCTATGGCGTGCGCTTCCCGGACAAAAATCTACCGCAGGCCGTGCTGAACGTGCTGCGTGACGCCGGCTATATTACCTTCGAGAAAACCACAGGTGGGCGCGGTGCAAAACCGATGTTGGTCACACCGACCGACAAGCTGCGCCGCGATATTGTGGAGCCGCTGCTTGAACAGCTCAAGGCACAGATCGACCCCAAGCTGATTGACCTGCTCAACACGCCGCTGGCCGACATCCTCGCGGAGATCGACTCGACTGACCGTTACCGGGCGGGGCTGGCGTTGGAGGCCCTTGCCTTCAAGTTAATGCGCATTTTGGGGATGGACTATATCGCAACGCGGCTACGCAGCGTGCCGAGCACCGGCGGCGCGGAAATCGACCTGATCTTTCATTCGGCCCGGCTAGTTTATTCCCGCTGGCAAATTCAGTGCAAGAACACGGCGCGCGTAGCCCTCGATGACGTGGCGAAGGAAGTCGGGCTGACGCATTTCCTGAAAAGCAACGTCATCGTGATTGTCAGCACCGGGGACATCGGCGGTGACGCCCGGCGCTACGCCAACAAGGTGATGCAGGATTCCAACCTGTGCATTGTGATGGTGGACCGCCCCGATCTTGAGGCCATCAAGACCAATCCCGCCGCCATCGTGGATGCCTTCAAACGCGAGGCCCACAACGCGATGACGTTGAAACAACTCGATATGGGGCAGCCCGCATGACCAAGAAACCAGAGACCAAGCCGAAGCTGTTCCACAAGACCAAGCATGGAAAGATTTACTTAGGCGATAGTGTCGACGTGCTCGAAGCTATGAAGCCGGGCAGCGTCGATCTCATTATGACCAGCCCACCCTTCGGCCTGGTACGCAAAAAGGAATACGGCAACGCCGACGCACACGAATATCTGGACTGGTTCAGGCCGTTTGCTGGGCAGTTTCGGCGCGTGCTCAAAGAGCGCGGCAGTCTCGTTATCGATATCGGCGGGGCATGGGTGCCGGGTCAGCCGACGCGCAGCCTGTATCACTTCAAGTTGCTGCTGATGCTGTGCGAGGAATACGGCTTCCACCTTGCGCAAGAGTTTTATTGGTGGAACCCATCAAAGCTCCCTTCCCCGGCTGAATGGGTCAATATCCGTCGTATCCGAGTCAAAGACGCTGTAAACACGGTTTGGTGGCTGTCGCTATCGCCGTGGCCGAGGGCGAGCAATCGGCGCGTGTTGCAACCCTACAGTCCGAGCATGAAAGAACTGTTGGAAAAGGGCTATCGCGCGAAGAAGCGTCCTTCCGGCCACGACATCAGCGAAAACTTTGCTGTCAACAACGGCGCGGCGATTCCACCCAACCTAATCGCCATTCCGAATACGGAAAGCAACAGCTTTTACCTGCGCTATTGCCAGACCAAAGGCATCAAATCGCACCCGGCGCGCTTTCCTGCTGCGCTACCAGAATATTTCATTCGGATGCTTACTGATAAGGGCGATATGGTCTATGACCCGTTCGGTGGCAGTTGCGTGACTGGCGAAGTGGCCGAGCGGCTCAAGCGCAAGTGGGTTTGCTCGGAACTGATGGAGGAATATTTGACCGGCGCGCTCGGTCGCTTTCAGCAAGAGGCCACCGCCGCCGAGCAACAGGCCAAGCTGGCGCGAGCCGAGGACGAGGATTCCAACTACTACCGACTGCCACATCCCGGCATTCTGTGGAACGGCGAGCATGGCGACACCTTGCCAGAGGACGGCGGGGCGCGACGGCCAGAGGGGCGCAAGAAGGTCGTTACCATCGACGGGAGCCACCTTGAGACTGATGACGATGATAAGACGGAGGGGGAGGCGGCGCGCTCCGTTCGTTAGAGCAGTCTACGGCCTCGTGTTGGGATGGCTCCAGAAACCACGAATCCTAGGCGAGGTTCCTGATCCACGAACGTCCTTTGGACTGTGCAATCCAAAGGCACGAGGAGTGGGACTTGATCGGCTGTCGAATAGGACAGTTGCAGTCTATCCGTCGTGGTATTTTTCATGGCATCGTCAGAGCGTTCCTTTTTAAGTTATTGTGTTAAAAAGAGTTTTTATAGCGATTGACAATCGAGTGGGAATGATGTGAGGCCCATCCGAACGCCGCCGATTTCACGCTAGAGTTCGAGCGCGAGCCTCCGAAAGCCATGTGGCGGTACTTTTCGGAGGAGACACGGCAGTGCCGGCGGACGCTGCGATTAAGTAAGACCTTGAGACGTTGCGTCCGCAGATTGTCCCGATCGAGGTTTACGGGTATGGAGCCGATGAACGGCGCCTGACGCGCTCCCTGATTTGTCCCCGCGGGGATCGTGGAAAATTCCAGTTCCAAATAGCCTAATTTAACGGAAGCGCGTCCCCGCCATCACAGCGCTGCATTTCATGACAGGTTGACGTCGGGAGTGTGGAAAACCGCGACTTCGCGGAAGATTTCCGCATCGGGCAGTCATAGAGAAATATCAGAAAACATAGTCGGTACTCAAAAATATCAAGTTGGGTAATTTTCGCTGACCCTCCGTATTTCTCTGTAGATCGAGCCGTTTTTCTTTGGGTTGGCCTCCCTCATACACAAGGATTAATGGCGGTTTTGCCCCAATCAATAAATAAAACCGGGGGTGCGCCTTGTTTGGAGCAAGATTGGAGTGTATGTGTCGGATACGTTGATGTGGCCGATCTGGCTTCGCGGTGTCAGAGACTTCGACCCGCCATTCACCACCGAATTCTCGATAGTAGTAGGTATGGCGTCAATCTAGCGCTCATGCCGCCTGTTCGATCTTGGGATGACCCCCGGCGCTGACCACGGATGTACTGGCAGCCTGGGGGTTCGTTCCGGCTCGGATGGGACAAATGCAGGAGGGCGTATCCCCGTGCTCTTGTGGAGACACCATGACAATACGCACCACGCAGACCGTCGCACGGTTTTCTTCCCCCTTCCTGCTACCTAGCTTCGATGCCCCGCAGCCTGCCGGTGACTATCGCGTCGACCAGGACGAGGAACTAATCGAGGTTTTCTCCCGTCTTGCGTGGCGACGTGTCAGCGCCTTTATCCACCTGCCGGCCATCGGCATGAATCCTCAAACATATCAGATGGTGCCGATCGACCCTGCCGAACTCGAAGCCGCACTTGAAAAGGACCACCAGCAGTCATGACTTCTACAAGCTCTATCCGACGCAACACCCGTCCAATCCGGCGGGAGGCCCCGACGCACCTCTTCACCGTCGGGCAAGCCGTCCGGCTGAAGGGCGGGTTTGGAAGACCGGCCCTGCCCGCGGATATTTATCACATCACCGCCACGCTCCCCCCAATGGGAGGTTCGCCTCAATACCGCATCCGCAACGACGACGAACGTCATGAACGGGTGACCACACAGGACAGTCTTGAGCCGGTCGGCATGTCGCAATCCGGTGGCGGCGCAACTCTCATCGAAAGGACGTTCGGCCATGGCTAAGGGACAGAAACGAAGCAATCGTGAGGTCAGAAAGCCGAAGCAGGAGAAGGCTCCGCCCAAGCCTGAGAGCACTTTTGGCAACCAGACCAAGCTCGCCACCAACGCCAATGCCTCGCGCGGCAAGGGCAAGATTTGAGTCAGTGGCGCTTCTGCTGATCAAAAGGGACGGTGATGCGGATCGTAATCGAATTCTACCGCACCCGGGAAAAAGACGACGCGCATGCCGTCATCGGCCGCGAGACCGCGGAAGCCGCCGACCTCGATGACGCAATAGACATTGCGCGATGGCTTTCGCAGACCCTCGGCATGCCGCAACGACCGGACGCAATGACGATCACTGACGCGATCGGCACGGTGTTTTATGCCGAGGATCTCGACACCGAAGTGTCCAATGAAGAAAGACGACGACCATGAACGCCACCGACAACGATGCCGAGCGGATCGCTCCTGGACTGACTACCATGTCTTCACCGGCCCGCTTGTGTCGGCAGCAATGAGATAATCGGCCTCAGCCGGTCGAATCCGACCCGTGGCATGTTATCTCTCGACCGCAGCAATCACGGATCCCAACATCGACGAGGTCTTCTGCCTCGTACCCCGATTGAATGATTAGCTAATTGGTAGGAAGGATCGCCGTCATGACACTGGAGTTTCCGAACCGGAGCCGCAGCTTCGACGAAGCCCGCAACGCCGTCCGCTTCATCGGCCATGACGGCATGTTCGAGGTGCCGTTCTTCATTGAGGTGGCAGCATTGGCACGGTCGGGCAGCAGGAAGCTGTCCGAAACTGATTTCCTCACGGCTTTCGATGCAGCGCGCGGTTCCATTTACGAAGTCGCACGCGAAGCCTATTCTCATGAACGCCGCACGTCCTACACCTTGACTGCTGCCGATTTCCGATAGAGGCCCTTATTCCGGATGCCGATCCGCTACGGCTGCGCTGACCTGTGAGCAGCCAACCGCTGGTGTGCCTGTTGTCGGTGCGCGCGGATCGCGCCGGGGAGAGCCAGCTCGCGGAAACCGTATTCACTGCTCCGGACCTTTCGCCTCAACTTGTCGCGATCTCTTTGGCAACCGGTATGCCGGTTCGTTGTGCCCTTGGTGACCCTCACCATGTAGGGGGCCGCCATTGGGCCGTTGAGTGGCAGTGATATTGGCCCAAGCCAGACGCTGATCCAATGGCAGGGCTTCCATCCATGAGATGGACGGCCACTCATATGGCGCCTGGCGCGGCGCTATTGCGCGCCGGCACCTTCCAGATAGGTGATGATTGCCGCGCGCTGGGCGGCGTTGGGAACGCCGACGGTCATCTGGGTGCCGGGCACCATCTGGCGCGGAGCCGTGAGGAAGGTGTCGAGCGACTGGCTGTCCCAGACGATGTTCGATTCCCGCAATGCGGCCGAATAGCGGGCGCCCTCGATGCTGCCGGCCTTGCGGCCCATGATGCCCGACAGATGCGGACCCGCCCTGTTCTGGCCGGGCTCCAGGCTGTGGCAGGTTCCGCAGCGCTGCCGGAACAGCCGCTCGCCGTCGGCCTGTTGCGCGGAAGCGGCGGCTGGCAACAGCAGGCCGGCGGTGGCCAAAAGCGTAGCCAGGGTCGCACGCGCTCGCGTGACGGATGCCGCCAGGGATGCGGCGGAATGAACGGGGTTGCGTGTCACGGCTTGGGAATGGTTCATGGGATGACCTCTGCGAAAGGTGGAGGGGAGGGGGTTTGCTGCAGGCCGGAAGCCCTCCGGCAGGGCCAGCCGCTCACCAGCGGGAGCGGCGGCCGGGTTAGGGACAGAAAAAGCGCGGAGAGGATGCGGGTGTCGACTTGTCCTTCGTTGCATCGATATTGATCGAGCCGTGGAGCGGCCGCACGGAACGGGTTTCGGTCAAACCGGCAGGGATTGCAGCCCGGCCGGAGGGTTCGTTTCGGGCACAGGTGCCGCGGCAAGCTGCTTGGCCATGTCGATCAGCGGCAGCCTGATAATCGCGCGAAGGCCTTTGCTCCGGTTCTCCAGCACGATGTCGCCGCCATGGTGGCGGGCGATGGCCCTGGCGATTGACAGGCCGAGCCCGACGCCGCCGGTCTCCCGGTTGCGCGACCGCTCCAGGCGGAAGAAGGGGGCGAACACCTGTTCCATATTGCCTGGCGGAATGCCCGGACCGGCATCCTCGATGATGATGTCCATGCTGTCGGCCCGCCTGACCAGGCTCACCTTCGCCTGCTCGCCGTAGCGGACGGCGTTTTCGACGAGATTGCGGATCGCCCGGCGCAGGGAGTCCGGGCGGCAGCGATACAGCACCTTGGGCCCGTCGCTGACGGTGACGTTTTGGCCCAGCTCCGCAAGATCGTCGCAGAGGCTGCCGACCAGAGCCGAAAGATCGACGGTCCGCGTCTCCTCCACCGCCGCGTCCTCGCGCGCGAAGGCGAGCGCCGCTTCCGTCATCGTCTGGATCTCCTCGATGGTCTTCAGCATCTTTTCCTGGAGCTCCTGATCCTGGACGAATTCCGCGCGCAGCCGGAGCGAGGTCAGCGGCGTGCGCAAGTCGTGGCTGATCGCTGCCAGCATGCGCGTGCGGTCCTCGACGAAGCGCTGCAGGCGCTCCTGCATGCGATTGAACGCCTCGGCGGTCAGGCGGATGTCGTCAGGCCCCGATTCCGGCAGCCGCGGCACGGCCTCGCCGCGGCCGAACAGTTCGGCGGCATTGGCGAGCCGTCGCAGCGGACGCGCGATTGCCCGTGCCCCGAAGATCGCTATGGCGGACAGGATGAGCGCGGTGAGCGCGAGCGATATTGCCGATTGCGTCTTCCAGAAGGTGTTCGGCATCGCCTTGGCGTAGGCGGCATTCAGCCAGGTGCCGTCATCGAGGCGGACGGAAAGGCCCATGCCGTTCGGAGCGGCGTCCATATAAAGGAACTTGGCCGGCCGCGAAAAGGGCCTGCCATTGCCTGACAGATTCACCATGCGCGGCGGCACTGTGGGATCGGCGCCGTCCACTGCGGTCGAGCCCTGTCCGTTCAGGTAGGCGGCATATTTGCCGGCAATCCCCGGCAGTGGCTTGGCGAGCTGCGTCAACGCCTCCTGCTGCCAGGCAAGGGGGTTGCTCGGTCCGTCGTTCGAGGTCCAGAAGCGCGTATAGGCCGTGCCGCTGACGTTGAGGATGTCGGGCCGAAGCGAGGGCGGCGTCGTGTCCAGCAGAAGCGCAAGCGAGGAGGTGCGGCTGACGAACTCGCCCTTGGCCGCCGCATGCAGGGCTTGTCCGCGCTCGTCCCACGAGATCAGAAAGGTGATCGCCTGCGACAGGGCAAGCGCAAGCAGCACCAGCATGAGGAAGCGGGCTGCCAGACTGCGTCTCCACAACAGCGTCATGCCTGGGTCACCTCGGCGGTGAAGCAGTAGCCGCCGCCCCAATGCGTCTTGATCAGCATCGGTCTTTTCGGATCCGCTTCGATCTTCTTGCGCAGCCGGCTCACCTGGTTGTCGACGGCCCGGTCGAACCCGTCGGCGGTGCGCCCGACCGTGAGGTCGAGCAGCTGATCGCGGCTCAGCACGATGCCGACATGCTCGATGAAGGCGGTGAGAAGACGGAATTCAGCCGTGCTGAGCGCGACCGCCACGCCATCGAGCCCGACCAGCTCGCGGCGGCCGACATTCAGCGTCCAGCGGTCGAACCGAAGGGCGCTCGACTTCAGACGGCCGCGCTGTGGCGGCAGGCTGTGGACGCGCCTGAGCACGGCCTTGATCCGCGCCAGCAGCTCCCGCGGGTTGAACGGCTTGGTCAGGTAGTCGTCGGCCCCGATCTCGATGCCCACGATCCGGTCGATCTCCTCGGCCATGGCGGTAAGGAAGATGATCGGAATGTCGACCGTCCCGCGCACGTGCCGGCAGGCGGCAAGGCCGTCCTCGCCAGGCATCATGATGTCGAGGACGATGAGATCGGGCAAGCTGCGGTCGAGCAGCCGCTTGAGCGCTGCCGTGCTGTCGGCGACGCTAACGCGATAACCCTGTTGGGTGAGGTATTTTCCCACGAGATCGCGGATGTCCCTGTGGTCGTCCACGACCGCTATGTGCTGCGTCGCTTCCATGTGATGCTCCAAAGCCGCCACCAAATAGTCGGCCAGTATCGACGATATCTCGTTCGCGTCTATACAGATGATCACCTTCCGCGCCAGAGCGGCAATCGCGCGTAGCATCAACAATACGTGAGAAATGTAACGAAGTGTATCAGGGCGCTGCACCTGCGACAGCTTGCGATGAACTGCCGGTAATCGGGACAAGGTTCTGCGACAGCTTTTGGCTAACTTGCCCTCGTCGCTGGCCGGGACTTCCCGTCCCTGCTGCCAGACCATGCCGCGCGCGGGATCCGGACGGAGGTCCTCGCCAGCCCTTTGATCGAAAGGATTGCACAATGGCCAGATTGATCATCAACGGCACCCCACATGATATCGAGGTCGATCCGGAAACGCCGCTGCTGTGGGTGATCCGCGAGCAGATCGGACTGACCGGGACGAAGTATGGCTGCGGGGTCGCCGCCTGCGGGGCCTGCACCATTCATATAGATGGTGCCGCCACGCGCTCCTGCGCGCTTCCGGTGAGCGCGGTCGGGCCCGATCAGCAGATCACCACGATCGAGGGGCTTTCTCCGGACAGTTCGCATCCGCTTCAGCAGGCGTGGCTTGCGCTTGATGTGCCGCAATGCGGCTATTGCCAGGCCGGCATGATCATGGCTGCGGCGGGTCTGCTCACGCAGAACCCGAACCCCACGGACGAGGATATCAACAGCGAGATCACCAATATATGCCGCTGCGGCACCTATAACCGGGTGCGCGCCGCGATCAAGCTGGCCGCCAATGGCGGTGAAACCACGCAACGCGGTTGAGGAGAACACCCATGAACGCCGTAATTTCCATCTCCCGCCGCAACTTCATGATAGGCGTGGCCTCCACGGCCGGCGGCCTGTCCCTTGGGTTCAACGTGCCTTTCATCAAGCCTGCACTTGCCGAGGGCGCCGAGACGCCGGAGGTCAATGCCTGGGTGGTGATCAGGCCGGACGACACGGTGGTCATCCGCATCGCCCGGTCCGAGATGGGGCAGGGGACGCTGACCGGCCTGGCGCAGCTCGTCGCCGAGGAGTTGAATTGCGACTGGTCCAAGGTCACGACCGAATATCCGTCGCCGGCCCAGAACCTCGCGCGTGACCGCGTGTGGGGCAATTTCTCGACCGGCGGCAGCCGCGGCATCCGTGAGTCGCATGAATATGTGCGTGTCGGCGGAGCCGTCGCGCGGGAGATGCTGATTGCCGCCGCGGCCGCCGAATGGGGCGTGCCGGCCAGCGAATGCACCGCAAGGATGAGCACCGTCACGCATGCCGCGTCAGGTCGCACCGCCACTTATGGACAATTGGCCGCCGCCGCCGCGCGGATGACACCGCCCGCCAATGTGGCGCTGAAGGACCCGAAGGACTGGACCATAGCCGGCAAGCCGCTGCCGCGGCTGGACACCGCCGACAAGCTCAACGGCAGCCAGGTCTACGGTATCGATCTCAAGCTGCCGGACATGCTCAACGCGGCGATCCGGGCCTGCCCCTATTTCGGCGGCAAGGTGAAGAGCTTCGATGCGGCAGCGGTCGCAGGCATGCCGGGCGTGCGCACGGTCGTTCAGGTCGACGACACCGCGGTTGCGGTTGTCGCCGATACGTGGTGGCGGGCGAAGACCGCTCTGGATGCCCTCCCGATCGTTTGGGACGAGGGACCCAATACACAGGTTACCAGCGCCTCGATCGCGACGATGCTCGAAGAGGGCCTAGGCGCCGAAGATGCCTTTATCGGCAACTCGCAAGGCGATGCCGGTGCTGCCCTGTCTGGCGGAGGCCGCGTGATCACTGCGACTTACGCCTATCCCTATCAGAACCACGCGACCATGGAGCCGATGAACGCGACGGTGCTCTACACGCCGGAGCGCTGCGAGGTATGGGTGCCGACCCAGAATGGCGAGGCGAGCCTTGCCGCAGCGGCTGAAGCCGCCGGCCTGCCGGTGCAGCAATGCGAGGTGCACAAGATCCATCTCGGCGGCGGCTTCGGCCGGCGAGGCATGCAGGACTACGTCACGCAGGCCGTCCGCATCGCCCGGCAACTGCCCGGCACGCCGGTGAAGCTGATCTGGTCGCGCGAGGAGGATATGCTGCAGGGGCGCTACCACCCCATCACGCAGTGCAAACTCACGGGAACGCTCGATGCCGACGGCAATCTGACCGCGCTGCATATGCGCATCTCCGGCCAGTCGATCCTCGCCGCCGTCATGCCGCAGCGCATGCAGGACGGCATGGACCCCATCACCTTCCAGGGGCTCACCGCCGAGAGCCCGGAAGGACATCTCGGCTATACGATCCCGAATCTCCTCGTCGACCATGCCATGCGCAACCCGCCGATCCCGCCCGGCTTCTGGCGGGGCGTCAACCTGAACCAGAACGCCATCTATCTCGAATGCTTCATGGATGAGCTCGCGCACGCGGCAGGGATGGATCCGCTCGCCTTCCGCCGCAAGCTGATGGCGAACCACCCGAAACATCTCGCCGTGCTGAACGCGGTTGCCGAGCGGATCGGCTGGGACACCCCGGCCCCGGCCGGCGTTCACCGCGGCCTGGCGCAGATCATGGGCTTCGGCAGCTATGTCGCGGCTGCAGCGGAGGTTTCGGTCACGGACGGGCAGCTCAGGATCCATCGCATCGTCGCGGCCACCGATCCGGGGCATGTCGTCAATCCCGCACAAATCGAACGACAGGTCGAGGGTTCCTTCGTCTACGGCCTTTCCGCCTGCATTTACGGCGAATGCACCGTCAATGGCGGCCGCATGGAGCAGGAGAACTTCGACACCTATGAGGTCGTGCGCATGGCCGAGATGCCTGAGGTGGAGACGATCATACTGCCGTCCGGCGGCTTCTGGGGCGGCGTCGGCGAGCCGACTATCGCCGTCGCCGCGCCGGCCGTCCTCAATGCGATCTTCGCCGCCACCGGAAAGCGTATCCGCACGCTGCCGCTGAAGAACCATGAACTGGCATGACGTGAGATACGCGAAGAACAGGCGCGGTGGACGATCCTTCGCGCCCGTTCTGCTTGCGGGGCTCGTGGCCGGCACGCCGGCCTGGGCCGACGCGGCGCCGCCGGGCGCCGCGTCCTGCACCGGCTGTCACGGGCCGGCGGCGCTCGGCTCGACCATCCCTTCGCTCGACGGTCACACGGCCGACGATATCGTCGCCCAGATGCAAGCCTTCCGTTCCGGTGAACGCGAGGCGACGGTCATGAACCGCATCGCCAGCGGATATACCGAGGAGGAGACGCGCGCTATCGCCGAATGGCTCGCCAAACCGGAGGCGGCACGCCATGCCCAGCCGTAGAGCCTTGATCGGCGGTGCGGCGGCCAGCGTCGCCGCGGCCGTTCTTGCCGCACCGCAGATCCGCGCGCAGGCGCGGCCTCGTGTAGTCGTGGTCGGCGGCGGCTTTGCCGGGGCAAGCTGTGCACGCGCATTGAAGCAGCTGGATCGCGATCTTGCCGTGACGCTGATCGAGCCGGAGACCGCCTATCTGGCCTGTCCGTTCAGCAATGCCGTGATTGCAGGGCTGCGCGATATCGAGGCGCAGAGCTTCGGCTACGACCAGTTCGGCGACCTGGAGCTCATCCGCAAGCGTGCTGCGGCCGTCGATGCCGAGCGCCGGCGCGTCCGGCTGGAGGACGGTACGGACGTCGATTACACCCGGCTGGTGCTGGCGCCCGGCGTGGACCTGCGCTTCGACGCGTTGCCGGGCTATGACGAGGCGGCGGCGGAGATCATGCCGCATGCGTGGAAGGCGGGACCGCAGACGCTGCTGCTGCGCGATCAGCTCGCGGCGATGCCGGACGGTGGGGTGGTCGTTCTCTCCGCGCCGGCCAATCCGTTCCGCTGTCCGCCCGGCCCCTACGAGCGGGCGAGCCTGATCGCGCATTATCTCAAGACCAATAAGCCACGCTCGAAGCTGATCATCCTCGACGCCAAGGACGCCTTTTCGAAGCAGCGGCTGTTCGAAGCGGCCTGGCAAGAGCTCTATCCCGGCCTGATCGAATGGGTTTCCTTGTCTTTCGGAGGCAGGGTGACGGAAGTTGACCCGGCGACACGAACGCTGGTGACCGAGTTCGGCAGCCACAAGGCCGATGTCGCCAATGTGATCCCGCCGCAGCGCGCCGGCAGGATCGCGCACGCGGCCGGTGTCGCGGATCAGACCGGCTGGTGCCCCATCGACCCGGTCACCTTCGAATCCCGCCTGCAGCCCGCGATCCATGTCATCGGCGACGCGGTGATCGGCGGGGCGATGCCGAAATCCGCCTTCACCGCCAATGCCCAGGCGAAAGCCTGCGCTGCGGCGGTAGCCGCCCTGGTCAGGGAGCGGCAGCCGGCGCAGCCGAAGCTCATCAACACCTGCTACAGCCTGGTCGCGCCTGGCTACGGTATCTCTATCGCCGGCGTCTACCAGCCGCGCGACGGCCTGCTTGCCGAGGTGGAGGGTGCGGGCGGCACCAGCCCGCTCGAAGCGCCGGCCTCCGTCCGCGAACTGGAAGCCGCCTATGCGGAAGACTGGTTCCGGACGATAACCAGTGAAGTGTTCGGATGATGAGGATGGTTTGCCTCGCTCTCACGGGATTGCTGCTTGCGGCTTCGCCCGGTGCCGGCGAAGAGACTGCGTCCTATGCCGTAACCGGCGATGCGATCATGGAGCCTTTGGTTGGCAGCAAGGGCGATCCGGCGCGTGGCGCGGCGTTGATCGCCGACCGGCAGCGCAGTCTCTGCACGCTCTGCCATAGCGGGCCGTTCCCCGATGCGCATCTGCACGGCACGCTGGCGCCCGATCTGACCGGCGTCGGGACGAGGCTTTCGGAAGGCCAGATCCGGCTGCGCGTGGCCGACATGAAGCGGCTCGTGCCGGGTACGATCATGCCTTCCTACTACCGGATCACGGAAGAGGAAGGCCGGCGCGTCGCCTCTGCCTGGCGCGGCAAGCCGATCCTTACCGGCGCCGATATCGAAGATATCGTCGCCTATCTCACGACGTTGAAGGGGTGATCATGCGCGAAGACCCGCTTCGAGTTCATGAAGGCCTGGTCGGAAGGCGGCAGTTTCTTCGGGCTGGCATGGCAAGCCTTCTGGTAATCAGCCTGCCGCGCTGGGCCGTTGCCCGCCCGAGCCTCGATGAAGCGATCCGCACCTTCACCGGCGGAGCCGAAATCCTCGACGGCCGCGTCCGGCTCGACTTGCCGCCCCTGGTCGAAAACGGCAACGCGGTCGGGATCACGGTCACCGCCGAGAGCCCGATGACGGCGGACGATCATGTCCGGCGCATCGCGGTCTTCAACGAGAAGAACCCGGAGGCGAATGTCGCGGTTTTCCACCTCGGGCCGCGCTCGGGCCGCGCCACCGTCTCGACGCGGATACGGCTCGCGACCTCCCAGGTGGTCGTCGCGGTCGCCGAGATGAGTGACGGCAGCTTCTGGTCGAGCAAGGCGAGCGCGATCGTCACGCTCGCCGCCTGTATCGAGAGTCTCTGATGATGGCACGCGCGCTCGTCAACGTCCCGAAGGAGGCCAGGCAGGGCGAGATCGTCGAGATCCGGGCGATGATCGCCCATCCGATGGAAACCGGCTACCGCGTCGGCACGAACGGCACCAAGATCCCCCGCGACATCATCCGCCGGTTCGCCTGCACCTATAATGGGGAGGAGGTGTTTCGGGCCGATCTCCATCCGGCCGTGTCGGCCAATCCTTTCTTCGCCTTCACGCTCGTCGCCTTGGCGAGCGGCACGATCGAGTTCACCTGGACCGATGATGCCGGAAGGACGCAAACGGCGTCCGCCGTGATCACGGTGAGCTGATGCGCGCGCTCTGGCGGCTTGCAGCCGTTGGTGTCGCCGCTGTTTGCGGCATTGTCTCCGCCTTCGGTATCGAAGATGGCGAGAAGCGCTCCGGCTTCGATTTCATGACGCCGGAGACGCAGGCGCTGCAGGCCGACGACATGAGCAACCCCGGCATGCTGTGGGTGCTGCAGGGCGAGCAGCTCTGGCAGCAGCCGGAGGGCAGGGCCGATATCGCCTGCTCCGGCTGCCATGGCGATGCGTCCCGGACCATGCGCGGCGTTGCCACGCGCTATCCGGCCTTTGACGAGGCGGCGGGGCGGCCGATCGACCTTGCCGGGCGCATCAACGCCTGCCGGGCGCGGCGGCAGCAGGCCGAGCCGCTGGCGCCGGAATCGGACACGTTGCTCGCGCTCACAACCTATGTGGCGCGTCAGTCGCGCGGCATGCCGATCACGCCGACGGCCGATGCCCGGCTCGCGCCGTTCCGCGACAACGGCCGACGCCTGTTCCAGAGCCGCATCGGCCAGCTCGACCTTTCCTGCGCCTCCTGCCACGACGACAATTGGGGCAAACGGCTCGGCGGCAGCGCCATCCCGCAGGCGCACCCGACCGGCTATCCGCTCTATCGGCTGGAGTGGCAGATGGTCGGGTCGCTGCAGCGGCGCCTGCGCAATTGCATGATCGGCGTGAGGGCCGAGCCCTTCGCCTTCGGCGCACCCGAATTCATCGACCTGGAACTCTACCTTGTCGAACGCGCCCGCGGCCTGCCGCTCGAGACACCGGCCGTGCGGCCATGATGCTGGGCCTTACGCCGCCGCCTCTCCAGATTTGACCGCTCACACGGACAGACGGCCGAAAAAAGATGTATCGAAATTTGTCGAACCGGGTGAAATCCGGGAATTGCGAGGCTCTCGCATACATTCGCGCACATTTCGATGCCACTCGGGCAAACTCCTGCGACAGGCCCGGCATAAGGTTCATGGGTGAGCAGGAGCTCGTCATGGTGACGAGACGGAAGCCGACAGTGGTTTCTCAGGCAGGATCGATCCTGCGCGAGACACCGACCGGCGGGCCTGCTCATTCCAAGAAAGGAAAAGACGATGAACAAACTTGTAGCGGCCTTTGCCCTTCTCGCCTTGTCGACGGGAGCCTCTTTCGCCGGCAATCAGAACCCCGACCGCGATTCTACCCGCGAATTCACTACCGGCGTCAAGAAAAGCAAGATGACCCTGGACCCCACCCATACGGCTTCCTTGCCTCAAACCGTGCTGGCCACGGAAGAAGGACGATCACAGTCCGGCAAGGTTATTCGGGGTCGCGCCCCATGGGCAGGGCGCTAATCTCCTGATCCTGCCTCCCAAGGCGAAAATGTCCAATCACCCTTCATGCAACGAGGATGATTGGACAGGCGGCGCAAGAAGACGTGCCGCCATGACCGAAGGTCTCAGGCAACAGCATTGATGTCTCACGCAACAGCATTGATCATGCCGGCAATTGGGTCGGTACGCCGAGCACGGGCCCGACCTCCGCAAGCCGCTGGTCTGGGGTGTGCACCGTTGCGCCGTGCTCCGACACAATCGCGAGATGCAGCGCATCGCCGGCGCTCAGTTCTTCTGGCTGATATGAGTGTTTCCTTGTGAATCATCGATGATGTTCAACCGGCTGGCATCAGTCTGGATTTCGTCGTTGATCGCAATGAGCCCATTTTTAAGCATGGCTGCGACGCCCGCGGCACCCTCGGAGTTTTGTATGATGAGCTCTCCGCCGTTGACGACGCCGTTCGATACGATGGTGAAGAGCTGTGGCCAATATGTCTTGTTGGGATTGGTAAATGCAAACGGGTCGCCCCCGGAATAGCCGCTGAACTGCATTTTGGCCGTGCCGGAGCCCAGTACATAGCCGGACCCTTTGGCTGGTATGAAGGAAGAAGAAGCATCAAATTGAAAGTGCGATACGGCGGTGCCGCTTGTGGAGATCAGCGTTTCCTCGTCTATTTGCAGTGAAGGCGTTCTCATGCGAACGCTCGAAGCGCCGGAAAAATTCAGCTTTGCCTTGTAGGTAATGAGCCTGCTGTCCGCCGCCAGATCCAATGCATATGCGGCATCAGGCGAGGATACTGAAGCTGCGGTGACGTCGATTTGCGTCCAGCCCAATTGCATGATCCCCTGAACAAGCGCAGACATTTTCGCTGCATCTGTCAGGGTAATCTGGGTCTCTCCTCCTTCAAGGACCAAACTCTCGGTATCAAGAACGTCAAAAGAGCCGTTCTGCGTAACGTTTATGACCAGGGGCTGCTCCATCAGGACGCCTCCCGCTTTCCGGACAAGGAATTGAGCTTGATTTCGTACAGTGAAGCTCATCGTCGACTGGGGATTGTACGACATGCAAAGGACATGCTGTTGTGCTCCGTCGTAAACAAAGGTCCCATTCGCAATGTCGAAAATGGTTGGCGGAGTGGCATTCGAAGTGGGAGGACCTCCCCATTCCGTCTGACCCTCGTCCCAGGACGTCAGCAATGTCAGTGTCCGTCCGGGGGCATCCATCGTGAACGACTTGCCGGGGTCTTTGTTGAAGCTGGCTGCAGTCCCACTCAGAGGCAGATCACTATTCTCATTATACGTCTGATCGGCATGCGGGTCCCATTGAAAGGAAGCTTCGGTCATCGCTCACTCCGTCGAGGTTCGTTTTCAGGCGTGCTGAAAACGTTAACAGGTCTCGCCGTTGGCGCTACACGATTGGGATTTCTTGGTGCATTGGACTTGAAACGGCTATCCGATAACGCGCGATATCGCAGACGCGACCCAGGTCGCGCCCGCTCCTCAGCCCTTGTTCGCCGCCGAATGCAGCGAGCTCTCGCCCGTAACGTTAAGCGATCGCTTTCATCCGGATCTCCTGAAGGCGCTCCCGGGCATCGTCTGATCCGGATCGGGCGCGCAGCGCATCGCGTTTCGGCGGCGCCTGGAACAGCCGGCCATATTCGCGCGTGAATTGCGACACGCTTTCATAGCCCACTTCGAAGGCGGCGCTGCTTGCCGAGAGGCCTTCGTCCAGCATCAGGCGGCGCGCCTCGATCAGGCGGAGCCGCTTCTGATATTGCCCGGGGGTCAGCGATGTCATGTGCTTGAAATGCTTGTGGAGGGCGGTCAGGCTCATGGCGGCCGCCTCCGCCAGGCGCTCGACAGGTATGCGCGACCGGTACTCGGCCCTGAGAATGGCGATCGCCGCGGCAAGACGTCCCGCATGGCCGTCGGGGTCTGCCAGCGCCCGCAAGGCAGTACCATGTGGCCCCGACAGGAGCCAGTAGTGCAATTCCTGTATGATCCCGGGACGCAGCAACGCTACCGCGTCGGGCCGGTCCAGAAGACGCATCAGCCGCGACACGCAGTCGAGCGCCGCGGCTTCTGTATCATCGGCGAACAGGGTGCGGATTTGCGAAGGACGCTGCGCATGCGCGCCGCCCAATTGCGCTCCGAGCTCGCGCAGGAGTGTCATCTCCAGTTCGACGGCTATCGCCAGATAGGGTTCGTCGCGGCTCGCCTGCACGATGCGGCCCACGACCGGCATGTCGGCGCTGACGATCACGGATGTGCCGGCGGAAAAAATCCGCTGCTCGCTGCCCACGATCATCTTCTTTGATCCCTGCAGGACCAGGCAGATGAGCGGCCGGTAGATGGAATGCATGTCGCCGCCGGGCGCCTCCACGCACATCATTCTGAGGCCCGGTATGGGTGTCCGTGCCAGGCCGTCACGGTTTGCGTGTCGGCCGGCATAGGTCCGAACGGCCTGTTTGAGCATTTCGTCGAGCTGTTCCATCCGGTTCTCCTGCAACACGGGCCGAATATAGCGTGGAAGCGGGCAAAGATCACCCTCCCTGCAGGATCAGGCAAGTTTTGCGCAGCCGCTGGCAAGCGCCGGTCCGGATGGGCGGGTAAGAAATATGCCGACACAACATGGTCGATCGAATGACGAAAGGATCACATCATGACTGGACAAACCGAAATTCCCAGGCGGGCCGTCTTGACGGGCATGGCGGTGGCGTCCGCGGCAGTCGCGGTTGGTGCGACGGGTGCCCGGGCGCAGACCCAGGCGCCGGCGTCATCCGGCAAGGTGGCGGTGGTGACCGGTTCGTCCCGCGGCATTGGCGCGGCGACGGCCAGGCGCCTGGCCCGCGACGGCTATGCCGTCACCGTCAATTGCGAGAAGAACCGCGATCTCGCGGCCGGTGTTGTCCGCGAGATCGAGGCAGCTGGCGGACGCGCCATCTGGGTGCAGGCCGATGTCAGCGACCCCGGCGCGGTGCGCCGCCTGTTCGAGGAGAACGAGCGTGCGTTCGGCGGTGTCGATGTGGTGGTGAGCAATGCGGGCATCATGCGCCTCGCGCCGTTCAGCGAGATGAGCGATGCCGATTTCAGCCGGATGGTCGATGTCAATCAGAAAGGCAGCTTCTTCGTGCTGCGCGAGGCCGCGCGGCGGGTGCGCGACGGCGGCCGCATCATTGCGCTGTCGTCGAGCATCACGCAGCTGCGCAGCCCGACCTATGGCCCCTATGCCGCCACAAAAGCGGCGCAGGAGCTCTTTGCCAATGTGCTTGCAAAGGAACTTGCCGGCCGCATGATCTCGGTGAATGCGATGGCGCCGGGCGTCGTGAATACGACCTTGTTTACCGACGGCAAGACACAGGAGCAGATCGTCGGCTTTGCCGCGCGCACGCCGCACAAGCGTCTCGGCGAGCCGTCCGATATCGCTGATGCGATCGCGGCGCTGTGCAGCGGAGATGGCGCCTGGATCAACGGGCAAACGGTTTTCGCCAATGGCGGGATCGTCTGATCCGGCTCGGTAAAGACCATCGGGTCCGTTTGGCTGCGGAGCCGGCTTGCGCTCCACAGCCCGCAGCCAGCTCGGCTGCTTTCGCTGCCGGAGCCGCATTTTCAGGCCGGCGAGCTTGAAGGCCTCGGGGAAATGAACCGCCGCCGAACGATCTCTTTCCTTCACCGAATAAGAGCGGAAGGATGGAAAGGCGGACCGTTTCCGTCCACGCGGTGCAGGGGCACGAAAGCCCTGGCGACGGGTGATATTGCCAAGCACTTGCATACCTAGAACTGATTGGTATATATACCTAGAGAAACTAGGTATCGAGGTGAATGTTCATGCCAAGCCAGCGAACAAATCCGAATTTCATGAATGGCGTGCCCGAGCTTCTGGTCCTGAAACTGATCGCGGAGCAGGAGATGTATGGTTACGAGGTCGTTCAGGCCGTTCGCCGCCGTACCGCGGAGG
Source organism: Mesorhizobium sp. RMAD-H1 (assembly GCF_014191375.1). Lineage (GTDB taxonomy): Bacteria > Pseudomonadota > Alphaproteobacteria > Rhizobiales > Rhizobiaceae > Paramesorhizobium. Next base: position 374,906 of record NZ_JACHWN010000001.1, read on the forward strand.
CCGTTACGCTCAGTGAAGGGGTGATCTATCCCGTGCTCCACGGCCTGGAGCGCGAGGGCGCGCTCAGCTCGCGCCGCCAGACGGTGAATGGCCGCAGCCGGATTTATTATTCGATCACGCCGGCAGGCCGCCGGCGGTTGTCCGATCTCACGGGAAGCTGGGCCAGGCTCGCCACGGCCATTCAGGATGTCGTCATGGGAGGAAAGCATGTCCCCTCTGTTTGATCCGCTCCGCGAGCGGCTGCTGCGTGCCGGTATTGCCCCGCGCTATGTCCACCGATATGTGACGGAGTTGAAGGAGCATCTCGAGGATCTCACGGACGCGCTTATGGAAGAGGGCGCTTCCCGGTCGGAAGCGGAAGCCCGGGCATATGCGCGGCTGGGAGACGAGGATGATTTGGCTCAAGCGATGATGGGCCGCAACGATCTGCGGTCCTGGAGCGCCCGCGCCCCTTGGGCCACCCTCGTGCTTGCGCCTCTGACCCTCGCGATCGGCGTTGCCGCATGCGCCTTGTTGCTCATCGGCGCACGGGAATATGGGGTCGGACCGGGCAGCCATCCGGACATTCCCGCCTGGTTTGTGGGCCTGGTCGATGCAGTGGAGACGCTGTCCAATTTCATCCTGCCGATCCTGTGCGGTTGGGGCATCGCCGTTATCGCCATGCGCCAACGCCTGCAGTCGGTCTGGCCGGCCGTTGCTCTGGCCCTTGTGGCGCTGCTCGGCAGCGGGCTTCAGCTCGATGTCGCGCTTCCCTCGGCTTCGGGAGACGCGGGCAGCCTGATGGTGGGCTTCGGCACGTTCTCGAACCCCCGCCTGGTCCTCAATCTGCTGCTGATCCTGTCGCCCTATCTCGTCTGGCGGAAATGGGTGATGCCGACCTACGGGTGATTTCAGGATAACGATACCAGCAGCATACGCGGGTGCTGCCGGCGATCTTCCGCCGGATCGTCGTCCAGGCGCGACGGCGCCATGGAGTGAAGGAGATGGAGTCATGATACGTATGATGGGTCCATTTGCGAAAGAGAATACGGGGATGGCGTCCTTCGTGCAGGGAACCCTGCTCCGAGGTCTCGCCTGCATCGTCGTCGCGACGGCGGCCGCACTCACCACGCACATCATCGCGCAAGCGTGGGCGCAGGATATTGGCGGCCCTTTGATGGAAGGCTTCGTCCCGCCGACCGGCGCTTATTCCCGCCCGGTGATCGCAGCCGCTTATGCCACCGCATTCATGACGATGGGCTTCACGGCTGTCATCTACTACTGGGTTGCGGACCGGTTGCCGGTCACCAATAGTCCCATGAAGGTGCTCGTCGTGGCCATCGCCCTGCTCGCGCTCAAGGGCGAACTCATCCGCATGCCGATCATGAATGCGGTTACTTTTGCCTATTACGGCGCGCATGCGCCGATCTCGGCGGCGCTCCTCCTGCAGGCGGATAAATGGGCCGCCAATATCGTGCTCGCCATTTGCCTCGTCTATCTCTGCCCCGTCCGGAAGCGTCAGCCCGAACTGGCGGACGCTTTGATGAAATCGATGAACGCCCTGAGCGGCGCGGGTACGAGGCGGCGTCCGGGATAATAGAGGAACGGCCCGGAGAAGCGCTGCCACCACGGTTCGAGAACGGGTTCAAGCGCGCCACTTTCGAAATGGGGCCGCAGCCAGTCCTCGAACAGGCCCATAATGCCTGCGCCGGCGATGGCCGCATCCACGGCGAGATCGATGCCGCCGCTCGCCTGGACGATCAGCGGTCCCGGCGGATCGACCCGCACGATCTCACCGTCACGCTCGAACTCCCAGGGCGGCATCGCGCCGCTGGGGAAGCGGTGGCGCAGGCAGGCATGGTTGAGGAGGTCGCGCGGATGTTCCGGCCGGCCTCTTGCGTCGAGATAGGCAGGGGAGGCGGCAACGCCATAGCGCTGGACGCGCGGGCCGATGGGCACTGCTATCATGTCCTGCTCCAGCTGCTCCTCATAGCGGATGCCCGCATCGCACCCGGCGGCGAGCACATCGACGAAATTCTCCTCGGTGATCACTTCCAGCCTGATATCCGGATAGGCTGCGAGGAATGGCGGGACGATCCGCGGCAGCACCAGCCGCGCTGCGCTCACCGGCACGTTGAGGCGCAGCATGCCCGTCGGACGCTCACGATAGCGATTCACCACGTCGAGCGCTGCCTCCACCTCGGTGAGGGCAGGGGAGAGCCGCTCCATCAGCCCCTTGCCCGCTTCGGTCAGCACCACGCTGCGTGTTGTCCGGTTGAAAAGCCGGACGCCCAGCTTCGCCTCCAGCCGCCGGATCGCCTCGGAGAGGCCGGAGGGGCTCATGCCGCTCACCCGCGCGCCATCGCGGAAGCCGCCCGCCCGCGCCACCGCCACGAAGGCGTTCAAATCTCCAAGGTCGATCGCCATTGTTCGCTTCTCCGCACAGCCTGTCCTGATTGTACGGGATCATCGGCGGACGGAACAGGCCCTATCTCAGTGTTGTCTGAAGAGGAGATATCCCATGACCAATATCAATAGAGCCGACACTTTCATGCTCGGCGGCCGCACCGTGAAACGTATGGGCTATGGCGCCATGCAGCTCGCTGGGCCCGGCGTATTCGGCCCGCCCAAGGACCGCGACGCAGCGGTCAAAGTGCTGCGCGAGGCCGTGGAGAGCGGCGTCGACCATATCGACACCAGCGACTTCTATGGCCCCCACGTCGTGAACCAGCTGATCCGCGAGGCGCTGCATCCCTATCCGGACGATCTCGTCATCGTCACGAAGATTGGCGCGCGCCGCGGGGAGGATGCCTCCTGGCTGCCGGCTTATTCGCCGGAGGCGCTGACGCAGGCCGTGCATGACAATCTGCACAATCTCGGGCTTGACGTGCTGGATGTGGTCAATCTCCGCATCATGTTCGATCCGCATGGCCCTGCCGAAGGCTCGATCGAAGCGCCGCTGACGGTGCTTGCCGACCTTCAGCGGCAGGGTCTTGTCCGTCATATCGGTCTCAGCAACGTCACCCCGACGCAGATCGCTGAAGGACGCCGGATCTGCGAGATCGTCTGCGTGCAGAATATGTACAATATCGCGCATCGGGCTGACGACGCCCTGATCGACGATCTGGCCCGCAACGGCATCGCCTATGTGCCGTTCTTTCCGCTCGGCGGTTTCAGTCCGCTGCAATCCTCCACGCTCTCCGATGTGGCCCGCCGTCTTGATGCCACGCCAATGCAGGTGGCGCTTGCATGGCTGTTGCACCGCGCGCCGAACATCCTGCTCATCCCCGGCACTTCTTCCGTGGCGCATCTGAAGGAAAATCTTGCCTCGGCCGAAATCGAGCTGCCGGGCGATGTGCTTCAAGAGCTGGACGGATTGGGCCGGTCCTCCTGACGCACCTACAGGCGCCGGCGCGGCTTGTAGGGGCTGGAGGGATTGACGTCGATATCAACGACCTCCACGCAAGCCTGCGCCTGCCGGTGACTGGAGCCCGCATGCCAGGGGCCGTCGCGCAATCGAACATGGCTTGTCTTGGCGAGCCGGAAGCATTTCCACTGGCCTTCGCGCGGCAGCCCGCTCTTGCTGCCGCCGGCGAACTGGTAGACCAGCGCCATCTCCTCATCCCCGCTATGGCCCAGGATGATGGGGCAGATCGAGCGCTCATGTCCGTCATAGATGCAGCGGATCTGCTTTCGCTCCCGCATCGCCGGCAAACAGCGTGTAAGTCTGGGTCGGCACGTTTCCTCCCTCGGCTCGATCCACTTCTAGATATGGCGGTCCGGCAGGGAGTCGATACCGCCCGGGGGGCGGATCAGCCCTGCTGCGGCCATTTTCCAAACCGCTTGCACTTTGTTCTTGATATGTTCTATTATTTTCCTTCTGGAGGAGAGGGGGACATGCGAGTGAGGTGTCCCGTGCAAGGCGCGTTCGAGTTTTACGAGGATCTGCCTCCGAGACCGAAGCGGCCCGAGCGGCTGTTCTTCGGTCTGTTCCCGGACTGTGAAACATCCCTTTTCGTGCGTGAGCGCGCGGAACGGATCGTTTCGGAAAATCATCTGGAGGGAAGCCTGCTCGAGCCGGCGCGCCTCCATATAAGCCTGCATCATCTTGGAGATTATAAGCGTCTGCGAGACAAATTCATCTATGCCGCAGCGTTGGCTGCGAAAGCCGTTTCGATGCACCCGTTCGAGGTCACCTGCCGGTCGATCATGAGCTTCGAAGGCGCACCTTCGGCGGACGGCAGAATGCGAAGACGGCCGCTGGTTCTGTTGGGCGAGAGCGCGCCTTTGCTGGAGCTTCATGAATGTCTGGGTGCCGCGATGCGGAAAAACGGCTTGAGAGCCGCCGGGCATTTCGTGCCGCATATGACATTGTTCTACGGCCGGAAGCCGGTTGCCCCGCAGGCGACCGATCCGATCCGCTTCGTCGTCAATGAATTTGCGCTGGTCCACAGCAAGCTGTGGCTTACCGAGTATGATGTGATCGAGCGTTGGCCCTTGCGGGGGCAGGCTGTCACTGGCCGGCGGCCGTGACCCGCCAGACCGTGCCGCCGGCATCGTCTGCGATCAGCAGGGCGCCGGTCCTGTCGACCGCCAGCCCCACCGGCCGGCCGCGCGCCTCGCCATCCTCGTTGAGAAAACCGGTCACGACATCCTGCGCCCGGCCGTTCGGGCGGCCATTGGCGAAGGGTACGAAGACGACCTTGTATCCGCTATGTTGCATCCGGTTCCAGCTGCCGTGCTCTCCGATAAAAGCGCCACCGCGATAGGCTTCCGGAAGATTGGTTCCCGTGTAGAAGACCAGGCCGAGCGCCGCGACATGGGCGCCCAGCGCATAATCGGGGACGATCGCCTTCTCGACCAGATCGGGCCGCGGCGGATGCACGCGCGGGTCGACATGCTGGCCCCAATAGCTGTAGGGCCAGCCGTAGAAGCCGCCATCCCTGACCGAGGTCAGGTAATCTGGAGGCAGGTTCGGACCGATCTCGTCCCGCTCGTTGATCACAGCCCAGAGCGTGCGGGTCTGCGGCTCGAATGTCAGCCCGTTGGGGTTGCGCAGGCCGTCGGCGAAGACGCGCCAGCGGCCCGATGCCCTGTCCACTTCCAGGATGGCGGCGCGGTTCTTTTCCGCTTCCATGCCGCGTTCTCCGACATTGCTGTTCGAGCCGATGCCGACATAGAGCAGCGCTCCGTCCGGACTGGCGACAAGGCTCTTGGTCCAGTGATGGTTGATCGGACCGCCGGGCAGTTGCGTGAGCACCGTGCCCGGCGCGGTGATCTCCGTATCTCCGGTGTTATAGGGATAGCGGACGATCGCGTCGGCATGGGCCACGTAGAGGTCGCTGCCGACCAGCGCGACGCCGAAGGGAGAATTGAGCTTGTCGAGGAATATGCTGCGCAGCTCCGGCGTGCCGTCGCCATTGGCGTCACGCAGAAGCGTGATCCGGTTGCTTTCTCCGCTCTCGCCGCCTCCCCGGGCGAAGGACTGGATCCAGCCCATCACCAGTTCCTTGGGCCGCATGATTGGCTTGCCTTCCGGAGCACGGGACTCGACCACCAGCACGTCGCCATTGGGCAGGACAAAGAGCGAGCGCGGGCTCTGCAGCCCTGTGGCGAGCGCCTGGATCTGCAGGCCCTGCGGAACGGTAGGCGTTTCACCCTCCGCCCATCCGATGACGCGAGCGACATTCATCGGTGGAAACAGATATTGCTGCAGCTCGGGCAGGTTGGGATTCGGCCCGACCTGGGCGCTGGGATCGGCGGCATTTTCGCTGCATCCCGCCAGGGCGAGACCTGAGGCGCATGATAGCACCAACGCTGCGATGCGACTGGTTCGTTTGGAGCAGGAACGCATGGTCAGTCCACTCCCGCGCGATGGCGATATACCAGCGACCCGCCCAGCCAGCCGGTGACAAGGAGGAGGAGAACGGTCAAGCCCGAAAGGATGAGCCCTGTGGGAACGACCGACGTCCAGCCATCGCGGCTGTGTATGAGCATATTGAAGAAAGCCAGGATCAGCACGAGCAGATTGCCCAGCATGTGTGGCCAGGCCGGCGCCTGCGCACGGATGAGCGGATTGCCCAGGAAATCGATGAGGCCAGCAATCCCGGCGAGGAGCCCCATGATCACGCCGGTGCTGATGAGCCAGGCGGAGGCATTCGCCCAGAACATTTCACCGGTCCACCAATAGGCAACATCGGTCAGGAATGTGAGGATGAAGCAGACGATCGGGAACGGCACGAGCAGCGGGTGGATGGGATGTCCCGCTATTCGTGCAGTCGAATGGAGGCCATATGGGCGGGGGGCGTCTTTCTCCATTACGGATCCTTTTCATGAACATTGCCGGCAGGACGGATCGTTCAATCGAACCGCAAGGGGGTAAAGAATGTTCCCGTTCAATGGCGGGTGGAAAATTACCCATATGTTTTATGGGGACACGAGGGTATAGTGGGGAGACGGTCGAGCACCTTTTCAGGTGGCGTCGGGCGTCGGAGAGCCGGTCGACTTGAACGCCGGCCGGTCGATACTACCTTAATCGAAGGCGTGCCATGCACGCGAAGTGCAACGCGCTGAACAAGCTTCATTCGTGGAGGTTGTTATGGCAAATGCAATGCAAGACCGCAAAATGCAGGACTGGATCAATCTGGTTCTCGCAGTCTGCCTGTTCGTCTCCCCATGGGTGATCGGCTTCGCCGCCGCGATGGCCCCGGCCCGGAATGCCTGGATCGTGGCCGTCATCATGGGCGTCCTGGCGATCGCCACGCTTTCGGCATTCGCCGAATGGGAGGAATGGGCAAATCTCGTCCTCGGTCTCTGGCTGATCATATCGCCCTGGGTTCTCGCATTCACGGCTAACACAAGCGCCATGTGGACTCATCTGATCATTGGCGTGATCGTGGCCGCGGTGTCGGCCTGGGCGGTCTGGGATTATCGCCAGCATCCGCATGTCCATGCCTAGGCTGTCTCGAGCCGGCCTCGGCATTGACCATGAGCCCGTCGCGCAAGTGGCGGGCTCTTTACTTGAATCAGTACATTAAGAACTGCTGAGATATTCTTTGTGATATTCTTTTAAAGCAAACACTTGCAAAGTAAGTTTGAATCAATATCAGAGGTAATTCATCTGAATTCTCAGTATTTCTATGGATATTTTCAAGCTATTCCAGTTATTCCGGGCGCCCGGCGGGTTCGCGCTTGGCATTTATGCTCATTGACAGCGATTTATTTGGCGCTACTCGCGCCGATGCGGTCTCCCATGCCCGAATTCCACGAAAAGGGGAAGTCCGGTTGCGTTCTCATGACGGCTTGGGAGAGCTCAGACGACGAACCGGTCCCAGGCGCCGTAATGCTCCTCGCTGCGCTTGCCGCGCGGCAGGCTGAGCGCGATGATGAGGAGGCCGGCGATGACGTCGTTCCAGGTGGCTCCGGCCGTTGCCCCGGCGAGCAGCCATGGGGCGGCAAGCAGCCAGATACCGAACAGCACGTTGATGAAGCGTAGAGATCGCGCCACCTCCGCCATCGCGCAGATGGCGACGGTGATGATCATCGCACCCATCAGATGGTCGCTGTTGGCGATCGCGCCCTCCGTGCCGAAGATCAGGCGCGAGAACATGAGCCAGGCGCCGACAATGCAGCTTGCGATGAGCGGCCATGGCAGCGTGACGCCGCGCATGGCGGCGATCGACTGGCTTTTTAGGGGCGCGGCGAAGCCCGGGTCCCTCTCGTCCTTGCCGCCGGAGGGTTCCGCCCCGCCCATGAAGAAGGTGCGCCAGAAGGGGCGGCCGGCCCGCTGGCTGCGCAGCATGTATTGTCCCATCGCCACCACCTCGTCGAGGGTCAGCGGGATCATGACCAGCATGGCGAAGGCGGCGATCAGGCAGAGCGTGCAATAGGTGCCGATCATGATCGGCTGGATGATGATGAAGAAGATCGAGACGCCGCCGAGCGGCACCACCAGGATAAAGAAGAAAGTCACCATCCACGGCATGGTGCGCCAGCGCGAGGCCGTGCCCATCGCCCCCATCAGCACCTCGATCATGTAGCTGGTCGCGCCCAGACCGGCATCGGGAATGGGCCAGGCGCGGGAGACGTCCGAGGTGATGATGAGCTCGGTGCCGTTCTTCGCCGCATTGCCGGAAAAGAAGGGCTCCCAGATTCCGCCGATATGCCCCATCTGGTAGGCGGTGAGATAGCGGGCGATCAAAAAGCCGAAAAAGCCGAGCGCGATGATCGGCAGACGCTGCAGCCAGCTCGAGGGGGAATAGCTCCACCCCGGCGGCACGGTGCTTTCGTCCATCATGCCTTCATGGCTCATTCCCGGCATCATCGGCACCAGCACGGAGAAGGCGATGGCGAGCGCGCCGACGACCGTGTCGTTCGCATAGGCGGCGGCGCTTGGGCTCCAGAAGACGAGCGGCGCGAACAGGAGCCAGAGCCCGACCACCGTCGTGCCCCATTGCACGGGGGCAAAACGCGGCGACAGGGCGAGCGCGCCGAAAAGCATCAGGAGAAGGCCGCAGACGATGTCGTTCCAGCCGGTGAGCGCATTGCGCAGGGCCGGATCCCAGAGCGGGCGCTCGGAACCGATGTCGCGCACTGTCGCGGCACCCGCCGGGTCGAAAAGGGCGAACTGGAAAGGACTGGTCACGAGCCAGGCGCCGAGCGCAATCACCAGGAAATGCGTCCACAGCATATGGCGGTGCCTGGTTTCCATGTCGCTCATGTGCTCGGCTTTCATTTCCTCCTGCTGGGCGCGCAGCCGTTCCGCCCGCGCTTGCGCTTTTCTGCCGCGACCTTCCACTTTTGCCGCATTGAGCTTGTTGGCGCGATACCAGCCCGCCGGGTCCGCCTTCAGGGCCTTGATCATCGACGGCAATGTCTTGCGCAGCGCGTGCTTCGGTTTCCAGCCGAGCAGCGTGCGCGCCCGTGTGATATCGAGATCGTAGTGATCATCGGCGATATCGACCATCCAGGGCCGGATGAAGGAATCCTCATCGAGGATATCCGTCTGCACCCAGGCGCCGGCCTTGGCGAGCGGCTTCGGCACCTCCCAGGTTTGCCACTCCTCTCCATGGATCAGGCGGCCGATCTCGCGCTGCAATTCGCCATAGCCAATCGCCTCCGGCTCGCCGAGCAGCAATGGCAGTTCCGCCGCCAGCTTCTTCCTTTTCTGGACGATGCGCAGGACGGCCTCAGCGAGATCATCGAGATGCAGGTAGGACTGCCCGGTTTCGAGATCGCCGGGATAGACGCGGGCCGTCGGGTCGCGCTCATAGATGCGGGCGATCTGGTTGGCGAGGAACGGGTTGTTTGCCCGGTCGTCATAGACGCCGGCGGGGCGCAGATAGACGACCGGTATCGAGCCCCTGTGTTCGTGGATCGCCCGCTCCGTCACGATTTTCGAGTTGCGGTAGGGCAGTTGCGATTCGAGAGGGCTGTCCTCGCTTATCTTCTGGCCCGGCCTGGTGGCGCGATGCGCCAGCATCGAGCTTGCAAAGACGAATTGCTCGACATCGAAACCCTCGAGCGCACGCAGGAGCCGCTCCGTGCCGCGCAGCGTGATCTCGTCATATCGGGGGCTGGGCTCGCCCGTCAGGTCGAAATAGGCGGCGAGATGGATGACGGAGGCGATGCGCCGGCCATGCCGTTGGCCGATATGCTCCAGCGCGCTCGTTATGCTCTTGTCGGATGTAAGATCGATTTTTTCGAATTCGGCCGAAGGCGGCAATTCTCTCGGCTTCAGGAGATCGAGCCCTACGACATTATAGTGGGCGGCAAGCTTTTCGACCAAGGCGCGCCCGATGAAGCCGCTGCCGCCGGTGACGAGAACCGTTTCCCTGCCGTTGCTCATGCCGTTCCCTGCACGATTGCCGGTCCCCCGTGACCGGAACATCCCGCAGGCGATTTGGTTCCCCGCGCGGCTTGAATGGCAGGAGGATCAGGCGTCTTGCCGCCCCGGTCCTTTCCTCACCGCTTCACGCCAGTATTCGGGATCCTCGTAGTCGGTCGGGTCCGCGATCCCGGCGAGGTGGAAGGCCTCGCGCCGCTCCACGCAGGTGCCGCAGCGCCCGCAATGGCGCTCGCCGCCCTTGTAGCAGGACCAGGTCTCGGCGAAGGGCGTGCCGTGTTTCGCCCCGTCGGTGACGATGTCGGCCTTGGAGATGTTCACGTAGGGCGCAAGGAGCCTGATATCGGCATAGCCGTCCAGCGCATGCCGCTGCATCGTCTCGAACGCGTCGATGAAGCCGGGCCGGCAATCGGGATAGATGAAATGGTCGCCGCCATGGACGGCCACCGCCACCGCATCGGCCCTCTCGGCCGCCGCGACGCCGAAGGCGATCGCCAGCATGATGGCGTTGCGGTTCGGCACCACGGTGATGCGCATCGTTTCCTCGGCATAGTGCCCGTCGGGCACATCCACATCGTCCGTCAGCGCGGAGCCGGACAGGGCCCGGCCGATCTCGCCGATATCGATGATCCGGTGCGGCACCTTCAGCCGCTCGGCGCAGGCCGCGGCAAAGTCGAGCTCCTTCCTGTGCCTCTGTCCGTAGTCGAAGGAGAGGAGGCCGACGAGTTCGTGCTCCGCCGCCACCCTGTGGGCGAGCGAAACGGAATCCAGTCCGCCGGAGCAGATGACGAGAGTCTTCATGGCTGTGTCCTTGTTTTGTCCGGGTAGGCTGCGACCGGTTCTTCGATGACGCGCTCATTACAGCAAAGTCAATGGATTGTGAATGGAGGACCGCCACGGGAACACTTGCTGCTGCAAACGGTTCTGGAGGGAAAAGGAGCAGCATCAATGAAGATGTTGATCGAAGGCTGAGGAGACGAAGATGACGGCGGCTGTTGCAGGCGTGGACGAGAAGAGCGAGATCCGCAGGCGTATCGAGGAGCTGGGTCCCTGGTTCCACAATATGCGCATAGGCGGAATCGAGACCGCGCCCGATCACTTCCTCGGCAATTATCCCGCCTGCAAATGGGAGACCTTCGCCGAGGTGCTGCCGAATGACCTGACGGGAAAAACCGTGCTCGACATCGGCTGCAATGCCGGCTTCTACTCGCTGGAGATGAAGCGGCGCAATGCGGCCCATGTCGTCGGCATTGATCATGATCCGCATTATCTCCGCCAGGCCGCTTTCGCCGCCGAGCAGAAGGGTGTCGATCTCGAACTGCACCAGATGTCGGTCTATGACGTGGCGAAGCTCAAGCGGAAATTCGATCTCGTGATCTTCACCGGCGTCCTCTATCACCTGCGCCATCCCCTCCTGGCGCTCGACATGATCTACGAATATGTCGCCGGCGACATGCTCCTGTTCCAGAGCATGCAGCGCGGCAGCAATGATATTCCCGTTCTCGAACGCGATTATCCCTTCGAAAACGAAGAAGTTTTCGACGAATATGCCTATCCCAAGCTCCATTTCGTCGAAAGGCGCTATTGCGGCGATCCCACCAACTGGTTCATTCCCAACCGCGCGGCGGTGGAGGCGATGCTGAGAAGCGCCGGCTTTGCCATCGAAGCGCATCCCGAGCGCGAGGTCTATCTCTGCCGCAGGGCTTGGCGGCCGGAAGCCGTCGAGCCTCCGCCCTGCGGGTAGGGTCCCTCAGGCCGAGGCCCGAAGCTGCCCCGCCATCTGCTCGTAGACGCGCAAATACCGTCCGATCATTTTCTCTTGCGAGAAGCGCTCCGCCGCCCCGGCCCTGCAGGCGGCGGGATCCAGCGTGACTGCAGCGGCGATCGTCTCCGCCATCTCCTTCGCATCCCGGACGATAAAGCCGGTTCTGCCATGCTCGATGACGGAGGGCAGGGCACCATTGGCAAAGGCGATAACCGGTGTGCCGCAGGCAAGGGCCTCGATCGCGGTGAGCGAGCTGGTTTCGGCGACGAGGCTCGGGATCAGCGCACAGCGCGCCGAGGCTAGCAGCCGGCGTTTGCGGTCAAAGCCGAGTGGACCCAGGAAGCGTCGCCTATCGTCGAGAAGCGGCGCGACGCTCTCCTCGAAATAGCGCTGATGCGCCTCGTAAGCGAAAACCCGGCCGCCGATCAGAAGCGGCACATCGGCCATATGGCAGGCCTGGAGCGCAATGTGCACGCCTTTTTCCGGGCAGATGCGGCTCAGCATGATCGCATGGTCGCGCTTGCGCAATGACGTCTCGAACAGCGCAGGCGATACCCCGTTGGGAATGGGGGCGAGCAGTCGCGCCCCCGCCGGCCTCGTCGCGTGCTGCGCCTCGGAGACGCAGTGGAGCCATAGGTTGAGGCGTGGCCGGAAGATCCATGACGGATACCAGTCGAGCGGCAGGTGCAGCGTCGCAAGGGTGGGAGCGTGTTCCGGAACATAGGCGGGAAAGTCGATGCCATGCAGGTGAACGATGGCCGTGGGCTCCCGGCGCAATACCTCGGCGATCGCCGTGCGATAGGCGGCCCAGACGCGCTCGCGAACCTGATCGTCCACGATCTCCGCCCCGGTATCGATGGCGATGAGCTCGCCGGCGGTGACCGATCCCCGGCAGGCGAGCGATGGCCCTTCTCGGCCAGGGCGTAATCGAGCGCCGAGAGCACCTGCTCGGCGCCGCCCACCGCATCGGGGCCGACCGGGGCGAAGGGATAGGCGACGCTGAGGACCGTCAGAACCATCTCGGCAGTTCGAGTTCGCGGCGCGCTTCTTCTGTAAGGCGCAGCCAGGTTTCGCCGTCGAGGCCCCAGTCATACCGCTCGTAAAGCAGCTCGCCGCCATTGGGAAGCTGCGAGAAATCATAACGCGGGGCAGGGCGGAAACGCTCTGTTTCGAAGGCGAAGTCGGCAAGCGTGCGCCGCTGCGTGGCATGGGCGTGAAACATCTGCCGCTTGACCTGCGCAACATCGTTGCCGAGCTTGATCACCAGCGCCGGTGTGTCCGCCTCGGGCAGGGGGGTGAAGTCCTGGAGCACCCAATCCCCATGATATGCGTGATAAAGCGGGCATTCCAGAATATCCGGTGGCGGCGTATTCCGCTCTTCCAGCATCCGGCATGCCGCGTGGACGGCGAGGGCGGTCGCATCGTGGTCCGGGTGCCCGCCCTCATAGGCATGGGTGATCACCAGGGCGGTGCGGCGCACGCTGAAGGTGGCGGCGAGCAGATGGGCGAGGACAGGCATGCGAAAGGCGGCCGTCTGATCCGGCACCGCGGGGGTGAGCAGCGCCTCGCGCGGGACACCCGCCAGGCCAACGGCTGCCGCAAGTTCCCGCTTGCGCGCGGCGGCATAGTCTTCCCGGCGCGAGAACCCGTTTGCCTCCGCGTCCCTCATGCAGGCGGGAGCGCCGTCCGTCACATGCATGAGCCGGATTCCGGAAAGCCGTGCGAGCTGTCCTCCCATTGCGATCGTCTCGTCGTCCGGGTGGGCGAAGACCGCCATCACCCGGCTGCAATCGATAGGGCCGTGATCCGCATTGCCGAGCAGGCCGAGAAACCTGCCGCTGAAGGATTGTTCCCGCTGCCCAGCCTCCAACTTCATGCGAAGCCTCGCAGGCGGCGCGTGCCGGTCCCGGCATAGCGCTCGATCATGCTTGCGCAGAACTCCGCGAATTCCTCCTTCACCAGCGGCGGGCTCGTATGATGGGGTGCGACGCCGCGATGCTCGGGCGTGAAGCAGAAGGTGAGCGTCACGTCGAATTCCTCGAGCGCCTCCATCTGCCGGTCGAACCAGGCGAGCGCGTTGGGGCGGAAGCTGTCCGCCCAGGAGAGCCCGGTCCTGAGCGATTTTACGCCGAGCCGCTTCAGCCAGGCCACGCCCTCCTCGAGGCGCGGGTCCTCGAAATGGAACCACTGGCAGATGCCGAGATCCGGCGTGTGGCGGGCGAACTCCTCAAGCGCCGGCTTAGGCGTGCCGTCCTCGCGGATCAACCCCATATAGAAATGCCGGTAATAGGACGAGCCTTCGGCCTCCTTGTGCCGCGTCGTCGCGCCCCATTCCTGCGGCAGATCGAACAGGCTGTACCACTGGATGCGCGGCGCACGTCCTTTCAATAGTTCCGCGGTCCGCTTCAACCCCCAGAGCTGCACCTCCTCCGCGCCGAAGGTCGAGACGCCGACTTCGCTGACCCAGACCGGCAGGTCGGTCAAAGCCTGGATCTCCGCCAGCTTCTGCGGCCATTCGTGAATGGACCAGAGGTTCCAGTCGAGCGGGAAGCCGTGGATGGCGATCGCGTCCACATGGTCGAGCACCCCGCGCCCCTGCATGTTCTGGATGAAGAGCGGATCAATCGGCGAGATGCCGCCAAGAACGGTGACGACATCGGGATTGGTATCATGCACGGCATCGGCGGCCACGATGGCCATGTCGGCGAAGAGCGACCAGTCCGGATCGATCTCGATATCCCAATGCGATTTGTTGTTGGGTTCGTTCCATATCATCGCAGCTTCGATCATTCTCTCACCTCGGTTGCGTTTCGGTCTTCGGGGCTTGAAGGGGCCGGATTATCCGTCTGGGGCCGAACAGTCGCCGCCCCGCCGGAGCGGCGACGGTAACGTTGGAGCCGTTCGCCAGCGCTGGATCGGTCTCGGATTTGCGGAGCATGTCGCCGGCGGCGCGATAGCCTTCCAGCGTGCCGACATCGACATAGCGCGCCCCGGCCCTCACGCCGATGGCTTCCCCGCCGCGGGCCAGATAGGCGTTGACGAGCGTGCCCATATATTCGTCGGCGCGCCCGCGCTCGATCCAGAGCTGCCTGAGATCATGCAGGATCCGCCCCGGCATCCGGAAGGCGCCCCAGACCCAATGGGTCGAGGGGTGAGGGGCCTTCACCTGGATCTCGCGCACCCGACCGGCATCGTCCGTTTCCACCGCGTCGAAGGCGGAGGGGTTGTCGACGGGGAAGAGCAGGAAGGCGAGCCTGTCATCGGGGAGGGCGAGAAACCCGTCCGCCGGCAGCCAGATTGTGTCGGGCAGCCCGATGAGCACCTGCTCTTCCGGCGCAATTAGGGGCGCCACACAGAAGATCGCGTCGCACAGGCCCGCCGGTTCCGGCTGGACGACATAGGCGACGGAGGCCGGCCCGTAGCCGCCGCCATAATATTCCATGATGTCGGATTTGCCCGGCGCGATCACGAAGCAGAGCTTGTCCGCGCCGCCGCGTATCATGCGCTCGCACAGATATTCACTGACCGCGCAGGGCCGTTCGGAGGCGCCGTCCCGCCTGCTGCCGACGGGCAGGAGCTCCTTCGAGAAAGCCAGCGGCTGGATCCGGCTGCCGGCCCCCGCGGCTGGGATGATACCCCACATGGTTCAGCTCCCCTGTATCTGCAGTTCCGGTTCGTCGCTTCTCGCAGACAGAACCTGGTTGAGATAGGATTCCAGCTCTTCCGCCCGCCGGTCGGATGTATGCTCGGCGAGCGTGCGCTCGCGGGCGCGGGCGGCGATCCGCTTCAGTTCCGCCTCGTCGCGGCCGAGTGCCGCCAGCGTATCGGCGGAGGATTGCGCCACCAGGATCTCGCTGCCCGGCTCGAAGAATTGGTCGAGCCCCTGCCACCAGTCGGACAGGACAGGCACGCCGCAGGCCGCCGCCTCGAAGAGCCGGCCGGAGGGGCACCAGCCCATCTCGGCCATGGCCCGCCGGGTGATGTTGAGCGTCAGCCGTGCGGATGAGTAGAAAGCGGGATGCTCCTCCGGCGGCAGGTGACGGACGAAGAAGATGTTGTCCGCCCAGGGAAAGTCTTCCGGATATTGCGCGCCCGCGATGACGAAGCGCGCCTCCGGCCGCTGCCGGGCGGCGGCGACCAGCAGTTCCTCCAGCGCCTGCTGCCGGTCGGCGGCATAGGTCCCGATATAGGAGAGATCGGCGGCATAGTTCCGGCGCGCTGCGGTCGGCCGGTGCGTGGCCGGGTCGACATGGCCGAAAAGCGCCTTTACCCGCCGGGCCCCCAACCGCTCGCGCAATTCGCTCAGCGCGCCGCCGCCGGTATAGCTCAGCACCAGGTCGAAATCCTTGAGGCCCCGTGGTCCGACATAGGTGAGGCTTTCCCCCCGGTCGAGGGCGGAAAGCGTCACCGGCGTGTCGAGATCATAGAACACCTTTACCGCGCGTTCGGCCGACAGGGCCAGTTCGGAGGCCGCGATGCCATCGGGGCAATAGGAGGTGACCATCACCGCATCTGCGTCGCGCAAATGGCGTTGCGCAGCCGGCAGCACGTCTTCCCAGTCCTGATAGAGAACGAGTTCGCCGTTCTTGATTTCATAGAGATCGCGCGTGCCGGCGTAATAGGGGACGTCGCGCTCGAAGAAAGTCACCGTCCAGCCCCGGCGCGCCAGGGCGCGCGTGAGCCCGCGCCAGAGCGTGGCATGGCCGTTTCCCCAGGACGACGAGATCGTCAGGCCGAAGACCACCATTTTCACGGAACCACCTCCTCGCGCCCTGCGAACCGGTTTCCGTCGAGCGCCAGCATTGTCCCGCGTCCCTCATCGATGAGAAGCGTGGTGACGGAAGCCGGAGCCACCTCGAAATCATGGATTGTCTGGAAGGACGTGCCGAGATAGCGGCAGATGGCGGCCTTGATGACGTCGCTGTGGCTGACGAGGCAGACCGAGCCGCCGGTAAATGTCTCGCTCAGCCGGTCGATGAAGCCTGTCAGACGCGCGGCCACGTCGTTCATCGTTTCTCCCGCGGGCGTGCGGGCGGTCTCGCGCTCGGCGTTCCAGCGCCGCCAGTCCGGATCCTCTTCCAGCGCGTCGAATGTCTGGCCCGCCCAGCGCCCGAAATCGATCTCGTCCAGTTCCTCGGCTATCCCATATTCGAGCCCGGTGACAGAGGCTATGCATTCGGCGGTTTCCCGCGCGCGCGGCTGCGGGCTGCTGAAGAGCGCATCAAGCCCTATGGCGGCCATGCGACTGGCCAGCATCTCGGCCTGGATGCGCCCGGTCTCCGAAAGATGCACTCCCGGCATGCGCCCGGTCAGGATCTTGCCGACATGGTCGTGATCGGCATGGCGCAACAGGTGGACCATGGTGCTCACTGGCGGACTCCGGCCGGTTGTACGGGATCGCCGGAAATGAAGTCGAGCGTCCGCGCGCGGGCCTCCGCATCGGTGAACTGCTCGGGCGGCGATTTCATAAAATAGCTCGACGGGCCGACCAGTGCGCCGCCGATGCCGCGGTCGAGCGCCAGCTTCGCGCAGCGCACCGCGTCGATCACCACGCCTGCGGAGTTGGGCGAGTCCCAGACCTCGAGCTTAACCTCGGCATTGATGGGCACTCCACCGAAAGCCGTGCCCTCCATGCGGATATAGGCCCATTTGCGGTCGGTCAGCCACGGCACATGGTCGCTCGGGCCGACATGCACGTTCTCCGCCGGCATCGGCACGCCGAGCTGGCTCGTCACGGATTGGGTCTTGGAAATCTTCTTCGATTCCAGCCGCTCCCGCTCCAGCATGTTCTGGAAATCGGTGTTTCCGCCGAAATTCAGCTGATAGGTGCGGTCGAGCTTGATGCCCCTTTCGCGGAAGAGGTTGGTGAGCACGCGGTGGACGATTGTCGCCCCCACCTGGCTCTTAATGTCGTCGCCGATCAGCGGCAGGCCGCGCTCCTCGAAGCGCCGGCGCCACTCGGGGCGCGAGGCGATGAAGACGGGGATGCAGTTGACGAAGGCGCAGCCGGCCTCAAGCGCCCGCTCGGCATACCAGAGCGAGGCGCGCTCCGAGCCGACCGGCAGGTAGGAGACGAGGATGTCGGTGCGGCTGCGGGTGAGCACCTCAGTCACATCCGCCTCCGGCTCGTCGGATTCCTCGACCAGATGCCGGACATATTGGCCGATGCCGTCCAGCGTCTTGCCGCGCTCGACCCTGACACCTGTCGGCGGCACGTCGGCGAAGCGCATCGTGTTGTTGGGCGGCGCGAAGACCGCCTCCGAGACGTCGCGGCCGACCTTGGCGGCGCTCACGTCGAAGGCCGAGGAGATCACGATATCGTCGACCTTGTATCCGCCCACTTCGGTGCTCATCAGGCCGGGAACCGGTTCCTGGGAATTGATCCCGCCGTAATAGCTGAGCCCCTGTACGAAGGATGACGCGCAGTTGCCGACGCCGACGATCCCAACTCTCAAACCCGTATCCTGCATGCTCCACCTCCAGAGCAGGCCCGGGAAAGTGCGAAGCTGCTTTCCTTCCGGACCTGCGTAAAAATCTCGCGCTGCCGAGGGCCATTGCGTACCGAAACGTGACTGACGCACCCTCAAGCAGCCTCCAAACCACTGAACGGCTTCATTGTTCCTGAGTAGAAGGTTTTGCGGCTCAGCCCCTTCACTTGCAGATGGCCGTGCGCCTATGGTCTTGCATCAACTTGACGTTGCTGCTTCGCGGCGCCAGTGGTGCGAGCCGGCTTATGCAGGGCAATGTTCTTGGCCAGCAGAAAACAGTCGTTGTCGCCGCGATCGACGACATGCCAGCCGAGCCCTCTGTAGAATCCGAGAACGTCTTGGTTACCGCAATCCACTTCGAGTTCGGCCCGTTCGATGCCGTGGCGGGCCAGGATGCGCTCCGCCGCCTGCATCATCTGTCGCCCGATACCGGCGCGCTGCAGAGGGTGAAAGGTGCGCACGGCCCATAGATAGGCCAGCGATTTTCGGCCATGTTGCCGGAAACGCACCCATACCTGTGCGATGGGAAACTCCGCCGCGATCGCCAGCAGCATGAGCCCGTCACCCCGCTCCTGCGCTTCGAAAGCGTCGCGGATGATGTTTCTATGGCGCGTATAAAGCCCCATCCATTCCAGTGCTGGCAGATCTTCTTTCTGGCAGGGGCGGATCGTCGCCCGGACCGTCACCTCCACTTTGCCGAATTCCTGCAGGTGGGTCATGTCGCCTGAAACTCCTCCAGGCCGATGCGGCGCTGGATCTCCGCCCGGTATTTGAGCCAGTTTTCCGCCACGCAATCGCTGGCCGGCCGATCATAGTAGGACCAGGGCAGGTGTCGTGCGTTGAGACCGGCAAAATGCGCTCCAGCGCGGCCGAGATAGGGCTGCTGCGGCCAGAAGGGCGAGCATATCGTCACCTCCTCGGTGGACACGATATGTGCCGGCCGCCTGCGGTCCATGGCGAGGGCCTGCAATCCCTGTTCATCGAGTTCGGACCGCAGAAGCAGGGGATGGTCCCGCAGGACGGTCTGCAGCGCCTCGCCCGGATCATAGCCGGGCGGGAAACCGCGTATGCCGGTATTGCGCGGCTCGGGACGGGTCAGGTCGCTGAACACGCCGAAAGCGCTCTTCACATCAGCCGCGATCAGACATCGCGGCGGCTCTTCCCGGCGCCAGACATCGACCGTGGGCGGTATGTCCCAGAGGATGCAATCATTGTCGAGCGCGATCTCGAAGCGATCGGGAAAGACGCGCAGCGGCGCGAGTTTCCATGCCACGCCCTCGGCCATTCCCTGGTCGAGGTGAGAATTGAAGAAATCAGGCATGCCGCCGGCAGCAAGCCATCGCACGCGGTCGGGAACAGACCCTGTCCGCCGGCGCGCCTCCTCGACCGGCACGGAATTGACAACCACCGCCAGCGCCGCATCCGGGCCGAATGCCTGGGCGGCACCCCAGATCGACAGCCGCAACGCCTCGAAGCCGAAATCCGAGACATCGCCCACTGTCCAGCGGATGCCGAAATTATCGTTGCGCATCGGTCTGCTCCCGGTCCGGTGGAATGAGCTGCCGTCCATGGGTGGGCTCGTCCACCGCGCCCCAATGGTATTTGTAGGGCTCGCGCCCGCGCAGGAAATCGAAAGACCGGTGTCCTTCGCGCTGCGCCTCCTCGATCGTATGGCCGACGAGGATGGTGCCAAGCCCGAGCGCGGCATGTTCCGGATCGAAGCCGCCGATATAATAATAGCTGCGGCCTTTCGCGCCGAACGCGCAGAGCGCGGCGAGCATTTCCGATCCGTTTCGAAGGAGATAGAGGCGAAGAAGGCCCGCCGCTTCCAGCGCCGCCAGCGCCTCCCGCAGCCAGCCGAGCATGCGTGGATCGGCGAAGATGCCGGGCTCGTCGCGGCCGTTCCAGCGGCGGGTATGGAGATCGGCGAGCGCGTCGATATCCCTGGCGATCCCCCGGCAGGGTTCGCCCAGGCCGGCGCGCGCGGCGCGGCGGCGATAATAACGCAGGTTCTGCGCCATCTTCTTATTCGGCCGCATCGGGAGAGAAAGAACGGCGCAGCTCTCCGCCGGCCCTGCTTTCTCGCGCCAGCGCCCAGGCACCGGCATGTGCAACAAGGGCGAACCTGTCCGAAGCTGGAAGAGATCGACAGGCCGTCCGAGCGCGGCTATTCCTCGCGACAGTGCAGCGGGATCAAGCGACGGGTCGAAGACGCCGTCCAGCCAGTCCGATGTTCCGGCACCCCAGGGCAGGAGCTGCCCTTCATGCTCAAAAAGCGGCAGCAGGCCGATAAGGTGGTCTTTCTCCCAAAAGCTCAGGATCGCATCGTTCCCATCGGCGAAATGCCGGCGCCAGGAGAGGAGCCAGGCAGGGCTCTGAAACGGCGTCGCATGCGGATCGCGATGCCAGAGATCCCACCATGCCGCTTCAATTCCGCCGGCATCCTCGAGAATTTCGATCTCTATGGCATCCCCGGATTGCATTTCTGCCAAACCTGAAAGCGAGGACATCGTTCTCTCAAAAATTGGTGTGGACGAAGGATTTTGCCTCCAGAATTGCACGGGTCAGCCCGAAGCGCCGGGCGATATCGTCCCCGATCGGCTGGCCGAGCGAGCGCACGGTCCTGTTGAAGCTGGATCGCCATTCGGCGAACGGCCCGTGATGTTCCGAATGATTTTCTTCCGTATTGACGAGATAGCCGACTGGAACCGGCAGGCGGACGAGATTGACGCCCGCCTCCGCCGCCGCTTCAAGCCAGACATGGTGTGAGCCCAGTTCCCGGTGCGGATCCCGCCGCATCGGATCGGGGCTTTCCGGCTCCAGCCTCGCAATGGTGCTCGATCCGCAGAGATGGTGGAAATCGCCGTCGAAAACGCGGATATCCGGCAGTCTGACGGCGGATAATGAGGCGAAATCGATCACAAATCCCGTGTCGATCACGCCGCCGATCTGGCCGGGGCCGATCAGCCGGCGCGCCGTCTCCACCAGCTTTCGCCCGACGAGATCGTCGGCGTCGAGATACATCAGCAGGCCGCCGCCCTCCCGCCAGACCGCCTCCTTGATCCGC
This sequence comes from Mesorhizobium sp. RMAD-H1, assembly GCF_014191375.1. Taxonomy (GTDB): domain Bacteria; phylum Pseudomonadota; class Alphaproteobacteria; order Rhizobiales; family Rhizobiaceae; genus Paramesorhizobium. The sequence continues at coordinate 396,049 of NZ_JACHWN010000001.1, forward strand.
CATTTCTTGCAGCCGCTGTCGTCATTGGCGGGGCTGGGCTTTTCGAGCGGCCAATCGGCCTGCAGGAAACTGAAACGCGGATCGCCCCCGGTGAGCTGGTGCCAGCAGGCTGGCACGTCGTGGCCGGCAAGGATGAGGCGAAAATCCCCGTCGCTCTGGGCAAGCACCGAGCGCAGCGTCAGGTGAAGCAGATCATTGACACGGCCCCAGTCGCGTGCCGCCTCCCGGGCGATGAGAGGGACGCCGAATGTGAACTTTTCCCTCTGTGACGAAAAATTCTGATCGAAAGCCATTATTGCTCCCCTGCATGTGCTGCGGGTCTTTTCGAGCCGCTTCATGGAGCCCAAACTCTTTTGGCGCCGTCAGGGTTGCGCTGCTGCACAGGATTGCTTTTTCGTCCGCGGCGGGCATGATGGCGCCCCGCACGGCACCAGCCTCGCCGATATCAAGGAGTTTGCATGTCTCTCGATCCGAAAATCGTGGAGACGCTGAAAAGCGTTTCCACCGCTACATTGACCACGGTGCTTCTGAAGAAGGGTCTGCGCAATGTCTGGATGCGCGGCACCAGGCCGCTGCAGCCGGGCCAGGGCAGGGCCGTCGGTCCGGCCTTCACGCTGCGCTTCGTCCCCGCCCGCGAGGACCTCGCCACGCCTGAAAGCTGGGCCTCGCCGATCTCCACCCGCGCGGCGATCGAGGCGATGCCGGAAGGCGCAATCGCCGTGGCCGATGCGATGGGCGTGCTCGATGCCGGCATCTTTGGCGATATCCTCTGCTCGCGCATGAAGAAGCGCGGCGTGGCAGGGCTGGTGACCGACGGCGTGATGCGCGATGCCGAAGGCGTGCTGGGCACCGGCCTTCCCGTCTGGTGCAACGGCGTTGCCGCGCCGCCCTCTGTCGCGGGCCTCACCTTCGTCGGCTGGCAGCAGCCGGTCGCCTGTGGCGGCGTCGCCGTTTTCCCCGATGATATCGTCGTGGTCGATGAGGACGGGGCGGTGCTCATCCCCGCCAAGTTCCTCGATGCCGTGCTCGCCGAAGCGCCGGAACAGGAGCGGATGGAAGCCTGGATCATGACTGAGGTCGATCGGGGCGTGCCGTTGCCGGGCCTCTATCCGATGAACGACGAAACCAAGGCCCGCTACAAGGCCTGGAAGGAGGGGAAATGAGCTTCGCGGACGGTGCCGGCGGCGTCTATTCCATTGCCACGACGCCCTTCCTTCCCGACGGCTCGCTCGACCTTCCCTCGGTCGACCGGCTGACGGATTTCTATCAGGAATGCGGGGCAAGCGGCCTCACCATCCTCGGCATCATGGGCGAGGCGCCGAAGCTGGAGCCGGATGAATCGCGCACCATCATCCGCCAGGTGGTCAAGCGTGCCAGCGTGCCGGTGGTCGTCGGCGTTTCCGCGCCCGGCTTTGCCGCCATGCGCTCGCTCGCGCGCGATGCGATGGAGATGGGCGCGGCCGGCGTCATGATCGCGCCGACGCCTTCGCTGAGAACCGACGAGCAGATCACCGGCTATTTCACCCAGGCCGTCGAGGCGATCGGCGCGGACGTGCCCTTCGTGCTGCAGGATTATCCGCTGACATTGTCGGTCGTCATGTCGCCCTCGGTCATCGCCAAAATCGTCGCGGACCTGCCTTCCTGCGTGATGTTGAAGCATGAGGACTGGCCGGGCCTGGAGAAGATCTCGAAGCTCCGCGCCATGCAGAAGGCCGGCGATCTCCGATCTTTCCCGATCCTCTGCGGCAATGGCGGCATGTTCCTCGATTTCGAGCCGGAGCGCGGCGCCGACGGCGCCATGACAGGCTATGGCTTTCCCGACATGCTGGTCGAACTGATCGGCCTTCATCAGGCCGGCAGACGCGACGAGGCGCATGACCTCTTCGACGCCCACCTGCCGCTCATCCGCTATGAGCAGCAGCTCGGCGTCGGCCTCGCCGTGCGCAAGCATGTGCTGTTGCGGCGCGGGATCATCACGTCAGACGCGCAGCGCAGGCCGGGAGCGGCGCTGAGCCCTACGGCACGGGCAGAGGTGGATTATCTCCTGGCGCGGCTCGCCCGTCGCGACCCGCGCGCCGCTCAGGCGGCGTCCGCTGCCTTGTCCGGCTGAGCCGCCGCGCCGCGCAGGCCCGCGAGCTTGCCCTGGAAGAGGGCGGCGATGAGATCGGATTGCGTGACGATGCCGACCACCCGGTTGGCATCGTCCACCACGGGCATGTGGTGCAGGCCCATATCCGCCATCGGCGGCACCAGCTTGGCGATCATCGTCTCCGGCAATGCCGACTGGACGCGACGTGTCATGATGTCGGAAACGGTTCGCGGTGACCGGCGCGGCCTTCCGAAAGCGGTGCGCAGGCGGTCGCGGAAGCTGATATTGAGGCGCCCGTCTTCCGTCAGCACGGAATTGCGCATGAAATCGGTCTGGGTCACGATGCCGACCAGCCCGTCGGCCTCCGTGATCACCGGCAGCGCCTTGATGTGATGGTCGAGCAGCATGCGCCAGGCATCGCGGAGCGATGTGTCGGGCATAACGGTCAGCACATCCCGCGACATGACTTCGCCGCAGGTGATTTCGCCCGAGCGGCGGTTATAGGCCCTGATCTGCGCCTGATGCAGCAGCGCGTCGAGTTCGTCGGGGCTGATATTGACGATCTCATCATACTGGGCGAGCACCGCCTGCAGATCCTCCGGCACGACGCCGATCCTCTGGCTCGGCAGCGGGTCCGCTGTGTGGTGGGGATTGCCCGCCATCGGCGCCAGATGCGGATAGCGCCGCCCGGTTAGATTGTTGAAGGCAAGGGCGACCGTCAGCAACAGGGCCGAATTGATGCCGACAGGCGTCAGCGCGAACCAGTATCCCGCTTCATGGATCGAGGCCCCGCCAAGGACGGCGGTCAGCGCCACGGCGCCGCTCGGCGGATGCAGGCAGCCGAGTACGAGCATGGTGGCGATCGAAAGCGCGACCGCAATCGCCGCCGCCAGCACCGGATCGGGCACGAACAGCGCACAGGTGACGCCGATCAGCGCCGATATGATGTTGCCGCCCAGGATCGACCAGGGCTGGGCAAGCGGGCTCGACGGAACCGCGAAGAGCAGGACCGCCGATGCGCCCATCGGGGCGATGAGCAGGGGGAGGTTCACCTCCGAACCCAGGGCCATCTTGCTGACCGTGCCGGTCAGGAGAATTCCGACCAGCGCCCCGAGGGAGGAGCGCAGGCGTTCTGCATGGCTGACAGGGACAAGCGCAGGGACGAGCCGTCGAATAAACGCAATGGCAGTAGACATGAAACCGAAGGGATGAGAGGATCTGCGCGTTTTGTTAGCACACTGCACAAGGATTGTGCACGGAATGCTGAACCAAAAAGCGCGGCTTGTTTGGAATTTTCTGCCTTGCCTGTTTTGCTCCTCTTGGTCGCATCCGATACGATCTCCGTCCCAGCAGCGAGGACGCAGATCGCGAGATGATCTCCTGCCCGGCGGTGCCCAGGCTCACCTGCCGGCCAGAACCTCCTCGATACCCGTGACGGAGTGGTTGGTGAGCGTCTTCGGTATTTCGCCCGCAACCCGCGCGCTCACCTCCTTGTGCAGTCCCTTGCGCAAGGTGCCCAGAACGGGCGGCGGTGCGACGAGGACGATCTTCTGGAACCGGTCGCGATGGGCGAGCTTGTACAGCCATTCGGCGAGATCGTCGGCGAAGCGTTCCTTCTCCAGGCGATGCCAGTCGGTTTCCTCGAAGCCGCTCTTGTGGGCGCCCTGTGGATCGGAATAGCGGCCCGGGGTGTCCGTTCCCTGCCCGCGGGTAGGCGGATTTTCGTCATGGATTTCCTGCACGACCTGCAGGTTGGGGTGGTCGGCATCTCCTTCATTGCGCAGGAAAAGCGCCTTTTCTCCATCCGCCACCAGAAGCCACATGTCGTGGTCGAGCCGGATCTCCGCCATCTCTGCCTCCATTCATTATTGTGAATCGCATGGCCGCAAAACGTTCGGCATCCGGCAACGTTCCCCCGGGCGGAATCCCTTCAAGGCGAAAATTATCAAAAGATTTAATGATCGCAGCCGGATCGCGGGAACTTGCGCCCGATGCCGGGCGTTGGAGCGCATCGGGGAACACCCAGTCAAAAGAGTCGAAAATGGACCGTCCCAGCTATCCGCTCCTTCAGAAGCTTGCCGCCAGCCGCGTCGCCATAGAAGCGGTCGAACCCGCGATCGACGGAGGACGCTTTGCCGCAAAGGCGGTCGTCGGGATGCCGTTCCGGGTGGAGGCGGACATCTTCTGCGACGGCCATGACATCATCGCCGCCGCGCTCCTTCACCGCCGTCGGGGCGAGCAGCAATGGCGCGAGACGCCCATGCGTCCGCTGGTGAACGACCGATGGCGCGCGACCATCACCTTTTCCGAGGCGGGGCATCATGAGTTCAGCATCGCCGCCTGGCGCGATCTCTTCGCCTCCTGGTGGGCCGAGGTCGGCAAGAAGCATGGGGCAGGGCAGAATATCTCGCTCGAGCTGGAGGAGGGGAAACGTCTCGTCGAGCAGGCGCTTGCCGTTCATGACGGCAGGACCGGTGGTGACCGCTCGGCGCTCAAGGCGCTTCTGGACGAGGTCCGGTCATCCGCATCGGAAGGCGACAGGCTGGCCGTCCTTATGAGCGACGACATGGCGGCGCTGATGGCGCGCTGGGCCGTGCGGGTGAACCTGACGGAATCCGAAACCGCCTTTCCCGTCTTCGTCGACCGCGAGCGGGCGGCTTTCAGCGCCTGGTACGAGCTGATGCCGCGCTCGCAATCCGGCAGCCCGGACCGGCACGGCACATTCGACGATGTGATTGCGAGGCTCCCTTACGTGGAGGGCCTCGGCTTCGACGTGCTCTATTTCCCGCCCATCCACCCGATCGGCCGCACCAACCGCAAGGGCCGCAACAACAGCCTGACACCCGGGCCGGACGATCCCGGCAGCCCCTATGCCATCGGCTCTGAAGAGGGCGGACACGATGCCATCCATCCCGAACTCGGCACATTGGAGGATTTCGCCCGCCTGGTGGAGGCGGCCCGCCAGCATGGACTGGAGATCGCGCTCGACTTCGCCATCCAGTGTTCGCCCGACCATCCCTGGATAAAGGAGCATCCCGAATGGTTCGACTGGCGGCCGGATGGAACGATCAAATTCGCCGAGAACCCGCCGAAGAAATATGAGGACATCGTCAACGTCCATTTCTATCGCGATGCCATTCCCGGCCTCTGGTATGCGTTGCGCGATGTCGTGCTGTTCTGGCTGGAGCACGGCGTGCGCGTCTTCCGCGTCGACAATCCGCACACCAAGCCCTTGCCCTTCTGGGAATGGCTGATCGAGGAGGTACGCCAGGTCGATCCGGGTGTGATCTTTCTGGCCGAGGCCTTCACCCGGCCCAAGATGATGAAGCGGCTCGCCAAGGTCGGCTTCAATCAGTCCTATTCCTATTTCACCTGGCGCAACACCAAGCAGGAACTGACGGAATATCTTACCGAGCTCACGCGCGAGGAGTGCCGCCATACCATGCGGCCGAATTTCTTCGTCAATACGCCCGATATCAACCCCTATTACCTGCAGACGAGCGGCAGGCCCGGTTTTCAGGTGCGGTTCTTCCTGGCTGCGACGCTCGGGTCCAATTACGGCGTCTATAGCGGCTTCGAGTTGTGCGAAGCCGCCGCCATGCCCGGCAAGGAGGAATATCTCAATTCCGAGAAATACGAGATCCGGGCCTGGGATTGGGACCGGCCGGGCAACATCAGATCGGATATCGCCTTTATCAACCGCTTGCGACAGGAGAACCAGGCGCTTCGGCAGTTCACCAATCTGAATTTCTACAATGCCTGGAACGATTCCATCCTCTATTACGGCAAGTTCACCGACGATTTCTCTAATTTCCTGCTTTTTGCCGTCAATCTCGACCCCCATCATCCGCAGGCCGCCCATTTCGAAGTGCCGTTGTGGGAGTTCGGCCTGCCCGATGACGCGACGATCGAGGCCGATGACCTCATCACCGGCCAGCCCTTCGCCTGGAGCGGCAAGATCCAGCATATGTATCTCGACCCGCACCAGCGTCCTTACATGGCCTGGCGGCTCAAGGCACCGGGAGGCCGGCGATGACCACTCTGGAAAAGCCGGTGTCCACCGTCACGGATCCTGATGTCGCGGAAACCCTCCTGGCCGCTCCGCCGGTCAGCCCGAAGCCGCCCGACTGGTACAAGGATGCCATCATCTATCAGCTTCATATCAAGGCTTTCCAGGATGGCAGCGGCGATGGCATCGGCGATTTCAACGGCCTCCTGCAACGGCTCGATTACATCGAACGGCTCGGCGTGACGGCGATCTGGCTCCTGCCCTTCTATCCATCGCCATTACGCGATGACGGCTACGACATCTCCGACTACCGCTCGATCAATCCTTCTTACGGCACGATGCGCGATTTCCGGCGTTTCGTCGCCGAGGCCCACCGGCGCGGCATCAAGGTCATCACCGAGCTCGTCATCAACCACACCTCCGACCAGCACCCCTGGTTCCAGCGGGCGCGGCAAGCGAAGAAAGGGTCGGCGGCACGCAACTTCTACGTCTGGAACGATGATGACGAGCGCTACAAGGAAACGCGCATCATCTTCATCGATACCGAGAAATCCAACTGGACCTGGGATCCGGTGGCCGGCCAGTTCTTCTGGCATCGCTTCTATTCGCATCAGCCGGACCTCAATTTCGACAATCCGCGCGTGCTGGAAGAGGTCATCCGCATCATGCACTACTGGCTCGACACGGGCGTGGACGGGCTCCGGCTCGACGCCATTCCCTATCTCGTCGAGCGTGACGGCACCAACAATGAGAACCTACCCGAGACGCACGAGATCCTGAAGAAGATCCGTCGCGCGCTGGATGACAAGTATCCCGACCGGATGCTGCTCGCCGAGGCCAACCAGTGGCCGGAGGACACGCGGCCCTATTTCGGAGAGGGCGACGAATGCCATATGGCCTTCCACTTCCCCCTGATGCCGCGCATCTACATGGCTTTGGCCCAGGAGGACCGGCACCCGATCTCCGACATCATGCGCCAGACGCCGGAAATCCCCGAGCCATGCCAGTGGGCGATCTTCCTGCGCAATCATGACGAGCTGACGCTCGAAATGGTGACGGACCGGGAGCGCGACTATCTCTGGCGCACCTATGCCGAGGACATGCGCGCCCGCATCAATCTCGGCATCCGCCGCCGCCTGGCCCCGCTGATGCAGAACGACCGGCGCAAGATCGAATTGATGAACGCGCTGCTCCTCTCCATGCCCGGCACGCCGGTGATTTATTATGGCGACGAGCTCGGCATGGGCGACAACATCTATCTGGGCGACCGGGACGGCGTGCGCACGCCCATGCAATGGTCGCCCGACCGCAATGGCGGCTTCTCGCGCGCCAACCCGCAGGCGCTCTACCTGCCGCCGATCATGGACCCGGTCTATGGCTACCAGACCATCAATGTCGAGGCGCAGGAGGCCGATCCTTCGTCGCTTTTGAACTGGATCCGCCGGATGATCACCGTGCGCAAGCAGCACGACGCCTTCGGGCGCGGCGATTTCACCATGATCTATCCCAGCAACAGGCGCATTCTCGCCTATACGCGCAGCAATGGCAGCGAGACCATTTTGTGCGTGGCGAACCTGTCACGCTCCGCACAGGCGGTGGAGCTCGATCTTTCGCGCTTCCGCACCTGCGTGCCGGTCGAATTGATCAGCCAGTCGCCATTCCCGCCGATCGGCGATCTTCCCTATATGCTCACCCTTTCGAGCTACGGTACCTTCTGGTTCTTGCTGGCGAGCGAGGCGCAGGCCCCGGCCTGGCACACCAACGTTCCCGAGCCGCTGCCCGAATTCGTCACCCTGACGCTCGTCGGCGGGCGTCTGCAGCGGGCGCTGGAGGGGCGCGAGCGCCGTCAGCTGGAACAGGACGTGCTGCCCCACTTCATGCAGCGCCAGCGCTGGTTCGGCGCCAAGGGCGAGGAGATGCGCTCGGCAAGCATTCGCGAACTGGCGCTGCTCGGCGACGAGACGGGGGTCGTGGCGGTGGTCGATGTCGGCATGTCGTCCTCCGGCGCACAGCGCTATCTCCTGCCGCTCACCGTGCTCTGGGGCGAGGAGAACGTCCAGTTCGGCGCGCCCAAGCTTTCGGCCACGCTTGCGCGCGTGCGCCGCGGGCCTCTGCTCGGCGCGCTCATCGACGGCTCCTATGACGATCGCTTCGCCGCCGAGCTGATGCGTCGCATGCAGGAAAACCAGGAACTATCCGTCCCCGGCGGGGTTCTCCGGTTCTACGGCAATGAGAAACTGTCGGCCATGGCCTTTACCGATCCCCCGTCTCCGCTGACCGGCGAGCAGAGCAATGTGTCGGTCGCCTTCGGGCGCGAGGCGCTCCTGAAGATCTTCCGCCGCCTGCGCCCCGGTGCGCAGCCGGAGGTGGACGTCGCACGCTTCCTGACGGAGGATGCCGGCTTCCGGAACACGCCGGCCTTCCTCGGTATGGTCGAATTCGAGGAGGAGGGCGGAGAGAGGACGGTGCTCGCCAGCGTTTCCGCTTTTGTCGAGAACCAGGGAGACGCATGGAGTGCTTTTGTCCGTGCGCTCGAACGACAGGTCGAGGACGATATCGTGCGGCGACAGCCCCTGTCTTCCATCATGCCGGAGGAAGGCGAGGTACCCGTCCTTGCCTATCCGCTCGATCTTCTCCGCCGGCTCGGTGAGAGGACCGGCGAGATGCACGCCGCTTTCGCCATCCCGACCGACAAGGAAGCCTTCCGCTGCGAACCGGTCGCCCGCTCCGACATCGAGGCCTGGGGCAACGACACAAGGGAGCAGGTGGCTTCAGCCTATGCTGCACTCGATCGTACGCGGGACCGGCTTTCGGCCGCGTCCCAGGAGCTCGCGAGGCAATTGGCCGAGCGCCGCACCGCGATCGAGGACCGGCTGGACGCATTGGCCAGGACGCCGCCCTCCGGCACGAAATCCCGCATCCATGGCGATTACCATCTGGGGCAGGTGCTGGTCTCCGAGCAGGATCTCTTCATCATCGATTTCGAGGGCGAGCCCCGGCGCGCGCTCAGCGAACGCTGTGCCAAGAGTTCGCCATTGCGCGACGTGGCGGGCATGCTGCGCTCCTTCGATTATGCCGCCTGGACGGCGGTGCGGCAGGCTGCCGGGCGCTTGCCCGATCAGTCGCGCGACAGCGCTGCCCTGGCCCGTCTCTGGCGGACCCGCATGAGCGCCGAGTTTCTCGACGGTTATCTCGCGACGGTGGCAGGCGCCGGCAACCAGCCCGAGAGCCCGGAGGCCTGGAAGCATCTGCTAGAGCTCTTCCTGCTGCAGAAGGCGTTCTACGAGATCAATTACGAGCTTTCCAACCGCCCGGACTGGGTAGGCATCCCGGTGCAGGGCGTTCTCGATCTTCTGGAAGGAGAGGCCGTATGAATTCGCTCATCGGCGAAGCGCCTGCCTGGCGGCTGGATGATCCACAGGCGATCGGTGCGCTGGTCGCCGGCCGCCATGGCGATCCCTTTTCCGTGCTGGGGCCGCATGCAGGCCCGGCGGGTATCGTGCTGCGCGTCCTGCGTCCCGAGGCGGAGACTGCCGAAGCGGTCGACCCCGATACCGGCAAAACACTGGGCAAGCTGCTCCGGCGTCACGCCCGGGGCTTCTTCGAAGGCCTGATTTCGGACGGGAACACCGTGCCGCGCTACCACCTGCGTTTTACCAGGGAAGGCGACGTCTGGGATGAGGAAGACGCCTATCGCTTTCCCTCCACCTTCGGCGAGCTCGATCTTCATCTCATCGGCGAGGGGCGCCACCGCCGGTTATATCAGAAGCTCGGCGCGCATCCGATGCGCTGCGACGGCGTGTCGGGAACCCGCTTCGCTGTCTGGGCGCCCAATGCCAGGAGGGTCAGCGTGGTCGGCAATTTCAATGGTTGGGACGGCAGGTGCCATCAGATGCGGTTTCATCCCGGCGTCGGGGTCTGGGAAATCTTCGTGCCGGAGGTCGGAGCGGGAGATCTATATAAATACGAGATCATCGGCCGGCAAGGCGAGCTTCTCCCTTCCAAGGCCGATCCCATCGGCTTTCGCAGCGAGGTGCCGCCCGCGACCGCGTCGGTCGTGCACGGCCTGCCCGGTCACGGCTGGAGTGATGAGGGCTGGATGGAAGGACGCGCCGCTACCAATGACCGCACGGCTCCGATCTCCATCTATGAGGTCCATCTGGGGTCCTGGCGACGGCGCGAGGATGGCAGCTATCTCACCTATGATGAGCTCGCTGACCAGCTCATTCCCTATGTGAAGGACCTGGGCTTCACTCATATCGAGTGCATGCCGGTCAGCGAGCATCCGTTTTCCGGCTCATGGGGCTACCAGCCGATCGGCCTCTATGCACCGACGAGCCGTTTCGGCAGCCCCGAGGACTTTGCCCGTTTCGTCGACCGCTGCCACGGCGAGGGCCTTGGCGTTATCATCGATTGGGTTCCCGCGCATTTTCCCTCCGATGCCCATGGTCTTGCCCGCTTCGACGGCACCGCGCTCTATGAGCATGAGGACCCGAGGCTCGGCTTTCACCGCGATTGGAATACGCTGATCTACAATTTCGGCCGTCGCGAAGTGGCGAATTTCCTCACCGCCAACGCGCTCTTCTGGCTGGACAAATATCATGTCGACGCGCTGCGCGTCGATGCGGTCGCCTCCATGCTCTATCTCGATTACAGCCGCGAGCCTGGCGACTGGATCCCGAATATCCACGGCGGCAACGAAAACCTCGATGCGATCGCCTTCCTGCGCGAGACGAACATCACCCTGTTCAGCGATTATCCCGGTGCCACTTCGATCGCCGAGGAATCGACCGCCTTCAATGGTGTTTCCCGTCCCGTCTATGCCGGAGGCCTCGGCTTCGGCTTCAAGTGGAACATGGGCTGGATGCATGACACGCTCGACTACATGAGCCGCGATCCGGTTCATCGCCGCCATCACCACGATCAGATGACCTTCGGCCTGCTCTATGCCTTCACGGAAAACTTCATCCTGCCTTTGAGCCATGACGAGGTGGTGCACGGCAAGGGCTCGCTGATCGGCCGCATGCCCGGCGATCGCTGGCAGAAATTCGCAAATCTGCGCGCCTATTTCACCTTCATGTGGACGCATCCAGGCAAGAAGCTCCTGTTCATGGGGGGCGAGTTCGCGCAGGAGCGGGAATGGAACCACGACTGGGGGCTCGACTGGCACCATTTGGACGATCCGATGCATGCGGGCGTGCGCGACCTCATCCGCGACCTCAACGCAATCTACCGCGGCGAGAAGGCGCTCCATGCGCTCGACTGTGAATCGGATGGCTTCGAGTGGATCGATGCGTCGAACCCCGATATCAGCACCTTCGTCTATCTGCGCAAGGGTGGTGACGATGCCCGTCCGGTCGTCATTGCCTGCAATTTCACGCCCGTGGTGCGCGAGGATTACCGTATCGGCCTGCCGCGGTCCGGCCGCTGGCGGGAAATCCTCAACAGCGACGATCCCAGATATGGCGGCTCCGGGGTCACCAATGGAGCGGTGGATGCAATCGAGGAACCCTGGCACGGGCGCCCTGCCTCCGTGACCCTGCGGTTGCCGCCCCTGGGCGCCCTCATCCTTTCCTGCGAGACATGAACGAAGGGGAAATGCCGTGCGCGTAGATGTTGGCCTGCCATATCCCCTCGGCGCGACCTGGGACGGTTCGGGGGTGAATGTCGCCGTCTTTTCGGCCCATGCCGAAAAGATCGAGCTTTGCCTGTTCGATGCCAAGGGAAAGCGCGAGCTCAAGCGCGTGGCGCTGCCGGAATATACGCATGAGGTCTGGCATGGCTATTTTCCCGATCTGCGGCCGGGGCAGGTCTATGGCCTGCGTGTCCATGGGCCGTATGACCCTGCCAACGGCCATCGCTTCAACCCGAACAAGCTCCTGATCGACCCTTATGCCAAGATGCTGCAGGGAGACCTGCGCTGGCACGACGCCTGTTTCGGCTATCGCGTCGGTTCGCCGCGCCTGGACCTTTCGATGGATCGCCGGGACTCCGCCTTCGTCATGCCGAAATGCGTGGTGACCGACACCGCGGCCACTTGGGGTGACGACGTGCGCCCGCGCCGGCCGTGGGGGGAGACGATCATCTATGAGGCGCATGTGAAGGGGTTGACGGCGCTGCATCCCCGGATACCGGAACAGATGCGCGGCACCTTTGGCGGGCTCGCCGATTCCCGTGTCATCGATTATCTCGTCAGGCTCGGCATCACCGCCATCGAGTTCCTGCCCGTTCAGGCATTCTTCGACGATCGCTACCTCGTGGAAAAGCGCCTGACGAATTACTGGGGCTACAACACCATCGGCTTCTTCGCGCCTGCGCCGCGCTACATCTCGCCGGGCGGCGGCGTCCATGAGTTCAAGCGCATGGTGCGCAAGCTGCATGAGGCGGGCATCGAGGTGATTCTCGACGTGGTCTACAACCACACCGCCGAGGGCAACGAAATGGGGCCGACGCTCTCCTTCCGCGGGCTCGACAATGCGAGTTATTACATCCTGGGTGACGATCCCCGCTATTATTACGACACGACCGGTTGCGGCAACACGCTGAACCTCAAGCATCCGCGCGTCCTGCAGATGGTGATGGATTCGCTGCGCTATTGGGTCGAGGAATGCCATGTCGACGGCTTCCGCTTCGATCTCGCCACCGCGCTCGGCCGCGAGCGCGACAATTTCGAGCCCTCGTCGGTGTTCTTCGACACGGTGCGCCAGGATCCGGTGCTCTCGCGGGTCAAGCTCATCGCCGAGCCGTGGGATCTGGGGCCGGACGGCTACCAGCTCGGCAATTTCCCGCCGGGCTGGGCGGAGTGGAACGGCGCCAACCGCGACTGGGTACGCTCCTTCTGGCGCGGCGACGAGCATGCGGCGCGCGATCTGGCGAGCGGCCTCCTCGGCACCGCCAGCCTGTTCGACCGCCGCGGCCGCCGTCCCTGGGCCAGCGTCAATTTCGTCACGGCCCATGACGGCTTCACCCTTGCCGATCTCTATTCCTACAATGAGCGCCACAACGAGGCCAACCAGGAAGACAATCGCGACGGCCATGCCGACAACCGCAGCTGGAACTGCGGTGTCGAGGGGCCGACGGATGATCCGGAGATAAAGGCGCTCCGGGCCAGGATGCGCCGCAACGCGCTCGCCACCATCCTGCTTTCGCAGGGCACGCCGATGCTGCTGATGGGCGACGAGATCGGCCGCACCCAGCATGGCAACAACAATGCCTATTGCCAGGACAACGAGATCAACTGGTTTCCCTGGGAGAACAATGATCCGGAGGAAGAGGCCTTTCTCCAGTTCGTGCGCCGCCTGATCGTCTTCCGCCGCTCTCGGGCGCGGCTCAAGCTGAAGCGCTTCCTGCACGGCCGCCAGATCGCCGACAGGTTCCGCGACGTCACCTGGCTCAGGCCCACGGGCGAGGAGATGAGCGACGAGGACTGGCAGGATCCCTGGCTGAAGGCGCTGGGGCTCCTGCATTGCGACGAGCGCGGCTCCTGCATGCTCATCCTCATCAATGGTCACCCCGGCGCGGTGGAGTTCCATCTCCCGCGCGAGCTCGGCGTGCCCGGCTGGAAGACGGTGATGCGCACCGATACCGGACAATGGCCGCTCTGGGAGGCGGTGCGCGCGCCGCACAGGCTCAATGTGGCGGACCGTTCGCTGATCGTGCTGGAAGGCAATATCAGATGAGTCGGGGAAGGGCGCAGACCCGCTGGGGCGCATCTCTTCGGGAGGACGGCTCCGCCATTTTCCGCCTCTGGGCGCCGGCCGTGGAGCATTTGCGGCTGCGGCTGAAAGACGAAGAGCGGGAAATGCAGCCCCGTGGAGAGGGCTGGTTCGAGCTTGAGGCGGACGATCTTGCTGAAGGCACTCCCTATCAGTTCGTTCTGCCCGACGGCATGGCCGTACCCGATCCCGCATCCCGCGCGCAAGCCTCCGACGTGCATGGCCCGAGCCTTTTGACCTCCTCCGCCTTTGACTGGAAGGTGAGGGACTGGAAGGGTCGTCCCTGGGAGGAAGCCGTGATCTACGAGCTCCATCCCGGCACGTTTTCGGGAGAGGGCGCTTTCGACGGTATCCGCCGCAAGCTCGACCATTTCGCCGCAGTCGGGTTCACCGCGATCGAGCTGATGCCGGTGGCGCAGTTCTCCGGCAATCGCGGCTGGGGCTATGATGGCGTGCTGCCCTATTGCCCGCATGCCGCCTATGGCGGCGCCGCGGGGTTGAAGCGGCTCATCGATGCCGCCCATGAGCGCGGGCTGATGATGATCCTCGACGTAGTCTATAACCATTTCGGCCCGGACGGGAATTATCTCCATGCCTATGCGCCCCAGTTCTTCGATCCCGATCGTCATACACCCTGGGGTCCGGCCATCCGTTTCGAGGAGCCGGCGGTACGCGCGTTCTTTCTTGATAACCCGGTCTACTGGCTGGAGGAGTTCCGCTTCGACGGCCTGCGCTTCGACGCCATCGACCAGATCAAGGACGCGAGCGAAACGCCGATTCTGGAAGAAATGGCACGCCGTATCCGCGAGCGCTTCCCCGACCGCCATATTCATCTCACAACCGAAGATGAGCGTAATATCGTGGCGCTTCACCTGCATGACGGGGAGAACCGTCCCATCCTCTTCACCGCTGAGTGGAATGATGATTTCCACCATGCCGCGCATTGTCTGGCGACCGGTGAGAACGCCGGCTATTACGCTGGCTTTGCCGACGACCCGGCCGGTCATCTGGCACGGGCACTCGCCGAAGGCTTCTGCTATCAGGGGGAGCCTTATGCGCCGAGGGAGGGCAAGCCGCGCGGCGTGCCGAGCGCCGGCCAGCCGCCGACGGCTTTCGTCACCTTTCTGCAGAACCACGACCAGATCGGCAACCGCGCCTTTGGCGAGCGGCTGACGGCGCTGGCCGATGAGGAGACGGTGGAGTTGTTGACCGCAATGCTCCTCCTCAACCCGCAGGTTCCGCTCGTCTTCATGGGCGAGGAATATGGCGAGACGAACCCTTTCCTGTTCTTCACCGATTTTCATGGAGAGCTGGCAAAGGCGGTACGGGACGGGCGGCGGCGCGAATTCGCCGATTTCGGCCATTTCAGCGAAGATGAGGCTGCACGCATTCCCGATCCCAATGCGCTTTCGACTTTCGAGGCTTCGATGCTCGACTGGAGCCGCCCCGAAACAGGACCGGGCAGGCAGCGTCTCGATCTCTTCCGCCGCCTGCTGGACCTGCGCCGGACGCATCTGGTGCCGCATCTCCATGCCATGACATCCATGCAGGGCCAGACGGAGCGCCTGGGTGAGAAAGCATTTTGCGTGCGATGGTATATGGCAAGCCGCGTGCTCTGCATGATCGCCAATTTCGACAGGGCGGAGGTTGGCATCGCGAAGGATTTGACCGGTTTCGATGCCGCCCACGAGAGCCGCGAGGGCCTACTAGCCGCGCTCCGGCAGGGGCGTGTTCCCCCGGCAAGCCTCGCGGTTCTGCTGGCGGAGGCGGCGAATGACGGCTGATCCGGACCGGCTTGCCGCCGCCCATGGCATCCTGCGCTCCTATCGCGCCCTGGACGGCACCGTTTCACACGCTTCCGACGAGGCGGTGCGGATGATCCTGGATGTTCTGGGTCACGGCGGCGAGGTGTCGGTGCCTTCCGACTGGCCGCCAGCGCCCGAGGCGCCGCCGGGGCCCGCCTGCTACCTGCCGGCTTTTCTGGAGAAAGGCAGGGCGTGGGGCGTTACCTGCCAGCTCTATGGCCTGCGTTCGCAACGCAACTGGGGCATCGGCGATTTCGAGGATCTGGCCCGGCTTGGCGAAATGGCGGCGCGATGGGGGGCGGATTTTCTGGGGCTCAACCCGTTGCACGCGCTGTTTCTGGCAGAGCCGCAAAGGGCAAGCCCCTTCTCTCCCAGCCACCGCAACTTTCTCAACCCGATTTATATCGCAGTCGATCGGGTGGATGGCTTCGATCCGGCAGAGGATTACGATCACGCCGCGCTATCGGCCCTGCGCGACGGCGGTCTGGTCGATCATGCCGCGGTGGCCCGGCACAAGCTCGACGTGCTGCGCCATATCCATGAGCGGACGCAGGGCAGGGCCGATCGTGCCTTCGTGGAGGAAGGCGGCAAGCCGCTCTGGCGCTATGCGCTGTTCGAGGCGATCAGCCTGCAGATGGCGGGTCTGGGTTTCGGCGCCGGCTGGCTTTCCTGGCCTGAAGAGTTCCGTGACCCGGAAAGTCTCGCCGTCGCCCGGTTCGCGCGCGAGCATGCGGAGGAGATCGAATTCCTGATCTGGCTGCAATGGGTGGCCGACCGGCAGCTGGGCCATGTATCGAAGCGGCTCCTTGAGGCCGGCATGCGCATCGGCCTCTATCTCGACCTGGCGGTCGGTACCGCGCCCGATGGCGCCGCCACCTGGAGCGACCGCACGCTCACTATCGTCGGCGCCGAGATCGGCGCTCCGCCTGACATGTTCAACCCCGATGGGCAGAGCTGGGGCCTTGCGCCCCTGTCTCCCGTCGAAATCGCAAAGCGGGAGTTCCGCCCCCTGCGTGAGGCTTATGAAGCGATCCTGCGCCATGCAGGCGCGCTGCGCGTCGACCATGCCATGAGCCTTTATCGCCTTTTCTGGATTCCATCCGGCCTTTCTGCCGGCGAGGGGGCCTATGTGCTTTATCCCATGGCCGATATGGTGCGGGTGCTCGCGGAAGCCTCGCAAACATCGAAAGCGTTGATCATCGGCGAGGATCTCGGCGTGGTGCCGGAGGGCTTCCGTGACGCGATGCACGAGGCGAACCTCCTCGGCTATCGCATTTTCTATTTCGAGCGCGACCGCAAGGGCTTCGTTCCGCCGCGCCGCTGGCCGCGTGCCGCGCTCGCCTGCATCGGCAGCCATGACACGACCACGCTTGCCGGCTGGTGGACGGGCAGCGACATCGATCTGCGCGAGATGATCGGCCTGTTCGACAGGAAGGCTGCGCGAAAGGAGCGCGCGCGGCGGAAGAAGGAGAAGCGTCAGGCGATTGTTGCCCTTCATGGCCTCGGGCTGGCGAATGTGGGCGATGAATTCGACGAGGCGGCCGCCGCCGGCATTCACCGGCTGGTGGCAAGTGCGCCCTCCTGTCTCTTCGCCGCGCAGATGGAGGATCTGCTCGGCCTGACCGAGCAGCCGAATATTCCCGGCACCGTCGAGGAACATCCCAACTGGCGGCGCAAGCTCCCGATTCCGATCGAAGAGCTGGAGAATTCGAACCTTTTTCGCGCGATTATCGAGGCGATTTCGGCAGAAAGGCCGCGTTTTCCATGACGCTCCCGCGCGCCACATACCGGCTGCAGTTCCGCGAAGGCATGAATTTCGAGCGCGCGGCGCAGATCGTGCCCTATGTCGCCGATCTCGGCATCAGCCATCTCTACGCCTCGCCGATCTTCACCGCCGCTCCCGGTTCCACCCATGGCTACGACGTGGCGGACCATCAGCAACTCGACCCTGTGCTTGGCGGGGAGGAAGGCTTCGCCCGGCTGGCGGAAGCCCTGAGGGAACACGGGCTGGGTCTGCTTCTCGACATCGTGCCCAATCACATGGCCGTCTCCACCGCCAATCCCTGGTGGCGCGACGTGCTCAAATATGGTCGCGAGAGCCGCTATGCGCATCATTTCGATATCAATTTGGAAGCGCCGAGACTGCTTCTCCCGGTATTGGGCGAGCCCTATGGCGAGGCACTTGCCGGAGGCAGGCTCGAACTCCGGCTCGACGACGGGACGGGCGAGCCCGTCTTCTGCTATTACGGTCTTTCTCTGCCGCTTGCGCCCTATTCGGTCTCCCTCATTCCCGGCAAGGAGGGGCTCTCGCCGCAAACACTCGCCCGGGTGAATGCGGATAAGGAACTCCTCCATCGCATCCATGAGGCGCAGGTCTGGCGGCTCGCCTACTGGCGGCTGGCGCGCGAGGCGCTGACCTACCGCCGCTTTTTCGAGATTTCGGATCTGGTCGGCGTCAGGGTGGAAGACGCCAAGGTGTTTGCCGATGTCCACGAGCTGCCGCTGCGGCTCGTGCGTGACGGCGTGGTCGACGGGCTGCGCATCGATCATATTGACGGTCTCGCCGATCCGAAGGGCTATCTGGCGCAACTCCGCGCGGCCTCGGGCGTCGATCATATATGGGTCGAGAAGATACTCGGGCCCGACGAGGCGCTGCGGCCCGATTGGCCTTGCGCCGGCACCACCGGCTACGAGATCGCGAGCCTGATCGCCGGGCTGCAGGTTGACCGCCGCCATCGTGCGGCGATGACAGATGCGTGGACTCGCTTCACCGGCGGCGATCCGGATTTCGCCCGCCAGGTGCTGGAGACCAAGCGCCGCATCCTGACGGTGAACCTTGCCGGCGAGCTCGATGCCCTGGTCAGGCTTTCGCATGAAATCGCGATGGAGGATATCGCCACCCGCGATTTCGGTTGCGATGCGCTCCGCCGCGCCATCGTGGAGCTCGCCGCCGCCCTGCCGGTCTACCGCACCTATATCGATGCTGCTGGCGCGGCGGCGGAGGACCGGGCCTTGCTGGCCGAAGCCGGAAGCCGTGTGCAGCAGGGCCGCGAGGTGGAGGACGACCGCGTCACCGCCTTTATTCTCTCGCTCCTTCTGGAGCCGCAGACAGGCTCCGCAAGCCGCGCCGCCTTCGTCTTCCGCTTTCAGCAGACGACCGGGCCGCTGATGGCGAAAGCGGTCGAGGATACCGTCTTTTACCGCTACAACGGGCTGATCGCGTTGAACGAGGTGGGCGCGGCGCCGGATGCATTCGGGCTCGAACCGGAAGCCTTCCACGCCGCTATGGAACGGCGGGCGGAGCGCTGGCCGCGCGCCCTGTCGGCGACGGCGACCCATGACACCAAGCGCGGCGAAGACGCCCGCGCCAGGCTCGCGGTCTTGAGCGAGATGCCGCAGGAATGGGCCGCCGCCGTCGCCCGCTGGCATGATGCGGCCGAAGCTTTGCACCACGATTTGCCGGATGCCGATGCCGAATGGCTGTTCTACCAGGCGCTCGCCGGCGCGTGGCCGGCGGATCTGCAGATTGAGGACGAGAACGATCTGCAGGGCCTCTGCGAACGGCTGGTCGCCTTCATGATCAAGGCGCTGCGCGAGGCAAAGCGCCGGACGAGCTGGACCGATTCGGACGAACCTTACGAGGCGGCGGTGGAGGCCTATGTCCGTGCCGTCTTCACGCCCGAGCACAGGGAACTCTTGCGCGATATCCGCTCCACCATCGCCTCCATCGAGCCCGCGGGCATCGTCAATTCCCTGGCGCAGCTTGCGCTGAAGCTGACCCTGCCTGGCATCCCCGATATCTATCAGGGCTGCGAACTCCTCGATTTCAGCATGGTCGATCCCGACAATCGCCGCCCGGTGGATTTCGGTCTCCGGCGGCGGCTCCTGGCAGAAGCTCGGCATGCGACAGCGGCCGAGGTTTTGCAGCGCTGGCGCGAGGGGTTGCCGAAGATGTGGTTGCTCGATCGATTGCTGGGTTTGCGGCGCAGCCATGCCGATCTCTTCCACAGCGGCGATTATGAGCCGGTGGAGCTTACGGGCGACATGGCGCCGCATGCCTTCGCCTATGCACGTGTCCTTGACCCACAGCGCATCCTGGTGGCCGTACCGCGTCTGGTGTTGCGGCATTGCGAGACCGGGCGGCCGTCCTTGACCAGCGGCGCCTTCGCCCGAACCCGGCTGCGTCTACCGGCGGGAAGGTTCAGGAGCTTGACCGGTGAAGTCATAAGGGAAAGGGAGGCGGTTCTCTCCGATCTCTGGAGAAGTTTTCCGGTCGCGGTGCTGGTATCGGGGTGATTTGATGGTTCTGATAGACTTTCATTGCCTGCATCGCTGAGGCAGTGGAGACCGCGACGAATAGATTCCGGTGACAGGCACTGGAATAACGGAAATGGAGATGTCTTTACCCTGATAAGGACGTTCGCGAGGCGGAAACGCTGATGATTGAAACAAACAGCCAACACCACCTCGTCATTCCAGTGCCTGTCACCGGAATCCATTTTCTACGGTGACGCAGTCGCTACGGCGGAAACTTGGCTGTTATATCCATTGACATGAAAGCTACCGCCTCATTTCTTCCGCGTCGCCCCGGATTTCCTCGGCCGCTTCACCGGTGACAGCGCATCGCCGACATCGCCGGTGCTGCCGACGCCGGGCATGAAACCGGGTGTTGCGGCTGCGGGATCGTCGTTGGGGGCTGCCGCGCGCCTTTCGGCCTCATCGGCTTCGCCTGCCTCGTTTTGCTGGGGTGATGCACCGTCTCCCATGCCGTTTCCGGCAATCTCCCGGCGGGCCTGTTCCCAGTGCTCATGTTCGCGGCCCTGCGGCCGGCCTTCCTGCTCCCATATCTCGTACGCCCGCGCCTTGATCTGCTCTTCTTTTCCGGTGTCCATGGGGCAAACTCCTCCCTTTTCGCCAATAAGTTCTCAGGCGCCGGAAGGTTCCGCCCCATGAAAAAGATCACGATGCCGGCACCGCGAGATGCCGGTCGGGGACGACCACGATATTGCCGACGAAGGTCTTCGACATGAAGCGCTCCTGCGCCTCATGGAAGCGGGAGAGCGGATATGTCGCCGCGAGCACGGGCCGGATCTTGCCGCTGCGGATATAATCCAGCACCCGTGCGAAAGCCGCCCGCGTCCCCTGCGAAGAACCGTTAAGCTGCAGCTGCTTGAGATACATGGTGCGCAAATCGAGCTGTACCACCGGCCCGCCGATGGCGCCCGCCGTGGTGTAGCGTCCCTCGGGCCGCAGCGCGTTCAGCAATTTGCCGAACATATCGCCGCCCACCAGATCGGCCGCCACGTCGAGCGGCCGACCGTCCATCATCCGCGCCAGCTCTTCCGAAAAATCGCCGCTATCGCGCAGCATGACGTCCTCGGCGCCGAGGTCGCGGACAGCCTGCTCCTTTCCCTTGCTGACGACAGCATAGGGGATGGCGCCGCGCGCCCGGCAGAGCTGCACGATCGCCGAGCCGACACCGCCCGAGGCGCCGGTGACGAGCACCGTCTCGCCAGCCTGGACATTCGCGCGCACCAGCATCTGCTCGCCCGTGTGATAGGCGCACCAGAAGGTGGCAAGCTCCGCGTCCGAAAGATCGGTATCGATCGCATGGGCGTTTTCCGCGGGGATCGCCGTATATTCGGCATAGCCGCCATCGCGGCCGTGGCCGATATAATCGATATCCGCGAGGCTGTCGTCGTCGCGATTGTAGATCGAGGCGTCGACGATCACCCGCTCGCCGATGCGGTCCTTGGAAACATTTGCGCCGACCGCGACGATCCTGCCGACGATATCGGCCCCCTGGATGCGCGGGAAGGAGAGGGTGGAGCGGCCTCTCCGCCATGTCGATACCGCCTGCGGGTCGTCCTGCGTTCCGTAGGCGCCTTGTCTGACCCATACATCGGTGTTGTTGAGGCCGCAGGCGGCAACCTCGATCAGCACCTCGCCGCGCCCGCACTGGGGAACGGGAACGTCCTCGCGATAGACCAGCTTGTCCATGCCGCCATGCCCCGTCAGCACGACGGCTTTCATTTTCGTCGGTATCATTGCTTGCCTCGCTCCCTGATGCATTGCTTTAGCGGATGCTAAGGAACATGGTCTCCATGTCAATCGCAGTGCGGAACATTCCACCCATGCGTCCGTTCAGCACGAGCCCTTGCCGATGACGGAACCGACAGATGCTCGAATGGATCAGCGCCAACAATCGCGGCCTGACTTTGCTCGTCAGCCTGGCGATGCTGATCGTCTGGCTGGCCTATCTGCAGGTCTTCCTCGGCGGCTACAGGCGTCAGACACGGCCCAAGATCATCATCAATTACGGCGCGGGCACCGCAATCGACGCCCGCTGCTTCATCAGCAATATGAGCTCCGAGCCGATCTATGTTGAAAGTATCGTCGCCAAGCTGGAGGTGGACGGGCGAAGCTGGAGCCGCCCGGTGACGGATGTGGAGCCGCCCGATGGCGGCGAGAGCGCCGCCGATCCGAAGAAGCGGACCTATCAGGGACCGCTCATGCCGGGACAATATATGGAGATCGGCAGCTTCAGGGGCCTGCTGTCACGCGTGGCGCATAACGGAAAATGCGATGGTGAGACCGCCGGCGAACGCGTGAATATCGATGCTCTGGATGGCGCCGTCACGGCGGAAATCCTGGTCCTTGCCGATTATGCCTCCGAAGATCTCCTTGTCGGTGCCCGGCGGCGCTTTGCCGCCTTCCGTGATGACGGCGGGTGGCGGATGCATTCGGAAACGGTTGGAACCGAACAAATCCGGTCGAAACGGAAACGGCGGCAGATCGAGGCGATGCTGGCGAAGAATTTGTGAACCCCATCCGGGCATTGGCAAATGCCGGCGGCATCTTTAAATAATAGGTGACGGCCTTCTCACGGCCGGTATGGACAGCGCAGGGGAGAACAAGCAACATCATGCCTGGTGCCGAAACCAGTTCGCTTCGAAGGCCGTTCGGACGGCATGGAGGTGGCTTTCCGGTCCTGCGTAGGGTGTTGTGGCTTGCCTTCCTTTTCGCAGTCGGTCTGTCGCAAGGTCTTTCGTCTCATCATCCCGCCTATGCCATGTCGCAGGCTGCTTCCCAGTCGCATCACGCGATGCACGAGGAGCATCGGGCGCCTGCGGCGCTGCCCGGCTCGCATGACAAGACGATCGACCACAAAAAGGCCGTCGCGGCCTGTCCGATGATCTCCTGCTCGCCTATCTGGCCGGCTGAAACGGGCATTCCCCATCCGCAGGCCGAACGCGGGCGCCGATACCCGCCGGAAACGGCCGCGCTTGCCGGCAAGATGCCAGCCGCCGATCCGAGGCCGCCGCAACCTCTCCAGAGCTGATTTCGGGAATCGTTCGTCCGCCGTTATCCGGATTCGGAGGCTGCCGATGAACCTGACGAGTTCAATTCTGGAGAATGATCATGACCGATATAACGATCACGCGCCGTCACGCGTTGGGCCTCGGGCTCGGCGTTGCGGCCGCATTCTGTCTGCCATGGAACGGTGTTGCCCGGGCCGCTGCCCGCGCCGATGCGCCCGCGCTTCCCGTTCCGCCGCTCATCGAGCCCGATGGGAACGGCGTCGTCAAACTGCGCCTTGGCAAGGGAAGGCATGCGTTCCGCGCCGGGAGCGAGGCCGCCTCGGCCGGCGTGAACGGCAGCTATCTCGGCCCGCTGCTGCGGCTCGAGAACGGCGCGCGCGTCACCCTTGCGGTTGAAAACGCTCTGGGCGAGGAGACGACCATGCACTGGCACGGCCTTTTCGTGCCCTCGCGGCTGGATGGCGGACCGCACAATATCATCAAGCCGGGCGAAACCTGGTCGCCCGAGGTGACGATCGATCAGCCGCCATCCTTCAACTGGTTCCACCCGCACATGCATGGCGATACCGCCCGGCAGGCGCATATGGGGCTCGCCGGCCTCATCGTCGTCACCGATGGCAAGGATCGCGAACGCGGCCTGCCGCAGAGCTACGGGATAGACGACCTGCCGCTCGTGCTGCAGGATCGCCGCGTCGTCGAGGGTGAGGATGTCTATGCGCCCGATCTCATGGACCTGATCCATGGCTTCCGCGGCGATATCCTGATCGTCAACGGCGTGGAAGGGCCCGTGGCTGCCGTTCCGAAAGGCATTGTCCGGCTGCGGCTTCTCAACGGGGCGAACGCCAGGAACTTTCACCTTCGCCTGAGCGACGGCCGGCCGCTCCACGTCTTCGCCTCCGATGGCGGTTTCGTTGCGGCGCCGGGCCCGGTCGACCGGTTGACGGTCGCGCCGGGCGAGCGCTATGAGTGCCTTGTTGATTTCAGTGATGGCAGCGCGGTCGATCTTCTGACCCTGGCCGATGATGAGGACACCGGCGAGGAGCTGCATGTCATGCGCTTCGTGCCGGATGCCGGCCTGCCTGTCGCGGTGACGGCCATACCCGCCAGGCTGGAGGATCCCGGCATGCCCGATCCCTCCCTCTCGATCCGCCGGCGCTCGTTCGTCTTCGATGAGCGGCTCGCGGCCAACATGGCTTTGATGACGGCGCCCTCCGGCCAGATGGAATCCGGCCACGACATGGCCGGCATGCATTCCGGCCACGACATGGGCTCGACGGAGATGGAGGGCATGCACGACATGGATCACTCCGTGCATCAGGGCCGCTCTGCCGGCGATGCCGGCGCGCCCGTCGCCGCGCTCGCCTCGGGCGTGAGAATGGCCATGGCCGGCGAGCCATTCGACATGAACCGTATCGATGTCGAGGCAAAGCTCGGCTCGTTCGAAATATGGGAACTCCAGACCCAGGAAATGGCTCATCCCTTCCACATCCACGGGGCGTCGTTCCGCATTCTGACGAAGAACGGCGAGCCGCCTTTGCCGCACGAGGCGGGATGGAAGGATGTGGCGCTGATCGACGGCAGGGCCGAACTGCTCATCCGCTTCGACCGCGAGGCCGATCGCGACCATCCCTTCATGTTCCACTGCCATATCCTGGAACATGAGGATGTGGGCATGATGGCGCAGTTCGTCACGGTATAAGAGAAAAGGGCGGCATCGGGCCTGGGCGAAGCGCGCCCGGTGCCGCCTGTTCCCACCGTGATTGCCGTAAGCCGAAGGCGCCCAAATAACCCCTTGAAAGTTTTTGCTATATATCGCCGCAGGCGGCCATAATGTTGGCAAAGAGTGACGATGTTGGTTATTCCTAGAACGAATCAAGATTAGACTGATTTCTGCTGCTGCAGGTTTGGCAAGATCAAAGAGGCCGACGTGGGCTGTCCCGGCGGCTCTGAACGGAATCGGCCGTTTTGATCAAGATTCGCGTCGGGTTGGTTGAGGTCGCATCGAAGAGGAGTATAACGGCGGATGGAGATGGACGGCAGGTTGTTGATCTTGCTGATGCTTCTTCCCTTTGCTGGCAGCGCCCTCGTTGCTCTTTTCCGATCAAACGCCCACAACGTCGAGGCCCTGTTCGCCGGTGCGGTCGCTATCGCGGGGCTGGCGCTCACCATCTCGCTTTATCCTTCCGTCGTGGACGGCGGCGTGTTGCGCAGCCGGATCGAGTGGCTGCCGGAGTACGGCCTCAATTTCGATCTGCGGATGGATGGCTTCGCATGGATGTTCGCCATGCTGGTGACGGGCATCGGCCTGCTCGTCGTCGTCTATGCGCGCTATTACATGTCGCCGGAAGATCCGGTGCCGCGGTTCTTCTCCTTCTTCCTGGCCTTCATGGGCGCCATGCTCGGCGTGGTGATGGCAGGCAATCTGATCCTGCTCGTCGTCTTCTGGGAGCTGACGAGTATCTTCTCCTTTCTGCTCATCGGCTACTGGTATCAGAACGCCAGCGCGCGCGACGGCGCGCGCATGGCGCTGACCGTCACCGGCGTCGGCGGCCTCGGGCTTCTCGTCGGCGTGCTTCTCCTCGGCCATATCGTCGGCAGCTATGATCTGGATACGGTGCTGGCCTCCGGCAACATCGTCCGCCAGCATCCGCTCTTTCTCCCCACGATGCTGTTGATCCTGCTCGGCGCGCTCACCAAAAGCGCGCAGTTCCCGTTTCATTTCTGGCTTCCCAATGCGATGGCTGCGCCGACGCCTGTCTCGGCCTACCTGCATTCGGCGACCATGGTGAAAGCAGGCGTCTTCCTCATGGCGCGGCTCTGGCCGGTTTTTGCCGGCACGCAGGAATGGTTCTGGATCGTCGGCGTCGCAGGCCTCGCCACGCTTGTCCTCGGCGCCTATTTCGCCCTGTTCCAGCAGGATCTCAAGGGCCTGCTCGCCTATTCCACGATCAGCCATCTCGGCCTCATCACCGTGCTCTTGAGCCTGGGCAGTCCGCTCGCCGCCGTCGCGGCGATCTTCCATATGATGAACCACGCCACCTTCAAGGCATCGCTGTTCATGGCGGCGGGCATCATCGATCACGAGACAGGCACGCGTGACATGCGCCGCCTGAGCGGGCTCTTTCGCTATATGCCCTATACGGCGACGCTCGCCATGGTGGCGAGCGCGGCGATGGCCGGCGTGCCGCTGCTCAACGGCTTCATTTCCAAGGAGATGTTCTTCGCCGAGGCAGTCGAAACCCATCGCTACAACATCCTTGACACGGTCACCCCCTATCTGGCGGTCGTCGCCGGCCTTTTGAGCGTCGCCTATTCGCTGCGCTTCATCCATGCCGTCTTCTTCGGGCCGCCGCCGAGCGACCTCCCGCGCGAGCCGCACGAGCCGCCGCACTGGATGCGCTTTCCCATTGAGTTCCTGGTGCTTGCCTGCCTTGTCATCGGCATCGTGCCGGGCCTGACCGTCGGCCCTTATCTGCATGCGGCCGTCGTCGGCGTTCTCGGCCGCGAGACGCCGGCCTATAGCCTTTCCGTCTGGCATGGCTTCAACCTGCCACTGCTCATGAGCGCCATCGCGCTCACCGGCGGCGTGGCGCTTTATTTCATGCTCAAGAACTATCTCGCGGTGAGCGAGGAGGGGCCTCCCTATATCAGGCATATCGGTGGTCAGCGCATCTTCGAGCGCATTCTCGTCACATTGTCCTGGCGCTGGGCGCGCCTTGCCGAGAGCTATCTCGGAACCCGCCGCCTGCAGCCGCAACTTCGCCTCCTGGTACTGGCTGCGCTCCTCGCCGGAAGCCTGCCTTTCTACGAGGCGGGGGCGGCTGCCGGAATCCTGCCGGTGATCCCGGCCGATCCGGCCTTCGCGCTCCTTTGGGCCGTCGGCGCCATCTGTGCGGTGGGGGCGGCGGTCCGTGCCAAGTTCCACCGGCTCTCGGCGTTGATTCTGCTCGGTGGCGCCGGCCTCGTCACCTGCATCACCTTCGCCTGGCTCTCCGCGCCCGATCTCGCCGTCACCCAGCTTCTGGTCGAGATCGTGACCACGGTGCTCCTGCTGCTCGGGCTGCGCTGGCTGCCCAAGCGCTGGGAGGACCCGGACCCGATGCCGGTGAAGATCAGCGCCCGCATCCGGCGCTACCGCGATTTCCTGATCGCCGTTGCCGGCGGCACGGGCATGGCGTTCCTTGCCTATGTGATCATGACGCGCCCGGCGTCGAGCCGGCTCGGCGATTATTTCGTCAGATACGCCTATACCGAGGGCGGCGGCAGGAATGCCGTCAACGTCATCCTGGTCGATTTCCGCGGTTTTGATACGTTCGGCGAGATCGCCGTGCTAGGTGTCGTGGGCTTAAGCGTCTTCGCGCTCCTGCGCCGGTTCCGCCCGGCGGCCGACAATGTGGATTCGCCCGACCAGCAGAAGATCCAGAACGCCTATGACGAGGCCCGGCCAGACCGCAAGACGGGCGATACGCTGAGCGATTATCTCACGGTGCCTGCCGTCGTCATGCAATGGCTGTTCCCCGTGATCATCGTGCTCGCCATCCATCTGTTCCTGCGCGGGCATGATTTGCCGGGCGGCGGCTTTGCGGCGGGCGTGGCGCTGGCGATCGCCTTCATCCTGCAATATCTGGCCGCGGGCACGCGCTGGGTGGAGGACCATCTGCGCATCCTGCCGGTGCGCTGGATCGCGTTCGGCCTTCTGAGTGCCGCGTTGACAGGCATGGGATCGTGGTTTTTCGGCTATCCCTTCCTCACCTCGCATTTCCAGTATGCCGAGCTGCCGTGGATCGGCAAGATGCCGCTGGCGAGCGCGCTCCTGTTTGATCTCGGCGTCTTCCTGCTCGTCGTCGGCGCTACGGTGCTGGTGCTGATCGCGCTCGCCCACCAGTCGATCCGCAGCCACCGGACCGACCGTTTCGTGGCCACATTGCCCAAGGAGGATGCCTGATGGAACTGATCGTTGCGCTCGCCATCGGCATATTGACCGCCTCGGGCATCTGGCTCCTGCTGCGGCCCCGCACCTTTCAGGTCATCATCGGCCTGTCGCTCATCTCCTATGCCGTCAACCTTTTCATCTTCGCCATGGGACGGCTGAGGCTGGGCGCGCCGCCGGTGCTGGTCAGTCCCGGCGTGGGGGATCCCGGCCTTTACGATGATCCGCTGCCGCAGGCCCTCGTGCTGACGGCGATCGTCATCAGCTTCGCCATGACGGCGCTCTTCCTCGTGGTGCTGCTCGCCTCGCGCGGGCTGACCGGAACCGATCACGTCGACGGCAGGGAGAGGCAATGACGGCAGGCTGGCTCCACCATCTCATCATCGCGCCCGTCCTGCTGCCGCTGGTCGCCGGCGCCTCCTTGCTGCTTTTTGACGAGCGCCGCCGCGCGCTCAAGGCGACGATCAGCCTCGTCTCCGCCATCCTTCTTCTGGGCATTGCGGTCACCCTCATGGGCATGGCCGATGCGGCCGCTCCGGCGGCGAGCGTCTATCTCCTGGGCAACTGGCCGGCCCCCTTCGGCATCGTCCTGGTGCTCGACCGCCTTTCGGCCCTGATGCTGGTCCTGACCAGCGTTCTCGCCATCGCCTCGCTGGTCTTCGCCCTGGCGCGCTGGCAGCGCATGGGGCCCCATTTCCATACCATCTTCCAGCTTCTGCTGATGGGGCTCAACGGCGCCTTCCTGACGGGCGACCTCTTCAACCTGTTCGTCTTCTTCGAGGTGCTGCTCGCCTCGTCCTATGGTCTCGTCCTGCACGGCTCGGGGCCGACGCGCGTCAAGGCCGGGCTGCACTATATCGCGTTCAATCTGGCGGCTTCGGCCCTGTTCCTCATCGGTGTGAGCCTGCTCTACGGCGTCACCGGCACGCTCAATATGGCCGATCTGGCGCAGCGCATTCCCCTTGTCGCACCGGAGGACAGGATGCTGCTCGAGGCCGGCGCCGCCATTCTGGGCATTGCCTTCCTCGTCAAGGCAGGCGTGTGGCCGCTGAGCTTCTGGCTGCCGCCGGCCTATGCGGCAGCCGCCGCGCCTGTGGCGGCCATCTTCGCCATTCTGAGCAAGGTCGGCATCTATATTCTCCTGCGCCTGTCGCTGCTGTTCTTCGGCGAGGGGGGCGGCGCCTCGGCAGGATTCGGCAGCCAATGGCTGCTCTTCGGCGGCATGGCGACCATCGCCTTCGGCCTCATCGGCGTGCTGGCGTCGCAGGCTATGGGCCGGCTCGCCGGCTATAGCGTGCTCGTGTCCTCCGGCACGCTGCTTGCCGCCATCGGCCTGGACAATGCGGCGATCACCGGCGGGGCGCTCTTCTACATGGTCTCCTCAACGCTGGCGATCGCGGCCTTCTTCCTGCTGATCGAATTGGTGGAGCGTGGTCAGGACACCGCGGCCAACGTTCTCGCCGTGACGATGGAAGCCTATGGCGACGAATATGAGGATGCCGTCGATGAGGAGGTCGGCCTCGCCATTCCGGCCACGCTCGCCATCCTAGGGGCCTGTTTCGCCGTTTGCGGCATCCTGCTCATCGGCCTGCCGCCCTTTTCCGGCTTTATCGCCAAGTTCCTGCTGATCGCCTCGATCTTCAATCCTGCAGGTCTTGGCAAACCCGCCGACATATCCCTCAGCGACTGGACCCTGGTGACTCTGATCATCCTCTCCGGCCTTTCGGCGATGATCGCCATGACGCGCACGGGCATCCGCACCTTCTGGGCCTCGCTCGAGGGCAAGGTGCCGCGCGTGCTCGTCATCGAGGTCGCACCGGTCGCCGGCCTCCTCTTCCTCTGCTTGCTGCTCACGATCCAGGCAGGGCCGGCGATGCGTTACATGGAGGCGGTGTCCCAGTCCCTGTACGCCCCGCAGGGTTATATCGACAGTGTCCTGGGGGCACCGCGGGTGGGCGGCGGAGAAGGGGAGGGCGGCCGATGACGCGCCTTCTGCCCTATCCGCTTCTTGCGCTTTCGCTGCTCCTCATGTGGCTTCTGCTCAACGGCTTTTCCGCGGGGCAATTGCTGCTCGGCGCCGCCATCGCGGTTCTCGCCACATGGGCCATGCGAGCGCTCGATCCGTCGAAGCCGCGCATAAGGCGCTGGGACGTCGTCGCAATGCTTTTTGGGCGTGTCTTCATTGACGTCATCAAATCCAATTTCGATGCCGCGCGCATCATTCTCTTCAGGGGCGCGCGGGCGCGCCCCGGCCTCGTGCAGGTTCCGCTCGCCTTGCGTGACCCGACAGGGCGCGCGCTGCTCGCCTGCATCGTCACCTGCATGCCGGGAACGGCATGGATCGAATATAACGCCACGAATGGCGAACTGCTCATGCATGTGCTCGATCTGGATGCGGAGGAGCATTGGCGCGATCTCGTCAAGGAGCGCTATGAACGACCTATCAGGGAGATATTCGAATGAGCGCGGTCATTCTTTTCTGGTCGGTCCTGGTTGCCCAGCTCCTGCTCGCCCTGGCGATGGCGCTTGCGCTTTTCCGGCTGGTCCGCGGCCCCCGCGCGCAGGACCGCATCCTCGCCATCGACACGATCTATGTAAATGCCATGCTGCTGCTCGTTACGCTCGGCATCCGGACGGGCAGCATGCTCTATTTCGAGGCCGCGCTCGTCATCGGCCTTCTCGGCTTCGTCGCCACCCTGGCGCTCGCCAAATTCCTCATGCGCGGGGAGGTGGTCGAATGATGAATGCTGCCGAACTGCCCCTCTGGGCCGCGCTCCTGACCAGCTTTTTCCTGCTGCTCGGCGCGACGGTCACCCTCATCGGCTGCATCGGCCTTGTCCGGTTCAAGACCTTCTATGAGCGCATTCACGCCCCGACCATGGGCACGAGCTGGGGGATGGGTGGCATCGTGCTCGCCTCGATCATCTTCTTCACCGTCACGGAGACGCGGCCGATCCTGCATGAAGTGCTGATCGCCGTCTTCGTCACCGTGACGACACCGGTCACGCTGATGCTTCTCTCGCGGGCCGCCCTCTATCGCGACCGCACCGACGACAGCCGCAAGCTCCCGCCTTCCGGCGATGAGGCCTGATCGGCTTCGCCGGGGATTTACCTCTCGCGGACGATCTCAGTCTCGCCTCGTAAGGAGATTTGCATCCCGGGCGAGCCGCCATCGGCCGTCGGCTTCCTTGCGCAGCAGCGTCAGCGTATATCCGGACCGGCGGATGCTTTCGCCATTTGGGGATGTGGCGGTCATATCGATGCGGTTGCGGATGAATGCCCATTCGCCAAGCACCTGCAACTCCACGATCTCGCACGTACCCTCCATTTGCACGCCGATCATGCCTTTCGATGCCTCGGCGAACACCTGCTTGCCGAACGGTTCCTGGCCGGGAACCATGAAAATGGCGTCCTTCGTCATCAGGGAAAGAACGGTTTCCAGATCGCCCTCTTTGCTCGCGGCCATCCAGGTATCGACCAGCTGCCGGATCGCGCGTTCGTCTTCCGTCATCAGCATCTCCTCGTTCCGGCCCTGTAGGATTGGCTTGCAAGGTCACCGTCACCTCCATCCTGCCATAGGGCGCCGCTGAAGCCTATCCGTGGGCTGCCAGGCCAGGCGCTGCAATCGTTCCCATGCGACCGAATGTCCGTTCGGCATTAATCTTTTCGAGATAGCTTGATTTGGATCAATTCCAGAATTATTGAAATTTCAGAAATTACTGAAAGTTCGAAAAGGACAGAAGACGTCATGGAACTCCCACCCATCGTTCAGTCCTTCGTGCTGCATTTCGGTGAAATGGGCAGCCGCTGGGGCATCAACCGCACGGTCGGACAGATTTATGCGCTGCTCTACGTCTCCCCCGAGCCGCTGTGCGCCGATCAGATCGTGGAGGCGCTGGGCATTTCGCGCTCCAACGTGTCGATGAGCCTGCGCGAATTGCAGGGCTGGAATCTCGTCGTACTGAAACACCTGCCGGATGACCGGCGCGATTTCTTCACCACGCCTGACGATATCTGGCAGATCCTGCGCACGCTGGCCGAAGAGCGCAAGAAGCGCGAGATCGACCCGACCATGACGGTGCTGCGCGAAATCCTGATGCAGAGCCCCTCCGGCGAGGCGGAGCGCTATGCGCAGGGCCGCATGGCGGACATGTACGGCCTCATCGAGCAGCTGACCAACTGGTACGACGACGTGAAGCAGCTCGACACCGACCGGCTGGCGACCCTGCTTTCCCTCGGCTCCAAGGTTACCCGCTTCCTGGAGGCGAAGGACAGGATCGTCTCCTTCGGCAGGGGGCGCCAGCCCGGCAAGAAAGATGGTGAAAACGCGTGAACGCAACCGTTTCCGGCGATTTCGCCAAGCCTGCCCGCAAGTCGGTCGCGGACATGTCGGCCGAAGCGGACAAAGCGCCGAGGGCGCGTGCGAAATCCTCATCCAGATCGTCTCATTCGGAATCGTCTCCCAAGACGAGGCCCGGAGCAGGTGCGGTGCTGCAAGCCGGCGCCGCCCTGCTCTGGCTGCCGCAGGCGGCATTGCTCGCCTACGCGCTGGACATCATGACCGGTGATGGTGCCCTGCGCCAGGTGATCTGGATCGCTGCCGCTGTCTTCGGCATCGGCATCCTGCGCGCCGCGCTGGACGCCGCCGGAAACAGGTTTGCCTTCAATGCCGCACGCGCGACGCTTTCCGCCATGCGGCAGCGGGCGGTCGCCGCCCTCGGGTCCAGATCTCCGCTCGACAGCACGCGCCCCGGTTCCGGCTTCGCCGCCAGCGTCATTGCCGAACAGGCGGAGGCGATCGTTCCCTATCTCGCCCGCTTTCAGCCGGTGCGGCTGCGCGTCAGCATCGTGCCGCTCGTCATCCTGGCGGCGGTGCTCTGGTTTTCATGGGCGGCGGCGCTGGTGCTCCTGGTAGCCGCGCCGCTCATCCCCATCTTCATGGCGCTGATCGGCTGGCGGGCGAAGGCCGCGAGCGAGGCGCAGCTTGCCGAGCTCGGCGGCATGAACGGGTTCCTGCTCGATCGCCTGCGCGGGCTCGCCACCATCCGCGCCTTCGGCGCCGTCGACCTTACCGCCCGCCGCCTGCGCGACAATGCCGAGGCGCTGCGTCGGCGGACGATGGCCGTTTTGCGTATCGCCTTCCTGTCGTCGGCGGTCCTCGAGCTTTTCTCCGCCCTGGGCGTCGCCATGGTCGCCGTCTATATCGGCTTCCACCTGCTCGGCCAGCTCGATTTCGGTGCCTGGGGCGGCAAGCTCTCGCTTGGAGAGGGTTTCTTCATCCTGCTGCTGGCGCCAGCCTTCTTCGAACCGCTGCGCGATCTCTCGGCCGTCTGGCACGACCGCGCCGCCGGCGAGGCGGCGATGAAGGCGCTGGAAGCGTTGGGAGAGGAAGGGACAGCGATGGTGGGCGGGGTGCAACCGAAACGCCCCTCATCCGCCTGCCGGCACCTTCTCCCCGCAGGCGGGGAGAAGGGACAAGCGGCAACGTCTATGTCCCCCTCGCCCCGCTTGCGGGGAGAGGGTAAGGGTGAGGGGCAAATAGCTCCACATTCCCTCCACCTCACCAACCTCCGCTTCCACCACGCTGGTAGCAAGGACCTGCTCTTCGACGGCTTCAACCTTTCTGTCGCGTCCGGCGAGCATGTCGCCCTGTTCGGCCCGAGCGGCTGCGGCAAATCGAGCCTCTTGGCGCTGATCGCCGGCCTCGTCACCGCTGAGGCGGGCCGCATCATGGTCGGCGGCGTGCCGCTCGACCGCGAGACGGCGGCGGATTTGCGTGGGCACATGGCCTGGGTAGGGCAGCGGCCGCATATCTTCGCCGGTTCGGCAGAGGCCAATGTAACGCTCGGGCGGGAAGGCATGGATAGGGTGCGGGTCGATGCCGCGCTTCATCTGGCGGAACTCGGCAGGATCGAAACGGTACGGGATCGCGCGCGCATCGGTGAGAACGGCGTCGGCCTTTCCGGCGGCGAGGCATTGCGCCTGGCGCTGGCGCGCGCCGCGCTCAATGCCGATGCCGGCATCATTCTCGCCGACGAGCCGACGGCACATCTCGATAGCCACACGGCGGCAAAGATTACCGAAAGCCTGCTGGCGCTGGCAGAGGGCCGGATATTGATCGTTGCCACCCATGACCGGGCGCTTTCCGCGCGGATGGACCGGATCATCACGCTCGACGACGTCCGTGTCGCATCGTGCGCCAAAGCCAGGCGGAGGACGGCACAATGAGCATGCTGGACCACCTTCGCCCCATCCTGGCCCTGTTCTTCGCCGAACGGCGCGGAGTGCTGATCGGCGGCATGGCGCTTGCCGCGGCCACGGTGCTGGCCGGTATCGCGCTGCTCGGCCTTTCCGGCTGGTTCATCACCGCCACGGCCATTGCCGGGCTTTCCGTCGCGACGGCGATCGTCTTCGATGTCTTCGCGCCCGCCGCCGGCATCCGCCTTCTGGCAATCCTGCGCACCGGCGCCCGCTATGGCGAACGGCTCGTCACCCATGATGCTACGCTTGCCGTGCTCGCCGCGCTGCGCGAACGGTTGTTCCGCGCCCACACCGGGCCGGGGATCGCCCATGATCTCCTGATGCGGCCGGCCCGTCTTCTGTTCCGCCTGACGGCCGATATCGATGCACTGGATTCGCTCTATCTCCGCGTCCTGGTGCCGGCCGGCGCCGCGCTCGCCGCAGCCATTGCGGCGGGGGTGGTCTTCTATCTGGTCTCGCCGCTGCTCGGCCTTGCCGTCGCCGGCCTGCTGCTTCTCGCAGGGCTCGGTCTGCCGGTGATCGCAGCCATGGCTGCGGAAAAGCCGATGCGCCACCGCGCCAAGGCGGTTGAAGCGCTGCGGGCGCGCACCATCGATCTCGTTGCCGGCCAGACGGAGCTCGTCATGGCAGGGCGTCTTGGCGCAAAGGCTGATACCATCGCCTATGCCGACCACCGTCAGGCCGCAGCCGATGACGCGCTGAACCGGCTCGACACAGCGCTCATCGCCGGCTTCGGAGCGGCGGGAGCGCTGCTGCTCACCGGGGTCCTCGTCGGCGTCACCATGCTCGTGCAAGGGGGCGCTATCGGCGCGCCGGTCGCGGCCCTCGGCCTTCTCGTCGCCTTGGCGGCGATGGAGCCTTTTACCGCCCTGCGGCGCGGTGCGATGGAGCTTGGCCGGACGGTGCTGGCCGCGCGCCGGCTGACCCCGCGCCTGAAGGCGGCCGACGAGCCGCTGGCGCACAAGGCGCCGCAGGAGGGGAGGGTGGCCCGCCTCATCGCCGTCACCGCCTGCCATCACGGCGCGCGAAGGCCCGCGCTTCGCGATGTCTCGCTCGATCTGCGCGCGGGGGAAAAACTCGCGCTCGTGGGGACGAGCGGCGCCGGAAAGTCCACCCTGCTCGCCGTCCTCGCCGGCGAGATCGCGCAGCGATCCGGTAGCGTCGAAACGGCGCCGGCGACGCTTCTCACCCAGCGCACCGAGCTTTTCCAGGACACGCTGCGCGAAAATCTTCGCCTCGCCAATCCGGCCGCCGACGATGCCGCGCTCTGGACCGCGCTGGAGGATGCCGGCCTTCTCGGCACCGTCGCGGGGATGCCCGACGGCCTCAGAGCCCGGCTGGGCGAGGGCGGCCTCGGCCTTTCCGGCGGCCAGTCGCGGCGCCTGGCGCTGGCGCGGCTTTTCCTGCGCGATACACCGCTTTGGCTGCTCGACGAGCCGACCGAGGGGCTGGACGCGGCCACGGCGGGCGATGTGCTCGCCCGTCTCAAGCGGAAGGCGCGGGGCCGGACATTGGTGATCGCCACCCATACCAGGCGCGAAGCCGCGCTCGCGGATCGCATATTTGTGCTGGATCAAGGCGGGATAGTTCAGTCCGCAGGAAAAGATGATTCAGACTTCAAGTACATTCTTAACAGATTGCGGCAAGTATAACTTCTGATTCTGTCAGAAGATTAATAGCGTCTGTTAGAATATATTCGAAAGGAGCGCCGGGTGACCGGCTGAAAAACGATGGAATTTGATATTGTTTCGCTATCTCGCCTGCAATTTGCAATAACTGCGCTCTATCATTTTCTGTTCGTGCCGCTGACGCTTGGCCTTTCTGTTCTTCTGGCAATCATGGAAACCGTCTATGTCATGACGGGGCGCAAGATCTGGCGCCAGATGACCAAGTTCTGGGGCACGCTCTTCGGCATCAACTTCGTCATGGGCGTCGCCACCGGCATTGTCATGGAGTTCCAGTTCGGCATGAACTGGAGTTACTACAGCCACTATGTCGGGGATATCTTTGGCGCGCCGCTCGCTATCGAGGGGATGATGGCCTTCTTCCTCGAGGCGACCTTCGTCGGCCTGTTCTTCTTCGGCTGGGACAAGCTGTCGAGAGTGGGGCATCTGATTGCCACCTATGCGGTCGCCGCCGGCTCCAACTTCTCGGCCTTGTGGATTCTGATCGCCAATGGCTGGATGCAGAACCCGGTCGGCTCGGCCTTCAACCCGCAGACCATGCGCATGGAGATCACGGACTTCTTCGCCGTGGTCACCAATCCGGTCGCGCAGGCGAAATTCGTCCACACGGTTTCAGCAGGCTATGTCACGGCCGCGATTTTCGTGCTCGGCGTATCGGCCTGGTATCTGCTGAAGGGCCGCTCCGTCGAGCTTGCCAAGCGTTCCATGACGGTCGCCGCCTCCTTCGGCCTCGCTGCCTCCCTTTCCGTCGTCGTTCTGGGTGACGAAAGCGGCTATCTCTCGACCGAGCACCAGAAGATGAAGCTCGCCGCCATCGAGGCCATGTGGAACACCGAGCCGGCGCCGGCCGCCTTCACGGCCTTCGGCTTTCCCGATCAGGAGAAGCGCGAGACGCATTATGCCATCCATATCCCGATGGTCATGGGGCTGATCGGCACGCGCTCGCTCGACACGCCGATCCCCGGCATCAATCAGCTCGTGGCCACCGCCGAGGATCATATCCGCAAGGGCATCATCGCCTATGACGCCCTGCAGAAGATCCGTGCCGCCGGCAGCGAGGCGGCGATACCGGCGGAGGCGCGCACCGCCTTCGAGGATAACGGGCAATGGCTGGGCTATGCGCTTCTGCTCAAGCGCTATGTCGATGATCCGCGCACCGCGACCGAGGCGCAGATAAAGGCTGCCGCCAACGATACGGTACCGGGCGTGCTGCCTCTCTTCTGGTCGTTCCGCATCATGGTCGGCCTGGGCTTCTTCTTCATCCTGCTGACGGCGACCTTCTTCGTCCTTTCGGCGCGCCGCGCGCTCGATCACCATCCCTGGCTCCTGCGGGTGGCGGTCCTCTCGATTCCGCTGCCGTGGATCGCGGCCGAATTGGGCTGGATCGTCGCGGAGTTCGGCCGCCAGCCCTGGATCATCGAGGGCGTGCTGCCGACGGCGGCCGCCGTCTCCAATCTCGGCGCGGCAACCGTGCTGGCGACCATCGTGGGCTTCGTCATCATCTATACGGTGCTGCTCATCATCGAGATGTCCCTGATGCTGCGCGCCATAAAAGAGGGTCCCGAGCCCGATACCGAGCCTGAAGCAATCCTCGCTTCACCCACCATCGCACCGGCGGAGTAAGTGCCATGATACTCAGCGAATTGATCGATTACGGAACCCTGCGCCTGATCTGGTGGGTTCTCCTCGGCGTGCTGCTCATCGGCTTTGCCGCTCTCGACGGTTTCGATCTCGGTGTCGGCATGCTCCTGCCCTTCGTCGGCAGGAGCGATATCGAGCGCCGCGTGGTCATCAACACCATCGGCCCGGTCTGGGAAGGCAATCAGGTCTGGCTGATCCTCGGCGGCGGCGCAATCTTCGCCGCCTGGCCGCCGCTCTATGCGGTGTCCTTCTCCGGTTTCTATCTCGCCATGTTCCTCATCCTCGCGGCGCTGATCCTGCGTCCGGTCGGGTTCAAATACCGCAGCAAGCGCGACGGCATGCGCTGGCGTTCCGGCTGGGACTGGGCATTGTTTGTCGGCGGCTTCGTCCCGGCGCTGATTTTCGGTGTCGCCGTCGGCAATGTGCTGCAGGGTGTGCCGTTCCGCTTCGCCAATGATATGGGCATCTTCTACGAGGGTTCGTTCCTCGGCCTGCTCAACCCCTTCGCGCTGCTCTGCGGTCTTTTGTCGGTCTCGATGCTCGTCATGCACGGCAGCGCCTGGCTGACGCTCAAGACCGACGGCAAGATATCCTGGCGGGCGCGGGATTATGGCAGTGTGGCGGCGCTCCTCACCTTGGCGCTCTATGCGGCGGCCGGTGCGATCCTGTGGATCTATATCGGCGGCTATCGCATCACCAGCCCGATCGATCCCGGCGGGCCGTCCAATCCGCTGTTGAAGACGGTCGTGGCCGAGAACGGCGCCTGGTTCGCCAATTATGCCGCCCATCCCTGGCTGCTGGTCGCGCCGGCGCTCGGCATCATCGGCGCGCTGGCAACCTTCCTCGCCCTGCGCAGCAAGGCGGAAATCCTGCCGCTCCTGACCGGAAAACTCACCATCTTCGGCATCATCTCCTCGGTCGGCGTCTCGATGTTCCCCTTCATCCTGCCGTCGTCGATCGATCCGAAATCGAGCCTCACCGTGTGGGATTCCTCATCGAGCCACCAGACGCTCTTCATCATGCTGGTGGTCACCGTGATCTTCCTGCCCATCATCGTCGCCTATACGAGCTGGGTCTATCACGTGCTGTGGGGCAAGGTGGATGCGGCGCACGTCGCCGACAAGAACAGCCATTCGTATTAGGCAATAGGGGCAGTAGGGGAGTAGGGCAGTATGTTTTACGCAGACGACATGCTGCCGTATTGCCCTGCTACCCTTTGAAAAAAGGAGACCAATGATGTGGTATTTTTCCTGGCTTCTCGGTCTGCCGCTGGCAGTCGCCTTCGCCGTGCTCAACGCCATGTGGTATGAGCTGATGGACGATCAGGCCCGGCACAAATCCGGCGATCATCCGTCCCCGAAAGGCGGAAACCTTCCGGGAACGGCCGTCAAGGTCGAAGTGAAATCGCGCTGATTCAGGATTTGGTCAGCGCCGCCAGCCGCGACGACGCGGCGGCAAAGCCCTTGAGCGAGATATTGCCGGTCACGTCCTGACCGCCGCTGAAAGCCGTCATGTTGATCACCGCCTGCTTGCCCTTGGCAAGCGCGGTCATCGCCTTGCTGTCGAAGGAGAGCGGAGCGATGCAGCCCTGCGGCAGGCAGGTCGTGATGGTGGCCTTGGTCAGATCGGTGTCGTCGACCTTGATCTGGACGCCCTTCGAAATATCCAGGCCAAAGGGCAGCACGAGCGTCGAATTGGAAACGCCGGTCCTGGCGTCCGGCGCGCCGAGCGCGATCATCAGCACCCTTTGCCCCGTCTTGCCGTCGACCTGCTCCTGCGTCATCTGGCAATTGCGCTTCTTCGCGTCGTTGGAGGTCTGGCAATTGATCAGCCAGTCGCCGAACGTCTCGGAAAGCGCAGTCGGCCCCTCGCTCTGTGCCGGGGCAGGACTGGGCATAAGAAGCGCGCCAGCCGTGGCTGCGGTGAGCGCGAAGGCCGCGAGCAGAGCCGTGCGTTTTTCGTGGCGCGTTTTGATAAGTATAGCCATGTCTTTCACTTGTCCAATTCTGATTCTGTAAATGGTTTTTGGATATCTTTATCTGCAAATGACTCGGGATCAAGATGTCTTCTAGCGTATATCTCCTTCCTTTTTTCTTTCAATGGAATAGCGCCTTCTGTGACTGCGCCGGCGGCTGATGTTCTCTCTTCTGTGAAAGAGAATCACTGCGCGCAGGAAGGAATGATTGCTGTCCCGTTCCGATTCTCATTCGGCGAATCTCTCGTGGCAATCGTCCCGATCCGGCGATATGCTGTGCCCTGAACCCCCGCATGAAGCGAACTCCGCTTATTGAGACTGACGGTTTCTGCAAGAAAACTTGTGCCGGCTTTTCACTGCATTCCGAAGATTTCACGAAAATCCGGAATCGTCAATTTTTAGTTGAATTCTCTACATTCTATTAACCATATAGTTGCATCGGTGCAATGACCGATGGTACTGGTAAGTCAACAATAACGATAATTGTCAGTAGCGTTCCCGGTAAGACGTGGGATGAACCAGGGCAGTCGCGTCTGCTCCGCGGGCCGAAGTGTGCTTTGATCGGCACTTCGCGTGAGGGGGAGATGTTTGCCTGCCATGAATGGAAGGAACATCGTCAAGATAATTATTCATAGCAGATGAAGAAATTATTGAGCGAAGGGCAACAGCCTTCATTTTCAATGGCAGTTTATGGATATCACGCAATGAATACTATTTTTGATACGAAGCGCACTTTTTCAACGGACAACGGAAAGGGTGCCGTGCAATTCCCGGATTTTCCCGGTGAACGTCTGATCGCGCTGGACGGGGCGCTCATCCATGCGGTCTCCCCGGCCGGAGCCGCCCTGTTCCGCCCTACCGCGCCGCTTGCCATGGTGATCCTCTCGGCCATACGCGACGTGGAATGGTCGCTCGGCCCGGGTGTCACCCAGGTCTTCGACGCGCCCGCCGGCACGGTACTGGTCTTCCCTGCGGAGAGCCAGTCCATGCTGCGCTGGCCGACCGACAAGGAAAGCGTGTCGGTGACGCTTTCCGGAGAGCGGCTGGAAGGGCTGAAGGAATTTTCGTCGGAACTCGGCGAGCCGCCCTTCTCGGCGGCAAGCCGCAATGTCGATCCCAAATGCCTGCAGGTGGCGCACCTCCTGCGTGGCGAATTGCAGAAGCAGGCGCCCATCAACGAGCGCTATCTGGACGCGTTGATGACCGTGGTCGTCACGCTTCTCCTGCGCAACCACGTCGACAAGCGGCGTGACAGGAAGGAGACGGGCGGCCTTTCCTATCAGGCGTCGCGCCGGATCGAGGCCTATCTCAGGGAGAATTTCTGCAACAAGATCTCCATCGCGGAGATGGCGGCGCAGGTCGGCATCTCCCCCGGCCATTTCCTGACTTCTTTCCGCGAGAGCTTCGGCCAGACACCGCATCAATATCTTCTGATGCTGCGGTTGAACGAAGCGGAAAAGCAGCTGCGCGAGACCGATATGCCGCTCTCCAGCATCGCCGAAATGATGGGTTTTTCCAGCCAGAGCCACATGACGACGGCCCTGAAGAAGAACAAGTTCGCCACACCCGGAGAGATCCGCCGGAGGCGGCTCTTCGCCAGCCCAATGGGGCATGAGGTGCAGGCGGCGGAATAGGGCGGCACAAACAAAGATGCCGGGCGCATCCTTCGATGTGCCCGGCATCCGATATGGATGGCCAGTGGCCGGCAGGATCACTCCGCCGGCTGCAGCGCCTCAGTTGCCACAAGCGGACGCCCGCTCATGGCGGCGGCGAGCTTCTCGGTGTCGAGCTCCTTCTCCCAGCGCGCCACGACGATGGTGGCGACCGCATTGCCGACGAGGTTGGTCAGCGCGCGGCATTCCGACATGAAGCGGTCGATGCCGAGGATCAGCGCCATGCCCGCGACCGGGACGGCGGGGACGACCGAGAGCGTGGCGGCGAGCGTGATGAAGCCCGCGCCCGTGATGCCGGCCGCGCCCTTCGAGCTCAGCATCGCCACCAGCAGCAACAGGATCTGGTCGCCGATGGAGAGCGGGATATCCATCGCCTGCGCGATGAACAGCGCCGCCAGCGTCATGTAGATATTGGTGCCGTCGAGATTGAAGGAATAGCCGGTGGGGACCACCAGGCCGACGACGGATTTCTTGCAGCCCGCCTTTTCCATCTTCTCCATGAGCGAGGGCAGCGCCGCCTCGGACGAGCTGGTGCCGAGCACGAGCAGCAGCTCTTCCTTGATGTAGCGGATGAGCGCCAGGATGGAGAAGCCGTTATAGCGCGCCACCGCGCCGAGCACGACAAGCACGAACAGGATCGAGGTCAGGTAGAAGGTCGCGACCAGAAACGCCAGGTTGGCGACGGATTCGATGCCGTATTTGCCGATGGTGAAGGCCATCGCGCCGAAAGCGCCGATGGGGGCGGCCTTCATCAGGATCGCCACCAGCTTGAAGATCGGCAGCGAAAGCGCCTGCAGGAAGGAGAGCACAGGCGCGCCCTTCTCGCCGACCATGCCGAGCGCGATGCCGAACAGGACCGAGAAGAACAGCACCTGCAGGATGTCACCCGAGGCGAAGGCGCCGACAATGGTGGTCGGGATGATGTTGGTCAGGAAGCCGGTGATCGTCTGCTCATGGGCTTTCTCGGCATAGTTCGCCACCGCCTTGGTGTCGAGCGAGGCAGGGTCGATATGCATGCCGCTGCCCGGATGAATGACGTTCGCCACCACGAGGCCGACGATCAGCGCCAGCGTCGAGAAGGTGAGGAAATAGATCATCGCCTTGCCGGCGACGCGGCCGACCTTTTGCAGGTCCGACATGCCGGCTATGCCGGTCGCGACGGTCAGGAAGATGACGGGCGCGATGATCATCTTGACGAGCTTGATGAAGGCGTCTCCGAGCGGCTTCAGGCTGGAGCCGAGCTCGGGGTAGAAATGGCCGAGCGCGATGCCGGCCGCGATCGCCACCAGCACCTGCACATAAAGATGGCCATAGATAGGGGTTTTCCCGCGCGGCTCCGCCGCGGTCACTTGTGTCGGGCTCATGAGTTCCTCCAAATGGATGCGAGCCCCGGTGCTCGACAGCTCCTCCGCCGATCTCCGGGATAATCAGACATGCGGGCCATGCATCGCCCGCCTGTTGCCTTCCCGAAGCAACCCCCGTGCCAAAGTTTCGCCACGAGTGTAAACGTTTGATTTAATTTGGGGAAAAGTTGGGTTTTCGGCCTTATCCCGGAAATTTGTGCGAAAAGCCGCACGGATATTCTTGTTTTTTGTCCGGTTTCCTGCACATTCCGCGCATGAAGAGCATCACAGCGCCTCTGATCACCAGCGTCGAAAAAGGGCCGGGGCTGTTTTCCCGCGTCGCAGTCCAGTGGACCATCTACGCGATGGCCGCCGCCGCGGCATTGCTGGCCGCTTTATGGTTCGCCGGCGATTATGGCCAGGAGCAGGCCTATCGGGCGCTCGATGCGCGCACCCGCAATGCGGCGACGCTCAATGCGGTGGTGCTGCGCACCGTGCTGGAAAAGCAGCGCTCCCTGCCGTTCGTCCTCGCGCAGGACCGGGATATCGCCACCGCGCTCGCCTCCGGCGATCCCGCGCGTTTTCACGATCTCGACCGCAAGCTGGAATCCCTGATCGATGAGACCGGCGCATCCGTCATCTACATCCTCAATAAGGACGGTCTCGCCGTTGCCGCCAGCAACTGGCGCACGCCGACGAGTTTTGTCGGCCATAATTATGCGTTCCGGCCTTATTACAGCGAGGCGGTCAAGTCTGGCGCGGCGGAATACTATGCGC
Organism: Mesorhizobium sp. RMAD-H1; assembly: GCF_014191375.1. GTDB lineage: Bacteria > Pseudomonadota > Alphaproteobacteria > Rhizobiales > Rhizobiaceae > Paramesorhizobium. The sequence continues at coordinate 439,274 of NZ_JACHWN010000001.1, forward strand.
TTGGCACCGCCAGCCTTCGCCCCGGTCTCTATATCTCGCGCCGCGTCGAGGGGCCGCAGGGGCTGCTTGGCATCGTCGTCGTCAAGGTCGGCTTCGACCAGGTCGAGGAGGACTGGCGGCATGCGGCCGGCGCCTCCTATGTGACCGACGGCCACGGCGTGGTGCTGGTGACGAGCGTTCCGCAATGGCGCTTCATGACGCTGACGGATATTCCTCCGCAGGCGCAGGCGGCACTGCGCGAGAGCCTGCAGTTCGGCGATGCGCCGCTGGCGACACTTCCGATCCAGCCCCATTCCTCCGAAGAGCGGCCGGACATCGTCAAGGCCTCCCTGCCCGATGCGCGTCCGGCGGATTTTGTCCGTGTGAGCGTGCCGGTGCCGACTGCTGCCTGGACATTGCACATGCTGGCGCCCGCCGCGCAGGAGGTGCGCGCCAGCGTGCGTGAGGCCCGCTCGCTTGCCGTGCTGGGGCTGACCCCGGTGCTGGCGCTGGCGGCGTGGCTGCTCCACCGGCATCAGCGCATCCTGCGCCGGGCGGCGCAGGCCCGGCTCGCCCGCGAGGAACTGGAAAGGCGTGTCGGCGAGCGCACGGCGGAACTGAGCGCCACCAACAAGCGCCTCGAATTCGAGGTCGAGGAGCGCCAGAAGACGGTCCTGCGCCTGCAGGAAGTGCGTGAGGAACTGGCCCAGGCCAACCGGCTCGCCATTCTCGGACAGGTGGCGGCTGGCATCACCCATGAGATCAACCAGCCCGTCGCGGCCATCCGCAGCTATGCCGACAATGCCCGCACCTTTCTGGCGCGGGACAAACCCGCGGCCGTCGGCGAAAACCTTTCGGCCATCGCCGCCCTGACGGAGCGCATCGGCACCATTGCCGACGGTTTGCGCACCTTCTCGCGCAAGGGCACCGGCGGCGTCGAGCCGACCAGCGTCGCAGAGGCGATGGACGGCGCCTTCCTGCTGCTCAACAACCGCCTGCGCCAGCAGGGCGTGGAGCTCGCCTGCGATATCCCGCCGCCGAATGTCCGCGTCATGGGCAACCGGGTGCGTCTCGAACAGGTGCTCGTCAATCTCATCCAGAATGCGATGGAAGCCATGGAAGGGCAGACGGACGGCCGGGTCGATCTCATTTGGCGCCAGCAGGGGAGCGAGACGGAGCTGGTCGTCGCCGACAACGGGCCGGGCATCCCGCCGGAGGTGATGGCGCGTCTGTTCACGCCTTTCACCACGACGAAAAAGGGCGGTCTCGGCCTCGGCCACGTCATCTGCAACGACATCGTCACCGAATTCGGCGGGCGACTGGAGGTCGAGAGTGCTCCGGGGCAGGGCACCCGTTTCGTCATTCATCTGAGGAGTGTGCAATGAATGGTCCGGCCGTCGCCGCCGTGGATGGCGAACCCCGCCTGAAGGTCGCCTTCGTCGATGACGACGAGACCCTGCGCCGGGCCAATGCGCAGACATTGGAACTCGCCGGCTTCGACGTGCTTGCCTTCGACGGGGCGCAGGCCGCGCTCAACAATATCGATGCCGGTTTCGAAGGGATCGTCGTCACCGATATCCGCATGCCGCGCATCGACGGCTTCCAGCTCTTCCGCAGGCTGAAGGCGGTCGATCCCGATCTGCCCGTCATCCTGATCACCGGCCATGGCGATATCGCCATGGCGGTGGAGGCGATGCAGGAGGGCGCTTATGATTTCATCGCCAAGCCCTATCCGGCCGAAAGGCTCGTCCAGAGCGTGCGGCGCGCCGTCGAAAAGCGTCGGCTGGTGCTCGAGAATCGCGAGCTGCGCCGCGCGGCGCATGCCGCGGAGGACGAACTTCCGCTCATCGGCCAGACGCCGGCGATGGAGCGCCTGCGCCGCACATTGCGGCAGATCGCCGATGCCGACGTTGATGTGCTGGTGGCGGGCGAAACCGGCAGCGGCAAGGAGGTGGTCGCCGATCTCCTGCACCACTGGAGCCGCAGGCGCACCGGCCATTTCGTCGCCCTGAACTGCGGCGCGCTGCCCGAGACGGTGATCGAGAGCGAGCTTTTCGGCCATGAGCCGGGCGCCTTCACAGGCGCGCAGAAGCGGAGGATAGGACGGATCGAACATTCAAGCGGCGGCACGCTGTTCCTGGACGAAATCGAGAGCATGCCGCCCGCCGCGCAGGTGAAGCTGCTGCGCGTTCTGGAAAAGCGGGAGATCACGCCGCTCGGCAGCAATGAGGTGCGCCCGCTTGATTTGCGCGTCGTCGCCGCCTCGAAGGTGGACTTGAGCGATCCTGCCGCGCGGGGTGATTTCCGCGAGGACCTCTATTACCGGCTGAACGTGGTGACCGTGTCCATCCCGCCGCTCCGCGAGCGCAGGGAGGATATTCCGCTGCTCTTCGCGCATTTCCTCAACCGTGCCGCCGACCGTTTCCATGTCGACCCGCCCCGGATGTCCGATGAAGTCAGACGCCATCTCATCACCCATGACTGGCCCGGCAATGTCCGGGAGCTGGCGCATTTCACCGAGCGCTTCGCCCTCGGACTGACCGAGACGCCCCCGGCCGTCAAACAGGCCGGCAATGGCGAGAGCCTCTCCCTCCCGCAGCGTGTGGACCTTTACGAGGCGGAGCTGATCCGCCAGGCGCTCGCCGAGAATGGCGGCGACGTCAAGGCGACGATCGAGGCGCTGGGCATTCCGCGCAAGACCTTTTACGACAAGCTGCAGCGCCATGGCATCGTCAGATCGGGGTATGCGAGAGGGTGATTTTGCCCGCTCGGCTGCAGCCCATGCCACGATGTCCGGCATCCTGAACGCCGTCTCTTCCTGATCCTCAGCCTTTCTCGTAACAAATAATGTTGCATGACATGGGCTTTGGCTCTATCACGTAACTAATGACGTTGCGGGATGTCGATCGAAGCCCTCTGCTTTATCGAATGTGATCCGCTGCAGAGATCAGGAGAGCCGCTTGAAACTGTATAATTTCCCCTGGGGTCCATACCCCCGCCGTCTCACACTGTACCTTGCCGAAAAGGGCATCACTGACATCGAGCTGATTGAAGTTGAGTTCCCCCATCGTCCGGAGCGCTGGCCGGAGGGTTTTCTCCTGAACCTGAATCCCGCGCATTCCCTGCCTGTTCTCGATACCGGCAATGGGATGCTGATCGGCCAGTCGATCGCAATTCTGGAATATCTGGAAGAGCGCCATCCCTCTCCGAACATGCTCGGAGGGACGCTGGAAGAGCGTGCACGCACGCGCGAACTCATGGCCATCTTCGATGAGGCGACAAGCTTTTTCGGCTTATGGGCGCGGCACGGAAGTCGCCTGAACGCAGAACGTCACACGCCAAGCGCTGAAGCGGCCTCGATCGGAGCCGAGCGGTTTGCGAGCAAGCTCCGCGTGGGGGAGGCGAAGTTCGTGGGCCCCTTCGTTGCCGGCAGCAGGATCACGATCGCCGATTGCGTCGCAATGGCTTTGATCGAGTTCGCAGATCGGTTTTACGGGGTGCCGGTGCCTGCTGATTGCCCGAAGCTCGCCGGGTGGTATCAACGGCTCTCGGACAGGGAAGCCATGCGGTCTCCCCGATATCCGGAGGAAATGCTGAGCCTGGCATACGGATTGCCGGAGCAGACACGGATCTTTCTCTAGGCCGTGCGCGCCTCGCGAAACGAGACGAGGCGCTTGTTCCGCTCGTCCCAGAGCACGAGCTTCACGCAGCGGAGACTTTCCAGGATGGTGATACGGCCGATGTCGCGCAGTTCAGGATAATCCTTCAGCACTTCCGGTAGCCGGTAATAGGGAACCCTGCTCGACAGATGATGGACGTGATGGATTCCGATATTGCCGGTCAGCCATTGCAGCACGGGAGGCAGATCGTAATAGGACGAGCCGTGCAGGGCGGAGTGCTGGAACTGCCATTCGGCGCCCTCCGACCATTGCGTGTCCTCGAACTGGTGCTGCACATAGAACAGCCAGATGCCGGCAGCGCTCGCCAGGAGCACGATCGGCAGGTGAACCAGCAGGAACGGGCCGACGCCGATCAGCCAGATGAGGCCGGCCGCCAGCACGAGGATGGCCAGATTGGTCGCCATTGTGGAGATCCACGGCGCGGCGCCTGAACGCATCATGCCGAACGGCAGCCGCTGCTTCAGCAGGAAGACCCAGATCGGGCCGATGACGAACATGACGATGGGATTGCGGTAAAGCCGGTATTTGACCCGTCCCCAGCGCGACAGGGCGCGATATTCGCTGACGGTGAGCGTCGTGATGTCGCCTATGCCGCGCTCGTCGAGATTGCCGGCGGAAGCGTGGTGGATGGCATGTGCGCGTTTCCAGTAATCATAGGGCGTGAGCGTCAATACGCCGATTGCCCGGCCGAGCCAGTCATCCGCCCGCCGATGGGCGAAAAACGAGCCGTGGCCGCAATCGTGCTGGATCATGAACAGCCGGAGCAGGAAGCCCGCCGCCGGAATGGTCAGCAGCAGGCCCCACCAGAAGCCGTAATGGACGGCGACGCCGGAAAGTGCCCACAGCGCGGCGAACGGGACGATCGTCACCGCCAGTTCGAAGGCGCTGCGTCGCCGATCGGGCTGTCGGTAGTTGGAGAGGATCTTGAGCCAGGAACGATGGTCGATGGTGGCGGCGGAAGGGGGAAAAATCGCGTTCATATGGGGTCAGGATCCAGCCCGTGCAGGGTGCTCGGAGGCGGTGGCACAGCGCAGATAGTGTTCCGCGTGCTGATAATAGTTTTCCGCCTCGACGCTGTTTCCGTTCATTGCTTCCGCGCGCGCCAGCTCGATATAGCGTTCATATTGATTTTGCGCGCCGCGGGCCTTTACGGCCTGGCTGCGGTTCACGTTGGAAGGCGAGCGCGCCGCCTGTTTCGTTCGGTTGCTTTTCATGTGTGTTTTCAAGCCATCATGCATGGCCTGCTCCTTTGATGGGCCGCAAGTGATGCGACAAGCCGGTATTCGGCCATTGCTCGGGCCGGTATCCGGATTTGCATTTGCTGAGTGGGAGGATAGCTCAAGGCTTCGATCAACCTCACAGGGAACGAGCCGAGCATGGTGTTCAACAAAAGTTTATATATGCGCGCGCCTGCCTGATTACAAGCCGGCGTTTTTGCGGGCGCGCATCAGCTTCGGCGCGCCCGATACATTTCCTGTTCAGTGCAGCCGGTTCTCCGTATGCTTGTTTTTAAGCCCGTCATGGCTGTGCTCCAGCGGCAGCATCGGCTGCGGCTGCTCGGCGAGCGTGCCGGGCACCTGCTGGCCCGGACCGCCCTTGGCGATCGTCGTGCCGCCATCGGCATACCAGAGCGCGCCGGTCACATAGCTCGCCTCATCAGAGGCCAGGAAGGCGTAGATATTGGCCATCTCTTCCGGCGTGCCGCGCCGGCCGAGCACCGTGCCCGCCACCGTCATCTTTTCCATCTGGGCGTCCATCGGCCCCGTTTCCTTGTAGGTCCAGGCGGTATCGATCGGGCCGGGGCAGACGCAATTGGCCCGCACGCCATATTGGCCCTGCTCGAAAGCCACACCTTTCATGAAGGCATGGATGAAGCCTTTGGTCCCGCCATAGGGCGCATTATTGCCTTCGCCCATCTCGCCGGATTCGGAGCCGGCCGAGAGCACCACGCCGCGTGTCTTCTGCAGGTGCGGCAGCGCGAACTTGGTCATCAGGAAAGTGGAGCGGATATTGTTGCGGATCGTCTGGTCGAACGCCTCCACCGAATAGTCCTGGCATTCCGCCACTTCGATGAAGACGCCGGCATTGTTGACGAGCACGTCCAGCCTGCCGAAGCGCTCCACCGCTTTCTCGACGCATCGGCGCGCCGCCTGTTCGTCCGCCACGTCGCCCGGACAGGCTTCAGCCTCGCCGCCATTCTCGCGAATCGCGCGCGCCACATCCTCCATGGGGTCGTCCGGCAGCCCGGCCACTACGAGCCTCGCGCCCTCCCGGGCGAATTTATGCGCGATCGCCTCGCCGATGCCGGCGCCGGCTCCGGTGATGATTGCCACCTTGCCTTGCAGTCGTCCTGCCATTTTCGGATCTCCACTTGCTTGTCATCCTCGGTTCACAAAGATGTTATTGCTTCGGTTTCTCGACGCCGCGCGGCTCTGCCGTGCGTCTGGTCTGCTGCCCGACCGTGTCCGCCTGCACCTCCTCGTCATAGGGCGGCACCTGCCCGCCGCCGACATCGCCGGCGTCCGCCACGCGCCCGCCATTGGGTTCATCCTCGGGCGTCGTCTCTGCCTCGCTCCACACCTTGTCGGGATCACGCACGTCCTTCGACGTCGGCGCCGCCTTCCGGCGCTCCTGAGGAACATCCGTGCCTGTCGTCTTGCTGATTTTGGGCGTCTGGCGGCCAACCTGCTTGCTGGTCATCGTCGCCTCCCGTGATCGTTTCGTTTCAGGAAGACGAACGGGGCGGGGGCCTTATTGTTCCTGTCGGGCGACAGGCAATCCGCTGTCGAAGATGGCTTTTGTCAGCGGCTGCCGATCAGCCAATGCTCACAATGCGTTACAGGCTGAAGCAAAATATGGCTTCAGCGTCACGAAGCTGCCCTCTACCCATGTATAACGGTTGATGTTCCGGTTTTCGTGTGAAACCGGAATTTCGGGATGGCTGTGCGCCGGATCAACTGCATTTGCCGATCCAAATTTGTTGCTGCGACGGCCCGTCCCGGCATGCGGGCAAGCCGTGCCGTCTCGCTGCGCGCCCAGCCCGAAACAATGTTGCTCTCTTGGAGGAGCGTGCGACCGACGTCGAATGGAACTTTTCAGGCGTCATCGGAATTAGGCAGAGGAAACAAACACTTCGGGAATTTGCCGTGAAAATGGAGAAGGAAAGCCCCAATAAGCATCGGTCTCGGTCGGAACAGGCTGAAGGCGAGCCCTCTTCGAGGCTGGATCGGATCCTGCGAACGGTGAGCATGACGGGATGCGCGCTGCTGCTGTTCGTCGCCGGTGCGATAACCACGACAGGCGAGATCTTTCCTGGTCCGCAGATCGCCGCCGCTTATGAAGGGGGCAGGGCGCTTTACGACAAGGTCGTCAACTATCAGAACGTCTACGATACCGATCTCTGGTACCCGCAGCGCTCTGCCAAAAAGGGCGTGACGGCCTATGTTCCCGGCAAGGCGCAGGACGGGCTGACGCTCTATACCTCCGGCGACGGGCCAGCGGCCTATCTCATCGACATGAACGGCAAGGTCGTGCACGAATGGCGCCGGCCCTTCAGCACCCTCTGGCCGAAGGGGCCGCGCGGCAAGCTCTGGCAGGCGGGCGCGCAAACCGTATCGAAGCCCCAGCCCGATCCCTTCGTCTATTTCCGCCAGGCGCATGTCTTTCCCAATGGTGATCTGCTGGCGCTTTACGAAGGAGCGGGCGACACGCCCTATGGCTATGGTCTGGTCAAGCTCGACAAGAACTCCAACGTCATATGGAGCTATGCGGGGCGGGCCCACCATCAGTTCGACATCGGCCCCGACGGCAAGATTTATGTGCTGACGCACGAATATTCCAAGGAGAGGCTGAAACATTACGGCCATCTGAAGCCGCCGCGTCTCGATGACTATCTCGTCGTGCTTTCGCCCGATGGCGAGGAACTGGAGAAGATTCATTTGATGAAGGCGCTGGGCGATTCTCCCTATCGCCAGCTGGGCTATTCGGTCTCGAATTTCTCCGTCGCCGAACCGGTCCATGCCAATGCCGTCGACTATGTGACGAGGGAGATGGCCGCCAATTTTCCGTTCGCCAGGGAAGGGCAGGTCCTGCTTTCCTTCCGCGAAATCGGCACGGGAACGGTCGCTGTGCTCGATCCGGGCACCAAGCAGATCACCTGGGCCACGAACGGCCCGTGGATCGGCCAGCATGATCCGGATATCTTGCCCAACGGCAATATCCTGCTCTTCGATAATTTCGGCCATTTCCTTGGGCCCGAAGGCCAGACGCGCGTCGTGGAGTTCAATCCGCGCACGATGGAGATCGTCTGGCGTTACACGGGCACTGCCGACCATCCGCTGGACAGCCCGATCCGCGGTGAGCAGCAGCGCCTCGCAAATGGCAACACGCTGATCGATGAATCCTGCGCCGGCCGCCTGGTCGAGGTGACGCAGGACGGGCAGATCGTCTGGGAGTTCTTCAATCCCGCACGCGGCGGCGATGACGGCGACAAGATTGCGATCTTTGGGTGGGCTCAACGGCTGTCCCCCTCCGACCTCGAGTTTCTGGGGCAGCCTGACGGGGCAAAACAGCCAGACAAGGAGACACGAACATGAAGAAATCTATTGGTTTGATCATATTGCTCGTCACGCTGTCCGAGCCCACTGCCGCCTTCGCCTATGTCGGGCCGGGCGCGGGCTTGAGTCTGCTTGGAGCGCTGTGGGCGCTGCTGGCGGCCGTGGCCACCGCCATCTTCTTTGTGGTAGCTTGGCCGATCCGCAAGATGGTGCGCAGCCGGCGCAGCAGGAAGCTCGTCGCGCAGGAGGCGACCGGGGACACCGTCAAGAGGGTTGCCGCATCCACGGGGCAGGAAAAATAAGGGGGCCTTGCCATGCTGGGCCTTCTCGACCTGCCGTCGCCCGTTCTGTCGCTGATCGATAGTATCCTGACACCGGTCCTTCCTCCTGTCGGCAGGATCGTCGTTTGGGCCGCGGTTGGCGCTTTCGTATCGATGGAGCTCTATCGCCTCCTGTCACCGCAGCAGCAGATCGCCGGATTGAAGCAGGACCTGCAGCGCACCCAACGGGAGTTGAATGAATTCGACGGCCCGTTCGAGGAGGCGTGGCCGCATATCCGCCGTATGCTCTCGCTTGCCTTCCGCCGCGTCATGATCGTGTTTCCGTCGACGCTGATCGCCTCGCTGCCCGTGCTGATCCTGATCATCTGGGCCGATGCGCATTACGGCAAGAGCTTCCCCCCGCCCGGCCAGCCTATCAGCGTCCATATCACGGGCGATTATCAGGGCCGCTGGGTCGATACCGGCGACGGCGCGCCGCCAAAGGCCGAGGTGATGGACGGCGCCGGGCGCCGGGTAGCCGAGGTGGCGGTGCCCAAACCCGTCAAGACGGTTCATAAATTGCGCTGGTGGAACATCCTTATCGGCAATCCCGCCGGCTATCTGCCCGATGACGCGCCCTTCGATCAGGTGGATATCGCGCTGCCCCAGCAGCAATTCTTCTCCTCCGGCCCCGACTGGCTGCGCGGCTGGGAGCCGATCTTCTTCGCCTCGCTGCTGCTCTTTGCACTGACGTTGAAGATCGTCCGCCGGATCGAATGACAATCGGAAAAATGAGATGGATCAGACGGTAAAGCAGTCCGCCCCTATGGAGGTCGATCCGTGGACGGACAGGGTCGGCGGTCTTCTCGAGCGGTTCCCGGGCCTGATGATCAGGGCGGGCGATTGGGAAACGCGTATGCTGCGCGACCGCCTTGCGGAGATCGCCATCGACCGGCCGGTCTATGTCGCCGGTCTGGCGCGCTCGGGCAGCACCATTCTTCTGGAGCTTCTTGCCCGCCATCCGGAAGCCGTCACGCACCGCTATCGCGATTTTCCGCTCCTGCCGATCCCTTGGGGCTGGAACTGGTTCGTCGATCGCGCCGGCCAGGTCGAACGGCAAGCAAAGGAACGCGCCCATCGCGACCGCATCGTGGTCACGCCCGAAAGCCCCGAGGCCTTTGAAGAGGTGCTCTGGAGCGCCTTCTTCGCCGGCCTGCATGATGAGGAGAAGAGCGCCGTGCTCGACCGCAACACGGCGCATCCCCGTTTCGAAGCCTTTTATCGCGACCATATCCGCAAGCTCCTGGCCCTGCGCGGGGGCAAGCGTTATGTCTCCAAGGGCAATTACAACGTCACCCGCATCGCCTATCTCAAGAAGATCCTGCCCGACGCGCGCTTCGTCGTGCCCATCAGGGACCCCGTCTGGCATATCGCCTCTCTGGTGAAGCAGCACCGCCTTTTCCTGACAGCTGGCGCCGGGGATGAGCGGGTCCGGCGGCATATGCGGCGCAGCGGCCATTTCGAGTTCGGACCCGACCGCTGCGCCATCAACATAGCGCGTGACGGCGCGCCCGCACGCGCGGCACTTCATTGGCGGAATGGAGAAGAAATCGCCGGGTGGGCGGCGCAATGGGCCGATGTCTATGGCCATGTCGCCGACCTGATGCAGGACGCCGAGACGGCACAGGCAATCAAAATCGTGCGCTACGAGGATTTCTGTGCCGATCCCGGCCCGGTCTTTGCCGAGGTGCTGCAGCATTGCGGGTTGGAGCCGGCCGGCCTCATAGAGACAGCCGGCAGGATGGTCAGCCCGCCCACCTATTACGAGCCGTCCTTCACCTCGGCCGAACGCGACACCATCCGTGATCTCACGGCGGATGTAGCCGGCCGCTTCGGCTATGGCCAGGTCCTCAAAGAGGCGAATTAATCAGCCTCCACCCCGAGCTTCTTGGCCTTTTCCTCGAATTCGTCGCGGATGTCGTTGATCGTCGGCAGGTCCAGTGCCTTCAGTTCGGCATGAATCTTCTTCGCCGGATCGGAATCGAGGTCACGCCTGAAATTGACGAGCACATCCCGGGCCGAATCATAGTCTCGGAAACGCTCGATCTCGGCACGTGTCGCCTCCTGCACGTCTTTGAGCTTCCTGCGTTCGCTTTCGCTGCGGCCATCCGGCTTGGCCTTCATCACTGGATCGAATGCGCGCTCGACGACGAAATCGACGAGCTGACGTCTGGCCTCGGCTGCCATGGAAGTCTCCTCAGTCGGATTTGGATGCGTGTTCCGGTTTGCCTTTGCGCTTGGTCGAAGCCACGTCGTGCAATTCTTTTTCGCTCATTGACTCGACCATGGATTTCGAAGCGCCTTTCAGTTCGCTCTTCTTCTTTTCGCCGCGCTTGGCGGCAAGCGCGGCCCCGGCTGCCATCTGCTGGCTCTTTGATTTGGCGGGCATGTCATAACCTCCGCGGTTTCCTTTGCTTCTGCCGTTCTAACGTCCGGCGGGCCGAATTGTTCAGGGCGGGCGGAGAAGCCGCTTGGAACCCGGCGGCTGCCATGGTGTTATCCCGGTTCAGGAAAGACGCAGGGGGACAATGCCATGCCGCCGAAAGAAATGGATATTGTTTTGCTCAATCTGCCGCTCAGGATCGGTGCCTATGTTCCTGATGACCTCCTGGAGGACTGGTTCGCGCCGGGAACCGGCATGAAACCACCGAGCGACAAGGCGCTTGCCGCGGCAGAGGCCTATGGCCGGCGTTTCGAATGCGAGTTCAAGCACTACCCGGAGCGGATGGAAGGTGTCTTCTGGAAATGGGTGCCGGCGATTTGACCAAACGTTATCCTGAGGAGTGAAGCCATGATGGAAGACGAGATACGCGAGGCGATCGTCGCGGAGTTGCAGCGCCAGGCCGAAGCCGATCCGGCGCGGCTGCGCATTTCCACAGACGGCGACAAGCTGACGGCTGACGGCGAAATCGATCTGGATGGGCTTGCCATGGCCATTGTCGGCGCCGTTGCCGGAGGCCCGTAGGAAACCCTCTTCTTGCTTGGCCTTTCACACGGAACTTATGCGCTTCAGGACGATTAGGGCCGCATGTCGCATAAGAAACGGGAGAGTGAGATGCAGGTCCAGGAAATCATGACGCGCGGCGCCGAAGTTATCGATCCCAACACGACCATCCGGGACGCGGCCCGCAGAATGCGTGCGGATAATATCGGTGCGCTGCCGGTGGGCGAAAACGACCGGCTCATTGGCATGGTCACCGATCGCGATATCGCCATGCGCGCCGTTGCCGAGGAACGTCCGGCTGGCAATACCACGGTGCGCGAGGTGATGTCGGAGCATGTCTATTACTGCTTCGAGGATCAGGACGTGGACGAGGTGGCTGAATATATGGCCGAACATCAGGTTCGCCGCCTGCCGATCCTGAACCGGGGCAAGCGTCTGGTCGGCGTCGTGGCGCTCGCCGATATCGCCCGCTCGGGAACGGATGCCGTGAAGACCGCGCTCGGTGGCATTTCCCAGCCGTCGGATCAGCCTCGTCACTGATCGCGGACAATTCAGAAAATATACCTGCCGCACCTGAACGCTCAGGTGCGGTCGTTGGTATGCCCGTTCAACAAAAAAATCCAACCCTGTCGGATTGCAGGCCGCTCGTTCGTCCTTGGCATGTGTGTCCACTTGCAGGAAGGGCTGAGTGTGCCAAACTGCGATCAGCAATCTGGAGGAAATATCATGGCTTATGTCGATGGTTTTGTTTTGGCGGTGCCGAAGGCAAACCGCGAGGCTTTCAAAAGGCTTGCGGAGGATGCGGCGGTGGTCTTCAAGGAACATGGCGCGTTGAGCGTCATCGAGTGCTGGGGCGACGACGTGCCGGACGGCGAAGTCACCTCGTTTCCCATGGCCGTCAAATGCCAACCGGACGAGGTTGTGTGCTTCTCCTGGATCGTCTGGCCTTCGCGCGAGGTCCGCGATGCCGGAAACCAGAAGGTAATGGAAGACCCGCGCATGAAAATGCCTGACGGTGACGCGCCGTTCGATGGCAAGCGCATGATCTATGGCGGCTTCGAGGTGCTCGTCGAACGCTGACCCGATCAGAAACCTGGCCGGATCTTCCCGATCGGCCATGGTTATCGCATGGTTCCGGCGCAGGAACCATGCGTTTATGAGTTCCACGGGAGCAGAGTGAGATCACCATGACAGCGGCTACCAGCGCAACGGACGGCGTTTCCATATCCGCAGCCTTTGCCCCCGGAAATGTTGCCGTCGTCACCGGCGCGGCCTCCGGCATCGGGCTTGCTGTGGCCAAGCGCTTTGCCGGTTTCGGCATGAGGGTCGTGCTCGCCGACCGCAATGTCGAAACCCTTGCCAAGGCCGCCGATGACGTCGCTGCTGCGGCGCAAGAGGGTTCGGCCCATGTCATGGCGATTGCGACCGATGTCGGAGACAGGGCCTCATTGCGGGCGCTGGAGGAGCAGGTGCGCCGGACATGGGGCAAGGTGCATGTGCTGATGAACAATGCCGGCATCCAGCCCGGCAGTGCCATCTTCGGCCCACAGGATAACTGGGATTCCGTGCTGCGCGTGAATCTGGGTGGCGTCATCGACGGCACGCGCATCTTCGTGCCCGAGATGATCGAGCATGGCGAACCCGCGCTCGTCATTAACACCGGTTCCAAGCAGGGCATCACCACGCCTCCGGGCGATCCGGCCTATAATGTCTCGAAGTCGGGTGTGAAAACCTTCACGGAAGCCCTGCAGCACGAATTGCGCAACCGCGAGAACTGCCGGGTTGCCGCCCACCTGCTGATCCCCGGCTTCGTCTTCACACCGCTTGCGGCCGGTGGCCGGACGGAAAGGCCTGCCGGCGCCTGGACGCCGGAGCAGACGGTGGAATTCATGCTGCAAAGGCTGGGGGAGGGCGACTTCTACATATTGTGCCCCGACAATGACGTGCCTCGCGAGCTCGATGAAAAGCGCATTCGCTGGGCCGCCGACGATATCGTGCTCAACCGTCCGCCGCTCTCGCGCTGGCACAAGGACTATGCAGAAGCCTTCAGGGCTTTCGTCGAAAAGGAATGATGCGTCCTCTCTAGCTTTGCCGCAGGCATTCGCGAACCAGCGAAGCTAAAGCCCAAAAAACAACACCCGCCGCGGGAGGAGGTGCGGCGGGTGCTATTTGTAAAGACCGGCTGGGAGGAGGAGGTGCCGGTCTTTTATCGCAGGGGTCTGGGAGGAGGAGTGACCCCGGCGATATCTCTCAAAACTTTTTCAGGCATATCCCCGAAAAGTTGCAGACCTTTCGGTTTGGATCATGCGGTCGAACTTAGCGCGAAACTGCCTTGCGGGCGACGTAGGGGATTTCGGCCGGGAGGATGCCGAGATCGTTCAGTTCGCGGGCCGACAGGCGGCTCAGTTCGTTTACGGTAGCGCGGTAACGGCGCCAGTTATTGTAGGAGCGGATCAGGTTCATTTCTCTCACCTAGACACATCGTTTGTTCTTGTTACGGGCAGCATATAATCTCGCACTGCGAAAAGGTGCAGAGACAAATTTGCATGGCTGCCTTGCAAGAAACGTTGGGATGCCTCTGTTTTCCGGCCTTTTTTCGCCATCTTCGCTCGGCCCCGCCCCATTTTGCGGTGCAACAGCGGCGGCGGCGCCATGATCGCGCCAAATCCGTTACTTCTGCTCGGCACAGCTCGGAAATAAAGGCAAAAAAAGAGCCGGACTTCATGAAAGCCCGGCTTCAAGTTGTGAAGGTGCCCATCGGGCAAAACCTCCAGAGGGGAACACTTGCAGGGCGCAATGGGAGGAGACGCGCCTGCAAGTGACACTGATATGGATGAGCGCCTCGCCGTCTTCAACCCCCTGGATCGAAAAATTTTGACCGTCCTGACAAAAAAATTTGCCGGCATGATCGGTCTCCGGGTCACCATCGTGAGTTGCGGTATTTCATGTGCCGGTAGCCGCTGCTGTAAGAAGAAGAAATGCCTGGATGCGCGGCGCGTCGGATTATAATTTGGATGACGGCAATAAGTGGGTATTCAAGGTCAGGAATTACGGCCGGACTTTCGATGAAGTATACATTCTCGATCTCCTGATTATGGAGTTAATATTCTAGAACTTATGCATGTTTATTGAATCTATATTATAGCTTCAGAAAGCTGCTCTATTCGATTGGAATAATTCAATTGATTGCTTTTACTTTAGAGGCCTTCTAAATTTTGGCAATTTAAGCAGATCATGTGCAATTTTCTTGCAGCGGCACTCCACGACCGCTAAAGGTGACAAAAATGCGAAGGGTTCGCACGCCAAGGCGGACAGGTTGCATCAGCCCCGGTCGGGATTGGCCATGGCTGCGGATGCTTACGGCTTTGGCCTGCGTGGCCACCGATAGATCGATATGCTCGTACCTTTTCTCATCATGCTTCGCGAGGGTGTTGAGGCGGCCCTGATCGTCGGCATCATCGCGAGCTATCTCCGGCAGACCGGGCGCGGTGCCTGGATGCCTGTCGTCTGGATCGGCATCCTTCTTGCTCTTGCCCTGTCGCTCGCCGTCGGCGCAGTGCTGCAGTTCGCCAGCGCCGAATTCCCGCAGAAGGCGCAGGAGCTTTTCGAGGCGGTGATCGGCATCATCGCTGTCTGTGTGTTGACCTCGATGGTCTTCTGGATGCGCAAGGCCGCCCGCTCCATCAAGGCCGAGTTGCATCATTCCATTGATGCCGCCTTCGAGACCTCCACCAACAAGGGGCTGGGGCTCGTCCTCATGGTGTTCTTCGCCGTCGCGCGTGAAGGATTGGAGTCGGTCTTCTTCCTGCTCGCCGCTTTCCAGCAGAGCGACGGCGTGGCCGCGCCTCTTGGCGCGCTTCTGGGCGTCCTCGCGGCGATCGCCATTGGCTATGGCATCTATATCGGCGGGCTGAAGCTCAATCTGCGCCGCTTCTTCCGCTGGACCGGCGTGTTCATCCTCTTCGTCGCCGCCGGCATCTTGGCCAATTCCGTCAAGGCGCTGCATGAGGCGGGCCTCTGGAATCATTGGCAGACCGTCGTCTTCGACATGAGCGGTGCCCTTCCGCTCGACAGTCCGCTCGGCTCGCTGCTCTCCGGTATGTTCGGCTATATCGACACGCCCACGGTCAGCGAACTCCTGGCCTATCTGGCGTTCATCATCCCAGCGCTCTTCCTCTTCCTGTCGCCGTCTCCGGCGAGCCAGCCGAAGGCGGCGGGCGCCGGACAGGGTTCTTGAGAAAGGTTTCGGCCGGAAATGTCCCGAGATAAGACCACCGATCCCATGCCGCGCCTTGCCATGCGTATCGGCCTGGGCGCTGCCGTGCTGCTGCTGCTCGGCGCGGGTGCTGCGTTCTATTATGCCTCGCAGTTCCCCAGCAAGGCGCGCCGTGCCGCGGCCGGCAATGCGACTGTCGTCACCATCACCGGCCAGACCTGCGATCCGAACGAGCTGACGGTGCCTGCCGGGCGCGCCACCTTCGAGATCGTCAACAAATCCGACCGGGCGGTGGAATGGGAGATCCTCGACGGCGTCATGGTGGTCGAGGAGCGCGAGAATATCGCACCGGGCTTCAGCCAGACGCTGAACGCGCGGCTCGAGCCCGGCGAATACCAGATCACCTGCGGTCTCCTCAGCAATCCGCGCGGCAAGCTCGTCGTCACTCCGTCGGCGACGGCTTCGGCCGATGCCTCCCGGCCGCAATTGACCGCCTTCATCGGCGCGCTCGCCGAATACAAGCTCTACCTCGCCGCAGGCACCAATGATCTGGTGCAGGCGACGGGCGATCTCGCCGCCGCGGTCAAGGCGGGCAATCTCGATGAGGCGAAGCGGCTTTACGAGCCGGCGCGCGCGGCCTATGCACGCATCGCGCCGGTGTCGGAGGTCTTTGCCGATCTCGACGCTGCGATCGATGCCCGCGCCGATTATTTCGAGAAGCGCGAGGCCGATCCGGCCTTCGGTGGCCTGCACAGGATCGAATACGGGCTCTTCGCGCAAAACAGCACTGGCGGGCTGGCGCCGGTCGCCGACAAGCTGGTCGCCGATGTCGCCACGCTGCAGGGGCGCATCCATGACATGCGCATTCCGCCGGAAAAGATGATCGGCGGCGCCGCTTCGCTGATCAACCGCTTCGCCACGGCGGCGCCGGGCCAGGAAGAGGACCGCTACGCCCATACCGATCTCGATTCCTTCTTCGCCAGTCTCGTCGGTGTGCGCAAGATCGTCGATCTCGTGCGCCCGGTGGCGATGAAGGCCAATGGCGATCTGATGAGCGCCATCGACAGGGATTTCGTGACCATCGGCGAGACGATGGATGCGCACAGGGCAGGGGACGGGTTCGTCGCCTATGACAAGCTGGGCGCAGACGACAAGGCTGTTCTGAAGAAGCAGGCAGCACAGCTCGCCGACGATCTCAACAAGCTGCGTGACAGTCTGGGACTAAGCTGATGCCAAACGACAAGAAAACGCACGATCCGAATGCGCCGGCCTCTCCGGCCAGGCGCAAGCTTCTTATCGGCGCCGGCGCCGGGGCAATTGCCGTTGCCGGCGGAATGACGTCCCAAGGCGCGGTGGCGATGTCGAATGACAGCGTGACCAACGCGCCGGAAAGCGACAGGACGCAGGAGCGCCAGTCATTCTATGGCCTGCACCAGCCCGGCATCGTCACGCCGCGCCCGGCCGCCGGCATGGTCGCCGCATTCGATGTGCTGGCGCGCGACCGGACGCAACTGGAACAGCTCCTGCGCACGCTGACCGAGCGTGTCGCCTTTCTCATGCAGGGCGGCCGGGTGCCGGAGCTCGATCCGAAATTTCCGCCGGCGGATTCCGGCATCCTCGGGCCCGATGTCTTCCCCGACAATCTTACCGTCACCGCGGCGCTCGGCGCCTCCATGTTCGACGACCGCTTCGGCCTGAAGCCCGTCAGGCCGCTGCGTCTTGCCCGCATGGAGGGTTTCCCCAACGATGCGCTGGAAAAGGAGCTCTGCCATGGCGATCTCCTGCTGCAGTTCTGCTCCAACACGCCCGATACCAACATCCACGCGCTGCGCGATATCGTGAAGAACACGCCGGGACAGTTGCTCCTGCGCTGGAAGCAGGAAGGCTCGGTTCCCGTCCAGCCGCCGCATTCGGCCAAGGCCAAGGAGAGCGCACGCAATTTCCTCGGCTTCCGCGACGGTTCGGCCAACCCGGATCCGTCCGATGAAGCGCTGATGAACCGTATCGTCTGGGTGCAGCCGGAGAGCGACGAGCCGGATTGGGCCGCGCACGGTTCCTATCAGGTGGTGCGCATCATCCGCAATTTCGTCGAGCGCTGGGACCGCACGCCGCTGCAGGAGCAGGAGGCGATCTTCGGCCGCAGGAAGGACAGCGGTGCGCCTTTCGACGGCAGGACGGAAGCAGACGTACCCGACTACGCCGCCGATCCCGAAGGCAAGGTCACGCCGCTCGACGCGCATATCCGCCTTGCCAATCCGCGTGGTCCCGACGCGGAACAGCACCTCATCCTGCGCCGTCCGTTCAACTATTCCAACGGCATCAGCAAATCCGGCCAACTGGAGATGGGACTTCTGTTCATCGCCTTCCAGGCGGATCTGGAAAAGGGCTTTATCACCGTCCAGAACCGGCTCAATGGCGAGCCGCTGGAGGAATATATCAAGCCCATCGGCGGCGGCTTCTTCTTCGCGCTGCCCGGCGTGAGAAACGAAAAGGATTTTCTCGGCCGCACGCTGCTCGAAGCGAGCGGCCCGCAGAATGCACGGGGTTAAGTCAGATTATCTTTGGAGAGGACATCATATGAAAATTCGCCTTTTAGCCTCGGTCTGCGTACTGGCGTTCGCAACCGCTCTCAGCCCGGCACGCGCCGAGGTCTCGCCGCTCGATCTCGTCCAGCCGATCGCCGACTACAAGCTTTATGTGCAGGAAAATCTCGATCTCTTGGTCAAGGACACGAAGGCCTTTACCGACGCCGTCAAGGCGGGGGACCTTGAAAAGGCCAAGGCGCTCTACGCGCCTTCCCGCATGCCTTATGAAAAGATCGAGCCCATAGCCGAGCTCTTCGCCGATCTCGACGCCTCGATCGACTCGCGCGCCGATGACCATGAACAGGGCGAGAAATCGGAGGATTTCATCGGTTTCCACCGCCTCGAATATGGTCTGTTCGCCCAGAATACGACCGAAGGTCTCGCTCCGATCGCCGACAAGCTTTATGCGGATGTCGTGGAACTGCAGAAGCGCGTCAAGGATCTGACCGTCCCGCCGGAAAAGGTGGTGGGTGGTGCAGCCGCCCTTATGGAAGAGGTTGCCGCCAGCAAGATTTCCGGCGAGGAGGACCGCTACAGCCACACCGATCTCTGGGATTTCCAGGCAAATGTCGATGGAGCCGAGAAGATCGTCGAGCTGGTCAAGCCGCTGGTCGAGAAGGAAAACCCGGATCTGATCAAGAAGGTGGAGGCGAATTTCGCCACCGTCGACGGCATCCTGGCCAAGTACAAGACGGCCAACGGCTTCGAGACATATGACAAGCTGACCGACGACGACCGCAAGGCGCTCGCCGGCCCGGTCACCGTGCTCGCCGAGGATCTCTCGACCCTGCGCGGTACGCTGGGACTGAATTGAAATTTCCATTTTCTTGAAAAGAAGCCGGGCGAATTATTCACATTCGCCCGGTTTTTTACCCAAGTCAGCGGTCGATCCGCGTCGACAGGATGATCGACGACATGGTGCGTTCGACGCCTTCCAGCGCGCCGATCTCGTCAAGCACTATGTCGAGTTCCCGGATGGATGGCGCCTCGACGATGACGATCATGTCGAAATTGCCGCTGACGGAATGCAGCGTCCTTACCGCTATCATGCCACGCAATGCCGTCTCCACCTTCGGTGCCAGTTTCGGCAGCGCCGTCACCAGCACGTGCGCCTTGACCAGATTGCGCTCGTGTTCCGGCGCGAGCCGCACCGTATAGCCGGCGATGACGCCGCGACGCTCCAGCCTTTCGATGCGGCTTTGCACGGTCGTGCGCGATACGCCGAGCCTGCGGGCGAGCTCGGCGGTGGAGGCACGCGCGTTCTCGCGCAGGAGGGCTAATAGCTGATGATCGGCATCTGTCGTCATAATGCTGAATATATGCGGCATTTTGTAAGATCGATAGGGTAATATCGTCATAACAGAGGCTCCTATCCGACGAGAAAATCGGCGAATCTTGTGTCATTGCTGAATTCGAAAGGGGCACACATGAAAGAGATCGTCGTCGTCGGGGCAGGAAAGATCGGGGCCACCATCGCCGACCTCCTGGGCAATACGGGGGATTATTCCGTTACCGTCATTGACCGCTCGCAGGGGCAGCTCGATGCGCTGGAGGCCGGCGCTGCTGTCGGGAAGCAGCGCGTCGATATCGAGGATGAAGGTGCGC
Organism: Mesorhizobium sp. RMAD-H1; assembly: GCF_014191375.1. GTDB lineage: Bacteria > Pseudomonadota > Alphaproteobacteria > Rhizobiales > Rhizobiaceae > Paramesorhizobium. The sequence continues at coordinate 459,159 of NZ_JACHWN010000001.1, forward strand.
TGAAGGCGGTTCTCTCCGGCAAGTTCGCCGTGTTGAGCGCGGCCCCCTTTCACCTGACGACGCGCATCGCGGAAGCCGCGGCCGCGTCCGGCGTGCATTATCTGGATTTGACCGAGGATGTGGCGAGCACCCGCCGGGTCAAGGAACTGGCAGCGAACGCCTCGACCGCCTTCATCCCGCAATGCGGCCTGGCGCCGGGCTTCATTTCCATCGTCGCCAACGATCTCGCCCGGCGCTTCGACACGCTCGACAGCGTCCGCATGCGGGTCGGCGCGCTGCCGCAATATCCCTCCAATGCGCTGAACTACAACCTGACCTGGAGCACGGACGGCGTCATCAACGAATATTGCGAGCCGTGCGAGGCGATCGTCGAGGGCGAGCTCACCGAGGTGCCGCCGCTCGAAGAGCGCGAGGAATTCTCGCTCGACGGCGTGACCTATGAGGCTTTCAACACATCAGGCGGGCTCGGCACGCTGTGCGAGACGCTTGCCGGCAAGGTGCGCACGCTCAATTACCGCACCATCCGCTATCCCGGCCATGCGGCGATCATGAAGGCGCTCCTGAACGATCTCGGTCTGCGTCACCGCCGCGAGGTGCTGAAGGACATTCTGGAGAATGCGCTGCCGGCCACGCTGCAGGACGTCGTCATCGTCTTCGTCACGGTCAGCGGCCGCAGGCAGGGCCGTCTCCTGCAGGAGACCTATGCCAACAAGGTCTATAGCCGCCGCATCGGCGGAGTGACCCGCAGCGCCATCCAGATCACTACCGCTTCGGCGATCTGCGCCGTCCTCGACATGCTGGCCAATGGCGACCTGCCGCAGAAGGGCTTTATCAGGCAGGAGGACATCGCGCTCGACGCTTTCCTGGCAAACCGCTTCGGCATGGCTTACGCGCAGGCCGAGGTCGCGGGCAGGCTGGTGGCATAACGGTCCGGCGGCGTCCGAATCTGGGAGCCAGGCCGGAGAACGTGCAGGCTTTTCTCTTTCCCGTTTTTCGGTAATCTCCGGAAACAACAGAAGACAAACCAACAGAGGGAAAAATGAAAAAGCTCAATATTCTGGCCGGCCTGGCCCTGGTGCTGCTGGCGGGCGCCGCTCAGGCAAAGGATTGGACCGAAATCCGGATCGCCACGGAAGGCGCCTATCCTCCGTTCAATTTCGTCGCCGCCGATGGGTCTCTTCAGGGCCTCGACGTGGATATCGCCAACGCGCTCTGCGAGGAGGTGAAGGCGAAATGCACGATCGTCGCGCAGGATTGGGACGGGATCATCCCCGGCCTTCTGGCCGATAAATATGATGCCGTGGTCGCCTCCATGACCATCACGGAGGAGCGCAAGAAACAGGTCGCCTTCACCGACAAATACTATTCCACGCCCTTGTCCGTGATCTTGCCCAAGGACAGCCCGATCGGCAACACCGATCCCGTTTCGTTCAACGGCAAGACCATCGGCGCGCAGGGCGGCACGACGCAGGCGGATTACTCGGAAGACGTCTATGGCAAGGCAGGCGCCGAGGTGAAGCTGTACCCGACCGCCGACGAAGCCAATGCCGATCTTGTAAACGGTCGTCTGGATGCGGTCGTCTCCGACAAGTTTCCCGCCGCCGAGTGGATCAAGAAGAACGGCAGTGAATGCTGCAAGATGCTCGGCGATATCCCCGGCACGCAGTCCGAAACGGGCATTGCGGTGCGCCAGGGCGACAACGACCTGCGCGAAAAGCTCAATGCGGCCATCACTGCGATCCGTGCCAACGGCACCTATGACAAGATCGTCGGGAAATATTTCGATTTCGACATCTATTGAGCGTCAGCTTGAGATATAAAAACGCGCCGCATCTCCTGCGGCGCGTTATTGATTCCAGAAATCGCTTCTGGCTTGTGGCGGGCAGGTTTCCATGCGTTTCGACACCATCATTCTCGGGGCGGGCATCATCGGCGTTTCCACCGCCGTGCACCTGCAGGCGCGCGGGCGCTCCGTCTGCCTTGTCGACAGGAGCGAGCCCGGAGAGGGCACGAGCTTCGGCAATGCCGGGCTGATCGAGCGGTCGAGCGTCATTCCCTATTCCTTCCCGCGCAGACTGTCCGAAGTGGCGAAATACGCGCTGAACCGCTCGCCGGCCATGCGCTACGATCCGCTCTATCTTCCCAGGATCGCGCCCTGGCTGTTCCGCTATTGGCGCGAATCCTCGCCGGAGCGTCTGGCCATCGCGGCGAAGAACATGCTGCCGCTGGTGGAGGTGAGCGTCACCGAGCATGATTTTCTCGTGGAGCAGGCGGGCTGCGCCGATCTGATCCGGGCGCGCGGCTGGGTCGAGACCTACCGCACGCAACCCGCTTTCGAAAAGGCGGTGTCCGAACTGAAGGAAATCGAGCCCTACGGCCTTCGTTTCGAGGTGCTGGACAGGGCGAACTTCCACAAGCTGGAGCCGGCTTTGGGCGAAGCCGTTCTGGGCGGTATCCACTGGCTTGACCCGAAGACGGTCACCGATCCGGCTGCTCTTGTGAAGGCCTATGCCGGGCTTTTCCAGGCGAGGGGAGGCAGCTTCGTCAAGGGCGACGCGGCCACGCTCGGGCACGATCAGGGCCTTTGGACGGTGGAGACGACGGAGGGCCCGGCTTCGGCTAAGGAGGTGGTCGTGGCGCTCGGACCGCAATCCTCCCTCATCTTCCAGAGGCTCGGCTATCGCATACCGCTCGCCATCAAGCGCGGCCATCACATGCATTATGCGGTGCAGGACGGCGTCCGGCTTGGCCATTCGCTGGTCGATGCGGCGGCGGGCTATGTGCTTTCGCCGATGCGGCGCGGCATAAGGCTGACGACCGGCATCGAGTTCGCCCCGCCGACGGCCCCGGCCAACACCATCCAGCTCGACAGGGCGGAGCGCTTCGCGCGGCAGATCCTGCCGCTCGGCAGGAGGCTGGATGAGAAGCCCTGGCTGGGGCTTCGTCCCTGCCTGTCCGACATGCGACCCGTCATCGGCGCCGCACCGCGGCATGAGGGCCTCTGGTTCAATTTCGGTCATGCTCATCATGGGCTGACCCTCGGCCCCGCCTCGGGACGGCTGCTGTCAGAGCTGATGACGGGCGAAAAGCCCTTCGTCGATCCTGCGCCTTATTCGGCGGCGCGCTTCGGCCCTTAAGCGGTTGCGGGTAACTGAGATGTCGAGTCAGCTTATCTCCCCCGCAAGGGGGAGTTAAGCCGTGATCGACATTGCCATTTCACCCACCTTGTGCCTCTTCGCCCGCGTGCGTATTGTCCTTGCCCGAGGGGAGAGCCGTCCATGAGCATCGAATTTCTGCTGACGTCGCTGATCATCGTCGTGTCGCCGGGAACGGGGGTCCTCTACACGCTGGCCGCCGGTCTTTCGCGGGGTGCGCGGGCGAGCATCGTCGCTGCCTTCGGATGCACGCTCGGCATTATCCCGCATATGGCGGCGGCGATCACCGGTCTGGCGGCGCTGCTGCACACCAGCGCCGTCGCCTTCCAGACGCTGAAATATGTGGGCGTCGCCTATCTCCTCTATATGGCGTGGAAGACGCTCCAGGAGCATGGCACCCTGAAGGTCGAGAAGGACATGGCGCCCCGCTCGACGGCAAAGGTCATCGTCAACGCCATTCTCGTCAACGTGCTCAATCCCAAGCTCTCGATCTTCTTCTTCGCCTTCCTGCCGCAGTTCGTGCGCGCCGATGAACCGCATCCTTTCTCGCAGATGCTCGAGCTCAGCCTCGTCTTCATGGCGCTGACATTTGTCGTCTTTGTCGGCTATGGCGTGTTCGCGGCGCTTGTCCGCAGCCATGTCATCTCGCGCCCGCGCGTACTCGCCTGGATGCGGCGCACCTTCGCCGCCGCCTTCGTCGCGCTCGGCGCAAAGCTCGCCTTCGCCGATCGGTAAGGAAGGGCGCACGAAAAATTTCCGTGAACGGGTCGCATCTCTCGCGATGCGCGCTAAAGTGCGCGCCGTTGAATCCTTCCTTGGAAGCTCTCGGCTTTCAACCCATCCTGAAGCCTAAGACTGGACTTTATTCGTGAAACTGAAACCGCTTGGCCGTACCGGCATCAATGTCACCGAAATCTGCCTGGGCACCATGACCTGGGGCGTGCAGAACACCGAAGCCGAAGCGCGTGCGCAGCTCGATTACGCCACCGACGCCGGCGTCAATTTCATCGATACGGCGGAGGGCTACGCCATTCCGATGAGCGCGGAAAGCTACGGCAAGACCGAGACCTATATCGGCAGTTGGCTCAGGACGTCAGGCAAGCGCGACAAGCTCGTGCTCGCCACCAAGATCGCTGGCGGTGGCGGCCAGGACTGGATCCGCGGCGGCAGCGCGCCGGGCCGGGAGACGGTCCGCGCGGCTGTCGAGGGCAGCCTGAAGCGCCTGCAGACCGACTATATCGATCTCTACCAGATCCACTGGCCGGCGCGCCCGCATTATCATTTCGGCCGCTCCTGGACCTATGATCCGACGGGTACCGACGGAGCGGCGGTTCGCGCCCATATGCATGAGGTGCTCGAAAGCCTCGATGCACTGGTGAAGGAAGGCAAGATCCGCCATGTCGGCCTCTCCAACGAGACCGCATGGGGCACGATGCAGTGGCTGCGCCTTGCCGAGGAGAGAAGCCTGCCGCGCGTCGCCTCGATCCAGAATGAATACGGCTTGCTGCAGCGCCATTTCGATCTCGACATGGCGGAGCTGAGCCACCATGAAGGGATCGGGCTGCTTGCCTATTCCACATTGGCTGCAGGCGTGCTTACCGGCAAATATCTGGGTGGAGAAACGCCGGCGGGCTCGCGCGGCGAGGTCGTGAAGGACGGCTTCTGGCGCAGGAACAAGCATTCCGAGCCGGTGGTGCGGATCTATGTCGATCTCGCCCGGAGATACGGCATCACGCCGGCCGAGCTCGGCATCGCCTTCAGCCTGTCGCGTCCTTTCCTCACTTCCGTGATTATCGGCGCCACCACGATGGAGCAGTTGAAGGCGGATATCGGCGCGGCCGGGATCAAGCTCCCGGCGGAGCTGCTGGCAGAGATCGAGGCGATCCACCGCATGCATCCGCGTCCGCTCTGAGTTTCGGGCCCGCGTCCTCCGGCGTCCTCGCCCAGTCCGGCGTTTCTTTTCGGGACCAAGGAACGCTTTGCCGGGAGAGGCGTTACACCCGCGCAATGCGGCAGCCGTTCAAGGAGGATGCACAATGGCTGAGAAGGCACTCGACAAACTGTTCTACGAGACATTGAAGGATATCTATTACGCCGAGAGAAAGATCGTGAAGGCGCTGCCGAAGATGGCGCGCGGCGCGTCGTCCCCTGAGCTCAAGCAGGCTTTTGAAAAGCACCGCGATCAGTCGGAGGAGCATATCGCGCGCCTGCAGCAGGTTTTCGAGATCCTCGGCAAGCGTGCCGCCGGCAAGACCTGTGAAGCGATCGACGGCATCATCGCCGAGGGCGAGGACGTCATGGAGGAGTTCAAGGGCCAGCCCGCGCTCGATGCGGGCCTGATTGCTGCGGCTCAGGCGGTCGAGCACTATGAGATCACCCGCTACGGCACGCTGAAGCGCTGGGCGGAACTGCTCGGCATGAAGGACGCGGCGAAGCTTCTCGACCAGACGCTGAGCGAGGAGATCGCCACCGACGAGTCGCTGACCAAGCTGGCCGACCAGGATGCAAATCAGCACGCCAGGCAGGCAGCTTAAAGCCTGGGTGCAGGACGAGCGGAAAAGCCGGCTCTCAGAAATGAGGGCCGGTTTCCGTTTGCAACCCGCCCGGACGAAAGCCATTATCCCGCTTTCAGCACCACCTTGGTCCATTCATTCGGCTTGTTGCGGAAATTTCCGTAGCCCTCGGGCGCCCGTTCGAGCGGCAGCCGGTGGCTGATGAGGAAAGTGGTGTCGATCTGCCCTTCGCCGATCCGCCGCAACAGGTCTCCGGTATAGCGCTGCACATGGGTCTGGCCGGTCCTGATCTGCAGGCCTTTTTCCATCACCGCGCCGATCGGGAACTTGTCGAGGAAGCCGCCATAGACGCCGGGGATGGAGAGACGCCCGCCCTTGCGGCAGGCGATGATGGCCTGCCGCAGCGCATGGCCCCGGTCCATGCCGGGGATGAGCTTCTGCTTGACCGTCTCGACCATGTTGTAGAAGGCAAAGCCGTGGGATTCGAGGCCGACCGCGTCGATCACCGCATCCGGGCCGATGCCGCCGGTCATTTCCATCAATGCGTCGAGGACATCCGTCTCGTGGAAGTCGATGACATCGGCGCCGAGCCCGCGCGCAAGCTCCAGCCGGTGCGGATAATGGTCTATGCCGATCACCCGCTCCGCGCCCATGATGAGCGCGCTCTGGATGGCGAAGAGCCCGACAGGCCCGCAGCCCCAGACGGCGATCGTGTCGCCTTCCTCGATCGCGGCGTTCTCCGCCGCCATCCAGCCGGTCGGCAGGATATCGGAGAGGAACAGGACCTCGTCGTCCTCCATGCCGCCGGGAATGACGATCGGCCCGACATCGGAGAAGGGCACGCGCACATATTCCGCCTGGCCGCCGGCATAGCCGCCGGTCATATGCGAATAGCCGAAGATGCCGGTCATGGCGTGACCGTAGATCTTTTCGGAAATGTCCTGCTTGGCGACCGGATTGGAATTGTCGCAGGCGGAATAGAGCTGCTTCCGGCAGAAATAGCACCCCCCGCATGAGATGGTGAACGGCACCACGACGCGTTGGCCCTTCTTCAGCGTGCTCTTGGGGCCGATTTCCACCACTTCGCCCATGAATTCATGGCCGAGTATGTCGCCCGGCATCAGCGTCGGGATCACCCCGTCATAAAGATGAAGGTCCGAGCCGCAGATGGCTGTGGAGGTGACCCGGATAATGGCGTCGCGCGGATTGACGATCTCCGGGTCGGGAACCGTTTCGACCCGCACGTCATGCGTTCCGTGCCAGGTAAGTGCGCGCATCAGAACATCTCCTTCAGGCGGGTTCGGGACGCGATTGCGATTTCGCGATCTCGTCGGTTTCCATCAGCATCTTGAAGCGCTTGAGCTCGTGCCGCCCCTGGATGCCGGGTTCGCGCTGGAACAGCTTGGCGACAAGCCGTCCGAGTTCGCCGGCGGGCGGCTTGTAGGCGACGATTGCCTCCACTTGTGTGCCGCGCCCGCCCGGCGCGTCGCGGAAGGCGACCCGCCCTTCGGTCTCGATGTCGGAGCCCGGAACGGAGCGCCAGGCGATCAGCTCGTTCTCGCGGTCCTCCACCACTTCCGTTTCCACATCCACCGTTCGTCCGCCGGGGGCGGCGATCGTCCATACCGCCCGGTTCTCGCCGGTCGGCTGCACCTGCTCGATATTTTCCATGAAGCGCGGCAGGTTCTGGAAATCGCGCCAGTATGCATAGAGCTCCGCGCGCGGACGGGCGATGGTGACGGTGCGGCCGACCACCGCATAATCGCCGAAGCGGCCCCGGCGCCTTGCCGTCCGGCCCGGCGCACTGTCGGGCGGATGGCGCTCGCGCCGGCGCGTGCTCATCAGCCCCAGGGCGATGCCGGTGGCCAGCGCCACCCCGAATACGAGAAGGGAATAGTTCTGCGTGCGCGGATCGTGGACGATGCGCGAGATGTGGTCGTCCCAGCGGTGATGGCTCATTGCGATTGGCTCCTTGGGCGATTGGCTCCCTGGCCGGCTGACTTCTTTGGCCGCGATGCTCATGACTGCCTCGTGCGGGGGATAACTGAGCATGGATGGCCGTTGTTCCTGGCTTCCGGCAAAAATCTGCCTGGCTGAACTGAAGCGCCGGCGGGGGAACCAAATGCAGCCGGAAAAGTTGAAGCAACGCGAGATGAGAGAGGCGACGATGCAGGATTTCGAGATCAGGATTGTTCCGGCAACCGGCGGCCCGGACGCGCATATCGAGGGCTACACCGTCGAGTTTTACGAGGAGGGCGGAGCCTGCGTGGCCGTCATGCTGCACGATCTGTTCGGCACCGATTTCCATTCAGGCAATCTGACGGAAAGGACGGATGTTCTCATCGACAGGGCTAAGGCGCTGATGCGCGAAGTGCTGGAGGCAACGGGCGAGCAGGCTTCAAGGGAGCCGGAGCAGCCGGAAGGCCCGCCGATTTCCTCAAGCCAGTCCGAGCCGGAACTCGATGACGCGCCTACCGTCCGGGTGAAGGGGGAGGGGATGATCCGTCCCGGCTGACCACAGGCGGACCGAATGGTTTCAAAGCTGGGCTTCGATTGCCGCTTTGTCGATGACCGACCAGACCTGGACGATCTTTTCTCCCCGCAATTCGTAGAAGACGTTCTCGGTGAAGGAGACTCTCCTCCCGTTTACCGGCAGGCCGAGGAATATTCCCCGGGGCGTGCAGTCGAATTCCAGCCGGCTGGCTATGTGGGGAGGTTCGCAGACAAGCAGCCGGATCTTGAAATAGAGATCCGGGATATCTTCGAAATCTCTCTCCAGCATTGCGCGATATCCCGATAATCCGAACCGCCGGCCGTTATGGGAGACTTGATCATCGACGAACTGCCCGAGCTTTGCCCAGTCCTGGCGGTTGAGGCAGGCGATATAGGCGCGATAAATGTCGGCAAGAGCGGCATTCGTCATGGCAATGCTCCTTGATGTTTCAAAATGCGGGCATGGGCGAGATGTGCATCCCGGGGATTTGAAAGCAAGCGCCGGAGTGCTTGGGCGCCGATGGGCGGGATAACCAGGGCGGCAAAGCAACCGAAGGACGAAGAGAATGAATGCCGCTGTTTCCTCCAAAGCCGCTGCCGATCCGGCCACCCCGCCTCCTTCTGTCGTCAAAGCGGCAGAGGAGCGCGTCGACAGCTATGACTGGACGGCGCTCGCCTCGGACCTCGATGATTATGGCTGCGCGGTTCTGGGCAAGCTCCTGACGCCGGAGGAGTGCCGGGCGCTTGCCGCCCTCTACCCACATGAGGAGCATTTCCGCAGTCATATCCATATGGCGCGGCATGGCTTCGGCAGGGGAGAATACCGCTATTTCCGATATCCGCTGCCGGATCTCATCGCCGGGCTTCGCACCGCGCTCTATCCGCGCCTCGCGCCGGTTGCCAACCGATGGAATGAGCGCATGGGGACCGACGCCCGCTATCCCGAGCGCCATGCCGACTTCCTGAAAGCCTGCCATGATGCGGGCCAGCTTCGTCCCACCCCGCTGCTCCTGCAATATGTGCCTGGTGACTTCAACTGCCTGCATCAGGATCTCTATGGCGATCTGGCCTTCCCACTGCAGGTGGCGATCCTGCTTTCAGAGCCGGGCAGGGATTTCACCGGCGGCGAATTCGTGCTGACCGAGCAGCGCCCGCGCATGCAGAGCCGGGCGGAGGTGGTGCCGCTCAGGCAAGGTGATGCCGTGGCCTTTGCCGTGCACAATCGCCCGGTCCAGGGCACGAAAGGCAATTACCGCGTCAATCTGCGCCATGGTGTCAGCCGCGTGCGCTCGGGCATGCGCCATACGGTCGGCATCATTTTCCACGATGCGCGATAATGTCCGAAACCGAGGCACGCTTCAGCAAACCGGATGAATCCATCAGATAAATTCAATTGAATTGAAGCATCGCCGGCCTATTGTGCAGCGCATGCAAAAGCCTTCCCGGAATGTTCTTCCTCTCGCTCTCGGCGGTTTCGTGGCGATGGCTGTGGCCATGGGCATCGGGCGTTTCATCTATACGCCGATCCTCCCCGGCATGATGACGGGGCTCGGGCTTTCGCCTGCGGATGCCGGTTTCATCGCCTCGGCCAATTATGTCGGCTATCTCCTCGGCGCGGTCATTGCCGGCTATGGCTGGGCGGCCGGCATCGAGCGGGCGATCGTCTATGCCGGGCTGGCGGCGAGCGCCGCGCTCTGCCTGGCCATGGGGTTGACCGACGGCGTCATGGTTTTCGCCGTGATCCGGTTTCTCGCCGGGCTTGCCAGCGCCTTCACCATGATCCTTTGCACCACCATCGTCTTCAGCCATCTGGCGGCGGCGGGGAGAAATGATCTGCAGGCCTGGCATTTCGGCGGGGTGGGCATGGGCATTGCCTTCTCGGCGCTCTTCGTCGCGCTGATCGGTGGCTTCCGCCTCGGCTGGCGGGCCGACTGGATCGGCGCGGGCATCCTCTCGCTCGCCGGCTTGCTCATGGTGATGCTGCTTCTGCGCGAAGGGCCGCTGCGCAACGGCTCGCAATTGCGCGAGCCGCCGCTGCCGCGCTCGAGTGCCTTGTCAGCCCTCTCGCTCGCCTATGGCATTTTCGGCTTCGGCTATGTCATCACCGCCACTTTCCTGGTCGCGATCGTGCGCGCCGGCAATGGCGGCCCGTTCATGGAGGCGGCCGTCTGGGTGGTCACGGGGCTGACCGCCGCGCCGTCGATCTGGCTCTGGTCCTTCATCGTGCGCCGCATCGGCCTCTTCGGCAGTTTCGCCGCCGCCTGCCTGGTCCAGGCGGTGGGCGTGGCGGCAAGCGTCGTGTTGCCTTTGCCGGTCGGGCCTCTCGCCGGCGGCCTGCTGCTCGGCGCCACTTTCATGGCCGTCACTGCCTTCGGGCTGCAGGCGGGGCGCATGCTCGCGCCGGAAGCGCCGCGCCGGGCGCTGGCGCGCATGACGGCCTGGTTCGGTACGGGGCAGATCATCGGTCCGTTGGTGGCCGGCTATATGACGAACCTCTCGGGATCATTCCGTTCGGCAAGCCTGCTTGCCGCCGCTTCCCTGGTGCTTTCGGGTACGATAGCGCTGGTCGCCGGGTATCAGGGACGCAGGATAAAGGCCGGCGCATAGCAGAATATCGGCGTTATTGAATTTCATTACGGTAATTTAATTTCCCATTAGCAGCATTTTCCCTATTGCTGGCATGAAGGCACCCGCAATTAAGCGGGACCAAAGTGATCAGGGAATATGCAGCCGTGTTCGTTTCCTTCTTTCCAAAGCCGAAGCTGTTCTTCATTTCCGCTGTCTTGTGGAGCCTTGTTGCGATCTTCGCCTGGTTCTTCGGCGGGGAGCAGTTGGGGGCGGTGTTCGGCCTGCCGCCGGCCGCGCCTGGCGCAGCGCCCATCATCGGCGTTTCCGTCTTCTGGTCTCCGCCCTTCCTGTGGTTCTACATCTATTTCGCCGCAATCGTCCTGATCTTCTATGCCTTCTGGGCCATCTTCTCCCCACATCGCTGGCAGCTCTGGTCGATCCTCGGCTCGGCGCTGATCCTGTTCGTCACCTATTTCCAGGTTCAGGTGAGTGTGGCGATCAATGCGTGGTATGGCCCGTTCTATGATCTCATCCAGCAGGCGCTGGCAAGAAGTGCGCCGGTCACCGCAGAGCAGCTCTATGTGGGGATGTTGGGCTTTGCAGGCATTGCCTTCGTGGCCGTGACGATCGGGGTCCTCGGCCTGTTTTTTGTCAGCCATTACATCTTCCGCTGGCGCACCGCCATGAACGAATATTACATGGCCAACTGGGGCAAGCTGCGGCATATCGAAGGCGCTTCCCAGCGCGTCCAGGAAGACACGATGCGCTTTTCCACCACGGTGGAAAATCTGGGCGTCAGCCTGGTCAAATCGGTCATGACGCTGATTGCCTTCCTGCCGGTCCTGTTCACATTCTCGCACCAGGTAACGGAACTGCCCCTTATCGGCGAAGTGCCGCATGCGCTGGTGTTCGCAGCGGTCCTCTGGTCCATTTTCGGCACGGCTTTCCTGGCGCTGGTCGGAATCAAGTTGCCGGGGCTTGAATTCAAGAACCAGCGCGTCGAGGCGGCATACCGCAAGGAGCTGGTTTATGGCGAAGACGATCCGGAGCGGGCAAAGCCGGTTACGGTGACGGAACTGTTCCACAATGTGCGGCGCAATTATTTCCGCCTCTATTTCCACTATATGTATTTCAATGTCGCCCGTATCTTTTATCTGCAGGCGGACAACATCTTCCCAACCCTCGTGCTGGTGCCTTCAATTGTCGCGGGAAAGCTGACGCTGGGGCTCATGACGCAGATCATGAATGTGTTCGAGCAGGTCAGGGTTTCCTTCCAGTATCTGGTCAACTCATGGTCGACGATCGTCGAGCTCATGTCCATCTACAAGCGTCTGCGTGCGTTCGAGGCGGTCATTCATGATGAGCCGCTGCCCGAAATCGACAAGGAATATCTCGAAGCGCAGGGCGCGGAGGTCTGACGAGGCATCCGCCACGCCGAGCCTCAGTGCTCGGCGTGGCGCTCCGCTGGTGTGGTTTTTCTGAGATAGTCGCTATAGGTGATGCACTGCACGTCCGGCTTCGTGCAGGCCTCCTCGGTGAATCGCTCCAGCGCGCGCCAGTAGGCGCCGGCATTCATCTCCACGAAGTGGAAGCCGAGCTGGAGCGGAACGCGCTCGCCCGCATATTGCCTGTCGAAAGCCGCTTTGAACGCATTATAGGTGCGCTTCTCGAATTCGCGTGATTGCGACGGCTTCTCGAACCCGGCCGAATGGCGGACATAGAGATTGTAGTCCATCGCGATCACGGGCCGCTGCGCCGGCCCTTCGGGGATGAGCGGCAGGCCGAAGCTTGCGAGGTCGCCGGAACGCAGCGGCAGTTCCGGCCCGCGCGTGATGCCGCTTGCCTGATAGCGGAAACCCTCGGCCTTCAGCGCCTTTTGCACCGGCTTTCCCGTCGCCAGATAGGGTGCGCGGAAGCCGGTGATGCCGTGCTCGGCCAGGTCGCGCCAGCCCTTCGGCTCGCCGGCAATGCCGTTTGCCGCATAGCCTTCGGCGACGATCCGGCGGAATTCCTTCAGTTCCTGCTCCCATTCCGCCGTGGTCCAGTCCTTGCCGTCGAAATGACCGCAGCCATGGCTCGCGATCTCATGTCCCTCCAGATGGGCGCTCCAGATATTGTCGAGCCGCTCGGCGATCTCCTCCTTGGTGAAGGCGAAGCCGACATTGGAGCGGCCGGGTGCCATGTGCGGCGGCTTGTAGCTGGCGCGGTCGGCGCGCTGGAGCAGGAAGACGCAGGACAGGAAATAGGTGAAGCGCGCCCCGGTCTTCTGTCCGAGCGCGCGGCTGCGCTGCCACAGATGATTGGCGTGTGCTCCGTCGAAGGAGATCAGCACATATTGCGGCGGTGGGGTCTTGCCGTTGTCCGATTGCGTGGCAAAAACGGATTGGAGCGGAATAAGGGCGCAAACGGCTATGGCGATGAAACGGGAGAAAAAATGCATGATCGGGGGAGACTCGACAATTCGGAGGGTTCCGCACCGCTAAGGGGCGAATGTGGCGAAGGTCGGACACGCTGCAATCAGCCGCAGGGGCTCCGAGTTGGAACCACGCCTTGCCAGGGATATGTTGCGGGCAAAGAGGGAGGCATCCATGCTCGTACTGATCCTTGGCCTTGTGATTTTCCTCGGCATCCACTCGGTCCAGATCGTCGCGCCGCAATGGCGCAGGGCGAAAATGGCTGAGTGGGGCGAGGGAAAATGGAAGGGGCTCTATTCGCTTGCCGCGGCGGTAGGCCTGGTCCTTATCGTCTGGGGCTTCGGAATGGCCCGCCAGACCGCGCCGATCCTCTACGAGCCGCCCGTGTGGATGAAGCACATCACGCTGCTTCTGATGGCGTTTTCCTTCATCTTCCTTGCCATGTTCGAGATGCCGGCGGGCAAGCTCAAGCCGAAGATCCGCCATCCCATGCTGGTCGCCATCAAGATCTGGGCCTTCGCCCATCTCCTGGCGAATGGCGATCTGGCATCGCTCATCCTGTTTCTTTCGTTCCTTGCCTGGGCGGTGTGGGACCGGATCTCGGTCAAGCGCCGCGAACGCGCCGAAGGAGCTGAGGTAATCGCTTCCGGCCCCGTGATCAACGATGTCCTGACCGTGGCCGTCGGGCTGGTTGTCTACGCATTGTTCGTCTGGAAGCTGCATGAATGGCTGATCGGCATTCCACCGGTCTAATTTGCAGATCAGGCCTTACATATATATCCAATTCCGACTAAAAGCGCGTGAACTGCGCCTTGCAAGGGCGACATACGCGAACAGATCACGATTGACGGCAGGTCCATGGCAGACGACAGCTTCATCCGCGAAGTAAACGAGGAACTCCGCTCCGACAGGGCAAAGGCGATCTGGCGACGCTTCGGCCCCCTGCTGATTGGCGGCGCCGTCGCCATCGTCCTGGGAACGGCCGCGACGGTTGGCTATCAGTACTGGAGCGAATCCCGCGCTTCGCAGTCGGGCGACAGGTTTCTTGCCGCTCTCGACCTCGCGCGTCAGGGGAAGAACGATGAGGCGCTTGCCGCGCTGGGTGAACTGGAAAAGGACGGCTACGGCGCTTATCCCGATCTGGCGCGTATGCGCGCGGCGACGCTGATGTTCCAGAAGGGGGATGCTGCCGGCGCCGTCTCGGCTTTTGACGCGGTTGCGGCCGACAATTCGGTGGACGCCTCGATCCGCGACATGGCGCGGCTGCGAGCAGCCTTCATCCTCATCGATACCGGCTCTTATGACGATGTCGCCAAGCGCGTGGAGCCCATTTCGTCGGACGGCAATCCGATGCGCCATTCGGCGCGCGAGGCGCTGGGGCTGGCCGCCTGGAAGGCAGGACGGAAGGACGATGCGGTGCGCCTCTTCCAGCAGATCGCCGATGATAACGGAGCGCCGGCCGATATCCGCCAGCGCGCCAATATGATGCTCGATCTGATCCGCAGCTCCGGCGCTGCGGCACAGGGCTGAGAGTAAGGACAAGAGTATATGAGTTTCACCCTTGCCATTGTCGGGCGTCCGAATGTCGGCAAGTCCACGCTTTTCAACCGGCTTGCCGGGCAGAAGCTGGCGCTCGTCGACGATACGCCTGGTGTCACGCGCGACCGGCGCGTGCATGACGGCAAGCTCTATGACCTGAAGTTCAGCGTCGTCGATACGGCCGGCCTCGAAGAGATGGGCAGCGAGACGCTGGAGGGCCGCATGCGCGCCCAGACCGAGATCGCGATCGCCGAAGCCGACGTGATCCTCTTCATGATCGACGCCAAGGCCGGCATCACGCCTGCCGATATCACCTTCGCCGACCTCGTGCGCAAATCCGGCAAGCCCGTCGTCCTCGTTGCCAACAAATCCGAAGCGCGCGGCGCGGAAGCCGGCATGTATGACGCCTTCCGGCTGGGCCTCGGCGAACCATGCCCGATTTCGGCCGAGCATGGCCAGGGCATTCCCGACCTGCGCGACGCGATCGTCGAGGCGATCGGCAAGGAACGCGCCTTCGGCCCGGACGAGGAAGACGAGGAGGCGGAGGATCGCCCAGCCATCACCACCGCCGAGACCACGCTGATCGGCGACGATATCGAGGATCCCGACGCCGACGAGATTCCAGCCTATGACACCTCGAAGCCGCTCCGGATCGCCATTGTCGGGCGGCCCAATGCCGGCAAGTCGACGCTGATCAACACCATGATCGGCGAGGAGCGCCTGTTGACCGGCCCGGAAGCCGGCATCACGCGGGATTCGATCTCGGTCGACTGGGAGTGGAACGGCCGCCGCATCAAGCTGTTCGACACGGCCGGTCTGCGCCGCAAGTCCCGCGTGCAGGAAAAGCTGGAGAAACTCTCGGTTTCCGATGCGCTGCGTGCCATCCGCTTTGCCGAAGTCGTCATCGTCGTTTTCGACGCCACAATCCCCTTCGAGAAGCAGGATCTGCAGATCGTCGATCTCATCGTCCGCGAAGGCCGCGCCCCCGTGATTGCCTTCAACAAATGGGATCTGATAGAGAACCGGCAGGAGATTCTGGCCGATCTGCGCGAGAAGACGGAGCGCCTCCTGCCGCAGGTGCGCGGCATCCGCGCTGTCACCATCTCCGGCGAGACGGGGCAGGGCATCGACAAGCTCATGGAGAATGTCGCGCTCACCCATGAGATATGGAACCGCCGCGTCTCGACCGGCAAGCTCAACCGCTGGCTGGAAGGTGTGGTCACTCATCATCCGCCTCCGGCCGTTTCGGGGCGCAGGCTGAAGATCAAATATATGACGCAGGTGAAGACCCGTCCGCCAGGCTTCGTCGTCTCCTGCTCACGGCCCGAGGCCATGCCGCAATCCTATCTGCGCTATCTCATCAACGGCCTGCGCGAGACGTTCCAGATGCCGGGCGTGCCCATCCGCCTGTCCTTGCGGACATCGGACAATCCTTTTGCCGGCAGGGCAAAGAAACGCCGATAGGGTCAATAATAGAAAGAAGTAAGTAGATGGAATTTCCCGGAAGATGGGATTTTCTATTCGGAATATATTTTTAAAACAAAAGAATATTGAAGTTTTCGGAATCAATTCAAGAACAGGTTGATTCTGGATATTAAGCAGGTGCCGCTCGGCTCTTATTTGAAACGCTGCGTCGCTTTTTCCGAATGGAGTGAAAGGAAATTCTGATAATAGACGAGTATTTATGGCGCTATTTTATATGGGCATTATCATGAATGGCGCTTCAATACTTTTCACGAAATCAGGTTGTTGTAGTATTTTTCGGAATCAATCTGCTATGAAGTTGATTCTAAATATGAGGATTCTAAAAGAGCGCCCATTTTTGAAGTGCTATGATGATGGATCCATAAAGCTGTATAAGGAAATTATGGGAAATCGATTCCGGTAATGAAAGCGTCGCATCTCGATTGGTTTCTCTGAAGGTAAGGGAAATATTATAAATATATTCTGATTCAGAAAGGCAGGAATACAGCGTAACTAACTGCAAAAATGCAGATAATTATTTTGGTTATGCTCCAATTCACTGGGCTCTCTCGGAATGTTTTATTTATCTTTGGTCGTCCTCGCGTCATAGCAGACGAAGGCGAGTTTGTTGCCATCGGGATCGCGGACATAGGCAGCGTAAAACCCCTCGCCATATTGCGGGCGCAAGCCGGGCTTGCCCTCGTCGCTGCCGCCGTTCCTCATCGATAGCTCGTAGAGCCGGTCGATGATCGCGGCATCGTCCAATCGGAAGGCAGTCATGGTGCCGTTGCCCGGCTGCGCAGCCTTTTCATCAAAGGGATAGCCGGTAAAGAACCGCGGAAAGGTCTCGTCGTCTTTTCTGCCCCAGGATGCGGAGAGGCCATCCTTCCAGCATTGATCAAGCCCCATCGCTTCCATAATCGGCTCATAAAAAGCAAGCGAACGCGCCAGATCGTTCGTTCCCACCATCGTATAGGCGATCATTTGGATTTCTTACTTATAGGAAGTTTATGTTTTGTTCGCTCATCAAATATATAGGCGCCTTTTTATAAGTGCAACTAAATTTCTAGAATTAGGATATATTTCGATGGGAGTTCTATTAGGGGTTGATTCTTTTGCGCCGTTATACTTCACTCGTAGTGGGAAGTGTTCAGTGGGGGCTGTATGTGCTATGCGTTTGGCGAAAGAAGATGAAATAGTATTTATTTTCGAAATGTTGTGGGATTTGTTTAAGATTTCAAAGAAAAGCAATTTGGATATGCTTTCCCATTTTATCGCTATGGCGATCATAGAGGCGGAGAATTCCTATAAACAGGAAGTTTTGGAGTCGGGAAGCGGACTTCCCTGCGTTGAGGTCGCCGTACTGGGCGACAGAGAGGCGCGTCTATCTGTCTGAAGATCGGAATTTGTTAAAAAGAGATTAAAACTTCAAGGACTGAACTCATCGCTCATTAACCATCCATCAAGGTTAATGCTTCATTCTCACGACATTCCGTATGCGTGTTTCGAGTGGAGTGTCACGTGCGTCTTGAGTCTTTGCGGACCTTGCCGGTCCGTTCTGCCTTGTTGTTGCCCGGGAGGCGCTCCTTCCGCCGTCGTTCCGGAGGCAAACATGGTCTGGCTGCCCCCGCCATCATCGCGGGGGCGATCTACCTCTTCAATCCGACCGTGGTCGCCTTCCAGGATATGGCAAGTCTCATCTCGGCAGGGGAGGCGGGCGGACAGCGCTGGACGGCGTTCATGCTGCAAACCCCCGCCGGCTCCATCCACAGGGCGAAGACGCCTTTCGTCGATGCATCATTGATGACCGGCAGCATCGGGAGCGCCGGCGTCGAGGTGCCGGGCGTGGGGCGCGTCGCCTTCACCGGCGGCGAGCGCCATGAAAAGCTCGGCATTGCTGATCCCAATCCGGACGAGAGCCGCATCAACCGTGCCGAAAAGCAGGGACGCATCGTCTCCGTATTGCCGAAGGCGCCGCCCCGCTCCTTCAATGCCGGAACGCTGCTCGAGCGCTCCAGCATGCTGCTGCGCCCGGCGGAGGAGCCGGAGGTGCGCACGGCCTTCACCCGCGCGATCCGCGGCAAGGAGATCGACATCACGCTCGCCTTCCACAAGGTCGAGCCGCCGAAGCCAGCGCCGACCCTGCCCACGCAGCTGGCCAAGCTCGTCAACAACGACAATCCCGATATCCTGGCGACCGGCTATGCCCCGTCTGCTCCGGATTATGCCAAGATATCGCCTTTTGCGAGCATTCTGACGGAAGAAAAGGACAAGGGCCGCTTCACGCCGCCGGTCGGGCCGGAGGATCATCCCTGGGCTGCCTCGCCGCTGCCGCCGCAGGTCTTCACCGCCAAGGAGCAGAAATGCCTGGCCGAGGGCATCTATTTCGAGGCGCGCGGTGAGCCGGTCAAGGGGCAGGCCGCCGTTGCGCAGGTCATCCTCAACCGCGTCCGCAACCCGGCCTATCCTGATACCGTCTGCGGCGTCGTCTATCAGAATGACGACTGGCGCAATCGCTGCCAGTTCTCGTTTGCCTGCGATGGCCGCCGCCATCGGGTGACGGAGCCGGAGCATTGGCGCATCGCTCAGCAGGTGGCCAAGGCCGTCTCCGCCGGCCAGATCTGGCTGCCGGAGGTTGGCTCGGCCACCCATTACCACGCGACTTACGTCAAGCCGCGCTGGGCCCGCACCATGGAGCGCGTCAAGAAGATCGGACTGCACATTTTCTATCGCACCTATGGCGGGGGGTGGAGCTGAGGTTACCATCGTAGAAGCTGCCGCAAAGCAAGGTAGGTGTTCGTGGCCCTTGCGGCGAGGATGACGGAGGTGAGGATGGCGGGACCGCACCCGCCATCGGGCCTACTCCCCCAACTCACACATTCGTCCCGCTGTCCATGGTGACAGCCGTGCCGGTCACGAAGCGGGCTTCCTCGCTTGCAAGCCACGCCACCAGCCCCGCAACATTCTGCGGTGTCGAAAAGCTGGGGATCGCCATCAGGCTCAGCTGTGCGTCCGCGTGGTCGGAGTGGGCGGGATTCATATCCGTATCGGTCGAGCCGGGATGGATGAGGTTGACGGTAATCCTCCTGGGGCCGAGATCGCGTGCGATGCCCTTGGTAAGGCCGATAAGCGCCGCCTTGCTCGCGGAATAAAGGCTCACGCCTGCAAACGGCACCCGCTCGGCGAGATTGCTGCCGATGGTGATGATCCGCCCGCCCTCCGGCAGGTGCGGAACAGCGGCCTTTATCGCCACGAAGACGGCGCGCGTATTGACCGCCATCATCTCGTCATAGGCTTCCAGCGTTACTTCTTCGATGGGCGCGGCGGAAAAGATGCCGGCATTGTTGACGAGGATGTCCAGCCGGCCGAATTCCTTCACCGTGGCGGCGACGGCGGCCTCGATCGCCGCCGCGTCGCGATTGTCGGCCTGGACCGCCAGCCCGCGCCGCCCTGTCCCCCTGATATCCGCCACAACGCTTGTCGCCTTTTCCGGCGAGCGAGCATAGGTCAGCGCCACATCGGCACCATCGGCTGCGAGCCTGCGCGCGATCGCTGCGCCCATTCCACGGCTGCCGCCCGTCACCAATGCCACTTTACCCTGCAGACGAGTCATGTCGTTTCCTTTCTGTATTGATCGATACAGAAATCATTCCAGCCTTGCCCGCAGACGTCAAGCGATTTATGTATTGAACAATACAGAAAGGAGTTCGGATGTCGGAAAGGGGTCGCCCCCGCAGCTTTGATCGGGATGCCGCGCTCGAACGCGCGATGGAGGTCTTCGAGGAGAAGGGCTATGACGGCGCGTCGATGGCGGACCTGACGAAGGTCATGGGCATCAACTCGCCAAGTCTCTATGCGGCCTTCGGCTGCAAGGAGGCGCTGTTTCGCGAGGCGGTTGATCTCTATGCCGCACGCGGCGCCGCCATGTGGGATGCCGTGCCGGCTTCGCCGACCGCCCGGGCGGGTGTGGAGCATCTGCTGCGGTCGAGCGCCATTGCCTTTACCGCCGGGGAAAAGCCCCGGGGATGCCTGATCGTGCTGGGCGTCCTGCATGAGGATGAAGATAACGACAGCGCCTGGCGCATGCTGCGCGACCACCGGGCGGATAATCTGCGGACATTGCGCGAGCGGCTGGAGCGTGCGGTAGAGGAGGGCGAGTTGCCGGAAGGCCTTGATTGCTCGGGCGTGGCCTCATTCTATATGACGGTGCAGCAGGGAATGGCGCTCCAGGCGCGTGACGGCGCGACGCGGGAAATGCTTCTAAAGATCGCCGAATCCGCCATGGCCGGATGGGAGAACCTGACCGCATCCGCCGCCCCGCAACGCAAGGATTGAGCGATTGTCTGCGCCGGATTAGCGCACCGGAGTGGGCGATTCAGGAGGATTTGACACCACAAATCGCCTAACTATTTGATGCATAATAAGAAAAAACCTTTTTGAGTGTTGATTGCTCCGCCTTGACTAGCAAGCGGGCTGTCAATATGTTGCGCGCGACTTTGAAGCGGGGCCGAAGCCTTGCACCACCGCGCTCCAGGAGGCGTCATGGCAACCGGGAAGAAACCCGATCAGCCGGATCGCACCGGGCAAGCGCAGGGTGCGGACAGCGGCCCTTTTTCGGGGGATCTGGACGAACGTCGCCGCCGTCTCGAAGCCGAACTGGTAAGGACAGGTGCGTTAAAGAAGCCGGACACCCCGGAAGGGCGATCGGAGCCACCTGCCGGCGTTGCGCAGGCCATGAAGCTGTCGAGCGAGTTCATCGCGGGCGTTCTGGTCGGTGCGGCAAGCGGCTGGCTGATTGACCATTTCGCCGGGACGTCGCCGTGGGGCTTGATCATATTTCTGCTCCTCGGCTTCGCTGCCGGTGTGCTCAACATTCTGCGTTCGACTGGGAATGTCGCGCAAACCGGCATCCAGCCCGGGCGGGCGCCGGATGACAAGAACGGAAATTAGGCCCGCGGGCCGGAAATGAAAACGCCTTCGGGCACGGGACAGACGAGGTTAAGGTGGCTAACGATCCGATCCATCAGTTCCAGATCGCCAGATGGATTCCCATCGAGGTTGGCGGAGTCGATCTGTCCTTCACCAATGTTTCGGCCTTCATGGTCATGACGGTCGTGGTGGCCGCCGGCTTCCTCTATTTCACCTCGTCGAGCCGCGGCCTGGTTCCGACAAGGCTCCAGTCCGTTTCGGAAATGGCCTATGAGTTCGTGGCCTCGGCCTTACGAGATTCGGCCGGATCGCAGGGGATGAAGTTCTTCCCCTTCGTCTTCTCGCTGTTCATGTTCGTGCTGGTTGCCAATTGCCTTGGCCTCTTCCCTTATTTCTATACGGTGACAAGCCAGATCATCGTCACCTTCGCGCTGGCCGTCCTCGTCATCGGCACGGTCATCGTCTACGGTTTCTGGAAACATGGCTTCGGCTTTCTCAAGCTTTTCGTGCCGAGCGGCGTTCCGGCCATCATCGTGCCGCTGGTCGTGCTGATCGAGGTCATCTCCTTCCTTTCCCGCCCCGTCAGCCTCTCGGTTCGTCTTTTCGCCAACATGCTGGCCGGCCACATCACGCTGAAGGTTTTCGCGGGCTTCGTCGTCTCGCTGAGCGCGCTTGGCGCGGTTGGTATCGGCGGCGCCATCCTGCCGCTCCTGATGACGGTGGCGATCACCGCGCTCGAGTTCCTCGTCGCCTTCCTGCAGGCCTATGTCTTCACCGTGCTCACCTGCATGTACATCAACGACGCGGTACATCCGGGGCACTAGAGTTTCACCGGCGGACTTCCGCCAGAACTGAAATCCGCAGTTAGTTTTCAATCCAGAAGGAGTTCAACATGGAAGCGGAAGCAGCAAAGTACATCGGCGCCGGTCTCGCCTGTTTCGGTATGGCCGGTACGGCCCTCGGCCTCGGCAATATCTTCGGCAACTATCTTTCCGGCGCCCTGCGCAACCCGTCCGCCGCTGACAGCCAGTTCGGCCGTCTGGTGTTCGGTTTCGCCGTGACGGAAGCTCTGGGCATCTTCTCGCTGCTCATCGCGCTTCTGCTCCTGTTCGCCGTCTGATCGGCTGATGTGAATCGGCCGGCCGCGTCCGGGCGTGCCTCCAGGCACCGTCGCCGCGGCCGGTCTTGCTTTACGGCGGCGTGTGTCCGCTGTGGCAACCGGAAATCGATATCGATTTTTCGGCCGATGCTGTAGAGCACCCGTGCGCCGAAGGGATGTATGAGGACGCTCTGACGTTTGGATCTGCGTGTGATCTTCCCGGCGGTTTTCCGTTTGCGGATCGTGCGGCAGGTACCTGAGTAAAGGGGATGATGGATGTTCGTGTCCGCGGCGTATGCCCAAAGCGAAACCCAATCTCAACCGGCTGAAGCACCGGCGGTTGATCATGGCGCCCCGGCTGGGGATGCCGAGGCCGTGCACACCGAAACCGGCGTGCCGCACGAGGATGGCCATACCGGCGTATTTCCGCCGTTCGATTCCACCCACTACGCCTCCCAGATTCTGTGGCTGGCCATCACCTTCGGGCTTTTTTATCTCTTCCTGTCGCGCGTGGTCCTGCCGCGCATCGGTAGCGTGATCGAGACCCGGCGCGATCGTATCGAGCAGGATCTCGAACAGGCAGCCCGCATGAAGCAGGATGCCGACAGCGCCATCGCGGCTTACGAGCAGGAACTGGCGGAAGCCCGTCTCAAGGCCGGCCGCATCGCGCAGGAAGCCCGCGACAATGCCAAGAGCAAGGCGGAAGCCGAGCGCGCGGCGGTGGAGGCTTCGCTCGAGGCGAAGCTCGGCGAAGCCGAGACGCGCATCGCCGCGATCAAGGAAAAGGCCATGAGCGATGTCGGCAGCATCGCCGAGGACACGGCAACCGAGATCGTGAAACAGCTCATAGGCGGCAGCGTCGACAAGGCTTCCGTTTCGGCTGCAATCAAAGCCGTTCGCGGCTAAGGAGGACGACATGGACGCTACATTCTGGGCATTCGTCGCTCTTGTCATTTTCATCGGCATCATCATTTACCTGAAGGTGCCGAAGGTGCTCGCCCGATCGCTGGACGAGCGCGCCGAGCGCATCAAGAGCGAGCTTGATGAAGCCCGTCGCCTGCGCGAGGAGGCCCAGCAGTTGCTTGCCGAATATCAGCGCAAGCGCAAGGAGGCCGAGAAGGAAGCGGGCGATATCCTGACCGCCGCCGAACGCGAGGCGAAGGCGCTTCTCGAGGATGCCAAGGCGAAGACGGAAGACTATGTCACCCGTCGCAACAAGCTGGCCGAGCAGAAGATCGCGCAGGCCGAAGCAGAGGCGATCAACGAGGTCCGCTCCTCTGCGGTCGAGATCGCGGTCGCCGCGGCAGGCCGGCTCATCGCCGACAAGCTCGACCAGAAGACGGCGGGCGAGCTCTTCAAGCAGTCGGTCGGTGAAGTGAAGTCGCGGCTGAACTGAGCCGGAATTGGCCGGCCCCGATACTGTTTAAGACGCCGCCGCAAGGCGGCGTTTTTGTTTGCGTTGATCGTCCGGATATCGTGCGGTTTTCCGCGGCTGCGGTTCCGTCCAGCCCCGAATCAGCGGAACATGGGAGCAGATCTTCGAGAGGCTCATCGTGAAAATAGCCGCAGCGCAGACCATCGTTTCATCGGATATCCATGCAAACGGGATTGCAATACGTACGGCGATTGTTGAAGCCGCGGAAGAGGGAACGAGGCTCGTCAACTTCTGTGAAGGCGCTCTTTCCGGATACGCGAAGTCCCAGATTGTCCATCCCGATAGATGGGCGGACTTCGACTGGGCCACTCAGGAAGCCGAGCTGCGGGCCATCGCCGAACTGTGCGGTCAACTCGGCGTTTTTGCAACTGTCGGGGGAGCACATCGGCTGAGAGAGGATCATCCGCCGCATAACAGTCTCTATGTGCTCTCGGATAGGGGCGACCTGCTGACGAGGTATGACAAGAGGTTCTTGTCCAATTCCGAGCTTGATCGCTGGTATACCCCTGGCGCGGAGCCAACCACCTTCCAGGTCGATGGGTATTGCTTTGGCTGCGCCATCTGCATTGAATCCCAGTTCCCGGAAGTGTTCAGCGAATACGAAGGGCTGAATGTCGATGCCGTCCTTTTCGCATCCTACGGCATTCCCGAATATTTTCAGGTCGCGCTTCGGGCGCATGCCGGCTTGAACTGCATCTGGATTAGTGCCGCCACGCCTGTTCAGAAGGCCGAAAAAGGGCCTGCAGGCATCATCGGACCAGATGGAAAATGGGCCGCGCGGCGCCCGAGTACTCCCGAGCCGGGCCTCGCAACGGCCGTGCTGGACCGCAATGATCCCATCTATGACATCCCGCTTCGAAAAGCCCGGCCATGGCGGGCAAAGGCAAGGCAGGGAGATATCTACCGGGAGAAGAGGGTGGACCACCCGAGGAGCGAAAACAGAAGCGGTTATTGAGCTTCAAGCTGCCGCGGCGCCGGTGGCGGCAGTTCCATAGCGTGTTCCGCTCCTGGGACGGGCGGCACTATGGGCGTGGTTTCTCAGCCCGTGGGAAAACGTCCCTTGATCGGCGCGAAGGTATAGCGATGGAGACCGCGCAGGGGGCCGTGAAGCTCGATCGCCGAGCGATGCTGCTCCGTGGCATAGCCCACATGCGCCTCGAGCCCGTAATGGGGATGATGCCTGCCCGCCCGCTGCATCATGCGGTCGCGCGTGACCTTGGCGACGATGGAGGCGGCGGCGATCGAAATGGAGCGCTGGTCGCCCTTAACCAGCGCGCTTCCCTCACAGCATAGGCCCCAGGGCACGTCGCAACCGTCGATCAGCGCATGGGAAGGCGCCAGCGTCAGCCCGGCCGCCGCACGGCGCATCGCCTCCAGCGACGCCTTGCGGATATCCGAGCGGTCGATGCTGGGCGCGCAAAGGCTCGCCACCGAAACCGCCAGCGCCTGCGAAAGGATGGCCTCGAAGAGCTTCTCCCGCATCGCCGCGGTCAGCCGCTTGGAATCGTCGAGACCTTCGGGAAGGCGCTCCACATCGAGAATCACGGCGGCGGCCACCACCGGCCCGGCGAGCGGGCCGCGCCCCGCCTCGTCTATGCCGGCGACAGGGCGCACGCCTCTCTTGATCAGCCGCAGCTCGGTGGAAAAATTCGGCTTGATCGGCATGTCGAAAAGGAGCGGAGAATCGGTAAGCGCGCGGGTCATGGTGCGGCGACGATCGCATTGCTTCCGGTTCTCCGCAAGACCTCCTGCCGGGGGACGGGGGCAGTGAGGTCGCCATCAGGCAAGGGGCTCGGTTGCCTGATGGAAGTCAATTGAGAAAAATCTCGCCGGAACCGCGCATAGAGACCCGGATACTCCCACTATGCGCAGGGCGGCAAAAAGTTCCGTATCCGGATCAAAAAAGCGAGAGCTGGGTCCCGTATTTCGCCGGCGGCTCGAAGAGGTCTGTCCTGAGCTTCCTCCTGTGCACATTCATGCCGAGCTTCTTGGCGGCAATCTCGAAGCGTCGGCCGATCTGCCAGGCATAGGGCCCTTCGCCGCGCATGCGCTTGCCCCATTCGGCGTCGTAATCCTTGCCGCCGCGCATGGAGCGCACCAGCGACATGACATGGCGGTAGCGGTCGGGATAATGCCTGAGCAGCCAGTCCTTGAAGATAGGGGCGACCTCCAGCGGCAGGCGCAGGAGGACGTAGCCGGCCTCCCGCGCGCCCATGGCATAGGCCGAATCCAGGATGCGCTCGATCTCGTGGTCATTGACGCCGGGGATGACGGGACCCATCATCACCGAGGCCGGAATGCCCGCATCGGCGAGCGAGCGGATGGCCTGCAGCCGCCTGGTCGGCGTCGAGGCGCGGGGTTCCATCGTCCGGGCGAGCTTGGCGTCGAGTGTGGTCACCGAGAGCGCCACCTTGGCGAGCCCCTTCTCGGCCATCCGGGCGAGGATGTCCTGGTCCCGCATCACCATGGCGGATTTGGTGACGATGCCGACGGGATGATTGGCCGCCTCCAGCACTTCGAGGATCTCGCGCATGATGCGCCATTTCTTCTCGATCGGCTGATAGGGATCGGTATTGGTGCCGATGGCGATGGTCTTTACCGTATAGCCCGGTTTCGCCAGTTCCTTCTCCAGAAGGCGCGGCGCATCCGGCTTTGCGAAGAGCTTCGATTCGAAGTCGAGCCCAGCAGACAGGCCCATATAGCTGTGCGTCGGACGGGCAAAGCAGTAGATGCAGCCATGCTCGCAGCCGCGATAGGGATTGATCGAACGGTCGAAGCTGATGTCGGGCGAATCGTTGCGCGTGATGATCGTGCGCGGCTTCTCGACCTGCACGTCCGTCTTGAACGGTGGCAGTTCCTCGATCGTGTTCCAGCCATCGTCGAAGACATGGCGGGTCGTGGGCTCGAAACGGCCGGAAGGATTGATGCCGGCGCCGCGTCCGCGCCTGCGCTGGTGATCGATGCGCAGGCCCGTTTCCGTGATCAGCGCGTTGGCATGCTCCGCCCGGCCTTCTCCGAAAGCAATCCTGTCGGCATGGTGAATGACATCCATCGCTTGCTCCTTGCCGGAAATATTTCCGGTCCGCCGGCTTCTCTGGAACGCTTGATCTCGGACGGGCACTCTCTGCCCACCTGCCGGTCGGTTCAGCTCCCGTTCGATGAATCTATTCCTATCTTTCGGATGAGAACAAATCAAGAACTTTTTCATTGTTTGAAGGAAATGTGGCATTTTCCGCCTCCATGCGATAAGCGGGGCCATGGTGTCCGTTATCATCGAAACCAAGAACGCCGAGGAGCCTCTGGCCCGTACGCTTGCGGGGCTGGTCAACGCCGCCGTCGAGGGGCTGGTGCGTGATGTCGTCGTCGTCGATCACGGATCGAGCGACCACACGCGGGAGGTCGCCGATGCGGCGGGCTGCGTCTTCCTGGAAGGCCAGTCCCTGCTTGATGCTGTGCGGCGCGCGCGGGGCGAATGGCTCCTGTTCCTGGAGCCCGGCTCACGCCTGCTCGATGGCTGGCCGGAGGCGGCGCGCAATCACATGGAGGCCCTGCCGGGGCCGGCGCGCTTCTCCCGTTCGTCCATCAACCGGCCGCGCTTTCTGGCGCGGGTTTTCGGCACCAACAATCCGATGAGTGACGGGCTTCTGATGTCAAAGCGGCAGGCACTCGCGCTTCTGAAGCCGGGACATGGGGCAAGCGATCTGGCGCGCGGCATTGCCACGCGGCGGCTGAAGGCGGAGATCGTGCCTGCGAACCGGGCGTGAAAAGCGCTGCAGCCGATTGGGGTCAGCCCGTGCCGCGTTTCAGGTGCTCGCTGAGCCGCGGCATGATCTCGACGAAATTGCAGGGCATGTGGCGGTAGTCGAGCTGGAACTGCAGGATATGATCCCAGGCGTCGCGGCAGGCGCCGGGCGAGCCGGGCAGCACGAAGACGAAGGTCGCATTGACGACGCCGCCGGTCGCCCGGGACTGGATCGTGGAGGTGCCGATCTTGTCATAGGAGATGCGGTGGAAGACTTCCGAGAAGCCGTCCATGCGCTTGTCGAAGATCGGCTCCAGCGCTTCCGGCGTCACGTCGCGCCCGGTAAAGCCGGTGCCGCCGGTGGTGATGATGACGTCGATATCCGGATCACGTGACCAGAAGAGAACCTTGTCGCGGATTTTCTCCATATCGTCAGGCACGATATCGCGGGCGGCAAGCGTGTGGCCCGCCTTGTTGATCCGCCCGGCCAGGGTGTCGCCGGATCTGTCATCGGCGAGCGTGCGCGTGTCCGATACCGTCAGCACCGCGATGCCGACGGGTATGAAGGGCCGTGCTTCGCTCGCCATTTCGCTCACTCCGATACGGACCTTGTTTCTGTCGCCACCACGAACCAGTGCGGATGGCGCGCCTTGAGGAATGCCGCCGCCTGCGCCGCCGCCGCATTGTCCTGGAATACGGCAAAGCAGGTGGCGCCCGAGCCGGACATCTGCGTGAAGCGCGCGCCGGCCTCGGCAAAGAGGTCGAGAAGACCGGCAAGCGCCGGGGCGAGCGCCAGCGACGCGGCGTAGAGATCGTTGCGCGTCTGCCTGAGATAAGCGCAGACGGCCTCGATGGTCGAAAAGTCCGGCGGGGAGGGGAGCGGCGGGTTGTCCCGCCGTGAGAGCGCCTGGAAGACCCGTGGCGTTGAGAGCCCCGTGCCGTCATTGGCCAGCACGATCGGCAGTGACGGAAAACGGGAGACGGGGTGCAGCGCCTCGCCGATGCCGCGCGCGAGCAGCGGCAATCCGCTCTGCTGGCCATGCAGGCACATGGGCAGGTCCGCGCCGAGCGAAAGCCCGATTTCGCAAAGGCTCTTCATGTCCAGGTCCAGCGCCCACAGCCGGTTGAGCCCGATGAGCGCCGCCGCCGCGTCGCTCGATCCGCCCCCGATGCCGGATGCGATCGGCAGCCTTTTCTCCAGCACGATCTCGACCGGCCGCGCCTTTGCCGGAAAACGCGCGCGCAACGCGTCGCGCGCCCTGATAACGAGGTTCATCGCATCTGTCGGAACCGACTGGGCGAACGGCCCCGTCACCGTGAAGCGGTCCTGCACCGCCGGTGCGATCTCTATCCGGTCGCCGAAGCCGGCAAATGCCACCAGGCTTTCGAGCAGGTGATAGCCGTCGTCGCGCCGGCCTGTGACATGCAGCGCCAGATTGATCTTGGCGGGCGCCAGCAGGGAGATCGTCTCACTACGCGCCGGCAGCGGGGAAATGTGCCTGTTCATGCGCAGGCCCGTGAATTGAACAGCACGAGGTCAATCCTTGCGCACGTGGTATTCGCCCGTCTTTGGATCCTGCACCAGCGTGCCGTGTGCCCGGTTGCTGGCTTCCTTCTCCGCTTGGCGGACCCGCTGCGAAACCCGCGCGGCCTCGCGCTTGAACGAACGGTAGCCATACCAGGCGACCAAGCCGATGAGGATGAAAAAGATGAGTTGCGGCATTGCCTCAAATCCTCAAACCTTGCCTTTCGCCGGTTTTCAAAGCCCGTAGTGCGACCATAGGGCTTTTTCCTCCATGGCCGACAGCAGGCCTTCCGTCGCACCCGCCGCAGCTTGCGCCAAAGTGTCCGCTTTGTGAAGCCCGAGCGAGGGCGTGCGCCAGCCGAAGAGGCCGCGCTGCGACTGGATCAGCTTCAGTTTCGTTTTCGGCCCGTATTCCCGGCGCAGATGCGAGCGCATGTCGCCGAGCCCGTCGACGAGGCCGAGCGCAAGCGCCTTCTCGCCCGACCAGAACAGTCCGGTGAAGAGATCCGGATCATCGGTGAGCTTGGCTCCGCGCCGCTCCTTGACGAGATTGATGAAGGTCTCGTGCACTTCCAGCTGCAGTTTCTTCAGATGCTCGACATCGCTTTTCTTTTCCGGCTGGAACGGGTCGAGCGCTACCTTGTTCTTGCCCGCCGTGTAGACGCGGCGTTCCACGCCGATCTTTTTGATCAGCTCCTGAAAGCCGAATGAGGCAGAGACGACGCCGATCGAGCCGACGATGGAGGAGGGGTCGGCGATGATCTCGTCGCCGGCGATCGCGATCATGTAGCCGCCGGAAGCCGCCACATCCTCGATGAAGACATGGACCTTCTTGTTCTTCTCCTCCGCCAGATCGCGGATGCGCCGGAAGATCAGGCGCGACTGCACCGGCGAGCCGCCGGGCGAATTGATGGAAAACGCTACCGCCGGCGCCTTCTTGTCGGCAAAGGCCTTGTCGAGCACGCCGGCCATGCTCGCGAGCGAAAGCGTGGGGCGCAGCTGGGTACCGCCGGTCAGGATCGCGCCGTGCAGGCGCACCACGGGAATCTCGACATGATCCGCCCGAAAACGGCGCGGCAGGAAACGGGAAGGAAAACGGGCCACTCGCTACTCCAGGCTGATTTTCACGAACGCCGTCATGGGCGTTCTGCTCGCTATGGATTACCCTATTTTTGCTGACAGGAGGTTACCCCTGTTGAGATGCCTTTCGCATGTAGGTGCGAAAGGCAAAAACGCAATGCCCCGCCGATGGATAGGCGGGGCATTGCGTTTGATAGGGTGTTTTTCCGCAAACAGCCTGTTTTAACCAGCCACTTCTTCCTGCCTGGCCTTGGGCTTTCCGCTGAGCCGCAGCACAAGATAGCCGCAGATGGCCGACAGGATCGATCCGGTCAGGACGCCGATCTTGGTCTCGTCATGCATGTGGTCGGACGTAAATGAAAGCAGGCCGATGAACAGGCTCATGGTGAAGCCGATGCCGCAAAGCAGCGATACACCGTAAAGCTGGATCCAGCTTGCGCCCATCGGCTTGGCGGTCAGGCGAAGCTTGATGGAAAGCCATGCTGCGCCGAAAACGCCTATCTGCTTGCCGACGAAGAGGCCGAGGGCGATGCCGAGCGTCAGCGTGTCCCTGAACACCGAGGCATCGATGCCGCTAAAGGATACGCCGGCATTGGCGAAGCCGAAGATCGGCACGATGAGGAACGACACCCAGTTGGAGAGCCCATGCTCGAGCTTGTGCAGCGGCGATGTCATGTCGTCGGGTCGGCCCGGCGCGGGCCTGAGCGGGATGGTCATCGCCAGGATGACGCCGGCAATGGTCGCATGCACGCCGGAACGCAGCACCAGGTACCACAGGATGAAGCCGACGACGAGGTAGGGCAGGAGCTTCATCACGCCCATGCGGTTCATGATGATCAGGACCAGCGTCGCGGCCGCGGCGGCGCCCAGATAAGGCATCGCGATATCGGATGTGTAGAAGATCGCGATGATGACGACCGCCGCCAGATCGTCCAGAATGGCAAGCGTCGCCAGGAACACCTTGAGGCTCGAAGGCACGCGCGAGCCGAGCAGCGAAATGACGCCGAGCGCGAAGGCGATATCGGTCGCCGAGGGGATTGCCCAGCCGCGGATGGTCTCGGGATTGTCGGCATTCAGGAACGCGAAGATCAGCGCGGGAACCACGACACCGCCTGCTGCGGCTATGCCTGGCAGCATGCGGTTGGACCAGCTTGCCAGCTGACCGTCCAGGAATTCACGCTTGATTTCCAGCCCCACCAGCAGGAAGAAGATCACCATCAGGGCGTCATTGATCCAGTGCAGGACGCTGAGCCCGCCGATATAGATGTGAAGCGTATGGAAATAGGTTTCGGCGAAGGGCGAGTTCGCAACGATCAGCGCCAGTGCCGCGGCAAACATCAATACGATGCCGCCGGCTGCTTCGCTGTCCAGGAAACGGCGCAGGACTGACGGCGGGCGGATCAGGCTCGGGACATCATTCATTAGTAATCGTTCCAATCTGGAGAAAAATAGCGGACTTGAGTTTGGAGTACGCCGCTTCTCGCAAAAATTGGCCTGCTATAAAAGCCCTTTTCGGCCATTATTGATGGCATCGGCGCGCTCGGTAAAGGTGTTACCGCTTGCGCCGTGCAATACTAAGGGCGGGGCGAGCGTCATTTTGGCGCGGCTGCCGCGAACGCCCCGCATCACGATGCGGATGGCCGCCTCATCGGGACGCGGCTGGACGGGAACGAGCGTCAGCCCCCCGAAGCGGCCCGAAAGGGCAGCCAGCATCTCGCTGATCGAGGCTGGCCGCGCGATGATGGCGATGCCGCCGCCGGGCTTCACGATCGCCGCCGCCGTCCTGATCCATTGTTCGAACATGTCCTTCGGCATGACGTGCGCCTCTGCTTTCAGCGCATCCGGCGTGCGCCGGTCGGCCTCCGCGTTGAAGGGCGGGTTCATGATGGCGAAGTCGTAGGCATTGTCGGCAAGTCCGGCCGCCGCGCGTGCCCGCCCGGCCAGCGTCACATCGGCTTCTATGAGGGTGACGCGCCGCGCGATGTCGGCGTTGAGCGGGTGCGCAAGCGTCTTGCGGGCGAATTCGGCCATGAAGGCCGAACGTTCGACGAGCGTCACATGCGCCGATGGGCAGCGCGCTGCGACGCCGAGCCCCGCCGCGCCGGCGCCGGCGCCGAGATCGACAAGGCTTCCGGAAAACCCGTCGGGCACGGCGCTCGCCAGGATCATGGCGTCGACGCCCGCCCGATGGCCCTTCAGCGCCGGTTGTACGAGATGGAAGGCGCCCCGGTGAAAGGCGTCGAGGGTTTCAGGCATATCGTCCGGCAAGGGACCGTTCTGCGAGGGCTGGATGCTCATGTCAGCCCTGCGGCCGCAGCTCATGCCCGATGCCGGCATCCGAAAGAAGCTGGCGGGCCTGTTTCTCCTGTGAAGCATCCACCATCAGGCGGCGCTGCAGGACCCCGAGCGAGCCCTCGATGATGCTCATGTTCGAATCGGCGACAAAGTGGGCGATGCCCGCCTCTGTCAGAAGCGCTTGCGCAAAGGAGATCAGCACGGGGTCGTTGGTTCGCATCAGTTCGATCATGCATCTAGAATGCAGTTTGTGCGCTCCTTGACAACTGTGCCATGCCAGGATTGTGAACACGGCATGTCGGCCGGGCGTGGTTTGTGGATATTTTGCGGCTTGAGCATGAAGGCCCGCTTCAATAATGTGGCGACACACAAAATGCATGATCGGCATCGGGCGAAAGCCGTCCCGATGCCGATCGTGCGTGAATTCAAAGGGATGGAACGTTCCTTTGCGCGTCCGGGCGGGCGCCGCGTTCCGAGGAGTATGGCATTGGGTGTAGTTCTCAGCCTCGACGAGAAGAAGAAACATGAAGGATCGGTCCAGCCGCTGGTCGATCTGACGAAGGCCGATATGGGCCGCGTCAACGAGCTGATCCTGTCGAAGGCGGGATCGGACGTCGAGATGATCCCGGAAGTGGCGAACCACCTGATCTCGTCAGGCGGCAAGCGCCTGCGCCCGATGCTGACGCTCGCCTCGGCCCGCATGTGCGGCTATGAGGGCGAGGGGCATATCAAGCTCGCCACATCGGTCGAGTTCATGCACACCGCCACGCTCCTCCACGACGACGTGGTGGACGAAAGCGATCTGCGTCGCGGCAAAAGCACCGCGCGCACCATCTGGGGCAACCAGGCGAGCGTGCTCGTCGGTGATTTCCTCCTCGGCCAGGCCTTCAAGATGATGGTCGATGTCGGCTCGCTCGAGGCGCTCGACGTGCTCGCGACCTCCGCCTCGATCATCGCCGAGGGCGAGGTGATGCAGCTTGCCGCGGCCAAGAACATGGAAACAACGGAAGACGAATATCTCGCCGTCATCAAGGCCAAGACGGCGGCGCTGTTTTCGGCAGCCGCCGAGGTCGGTCCGATCATCGCCGGCGCGCCGCGCGGTACCCGAGTGGCGCTGCGCTCCTACGGCCTCAATCTCGGCCTCGCCTTCCAGCTCGTCGACGATGCGCTCGATTATGGCGGCAGCGCGCACGATCTCGGCAAGAATGTCGGCGACGATTTCCGCGAGGGCAAGATCACCATGCCGCTGCTCCTCTCCTACCGCAGGGGAACGGCTGAGGAGCGCGCCTTCTGGAAAAAGGCGATCGAGGACGGCGTGAACGACGATTCGGCGCTCGAAAAGGCGATCGGGCTGATGACGCGTTACGGCGCCATCGCGGACACGGTGCAGCGCGCCCGCCATTTCGGCGAGATCGCCCGCGATGCGCTGGCGCCCCTGCCGCAGGCGCCGGAAAAGGCGGCGCTCATCGACGTCATCGACTTCTGCATCAGCCGGGTGAACTGACCAGGCATCGCGGCTGAAAGCAATTTCCTTCCTTGCAAGCGGCTTTTCTTGCGCCCCGTTCGCAAAAAGGCCATGCTTGCGGTGCCTCTTTGCTTTGATTGCCCGCCCATGTGCAGGCATACTCGGATGACGAAAAAGGAATAGGAATGCGGCTGCGCCCGATCTACGCTTCTCTTTACGGATTGCTTCTTGCCGCGGCCGCCGGTGTGGCGTTGCCAGTGCCCGATGCGCTTGCCAGAACAGGCGAGGCTCCGATCCGCACCGGATCGTTCGCCGGGGCCTATCTCGCCGGGCGCGTCGCCGAGGGCGATAACGATCTCAATGCCGCCGTCGCCTATTACCGTCAGGCCCTGGCGTTCGACCCGTCAAACGGGCCGATGAAGCAGAACCTGCTCATCGCGCTTCTGACCGACGGCAAGTTTAGGGATGCGCTGCCGCTGGCCGAAGAGCTGAAGAACGTGCCGGAGATCGAGCGTTTCTCGCGCGTGGCGCTGGCCATCGACGCCATTTCCAGGAAGCAGTACCGCAAGGCCGGGCCGCTGCTGATGCTTTCGCTGCAATCGGACATGGACCGCCTGTCGACGGGGCTGATGACCGCCTGGGCGATCGCCGGAGAGGGCAAGACCAAGGACGCCTTCGATGCCCTCGAAAAGCTGGAGGGGCCGGAATGGTACAATCTGTTCAAGACCTATAACGCCGCCCTCATCGCCGATATGGCCGGTGAAAAGGAGGTCGCCAGCGATTTCTATCAGCAGGCGATCGACGACCGCTCAGGCGGCGGTGCCGCTCCCGACACTTATGAGCGCATCGTCGAGGCCTTCGCCTCCTTCAAGGCGCGCAACGGCGACAAGCAGGGCGCGATCGAGCTGCTCGATCAGGCGACCGAGCAGCTTTCGGGCAGGCTTGCCCTGCGCGAGGTGCGCGAGAAGCTCGACGGGGGAGAAAAGCTGAAGCCGCTCATCGCCACGCCGCAGCAGGGCGCGGCCGAGGTGCTCTATACGCTCGGCACGGCCATCAATCGTGGCGGCGCGGAAGCCTTCGCCAAGCTCTACCTGCAGATGTCGCTGCCGCTTCGCCCAAATCACGACGCCACATTGTTCCAGCTGGGCGACATCGCCGCCAAGCTGCAGCAGCCGGAAAAGGCGATCGAATATTACGGCCGCGTGCCGAAGAATTCGGTCTACCGGCGCGATGCGGAAATGCAGCTCGGTCTCAACCTGGCGGAAACCGGCAAGACCGACGAAGCGATCACCCACCTCAAGGTGCTGCTCGACAAGGACCGGACCGACATCCGCTCCTATCTCGCGCTGGGCGGCGTCTACGCCCAGAAGAAGGATTTCCGCAACGCGGCGCAAACCTATGATGCGGCGGTCAAGGCCGTCGGCACGCCGTCCCGCGAAGACTGGGCCGTCTTCTATCAGCGCGGCATCGCCTATGAGCGCCTCAAGGAATGGGACAAGGCCGAGCCGAATTTCCGCGAAGCGCTCAAGCTCTTTCCGGACCAGCCGCAGGTGCTGAACTATCTCGGCTATTCCTGGGTGGACATGAACATGAACCTCGACGAGGCGCTCGACATGATCCGCAAGGCGGTCGAGCTGCGCCCGCAGGATGGTTATATCGTGGATTCGCTGGGCTGGGCCTATTATCGCCTCGGCCGCTATGACGAGGCGGTCACGGAGCTTGAAAAGGCCGTGAAGCTGCGTCCCGAGGACGCGACGATCAACGATCATCTCGGCGATGCCTACTGGCGTGCCGGCCGCAAGCTGGAAGCGACCTTCCAGTGGAACCATGCCGTGGCGTCCAAGCCCGAGCCGGAGGACCTGGCCAAGATCGAGGCCAAGCTGAAGCATGGGCTTCCGGAGGAGGATGGACGCAAGGCGGCGGAAGCGAAGGAATAAGGCAATAGGCAGTACGTTCTCCTTTTAAAACATATTGCCCTGCTGCCTTACTGCCCTACTGCCTTGACCCTGTAACGCTGACAAACTAGGACGTGGCATCCTGATTTTTCACGAGGCCCGCCCGTGTCATCCAAGCTGCCCGACCACATGCATCCGACCCGCTCCTTTCAGGGGCTGATCCTGACGCTCCATAATTACTGGGCGGAGCATGGTTGCGTCATTCTCCAGCCTTACGACATGGAAGTGGGGGCGGGGACGTTCCACCCGGCGACGACGCTGCGCTCGCTGGGGCCGAAGCCCTGGAAGGCGGCTTATGTGCAGCCGTCGCGCCGCCCCAAGGATGGACGCTATGGCGAGAATCCCAACCGGCTGCAGCATTATTACCAGTATCAGGTGATCATCAAGCCGTCGCCGCCGAACCTGCAGGAGCTCTATCTCGGCTCGTTGAAGGCCATCGGCCTCGACCCGCTGCTGCACGATATCCGCTTTGTCGAGGACGATTGGGAAAGCCCGACGCTGGGCGCCTGGGGTCTTGGCTGGGAGTGCTGGTGCGACGGCATGGAAGTGTCGCAGTTCACCTATTTCCAGCAGGTCTGCGGCATCGAATGCGCGCCGGTCTCGGGCGAGCTGACCTATGGCCTCGAGCGCCTCGCCATGTATGTGCAGGGCGTCGACAATGTCTATGACTTGAATTTCAACGGCCTCGAAGATGACGAGAAGGTCACCTATGGCGACGTCTTCCTGCAGGCCGAGCAGGAATATTCCCGGCACAATTTCGAACACGCCAATACGGAGGTTCTGTTCAGGCATTTCGAGGATGCGGAGCGTGAATGCGAGGCGCTCTTGAAGGCCGGCGCGCCGGCGGCGGGGGCGAATGCATCGCTCCACAAGATGGTCTTTCCCGCTTATGACCAATGCATCAAGGCGTCCCATGCCTTCAATCTTCTGGACGCCCGCGGCGTCATCTCCGTGACCGAGCGCCAGAACTATATCCTGCGCGTGCGCAACCTCGCGCGCCAATGCGGCGAGGCCTTCCTCAAGACCGATGCGGGCGGCTTTAACTATAAGAACGAGGCTGCGTGATGCTCGACCTTCTGCTCGAACTTCGCTCCGAGGAAATCCCGGCTCGCATGCAGCGCAAGGCAGCGGGCGATTTGAAGAAGCTTGTCACCGACGGCCTGGTCGAGGCGGGGCTGACCTATGAGGCGGCGCGCGAATACTGGACGCCGCGCCGGCTGGCGCTCGACATTCGCGGCCTCACCATCCGCTCCAAGGACGTGCACGAGGAACGCAAGGGCCCGAGTGTCAAGGCGCCGGAACAGGCGATCCAGGGCTTCCTGCGCTCGGCCGGCCTCACCGACATCTCGCAGGCCCATGTCCACACCGACCCGAAGAAGGGCGATTTCTACGTCGCCCATATCACCAGGCCGGGCCGCGCGGCGGAAGAGATCATCGCCGAGCTGATCCCGCAGGTGATCCGCGATTTCCCCTGGCCGAAATCCATGCGCTGGGGCGCGGCGTCGGCGAAGCCCGGCTCATTGCGCTGGGTGCGCCCGCTGCAATCGATCCTCTGCACCTTCGGCCCGGAAACCGAGGAGCCGGTGGTGGTGGATTTCGCGGTCGACGGCATCCGCTCCGGCAACGTCACCTACGGCCACCGCTTCATGAGCGATGGCGAGCCGATCACCGTCCGCCGTTTCGATGATTATGTCGCGAAGCTGGAGAAGGCCAAGGTCGTGCTCGATGCCGACCGCCGCAAGGAGATGATCCTTGACGACGCCCGCAATCTCGCCTTTGCCTCCGGCCTCGAGCTGGTCGAGGACGAGGGGCTGCTGGAGGAGGTTTCAGGCCTGGTCGAATGGCCCGTCGTGCTGATGGGCACCTTCGAGGAGGAATTCCTGGCCATCCCGCCGGAAGTCATCCGCCTCACCATCCGCGCCAACCAGAAATGCTTCGTCACCCGCAGGCAGGGCGAGAGCGAAGCGCTCTCCAACCGCTTCATCCTCGTCTCCAACATCGAGGCGAAGGATGGCGGCAAGGAAATCGCCTATGGCAATGGCAAGGTCGTGCGCGCCCGCCTGTCCGACGCGCTCTATTTCTGGAAAACCGACCAGGCCGACCTGCCCGATGTGGCAAAGCTGAAAGCCTCGGCGGACAAGCTCGGACTTAAGCTGGATAAGCCGCTCGACCAGCGCATGGCGCGGCTGGATGCGCTGGATGTGACCTTCCACGCCAAGCTCGGCACGCAAGGCGCGCGCGTCGAGCGCATCCGCCGTCTCGCGCGCGAAATCGCCCCCATCGTCGGCGCCGATCCGGAGCTGGCCGAACGTGCCGCCGTGCTCGCCAAGGCGGATTTGCAGACCGAGGTGGTCGGCGAGTTCCCCGAACTGCAGGGCGGCATGGGCCGCAAATACGCGACTCTGCAAGGCGAGCATGAATCCGTCGCCGCCGCCATCGAGGAACACTACAAGCCCCTCGGCCCCAGCGACCGCGTCCCGCGCGATCCGGTGTCCATTGCCGTGGCCTTGGCGGACAAGCTGGATACGCTTGTCGGCTTCTGGGCCATTGATGAAAAGCCGACAGGTTCGAAAGATCCCTTCGCGCTGCGAAGGGCGGCGCTGGGCGTGATCCGTCTGGTGCTGGAGAATGATATTCGCTTCTCGTTCAAAGCACTCGTCGATATTTGGATGAAGATACAGAATCGTACTGAAGGCGGCAGTATTATTATCCAAGACACTCCAAACAATACTCGTAACAAGCTTGGTTCTGAAGGGAAATCCCAGGCAGGTCTTCCCAGCTTTAGAGTTCATGGCTCAATGATTTTAAGTATGCCGGAAGAGATGTTCCGGACCAAAATGGTAGGGCATATCCAAGATCTCCTCTCCTTCTTCCATGACCGCCTGAAGGTCTACCTCAAGGACGAAGGCGCGCGTTACGATGCCATCGATGCGGTGCTTTCGCCCGAGGCGGACAATCTGCTGCTGATCGCGCGGCGGGTCGAAGCGCTGATCTATTTCATCAACACCGAGGACGGCAAGAACCTGCTGGCCGGAACAAAACGCGCCGCCAACATCCTCGCCGCCGAGGAAAAGAAGGGCACGCGGGTCGCCGAAGCCGTCGATCCCGCGCTTTTCCGCGAGGAAGAGGAGAGGGCGCTCTTCGCCGCCATCGGTGAGGCGGAAAAGGATGCGGGCCAGGCGATCGAAGCGGAAGATTTCTCCGGCGCAATGCTGGCCCTCGCCAAACTGCGCGGCCCGGTCGATGCCTTCTTCGAAAAAGTGCTCGTGAACGACGAGGACGAGAACGTCCGCGCCAACCGCCTGGCGCTCCTCGCCCGCATCCGCGAGGCGACGGGAAAAGTGGCGGATTTTTCGAAGATCGCGGGGTGAGAGTTCAACGTTGAAACGGAACCCTCGGCGGGACAGTACCCCCCTCTGCCCTGCCGGGCATCTCCCCCTCAAGGGGGGAGATTGGCCTTCATTGATGACGGCACTTTATTTTGCAACGCTGGCGGTTGGCGAAAGCGATTCTGACAGCCAATCTCCCCCCTTGAGGGGGAGATGTCCGGCAGGACAGAGGGGGGTGCTGCCCGCACCGACGTTGGAGCATATTACTCCACCCCCGTCCTCATCTGCACATCCCCCAGCGCCGCTTCAGGCAACGCCCCCACCGCCATCGCATCCACATCAGCGGCATGCTGCGTCGCCGGAGCCTGCCCCTGCATCCGCGCCATATAATCTCGTGCACGCTTCCGCCGCTCTTCCAACGCTGCATGTCTTGCCGCTTCCGCTGCCTTTTCCGCCTCGCAAGGCTTGCAGATCGGGTTGCCCGCGGCATCCACCCCGTCATAGCCGACATAATCGATGGAGCGGACCTGGTCGGGCGCTGCCGGTGTTTCGATCGAGCCTGCATAAGCCGGTGCGATGAGTGCCGGCGCCAGCGTCAGGATCGCGATGAATCGAGATAACATTATTCACCCCCCGCATAATCAAGCGCGGGAGTCGTAGCATCAGGACATTGCGATCCCGTCTCCGCGATCCTTCAAATTTTACCGATTGCGCTGCCCGCTTGCGCCGCATGATGCCCTTGTGTAGGCAAATGGCGACAGGAGAACGGATGTGCCGGCGGATATAACCAGCATAGATGACGAGGCGCTTGCCCGCGCGGCGCGGATCTTAAGCGAGGGCGGGCTTGTCGCCATTCCCACCGAGACGGTCTATGGCCTTGCCGCCGACGCCACCAACGGCCTGGGCGTGGCAAAAATTTTCGAAGCCAAGGGCCGCCCGCGCTTCAATCCGCTGATCTGCCACGTATCTGGTGTCGCCATGGCCGAGCGCTTTGTCGAAATCGATCCCCTCTCGCGCCGCCTGATCGACGCCTTCTGGCCGGGGCCGCTGACGCTGGTACTGCCGCTCAAGCAAGACGCCGCCATTCACCCGCTGGTCACGGCGGGGCTCTCCACGCTGGCAATACGCATGCCGCGCGGGGCTGCGGGCGAGATCATCGCCATGCTCGACCGCCCGCTCGCCGCCCCCAGCGCCAACACTTCCGGCCGCATCAGCGCGACGAGCGCGGAAGCCGTGGCCGACGATCTGGGCGCGAAACTGGACATGATCCTCGACGCTGGCCCATGCCCGGTCGGGCTGGAATCGACCATCGTCAAGGTCGAAGGCGACACCATATCGCTGCTCCGCCCCGGCGGTCTGGCGGCGGAAGAAATCGAGGCGCTGACGGGACAAAAGCTTCACCGCCTCGACCAGCGTGCCGCCATCCAGGCCCCCGGCATGCTCGCCTCGCACTACGCCCCCCGCGCCGCCATGCGCCTCGATGCGCGCGAAATCGCACCCGGCGAGGCGCTGCTGGCCTTCGGCCCCACCCGAGCCAAGGACGCGGAACACGCCTCGCATCTCCTCAATCTGAGCGAGACGGGAAACTTGCGCGAGGCGGCGGTGCATCTTTTCGATTACATGAAGCGTCTCGACGCGGCGGGCGCGGGCGTCATTGCCGTCGAGCCGATCCCGCATGATGGGCTCGGCGAAGCCATAAACGACCGTCTTGCCCGCGCGGCGGCGCCGAGGGAATAGGCGTTTGGTGGAAATGTCTGCGCTCTACGGCACCCCCCTCTGTCCTGCCGGGCATCTCCCCCGCAAGGGGGGAGATTGGCTGTCACGGCTCTCCGCGCCTATTCTGCAACGCCAGCGATTGGTGCCGGGCGCTCATGATGGCGTAATCTCTCCCCTTGCGGGGGAGATGCCCGGCAGGGCAGAGGGGGGCGACGTGGAGCGCCAGCGTTTCCATCTGAAATAAAGGGCGAATGACATGACCATCCAGCCGGCTAGTCCAGACGAGACCCTCCTCGACCGTTTCGCCGCCATTGTCGGCGAGAAGAACGCGTTGATCGACGCCAACGATATCGCGCCCTATCTCATCGAGCAGCGTGACCTCTACCATGGCCACGCCGCGATGGTGCTGCGTCCCGGCTCGACGGAGGAGGTCGCCGCCATCCTCAAGCTCGCCACCGAAACCGGCACGCCCATCGTGCCGCAGGGCGGTAATACCGGCCTCGTCGGAGCGCAGCAGCCGGATGAAAGCGGCCGCGCCATCATCCTGTCGCTCTTGCGCATGAACCGCATCCGCAACATCGACACCGCGGGCCATCTGGCGACGGTGGAGGCGGGCGTGGTGCTGAAAAACCTGCAGGATGCCGCGGCGGAAGCGGGCCTGCTTTTCCCGCTGTCGCTCGGCGCGGAAGGCTCCTGCCAGATCGGCGGTAATCTTTCCTCCAATGCGGGCGGCACGGCGGTGCTCGCCTATGGCAATACGCGCGAGCTTTGCCTGGGGCTCGAAGTGGTGCTGCCGACGGGCGAGATCCTCAACGATTTGCGCTATGTGAAGAAGGACAATACCGGTTACGATCTGAAGGACCTGTTCATCGGCGCGGAAGGCACGCTCGGCGTCATCACCGCGGCGGTGATGAAGCTCTATCCGCAGCCCAAGGGCAAGGGCGTCGCCTATGCAGGGCTCAGGAACCCGGCGGATGCCCTGAAGCTCTTCAGCCTTGCCACCGAGCATGCCGGTCCCGCGCTCACCGGCTTCGAGCTGATGCCGCGCATCGGCGTCGAGTTCACCGTGCGCCATGTCGAGGGCGCGCGCGACCCGCTGGAGAGTCCGCATGAATGGTATGTGCTGATCGATATCTCATCCTCGCGTTCGTCCGATGATGCCCGTGCCATCATCGAGACGGTCCTGACGGAAGCCTATGAGGCCGATCTCGTGCAGGACGCGTCCATTGCCGAAAGCGTCGCCCAGGAAAAGATGTTCTGGAAAATGCGCGAGGAGATGTCCTGGGCGCAGAAGCCGGAAGGCGGCTCGATCAAGCACGACATCTCCGTGCCGGTCGCCTCCATCCCCGCCTTCATCGAGGAGGCGGGCAGGGCGGTGCAGGAGATGATCCCCGGCGCGCGCGTCGTCTGCTTCGGCCATATGGGCGACGGCAATCTGCATTATAACATCTCGCAGCCGGTCGGCGCCGACAAGCAGGCGTTTCTCGCCCGTTGGGGCGAACTCAACCACCGCATCCACACCATCGTCGCCCGCTATGGCGGCTCGATCTCCGCCGAGCATGGCATCGGCCAGCTGAAGCGCGGGGAACTCGTGCATTTCAAGAGCCCGGTCGCGCTTGCCCTGATGAAGAAGATCAAGGCGGCCTTTGACCCCGCCGGGATCATGAATCCGGGCAAAACGATCTGAGCAAGACGGCGTCCCGTCGCCGCTCAGTTTTTTCTTTACCCGGCTTGCTGAAATCTTACACCGGGTTTCCTTCTGATAACCATCCGCCAAATCAGGAAAATTTAACCGAAATAATTAAGCCCGGCGGTAACAAAGCGCGCCTATTCTCAACCCAACGAGGCCGAAAAAGGCCCGGAAAGGCAGGGAGACCGGAACACCGGTTCTCAGGAGAGACAGAGGCGTAAAAGATGATGAATCAAGGGCTTAAGCCAGTATGGGCGGGCCGCGAATTGCGGTTGGACCCATTTCACTTTCCGCAGGTTGTGACCTACGCCACGCGTGACGAGAGGGGAGATATCACCTTCACCATCAATGAGCGCGGCGCAGTGATCCGCCGTATCCTGCCGGCAAGCGGACTGCCAATGTCCATCGCCCTGCCGGCCCGCGCCTTTCAGGGCGTCACGGCCCGCGCGGTGGAAGATGAATACGGCCAGATCACCGTCACGCTGGAACTGATGCACGCGGATCCGCAGCTTTCCGTGCCGCTTCTGGTGGCGCATGACCTTGATGACGTGGCCGCCGACTGGCGCGCCTGGTCCGCCGCCTTCAACCTGCCGATGATGCTGGTGGAAGAGGATGGCGTCGCCCGTCCGCTGGAGGAAAGCATGGGCCCGGTCGGCGTCTCCCAGCCGCAGCCGCGCCGCAAGGGGCAGGAGCCCCGCCGCCGCCGCCCGCGCTTCCTCGCCCGCCGCAAGACCGGCAATCTCGGTGTGCGGCTGGTGGTGTCCGGGACGGAGATCATTGCGCGGAGGTGAGGGGAAGCGGGGGTACTTGCTCGCCCGTGACGCTCTACGCCGCCCCCCTCTGCCCTGCCGGGCATCTCCCCCGCGAGGGGGGAGATTAGCCTTCATTGATGACGGCGCTTAAACCTGCAACCTAGACGGTTGGGGAAAGCGGGCGTGCCAGCCAATCTCCCCCCTTGCGGGGGGAGATGTCCGGCAGGACAGAGGGGGGCGCCACAGAGCACCGACATTTCCAGTTAGCCTGCGCTTGCCCTCCATCGCAGCTTATCCCTGCTTATCCCTCCCGAACCGTCAGCACCCGATCCACCAGCCCCCATTCCACGGCTTCCTCGGCTGTCATGAAGAAGTCGCGGTCCATTGCTTTTTCGAACTCTTCGTAGGTGCGGCCGCAATGCTCGGCGTAGAGCCGGGTCATCCGCTGTTTCATTTTCAGCATTTCCTCGGCATGAATGAAAATATCCGATGCCTGCCCTTGGTATCCTCCCAACGGCTGGTGGATATGGATGCTGGAATTGGGCAAGGCGACGCGCTGGCCGGGTTCGCCCGCCATCAGCAGGAACGATCCCATGGAGCGGGCGGTCCCCATGCAGAGTGTATGCACCGGCGCGCGGACGAGGCGCATGGTGTCGTACATGGCAAGGCCGCTGGTGACCACGCCGCCGGGCGAATTGATGTAGAGGTGGATCGGCTTCTTCGGGTTTTCCGCCTCCAGAAACAAGAGCTGCGCGCAGACGAGCGCCGAAACCGTGTCGTTCACCTCTCCGTTCAGGAAGATGATCCGCTCCCGTAGAAGACGGGAATAGATGTCGAAGGACCGCTCCCCTCTTGAGGATTGTTCCACGACCATGGGGACGAGTTGCATCGCTTCGCGCATCGGCGAACTCCAATCTTTCAGGAAACGTTGAGGGAAATCCTGCCGCGTCAGGCGGCGAGCATGAGGACCGGGCTGTTATTGTTGGCTGCTGTCGTCGCCATCTGCTTGCCTCTTGCTTCCGTCAGTTCATGGATGACCCGCAGGCAGGTTCCTCCATTCGCGTTCGGGGCGATGCGGAAGGTGACGAGGCTTTCGGCGAAGGGGGCTTCCGTCTCCCGCATCCGGTAGCTGACTTCCTCACCCTGCGTCACGCTGGCTGCCTCCGTATCGGCCAGCACGTCGCCGGGCAGCCAGTTCTGCCGGAATTCGGCAATGCTGATCGCGCGCCAGACCTTCTGTGGCGGCTCGTCGATCTCGAACTCCATCTCGATCGTGTGATCCTGTTTAACAGTCTCGTCAGCGCTCATTGATCCATATCCTTCAGCAAGACCTTGAGCGCTTCGATGCGCTGCGGCCAGTAGGCGCGATATTTCGCCAGCCATTGCGCGATAAGCGCCAGCCCTTCCGGATCGACCTCGTAATTCACGAAACGGCCCTGCCGCTCTTCCCGCACCAGCCGGGCGCTCCGCAGGACCGCAAGATGCTGCGACATGGCCGGCTGGCTAATCTCCATCCCTTCCCGCAAGGCACTCGCATTCATGCTGCCTGCCGCCAGCTTCTCGAAGATCGCGCGGCGGGTCGGGTCGGCCAGGGCTCGGAATATGTCGGTGTCCATCATGGACAACAGATAAGCACATACTTATGTGATTCGCAAGGGATTTTGAAGATGGAGCAAGTCTGTTGGCGGAAACGCCAGACACCCCCCTCTGTCCTGCCGGACATCTCCCCCGCAAGGGG
Organism: Mesorhizobium sp. RMAD-H1; assembly: GCF_014191375.1. GTDB lineage: Bacteria > Pseudomonadota > Alphaproteobacteria > Rhizobiales > Rhizobiaceae > Paramesorhizobium. The sequence goes on from NZ_JACHWN010000001.1 coordinate 504,055, forward strand.
GGAGATTGGCTGCCACACCCGCTTTCGCCAACCGCCTAGGTTGCAGGTTTAGCGCCGTCATCAATGAAGGCTAATCTCCCCCCTTGCGGGGGAGATGCCCGGGAGGGTAGAGGGGGGCGACGTAGAGCGCCGACGTTAACACCCTAACGCCCCTTTTTCACTTCTTCTTCGTCAAAAACGCCATCACCGCCTCGCGCGCCTCCTGCGAGGTCAACCGCTCGGCGAAATGCCGGGCCTCCCGCGCGATGCGGTCGCCGACCGGCTCATCCGGCCCGCGCAGCAGCGCCTTGGTAATCTGCATCGCCTGCGGGGGGCGGGCGGCAATGGCGCGCGCCGCATCGATCACGGCTTGTTCAAGCTCTTCCGCCGGGACGATGCGATGGACGATCCCGGCCTCTTTCGCCGCTTCCGCCGAAAACCCTTCGCCCAATGCCAGCAGCGCGAACGCCTTCTGATATCCCATCAGACGAGGAGCCAGCAGGCTCGACGCCGCCTCCGGCACAAGGCCAAGGTCGACAAATGGCGTGCGGAACAGGGATTGCGGGGTGGCGAAGGTCAGGTCGCAATGGAGATGGATCGTCGTGCCGATGCCGATGGCAAGGCCATCCACGCCGGAAACGACCGGCTTCTTGGCGGTTGAAAGCGCACCGAGGAAATCGAGCACCTCCGCGCCCATGGTCCCGCCGCTTGCGGCCGCCATGAAATCCTGCATGTCGTTGCCGGCGGAAAAGGCGCCGGGCGCGCCGAAAAGCACATGCACGCGGATGGCGTCGTCCGCATCGCCTGCACGCAGCGCTTCGGCCATGGCGGCATACATGGCGCGGGTGAGGGCGTTCTTCTTCTCCGGCCGGGCGATGCGGATAAGCTGCACCGCTTCTATGCGTTCGATGATGATGTGTTCGGACATGGCGATCCTCACTCGGCAAGCGCCGCGCGGGCGGCCATGAGGCTTTCCGCGCCATTGATGACGCAATGTTTGAGCGCCGTCGTTTCCTTCAGCAGGTTCTCCGCATAGAAGCGGCAGAGCACGGAACGCCCTGCATCTTCGCCGGTCAATGCACCCTTGGCGAGATAGGCGCCGCCGGCGGCGAGCCCGAACAGGCGGAGATAGGGCGTCGCGCCGCAGAGTGCCTGCTGCACCCGGCCTTCGGCCAGCGCCTGCTGCAGATGGAGCGTCGCCTCTTCGAGATCGGCAATGGCGAAGGCAAGGCAGCCGGCGGTGCCGCCCAGTTCCGCGCGGTTGGAGGCGGCAGCCTGATCCGCGATGGCGCGCAGTTCTGCGATATAGGCCTTCACATGCTCGCCATCATCGAGCGGCAGCTTGCGCTGCACGAGGTCGATCGCCTGGATGCCGTTGGTGCCCTCATAGATCGGCGCGATGCGTGCATCGCGCAGGAGCTGCGCCGCGCCGGTTTCCTCGATGAAGCCCATGCCGCCATGGATCTGGATGCCGAGTGAGGCCGCCTCGACGCCGATATCGGTTGAAAAAGCCTTCGCCACGGGGGTCAGAAGATTGGCGCGGTCCGTCCAGAAGCGCGCCTCATCGCTCGTCCCCGTGCGCGCCATGTCGAGCGCATGGGCGCAGGCATAGCCGATGGCGCGCGCGCTTTGCGTCAGCCCTTTCATGGTCAAAAGCATGCGCTGGACGTCGGGATGCTCGACGATCGGGCTCATGTCGTTGCCGGGCTTTACCCCCGGCGCGCGGCCCTGCCGCCTTTCGCGGGAAAAGGCAAGCGCCTTCTGGTAGGCGGCTTCCGCCACCGCGACGCCCTGCATGCCGACCAGCAGCCGGGCATTGTTCATCATCGTGAACATGCAGGCGAGACCGCGGTTCTCCTCGCCGACAAGCCAGCCCGTCGCACCGTCTCCGGAGATGCTGTCGCCATAGATCATGGTGCAGGTGGGGGAGGCGTGGATACCGAGCTTGTGCTCGATGCCGGCGCAGAACACCTCATTGCGCTTGCTTGGGTTTCCATCCGCATCGGGAATGAATTTCGGCACCAGGAACAGCGAGATGCCCTTCGTGCCCGCCGGGGCGTCGGGCAGGCGCGCAAGCACCAGATGGACGATATTGTCCGTCATGTCGTGCTCGCCATAGGTGATGAAGATCTTCTGGCCGAAGATGGAATAGGTGCCGTCGCCATTGCGCGCCGCGCGGGCCTTGAGCGCGCCCAGATCGGAGCCTGCCTGCGGCTCCGTCAGGTTCATCGTTCCCGTCCATTCGCCGGAGATGAGCTTCGGCAGGTAGAGCGCCTTCAATTCGTCGGAAGCGTGCTTTTCCAGCGCCTCGACCGCGCCCATGGTCAGCGTCGGGGCGAGTGCGAAGGCGAGGGAGCCGGAATTCCACATCTCGGAGACGGCGACGGAAAGCATGGTCGGCAGCGCCTGCCCGCCATATTCTTCTGCCCCCGTCAGCGCGTTCCAGCCGCCGGCCGCCCAGTCGCGGTAGAGCTCCTTCCAGCCCGGCGCGGTGGTGACGATGCCGTCCTTCAATGCTGCGCCATGCTTGTCGCCGGTTTCCCGCAAGGGGGCGATCCGCTCGGCGGCGAATTTCGCCGCCTCTTCCAGAATGGCGTCGACGACGTCACCGGAAAGTTCGCCGAAGCGCTTCTGTTCCAGCGCTTCTTCCAGCCCGGCCACCTGTTTCAGCGTATGGGCGATATCATTGACGGGCGCACGATACATGAAATCTCCTCCGCGGCGTTGGGCGCCCGCGATGCGAACGCCCACTCATTTTCCTGCCTCGGAGAATTGCTATCGGCTTATTACGTAAACGTCAATAATGCTGACGGTCACCCTTCCCGGTCAAACCAATATGTCCGTTGCCTTGTGATTTTCATCGACGCCGTCAAGGAGAACGACGCTGCCTTCCGAATTGTCGGTGCGCAGATGCATGATCGCCTGATAGGCAGGGGAGGCGTACCATGCGCGGGCACGCTCCATGTCGGGGAAGGCGATCATGATCAGATCGGCCGGCCATTCGCCTTCCAGAACGGTCTTCTTCGCGCCATGAACGATGTAACGCCCTCCAAAAGGGGCCAGAGTTTCATCGATTCTCTGCAGATATTCGACGATTCCCGGTCCCATCGTGACATTGTGGAGGAGGGCGGCGGCATATGCGGTCATGATTGGGTTCCTTTCGACTTGACTGAACGGAGCCGAATATCGCCAGGGCCGTGCGGTAAGTCGATTACATCAGAGGTAATAGAAATCATGCGCCATCATGATAATTTCATCCCATGACCCACGCATCTGCTTCCGTCGGAAATCTCATTCAATCCTGGCGCCGCAACAGGCGCTTGAGCCAGCTGGACCTCGCAGCCGAGGCAGGGATATCGCAAAAGCATCTGAGCTTCGTGGAATCCGGGCGCTCGCAGCCGAGCAGGGAAATGATCCTGCATCTGGCGGAACATCTCGGTATTCCCATGCGCGAGCAAAACGCGCTCTTGCTCGCAGCCGGTTATGCGCCGGTCTATCACGAGCGTGCGCTGGATGACCCCGAACTGGAAACGGCAAGGGAGGCGGTCGACCTGATCCTCAAGGGCCATGAGCCGCATCCGGCCCTTGCCGTGGATCGCCAATGGAACCTCATCTCCGCCAATCGCGCCGTCGACTTTCTGCTTCAAGGCGTTGATGCAGCGCTGCTTTCGCCGCCGGTGAATGTCCTGCGTTTGAGCCTCCACCCCGAAGGGCTGGGCCCCCGGATCGTCAATTACCGCCAGTGGCGGGCCCATGTGATCGAACGTCTCGTCAGGCAGATGGATCATCTGCCCGATGCTTCGCTGATGGCGCTTGTCGGGGAGATCAAATCCTATCCGGTGCCTGCAGGTGCAAAGCCCTACCGGGGCGACACGGCACTGAACGCCATCGCGGTGCCCTTCATGCTTGCCACGGAAAAGGGCACGCTTTCTTTCATCTCCACCACGACCGTTTTCGGCACGGCGGTCGACATCACGCTTTCGGAACTCGTGATCGAATCCTTCTTCCCCGCAGACAGGCAGACGGCCGAAATCATGCGGCTGTCCGCTGTCCCGTCTGAGGCGTGAGAGAAGCGGAGCGGCCTAGAATGGTTCCTGTCTTAACGAGCCCCTCACCCTTACCCTCTCCCCGTTCAGACGGGGAGAGGGGGACGTGTGGCATTCGCGCTCATTATTTCACTTGGGGTGCCCGGCAGAAACGCAGAAGAGCGTGCAGCCAACATTAAGGTCTCCCTCTCCCCGTTCGCGGGGAGAGGGTAAGGGTGAGGGGCACTCCACAACGCTCGTGCCTCTATCTTAACGTGAAACGAATTAGCCGGCCGCCTTCTCCCGCTCCACCGCGCGCCAGCCGATGTCGGACCGATAGAAGCCGCCGGGCCAGTCGATGGCCTTCACCGCCGCATAGGCCTTTTCCTGCGCCTCGGCCACGCTCTTGCCCGTGGCGGTGACGTTGAGCACCCGCCCGCCATTGGCGACGAGCTGGCCGTCCTTCACCGCCGTGCCGGCGTGGAAGATCTGCACATCAGGCAGCTTGGCTGCTTCGTCAATATCCTTGATCACGCTGCCCTTTTCCGGCGCGGCAGGGTAGCCCTTCGCCGCCATCACCACGGTCAGCGCGGGATCGTCGCTCCAGCGGATCGAGACCTGGTCGAGCAGCCCATCGGCGGCGGCGTTCAGAAGCAAGAGCAGATCATCCTTCAGCCGCATCATCAGCACCTGGCATTCAGGGTCGCCGAAGCGGGTGTTGTATTCGATGAGCTTCGGCCCATCCCTGGTGATCATCAGCCCGGCAAAGAGGATGCCCGAGAAGGGCGCGCCGATTTCCGCCATGCCGCGCATGGTCGGCTCGATCAGTTCGCGCATGGTGCGCTCGATCATGTCAGGCGTCATGACCGGGGCCGGGGAGTAGGCCCCCATGCCGCCCGTGTTGACGCCCGTATCGCCGTCGCCGACGCGCTTGTGGTCCTGGGCGGTGCCGAGTGGCAGGGCCGTCTTGCCGTCGCAAAGGCAGAAGAAGCTCGCCTCCTCGCCGTCGAGATATTCCTCCACCACCACTTCCGCACCGGCAGAGCCGAACGCGCCCTCAAAGCAGGCGTCCACCGCGTCGAGTGCGTCCTGAAGCGTCATGGCGACGACCACGCCCTTGCCCGCCGCAAGCCCGTCCGCCTTGACGACGATGGGCGCGCCTTTTTCGCGGATATAGGCCTTGGCCTTCGGCGCATTGTTGAAGCGACCATAAGCGCCGGTCGGGATATTGAAGCGGGCGCAGAGATCCTTGGTGAACCCCTTCGAGCCCTCGAGTTGCGCCGCCGCCTTGGATGGGCCGAACACCTTGATGCCGGCGGCACGCAAATCATCGGCAAGGCCGGCGACGAGCGGCGCTTCCGGGCCGACGACCACGAGGTCGATGCCCTTCTCCTTGCAGAATGCTATCACCGCCGCATGGTCCGCGATGTCCAGCGCCACGCAGGTGGCGGCTTCGGCGATGCCCGGATTGCCGGGGGCGCAATAGAGCTGATCGAGCACCGGCGAGGCGGCGATCTTCCATGCCAGCGCGTGTTCGCGTCCGCCCGAACCGATCAACAGAACTTTCATGGGCCTTGCTCCATCTGCGTGAAATAAGTAAGTGCTTACTGAACTCAGGTCTCTATGATCCGTCGGGCGATGGGGCAAGAGCAGCAGCGGTATTTGCCCAAAAAAGTCGGCGATAACTTGGCCGCAGGAACGGAACACCATGCCGCAATCGAATGCCAATTCGGATATCCAGTCGCGCATCGCGCGCGGCCGCGTCATGGACGCGCCATCCGGCCACTGGGTCTACCGTGCATTGCCGCAATGGCTTTGGCCCTATGCGCAGCTTGCCCGGTGGGACCGGCCGATCGGCTGGCAATTGCTGCGCTGGCCCTGCTGGTGGTCGGCGGCGCTGGTCGCCGCGGCGGGTGCGAAGCCCGGAGCCGATGCCTGGAGCGTGCTTCCCTCGCTGTGGCATCTTGTCCTGTTCCTGATCGGTGCCATGGCCATGCGCGGCGCCGGCTGCACCTATAATGACCTCGTCGATCAGGATATCGATGACAAAGTGGCGCGCACCCGCTCGCGGCCGCTGCCGTCGGGGCAGGTGACGCGCCGGCAAGCCAAGATATTCCTCGTCCTGCAGGCGCTCGTCGGCCTCGCCGTGCTCCTGCAGTTCAATACATTCACCATCCTGCTCGGCATCAGTTCGCTGGTGATCGTCGCGGCCTATCCCTTCATGAAGAGGATCACCAACTGGCCGCAATTCGTGCTGGGCTTGGCCTTTTCCTGGGGCGCGCTGATGGGCTGGGCGGCCGACAAGGGAAGCCTGGCTCTGTCTCCGCTTCTGCTTTACGCCGGGGCGATCCTTTGGACCATCGGCTACGACACCATCTACGCCCATCAGGACAAGGAGGACGATGCGCTGGTCGGCGTCCGTTCCACCGCACGGCTCTTCGGCGCAAGGACGAAGGAGGCGCTGCTCGTGCTCTATGGCGGCGCGCTGGCGCTGTTTCTTGCCGCTTTTGCGGTCGCGGAGGTGCCGATGCCGGCGCTCGCCGGCCTGCTTGCCGCCGGCGCGCATCTCTACCGCCAGATCGCCGTTCTCGATATCGACAATCACGACCAGTGCCTGCGGCTGTTCAAATCGAACAACATCGTCGGCTGGCTGATCTTCCTCGGGCTGGTCTTCGGCGCGCTCTGGGTGGTGCTGAAGCCGCTCGTATAGTTGAGATAATGAGTAGTGAACAGTGAGATACAGGACCATTTTCTATCTCACTATCTCACTATTCCCTACCTCACTCCCTCACGGATAAAGCCTCGTCTTTTCCCACTCGCCTTCCGGCGTTGCACGGGTGAAGAGCACCCGGTCGTGCAGGCGGAAGGGGCGGTCGTGCCAGAACTCGATGGAGACGGGCCGGATGCGGAAGCCCGACCAGTAGGACGGGCGGGGGATATCGCCGATGGCATAGCGCGCTGAATATTCGGCGACCGCCTTTTCCAGCGCGAAGCGGCTTTCGAGCGGGCGCGATTGCTTCGAGGCCCAGGCGCCGATGCGGCTGCCGCGCGGTCGCGAGGCATAATAGGCATCCGCCTCCTCGTCACTCACCTGCTCGACCGGCCCGCGCACCCGCACCTGCCGGCGCAGCGACTTCCAGTGAAAGCACATGGCCGCCTTCTGCGAAGCGAGTATTTCCCGCCCCTTTTTGCTTTCATAATTTGTGTAAAAGACGAATCCGCTCTCGTCAAAATCCTTCAGAAGCACCATTCTGACATTGGGCAAGCCGTTTTCATCGACGGTGGCGAGCGCCAGCGCATTGGGGTCGTTGGGTTCCGATTTCGTTGCGTCGGAAAGCCACTCCGCAAAGAGTTGAAACGGTTCCGCTGCCTGCGTAAAGTCACCGCTTGTTAACCCGGTATCGCCCATAATCTCGCCTCGTCAGCAACAACAAAAGGGAAAGGCATTGGCATCCGAAAATGCGCGCCTCGCGAACCTGTCCGCAACCGGCCGCGCTGCCGCTCCCCTCATGAGCCCGACTCCGAAAAGTTGCAGACTTTTCGGACGAAATCGTGCGACCGGAACATGCGGTCGCCTGGCGGCTGTCATTGCGCTGTGCGCGCTTGCCGGCTGTGCCATGAAGGGGTTCAGCATCGAGAAGGCCGTTCCCGACACGACGACCATTACCGGGTCTGTTCCAGCCGCGCAACAGGGCGAGATCGACTCGGGCAAGCTGTCCGACCAGGTGACGATCCGCAACATCGTCTCGGCGCTCGATTTCCGCAAATGGGGCGAAACGCCCATTCCATGGGCCAATCCCGAAACCGGCAGCCAGGGCACCATCACCACCGTGGCGGAGGAGAAGACCGAGACCGGCCTCTGCCGCCAGTTCCAGACCTCGCGCGAGGCGTTCGACGGCGTATCGCTCTATCGCGGCGAGACCTGCCTGCAGAGGGATGGCGCGTGGATGCTCAAATCCTTCGCTCCGCTTTGAGCGGGCGCAGATTCTCCAGTAGGACCGCGCAATGGGATAAGCGGCGGATTTTCAATGGTAAATCTGGAATTTCCGCCTGGGAATACGCATATCAAGGGCGATTTCTGAGAATTTTCTTCCGCGAAGAGGAACGAGATGCGCGATCCCTATAGCGTGCTGGGCGTCGCCAAAACGGCGAAGCCCGAAGAGATAAAATCGGCGTACCGCAAGCTTGCCAAGAAATATCATCCCGACCAGAATCCGGATGATCCCAAGGCGAAGGAGCGCTTCGCCGAGGCGAGCCAGGCCTATGACATCCTCTCCGACAAGGAGCGCCGGGCGCAGTTCGACCGCGGCGAGATCGATGCCGAGGGCAAGCCTGTATTCCAGGGCTTCCACCCGGGCGCGGGGGCTGCCGGCGGTGATCCCTTCGCCGAGTTCGCCCGCCGGGCGGGCGCCGGCGGCAGGGGCGGTGGCTTTGAGTTTCGCGCCGGTCCGGGCGGCTTCAGCCAGGGCAATTTCTCTGGCGCGGAAGATATTCTGAACGATCTCTTCGGCGGTGCCTTCGGTGCCGGTGCGGCGGGCGCCAGGCCCCGCGGCAGGCAGGCGAAGGGCGCCGACCTCATGGCTTCCATCGACATTACGCTCGAACAGGCGGCCGGGGCGGAGAAGGTCGAGGCGATCTTCCCCAATGGCAAGCGGCTTTCGATCAAGCTGCCGAAATATGTCGAGGACGGCCAGACGATCCGGCTGAAAGGGCAGGGCGAGGCGATGCTCGGCGGGACGCCGGGCGATGCGCTGGTGACGATTCGCTTCAGGCCGCATCCGCGCTTCCGGCTGGAAGGCCGCGACCTGCATCTCGACCTGCCCGTCTCGCTTTCCGACGCGGTGTTGGGGGCCCGCATCGAGGTGGAGACGCTCGATGGCCGCATCGCGGTCAAGATCCCGCCCTGGTCGAGCTCCGACCGCGTCCTGCGGTTGAAGGGAAAGGGGCTGCCGACCAAGACCGGAGAACGCGCCGATCTCTTCGTGCATGTCCGCGTCATGCTGCCGGAAGAGGGCGATCCCGAGCTGGAGGCCTTCCTGCGGCAGCGCGCGGCATAGCAATGACGCATCCAAAATACCCCCTGCGGCCGGCGGGCCGGAGGGGGTAAAAGGAGCGCACTCACGGTGCGACGCCTCGTTTCCATCAAGTTTTTGATAATTCCCGCCTTTTTCATCGCTCTTGCTTGAAGCCCGGACGAGGCTGTGCAATACGGCACTATTGCCAATACAATTTTGACGAGGGTCGGGGTAATGACCGCCAAATCTGGTTTGTTGCAGGGTAAACGTGGCCTGATCCTTGGTGTCGCGAACAACCGTTCCATCGCCTGGGGCATCGCCAAGGCCGCGCATGAGGCCGGTGCCGAGCTTGCCTTCACCTATCAGGGAGATGCGCTGAAGAAGCGCGTGGAGCCGCTCGCTGAGGAGCTGGGCGCCTTCGTCTGCGGCCATTGCGATGTTGCCGACGCCGCCTCGATCGACGCTGTTTTCGACGCCCTTGAAAAGAAGTGGGGCAAGCTCGATTTCGTCGTCCACGCCATCGGCTTTTCGGACAAGGAGGAGCTGACCGGCCGCTATATCGACACGTCGGAAGGCAATTTCTCCAAGACCATGCTGATCTCGGTCTATTCGCTGACGGCCATCGCCAAGCGCGCCGAAAAGCTGATGACCGACGGCGGGTCGATCCTGACGCTGACCTATTACGGCGCAGAGAAGGTGATGCCCAACTACAACGTCATGGGCGTTGCCAAGGCCGCGCTCGAGGCGAGCGTCAAATATCTGGCCGTCGATCTCGGACCGCAGAACATCCGCGTCAATGCCATTTCCGCCGGCCCGATCAAGACGCTGGCCGCCTCCGGCATCGGCGATTTCCGCTATATCCTCAAGTGGAATGAATATAACGCCCCGCTCCGCCGCACCGTGACGATCGAGGAGGTGGGCGATGTCGGCCTTTACTTCCTTTCCGATCTCTCGCGTTCGGTGACCGGCGAGGTGCATCACGCCGATTCCGGTTATCACGTGGTCGGCATGAAGGCCGTGGATGCCCCGGATATCTCCGTGGTCAAGGAGTAACGGCGGGGTTCGCAGTGATACGGGAAACCATCTATTTCTCGCGTCACGGCGAGACGGACTGGAACGCGTCGCAGCGTATTCAAGGTCAGGCCGATACCGATATTAACGCGCGTGGCCGCGCCCAGGCCGACCGCAATGGCGATGTGCTGAAGTCGCTGATCGGCGCGGGCGCGGGTTTCGATTTCGTCGCAAGTCCGCTGAAGAGGACGCGCGAGACGATGGAGCGCATCCGGGCCCGCATGGGGCTCGATCCTCATGCCTACCGCACCGACCCGCGCCTGATGGAAGTCAATTTCGGCGATTGGCAGGGGCACATGATCGAAGATATCGCCGCCGAGCGGCGGGATCTTGTCGAGGCGCGCGCCCGTGACAAGTGGAATTTCGTTCCGCCGGGCAGTTCGGCGGAAAGCTACATGATCCTGTCACGGCGCATCAGCGAATGGCTGCAAGGCGTGACCCGTCCGACGGTCTGCGTCACCCATGGCGGCTGCATCCGCACGCTGTTTTATCTCGTGGAGAAAATGGATGGCCACGAAGCGGCCAATCTGTCTATCCCGCAGGACAAGCTGCTGCGGCTTGAGAATGGCAAGCTGACCTGGCTTTAGACCAGCTTCTGTGAGGTAATCATCGGTCTTCCCCGGATTTGCACCGCTGCTGCGGTGGGACGGTCGGGGCATGGATTCTTGTGACAAGCACGGGAATGACGGTAATTTGGCTGTAGATGGCTAATTGTCTAAACCCTGCTGGCAAGGCGGTTGCAGAGGCGAGACATCTTCACCTCCGTCATTCCTGTGCTTGTCACAGGAATCCTGCCTCAGCGGTTCCGCTGCCTCAACGAAGAAAATAGACTGTTGCGTGAGACGCGCGAAGAGGCGAACCGCCTACTCCGCGTCCTCAGCTTCCTCGATGTTGGTGATGAACCGCTCCTGGTCCACCACGTCGAACGAGAGCATCACCTTCATGCCCTCGCTGATGGCGCTGTAGTCGAATTCGCCGGGCAATTTATAGGCTTTGCCGTCATCGAGCGTGATCGTATCGTTATCCTCATCGATCGAGGTGATCTTGCCTTCGGCGTCATCGGCCATGGCGACGGTCGAGAACAGGGAACCGAGAACGAAAAGCAGGGTGATGAGAAGACGCATGACGAATGCCTTTCCCGATGGCAACGTTGCAGTGGAGCGGGCAGAAGGATAGTCGCCTGATTGTGTCAAAAGAATTACTGGAAAAGGCCGAACCGGCGAAATTTTTCGGCCGCCCCCGCCACACATTTGACCGGCGTCGAAAACCTCAATAAAACCCGCCTTATCTCTGCCGATTGTCTGGCGGTTCGTATCCTCGTTTCCGGGTTTTGCCATGTCCCACAATACGTTCGGCCATCTGTTTCGCGTCACCACATGGGGCGAGAGCCATGGTCCGGCGTTGGGCTGCGTGGTCGACGGCTGCCCGCCCGGCATCCGCTTCAGCGAGGCCGAGATCCAGTCCTATCTCGACAAGCGCAAACCCGGCCAGTCGAAATACACCACCCAGCGCCGCGAGCCGGACCAGGTGCGCGTGCTCTCCGGCGTTCTGCTGGACGACGACGGCGTGACCATGGTCACGACAGGCACGCCGATCTCCATGATGATCGAGAACACCGATCAGCGCTCCAAGGATTATGGCGAAATCGCCCGGCAATACCGCCCCGGCCATGCCGATTATACCTATGACATCAAATACGGCATCCGCGACTATCGCGGCGGCGGGCGTTCCTCGGCGCGCGAGACGGCGGCGCGTGTCGCCGCCGGCGCCATCGCTAGGCTGATCGTCCCAGGCTTGTCCGTGCGCGGCGCGCTCGTTGCCATGGGCATCCATGATATCGACCGTTCGCGCTGGGACTGGAACGAGGTCGACAACAATCCCTTCTTCACTCCCGATGCAGGGTCGGTCGAAACCTTCGCGACCTATCTCGATGGCCTGCGCAAGGCGGGCTCCTCCGTGGGCGCAGTCATCGAGATCGTCGCCGAGGGCGTTCCGGCAGGGCTTGGCGCACCGATCTATGCCAAGCTCGATCAGGATATCGCTGGCAATCTGATGTCGATCAACGCGGTCAAGGGCGTGGAGATCGGCAATGGCTTCGAGGCCGCGCGCCTGACCGGCGAGGAGAATGCCGACGAGATGCGCATGGGGCCGGACGGCAAGCCCGTATTCCTTTCCAACCATGCGGGCGGCATCCTGGGCGGCATTGCAACGGGCGCGCCCGTTATCGCCCGTTTCGCCGTCAAGCCGACCTCCTCGATCCTGACGCCGCGCCGTTCGATCGACGCCGACGGCAAGGAGGTCGACGTCATGACAAAGGGCCGCCACGATCCATGCGTCGGCATTCGCGCCGTGCCCATCGGCGAGGCGATGGTCGCTTGCGCGATCGCCGATCACTATCTGAGACATCGCGGCCAGACCGGGCGTTAGGGCGATAATGGAATCGCGAAGCACCCCCCTCTGCCCTGTCGGGCATCTCCCCCTCAAGGGGGGAGATTGGCTGGAATGTCTCCCAGTGCCCATTCTGCAATCTTTGCGATTGGTACCGCACGTTCATGAAGGCGTAATCTCCCCCCTTGAAGGGGAGATGGCCGGCAGGCCAGAGGGGGGTGCTTTCTCGCCAGCGTTTCTATTTAATCCTGCGTAAATTAATATTTGAGGATTCCATGAGCTATAATCAGAAACGGGTCGTCGATGCGATACGCGCCTTCGAGCGCGGCGAGATCGTGGTCGTCATGGATGATGACGGCCGTGAGAACGAGGGGGATCTCATCGTCGCGGCGGTGCATTGCACGCCGGAAAAGATGGCCTTCATCGTCCGCCACACCTCAGGCATCGTCTGCACGCCCATGCCGCGCGAGGAGGCCAGGCGCCTCAATCTGGCGCCCATGGTGGCGGAAAACGAATCCGCCCACACGACCGCCTTCACCGTCACCGTCGATTACCGGCATGGCACCACGACCGGCATTTCCGCCGACGACCGCACGCTGACCGTGCGCAACCTCGCCAATCCCAATGCCGGCGCCGCCGATTTCGTCCGCCCCGGCCACATCTTCCCGCTGGTCGCCCGCGAGGGCGGGGTGCTGATGCGCTCCGGCCATACCGAGGCGGCGGTCGATCTCTGCAAGCTCGCGGGCCTGCCGCCCATCGGCGTCATCTGCGAATTGGTCAATGACGATGGCAGTGTCATGCGCGGGCCGCAGGTCACTGATTTTGCCGAGAAGCACGGGCTTCACAAGGTGACGGTCGCCGATCTCATCGCCTACCGCCAGCGCAAGGAAACGCTGATCGAAAGGGTGGGCGAGGTCGCGATCGAAACCTCTGCCGGGCCGGCGAAGGCCTATACCTATCAGCTTCCCTGGGAGCCGATGCAGCATGTCGCCGTGGTCTTCGGCGATATCCGCGACGGCGAGGATGTGCCCGTCCGCCTGCAGCGCGAGGACGTGCTGGCCGACGTGTTCGGCACAAGCCACAGCGTCGAGGCGATTTTGAAGCGCATGGCCGGAGCGAAGCGCGGCGTTCTCGTCTATCTGCGGGAGGGTTCGGTCGGCGTGCGCCAGGGTGAAAGCGAATCCCGCGCCCGCGACGCCATTGCCGGCGACAGGGAAGATCATGCCGAAGCTCGCGCCCGCGAGGAGGAATGGCGGCAGATCGGCCTCGGGGCGCAGATCCTGAAGGATCTGGGCATTACCTCGATCCGCCTCCTGTCCTCGCGCGAACGCCATTATGTCGGGCTGGAAGGCTTCGGCATCGACATCGTCAAGACGGAGATATTGTAGAAACCCACCCGTGGGCGGGTGGGTTTCTGCCTTGCTTGACGTGCGGTGGTTAAGCTGCCGCCGCCTGTGGCACCGCTTCCGGGGCCGGACGCTGGAGAATGCGTTGGCCGAATAGTGCCGCGATCAGGGCCAGAGCCCCGCCGGCAACGGAAACCCAGAAGCCGTTTTGCGCACCGAAGGCATCGATCACATAGCCGGAAATGAACGAGCCGACGGCCATGCCGATGAAGATACCGGTCATCGCCCAGGTGATGCCTTCCGTAAGCTGGGAAGAGGGCACCAGCCGCTCGATCAGGCCGAAGGCAGTGATGAAGGTGGGGGAGATCGACGCACCTGCCAGGAACAGCATCAGCGCCAGGAGCGGAATGCTGTTCACCCACAGAAGGGGCAGGGTGGTCAGCATGGCAACCATATTGGCGATGAGGAATTGCCGGCCGAGCGAAGCCTTCAGCTTTAGCGTGCCGAAGACGAGACCTACGACCAGCGAGCCCGCCGCATAGCCGGCAAGCACGAAGCTCGCCGCGCCTTTCTGCCCCAGCTCCTCCGAGAATGCGATCACCGATACCTCGGCCGTGCCGAAGATGATGCCGACCGCGATCAGCGTGAAGGTGATGATCTGCACCGCCGGGACGCCCAGCGCCGACCGGCTCGCCTTTGCCTCGACGGGGCGAACGGGGGGCTCGGTGGATTTCTGTATCACGAACAGCGCCGTCCCCACGGCCAGGAACAGCGTCGCCGCCAATGGTCCGGCCTCGGGGAAAAGGCTGACGCTCAGGCCGATCGCCAGCACCGAGCCCGCCATATAGACCACTTCGTCGAGAACCGACTCGAAGGCGAAAGCGGTATGGAGCTTCGGCGTGCCGTGATAGAGTTCCGTCCATCGTGCCCGCACCATGGCGGGCATGCTCGGCATCGTGCCGGCGACGAAGGCGGAGAGGAACAGCGTCCAGTACGGCCATTTGAAATGCGTCGCCAGCAGCAGCACGGTGAAGGCCGCGACGGAAACGATCGTTGCCGGCGTCAGGATCCGGCTCTGCCCGTAACGGTCGACGAGCCGCGATATCTGCGGCGCGACCAAGGCATTGGTGAGCGCGAACGTGGCGGAGACAGCACCGGCCAGCCAATATTCGCCATGGCTTTGGGAAAGCATCGTGACGATGCCCATGGTGGCCATGGCGACGGGCAGGCGTGCGATGAATCCGGCTGCCGCGAAGCCCTTGGCTCCCGGAGCATGAAAGATTTCACTATATGGGTTGGGCATGATGGGAGTCCTTGAGGGGTTGAGGACGTTATTAACCTACGCAGCGTATGTGAATGAAATAATTGCATACGAGGCGTATGTCAATTAAATATATACGGAACGTATGCGAAGGAGAGACGATGGCGCACAAGCCACGCAGCGAAATGATAGCGCAGACGCGGGCGAAGCTGATCGCGGCGGCAAGGCGCGCTTTCGGCACGGTCGGATATGCGGAAGCCTCGATGGATGACTTCACCGCCGAAGCCGGCCTGACCCGGGGCGCCCTCTATCATCATTTCGGCGACAAGAAGGGGCTCCTGGAGGCCGTCATCGACCAGATCGATGCGGAGATGAGCGCCCGGTTGAGCGCGATTTCAAAGAAGGCGCAGACGCCCTGGCAGGGTTTCGTCGATGAATGCATCGCCTATATCGAGATGGCGCTCGAGCCGGAGATCCAGCGTATCGTCCTGCGCGACGGGCCGGCCGTGCTCGGCGATCCGACAGCCTGGCCCAACCAGAGCGCCTGTATTCGATCCCTGACCGGCAGCATACAGGGCTTCATCGATGAAGGAAGGGTGGCTGCAAGCGATGCGGAAGCCACCGCCCGTCTCCTCAATGGTGCAATGCTGAACGCCTCTCTCTGGATCGCTAACACGGCGGAACCCAAGGCGGCATCGAGAAAGGCGGTACAGGCCTTCCGGGAATTGCTGGACGGCCTCCGGGCTCGCAAGCACGAACCGGCTTAGTGTTCCTTCGATCCTGAAATCCGCCACGAGGAGGATGTCGATGATAGGAATTTCGCAATCCTCCCAACCCTGTTGACGGCGGCGCGGAAGACATGGCCAAAAGCGGCTCCAGCGCGTATATCAAGGTCATGAGCACGAGACTGTACAATCCGTCCATCTGCCTCGAGCATCTGACGCCGCCCGGCCATCCCGAACGGCCGGACCGCCTGCGCGCGCTCAACAGCGCGCTCGAAGGCGATGAATTCTTTCGCCTCGATCGTGCGGAAGCGCCTATGGGCGAGGAAGCCGCGATCCTCTATGCACATCCCGAAAGCTATGCCGAGCGCATCCGGGCGGCCATTCCGCGGGAGATCGATGAGAAAGAGCGGGAAAGCGGGCATCCACAGCCGCTGACGCGGGTCGACAGCGATACTGTCGTCAGCCCGAAGAGCTGGGAAGCCGCACTCGCCGCCATCGGCGCCTCCAATGCCGCCGTCGATACCGTCTTCGCAGGAGAGGCCGACAATGTGTTCGTCGCCGTGCGGCCGCCCGGCCATCATGCCGAGCGCGACCAGGCCATGGGCTTCTGCCTCTTCAACAATGCGGCGATAGCCGCCCGCCATGCGCAGCGCCGGCATGGCGCCGAACGCGTCGCCATTGTCGATTGGGACGTGCATCACGGCAACGGCACACAGGATATTTTCCAGTCCGACCCGACGGTGCTCTATTGCTCGACCCATCAGATGCCGCTTTATCCCGGCACCGGTGCCAAGGACGAGACGGGAGTGGGCAATATCGTAAACGCACCGCTCTCGCCGGGCACCGGCAGCCGCGAGTTCCGCGAGGCCTTCACCAGCCGCGTCCTGCCGGCTCTCGATGATTTCCGTCCGGATCTCATCATTATCTCGGCCGGTTTCGACGCGCATCATCGTGATCCGCTGGCCGAGCTCAATCTCGACGAAGGCGATTTCGACTGGGCGACGGGCAAGCTGATGGACAGGGCGGAGCGCTTCTCGGCCAACCGCCTCGTCAGCATCCTCGAGGGCGGATATGATCTTCAGGGCTTGTCCCAATCGGCCGCAGCGCATATTACGCGGCTGATGAAAGGATGAATCATGGCCGACGATAACGCCAATGCCGACATCGCCGCGATGAGCTTCGAACAGGCGCTCGAACAGCTCGAACGCATCGTCGAGGATCTGGAGCGGGGCGATGTGCCGCTGGAGCAGTCGATCCGCATCTATGAGCGCGGCGAGGCGCTGAAGAAGCATTGCGACACGCTTCTGAAGGCCGCCGAGGACAAGGTCGAGAAGATCAGGCTCGGCCGCGACGGCCAGCCGGTCGGCACCGAGCCGCTCGATCCTGACTGATCAGGCCGAAGGGATAATGCCTCCCTCCATCTCGGCCATCACCACCGGGCTTTCAGCTGCTCATATATCGGGTGGAAGAAATCGGTGAAGAAATAAGGCCCGGCACCCCAGACCAGCGTCCAGGCAGCCGCACCCACGACATTGGCCGCCAGGAAATGCAGCCAGGGCATCTGCATCGAGCCGGCGACGATTCCGTTCAACTGGCGCAGGACGGCGACGAAACGTGCGCTCGCGACCATGTATATGCCCTTGCGCCGGAAGAGATCCTCGAATCGCTCAAGCCTTTCCGGCGTCAGCCGCACCAGATAGCCGTAACGCTCGAGCAGCCACGCCCCGCCGGATCGGCCGATGAGATAGCCCGTACTATCCCCCAGCACGGCGCCGCAGAAGACGGCGATCAGCATGTGGTAAAGGTTGAGATCGCCATGCAGCGCCAGCAGCGAGGCGGCGATGAGCCCGCTTTCGCCGGGCACCGGTGCGCCGAGCGATTCGAAATAGATGATGAAGAAAAGCGCGATCGAACCATAGGCGGCGATATAGGATTCGATCATATGCATGGCCTGCTCCCCACCCTGTCGCCTACCAAACTCTACTTGAAATTATCCGGATCGCCCATGCAACCCTGATTTCAAAAGAAATCATCATCAGAATTCAGGTTGTAATACAGTGGGTTATGGAAAACCCTATGCGCTGGGACGAGCGCATAGGGCTTTTGAGGCATGCCGGGAAATCGGGAGGATCCGATTATCCGAGGCTGCTCCGTCCCGTGACGGCGTGGTAGATCCACAGTACCGCCACCGAGCCGATCACCGCGACGATCAGGCTATACAGGTTGAAGCCGGTAATGCCCGTTGCGCCGAAGAGACTGAAAACCAGACCTCCGACGATCGCGCCGAAAACACCGAGGGCAATGTCGAGAAACATGCCCTGCCCGCTTTTATTTACAATCTTGCTGCCAATGAAACCCGCAATCAGACCAAGTAGAATCCAGCTAAAGAAGCCCATGAGAATCCTCTCCTATGAAACACATTAAATATATTTTCATACTGCAACGTGATTGGCAAGAAGACCTGCTTGCCAAATACTGTTTACTGGGTGACTATCGCTCATGGGATTGGGTATTTGGTTTAGATTGGTTTAAAAGGAGACGTTCTGATGGGTATATTTGACAACGCGTCGGGGCAGGCGGTTCCGGGCGGCAGTGTCGCCAAGCCTTTGATGATTGCTCTTGGCGCGCTTCTCGTCGGCAAGATGCTGAGCGGCGGCAGCCAGAGTTCGGCTTCCTCCTCCTCCTCGACTGCTCAGGCATCGGGCGAGGGCGGCGGGCTGAGCGGTCTGCTCGACAAGCTGAGCAATGCCGGCCATGGCGACAAGGTGAGCTCCTGGGTCAGCAACGGCCCGAATACGCCGATCCAGCCTTCGCAGCTCGGTACCGCGCTCGGTCCGCAGACCGTCAGCTCCCTGGCCCAGCAGTCGGGCCTCAACGAGCAGGATCTTCTCTCCCAGCTTTCGCAGGCGCTTCCCGGCGTGGTCGACAAGCTGACAGCGAACGGCCAGGTCCCCAGCCAGCAGGACATTGCCAAGCTGTTCCAGGGCTGAGGCGGCGGATCGGCCGGATAGCCGCTCCTTCACCTCCTCTGGCGGTAAGTTGAAGAAGGCGGATGGGGAACGCTCTGGCGTTTCCCGCCCTGCGCTATAAGATCGTCGGATCAAGGGCACAACGCGCCCGATCCGGACGATTGGACAGGACATGAGCTTTTTTCCGGGCCGCGACCCCGAGCCAGGTGATGCCTGCGCCGTTGATTCCATTGAGACGCTGATCATCCCGCGCACCAGCGATATCGGCGGGCTGGAAGTCCGCCGTGCCCTGCCGACGGCGAAGCGGCGGCTCGTGGGGCCTTTCATTTTTTTCGACCGCATGGGGCCGGCCCTCTTGCGCCCGGGCGAAGCGGTTGACGTGAAGCCGCATCCGCATATCGGCCTATCGACTGTCACCTATCTCTTCGACGGAAAGATTCGCCACCGCGACAGCCTCGGCACCGAAATGGTCATCGCGCCGGGCGACGTGAACCTGATGACGGCCGGGCGCGGCATCGTCCATTCCGAGCGCTCGCCGGAGGAACTGCGCGGCAATCCGCTCTCCATCTCGGGGTTGCAGACCTGGCTCGCCCTGCCGGATGCGGTGGAGGAGATGACACCGACCTTTGCCAATACTGCGGCATTGGAGCTGCCGGTGATCGAGGACAAGGGCGTCGAGGCCCGCCTCATCATCGGCGCGCTGCATGGGCAGCGTTCGCCGGTCACGCAATATAGCGACACGCTCTATGCCGATATCCGCATCGCACCGAGCGGCCGTTTCGTCATTCCCGCTAACGCAGCGGAGGAACGCGCCATCTATATTCTCGACGGCGCGGTGGAAATATCGGGCGAGACCTTCCCGGCGGACCGGCTGCTGGCTTTCCGGGCCGGCGACGAGATCGTCATTTCTGCTGCTGAGGGCCGGGCTGCGCATATCATGCTCTTCGGCGGCGCGGCGATTTCCTCGAAGCGCTATATCTGGTGGAATTTCGTTTCCTCTTCCAAGGAGCGCATTGAGCAGGCGAAGGAGGAATGGCGCACCGGCCGCTTCGACATCGTGCCGGGCGACGAGGAAGAATTCGTTCCATTGCCGGGTGAAGTGCGGTCGGTGTAACGGACAAAAAGCCAATGATTCGGCTTTTTGAGCGACGAGCACGCGGAGCCATGGCGGAGGCCGGATGGTCAAGGAAGGGCGTCGCGCACCTTGCGGCCTCGCCCCGATTGCGTTACGCCTTCACGCAATCATGAGGAGATGAGTGTGACGACCAGACCCGCAACGCCGCTGCTTGACCTGGCGCCGACGCCGGCTGACCTGCGCAAGCTGCCCGAGAGCGATCTGCCGCAGCTGGCAGCCGAACTGCGCGCCGAGCTGATCGACGCCGTCTCGATTACCGGCGGGCATCTGGGCGCGGGCCTGGGCGTGGTCGAACTCACGGTGGCGCTGCATCACGTCTTCGACACGCCGCATGACCGCGTCATCTGGGATGTCGGCCATCAGGCCTATCCGCACAAGATCCTGACCGGGCGGCGCGACCGCATCCGCACGCTACGGCAGGAAGGCGGCCTTTCCGGCTTCACCAAGCGCTCGGAGAGTGAATACGACCCCTTCGGCGCGGCCCATTCCTCCACCTCCATTTCTGCCGGGCTCGGCATGGCTGTTGCAAGCGGGCTGACGGGCGAAAAGCGCAACGTCATCTCCGTCATCGGCGATGGCGCCATGTCGGCGGGCATGGCCTATGAGGCGATGAACAATGCCGGTGCGCTCGACGCCCGGCTGATCGTCATCCTCAACGACAACGACATGTCCATCGCCCCGCCCGTCGGCGGCATGAGCGCCTATCTCGCCCGCCTCGTCTCCGGCCCGACCTATCGCAGCCTGCGCGACACGGCCAAGCAGCTGACCCGCCGCCTGCCGAAATTCCTGCAGGAAAAGGCGCGGCTTTCGGAAGAATATGCCCGCGGCTTCTGGACCGGCGGCACGCTTTTCGAGGAGCTGGGCTTCTATTATGTCGGCCCCATCGACGGCCACAATCTCGAGCATCTGCTCCCGGTGTTGAAGAATGTCCGCGACACCATGGACGGCCCGGTGCTGATCCATGTGGTGACCCAAAAGGGCAAGGGCTATGCCCCGGCGGAAGCCGCCGCCGACAAATATCACGGTGTCAACAAATTCGACGTCATCACCGGCGCGCAGGCCAAGGCCCCGGCCAATGCGCCGTCTTACACGAAGGTGTTCGCCACCAGCCTCATCGAGGAAGCCCGCCATGACGAGCGCATCGTCGCCATCACCGCGGCAATGCCCGGCGGTACTGGGCTGGACCTTTTTGGCGAAGTCTTCCCCGACCGCACCTTCGATGTCGGCATCGCCGAGCAGCACGCCGTCACCTTCGCGGCGGGGCTGGCGACCGAGGGGCTGAAACCCTTCGCCGCGATCTACTCCACCTTCCTGCAGCGCGGATATGACCAGGTGGTCCATGACGTGTCGCTGCAGCAGCTTCCCGTGCGCTTCCCCATCGACCGCGCCGGGCTTGTCGGCGCCGACGGCGCGACCCATGCGGGCTCCTTCGACACCGGCTTCCTCGCCGCCTTGCCCGGCTTCGTGGTGATGGCCGCCTCCGACGAAGCGGAGCTGCGCCACATGGTGCGCACGGCGGCGGAATATGACGAGGGCCCGATCTCCTTCCGCTATCCACGCGGCGAGGGCGTCGGCGTCGAAATGCCCGAGCGCGGGCAGGTGCTGGAAATCGGCAGGGGCCGCATCGTCAAGGAGGGCGCCAAGGTCGCGCTGCTCTCCTTCGGCACGCGCCTGCAGGAATGCCTTTACGCCGCCGAGGAACTGGACGCCGCGGGCCTTTCTACCACCGTCGCCGACGCGCGTTTCGCCAAGCCGCTGGATGAAGACTTGATCCGCCGCCTCGCCCGCGAGCATGAGGTGCTGATCACCGTGGAAGAGGGCGCCATCGGCGGCTTCGCCTCGCATGTGCTGCATTTCCTAGCCCATGACGGCCTGCTCGACGGCGGCCTGCGCGTGCGACCCCTGACCCTGCCGGATGTCTATCTCGACCATGCCAAGCCCGAAGCGATGTACAAACGCGCCGGGCTGGATAGGGTAGGGATCGTGCAGGCGGTGTTCGCAGCGCTGGGGCAGGAGGCGATCGCCGCACCGTCGCGGGCGTGATAATCATACGGAGGAGATGACTATGAAGATCGTGACCAGCTTGAGTTTCCAGGGCCAGTGCCGCGAGGCGTTTGAGTTCTATGCCAAGGTCCTGGGCGGGAAGATCACCGCAGCATTTCCCTATGGCGATGCGCCTCCGGGCATGCCGATCACCGACGAGAAGTACAAGAACTGGCTGATGCATTGCTGGCTTGAGGTCGGCGACCAGACGCTGATGGGCGCCGACATGGATGCCGGATGGGCTCCCAATATTGACAAGCCCAAGAATGGCTTCGACGTCACCTTGCATACGGAGGACAAGGCCGAGGCTCAGCGCTGGTTCGAGCAATTGTCGGAAGGCGGGAAGGTGGCCATGCCGTTCGGCGAGACCTTCTGGTCGCCCGGTTTCGGCTCGCTCATCGATAAATTCGGCGTGCCCTGGATGATCAACGTCATTCCATCGGCTGACTGGAAGCCGTCGCAGGGCTGAGGACAGGACACCTCTTTATTTCGAGAAACGTTGGCGGGGGCAGCGCCCCCTCTGTCCTGCCGGACATCTCCCCCGCAAGGGGGAGATCGGCTGTCATGTCCCTCCGCGCCCATACTGCACCGTTTGCGATTGGTGCCGAGCATCTATGAAGGCCCAATCTCCCCCCTTGCGGGGGAGATGCCCGGCAGGGCAGAGGGGGGCGCTGTCCCGCCGACGTTTCCAACAAGTTCCTCCGGCCTTTCCAGCAAAATGCAAGCCGGTCCCCGCTTGCGCTTTGCCGCACGGTCCCGCATGAAGGCGCGATGTCGAACGATCCTAACCCCTCCCGCCCCCGTCTCGACCAGCTTCTGGTGGATCGCGGCCTTTTCCCCACGCGTTCGCGGGCGCGGGATGCGGTGACACGCGGCACGGTCCGGGTGGATGGCAAGCCGGCCGCGAAGCCCGGAATGCCCGTCGCGAGCGATGTGCAGATCGAGGTCGACGATCCCGCGAGCGCTTATGTCTCGCGCGCGGCGCTGAAGCTCATCGCCGGGCTCGACCATTTCGGCATTGACGCAAAAGGCCGCACGGCGCTCGATATCGGCGCTTCGACCGGCGGGTTCAGCCAGGTGCTGCTCGAGCGCGGCGCGGCGCATGTCGTTGCCGTCGATGTCGGCCATGACCAATTGCATGAGAGCCTGCGCAGCGATCTCCGCGTGACCAATCACGAGGGGCTGAACGCCCGCACGCTGGAAAGAAGCCACCTCGATGATCGCAAGATCGACCTCATCGTCTCCGACGTCAGCTTCATCTCGCTGAAACTGGCCCTGCCGCCCGCATTGACTCTGGCCGAAGCGGGGAGTCATTGCGTCCTGCTCGTCAAGCCGCAATTCGAGGTGGGGCGCGAGGGCATCGGCAAGGGCGGCCTTCTGCGCGAACCCGCCGATGGCGCGCGTGTGGCGGAAGAACTGGCAATGTGGCTTGCAACCCAGCCCGGCTGGCGGACGCTGGGCCTCTGCCCATCCCCCATCGAAGGCGGCGACGGCAACCGCGAATATCTTTTAGCAGGAATCAAAGACCAATGACGGTGCGGGTAACGATAGCGGCCATGGGCGCGGGTGGTGACGGCGTCGCCAATCTGCCGGACGGACAGGTCTTTGTGCCGTTCACGCTGCCCGGCGAGGTGGCGAACATCGCGCGCGAGAAGAATCGCGGCACGCTGATGGCCTTGCTCGAAGCCTCGCCCGAGCGCATCGCGCCCGCCTGCCTGCATTTCGAGGCATGCGGCGGCTGCGCGCTCCAGCACTGGCAGGCGGATGCTTATCAGGCATGGAAGCGCGGCCTGGTAAACGATGCGCTCACCGGGCGCAAGCTCAGCTTCGAACTCGATCCCCTCGTCCCCTGCGCCCCGCAAACCCGCCGCCGCGCCGTCTTCGCCGTGCGCCGGACGGATGGAGGCATGCTGCTCGGCTTCAATCGCCACCAGAGCCACGAGATCATCGATATCGAGGAATGCCCGGTAACCGTACCCGCCATTACGGACCGGCTCGGCGACCTCCGCCAACTGGCTTCATTGATCGCGCCCGACGGCAAGCCTTTCCGCCTAACCGTGACGGCCACCGCCTCCGGCCTCGACATCGCCGCGACCGGCAGCAAGCTGCCCGACCCGGCGCGGCGCAAGGCGCTGACATCCTTTATGCTGGCGAAGAGCTTCGCCCGGCTCACCTGCGAGGGCGAGATCATCCTGGAGCCGAAAAAGCCGCTGGTTCAGTTCGGCAGGGTCGCCGTCGAAGTGCCCCCCGGCGGCTTCCTGCAGGCGACGGCGGAGGCGGAAGACACCATGTCCGCCCTCGTCATGGGCCACCTCGCCAAGGTGAAGCGCGCCGCCGATCTCTTCTGCGGCTCGGGCACCTTCACCTTCCGCATGGCGGAAAAGATGGCCGTCCACGCGGTGGAAAGCGACGCCGCAGCCCTTGCCGCCCTCGACCGCGCCGCCCGCAACACGCAAGGCCTGAAGCCCGTGACGATGGAGCGCCGCGACCTCTTCCGCCGCCCGCTGACCGCGAAGGAACTCAACCGCTTCGACGGCCTCGTCTTCGATCCCCCGCGCGCAGGTGCTGAGACACAGGCAAAGGAAATCGCCAAATCCAGCGTCGCGAAGGTCGTCGCCGTCTCCTGCAACCCCGTGACCCTCGCCCGCGATCTGGCCATCCTGACCCAAGGCGGCTACCGCATCGACCGCGTCACGCCCATCGACCAGTTCCTCTGGTCCTCGCATGTGGAGACGGTGGCGCTGCTGACCAGAGCATGATCCCCAAAAGTTGCAGCTTTTTGGATAAGATCATGCGGCTGGAGTGTTTCTTTCTTTGATGGAATCGCCAAGTTCCCCCTCACCGTCCGCTACGCGGCCACCTCTCCCCCGCAAAGCGGGGGCGAGGAGCGCCAGGCTATCCGGCCTTGGCGTTCCTCTCCCCTACGAAAGTGGGGGAGAGGTGGCCGCGTAGCGGACGGTGAGGGGAAACCTGGCGCTATGCCCAATCGGATGCGGGCCACGGCGAGCGTTTCCGTCAAAAAGTGAAAGGCTCTAAAAGAAGAAGGCCGGTAGGGGAGGGCGCGGTTATACATAATCTGCAGAAAATGTATAACGCTCCTCAATTGCCGCCGGATGCGAATGCTGCGGCATCAATTGCCAATTCCTGCAGTGAACGCGAGATAGGTTGCTGCCAGCCGCTGCCCTGTGCGCAGGCGTCCTCGTAGGCGTCTGCCAATGCCCAAGGGTCGGATGCTTGAAGCGCTTCGATAAGTGCTTTGGCTTGCAAAAGATCTTTCGTGCGTTTTGATCTGTCTCCCGTTCTCTTCTGGGCGATGATCAACTTGTGTATTGCGAAACGCGCTGGAGCAGGGACGTATAGAGCTATACCGGAACCATAGAGCGCGCAGGCAGGTATCGGGTCTGCAATGAGCCAACGCAGATGCTGCAGCGGCACGGCGCCTGCCTGAAGGTTTTGTAAAGGCATGGGGTTCGTGTCGTCGCGCCGCAATTGCGGGGTCAAAAGATCGACGACAAATCCGTTTGCGGCACGGAAGCTTGAGGGAAGGGCTTTCGGGTTTAGACCGGGTATCGGCTTAAAGGTCGAATCGGCCCGTTGCAGGATTGTCTCCATGGTCTCGGTGATATCTTCGCCCGATAGCGCGAGTGAAGCCGTGGCCAAGTCGGCGTCCTGCGTCATCAAGGATGCCGAGGGGAGCGGAAGTCCCACGATAGGAGAGTAACATTGATAGGCGGCGGTGCCGACAACCACCGCTTCCCGTAAAAGGCCGGCATCTTCCAGAGCGTCCAAAACGACTCCCAATGCATGGGTCGGAACCGGAACGCCCGCGGTTTTCAGCGTGTTGACGATCTTACGGCGTTCCCTCGAGCGGGTTGCCTCTTGCCGGATTTGTTCGGCCCGGCTTTGCGCTTCGGGGGCATCCGCGCGCCCGATGAATACGTCACGGCGTGCGCTTCCAACCGTACGTTTCACATAGATATAATCTATATTTTTGACGCTCCGGGTATAGAGCGAACCCGTCCGTTCGGTCACATTGTGTACCTGCTGGACAAGTTCCTGATAGAGCGTCTGAATGGTCGGCGATAGCTGCTTCATCTCGGTTACAGACAAAATTTTGTTTTCTGTCTGTAACCTAGCATAAAAGTTACAGACAGAAAAGGAATTTTTGTCTGTAACGATCATTCCACTCCGATGTATATGTAAAATCCGCTTTTACATATACATTGCCCTACACCGCCGTCCCGCCCACCGTCATCTGGTCGAGCCGCAGATGCGGCTGGCCGACGCCGACGGGCACCCATTGGCCGCCCTTGCCGCAATTGCCGGTTCCGCTGTCGAGCTTCATGTCATTGCCGACCATCGAAACGCGGTGCATGGCGTCCGGGCCGTTGCCGATCAGCATCGCGCCCTTCACCGGCGCGCCGATCTTGCCATTCTCGATCATATAGGCCTCGGTGCAGCCGAACACGAATTTGCCGGAGGTGATATCCACCTGCCCGCCGCCGAAGGAGACGGCATAGATGCCCTTCTTCACCGAGGCGATGATTTCCTCCGGCGTCTTGTCGCCAGAGAGCATATAGGTGTTGGTCATGCGCGGCATTGGCACATGGGCAAAGGATTCGCGACGCCCGTTGCCGGTCGGCTTCATGCCCATCAGGCGCGCGTTCTGCCGGTCCTGCATGTAGCCGACGAGCTTGCCGTCCTCGATCAGCACCGTGCGGTTGGTCGGCGTGCCCTCGTCATCGACGGTCAGCGATCCGCGCCGTTCGGCCAGGGTGCCGTCATCGACGACGGTGACCCCCTTTGCCGCAACCTGCTGGCCAAGGAGACCGGCGAAGGCCGATGTCTTCTTGCGGTTGAAATCGCCTTCCAGCCCATGCCCCACCGCCTCATGCAGCATCACGCCGGGCCAGCCATTGGCAAGCACGATGTCGAACGTGCCGGCGGGGGCGGGGACGGCTTCGAGATTGACCAGCGCCTGCCGCAGCGCCTCGTCGGCGGCATAGCGCCAGCTGTCGCTCGCGATGAATTCGCCAAAACCCTTGCGCCCGCCAAGGCTGTAGGAGCCGGACTCCTGCCGGTCGCCCGCGCCCGCCACCACCGAAACCAAAAGCCGCACCAGCGGGCGGATATCGCGCACGAAATGGCCGTCCGCGCGCAGGATCTCCACATGCTGCCACGAGCCCGCGACCGAGACGGACACCTGCCTCACCTTCGGGTCTTTCGCGCGCAAATAAGCGTCGATCTCCTGCAGCAGCTTCACCTTCGCCTCGAAGCTGGGGCTGCCGAGCGGGTTCTCGTCGCCATAAAGATGCAGGTTCGTGCCGGGAGGAGGGGCGGCATAGATGCCGGAATAGCCCGTCGCCACCGCCGAGGCCGCATCCGCCGCCCGCTTCAGGGCTGCGTGCGAAAGCTCGCCCGAATGCGCATAGCCGACCGCCTCGCCCGCGACTGCGCGAAGCCCGAAACCCTGTTCCTGGTTGAAGGAGCCGTTCTTCAGCCGCCCATTGTCGAAAACGAGCGATTCGGCCTCGCGGTATTCGACGAAAAGCTCGCCATCGTCGCTGTGCTTGAGGCTATCGGCTAACGTCTTGCGGATTTCGTCTTGGCTGACGTCGAAACTGTCGATCAGGCTTTTCATGGGGGGCACATCCGTTCTTGTCGTTATGAACGGATGTAAGGGCAGTAAGGCAGTAGGGCAATAAGGCAGTCTGTTTTTACATATTGCCCTACTGCCTTACTGCCCTATCCCCTAATCAAGGCAGCTTATCAAACCCTTCGCCGAACCCGTTCAGTTCCACCGGAATGCCGATGCCTTCTTCCGGCGTCTGGAACACGATGAAGGTGGCGTTCTTGCCGGTGCGCAGCGTCTGGATCAGCGAGTCCTCGAGGATCACCTCGGCATAGCAACCGTCCTCGAAGCAGCGCACGAAATAGGCGCGCCCGATGTCCTTGCCGTCGACATTGAGGCCGAGCCCGTTGGGCAGCAGCACGCCGAGCGGCGCCAGCACGCGCAGGATGCGGGCTTTGTTGTCGGCGGTCTTCAGCACCACCACGGAGAGCCCCAGTTCCGGCCGGTCGGCGGCCACCACATTCTGAATCAGCGCGCATTGCTCGGTCTTGGCGCCGGCAGGTGTGTCGCACAGGATAGACCAGGCGCCATGCTGCGAACGCAGGCTGCCTTTCTGTTGCGGTGAGGTCGCCTGTTGCTGCTGATTCTGCTGGGCGAGAGCCGGCGCCGCCATCATCAGCGATGCAGCCGATGCGAGGCCGAAGGAAAGTGCCGCGACACGCAGGGCAGAGGTACGAAGGGTCATAAAAGCTCCAGATCGAATCACAAGAGACGTTACCGTGCCGCTCAAGGGATGAAAAGAACAGAAAGTCCGTCGCTATGCACCATTATTTCGGGCGGCGAAATGCAGGCCGTCATGGCGCGGCTCCTGCCATCTCGTGCCGGCAAAACATGGCTGGATTATGGGATGGAAGCGCCTCCTCGCGGGCTTGTGGCGCCATTGCGGACAGTTTGATGCCTCAAGCCACGCAAAAGGGGGACGGATGGGCGAAACCTTGATCCAGCGCAAACGCGCAAAAATGCCGCACGAGATGATGTTCGCCTTCCTTGCGGTGTGGGATAATGTGTGGTTTGAACACGGGCGACGAACCGGGCGGTTGAATGGCGCCCGGCTAAATGACATGGAAGCAAGGCCTGCAATCGGGAGATTTCTAGGTGAATAAGAACATTGTCACGACGATGGGTGCTTTGGGTAGCGCTCTCGCGGTGCTGTTTGCCAGCGCGTCCGCCTATGCGGACCAGCCCAGACCTTGGGAGATGCGATTTCAGGATGCGGCCACCGGCATTGCCGCGCAGATCCACTGGTTCGAGCGCTACACGCTCTGGTTCATCGTCCCGATCACGGGCCTGGTTCTGGTTCTTCTTCTCTGGGTCATCCTCAAATACCGCGCGAGCGCCAATCCCGAGCCGTCCAGGACCAGCCACAACACCTTGATCGAGGTGATCTGGACCGTCGGGCCGGTGATCGTGCTTCTGTTCCTGGCCATTCCCTCCTTTCAGCTCCTGACGGCGCAATATTCTCCCGATGAGCCGGGCCTTACCGTCAAGGCAACCGGCTACCAGTGGTACTGGGGCTATGAATATCAGGTCGACAACCCGGTCACCTTTGATTCGCTTCTGCTGCAGGACGGCGACCGGGCTGCTGCCGGCAAGGAGGATCGCTCCGTTTATCCGCGTCTCCTGGCTGTGGATAATGAGGTGGTTGTCCCCATCAATACGACGGTCCGGCTGCTGGTGACGGGCGCCGACGTGATCCATTCCTGGACGATACCGGCCTTCGGCGTGAAGATGGACGCCGTCCCCGGCCGCATCAACGAGACCTGGTTCAAGGCCGACAAGGAAGGCCTCTACTACGGCCAGTGCTCGGAGCTTTGCGGCAAGGACCATGCCTTCATGCCGATCGCCGTGCGCGTCGTCAGCCAGGATCAGTACGATACCTGGCTCGCGGCTGCCCGCAACGACCTGCAGGGTGCCAACAAGGCGCTGATGGCCTCCATCGAAGCTGGCAAGAACATGGCGGTGGCCGGAAACTGATCCGGCCCCATATTTAGAGTTGAGAAACGGGAGCGATCTCATGGCAGGCACTGCTGCTCACGAGGCCCATGACGACCACAAGCCGCACGGCTGGGTCCGCTGGGTCTATTCGACCAATCATAAGGATATCGGCACGCTCTACCTGATCTTCGCGATCATCGCGGGCATCATCGGCGGCGCGCTGTCGATCGCCATGCGCGCCGAGCTCCAGGAGCCGGGAATCCAGATATTCCACGGCCTTGCCTCCATGGTCTATGGTGTCGAGGGCGACGCGGCGATGGACGCCGGCAAGCACATGTTCAACGTGTTCACCACGGCGCACGCCCTGGTCATGATCTTCTTCATGGTCATGCCGGCGCTCATCGGCGGCTTCGCCAACTGGATGATCCCGCTGATGATAGGCGCGCCCGACATGGCGTTCCCGCGGATGAACAACATCTCGTTCTGGCTGCTCCCGCCGGCGTTGCTTCTGGTCATCATCTCCATGTTCGTTCCGGGCCCCGCCGGTGCATGGGGTTCGGGCGGCGGCTGGACGATCTATCCGCCGTTCTCGACCTCCGGCCAGCCCGGGCCTGCGATGGATTTCGTCATCCTCGGCCTTCACATCGCCGGCGCGTCGTCGATCCTTGGCGCGATCAATTTCATCACCACCATCCTCAACATGCGCGCGCCCGGCATGACGCTGCACAAGATGCCGCTCTTCGCCTGGTCCGTGCTGATCACCGCCTTCCTGCTCCTGCTCTCGCTGCCGGTTCTGGCGGGCGCCATCACGATGCTGCTGACCGACCGTAACTTCGGCACGACCTTCTTCGCGCCTGATGGCGGCGGCGATCCGATCCTGTTCCAGCACCTGTTCTGGTTCTTCGGCCACCCGGAAGTCTACATCCTGATCCTGCCGGGCTTCGGCATCGTCAGCCACATCGTATCGACTTTCTCGCGCAAGCCGATCTTCGGATATCTCGGCATGGCCTACGCCATGGTCGCCATCGGCGTCGTCGGCTTCATCGTCTGGGCCCACCATATGTATACGGTCGGCCTGTCGCTCGACACGCAGCGCTATTTCGTCTTCGCGACCATGGTCATCGCTGTGCCGACCGGCGTGAAGATCTTCTCCTGGATCGCGACGATGTGGGGCGGGTCGCTGACCTTCCGCACGCCGATGATCTGGGCGATCGGCTTCATCTTCCTCTTCACCATCGGCGGCGTGACGGGCGTCCAGCTCGCCAATGCCGGCCTCGACCGCGCCCTGCACGACACCTATTATGTCGTCGCGCACTTCCATTATGTGCTGTCGCTCGGCGCCGTCTTCGCCATCTTCGCGGCCTGGTATTACTGGTTCCCGAAGATGACCGGCTACATGTACAACGAGTTCATCGGCAAGCTGCATTTCTGGGTCACCTTCATCGGCGTGAATCTGGTGTTCTTCCCGCAGCATTTCCTTGGACTTTCGGGTATGCCGCGCCGCTATATCGACTATCCCGATGCGTTCGCCGGCTGGAACCTGGTGTCGTCCTACGGCTCCTATATCTCCGGCTTCGCGGTGCTGATCTTCCTCTACGGCGTGTTCGAGGCATTCGCCAAGAAGCGTGAGGCTGGCGCCAATCCGTGGGGCGAAGGCGCCACCACGCTGGAATGGCAGCTTTCCTCGCCACCGCCCTTCCATCAGTGGGAGCAGCTGCCGCGCATCAGGTAACAGGCGGAAAATCCGGGCTGTCTGGTGCAGCCCGGATCGATGCCTGCCCCGACCTGCAAAGGCGGGAACCGGTTCTGCCGGATTTGCGTAAGAACAAGGGCTGGAGCGGTTCCCGTCGCTCCGGCCGCCAAATAGAGAAAAAGGCAAGTTTGAAGTTCAATGTCTCTTGTTGAGCAAAGCAAGACCGGCGACAGCGGCAACCGCCTTTCCGAGGCGCGGGCGTCGGACTATATCGCGCTGTTGAAGCCGCGGGTCATGTCGCTGGTCGTCTTCACGGGTTTCGTGGGCCTGCTGGTCGCGCCGGGGCATATGAATCCGGTCCTGGCCGCGATCGCCATCCTGTGCATCGCCGTCGGCGCCGGCGCGTCGGGCGCGCTCAACATGTGGTACGACGCCGATATCGATGCGGTGATGAAGCGCACCCGCAACCGGCCGATTCCCGCGGGCCTCATCTCGCGCGACGAGGTGCTGGTTTTCGGTCTCGTCCTCTCCGCCTTTTCCGTGATGACGCTCGGTCTGTTCGTCAACTGGCTGGCTGCGGCGCTTCTCGCCTTCACCATCTTCTTCTATGTCATCATCTATACGATGTGGCTGAAGCGCTCCACGCCGCAGAACATCGTCATCGGCGGCGCGGCGGGCGCGTTCCCGCCCATGATCGGCTGGGCCGCCTCAACCGGAGTGGTGAGCTGGGAGAGCGTCGTTCTCTTTCTCATCATCTTCCTGTGGACGCCTCCGCATTTCTGGGCGCTGTCGCTCTTCACGACCAATGATTATGCGGCCGCCCGCATACCGATGATGCCGAATGTGCGCGGCGAAGCCTCCACCCGGCTGCAGATCCTGGTCTATACCCTGATCGTTGCGCCCGTCGGCGTATTGCCTTGGGTGATGGGCTTTGCCGGACCGGTCTATGGCGTCGTTTCCGCGGCGCTGGGCCTTGCCTTCGTCGTGCATGCCTGGCAGCTCTGGCGGGCTTCCTCCGCCGAGGTGGTGCTGAAAGGCGCGAAGGCGCTGTTCGGTTTCTCTCTTCTTTATCTCTTCGGCCTGTTTGCGGTTCTCCTTGGCGAGACGCTCGTACACAAGGCCTGGGTCTGGATTGGCGCATGAGCATGGCGGATACGAAAAACGAGCTGGAAACGGTCAGCCAGAGCGAGAAGCAGAAGAAGGCGCAGCGCAGCCGTTCGGTGGCGCTGGGAATTGCGCTCGCGCTTTTCGTTCTGCTTGTCTATATCGGCACCTGGGCAAAGCTCGGCGCCAATGTGCTGATAAGGCCGCTGTGAGGATGCCATGACGCAAGAGAAGCAGACAGTTTCGACCAGCACGGCCAGGAAGCAGCGCTCCAACCGCATCGTCGCCACCGCCTGTGTGACGTTCTTCGTCGCGATGATCGGCGCCGCCTATGCCTCGGTGCCGCTTTACCGGTTGTTCTGTCAGGTGACGGGCTATGGCGGCACGACGCAGCGCGTCGAGCAGATGTCCGACGTGATCCTCGACAAGACGATCAATGTCCGTTTCGACGCCAATACTTCGGGCGCCCTGCCGTGGGATTTCAAGCCCAAGCAGCGCCAGGTGACGATCAGGATCGGCGAGACGACGCAGATCAGCTATGAGGGCAGGAACCTGGCCAGCATGCCGACATCGGGCCGGGCGACCTTCAACGTGACGCCGGAGCGCGCGGGCGCCTATTTCAACAAGGTGCAGTGCTTCTGCTTCACCGACACGACATTGCAGCCGGGCGAGGATATCGATATGCCGGTTGTGTTCTTCGTCGATCCCGAGATTGTCAACGATCCGGATCTGAAGGACCTCAAAACGATAACGCTTTCCTACACGTTCTTCCCCATTGACAAGCCGCAGCCTGTCGCGCAAAGCGCCAAGCCGACGGGCGGGGAAGGCAACGGAAATTTGTGAGAAGCAAGTCGAGGATAATGGAAACCGTTCTCCATCCGGACTTGCATAAGACCAGAGGCGGCTCCGCCGGCGGCGAAGCGAGCATGAAGATGAACCTTGGGGATTGAAATGGCTGACGTCCACCAGAAAAATCACGATTATCACATCATCGATCCAAGTCCGTGGCCGTTTCTGAGCTCAGTCGGCGCATTCATTGTGGCAATTGGCGGCATCGCCTATATGCGCTATCTCAACCAGAGCGACCTGCATCTCTTCGGCGTCAATCTGGTCGGACCGTGGATCTTCTTCGTCGGCCTCGCCATCATACTCTACACCATGTATGGCTGGTGGTCCGATACGATCAAGGAGGGCCGTGAGGGCCATCATACCCGCGTCGTCTCGCTGCATCTGCGCTATGGCATGATCATGTTCATCGCCTCCGAGGTGATGTTCTTCGCCGCCTGGTTCTGGGCCTTCTTCGATGCGAGCCTCTTCCCGAACGAGGCGCATCAGGTTGCGCGCGCCGCATTCACCGGCGGTCAGTGGCCGCCCAAGGGCGTCGAGGTTCTCGATCCGCTGCACCTGCCGCTCTACAACACCGTCATCCTGCTTCTTTCGGGCACTACGGTCACCTGGGCTCACCATGCGCTCCTGCACAATGACCGCAAGGGGCTGATCTGGGGTCTGACCCTCACGGTCGTGCTCGGCGTGCTGTTCTCCTGTGTGCAGGCTTACGAATACATGCACGCTCCCTTCGGTTTCGCGGACTCGATCTACGGCGCGACCTTCTTCATGGCGACGGGCTTCCATGGCTTCCACGTCATTGTCGGCACCATCTTCCTGCTCGTCTGCCTGTTGCGCGCGATCCGGGGCGATTTCACGCCGAAGCAGCATTTCGGCTTCGAAGCCGCTGCCTGGTACTGGCACTTCGTCGACGTCGTGTGGCTGTTCCTCTTCTTCGCCATCTATGTCTGGGGCGGCTGGGGCGCGCCCATGGCCGAGGGATAAGCCGTCAGGCATCCAACTTACGGGGGCGGCTGTGGAAACACGGCCGCCTTTTTCTCTTTCGAGGATACGCTCATGTCGGACGATGAAGCACTTTACCCGCCGGTCGAGCCCATCCGGGCCGGCATTCTGGGGCGCTGTCCGCGCTGCGGCCAGGGACGGCTGTTCGACGGCTACATCAACACTGCAAAGCGCTGCAGCAATTGCGGGCTGGATTATTCCTTTGCCGATTCGGGTGACGGTCCGGCCGCCTTCGTCATCCTCATCATCGGCTTCATTGTGGTCGGCCTCGCGCTCTGGATGGAGGTGACGCTCAACCCGCCGCTATGGGTGCACTTCCTCCTCTGGATTCCGCTCACCATCATATTGAGCCTCGTTCTCCTGCGCTGGATCAAGGGCATCCTGATCACGCTGCAATACCGCAACAAGGCGGCGGAAGGGCGTCTGGACAGATGACGAAAGCGGTCGAAGCGGGGGGGCGGGAAGGCCGGTTTCCCTGGGCAGTGGCCGTGCTTGCCTTTGCCGCCTTCTGCGTCCTCATTGCGCTGGGCACCTGGCAGGTGCAGCGGCTGCATTGGAAGGAGGCGCTGCTCGCGACCATTGCCGAGCGCGTCGCTTCTCCGCCGCGCCCGCTCGCCGGGATCGAGGCGCTTTACGAGCGCACCGGTGACGTCGAATACTGGCCGGTGACGGTGTCCGGCCGCTTCCTCAATCAGGACGAGCGTCATTTCTTCGCCACCCATGAGGGGCGCTCGGGTTTCTATGTCTATACGCCGCTGCAGATGGCCGACGGTCGTGCCGTGCTGGTCAATCGCGGCTTCGTTCCCTATGAGCGCAAGGACTCGGCGACGCGGGCCGAGGGCCAGGTGACGGGCGAGGTGACGGTGACGGGGCTTGCGCGCAATCCCCTCACCGAAAAGCCCTCCTCGCTGGTTCCGGACAACGACCCGGCCAAGAATATCTTCTACTGGAAGGACTGGTCGGAGATGGTGAAGGACGACGGGCTCGATCCGGCAAGGACGGTTCCCTTCTTCATCGACGCCAACGCGGCGCCCAATCCGGGCGGGCTGCCCATCGGCGGCGTCACCATCATCGATCTGCCCAACAATCATTTGCAATATGCCGTGACATGGTATGGTCTGGCCCTGGCTTTGGCCGCCGTCGTTGGCGCTTATTTCAGGCACCGACGTGGTTCGACGGGCAAGCCCACTTGACACCGGGCCGCTCGCCGCCCAAGTCCGTGCGAAACCGGATCCTGACGTAAGCAAGGTTGAGAATGAGCGATAGACGACAGCCCCTGACAATCCGTCTATGTGGACCGCGCGGCTTCTGTGCCGGCGTGGACCGGGCGATCCAGATCGTGGTTCTCGCGCTCAAGAAATACGGCGCGCCGATCTATGTCCGCCATGAGATCGTGCACAATCGCTATGTTGTGCAGGGCCTGCAGGCGAGGGGGGCCGTCTTCGTCGAGGAGCTGGACGAGATCCCGCCGGAGCACCGCAACCAGCCGGTCGTCTTCTCCGCCCATGGCGTGCCGAAATCGGTGCCCGAGGATGCGATGGCGAAAAACCTCTTCTATCTCGATGCGACCTGCCCGCTGGTCTCCAAGGTGCACAAGCAGGCCATGCGGCATCAGCGCCTCGGGCGGCATGTGATCCTGATCGGCCATTCCGGTCATCCGGAAGTCATAGGCACCATGGGGCAGTTGCCGGAGGGGTCGGTCACGCTCATCGAGACGGTGGAGGATGCCGAGGCCTATCAGCCCGAGGATCCGGCGCGGCTCGGCTTCGTTACCCAGACCACGCTCTCCGTCGACGACACGGCCGGCATCGTCGCGGTCCTGCAGCGCCGCTTTCCGGAACTGGCGGCGCCTGCGGCTGAATCGATCTGCTACGCCACGACCAACCGCCAGGATGCGGTGAAGGCCGCGGCGGCGGGCTGTGACCTCTTCCTCATCGTCGGGGCGCCCAATTCGTCCAACTCCAAGCGGCTGGTCGAAGTTGCCGATCGCGCCGGAGCGCGCCAGTCGATGCTGGTGCAGCGCGCCGCCGACATCGAATGGGAGCGGATCGGCGATATAGCGGTCGTCGGCCTGTCGGCCGGCGCGTCCGCGCCGGAAATCATCGTGGATGAAATCATCCAGGCCTTTTCAGATCGCTTTTGTGTCACTATCGAATTGGCCGAAACAACGATCGAAACCGAGAATTTCCTCGTCAATCGCGAGCTGCGCGATGTCGAATTGACCTCGCGCGACATGGCCTTCGTCAACGGGGAACACTGAATCAGTTCGTCGGGAATGCAGGCAGTCGTGCGCGCTGCAGGGGATGAAATCACGCAATGGCTGTCTATACCGATATAAACGAGATCGATCTGGCGGCGTTCCTGGCCGAATATGATATCGGCTGCCTCCTGTCCTATAAGGGCATTGCCGAAGGCGTCGAGAATTCCAACTATCTCCTGCACACGGAAAAGGGCTCGTTCATCCTGACGCTCTATGAAAAGCGCGTGAACCGGGGCGACCTCCCTTTCTTCCTCGGATTGATGCAGCACCTGGCGGGGAAGGGGATCGATTGTCCCTTGCCCGTCCACCAGAAAAACGGCGCGATGATCGGCGAACTTGCCGGCAGGCCCGCGGCAATCGTCACCTTTCTGGAAGGCATGTGGATGCGCCGCCCCACCGTCGCCCATTGCCAGGCAGTGGGCGAGGCGCTGGCGCGGATGCATCTGGCAGGGCTCGACTTTCCCATGCGGCGGGAAAACGCGCTTTCAGTATCGGGATGGCGCCCGCTGTGGGACAACGCCAAGGATCGCGCCGACGAGGTGGAGCAGGGGCTGGCCGCCGAGACGGAGGCCGATCTTGCTTTTCTCGAGGCGAACTGGCCCTCAGATCTCCCCGTCGGCGTCATTCATGCCGATCTTTTCCCCGACAATGTCTTCTTTCTCGGAACTAGGCTCTCCGGCCTTATCGATTTCTATTTCGCCTGCACCGACCTGCTCGCCTATGACGTGGCGGTCTGCTTGAATGCATGGTGCTTCGAGAAGGATTTTTCCTTCAACCTGACGAAGGGGACGGCGCTGCTGCGCGGCTATAATTCGGTCCGGCCACTCTCTGCGGAGGAGGCGGCCGCGCTGCCGGTCCTGGCGCGCGGTGCGGCGCTGCGCTTCATGCTGACCCGGCTCTATGACTGGCTCACGGTCCCCGACGGCAGCTTCGTCGTTAAGAAGGATCCGATGGAATATATCAGGCGCATGCGCTTCCACCGTCAGATCCATTCGCCTGTCGAATATGGCCTCGTCCTGAAAGGGGTGGACGCGTGAAGACGATAGAGGCCTTTACCGACGGTGCCTGCTCGGGCAATCCGGGGCCGGGCGGCTGGGGCGTCGTCCTGCGCTGGAACGGCAATGAGAAGGAATTGTCGGGCGGCGAGGCCAATACGACCAACAACCGCATGGAGCTGATGGCGGCGATCTCGGCGCTCAATGCGCTGAAGGAAGGCTGCCGTGTCGAGCTTTATACCGACTCCGTCTATGTGCGCGACGGTATTTCCGGCTGGATCGAGGGCTGGAAGCGCAATGGCTGGAAAACGGCAGCCAAGAAGCCGGTCAAGAATGCCGAGCTCTGGCAGGCGCTGGACGAGGCGCGCAAGCGCCACGATGTCCACTGGCATTGGGTGAAGGGCCATGCAGGCCATCCCGAGAACGAGCGGGCCGATGCGCTCGCACGCGCCGGAATGGCGCCGTTCAAGAAGGGAAAGCCGGGCGCGGTTTCCACCACCCCGGCTTCCTGAAAAGATATTCCGTAGGAACTAGAGCTGCTTCAGCAGTTCCGCCGCACTGGACGTTATCGCCTGGCCCGGTGCATCCTCTATGTTGAGCGCCTTTACCACGCCGTCCTCGATCAAGGCCGAATAGCGCTTGGAGCGCGTGCCGAGATGCGCCGCCGACAGGTCGATGTCGAGGCCGGCGGCCTTGGTGAAGGTGCCGTTGCCATCGGAGAGGTAGAGGATCTTGCCTTCGCCGCCCGTGCTTTGCGCCCAGGCGCCCATGACATGCGGATCATTGACCGCCACGACGGCGATCTGGTCCACGCCCTTGGCGAGAATGGCCTCGTGGTTTTCCAGATAGCCCGGCAGATGATTGAGGCTGCAGGTCGGCGTGAATGCACCGGGAACGCCGAACAGAACCACCTTCTTGCCCCCGAAAAGCTCCTCGGTGGTGATGTCCTTGATGCCTTCGGCGGTCTTGACCTTGAACGTCGCCGCCGGAACCTTGTCGCCAACCCTGATCGTCATCGAATACTCTCCTTGGGAATGAACCGATACCGTAGGACATATGGCCTGCCGGGGCCAAAGTCGAGAGCGGATGCGTGTATTGCCTAACGCAGTTCCACCGTGCCGGAAACGGCTTGCCCGCCCTGGACGAGCGTATAGTCGACCACGGCAGGCGTTTTTTCAGCGCCGCGGAGAATATCGCTGAAGAAGCGGGCATCATTGGCGCCGGCCGCTTCAAATTTTGGTGTGGAGAATGTCATCGCCCCGCCAGACAGGAAGAGTTCCGCCGGCTGGCCGCCGGCCGGAAGCCTGACGGAGAAAACGGCCTGGCCGCCCTGCCGCGATGCCTCGTGGATGCCGAATTCCGGCGAGGATGGCTGGGGCAGCCGGTCGAAGGCGGCGCTGACAAGCGTGTGGGCGAGGGGGTCCTTCTTTCCCGGCTTCACCGCCAGATCGAACGCGGCCTGAACCGGAATGCAGATCGTCTCGCATATACCGAGGAAGACCTGGCCCTTGAGGTGCGTCGGCGCGCTCGGTTTCTCGAGATCGAAGGTGACGGGCAGCACCACGGAATGTTTGTATCCCGCCCATTGCGCCTCGCCATCGCCGAAGCGCTGCGGCGCGGGAAAGGCGATCTCGCTCTTGGCCACATTGCTGCTGGCTGCAAGATCGAGCTGCGGCGGCACGCCGGCGTCGCCGGGTTCCCGCCAGTAGGTCTTCCAGCCTTCGGCGAGGTCGATCTGGATCGCGCCGCGCAAGGTCCGCGCCGGCTCCTGCGGGACATCGACAAGAAGCCGCACCTTGCCGCCTGGTGTTTCGACCCAGGGAGAGCTTTCGGCCAATGCATGGCCTGATGAGAGCAGGGCGCCAACAAAAAAAGTCTGGACGAGAAATCGGCTGTTCATGGACCAAGAATTGCCGCGGAACCATGGCGTTATCAAGTCACGAACCCGGCATATCCCTCTGCTTTCCCTTTGATTTGCGATGCGGCACAAAGAGAATGGATCTCTTTCGCGCAAATCGCATTGCCATTTTACGATCCGTTGTTACCTTTAGTGTCATGGATATCTTGAAGTCTGCACAACGAGACAAAGGCTTTTTGAACGGCCATTTCCTGGTCGCCATGCCTGGTATGAGCGACGACCGTTTCACGCGGGCCGTCGTCTATGTCTGTGCGCATTCGGAAGAGGGCGCCATGGGCTTCATCATCAACCAGCTGCAGCCCATGGAATTTCCCGATCTGTTGCTGCAGCTCGGCGTCATTGGCGAGGACGAGCTGATCCGGCTGCCGAAGGCCACGCGTCATTTCATGGTGCGCAATGGCGGTCCGGTCGACCGGACCCGCGGCTTCGTGCTGCATTCCGACGATTATATGGTGGATTCGACCATGCCGGTCGCCGAGGACGTCTGCCTGACCGCCACCATCGATATCCTGCGCGCCATCGCCGGCAATGGCGGGCCCTCGCAGGCGCTCATGACGCTCGGCTATTCGGGCTGGGCGGCAGGGCAGCTCGAGGCGGAGATCGCCGGCAATGGCTGGCTGACCTGCCCGGCCTCCCGCGATCTGCTCTTCGACAGCGATATCACCGCCAAATATGACCGGCTCCTCAGCCGCATCGGCATCGACCCGTCGCGCCTGGTCAATGATGTGGGGCATGCTTAGGGCTATTCACCTTTAGCTGGATCTGCTCCAAGCCCCTTCACGCAGCCGCCGGCTCGAGCTGGTCCTTGAGCAGCTTGCTCGCTGCCTCCACCGACATCGGCTCGCCGAACATGAAGCTCTGCACATATTCGCAGCCCAGCTGCCGCAGATGCAGCGCGTCCGTTTCGTTCTCCACGCCTTCCGCCACCGCGGCGAGACCCAGATCATGCGCCATGCTGACGATGGAGCGCAGCAGCGTCTGCTTCTGCACCTGATCGCCCCGCACGAACGAGCGGTCGATCTTGATCATGTCGAAGGGAAAGCGGGTGAGATAGGAGAGCGAGGAATAGCCGGTGCCAAAATCATCAAGCGAAAGCCCGACGCCCATGGCCTTGATCGCCGCCAGCACATGCGCGGATTGCTCCGGATTCTCCATAACCACGGATTCGGTCAACTCCAGCTTGAGGCTGCGGGGAGCGATATGGGTACGCGAGAGCACCGAGCGCACGTCGGTGATGAGGTCTTGCCGGATGAGTTGCGTGCTCGAAAGATTGACCGAGACGAAGATATCCATGTCCGGGAAAGTCTCGCGCCATCTGGAGACGTCCTGCGCCGCCTGCTGCATGGCGAAAAGCCCGAGCTGCACGATGAGTCCGGAGCCCTCGGCGATCGGGATGAATTCGGAGGGCGATACCGCGCCGCGCCGCGGATGCTCCCAGCGAAGCAGCGCCTCGAAACCGGCGATGCTGCCGTCCTCGAGCCGCACGATCGGCTGGTAGACGAGGCCGATCTCCTGGCGATCGAGGGCCCGGCGCAGATCGGATTCCATCTGCAGCTTGTCGCTGCCGATGGCGCGGAAGGCCGGACGGAACGGCTCGATGCGGTCGCCGCCGAACCGCTTGGCCTGATACATGGCCAGTTCCGCGTCCTTGACCAGGTCCTCGGCATTCGCCGCCGCGCTCGTCCATGTGATGAGGCCGACGGAGGCCGTCAGCACGATCTCGCGCTTGGCATAGGCGATCGGCGCGCGCACGGCCTGCTTCAGCGCCTCGGCGAAGGCGGCAATGCGCGCCGGATCGCTTTCGGAGGTAAGCAGCAGACCGAATTGGTCCGAGGCAAGGCGTGACAGCGTGTCCTGCGGCTTCAGGAGGCGGTGCAGGCGTCGCGAGATGGTGAGCAGGATCGTATCCCCGGCCGACATGCCGAGGCTGTCATTGACCTGCTTGAAGCGGTCGATGTCGATGACGAAGACCGTCGGCCTGAGCTTGCTCTCGCTGCGCGCCATGTGGATGACGTTGTTCAGCCGGTCGAGGAAGAGTTCCCGGTTGGGCAGCCCCGTCAGATTGTCGTGCACGGCGTCGTGGAGAAGGCGCTCCTCGGCTTTCTTCTGTTCGGTGACATTGATCAGCGTGCCGACGCAGCGCACGATCTCGCCATCGGAACCGATGACGGGGCGGGCGCGCAGCGCATACCAGTGATAATGGCCATCGCTGGCGCGCAGGCGGAATATCTGGGCGATGCGTCCGCGCCGGTTCTCCAGAATGGCGTCGAGCGTCGAACGGAACCGGTCGCGGTCGTCGCTGTGCATGATCGGCAGCCAGTTGCGCACCGGCCCCTGGAGCTGGCTCGCCGAGGAGCCGAGAAAGGTCTCGATGTCGGGCGTCGTCACCACGCGGTCGCGTGGCACGTCCCAGTCCCAGACGATGTCGCCCGAGCCGATGATGGCGAGCGCCTGCCGCTCCATGTCGGAGAACAGTCCGTGCTGCAAGGCGCCGCCGGCGAAGGCGTGCTGCATGACGGTAAAACCGATCAGCAGCACGATCAGCACGAGGCCGCCTGCCAGCGCCGGCTGCACGATATCATTGTCGAGATGGCCGGAGATGGTGAGCCATGCACCCGCGAGCCACAGCAGGATCAATATCCAGGTGGGGATGAGCATGATTGCCCGGTCATAGCCCTTGAACGTCAGATAACCGATGATCGCCACGCCGGCGAGGCCAGTCAGCCCGAAGGAGATGCGCGCGATGCCCGATGCGATGGGGGGATCGATGATCGCCACGCCGGCGAGCGCCAGCAGGCCCAGGACCCATGTCAGCGCGCCATAGCTGAAATGATCGTGCCAGCGGTTGAGGTTGAGATAGGTGAAGAGAAAGATCACCAATGTCGCGGCAAGCGACACCTCGGTTCCCGCCCGCCAGACCTGCTCGTTGCCGGGCGTGATCGCCATCAGCTTGTTCCAGAAGCCGAAATCGACACAGATATAGGCCAGCACCGCCCATGCGAGCGCGGCGGTGGCCGGAAAGAGCGACGTGCCCTTGACGACGAAGAGGATGGTCAGGAACAGGGCCAGGAGGCCGGAAATGCCGAGCAGGATGCCGCGATAGAGCGTATAGGAGTTGACGGTGTCCTTATAGGCCTCGGGCTCCCAGAGATAGACCTGCGGCAGGTTGGGGGAGGCGAGTTCGGCGACGAGCGTCACCACCGAGCCCGGATTGAGCGTGATGCGGAAGACGTCCGCATCGGGGCTCGCCTGCCGGTCGAGCGCGAAGCCTTCGCTCGGCGTGATCGAATTGATGCGGGTCGAGCCGAGATCGGGCCAGATGAAGCCGGACCCGACGAGCCGGTAGTGCGGCGCCACGATCAGCCGGTCGATCTGCTCGTCGGTCGGATTGGCAATGGCGAAGGCGGCCCAGTCGCCCTTGCTTCGCTTGTCGTTGGCCTGCACCTCGATGCGCCGTACGATGCCGTCGGGACCGGGCGCCGTCGAGACCTGGAAGCTCTCGCCCTGATTACGAAAAATCTCCACCGCGCGGGAAAGATCGAGCGCCGTATCTTCCTTCGATATCTTGACCGGCTCGAATGCGGACGCCGAACCGGCGGCGGACAGCACGAACAGAAAAATGCAAGGCAGCATCTTCAGCGGGCTGTGAAAATATCGTGACACTATCGGGTGACCTTGCTGTTGATGACGCGTCTGTCGCCTTCGATGAGCGAGTAGAGGAAATGATCCTGCCACATGCCGTTGATTTTGAGATAGGAACGCAAGAGTCCTTCTCTCTGAAATCCGGCTTTTTCGAGAAGCCGTATGGATCGTGCATTATTGGGAATACAGGCAGCCTCAAGCCTGTGCAACCGCAGCTGATCGAATGCAAAGGGGATAACCAGCCCGATCGCCTCGGTCATGTAGCCCTGGCCCGCGAAAGGCGCGCCGCTCCAATAGCCGATCTGGCCGCACTGCGCGACGCCGCGCCGGATATTGCCGAGCGTGATGCCGCCGACCAGCCGGTTGTCTGAATTGCGGAAGATGAAAAAGGGATATCCGGTGCCCGATTGCGCCTCTTCCTGATAGCGCCTGATCCTCATGCGAAAGGAACTGCGTTCCAGGTCGTCGGCGCTCCACAGCGGCTCCCAGGGGGTCAGGAATTCCCGGCTCTCGGCCCGCAGGTTCGCCCAGGCCTTGTAATCGCTGCCCAATGGCTCGCGCAGATAGATGCGTACGCCGCGCAGGGGAGGTTGGCTGCTTTTTATGAAGGGCAGGGCGATCATTGCCGCGCCCTGGTTTTACACGGCGATCTTGCGCGGCTGCGATCGCGTGGACAGTGCATCCCTTATACCGTCGAAATGCATCAGTTTGCCGATCGGCCCCACTGCCGCGACCGTCGGCTTGGAATCGAGGAACAGCCGGCCCGCGAGATCGGTCAGCCGTTCCGCCGTGATCAGCGAGAGCCGCTCCAGCAATTCCTCATTCGTCACCGGCCGGCCGTAGAGAAGAATCTGACGGGCCATCTGGCCGGCTCGGCTTGCAACGCTCTCCTGCGACATCAACAGGCTCGCGCGATACTGGGCCCGCGCGCGGTTGACCTCTTCCTCGCTGACGCGCTTCGCGGTTTCGTGCAGCTCGTTGAGGATGACTGGCACGAGCTCGCTCAGGTCGTCGCGCCCCGTCGCGGCATGGATGCCGAAAAGACCCGTATCGGAGAAGCCCCAGTGAAAGGCATAGACCGAATAGCACAGGCCGCGCTTTTCCCTGACTTCCTGGAAGAGCCGTGACGACATGCCGCCGCCAAGCACCATCGCCAGGATCTGCGAGGCATAGAAATCGCGCACGTGATAGGCGCGCCCCTCGAAACCGATCAGCACCTGCGCGTCCATGAGGTCGCGATGCTCGCGGAAATCACCGCCGACATAATGGGCAAGCTCCGGCGTCCTGCCGGTCGAGTGGGCGCGGAAGCCGCCCAGCCGTGATTCCACTTCGCGGACGAAATCGTCGTGGTTGATGGCACCGGCGGCGGTCACGACCATGCGGTCGGCGCTGTACTGCTCGTGCATATAGGTGCGCAGGTCGGCGGAGGTGAACGCCTCCACCGTCTCCGGCTCGCCGAGAATGGCGCGCCCGACCGGCTGGTGGCGGAAGGCCGTTTCCGTGAAACGATCGAAGACGATATCGTCGGGCGTATCGTGTGCCGCGCCGATCTCCTGCATGATGACATGCTTTTCGCGGTCAAGCTCGTCGGGATCGAATTTGGAGCTGGTCAGTATGTCGGACAGGATGTCGATGGCCAGCGGCACGTCGTTGCGCAGCACGCGGGCATAATAGGAGGTCGTCTCCACGCTGGTGGCGGCGTTGATCTCGCCGCCGACATTCTCAATGTCCGCTGCAATCTGCCACGCCGAGCGGTTTTCCGTGCCTTTGAAGGCCATGTGCTCGAGAAGGTGGGCAATGCCGTGCTGGTCGTTCGCTTCGTTGCGCGAGCCGGCCTTGACCCAGATACCCAAGGCGACGCTCTCCACATTCGGCATGGCCTCGGTCGCGATCGTCAGCCCGTT
Source organism: Mesorhizobium sp. RMAD-H1 (assembly GCF_014191375.1). GTDB lineage: Bacteria > Pseudomonadota > Alphaproteobacteria > Rhizobiales > Rhizobiaceae > Paramesorhizobium. The sequence continues at coordinate 548,943 of NZ_JACHWN010000001.1, forward strand.
CGGGAGACGGCTTACTTCAACACCCATTACTGAACTACTCCCTCCCGCACGGCTCTTGAATTGCGGCTGATATGATCTTCCACGATTTTTAGATCGTTGGGAAGCACTGTGTAGTTTTCTTTTCTTTCCATGAGATCCGCCAGCCACGCGGGCAGCGCCGGGCTTATGCCGCTGGCTTGGGCGACGGCCTCGGGAAACTTGGCCGGATGCGCTGTGGCAAGCACCACCATGGGCGCCTCACCGGCATGGCCGCGCGCCACCTTGACGCCGATGGCCGAGTGCGGGTCGAGAAGATAGCCGCCGGCGTCCAGCACGGAGCGGATGGTCTCGTCCGTTTCCGGCATGGTGGAGCGTCCGGCGCCGAACTCTGCGCGGATGCGTTCGAGCGGTGCTTCGGCGATGACGAAGCGGCCTGACTGCTTGAGCCCGTCCATCATCCGGCGGATCGCCGCGGCATCGCGCCCGTGCGCCTCGAACAGCAGGCGCTCGAAATTGGAGGAAACCTGGATGTCCATCGAGGGCGAGGTGGTCTGGATCACCCCGCGCGTCTCATAGGCGCCCGACTGGAGCGTACGGTAGAGAATGTCATTGTCATTGGTCGCGGCGATGAGCTTTTCGATCGGCAGGCCCATGCGCTTGGCGACATAGCCGGCGAAGATATCGCCGAAATTGCCCGTCGGCACGGTGAAGGAGATCGGGCGGTCCGGCGCGCCCAGCGACAGCGCGGCGGTGAAGTAATAGACCACCTGCGGCATGATCCGCGCCCAGTTGATCGAATTGACGCCGGAGAGCGAAAGTGCGTCGCGGAATTTCAGATCATTGAACATGCCTTTGACGAGCGCCTGACAATCGTCAAAATTTCCCTCCACGGAGAGCGCATGCACATTCGCAGCCGTCGATGAGGTCATCTGCCGCTGCTGGACAGGGGAAACGCGTCCGTGGGGAAACAGGATGAAGATATCGGTCCGGTCGCGGTTGGCGAAGGCCTCGATGGCCGCCCCCCCCGTATCGCCCGACGTCGCGCCGACGATGGTCGCCCGTTCGCTGCGCTCGGCCAGCACGTAATCCATCAGCCTGGCCAGCAATTGCATGGCCACGTCCTTGAAGGCGAGGGTGGGCCCGTGGAAGAGCTCCAGCACGAATTCGTTCGCGCCTGTCTGCGTAAGCGGGCAGACGGCGGCGTGGCGGAACGTGGCATAGGCCTCGCGGATCATGCGCTCGAAATCCGCCTGCGGGATTTCACCGCCGGTAAAGGGCGTCAGCACGTGGATGGCGACATCGGCATAGGATTTGCCGCGCAACGCGCGAATCTCGTCAGGCGAGAAGGTGGGGAATTCCCGGGGGAGATAGAGGCCGCCGTCGCGCGCCAGCCCCGCCAGGAGCGCATCGGAAAATCCCAAAACCGGCGCTTCGCCGCGGGTACTCACATATTTCATGTCATCCTAGCCCTTTACAGCAGGTCCGTTGCAGATCGGTTTTCGGCGCAATTCCAAGGGATGGGGTTGCCCTGTCCGTCGAAAAACGGGAAAACGTCGTCGCACGGTCTACGTGGCGTTGGTATAGAACAGGTTCATTAGTGCAGGGAAGTCCGGTTCATGGATAAAGCATCATACAATCGTTCCGCGTTTCATCAAGTTTTTGCGATGGCGCTGGCCCTTGCCGCCGCCGGCTGCACGACCAAGGGGGACGGATCGGGGACCACCGCGGGCGGCACGACGCCTCTGCCTTCCACCTCCGGCGAGCAGAGGATTTCCGAATCCGAGCTTCGCGCCTATTGCCCCAACGTCACGCTGCGCGAAGGAACCGCCTTCTTCAACACCTATGAAAAGGGCGGGGAGAAGGACAATGCCCGCATCATCTACCAGGCGGCCATCACCGATGTGACGCGGGCCTGCCAGTACGCTCCGGGCACCACTACGGTGGATGTGGCAGCGGCCGGCAAGATCGTCCCGGGACCGAAGTTCAAGGCGGGCACAATCACCATGCCCATCCGCGTCGTGGTCACGCAGGGCGATTCCGTGCTCTATTCCAAGCTGCACAAACATCAGGTCAGCGTCACCAACCCTTCCAGCGCGACGCAGTTCGTCTTCAACGACCGTGGCATCAGCTTCCCGACCCCGGCCGAGAAAAGCATCCAGATCTTCGTCGGCTATGATGAAGGGCCCTACAATACCAAGTAGAGGCTAAAGTAATGCCTCTATTTCTGAGGTAGAGTTATGGCCGCGGAGGAGTTTTTCTTCCGTGGCAGCGGCGATTGTCGATCATATTACAGTTTTGCTGGCTAAGTCCCGGTATTTTTCAAGATATTACGAAGATTTAATGATAATATGGTTTCAACTCATCCGAGCGGATTGGTTTGTAAATTCCCTTTGCCTGACATACAGGAAAACCCGTGATCGAGCGCCTGCGACCCGTCTTCCGGACCATGCCCATTGTCCTTCTGGTGGCATTGCTGACATTGGTCGGGGGATGGCTGGGCCATGTGCTGGGAACCCGCATACGCATATCGTCCGACCGGCAGGAGATGACCAGCTATTCCCGGCAATTGCTGGAGCATGCCGTCAGCGTTGTCGGTGAGGCGAATGGCGCGATCGATGCCGCCAACGCCTCCCGTTACACCTTCTGCTCGCATGCCGAAATCGAGCTTATGCGCAACATGCTCTTCGAGGCCCGCAACCTCAAGGATATCGGACGCGTCAGGGACGGCCATCTCGTTTGCTCCACCATATTGGGCAATTCCTCCGGCCGCCTGCCCATGCCCACGCCGCAGATCGTTCTGCCTGACGGAACGCGCATCTATCCCGATACGCCTCTGGCCGTTTCGAATTCCAGGGCCACCGTCGTCGGCCGCGGAAATGCCAATGTCGTCATTGATCCCAGAGCCTTCAATACGCTCAACCATCCGCCGTACCGCTATGCCATTTTTTTCGGCGACGTGCAGAACGATCATCTCGCCAGAATTTTCGGGAATGCGGACATTGCCGCTCCCCTGTCGAACCGCGCCGAAACCTGGCGGCTGGCCGACGGCAGGCTTCGTCGGGATACTTGCGACACGGCATCCGGCCTGTGCGTCGCCGTCTGGGCGAGCCTCGCTGATCTCGACGCATCGAGCAATGGCATCGTCAATGCGGTGATGCTGCTGGGCGCAGCACTGGGAGCGCTCGTGGCGCTGGTCGGGATCGATTTCCGCCGCCGCGACCAGTCGCTGATGGCAAGGCTTTCCCGGGCGCTCTCCCGCGAGGAGGTGATGGTGCTCTACCAGCCGGTCGTCAATGTGGCGGACGGCCGGATCGTCGCCGCCGAAGCGCTGGTCCGCTGGCAGTCGAACGGCGATTTCGTCCCGCCCGACATCTTCACCGCTATCGCCGAGCAGAAGGGCATGGCCGGCCGGATCACCCGCTACGTGCTCGATCATGTGATCGATGAGATGGGCGAAACGCTCCGCCGGCATGACGGCTTCCGCGTGACCATCAACATCGTCGCGTCGGATCTGAAGGACCCGAAATTCTTTGTCGCGCTCGATGAGGGCCTGCGCCATGCGGGCTTGAAACCGCGCCAGATCGGCATTGAGTTGACCGAACGTTCCACGGCCGATTCCACCGCCGCCATCGAAGGCATCGCCAAGCTGCGGTCACGCGGACATATGGTTTATATCGACGATTTCGGCACCGGCTATTCCAGCCTTTCCTATCTCGGGGAGTTGAATGTCGACGTCCTGAAGATGGATCGCGCCTTCACCCGCACCGTCGGCACGGATGCGGTGACGGTGAGCATCGTCCCGCAGATCATCGATATGGCGATCAAGCATCATCTCGCCATCGTCGTGGAAGGCATAGAGACCGAGGCCCAGGCGGATTATTTCCGCAATCTTCCCGTGCCCGTCATGGGGCAGGGATGGTATTATGGAAAACCGGTTTCCGCCGACAGGCTGAAGAAGCTTCTGGAGCGGCAGGACGGGATCGTCACGCTGCGGAAAGACCGCAAGAGGAGCGGCCGGCCTTTAGGCAAGACGGGTACCGGCTAATAATCCTGGATTGCATAAAATTCGATTCAAAAGCAGCAGCTTGCGTGAGGGGATTGTCAACCGGTCTAAGCTAGTGTCCCCGCCATGAAGCCACGATACGAACGCATTCTCGAACCGACCGACACCTGGGCCATTTTCGATACGGTTTCCGGTGTTCCGGTCATCATGGGCACCAAGCTGATGATCGGCCTTTCGCTGGAAGAGGCCGAAGAGGCGCTCGCCTCCCTCAACGCGCCACCAAAGGGCCGGAAGAGGTCGGCTGCCTGAGCATGGGGCAGTAAGGGAACAGGGCATTAGGGCAAATACGTACCCATTGCCTCTCTTCCGCTAAAGCGGTTGCCGCGAATAACAAGCAAGGCATACTGCCTTACTGCCTTACTGCCTTACTGCCTTACTGCCTTATCTCAAATCGCCTCGGACCACACCGACATCGCCTCGATGACGGCGGGCAGATCCTGGTGCCGGCTGATGACGGTCTCGGCGCCCGCTTCCGTCAGGCGGTCTGCATGGCCGGGATAAGTATGCGCGCCGCCGGTAAAGCCGATGACGCGCATGCCGGCCGCACGGGCTCCGTGGATGCCGTGCACCGAATCCTCCAGCACGATGACGTTCTTCGGATCGACACCGAATTTTTCCGCTGCATAGAGGAAGACATCCGGCGCCGGCTTGCCTTTCTTGGTGCCGACCTCGCCGGCCGGGAAGATGTTGGGCTCGAAGAGATCGTAGAGCCCGGTGCGCTTCAGCATGAGTTCCAGCCGCTTGCCCGAGGAGTTCGAGCAGATGCATTTGGGATAGCGCAGCGCCGAGACTGCCTGCCCGATGCCCTCGATCGCCTCGACCTCGTTCGCCAGCCGCTCATCGAGGATCCGGTCGGATTTGTCGATCAGCGAGGCTGAAAGCGGAATGCCGGCCTCGCGCTCCACCATCATCAGGATATTCGGCCAGGTAAGGCCGGAAAAACGCTCGGCGATCTCGTCCGGCTCGATTGCGTAACCCGCATCGGTCAGAAGCTCCGATTCGACCCGTGCGGCAATGATTTCCGAATCGACCAGGACGCCGTCACAGTCGAAGATGATGAGCTGGGGTGCGGTCATGCGCTGCAATCCTGTCGAGGTCAAAAGGGGGAGCAGAAATGATTGCCCCCGGCTTTGGGCCGGGGGATACGGGGTTTCAGCTACACTTTTATTGCGCGAGCGTCAAAGTTTTATGGCTCCCGGGCGACAATCGGTCCGGTCGTTTAACGGCATATTTACCCTGTCCGGTAACCATGAGGACAAGTTCAGTGATGCGTCCTCAAGTAGCCGAGTATCCCATGTCCGTTGTTCGTAAAGTGAATGAGCTGCCCGAGGCAGCGCCACAGTCCTCCTGGCTTGACACGATCCTCAAGGGCGATTGCGTTGCGGCTCTCGAGCGGCTTCCCGATCATTCCGTCGATGTGATCTTCGCCGATCCGCCCTATAATCTCCAGCTCGATGGCGACCTGCATCGCCCCGACCAGTCCAAGGTCGATGCCGTCGACGACCATTGGGACCAGTTCGAGAGCTTCCAGGCTTATGATGCCTTCACCCGCGCCTGGCTGCTCGCCTGCCGCCGCGTGCTGAAGCCCAATGGCACCATCTGGGTCATCGGCTCCTATCACAATATCTTCCGCGTCGGCACCTCCCTGCAGGATCTGGGTTTCTGGGTGCTGAACGACATCGTCTGGCGCAAGACCAACCCGATGCCGAATTTCCGCGGCCGCCGCTTCCAGAATGCGCATGAGACCCTGATCTGGGCCTCGCGCGACCAGAAGGCCAAGGGCTACACCTTCAACTACGAGGCGATGAAGGCAGCCAATGACGACCTTCAGATGCGCTCCGACTGGCTTTTCCCGATCTGCACCGGCAATGAAAGGCTGAAGGACGAAAACGGCGACAAGGTCCACCCGACGCAGAAGCCGGAAGCCCTGCTTGCCCGCGTGCTGATGGCTTCCACCAGGCCGGGCGACGTGGTGCTCGATCCTTTCTTCGGCTCCGGCACGACCGGTGCGGTGGCCAAGCGTCTCGGCCGTCACTTTGTCGGCGTCGAGCGCGAGCAGGCCTATATCGATGCCGCAACCGCGCGCATCGCGGCGATCGAGCCGCTGGGCAAGGCCGAGCTCACCGTCATGACAGGGAAGCGCGCCGAGCCGCGCGTCGCCTTCGTCAGCGTCATCGAGTCCGGCCTGCTGCGTCCTGGAACGGTGCTCTCCGACGCCCGCCGCCGCCATGCCGCGATCGTGCGCGCGGATGGTACGCTCGCCGCCAATGGCGAAGCGGGGTCGATCCACCGCATGGGCGCTCACGTGCAGGGGCTCGACGCCTGCAACGGCTGGACCTTCTGGCATTACGAAGAAGCAGGCAACCTCAAGCCCATCGACGAATTGCGCCGCCAGATCCGCCTGCAGATGCTGCCGGCGGGGGCCTAATATCAACAAGATTCAGAGCGATGCTCTGAAACCGATCGGACGCGACCTCCAGTTATAGTCTGATCCCGAAGCGCCTGAGGCCCCTCCTCAGGCGCTTCGGTGCTTTTGGGGAGGCTGCTATATCTCGATCCCCGCCTGCCGCAGATCGGTTTTCAACTGATCGGGGCCGGTGAACTGCACTGCCTGCCAGCCGGCGGCCCTGGCGCCTTCGACATTGGCGGCCGTATCGTCGATGAACAAGGTCGCCGATGGTTCGAGATCGAACGCCCTGGCGTGATGCTCATAGATCGCCTTGTCGGGCTTCAGGAGGCCGATATCGCCGGAGACCGTCACGCCGCGGCCTATCGTGAGGAAGGGATAGCGCAGCTGCGCCTCGCGCAGCGTATCGGAGGCGAAATTGGTCAGCATCGTCACGTCGTGCCCGTCAGCGACAAGGCGTTCGAGGATCGCGACGCTGTCCTCATAGGCATGCGGGACCATTTTGTGCCAGCCCTTGCGGAAGGCGCGGATGTGGTCGGCGTAATCGGGATAGGCCTCGATCAGCAACGCTTCGGCTTCGGCCCATGTTCTGCCGCGGTCCTGCTCGACATTCCAGTCGTGCGAGCAGACATGTGTGAGGAACCAGCGCCGCTCTTCTTCATCGGGGATGATGTCGTGATAGGCCAGATGCGGGTCGTAATGGATCAGCACCTTGCCTATGTCGAAGACGATATGTTTGACGGGCTGGCTCATGCGGTATGTCTCTTCTGGGTAAAGCATGATCCCGAAAAGTTGCAGACTTTTCGGATAAGATCATGCGGCTTTATTCGAGCATGATCCCGAAAAGTTGCAGACTTTCCGGATAAGATCATGCGGCTTTGAATGCGTCCGGTATCGCTGCGGCTATCGCTTTTTTCATCACCGTGGGCAAGGCCTCATCGGGCAATTCGTCGGGAGATGCCCACCAGCCATCATGCGCCGTTTCCGTTGCGACATTGTCCGCCCGGTAGACGGAAAGCCGCAATTCGAAATGGGTGAAGACATGGCTGATCGCGCCGCAAGCGCTCCACCGTGCGGGGAAGGGGGCGGCATCGGCTGATATGTCGGCGTCGCGCCGTGCCGTCCAGTTCGTGCAGGGTACTTCGGCCATGCCGCCCAGAAGGCCGGAGGCAGGCCGCTTGCGCAGGAAGACCGATCCGTTCCGGGATATGGCGACGAAGGCTGCACCGAGGCGCATTGGTCTGTCTTTTTTGGGAGCCTTTACCGGATAGAGTTCCGGATCGCCTTCGCCCAGAACCTTGCAGCCGTCATTGACCGGACAGAGCACGCATGCGGGGCGCCGGGGCGTGCAGATCATGGCGCCGAGATCCATCATCGCCTGTGCGAAGTCGCCGGGCCGGCTCGCGGGCGTGATCGCCTGAACCCTGGCGCGGATCTCCGGCTTTGCCGCGGGAAGGGGGGTGGATATGGCGAAAAGACGGGTGATGACACGCTCGACATTGCCGTCGACCACGGCTGCCGGCCGGTCGAAGGCGATGGCCGCGATCGCCGCCGCCGTATAGTCGCCGATGCCGGGCAGCGCCTTCAGTCCCTCGATGGTCGAGGGAAATTCGCCATTGAGTTCGGTCGCGACGATTTCGGCGCATTTCTTCAGGTTTCGCGCGCGCGAATAATAGCCGAGCCCCGCCCAGGCGCGCATCACGTCATCATCGGACGCCGCCGCCAGCGCCTCCACCGTCGGCCAGCGGGCGACGAATGCCCGGAAATAGGGCTTCACCGCCTCGACCGTAGTCTGCTGCAGCATGATCTCCGAAAGCCAGACGCGGTAGGGATCCGCGAGAACGCCCTGCGCGTGCTGCGACGGCGTCACCCGCCACGGCAAAAGGCGGTGATGATCATCATACCATCGGAGTAGCTGCTCGGCTGGGTGGTTCATTCATGTCCTTTTGCAGGGATGGAATAAATGGGGCAGGAAACGGTAGGAATGTCACAATCACATAATAATTCCAACCGGCTCCGCGATATGTGCAGAATCGTCTGGACCGACACCATTCGTCCTGTTGACTTTCGCACACATGCGTTTCACCGGTTGAAAGACTGCGAACCTGCTTAAAGGCGATTCATTTGTCCATACCCGTCTATGTTATCAATCTCGATCGCTCGCAAGAGCGGCTGAAGGCGGTGAAGGACAGCGCAAACGAGTTCGGCATAACGCTTCGCCGCATTCCCGCCGTTGATGGGCGCAGCCTTCCGCCTTCCGCCCTCGGCGATCTCGACGAAGCCTCGTTCCGGCGGCTGCACGGCAAGACCGTCATGCCGGCCGAGATCGGCTGTTATTTCAGCCATCTCAAGGTGTTGGAGAAGATCGCCGGAGGCGATGAGCCCCATGCGGTGATCGTTGAGGACGATGTGGCGTTCATTCCCGATTTTCTGCCCTTCGTCGAAGCGCTCGCCCGGATATCCGGCTGGGACGCCGTCAAGCTCGTCAATCATCGCACGTCGCTTTTTCGCCGTTTTCGCGAGGTCATACCCGGTATTTCGATCGGCCGCTGCGGTCACGGCCCCTTGGGAAGCTCCGCCGCCTATGTGGTGACACGCGAAGGTGCGAAAAAGCTTCTGGCGACGCTGAAACCGATGCGGCTCCCCTATGACGTGGCGCTCGAGCGCGGATGGAGTGGAAATTATGCGATCTTCACGACCGACAGGCCGCTGGTGACCTTCTCGAAGGAGGCGGGTTCCACGATCGCCGGAAGAGCCGCGTATGCGAAGACGAAGCTGCCTGCCTGGAAGCGGATCGGCACATTGGTTTTCAGAACGAGCGATTATCTGCGCCGCATGCTATTTGCATGGACGCCTGTTCGCCTGACGGACGCAACGAAATGAGCATTATCAGGAAATCCTTTCTGATGCGGCGTCGCATCGATGGCTGGGTTCTCGGCGCCGGCTCGGCGGCGATGCCGATCCGCATCGGCTTCGGCCCTGTCGCCCTGTTTCTCTTCGCCTGCATCGGCATATATCTCATCTGCGGGCGGCACCGGAGCGTGCGTCTGTTCGCGCGCAATTTCTATATCTGTGCCGTGCTTTACGGCGTCTGGTCGCTCGGGCTGATCCTCTTCCGCGGCGAGCCGATCATGGACAATCGTCAGGTCGGCTATACCCTGCTCTTCACGGTTCTGTCCTTTGCCGGCCCCGGCATGGTCCTGGTTCGCGATCCCCTGCGCGCTTTCGTGCTGGGCGCGCGTGTCGGCATCGTCCTCGCCTTCCTGGCCGCGTTCGGCATGGCCGTCGTCTATGGCGGACGCATCGGCGTCGGCGGCAATGCGGCCGTCTTCGCCTTCGTCGCGGCCCTGGCGGCCATCGGCGCCGCGATACCGATCGCCAATGCGCCCCGTTACCTCCCGAATGGGCCGTATTACCTCATCCTCGGCACGGCCGCCGTGCTTACCTCCGAGACACGCGCCGTGCTGGTGGTCCTGCCGCTCTTCGCATTGGTCGAGATTCTTTTCAGCGTCCGTAAATTTCCGGCCAGGGCGAGGATGATATCCTATGCAGCCTTGTCGCTCGCCGCGGTGGGCCTTGCCTCGTTCGGGCCTGTCGACGAGATCATCTCGAAGCGATTTGCGGGAATCGTCGAATATTACGATACCGGCAATGAGAGCAAATGGGAGGACAAGATATCGGCCGATATCCGTTTTGCGCTATGGGACGGCGCAAGGCAGGTCATCGCCGAACACCCGATCATCGGCGTTGGGCCCTATGAGAAGATGGATGCGGTCCGCGCCAAGGCTGGCGAGAACGCGGCGATGCTCGGCGGCTTCCGCCATGTGCACAACACGGTTCTCGACGAACTGCTCAATGACGGCGTGATCGGGCTTATTCTGCTCTCTCTCTGCGCCTATTTCGGCCTCGCGCATCTCTTCCGCCATTCCTCCAGTCCCGGGATGACGCGCAGCATCATCTATTTCATCATTGTCTGCACGACCTACGGCATGCTGCACAACCCGCTGCTGCACGAGGTGACGATATCGGGGATCTTCTTCTATTTCGGCGCGCTCAACGCGGCCGCCTCGCGTTTCGTCATGGCGCAGCGCCGCAGTCTCGCACCTTTTAATCGTCGGGGGTGACATGAAAGCGATCGTAACGGGCGCGGCAGGGTTCATCGGCTTCCACACGGCCAGGCGATTGCTGCGCGAGGGCTGGCAGGTGGTGGGGATCGACGATCTCAACGCTTATTACCCGGTGGAGCTGAAGGAGACCCGGCTGTCTGCCCTGCAGGGGCAGACGAACTTTCGCTTCGCCCGTGCCGATATCGCCGATGCAGCTGCACTGAAAGCCGCCATCGGTGCCGACGCCGATGCCGACATCATCGTCCATCTCGCCGCCCAGGCGGGTGTGCGCTACTCCATCGAGAACCCGTCCGCCTATGTATCGGCCAATGTCCAGGGGCAGGTGACGGTGTTCGAGCAGGCGCTCACCATGCCCAAGCGCCCGCCGGTCGTCTATGCCTCTTCCTCCTCGGTCTATGGCGCCAACGAGAGGATGCCGTTCAGCGAGAGCGACGCCGTCGACCGTCCGGTCTCTGTCTATGCGGCAACGAAGCGGGCGGGTGAACTGCTCGCCCATTCCTACGCCCAAGTGCATGGCCTGCCTTCGACGGGCTTGCGATTTTTCACGGTCTATGGCCCCTATGGCCGGCCCGACATGGCGCCCTGGCTCTTCACCAGCGCCATTCTCAAGGGGGAGCCGATCCGCGTCTTCAATAATGGCCAGATGGCGCGCGACTTCACCTATATCGACGATATCGTCAGCGGCGTGGTGGGAGCGGTCAATCGTATCCTCGATCGGCCCTCGGATGTGGCGCCGGTCTATAATCTCGGCAACAGCAGTCCCGTCGCACTCAATGACTTCATCGCCGAGATCGAGAAGGCCACCGGCCGGCAGGCGATCAAGAAGCTCGAGCCCATGCCGCCGGCCGATGTGCCGCGCACCTATGCCGATATCGCGCTTGCCGCCCGCGATCTGGGTTTCGCGCCGGTGACGCCGCTTGCGCAGGGAATTCCTTTGTTCGTCGAGTGGTTCCGCGGTTATAATGGCGCATGACCTGGAAAAGCCGCGGACTTTTCGGGATCATGCAGCTGAATGATGGGGAGCCATGAGCGACAGGGAAGCATATCGCGGCTTTCGCCCGCTGGCCGATACCGCATCCGGTGTTCTGGATCCGGTGTTGCGCAAGCGCGCGGGCATCAATCTGGCGCTGCTGCAGTCCTGGGAAGACATCATCGGCCCGGCGCTCGGCCCCCAGTCGCGTCCGCTGAAGATCCTCTGGCCGCGCCGAGCCCATGAGGACGATCCGTTCCAGCCGGCGACGCTGGTGATTGCCTGCGAGGGCTTCGCCGCCATCCGCATTCAGCACGAGACGGGCGAAATCATCAGCCGTGTCAATGCCTTCCTGGGTTTCGCCGCGATCGGGCGCATCAAGATCGAGCAGAAGCCGGTACCGAGCGCCGCGCCGCCGCGCCGCATGCGCCAGCCGGTCGTCGACGCGGCTTCGGAGAAGCGCATCGAGGCGGTGACGAGCGCGATCGAGGACGACGGTCTGCGCGCCGCTTTGGCCAAACTCGGCCGCAGCGTGATCGCGGAAAAGGCAAAACGCCGCTCCTGATCCTGGTTTTCACGAAAAAGTCAAAGACTTCCCGCTTATCCTGCCTTAAAGGTTTGCTATCGCGCCTCTGGAATGGTGCGGCTACTGTAATGAAAAACAGATACACAACGGGTGATTCGCATGGCTGCTATGTTGAGCCGTAGAAACGTTCTTTCCCTCGCGGCCATATCTGCTGTTGGCGTGGCGCTTGCCGCGTGCAGCGATTCCTCGGATCAGGTTGTTGCGGCTGCCGAGACGACTGGCGCGACGTCTGATGCACCGGCCCCCGAAGGGACCGTCGATGTCACGAAGCTTTACGAGCCGGGCAAGCTGAAGGACATGGTGATGGGCAACGCCGATGCGCCTGTTACCATCGTCGAATATGCCTCGATGACTTGCCCGCACTGCGCTCATTTCGCCGAGACGACGCTGCCGGCCATCAAGCAGAAATATATCGATACCGGCAAGGTGCGGCTGATCTTCCGCGAGTTTCCGTTCGACCCCCGTGCGGCCGCGGCGTTCATGCTGGCGCGTTGCTCGCCGGAGGACCGCTATTTCCCCATGGTCGACGTGCTTTTCAAGCAGCAGCAGCAATGGGCGGCGGCAGCGGATGCAGAGGCTCCTTTGATGCAAATCGCAAAGCTGGCCGGTTTTACACAGGAGTCCTTCAAGGCTTGCTTGACGAACCAGCAACTTCTCGATGATGTGAATGCATCACGGGAGCGTGGGGAAAAGGAATTCGGCGTTACGTCCACACCGACTTTTTTCATAAACGGAAAGAAATACGCTGGAGCACTGTCGGTTGACCAGATGTCGGCGATCATCGACGGCCTTCTCTGACCCGCATTCCTTGCGAACGGGCGGGCGATCGCGCATGCCCGCTCTTTTCTCATCGGAGCCTTCCTCCGCTGACGGAGGACGTGGCTGATGCGCTTCTCCAAGCTCCGTCTCGTCGGTTTCAAATCCTTCGTCGAGCCGATGGAGTTCGTCATCGAGAACGGGCTGACCGGCATTGTCGGCCCGAATGGCTGCGGCAAATCCAATCTTGTCGAGGCGCTGCGCTGGGTCATGGGCGAAAGCTCATACAAGAACATGCGCGCCTCCGGCATGGACGACGTGATCTTCTCCGGCTCCGGCACCAGGCCTGCGCGCAACACCGCCGAAGTCACCCTTTTCCTCGACAATCAGGACCGCTCCGCGCCTTCCGCCTATAATGATGCGGACGAGCTGCAGGTCTCCCGCCGTATCGAGCGCGAGGCGGGTTCCGTCTACCGCATCAACGGCAAGGAAGCCCGGGCCAAGGATGTGCAGCTTCTCTTCGCCGACCAGTCGACCGGCGCGCGCTCGCCCTCCATGGTCGGGCAGGGCCGCATCGGTGAGCTGATCCAGGCCAAGCCCCAGGCGCGCCGCGCGCTTCTGGAAGAGGCGGCCGGCATCTCCGGCCTGCACACCCGCCGCCATGAGGCGGAGCTTCGCCTGCGCGCCGCCGAGAGCAATCTGGAACGGCTAGAGGATGTCGTCGGCGAGCTGGAAACGCAGATCGAAAGCCTCAAGCGCCAGGCGCGCCAGGCCAATCGCTTCAAGGCGCTTTCCGCCGATATCCGCTCGTCCGAGGCCATTCTCCTGCATCTGAAATGGACGCTGGCCAAGACGCAGGAGGCGGAGGCGCAGAGCGCGCTTTCGGCGGCGACCGTGCTCGTCGCGGAAAAGGCGCAGGCGCAGATGCTTGCCGCCAAGGAGCAGGCGATCTCCGCCCATCGCCTGCCGGAGCTGCGCGATGCCGAGGCCAGGGCGGCGGCCGCGCTGCAGCGCCTGACCATCGCCCGCACGCAGCTCGACGAGGAGGCCGAGCGCATCCGCGCCCGCCGCTCCGAACTCTTCAAGCGGCTGGAGCAGCTGGCCGCCGATATCGTGCGCGAAGAGCAGATGGTGCGCGAGAATGCCGATATTCTGGCGCGGCTCGATGAGGAGGAGCGTGCGCTCAATGCCGATAATGATGCGGCGGGCGACCGTGATATCGAGGCGCGCGCTGTATTCGAGGCGGCCGATGCCAAGCTCCGGGAGAGCGAGGCCGCGCTTGCCCGCGTGACGGCTGAGCGGGCGGAAGCCACTGCCGAGCGCGCGCAAATCGAACGCAGCCTACGCGATGCCGCCGAGCGGCGCGACCGGCTGGCGAGCCAGATGCAGGATGTCGAGCGCGAAATTGCCGCCATTGCCGCGCAGATTTCGGGCCTCGCGGATCCGGCGGAAAAGCGCCTGGCCGTCGAGGCGACGGAGGAGACGATTGTCGCCGCCGAAGAGGCCGCCCTTGCCGCCGAGGAACATGTCGAAGAGGCCCGCACCAATGAGACCGCCCTGCGCCAGCCGCTGGCCGAGGCCCGCGGCGAGCTGAACCGGATCGAGACCGAAGCCCGCACGCTCGCCCGCATCATCAATGCCGATGCCTCCGACCTGTTTCCGGCCGTGGTCGAGCAGGTTCGGGTCGAAAAAGGTTTCGAAACCGCGCTCGGCGCGGCGCTTGGCGAAGATCTCGACGCGCCGACCGATCCAGGCGCCCCGGTCTTCTGGACGGACACCGGGGATGTATCGGGCGATCCCGTCTTGCCGGAAGGGGTAGAGCCGCTTGCCCGGCTCGTGAGCGCGCCGCGCGAGCTCGCCCGGCGGCTCGCCCAGATCGGCGTCGTCGGCGAGGCGGACGGTTCCCGCCTGCAGAAGCTCTTGAAGCCCGGCCAGCGTCTGGTGAGCCGGGCCGGCGCGCTCTGGCGCTGGGACGGCTATACCGCCAGCGCCGATGCGCCGACGCCTGCCGCGCAGCGGCTTGCCCAGAAGAACCGTCTGGCCGAGCTGGAGCTGGAGGCCGTCGGGGCGAAGAGACATCTTCAGGCCGCCGAGGCAGCGGTCGCGCAGGGCGAGGCTGCGGTGCGCGAGGCGGTGGAACGGGAGCGCATGGCGCGCGATCACTGGCGGGCGACGCAGCGCGCGCTGGACGAGGCCCGCGAGGCCCTTGCCGCGGCGGAACGCGCGGCCGGTCAGCTTTCGAGCCGCCGCGCCGCGCTCGACGAGGCGCGGGCCCGCATTACCGACAGCCTCGACGAGGCGCAGGTGCAAATGGTCGAGGCGGAAGACCATCTGGCTTCCATGCCGGAGATCGATGAGATCAATGCCCGCCTTGCCTCGCTGACCGCCGAGGTGATGGCCGATCGCGCGGCGCTTGCCGAGGCCCGGCTGGCGCATGACGGCCTGCGCCGCGAGGCGGAGGCCCGTGCCCGGCGCCTTGAGGCGATCGGCCATGAGCGCAGAAGCTGGATTGCCCGCGCCCAGAACGCCGACCGCCAGATCGAGGCGCTTTCTGAGCGCCGCGCCGAGACGGCCGCGGAAGCCGAGGGTCTGGCGGACGCACCTGAGGAAATCGAAGAGCGCCGCCGCGCATTGCTGACGCAACTGACGCAAGCGGAGGCTCTGCGCAAGGAGGCCGCCGACAGGCTGGCAGTGGCGGAGGCCAGGCAGGCCGAGCTCGACAAGCTCGCCACACAGGCCATTCAGGATCTTGCCGCCTCGCGCGAGGCTAGGGCACGCGCCGAGGAACGCGGTGCGGCCGCGCAGGAGCGGCGGCAGGATGCGGAGAGGCGTATCCACGAGGCCCTGAACTGCCAGCCCCATGAGGCGATCCGCATGACCGGCCTGGGGCCGGACGATCCGCTGCCCGATGTGGAGCAGGTCGAGCAGCGGTTGGAAAGGCTGAAGATCGAGCGCGAGCGCCTAGGCGCGGTGAATTTGCGTGCCGACGAGGAGCAGCAGGAGCTTGCCGAGCGGCTGGAGGCGATCGTCAGCGAGCGCGAGGACGTGATCGAGGCGATCAAGAAGCTGCGCCAGGCGATCCAGAACCTGAACCGCGAAGGGCGCGAGCGCCTGCTTGCCGCCTTCGACGTGGTGAATGCGCAGTTCCAGCGGCTGTTCACCCATCTCTTCGGCGGCGGCACGGCGGAATTGCAGCTGATCGAATCCGACGATCCGCTGGATGCCGGGCTTGAGATCCTCGCCCGCCCGCCCGGCAAGAAGCCGCAGACGATGACGCTCCTGTCCGGCGGCGAGCAGGCGCTGACGGCGATGGCGCTGATCTTCGCGGTGTTCCTGACCAATCCCGCGCCGATCTGCGTGCTCGACGAGGTCGACGCGCCGCTCGACGATCATAATGTGGAGCGCTTCTGCAATCTGATGGACGAGATGGCGGCCTCGACCGAGACGCGCTTCGTCGTCATCACCCATAACCCGATCACCATGGCCCGCATGAACCGCCTGTTCGGCGTCACCATGGCGGAGCAGGGCGTTTCGCAGCTCGTCTCTGTCGATCTGCAGATGGCCGAGCGGCTGCTGGAGGCGAGTTAGCGGTGGAGATGCCTTTGGCAAGCGATGCAGAAAAAGGCTCTGTCATCAATGACGGTCAATCTCCCCCCTTGCGCGGGAGATGCCATAGGGGGGTGCTGTCCCGCCAACTTTCCCGCTGAGCGGGAAAGGTCTCTATCCTACGGGCCGCACGCGTGGCATGCCAAACATCCACGACAATAGTCCTCAATGGCGGTTCTCTATGTCGCCCCCCTCTGTCCTGCCGGACATCGCAAGGGGGGAGATTGGCCTTCATAGACATTGGTCCCTTGCCACCTCGCTTGCCTTCCACATCCTCCTTCTTGCTACCCTGTTTCTTCTCCCCAAAACCCCGCAACCCAGACTGCCGCCCGAAGAAGCCATTGTGGTGGAGATGGTTGCGTCGCCGCCCGAACCGGCTCCGCCCGTGCAGGAACTGGCTGTTCCTGAGAAAAGCCCGACGCCACCCGAAGCGCCGGCGCAAGCTCCCGCCGCCGCCCCTTCCATGATCCGCGCAACCAACCTGTTCTCCGCCAAACTCCTCGCCGATCCGCGCAACCGGCAGGCGAGGGAGGGGCTGGCGCAACTGGCGGGGTCAGACCGGATGGAGCAATTGTGCAATGCCGAGGCGATGGAGCAGATCCACCACTGGCGAAAGGATTTCGATCCTGACAGGCTCGTCGCCTACGCCATGGGCGATACGCGGATCGACGGCGACATGTTCATTGCCGACCGCGCGGCATTCCGCAGCAAGCATCAGTGGTACAACGTCAAATTCCGATGCGGGCTGACATCGGACTTCAAGACGGTCGCCTCCTTCGAATTCGAGATCGGCGATGCAATTCCGAGGGCCGAGTGGGAGGGGCACAACCTGGCGCCGGTCCATTGAAGGGAAGGTAGCATCGACGTTCCCACCTGAAACCGGAAGGTTCTAAAGCGCCTCCGGTTTCTGCGGTTCGCCGATCTCTATCGCGTGCCTGTCCGGATCATAGAAGCGGAATACGCGCTGTCCCCATGCCTGCCGCTCCACAGGATGGATCAGATCCACATGTGGCGCGATCTTTTCAAAAGCCGCGTCGACGTCCTCATGCTCGAAGTACAGGAGCAGATTTTTCCGCCCGTAAGCTTCTTCCGGGACAGACGGCTCTCCCCAAATCGTCTGCTCGAGTGACGATCCTTCATGGATGGCAAAGCCGGTCTCGAAAAGGACGAAACCTCCGAAATCCTCCAATATCTTCAGGCCGAGCCGCCTTTGATAAAAGGCCTTGGAGCGGTTGATGTCACGGACGAAGGGGATGGGATTAACAAACCGCATCGAATTTCCTCGTGAAATCCGGAGATATCCGATCCGCCTGCAATCTGTCTTTCGACAGCCTCGCTATGAGGGGGTGGACGCAAGCCGCTCGATACCTATTGGCCCCATACGGCCAGCTCGTTGCCCGCGGGATCGGTGAAGTGGAAGCGGCGGCCGCCGGGGAAGGAGAAGATCGGCTTGACGATGGTGCCGCCGGCCTTTTCCACCGCTTCCAGCGTTTCCTCCAGATTTTCGGAATAGAGCACCGGCAGCGGCTTTGCTGCCGAAGGCGTGGCGGCGAAGCCTCCGTCCAGCCCCTCGTCAAAGGCCGAATAGGTCGGACCGTAATCGGTGAAGGTCCAGGAAAACGCCGCGCTGTAGAAATTCTTCACCCTGTCCAGCGTCCCGCCGCCGGCCGGCAATTCGAGATAATCCAGCTTGCCCGTCTTACGCATGACATCTGCTCCTATATGTTCCTGTTATGTTCTATTTCCATATCGAGAAAAATGCAAGAGGCGATGAAACCCTGCCGTCATGGTTCGTTCCAGCAAATAGGGCGGAATTCAGGGCGATAAAGTCTGATTACACCGCGATGCGAAGAGTTTTTCGCTCTAATCGATTTGATCATGCAGCGCAGCATTTTGTGATGGCACGGGCGGCTTCGATCGCTTAAGCATCAATTCTGAAGGAGAGCTGAGGGAGGTCTCGATGGCGAAATGGGTCTATACTTTCGGCGACGGCAAGGCGGAAGGCTCTGCCGGCGACCGCAATCTGCTCGGCGGCAAGGGCGCCAATCTCGCGGAGATGGCGAGCCTCGGCCTGCCGGTGCCGCCTGGCTTTACCATCACCACCGAGGTCTGCAGCTATTATTACGACCATGACCGCACCTATCCGGCCGAGCTGGCGGCCCAGGTCGAGAAGGCGCTTGGCCACATCGCGGCGCTGACCGGTCGCACCTTCGGCGATCCCGCCAGGCCGCTGCTGGTCTCGGTGCGCTCCGGCGCGCGCGCCTCCATGCCCGGCATGATGGATACGGTGCTGAACCTCGGCCTCAATGACGAGACGGTGGAGGCCATCGCGCGGGAATCCGGCGACGAGCGTTTCGCCTATGACAGCTACCGCCGCTTCATCCAGATGTATTCCGATGTGGTGCTTGGTGTCGACCATGCCTTTTTCGAGGAGATCCTAGAGGATACCAAGGCCAATCTTGGGGCTGAGGTGGATACGGCCTTGAGCGCCGAGAACTGGAAGGATGTCATCGCCCTCTACAAGGCCAGGGTCGAGGAAGAGTTGGGCGAGCCGTTCCCGCAGGCGCCGGAAAAGCAGCTCTGGGGCGCCATCGGCGCCGTCTTTTCCAGCTGGATGAACGCCCGCGCCATTACCTACCGCCGTCTGCACAACATCCCCGCCAATTGGGGCACGGCGGTCAACGTCCAGGCCATGGTCTTCGGCAATATGGGCGAGACCTCCGCAACCGGCGTCGCCTTCACCCGCAACCCGTCGACGGGCGAAAAGAAGCTCTATGGCGAGTTCCTCGTCAATGCGCAGGGCGAGGATGTGGTGGCGGGCATCCGCACGCCGCAGAACATCACCGAGGAGGCGCGCATCGCCGCCGGTTCCGACAAGCCTTCGCTCGAAAAGGTGATGCCGGATGCCTTCGCCGAATTCCTGAAGATCGCCGATACGCTCGAGAAGCATTATTGCGACATGCAGGATCTCGAATTCACCATCGAGCAGGGCAAATTGTGGATGCTGCAGACCCGCTCGGGCAAGCGCACCGCCAGGGCGGCGCTGAAGATCGCGGTGGAAATGGCCGAGGAAGGGCTGATCGGCAAGGAAGAGGCGGTGCTGCGCATCGATCCCGCTTCGCTCGACCAGCTCCTGCATCCGACCATCGATCCGAAGGCGGAGCGCCACGTCATCGGCAGCGGCCTTCCCGCCTCTCCGGGCGCGGCGACGGGCGAGATCGTCTTCTCCTCCGAGGATGCGGAAGCGGCGAAGGCCGAGGGCCGCAAGGTCATCCTGGTGCGCATCGAGACGAGCCCTGAGGATATCCATGGCATGCACGCCGCCGAAGGCATTCTGACCACCCGCGGCGGCATGACCAGCCATGCGGCGGTGGTCGCCCGCGGCATGGGCAAGCCCTGCGTTTCGGGCGCGGGGAGCCTGCGCGTCGATTACCGCAGCGAGAGCCTGACGGCTGCCGGCCTCACGCTGAAGAAGGGCGATGTCGTCACCATCGACGGCGGCACCGGTCAGGTGCTCAAGGGCAAGGTGTCGATGCTCCAGCCCGAACTCTCGGGCGATTTCGGCCGCATCATGGAATGGGCCGACAAAACCAGGCGCATGAAGGTGCGCACCAATGCCGAGACCCCGGCGGATGCCCGCATGGCGCATTCCTTCGGCGCCGAGGGCATCGGCCTTTGCCGCACCGAGCACATGTTCTTCGAGGGCGAGCGCATCATCGCCATGCGCGAGATGATCCTCGCCGATACGGAAGAAGGCAGGAGGGCGGCGCTCGCCAAGCTCCTGCCGATGCAGCGCTCCGATTTCATCGAGCTTTTCGAGATCATGAAGGGCCTGCCGGTCACCATCCGCCTCCTTGATCCGCCATTGCACGAGTTCCTGCCCAAGACGGAAGAGGAGATCGCGGAAGTGGCTGCGGCCATGGGCGTCGACGCCGACAGGCTGCGCGAGCGCACCGAGGCCCTGCACGAGTTCAACCCCATGCTCGGCCATCGCGGCTGCCGGCTGGCGGTCTGCTATCCCGAGATCGCCGAGATGCAGGCGCGCGCCATCTTCGAGGCTGCCGTCGAGGCGGGCAGGAACACCGGCGCGCCGGTGGTGCCCGAGGTGATGGTGCCGCTGGTCGGCCTCAAGGAGGAGCTGGATTTCGTCAAGGCGCGCATCGATGCGGTGGCCGCCGAGATCATAGGGGAGACCGGCATCAGGGTCGATTATCTCGTCGGCACCATGATCGAACTGCCGCGCGCCGCCATCCGCGCCCATGAAATCGCGCAAACGGCGGAGTTCTTCTCCTTTGGCACCAACGACCTGACGCAGACCACTTTCGGCATCTCGCGCGACGATGCCGCGTCCTTCCTCGCCGTCTACCAGCGCCTGGGGCTGATCGAGCGCGACCCCTTCGTCTCGCTCGATCTCGACGGCGTCGGCGAACTGGTGAAGCTCGCCGCGGAAAGGGGCCGCAGCGCACGCCCCGGTATCAAGCTCGGCATTTGCGGCGAGCATGGCGGCGATCCCGCATCCATCGGCTTCTGCGAGGATACGGGCCTCGATTACGTCTCGTGCTCGCCCTTCCGCGTGCCGATCGCGCGGCTGGCGGCGGCACAGGCGGCGATCCGCAAAGCCAGGGCCAATCCGGCAAAGCCGGCCACGGTCGTGGCGGCCGGCGTGGCATAGAGCGCTTTTATTCGGAAATGCTGGCGCGGCAACACCCCCCTCTGGCCTGCCGGCCATCTCCCCCTCAAGGGGGGAGATCGGCTATGAGTGCCGCTTGTGGCAATCACTAACATTACAGAATTAAGCTCCGTCATCGATGAGAGCTAATCTCCCCCTTGAGGGGGAGATGGCTGGCAGGCCAGAGGGGGTTATTTCAAAAAAACGCACCCCAATTTCAAGGATTTATAATGCTTTATTTTCCAAGAAAGCAGAGAAGGTTGTAGAGCGCAGCCGATTTTTCAACCTTCGCCACAATTCGGCTTTGGTGCTCGATCTATCTTCCGGCGTCGAAACGATCCGAGAGCCACATCGTGCGTTTTTCCCTTTCTGCCTATACCCTTGCCCTGGTTCTTGCAGGCTGTGCCGTTTCCCATGCGGGCGATATCGTCGAGCCTCGGTTGCACATCGCTGAAGGTGGCGCGGCGGGACCGCAAGTGGCGCTGACGCTGGATGCCTGTTCCGGCCAGACCGACCGGCGCATCCTCGACATGCTCGTCGAAAACAGGATCCCTGCGACGATCTTCGTCACCGGCCGGTGGACGAAGCGCAATGCCGAGGCGCTGGCGATCATGAAGGCGCATCCGGACCTGTTCGAGCTCGAAAACCACGGGCTGAACCATGTGCCGGCGATCGACAGCCAGCCCACCATGTACGGCATCAGGACGGCGGGCAGCCCGCAGGCAATCCGGGCGGAAGTCGAGGGCGGGGTGGAGTCCCTGCGCTCGGCCGCAGGCGTCACGCCGCGCTGGTACCGCGATGCCACTGCCCGGTACTCGTTGTGCGCCGTGGGGCAGGTCGAGAAAATGGGCTACAGGATCGCCGGCTATTCGCTGAACGCCGATCAGGGCGCCACGCTTCTGGCGCCGATGGTGGAGAAGCGCATTGCAAATGCCCGGGATGGTGACGTCATCATCGCCCATATTAATCAGCCGACTCGTTCGGCAGGCGAGGGCGTGGTCAAGGGTATCCTGGCGCTCAAGGCGAAGGGCATGCGCTTCGTCCGCCTCGATGATGTCCAGTCGTCACAGACGCTCGATCCGGTGCCCCTCCAGAAACCGGCGAAGGCACGCCACGTCGCAACCGCTGTTCAGCCGCAGTCGCGGACCCGCTACTGAACGTCCTAGGCCGGATCGTTGCCGAGCTTGCGCATCACCGCCGCATAGTTGCGCCCCAGGCTCTCGAACAGCGCGTTCTCGCCTTCCAGCGGCGCGAGGGACAGCGTGATGCCGTCATTGAGCAGCGTCACGAAGATGATCTGATCATAAGGGTTGCCGGCAATGGCGATGGCGCCGATCCGCTGCGCCTGGCTCTTGTCCAGCGCCGGCATGTTGAACAGCACCTCGCCGCCGACAAGCTTCGCCGCCTTGGCGAGCGCACCGTCGAATCCATCGGTCAATACATCCTGCGCGCCGAGCGCGAATTCCACTTCGACGGCCTCGAGCGTGGCCGCATTTTCGATCGGCAGCGTTTCCGGCGCAAGGTCGGTTACTGGGGCTCGATTCATGACACATACTCCACACCGAATCTACGGCGCCCCCATATACATCATGCCTTCAGGGCCGCATTGTCGCAATGACACTTTTTAGGTGCGTCATGACATTTGATTCACGTGGGAAACAAAACGTTTTTTGCTGCGGTCCGACATTCGCCGCTTTGACCGGAAAAACCAGGGCGGATAAAACGCTGCAAGGGTTGCCGGAAGAAGGGGCGGGCCGAGATGAGGAAACTGCGTTATGAGCGGCGTAAATCGCGCTCCGCCATCTGGTCTTTCCGGCTGGCGGTGTTTTCCGCCGTGCTGTTCCTGTTTTCCGCCCTCGGTCATCGTTTCCAGGCCATCGAGACACCGGATTTTCTGATACTCGCCGCTCTGGCCGGAGCGCTCGCCCTTCTTGCACTGCTCCTTGCGGCAAAGGGCTTTGCCAATCTCTGGCGCAATGGCGACAAGGGCGGCACGCGCTCCCTCTGGGGATCGGTGATCGCGCTCGCGGTGCTCGCGCCTTTCGCCTGGGCGGCCTATGAAGCCTTCGTCACCCCGCCGCTCCACGATATTTCCACCGATCTGGTCACGCCGCCGCAGTTCTTCCGCGCCGTCCAGCAGCGCAAGGCGGGCATGAACCCGATAAATGGCGATGTCGCGCTGCGTGCCGCCATGCAGATGGCTGCCTATCCCCAGGTGACGGGCCGTCGCTACGAAGGATCTCCCGACCGTATCCTTGAGGCGGTGATGGCCGTTATCGAGGCACAGGGCTGGACCACGACAGGCCGCTTCGGCATGCCGGGCGAGCAGGTTGAAACCGTCGTGGAGGCCGTTGCGCGCAGCTTCCTGCTCGGCCTCACCAGCGATGTTGCCATCCGCCTCACCGACGAGGGCGAGACGACCTATGTCGATATGCGCTCCGTCTCGCGCTTCGGAAATCGCGACCTCGGCCTCAACGCCCGCTTCATCTCCGATTTCATGAACGCGCTCGACCAGCAGGTCAACGGCGCCCCGGCGGAGGGGTGAGGAATGGCCGCTTTTAAAGTCAACGCTTTCCCAACTAGGCGACGGCCTTCGCTACTATGTCGGGATACTGGCCGATGACCCGCACATAAGCGATAGCGAAGTCCGGCGCAGTTGCCCGTGCCTGCTCCCAATCGCGCAGAGTGCCAACGGGAACCCGGAAGCGGCTGGCGAACTCGGACTGCGACAGACCAAGCTCCGTTCTTGTTTTGCGGATCAGGCGGGCGCGCTGGCCCCGATCCATCGCCTCGACCGTTACGTTGAAATCTTCGGCGTCGGTCGGATCAGCTGGCAGCGTGATATGCTCGTTCTTCACCTTTGTTACTCCTTCTCACCGAGATGAAGCGGGCAGGTCGCCCCGCCAGACGAAAATGCCGGTGAACAGTTTCTCTTCGACAGCCCCAACCACCTTGAAGCGTTCCTCTCCATCGATCTCGCGAATCGAGGGAATGATCAGATGATTGTCATCCTCGAAAATTCGATCGCCAAAGATCAGCGGCAATTTGTGCTTTTTGCGGTTGGCCGCATCCTTTATGGGATCGAACCTGTCTTCTACCATGGAACATGAATATACGGGATTCCCGTATAATATGCAATGTCTGGATTCCCTAACCCGGCATGAATATCCCATCCAGCGCGGGAGCGCCGTCCGTCGTCACCACCCCGCGGGCGACGAGATCTTCGAGATGGGCGAATACGGAAAGACCGGCCGCGCCGTGGAGGCGCGGATCGGTATCGCGATAGATCGCCTTCACCATGTCGGGAATCGTACGGTCACCCCTATGGATGCGTTCCAGCACGGCGCGCTCGCGCATCCGGCGGTGTGTGCGCAAGCCCCGGATGAAGGTCTTGGGGTTTTTCACGGGGCCGCCATGACCCGGCAGGTAGATGTGGTCGTCGCGTTCCAGCAGTTTCTCCAGCGAGGCCATGTAGTCGGCCATGGCTCCGTCGGGCGGCGCCACGATCGTCGTCGCCCATGCCATGATATGGTCGGCGGAAAAGAGCACGCCGGTTCCCTCCAGCGCGAATGCCGCGTGGTTGGCCGTATGACCCGGCGTGTGGATGGCGCGCAGCGCCCAGCCATCGCCCTCGATCACTGCTTCATCTGCAATGGCGATATCCGGCCTGAAATCCGTGTCGGCGCTGGCGTCGAGCGCGTTGATCTCGCCCAGATGCAGCGGCCGGGCCGAGCGGTGCGCGCCTTCGGCCACGACTGTCGCGCCAAGCGCCTCTTTCAGCCTGGCGGAAAGGGGTGAATGGTCGCGGTGCGTATGGCTGACGAAGATGTGGCTGACGGGGCGCCCGGCGACGGCGCGAAGCAACGCTGCATAATGCGCCTCGTCCTCCGGCCCCGGATCGATGATCGCCAGCGTATCGCGGCCGACGAGATAGGAATTGGTGCCGTGAAAGGTGAACGGACCCGGATTATTGACCGTGATTCGCTGCACATTGGGCGCGACATCGACCGCATTGCCATGATCAGGGGCGAAGGAATTGTCGAAAACAAGCGCCATCGGGCAGGGAACTCTTCATTCTGTGGCGGGGTGATATTGCCGGGTGGGTCTTTCCTTAATATACGGTAATGATCAGAATATATGGTAACGATCAACGGCAACAGCCGCCCCGGAGGATGAGTTCATGATCCCTGCCCAAACCCGCACCGCAAACGCGTCGCTGGCCGAACGGTTTCTGCCGGAGGGGCAGCTTGCGCGCGCCTTCTGGCTGGTTTCCCTGGCGCTGGTCGGCACCGCGCTCCTGACGATCTCCGCCAAGATCAAGGTCGATCTCGTTTATGTGAACGTGACGATGCAGACCTTCGCCGTCTTCGCCATCGCTGCTGCCTATGGCTTGCGCCTCGCGGTCGCCACCGTGGCCCTCTATCTCCTCGAAGGTGCGCTCGGCCTGCCGGTCTTCACCGGAACACCTGAGAAGGGCATCGGCCTTGCCTATATGGTCGGCCCGACGGGCGGCTATCTCCTTGCCTATCTCGCAGCTGCATGGATCGTCGGCCGTGCCGCCGATCTGGGCTATGCGCGCAATCCGTTCGCGCTGGGCGGCTTCATGCTGATAGGCGAAGCCATCATCCTGGCCCTGGGCGCCCTGTGGATGTCCTGTCTCTTCGGCCTGGAAAAGGGCCTGGCATTCGGCTTCGGCATCTTCATCATCGGCGATCTGGTCAAGCTGGCGCTCGCCGCCTGCCTGATCCCGGCCATCGGCTCGCTGTTCAAGCGCCGCTGAGGGCTGGCCAATGACAGAAAAGGCCGGGCCTCGCGCCCGGCTTTTTTATTGACAAAAAGCGCTCCGGCCCGCTTCCCTCGCAACAGAAATATCCAGAGGGTTTCTTTCCATGCAGACTTCCTATCCCCGCGATCTCATCGGTTATGGCCGCCATACGCCCGATCCGCGCTGGCCAGGCGGCGCCAATATCGCCGTGCAGTTCGTCATCAATTACGAGGAGGGGGGCGAGAGCTGCATCCTTGATGGCGATCCCGCGTCGGAATGCCTGCTTTCGGAGATCGTCGGCGCGCAGCCCTGGCCGGAGCAGCGCAACCTCAACATGGAATCGCTCTATGAATATGGTGCGCGCGCCGGCTTCTGGCGTCTGTGGCGCATCTTCACCCGCCGCAAGCTGCCGGTGACGGTCTATGGCGTGACGCTCGCCATGGCGCGCAATCCGGAGGCCGTGGCCGCGATGAAGGAAGCGGATTGGGAGATCGCCAGCCATGGCCTGCGCTGGCTCGAATACAAGGATTTCCCGGAAGAGGAGGAGCGCCGGCACATTCTCGAGGCCGTGCGGCTCCATACCGAGATCACCGGCTCGCGTCCGCTCGGCATCTATCAGGGCAAGCCCTCGGTCAATACGCTCCGGCTCGTCATGGAGGAGGGCGGTTTCCTCTATTCCGCCGATTCCTATGCCGATGAGCTTCCCTATTGGGTGAAAGGGCCGAAGGGGCCGCATCTGATCGTGCCCTATACGCTCGACGCCAACGACATGCGCTTCGCCACCCCGCAGGGCTTCAATTCCGGCGACCAGTTCTTCACCTATCTGAAAGACAGTTTCGACGTGCTCTATCGCGAGGGGGCGGAAGGCGCGCCCAAGATGATGTCGGTGGGGTTGCATTGCCGCCTGGCCGGGCGGCCGGGCCGCGCGGCGGCGCTCGAACGCTTCCTCGATTATGTCACGAGCCACGACAAGGTCTGGGTGACGAAGCGCGTCGATATCGCCCGCCACTGGCACGAGAATCATGCACCGGCGGAGCACGTCTCGTGAGGGTGGAAAGCCTCGATGTCCGTCCTTTGACCCGTGAGGCCTTCGTGCCCTTTGGCGAGGTGATCGAGACCGGGGGCGCCGAAATGCGCCTCATCAACAACGGCACCACCAGGCGCTTCCATGATCTCGCCAATGTCGAAGCGACCGGCGAGGCGGCCCGCGTACTGGTCAATATCTTCCGCGGACAGGCCTTCGCGCCGCCGATCGATATCGTGATGCTGGAGCGCCATCCCCTCGGTTCGCAGGCCTTCATGCCGCTGGAGCGGCGGCCCTTTCTGGTGGTGGTGGCCGAGGATGAGGGCGGGCGCCCCGGCCGGCCACAGGCCTTTCTGGCCGCCGGCCATCAGGGCGTGAATTATCGCCGCAATGTATGGCACCACCCGCTGCTGGCCCTGGCCGCGCCTTCCGAATTCCTGGTCGTCGACCGCGGCGGAAAGGGCGATAATCTCGAGGAGTTTTTCTTCGAAGGCGTTGTTTACAGGATCCAGGCGCTTCTCCCTGCGCCGTAGCCTAGTGGGATCGTTGAGGCAGGGATTCCTGTGATAAGCACAGGAATGACGGGGGGAGGACGTTAGCGCCTAACGAGAACCGTTGCCTATTATCCACGCAGACGAATGGCTGAAGCATCAACACTTCCGTCATTCCTGTGCTTGTCACAGGAATCCACGCCTCGATATCTCCGCTGCAATGAGGCTGAAGGCATCGAAGAAGATACCTCGCCGCAATAATCCTTGACGGTTCACTCCTGCCGTCGGAAGCTGAATTCCATGGCAAATTCGATCCGATTTTTTCTGAATGGTCAAAAACAGGATGTCGTCGTCCGGCCCGATACCACCGTTCTCGAATGGTTGCGTTCGGGCCCGCGGCTGACCGGCACGAAGGAGGGATGCGCCGAGGGCGATTGCGGCGCCTGTTCCGTGCTTCTGGGCGATGTCGTGGACGGCGAAATCCGTTACCACGCGGCCAATAGCTGCATCATGATCATGGGGCAGATCGACGGGCGGGCGCTGGTGACGGTCGAGGGGCTGAAAGGCAAAACGCTGCACCCCATCCAGGCGGCGATGGTCGAGAACGGTTCCTCGCAATGCGGCTTCTGCACGCCTGGTATCGTCATTTCGCTCGCCGGTCTAGCGGCAAGCAATGCTACCGCCGACGATCATGCCATCCACGATGCGCTTGCCGGCAATCTCTGCCGTTGCACGGGATATCGGCCGATCGTGGAAGCCGCGCGCAAGGTGGTGGAGGAGGGCGGCGCGTCCATTCCGGGGCCTGCTGTCGCCGCCTTCGCGGAGATGCAGCCGGCGGATGAGATCGCGGCCTTCGGCGCTATGTTCCATCAGCCCCGGACGCTCGATGATCTCCTGAGGCTTCGCCGTGACAGGCCGGATGCCGTATTGCTTGCCGGAGGCACCGATCTTGGCGTAGCGCTCGCCGATTTCCACGGCGATTGGGACGAGGTGATCTCCACCGCTCATGTGCGCGAACTGCGCGATACCGGGGAGACGCCGACGCATCTGACCTTCGGCGCGGCGGTGACGTGGGAGGAGGTGCTGGCGCGCGTCGCGTCCCTCTATCCCTCTTTTGCCACCCTCATCCGCCGCTTCGGCTCGACACAGATCCGTTCCATGGGCACGGTCGGCGGCAATATCGGCACGGCAAGCCCCATCGGCGATGGCCCGCCGGCGCTGATCGCGCTTGGCGCGGAGATCGAGCTTGCCTCCCTCGACGGCAGGCGGGTAATGCCGCTCGAGGATTTCTTCCTCGATTACCGCAAGACGGCGCTGAAGCCGGATGAGGTGATCGCGTCGGTCCGCATCCCCAGACCGGCAGCGGGACAGGATTTCCGCGTCTACAAGATTTCCAAGCGCTACGATCAGGATATATCCACCGTCTGCGGCGCGTTCTCGGTGGTGCGCGAAGATGGTATCGTCATATCGGCCCGCATCGCCTTCGGTGGCATGGCGGCGATCCCGAAGCGGGTGCGGGAGGCCGAGGCCGTGCTCATCGGCAGGCAGCTGGACGAGGAGGCAGGGCGGGCCTGCGCCGCCGCCATCCGCGATGCCTTCTCGCCCCTGAGCGACTGGCGCGGCAGTGCGCAATACCGCCGAATGGTGGCGGCCAATCTTGCCGAGCGGTTCCGCCGCGATCTCTCAGGCGAGATGGTGGAGGTGATGGCGCTATGAACATCGATGTCCCGAACCTCGAGACCAAGACTGTCCAGCGTAGCATCGTCGGGCGCGGCATCGCGCATGATTCCGCCGGGCGTCATGTCGCGGGTGAAGCCCTCTATATCGACGACATGCCGGAACTGCCAGGCACGCTGCATGCCGCCTTCGTGCTGTCGCCCGTCGCCCATGGCAGGCTGAGAGGTATCGATGCGGGCGCCGCGCTGGCGCTTCCCGGCGTCGTGGGCGTCTGGTCGGCTGGGGATGTGCCCGGGGTGAACGATGTCGGCCCGGTCATTCCGGGCGAGCCGCTTTTCGCCGAGGATCTCGTCGATCATGAAGGGCGGGTGATCGCCGTCGTTGCCGCCGAAGATTTCGAGACGGTCTATCGCGCCGCCCGGCTGGTCAAGCCCGACATAGAGGAACTGCCGCCGGTTCTCGATGTCGAGGAGGCGCATGCCAGGAAGAGCTATGTCCTGCCCTCCCAGACCGTCAGCGAGGGGGATGCGGCGGGCGCGATTGCCGCGGCTCGCCATGTGTTTTCCGGCAAGCTGCGCATGGGCGGCCAGGACCATTTCTATCTCGAAACCCATATCGCCTACGCCGTTCCGGGCGAGGGTGGCGACATGCTGGTTCATTCCTCCACCCAGCACCCGACCGAGGTGCAGCATCATGTGGCGCATCTCCTTGGACTTCATGCCAACGCCGTGGAATGCCAGGTGCGGCGCATGGGCGGCGGCTTCGGCGGCAAGGAGAGCCAGGCGACAATCATCGCGGGCGCGGCGGCGCTGGTCGCCGCCAAGACAGGCCGCCCATGCAAGCTGCGGCTGAAGCGCCGCGACGACATGGCCGGCACCGGCAAGCGCCATGACTATGTGGCCATGTGGAAAGCCGGCACGGACGAGCAGGGCCGCATTCTTGGTCTCGAGGTGGAATATCTGGCGCGGGCGGGAAATTTGCCGGATCTGACCGGCGCCGTCATCACCCGCACCCTGACCCATACGGACAATTCCTACTTCATTCCCAATGCCCGCTTCGTCGGCCATGCCTGCAAGACGAATACGGTCTCCAACACCGCTTTCCGCGGGTTCGGCGGGCCGCAGGGCATTCTCACCATCGAGGCGATCGTCGACACCATCGCGCGCAAGCTCGGCCGTGATCCGAACGAGGTGCGCCGCATCAACTATTATGGCGACGAGACCGGCGACGTGACGCCCTATGGGCAGAAGGTCGAGGACAACCGGCTCGTCGAGGTGACGGATGCCGTGCTTGCCTCCGCCTTCTGGCAGGAGCGGCGCCGGGAAATCGATGAATATAACGCCCGCTCGCCGGTCATCCGGCGGGGGCTGGCGATGATGCCGGTCAAGTTCGGCATTTCCTTCAATCTGACCTCGCTCAACCAGGCGGGCGCGCTGGTCCATGTCTATCTCGACGGCTCGATCTTCCTCAACCACGGCGGCACCGAGATGGGGCAGGGCCTGTTCGTCAAGGTGGCGCAGGTGGTGGCCGAGGTCTTCCAGGTCGATCTCGAGATGGTGAAGATCTCCTCGACCGCCACCGGCAAGGTGCCGAACACCAGCGCCACCGCCGCATCGACAGGATCGGACCTGAACGGCATGGCCGCCTTCAAGGCGGCAAGCGCCATCAAGGCGCGGATGGCGCGGGTGGCCGCGGAGCATTTCGACGTCGAGGAGGAGGTCATCGTCTTCCGCGAGGGCCGCGTCCATGCGGGCAATGAATCCATTTCCTTCGGCGAACTGGCGAAGATGGCCTGGGCGAAGCGCGTGCAGCTTTCCGAAGCCGCGCATTACGCCACCCCGAAGATCCATTGGGACGGCAGGACGATGAAGGGGCGGCCCTTCTTCTATTTCACCTATGGCGCGGCGATTGCCGAGGTCGCGGTCGATACGCTGACCGGCGAGACGCGCTGCCTGCGCGCCGATATCCTGCAGGATGTGGGCTCGCCGCTCAATCCGGCCATCGATCTCGGCCAGATCGAGGGCGCTTTCGTGCAGGGCATGGGCTGGCTCACCTGCGAGGAGCTCTGGTGGGACGGGAAGGGGAGGCTGAGGACGGTCGGCCCGTCGACCTACAAGATTCCCGGTTCGCGCGACGTGCCGCCGCAATTCAATATCCGCATCCTCGACGATCAGCCGAACCGCGAGGAGACGATCTTCCGCTCGAAGGCCATCGGCGAGCCGCCGCTGATGCTCGGCGTCTCCGTATGGCTCGCGATCCGCGACGCCATCGCTTCCATTGCGGGCGAGGGCGTCGCGCCGGAACTCGATGCGCCGGCCACGCCGGAGAATGTGCTGCGCGCCATCTCCGGGCTCGAAAGCGCCCGACCATGACGCTTGATGAATTGAACGAGGCACCGCGCCACGCTTTTATTGCGGCACTTGGCGGCATCTTCGAGCATTCCCCCTGGGTGGCCGAAGCCGTCGTCGACAAACGGCCTTTTCAAAGCGTCGAGGCACTGCATGGGGCAATGGTGGAGGCCGTGAATGCGGCGGGGCGTGAGAAGCAGCTTGCCCTGATCCGCGCCCATCCCGACCTCGCGGGCAAGGCGGCACGGGCGGGGGCGCTCACTGCGGAATCGACGCGGGAGCAGAAAGGGGCGGGGCTCGATCGCCTGTCGGACACCGCATTCGACGAGTTCCACCGGCTGAACGATGCCTATAAGGCACGCTTCGGCTTTCCCTTCATCCTTGCCGTCCGCGGGTTCGATGGCCGTGCGCACGATGCGCGTTCCATCCTAGCATCTTTTCGCGCCCGGCTCGATAACGCGACGGAAACGGAAATCGACGAGGCACTGCGCCAGATCGCCCGGATAGCGCGCCTGCGCCTCGACGATCTGATCTCTTGAGGAGCGAGAATGGGAAAGCTTTCCACACATGTGCTCGATACGGCCTATGGGCGTCCGGCGGCGGCCATGCGGCTGGAACTCTATCGCGTCCGCGGCGATGGCAAAACGGAACTCCTCAAGCGCGCCGTCACCAACCTCGACGGGCGCACCGACGCACCGCTGCTGGCGGATGGGGAAATGGAAACAGGGCAATACGAGCTGCAGTTCCATTGCGCCGAATATTTCTCCGGTCAGGGAGCGGAACTCTCCGATCCGCCTTTTCTCGATATCGTCCCGATCCGCTTCGCCATCGCGGATGGCGACGGCAATTACCATGTGCCGCTGCTGGTCAGCCCATGGTCCTATTCGACCTATAGGGGGAGCTAGGGCGTTTCACGTTAGGATAGAAGCACGGGCGTTATGGAATGCCCCTCACCCTTACCCTCTCCCCGTGAACGGGGAGAAGGAGGCCTTGACGTCGGCTACACGCTCTACTTCGTTTCTGCCAGGCACCTCGGGTGAAATACGAGGTGCAAATGCCACACGTCCCCTCTCCCCGTCTTCACGGGGAGAGGGTAAGGGTGAGGGGCAAATCGCGAACGGTTCCGTTGAGACACAAACCGCACTAAGCCAGTAAGGACTTATCCCACATTGCGTGCATTCTCCTAAGATTTCGGGCGGAACGAATGAGAAGGATCCGCCCCTTGGAAAACACGGCCAATCTGAAACTCCCCTACATCCTGCCGAGCCAGGCGCAGAAGCATGTCACCCATAACGAGGCGTTGCGGGCGCTGGATGCCCTGGTGCAACTGAGTGTGGTGGGGCGCGATGCGGCGGTGCCCCCGAGCGATCCGCGGGAAGGCGAGCGCCATATCGTCGCTGACCGGCCGCAGGAGGGTTGGAGCGGCCATGCGCATGAGATCGCCGTTTTCCAGGACGGCGGCTGGATGTTCCATGCGCCGCTGCCCGGCTGGGTCGCCTACATCCTTGCGGAAAACCTGCTGGCGGTTTTCGACGGGGCGCAGTGGGTTCCGCTTTCCGCTGGCGCCACGATCGGGGCGGCGGAAAAACTCGGCCTCAACACCACCGCCGACAGTACCAACCGCCTGGCGGTCAAGTCGGATGCGGTTCTCTTCAGCCATGACGATGTGACGCCGGGCACCGGCGATATGCACGCCAAGCTGAACAAGGCGGCAGCGGAAAAGGATGCAGGTCTCGTCTTTCAGACCGGCTGGTCGACGCGGGCGCTTTCCGGTCTGCTCGGCGATGACGACTGGAAGGTGAAGGTGAGCCCGGACGGCGCCGCCTTCTTCGACGGGATCGTGATCGACAAGGACGATGGCACGGTGAGGTTTCCCTCCGGTGTGCGCGATTCCCGCTCGGGCCTGATGACGACATCCCTGATCCCCGCGGCGGTCAGGGACATCTGGCGGATCAATGCGGATACCGCCGCCGGCACGCCCCGGACCTACGTCATTGCCAGGGTAAGCGGGTCCGTCATCTTTCTGAGAGGCAACCAGGCCGAGGAAATTTTCTCTTCGGACATGCGCGATGTGAGCATGGTCCGCATCTGGAACATCAGCAAATCGCCCGCCCAGCCGGCCTGGGTCAATTGGAACAATGCGGCCAATCAGATCAATGTCGCCAATGCAGCGGATGTCGCAAGCTGGGGGGCGGGCGAGACGATCCGGCTTGGCGATCCCAACCCCACCGGTGACAATACGCTTGAGATGGTCGCCCTGGATATCAGCAATTACATGTTCAACAATTATGGCACCGTCTGGCGCCAGCGGGGACTGCTGTTTTCGAACAGTGTCGCGGGCGCCGACGGTCCGGTTCGTCTCGACTACTCCGGTAGCGGCGCACCGAATACGCCTACCGGCTCCTATAGCGACAGCGATGGATCGAAGCAGGACGTGATGCTCAGCATCTTCACGAGCGAAAAGAGCCCGATATCGAACTCCAATCTGCTGTTCGTCCGCGAGATGCTTCGTCCTGGCGCGAAGGCCCTGGCCGCCGGCAGGTGGGCGCGCCTCGTCGGCATCTACGTTTGACCAGTACCCCGGGGCGGCGGCAAGGACCGGCTCGATCGGCAGGCGAACGGCGCCAAGGCGGGGACGGCCTGTCTTCGCGCCGGATCCCCTGTGGATGGCGGGGATTGTCTGTGCGGATCTTGCCTGCTTGATGATCAAATCATATTTGAGCCACAAATCCTTCTTGACAGGTGGGTGCGGCCAAATCACATGGTTTCAATCGATGATTGTTACCATCGATGATTTTATCCATTATAACGACATGCTGGTGGCAGCGACTCCAGCGGGCCGGCCGGGAGCGTATGCCGGCTTATTGAGCCCGCAACGGGAACATGGTGAAGCGTGCCGAAAACGGAACCTGCGGCGGACATGAATCTCAATCGTATTTGTGGGAAACTCTCGCTGCTTCCGCGGTTTTCCAAGCAGTTGATTCTGGCTTCTGCCGATTTCGTCCTCCTGCTCGTGAGCGTATATCTCGCCTATGTGCTGCGGCTCGGCTTCGTTTTCACGCCGAACTGGGCGCAATGCCTGCTGATGTTGGCGGCCCCTGTCCTCGCCATTCCGGTTTTCCTGCGGTTCGGGCTTTACAGGGCTATCATCCGCTATCTGCCGGAGCGGGCGATCTGGCCGATTTTCCAGGCGACGGCGATCGCTTCCCTGTTCTGGGTCATGCTTGTCTTCCTGACCGAGATGACGGGTGGGGAGGGCGTGCCGAGGTCGGTGCCGCTGCTTTACTGGCTGTTGAGCACGATCCTGATCGCCTCGAGCCGCTTCGGCGCCAAATGGCTGCTGCGGCTTGGCCAGAGCGGCAAGACCTACAGCCATTCCGCCCTCATCGTCGGGGCGGGGGAGGCCGGCAGGCAATTGGCGACGGCCCTGCGCAGCCACAGCGATACATTCGTGCTCGGCTTCGTCGACAAGGATCCGGCGCTTTACGGCATGGATATTGTCGGCCTGCGCGTCTACCCGCCCGAGCAGGTCCAGAACCTGATCGAGAATCACGGCATCACGGAAGTCGTAGTCTGTGATCCCACGCTCGATGGCGCGCAGCGTCGCCAGCTCATCGCGCAGCTCAGCAAGCTGCCGGTCGATACCCGCATTCTCCCGCCGATCGCCGATCTGACGCGCGGCAAATATCTTGTGAGCGCCCTGCGCAGCATCGAGATCGACGACCTGCTCGGCCGGTCTCCCGTCCCGCCGGATGCCTCGCTCCTGCGCAGCATGGTCGAGGGAAAGACCATCATGGTGACCGGTGCGGGGGGCTCGATCGGCAGTCAGCTCTGCCGCACGGTTGCCTACTGGTCGCCCGCCCGCATCATCCTGTTCGAGATGAGCGAGTTTGCGCTCTACCAGATCGACCGGACATTGCGCGAGGCAGCCAATTGCGAAATCGTGCCGGTCCTGGGGTCTGTCCTCGACCAGGAACTCGTCGAGCGCGCCATTCGCCAATATGGCGTCGACACAGTCTATCATTGCGCGGCCTACAAGCATGTTCCCCTGGTGGAGGCGAACCCGTTCGAGGGCATCCGCAACAATGTCTTCGGCACGGCGGCGGTTGCGCAGGCCGTTCTGGCTACGCAGACCGAACGCATGGTCCTGATCTCGTCCGACAAGGCGGTGCGGCCGACCAACGTCATGGGCGCGACCAAGCGCTGGGCCGAGTTTATTGTCCAATATTACAGCAGCATTGCCAGGTCGGCTGGCAGGAATCAGTCCTTTTCCTCGGTGCGTTTCGGCAATGTCCTGGGCTCGAACGGCTCGGTCGTCCCGCTTTTCCAGGAGCAGATCGCCCGCGGCGGTCCTGTCACGCTCACCCATGAGGATATGACGCGCTACTTCATGTCGATCAGGGAGGCATCCGAACTCATCATTCAGTCGGGTGCCGTTTCGGAAACCGGCGATACCGTCCTTCTCGAGATGGGCGAACCCGTCAAGATCCGCGATCTTGCCGAGAACATGATCCTGCTGGCGGGGCTGACCGTCCGCAACGCACAGAACCCGGACGGCGATATTGCAATCGAGGTGATTGGCATACGTGAGGGAGAAAAACTGTACGAAGAACTCTTCTACGATCCCTCCAGCGCGGAAGTCACGAAGCATCCCAAGATCATGCGGGCGCGCCACGGCGGCCTCACCGTTCCCGATCTGCCGGCGGAGCTCGAAAGGCTGCGCGCAGCCGTCAGCGCGCGCGACGAGGAGCGGGCGCGGCGCATCCTTTTCGGCCTGATCGAGGCGGCAAGTGAGCCGCGCAAACTGTCCGCCTGAAGGGGTTCCGCCTTACAGAAGGCCGCGAAAGCGCAGCAGGAGCGTGATGGTCGCGATGAAGCCTGTCGCGGTGAAAATCATCGTGCCGACGGGACCTGTGCCTGCCATGCCTGCCGCGCACAGGGCGAGGAGGATATTCAGCGCCGCGACATGGCCTATGACGCGCAGGACCGGCCATCCGGCGCGTTTCGCTATCTGGTAGCCATGTTTCGAATGGGCGGCGAGAATATTCTCGCCCGCAAGGAGCCGCATAACCAGCGTCGAGCCCGTCTCCAGCAGATAGTAGAGCGGCAGGAGCAAGCCGGCGAGAAGCGCCGCCTCGCGCGCCACCATCAGGAATACTACACCCGAGAGGAGGCCGAGCGGCAGGCTGCCGGAATCGCCGAGAAAGATCCGGGCAGGCGGTCTGTTGAAGAAGCCGAAGCCGAGGAGGGCGCCGCCTGCCGCTGCCGCGATCATCCCGCTTTGGGGGCCGGTCGTGCCGAGGATGGCGAAGAGCATGGCAGCAATCAGCGGAATGCCGATGCCCGTCACGGTCATCAGGTCGAGGCCGTCCATGAAATTCGTCATGTTGATGAATGACAGCAGCGCAAAGATCATGAGCGGCGCCTCCAGCCATTGCGGCAGAAGAGCCGGCATGAGCCTGAAATCCGGACCCAATCCATAGACGCAAAGGCCGGCGGCGATGATCTGCGCGCAGAGCCGTATCGCGACCGGAAGCGAGTATCGGTCATCGAAAAAGCCGATCAGCCACAGGAGCGCCGCCGCAAACGCCAGCGAGAGGAGAAGGCGCCCGTCGAGCCCCATCGTCGGCCCGAGGATCAGAAGTGCGGCAAGCGCGGCGGGAACCACTGCCAGCCCGCCGATTTGCCGGGCTGCGACCGTGTGGTTGGAGCGTTCGTTCCTGGTAGCCGCCAGGAAGTCTGGTGGCAACGCTTTCGACAGAACCGCCAGGAACAGCGCGGCAACTGCGGCGCTCACCAGAAACGAGATGATCAGAAGGGACATATGGGCCGGGCTCTTGCAGCTTGTGGAACGTCA
Source organism: Mesorhizobium sp. RMAD-H1 (assembly GCF_014191375.1). Taxonomy (GTDB): domain Bacteria; phylum Pseudomonadota; class Alphaproteobacteria; order Rhizobiales; family Rhizobiaceae; genus Paramesorhizobium. The sequence continues at coordinate 586,268 of NZ_JACHWN010000001.1, forward strand.
CTAGCATTGGCGGCGTGGACCGGACAAGTCCAGAAGGGACGGCTTCCTCCCGGAGATGCGGAAGCGGCATCTTACTCAGGGATCCGAAAAACCAAGGGATTGTGGAGGGGTGCGGAACCGGGATCGGAGCACGCGCCGCAGCTTGTGGGAAACCACGATCATGAGTGCGAAACGATGGAAAACCTCCATTGCGCTAGACCCCGCGAGCGGCTATAAGGCCGCCCACCGCGTGATTTCATGCGTGTAGCGGCGATGGGGCGTAGCCAAGCGGTAAGGCAGCGGTTTTTGGTACCGCCATTCCCTGGTTCGAATCCAGGCGCCCCAGCCATTGGCGATCCCGTAGCTGAACCGTACCAAGCAATATCAGCAGGGCTTGTGGCGGGGCGAATCTCCGGGGCTGAAGGAGATCGAAAAGGCTGAACCGTGTGCCCAACATCTCCTCACCCGATTTCTGCTCCTGTGGTGATCCAGCTTGATGCCGCAACGCATCTCCTCGGCGGGAATGGCGGTATCTCCGGTCGCAAATACGCCGTATTCGATGACGATGTCCTTGTTGACTCGTGAGAATTAGTTCTCCATGTACCCTGCACCGCAATCGCCCGGGTTCCTATCATGAAAGGCGCGTATTTTGACGAGTTCCAGCTTGCCTGAGGAGCGGTGATGAACATCGAGATTCCCAATAGAAACAGTCGGGACTTGGCGGCATCGGTTGAGCCGACGACGGGTCCTGGTGTCGCTCTCCAGGATATCGCGGAGGCATTGACCAAATACCGCCTGGCGCTGATTTTCGGGTGGCAGGATGTTGCCCAGCGCTACCGCCGCTCAAGGGTTGGAGCGTTTTGGCTGACGCTGAACATGGCGGTTTTCATCGGCGCGCTCGGCCTGATTTTTGGAACGCTCTTTCAGTCCGATATGCGTGAGTTCCTTCCATATCTGTGCGCCGGCATTATTTCCTGGGGCTTCATATCGACGTGCCTGTCGGAAGGCTGCACGGCATTCAGTTCTTCTGATGGAATTATTCTTCAGGTCCGGATGCCTTTGTTTACGCATATATTACGGACCCTTTGGCGAAATGTAATTATATTTGCGCATAATATTGTTATTTTTCCTGTTCTTGCATTGATTTTGGGCAGGGGCATCAATTTTAACATTATCTGGGCCGTGCCGGGCTTTCTGCTGGTATGTATGAACCTTGCCTGGGTGATGCTGATCCTGGCTATTCTCTGCGCCAGGTTCCGGGATATGACCCAGGTGGTGACGAACGTCTTGCAGGTTCTGTTTTACGCTACCCCGATCATGTGGATGGTGAAGATACTCCCTGATCACGTCTCGCGGGCGTTCATCGAGTGGAACCCGTTCTATCACTTCATCGAGCTGGTGAGGGCGCCCCTTCTTGGCCACGCGCCGACCGCTCTCGACTGGGGAATACCGATCGCCTTCGCGATTGCCGGCTGGGGAATCGCTATAGCGTTCTTCGGCAAATATCGTTGGCGCGTAGCATATTGGTTGTAGAAATGAGCATGATCCAGCTTCAAAATGTGAGCGTGGAGTTCCCGATTTATAACTCCTCAAGCCGCTCGCTGAAAAACCGCGTTCTAAGCCTCGCGACGGGTGGCAAGATCGAAAGGCGCAGCGATCGGTTGGTGATCGTTCGTGGTCTGGACGATGTGTCCATGACCTTCATGGATGGGGACCGGATCGGCCTGATTGGTCATAACGGTTCGGGGAAGACAACGCTTCTTCGCGTGCTTTCCGGAATTTATGCTCCCACGCATGGAAGCGCGGTGATCAACGGAAACTGCGTCTCGCTGATCAATATCAATCTCGGGATAGATCCCGATGCGACGGGACGCGAGAATATCCGCCTGCGGTCTGCGATGATGGGTATGCACCCCAAGGAGATTGCCGAAAATTTCGAGGAGATAGCCGAATTTTCGGGTCTGGGCGAGTTTCTGGATGTGCCATTCAGGACTTATTCCTCGGGAATGCAGCTGCGCCTGGCATTTGCCACCTCCACAGCGGTCCGTCCGGAAATCCTCATCATGGACGAATGGCTTTCCACGGGTGACGAAGACTTCAAGGAGCGGGCGAACAGGCGCATGCGCGATCTGGTGGACACCACCAAAATCCTGGTTCTGGCGAGCCACTCCAGGGAACTGCTGGAGGAAAACTGCAACAGGGTGATTTGGCTCGAACATGGCCGTCTGAAGATGGACGGTGCGCCATCCGATGTTCTGCCCGCCTATTTCAGCCACTGAGCAGGCGATGAACCATATATCCGGGTTTCGCGGGAAGACGTCGGTTCTTTTAAGGCACGAGGGCTGTAGAGTGGATTTTTTCGGTGAAGATCGCAATCCACTCTTTTATCGTTTCGGAAAAACGGTGCATTCTGTTGCCGGATTCTCAAGAGTAGTGGGACGGTTTGTGACCGTTCTCAAAAATATTCATATTCATGGCAGATACCTATATTTTATATCACCATTCAATTTTAAGGAAATGACTGAGCGGAGCCGTACAAAGAATTATAATTGTTGGTGAAACGGGGCTTTTTTGTTCGAAAAATTCACAATCATCGACGGGCTGCCGGGAATAGTCATCCCTGTATCAGGACTTTTATCTTAATGCCCAGATTGAACAATCACTTCAGACAGCTGACCAACGCCCTGCGTTATCTTGCCCGGGGGGATTTGCCCGGTCTCGTAAATCGCTTGAAATGGTATGGACGTGAATATTCGAACGCCAAGGTCCGCAAGCGTCTTATCTCAGGCAGCGGAGCGGTGTGGGGCATCCTTTGCACGCCACACACGCTGTTTGTCGCGCAGGCAATATCTGCGCGCCTGGCAAGCCATGGTATCGGAAGCGAAATCATCACCGGCCAGTTGAAGCGGTTTGACCACGATTTCTATATCGTCTTGTGCGCCCAGATGTTCAAGCAGCTCCCTCCTGGGAATCGCCGGGTCATTTTCCAGCTCGAGCAGTCCGTCAGCTCGCGCTGGTTCACCGATAAATATATCAGGGATTTGGAAGAATCCTTTGCTGTCCTTGAATATTCTCTCACGAATATCGAGTTCCTCGCGAAAAAAGGGGTGAGATACCCCCATGTGCATTATCTGCCGATCGGCGCATATGTTGATGAGGGCGCTCCCGGCATTCAGGCAGAGAAAAAGTACGATTTCGTTTTTTACGGCGACAGCCTGAGCAGTGAGCGCCGGCGCAGCTTTCTGCAGGAACTCCAATCCAGATACACCGTCAGGATTTGTAAGGATGTGTTCGGCGAGGAAATGCATGGGATCATTCGGGAAGCCAAAGCCGTAATAAACATCCATTACTATGAAGGCGCACTGCTCGAAACGCCTCGCCTGTGCGAATGCATCTCGCTGGGTGTGCCCGTGCTTTCCGAAGGGACGGCTGATCAGGGCGAGTATCCGGAACTCGACGGCGCGGTAAAGTTCTTCGAGCAAGGTTCCATCGAGGCGATGATGTCCGCCGCCGATGAGATGATGAGGAATATACGCAGCTTCGACAGCACCCTGCCGGCTGCGGCCGCCACCAGCGCGGATCGCTTCGCCTTCATGTTCGATCGCTTCCTGGTGGCCTTGGGCGTCCTGCCTGCCAATGCCATTCTGGAAAAGCCGATATATGTAGCCGAGGGCAGCAGCTTCTTTGCCCTCTCGCTTCCCGAAACGATCGACCGGAGGAGGGCGATAACGCGGATTCGCCCCGATGGGTGTGTCATATTTGATGGTATCCGCAACACACGCGGTTGGGTTGGTTGCGCCAGCAGTTTCAATGCCCTGTCGCGTTATGCGCTCGATAAGCACTTGGACAAGCTGACCGTAATAGAAGATGACGTCATTCTGCCGCCTGATTTCGACAAGGTCTTTGAAGAGGTTATAGATTATCTCGACAACAGGGAATCGAGGTGGGATATTTTCTCGGGCTTGATGGCTGATATCCATCCATCAGCCCGTGTCCTGTCTGTCGAGGATGTGGCGGGTCGCACCTATGTAACCATGGACAAGATGACCAGTACGGTCTTCAATATCTACGGCAAACGCGCGCTGGAACTGTTATCCATTTGGAACCCGCTGGATACGGATGCTGTGACCAACACGATAGACAGATATCTGGAGCGTCAGAAGGATCTCAGGATCGTCGTGACGTTGCCGTTTATCGCCGGGCACAAGGAAGAAATGACGTCCACCTTGTGGGGATTTGAGAACGGACGCTACACCCCGATGATCGCCGAAGCCGAGCGCAAGATCGAGGCTCTGGTGCAGGAGTGGCGAAGGAAAAAGCGGTAGATCCTGATTGTTCGTAATAAACTTGGACGCCGATGGGAGCAGGAAGGGAATGGACCTTTAACTTTGGCTGGAGTGCCGGAAGATCTGCATCGTGTCGCCTAGTCCTCGCAATAAATTGGATACCTGCCAACAAAAGCGCCAGACGACAACCAAACCCGCTACGACCGCAGACCCCTTCTGAAGCGTATAGCCAAACTCCATGCTAAGCGCGCTATGGACCGCAATGCGGAGTAGACTATCGGCACTCGCCTTAGTCGGAAAACAATAGCATCCGTTATCCTGAGGATTTTGCGATTTTCGAGCGCATGCAACCTTTTTTGGATATCGACAATGCCACCAGCACCAGAAGTGGCACGAGACAGCCGTTGAAGTTGCAATGTTTCAAATCGGGAAAGGCCATTGGTTGTCTGGTATAATCTTACTTGCCCCGGCCATTCCGCGTAGGTCCTGGCCATAGAATTCTTTCGAACGCGGTAAAGGCACGTTACCGTCGGGATGATCGCGATACGAAGACCATTTGCTAAGACGTTAAGATAAAACGCCCAATCTTCATACTTTGCCTTTGAGGAAGCATTCCATCCGCCCATGCCTCTAGCAACCGAAACCCTGTATCCGGAGTTTGCATGGCCCAGATCATTATGCGTCTGGGACGTGACAAACCCGTCACCGAGGGGACGATAGGTGTATTGACCCTTGGCTACATAGCGGTTGTAATCACTCCCTGCATCGAACGCGCTAAGATAGGGAACAGCGGCAGCGGCCATCGGGTTCCGGCTCAGGGCAACTACGATACTTTTTACCCAATCATTCAGCGGGATGTCGTCCGAATCTGCATTTAGTATCAAATCAGTTTTACAAGCCGATAGCGCCGTATTTCGTGCGCCTGCCAAACCACAATTCACCGCGTGATCAATGATCTTATAGGGTATTTCAAGATACTTCTCCGAGGCCTCTTCGAGTTCCTGCCGGCTCTTGTAATTCGAGGCGTCATTCACGATGATAACTTCGGAAGGTCGCAATGATTGCTGATTAAGTGCTTTTAAAAGATCAATGAATTCAGAAATATCTGTATTATAGAAGGGAATCATCACAGTCGAGCTTAGTAATTCCCCATCTGTCTTCCGCGGCTCTGGGTGTTTAACGCCGCTTGCAATGCGATTTGTTTCGTCCAAATCATCGATTAGTTCGCTTGCGATGCGGTATTTTTTACCATTATCCCAATCTATAAGCTCTCTTATCTTGTAGCGCAATGTATCTACTGTAAGGTCTGCCAAGCATTCGCGCCATGTATTCGTGCGGAACATTTCTGGTATTCCGCCTGCATTTCCTGCGAGCAGAACTCCACCATTTCCCACAACATCAAAAACGGCCAGTGGGAAATTGTCTCCCCTGTATGGTTCCACAAACAAGCTATCCGAGCGGTTCTCCCGGATAAAATTGATCAGCTTGGATTGATCGAAGTTCGTATGAACCGAGAGTTTGAACCTGCTCTTGATTACTCGTTCATTATCGAACCCGGTGTCCCGCCCTCGGCCAATCAGTGAAATTTCCTCGATGCCCTTTGCCTTCAGTTCCTTACAGAAACTCTCATCCAGCGCGGCACAAAACAGGTCAAACCCTTTCATCGGCATAAATTTGCCGACGAAGACCAATCTTTTCACATTCCTGTACGGACCGATTTCTGGAGCGATATTCGTATATCGGTACGGGCAAACCAACGTCGTATCTGCATTGATCTGGATGCCTGACTGGCTATACAAACTCCACAGGTAATTCGATGGAAATATTACGGAATCTGCAAGCTCTATAGAAACTTTTTCTTTAACAGCGTAAACTTGCGCCTCTTCTCCAAACCATGTTTGATTTGCATTTTCAAGGTAATGCTGGTTGCCGTGGCAATGAGCTATTATGCTGATCGAATCCGGCAAAATACCGGCTCTCTTAGCTTGAGCAATGCGAAACCCTATGCCGAGATATTCCTGATAATGTATTTCTTTAATTTCCGGGCACAAGAACAACAGCTGCGTCACAGACTGTAGAAAGATATCCGGTATCCCGACGTCATCCATCATTGATTGATCGAGAAGACTTGATGGACTAATTATCGAGTCATGAGATGACTTCTCGTTTGTATCAAACTCAAATGAGGTCAGTATCGCTGAATTTTGTGTTGAGCGGTGCCAATCAGCTACGAATGTGCCAATACCACCGCTATTTATCAATCCGGGATACTCGGTAGTCAGCATTATAGATGATATGATGTCGCTTGTAGCTATTCCCGCCCTGGTCAGAGATCGCTGATACAATTCCTTGTCAAATGAGCACTCGGCCAGAATAGTGCTATTTCGCTCATCACGGACGTTTGCCCGGATGTTGCCGATCTGCACTACGTTGAATCCAGAAGACATCAGCAGATTTCTGAGCTCGCCATTTGTCCATTCGCGGATATGCGCTGGATTAGCCGGTTTGTTCGTTAGCGATGCATATCCCAGCCGGGAGCGATCGGGCGTCGACAAGAAACACCGGTTTTCTCCAGAACCGGCCAGCAATGTTCGAATAAAGGCGAGCAATGGTCGAGGGTCAGGGATATGCTCAATTACGTCTGCGCATATGACGACCGTTGGTGTGCCATCACGGTACCTGTCGGCGACTGCCAATACCTCATTCCAGGATGTAAGGTCACACTCTACGTGTGTTGCATTCGGGTAGTTCTCTTTTGCCGCTACTAGAGATCCTGCAAAATCGACAGCAATTACGTCTAAATCTCCATCTGAGAACAGGCTTTTTAGTTTAAGAGCGCTACCACACCCGATATCTATTACGCGCTCGGCACCAATTTCATCAGCATATTTTCTTGCCGCGTGATAAGTGTCAGGCTGCCAAACGATGTCGGACGTCAAGCCATCATTAAAAATATCATTAAGCACTCGCGCTTCGGCGTTAACCCCAAAATTCCATTGCGGGGTGCAGACATATTGATGCGGGATATTGGTGTTGTCGTAAGGTCTATGATTTATCGCGGCTGGTTCCGGCATAACAAATGTATCTGAACTCACAGCGTCACCTTATAGACTTTTTACTGTTAGTTTTATCCCGTCGTTCAGATCAATCCGGGGGTGCCAGGCCAATTCATTCCTCGCTAGCGAAATATCAAGAATGCTCTTCCTGACGTCGAAACTTCTCCCGGGTCGCTGATTTTTTTGCGCTTTCTTCCCCATAGTTGCTTCAACTAACGCGACAATTTCATTGACGCTTTTTCCCTCGCCGCTACCAATATTAAAGATTTTATAAATCCCATCATACGTTATCGCGGAGGTCATCGCCTTAACGGCATCTGCAATGTAGATGTAATCTCGCTGGGTTTCCCCATCTCCATAAATGTCTATGGGATGATCGTTTTTTATCGCGTCAATTACTGCAGCTATAAGGCCGACGCCTTTGCCCACCGGCTGTAAGGGGCCGTACGGATTTGACAGCCGCACAATGAGGTAATCCAGTTGTCTGTCACTTGCAAAAACTCGAAGATAATTTTCGATAAGGAGTTTGTGTGTGCCGTACGCGTTCATCGGTATGGTCGGGTCGCTCTCTCTCGACGCAACCATCCCGTTATTCCCGTATACAGTCCCGCCAGAGCTCAAGAAAATTACCCGATTCACCTGTTTGGCAACGCATTCGTCAAGCAATGAAATTGTAGGTTTTATGGTTCTCTCTATATCCCCTTGAATATCAGAGTTTACACGAGGGGGATTAGTCCCATGAATTAGGTGATATACGTAATCCTGTCCTTGGAGGGCCTCTTTGACCTTTGAAAAATCGTTAAAATCTCCACGAAGGTAATCTACCTTCTCGTGCAGTGAAGTTGATGCCGACCTCCCAAAGGCGCGCACCTCGCACCCGGCGGCAACAAGCTCGTTACAGAGATGGGTGCCGATGAAGCCGCCTCCACCCAGCACCAGAACCCTTGGTTGTGACAACTTCTTTCTCCGACTTTCCGCATCCGCCGTAATGAAAAGAGGGCTGCGAGTCAAATGCGATGGGCATAGGTGCTGGAATATGAGGATTCAATTGAACCACTCTGGTCCGCCGAAGCCGAGCGGCTCGGATCAAAACAGCCTCAGCCCATGCGTCATATAAAACCGCGCCGCTGAGCGGATGAACTGGCGGATGTGCCAGGAGCCTTTTCGGGCTGCGTGGCCGCCCGCATGCACGATGCGCACATCGGGCACATAGGCGGTCGGTGCGATCTGCCCGGACCGAAGGGACAGGTCGAAATCCTCGAAATAGAGCATATAGCCGGGATCGAAGCCCGTGAGCCTCTTCAGCATACCGCTCCTGAAGAACATGAAGCAGCCGCTCACGATCGGCGGGCCCCGGAAAACGGCGTCCTGGCTCTCCGCGCGCATCTCATAGCGGGAGAGCCGTTGGTCGAAGCGGGAGCGGAGAGCCTGCGGCGCGAAGCCTCTCAGCAGCAGGTCGAAGACAGCCGGAAACCGCTTGCACAGATATTGCCTTTGTCCATTGGGCCACCGGGCATGGGGGGAGAGCAATGCGCAGTCGGGATTGTCGCGCATGAAGTCCACGGCAATCCTCAGCGCATCGGGTTGCAGCTGGATGTCGGGGTTGAGGATAAGGTGGAATTCGCCAAGCCTGTCGAGCGCCAGATTGTGGCCCCGGCCGAAGCCGACATTGCCATGCCCGTGGATGAGCCGGATATTTCTGCCGAAGGGCAGCGCCTCCAGCAGGGGCGGAATTGTATTTTCCCTCGAATTGTCCACCAGCGTTATCAGGACCGAACCGGGCTTGAACGGCTCCAGTGCCCGGCCGAGGCTTTCCAGCGTGGTCCTCAATTCCGCCGGATCCGGTTCGAACGCAACGATCGAGACGGTCAGCAGCAGCTTCTCCCCAATTGTCGTCTCGGTCGAAACGGAACTTGAATCGCTCATTCGTTGTCCTTAATCAGAATGCCACAACATCGATGCAGACATTCAAAGTTGGGCCGGATAATCGATATGTTGAAAGATGGGCCGCTTTTGCCGGCAGTTCCTGTTCCAGCTTTCGATATCTGCCCCGATCTATCCTGTCGCAAAATCAAAGCCGCAATGTTATGGGGCTATTATCCAAAATGCCGAAGGGAAGCTAGATGAAGGGAATAATACTCGCGGGCGGGAGCGGCACGAGGCTGTACCCTCTGACGATAGCGGTGTCCAAGCAGATCCTCCCTATCTATGACAAGCCGATGATCTATTATCCGCTGAGCGTCCTCATGCTCGCCGGTATCCGCGACATCCTCGTCATCTCCACCCCGCACGATCTGCCCCTCTTCCAGAAGCTGCTGGGGGACGGCAGCGATTTCGGCGTCAGTTTCTCCTATGCGGAACAGGCACATCCGAATGGGCTTGCCGAAGCCTTCATCATCGGGCGCGAATTCATCGGCCACGACAGCGTCGCGATGATCCTGGGCGACAATATCTATTTCGGCGATGGGCTGTCCCATCTCTGCCAGCTTTCCTCCCAGATGGAAAAGGGGGGAACCGTCTTTGCCTATCGTGTTGACGACCCCCAGCGCTATGGCGTCGTCGAATTCGACAACACGACGGGAAAAGCGATCTCGATCGAAGAGAAGCCGGAAAAGCCGAAATCGCACTGGGCTGTGACGGGCCTTTATTTTTACGACAACGAGGTGGTCGATATCGCCCGCTCGATCAAGCCGTCGGCCCGCGGCGAACTGGAGATCACCACCGTCAACAACATCTATCTGGAACGCGGCGAGCTCAGCGTGCGGCAGCTGGGGCGCGGCTATGCCTGGCTTGACACCGGCACGCATGACAGCCTTCACGAGGCTGCTTCCTTTGTCCGCACCATCGAGAAGCGGCAGGGGATCAAGATCGCCTGTCCCGAGGAGATCGGGCTGGAGAGCGGCTGGCTCTCCGGCGAGGCGGTGTTGGAGAGGGCTGCAAGGCTCGGGAAAACGGAGTATGCGGCCTATCTGCGTCGCCGCGTCGAAGAAATAGGAAAGCGATGATGGACATTCGGTCTCTCGGACTGGAAGGGGTTTTCGAGATCGTCCCGCGCAAATTCGGCGATCATCGCGGGTTCTTTTCCGAAACCCATAATGCGAAATCGCTGGCTGAAGCGGGCATCGACCTGCAATTCGTGCAGGACAACCACTCCTATTCGGCTGCCAAAGGCGTTTTGCGGGGGCTTCATTACCAATTGCCGCCCCGCGCGCAGGACAAGCTGGTGCGGGTGATCCGCGGCGCCATTCTCGACGTGGTCGTGGATATCCGGAAAAGCTCCCCGACCTTCGGGAAATGGGTTTCGCTCGAGGTTTCGGCGGAGAAATGGAACCAGATCCTGGTGCCGAAAGGCTTCGCGCATGGTTTCGTCACACTCGTGGAGGATACGGAAGTCGTCTACAAGGTGACGGACTATTATTCGCCGGAGCATGACCGGTCGATCCGCTTTGACGATCCGGCAATCGGCATCGAATGGCTGGTCCCGGCATCCGGCGTCCAGCTGTCGGACAAGGATCGCAACGCGCCGCTTCTGGCCGACGCAGACATATTTGCTTGAGGGGTGGAAAGATGAATATCCTCATAACGGGTGGAGCAGGCTTCATCGGATCGGCCGTATGCCGGCATCTCGCGGCCAATCCGCACAACAACATCATCAATCTCGACAAGCTCACCTATGCCGGCAATCTGGCGTCGCTGCGCCAGATCGAAAACCACCCGAACTACCGTTTTGCTCAAGGCGACATTTGCGACGATGGCCAGGTTCTGGACATTCTTCGCGATAATGAGATCGATGTCGTCATGCACCTTGCGGCGGAAAGCCATGTCGACCGTTCGATCGACGGCCCGGCGGCCTTCATAGAAACCAATATCATCGGCACGTTCCGGCTGCTCAACGCAGCGCTCGCCTATTGGCGCGAACTGTCGGAGCCGCGCAGGTCGAGCTTCCGTTTCCATCATATCTCGACGGACGAGGTCTTCGGCGATCTTCCCTTCGACAGCGGCATCTTCACGGAGGAGACGCCCTATAAGCCGTCATCGCCCTATTCCGCGTCGAAGGCCGCTTCGGACCATCTGGTGCGGGCCTGGCACGAGACCTACGGGCTGCCGGTGGTCCTTTCCAACTGCTCCAACAATTACGGACCGTTCCACTTCCCGGAAAAGCTCATTCCGCTGGTCATCCTGAATGCTCTTGATGAAAAGCCCCTGCCGGTCTATGGCGCCGGCGCCAATGTTCGCGACTGGCTGTTTGTCGAAGACCACGCGCGTGCCCTGGAGCTGGTGGCCACCAGGGGCAGGGTCGGCGAGAGCTACAATATCGGCGGCCGCTCGGAGCGCACCAATCTCAACGTGGTGGAGACGATCTGCGCCATTCTCGACAGGAAGCGCCCTCGTGCGAACGGCAGGCGGTACAGCGATCTGATCACCTTCGTGACCGATCGTCCCGGCCATGACCGCCGCTACGCGATCGATGCCTCGAAGATCGAGCGGGAGCTGGGCTGGAAGCCGCAGGAGACCTTTGAAACCGGTCTTGAGAAGACCATCCAGTGGTATCTCGACAATGATTGGTGGTGGCAGCCGATCCGCAGCGGCCGTTATGCAGGAGAGCGTCTGGGGAGCACTCCCGTGCAGGAGAAGGTGGGAGCGGCGTGAAGATCCTCGTCACTGGACGTGAAGGGCAGGTCGTTCAGAGCCTGATTGAGAAAGCGGCTCTACGGCCGGACCTGCAGCTGGTCGCAATGGGGCGGCCGGACCTCGATCTTGCCCGCCCGGAAACGGTTCTTGCGGCGATCTCGGAAGTGCAGCCCGATCTCGTCGTGTCGGCTGCGGCCTATACGGCCGTCGATCAGGCGGAGGATGAGCCGGAAGCCGCTTTCGCGGTCAATGCCGCCGGTGCCCATGCCGTCGCCGAGGCGGCGAGGGCGTGCGGCGCGCCTGTCATCCACCTGTCGACGGATTACGTCTTTGCCGGGGATTCCGGTAAAGCCTATGTCGAGAGCGACCCCGTCGGCCCCAAGGGCGTTTACGGCCGATCCAAGCTGGAGGGCGAGCGCCTGGTGGCCGAGGCGCATCCCGAACATATCATCTTGCGCACCGCCTGGGTCTACAGCCCCTTCGGAAAGAACTTCGTCAAAACGATGCTGAGAGTGGCCGAGACGCGCGAACGCCTGTCCGTCGTCTCCGATCAGTGGGGCAATCCCACCAGCGCTTTGGACATAGCCGATGCGGTCCTGCGCGTCGCGGATCATCTGGCCGGCAAGGCGGATTTCGCGGGTTATGGCATCTATCATCTGGCGGGAACCGGGGATACGAACTGGAGCGGCTTCGCGAGAGGGATCTTTGCCGAAAGCGCTAGGAATGGCGGACCGGTCGCCGAAGTGATCGATATCGCGACGTCGCAATATCCGACCAAGGCCGTCCGCCCGGCCAACTCGCGGCTTTCGACCGAAAAGTTCAGGAAGACCTTCGGCTGGTCGATGCCTGAATGGCAGGCTTCGCTGCGCGATGTGGTCAAAAGGATTGTCTCGCCAGCGGTTTAGGGTTTTCAACCCGCATTTTGAGCGGTTTTCCGTTTGGATCGTTCAGGCATGGTTTCTCGGGTCAAGTCCGAGGATCCATGCCTGAACATCGCCGCTCCGCCAGCGGTCGAACATCAAGGCCATCGCTATCCAAAGCGACCCGATTCCATCAAAACAGGAATCGCTCGAACGGCAATTACCGATGATTGCCTAGTGCCATAGCCCATTTGGCTGAATTCCCGCCGGGCGATGCTGGTTTATTGTAGCGGCATCGGAGGACGGGAATGCACATGAAAAAAGCGCTCATCACCGGTGTCACGGGTCAGGACGGATCCTATCTGGCTGCCCTGTTGCTGAACAAGGGTTACGAGGTTCACGGCATCAAGAGGCGGACGTCTCTCTTCAATACCGACAGAATTGACCATTTGTATCAGGAGCCGCACGAAACGGATCGCCGGTTCATTCTCCATTATGGCGATATGACCGACTCCTCGAGCCTGATCTGCGTCATGCAGCAAGTGCAGCCGGACGAGGTCTATAATCTGGCTGCGCAATCGCATGTGGCGGTTTCTTTCGAGGAGCCGGAATATACCGCCAATTCGGACGCGTTGGGCACGCTGCGCATCCTCGAGGCGATCCGCATTCTCGGGCTCCAGGATAAGACCCGCTTCTACCAGGCTTCCACGTCGGAGCTCTACGGGCTTGTCCAGGAAGTTCCCCAGCGCGAAACCACCCCCTTCTATCCGCGTTCGCCCTATGCCGTGGCCAAGCTCTACGCCTACTGGATCACCATCAATTATCGGGAGGCATACGGCATCTATGCCTGCAACGGCATTCTCTTCAATCACGAGAGCCCGGTTCGCGGCGAAACCTTTGTGACGCGCAAGATCACCCGCGCCCTTGCGCGCATCAAGCTCGGCCTTCAGGACTGCCTCTATCTCGGCAATCTGGATGCGCGGCGGGACTGGGGACACGCAAGGGACTATGTCGAGATGCAGTGGCTGATGCTGCAGCAGGACCAGCCTGAGGATTTTGTGATAGCCACCGGCGTGCAGTACAGTGTACGGGATTTCGTCGATGCGGCAGCCAACGAGATCGGGATCAGGATCATGTGGAAGGGCAGGGGCCTCGACGAAAAGGGCTATGATCAAAGCGGCAAATGCATTGTCGCGGTCGATCCGCGTTATTTCCGTCCCACGGAAGTCCAAACCCTGCTCGGCGATCCCGCCAAGGCCAAGGCGAGACTCGGATGGCAGCCCAGGATCACATTTGAGGAACTTGTCGCTGAAATGATGATGGAAGACATGAAGGCGGCTGAGCGCGACGAGCTTGTAAAATGCCACGGTTTTCCGGCATATGATTATCACGAGTGATCTGCCGCATCCGATCGTGATGGTTTCTTCATCCTTTTCCGGCAAAACTGGCGTTTCTGGCGGAATTCTGAACAATTGCGCGGGCGTTGCGGCATTTCTGAAATCAATGATGTGAATATGAGCGATTTGAAATTTGGAACAAGTGGCCTGCGGGGGCTTGTCACCGAGCTTCGCGATGACGTCTGCAGGGCCTACACGCTCGCCTTCCTGAAGTATCTGCAGAGCCGGCATGACGTACCGGCGGACGGCCTTCTGCTCATCGGCCACGACCTGCGGGCAAGCAGTCCACGCATCGCGGCCGCTTGCATCAGCGCGGCAAAGGCCTTCGGCATGCGCGTCGAGAATTGCGGAGCGCTGCCGACGCCGGCTCTGGCTTTCCACGCCATGAGCCTGCGGGTCCCCGCGATCATGGTAACGGGCAGCCATATCCCCGACGACCGCAACGGCCTCAAATTCTATCGTCCCGATGGCGAGATCGACAAGGCGGACGAGGCCGGGATTCTGGCGTTTCTTGACCTTGAAAAGCCGGTGGCGTCCGCAAATGGTGAAGCCGGGTTGTCGGAGGAGGCGCTGAGCCGCTATGTCGCGCGCTGCGCCTCCCTGCTGCCGGCAGGCGCTCTCTCGGGCAGGAGGATCGGCGTCTACCAGCACAGCTCGGTCGCCCGCGACGTCATGGTCGACATCCTGAGAAAAGCGGGCGCGGAGGCGATCGGCGTCGGGCGGTCCGATGTTTTCGTCCCCGTCGATACCGAGGCGCTTCGCCCCGAGGATATCGCCTTCGCCGAAAAGGCCTGCCGTGAGCTAGAGCTCGATGCGCTGGTATCGACCGACGGCGATGCCGACAGGCCGCTGATATCGGACGAAAAGGGCAATTTCCTGCGCGGCGACATGGTCGGGCTCCTGACGGCGCGCTTTCTCGGTGCCGATGCCGTGGTCACCCCGGTCACCTCCAATACCTCGATCGAGCATTGCGGCTTCTTCGACAAAGTCTACCGCACCCGCGTAGGCTCGCCCTATGTCATCGAGGGCATGAGCAGGGCGGGCAGCGACGGCTGTCGTACGATTATCGGCTTCGAGGCCAATGGCGGCGTGCTGCTCGGCACGTCGGTCGCAGTTGGCGGGCATCGGCTGGATGCGCTGCCGACGCGGGATGCCATGCTGCCGATCCTGAGCGTTCTCGGAATGGCGGCGAGGGAAGGGCTGTCATTGTCCGGGCTCGTCGCCAGGCTGCCGGCGCGCTTCACCGCCAGCGGCCGCCTGGAGCATGTGCCGGCCGATCAAAGCGCGGTATTTCTGAAGAGCCTCGAAGATGCCGAAACCATGCGAGGCTTCTTCGCCGGTGCCGGTTCGGTAAAAGACAGCGACCGCATCGATGGCACGCGCGTCATTCTGTCGGGCGGCGAGCTGATACACTATCGCGCTTCGGGCAATGCCCCCGAATTGCGCTGCTATACGGAAGCAGCCACCAGGGAGCGTGCCGCCGAACTGCTGGCGTGGGGGCTGGAGCGCGCCAGGCGCGCATTGAGCGACAAGGAGTTCTCCCGATAATGAAGATCATACCGGCGATCATGAGCGGTGGGGCTGGAGCGCGCCTCTGGCCCGTCTCGCGGGAGAAGCATCCCAAGCCCTTCATCCGGCTGGCGGATGGAAAGAGCCTGTTGCAGCACGCCTTCCTGCGTGCCGCGGCGCTGCCGGACGTCGCTGAGGTGCTGACGATCACCAATCGCGAGCTCTTCTTCAAGACCGAGGACGAATACCGCGAACTGGCTGTTCCGCAGTTCGAATGCACCTATCTCCTGGAGCCGATGGGCCGCGATACGGCGGCGGCCGGCGCCATTGTCTCGCTGCATGTGCAAAAGGCTTATGGCGATGATGCCATCATCGCCCTTTTTCCGGCTGACCATATGATCCGCGATCTGGAGGCTTTCCGCGCGGCGGCGGTGAAGGCCGTCGCCCTGGCCGATACCGGGCGGCTGGTGACCTTCGGCATCGCGCCGCAATATCCCGAAACCGGCTATGGCTATATCGAGGCCGATGGCGAGGATGTGGTCCGCTTCGTCGAAAAGCCGGATCTGCCACGCGCCAGGGAATATCTCGCATCCGGCCGCTTCTACTGGAATTCGGGCATGTTCTGCTTTTCCGCCGGGACCATGACGAGGCTGATGGAGGAGCATTGTCCTGATATTCTGGAACAGAGCCGCAAGAGCCTTCTCGCCGCAAACCGGTCGACGGTGGCGAGCGGCACCCGGATCGACCTGGACGCGGAAGCCTTTTCCCAGGTGCCGAAGAAGTCGATCGATTACGCGGTGCTGGAAAAAGCCGGCAACATAGCGGTTGTCGGCTGCGACATCGGCTGGAGCGATATCGGCTCGTGGAACGCCCTGGCCGATTTGACCGAGGCGGATGACCACGGCAACAGGACCAATGGCGATGCGGTGCTGGTCGATGTCGAAAACTGCTATATACAGAGCTCCGACCGTCTGGTCGGCGCCGTCGGCGTCAAGGATCTGGTCATCGTCGATTCGGCGGATGCGCTGTTGGTCGCCCACAAGGATGAGGCGCAGAACGTCAAGAAGCTCTTCTCGAAGCTGAAGGACAGCGGCCATGAGGCGCATAATCTGCACAGGACGGTGCACCGGCCCTGGGGAACCTATACGGTTCTGGAGGAGGGCGAGCGCTTCAAGATCAAGCGCATCGAGGTGAAGCCGGGCGCGAGCCTCAGCCTGCAGATGCATTATCACCGCTCCGAGCACTGGGTGGTCGTCAGCGGCACGGCGAAGGTGGTCAATGGCGATCGGGAGCTTCTCCTGGCGACCAATGAATCGACCTATATCCCGTCGGGAAACAAGCACCGCCTGGAAAATCCCGGCATCCTGCCGCTCGTCATGATCGAGGTGCAGAGCGGGGATTATCTCGGCGAGGACGATATCGTCCGCTTTGACGACGTTTACGGGCGCAAATGACCGCCGTTTCGCTATCGCGGACGGCAGGAGGAGACTGCGCCTAAATCGTCTGGATTCCACTGGCACCGCTATTGTTGTGGAAAGGTCGAGGCATGGATTCCAGTGACAAGCACTGGAATGACGGGATGGAGATGCGTTGCCTTAACGAAGACTGTCCTGCAGCGGAGACGTCGAACATCATCGGCAACATCTAACTGCCGTCCATCCCGGTACTTGGCACCGGGATCCAGGCCTCCGCGGTGCAGCCATGGCATCGTTTCATAAAAGGGAGGGCCGTGATAGCAACAACCGGTAATTGACTTCGGTCCCGCCCTGGTTTCTCATCCCATGATAGCAGAGAAAGCGCAGGAGGGATGTCATGCCGGTTCGTGCAGCTTTTGGAGTGATCGGTTTCCTCGCGGCTGCGCTTTCGGGCGCCATGGTCGCAAGCCCTTCGCCGGCTCTCGCGGCGGAAGGCGCGCGGCAGGTCATCACCACACCGGACGCGGATTATTTCGGCTCCGACCTGCGCACCGAGCAGAATGTCTCGCTCGAGCAATGCGAGGTGGCCTGTGTCGGCGACAATGCCTGCCGCGCCTTCACCTATAACGTCAAGGCGCAATGGTGCTTCCTCAAATCCGATTTCACCAGGCTCAATCCGTCTCCGGGGGCCATAGCCGGCAAGGTGGTCGAGGCGGCGGGCGGGCCGGATATCGGCGCGCCGCCGTCGCTGGCCTTTGTTCCCGCATCCGTCGTCGACGATGCGCGTGCCTACAGGCAAAGGATAATGGAGGGCGTGCCGCCGGCCCCCGGCACTCAGCCCGGGCAGCCGGCTCCCCGGGCGGGCAGCATGCTCGGCGGTCATATCGACGGCTCGCCCCGGCCTGCGATGGAAAATCAGCCTGGCGCTGCCGCTGCCGGCCCGCTCGATGGATACATCACCGCTCTATCCAGGGCCCCGGATAATGGCGGCATCTGGTTGGAACTGGCGCGTGCAGCACTCTCCGCCCAGCCCGCTCTGGGAGAAAACCCCCTTGCCTACCAGCAGGCCGCGACGTCGGCGGCCTATAATGCCTATCAGCTGTCGCGCACGGCCGCCGCGCGGGCCGAGGCGCTGGCCGTGCTTGCCGCCGCGCTCGAGAGGCGGGCGCTCTACCGCCCGGCGCTTGATGCCTATCGGGCGAGCCTGGCGCTTGGCCCGTCGCCGCAGGTGCAGGCGGCCTATGATGATCTCAAGGCGCGTCAGGGCTTTCGCGTCGTGGACAATACGGTTGATTCCGACAATCAGACGCCGCGCATCTGCGTGCAGTTTTCCGAGCAACTGGTGAAATCAGGCGTCGACTATTCCCAGTTCGTTACGCTCGACAATGCCGCGCCCAGGGCGATCGAGGCCAAGGACCGGCAGATCTGCATTGAGGGACTGGAGCATGGCAGGCGGTATAATGTGACCCTGCGCGCCGGGCTTCCCGATGCCATCGGCGACATGCTGGAAAAGCCCGTCGTGCTCAATCTCTATATCCGCGACCGCACGCCGACTGTTCGCTTCACGGGTGAGAATTTCGTCCTGCCGTCGGCCATGCGCCGCGGCATCCCGCTGGTGACCGTCAACACCTCCACCGCTGCGCTCAAGCTCTACCGTGTCAACGACCGGTCGCTCACCGAGGTGATGACGGGCTCGCAGTTCCTGACGCAGCTTGACGACTATCAGGCGGGAAACATTGCAAGCAGCTATGGCGAGCTGGTTTGGGAAGGCAAGCTGGATATCAAGCCTGAGCGCAACAAGGACGTGGTGACGAGCTTCCCCGTCGACGAGGCGCTGCCTGAGCGCAAACCCGGCGTCTATGTGCTGACAGCCGTGCCCGATGGCATGCCGGATACCTATGGTGCGCGGGCCACGCAATGGTTCGTGGTTTCCAATATTGGTCTTGCCACCTATGCCGGCGAGGACGGGCTCAATGTCTTTGCCCGTTCGCTCGCAACCGCCAAGCCGCTCGCCGGCCTCGAACTGCAGCTGCTCGCCCGCAACAACGAGATTCTCGGTACCGCGACGACCGATGCCGATGGCCGCGCCACCTTCACCGCAGGCCTGACGCGGGGCAGCGCCGGTCTGGCGCCCGCGGTCCTGACGGCGAAAGACGGCGCCAGCGACTACGTCTTCCTCGATATGACGCGCGCGGGGTTCGACCTTTCCGACCGCGGCGTCACCGGCCGGCCCGTTCCGGGCCCGATCGATGTCATGGCCTGGACGGAGCGCGGCATCTACCGGGCGGGCGAGACCGTGCATGCGGCGGCCCTTGCCCGCGACCATGCGGCCATGGCCGTGGAAGATTTGCCGCTGACCTTCGTCTTCTTCAGGCCCGACGGTGTGGAGGACCGGCGCATGGTGAGCGACGGTTCCGCGCTCGGTGGTCATGTAGCGGAGTTGCCGCTGCCTCAAAATGCGATGCGCGGCACCTGGCAGATGCGCGTCTTCACCGACCCCAAGGCCGCCCCGATCGCCGACAAATCCTTCCTGGTCGAGGATTTCGTGCCCGATCGCATCACTTTCGATCTTACGAGCGAAGCAAGGGAGATCGCCATCGGCAGACCGGAGCGGGTCGATGTCGACGGCCGCTATCTCTATGGCGCGCCCGCTGCCGGGCTGGCGCTGGAAGGGGAGGTGCGTCTGAAGACCGTGCGCGAGCGCGCCGGCTATCCCGGTTTCCTCTTCGGCCTGGCCGATGAGGAGGCGAATGAGGACAGCCGCATCGATCTGGGCCAACTGCCGGTCCTCGACGATCAGGGCAAGGCCTCCTTCGATGTCAACATCGATGAGGCGCCCTCCACGACGCGCCCACTGGCAGCCGATGTCGTCGTGCGCATGCGCGAGGCGGGCGGCCGCGCCGTCGAGCGCTCGCTTGTCCTGCCCGTTGCGCCGGATGGCCCGGCGATCGGCATCCGGCCGGAATTCTCGGGCAACCAGGTGGCGGAGAACTCGACGGCCGCCTTCAAGGTCATCGCGGTCGATCCCGCCGGCCAGCGCCAGAACCTCGCCGATGTGAGCTGGTCGCTCATCAAGGTCGAGCAGAATTACCAATGGTATCGCAATGGCGACGCCTGGAACTACGAGCCGGTGACCTATACCAAGAAGGTCGCCGACGGGAAGCTGGCGCTCGCCGCCGGCAGTGAGGCGGATATTTCGGTGCCCGTCGGATGGGGCCGCTACCGGCTTGAGGTCGAGACCGCGGATACGGCGGGACCGGCATCCAGCGTCGAATTCGATGCGGGCTGGTATGTCGAGGCCCGCTCGACGGAAACGCCCGACGGGCTGGAGATTGCGCTCGACAAGGAAAGCTACGCTGCCGGCGATGTGGCGAAGCTCAAGGTCTCGCCGCGCTTTGCCGGCGAGGTGCTGGTCACCGTCGGCGCCGACCGCCTGCAGCTGGTGAGGACCGCCAGCGTGCCGGAGGAGGGCGCTACCATCGATATTCCCGTCAGCGGCGATTGGGGCGCGGGCGCCTATGTGACGGCGGCTCTCTACCGCCCCGGCGACGCGCAAGCCAGCCGCATGCCGATGCGCGCCATCGGCATCAAATGGCTGAAACTCGATCCCGGCAATCGCAAGCTGGCTGTGACGCTCGGCACGCCCGAAAAGACCGAGCCGCGCCGGCCATTGAACATACCCGTGCAGGTCGCGGGCCTCGGGGCAGGGGAGACGGCCTATGTCACCGTCGCCGCCGTCGATGTAGGCATTCTCAACCTGACGAAATACCAGGCGCCCGATCCCGACGGCTGGTATTTCGGCCAGCGGCAGCTGGGGCTGGAAATCCGCGATCTCTACGGCCGTCTGATCGACGGTTCGCTCGGCGCGATGGGGCGCATCCGCACCGGCGGCGACGGGGCGCAGATGACGACGGAGGGGAGCCCGCCGACGGAGAAGCTGGTCGCCTTCTTCTCTGGTCCGGTCAGGCTCGATGACCAGGGGCGTGCCAATGTCAGCTTCGACATCCCGCAGTTCAACGGCACGGTCCGTGTCATGAGCGTCGCCTGGACGAAGAGCGGCGTCGGCCATGCCGAGCGGGACGTGATCATCCGCGATCCGGTGGTGGTGACCGCCAGCCTGCCGGAATTCCTGGCGCCGGGCGACCGGGCGCAGCTGCGCCTCGATATCGCCAACACCGACGGGCCGGCCGGCGACTATATGCTCGGCCTCGATACGCAAGGGCCCATCGCGGTCGACAAGGCGAATGCACCGAAGAGCGTGCAGCTCGCCGCGGGCGGCAAGACGGGCCTGACTCTGCCGCTGACGGCGAGCGCGCCGGGAGCAGGCCACCTGTCGGTGCGGCTCACCCATGCCGATGGCGTCAGTGTCGAGCAGGCGCTGGACCTTCCGGTCAGGCCCTCGGTCCTGCCGGTGACGACGCGGCGTGAGCTCAATCTGGCCGCCAATGGCGGGAGCATCACCATCGATCGCGAGCTTCTGGCCGCAAGCCTGCTTCAGGGCGCTTCGGTCGGCGTCAGTGTCTCGCATACGCCCGGCTTCGATGTTCCCGCGCTGCTGATGGCGCTCAACCGCTATCCCTATGGCTGCGCCGAGCAGACCACGAGCAAGGCCCTGCCGCTTCTCTATATGAGCGAATTGTCGGCCACGTCAGGCATTGCCGAGGACCCTGATGTGCGCAAGCGCGTGCAGGACGCGATCTCCACCGTTCTCGCCTTCCAGTCCTCCTCCGGCAGCTTCGGCCTGTGGGCCCCGGGCTCCGGTGATCTCTGGCTCGATGCTTACGTCACGGATTTCCTGACGCGGGCCCGCGAGCAGAAATACGACTTGCCGGATGAAGCCATGTCCCAGGCGCTGGACAATCTGCAGAACGCCTTGTCCTATAATACGGATGTGAAGGATCAGGGCAGCGATATCGCCTATGCGCTCTATGTGCTGGCGCGCAACCGCCGCGCCAATGTGGGCGATTTGCGCTATTATTCGGAAACGCAGCTCGATGATTTCCGCTCGCCTCTGGCCCGCGCCCAGCTCGCCGCCGGCCTTTCGCTCTATGGCGATGCGCAAGCGGCGCAAAGCACATTCGCTTCCGCCTATCAGCTGGCCAGCACGGCGCCGGTCGATCCCGCCCGCGACGATTACGGCTCCGCCCTGCGTGACGGTGCGGCGATGCTGACGCTGGCTGCCGAAAGCCGGCCGGTGCCGAGCCAGGTGCCGCAGATGGTCAACCTGGTTTCCACGCTGCGCAAGCAGACGCCCTATATGAGCACCCAGGACGATGCCTGGATGCTGCTTGCCGCCCGCGCACTCCGCCAGGACAATGATGACATCGCGCTTGCAATCAACGGCACGGCGCACACCGGGAACTTCGCCGAGACGCTGAGCGGGCAGGAGGTGATCGACAATCCGCTGACCGTCGTCAATCGCGGCGACAAGCCGATCGAGGCGGTGGTGACGACCATTGCGGCTCCGGCACAGCCGCTTCCCGCCGGCGGCAACGGCTTTGCCATCGACCGCCGCTATTACACGCTCGACGGCAATGAGATCAGCGTCATGGAGGCCAGGCAGAACGAGCGCTACGTGGTCGTCCTGAAGGTCACCGAGAACAATGCCTGGACATCGCGCGTGCTCGTCACCGACCTGCTGCCGGCAGGCTTCCAGATCGATAACCCGAGCCTGGTGTCGAGTGCGGACCTCAAGAATTTCGAGTGGCTCGGCCAGACGGACACAGCCCATAGCGAGTTCCGCTACGACCGCTTCGTCGCGGCCTTCAACGGTGATGCTTCGAGCCCGCGCGAGTTCACCGTCGCCTATGTCGTGCGCGCGGTGACGCCGGGTACTTACGCCCATCCGGCGGCAAGCGTCGAGGACATGTACCGCCCCGAGCTTTCAGCGCGTACGGCGACGGGGATGATGGAGGTGAGGGGTAAGTGAGATGGCTTTTCAGAAGAAAAGTAAACTTCTGTTCTCGCTAGGCGCCCCCCTCTGGCCTGCCGGCCATCTCCCCCGCAAGGGGGGAGATTACGCTTTCATGGACGTCCGGCATCAATCGCAAGCCTCGCAGAATAAAGGGCTGTCGCTGATGCCAGCCAATCTCCCCCCTTGCGGGGGAGATGCCCGGCAGGGCAGAGGGGGGCGCTGTCCCGCCAGCGTTTAAGATGGTCCGTTCTAAAGCCATAATCTGGACAGCCGCGGCACTTGCCGCTGCCATCGGTGCCACAGCAGCCACGCTCATAACCCTCGACCGGCTCTATCCGCCGCCGCTCGAAGTGGCACGCTCCGTCTCGACGGAGGTGGTCGACCGCAACCGCCAGCTCCTCCGCGCCTTCGCCACCGCAGATGGGCGTTGGCGGCTCAAGACGGGGCTGGAGGATGTCGACCCGCGCTTCGTCCGCATGCTGGTCGCCTATGAGGATCGCCGGTTCTGGACCCATCACGGCGTCGATCCGCTGGCGCTCCTGCGCGCCGCCGGCCAGCTGATCGTAAATGGCCGCATCGTCTCCGGCGGCTCCACGCTTTCCATGCAGCTTGCGAGGCTGATCGAACCCAGGGCTGAGCGCAGCATCGCTTCGAAGCTCAGGCAGATGGCGCGGGCCATCCAGATCGAGCAGCGGCTGAGCAAGCAGGAAATCCTTGAATTGTACCTCACGCTTGCGCCCTATGGCGGCAATCTGGAGGGCGTGCGTGCCGCAAGCCTCGCCTGGTTCGGCAAGGAGCCGCGCCGGTTGACGCTTGCCCAGTCGGCCCTTCTGGTCGCCCTGCCGCAACTGCCGGAAAGGCGCCGTCCCGACCGCAATCTGGTCGGCGCCCGCGCCGCGCGCGACCGGGTTCTGGAACGCATGGCCTCCACGGACACGATCGATGCCGGCGAAATCCGGCGGGCGGCCGGGGAGGCGGTGCCCTCGATCCGGCGGGCCTTGCCGGCGTTCGCAGCGCATCTGGCGGATGATGCCGTGCGCAAGGATCCGGCGGTGCGCCTGCACAAGGTGACCATCGACCGCAACGTCCAGCAGGGGCTGGAAAATGTGGCGAAAGCCGCCGCAGCGCATCTCGGACCCAGGCTCTCCGTCGCCATGGTGCTTGCCGATGCCGGCACGGGCGAGATCCTGGGGGAGGTGGGCTCGGCCGATTATTTCGACAACAGCCGGTCCGGCTGGATCGACATGACGAGGATTTCCCGCTCGCCCGGTTCGACGCTGAAGCCCTTCATCTACGGCCTCGCCTTCGAGGATGGGCTTGTGCGGCAGGAGACGATCATCGAGGATCGGCCGGCGAATTTCTTCGGTTACAGGCCGCGCAATTTCGACATGGGCTATCAGGGCGATGTCAGCATCCGCGAGGCCCTGCAGCTCTCGCTCAATGTTCCTGCCGTCCGGCTTCTCGATGCCGTCGGGCCGACGCGGCTGCTGGTGCGCTTCCGGCGGGCAGGGGTGAATGCGCAATTGCCGAAAGGCGAGGCGCCGGGATTGGCCATAGGGCTCGGCGGGGTGGGGCTGACGCTGCGCGATCTCGTGCAGCTTTATGCCGGTCTGGCCAACGGTGGGAAGGTGGTGCGGTTAAGGAATGGGGTGGAGGACTGTGAAAAACCGCAAGACACCCCCCTCTGGCCTGCCGGCCATCTCCCCCTCAAGGGGGGAGATTACGCTGTCATGGGCCATCGGCACCAATCTTCGGCGTTGCAGAACGAAAGCAGAGGGCCGTGTCGACCAATCTCCCCCCTTGAGGGGGAGATGCCCGGCAGGGCAGAGGGGGGTGAAGAGACGGGTGGTGCCGTCCAAACAGCATCCGCTCCACAACCCCAAACCCTCCTCAGCCCCGCCGCCACATGGCAAGTCGCCGATATACTCTCCGGCGTCCTGCCGCCGCAGGGTGCCGCCAGGCGTGGCATCGCCTACAAGACCGGCACGAGCTATGGCTATCGCGATGCGTGGTCGGTGGGCTTCGATGGCCGTTATGTGCTGGGCGTCTGGGTCGGGCGGGCGGACAATGCCGCCGTGCCGGGGCTGACGGGCTATGGCTCCGCTGCGCCTGTTCTCTTCGAGGGCTTCGCAAAATCCGGCCTCGCCCTCACGCCGCTGCCGCGCGCGCCTGCCGGAGCGGTCCGCATGGCGCGTTCCGAATTGCCGCCGAGCCTGCGCCGCTTCTCGCAAGGCAGGCTTGTCACCGCAACCTCAAGCGAACCCGCACCTGAGATCGTCTATCCCCCGGAGGGCGCGCGGGTGGAACTGATGGGCGGCGGAACGGGCGAAATCTCGCCGCTGGTATTGAAGCTGCAGGGCGGCCGTGCGCCCTTCCGCTGGCTTGCCAATGGCAGGCCCCTGCCGGAAGCCTCGCGCCGCCGCACCGCCTCCTGGATGCCTGATGGCGCCGGCTATTCGACGCTGACGGTGATCGATGCCGCGGGAAGGGCGGCAAGTGTGAAGGTGGAAATAGTGAGTAGGGAATAGTGAGTAGTGAGTAGAAGGATATCCTTTCACTACCTCACTACCTCACTACCTCACTACCTCACTAATACGGACTTTCCACCCGCCCCATCTCCACATACACCGTCTTGATCTGGCTGTAGTGGAAGAGCGCGGCGATGCCGTTCTCGCGGCCGATGCCCGATTGCTTGTAGCCGCCGAAGGGCACTTCCACCGGCGTCAGATTATAGGCGTTGATCCAGCAGGTGCCCGCCTTGATCTGGCCGATGACGCGATGGCCGCGCTGGAGATCGGCGGTGAAGACACCCGCCGCGAGGCCGAATGCGGTGTCGTTGGCCCGCGCGATCACCTCGTCCTCCTCGGAGAATTCGAGGATGCTCATCACCGGCCCGAAGATTTCCTCGCGCGCAATGGTCATCTCGTCGGTCACGTCGGTGAAGACGGTAGGCTCGATGAAGAAGCCGTTCTCGAAACCCTGCAGATGCGGCACGCCGCCGCCATTGCTGAGCGTTGCACCCTCGGCCTTGCCCTTCTCGATATAGGAGAGAACCTTGTCGCGCTGGGCAGCGCTGATCAGCGGTCCCATCTGCGTCGCCTCATCCAGCGGGTCGCCGATGCGGATGGTGCGGGTGCGCTCGACAAGGCGCTCGACGAAGCGCTCGCGAATGGTCCTTTGCACGAAGACGCGGGTGCCGTTCGAACAGATCTGGCCGGTGGAATAGAAATTGCCCAGCATGGCGCCGCCGATGGCGCTTTCGAGGTCGGCATCATCGAAGACGATCAGCGGCGACTTGCCGCCGAGTTCCATCGTCACATGTTTCAGATGCGCGCCGGCCTGGCCCATGATGCGCTTGCCGGTCGGCACGGAGCCGGTCAGAGAAACCTTGGCGACATCGGGATGATCGACCAGCGCGGCGCCCACATCGCCGAAACCTTGCACGACATTGAAAAGCCCGTCCGGCAGGCCAGCCTCCTTATAGGCTTCCGCCAGCGCCAGGGCCGACAGCGGCGTGTTCTCGGAGGGCTTGAAGATGAAGGCGTTGCCCATGGCGAGCGCCGGGGCGGATTTCCATGCCGCGATCTGGATCGGATAGTTCCACGCGCCGATGCCAGCGCAGACGCCCAGCGGCTCGCGGCGCGTATAGGCGAAGGAGCCGCCGAGCTCGACGAACTCGCCGTTGAAGCCTGAGATGATGCCGCCGAAGAATTCCAGCGCATCCGCCGCTGAGGCCGCATCGGCCACCAGCGTCTCCTGGATTGCCTTGCCGGTGTCGAGCGTTTCGAGTTCCGAGAGCTGCCTGTTCTTTTCGCGCAGGATTTCCGCCGTGCGGCGCAATATCCGCCCGCGCTCGACGGGCTTCAGCGCCGCCCATGCGCCTTGTGCATCTGCCGCGGCCCGCGCCGCCTGTTCGATAATGGCCGGCGTGGCGGAATGCAGCTTTGCGATTTCCTCGCCCGTCGCCGGGTAGATGACCGGCAGCGACTTGCCCGCCTTGTCCTCCACGAATTCGCCGTTGATGAAGTGCGATGCCTTGGGTTGTGCGCGCATGGGTTAGGGTGTTCCTGCGATTTGGAAATTAGCTGTTGTAGAACCCCCCTCTGTCCTGCCGGACATCTCCCCCTCAAGGGGGGAGATTACGCTCTCATTTGCGCTGCAGCCAATCGCAGACAGTAGAGGATGGAGGCCGTCGTTGCTGCAAGCCAATCTCCCCCCTTGAGGGGGAGATGCCCGGCAGGGCAGAGGGGGGTGAGCATGGATTTTCATCTGTCCGAAACCTGCCAATGCGGGTTGATCCACGGTTCCTGATTGGACCGGGGTAGGGGATCGAGCCCCAGAATATGATCCGCCGCCTTCTCGCCGGTCATGATCGACGGGCCGTTGAGATTGCCGTTGGTGATGCGCGGAAAGATGGATGAATCCGCGACCCGCAGGCCCTCCACCCCGATCACCCGGCATTCGGGATCGACCACGGCCATTGGGTCGTCAGCAGCTCCCATCTTGCACGTGCCGCAGGGGTGGAAGGCGCTTTCCGCATGGGCGCGGATGAAATCGTCGATCTCCGCGTCGCTCTCGACATTCTCACCCGGCTGGATCTCGCGTCCGCGATAGGGATCGAAGGCCGGTTGCCCGAAGATCTCGCGCGTCAGCCGCACGCAATGGCGGAAATCGGCCCAGTCGTCGGGATGCGACATGTAGTTGAAGACGATCTTCGGCTTCTCCAGCGGATCAGCCGAGCGCAACGCCACGCTGCCGCGCGATTTCGAGCGCATCGGCCCGACATGCGCCTGGAAGCCATGGCTCTCTGCCGCCGCCTTGCCATCATAGCGGATGGCGACCGGCAGGAAATGATACTGAATATCGGGATATTCCACGCCCGGCCTCGATCGCACGAAGGCGGCGCTCTCGAAATGGTTCGTCGCGCCGTCGCCGGTCTTGAAGAACAGCCACTGCGCGCCGATCCGCGCCTTGGAGAAGAGGTTGAGCTTGGAATAGAGCGTGATCGGCTGGATGCACTCCTGCTGGATATAGACCTCCAGATGGTCCTGCAGGTTCCGGCCGACGCCCGGCCGGTCGGCGATCACCTCGATGCCGTGTTCCTTCAGATGCGCCGCGGGGCCGATGCCGGAGAGCATCAGGAGCTTCGGCGAGTTGATCGAGGATGCCGAGACGATGACCTCGCGCCGCGCCTTGATGGTCTGGATCTTCTTGCCCGTCTGGATCTCGACGCCGGTCGCGCGTTGATTCTCGATGACAATCCTGCGCGCCAACCCCCTGATGAGTTGAACATTTTGGCGCTTCAGCGCCGGCTTCAGATAGGCGTTCGCCGCCGACCAGCGGCGACCCTGATAGATCGTCTGCTCCATCGCGCCGAAGCCTTCCTGCTTCGAGCCGTTATAATCATCCGTCACCTCGAAACCCGCCTGTTTGCCTGCCTCAACGAAGGCTTGGAACAGCGGGTTGCGGCGGCTGCCGCGCTGGACGTGGAGCGGCCCGTCGGTCCCGCGCCAGCCCTCCTCGCCGCCATGGGAATTCTCCATGCGCTTGAAATAGGGCAGCACGTCCGCATAGGCCCAGCCGCGCGCGCCCACCTCGGCCCAATGGTCGAAGTCGCGGGCGTGGCCGCGCACATAGACCATGCCGTTGATGGAGGATGAGCCGCCGATCACCTTGCCGCGCGGTGTGACGAGGCTGCGCCCGCTCAAGTGCGGCTCCAGCTCCGAGGCGAAGCCCCAATCATAGGTCGCCATGTTCATCGGGAAGGAGAGGGCGGCAGGCATCTGGATGAAGGGGCCGATATCCGTGCCGCCATATTCGATGACGATCACCGAGTGTTTGCCGCTCTCCGAAAGCCGGTAGGCGAGCGCCGAGCCTGCCGATCCCGAGCCGATGATGACGAAATCCGCTTCCATCGATGCCTCATTCGCCACGCGGGAAGCGGGCGTTCTCTTCCAGGACGTTCAAGTCCATGTGGTTGCGCATGTAGCGCTCGGAGGCCTTCTGCAGGGGCTGGTGGTCCCATGGGTAATAGGCTCCGTTGCGCAGCGCCTCATAGACCACCCAGCGCCGCGCCTGGCTTTCGCGCACCGCCGCGTCGAAAGCGGCCATATCCCAGCGCGCCCGGACCTTGGCCATGAATTCCGCCACCAACGCGCCATGCGCCAGGTCGGCGGCGAGATTGGTCAGCTCCAGCGGATCGGATTCAAGATCAAAGAGTTGCGGCGGATCGATCTCGCAATGGACGAACTTGTAGCGCCCCTCGCGCAGTGCGACGAGCGGCGCTTCCGAGCCCTCGGCCGCATATTCCATCGGCACGCCGCCCGTGCGGTGGGCGCCGTTGAGAAGCGGCAGCAGGTTCTGCCCATCCGTCCAGGGCGCTACGGCCGAAAGATCGATGCCGGCGAGAGCGGCGAGCGTCGGGTTGATGTCGAGCGTCGAGACGGGTTCGCGGATCAGCTGCGGGGTGATGCCGGGTCCGGCGATCATCAGCGGCACGCGGGCGGAACCCTCGAAGAAGCTCATCTTGAACCACATGCCGCGTTCGCCCAGCATGTCGCCATGGTCGGAGGTGAAGACGATGAGCGTATCGTCGAGCATCCGCGTCGTGCGCAGCACCTCGAGGATTTCGCCGAGCTTGTCGTCGATATAGCTGATATTGGCGAAATAGCCCTGCCGCGCGCGGCTTATATGCTCCGGCGCGATATCGAAATTCGTATAGTCGCAGGCGCGCATCAGCCGCTGGGAATGCCGGTCCTGCTCCTCGAAGGAGATGGCGTCGACATCAGGATCGAGCGCCGGCGAGCCCTCATAGAGGTCCCAATATTTCCGCCGAGCTACGTAAGGGTCGTGCGGATGGGTGAAGGAGACGGTGAGGCACCAGGGCCGCCGCGCCGCATCGTCCGACTGGCGGGCAAGCTGATAGAGCTTCTGCGTGGCGTGGAAGGCGACCTCGTCGTCATATTCCATCTGGTTGGTGATCTCGGCCACGCCCGCGCCGGTGACGGAGCCGAGATTGTGGTACCACCAGTCGATCCGCTCGCCGGGCTTGCGGTAATCCGGCGTCCAGCCGAAATCGGCCGGATAGATATCGGTCGTCAGCCGTTCCTCGAAGCCGTGCAGCTGGTCCGGACCGACGAAATGCATCTTGCCGGAAAGCGCGGTGTAATAACCGGCACGGCGTAAGTGATGCGCATAGGTCGGGATGTCTGAGGCGAATTCGGCCGCATTGTCATAGACGCGGGTGCGCGACGGCAATTGCCCCGACATGAAGGAGGCGCGGGCGGGGGCGCAGAGCGGCGAGGCCGTATAGGTGTTGGCGAAACGGGCCGAGCGCTCGGCGAGCTTCTTCAGGTTCGGCGCATGCAGAAAGGCCGCCGGGCCGTCCGGCATGAATGTGCCGTTCATCTGATCGACCATGACGATCAGGATATTCGGGCGGGATGGACGGCCAGGCGTATCGCTTGTCATGCGGGGGCTCCGGAAGCTGCGAGTTTGGTGGCGATGTAGTCTTCGACAAGGGCTGTCGCCGAGGCGGCGTCCGGGGCATCGGCGCCGAGCGCGTGGCGGATATAGAGGCCGTCGATCAGCGCGCCGGCGCCCTCGGCGATGAACCGCGCTTCAGCCCGGTCGGTGAGGCGCGCCAGCGCCTCGGCGAGATTGGAATGCAGCCTGCGGGCATAGACGCGCAAAAGCCGCCGCGTTTCCGCCGATTGCTGCGCATGCACATAGAAGGTGAGCCAAGCGGCCACCGTCTCGGGCGCGAATTGCGAGGCGGAGAAATTGACCGCGACGATCGCCGATATCCGCTCGCGTGGGGATGAGGCCCGCCGCAGCGCGGCGCTGAGATCCCGCCCCAATCCATGCAGCAGATGGCGCATCGTGGCCAGCATCAGCTGCTCCTTGCCGCCGAAATAATGATGCGCCAGGGCCGGCGAGACGCCTGCTTCATGGGCAATCTGCGCCACGGTCACATCGAGCGAGCCGCGCTGCCCGATCGTGCGGATCGCAGCACTGATCAGCTCGCGCCTGCGCATGGGCTCCATTCCGATTTTCGGCATGCCTGTCGTTTTTCCCGTGGGTTTTTCTCAATCTATGTTTGATTGACTGATCAATCAATAAAAATCGCAAGAAGGGTTACCGCTGGCGGGACAGCGCCCCCCTCTGGCTTGCCAGCCATCTCCCCCGCAAGGGGGGAGATTGCGCCTTCATAGACATACGGCACCAATCACAGGCCTTGCGGAATGAACGCGTAGAGTAGTGTCAGCCAATCTCCCCCTTGTGGGGGAGATGCCCGGCAGGGCAGAGGGGGGTATCACAGGGCAAACATCTCTGAGCAATTGGCATAGCAAGAGCCGCTAGCTTTTCTGCATTGGAATGCCGCCTGCCACGATCTATAGAGATCACTGGATAAAAGGCTGAAAGCGAAAAGGCACATGACCAATCCGGTTCTCGTTGAGGTTTTTCGGGGCGAAACGGTGGAGAGCCGCCATCGCGGGGCGATCGCGGTTGTTGATGGCGATGGACGCACGGTGTTTTCGCTCGGCGATATCGAGCGTCCGGTCTTCCCACGCTCGGCCATCAAGGCGATCCAGGCCCTGCCGCTGGTCGAGACCGGCGCCGCGGATGCCTTTGGCTTTGGCAATGTCGAGCTCGCCATGGCCTGCGCCTCGCATTCCGGCGAGCCGGAGCATGTGGCGCGCGCAGCTATGATGCTTGAGCGCGCCGGACTCGACGCCTCGGCGCTCGAATGCGGCTCGCACTGGCCGTTCGACCAGCCGGTCCTGATCGAGCTGGCGAAGAGCGGCAAGGAGCCGACGCCGCTGCACAACAATTGCTCGGGCAAGCATGCCGGCTTCCTCTCCACCTGCGTCCATTGCGGGCTGGAGACGAAGGGCTATGTCGCGCTCGGTTCGCAGATCCAGGAGATGGTGCGCGAGAGCATGGAAGCGGTCACCGGCGCGCCGCACGCGATCGATCTTTGCGGCACCGACGGCTGCTCGATCCCGACCTATGCGATCCCGCTCAGGAATTTGGCGCAGGGCTTTGCGCGGATGGCGACTGGCAACGGGCTTGGCCCCGAAAGGGCGAAGGCCGCCCGGCGTCTGATCGAGGCCTGCATGGCAGAACCCTTCTATGTCGCGGGCACGAAGCGCGCCTGCACCATGCTGATGGGCATGGCGCCGGGCCGGGCCTTCGTGAAGACGGGAGCGGAAGGCGTCTTTGCCGGCGCGGTGCCCGAGCTGGGGCTCGGCTTTGCCATCAAGTGCGACGATGGGGCGACGCGGGCCTCCGAGGCGATGGTCGCCGCGCTCCTGTCGCGGCTCTTCGCCTTCGAGCCGGAACTCTGCGCCAAGTTCGACCGCTATTCGACCCGCGAGATGAGGAACTGGAACGGCATTCCCTATGGTGTCGTGGCTCCGGTGGAGGAACTGACGACGGCCGAGATCCGATAGAATCTCCTTGTGAGTATGGGCTTCAAGTCCTAAACTCATGGGATGAGCCGAGCATTTACGAAGGAGCAGGACGACGCTCCCATTGATATTGCCGAGCGTCCCATCAGTCCCCATCGCAATCTGGTCACGCCGGAAGGCCTGAAGCAGATTGAAAGCGAGATCGCGACACTTCAGGAACAGCTGCACAAGGCCAGTGACGAGGAGGACCGGGAGACGAACGCCCGTGTCGCCCGTGACCTGCGCTATTGGACGGCGCGCCGCGAAACGGCGGAAGTCTCCGTGCCTGACCCGGATAGCGACGTCGTGCGCTTCGGCATGACCGTCACCATCGAGAATGACGATGGCAAGGCACAGACCTGGAAGATTGTCGGCGAGGATGAGGCGGACGCCGCGCACGGCAAGATTTCCCATGTCTCGCCGGTGGCGGTCGCTCTGTTCGGCAAGGGCGTCGGCGACGTCATCACCGTCAACGACAAGGAATGGGAAATCACCGCGATCGGGTGACGAGGCTCCCGGTTCCTGTTTTTCGTTATCACCTGATTTTGGAGGAGACCCAGCATGGACCGGTTCACCGGCGGATGCCTGTGCGGCAATGTCAGGATTGTGGCTTCGGGACGCCCATATCGGGTCGGCCTTTGTCACTGTCTCGATTGCCGCAAGCATCATGGGGCGCTTTTTCACGCTTCCGCGATATTTCCGCAGGACGCGGTGACGATCGAGGGCGAAACGCGCGACTATGCCGGGCGGTTTTTCTGCCCCCGTTGCGGCTCGCCCGTTTTTGGGCGCAGCGCGGACGAAATCGAAGTCAACCTGGGATCCCTGGACGCCCCCGATCAGCTGACGCCGACCTACGAGCTCTGGACCATCCGCCGCGAATCCTGGTTGCCGCCTTTTCCGCTCGAGAAGCGATATGAGCGCGATCGCGACGCCGCGAGCCGCTTCGAGGCGTAGGGCGCACGAAAGAGTGCGCAGATGCCATTAGGCCTTTCCGGCTCCATCCTCTGATTATAGAGCAATGCTGACGGTATGATCACGGAAAAAGGCCGCGGCCCCGGCTTCGTCGATCTCGCCCGCGGCAAGCGCCATGGTGAATGCATAGATGGTGCCGTCGTCCGCGGTCATGCGATAGCCGTTCAGCAGGAGAAACGTGCCTGCCGCAACGATTGCTGTGCGCTTGTTACCATCGACGAAAGCATGATTGCGGGCGAGACCGAACGCATAGGCCGCCGCCAGATCGAATATCTCCGGATCGCCGTACGACAGCTTGTTTTCCGGTAGGGCCAGCGCCGATTCAAGCGCGTTCACATCGCGAATGCCGCGTGCGCCGCCGTGGCGACGCAACTGCTCTTCGTGCATTGCCTCGATGACCAGCCGGGACAGAAACTCCCAACTCATTCAGCAAGCTTCTGCAGCGCGACCTTATATTGATCCATGACCTCGCGCGCGGCCTTCAACTGCCGCTCGAAGCTGTCGTCGATGGGCTTCAGCACGAGATCATCGCCATTTTCGATGACGGCAAGCACGTCGCCCGCCTTCAGATTGTGCCGGTCGAGCAATTCCTTCGGCAGAATGAACCCTTCCGAGTTTCCGATCTTGCGCAGGACGACATTCATAGCCCGATCTCCAATTGTTATAACTTATGTATAACAATCGAGCCCGCTTGTCGAGTCGGTGCCTTAATCGGCCTCTCTCCCCGGCAAGCCTTCAAAGGCGCTCGCTGCCCAGGGGAGGGCCGAACGGCACCAGAACTGCTGCTTCGGAGACAGGTCCCGGCGCTGGTTGATGCTGCCCCAGCGGATGCCCCAGGGTTTATTGTCTGCGTCCTCGCCGCTGGTGAAGAGGGGAGAGCCGCAATCCGGGCAGAAATATTGCAGGCGTTTTCGGCCGCTGGTCGCAGTCTTCACATAGATCTTGGGCGGGTTGCCGGTGAGGCGGATATTGCCGGACGCGGCGGTCACCGTCACGCGATAGGGCGAGCCGGTCAGCCTCTGGCAGTCGGTGCAGTGGCAGATCGTGACCTGCTCAGGATCGATCTCCGCCTCATAGGTGACGTGACCGCAATGGCACTGCCCGTCGATCTTCACAGCCATCCCTTCCGGCGGAAATAGACGAGCGGCAGGATGGCGGAGACGACCATCAGGACGAGCGCCATCGGATAGCCCCAGGATTCGTTCAGCTCCGGCATGAAATGGAAGTTCATGCCGTAGATCGATGCGATGAGGGTGGGCGGCATGAAGCCGACGGCGGCAACCGAGAAGATCTTGATGATGGCGTTCTGTTCCACCGAAATCAGCCCGACCACGGTGTCGAGCAGGAAATTGATCTTGTTCGACAGGAAATCGACGTAGTTTTCCAGCGATTGCGCGTCCCGCTCCAGCGATTTGACCCAGGCGCTGTTCTCCTTTCCAGCCCCGCTCGCCCGCATGTTCGCCGTGACATAGACGAGCAGCCGGCTGATGCCGGTCAGGCTTTCCCGCACCTTGGAAAGAAAGGCACCCTGGCCGCCGATCTGCCTCAGCAGGCGGCGGAAGTCGTCGTTCGTCATCGGCCGGTCATGGGCCCGCAGATGGAAAATCGCCTGCGACGCCGCTTCGGTTTTTTCCGCCACGCCTTCCAGTATGTCGGCCAGCCGGTCCGTTGTCGCTTCCACGATGCCGAGCAGAACCGAGAGGCCGCTGCACTTCGCATCGATCAGGCCGTTC
This sequence comes from Mesorhizobium sp. RMAD-H1, assembly GCF_014191375.1. GTDB lineage: Bacteria > Pseudomonadota > Alphaproteobacteria > Rhizobiales > Rhizobiaceae > Paramesorhizobium. The sequence continues at coordinate 621,473 of NZ_JACHWN010000001.1, forward strand.
CCCGGCTTCATTGCCCGTTCGATATAAAGCGATATCGCCTTCGGCTCCGCATAGCGCACGGTGACAAGCAGCTTGCCGGCCACGACGAATGAGACCGGTGCGGTCTTGCGATGATCCTTGTCCACGGCATAGAGAACGGGCACGGTCAGATATTGCACCCCGTTTTCCATATAGAAGCGGCTCGATTCCTCGATCTCGGCCATATCAGCATCGGTCGGTATGTCGACGCCCAGCCATCCCTCGACGGCTTTCTCTTCTTCCGCGGTGGGGTTGATGAGGTCGATCCACAGCGCGCTGGCAGGCAGCGAGCTGCCCGGCTCCTCTTCAACCAGTATCAGATGGTCATTGTCGAGGCAGTAGATCCTGAGCATGGCGTTCTCTGGCAAATATCGATGAAAGAGAACTCTATCTCGAGGAGGCTTTAAAATAGGATAACCGCGTTACCTCGCCGAAATGTTCATAGCCGCTCCAGCAGGATATCGATCAGATTTTCCGCCGCCTCGCCGATGATGGTTCCCGGCGGATAGATCGCCGTCGCGCCGGCCTTGAGCACGGCGTCGTAATCCTGAGGCGGGATGACGCCGCCGACGACGATGAGGATATCGCCGCCGCCGCGCTTGGCCAGCGCCTCCTTCAATTCCGGCACCAGCGTCAGATGGCCGGCGGCGAGCGAGGAAACACCGAGAATATGCACGCCGCTCGTCACCGCGAGCTCGGCAACTTCCTCCGGCGTCTGGAACATCGCGCCGACGATGACGTCGAAGCCGAGATCGCCGAACGCGGTGGCGATCACCTTCTGCCCGCGGTCATGGCCGTCCTGCCCCATCTTGGCGACGAGGACGCGTGGTTTCCCCTCCGTGCGCTTCTCGAAGGCAGCCACCTTCGCCAGCACCCGGTCCACCACCTCGCTTTCGCCGATTTCCTTGCGGTAGACGCCGGAAATGGTGCGGATATCGGCCACATGGCGGCCGAAGGCCTTCTCCAGCGCCAGCGAAATCTCGCCGACCGTGGCCTTGGCGCGCGCCGCCCTAATGGCATAGTCCAGAAGATTGCCGTTGCCGGACTTAGCCACTTCGGTGAGCTGGGAGAGGGCGGTCTCGACACTTGCCACGTCGCGCGTGCCTTTCAGCTCCTGCAATTTGGCAAGCTGGCGGGCGCGCACTTCCGCATTGTCGACCTTCAGGACGTCGACCTCGATCTCCTCGCCCGGTTTATAGGCGTTGACGCCGATGACCGGCTGCTCGCCGCTGTCGATGCGCGCCTGGGTGCGCGCGGCCGCCTCCTCGATGCGCATCTTGGGGATGCCCTGCTCGATGGCCTTCGCCATGCCGCCGAGCTTTTCCACTTCTTCGATATGGATGAGGGCACGGGCGGCGAGGTCGTGCGTCAGCCGCTCGGCATAGGCCGAGCCGCCCCAGGGATCGATGATCCGCGTCGTGCCGGATTCCTCTCGCAGGATGAGCTGCGTGTTGCGGGCGATCCGTGCCGAATGGTCCGTCGGCAGCGCCAGCGCCTCGTCGAAGGCGTTGGTGTGCAGCGACTGGGTGCCCCCCTGGGTCGCCGCCATCGCCTCGACCATGGTGCGTATGATGTTGTTGTACGGATCCTGCGCAGTCAGCGACCAGCCGGAGGTCTGGCAATGGGTCCGGAGCGACAGCGAGCGCTCGTCCTTGGGATCGAAGTTCTTCTTCATCAGCACCGCCCAGAGAAGGCGGGCCGCCCTCAGCTTGGCCACTTCCATGAAGAAGTTCATGCCGATGGCCCAGAAGAAGGAGAGCCGCGGCGCGAAGCGATCGATGTCGAGCCCTGCCGCCACGCCGGCGCGCGCATATTCGATGCCGTCGGCAATGGTATAGGCGAGTTCCAGATCGGCCGTCGCGCCCGCCTCCTGCATGTGATAGCCGGAAATCGAGATCGAATTAAACTTCGGCATGTGCTTCGCCGTATAGGCGAAAATGTCGGAGACGATCCGCATGGAGGGCTGCGGCGGGTAGATATAGGTGTTGCGGACCATGAACTCCTTGAGGATGTCATTCTGGATGGTCCCGGCAAGCTGTTCCGGCCGCACGCCCTGTTCCTCCGCCGCCACGATGTAGAGCGCCATAACAGGCAGCACCGCGCCGTTCATGGTCATCGACACCGTCATCTCGTCGAGCGGAATGCCGTCGAAGAGCTGCCGCATGTCGAGAATGGAATCGATGGCCACCCCCGCCATGCCGACATCGCCGGCCACCCGGGGATGATCGCTGTCATAGCCGCGATGGGTGGCGAGGTCGAAGGCGATGGAGAGGCCTTTTTGGCCGCTGGCGAGATTGCGCCGGTAGAAGGCGTTCGATTCCTCGGCCGTGGAGAAGCCCGCATATTGCCGGATCGTCCAGGGCTGCTGGATGTACATTGTCGGGTAGGGGCCGCGGATGAAAGGGGCCGCTCCCGGGTAGGTGTCGAGCCAGTGCAGGGACTTGAGGTCGGCCTCGCCATAGGCGCGCTTGACCCTGATGCCCTCCGGCGTCGTCCAGGTCGCGGCCGCCGGCTTCGGCATCTTCGCCTTGGGCTCCTTCCAGGGAACCTCGGTGAAATCCGGGATCATTGCACCGCCTCCGTTTCAGCCAGAGCGGCCTCCTCGCTCAAGCTCTCGTCGATACGCTTGAAGGTGAGCGGCTCGCAATGCACCGCACCCTCGCTCGGCGGCGCCTTGCGTTCGGCCTGAAGCACCCTTACCGGGCGCTCCTCTTTCGGCGGATAGATGGTCGTGCCGACGATCGAGCGCTTGCCCTCGCGATAAGCCGCAGCGCGCTTTTCGCGCGCCTCGGCGATCTGTGCCTGGAAATGGCCGTGCACCAGGCTCTTCAGGATGCCGCCTTCCCGTTCGAGCGTCTGGAAGGCATTCCACGCCGCCTCGCAGAGCGCCTCCGTCAGCGCCTCGATGCCGCCCGCGCCGGCGCCCGGATCGGCGACGAAGCCGAGATTGGCCTCGCGTGCCAGGACGAGCTGCGTGTTGCGGGCAAGCCGCCGGGCGAATGGATCGGGCAGGCCATGGGTGACCGTATGCGGCAGGACGCAGATCGTGTCCGCGCCGCCGATCGCCGCCGCGAAACTGGCTATCGTCGTGCGCAGGATGTTGGTTTCCGGGTCGCGCGCCGCCATCATCCGCATCGAGGTCTCGACGTGGATCGCGGCGGGGGCGGGAGGGATGCCGCAGGCCTCCTGCAGCCTTGTCCAAAGGAGCCGCAAGGCGCGCAGCTTGGCTATGGTGACGAACTGGTCCTGGTCGGCCGAAACCGAAAACCCGATATGCGGCGCGGCGTAGACGATGGGCTGGCGCGCCTCCTCGAACATCCGGAGATGGCCGATGGCGACCGACAGCATGGCGCCGAGCTCCTGCGCCTCCGTGGCGCCCGCATTGTGGTAGGGGCGTCCGTCGGCCTCCAGCACGATGCCGGGCAGGCCGGAGGCGAAAAAGCCGGAGAGCGACTGCGGAAGGGAGGCTTTCAGCGCCTCGATGCTCATGCGCAGCCACCCGGCGGAGGCAAGTGTTGCGGTCGGGTCGATCCCCAGCGAAAAGGTGGTGCGCGTCGGATCGATGCGCCGGGAGCGCATATAATCGACGAACCAGTCGGCACAGGACCGGCCGTTGGGATGCGCATCGATTCTGAGATGCAGATCGTCGAGCTTCACGCCGTCGAAAAGGCGGGGGATCGTATCGGGCTTCGCCGGCAGGCCGTAGCCGAAGGCATTCTGCGCCCCCTCGAAGACGAGCGCCACGCCACTCGCGCCGTTTTCGATATCTTCGATCAGCTGGCGGTTGGCGCGGGTGGGATCGGGGTCGTCCGCCCGCTGGATGATTCGCCAGGGACGATCCGGCTGCGAGCGGGGCAATGGTCTGGCGTTGCGCACGCGGTCGTAGAGCGGTTCGATGATGATTCCGTCATCGGTATCCGAAACGAGCGCCCCCTCGAAGCTCAGGCCCTTCAGTGCTTTTTCGGCAAGCTGGACCCAGCGATCATAATCGACCGGAGGAAAACCAGCTTCCCTCAATATGCCCGCGTCCATGCCTTCTCCCATCCATGCGATGCTTGCCATGAACTTTAGGAGTTCCCATGCGGCTTCGCAATAAAACAAAAGCCGATGAGAAAACGGTCGCTACGCAACGAGCGGGTGAGGGGCGATCGCGCCCCTCATGCAACCGGTTGACTATACGAACTGGCTGAGGCCCGGAATGGAATTGACCACGTCGTCGACAGGGCCGGAGCCCGCCTTTTCCCGCGCATAGCCGATGGTTTCCTTCGAGACGCCTGAGATTTCGCCCATGCCAAGACCCATGCCCATAAGCTGTGAGCCGAGCCCCATGACGCCGCCCATCATGCCGGACAGAAAACCGCCGCCCTGGCTCTCGGCCGAGGTGATGGCGTCCTGCGCGCCGGGAATGGCAGCGACAAGCGCCGCGACCTTGTCCGCAGGGCCTTCCTTCTGCAGGAAGGCAAGAATGAGTCCGACCGCCTTGGTAGCTGTGGCGGGGTCGATGCCGACATTGGAAGTGATGCGCGCGACGAGTTCGTCCATGGGGTCCTCTCCATAAAGATTTTTACGTTTACGTAATATGCATTTGGGCGGCACGAATGCAAGCGGTAGCATACGGTTCGGAAGGGTCCTTTTGGGGGGAGGTGCCCGGCAGGGCAGAGGGGCGTGCCTCGCGATTTCATCAACATGAACCGCTTTGAAAAGCTCCAAATGCACACCCCGACTATCTGGCCGTTGAATTCATGATTGTCCGCTGGAAATACCCACACTATACCGGAGAGGGGCCTTCCGGAACGCGGCGCTCGTTCCGGATGATGACGCAACGAGGAGAAGACGAGACATGCTCGCCGACGACAAAATCTTTCTTGGCGCAAGCCGCAAGCCCGACGACAGCTATCAGGAGCCGGAATATCTCCTCCTTCAATATGGCAATCGCCATGGCCTGGTGACCGGCGCGACGGGCACCGGCAAGACTGTCAGCCTGCAGGTTCTGGCGCAGGGCTTTTCCGACGCGGGCGTTCCGGTTTTCTGTGCCGATATCAAGGGCGATCTCTCGGGGATTGCGGCCAAGGGCGAGCCGAAGGACTTTCTCCTCAAGCGGGCGGAGCAGGTCAAGCTCGAGCCTTATGAGTTCGCGGCGGCACCGACCATCTTCTGGGATATTTTCGGCGAGCAGGGTCATCCGATCCGGGCCACCATCACGGAAATGGGCCCGCTGTTGCTCTCGCGCCTGATGGACCTGACCGATGCGCAGGAGGGCGTGCTCAACATCGCCTTCCGCATCGCCGACGAGGAGGGGCTTCTCCTTCTCGACATGAAGGACCTGCAGGCGCTGCTGGCGAATATCGGAGAACGCGCCGCCGAGCTTTCGGTGAAATACGGCAATGTGAACAAGGCATCCGTCGGCGCCATCCAGCGTTCGCTCCTGGTGCTCGAGCAGCAGGGCGGCAACAAGTTCTTCGGCGAGCCGGCGCTCCGGATCGCCGATATCATGCGCACGACGGTCGACGGGCGCGGTATCGTCAACGTGCTTGCTGCGGACAAGCTGATGATGAATCCGCGCCTTTATTCGACATTCCTCCTCTGGCTCCTGTCGGAGCTCTTCGAGGAACTGCCCGAAGTGGGTGATCCGGACAAGCCGCGGCTGGTGTTCTTCTTCGATGAAGCGCATCTGCTCTTCAACGAGGCGCCGAAGGCGTTGCTCGACCGTGTCGAGCAGGTGGTGCGTTTGATCCGCTCGAAGGGTGTCGGCGTCTATTTCGTCACGCAGAATCCGCTCGACGTGCCGGATACGGTCCTGGCGCAGCTCGGCAACCGTGTGCAGCACGCTTTGCGCGCCTATACGCCGCGCGAGACAAACGCCGTCAAGACGGCTGCCGACACCTTCCGCCCCAATCCTGATTTCGACACCTTCAAGGCCATCACCAATCTGGCCACCGGCGAGGCGCTGGTCTCCACCCTGCAGGACAAGGGCGTGCCCTCCATTGTCCAGCGCACGCTGATGCGCCCGCCCGCCTCGCGCATCGGTCCGCTGACGCCGGACGAGCGGGCGAAGATCACCGCCGCTAGTCCGGTCGCCGGGGTCTATGACAGCACGGTCGATCCCGAATCCGCTTACGAGATCCTTCAGCGCAAGGCGCAGGAATCAGCGGCGGCCCAGGAGAAGATGCAGGCCGAAAGCCAGGGCGGCGGTGGCGGTGGCTGGGGCGACGTTCTGGAAAGCGCGCTCGGCGGCGGCCGCCGCTCGGGCCGCCAGACGGTGGCGGAAGCGGCCATGAAATCCGTCGTGCGCTCCGTCGCCTCGTCTCTGGGACGGGCGCTGGTGCGCGGGGTGCTGGGGAGCTTGAAGCGGTAGGCGCTTTAAAAGAAACGCCGGCGGGACAGCGCCCCCCTCTGCCCTGCCGGGCATCTCCCCCACAAGGGGGGAGATTAGCTATGACTTCCGCTTTCGCTAATCGCTGACGCAGCAGAATAAGCTCGGTCATTGATGAAAGCTAATCTCCCCCCTTGCGGGGGAGATGGCTGGCAAGCCAGAGGGGGGTGCTGTCCCGCCAGCATTTCCATCTAAGAATTACATCACCAGGATCGGCGTCTTGTTCGGAACCCGGTCGTAGAGATCGATGATGTCCTGGTTGATCAGGCGCACGCAGCCGGAGGAGACGGCCTTGCCGATGGACCACCATTCCGGCGAGCCGTGCAGGCGGTAGAGCGTGTCCTTGCCGTCCTTGAAGATGTAGAGCGCGCGCGCGCCGAGCGGATTGGTGAGGCCGGGCTGCATGCCGCCATTGGCGGCGCTGTACTGCGCCAGCTCCGGCTGACGGGCGATCATCTCCGCCGGCGGCGTCCAGGTCGGCCATTTGCGCTTCCACTGGATGATCGCGCGGCCGGACCAGGCAAAACCCTCGCGCCCGATCCCGACACCGTAGCGGATGGCCTCTCCGTCCTCGCGCACGAGATAGAGGAAACGGTTGGCCGTGTCGACGACCACCGTGCCCGGCTGTTCGCCCGTCGGATCCCTGACGATCTGGCGCAGATATTTGGGGTCCATCTTCTGGATCGGGATGGCGGGGAGCTGATAACCCTCGTCTTCCATCGGGCCGTACATCGCCGCATAGGGGCCAAGGGCGGAATCGACGCTGGCCCGCGGCGAAACCGGCCGGCCATCGAAGCCGACATTGATGATCGGAATGTCCTGGCGCAGTTGCGTGCAGCCGGAAAGGCCGGCGGCTGCGGTGGCAGTCAATGCCGTCAAGAACGAGCGGCGAGAAAGAGCATTTTCCATTCTAGAACCAGATCTGTGGGGGGAGGACTTTATACGCTTCTTTTGGTTAACGAATACCAATCGGGTTGTGGAGGCGTCTTATCGCACGAGGATTGTGGCCGTGAGCCGGTAGGAATCAGGCGCAAAAATGGCCCCGGCGATGCTGTTGCCTTGGTGCAACAGATATATCCGGTCTGGCTACCGCTTTGCGCCGGCGCAGCATTCACATCTCGGTGAACGACGTGTCAGACGAGTTGTTTCAGGTCCGGCAGGATCAAAGAGGGCGCATGGTCGAAATATTCGTCCGGCTGGTTGCTGCGGTTGATCCAGACGGTGCGGAAGCCGAATTTCGCGGCCCCCGCCACATCCCAGCGATTGGAAGACTGGAAGGAGATGGCATCGGGGTAGAGTCGCCATTCGGTGGTCACGAGATCGTAGACATCAGGATCCGTCTTGAAGCGCCGGATGGCTTCGACGGAGAAGACCTCGTCGAGCACGATATCGAGCGCGGCCGATTTCACAGCCGCATCCAGCATGGCCTGCGAGCCGTTGGAGAGGATGGCGAGCCGTGCGCCCCTGGCCTTCAGCGCCTTCAGCACGGCAGGCACTTCCGGATAGCAGTCGAGATGCCAATAGGCCTCGAGCAGGGCTTCGCGCAGGCTGCGGTCGGCGCTCGGCACTTTGGCGAAGGCGAAGTCGAGCGCCTGTTCCGTCAGCGTCCAGAAATCGGTGTAAGCCCCCATCAGGGTCCTGACCCAGGAATATTCCAGCTGCTTGGCGCGCCACAGTTCCGAAAGCAGTTGCCCGTCGGGGCCGATCCTGTCGGCATGGCGGCGCACCGCGGCATGCACGTCGAACAGCGTGCCGTAGGCATCGAATACATAGGTGGAATAGGCCATGCCCTGTCTTTCCTCTCGCCTTCGTCTGGTCCTCGAACGCTGTAGACCGGTGGTTCGTCCGGGCGTCCCTGCGCTGGCGCCTGAAACCGGAATTATCCTCCGGTGAATTCGATAATATTAGGTTCTCATTCCCGCCTTAAGCATTGCTCGGCGCAATGACCCGGCCTATGTAGCTCATGTAGCGATATTTCAGGCAGGTCATCGCCGTGCCTGTTTGCAGTCAGATAAGAGGAGAGTTCCCATGGCTTTTGAATTGCCCGCACTGCCGTATGACTATGACGCCCTTGCACCGTTCATGTCGCGCGAGACGCTGGAATATCACCACGACAAGCACCATCAGGCCTATGTGACCAATGGCAACAAGCTGCTTGAGGGCTCCGGTCTCGAGGGCAAGAGCCTCGAGGAGATCGTCAAGGAGAGCTACGGCAAGAACCAGGGCCTCTTCAACAATGCCGGCCAGCACTACAACCACATCCATTTCTGGAAATGGATGAAGAAGGGCGGCGGCGGCAACAAGCTGCCGGGCAAGCTCGAGAAAGCCATTGATTCCGATCTCGGCGGCTATGACAAGTTCCGCGAGGACTTCCTCGCCGCCGGCGCGACGCAGTTCGGCTCCGGCTGGGCATGGCTACAGCTGAAGAACGGCAAGCTGGAGATCGCCAAGACGCCGAACGGTGAGAACCCGCTCGTCCACGGCGCCACCCCGCTGCTCGGCGTCGATGTATGGGAGCACTCCTACTATATCGATTACCGCAATGCCCGCCCGAAATATCTCGAAGCCTTCGTCGACAGCCTCGTCAACTGGGACTATGTGCTCGAGCTCTACGAAAAGGCCGCCTGATCGGCTTGTCGCAGGACTTTCCGAAAAACCCCGGCTCTGCCGGGGTTTTTTATAATGTGATTTTCATGATCAGGTTTATCACGGAGGTGTGAGGTCCCTGGCCGCATGAAATGTCACAGAATGACGCTCGAAATGCCTTGTCTTATCGTCGATTCTGGAGGGAATTCATGCGCAAACTGGTCTGTGTGGCCGCTCTTTTTCTCGCTTCCGGCGGTCTCGCTCACGCGGATGTCGTTGCCGATCGCCAGGCTATCATGAAAGGCATCGGACAGTCGGTCCGCACCATCGCCCCGATGGTGAAAGGTGAAAAGCCCTTCGAGGCTGGTGCGGCTTCGGACGCGCTTTCGAAGCTTAATGAATATGCGCAGAAGATCGATGTCGAGGCCCTGTTCCCCAAGGGATCGGACACCGGCGATACCACGGCCTCGCCGAGGATCTGGGAGGATATGCCGGGCTTCAAGGCCAAGACCGACAAGTTCAAGGCCGATGTGGCGGCGGCGGTTGCGGCCAACCCGCATGATCTCGATGCGCTGAAGACCCAGTTCCAGGCGATTTCCTCCAATTGCAGCGGATGCCACCAGGATTTCCGCATAAAGAAGAACTGACGCGGCAAGGAGCGATATGCTGCGAAAGCTGATCGGTTCTGTCGCCATTCTGGCCGTTGCCGCCGTTGCCGGGGTCTGGTTTCTCTCGGCTCCGCAGCGCGTCGATGCAGAGGTTCTGGCCAAGCTGGCGCCCGGCGATCCCGTCAACGGCGAAACCATGTTCTGGGCGGGCGGCTGCACCTCCTGCCACGCTGCGCCGGGCGCGGAAGGCGATGCCCGGCTGGTGCTCTCAGGCGGGCGTGAAATCGTCTCCGCCTTTGGCACCTTCGTCGCTCCCAACATATCGCCATCGCCGCAGGGCATAGGCGGCTGGACGCTTGCGGATTTCGTCAACGCGATGATGGAAGGGGTGGCGCCGGACGGCAGCCATCTCTATCCCTCTTTTCCCTATACGTCCTATACCCGCATGAAGCCGCAGGACGTCGCCGATCTCTTCGCCTATATGAAGACCCTGCCGCCATCCGATCGCGTGGCCGGCCCGCACCGGCTCGGTTTTCCCTATAACATCCGCCGCGGCATCGGCCTGTGGAAACGCCTCTACCTCTCGCCAGAGCCGGTGGTGGCGCTGGCCGATGCGTCGGACGCGGTCAGACGTGGGCAATATCTGGTCGAGGGGCCCGGCCATTGCGGCGAGTGCCATACGCCGCGCAACGCATTCGGCGGGCTCGACAAATCACGCTGGTTGGCGGGCGCTATATCGCCGGAAATCGGCCCCGGGGGCAGGCAGGGCATCATTCCCAATATCACCGGCGGGGAGGGCGGCATCGGTGACTGGAGCGAGAGTGATATCGCCTATGCGCTCGAAAGCGGCTTCACGCCGGATTACGATTCCCTCGGCGGGTCCATGACCGATGTGGTCACGAATATGAGCAGGCTGTCCGCCGGCGACCGGGAAGCCATCGCCGCCTATCTCAAGGCCGTTCCGGGTCATCCCGACGGCTATCCGGCAAACTGAAGGGATCAGCGTATCCGGCAGGAGGCGGCGCGTGGCGCGCCGGCGTCATATTTGCTCTGCATGGTGTAGAGCCAGCCGCGGCATTCCTCCATCGAGGTGAAGCAGCGGTAGCGGTCGACCGGCATGCGGGCATCGCCGTCGGTAAGGAAGGGCGATTCCGTCTCGCCGCTGAAAATGCCGACGATCACGCCGCTGCCGCGCGGGGGCGTATTGCAGCGCTCGCCGGCATGCTCGCTCACATTCTTGAGGACCGCCGCTTCAGCGGGCGCGGAAAAGCCGAATGATTGCAGGATCACGGCCGATCCTGCGAGAAAGGCAAAAGCGATGTGTTTCATGGTCTCGAAACCTTCAGGTGCGCCGAATGCGCCATGATAACCTGAAATCGGGCCGAAATGTTCCTGTGCCCGCCGCTGCCGCGAAACATGACTAATGCCGTGCTACTTCGGGCAGAGCGATGCTTCTCGTTCCATCGCTGTCCCTATTTCCACCATAGCGGCCGTGGCCTCGCCCTTTCCACTATTCCAATGCTGCAGAATGATAAGGCGTTTCGTCAAAACAGAATCGCTCCGTCAATCCACCTCAAGCCGCCGTCTGGCCCGCCACCTTTGCCGCCGTCTTTCCCGTCACTTTCAGGGCGAAGGCATAATTATGGGCCACTTCCTCGAGCCGTGAGAAACGTCCCGAAGCGCCGGCATGACCGGCATCCATATTGATGCGGAAGAGAACAGGATTATCGTCCGTCTTCAGCTCCCTGAGCTTGGCAACCCACTTCGCCGGCTCCCAATAGGTGACGCGAGGGTCGGTAAGACCGGCTGCCGCCAGGATCGGCGGATAGGCCTGCGCGTCGACATTGGAATAGGGGCAATAGGAGGCGATATAGCAATAATCCGCTTCCGACGTGATGGGGTTTCCCCATTCCGGCCATTCCAGCGGCGTCAGCGGCAGGGTTTCGTCGAGGATCGTGTTGAGAACATCGACGAACGGCACCTCGGCAATGATGCCGCCGAAGGCCTGCGGCGCCATATTGGCAACCGCTCCCACCAGCAATCCGCCGGCCGAGCCCCCATGTGCGACGATGCGGTCATGGCTGGTGAATTTCCCGGCGGCCAGATGCCCGGCCGCGGCGATGAAATCCGTGAAGGTGTTCTTCTTCTTGTCGCGCTTGCCGTTCTCGTACCAGGCGAAGCCCTTGTCCTTGCCCCCGCGTATATGCGCGATGGCATAGACGAAGCCGCGATCGACCAGCGACAGGCAATTGGTGTTGAAGCTCGCCGGAATGGTGAGGCCATAGGAACCGTAGCCGTAAAGCAGGCACGGCGCCGAACCGTCGAGCGGCGTATCGCAGCGGTAGAGGATCGAGACGGGAACGAGCTCGCCATCAGGCGCAGGCGCGAGGAGCCGTCGGGTCACATAATTATCGGGATTGTGCCCGGAGGGCACTTCCTGCGTCTTGAGCAGCCGGCGCTCGCGCGTCCGCATGTTGTAATCGAATTCCTGGGCCGGGGTCGTCATCGAGGAATAGGAGAAGCGGATGACCTCGGTGTCGTATTCCGCGCTTCCGATGAGCCCCAGCGAATAGGCCTCCTCCTCGAAGGCGATGGCATGCTCCTCGCCCGTCTCGCGGTGGCGCACCATGATGCGCGGCAGGCCCTGGCTCCGCTCCAGCCAGACCAGGAAATCGCGATAGGCGGAATGGCTGAGGATGATCGTGCCTGGCTTTTCCGGCACCACCTCGCTCCAGTTTTCCCGTTCCGGCGCATTGACGGGCGCACTCATGATCTTGAAATCCTTGGCGCCGTCTATGTTGGTCAGGATGAAGAAGACGTCTCCGCCTTCGCTGAGACTGTACTCCACGCCGGTCTCGCGCCTGGCGACCAGCCGCGGCCTGGCAGCCGGATCATTTGCCGGAATGATCCATTCTTCCGAGGTTTCGTGATCGCCGATGGCGATAAAGATGAAATCGTCGAGGCTGGAGCCGCTGACGCTCATGAAGAAGCCGGGATCCGGTTCCTCATGCACCAGAACATCGTCCTGCTGCGGCGTGCCGATCCGGTGATAATAGAGCTTCGACGGACGGTGGTTGTCGTCGACCCGGGTATAGAAGAAACCTTCGCCCGCCGCGTCCCACACGCCGCCGCCGCTGGTGTCGGTGACGAAATCGTCGAGGTCGGCCAGCGTGTCGAGATCGCGGACCTTCAGCGAAAAGAATTCCGAGCCCTTGTCGTCGAAGCCCCAGATGAGGCGCTTGTGGTCGGGCGAGTGATCGGTAGAGGAAAGGCGGAAATAGGCCTTGCCCTGCGCTTCCAGATCGCCATCGAGCAGGATCGTCTCCTCGCCGCCCTCACGCGGCGTGCGGAAGAAGCGCGGCTGCTCGCCGCCCTTCTTATAGGATGTGCCGTAGGCATAAGGCCCGTCCTTGTAGGGAACGGAGGAATCGTCCTCCTTTATCCGCCCTTTCATCTCGGCAAAGAGCACCTCCCGCAGCTTGTTCGTATCCTCCATCAGGGCCGTCTGATAGGCATTTTCGGCCTCCAGATGCTTGCGGATTTCCGGAGCAAGCACCGAGGGATCCTTGAAGACCTCCTGCCAGTTCGGCGCGCGCAGCCAGGCGTAATCGTCGGTGCGGGTGATGCCGTGACGGGTATCGCTGACGGTTTTCTTCTCGGTAACGGGGGCGGGCAGGTGAGGGAAAACGGAGGCTTTGGTCATTATTATTCCTGGGATGAAACATATCAATTAGCCGTCCGGATGGGAAACCGGACGGGCGTCATGGGCCGGGAAGCTCAATCCTCGTCGAATATCAATGCGTGCCCGTTCATGCAATAACGCAGGCCCGTAGGCGGCGGCCCATCGGGAAAGACATGGCCGAGATGCGCGTCGCAGTCGGCGCAGCGGATTTCGGTGCGGACCATGCCATAGGAACGATCCTCGAAGGCATTGACGGCATCGGGCTCGATCGGCTCGAAGAAGCTCGGCCATCCCGTGCCTGAATCATACTTGGCTTCGGAGCGGTAAAGCGGCCGGCAGCAGCACACGCATTTATATGTTCCTTTCAGCTTGCTGTCGAAATTGGGGCTGGAGAACGCGCGTTCGGTGCCGTGTTGACGCGTGATTTGATATTGGATCGGTGTCAGCTGCTCGCGCCATTCCGCATCGCTTTTGACCACTTTCAGCGGCCTCGCCGGGGTCTTGGTCGTGCTCATGGAATTATCCTTTCGTGAAGCAGGTGCCCCTCACAATCTAGAGCATAGGTCCCTTATTTAAAACCAGTTCCGTTTCACGGAAGAGGGGCCTGCATGGCAGGTGGCGGGTTCGATGTAGTTATTGGCCAGAACCCCTACGCCTTAAAGCAAAACCGCTTAGGCAGAATAGTTCTAAAAGAGGGGCTGATGCGTTCCATTTATCCGCATGTTTCGTCAAGCGCGGTTCTCCCAATCCGCTATCAGACCGACTCTTTTGCAACTATTTTGACGAAAACCGTAAGAGTTGGTCCGCTTTGCCAGAAATTTGACGTAATGCTCCGCTTTTTGGAGAAAGCTACATCGAATGTTTGAGGCTGCGCTCCACCAATGGCATCGATTGACTTGAAAATATAGAAAATAGAGACTGGAACAAATATTCGAACAACTTCTAGGGGATATTTTACTGCTGTCGCGCGAATGAAGAATTAGTAGTACAATCCCTAAGCTGTATTTTTACTTGATTAAATATTGGAAAGAAAAAGGAAATTAGAGTACAATTTATTTGACAGATCGCTTTTCCTTGGCGATATGGTCGCCTCGCGCGGGATGGGCTGGCACAGCCAAATCGAATCAATCGATCTGTTGCCTGCATTTGAAGAGTGGATGCCCTCACGGGGAATATCTCGGATAGGAGCCGTGAGCGTAATAATAAGGAAAGATTGATGGAACATCTGGATGTTAACGATTCTGCCGAGGACGTACTGCTTGGTCTGACTGCAGAAGTAGTCGCTGCTTATGTGAGCAACAATTCCATTCGTGCCGGTGAGCTACCGTCGCTGATCGCGGAAGTTCACGCTGCTTTCGGTCGCGTGGGAGTTCGCGAAGAGGCGGCGCCGGTTATCGAGAAGCCGAAGCCTGCAGTCAATCCCAAGCGATCCGTCTCGGATGATTACATCATATGCCTTGAGGACGGTAAGAAGTTCAAGTCGCTCAAGCGTCATCTGATGACGCATTACAACATGACGCCGGAGCAGTATCGCGAGAAGTGGGACCTGGATCCCAGCTATCCCATGGTGGCGCCGAACTATGCAGCCGCCCGCTCGCAGCTGGCGAAGAAGATGGGCCTTGGCCGTAAGCGCGGCAAGCGCTCCTGATGTGTCCGGCCTTGCCGCGGTTGGACCGGAGAATTCCGGTCTTTCCGCGGGCTTTTCCGTATGGTGCAGAAAACGGCGTCCTGGCGCCGTTTTTCTTTTTTGTCAGGGCGTGGTTTAGGAACCGACCGCCCGAATTGCGTCGGCAGGTGCCGTCAGGGATATTTTCAGCTTATCCAGCGCCTGTTTGAGCGCGATGTGCCGGTTGAGATCGTAGCTCCAGTGGCCGCGCACGCCTTTCATCCGTTCGCGTTCGATCAGCCGTGCCAGGCGGCGGGCCGCACCGGTTTTCTCCTGTGGCGAAGCGGCAAGCAATGCGTCGAAATCGATGCCGCATAAGATCTGCAGCGCGGCGCGCTGCATGGCTTCTCCGCGCCGTCGTTCCTTCGATGCCAGAAAAGCCCGGCATTCCATTGCGAGATGATCACTTTTCATGACTGCTGCCCGTTGTTGATGGACGGACAGTCTCGCCCGGTTGCGGAGAGCGGGGATAAATTCCTACGCTGCGTTGCCTCGGTGTGGATCGCCTTTCAATTAAATTTGGGAAAACGCAGCGAATAGTCCCAAGGAAGTGGGGAAGGGTGAAAAACTTATCCACGCGATTGCCAAGGCCATTATAAGAAGATATTCCTATTTCCAGCAGAGGGAAAAAGAATGTCTTCGGTGTTTTCCGGTGTGATCCACACGCGATCCGAGGCTGTCGACGCTCTGGTCGCAATGGCCGTGAAGCATGGACGCTGCGTAGTCATCGACAAGCCTTCGGTCGGGGAGGGCCGTCGCAGGAATCTGCCCCGCGTCCGGATGATCGAAGCCTGCGATGCCTTCATCGATATTCTGGCTGCCTATTTCGGCGTTCCGGGAAGCGAATTGCGCTCCTGCGACCGCTGCCGGCGTGAAATCGCGCGGGTCCGGCAGATCGGCATGTATGTCGCGCACACGCTGTTCGGCATGACCATGACCGAAGTGGCGCAGGGTTTCGCCCGCGATCGCTCCACGGTCATGCATGCGTGCCATTTGATCGAGGACATGCGGGAGGACAGGGAATTCGATGCGATTCTCGCCGCCTTCGAGCGCCTCTCCGCCGCGACCTTCCTGAGCGAGGGGAGGAACATATGACGGATACGGACCCGAACCCGCATCCGGCCGGTCTGGAGGACAAGGCGGTACGCCGTGCATTGCGGTTCCTTGCCAAGGCATCGGCCAGGCTCAGGACCTCGGCCTCGCCGGACCGGATCCTGCTGGAAAGCCCCGCGCACGGCACCATTTCCGTCCGGCTTTCGCATTTGTGCTTCATGCAGCAGGCGGGGGTGATCGCCCGCGACGGCGAGACGGTCATGCTGACGGAGCAGGGGCGCGCTTTTGCCCATGGCAATTCGGCGGTTCCGGTTTGCGGTCGCGACCTGGAAGACATTCAGCTCGAGGTGGACGGCGAAACGAGGCTCGTCGCTTTCAATCATGCCGAATCGCCCCTGGGGCAGCTTTGCCGGCGCAAGGGCGCGGATGGAAAGCCGTTCCTGACCGCGGAGGAGTTTGCCGCCGGCGAGCGCCTGCGCTCCGACTTCACCCGCGGGAACCTGATGCCGCGGATCGGCGCAAACTGGGAGGCGAGCGTGGCGGGGCGCAACCGCACGACCGGAAACGGCGCCGCCGAGTTGACCGATGCCGCGCTTGCCGCGCGTCTGCGCGTGGAAAAGGCGCTCGACGCCGTCGGGCCGGAGCTGTCCGGCGTGCTGATCGACGTCTGCTGCTTTCTGAAGGGCCTCGAAGCCGTCGAACGGGAGCGCCGCTGGCCGGCGCGCTCGGCGAAACTTCTGCTCAAGGCCGCACTTGGCGTCCTCGACCGGCATTACCGTCCGCAAGGCGGGGCGGCTAAGCCGGGACGCCGGCGTGTCCTGCAATGGGGAACGGCCGATTACCGGCCATCGATAGGGCCTAGCGGGTGAGCGCGGCCTGCGCCTCGGTGCGGATGCGGCGGATCATGGCGCGCAGGCCGTTGGAGCGCTGCGGCGTCAGGTGCTCGTCAAGCCCGAGGGTCTTCAGGATGCTCTCCGGGTCGACGGCCAGTATCTCCGATGCCCTGCGGCCGGAATAGAGCGCGAGCACGATGGCGACGAGACCGCGCACGATATGCGCGTCGGAATCGCCGAGAAAGGTGATCTCGGGATCGGGGCCTTCGCCGATCTCGGTCTTGAGCCATACCTGGCTGACGCATCCCTGCACCTTGTGCGCCGCGTCGCGGGCATCGTCGGGATAAGGTGTGAGATCGCGTCCGAGATCGATGACATAGCGATAGCGGTCTTCCCACTCGTCGAGAATGTCGAAATCGGCAACGATGTCGTCTATGGTCTGGGTCATGCGCTCACTTGAATGGATGCTTAGGCTGTCTTCCGGCCGTTCCTGCCTTCATATAGCGATTGGCTGCGGCAACGTCACGGGTAGAAGGACAATTTCCCGCGGTTCAAAAAGAAAGCCGCACGCGGAGAGCGCACGGCTTACCGGAAATCCGGCAGGCGAGGCTAAGTGAAATATCGATCAGTTCCCGTGTTTCACGGTTCCGGTGTGCAGCGCGTCCATCTTTCCGGTGACCGCTTCGCGTGACGTGGGAACGGGAATGGAAATGCTTTCGCCATTCTTCGGCATTTCCGGCATTTTGACCTGCAGGGCCTCGATCTTCGACGAGATTGAGGATGCCGCCGTTTGGCCGCCTGAAGGGGCATTGAGATATTCATGGACAATGTGCGCACCGTCCTTGGCCTGCAGGCCAAGGCTGGAGAATACGGATTTCCCGGTCTCGCAGATGCTGGGATTGCGGGTGCAGAAATCGCTGACATCGGCCAGCGTCTTCTGGGCGGCGAAAAGGGTATCGAGAGAACCGGCCGTTTCAGGGCCTTCCTCCGAGCCGCTGTCACGAACCACGGTCTCGGCGCTGGAAGGACGAGTGCTGTCCTGCTCGCCGGTTCTGATGGCCAGGTCAGCCAGCGGCGTATGCGGCAGGACCACGAAGGCCAGCGTCAGCCAGAAAGCCATCTTTATAAGAAAGCGCATGCTCCCATCCCTTTTATGCTCCGGCCGCTTGCAGTGCACGGCCTTTATGGAGCGACCATGACAGACAGACAAAAAAATCCGATTGAAGGCCGAAAGCGAATTTGATTCGAATTTGAACTGATTTCTCAACGTTTCGTCAGCATATGCGTCCGCCATTGGGCGAAATGGCTCCGCTGCCGTCATGCTGCCGCATTTCGTCCATGTCGGGCAACGTTCTGTTTACCATAGGCCGAAAAGCGAGGTCCCCAACCGTCCAAATCTATGCTGTGGGTTGGGTGGAGGGAGAGCCTTTATCCATTCCTTAAAGCCTCGGCGGCAATCTGGCAGCTATACAAAGCCGCGCTTTTCCGTGGCGTCCTTCAGGGGTGCCGCGGTGAAACCGGAAGCACATAACGCATGTAGTGGGTACGGCACGGTGCACGCCATTTTTCTGAAAACCTTCGAATTCGCAGGCGCTCGTGTACGCGGTTGTGCCCGTATGTTCGACGGCTATTGCGGGCGCTGGATTTCGGCCGGGCAGGGTGCCGGCAATACGGCGGACAAGCGGATGATCGCAGCCTTCTGCACCATGCCGGTTGCGCTCGCCGCAGCCTTTGCGGCAGGCGGCACGGTCTCCAGCGGGCTTGAAGCAGGCCTGGCGGCGGCGATCTTCACCGGCATCGCCATGATCCTGTGCGCGCTCACCTCGCTTGGCCTGCGCCCTGGCTTCGTCGGCATCGCCGGCATCGCAGCCTACGGCGCGGGGATTGCCCTTGCCGGCTATGGCGCGGCGCCGTCCAATCCGACGCTCTGGACCATGGCAGCCGCCATCTCGTTCGAAAGCTGGTTCGTCGGCCGCACCGGCCGCAGCGCTGCAATCGGCATGATCGTCGGTCTTCTGGTCTTCGCTGTCCTCATCACGGAGGCATCGCCCTCCGCCACGCCGGCTTCGCCGGCGATGACCGCCTTGCTGACGATCATCTATATCGGAACGCTCCTGGCACGGGCGATGCATGTCGTGCGTTCCATGACGGACAAGGCCAATCCTTCGGGCGTTGACGACGTCGAGAATGCACTCGACGGCGTGGTGATCCGCCTGTCGCCGGATGGCGTCATCCGTTCGCTGTCTGCGAGGGCACCGGAGCATCTCGGCGTCTCGCGCCAGGTGATGATCGGCACCCCGTTCATGGATCGCGTCCATATTTCGGACCGTGTTCATTATCTCGGCCTGCTGGCGGACCTTCGCGCGCCCGGGAACGACGGCAAGCGCTCGGCAGCCATCGAGGTGCGCCTGCGTCGCGTCGGCGGCGAGGCCGGCACCCATTCGATCGTTTTCCACCCCTTCCGGCTTGATGCGGTCGCGATCAGGGAAAATGGCGTGTTGCAGGGCTTTACCCTGATCGCCCGCGACATCTCCAGCGAACAGGCCTCGCGCGAGGCCCTGCGCCGCGCCGAGGACGAGGCGGAAAATCTCCAGATATCGAAAAACCGCTTCCTGGCCTCCGTCAGCCATGAGCTGCGCACGCCGCTCAACTCCATCATCGGTTTCTCGGATGCGCTGCTGCACGAAATGCTGTGCCGCTTCGAAAACGAGAAGCAGCGCGAATATGTCGATCTCATCCATCGCTCGGGCACGCATCTCCTCGAAGTGGTCAATGCCATCCTGGAAATGTCGAAGATCGAGTCCGGCACCTATCGCATCTTCCCGGAGACGTTTGCCTTCGGCGATGCCGTTGGTATGTGCACCGGGGTCATGGGTCATCAGGCGGCGAAAAAGGGCGTGGTGCTGTGCGACCGGATCAGCGCAGGGGTAGGCAACGTGGTCGCCGACCGGCGCGCTGTTCAACAGATCCTGATCAATCTCGTGTCCAACGCGGTGAAATTCACGGAAAAAGGCGGCTGCGTCACCATCGACGCAGGCGTGGAGACGGTGAAGAACGTGCCCACGCTGGTCTTTTCGGTGGCCGATACCGGCATCGGCATGGCTGAGGACGATCTCACCCGGCTGTGCCAGCCTTTCACGCAGCTCGACAACGCCTATACCCGCGCCCATGAGGGAACGGGTCTCGGCCTCTCGCTGGTGAAGGGGCTCGTGGAGCTGCATGAGGGCACGATGGAAATCGCCAGCCGGCCGGGCGAGGGAACTGTTGTCACTGTCCGCCTGCCCCTCAACGGGCCACGGGCTTATCGTTTGCAGGAGCAGAAGGAAGAAGCAGGGACGGTGGTCGATATCCACCGCATTCAGGCAGAAAGGCGTCATGACAAGCAAGAAGACGAACGGGAAAGGCAGGCCTATGCGCAAAACCGCAAGACGGCGTAGCATCGGCCGCCGCATCGCCGATGCGCTGTTCGCCACCGTATCCGCGATGGCAATCGCCGCGGGGGACGCCATCGCGCGCAATCCGGTGGCGACCGGCGGCGCGACAGCTTTCCTTGTTACCCTCGGTTTCGTCTCCGCCAATGCGCTCTGGTACCAGCCGCAGGCGCATGGGGGGGTGTTTTTCAAGACGCGCCCCGATCTCGTGTTCAAGCCGCTGCCGCATGCTGAAACTCCGCTCAAGCAGCCGGTGACGTCGGCGGCGCCCGCGCCCGCGGCAGCGCCTCCGCCCCAACAGCGCGCCGCGGTTGAACCGGCGGAACCGGATGTGAGCGATCGGCAGCCGGCCATCGAGCCGGAGGAAATACCGGTGCCGGCACCACAGCTTGCCGAAGGCGGCGACCCTGAGATCGCCCAGCTGCAGCACAAGCTGGCGGCACTCGGCTTTTATGAGGGGCCAATCGACGGTCTGCCGGGTCCGCAGACGCGCAAGGCGCTCGATACCTGGCGCGCGGTCCAGGCCAAGGCCGGCATTCAGACCGTTTCGACGGGTAGTGCCGCTGCGAATGAGGCGGTCGAGACGGGCAGCGTCGCCGTCCCCGGCACCCGGCCGAAGCGGTCGGAAGGCGGGGTCGATCGGACGACGACCACTGCGGTCACCACGCCGCGCCCGCAGGCTGCGGTCATTCCCGCGCCCCCGAGCGCTGTCTCCTCCGCGCAGATCATACGCGTGCAGGCAGGGCTCAAGGCCTTCGGCAATGATCTGATCACGGTCGATGGCGTGCCGGGGAAGGCCACGCAGGATGCGATCCGCGAGTTCCAGAAGCTCTTCCGCCTCAAGGTAACGGGGCAGGTCGATGATGAGCTGATCGCCAAGATGCGTGAAATCGGTTTGATAAGCTGATGAGCCAGGAAAGGCTCGCGACTTGCGCCTGACATCCGATTTCTGGGTTTCGGCCCTCATGCGCCGCGTGAATGGCAGCGGCGGCTTCGCCTATCTCGCGCGGCGCGGTTCGGCGGAAGCGGGGGCGATCTTCATCAAGCTGCGCAAGGCCGGCGGTGCTTACGACCTTTATGGCCCGGCGCCGCAGATCGCCTACGACACAGGCAAGCCCGACGAGCGCGTCTTCACCCGTATCGGGCAGGACCTGCCGGAATGGGAAGCCGACGAAAAACTGCGCGGCGAGACACGCTTCGATCCCGATCTCTGGCTGGTCGAGATCGAAGGCTATGCCGGTGAGGAAGAGCTGTTCGCGGTGGTGGAGCTGTAAAGGCGGTGATCGGCGCTTCTCGTGAAGCGGTCCTGCTAGCGCACCGCCTTCAGCGGTCCGACGCCGTCGCTATTGGCGGGATCCAGTACCGGTTCGTCTTCCGCTGCCGCCATTTCCCGCAATTTCTGCCGCAAGAGCGCGGTCATGTCTCCGGCTTTCCAGCGCCGCACGATGGCGAGCGCCGTCTCCCGTTCGATTGAGCGGTAGAAATGCACGAAATCCCGGAGCGCGTGTTTGTCGCTATGGATGGTGCCGAGCACGGCTGTGAGGATCAGATAGGCGTCCTGTGCCGAAAGGCCGAGCGCCCGGAGCGCAATGGGCAGCCGCGAATCCGGCCATTTGCCGATAATCGCTTCAGCGTGTTCGAAGGTCACGCCCAGCGTGTCGGCGACCAGATTGCGGAAGAAGACCGGATCGATGAGCAGTGCCGTGTCGATCATGTGATCGGCTGCGACCGACGGCTTTTGGGTATCCCCACCCGGTTGCAGTTCCGATGTGAGCTGCTTCGATGTCGCCTCGCGCATGATCGCGCGCAGCCTGTCGTGCGCTTCGCGCGTCGCCGGAGAAAAGGGGGTAGGCTGAGGTGAGGGGGCATGCGCCGCACGCGCCTCGGCTCGCGCCAGTTGCCGCCTGACGGCCATCGAGCGGTCGACGGCAGGGTCGGCGAAGCTATCCAGAAGCCCCTGGACGATCGGATCGACTTGCGGACGCCGCGCGATGGCGCGGGCATGTCCCAGCCCCCGTTTGCCGATGATGTCGACCAGGTCGGCCGATGTCAGGATCGGTGAGCGCAGGAGCAGCGGCGCGGCGATCTCGACCGCCTCGTTGCAGAGCGCCAGAACGAGGTTGCGCGGCGCATGTTCCATCTGCGAGAGCACCGCGGCGGCATGGCGCTTGCCGCGTGCCGTCGCGCTTGCGAGGAGCGGCAGCGTCAGATCCTCGAGTTGCTGGATATCGCTTCGGGCGGGGCGTGTGATGGAGGTGAATGCAGTGACAGCCGCTGAAAGGAGATCATCGGCCTTGCCGCCGCTGGCCTTTCCGCTTCCGGACAGGGCTTCCAGGGCGCGGAACTGTTCGTTTGTCACGCGGGGTACTCCGGATAAATCGTAAGCAACAACAAACCTTCGAGGAGCGGGTCTGCCCGCTCTGTTGCCGCAATCTAGCGGAGAAGCCTTAGCAAGCTGTTAACCATGGGCAGTTTGCAGGCCAAAAGGGGGCATTCGCCGCGGCGACGGCACTGGGATCCATGCCTCTACCTTCCCGCGTAACCACGGTTCGGAAAATAGCGGCCGCTCGAAGCTAAAAGTGAATGGGCCCTCACATCGGCAGCAAGGCGCAGCCCGCCTTGCTCAGGAAATCGCGCACCGGCGGCTGCCAGCTCTCATCCGGCGTGAAGCCGCGGATCAGGACGATGCCCTCGTCCATATCTTCCTCGATGAGGATCGACTGCGCTGCCGTTTCCGGCAGGTCTTTCTTCAAGTTGAGCATCTGCACCGGATTGGCGATCACCAGATCGAGCTTGCCGTCGGTGGAGGTACGGTCGTTGAGGCTGTAGAGGTTTTCCGCGCTGCGATTGTAGATCGAGACCGACCAGAAGGGCACATTGTCGCCCGCGGCCGTGATGCGTACCGGCCCGCCGGTCAGGTCGAAACGGCAGGCCGCTTCCTGAAACAGGGGATCATGGGCACCGCCGCGCCCGTCCTTCTCCGCTTCGATGAGGTGGAAGCGATAGGGCGCGCCGTAGCCCGAAATCCGCGACCAGGCGTTGCGGTCGGAATAGACGGGGACGAGCATCAGCACAGCGACGTGGACGATGCCCGCGCCGATCAGGCCGACGAGAAGGGCATGGAACAACCTACCCACGGCAGCCTGCCTCTTCCACGAGACTTGCGCTCGGCATGACGAGATCGGAAAGGCCGGAGGAACTGGCGACCGGCGTGTCGTAGAAGGTCATGACGAGAACGAACGGTCCCGAGCCTTCCACCGGCAGCCAGTTGCCGGGTTGCGCCTCTGGTGAGACGGTGATGCTGAAGCGTCCGTCCTCGCTGCGCAGGATTTCGCGCGAATGGACTGCGGGCAGCATGCCGGGGCGGGGCGGCAAGGGTTGCAACGACCGGTCGGCGGGGTAAAGCGTCCAGAAACGGGCAGGGGGCGTGGCGCCGGTAATCCTGTAGGTACAGCTGCGGTCGAGCTCCCGGCCCCGTGCGTCGCGGCTGGCATGGAAGATGAGGCCTTCGGCTGCCCCGAGTGCCAGGGTCCCGTTCCTCGCGCCGCGCGCCTTGGCATAAGGGTCCGAATCCGGCGTGCCCGCTGCCGGGTAGGCGCTCCACTGGCCGACTTCCAGC
Source organism: Mesorhizobium sp. RMAD-H1 (assembly GCF_014191375.1). Classification (GTDB taxonomy): domain Bacteria; phylum Pseudomonadota; class Alphaproteobacteria; order Rhizobiales; family Rhizobiaceae; genus Paramesorhizobium. Next base: position 645,342 of record NZ_JACHWN010000001.1, read on the forward strand.
GCCCCGAAACCTTCGAAGCGGTCGAGCGCATATTGCACGCTGCCCGCGCCGCCGCCGATGGCGATGGCAAGGGTCAGGCCGGTGAGTAGGACGGTTCGAAGCATCGGGCGCTGGCGTGATGAAGGAATCGGATATTAGCAGGATAGAGCATCATCCCGAAGGATTGACAGAGATTTCAGGCAAAACAAAGTGTTGGAGGATGGCTTTCAGAGCGCCGAGAGCCTGGTGCGCGCTGCCGGCGCGGTCAGTGGTGGCGCCGTCTTGAAAAGCTCGTGCAATTCCTTCAGCGTCTTTGTCGTCGTGCTGGAGAGGATGCGCGGCCGCTCGATCGGGCTTTGGTCTTCCGCCGGTTCCGACTTGCCCTTCGCGCCCTTGCCGGAGGCGACCTTCGCCGGATCGGGGAAGGATTTGTCGATGCCGGGTATCGGCTTCAGATCGATATTCTGGTGGGCGTAATTCATCATCCGCTGCCATGTCATGGCCGGCAGAATGCCGCCGGTCAGGTTCTTCGTCGGCGCGAAGCTGTCATTGCCATACCAGACCGCCGCGGTGTAGTTGCCGGTGAAGCCGACGAACCATGCGTCGCGATAGCTCTGCGTCGTGCCGGTCTTGCCGGCCACGCGCGTCATCGGCAGGCCGGCGCGCCGGCCTGTGCCCCATTCGGGAACCTGCACCAGCATGGAATTCATCTCGCCGACCGCTTTTTCCGAGAGCACGCGGCGCGGCTTTTCGCCGTCCCGCGCCCAGTCCCAGAGCACATCGCCGCGCTGGTTCAGGATCTGCGTGAAGCCATGCCGCGTTCCGGCAAAACCGCCATTGGCGAAGACGTTATAGCCCGTCGCCTGGTCCATCACCGTCATGCTGGAGGTGCCGAGCACCATCGTCTTGTGCGAGGAAACAGGGGATTCGATGCCCATGGCCTTGGTCAGAGCCACGATGGGCGCCGTCGTCAGATAATCCCGGGCAAGCCGCACCGGAACGGTGTTGAGCGATTTGACCAGCGCCGTCGTCAGATCCACCCGGCCGGCATAGGAGCGACCGTAATTGCGCGGCGACCAGTTGCCCCAGCTGATCGGCCCGTCGGAGACGACGCTCTTCGGCGTCATGCCCTTTTCCATGGCAGCGGCATAGACATAGGGTTTGAACGACGAGCCCGCCTGCCGTTGCGCTTTCGTGGCGCGGTTGAACTGGCTCTCGCCATAATCGCGCCCGCCGACGAGGGCACGCACGGCCCCGTCATTGTCCAGGACGACGGCGGCCGCCTGGGCGACCTGATACTCCTTGCCGTACTGGCGCAGATGGAACTCGATCGCTTCCTCGGCCGCCTTCTGCAGATTGCGGTCGAGCGTCGTGCGCACGATGAGGGAGTGCTGCGGCACGTCTGCCGCTATCCTTTTCACTTCCTCGAAGGCCCAGTCGAGGAAATAGTCCGGACTTTCGTCCTTGCCGCGGTCGACGACGCTTGCCGGGTGGCGCCTGGCGGCGATGACCTGTCCCTCGGTCATCAGCCCGCTCTGGACCATGTTGGAGAGAACCACATTGGCGCGGGCGCGCGCTGCCGGCAGGTTGACATGCGGCGCGAATTTCGCCGGCGCCTTGAACAACCCCGCCAGCATCGCGGCTTCCGCCAGCGACACGTCCTTGATGTTCTTGCCGAAATAGAATTCCGATGCCGCCGCGATGCCGAACGTGCCGCCGCCCATATAGGCGCGGTCGAGATAGAGCTGCAGGATTTCCTTCTTGCTCATGTTGACCTCCAGCCAGAGGGCCAGGAAGGCCTCCTTGATCTTGCGCTCGATGGTGCGCTCATTGGAGAGAAACAGGTTCTTGGCGAGCTGCTGCGTGATCGTCGAGCCGCCCTGGACGACGGTGTTGGCGCGCACATTCTCCGTCATCGCGCGGGTGAGGCCGAGGAAGTCTATGCCGATATGATCGAAGAAGCGGCGGTCCTCCGTCCCCAGCACCGCCTTGATGACATGGTCCGGCAACTCGTCGATGGGAACCGCATCTCGATGGATGATGCCGCGCTGGCCGATCTCATTGCCGTAACGGTCGAGGAAGGTGACGGCGAAATCGTCCTGCGCGCGCCAGTCCTTTCGCGTTTCCTCAAAGGCGGGCAGCGCCAGCGCCAGAAGCAGCACCGAGCCGCCGACACCCAGGGTAAACCCCTCGTCGAGCAGTTCCACCACGAACCGGCGGAACCCGCGCACCCGGAAGCGGCGGAAGAAGATCGTGGTGTTCTCCCAGAATTCGGCAAGCGCAAATCGCAGATTGTAGAGCGCGCTGTCGATCCAGGCGTCGATGCCGATCAGTCGCGGGCTGCGGAACGGCTTGCGCGGCGCGGGGGATTTCTGCTGCATTTTTCCGGGATTGCGCATGAATTCTGGTTTCGGCGAGGGTTGATCCCTGGTGATCGCCTCGATGCCGCCTCTCGCTCCATCCGTGTGGGACGACATCGCGTTGCACGCGCTGATGAGCCACACCGCCACAACCGAATTGTGTCGTATTTGAGCCAAAACGGCAAGCGCAGAGGAGGAATATGGTAACCATTTTCGGAAGACCGTCTCTTTCGTGCCACGGGAAGGAAAATCCGTATTTAGGAAAATAATCCTTGACAGCGTGACGGTGCTTTGCTAGGGTTCAGCTATCGTCACAAAAGTGTATCTAAACCTTCGTCTTTCTCGGCCTCTCCCGAGAATCTGCGACGGTGGAGCGCAAAGCGCTGTTTCGTCATCTATGGCAGATCCTCGCGACAAGCCCGGATGGCGACGGGAAATCATCATGACAGCACCAGCCAATCCCGGCGGCCGCGCCCGCGCGGGCTACCATGTCACGCGCAAATATGGCGTGCCGCATGCGGATATCGCCTTTCTCCTGAACATCGAGGAGAAGACCTATCTCCGCCGCCTGCGCCTGTCGGGGTTCGATCCCGACGCGGCCATACGTTCCGACCGGCTTCCCGACATGGAAGGGATATTGGCGAATATCCGCACCGAGCTGCTGCGCCTCACGGAAGGCGGCAAGGTGCCGGACAAGGGCGCTGCCGATGCGCTGACATCGCTGGCGCGGGCGCTGAAGACGGTCATGGAACTGGCGCGTGAGAGCACGCCGCCTCCCGCAATGGAAACCGCCCCGGCGACGGTCACGCCGGAAGAGCTGCGCGAGGCGCTGGCGCGTATCGACAGGAGGATCAACGAACTTGCAGATGTCCGGGCAGCCGAGATTATCCGACGTCGGCTTGACGGACCAGATGGCGATCGTGTTGACGAGGGAGTGGTTCTGCGAGGGACGTGACGCCCAGCAGCCGCCGATGGCGCCCTGGCGCACCTGGCTGGTGCTCGGCGGGCGGGGCTCGGGCAAGACCCGCACCGGGGCGGAATGGGTGGCGGGCATGGCGACGGGGCTGCCGACCCTCGCCCCGGAGAAATGCGGCCATATCGCCCTTGTCGGCGAGACGCTTGCCGATGTGCGCGAAGTGATGGTGGAGGGGCCTTCGGGCATCCTTTCCGTCTCGCGCTGCGAGCGGCCCCGGCTCGAGGCGAGCCGGCGTCGGCTCGTCTGGGAAAGCACCGGCGCGGTGGCGTCGTTCTTCTCCTCCGAGGACCCCGACAGCCTGCGCGGCCCGCAATTCGATGCCGCCTGGTGCGACGAACTGGCCAAGTGGAAGCATCCGCAGGAGACCTGGGACATGCTGCAGTTCGGGTTGAGGCTGGGGCAAGACCCGCGTGCCGTGGTCACCACCACGCCGCGCCCGGTCAGCCTGCTGCGCGCGCTTCTTGCCGACAAATCCATACCCGTGACGCGGATGCGCACGGTGGAGAATGCCGATCACCTCGCGCCCGGCTTTATCGGGATGATCGAGGAGCGTTATGCGGGGTCGCGGCTCGGACGGCAGGAACTCGACGGCGAATTGATCGAGGATCGCGCCGATGCGCTCTGGTCGCGCGGGCTGATCGAGAGCCTTATCTGCAAGACGGTTCCGCCATTGAAACGCATCGTCGTGGCGGTCGATCCACCGGCGAGCGCGGGAAGGAATTCCGACGCATGCGGCATCGCCGCAGCCGGTATGGACTATGACGGCTTCGGCTGGGTTCTGGCCGACGAAAGCCTGGTCCAGGCCAAGCCATATCAATGGGCGCGCGCGGCAATCGGGCTCTACCACCGCCTCAAGGCGGATATGATCATCGCCGAGGTCAACCAGGGCGGCGACATGGTGGCAGCGGTGATCGCCGCTGAAGATCATTCCGTCCCCGTCCGCCCCGTGCGGGCGATGCGCGGCAAATGGCTTCGCGCCGAGCCGGTCGCCGCCCTCTACGAGCAGGGCCGCATCCGCCATGCCGGGCGCTTTCCGGCGCTCGAAGACGAAATGTGCGATTTCGCGCCCGGCGGCCTGTCCTCCGGCCGCTCGCCGGATCGGCTGGACGCGCTCGTCTGGGCGTTGAACGAGCTGATGCTGGGCAGGGACAGGATGCCGAGGATCAGGCGCCTGGAATAGTGGTGGTCCCGGAGGAGCTCGAATCTCTCCGGCAGCCCGACAAATTTTCATCACACGACAGGAAAGGCCATCCGATGGCGTTGAAATGGCCGTGGCGCTGGCGCGCCGCGAACGCTCCCCTACGCACGCCTGTCCAGCAGGACGTGAAATCCGCGACCGGCTTCGTGGCGCTGCATGTGGAACGCAGCGCATCCTGGATTGCGCGGGACTATCCGACACTGGCGCGCGAAGGCTTCATGCGCAACCCGGTCGTCCATCGCGCGGTGCGCATGATCGCAGAGGCGGCGAGCGCGGTGCCCTGGCTCCTCTACGAAGGCTCGACCGAGCATGAAGCCCATCCGCTGCTCGATCTGCTCGCCAGCCCGCGGCGGGGGACGAACGGCACTGCGTTTTTCGAGATGCTCTATGGCCATCTGCTCCTCTCCGGCAATGCCTATGTCGAGCGGGTCGAAGCGGCGGGCGGCGCACGCGAGCTGCACCTTTTGCGGCCCGAGCGCGTCACCATCGAGACGGATCAGGAGGGATGGCCGCAGGCGCTCACCTATCGCTGTGGCACGGTCAAGCGCACCGTGCCTCTCGAAGAGCCGGCTGGCGGGCAGGCGCTGCATCTGAGCCTCTTCCATCCGCTCGACGATCACTATGGCTTCGCGCCCCTCGAAGCGGCGCTGATGGCGCTCGACATCCACAATGCGGCAGGCGCCTGGAACAAGGCGCTGCTCGACAATTCCGCGCGCCCTTCCGGTGCCCTGGTCTATGCGCCCAAGGACGGCGGCAATCTGACCGAGGAGCAGTTCGCAAGGCTCAAGGCCGAGCTGGAGGATGGCTATACGGGTGCGGCCGGGGCGGGGCGTCCGCTGCTGCTGGAAGGCGGGCTCGACTGGAAAGCGATGGGGCTCAGTCCCCGCGACATGGATTTCATCGAGGCGAAGAATGCCGCAAGCCGCGATATCGCGCTCGCCTTCGGCGTGCCGCCGATGCTGCTCGGCATCCCGGGCGACAACACCTATGCCAACTATGCCGAGGCCAACCGCGCCTTCTACCGGCTGACCGTGCTGCCGCTGATCGCGCGCACCGCCAGGGCATTCAGCAACTGGCTTGGGCCGCTCTATGGCGACGATCTCAGGCTGGAACATGATTACGACCGCATCGAAGGGTTGTCAGTGGAACGCGACGCGCTCTGGCAGCGCATTTCCAACGCCTCCTTCCTGACCGATGACGAGAAGCGGCAGGCGGTGGGCTACTGAAATGGGGGCTTCACCAACAATGGAGGAAACCCATGAGCGCGATACATGAACCGGGTTTGATGGGCGATACGGCATGGGTGTTGCTGGCGAAGGCGGCCGGCGCGGTCGCCGGTTCCGCCGTGTCGCTCGCCTATATGCTGCCCAAGGGAAAGCAGGAGGCGGCGATCCGCTTCGCCGTCGGCATCATCTGCGGCCTGGTCTTCGGCGGGGCGGCGGGCGTCAAGATCGCCGAGGAGCTCGCGATCGACGGTAATCTCGGCAAGGCGGAACTGATGCTGATGGGGTCGGCCGCCGCGAGCGTCGCGGCCTGGTCGGCGCTCGGCATCTTCAACCGTTTCACGGAGCGCATGAAGGCCATGCCGCTTCCCGAATTGATCCCAGAGCCACAGGAAAGGAAGATCCGCGATGAAGGCTGAGCGGGCGAAGCTGCGGCTTGAGACGAAACTGGCCGGTCTGGCGCTTGATCAGGTGGATATCGACGGCAGCTTTTCCGGCTATGCCAGCCTCTTCGGCGAGGTGGATCTCGGCCGTGACATCATCGAGCCGGGCGCCTTCGCGAAGTCGCTGAAGGCCCGCGGCACGTCCGGCATCCGCATGCTGTGGCAGCACGATGCCAACGAGCCGATCGGCGTGTGGACCGTGATCAGGGAGGATTCCCGTGGCCTTTTCGTTGAGGGGCGATTGGCCAAGGGTGTGCCCAGGGCGCGCGATGCGCTGGAGCTGATGCGCACCGGCGCTCTCGACGGGCTCTCCGTCGGCTTTCGCACCGTACGTGCCCGCAAGGAGACGCGGACCGGGATCCGCCGCATCGTCGAAGCCGATCTATGGGAAATCTCGGTGGTGACTTTTCCCATGCTGCCCTCGGCCCGTATCGCGAACGTCAAGGCGCGGGCGCTGCCGACGACAAGGGAATTCGAGCGCTGGCTCACGCGGGATGCGGGGCTCAGCCGCAATGAGGCGCGCACCGTGATCGCCAAGGGCTACGCGGCGGTTGCGGGCGCTCATTCAAGCGATCGGGCAGATGGGCGGGATGCCGTTTCTGCCGCAACCGAAACGCTGGCCGGGCGCATCCGCGCCGCCGCCGGCAAATTTCATGAGAAGGAACGATAATGCAGGAAACAACGAACACGGCGCCCGAGAAGAAGGGCGTCGAGATCAAGGCGCTCGGCAATGCGCAGGACGTGGCCGAGGCTTTCGACGAGTTCATGTCGGCTTTCGAGGCTTTCAAGCAGGCCAATGACGAGCGTCTGGAACAGATCGAGAACCGCGTCGGACCCGATGTGCTGACCGTCGAAAAGGTCGATCGCATCAATCGCAGCCTGGAGGAGCAGAAGCAGGCGCTCGATCAGATGCTCCTGAAGCAGGCCCGTCCGGCTCTGGGCCGGGGCAGCCCGGTCGCCTCGCTCGAACACAAGAACGCTTTCGAAACCTATGTGCGCCGGGGCGACGAGCAGGCGCTGCGCGGGCTGGAGGCGAAGGCCCATTCCTATGGTTCGGGTCCTGATGGCGGTTATCTGGTGCCGGCGGAGATCGAAACCGAGATCGGCAGGCGGCTCGCCAGGCTTTCGCCGATCCGCTCCGTTGCTTCTGTACGGCAGGTCTCCGGCGCCGTGCTGAAGAAGCCGTTCTCGATCAGCGGTCCGGCGGTCGGCTGGGTGGGAGAGACGGAGGCACGTCCCGAAACCGCGTCGGGCACGCTCGCCGAGCTGCAGTTCCCGACGATGGAGCTCTATGCCATGCCCGCCGCGACGGCCTCGCTTCTCGATGACGCGGCGGTCGATGTCGAGCAATGGATCTCGGCGGAAGTGGAGACGGCCTTCGCCGAACAGGAAAGCGCGGCTTTCGTCAATGGCGACGGCGTCAACAAGCCGCGTGGCTTTCTCGATTATGAATGCGTCGCGGAAGCCGATTGGGAATGGGGCAAGCTCGGCCATCTCGTGACCGGCGTTGCCGGCGGATTGCCGGCCGAAGACGCTTCCGACGTACTGATCGATCTCGTCTATTCCCTGAAGGCGGGCTATCGCCAGAATGCCAGTTGGGTGATGAACCGCAAGACGCAGGCCGCACTTCGCAAGATCAAGGACAGGGACGGCAATTATCTCTGGCAGCCACCGGCTGTGGTGGGAGAAAAGGCATCGCTGATGGGCTTCGCCCTCCTCGAGGCCGAGGACATGCCGGATATGGCGGAGGATGCAACCGCCATCGCCTTTGGCGATTTCAGCCGCGGCTATCTGGTCGTCGACCGCACCGGCGTCCGTGTCCTGCGCGATCCCTATTCCGCCAAGCCCTATGTGCTGTTCTATACGACCAAGCGCGTCGGCGGCGGCGTCCAGGATTTCGATGCCATCAAGCTCCTGAAGTTTGGGGCTTGAGGCGGATCAGTAGATAGAAACCTCGGCGGGACAGCGCCCCCCTCTGTCCTGCCGGACATCTCCCCGCAAGGGGGAGATTGGCTAATACGGCCCTCGGCGCCCGCTCTGCAACGCTTGCGTTTGGTGCCGGGCGTTGATGAGAGCGTAATCTCCCCCTCGCGGGGGAGATGGGCGGCAGCCCAGAGGGGGCGTTGTCCCGCTGGCGTTTATCGTTTCTCATCCCACAAGGACTCCCCCATGACCATGCATTTGATCACGCCGCCGGCGGTCGAGCCGGTGACGCTCGCGGAAGCACGTGCATTTCTCAAACTTTCCACCGAGAGCGAGGACACCATTGTGCAACAGCTCCTGCGCACGGCACGCGAGGTGGTGGAAGGCCAAACCGGACTGGCGCTGATCAGCCAGACCTGGCGACTCCATCTCGACCGCTGGCCGCGTTCGGGGCGCATCGCGCTCTTCCGTTATCCCGTCCAGGAGATCGTGGCGGTGACGGCCTATGGGCCCGATGGCACGCCGGTGGAGATCAGTACGGGCGAGCGGCGCCTGCACAAGGGTGAGCGGCCGCAGCGGCTTTATCTCAGCCAGCGCCCAGGCTCGTCCTCCCTCGGCGGGCTGGAGATCGATTTCGTGGCGGGATTCGGCGAAACCGGCGCGGATGTGCCGGATGCGTTGAAGCACGCCATCCTGACGCTCCTTGCTCATCTCTACGAGTTCCGCGGTGCGTTCGATGGCGAGGTGCAGCCGGTCTCGTTCCCGCCGGCCTTTGACCGCCTCGTCGATATCTGGCGGAGGATTTCGCTATGAACACGGTCTTCATCGATGCCGGGCGGTTGCGAACCGAGCTGGCGCTCGAACGGCTCCGGCCGGTCGCCGATGGCATCGGAGGCTATACGGAGACATGGGAGGAGGTTGCCACTCTTTGGGGGCGCATCGAGCCTGTTTCCGACACGGCGCGCCATTTCGGGGGGCAGCCGCTCGAAGAGATCACCCACCGCATCACAGTGCGCTTCCGCAGCGATGTCGAAAGCGGCATGCGGCTGCGCAAAGGCGGGCGGCATTTCATGATCCTCACCGTTCATGATCCTGATGAAAGCGGCCGCTACAGTCTGTGCCGGGTGCGGGAGGAGGGCCGATGAAGCTCTCTATGGCTCTCACCATGGACGGTCTGATCCGCAGCCTGCGCTGGCGCGCTGTCGAGCTGCGGGAAGAGATGCTGCAACCCAGGACGGACGCGCGAAAGGAAGACGAAACCGATGACCAGCGCCAATATGGAACTGCAGAAGGCGGTCTATCTCGCCCTTTCCGGTGATGCCGTGTTGGTGGAGAAACTGGGCGGTCCGAATATCTACGATCACATACCGGCTGCCGCAGCCTTCCCTTACGTCACTTTCGGCCAGACGACGGTCTATGACTGGAGCACCGACAGCGAGGTGGGCGACGAGCACCTTTTCACCGTCCATGTATGGGCGCGCGCCGGCGGCAGGAAACAGGTGCTGGAGATCATGGACCTGATCGCCATCAGGATGTCGCGGGCCGTTCTGGCGCTCGACGGGCACCGGCTCGTCAACATGGCGCTGCAATATTCGCAGGCGCGCAATGACGATGAGCGCGACGGCTATCACGGCCTGCTCCGGTATCGGGCCGTGACCGAGGTGATGGCCTAGCCGCCATCTCAAATCCACGATTCTTCCAGGGCGGCCGACGGTCGCCTTTTTCGCTTCACGACAGGAGATCACGATGGCCGCCCAGAGAGGCAAGGACATATTGCTTAAACTCGCCCGCGCCGATGGGGGATATGAGACCTGCGCGGGCCTGCGTGCCAAGCGCATTGCCTTCAACGCCGAAAGCGTTGACGTGACCGACGCCGATGCTGCGGGCAGGTGGCGACAGCTCCTGGGTGGCAGCGGCGTGCAACGGGCATCCGTCACCGGCTCCGGCATTTTCAAGGACGCCGCGTCCGATGCGCTGGTCCGTGCCGCCTTCTTCAATGGCGATATCCTCGCCTGGCAGATCATCCTGCCCGATTTCGGCACGCTCGATGGGCGGTTCCAGATCACCGCGCTCGAATATGGCGGCAATCACGATGCGGAAGTCACCTTCGAGATCGCGCTGGAATCCGCCGGCGTCATCACTTTTGGAGAGCTCACATGATGGTGAACCGGCATCGTGGCGAAGTGGCGGCGACCCTCGATGGCCGCGAATGGGTGCTCTGCCTGACGCTGGGCGCCCTTGCCGAGCTGGAGGCAGCCTTCGAGGCGGAGGACCTGACCGCGCTCATTGCCCGTTTTTCCTCCGCCCGCCTTTCCGCGAGGGATATGATGCGGATCATCACCGCCGGCCTGCGTGGCGGCGGCCACAGCGTCACCGGGGAGGACGTGGCTCAGATGCAGGCCGATGGCGGTGCGGCGGGCTTCGCCCGCATCGTGAGCGAGCTGCTGACGGCCACCTTCGGTGCTTCGCAGGCGGACACGCCGAAAGCGGAAAGCGATTCCCCGTCAAACCCTTGAACGCCGCAGCTGAACCAGCACCTTTCCCATGGGGGCCTGTGATGCAGGCTGGCCTGGGGCATCTGCGGCTTTCTCCACAGGCCTTCTGGGCCATGACGCCGCGCGAGCTGGCGGCGGCTTTGGGCCTCTCGTCGCGCATGGCGCACGCGCCGTCGCGCCAGACATTGGACGCCCTCATGCGGGCATTTCCGGATGGGTAACCTCGTAGAATGCCCCTCACCCTTACCCTCTCCCCGCGAGCGGGGAGAGGGGGCGACAGCGTCGCATTTCGTTCGTCTACACAGCGCCAGCGTCGACGCCTCCCTCTCCCTGTTTTACGGGGAGAGGGTAGGGGTGAGGGGCACCTGGCACCGAACGCTTCTTGAAATAGGAACCGCTCCATGCCTGAGAATGAGAATGTGACCGTCGCGATCGAGGCGGATACCAGCGCCTTCGACCGCGTGCTCGACGATCTGCAGAAGAAGTCGGACCGGTTCGGCGTAAGCTTGACGGCGGCGCTGAAGGGGGCGGCCGTCAGCGGCCGCGGCCTCGACGATGTGCTGCGCGGGCTCGCCACCAGTCTGGCGGGCCTTGCGCTCGAAACCGGTTTGAAGCCCCTCCAGGGGATGATGTCGTCGATGTTCTCCGGCCTGCTGGGCGGGCTGGGAGGCGTGACCGCCTTCGCCAAGGGAGGCGTCGTGTCGAGCCCCACCTATTTCGGCATGGCCGGCGGCTCGCTGGGGTTGACCGGCGAGGCGGGTGCCGAGGCGATATTGCCGCTCGCCCGCGGCGCTGACGGCCGGCTCGGCGTGGCGGCAGGCGGAACGACAAAGCCCATGCAGGTCGTCTTCAATGTCTCGACGCCGGATGCGAGCTCCTTCCGCAAGTCGGAGGCCCAGGTTTCCGGCATGCTGGCCCGGGCGGCCCGGCGCGGCGCAAGGAGCTTGTAGTTCATGGCCGATATCTCCTCTTTTCATGATGTCCGTTTTCCCCTCGGCGTCTCTTTCGGGGCAACCGGAGGGCCGGAATGGCGCAACGAGATCGTCACGCTCACGTCGGGCCACGAGAAGCGCAATGCGCGCTGGGCGCAGTCCCGCCGGCATTTCGATGCCGGCACGGGATTGCGCTCGCTGCAGGATCTGCGGGAGGTCCTGGCCTTCTTTGAGGCGCGCCACGGCTCGCTCCATGCCTTCCGCTTCCGCGATCCGTTCGACCATGTAGCGGAGAACGAACTGATCGGCACAGGGGACGGCAGGAGGGCCGATTTCCAGTTGCTTAGGCGCTACGGCGAGGGGGACGGAACCTATGTCCGCTCGATCACGAAGCCGGTCGCGGGTTCGCTCAGCATCACCGTCGGCGGGGTTGGAATGGTGGAGGGGGAGGCGTTCACCCCCGATAGCCTCACCGGCATCGTAACCTTCGCCCCTCAGTCCATCCCGCCTGATGGCGCCTCCGTCATCGCCGGCTTTGTCTTTGATGTGCCGGTGCGCTTTGACACGGACAGGCTCACCGCCAGCATCGCCTCCTTCCAGGCCGGCGAAATCCCCTCCATCCCGATCATCGAGGTGAAAGCATGATCCCGGTTCCGGCAGCGCTTGAATCACATCTGCAGGGGACGGTGACAACCCATTGTTTCGTCTGGATCATCCGCCGGAAGCACGGCGCCGCCTTGGGCTTTACCGATCATGACCGGCCGCTCTCCGTATCCGGCACCATGTGCGAACCGCAGGCGGGAATGAGCGGCAGCGAGGCGAGCACGGCGCTGGGCCTCTCCATCGACAGCGCCGAGATCGAAGGCGCGCTCTCTTCGCTCGCCATCGATCGGGCGGACATCGAGCGAGGCCTTTATGACGGCGCGATTGTGGAGACCTATCTCGTCAACTGGTCCTCGCCGCGGGAGCATGTGCTCCTCAGGCGCTCGACGGTCGGCAAGATCACGCATGCGGATGGCAGGTTCACTGCGGAGCTCAAAGGCGCTGCTGCCGTCCTGGACAAGATCCGCGGCCGCCGCGTCACGCGCAATTGCGATGCGGATCTGGGCGACCGGCACTGCGGTGTGAACGCCGCCGATCCGCGCTATTGCGCCGAAGGGCGGGTGACCCGAACCGATGACGCCGCCTTTCTGGCGGCGGGCCTGGAGCGTTTTCAGCCCGGCTGGTTCGACAATGGCCACCTGACCTGGACGAGCGGGGCGAATGCGGGAAAGGCGGCGATGGTTGTCGGCCATGTCCTGACGGGCTCGGCAAGTCGACTCGTGCTGCGTGATATCCCCGGCGATCCGGTAGAGGTCGGCGACAGGTTCCGCATCGTTGCCGGCTGCGACAAGAGCTTCGCGCAATGCCGGGCAAAATTCGCCAATACGGTCAATTTTCGCGGTTTTCCGCACCTGCCCGGCAATGACGCAGCCTATGGCTATGTCAGTGACGATGCCGAATTCGACGGAGGGCCGCTGGTGCCATGACCGAGATGATCGCATCGGCCGTCCTGCGCGAGGCGGAGGGCTGGATGGGCACGCCCTATCGCCATGGCGGATCGCTGAAGGGTGTCGGCTGCGACTGCCTGGGCCTCGTCCGCGGCATCTGGCGCGCACTCTATGGAGACGAGCCGGAAGATCCCGGAGCCTATGCGCCGGATTGGGCGGAAGCCGGAGGCGGCGATCCTCTGATCGAGGCGGCGAACCGGCACATGGCCGACAAACCCGTCGAAGCGATGCAGCCGGGTGATCTCCTGATCTTTCGCTGGCGTCCGTCCGTCGCCGCCAAGCATCTGGGCATTCTCGCTCCGGAAAACCGTTTCATCCATGCCTATGAAGGCCACCGCGTCATGGCCTCGGCACTGGTTCCGCAATGGCGGCGGCGCATCGCCGCCGTGTTCGCATTTCCTGATCCGGGCATTTTGCGGCCCGGTGGGAACCATTTGGCGTCGCACAGTGCGGCTAAACAACAGGTCTGATCTTCCATGGCGACACTCGTCCTTCAAGCCGCTGGTGGGTTCCTCGGTGGCTTCTTCGGCACGCTTGGCGGCACCATCGGTGCGGCGGCGGGCGCGCTGGGCGGCTATCTCATCGATACGGCGCTCATCAACTCGACGCGCCATGTGGAAGGACCGCGCCTGGCGGGTGCAAAGCCGACCTCGGCGGAGGAGGGGGCTGCGCTGCCTTTCGTCTATGGCACCGCGCGTCTTTCCGGCACGCTGATCTGGGCGACCCGTTTCGAGGAAACGTCGAAGACGACCCGCCAGGGTGGCAAGGGCGGGGCGAAAAGCACCACCTACAGCTATTTCGCCAATGTCGCCTATGCCGTCGCGGAAGGCGAGATATCAGGCATCCGCCGCATCTGGGTCGACGGCAGGGAACTGGACCAGACCGCCGTCGAAATGCGCATTTATCGCGGTACGGACGACCAGATGCCCGATCCGCTGATCGAGGCCAAGCAGGGGGCAGGCAATGCACCCGCCTATCGTGGAACCGCCTATGTCGTTTTCGAGCGCATGCCGATCGATGTCTACGGCAACCGGCTTCCGCAAATCCAGTTCGAGGTGATGCGGCCCGTCGGCACGCTCACGAAACGCGTCACGGCGGTTGCGCTCATTCCGGGTTCGACCGAATTCGGCCTGTCGCCCGACGTGGTGACGGACCAGCCGAGGCCAGGGGAGACGCGCTCGCTCAATCGCAACGCTTTGCGTGCGGCAAGCGACTGGAACGCGGCGATGGACGAATTGCAGGCGCTTTGTCCCGATCTCCGGCATGTGGCGCTGGTGGTGCCATGGTTCGGCGATGATCTGCGCGCCGGCGAATGCCGCATCCGGCCGGGCGTCGTGGAAAGCCACGCCAGACGGCCAAGTCGCGCCTGGCGGGTCGCCGGGCTGGATCGGGACGAGGCGCATCTCGTCTCCCGCAACGGTGAGGGCGCCGCCTATGGCGGGACGCCATCCGATGACAGCGTGATCGCGGCGATCCGCGATGCGAAGGCGCGCGGGCTCGAGGTCACCTTCTATCCCTTCGTCATGATGGACATTCCTGCCGGCAACCGCCTGCCGTCTCCCTATGGCAGGGAAAGCCAGCCGGCCTATCCCTGGCGCGGCCGCATCACCTGCTTTCCCGGGCCGGGCGGAGAGGGAACGGCGGATCGCACAGCTGCAGCAGGCGGCCAGATAGCCGCTTTTCTCGACGGAGAATGGGGATATCGCCGATTCATCCGGCATTGCGCCGATCTGGTTTCGAAGGCCGGCGGTGTCGATGCCTTCATCCTGGGTTCGGAGTTGCGGGGCCTTACGACGTTACGCGACGGGACAAACGGCTTTCCTTTTGTTGCCGCTCTCTGCGGGCTTGCCGCCGAAATGCGCTCCCGCCTCGGGCCAGACTGCAAGCTGACCTATGCCGCCGACTGGTCGGAATATTTCGGCCACCACCCGCAGGACGGCAGCGGCGACGTCTATTTCCATCTCGATCCGCTGTGGGCCCATCCGGCGATCGATGCGGTCGGCATCGACAATTACATGCCGCTCTCGGACTGGCGCGATGAGGACGACAGGCGTTTCGGGCCGGACGCTGTCTCCGGCGCTTACGACAGCGACGGCCTCATCGCCAACATTGCCGGTGGGGAAGGATTCGACTGGTATTATGCCAGCGAGGACGATCGCCGGAACCGCGTCCGCTCGCCGATAGCCGACGGCCTTGCCGGCAAACCCTGGGTCTTCCGCTACAAGGATCTGAAGAGCTGGTGGGAAAACCCGCACTATGACCGCATCGGCGGCAGGGAAAGCGCGACGCCGACCGTATGGCAGCCGAGATCCAAGCCGTTCTGGTTCACCGAGCTCGGCTGTCCCGCCGTGGACAAGGCGCCCAACCAGCCCAATGTCTTTCCCGATCCGAAGTCCTCCGAAAATGCCATTCCATATTTCTCGGACGGCTCGCGTTCCGATCTGGCGCAGAGCCGTTTCCTGAGCGCGCATCTCGATTACTGGAACCGGACGGAGGGCGGCGGCAATCCTGTTTCTCCCCTCTATGGCGGGCGGATGCTGGATGCCAGCCGCATTTATCTCTGGGCATGGGACACCCGTCCCTTTCCCGAATTTCCGCTTCAACGCGATCTCTGGGGCGATGCCGACAACTGGCGTCTCGGCCATTGGCTGAACGGCCGATTGAGCGGCATCGCGCTCGACGATCTGATCGCCGCCATCTTTCGGGATTTCGGTTTGGAGGCGCCCGATACATCAGCCGTCGACGGTTATCTCTCCGGCTTTGTTATCGGCGAACCGTCGACGGTGCGTTCCGTCCTGGACCCTCTGCTGGAGCTCTTCGGCGTCCATGCTTTCGAGGCGGACGGCCGGTTCGTCTTCCGCAGTGCCGCGCGGCTTTCTTCGGCGCGCCTCATCGAGGATGTCGTCCTGCCTGAAGAGACAGGCTCGATGACATCCGTGCTCGAAGATCGCAATGAGCTTCCAGGGGCGGTGGAGGTGTTCTTCACCGATCCCTTGCGCGATTACCAGGCGGGCAGCGCGGTCGCTGTCAGGACTGAAGGGAGAGGACAGGGCATAGAGACGCTGACACTCGCAGGCTCGATGGAGGCCGGTCAGGCGAAGGCGCTGGCGGAAAACTGGCTGCGAAGGCGCTGGGCGGGGCGGCGGACGCGGAGCCTCTCCGTTCCGTGGGACCATGCTGGCCTGACGGTGGGCGACAGGATCCGCCTTTCAGGCAGCACGGGTGATGTCGGGGAGACGGAGTTCACCGTAACCGCTTTGGAGGACGGTGCCGCGCGCAATGTCCAGGCGGTCGCCATCGCGCCGCATATGCGTTTCCCCGATGCCGGAACCCTGCCGCCGGTGCCGCCGGACAACCCCGCCACGAATGACGGAAAGCCGCTTTTCCACCTGATCGACCTGCCGGCCTGGCCGGGTGCCGAGGAGGCGGCAAGCCAGTTCCGTCTTGCCGCTCATGCCAGGCCGTGGCGTGGCGTCAGCGCCTATGCTTCACCGCAATCCGACGGCTATTCGGCACGCGCGCTCGCAGGCCACAGGGCAACGATGGGAGAACTGACAGCGCCGCTGCCGCCGGGCCGGAGCGGCCGGTTCGCAACGCAAGCGGCCGATGTGCAGCTCTATTCCGGAGAATTGCGTTCGCAGTCCCTCGCGCAGCTCTTCAATGGCGCGAATGCCGGCCTGCTTCAGGCACCGGATGGACGCTGGGAAGTCTTCCAGTTTCTCGAAGCGGCGGAGATCGCAGAGGACCATTGGCGGCTGACCCGCCTGTTGCGCGGGCAGCTTGGGACGGAGGAAGAGGCTTCCATGCCGAAACCGGCCGGCACGCCATTCGTGCTGCTGGACGAAGCGGTTGTACCCGCGGGTTTGCAGGCATCGGAGATAGGGCTCTCCCTCAACTGGCGCGTCGGCACGACCGGACGCGACTTTTCGGACATCTATTTCGATACGGTCGCAGCCGTCGGCGGAGTGCGGGCGCTTGAGCCCCTGAGCCCGGCCCATCTCACCGTCCGGCATCTGCCGGATGGCGACATCGCCGCAAGCTGGATAAGGCGCGGCCGCATCGATGCCGACAGCTGGCTCGGGGCTGATATTCCGCTCGGCGAGGAGCGGGAACTTTATCAGGTCGAGATCCGGCGGAAGGGATCGCTCATCCGCGGGGCCGAGGTGAACGCGCCGTCATGGCGTTACACGGCGCAGGAGCGGACCGCCGATCTCGGCGGCCCTGAAAAGCCGTTCGAATTGGCGGTGGCGATGATCAGCGCCAGAACCGGAGCGGGCAGGTTCGCCCGCCTTCCGGTCGAATTTTAACCGCAACACAGAAAGGTGATCCGCATGAATACCGTAAAACCCTGGTATCTCTCCAAGACCATATGGGCCTCCGCAGTGACCTTCGGTGTCTCGATCGCAGGGTTGCTCGGCATCTCCACCGAAACTATCGACCAGCAATCGCTCGTCGAAATCATCATGCAATTTGTCACCGCTCTGGCGGGCCTGGTCGCGATCGTCGGTCGCTTCAACGCGGATTCCAGGATTTCGTAAGCAACTGTTTAACGATATGGGATAGAAGGCCTCGGCAATGGCCGCTGGGGCCTTTACCGTTCATTCATTGTTCAGCTAAAAAGCGCTATAGAAGGCGCCATGATGAAACATCTTTCTGCTCCCAAACTTATCGCCGTTCTGGCCGCGCTCGCCGGCACATCGGCTGCGCATGCGGCGACCCTGCCGCTGACGGCTCCGCGAACCGGAACGCTGCTGACGCGCGTGGCCGGCGATTGCGTCGCGATCGGGCAGCAGGTCGCAAGCCAGCAGGGCGGGACCCTGGCCAAGGCGACGCCGGCCGTGCAGAACGGACGCGACGTCTGCGTCGTCGTAGTGCTGGTTCCCGGCCGCGATGGCGAACGGCCGCGTCGTGTCGAGGTTGCCGT
This sequence comes from Mesorhizobium sp. RMAD-H1, assembly GCF_014191375.1. Classification (GTDB taxonomy): domain Bacteria; phylum Pseudomonadota; class Alphaproteobacteria; order Rhizobiales; family Rhizobiaceae; genus Paramesorhizobium. Next base: position 663,345 of record NZ_JACHWN010000001.1, read on the forward strand.
TCCAGCCAACTGACCGGCGGCGGAAATGAGTAACCCATAGGGAGCGGCAATATGCGTATCCTCATCATCGAGGACGACAAGGATCTCAACCGGCAGATATCTGAAGCTCTGATCGAAGCAGGCTATGTGGTCGACCGCGCCTATGATGGCGAGGAGGGGCACTATCTCGGCGATACGGAACCTTATGATGCCGTCGTCCTCGATATCGGCCTGCCGCAGATGGACGGCATCAGCATTCTGGAGCGCTGGCGTCGCGATGGGCGCACCATGCCCGTCCTGATGCTGACGGCCCGCGACCGCTGGAGCGACAAGGTTGCCGGCATCGATGCCGGTGCCGACGATTATGTCGCCAAGCCCTTCCATATCGAGGAGGTGCTGGCGAGGCTGCGGGCTCTCATCCGCCGCGCCGCGGGGCATGCCTCCTCGGAGCTGACCTGCGGGCCGCTGCGTCTCGACACGAAATCCTCGAAAGTCAGTATCGACGGCGTGCCGCTGAAGCTCACCTCGCACGAATTCCGTCTGCTTTCCTATCTCATGCACCATATGGACCAGGTGGTCTCGCGCAGCGAGCTGGTCGAGCATCTCTATGACCAGGATTTCGACCGCGACTCCAATACGATCGAGGTCTTCGTCGGCCGTCTGCGCAAGAAGATGGGGCTGGACCTGATCGAGACCGTGCGCGGCATGGGATATCGCATCAGGGCTGACCAGTCGAAGGACGCTCCAAACTGACGGTGCTCCGCTTCATCCCGACCTGGCGCTCGCTGGCGCTGCGGGTCGTCACGCTGTCGACGATATGGGTCATCATCGCGCTCGTGGTCGTCGCCACGGTCATTTCCGCGCTCTATCGCGAGGCGAGTGAGCGCAGCTTCCAGCGGCTTCTTTCCGCGCATCTCTTCAGCCTCGTCGGTGCCGTCAGCGTCTCGCCCGATGGCGAGCTGCAGGGACGGCCGGAACTTGGCGAAATCCGCTATTCCAGCCCGCTTTCCGGCTGGTACTGGTCGGTGGAGCCGGTTTCCGACAATCTGAAGGGCAGGCTTGAATCGCCTTCGCTCGCCGGCCGCACCATTCCTCAGATGCCGCTCTCAAAGGTTCCGTTCGACCAGTCCTTCACGCGAACCTACACGGAGAAGGGGCTCAAGGGCGAGGAGCTCTCGGTCGTCGAAACGGAAGTGGTCCTCGACGCGGCCAACCGTGTGGCGCGCTTCCGCGTGATGGGAAATCTGAGCGAGGTGAAGAAGGAGATCCGTGATTTCCGCAACACGCTCTATACCTATCTCGGCATCTTCGGCCTGGGCAGCATCCTCATCAACGCGGCCATCATCCTCTTCGGCCTGCGTCCCCTCGACCGGGTGCGCGCTTCGCTCGCCAATATCCGCGAAGGCCGTTCGGCGCGCGTCGACGGTGCCTTGCCGACCGAGATCGCGCCTCTGGCGCAGGAGATGAACGCGCTCATCGAGAACAACCGCCGCATCGTCGAGCGCTCGCGCACGCAGGTCGGCAATCTCGCCCATTCCCTGAAGACTCCGCTTTCCGTCCTGGTCAATGAAGGCCGCAGCATCGGCGGCGAGAAGGGCAGGGTGGTCGTCGAGCAGAGCCAGGCCATGCAGGTCCAGGTCCAGCATTATCTGCAGCGCGCCCGCATCGCCGCCCAGCGCGACAGCGTCGTCTTCCGCACGCCTGTTGTGCCGGTCCTGGAGCGGATGATCCGCGTGACCGCGAAGCTGAATCCGAGTTATAAGATCAGCTTCGACAACAATCTCCCAAACGCCGTCTTCGCCGGCGAGCGAGAGGATTTCGAGGAGATTGTCGGCAATCTGATGGAGAACGCCGCGAAATGGGGGCGCTCGATCATAAAGGTCAGCCTTGCGCCGGCGCGTTTCGAGGGGAAGGCCGATATGCCGCCGCATGCGGGCTTCGAGGTCTCCATCGAGGACAATGGGCCGGGCCTCGCGCCGGAAAAGATCAAGGAGGCGCTCATGCGCGGACACCGCCTCGATGAAACCAAGCCAGGCACCGGCCTTGGCCTTTCCATCGTACAGGATACGGTGCGCGAATATGGCGGTACCCTCCGGCTCGAGAAATCGCCGCTGGGTGGCCTTGCCGCACGGATCGTACTACCTCTTGTTGAAAATTGATCGTTGTCATCTGCGTACATATGGTTAGAACGCTTGACATAAGCTCCGGCAAACATTCGATTATTCATCATCAGATCAAATTGGGATCACCATGAAGCCTGTTGTTGCACCGATCGCGCTCTTCATCGCACTGTTCAGCCTGTCTGCATGCAGCACGATTTCCGGGCCGAAACCCGCCGTGAACCCGAACACGACGCCGGCGAATGTGCCGGCGGGCAGCGGGGTCGGCTCGGGCGTATTGGGTGCATTGGGCAACGGGCTCCTTGGCGCGTCGGCCAGCCGTCTTGACCCGGCGTCCCGCAAAAAGGCGCTCGAGGCCGAATACAGGGCGCTGGAATATGCGCCGGTCGGCCAGGTGACGAACTGGAAGAGCGGTTCCGGATCGGGAGATGTGGTCGCCGCCCAGCCCTATCAGGTGGGATCGCAGAATTGCCGGCAATACACGCATACTTTCACGATCGATGGCGCCCCGCAGACGATGCGCGGAACTGCCTGCCGCAATCCCGACGGCAGCTGGACGCCGCTGACATAGGGCAGGGCCCGTGTCCCCTCAACGATAGGGTCCGGGTGGGCTAGCCCGCCCTGGATTGGGCGTGTTGGCTGAAACGAGCCGCATCCGGCGTTCCTTCACGTCCTTGATCCACCGCAATTTGCGGCGAATTGCCCTATTCGTCCGGTTCCAGTTGGATTCACTGCGTCAGGCGATTATGTCTTGCCCGCATGGAATTCTGGCTGATCGCGGTCCTTTTGACATTCGCTGCAACGCTTGCGGTTCTTCTGCCGTTGACGCGGCGGAGAGCTGCGAATCTCGCTGACGGGCAGTATGATCTTGAAGTCTATCGCGATCAGATGCGCGAAGTGGAGGCCGATGCCGCCCGCGGCCTGATCGACCAGCAGAGCGCGGAACAGGCCCGCGCCGAAATCGCCCGCCGCATGCTGAAGGCGGAGCATGAGGCCGGGCAGGGCGGCTCCAGGTTTTCGGGCGGGCAGGGCGCACGCTGGACCATTCTTTCGGCTGTTCTCTCCGTTCCGCTGATCGCGTGGGGTCTTTACGCGTTGACGGGCTCTCCCGATATGCCCGCTCAGCCGCTGGCCGAGCGCATGGCCAGCAATCCGGCGGATGGCTCGGTCGGCGAGCTGATCGCCAGGGCGGAAGCGCATCTGGCGGAAAACCCCGACGACGGCCGGGGCTGGGATGTGCTTGCGCCGGTCTACCTGCGTCTGGGGCGTGGCGACGATGCGGTCAATGCCTATAGAAATGCGATCAGGCTGCAGGGTGAATCAGCCGGGCGTGCGCTTGGTCTCGGAGAGGCGCTTGCGACCGTTGCCGGCGGAACCATCACCGGCGATGCGCAAGCCATGTTCGAGCGGGCCGCGGCGCTGGATCCCAACGATATCCGGCCACGGTTCATGATCGCCAGGGGGCTGATGCAGGAAGGCAAGAATGGCGAGGCAGCGGACATGCTGCAGGCCTTCCTCGACAAGGCGCCAACTGATGCGCCCTGGCGGGATCAGCTCAAGACGGTGATCGACAGGATCAGGAATCCCGCCGCCGTCGAGGCCAGCGGACCCGATCAGGCGGATATCGACGCGGCTGCCGGGATGAACGCGGAAGACCGCAATGCGATGATCAATTCGATGGTTGCAAGTCTCGACGAGCGGCTGAAGCAGAACCCCGATGATCTGGAGGGCTGGAAGCGGCTCGTCCAGTCTTATCTGGTCCTGAACCGGCGCGACGATGCGCTTGCGGCGCTCAAGCGCGGCAGCGATGCATTGGCCGGAGAAAAGCGCAGTGATCTGGCGGCCTTCGCCAAGGGACTTGGATTGGAGTTGACGGAGACAATGCCGTGAGCCGCAAACAGAAACGCCTTGCCGTCATTGTAGGTGCGCTGGGAGTGCTGGCGCTCGCGGTGGCTCTGGTGTTGGTCGCCTTCAGCCAGGACATACGCTACTTTCGCACGCCTTCGGATCTGACGACGCAGGATATGACATCCGACGCGCGGTTCCGCCTCGGCGGCCTGGTGGAGAAGGGAACGGTGGTGCGCGGTGCCGGAACGCAGGTTCAATTTGCGGTTACCGACACGATCAGGAGCGTGAAAGTCGTCTATGATGGCATCCTGCCCGATCTCTTCCGGGAGGAGCAGGGCGTCGTCACGGAGGGGCGCTTCGGGCCGGACGGGACATTCGTCGCCGACAGCGTGCTCGCCAAGCATGACGAAAACTACATGCCGAAGGATGTTGCCGACAGCCTGAAGGAAAAGGGCGTCTGGCAAGGCAATTGATGGGCTGGTGGCCCAAATAGCAGGCGGTATTGCACATGACGATAGAGATCGGGCATTTCGCACTGGTTCTGGCACTGGCGCTTTCCCTCGTGCAGTCGATCCTGCCGGTGGTCGGCGCCTGGCAGCGCGATCAGAGGATGATGACGGTCGCCGTGCCGGCGGCCTTTGCGGTCTTTGCCCTGATCGCCCTGTCTTTCGCGATGCTCGTCCACGCCTATGTCGTCTCGGATTTCTCGGTTCTCAACGTCGTCGAGAACTCGCACTCGCAGAAGCCGCTGCTCTATAAGATCACCGGCGTCTGGGGCAATCACGAGGGCTCCATGCTCTTGTGGGTGCTGATCCTGGCCTTCTTCGGTGCCCTGGTCGCCTATTTCGGCAGCAATCTTCCTCCTGCCTTGAAAGCCAATGTGCTCGGCGTGCATGGCTGGATCGGCACGGCCTTTCTCCTCTTCATCGTCGCTACCTCCAATCCGTTCGCGCGCGTCGCTCAGGCGCCGCTGGAAGGACAGGATTTGAACCCGATCCTGCAGGATATCGGCCTCGCCATTCATCCGCCGCTTCTCTATCTCGGCTATGTCGGCTTTTCCGTCTGCTTTTCCTTCGCCGTCGCCGCTCTCATCGAGGGCCGGATCGATGCTGCATGGGCGCGTTGGGTGCGGCCATGGACGCTGACGGCCTGGATGTTCCTTACCGGCGGCATAGCCATGGGCTCCTACTGGGCCTATTACGAGCTGGGCTGGGGCGGCTGGTGGTTCTGGGATCCGGTCGAAAACGCTTCCTTCATGCCATGGCTCGCCGGTACGGCCCTCCTGCATTCGGCCCTCGTCATGGAAAAGCGCTCGGCGCTCAAGATCTGGACGGTGCTGCTGGCGCTTCTCACCTTCTCGCTGTCGCTGCTCGGCACCTTCCTCGTGCGCTCGGGCGTGCTGACTTCGGTTCATACCTTCGCCACGGATCCGGGGCGCGGGCTGTTCATTCTGGCGATCCTCACCCTCTTTATCGGCGGCTCCCTCACGCTGTTCGCCTTCCGCGCGCAAAACCTGTCGAGCGGAGGCCTCTTCCAGCCGATCTCGCGTGAAGGCGCGCTGGTCCTGAACAATCTGTTCCTGACCACGGCGACGGCGACCGTGCTGGTCGGCACGCTTTACCCGCTGCTTCTCGAGGCCCTGACCGGCGATAAGATTTCCGTCGGAGCGCCTTTCTTCAACATGACCTTCGGTCCGCTGATGATCCCGCTGCTTGCCGCGGTGCCTTTTGGGCCGCTCCTCGCTTGGAAGCGTGGCGATCTCCTTGGCGTCGGCCAGCGGCTGCTGACGGCCTTTGCCCTGGCGCTGCTCGCCACCGGCTTCATCCTCTACCGCACGTCCGCCGGCCATGTGCTGGCGGCCTTCGGCATCGGCCTTGCCGTCTGGGTGATGGCGGGGAGCCTCACCGATCTGGCGCTCAAGGCCGGCATCGGCAAGGTTCCTCCTGCAACTGCGCTTGCCCGCTTCATTGGCCTGCCGCGCTCCGTCTTCGGCACGGCGCTCGCCCATTTCGGTCTCGGCGTCACCCTGCTTGGCATCGTCGGCGTCACTACCTTCGGTACGGAGCAGGTGGTGGCGATGAAACCGGGCGAAATCCTGCCGGTCGCCGGCTACCGGCTGCGCTATGACGGGCTCACCCCGGCAACCGGGCCCAACTACACCGAGCAGCAGGGACGCTTCGCTCTCCTCGACGGCAGCGCCCGGCAGGTCGATACCATCGTCTCGGCCAGGCGCTTCTATCCGGCGCGCCGCATGCCGACCACCGAGGCCGGTATCGTCACCCATGGCGTCAACCAGTTCTATATATCGCTGGGCGATGACCTGGCCGCCGGCGGCATCGTGGTGCGCGTCTGGTGGAAACCGCTCGTTACGCTGATCTGGCTCGGCGCGCTCATGATGATGGTGGGCGGCTTCGTCTCGCTGCTGGATCGGCGCCTGCGGGTGGGAGCGCCGGCGCGGCGCAAGGCTGTGCAGACAGGTAGCACGGAGATGGCGACGTGATGGAAGCGTTGGAGCGAGGCAGCCCCCTCTGGCCTGCCGGCCATCTTCCCCTCAAGGGGGGAGATTACGCCTTCATCGACGTTCGGCACCGGTTGCAGACGTTGAAGGATGAAGGCCGAACCTCAAGTCAGCCAATCTCCCCCCTTGAGGGGGAGATGCCCGGCAGGGCAGAGGGGGGTGAGGCGACAGGCGAATCCATTGAAGCAGGAATCACCTGATGAAAACGCTTGCCCTCGCTCTCATCCTCCTATCCATCACCGCCGCCCATGCCGTGACGCCTGACGAGATCCTGTCCGATCCTGCGCTGGAGAGCCGTGCCCGCGCGATTTCGGCCGAACTGCGCTGCATGGTCTGCCAGAACCAGTCCATCGACGATTCCAATGCCGAGCTCGCCAAGGACCTGCGGGTTCTCGTGCGCGAGCGGCTGAAGGCCGGCGATACCGACGAGGAGGTACTCGACTTTGTCGTGGCACGCTATGGCGAGTTCGTCCTCCTGAAGCCGCGGCTGGAACCCAGGACCATTCTTCTATGGAGCTTCCCGGTCGTTATTCTGTTGATCGGCGGCGGGTTCCTCATCGTCTCAGCGCGACGCAGGACGGCGGCGCAAATCCCGCCCCTTTCCGACGATGAGCGCCGCAGGCTCGACGAGCTCATGAGGGACGAAGGAGCGTAGCAAATCGGAAACCTTACCAAACTTTCATGTTACGGAAATTAACCGGTAAGGTTGTCGGCATTATCTCTGGTGCTCATCTAGTACCCATCTAGTGCTCAACGGTCGTCCGGCCGCCCTGTTAATGCCCAAGGAGATTCCGATGCCGAAAGAAAAATCCCCGTTCCTCTACCGCAAGAGCATCATCGCCGTGGCGATGACCTCGGCGCTCGCCGGTGCGGTTCTGGCGAACGGGCCGCTCAGCGCCATCATCCCAGCCCATGCCGATCCCGTCAGCGTCAATGGCCCCGCGCAGCCGGGCTTTGCCGATGTTGTGGCGCAGGTCAGCCCCGCGGTCGTCAGCGTGCGCGTCAAGAGCGATGTGCAGACGACGTCCGACAGCGGGCCCAGCTTCTTCTCGGGGCCGGGCTTCGATCAGCTTCCGGACGGTCATCCGCTGAAGCGCTTCTTCCGCGAGTTCGGCGATGGCCAGTGGAGCCGTCCGGACGGCAAGCCGAACCGAAGGGACAATCGTCCGGGTCGCGTCCGTCCGGTCGCACAGGGGTCCGGCTTCTTCATTTCCGATGACGGCTATGTCGTCACCAACAACCACGTTGTGGCCGATGGCGATGCCTACTCGGTGGTCCTCAACGACGGGACGGAGCTCGATGCCAAGCTGGTCGGCACCGATCCGCGCACCGATCTCGCCGTCCTCAAGATCGATCCCAAGGGCCGCAAGTTCACCTATGTGGCCTTCGGGGATGACAACAAGGTCCGCGTCGGCGACTGGGTGGTCGCTGTCGGCAATCCGTTCGGCCTTGGCGGAACGGTGACGGCGGGCATCGTCTCGGCGCGCGGTCGCGATATCGGCGCCGGCCCGTATGACGATTTCATCCAGATCGACGCGGCGGTCAACCGCGGCAACTCCGGTGGTCCCGCCTTCAACCAGCAGGGCCAGGTGATCGGCATCAACACCGCCATCTTCTCGCCTTCCGGCGGCAGCGTCGGCATCGCCTTCGCCATCCCCGCCTCGACGGCGAAGCAGGTGGTCGATCAGATCATCAAGACCGGCTCCGTCCAGCGCGGCTGGATCGGCGTGCAGATTCAGCCGGTCACCAAGGAAATCGCCGAGTCGCTCGGACTTTCCGAGGCGAAGGGCGCGATCGTTGCTTCGCCGCAGGATGACGGGCCGGCAGCGAAAGCCGGCATCCAGGCGGGCGACGTCATCACCGCCGTCAATGGCGAGACGGTCGAGAACCCGCGTGATCTCGCCCGCAAGGTTGCGGCGATCAAGCCGGGAGACAAGGCGGAGCTGACGGTATGGCGCAAGAACGAGGCCCAGACCATCGACGTGACGATCGCCTCCATGCCGAAGAGCGAGCAGCAGGCGAGCACGGAGACGCCGTCCCAGCCGGGCGATGGTGAAACGCTCGACGACTATGGCCTCACCGTCGTTCCCTCGGAAGACGGCAAGGGCGTCGTGGTCACGGATGTCGATCCCGACAGCGACGCGGCTGACAAGGGTATCAACTCGGGCGATATCATTGTCACCGTCAACAACAAGCCGGTAAAGGACATTGGCGACATCAACGCCGCGATCAAGGATGCCGAAAAGGCGGGTCGCCGCGCGGTGCTTCTGCAGGTGCAGACCAACGACCAGAGCCGCTTCGTCGCACTTCCGATCGCTAAGGGCTAAGCACAGGCGGGCCGGAGACTTGTATTCCAGTCTTCCGTCTCCGGCACCCTTTCCTGTGTGGTTTGGGCAGTGTATCGGAAGTGCAGGGCAGCGGGTCGCCAATGATCCGCTGCCCGTCTCGATAGTGAGATAGAGAATAGTGAGATAGTGAACCGTAGCAAAATTCACTACTCTCTATCTCACTGTTCACTACTCTCTATCTCACCATGAGGCCCATGAAGATTCTCGTCATAGAAGATGATCGCGAGGCCGCCCGCTACCTGGAAAAGGCATTTGCCGAGGCTGGCCATGCGGCCGATATCGCCGGCGACGGCGAAACCGGTTATGCGCTGGCGGAGAGCGGCAATTATGATGTGCTGATCATCGACCGGATGTTGCCGCGGCGCGACGGCCTTGCCGTCATTGCCGGCCTGCGCGCCAAGGGCATCAAGACGCCGGCGCTGATCCTTTCGGCATTGGGCCAGGTCGATGACCGCGTCACGGGCCTGCGCGCCGGCGGCGATGACTATCTGACGAAACCCTACGCCTTTTCGGAGCTTCTGGCCCGCGTCGAGGTGCTGCAGCGTCGCTCCAGCCCCCGTGAAGCGGATACGATCTACCGCGTCGGCGATCTGGAGCTTGATCGCCTGGCGCATACGGCGCGCCGCGCCGGCACGGATATCATCCTGCAGCCGCGCGAGTTCCGCCTGCTCGAATATCTCATGCGCCATGCGGGGCAGGTGGTGACCCGCACCATGCTGCTCGAAAATGTCTGGGATTATCATTTCGATCCCCAGACCAATGTCATCGACGTCCATATCTCGCGGCTGCGCGGCAAGATCGAGAAGGGCTTCAAGACGCCGCTCCTGCATACGGTGCGCGGGGCCGGTTACATGCTGAAGGCAGCTTCCGGCTCCACCGTCGAGGAGGCTTGATGAGCCGTTTCGCCGCCCTGATGCGCACGACGGCCGCGCGGCTGTCGGCGCTTTACCTCATGCTTTTCATGCTCGGCGCCGTCGCGCTCGTCATCTATATGACGAACCTTTCGGTTTCGCTTCTCACCAGCCAGACCCAGCAATCCCTCAGCGAGGAGGTCGCCTCGATCGGCGCGGCCTACACCCGTGGCGGCATTCCGCTCCTGGTGCGCGTCATCGACCGGCGCTCGCGCCAGCCGGGCGCCTATCTCTACCTCGTCGCCGATCCGGCGGGGCGCATCCTCGCAGGCAATGTCGAGAGCCTGCAGCCCGGCGTTCTCGACAGCGACGGCATGGTCGAGCGCTCCTTCACCTATCAGCGCTATGGTGAGCGGAACGCGAGCGACGTTCACAAGGCGATTGCCGTCGTCATCGCGCTTCCCAACGGCATGCGCGTGCTCGTCGGCCGCGATCTTGGCGAGCCCGAGCGCTTCCGCGATATCGTTCGCCGCGCGCTCATGCTGGCGCTCGGCATCATGTGCATCGGCGCCTTCCTCATCTGGTATTTCGTCGGACGCCGCGCGCTGGTGCGCATCGACCAGCTCTCCTCCGCCTCCCAGCGTATCATGGGCGGCGACCTGACGGGCCGCCTGCCGATCAGCGGGTCGGGTGACGAATTCGATCGTCTGTCCGGCAGTCTCAACGCCATGCTGGGCCGCATCCAGGAATTGAATGACGGCCTGAAGCAGGTCTCCGACAATATAGCGCATGACCTGAAAACACCGCTGACCCGTCTGCGCAACCGCGCCGAAGCGGCGCTGACGAGCGGCAGGCTGACCAGGGACTACCGCAATGCGCTCGAAGACATCATCGCCGAATCCGATCAGTTGATCCGCACCTTCAACGCGATCCTGATGATTTCCCGGCTGGAGGCGGGTTATTCCAGCGAAAGCATGCAGATCATGCCCGCAGCACCCATCCTGCGCGATGTGGTCGATCTCTACGAGCCGGTCGCCGAGGATGCGGGCGTCTCGCTGGCGCTCGGCGCGCTCGACGAAACGCCGCTGCGCATCAATCGCGAGCTGGTCGGCCAGACCGTGTCGAACCTCGTCGACAATGCCATCAAATATGCCGGCGGGGAGGGAGCCGATGCGACGGTCACCCTTTCCATGGAACGGCAGGAGAAGAGCGTCCTTATCATTGTCGCCGATAATGGCCCGGGCATTCCCGAGGAGAGCCACGACCGGGTGACGGAGCGTTTCGTGCGCCTTGAGGAGAGCCGCACGCAGCCGGGGCTGGGCCTGGGCTTGAGCCTTGCCAAGGCGGTGATGAAACTGCACGGTGGCAGCCTCAGGCTTGAGGACAACAAGCCCGGCCTTCGCGCGGTCCTGGCTTTTCCCGTGCCGGAGAATGGGGGGTGATATAGTGTATCCAGATGGGAACGTCGCGGTAGGCGCCCCCCTCTGTCCTGCCGGACATCTCCCCCGCAAGGGGGAGATTGGCCTTCTTCAATGACGGCGCTTTATTCTGCTTGCGTTGGCGATTGGCGAAAGCAGAAATGACAGCGTAATCTCCCCTTGCGGGGGAGATGGCCTGCAGGCCAGAGGGGGTGCTGTCCCGCCGGCCTATCCAATTAAAAGGAACATTCTAAAAGGAGGGGCACCTTGCCCACACGGGAGGAACTATTTTTCACACAAGAATTAAAGCCGCTCCTGCCCGTCGATTCGGAGAAGGCGGCCGAGCTCCTGGACGATCTGCGGGAGAACGCGGTGCGCGACGATTGCGCGAAACTCTTGAAGCAACTCGGCGATCCGGCTTCTGCCGCGTTCCTCTCCGCCGTCCTCGAGCTTTCGCCTTTCATCCGCGAGGTGCTCTTGCGCCGTCCGGCGATATTGGAGGCGCTGTGCGAAACGCCGCTGGAGACGCGGCTGGAGCAGCTGCTTTCCGATATCTCCGCCTCTTGGGAAGGCGGCGAAGTCACCGAGAATACCCTCATGGCGGCGCTGCGCCGGATGAAGCAGGAAGCCCATGTGCTGATCGCGCTCGCCGATCTCGCCGGACTGTCCGAAACCGCCGGGACGACCGGCTGGCTGACGCGGCTTGCCGAATCCTGCATCAGGGCGGCGGTCTGTTTTCTGCTGCGCGATGCCGATGCGGCAGGCAAGATCGCTCTCCCCAACCGCGCGAGGCCGGAAGAGGGCTGCGGCTGGATCGTGCTGGGCATGGGCAAGCTCGGCGCCCATGAGCTCAATTATTCCTCCGATATCGACCTGATCGTCTTCATCGACGAGACCTCCAAGGCGATCGGCGATCCGCTGGAGAGTGTTGAAACCTTTTCGCGCCTGACGCGGCGTCTCGTCCGCATCCTGCAGGACCGGACTGCGGAAGGCTATGTCTTCCGCGTTGACCTGAGGCTCAGGCCCGATCCCGGCTCCACGCCTCTGGCGATCCCCGTCGAGGCGGCGCTGCATTATTACGAAGGGCGCGGGCAGAACTGGGAGCGCGCCGCCATGATCAAGGCGCGTCCCGTGGCGGGCGATATCGAGGCCGGTCGCCGCGTGCTGGCGGAGCTCGCTCCTTACGTCTGGCGCAAATATCTCGATTACGCCGCGATCGCCGACGTTCACTCGATCAAGCGCCAGATCCACGCCCATAGGGGGCTGGGCGACATCGCGGTGCGCGGTCATAATGTCAAGCTGGGGCGCGGCGGCATCCGCGAGATCGAGTTCTTCGTCCAGACGCAGCAGCTGATCGCCGGCGGCCGCTTTCCCGAGCTGCGCGGTTCGCAGACGGTGTCCATGCTGGGCCGGCTCGCCGAGCGTGGCTGGATAACGCCGGAGGCGCGCGACGCGCTTGGCCAGCGATATGTCTTCCTGCGCGATGTCGAGCATCGCATCCAGATGATCGCCGACGAGCAGACCCATGTCCTGCCCGAGGACGATGAAGGCTACTCACGCGTTGCCCGCATGATGGGGTATGAGAACGCCGAGGATTTCTCCAGGGATTTCCTCTCGGCGCTCACTACCGTCGAGGATCATTATGCCGCATTGTTCGAGCAGGCGCCGGAATTGGGCGGCGAGACCGGCAATCTGGTGTTCACCGGGGATGTCGATGATCCCGGCACGCTCGAAACCCTGTCGAAGCTCGGTTTCCAGCGTCCCAGCGATATCTGCCGCGTCATCCGCACCTGGCATTTCGGCCGCTACCGGGCGACGCGGTCGGCGGAAGCACGCGAGCGCCTGACCGAGCTGACGCCGGCGCTGCTGAAGGCCTTCGGCGAGACCAAGCGGGCGGACGAGGCGCTGCTGCGCTTTGACGACCTGCTGAAGGGGCTGCCCGCCGGCATCCAGCTCTTCAGCCTTCTACAGTCCAATCCGCCGCTGCTCGGGCTTCTTGTGCTCATCATGAGTTCGGCACCGCGTCTGGCCGATATCATCACCCGCAAGCCCCATGTCTTCGATGGTCTGCTCGATCCTGCGATCTTCGCCGAAATGCCGACCAGAGCCTATATCGAGGAGCGGCTGGAGACCTTCCTCGGCAATGGCCGGGCCTATGAGGAGATACTGGATCGCCTGCGCATTTTCGCGGACGAACACCGTTTCCTGATCGGCATCCGCCTTCTGACCGGTGCGATAGACGGACCGCGCGCGGGCAGGGCGTTTTCCGATCTCGCCGACCTGATGATCGGCAAGGCGCTCGCCGCCGTCCTCGACGAGTTCGGCCGCCGCCATGGCAAGGTCGCGGGCGGCAGAGTCGCCATTCTCGGCATGGGCAAGCTCGGCAGCAGGGAACTGACCGCAGGCTCGGATATCGACCTGATCCTGCTCTACGATCATGACGAGGATGCCGAGCAATCCGACGGTGAGAAGCCGCTGCCCTCGTCGCAATATTATATCCGCATGACGCAGCGGCTGATCGCGGCCCTTTCCGCCCCGACGGCAGAAGGCGTTCTCTACGAGGTCGATCTGCGCCTGCGCCCATCGGGCAACAAGGGGCCGGTCGCCACCCATATCGCCTCTTTCGGCAAATATCAGCGCAACGAGGCTTGGACCTGGGAGCACATGGCGCTGACGCGCGCCCGGCCCGTGGCCGGCGACGAGGCGCTTCTCGCGCAAGTCGCATCGGAGATCGATGCCGTCCTGGCCGGCCCGCGCGATGTGGCGAAGACGGCAAAGGATGTCGTCGAAATGCGCGCGCTGATCGAAAAGGAAAAGCCGCCGCGCGACCTCTGGGATCTGAAGCTGAAGCCCGGCGGCATCATCGATCTGGAGTTCATCGCGCAATTCGCAGGCCTGACAGGCAATGTGGAGGCGAAGCGCCGTTCGACGGCGACGGAAGACATTCTGGGCCATCTCGCCCCGTCCTTCTCTGAGCCTTCCGTCTCGGACGAGCTGGTCGATGCGCATCGGCTCTACACGCGCTTGAGCCAGACGATCCGGCTGTGCCTCACCGGCGAGGTGGAGAGCGACGATCTTCCGCCGGGGCTGGCCGATCTCCTATGCCGTGCCGCCGAGCTGCCGGATATGAAACGCGTGGAAAGCCATCTGGAGCAGGTGGCGAAAACCGTGCGCGGGCATTTCGATGGGCTGATGCGGCAGGCGATGCGCAAGGCATAGATGTTTGCCCTCTGCCCCTCGCGAAATGGCCAAAGCGAGCATCCCCATGATGGCTTGACAGGACAGTCTGTGGCGCCCATTATGACCATATGGTCATTTTTGTTTGAGGGCCACCATGAAGACTTTCACCGTCGTTGAAGCCAAATCGCACTTCTCGGCCCTGCTGGATGAGGTCGAGGCGGGCGCGGAAATCGCTGTCACCCGTCACGGGAAAATCGTGGCGCGACTGGTGCCCGATCATCCGAGTGTTGCCGCCGATGCCTTCCGTGACCTCTGGGCCGAAAGGGATGATATCGATCTGCAGGCCCCGGAAGATACACCGGCCGAGGACGTAGCCTCGATGGATGATTAGGCTGTGGCGACGCTTTATCTGTTGGACACCAACATTCTGATCGCCGCTCTGAAAGGGCAACCGCACGTACGGAAACGCTTGGAAACTCTGCCTCTCAGCAGTATGCGCCTGTCGGTGATCGTGCTCGGAGAATTGGAATTCGGCGCGGAAAAGAGCGCCCAGGGTGAGCGCAACCGCGCCCGTCTTGCCGCGCTGGCCGAACGGTTGCCTCTTGTTGGTCTCGATGCCGAGGCTACCCGCCAATATGGGCGGGTGAGAGCCCTTCTGGAACGGCAAGGAACCCCGATAGGGGCCAACGACACATGGATCGCAGCACAGGCGCTGGCCATCAGGGCCACGCTGGTGACCGACAATGAACGCGAGTTTTCCCGTGTGCCCGATCTGTTGCTGGAGAACTGGCTGGCAGGATGATGGTGCTTCGCGGGTAAGCTCGGCTCATGCCGCCGCACTCTCGTTTTCCACGGGACTGACCGGAATGCGCACCGAGACGATCGTGCCCACGCCCTCGGTCGAGCGGATCTTCAGCGCGCCGCCATGCAGTGCCACCAGCGAGCGGGAAATGGCGAGCCCGAGGCCCGAGCCGGCATGGGATTTGGTGAACTGGTTCTCGACCTGCTCGAAGGGCTGGCCGATCTTCTTCAGCGCCGCCTTCGGGATGCCGCAGCCCGTATCCTCGATGGTCATCACCAGGGCGCCGGAGGTCTTGCGGGCGCGCACCGAGATGCGGCCGCCTTCCGAGGTGAACTTCACCGCATTGGAGAGCAGGTTGATCAGCACCTGCTTGATCGCCCGCCGGTCGGCATTCAGCGTCATCGTCTGGGCGATCTTGGTCTGCACCTCGATCTTCTTCTCCTGCGCCTGCAGCGAGATCACCCGGACGGTTTCCTCGATCAGCGGGCAGAGATCGATTTCCTGGCGGTCGAGCGAGAAATGTCCGGCCTCGATCTTCGACATGTCGAGAATGTCGTTGATGACATTGAGGAGATAGGTGCCGCTGATATGGATGTCGCGCACATATTCCTCATAGCGGTCCGAGCCGAGCGGCCCGAAGGTGGCCTGCTGCATCATCTCCGAAAAGCCGATGATGGCGTTGAGCGGCGTGCGCAGCTCATGCGACATGTTGGCGAGGAATTCCGATTTGGCGCGGTTGGCGCTCTCGGCGCGTTCCTTCTCCACCGCATATTTGCTGGCGAGTTCTGAAAGTTCGCGCACCCGGTCCTTCTCGCCTTTGCGCGCGAGGCTGAGGTCGTGAATGGTCGCCATCAGGCGGCGCTCGCTGTCGACCAGCCGCTCCTGATGGAGCTTCAGCTGGGTGATGTCGGTGCCGACCGAGACGAGGCCGCCATCCTGCGTGCGCCGTTCGTTGACCTGCAGCCAGCGCCCGTCGGCCAGCTGCCGCTCGAAGGTCTGCGCGCCGCTGCGGTCGTTCGCATTGGCCATCCGCCGCTCGAACGAGACAGGGCGGATCAGCGGCTGGATCTCGGCGCGGGTGACGCCCGGCACGAGCGCTGCCGCCGGCAGGCCGGCATATTCGTTGAACTTGCTGTTGGACATCACCAGGCGGTTATTGGCATCCCAGAGCACGAAGGCCTCGGAAATGCTCTCGATCGCCTCGCGGATGCGCATGTCGGCTTCCGCCGTCGCTTGCGCGAAGCGGTGCTGCTCGCTGACGTCGAAGGCGATGCCCACCAGATGCAGGTCGCCCTCATCGGCGATCTCCGCGCGCACCCGCATCCACACCCAGTAGCCGTCGGCATGCCGCATCCGGAACACTTTGTCGAGCTGCCTTATATCGCCCGCCACCGCCTGCGTGGCGATCGCATAGAGATCGCCGTCTTCCGGGTTGATGATCGCCGCCACGTCGCCGAAGGAGAGGATCGCGTCATGCGCCTCATAGCCCAGCATCTCATACATGGAGCGCGACCAGTACATGCGCCCGCGCGCCATGTCCCAGTCCCACAGGCCGCAGCGCCCCCTGGCGAGCGCCAGGTTGATGCGTCGCTGGATCTGCTCGGAAATCTGGTCCGCGTCGCGCGCCCGCGCCGCCTGGCTGAAATAGGCATAGAGGATCGCCATCATCACACCTGCCGTACCGGCAAAGAGCGTGACGTTGAGCGATACGTTCCTGCGCCATTCGGCATAGACCGCGTCGATCGGCTCCGCCGCGAAGACGGCGAGGTTGCCCTTGCTGGTGCGGCTGAGCGAGGCGAACGCATCCGCACCGTTGAGCTTGATCTGCATGACGCCCGCCCGCTCGCCGAAGAGGAACAGGGGCTGGCCGTCCGCAACCACGCTCTCGAGGCTCTTGCCGCCGGCTTCCTTCAGGCCGGAGGCGGTGATGATGAGGGAATTGCCGTCGGCTACCGCAATCTGCACTGCAGGGGAGATCAGCCCCTTGGAGCGGAAATCGACGATCAGGTTCTGCAATTCCATCGCCGACAGGTCTTCGGTGCCGCCCGCCTCGCTGCGCTGATTGGCCATGCGGTCGATCATCGCCGAGATCTGGCTGGTGGAGAGGGCAAGCGCCGAACGGGTATTGCGCTCGATATCGTCGCGCCATGCCATCAGCGACAGAACCCGGGCGATGGCCAGTATGATCAGGAAAATGATGATGAGCGTCGGGATCGAGCGGCGCAGCCACGGCTCGAGCGACAGGAGCTTCTGGTAAGCGGGGCCGGCGAGCAGACCGGCATGGCCGGAGAGCCCGGCCTTCGATCGTCTCTTCTTTGAGGCATAATACCTCGCCGTCGGCGCGTTATACGCGTCCGCATTTGCCATCCTGTGGCCCCTCTCGCATTTACTCTTTCTGATGAAAGCGATTCGGGACGCCGCACATCCGAACCACCCCCAATGAATCAAAAGTGATTCGGCCTGTCCAGCCTTTTCATTAAAATTTAATCAAAATGGAAAAGGTGATTCGCACGAATCGGCTTCTTGAGTGAAATGCTTGCATGAAATATTCCACCTTCAGGTGGGACCGATGCGTTAGCCGCTCCGAAGGCGGGGCGTTGACGATTGCCTCCGACAGCCAGAACGGGTGTCATCCCGGTGCCTGTCGCTGGGTTCATGCCTCGGCAGCCCCGCTGCATCGGCGGTGCAACATCGAGCCCGGCTGGTCGCCAGGTGGAAAGCAGCGCTTACCCCAATGTCCGCTCGACGATATCCTTCACATCGGTGGAGAGCTTCTCCGCCCCGGCGATGCGGGCAAGCGCGGCGCGCGCATGCTCCCGGCGCACGGGCTCCAGCGAGCGCCAGGACCTGAGCGCCGTAAGCAACCGAGCCGCAAGCTGCGGGTTTTCCGGATCGATCTTCAGGATCGTGTCGGCGAAGAAGTCATAGGCCGCGCCGTCCGGCCGGTTGAAGCCGGTCTGGTTGGCGGTGGCGAAGGCGCCGATCAGCGCACGCGTCCGGTTGGGATTGTCGAGCGAGAAGAGCCTATGGCCCATCAGCGCCTGCACCCTGTCGAGCGCGCCCGCACCGGGGCGCGTCGCCTGGACGATGAACCATTTGTCCATCACCAGGGGATCGCCCCCGAACCGCTCCTCGAAGGCCGCAAGCGCGTCCCGCGCGCTCGTCTCGTCGCCGAAGCGGTGGACGAGCACGCCCAGCGCCGCCGCCCGGTCCGTCATATTGTCTGCCGCGTGGAACTGCGCTTCGGCCCGGGAGGGTTTGCCCTCCGCGACGCTCAAATAATCGAGCAGACTGTTGCGCAAGGCCCGGCGTCCCGCGCTTTCCGCGTCGGGCGAGAAAGCGCCCTTGTTGGCGAGCTTGTCGTAAAGCGATGCAAATGTCTGCACATGCGTCTCGGCAATCGCCTTGATCAGCGCCTCGCGGCTCGCCAGCACGGCGTCGGGATCGATATTGCTGCCGATCTCGCGGGCGATGTCGCTTTCACCCGGCAGCGTCAGGCACAGCGCCCGGAAGGCTGCGTCGAGCGTTTCGTCGGCTGCGATCCGGCCCACGAGGCCGATGATATCGGCATCGATGACCGGCGGCTTGCCGCCGCGCACCCGCTTGACCCCGGCAATCAGCGCTCCGGTGAGAAGCTTGGCCAGCGCCTGCCAGCGCCCGACAGGGTCGCTGTCGTTGAGCGCCAGGAATTTCAGATCGTCCTGCGGCAGCTCGCTTGCCATTGTCACCGGTGCCGAGAAGCCGCGCAGGAGCGAGGGCACTGGACGCTCCGCAATGCCGGTGAAGCGCACCGTCTCCCGGCGCTTGCGCAGATGGATGACGTCGCCGGTCACTTCCGCACCCGTCGCCGACGCCGGGATGATGTCCTTTCCGTCCGAGCCGATGAGCCCGAACTGGATCGGGATATGCATCGGTTTCTTCCGGTTCTGGCCGGGCGTCGCCTTCAGCGATTGTTCGAGCTCGATGGTGAAGGTCTTTTCGGCCGGATCGTAATCATAGCTGACCGAGAGGTTGGGCGTGCCGGCCTGCTCGTACCAGAGCGCGAACTGGCTCAGCTCCTGCCCCGAGGCGTCCTCGAAGGCCTTGACGAAATCCTCGATCGTCGCCGCTTCCCCGTCATGGCGCTCGAAATAGAGATCCATGCCCTTGCGGAAGAGGTCGGCGCCTAGGATGGTGCGGATCATCCGCACCACCTCGGAGCCTTTCTCATAGACCGTCGCCGTATAGAAATTGTTGATCTCGCGATATTGCCGCGGGCGCACCGGATGGGCCAGGGGCCCTGCGTCCTCGGGAAACTGATGCGCCTTCAGCGTCTTCACCTCGGCGATGCGCTTGACCGCGCGGGAACGCTGATCGGCGGAGAATTCATGGTCGCGGAAAACGGTCAGCCCTTCCTTCAGGCAAAGCTGGAACCAGTCGCGGCAAGTGATTCTGTTCCCTGTCCAATTGTGGAAATATTCATGCGCGATCACCGCTTCGATCCCGGCATAGTCCGCATCCGTCGCCGTTTCGGCGTCGGCCAGCACATATTTGTCGTTGAAGACGTTGAGGCCCTTGTTCTCCATGGCCCCCATATTGAAATCCGACACGGCGACGACATTGAAGACGTCGAGATCATATTCACGCCCGAAGACCTCCTCGTCCCACGTCATCGAGCGCTTGAGCGCATCCATCGCATAGAGTGCGCGCGGCTCCTTGCCATGCTCGACATAGATATTGAGGTCGACCTTGCGGCCCGACCGGGTGGTAAAGCCGTCGCTGATGAAGCCGAGATCGCCCGCGACAAGCGCGAAGAGATAGGATGGCTTGGGGTGGGGGTCGTCCCAGACGGCGAAGTGCCTGCCGCCGTCGAGATCGCCTGATTTCACAGGGTTGCCATTGGAAAGCAGCACCGGCGCTTCCGTCTTCGATGCCTCGATGCGCACCGTATAGACGGAGAGGACATCGGGGCGGTCGAGGTAATAGGTGATGCGTCGGAAGCCTTCCGCCTCGCATTGCGTGCAATAGACGCCGCCGGAGCGGTAGAGCCCCATCAGCTGGCGGTTGGTCGTCGGGTTGATCTCGGTGGTGATCTCGACCGTGAAGCGGTCCTCTTCCGGCAGTTCGGCGATTTCCAGCCGCTCCGGCGTTGCCTGGTAGCCATTGTCGCCGAGAGGGGCACCATTGACGGTCAGCTCAACGAGTTTCAGCTCGTCACCGTCGAGCACCAGCGGCTGCGAGGCGCTCACACCCTCGCGGCGCTCGACCAACAGAACGGCACGCACGACCGTACGCTCGGGATGGAGGTCGAAAACCAGCGATGTCTGCGGGATCAGATAGTCCGTCGGACGATAATCCTCGAGGCGGAAGAGCTGGCCTGTATCCGTGCGCATGGGTCGATCGCTTTCTGAATAAAATGCTTTCTCAGGCTTCCTACCGCTCTTTGCCGGAGTGCACAACGATATTGCCCCTCATCCGCCTGCGGGGGAGAAGGTAAGGGTAAAGGGCAAAAATCGCACAACATTACTGCTGGCATTCTCGTCAAATGAGGCATATGGAAGGATAACCCACCGCATCCATATGTTCCTTGAGGATCACCGCCTTGAACGCTCCCTTGCGACCGGAGCCCGCTGATAGCCGTGCCGAAAGCCCCGCCGAATCCAAGGTCATGTGGGGCATTGGGTTCAAGGTCGCATCCGTCTGCGTCTTCGTGGCCATGTCCAGCCTGCTCAAGGCTTCGGAAGGCATCCCGCTCGGCGAACTGGTCTTTTTCCGTTCGTTCTTCGCCATTTTCCCGGTCATCTTCTATCTCGCGGTCACGCATCAGCTCTCCGGCGTCTTTCACACCCAGGAGCGGCTGAGCCATGTCTGGCGTGGGCTGGTCGGCGTCTCGGCCATGTGCTGCAGCTTTTATGCCCTGACCAAGCTCCCGCTGCCGGAGGCCATAGCGATCAACTATGCCTCGCCGCTCTTTGTCGTCGTCTTCAGCGCCATCCTGCTGCACGAGACCGTGCGCATTTATCGTTGGAGCGCTGTGGTGATCGGCCTTATCGGCGTGATGGTCATCCTCTGGCCGCGGCTGAGCGTCTTTTCCAGTGGCGAGATCGGTATGGAGGAGACGGTGGGAGCAATCTCCGCGCTCGCAGGCGCGGTCCTGAGCGCCATCGCCATGCTTCTCGTGCGCCGGCTCGTCCAGACGGAGCGCACCCCGACCATCGTCATCTATTTCTCGATCACCTCGAGCGTCATTGCGCTTTTCACCCTGCCATTCGGCTGGGTGATGCCGACGCCGGCGCAGGCCCTGATGCTGGTCGGGGCCGGATTTGCCGGCGGCATCGCTCAGATCTTCCTGACGCAATGCTACCGCTATGCCGAGATGTCGACCATCGCGCCTTTCGAATACACCTCGATGCTGCTTGGCCTCGCCATCGGCTATCTGATCTTCGGCGATGTCCCGACCGTGGAGATGCTGATCGGCGGCGTGGTCGTCATCGGCGCCGGCATCTTCATCATCTACCGCGAGCACCAGCTCGCCGTGGCCGAGCGCAACCGCCGTGCTTTGGGCGCGGGGCGCATGTCCTGATCCCTGCTACTCTTGTGCCGGGGCCGCCTCGCTTCGCGGATCGAGCTGCAGGGTTTCCGGTGTGGGCTGTTTTTCCGGGCTCTGGAACTGGAATTCCGTTTTCTGGTCTGCGGCAATCGAGAGGCTGCGCCGCTGGATGCGCCAGAAGGCATGCGCCCCATAGATGGTGAAGCAGACCGCCATGGTGATGAAGAAGCCCGAGGGACCGACGGCGTCCATCAACCGGCCGGCGACCTGCGGCCCCGTCATGCTGCCGATGCCGTAGACGATCAGGAGCCCGCTGGACACTTCTACGAACTCGCTCGCATCGGCGGAATCATTGGCATGGGCGACATTGAGGCTGTAGATCGGATAGAGCACCGAGCCGAACAGGAACATCAGGAGATAAATCGTCCATCCCGGCCCCGGATGGACGAAGACCATCGCCGAGGACAGCACCAGGCCGATGATGCCGGCGATCACCATCACATAGCGCCGGTCGACGAAATCCGAGGCGCGGCCGAGCGGATACTGGAAGATCGCGCCGCCGATCATGGCGGTGGCGAGCATCGTCGCGATCCCGAGCGTGGAAAGCCCGATTCCCTCGCCATAGATGGGAGCGAGGAAGTTCCACGACCCGGCGATGATGCCGGCGATCAGCGAGCCGACCACCGCCGCCGGCGAACGGCGGTAGAGCCCCCTGAGATCGAGCGAGACCTGCGTCAGCGGATTCGGCGACTGCGCGTTGGAGAGGGAGGTCGGGATCAGCGCGGCCGCATAGATCAGCGCGCATATGATGAACAGGGTCTGCGTCGCGGGATCTCCGAGAGGCAGGATATACTGGCCGACGAGGAGGCCCACCATCGAGACGATCATGTAGATCGAGAACACCATGCCGCGCGTATCATTGGTGACGCGCTCGTTGAGCCAGCTTTCCACGATCATATAGCCGCCGGCGAGCGAGAAGCCGGCGATCGCGCGGAACATCATCCAGGCGACGGATTCGATCACTAGCGCGTGCAGGAGCAGCGACATGCTGAGAAGCGTCAGGAGAACCGAGAAGACCCTGACATGGCCGACGCGGCGCACCAGCCGGGGCACGATGAGGCAGCCGGCGGTGAAGGCGAGCGCATAGGTGGTGCCGATCCAGCCGATGGTCGTCGGCGACCAGCCCTCCAGGCCGGCGCGCAACGGCAGCAGGATGCCGGCAAGCCCGCCGCCCACCAGCATGAGGAATGTGCTGAACAAGAGCGCGGCGATCGACAGGATCTGGCCAGCCATGAGGGTCCTCGATTATCGGGTATGAGGATAGAGGAAGAAATCGCCGGCTGCGCGAGAAATTGCGACGTGTCCGGTAGTTCGTTTCCGACATGTGGCTTAGCTGCCGCGTGTAACGGATGAACGGCGGGAATGAGAGCTATTTTGCAGGGTAGCGGTAACGGCACCCTAGAGGCATGGATTCCAGTGACAAGCACTGGAATGACGGAATGCCGGGCAGTGGCAGCTAATCCCGAATCTTTTCGCATGGAATCCGGTTCTCATCAGGGTGAAAGCCTCTCCACCCCGTCATCCCAGTGCTTGTCACTGGGATCCATGCCGCTGCCTCTCCATTCCATCAACGGGTCAGAACTGGTCGGCTTACCCAAGCTCCCGCAGCTTCATCTTCACTGCAAGAAAATCGCGCCAGGCAAAGCGCTTCTGCGCGGGGCTGCGCAACAGATAGGCGGGGTGCAGCGTCGGCATCACCGGGATCACCTTGCCCGAGGGCATCGTGTGCGTTTTCCAGTTGCCGCGCAGCCGCAGGATGCCTTCCGGCGCTTGCGTCAGCGCCTTGGCCGCCGGCCCGCCGAGCGCTACGAGCACCTTCGGGTCGGCAAGCTCGATCTGGCGTTCGATGAACGGGCGGCAGAGCTCGGTTTCGAGCGGGGTCGGCGTGCGGTTGCCGGGCGGCCGCCAGGGAATGGTGTTGGCGATATAGACTTGTTGCCGCTCCAGGCCGATCGCCGCGATCATCCGGTTGAGAAGCTGGCCGGAACGTCCGACGAAAGGGCGCCCCTCCATGTCCTCGTCGCGGCCCGGCGCTTCGCCGATGAACATCAGGTCGGAGGCGGGATCGCCATCGGAGAAGCACATGTTCTTGGCGGTGAATTTCAGATTGCAGCCGTCGAACGCCGCGAGCCGTTCCCGCAATTCTTCGAGTGTGGCGGCCGTGCTCGCGGCTTCGCGGGCAATCGCCACCTGCGCCTCGTCGGGCACGACAGTACGGGGAGCGGCGGCAGCGGGTGCGGCCGGCCGAGGCGTCTGCGCAGGGGAGGGCGGCGGATTGGCGACGTCAGCGGATTGGCGCGTGGATGCCGCTTCGGCGCGTGGCTGCGATGCCGCCTTCGGCTTTGCTGCCTCAGCGAACCGGTCGACGGGTTCGTCGGAGAGGGGGCTATCCACGCCCGCCTCCGCATAAAAGCGGATCAGCCCTTCGATATCCATCGGTTCCTGCTCATTTCCCATGGCGAAACGCCTCTTCATGCCCTGAAACCATCGCATATCGCTCCGGAATGCCCTCGCTGCCTGCCGGCATCTTCCCTCCGCGGGCGGGAGGAAGAAAGGGGCGGCACCGTCTATGCCTCCTTCCCCGTCCTGAGCTTGTCGAGGGAGAACCGGAAGAGGCGAGGGGCAGATTGCACCATATGCGGGGCGCGGCTCATATCGTGACGTGGCAAATTGCGCCGCCCATTGCAAGGGGCGTTTGAAGCGCTGCCGAATATTGACGTTTACGTCAAGGTAAAATAATAAAGTTTCCATGTCGTATCGGGCCGGACAATTGGCCGCATATGACCTTATGCGCAACTCTGTAACAGGATAGGCTAATACGGTCACGGAAACGGCCCAAGGGAACAGGCCCCACGGAGGAAATGAATGAGCGAGGCGAACGAGCTTCCTGAACGCGAGAGCATGGAATTCGACGTGGTCATCGTCGGGGCAGGGCCTGCCGGCCTGTCGGCGGCGATCCGTTTGAAGCAGCTCAATCCCGATCTCTCCGTCGTGGTGCTTGAGAAGGGCGGCGAGGTCGGCGCGCATATCCTGTCGGGCGCCGTCGTCGATCCGATCGGCATCGACAGGCTCATTCCCGATTGGCGCGAGGACAGCGAGCATCCCTTCAAGACGCCTGTGACGGACGATCATTTCCTGGTGCTCGGTCCTGCCGGCTCGGTCCGCCTGCCGAATTTTCTCATGCCGCCCTTGATGAACAATCACGGCAATTACATCGTCTCGCTCGGCAATGTCTGCCGCTGGCTCGGCGCGAGGGCCGAGGCGCTGGGCGTGGAGATCTATCCGGGCTTCGCCGCCACCGAAGTGCTCTATGACGACAAGGGCGCGGTGATCGGCGTCGCCACCGGCGACATGGGCATCGAGAGGAACGGCGAACCCGGCCCCGGTTATACCCGCGGCATGGCGCTTCTCGGCAAATATGTGCTGATCGGCGAAGGCGCGCGTGGTTCGCTCGCCAAAGAGCTGATCGCCAGGTTCAAGCTCGACGAGGGCAGGGAGCCGGCGAAATTCGGCATCGGGCTGAAGGAGCTCTGGCAGGTCGACCCGTCGAAGCACAGGCCGGGCCTGGTGCAGCATTCCTTCGGCTGGCCGCTGGATACGAAGACGGGCGGCGGCTCGTTCCTCTATCATCTGGAAGACAATCTGGTGGCCGTTGGTTTCGTCGTCCACCTGAACTACAAGAACCCCTATCTCTCGCCCTTCGAAGAGTTCCAGCGCTTCAAGACGCACCCCGCCATTCGCGGCACCTTCGAGGGCGGCAAGCGCTTGTCCTACGGCGCCCGCGCCATCACCGAGGGCGGCTTCCAGTCGGTGCCGAAGCTTTCCTTCCCCGGCGGCGCGCTGATCGGCTGCTCGGCCGGCTTCGTCAACGTGCCGCGCATCAAGGGCAGCCACAATGCGGTGCTCTCGGGCATGCTGGCCGCCGAGCACGTCGCGGAGGCGATCGCCGCCGGCCGCGCCCGTGACGAGCTGTCCTCCTATGAGGATGCATGGCGCGGCAGCGATATCGGCAAGGACCTGAAGAAGGTCCGCAACGTCAAGCCGCTCTGGTCGAAGCTCGGCACCGTCGCCGGCGTCGGGCTCGGCGGCCTCGACATGTGGATCAACACGCTGACCGGCGGCTGGTCGCCCTTCGGTACGATGAAGCACGGCAAGCCCGACTACAAGACGCTGGAGCCGGCAGCCGAGGCGCAGAAGATCGACTATCCCAAGCCCGACGGCGTGCTGACATTCGACCGGCTTTCCTCGGTCTTCCTCTCCAATACCAACCATGAGGAGGACCAGCCGGTCCATCTCCAGGTCAGGAACATGGAGTTGCAGAAGACGTCCGAGCTCGATGTCTATGCCGGCCCGTCGCAGCGCTATTGCCCGGCCGGCGTCTATGAATGGGTGAAGCAGGACGGCAAGGAGGTCTTTATCATCAATGCGCAGAACTGCGTCCACTGCAAGACCTGCGACATCAAGGATCCCAACCAGAACATCAACTGGGTGCCGCCGCAAGGCGGCGAAGGACCGGTCTATGTGAACATGTAATGTTCACATTTGATCGTGTCCGTCTCGACCGCCGTTGAAAAGATGGCGGCGAGGGTTCCGTTTACGTCAACATGTAAGCCGGCTGGCCGCGCGGAGCGTCAGTTCATCACCGTCTGCGTGCCGCCCTCGGGCGCTCGCGGCGGCGGCTGTACGGAGAAATCGAGCCGCACCGGCAGATGATCTGAGCCGGCGGGGGCGAGCGTGCCGATCCTGGTGACGTCGATGCCGCTGCTCACCAGCACCTGATCGATCGGCAGGCCGATATACCGTGCCAAGCCGGCGGGCAGCGCCCAGTGAAGCCAGCTCGGCCCGATGCCCGAGAGATGGTGCGTACCGGTGGCCGCCTCGATCCGGCGCACGGCATTGCTCCAGGGCGTGGCGTTGAAATCGCCCGCAATCAGCAGGGGATCGTCCAGCCGGGCCAGATGCGGCAGCACAAAGTTGATCTGCCTCGGCTGCCTGAACGGCCAGGGCCATGACAGGTGCAGCGCGACCACGGAAACAGGGGTTCCGCCGAGATCGAAGCGTGCGAACGCCATCAGCCCGTCGCCGACGCATCCCGACTGGCTGCCTTCGGCAAAGGGGCGTCGCGAGAGAATGTCCACGCCCCAGGCGTTGGGGCTGGTCCTGCAGTACTGCCGGTAGGGATAGCGCGCCTCCAGCAGTTTCACCTTCGGCTCCCATTCAACCGAGACTTCCTGCAGGGTGATGATATCCGGTTTCTCCCGCGCGATCAGCCGCAGCACTTCTGCCGGATCCTGATTGTTATAGCGCAGATTGAGCTGCAGCAGGCTGTAAAGCGGCTGGCTGTCGCTCGCCGCCCGGGCGCGCGCCGCACCTGACAGAAGCCCTTGCGTCGCGCCGAGCGTCGTCGCAAAGGCGGTCACGGCGAGAAGCAGGATCATGGCGGCTTCCCGCCACAGGGCGGTGAAGAGCAGGGGCAGCGCCAGCACGCCCATCGCTACCGCCAAATGGGCCCGCAGATGGGCAAAGCTGTCTAGGGCCGGATGGAGATGACTGAGAAAACCCAGCACCAGCGGCAGGGAAAGCAGAAGCGCCGCTGCCAGAAGCAGCCAGGCGAAAGGGGATGGTTTCTTCTTGTCGGTCATGTCACGCAGTAAGGATGCGATTGCGGCCCGGTCATGACCAAGATCTGTTTAAGAACCATTTGGAGTTTATGATGGCGGTGAGATCAATGACGGTGCCGCCGCCCGAAAGCACTGTCGGCCATGAGCGTATATCTCGTCAACGCAAATCTCTATCCGGCAGGCGCGGTCACTGCATCGCGCATCATGCCGGTTTGCGGGTGGCAGTTCACATATTCATATGTCTGATGGCCGGCGTCGAACACGGATACCTCGTGGTATAGCCGAAGCTTGGACAGTTTGGCCACGACCCGGAAGAACGTGACGAAGATCCTCAAATGGGTCGGATGCGACTCCGCCCAGCGCTCCAGAAGATCCAGTGATCGCCAATGGCCGATATTGTAGCTCTTTTCGATCGGATTGCCGTCGAGATCGATATAGCGAACGTAGCGGTTGCTGTAGCAGCCGATGTCCTGGCCATGGTCACGCAGGAAGTCCATGCCTGACCGCAATGTCGGTTCGATCTCCTCGAGATAGAGACGCCGCTCGTTGCCATCGGTATCCGCCCAATCCTGGCCTGAGCGGATCAGTGTAAGGGCGTCATGGCCTTCCACGAGGACACGACCGCCTTCATGCGGATCGCCCGTCACGATCCTGAGCCGGCCCTTCGGCTGCATCCGGTCGGTTTGCGACAGCGGGAAGCGATCCCGCATCGAACCCCAATAGCCATGCTCCTGGATGGCATCGCTTGCACCCTCCATGATCGAGCCTACGCCTGGAAAATCGTTCGTGAATGCATAGAGCGTCTCGAACTGGTCGACGCGTGGAGCCACGATTTCACGAAAATAGCCGATGCCGTCCTCGAGCCGGTCTTGCGACACCCACCAGTCAGATACGGTTGGCGAGGAAAGCCAGCGCCGATGCGCCGAAGGATCACGCCAGTAGGCGAGCGCGATCAGATTGCCATATCCCTGCGCATCCCGGTGTTCGGTCAGGTCATGATGGTCCGGCCCATCCTCGAGCGCGAAATCCGCCACGATGCGGCGCAGACCCGCAAGGGCGCGATCCCGCTTTTCCTCTCCCTGGAACTGCACGCCCAGATAGGCCATCACGACCTGGTGGAGATCTTCGCCGGCACGGGCAACCCACATCGGAAATGGCGGCTGATAGTCATCTGCGATGCGGCGCGAAAGCGTGCGGGGGCAACGAAGATGCGGAGGAATGGCAGATTCCATGACGCTGTCCTCTGGTCTTTGGACGGAAGGAGAACTCGCACTGAAGAATTAATATGTCTATAGAAAGTAGAATTCTATCATATCAGGATACAGGGAAAAGTATATCCTGAGATTTATTTCTTTATTCTTCCGTAGGCGCAGCCGATGAGCGCGGTTGTTACCGCAGGACGGATCCCACGCGAGAAGGGGAAGTGCTGATTGCGGGATTGCTATTCGATCCCGAATCTCGATGGCGCGCCGTCCAGCGGGCTGGAAGGCGATAAGAGATAAATCGCCCCGGCCTTATTGGAATGCCGTCTCGAAGAAGCTTCTGAGCTTGCGCGAATGCAGCCGTTCCGGCGGCATGGCCCGCAGCTTCTCCAGCGCGCGCACGCCGATGCGCAGATGCTGCGCGACCTGCCGCTTGTAGAACTCCGTCGCCATCCCCGGCAGTTTCAATTCCCCATGCAGCGGCTTGTCAGAAACGCACAGCAATGTTCCGTAGGGAACGCGGAAGCGGAAGCCGTTGGCAGCGATCGTTGCCGATTCCATGTCCAGCGCCACGGCGCGCGATTGCGACAGGCGCTGTACCGGCCCGCGCTGGTCGCGCAGTTCCCAATTGCGGTTGTCGATGGTTGCGACCGTGCCGGTGCGCATGATCCGCTTCAGGTCGTAGCCTTCGAGGCCGGTGATCTCTTCCACCGCCTCCTCCAGCGCCACCTGCACCTCGGCGAGCGCCGGCAGCGGCACCCAGACCGGCAAATCGTCGTCGAGCACATGGTCCTCGCGCACATAGGCATGCGCCAGCACATAGTCGCCCAGCGCCTGCGTGTTGCGCAGGCCCGCGCAATGGCCGAGCATCAGCCAGGCATGCGGTCGCAGCACGGCGATATGGTCGGTGATCGTCTTTGCGTTGGAGGGGCCGACGCCGATATTGACCATGGTGATGCCCGATTTGTCGGGCCGCGCCAGATGATAGGCCGGCATCTGCGGCAGGCGCTGCAGCGGAACGCCAATGGAGGGCGCATCGTCGCCGGCAAGAGTGACGAGATTGCCGGGCTCGACGAACTTCTCATATCCGCCGCCGCCCTGCGCCATCAATTCGCGCGCATAGGCGCAGAATTCGTCGATATAGAACTGATAATTGGTGAAGAGCACGAAGTTCTGGAACTGCGCCGGGCTCGTCGCCGTATAGTGCGACAGCCGGTGCAGCGAATAGTCGACCCTCTGCCCGGTGAAAGGCGAAAGCGGCATGGCTTCGCCGGGAGCGAGCTCGTAATCGCCATTGACGATGCGGTCATCGGTCGCCGCCAGATCCGGCACGTCGAAGATATCGCGCAAGGGACGCGAAAAGGCCTCCGCGACCGAGGCTTCGATATAGGTGCCCTCCAGAAAGGCGAAA
The DNA here is from genome assembly GCF_014191375.1 of Mesorhizobium sp. RMAD-H1. Lineage (GTDB taxonomy): Bacteria > Pseudomonadota > Alphaproteobacteria > Rhizobiales > Rhizobiaceae > Paramesorhizobium. The sequence goes on from NZ_JACHWN010000001.1 coordinate 693,232, forward strand.
TGGATGGGGATGGGAACGAGCGATTCCTGCACCGTGACCGGGACACCATGATTGCGGATCAGGAGCTTGATCTGCTCGTGCAGGTAATTGTCGAACAGGTCCGGGCGGGTGATCGTCGTCGAATATTCGCCCGGCGTGGACACATGGCCGAAGGCGAGACGGCTGTCGACATGGGCGAAGCTCGATGTCGATAGCCGCAGCTCGGGATAATAGGCGCGGAAACGCTCCGCCCCGATTTCCCCGCGGGCGACCTTTTCGAACGCGTTGCGCAGGAAGGCGGTATTGCGGTCATAGAGCGCGCGCAAGGCATCGACCGCGGCGCGGGCATCGGTGAATTGCTCGGGTTCCTGGTGGGGCGGCGTATGGATGCCGGAGTGATAGGGATGGCCGATTCGATTTTCCATGCCTCATTATATGGAAGACTTCGCCGCGTTGGGAGGGGGCGGGACCTCCTGTCGCAAAAGCTTGTTCAAAGCTCATCCGACCCGTTGCAGGCTGACGAAGAGCACGAGCCCCGCGCCGTTGATGCCGGGTGTCTTTACGGCCTGGACGGCGGTGAAAAGGCCGATCGGGCCGATGACGACGGCGGTGAAGAGCGCCATGCGAAGCAGGATGGCGGTGGCGGTGAACATGTTGGTCATTGGCCGATCCTCAAATCATTGCCTGTTTCGGTGGGCACGACCGTCGAAACATTGAAAAGGGGCTTTTGCGCATTGGCCTTGCGGACTTCGTGGATGATGCTGCCCGTCAGGATGGCGATGCCCATCAGAAAGAGGCTGACGATGGTGAAGCGGCGCAGAAGCATGGGACGATCCTCGTTCGATGGTCCAACAGCTACCAGAACCCGGCTGAATGCATGCTGAGAGCGCCGTTCATCTGCCGTTCAAACACGTTGACGTGAGATTAATCCACCTCCCTTGCGATACCGGCGATCGTCCGTATCTGTTATGTCGGATTCACAGCAATCGTCCCTTCATCTTCAGGAGATTCTCATGACCACGCAGACAAAGCCGATCGAGCTCTATTACTGGCCGACGCCCAATGGCTGGAAGATCAGCATCATGCTGGAGGAGCTGGGCGTTCCCTATGAGGTCAAATACGTCAATATCGGCAAGGGCGACCAGTTCAAGCCGGATTTCCTGAAGATCGCGCCGAACAACCGCATGCCCGCCATCATCGATCCGGAAGGGCCTGGCGGCGAGCCGATCTCGGTGTTCGAATCCGGCGCCATCCTGCAATATCTCGGGCGCAAGTTCGGCAAGTTCTATCCCGCCGACGAGCGTAAGCGCGTCGCCACCGAGGAGTGGCTGATGTGGCAGATGGGCGGTCTCGGCCCGATGTCCGGCCAGGCTGGCCATTTCCGTATTTATGCGCCGGAGAAGATCCAGTACGGCATCGACCGCTACACCAATGAGGTCAATCGCCTCTATGGCGTGATGAACCGCCGCCTCGAAGGCCGCGATTACCTGGCCGATGAATATTCCATCGCCGATATCGCCTGCGTGGGCTGGGTCAGCGCCTACAAGAACTATGACCAGAAGCTGGAGGATTTCCCAAATCTGAAGCGCTGGTTCGAGACGGTCACCGCACGCCCCGCCGTCAAGCGCGGCCTGGAGCTGGGCAAGGAAGAGCGCGAGAAATCAAATCTCGCCGATGACAAGGAAGCCCAGAAGATCCTGTTCGGGCAGAAGGCGCGCTAGGCGATCCCGCTGGGCGAGACAGGTTGGCACTGTTTGCACCCCCCTCTGCCCTGCCGGGCATCTCCCCCTCAAGGGGGGAGATTAGCTGGCATTGACGGCGACGCATTTTCTGCAATGTCGGCGATTGGCAAAAGCGGAACTCACAACGTAATCTCCCCCCTTGAGGGGGAGATGGCCGGCAGGCCAGAGGGGGGTATTGTACGCCTCACCTTCGCCTGAATACCTCCCTATCTCTTACTGCCGCGCCAGGCTCTCGCTCTTGCAGATGAGGCCGCCCATGACGCATCCCGAGAGCGACAGCGTGTTGCCCTTGACGCTGGCCTTGCCCGTATAGGTCTTGCCTTCGTCGAGCTTGTTGACCTTGCCCTTGTAGGCGCCGCCGGTGCCGGACATAGAGCCGATCGACTTGCCCTTGTACTGGCCCGTCATCACCGTCCCGCAATAGGTATCGGCGCCGCCGCAGGGCTCATATTTGATCACCGTGCCGTTGGGGCGCTTCCATGAACCGACGATCGGCTCCTCGGCGAGTGCCGGAGTGGCGGCGAGCGTCAATGCGGCGGCGGCGAAAACTATTGTGCGGATCATCTCATTCCTCCCGGTCACGGGGCGAAAAGCCCGGCAGCATCTCCTCCTGCCGCAAGCCACCCCTTACGAAAACGTAAAAGTAAACGAAAGCTGGAGCGAACGGAAGCCGTCCGACAGCCGGCCAGCAGGATTTTTTTCGCGGTCTAGGACTTCAGAATTCGCCTGCTGAGCAAAGAGAATGAATGACGGGCTGCAATGCGAACCGAATCCTTGGTTAGCATCGGGTTGATTTCGTCCAGGCGAATTTTAGACGAATTTTCGTCGAAATCCCGCAAAACCGGGGTTCTCATGTTTAATGGAATCCGAAGTTTACCTCCCGTTCGGATTTTGTTGGGTGCCCGTTAATCATCGGGCTTAACCGCCGTTTCAAGCCTCTCTGGCAATCTCGAAAGCATCGGAAGAACACCGGATCGGCGACAAATAAGCCAATGAAAACCGGATGTTCCGGCAACAGGGATTAGGACTTGAGCAATGGCACGATATGAATTGCGCAGTGCAGAACTCGGCACCATGGGCGCATCCGCCCAGGCCGATATCCTCTTCGAGATGGGCATGATGTACGCCACCGGACGCGATTGCGATGTCGATGTCGTCGCCGCCCACAAATGGTTCAACATCGCTGCCATCAAGGGCAACGAACGGGCTGCGGCGATGCGCAGCGAGATTGCCGCCACCATGAGCAAGGTGGAACTCGCCAGCGCATTGCGTGCCGCCCGCGAATGGATGACGACGCACTGATATCACCCGAAAAGGGCGCGATCTTTCCTTCAAAAACCGGAAAAACGGACCGGAAATTTCGCGAATTGCAGGGCAGGAACGGCGAAAAGTAACAGGGTTTTCGCTTTGCGCCGCGACCGGTGGGTATAACACCGGCGCGGCCGTTCTGTTTATGGCAGCCTCGCTTCTTCTTCCGCAAAGCGCACGAGCGTCGTGCCCTCTCGCACCTGCTCGCCCTCGGCGACGATCGTCTCCACCATGCCGTCATGCGGCGCGGCGATCGTGTGTTCCATCTTCATGGCTTCGAGGATGAGGAGCGGCTGTCCCTTCTTCACCATGTCTCCCGCCGATGTCCGCACCTGCTTGACCAGCCCCGGCATCGGCGCCGTCAGCCTTTCGCCGGGCAGGGCCTCGGTCTCGGCGCTCTCCAGCGGGTCGGGCATCGGGAAATGACCGGATGCTCCATCGGCGAAGATGGTCACGCCGCCGGCGGTACGTGCCGCCGTGGCATTGAGGAAGATGCCGGGGCCGGTCAGGAGCAGGTTTCGCCCGTTGCGCCGCAGCCGCAGAGGGGTCGATTGCCCGTCGGCCGACAGGATGAATCGCTCCGGCCCGTCGATGGCGATGGCAAGGCGCTCCAGCTTTCCGTCCCGGCCGAGGCTCACCGGATAGGACAGCCCATTGAAATGGCTGTAGCCGGCAATCGCCTCCCATGGATCGCCGGAAGCGGCGCGCTCGATCAGCCCGCTTGCCACGAGCGCCGCCAGCTCCGCTGCGCCGCGTGGCATCTCCGCCGGCGCAACGAGCGCATCGATATCCCGCTCGATCAGCCCCGTATCCACGTCGCCCGCCGCAAAGCCTTCATGTTCCGTCAGCCGGGCGAGGAAGGCGGCATTGGTGACCGACCCCGCGATTTCCGTCTGCCGCAACGCCGCGCCCAGCGCCGAAAGGGCAGCGCTGCGGTCCCTGCCGCGGACGATGATCTTGGCGATCATGGGATCGTAGAACGGCGCGATCGCATCGCCCTCCCGCACCCCGGCGTCGATGCGCAGTGTCGTGTCGCCCGCCGCCCCCTCCGCAAAGCGCAGATGATCGAGCGTGCCGATGGCGGGCAGGAAGCCGCGGGAGGGATCCTCCGCATAAAGCCGCGCCTCGAAGGCATGGCCGGAAAGCGTGATCTCTTCCTGTTTCAGCGGCAATGGCTCTCCCGCTGCCACACGCAGCTGCCATTCGACGAGATCAAGCCCCGTCACCATCTCCGTCACGGGATGCTCCACCTGCAGCCGCGTGTTCATCTCCATGAACCAGAAGGCGTCGGGCTTCAGTCCCTGCGAGGCATCGACGATGAACTCCACCGTGCCCGCGCCGCGATAGGAAATCGCCTTCGCCGCCTTCACTGCGGCCTGCGTCATGGCCGCACGCATTGCCTCGCTCATTCCGGGGGCAGGGGCCTCCTCGATCACCTTCTGGTGGCGCCGCTGCAGCGAACAGTCGCGCTCGAAGAGATGCACCGCATTGCCATGCGCATCGCCGAAGACCTGCACCTCGATATGCCGGGGACGGGCGACATATTTCTCCACCAGCACGCGGTCGTCGCCGAAGGCGCTCTTGGCCTCCCGCCGGGCGGCGGCCAGCGCCTCCGCGAAATCGTCTGGGTGGTCGACCCGGCGCATGCCCTTGCCGCCGCCGCCGGCGCGCGCCTTGATCAGCACGGGATAGCCGATCTCCCGCGCCTTGGTGGCGAGCACGACGAGATCCTGCGCCTCGCCATGATAACCCGGCACGACGGGCACGCCCGCCTTCTCCATCAGCCGCTTGGCGGCGTCCTTCAGCCCCATCGCGCGGATCGAGGCGGCCGACGGGCCGATGAAGACGAGGCCCGCGCGCTCCACCGCCTCGACGAAATCCGGGTTTTCCGAGAGAAAGCCATAGCCGGGATGGATTGCCTCGGCGCCCGTCTCCTGCGCCGCCTTGATGATGCGCGAGGCCTTCAGATAGCTCTCGGCAGCGGCCGGCGGGCCTATATGCACCGCCTCGTCGGCCATTTTCACATGCAGCGCGTCCGCGTCCGCATCGGAATAGACGGCGACGGTGCCGATCCCCAGCCGCCGTGCCGTGCGGATGATGCGGACGGCGATCTCGCCGCGATTGGCGATGAGGATTCTGGAGAACATGCTGGCTCCTTCTAGAGTTTCTTCCGATTATCCGGAATTTCTGCAAGAAAATGCCGCACCGCCGCCGGGCTGCGCAGATGGACCACCTTCAGGTGCGGCGGTGGCGAGCCGATGATCCTGAGCGCACCGAGCCGACCGCGCCGCCTGTATCCGGCCGCCCATTTGAGGAAGGCCCAGTCGAAGCGCTCCGGGCAACCTTCCGCCATGTCGGGGCGCGTCTGGCCGTAATGATGCCATATCCTCAGGAAAATGCGCCAGAGCCGGCGCATTGTGCCGATGTCGAGGAAGATGAGCGTATCGGCGCGCGCCAGCCGCTCGCCCAGCGTCGCGCTGTTGTTGCCGTCGAACACCCATTCCTCGCCTTCCGCCGCCTGGAGCGCCAGCGCCGCCGTTTCCTCCTGCGGGCGCTGCACCCAGCCGGCGTTCCAGTACATCGGGTCGATATGGATGACGGGCAGCCCCGTCTTCTCGCCGATCTGCCGGGCGAGGGTGGATTTGCCCGAGCCCGCCCCGCCGATGATCATCACGCGTTTCATGCTTTTCCGTTCGGCGAAGATGTTGGATTTGCTTTCTCTCCCGGGAGAGGAGAGAAAGCAACCATTCAACGCGTCATTGAGACCAGCGAGAACAGCGCGCCCTGCGGGTCCATGCAGCCGGCGATCCAGGAACCGCCGGGCACCTGCATCGGTTCCAGCACCACCTTGCCGTTCTTCTCCTTCACCCTGGCGAGCGCGGCATCGAGCCCGTCGACATTGAAATAGAACTGCCACATCGGCACCGGCACGTTCTCCGGCTTGGTCATCACCGCGCCGCACATTTTGCCGTCGATGGCGAAGATCTGGTAGATGCCCATCTCGCCCATATCCATGGCCTGGTCCTTCGTCCAGCCGAACTGGCTGGAATAGAAGTCGAAGGCGCTCGGGCCGTCGCCGGCATAGAGCTCGTTCCAGCCGACCGTCCCCGGCGTGCCCTCGGGCAGCGGCGGCTGGCCTTCCATATTGGGCGTCATCAGCATGAACGTCGCGCCCTGCGGGTCGGTGACGACGGAGAAGCGGCCGACCTCGGGGATATCGGCCGGCTCGCGATAGACCTGTCCGCCCGCCTGCCGCACGCTTTGCGTCGCCGCGTCCACATCCTCGGCATGGATATAGGCGAGCCACATCGGCCGCGCGCCCATCGCCTTCGCCTCCTCGGGGATGGTCATCAGCCCGGCGACGCCGGTCTCCCCGGCCTTCACGATCACATAGGGCATCTCGCCCGGCCAGGGCTCGGCATTCCAGCCGATCACCTCCGTGTAGAACGCCTCCGCGCCGGCGAGGTCCGATGTCATCAGTTCGTACCAGATGAAGTGCGATTGCTTGGGCATTTCGCGTTTCCCTTATGCTTGGGTTGATCGGTGTTGCATGCGCAATCGTTATGGTCCGGCAATGTTACACTGAGAATGCATCCAACTCATCTCTCCTGACAATCCGGGCAGAAGCCCTCCTGACAGGGCAACTGACAAAAGACTGGCAGGAAACCGGCGGGTTGAACGGGCGGATCATTTCCACTAGCGTCGCCGCGCAAAAAAGGGATGGCGGCGGATGAAACGGGTCTCATGGATTTTGGGCGTGGTGCTGGCAGCTGCTTCCGCGCCGCCGGCAGGGGCGCAATGGAAGCCCAATGAGAAGATCGAGGCTTACGCCATCTCCGGCAGGACGGGCATCGAGCTCTATGAATCGATCGGCGAGAACGGCCCGAAGGTGAGCCTCGGCCGCACCATCGCCTACACCACCTTCGATCTGAAATGGTCGCGCAGATATGTGCCGGAGAACGGCGGATGCCGGCTCGCCTCGGCCCGCCCGCATCTGACCATCATCTACAAGCTGCCGAAACCCTCGAGCCCGCTGCCCGCCGCGACGCAGAAGCTCTGGGACAAATTCATCGCCGGCATCACGGCGCATGAGCGCGTGCATGGCGAGATGATCCTCGACATGGTGAAGAAGATCGAGGCCGTCTCCATCGGCCTTACCGTCGCCGACGACCCCAAATGCCGGAAGATAAGGCAGGAACTCACCACCCGCCTCGCCGCCCTCTCGGAGGAACAGCGCCGCAAGAGCCGTGAATTCGACAGGGTGGAGATGAGCGACGGCGGCAATGTGCATCAGCTGATACTGGCGCTGGTGAATGGGGAATAAAGCTATTGTTCATGATATGTTCTTCGTATAGCTTGCCTTAAGCGGCTGTATATTGGGGGACAGGGCCGATGGCCAATCTGATCAAGACCGCCCTTGCCATGCTCGCAGGCCTGGCGGCGGGAGGGGGCGCATATGCGGAGAAGCGCGCCGATCAATCCGATGATAATCTGATGGGATATCCCGCCGGGGAAGCCAGGCTCGCCGAGGCGACGCGCAAGGCGCGCGAGACCCTGCCGCGCTTCCTCCATCTCGCGAAATCCGGCTTGCACGGCGCCTATCTCCTCAAGATGCGCCTCGCCGGCGGCGGCGAGGTCGAGCATATCTGGATGGAGGTGACAGGCGTGCGAAACGGCATCTTCCAGGGCCGTCTCGCGAACGATCCGGTTACCCCGGGCTACAAGGCCGGCGACCCGGTGGAACTCGCCGCCGACGAGATCGAGGACTGGATGATCAGCACTGGCGAAGCCCGCTACGGCGGCTACACCATCCGCGCCATGCTGGGCGACATGCCCGCCGCGCAGGCGGAGGAACTGCGGCGGCAGTTCCTCGATTGAGGGGGCGGATTGGGGACGGGGGCCGCAGAAGAGGTAAATTGCGCGCGATTGGGGAAAACTTCCTGAGCCTCAACCGCTGTCGTGGCTTTCGGTGCGTACGAATGCTAAAGCGTAGCTCTTGGGAAACGGGGTGGTGAGAAGATGAATCCTGTAGTTAAGGCACAGCTGAAAGCATTTGAAAAAGCTAATCCAAATGTGAATCTTCAAGAGAATGATTTGTTCGAGGTGTTCTCCATATTCTCCATCCAGAACGGAATATTGACTGACAATATTGACCCATTTTCCGCTCATTTGGGCGGCGACGAATTTGGCTTAGATGGAATTGCTATCCTGGTCCAGGGTGAGCTGTGCACGAATTCCGACGACATAAATAGCATCCTGGGCAACGGAAAGAACCATTCCGTTGAATTTAATATATTTCAGTCCAAAACCAGCGAAAAACTGGACTACGGAGAGATGTCCAAATTTTTTGATGGGAGCTTATGCATTTTTTGACGGAAGTTTTTTAGATCCTTCAGAAAAGCTTACGGATTTGATGGCAGCAAAGGATTCAGTTTATGAAGCAGCCCTCAAAAGAAATCCAACTCTTCGTCTTTTCTACGTTACAACTGGTTCGGGTGAAATTAGCAAGCAACTAAAGCAATTAATAGATACAAACAAAACAAGATTCAGTGACCTGAACATATTTGGAGATATAGAGATAGATATACTTGGTTCAAAGGAGCTCCAGGCAGGCTATCGGTCCGCAACGAATTCCATTTCTGAAAAGATTGACATAATCAAGCCGATTACTCTCCCAGATCATCCCTCTGTCGAGCAAGCATTTTTGGGGCTTGTCTCAGCGGAAGAACTAGTTCAACTCGCGACAATCGTCTCGGCAGACGGTGAAGGGAGAAAAATCAATAGGGCGGTATTCTTTGACAATATCAGAGATTTTGACCCAGAGTCGTCTATAAATAAAGGTATTCTTCAAGAGCTTCGTGATGGCAGTCAGCAATCCTTTGTCTTTAAGAATAATGGGGTGACTGTTGTTGCAAAAGAGATAAATCGAAGGGGGGATACTTTTGAGCTTGACGATTACCAAATCGTAAATGGTTGCCAAACAAGCAACATTCTGTTTCTGGCTGAGAGCGCTGCTGAAGGTGTTTATGTTCCTTTTCGATTAATTGGCAGCAAGGACACTAATTTCGTTGCCAGCATTATCGTCGGAACCAACAAGCAAAATGAGGTAAAAGACGATCAATTCTGGGCACTTAAGCCATTTATGAAGGATTTAGAAGAGTATTGCCGTGAGCAGACGGGAGACTATAGATTATTTCTTGAGAGGCGAGAAAACCAATACAGAAACGAAACCGTTGAGCGAACCCGTATTTGTCGTCCAAGTGATCTCGTAAAGTCAATCGCGGCGATGTTTCTCTTTCGCCCCCACAGGTCAGCGCGTGACTATAGGGGGATTAGGCGAGAGTTTTCTAGCAAGATATTTCAGGAATCCCACTCTGTTATTCCTTATCATGTTGCCGCTTTTGCAGCGTACCGAACAGATTTTGTAATTAGAAACAAACGAGTGCCTAGTACATGGGGGATATATAAATATTACGTTCTTTCATCCATAGGAAGAAAGGTAACGCATGGTAGGGATATATTTGAGATTAAGAAGTCTTTTCAGGAAAAAATGTGCTCTGATATACTTTCTGTATTTTCCGATGAGCAGTCTATGCTCGATCACTATGGAAAAGTCGCCGAAATCCTTGACAAAATGATCGCAGAGGGTGGGGTCTCGACGAGGGAGAAGATAAGAGATTTTCTCAGAACAGAATCCGTCTCCACTCTGTTCCATCAGGAATTTGACCAAGTCATGAATGAGACCATGGCTCCAGCTAATGGCTTGTTGTGAAGCGCTGAGCTGATGCGAACAAATAGCATGGAGGAAGTAAGAGGACTCAGTTTTCATCCTCCTGTCTCTCCATCTCCCCCTCATACGCCCTCATCGTCTCCTCATCAAACCCCACAAAAATAACCCTCTCCGGCAGTTCATTCCCCTCCAGAAACGCCGCCACCGTCTGCACCGCAATCCGTGCCGCTTCATCCTTGGGATAGCCATAGATGCCGGTGGAGATGGCGGGGAAGGCGATGGAGCGGCAGTGGTGGTCGCGGGCGAGTTCCAGTGCGCGGGCGTAGCAGGAGGCGAGCAGTTCCCCTTCGCCCTTTCCGCCGCCCTGCCAGACCGGGCCGACGGCGTGGATGACAAAGCGGGCGGGGAGGCGGTAGGCCTTGGTGATCTTCGCGTCGCCCGTCTCGCAGCCGCCGAGCCTGCGGCATTCCTTGAGAAGCTCCGGTCCGGCGGCGCGGTGGATCGCGCCGTCCACGCCCCCGCCGCCGAGCAGCGAGCGGTTGGCCGCATTGACGATGGCGTCGGCTTCGACCCTGGTGATGTCCCCTGTCACGGCGCTCATGCGGGTTTTGACGGACATGGTGTTCTCCGGTGCGATTTGCTTCCGCTGGCTTCTGCATGCTGGAGCGGTAGAATATCTCATATTCCCCTCTGCCGATGCTCGAGGAAGCTATGGCATCCGGGGCAAATCGATGCCGTAGGCCTTTATCGGCTCTATGAGATCATTTGGATTGAGACTTTTGATATCGAAAAACTCCATGAGGAGGTTATCAGCGCTCACGCGGACATCGACAGCAGCCAGCCGGGCGGTTCCATCGTCGAATTCCTCGATAAGCAGCCTCCCCAGCACTGGCACCGCGGCATCCGGCTTCCATTTGATCGCCTTGCCCGCCGCATAGAGACGCATATGCGGCAGGGGGTGGGTGAGCAATTCCTCGAAGGCGCGCCGGCCTTCCTCTCCCCTGTCGGTGAGAGCGTTGAGGACGGCATGAACCTTGTCCGAGTATCGGTTGGCCCTTGGAACATCATCCGCAAGCAGAGCCGCGCGGCGAAGATCGGTATATTTCTCAAGCAGCATCATCAGCTCCGCGGCGGGCAGATCAGAACGAATTCGGGTCATAGCCAAGCTCCTTGAAGCAACGCAGGATAAGTCTTATCCCGTGGTTGTACTGCTTATCAAACGGCAGCTTCTCGACCCAAAAACGCATCACCGTATTGTCGACCATAGGGTCCTTCTCACTCATTATACGGCTTACGCATCGATGCACATCCGTCGGCAGATTGATGATGTTATCAGTGCTGTGGATCTGTTCGGGTGGGAAGATACCTTTTTCCGCAAGCCTTTTCTCCACGATGTGGTGCCATTCCCGGTTGCGTCCCGCTGGGCCTAAATACCTCCGCAGCTCTCTTTCGTTGCGAAACCGGAGGGACTGGTGCCCAGGTCGCCGGGCAGTTTCTGGGCCGATGCGACCGGTTTCTTCATCAAAGAGATCATCATTGGCGGGAAGATCGATGGAATCGTCCCAAAATTTCGGCGTTCTGCGCAGGTAAGGAGAAACACGGTTTGCCACACGCGCCAGGATTTCCATCGCGCGTTGTCCGACTTGGAAAAGTTGAGGAAGACCGTTGGAACATGGAACCCACTCTCCCCCAATGCCGCCGGGGCTATCTGCCGGCGCGCGTGGCTGGAGAAACCAGTCTGGATTGTATTTGACTGCGTTTCGCAGCCGCAGGCAGGAAAACAGCAGGCGGCTTGCTGCCAGACTGTTCTCGATCCTGCGGAGTTCGATATTTCCGGCTGAATCTTCCATCTTCCTTCCCGCCACGCTGGTTGCGCAGCGGGAAGTTTGAACGTGCCGGAAAGGGTGGGGATAAGTTTAGGAAAACTTTCTTGAAGTGCTCACATCCTGAACACCCCGAACCGCGTCTCCGTCACCGGCGCGTTGAGCGCTGCGGAGAGGCTTAGGCCCAGCACATCCCGGGTCCTTGCCGGGTCGATGATGCCGTCGTCCCAGAGGCGGGCGGAGGAATAGAGGGGGTGGCCTTCGCGCTCGTATTTTTCGAGGATGGGGGCGCGGAATTCGGCTTCCTCGGCGGCGGACCATTGGCCGCCGCGCCGCTCGATGCCCTCGCGCTTCACCATGGCGAGCACGGTCGCCGCCTGTTCGCCGCCCATCACCGAGATGCGGGCGTTCGGCCACATCCAGAGGAAGCGCGGCGAGAAGGCGCGCCCGCACATGCCGTAATTGCCGGCGCCGAAGGAGCCGCCGACGATCATCGTCACCTTCGGCACGCCCGCGGTCGCCACCGCCGTCACCAGCTTGGCGCCGTCCTTGGCGATGCCGCCCGCCTCATAGGCGCGGCCCACCATGAAGCCGGTGATGTTCTGCAGGAAGACGAGCGGAATGCCGCGCTGGCAGCACAGTTCGATGAAATGCGCCCCCTTCAGCGCGCTTTCGGAGAAGAGCACGCCATTATTGGCGAGGATGCCGACCGGCATGCCGTGGAGATGGGCAAAGCCCGTCACCAGCGTCGTGCCGTAATTCTTCTTGAACTCGTCGAATTCCGAGCCGTCCACCACGCGCGCCAGCAGCTCGCGCACGTCATAGGGCCGCTTGAGATCGGTCGGCACGATGCCGTAGAGCTCTTCCGGCGCATAGAGCGGCGGAATCGGTTTGCGAAGATCGAGCCCTATCCTTTTCTTCCGATTCAGGTTTTTCACGATCCGCCGGGCGAGAACAAGCGCATGCTCGTCATCGAGCGCATAATGGTCCGCCACGCCGGATTGCCGCGTGTGCAGTTCCGCGCCGCCCAGCTCCTCCGCCGTCACGTCCTCGCCTGTCGCCGCCTTGACCAGCGGCGGGCCGCCGAGGAAGATCGTCGCCTGGCCGCGCACCATGATCGTCTCGTCGGACATCGCCGGCACATAGGCGCCGCCCGCCGTGCAGGAGCCCATGACGACCGCGATCTGCGCGATGCCGGCGGCGCTCATATTGGCCTGGTTGTAGAAGATGCGGCCGAAATGGTCCCGGTCGGGGAAGACCTCGTCCTGGTTGGGCAGGTTGGCGCCGCCGCTATCGACCAGATAGATGCAGGGCAGGCGGTTCTCCAGCGCGATCTCCTGCGCGCGCAGGTGCTTCTTCACGGTGAGGGGATAATAGGTGCCGCCCTTCACCGTCGCATCATTGACGATGATCATCACCTCCCGGCCCTCGACGCGGCCGACCCCGGCGATGAGCCCGGCGGAGGCGATATTGCCGTCATACATGCCGAAGGCGGCGAACTGGCCGATCTCGAGAAAGGGCGAGCCGGGGTCGAGAAGCCGGGCAAGCCGCTCACGGGGCAGCAGCTTGCCGCGCGCCACATGGCGCTCGCGCGCCTCGTCCGGCCCGCCTTTCTCGATCTCCGCCGCCCTGGCGCGCATCTCCTCCACCAGCGCGCGCATCGCCGCCGCATTTGTGGCGAAGCTTTCGGAGGAGGGGGAAATCTGCGATTTGAGGATTGTCATTGCGTACTCTATGCGCTTTCCGCGAAGATTTCGCGTCCGATCAGCATGCGCCGGATCTCGCTGGTGCCGGCGCCGATCTCGTAGAGCTTGGCGTCGCGCAAGAGGCGCCCCGTCGGATAATCATTGATATAGCCATTGCCGCCCAGCGCCTGGATCGCCTCCAGCGCGCACCAGGTCGCCTTTTCCGCGGCATAGAGGATGCAGCCCGCCGCGTCCTTGCGCGTCGTCTCGCCCCGGTCGCAGGCCGCCGCCACGGCGTAGACATAGGCGCGGCAGGCATTGGCGGTGGTATAGATGTCGGCGAGCTTGCCCTGCATCAGCTGGAACTCGCCTACCGCCTGGCCGAACTGCTTGCGCTCATGGACGTAAGGAACCACGGCATCGAGGCAGGCGGCCATGATGCCGAGCGGCCCGCCCGCCAATACCACGCGTTCGTAATCGAGCCCTGACATCAGGATATTGACCCCTTCGCCCTCCTGCCCGAGCACGTTTTCCGCCGGCACGTCGCAGCCCTCAAACACCAGCTCGCAGGTGTTGGAGCCGCGCATGCCGAGCTTGTCGAGCTTCTGCGCGGTGGAAAAGCCCTTCGTGCCCTTTTCGACGAGGAAGGCGGTGATGCCGCGCGGCCCCGCGTCCGGGTCGGTCTTGGCATAGACGACCAGCGTGTCGGCGTCAGGCCCGTTGGTGATCCACATCTTGTTGCCGGTCAGCACGTAACGGTCGCCTCGGCGCTCGGCGCGCAGCTTCATCGAGACGACGTCGGAGCCCGCGCCCGGCTCCGACATGGCGAGCGCGCCGACATGCGCGCCCGAGCAGAGATCAGGCAGATATTTCGCCTTTTGCGTCGCGTTGCCCCAGCGGTTGATCTGGTTGACGCAGAGATTGGAATGCGCGCCATAGGAAAGGCCGATGGAGGCCGAAGCGCGCGAGATCTCCTCCATCGCCACCACATGGGCGAGATAGGTAAGGCCCGAGCCGCCATAGGCTGGATCGGCGGTCATGCCGAGCAAACCCAATTCACCGAACTCCCGCCAGAGTTGCATGGGGAATTCGTTTGTCCGGTCTATCTCGGCGGCGAGCGGCGCGATCCGTTCGCGGGCGAAGCGCTGCACCTGGTCGCGCAGCGCCTCGATCTCCTCAGGCAGGCCGAATCTCAGGCCCGATGCATACATGCGTTTCCTCCCCGTTTATAAGCAGAAGCGAATGAGCAAATGGTTTCCTCCGTTTATCGCCCTTCCGTGGGCCAGGCATGCTCCAGGTGGACCCCGCATCATGCCGCCACGGCTTCCGCCGATGCTGCTCCTGCACCGCCGCCGCACAATGGAACGAAGCCGCCTCTCGTTCAAGTCCCGGCGGCGGAACGTGCAATTGTGCTAATACAGTGAAAATGCGCTGTAACGGCGATTCTATATTTGTGAAGTGAAATTTTACCTTGTGTGCACGCAATAATTGACAGAAAAACGGGCGAAGTGCACTGTCGCTGCACCTCGACAAGGAGATAACGAGATGCTTATTCGATCCATCGCAAGTCTGGCCGGTGCTGCCGTCATTGTTGGTGCGGCCGCCCTGACCGTTTCATCGCCGGCCAACGCGCTGACGATGAAAGAATGCAGTGTGAAATACAAGGCCGCCAAGGATGCGGGGACGCTGGGGGGCATGAAGTGGAATGATTTCCGCAAGGCCGAATGCGGATCGGATGATGACGCCGCCGCCGCTGGTGCCGCCGCTCCGGCCGCTCCGGCTGCAGCACCTGCCTCGCCTGCCACCAACGCTGCAGCCCCGGCTGCCGCAGCCGCTTCCGGCAAGGGATTGAGCATGTTGGAGTGTGGCGCGAAATACGAAGTGGCGAAAGCGGCCGGCTCGCTCAATGGCATGACCTGGAATGGCTTCCGCAAGGCCGAATGCGGCCCAGGCGCCGATCCGGTTGCCTTGAGCACCGATGGCACCACGGAACCACCTGCACCGACGACCACGGCACCGCAGGGCGTGGTTTTCCCGACCGCCGTTTCCCCGCAATATTCGAACCAGACGCCGGGCAAGGCACGTATGCACACCTGCCTCGACCAGTATCATGCCCTCAAGAACAACAATGCGCTTGGCGGCCTGAAGTGGATCCAGAAGGGCGGCGGCTATTACAGCCTTTGCAACGCAAAGCTGAAGGGCACGTCGTAAGACGTCGGGATATTCCGGCGGCGTGCCTCAGAGGGCGCCGGCTACAGGAGAGAAAACGGGGCGCCAGCGCCCCGTTTTTCTTGTGCGCGGGAGTGTCCCGCTTTCAGCCGCCATAAAATGATAAATTGCCACCGGTCGGCTGCGGCACTGTTGAGAAATGGATTCCAGTGACAAGCACTGGAATGACGAGGTGAGGATAGTTTCACTCTACCGGCAGTCGTTGTACAGGCAGAAACGTTGGAGATGATCGACCCGCGGCCAAACTGCCGTCATTCCAGTGTTTGTCACTGGAAGCCAAGCCTCCACTTACCTGCTGCGATAACGATACAAATCCCGGCGAATCCGTCAAAGATAGCGTTGAACGCTATAAAGACGCGTTCTGCTTCATCAGGCCGGTGGCGGCGATGACAAGCCATCCCACGATGAGTGACGTTCCGCCCAGTGGCGCGGCATAGGGGAAGAGCCGCGCCCCTGTCATATCCCGCACCACCAGATCGCCCGTGAAGAGGACGAGGCCGAGCAGGATGATCCACCCGCCGAGCTTCGCGGTCATCCTCCCCGGTGCAAGCAGCGCAAACACCAGCAGGGCAGGGGCGTGCGCGAGCAGGATCGGCGCTACCGTCGCGAGATTGGCGCTGCCGGCATGGGCGGATGCCGCATAGGCGGCAAGCGCCGCAGCACCGCTCAGGCCACCGAAAAAGGCGAAAGGACGGTAGAGTTCCATGGCCATATTCTCCAGTCCTTCCTATTGATCAATTGGCGCTTATGGCCTCGGTGGCCGGCACGCCATCTGCCCATCTATTCCAATCGCTGATGATTGCCTTCGCCACGGTGGATGCCACGCGATAAGCATTGATCGTGGAGGGGCCGAAGCCGCCGGATTTGGCGGTCAGTGATTCGACGGGCGTCTGGTCCGTGCCCTCGCGATCGAAATTCGAGGCGGTGCGCAAAAGGGCGATGCGGTCGAAATCGACAAGGCCGGCATCCGCGCAGCGCCGCAGTGCGGTCAATGTGGCATTGTCCTCCATCTGCGTCGTGCAGTAGCTGCCTTTTCCGTCAGTCGTCAGCGCAACCCATTTGGCCATGCCTTCGGCAATCATCGCCCCGTGCCAATAGCTGTCGGAGGAAAGCGTGTCGCAAATGCTGACGATGGGCTTTCCCTTCGCAGCTTCCTGCGTGTAATGCGCGCGGTAGCCTTGAGCCTCCTCATTGTCGGCAAGCGCCGTCTCGCGGCTGAGCGCGAATGCTCTTTGCAGAAAGTCTTCGTTCAGGCGATAGACTTCCGTGCCTGCGCCCCATTGTGCCTTCTCTCCAGGTGCTTTGGCGCCGAGCGCCACGACGCCATGGCTCCAGCCTTCCGGTATCTGCCGGGGATCGATCTCGTGGCGCAGCGATCCGTCGATGGCAAAGCGTGCCCAGTGGGCCGAACCCAGCGTTCCTTTAGATGGGTCGACCCCGGCAATGCCGGCGATGATGAAATAGGTCTGCGTGAGGTCGAACAGGCGGCTATAAATCAGCGCCGAAAGCGTGCTGGCGGCATTGGCATAGCCCATCGCGGTGGTCAGCACGCACAGGCCCTCTGCGCCGCAGGCGACGTCCGGGTAATCCTTTGGAAATCCGGGCACGGGAATCTTGATCTCGGCCTTCTCGTTTTCAAGCCATGGTTTGGTCTCACCTCCGAACATGGTGATCACCATCACCTTCGGCTTGACGGGTTCCGCCGCACTGGCGCCAAGGGAGCCCGCCGCCAGAAGAGCCGGTAACATCAGGGCCGGGAGAGAGAAACGCCAGGTCGATTTCATTCCTTATTGAACTCCTTTGAATGCGGATAAGCTACGTTCAGGCCGGTTCATCCGCAGCGGCAAGGGCAAGCGGCAGCCTTTCCTCGAAGAGATCGAGTTCGGCGCGCGGCCCGACGCTGACGCGGATGCAGCGGTCGAGCACAGGGGCCGCCGGCTTGCGCACGAAGATGTCGCGCTCGATCAGCTCTTCGAGGACCCGCCGTGCGAAAGCGCCGTCGCGACCGCAGTCGATGGCGACGAAATTGGTGGCGGAAGGAATGGCCTGCAGGCCGTGCGCCGTGGCGATTTTTTCGATGCGCTGGCGCGCGGCGGCGATCTCGCCCACCACATGGTGCAGATAGGCCTGATCGGCCAGCGCTGCGAGCGCGGCCACCTGCGTCATGCGGCTGACGCCGAAATGATCGCGGATCTTGTCGAAGGCGGCGATCTGCTCGCCCGCGCCCACGGCATAGCCGCAGCGCATGCCGGCAAGGCCGTAAGCCTTTGAAAAAGTGCGCATCCTCAGAACGTTCGGACGCTCCACATCAAGCGGTGGAATGGCGGAGGCGGGCGCTGTTTCGCCATAGGCCTCGTCGAGTATGAAGAGCGTGGTTTCCGGCAGGGCTTCGATGAAGGACTGGATCGCCTCGGCTTCCAGCCATGTCCCCATCGGATTATCCGGATTGGCGAGATAGACGAGCGGCGCGTTCTCACGCCTGAGGGCATCGAGAAGGGCGCCGAGATCGCCCCTGTCGTTGCGATAGGGCACAGTGACGAGGCGTCCGCCGAAACCGGCCACATGGTAGTTGAATGTCGGATAGCCGCCGAGCGAGTTGATCACCGCATCGCCGGGATTGACATACTGCCTGACGACAAGCCCCAGCAGGCAATCGACGCCGGGGCCGACGGCTATGTTGCGGGCCGAAACGCCCAAATGGGCGGCGATCGTCTCCTTGAGCGCGTGATTCTCCGGATCGCCATATTTCCAGACATCACCGGCCGCCGCCTGCATGGCGGCGATCACCGAGGGAGCAGGGCCGAAACCGTTCTCATTGGCGCCGAGCCGCGCCGCGAAGGGGCGGCCGCGGCTGCGTTCCAGCGTTTCCGGGCCGACGAAAGGGACAGAGGAGGGCAGGCTGGCGATAAGAGACGTGAAAGGCGGGGTAGTCATGGACGATCCGGAATTCGGCAAATTGGCGTGCCTTTGGCTATCACAGATCGCAGCGCCATGGCCATAGCCGAAGAGGCGCGGCGGCAATCCTCCTCGTTCCCGTGGGAGAGGCGATGTTGCCGCCGGTTCTGCCCGCATCCTCAGCCGTGCGCGGCCGGGAGAAACCGATCCGGGGCGAAACTACCGGATCTCCAGCACCTTGACGCAGGAATCGAGGTCGTTGGTCGCCAGATGCGCATAGCGCATGGTCATCTGCAGGGTCTGGTGCCCGAGCCACATCTGCACGCGCCTGATGTCGATCCCGCCGCGCACCAGCCGCGAGGCGCAGGTGTGGCGCAGGATATGCGGGACGACCTGATCGTCCGTGCCGAGCCCTATCTCCATCTTGGCTTCGTTCCATATCGCGCGGTAGCGCACCTGATTGAGCATCGAGAAGGGCCCCTTCAGCCCTTGATGCGACATGTCCACCGCCTTGCGCGCCCGCCTGGTCAGCGGCACGGTGCGGCTGCGGTTGGATTTTGTCAGCCAGAAGGTGACGCGGTGGTCCTGGATATCGTTCCAGGTCAGCCCGATCGCCTCGCCCAGGCGGCAGCCCGTATCGACGAGGAACACGGAAAGACGATAGCTTTCCTCGCAGCGGCTTTTGATGGCTGCGAAAAGACGCTTCTCTTCCTCATGCTCGAGGAAGCGGATTCGCCCGGCGCGCTCTTTCTGCCGGATGAATTCGGGCAGGCTGAAGATATCCCCCATCTTGTACGCCTTCCGCAGCAGCTTGCTCAGCGCCGCCATCTTTCTATTGATGGTTGCATTGCTGTTGCCGCGTTCACGAAGCGTGCCGACGATCCGGTCGAGCATTTCCTGGCTGAAGCCGCTGAAACGCTCCCCCTTCAGTATCTCGTCTATTTCGCCGAGAAACGACCGCACATTGTACTTGTGAGAGCCGTCGTCCCAGAGAACGTTGATATACCGTCCGGTCAATTCGGCGAGGGAATGCTGATTGACAAGCCTGTGGGTGGCGCATTGAGAGGATGTATATTGCAGATTGTAGCCGATAATCGGCGTGTACAGTTCGCCGCTTTCCGCGGCACTGCTTTCCAAGGTACCCATCATGCCCCCACCTGCTCAACCCGGCGGGAAGCATTAATGATATAATTGAGGAAATACAAGGTAAGGATGCTAATCTTTTGCATCGACATCTCCCGTTGTCTGGTTGCAACTGGATTTGCCCCCTCACAAGCTGACGCTTTCCCCCAAGCCCGAGTACCGATCCTTTCCGCTGGTCCCCACCTGCCTCATCAACATTCGCTCCCGCTGGTGCGAACGCAGTTTCGAAACGAAAGACGCCAGCGGTGTTACCCGCTGGCGTCCTTATGTCTTTAAGCGGTCATCCGATTAGAACGAGCGCTGGAAGCGAACCATGCCGCCCCAGTAATCGTCGTCGTTGCCGTCCAGATCTTCCGAAGCCTTGTAGTACACGACTTCCGGCGTGATGGTGAAGCCGGGAA
Organism: Mesorhizobium sp. RMAD-H1; assembly: GCF_014191375.1. Lineage (GTDB taxonomy): Bacteria > Pseudomonadota > Alphaproteobacteria > Rhizobiales > Rhizobiaceae > Paramesorhizobium. The sequence goes on from NZ_JACHWN010000001.1 coordinate 713,167, forward strand.
CGAGCTGGTAAGCAACGTTGGCCGCAACGGCGAGCTGCTCTGCGTCGTCGAAGGAAACCTGGAGATTGGCGGTCGCCTTGTCGGTGAACTTGTAGCTCGCGCCGACCCAGCCGGCCCAGTCACCACCCCACGAAGCATAGAAGTTGTCCTGGTAGTTGGCGAGGTCGCCATCGGACTGCCAGGCACCCATCACGAAGACGGAGAAGGCGTCGGTGACGTTGAAGTCAGCGCGAACCTTGACCGCATATTCTTCGTAGTTGGCGTCGTAGCCGATGACCGCGCCGAGCGAACCCCAGCCCTGGGCCCACTTCACACCGCCGACGATATGCGGAACATAGCTGTCGATGGTGTATTCGTCGGCACCCTGTTCGAGCGACAGGATGGCCGAGAAGCCGTTGCCGCCGGTGAAGGTGTAGCTGACGAGAGTGGTGTCGTAGCCTTCCGGCTCGATGATGTCGTCGTTGATGACGTTGCCGGCATAGCCGAGGAAGGTACGGAACGCGGTTTCGTCCTTACCGAGGCGCAGACCGCCCAGTTCGATATAGGCGAAGTTCAGCGAAACGTCGTCCATCGAAGCCGACGCGCCAAAGGGAGAGCTGTTCGTGTCCCACTGGAAGCGAGTCTCGGTGAAGGTGCGCAGCGTGCCGAGCTCGGTCTCCGAGGCGGTGTGCGTGCGCAGCGTGAAGCGGACGCGGTTGTTCCAGGTGTCGTTGACGTTCAGCTCGCCCCGGTCGCGCAGATCCTTACGGTCGATTGCCTCTGCACCAAGAAAATCACCAGCCTTCGCGTCGAAGCGGATGTAGCCGGAGATGCGCAGGCAGGTTTCGGTGCCGGGGATGTAGAAGTAGCCAGCGCCGTAAGCGTCGCAGACGCGCACATATTCGACGGGTTCCGGCTCGGCGACGACGACAGCGTCGGCAGCGCGAGCACCGGAGACTGCGACGAGAGCCGCAGCGGAGCCGAGAAGAAGGCTCTTGATGTTCATTTCTGACCTCCAGTCAGAAATCGCGACAGACGATAAAAGTGTAATGAAATCAACGTGTTGGAATTCGGCGGTGAATCGGACCTGAATTGGAGCCCAGGCAGCGGCGGATGCGCTGCACGCCTAAAACAGGGCAAAAAGGGCGGATCGCGCCGGGAATCATCGGCCGAATCGTCCTGCTCGCTGCGGCGAGCTCGGCGGCGAACAGAGTGGGAAGATCAGGAAATCAGGAAGATGGCGGAGAGGATGGGATTCGAACCCACGAGACCCTTTTGAGGTCTACTCCCTTAGCAGGGGAGCGCCTTCGACCACTCGGCCACCTCTCCGGTACGGGCGAGATAGCCGGTAAAGCACGGCAGTTCAAGCGATTTGCAGGCACTCGCCCTGATTTTCAGCGGATAGCCCTTCCTGACCGCGTGAAATGGCGGGTGGGTGCGCCCCTGTCGGCGGACGAATGTGGCCGGACCGAGGCCCGAATCGGGCATGCGAGTGCGCATTGGCAGCGAATCCCGTGCCGAATCCGGCAAAGTCTCGGCAAAGGTGAATAAGAAGGCGCATGGCAGCCAGGGCTGTGCATAAGCGTGATTCACTGCCGATTCTCTCACAAATTCCCGCGAAGCGTGCAAATCCGAAGGTATTTTCGCGCGTTAGGGAAGGTGAATCCCCGGTAACCCATATTAATGAGTCCTGAATAAGCTGCCATGTCTGGGGCAATTTCGTGACTTTTCTGCAACAGCGCATATGCATAGCGCCGACCGGACCCTTGCTGGACGCTATTCGGTGTTGAAACGGCAAACCCGGCGAGTATGGTCGCTCTGGAAGAAGGAGCGCTTCGGGGCGACTTTTTCGCGTAGGGGATGGGGACAGGTTGTCCTTCAGCCAAATCAGAATGCCCAGACCCATTTTTAACTTTGACTGGAGGTCAGAAATGAACATCAAGAGCCTTCTTCTCGGCTCCGCTGCGGCTCTCGTCGCAGTCTCCGGTGCTCGCGCTGCCGACGCTGTCGTCGTCGCCGAGCCGGAACCCGTCGAATATGTCCGCGTCTGCGACGCTTACGGCGCTGGCTACTTCTACATCCCCGGCACCGAAACCTGCCTGCGCATCTCCGGCTACCTGCGTTACGACATGGGCGCTGGCGATGCCCTCGGTGCGACCGCCCTCGACCGCAAGGACTTCCGCGACGACGGTGACATCAATTACAACGACACCTGGCGCAAGCGCCTGCGCTTCACGCTGCGCACGCACACCGCCTCGGAGACCGAGCTCGGCACGCTGCGCACCTACACCGAGACCCGCTTCCAGTGGGACACGAACAACGGTTCGGTTGACGTTGTGAACCCCGATGGCTCGATCACCACTGTCGATGCCGGTGCTTGGGCTTCGAACGACGACGTGACGCTGAACTTTGCCTATATCGAACTGGGCGGCCTGCGCATCGGTAAGGACGAAACCGCGTTCCGTACCTTCCTCGGCTACGCCGGCAACGTCATCAACGACGATCTCATCGAGCCGGAAGGCTACGACACCACCCTCATCAGCTACACCTTCACCGGCGGCAACGGCTTCTCGGCCATCCTGTCGCTCGAACAGGGTGAAGGCTGGTACACGATCGACTCTTACACGCCGCATGTTGTGGCCGGTCTGAAGTGGGCCCAGGGCTGGGGTTCGATCGGTATCGTTGGTGGCTATGACTCCAACATGGAAGAATACGCGATCAAGGGTCGTGTTGACGTCAACGTCACCGACGCCTTCTCCGTCTTCGTGATGGGTGCCTGGCAGTCCGATGGCGACCTCGCTCACTACCAGGACAACTTCTACGCTTCGTGGGGTGGTGACTGGATCGGCTGGGTCGGCGCGAGCTACAAGTTCACCGACAAGGCGACCTTCAACGCGCAGGTCTCCTTCGACGACGCCGAGCAGCTCGCCGTTGCGGCCAACGTTGCTTACGAGCTCGTCCCCGGCTTCACCATCACGCCGGAAGTCGTGTACGTGAAGGACTCGGAAGATCTGAGCGGCGACGACGACGATCGTTGGGGTGGTATGATCCGCTTCCAGCGCTCGTTCTAATCCGGTCCGGATTGGTTGAATGGAACCCGGCAGCTTCGGCTGTCGGGTTCTTTATTTTGTGACATTTATACACTTGTTAGTCTCATAAGCGTTGGCGGCCCTGTATCGGCGCTCCTTGCCCGTTCCTCGAAACTTGATCGCGGGACTTTTTTCAGCGACAGTTCGGCTCTCCCTGCTTCGGCATCCCTTTCTTATTCATTGTTATCCGGGGGAGCCCATGGTGGCGGGAGGCGTTCTCGTACAATGCGTAAACCCGCGTGCCAACGCGTGAACCCGCGTGTTACGGAACAGGAGAGGGCAGCTTTGAAAAATTGGTTCTGGCCCGGCGTCACGACAACGGCCCTGCTGACGGTGCTTGCCGCCTGGTTCGGCTCAGGAGTGGTGGAGAAGGATCTCGCATCCCGGACGTCCGCGGTGCTTGCCGGCAACTATCCCTGGGCATCGGTCGATCTTGACGGGCGTGATCTGACATTGAAGGGCGTGGCGCCCGACGAGCGCGCCCAGGCCGAGGCTGCCAGGCTCGCCGCCGCAGTGCCAGGCGTGCGCAGTGTCGACAATGCGGCGGTGCTTCCGCCAGTCGCCGATCCTTTCGTCTTCCAGGCGATCAAGACCGATGACGGCGTCACCCTTACCGGCAATGTCCCGCCGGGGCCGGCCCGCAGCGATCTCCTTGCCGTTGCCGAGCGCGCCATGCCCGGCATCCGCGTTACCGATAATATGACGATCGCGCGCGGTGCCGCACCGGGATTTCCCGCATTGGCGGGCTTTGCGGTTTCGCAGCTGGCCGATCTCTCGCTGGGCGAGGTTTTGATCAGCGATCTCGACTACACGATCAAGGGCAGCGCGGCCGGCCCCGATGCCTATGAGGTGCTGGTCACCGCCATTGCCGGTGTCCTGCCCGGCGAGGGAAAGCTGGTTTCAGCTCGCATCGTTCCGCCGGCTCCGGCGCCGGGCGCCGATGACGGCCAGCCTGATGAAGAAACGCCGGAATAAATTTGTTCTTCCATTCCCGTCCGATTGACTTGGACGGGAAAAGGCGTTCGAATTCAGTTGAATACTCTTCCAGGGTTGGAGAATCACGAGGACCCCCGATGATGTATCTGATAAGTACATTCTGGTTCGTTTTGCTTATTGCTTTTGGAGTTGGGCTTTACGTTGGATTGACCACTTTCGGAAGAAAACGCATGTGAGACGAGTTTCCGATGTAATGCCAGGACGAAAAACTTAATATTCGTCCCATGATTTGAATACCATCTGTATCGGATGAAAAGGCCTGTCGCCTGAAGGAGATGCCCGCATGCTGCTGCTCATCATACAATTGGCCATACTGATTGCTGTTGCATTTGTTCTGGGTTGCATCGTCGGTTCCCTGTACAAGCGTTTCACTGCATCTGCGGATAATCGCGCCTCGGCTGCATCGGCCCTCGCCATTCCCTATTCTCCCGGTGCCGCTGAACCTGAGGCCGCAAAGCCTGCCGCGCCGGTGATGGCTGCCGCCCCGGCTGTGACCGCGGCCACGACATCTGCGGCAAAGCCCAGGGCGAAGAGCAGGGCTGCCGGCGCGAAGGCCACGGGCACGAGGACCGGCAAGACGGCCAAGACGCCGGCTCCGAAGGCTGCCGCAGCGAAGGCCCCGGCCGCCTCTGCAGCAACCGGGGCTTCAATCAGCGCTCCCGCGAAATCCGCGGCACCTGCCAAACCCGCCGCGAAGGCCAAATCGCCCGCGGCAAAGGCCAAATCACCGACAGCGAAAGCCACACCGGCTTCGAAACCGGCCGCCAAGCCGGCCGCACCCGCCGCCATTGCCCAAATCCAGCCAAAGGGGCTCAAGGCAGCGCGGCGCGGCAAGCCGGACAATCTGACGCTGATCAATGGTGTGGGCAACGAGCTGGAGAAGGAGCTGAACGGTCTCGGCATCTTCCATTTCGACCAGATCGCAGCATGGACTCCGGCGGAGGCCGCGTGGATCGATCATAAGATCGGCTTTCCCGGACGGGTCGCGCGGGAAAACTGGGTGAGTGAAGCCGCCGCGTTGGCTCGGGGCGACAAAACCGATTTCACCAAGCGCGTGGAAGCCGGCAAGGTTGCGACTAGCCACAAGACGAAAGGCGCAGCCAAGACACCGGCAACGACGACGGCTAAGACGGCCGCCGCCAAGCCTGCCGCGGCTCCCGCCAAGGCGAGCGCCGCAAAGGCCGCCCGGGCAAAAGCCGCTTCGCCAAAGCCCGCCGCGCAGGCGGTTTCAGTGATGAAGGCGGCGGCAGCCAGGGTTGAGACGGCTGCGGGGTCTGCCGTTGCCGCCGTAACACCCGCGGCGAAGAAGGCAGGGTCGGCAAAGCCTGCCGCGACAAGGAAAGCGACTGCCGCCAAGCCTGCCACGCAGGCGGTTTCAGCGGTGGAGGCGGCGGCAGCCAGGGTCGAGACGGCTGCGGAATCTATCGCTGCCGCCGTAACACCCGCGGCGAAGAGGGCAGGGGCAGCAAAACCTGCCGCAACAAGGAAAGCGGCTGCGGCCAAGCCTGCGGTTTCAGCGGTGAAGGCGGCGGCAGCCAGGATCGAGACGGCTGCGGAATCCGTCGCTTCCGCCGTAACACCAGCGGTAAAGAAAGCAGGGGCAGCAAAGCCTGCCGCAGCAAAGAAAACAGCGCCCGCCAAGCCTGCCGCGGCAAAACCCGCAGCCAGGAAAACGGCGCCGAAGTCCACCGCGTAGCGCGAAGCGGCGCGGCTCCTTACGCGTGGCGACGCGCGAGCATTGATCGGCCCGGAAACCGGATTGGTTTTCGGGCCTTTCGATTGGAAGCAATGGCGCTCCATATTTCTGTGAGGGAGGGGATTGCCGCTGCCGAAAGCGGCAAGGAACGTCCCTGTTGCCGTCAGCTCCGCCCTTCCATGAGATCTTTCACGATGTCCATCTTGCCATAGAGGCGGGCCTTGTAGACTTCGTAATTCTCCATCACGCGCTGCACGTAATTGCGTGTTTCCGTATAGGGAATCCGCTCGATCCAGTCGACCACCTCATCGATCGGCTTGCCGCGCGGATCGCCATATTTCGCCATCCATTCGCTGGCGCGCCGCGGTCCGGCATTATAGCCGGCGAAGGTCAGGATATAGGAGCCGTCGAAGCGGTCGATCTGCTCGCCGAGAAAATGCGAGCCGAGCGTGGCATTATAGGCAGCATCGGTGGTGAGCCGCGGCTTGGAATAGCTCATGCCGGCGCGCTGGGCCACTTCCTTGGCGGTGGTCGGCAGCAGCTGCAGCAGGCCGCGCGCCCCGGCGCTCGATACCGCCGACACGTTGAACTCGCTTTCCTGCCGGGCGATGGCATAGGCGAGCGCCTTGCCTGCGCCCTTGATGTCGGCGCTATCCGGAATGGCGCCGATCGGATGCGACAGCGCCCCGACATCGAGCCCTCGCAGCGCCGCCGTCTTGCCGACCCGCAGCGCCAGATAATGATTGCCCTTGCGCTCCGCCATCACCGCCAGCAGCGCCAGTTCGCCCGTATTGTCGAGTTCCTGCGCGAGATCGCGATAGAGGATTTCCGCCCTTGCGCCATAGCCGATCGATTCGAGACGCCGGATCGCCTGCACCGCCTCGCGCCGCTCGAAACGGGCGCGCTCCTCTTCGGTCGGCTTGGGGTAGGGGATCTCCAGTTGCTTCTCGCCGAGTTTTGCAGCGGCGAGTTGTCCATAAAAGGTCGTGCCGTAATGGGCGGCGCGGCGGTAATGGGCCTTGGCATCGCCGCCCGCGCCGGCCTCTGCCGCCCTGCCCAGCCAGTAATAGGCGCGCGAGGCCGAGATGGGACGCGACGAGATTTCGGCAATGCGCGCGAAATGGCGATGCGCGGTCTTGGGGTCCTTCAGCGACCGCAGCGCATACCAGCCGGCGTGGAACTCCGCTTCCGCGGCAAGCGCCGGGGTCTCGGCCGCGTGCGCGGCGGCGAGGCGATAGGCGGTCTCGGGCTTGCCGATATCGAGCAGTTCGCGCGAGAGGATGCGCCGCTCGACCCACCAGGCATCGGGGTCGACCAGCGTGGCCGGGTCCCGCGGCGCCTTCAGCATCAACTCGGCGGCGTCGCTATATCGTTCCTGGCGACGCAGGTACTGGATTTGGGCGAACATATAGGCCGGGTTCGAGCGCCAGGAGGAATGAACGGCCGCGAGTTTCTTCCCCGCGTCGGGCGCCTTGCGCGCCACCGCGGCAAAGGCGTCGTAGAGCGATTCCGCATTGGCGAGCGTGGCCACGCGCCCTGCCGACTGGATGCGGTTCGCATAGAGCATGCGCAGCATCCGCTGCAGGTGATCGTCGCGCGTGAGCACCTGCCCGAATTCCCGCAGGATGAGCCGCTCGTCGTCGGAATCGAGCTTTTCCGTGCGCCAGCTCGGCGCCAGGACCTGCCGTGCCTTAGCGCTGTTCCCCTCCGAGATATAGGCGCGGGCGAGAACGATCATGCCTTCCGTCGTTTGCGGCTTCGTATTGCCGAAGGCCTTGATGACCGCCTGCGCCGGCGAATTTTCCCGGTAAAGCGCCCGTTCGGAATTGCGGCGCAGCGCCGCCATGCCCGGCCAGCCCGGCAGTTCTTCCGCCGCCGCGGCGATATCCGCGCTCGATATGCCATCCATTCCCGAAAGCCCGATGGCCCAGGTGAGGATGTGGCGGTCGAGCGAATGGCGCGGCATGCCGTTACGGATGGCGATGGCTCTCTGCGTGTCCTTGTCATAGAGCGCATCGAGCCCGGTCTTCAGATCGCCGCCGATCGCGCCGGGCTGCTGCGGGGCTATCCCGGCGGTAATGACCGGGTCGGGTTTGACCAGCGGTGAGGGGATCTGGCGCGTCGCCGTCGGCGCGAAGGGGCGGGCGTAAGGCGTGGGCACATCCCCCGGCTGCACCGGCTGGGCCTGCGCGACCCCCGGCAGCCCGACGGCGACCATGCAGCCGGTGAGGAGGGCGTTGCGCCAGATATGTCTTCCAGGAACTGCTGAACGCATGAACAAGACCAGATCAGATTTCCAATAGTGACTCAAGGATGGTTTTCGCCGTGGGCTGCCATTCATCATTTATAAAGCCCAACGATACTGGGCAGATCATACCGGCGGTCAGTGAAGCTAATCTTAACGAAAGGTTATCGCAGCCGCCCGCATTGTCTCTTTAGAACGTGTCAAATGCACTTGCTCCAAACCTGTGGCAAGACTATGGTGCAACGCCTTGCGGCAGGGCGTTCCTGCCGCATTCGTTTTCGCGCATATGATCCGGGAGTTCACTAATGCTGAAGGGGTCCATTACGGCACTTGTCACGCCATTCGATCGCAATGGAGCGTTTGACGAGAAAGCCTTCCGCGCATTCGTGAACTGGCAGATCGAGGAAGGCTCGCACGGGCTGGTCCCGGTCGGCACCACGGGCGAGTCCCCGACGCTGTCGCATGCCGAGCACAAGCGCGTCGTCGAGGTCTGCATCGAGGAGGTGAGGGGTCGTGTTCCGGTCATCGCCGGCGCGGGTTCCAACAACACGCGTGAATCGATCGAGCTTGCCCAGCATGCGGAAAAGGCCGGCGCCGATGCCGTGCTCGTCGTCACCCCCTATTACAACAAGCCCAACCAGCGCGGCCTTTACGAGCATTACTCGCAAGTCGCCAAGGCGGTGTCGCTGCCGGTGATCATCTATAACATTCCTGGCCGCTCGATCATCGACATGACGCCCGAGACGATGGGGGCGCTTGCCCGCGACCACAAGAACATTGTCGGCGTCAAGGATGCCACCGGCAAGGTCGAGCGCGCCTCCGAGCAGCGCCTCGCCTGCGGCACGGACTTCATTCAGCTTTCCGGCGAGGATGCGACGGCGCTCGGCTTCAACGCGCATGGCGGTGTCGGCTGCATCTCGGTGACGGCCAATGTCGCCCCGCGCCTGTGCTCAGAATTCCAGGATGCCTGCCTTGCCGGCGATTTCGCCAAGGCTCTTGGCATTCAGGACCGGTTAATGCCGCTGCACAAGGCGCTGTTCATCGAGCCCAATCCGAGCGGGGTGAAATATGCGCTGGCGCATCTCGGCAAGATCGAGAATACGCTGCGTTCGCCGCTGGTGCCGGTCGAGCCCGAGACTGCCGGCCGCATCGATCAGGCCATGAAGCATGCGGGGCTGATTAACTAGGGGAGTAGGGCAGTAAGGGAGTAGGTATGGATCTTTGCCCATTCCGCACTTTCTGCCTACTCCCTTATTCCCTTACTCCCCTATTCCCCTGTACAAAGCCGTTATGAACAAGCCGAAAAACGCTCCAGCGCGCAAGGTCGTCGCGGATAACCGCAAGGCGCGCTACAATTTTGAGATCCTCGACACGCTCGAGGCAGGCCTCGTGCTGCAGGGCACGGAGGTGAAATCGCTGCGTTCCAACCAGGCGAACATCGCCGAGAGCTATGCGAGCTTCGAGAACGGCGAGTTCTGGCTGATCAATTCCTATATTCCGGAATACACCCAAGGCAATCGCTTCAACCATGACCCGCGCCGCCTGCGCAAGCTGCTCGTCAATCGCCGCGAGATGGCGCGGCTTGCCAATTTGGTCGATCGCGAGGGCATGACGGTCGTACCGCTGAAGCTCTATTTCAACGAGCGCGGCCGGGCCAAGCTGGAACTGGCGCTTGCCCGCGGCAAGAAGCTGCACGACAAGCGCGAGACCGAGAAGAAACGTGACTGGAACCGCGAGAAGTCGCGGCTGTTGCGCGACAGGGGATAGGGAAGGGGAATAGGGCAGTAGGGCAACAAGGCAGTATGTTTATATTGTCCTATGGTCCGCCCGCTCGATATCCTTCTACTGCCCTTCATCCAGAAACGCCCGCACCGACCTGAACACGTCACGGAACATCTCCTCCGTCAGCACGCCGGTGTTGGTGTTGTAGCGCGAGCAGTGATAGCTCGAGAAAATCCGGATATCGCCGGCCGCGCCGACCCGGCCATGGCCGAAGGGGTATTTCGATACGGGCTGGCCGAGCGCGCGTATGGTGGACTGGTGCGCGATGGTGCCGAGCGTGACGATGGCGCGCAGATTGGCGAAGCGCCGGATGACGGGGGTGAGAAACTGCCGGCAATGGTTGATCTCGGCGCCGGTCGGCTTGTTTTCCGGAGGCACGCAGCGCACCGCATTGACGATCGCCGCCCCCACGAGTTCAAGGCTGTCGTCCGGCCGCGCCTCGAATTTTCCGCGCGCGAAGCCGAAATCGCCCAATGTGCGGTAGAGCAGATCGCCGGCATAGTCGCCGGTGAAAGGGCGCCCCGTCCGATTGGCTCCGCGCAGCCCCGGTGCCAGACCGACGATCAGCAACTGAACGCTCTCGTCGCCGCCGGCGGGAAGAAAAGGCGGGACGGGCGCATTATGCCAATGCGGCTCCTTTTCGCGCCATTCGGCGAGAAAGGCATGGAGACGGGGGCAGATGGCACAATCGGGCGAGGGTTCGGAATTCATTCCGCTCTAATGGCGCAGCTCGGGCCGGCGATCAATAGTCGCCGTCGTCCTCTTCCGCCTCCACGCGCCGCACCGGGCGTTCGGAGGGATCGCGGCCGATCTCGCTCTTGAGCGATGCCAGATCGATGAAATGGTCGGCCTGGCGGCGCAGATCATCGGAGATCATGGGCGGCTGGGTGGTGAGCGTCGAGACGATGCTGACCTTGCGGCCCTTGCGCTGCAGCGCTTCGACCAGCGAGCGGAAATCACCGTCGCCGGAGAAGATGACGAAATGATCGACCGTATCCGTCAGTTGCATGGCATCGACGGTCAGTTCGATATCCATATTGCCCTTGACCTTGCGGCGGCCGGCAGAGTCGGTGAATTCCTTCGCTGCCTTCGTGACGACCCTGTAGCCATTATAGTCGAGCCAGTCGATCAGCGGGCGAATGGAGGAATATTCCTGATCTTCCACCAGCGCCGTATAGTAATAGGCACGAAGCAGATAACCGCGCTTCTGGAAGGCCTTGAGCAGCTTGCGATAGTCGATGTCGAACCCAAGTGTCTTGGATGCGGCGTAGAGATTGGCACCGTCAATGAAAAGCGCGATTTTCTCGCGGGAATCGAACATGCTTCAAATATCCATTCTTCCGGGGCCGCACTCCGACGGCGGATCCGACTGAAATAAGGCGGGTAAGGCGGATGGCCATCCGGCCATGCCATTCTATTCTTGTACGATGCACTTAAATAAAAACCAAGCAATCTTTGGTTGTTTAAGCATTATCTATAAGTATTAAGACGTGCATTTTCCTGTATAGATTCAGTTCAGCTAATATGTTTATGTCGCGCTCATATGAAGGTCGCAGCTGTATCGGCCATGTGGACAGTCATGGTTTGGGGCTGATATGGCCGCAAGCATCATTGTCCATGCGGCCCGCAGATGCGATAAGCCGTCACGCTCATGCCGCTTTTGCTTGTTTTTTGCAGGCGAAATCGCTATGTGCAGGGAAATCCCGTTAATCGACTTGAAAATGAAAGGGGCACACCATGGCCCGCGTCACCGTAGAGGATTGCGTCGACAAGGTTGAAAACCGGTTTGAGCTGGTATTGCTTGCCAGCCACCGTGCGCGCCAGATTTCCCAGGGAGCGCACATCACCGTTGACCGCGACAATGACAAGAATCCCGTCGTGGCTCTCCGCGAGATCGCGGACGAGACGCTGTCGCCGGGCGATCTCAAGGAAGATCTAATCCACTCGCTGCAGAAGCATGTGGAAGTGGATGAGCCCGAGGCCGTCGCCCAGCCGCAGCTGACCGGCAGCGCCGAGGAAGTCGCCGCCGAGATCGCCGATGTGGCGGAGGAGGATGTCGTCTCCTTCGACCGCATGTCGGAAGAAGAGCTTCTGGCCGGCATCGAAGGCCTCGTTGCGCCCGAGAAGAATGACGATTATTGATGATGGTAAAATCGCCACGGCGATTGTTCGTTAAGGCGTAATTACTGTTTCAATGCCATTTTCGACATGCGCCGTGGCTCGCTGCTGCGGCGCATGTTTTGTGTGCGATAGGCCGTTGCTGCTTAATTCGGCAGTAGCAGCCTTGTGATAAGGAGAGCCGGTCGATGATGCGCCAGTACGAGCTTGTGGAGCGCGTCCAGCGTTACAAGCCAGACGTCAACGAGGCGCTTCTCAACAAGGCCTATGTCTATGCCATGCAGAAGCATGGCAGCCAGAAACGGGCTTCCGGCGATCCATATTTCTCCCATCCGCTCGAAGTCGCCGCCATCCTCACCGACATGCATCTCGACGAGGCGACGATCGCCATCGCCCTCCTGCATGACACCATCGAGGACACGACCGCGACCAGGCAGGAGATTGATCAGCTCTTCGGTCCCGATATCGGCAAGCTGGTCGAGGGGCTGACGAAGCTCAAGAAGCTCGACCTCGTCTCCAAGAAGGCGGTGCAGGCGGAAAACCTGCGCAAGCTTCTGCTCGCCATTTCCGAGGATGTGCGCGTCCTGCTCGTCAAGCTCGCAGACCGTCTTCATAACATGCGCACGCTCGACGTGATGCGCGAGGACAAGCGCCTGCGCATCGCCGAGGAGACGATGGATATCTATGCGCCGCTCGCCGGCCGCATGGGCATGCAGGACATGCGCGAGGAGCTGGAGGAGCTGGCTTTCCGCTATATCAACCCTGAGGCGTGGAAGGCCGTCACCGACCGTCTCGCCGAACTCCTGGAGAAGAATCGCGGTGTCCTGCAGAAGATCGAGCGCGATCTCTCCGATCTCTTCAAGAAGAACGGCATCAATGCGAGCGTAAAGAGCCGGCAGAAGAAGCCCTGGTCGGTGTTCCGCAAGATGGAGACCAAGGCGCTCTCCTTCGAGCAACTGTCGGATATCTTCGGCTTCCGGGTCGTCGTCGATACGGTGGAGGACTGTTATCAGGCGCTGGGCATCATCCATACGACGTGGTCGATGGTGCCGGGGCGCTTCAAGGACTATATATCGACGCCCAAGCAGAACGATTACCGTTCCATCCACACCACCATCATCGGCCCTTCGCGCCAGCGCGTCGAGTTGCAGATCCGCACCCGCGAGATGGATGAGATCGCCGAATATGGCGTCGCCGCCCATTCCATCTACAAGGATCGCGGCAGCGCGGAAAACCCGCATGTCATCTCCACCGAGACCAACGCCTATGCCTGGCTGCGCCAGACCATCGAGGCCCTGGCCGAGGGCGATAATCCGGAGGAGTTCCTCGAACACACCAAGCTCGAGCTTTTCCAGGACCAGGTCTTCTGCTTCACACCGAAGGGCCGGCTGATCGCATTGCCGCGCGGCGCGACGCCCATCGATTTCGCCTATGCGGTGCATACCGACATCGGCGATAGCTGCGTTGGCGCCAAGGTCAACGGCCGCATCATGCCGCTGATGACGGAACTGCAGAATGGCGACGAGGTGGAGATCATCCGCTCCAAGGCGCAGGTGCCGCCCGCCGCCTGGGAATCCGTCGTCGTCACCGGCAAGGCCCGCGCTGCCATCCGCCGCGCCACCCGCTCCGCCGTGCGCAAGCAATATTCCGGCCTCGGCATGCGCATTCTCGAGCGCGCCTTCGAGCGCGCCGGCAAGACCTTTTCCAAGGAGAGTCTGAAGCAGGGCCTGCCGCGCCTGGCCCGCAAGGACGTCGAGGACGTGCTTGCCGCCGTGGGGCGGGGTGAACTGCCGTCGACCGATGTGGTCAGGGCCGTTCATCCCGACTATCAGGATACGCGCGTGACGCTGCAGAGCCCCGCCAATCGTGGCGAGAAGGGCTGGTTCAACATCCAGAACGCGGCCGGCATGATCTTCAAGGTGCCGGAAGGCGGCGAGGCGGAAGCCAAGGCGGCGGCCCCGGGCGCCATGCGGGAGAGCGGCGGCAAGCGCGCTTTGCCGATCCGCGGCACGAATGCCGATCTGCCGGTGCGCTTCTCGCCGGAAGGGGCGGTGCCCGGCGACCGCATCGTCGGCATCCTGCAGCCGGGGGCGGGGATCACCATCTATCCCATCCAGTCGCCGGCCCTGACCGCCTATGACGACCAGCCCGAACGCTGGATCGACGTGCGCTGGGATATCGACGAGCAGATGAAGGAGCGCTTCCCCGCGCGCATCAGCATCACGGCGATCAATTCGCCCGGCTCGCTCGCCGAGATCGCGCAGATCGTGGCCAACAATGACGCCAATATTCACAATCTTTCGATGGTGCGCACGGCGCCGGATTTCACCGAGATGATCATGGATCTGGAGGTCTGGGATCTGAAGCACTTGAACCGCATCGTCTCGCAGTTGAAGGAAAGCGCCTGCGTCAGCGATGCGCGGCGGGTGAACGGGTAGGGCGGTTGTTGCGTTGATGGAAGTGCCAGCCACCCCCCTCTGGCCTGCCGGCCATCTCCCCCTCAAGGGGGGAGATTATGCTTTCATAGACGTTCGGCAGCAATCGCCAACGGCAGAGGATAAGGGCGGAGTGTCGTCTCAGCCAATCTCCCTCCTTGAGGGGGAGATGCCCGGCAGGGCAGAGGGGGGTGCTGTCCCGCCAACGTCTCAATTCGAAAACCATAGGAACCACCCATGAACACTGAGGACGTGCTTGCCGTCTTCCGCGAGGCGGGAGCCATTCTGGAAGGCCATTTCATCCTGACCTCGGGCTTGCGCAGCCCGGTCTTTCTCCAGAAGGCGCGTGTCTTCATGCATGCGGACAAGACCGAGAAGCTCTGCAGGGCGCTGGCCGAAAAGATCAGGGCGGCGGGGCTCGGGCGCATCGATTATGTGGTGGGACCGGCAATCGGCGGCCTCATTCCGGCCTATGAAACCTCCCGCCATTTGGGCGCCCCTGCCATCTGGGTCGAGCGCGAGAACGGCGTTTTCCGGCTGCGCCGCTTCGCCGTCCCCGAAGGCGCCCGGGTGGTTATCGTGGAGGATATCGTCACGACGGGCCTTTCGATCCGCGAGACCATCGACTGCCTGAAGGAGTTGAAGGCGGAGGTGCTGGCCGCGGCCTGCATCGTCGACCGCTCCGCCGGCAAGGCCGATGTCGGCACGCAGCTGATCGCGCTTGCCGAATATGAGGTGCCGGCCTATTCCCCGGACAACCTGCCTCCCGAATTGGCGGCGATACCCGCCATCAAGCCGGGAAGCCGGAATATTTGAGGGGAATAGGGCAGTAAGGCAATAAGGCAATATGTTTGATTATTGCCATTAACCGCCGGCTCAATATTCTCCTACTGCCCTACTGCCCTACTGCCCTACTGCCCTACTTTGCGCATATCCGGCAGGAACACCGTCAACAGGCCGAGCAGGGGTAGATAGGAGCAGATCGTGTAGACGAACGATATGCCCTTGGCGTCGGCGACGATGCCCAGCACTGCCGCCGCGATGCCGGCCATCCCGAAGGCGAAGCCGAAGAACAACCCAGCGATCATGCCCACCCGGCCTGGCACCAGTTCCTGCGCGAAGACGACGATAGCCGGAAAGGCCGAGGCGAGGATGAAGCCGATGATCACGGTCAGCACCGCCGTCACGGGAAGGCTGGCGTAGGGGAGGGCCAGCGTGAACGGCAGCACGCCGAGGATCGAGAACCAGATGACGGCGCGCGAGCCGATCCTGTCGCCGATGGGGCCGCCCAGCACCGTGCCGAGCGCGACCGCGCCGAGGAACAGGAACAGGAGAAGCTGCGAGCTCTGCACCGAGACGTCGAACTTGGCGATCGTGTAGAAGGTGTAATAGCTCGTCATGCTCGCCATGTAGATGTTCTTGGTGAAGACCAGAAGCGCCAGGACCACGAGCGAGATCGCGACCTTCGCCCGCGGCAGCGGCAATGTCCGGTCGGGTATCGCGCGGTTGGCGTTGGCCTTGCGGTAGCGGGAATACCAGTCGCCGACCTTCCACAGGATGACCATGCCGAGAAGGGCCGCGACCGAGAACCAGGCCACGCTTCCCTGGCCGCGCGGAAGCACGATGAAGGCGGCGAGCAGCGGACCGATCGCCGTGCCGAAATTGCCGCCGACCTGGAACAGCGATTGCGCAAGCCCATGCCGTCCGCCCGAGGCAAGACGCGCCACGCGCGACGATTCCGGGTGGAAGATCGAGGAGCCGAGGCCGACGCAGGCCGCACCGGCAAGGAGCAGCGGATAGTGCCGCGCAAAGGCGAGCAGGATCAAGCCGGCAAGGGTGAACCCCATGCCGACGGGCAGCGAATAGGGCATCGGCCGCTTGTCCGTGTACATGCCGACAACAGGCTGCAGGATCGAGGCCGTCACCTGGAAAGTGAAGGTCAGCAGCCCGATCTGCCAGAAATCGAGATTGTAGTCGGTCTTCAGCATGGGATAGATCGCGGAGAGCAGCGACTGCATCATGTCATTGAGCAGATGGCAGAAGCTGACCGCGAGGATGATGGTGAATGCCGTCGTGTCGGCGGCAGAAGGGGCGGGCGGATTGGCCGCTGCGGTGGTGTCGGTCACGATAGGCTCCAGGAATTGCGGTCTCACGGCAGAGGCGCCGTGAGACCGTTGCGGCGTCGTTTTTATAGAAGTTGCGGAAAACCCGCTTTCGTGGTTTGGTCCATTTCTTTCGCGAGTGGGCCAAACTGATGAAGCCACGGTCATATCCGGATTTCGTTCCCTCGGGCAGCAAGGAATTGCAGAAGCTGCACGAGCACCGCATCGCCATGCTGGAAGAGATGCCGGGGCCGCTGATCGCGCTCCCGACCAGATATCCCGACGGCTATTTCGTCCCTCCGCACAGGCACAGCCGGGCGCAGCTCCTGTGCGCCTCGCAAGGCGTGGTCCTGGTGACCACCGGTGCAGGCCGGTGGATGATCCCGAGCGACCATGCGATGTGGATACCGGCGGGCGTCGAGCATTCGGTGGAAATATTGGGCGATGTCTTCATGCGTTCCATCTACATTGCTGTCGATGCCGTGGCCGGCGTGCCGCATCATCTCCACGTGGTGGGGCTCACCGACCTCATGCGCTGCCTTATCATCGACGCCACTTCGACCGACAGCACTCCGCAGCCCGGCAGCCGCGACGCTTTGGTGATCGAGCTGATCCTGCGCGACCTGCACACGCTGCCGCAAAAGCCGCTGGGCCTGCCTTTCCCGGCCGATCCGCGTCTTGCCGCGCTTTGCCGCCGGTTTGTCGAGGAGCCGTCCCCGCGTGCGACCATTGATGAATGGGCCGCAGCCCTGGCCATGAGCCGGCGCTCCTTTACGCGCAATTTCCAGCGTGAGACGGGCTTGAGCTTTTCGCTCTGGCGGCAGCAGGCCTGTCTCTTCGCCGCTTTGCCGCGCCTGGCCGACGGCGAGCCGGTGACGAGCGTGGCACTGGATCTCGGCTATGACAGCGTGCCGGCCTTTACCACCATGTTCAAGCGCATGCTGGGCGTCTCCCCGCGCTTCTATCGCAGCGGCGTTCTTTATAGGGGAATAGGGGAATAGGGGAATAGGGGAATAGGGGAATAGGGGAATAGGGTGGACCTCCTCGGAGGAATCCGCCTCACTTCCCTTACTCCCTTACTCCCTTACTCCCTTACTCCCGTACTATTCTATTGCCCTGTGGCCCTGTTGCCGGGTATGAGACCGGAATGCTGTTTCGACGTCGCCAACCAGCCAGCCTAGCCGAAAGATTGCGGACCTATCTCTGGCCTCGCCGGTCTTTTTCGCGTTCGCTGCGCTATATGGGCAAGCGCATCATGCGCATCACCGCTTCGCCGCATGCCATCGCAGCCGGGCTGGCGGTGGGCGTCTTCTCGGCGTTCACGCCGTTTTTCGGCTTCCACATCATCATCGCCGTCATTCTCGCTTATATTTTCGCGGGCAATGTGGCCGCTGCCGCCCTTGGTACCACCGTCGCCAATCCACTGACGCTTCCCGTCATATGGGGCGGGACGTTCGAGTTCGGGCGCTTCATGCTGACCGGCGACCTCTCGGGAAGCGATGCGCCGACCCATCTCGGACGGATGCTCGCGCATTTCAGCTTCCATGATATCTGGGGGCCGGTGCTGAAGCCGATGCTGTTCGGCTCGACCGTGCTCGGCGCCGTCTTCGCCCTGATCGTCTATGCCGTCACCCGCTGGGCGATCGCCACCTTTCACCGCAGGCGCCGCGAACGCCTGGCCGAGCGTGCCGGCGGCAAGAGCGATGCGGTTCCCCTGAAATCGGAAGCGATCGGCGCATGATCATCGGCATAGGCAGCGACCTCATCGATATCAGGCGTGTGGAAAAGACGCTTCAGCGCCATGGCGAGCGCTTCACCAACCGCGTCTTCACCCCGGTCGAGCGGGCGAAGTCGGACCGGCGCGCCGAGCGCGCGGCATCCTACGCCAAGCGCTTCGCGGCCAAGGAGGCCTGTGCCAAGGCGCTCGGCACTGGCATGTCGCGGGGCGTCTTCTGGCGCGATATGGGCGTCGTCAACCTGCCCTCGGGCAAGCCGACCCTGCAACTGACCAATGGTGCGGCAGAGCAGCTCGCGCGGATTACGCCGGCCGGGCACAGGGCCGCCATACATCTGACAATTACCGATGATTTTCCTCTCGCACAGGCTTTCGTGATCATCGAAGCACTGCCTGTCTGAAATGTGCAGAGCGACCCAAACGCCTCGGCGAGGCCGGTTATCCCGGGACTACCCCCCGGTTATCCCGGGACTAACCATCGGTTATCCCGGGGGTAACGGCCGAGGCCGGATTGCTTCACGCAATCGTAACGGCTAATAGAACGCGTTATTGCAATCGGAGAACTGATGAGCGTGTCCGACAAGAGCGAAGTGAAGAAATCCGGCGGTCTGGGTGAAACCCTCAGCGTTGTCGTGCAGGCTCTGGTCCTCGCATTGATCATCCGAACATTTCTGTTCCAGCCTTTCAGCATCCCCTCCGGCTCGATGCGCCCGACGCTGCTCGAAGGCGATTATCTCTTCGTGTCGAAGTTCAGCTATGGCTATTCGCATTTCTCGCTGCCCTTCTCGCCGGACCTGTTCTCCGGCCGCATCTGGGCGAGCGAGCCGCAGCGCGGCGACATCGTCGTCTTCAAGCTGCCGAGCGACACGTCGGTCGATTATATCAAGCGGGTGGTCGGCATGCCCGGCGACCGCATCCAGATGCGCCATGGCGTCCTCTACATCAATGACGTTCCGGTCAAGCGGGAGAAGGTGGGCGAGATCAACAACCCCGATATCACCGAGCAGAACCGCCCGGTCGATGTCTATCGCGAGACACTGCCCAATGGCGTCAGCTACGACACGCTCGATCTCACGCCCAATTCGATCGGCGACGACACGCGCGTCTTCGAGGTTCCGGCCGGCCATTATTTCATGATGGGCGACAACCGTGACAATTCGCTCGATAGCCGCTTTACGGTCGGCTATGTGCCCTTCGAAAATCTCGTCGGGCGTGCCAATATCATCTTCTTCTCCATCGCCGGCGGTGCAAGCCCGCTCGAGCTGTGGCGCTGGCCGGCGGATATCCGTCTGAACCGCCTGTTCATGTCGGTCAATGCGGAGCCGCCGCTTATAAGCGGAAACTGATCGGTGAGGGCTGAATTCTGCGAATATCCGTTTCCCGGAGCTGCGTATGGCTGGTAAAGTCGATATCGCGCAATTCCTGGAGGAAAAGACCGGGCACAAATTCAATGATCCGGCAAGGCTCGAACGGGCGCTGACCCATTCGAGCGCCCGGCAGAAGGCCGGGACCAACTACGAGCGGCTGGAATTCCTGGGCGATCGCGTGCTGGGTCTGGTGGTGGCCGAAATGCTGTTCGCTGCCTTCCCCAATGCCGATGAAGGCGAGTTGTCTGTCCGGCTCAACGCGCTCGTCAATGCCGAGACCTGCGCGGCGGTTGCCGATGAGATCGGCCTCCACGTGGTGATCCGTACCGGCGCCGACATCAAGGTGCTGATGACGGACAAGCGCCTCTTGAACGTGCGGGCCGATGTGATCGAGGCCCTGATCGCGACCATCTATCTGGAGGGCGGGCTCGATGCCGTGCGGCCCTTCATCCGGCGCTACTGGGAGCCGCGCTCGCGCGTCACCGGCGCGGGCCGCCGCGACGCCAAGACCGAATTGCAGGAATGGGCGCACCAGCAGGGCGGCGTGCAGCCCGCCTATGCCGTCAAGGAGCGCACCGGGCCTGATCATGACCCGCAATTCACCGTGGAGGTGAAGGTGTCGGGTTTCGCGGCCGCTGTGGGCACCGGGCGCTCCAAGCGCCTCGCGGAACAGAACGCCGCTGCCGAAATATTATACCGTGAAGGCGTATGGAAGCGCCCGGAAGAGGGAACCCAATGAGCAACCAATCAGAACAGACCGGGGGGGAGGAAGCCGCGGAGCCGACGCGCTCGGGCTTCGTCGCGCTCATCGGTGCGCCGAATGCGGGCAAGTCCACGCTGGTCAACCAGCTCGTCGGCACCAAGGTTTCGATCGTCACGCACAAGGTGCAGACGACCCGTGCCCTGGTGCGCGGCATCCTGATCCATGACCGCACGCAGATCGTGCTGGTCGATACCCCCGGCATTTTCCGGCCGAAGCGGCGTCTCGACCGCGCCATGGTGACGACCGCCTGGGGCGGCGCGCGCGATGCCGATCTGGTGCTGGTCATCATCGATGCGCAGGCGGGGCTGAACGAGGAAGCTGAGGCGATTTTCGAAAATCTGAAGGGTGTGCGCCAGCCGAAGATCCTCGTCCTCAACAAGGTGGATAGCGTCGATCGGCCGTCGCTTCTGGGGCTCGCCGCCGCGGCCAACGAGAAGATCGCCTTCGATCGCACCTTCATGATCTCGGCACTGACCGGCTCCGGCTGCAATGATCTGCGCGATTATCTCGCAAGGACGTTGCCGGAGGGCCCGTGGTATTATCCCGAGGATCAGATATCCGACATGCCCATGCGCCAGCTCGCGGCGGAAGTGACGCGCGAGAAGCTCTATCTGCGCCTCCATGAGGAGCTGCCTTACGCCTCGACGGTGGAGACGGAGCGCTGGGAGGAGCGGAAGGACGGTTCGGTGCGCATCGAGCAGGTCATCTATGTCGAGCGCGAGAGCCAGAAGAAGATCGTGCTCGGCCACAAAGGCGAGACGGTGAAGGCCATAGGCCAGGCCGCGCGCAAGGAGCTCGCCGAAATCCTCGAGCAGCCCGTACATCTCTTTCTTTTCGTGAAAGTGCGCGACAATTGGGGCAACGACCCCGAGCGGTATCGCGAGATGGGGCTGGAGTTTCCGAGTTAGAGAGCGGTTCATGTTTTGATGGAATCGCCTGGATTCCTTTTGGGCCGTTGCTGTGATGGACAGGTAGAGGCATGGATCCCAGTGACAAGCACTGGGATGACGGGGGTTGAGATATTTCCGCGCTGTCAAAGACTGTTCTTGCCAGGCGGAAAGTTTAAAAGGTGGCTGCCAACCGCAAAGCAGCCGTCATCCCAGTGCTTGTCACTGGGATCCATGCCTCTACGGTTCAGCATCCATACGTTTCCATCTAAAAGTGAAATGTTCTAGAGAATAGTGAGGTAGTGAAATAGTGAGATGGTGAAATGCGAATAGCCTCTTTCTATCTATTCCCTATCTCACTACTCACTATTCTCTGAAACCCATGGAATGGCGCGACGAAGGCATAATCCTCGGCACCAGGCGGCATGGCGAGACGAGCGCCATCGTCGAATTGATGACCCGCGCCCATGGACGCCATCTCGGCATCGTGCGCGGCGGGCGCTCGCGCAAGCAGCAGCCGCTGCTGCAACCGGGTAACCGCGTCGACGCCCTCTGGCGTGCGCGGCTGGACGAGCACCTCGGCACATTTCAGCTCGAGCCCCTGAGCTTTGCCGCCGCGCGGCTGATCG
This sequence comes from Mesorhizobium sp. RMAD-H1, assembly GCF_014191375.1. Classification (GTDB taxonomy): domain Bacteria; phylum Pseudomonadota; class Alphaproteobacteria; order Rhizobiales; family Rhizobiaceae; genus Paramesorhizobium. The sequence goes on from NZ_JACHWN010000001.1 coordinate 734,990, forward strand.
AGATGCCCGTGGCGCTCTACGGCATCCAGCTTGCCGCGGCGCATCTCCGGCTCCTGCCCGAGCGCGACCCGCATCCCGGCCTCTTCGAGACGCTGGCGGTGGTGATCGAGCATTTCGACGACCCGCTGGCGGCAGGCGAGCTTCTCCTGCGCTTCGAGATCATGATGCTGGAGGAGCTGGGCTTCGGCCTCGACCTGCAAGCCTGTGCGGTGACCGGCAGCCGCGAGCATCTTGCCTATGTCTCGCCGAAATCGGGCAGGGCGGTTTCGCGCGATGCCGGAGCGCCTTACGCCGACAAGCTTCTGCCGATGCCGGACTTCGTCCCCAGCACCCGCATCCATGCCACTTCGGTCGGCGAAATCGACGTGGCCTTCCGCATGACGGGTTATTTCCTGACGCGCCATGTCTGGGAGCCCCGCGCCATGACGCCGCCGGGCGCGCGAGCGGGGTTTCTCTCGGCCTTGGCGAAAGTCGCCGCGCCGCGCCTCTGACGATCGATCACTCCGCCGGCTGCAGCACAGGCCTCTCCACCGCATGTTCGCGGATCGGCCAATGAACGATCGCGGCGAAAAGGCCGAGCACCACGCCGAGCCACCAGACCGGATCATAGGAGCCGAAACGGTCATAGAGATAGCCGCCGAGCCAGACGCCGAGGAACGAGCCGATCTGGTGCGAGAAGAAGACGATGCCGCCCAGCATGCCAAGATAGCGCGTGCCGAACATGATGGCGACGAGCGAATTCGTCGGCGGCACGGTGGAGAGCCACAGGAGCCCCATCAGGCCGGAGAAGACCAGCACCGACGCTCCCGTTTGCGGCAGGAGCAGGAAGGCGGTGACGAGAATGGACCGCGCGACATAGAGCAGCGCCAGGAAGACCGGCTTGGACATGCGCTGGCTGATGATGCCCGAGCCGAGCGAGCCGATGATGTTGAAGAAGCCGATCAGCGCCAGGCCCCAGACCGCATATTGCGGCTCGATGCCGATATCGGCGATATAGGCCGGAAAATGCGCCGTGATGAACGCCACCTGGAAGCCGCAGACGAAGAAGCCCGAGGTGAGCAGGAGATAGCTCTTGTGGCCGAGCGCCTCGCGCAGTGCCGCGCCGATCGACTGCTTGTAGGCATCCTGGCTGACGCGCCCGCTCGAGGAATTGCCGCGCAGCGGGATCGCGAGGAGCGGGATCGCCAGCATGGCGATGCCCATGTAAACGAGTGCGTCGGACCAGCCGAAGCGTTCTATGAGGCCGAGGCTGATCGGCGCGAAGGCGAACATGCCGGCAGAGCCTGCCGCCGTGCCGAGGCCGAAGACGAAGGTGCGGTTCTCAGCCGAGACATTGCGCGCGAAGGCCGAGAGCACCACTCCGAACGAACCGGCGGCGACGCCGAGACCGACGAGGATGCCGCCGCCGACATGCAGCATGAGAGGTGCATCCGCATGCGCCATCAGGAGAAGGCCGCTCGCATAGAGGATTGCCGAGAGCAGCAGCACCCGCCAGGTGCCGTATTTGTCGGCGATCGCGCCGAAGAAGGGTTGGCCAGCGCCCCAGAACAGGTTCTGCAGGGCCATGGCGAGGCCGAAAGTCGTGCGGTCCCAGCCCTTTTCGGTGAGCATCGGCAACTGGAATATGCCCATGGCCGAGCGCGGACCGAAGGTCAGAAGCGCGATCAGGCAGCCGGAGATGATGATGAGCCAGGGCAGGGCGTTCTGCTTCGTAGCGGGCGAATGGGCCATGTCGGGATCCTGAAAGCATGTCCGGAAAAGGCAGGCGCCTTGTTACCGATACATGCGGAATAACGGGTTGAACGGCTCGTTGCGCGGAGTCGTCCTCTTGAATGATGACTTTAGCTGATCCGACACATCATACAAACGAATTGGTTTGAACATTCCTTCACCGGATTTGATCTGTCGGCTGCGGACGGATCACTATCGTCCTGCTTCTTGCACGAAACTTTTATGACAGGGCGGCTTGCAGCACGCCGAATATGGCCTTATGTCTTTGCGCACGGCACTGCCGTTTTTCTTTTGGTCAGATATATGCTCAGTGTGAGTATAAATGCCGGGAGGGCAGCATATGGCGACGAATACAGCAGCAATCCGCGCGGCATCGGCTGCGGGAAGGAGCGCCGCCGAGCGGTTCGGCGTCATGGAGATGCCCCCGCTTGATTTCACGCCCGATGTGGCGCGCGAGACCGAGCATCTCTATGAGCGCGTCGCCCATCACATCCCGCGCATCGAATGGCCTGTTTACGCGCCCTATGTCGCCGCGATCAACCGGCTGAAGAAGGAGCGGGGCGCCGTCATCCTGGCGCATAACTACCAGACGCCGGAGATCTTCCACTGTGTGGCCGATATTGTCGGCGACTCGCTGCAACTCGCCCGCGAGGCGACCAAGGTCGATGCCGGGATCATCGTTCAGTGCGGCGTGCATTTCATGGCCGAGACGTCGAAGCTGCTCAACCCGGAAAAGACGGTGCTCATCCCCGATATGAAGGCCGGCTGCTCGCTGGCCGAGTCGATATCAGGCGCCGATGTGCGCCTGCTGCGCGAGACCTATCCGGGCGTGCCGATCGTCACCTATGTCAACACCTCGGCCGAGGTGAAGGCGGAGAGCGACATCTGCTGCACCTCAGCCAATGCGGTTGAGGTGGTCGAAAGCTTCGGCGTGGACCGCGTCCTGTGCATTCCCGACGAGTTCCTGGCGCAGAATGTCGCCGCGCAGACCAAGGTGAAGGTCCTGACCTGGAAGGGTCATTGCGAGGTGCATGAGCGCTTCACGGCGGAAGAACTGGTGGCCTATAAGGAAGCCGATCCGTCGATCCAGATCATCGCCCATCCCGAATGCCCGCCGGAAGTCGTCGCCGTCTCCGATTTCGCGGGCTCGACCAGCGGCATGATCGATTATGTCAGGAAGAACCGCCCGCCCAAGGTGCTGCTCGTTACCGAATGCTCTATGGCATCCAACATCGAATCGGAAGCGCCTGGCGTCCAGTTCATCAAACCGTGCAATCTCTGCCCGCACATGAAGCGCATCACCCTGCCGAAGATCCTGGAAAGCCTCGTCTTCATGCGCGAGGAAATCCATGTCGATCCGGCCGTCGCCGAGCGCGCCCGCATGGCGGTGGAACGCATGGTGAATTTGCGGAATTGAGGGAAAGGCTGAAATGTTGGCGGTTCTTACCCCCCTCTGGCCTGCCGGCCATCTCCCCCTCAAGGGGGGAGATTGGCTGACACTTTCCTCGTCACTCACTCTGCAGTGCCTGCGATTGGTGCCTGGCGTCGATAACAGCGTAATCTCCCCCCTTGAGGGGGAGATGCCCGGCAGGGCAGAGGGGGGTGCTGATCATTTGGCGCGAGGCATCCATGCCTCCCTCTGACATCATCATCGTCGGCGGCGGGCTCGCCGGCCTGTTCTGCGCGCTGAAGCTCGCGCCGCGTCCCGTCACCGTTCTCGCCGCAGCACCCATCGGCCGCGGCGCGTCGTCCGCCTGGGCGCAGGCGGGCATTGCCGCCGCCGTTTCGCAAGGCGATACGGTCGAGCAGCACGTAGCCGACACGATCGCGGCGGGCGATGGCATCGTCGATGAGAAGATCGCGCGGCTGATGGCCTCGGAAGCCGCCGACCGCGTCCACGATCTTCTCTCCTATGGCGTGCCCTTCGATCGTGATCTCGACGGCAGGCTGCAGGTCTCGCGCGAGGCGGCGCATTCGCAAAGCCGGATCGTGCGCGTGCGCGGCGACATGGCTGGGCGCGCCATCATGCAGGCGCTGGTCGACACGGTGCGCCGCACGCCGTCGATCCGCGTGCTGGAGGGCTTCGTCGCTGAGGAAATCGCCATGGAAGACGGCCGGGTCTCCGGCATTTTCGCCCGCGGCGGCACCGGGGAGGGCGCCAGGCGCCTCCACCTGCCGGCGCGCGCCGTGGTGCTCGCCTCCGGGGGCATCGGCCATCTCTATGAGGTCACCACCAATCCCCCCGAAGCGCGCGGCGGTGGTGTCGGCATGGCCGCGCGGGCCGGCGCGACCATGGCCGACATGGAGTTCGTGCAGTTCCACCCGACCGCGCTCGATGTCGGCAAGGATCCCACGCCGCTCGCCACCGAGGCGCTGCGCGGCCATGGCGCAACGCTCATCAATGATCGCGGCGAGCGCTTCATGTTGGCCATCGACCCGGCGGGCGAGATGGCGCCGCGCGATGTCGTGGCGCGCGGCATCTTCGCCGAGGTGATGGCCGGCCGTGGTGCCTGGCTTGATGCTACCCAGGCGATAGGCGAGAGCTTTCCGGAAGAGTTCCCTACCGTCTACGGCTATGCCCAGGAAGCCGGCATCGACCCGGTCACAGAGCCGATCCCGGTCGTCCCGGCCGCGCATTATTTCATGGGCGGCGTCCTGACCGATGCCGACGGTCGAACCTCGCTCGAAGGTCTCTGGGCCTGCGGCGAAGCCGCCTCGACCGGCGCCCATGGCGCCAATCGCCTGGCCTCGAACTCGCTGCTTGAGGCGGTGGTCTTCGCCGCACGGGTGGCGGCGGATGTTGAGGCGTGCTTTTCGGTTAAAACGCTGCGCGAGGATCACCCCCCTCTGCCCTGCCGGGCATCTCCCCCTCAAGGGGGGAGATTGGCTGACACGGCTCATGGCTCTCATCCGGCGAGGCTGGCGATTGATGCCGACGTTGATGAAAGCCCAATCTCCCCCCTTGAGGGGGAGATGCCCGGCAGGGCAGAGGGGGGTGTTTATTTTAACCGGGCGATCAATCCGGACGCCATCGCCCTTCTCCGCAAAACCATGAGCACACATTTCGGCGTCATCCGCGACCGTGCGGGCATGGAGGAGGGCTTGCGCATCATCCTCGGCCTCGAACGGGCCAACCGCAACGCCGCCTTCGCCAACACGCTGACTGCGGCAAAGCTCGTCGCCGTCAGCGCACTGCGCCGCGAGGAAAGCCGGGGCGGGCATTTCCGCACCGATTTCCCGGAAGCCCGGCCCAAATGGCAGCGCCGTTCCACGCTCACCCTTGCCGAAGCCGACCGGCTGGCTCACCAATATCTGGAATTCGCCTGATGACAGCCAAAGCCAACCCGCCCGTCCTGCCGCGCCTGACGGTGGAGGACGCGGTGCGTGCCGCGCTCGCCGAGGATCTGGGCCGCGCCGGCGATATCACGACCCAGGCGACGATTCCGGAAGAAGCGCGGGCGAAGGCGGTTCTCGCCAGCCGGCAGGCCGGCGTGGTGGCGGGCCTTGCCTTTGCCGAAACCGCTTTCGCGCTCACCGACCCGGCGGTAAGGTTCACCGCTCTCGTCAGGGACGGCGAGAGGGTCGAGCCCGGCCAGGTGATCGCCCGTGTCGAGGGTAGCGCCCGCGCCATCCTTTCCGCTGAACGTGTGGCGCTGAACTTCCTCATGTATCTGAGCGGCATTGCCAGCTATACCGCGAAATTCGCCGATCTGATCGCCCATACGCACGCCAAGGTCTGCGACACGCGCAAGACCGTGCCCGGCATGCGTGCCTTTGCCAAATATGCGGTGCGCTGCGGCGGCGGTGCCAATCACCGCTTCGGGCTCGACGATGCGATCCTCATCAAGGACAATCATATTGCCGTGGCAGGCGGCGTGACGAGGGCTATTGAAGCGGCACGCGCCTATGCGGGGCATCTGGTCAAGATCGAGATCGAAGTCGATACCGTCGCCCAGCTGGAGGAAGCGCTGTCGGTCGGCGCGGATGTGATTCTCCTTGACAACATGGCCCCGGAACTTCTTGAAAAAGCCGTGAAAATCAACGCCGGTAGGGCGAGGCTCGAAGCCTCCGGCAACATCTCCTTCGACACGATCAGGGCTGTGGCGGAAGCCGGCGTCGATTATATCTCCACCTCGAAGATAACCATGGCGGCGCCGACGCTCGATGTGGGGCTGGATATAGGAATTGAAAATGCTTAGCCGGAATCGCCTGCCACTATACCCCCCTCTGCCCTGCCGGGCATCTCCCCCTCAAGGGGGGAGATTACGCCTTCATCGACGCGCGTATAAATCGCGAATCTCGCAGAACGTGTGGGGAGAGCGGCATCAGCCAATCTCCCCCCTTGAGGGGGAGATGCCCGGCAGGGCAGAGGGGGGTGCTCGCCAGTGAAAGTCATTTCCACCATTGCTGACCTCCGCGCGGCGTTGAAAGCGGAACGCCGTTCCGGAAAGACGATCGGCCTCGTGCCGACCATGGGCTATCTCCATATCGGCCATCTCACGCTCGCACGCCAGTCGCGCAAGTCCTGCGACGTCACGGTCACCTCGATTTTCGTCAACCCGACGCAGTTCGGCCCGAACGAGGATCTGGCCACCTATCCGCGCGATCTCGACCGCGATCTCAAATTACTCGAAGCCGAAGGCGTCGATTATGTCTTCACGCCGGAAGTGGCGGAGATTTACCGCCCGAACGCCGAAACCATTGTCGAGACGACGCATCTCTCGCGCATCCTGATCGGCCGCATCCGTCCCGGCCATTTCCGCGGGGTGACGACGGTCGTCACCAAGCTTTTCAACATCGTCCAGCCCGACCGCGCCTTCTTCGGCGAAAAGGATTATCAGCAGCTCGCCATCATCCGCCGCATGGTGGCGGACCTGGATGTGCCGGTGGAGATCATCGGTGTGCCGACGGTGCGGGAGACGGATGGCCTTGCCTGCTCCTCGCGCAATGCACTCCTGACGCCGGAAGACCGCAAGGCGGCGCCGGTGCTGTCGAAGGCCTTGGACATGGCGGAAAGCCTTGCGGCGAAGGGCGAGCGCTTCGTGCCGGCGCTCCGCAAGGCGATCCTGAAGGTGCTGGAGTCGAAGCCGCGCGGGCTGGTCGAGGCGGTGGATATCCGCGACGCGGCGGATCTGGCAAAAATCACCGGAAAATTCGAGAACCCTGTGGTCGTGCTGTTAACCGTGCGCTTCGGCAAGGTACGATTGATCGATCAAAGGGTGATAGGTTGGTGAGATATCGAAGGGTTCATATTACGATCTCACTATTCCCGACCTCGCTATCTCACTGGAAAAGAACATGAGCCAGGAAATCGTCACCCGCAGGATCACCGCGCCGGATATCCGCGCAATGAAGGGCGGCAGGCCCATCGTGTCGCTGACCGCCTATCACGCCCATACGGCGGCAATCGTCGACCGCTATGCCGACTTCATGCTGGTCGGCGACAGCCTGGGCATGGTGATGCACGGGATGGATTCGACCATCGGCGTCACGCTGGAGATGATGATCGTGCATGGTCGCGCGGTGGTGCGGGGCTCCAGCCGCGCGCTCGTCGTGGTCGACATGCCCTTCGGCACCTATGAGGAAAGCCCGTCGGAGGCCTTCCGCAACGCCGCCCGCATCATGAAGGAGACGGCCTGCGGCGCGGTGAAGCTGGAAGGCGGCGCCCGGATGGCCGAGACCATCCGCTTCCTGACCGAGCGCGGCATCCCCGTCATGGCCCATATCGGCCTGACGCCGCAGTCGGTCAACATTCTGGGCGGCTTCAAGACGCAAGGGCGCGATCCCGCGCACTGGCCGGTGATCAAGGCGGATGCTGAGGCGGTGGCTGAGGCGGGGGCCTTCGCGGTGGTGCTGGAAGGCATCGTCGAGCCGCTCGCCGCCGAGATCACCCGCGAGGTGACGATCCCCACCATTGGTATCGGCGCGTCGAAGGAATGCGACGGGCAGATCCTGGTGCTCGAGGATATGCTCGGCCTGAATCCGCGCCCGCCGAAATTCGTCAAGCAATATGGCGTTGTCGCCGCCGCGATCGAGGATGCGGTGAAGGCCTATGCGGAGGATGTCCGCACCCGCGCCTTCCCGACCGACGAGCAGGTCTACAAGCTGAAGAAATAAAGCGGCTGTCTGAAGCTTAAAGTGGTTTGCGATAGACGATGAACGATGAGCGCGGCGTGATCGTGTCGTAGAGCGAGCGGGCAGGGGCGTTGTATTCCTGCGTGTGCCAGTAGATCCGGAAGGCATTTCGCGCCCGCGCCGCAGCCTCGACGCCTTCGATGAGCTTGCGGGCGGCCCCGCCGCCGCGCGCCGCCGGATCGACGAACAGATCTTCCAGATAGCAGTTCGGACGGTCGCTCCAGGTCGAAGCGTGGAAGAGATAATTGGCGAAGCCGATGACCTCGCCACCGCGTTCGGCGACGAGCGCCTTCACCTCCGATGCCGGATCGAGAATGCGCTTCCAGGTATTGGCGACCACCGCTTCAGGGACGCTCGCCCGGTAGAACGCGTTATAGGCGGCAAACAGGGAGCGCCAGGAATTCTCGTCATCCGCATCAGCCGGACGGATGATGGTCCCGATTGTGTTTTCGCTCATGGCTCGCCGTCCCCCGGTTTGGATGAATGGAGCCGATCTATATCCTGATTTGAAGCCAACAAGAAAGAACCCCGCGGATGACGCCATCCGCGGGGTTCTGTTGCTTAATGCGCCTTTGTTCAGTGCGCCTGCGTGGCCGGCGCGTGGGCCGTGCCTTCCGGCGGCACCGGGATTGTCCCTTCGCCGGTATGCTTCAGCGGCTTGTTTCCGCTCAGTCTGCGCAGCACCACGTAGAAGACCGGCGTCAGGAAGATGCCGAAGGCGGTGACCCCGATCATGCCGGCGAAGACCGCGATGCCCATGGCCTGGCGCATTTCGGCGCCCGCGCCGGTGGAGAGTACCAGCGGCACCACGCCCATGATGAACGCCATCGAGGTCATCAGGATCGGGCGCAGGCGCAGACGGCTCGCCTCAACAGCCGCATCCTTCGGCGACAACCCGGCGAATTCGAGCTCGCGCGCGAATTCCACGATCAGGATGGCGTTCTTCGCCGACAGGCCGACCAGCACGATCAACCCGATCTGGGTGAAGATGTTGTTGTCGCCATGGCTGAGCCACACGCCGGTCAGCGCCGCCAGAATGCCCATCGGCACGATCATGATGATGGCGATCGGCAAGGCCAGGCTTTCATATTGCGCTGCCAGCACCAGGAACACCAGGAGCAGTGCCAGCGGGAAGATGATGATGCCCGAATTGCCGGCGATGATCTGCTGATAGGTAAGGTCCGTCCATTCATAGCTGATGCCGGGCGGCAGGGTCTCGGCCGCGATCTGCTCTACGACTGCCTGCGCTTGGCCGGAGGAATAGCCCGGCGCCGGCCCGCCATTGACATCGGCCGAGAGGAAGCCGTTATAACGGATCGCCCGTTCCGGTCCTGCACTCGGCTGGACGTTGAGCAGCACCGAAAGCGGGATCATTTCGCCCGATTGCGAGCGGACCTTCAGCTTGCCGATGTCTTCAGGACGTGCGCGATAAGGCGCATCGGCCTGCATCCTGACCGAATAGGTCCGGCCGAACTGGTTGAAGTCGTTCACATAGAGCGAGCCCAGATAGATCTGCAGCGTGTCGAACACATCCGTGACCGCGACACCCAGCTGATGCGCCTTGGCCCTGTCTATATCGGCATAGAGCTGCGGCACGTTGATCTGGTAGCTCGAGAACAGCCCGGCCAGTTCCGGCGCGGCGTAAGCCTTGGCCAGGAACGCCTTGGTCGCCTGGTCGAGCGCCTCGTAGCCGAGGCCGTTGCGGTCCTCGATCTGCAGCTTGAAGCCGCCGATCTGGCCCAAGCCCATCACCGGCGGGGGTGGGAACATGGCGATGAACGCATCCTGGATGCCGGCGAATTTCTGGTTGAGCTGCATGGCGATGGCGTTGCCGGAAAGTTCCGGCGTCTTGCGCTCCTCGAACGGCTTCAGCATGACGAATACGATGCCCGCATTCGATGAGTTGGTGAAGCCGTTGATCGACAGGCCCGGAAAGCCGAGGGTAGTCTCCACGCCGGGCTGCTGGCGGGCAATGTCGCTCATTTTCCGGATGACTGCGTCCGTGCGGTCGAGCGTCGCCCCGTCGGGCAATTGCGCAAAGCCGACGAGATACTGCTTGTCCTGTCCTGGCACGAAGCCGCCGGGGACCTTGTTGAACATGACGAAGGTGAGGCCGACAAGGACCAGATAAAGCCCCATGATGATCGTCTTGCGCGAGAGAATGCGCCGGATGCTGCCGCTATAGGCGGTGGAGCTGGCGCCGAACGCACGGTTGAAGCCACGGAAGAACCAGCCGAACAGGCCGTCCATGATACGGGTGAGCCAGTCCTTGGGCGCATCGTGGCCACGCAGCAGCATTGCCGCCAGCGCCGGGGACAATGTAAGCGAGTTGAAGGCCGAGATGACCGTGGAGATTGCAATCGTCAGCGCGAACTGGCGATAGAACTGCCCGGTTAGCCCCGAGATGAAGGCGAGCGGCACGAACACCGCGACAAGCACCAGCGCAATCGCGATGATCGGGCCGGAAACCTCGCGCATCGCGCGATAGGTCGCGTCGCGCGGGCTGAGGCCTTCCTCAATGTTTCGCTCCACGTTCTCCACCACCACGATGGCGTCATCGACGACGATACCGATGGCGAGCACCAGGCCGAAGAGGCTGAGCGCGTTGATGGAGAAGCCGAAGACATACATCACCGCGAAGGTGCCGATGATGGAGACGGGAACGGCGACGAGCGGGATGATCGAGGCGCGCCATGTCTGCAGGAAGATGATGACGACGAGCACCACCAGCGCGACGGCTTCGAGCAGCGTGTGAACGACGGCGTCGATGGAGGCGCGGACGAACTGCGTCGTGTCATAGGCGATTTCGTACTTCACGCCTTCCGGCATGGTCGTCTGCACTTCGTCCATCACCTTGCGGATATCGTCCGATATCTGGATGGCATTGGAGTTCGGCGCCTGGAAGATGCCTATCCCCACCGCCTGCTTGTTGTCGAGCAGCGAGCGCAGCGAATATTCGGAAGAGCCAAGCTCGAGGCGGGCAACATCGCGCAGCCGCGTGATCTCGCCATTGGCGCCTGTTTTGATGATGATATTGCCGAAATCCTCGACGGAACTCAGCCGTCCTTGCGCATTGACCGAAAGCTGGAAGTCGAGATCCGGCACGCTCGGCGAGGCGCCGATGATGCCGGCCGCCGCCTGGATGTTCTGCTCACGCACCGCCTGCACCACATCACTGGCCGAAAGGCCCCGCTCCGCCACCTTTTGCGGGTCGAGCCATATCCGCATGGAATAGTCGCCGCCGCCGAAAATCTGCACCTGACCGACGCCGTTGATCCGCGCCAGCCTGTCCTTTACGTTCAGTACCGCGTAGTTGCGCAGGTACGTGATATCATAGCGGTCGTTCGGCGAAAGCAGATGCACCACCATGGTCAGGTTTGGCGAGCTCTTCACCGTGGTGACGCCGAGACGCCGCACCTCTTCCGGCAGGCGAGGCTCGGCCTGGCTGACGCGGTTCTGCACGAGCTGCTGCGCCTTGTCGGGATCGGTGCCGAGCTTGAAGGTCACGGTCAGCGTCATCACGCCGTCCGTGGTGCCTTGGCTCGACATGTAGAGCATGTCCTCGACGCCGTTGATCGCCTCTTCGATCGGCGTTGCCACCGTTTCGGCGATGACGCGCGGATTGGCGCCGGGATATTGCGCCCGTACCACGATCGATGGCGGCACGACTTCCGGATATTCCGATATCGGCAGGGCGCGCAGGCCGAGGAGACCTGCCACCAGGATCAGGACCGACAACACGCCGGCGAAGACGGGACGGTCAACAAAAAATCTCGATATGTTCATGTCACGTCCCTCTGGGAGTGTGATTTCAAGTTAGAGAAAGGGTTTGCGACGGAAAACGTGTTCCGTCGCAACAGATCGTTCGAAAAATCCGGGTCCGGGCGCCGCCCGGGCGCTGTTCAGCGCTGGGCTGTGGCCAGCGCCTGTTCCTCAGGCGCCATGGCGACCGCCTGCGGCTCTACCACCGCGCCGGCGCGAACCCGCTGCAATCCGTTGACGACGATGCGCTCACCCGGTTGCAGCCCGTTTTCGACGATGCGAAGGCCCTCGGTCGAGGCGCCCAGCGTCACCTGGCGATAGGCGAGCTTGTTCTCGGCGTCGACGACGAGGACGAACTTCTTGTCCTGGTCGGTTCCGATCGCCCGCTCGCTGATGACCAGCTGCCGCTCGGGTTTCGGTTGGCCCATCCGCACGCGAACGAACTGGCCCGGGATCAGGTGGCCGTCGGGATTGTCGATGACGGCGCGCACGCGCACCGTGCCGCTGGCGGTGTCGACCTCATTGTTGATGAGCTGCAGGCGGCCGGTGATCGGCGTGCCCTCATCGTCGGTCGTGCCGATCTGTACCGGGATCTGCTCGACGGCGGGCGCCCCGTTCTTGCCCGCAGGGAGCTGTGCCAGGGCCTGCGTCACGATTTCCTCGTCCACGTCGAAGCTCGCATAGATGGGATCGACGGAGACCAGCGTCGTCAGAACAGGTGAACCGGCACCCGCCGCCACCAGATTGCCCGACGTGATCTCGAGCCTGCCGGCCCGGCCCGAAATGGGTGCTTCCACCTGCGTGTAGCCGAGATCGAGGCGCGCCGACTGCAGCGCGGCTTCGGCCGAGCGCAGGCTCGCTTCCGCCTCATGCGATGCACTCAGGCGCTGGTCGAGATCGCTTTGCGAAACCGTGCGTGAGGCGACGAGCCTGCGCCCGCGTTCCAGTTCCAGCTTCGTCAGTTCCACCCGTGCCTGGGCGGCTTCGACCTGGGCTTCCGCACGCGCCACCGCCGCCTCGAAAGGTGCCGGATCGATGGTGACGAGCAGGTCGCCCTTCTTGACCAGGGCGCCTTCGCGGAAATGCACCGACTGGATGGCTCCGGCGACGCGGGAGCGGACCTCCACGCGGTCGACCGCTTCGAGACGGCCGGAAAATTCCTGCCAGATGGTGACGTCGCGCGGTTCGACGGTAGCGACGGATACCGGTATCGCCGGCGCGGCCGCGGGCGCGGCGGCGCTGGTCTCCGCCTGGGCGCCGCCGCCCGGCAGGTTGGTGTAGAGCGCTGCTCCGGAAACGGATGCAGCAAGGACAAGGCCGACGCCCCAAAGGAGCCGGCGAGGGGCAAACTTCTTCATGACTATCTCCGTGGTGGCGTTTAACGCCGATGTCGTTGAAAAATCTGGGTCAGTGGGGCAGGGCTCCCGTTTCCTGGAAGAATTCGGTGAAAAAGCCGCATAGCGACTCCCCCCATTGCGGCCGGGCACCCGTGCAATTGCAGTAGGCGTTCGGCCATCCGGTCCTCCCGGCCAGTATGTGTTCCTGGACCATGACGCCCGCCTCTCTCAGGCGCCGGGCGTAATTCACGCTTTCGTCGCGCATCGGGTCGTCTTCGGCGGTCACGACCAGCGCCGGAGCAACGCCGGCAAGGCGCATGCAATAGCTGGGCGTCGCATAAGGGTGGCAGGCCTTGCTGGCGAAACCGAGATAACGGTTCCAGCCATCGACCCACCGGCAATTCGTCGCCTCTGCTTCCGCCTTGCGGAACGAGCCGGTCGCCATCGTCGGATCGAGCATCGGGGAAAGCAGGATCTGGCCCTGCAGTCCGCCCAGATGCACGTCGCGCGCCTTCAGCGCCAGTCCTGCGGCGAGATTGCCTCCGGCCTCTTCGCCGGCGACGAAAAGCGGCGATTTTCGGCTCGCCAGGTTGGCCCGTCCGTTGCACAGGCATCCAAGAAGCCCGAAGGTGAACTGGAGTGCTGCGGGAAAAGGCTGCTTGGCGGCATGCGAATAATCCGCCGCCACCACGACCGCGCCGGCATTGGCAAGCAGCGTCGCGACGAGCTCGCCGCTTTCCAGCGAGCCGCCGAGAAACGCGCCGCCATGCAGATGCAGCACCAGAGGTGGGGTCTTCGCCTGGCTGTCGCCGCGATAGACGCGGACAGGCACCCGGCCGGCATCGCTATCCAGCATCTCCTCTGTCCAGACCGTTCCCATATTCCTGATCCCTGTCCTTGCGGCCCTTGTGAGCGGCGCCGCAGGGACATCTCGTTACGTTTCTCTATTGCACACCCCTCCTGACAACCTTTTGTCAGGAGAAATGCTGCAGAGCACAATGTGACCCTAAGATGGTATTGTTTTATGCTGTAAAAAGTCCCAATTCTGACACAACACTGTTTCTGTGGATGAACAATCACCGCATTGTCGGAACGGCGGAAGGAGAGATGGATGGACCAGCTGGCCGCCATGCGCGCATTTATCCGGGTCGTGGAAGCCGGTAATTTTTCGCGCGCTTCTGAATCGCTCGGCATGCCCAAGGCGACCGTCACCAAGCTGATCCAGAGCCTTGAGGCGCATCTGCGCACAAAGCTCCTGAACCGGACGACGCGCCGGGTGCTGGTGACCCATGACGGCGCGCTTTATTACGACCGCGCGCTCCGGCTTCTCGCCGATCTCGAAGAGCTGGACAGCAGCCTGGCCACGTCGCAGGCGCTGCCGCAGGGGCGGGTGCGGGTGGAAATGTCGGGTGCGCTGGCAAATCTCATCGTCATTCCGGCCTTGTGGGATTTTCACGCGCGGTTTCCCGATATCCGCATCGATCTCGGTGTCTCGGACCGACCGATCGATATCCTCGCGGAGAATGTCGATTGCGCGATCCGGGGCGGGACGATCTCCGATCAGTCGCTGATCGCCAGGCGTATCGCGGAAATGAGCTTCGTCACCTGCGCGGCTCCCTCCTATATCCAGAAATTCGGAGAGCCGCTGCACCCCCGGGATCTGGAGCGGGATCATTATACCGTCGCCTATTTCCGCGCCCAGACAGGGCAGCAGCTGCCCTTTCTCTTCGAGCGGGGCGGGGAGCGGCTGGAGGTGCACGGGCGTTATGTCATCGCCGCCAATGAGGCGATCAGCTATGTCGCTGCCGGCGAGGCGGGAATGGGCATCATCCAGGCGCCGCATCTGATGACCCGAAAGCCCTTTGTCGACGGCACGCTGCGGCCCGTCCTCACCGATTGGAACCGGGAGCCCATGCCGATCTTCGTCGTCTTTCCGCCGAACCGGCATTTGAGCAGCAAGGTCCGGGCATTCGTCGACTGGGTCGCCGATCTCTTCCCCAAGTCGGGGATCGATGGGCGCCAGCCGGCGGCGTGAGCGGGCAGAGAGCGGGCCACTTTAGGCGGAAAACAGCACCGTTGAGACGTGGATTCCAGCGACAAGCACTGGAATGACGGAAGTTGGGCTGTGACCCGAAGCGCCTACTGCGGATATACCAGGATGCTGTTGCTTAGCGATCATTGATGATCTCGGTGAATAATATGAGCAAAAGTCGATGGCAATTTCGTGATGAGGGGAATTAAGGCGGTTGGCTTAAGGTCGAAGCTCGATAGCTGTTCTGGCAAAGCCCAGCGGAATTCCAACTCGGTATCCCCGTCACGGCTGCGATGGACAATTGCATCCTGAACAAATGGGGGCGGTGAGTGCAACTGCACATCGTAGTAGAAACCTAACTCGTGGGCTTTCCTACCGCCTAACTCAAAAAAATTTTCGATCAACAGTCGCATTGGGCCCACAATTGAGGCGCTCCCAAGTTCCTCCTCAACTTCTCGCGACAGAGCTTCCGCTGATGCCTCGTGAAACTCTACCCTACCGCCGGGAAGTGCCCAGAATGGATCAGCGACGGAACGATGGATCAAAATATGTCCTTGAGCCCAGATAAGAGCTGCCGCCCTGAACTGAAATCGGGATCGACCGCTATCTAAAACGATCATCACTCTGTCGTTCATATTGATACCTTTCGCAGTTTTTCACGCCAGCCTCCTATCGCAGTTGCAGCGAGATGTCTGCAAACAGGGGCCTCCGGTGCTTGACTGTCAGGATATGTTGCCAAACCAGCATGGCCGATTTGGTTGCCCACTTCGGTGCTCGGCGACGTGAGGGCGATGGTCTCGATGATCTGCCTCCACGCCTCAACGGCGCCACGGCAGTACTATCCCCTGATCATCAATGAGCCTGATCTGGCGATCGTCAATGGTGTTGGCGATTTTGTTTTTTTGTCCAGAAGCTAACGTCGTTTTGTCCAGAAATTGTCGCTGCGCCACAGGCTGTTGGCGGATAGTTTCCAAGCTCGCTGCTTGCGGAACAGTTCTCGTCAAGGCGGCCATTTCCACCCGTCATTCCTGTGCTTGTCACAGGAATCCATGCCTCGATATTGCCGCTAGCATAACGGTCCTGAATGAGGCGCAGACGATTCCACCAAAACAGAAACCGCTGTAGACTGCCACGATAGCAATTTTGAGAATCCCCTAAAATCCGGATCAAACGAATGCCGTCCCATGAAGTGTTCATTGCCTTTCTTGCCACCACGGCGCTTTTCGCCCTCATGCCCGGCCCGGCCATGCTCTATGCCGCGGCGCAGACGATGGCGCGCGGCCGGTGGTCCGGACTGATGGCTGCGCTGGGCATTCATTTGGGCGGCTATGTGCATGTGATCGCCGCCGCCGCAGGGCTTTCCGTGCTCTTTCACGCCGTGCCCGTGCTCTACATGGTGGTCAAGTTCGCCGGCGCGGCCTATCTGGTCTGGCTGGGCATCTCGCTGTTCCGCGCGAGGGCGCAGGGGGACGAGGCCGCTCTTCCGGGCATCACACCCAAATCCGCCCGGCGGGCCTTCATCGAGAGCGTCACGGTGGAAGTCCTCAACCCCAAGACCGCGATCTTCTTCATGGCATTCCTGCCGCAGTTCGTCGATCCTCAGGCGGCTTGGCCAGTCTGGGCTCAGTTTCTCCTTCTGGGAACGATCGTCAACCTGATGTTCTCCTTTACGGATGTCGTGTGCGTGATGCTGGCGGGAGCCGTGGTTGCAAGATTGCGCCGCTCGGGCGGTGCGCAGCGCCTGATGCAGCGTGCCGGCGGTGCGCTGATCGTCGGCCTCGGTGTCCACCTCGCCTTCCACAGAAGTTGATCCCTCCTTGGGCGTATGGCGCGTTGCATGCGCGTCTTCCGATTTTGAGCTATTGTGGCGCATGCCCTATGGTCCGGCTGCTCATTTCGAGGACAGGCAATGGCGATTTACCTTCTCGCGCTGCTGATCGGCATCATTGCCGGATTGCGATCGATGACCGCGCCGGCGGCGGTGAGCTGGGCGGCTCATCTCGGCTATCTCAACCTTGAGGGCAGTTGGCTCGCCTTCCTGGGCTATGCCTGGCCCCCATACATCTTGAGCCTGGCGGCGATCGGCGAAATGATTGCCGATCAGTTGCCGACCACGCCTAGCCGCAAAATGCCGGGACCGTTCGGCGCCCGTGTCGCCAGCGGCGCGTTGTGCGGTGCCGCTCTCGGCATTCCCTCGGGCGCCTGGATCGGCTGTCTCGTCGCCGGCGCCATCGGCGCCGTGCTGGGAACACTGGGCGGATACGAATTCAGGGCCAGGCTGGCCAAGGCTTTGGGCAGGGACCGGCCTGCGGCACTGATAGAGGATGCTGTCGCGGTCGTCGCCGCGATCCTGATCATGAGGGCGATCTGATGGCGAGACGGTTCGACGCGATCATCATCGGTGCAGGGCAGGCGGGGCCGTCATTGGCGGGCCGTCTCACCGCGGCGGGCATGAGTGTCGCGCTGATAGAGCGCAAGCTGATCGGCGGCACCTGCGTCAATACCGGCTGCACGCCCACCAAGACGCTGGTGGCCAGCGCCTATGCCGCCCACATGGCGCGCCGCGCCGCGAGCTATGGCGTGAGCATTCCGGGCGATATCGCAGTCGACATGAAGGCGCTCAAGGCCCGTAAGGATGCCGTCTCGGGCAAGTCCCGCAGCAATCTGGAATCCTGGCTCGCAGATATGGAGCGCTGCACCGTCATCCGCGGCCATGCGCGGTTCCTATCCGCGCATGAAGTCAGTGTGGGCGAGGAAATGCTGTCGGCCGACCGTATCTTCATCAATGTCGGCGGAAGGGCGCTCGTGCCCGATATGCCCGGTGTCGACAGGATCGACTATCTCACCAATACCTCAATTCTCGATCTCGATCGTCTGCCTCGCCATCTCGTCATCGTCGGCGGCAGCTATGTCGCGCTGGAATTCGCGCAGATGTACCGGCGCTTCGGCAGCGCCGTGACGGTGCTGGAGAAGAAGCCGCATCTGATCGCCCGCGAGGATGAGGATGTCTCGACCGCCGTCAGGGAGATCCTGGAGGGGGAAGGCATCCATGTGCGCCTCAATGCCGAATGCATCAGCTTTTCGCCGCGCGGCTCCGATATCGCCGTCGGCATCGATTGCCAATCGGGCGACAGGGAGGTTCTGGCCTCGCATGTCCTTCTGGCGGTCGGGCGGCAGCCGAACACGGACGATCTCGGCCTCGACAAGGCCGGGGTCGAAACCGACGAGCGCGGCTATATCAGAGTGGACGATCAGCTGCGCACCAATACCGAGGGGATCTGGGCGCTCGGCGATTGCAACGGCAAGGGCGCCTTCACCCATACCGCCTACAATGATTTCGAGATCGTCGCGGCCAATCTGCTCGATGACGATCCCCGCCGCGTCAGCGACCGCCTGCCTGCCTATGCGCTCTATATCGACCCGCCGCTCGGCCGCGTCGGCCTCACCGAAACCGAGGCGCGCAAGTCGGGAAAGCAGCTTCTGGTCGGCATGCGGCCCATGACGCGGGTGGCCCGCGCGGTGGAGCGCGGTGAATCGCAAGGCTTCATGAAGATCATCGCCGATGCCGATACGCACCAGATCCTCGGCGCCTCCATTCTCGGCGTCAGCGGCGACGAGGCCATCCATTGTATTCTCGACATCATGTATGCCGGGGCGCCCTACACGACCCTGCAACGCGCCGTGCACATCCATCCGACCGTGTCGGAGCTCATCCCGACGGTACTGGGGGAGATGAAGCCGGTGGACGATTAGCTTTTACCGCACCCCCACTCGCAGCCCCGGTGCAGGACGTTCCTCCAGCACCTCGTGGCGGAAGCGGTAGAGTGCGGCGGGCCGGCCGCGCGTCTGCGTCAGCGTCGCGCCGGTTGGCTCCACCAGTTCGGCGCTTTCGACCAGCCGGCGGAAATTCTGCTTGTGCAGATGCCGGCCCGAGATCGCCTCGACCGTTTCCTGAAGCGCCGTGAGGGTGAAGCTCGGCGGCATCAGCTCGAAGATGACCGGGCGGTATTTCAGCTTGCCGCGCAGCCGTGCGATGGCCGTCGCCAGGATGCGCCGGTGGTCGAAGGCCATGGCGCGCCCGAGCGGCGCTGGCCGATGGGGTGCGTTGCCGTCGTTGAAGGCTTCCTCGACCAGCCCCGCCTCGTAGAGGAGCTCGTAGCGTTCGAGCACGCGCTCTTCGTCCCAGGGAACGCCGTCGAGGCCGAATGCCAGGCGAAGGCGCGTCAGCCGCGGCAGAAGACGTTGCGCGCGGGGCTCGGCCTGCACCGGTCCTTCCTTCTCTTCCGCCCAGCGCCTGAGGGCGGGCAGGATGGTTTCGTCGATCAGTACAGGCTTGCCGCCGCGCCAGTCCTCCCATGGCAGGAAGGCGTACCACTCGCGCCAGCGCCCGGATTGCGCGATGGGCGTTCCATCCTCGGCAAGAGCGGCGCGGGTCAATGCGAGATAGCCGACCGAGACGACATGGGCGCCGTCCTCGGCGGAGGTCTTGTAGCGGCCCCGGTCGCCGAAAGTGTAGAGCTGCTCGACATAGCCGAGCTTCAGCCGCGTCTGCTCGGTTACCCACGCCCGCAGGCCTGTTTCGAGCGTGCGGTGGGCGAGGGGATCGAACGGGCCGAAGGGCAGGCCGGCGAGGGATGAGGTGCTGCTCTCCGGCGTACAGAGGATCAGCGGATCGTTCTGCGCCACCGCGACGATTGCCGCGGAGAGGCCGATCTCGACGGCGGTAGCGCCCTGCGGCATTAGACCCGGATGTCCTTGGTTGGAAGTGTTGCCGCAGCGATACCCCCCTCTGGCCTGCCGGCCATCTCCCCCTCAAGGGGGGAGATTACGCCGTCTTTGACGCTCGACACCAATCGCTGGCATCGAAGGATGAGAGGCGTGCTAAGTGTCAGCCGATCTCCCCCCTTGAGGGGGAGATGGCGGGCAGGCCAGAGGGGGGTGTGACGGCGATCCTGTTTGAACATATCGCTCTACACCTCCAGCGGCAGCACGAACGGCACGCCCTCGAACGCCTCCGCGCCCCGGCCGATGGCTTTCACTGCGTCGACCATGCGCCCTCCGCGTCCGAGCAGATCATCTGCGAGCGTCACGAGCCGGATGTTCGGCGTGGCCGAAGGCGCGCGTTCGCGCAGGAGATTGGCAAGCATGGCGGCATCCATATCGGGATTGAGCGCGTTCGCCACGATATAGGCGGCCGCTGTGGATCGCGAGATGCCTGCAAAGCAGTGGACGAGGAGTGGCGCCTGGCGATCCCAGCGCGCGGCGAAGCCGATCAGCTTTTCCACATGCTCCGCCGCCGGCGGGGTCATTCCGGGCATCTCCTCGATGATATCGTTGAAGCCCAGGAACAGGTGGCGGCCCGCCTCGATGCAGTCTGGCCGCTCGACCAGCGTGCCCATATTGATCAATGTCACCATATCGCGCGGCCGGTGGAGCTGCGCGGCCTCGCCTAGGCGCGAGAGCGGTGAGACGACGATATGCGGCATTGCGTTCTAGAGCTCCTGCTTTCCGCCTCGCGCCGCATCGAGCGCGAAGAAACGATCGAGAAAATCCTTTTGCACGTTTTGCGTCGGCCGCGGGGAAATATCCAGCCCATGCGGGTCGATTCCGCGCGGCCGGCCGAAAAAACGCACCGCCTCGCCCTCCGTGAACCCGGCAAGCCGCGTCGCCTCGAAAAAGGCGGCGATCTGGTCCGCCCGCTTGATCTGCGCCTTCAATGACGCCGGCATGGCGGCGGGCAGCGAAAAGCGGAGATGGACGGCTGCCTGAAGCCGCGCCTCGATCGCCTTGTAGCCGCCGCCGACCACCGCCTTGAACGGCGAGATCATGTCGCCGATGACATATTCCGGCGCATCGTGCAGCAGCGCCGTCATCCGCTGCTCGGGCGAGGCATCGGGTTCGACGCGCGAAAAAATCTGTTCCACGAGCAGCGAGTGCTGCGCCACCGAGAAGGCGTGGTCACCGGCGGTCTGGCCGTTCCAACGCGCCACGCGTGAAAGGCCATGCGCGATGTCGGTGATCTCCACATCGAGCGGGGAGGGATCGAGCAGGTCGAGCCTGCGCCCCGACAGCATGCGCTGCCATGCCCGCATTCTGCTGATCTTGACCGATTTGGCCCCGGCCATCAGGCGTTCTCGGATGCCTGTTCGGGAAAGCCGAACCGGGCGCCCGGCGGGATGGCGAGCGTCACCGCCACGTCGCCGGCGAGGATCGGCGTGCCCGCATCCATCGCTTCCTTCACCCGGTCGATGCGTGCCAGCGCCAATCCCATGTTGCCGGATATGCTGCCGAGCGTGCCGATCTCCCGCCCGCCTGCGGTCAGCGGCGCGCCGGAGGCCGGCAGGTCCGTTTCTCCGGTTGCGATCAGCATACGGCGACGCGCAGTGCCGCGATGCTGCATGCGCGAAACCACCTCCTGCCCGATGAAGCAACCCTTGCGGAACGAGACGCCGCCCGTCTGGTCGAGATTGACGTCATGCGGAAAGGCGTCGCCGAGCGGGAAATCGCTGCCGCCTTCCGCCACGCCGTGGGCGATGCGCAGGGCTGTCCATGCTGCTTCGCCGGTCATTCCCGAGCTTTCGCCATAATGACGCACAACGTTCACCTCCGCGGGGAAGCGGCAGTCGCCCACGATTGAATCATTTTGTGAAGAAACGGAATCTTTTTGCCAGGAAACGCTGACAGGCGATTCAATTTCCTGCGAAATTTCCGCTTTCGACCGCAGCCGGTAGAGCATCAGCCGCTTGGCGAAGTCTGCTGCATGAGCAGCCGGAAGATCGAACCTCAGCCCGCCTTCCAAGCGCGAGACGAGGAAGTCGAACAGGATCTTGCCCTGCGGCGTGAGCAGCGCGCCGGATTTGAGTTCGCCGCGCTTCAGATCGTCCAGGTCGGTGGTGATGATCGCCTGCAGGAATTTCTCCGCATCCTCGCCGGTGACCCGGACGAGCGCCCGGCCGCTTAAGTTTACGGGCTGTGCTGTCGATGAGACTGGCGCTGTCATGCCTTCACCCTTGCCTTTCCAACCCATGTTACGTAAGCCGCAACGTGAAAGCCCGCAAGACGGAGAAACTGAGATGGCAAAGACTTTCGACACGATCCTGAAGGGCGGCACGCTGGTCAATCAGGATGGCAAAGGCTTGCGCGATGTCGGCATCCGCAATGGCCGCATCGCCGCCATCGGCAATCTCTCCGGCCATGACGCCGGCGAAATCATCGACTGCACCGGCCTTCATATCCTGCCCGGCGTGGTCGACAGCCAGGTGCATTTCCGCGAGCCGGGGCTGGAGCATAAGGAAGATCTGGAAACCGGCTCCCGCGCCGCCGTGCTGGGCGGCGTCACCGCCGTCTTCGAAATGCCCAACACCAAGCCGCTTACCACCTCCGCCGAGACGCTCGCCGACAAGATAAAGCGCGGCCGCCACCGCATGCATTGCGACTTCGCCTTCTGGGTCGGCGGCACGCGTGACAATGCGGGTGAGGTGGCTGAACTGGAACGCCTGCCGGGCGCGGCGGGCATCAAGGTGTTCATGGGCTCCTCCACCGGCGACCTGCTGGTGGAAGACGATGAAGGCGTGCGCGCGATTCTGCGCAACACCCGCCGCCGCGCCGCCTTCCATTCGGAGGACGAGTTCCGCCTGCGCGAGCGGGAGCATCTGCGCGTCCCCGGCGACCCTTCGAGCCATCCGGTCTGGCGCGATGAGATCGCCGCGCTTTCCTGCACGCAGCGCCTCGTGCGCATCGCCCGCGAGACTGGCGCGCGCATTCATGTTCTGCACATATCGACCGCCGAAGAGATCGAATTCCTCAAGGGGCACAAGGATGTCGCCACCTGCGAGGCGACGCCGCATCATCTGACCCTCGACGCCGAAGATTACAAGACGCTCGGCAATCTGATCCAGATGAACCCGCCGGTACGCGAAGCCCGCCACCGCGACGGTGTCTGGCATGGCATCGATCAGGGCGTCGTCGATGTGCTGGGCTCCGACCACGCGCCGCACACGCTGGAGGAAAAGCAGAAGCCCTATCCCGCCTCACCGTCAGGCATGACCGGCGTGCAGACGCTGGTGCCGATCATGCTCGATCACGTCAATGCCGGCAGGCTCTCCATCGAGCGCTTCGTGGATTTGACCTCCCACGGCCCGAACCGCATCTTCGGCATGGCGCGCAAGGGCCGCGTCGCTGTGGGCTACGATGCCGACCTGACGATTGTCGACCTGAAGCGCCGCGAGACGATCACCCACGCGCAAGCAGGCTCCCGCGCCGGCTGGACGCCCTATGATGGCAAGACCGTCACCGGCTGGCCGGTGGGCACCATCGTGCGCGGGCGACGAGTGATGTGGGAAGGCGAGATCGTCACGCCATCGCAGGGCGAGCCGGTGGAGTTTGTCGAAGCGCTGCCGAGGCGGTAGGGCTGCCCCTCATCTGCCCTGCCGACATCTTCTCCCCCAACGCGGGGAGAAGAAAAAGGCGGAAACGTCTATGCCTCCCTCGCCCTGCTTGCGGGGAGAGGGTAAGGGTGAGGGGCAGATCACGGGATTCAGTGGAAGCGGGAGAGCGCGCATGTACATCATCAGTCTGACCTACGTGAAGCCTCTGACGGAGATTGAGGAATATCTGAGGCTCCACCGCGAATTTCTGGACATCTATTACGCCAAGGAGATCTTTCTGGCCTCCGGGCCGAAAAATCCGCGCGATGGCGGCGTCATCCTGGCGAGCGGCAGGGTGAGCCGCGCCGAGCTGGATGAAATCCTCGCCGAAGACCCGTTCCGGCAGCATGGCCTCGCGCGCTATGATGTCGTTGAGTTCGAGCCCAGCAAGCATCACGGCGCGTTGAGCGGCATAATTTAGCTCCGAGTGTTCTGAACTGTTGTGGGGGCGGAAACGTAGAGGCACGGATTCCTGTGACAAGCACAGGAATGACGGGGTGGGGACGGCTATTCTCTACCGAAAGCCGTTGCA
Organism: Mesorhizobium sp. RMAD-H1; assembly: GCF_014191375.1. Taxonomy (GTDB): domain Bacteria; phylum Pseudomonadota; class Alphaproteobacteria; order Rhizobiales; family Rhizobiaceae; genus Paramesorhizobium. The sequence continues at coordinate 758,945 of NZ_JACHWN010000001.1, forward strand.
CAGGCGGGACGTTGAACATTGGCCGTTAACGGCCAACTTGTCGTCATTCCTGTGCTTGTCACAGGAATCCATGCCTCAACGGTGCCGCCGCCACTACCTGGAAAATACCCAACTGTTTCCGTTTAAAGACGGACCGCTAGCTCTGAGAAATTGACGGCCATGCGCTATGTGAAATCCCTCTCCGCCATCGGCTTCGATGCCGACGACACGCTCTGGCAGAACGAGCAGTTCTTCCGGCTGACGGAGGAGCGTTTCGCGTCATTTCTTGCCGATTATGCCGAAAAGGAGCACCTGACCCAGCGGCTCCTGGAAGCCGAGCGCCGCAATCTCCAGCTCTACGGCTTCGGCATCAAGGGCTTTACGCTCTCGATGATCGAGACGGCCATCGAGGTGACCGAGGGCAGGGCGCCCGCCCATGTGATCCAGAAGATTCTCGATGCCGGGCGCGAGATGCTGAACCATCCGGTGGAAACCCTGCCGGAGGTGCGCGAGACGCTGGAGCGCCTCGCCGGGTCCTATCGCATGATCATGATCACCAAGGGCGATCTGTTCGACCAGGAGCGCAAGCTGGCGCAGTCAGGCCTGGGCGCGTTCTTCGACGCGGTGGAGATCGTCAGCAACAAGGACGCGGCCACCTATGAGCGCGTCTTCGCCCGCTATGGCGACGGCCCGGCCCATGCAATGATGGTGGGCAACTCGCTGAAATCGGACATTGTCCCGGCAATCGCGGCAGGCAGCTGGGGCATCTACATCCCGCACGACCTGACCTGGGCGCTGGAACACGCCGAGGAGCCGATCGGCGCCCCCCGCTTCAGGCGCCTTGGCCGGATTTCCGAGCTGGTCGATCTGGTGAGTGAGATAGTGAGTAGAAAAATATCTCACTACTCACTATTCCCTCATCTCAATCTCCCGCCACGAAGAACTGCCACTTCCCGTCGGGGCTGATGCCGATGCGGTAGAAGATATAGGCGCCAAAGGTTTTCATGTCCTCATAGTCGCCGGCGGTGATGATCTGGTAGAGCTCCACCATCTGCGGCGAGGTGAGCTTGTCGATCGGATAGGCGAAGAAATAGGGCCAGACATAGAGCTCGTTCGTGCCGCCGGCGTCCAGATGCACATAGCCGGTCTCCAGGAGATCGACGAGGATGGCCAGCACTTCCTGGCCCTTGTCGTCGCCGGAAATCCCCTTGAGATAGTCGATCGGGTCGCCCTCATACCCGCTGAGCGAAAGCGCGGTCATCTCGTCGCCGGTGCCGATCAGCGGGCGCAGTGCTTCGATATCGCCTGACTTGGCCGCTTCGAGAATGCGCTCGCGCGTCTCTTTCACCGGAGCCGGCAGCTTCCCGACATCGTATTCGACTGCCGGCGGCGTGCCGTTCTCCTTGACGTGCGGGCGGGCCGGGTCGCTGAGATTCTCAGGGTTTTCCGGGGTCTCCGTTGACTGCGACGATTCCTGCTTGAGCGGGCCGGGCAGGGGGATCTCCGTTGCCGGATTGGTGTCGTCCGCAGCACTCTTCCTCGGCGCCTGCACCGTCTCCTGGATCTGGCTCAGCGCCAGACGCTGCAGGCTATCGGGAGCATGCGCGAGCGCCTGCGCAGCCGCGCCGGCCAGAATGGAAAGGGTAAGTACCGCAAGGCGCGGCAGGTTCTGCGGGGCAGGCGGGAAAAGGCGGCTCATCATCATTTCTTGTCACAGAAGTCAGGAGGCGGAAACGCCCATATTTAACCGCATAACCGTTTGCCGGATACGGGTAAAATGCAAGCATGGCCTGCCGGACAGGACCAAATGCGAATTGCCGGGCGCCATAACGATCTTCGCCCGGCCCTCTACGCTATTGCAGAGTGCGGTCGGCGAGGAACTCGCCCGAGAGGATCTGCTCGCGCATCTTCTCGATCAGCGCCAGCGCGGGTTCGTCGCCCGCCTCGCGGATGAGTTCGGTCAATGCAGTTGCAAAGGCTGCTTCGGCCAGGATCTCGGGCTCGATGCCTTCCGAAATGCCATCGGCCCAGACTTCGTTCTGATACTCGATCGCGGCGAGCTTCTTCTCGCGGGCGATAAGTTCGTCGAGATCGGTTGGAGCTCGTCCCATCCATTCCACCTTGGCGTATGCCGGTTCTTTCCTCGATGACCCGCAGGCAGGCCATCGATCATTCATAGGTCGCAGAGCCGAAGCCTTGCCTAACTTAATGTCGCGTTAACAGATTACCATCAATTTTAATCGCCTGACGGCGCCAATGATTTCAACAGTTAACACGATCTTAATTGCCATAGCGCGTGGCAATCTCGTTCGACAAGCCTTCTCCCTCCTTCATGTAGCGGTCAATCGCCGCAACCGCCGAATCGGTGCAGCTCGAATAGACCTCGCTGAAAGCCCGATACCCGCGGTTGAAGCTGGCGATGATCCGCGCCCGCCGGGGTTCTTCAGGCTTTTCCGCCGCAATAATGGCATTCATGCGGTCGCGCCATTCGCTGCCCTGCTCGCCGCAGAGATTGCGCAGATAATGGAGAGAGCCAAGAATCTCCGCCAGCCGGATGAGTTTCGCCTCGTAAAGCGGCTCGTTCGCCGTGGCGGCTGCCGCCGGCGTCGCCATCAGTCCGGCTGCCAAGATCGCTATCCGTGCTCGCTTCAAAAGAGGCTCATCCTTTCCCCGTCCTTTTGACGCGAAACGAATGCCGCTTCAAGATGGCAATCGGGAACAGGATTAACGCGAAAGAATAATGTGAAAGACCTTTGCCGCGCAGACCGTCTGCCGGTTACAGCAAATGAATGGCGCATATCGGATGACGCATTCTTCAAAAAGGCTTAGGCGAACGCCGTTCCGTCTTCGAGGCGGACGATCTCGCGCGCCACGGTGAGCGTGCTCTGCGTTATTCGTGTCTTGGCCATTTCCTCGATGTCGAGCCACAGGATCGCCGCCGCGTCGTCGGCCGCTGTGGCTTCGCCGGTCACGCCATGGGCGCGGAAGACGGCAAGGTAATAGCTCGCTTCGTAAGCGCTGCCACCGTCTTGGGAAAGATCGACCGTGGCGAAATGGGTGAGCTTCTCGGCCTCAAGCCCGGTCTCTTCCCGGAGTTCCCGCCGGGCTGCTGCCTCCGGCGTCTCGTCCGCCTCGCGCCGCCCGCCGGGGAAGGCGAGCCAGCCCTTCCAGGGCTCACGCCCGCGCTCGACCAGCAGGAAGCGGCCTTTGCTGCGGCAGATGACCGAAACGCCGTGAATAATCGGGTGGGAAGTCGCCATGGGAGTAGGGGTATGACGGGCGTGTGGGATTGGCAAGCCGGATTTCATGAGGATGATCATGCGGCGCGGCTTGACCCCGGCTGCAAAAGGCTGAACATCGCGGCCCATGTGCGGACGGTTTTCATTGACGGCAAGCAGGCAGGAGGTCGAGGCGCTTCTCGCCGCGATCATCGGCGAGGATTTTCCGCCGCGTTACAACATCGCGCCGACGCAGCCGATCCTGATGGTGGTGGCGGGCGAGACGCCGCCGCCGGGCTCGAACCGCCCGGACCGGGTGGGCCGTCTGGTGCGCTGGGGCTTCATCCCCGCATGGGTGAAGGATCCCAATGATTTTCCGCTGATGTTCAATATCCGCAGCGAGACGGCGGCGGAGAAGAACTCCTTCCGCGCCGCGCTGCATCATCGGCGCGGCCTGGTGCCGGCTTCCGGCTTCTATGAATGGCGGCGCGAGGGGAGGAACAGGGCGCAGGCCTATTGGGTGCGCCCGCGCCGTGGCGGACTGGTCGCCTTTGCCGCGTTGATGGAGACCTGGTCGAGCGCCGATGGTTCGCAGATCGACACCGGCGGCATCCTGACGACGAGCGCCAACGCGACCCTGCGCCCGATCCACGAGCGCATGCCGGTGGTCATTCAGCCGGAGGATTTCGGCCTCTGGCTGGACTGCAAGAACAATCTTCCGCGCGATGTGGCGGGGCTGATGCGCCCGGCCGAGCCGGATTTCTTCGAGGCCATTCCCGTTTCCGACAAGGTCAACAAGGTCAGCAACACCACACCCGATATCCAGGATCGGGTGGAAGAGGACTTGACGGCGGCGGCCGGAAAGCCAAAAAACGGCAGGAAGCCGGAACCTGAAGACGGTTCCGGCGGCCAGCTCTCTATGTTCTAGAGGTTGCTATGGGTTTGATGGAAACGCCGGCGGGACAATGCGCCTTACGCTGTCGTCATTCTCGGGCTTGTCCCGAGAATCTGCGACAAGGAAAAGAAAAGCAAATTGCCGTTCTGACAGATCATGCGTCGTAGATTCTCTGGACAAGCCCGAGAATGACGACCAGAGAGGAAGCTGTTTCTGACCCGTTCCTCGTCCAATTCAGGAAATCCCGCAATGTTTTCGGCTGCTCTTTCCGGCTTCCTTCTGGGCGCCTCGCTCATCATCGCCATCGGGGCGCAGAACGCCTATATCCTGCGGCAGGGGCTGCTGCGCCAGCATGTCTTCGTGCTGTGCCTCATCTGCGCCTTGTCCGACGCGCTTCTGATCGCCGCCGGCGTGGCGGGCCTGGGAACGCTGCTCGCGCAATCCCCGGGACTGATCGCTGCCGTGACGTTGGGCGGCGCCGCCTTTCTTTTCTACTATGCTTTCGTGGCGTTCCGCCGTTCGTTCAAGCCGGAGGCGATGGACGCCAGGGGCAAGGGCGAGACGAGCCTTAAGGCGGCGGTGGCCACCTGCCTGGCGCTCACCTTCCTCAACCCGCATGTCTATCTCGATACGGTGCTGCTCCTCGGCAGCCTGTCGGCCCGTTTCGAAGGAGGGAACCGCATCGCCTATGGCGTGGGCGCGGTCGTTGCATCCTTCGTCTGGTTCTTCGGGCTCGGCTATGGGGCGCGTCTGCTCCAGCCTGTGTTCGCCAGGCCTGCGGCATGGCGCATTCTCGATGGCCTGATCGGTATCGTCATGGCCGGGATCGGCATCAGCCTCTTGAAGGGTTTTGCCGCATGATCTTCAAAAGTCTCCGACTTTTTAGGATCATGCCTTAAGCCGATTTCTTCCCGGCCAGGATCGAGGGACGGCGATTGTCGTTGCGCGCGTCCGAATGGCTGCGGGGGGCTGAAAGCAGGGCTGCCACCAGCGCTGCCGGGCCGATCTCGCGATATTGATCCGTCAGCCTGTCATGTCGCGGTGTCAAAGCTTTTTTTGTCATTTCAGGTTCCTTCCTCGTGCTGATAACTCCCTATTCTTCGGTGGAATCAGACTGAAAAAAGGCTGATTCTCGCCGGTTTTGGGGAATTCGGGTTAATCAGGATTAACCATGCGCCCTGTTGCAGAAATGCAGCATTTCGCGGGCCTCTTGAGACAACGAGGCAGTCCTGGAAAAGTTCGAACATTTTTCGGGCCGGCTGGGAACAGGATCGCAATTGGGAATTGCTCTTGACGCCGGGGGGCGAGGTGGGGATAAGTGCGTCCCATGAAAACGCCATCCGCAACGACGATTTGCATTTGTGTGATCATTATCGGCTAGCAGCTTGCTGGCCCGGCCGTTTTCGTCTCCCCACCGCTTGAAAAGATGACAACGCCCCGGCCAGTCGGCCAGAGCAGATATGTTGGTCCGGGCCTATGGGGATTTGAATGAGCGATAACGCGCCGCGCTTGCGCCTTTACAATACGCTGACGCACCAGAAGGAGGAATTCGTCCCGATCGACCGGGAGAATGTGCGCATGTATGTCTGCGGGCCGACGGTCTATGATTACGCCCATATCGGCAATGCGCGCCCGGTCATCGTCTTCGACGTGCTGTTCCGCCTGCTGCGCCATCTCTATGGCGAGGATCACGTCACCTATGCGCGCAACATCACCGACGTCGACGACAAGATCAACGCCCGCGCCGCGCGCGACTATCCCGGCCTGCCGCTGAACGAGGCGATCCGCAAGGTGACCGAGACGACCAACGCCCAGTTCCAGGCGGATGTGGCGGCGCTCGGCTGCTTGGCCCCGACGACACAGCCCCGCGCCACCGAATATCTGGACGAAATGCGTGGCCTTATCGACCGGCTTGTCAAGCGCGGCTTCGCCTATGTCGCCGACGATCACGTGCTTTTCTCCGTGGCCGCGATGAACAACGCGCAGGGTGGCCCACGTTACGGCGCGCTTGCCCGCCGCTCGCTCGACGAGATGATCGCCGGCGCGCGCGTCGATGTCGCCTCCTACAAGCGCGACGAGATGGATTTCGTGCTCTGGAAGCCGTCGAAGGCGGGCGAACCCGGCTGGCCTTCGCCCGCCGGCATATCGGTTCCCGGCCGCCCCGGCTGGCATATCGAGTGCTCGGCCATGTCGATGGCGAAGCTGCTATCGCCCTTCGGCGGCGGGCTCGAATGCGACGATCCCGAAAAGAACGTCTTCGACATCCATGCCGGCGGCATCGATCTGGTCTTTCCGCATCATGAGAACGAGATCGCCCAGTCCTGCTGCGCGCTCGGTACGCAGCGCATGGCCAATATCTGGATGCACAATGGCTTCCTCCAGGTCGAAGGCCAGAAGATGTCGAAAAGCCTCGGCAATTTCGTCACCATCCATGAATTGCTCGCGACCGAGAAATTCGGCGGCCGCAAATGGCCGGGCGAGGTGCTGCGGCTGGCGATGCTGATGACGCATTATCGCCAGCCGATCGATTTTACCGCCAGCGCGCTTGTTGAAGCCGAAAAAACGCTCGATGCCTGGTATCGCGCCGTCGGGGATGTGGATGCGGGCGATACCTCCTGCGCTGATGTTCTCAATGCGCTTGCCGATGACCTCAACACGTCCAAGGCAATCGCCGCCCTGCACGAGTTGCGCGCCGAGGCATTCAAGGGTTCGGAAGGTGCCCGGCGCACCTTGAAGCGGAACGCCAATCTTCTCGGTCTGCTTGAGGGCACGGAGAGCGAATGGCTGGCCGGCAAGGCGCAGGATATGGCGGTCGACGGTGCGGAAATCGAGGCACGCATTAAGGAGCGGCTGTCCTATCTGCGTGAAAAGAACTTCGCCGAGGCCGACCGCATTCGTGGCGAACTGCTCGAAAAAGGTATCCAGTTGAAGGACGGTAAGGATCCGACCACCGGCGAGCGCGTGACGACGTGGGAGGTGAAAAGGTGATGATGGGTCTTTCAGCAGAAACGCTGGCGGGACAGCGCCCCCCTCTGGCCTGCCGGCCATCTCCCCCGCAAGGGGGGAGATTGGCTGTCATCGCTCACGGTTCCTTTTTCTGCAACATAGGCGATTGGGGACGGATCGTTATGAAGGCCGATCTCCCCCCTTGCGGGGGAGATGGCCGGCAGGCCAGAGGGGGGCGACGTAGAGCGCCGTCGCTGAAAACACGACCGCTAACAACCATCGCCATGGGGACGTGCCATGCCGCATGACATCGTCCCCCGACGTCAGCGCGGACATGCAAAGTCAATGCGCCGAGTGATGACTGATGCCGAACTCAAGCTCTGGAATGAGCTTCGTGCTCATCGTCTCATGCTGGGCTTTCGCCGGCAAGTACCAATCGGTTCTTATATCGCTGACTTCGTTTGTCCAGCGCACCATTTGATCGTTGAAATCGACGGGAGTCACCATGGAACACCGGAACAGGCGGCCGACGATAAGAAGCGGACGGCCTATCTCAACAGCCGCGGCTGGACCATCCTGCGTTTCTGGAACGATGATGTCCTGCGCGACATTGATGGCGTCTGCCGGCATATCGTGACGGTGGCGGCGAACCGAACGGAGGAGATTTTGCAATGACCCTCGATAACAAGCCTGTCTATACCGGCGGCTGCCAGTGCGGCGCCGTCCGCTTTCGCGTCGAAGGCAAGCTGGGCGATGGTTCGATCTGCCATTGCCGCATGTGCCAGAAGGCGTTCGGCGGCTTCTATGCGCCGCTCGTCTCGATCCGCGAGGCGGATCTGACCTGGACGCGCGGCGAGCCGAAGCGCTTCCAGTCCTCCAATCACGTCAAGCGCGGCTTCTGTGCCAAGTGCGGCACGCCGCTCACCTATGAGGCGCCGGATGGCGTGGCGCTTGCCATCGGCGCCTTCGATGCGCCCGAGGAGATCGAGCCCGTCGTGCAGTGGGGAACGGAGGGCAAGCTGCCCTATGTCGACGATCTCTGGCGGCTGCCCGGACACGATACGATGGAAGACACCCAATCCGCCGGTTTCCTGAATACGCTCGTCTCCTATCAGCACCCGGACCATGACACCGACAGCTGGCCGCCTTCGCAATAAGGCGGACGATTTTGAAAAGTGAAAAATGAATCAGGCTCTTGAGGAGCGGAAATAGTGAAAAAAGAACGTATCTACCTCTATGACACGACGCTTCGGGACGGCCAGCAGACGCCGGGCATCGACTTTTCCGTCGAGGCCAAGAAAGCGATTGCCGCCATGCTCGATGAGTTCGGCGTCGATTACGTGGAGGGCGGCTATCCCGGGGCGAACCCGACCGATACGGCTTTTTTCAAGCGCAGGCAGACCGCGCGCGCCAAGTTCGTCGCCTTCGGCATGACCAAGCGGGCAGGGGTCTCCGCCTCCAACGATCCGGGGCTCTCCGCCCTGCTGCAATCGGCCTCCGACGCCGTCTGCTTCGTCGCCAAGAGCTGGGATTACCATGTGAAGGTGGCGCTCGGCTGCACGAATGAGGAAAATCTCGAGGCGATCACCGCCTCCGTCACCGCCGCCCGCATGGCCGGCAAGGAGGCGATGGTCGATTGCGAGCATTTCTTCGACGGCTACAAGGCCAATCCGGAATACGCCCTGGCCTGTGCGGCGACCGCCTATGAGGCGGGCGCGCGCTGGGTGGTGCTGTGCGATACCAATGGCGGCACGCAGCCGGGCGAGGTGGCCGAGATCATCCACGCGGTGAAGAAGGTCGTGCCCGGCGAAAGGCTCGGCATCCACGCCCATGACGATACCGAGCAGGCGGTCGCCGTCTCGCTGGCGGCCATCGATGCCGGCGTGCGCCAGGTGCAGGGCACGCTCAACGGCATCGGCGAGCGCTGCGGCAATGCCAATCTGGTGGCGCTCATCCCGACGCTGATGCTGAAGCCCTATTGGGCCGACCGGTTCGAGACGGGGATCACCGCCGATGCGCTGACCAGGATCACGCGGCTGTCGCGCACCTTCGACGATATACTGAACCGCGCGCCGGACGAGCAGGCGGCCTATACCGGCACCTCGGCCTTCGCCACCAAGGCCGGCATCCACGCCTCGGCGCTGATCAAGGAGCCGGCGACCTATGAGCACGTGCAGCCGGAGGCGGTGGGCAACCGCCGCCGCGTCATGGTTTCCGACCAGGGCGGGCGATCCAATTTCATCGCCGAGTTGGAGCGCCGGGGCATCGCGGTCGCCAAGGACGACCCGCGTCTCGATACGCTCATCGCGCTCGTCAAGGAGCGGGAGGCGGAAGGCTATGCCTATGAAAGCGCGGAAGCCAGCTTCGAGTTGCTCGCGCGTGGCGTGCTCGGCGCGATCCCGCATTTCTTCAGGGTCGATTCCTTCCGCTGCATGGTGGAGCGGCGCTTCGATGCCAATGGCAACCTCAAGACCGTGTCCGAGGCGGTCGTCAAGGTCGAGATCGATGGCGAAACGCGCATGTCCGTTGCCGAGGGTCACGGGCCGGTCAATGCGCTCGACATCGCCCTGCGCAAGGACCTCGGTCGTTATCAGGGCGAGATAGAGGATATGGAGCTGGCGGATTTCAAGGTGCGCATCCTCAATGGAGGCACAGACGCCATCACCCGCGTGCTGATTCAATCCCACGATGCCACCGGCGCACGCTGGCGCACGGTCGGCGTCTCGGACAATGTCATCGATGCCTCCTTCCAGGCGCTGATGGACTCCGTGGTCTACAAGCTGATGAAGAACCGCGAGTTGGCCGGGCAGGTGGCGGCGGAGTAGAGGCTAATCAACAGAATTGATGCCTTTATCAGCATAATTGAATGGATTTCATGCCGACTTGGGCGCAAGAGCGGGCCTTACCGTATGCGCGGAGCGCGCGGGAAAACGGGATGAGATGTTTCCATGACCGGCAATACCCTTGAGCGTGCTCCGATGTCGAACGATGTCCGCGGCTTTATCTTTGCGCTTTCCGCCTTTCTGATGTGGGGTTTCCTGCCGCTTTACATGAAGCTGGTGACGCATATTCCCGCTTCCGAGGTGGTGGCCCACCGCATCGTCTGGTCGGTTCCCGTTGCCGCCATTCTGCTTTTCCTGATGGGGCGCACAGCTGACATAACCGCTGCGCTTCGCAGCCCGCGCACGCTCATGATGGCCTGCGTCACCGCCGGCCTGATCACATTCAACTGGGGCATCTATGTCTGGGCGATCTCGGTGGACCGCGCGCTCGAGACCGCGCTCGGCTATTATATCAACCCGCTGATCAACGTCGTCCTCGGCGCGCTGTTTCTGAAAGAACGGCTCAATAGGGCGCAGATGGTGGCGGTCGGCCTGGCGCTTGCCGCCGTCATCCTGTTGACCGTCAAGGCCGGCGGTCTGCCCTGGGTCTCGCTCGCCCTGGCGCTGAGCTTCGGCTTCTACGGCTTCCTGCGCAAGACGCTGCCGATCGGCCCGTCGCAGGGCTTCATGCTGGAGGTGCTGATCCTCTCCATTCCCGCGCTCGGCTACATCCTGTGGCTCGTCGGCCATGGCCAGGATCATTTCGCCGCCGGTTCGGCCTGGGACGTCTTCATCCTGCTGATGGCCGGGCCGGTAACGGCGGTGCCGCTCATCTGCTATGCCTTCGGCGCCAAGCTCCTGCGCTACACCACCATCGGCATCATGCAATATATCGGCCCGACGATCATCTTCCTGATCGCCGTCTTCTGGTTCAAGGAGCCGTTTTCAACGGTGCAGTTCGTGGCCTTCGCCCTAATCTGGGCCGGCCTTGCGATCTACACCTGGTCGAGCCTGGCTGAGGCGCGGAAGAAGGGGGCTTGAGCCGCCGCCCCTGCAAGGGCAAGAGGAAGGGCGGTTTGTCTACCGCCCCGGCCTTCCGATCCGCCGGACGATGAGCAGCACCACGGCCGAAATGGTGAGGGCGAAGATCACCACCGCCCAGAACCCGTGGTGCTCGTCGGCGAAGGGAATTCCCGTCGTGTTCATGCCGAAGAAGCCGGAAATCACGGTGGAGGGAAGAAGGACGGCGGTCATCACCGAGAGAACATAGAGGAGCTCGTTCGACCGGTGGGCGAGCTTGGCCATCAGCTCTTCCTGCAGGAGCCGCGCCCGCACCTGCAGCTGCTCGCCTTCCTGGTGCAGGGCGCCCGCGCGCTGCGAGAGGTTTTCCACGATATCGGCGAGTTCCTCCGGAAATTCCTTGCGATGGGTATGTTCCAGCTGCCGGAGCAGGTTCGCGGTGATCGCGAGATAGCGGTGTGAGGCGACGATCTGCCGCCGGATGGGCGCCAGGCGCTCGCTCTGGCCTTCCCAGGCATCGCCGACGATATGATCCTCGATGGAATCGAGCTTTTCCGAGAGGTCGGAGAGCTGGAGTTTCAGCCGTTCGAGATAGCGGCGCACGATGCGTTCGAACAAACGGGCGGGAGAGGCCGGCTTGAAAAGGTCCTGGTCGAGTGCCTGCCTGATATCATCCACCGATTGGAGCGGATGCTTGCGGCCGCTGACGAAACGATCGCCGTTGAACGAAAAACGGAAATAGCCCGGCTGGCGCCCGTCGCCATAGTGCTCGTGCTGCATGTCGGGCATTTCGCCGAACAGCCAGCCGTCCTCATATTCGATATAGTACCGGTCCGAGCCCGAAAGCAGGCTCTCTTTCACGAAGAAAGGCAGTTTGCTTTCGCCGATGGCCTTGCGTCCGCGCGTATCGGTCAGGGAATAGCTGGTCCAGGACCAGCGCGCACCGCTCGACGGGGTTCGGCAGCCCGTGGCGTCGAATGCGTAGAAGGAGGCGATGCCCGCATCGCGGAAGAATGCGGTGGGTTCATGTATTGGGGTCTGATCCGCCATGCCCGCCTCGATGGAGTGATAGTGCGTAGTGAGATAGTTCCTTTTCGCTACCCCACTACGCACTATTCCCTATCTCACTGTTTTACATCCGTTCGATGACCGCCTCGTCGCCGTCCGACGGCCTAGTCGCGACAGCATCGAGAATGGCGGGAACGATGTCTTCGGCGCGATCGACGATCAGCGGCTTCACCAGATGCGAGGTATGGATGAAACCTTCGGCTTTCATATGGTCGAGAAGCGCGATCATGGGATCCCAGAAGCCGTTGAGGTTGGCGAAGACCATCGGCTTCCTGTGATGGCCGAGCTGCGCCCAGGTCATCATCTCGACGATTTCCTCCACCGTGCCGATGCCGCCGGGCAGCGTGACGAAAGCGTCCGAGCGCTGGAACATCAGGTGCTTGCGCTGGTGCATGTCCTCGGTGACGATCAGCTCGTTGAGCTGGCCCAGCGCATGTTCGGTGGCTTCCTTGTTCATCAGGAACTTGGGGATGATGCCCGTCACCTTGCCGCCGGCCGACATCACGCCGTCGGCGACGGCGCCCATGATGCCCTTGGTTCCGCCGCCATAGACGAGCTCCAGCCCGTGCTCGGCAATCGAGCGCCCGAGCAGCTTGCCCGATTGCTTGTAGAGGGGATTGAGGCCCGGAGACGAGCCGCAATAGACGCAGATGGATCGAATCTTGTTCATGTCGGGGAGTAGGGCAGTTCGTCCGGAAACCGTCAAGCGGCCACTTGGCTGAAATTCATGGGGGAGCGCTTTTGCACCCGCGCGAGGATGGTCCTATAATGGAAATGGCTCCACATTAAGGCGCATATGCGATGTTATTGGCTGCAAGGCCTCCCGCATTCTTGTAGGTCCGCCCAAAAAGCTGTAGATCGGAGTGAAAAAGGGACCGGGGAAATGCAGAAAAACTATTATGCCCTGTTTGGTTTCGCCGCGGTCATCGCCGCGGCCGGGATCGCGGCCTATTTCGGTGTTCTCCCGGGCACCGCGCCCAAGGCGCCATCCGGGCCGCCTGCGGCTGCCTCCGTGGCCACAACCACGCCGCCGGTCGAGATGCCGCAAGCCGAAGCGCCGGCGGCGGAAACTGCCCCTCCTGCCGGTCAGCAGGCCGGCGTCACCGTCCCGTCATTCGATATATTGCGGGTCGAGCCGGATGGTTCCGTGGTCATCGCCGGCAAGGCCGCGCCTTCCTCCAATGTCGATGTGGTTGCCGGATCGACCGTCCTTGGCTCGGCCAGGGCTGCCGAGAACGGCGATTTTGCCGTGGCGCTGGATCAGGCGCTGAAACCCGGCGATCATCAGCTGGTGTTGCGCGCCACCGGCACCGACAACAAGGCGGCGACCTCGGAGCAGACGGCAATCGTCTCCGTGCCGGAGAGAGAAAACGGGCAGGTGCTGGCCCTGGTCGAGGAGCCGGGCCAGGCAAGCCGGATGATCACCACGCCTCAGGCGGGACCCGCTGCCGGTCAGCCTGCCGATATGCCGCAGGACAAGCCGGTTCAGCCGCCCGCATCGTCGGATGCGCAACCGGATGCGGCGCAGAAGCCGGCCGATCAGGCGCTCGCGACGCCAGGACAAAATCCGGCCGCCACGCCGGAACCGGCCGCCGGGCCGCAGCAGGAGACGCCGATCGCGGTGGAGGCGGTCGAGATCGAGGGCGATACCATCTTCGTCGCCGGCAGGGCCACGCAGGGCAAGCGCGTCGCCGTCTACGCCAATGACACGCTGCTCGGCAGCGCCGCCGTCTCGCCGGCGGGCCGTTTCCTTGTGCAGAGCCAGCATCCGCTCGCCGTGGGCGACTACATCATCCGCGCCGACCTGACGGAAAAGGACGGCACGGTGATCGCCAGCGCCCGCGTGCCTTTTCGCCGCGAGGCGGGCGAGAATATTTCGGCCGTGGCGCCGAAGCCGGGGGATAGCGCCGCCACGCAGGCGGACCAGGCCGCGTCCGCTGCAGCCGGGCCGGCAACGGCCAGGCCGCTCGAGAACGTCGCCGGATCGGTCATCATCCGCAAGGGCGACAATCTCTGGACGATCTCAAAGCGCACCTATGGCCGCGGCACCCGCTATACGACGATCTATCTCGCCAATGCCGACCAGATCAAAAACCCTGATCTGATCTGGCCCGGGCAGGTCTTCTCCATGCCAAAGGAACCGCTGCCGGACGAGGAAGTGCAGCGTCGTCTGAAGACGCAGCAATAAAATTTTACTGCCGGGCAGGTTGCGGCAACGCCTTTCATCGTATATCGCCGATTTACGATGAAAGATTGCTTCACCCCGGCTTGTGACCTGACCGCCGAAAATGCCGAGGACACGCGTGCCGCTCGCATCTATGCGGCGCTCGCGCATGAGGTGCGATTGCGCATCCTGCGCCACCTCATGCTGCAGGATGCCTGCTGCTGCAAGGAGATCGTCTCGACCGTCGATCTGGCGCAGTCCACCGTCTCGCAGCATCTGAAGGTCCTGGTGCAGGCGGGGCTGGTCGATTACCGGCCCGAGCGCCAATCATCCCGCTATAGCGTCAACGTGCAGGCGCTGGCCACCATCCGAACCCATCTGAACGGCCTTGCCGATTGCTGCGCGAACCAGCGGAACAAAGCGTCCCGAGATCATGTCGAATAAGAAAAACACCAAAACCGTTTCGGCCGAATCCGGCCAGACGCTGCAGACGATCCGCAATCTCTGGCCCTATATGTGGCCGGATGAGCGGCCGGATCTGAAGATGCGCGTCGTCTGGGCGACCTTCTATCTCGTCATCTCCAAGATCGTGCTGATCCTCGTCCCCTATTTCTTCAAATGGGCGACGAATGCGCTGAACGGCAAACTGCAGGCGCCCGACTACGTCCCGGCCCTGTTGCTGGGCACGGTCATGCTGGTCGTCGCCTATAATGTCGCGCGCATCGTGCAGGCGGGCTTGAACCAGCTGCGTGACGCGCTCTTTGCCAGCGTCGGGCAATATGCCGTGCGCCAGCTTGCTTATCGGACCTTCGTGCACATGCATGAATTGTCGCTGCGCTTCCATCTGGAGCGGCGCACCGGCGGCCTGTCGCGGGTGATCGAGCGGGGCACCAAGGGCATCGAGACGATCGTCCGCTTCACGATCCTCAACACGGCGCCGACCATTCTGGAATTTGCGCTGACGGCCATCATCTTCGCCTTCGCCTACGGCTTCTGGTATCTCGCGGTCGTTGCCGTCACGGTCTGGCTCTACACCTGGTTCACCATCAAGGCGAGCGACTGGCGCATCAACATCCGCCGCGAGATGAACGATTCCGATACCGAAGCCAACACCAAGGCGATCGACTCTCTCCTCAATTTCGAAACGGTCAAATATTTCGGCAACGAGGCCATGGAGGCGCGGCGCTTCGACAGCGCCATGGCACGCTACGAGGAAGCCGCGACCCGAACCTGGACATCGCTTGGCTGGCTGAACTTCGGCCAGGCTGTGATTTTCGGTATCGGCATGGCGATCCTCATGGTGATGTCGGCGCGCGAGGTGATGGCGGGCACGCAGTCGCTGGGTGATTTCGTCTTCATCAACGCGCTTTTGATGCAATTGTCCGTGCCGCTCAATTTCATCGGCTTCATCTATCGCGAGGTGCGGCAGGGCCTGACCGACATCGAGCAGATGTTCGATCTTCTCGATGTCGAGCAGGAGGTGAAGGACAGGCCGGATGCCACGCCGCTCGTCGTCACCGACGGCGCGATCCGCTTCGACGACGTGCATTTCGCCTATGATCCGGCGCGGCCGATCCTGAAGGGCATCAGTTTCGAGGTTCCCGCCGGCAAGACCGTGGCCATCGTCGGCCCGTCGGGCGCGGGAAAATCCACGATTTCGCGGCTCCTCTTCCGTTTCTACGATATCCAGAGCGGCGCGATCACCATCGACGGGCAGGATGTCCGCGACGTGACGCAGGAATCTTTGCGCAAGGTCATCGGCATGGTGCCGCAGGACACGGTGCTCTTCAACGACACCATCGCCTACAATATCCGCTATGGCCGTATGACGGCGAGCGAGGAGGAGGTCGAGCGTGCCGCCGAACTGGCGCAGATCTCCCATTTCATCAAGCTTCTGCCGGACGGCTACCAGTCCATGGTCGGCGAGCGCGGGCTGAAACTCTCCGGCGGCGAAAAACAGCGCGTCGCTATCGCCCGCACCATCCTGAAAGCCCCGCCCATCCTGATCCTCGACGAGGCGACCTCGGCGCTCGACACGGCGACCGAGCAGGAAATCCAGTCGGCGCTCGACATTGTCAGCCAAGGTCGCACCACGCTCGTCATCGCCCATCGGCTCTCGACGGTCATCGGTGCCGATGAGATCATCGTGCTCAAGGATGGCGTGATTACCGAACGCGGCACGCACCGTTCGCTCCTTTCCAGGAAGGGACTCTACGCCTCCATGTGGGATCGCCAGCGCGAGGCGACCGAGGCCGAGGAGCGCCTGCGGCAGGTGCGCGAGAAGGACAAAATGGGGCTGTTGGATAGGGGTGTACCGGCGGCGGAGTGAGGAGCTACCAAGCAATGCCTGTATTTGCGAAGCCGTTGTCCAACTTTCATTTTGGAGCGTTGCGGTGGTGGAAAGGGTCAGGAATGGATCCCAGTGATAAGCACTGGGATGACGGGGTGGAGGTGTTTGCACCTTAACGGCAAGGCATTCATGAGGCGCATACGTTGGAGATTGACAGCGCCAGCTAACCCATCCGTCATCCCAGTGCTTGTCACTGGGATCCATGCCTCTACGTCGCCGTCGCCGCACCATAGATACTGATGTTGGTGCAAGCATCAGAACGGCTCGCGCTCCTCCGGGGCGGCTGCTCGCGCGTGACCATGGATTCCTCGCTCACACGCTCACGATTGAGAAATCAATCGTCCCAGCATTTACCTTTTGCCACGATCACGAGGCTACCGCCGATTTTGAGTATTTTCGGCCTGGGCACATGAGAAGTCATGGCTTACCTCCGGCACATCTTGACGAAATATACATGGGTCTCAATGCGCCAAGTGCGCACAAATGACGTTTGCCCCTGGCCGTGTTCTCCACTAAGTAGTGGGGAAATCGAGGAATAATTGATGAGCCTTTTCGATACCGTCCGCAACACATTCGTGCCCATTCACCGCGAGGGCTATCCCTTCATCGCGGCCTTCTTCCTGGCCTCGCTCGTCCTGGGCTGGTTCTGGGATCCGCTCTTCTGGATCGGCCTGGTCTTCACCGTGTGGTGCATCTATTTCTACCGCGACCCGGAGCGGGTGACGCCGCAGGACGACCGGCTGGTCATCAGCCCGGCGGACGGCAAGGTTTCCTCCGTCGGCCCGTCCATCCCGCCGCGCGAGCTCGATCTTGGCGACGAGCCGATGATGCGCATTTCCGTCTTCATGAATGTTTTTTCCTGCCATGTGAACCGCGTGCCGGTGAGCGGCCGCATCACCAGGATCGCCTATCGTCCGGGCAAGTTCCTCAATGCCGATCTGGACAAGGCGAGCGCGGAGAATGAGCGCAACGGCCTTGTCATCGACAGCCCCAATGGCGCGGTGGCGGTGGTGCAGATCGCAGGCCTTGTGGCACGGCGCATCGTCTGCTGGAGCAAGGAAGACAATCTGCTGGCGGCCGGCGAGCGGTTCGGCCTCATCCGGTTCGGCTCGCGCGTCGACGTCTATCTGCCGAAGGGGGCGGAGCCGCGCGTTGCCGTCGGCCAGACGGCGGTTGCCGGTGAAACGGTGCTGGCCGAGTTCGGCAGCGACCGGCCGGCGCCCGTGGTACGGGTTGCCTGAGCCGATGGAAACGCCGTTTCCGCCATTCGAGCCGAACGGGCCCGCCGAGGGCAGGGGGCCGCGCCTTTCGCAGATCCCCATGCGGATGGTGATCCCCAATGTCATCACGGTGCTCGCCATCTGCGCCGGCCTGACGGGCGTCCGGCTCGCCTTCGAGAACCGCTTCGAGATGGCCGTGTCGATGGTGCTCATCGCCGCCTTCCTCGACGGCATAGACGGCCGTGTCGCGCGGATGATGAAGGGCTCGTCCAAATTCGGCGCGCAGATGGATTCCCTCGCCGATATCGTCAATTTCGGCGTCGCGCCGGCCCTCGTGCTCTATTCCTTCATGCTCGACCAGGCGCGCGCCTTCGGCTGGATCGCGGCGCTGCTCTATTGCATCGCATGCTGTCTGCGGCTCGCCCGTTTCAACGTCATGCTCGAGGACCCGCGCACGCCGCCCTGGCAGAGCAATTATTTCATCGGCGTGCCGGCGCCGGCCGGCGCCATGCTGGTGCTGCTGCCGGTCTATCTCGGTTTTCTCGGCCTCGCTCCGACACGCGTGCTCGCCTTCGCCGCCGCGATCTACACGGTCGCGATCGCCTTTCTGCTGGTCAGCCGCCTGCCGGTCTATAACGGCAAGACGGCGGGCAGCCTCGTGCGCCGTGATATCGTCATGCCGCTCATCCTCGGCGTTGTCCTCTATGTCGCTTTCCTGATGAGCTATACCTGGGAAACGCTGACATTGACGGCGCTTGCCTATCTCGCCTTCCTGCCTTTCAGCGTCGCCGCCTGGCACAGGCGCATGGCGGCCGAGATGCAGGAGACGCCGGAAAGCTCGGTGGACGATCAGCGCAACAAGGGAGCGTGAGGCGGGCTGCCCGCACCGATCTCCCTCAGCACGAAGGAAACCCGGTCCTCCACACCGGCAAGCGGCAGCATGACCGGCTCGTAGCCGAGCGCCGTATAGGTTTCCACCATGGCATGGAATGTCCGCTCGGCCTCCTCGAGCGACTGTTTTCTCTCGGCATCCTGCGCAAAGATTTCAGGCCAGGGCGGCGCAAGAAAGACGCGTGGGTTATAGCGAAAGGCGCGGGCGGCGTTCTCGGCATGCGGCGGCACCGGCAGGCCGCAGAGCCTGAGATAGCCGATGACATCCGGCATGCCCCGGTCAAAGAGGACCGGCCCGTCATGCTGCGATGCCGCTGCGTAGGAGCGCATTTCCCAGGAAAGCATCATCTCGGCGAAGAGGGCCCGGTCTTTCCAGGGCAGGGCGTTGCCGTCGATCTTCACCTGATCCTGGATCATGCCGCGCCCTGCTTCGACGGAGCGGGCAAACCCCAAGTGCTCCAGCGCGTCGAGCAATGTGGTCTTCCCGGAACCCGGCCCGCCTGTGAATATGAAAAAACGATCCGGGTTATCTGAGGCGATATCGTGAGTCATGGCCTGTCTCCTGTTTCTGGACGATGAAAGACATACCGGTGAGCGCACCGGTGGATGAATGCGATGGGAAGGAAAATTGATGGAGGTAGGGAAACGTTGGCGCGATAACCCCCTCTGGCCTGCCGGCCATCTCCCCCTCAAGGGGGGGATCAGCCTGCATCAGTGGCGGCACTCATACTGCAACGTCTGTGATTGGCTGCAACGTAAACGTCAGCGTAATCTCCCCCCTTGAGGGGGAGATGGCCGGCAGGCCAGAGGGGGGTGAAAAGTGTCTGCGGTGTAAGCCAACATAGCGCCACCCGAAAGCGCCGCCTAATTAATTAATCCGGCATATGATAAGCCAGGAACCGGTTCTGGCGCACGTCGAAGAGCTGGCCTGTTACGTCAAGCGCCGGGTCGGCGAGCTTCACGATCTTCTCCGCCACGTCGCGCGGATGGGGGAGGGTTTCCGGATCCTCACCCGGCATGGCCTGCGCCCGCATGGCGGTACGCGTCGCGCCGGGATTGACCGAATTGACGCGCAGTTTCATGTTCCGGGTCTCTTCCGCCCAGCTGCGCCCCATCACCTCGACCGCCGCCTTGGAAGCCGCGTAAGGCCCCCAGAAGGCGCGCGCCGAATGGGCAACGCCAGACGAAAGCAGGATCGCCCGGCCGGCATCCGACTGGCGCAGCAGCGGATCGACGGAGCGGATCAACCGCCAGGTGCTGGTGACGTTGACGTTCATGACCTTCTCGAAGGTCTTGGCCTCGACATGGCCGATCGGCGAGATCACGCCGAGGACGCCTGCATTGGCGACCAGGATGTCGAGCTTCCCCCAGCGTTCGTGGATCGAGCCGCCGAGCCGGTCGATTCCGGGCGTATCGGTGAGGTCTAGGGGCACGAGCGTCGCGGTCCCGCCGAGCGCCCTGATCTCGTCGTCGAGCTCTTCCAGTCCGCCCACCGTGCGGGCGACGGCGATGACATGGGCGCCGCGCTTTGCGAGTTCGAGGCTCAGGAAATAGCCGATGCCGCGCGAGGCCCCGGTCACCAGCGCCAGCCGGCCGTTCAGATCGATGCTCATGCTTGTCCTATTGAAGGGAAATAATGCTCAGCCCTTGGGCGTTTATCCGTTGCTCGCCAGGAGCGAAAGATTGTGCACGTTGTTCTCATGGCCTTCCTGGTCGAGGAGGCGGGTCGGATAGTCGCCGGTGAAATAATGATCGGTGAACTCGGGCGCCTTTGGATCGCGCGCTTTTCCGCCCACGGCGCGGTAGAGCCCGTCAATGGAGAGGAAGGCCAGCGAATCCGCGCCGATATAGCGGCACATGGATTCCAGATCCGCGTGCTGGTTGGCGAGCAGCTTGTCGGCCTCGGGCGTGTCGATGCCGTAGAAATCGGGATGATAGATCATCGGGCTTGCGACACGCAGGTGGACTTCGCGCGCACCCGCATCGCGGATCATCTGCACGATCTTGAGCGAGGTGGTGCCGCGCACGATGGAATCGTCCACCAGCACCACGCGCTTGCCCTGGATCACGGCGCGATTGGCCGAATGCTTCAGCTTCACGCCGAAGGCGCGGATCGATTGGGTCGGCTCGATGAAGGTGCGCCCGACATAATGGTTGCGGATGATGCCGAGCTCGAAGGGAATGCCGCTTTCCTGCGCATAGCCGATGGCGGCCGGCGTGCCGCCGTCGGGCACGGGCACCACCACATCCGCCTCGACGGGTGCTTCCTTGGCGAGATTGATGCCCATGTTCTTGCGCACGGAATAGACGTTGCGGCCGCCGACGACCGAGTCGGGGCGGGCAAAATAGACGTATTCGAAGAGGCAGAGCCGTTCCGGCTTCGGGTTCTGCGGCTTGATCACCTCGGTGCTGATGGAACCATCAGGCTGGATCTCACAGATCACCACTTCGCCATTCTCGATGTCGCGGATGAATTTCGCGCCGATGATGTCGAGGGCGCAGGTCTCCGAGCAGAAGATCGGTTTGCCGTCGAGCTCGCCCATCACCAGCGGCCGGATGCCGATCGGGTCGCGCGCCGCGATCAGCTTGGTGCGGGTCATGGCGAGCATGGAATAGCCGCCCTCGACCTGCTTGATCGCATCGACGAAACGGTCGCTCGACGAGGTGAAGCGCGAGCGGGCGATGAGGTGGAGCACCACTTCCGTATCCGAGGTGGACTGGCAGATCGCACCGTCGGCGATCAGCTGGCGGCGCAGCGTCAGCCCATTGGTGAAATTGCCGTTATGCGCGATGGCGATGCCGCCGACCTCCAGCTCCGCGAAAAGCGGCTGCACATTGCGCAGCGCCACTTCGCCGGTGGTGGAATAGCGCGTATGCCCGATGGCGATATAGCCGGGCAGCTTGGCGAGGGTCGCCGGATCGGTATAGTGGTCGCCGACGAGCCCCATGCGCTTTTCGGTGTAGAACTGCTGGCCGTCATAGGAGACGATCCCCGCCGCCTCCTGCCCGCGATGCTGCAGTGCGTGCAGCCCCAGCGCCGTCAGCGTCGCCGCATCGGGATGGCCGAGAATGCCGAAAACCCCGCATTCTTCATGCAAGCTGTCGTCATCCAGCGAGAAGGGCGCTTCACCACCAAGAGAATCGATCATTGCCGCAAGACCTTTCGATTGCGGTTGGAGCAGGTCCGCGAAATCCGCGAAAGCGATCTCCCCGGGGAAAAACAGGAACTGCCTTTCCCACCGGACATGCGAAAGAACAAATAGTTAGAGCGGTTCCTCTTTTCCAGAAAAAAGAACCGCTCCATCGAACTCTATCGCGTGCTGTCTAGCACAATTCCGGCCGTTTTTGAAAGCGATCCCTTTGTCGCGCCCGGTCAAAAATAGCTGATTTCAACTACTCGGCGGGGGCACCGTCAGCAGGAACCTCTTCCTTCGTGTCGGGAGCCTCCTGGTCGGCCGCTCCTGCCGGCGCCCCGGTCTTCGGCTTGAAGCGGTTGACGATGCTCGATTCCGGGTCCTCCGGCAGCAGGTTGACCAGCTTCTGCCCGAGCGAATCGAGAAGCGGCTTGGATTTCGCATTGGCGATCCAGCTTGGCTGGTCGGCGGCGACCAGCCAGTTGAAGAACAGCATCGCGACGACGACCAGAAGCACGCCCCGCGCCGCGCCGAAGACGAAGCCGAGCGTGCGGTCGAGCGCGCCGATCCGGCTGTCGATGATGAAATCGGCGATCTTCATCGTGATCACCGAGACGATGATCAGCGTGATGATGAAGACGGCGCCGGCGGCCGCGATCTTGGCGATCGTCTCATTGCTGATATAGGGCTGAACCAGCGGAACGACGGGTGCGTAGAAGAGATAGGCGGCGATTGCGGCAGCCGCCCATGAGGCGACCGAGAGCACTTCGCGCGAAAAGCCGCGCACCATGGCGAGCACGGCGGAAACCAGCGTGATCCCCAGAAGAACTCCGTCAAGCAGCGTAATTGGCATCTTGGCCCACCTCAGTTCTGCATCGCCCAGCCCGTGTTTCCCCGATGGAATACGGAGCCTCTTGGTTGCCGCGCTCCGAACGGACGCGCAAGAAACGCTTTCAGTTCTGTGCAAGCCTGGCGGAAACCGTTCCCGTTTTTACCTGACTCGCTTAACAGTTTGAAACCAGAGATGATCTTTTCTGGAAAAACTGTCAACTTTCGGTGATCAGCCCCGCGGTTGCCTGCCCGGACCCGACGCCGCTATGCGGGCCACGAGGTCCGGCAGTGACGCTGTTTCGGTCAGGTGAAAGCCGCGGTCTTTCGGCAGATCCCCGCTTCCTGCCGGCAGCACCGCCTGGCGGAAGCCAAGCTTTTCAGCCTCCTTGAGCCGCTGCACGGCATGTGCCACCGGGCGGACGGCCCCAGAAAGGCTGACTTCGCCGAAATAGACGCAATCGGCAGGCAAGGCAATGCCGGCGATCGAGGAGACGAGCGCCGCCGCCACGGCGATATCGGCGGCCGGCTCGCTGATGCGATAGCCGCCGGCGACATTCAAATAGACGTCGTGCTGGCCGAAGCGGACCCCGCAATGCGCCTCCAGCACGGCGAGGATCATCGACAGGCGGTTGCCGTCCCAGCCGACGACGGCGCGGCGCGGCGTGCCGAGCGTCGAAGGGGCGACGAGCGCCTGGATTTCCACCAGCACGGGCCGGGTGCCTTCCATGCCGGCGAAAACGGCCGCTCCCGGGGCTTTTTCGTTGCGCTCGCCCAGGAACAGTTCGGACGGGTTGGAGACTTCGCGAAGGCCCACATCCGACATTTCGAAGACGCCGATCTCGTCCGTCGGGCCGAAACGGTTCTTCACCGTGCGCAGGATGCGGTAGTGATGGCCGCCTTCGCCCTCGAAATAGAGGACCGCGTCCACCATGTGCTCGACGACGCGCGGACCCGCGATCTGTCCCTCCTTGGTGACATGGCCGACGAGAACGACAGCCGCTCCCGTCTGCTTCGCGAAGCGGATCATCGCCTGGGCGCCGGCGCGCACCTGCGTCACGGTGCCGGGCGCCGAATCGGCCATGTCGGTCCAGAGCGTCTGGATGGAATCGATGATGACGAGATCGGGCCGGCGCGTTTCGGAAATCGTCGCCAGAATGTCCTCGACATTGGTCTCGGCGGCGAGCTCCACCGCCGTATCGGCAGCATGGAGCCGCTGCGCGCGCAGGCGAATCTGCGCCACCGCCTCCTCGCCGGAGACATAGACGATGCGGTTGCCCCGGCGCGCCAGCGCGGCGGCTGCCTGGGTCAGGAGCGTCGATTTGCCGATGCCGGGATCGCCGCCGACGAGCAGCGCCGAGCCGCGCACGAAGCCGCCGCCGGTCACCCGGTCGAGTTCGGCAATGCCGGACTGGATGCGCGGCGCATCTTCGATATCGCCCGAAAGCGTGGTCAGCGCCACAGGGCGGCCCTTGCGCGGCATCTTGCCGGGCCCGCCGCCGATGCCGCCCGACGTTCCCTCTTCGACCAGCGTATTCCACTCGCCGCAGGCATCGCATTTGCCGGCCCAGCGCGAATGCACCGTGCCGCAGTTCTGGCAGACGAACTGAACGCGGGTTTTAGCCATGGGAGGCCTTTCTGGAAGGGTGGCACTTTACGACGATACCCCCCTCTGTCCTGCCGGACATCTCCCCCTCAAGGGGGGAGATTGGCTGCCACGGCTCTTGGCGTTCATTCTGCAACGTTTGCGATTGGTGCCAGACCTTCATGAAGGCGTAATCTCCCCCCTTGAGGGGGAGATGGCTGGCAAGCCAGAGGGGGGTGCCTGGTGCTGCCATTGAAATCTATGCAACGCCCACACCACCGACATACCGCCGGTGGTAGCGCCTGCCGAGACCGGTCAGAAGCTCATAGCCGATGGTGCCGGCCGCACGCGCCACATCGTCGAGCGCGATATTGGGGCCGAAAAGCTCGATGTGATCACCGGCCTTGATCGCGTCTTCCGGTACGTCGGTCACGTCGAAGGAGGTTAGATCCATGGTGATGCGGCCGATCACCGGAACACGCCGTCCGGCGATGAAGCCGTGCGCGCCTTCGGTAACAGCCGTGCGCAGCGGCACGCCCGATCCCGAGGCCGAGCGCAGATAACCATCGGCATAGCCGGTGGAGCAGACGGCGATCCGCGTATCGCGGGCAAGCGTCATGGCCGCGCCATAGCCGGCCGTCTCGCCCTTGGCGGCATGACGGATCTGCACGATCCGGGTTTCCGCCGTGACCACCGGCTTCATCGGATTGGCCGCGCCGCTCACCCCCTCGCCGCCATAAAGCGCGATGCCGGGCCGTGTCAGATCGAAGATGTAATCGGACCCGAGAAAAATACCCGCTGAATTGGCGAGGCTTGATTCGATTTCTCCGAAAGCCGCCCGAACTTTTTGAAAAATCGAGAGTTGTTGCCGGTTCATGCCGCTTTCCGGTGTGTCGCCGCAGGCGAGATGGCTCATCAGCAGCACCGGGCGCACGGATTTCGCATTTTCCGCAAAGGCGATGGCCTCATCAGGCGTGAGACCGAGCCGGTTCATGCCCGTGTCGACATGGATGGCGCAGGGCTTGCGCCGGCCGTGCTTGGCCCATGTCGCGATCTCGTGGTCGGAGCCCAGCACCGGAATGAGGTCGGCATCGGTGAAGGCCGGCGCCGCATCGTCGAACAGCCCGTTCAGGACGAAGATGCGCGCCCGTGGAGCGACATCGCGCACGCGCAGCCCTTCCTCGGGAAGCGCCACGAAAAAGCTGTCGCAACCCGCGGCAAAAAGGGCAGGGACCACCTGCGTGATGCCGCAGCCATAGGCATCCGCCTTGACGACCGCCGCCGCGCGCCCCGGCCGTGAGCGTGCGTTAAGCGCCTTCCAGTTGTCGACAAGCGCGTCGAGATCGATCGTCAGTCGCCCGCCGGCGAGGAGCCGGTCGGTGCCGGTGGGCAGCACCGGCTGTTCAAGAGGAGGGGATATCAATCTGGGCTTCGCCTTCATTCATACCGCTCGGGCAAATGCGATTCCTCGGCGAGATCCGTAAAGCGCGTGTACTCCGCCTGGAAGGCGAGTTTGACGGTGCCGGTCGGTCCGTGGCGCTGCTTGGCGATGATGACCTCCGCCTTGCCGCGCACGTCCTCCATCTCCGCCTGCCATTTGAAATACTCTTCCGTTCCGGGCTTGGGCTCGCGGTTCTTGGTGTAATACTCCTCGCGGAACACGAACAGCACCACGTCGGCGTCCTGCTCGATGGAGCCGGATTCGCGAAGGTCCGAAAGCTGCGGCCGCTTGTCGTCGCGGCTTTCCACCTGGCGGGAGAGCTGTGAAAGCGCGATGATGGGAACATTCAGCTCCTTGGCGAGCGCCTTCAGGCCGGTGGTGATCTCGGTGATCTCCTGCACGCGGTTCTGTGCGGAGGCCTTGGACGAGCCGGTCATCAGCTGCACATAGTCGATGACCAGCACGTCGAGGCCGCGCTGGCGCTTCAGGCGCCGGGCGCGCGCGGAGAGCTGGGCGATGGAGATGCCGCCGGTCTGGTCGATATAGAGCGGGATCTTCTGCATCATGTGCGAGCAGGCGACGAGCTTTTCGAAATCCGTCTCGGTGATTTCGCCGCGGCGGATTTTCGAGGACGAAATCTCTGTCTGCTCGGAGATGATACGGGTGGCGAGCTGCTCGGACGACATTTCGAGCGAGAAGAAGCCGACCACGCCGCCATTGACCGCCTTGACCGAGCCGTCCGCCTGCTGCTCGCCTTGATAGGCGGCGGCGATGTTGAAGGCGATGTTGGTGGCAAGCGAGGTCTTGCCCATGCCGGGGCGTCCGGCGAGGATGATCAGGTCGGAAGGCTGCAGGCCGCCCATGCGGGCGTCGAGCGTATGAATGCCGGTGGAAATGCCCGAAAGATGCCCGTCGCGCATGAAGGCGGCGTTGGCCATGTCGACGGCGATCTTGACCGCGTCGTTGAAGGACTGGAAGCCGCCGTCATAGCGGCCCGTCTCCGCCAGCTCGAACAGCCGCCGCTCGGCATCTTCGATCTGCCCCTGCGGCGCCATGTCGACCGGCGCGTCATAGGCGATGTTGACCATGTCCTCGCCGATGGTGATGAGCGCGCGGCGGGTGGCGAGGTCATAGATGGCGCGGCCGTAATCCTCCGCATTGATGATGGTCACCGCCTCGGAGGCGAGGCGCGCCACATACTGGAAGACCGTGAGATCGCCGACCCTTTCCTCCGCGGGCAGGAAATTCTTCATGGTGACCGGATTGGCCATCTTGCCCATGCGGATGAGATCCGATGCGACCTCGAAGATCCTGCGATGCAGCGGTTCGTAGAAATGCGCGGGTTTCAGGAAGTCCGATACGCGGTAGAAAGCGTCATTGTTGATGAGGATCGCGCCGAGCAGCGCCTGCTCCGCCTCGATATTGTTCGGCGCCTCGCGATAGAGCGTGTTGCGTCCGTCGCGTGCCGATTCCCGTGCACCATCTCGCGCTTCATCGAGTTTGCGTATTGCCGCTTCTGCCATGATTCCCGTTCAACCCCTTATCCGCAATCGAGGTAGCGCCCGAATGCTGGAGAAAGCAATGCGCAACCCGGTCGATTCGGTGGAGAATGAAAAGCTATACCATGATTCACAGCGATCCACAGGTTCCCGCGGAGGCAGGAAACTGTTGAGTTGACACATGGCTGGGACTGGAGCGCTCTACTTCCCCGTAGCCCCGCGGCGCGAGGCCGGCATTTCGGTGTTGGCTCCCTTCGGCGCGCTGTCGAGGCGCCTCAGCCGCTTTTCCTCCGCCTCGATATAATTGCGGGTGAGCGGCACGGCGTCCTGCCGGTGCGCGATCTGGATCTGGAACACCATCATGTTCTGCCAGCGGAAGGCGCTTTCCGAGGCGGCGAGATAGAACTCCCACATGCGGCAGAAACGCTCGTCATAGATCGCCTTGGCGATATCGCGGTTGGCCATGAAGGCCTCGCGCCAGGCTTTCAGCGTCTCGGCATAGTGCAGGCGCAAAATCTCGATATCGGTGACGATCAGCCCCGCCCGTTCGATATGCGGCAGCACCTCCGAGAGCGCAGGAATGTAGCCGCCGGGGAAGATATATCTGCGGATGAAGGGGTTGGTCGCGCCAGGCCCGTCGCTGCGCCCGATGGCGTGGAGCAGGAACACGCCGTCCCGCTTCAGGAGCCGCGCGGTGTGCTGGAAATATTCGGCGAAATGGTTGACGCCGACATGTTCGAACATGCCCACCGAGACGATGCGGTCGAACGGTTCCTGCAGCGAGCGATAGTCCTGCAGGTTGAACCGCGCTACCGCCGAGAGCCCTTCTTCCGCCGCGCGCTTGTTGGCGACGGCGTGCTGCTCTTCGGAGAGCGTGACGCCGGTGATGTCGGCCTTCAGATATTTGGCCATGTAGAGGCCGAGCCCGCCCCAGCCGCAGCCGATGTCGAGCAGTTTTTGCCCCTCCTTGATCAGGAGCTTGGCCGCGATATGCCGCTTCTTGGCAAGCTGCGCCTCCGCAAGGGTGGCTTTCGGTGTCTCGAAATAGGCGCAGGAATATTGCATGTCCGGGTCGAGGAACAGCCGGTAGAGCTCGCCCGAGAGGTCGTAATGGTGGCGCACATGCCACGATGCGCGGGTGATGGTGTTGATCTGCTGCAGCCGCCGTCCCGCGCGCCTGGCGCCGTCGATCGCCCGCATCCACGGCTCCTTAGCGGCGATCGGCCCGGCATTTTCGAAGACGAGCCGCAGGAGCGCGTACATATCGCCTTCCAGAAAGTCGAGATCCTCCGCCATATAGGCTTCCGCCAGCTTGAGCTCGGGGTTGATCGCGATGGCGCGTTCCGCCCTGCGCGACTTGATGCTGATATGCAGCGGGTCGCCGGTCTTGTCGCCGAACCGGTGCTGGACGCCGTCCGCATCGGTAACGGTCAGATCCCCCGCCTTGATCAGATGGTTCAATACAGTGCGTAAAAGAGCATTCATCGACCAATCTCCAAAACCAAGATCGGCCCCGCTTCGGGTCCCCGGAATGATTGCCTAGCGGGTCCCCACCGCACGCAACGGCATCATCCACGCATCCCTCATCGGGTCCACGAAAAATGGTAAGATAGGCGCTTTTTTGTGTCTGAAAAGCAAAAATGCCCGGCATTTCTGCCGGGCATAATCATTTAAAGTTTACCGATCCGGCGCAATCGCCGGAAGAGGAATGGAGAAGAACAGCGCCCTCAATCAGGCGTTGTCTTCGTTCTCCACGCCCTCTTCTTCGTCGATCTCTTCGGAAAGCGGCTCTTCCTCGATGCCGTAGATCGCTTCTGCGGAGGTCAGGTCCTCACCCTTGGCCTGACGCTCGGCCTCTTCTGCCGAACGGGCGACATTGATGGTGACGGTGACCTCCACTTCCGGATGAAGCGCAATGACGATCGGGTGCAGGCCGATGGTCTTGATCGGCGTGTTGAGCTCGACCTGGTTGCGGCTGACGGTGAAGCCTTCCGCGGTCAGGAGGTCGGCGATGTCGCGGGTCGAGACGGAACCGTAGAGCTGCCCGGTTTCGCCGGCCGAACGCACGGCGATGAAGCTCTTGCCGCCGAGCTTGTCGGCGATCGCCTGGGCTTCGTTCTTGCGCTCCAGGTTACGGGCCTCGAGCTGGGCGCGCTGGCCTTCGAAGCGCTTCTTGTTGGCTTCGTTGGCGCGCAGCGCCTTGCCCTGCGGCAGGAGGAAATTGCGGGCATAGCCGTCCTTGACCTTGACGGTGTCGCCCATCTGGCCGAGGCGGGAAATGCGTTCAAGCAGAATGACTTCCATGGGTTTGTCCTTTCAATTGTTTGGGGATTTGGGTGAGGTTTTCGACACCGGAGCGTTGCGCGACGTGTCGAACAGTCCGGCGATGAGAAAAAGAAAAAGCACGAAGGCGAAGAGCACGACGGCGAGATAGGCGAGCCAGAGCGCGAAGGGGCGCCACGGCGCGCCGCGCGTGCGGTAATGCATCATGGCGAAGCCGGCCAGGAGGAACCCGGCGCTGAGCGCGCCTGCGACGGCCGCCGCCGCATGGCCGATCCCGCCGCCGAAGAAGGCGACGACCAGCGAGACGGCAAGCGCCGCAAGGGCTGCGCGGGGCATCCTGAGCGTCGCCGGCCAGTCGTCGCGGGGCCGGCGCAGCCGTCCGGAAAGCGCGGTGAGGCGCAGCGCCAGATAGAGATTGGCGATCAGCACGAGGAGGCAGGTCGCCGGCTGGATGGCGGGGAGGGCGGCAACCATGAAGGCGGCGAGATTGTCGCGCATCTCGCTGCTTGCCGTGAAATCCGGATTGGCCTGCGAGACGCTGGTGACGATCGCGTCCGCCACCTGCCGCGCAAGATCCTCGCCGAAGCCGATAATGATGCCGATGATGATGAAGCTCGCCGCCACCATCAGCGCTAGGCGGAAGATGATGTCGGAGAGCGGATACCAGACGAGCGTATCGGCAGGGCCGCCCATTTCCTCCGCCGGGCGGGCAAGCCCTGCGAGATAGGCGCCGGTCGCCGCGGGGATGATGCTGGTCAGCGCCACGAGAAGCGCCGCCATGGGGGCGGCGACGAGCGCCACCGCGACCGTTGCGACGGCCGCCGAGACGAGGCCTGCGGCAGTGCCCCAGCCGAGCGCGGCGATGAAGATCGGCAATGGCGTGAGGAAATAGAGGAACATCGCCATGCCCGATTGGACGATGACGCCAGTCGACATCAGCGCGGCCGCAAGCCCCGCCAATATGCCGACACCGATCGTTGTTCCGTCGAATTTCATTATTCGCTGTCCTGCTTCTTCAAGCAGTTAGAGGCGGATTTGGAATCTGCGCCCCAACTTGGGTTTGGTTACGTCCGACCCGCGCCAATCGCGGGAGGGGAAAAGGGGACGGCCCCGAAAGGCCATCCCGGAATGTCTTACTTCACCACGTAAGGCAGCAGGCCGAGGAAACGGGCGCGCTTGATCGCCTTGGCGAGTTCGCGCTGCTTCTTCTGGCTGACGGCCGTGATGCGGGACGGAACGATCTTGCCGCGCTCGGAGATGTAGCGCTGCAGGAGCTTGACGTCCTTATAGTCGATCTTCGGAGCGTTGGCGCCGGAGAACGGGCAGGTCTTGCGGCGGCGATGGAACGGACGCCGGGTCGGGATCTGGTTGATGTCGACCATTATTCGGCTCCTTCCACGGCTTCGTTGTCGCGCGGACGGCGCGGGCCACGGTCGCGATCGCCATCACGCGGACGGCGCGGACGATCGTCGTCGCGGCCGAAGCGGTCGTCGCGTTCGCGGCGGTCGTCACGGCGGGCGAGCATGGCCGACTGGCCTTCCTCATGCTTCTCGACGCGCACGGTGAGGAAACGCAGCACATCTTCGTTGATGCGCATCTGGCGTTCCATTTCGCTGACAGCCGCCGCCGGAGCGTCGATGTCCATCAGCGCGTAATACGCCTTGCGGTTCTTCTTGATCCGGTAGGTGAGGGGACGCAGTCCCCAGTTCTCGATACGCCCGACCTTGCCGCCATTGGCCTCGATGACGCCCTTGTACTGTTCTACAAGCGCGTCGACCTGCTGCTGCGTTATGTCCTGTCGGGCAAGGAGCACATGTTCATAAAGAGCCATTGTCTCTGCCTTTCTTCGTTTATCATCGCAAAGCGCCAGCGGCTAAGCCTCTGCGACTTCTCTTGATCCCGGAAAACCGGAGAAGAAAGGACGCTTTATCGAGACGATCGAGAGCGGAGACACGGGAGGCTGAAGCACTTTCGGCTCCGACGGGTATCACCCGGCCCTCCGTTCAGCCCCCAGCTGACGCCGAGCAATGAACGGGCGGCTTATATGGGTTTTCACTTGAATATGCAATCCCACATCAATTTCATTCCGAAAAACAGGCTTTCCTGACGGCAGCACGAAAACGCCGGCTGGACGGCCGGCGTTCCGATACGAGCCAGAGTCTCGTTCTGCATCATGGGGTCGAGATGCTCTTGCAGATACCCTGGACCTTATCACTGAACAGGGCTTTTTCCTGTTGCATCTGGCCGCAAGAGGCGCGGATCTTGTCCTGTTCCTCCGGCGACATGGCCCGCCAGCGTTCCGCGAAATCCCCGTCATCGCGGATGGAGCCTGTCGTTTCGTCGTCCACGAACGCATCATAGGTGCTCTGGTCCATCTGCATGTTACCGATCGTGGTGCCCGGTCTCGGGAATGTCGGTCCGCCTTCGTCCTGAGCGCCTTCTGTCGAAGGGGCATTCTGTGCCAGTGCAACGCCTGCGCTCATCGAAAGGGCCAGGAGTGCAGCAGCGGCTGTTTTCAGGTCGAACATGGTCTTCTCCTGAACGTTTGTCGTGCTTCGGGGTTTGGTTTTCTTTGCAGTCAAAGCCGTTTGCGCTTGACTTTCCGTACGGCAGTTTAACGGTGACCGGGGCGATTGGTTCCGGTTTTGGGGTTGCCTCCATCTGGAAAAAAGCCAGGTATATTCGAGGCGCTCATCCACATATTCCTGTGTGATTTGGCCCAGATTCGGCCAATTTCCTGCCGATACAGGGGTTTTCGGGCCGGCATACTTGACTTTCTGCCTCGCCGATGGTCACACCGCGCGCCAATATCGAATTTGATTGAAAGGCTGAGACCAACGATGGCCATAGCATTCACATTTCCGGGACAGGGCAGCCAGACCGTCGGCATGGGCAAGACGCTGGCCGAAACCTTTCCCGAGGCGCGTGCCGTCTTCGATGAGGTCGACGATGCGCTCGGCGAGAAGCTTTCCGACATCATCTTCGAAGGGCCTGAAGAAATCCTGACATTGACGGCCAATGCGCAGCCCGCCCTGATGGCCGTCTCGCTGGCCGTCATCCGCGTGCTGGAAGCCAGGGGTTTTTCACTCAAGGACAAGGTGGCCTATGTCGCCGGCCATTCGCTTGGCGAATACTCCGCCCTCTGTGCGGCCGGAACCTTCTCCATCGCCGATACGGCGCGGCTCCTGCGCATCCGCGGCAACGCCATGCAACGGGCCGTCCCGGTGGGCGAGGGGGCGATGGCGGCGATCATCGGCCTGGAACACGCCGATGTTGAGGCGGTCTGCACGCAGGCGTCCTCCGGCGGCGTCTGCCAGATCGCCAATGACAATGGCGGCGGCCAGATCGTCATATCGGGATCGAAGCCGGCGGTCGAAATGGCCGCCAGGCTCGCGACGGAACTGGGTGCCAAGCGGGCGATCATGCTGCCGGTCTCTGCCCCCTTCCATTCCGCGCTGATGGCGCCCGCGGCTGAGGCCATGCGCGAGGCGCTGGCCGGCGTCGAGAAGCACGATCCGGTCGTGCCGCTCGTCGCCAATGTCCGCGCCGCTCCGGTGACGGATGCCGACGAAATTGCCCGGCTTCTGGTCGAGCAGGTGACGGGCCAGGTTCGCTGGCGGGAGACGGTCGAGTGGTTCGCGGCAAACGGCGTCACCACGCTTTATGAGATCGGCGCCGGCAAGGTGCTGACGGGGCTTGCACGACGCATATCGAAAGACGTGACCGGAACCGCCGTCGGAACCGCCGAAGAAATCGAGGCGGCGCTTGCGGTGCTCAATGGATAAAGCATGCCCCCGAAAAACTGCAGATTTTTCGGATAGGCATGCGGACAAACGAACCGGAAGGAAACGCGATGTTTGATCTTACTGGCCGTAAGGCTCTTGTGACAGGCGCCACCGGCGGGATCGGCGAAGCCATCGCCCGCGCCCTCCATGCTCAGGGCGCGGTCGTCGGCCTGCATGGAACCCGTGTCGAGAAACTGGAGGCGCTGGCCTCCGAGCTCGGCGAGCGGGTGAAGATATTCCCGGCAAACCTGTCGGACCGTGCCGAGGTCAAGGCGCTCGGCGAGAAGGCGGAGAAGGAGCTCGAAGGCATCGATATCCTCGTCAACAATGCCGGCATCACCCGTGACGGCCTGTTCGTGCGCATGAGCGATGCCGACTGGGACGACGTGCTGAACGTCAATCTCACATCGGTCTTCAATCTCACCAAGGAGCTGATCCACCCGATGATGCGCCGTCGCCATGGCCGCGTCATCAACATCACGTCCATCGTCGGCGTCACGGGCAATCCCGGCCAGGCGAACTATTGTGCCTCCAAGGCGGGGCTCATCGGGTTTTCGAAGTCGCTGGCGCAGGAAATCGCCACCCGCAACGTGACGGTGAACTGCGTTGCCCCGGGCTTCATCGAATCGGCCATGACCGACAAGCTGAACGAGAAGCAGAAGGATACCATCATGGGGGCGATCCCCATGAAGCGTATGGGCACCGGCGCCGAAATCGCCGCCGCCATCGTCTATCTCGCCAGCGACGAGGCGGCCTACGTCACCGGACAGACGCTGCACGTCAATGGCGGCATGGCGATGATCTGAGCATGGTCCCGAAAAGTTGCAGACTTTTCGGACAAGACCATGCGCCTGGAAAATACATGATCCCGAAAAGTTGCCGGCTTTTCAGATGAGATCATGCGGCTAAATGAACCGATTTGGCCGCAAATCGGCCCGAAATGGGCGGATAAGCGGGCAAAATGCGCTTTGCGCGGGCAAGGAACCGTGTTAAGGCGCGCGCAGAATTGGCATGCCGTATGTTTTGCGGGGCCAATCTTGTTCCGAAAGGAATATCCACAGGGGTATCGGTTGCACCGCGAAAGCGGCGAGTGGCAGGTATCTTATAGCTTGATTACATTCACCCATGCCGCTAACCAAGGCAGGGAAACAACACACAGGTCGAGGTTCGGACATGAGCGACACCGCAGAACGCGTCAAGAAAATCGTTGTTGAACATCTGGGCGTAGATGCCGACAAGGTCACGGAAGGCGCAAGCTTCATTGATGACCTCGGCGCAGACAGCCTCGATACCGTCGAACTCGTCATGGCTTTCGAGGAAGAATTCGGCGTCGAAATTCCTGATGATGCCGCTGAAACGATCTTGACCGTCGGCGACGCCGTCAAGTTCATCGACAAGGCGAAGGCCTGATCTCAGGCGACCATGCGGGCTGGAGGACGTTTGGTCTCCAGCCCGGATTCTCTCTGCTGAATGTGCTTTACGCCTGATGCCCTGAATGCATGGGTTTCGGCACACTGCCTATACAAACAAAGCACGAAAATGGCACTGTCGGCGTTGAAGGGTGGAATATGAGGCGTGTCGTAATCACTGGTCTGGGGCTGGTGTCGCCATTGGCCAACGGCGTGGAAGAAACCTGGTCGAGGCTTCTGGCCGGCAAGAGCGGCGCACGCCGCGTCACCGAATTCGAGGTCGATGATCTGCCCTGCCAGATCGCCTGCCGCATTCCCGTGGGCGACGGTACCGACGGCACCTTCAATCCCGATCTCTACATGGAGCCGAAGGAGCAGCGCAAGGTTGATCCCTTCATCGTCTATGCGATGGGCGCGGCCGATCAGGCGCTTGACGATGCCGGCTGGCATCCCGAGAGCGACGAGGACCAGATCCGCACCGGTGTCATGATCGGCTCCGGCATCGGCGGCATCGAAGGCATCGTCGAGGCCGGCTATACGCTGCGCGACAAGGGCCCCCGCCGCATTTCCCCCTTCTTCATCCCCGGACGCCTGATCAATCTCGCTTCGGGCTATGTTTCCATCAAGCACAAGCTGCGCGGTCCCAATCACGCGGTGGTCACGGCCTGCTCGACCGGCGCGCACGCCATCGGCGATGCGGCGCGGCTGATCGCCTTCGGCGACGCCGACGTGATGGTGGCCGGTGGCACGGAATCGCCGGTGAGCCGTATTTCGCTCGCGGGCTTCGCCGCCTGCAAGGCGCTTTCGACCGATCGCAACGACGATCCGACCGCCGCCTCGCGCCCCTGGGACGTCGATCGCGACGGCTTCGTCATGGGCGAGGGCGCCGGCGTCGTCATCCTCGAAGAGCTGGAACATGCGCTGAAGCGGGGCGCCAGGATCTATGCCGAAGTCATCGGCTACGGCCTGTCCGGCGACGCCTATCACATCACCGCGCCGACCGAGACCGGCGAAGGCGCGCAACGCTGCATGGAAGCGGCGCTGAAGCGGGCGGGAGTGGCGCCTTCCGAGATCGATTACATCAATGCCCACGGCACCTCGACCATGGCCGACACCATCGAGCTCGCCGCCGTGGAGCGCGTCGTCGGAGACGCTGCATCGAAGATTTCCATGTCCTCGACCAAATCCTCGATCGGACATCTTCTCGGCGCGGCCGGTGCAGCCGAAGCGATCTTCTGCACGCTGGCCATACGGGATAACGTCGCGCCGGCGACACTCAATCTTGACAATCCGGCGGTTGACACCAAAATCGACCTCGTTCCGCACAAGCCGCGCGGACGCCAGATTGATACAGTGTTGTCGAATTCTTTCGGTTTTGGGGGCACAAACGCGTCGCTGGTTTTGCGTCGCTACCAGGCTTAGCCGGCGGCCGCGCCGTCCGTGCTTTTGCCGCAATCGCCCACGGCCTTGAGACAGGGATGACTGTGCCCAACGAGGATGGGAACTGAGGTGATCGAGTGAATTCAGACGCGAAATCCGAAAACGAGGCCATGCAGGACAAAGCTTCGGCCGAACCGACGGAAGCCGCGCCGGTGCAAAAGCCGATCGTGCCCAAATCCGCAAGCGAAGCCCTGCGCCCCGAACCCGGGACGCCACCACCGCCGCGCCGGCGTTCGCGCCATGCGCGCAGCCAGATCGTCGTCTTCGCCAACTTCCTGCTGTCGCTGCTGGTGCTGGCCGTCGTGAGCGCGTCCGTGCTCTTCTATTTCGGCAAGCTGCAGTTCGATGCGGCGGGGCCGGCCCCGGCTGCAAGCACCTTCCTCGTCAAGCGCGGCAGCGGCATCGTCGAGATCGCCGACAGCCTGGAGCGGCGCGGCCTCATATCGGACGCCCGCATCTTCCGCTATGGCGTGCGCGCCTATGGCCACGAGAAGGATATGAAGGCGGGTGAATACGAGATCGCCGCCCATTCTTCGATGCGCGACATCATGGAAACCCTGCGCAGCGGCAAATCGATCATGCATTCGCTGACGATTCCCGAAGGGCTGACGGTGCAGCAGATATTCGATCGGATCGCCGCCAATGACGTTCTGGTCGGCGATATGCCCGCTGAGCTGCCGCCCGAGGGCAGCCTCTTTGCCGATACGCTGCGCTTTACCCGCGGCACGACGCGCCAGGAAATCGTCAACAAGCTGCAGGCCGAGCAGAAGAAGCTCATCGATGAGATCTGGGCCAAGCGCAATGCCGATCTGCCGTTGAAGAACGTCAATGAATTCGTAACGCTTGCCTCCATCGTCGAGAAGGAAACAGGCATCGCGTCGGAGCGCCCGCATGTGGCTTCCGTATTCATCAACCGGCTGAGAAAGGGCATGCGCCTGCAGTCCGATCCGACCATCATCTACGGCCTGTTCGGGGGCAGGGGAAAGCCTGCCGACCGTCCGATCTATAGATCCGATATCGACAAGCCGACGCCATACAACACCTACATCATCAACGGTCTGCCGCCGACGCCCGTCGCCAATCCGGGCCGCGCCGCGCTCGAGGCCGTGGCCAATCCGCTGGAAACCGATGATCTCTACTTCGTTGCCGACGGCACGGGTGGCCATGTCTTTTCGGCTACGCTGAAAGAGCACAATGAAAATGTCCGCCGCTGGAGATCGGTCGAGCAGCAGAAGAAGGAAGAAGCCACCAAGGCCGCGCAAGACGGGACTGACGGCGGAGCCAAGCCGGGACAGCCCAGTCAGTAGGTCTGGCTGCTCGGGGACCGGGGGATAGATGATTCTGCAAAGCATGACCGGTTTTGCGCGCCATGCCGCCACCTATGGGGACGGCAAGGTGGGCACGGGGGGTGAAACCCGCATCGTCTGGGAGGTGCGCTCGGTCAACGGCAAGGGGCTCGACGTTAGATTCCGGCTGCCGCAAGGCTTCGAGGGCATCGAGCCTCAGGCCCGCGCGGCGATTTCCAGGCATTTTGCCCGCGGCAATTTTCAGGCGGCGCTGACGGTCGAGCGGTCGGACGCCAGAACCGATATCGTCCTCAATGAAGCCTATCTCGCCGGCGTCATGGCCGCGGGCGAGCGGCTGCGCGCGCAATATGGGCTGGCGCCGGCGAGCGTGGACGGCATCCTGGCCCTGCGCGGCGTGCTCGTCGAGCCGCAGGAGACGCAGGACGAGGGGACGCGGGCCGGGCTCGATGCGGCGATCCTGTCCGCGCTGGACGGCGCGCTTGTCGCACTCGCCGAAGCCAGACGGGCGGAGGGGAGCTCCATCGGTGCCATCCTCGCCGGCCAGGTCGACAGGATCGCCGAGCTGGCGCAACGCGCCCGTAATGATCCGGCCCGCAGCGTCGAGGCAGTCCGGGAGCGGCTTGCGGCCCAGGTGGCGCTCCTTCTCGACGCGTCGAACGAACTCGATGAGACGCGGCTCTATGTGGAGGCTGCCTTTCTCGCCACCAAGGCCGATATCCAGGAAGAGCTCGACCGGCTCGATACCCATGTCGCCTCGGCGAGGCTGCTGATCGGCGCAGGCGGCCCCATCGGGCGCAAGCTCGATTTTCTCAGCCAGGAATTCAATCGCGAGGCCAATACGCTCTGCTCGAAGTCGAATGCCGCTTCGATCACGGCGATCGGGCTTGAACTGAAGGCGGTGGTCGATCAGTTTCGCGAACAGCTACAGAATCTGGAGTAATCATTCATGGCCATCTCTTCGGTCGAAAGCGGGGTCCAGCGTCGCGGCCTCATGGTAGTCCTGTCCTCGCCGTCGGGAGCAGGCAAGTCGACCATCGCCAGGCTTCTTCTCGAGGATCCCGAGATGAAGCTCTCGCTGTCGATCAGCGTGACCACGCGCCAACGCCGGCCGAGCGAGATCCAGGATGTCCATTATCATTTCATCTCCATGCGCGAGTTCGAGCGGCTGCGCGACAGCGATGCGCTGATCGAATGGGCCGAGGTCCATGGCAATTTCTACGGCACCCTGCGTGAAACGGCCGAGAATGCCCTGGCCGAAGGGCGCGACATGCTCTTCGATATCGACTGGCAGGGATCGGAGCAGCTCCAGGAGAAGATGCGCACCGATGTCGTCTCGATCTTCATCCTGCCGCCGACCATGCGTGAATTGCAGTCCCGCCTCAACCGGCGGGCCGAGGATTCGCCGGAGGTCATCGAGACGCGGCTGCAGAACGCGCGCTTCGAGATCCAGAAATGGCGTGAATATGATTACGTCGTCATCAACGAGGATCTGAACCGCTCCTATGCGTCGGTGAAATCGATCATCTGCGCCGAACGCCTGCGCCGCGACAGACGCCCGGGCCTCTTCGATTTCGTCGAGGGACTGCTGGAGGAAAATCCGGAGTTTTGAGGCTGTCTCTGACCGGGCGAAGCGCTGAGCTTCGTATCATTCTGAGCCGTTGTTGTGGCTGAGAGGGTGAGGCATGGATTCCAGTGACAAGCACTGGAATGACGGCAATTTGGCTGTTGGCAGACAATCTTCGACCTTTCCGTCTTCGGAACGGTTACCGATGGGGTGAAATCATCTCCACCCCCGTCATTCCAGTGCGCGTCACTGGAATCTATGCCTCAGCGAGGCCGCCGCTGCTGCGATGAAGACAGAGCTGCTATGGAATAGGCAAGTCGTTTAAGCCTCAAACCGCATTCGCCAGCGCGACCAATTCTTCCACGCTCAGCGTTTCCGCCCGGCGCGTGCCGTCAATGCCTGTCTTCTCCAGCAGCGCCTCGCCGCCGAGAGGTTTGAGACTCTGGCGCAGCATCTTGCGCCTCTGGCCGAAGGCCGCCTGCGTCACACGGCCGAGCTTGACGGCGTCACAGGCCAGAGGCTTGTCGCGCGGCACGAGATGGACGACAGAAGAGGTCACCTTCGGCGGCGGGGTGAAGGCTTGCGGCGGCACGTCGAAGGCTATTTTCGCCTCTGTAAGCCAGCCGGCCAGCACGCCGAGCCGGCCATAGGCATCGCTTCCCGGGCGGGCGACGATGCGCTCGGCCACCTCGCGCTGAAACATCAGCGTCATCGAGGCATAGAAGGGCGGCCAGGGCTCGGCCAGCAGCCAGTTCAGGAGCAGTTGCGTGCCCACATTGTAAGGCAGGTTGGCGACGATGCGCGGCTTTTCTCCCCCGGTCGCCAGACTGCCGAAATCCTGCTCCAGCGCATCGCCTGATATGACTTCCAGCCGTCCCGGATAATGCGAGGCGATCTCGTCCAGCGCGGCCAGGCAGCGCTCGTCGCGCTCGATGGCGGTCACCACGGCGCCTTGCGCGAGCAGCGCGCGGGTCAGTCCGCCGGGGCCGGGGCCGACCTCGATTACCGGCTTGTCCTTCAAATCACCCGCCTGGCGCGCGATCTTCGAAGTGAGATTGAGGTCGAGCAGGAAATTCTGTCCGAGCGATTTCTTGGCCATCAGGCCATGACGCTCGATCACGTCGCGCAGGGGAGGGAGACCGTCAATGCTCATTTACGGGTATTATCAGCCAGTTTCCGCGCCAGCCGCAGCGCGGCGATGAGGCTGTCCGGCCGCGCGACCCCCTTGCCGGCGATATCGAAGGCCGTGCCGTGGTCGGGCGAGGTGCGGATGAAGGGCAGCCCGAGCGTGACATTGACCGTCTCGTCGAAGGCGAGCGCCTTGGCGGGGATCAGCGCCTGGTCGTGATACATGCAGATCGCCGCGTCATAGCCGGCGCGGGCGGGTGCATGGAACATCGTATCGGCCGGCAGCGGACCGCGCACGGCGATGCCCTCCGCCGCCAGCGCCTCGACGGCGGGACGGATGACGGCGTCGTCCTCCTTGCCGAGCGCCCCGCCTTCACCGGCATGCGGATTGAGCCCGGATATGGCGAGGCGTGGGTTCGCGATGCCGAATTTTTCCTTCAGCTCGCGGGCGGTGATGCGGGAGACGGCAATGATCTCGTCGGTGGTCAGGACCGTGGGGACCTCGGCCAGCGGAATGTGGATCGTCACCGGCACGGCGCGCAATTGCGGTCCTGCCAGCATCATCACCGGCTTGCAGGCTTTCCTCGTATGCGCTTCGGCGAGCTCCGCCAGAAATTCGGTATGGCCGGGATGGGCGAAGCCGGCCTCGTAGAGCGGCTTCTTGGCGATCGGACAGGTGACGACCGCTGCCGCCCTGCCGTTAAAGCAGTAGCCGACCGCCCGTTCGATCGCCTCGATGATGCCCGCGGCATTTGCCGCAAGCGGCACACCGGGGCTGTCGGCCTGGGCGTTCTCCAGCGGCACGACCGGCAGAAAATCAGGGAAAATCGCTGCCGCCTCGTCGGGCTCGCAGACCCGCAGGGCAATCGTTTCGCCAAACTGTTTCGCCCGTGCGCTGATGAGATCGGGATCGGCGAGAAGAAAGAATGCCGGCATCTCTGCCGCCTTGCGCGATTTCCAGGCGGCGATGGCTATTTCCGGCCCGACGCCGGACGGATCGCCGCCGCTGACGGCAAGCGGCGGCATTTGATCCGATGTGGTCATAAGAAGGGCCTAACGGTTGACGATGGTGGCTTTTGCCCGCAGTTCCTTGAGATAGTCTTCGCTGACTTTCTCCGCCTGCTGATCGCCGCCCTGCTTCTTTTCCGCATCTTCCATGGAGAAGACGAGCTGCGCGACGCGGTCGTCGGAAACCTGGCGCTTCGAGCACACGGCCAGGAATTCCACGCCCTTTTCGGTGTCATGGACGGGGGTCGTCTGGCCGACACCCGTCTTCTTGACGTCATCGGCCCAGTCGCCGGGCAGGCGCGGCTCGATCACCCGGCCGAGATCGCGCACCGTTACGTCGATGATGCCTCTGGCAAGCTGCCGCGTGTTGCCGCAATTCTGGAAACGCGAGCGGAAGGCATTCGCCTCCTGCCGGCGCTTGGCGAGAAGAGCCTGGCGCTTGTCGGCCGGGATGACGAAAATCACCTGCTGCAGCAGATATTCGCTCGTGCTCGGCTTGGCGCCGCCCTGTTGGCGCATGCGCTGCACCGCTTCCTGCTCGCTGATCATGCCTTTCTCACGGAAACGCGCGCTCAGGACCCGATTCCAGCCCATCTGCACCATGATGAAGGTCTTGAAGTGCTCCGGCGTGACTCCGGCCTTGTTGAGAACCTCGGAAAGCTGCGCCGTCGTCAGCTTGTTGCGCGAGGCAAAGCGCGCAAAAGCCTCGTCGATTTCCTTATCGGGGATGGAGACGCCGCGACGTTTCATCTCCATGCGCTTCAGCATGTCGTCCGTCAGTTCCTGGCGGGCCGTCTGCGTGAGATTGCCCTTCTTGCGCTGCAATTTGAGAAAAGCCGCCCGGCGGTTGATGTCGTAGGTGGTGATCGGATTCTTGTCGACCAGGATCTCGATCTCGTTCGCCACGGCGGGGTTGAGCGGAGCCTCACCACCGAGAATCGCAACGCTTATGCCGGTTGCCAGTATCGCAGCAAAAAGCCTCTTGCTGATTTTCATCATGTCTCTTCCCGATTTTTTGAAGCCATTCTGGCAAATTGGCCGGAAAACTTCAAATCGCTCGCATGTTTCATGCAGGTTCCTGCATCTATAAGTGGCGTAGTGCGGCGAAACGATGGCCTTCCGCGCTCTGCAGTCCTACCGCGTGAACGAGGACGAATTGGTGCCGAGATCGCCCAGGGTCCGGAAGGAAATGGTGAAGCCCACCCCGTGGGAGGCTTCTTGCTCGCCTGGATTGCGCGTCTGCAGATAGGTCATCGCATAGGTGAAGCACTCATCGTCATAGGCAAGGCCGGAGGAGGCGCGAACCAGCGTTTCCGAAACGAAATCATACGTGCCGGAGCCGAAGACGCGCCAATTGTCGGTCACCTTGGTCGAGCCCGCCACCGTGATTTCCTGCCGGTCCTCTGTATAGCCATAGGCGGGCTGCGCGT
The DNA here is from genome assembly GCF_014191375.1 of Mesorhizobium sp. RMAD-H1. Lineage (GTDB taxonomy): Bacteria > Pseudomonadota > Alphaproteobacteria > Rhizobiales > Rhizobiaceae > Paramesorhizobium. The sequence goes on from NZ_JACHWN010000001.1 coordinate 801,359, forward strand.
CGATGAAGGCATATTGCATCGAAAGGGTCGTGCCGCGCCAGCTCTGTTGGGCTTCCAGCTCGCCGCGGCGCACGTCGAACGTCTCTTCGTCGAAACGCCCGCGCGCCGCGAAAGACAGTCCCTTGGAATTCGACAGGCCGATCATGGCGACATAATCCGAACGCGCCGACTCCAGGCCTGATTCCGCGCCGACACTGACGAAGTCGCTTTCGGCGAAGGAGTTCACGCCGCCCAGATGGAAGGATTGGCCGGCAAGGCCGTAGATGGCCCAGTCATTGCCGAAATTGCCGGAATAGCGGACGCCGAGATTGGCCCGGTGGCCGCCTTCGACGCGGTCATAGCCGGAGAATTTGTCGCGCTGGAACAGCGTCGTCGCATCGAAGACGAAGCTCTGCGCATCCTCATTGGGAAGCTCGCCCGCATAGCGCTCGTTGTTGCGCAGGAAGACCTGCGCCATCGGCTCGATGATATGCGTCGTGCTCGTCGTCGAGAACAGGATCGGCCAGCGCATTTCGAGGCCTGCCGTCGCCATGGCGCGGAAGGCTTCCGAGCGGACGGTATCAACGACGCCGGTCGCGTCGAAATCGCTGTTGACGCCGATGCCGTCGCCGCGCAGCGCCAGAAGCGGCGTGATGACGAGGCCGCCCGGCATGATGAAGGTGCGCTTCCACTCCGCCTCGCCGGTCAATCGGCCGCTGCTGCCGCTCAGTCCCGGAAGGCGGGGATAGGGCGCAAAAGGTGGGGTAGAATCGGCATTCTCGCGGTAGATGCCCTGAACGTTCATGTCGAAATTCAGTTCGCCGCCATAAACCGGATCGGGCGCCGTATAGGAATAATCGATGCTTGGCAGCACCCAGGGCTGCTTGGAATTGATCTCGTTCGGATTATCGGGCAGCAGGCTTTCCTGCACGTTGAACTTGTAGAAGTGCAGGTCGAAATAGTTCCTGCCGCTCAATCCGGTCAGATAGATCTGGTTCGTGATCGTCGACGAGGTATAGCCCGCCAGATCATAGGTGCGGCTGAAATTCTTGTCCGATTGGGCGATCACGTCCCAGCCGAACGTCCAGCGCGGATTGATCTGGAACCGGCCTTCTGAAGCGATCATGCCGCGATCGGTGTTTTCCCGGTCGATCGTTCCCGAATCGAACTCCTCCGGCTTCATCTGATGGATGCCGGCGGCCCGCAGATTATATGTGCCGTTCTCCAGCCTGTGACGCCATTCCACCTCGTTGAGGAATCCCTGCTGGGTATAGGCGGTGTTGGAGAAGGTGAGATCGTAATTGGGCGCCAGGTTCCAGAAATAGGAATTGCGGACACCGAAGCCTAGCTCGTCCTTGTAGCGGAAGCCGGGGAAGAGAAAGCCGCTCTTGCGCTTCACCGTCGGATCGGCCATCTCAAAGCTCGGGAGATAGGCAAGCGGCAGGCCGAACATCTCGAAGCGGCCGCGCTCGAATCGCACGGTCTTCTTGGTGCCGTTCCAGATGATCTTGCGCGCCTTGATCTGCCAAAGCACCGGCTTGTCCGGGTTTTTCTTGCAGGGCTCGCAGGCGGTGTAGACGCCATTGTTGAAGGTGGTGATTTCCCCATTGCTGCGCTCGGCGCTTTCGGCGGCGAATCGGGTGTTGTCCACCGTCTCCACGCGCAACGCGTTGACGAAGCCGTCGCGGAAATCGTCGGTGATATCCATATGGTCGGAATAGATGCGGTTGCCGTCGCGCTCGACGATCTCGACATTGCCCTCCGCCACCATCCGGTTGGTGCGCTGGTTATAGGTCACCTTGCGGGCGACGAGGCGATTCCCGTCATATTCGATCTGCACATTGCCCTGCGCCGTGACCGTCTGGGCGTCATTGTCATAGACGAGCTCGTCGGCCTGGAGCACCATCCTGGCATTGGGGTCGGTCTGGAAAGCGCCTGACAAATCGCCCTGCGTCTGCGCGGACTGCGCATGCGCGGCGGAGAGGGCAGGGGCCATAAGGACGCACGCCAACGCTGTCCCGCGCAAAAACCACGCGAGCCGCGCCGGTAACACCGTGCGGGCTTTACTCAATCCCACTAACCATCCTCCTTGTGCAGTAGAAAGGAGACCCCAAAAAACATTGCGATCAAGACGGGAACCCAGGCTGCCACGAAGGGCGGCACGAAACCGGCGGTCCCGAACGCCTTGACCAGAACAGTCACGACATAAAGCACGAACCCGGCGAGGACGCCACCCAGAATCATCGTTCCGGATTGCCCAAACCTCACAAATTTCAACGAAACTGTTGCAGCAATGAGAGTCATCGCCATCAGAAGCGCCGGCAATGCCAGCAGAGACTGAAAATGCATGTCGAATGCATTGGCCGAATAGCCGAACGATTTGGCGATCTCGATCTTGCGGCGCAGTTCGAAGAACGGAATCGTTTCCGGCGCGGCAAGCTTTTCCTCAACGAATTCAGGGCGCAGCTGGGTCGGAATACGCATTTCTGCGATTCGCTGCGGTTCCTGCGCCAATGCGAATCGCCTGACGTCGTTGAGCTGCCAGTAGCCGTTCTTCAGCTGTGCCGTCCTTGCGTCGAATCGCTCCGTGATGGTCTGATCCTTGCCGAGTTGGATGAAGGTCGCATCCACCAGCGTGGCGCCGCGGTCGAGAATGTTCTTGGCGCCGATGATGGTCTCGCCTTCGTCGGTCTTCTGGCGCAGCCAGGGCACGCGCAGCGCCGAGACGTCCGTCACCTTGCCGCTGGTCCATGAGGCCTGGATTTCCTCCGCCTTGGCGAAACCATAGGCGGCGAGCGGGTTGAGCAGGAAAATGGTGGCGAGACCGAAGAGGAACGCGCCGAAGCAGGCCGGCAGGAGGAACTGCCAGGCCGACACGCCGACGGAGCGCGCCACGACGAGCTCATATTTGCGATTGAGCGAGATCAGCGTCGCCATGGCGGAGAACAGCGCGACGAAGGGGATCATCTGCTGCATGATGAAGGGGATGCGCATGGCCGAAATGCCGAGCGCGCCCCATGTCGAATAATCCGGCAGCGCCGACAGCTTGCCGGCATTCTCGGTAAAGTCGAGCAGCAGCGCCAGCGCGAAGATTCCCAGGAGGAAATAGCAGGTGATCTTCACATAGCGCAGGAAGAAATAGCGCCCGAGGGTCCAGCCGATCATGAGCGGCCTCCCGTCCGGTTGTGCCGCAACCCCGTCAGTTTCGCGGCAAGATCGCCGGCCAGTTGCTGCAGGGCATCGAAGCGGTCATGCAGCTTGTCCGACCATTTGGCGGGTATGGCCATGCGTCGGCCCGTCGCCAGCATGTAGATCGCGACCAGGCTGACCCCGAGCGGCACCGCATACATGAGATAGATGTAATCGGCGCTCTTGTCGGCGCGTTCGCCGGCGAAATAGCCTGCCCAGTAGACGACGAGCGACAGGGTGATGGCGGTGAAGGAAGCCGAGATGCGCGCTTCGCGATAGGAGCGGGAATCGCCCGCCACCGCCAGCGCGATCAGGGCAAAGACCAGCGGATAGAGCCATTGGGTGAAACGCTTGTGCAGTTCCGCCGTAAAGCGCATCGGCTTTCGCTGGTATTGCGGATCGTTCGGATCCGGATGGAGCAGATAGCTGAGCGGCCTGTCCTTGGCATAGATCACCGTCTCGTCGGCGGCAGCGGCGAACTGGCTCAGGTCGAAGGCATAGGTGTTGAACTTGATGATCGAGACATTGCCCGTCTTCACGTCGCGGCGCTGCACCTCGCCGTTCTGCATCAGGAGCACGTCGGTATCGCCCGCCCTCGCGACATAGCCATCAACGGCATAGTAGATGAGGTCGATATTGGGATCGCGCGAATCGGCGATGAAGAGACCGCCGATGTCACCGTTCTCCTTGCGCTCGGCGATCTGCACATAGAGATTGTCGCCGAGCTGCCGGAACGTGCCTTCCTGGATGACCACGTTGATGAGATCGGCGCTCGCGTCCGCGATCATCTCGCGCATGTTGAGCCGGGCATAGGGATCGACGAAATTCGCGATCAGGAACGAAGCCACGGATATGGCGGCGGCAAGGAGCAGGATCGGCCGCAGCACCGCCGAGCGCGGGCTGCCGGCGGCATTGATGACCACCAGCTCCGAATCCTGGTTCATGGTCGAAAGCGTCTGGGTGATCGCGATGACGAGCGCAAACGGCATGACCAGCGGAATGGCCGAAGGCAGGAGCAGGGAGCTGAACTGCAGGATCGTCTGGAAGGTCTGGCCGCTTGTCGTCAGGAAATTGATGCGCTGCAGGACCTGCACCGTCCATGTGATGCCGACGGCAGCCGAAAGCACGGCGAAGAACATGAGCGCGACGCGGCGCAGGATGTATAACTCGATCAACTTCATTTATGGAGTTACATCCTGATCCCGTTCCACTGGCGGCACATCCTGCCCTCGCGGATGGATATGTCCCATTCTGAATACATACGCTACCCGTCCTTGGCTAAAAATGGGCGAATAAACGCGGTGAACAAATTACTAAAGCGTGATCGAACGCGCCATAGGCCTTGCCGTTTTGCCGCGTTCGTTTCACATGAAGGAGACAATTTCGCGACTCTCCACGCCTTATTCTCGTGTCTCACCCTGGAGTTATCATGTCTAAACGTCCTTCCATCGGCTTTTCCGAATTCTCCGCCCCCGAAAAGGGTGTCGCTATCGTCCTGGTCACGAAGGACGGCAAATTTGCCCGGGAAGCCGAAGCCATTGGCGGCGCCTCGCTGATTGCCCGCTTGATCGAAATATCGCAGTTCAAGGGCAAGCTGGGCGCGACAGCGGAAACAATGGCGCCCGAGGGGGCGGGAATCGACCGGGTGGTGCTGGTCGGCGTCGGCGATCCGGCGAAGCTTGCCAATGACGACTGGCTGAAGATCGGCGGCGCCGCCTTCTCCAGGATCGGCCATTCCAGTACGGCTTCCGTCACCTTTGCCCTGCCGGAAACCCAGCTTTTGCCGGAGAATGCAGCCGATTTCGCGCTTGGCATGCTGCTTCGCGCCTACCGCTTCGACAAGTACAAGACGAAGAAGAACGAAGATAATGGCGAGGAGCCGAAGGGCGGCGTGAAGATCACGCTGCAGGCCGAAAATCCCTCCGCCGCCAAGAAGGCGTTCGCCGATGCGGAGGCCATCGCCGCCGGCGTCAAGCTCGCGCGCGACCTCGTCAACGAGCCGGCCAATGTCATGGGCCCGGTGGAGTTCGCCGAGGAGGCGGTGAAGCTCGAAAAGCTCGGCGTCAAGGTCGAGATCCTCACCGAAAAGGAATTGAAGAAGCTCGGCATGGGCGCACTGCTCGGTGTCGCGCAAGGCTCCGTCCGTCCGCCGCGGGTCGCGGTGATGGAGTGGAACGGCGGAAAGAGCAAGGAGAAGCCCGTCGCCTTCATCGGCAAGGGCGTGGTCTTCGACACGGGCGGCATCTCGATCAAGCCGGCCGCCGGCATGGAGGACATGAAGGGCGACATGGGCGGCGCCGCTGCCGTCACCGGTCTGATGCATGCCCTTGCCGCGCGCAAGGCGCGGGTCAATGCCGTCGGTATCATCGGGCTTGTGGAAAACATGCCTGACGGCAACGCGCAGCGCCCTGGCGACATCGTCACCTCCATGTCGGGCCAGACGATAGAGGTGCTCAACACCGATGCGGAAGGGCGTCTCGTGCTGGCCGACGCGCTCTGGTATGCCAATGACCGCTTCAAGCCGCGCTTCATGGTCAATCTGGCGACCCTGACCGGCGCGATCATGGTGGCGCTCGGCCAATACCATGCCGGCCTCTTCTCCAATGACGACGAACTGGCGGGCCAGCTCAATGCCGCGGGCCAGGCGACGGGCGAGAGGGTCTGGCGGATGCCGCTTGGCCCCGACTATGACAAGCTGATCGATTCCAAGACCGCGGACATGAAGAACATCGGCGGCCGCTATGGCGGCGCGATCACCGCCGCGCAGTTCCTCAAGCGCTTCGTCGGCGACACGCCCTGGGCGCATCTCGACGTGGCGGGAACGGCCATCGGCGCGCCGAACAACGAGTACAGCCAGTCCTGGGCCTCGGGCTTCGGCGTGCGGCTGCTCGATAGGCTTGTAAGAGATAATTTCGAGGGTTAGGCAGATCGGTTTTATGGAATCGCTAATCACCCCCCTTTGCCCTGCCGGGCATCTCCCCCTCAAGGGGGGAGATTGGCTGATATATCCTTTTTCGCTCACTCCGCGACATTCGAGATTGATGCCGAACGTTCATGAAGGCGAAATCTCCCCCCTTGAGGGGGAGATGGCCGGCAGGCCAGAGGGGGGTGCCTCGAACTGCCGGGTCCGCCGGAACAGGAACCGCTCTCATGGCTGAAATCCTGTTCTACCATCTGACCGAATCGACGCTCGAGGATGCGTTGCCCGGTCTCGTGGAGCGTTCGCTTTCACGCGGGTGGCGGGTGGTGATCCAGACCGCCACCGAAGAGCGTCGTGATGCCTTGGACAGCCATCTTTGGACCTGGTCCGACGCATCGTTCCTGGCGCATGGGACGGACAGGGAGCCATATCCGGCCGAGCAGCCGGTTATCCTCACCACGACGGATGCCAACCCCAATGGCGCGACGGTGCGTTTCATCGTCGAGGGGGCGGAAATCAGCCGGGCGGGTGATTACGAGCGCCTCGTCGTCATGTTCGACGGCCACGACCAGGAGCAGCTCGAGCGGGCGCGCGCCCAGTGGAAGGCGCTGAAGGAGGAGGGACATCAGCTGACCTATTGGCAGCAGACGCCGGATCGCCGATGGGAGCGCAAGGCGTGATGCCCATCCATATCCGCAATGCCAGCCGCGGCGAGCTCGATACCATCATCGACTGGGGCGCGCGAGGGCTGGAATCCCGGCATCGAAGACGCGCCGGCATTCTGGGCGGCCGATCCGGAGGGCTATTTCGTGGCGGAGATGGAAGGCAGGCTCGCAGCCGCCATCTCGCTGGTGCGCTATGGCGAGAGCCATGCCTTTCTCGGCTTCTACATGGCGCATCCGGATTTTCGCGGACGCGGCATAGGCTGGACCCTGTGGCAGGCTGCAATGGGGCATGGGGAAGGCCGCACCATCGGCCTTGATGGCGTCGTTGCCCAGCAGGAGAATTACCGGAGATCAGGTTTCGCCTATGCGCACGCCAATTTCCGCCATGGCGGCCATGTGGCATGCGACGAGCCCGTTGCTGGCGATCTGGTGCCCGTGACGCCGGCGCATCTGCCGCTGCTTCTCGACTACGACAGGCAGTTCAATCCGGCGCCCCGCGAGGCCTTTCTCCGTGAGTGGTTGAAGCCGGTCGGGACGCGCCGGAGTTTCGCGCTGATCGATGGCCCCGACGTCTCCGGCTTGGGGACCATTCGTGCCTGCCGGGAAGGGTTCAAGATCGGGCCGTTATACGCCGAGAGCGAAGCCAAAGCCGGTCTCCTGTTCCGCAAGCTCGTCGCCGGGGTCGGCGGCGGCCTCGTCTTTCTCGACATTCCAGGACCGAACGCCGCCGCGCGCGATCTTTGCCAGCGCTACGGCATGAAACCCGTCTTCGAGACGGCGCGCATGTATCGCGGCGCGATGCCGGACCTGCCGCTCGACCGTCTCTACGGGATCACCACGTTCGAACTGGGGTAGGCTCGTCAGGCGGTTGCCTTCTTCATGGTTGCCGCCGCTTCGTCGTCCAGCCGGGTTGCGCGGGCCACTGCCTCGCGGTCCTTCAGCCGGTCCCAATAGGCGGCGAAGGCGGGGCGCTGTGGAAGCGTGCCGAATTGCGTGCCCCAGGAGACATGCGAGCCGACATAGACATCGGCCGCGGTGAAGCGCTCGCCGGCGATATAGGGATGCCGCGATACGGCCTTTTCCAGCGTGTCGACAACGGAGGCATAGCTCCCATAGCCGACCATGCCGCTCTTATCGACGGGCGGTTCGAGGCCCAGTGCATGATTGGTCAGTGCCGCTTCGACAGGGCCTGCGGTGAAGAACATCCAGCGATAGTAATCGGCGCGTTCCTCGCGACGAGGCGCCAGTCCCGCTTCCGGAAAGGCCTCGGCCAGATAGGCGCAGATCGCGGCGGCCTCGGTCACGACATGGGCGCCATGGCGCAGCGCGGGAACCTTGCCCATCGGATTGATCGTGCAGTACTGGTCGTTCTTCATCGGCGGGCCGAAATCGAGGATTTCCACATCATAGGGCTCGCCGATTTCCTCCAGCATCCAGCGGGCGATGCGGCCGCGCGACATCGGATTGGTGTAGAGCGTGAGTTCGGCCATGGCGATTTCCTCCTGTGCGAGCTTATTTTTCCGGCAGATGCAGGATGCACCAGCTTCGTGAAAAGAAAAACCCGGCCTCGCGGCCGGGTTGGAAATTTCATTCGCTTCGGCGGCCGCTTACGCAGCCATCGCCTTCTGCAGGTTTTCGTCGATCTTGTCGAGGAAGCCGGTGGTCGAGAGCCAGGGCTGATCCGGGCCGATCAGCAGCGCCAGGTCCTTGGTCATGTAGCCGGATTCGACGGTGTCGACGCAGACCTTCTCCAGCGTCTCGGCGAAGCGCTTCAGCTCCGCATTGTCGTCGAGCTTGGCGCGGTGCGCAAGGCCGCGCGTCCAGGCGAAGATCGAGGCGATGGAGTTGGTCGAGGTCTCCTGGCCCTTCTGGTGCTGGCGGTAGTGGCGGGTGACGGTGCCGTGCGCGGCCTCCGCTTCCACCGTCTGGCCATCCGGCGTCATCAGCACGGAGGTCATGAGGCCGAGCGAACCGAAACCCTGCGCCACGATGTCCGACTGCACGTCGCCATCATAGTTCTTGCAGGCCCAGACATAGCCGCCGGACCATTTCAGCGCCGAGGCGACCATGTCGTCGATCAGGCGATGCTCGTACCAGATCTTCTTCTTCTCGAACTCGGCCTTGAACTCGGCGTCATAGACTTCCTGGAAGATATCCTTGAAGCGGCCGTCATAGACCTTGAGGATGGTGTTCTTGGTCGAGAGATAGACCGGATAGCCGCGCTGCAGGCCGTAATTGAACGAGGCGCGGGCGAATTCCTTGATCGACTCGTCGAGATTGTACATGGCAAGCGCCACGCCCGAGCCCGGCGCGTCATAGACTTCGTGCTCGATGACCTCGCCGTCATCGCCGACGAACTTGATGGAGAGCTTGCCCTTGCCGGGGAACTTGAAATCGGTGGCGCGGTACTGGTCGCCGAAGGCATGGCGACCGACGATGATCGGCTGCGTCCAGCCCGGCACGAGGCGCGGCACGTTCTTGCAGATGATCGGTTCGCGGAAGATCACGCCGCCCAGGATGTTGCGGATAGTGCCGTTGGGCGATTTCCACATCTTCTTGAGCTTGAATTCCTCGACGCGGGCCTCGTCGGGCGTGATGGTCGCGCATTTGACGCCCACGCCATACTGCTTGATCGCATTGGCGGCATCGATCGTGACCTGGTCATTGGTGGCGTCGCGGTTCTCGACCGAAAGATCGTAATATTTCAGGTCGATATCCAGATAGGGATGGATGAGCTTGTCCTTGATGAACTGCCAGATGATGCGGGTCATCTCGTCGCCATCGAGCTCGACAACCGGGTTCGCAACCTTGATCTTTGCCATGGAAAAAGCCTCTTTCTTGGTGGGTCGCGCCCCTATAGCACCGGCTCGCGCCAAGGCAAAGCTCTATGGCGTTTTTCTCCGCAAGGGTTGATGGAAGTTGCGTCTTTCTGTGCCGTCGCGCCCGGCTTGGATGGCGAGGCATGGATCCCAGTGACAAGCACAGGAATCCATGCCTCAACGTCTTCGCTATAGAAGCGATTGAGAATGGTCGTCAGGCTGAAATACCGCTCAATAATCAATGCCGCGGCGCCGCCAAGCCGAAATGGCGCGCCTTGCCGCCCGCATAGCGGCGCTCCTCGCGAGCCAGCACGCTTTCCGCATCGAGCGAGGCGATAGTCGTATTCGTGTCGGCGGGGATCGAGCCGTCGAGCTGCAGGGCGAGATAGCGGCCGCAGCAGACGCGCAGGAACGAGGCGAAATTATCGAGATCGTGCCCGGCCTGCAGCGATTCATTGTAGAGCCGGCCGATCAGTTGGCTGAGCGTCAGCCGGTCGCGCGCGGCGATATCCTCCAGTGTCCACCAGAAGAAGCTTTCGAGCCGCACGCTGGTGACGACGCCATCGATCCGCATGGAACGGGTGACACTTTGCCAGAGTGCCGGATCAGCACCGATGAAAAGCTTGCACATCGGATCCTCCCAGCGATGTTATGGGCTTCAGTGTCACCCGAAGCCGTGATCATTGCAAGCCGATAGGCTCACACATCAGGCGGCCGATTTGACGCCGCTCGCGCCATGGCTGATCTCGGTGCCGAGTACCGCGAAGAACTGCGAAAGCCAGGCCGGGTGGGCGGGCCATGCAGGCGCGGTGACGAGATTGCCGTCCGTGACCGCCTGATCGACGGGAATGTCGGCATAGGAGCCTCCCGCAAGCTCGACTTCCGGCCGGCAGGCGGGATAGGCCGAGCAGGTGCGGCCCTTCAACACCTTGGCGGCGGCGAGAAGCTGGGCGCCATGGCAGATGGCGGCCACCGGCTTGCCGGCATCGAAGAAATGCCGGACCATCGAGATGACGGTGTCGTTCAGCCGGAGATATTCCGGCGCCCGGCCGCCGGGGACGACCAGCGCGTCGTAGCTCTCCGGCTTGATATCGGCGAAGCTGGCATTGAGCGTGAAATTATGGCCGCGCTTTTCCGAATAGGTCTGGTCGCCTTCGAAATCATGGATGGCGGTGGCGATGGTGTCGCCGGCCTTTTTGTCCGGGCAGACGGCATGGACGGTGTGGCCGACGGCGAGCAGCGCCTGGAACGGCACCATCGTCTCGTAATCCTCGCCGAAATCGCCGCAGATCATCAGAATGCGTTTTCCTTGCATATCAACCTCCCTGATCAATCATGAACCCTTACAAGCTTGGCACAGGATCACGGCGCGGGGGTGTTATCCCGCTACTACATGGAAGCCTTCGGGCACCGGCGCCTCTTGAACATCACCGCGCCGTAATTCTTTGAGTTTTGGATTGCGTTGTGCCACTGAGGACGCATTTCCAATCGCATATCGAGAATAGCATGGCAGGAACGGACAGACATCGCCCCTTTATCGCCGAAGGCCCGGCCATCATCCTGGTTGAGCCGCAACTGCCGGAGAATATCGGCATGGTGGCGCGCGCCATGGCGAATTTCGGCTTGAGCGAATTGCGTCTGGTCAATCCGCGCGAGGAATTTCCCAACGAGAAGGCGAGGGCGGCGGCGAGCAAGGCCGACCATGTGATCGACGGCGCGAAGGTCTATGAGGATCTTCCCTCGGCCATCGAGGATCTGAATTTCGTCTTCGCCACCACGGCGCGCGAGCGCGACGGCTTCAAGCCCGTGCGCGGGCCGGTGGAGGCGGGCAGGGCGCTGCGCCAGCGCTTCACCGCCGGAGAGAAGACGGGCATCCTTTTCGGGCGCGAGCGCTTCGGCCTCAGCAATGAGGAGGTGAGCCTCGCCGACGAGCTGGTGACCTTCCCCGTCAATCCGGCCTTCGCCTCGCTCAATATCGCCCAGGCAGTGCTGCTCATGTCCTATGAATGGATGAAATCGGGGCTGGAGAGCGAGACCGACACCGCCTTTCGCGGGCCGGAACTGGAGCCGGCGCGGAAGGAAACGCTTCACGGTTTCTTCAATCATCTGGAGGAAGCTCTTGATGTCCGCGGCTATTTCCGTCCCGCGGCGCGCAAGGAGATCATGGTGCACAATCTGCGCTCGGTGTTGACCCGCGCCGGCTTCGCCGAAGCCGAGGTGAAGCTGTTGCGCGGCGTCGTCTCCTCGCTCGATTATTTCACGCGCAAGGGGCCGCGCGGCTCCGGCGCGCCGGAAGGCCGCGAAAAGCCGAAGCCGGCGCCGCGCGCGAAGAAGACGAAAAGCGAAGACGTAGAGGAATGATGCTGGAGGAACCGATGGGATTATCCGCAGCGGCGGCTCTTGAAAACTTGGCGGCAGAGGCCGCGCCGGCCCGTCCCATCCTGGTCTTTGACAGCGGCATCGGCGGGCTGACGGTGCTGCGCGAGGCGCGGGTGCTGATGCCGGACCGCCGCTTCGTCTATATAGCGGACGATGCCGGCTTCCCCTATGGCGGCTGGGAGGAGGAGGCGCTGAAGGAGCGTATCGTCACGCTTTTCGGCGCGTTTATCGCCCGGCACGATCCGGAGATCGCCATCATCGCCTGCAATACGGCCTCGACGCTGGTGCTGGAGGATCTGCGCCGCGCCTATCCCGCGACACCCTTCGTCGGCACGGTCCCGGCGATCAAGCCCGCGGCGGAGCGCACGCGCTCCGGCCTCGTCTCGGTGCTGGCGACGCCCGGCACGGTCCGGCGCGCCTATACGCGCGACCTGATCCAGTCCTTCGCCACCAGGTGCCATGTGCGCCTCGTCGGCAGCGAGAACCTCGCCCGGATGGCAGAAGCCCATATCAGGGGCGAGACGATTGACGACGATGCGGTCGTCAAGGAAATCGAACCATGCTTCATCGAGACCGATCGCGGGCGCACGGATATCGTCGTGCTCGCCTGCACGCATTACCCCTTCATGGCCAATGTCTTTCGCCGGCTGGCGCCCTGGCCGGTCGACTGGCTCGACCCGGCGGAGGCGATCGCGCGGCGCGCCCGCTCGCTCCTGTCAGGCAGCGACGGACAGCCGGAACATGGCGACGACATCGCCATCTTCACCTCCGGTCAGCCGGATTTCTCGACGAGGCGGCTGATGCAGGGGTTTGGATTAAGGGAGTAGTGAGATAGTGAGTAGTGAGGTAGAGAAAGCTGCTCTTCTCTACCTCACTACTCACTATCTCACTACTCACTATTCCCTATTCCCTATCTCACTGATTTCCTCACCTCCGGCGCCACCCGGGTGCCGAAAAGCTCGATCGTCTTCATCATCTTGTCGTGCGGCAGATTGCCGAGGCCTGATTGCATCAGGAAGCGGTCGTGCTTGAAATAGGAATGTTCGAGCAGGATCTTGTCGACCACTTCCGCAGGACTTCCCACCAGCAGCGAGCCGCGCGGGCCGCGCATGGCGTCGAACTGGGCGCGGGTTGTCGGCGGCCAGCCCCGCTCGCGCCCGATCTGGCTCATGACATGGGCATAGGGCGGGAAGAAATCGTCGGCGGCAGCCTGCGAATCGTCTGCGACATAGCCATGCGAGTTGATGCCGACGCGTAAAGCGTCCGGCGCGTGGCCGCCCTTGGCGCCAGCCTCGCGGTAGAGCTCGACCAGCGGCGCAAAACGCGCGGGATCGCCGCCGATGATGGCGAGGGCAAGCGGCAGGCCGAGCAGGCCGGCGCGCACCACCGATTGCGGCGTGCCGCCCACGGCGATCCAGACCGGCAGCGGCTCCTGCAGGGGACGCGGATAGACGCCGCGATCCTTGATCGGCGCGCGCAGCTCGCCCGACCAGGTGACGCGCTCGCTCTGCCGCAAGGCCAGGAGCAGGTCGAGCTTTTCGGCGAAAAGCTTGTCATAGTCGTTGAGGTCATAGCCGAAGAGCGGATAGGACTCGATGAAGGAGCCGCGCCCCGCCATGATTTCGGCCCGGCCGTTCGAGAGAAGGTCGAGGGTGGCAAAGCTCTGGAAGACGCGGATCGGATCATCCGAGGAGAGCACCGTCACCGCGCTGGTGAGGCGGATGTTCTTCGTCCGTGTGGCGGCCGCGGCAAGCACCACGGCGGGGGCTGAAACGGCGTATTCCGGGCGGTGATGCTCGCCCACGCCGAAGACATCGAGCCCGACCTGGTCGGCGAGCTCGATCTCCTCGATCAGGTTCTTGAGCCTTTGCGCGGGCGTCATCGGCCGTCCGGTCTTCGGGTCCGGTCCCATATCCGCGAATGTGTAGATGCCGAGTTCCATGGCCGTGAGCCTTTCGGTGAAATGTGATCCCGGCAGCAAATAAGGTGCGCCCCGCTCGTTGTTAAGGACGCACCTTTTCGTGTTCAAGTCACCCGGAGGAAACCGGGGGACGCGGATTTTAGTACGCAGCGGTGAAGCGCTTGCGGATGTGCTTGCCCTGTTCGGCCTCGTCGAGAATGGCGACGGCCAGGTCTGCAGCCGAAATCCTGCTCTCTTTCTCATCGTCGAAAACCGGCCGGTCGCTGCCGAGGCGATACTTCCCCGTGCGCTCGCCCGGTTCCAGATGGATGGCGGGGGAGACGAAGGTCCAGTCGAGCCCGTTTTCGGCGCGAAGCTCGTTGAGCGCGTCGCGGGCGCCGAGCGCGCCTTCTTTCCATTCCGCTGGGAATTCGGGCGTGTCGACCAGCTGGACGCCGGGGGCGATTTCCAGGCTGCCGGCACCGCCGACGACGATCAGCCGCTTGACGCCGGCTTTCTTCGTTGCCTCGTTGATGGAGCGGCTGCCCTTCACATGGGTCTCGCGGATTTCAGGATCACCCCAGCCAGGATTATAGGCCGAGATGACGATGTCATGGCCGGCAAGCGCCTTCGCGAGTGCATCGGTATCGAGAACGTCCGCCTTGACGGCGGTGACATTGTCCAGCTTTTCCACCTTTTCGGGATGGCGGACGAGGGCGGTTACCATATGGCCGCGCGTGGCGGCCTCTTTCAGGATCTGCGAGCCGACGAAGCCGGTGGCGCCGATGAGGGCGATCTTTGCCATGGAGAGGGTCCTTGATTCCAGGTATTCAAAGTGATCAGGTTATCAACAGTAACTGGCTATAAAGGACTTCGCTCTTTGTAAAGAACGCACTTTTCCCTCATCAGGGCACATCAGCGTAACCACGCCTGGAGAAGAGGAAAACGCTTGCGCCCGCCCCTCTCTACACCTGCGGATCAATCCGAAGGCGTTATTTCGATTTGCCGAATTCGCGTTCGAGGCGATAGGTCAGCAGCCGCTCGAAACGCTTCTCGAAATTGAGGGTCTCGACGCGGTCGAACCTTTTCTGCGCGGCATCGTGTTCCTTCATCACGCGCTCGGTGATCTTGTCGATATCCTGGCGCAGAAGCGAGCAATCGGGCCGCGAGGGCAGCGCCTTCACCTGGCGCTCGATCTCGCTCGCATGGCTGCGGGCGATGACGATATGACTTTCCTCATGGCGCTTGATGTCCTGCGAAAGCGTGTCCCAGACCATCGCCAGTTCCGGCGATGCCGTCCGGCGCTGCTTCCAGCGCGGCAGGAAGACCTTGGCGTAGACATTGACGTAAACGCCGGTGACGCGGCAGGCCTTGCCGTTGGAGCCGTATCGCGCCTTGGCGTCGAAACGGATCTGTGCCGCGCCGGGATGGCGCTGGCCCGTGCTTTTGACGAAATGGCCGCCGCTCGACAGCGCCTTGTCGAGGTCGGCCGCTGACTTGCCGGTGACGGTGTAATAGCTGTAGCTGCGGTAGATCGAGGCGGCATCCGCCGTGCCGGCCGCAAGGGCGAGCATGGCGGTCAGGGCCAGAACCTTGTGCATGGACATCATTTTACCCCGGGTTCTCTTGCAGCTTCGGACGCCATTATAACATTCTGATGGCGGATAGGTTCAGCATGGCGCAGAATCGTCAAGACAAATATAATTGTCATAAAATTAGCCTGTCGGGGCCGGTTGACGTGCCTGCTTCCCGTCGTCACAAACGGGGAAGAGACGATTGAGGGGAGCGAGACGGAATGCGGAGAGAATGGCGGCTTGCCCATGGGCGCAGCCTGATCCTGGGCGAGGAAGCCGTCATCATGGGCATTCTCAACGTCACGCCCGATTCCTTTTCCGATGGCGGCCTGCATGACGACCTGCCGCGGGCGCTCGCTGCCGCCCGTGCCATGCGGCAGGCGGGGGCCGCGATCATCGATGTCGGCGGGGAATCGACGCGGCCGGGGGCCGAGCCCGTCGACGCGGCGATGGAACAGGCGCGGATCCTGCCGGTGATCGAGGCGCTCGCCGGCGAGACCGACTGCATCATTTCCGTCGATACCTATCGCGAGGAAACGGCGCGGCTCGCCGTGGCCTCCGGCGCGCATATCGTCAACGACGTCTGGGGGCTGCAGCGCGAGCCGGGGATCGCCAATCTCGCGGCTGAGACGGGGGCAGGGCTCGTCATCATGCATACGGGCCGGGAACGTGAGCGCGATCCTGATGTGATCGCCGACCAGTTCGCCTTCCTCAACCGTTCGCTGGCGATCGCCCGCGCGGCCAATGTCGAGGAAAGCCGCATCGTGCTCGATCCCGGCTTCGGCTTTGCCAAGGATTCAGAGGAAAACATCGCGCTGATGGCGCGCTTCGCGGAGTTGCAGAAATTCGGTTTTCCGCTTCTCGTCGGCACATCACGCAAGCGGCTCATCGGCGCCCTGACCGGACGGGAGGCGGCGGACCGCGATGTCGGCACGGCGGCGACCTCCGCCATCCTGCGGCTGTCGGGCGCCGATATCTTCCGGGTGCATAATGTTGCCGTCAACCGGGATGCGCTGGTCGTCGCCGACGCTATCCTGAAAAGCCGTGCAGGCGCATGACGACCGGCGGCATCCGCAAAGCGTGGCTCGGTCTTGGCGGCAACATCGGCGATCCCGTTGCGGCCATGGGGAGGGCGCTCTGCGCGCTCGATGCGCGGGCCGATACGCGCGTCCTGGACGTTTCTTCCGTCTACCGCACGCCGCCATGGGGCAAGACCGACCAGGACTGGTTCCGTAATGCCTGCGCGGAGGTGGAAACGGGCCTTGCGCCTGTTGCCTTGCTTGAAGCCTGTCTGGACATAGAAAGGCAGATGAAGAGGCAGCGGGCGGAGCGCTGGGGCCCGCGCACCATCGATATCGACGTGCTGATGTTCGAAGGCGTGGAGGCGTTGCAGGATCCGGCGTTGACATTGCCGCACCCGCGCATGACCGAGCGCGCCTTTGTTCTGGTGCCGCTGGCCGAGATCGCGCCCGGCCTGAAGGTAAATGGGCGCACGGTCGCGGAATGGCGAGCGGATTGCGACCTCTCGGGCATAGAAAAAGCCCGCGACGACGCGGGCTGGTGGAAGCGCTTCAGGGAATAGTTGCCGGTCAGTTCTTGGCGATGCTGCCCACGGCCGCGCCGTCGACGCGCTTGAGGCTCATGCCGATGACGGGAACGAGCTCCTCTTCCACACGGACGGAGACCGTGACATTCATCGTGTTCTCGTCGGCGATGCGGGCGAGCATCGCGCCGTTCAGCTGCTTGCGGTTGAGGCCGAAGACGACCCGGTCGCCGCTGACGGTGCCGGAGGTGACGTCCAGCCCCTTGCCCGCCGAGCCGTCATTGAACACGCCTGTATAGGTCTTGCCCTTGCGCACGACCGTCGCCTTCATCGGTTGCGAAAACACGCCGACGCGGCAGCTGCCGTCGAGCGTCATGCCGACGGCGTCTTCCGGTGTGGTGCCCGCGAGCGTGCAGGTGAATTTCGTGCCCTTGTACTTGCCGGCGACGATTTCGCCCGGACCCACCCACTGGCCCTCGACGCTGCGGAAAAAACGCGCGTCCGTATCCGCGGCCAGCGCCGGGAAGGCTGCGCCTGCCAGAGGCAGCAGGAAGAGACATGCGGCAACGCGATTTTTCATGGACTGGACTCGGGGTTCTGCACAGGGCGATTCAAGGCCGATCATCGGCCGGATTGGTTAATGCTTGGTTTGCATCGCGCCGATTGTCAATCCTTCTTCTGCCCCTCCTTCTGGCCGTTGAGCCTGGCGAGGTCGCCGATGAAATCGCCGATGCCCGGCCGTTTCTCGGCATTGAAGGGGAAGGGGCGGACGAGGTCCATGGCGGAAATGCCGATCCGCGCCGTCATGAGGCCATTGATGACGCCTTCGCCGAGTCTCGCGGAAAGCCGCGAGGCAAGGCCATGGCCGATAATCTGCTGGACGAGACTGTCGCCGACGGCGATGGTGCCGGTGACGGCGAGATGGGCGATGACACGCCTGGTCAGCTTCAGGAAACCGAGTGTGCCCGGCCGGCCGCCATAGAGCTCGGACAGGCGGCGGATCAGCCGCGCCGCTTCGAAGAGCACATAGCCGATATCGACCAGCGCGCGCGGGCTGACCGCCGTGACGATGGAAACCCGCTTGGCGGCCGCGAGGATCATGCCGCGGGCCTCCCTGTCGAGCGGGCGCAGGATCTCGGTCTCGGCCAGCCGGATCAGGTCACGCCCGTCGATGATGTCACCCTCGAGCGCATTGAGGTTTTCACGCCCGCGTGCCGTGGCGGGCAGGCCGGCCGCGATGGAAGTCAGCTTCGCGACGGCGTCGCGCGCGGCGCGGGCATCATCGCGTGCAGCCGCGTCGGCGGCTTCCTCGCGCAGATATTGCACGGAAGCAAGGCGCCTGAGCGCCAGCGCCTCCCGGATGACAATGACGACAAGCGCCATGAGCGCCACCGCGGCAACGCCCAGCGCGGCCCAGCCGAGCCACGTCGCGCGATCGAAGAGCGCGCGGATCAGGTCGTCGGTCCATATGCCGATGGCAAGCGAAACGAGGATGCCGAGGGCGCCGGCCAGAAGGCCGGCGAAGGAGAAGCGCCGGCGCTGCGGCAGGGCCGGAGGCGGGGTGAGGGCGTCGAGCTCGGCCGGATCCATGCCTTCCGTCTCGAAGACGTCGACAGGCGCGGGTGTGACGACGGCGATGTCGCGGATCGCGGTCGGCTTGCGGATGGCTGCCGGCTTCTTCCTCTCGGGGCTTGAAGCGGATTTGTCCCGCTCTTCTCCCCCCGCGGAAGCCGTGGGGCTGTCGAGACGGAAGGCGGCGGGCCTGCGCGGCGGTGTCTCGGTCATGCGAGGCGGTCTCCGATCAGGAACTGGAGCGCGCGGTCGAGCCGGATATGCGGCAGCGACAGCGTGATGCCCTCGGCGGTCCTCTCCAGCTTTGGCGGACGGAAGCGGACAAAGCGGATGATATCATGCGCTGGATGGGCGGATTCTTCGAAAATCGCCGCCGGATTTTTCGGCAAATCGCCGGGAAATATCGCCGTTTCCGTCTTTCCGTCGAAGATTTCGCCGTCGATCATCTCGCCCTTGAGCGGCGTGCCGACGATGACGGGCAGGGTTTCCTTTCCTTGTGTCACGGTCGCTTCGCGCGTGGCGCGGACCGCCGCCATGGCCAGCACGTCGATGCTGGCGCGGGAAAAGCCGGCGCGCCTGATCGCCCGGTCGACCAGGCGGCGGACGATCGCCTCCAGCCGGTCATGGCTTTCATGGTGCAGGTGATCCGCCTTGGTGGCCGCGACGAGAATGCGCCCGATGCGCCGCTGCACCAGGCCGGTGAGGAAATTGGTGCGGCCCGGGCGGAAGCAGGAGAGGATTTCGGTGAGCGCCCGTTCGAGATCGGCGACGGCGGGGGCGCCGGCGTTCATCGCCTGCATGGCGTCGATGAGCACGATCTGGCGGTCGAGCCGGGCGATATGCTCGCGGAAGAAGGGCTTGACCACATGCGTCTTGTAGGCCTCGTAGCGCCGCTCCATCATGGCGGCGAGCGATCCCGCCTTGGGGCTTCCGGGCTTGAGATCCGGCAGCGGCGCGAAGGTCAGCGCCGGCGAGCCGTCGAGATCGCCCGGCATCAGGAAGCGTCCGGGCGGCAGGGTGGAAAGCGCCTTTTCGTCGGCCTTCCCGGCACGCAGATAAGCGGTGAAGCTTTTCGCCAGCCTTTGCGCCGTCAGTTCGTCGGCTTCCCCGTCCGGCTGCACGGTCTGGGCTTCGGCGAGCCATTCCCGCGCCAGTTCCGCATGGGCCGGCATCCGTGCAAGCTCGAAGGAATCCTTCGAAAAATCCGCATAGGTCTTGGCCAAAAGCGGCAGGTCCAGCAGCCATTCGCCGGGATAGTCGACGATATCGACGGAAAGCCGGCCCGCCGAAAACACCCGGTTCCACGAGGATGCGGATTCATATTCGATGGTCAGGCGCAGTTCGGAGATGGCGCGGGTGGATTCCGGCCACTCCCGCTCGTCTATGAGCGCCTTCAGATGCTCCTCATACTGAAAGCGCGGAACGGCATCATCCGGCTGATGTTCCAGAAAGGCGCGGGAGATGCGGCCCTGTTTCTGCGCCTCGAACAGCGGCAGCCGCCCGCCCTGGATGAGATTGTGTACAAGCGCGGTGATGAACACCGTCTTGCCGGCGCGGGACAGGCCGGTCACGCCGAGGCGCAGCGACGGGGATACGAGATTGCTCGTCCGGTCGGCCAGCGTGTCGAAGGCGATTTTCGCCTCGTCCGTCAGGGTGGTCAGTGTTCCCAAAATGCCCTCGCCGAGATTGCTTTCGGTTCGGATATAAGGGGCGAACGGTTAAAATGACAAGAAAACCGGTGAAATCGGTCAAATATCTGCTGGCGTGATAAAGGCGCGCAGGGTTCCGCCGGCCGTGGCTTCCGTGAGGGGGCCTTCGAAATCGATGACGGCGAGGCCCGCCGTCGGGAAGCCCTGCGAAAGGTGTTTCAGAAGGGCAGGGTGGCCCTCGGTCGCGAGCGCCAGCGCCAGTTCCTCCATCGCCGGATTGTGCCCGATCACCAACACCGAAGAGGCTTCGCCGGCATCGCGGATCGCATCGAGATAGCCGTTTGCATTGGCCGTATAGAGCGCGCCGCTGTCGAGGACGGGAAAAGGCGCGGTGAGGGTGAGGCGGAGATTGTCGAGCGTTTCCCGCGTGCGCTTTGCTGTCGAGCAGATTGCCTGATCGGGTGTGAAACCGGCGGCCGCCATGGCCGAGCCCATCTTCCTGGCCGCTTCCGCGCCTTCATTGGTGAGCGGCCGGTCGAAATCCTTCATGCCGGGAGTGGCGCCAATCGCCTTCGCATGGCGCAGCAGATAGAGACGGCTCATGTTTTCCTTCCCCGATGTCGTAAATGCTGTTCTGTCATGAAAAACGGCGTTTTGCACGTCCAGAACTGCTGCGCATCATGGGATGGCGGGAGAACACATTTTTTTGTTTGGCCACGCTCGGTTGAGCATGATGGAATAAAAGCAGGCCTTGATTAAATTTTATGCAACCGCCGGAATCCTTTGTGACGGCAATTTTATGCGAGTAATTTTCTTCAAAGTTCGGGAAGAGCAAGCAGATGGCGGCAAACAAACCCGCAGTTCCCGCAGCAATATAGGACCGAATTAGGAATAAAAACTCAGATTTGCTGCATTTTTGAGCAAAATCAATGCACTAAAAAGTGGTGCCCGGTGGTCATTTCTTGTTGTGCGACGTTTCGTCAGGACATATATAGGCCCTCGCGTCTCCTAGATGTGGGGTGATTCAGATATGAGTGAATTGATCGACCTTGACTACAGGCCCACTGAAGACGAGCCGTTCATGAACGAACGGCAGAAGTCTTACTTCCGCGCAAAGCTGATCGCCTGGAAAAACGACATCCTCCGCGAGGCACGGGAAACGCTCGAAGCCTTGCAGCAGGAAAATGCCAACCATCCCGATCTCGCCGACAGAGCCTCATCGGAAACGGACCGCGCGATCGAACTGCGCGCCCGCGACCGCCAGCGCAAGCTGATCGCCAAGATCGATGCCGCCCTGCAGCGGCTCGAGGACGGCACCTATGGCTTCTGCGAGGAAACCGGCGAGCCGATCAGCCTCAAGCGGCTGGACGCCCGCCCGATCGCGACGCTCTCCATCGAGGCGCAGGAGAGGCACGAGCGGCGGGAGAAGGTTTACCGCGACGACTGAGTTTCGAGGCGACCGGCGGGAGAGGCCGGCAGTTATGCGTCCGAAGATGGACCTGTTTAACGATTTCATCTGATTGGCTGCGGAATTTTCCGCGGCTTTTTTTTGATCTGCCGTGCGGGCGCGGCGAGAATAGCGCCATCTTCGAAATTTCCGTCTCCCCTTTCCGCGCAAGGAAGGGGAAGGCGGTGCTCTTCAGCCGATCATGGAAATCCGTCAGCTCTTGGATTTCGACAATTCACCCAGCAGCTTTTCCATCTCGTCCTCGATATCGCCGGGCTTGTCCGGCGCGTTTTCGCTGGGCGAGATGTCGAGTTCGCCGGAAAGCTGGTCCTCGAAGATGTTGACGAGCTCGGCATCCGGGATGCTGTTCTCGGCGGGAGCGCTCTCCTTGCCCTGGGCCGCTTCCGGCTCTTCCACGGCGAATTCCTCGAAGATGGCGTCCTGAATATCCGCGCCGAACGTATCGAGCTTGGCCGAAACGTCTTCCCGAACAGGCGGCGCCGGTGTGAACGTTTCGGCCGGGCTTTCCTCGAAGCCCGTTTGCGGGCGGTCGGCCGATTTTTCCGCATCGGAAGGCTGCGCCCTGGTTTCCGTATCCGCAGGGCTGGCGGCCTGCGGCCTGTCGCGGCCCGGCGCAATGTTGAGGCTGGCTGCGGCGGTCGATGCCGCGGCGGCGCCCGACGTCGCGCTGATCACGCCTTTGGCGACCTGACTGAGCGGATAGGCCGGATGGGCGCGTGCCGCCGGCTGGGGGGCCTGCGGCAGGACGGTGCGCGGCTGCGGAGGATAGGAGGGAGCCGGGCGGGGTGCCTGCGTGAATTGCGGCGCGGGTGCGAACTGAGGCGCAGGCTTCGGAGCGGCCGGCTGGGCAGGCGCTGCCGGCTGAGCCGGTGCCGCCGGCCGGGAAGGTGGCACGGGCGGACGCGGACGTTCCTGCGGCCTCTCCGCCATTCGCTCCGCTGCAGAGGGAGCCGGCGCAGGCGGCTGCTTCACGTTCTGGGCGCTCACCGGCGGTGCCACGGGGGGCGTCGGCTCGGGGGCGGGGGCTGGCGGCTCCGGCTGCCGGGCTTCCGCGGCCTGCGGTTCCCTGGCCGGAGCGGAAAAAGCCGGAGAAGGTGCGGGCGGCGTGGCGACGAGAGGCTCGGTCTCGGCCTTCGGCGTATGCGTGCGGCTCTGCGGGCGGCCCGCATGGACGATGTTCTGCTCGACGACGACATCCGTCGGGCCGCCGATCAGGATGAGATGCTCGACATCGTCGCGGCGCACCAGGACAAGGCGCCGGCGGTTGTCGACAGCGGCGGCATCCATCACCGACAGGCGCGGCGCGCGGCCGCGTCCCCCCGCCACGAAGGTGCCTCCCGTCAGGCGGCGAATGATGGCGAAGACGATGACGATCGCCACAAGGATCAGCAGAAACAGAAGAATGAACCCCGCAATACGCGCGGCGTTCTCGCCGACAATTCCAGCCAACCACTCGTTCATGCCGCTCTCTCCTTGTGCAGTTGCGCCTGCATCATCCCAAAAAAGACCTTTGCGATGCGTCCCCGTGCCGCAAATCCCGCGCTTATAACGCATAACCGACCAAGACGGCTAAAGGAAACAATCATCGGTTGAAATATTCCTGCTCTAATTGAAATGCGCGAACAGCCAACAGAAAATGTGGCAATCGGGCAAGAATGCGGCTCGACGGCTGGAATTTGTTTGCATATCGCTCATGTGGGGTTTTCGCGTGCAGGAATGTATGATTCAAGCAATCGGCGAATCGAGCATTCCAGCGCTCGCGGGGGCGTCTCGTGCCTGTTTCTGGCGCAGGCGGAGCGACAGTGAGCGGCACGCCCGGCGGAAGACGGCTGACAGGAAGAGGGGTTGAGGCATATGTCTCACGAGGCAAGGACCGATCTTTATCCAAAGCCGATCGTTTCGGGCAAGAGAGGGCCCGGAGCGGCGATCAGGCTTCTGGTCCTCGGCGTCGTGCTGACGGGCGCTGCCTTTCTCTATTTCATCTTCCGCGATCAGCTTGGCGACGCCTTCCTGCTCGGTCTGCTCGGCATTCTGGCGATGATCGGCGTCTTCTATCTGTTCGGCGCGGCCATCGGCCTCATCCAGTTCACGCCGCGCGTTCTGGGCGACGATCTCGCTCACGCCTTCATCGATTCGCTGCCCGAGGGCACGGTGATCCTCGATGCCAAGGGCCGCATCGTCTATGCCAACCAGGCCTATGCCGCGATAACGGGGGCCACGGAGGCCACCGATGTGCGCACGCTCGACACCATGTTGTCGGGCGAGGTGGCGGCATCCGACGCGATCTACCGGCTGGCCAATGCGGTGCGCGACGGCGTGCCGGCGCAGGAGGAGATCCGCCTTTCGCACGCGATGGCGCCGGCACCTGACGGCGCGGTGGCGAGCGGAGGTCCCACCTGGTATCGCATCAAGGCGCGGCCGATCGCATCCACGCCCGACCACAAGGGGCCCCTCTTTGCCTGGCAGATCGCCGATATCTCGGAGGAGCGGGCCGAGCAGGAACGCTTCTTCCAGGACCTGCAGGAAGCCATCGACCATCTCGACCACGCGCCGGCCGGCTTCTTCTCCACCGATCCGTCGGGCCGCATCATCTATCTCAACGCGACGCTTGCGGAATGGCTCGGCGTCGACCTCACCAAATTCGTTCCCGGCTCGCTGATGCTGAGCGATATCGTCGCCGGCAACGGCATGGCGCTGATCAATGCCGTCAAGGCCGATCCGGGTTCGAGCCGCAACACGGTGATCGATCTCGACCTCGCCAAGCTGAACGGCCAGAGCCTTGCCGTGCGCTTTTACCACCGGGTGCAAGCGCAACGTGACGGCAAGCGCGGGACGAGCCGTACCATCGTGCTCAACCGCGCCGAGGGGCAGGACGCATCCGCGGCGCTCAGGGCGGCGGAAGTCCGCTTCACCCGGTTCTTCAATTCGGCGCCCATGGCGATCGCCGCCGTCGACGCCAAGGGCCAGACGGTGCGCACCAATGCGCGCTTCCTCGATATCTTCGCTCCCGTCGTCGATAGCGACGCGGTCGACCGCCGCATCAAGCTCGAAAGCGTGGTGCATGAGCGGGACCGCGATGCCTTTTCCCGGGCGCTGGCGGCCGCCTTTGCCGGTCAGGCGGAAATATCGCCGGTCGATACGGTGCTGCCGAATGACGAGCAGCGGCACATCCGCTTCTATGTAAGCCCGGTCTCCGATGTCGGGGGCGAGGGAGCCGAGGAGGCGGCGATCGTCTCGGCCGTCGAGACGACGGAGCAGAAGGCCCTGGAAGGCCAGATGGCACAGAGCCAGAAGATGCAGGCGGTGGGCCAGCTCGCCGGCGGCATCGCGCATGATTTCAACAATGTGCTGACGGCGATCATCATGTCGTCGGACCTGCTCCTGACCAACCACCGCGCCTCCGATCCGTCCTTCCCGGATATCATGAACATCAAGCAGAACGCCAACCGCGCCGCCTCGCTGGTGCGCCAGTTGCTCGCCTTCTCGCGCCGGCAGACGCTGCGGCCGGAGGTGCTTGATCTCACGGATGTCCTGGCCGATCTCAGGATGCTGCTCGCCCGCCTCGTCGGCAAGGACGTCGAATTGAAGATCGACCACGGCCGCGATCTGTGGCCCGTGCGCGCCGATCTCGGGCAGTTCGAGCAGGTGGCGGTCAATCTGGCGGTGAATGCGCGCGACGCCATGCCGGAGGGCGGCACGGTCACCATCCGCACCCGCAATGTGAGCCAGGCGGAGGCGGCCACCTTCAACTATCGCGAGCTCCCGGCCGCCGATTACGTGCTCGTCGAGGTCGAGGACACAGGCACCGGCATCGCGCCCGATGTGATCGAGAAGATCTTCGAGCCCTTCTTCACCACCAAGGAAGTCGGCAAGGGCACCGGTCTCGGCCTGTCCATGGTCTACGGGATCATCAAGCAGACGGGCGGCTTCATCTATTGCGATTCGGAAGTGGGCAAGGGCACCATTTTCAAGATCTTCCTGCCGCGGCACGTGGCGGCGGCGGGCGCCGCCGAGGATGCATCCGCGGAAAACGGCAGGAAGGAAGCCGCGAAGGAAAAGAAGGTCGAAAAGCCGCGGGACCTTTCCGGCTCGGCGACCGTGCTTCTCGTCGAGGACGAGGACGCGGTGCGCATGGGCGGGGTGAGGGCGCTGCAGTCGCGCGGCTATACGGTGCACGAGGCATCGTCCGGCGTGGAGGCGCTGGAAGTGCTCGCCGGCCTCGGCGGCAAGGTGGACATCGTGGTTTCCGACGTCGTCATGCCCGAGATGGACGGTCCGACGCTCCTGCGCGAATTGCGCAAGGAGCATCCCAACATCAAGTTCATCTTCGTATCGGGCTATGCCGAGGACGCTTTTGCCAAGAATCTGCCAGCTGACGCCAAGTTCGGCTTCCTGCCCAAGCCCTTCTCGCTCAAGCAGCTGGCCACCGCCGTGAAGGAAATGCTCGAAGCGGACGACTGACGGTTTTCAGCGTATGGTTCTGTCGTTCGCCTCTTGCAACCGGACCGCAGAACTGCATTAACTTCCCTACACAAGTGGTGCCAACATCTTGTATTTAGACCAATCGCCCCAGGGGGGCTCTCATGAAGGAGGAAATCATGCGTTTTTCGTTGTTTTCTGGGGTTACGCTAGCGGCGAGCATCATGTTCGTGCCGCTGGCGCAAGCTGATATCACCATCGGCCTCATCGCGCCGGTGACGGGGCCGGTGGCGGCCTATGGCATTCAGGTCAAGAACGGCACTGAAAGCGCCGTCGAGGCCATCAACAAGGCCGGCGGCATCAACGGCGAGAAGATCGTGCTGAAGCTCGTCGATGACGCCGGCGAGCCCAAGCAGGCCGTCTCCGTCGCCAACCAGCTCGTCGGCGACAATATCCGCTTTGTGGTCGGCCCGGTGCTGTCCGGCACCTCGATGCCCGTCTCCGACATTCTGGCGGAGAACGGCGCCCTGATGGTGACGCCGACCGCGACGACGCCGGCCCTGACCAACCGCGATCTGTGGAACGTGTTCCGCACCTGCGGCCGTGACGATCAGCAGGCGGAAGTGGCCGCCAATTACGTGCTGAAGAACATGAAGGACAAGCGCATCGCCATCGTCAACGACAAGGGTCCCTACGGCAAGGGCCTTGCCGATGCCTTCAAGGCGACGCTGAACAAGGGCGGCGTCGAGGAAGTGCTCGACGAGTCGCTCAATGTCGGCGACAAGGATTTCGGCGCGCTCGTCACCAAGCTCAAGGCTGCGAATGTCGACGTGATCTATTTCGGCGGCTACCATCCCGAGGGCGGCCTCCTGGTCCGCCAGCTCAGGGATCAGGGCGTGAAGGCCACGATTATCGGCGGCGAAGGCCTGTCGAACACCGAATATTGGGCGATCGGCGGCGACGCCGCTGCCGGCACGATCTTCACCAACGCGGTCGACGCCACCAAGAACCCGGCGGCTGCCGACGTGATCAAGGCGCTTGAGGAAAAGAATATCCCCGCCGAGGCGTTTACGCTCAATGCCTACGCCGCGGTGCAGGTCCTCAAGGCCGGCATCGAGAAGGCGGGCTCGGCGGACGACGCCCAGGCGGTCGCCACGGCGCTGAAATCCGGCGAAGCCATCGACACGGTGATCGGCAAGCTGACCTATGGCGAAAGCGGCGACCTGTCCTCGCCCAGCTTCTCGCTCTACAAATGGGAAGGCGGCAAGATCGTCGCGGCCGAGTAAGCCGTTCTTTTAAGGCTGAATACAGAAGAAAGCCGCCGCTTCGAGGCCCGAAGCGGCGGCTTTTTTGGTCTGCGGACCGGATGGCGGGTATTAGAAGTCCATGCCGCCGCCCGGCATCGCCGGGGCAGGTGCTTCCTTCTTGGGCTTCTCGGCGATCATCGCTTCGGTCGTCACCAGGAGGCCCGCCACCGATGCGGCATCCTGCAGCGCCGTGCGCACTACCTTGGCCGGATCGATCACACCGGCCTTGTAGAGATCGCCATATTCGCCGGTCTGGGCATTCCAGCCATAGGCGAACTCCGGATTCTCGCGCAGCTTGCCGACGACGATGGAGCCTTCCGCACCGGCATTCTCGGCGATCTGGCGGGCAGGGGCCTCGATGGCGCGGCGCACGATCTCGACGCCGACCCGCTGGTCTTCATTGGCGACGGCCAGATTGTCCAGCGCCTTGGCAGCGCGCAGGAGCGCCACGCCGCCGCCCGGCAGGATGCCTTCCTCGACAGCGGCCCGCGTGGCGTGCAGGGCGTCGTCGACTCGGTCCTTCTTCTCCTTCACCTCGACTTCCGTCGAGCCGCCCACGCGTATGACCGCGACGCCGCCGGCGAGCTTCGCCAGGCGTTCCTGCAGCTTCTCGCGGTCGTAATCGGAGGTGGTCTCCTCGATCTGCGTCTTGATCTGGTTGACGCGGCCCTGGATTTCGTCCTTCGAACCCGCACCGTCGACGATGGTGGTGTTCTCCTTCTCGACGAGCACGCGCTTGGCCCGGCCGAGCATCTGCAGGGTGACGTTCTCCAGCTTGATGCCCAGATCCTCGGAGACATTGGTGCCGCCGGTCAGGATGGCGATGTCCTCAAGCATCGCCTTGCGGCGGTCGCCGAAGCCCGGCGCCTTGACCGCCGCGACCTTCAGGCCGCCGCGCAGCTTGTTGACGACGAGCGTGGCGAGCGCTTCGCCTTCCACATCCTCGGCGATGATGAGGAGCGGCTTGCCCGACTGCACCACCGCTTCCAGGACAGGGAGAAGGGCCTGGAGGTTGGAAAGCTTCTTCTCATGGATGAGGATATAGGGTTCCTCGAACTCCACGCGCATCTTCTCCTGATTGGTGATGAAGTAGGGCGAGAGATAGCCGCGGTCGAACTGCATGCCTTCGACCACTTCCAGTTCGGTCTGGGCGGTCTTGGCTTCCTCGACGGTGATGACGCCCTCATTGCCGACCTTTTCCATCGCTTCGGCGAGGAAGCGTCCGATTTCGGTATCGCCATTGGCGGAAATGGTGCCGACCTGGGCGATTTCCGAATTGTTGGAGATCTTGCGGGCGTTCTTCTGCAGCTCGCCCACGACCGCTTCGACGGCGATATCGATGCCGCGCTTCAGGTCCATCGGGTTCATGCCCGAGGCGACGGCCTTCGCGCCCTCGCGCACGATCGCCTGGGCGAGGACCGTCGCGGTCGTGGTGCCGTCGCCGGCCACGTCGCTGGTCTTCGACGCTACTTCGCGCAGCATCTGGGCACCCATATTCTCGAACTTGTCCTCCAGTTCGATCTCCTTGGCGACCGACACGCCGTCCTTGGTGATGCGCGGCGCGCCGAAAGACTTGTCGATGACGACATTGCGGCCCTTGGGGCCGAGCGTCACCTTCACCGCATTGGCCAGAATATCCACGCCCCGCAGCATGCGTTC
The DNA here is from genome assembly GCF_014191375.1 of Mesorhizobium sp. RMAD-H1. Lineage (GTDB taxonomy): Bacteria > Pseudomonadota > Alphaproteobacteria > Rhizobiales > Rhizobiaceae > Paramesorhizobium. The sequence continues at coordinate 830,401 of NZ_JACHWN010000001.1, forward strand.
GCGTGCATCCGAATGAAATTTCACTTCCTTGGCAGCCATTGTTCTACTCCTTCATGAGGCAGTATCATCGACCGGTCGGCTTTCAGGCAGCCTTCGCCTGCGCGGCATCGGCCTCCACGATGCCCATCACATCGGCTTCCTTCATGATCAGCAGATCCTCGCCATTGAGCTTGATCTCGGTGCCCGACCATTTGCCGAAGAGGATGCGGTCGCCGACCTTCACCTCCAGCGGCTGCAACTGCCCGCTTTCGTTGCGGGCGCCCGCGCCGACGGCGATCACCTCGCCTTCCTGCGGCTTTTCCTTGGCGGTGTCGGGGATGATGATGCCACCGGCCGTTCGTTCCTCGGCCTCGACGCGGCGAACAAGAATGCGATCATGCAATGGGCGGAACTTCATTGTTCTCCTCCTGGACAAACAAGGGTGGAAAGCTCCTCGTGCCGGGCCGGATACGCCCGGCACGGGACGCGCAACCCGTTCACGGCATCGCGCGCGCGAAAAATCTGGTTGCGCCGAAAATCCGTTTCAAGAGGAGTATAGCAGAAAAATTCAGGGCATCGCAGCAGCCTGGCGGGAGGCCTTCTACGGCGTGATTTTTCCGCTGCCATCCGGCCTGGCCTACATCTCTTCCTCCTCGTCCTGCGACAGGAGATCGACGAGTGCCGCCGCCCGTCCGGAGGGAGGCGGAATTCCCTCCTTCACCAGCGCCTCGTCATTGTTGATCCATCCCCATGCACGAACGAGCTCTTCGAGCGTCGCACCGGTAGTCACGATATCGGCGACCAGCGTGTCGTCGACCGGCCCCAGCACGGAGATGACCTCTTCTCGGGTGATGCTCACGATCGCAACCCTCCTCGATCCGATCCGGACTATGGTCCTTCCTCCGACCAGATAGGCAAACGCAGGCAACGATCAACGGTTGCACGAAGGTTTGTTTTGCCGGCGCGCCGGCGCGCGATGACGCGCGCCGGCCAATGCATCGTCCCGGAGCCATTATCCTTTTGTACTAACGACTTTCCGATTTATATGCATTTTTAAGTATTTACTTTCCTGTGTTCTATCGCCTCAAAGGTCTTTTTAGTGGTTCCCATCTGCGTCATCTGCAAATAATATCATTTTTTAAACGGGGAAAAGACAGGCTGTTGGGGAGGGCGGTGTGCTGACCGTATACAATTGTATTGTCAACGAGCATGATCTGAGGCTGGTGCTGCTGGCCGCGGTCGTCTGCGCGCTTGCCTCCTTTGCCGCGGTCAATCTCATGCGTTACGCCCGCAGGTCCAACGCCCCGGGGTTGTGGCTTGCGGTCGCGGCGGTTGCCTGCGGCTTCGGCATCTGGGCCACGCATTTCATCGCCATGCTCGCCTTTTCCCCCGAATTGCCGCAGGGCTACGATATCGCGCTTGCCGCCGTTTCGCTGGTCATGGCGGTGGTGATGACGGGCCTTGGCGGTCTGGTGGCGGTGAAAAGCCGGCACGCCTATGCGGATCTCCTTGGTGGGGCCATTGTCGGCGGCGGCATTGCGGCAATGCATTTCACCGGTATGGCGGCTTTCAAGGTTGAGGGGCGCATCGCCTGGGATCCCGCATTCGTCATCGCGGCCATCGCGCTGGGTGTGCTCCTCGGGGCCGCCGCGATGCGCACCGCATTCCGCGCCGGCGCCGGAATGAAGGGCAAGATCGCGGGCGCCGCGCTTCTCACCCTCGCCATATGCAGCCATCATTTCACCGCCATGGGCGCGGTCACCATCTTGCCCGATCCCTCGGTCAGCGTTCCCGCCACCGCGATCGCCTCGGGCTGGCTTGCAGCGGGGATCGCCTTCGCCAGCATCGTCGTGCTGCTTTCGGCGCTGGCCGTGGCGGCTCTCGATATGCGCAGTCGCCGCACGGCTACGGAAATGGATCGCATGCGCAAGCTCGTCAATGCGGCGGTCGAGGGGCTCGTCATCTGCGACGGGGACATCATCGTCACCGCCAATGAGAGCTTTTCCGTCCTTTCCGGCGTCGGCAGCCAGGCGCTCATCGGCGCTTCGATCGGGGCGATGCTGCCCGACGCCCATGTCCGCGGCAAGCTGGCAGGCGGCCACAACGGCGTGCTGGAGACGGATCTGAGGACGGGGAAGGGCGAGCTGATCCCGGTGGAGCTGATCGCCCAGAACATCGAGTTCGGCGGCAAGCGGCACCGGGCCATCGCCATCCGCGACCTGCGTGCCCGCAAGGAGGCGGAGGCCCATATCAGCTATCTCGCGCATCACGACATGCTGACCGGCCTGCCGAACCGCCGCAGCTTTGCGGCGAGGCTCGACCAGCTGATCGCGGCCACCGACATCCGCGGAGAAAACCGCGTCGCCCTGCTTTGCCTGGACCTCGACCGGTTCAAGGAGGTGAACGATCTCTTCGGGCATGCGGCCGGCGACGAGATCTTGCAGAAGGTGGCGACGACGGTCAGTCGCCTGCTGGGCAGCGAGGACATGCTGGCCCGCCTCGGCGGCGACGAGTTCGCCATCATCATGCCCGGCATTTCCGGTACAGCCGCCGTCAGCCGGCTGGCGGAAGACATTCTGGAGGCCCTCCAATCGGAAAGCGAGGCATCCCCCATGCGCTCGATCGTGTCGAGCAGCATCGGCATCGCCATCTTTCCGACCGACGGCACGGACCGCGAGACATTGCTGAACCATGCCGACACGGCGCTCTACCGCTCCAAGGCCGAGGGGCGCAACACCTATCGTTTCTTCGAGGCGAGGATGGGCGAGGAGGCGAAGGAGCGCCGGCTGATCGAGCATGAATTGCGCCGGGCGGTATCGGGGGGCGAGCTGAAGCTCGTCTATCAGCCGCAGATACAGATCGACAGCGGCGAGGTCATCGGCTTCGAGGCGCTGCTGCGCTGGCACAATAGGCGGCGCGGCGATGTGCCGCCGAATGTCTTCATCCCCATTGCCGAGGAAAGCGGCCTCATCGTCGAGCTCGGCGACTGGGTGCTGCTGGAGGCCTGCCGCGAGGCCGCCTCATGGGACGAGCCTCTGACGGTGGCGGTCAACGTCTCGGCTGTCCAGCTGCACAGCCAGGAATTCCCGCACAAGGTGCATGACGTGCTCATCAGGACGGGCCTGCCGCCGCACAGGCTGGAGCTCGAGATCACCGAGACGGCGCTGATCAAGGACATGAACCGCGCGCTGGCCGCCTTGCGTCAGGTGAAATCGCTGGGCGTGCGCGTCGCCATGGACGATTTCGGCACCGGCTATTCCTCGCTCTCGAACATCCGGGCCTTTCCGTTCGATGTCATCAAGATCGACCGCTCCTTCATCAAGTCGGTCGACAAGAACGAGCAGGCCGCCGCCATCGTCCGCGCCGTCCTGGGGCTAGGCCGCGGGCTGGGCCTGCCGGTCATGGCCGAAGGGATCGAGACGTCGGACGAGCTGCGTTTCCTGACGGATGAATATTGTGCGGCGGGGCAGGGGTTCCATCTTGGTGAGCCGGCTGCGATCGAGCATTTCGATCATATCGTGCGCACCGGCAGCCGCTTTGGCAAGCGGAAGGCGGCCGCTGCCGCTTCGTGAGGCAGGCTCGCGCTCGAGCCCGGCCCAGTTGCTCCGCTTCTTCCGGCTTTCCCGCGTACCGTCGATCGCAGGCCCGCGTCGCTCATCGCGAGGAGGGCAGGGCGGTGACCGGACTGTCTTTATGGAAAGGCTTCTGTAGAAAGGCGAAATTGGCCATTGAAGCGGCGGAAGCCTTCGGCTAGAAACGCAACGCGCATCCGGTTCTGCCCGGATGTCTGCACCCGTAGCTCAGCTGGATAGAGTGCTGCCCTCCGAAGGCAGAGGTCACAGGTTCGAATCCTGTCGGGTGCGCCATTCTCGAACAAAAGAGAGAACTGCGGGCGGGGTCTTTCCCGTTTCTTGAGAGGCTGCCTTTGCAAGGATCGCCTTCGAGCCGCTGATCCTGATCTCTTCCTTCGTAACACGCACCTCCTGCATGAGGATTCGCGCATAGGCCTGCCGGAATTCCGGGGAGCCGTTCGTCAGCCGGTCGCACAATAATCGGGCGAACCGCTCGAGGGCGGGCGGACCGCCGGTTGCAGCTGTCACTGCGGTTGAAATGGTATCTGCCGATATAAGTGGCGGACGTCAGCAGATCGTGGATGCCTCCGGTGGAAAGAAAACCGCGATCCGTGCCGGGTGATGGCGCGTTCGTTGAGGTAAGTCGCGATCGCCTTCACACCCAGCGGCCGCCCGCGCTCAGCCGAAGCCAGGTCGCAGCACACCCGCCAGATCGCCTATTTCCTCACCTTGCATCGGATTTTGTTCCGGTGCCAGAATAGCCGTGCAATCATCCAGACGTGGCCATCATGAGAGGGCTAGCCTGTCGATCCAGCTTCATTGATCCCTCCAGCGAACGGTGAGTTCTCCGTCAAGGGCCTGAACCGCGCGGCTGATCATTCGATGATGAAGCGTTTGCGCGTGTCGCCACTTAGCGTTTCCGAAATAGCCTTTGGTTTTATCTAGAGCAGGTCCTGTGATCGATGAATCAATTGTGAAGTGACTGGCTGAGCCGAAGCTGATTCAACATCCCCAGCTAAGAGGTGGATGATGGCGCAGGCATTGAGCGATGATCTTCGGTTACGTGTGTTGAAAGCCTCAGCGGCGGGCATGTCCGCTCGGCAGGCGGCCGCCAGGTTCGGGGTTGGGATTTCGACGGCGATCCGCTGGATAGCAAGAGCGAAGGAAGGTGAGCCGACTTCCCGGCCGCAAGGCTGGAGGCGACCGTCGGCGCTGGATGCACACGAGGCCTTCGTCGTGGCACTGATCGAAAACCGTAAGGACGTGACGCTCGATGAAATGGTCGAGCGCTTGTCCGTTGAGCGGCAGGTGAAGATCAGCCGGAGTGCACTTGGCGGCTGGCTGCGAAGACGCGGGTGGACGTTTAAAAAAGTCCGCACATGCATTGGAGCAAGACCGGCCGGATGTCCTGAAGCGTCGGCGCATCTGGTTTGATGGTCAGCTCGATCTCGATCCGGAGAAGCTGATCTTTATCGATGAAACCGGCCTTTCAACAAAGATGGCACGTCTGCGTGGACGTGCGCTTCGAGGCGAGCGTTGCCGAGCAGGCGTGCCGCACGGACATTGGAAAACAACGACATTCACCGGAGCACTGCGCCTTACCGGAATGACCGCACCGTTTGTTTACGATGGCGCAATGAACGGTAACGTCTTTCTGGCCTACGTCGAGCAGGTGCTGGTCCCGACCCTTCAGGCCGGGGACATCGTCGTGATGGACAACTTGCCGGCACACAAGACAGCCGGAGTTCGCGATGCCATCGAGCGCGCCGGCGCTAAACTCATGTTCCTCCCGCCCTACAGCCCCGACTTTAATCCAATCGAAAACGCATTCTCCAAACTGAAAGCCATGTTGCGAGGCCGGGCGGAGCGAAAGATCGACGCCCTCTGGGGCGCAGTCGGTGCTTTGATCCCTCGCTTCACACCGGCAGAATGCGCCAACTACTTCAGGGCCGCAGGATATGACCCGGATTGAACAGGATCTGCTCTAGTGCGTCCAAATCTCTCATCGAATAATTAAATTCGAAGCACCTCAGTCGAATGGCATCGAGAATCGGATAACCTGTTGCTTTCAATGGTGCCTTCAGGCGGTATATTCCGCGATACCGACAGATTTTCCTAGTCTGCGTTAATGTTCTATGCGGGAACGCTATTCGGATCTCATCGGGTGTCTCATTTGGAACGATCTTCCGCATTTTCGAAAGTTCGCAAGCGGTGACTAAATTCCGTTTGGGCAGAGGCCAAGCCTTTGACGACGATCCCTTATGGAAAAGTACGAGCGGTAAGGCAACTTCTTGCGAAGTATGGAATAATCGTGGCCATACTTCCTGCAGAGTTGGTCTTCTTCGGGTGTCCATACAGCACGGCCATTTGGCGTTGTCCCGCGTGAATGGATGCGGCGAACTGAGCGATCTGATCGCTCGTCGTGGCAAGCCGGGAATGATCGTGTCCGACAACGGCACCGAGTTTACTTCGAACGCTATCCTGGCCTGATCGAAGGATCATCGAGTCGAATGGCACTACATCGCGCCCGGCAAGCCGATGGCAGAACGGTTACGTCGAGAGCTTCAACAGGCGGATGCGCGACGAACTCTCGACTGAAAGCCTGTTCTTCGGTCTCGATCATGCTCGCAGCGCCATCACCGGATGGGTGGAGGATTTCAATATGACGAGGCCACACTCCTCGCTTGGCGATCAAACCTCGGCGGTCTTCGCCGGGACCCTAGCCGCAACCGGTAATCCGGCTGCTCAACCCGCGCCTCGGGCGTAACAGAAACGGTCAAGGCTCTAATCGCGCTGGATGAAAACTCAGTGGCAGGTCAGTCAGAGGCGTCATCAGGGTTGTCGATCAACTGGCTTCTTTCGCTTCCTGGAAGGAGTCGGTGGAGACAGCGCCGGTTCCCTCGCAAGGCGTGCCTCGCGGAGCCGTCTGGTCTTTTCTTCGCGCAGCTGTAATTGCGGTTCTATGATTGCCCGGGCGGAGCTGTTTGTCTTTTTGAACAAGTCATCTCGTTTTGTAAAGGTGGACTTCAGAGAGGCGGACTCATTGCTCTCTTCCATGGCTGATCCTCCCGTTTGTGATGCCGACGTTGGCACATTTGAAGCGCCCGCAAACAACGGAACATCAAGCCGTTTAGTTCCTGATAAATAAGCAACAGAGAATTGGCGGAGTTCCTAGAGATCATCCTGTTGCTTGGCGGCCATCACCACACGAATAATCCCAGGTCTTTAGTAGCCGTGTACAACCGCAGTAAGTCGACCCTGCTCTAGATCTTGGCACCGAAGTCCCCGCGAGATCAAGCTGCCTAACCTGCGGCCGTGACCGGATGGTTACGATTAAGCTGGCGGTACGCCGATGGAACAGCGGTTTAGCTATCCTGCTCGGATCAGGTGAATAACAGCAACGAAAGTATAAAGAAGAAGGAAGACATTGACGCGATTAACGATGGTTTGCTGTGGGGCAAATCGGATATATTTCTTTGCTTCGGCATGAATGTAGATATCTAATTTACCCAATGCGATTGTTGCCAGAACGGCTGCTGTGACGCACAGCATGTAGGTGACTTCTGGCAGCGATTCCAGCTGCATGGTCCTGACAACGAGCAAGATAATCGGTACGTGGATCAGATACATCGCATAACTCCAGTCTCCCAGATTGCGCATGATCCTTGCATGCCACCCACTCAACAACGGAGCCGAGTTCTGTGCCGCTGCAGCTACCAAGAAGGCGGCTCCAATGCCAGCCGTCGTTCGGGCATAGGTTGCAGGATAGAAATAACTAATGGGTACAGCGGCCACAAAAAAGATCAGCAGCAGCCATCGCATCGGTGGAAGAAACCTAAGGGCAAACGGTATCGTAAGCCCCGCTGCGAAGCCCGCATTTGCATTCATGAAGAATATCTGGGTGAGATCGGCTCGGCCGATCCTTGGCATTGAAGGGTCATGCCGCAGAATTAAAACCATCAGCCAAGTGAGCCCCAGCAACGGAAGATAACGCTCCCCCCGCATATAGATCATCGCGAAAACAATAACGTAAAAAAACATTTCATGGACCAGCGTCCATTCAACATTCAATGCATAAAAGACCGGTCCTGCGGGAACGAGGCCTAAAGCAGCTATATCAAGATTTGGCAGGATTCGTTTCGGATCAACTATCGCGGCAATTGCTGTTGCAATCCACATAGCCGGGTAGATCCGCGCAATTCGCGACGCAAGAAAATGATGCGCGGACTGCTTTCCAGCCAAAGTTGCCATCAGGTACCCTGAGAGAGCAAAGAATATCGCAACGCCGTATAAGCCCAAAAAATGGTGGAATACGTCATATAGACCCGGTCCCAGATGTCCGTGAACATAATGGGCGGCATGGTACAGCATCACCGCTGAAGCGGCGACTGCGCGAAGATACTGCAGATTTTCGTTAAAACTATATGTTGAATGCCCTGAGACGTCTGCCCGCGTGTCCATCCACCCCTCATGGTCCGCCTTTTCTAAGGCTTTATTGCCGATGAGGATTGAGATAGCAATAACTGTCCCATCCGAGCAGCTTCTCTGTTCCGGCAAATGCCTCCTGCTGCGCTGATACGCTTTGCCATCAAACAGAGCGACGGGGCGCGATGACGATGGAAAATTTTAAGCGTTCGCTAACTCCATCATTTATCGTTTGCTGGCATCACTGCCGGAATAATCCCCGGCACAGAACGGGCCCCGCAATGACGGACGGACAGATCAAGACGGCTGCTGCTCGATAGGGTTGCGTCCCCTGAGATAACACGCCGCTACTGCGCGGCAATTCCTCCCAAAGCGCAAAGGAAACATCGTGGATAAAACCGTACCGAAAGGCGCGGCGATTCTGCTCGACTTCATCCGCCAAACGGAGACAGGCCGCAGCGACCGCGTATCTTATGATGTCATCTACGGCCATAATCAGGACAAGCTACCAAAGCCCATAACGAGCATGACGCTGGGCGATCTCGTTGACGCTCCGGCGAGTTTCAACAAGCGGCTCAAGTCGTCGGCTTCGGGGGCGGCTATCATTGACCTTTCAAAGAGCCTGGATTGAGCGGAAATCAGACCTTCGATCCAGACCTAAAGGACCGACTGGCCTACCACCTGCTCAAACGACGCGGTTACGAGGACTTCATAAGCGGCAAGATCAGTCGAACGGAATTCGGCAAGCGCCTGGCTATGGAGTAGGCTTCCTTTCCGGTCCTTGCCGCAACCAAGGGCGCGCACCGGCAGCTTCGCACGGGCAGTCCTATTACGGCGGCGATGCCCTGAATAGGCTCTTGTTTCCCCGGCGAAGATCGAAGCCGTTTTGAACAAGGTCAAGACTGCCGAGACCGCGTAACCGGTATCGGCTCCTACGGAAGTTATCACCGTTGAAGCCTATCGTGACAGAGCCCGGCGAACTTGAAAAGCACCCAGCAAAGAGCAAGCTGAAGGAGGGGATCCGTATCTTGGCAGATGAGCCGATCATGGGATCCCACACGAAGCAACTTGCTGTCTGCAATCTCATCGACGTGAAACGCCAAAATTCTCTATCAGACAGCCGTTTCTCGACTTCATAACCCTGTCTTCAGGATCGATTCGCCTGATCGCCATGTATTGGTCATCCTCAAGCGCAGAGTACAATAACGCTGGGGAGTGCCGCGATGACCGATACACTGAACATGAACAATGCGCATGCGAGTGAACCTGCACCGTTGCAATTGGCCACGGCTTCCGGTGGAGGCGCAGGTGCCACAGGTGCTGGCGGAAACGGGGGCGCCGGCGGCAGCAGTGAAGGCGGAGGGACTGGTGGCAATGCGGGCAGTTTTGCCGGTGAGGTGGGAACGCCACAAAAAGGCGGCGACGGCGGCGGAAACATCATTCTCGTTGTCGGAAAAGGCGGCCAGACCGGTGCGATGTATCCTGCTGGAGGCACGATCACTGCCGATATCAAGGGAGAAACGGGAGGAACCGCGCAAGGCGGTGGCGGAGGCGGCGGCGCCGGGGTGACGGCGAGTGGCACCCTCACAGTGAACGCATCAGTCTTGGGCGGCGATGGAGGTGCTGGCGGCGAAACTTCCCTATTCATGGCAGGCGGCGGCGGTGGCGGAACAGGTCTTCTGTTCACCGGCCCCGGTAGGGTCACTGTCAACCAATCTGGCGTTGTCACCGGCGGCAGTAGCCTCAATGAAGGCAGTAACGCCAATGGTGGTGGCGCTGTCGGCCTCTATTTTGATGGTGACCACGCCCAGGATAGCAGCCTCGTCAATCGGGGGGCTATCAGGGGAGGAAACTCTATCGGTGGTGGGGGTGGCGCGGCAGTGGTGCTCACCGATAATGTAGTCCTTAACAATCAGGGAACCATTCTCGGCGGTATTGCCGATCTCGCCTCGGACGGCAGCAAACAGGCCGGGGGTGCGGGCGTGCTGGTCCTTGGCGATTACACTGTAATCTCCCACACTGCTACCGGCGCGACCATCGAGGGCGGCAGCAGTCCAGATGCTACAGTTCCTATTCCTCCAGCCATTCGCATGGTGGGGAATACCAATGAGGTATACACCTCCAGCCATATCTTGGGAGGCACCAATCTGTCTGACAAGAGCCGGGGTAATGCCATTGAACTCTTGGGCATTAGGGGTAAGCTTGGCATCCAGAATGGCTATTCTTTTTCCGGTAATGTCGTTTGCAACGGACAGGGACCCTATATTCTTCAGCTCGGCGGCCCAACCGACGTCGCCAATTTGGACCTATCTACGATTGGCCCTGTTGGTAGTGACGCACTGCTTCAAGGCTTCACGCAATTCGAAAAAGTCGGAAATACCACCTGGACCTTAACGGGACGCCTCGGGACGGCTGGCCTTTGGACAATTTGGGAAGGCGTGCTGAAATTGAGCGGCACCGGCGATCTCAGCCTTGCAAGCGATATATTGATCGGAGAGGGCACAGGGGCGAGTCCTGTTCTTGATATTTCGAGCGTTTCGGCAGGTACATCAACCGTCCAAAGGTTATCAGGAACGCGAGATGCACGCGTCATTCTTGGTGAGAAAACATTGGTAATCGCAAACGGCGTAGGAATTTTTGAAGGCGTTATATCCGGTGCTGGCGGCGTTACGATTGCGACTCCTACGTTCCAGACATTTTCCGGCAACAATAGTTATACGGGCATGACGACGGTGGAAGGTCGACTTGTTCTCAACGGCGCTCTCAGTGGCGATGTCACAGTGGCGGCCATCTTGGTGATGGAAGCCGCCACGATCAGCGGTACCGTTACCGTGGGGGAATACAGCTACATTGACATAGGAGTTGGTTCTAAGACCATTAAAGGTGATCTTGTCTTCATCAACGCTAGAAGCCACGTGAGATATTATCCCATTCCAATCACTCCTGACGCCTTGATGATCAAGGTCAACGGAAATGTGAATCTTAACAATGTCACCGTGTCAATTAATCCGCTTGCCGGATCATATGCGCCAGGTACTTATGGTCTCATCGAGGCTGGCGGCAAAATGACCGGCGTAGCCACTCATGGATCCCTACCCCCGGGCGGTACATTGCAGGTCTTAGGCAATCGCCTCAATCTCGTCGTGGCCGGGTAGCGCTCTCCCAGAGACGATAGCAGAACTGCTACCAACCATGAGACCTGCCGCAAGACGACCGCAAGTTCCGGTCGACCTATGCGAACAGACCTGACTTTGCCGCCGATTGCCTCACGGCGCCGGGGCTCTATGAATGACTCGCAAGCAGGATGGTAGGCAATGAGCAATGAGAATGACGATCAGCCGATCGATGTTTTCGCGTTGCTGCATTCCGCAGCGGAGTCACGGGTGAAACTGGCTAGGCCAATGCTTGATGCCTACGCTGCCGACGCACTTGATGAGCCGCCTACGCCTGATATTGCATATTGGAAGCAGGAACTCGCTGATACGGAAATCGAGTTCACGCTTGTCCTCGCGGGGCTAAAGGCGTGGCTCGAGCACGGCTCCAGTTGGACCTGACGCTCGATCGCTATCCGAAGGGGATCGAGGACCAACAGTTTGAGTAAGGCCGAGCGGTATGCACGAGCAGCGGCCAACATGAGACTTGAATACCAGCAGTGTGCTGGGAGCGAGACTGCGAACAGCGCGATCAGCTCACCGTTGGGGAGTTCTTAGCTGAACTGCCTATATTCGAGTGGCCCAGCGTGAATTGATGCGACAGGATTGGCGCTGCCTCATCCGTCTTGAGCAGCCTGTTGGGCTCATTTCTCGCCAAACAAGGCGCTCCTCACACTCTCGAGATGATGCGCGGGGGAGTGCTGCTTTTGGATCAACTCAATGGCAGCAGCCCCCATCTTCTTTCGCGTGTCGGCCGAATCCTTGAGACGTGTAATAGCGTCGATATAGGCTTCGATAAGATCAGCATCGCTGAGTGACGCGTCTACGACGAGACCGGTCTTTTCGTGGAGAACGATCTCAGGAATGCCGCCGATCGAGGGCGCGATCACCGGAAGACCAGCTCCCAAGGCGGAGAGCAGGACCGTGGGAATGCCGTCAAAGCGCGTGGTGTATATGAACATGTCCGATTGCCGATAGGGCAGATCTTCAAATGAAGAGAATTCGCCCCGGAGAACGACGTTTTCCTGTTGCTCGAGTTCCGTCAAATCCATCGCATTGAGCACCCGGGTGCCCCACACTTCAAGGATGGTGCCCGGGAACCGCTCCTTGATGGCGCGGGCCAGCGGCGCCAGAAGCTCCGGGCGCTTCTGATAATCCAGACGTGATGCCCATAGGATCCTGTTGTGGAGGGTTGAGTACCGCCCCTCGACTTCGGAAGCTTCGGCTAGCGGCTTTGATGGCGAGTAAAGAACTTTCGTTTTGCCGGCGATAAACGGCAGGCGCGCTTGATCCAGATTTATGACGTGCTGGTTGTCGGAGAGGATCACTGTCAGGGCGTCCCCGTGCTCTGCCACGAAACCGAAATCGAACCCGACGGTGAAGGGGGCACCGTCGAGTTCGAACGCCCCGTCGCAGAAGCGGAGCATTACCGCTTCATGGCCGCTTAGGAGCTTCCTGTAGCGGTCATAGAAGCGGTAGCCGTAGGATGAGCTCTTGATGAATATCCGGGCGCCGGGGGCAAACGTCTGGATGGTCCGCAGCGTCAAGAGGTCGATCGTCTCGTCGTTGGCCTGATCAGAAAAGCGGTTGATATCGCAATAAGTAACGGATGCAGGCAACCGATCCAGCCATTTGTGTTCAGGCGTGTGCATCCCGAACAGCAGCAGCACTTTCCGGGCAGGATCGATCTTGAGCATTGCTTCCAAGGTGTCGATGATGACTTTCTCGGCGCCTCCGATCATGAAATACGGCAACAGGAAAACGTCCGTGAAGATCTTTCCTTGCAGGGTCTCGCATATCCGATAATAGGCAGCGCCAGCGCGAAGGTCCTCTTTCAGATTGGAGAAACAGTCCGCGGGACTGATGTATCGCAGGTTAACTGAAGGATCGATGAAATTGGCCGCGGAGCACAGTTCGATCATGAGACGGTTCGAAAAGAAGCGGTCGTGCAATTCCAAGCCGCTCGGCGCCCGTGGCGTCGAACCGACTGTATAGGACTGCCGCCCGTCTGCGCATACTTTGAGATAGTTCTCAGGCTTGAAAAAGTCGGAATAGGGGATGGTCTTCATCGACGACGAGTTGACGGACGACAGCATGCTTACCCCCTTCTTGCGATAGAAGAAGACTGTGTTGGGGCAGGGCATCAGCGTGAAGCCGTGGGCCGCGAGATTGGAGTTATGGTGCCAATCCTCGTAGGCATACAGCCCATTGTGAGGGACGTCAGCCAAGCGAATTTGCAGGGCATGCTCACGGCGCAGGAACGATCTGGAAATGAAAGGGTGATGATCGAACAGTGCCAGCTCGTTCACCTCAAAAAGGGGGAACATGCGGTAGAGATAGTGCTTGCTCCCGAAGGCAACGAGCCATTCAGGGAAGAGGACATGCTTCTCGGAAAGCTCTTCAGCCAACCGGTACATATCCCAAATGGAATTGTAGGAGATGAGATCGTCGGCGTCGGAAAGGGCAACATACTTCCCTGAAGCCGCATCAATCCCGGCTTGGCGGCATGGCCCGAGAGACCCAACGGAAACGATGATGGTGATCACATTCGCGAACGAACCGAAATCACAAGCCGACAGGGCGGCCTTGATCGATGCAGTCGGATTATCCTGTACGATCACGAGCTCAGTCGTTACCCCATATCGGTGCGCGTAAGCGGCGGCCTCTGAGAACGACCAAATGGTTCGCGCAAGGTATTTCGCGTCATCGTGAACGCTGAGGATGAGCGATACGTGAAATTTTTCTGCAGATTGTGACATAAATTTACCGAACGACTCTGGCAACGATACGGCGAGCTAGGCGTAATACTCTGCCCACCACGGGAATATCGTAAGCCCTTGAGAGACGGCGGATCATTCGGAGAGACTTTGATCTGCGATACATCTCCAGTTCCGCCAGAAAGGAAGCTCGTGTTGCATCCATTTCTTTGCTGAGCTCTATCAACCTGCTTCGGTATGCGCTCAGTTCTTTGCCTTCGACCGCCAATCGCTTGGTCAGCGTCTCCTTTTCGTTACTGAGCTTTACTAACCTGCTTCGGTATGCGCCCAGTTCTTTGCGTTCGACCGCTAATCGCTTGTTCAGCGTATCGATCACCACGTCTTTTTCATCGAGAGTGCGTTCGAGATGCTCAATCTTCTGCCACGGGGAAACGAATGCAGGGTAGCACCAGGGCGAAACTACGGCGCTGGCGCCGACGCTTTTTCCCCACACCCCTACGAAATAGAGACATGAAGACGGATCAGCCGCAACCGCCGGCATCGGCGCGATGAGAGATGTCGAGCTGATATCAGAGGGGGTCACGATTTCTATCAGCTTGGCATCTCGGTTGCTCGCTACCGCATCGTTGATGTCAAAGTTGACGATCCCCTGCTGAGGGGTGCCGAGAATCCAGTTCTTCGCCGGCCCGAGAATGTCCTCTGTCAGTCGGCGGAACTCGCCAAGGGTGTACGCAGCGACGTGGAACGGGTTTTCTTCCGGGTTGGAGAAATCGTTCTTTTCGTTCGGGCAACTGATGACAATCAGTCCATCGCGTTTAGCTAGACTCTTAATCGCCTTCAGGAACTTTGTAGCATCGGCAAGGTGCTCGATAGTCTCAAAACATGCGATGACATCGAATTTTTTGCCCTTGAGAAAGGCATCCACGGTATGCGCGTCACCTTGATGGAACTGAATATTTTCTCTTTCGAATAGCCGTTTTGCTTCCGATATCGCCTCGGATGAAACATCGATCCCGGTGATGTTGGAGGCGCCCCATTCTGCGAGCAACGCAGAGCCGTATCCCTCGCCGCAGGCGATGTCGAGAACGGTTTTGCCGCGACAGTAATCTTTCAGGATCTGATACCGGCCAACATGCTGAGCCGCATAAAACGCATCATAGTACTGGGCCTCAAGGTGCATCCGTTCTTCAGCCATGTCGCCTCCCGAATTGAGTAGCGACCTAGTACATGAGTGGCCGATTGGGGGCAATTTTTATTCGACTGTCGCGTTTTCCTCGCGGCGGCATCACTGCCGGAATGGTCGGAGCTAAAACACCACGGCCGCTATGACGGCCAGACAGATCAACAGGGCGGCAACTCGATAGGTTTGTATGGCCGCGCCAGCTAGAACCGCCTCCCTTCCGGAGGGTTACCGGGCCAGCCACGAATCCGCCGCTGGAGTAATCCGCCTTGATGGGATGTCATTCTTGAGCTGAATAACCCTATTTTGCGACTTCAATAAAAATATGATCGCACGTCGGGTTTTTGTTATTGGCTATCGTCAGCTTGATTTTCGGTCCAACAAACTTGCTCGTGTCAAAGACTGTAGGTTCGGTTTTGGTCACAGCTTTTTCCAACCGATCTCCGTTCCCTTCGATCGACACTACAACACCGTCAGACCCTTCACACGGTCTGACTAGTCCGATTCCCAGATTTCTCCCGGTCTCAAGTGTGAAGGTGGTTGGCGTGGTTTGACCTGGATGGGCTTCAATTCGGTTCTTCTCCATGTTGAACCATACGAAGCCCCACCTGTCTCCGGGTGAGATGACAGAGAGCATTTGATCTTGCAAAAGACTATTTTCATAGCGTTGCCGCCAGCCAGGATAAATAGCGTAGATCTCATCAAATACGCGGGCAATTTGCTCTCGAGTGATGGGCCGATTTTTTTTGAAAACCTGGGCCACTATTCCTTCAGCTAGGGTGTAATTGCCGCCGACTTGCGTATAGGTACCATCTGCAACAAATCTTCTGAAATTATCAGCGTAAGTGCGAATAACCTCCTGTCCCCTGACTAGATGCGTTGCCATTGGGTTTGACAGTACAATAATGTCTGCAGAAAAGGGCTCCGGCATAAACCCGTGCATTTTATCTACATGCGGAATTGGTACGAAACGCTTGGTCAGTTTTTCACCTGATAAACTAGACATCATCGAATCATTGAAGTATCTGCCGGATCCGATCAGCGCAATTTTCTCTTCGCCGAGTGAAGTTAAATCTTCGGCTAGGCGCTCATATTCGGGATAGTTGGCCACTCGTAGCGGCCGGACGGCTGAGGGAACAAGATAACCCGGTGTATTAATCTTTGCTGGCAGAAATGCCCAAGGCAGTACAAACACAAGCGCAGTATAGGCAATGGCTATTGAGTGCGTCTTAAACCCAGTTTGTTTAGCTATCACCGAAATTGCCAGCGCCTGAAGGAATAGAAGCCAAAACCCGATCATTAGGAAGTGATGGTTCTCAAATTGTTGGGTTCGGATAAAGGAAACGTACGTAATAATGCAGCAGGCCAACGTGTAGATGACATAGGGGCGAGCATGGTGATTTCGGATTCCGATTATTGCGCCTATGAGAGACAGACAAAGAGGTATTACCCCAAAGTGCGAATAAACTCTCCAAAGATGGAACGGTAATTCTCTCTGATACGCATCATACATATCGCCGTAGCTAGTGCCTAATATCCGCATCACAAGATCATATTGCAACGTCAACAGCAATATTAGAGTTATGCTACCAGCAATTGCGTAGTTTATGATGGTATAAACAGCAGCGGTCTTGAGAGGCTTTTTATCAACAACGGTTGATAGATAGAGTGTCAGAAACGGCGCAAGTAGCGCTATTGGTATCACTCCGAACGCGTACCATCGTCTAGCAAGAAAAGTCGACCAAACAGAGACACCTATGATTAGTGCGGTACCTAGGTGAACTCGATCAGACCTAATCTGGAAAATCGCGCCTACTATGATGGTCATTGCGATCAAGCCAGCAACATCTGGTGCCCCCCGTAAGAGCGTTGACCAGATTGGCATGAATGCAAATGCGAGTAACGAAAAAATCCATGGCGAGACTTTTAGGAAAAAAACACGATCTGTAAAATTCTCTAAAAATATTCCAAATACTATTGTAAATGGGATAAAGTACAGCAAAAGTAATGTTGATAAAAATGCTTCTCGAGTCTCGCTAGTAATGGAAATTAGTAATGACGGGATTGCTACGATAAGGTTATTATAGTCCGAAGAGCGGATGCTAGAATATACGCTATTTAGAAACTGTTTTTGGTTTTCAATGGCAAGATTACCAAGGTCCATGTATTGGACCCAATAGCCGCGGTAGTCCCACATATAAATTCGCTGCTCGAAGCAGATAAATATTCCTATCAATGCAAGGCCAAGTGTCGCAAATACGAACGTGGGAAACCAGTTTATCTTATTCATGTTTTTAATTCTGAATGGGTTTCCAATGGTAGATCCAAATCGTCCTGCTGGTTGTATTAGAAGGCGTCTATAAGCAAAATACACAAAGCCAACAAGAAGAATGCGATAGCAGCGAATATCCCGATTATCGATATCGCCGTCGCCAGAGCAGTTCTTTTCTGGTAGTCTACGGCTGTCATTTTTTAAATACCCAAGCCCGTGAGAGAATGAAGAATGAAACAGTGTATGAAGCCATAGCTATGAATTGCGGGACTAACACGTGGTAGCGTTCTAGTGGAAGGCTCACATGCAGCACCAGAACATTGACAGCATAGCAAAATGCGAACGCAACCAGAAAGCGTGCGCTTGTGGTCCAGTTGCTGTCTGACTGGAACGTCCACTTCATGTTTCCGAAGTAGCTATTCAATAAGCCAACGACATAGCCAGCCCCATTAGCGACAAATGGCGAAGTCCCAAGCCATGTTAAAACAGCAATCACGATCAGCGTGATGAGCGTATTCAGTAGCCCAACCAGGCCGAACCGGCCAAACTGCATTAACACATTCATCGCAAGTCCATCGATTGTTTTTTTCCGCTGCTTCTGGCAGTTGACGTGTCCAAGGGCAAGGGAATTTCAGGGCCGAAGATGATTTCTATATCGATTGTTGTGCCGGTGTATTCAGGCGAGGCATACATCCGGAAGTTTTGTGAACGGGTTTCAGCGTTGCGTTCCTGCCTGACGGAGAAATCGGCGCCGTTCCAAATCATCGAGTTGATCTTTGTCGAGGATGGAGCAAAGGACAGATCTGGCGCGATAATTGATGAGCTGGGTTCCCAATTGGATTGGGTAAA
Source organism: Mesorhizobium sp. RMAD-H1 (assembly GCF_014191375.1). Taxonomy (GTDB): domain Bacteria; phylum Pseudomonadota; class Alphaproteobacteria; order Rhizobiales; family Rhizobiaceae; genus Paramesorhizobium. The sequence continues at coordinate 848,547 of NZ_JACHWN010000001.1, forward strand.
GCCGTTCCATCTGTCGCGAAATTATGGGCAGCACGCGGCGACGGTTGCGGGCATTATGAAAAGCGGGGGTGATTGGGTCGTCACCATGGACGAGGACATGCAGCACCCGCCGGAGGAAATCGAACGCCTGTTGGAAAAGGCCATAAAGCAGGGCGGCGATGTGGTTTATGCAAACCCGGAAGAGGCCGTTCACCAAAGTTTCATGCGCGATTGGACGTCGAGGAAATTCAAGTCGTTAATGGTCAGGTTGAGCGGGAACAGGAACATAACGGTATTCAATAGCTTCCGGCTCATCCGTGGGAGCGTGGCTCGTGAGGCTTCAAGGGCGTGCGGTCATAGCACCTATTTCGACATGGCCCTGTCATGGTTCACTGAGCGCGTATGCAACGTCACGATGCGCCTGAAGGATGAGCGGTTTATCGCCACCGGGAACAGCGGCTACAATCTTAAAAGGCTGTTCAGTCATGCGCGTCGATTGCTGTTCTCGACTCAGGTGAAAGCGTTGCGCATTGGCAGCGCAATCGGAGGTCTCGCGGTCTGTCTTGCGGTCCTGTTCTCTGCCGTTCTGATTGCCGCAAAACTGATCGATCCATCAATAATACCGGTTTCTGGTTGGGCATCGTTGATGATCACCATTATGTTTTTCGGTGGGATATCTATCTTCCTGATAGGATTGGTCATCGAGTATATTTCGATCCTGATAATGGATACGCACGGCAAGCCTCTTTTCAACTTCGTGGACAGAAGCTCAGACAGGGTTCTGCAGGAATATTTTAACGGGAAGAGTTAGCCCAACGGTCCGAACGCCACACCAGCATTTTGTGACGTCTGAGCCGCCCGATGAGGCGGCTTTTTCTATGGCATCGCCATGATCGCCGTGGGAAGGCACGAAGAATGTCGCCTATTGGGAAGCCTGGTAAAGGTCTGAACCGTTTGCACCGGCGAGACCAAATGCGTGAAGAAAGGCGACCGGTACACCGACGAGCAGTGTGCCGAAATGCTCTGCTAGACACGAGAGAAGGACCATCGCCGGCCGTTCCTGGCGTGCACCAAGGGGGATCGCCTTCCGATCAGGTTCAACAAAGCCGGCGACAAAGCCATCCGTGGCTTGGTGCTTGGCTCAGGGCACGGGTGCAGAGCGATTGAGCAGGGTCCAATCTGAAACCAAGATAGACTGTTCGCCAAGGACACGTGCCATATATAACTTGGGTCGGCATGGGCCGTTACACTCTTTCGGTTGCGAACGCAGAACGCCGCCGCACCGCGCTGCACGCGTCTCAGTCAGCACGTTCAATTCTTACCGTGACGGAACCGGGACGATCAAAGATCGAAACATTGCCGGCGATCTTCCCGAGTACAATGATGCCGGGCGAAGGGACGCGACCATCCCGGTAGTAGATCACGAAATGATCGGAACTCCACAGCCCAAGCGTGCCGACCGAGAAGTCGCGCTGCCGTGTCTGTTCCGGCAATGGAGCCGGTAGATTGCCGGTCTTCTCCTGGTGTAGATGGTCGCTCATCTCGACGGCAAGCGGCAACATCTGAGCAAGAGATTTTGCGGCTTCGTTATCGGCAAGATTGGCGGTGACCTCGCCCCAGTCTGATGAAATGCGAATGCGTTCCTGAGCCATCGGGGGTCCAATCATTCCAAATGCAATAACGCTAGCGCTCAGCAGTGATTTCAGCACGGGTCATTCCTCCGTTTTTAATGCAGATGGAGCCTGTTTCAGCAAGTGCAGGCTCCATCTCGCCACTCACGCGGAGAGGTGCTGATTGAAGAAGCTGGTCAACTTTTCGAACGGAATCAGGTCCACGCGGTCGTAGAGATCGACGTGACCGGCACCCTGGACCCAGACCAGTTCCTTCGGCTCGGCTGCCAGTCTGTAAGCTTCCTCGCTGAATTCCTTCGAATGCGCCTGATCGCCGCTGATGAACAGCATCGGGCGCGGCGAGATCGTCTCGATATCGTTGAACGGGTAGAAGTTCATGAACTTGACGTTGCTGGTCAGCGTCGGCTTGGTCGTTATCTGGTTGGAGACGCCCGCCGGGGTAAACTCTCCGCGGGGTGTCCGATAGAAGTCGTAGAACTCACGCTGGATGGGATGCGTCGACGCGGTCAGTTCGAGATCAGTTCCGCCCGTATACTGGATTTGGCCACCTTCGAATTCGGAGTAGCGCTGCGCGGCGGCCGCCGCGATGATCTGCTTGCGCTGCTCGACGGAGAGCGAGTGATTGAGTGCGTTCCGGTTCGCCGCGCCCATGTCATACATGCTGACCGTGGCGATGGCGCGCATGCGCGGGTCGATCTTGGCGGCGCTGATGACGAAGCTGCCGCTGCCGCAAACACCAATTGCGCCAATGCGGTTGCGGTCCACGAACGCGCGTGTCCCGAGGAAGTCCACCGCCGCGCTGAACGCCTCGGCATAGACATCCGGTGAAACGATCTGTCGGGCTTCGCCCTCGCTCTCGCCCCAGAAGGGCAGGTCTATTGCCATGGCGATGAAGCCCTGCTCGGCCATCTTGGTGGCGTAGAGGGTCGCGCTCTGTTCCTTCACCGCGCCCATTGGGTGGCCAACGACGATCGCTGGATGACGCACATTGCGGTCAAGGTTCTTGGGAACGAGCAGATTCCCCGCGACATTCATCTGGTATTGGCTTCTAAAGGTGACTTTCTCTAGCGTCACCTGATCGCTCGTATAAAAATTGTTCGCACCATTGGACATGTCTTGAGCCTTTGCGAAGGTTAGGTTTCCAAGTGACATCGTGCCGAATGCGGCGATGCCCGCCCCGGTCAGCTTCATCAACTCGCGCCGGTGGATGGCTCGGGCCGGTGCTTTCCGGTTTGTCGTATCAGGGGTGTTCTTAGGCATCTGTGATCTCCTGCAAGGTTAGAGTGGGTTTGAGATTGGCCGATCCTGCCGGTCATTCGGGTTTCAGCAGCCGCCGGCCACTGCCGATCAGCATGATTGCGAAGCCCGCGAGAACTGCGCTGCCGATGAAGGTCGCGACGATCGACATGCTGTCGAGCAGCAGCCCACCGACCACGGCACCGAGCAGGATCGACGCCTGGATCGCTGCGACCATCAGGCTGCCTGCGGCCTCTGGTGCATCGTCCGCATTCTGCGATAACCAGGTCATCCAGATCACCGACATTGCGGTGTTCATCGCGCCCCAGAGCAGGAGAAACAGGCCCGCCGTGACCACCGAGCCGCCTAAAAGCAGGAGCCCCAGCGTGCAGCCACCCATCAGCAGCGCGGGCAGCCTCAACAGCGGCGCGACGCTGCCGCTCAGGAAGCGGCCAGATGCCCATGTCCCGACGAAGCCCGCGCAGCCCAGCACGAGCAGCAGGATCGAGAGCGTCGTCACATCCGCACCGGTCTCCTGCTCCAGAAACGGGCGCAGATAGGTGAACATGGTGAAGGCCGATCCCCAGGACAGCATCGACGCAATGAGGCCGCGCACGAAATAGGAGCGCTTCAGCAGGCCGAACATGGTCCGGAAATCCTGCCGCTGGCGTGCAGGCAGTGAGGGCAGCGCGATGAGGTGCCAGACGAGGTTGACGGCAACGACAGGCGTCAGCGCCCAGAACACCGCGCGCCAGCCGAACATGCCGCCAAGATAGCTGCCGATCGGAGCGGCAAAGGCGGCCGCAATGGCCTGCCCGCCATACATCAGCGCGAGCGCGCGCGGCACATCGCTTTCTGGGACCAGCCGCATGATGACGGCGGTGGCCAGCGCCCAGAACCCGCCGATGCAGATGCCCAGCAGGCCTCGACCGATCATCAGCACAGGGAAATTTGGGGCCGCCGCAACCAGAATCAGTGACAACAGCATGAGAGCCGTCATCGCGACCAGAACCCATTTGCGGTTCAGCGTTCCAGCGGCGGTGGTGATGACCATGCTCGCCGCCACCGCGAAGAGGCCGCTGGTCGAAATCGCCTGTCCGGTTTGTCCCTCGGTTGCACGCAGCCCTTCGGCCATCGGCGTCAGCAGGCTGACTGGCATGAATTCCGAGGCGATCAGCATCACCACGCAAAGCGCCATCGAGAGAACCGCGCCCCAGGCGGCGTCCGGTTTGCTACCTGCATCTGCCGTGGCGGCAATCGCCATATTCTTTCGCTCCTGCTGAATTGTTGCAGTGCAAATCTAATGGTTTTGACATAAAGCGATTACCCGTCGAAATTGGCATGAACTAATCGACTGTATCGAATAATCTGTCGCGAGACGGCAAAAGAAGGAACCTCATGGCCAGAGCCGACCTCAATCAACTGACGTGGTTTCAGGCCGTCGCGGAGGAGCGCAGTTTCACCAAGGCGGCGGCAAAGCTCGGGGTCGCGCAATCGACGCTCAGCCACACGATCAAGCAACTCGAAGCGCGAATGGGCATACGCCTCCTGACCCGCACCACGCGCAATGTCGCAATGACCGCGGCGGGCGAAAGATTGTTGCAGACGATTACCCCGCGCATCGCCGAAATAGAGGATGAGATTGCGGCACTGATGGCCTTCCGCGAGAAACCGTCGGGCTCGATCAGGCTGACTTTGTCCGACCACGCGTTGGAAAGTGTGGTCTGGCCCAAGCTCAAGCCGGTCCTCGGCGCCTATCCCGATATCAGTGTCGAACTGATCCTGGACAGCACGTTCCGCAACATCGTCGAGGAAGGCTTCGACGCCGGCATCCGGCTGGGGGAGAGTGTCGAGAAAGACATGATCGCGGTCCGCATCGGTCCGGACTGGCGCCTGGTGGCTGTCGCGTCGCCGGGATATTTCGCCACCCGGGGCATGCCGGAACACCCGCAGGACCTGGTCAGGCATGTCTGCATCAACATGCGTCACGAGACCGCCGGCGGTCTTTATGCCTGGGAATTCGAGAAGGATGGGCAGGCGCTGCGTGTCCGGGTAAACGGGCAACTGACCTTCAACAATTCCTATGCCATGATCGACGCGGCGGTGAACGGCTACGGCATCGCCTATGTGCCCGAGGACATCGTGGAGCGCCACATCGCTTCGGGCCTGCTGGTGCAGGTTCTCGATGATTGGTCGCCCTTCTTCGACGGCTATTTCCTCTATTATCCGAGCCGCCGTCAGAATCTTCCCGCGTTCAAGGTCATCGTCGATGCGCTACGATATCGGGATTGAGGCAAGAGGATCTTAACCCGCGCGATTGGCTCACGCCCAATTGGGGAGGATTCCAGAGGGCAATGAAGTAGACATAGTTCTCATCAATCACTCGGTGGGGCGCGCCATTTCAGTACAGAACCATGAATGCCGAACCCTGCCGATTGCGCGCCTGATGCGCGAATGGGCCATCAGCCGTTCCGACTTCTACCCCTCCCTGTCGGCGAGCCCGTGCTCCAGGGCGGTGCAGAACGGCCCGGGAGCGGCTTGAGGAAGGCTGCGCCCGGCTCCGGGAGGGGCGCACCGGACAATTTGGCCAGCCGTCAATGCAATGAGGCGCTGGCTGCCTCCCGCTCTTCCTTGTCATGAAGCGCGAACCTGTCGACCATGTCCGCGCTGGCCTTGTTGAAGCCGAGCACCCGGACATCCACGCCCGCCCGCCGGAACTTGATGACGATCTTGTCGAGCGCGCCGACGGCTGTGATATCCCAGAGATGGGCCCTGCTGACATCGATGACCACCTTCTTTCCCGCATTCGCGAAATCGAACGCGCCGATGAAACTCTCGGCGGAGGCAAAGAAAATCTGGCCTTCCACGATATAGGTCACGGCATCGCCATCCATATTGTCCCGCCTGGTGACGCTGAAGAGCCTTGCAACCTTGCCTGCAAAGAAGATGCCTGACAGCAGCACGCCGACGACCACACCCTTGGCGAGATCGTGCGTCGCCACCACCGTGACCACCGTTGCCAGCATGACCACGGAGGAGGGCAGCGGATTGCGCCGGAGCTCCAGGATCGAGCGCCACGAGAACGTGCCGATCGAGACCATGATCATGACGGCGACGAGGGCGGCCATCGGGATGATCCGGACGAGATCGTTGAGGACGACGATCAGGAACAGGAGGAAGGCGCCCGCAACGAAGGTGGAAAGCCGGCCGCGGCCGCCGGAAGTGACGTTGATGACCGACTGACCAATCATGGCGCAGCCGCCCATGCCGCCGATCAGGGCGGAGGCGATGTTGCCGGCGCCCTGGCCAATGCATTCCTGGCTCTTGTTGCTCGGCGTGTCGGTCATGTCGTCGACGATCTGCGCCGTCAGCAGGGATTCCAGCAGGCCGACGGCGGCCAGCGTCACTGAATAGGGAAGGATGATCTGCAGCGTCTCCCAGGTGAACGGCACCTGCGGGAACACCAGGAAGGGCATTGTGGAGGGAAGCTCGCCGAGGTCGCCGACGGTGCGCAGGTCCATGCCTGTCCACCAGGCGACGAAGGTCAGCGCGGCAATGGCGACCAGGGGCGACGGGACGGCCCGCGTGACATAGGGAAAGAGATAGATGATCGCCAGGCCGCCGGTGATCATGAAATAGGTCTGGACCGGCACGCCGATGAGTTCCGGCAATTGCGCGAGGAAGATGAGGATCGCGAGCGCGTTGACGAAGCCCGTGATGACCGAGCGCGAGACGAAACGCATCAGCCGCCCGAGCTTGAGAAAGCCCGCAGCGATCTGGATCACCCCCATGAGGATGGTGGCGGCGAAGAGATACTGAAGACCATGCTCCTTGACGAGCGAGACCATGACCACGGCGGTCGCGGCCGTTGCGGCGGAGATCATGCCGGGGCGCCCGCCGGTGATCGCCGCAACACAGGCAATGGCGAAGGAGGCATAGAGGCCGACCTTTGGATCGACGCCGGCGATGACGGAGAAGCCGATCGCTTCGGGAATGAGGGCGAGCGCGACGACGATGCCCGACAGGATATCGCCACGAATGTTTGAGAACCACTCCAGACGGTAGTTGGAAAGAGATCGCATATGGAAAATTTTCACAGTTGAATGCAACGGGCCGGGCTGGACCCGGTCCTGGAAATAGGTTGCGTTGCTGTGTTATCTGGCGGATCGGCGGCCAGAGGAGCCACCCGGAGTCTCACCGGGTCCTTGCGGATGCTCTTCCCTAACCCAGAGCTTGATGCAATGCAACATCGGCCGGACCCGCGGAGAGGGGCGGGAAGGTGCGGACGGGTCGCGAGGATGGCGGATGCGCGACATGCCGCAATTTATGTCAGCGAGCACCCCGGGGCGTCTATACCGCAATGTGCGACAACGTCTCGGCCTCTCTCGAAGAGCAAAGTACGGTGTAAGCTGCGGAAGTCGTTGCTCACACCCGCTCCTTCTTCGGCAGATAGCCGTGGAATCGGGCGGGATCGACCTCGTCCCAGCTGCCGTTGAGGGCCGCGTAGATCTCTTCCGGATCGAAGCCCATGTCGCGGATGACATGCGGGGCAAGGCGGGAGAGGGCGACGAACTCGCGGCGCTCCTGGCGATGGTGGCGCATGGCGGTCCAGCCGGCGATGAGCGTGCCCAGAAAATCGTAGCGGTCGGTCTTCTGGCGGAACCTCGTGGATAATTCTATCGCGGTCATTGGAATAACTCCTTCCCATTCGGTCTCATTGGACCGGTTCAGAAAGTGGGAAAGCGATCGCTTGAACCGGTTCAATAATAGGCATTTCATGCTTCAGGTCAAGGAAAATTTGAACCGGTTCAAGATCGATGCTATATCAAGGGCTTAGGAAGGAGCGCAAAGCACGGCATGGCGAAGATCAATTTCGGAAAGGCGCCGACGCTGCATGATCTGGCCCAGGCGGCGGGGGTGTCGAAGGGAACGGCATCCAATGTCTTCAACCGGCCGGAGATCGTGCGCGAGGAGGTGCGCGAGCGCGTGCTCGGGGTCGCGAGAGCCATAGGCTACCGCGGTCCGGACCCGAAAGGGCGACTTTTGAGCGCCGGCAAGGTGAACGCCATCGGCGTGGCGACGGTGCTGCCGCTCGGCTATTTCTTCGAGGATCCCTATGCGCGCGTGCTGATGGCCGGCATCACCGAGGCCTGCGATGCCGCCGGCACCGGCATCTCGCTGGTCTCCGCGGGCAATGAGGAGGAGCTTGCCTGGAACATGCAGAACGCGCTGGTCGACGGCTTCATCCTCTTCTGCCTCGAGGGCGCGGACAAGCTGATCCAGTCCTCGCGCGAGCGGCAATTGCCTTTCGTGGCGCTGTCGCTCGGCAGCGACGATGAAACCATGTCGGTGGTCGGCATCGACGATGTGGCCGGCGCGCGGCTTGCCGCGCAGCACCTCCTCGATCTCGGCCACCGCCGTTTTGCCGTTCTCGCCATGCGGTTCGTCGAGCGCGGCGGGTCGGGGCCTGTCACCATGGAAAGGATCAGCGCGACCGGTTTCCTTTCCTCGCGCGATCGCGTGAGGGGGTATTTCCAAGCAATTGAGGCTGCGGGCATCGATTCGGCCGAAGTGCCCATCTTCGAGACGAACCATGACAGGGAGACCGTCTATTCCGCGCTGGAGGCGATCTTTTCCTCGCCGTCGCCGCCGACGGCGATCCTGGCGCAGTCGGACCGCATAGCCTTCATCGCCCTCGACTGGCTGAAGGAGCGGGGGCTGTCGGTGCCCGGCGACGTCTCCATCGTCGGTTTCGACGGCGTGCCGGAAAGCGCCACCTCCATCCCGCCGCTCACCACCATCCAGCAGCCGATCGCCGAGATCGGCCGACGGGCGGTCAGGGCGATCCTCGACCATGCCGGCGAGGTCTGGCGCGAGAAGATCGATGTGGAGCTCGTGGTGCGGGGCTCGACCGCGCCGCCGCGGCCTTGAGAGAGCGGGGTTGATCTGAAATCGCGCGGCCTATGTTAGATATATATCGGCTGTGCGAGGATCGGATCTATGGTCGACGCCTTCCATGTTTTCGCGCTGCTGCTGGTAGCGGTGGCGATGGCCTTGTCGCTTGCGCATGCGTTGGAGTTGCCGGGCAAGATGCGGCTTCCGAAGGAAACCTATCTCGCCGTCCAGCAGATCTATTATCCGGGCTTCACCTATGGCGGCTTCAGCGAAATCGGCGGCATGATGGCGCTTGCCGTGCTCCTGTTCCTCGTTCCGTTCGGGGCGGAGCGGTTCTGGTGGCTTTTCGCATCACTGGTGCTGCTGGCAGCCGCACACCTGACCTACTGGCTCTTCACCCATCCGGTGAATGATTTCTGGTTGAAGGATATGGGGCTGAAGGGCGCGAGCGGGCTGTTCTTTTCGGTGCGTGCCGGCAACGGCACCGCCGACTGGACGCAACTGAGGGACGTCTGGGAATATTCGCATGTCGCGCGCGCCGTTCTCGCCATGCTGAGCTTCATCGCGGCGGCGGTCGCCCTAGCCCGATAACGGAGACGGGAAGATGCTGAGCGGATTTCGGGATGCACAGATCCAGACCGCGGGGACGAACATCTTCGTCCGCTGCGCCGGCTCCGGAGCACCGCTGCTTCTCCTGCATGGCTTTCCCCAGACGCATCTGATGTGGCGGGATGTGGCGCCATTGCTGGCGCGGGACTTCACGGTGGTCTGCGCGGATCTGCGCGGCTACGGCCGCAGCGGCTGTCCGGCCGCTTTGCCCGACCATTCGCCCCATGCCAAGCGTGCAATGGCCGGCGATATGGTAGAGGTCATGAAGGCGCTCGGCTTCGACAGCTTTGCGGTCGCGGGACACGACCGGGGAGGGCGGGTCGCCTACCGCATGGCGCTCGATTACCCGCAGGCGGTAACGAGGCTTGCGGTCCTCGACATCGTGCCGACCGGGACGGCCTGGGATCGCGCCGATGCACGGCTTGCGCTCGCATTCTGGCCGTGGAGCCTGCTCGCGCAGGCCGAGCCGCTGCCCGAGCGCCTCCTCATCGCCGCGCCGGAAGCGATCGTCGACAACGCAATCTGGCAATGGGGCTCGCGAGCCGAAACCTTTCCGGCGGAGGTGCGGGCGGCCTATGTCGAAGCCCTCGGCGACCCGGCGCATGTGCATGCGATATGCGAGGAATACCGCGCCGCGGCGTCACTGGACCGCGAGCATGATGCCGCCGATCTGGCCGCCGGGCACCGGATCGCCTGCCCGACGCTGGCGCTGTGGAGCGCCGAGGGCGGGCTGGCGGAATGGTATGCCGACGAGGGCGGTCCGCTCAGGCTCTGGCGGGATTGGGCCGACGATGTGCGCGGCGGGCCGATTCCCGGAGGCCATTTCTTTCCGGAGGAAAGGCCGCACGAGACGGCGGCTGCGCTGGCGGCCTTCCTGAAGTGAGGCTTATGCGAACATGAGCGAGCGGTGCGCCGCCGCTCCCGCGAATGCGCCATCGCCGACGGCAAGCGAAACCGAACCGGCCGCCCGTGCCGCGTCGCCACAGGCGAAGACGCCGGGGAGGGAGGTCTCCTTGGTATCATTGACGCGGATATAAGATCCTATAGGCCCTTCCTCCAATGCGCAGCCCAGTTGCCCGGCGAGCGGGCTTGCCGGCCGGGTGGCAGGCGCGGTGAAAAGGCCGGTGAGTGAAACGGTACGGCCATCGGCGAGGTTCACGTCGGCATGGCCGGAGATGCTGGTAACGGGCGTGGATTCCACCACGACGCCGCGGGCGGCAAGCTGCGCCAGCTGCTCCTCGTCGGGAGAGAAAGTGCCGTTGGTGAAGAAGGTGGTGGAGCCCCAGTCAGGCAGCATCAGCGCCTGATGCATCGAAACGGGCCCGACGGCGAGGACGCCGATCTTGCCCTCGTTGAGCTCATAGCCGTGGCAATAGGGGCAGTGGAAGATGCTCTTGCCCCAGCGCTCTTTCAGGCCGGGGAGGTCGGGCAGCAGGTCCTCGACCCCGAGCGCCAGGATCAGGCGCCGCGCGTCGAAGCTTTCTCCGGCCTCCGTCTCGATATGGAAACCATCGTCGGTCCTTGCGGCTTTGCCGGCCTTGCCCTCGGTCCAGGTGACGGTGGGGTAGGCGAGAAGCTGCCTTTTCGCTTCCTCTGCAATTGCACCCGGCGCATGGCCGTCGCGCCCGAGGAAGCCGTGCGAGTGCTCTGCAAACCGGTTGCGGCGCAGGCCTGCATCGATCACCATGATTTTGCGCCGCGCCCGCGCCAGCTGCAATGCGGCCGCCATCCCGGCATAGCTGCCGCCGACAATAATGACGTCATACTGCATTCTCTTGCTTCCCTGTCTTTTGACGATGGGCGGCAAGGCGCCGGGCGAAATCCTCGGCAAGCTGCGCCAGCGTCAGCCGGCCGAACCGCTCCATCAGCAATGTTTCGATCTCATGAAACGTATCGTCCAGCGCCGTATTGACCGCCTGCTCGACGAGGCATTGCGGCGCTTCGTTGCGATTGCCCATGGCGAAAATGGCGGGCTCGCCCAGCGCCATGTGGATGTCGCGGAGCGTCACCGCGTTCAGGTCGCGGCCAAGCGTCCAGCCGCCATTATGCCCTTTTTCAGAGCGAACCAGGCCGGCTTCGCGCAGGCCCGCCATGGTGCGCCGGACGACGACCGGGTTGGTGTTCATGCAATGCGCCAGCGCTTCCGAGGTCATGGGACCGTCATTGGCGGCCATGTGCAGGAGGGCGTGGAGGACGGAGGAAAGGCGACTGTCACGTTTCATGTAACTTTACTTATTACATGAATGGGCGAGATGCAAGAGACGTTTCTCCTCAAGCCGATAAAGCCGGAGATGCTGGGCTTACCGGCGGTCGTTAGGCATATTTCCGCGGCTGAAGACGCGATGCCAGACGCACGATGCCTGCACAGGCCGCATCGATCTTGTCGTCGGCGACGCTGAGACTGAGCCGGAGATAGCCGGACAAATTGTCGCCGAAGGATTCGCCGGGCATGACGGCGACATGCTCCTCCTCGAGCAGCCGCATGGCGAAATCATTGCCGCTCAAGCCGGTCGAGCGGATATCGGCGAGGATGAACATGCCCGCCTGCGGCACCTTGCAGGCAATGCCGGCCACGCCGTCGAGCTGGGCGGAAATGCGTTTCGCCCGGCGCAGATAGTTCTCCCGCATCGTGGCCGCCGCCGCCGATGGCCGCCCCAGGGCATAGGCCGTCATGTCCGAGATGAAGGGTTGGACGCCGAACAGCATGGATTCCGACAATGGCAGCAGCCGCTGCGTGAATTCCTCCGGGCCCACACACCAGCCGCTGCGCAAGCCCGGCGCGGCGTGGGATTTCGAGATCGACGATACGACGATCGTGCGCTCAGCCAACTCCGGCAGATCGAAGGGCGAGGTGAACTGGCTGTCGAAGATCAGAAGCTCGTAGACCTCGTCCGAGACGATCCAGAGATTGTGCTTGCGGCAGACCTCGCCGATCTCCGCCAGCTCCTGCCTGTCGAGCACGGCGCCGGTCGGGTTGTGCGGCGTGTTGAGCAGCAGGACGCGCGCCTTCGGCGTGATCACCTTCTCCAGGTCCGCCGCCTGCATCCGGAAGCCCTTTTCCGGGTGGAGCGGCACGGAAACGCGGGCAGCGCCGGTGGCGCGGATGACGCCGTCATAGGTGGCGTAGAGCGGATCACCGGTGATGACTTCGTCGCCATGCTCGGCAAGGCCCAGCATGACGATCGACAGGGCCGTCTGCGTTCCGGGAAAGCACATGACGTTCTCGGGCGTCACCGCCCTGCCGGTTCGCGCGCTGTATTTGGCGGCAAGCGCCGCAAGGATGCCCTGTTCGCCGCGTCCGTTGGAATAGCCGGTGCGGCCCGCGCGCATCGCCTGCTCGGCCACCTCGATCATATCCGGCGGCGTCGGGATGTCGGGCTCGCCGATCGTCAGCTCGATGATTTCCGTTCCGGCCTTGCGCATCTGGCGCGCGCGGACGTGGACCGCCCATTTCTCCGAGCCCAGTCCGGCCAGCCGGCCGGTAACGGATGCATAGCGCATCATCTGCGCCTCCTTCGGTCTGCAGTAAAATTCTGGAGCCTCGATAGCCGAAATGCCTGTTCCCGCCAACTCGTCTTCGGCAAAACAGTCCTCCAGCGGGGGGCCGCGATGCCCCTTTTAGGAAAATCCTGACGGAAAGCCGGATTTTCTCATAACGCCACCGGCCAGCCGTTCAACCCGAGTGCCTGAACCGCCTTGCAGATGCGGCGGAAGCTCGCGCCGGCGCGTCCGGCGCTGTGGCGGGCGCGGAGAAATCCATGCACGAGGCCATGCTCGTTCCTCCACAACGCCCTGCCGCCGGCGGAAGCGATTCGCTCGCAATAGTGCCGTCCGTCATCGGAAAGCGGATCGCATTCGGCCGCTATGACGATTGTTGCGGGGAGTTTTGAGAAATCAGCGTCGCAGAGCGGCGCGAAACGTGGATCATGCGACCAATCGCGGCCGCCGCTCCTGATCTCGGCGTAAAAGCGCACATCATGGTTCGTCAGCATCGGCGCTTGTGCATGGGTGATGTAGGAGCCTTGCTCCATGTCGCCGCCCAGCGCGGGGTAGATGAGGACCTGGCCAACGGGGGCACGCCCGTGCCCGCGAGCGTGATGCGCAACGGCTGCGGCCAGATTGCCGCCGGCGCTGTCGCCGCAGAGCACGATCGGCAGGTCGGATGCTCCCGCAATATGCCCGAAGACGGCAAGGCAATCGTCAAATGCTGCGGGATGGGGATGCTCGGGCGCCAGCCGGTAGGCGACCGAAATGATCCGGAAGCCGGTCGCCTCGCACAGCTCGGCGCAGACATCGTCATGGCTCTCGAGCCCGCCGACGACAAAGCCGCCGCCATGGAAATAGAGGCAGACAGCCCCCGGCTCGCTGCCTTTCCTGACATAGACCCTGATCGCGATCCGGTGCTCGCCGGCTTCGATATATGTATCGGCGGAAGCGATGCCGACGGGATAGCCGGCATGAAACGCCTGGGCCATGCGGTTATAGACCTCGCGTTGTTCTTCGATAGCGAGATCGGCCGCATCGGGCGGATAGAAACCGTTGGTGCGTTCGATGAACGCCCAGGTTTCCCTGTCGATCAGCCTGGAATAATGGGTGCTCATCTGCCTTTCCACACGGGATCGCGCTTCTCGGCGAATGCCCGGAAGCCCTCCCGATTGTCCTCCGATGCGTAGAGAATATCCACTGTGCGGAACTTGCGCTTGGTGATCATGTTCATGGCCTGCTGAAAGCTCATGTTCTCCGCTTCCCGCGCCACCTCCTTGATGGCGGCGAAGACGAGCGGCGGGCCGTTGTCGAGCAGGTGGGCGACCGCCCAGACGCGCTCCATCAGCTTCTCCTTCGGCAGGATCTCGTTGACGAGGCCCCAGCGATGCGCTTCGGCCGCATCCATCCATCGGCCTGTCAGGAGCAGGTCCATGGCGACGTGATAGGGGATGCGCTTCGGCAGCCTGACCGTAGCCGCATCGGCCAGCGTTCCCGCGCGGATCTCAGGCAGGGCGAAGCTGGAATGGTCGGAGGCATAGACCAGGTCGCAGGAGAGGGCGAGTTCGAAGCCGCCGCCGACCGCAATGCCGTTGACGGCGGCGATCACCGGCTTGTTGAGATCGCGCAGTTCCTGCAGCCCGCCGAAGCCGCCGACGCCATAGTCGCCGTCGACCGCATCGCCATTTGCCGCCGCCTTCAGATCCCATCCGGCTGAGAAGAACTTGTCGCCCGCCGTCTGGAGGATGGCGACGCGCAAATCGGGATCGTCGCGGAAGGCCTGGAACGTCTCGCCCATCAGCCGGCTGGTCTTGAGGTCGATGGCATTGGCCTTCGGCCGGTCCAGCGTGACCTCGAGAATGCCGCCTTCGCGTCGCGTCCTGATCACGTCGCTCATTTCAGCTCTCCTTTCGTGACGAGCAGCGCATCGGCAATCCATGCGCCTTTTCCCTCGCCGCACACAAGCAGCGGATTGATGTCGAGCTCGATAATCCGCCCGGCGTGCTCCACGGCGAAGGTGGCGATGGCGTCAATGGCGTCGATTGCGGCGCCAAGATCAGCCTTGGGCTTGCCACGATAGCCGTCAAGAAGCGGGAACATCCTGAGAGAGCGCAGCGCCTCCTCGATCTCGTCGCGGCTCGATGGCAGGAGCAAGGTTACGCTGTCCTGCAGGAGTTCCACGAGAACGCCGCCTGTCCCGAGCGTCATGACCGGGCCGAACTGCGGATCGTCGAGGATGCCGACCAGCAATTCGCCGACGGCGCCGGTCACCATGCGTTCGACATAGAGGCCGGATCCGAGAGGCATGAGTTCGTTTGCCGCCGATCTGACCGCTTCGGCATTCTTCAAATTGAGGCGAACGGCGTTCATCTCGGATTTATGGGCAATCCCCAATGCCTTGATCGCTACGGGATAGCCGAGGCTTTCAGCGGCCGTCACCGCCTCATCGGCATTCGTGCCGCGGCTGCCCTCCGGTACGGACAAGCCGTGCCTGCGGAGAACGGCTTTCGCCTGCGCTTCGTCATGTTCATGGATATCGGGATCAGCCTTTGCCTTGCGGCAGGCGACAGGTGGCGCGGGCTCCCTTTTCCATGCCTGGCCGATGAAGGCCGCCGCTTCCGCCGCGTCGAGGGCCTCGATGATGCCGCAGAGCGGTGCGATGCCCCGCACCGTCAGGTTCATGATGTCCTCCTCTGGAATGCTCTCCGGCAGGGAAGCAATGATCGCACCTTTGGCCCCATCGGCCCTCAGCGCCGCCTCAAACCCGCGCACTGTCGTCCACCAGTCGACATCCGAGCAGCGGTCCCGGCGCGGAAAATCGATGACGAGGCAGTTGAGCGAGAAGCCGCCGGAAATCATCGCGGTGAATGTGCGGGTCATCGCCGGCTCGTCGTTCCAGATGAAGGTGTGGTAGTCGAGCGGGTTGGCCACGGTGACAAGGGGCCCGAGCGTCGCTTTGACCTTGGCGCGATGCTCCGTCGTCAGCGGCGGGAACGTGATGGAGCGGCCTTCCGCGGCGTCAGCCATGACGGAAGCCTCGCCGCCGGAGCAGCTCATCGAGGAGAGCGTGTTACCATCCAGCGATCCGTGCACATGCAGGAGCTTCAGCGCTTCGAGGAGGGAAGGGATCGAATGGACGCGGGCGATGCCGAGCCTTTTCAGAAAGGCGTCGGATGCGGCGTCCGACCCGGCGAGCGAGGCCGTATGCGAGACGGTCGCCGCGCGCGCCTGGGCGGAGCGGCCGACCTTCATGGCGACGATGGGTTTGCGCAGTTGACGCGCGCGTTTCGCCAGCGCCTCGAAGCCCGCCGCCGACTGGAACGCCTCGATATGGAGGCCCAGCGCCGTCACCCGCTTGTCCTCGATCAGCGCAATGGCCATGTCAGAGACGCCGGTCTGCGCCTGGTTGCCCGCCGTCACGACATGGGCGATCGGCAGGCCGCGCCGCTGCATCGTCATGTTGATCGCGATGTTGGAGGACTGGGTGATGATGGCGACGCCGCGCTCGCCGGGAGCGAGCCGCCGCCCACCATGCTGGTCGGGCCAGAGCAGCGCGCCGTCGCAATAATTGATGAGGCCGTAGCAGTTCGGCCCGATGATCGGCATGTCGCCGGCGGCTTGAACCAGCTCCTGCTGCAGTTGCGCGCCCTCCGCATCGTCTCCCGCCTCCAGAAAACCTGAGGCATAGCAGACGGCGGCGCCCGCGCCGGCCGCGCGCAGGTCGCGCACGATGTCGAGGGTGAGGAAGCGGTTGACGCCGATAAAGGCCGCATCGGGGCTGCCGGGCAGGTCGGCGACGGAGCGATAGGCTTTCAGGCCCTGCACTTCGTCGTGCCTGGGGTGCACAGGCCAGATCTCGCCCGCGAAACCCATCTTCTGCGATTGCCGGATGACCTCGGCCGCCTGCAGGCCGCCGAAGACGGCAATGGTTTTCGGGCGAAGCAGACGGTCGAGCCTATGCGCCATCATGCACCATATGGGCGCAGCAGGGCGCGGGAGATGATGTGCCGCTGGATTTCCGACGTGCCTTCCCAGATGCGCTCGACGCGGGCGTCGCGCCAGATGCGCTCCAGCGGCAGGTCGTCCATCAGGCCCATGCCGCCGTGGATCTGGATCGCCTCGTCGGCGACAAAGGCGAGCATTTCCGTCGCCTTGAGCTTGGCCATGGCCATGTCGGCGTCGGTCACCGTGCCCTGATCGAACTTCCAGCCTGCCTCGAATGTCAGGAGATCGGCAGCCTTCAACTCGGTCGCCATATCGGCCAGTTTAAAGGAAATTCCCTGGAATCTGCCGATTTTCTGGCCGAATTGTTCGCGTTGCGCGGCATATTCGATCGCGTGCGAGAGCGCGCGCTCGGCACGGCCGAGGCAGGTGGCGGCCACCTGCAGGCGTGTCGCGCCGAGCCAGGTTTTGGCCACCTCGAAGCCCTCGTGCACTT
Organism: Mesorhizobium sp. RMAD-H1; assembly: GCF_014191375.1. GTDB lineage: Bacteria > Pseudomonadota > Alphaproteobacteria > Rhizobiales > Rhizobiaceae > Paramesorhizobium. The sequence continues at coordinate 865,818 of NZ_JACHWN010000001.1, forward strand.
CGCCGAGGATGGCCTCCTCCGGCAGCCGGCAATCGTCGAACTCGATGGTGGCGTTGGAGTAGCCGCGGTGCGAGACATTGCGGTAGCCCTCGCGGATCGTCATCCCCGGATGCCCCCTGTCGACGAAGAAGGCGGTGATCTTCTTCTTTTTGCCGCGCGGCGTATCCTCCTCGCCGGAGGCGACGAAGAGGATGACGAAATCGGCCTCCATCGCATGGCTGATGAAGTGCTTGGTGCCATTGATCACCCAGTCGCCGCCTTTTTTGACGGCTGACGCCTTCATGCCGCGCAGGTCTGAGCCGGCGCCGGGCTCCGTCATGGCCAGACAATCGGATTTCTCGCCGCGAACGCAGGGATAGAGATATTTTTCCTTCTGCGCCTCGGTCCCGGCAAGGAGGATGTTGGAAGGCCTGCCGACGCAGGTCCAGTGCAGCGCATAATTGGCGCGGCCGAGCTCCTTTTCGTAAAGCAGCCAGGAGACGGTATCGAGCCCCGCGCCGCCGACCGCTTCAGGCATGTTGGCGGCGTAGAGGCCGGCTTCAATGGCTTTCTGCTTGATCTCCTCTACGAGTTCCCTGCGCAGGACGCCGGTGCGCTCGACCTCCGCCTCATGCGGGTAGAGCTCGTTCTCGACGAAGGCCCGCGTCGTCCCGACGATCAGCCTCTGCTCCTCGGTCAGGCCGAAATCCATCGCGTCAGCCTTTCTTCCTGCGGGCCTTGGCGGCCTTTGCCTTCTCGGCCGCCTTCGAGATCGTCGGTTTCTGTGCGAGCTTCGACAGGCGCCTGGTGTAGTCCTTGTGGAGCGCGCCGGCGCCCCAGCCCTTGCCCCTGTTCTGGCGCGAGAGCGCTTCCATGATGGCGACCAGATTGTCGTCGCGGATACGTTCGAGCTCGCGGATGGAGAGGCCATGCGCCTGCGCGTCGGACTGGCTGGCGATCTTGTCCACCAGCTCGTCCGTCAGTTCCGGCACGTCCATGAGCTTGGTCCACGGCCAGGAGAGGCAGGGACCGAACTGGGCCATGAAATGGCGCATGCCGGCCTCGCCGCCGGCGATGCGATAGACCTGGAACAGCCCCATCTGCGCCCAGCGGATGCCGAAGGAATAGCGCATGATGTCGTCGAGTTCTTCCACCGTGGTGATGTCGTCCTTGATCAGCCACAGCGCCTCGCGCCACAGCGCCTCGAGAAGGCGGTCGCCGACGAAAGCCTCGATCTCCTTGCGGATCACCACCGGCTTCATGCCGATCGAGGCATAGAGCGCGCGGGCCCGCTCGACGGCTTCGCCCGAGGTCTGTTGGCCGCCGACGATCTCGACCAGCGGCAGGAGGTAGACCGGATTGAAGGGGTGGCCGACGACGAGCCGCTCCGGATGGCTCATTGCCGTCTGCATCTCGGAGGGAAGAATGCCTGACGTGGACGAGCCGATGATGGCGTCCGCTGCCGCGTGGGCGTCGATTTCCGCCAGCACCTTGTGCTTGAGGTCGAGCCGTTCCGGCACGCTTTCCTGGATGAAGTCGGCCCCTGCGACCGCTTCGGCAATGGACCCGGCAAAGGCGAGCTTTCCTTCCCTGGGCAAGCCGTCCGGCAGCATGGCCTTATAGGCGCGGCGGGCGTTCTTCATCACCTCGCTCACCTTCCGTTCCGCTTCCGGATCGGGGTCGAAGATCGAGACGTCGATGCCGTTGAGGAGGAGGCGGGCGACCCAGCCCGCGCCGATGACGCCGCCGCCTATCGCTGCGGCCTTGCGAATTCTTGCCATGACCGCCTCACCAGCGCTTCGTCAGTTTCATGCGCGCGCGGACATCGCCGGGTCCCAGGATTTTCGCGCCCATGCCCTCGGCAATTTTGACCGCCCGTTCGACCAGCGGGCCGTTGGTGGCGAGAACGCCCTTGTCGAGCCAGAGATTGTCTTCCAGCCCGACGCGGATGTTGCCGCCGGCCAGTACGGCCATCGCCGCATAGGGCAGCTGGTTGCGGCCGATGGAGAAGGCGGAGAATGTCCAGTCAGCGGGCAGATTGCTGGTCAGCGCCAGGAACGTGGCCATATCATCTGGCGCGCCCCAGGGAATGCCCATGCAGAGCTGCACCATGACGGGATCGTCCAGGAGGCCCTGATCGTAGAGCCATTTGGCAAGGAGCAGATGGCCCGTATCGAAGATCTCGACTTCCGGGCGCACGCCCAGCGCCTTTATCTGCGCCGCCATGGCCTTCAGCATGGCGGGCGTGTTGGTCATGACGTAATCGCCTTCGCCGAAATTCATCGTGCCGCAATCGAGCGTGCAGATCTCCGGCAGGAGCTTCGCTACATGGGCCAGACGTTCGGTCGCGCCTGCCATGTCGGTACCGTCAGGCGAGGGGGGCAAAGGCTTTTCGACATTGCCGAGCGTCAGGTCGCCGCCCATGCCGGCGGTAAGGTTCAAGACCATGTCGACGCCAGAGGCCTTGATGTGCTCGACCACCTCCGCGTAGAGCGCCACGTCGCGCGCGGCCTTGCCGGTTTCCGGATTGCGGACATGGATATGCGCGATCGCCGCGCCGGCATTGGCGGCTGCGATGCATTCGTCGGCGATCTGGCGCGGCGTCACCGGAACCTTGTCCGAACGGCCGGTCGTATCGCCCGCGCCCGTAACGGCACAGGTGATGAATACCTCGCGATTGGGCGACAATCCCATTGCGTGTTCTCCCTTTGATTCTCTTTGCTTTCGCAAATCCGGACGGAAAACCGGTTCCCACTTTTCCTGGATTTGCTTTGTCCTGATCATGCCGCGATTGCCAAAAGGTGTTTTACGATATACGAATCGAAATTGATGAATAGCGAAGCCTCACCTCTCTTTCTGCCTGACCCGAAAGCGCTTGATGTGACGGTCCTGATCTTCAGCGGCGCGTCGTTGATGTGCGTGGCCTCGACCATCGACCCGATGCGCGCGGCCAATCGCGTTTCGGGCGGCACGCTGTTCCGGTGGCGGATCGTGTCGCTCGACGGCCAGCCGGCGATCACCACCTGCGGCCTGCCGATTGCCGTATCAGGTTCATTCGATGCATCAGAAAAGGCGGATATGTTGCTGGTTGTCGGCGGTTTTGGCGCGGCCGATATCGCGCGCACGACCTTCACGGCCCATCTGCGGCGTGCCGTCCATAATTACCGGATGATCGGCGGCATCGAGGCCGGTTCCTGGCTGCTCGGCCGTGCCGGGCTTCTGTCGGGGCGGAAGGCGACCACCCATTGGGAGGACATGGAGGAATTCACCGCCGCCTTTCCGGAGTCAGATGTGCGGCCCGACCGCTATGTCATCGACGGCCCGGTCTTCACCAGCGGCGGCGCCTCGCCGACCTTCGACCTGATGCTGCATCTGATCCGCTCGCGCTTCGGCATGTCCGTGGCGCTCGATGTGGCGAGCGTCTTCATCTATGACGAGGCCCATGCCTCCAGCGATGCGCAGCCGCTGGTCTCGCTCGGGCGGCTCGACGATGTGCATCCGAAGCTGGCGGTCGCGATCCGCCTGATGGAAAGCCATATCGATGCGCCGCTGACAGTCGCGGCCATCGCACGACGCTGCGGCCTCTCAGCGCGCAGCCTCGAGAAGATCTTCCTGAAGGCGGTGGGCGAGGGGCCGGGGCGCTATTATCTGCGCCTGCGGCTTAAAATGGCCCGGCGGCTGATCACCGATACGAAATCGCCACTCGCGGATATCGCGGCGCGGACCGGGTTTTCCTCCGCGGCCGCCTTCACCCGCACCTTCAGGCAGTTCGAGGGCAGGCCGCCCAGCGCACTGAGGGCGTCCAATCGCTAGTTTTCGACGAAAATCCATGAAGGAGCACGATATGCCAGAGGGTGAACTCTACCATTCCGCGCCGATTGCGATCGAGAAGGAGTGGATCGACTATAACGGCCATCTGAACATGGCCTATTACAACGTCATCTTCGATCGCGGCGGCGACGAGTTCCTGGCGGCGCTCGGCTTCGGCCCGTCCTATGCGGCCGATCGCAGGCTGACGATCTACACCGCCGAGGTCCATATCTGCTATGTCAGGGAATTGCATCTGGGCGACACCGTCACCGTGACGAGCCGGCTCATCGATTTCGACGAGAAGCGCCTGCACAGCTATAATGAGATTCTGCACAAGGACGGCTGGCTGGCGGCGACTGCGGAGGTCCTGTCGCTGCATGTCGACATGAGCGGCCCGAAGGTCAGCCCGTTCCCGGCCGATATCCTGCCAAAGCTCGAATTCCATAGGGAAGCGCATTCCAGGCTGCCGATGCCGCCGCGCGTGGGAAGGTCGATCGGCATCAGGCGGAAATAGTCCTATGTCGGCGGATGATAGAAGGGGGCGGCCGATTCCGGGTAAAGCCGGTCGAAGAAGGGCAGGCACTGCGCGCCCTTGAGCGTCAGGAATTCCTGAAAGGCCTTCATCGCCGGGGACATGGTGCGGTCGGTCCTGATGACGGAGAACCATTGCCGGCGGATCGGCATGCCGACGACGTCGAGAATGACGAGCCGTCCCATTTCCAGCTCCATCGCGATCGTATGGGCGGAGATGAACGCGATGCCGAGCCCCGCCATCACCGCCTGCTTGATCGTTTCGTTGGAGGACATCTCGGTGCCGAGATCGTCCAGCCTTCCCGGCAGTTCGCTGAGGAATATCTCCAGCGAGATACGGGTGCCCGAACCCGGCTCCCGCACCAGGAATTGCTCCTGGGCGATTCGCTCCTTGCTGATGTCGCGGCATTTCGCCAGCGGATGGTCGGGAGCGGCGATCATGACCAGCGGGTGATCGCCGAAGACGGTCGAGCGCAAGGGAATGTCCTTGGGCGGGCGCCCCATCAGCGTCATGTCCACCTCATGGTTCCTGAGGCTTGCGATCGTCTCAGCCCGGTTGCCGATGGCAAGCCTGATCTCGATATCAGGATGGTCCTTGCGGAAGGTCGCCATCATCCGCGGCGCGAAATATTTCGCCGTCGAGACGACGCCCAGCTTCAGCGTGCCGACGCGCAATCCCTTGATGGCATCGATTTCGTCGTCGAGAAGCCGCAGCCTTTCCTGGATCATCTGGCCCGCATCGACAAAGGCCAGACCCGCCGCCGTCGGTTTCAGGCCCTCGTTGGTGCGGTCGAACAGGACGATGCCGGCATCCTCCTCCACCTGCTTCAGCTGAAGCGTGACGGCGGGCGGGGTCAGCCCCTGCTCATTGGCAGCGCCGGCGATCGTGCCGTGCCGCATGATCGCCTGTATGGCCCTCAGCTGTCTCAAGGTCAGATTGCGCATGCCAGTAGATTAGGAAAATTTACTGAGTACGTAAATATAATAAATTTTACTTAAGCAACCCCATCTGGTTCCATCCCTCTCATGAGGCCCGGCTAGGAAGACGGGCACGGGGAGGACGGACAATGACCACGGCGACTTTAGACGCCTTTCTGGTTTCCTATGCCGGCGATGCGGAGGGTTTGCGGGCAGCCGTCGCTTCGACCATACGGCACCTGTCGATGACATCAGTCAAAGTCCGCAACACGATCAACCAGGGCGCGCTGGGCAAGGCCTTCAACGGCAGCCACAACGGCAGGAATGCCGACGGCGATGCCCAGAAGGACCTCGACGTTTTCGCCGACGACATGTTCCTCGACGCGATGCGCCACGCGCCGGTCGCCCTTTACGGCTCGGAAGAGCTGGACCAGCCGGCCGTCCTCGATCCGCGCGCGCCGCTCGCCATCGCCATCGATCCGCTGGACGGGTCCTCCAATATCGATACGAATGTCTCGCTCGGGACGATCTTCTCCATCCTCCCAGTGGCTGGAGAACCGGTCAGCGAGCCTGCTGCCTCCTTCTTCCAGGAGGGAAGGCGTCAGCTCGCGGCCGGCTTTTTCATCTACGGCCCGCAGCTCGCGCTGGTGCTGACGGTCGGCAGCGGCACCCACATTTTCGTCTTCTCGACGCGGCTCGGCACCTTCGTCCAGGCCTATTCGGCCATTGCGATTGCGCCGAGGACGCAGGAATTCGCCATCAACGCTGCCAATTACCGGCAGTGGGACGAGGCCGTCAGGCTCTATATCGACGACTGCCTGAAGGGCACCGAGGGCCCGAGGGCCAAGGATTTCAACATGCGCTGGATCGCCTCGCTGGTGGCGGAGGCTTACCGGATCCTGGTGCGCGGCGGCGTGTTCCTCTATCCCGGCGACAGGCGCAAGGGCTATGGCGCGGGCCGGATCAGGCTCGTCTACGAGGCCAATCCGATCGCCTTCCTCATCGAGCAGGCGGGCGGTGCCGCGACCGATACGGTCAATCCCATCCTCGATCTCGTCCCGCAGAACATGCATCAGCGGGTCCCCCTGGTGTTCGGCTCGGCACGGGAAGTCCAAAGGATCGGGCGTTACCACACGGAGCCGAGCAATATCGGCGAGCGCGCGCCGCTCTTCAGCAATCGCGGCCTGTTCAGGGCCTGATGGGAGAACGAGCAGCATGTCGATAAAGCACCCCATCATATCGATCACCGGCTCGTCGGGAGCGGGCACGACATCGGTCAAGCGGATCTTCGAACTGATCTTCCGCCGCGAGAAGATCGAGGCGGCCTTCATCGAGGGCGACGCGTTCCATCGCTATGACCGGCAGGCCATGAAGATCAAGGTCGCGGAGGAGGAGGAGAAGGGCAATCCGAACTTCACCCATTTCCATGTCGATGCCAACGAGCTGGAGAAGCTCGAGGCGGTGTTCGAGGAATATGGGCGCCGCGGCACGGGAAAGACCCGCACTTATGTCCATGACGAAGAGGAGGCGAAGCTTTACGGCACGCCGCCCGGCACCTTCACCGAGTGGCGCGAGTTCCCCGATAGCGATCTCCTGTTCTACGAGGGGCTGCATGGCTGCGCGGTCACGGAGAAGGTCAATCTGGCGCGGCATGCGGACCTGAGGATCGGGGTCGTCCCCGTCATCAATCTCGAATGGATCCAGAAGATCCACCGCGACCGCGCCACGCGCGGCTATTCGACCGAGGCGGTGATGGACATGATCCTGCGGCGGATGCCGGACTATACCCGCTATATCCTTCCGCAATTCTCGCAGACCCACATCAATTTCCAGCGCGTGCCGATTGTCGACACGTCGAACCCCTTCATCGCGCGCTGGATACCGACGCCTGATGAATCGATGCTGGTCATCCGCTTCGCCAATCCGCGCGGCATCGATTTTCCCTACCTGCTGTCGATGATCCATGACTCTTTCATGTCGCGGGCCAATTCCATTGTCGTGCCAGGCAATAAGCTCGACCTGGCCATGCAGCTCATCCTGACGCCGCTGATCATGCAGTTGATCGAGCGCAAGAACCGTGCCTCGTGAGGAGAAGACGATGAATACGCAAGCCCTGCTGCAACCTGCGACCGGTCCATTGCCCATCAGCGAGGCGGATATGGCCAATGCCATCCGGGCGCTTGCGATGGACAGTGTGCAGAAGGCCAATTCCGGGCATCCCGGCATGCCGATGGGCATGGCCGATGTCGCCACAGTCCTCTTCAACCGCTTCATCAAGCTCGATCCGCTCCATCCCCAATGGCCTGACCGCGACCGGTTCGTGCTTTCGGCCGGTCATGGCTCGATGCTGCAATATGCGCTGCATTATCTGATCGGCTATCCCGACATGCCCATCGAGGAACTGCAGCGCTTCCGCCAGCTCGGCGCGCGCACGGCGGGACATCCCGAATATGGCCACGCCCAGGGCATCGAGACGACGACGGGCCCGCTGGGGCAGGGGATCGCGACGGCGGTCGGCATGTCGCTGGCCGAGCGGATGCTGCGCGAGCGCTTCGGCAGGGATATCGTAGATCATTTCACCTACGTGATCGCCGGTGACGGCTGTCTGCAGGAAGGCATCAGCCATGAGGCGATCGACCTGGCGGGCCATCTCGGCCTGTCGCGGCTGATCGTTTTCTGGGATGACAATGCGATCTCGATCGACGGCCCGACCTCGCTTTCCACCTCCATGGACCAGCCTGCCCGCTTCAGGGCGGCGGGCTTCGATGTCCAGGAGATCGACGGCCATGATTTCGAGGCGATCGCGGAAGCGATCGGCCGGGCGCGAGGGAGCGACAGGCCGTCGCTGATCGCCTGCCGGACGATCATCGGCAAGGGCGCGCCTAATCTGCAGGGCACGGAAAAGACCCACGGTGCGCCGCTGGGCGAGGCGGAGATCGCGGCGGCGCGGGCGGCGATCGGATGGCCGCATGCACCTTTCGAGGTGCCCGAGGCCATCGTCGAGACATGGAGAAACGTAGCCCGCCGCGGCGCCGACGAGCGGCGCGACTGGTGCGTCCGGCTTGCCGCCTCGCCCGATGCGGATGCTTTCAAGGCGGCGATCGCGAAGGAGCTGCCCGAGACGCTCTTTGACGCGCTGAGCGCTTTCCGCCGCGAGCATGTGGAAAAGAAGACGAAGGTCGCCACCCGCAAGGCTTCCGAGATGGTGCTCGGCGTCATCAACAAGGCGACGTTGCTAACCGTCGGCGGTTCCGCCGATCTCACCCATTCCAACCTGACGCTCACGCCAGGAATGGGTAGCATTTCGGCGCAAAGCTTCGGCGGACGCTACATCCATTACGGCATCCGCGAGCATGCGATGGCGGCGGCCATGAACGGCATCGCGCTGCATGGCGGCTTCATCCCCTATGGCGGCACGTTCCTCGCCTTCGCCGATTATGCCAGGGGCGCGATCCGCCTCTCGGCCCTGATGGGCCAGCAGGTCATCTATGTCATGACACATGATTCGATCGGGCTTGGCGAGGACGGGCCGACCCACCAGCCAATCGAACATCTCGCAATGCTGCGGGCGACCCCGGGGATCGATGTCTACCGGCCGGCCGATATCATCGAGACGGCCGAATGCTGGGAGCTGGCGCTGAAAAACAGGGACCGGCCCAGCGTCCTCGTCCTGTCGCGTCAGAACCTGCCCGTGCTGCGCACGACGCACAGCAACGAGAACCGGTCGAGCCGCGGCGCCTATGTATTGCGCGAGACTGCCGGACCGCGGGCGGTAACGCTGATCGCCACGGGCTCGGAGGTCGAGATCGCCTGTGCCGCCGCCGACATCCTGCGTGCCCAGCACGGCATTGCCGCCGCCGTCGTCTCCATGCCGTGCTGGGAGCTCTTCGAAAAGCAGACACCCGCCTATCGCCGCTCCATCCTGGCGGCGGCGCCGCGCATCGCCATCGAGGCCGCCGCGCGGCAGGGCTGGGACCGCTGGATCGGCGAGAATGGCGATTTCATCGGCATGAACGGCTTCGGCGCCAGCGCGCCGGCGGCGGATCTCTACCGGCATTTCGGCATCACGCCGGAAGCCGTCGTCGAAAGCGTCGGGAAGCTGATCGGTTGAGACCAGGCAGAAACAGGGCACTTCGCTAGGAAAAGGAGCATGGGTCATGGCCCACATTACGTTACGTCAGCTGCTCGACCATGCCGCAGAGCACGGCTACGGCGTTCCGGCCTTTAACATCAACAATATGGAGCAGGGCCTCGCCATCATGGAGGCGGCGAAGGCTTGCGATGCTCCCGTCATCATCCAGGCCTCGCGGGGCGCGCGCTCCTATGCCGGCGACATCATGCTTTCCAGGATGATCGAGGCGCTGGTGGAGATGTATCCGTCCATTCCGGTCTGCCTGCATCAGGACCACGGCAATGACGAAGCCACCTGCCTCACGGCGATCCGCCATGGCTTCACCTCGGTGATGATGGACGGCTCGCTCGAGGCGGACGCGAAGACGCCGGCAAGCTACGAATACAATGTGGCGATCACCGAGCGTGTGGCGCGCATGGCACACTGGGTCGGCGCGTCGGTGGAAGGCGAGCTCGGCGTGCTCGGTTCGCTGGAAACGGGGCAGGGCGAGGCCGAGGACGGCCATGGCGCCGAAGGCGCGCTGTCGCATGACCAGCTCCTCACAGACCCTGACCAGGCGGTTGACTTCGTCATGCGGACGAAGGTCGATGCGCTGGCCATCGCCTGCGGCACCTCGCACGGCGCCTATAAATTCACGCGCCGGCCAGACGGCGACATCCTTGCCATGCATGTGATCGAGGCCATCAACGCGAAGCTGCCCAGCACGCATCTCGTCATGCACGGTTCCTCCTCCGTCCCGCAGGAGCTGCAGGACGTGATCAACAAATTCGGCGGTTCGATGCCGCAGACCTATGGCGTCCCCGTCGAGGAGATCGAGCGCGGCATCCGCCATGGGGTGCGCAAGGTCAATATCGACACGGATTGCCGGATGGCGATGACCGGGCAGTTCCGCCGGATCGCCGCCGAGCATCCCGGGGAATTCGATCCGCGCAAATTCATGAAGCCGGCAATGGACGCATTGCGCGCGCTTTGCCGCGACCGCTTCGAGCGGTTCGGCACCGCCGGCCATGCCTCGAAGATCAAGGTCATTCCACTGGACGAGATGGCGAAGCGCTATGCCGCCGGCCAGCTCGATCCGCAGACAGCAACAGCCAAGGCCGCCTGACAGGCAAGCGACCGGAACAAGAAAGGATAAGCATCATGGTTGAAAGAACGACCGTTACCGGAGCCGAGCGCTACAGGGCCGGCGTCATGGAATATAGGAAAATGGGCTATTGGGAGCCCGATTACGAGCCGAAGGACACCGACATCATCGCGCTCTTCCGGATCACGCCGCAGGACGGCGTCGATCCGATCGAGGCGGCGGCAGCTGTCGCCGGCGAAAGCTCGACGGCGACCTGGACGGTGGTCTGGACCGACCGGCTGACGGCCTGCGAGAAGTACCGCGCCAAGGCCTACCGGGTCGATCCGGTGCCCAACGCGCCAGGCCAGTATTTCGCCTACATCGCCTATGATCTCGACCTGTTCGAGCCGGGCTCGATTGCCAATCTCACCGCCTCGATCATCGGCAACGTCTTCGGCTTCAAGCCGTTGAAGGCGCTCAGGCTCGAGGACATGCGCCTGCCGATCGCCTATGTGAAGACGTTCCAGGGACCGGCGACCGGCATCGTGGTGGAGCGCGAGCGGCTCGACAAGTTCGGCCGGCCGCTGCTCGGCGCCACCGTCAAGCCGAAGCTCGGCCTCTCGGGCCGCAACTATGGCCGTGTCGTCTATGAGGCGCTGAAAGGCGGGCTGGACTTCACCAAGGATGACGAGAACATCAACTCGCAGCCTTTCATGCACTGGCGCGACCGCTTCCTCTACTGCATGGAGGCGGTGAACAAGGCGCAGGCCGAGACGGGCGAGGTCAAGGGAACCTATCTCAACGTCACCGCGGCGACGATGGAGGACATGTACGAGCGCGCCGAGTTCGCCAGGGAACTGGGCTCCAACATCGTCATGATCGATCTGGTGATCGGCTATACCGCCATCCAGTCGATGGCCAAATGGGCGCGCAGGAACGACATGATCCTGCATCTCCACCGCGCCGGCCACTCGACCTATACCCGGCAGAAGAACCATGGCGTCTCGTTCCGCGTGATCGCCAAATGGATGCGGCTTGCCGGCGTCGACCATATCCATGCCGGAACCGTGGTCGGCAAGCTGGAGGGCGATCCCGCCACGACGAAGGGCTATTACGATGTCTGCCGTGAGGAGTTCAATCCGATGCGGCTCGAAAACGGCATCTTCTTCGACCAGCACTGGGCCTCCCTCAACCGGATGATGCCGGTTGCCTCGGGCGGCATCCATGCCGGGCAGATGCATCAGCTGCTCGACCTTCTGGGCGAGGACGTTGTGCTGCAGTTCGGCGGCGGCACTATCGGCCATCCCATGGGCATCGCGGCCGGCGCCACCGCCAATCGCGTGGCGCTGGAATGCATGGTGCTCGCCCGCAATGAAGGCCGCGACATCGTCCATGAAGGGCCGGAGATCCTGCAGGAGGCGGCGCGCCATTGCCTGCCGCTCAGGCAGGCGCTCGACGTCTGGAAGGACGTCACCTTCAACTACACATCGACCGATGCGCCGGACTTCGTGCCGACCGCAACTGCGGCTGAATAGGAGAGAACTCATGCGCATTACCCAGGGAGCATTCTCGTTTCTGCCCGATCTGACGGACGAGCAGATCGCAAGACAGGTGCAGTACTGCATCGACAATGGCTGGGCGGTGAGCCTTGAATTCACCGACGATCCGCATCCCCGCAACACCTATTGGGAGATGTGGGGGCACCCGATGTTCGACAATCCCGATGCGGCGTCGTTGATGATGGAGCTCAACGAATGCCGCAAGGTCTATGGCGACCGCTACATCCGCTTCGTCGCCTTCGACGCCAGCCATGGCTGGGAATCGGTGAAGCTCTCCTTCATCGTTAACCGTCCGGTGGACGAGCCGGGCTTCCATCTGCAGCGGCAGGAGACGGCCGGCCGCATGATCCGCTACACGACCCGGCCCTACGCGGCCGACAAGCCGGCGGGTGAACGCTATGGCTGATGCTGCAGTCCAGCAGCCTGTTGACGATGGCGGCGAAATTCCCGCCGCCATCGATCTGCGGGCCGAATACGAAACATCCGGCGTTAAGAACGTGCTCGAAGAGCTAGACCGCGAGCTGATCGGGCTGAAGCCGGTCAAGCAGCGCATCCGGGAGACGGCGGCGCTGCTCCTGGTCGAGCGGGCGCGTCGGCGTCTCGGTCTGGCCCATGAGACGCCGACGCTGCATATGAGCTTCAGCGGCAATCCGGGAACCGGCAAGACCACCGTCGCGCTCCGCATGGCGGACCTGCTGCACCGCCTCGGCTATATCCGCAAGGGCCATCTCGTTTCCGTCACGCGGGACGATCTGGTCGGCCAATATATCGGCCACACCGCGCCGAAGACCAAGGAGATACTCAAGAAGGCGATGGGCGGCGTGCTGTTCATCGACGAGGCCTATTATCTCTACCGTCAGGAGAACGAGCGCGATTATGGCCAGGAGGCGATCGAGATCCTGCTTCAGGTGATGGAGAACCAGCGGGACGATCTTGTCGTGATTCTGGCTGGTTACGCCGACAAGATGGAGAAGTTCTTCACCAGTAATCCGGGTTTCCGCTCGCGCATAGCCCACCACATCGACTTTCCCGATTATACAGATGACGAGCTCCTGCAGATCGCCGAAATCATGCTGGCGAAGCAGAATTATCATTTCGACGGGAAGGCGCGCGGGGTAATGGCGGACTATATCGCGGCCCGCCGCAGGCAGCCGCATTTCGCCAATGCCCGTTCCATCCGCAATGCGCTCGACAGGGCGCGGCTCAGGCAGGCGAACCGGCTGTTCGAGACCGCTCCGGGGCCGGTGGACGCCGAAGCGCTGTCGACGATCGGCGCGGAGGATCTGCGCGTCAGCCGGGTCTTCGCCAAAGCAAGGGAGGAACAGCCCTCATGACCTCGAAGACGATCATTGCGCCATCGGTGCTCTCGGCCGATTTCTCCCGGCTTGGCGACGAGGTCGAGACGGTGGTTGCAGCAGGCGCCGACTGGATCCATCTCGATGTGATGGACGGGCATTTCGTGCCCAACATCACCTTCGGCCCGCCGGTCATCAAGGCGATCCGTAACCGAACGAAAGCGTTCTTCGACTGCCATCTGATGATCGCCCCGGCCGATCCCTATCTCGCCGCCTTCGCGGAGGCCGGCTGCGATCTCATCACCGTGCATGCGGAGGCCGGCCCGCATCTCGACCGTTCGCTGCAGGCCATCCGCAATCTCGGCAAGAAGGCCGGCGTCTCGCTCAATCCCTCCACGCCCGAAAATGTGATCGAATATGTGCTGGACCGGCTTGACCTCATCCTCCTGATGACGGTCAATCCGGGCTTCGGCGGCCAGGCGTTCATCCCCTCGGTCGTCGAGAAGGTCAGGCGGATCAAGGCGATGATCGGCGCGCGCCCCATTCATATAGAGATCGATGGCAGCGTGACGCCCGAGACGGCGCCGCTTGTCGCAGCCGCCGGCGCGGATGTGCTGGTGGCGGGATCAGCGATATTCAAGGGCAATGATCGCGCCGCCTATGCCGCGAATATCGCCGCGATACGCGATGCCGCCGACAGAGCGATACGCAAGGCGGCGTAACGGGAAGGGAGGCAAAAATGGCAGCGATACCGCCGGTTTGCGATTTCGGCTGGAAGGCGGTGGATGCGACGCTGCTCGGCGTCGACGGCAGATACCGTTCCATCCTCGGAGAGGCCGGTCCGCGCGGGCTGGTCGTCGCCTTCATCTGCAATCACTGCCCCTATGTGAAGGCGGTGATCAGGCGCATCGTGCGCGACGCCCGCGACCTGAAGAAACTCGGCATTGGCTTCGTCGCCATCAATTCCAACGATGCGGAGGCCTATCCCGCCGATTCCTATGAGAATATGAAGATTTTCGCCAGGGAAAACGCCTTTCCGTTCCCCTATCTCCACGATGCCGATCAGACGGTCGCGCGCGCCTATGGCGCGGCCTGCACGCCGGATTTCTTCGGCTTCAACGCTGCCGGTGAGCTGCAATATCGCGGCCGCCTCGATGCCTCGCGCAAGGAGGAGGGCGCGCCCGACCTGCGCCGTGACCTCTTCGAGGCGATGCGGCAGGTTGCCGAAACAGGGCAGGGCCCTCGCGAGCAGATCGCCTCCATCGGCTGCTCGATCAAATGGCGCGAAGCGGTCTGAGGCCGTGATCAGCCGATATGAAAAACGCCGCCCGTCGGAGACGTGCGGCGTCTATCGGATCGGCTTCTGAAATGCCTACTGGCCGTTCTGCTTGAGATAGGCGATGAGATTGGTGATATCGGCCTCGTCCTTCAAACCGGCGAAGGCCATTTTCGTGCCTTTCACCTTGGCTTTCGGGCTGTGCAGATAATCGCGCAGGGCGGCATCGTCCCAGACGAGCCCCTCTTCCCCTGCCTTCACCATTGCCGGAGAATACTTGAAACCGGGATGCGTGCCTGCCTTCCGGCCCATAACGCCGTGCAGCGACGGGCCGATCTTGTTCTTGTCCGAATCCACGACATGGCAGGCCGTGCACTTCTTGAAAACGGTTGCTCCGGCTGTTGCATCCCCCTCCTGGGCGCGCGCTCCGGTGGCGCCAAGAATTGCAACTGATACGCCGATCAGAAGGACTGAATACCGCATGGCATCTCCTCATTTTTTCGCCAAGGGTGCCCTAGACGAAGCTGCCGCCGATCCGATCCATGGAACGACGACCGCTCTGTTGGACCGCCGGGATTGCCTGCCGGCAACGCCGTGGGTCGCCGGAAAAATTACGTGTTGGGGGCAATAAGTCAATGTTCCCTAGAAGAATTCCATTTGGCGGGGCTGCGGCAATTTCGCATATGACCGGGCAATCCAGGAATGCCCGGATTGACGGGACTGATGCGGGATCGTAGGCTGGCGGACAGTTTCTCATCCGGGCACCTTGAGAAATCCTGAGCCGGAATGGTTGCAGCCATCGCATCGCCGCTCGACTGGCACGATGCAGCTGAAGCCGGCGGATTGAAGGTGCCGACATGGATGTAATCGATCTCGTCCTGACCATCTGCCTTGTATCGAACCCGTCGAACTGCCGGGAAGAACGGTTGCATTTCGAAAACCGTGGCAGCCTCAACATTTGCGTCTTTACCGCCCCGACCGAAATCGCCAAATGGGCGCAGGAACATCCCAATCATCGCGTCGTGCGCTGGAAGTGCACCTATCCGAGCGAAGAACGTACGCTTTGAGGGAAGGGGATGGCGGGAGGAGACCGTGACCGACAGGCAGAAAGGCGGATTGCCGCTCAGGCTGATCATCGCCACCATTTGGGCCATTGGCTTCATGTCGCCGGCGCCGGCCGCCGAAAGCGTGCGCGTCGGTGTCCTGAAATTCGGCACGGTCAATTGGGAGCTCGACACGATCAAGGCCCATGGGCTGGACGAAAAGAACGGCGTCAGCATAGACGTCCGCTTCTTCGCCGGAGAGGATGCGACCAATGTGGCGCTGATGGCCGGCGCTATCGACGTGATGGTGTCGGACTGGCTGTGGGTGTCGCGCCAGCGCAGTGCCGGCGAGGACCTGACCTTTGTTCCTTATTCGACATCGGTCGGCGCGATGATGGTCGCAGGCAGTTCCCCGATCAAAAGCCTGGCGGACCTGAAGGGCAGGAAGATCGGTGTCGCCGGCGGGCCGCTCGACAAGAGCTGGCTCCTCATCCGGGGGCTGGCGCGGGACAAATTCTCGCTCGATCTTGCCGGCGAAAACGAGATCGTCTATGGCGCGCCGCCGCTCCTTGCCGAAAAGGCGCGGCAGGGCGAGTTCGATGCGGTGCTGAATTTCTGGCAGTTCTGCGCCCGGCTCGAAGCCGACGGTTTTCGCCGGCTGGTCAGCGCCAATGAGGCGGCAAGCGCGCTCGGCGCCACCGGCGATGTCGCGGCGATCGGCTACGTCTTCCACGAGAAATGGGCGCAGGACCATTCCCGGGCGATAGAAGGTTTTCTCAGGGCGAGCGGCGAAGCCAAGGCGCTGCTCGAGCGCTCGGACGAGGAATGGCTGCGGCTTGCTCCCGTTATCCGGGCCGAGGGGCGTGAACTCGACATTCTCCGCGATCGCTATCGCGAAGGCATCCCGGATCGCACCATCGACGAGGAGGAAGAGGACGCGGCGAGGCTCCATGCGGTTCTGGCGAGACTCGGTGGAGAGCAGCTTGTCGGCCCCGGAAGGGCACTGGCGCCCGGCACCTTCTGGAGGGCACGCGAATGACGCTGATATCCGGGAACCGGCTCTCGTCAGGCAAAACCGCTTCAGGACGCGCGGCCGAGCGGCGAAAGGTGGCGGCGGTGGTCACGATGCTGTTTTCCTTCGCGGCCCTGCTCGCCCTCTGGCAGGTCGCGGCCAGCCTGTGGCCGAGCCGCTCCTTTCCGACGCCCGTCATCGTTTTCGACACCTTCATTGCCGAGACCGTCAGCGGTGATCTGCCCTATCATCTCGGCATCACGCTGTGGCGCGTCGCCGCTGCTTTTTTCCTCGCCATGATCATCGGCTCGGCGATCGGCATCCTTCTGGGAAGCCGGCGGCATCTTGACCAGTTCTTCAATCCCTGGGTGACGCTTTTTCTCAACATTCCCGCATTGGTCATCATCGTCCTCGCCTATGTCTGGTTCGGCCTCAACGAGGCGGCGGCGATCGGCGCGGTGGCGGTCAACAAGATCCCCAACGTGGTCGTCACCATGCGCGAGGGGACCCGGGCCATCGACCCGCGGTTCTCAGAAATGGCGGCGGTCTATCGCTTCGGGCCCCTCGACAGGCTCAGGCATGTCGTGCTGCCGCAACTGCAGCCTTATTTCGCCGCCGCCTCGCGCTCCGGCATTTCGCTGATCTGGAAGATCGTCCTTGTCGTCGAGCTGCTCGGCCGCTCGAACGGCGTCGGCTTCCAGATCCATTTGTTCTTTCAACTCTTCGATGTCGCGGCGATTCTTGCCTATACGCTCGCCTTCGTCGCGGTGATGCTCCTCATCGAATTTGCCCTGGTACAGCCCCTTGAACATGCATCCACACGCTGGCGCCGCCGCGCGGCTTAAGGTCGATATTGCGAGAAAATCCTTCCGCGCGTCGAACGGCGGCGCATTCGATGTGCTGCGCGATCTCTCCTTCGAGGTGAGTGAGAACGAATTCGCCTGCATTCTCGGGCCGTCCGGCTGTGGCAAGACCACCACGCTGCGCATCCTGCTTGGGCTCGATACGGATTACGAGGGATCGTTCCAGTTGCCCGGAGAGGGCGGGGCACGGATCGGCGCGGTATTCCAGGAGCCGCTGCTTCTGCCCTGGCGCACCGTGGAGCAGAATGTCCGGCTGGCCCTGCCGCTGGATCTGCGCGGCCGCAATCTCGACAGTCTCTTCAACAGCCTCGGCCTGAAGGAGATGCGCGGCTTCTATCCCGGGGAATTGTCGCTTGGCCTGGCCCGCCGGGCGGCGCTCGCACGGGCGATCGCGATTGATCCCGATATCCTGCTGCTCGACGAGCCATTCGTCTCGCTGGACGAGCCGACGGCCCAGCAATTGCGGCATCTGCTGCTGGCGGTCTGGTCGGAACGGCCGACCACCGCGCTGATGGTGACGCACAATCTCCGCGAGGCGATCATGCTGTCGGACAGGATCATCGTCCTGTCGGAACGGCCCTCTCATGTGATCGGTACGTTCGACATCAAGCTGCCGCGGCAATACCGCAGCGACCAGGTGAAAATGGATCTGCTGCGCTCCTTCAACCGCAAATTCCCGGATCGGATATAGGCCATGGCACAGGCACCGCACCGGCGAACCATCCTGAAGCATGGGCTGGCGCTGGCGGCTGCGGGCCTCCTGCCGATGAGCGCTCCCTTATCGCGGCCGGCATTTGCCGCGGGAGAGGCTTTGCCGGTCAAGGAGATGGCCGACGGGATCTTTGCCTTTGCCGGTACCAATGGGCTGATGACGCAGGCCAATCGAGGCGAGATCTGCAATGTGGGGTTCATCATCGGCGATGAGGCGGTCGCGGTCGTCGACAGCGGCGGCAGCGTCGCGGAGGGAAGGGCGCTGATCGCCGCTATCCGCGCCGTCACCGATCGGCCGATCCGCTACCTCGTCAACACGCACATGCATCCCGACCATTGCTTCGGCAATGCCGCATTCGCCGATACGGGCGCGGTCGTCATCGGCCATCGCAACCTGCCGCGCGCTCTGGCGAGCCGGGGCGAGTTCTATCTCATGAGCTACCGCGAAAGCATGGGCGAGGCGCTGATGCGGGAGATCAGGATCATTCCTCCGACCAGGCTGGTCGACAATGAGGAAACGCTCGATCTGGGCGGCAGGATCATCCGGTTGAAGGCCTGGAAAACGGCCCATACCGACAATGATCTGACGGTTTTCGACGAGAAAACGGAAGTTCTTTTCACCGGCGACCTCTGTTTCCTCCGCCATCTGCCGACGCTGGACGGCTCGCTCACCGGCTGGATCGGGCAACTGGAACCCTTGCAGGCGGTAAGGGCGAAGCTTGCCATTCCCGGCCACGGGCCTGTTCCCGCCGAATGGCCCGATGCGCTCGAACCGCAGCGGCGCTATTTCGAGGTGCTGGCGCATGATATCCGCGCGGCGATCGCCGTCGGCGTGCCGATTGGGGATGCGGTCAGGACGGCCGCGCAGAGCGAGCGCGGCAGCTGGGCCCTTTTCGACGAGCATAATGCCCGCAACGCGACCGCCGCCTATGCCGAGCTGGAATGGGAGTAGGGCTGGTTGATTTGCCAGGCCGGCGCGCGCAGTGGTATGATGGATCTTGGCCGGGCACCGCCAATCATATGGTGGAGGCAGAGATGAACCCCCAACCGCATCGAACGCGCAAGCTGCGCGAGTGCCTGAGTCTGGCTCTGTTCGCTGTCCTCTTCGGCGCGGTCCCGATACCGCCCCTTCAGGCGCAGGAGACCAGCGTTCCCGAGAGCGCAACGTGGAGCGGCTTGAAGCCCGACGTCTTCGGCGACAGGACGATAGAGGCCGCGCATGGAATTATCACCATCGAGGCGCCGAAACGCGCCGAAGATGCGGCGATCGTACCCGTCGATCTCCACTTCAATTCCGGCAAGGCGGCGGCCCGGATCAAGGCCGTCACGCTGATCGTCGATGAAAATCCGTCCCCCGTGGCGGCCGTGTTCAAGTTCGGGCCGGATGCGGGGGTGACGCATCTGGCCACCAGGCTGCGCGTCAACGCCTATTCCTATGTGCGTGCCATCGCCGAGACCGAGGACGGCAGGCTCCATATGACGCAGACCTTCGTCAAGGCTTCCGGCGGCTGTTCCGCGCCCGCCATGAAGAACCAGGAGGAGGCGATGGCTTCGCTGGGAAAGATGAAACTGCGGGTATTCCCGCTGAAAGCCTCAGGCACGGAGGCGATGAACCGTGCGACCGAGATGCAGTTGATGATCCGCCATCCGAACAATTCCGGGCTGCAGATGGACCAGCTCACCCGCTATTACATCCCGGCCCATTTCGTCCAGGGGCTGACGATCTCGCAGGGCAAGCGGCTGATCATGACCATGGAAGGCGGCATCTCCATCTCCGAGGACCCGAATTTCCGGTTCGAATTCAATTCGAATCCGGGCGAGGATATCCGGGTGGAGGCGATCGATACCGAAGGGATGAAGTTCGAGAAGCAATGGCCTTCCGAGCCATCCGCGCTTTGAGCCTTTCCCAGCCGAATGGAACATGGCTGAGCCGGCGGGCGCGCCCGAATCGACCGGGACGCGAGAATTTGCAGTCCTCTGCGTGACAGCCGCTCAGAAACACCGCACGTCAGCTTCCGCCTGGGCGCGCTTGAGGTCGGTGATGGCTGCTTTTGCCGGGGCGCTCTGACGGAAGATGACGCCCCTTTCTCCCGGAACGAGCCCCATCCCCTTGAAGGTTTCAGCGGTGACATAGCGGTCATAGGGAAGAACGGAGGCGATCACGTCGATCGAACAGGAGCACCGTCGGAGATTGTCGCGGTTCTCGCCATTGGCCTTCATGCAGCCATAGACATATTCGGCGAGCACCTCGGTCGGATAATCCGGCGCTGCCTTCGCAGTTGCACAAAACGCAGCCATTGTCGCGGCGGCGAAAACGATCCTCACAAATCCAGCCATGGTCACGGCCTCCCTGCCGGCTTACCCGCTTCGGAGTAGAATTTACCCCATATCTGGCGAGGATAGCTGCCAGAAAGAAGAAGTCCGGGGTGTTTAAATAGCGTCGTCGACTCCGACAAATGCATCTCAAATAATAATCCGGAAGAAGTGGATGTTGCGATGCGAAAATGTGAGTGCATCGCAGCAAATATTAATTGATAAAGATGCTTGCACAAAGCATTTCAATCTCCTATCGTTCAATTGTTTCCGGCTTCAAGGACGTTACCGTCAAGGGAGTGGTGACAGTCTTCGCAGGCCAAGCGGGGTGGGTGGTAACGGTGCCCTCCGCACGCCTTGGCTTCGGTCGTGACACGCTGCCGGAAATACTTCCCATTTACGTGAACTGAGGGGCACGGGATGCTTGAGGAGGCATCCCCCTGAAGGTTCATCGAGAGGATCTCAAGGGAGGATTTCATGCGTGTACACAAGCATTTCATGGCAGTTGCGTTGGCTGCGACGGCCTTGTCGCTATCTCAGGCGGCAGGTGCGTTGGCCAATGATGAACTGCAAAGTATGGCTGCTGACGCCAAGAACTGGGTGATGCAGACCGGCGATTATGCCAATACCCGTTATTCCAAGCTGAACAAGATCAACAAGGATAATGTCAAGAACCTCCAGGTCGCCTGGACGTTCTCGACCGGCGTGCTCCGCGGACACGAAGGCGGCCCGCTGATCATCGGCGACGTCATGTATGTCCATGCGCCGTTCCCGAACACGGTCTATGCCCTCGATCTCAACAATGACGGCAAGATCCTCTGGAAATATGAGCCGAAACAGGACGCCAACGTCATTCCGATCATGTGCTGCGATACGGTCAATCGCGGCGTGGCCTATGGCCACGGCAAGATCTTCCTGTATCAGGCCGATACGACGCTCGTCGCGCTCGACGCCAAGACCGGCGAGGTCGCCTGGTCCGTGAAGAACGGCAGCACGGTAGACGGCAGCACGGGTGAATCCGGAACCTCGGCGCCCATGGTCGTCAAGGACAAGGTCATCGTCGGCATATCCGGCGGCGAGTTTGGCGTCCGTGGTCACCTGACCGCCTATGACGTCAAGGACGGCAAGCAGGCCTGGCGGGCCTATTCCATGGGCTCGGATGAGGAAATGCTGGTCGATCCGCAGAAGACGACGCATCTCGGCAAGCCGGTCGGCGAGGATTCCAGCCGCAAGACCTGGGAAGGCGACCAGTGGAAGATCGGCGGCGGAACGACATGGGGCTGGTATTCCTATGATCCGAAGCTGAACCTGATCTATTACGGCACGGGCAACCCGTCGACCTGGAACCCCAGCCAGCGGCCGGGCGACAATCGCTGGTCCATGACCATCATGGCCCGCGACGCCGATACCGGCATGGCCAAGTGGTTCTACCAGATGACCCCGCATGACGAGTGGGATTATGACGGCGTCAACGAGATGATCCTGGTTGACGGCCTCGATTTCGAGGGTCAGCCCCGCGATGTGCTGGTGCATTTCGACCGCAACGGCTTCGCCTATACGATGGATCGTGCCACGGGCGAGCTGCTGGTTGCCAAGAAGTATGATCCGGTGGTCAACTGGGCGACCGAAGTCGTCATGGACAAGAACAGCGACCAGTATGGCCGGCCTCAGGTGGTCGACAAATACTCGACGGCCAAGAACGGCGAAGACGTGAATACGACGGGCATCTGCCCGGCGGCGCTAGGCACGAAGGATCAGCAGCCGGCGGCCTATTCGCCCAAGACCAAGCTGTTCTACGTCCCGACGAACCACGTCTGCATGGACTATGAACCGTACCGGGTCAGCTATACGGCGGGCCAGCCTTATGTCGGTGCGACATTGTCGATGTATCCGGCCCCCAACAGCCATGGCGGCATGGGCAACTTTATTGCCTGGGATGCGGCCAAGGGTGAGATCGTCTGGTCCAAGCCGGAGCAGTTCTCCGTCTGGTCGGGCGCGCTCGCGACGGACGGCGATATCGTGTTCTACGGCACGCTGGAAGGCTATCTGAAGGCGGTCGATAAGGACGGCAACGAACTCTACAAGTTCAAGACGCCGTCCGGCATCATCGGAAATGTCACCACTTACGAGCATAACGGCAAGCAATATGTGGCCGTTCTGTCGGGTGTTGGCGGCTGGGCGGGCATCGGTCTCGCGGCAGGTCTGACCAAGAGCACCGAGGGTCTCGGTGCGGTCGGCGGCTATGCGGGCCTGTCCGATTATACTGCACTGGGTGGTCAGCTGACCGTCTTCACGGTTCCCGACCAATAAGGGAACGCGAAACCGGAAGGCCGAGCCTTGCTGGTGCAAGCCTTGATGAAGGAGCCGGGTCTGTCGGACCACAGGCCCGGCTCCTTTCGCCGTCCAACCCCACGAACATGAACAAGCCACCGAGGGAGCAGCATGAATGCATGTTGTTTCGAGTTTGGCATGCGAGGTCATGAATGCCCGTTCGGATGAAACAAGTTTGCGTCGCAATCATTTTGGGCCTGCTGGCAGGCACGGTTCATTCCCATGCCGACGACAAGGAGACGGCAGCCGCCGTCACCGATGAAGACGGAAAATATTTCGACAAGGATGGAACGCCCACTTTCAACATCAAGGAAGACGGGACCGTGGACTGGTACACCTATAGCGGCTACCGCCGTTTCAATTCGGAATGTCATGTCTGCCATGGCGCCGATGGGGCGGGGTCGACATTCGCGCCCGCGCTCGTCAATTCGCTCAAGACGATGAGCTATGCCGATTTCCTGTCCACCGTCGCGGAAGGCCGCAAGAACCTCAGCGCCGGCAAGGAAAGCGTGATGCCGGCCTTCGGCAATAACAAGAACGTCTATTGCTATCTCGACGACATCTACGTCTATCTGCGGGCCCGCGCCGTCGGAGACCTGCCGCGAGGACGCCCGGCGAAGAAGGAGGACAAGCCGGAGGCGGCGAGAGAGCAGGAAGCCTCCTGCATGGGTGGATGACATGAAAAAAGGCAAGAGCATATGGACGGGACTGGTGGCGGCGCTGCTCATCGCAGTGGCCTTCGTGCCGTCTCCCGTCCTGGCCCAGAGTGCGGGACTGGGCGCCGCCGGTGAGCTGGTCGATCCGGATGTCCTGCGCGTCTGCGCCGATCCGTCCAACATGCCCTTCTCGGACCAGAACGGCCAGGGTTTCGAGAACAAGCTCGCGGAACTGGTGGCCGCCAGGACGGGACGCAAATCCGTGTCCTATACCTGGTATCCGATGGCGACCGGCTTCGTGCGCAATACGCTGCGGTCCAACCGCTGCGACATCATCATGGGCTATGCGCAGGGTGACGAGCTGGTCCAGAACACCAATGCCTATTACCGCTCGGCCTATGTGTTGGTCTACAGGAAGGGAAATGGCCTCGACGGCGTCGAGACGATCGAGGATCCCCGGCTGGCCACGAAGAAGATCGGCGTCGTCGCGGGCACGCCACCTGCCGCCAATCTGGCCGACGCCGGTTACATGCGCAACGTCAGGCCCTACCCGCTGATGGTGGATACGCGCTTCGCCCCGTCCATGGCGGAGGTGATGCTGAAGGAGATGCAGAAGGGCGTGATCGACGTCGCCCTCCTGTGGGGGCCGATGGCCGGATATTATGCGCATGAGATCGCGCCCGATTTCGCTGTCGTCCCGCTGACGAAGGAAAAGAAGGGACGCATGACCTATCGCATCACCATGGGCGTGCGGCCGTCCGACCAGGAGTGGAAACGGACGCTGAACAGGGTGATCCGGGAAAACCAGAAGGAGATCAACAAGATATTGCTCGATTATCACGTTCCGTTGATAGACGAGCAGGACAGGCCGATAACGCAATAGGCCGCGGCGGCGGCCACTCGGGAGAAGGGAAGACATGCCGGCAGGCCGGTGGGTTGCTGCAATCGTTTCCGCGCTGGTTCTCTGGACCGGGACACCCGTTTCTGCCGCACCCGCTCCGGAGCCGGATGGCTATCGGATGGAGGATTATCGAGCGGCCGTTCCGGCCACCCTGAAAGGCGCCAGGGTGGTTTCGACCGAGGAGGCGGTCGACCTCTGGAAGAACAAAAGAGCGCTTTTCGTCGATGTCCTTCCCTATGACCCGAAGCCGAAAAATCTTCCGGCGGGAACCATTTGGAAGGAAAAGATAAGGCAGGGTATCCCCGGCAGCATTTGGCTGGCGAATGTCGGTTACGGCGTGCTCAACAAGGAAATGGAAACCTATTTTCGCGATGGGCTGAAATCCCGGCTGGGTGATGACAGGGATCGTCTGGTACTCTTTTATTGCCAGAAGGACTGCTGGATGTCCTGGAACGCCGCAAAAAGGGCGGTGGAATGGGGATATCGCGCAGTGCTCTGGTACCCGCCGGGCACGGACGGCTGGATGGCTGCAGGGCAGCCGACGCAAAGAAACGTGCCCTGGGGGTTCTGAATCATGCGCAACGGGCGTATGATGAATGAAGATCAGGCAACTGATCTTGAACGAGAAGGAGAAGAGCATGAAGAAGACATGGACCAAGCCGACCATGTGTCAGGTCGCTGCGGGAATGGAAATGTCACGCTATCTTTCCGCAGAACTGAAAGCCAAGAAGTAAAATGATCAATCCGCTCCGTGCGAAACTTCGCGCGGGGCGGACATTTCCTTGTTAGATCGGTGTCGGGGGCGATAAGGCGTTGCGCCGCCGGCAGGGTGGGGATCGCGTGATGCATTTGAAGATCATCGGCTCCGCGGCGGGCGGCGGCTTTCCCCAGTGGAACTGCAATTACGCCCTGAGCCGGGCGGTGAGGGAAAATCGGCCGGGGTTCCAGCCGCGCACGCAATCGAGCCTCGCCGCCAGCGCCGACGGAACGGGCTGGGTCCTGTTCAACGCATCCCCTGACATACGCCAGCAGATCGCCGCAACACCCGAGCTGCAACCGTCGCCGCAAGGGCCGCTGCGCGCCACGCCGATCCGGGCGGTGGTGCTCACCAATGCGGATGTCGACCACATCGCCGGTCTCCTGAGCCTGCGCGAGCGGCAACCCTTCGCGATCTATGCCACGGACAGGGTTCTGCATGTTCTCGAAACGAATTCGATTTTCAACGTGCTGGACCGCTCGATCGTCGAGCGGCGCAGGCTTCCCTTAAGCGAACGCACCGATATTCTGGATGCCGGCGGCAAGCCGACCGGCATCGCCATCGAAACCTTCGCCGTTCCGGGCAAGGTGGCGCTCTTCCTGGAAGACGAGGCGAAGGCGGACAAGGGCTTCGGCACGCAGGAGGGCGATACCATCGGCGTGCGCATCGGGGCGAAGGATACCGCCGAGACGGCGTTCTATATTCCCGGCTGCGCGCGCATCGATGAGCCTCTGAAGGGGCGGATAGCGGGCGCCGCCTGCCTGTTCTTCGACGGCACGGTCTATCATGACGATGAGATGATCCGGGCAGGGGTGGGCGCCAAGACCGGCGCACGCATGGGACACCTGCATATCGCAGGCGAAACGGGATCGATGAGGATGCTCGAGGACCTGCCCATAGGACGGCGCATCTACGTCCATATCAACAACACCAATCCCATTCTCGACGATGCCTCCGCCGAGCATGCCGCTGTCAGGGCGGCGGGATGGGAAGTCGCTTATGACGGAATGGAGATCCGGCTTTGAAAGATTTTGCCAGTGCCGCGAGGGATGGGCTGACACGAGCGCAGTTGGAAGACGTGCTGCGCGCGGTGGGCGCGGCGCGCTATCACAATCTTCATCCGCTCCACCATCAGATGGTGAGCGGCGCGCTGACCAGGACGCAGCTGCAGGCCTGGGCGCTCAACCGCTACTGCTACCAGGCGGTCATCCCGCGCAAGGATGCGATGATCCTGGCGCGCGCGGAAGATCCGGCCTTCCGCGCGGAATGGCGCAAGCGCATCGAGGACCATGACGGCGATGACGGCTGGAGCGGCGGTATCGCCCGCTGGCTGAAGCTGGCGACGGGGCTTGGGCTGGATGCCGAAATGGTCAAAAGC
Source organism: Mesorhizobium sp. RMAD-H1 (assembly GCF_014191375.1). GTDB lineage: Bacteria > Pseudomonadota > Alphaproteobacteria > Rhizobiales > Rhizobiaceae > Paramesorhizobium. The sequence continues at coordinate 892,346 of NZ_JACHWN010000001.1, forward strand.
GAAAGGCTGGCTTTGCCTGCCACGCGCTTTGCCGTCGGCGCCTATCTCTCCTTCTGCACCAATCGCAGCTTGCTGGAGGCGGTCGCCTCGTCGCTGACCGAGCTGTTCTCGCCGGTCATCATCGGCGAGCGCGTGCCGGCGATGCTCGCCAAATATGATTATGTGACGGAGGATATCCTCGCCTATTTCAAGCCGCGCCCGACCCAGGCTTCGCGTGACTCCGATTTCGCGCTTGCCTATGTCCTCGAACATGCGACCACGCCGGAAAAGCAGCAGGCGGTGATCGATGCGCTGGTTTTCAAATGCGACATCCTCTGGGCCATGCTCGATGCGCTCGACTATGCCTATGGCGGCAAGGGACATGTCCCGCCCGGCGCCTTCAATCCGGAGGAGGGGTGATGGAACGCGTCCGCACCCGTGCTATAGTGTCGATGCAGTCTCGCCCCAGGCTGAGCCGGCATGCGCGGCTGCAATACGATCCCGTGCGGGATGCGTGGGCGCTCCTGTCGCCCGAGCGGATCTTCTGGCCCAATGAGGTCAGCCTCGATATCCTGAGGCTCTGCGACGGGACGCGCGATGTGGCGGAAATCGTCGCAATGCTTGCCGCCGAATATGGCGCGGATGAAACCGATATAGCCGACGACGTGACGGCGTTCCTGCAGGAATGGTCGGACAGATTTCTGGTGACGCTGGAGCAAGTCCAAACGTGCGAAGCGGTTTTCCGTCCGGATTTGCGAGGAGACAAATGACCGAGCCCATTCTACCTCCCATCGCCATGCTGGCGGAGCTGACGCATCGCTGCCCGCTGCAATGCGCCTATTGCTCCAATCCGGTGGAACTGCTCAAGGCCAACCGGGAGATGGGAACGCAAGGCTGGCTTGCGCTGTTCGAGGAAGCGGCGGATCTGGGCGTATTGCAGGTCCATCTCTCGGGCGGCGAGCCGACGCTGCGCAGCGACCTCTCCGAGCTCATCGCCTGCCTGGCCCGCCGCGGCGTCTACACCAATCTGATCACCGCCGGCGTCGGCATTGCCGAGGGACGCATCGAGGCCTTCGCTGCGGCGGGGCTGGATCACGTGCAGCTGAGTTTCCAGGGGGCGAAGCCCGAGACCACGGAAAAGATCGGCAACCATCGCGGTGCGCATGAGAAGAAGATCGAGACGGCACGGCGCGTGCGCGCGGCCGGATTGCCGCTGACGATCAATGCGCCGATCCATCGCCACAACATGCACGAGGTGCCGGATTTCATCGAGATGGCGCTGTCGCTCGGTGCCGAGCGGCTGGAAATCGCCAATGTGCAATATGCCGGCTGGGCGCTTTTGAACCGCGACGCGCTGATGCCCGACCGGGAAGCCGTCGAACGCCAGGTCCAGATCGTCGAGGAGGCGCAGGAGCGGCTGCGGGGCATCATGGCCATCGATTTCGTGACGCCGGATTACTTCGCGATCTATCCCAAGCCCTGCATGGGCGGCTGGGCGCGCGATGCCTTCATGGTGGCGCCGGATGGAACGGTCTTGCCCTGCCACGCGGCGCACACCATCAAGTCGCTCCATTTCGAGCGGTTCGGCGATTGGAGCCTTGGGCGTATCTGGCGCGATTCCTCCGCCTTCAACGCATTCCGGGGGACGGACTGGATGGCGGAGCCCTGCCGCGGCTGCGAGCGGCAGGAGATCGACTGGGGCGGCTGCCGCTGCCAGGCAATGGCCATCGCCGGCGATGCGGGAGCAACGGACCCCGCCTGCATCAAATCGCCCCTGCACGCCCGCATGGGCGCGCTGATCGAGGAGGCGGCGCGCATGGGCAGTGCGCCCGACGATGTCGGCTTTCAGTATCGGCGGATCGGGAAGGCTGTGGAGCCGGTGGGCTCCTGATCTATTCCTTGATGATCGACTGGCTGATGATGTTGGCGAGCTTGTAGAGACGCTGCTCGATGATCGTCGGCACCTCGCAGATATAGGTCAGCGATTGCACCCGCTCCTCGAAGATGCGGGTTTCCCAGGTCACGCGGTCGTTGAGTTTCGCCAGTTCCGCCTGATCGGCGTCGGGCTTCGCCCTGAGGGCATCGAGTTCCTGTGTTTCCCTGCGCAGGTCGTCCGCCAGGTCGCGCTGCTTGGCGGCATAGCGCGAAATGCCCGATATCACCTGTCCGCGCTCGGAATTGAGCCTGTCGAACAGCCCCTGGAAGACCTGCATCAGCTTCTCGTTGACCTGATCCTCGGGAAGGCTCGCGACATAGCCGGCCAGCATCTTTTCCGCCTCTTCGACCGGGTTGCGCCGCGCGGCCATCTCGGTCACGAGTTCGGTTATCTTGGGGTCCTTCTCCCATTCTGTCACGCTTTCCGGGAGGGCGGGACCCGTCCACACCTGCGCGATGGAAAGCTGCGGAACCTTGCGCTGGATGCAGGGCCAGTCGGGATCGGTATTGGCGGCGGCGAGCACCGGTGTCGTCAATGCGGCAACAAGAAGGGCGGTGAACCCGTGAAATAGAAGCGTTGAGCGTCTCAACTGTTTCCTCCCGTGTCCTGTTTGCGGATGATGAGACCTCTTGACGGGTCGTAGGCGATGATGGCGCCGCCGAGAAACACGAGCGTGAAGGCGGTGACGATGCCGAGCGACGTCCACTCGACCTGGCCATAGAAGGCGAAGCGGATCAGTTCGACCGCATAGGTGAAGGGATTGAGCAGGCAGATTTTGTAGAGGAGCGGGCTCGCCTCCTGGACGCGCCAGAGCGGGTAAAGGGCGGAGGAGGCGAAATACATCGGGAAGATCACGAAATTCATGACCCCGGCGAAATTTTCCAGCTGCTTGATCATCGACGAAAGGAACATGCCGAGCGCGCCGAGCATGAGCCCGGCAAGAAAGAGCGCCGGCAGGATGAGGAGATAGCCGATGAGCGGCGCCTTGACGTCCCAGAACCAGGCGATGGCGAGGAACACATAGACCTGAATGATGGAAACCGCGACGCCGGCGAGCAGCTTCGATACCAGCAGGAACCAGCGTGGAAACGGGCTGACGAGCAGCGTGCGCATATTGCCCATCTCCCGGTCATAGACCATGGAGAGCGACGATTGCATCCCGCTGAAGAGGAGGATCATGCCGCAGAGACCGGGGGTGATATAGACCTCGTAGAGCACATAGGTCTGATAGGGCGGAATGATGGAAACGCCCAGCACCTGCCGGAAGCCGGCGGCGAAGATGAAGAGCCAGAGCAGGGGGCGCACCAGAGACGAGATGAAGCGCTCCCGCTGGTTGAGATAGCGCAGGCCCTCGCGGATCAGGATGCCCTTCAGGCAGATCAGATATTGGGTGAAGCGGAAGCCGGAGCGCTCCGCCGTCGCTTCGCGGGGAGCCGGATGGGCCATATCGGTCATGGCAGGTTCTCCGGTGGCGAAGGAGGTGGCGAGCCGGTCAGGCGGGCGAAGGCCTCGCTGATCGTGCCGGCGTCGGCCGAGGCGACCACATCCTCGACACCGCCATCGGCCATCAGCCTTCCCTTGTCGAGAATGATCACCTGATCGGCATCGCTGACCTCGTCGATCAGATGCGTTGCCCAGAGCACGCTGATGCCTTCCTCGCGCACGAGCCTGCGGATATCGGCGAGGATGGCCGCGCGTGATTTGACGTCGAGACCCACTGTCGCCTCGTCGAGCAGCAGGAGCGAAGGGCGGTGCAGGAGAGCGCGGACGATCTCGACACGCCGCATCTGCCCGCCCGAGAGGTTGCGCGCCTTGTCGTGCAGCCGGTCGGCCATGTCGATCGTTTCAAGCAGGCTTTCGATCCGCCGGCGCGTCTCGCGCCGGCCGATGCCGTGTAGCGAGGCGTGATAGGAGAGGTTCTGGCGCACCGTCAGGTCGAGGTCGAGCGTGCGCGCCTGGAAGACGATGCCGAGGCGGCGTAGCGCGTCACCCGGTTTGCGGCTGATATCACGGCCAAAGATGCATATCCGGCCGCTGCGGGTCGCAAACAGATGGCTGATAAGCGAGAACAGCGTCGTCTTGCCCGCTCCATTGAGGCCGAGCAGCACGGCGAACCGTCCCGGCGCGATGGTGAAGGAAACCGTATCCAGCGCCTTTCGCGCACCATAGGCATGGCTGACGGATATGAGTTCCAGCGCCGGAACCGGCGGCGTGTCCTGCCGCATATGGATCGTGCGTCCAACATTGAGGTTCATCGGGCAGCCTCCCGGGCGGATAGCAGGATTGTCGCTCATAAATGCCCCTCATCTGCCTGCCGGCATCTTCTCCCCGCAGGCGGGGAGAAGAAAGAGGCGGAGACGTTTGCGCCTCCCTCTCCCACGTTCGCGAGGAGAGGTAAGGGCATTCATACGAGCGTGCCTGCAACAATCAGGATAGAGCGGTTTTGGCTCTATGGGTATCGGAAACCGACCCGCCTATTTGATGATGATCTTGCCCGACATGCCCTTGTCCGCCAGATCCGGCACCGACCATGTGTATTCACCGGGCCGCACAGCGGTGAACTGGACGTTGATCGTGCCCGCGGCATCGAATTCCAGCCATGCCGGGGCGCCGTTCATGTGCACTTCCAGATCGTTGATGACGATCTGGTTCATCCAGACGTTGCGGAAGAGATCGGTGAAGAATTTATATTCGAGGCCACCCGCGGAGGTGATCTTCCAGCGATAGCCCTGGCCCGCGACCAGTTCGAAATCCTTCTGGTTGACCGTGAAATTGTCGTCCTTGGACCCGAGGATCAGCTCGGGAACATTCTTGCTCGCGCGGGTGACCTTCGGCTGCTCCTGTGTTTGCGCCTGCGGCGCATCGTCATCGTCGTCATCATCGGCCTGCGCGAAGGCGGCCGGTGTGGCGATGGCGAGCCCGAAGAGCGCGGCAAAGGCGATAAGGCTGAATTTCGGCATGGTTTCCTCCCAGGTTGCCTAAGAAAAATCAGTGCGTGGTAATTTAGTTCGGCGCCACCACGACCCCCCAGGGCAGCGCCCCGACCGTCACCGATTTGACCGGTTCGTCCGTTTCGGTGTCGATGAAGGTGATGTCGTTCGAAAGGCCGTTGGTGCTGATGATGAATTTACCATCAGGCGTGAAGGCGAGCTGCCACACGCGCTGGCCGACGAGAACATATTTCTCCACCTCGTAAGTCTCCGCATTCACCACCGCGACCCGGTTGGCGGGGCCGAGCGCGACATAGGCCTTCTTGCCGTCGGCCGAAATGCGCACGCCCACGGGCTGGATCGCCTCCGAGCGCAGGCCCTGGATTTCGAACGTGATCTTGTGCTTCACCTCGCGCGTCTTGTTGTCGATGACGGAGACGGTGCCGCCGATCTCGGCCGAAACCCAGACTTCCGACCCGTCGGGCTTGAACTCGGCGAAGCGTGGGCGCGAATCCACCAGCACATTGTCGGTGATCTCATGCGTCGACGTATCGATGAAATGCGCCATGTTGGTCGTCTCGGAGGTATTGACGATGGTCTTGCCGTCGGGGCTGATGCCCATGCCCTCCGGCTCGACGCCGACGGGTATCTCCGCGACCACGCTTTTCTGTTCGACGTCGATGGCGGTGACGAGATTGTCATCCTCATTGGCGACATAGAGCATCTTGCCGTCGGGCGACAGCACGAAGAGTTCCGGATCGGGGCCCGAAGGCAAAGTGCCCACGATCTCGTTGGTGGCCGTATCGATGACCTCGACCGTGTCGTCGTCGCTGGCGCAGACGTAAAGGAACTTCCCATCGTGGGAAATGGTGATGCCGCGCGGCCGCTGGCCGACATCGATGGTCTTGACCACCTCCATCGTCCCGGAATCGACGATCGTTACCGTGTTGTCCTTCTCGTTCGAGACATAGACCATATTGGCCCATGCGGCCTGTGCCGCAAATTGCAGTGCCGCTGTCACCGCGAACATGCTCATGTGACCGTGCATTCGCATTCATGTCCTCCCATTATTTTTAATGCTTACAACTTACATTTGCTCTCCGGCCTGTCGATACCGAGCGTATCGAGCTCGCTGTGCTGATGCAGAAAGCCTTCCTGCGGCGAGGTCGAGACGACGCCGCGCCCGTCTCCCAGCAGGATCGGCTGGCGCAATTGCCAGTTCCAGTTGCGGAAGGTGACCTTCTGGCCCTTGAAGGCGGCGAGCGAGAAATCGTCCGCCTTGATGAATGCCTCGATCTTCGCGGGGTCGTTGCTGTTGGTGCGCGTTGCCGCCTCGCCGAGGATGCGCACGGCCGTCCAGGCCTGCATGTCCTTGGAAAGCATCCGGCGCTTGGTCGCCTTGAAGAAGCGGTTCTGGATCTGCGATCCGCCCCATTGCTCGCTCGCCGGGTGCCAGCTCGAGGCGATGAGACCGGCGGTGCCGGCCACTGGGCGCGGCGTCCAGGTGCGATAGGGCACATAGCTGCCGAAGACCTCGCTTTCGTCGGCGACGATGACCACATCGTGCTCCGGCAGGTTCTGGGTGAAGACGGGCATCTGCTTCTGCACCTGGATGATGCCGCTATCCGTGCGCCGCGCCGTGCCGCGATCCTCGTAGAGCCGCTCCTCGACGATATCAGCGCCGAAACGGTTGGCCGCGCGGCGGATCGCGTCGGCATAGAGCCGGTCGCGCTCGTGCGAGCCATAGAGCAGTACCCATTTGCGCCATTGCTTCCAGACCAGATATTGGGCGAGCCCGTCGGCAAGCATGCTGCGGGTCGGCGCGGTATGGAAGATGTTGGACCGGCAATTCTCCTCGCGCAGGCTGTCATCCGTCGCGCCGACATTGAAGATGAGGACGCCATTGTCCCGGGCGAGATCGGCGATCGACATCAGCTGGCTCGCCGATATGTCGGTCAGGACGAAGCGGTCGCCACGCGCAACCATCTCCTTGAAGGCGGGAACCACATCGGCGTCGAACTTCGTCTCGGTGACATCGAGCGTGAAGCTCTGGCCGAGGAATCGTCCTGTGGTGTTGTTGTCGTTGATGGCGACATTCGCGCCTGCCACGCCTTCGTCGCGCGGTGGAATATCGAGTACCGAAAGGGCCAGTTGCGGCTCGTAGGCGCGCAGGTAGCCGATCCTGATATCGACGACGGGCTTTTGAGCCTTTTCTGTCGAAGATTGCTGGGCCTGAACTTCGAACGCGTTGACGTAAGTGAAAAAAAGGCCGAATAAAAACACAAGAGTGTTTGGCACCACGCTCTTCATGATCATACCATAAGGACTTGCCGTCACCGATGCGGCGGCGGTTGCATTCAGATCAAAGGTGCCCACTATGGTTTTAAACGACCCGGCTACAATCTCAAGTCAAAAGCTCATCTTTCCCCGGGGTGGGCGCCGGGAGGCCCTGTCATGACGAAGATGCTGGCAAGCATTCGCGACCGCCGGGAAGCGGAAATCGTCCTGAGAGGCGGGGCGGACATCATCGACCTGAAAGATCCCGATAACGGAGCGCTTGGCGCGGTAGCGCCGGAAGTGATCAGGGAAGTGGTTGATTTCGTTGCGGGCGCCCGCCCGGTGAGCGCCGCCTGCGGCGATCTGCCCATGGACCCGGAGACAATCCGGCGGCAGGCCGAGGCGATTGCGGCGACTGATGTCGACTATATCAAGATCGGCTTTTTCCCGTCGGATCGCCTGTCCGCGTGCATCGGGGCGCTGGCCGGGCTTGCCGAACACAAAAAGTTGATCGGCGTGCTGTTTGCCGACCGTGACTATCCCGACGATCTTCCGGCAGCCTTTGCCGCGGCCGGCTTTCATGGGGTCATGGTCGACACGGCGGACAAGTCGCGCGGGCGGCTGCTCGACCATATGAGCCCCGACAGGATCGGCAATTTCGTCAGGGCCGCGCATGACAAATCGCTGATATCGGGCGTGGCGGGCTCGCTGGAGGCGCCCGATATTCCGAGACTGCTGGTTTTCGGCCCGGATTTTCTCGGTTTCCGCGGCGCATTGTGCCAGAATCAGAAACGAAATGCTGAAATCGACGCGGCGGCGACGGCCAGGATCCGGGCGCTCATCCCCGAGGAGGAGATGCCGGCAATGGACGCCTCGCGCGTCGATTACAAGCTGCTCGCCGCGAGGGGGTATTTCCCCAATCCGGAGGACTCCAAGCTAGGCACCGACAAGATCTTCGTCCGCGATTTCGTCCTGCCGGTCCAGATTGGCGCCTACAGTTTCGAGCATGGCAAGGCGCAGAAGGTGCGTTTCGACGTGACCGCCGATGTGCTGCGCGTGACGCCCAACCCCGAGGATATGCGCCACGTCGTCTCCTATGATCTCATCATGGACGGGATCAGAACCATCGTCGCGCGCGGCCATATCGAGCTCGCCGAAACGCTGGCGGAGCAGGTGGCCGCCTTCATCCTGGAGCATCCTCGCGTGACGCGCGTCGTCGTGCGCGCAGAAAAGCTGGAGCTCGGGCCGGGCGGCGTCGGCGTCGAGATCGAGCGCAAGCGGGAGACGCATAGCGCATCTAAGGGCGGCTCTTCGGCGCCTCCTGCGACGACGCGGGCCACGGCATCGGCCCGAAAATCGGGTTCGACTTTCGGAAAGCCCGATGCGTAGGTTCAATAATTTACAGCGTCCTTTGTGCGTCCGGAAGGACGCACGGCGCTGTAATGGCGGAAAAGGTATCCAGTCATGAAGGCTTCGGTCGTGAAGCTGGGAGGAAGCACGGCTGGGCATGAAGAATTACAGCGGTGGATCGATATCCTTGCAACGGCCCGGTTTCCGCTGGTCATCGTGCCGGGCGGCGGCCCCTTCGCCAACCAGGTGCGCGCCCTGCAGGAGCCGCTCTCCTATTCGAACGATGCGGCGCACGACATGGCGATCCTCGCCATGGACCAGTTCGGCCTTGTGGTCGCCGAGCGCCATCAGCGGCTGCGCCCGTGTCGTTCCTGGCCGGCGATCCGGGAGACGCTGGAGGGAGGCGGCATTCCCGTCTGGCTGCCTTCGCAGATGACGTGGAACGCATCTGATATTCCCCAGTCATGGGATGTCACTTCCGATTCATTGGCCGCCTGGTTCTGCCGGCAATGGGGTGCGGAGCGGCTGCTTCTCATCAAGCAGACCAATGGCTTTCTGCAGCATATCAACCTTGCCGGCCTTGTCAGATCGGGCATCGTCGACCCGCTGCTGCCTGAAATGCTGCGATCCGATATCGCCCTGCATGTCGCGGGGCCGCAGACGCTTGGCGATATCGCCGGGCGTTTGCCTCTTGCGGATATCCCGGGGGTGATCATGCGAAACGAAATGGCCGATGAGGGGATATTCGGGCAATGACAAATTTGCAGACGCCGCGCTGGGCATGGGTGCTGACCGGCTCGGGCCATTTCTTCGTCGAAAGTTTCGAACTGATCCGCACGCTGGAGCATTGCGACATATTCGTCTCGAAAGCGGCCAATGAAGTGCTGCGCATGTACAAGCTGAAGCTGGATTTTCCCGATACGATGCGCGTTCTGCACGACAAGACGGCGAGCGCCGTGCCTGTCGGCGGCTTCTACCACGGCATCTACCACACAGTGGTTATCGCCCCCGCCACATCGAACACGGTGGCGAAATGCGTGGTCGGCATCTCCGATACGCTCGCCACCAATGTCTATGCCCAGGCGGGGAAATGCCTGATACCATCCATCGTCTTTGCCTGCGACACGGCGCCGGAACTCGAAACCATGGCGCCAGGCGGGCTGGTCAAGGTCTATCCCCGGCCGATCGACCTCGAAAACACGGCCCGCCTCAAGCAGTTCGAGCGGACCCATGTCGTGGAATCGCTGGCGGAATTGCAGGAAGCGATAGAGCGGCGGAAGAAGGAGCTCGCGGGCCATGGCTGAGCGGCTCCTCTTCCTGACGGGCCATCTTGCCCATGCGCGGCTGGAGCGGGTTCTGGCCGATCTGGGGCAGACCTCCTTTTCCCACGAGATCGTCGATATCGGCGTGAAGGTCGCCGCACTCATGACGGAGGAGATCATCGTCCGTCGCCTGAAACAGCCCGTGGCGGCCGACCGGGTCGTCCTGCCCGGACGTTTCAAGGGCAATCTCGAACGCCTGAGCGGCTTTTTCGGCGTTCCGTTCGAGCGTGGCCCGGACGAACTGGCCGATCTGCCCGCCTATCTCGGGCGGCAGGGCAAGCCCGTCGACCTGTCGCAGCACGAGATGCGCATCTTCGCGGAGATCGTCGATGCCTCGATCATGAGTGTCGACGCGATCGTCGAGCATGCATCGCGGCTTTCCGCTGCCGGCGCTGATGTGATCGATCTCGGCTGCCTGCCGGAAACGCCGTTCCCGCACCTCGCCGATGCGGTGCAGGCGCTGAAGGCGCACGGCCTGGCGGTGAGCGTGGATTCAGCCAATATCGGGGAGCTCGAAACCGGCGCCAGGGCAGGGGCGGATTATCTCCTGAGCCTCACCGAGGAGACGATCGGCCTTGCGACCGGTTACAACGCGATTCCGGTGCTGATCCCGGCAAATCCGGGCGATCTGGAATCCCTTGGCCGCGCCATCGACGCGGCACGTGCGGCAGGAATCTCGTTCATCGCCGACCCGGTGCTCGATCCCGTCCATTTCGGCTTCGCGGCTTCGCTCGGCCGCTTCCTCGAAGCCCGTCGCCGCTGGCCGGAGGTCGAGATGATGATGGGCACCGGCAATCTGACCGAACTGACGGATGCCGACACATCGGGGATCACCGCCGTGCTCGCCGGCATCTGCTCCGAGCTTCACATCCGCAACGTGCTGGTGGTCCATGTCAGCCCGCATACGGTGCGCACCGTCGAGGAGCACGACATTGCCCGCCGCATCATGTTTGCGGCCAGGCGGGATCACGCGCTGCCGCGCGGCTATGATGCGGGGCTCCTGCAGGCGCATGACCGCAAGCCCTATCCCAACAGCAAGGAGGACATCGATGCCCTGGCGAAAGCGGTGCGGGACGCCAATTACCGCATCATGACGGCTCCCGACGGCATCCATGTCTTCAATAAGAACGGGCACCGGGTGGCGCAGGACGCGTTCGAGCTTTTCCCCGGCCTCGACGTCGAGAATGACGGCGCACACGCCTTCTATCTCGGGGCCGAGCTGACCAAGGCCGAACTCGCCTGGAAGCTGGGCAAGCGCTATATTCAGGACGAGCCGCTCTCCTGGGGGGTGGCCGCGCCGCGGCCGGAAGAGGACCGGATGCGGCTTGCCAAGGCCGGGCATACGCTGCGCGCGAAGAAGGATGTGCCGTGAGCTATATCAGGGAAACCATCGTGACGACGGTCGATGCCGATGGCCTCGTGCATATCGCGCCGCTCGGCATCATAAAGGAGGGGGAGGGCTGGGTCATCGCGCCGTTCCGCCCCTCGAAGACGCTGGATAATCTCACCGCCGTTCCCTATGCCGTCGCCAATTATACGGACGACATGCTCGTCTTCGCCGGCTGCTTGACCGGGCGGAAGGATTGGCCGGTGGTTCCGGTCGATGACTGTCCCGTTCCGCGCCTCCTAACGGCCTTGAGCCATTCCGTCCTCGAGGTGGTCTCGGTAGCGGAGGACGCTCTTCGTCCGCGCTTTTCCTGCAAGGTCGTGTCGGAGGGAATGCACGCGCCTTTCACCGGCATGAACCGGGCCAAGGCGGCCGTGCTGGAACTGGCGATACTGGTGAGCCGTCTGCACATGCTGCCTCGGGAGAAGATAGACGCGGAACTCGCCTATCTCGGCATCGCCATGGAAAAGACTGCCGGGCCGGACGAGCGCCTCGCCTGGTCCTGGCTGATGCGGCGCGTTGAGGATCACCGCGATGCCGCTGACGCAAAAGGCAAATCGGTATAGAGCGTCTCCTGCTTGACAGAAACGCTTCCTATTTGCCCTCACCCTTACCCTCTCCCCGTAAAGACGGGGAGAGGGGGCATCGACGTTGCCGCTTCCTCCTTCTCCCCGCTTGCGGGGAGAAGGTGCCGGCAGGCGGATGAGGGGCATCCAGCTACCCCGGCGCTTCCGATTGAATGTGAATCGCTCTAAACGAGATGCCGGGCGCCGAGCAGCGCCACGGCCGTTGCCGGCGCGGCCTTGCTGGCGTCGTTGCGGGCGTCCTCGCTTGCCGGAATGAGCGAGCCGAAATCCACATAGGGTCGTTCAAGGCGTTCGGCGAGGCGCCTGATCTGCGGCCGGCCGGTGCCGGCGCCGACGACAGGCGCTTTCGGATCGGATGAAAGCAGCATCGCCACCCGGAAAGCGCCGTCATGGATCATGCGCAGCTGGTGCTCTGCGAACCAGCGGGCGATGTCGATCCACTCCTGCTCATCGAGGTCGCCGCTGTCGCGGCCGACCATGCGCGCGATCCGCTCGATCGAACCGGCAAAAGTCTTCGGGCCGTGATCGGCCGCCTTGTACTGGTCGTCGGCCTCGTCGAGCGTGCCGAGAATGCGGCCGAGATCGGCCGTATTGGCGAAATATTCGTTCATCAGCGGCGTCATGCGGCCGCGCACCGGAACGAGCGCGGCGATGCCGATCAGCGCGCTGCGCGCAAAGCCGGTGTAGACAAGCTCGCCGCTCAGCAGGCGCTCGGCATCGGAATAGCCCTGATGGACGACGGCGCCGTCCTTCATGGCCAGAATGTCGGTCGTCGTCGACCCCATGTCGACAAAGAGGCCGTCGCCGACAAGCCTGGCGCTGAGCGATGCCGTGGCATGCCAGTTGGCCGAGGCGATGTCGCCGCCAAGCCTTCGCGCGGAGGCGAGGTCCACCAGCCCCGAGCGGCCGGCATAGATCAGCGTGCCGTCCGTGCCGAACTCCTCCTCGATGATGTCGAGGAGGGTAGCGACCCCGACATCGCGCGAGGGGAAGGCGTCGGAAAGCTCGCCCGTCATGGTGAAGACATTGCCGCCTCCTCCGGCGCGCAGCTCGGCGAGGTCCTTCAACGTCCCCTTCAGCCGGTCGGTGCCGAGCCACATCGGCGTCATCACGGTGCGGGCCATGACGATCTTGCCGTCCCGGCACCGCGCCATCTTGAGATGCGCGCCACCGATGTCCCAGCCCGTGACGAGGCTCTTTCCTTCAGTTCCGTTTCGGGCTTTCATGGCCGGCATCATCCTCGAATATCGGTATCATCCGTGCTTATCATTCCCGTTCTCGACATCAAAGGTGGTCTTGTCGTGCGTGCCCGCAAGGGCGAACGCGACAGCTACCGACCGATCGAAACGCCGCTCAGCCCAACGGCTGAAATCGGCGATATCGCAGCCGGATTGGAGAGGATTTTTCCGTTCCCCGCCTTCTATGTAGCCGATCTCGACCGGATCGAGGGGCGGACGGAAGGCGCCGGTGACTTCAGTCATTTGACGCCCTTGCTCGCACGATCCTCCGTATGGCTCGATGCCGGGTTCTGCCGAAAGGGCGATCTCGAAGCAGCGCTCGCCCTGGAAGGCGTCGTGCCGGTGCTGGGTTCCGAATCCCAATCCGATACGGCGATGCTGCAGGCGTTTCACGAGCATCCGCAACTCGCCTTGTCTCTGGATTTTCGCGGCGATGATTTTCTGGGGCCATCCGCCATTCTCGCCGACGAGACGCTGTGGCCTTCACGCGTGATCGTCATGACGCTGGCAAGGGTCGGGGCAGGGGCGGGGCCCGATTTCGAACGGCTGGAGGCGATCAAAAAGCGTGCAGGGAACCGCGCGGTCATCGCCGCAGGCGGTGTCCGCCACGCCCGCGATCTGGAGCGGCTCGAGGAGATGGGCATAGCCGGCGCGCTGGTGGCGACCGCACTGCATGACGGCACGCTCACGCCGGAGACGGTTGCGGATTTCATAGGGTCATTTGCGGGAGAGGCGGAATCCGACGCTAAGGCTTTGGCCAACGACATTCGTCCGTAAGGTTGACATATTCTCAGCGAACAGAGCCTATCGTGGCGTCGCCCTACCGAGCACGGCGGTGATGGCCCAGGTTAAGCCGGGGGGAAAGACTTTGCGGTGGTTTTTGCCTGGCACGACCAGGGAGTTGATTGTCAGGCTTTGGTAGCCACGCTGCTGGAGCCGTGACTCGAACGCCCTCATATCACCAACCATATCTTGGGTATTACCACCACGACCAGGGTCGTAGCGACTGACTTCGTCTCCACCGACAAAGAGCAGGACGTCCGCCTTCAAGTCTCTGTTGGCTTTGGCATAGTCGGCCTCGAACCGCAGAATGGCGTGGTTCGCAAACCAGATGGATGGGCTGCCAAGTATGTAGGTGTGGAAGAGGTCGGGTTCGGTTAGCAGGATGTGCGCGCCCAGAAGCCCCCCATAGGAATGCCCCAAATAGATGCGCCGATCGGGATTGGCGCGATAGCGGCTTTCGACAAAGGGAATCACGGTTCGACGAAGATAGCGCTGATAGGCCTCAGCTCCGCCGTAGGCGGTGTCGCCGGGTTTGCGAGGAACGGGGGTGTAGTCGCGCTTGCGGCTCACGTCCAAGTTCTCGCCTTTCGCGTATGACAGGCCTACCAGAACGGGTTCCTCCGCGAGAGCTCCCTTTTCATAAAGCTCCTTGATCTGACAGGCGACAGGCCGTGTCCCGCGATCGCCATCAGCCAGATATATTATGGGATAACGCGTCGATGCATCGCGGTCGTAGCCGGACGGCAGGCTTATCTCGACGTTATAAGACCGCCCCGAAACCGGATCCGGCACGGAGAGGGTCTGGATACCGCCGGGATCGCAGTCACTCCACTTGACGCGCTTGGCTTCGGCAGCCCCTGATGCGAACAGTGAAAAAGCAAAGGCGGCAATGGTGACATTAAATAGGTGCATGAAAAGCGATGAATTCCATAGGTTTCTGCGGCAGTCGCGGACTTAATCAAGTGAGCCGCTTTCGTTGGTTAGCTGCCTGCCGGCCAAGTGGAGGGTGAGATGGAGTGGGCCGACGAAGGAGAAAATCCCGGCTCGGCTCATGCCATACCAAAAGGAGGGATTTCTCCCTCCTTTTCTCATTTATCGTTGAAAGCCCAGGAGTTTGGCCAACCGGCGCATCAGGCCATCCGATGTCACAGAGGGCGTGCTCTGTGCGGGGTTGTCTCTTGTCTAGGCTCCGAACGGATGCTTGACCTTGTCGCGCTGGGCGGTTGCCTCGGCGGCGGTCGGCTTGCCCGTCACCGCACGCTCGATTGCTTCCTTCGTCGCGCGATAGTTGAAATCCTGGATCTTGGCGTCGTCCTCGGCTTCCCAGTGGATGAAGACGCCGACGCAGATGAAAAGATCGTCGGCCTCGTCCGCGGGGATGATGCCCTCGGCAACGCTGTCCTGCACCGCTTTCGCAACTCCGTGCTGGGCGGGGCCGAACATCTGGACCGCCTGCTTGGCGCCCTTGATGGTGACCTTGTTGAACATCACCGTGTTCGGCTTGCAGGGCAGATTGGGCGCGATAACCGCGAGGAGGGAGGTAAACCCGTCCTTGTTGTTGGTCAAAGCATTGCAGAATGCGGATTCCACCGCGCTGCCGCGCGGCCCGATGAGAAGGTCGATATGAGCAACTTCATTGCCGTCACCGACCAGAGATTCGCCAACCATTACCTTAGTGATTTTCGCCACGGCCTAATTCCTCCCTAAACCGTTTCCAAAAATGCATTCGTCCAAAGATGCCGTCGTCGAGAGACTCGGGTTCTCGATGGACAGCTATCCTTGTTCACAGCACCCTTAAGCGCGGGTCGGTTGGCCAGATAGCAGCGGAAGAAAATTCCCGCCGGCCAAAATTCAACCACTTACCTCGCGATTATGCAAGACCAAGTTGATGATGTTCTTTGCAAAAAGCGTCGCTACCGTCAGGTCGGCGGAGGTTCCCGGGTTGATGCCGTCCGCCTTCAATTGTCTGTCGAAGGAAAGCAGCAGTTTCTCCCGTTCCCGGCCGTCCTCCATGGCTGAGACGCGCGCGCGCATGGCCTCTGCTTGCGCCCGCACCTTTTCGGCAATCGCGGCGCCATGCTTGCGCGCGACATGGCTGTCGGGAAAGCGCGAGAGGAAATCGAGATAGATGAAAACGGTGGGCCACATGTCCTCTTCGCCGCGGGCAAGCGCCGCCGCATGGGCCGAAAGCCCCGTGTCGAAGATATCGGCAAATCCGGTGACATATTGCCGGGCGATCATGTCGCGGTGCGCCGCCTCCTGCATGGCCTCCAGCAACCCCGCCTGCGGCTCCTGCGAGACATCGTGCTTTTCCGCCGAGCCCAGCCCGCCGGGCTGCGCCAGCATGATGGCGGCGAAGACGTCGCGCGCGTCCTCCCGGTCGAGCGCGTCGAGCACCCGCGCCGTATCGAGGCGGAGATCGGCGCCGGGAAGTTCGGCCGCGCTGGCGAGCGGCGCGCAGAGAAGCAGGATGCCGAGATTGGTGTTGGTGCCGACATGCGCGCGCGTCGCTGCGACCGCGTCGCGGATGCGCCGCCCGACGCGCAGGGCGGGATCGGTCAGCGGGCCGGCGGAAATATGGGCACTGTCGAGGAATTGCGTCGCGGTCATCCGGTGGCCGTCGGCGAAACGGTGCACATTGCCGGGCTTCAGCGCCTGGATTTCCCCGAGGCAGGCCGCGACATAGGCTTCTCTGATCTGGCCGCGCGTCAGGATCACGCCGCCGGTCTCTCGCCCAGGTGCGGGAAGACGCCGGCGGCGAGCGCCCGGGCGATGCAATCGGCGACGCGCACCGGGACGACCGACTGCAAGCCGCTCCAGGCCGGCATGCTGTTGACCTCCAGGACGAGAAGCCCGCCATCGGTCGCGGGAATGATGTCGATGCCGGCGAAATCCGTGCCGATCGCCTTCGACGCGGCGAGCGCCAGCGCTTCGAGCTTCACCTGCAGCGGGCCGGTGACGGGTTCCGCTTTCGCGCCCTTGGCGATGTTGGTGATCCAGCCGTCGGCGCAGCGCGCCATCATGCCGAGCGCCTCGCCGGCGCAGGTGAATACGCGGTAATCGCGGAAGGGCGGGCCGGCGCGCGCCACGAAGCGCTGGAGATAATAGACGTCGTCGATCTCTTCCGGCACCGGCAGGTCCTCCGGCCCGTTGATCAGGCGGATGCCGCGCCCTTGCGAGCCGAAGAGCGGCTTGAGCACCAGCGGGCCTTTTGCGATCTCGCGTTCGACGATGGCCCGCGCATTCTGCAGGTTTTCCACCGCGAATGTCTCAGGCGTCGGCAGTCCGGCCTGCGCCAGCAGGAAGGTCGTGGTGGATTTGTCGACGCAGCGCTCGATCGCCTTGGCCGAATTCCACACGGGAATGCCGAGATGGGCGAAGGCATGGAGAATGCCGAGCCGGCGCGTGATCGCCTCGAATGTGCCTGACGACACCGAGCGCACGACGACG
Organism: Mesorhizobium sp. RMAD-H1; assembly: GCF_014191375.1. Classification (GTDB taxonomy): domain Bacteria; phylum Pseudomonadota; class Alphaproteobacteria; order Rhizobiales; family Rhizobiaceae; genus Paramesorhizobium. Next base: position 909,585 of record NZ_JACHWN010000001.1, read on the forward strand.
GCCGCGGGCAGCGCGCCGTCGAGCCCGGGAATGGCGATCCCCGATTTGTATCGGCTGTCGAAGCCGATATCGGCGAGATGCATGGATAACGTCTTGACGCCGAGCCTGTGGAAGGAAGAGGAAAGCTGCTTCACCTGGCCGTCGGGCCTGTCCGACAAAATGAGTATTGTATCCGCCGTTTCAGCCAAGGGATCGCTCCAGCATTGCATGATCAGGTCCGCCGCTGCGAAAGGTCTCGCCGCTTTCGATCGCCGTGACGCTCACCTCCGCCGGGCTGAAGAGATGCGGGTCGATGGCATAGAAATCCCCCTTGAACGCCTTGAATATCTCCGCGAAGGGCTGGCCATAGTCGCGTGAGGTCCGGCTCGGGAGCTTCTCGGCAAGCGCGCGGGCATCGCTCGCCGGGCCGCGCACGAAGAGCTGCACCAGCCCGCCATAGATGATGGCGTCGTTGGTCCGGCCCATGGCCTGCAGGAAATCCGGATGCGGCGCGGGCAGCGGCGCGTAGCCGGCGCCGTCGATGATCGCATCGAGCGGGAATTTCAGGTCGTGCGCCTTGTGCAGGGCCACTTCCAGCACCCGGCCGACGATCTGCACCGAGCCCGTCAGGCTCTGCGTCGGCGCATAGATGAAGGTGAGCGCTTCGGCTCTCAGGCCCGTCGCCCGTATGACTTTCTCGACCACCTCGGGCGGCGGCGGGGCGGCGGCTTCCAGCACGATCACGGAGGATCGCGCATTCGGCTCCTGATAGGCTATCTCCTCGAATAGCGGCTCGGTGCGGGCGAGCGCGCGGACCGGGCCGGAGCCCATGGCGAAATATTTCTCGTGCGAGAGGTTCCAGCCGGCATATTGGCTGGCGAGGCAGGCGAGGACCGGTTGCGACGAGCGGACATGGATGCCGAGCGGCCATCGTCCGCCGCTCCTGTCCAGTTGAGCGGCAACCGTGCCGAGGCCGCCCATGCAGATCTCGATGATCCGAAGGCCGGCATCGGTGCCCCCCGGTGCATGCGCCCCGGCATCGATCAGATGTTCGCCGAGGCGGCCGCGGCTGTGCGCGATGCCGAACCGGTCGGCATTGTCGATCATCTCGTCGACGATGCGCTGGGCGTTGCGGTTGAGGAAGGCGTGTCCGTTCTTTATGTGTACGGTCTTCGTTTGTTCGGTTCTCATGGGGAACCTTCTTTCCAATGGGCTGCCAGGGCCCTCACGCGGGTTTTGACCGCCCGCTCGGCGGTGGCGGCCGAGCGGGCGCTGGCAAAGACGGTGCAGACGGGGTCGCCGGCCTCGAGCATGGAGCCGGGAGGCTGGTGATCGGCCGTCATGTCGGGCCATTCGATGGGCGGAAAAAGCCGGATGGGATGCGGCGTATAGGCGATCGCCGAGGCGACCGATCCGGTATAGGCGGGTGGTGTCACGGTTGCGCCCCGGACGGCGTTGAGATGCTCGCGCAGGAGCGGCGTTTCCGCGCTGTCGAAGATGTCGAGTGTCGCGCCGGGACGCGGATTGATCTCTATCAGCCACAGGCCGGCGGCGCCGTCGATGAAATCGGCGGCGCACAGCCCGACAAGGCCGGTGCGCGCCGTCAGCGCCGTCAGCCATTCGCTGATCTGGGTGCGCTTGCGTTTATGGCAGCGCAGAAGCCGCACCGCGCCGCCATAGCGGTAGGGTGATGTCTCGGACGGCGCAGACCATTGGCGGCTGAAGCCGATGAGGCGGGCTTCCTTACCGTCGGCAATGAACAGCGCGGAGATGTTCTTGCCCGCGACGAAGCGCTGGAAATAGCGGCCCGGCCGTGCCCCGTCCAAACGGAAACGCTGCCGCTCGCTGGAGTGCCCCTCACCCTTACCCTCTCCCCGCGTGCGGGGAGAGGGGGGCATGGATGTCTCGCCATCTCTTTCTGCCGGGTGCTGGGAAGAAGAATGGGACGGCAACGCTGACGCCTCCCTCTCCCCGCATGCGGGGAGAGGGTAAGGGTGAGGGGCAATTTCGGGCGAGCTTGCCTGCGCCACATGCGAGCCGCCGGCGCCGCCGGCGAGCTTCACCAGCCAGCCATCGGGACGCTCGGGCCTTTCCATGCTGATCTCCGGATGCGGAATTCCGAGCGATGCACAAAGACCGGCAAGACCTGCCGGATCCTTGACGGCGCGGATGGTGCGGGCGCTGTTCCCGGCGACGAAGAAGCGGCGGGCGATCGCATCCACCATTTCAGGCGTCCGCTCGAAGCCTGAGCCATAGATGAAAGCCTGCGGCTCATCGCCATCGGCAAGCGCGGCCAGGCGCTCCACAAGGCCATCGGGCTCGATGCCGGTTTGAATGCTGCCGGGCAATCTGATGGCGCGTTCGGCGAGCCGCAGCGTGTCGGAGTCGTTGAAAAGGTCGGCCACGAGCGGCCTCAGGCCGGCGCGGCGCGCAGCGGCGGCAAGCGAACGGCCCGATATGGCCGCAATCAGGACGGTCGGGTTATTTTGCAAGGTCACGGGCAAGGGTAAAAGCGTCCCGAAAATCGAAGATAACAGGCTTTTCCGCCTTGATCATGCGGACGAACAGGCCGGATTGCGTCTTGTATTTCACATTGCCGATGGAGAGCGGGCCGATGCCGATGGCCTTGGTGCCGTCGAGCGGCTCGCCATTGGCGTTCACCTTCAGCCCCTCGATGCCGGCGGGCGGCACGGCGTTGACGTCTGCCGCGACCATGAGACCGGGAGCGTCCCGCAATTGCGCTTGCGAGATGACCTGCACTCCGGCCTTGGCGGCGGCAAGCAGCACATTCGCGCCCCCGGCGATCTCGCTTTTCTTTTCGTCGCTCGATCCATCAACCGGCGTCACCGTCACGCCGAAACGCTCCTTGATCGACGCAGCGATCTCCGCGACGCGGCGCAGTCCGTCATGGCCGACGATCCTCACATCGGCGCCCTCGCTGGCCGCGATCACCGCCGTGCAATAGCCGACGACGCCCGTCGCGCCGAAAATGGCCGCCGACAGACCTTCCAGCGTCCGGCCATGATGCCTGGCAAGCGCCTTCTCCACCTTGGCAACCATCGCCGCCGCGGTGGTGAAGGAGCCCGCCGGATCGGCAAAGACCGAGATTTCGAAGGGCGGCACCATCGCCTTCCTTGCGGCGTCCAGCATGTCGAGCGCCGTCGGCGCGTCCTTGCCGGCGAGGAAAATCCCGGTCGCCACGCCCGCGTCGGGCGGACGCGAGAAGATCGCGTCCTGGACGAGATTGCCGATGTCGGAAAGGCCGACATCGGTATAGGGCACGACCGCGTCATAGCCGGCGTCGATCGCCATGTTCACGTCGAACGGGCTCATCTGCCGCAAGGGCGTCAGCATGTGGAGGATGGTTTTGCGGGTCACGTCTTCCGCTTCCTTTCGATGGTGGTGGTGCCCATCGCTTGGCTGTTGTTCATAATGATACGAGGTCGAGGGCGCTGCGGACGATTTCCGCCCCCTCATTCCGGCCGCAGACGATCCGGATGGAAACCGCTTGCCGGTTGCCTGCCGCATCGACAATGCGCTCCGCCTCGGCTTGGGACGGCGCGAAGGCGAAGCCGGTCGGCCCCCACGAGCTCTGGCCGATGCCGGCCGCGCCGGCTGATTTGAGTGCTTCCAGCGTTGCCTCAACGGCCTTGCTGGTGAAGGCGCCGCCCTGGGCAGGGGAGAAATAGGCGCCGATTTCCGTCTGCACCGCCTCGATGGATTTGCCGAAGGCGGAAATGTCCCGTTCGATGAGGGCAGGCATGACACCCATCAGCACCTGCCGGCAGATCACGGCGGAACTGGCGTCCGGAAAGGCGGGCAGGGTGCGGAATGCCTCGATCTCCGCCTCGCCATGGATACCCTGCGTCGTCTCGTCGAGGACGAGAAGGACGCGCCACGCCTCGGGAAAGGGGATATGGGTGATGACCGTGGGCGGCTGGTCCTGACGGAACCGGCCGGCATCGACGATCAGCCCGCCCTTCTCGAAGGCGGCGATGCCAATGCCCGATCGCGTCCCCCGGCCAAGCAGCAGCGCATCGCTGCGGCTATCGAGCGGCAGCCTGTGCAGGGTGCGCAGCGCCGCGGCGACGGCGAGCGCGATCTGCGTGCCTGAACCCAAGCCCGCATGACGGGGGATGGTTCGGTGGATGACGATGCGATGCTGCGCCCGGATACCGAGATGCGCGCACAGACGGGCCAGATGCTCGGCGACGCGGTCGCGCTCATCGCCCTCGACGGAGGTTTCGCGGGCGCGGGAAATCGTCAGTTCCGTTGCTATGTCTTCGAGCGGCAGGCCGATGCTGCCGAAGCGGCCGCCATCCTTCCTCGGCATGTCGAGAAAGCCGAGATGCAGCCGGGCAGGGACTTTTATGGAGACAGAGTCCGACATTCGTTCTCGTATAGCTTGAACGCATTTTTCAAAAGTCGGGCCCTGACTTATGATATCGTCTTTCGATCAGGACGCAAGCCGGGTTCCGGAGAATTGCAGGAGGATTTCCGTAATGGCCGATCAGAGTGAAGCGAAGCCCAAGGCGAAAGTCTATTCGGAGGAGGAGATCGTCGCGCGGCTGCAGAAGGAACTGCCGCACTGGCGTTATGAGAACGGCTGGATCCGCCGCAAATACAAGACGCATGGCTGGAAAGGCACGCTGATGGTCATCAACACGGTGGGGCATCTGGCGGAGGCCGCCTGGCATCATCCGGACCTCAAGGCCTCCTACGCCTGGGTCGAGGTCATCCTGATGTCGCATGACGCAAAGGGCATCACCGACAGGGATTTCGATCTGGCGCGCAAGATCGAGGAGGTTGTCCAGTGGCAGCCCGGAAAAGAGGGCGGCGCGCTCACCGGAACGCCCGCCTCAGACCAGCGCTTCGCCTATGTGAAATATGACGATTGATGCCGCGATATTTCACGCGGCAGAGGGTTCACATTTCACGAAAATTGGCTAAGGTTCGTAGCGGCACCAGAAAGTTGCGGGATTTATGTCGGTTGCATGGGTCGGCAGCCAGGCAGTACTTTTATCAGACGCAATTCAGCATGCTGCAAAGCTTCTGGCGTCCAGCCGCTGCCCGGTGATTTCATTCGATGCGGATGTGCATGGCACCCGCAGCGTCATTGCTTTGGCCGAAAAGCTTGGCGCAGCCTATGATCACATCAGGGGCAGGGAACTCGTCAACGAGATCGCGCTCTTCACCGAATATGGCGGCATGTTCACGACGCCGGGCGAGGTGCGCCGGCGGTCCGACCTCATCGTCCTCGTCGGCGATCTTCCGGCCGTCCATCACGATCTGATCCTGTCATGGGCGTCCGCGCCCGCCGATCTTGCGGACAAACAGTCGCGTCGCTGGTTTCATCTGAAGGCAAACCGGTCGGTTCCCGACAATACAGGAACGGATGAGGTTTCTCGAAAAGTCAAAGCAACAGCCCTTTCCGCCGAAGGCGCTTCCCTCGGCACGGCCGTGGCGCTGTTGCGGGCCGGCCTTGCTGGCCGGCGCGCGGCCGTTTCACTGGCCAATCTCGACAAGCTCAGGAAGGCGCTGGCGGAAGCCGCATTCCCGGTCTTCGTCTTTTCCGGCAATGCCGAGGAGCCGATGAGCCTTGCCATGCTGCAGGGTCTCGTTGCCGATCTCAACAAGGCGAAGCGCGCCGGCAGCCTTTTCCTGCCGGCGGACGATGACGCCTGGGGGGCGGTGCTGACTTGCGTTTGGGCGACAGGCTTTCCGCCGCGCACCGGCTTCCCGGGCGGCGCGCCGGTCTATGATCCCCGGCGCTGGGATATAGAGCGGATGCTGCGGGAGAAGGAGGCGGACCTGCATCTCTGGATATCGGCGCGGGATGGTGCGTCGCCTGCCAAGCGAAGCGGGATCCCGCTCGTCGCGCTCGCGCGCACCGCGAGCCCGATGCCGGGGGCGGCCGTCACCATTTCCGTCGCGGCTCCGGGCATAGACCATGACAGCGTGAGTTATTCGAGCCGCATCGGCACCTTCAGGGCGGCGCGCGCCAGCGCTCCATCGGACAGGCCGGAAATCGCCGGCGTCGTCCGGGAACTGGCGGAGGCGCTGCCATGCTGATCCGGCTGAAGGGCGGCGAGGTCATCGATCCCGCCAATGATGCGAAAGGGGGCGCCAGCGCCAGGCGGGACCTGTGGATCGAAGACGGCTTCATTATAGAACGGCCGGAGGGCAGGCGCGCCGACCGGACCTATGACGCGTCCGGCTGCATCGTCATGGCGGGCGCGATCGACATCCATTCCCATATCGGCGGCGGCAATGTGAACACGGCGCGGCTGCTCCTGCCGGAACACCACGCCGCGCATCTGCCGCGCCCGGCGGCGACGCCGCTTGCCAATGCCGGCTGGTCGACCTTCACGACGGGTTGCCTCTACGCGCAGATGGGCTTCACCACGGTGGTCGAGCCCGCCATGTCCCCTTACACAGCGCTTCACACCCATCTGGAACTGGCCGATATCCCCATCATCGACAAGGCGACGCTCACCATCCTCGGCAATGACGATTTCCTGCTGTCGCTGATCCGGGACGGAAAATCGGCCGATATGGTGGATGATTATGTCGCCTGGACGCTCGCCGCGACGAATTCGCTCGGCGTCAAGGTGATCAATGCGGGGGCGGCGGCCGCCTTCAAGGAGAATGTCCGCTCCTTCTCCTTCGACGATGTGGTGCCCGCCTATGGGGTCAGCTCGCGCAGGATCGTGAAAACGCTGCAGGCCTCGGTCAACCGGCTGGGCGTGCCGCATCCGCTGCATGTGCATGCCAATAATCTCGGCCTTGCCGGCAGCGCCGACACTGCGTCGGCCACCATCGATGCCACAGAGGGCGTGCCGATGCATCTCGCCCATCTTCAGTTCTATGGCTACGGTACTGAAGGTAAAAGGAAATTCTCCTCCGAAGCCGCCCGGCTGGCGGAGCAGGTCAACAGCAATCCGGATGTCACCATCGATGTCGGCCAGGTGATGTTCGGCCAGACGGTGACGATCTCGTCCGACGTCACGCGGCAGTTCCTGGCGATCGGCAACGCCAGCCCGAAAAAGACCGTCATCATCGATGGCGACGGCAATGGCGGCGGCATCGTGCCTTATCGCTATAAGGAGAACTATTACGGCTCGCTGCAATGGGCGGTGGGGCTGGAACTTTTCCTCCTCATCAACGACCCCTGGCGCGTGTTCTTCACCACCGACCACCCGAACGGCGCGCCGTTCACGGCCTATCCCGAACTCTTCGAACTGCTGATGAGCCGCAATGCCAGGGAGGCCAAGGCGGCGGAGCTCAACGCATCGGCGCTCGAACTGACGACCCTTCGTTCGATCAGCCGCGAATATACGCTGGAGGAAATCGCCATCATGACACGCGCCGCTCCGGCGCGGCTTTTGGGGCTGAAGGATCGCGGCCATCTCGGGCCGGGCGCCATCGCCGATATCGCCGTCTACCGCAGGGGCAGGGACATCGCGGCCATGTTCCGCGAGGCGGCGTTCGTCTTCAAGAATGGCGATCTCGTCGTCGAGAACGGCAAAGTCGTCAATTTCCGCTGGGGCAGGGCCCTGCGCCTCAAGCCGGAGCCTGACAAGGCGATGGTGCGGCGGATGCAGGCCTATCACGAGGAGCGTTACGGCCTTTCGCTCGACTGGTTCACCTTTCCCGATAGCGCGCTCAAGCGGGACGAGCCTTTCGCGGAGGTGCCATGCAACCGCTGAACCGCTCCCTGACCCGCAATGACATCGTGATCGACGATACGTTTGCCGAAGCCTTCGGCATGCGCGCCACCGCCATCATCATCACCGCGCCGACGCTGAAATGGGCGCGTCAGGCGGCAACGACCATGACGGGTTACGCAACCTCCGTCATCGGCTGCGGCTGCGAGGCGGCTATCGACCTCGACCTGCCGCCGTCGAAGACGCCGGATGGCCGCCCGGGCTGTCGTGTCATGCTTTTCGCCGTCAGCACGGACGAGTTGCAGCGGCAGTTGAGAAACCGGGTCGGCCAGTGCGTGCTGACATCGGCGGGCAGCGCCTGTTTCGCCGCAATGGAGGGCGGCACGCCACTCAATCTGGGCGCTTCGCTGCGTTATTTCGGCGATGGCTGGCAGATTTCGAAGAAATTCGGCGGCAGGCATTACTGGCGCATCCCCGTCATGGACGGCGAGTTCCTCTGCGAGGCGACGACGGGAATGACCAAGGAGGCGGTCGGCGGCGGCAACTTCCTGCTGCTCGCGGCAGACGCGGAGAAGGCGCTTGCCGCCGCTGAGCGGGCCGTGGCAGCCATCGGCAAGATCCCCGGAACCATCATGCCCTTTCCCGGCGGCATCGTGCGCTCCGGATCGAAGATCGGCGCCAAATACAAGGGCATGACCGCCTCGACCAATGATGCCTTCGCACCGACGCTGCGCGGCGTGGTGAAGAGCGAACTCGGCCCGGACACCAATGCCGTTCTGGAGATCGTCATCGACGGCGAGACGGACGAGGCCTTGTCCGCCGCCATGCGCGCAGGACTGAAAGCCGTGATCGATCTCGGGCCGAAGCGCGGTGCATTGCGCATCAGCGCCGGCAATTATGGCGGCAAGCTCGGCAAGTTCCATTATCATCTGAAGGATCTCCTGCCATGAAAGGGCTGACCTTCACGCTCCGCGCCGAGCCGGAGGAACGGCTCGACCTCTCGGCACTCACGCCTGAAAAGCTCGACGGCATGAGCGTTGCCGAGGTCGCGAAGCTGCGTATCGGCACCGGCCGGCGGCCGGCACTCGTCGGCGACATCTTCAGGATCACCGGCAAGGATGCCTCCCGCATTGCCTTTGACGGCGGAAGCCCTCGCTTCGACGGGGTTGGCACGGGAATGAGCGGCGGCACACTCTATGTCTCGGGCGATGTCGGTGCTGAGGCCGGGCGAAGGATGACTGGCGGGACGATCGTCATCGAAGGCGATTGTGGATTCCATGCCGGTTCCGGAATGACCGGCGGGAAGCTGGAAATTCATGGTCATGCGGGGGATTACCTCGGCGGGCCGCTCGCCGGGGAAATGCTGGGCATGCAGGGTGGCGTGCTGATCGTCCGTGGCAGGGCGGGGCACTATGCCGGCGACCGGATGCGCCGTGGCGTCATCGTCATCCTGAAAGGCTGCGGCGACTATGCCGGCAGCCGCATGATCGCCGGCAGCATCGCCGTCAGGGGCAGGGTCGGCGTCATGCCGGGCTATATGATGAAGCGCGGCTCGCTGCTCTTCGATCGGCGGCCGGAGACGCTCTCGCCGACCTTCATCGATTGCGGCCGGGCGGATATCGCCTTTTCCGGCCTCTTCGACCGCTATCTGATCGATGAAGGGATTCTCGACAAGCCGCTGTTAGGCCCTCGGCCCGGAAGATATGGCGGGGATATTGCCGTGCTGGGGAAGGGGGAAATCCTGTTCCGCATGGGGCGGTGAATATTACGAATGCCCCTCATCTGCCTGCCGGCATCTTCTCCCCGCACGCGGGGAGAAGAAAGAAGCGGCGACGTCGATGACCCCTCTCCCTGCTTGCGGGGAGAGGGTAAGGGTGAGGGGCACTTCAAATCAGCTTCTCCAGCGTGATCGGCAGGTCGCGCACGCGCTTGCCCGTCGCGTGGAAGACGGCGTTGGCGATTGCCGGGGCGACGCCGACGATGCCGACCTCGCCGACACCCTTGCCGCCCAGCACCGAGGCATGCGGATCGGGCACGCCGACCGAGATCACCTCGATATCGGGAATGTCGGCATTGGTGGCGACGAGATAGTCGCCGAGATTGTTGTTGATGACGCGGGCGCGGCGCGGATCGACGAGCCCTTCTTCCAGAAGCGCCTGGCCGATGCCCATGATGATGCCGCCCTTCCACTGGCTCTCGACGAGCTTGGGATTGTAGAGCCGGCCGCAATCGAAGGCCGAGACCACGCGGGAGACGCGCACGGTGCCGAAATCCTCGTCGACGCGCACCTCGACGAAATGGGCACACCAGCTGTGCATCGAATAGTCGCCGTCGGTCGGCGCGCGCATGAGCGACATGGTCGTCCAGGCCTTCAGGCGTCCCTCGTCATTGGCGAGCGCCTCGGGCAGCGTGTCCCGCTTCACCTCGATCCGGTCGCGGCCGAGTTGCACCATCAGCTCGGCGATGGAAATGGCCGGCCCGTCGCCGCGCGGCGTGGCAATCAGGCCATCGGCCACCGACAGCGTGTTGGCGCCGCTGTCCCGGAAAGGCGAGTTCGGATCGTTGAGCGCCAGCGCGATCAGCTCCTCGCGCGCGGCCGATGCCGCCTTGTGGACGGCGCCGGTCATCACGCCGGCGAGCATCGAGCCGCCGGCGACGGCCGCCCCCGGCATCGAGGAATCGCCGAGCCTGACTTCTACCTGATCGACCGGAACGCCCAGCGCTTCCGCCGCCGTCTGGGCGAGGATCGTATAGGTGCCCTGGCCCATATCGATCGCGCCGCTGATCACCTCTACCCTGCCGTCCCTGCGGATGGCGATAAGCGCCTCGCCATAGGCGCGTATGACGGGGAAGGTGCCGATCGCCACGCCCCAGCCGACGAGCGCATGGCCGTCGCGCATCGAGCGCGGCTCGGGGCTGCGCCGTGACCAGCCGAAGGCCTCCGCGCCCGCCGTCAGCGCTTCGCGGAGCTGCCGCGTCGACCAGGGCTTGCCTGATTGCGGGTCCTTCTCGGCGTAGTTTTTCAATCGCAGTTCGACCGGGTCGATGCCAAGGGCATAGGCCAGTTCGTCCATGGCGCTTTCGATGCCGAAGGCGCTGGGGTTCTTGCCCGGCGCGCGCAGCGCCCCCGGCGTCACGGTGTTGACCGGCACCAGCCGGTTCTCGGAGGAGAAATTCGGGACGGCGTAGAGAAGCGGCGTTGCGGCGCCTGTGTTCTCCACCCATGTCCCGACCATCGAGGTTTCATTGGCGCCGCGGTGGACGATCGCCTGCAGCACGCCGTCTTCGCTCGCGCCGAGTGCGATCTTCTGGCGCGTCGCCGCGCGGCCGCCATAGGCTGTGAAGGTCTGCGGCCGGGTGATGGCGAGCTTCACCGGCCGGCCGAGCCGCTTCGCCGAGGCGGCGGCGAGCGCGCCGTAGAAGGATGCGCTCGCCTTCGAGCCGAAGCCGCCGCCGATGAAGGGCGAGATCAGCGTCACATTTTCATAGGGCAGCCCGAACCATTCGGCATAGGAGCGCGCCATGCCGTGCGTCCACTGGCTCGGCTCGAAGATGGTGAGGCGCTCGCCTTCCCAGGCGGCGGTGAGGCCGTGCGGCTCGATCGTCACGTGATATTCGCGCGGCGTGCGGTATTCGCCTTCGACCCTGACCGGGGCGGCGGCAAGTGCTGCCTCGGCGTCGCCCCAGGTCACGGTCAGATTGTCGACGAGATTGCCGTCGCCGGCCCTGGGATCGTCGAGGCCGGCGATTGCCTGCGCCTCCTCATAGGTGACCTTGACGAGGGACGCCGCCGCAGTCGCCTGTTCGAGCGTCTCCGCCACGACGACGGCGACGGCCTGGCCGTTGAAGGCGATCTCCGGGACGAGGGGGCGATAGCTGCCTTCGGCACGGTTGCCGAACCAGTCGGAGGCGGTGGCAAGGCCGAGATTATCATCGGGCGTGAGCACGAGGAGAACGCCGGGCGCGGCCCTGGCTGCAGCAATGTCGATCCCCGTCACCCGCCCGGCCGCGATCGTGCTCGGCACCAGCACGGCGTAAGTGAGATTTTCGAGCCGGTGCTCCAAGGCATAGGTGGCGCCGCCGGTGATCTTCAGGCGGCCGTCGATGCGCGAATGGCGTCCGCCGATGCCGCTGCCATCGGAAGCTTCGCCACGCTGTCTGGTTTCGAGAACGGTCATGCCGCACCTCCCATATTCAAAATGGCGCGCGCGGCGACACGCGGCGCAAGCTCGATCTTGTAATGATTGCCGCCATGATTGGCCGCGCCTTCGACGGCGAGAAGGCTCGCGCGTCGCACCGCTTCCGGCTCCAGAACCTTGCCCTTCAGCGCGTTTTCCACGGCGCGGGCGCGCCAGGGCTTGGTGGCCACGCCGCCAAGCGCCACGCGCAGATCGCGGATCGTGCGGCCATCGGGCTCCAGCTCGATGCCTACCGCGGCACTGGCCGCTGCGAACTCATAGGATTGCCGGTCGCGCACCTTCAGATAGGTGGAACGCCGCGCGGCAGGTGAAGCGGGGATGGTGATCGCGGTGATCATCTCGCCCGGCTCGATCGCATGCTCCTTCTCAGGCGTGCCGCCCGGCAGGAGGAAGAAATCGTCCACCGCCATGCTGCGTCCGCCCAGATGGACCATGGCATCGAAGGCGACGAGCGCCACGGCGAGATCGCCGGGATAGGTGGCGATGCAGGCGCCGCTGGTGCCGAGGATGGCATGATTGCGGTTGACGCCGCCGATCGCCGAGCAGCCCGAGCCCGGGGCGCGCTTGTTGCAGGCGGAAAAGGCCGCCGGATCGCGGAAATAGGCGCAGCGCGTGCGCTGCATCAGATTGCCGCCGATCGTCGCCATGTTGCGGATCTGCTGTGATGCCGCCTGCCACAGCGCTTCCGAAACGGCGGGGAAATGGGCGCGGATGCCGGCATCGTCGGCGACGCGGCCCATCCGGGCGAGCGCGCCGATAGAGGCGCCCTCCGCATCGACGCGGATATCGTCGAGGCCCTTGAGATGGCTGATGTCGACGACCCGTTCCGGCTCCATCACACCGCATTTGGCGAGGTCGAGAAGCGTGGTGCCGCCGGCAAGCAGCATGGCGGCGGGCAGGGCGGCGGCGTGGCGCGCCTCGTCCACCGAACCGGCACGATGATAGGAAAAGTCTCTCATGATGTTACTCCGCGGCCTGTTTTCGTGTTGCCAGCTCTTCCGCGGCCTGGCGGACGGCGGCGACGACATGGGGATAGGCGCCGCAGCGGCAGAGATTGCCCGACATATATTCGCGGATCTCTTCGTCCGATCCGGCATGACCCTCGCGGATGCAGGCGACGGCGGACATGATCTGTCCCGGCGTGCAATAGCCGCACTGGAAAGCGTCATAGTCGAGGAAGGCCGCCTGCACCGGGTGCAGTTCACCATTGGGGCCGGCAAGACCCTCGATGGTGGTCACCGCGCGGCCTTCCGCCTGCGCGGCGAGCGTCAGGCAGGCAAGCACGCGCTCGCCGTCGATATGCACGGTGCAGGCGCCGCACTGGCCATGGTCGCAGCCCTTCTTGGTGCCGGTGAGGCCCAGATGTTCGCGCAACGCATCGAGGAGCGTGACGCGCGGTTCGATCTCGAGCGCCTGCGCGCGCCCGTTGATCTCAAGATGAACGGTTGTCTTGTTCGTCATCTCCGTTCTCTCCATTGATGGCGTGACGTCCGCCAGCAGCTCCGGTCCGGTGGCAAGGCAGAGGCGTCAGGCCTGTTGTCAAATTTGTCAGGAGGATCGATGCGCCTTAGGGGCTGCGGGGCGGAGAGCCCTTGCAAGCGCGAAAGACATGGCATAGTCGATCCCGGGTGGAATAGTTGCACAAGGCACTCCAGATAAATCGGAGGCGCCTCCGTTTATGATCTTAGAGGCTTGCCGCTTGCGGTCAAGTCCTAATTGCTGTTGGAGCTGAATATTGGCGACGAAGCCGCCGGCCGGATCCGGAGAGGGTAAACCTGCTGCGCCTGAGAAGCGCCTGCGGGCCGATGCCCGGCGCAATCGCGACAAGCTCCTGGACGTGGCGCGCGCGGCCTTTGCCGAGCATGGCGTCGACACCTCGCTTGAAGACATCGCGCGGCGCGCCGGCGTCGGCATCGGCACGCTCTACCGGCATTTCCCGACGCGGGAACATCTCGTCGAGGTGATTTACCGGCGCGAGGTGGAGGCGCTGTGCGCGGCGGCCGACGATCTGGCGCGCGATTATCCGCCGGATGTCGCGCTGGCGGAGTGGATGCAGCGCTTTGTCGATTACATCGCGACGAAGCGTGGCCTGGCGAGCAGCCTGCGCATTCTGCTGACGGCGAACTGCGAGCTTTTCTCCGATGTGTCCGGCATGATCACCCAGGCGCTGCGACGGCTGGTGGAGGCGGCTGTCGCCGATGGCTCCATTCGTGACGATGTGGAAAGCTCCGACGTGCTGCTTGCATTGTCGGGCATCTATTCCGCTCCCGATACGCCGGACTGGCGCGACCGCTCCCGCCGGCTGGTCTCGCTGTTGATGGACGGGCTGCGCTGGGGCGCGCCGAGGGCGGACGCGAAGCGGAAGTCCTGAGGCGGCGGTTCACGCCGCGATCAACAATATTTGTTCGCCCTGCGCGGAACACCGCGACGGTTTTATTCTTGAAGGATTAATCAGCGCTGGACTTTCGTCATTCGAAGAGGAGCGACTGAGACATGAAATCCTCCTGCGCGCGCATTCTCGCATGCCTCGTGATTCTGGCTCCGGCCCCTGCCGCCGCCGAACCGCTCAAGACGATGGACGATGTCGGCAAGGCGATCCAGTCCTGCTGGGCGGCGCCTGCCGGCACCGACGGATCCTCCGTCACGCTGAGCTTCAGCTTTCGCCGGGACGGAACGCTGATCGGGCGACCGAGGACGACGGCCGTCAACGTGAAGGGCGATGACCAGGCGCGCAAATCATTCGTCGATGCGGCGGTGGCGGCCGTCGACCGCTGCATGCCGCTCGATTTCGCGTCGCCGCTTGCCTCGGGGATAGGCGGGCAGGTGTTCACGGTCAAATTCGCGTCACCCGAAGCATGTCCGGACGGCAAATGCCCGAAGGAGAACGATCTGCGGCCTTGAGGATGGCGTGTGTCCTCACACATGCCGCGTGATGCCGCCGTCGACGCGGATGTTCTGCCCCGTGATGTAGCCCGCATCGTCGGAGAGCAGGAAAGCCGTCGTCTTGGCGATTTCCTCCACCGTTCCCACGCGCTTCATCGGCACCGCGTCCGCCGTTTCCGGCTTGTGCTCGAGGCTGTCGATATAGCCCGGCAGAAGGGCGTTCATGCGGATATTGTCGGCGGCATAGCGATCCGCATAGAGCTTGGTGTAGGCGCCGATTGCGGCGCGATAGGCGCAGGAGACAGGGAACTTCAGCGAGGGCTCGAAGGCCGCGAAGGTGGTGATGTTGACCCAGGCGCCCTTGCCCTGCCTGAGCATCAGCGGCGTCACCAGGCGCGCCATGCGCACCACGTTGAGAACCATCATCTCATTGCCGAGCGCCCAGCCTTCGTCAGTGATGTCGAGGAGGTCGCCTTTCGGCGGATGGCCGGTATGATTGACCACGGCATCGATCCGGCCATAGCGGCTCGATGCCGCCTCCACCAGCGCTTCCAGATCGGCGAGGTTCTGCGCCGATCCCTTGAGGCCCACGCCGCCGAGCTCGCCCGCCAGTTCGACGGCGCTTCCCGACGGCGACATCAGCGCCAGGCGATAGCCCCGCTCGCCCAGTTCCCTGGCGATCGCCGCGCCCATGCCGCGGCCGCCGCCCGTTATCACCGCCACCGGTTTTTCGTTTTCCGCAGGCATCCGCTTCTCCTCCTGAGCTTCGATTTCGCGAGGACGATAGCCAGCCGCGGCACGCTTGGCCAGAGGGCGGGAAGGCATCGGCCGGTGGTTGCGGTCCGGCGGCCGGTGCGTTAACCAAGCCTTCACCTTATTGCCGCAATCGCTATTATCATGCGCGACGCATTCCAACCGGGGACCATCATCTCATGATCAAGAAGTTTTCCATTGCTGCCCTGGCGGCGACCTTCCTCGCAGGCTGCACGACCGATCCCTATACCGGGCAGCAGAAGATCTCCAATACGGCCGGCGGCGCGGCCATCGGCGCCGCCGTTGGCGCACTGGGCGGCCTGGCCGTCGGCGGCTCGAGCCGTGCGCAGCGCAACGCCGTTCTGATCGGCGCGGGCCTCGGCGCGCTGGGCGGCGGCGCCATCGGCAATTATATGGACCGGCAGGAAGCCGAGCTGCGTGCTCAATTGCAGGGCACCGGCGTTTCGGTCACGCGCAATGGCGACAACATCATCCTCAACATGCCGTCCAACATCACCTTCGACACCGATCAGGACGCGGTGAAGAGCCAGTTCTATCCGACGCTGAATTCCGTCGCGATCGTGCTGCGCAAGTTCAACCAGTCGCTGGTCGATATCTATGGCCACACCGATTCGACCGGCAGCGCCAGCTACAACCAGCAGCTTTCGCAGCGCCGCGCCCAGTCCGTCGCCACTTATCTGGGCAGCCAGGGCATCGACCAGCGCCGCTTCGCTGTTACCGGCTTCGGCGATACCCGCCCCATCGCTTCCAACGACACGGAAGCCGGCCGCGCGCAGAACCGCCGCGTCGAGATCCAGATTTCGCCGCTTACCCAAGGGTAATCCGTTGGATTGTCCCAGGGGTAAATCCGCTGGATTATCCCAGGGGGTAATCCTCCGGCCGATCTGACGGAAATGAAGCGCGGTTCTTCGGGGCCGCGCTTTTTCATTGCCGGTTTTCCGACGCGTCGCGGCGCAGCGGGCTCTGCGTCAAAACCGAATCGGATCCCGGCAATGCCGGTTCCGAACCGCGCCCTGCGCATCTTTTTCACAACGTTTGATCGGTCGCCAGTTCAGGAACATAGATGGAACATTTTTGGAATGTTCCGGTTTTTCAAATGGTTGACGATCTTGCCAAATAAGAACAAAACGGATACAAATAGTTTTCAAGAACGGATCGGCCGGGCTTCATGCACCACACAGGGGTAGTGTAACATGTCTCAGAATTCGTTGCGGCTTGTTGAGGATAATTCAGTGGACAAGACAAAAGCTCTGGACGCGGCGCTGTCTCAGATCGAGCGGGCGTTCGGCAAGGGATCGATCATGCGGCTCGGCCAGAACGAGCAGGTGGTCGAGATAGAAACGGTTTCGACCGGATCGCTCTCTCTTGATATCGCGCTTGGTGTGGGCGGCCTGCCCAAGGGACGCATCATCGAAATCTACGGCCCGGAAAGCTCGGGCAAGACGACGCTGGCGCTGCACACGATCGCCGAGGCGCAGAAGAAGGGCGGCATCTGCGCCTTCGTCGATGCCGAGCATGCGCTCGATCCGGTCTATGCCCGCAAGCTGGGCGTCGATCTCGAAAACCTCCTGATCTCGCAGCCCGATACGGGCGAGCAGGCGCTGGAGATCACCGATACGCTGGTGCGCTCGGGTGCGATCGACGTGCTGGTGGTCGATTCCGTTGCGGCGTTGACGCCGCGTGCCGAAATCGAGGGCGAGATGGGCGATTCCCTGCCCGGTCTCCAGGCCCGCCTGATGAGCCAGGCGCTGCGCAAGCTGACGGCCTCCATCTCGCGCTCCAACTGCATGGTCATCTTCATCAACCAGATCCGCATGAAGATCGGCGTCATGTTCGGCTCGCCCGAGACGACGACGGGCGGCAATGCGCTGAAGTTCTACGCCTCCGTTCGCCTCGATATCCGCCGCATCGGCGCCGTCAAGGAGCGCGACGAGGTGGTCGGCAATCAGACCCGCGTGAAGGTCGTCAAGAACAAGCTCGCGCCCCCCTTCAAGCAGGTGGAGTTCGACATCATGTATGGCGCCGGCGTCTCCAAGACGGGCGAACTGGTCGATCTCGGCGTCAAGGCCGGCGTGGTCGAGAAGTCGGGCGCCTGGTTCTCCTATAATTCGCAGCGTCTGGGGCAGGGGCGCGAGAACGCCAAGCTGTTCCTGAAGGACAATCCGGAAGTGGCGCGCGAGATCGAGCTGGCGCTGCGCCAGAATGCCGGCCTCATCGCCGAGCAGCTTCTCGATGACGGTCCGGGGGAGCTGGACGATGACGGTTCCGCCTCGGCGGAGATGTAAGAAGGAGCCGATTTCGGGAGCGGCCTTCTTTCCCGAATTCTGATTGTTCCGGCCCGCGCTTTTCTCGCTCATGGTGGGAACGGCGCGGGCTTTTGCGTTTGGCGCCGCGATCGGGAGTGGCGCAATTCCGGCGGATTTCCATCACCGCCTTCCCGCTGCCGGATTGTCTGGACAGGGGTGCGCGGCATCGCTAAAAGCGGGCGGTCCGGACCGCTGCCCAATTTGCGGGCGCTTGAAGCCTCCAAGAGCAGTTCTCCGGGCTGAGATCAATTCAGAAGGCGAAGCTGCCGGGCGGTTGAGACCGGCACGCGAAAAGCCCAAAGGTTTGGAACATGAGTGGCGTCAACGAGATACGGTCGACATTTCTCGAATATTTCAGGAAGAACGGACATGAGATCGTGCCGTCGAGCCCGCTCGTGCCGCGCAATGATCCGACATTGATGTTCACCAATGCCGGCATGGTGCAGTTCAAGAACGTCTTCACCGGGCTCGAGCAGCGCCCCTACAGCCGGGCGACGACCTCGCAGAAATGCGTGCGCGCCGGCGGCAAGCACAACGACCTCGACAATGTCGGCTATACCGCGCGCCACCACACCTTCTTCGAGATGCTCGGCAATTTCTCCTTCGGCGACTATTTCAAGGAGGAGGCGATCGGCCTCGCCTGGAACCTGATCACCAAGGAATTCGGCCTGCCGAAGGACAAGCTGCTCGTCACCGTCTATCACACCGACGACGATGCGGCGAATTTCTGGAAGAAGATCGCCGGCCTCTCCGACGACCGCATCATCCGCATCCCGACCAGCGACAATTTCTGGGCGATGGGTGACACGGGGCCGTGCGGCCCGTGCTCGGAAATCTTCTACGACCATGGTGACCATATATGGGGCGGCCCTCCCGGCAGCGCGGAGGAGGATGGCGACCGCTTCATCGAGATCTGGAATCTCGTCTTCATGCAGTTCGAACAGGTGACGAAGGAGGAGCGTGTCGATCTCCCGCGTCCGTCGATCGATACCGGCATGGGGCTGGAACGCATCGCCGCCGTTCTGCAGGGCGTTCACGACAATTACGACATCGATCTTTTCAAGGCGCTGATCCGTGCTTCGGAGGAAGCGACGGGCGTCAAGGCCGAGGGCAAGGCCCGCGCCAGCCATCGCGTCATCGCCGATCATCTGCGTGCGTCGAGCTTCCTCATCGCCGATGGCGTGCTGCCGTCGAATGAGGGGCGCGGCTATGTGCTGCGCCGCATCATGCGCCGCGCCATGCGCCATGCGCAGCTGCTTGGCGCGCGCGAGCCCTTGATGTGGCGGCTCCTTCCGGCGCTCATCCGCGAGATGGGGCAGGCCTATCCGGAATTGATCCGCGCCGAGGCGCTGATCTCCGAGACGCTGAAGCTCGAGGAAACCCGCTTCCGCAAGACGCTGGAGCGCGGGCTCGGGCTCTTGGGCGAGGCGACCGAGAATTTGGGCGAGGGCGGCCGTCTCGATGGCGAGACAGCCTTCAAGCTCTACGATACCTATGGTTTCCCGCTCGATCTGACGCAGGATGCGTTGCGCCAGCGCGGCATCGGCGTCGATGTCGAGGGCTTCAACGCGGCCATGGAGCGCCAGAAGGCGGAGGCGCGCGCCAGCTGGGCCGGCTCCGGCGATGCCGCAACGGAGACCGTGTGGTTTTCGGTGCGCGACAAATCGGGGGCGACGGAGTTCCTGGGCTATGAGACGGAGCAGGCGGAAGGCATTATCGCCGCGCTGGTCAAGGACGGCGCCGTCGTCGACAGCGTCGGGGAGGGCGAGGCGGTTTCCGTCGTCGTCAACCAGACGCCGTTCTATGGTGAATCCGGCGGCCAGGTGGGCGATGCCGGCACGATTTCCGGCGAGGATTTCACCATCGAGATCTCCGATACGCAGAAGAAGGGCGACGGTGTTTTCGTCCATATCGGCCGGGTGACGAAAGGCGAGGCGAAGGCCGGCGCGGTCGTCGAGCTCGCCGTGGATTCCTCGCGCCGCACGCGCATCCGTTCCAACCATTCCGCGACCCACCTCCTGCACGAGGCGCTGCGCGAGACGCTCGGCACCCATGTGGCCCAGAAGGGCTCGCTGGTTGCGCCCGACCGCCTGCGCTTCGACTTCTCGCATCCCAAGCCGATCTCGGCGGGGGAACTGAAGGAGATCGAGGATATCGCCAATGATGTCGTGCTGCAGAACGCACCCGTTACGACGCGGCTGATGGCCGTCGATGACGCCATTGCCGAGGGCGCGATGGCGCTTTTCGGCGAGAAATATGGCGACGAGGTGCGTGTCGTCTCGATGGGCACGGCGACGAAGGGCCCCAAGGCGGGCAAGATCTATTCCACCGAGCTCTGCGGCGGCACCCATGTGCGCCGGACCGGCGATATCGGGTTGATCCGCATCGTCTCGGAAGGCGCGGTCGCCGCCGGCGTGCGCCGCATCGAGGCGCTGACCGGCGAGGCGGCGCGCCGCTATCTGGAAGAGCAGGACGAGCGGGTCAAGGCGCTGGCGGCCACGCTGAAGACGACGCCCGCCGAAGCGCTCGATCGCGTCGCCAGCCTCCTTGAGGAGCGCCGCAAGCTGGAGCGCGAACTGACCGAGGCGCGCAAGAAACTGGCGCTCGGCGGTGGTGGGGCGCAGGCTGCCGAAAACGAAACCGTCAATGGCGTGAATTTCATCGGCAAGGTGGTATCGGGCGTTTCGCCGCGCGATCTGAAGCCGCTTGCCGACGAGGGCAAGAAGGCGCTCGGTTCCGGCGTGGTGGTTTTCGTCGGTCTCGGCGAGGATGGCAAGGCGAGCGCCGTCGTCGGCGTCACCGAAGATCTGACCGCGCGCATCAGCGCCGTCGATCTGGTCCGCGCGGCCTCCGCCGCTCTTGGCGGCTCGGGCGGCGGCGGCCGTCCTGATATGGCCCAGGCGGGCGGTCCGGAAGGCGCCAGGGCTTCCGAGGCGATCGCCGCGGTCAGGGCCGCGCTGGGCTGAACCGGCAATTCCGCGAATTTGAACAGGCCGGGCTACCCGGCCTGTTTTCGTTTATGCGCAGCTGTGAGCGGCCCGGCTGTCCTCCGGCGCCTCGTCGCGGTCGTCGAGCCCGTAATCGCGCAGCACGTGAGCGATGCGCAGCCGGTAATCCTCGAAGACGCTGCTGCGGCCCTTCGCCTGGGCCACGCGGTGGGCGGGCAGGGTGCGCCATGCTTTCACCGCCTCCTCGTCGCGCCAGAAGGAGAGCGACAGGAGCTTGCCCGGCTCGTTGAGGCTCTGGAATCGCTCGATGGAGATGAAGCCGTCGATCGCCAGCAGCTCCGCGCGCAGTCCGGCGGCGATGTCGAGATATTGCGCCCGGCGGGCTTCATCCGCCGGCCAGACTTCGAAGATGACCGCGATCATGGCCGCACAAGCTCCGCATGCGGGCCGGAGAGATGCTTCAGGAACATCCGGTCCTCCTTCAGGATGAAGCGCTCCCGCTTGGCGAATTCATAATTTGCGCGTCCCAGCGGGTCGCCGGCTAGCCGCGCCCGATAGGCCTCATAGGCCGCCAGGCTTTCGATGTTGTAGACGCCATAGGCGCAGGTGGCCGAGCCCTCATGGGGTCCGAAATAGCCGATCAGGTCAGCCCCGCAGCGCGGGATCGCCTGACCCCAGTTGCGCGCATATTCAGCGAAGGCGTCCCGTCTGAACGGATCGATCTCATAGCGGATGAAACAGGTGATCATCACTCACTTCCTGTGGTTTTCGATGGCCGATTTCTACCGCTTGAACTCCATCCATGCTTCGGTTAGCATCGAACTATGAAAGACGGTCCTGTCATTGCGAAGATCGCGGCGCTGCTTGGCGATCCGGCGCGGGCGAATATGCTCACGGCGCTGATGGACGGCCGCGCGCTGACGGCGAGCGAGCTTGCCGGGCTCGCCGGCGTCACCCTGCAGACGGCGAGCGGGCATCTTGCCAAGCTCGGTGAAGCCAATCTCGTCGACGTGGAAAAGCAGGGGCGGCATCGCTATTTCCGCCTGTCCGGGCCGGATGTGGCGGAGGTGCTGGAGCGGCTGATGGGCCTGGCCCAGCGCACCGGCGCTGTGCGCGTGCGCACGGGGCCGAAGGATCAGGCGCTGCGCACGGCGCGCATCTGCTACGACCATCTGGCGGGGGAGCGCGGCGTCGAGATGCTCGATGCGGCCCGCCGGCTCCACCTCATCGCCGAGGACGCGGATCTCGTGCTGACCGGGAAGGGCCGGGATTTCTTCACCGGCCTTGGTGTCGATATCGGACGGCTCGAGAAAGGCAAGCGGCCGCTCTGCCGCGCCTGTCTCGACTGGAGCGAGCGGCGCAACCATCTGGGCGGCGCGCTGGGGGCCGCACTCCTCGATACCTTCATCGCGCGGGGCTGGGCGCGGCGGCTCGAGGGGCGCGTCATTTCCTTCACGCCCGCCGGCACACAGGCGTTTCGCGCCGCCTTTTCGAGCGAATAGGTCTTACCGCGCCGGCTCTCCCGTAAGTGACGCCCGCGTCACTCCGCCATGGCTTCTTCATATTCGGTGGAGAGCGCCATCCACTTCTCCTCCGCTTGCGCCAGTTCCGCCCTCGCCTTGGCGATGTCACGCGTGATGGCAGTGACCTTCGACGCATCCTGCGTATAGAGATCGGGATCGTCGAGCTGCGCCTGCAGGTCTTGAATCTTTTTCGTCAGTTTCTGCACCAAGGCTTCGGCTTCATTGATCTTTTTCTGCAAGGGCTTCAGCGTCTCGCGCTTCTGCGCGGCAAGGCGGCGCTGGTCGGCCTTGGAGATCTTCGGCCCCTGGTCCGCCGGCCTTTCCCTGCCATTGCCGGAGCGGCTGTCGGAGAGCACCAATGAGCGGTATTCCTCTAGGTCGCCGTCATAAGGCTTCACCTCGCCGCCGCGCACCAGCCACAGCCGGTCCATGGTCGCCTCGATCAGGTGCCGGTCGTGGGCGATGAGAATGACCGCGCCGTTGAAGCCATTGAGCGCATGGACGAGCTCCTCGCGGCTGTCGATATCGAGATGGTTGGTCGGCTCGTCGAGAATGAGCAGGTTCGGCCCGTGGAAGGTGGCAAGCCCCATCAAGAGCCGCGCCTTCTCGCCGCCGGAGAGGTCGCGCGCCGGCGTCATCATCTTTTCCGTGGAAAGCCCCATCTGCGCCACGCGCGAGCGCACCTTCGCCTCCGGCTCGCCCGGCATCAGCTTGCGCACATGCTCGATGGCGTTGTCGCCGGGCACGAGATCGTCGAGCTGATGCTGCGCGAAGAAGGCGACCTTCAGATTGGGGGAGACCGTCATCCGCCCGGCTTCCGGCTGCAGCCTGCCGCCCAGAAGCTTGGCGAGCGTCGATTTGCCGTTGCCGTTCGAGCCGAGCAGGGCGATGCGGTCGTCATTGTCGATGCGCAGGTTCAGGCCCCGCAGCACCGGCTTGCCGGGGATATAGCCCACATCGACATTCTCGATCGCGATGATGGGCGAGGCCGCCTTCTTTTCCGCGTCGGGGAAGGTGAAGGGCTGTACATGCTCGTTGATATGGGCGGCGATGGGCTTCAGTTTCTCGAGCGCCTTCAGGCGCGACTGCGCCTGCCGTGCCTTGGAGGCCTTGGCGCGGAAGCGCTCGACGAATGCCTCCATATGCTTGCGCTGCGCCTCCTGCTTGACGCGCTGCTTTTGCTGCAGCTCGATCATCTCCGAGCGCTGGCGCTCGAACTGATCGTAGCCGCCGCGCCAGAAGGTCAATTTCTTCTGGTCGAGATGCATGATCGAATTGACGGCAGAATTGAGCAGATCGCGGTCGTGGCTGATGAGGATGACGGTGTGCGGATAGCGCCGCACATAGTCCTCAAGCCAGAGCGTGCCTTCAAGGTCGAGATAGTTGGTCGGCTCGTCGAGGAGCAGCAGATCCGGCTCGGAGAAGAGCACCGCGGCAAGCGCCACGCGCATCCGCCACCCGCCCGAGAAGGAGGAGGCGGGGCGTCGCTGCGCCTCGGCGTCGAAGCCGAGGCCGGAGAGGATCGCGCCTGCGCGCGCTTCCGCCGAATGGGCGTCGATATCGGCAAGGCGGGTGTGGATTTCGGCGATGCGGTGCGGATCGGTGGCGGTTTCGGCTTCTTCGAGCAGCGCCATGCGCTCCTTGTCTGCTTTGAGCACGATCTCGATCAGCGGCTCTTCCGTCCCCGGCGCTTCCTGCGCCACCTGGCCGATGCGCGTGTTCTTGGGCAGCGAGAAATCGCCCGTCTCCGGCGCAAGCTCGCCGGTGATGACGCGGAAGAGGGTGGATTTGCCGGTGCCGTTGCGCCCGACGAAGCCGGTCTTGGACCCCGTCGGCAGCGTCACGCTGGCGTGGTCGATAAGCAGGCGGCCGGCGACGCGCACGGAAATGTCGTTCAGGATAAGCAT
The DNA here is from genome assembly GCF_014191375.1 of Mesorhizobium sp. RMAD-H1. GTDB lineage: Bacteria > Pseudomonadota > Alphaproteobacteria > Rhizobiales > Rhizobiaceae > Paramesorhizobium. The sequence continues at coordinate 933,771 of NZ_JACHWN010000001.1, forward strand.
GACAAGGGCTTTTGCACGGGAAGCGCCGGTTCCGCAAGATGGGTTTCAGGCAAAACGCCGTCCCGTCTCCGTTCTCTGGAACCGGACGAGGTCCAGCGACGGCGCTTGGCTGCCGAGCGCCGTCAGCATCGCATGGACCTGGCCGCGATGATGGGTCTGGTGATTGAAGAAATGCGAGAGCGCCGGCGCAAGCCTCTGGCTGACGGTGCGCACATCGGTGACGGTGATATAGGTGAAGCGTCCCTCGACGGCCCTGTCGTCCAGCCCCTCGACGAAGGCGATGATGCGCCGGTCCTCCGCCTCGCGCGCCACGCGCAGGGCGGACAATTGTTCGAAAAGGATGGCATCGAGGGTCTTGGGATGGTCGCCTTCCCCGGTGAAGCGCTTCATCCAGATGCGATCGGCAATCAGGATGTGGTTCAGCGTTCCATGAATGGATTTGAAGAAGGCCCCCATGTCCCGGCGATAGTCCTCGTCGCTGAGCTCTGCTGCGGCATCGTAGACGAGGTCGTTCGCCCAGCGGTTATAGGCGGCGAACATCTGGAAATGACTGCGCATCGGTTTCTCCCTTGACATTTCAACCGCGAACGCCGGCTGTGTGATGCAATCCATGAAATTTGCTGATTGGATTCCGGCTGGCAATCTCCCCACAATGGCACAGGATCAGAATCGGGAGCTTAATGATGACACGTGTCCTCTATACCCTTTGCGGCAGGGAAGAGAACCGGCCGTTTTCCCCCCATTGCTGGAAGGTGGCGCTGGCGCTTGCTCACAAGGGGCTGGACTATGTCGAACGGCCCTGTCCCTTCACCGCGATACCCCGCATCGAGGACGGGTTTTCCAAGACAGTTCCCGTTCTCCGGGACGGCAATCGCCTTGTCCGCGACAGCTTCGAGATCGCGCTCTACCTGGAGGAAGCCTATCCGGACCGGCCGACGCTTTTCGCAGGCGAGGGCGGCAAGGCGCTCTCCCGTTTCGTCGAGAGCTTTTCGCAGATGGTCATCCATATGCCGGTCACGAAGATGGCGGTCATGCATATCCACGACATGCTGGACGAGGCCGATCAGGCCTATTTCCGTGCCAGCCGGCATGAGCGTCTCGGCAGGCCGATCGAGGAACTGGCGGCGGAGGGCGAGGCGGAGAGGGCCGCTTTCGCGTCACGTCTGGAGCCGGTGCGCCGCACGCTGCATTTCCAGCCTTTCCTCGGTGGCGACAGCCCGCTATTCGCCGATTACATCCTGTTCGGCGCCCTGCAATGGATGCGGGTGACGGCCGGCCCGCCACCGCTTGCACGGGACGATACCGTCCTTCAATGGTTTGAACGTTGTCTTGACCTCCATGACGGGCTTGGACGACGTGTCGCAGCGGCGTGAAATTGCCCCGACCCCCTTGTTTCCAGAGGCCGGGGCGGGTAAACACCGCCCACTTCTCTGGAACATAAGGGTTTTGAACGATGGCGATTGAACGCACGTTTTCGATGATCAAGCCGGATGCGACGAAGCGTAACCTGACGGGCGCGATTACCAAGATGCTCGAGGATGCGGGCCTGCGCGTCGTTGCTTCCAAGCGCGTCTGGATGAGCCGCCGTGAGGCCGAGGGCTTCTATGCCGTCCACAAGGACCGTCCCTTCTTCGGCGAGCTGGTCGAGTTCATGTCCTCCGGCCCGACGGTCGTCCAGGTCCTCGAAGGCGAGAACGCCATTGCGAAGAACCGCGAAGTGATGGGCGCCACCAACCCGGCCAATGCCGCCGAAGGCACCATCCGCAAGACCTTCGCGCTCTCTATCGGCGAGAATTCGGTCCATGGCTCGGATGCTCCGGAAACCGCCGCCGAGGAAATCGCCTACTGGTTCTCCGGCACCGAAATCGTCGGCTGATTTCTGCAACCGCTATGATCAAATGCCAAGCCCGCCGGAAACGGCGGGCTTCGTTATTTTATCGGTACGGGCGGGAATTGCGGCGCTTGGGCCAGAATGGCGGCCGTCAGCTCTGCTGCGTCAGGCGCAGGATCTCTTTGCCCTCGGCATCGAGCAGCAGCAGCTTGCCCAGATCGATCCTGTATGAGCGGGCTTTGCCCAGCGCGTCGAAGAACTTGCTTTCCTGGTTCATCAGCGCCGGCGGGCATTGCATGTAGGTGGAACCCACCTCGGCGAAGGAAAGCATGTCGGCCGCGAGCAGGGCCTTGGTGAAATACCGGTTGCAGCCGCTCGATCCGCTCACCTCGCCGTCGTCACCGATCGTCAGTGTCGTCTGGGCATTGTCGACGACGCCATTGCCGTAGATATCTTCCACCAGCCATGTCGCCCCCTCGATCGGATTGTCAAGCACGGTATCGGCATCGTTGCGCACGGCCACCACGCTGATGCTGATCGGCTGCTGCGGCTCATGCGGGTCGATGCGATATTGCTGGTCGTTGACGAACCACAGCGTGTCGCCGGCGGCGATGCGGGCCTGCAGCACATAGGTATGACCCAGGACGATCTCCTGGCTGTCGAAATCCAGCGCGAAGGGAATCCGGCCGTTGCGGACGGAGGAAACGCGCGTCTCGGCCACGACCCTCGCACCCCCATCGGTGGGAGAGACATCGGCCAACTGCACATGCAGGTCAGCCTCCGGAGGCAGATCGATCTTGTCCTGGTAGACCACATCGCCATGAATGGTCTTCTCCGCGGCCACGCCGGAGGTGGGAAGCGATGCCGTGACGAACAGGGCGGAACCGGCGAGCACGGCAATGCCTGCCACCGCCGCTCCCATTATCGAAATCCATCCTGCCCGGACGCGCCGCATACTCATTTCCCGATGTTGTTTTTGCTTTGCCCGATGTCATCCTTGCTTTGAATGACACGAGACTTGCCACTGCAAGCCATGATTCTCCCACCCCCATGGAATGGTCAATGTTCGTGTAGAAATTGTGACATTGCAAGTTTTTGGTAATTATTTCGTTAGGATTTTCGCTGTTTTCTAGCGTTCCCGATCGCCCTGCCGTGCCCAGCGCGATTGCGCCGCGTCGTCGCTCGCCTTGGCTTCCACCCATCCGCCTTCCTTGCCGTCCCGGCGGTGCTCCTTTTTCCAGAAAGGTGCGTTGGTCTTCAGGAAATCCATCAGAAAGGAGGCGGCCTCGAATGCCGCCTGGCGATGCGCCGAGGCGGCTGCGACGAGGACGATACTCTCGCCCGGCAGGATTTTTCCATGGCGGTGGATGACGCGCAGCCCCGACAGCGGCCAGCGCTGCGAGGCTTCCGCCGCGATCCGGCCGATCTCGGCTTCCGCCATACCGGGATAATGTTCGAGTTCGAGCGCGATGAGCGTCCCGCCTTCGTCGCGGCAAAGCCCGCTGAAGGTCACCACCGCGCCGATATCGGTGCGTCCCGCCGACAGCGCCGCGATCTCGCTGGCGATGTCGAAATCCTCGCGCTGGACGCTGATATGCGGCACGACCGGCGTGCTCATCTCACCCTCCGGTCATCGGCGGGAAGAGTGCGATCTCGCGCGCGCCCGCAATTTTCTCGCCATGGTCGACATGCTCGTGATCGATGGCGACGCGGATGACTTCAGGATATTCCAGCGCTGCCTCATATTCCTCGCCACGCGTCTTCAGATGGTCGAGAAGCTCCCCCACGGTGCGCACCTCGGCGGGGAGTTCGATTTCCTCTTCCGGCTTGCCGATACGCTCGCGCACCCAGGCGAAATAGACGAGTTTGGTTGTCATTGCTTCAGTCCATCACATGTTTCAGTCCGGCGCGGAAATAGTCCCAGCCGGTATAAAGCGTGACGAGCGCCGATATCCAGAGAAGCGTGATGCCCATCTCCGTCGTGTAGGGAAGGTACTTGTCGCCCGCATGCCCTGCGAGCAGGAAGCCGATGGCGACCATCTGGATCGTCGTCTTCCACTTCGAGAGCGTGCTGACCGGCACGCTGACCTTCAGTTCCGCCAGATATTCGCGCAGGCCAGAGACCAGGATCTCGCGGCACAGGATGATGATCGCCGCCCAGAGCGTCCATCCGGCGATCGTGCGGTCGGCGGCGAGCAGCAGGAGACAGGCGGAGACGAGCAGCTTGTCGGCGATCGGATCGAGCATCCGGCCGATGGTGGAGGTCTGCTTCCACATGCGCGCCAGATAGCCGTCGAAGAAATCGGTGATGCTGGCGGCGATGAAGATGGTCAGCGCGGTCCAGCGCGCGGTCTCGCTGGACTTCAGACTGCCCTCGACAAAAAAGCATACCACCACCAGTGGAACCGCAAGAATGCGCCCATAGGTGAGGATATTCGGCAAGGACAGGGCATTTTTCCGCATTCTAGGCTGATCTCCCACCGCGTGAATTCCCAAAATCACAATCGATTAAGGTGAAATCATGCAGCAATTTAAAAGATTCGGCGTCTTTTGCGCGCCGATGGAAACACATCAACAGCGATGCGGGCAAAAAATCAACACCTGGCACCGACTTGGTAGGTCGCAATTATGTGTAACGCATGTGTGTTGGGCGCACGCCCGATCACCGTTCATCGTGAAAATGATCGCGTATGGCGCGTGCCATGGCTTCCGATATCCCGTCCACCTGCATCAGATCCTCGACCGCGGCGCGGGAGATCGCTTTTGCGGTGCCGAACTGATGCAGCAGCGCCCGCTTCCGTGCCGGCCCGATCCCGGCGATTTCGTCGAGCGGGTTCTTGACCATCTCTTTCTTGCGCCGTGCGCGGTGGGTGCCGATGGCGAAGCGGTGGGCTTCGTCGCGCAGGCGCTGGATGAAATAGAGCACCGGGTCGCGCGGCGGAAGGGTGAAGGCGGGCTTGCCTTCAACGAAGAAGCGCTCGCGCCCCGCATCGCGGTCGACGCCCTTGGCGATGCCGATGGAGGTGACGAGATGGCCGATGCCGAGTTCCGCCAGAATGCCGCGCACCGCGCCGACCTGTCCCTGGCCGCCGTCGATGAGGATCAGGTCCGGCCAGGCGGGGAAGGCTTCTCCTGCCAGATCGATGTCTTCCGTACTCTCCGGTTCGGTTGGATTCATCTGTGTCGGTAAACCGTGCTCCTTCACCAGCCGCGCGAAGCGGCGCTGGATCACCTCGCGCATCATGCCGAAATCGTCGCCGGGGGTGATGTCCTGCGAGCGGATGTTGAACTTGCGGTACTGGTTCTTGACGAAGCCCTCCGGCCCCGCGACGATCATGCCGCCCACCGCATTGGTGCCCATGATGTGCGAGTTGTCGTAGACCTCGATGCGCCGCGGCACGCGCGGCAGGCCGAAGGTCTCGGCAAGGCCCTTCAAGAGCCGCGCCTGCGACGAAGTTTCGGCGAGCCTGCGTCCCAGCGCCTCGCGCGCATTGGTATGGGCGTGCTCGACAAGGCTCTTCTTCTCCCCTCGCTGCGGCACGGTGACCTGCACCCGGTGCCCCGCCCGTGTCGAGAGCGCCTCGGCGAGCAGTTCCTGGTCCTCCACCGTTTCGGAAAGCAGCACCAGCCGGGGGCAGGGCTTGTCGTCATAGAATTGCGACAGGAACGCGCCCAGCACCTCCGCATTGCCGAGCGAGGCGTCCGCCCTGGGGAAATAGGCGCGGTTGCCCCAGTTCTGCCCGGTGCGGAAGAAGAACACCTGGATGCAGGTCATGCCGCCTTCCTGATGGATGGCGAAGACGTCGGCCTCTTCCACGGTCTGCGGGTTGATACCCTGATGGCTCTGCACATGCGACAGCGCGGAAAGGCGGTCGCGATAGACGGCGGCGCGCTCGAAATCGAGCTCAGCCGACGCCTCGCGCATCGCCTGCGAAAGATGCTCCTTCACGCTCTGGCTCTTGCCGGAGAGGAAGGCCTTCGCCTCGCTGACGAGCCCGGCATAATCCGCATCGCTGATTTCGCCCGTGCAGGGGCCGGAGCAACGCTTGATCTGGTAGAGCAGGCAGGGGCGGGTGCGGATTTCGAACACCGAATCCGTGCAGGTGCGCAAAAGGAAGGCGCGTTGCAGCGCGTTGATGGTGCGGTCCACCGCCCCGGCGGAGGCGAAGGGACCGAAATAATCGCCCTTGCGCGAGCGCGCGCCGCGATGCTTGAAGATGCCGGGAGCGCGGTGATCCCCCGTCATCAGGATATAGGGAAACGACTTGTCGTCGCGCATCAGCACGTTGAAGCGCGGGCGCAGGCGCTTGATGAGGTTTGCTTCCAGCAGCAGCGCCTCGGTCTCCGTGCGCGTGACGACGAATTCCATCGTCGCCGTCTCGCGTACCATTCGCGCGATGCGGTTGGTGTGGCCGTGGCCGCGGGCATAATTGGAGACGCGCTTCTTGAGGCTGCGCGCCTTGCCGACATAGAGCACGTCGCCCGCCGCATTGAACATGCGGTAGACGCCCGGCTTGTTGGGCAGGCGCTTGACGAAGGCGTCGATAATTTCCGCGCCGCTCAGGCCCGCGCGTTCTGCCTCGTCGGCGTCTTCCAGCGCCGAATCCCATTTGATCGCGTCGGTAAGGGCGGCCCCGCGGGTCTCGGGCGCTTCCTCCTCAAGCGCCTCGTCTTGCGTTTCCGTCTCGTCCATCAGGAAACCGGCAACGTCATCCTGCTGGCCGGTATCGCCGGGAAAGCGCTGCTTTCCCTGGGGAAAACGCTGGTTTTCCCGGGGGAGTCCTGTTTTCTTGGAGCCGCTCATTCGGAAATTCCCAGGATATCCGGTGTCTGCCACGCCAGATGCTGGCCGCCATCGAGCGCGAGCATCTGACCGGTCACTGATTTCATCTCCCAGAGATAGCGAATTGTAAGGCCGAATTCAGCAAGGGCAGGACCTTTCTTCAGTGGTATCGCCTCGACCTGCCGCTGGAAATCGTGCGGATCCTGCCGTTCGCTCGGCAATGTCGGTCCCGGGCCGATGGCATTGACGCGGATGCGGGGGCTAAGCGCCTGCGCCAGCGTGCGGGTTGCGGTCCACAGCGCCGATTTCGACAGCGTATAGGAGAAGAACAGCGGATTGGTCTTCCAGACGCGCTGATCGATGATGTTGACGATCAGCCCGTCATCGTCCGGGGGCAGGGCGGCCGCCATGCTCTCGGCCAGAAAGACCGGCGCCTTCAGATGCAGGGCGAAATGCCTTTCCCATTTGTCGTCGTCGAGATTGCCCACATGGTCCTCGACGAAGATGGAGGCATTGTTGACAAGCAGCCGGACAGGGCCGAGCTTCGCTTGCGCTTGCCCGATCAGGCCGCGCACGGCTCGGCTATCGCAGAGATCCGCCTGAACCACCGCCGCCCGGCCGCCCTTCGCCTCGATCGACGCCGCAAGCGCCTCGCCTTCGGCCACGGAACCGTTGCAGTGGATCGCCACCGCAAAGCCGTGTGCCGCCAGGTCCTCGACAATGGCCTTGCCGATTCGCCTGGCCCCGCCGGTGACCAGGGCCACGGCTGGCAAAGCGGAAGCGGCCGGTATTTCAGAGTTCACGGTAAACGATTCCTTTCTTGCTTGATGGCTCCCCGTGATGCCACCGCGCGAGGCAAAATGCAGCCGGGATCAGCGGGAAAAATCGGTATTCGCCCCAAGAATGCTGACAAAAAGGCGCTTGAACCTTTTCTTCTAGGCCATTGATCTTTCATATAGGTCGCTGCCTCCCATGTTGCCATATTGCAACATCACAATTCTGCCATCTTATCGACAGGTTCTCTCCACGGAAGCGCACATGTCGCGCCGCAATTAGCCACGATGTTCCGCCCCGTAACAGCGCGTTTTCGGCGAGGCCCACACCCTCTCTCCCAAGTCTGGAAAACGCGTCCGATAGTAAAAAAAGTAAGGAGAATGCGCATGCGCACTCTTAAGACAATCTTCCTCGCTACGGCTGCGCTGACGGCGCTTTCCATTTCTGCAATGGCTGCTGACGCTATCATCGAACAGCCGCCGGAACCCGCCGCTCCGGTCGAAGTGGCTCCGCAATATACCTGGGCGGGTGGCTACACCGGTCTTTATGGTGGCTACAGCTGGGGCAAGTTCGACACCGACGCCGTCGGCGAGATCAAGGACAACGCTCCCAAGCTCGGCGCCTATGCCGGCTGGAACTTCCAGCAGGACAACTTCGTCTACGGTGTTGAAGGCGATGCAGGCTACTCCTGGCTGAAGGAAGAAAAGCTTGGTCTCGAAGCCAAGCAGGGCTTCGAAGGCTCGCTGCGTGCCCGTCTCGGCTACGCCATGGACCCGGCCCTTCTCTACGTCACGGGCGGTGTCGCCGGCGCGAAGATCGAGCTGGATGATGGCGTCAACAAGGAAGACAAGTTCCGCGCTGGCTGGACCGTCGGTGCAGGCGCCGAAGCCTTCATCACGCAGAACATCATCGGCCGCGTCGAATATCGCTACACCGATTTCGGCGACAAGGACTATGATCTGGGTGCAAGCACGGTCTCTTCCGACCTGAAGACCCACGATATCCGTCTGGGTGTCGGCTACAAGTTCTGATCCTTCCCAAGGACCGAACACGGAAAAGCCGGGCGAAAGCCCGGCTTTTTTGTTGTCGATGGAATCCGGCGCTAGCGCGGGTCCATGTTTTGATGGATTCGGTATACCGCTTCTGAGCCGTCTTTGCTGTGGCGATGTCGAGGCATGGATTCCAGTGACAAGCACTGGAATGACGAGGTGGAGAGGTTTTCTCCCTGGACATCAGCCGCCGACAACAAAACTTCCGTCATTCCAGTGCTTGTCACTGGAATCCATGCCTCAACGGTGGCCGTAGTCACTCCATGCGAATATCGATCGTCACTGTTTCCAGCTGACCGTGAAAGGCGCAGCGCTTTATCATCCCCTCTGGCCGGTAGGCCAAGGAAGATATTGCAAGCGTCGTCGCCTCTACCTGAATGCAGGGCGCCCTATTTCGGCAGCATCGCCGCCAGTTCGGGATGGAGCTCGCCGAAACGCTTGAGCCAGCGCTTCAGCTTCGGCCGGCCTTTCTCCCATTGCCCCTCGAAGCGCAGGCTGAGGTAGCCGAGTGCTGCCGCAAGCGCGATATGGCCGGCATTAAGCTTGGCGCTGACGCGCGGCGGCGCTTCGTTGAGAAGATCAAGCGCCCGCACGGCCTTGCGCCACTGCAGGTCAAGCCAGGGCTGATGGATCTTTTCCGGCGGGTGGAAGCGGCGCTCATAGACATGGGCGAGCAGGGCGTCGCACAGGCCGTCGGCCAGCGATTCCAGCCTTTCGGCATCAAGCCGCTTTTCGGCATTGCGCGGGAAAAGCTTGTTGCCGGAGATACGGTTCAGATATTGAGTGATGACGCGGCTGTCGAAGACCGTCTTGCCGTCATCGGTGATCAATGTCGGGATCTTGCCGAGCGGATTGGCTGAAACCAGGATCTCCGGCTCTTCATTGGTGTTGACGGCCACCGCCTCGACGGGGATGCCCGCATAATGCGCGGCCATCAGCACCTTGGCACTGTAGGGCGAGGCGGATGCATAGAGAATTTTTGTCATGAAACCGGAAACTCCTGCAAAATCTTTGAATGGGACGACGCTATTTTCCGGTGCAGGGCTGCGCAAGCGCCAATTCCCGTCATCCCCTTGTTCGAAGGAGCCGTCAGCGTACGGGAGGCATGGTGACCGAGCGGCGGCGGCAGGCATCGGCATCGACCTCGCCGCAATTGCGGAACTGTAGATCCTTCGTCATGCAGATGCGCACGTCCTGCAGATATCCGTCCTCGCATGTAACGGCGATCCCGCCCGTCGGAAGACCCGGATTGGCCTCAACAAAGGCCTTCTCGACCAGCATCGGGTCGATATCGCGGCTCGCAGTGACGTTGCGGAAGCTCGCCGGAATGGAGACCGCTTCATAGGCGCGCCGCAGCGTCGAGAAATAGTCGGATTGTGAAAGCCCGGTGCAGCTCCCATGCTTGCGCCATTCATGCACGATCAGCCCCGTCGAAGGCATGATGTCGCGCATGCTCGAAACGAGCGCGTGAGGCACATAGCGGTCGCTGATCGCGCAATCCTGCGGATAGCCGCTTTCATATTGCGGCCACAGGCCATGCGCGACGAAGGAATAGGGTCGGCCGGACGCGCATTGCTGCCGGTCGGCGCGCGCGCCTTCCGTGGCGCAGTAGCTCGGCGACCAGGAAAGCGAAAGCACGTAGAAATCGAAGCCTTGCCCCTGCGGCGGCTGCGTTTCGTCCGTTTCGGTAGAGGTGCTGGGCCTGCTGTCTTGATTCGCCCCGCTTTCGTGGGAAGGAAAATTCCCTCCGCTCACCTGGGGGAGGGAATTTGGCCGGTTGCCGTCAAGAAACGAATATAGGAACCAGACGATGGCGGCCAGAAGCGCCAGAATCCAAAAGCTTCGCCCCTGCATGCTGCCCTGATGCCCCCCGTGTCCGGCTCAGCGCAGGACGCGGCAGCCGCTGTCATAGACGTTCCAGCGGTCGAAGCCGGAGACGCAGAATTCGACATTGTCGCCGATCGAGGCGAAGCCCTGGCCTTCCTCGACGAGATACCAGACGGGCCGCTGCTCGCCGTCTGAGAGGACGGCCGTTGCGCCGCAATAATGCCGGGTGATCTCCGAGGGGCGCTGCGCCGGCTCGAACCGCTTCTGATGGACATCGCTGAAGGCCGAGATTTCGACCATCGGCAGATTGGGAACATGGGTCACCTGATGGCTGAAGCGCGAGACGATGGTCTTCAGCACGCGCTGGTCGCCGCAGATGCCGCCGGTATCGACATAGGCATCGGGCGCGCTGGCCAGAAAATCGGCGGCCCGAGAAGGCGCGGCGGAAAGCCCCCCGACGGAGAGGATGGTCGACAGAGCAAGTGCGGCAGAGGCAAGCATATGGCTGAACTGTCCGAGGCGCTTCATTGTATAAATCCTATCCCGTAAATATAAGCGCAATGTCGGCCAGAGACCGGCTTCGGTCAAGTCGCAACATGCTCTCTGCTGACCCACTCTATCGTGAACGATGCGCCCTTTGCTTCGGCGAGCAGCTCTGTGAGGCAGGGAAGCAACAGTTTCATCTCGTCTTCCAGCGTATAGGGCGGGTTGACGACGATCATGCCGCTGCCGTCGAGCCGGGGTTCGGGGGAGGCGGCGCGAATCGCCAGCTCCAGCCGCAATATCTTCGGGATGCCCGTTTCGTGGAGCCTTGAGGCGAAGCGCTTGACCTCCTGCCGGTCCTTGACCGGATACCACAGAGCATAGGTTCCGCCGGGGAAGCGCTTGTGGCCCTTGACGAGGCCGTCGACCAGCCGGTCGAACTCGCCGGCCTTCTCGAAGGGTGGATCGACGAGCACGAGCCCGCGCTTCTCCTTCGGCGGCAGATGAGCGCCGAGCGCCAGCCAGCCGTCGAGATGGATGACGCGGACCTGATGATCGCCGGCGAAGAGCGCCGAAAGCGTTCGCGCGTCCTCGGGGTGCAGTTCGATGGCGGACAGGCGGTCCTGCTTGCGCATGAGGCTGCGCGCCAGAAGCGGCGAGCCGGGATAGGTCTTCAGGGCACCATCGGGATTTTCCGCGCGGATGACATCAAGATAAGGGGCGAGCAGCGCGCCCGCATCAGGCGGCATGGCCCCGGTGGACGCCGCTTCGAGCAGGCGGGCGATTCCCTGTTTCCATTCGGCGGTCTTGCCGGCTTCCGTTCCCTCGAGATCGTAGCGGCCGATGCCGGCATGGGTGTCGATCACCCGGAAGGCCTGTTCCTTGCGCTTGAGATATTCGACGATGCGGGCAAGCACGACGTGCTTGAAGACATCGGCGAAATTCCCGGCATGGTAGGCGTGGCGATAGTTCATGCTGCAGCCAATTCCACGCCTGCACGGGAACTGCAAGGTTTTTTCAGTGTTGCTGTGCGTCCCATGGGTTGAGGAGCGCCACGCCGGTGGGCTTAAAATCAGCGACGTTTCGGGTGATAATCGTCATACCATGTACGAGCGCGGTTGCAGCGATGTAAGCATCTCGTTCCGGTCGAGGATCTGGCACGTGGAGCCGTGCGCAGCGAAACGCGATAGCCATATCGATCGGTAGGGTGCGCTTCAAGAATTCGGGAATGACATAATCGTTCATCCAAATGCGTAGCAGAGCGCCTTGCGTAGGGTCGCGCCGTTCCTTCCGCAAAATTCCTAAATCCAGTTCCATAAGCGTGACGGCGGAAATGTAAAAATTTGCGCTATCCTTGCTGGATAGCCAAGCCACAACATTGGGATTTGCCTTTCCCGCACCTGCCTTGCGAAGTTCGGAAAGAACATTCGTATCGAGCAGGTACATCAGTCAAAATCCGCCGGGCGTGGCATGCCCCCAAAGCGAGGAATCTCAAGCTCGATATCCTCAAGTCCAGGCATCGCCAGAGCATCGACGATGCTGCGGCGCTGCTTCGTCAATTGCTGATATTCCTCAATGCTTAGAAGCACGTGCGAGGGCTTGCCACGGTCCGTGATGAAGACGGGACCGTGCTTCGCCGCCTTTTTCGCGCGGGTGACATCCTGGTTCAGTTCGCGGCTCGATATGGTCGTGATCGACATGGCAATATCTCCTGTCTGCAATATGTAGTGATGTTCCTATTTTTGCAAGTAGGCGCCCCCCATTCCTCCACCACGCCGCTGCTGATAGGGTGGAGCCTGCAAAATCTCGCCTCTGATTCCGGTGTTCCCGCCCATGTCCGGCACGGTTGTCCTCATCGTCCTCCTGGGCGCTTTTCTCCATGCAAGCTGGAATGCCGTCGTCAAATCGAACGGCGACAAATTCCTCAACGCCGTCATCGTCGTCGGCGCAGCCGGGCTGATCGCCGCGCTCGTTCTGCCTTTCCTGCCGGCGCCTGACCGGTCGAGCTGGCCGTTCCTCGCCACGTCCATGGTGCTCCAGGTGCTTTATATCTGCCTGGTGGCCGCCGCCTATGAGGGCGGCGACATGAGCCAGGCCTATCCGATCATGCGCGGCACGCCGCCGCTTCTGGTGGCGCTTGTCAGCGGTCCGCTGATCGGCGAGGTGCTGCCCTTCGCGCGCTGGGTCGGCATCGCTTTCATCTCGGGTGGCGTGCTCGCTCTCGCCTTCGAGGCGCGGCGGAGGGCGGCCAATAGCAATGGACGCACCACGGCGATTGCCCTCGTCAACGCCGTCTTCATCGCCGCCAATACGCTGGTGGACGGCATCGGCGTGCGCAAGTCCGGCGCGCCCGCCTCCTATACGATGTGGGTCTTCCTGCTCAATGCGATTCCCCTGGTCCTCTGGACGTTTGCCATGCATCGCGAGCGGATCTGGCCGCATCTTAGGAGCCGGTTGCACCTGGCTGTCATCGGCGGCGTCGGCACGCTCGGCTCCTACGGGCTGGCGCTCTGGGCAATGACCATGGCGCCTGTCGCCGTGGTCGCGGCGCTGCGCGAGACCTCGATCCTTTTCGCTATCCTCATTTCGGCGTTTTTCCTGAAAGAGCGCATCGGCTGGCAGCGCGCCGTTGCAGCGCTGCTGATCGTCGCGGGAGTCGCCATCATCCGGCTAAGCTGATCCCAAAATTTGAAGACTTCTGGATAAGACCAGCGGTTAAAAACCTGCTTAGAATCATTTTGAGGTGAGGCCGGGCTTGCGCTAAGGATAGGCCATGAACAAGCACGTCCTCCATATCGGGCACTCCGCCTGCCCGCACGATTGCCCCTCCACCTGCGCGCTCGACGTGGAGGTGCTGGATTCCCGCACCATCGGCCGGGTGCGCGGCGCGAAGGAGAACAGCTACACCGACGGCGTCATCTGCGCCAAGGTCGCGCGCTATGCCGAGCGCATCCATCATCCCGACCGGCTGCTGAAGCCGCTGATCCGCGCCGGCGGCAAGGGGGAGGGCGTGTGGAAGGAGGCCTCGTGGGAAGCCGCGCTCGATCTCGTGGCGGAGCGCTTCCTCAAGGCCGAGGCCGAATATGGCTCGGAGAGCATCTGGCCCAATTATTATGCCGGGACGATGGGCCTCGTGCAGCGCGATTCGATCCACCGCCTGCGTCACGCCAAGAAATATTCCAACCAGTTCGACAGTTTCTGCACCAACCTGGCCTGGACCGGCTTCTACGCCGGCACGGGCAGCCTGACCGGCGTCGATCCGCGCGAGATGGCGAAGGCCGATTGCGTGGTGATCTGGGGCACCAATGCCGCGGCGACGCAGGTCAACGTCATGACCCATGCGGTCAAGGCCCGCAAGGAGCGCGGCGCCAAGATCGTCGCCATCGATGTCTATGAAAACGCCACGGTTCGTCAGGCGGATATGGGCATCGTGCTGAAGCCCGGCACCGACGGTGCTTTCGCCTGCGCCGTCATGCACATCCTCTTCCGCGACGGGATGGCCGACTGGGACTATCTCAACGCCTATGCCGACGACCCCAAGGGTCTCGAGCGCCATCTCCAAACCCGCACGCCGGAATGGGCTTCCGCCATCACCGGCCTCCCGGTGGAGGAGATCGAGGCCTTCGCCCGCCTCGTCGGCACCACCAAGCGCACCTTCTTCCGCCTCGGCTACGGCTTCACCCGCCAGCGCAACGGCGCGGTCAGCATGCACGCCGCCTCCTGCATCCCCGCCGTCACCGGCGCATGGCTGCACGAGGGCGGCGGCGCTTTTCACTCCAATTCCGGCATTTTCCGCATGGACAAGTCGGAGATCGAGGGCAAGGCGTTCAAGGACCCTGATATCCGCTATCTCGACCAGTCGAAGATCGGCCGTGTGCTGACCGGGGACAAGGAAGCCCTCAATGGCGGCCCACCGGTGATGGGCCTCCTCATCCAGAACACCAACCCGGCCAATGTCGCGCCGGAACAGCGCCTGATCCGTCGGGGAATGCTGCGCGAGGATCTGTTCATGGTCGTCCATGAGCAGTTCATGACCGACACGGCCAAGCTCGCCGATGTGGTGCTGCCGGCAACCATGTTCCTGGAGCATGACGACATCTATCGCGGCGGCGGCCAGCAGCACATCGTGCTGGGGCCGAAGCTGGTCGATGCGCCGGGCGAGGCGAAGCCCAATCTCTACGTTCTCAACGAACTGGCGAACCGCCTTGGCGTCGGCCATCTGCCGGGCTTCGGGCTGGATGAAAAGACGCTGATCGACAACATGCTGCGCGCCAGCGGTCTGCCCGGCTTCGACGAGTTGAAGGAGCGCCGCTGGCTCGACATGCAGCCGGAGTTCGACCGCGCCCACTATCTCAAGGGCTTCAACTGGCCGGACCGCAAGTTCCGCTTCAGGCCGGACTGGACCGGCAGCCCGTCGCCCAACAAGCCGCCGCGCTCGATGGGCCCGCAGGGGCCTCACGCCGATCTGCCGGAATTCCCCGATCATTGGCAGGCGATCGAGGTGGCGGACGCGGAGCATCCCTTCCGGCTCGCGACCTCGCCGGCGCATAATTTCCTGAATTCGAGCTTTACCGAAACGCCCACCTCGCGCGCCAAGAACATCCGTCCGGAATTGCTGATTCATCCCGACGATGCGGCGGCGCTCGGCATCGCCGATGGCGAGCGGGTGGAGATCGGCAATCAGCGCGGAGAATTGGCTCTGCATGCCAAGGTGCAGGATACGCAGCGCCGCGGCGTGGTGATTTCGGAAGGCATCTTCCCCAACTCCGCCTTCGAGCGCGGCGAGGGCATCAATATCCTGACCGGCGCGGATGCCGCCGCCCCCTATGGCGGCGCGGCGTTCCACGACATCAAGGTGTGGGTGAGATTGGCTGGTTAAGAGCGGCCACTTGAAATCTGGTTCGTCCTTGTGCATATACCAATGGATATGCACAAGGAGGCTGCCATGCCCAATCTCCGGCGCAACGACCCCGCGGCTCCGCGGGAGGTTAAGCTCTTCCGCAACAACAAAAGCCAGGCCGTACGCATTCCGGCTGACTTCGAGCTCCCGGGCGATCGGGTGATGATACATCGCGACGGCGACCGGCTCATCATTGAGCCGGTGCGACGCAAGAATTTGCTTGAAGTCCTGGCTGAGCTGGAGCCTCTCGGGCCGGAGGATCAATTTCCGGATATTGATGACACCTTGTTGCCGGTGAAGGAAATCGATCTTTGAGCGGGCTCTATATGCTGGATACCAATATCGTGTCCGAGCTCGCACGAAATCCGCATGGTCCTGTCGCGAAGCGCATCGCCGAAATCGGGCCGGATGCAGTCTGCGTAAGCATTATTACAGCTGCGGAGTTGCGCTATGGCTGCGCCAGGAAAAAATCACCAAAACTGCTGGCGCAAATCGAGGCCATCCTGGGAAGTATTTCGGTTCTTCCGCTCGATGTGCCTGCCGATGCCGAATACGGCGCCATCCGCGCTGAACTGGAATCTGCTGGCAAGCCCATCGGTCCGAACGGTCTGTTCATCGCCGCCCATGCCCATGCGGTAGGGGCGTTGCTGGTAACAGCCAATACTGGAGAGTTCATGCGCATCCGCGCCCTTCAGCTCGAAAACTGGCTGAACGCGCCCGCTTAAAACGCGCTCAATGCTGTCCTGTCACCTTCGGTCAAGCTGGAACAAACGATCCGGCCATCCTCCATCCGCACCTTCCCCTCGGCCACGAGCTTTAGCGCCAGCGGGTAGAGCTTGTGCTCCACCGTCAGCACCCGGGCGGAGAGGGTGTCTTCCGTATCGCCGGCCTCCACCGGCACCACGGCTTGCGCGATGATCGGGCCGCCATCCATTTCGGCGGTGACGAAATGCACCGTGCAGCCATGGACGCGCATGCCGGATTCGAGCACGCGGGCATGGCTGTCGAGGCCCTTGAAGAGCGGGAGGAGGGAAGGGTGGATATTGATCATCCGGCCCTCCCAGCGGGCGACGAAATCCGCCGACATCAGCCGCATATAGCCGGCGAGGCAGATGATATCGGGCGCGACGCGGGCAAGTTCGGCGTTGATCGCTTCCTCATGTGCGGCGCGCGAGGCGTAGTCCTTCTGCGGCACGGCGACGGTCTCGATGCCGTGGCTGCGCGCCACTTCCAGCCCCGCCGCATCGGGTTTGTTGGAGAGCACCGCAACGATTTCGGCAGGGTAGGCGGGATCCTTGCAAGCCTCGATCAGCGCGGTCATGTTCGATCCGCGCCCGGAGATCAGCACTGCGACGCGCTTCTTCGTCATAGCGCCAGCGTGCCGCGATAGACGACGCCCGCGCCGTCGCGAGGGATCATACGGCCAAGCGTGACGACCTTCTCGCCTTCCGCCGCGAGGGTTGCCGCCACATCCGCCGCCTGTTCCGGCGCGACGACCACGATCATGCCGATGCCGCAATTGAAGGTGCGCAGCATCTCGTCGCGCTCGACGCCGCCCGTCTTGGCGAGCCAGGAGAAGACATCAGGCACATCGATGGCCGAAAGGTCGATTTCAGCCGCGAGGCCCGTAGGCAGCACGCGTGGGATATTGTCCGGGAAGCCGCCGCCGGTGATATGCGCCAGCGCCTTGATACCGCCATTGGCACGGATGGCGGCAAGGAGCGGCTTCACATAGATGCGGGTCGGCGTCAGCAGCGCCTCGCCCAGCGTTTTGCCCGGCGCGAAAGGCGCGTCCGCGTCCCAGCCGAGGCCGGAGAGCTCGACGATGCGGCGCACCAGCGAAAAACCGTTGGAATGAACGCCTGAGGAGGCAAGGCCGAGGATGACGTCGCCGGGCGCGATGTCGCCCTTCGGCAGCAGGCTGTTGCGCTCCGCCGCGCCGACCGCGAAACCGGCCAGATCATAGTCGCCGTCGCGGTACATGCCGGGCATTTCCGCCGTCTCGCCGCCGATGAGCGCCGCGCCCGCCTGGCGGCAGCCTTCCGCGATGCCCGCGACGATGGCCGCGCCCTGATCCGGGTCGAGCTTGCCGGTGGCGAAATAATCGAGGAAGAACAGCGGCTCCGCGCCCTGCACCACGAGATCGTTGACGCACATGGCGACGAGGTCGATGCCGACCGTATCATGCCTGCCTGCGTCGATCGCGATTTTCAGCTTGGTGCCGACGCCGTCATTGGCCGCCACCAGCACGGGATCAGTGAAGCCCGCCGCCTTCAGGTCGAACAGGCCGCCGAAGCCGCCGATCTCGCCATCCGCACCCGGACGCCGGGTAGAACGGACGAGCGGCTTGATCTTCTCGACCATGAGATTTCCGGCGTCGATATCGACGCCCGCCTCAGCATAGGTCAAACCATTCTTGGCCTTGTGGCTCTCGCCAGTCATCGCTCAACTCCCGATGCGCCGGATAAACTCTTGTGTTTGGGCGCAATGGCACGAGTTTGCCCGTCCCGCAAGGCCGATATGGCCGCACCTGCTGGAAAAGCACCACTGATTTGCCGATGCCTGCGCGACAAACCTGCGCCATCACCCCATATGCAACAGCGACAACCCTTGACCCTGGCTCCGGCAACAGCCTATCTCATCACAGGGCCCGATCGGGGCAGCAAACGAACGGTAGCTTGATCAGCATGGCGAAGACACCGGTAAAGACCAAGCCTGAGCGCGACATTCACGTCGACGTGCAGGTCAATACCCTTACCGCCAATGTGCGCCGCCAGGCCGTGTTCTGGCTGGGCGCCGTGGTGGTGTTCGTGCTGTTCCTTGTGGTCTTCAGTTCCATCCTCCTGCCCTTCGTGGCGGGGCTGGCGCTTGCCTATTTCCTCGATCCCGTTGCCGACCGCCTTGAGCGGCTCGGCCTGTCGCGTCTTGCCGCGACGGTGGTGATCCTTGTCATCTTCCTGGTCGTGCTCGTCCTGGCGCTGATGATCATCGTGCCGGTGCTGGCAACGCAGTTGACCGACTTCATCGCCAGGCTGCCGGGCTATATCACGCAGCTGCAGTCGCTCATCGCCGATCGGGATTCCCCTTGGCTGAAGAAGTTCATCGGCGTCGACAGCTCCGTCATCCAGGATAATCTCAGCGCATTGCTTCAGCAGGGCGCGGGTTTCCTCTCGACATTATTCCAGTCCCTGTGGAATTCCGGCAAGGCGCTGATCGATATCGCCGCCCTTTTCGTCGTCACGCCGGTGGTCGCCTTCTACATGCTGCTCGACTGGGACCGCATGGTCGAGCGCATCGATTCCTGGATCCCGCGCGACCATCTCCATACCGTGCGCGAGCTCGCCCGCCAGATGGATGCGGCGATCGCCGGCTTTATTAGAGGGCAGGGCACCGTCTGCCTGATCCTGGGCACGATCTATGCCGTCGGCCTCACCATTGTCGGCTTGAATTTCGGCCTTTTGATCGGGCTTTTCGCCGGACTCATCAGTTTCATTCCCTATATCGGCTCGCTGGTCGGGCTGGTGCTGGCCATCGGCGTCGCCCTCGTCCAGTTCTGGCCGGACTGGATCATGGTCTGCGCGGTCGCCCTCGTCTTCTTCATCGGCCAGTTCATCGAGGGCAATATATTGCAGCCCAAGCTGGTCGGCTCGTCGGTCGGCCTGCATCCGGTCTGGCTGATGTTCGCGCTCTTCGCCTTCGGCTCGTTTTTCGGCTTCACCGGCATGCTGATCGCCGTTCCGGCGGCGGCGGCCGTTGGCGTGCTGGTGCGTTTCGCGCTCGGCCGCTATCTGCAGTCGCCGATGTATCGCAGCCGCCACACCGAGATCGAGCATGTGAAGCGGGTGAGGGGGCCGGCTGGAGACGCTGAATGAGGTCATTCACGGCAGCCATCATGGACGATATCGCATGACGACCGCTCTGCCCCGTCAGTTGCCGCTCGAGCTCGGCCATGAGCCGGGCTATGGCCGCGAGGACCTGATTGTCGCGGCATCGAACCGCGCCGCGGTCGACATCATCGACCGCTGGCCGAACTGGCTTTCCCCAGTGGTGGTACTGGCCGGCCCGACCGGCTCCGGCAAGACCCATCTAGCGGCCATCTGGAAGGCGGTCTCCGACGCCGCGATCCTCGATGCCGGCGGGATCGGACCGGATGCCCTGGAAAAGGCCGCGGCCGGACCGGTGCTGATCGATGATATCGGGGCGGAGCCATTCGACGAGACCGGGCTTTTCCACCTGATCAACACGGTCCGCCAGTCCGGCACGTCGCTGCTGATGACCTCGCGCCGCTGGCCGGCCAACTGGCCGACGGCGCTGCCCGATCTGGCGTCGCGCCTGAAGGCGGCGACGGTGGTCGAGATTTCCGAGCCTGACGACGCTCTCCTGTCGGCCGTCATCTACAAGCTCTTCGCCGATCGCCAGCTCCTCGTCGAGCCGCACATCGTCAGCTATCTCGTCAGCCGCATCGAGCGCTCCCTGTCGACCGCCAACAGGATCGTCGACCGCCTCGACCGGGTGGCCCTGGAGCAAAAATCCCGCATCACCCGCACGCTCGCAGCCAGCGTCATCGCCGCTTTCGAGGAAGGTCAGGGCGAGGGAGGCGACTAGGGCGGCTCCTGGAAACACCCGGTGCAGCCAATCCTTCCCTGCCGAGACAGCGGAGATGGTGAAGCATGGATTCCAGTGACAAGCACTGGATGACGGAAGTTTAACTGTTGGGCGGCCAATCGCGGCGGTTGGCGGCAAATCGGCGGTATTTTAGCGGGCTGAGAGGCTGCAGAAATGGCGAAGCCATCTCCACCTCCGTCATTCCAGTGCTTGTCGCTGGAATCCATGCCTCAGCGAGGCCGCTGCCGGCACGGTGGAGTTCAGACTGCGATGGCGCCCCGCAATCCACTACCATTTATGCGCGTAGTTCGCCCCGAAAGTCCGTGTGCCGTTGTCGGACGTGATGTCATTCATCGACGTCACGAGGTTGACCTTGCCGAAGATCTTCTGCTCGGCGCTGATGCTGGTGCGCCAGCGCGGATCGGCGTCCGTGCGATGCGTCCGGGCGATAAAGGCGGTCCTGCTGTCGTCGAACGAAAGCCTCAGCGCCTTCGTCGTCTGCCAATGGCTCTCCTTGCTCTCGATCCCGGTGTACCACATGGAGTAATTGTCGTTCATCTGCGCCGTGACGCCTTCGGTGAGCGACCATTGACGCCGCGTCGCCATGCCGATGCTGCCGCTGCCGTCTTCCGTGCCGAGCCGCAGGTTGAGATCGGCGCCGTCCCAGCCGGCGAGGTTCGATGACGGCAGCTTGACCGAGCTCCACAGGGCCGATGGCGGCGCCTCCGGTGCGCCGATGAGATGCGGGTCCTGCGCCTTGCCGGCAAAGCCGATCTCCGTGCCCACGGATGTTTCCCATGCGAGCGGAAGCCGCGCGCCGAGCCGCATCAGATAGGCGCCGCTCGCCGTCTTCTTCGGCGTGGCGATCACGACATCCGAGGCCTGCGCCGGACCGAGCGCCAGGAATGTGAAGACCGCCGTGCCGGCGGCAATGATGATATTCTGGAAATGCCTCACGCCCAATTCCTTCCGTCCGGATTGCCTGAATCCCGGGTGGCCCCTGGGCAGGAGAGCGCCAGAAGCTGCTCCCGCCGTGCCGGCTGGTTGGAAAAAAACGCGCAAAAATACCCTCGCCCCACCCGCGGCTCGCCGCCACGGAGGAGTTACGTCAGGTTCTGCGCACGTAATGTTTCCGTGCGTTATACTATGTGAGTGATTGCTGTTCAACCCCGCAGGCGAAAACAGGCAGCGCTATTTGTTCCCGACGGGCATCGGCGGCAGGGTGGGGGCGGAAATGTCGGGTTTGATCGGGTGCCTGAAGATCGATCCCGTTATGAAGGAGCGCGGCTGCGAGGCGGCGAGCTTGTCCTCATGGACCCAGCCGATCATGTCGGTTGAGGGCACGACGATGCGGTGCCATTTGCCTGTTTTTCCGTAGGAGCGCATTTCCCGCCCCTTTTCGACTGTGCCGACGGAGGCGGATTTATCCCATGCGTGCTCTCGGATGGTGAGGCGCTCCCTGGCGTAGATGACGGAGGGCATCGTGTCCGGTGAGGTGCGGCCGGCCGGGATGTTCTTCACGGGCGGCTTGGCCTCGCTCGGCTTGGCGAGCGGGGCGGGCGGCTTCACCGCCGCCACCTGCTTGTTGGCGCTGTTTGGAGGCGCTGGCGTCGGGCGCACGGCTGCCGGAGGACGGGGAATGTCCGCCCTGGCGGATGCCGCCTTCGTCTGCTCCGTGTTTGCCGGTGTCCTGCTTGCCGGCGTCTTGCTCGCCACCGCCTCTTTGGGCCTCGAAACCTTCTCGCCCGTCTCCTTTTGCGGCAGGAGGCGGCCGAAGAGCTGGGAGAAATCCGCTTTCGGGTGTTTGTCCTGATACGCCGCCCACCAGCTCGCCGCCCCCATCGCCAGGATGGCGAGAAGGGCGATGCCCGATCCCGATACGGAAGAGCGCTTGGAGGAACGTCTTTTCCTGGCCATGAGAGGTTTCCCGCCGGTTACATGCGACAAGGCCGGATGGGCCGATTCTTTTCCGGCAGAAAGCTATCAGCCGTTTCTTCGCATTTGGTTACCGCTGGACCAGGCCCCGATCAGGCGTCCTCTTCCTCGAGATGTTTTGCGCCGATCGCCTGATAAAGATCGAACAGGGCGGAATGCGCCTGATCGGCGAGCGCATAGAATTCCGGATCGTGCAGAATTGCCGGATGGCAGAGGAGGTGGCGGCCAACCGAATCCAGAAGGATCGATGTCGTATGCAGCGCTTCGTGACAGCCGAAGCTGCCGGGCATGAAATCCTTCGGATCATGGCTTTCCGCGTCAGCCAGCGCTTCCAGCCGGGCTTTTTCCTGTTCGTCATTCACGGTCATGATAACCCGCCTCAATGGATCAGTTGAAAATTTGTGTTAATTCATGCGCTGGGACAGTATCAGCTGTTTCTTCGTATCTGGTTACCGGCTGGCCGTCGCCGCGGGACGATGCGCAATGATGCGCAGGGCCAGGCTTTTCGGCACAACCAATCACTCACAATAGAGTGTATAGGCAACTTATTGGAGTGGCGCCCTGGTTGCGACTCGGTCCAGGATTGCGACATCGCTGGGGGACGTGCCAGCGCGAGGCCCGGCGCCCTTCATCCTCCCTGCGCCGGGCCTCAACGTATAATTATGCAGTGATAAACGTGCTGGCCTTCATGGTCTTTCCACTTTCTGAACCAGGCATCGTTTTCCCTCTTGCGCCGATGAGACGAAATCTCTAGGGAAATCAATATTCGCTGAGGTGGCGGAGCGTAGCGCAGCCTGGTAGCGCACCTGATTTGGGATCAGGGGGTCGCAGGTTCAAATCCTGCCGCTCCGACCAGCTTTCGGACTCGAGGGTGTAGAGAATGGTTGCACGCATATATCGTCCGGCCAAGACCGCGATGCAGTCTGGCAAGGCCAAAACGACCTCATGGCTTCTGGAGTTCGAACCGGAAACGCCGCGCAAGGTGGAGCCGCTGATGGGCTATACCTCTTCCCGCGACACCAAAAGCCAGATCAAGCTTTTCTTCGACACCAAGGAAGAAGCCGTTGCCTATGCCGAGCGGAACGGCATCGCCTATCGTCTCGACGAGCCGAAAGAGATGAAGCGGCGCAAGATCTCCTATTCCGACAATTTCAGATACGACCGCCAGCAGCCCTGGACACACTAGGCCTGTTCCTATCCGGATGGATCGAGCAGCCATTCTAAGTCCTTGTTATTCAAGCGCATCTGCGGGAAATGCAGTTCCTGCTTCTCCCGGGAGAATGGTCTTTTTCTCCTCGGGAAAACAATTCTGTTTTCCCGAGGGAAACAGCCCTTGCACTTTTCGCAGGCCTGCTTCAAACGGCGCATTGAACCATATGCTGCAAGCGTGTAGTGCTTTTCGCGTCGGTCCCGTAGCTCAGTTGGATAGAGCACCGGCCTTCTAAGCCGATGGTCGCAGGTTCGAATCCTGCCGGGATCGCCATCTTTTCAATTGTTTAGCGCCGTTAAACTTGGAAAGTTCCAACGTTTCTTCATCATTCGTTCTGCTCGCGCATGCGTTGAAGGAACGGGAAATCCGGCAGCAAGTTGCAGCTGAGGCCGTGCAGGCAGGCCGGTCATGGTGGGTGCATGATTATCTTAATGCAAAGCCCCGCCGCCGATGCGGCAGGGCTCGTTCTGTCCGTTAGGCATTAGCTGCAAGTACAATTGCCGGAGGCGGAACATGTTCCCTTGGTAAAACCGATACTCAAGCAATAATTCATGCACTCATTATTGGTTCTGCAGCTCACCGCCCAGGCGGCCCCGGCGCTCATAAGGAGCGCCGCAAGACTGATTGCTAATTTCCGACGTGGTGCAGTCAAGAGTTGAAATATAGGTGCGGTTTTATTTGCAGGCATAGGGATTTTCCTCCTGTTGGTGTAAAAACATCCGCCTTCCAGGTGGAAGACCCGCGACCATCAATAACTATACTATGAAATATACTGCGATTTTCAAGTTGAATCTCCTGTCGATACTACTGGCGATGACGGTATGATCGACTTATCGGAGTAAGCGCTGGAGGGATGCACTTCTCCAAAGCTCCTCAAATAGCGGCGGCCGCTATCCGGCAGCCGCCGCCGCTGCAAGTCCGTTTTGCAGGTCGGCGATCAGGTCGTCCGTATCTTCGAGGCCGATCTGCAGCCGGATCACCGGGCCGCCATAGTCGGCCTTGCTCACGGTGCGGTCGGCGAGGCTGACATGCACTGCGAGGCTCTCATAGCCGCCCCAGGAGTAGCCCAGGCCGAAGATCTCCAGCGCATCGAGGAAGGCGTGCGCCTTCTTCTTGTCCCCGCCATCGAGCACGATCGAGAAGATGCCGGAGGCGCCAGTGAAATCGCGTTTCCAGATTGCATGGCCGGGATGGCTTTCAAGCGCTGGGTGGAGCACCGCGGCCACCCCCGACTGGGTCTCCAGCCAGCGCGCGATCGCGAGCGCGCTCTTCTGGTGGGCATCGAGCCTGACGCCCATCGTGCGCAGGCCGCGCAGGATCTGGTAGGCATCATCGGGGCCGACGCACATGCCGAGCGCGCCATGACCGTCCAGCAGCGTCTTCCAGCAGCGTTCATTGGCCGAGACCGTGCCGAGCAGCACGTCGGAATGGCCGGAAGGATATTTCGTCGCCGCATGGATGGAGATGTCGACGCCATGGTCGAGCGGCCTGAAATAGAGGGGCGTGGCCCAGGTATTGTCCATCATCACGACGGCACCGGCCTCATGCGCCTTCGCAACGATCGCCGGGATGTCCTGCATCTCGAACGTGTTGGACCCCGGCGATTCGGTGAAGACGACCTTGGTGTTGGGGCGCATGAGGTCGGCTATGCCGGCGCCGAGGCAGGGATCATAGTACTCGACCTCGACGCCCAGCCGCGTCAGCATCGTATCCGCGAAGTGCCGCGTCGGATTGTAGATGGAATCGACGAAGAGCGCGTGGTCGCCCGCCGACAGGAAGGCGAGGAGGGGAACGGTGACGGCGGCCAGGCCGGAAGGGACGAGGACGGTTCCGGCCGAACCCTCCAGCGCGTCAATCGCCTGGGCGAGCGCGTCGCTCGTCGGCGTGCCGCGCGTGCCGTAGGTGTATTTCTGGTTGCGCGTCGCCATGGTCTGCGCATCGGGAAAAAGCACCGTCGAGGCATGGACGACCGGCGGGTTGATGAAGCCGTAATAGTCGTGCGGATCGTTGCCGCTATGTGTCAGAAGCGTATTGACGCCGAACGGCATCTTCTTGTCTCGGGCTTTTTCCATCAATGCTTCTCCTGCGCGGCCTACTGCTGACAAAATCGGATGACAAGGCACGGCTGTCGATAATCCCGCCGCGCCGTTCTTGCAACAGGTGCGGCCCCTCGTATTCGGGCGATAGGTGACGATGCAGAAAAAGATGACCACCTTCAGGACCAATCTCCGCCAGGCGCGCCATTCGCTTGTGAAGCGTTTGCGCTCTCCCGTGCCGCCGGACGCTCCGTCGCCCTGGACCTGGTCGATGACGGCGGCCGCTGTCCTGGTGATTCCCGTTCTCTATTTCCTGCATCCCTATGACGGGACGATCCTGCGTGCGGTCTCGTCCAGCGACATGCCGGGACTTTGGCTCCTGCGGGATCTGACCGATGTCGGCCGGACGCTGTTCTATCTCCTGATCGCCTTCTGCGTCCTGTTATGGACCACCGGCAAGGATCGGCGCACCCTGGAGGAGCGTCAGCGGACCCGGATCCATACATTGGAGAGCCAGGCGGCGTTCGCCTTGGCGGCCGTCGGGCTCAGCGCGACCATCGTCTATATCGCCAAGTTCGCCGTCGGGCGGGCGCGGCCGGCGCTGATCGACACGCTCGGCCCCAATTTCATCGAGCCTTTCCGCGGCGGCCATCTCTTTGCCAGCTTTCCCTCCGGCCATTCGGCGACGGTGGGGGCGGTGACGGTCATTCTGGCGCTCTGGTTCCCGCGCTGGCGTTTGCCCGTTCTCCTTGCCACGCTCGCGCTCGCCTTCAGCCGCATCGCGGTCGCCGCCCATTATCCGACCGACGTGGTTGCCGGTTTCTCGATCGGCTGCCTGACAACCCTTTTCCTCGCCCGCTTTCTCGCAAACAGGAATGCCGGATACGCGATTGATTCCGGAAGGCTCTTGCCGAAACGCCGCGTCCTCGCCGGGAAGGGGCGGGAAACCCTGCGGTGATTGCCCCGGACACCAGTGAATTCCCCTATGAAACCGGGTCGCTTCACCCTATGAGGGTGCTGCTTTGGTTGTATAGGCGCCAAAAGCCTTGACCGGAGCCGAATAATCGCCTTCGATGGGCCTGTGAATGGGAGCACGGCAGACATCTTGATGCCGGTATCCGCTCGGGCGCGGGGACCGTATTCTGCATGGTGCCCTTAAAACGGGAACACACGGCAACACATATAAGGGTAGTAGCCAAATGAATAAGACTGTTCTTCAAGGCGTCCTCGGCGCAGCCGCGCTTGCATGGACCGCCACGGGGGCCTTTGCCGGCACGCTGGATGACGTGAAAGCCAAGGGCTTCCTGCAGTGCGGCGTCAACACCTCTCTTGCAGGTTTCTCCGCTCCGAACGACAAGGGCGAATGGTCGGGCTTCGACGTCGATTATTGCCGTGCGGTCGCCGCCGCGATCTTTGGCGATCCTACCAAGGTCAAGTTCACGCCGCTCAATGCGAAGGAGCGTTTCACCGCGCTGCAATCGGGCGAAGTGGACGTCCTGATCCGCAATACGACCTGGACCATCAGCCGCGACACCTCGCTCGGCCTCGATTTCACCGGCGTCAACTATTATGATGGCCAGGGCTTCATGATCAACGCGAAGAAGCTGTCGGGCATCAATTCCGCGCTGCAGCTCTCCGGCGCTTCGGTCTGCGTCCAGTCCGGCACGACGACCGAACTCAATCTTGCCGACTATTTCCGCGCCAACAAGATGGAATACAATCCCGTCGTGTTCGAGAAGGTGGAAGAGGTCAACGCCGCCTATGATGCCGGCCGTTGCGATGCCTACACCACCGACCAGTCGGGCCTCTATGCGACGCGCCTGACGCTCTCCAACCCCGACGATCACGTCGTCCTGCCGGAAATCATCTCCAAGGAGCCGCTGGGTCCTGCCGTCCGTCAGGGCGATTCGCAGTGGGCCGATGTCATCCGCTGGACCCACTTTGCTCTGCTCAACGCAGAGGAATTCGGCATCACCCAGGCCAATGTCGACGAGATGAAGAACTCCGACAATCCCGAGATCAAGCGCCTGCTCGGCACCGAGGCCGATACCAAGATCGGCACCGATCTTGGCCTGGAGAATGACTGGGTCGTCAAGATCATCAAGGGTGTCGGCAATTACGGCGAGATCTTCGAGCGCAACATCGGCTCTGGCAGCCCGCTCAAGATCGCCCGCGGCCTCAACGCCCAGTGGACGAAGGGTGGTCTGCAATACGGCATGCCGGTCCGCTAAGGCGCGGATCCACTAAAAAGCATGAGCGAACAGGGGAGGGTGGCGAACAGCCGCCTTCCCGAACGGTCATGCTATAATGATAAATGGGAACAACAAAAACATAATGAGGGGTGCATGGCGTCTCAGGATATTGCAGGATCCGGCCGTGAAAGCCCGGGCGTATCGTTTCTATATGACCCGAAAATCCGCGGCATACTCTATCAGGCCATCGCCTTCGTCGCGATCATCGGGCTGATCTACTGGATCGTCGGCAACACGGTCGCGAATTTGCAGCGCGCGAACATCGCTTCGGGTTTCGGCTTTCTTTCCGGCCGCGCCGGCTTCGATATCAGCCAGTCGCTGGTCCAGTACTCGAGCGACTCCACCTATGGCCGGGCCCTTTATGTCGGCTTTCTGAACACGCTTTACGTCGCCGCCATCGGCATCGTCATTGCCTCCATCATAGGCTTTCTCGTCGGCATCGGGCGGCTTTCTCGCAACTGGCTGATCCGCAAGATCTGCCTGATCTATGTCGAGATTTTCCGCAACATTCCGCCGCTTCTGGTCATCTTCTTCTGGTATTTCGGCGTCCTGTCGGTGCTGCCGCAGGCGCGGGAAAGCCTTGCCCTGCCTTTCGGCAGCTATCTCAACAATCGCGGCTTCTTTCTCCCTTCCATCATCTGGGGACACAACGCCGGGCTGATCGGCATCGCCTTCATCGTCGGGCTGGTGCTCTCGTTCTTCGTCGGCCGCTGGGCGCGCAGGCGCCAGATGGCGACGGGGCAGATCTTCCCGGTCTATCGCACCGCCGCGGCGCTCATCGTCGGGCTGCCGCTGCTCGCCGCCATACTCACCGGTTTTCCGATATCCTTCGATTACCCCAAGCTCGGCACCTTCAACCTGTCGGGTGGTGCGCAGGTGAAGCCGGAATTCCTGGCGCTTTTTCTGGCGCTGTCCTTCTATACGGCAGCCTTCATCGCCGAGATCGTGCGTGCCGGCATACTGGGCGTCAGCAGGGGGCAGACCGAGGCGTCCTACGCTCTGGGGCTGCGGCCGGGGACGACGACGCGCCTGGTGGTGATCCCGCAGGCGTTGCGCATCATCATTCCGCCGCTGACGAACCAATATCTGAACCTCACCAAGAATTCGTCGCTGGCCATTGCCATAGGTTATCCCGATCTCGTCGCCGTGGGCGGAACGATCCTCAACCAGACCGGTCAGTCCGTCGAGGTGGTGGCCATCTGGATGGCGATCTATCTCGGCCTCAGCCTGATCACCTCGGGTTTCATGAACTGGTTCAACGCCAAGATGGCACTGGTGGAGAGATAAGATGGCAAATCCTGATCTCAGCTTCGTGCGGACACAGATGGTGGGCGTCGAGCCGCCGCCGCGTGGCGAACGCGGCCTTGGCAACTGGTTTCGCACCAACATGTTCGCCACGCCTGTCGACGCCGTCCTGTCGGTCCTGGCCATCCTTCTCCTGGCCTGGCTGTTGCCCCCGGTCATCGACTGGCTTTTCATCAATGCCGTCTGGACGGGCTCCGACCGCAGCGTCTGCAGCACGATCGCCCAGGGTGGTATCCAGCCGGAGGGCTGGTCGGGGGCATGCTGGGCCTTCGTCAACGCGAAATTCCAGCAATTCCTCTATGGGCGCTATCCCCTCGGGGAGCGCTGGCGCGTCGATCTGACGGCAGCGCTCTTCGTGGCTCTGCTGGTGCCGCTGCTCATTCCGCGCGTGCCGTACAAGCGGCTGAACGCGCTCCTGTTCTTCGTCATCTTTCCGGTCGTTGCCTTTTTCCTTCTCGTCGGTGGCTCGTTCAATCTCGATTTCGTCGAGACGCCGCTCTGGGGCGGCCTTCTGGTAACGCTGGTCCTTTCCTTCGTCGGCATCGTGGTTTCCCTGCCGCTGGGCATTCTTCTGGCGCTGGGACGTCGTTCGAACCTGCCGGTCATCAGGCTGCTTTCCATCATCTTCATCGAGACGATACGTGGTGTGCCGCTGGTGACGGTGCTGTTCATGGCCAGCGTCATGCTGCCGCTTTTCCTGCCGCCGGGCGTCTCCTTCGACAAGCTGCTGCGGGCGCTCATCGGCGTGGCGCTGTTCGAAACCGCATATCTGGCGGAGGTCGTCCGCGGCGGCCTGCAGGCCATTCCGAAGGGACAGTTCGAGGGGGCGGACTCGCTGGGTCTCAGCTATTGGCAGAAGATGCGGCTGATCATCCTGCCGCAGGCGCTGAAGCTGGTCATTCCCGGCATCGTCAACTCCTTCATCAGCCTCTTCAAGGATACGAGCCTCGTCTATATCATCGGCATGTTCGATCTGCTCGGCATCGTCCGGCAGAACTTCTCCGATGCGACCTGGGCTTCTCCGCAGACGCCGGCGACGGGTTTGATCTTTGCCGGTTTCGTCTTCTGGATTTTCTGTTTTTCGATGTCGCGCTACTCTATCTTCATGGAGAACAGGCTCGACACCGGCCACAAGAGATAAGGGAACGTTTCAATGAAAACACAACACAGCGTCGTCGATCCGGAAGAAATCCACGTCGACCACTCCCGCATGAAGGTTTCCTCCACCGACGTAGCGGTCGAGATCATCAACATGCACAAATGGTATGGCGATTTCCACGTGCTGCGCGACATCAACCTGAAGGTGATGCGCGGCGAGCGCATCGTCATCGCCGGCCCCTCAGGTTCGGGCAAATCGACCATGATCCGCTGCATCAACCGGCTGGAGGAACACCAGAAGGGCAAGATCATCGTCGACGGCATCGAACTGACGAACGATCTGAAGAAGATCGACGAGGTGCGCCGCGAGGTCGGCATGGTCTTCCAGCATTTCAATCTCTTCCCGCATCTGACGATCCTGGAAAACTGCACGCTGGCGCCGATCTGGGTGCGCAAGATGCCGAAGAAGAAGGCGGAAGAGATCGCCATGCACTATCTGGAGCGGGTGAAGATCCCCGAGCAGGCGAACAAATATCCGGGCCAGCTCTCCGGTGGACAGCAGCAGCGCGTGGCGATCGCCCGCTCGCTCTGCATGAACCCGCGCATCATGCTCTTCGACGAGCCGACCTCGGCGCTCGACCCGGAGATGATCAAGGAAGTGCTCGACACCATGGTCTCGCTCGCCGAGGAGGGCATGACCATGGTCTGTGTCACGCACGAGATGGGCTTCGCCCGACAGGTCGCCAACCGGGTGATCTTCATGGATCAGGGCCAGATCGTGGAACAGAACTCGCCGGCGGAATTCTTCGACAACCCGCAGCACGAGCGCACCAAGCTGTTCCTCAGCCAGATTCTGCATTGAGTGGTCAGTGAGATAGTGAATAGTGAGATAGTGAGTAGGACTTGCCGAGAAGCACTTCGGCCTGTTTCCTACTCACTACTCACTACTCACTACTCACTACTCACTACTCACTAAGAAAATCCCGTCCCGTCATATCCATAAAGCCAGTCGAGATCGGCGAGGAAGCGCTCCGGCGAGCGTGAGCGCAGGAGCATGTTGCGACCAAGCGCCAGCGGCCCGGCGGCATGATAGGCGAAGCGGTTGAGGCTACCGCGCCGCGCGACGGCGGCGACGCGTGCCAGCCGTTCCTGGTCGAAGCGGGCGAGCGCCGCCGGCCAGTCCGCCTCGTCGCCGGTGAGCGCTGCTGCAAGCGCGCAGGCATCCTCGATCGCCATTGCCGCACCCTGCGCTGCGAATGGCGTCATGGCATGCGCGGCATCGCCGAGAAGCACCACACGCCTGTTCAGCATGAAACGCGGCCGGTCGATCTGGAAAAGCGGCCAGAACGTCCAATGCTCCGCCGCCGCGTTGATGACGGCATGGATCGCCGGATGCCAGCCGGAAAAGGCGGCGGCAAGCGCGATGCTGTTGCCCCTGGACGACCACTCGCGCCCCGGATCCCTTCCTCTGGTGATGGCGACGAAGTTGAAGACATTCCCGGCCTTGACGGGATAGACGATGAAGTGGACGCCGCGCCCCAGCCAGGCCGAGACGCTGTTTGCCTCGGGCAACAGTGCCTGGAATGCCTGCGGCAGGTCTTCGGCGGCAAGGCTCGCCCGCCAGGCGATATGGCCGGTGAAGGTGGCGCTGCGATCATGTTCCACCGCCGCGCGCCGTGCCGACCAGACGCCGTCGCAGCCGAGAAGCAATGCGCCGCGATGCTCCTCAATGCGGTCTCCGGCGTCGATTCGCACGGTCGTCGCGTCATCGCGGGCTTCATGCGAAACGACGTTCGAGCCGAGCCTGAGCGAGATGCCGGGATGCTCCCTGACGGCGGCGGTCAACGCCGCCTGAAGATCGGCGCGATGGCAGACGATATAGGGCGCGTTCCACCGCGTCTCGGCCGCATCGCGCAGCGCCATGCGCAGAAGGGTTTCGCCGCCCGTGCCGTCCTGCAGATAGAGGGCGTCGGGGGCGACGGCCCGCGGCATGAGCCGGTCGAGCACACGCAAGCGGTCGAGAAGGCGGGTGGCATTGGGGGCAAGCTGCAGCCCGGCGCCGACTTCGGAAAGCCGCGGCGCCTTGTCGAAGACGGTGACCTTGAAGTCTTTTGCCGCAAGCGCCAGCGCCGCCGTCAGGCCGGCGATGCCCGCTCCCGATATGACGACCTGTCTGGCAGCGGACGCTGTCATGATCTCACTTTGGAAGCCGCTGGACGGCGGCCTCTCCTCGGCAGCTGCCGTCGGCGTTGATCAGGCGGCCTTGTTGTCCGCTTCGACGTAAAGGCAGCCGGCCGGCTTGGTTTCCGTCGCGTGCAGGCTCGGATTGTAGCGATAGAGCGTCGAGCAATAGGGGCAGACCATCTCCGCCTCGTCGCCCATGTCGAGATAGACATGCGGGTGATCGAAAGGCGGATTGGCGCCGACGCACATGAACTCCTTCACGCCGATCTCGATGGCGTGATGGCCGGTATCATTGTGGAAATGAGGAATGACGTGATCGGACATGTTGCGCTCCAGCGTCTGGAGCGCCGCACGCGGAAAGGAACGCTCCAACCATTTTGAACCTACCGATGATCCCGCCAGGAAAACCATATCTTCCGGAGATCATGCTATAATCGGTTTTGTGTGTTACCGCGATTGACGGCTTTTCGGAAGCGGTTTGTATCAATTTGCGGGACATTTCAAGCTGGTGCTCCGATTCCGGCATTTGTCTTCCCTGAAGGGCGGCCTTCGCGAATGGGGATCAAATGTCAAATTCGCTCCAATAGTGCTATCAAACTGTCATAAGACTTTCATAGGTTCTGTGGCCGATCCGGGCGGGCCGGACGGAACGGAGTGGGAAAGATGAACGAAGCGAACATTACGACGATTGAGGAAGCCGCTACCAGGATCGAGGCGGAGGCGGCCGCCGCGCCCGGCGAGCCTGCACTGTTCGAGAGCCCGGACCGTTTCGTCAATCGCGAGTTCTCCTGGCTGCAGTTCAACGCCCGTGTGCTGGAGGAGGCGCGCAACAAGAAGCAGCCGTTGCTCGAGCGCCTGCGGTTCCTCTCCATTTCGGCCGCCAATCTGGACGAGTTCTTCATGGTCCGCATCGCCGGGCTCGCCGGCCAGGTGCGCGCCGGCATCGCGACGCGCAGCGCCGACGGGCGCACCCCGCAGGAACAGCTCGAATTCGTGCTGGAGGAGGTCGGCAAGCTCCAGGCGGCGCAGCAGGAGAATCTGCACGCCCTGCTCGGAGAGCTTGCGCGCGAGAATATCGAGATCGTCCGGCCGGATGCCTTGAACGCGGAGGAGAGACGCTGGCTGGAAGGCCATTTTCTCGAAACCATCTTTCCGGTCTTGACCCCGCTGTCGATCGACCCGGCGCATCCGTTTCCGTTCATCCCGAATCTCGGCTTCTCCATCGCCCTGCAGCTTGCCCGCAGGGCCGACAACCAGCCCATGACGGCGCTCCTGCGCCTGCCCGTGGCTCTCAAGCGCTTTATTCAGCTGCCGGCCGAGAACGGTCACTACCGGTTCATTTCACTGGAAAATGCGGTGAGCCTCTTCATCGGCAGGCTTTTCCCCGGCTATGAGGTGAAGGGCGCAGGCACCTTCCGCATCATCCGCGACAGCGATATCGAGGTCGAGGAGGAGGCGGAGGATCTGGTGCGCCTGTTCGAGAGCGCACTGAAGCGCCGTCGCCGCGGCCAGGTCATCCGCATCGAGTTCGACAGCGAGATGCCGGAACCCCTGCGTATCTTCGTCGCCACCGAGCTCGCCGTGCCTGAAAATCGCATCAGTGTCCTGAAGGGCCTGCTGGCGCTCAATATGATCTCGGAAATCGTCTCCATCCCGCGCGACGATCTGAAATTCGTGCCCTACAATCCGCGCTTTCCCGAGCGCATCCGCGAGCATGGCGGCGATTGCTTCGCGGCTATCCGCGAGAAGGACATCGTCGTCCATCATCCTTACGAATCCTTCGACGTGGTGGTGCAGTTCCTGCGCCAGGCGGCTGCCGACCCGGATGTGCTGGCGATCAAGCAGACGCTTTACCGCACCTCCAACGACAGCCCGATCGTGCGTGCGCTGGTCGATGCGGCCGAGGCCGGCAAGTCGGTGACGGCGCTGGTCGAGCTGAAGGCGCGCTTCGACGAGGAGGCCAATATCCGCTGGGCGCGCGATCTGGAGCGGGCCGGCGTCCAGGTCGTCTTCGGCTTCATCGAATTGAAGACGCACGCGAAGATGTCGCTGGTGGTCCGGCGCGAGGATGCCAGGCTCAGGAGCTATGTGCATCTGGGCACCGGCAACTATCATCCCATTACCGCGCGCATCTATACCGATCTCTCGTTCTTCACGACCGACCCGGATATCGCGCGCGATGTCTCGCACATCTTCAATTTCATCACCGGCTATGCCCAGCCGACGGAGCAGATGAGCCTTGCCGTCTCGCCGCTGAGCCTGCGCGACCGGATTTTGAAGCATATTGACGATGAGATCGCCAATGCCAAGGCCGGACGCCCTGCCGCCATCTGGATGAAGATGAATTCGCTCGTCGATCCCCAGATCATCGATGCGCTTTACCGCGCCAGCATGGGGGGCGTGGAAATCGATCTGGTGGTGCGCGGCATATGCTGCCTGAGGCCGAAGGTTCCCGGCCTTTCCGACAATATCCGCGCCAAATCCATCGTCGGCCGCTTCCTCGAGCACAGCCGCATCTTCTGCTTCGGCAATGGTCACGACCTGCCTTCGGAGAAGGCGATCGTCTATATCGGCTCGGCCGACATGATGCCGCGCAATCTCGACCGCCGGGTCGAGACGCTGGTGCCCATCACCAATGCGACCGTCCACCAGCAGGTGCTGTCGCAGATCATGCTCGCCAACATCATTGACAACCAGCAGAGCTACGAACTACTTGCCGATGGCACCTCCCGCCGGATAATACCTGCCGAGGGAGAAGAAGCCTTCAACGCGCAGGAATACTTCATGACCAATCCAAGCCTGTCGGGCCGCGGCAAATCGCTGAAATCCTCGGCGCCCCGCCTGATCGCCCATCGCAAGCGCGCCCGAGCCGAGAGAAACAGGACCGCATGAGTCTCTCTGTGGCTCAGGGGCGCCTGAAGGGGCGCCAGCCTGTCGCTGTCATCGATATCGGGTCCAACTCGGTCCGTCTCGTCGTCTATGAAGGCATCGTCCGCTCGCCGACGGTGCTTTTCAACGAGAAGATCCTGTGCGGCCTTGGCAAGGGGCTGGCCAGGACCGGCCGCCTCAATGACAAATCGGTCGACAGCGCCCTGCGCGCCTTGCGCCGTTTCCGCGCGCTTGCCGAGCAGGCCGGCGCCTCGTCGCTGCATGCGCTCGCCACCGCCGCGGCGCGCGAGGCGGAGAACGGTCCCGCATTCATCACCGAGGCCGAAGCCGTCCTGGGCGAGCACATTCAGGTGCTCTCGGGCAGGGAAGAGGCCTATTATTCCGCGCTCGGCGTCATTTCCGGCTTTCATAATCCGGACGGGATCGCCGGCGATCTCGGCGGCGGCAGCCTGGAGCTGGTCGATATCCGCGGCCACGCCATCGGCGACGGCATCACGCTGCCGCTGGGCGGGCTGCGTCTTCAGGATCTTTCTAACGGGAAACCGGCGGAAGCGGCCAGGATCGCGCGCACCGAACTCGCCCGCGCGAAGCTCCTGGAGAAGGGGGAGGGGCGCATCTTCTATGCCGTTGGCGGCACCTGGCGAAACCTCGCCAAGCTGCATATGCACGCCAAGCATTATCCGCTGCATATCATGCATGCCTATGAGATCGATCCGCAGGAGGCGCATAATTTCCTGCTTCGCGTCGCCAAGGGCGATATCGACCATATGCGCGGCATCGAGGCGGTGTCGAAGAACCGCCGGCAATTGCTTTCCTACGGATCGACGGTGCTTCTGGAAACCGTGCGCCGGATGAAGCCGTCGAAGATCGTCTTCTCGGCGCTCGGCGTGCGCGAGGGCTATCTCTATTCGCTCCTCTCCAAGCAGGAGCAGCGGGCCGATCCGCTGCTCGCTGCGGCGGAAGAAACGGCGATCCTGCGTGCCCGTTCGCCGCGTCATGCGCACGAACTCGCCGACTGGACGGAAAAGGCCCTTACGGTCCTCGGCTACGACGAGACCGAGGACGAGGCGCGTTATCGCCGCGCCGCCTGTCTGCTCGCCGATATCAGCTGGCGGGCGCACCCCGATTACCGCGGCTCGCAGGCGCTCAACCTCATTGCCCACGGTTCCTTCACCGGCATCGATCATCCGGGCCGTTCCTACATGGCGCTTGCCAATTATTTCCGTCATGAGGGCGTGATGGACGATTCGGTGGCGCCGGAGATCCTGCGCCTCGCCACGCCGAGGCTGCGCGAGCGGGCACGGCTTCTGGGCGCGCTCCTGCGCGTCGTCTATCTCCTTTCGGCCTCGATGCCCGGCGTGATACCGCAACTCAAATGGCGCGAGACGGAGAATGGCGGGCTTGAGCTGGTGGTCCCCAAGAGCCACGCCGACCTCGTGGCCGAGCGGCCGGAAGGCCGCCTGCAGCATCTGGCGAAACTCATTGGGCGGGAACTGCACCTGGCGGTGGGGGAGGAATGAAATCAGGAACGGGCCTGGTTTCACCCACCTTCGGCTTTGCTATGCTCGCAAGGTATGAGGCGCTTCAGGACGATCTGGTTACATCCTGCTCGATCAATAGCCGGATATAGCGTGTGAAAGGAACGCCCTTAGCGGCTGCCTTCGCCTTCACTGCGTCCAGCAGGCTCTGTGGAATTCGCATGTTGAGCGCTGCCGCCTTCTTCTCGAATTCATAGCTTACCGGCTCGGCTGCGTTCCAGTCATACTGGGACAGATCAGCTTGTTCGACAAAGGCCTCTGCCGCTTCATCGGTGGACAGGCTTGGCCATGGCTTTTTCGATCTGCTCATAGGCACGCACCTCCTTTTCGTGCATATAGCGGGCGCTGATCGGCCAGAGATAGATTTCCCGGCCTGCTCCCGATGCGTATAAACGATAAAGATCGCTCGGCCATCTACCGCACGGCCTGCGGTACGGAATCGGGCCTCAGCCGGATTCGGGTCGGGAATGCGAAATGTCATGTGGCGCAGGACGTATTCGATCTCGTCCCGGCTGACCCCATGCTTTCCGCATTTCGGCCAGTTGCCCTCGTCCCAATCGAAACCGGCTATCTTCTCTCTCATAAGATAGGTGTAGTCATTTGCATATACAAGCGCAATACGCACTACATTTTATAGGGGAAAAGCTTTTCGCCTTTCAGCCCAGCGAAACCGCCGTAATCTTCCGGTTCTCGAATTTGATGCAGATTTCGCCGCTGATGAGCTTCAGCGCCTTTTCGCCGAAGACTTCCCGGCGCCAGCCGTGAAGCGCGGCCACGTCTGCTTTTTCGCCTTCCGCGGCGATCCTGTCGATATCGTCGGAACTGGCGACGATCTTGGCGGCGACACCATATTCCTCGGTGACGAGCTTCAAGAGCACCTTGAGGAGATCGGCGGCAGCGCCCGCGCCTTCCGGCGAATGCGACTGCTTGGGCAGGCGCGGCATCTGGTCCTTCGGCGTGGCGAGCGCCGCATTGACGGCCGCGAGCAGGCTCGTCGCCTGGGCCGAGCGCTCCCAGCCTTTCGGAATGGTCCTGAGGCGCCCCAGCGCCTCGGCGTCCGTCGGCTGCTGCTGGGCGATCTCATAGATGGTGTCGTCCTTGACGACGCGTCCGCGCGGTACGTTGCGCTCGCGCGCCTCGCGTTCGCGCCAGGCTGCCACGGCACGCAGCACCGCCAGTTCCTGCGGCTTGCGCAAGCGCGATTTCAGCCGTTTCCACGCATCGTCAGGGTGGAGATCATAGGTCTCGCGCGCCGTCAGGATGCCCATCTCCTCATTGACCCAGTCGGCGCGGCCTTCCTTCTCCAGCTGCGCTTTCAGGTAAAGGTAGATGTCCCTGAGATAGGTGACGTCGGCCAGCGCATATTCGAGCTGCTTCGTCGAGAGCGGCCGCCGGCGCCAGTCGGTGAAGCGGGAGGATTTGTCGAGATGCGCACCGGTCACCCGGTTGACGAGCTGGTCATAGGAGATCGCGTCGCCGAAGCCGCAGACCATGGCGGCAACCTGCGTGTCGAACACCGGATGCGGGATGAGATGACCGAGATGGAAGATGATCTCGATGTCCTGCCGCGCGGCATGGAACACCTTCATCACCTTCTCATTGGCCATCAGCGCGAAGAAGGGCTTGAGATCAAGATCGGGCGCCAGCGCATCCACCAGCGCCGTATGGTCCGGCGAAGCCATCTGGATGAGGCACAGCTCCGGCCAGAATGTCGTTTCCCTTATGAATTCGGTATCGATGGTGACGAAATCGGATTTCGAAAGGGCGGAAACGGCCTCTTCGAGGCCCTGGGTCGTCGTAATCAGCTTCATGATTTTTCTATAGCCAATGGAAAAAGATTTGTCGCGGGCCAATGCGCTTTTTGTCTTTGATGTAGGTTATGTCGGCTGACAGGACCGGACACGCCTTGACAAAACGGACATGAAATGCGCTTGTCCGCCGGAATTTTCAGCGCGGGCCACCTGCGCTTCATCTCCATAATTTCAGAGGCAGACATCATGCACCGTTACCGCAGCCACACCTGCGCAGCACTTCGCAAGTCGGACGTCGGCTCGACCGTCCGCCTGTCGGGCTGGGTTCATCGCGTCCGCGACCATGGCGGCATTCTCTTCATCGACCTGCGCGACCATTACGGCCTGACGCAGATCGTCGCCGACCCCGATTCGCCGGCCTTCAAGATTGCCGAAACCGTCCGCAGCGAATGGGTGATCCGCGTCGATGGCGAGGTGAAGGCGCGCACGGCCGAAACGGTCAATCCGAACCTGCCGACCGGCGAGGTCGAGATTTTCGCGACCGAGATCGAGGTGCTGGCCGCCGCCAAGGAACTGCCGCTGCCGGTGTTCGGCGAGCCGGACTATCCCGAAGACATCCGCCTCAAATACCGCTTCCTCGACCTGCGACGCGACACGCTGCATAAGAACATCATGAGCCGCACCAGGATCATCGCCGCCATGCGCCGGCGCATGACCGAGATCGGCTTCAACGAGTTCTCGACGCCGATCCTGACCGCTTCCTCGCCCGAGGGCGCGCGCGACTTCCTCGTGCCGAGCCGCATCCACGAGGGCAAGTTCTACGCCCTGCCGCAGGCGCCGCAGCAATATAAGCAATTGCTGATGGTGGCCGGTTTCGACCGCTATTTCCAGATCGCGCCCTGCTTCCGCGACGAGGACCCGCGCGCCGACCGCCTGCCGGGGGAGTTCTACCAGCTCGACCTCGAAATGAGCTTCGTCACCCAGGAGGAAGTCTGGGAGACGATGGAGCCGGTCATGCGCGGTGTCTTCGAGGAATTCGCGGAAGGCAAGCCGGTGACGCAAACCTTCCCGCGCATTCCCTATGACGAGGCGATCCGCAAATATGGCTCCGACAAGCCGGATTTGCGCAACCCCATCGTCATGGAAGCGGTGACGGAGCATTTCGCCGGCTCCGGCTTCAAGGTCTTCGCCAACATGATCGCCAATGACCCGAAGGTCGAGGTCTGGGCCATCCCCGCCAGGACGGGCGGCAGCAGAGCCTTCTGCGACCGCATGAACGCCTGGGCGCAACAGCAGGGCCAGCCGGGCCTTGGCTACATCTTCTGGCGCAAGGAAGGCGACAAGCTGGAAGGCGCTGGACCGATTGCCAAGAACATCGGGGAGGAGCGCACCGAGGCGATCCGCACCCAGCTCGGCCTCGACGATGGCGACGCCTGCTTCTTCGTCGCCGGCCAGCCGTCGAAGTTCTACAAATTCGCGGGCGAGGCGCGTACCCGCGCCGGCGAGGAACTGAATCTCGTCGACCGGGATCGCTTTGAGCTTGCCTGGATCATTGACTTCCCGTTCTACGAATGGGACGAGGACAACAAGAAGGTCGACTTCGCCCACAACCCGTTCTCCATGCCGCAGGGCGGGATGGAAGCGCTGGAAAACATGGACCCGCTGGAGATCAAGGCCTATCAGTACGACCTCGTCTGCAACGGCTTCGAGATTGCGTCCGGCTCGATCCGTAACCAGTTGCCCGAGGTGATGATCAAGGCGTTCGAGAAGGTCGGTTTGAGCCGTGAGGATGTGGAAGAGCGCTTCGGTGGCCTCTACCGCGCGTTCCAGTACGGCGCGCCGCCCCATGGCGGCATGGCCGCCGGCATCGACCGTATCGTCATGCTGCTCGTCGGCGCGAAGAACTTGCGCGAGATATCGCTCTTCCCGATGAACCAGCAGGCGCTGGATCTGCTGATGGGCGCGCCGTCCGAGGTGACGCCGGCGCAGCTGCGCGACCTGCACATACGGCTGAACCCGGTGAAGAAGGACGCCTAGCAACCGATTCAGATGATTATGGAAAAAGCCCGGCATCCCTGCCGGGCTTTTTTTGTCGTTCATATTTCACATAGAGGCTAGCTCAGAATTATGTAGAGCCCGGCAACTACTCTATTTATTCGCCGTCACCGTCACACCCAGCACGTCCGGCAGCTTTTCCGGCTGGGCCGAGCCGGTGGCCATGAGCACGGCGACCGGAACGGGCGCGGACGGTGCCGCACGGATTTCCAGCGATTTCGGATTGTCGAGATAGGCGCTGACCGCCTGCGTTACCTGGGTGGCGAACGCGGCATTCTTCAGATACCCGGCAAAGAGCGGCAGCACCGCCTTGGCCTGGTTGATCACCGTCGCGCGGTCGCTGCCCTGCTGGTTGGCGAAATAGTCCAGAAGCTTGTTGGTGAGCGAGGCATCGTCGAAGCGGACCGACGCGCCATTGACCGTCAATTGCTGGAGGAGACCGAGCATCGCCAGCCCCGCCGCGTCATTGTCGGGATTGTCGGCGAGCGTCGCCTGCGTTTCCTGCACGCCCTTGATGAAATCGAGCGTGTAGCCGCCGAGATCCAGCGTCATGCCGAGCGTGCCGCCATCATCCATGACGAGGTCGAACTGGTCGAGCTTGAAGCGGCCGTCCGGAACGGACCAGCTTCCCCTGGAATCGATATGACCGGTGATTTTCTCGTAGCCCAGCGCCGTCAGCGTCTCTTTGCCCTTGGAGGGCGGGGCCTTGCTCATATCGATGGCGATCTTGTCGACGTCCCATGTGTAATCGATGGGAGTGCCTTCCTTGAAGGGCGAGACCGTCGCCACGATGTCCTGCAGCGTGGCGATATCGTTGCCCGCCTGACTGACGGTGATCTCGTCGATTTCGGCCTTCTGGTAGTAGAGGATGCTGGCCAGCGGGTCGCTCGAACTCTTGGGTGCGAGATGGAGGTTTTCCATGTCCATCCCCTTGACCGAAATGGTCGTTCCCTCGAAGGGGAAGGCCATATCGGGAATGGCTGCCTGGCCGATATCGTAGCCGCCGTCAGGCGCGTCGGAAACATTGCTGAGCGTGATATCGCCGAGCTCGATGGCTTTTTCCTGCGCCGGCGTGCCCGGCGCCCTGACCGATGCGCCCTTCAGAACCACGGTCGAGCCGCTGGTTTCCACGTTCTGATAGTTGATCTGGCCGCCCTGCGCCGCATAAAGCTCCTTCAGGCGCTCCGCCACGCTGTTGCCCTCGAAAGCCAGGGCCGATCCCGCCATCAGCAGCGAAAGGGCGGATGCCGCCGCAAGATTGCGTGCCGTTGATTTCAGTGTGGTTGTGACGGGCATGGACGTTTCCTTGTTGGTCTGCAAGCCCGCTTTTCTACAGTATCGGCCCCGAAATCGGAATGGATTTTCGATAGCTAGAGTGCGTATTCGATTGCTTACAAAGATCAACAATGAGACAAACTGCACTGATCGGCGATCGCACTGGAGGCGGCAGTAGTGCCCGCGATTACCGGATTGCAGTGGATTATGCGGAAAAAGACCGCCCAGTGCCTTTGATTCCGCATAATGGCTTGCCGCAGAATCACCCGCTTGCTAACCCGGTTTCATGGGAAAAAGCCTGATTCCGCCCGGTGGCGGCGACGACAACCACATTGAACCGGTCGACCTGAAGTCGGCGCTGGAAGAGCGCTATCTGGCCTATGCGCTCTCCACCATCATGCACCGCGCGCTGCCCGATGTGCGCGACGGGCTGAAGCCCGTGCACCGCCGCATCATGCATGCGATGCGGCTTCTGCGCCTCGAGCCCAACCAGGCCTATGCCAAATGCGCCCGCATCGTCGGCGACGTGATGGGTAAATTCCACCCGCATGGCGACCAGGCGATCTATGACGCGCTGGTGCGCCTGGCGCAGGATTTCGCCGTGCGCTATCCGCTCGTCGACGGGCAGGGCAATTTCGGCAATATCGATGGCGATAACGCCGCCGCCATGCGCTACACCGAGGCGCGCATGACCGATGTGGCGACGCTGCTGCTCGACGGCATCAACGAGGACGCCATCGACTTCCGCCCCACCTATAATGAGGAGGACGAGGAACCGATCGTTCTGCCCGGCGCCTTCCCGAATATTCTTGCGAACGGCTCGTCCGGCATCGCCGTCGGCATGGCGACCTCCATCCCCCCGCATAATGTCGCCGAGCTTTGCGACGCGGCGCTGCATTTGATCAAGAAGCCGGACGCCACCGTCGATGAACTGGTCGCGCTGGTGCCGGGGCCGGATTTTCCGACCGGCGGCATTCTGGTCGAGCCGGCGGAGCAGATTCTGGAAGCCTACCGGACCGGGCGCGGGGCGTTCCGCCTGCGCGCGCGCTGGCACAAGGAGGATGGCGGCCGCGGCACGTGGTCTATCGTCGTCACCGAAATTCCCTATCAGGTGCAGAAATCACGCCTGATCGAGAAGATCGCCGAACTTCTCATCGCCAAGAAGCTGCCGCTGCTCGACGACGTGCGTGACGAATCCGCGGAAGACATCCGCATCGTGCTGGAGCCGAAGAACCGTTCGGTCGATCCTGAATTGTTGATGGAATCGCTCTTCAAGCTGACCGATCTGGAGACGCGCTTCCCGCTCAACATGAACGTGCTGTCGCACGGCAAGGTGCCGAACGTGCTCTCCCTGCGCGACGTGCTGAAGGAATGGCTCGACCACCGCAAGGAAGTGCTGATCCGCCGTTCGCGCTACCGGCATGCCGAGATCGAGAAGCGGCTGGAGGTGCTGGGCGGCTATCTCATCGCCTATCTGAACCTCGACGAGGTCATCCGCATCATCCGCGAGGAGGATCATCCGAAGCCGGCCTTGATGGCGGCCTTCGAGCTCACCGACAATCAGGCGGAAGCCATCCTCAACATGCGCCTGCGTTCGCTGCGCAAGCTCGAGGAATTCGAAATCCGCAAGGAGTTCGACGCCCTCACGGAGGAGAAGACGCAGATCGAGGAACTGCTCGCCTCCGATGCCAAGCAATGGCAGACGATCGGCTGGGAAATCGCCAATGTCCGCAAGAAATATGGTCCCGATACGCCCATCGGCAAGCGCCGTACCACATTCGCCGAGGCGCCCAGCCATGATCTCGACGATATCCAGCAGGCGATGATCGAGAAGGAGCCGGTGACGATCGTCGTCTCGGAAAAGGGCTGGCTGCGCGCGATGAAGGGTCATCTGGCCGATTTCTCGACCTTGGCCTTCAAGGAAGGCGACAGACTGAAGCTCGCCTTCCACGCCGAGACCACCGACAAGATCCTGATCTTCACCACCGGCGGCAAGTTCTACACCATTGGCGCCAACACCCTGCCGGGTGGCCGCGGCCATGGCGAGCCGATCCGCATCATGGTCGATATGGAGAACGACCAGGATATCGTGACGGCCTTCGCGCATGATCCGTCCGCCAAGCTGTTGCTCGTCTCGCATGAGGGCAACGGCTTCTGCGTGCCCGAAACCGAGACGGTGGCCAACACCCGCAAGGGCAAGCAGGTTATGAATGTGAAGGCCCCTGACGAGGCCAAGCTCTGCATCCGGATATCGGGCGATCACGTTGCCATCGTCGGCGAAAACCGCAAGCTCCTGGTCTTCCCGCTCGCCGATATCCCGGAAATGACCCGCGGCAAGGGCGTGCGCCTGCAGAAATACAAGGATGGCGGCGTTTCCGACCTCCGCACCTTCGCGATCGAGCAGGGCCTGACCTGGCAGGATTCAGCCGACCGCACCTTCACCCGCAGCAAGGACGAGCTCGCCGAATGGATCGGCGCCCGCGCCACTGCCGGCCGCATGGTGCCGAAGGGCTTTCCGCGCTCTGGGAAATTCTCCTGATGAGGCCACTTTCAAGTGGACGCGCTTATGATATCCCCCTCTGGGCTGCCGGCCATCCCCCCCTTGTGGGCAGGGCTATCGCATATGTCGCAAATTGCCCCTCACCCTTACCCTCTCCCCGCAAGCGGGGCGAGGGGGGACGCCAGCGTTTCCGCTTCTTTCTTCTCCCCGCGTGCGGGGAGAAGATGCCGGCAGGCAGATGAGGGGCATTCATATGCGATCACCCTGCCCTAAAGGGGGGAGATTAGACTATGAGTTTCGCTTCGTTAGTCTTCAACGTCGAAGGTGGTGTGCAGCCGTCATTGACAGCCAATCTCCCCCTCGAGGGGGAGATGCCCGGCAGGGTAGAGGGGGGGTGAAAAGCAAGCCGGACAGGTTGCAACACTTATAGCGGATAGCGCGGGAGATTAGTCCGGGCGCGGCGCGCATCGCGCAGCTGCCAGAGCGAATGCACGATC
Source organism: Mesorhizobium sp. RMAD-H1 (assembly GCF_014191375.1). Classification (GTDB taxonomy): domain Bacteria; phylum Pseudomonadota; class Alphaproteobacteria; order Rhizobiales; family Rhizobiaceae; genus Paramesorhizobium. The sequence continues at coordinate 978,548 of NZ_JACHWN010000001.1, forward strand.
AGCGTGGCGACCAGGATGAGGCCGCCGATCAGGCTCTGTTGGCTCGGCGCTTCGAGAAAGACGATCCACACCCAGATCGGCGCGAGAACGGTTTCCAGAAGATAGAACATGCCCACCTCAGGTCCGGAAATATATTTGGGGCCCGTGGCGAGGCAGAGGAAGGCGATCGGCATCATGATCGCGCCATCGAAGAGAATCCATTTCGGGTCGGCGATCGCATAGCCCGAATGGGTGAAGACGACGATCGCCGCCACCAGGAAGGGAATGCAGGTGGAAAGGATCGCCGTCAGTCCCATATCCTCGCCCGTCGAGCGGCTGATGGTGATGGCCGAGGCCATCAGAAGCGCGGCCACCACCGCGACCAGATCGCCCAGCCAGCGGCCTGACGAGATGCCCTCGCTGACGATGATCGCAACGCCGAGCAGCATGAAGGCCATCGCAATGAGCGTGGCCGGTTTCGGCCGCTCCTTCAGGAATATCCAGGAAAGCAGCGCCGCGAACATGGGATTGAACGCAAGAATGAAGACCAGATTAGCGGTCGAGGTCATGAAGACGCCGGAGAGGAAGGCGATGGAGGAGAGCCCGTAGAGGAAGCCGACGAGGTAGCCTCTGCGTGACGGCACCAGCGGCTTGAGCTTTCCGCTCATGAGAGACCAGATGGCCCAGATGACGAGAGCTGCTGCGAAGGTGGTGAAGCTGCGCACCATCAGGATCGACCAGCTGTTGCCATCGGCGAGCTTGATCAGCGGGATGTCGAATGTGAGAAAAAGGCCGCCGATGCCGGTGATGATCAGGCCCTTGCGATGGTCGAGCTGTGGCGACGGCACGAACGGGTTCCTCTAAATTCGTGAAACAGAGCGTGCAGAATCGCGCCGCCCGTGCGTGTCTATCAAATTTGAGGGGCTGTCGTGAGGGGGATTCCGGCGTCAGTCCCGCCGTTCCCAGCCCTTGGGGCCGAGATGCTCCTGCGGCTTGAAGCGGATCTTGTACTGCATCTTGCGCGATCCCTCGACCCAGTAGCCGAGATAGACATGCGGCAGCCCCTGGGTAACCGCGCGCTGGATATGATCGAGTATCATGAAGGTGCCGAGCGAGCGGTCGGTGAGATCAGGATCATAGAAGGAATAGACCATCGACAGGCCGTCCGACATCACGTCGGTCAGCGCGACCGCGATGAGCTCGCCTTCGCCCTTCTGGCTGATGAAGGAATCGGGCCCGCGACGGCGATATTCGATGATCTGCGTGTTGACATGCGTGTCCTCCACCATCATCGCATAGTCGAGCACGGTCATGTCGGACATGCCGCCCTTGCGGTGCCGCGCATCGAGATAGTGGCGGAAGAGCGAATATTGTTCGGTCGAGGGCTCGGCCCGGTGGCTGTAGCCGATGAGGTCCGCATTGCGCTTCCAGACGCGCTTCATCGAGCGGTTCATCTTGAACTCGCCGGCCAGGATGCGCACCGACACGCAGGCGCGGCAGGTCTCGCAGGCCGGCCGGTAGGCGATGTTCTGCGACCGGCGGAAGCCGCCCTGCGTCAGGAGGTCGTTGAGCTCGTTCGCCTTGTCGCCGACGAGATGGGTGAAAACCTTCCGCTCGTACTGGCCTTCGAGATAGGGGCAGGCCGACGGAGCGGTCAGAAAGAACTGCGGCGATTGTTGCGGTTGGTGAGTCATGCGACATCCGGTAGATGCAAAGCCCATCTCAGGATGAACCCGCCGTGGAAAACGTCAATAGAAATCAAACTGTCACGGGGGTTCATTGCTGAAATTTGAACGCGGATCCCCTCCGCAGGCACGGATCAGCGGTCGGAACGCACGACAACCGTGCCGAGAAGCAGGTCGTGCAGGGTCCTCTTGCGGTCGAGGAACAGCGTTGCCAGCAGAATCAGCGGCGTCAGGATCACGTTGCCGGCCCAGAACAGCACCGAATGGACGATCGCCAGCATGCTGTCGACAGGCTGTCCGTCGAGCCGCTCCAGCTTGATGCCCATCATCTGCATGCCCTTGGTCGCCTGGCGGGCCCCACCCATGGTGAGCGCCACATAGGCAAGCGCCACGAGCGGCACCATGATGCCGTAGAGCATCCAGCCGAGGCCCAGCGTGGCGACGCCCAGGATCGCGATGATGACCGCGACGGGAATGCAGAGCAGCAGCACCAGCAAGTAATCGAGCAGGAATGCGAAAATGCGGCGCGTCCGCACGCCCTGGTAAAGCCGTCGATCATCAAGGCGCGAAGGAATGATTTCGCCGTTCAGCACGTTATCGGTCATCTCAGTTTCCCGTCAAAGCAAATCCGGTTTTCCGTCCGGACCTGCGTAAAGAACGCTCCATTTTGTCGGCTCCATTATGAACCGACGAAGCGAAAATGGGAAACCGGGGCGGCATTTTCAAGAAATGCGCCGGCGCGCGGGATTTCAGCCGCGCGCGAGCTTCTGCGCCACTTCGATGGCGAAATAGGTGAGGATGCCGTCGCAGCCCGCGCGCTTGAAGGCGAGCAGGCTTTCCATCATCACCCGTTCCTCGTCGATCCAGCCATTGGCGCCGGCCGCCTTGATCATCGAATATTCGCCCGAGACCTGATAGGCATAGGTCGGCATGGCGAAGGCGTCCTTCAGGCGGCGGACAATGTCGAGATAGGGCAGGCCTGGCTTGACCATGATCATGTCGGCGCCCTCGGCCAGGTCCTGCTCCGCCTCGCGGATCGCCTCGTCGCTGTTGGCGGGATCGATGTAATAGGTCTTCTTGTCGCCCTGCAGGAGGCCCGACGTGCCGATGGCGTCCCGGTAGGGGCCATAGAAGGCGGAGGCGAATTTCGTCGCATAGGACATGATGGCGACGTCCTGGAAGCCGCTGGCGTCGAGCGCCTCGCGGATCGCGCCGATCCGCCCGTCCATCATGTCGGAGGGGGCGATGATGTCGGCCCCGGCTTCCGCCTGCGCCAGCGCGCCGAGCACCACCATCTCCACCGATTCGTCATTGACGATCACGCCGTCGCGCAGGATGCCGTCATGGCCGTGGATCGTGAACGGATCGAGCGCGGCATCGGTGATGATGCCGATCTCCGGCACTTGCTTCTTGATCGCGCGCACGGCGCGGTTGATGAGATTATCGGGATTGGCGATGTAGGATCCGTTCACATCGCGGAATTCCATGTTCTCGCGCGGGAAGGGGGCGATTGCGGGAATGCCGAGCTTCGCCGCTTTTTCCGCCTGCCGTACCGCCATGTCGACCGAATACCGCTCGACACCCGGCATCGCATCCACCGGCTCGCTGTGGTTTTCACCCTCGCACAGGAAGATCGGCCAGATCAGGTCGTCCACCGTCAGCCGATGCTCCTGCACCAGCCGGCGCGACCAGTCGGCCTTGCGCATCCGGCGCAGGCGGCGGCCCTGGGTGATCTCGTCCACGCTGCGGCCGGGGTCGGGGTGCCTGATTTGGGAAAAAGCTTTGTTCATCTGTCGTCTCCCTGCGAGACTATGTAGGTGGGTGATGGGGGTTTATCACGGGATGAATGGTGAAACCAAGCCGATTGACCTGTGCGGCATTGACGCGGACGCTTTCCCTTTCTACGCCTGTCTGCGTCATGACCTGAACGGGAGTCGGATGTGGAAGTCGATTTTGGCGGACAGGGTGAAATCGTGTTCGGGCGGGAGGGATGCGCGGGGCTGGTCCGCCTGATGCGGCCCGCCGCCCTCAATGCGCTCACGCATGAGATGATCAGGGCGCTCCGGCGCGCCTTGATCGTGTGGGAGGCCGACCCTGACGTGGCCTGCGTCATCGTTGAAGGCGAGGGAAGGGCCTTTTGCGCGGGCGGCGATGTGGTGGCCGCTTACAAAGCCGGCCGCAACGGCAGGCCGCCCTATGAATTCTTCGCCGATGAATACCGTCTCAACGCCCATATCGGCCGCTATTCCAAGCCCTATGTCGCTTTTCTCGATGGCATCACCATGGGCGGCGGCGCCGGCATTTCCGTGCATGGTTCCCATCGGGTGGTGACGGAGAATACGCTTTTCGCCATGCCCGAGGTGGGGATCGGCTTTTTTCCCGATGTCGGCGGAAGCGCCTTCCTGCCGCACCTGTCCGGCCGTTTCGGCACCTATCTCGGCCTGACCGGCAGCCGCATACGCTGGGGCGATTGCCTTGGCAGCGGGATCGCCACCCATGCGGTTGCCGCCGGCGAGATCGGGCGCATCCGCGCCCGGCTCATCGACACGGGCGATGTCGAGGCGGCTTTCGTGGATACGGCGCGGCCCGATTTCGAGACCGAACTGCACACCAGGGACCTCATCGCGGAATGCTTCGGCGAGCCGACGCTGGAAGGATGCATCGCGGCATTGTCGAAAAAGGCCAAGGCGGGCAGCGAAACGGCATTGAAGATCCTGGCCGTCCTGGAGAGCCGCTCGCCGACGAGCCTGCACGTCACCTTCCGGCAGATCGCCGAGGGCAGGGGGCTCGCAATGGACGATTGCATGCGGATGGAATACCGCATCGTCAACCGGATGCTCCGCGGCCATGATTTTTATGAAGGCGTGCGTGCCGTGCTGATCGACAAGGGCAGCACGCCCAACTGGAAGCCCGCCAGGCTCGAGGACGTCACCTCAGGCGATGTCGATGCCTATTTCGCGCCGCTGGGAGAAGGAGAACTGACGCTGCCATGATGGAAGACGATCTGCGCCAGCGTGTCGAGCCCTCCCTTGCCCAGACGGGCTTCGTCTGGTTCATGCGGCTTTTGTCGATCTACTGCCTGACGCTGGGCGTCGCCTACTGGATCAGGCTGATCGGCCTGCATCAGGGGCTGCTCTGGCGTTTCGATCTGATGCCCTGGCAGTGGCAGACGGCGGCGGTTTCGCTTGCCGTGCTGTTTCCCGTGGCGGCGACCGGCCTGTGGATGCGCGCGCCCTGGGGTCCCGTCATCTGGTTTGCGGCGGCGCTGATCGAGACGCTGATGTATACGGTCTTCGAGCGGATCTTCGCCGCCAACCCCATGATCGCCGTCACCAACCTCCTGATCCTGCTTCTCTATATTGCTTTCCGGATCGTCCTCTTCTGGCAGGGCCGCACGGCCGCGCAGAAGCTGAGTTCATTCGGCCAGAAGTAGCGATGTAAGCGATTGTTAAGCCTGAAAATTGCTTCTTCTTTGGTAAGCTACTGTTAAGTCTGTGTTTTAATTCGAATTTTATGCGTGGCGGATATTGTGCCTCTCAACGGTGAGAAAAAAACACCGACACAACAGAGAGGCTAGAATGATGAACAATACCCAGCGCAAGACGGGCGCAGACACGCGCCTGCAGAATGAAGAAACCGCTCTTCGCACGCTTTATCTCGAGGCGTTGCAACTTGTCGAACGGCTGCACCGCCGTCTGCTCGACGTGGTCAAGGACGAGTTCGACCGCAACGGCCGCAGCGATATCAACGCCGTGCAGGCGCTCCTGCTCTTCAACATCGGGAATGCCGAACTGACGGCAGGAGAGTTGCGCAGCCGCGGCTACTATCTCGGATCGAACGTGTCCTACAATCTGAAGAAGCTCGTCGATATGGGGTTCATCCATCACCAGCGCTCGCGTGTCGACCGCCGCTCGGTGCGCGTCAGCCTGACGCAGAAGGGCATGGAAGTTGCCGAGCTGGTCGCCGGTCTCTATGAGCGCCACATCGCCTCGATCGAGCAGGTCGGCGGCATCCGCGCCGAGGAGTTCCAGACCATGAACAAGTCGCTGCAGCGGCTCGACCGTTTCTGGAACGACACCATCGCCTATCGCATGTAATATCCTCCGCCCGGGCAGGCGCCTTTGGCTGCCCGGCGGATGTTGCAAAAACGTCACATGAGCGGAAGTCCGGCATGCAGGCCGGACTTTTTGCTTTTGTCCCGCCGCTTTCCCGTCCGCCGGCGGTCGCCGCGACATGATTAAGCCATAAAGGCGGGCATATGCGAAGATGAAGAAGGCGGACGTTTCCGCACCATCTTCCAAGGGTGAAAGTTCCTGCGTTGTTGCGTTCCCGAATGTGGAGCGCCAGGTCAAGCGGTTGCCGTTTATTAACCTTACCCTTGGTATTGCGAACCATATCCCGTCCTGGTCGACGGCTTGGAGAGATTTGCACACGATGAGCAATTCAGGGAATACGCCGATGAAGAATCTGCGGAAGAATCTTGAATCTTCCAGACTGGATCGCCGCCGGTTTCTGCGTGGCGCGGCAACCGTCGGATTGTCGGTCTTCGCGACGGGAGCGTTTGCCCAGCCCGTCATCAACGACATTCTTGCCGCTCCGCGGCGCGGCAACTGGAGCGACCAGTTCGATGCGCGCGCCTCGGGTGCCGAGAAGGTGGCCTCGATCCAGCCCATCATGAGCCTGGCGACGGTCGCCTATGTGGAAACCGCCATCCGGGACTACAGCAATATCGTCGCCCAGGGCGGCTGGCCGATGGTGCCTGGCAATGCCAAGCTGCAGCTCGGCGCCGTCGATCCGGCCGTTTCCGTCCTGCGCAGGCGCCTGATGATATCGGGCGATCTTCCCGAAAGCGCGGGGCTTTCCAACGCCTTCGACACCTATGTCGACGCGGCGGTCAAGCGCTTCCAGAGCCGCCACGGCCTGCCGGCAGACGGCGTCATGGGCCAGTTCACCTATGCGGCGATGAATGTCAGCGCGCAGGTGCGGCTCGATCAGCTTCATACCAACCTGCAGCGCCTGAACGAACTCGCGAATGTTTCCGACCCGCGCTTCGTCATGGTCAATATCCCCGCCGCGCAGATCGAGGCGGTGGAGAACGGCCGCGTCATGCAGCGCCATACCGCGATCGTCGGCAAGATCGACCGGCAGACGCCCATCCTCGTTTCCAAGATCCACGAGGTCATCCTCAATCCTTACTGGACTGCGCCGAAATCGATCATCCAGAAGGATATCATTCCGCTGATGCGCAAGGACCCGACCTATCTCTCGCGCAACAAGATCCGCCTCTATAACCCGCAGGGGCAGGAAGTTCCGCCCGAGATGGTCAACTGGAACACGGATGAGGCCGTGAAGCTGATGTTCCGTCAGGACCCGGGCAAGATCAACGCCATGTCCTCGACGAAGATCAATTTCCATAATTCCCATGCGGTCTATATGCATGATACGCCGCAGAAGACGCTGTTCAACAACCTCATGCGCTTCGATTCCTCCGGCTGCGTCCGCGTCCAGAACGTGCGCGACCTCAATGTCTGGCTGTTGAAGAACACGCCGGGCTGGGACCGCCAGACGATCGAGGCGACGATCAAGTCCGGCGTCAACACGCCGATCCAGCTTGCCGATCCGGTGCCGGTGCATTTCATCTATGTCACGGCCTGGTCGACGGGCGATGGCGTCGTCCATTTCCGCGACGATATCTATGAGCGTGACGGCGCATCCGAACTGGCGCTCGGCACCAACACCTGAGCGAGCAGACGAAATGAGCGAGAGGCCGTCCAGAAAGGGCGGCTTTTTTCGTTTATGGCGGTTTTCGGCCATTGCTTTTCGCGCTCCGGCCATTGGCCTTGCCCAGCTAAATATGATAATGCGCCGTCATCCATTGACCTTTGACCGGCAACCCGGAGGGATAGCTATCATGTCGCAGGCGAACGCTGCCTCGGAACAGGCATTTTCGGAGAGATTCTTCAACGCCAGCCTTGAGGAGACCGATCCCGAACTGTTCGGCGCCATCCGCAACGAACTTGGCCGCCAGCGCCATGAGATCGAGCTGATTGCCTCGGAGAACATCGTTTCCCGCGCCGTTCTCGAGGCGCAGGGCTCGATCATGACCAACAAATATGCCGAGGGCTATCCCGGCAAGCGCTATTACGGCGGCTGCCAGTTCGTCGATGTGGCCGAGGAACTGGCCATCGAGCGCGCCAAGAAGCTGTTCGGCGCGGAATTCGCCAATGTGCAGCCCAATTCCGGCAGCCAGATGAATCAGGCCGTGTTCCTCGCGCTCCTGCAGCCGGGCGATACCTTCATGGGCCTGGATTTGAATTCCGGCGGCCATCTGACGCACGGTTCCCCCGTCAACATGTCGGGCAAGTGGTTCAACGTCGTTTCCTACGGCGTGCGCCGCGACGACAATCTGCTCGACATGGACGAGGTCGAGCGCCTCGCCAATGAGCATAAGCCCAAGCTCATCATTGCCGGCGGCACGGCCTATTCCCGCATCTGGGACTGGCAGCGCTTCCGCCAGATCGCCGATTCCATCGGTGCCTATCTCATGGTCGACATGGCGCATATCGCCGGTCTCGTCGCCGGTGGCGTCCACCCGTCGCCGATCCCGCATGCTCATGTGGTCACGACCACCACGCACAAATCGCTGCGCGGTCCGCGCGGCGGCATGATCCTGACCAATGACGCCGAGATCGCCAAGAAGATCAATTCGGCCGTCTTCCCCGGCCTGCAGGGCGGACCGCTGATGCATGTCATCGCCGCCAAGGCCGTGGCCTTCGGCGAGGCGCTCAAGCCCGAATTCAAGACCTATACCCGCAATGTGGTGGAAAACGCCCGCGCGCTCGCCGAGGTCCTGAAGCAGAACGGCCTGGACATCGTCTCCGGCGGCACGGACAACCATCTCATGCTGGTCGACCTGCGCCCGAAGAACGCCACCGGCAAGCGGGCGGAAGCCGCGCTCGGCCGCGCCAACATCACCTGCAACAAGAACGGCATTCCCTTCGATCCCGAAAAGCCCTTCGTCACCTCGGGCGTCCGCCTCGGCACGCCGGCCGGCACGACGCGCGGCTTCGGCATCGCCGAGTTCCAGGAAATCGGCAATCTGATCTCGGAAGTGCTCGACGGCCTGAAGGCCGCCAATTCCGACGAGGGCAATGCCGCCGTGGAACAGGCCGTGAAGAACAAGGTGGTGGCGCTCACCGGCCGCTTCCCGCTCTATCCCTATCTCGGCTGATCGCCTAGACGACCGCCTCGCTGGATTGCCCCTCACCCTTACCCTCTCCCCGCAAGCGGGGCGAGGGAGGCGCCAACGGTTCCGCCTCTTTCTTCTCCCCGCATGCGGGGAGAAGATGAGGGGCATTTGCCTTCAGCTGATCACGCATCGGTGTATGCGGCAACTGATCGGTTCATTATCAAGCCGTTATAACATAATCTGACGCCTGAGAATCACGGCGAAAGAAGTTCATGCGTTGCCCATATTGCCAGTCCGAAGACACACAGGTGAAGGATTCCCGCCCCGCTGAAGACGGGGCGGTGATCCGCAGGCGCAGGGTCTGCTCGGTCTGCGGCGGACGTTTCACCACATTCGAGCGCGTTCAGCTGCGCGAGCTTCTGGTGGTCAAGAAAAGCGGGCGCCGGGTGCCTTTCGACCGCGACAAGCTGATGCGCTCGGTCGAGGTGGCGTTGCGCAAGCGCCAGGTCGATCCCGAGCGGGTCGAGCGCGCCATCTCCGGCATCGTCCGGCAGCTTGAAAGCTCCGGCGAGGCGGAAGTCGAATCGGAGGAGATCGGCCGTCTCGTCATGGATGCGCTGAAGGGCATCGACGATATCGCCTATATCCGCTTCGCCTCCGTCTATCGCAATTTCCGCGAGGCGCGTGATTTTCATAACGTCATTGACGAGCTGACCGCCAAGGACAAGCTTCCCGATGACGATTTTGCGGATGATTGAGCCGATGCCGGGGGCATCTTCCTCATCGATCAGCGCGACGGACCTGCGGTTCATGGCCGCCGCCATCCGCTATTCCCGCCGCCATCTCGGGCTCACCGCCACCAACCCGTCCGTCGCCACGCTGATCGTCCGCGACGACGGCGATGGGCCCGTTATCGTCGGCCGCGGCGTGACCGCGGTCGGCGGCAGGCCGCATGCCGAAACGCAGGCCATCGCCGAGGCGGGCGAAAAGGCGAGGGGGGCGACCGCCTATGTGACGCTCGAGCCCTGCGCCCATCACGGCCGCACGCCGCCCTGCGCCAATGCGCTGGTCGCCGCCGGCGTGACGCGGGTCGTCGCTGCCGCCACCGATCCGGACGACCGCGTTTCGGGCAAGGGATATGCCATATTGCGGGATGGCGGCGTCGAGGTGATCGAGGGCGTGCTGGCCGACAAGGCCGCCGACATCATGGCCGGCTATCTGATTCGCTCTTTCAAGAAACGCCCCGAAGTGACTCTGAAACTTGCCCTTTCCGCCGACAGCATGATCGGCCGCAGGGGCGAGGGGCAGGTGACGATCACCGGGGCGGTCTCGCGGGCACAGGTGCATCTGATGCGGGCGGAAAGCGACGCCATCCTGGTGGGCATCGGCACGGCGCTCGCCGACGACCCGATGCTGACCTGCCGTCTGCCCGGCCTGGAGGGCCGCTCGCCCATCCGCATCGTGCTCGACAGCGATCTGCGGCTGCCGCTTTCCTCCGCGCTGGTGCTCTCCGCATCCGCCGTTCCGGTCTGGATCGCCTGCGGCGCCGACGCCGACCCGCGCAAGCGGCAGGCGATGATCGATGCCGGCTGCCGGATCCTTGCCACCGAAAGCATTAATGGCCGCATCGCCTTGCCGGAACTGCTCGAGGACCTGGCCGCGCAGGGTATTGCGACCGTGATGGTCGAGGGCGGCGCCAATGTGGCCGAATATTTCCTGAGCGAAGGCCTGGTCGACCGCATCGCGCTCTTCGAGGGCCCCGATGCGATAGGGGAGGAGCAGGGGGTTGCCGTATCAGGCCTGCGCTCCCATATGGCGGGTTTCAGCCCATCCCGCGAGGCGCGTTTCGGCGCCGACCGTTTCACCGAACTCACGAGGAAATCCTGATGTTTACAGGTATCGTCACGGATGTCGGCCGGGTCGACCGCATCAAGCCGCTGAATGAAGGTGTCCTTTTGCGGGTCGAGACGGATTATGATCCCGATACGATCGAGCTCGGCGCCTCGATCGCCTGTTCGGGCGTCTGCCTCACCGTCGTGGCGCTGCCGGAAAAGGGCTCCAACACGAAGTGGTTTGAGGTCGAGGCGTGGGAGGAGGCGCTGCGTCTCACCACGATCGGCGAGTGGAAGCCCGGAACCCGCATCAATCTCGAACGTTCGCTGAAGCTGGGAGACGAGATGGGCGGCCATCTGGTCTCTGGCCATGTCGACGGGCTGGCGGAGATCATCGAGCGCAAGGAGGAGGGCGACGCCGTCCGCTTCCGCCTGCGCGCGCCGGAGGAACTTGCCCCCTTTATCGCGCGGAAGGGCTCGGTCGCCCTGGATGGGACGTCGCTGACGGTCAACGACGTAGACGGCAGCGAATTCGATGTGCTTCTGATCCGCCATTCGCTCGAGGTCACCACCTGGGGCGAGCGGAAGGTGGGCGATAAGGTGAATATCGAGATCGACCAGCTCGCACGCTATGCCGCGCGGCTTGCGCAATATCCGAAACAGGGGTGATCCCGAAGGGTTGAAGACTTTCGGAGACGATCATGCGGCCGAAGAGAAGATTTAGAGCAGGGTGCCTGATTGCAATTGATTGCATCCTGCTCTAGAGCCAATGCCGAAGGGCGGCCCTTCCATTTCCCGCCAGCATTTCAGCGTCGACCAGTGTGGTCCGCAAACCTGTCATGGAGTTCCTTATGGCCAAGAAGAAGGCGCGCGCGCCGCATCTGCTCATTGTCGAAGCCCGGTTTTACGACGATCTCGCCGACGCGCTTCTGAACGGCGCCACGGCGGCGCTCGACGAGGCCGGCGCGACTTATGATGTGGTCACCGTCCCCGGCGCGCTGGAGGTCCCTGCCGCCATTTCCTTCGCGCTCGATGCTGCGGATGAGGACGGAACCGAGTATGATGGCTATGTCGCGCTCGGCTGCATCATTCGCGGTGAAACCTATCATTTCGATATTGTCGCCAATGAATCGGCCCGCGCGCTGATGGACCTCGCCGTCGAGGAAGGCATTGCCATCGGCAATGGCATTCTGACTCTCGAGAATGAGGAGCAGGCATGGGTGCGCGCCCGGCGCGAAGACAAGGACAAGGGCGGTTTTGCCGCCCGCGCCGCGCTCACCATGATCGAATTGCGCAAGAAACTCGGAGCCTGAAGCGATGGCTTCTTCTGCAGAAGGGCGACCTGCCGCCGCCCCCCGTACCGCCAACAAGCGTGGCGCCGCCCGCCTTGCGGCGGTGCAGGCGCTTTACCAGATGGACGTCGCCGGAACCGGCGTACTCGAGGTCGTGGCGGAATATGAGTCCTTCCGGCTCGGCAAGGAGGTTGACGGTGCGCAATATCTCGAGGCCGATCCGCAATGGTTCCGCGCCATCGTCTCCGGCGTCGTCACCGATCAGCTCAAGCTCGATCCGATGATCCGCGAGGCGCTGACCGAGGACTGGCCGCTGTCGCGGCTGGATTCCACGCTGCGCGCCATCCTGCGCGCCGGCTGCTGGGAATTGAAGGACCGCAAGGACGTGCCCACCGCTGTCATTGTCTCCGAATATGTCGATATCGCCAAGGCCTTCTACACCGAGGACGAGCCCAAACTGGTGAACGCCGTTCTCGATCGCCTGGCCTTCCGGATACGCGGCGAAAGCCGCGGTGCGAAGGGCGCGTGAGCGGGGCGGCCGAGACAGAAGCCAAACGAACCGCCCTCATCCTGGCGGCGGCGCAGTCGATCGTTGGCAGCGCCGCGCCGATCGCCATCTCGATGGGCGGGCTTGCCGGCTACTATCTCCTGGCCGCCGACAAATCGCTGGCGACCGCGCCCGTGACCGGCTTCAATCTCGGGACGGCGCTTGGCATGCTCCCCGCCGCCGCGCTCATGCGGCAGGTCGGCCGGCGCTACGGCTTCATGTCCGGCGCCGGCGTCACCGCGCTCGGCGGCCTCGTTGCCGCATTCGCCCTGTTCGAGGGCAATTTCTGGCTGTTCGCCGCCGGCCTCATGCTGATCGGCGCCGGAAACGCCTTCGTCCAGCAATATCGCTTCGCCGCCACCGACAATGCGCCGCTCTCCTTCAAGCCCAGGGCGATCTCCTGGGTCATGACGGGCGGCGTGTTCGCCGCAATCATCGGTCCGACCGCGGTGATCTACACGCGCGCGCTGTTCGAGCCGGTCATGTTCGCCGGCTCCTTCCTGGCGGTCGGCGTCATCGGCGTATTGGGCATCTTCATCCTTGCGCTGCTGCGCCTGAAGAGCCATGTCGTGGCGGCAGTCGAGGACGACGGCCTGCCGGCACGGCCGCTCCGGGCCATCATTTCCCAGCCGCGCTTCTTCGTAGCGCTTCTTTGCGCCATCGTCTCTTACGCGCTGATGAGCTTCGTCATGACGGGCGCGCCGCTCGCCATGGTCGGCTGCGGGCTTTCGACCGATGAGGCCACGCTCGGCATCCAGTGGCACGTGCTGGCCATGTTCGGGCCGAGCTTCTTCACCGGCCGCCTCATCGCCCGGTTCGGCAAGGAGGCGATCGTCGCGGCGGGCCTGTTCCTGCTTCTCGCCTGCGCCGCGGTAGCGCTCGGCGGAATTGAACTGTGGAACTTCTGGCTTGCCCTCATCCTCCTCGGTGTCGGCTGGAATTTCGGCTTCATCGGCGCCACGACGATGGTGACGGACACCTATCGCCGTTCGGAGAAGGGCAAGATCGAGGGTCTCCACGATTTCCTCTTGTTCGGAACGGTGGCCGCCGCCTCGCTCATGTCGGGCAAGACGCTGACCGCCTTCGGCTGGGATGCGCTGAACTGGATCGTCTTCCCGATCGCCGGGGCCTGCCTCCTCGCGCTCGCCATGCTCGTGATGCACGAGCGGCGGCAGGTGGCGGCTGCCGCGGAGTAATCTCCGGCGGCCTGCTGTTCAGAATGATTTTATTGACGGCTTGGACTTGCCCGCAGGCCATGTGGACAGCGCCTGCTCGGCAACCGCCTGAAGCGTGTCGCGGCTGAAACCGGCTTTGGCCTGCACCGCCATGCCGTGGAGGACAGCCAGGATGAACGCCGCAAGGGCATCAGGCTTCGCCGTCTCCGGTAAATCACCCTCGGCCTTCGCGCGCTCGAAGCGCTCGCGAAGCTGCGCCTCACCGGCCGCGCGTGCCTCTATCAGGGCCTGTCGCACAGGTTCCGCCTCATCCGACCCCGCCAGCACGCCATTGACCCCCAGACATCCCGGATGGTCGGGATAGCGGGTGTGGAGATCGATGGCGCTGTAGAGGAGGTGCGCGGCGACTTCCCGCGCCGTGGGGAGTTCAAGCGCCGCCGGAACATAGTTCAGATACCGCTCGTAATAACGCGCCAGGACCCGGCGGAACATCGCTTCCTTGTTGCCGAAGGCCGAATAGAGCGCGGGCCGCTCGACACCCGCCGCCGCGGTCAGGTCGGCATAGGAGGCCCCCTCATAGCCCTTGCGCCAGAAAACGCACAACACGGCGTCCAGCGCTTTCTCCACGTCAAACTCGCGATGGCGTCCCATCAGATCGATCCGGCTGATTTCATAATGGTCATTATTAAATCCCTTGACCGTCTCTGTCAAATTTCATACCAATCGTTATTGTAACATTCGTTACGAAAAGTCGACACCGCTCGCAGGTTCGCGCGGCGATCTGATCCAACATTGAAAGGAATCACCATGTCGAAGATATTGAAAGGGAAGGTCGCCCTCGTGACGGGCGGCTCGCGTGGCCTCGGCGCCGCGACCGCGGAAGCGCTGGCCGATCATGGCGCGGACGTCGCCATCAGCTATGCGGTCTCAGTCGCCAAGGCGGAGGCCGTTGTGGAGAAGCTCAAGGCGAAGGGCGTTCGCGCCATCGCGGTGAAGAGCGACCAGTCCGACCTTTCATCCGCCAGGCCGCTGATCGACAGGGTGATGGCCGAGTTCGGCAGGCTCGACATCCTCGTCAACAACGCCGCCATCGCCATCCAGGGCCAGACGGTGGACGATCCGGAACTCGACGGCGACAAATATAATCGCCAATGGCAGGTCAACGTCATGGGCACCATCGCCAACACGCGCGCAGCGGCTCCCCGGATAAGCGATGGCGGGCGCATCATCTTCGTCGGCTCGGGCCTTGGTTCCGTCGTGCCGTTTCCGGGTGTCGCCGACTATGCCGGAACGAAATGGGCGATTGCCGGATACGCCAAGGGCATTGCCCGCGACCTCGGTCCGCGCAACATCACGGTGAACATCGTCCAGCCGGGCATCATGCCCACGGACATGGCCGCCGAGGTTTCCGGCGAGCTTCCCAATCGCGACGCCATCCTCGACATGCATCCGATCCGCCGCATCGCAACCCTCGAGGAAGTGGCGGAAACCATCTGCTTCCTCGCCGGACCGCATGCCGGATATATCAACGGCCAGCAGGTGAATGTTGCAGGGGGGCTGGGGATCTAAGCCAACACATTACGGCGCGAGCCCCTGAGCTTCGAGTGAGGATCAGGGGGCTTGCGCAATTCCGCCAAATACTGAAGCGCTCTCATCTTCGGCCGATACTTCGCTCCCAATAACTATAACTTGACGTTTATCACACCGTTTCGCATCCTCTGGGCCGTGCGGCGGGAGGGGTATCTTCATGCCGTACTGAAACATGGCCCGGGAGGAACTTTGGGCCAAGATAAATGGGAGTTGGCATGGCAGTTCTTCTTCTCGTCATTGCCTGCGGTTTGCTTGCTGTCCTCTACGCCATTTGGGCGATCCGATCGGTGCTGGCCGCCGATCAGGGCAACGCGCGCATGCAGGAAATCGCAGGTGCCATCCGTGAGGGTGCGCAGGCCTATCTCGCCCGGCAATACACGACCATCGCTATTGTCGGCATCATCGTTTTCATCGCCGTTTGGTTCCTTCTGTCGTCGACGGCGGCGATCGGTTTCCTCATCGGCGCCGTTCTGTCCGGCCTGACCGGCTTCATCGGCATGCATGTGTCGGTGCGCGCCAATGTCCGCACCGCCCAGGCCGCATCGCGCAGCCTTGCCGGCGGGCTGGAGATCGCCTTCCGCTCGGGCGCCATCACCGGCCTCCTGGTGGCGGGCCTGGCGCTGCTCGGCGTCTCCGTCTATTATTTCGTGCTGACGCAATGGATGGGCTACGCGCCGGCCGATCGCACGGTCATCGATGCGCTGGTCTCCCTCGGCTTCGGCGCCTCGCTCATCTCCATCTTCGCGCGCCTCGGCGGCGGCATCTTCACCAAGGGCGCGGATGTCGGCGGCGATCTCGTCGGCAAGGTGGAGGCGGGCATTCCCGAGGACGATCCGCGCAACCCGGCCACGATCGCCGACAATGTCGGCGACAATGTCGGGGATTGCGCCGGCATGGCGGCGGATCTTTTCGAGACCTATGCGGTGACTGTTGTCGCCACCATGGTGCTCGCGGCGATCTTCTTCAGCGGCAATGCGCTATTCGATACGATCATGCTCTATCCGCTGGCGATCGGCGGCGCCTGCATCATCACATCCATCGCCGGCACCTTCTTCGTCAAGCTCGGCGCCAACAATTCGATCATGGGCGCGCTCTACAAGGGCCTGATCGTGACAGGTCTTCTGTCGATCATCGGCCTCGCCGTCGCCACCTCGATCACGGTCGGCTGGGGCGAGATCGGTACGGTGGCGGGCCAGGCGGTAACGGGAAGCAATCTCTTCATCTGCGGGCTGATCGGCCTTCTGGTGACGGGGCTGATCGTCGTCATCACCGAATACTACACCGGCACCAACAAGCGCCCCGTGAACTCAATCGCCCAGGCATCGGTGACCGGCCACGGCACCAATGTCATCCAGGGGCTGGCCGTATCGCTCGAATCGACGGCGCTTCCGGCGATCGTCATCATCGGCGGCATCATCTCCACCTACCAGCTCGCCGGTCTCTTCGGCACCGGCATCGCCGTGACCGCCATGCTCGGCATTGCCGGCATGATCGTCGCGCTCGACGCCTTCGGCCCGGTGACCGACAATGCCGGCGGCATCGCCGAGATGGCGGGGCTCGATCCGGAGGTGCGCAAATCGACCGATGCGCTGGATGCGGTCGGCAACACCACCAAGGCCGTCACCAAGGGCTATGCCATCGGCTCGGCCGGCCTTGGCGCGCTGGTGCTTTTTGCCGCCTATTCCAACGATCTGGCCTATTTCGCCGCCAACGGGGCTACCTTCCCCTATTTTGCCGATATCGGCCACGTCTCCTTCGATCTTTCCAACCCCTATGTGGTGGCCGGATTGATCTTCGGAGGGCTGATTCCCTACCTGTTCGGGGGCATCGCCATGACCGCGGTGGGCAGGGCAGGCGGCGCGGTGGTGCAGGAAGTGCGCCGCCAGTTCCGCGAAAAGCCGGGTATCATGACCGGCAAGGACCGGCCGGATTATGCCCGCGCGGTGGACCTGCTGACGAAGGCGGCCATCCGCGAGATGATCATCCCGTCATTGCTTCCCGTGCTGGCGCCGATCGTCGTCTATTTCGGCGTGCTGCTCATCTCGGGTTCCAAGGCTTCCGCCTTCGCCGCGCTCGGCGCATCGCTTCTGGGCGTCATCGTCAACGGCCTGTTCGTGGCGATCTCCATGACATCAGGCGGCGGCGCCTGGGACAATGCCAAGAAGAGCTTCGAGGACGGTTTCGTCGATGCCGATGGAGTGAAGCATATGAAGGGCTCCGAAGCGCACAAGGCCTCGGTTACCGGCGATACCGTGGGCGATCCCTACAAGGACACGGCCGGTCCCGCGGTCAATCCGGCGATCAAGATCACCAATATCGTCGCCCTGCTGCTGCTGGCGGTGCTGGCGCATGGTTAGGTGAGTAGCGGAGATAGTGAGGTAGTGAGGTAGTGAGTAGGATTTCCATCTACTCACTACTCACTATTCCCTATCTCACTGATCTATCACCGTCCCGTTGTCGGCAGCCCGGCCATGGGCGCTCTTCCGGCGCCGGCGAGCAACTGGCCGAGGAAGGTCTGGTCCTTGCCGCCGGTCGGCGTCGTCCGCGAGATGAAGTCGAACACCTTTCCGTCCTGCAGGCCGTAATGGGCGATCTGCGCCACCTTGCCGTCCTTGTCGAAATAGACGGCGAGGATGCGCCGGTCGATCGTCTTGGGCTGCAGGAACTGGGCCGGTCGGTAGCGCTTTTCCGAAATATAATAGAAGACCTCGTTGTCGAAGGTCGCCGTCGTCGACGGCGTGCCGAGCGACAGGAGCACCTGTTCGCGGCTCGACCCGACGGGAATGGAATCAAGCGCTTGCTGGTCCAGCACATAGCCCTGGGTCAGCGTTTCGGCGGGATTGAGCGAAGCCGCGGTGTTGCACCCGGTCAAACCGGCTGAAAAGAGAATGGTGGTTCCGACGAGGAAGACGTTTCTCGCCCCCGTACCCTTGAAAATCCGCTGCAACAACGACATCTCCATTTTCAATACCCGGATCTGGCTCTTTCGCCATCGGGAGAACTTCGGTAAACCACCTTGCTTCTGGATGCAACAAGTGTGGGTTCGCCCCTGATGATTCTCAAATTGTTCAGCCGCAAAGCCAAGGCGAATGAGGCAATTACTCTTGGCCTGTATGAGGCGATCGTGGCAGCGGCGCGGCAGACGTGCTTCTATGCACGTTTTTCTGTGCCCGATATCCCGCTCGGCCGCTATGAGATGCTCTCGCTGCATGTCTTCCTCGCCATGCACCGGCTGAAGGGCGACAATCCGGCGCTTCGCGCCATCAGCCAGGAGATCGCGGACGAGTTCTTCAAGGACGTGGATCACTCCCTGCGTGAATTGGGAATCGGCGATCAGGGCGTGCCGAAGCGGATGAAAAAGCTGGCGCGCATGTTCTATGGCCGCATCGCCGCTTATGAGGCCGCATTCGCCGCGGAGACCCAGGAGGCCTTCGCCGCCGCGTTGACCCGCAATGTCCGCCCCGATCTGGAGTTCTGGCCGGGGGCGGCGCCGCTTGCGGCCTATGCTTTCGAAGCAAGGGACGGTCTGGCGGCGCTCTCCGACGAGGAACTGGCGCGTGGTGATATCCGTTTCCCCGATGCCGAGCGGCTGGCCCTTTCGCAGACGGCCTGAAAAGGTCGGCAAAAAGCCTGGAATGTGAAGATGAATGATACCCCAGCCCTGAAATTTCCGGTTTCCGTGCTCCACCTGCCGCAGAAGGGCATCACGGTCACCATCAAGGCGGACGAAAGGGAATGTGCCGCGCTCGCCAGGGATCATGGCCTTGAGGCCGTGAAATCCTTCGAGGCCAGGTTCCAGATCATGCCCTGGAAGAAGCAGGGCGTGAAGGTGCAGGGCCGGATCGATGCCGATATCGTCCAGGCCTGCATCGTCACGCTCGAGCCTCTCGATGCCCGGATCGCCGAGGAGGTGGAAACGCTCTTCGTGCCCGAACATTCGCGACTGGCCCGCATCCGGCTCGATGAAAGCGGCGAAATGCTGGTCGATGCCGAAGGGCCGGACATGCCGGAAACCTTCTCCGGCGACCATATCGATATCGGCGCGGTGGCGGAGGAGTTTTTCGAGCTCGCCATCGATCCTTATCCCCGCAAGCCCGGTCTTCCCGAGCAGATATTGCCTCCCGATTCCATGGATACGGAGGTCGAAAAGCCGGTTTCGCCCTTCGCGAAGCTCGCCGATTGGAAGAAAAAGCCGTGATATTCGGCTTTGAAGCATTGAAATTCCGGTTGTTTGTAACCGCAAAAACGCTATTTTCCCCGCACTCGCAGGGCCATCTGCGAGGTTCGGCTGGCGCTGACGGCCAGAGCATGTTCGGGACACACGCGGTGATCCAGGGCTGTGCGTTGAACAAGGGGGCGGCGTGAAAGCCGCTTTGGCACCGGGACAGGATAACAGAGTGATCAGAATCTCGATCGACGCGATGGGAGGCGATTTCGGCCCAGAAGTTGTTATTCCCGGCGCGGCAATAGCGCTTGAACGCCATCCGGATATCCGCTTCGTCATCTATGGCCTGGCCGATCAGGTCGAGCCCGTGCTGGCGCGCTACCCCAAGGTTGCGGCCGCATCCAACTTTCATGCGAGCGAGATCGCCATCCGCATGGATGACAAGCCCAGCCAGGCGCTGCGCAACGGGCGCGGCAGGTCTTCCATGTGGCAGGCGATCGAGGCCGTGCGGGACGAGGTGGCGGATGTCTGCGTCTCGGCCGGCAATACCGGCGCGCTGATGGCGATGTCGAAATTCTGCCTGCGCATGATGGCCGATGTCGAACGCCCGGCGATTGCGGGGATCTGGCCGACCCTGCGCGGTGAGAGCATTGTCCTCGACGTTGGCGCCACCATCGGCGCCAATGCCCAGCAGCTCGTCGATTATGCCGTCATGGGCGCGGGCATGGCGCGCGCCCTGTTCGAGATCAAACGCCCCACCGTCGGCCTCCTGAATGTCGGCGTCGAGGAGGTCAAGGGCCTCGACGAGATCCGGGAAGCCGGGCAGATGCTGCGGGAGATCCCGCTCGCCGGCCTCGAATATGCCGGCTTCGTGGAAGGCAATGATATCGGCAAGGGTACGGTCGATGTCGTGGTGACCGAGGGCTTCTCCGGAAATATCGCGCTGAAGGCTGCCGAGGGCACGGCGAGGCAGATGGCGGAACTTCTGCGCGCCGCGATGAGCCGCACGCTGATGGCCAAGATCGGCTATCTCTTCGCCAAGAGCGCATTCGACCGGGTGCGCGAGAAGATGGACCCCCGCAAGGTCAATGGCGGTGTGTTCCTGGGCCTGAACGGCGTCGTCATCAAGAGCCATGGCGGAGCCGACGCGGAAGGCTTTGCCGCCGCGCTGGAAGTCGGCTACGACATGGTGCGCAACGAGCTTCTGAAAAAAATCTCCGCCGATCTCAGCCAATTTCACGAGAGCCGCCCTGTTGCCGCCACTGTTGCGGGCGACGACGCGGGGGTCGAGGAACAGCAATAATCGCCAGGGCACCCGGCCCGGGGAGCGGCCTTGTGCAGGACAGGAAAACAAGAATGATCAGATCCATCGTGAGAGGCGTCGGCGCGGCAACGCCCGCCCGCATCATGAAGAACGCCGATTTCGAGGGCATTGTCGAGACTTCCGACGAATGGATCGTCCAGCGCACGGGCATCAGGCAGCGCCATATCGCGGGTGAGGGCGAGACCACCGTTTCGCTCGGCGCGGCGGCGGCGCGCGCGGCGCTCGATAATGCAGGATTGCAGCCCGATGATATCGACCTCATCGTCGTTGCGACCTCCACGCCCAACCACACCTTTCCGGCAAGCGCAGTGGAGATCCAGAGGGAGCTTGGCATCACGCACGGCTTCGCCTTCGACGTGCAGGCGGTATGCAGCGGCTTCATCTATGCCCTCACCACCGCCGATCTCTATGTCCGCGGCGGTCTGGCGAAGCGCGTGCTGGTGATCGGCGCGGAGACCTTTTCGCGTATCCTCGACTGGAAGGACCGCACGACCTGCGTCCTTTTCGGCGACGGCGCCGGCGCCCTGGTGCTGGAAGCGGGGGAGGGCAAGGGACTCACCTCCGATCGCGGCGTCCTGGCCGCGAATTTGCGTTCGGACGGTTCGCACACCGAAAAGCTCTATGTCGATGGCGGTCCCTCGACCACGCAGACGGTCGGCCATCTGCGCATGGAAGGCCGTGAGGTGTTCAAACATGCTGTCGGCATGATAACAGACGTGATTGAGGCTTCCTTCGCCGAGGCGGGCATCACGGCGGACGATATCGACTGGTTCGTGCCGCACCAGGCCAACAAGCGCATCATCGACGCTTCGGCCAAAAAGCTTAGTATTGCCGAGGAAAAAGTAGTTATCACCGTTGATCGGCACGGCAATACTTCGGCCGCCTCGGTTCCGCTCGCGCTGGCGACGGCAGTCGCCGACGGGCGCATCAAGCAGGGCGACCTCGTGCTTCTGGAGGCAATGGGCGGCGGATTCACCTGGGGCGCGGTTCTCGTGCGCTGGTAAGGCGGCTTTTTATCGCCCCGTCCCGTACAGGCGGCTTGACCCCGCTGGAAAGGATTGTGTAACGTCCCGAAACTTAACTATATTATCGTCGCAAACGCCAACAAAGCAGGTTCCGTCATGGGGGGAAAAACTGTCACGCGCGCCGATCTCGCAGAGGCTGTCTACCGCAAGGTGGGGCTCTCGCGCACGGAGTCGGCCGCGCTGGTCGAGATGATCCTCGACGAGGTTTGTGACGCCATCGTCAACGGCGAAACCGTCAAGCTTTCGTCCTTTGCCACATTCCAGGTGCGCGAGAAGAACGAGCGCATCGGGCGCAATCCAAAGACCGGCGAGGAAGTGCCGATCCTGCCGCGCCGGGTGATGACGTTCAAGGCATCCAACGTGCTCAAGCAGCGCATCCTGCAGGCGCATCAGAAGCGCAAGGGCAATTCCGGCTGAGAACGCGCTTCATTTTTCGCGTATTTTCATAAAACAACGGTTGGTAACCCGTTATCGGCGCTTGAAAGATCGCTGATAAATCGCTGATATTAAGGCGAATCATAATTCCCTGCAGCGCGCGCATCCTTTGGGGGACGTGCAGAGGGCGCTGTAAGGTGTTGGAGCGGCGCATCGTGCTTTCCGGAAACCGCTTGCGGTTTTCGGTCGATGCTTCAGCCGGAAAGGGGAAGCGCATGGACAAGAGCCCGGATGCTTTCAGGACGATCAGCGAGGTGGCTGAAGAGCTCAACCTGCCTCAGCATGTTCTGCGTTTCTGGGAAACGCGGTTTACCCAGATCAAGCCGATGAAGCGCGGCGGCGGGCGCCGCTATTACCGCCCGCTCGATGTCGAGTTGCTGAAGGGCATCCGCCATCTTCTCTATGATCAGGGCTATACGATCAAGGGCGTGCAGCGCCTGCTGCGCGAGAACAGTTCCCAGTTCGTCATTGCGCTCGGCAATGGCGATTTGGCTGCGGTGGAGGCGATCGCGCGGCAGAAACAGGCCGCCGCGGCAAAGGAGGCCGCCGATGACGGCGCCGTGGATGGGAACGCCCTGCCTGTCGGCATTGCCAAACCGCATTCGGGCCGCAAGCTTTTCGGCCTTCTGAAAGGTGAGGAAGATGGCCCGATCGGCGCGGATGACAAGCGCCTTTCCAAGGATAACCGCACCCTGCTGCAGGAAGCGCTTTTCGATCTCCTCGAATGCAAGCGTCTGTTGGATCAGGTTCGCTGAGGAAGCCTACCTGTTCTACCCGTTGTCCTGGCGGCCCAGGATTCTGGAGCGAACGCTGATCATGGGGAAGGCGGGACCGGGATCGACCTTGCGTCCCGGCGCGATATCGTCGTGGCCGAGCACATCCAGGAAATGGTATTCCGTCTGCAGGGCGAGACCGGCGTCCACGACGGCGGCGATTTGAGCCTCGGTGAAAATGTGCCATCCGGCCGGGTTCGTCTCATGCTTGTGCGTGGCCATGAGCACGTCTGAAGCCGCAATGGCTTCTCCGGACCAGGCCAGCCACGTTCCGGCTTCGCTTTTCCTCAGTTTGCCCGCATTGACGATCTCGATGCCGACCGAATAGGCGTTCATTCCCACCAGGTCGTTCCAGCGGCTTTTGCCGGCATGCCAGCATAGCTTGTTGAACGGCATCATCTGTGTGACGTCGCCATCGGGGCCGATGACAAGATGGGCGGAAGCACTGGACTGCTTGTTCCTGAACCAGTTGATCGCCGAGGAGGCCGCTGTGCCGGCGGTATAGTGGATGATCAGATAAAGAGGCCGCAAGGACGCGCCGCCATTGGGCGTCTGCACGAAGGCAACGGGATCCTTGTCCCTGGTGAGAAGATGTTTTTTCACGGAGTAAGCCATTGGAACCTCCCTTAAGGTCCATGCTTCCGAGGCCGCAAATCCTGTGAGATGATGTTAGCAGATGCGCGATGCACAATCACGCGTTGAATCGGTCGTCATGCTTAATGCATGGTAGAATATGATGGCTGATCTGCAAGGTCGCGGATCAGGACGCCGTGCGCTCCGATCGCAGCCGCGCTGAAGCGCGGTCTTCATTCCTGAATTCCGGAAGATAATGGTCGGAGCGGCGGGATTCGAACCCACGACCCCTTGACCCCCAGTCAAGTGCGCTACCGGGCTGCGCTACGCTCCGAACCGCCGAAAGCCCTATAATCTCCGGGGTTCGGACGCAAGGCCTAAATCGAGCTGCAGGAACAAAAGTGGAGGTTTCCCCACCGCTTGCGCCGTTTCCTGGCGGAAAATGGCAGGAGATCTCCCCTGGATGCCCGGCCGTGGCTCCGGATTATCCACAGGCAGCCATTCACGATGCCGGCTCACATGGCATGAGAGCCTGAGAACGACCGCAGCATCGCGATCGATTCTCGCAGAGCGGCCCTGAGCGCTGCAGGAGATATCAACGGTGAAAGGTTTCGATCCACGCCTCCGCGTGGGAGGCGCCCCAGTTCCTCAACGCCTTGGCGTATTTCTTGGCGTTTCGATCCACGCCTCCGCGAGGGAGGCGACTTGATGGTCGCCTCGATCGTGAGGAGGGTTACCACGTTTCGATCCACGCCTCCGCGAGGGAGGCGACTAAGATCAGCGGATGCGGCTCCTCCGTCCACCAGTTTCGATCCACGCCTCCGCGAGGGAGGCGACTCCCGGTCGGGCAGTCTCACAGGCTTGTCGCATGGTTTCGATCCACGCCTCCGCGAGGGAGGCGACGTCTGGATCGAGCGCACGTCGCGCCCGAACATGCCGCCGTTTCGATCCACGCCTCCGCGAGGGAGGCGACGAGCGCCGCCATGTTCCACTCTGCGGTCTCGGGGTCGTTTCGATCCACGCCTCCGCGAGGGAGGCGACCATATGGCAGTTCGAACAAAACCCTTTACGGCCCGGTTTCGATCCACGCCTCCGCGAGGGAGGCGACTTTCGGCTTGGCTGAACTCATCGACCTCGCGAAATGTTTCGATCCACGCCTCCGCGAGGGAGGCGACTCACGCCGCGCGCCTTTTCTCGCGAGGCGCGTGGTTTCGATCCACGCCTCCGCGAGGGAGGCGACCAGAGGCGGTCGCGGCCAAGCGCGCCGAGCGCGAGTTTCGATCCACGCCTCCGCGAGGGAGGCGACGTCATGCTTCACCCTCCCCGCAGATTGAATTCCACGTTTCGATCCACGCCTCCGCGAGGGAGGCGACACGCGCCGTCGGCCGCCCCAAAAGACGCCGCAAAGTTTCGATCCACGCCTCCGCGAGGGAGGCGACATGGCGATGTTCAACGCCAGCATGCTTATGTTTCAGTTTCGATCCACGCCTCCGCGAGGGAGGCGACATCAGCACCGGGTCGCCGAGGGGCTTGAGCCGCTGTTTCGATCCACGCCTCCGCGAGGGAGGCGACCTATGATCGCGGCCGAGCTTTTCGGCCAGATAGTGTTTCGATCCACGCCTCCGCGAGGGAGGCGACCGAATGCCTTGAAGGCTCACCGGTCGTTGATCTTGTTTCGATCCACGCCTCCGCGAGGGAGGCGACGGGAACGGCCGAATTCGCCCATAAAGCTCGAAAAGTTTCGATCCACGCCTCCGCGAGGGAGGCGACACCGTAATGCTTTGCGCCCTCGATGATTTCTGACAGTTTCGATCCACGCCTCCGCGAGGGAGGCGACATGTCGCTCTCGCGATCGAAGGACGAGATGACAGGTTTCGATCCACGCCTCCGCGAGGGAGGCGACAGGTCACCGACGACACTGTGAACATCATCTGCGCGGTTTCGATCCACGCCTCCGCGAGGGAGGCGACTTACGTCGGGCCAGCGCGCCTTTATCGTTTCATGGTTTCGATCCACGCCTCCGCGAGGGAGGCGACGGAATGATAGACGCAAGCGCCAGATAGATATCGGTGTTTCGATCCACGCCTCCGCGAGGGAGGCGACCAGACGCCTGAAGAGCGAATAGCGTCCTATCAGAGTTTCGATCCACGCCTCCGCGAGGGAGGCGACGAGCCACACCGCACCGTTCGCCGGCACGATGTGCTGGTTTCGATCCACGCCTCCGCGAGGGAGGCGACCATGGCCCGAGACCAGCGCGCGGCGGAGATAGCGCGTTTCGATCCACGCCTCCGCGAGGGAGGCGACATATGGCGCGCAGCCCCTCACCCGCTTCGCCGGGGTTTCGATCCACGCCTCCGCGAGGGAGGCGACTGTTGACGGTGGCGGCGGTGAGGTTCTGGGGAGTTTCGATCCACGCCTCCGCGAGGGAGGCGACGATTTCCATAACGCCTGCCGCCTCGACATTGATGGTTTCGATCCACGCCTCCGCGAGGGAGGCGACCGTCGGGTATCAGATCGTCCGCATGACGCGGGTTTCGATCCACGCCTCCGCGAGGGAGGCGACAGTATTTCGAGTGGGTAGAGGAAAACCCACTGTGGGTTTCGATCCACGCCTCCGCGAGGGAGGCGACGGCCTCTGTCTAACGAATTGCCAAAATATTGGAAACAGGAATGAAAGCGCGAACTTGGCCTCAGCCCTGCGCAAGGTCCCGCTATGAGTAGCAGGCTGAAAAATAATCTTCACGATTTCAAAGATCTGGGTCCCGTGCGAACCTCCCGGGGCCATGCGGCACGCTTATGGTTCGCGCATATCGTTCCCGGCTCAGACGATCAGCGGCCGGGCAAAGTCGGTTGCTGGTTTCGCGCCGACATGTTCGATGCGCCGTTGCCGGTTCGCACCGAGACGGCAACAGCGCCGAATGATCCGGCTCGGCTTGATGATGCCTTCGAGGCGTGCCTTGAGCAAGGTTCATTCTGCGGGGTGACTTCGATTTCAAATATGGAAACTGACGTCCTGGCCATAGTCGGGGAACAATGCGCCGGCAATCGGGTTTCCTCAAAAGAAAGGAGTTCCGACATGCCTGATCCGAAGCAGCCGGTCCCGGATCAACAGCCGCCGATGCCGGCTCCGATATGGAAGCCAGAGCCGATTGAGGAACCGGAGCCCGAGGTTCTGCCAGACGAGGTGCCTGTTCCAAATCCGGATGAGCAGAACGAGCCACCGCTGCACGCCAATGGCCAGCCCCCGCGGCCGGCCCCGCCCGGTCCCGGGCCGTTTCCCGATCCCGATCCGGCGCCCCCGACACCCGATCCGCAGCCGGAGCCGGCCCCGGGTCCGGCCCCGCCGCGGCCGACCATGTGAAGAACCATTCGGGCGGAGGCCTGCTGCAGCTTGCTCAAAGCCGCAAACAGCCGTTCCGACGGTACCGGACGGGATGCAGTGCCGCATGAGCGGCCGCCGCTCTCGGCCTGGCCGGCCGTTGACATGTTGCCGCGCCGTTCTACCTTCTAGGAACCGGATCCGGATGGAGGCGAAGATGACCATGCGTATGTTCGGCCGCGTTTTCGGCGGCGGTGTTCTGGCGATGCTGATCGTATCGGGTGCTGCCGCGCATCATGGCTGGTCCTGGGCCGAGGCCGACCAGATGGAATTGCGCGGAACGATCCGGGATATCTATATCGGGCCGCCGCATCCCACATTGGAAGTGGAGACCGCCGATGACGGCCTGTGGCGGGTGGAACTCGCCAATCCGTCCCAGACGGAGCGGGCAGGGTTCGTGGAAGGCTCGGCGAAAGTCGGCGATGAGATCGTTGCCCTTGGAAACCGCTCCACCGACCCTGAGGAGAAGCGGATGAAGGCGGTGCGGATCACGGTCGGCGGCAAGACCTTTGATCTCTATCCCGAGCGCATAAAGACCAATTGATGATGCCTTGATGGAACTGCTGCAGGCGCTCTCCGAATGGCCGGTCGCAGCCGCTCTCCGGCGCTCCTCCCTTGCTTACCTGCTGGTCAACGCCGCGCATATCTTTGCGATCGGGCTGCTGGTTGGCTCGATCGTCACGCTCGATCTTCGCATTCTTGGTCTGTTCAGGCGCTTTCCGCTCGCTGCTCTCGGTCCGCCGCTGGCGCATATGGCGGCTGCGGGCCTCGTCCTCGCGATTGCGACGGGCTTTCTGCTCTTTACGGTCCGTCCGGTCGCCTATGCGCAGAACAGCGCGTTTCTCGTCAAGCTTGCGCTGGTGGGGTTCGGCATCGCCAATGCGCTCCTGCTCCACTTCGGCCGCCACTGGCGGCATGCTCTTGCCGGCAGCGGAGCGCCTTCCATTGAGGTGCGGCTTGCCGCCTTCCTTTCGATCGTGCTCTGGGCCGGCACGGTCATTGCGGGCCGCTGGATCGGCTTTCTCTGATCCTTGTCCCCGCCTCGAGCGCCACGCATCCCCAGATGATGCCGATCAGCAGATAGAAGTGCCGCCAATGGTCGGTATCGATCACATTGCCGACCATCACATGGGTGAGATAGGCCACATAGGCGCAGATGAGATAGGGCCGCCAGGGCCGGTCGCGCAGCATGATGCGAAAGCCGAGGCCGATGGTCAGCATCGTCATCGTCAGGAAGGCGGCAAAGCCGAGCCAGCCATAGTCGAGCAGCGCCTTCAGCCAGATATTGTGCGTGTCTTCCCCATAGATCGGGCCGAATTCCAGCGGGCCTATGCCGAGCGGATGCTGGGTGGCGAGCACCAGGCCATACCAGTGGCGGGCGAAACGGCCGATACGGTCGGCGTCATAGGACTGCACCAGCTGGGCGCGTTCGGAGAAGAGTTCCGCCACGCGCGGTATCTGCAGCGCGGCGATGATGGCAAGACCGATGATCACCAGCGCCAGCATCGCAAGGATGATCAGCTTCAGGCGGAATTTGTTGCTGCGGTTCTGGATGGCAAGGATCAGCGGCAGCAGGATCATGACGACCGCCAGCATTCCCCATGCGGCACGCGAAAACGACAGGAAAAGCCCGAGGACGAGGACGAGGAGCGGGACGAGATGCGTCAGCAGCGCGCGCGGCCTTCCCGCCAGGATCTGATAGATGCTCCATGTCGCGGGCAGGATCAGGAACGGCCCGAAGACGTTGGGATCCTGAAACGCCCCCTTGGCGCGGCCGTAAAGCGTGAACATCTCGGCGCCGGGAAACGCGTTGAAATAACCGAGAATGCCGCAAACCGACGTCAGCAGGGCGGAAAGATAATAGGCGCGGAAGATTGTCGACAGCCTGTGATGGTCGGCCTCGATGATGGCGGCGAAGAAAACCGCGGTGAAGGCCAGGAAGAGCGATACGGCTATGTAGAGCGGAGCCGTCTTCAGATCAGGCATTTGGCTGGCCGAGATGACCCCGCCGAAATTGAAGACGGCCAAGAGCGCAAGAAGCACCGCGGCGGTGCGCGATATCCTGAGGCCGAACAGCGCCCAGACGGCGATCAGCCCCGCCATGTAGAGCTCGTAAGGCGCGGGCTCGTCGATCACGAAGCCGCTCAGGAAGACGCCGAGGCCGACGGCGAAGGTCGAAATCAGCCGGACGAGCGCCCGATTGACCGCCGCCCGGTCCGGGCGTTGGGGATGCAACTCGCTTTCAGCGATCGCGCTCAATAGGCGTTGTCCGTGTTGAGAAGGCGGATCGGGGTCAGGAACAGGATCTTCAGATCGAACCAGAGCGACCAGTTCTCGATGTAGTAGAGATCGAACTCGGTACGCATCTTGATCTTCTCTTCATTGTCGATCTCGCCGCGCCAGCCATTGATCTGCGCCCAGCCGGTGACGCCGGGCTTGACCTTGTGGCGGGCGAAATAGCCGTCCACCACCTCGTTATAGAGCACGTTGTGCGAAAGCGCGGCGATGGCATGGGGGCGGGGGCCGACGAGCGACAGCGTCCCCATCAGCGCGTTGAAGAACTGCGGCAGCTCATCGATCGATGCCTTGCGGATAAAGCGCCCGACCTTCGTCACACGCGGGTCGTTCTTGGTCACGGCCTGGCGGGCGGTCGGGTCGCACTGCTCGACATACATGGAACGGAACTTCCAGACCTCGATGACCTCGTTGTTGAAGCCGTGCCGCTGCTGCTTGAAGATGACCGGGCCCTTGCTCTCCAGCTTGATGGCGAGAGCGGTCAGAAGCATGATCGGCGAGAAGACGATGATCCCGATCAGGCTGAAGACGATGTCGAAGGCCCGCTTGGCGACGGAATCCCAGTCGTTGATCGGCTTGTCGAAAATATCGAGCATCGGCACCGCGCCGATATAGGAATAGGCGCGCGGACGGAAACGCAGATGGTTGGTATGGGCCGAGAGGCGGATATCGACCGGCAGCACCCATAGTTTCTTGAGCATGGAGAGAACGCGCGCTTCCGCCGTGATCGGCAGCGACACGATCAGCATGTCGATATGGGCGATGCGGGCGAACTCGATCAGCTCCGATACATTGCCGAGCTTCGGATATCCCGCGACGATGGGCGGGGAGCGGCGGTTGTCGCGGTCGTCGAAGATGCCGCAGATGCGGATGTCGTTGTCGGGCTGCTGCTCCAGCGAGCGGATCAGGTCCTCGGCGTTCTTGCCGCCGCCGACGATCACGGCACGCCGTTCCATGGTGCCGTTGCGTGCCCAGCCGCGGATCTTGCGCGCGATGACGAAGCGCAGCACGACAAGCAGCGCCAGGCCGGTGCAGAACCAGGTGACGAACCACAGGCGCGAATATTCCTCGGAGATTTTCATGAGGAAGCCCGCAAGCGCCAGCATGGCGAAAACGCCGATCCACGCCAGCAGCAGCTTTCCCAGATGATGCGCCGGATTGCGCAGCGCCATCATCTGGTAGCCGTCGGTCATCTCGATCAGCAGCACATAGAGCAGGGCGCCCGCCAGGATGACCAGCGGGTAGACAAAGGCGAGATGGGTCTCGAGGCCGACATAAAGGGCGAAGATCACCAGGCCAGAAACGAGCACGAGCCCGAATTCGGTGATGCGCATGAGCCCGCTGACCATGACGGGCGAGATGGTGTCGCGGCGATACTGATGGGCGACCTGGCTGGCGATCGGATTGAGCTTGACGGGCTGCGATGCATCGCCGCCGGCCTTCGTGTCGTCAGCCTGGGTGAGGGCCTCCCTGCTGAAGGGGCCGTCGGGGTCTTTTTTTCTCATGATTGCGCCTCCGCCCGAAGATCGCAGGAAACTCGTGCTTATATATAATTTGCCAGCCCCTAAGAAAGGCTTGATGTCAGGCGCCCTTCGAGTGCGGCCTTGTACACCTCTTCGATGGCTTGCGCCATCGCCGCGGCGCCGAAACGCCGCCTGATATCCTCGTGATCGGGCATTTTCCTGGCGTAGGCCGATGGATCGGCGGCGACTTCCGCCATCTTTTCAGCCAGCGCCTGCATCGTCGGGGCGACGAGCGCCGAGGGATCGCCGGCAAGGATTTCGGGAATGCCGCCCACCCGGGTGGCGATAACGGGCTTGTCCGCGGCCAGCGTCTCGAGCACGATATAGGGCATGGCCTCGGCGCGCGAGGGGACCACCACCGTCTGCCCCAGGCGGAAGGCCTTGCGCACCGGCATGGGATCGCGGAACCTGACCCGGTCGGAAAGTCCCAGCGTTTCGGTCATCCTGACATAGCGCGGCTTGTCGGCGCCGTCGCCCACCAGAACGGCCGACAGCCTGCGTTTGGCAAGGCGCTCCGCCTCGGCGATCGCGCCGATGAACATATCGGGGCCCTTGAGATCCCGCATCATGCCGACATAGAGGAAATCGGCCGCACCGGCGGGAGCCTCGGCCTTTTCGAAATCCGCCTCCGTCAGTCCGTTGTAGATGACGACATCAGGACATTTGGGCGGGCCGAGCTTCTGGATATAGCTGTCCCGCTCATATTGCGAGACGAAGATGATGGCGTCGGTCAGAGGCTCCATCATCCTCTCGGCCGCAAAGACGAGTTTTCCCTCCCACTCATCCTTGCCGAAGTGCAGGCTGCCGCCATGCGGTGAATAGAAACGGGCTACGCGAGACCTGAAAACCCGTAACACTGTGCCGAATATGCGCGAGTAGACGCCGCCCTTGGCGCCGTGCCCGTGCAGGATGTCCGGCCGCAATTTCTTGATGATTCCATATGTCTTGATGCCGGCGAGGACATCGCCCGGCCCGATATGGCGCTGCATCGGGATGCGATGCACGCCCAGCGCCAGCCTGTCGCGTATGCCGTCGAACAGGCGGTCCTCATAGTCCCCGCCGGTCGACGAATCGCAGACGATGCCGATCTGGTGCCCCGCCGCCGATTGCGCTGTCGCCAGGTCCCGCACATGGCGGAAGATGCCGCCGACCGGCGATCGGAAGCAATGGACGATGCGTAATGGCCGGACGCTTGTTTCATTGACCATCGATCACGCATCAGAACAGACGTTCGCGGACATAGATCGTATCGCCGGGCAGGAGGGGATCGGTGATGAGGACGCGTCCCGTGATGATCTTGCCGTTGAATTGCCTGGTGATGTCGACATCGGCCTGGTTGGCGCGCGGGGTGAAGCCGCCCGCGGCGGCGATGGCCTTTTGCGCGGTCATGCCCGGCACATAGGAATATTGCCCCGCAGCGCCCACTTCGCCCATGATGAAAACAGGCCGGTAGCGGTCGATCTCGACCGAGACGTCCGGATCGCGCAGATAGCCGTTGCGCAGCTTGCCGGCGATGGCGGCCTCCAGCTGCTGCAGGGTGCGGCCGCGGGCCGGCACCTTGCCGACGAGCGGGAAGGCGACATAGCCGGAGGGATCCACACTGTAGGTGTTGGTGAGATCGGCTTGTTCGAAAACGGTGATGCGCAGGCGGTCGCCGGCATCGAGCATATAGGGCCGGTTGAGCGCCTCGTGAAAGGCGGCGGGCGCGGGGCGATAGCTTGAACACCCGCTGCTGGCGAGAAGGGCCATGCCGAGAGCTGTCAGAAAAATACGCCTTGTCTGCACCGCTGTAACCTCTGTCGCTGCGCCGGCTTTTTCCAGTTGCCCGCAAAAACAGGCCGATGGACACGCTGTCCGGCACGCTTGATATGCATGCCGTTATCGAATGGTTAGGGTTAATGACGGGTAAAAGAGATCTTGAAATTCTGACTTTTTTGAAACCGGGGCGACGGTCACGCTGCATTAACGCATCGCTAACTTCCGATAATAATTGCCTAACGGCCGCTTAACGCGATGGTTACCATGCCTGTTTACCATGCCGGAAATTGGTGTGGAGTAGGTTTATGTCTGGCGCAGGCTCTGTCGGAAATGATGTCGATATAGATTTGGGCGCTCTTTTCGCCAGCCTCCGGCGTCACTGGCTGTTCATCGTGGTCGGGGCGCTGGTGCTTGCCGCGCTCGCCTTGCTGTTCTGCCTGCTGGCGACACCCAAATATCGCGCCGAAACCCGCATATTGATCGAAATGCGCGAGTCGATCTTCACCCGGCCGAACGGCGAGACGGCCGCCGACCGCCCGGTCCTAGATCAGGAGGGAGTGAAGAGCCAGGTGGAGGTCGTTACTTCCTCCGATCTCCTGAAGAAGGTGAGCGACAAGCTCAAGCTAGGCGATACGGACGAGTTTGGCCGGCCGTCGCTTGTGTCGCGGGCGCTCGCCGCTCTCCGGCTGAAGCCTGATCCCACGCAGATATCCCATGAGGAATATGTGCTGCGCGAGATGCGCGACCATCTGCAGGTCTATAGTGTCCCCGATTCCCGGGTAATCGTCGTCCAGTTCTCCTCGGAGGATCCCGCGCTCGCCGCCAAGGCGTCCAATGCCATCGCCGAAGAATATATAGCGCTCCAGCGCGCGGCGAAGCTGCAGTCGACCGACGATGCGACAGGCTGGCTCGAGCCGGAAATCGCCGATCTCACCAAGCGGGTGAAGGAAGCGGAGGCCAAGGTCGCCAATTATCGCGCCTCCTCCGATCTACTGGTTGGCGAGAACGATTCGCCGATCGCCACGCAGCAATTGTCCGAAATCACCTCGGAGCTCTCGCGCGTGCGCGCCAACAGGGCGTCGAGCGAGGCGAGGGCGGCAAGCATCCGCAGGGCGCTCGAGACTGGCGCGCCGCTCGACACCGTGCCCGACATTGTGTCGTCGGGGTTGATGCAGCGCCTGCGCGAGCGCCAGATCCAGCTGAACGCCCAGATAGCCGATCTCTCGACCTCGCTTCTGGACGGCCATCCGCGCATCCGCGCCTTGCGCTCGCAGCTCGCCGATTTGAACCAGCAGATCCGCGCAGAAGGCCGCAAGATCCTCGAAAGCCTCGAAAACGAGGCCTCGATCTCCAGGATGCGCGAGACCGAGCTGACGCGCGAGATGAACACCATGAAGGCCCAGGCCGCGCGCGCCGGCGACCAGGAGGTGGAACTGCGGGCGCTGCAGCGCGAGGCGACGGCACAGCGCGAACTGCTTGAAACCTATCTGACGCGTTACCGCGAGGCGGCATCACGCACCGGCCGCAATTATCTGCCGGTCGATGCCCGCATCTTCTCGCGCGCCGATACGCCGGCGGAGCCTTATTTCCCCAAGACCCTGCCGATCGTCGGTGCGACGTTCTTCGCCGGCCTGCTCCTGCTTTCGATCTTTGTCCTCCTGCGCGAGCTCTTCAGCGGGCGCGCCATGCGCCCCGTGGAGGGCGTCGTGCGGGAGCCGGCGAGCGAAATCCAGATGCCGGTCGCGGACGCACCCGCACCCGTGGGACCATCTCCTGAACGGGCGGAAGCAGAGGAGAAGGCGTCGCCCCGCCCTGTCCATCCCGCCCGCCCGGCGGCGTCTGTGGAGACCATCCAGCAGATCTATGACAGCTACACCACCCTCGGCGAGGATGTTCCCGAAAATCCGCACAGTGTGCACGCCATCGCCTCGCGCCTGATCGAGCTGGGCATGACGCGCGGCCTCGTCGTATCGCCGGAAGGGGACGATGGTTCCGCAGCCTCGGTTCATCTGACGCGCGAACTGGCCGACAGGAAGCTGCGCTCCATCCTCATCGACATGACGGGTACGGGCGCCATCAGCCGGGCGATGCTCGACGGCAAGGAGGCCGCCGGCATCACCGATCTTCTCGCCTCGGAAAAGCAGTTCACCGACGTCATCCACAGCGATCACTATTCGGATGCGCATGTGATACCCCTGGGCCTTGCCGATCCGGAGCGTGCCATGCGCGCCGTCGACCGGCTGCCGATCATCCTCGATGCGCTGGAGGCGGCTTATGACATCGTCATCGTGGAGTGCGGCCCGTCGAGCGCCGAGAACGTGAAGCGGCTGATCGGTACCGCGACCCAGGTCGTTCTGAGCGTGGTCGATCCCGATGATAATGCCGTGGCATTGTCTGCTCTCGACCTCGACGAGAACGGGCTCGATGACGTGCTCATCCTGATGGGCACCGGGGCCGACGTGCCGACGCCGCCCGGCGATGGAAGGCCGGATCCGCGCGTTGCTCTATGAGCGATGCCGTCCGCCCAAAAGGCCCCGCAGCTTCTTGGCTGCGGTCCAGAGCTGGGCGTTGTTCTTGATCGCGGCCGCGGCGGCATTGCGCGCCCGATAGGCCGCGACGTGGGCGCGGCCCGTCAGGGTGAACCCCGCCATGCTGTCATAAAGCGGCTCGACGCGATCGCACCAGTCGCGCTTGTAGGGTTCGTCGCCGATGCCGAAGCTGTAGATCGCGATACCGTCGCGGCAAGCCTGCATGATGTCCTCGAAGAAGAGGAACTCGCCGGGGCTTGCGGAAACCAGATCGTCCTCGGCGATGCCGCCGAATTCCACCGTCAGATCGTCCAACCAGTAGGATTTGCCGATCACGGCGCGCAGGATTCCCGCCACTTCCAGCGCCTTCAATTCGAAAGATGCTGGCTTTTTGCCCGCCGCTTCTCCGAAGAGCGAGCGGAAGAATGCCCGCACGCCTGCATCGGCGAAGACATCGGTGATGCCGGTCCTGGCGAAGCGCTCGGCCTTCATGGCGAAGAACCTGTCGAGCATCTGGGTCGCCTCGTCAGCACTGGACGCCGTGAGAATCCGGTAGCCGCCGGCTTCCTCATAGCGGCGCGCATGCTGGCGGTGTTTCTTGCGCTTGCGCTTGGCATTGCTGCGCTCGAGCACCGCATCGAAGCCGCATGAGAGGGAGGCCGACAGCACCGGATTGGGATTGAGGGTCTTGTCGAGATGGAGCAGGGGATTGGTGATCCCGTCGAGCCGACCGACCTGCCGTGGCAGGAGCAGCACGTCTATGTCCGGCCGGGCGGCGTGAATGGCGCGTGCCAGGGCGCGGACAGCGCTCGGGCCGATCCCGCCCGCGGCCCCACGCGCCAGGACGGGAAAATTGCAATTGGCGTGCGTGCCGCCGGGAAAGCGCGCCAGCCGGATTGCGCCCGATTTCACCATTTCGAGCGGGAGGAGCAGGACCGGCGTTTCCGCTTCGTAAAGCGCCGCGATGAAGCAATCGGCATTGGCATGTTCATGCCAGTTGCGCACCCAGGCGACCGACTGCGGCAGGCCGCTGACATGATCGGGCATTTCGTCCCAAAGGGAGAGTGCGGCGCTGATGTCGCCGAGAATTCGAGGCGATAGGCTCTCAATCATTCCGCACCCCTTCCGATTGCCCGCTTGATGGATTCATAGAGGCAATTGGTGAACGAATGATCGATCAGTCGTTCTTCTGGCGCGGCGGCTTCTCCATCCACCAGATGATCCACATGGCGGGGAGCACCCAGAGAACGCCGGTGAAAAGGAAATAGAGAAGATGCACCCAGCCGCTCGACTGGCCGAGGTGAGCGACCGCAATGATCGTGGCGAGCAGCGCATAGATCGAGACAAGCGCCACCAGCAGAAACGTCCCGATCAGTTTTTTCAGCCTCACAGGCATCGGCATCTCACTTTCGTTGCGGCTTAACTAACGCTTCGGAGCCGAAAGGAAAAGGGGGAATGCGGTCATCACAAGAAGGAACGCGACGGCGTGTCGCGTGGTATCTCCTTGTAATGCGGACCGGTATGCGGCACCTATCCGCCGAGTGAATGCAGGAGTGGATAGCATGGCGACAACGGCGATGGGCGGCGGTCTCGTGTCGATGACCGAGCGGGAGACACGCAACCGGCGTGCCGTGCGCTATTGGCTCTACGCGGTTTTCGTCGTCCTCATCGCCATCGTCATGGTCGGCGGCGCGACGCGCATGACTGGTTCCGGCCTCTCCATCACCGAGTGGAAACCCATCCACGGCGTGATCCCGCCGCTGAACCAGGCGGAATGGGACGAGGAATTCGAGAAATACAAGCAGATCCCGCAATATGTCGAGATCAACAAGGGGATGAGCCTTGAGGAGTTCAAGGGCATCTTCTGGTGGGAATGGGCGCACCGGATGCTCGCGCGGGGCGTCGGGTTTTTGGTCGCAATCCCGCTCGCCTTCTTCTGGCTGACCGGCAGGCTCGAACGCGGATTGAAGCCGCGCCTCCTCGGTATCCTGGCGCTTGGCGGCCTGCAGGGCGCGATCGGCTGGTGGATGGTCGCCTCCGGCCTCGTCGAGCGCACCAGCGTCAGCCAATACCGGCTCGCCATGCATCTGACGCTCGCCTGCATCATCATAACAGCCGTCTTCTATGTCGCGCGTGGCCTTGCCACCTATACCGAACGGCCGGCAGACCGCGCCATCCAGCGCTTCGCCGGTTGGATGGTCGTGGCCGTCCTGGTGCAGATTTATCTCGGAGGCCTCGTGGCCGGGCTGCATGCCGGCCTCACCTACAACACCTGGCCGCTGATGGATGGCGCGATCATCCCGTCCGATCTCTTCATCCAGTCGACCTGGTGGCGCAACCTCTTCGAAAACCCGAAGACGGTGCAGTTCGTCCATCGCATGTTCGCCTATACGGTGCTGGTTCTGGCTGTTCTCCATGCCGTTCAGGCCTGGCGGGATGCACCGGAGACCACCCATGCGCGCCGCACGATGGTGCTGGTCGCGCTGATCGTCGCGCAGGCCGCCATCGGCATCGCAACGCTGCTTACGAGCGTGCCGATCCACTGGGGTCTGACGCATCAGGCCTTCGCACTGGTGGTCCTTGCCTTCGCCGTGGCGCACTGGCGCGCCACCAAGGGGGCTTATGCAGGGTAGGCGGAAAGCCGTAAGCTCCTGAGCGCGGTCGCGATTTTCAGTTCCCGCGTTTCATCCACATCATTCCCGTCCTCGCGATGCCATGCCGCGGAAAGGCAGCCATAGGCGAAGGCGTAGTCGAGGATGAAGGCCGGATGCCGGTGGATAACGGGCGCGAAATGCTCCGCAATGCGCCGGGCTCTCGGCATATCGAGGCAGAGATCGTCCCGGTCGAGCGGATTGTAGAAGATATTGGCCGCATCGAATGCCGCGTCGCCGACGAGCCCGTGCGGGTCGATCGCCAGCCAGCCGCGCGGGCTCTCGATGATGTTCTCATGATGGATGTCGCCATGGAGCGGGATGGCCTCATGCGGCGTCGCCAGCAGGCGCTTGGCAAGCGCTGCAGCCTCCGCATAGATCGGCTTCTCGGCCGCCACCGCGAACAGCCCGGAAAAATGCTTCTCCAGCGGCTGCAGATCGGCGGGAACAGGCGAGGGGGAGGGTGTGTGCAGCGCGGCGAGGACCTTCCCGAAAATTTCGATACACTCGCTGTCCTTGCCCGCGTTCAGATGCTCTTCGAGATGATAGCTGCCCGCATATTCGAGCAGCATCGCCGTGCCCTTGAGGTCGTAGAGCCGGGCCGCGCCATGGCCATCCCGCCACTCAAGATAATGCGCGCCGCGCAGCTCCTCCATGCCGGCTGGCTTCAGCTTCTTCACCACCAGCGGTACGCCGGGATGAATTGCGCTGTCCACCTTCCAGACATGGCTCGAATGCGTATCCGCCAGCGGCTCGAACGAGCCGATATTCCATTCGGCGGGAAACAGCGGCGTGCTATCCATGCGATCGGGTCCTTCATGCATATCGATTACTCAGCCCATTCAGGATCTGCGGTGAAGACGATGGTGAGCCAGCGGTCGGGGCCGGCATCGCCAAGCGCGTCGCCGATTTCGTCGCGCAGCGCGTCCCATTCCTCGATGGTCCTTGCCGCACTCGCGGATGGGACGATGAAATAAAGCTCGATCTGGGTGCTGCGTCCCACCTTCGCGGCATAGGCGCGATAGAAGGAGAAGCCGTATTTTTCGGTGAAGCGCCCTGCGACCGCCTCGACATGCTGAAGCAGCGGCGCTGGTGTGATCAGCATCACTTCGGAGAAGGCCTGCCGCACCGTCGAAATCGGCAGGGGGATAATGATCAGGCAGACCAGCATCAAGACGCCAGGGTCTATGTAAGGCGAGAGCCACTGCCATTGCGTGTCCTGTATGGCAAGGCCGAGACAGAAGGCGAGAAGCAGTGCGGCGGTAATGCCGCCATCCATGGTCCAGCTCTTTATGTCGATCCGCAGGAAATCAGAGCGGATCGTGCGGTTGGCGCGAGTCTCGGCAGTCGCCATCGTGAAGCAGACGGCGGCAGCTATGGCGGCATAAAGGAGCGCCCACTCGAATTCCAGGTCGTGTCCGCCCTCAAGCAGGTTCGATGCGGCGTTGAGGAAAGCGTAGACCGCGACGCTGATGAGAAGCAGGCCGTTCAGCCCGACGATCATCGGCTCGAAATGCCAGAACCCCATCGAGAAGCGTTTGCGCAGGCGCGGCGATAGCCTCTGCGAGGTGGCATAGGAGGTGATGAGCCGGGTGACGATGAGCGCAAGGAAGCTCATGCCCGCATCGACAAGCGAGTAGATGCCATCGAAGACGATGGAAAAGGAGCCGGAAAGGAGACCGAAGGCGACGCCTACGGCAGCGATGAAGATCGTCACGGCGATCGAGATGCGCAGGATGCCCCGCTCATTGCCAAAATCGAAGAATGCACTCTTGTTCATTTGCATTCCCTTTCCGCGCCTGGACGAGGGGAGAGCAAGCACGATCTCATCCGAAAAGTCGCAGGCATTTCGGATAAGATCATGTGCAAGACAAACAGCCGGAGCGCAATTCCGGAGTGAATCGCGCTCCGGGTGGAGAGAGCCGCTGGCGGCGGCTTTATCCCTTGCCCAGCATCAGATCCATGTTCTGCACGGCAGCGCCCGACGCACCCTTGCCCAGATTGTCGAGAAGCGCCACGAGATTGGCCTGCCCGTCGCCCTCCGTGCCGAAGACGAGGAGCTTCATGCCGTCGCTCCCAGCCAACTCCTCCGCGTCGACGCGCGGCAGCCGGGCCGCCGTGTCGAGCGGCACCACTTCCACGATATCCTGCCCGGCATAGTGCTCCGTCAGCGCCGCATGCACCTTTCCGAGCGAGGGCGAGCCGTCGAGCTCGTTCAGGAAAAGCGGCACCTGCACGATCATGCCCTGGGGGAAACGCCCGACGCTGGGGCTGAAGATCGGGCGCCGCTCGAGCCTTCCATGCAGTTGCAGTTCCGGCACATGCTTGTGGCGCAAGGGCAGGCCATAGAGGAAATTGTTCGCCGTAAGATGCTCCGGATGGTTCTTGTCTTCCATCTGCGCGATCATCTGCTTGCCGCCGCCCGTATAGCCGGAAACGGCGTTGACGCTGATGGGGTAATCGGCGGGGAGCAGTCCGGCATCGCGCAAGGGGCGCACGAGCGCGATGGCGCCGGTCGGATAGCAGCCCGGATTGGCGACGAGCCGCGCTTGCGCGATCCGCTCGCGCTGGCCCTTGGTGAGTTCCGCAAAGCCATAGGCCCAATCCGGGTGGACGCGATGCGCCGTCGAGGTGTCGATGACGCGCGTCGAATTATGTCCTTCGAGCAGCGAAACCGCCTCGCGGGAGGCATCGTCCGGCAGGCAGAGGATGGCGATATCGGCAGCGCGCAAATAGTCTGCGCGCAGATCCTTGTTGCGCCGCTCCGCCTCGGGGATCGAGATCACGTCGAGATCGTCGCGGCCGGCAAGGCGCGTCCGGATCTGCAGGCCCGTCGTGCCATGCTCGCCATCAATGAAGATTTTCGGTTTCATGCGTCTTGCCTTTAATCCATATTTTTCAAAATGATGCGGAAAATTTCGGAATCTGTTTCCGAAGCGCTTGAATCGATATGCGAGGCCTCATCGTCGCGCTTTTTTCTCCGCAAGCAGGCCCAGATAATACATGGCGATCGTCGCACCCGCGATCGCCGTAATATCGGCATGATCATAGGCCGGTGCAACTTCGACGACATCGGCGCCGACAATGTCGAGCCCGCCGAGCTGACGCAGGACCGACAGTATTTTGGCCGAGGAGGGGCCGCCGGCGACCGGCGTGCCCGTGCCCGGCGCATAGGCGGGGTCCAGGCAGTCGATGTCGAATGTCAGATAGACCTTGCGTCCGGCAGTCCGCTCCGCAATCGCCTGGGCGATTGCCGCGGCTGACATTTCCTCCACTTCATGGCCGTGGACGAGCCTGATGCCGCAATCCTCCGGCGCATGGGTGCGGATGCCGATCTGGATCGAGTGAGCCGGGTCGATCACGCCGTCGCGCACCGCGCGGCCGACGAAGGAACCATGATCGATCCGCCTGCCATCGTCGAACCAGGTATCCTGATGCGCGTCGAACTGCACCAGCGCCAGCGGTCCGTATTTTGCGGCGTGCGCTTTCAGGAGCGGCCAGGTGACGAAATGGTCGCCGCCGAGCGACAGCAGGAACGCATTCGATTTGAGGATCTTCGCTGCTTCCCGTTCGATGGTCGCCGGCGTCTTCTGGTGATTGCCGTAGTCGAGCAGGCAATCGCCGTAATCGATCACGGCGAGTTCCGTGAAGAGATCGCGCTCGAAGGGATATTGCGGGTCATTGTCGAAGATGGCCGAAGCCCGCCGGATCGCCTGCGGGCCGAACCGCGCGCCCGGCCGGTTGGAAACCGCCGCGTCGAAGGGAATGCCCCAGACGACCGCATCCGCGCCCTTGAGGTTCTTGGTGTAGCGCCGCCGCATGAAGGACAGCGCGCCCGCATAGGTCGGATCCGTTGCGGCGCCTGTGAGCTCGCGTGCGGTGAAGGCGTGGTCGATGGTTCTAGAGGGCATGGTTGGCTTCCGGGATAATCAGGTGCGTTCATTTGGTTGGGCGTCGAAGCCATAGGCGCGTTCGACACGGGCGATGCGAACGCGGTAGCCTTCGTACCATTGCTGGCGGCCAAGCTTCTGCGCCATCAGATGCTCCACGTCGCGCTTCCATGCGCGGATGCTCTCTTCGTCTGCCCAAAACGAGTTGGTGATGCCGAAGCCGCTCCCGTCACGTGCGCTTTCCACGCCCAGATAGCCGGGTTGTTTTGCGGCAAGCTCCGCCATGCGGGCGGCCATTTCACCATATCCCTCATCGCCGGGCAGACGCTGCGAGGCGAAGGTAACGACGAAATAGGGCGGTTCTGACGTGTTAGCGAAGCGGTTGGAGGCCATGGGATATCCGGAAGGCGGTGAGCAGTGAGATAGCAAGAATAAGGATTTACTATCTCACTATTCCCTATTTCACTACATCACGATGACAACAAAAAAGCGGACCCGAAGGCCCGCTTTTCCGTGAATTCCGTCCGAAGCGCGGAGATCAGCGCTTGGAGAACTGGAACGAACGGCGGGCCTTCGCCTTGCCGTATTTCTTTCGCTCGACCACGCGGCTGTCACGGGTCAGGAAGCCGCCCTTCTTGAGAACCGCGCGCAGGGCCGGCTCGTAATAGGTCAGCGCCTTGGAGATGCCGTGACGCACGGCGCCCGCCTGGCCGGAGAGGCCACCGCCGGCGACGGTGGCGATCACGTCGTACTGACCGGCGCGGTTGGCCGCAACGATCGGCTGCTGCAGGATCATCTGCAGAACCGGACGGGCGAAGTACTTCTCGAATTCCTTGTCATTGACGATGATCTTGCCGGAGCCCGGCTTGACCCAGACGCGGGCGACCGCATCCTTGCGCTTGCCGGTCGCATAGGCACGGCCATGGGCATCGAGCTTCTGGACGTGAACCGGTGCGGCTTCGGCCTGCGCAGTACCTGCGACATTGCCGAGTTCTTCGAGCGAGTTGAGCTGCTCAGCCATGATTATGCGATCCTCTTGTTCTTGCGGTTCAGCGCGCCGACGTCGAGGACTTCAGGCTGCTGGGCTTCATGCGGATGGCTGGCGCCGGCGTAGACACGCAGGTTCTTCATCTGCCGGCGGCCGAGAGGCCCGCGCGGGATCATGCGTTCCACGGCCTTTTCGACGATGCGCTCGGGGAAGCGGCCCTCGAGGATCTGGCGCGCGGTGCGCTCCTTGATGCCGCCCGGATGTCCGGTGTGCCAGTAATATTTCTTGTCCTGGACCTTTTTGCCGGTCAGGACCACCTTGTCGGCATTGATGATGATGA
The DNA here is from genome assembly GCF_014191375.1 of Mesorhizobium sp. RMAD-H1. Taxonomy (GTDB): domain Bacteria; phylum Pseudomonadota; class Alphaproteobacteria; order Rhizobiales; family Rhizobiaceae; genus Paramesorhizobium. Next base: position 1,021,484 of record NZ_JACHWN010000001.1, read on the forward strand.
CATTGTCGCCATCGTCGACATGCGGGGTGAAGGTGGCTTTGTGCTTGCCGCGCAGACGATTGGCGACGATGGTGGCGAGACGGCCGACGACGAGACCCTCGGCGTCGATCAGAACCCACTTTTTCACCACTTCTGCCGGCTTCTGGGAGAAGGTTGTCATGTTTCGATCCTTGAAAAATCCTTCATGGTGAAGGCATTTTTTGTTGCTTGCGTTGCCTGGGACCGGTCGGAACCGTCCTCGACAACAAAGAATGCGTTTCCGCATCCGTGCGGCCAGATACACGCAAGTCGCATTGCCGTCAAGCGTTTATTTATACGGGTGTCTAGAAAAAATCAATAAAAACAATGCCTTGAATTTTTGGTATTATAATACCGCATTGGGTGGCGCCGTTCCGGGCGGAATGGAATAGGTGGCGGTGGCATGCGCCACCATTTCGCCGTCCGCCGCGCTCATCATCGATATCTCCACCACGGCCAGGCGTTTTCCGAGTTTCAGGATACGGCAGAGGGCGTCGATCCGTCCTGATGCAGGCCTGCGCAGGAAATTGATGTTGAGGTTCGTGGTCACCGCCAGCGCCACCGGTCCGATATGGGCGAGGATCGCCACATAGGCTGCAATGTCGGCGAGTGCGAACAATGTGGGCCCCGAAACCGTGCCGCCGGGACGCAGGTGCCGCTCGTCGGCTTCGAGCCGCATCGAGGCCGTGCCGTCGCCGATCGCGAGGATGGAATAGGTCGGCTGGCCGGGCGGGCTGCCGGCATTGACCTGCGGGAACTCCCGTTCGATGAAGTGGTTCAGTTCCTCGATGCTCATCACGGGGTTGAGTTTGCTAAGCGAGGTTTGATCCATGTATCCTCCCATTGTCGCCCGGATGTTATGGGGCATGGAGCGCCAGGGAAAGGGGAGAGAACGGCGGCCATAATTGAACCGGATTGCAAGGGATCTGAATCATGCCGTCAGAATTCAGGTTCAACCTATTGCATCCAAATCGTTTTTGATACCGGGGAACGCCAACGGAGTGGAAGGGTACATGCAGCACGACACTTATTCCGACGAATACCTCCGCGATATCCTGGGCTCGGTGAAGACGATTGCCATGGTCGGCGCTTCTCCGAAGCCGATTCGGCCGAGCTTCGGCGTCATGACCTTCCTGCTCGCCAGGGGCTACCGCGTCATCCCCGTCAATCCCGGAATTGCCGGCAGGGAGATCCAGGGGCAGATGACCTATGCCCGGCTTGCCGATATCGGGGAGGCGATCGACATGGTGGATGTCTTCCGCGCCTCCTCCGCATTGGCGGGAGTGGTCGACGAGGTGCTGGAGCTCCAGCCCTTGCCGAAAGTCATATGGACGCAGCTGGAGGTGCGCGACGACGAGGCGGCGGCGCGTGCGGAAGGGGCCGGCATCAAGGTTGTGATGGACCGCTGCCCCGCGTCGAGTATCGACGGCTCATCGGCTGACGGCGTCTTTTGCGCCGGATCGACAGGATGTGGGGATGAACGATCTTTCTGGCGCCTTCACGGACGGCAAACGCATTGCGCTCTTCATCCGCGCGCTCAAAGGCAATGGCGCCGAGCGCTCGACCCTCAATCTGGGGCGGGCGCTCGCCGAACGCGGCATCCCGGTCGATCTGCTGCTTGTCGAGGCAGAAGGCGAGTTTCTTTCCGAAATTCCGGATACGGTCCGTTTGGTGGAACTGAAACGCGGCTCCACTGCCGGGGCTCTGCCGTTGCTCCTGCGGCGGCCGCGCGATCTTCTTGGGCTTCTTTCGCTGGTCTTCGTGCCCCATTCGCCAAAGCCGCTGGGCGCCATCCCCGGCCTGGTTCGATATTTGCGCACCGAACGGCCGGCGGCGCTTCTCTCGGCTCTCGACTATGCCAATATCGCCGCCATCATCGCCGCCGATATCGCTGCGACAGGCACACGGGTCGTCATAAGCCAGCGCAACCATTTTTCGTCCGAAATGTCGGACAGGCGGGCCTGGCGCGCCCGGTTTGCGTGCCGTGTCTTCCGCCGGTTCTACTCCCGCGCTGCCCGCGTCGTCGCCGTATCGGAAAGCGTTGCCGATGATCTTGCGAAGGCATGCGATCTGCCGAGGGGGCAGGTGGTGACGGTCTATAATGCCGTCGCCGGTCCCGTCCTCGATGCGAAGGCCGCCGAGCCGGTCGACCATCCATGGTTTGTGCCGGACGCGCCGCCGGTCGTCCTTGGCGTCGGCAAACTGAAGCCGCAAAAGGATTTTCCCACGCTTCTGCGGGCATTTGCCCTTCTGAGGCGGGAGCGCGAGGTGCGGCTGATGATTCTGGGTGAAGGCCCCGGCAGGGCCGCGCTCGAGACGCTTGCCCGCGAACTGGGCGTTGCGGGGGATGTCGCCCTTCCGGGCTTCGTGGCCAACCCGTTCCCCTATATGGCGAATGCCGGCCTTTTCGTGCTGTCGTCGACATTCGAGGGCTTGCCGGGCGTATTGGTCCAGGCGCTCGCCTGCGGCTGCCCGGTGGTCAGCACCGATTGCCCCGGCGGCTCGGCCGAAATTCTCGAACATGGCCGCTATGGTCCGCTGACGCCCGTCGGCGATGCCGAAGCGCTCGCCCGGGCCATGAAAGCCACGCTCGATGCCCCGCTGGACAGGAAACTGCTGAAGGAACGCGGGAATTTCTTTTCGCCCGACCGCGCCGTGGACGGCTATCTCGATGTCCTGCTCGCAACCAGGCTGCCGCGCGCACAGGCCTTGAAAGGCAGATGATTGCCGGTCTGTTTTTCGCTGTTTTTCCTCCTTTTCGCGTCCTTTCCGGAATGAATTGCTTTGATTTCCGGCAAGGCGCTGGCCATAGATAGCGATTAACGGAAAAGACCATCAGCGGAGGAATCATGGCTAAACGTGCTCCTGGTATAGAAACGCTCGCCGTTCACGCCGGCGCCAGGCCCGACCCGACGACCGGCGCCCGTGCCACGCCGATCTACCAGACGACCTCGTTCGTCTTCGAGGATGCGGACCATGCGGCCTCGCTCTTCGGGCTGCAGGCTTTCGGCAATATCTATACGCGCATCACCAATCCGACCCAGGCCGTGCTGGAGGAGCGCATCGCCGCGCTCGAGGGCGGCACGGCGGCGCTGGCGACGGCCTCCGGCCATGCCGCCCAGCTTCTGGTCTTTCACACGCTGATGCAGCCGGGCGATAATTTCGTTGCCGCCAACAAGCTTTACGGCGGCTCGATCAACCAGTTCGGCCAGGCCTTCAAGTCCTTCGGCTGGGAGGTGCGCTGGGCCGATGCGGACGATCCGGCCTCCTTCGAGACCCTGATCGACGAGCGCACCCGCGCCATCTTCGTCGAAAGCATCGCCAATCCCGGCGGAATCATCGTCGATCTCGATGCGGTCGCTGCCGTCGCGCGCAAGCACGGCATTCCGCTCGTCGTCGACAACACGCTCGCCTCGCCCTACCTCATCCGCCCCATTGAGCACGGCGCCGATATTGTCGTCCATTCGCTGACGAAATTCATCGGCGGCCACGGCAATTCCATGGGTGGCATCATTGTCGATGGCGGCACGTTCGACTGGTCGAAATCCGGCAGATATCCGCTGCTGTCGGAGCCCCGGCCCGAATATGCCGGCATGGTCCTGCACCAGGCCTTCGGCAGCATCGCCTTCGCCATCGCCGCCCGCGTCCTCGGCATGCGCGATCTGGGCCCGGCGATCTCGCCCTTCAACGCCTTCCAGCTGCTGACGGGCGTCGAGACGCTGCCGCTGCGCATGCAGCGCCATTGCGACAATGCGCTGGTCGTCGCCGGCTGGCTGGAAAAGCACGACAAGGTCTCCTGGGTTTCCTATTCCGCCCTGCCCAAGGACAAATATCATGCACTCCAGCAGAAATATTCGCCCCGGGGAGGCGGCGCGGTGCTGACCTTCGGCCTGAAGGGCGGCTATGAGGCGGGCGTGAAGCTCGTCGGCAGCCTGGAGCTCTTTTCGCACCTCGCCAATATCGGCGATACGCGCTCGCTCGTCATCCATCCCGCCTCGACCACACACCGCCAGCTCTCCGACGAGCAGAAGATCGCGGCAGGCGCCGGGCCGGATGTGGTCCGCCTTTCCATCGGCATCGAGGATGCGAACGATATCATCGCCGATCTGGACCAGGCCCTGGCGAAGGCGGGGTGACCCATGGCGGCGCGCCCTCTGTTTCTCCCGGTCGATACGGATCATGCCGCGGTGGAGGAGGGGCGCCGCCCGCCGACCGGGTCATTTCCGGCGATCCGAAATTCCGCACCTGGAATGTCGAGGAGGCCGAAGGCGGTCTCTATGCCGGCATATGGGAGGCGACCCCGGGCAAATGGCGTATCCAGTATGACGAATGGGAGTTCTGCCATATCCTTTCCGGCGTCTCGGTCATCACCGAGGAGGGTGGCGAGGCGGTCACGCTGCGCGCCGGGGACAGCTTCATCCTGCGCCCCGGCTTCAGGGGGACGTGGGAGGTGATCGAGACAACGCGGAAGGAATATGTGATCAGGATTTGAGATGGCGCCGTAACGGCGACAATGACCTCTGGATACGACAGGAAGTCAACGCGGGCCTTCAACGCCCTGATCGCCGCAAGCTCATCCTCAATCGCTGCAGCCTCGTTCTCAAAGCCATGGCTTGCCTGCATGTTCATCCCGAACGCAGGCGTGGTGCGGGAAACGCGGCACGACGCAGTGCTTTGGCCCGGTCGTTCCCAGCGGTCTCCGGCATCTGCTCATTCATGCGCTTGGAAAGGAAAAAGCGGGAGTGCTGCCTCCCGCCTTGCGGCAAGCGTCGCTGCCAATCCTTCCGGTTATTGGGCGCCCTGTAAGGTATTCGGCGCCATCAGCACGGGCCGCGGAGTGGTCGGCGTGCTGGCCGGCAACAGCGGATAGGTCACATCCGGCTGCTCGCCGGTCAGCGTATGCAGGAAGGCCACGATCGCCTCGACCTCATCCGCCTGGAGTTCGGTGCCCAGCTGCGAAGTCGACATGATTTCGACCGCCTGCTTGAGATCCCATACCCGCCCGCTGTGGAAATAGGGGGCGGTGAGCGCCACGTTGCGCAGCGAAGGTGCGCGGAAGACATATTCATCGCTCGCCGTTTCTGTGACCGCAAAGCGGCCCTTGTCGTCCGGCGGCAGGATCTCCGCGCCTGGTTGCTCGACCACGCCGAACGCGTAGTATTCGCCGCCGCCGACATTGATGCCGTTGTGGCAGGAGGCGCAGCCGCGATCGATGAACAGGCGCAGCCCTTTCTTTTCCGTGCCGTTCAGCGCCGCGAGATTGCCCTCCAGATATTGGTCGAAGCGCGCGCCGGGGGTGATCAGCGTCGCTTCAAACGCCTCGATCGCCTTGGCGACATTGTCGAATGTCAGCGTTTCTTCCTCACCCGGGAAGGCACGTTCGAACAGCTTGCGGTATTCCGGCATGCTGTTGAGCACGGCCAACACGCGATCCGGCGTGGCGTTCATCTCGACCGCAGCCTGGATAGGCCCCTTCGCCTGCTCGCGCAGGTCCTGCGCGCGACCGTCCCAGAACTGCGCGATGTTGAAGAACGCGTTGAAGACGGTCGGCGCGTTGCGCGGTCCGCTCTGCCAACCATGGCCGATGGAAGTCTCCAGTCCATCCACGCCGCCCATGCCGAGATTGTGGCAGGTATTGCAGCTCAACAGATGACTGGACGACAGGCGCGGCTCGAAGAACAGCATCTTGCCGAGTTCCGCCTTGTCGCGCGTGATCGGGTTGTTGGCCGGCGCGGGCTGGACTGTCGGGATCGGCTTGAACATGGACGTCGCGTCGGCGCGCAGGGCCTCGTCGTCGATTGTTTGGGAATTATTCTGCGCTGCGGCCGGCCCGCCGATCACAATTGCGGCTGCAAGCGCCCAGGCTAGCTTTTGTCTCATCGTCTTTCTCCATTATGGCTCAAACGACCGCAGCCACGATAGAGACGAGCGGAGCAGTATATTTTGCGGTAGATCATGAGGCTCCCGTCAGCGACCTTTTGCCGCTCAACCCTGCCATTGCGGGGTGATTCCGGTGGCGGAGCGCGACGGCACTTCTCCGGCAGCCGGACATTCTGCATCTGGAATATCGGTATCCGGGAAGCGATACGGGGAAAATGGCGCATCCAGTACGATGAATGGGAGTTCTGCCACGTCCTCTCGGGCATCTCCGTCATCACGCAGGAAAGGCGCCCGGCAGTCACGCTACGCGCGGGCGACAGCTTCGTGCTGCGCCCCGGTTTCGGGGGGACGTGGGAGGTGATTGAAACGACGCGGAAGATGTGATCAGGATTTGAGCGCGGCGGGCAGGGGAATTGCGTGAGACGGGGCGTTGACTTCCGCGTTCATGTCGCGCGTGGATGTCCCACTTCATAGACGCGAAGATTGCGTTCGCCGATGCCGAGTTTCGGCCACTCCGCGCGCCATTCAGCCAAGTGCTCCGAGGCAAAATGCCGATCCAGCGCCGCCTGATCGCGCCACATTTCCTTGACGTGAACAAGCCCCGGATCGAGGACGTCTTCCGCGTAGGAATATTCCTCGCAGCCATCCTCGGCGCGGCTGGCCGAAACCATCCGCGCCATCACCGGACGGGCCGCCCTCAGATTTTCGGGCGGCAGGCGGATCGTTCCGATGATGAGCAGCATGCAGTCCACCTCCTTCACCATGCGAGCCGCAGCCGCTCCAGCCCGTGGAAATGATAGGTGTCGCGATAGAGCGGCGTTTCAGCGAGCCGTATGCCGGGCAGGCGCGTGAAAAGCGTCTTGAGCGAGGCCTGCATTTCCAGCCGCGCCAGCGGCGCGCCGATGCAGAAATGGATGCCGGCGCCGAACGAGACGTTCTTCTGGTCAGCCCTTCCGGGCAGGAACCGGTCGGGCTCTTCGAAGCTGCGGGGATCGCGATTGCCCGCGCCGAGTATCAGCCCGATCCGCTCGCCTGGCCGGATGCTTATCCCGTCGCCAAGATCGATCCCGTCATAGGCATAGCGGGTGAACATGTGCAGCGGCGCGTCATAGCGAAGGCATTCCTCGACGGTTGCCGCCGTCGATTCGGGCGTCGCGAACAGCGCCTTTGGATCGCGGCCGCTTTCCAGAATCGTTTTGACGGCATTGCCGGTCTGGTTGACGGTGGCCTCATGCCCGGCATTGAGCAGCAGGATCGCCGTCGTCACCAATTCGTCCTCGGAGAGTTTCGCCCCGTCTTCTTCGGCCGCGATGAGCAGGCTCAGGAGATCGTCGCCCGGCTTCCTGCGGCGCTGGTTGGCGTAATCACGTATATAGGCGGAAAATTCAGCCGCCGCCCGGTTGGCGCTTTCCTGCGTTTCCAGGCTCTGCCCATGCATATACATGGCGACCATGCGGTGCGACCAGTCGAGAAGCTGCGGCGCGTTCTCGGCCGGCACGCCCAGCATTTCCGCGATCACCACCACGGGAATGGGCGTCGCGAAAGCCGGCATCAGGTCGACGCCGCCATCACCCTCGAATCTGTCAATCAGTTTATTGGCGAGCTCTTCGATGCGCGGCCGCAGCCTTTCCACCTGCCGGGAAACGAAGGCGCGGTTGACCAGCGTGCGCAGCCGCGTATGTGCGGGCGGCTCGAGCTCCAGCATTGAATGCCGCTCGACGCGGTCGAAATCGGCGAGATGCGCGCGGTCCGCATCGCCGCCCAAATCATCCGCAGGCTTTTCGCGGCCGAAACGGCGGTCGCGCAGCAATCTGTTGATTTCGTCATGACCGGCGAAGCACCAGAAGCCATAATCCTCCCAGAAAAAGGCTGGGCAATGGATATGCAGCCAGCCATAGGCGGCATAGGGGTTCTGCACAAAAGCCGGCTCATGCGGGTCAAGCCGCACACGGCGCGCGTGCGCGTCGAAAGAAAGATAGGGCAGGGTGGGATTGGCCGAGTCGTTCATGGAATCGTTCTAGCAAGGCTTCGTTGCCGGAACGAGATAATTCAGACGATTTCGGGGGGAGGATGGTGGGCGATGACAGGCTCGAACTGCCGACATCTTCGGTGTAAACGAAGCGCTCTACCAACTGAGCTAATCGCCCGCCTGCATTGAAGCGTGTAACCGCAGCGTTTAGGCAATTCGTCCGCCAAGTGCAAGAGGCAAGTACGGCTTCAACGCGATTCCCGGGATGGAAACGGCACGCCGGGGCCGCTCGGCGGCAGGAATGGGCAGGCGGAATCATTTTCATTGCCCCGTGAAGGGAAATCGCGAGGGGAAGCCGCACATTTGAAGACGATTGCGGGCGCATAAAACCCCGTGTTTCCGGGTATCGAAAATATTCTCCGATTTTCCTTCAGATGGTCGCTTGACAGGTGCCGATGAACCCCTTAAACGACCGCTCACGCCGGACGAAGCGCCGGCCAGAAAGTACGCGGGTGTAGCTCAGTTGGTTAGAGTGCCGGCCTGTCACGCCGGAGGTCGCGGGTTCGAGCCCCGTCACTCGCGCCACTTTCCCGATAGATGGAAAGTGGCGCATCCCCAAATCAGGATGCCGATCTGACGGTTCCGATTTCGACCCGATTTCTTCCTTTATCTTTGTCCGGCGCGGGCGCCTGATCCCTTGTCCGTCATGCTCTGGCGAGACTTGTTATGCTCCCATGTCCGGCTGTCGGGCTGATGAGCGAATCCTGTAGTCCAGCAGTGCGATGATGATTTTGGTGATGATCATTCCCTGGATGCCGACGATCAGTGACCACGCGGCCGGGCCGATGAGAAACCACGGCTCGTGAATCTCTCCTTGCTGGCCAATGCTATCCAGCGAGATGCCGATGACCAGTCCCGCTTCGCCGGCAAGTGTGAGGAGAACGAAGACCCAGGAGGCGCGATTGAAGGCGGTCCGCCATTTTCCCATGATGAAAAAATCCAGAATATTCCTAAAGCAATCGGCGCAGGATGGAGGGGCAGTTCGGCATATATATGTCGCGCGCGGAGCGTATCCTGACCGTTGATGAGGTTTGGTCCGGTTGAAGGGCTCTGCCGTGCCACGGTCCGCATCACGAACATTTGAAACATCTATACAAATGGAAAACCGTTTGTTCGGCCTGCATTTGCCGAGAAACTGCGTGCGCAAACCGCGCTATCACGCTTCGTTTCGCTGATCTTTCGCGGGGCAACGGCTGGCTTTGCCGCCCTCATTGTCCTATATGCGGCGCAGGGCGGCATGTTATTAAGCATGTGGCAAAAGCTTGGCAGCCGTTTGGCGGTCAATGGGCTTGCGCCATCGGCGGCTCTGCGCTAACCCTCGCCGCAAATCACGCCGGTGCCGTGATCTGGAAGTTCGCTTGCGTTCGATACCAGCCTTCGGGCGAATTTCAGAATCGGGACACTGGTTTCGCACGGCATGCCTTTGAAGCTGCTTGGGCGAGGGGTCTGCACAGGTGCAATGTGTCGCATGGTCGTGGCTGGTAAAAGGCTTATGACAGGCGCGAAACAGCCTCCTTCAAAAGGCGGAAAGGGATCATGAACGAGCTTTTGAGTTCCTACCTGCCCATCGTCATTTTCATTGGCGTGGCGCTGGTGATTGGTCTGGCGCTGCTCGTCGCGCCCTTTCTTGTGGCGTACCGGCAGCCGGACCCTGAGAAATTGTCGGCCTATGAGTGCGGCTTCAATGCCTTCGACGATGCGCGCATGAAGTTCGACATCCGCTTCTACCTGGTGTCGATTCTCTTCATCATCTTCGATCTGGAAGTCGCCTTCCTCTTCCCGTGGGCCGTCTCCTTCGGCGACATAGGCTGGTTCGGGTTCTGGTCGATGATGCTGTTCCTCGCCGTGCTGACCATCGGCTTCATCTATGAATGGAAAAAGGGAGCGCTGGAATGGGATTGACCGATAGCAACACCACGCTCGTCGCGCCCCGTCCCAAGGGGATCATCGATCCGAACACGGGCAAGCCCATCGGCGCGGACGACGCGTTCTTCAACGATCTCAACAGCGAGCTCTCCGACAAGGGCTTTCTCGTCACCTCCGCCGATGCCCTCGTCACCTGGGCGCGCACCGGCTCGCTGATGTGGATGACCTTCGGCCTCGCCTGCTGCGCGGTGGAGATGATGCACATCTCCATGCCGCGCTACGACGCCGAGCGCTTCGGCATCGCACCGCGCGCGTCTCCGCGCCAGTCGGACGTGATGATCGTCGCGGGAACGCTGACCAACAAGATGGCCCCGGCGCTGCGCAAGGTCTATGACCAGATGCCCGAGCCGCGCTACGTCATCTCCATGGGCTCCTGCGCCAATGGCGGCGGCTATTATCATTATTCCTATTCGGTGGTGCGCGGCTGCGACCGCGTCGTGCCGGTGGATATTTATGTGCCCGGTTGCCCGCCCACGGCGGAAGCGCTGCTCTACGGCATTCTTCTCCTGCAGAAGAAGATCCGCCGTACCGGCACGATCGAACGATAGGAGAAGCCGATATGAACGAGGAAGCTCTCGGCGATCTCAAGGTCTATCTTACGGAGCGTCTGGGCGCCGGCATCGACAGCATCGCGCTGAGCTATGGCGAGCTGACGATGGTGGTCCCGGTCGACAAGCTGATCGCCACGCTGACATTCCTGCGAGATGACGTGCAGTGCCAGTTCGTGGCGTTCATCGATATCAGCGGGGTGGATTATCCCTCGCGCGCCAGGCGCTTCGACGTGGTCTACCAGCTTCTGTCGCCGCGCCAGAACCTGCGCATCCGCATCAAGGTCGAGACGGACGAGGATACGCCGGTCCCCTCGGCGACCTCGGTCTATCCCGGCGCGGACTGGTACGAGCGCGAAGCCTACGACATGTACGGCATCCTGTTCTCCGGCCATCCGGACCTGCGCCGCATCCTGACCGATTACGGTTTCGAGGGGCATCCGCTGCGCAAGGACTTCCCGCTCACCGGCTATGTGGAAGTGCGCTATGACGACGAGCTGAAGCGCGTCGTCTACCAGCCGGTCGAGCTCAGGCAGGAATTCCGCAATTTCGATTTTCTCTCTCCGTGGGAGGGGACGGATTACGTTCTGCCCGGCGACGAGAAGGCCAAGGCGAACTGAGGCGATAAAGAATGGCTGAAACACAAGTTCGCAATTTCAACATCAACTTCGGTCCGCAGCATCCGGCGGCGCACGGCGTTCTGCGCCTCGTGCTGGAGCTGGACGGCGAGGTGGTCGAGCGCGTCGATCCGCATATCGGTCTTCTGCATCGCGGCACCGAGAAGCTGATGGAGGCGAAGACCTATCTGCAGGCAGTGCCTTATCTCGACCGCCTCGACTACGTCGCGCCGATGAACCAGGAGCATGCCTACGCGCTTGCCGTCGAGCGGCTGCTCGGCATCGAGGTGCCGCGCCGCGGCCAGGTCATCCGCGTCCTCTTCTCCGAGATCGGCCGCATCCTCAACCATCTCCTCAACGTCACCACGCAGGCCATGGACGTCGGCGCGCTCACCCCGCCGCTCTGGGGCTTCGAGGAGCGTGAGAAGCTGATGGTCTTCTATGAGCGCGCATCGGGCGCCCGCATGCACGCGGCCTATTTCCGTCCGGGCGGCGTCCATCAGGACATTCCGCAGAAGCTGGTCGAGGACATCGGCAAATGGATCGATCCGTTCCTGAAGACCTTGCAGGATCTGGACGATCTGATCACGCCGAACCGCATCTTCAAGCAGCGCAATGTCGATATCGGCGTGGTCTCGCTGGAGGATGCCTGGGCCTGGGGCTTCTCGGGCGTCATGGTGCGCGGTTCGGGCGCTGCCTGGGACCTGCGCAAATCGCAGCCCTATGAATGCTATTCCGAGATGGAGTTCGACATCCCCATCGGCAAGAATGGCGATTGCTATGACCGCTATCTGATCCGCATGGAAGAAATGCGCCAGTCCGTGCGCATCATGCGCCAGTGCGTCGATCTGCTGCTCGGCAAGGATGCAACCGGCCCCGTCTCCAATTCGGACCACAAGATCGTTCCGCCGAAGCGCGGCGAGATGAAGCGCTCGATGGAAGCGCTGATCCAGCACTTCAAGCTTTATACCGAGGGCTATCACGTGCCGGAAGGCGAGGTTTACGCCGCCGTGGAAGCGCCCAAGGGCGAATTCGGCGTCTATCTCGTCTCGGACGGCACCAACAAGCCCTATCGCTGCAAGTTCCGCGCGCCCGGATTCGCGCATCTTCAAGCCATGGATTTCATGTGCCGTGGCCATATGTTGGCCGACGTATCTGCAATCCTCGGCTCGCTCGATATCGTGTTTGGTGAGGTTGACCGCTGATGTCCGTACGCCGTCTCGCAGATGAATCCGTTCAGCCGCTCGCCTTTTCGTTCAACCGGGCGAACCAGGTCTGGGCTGAACAGACCATCAAGAAATATCCCGAGGGTCGTCAGCAGTCCGCGGTGATCCCGCTCCTGATGCGTGCGCAGGAGCAGGACGGCTGGGTCACCCGTGCGGCGATCGAATATGTCGCCAAGATGCTCGACATGCCGCTGATCCGCGTGCTGGAGGTGGCGACCTTCTATACGCAGTTCCAACTCGCGCCCGTCGGCACCCGCGCCCATGTGCAGGTCTGCGGCACGACGCCCTGCATGCTGCGCGGCGCGGAGGATCTGAAAAAGGTCTGCCAGCGCAAAATCAATCCAGAGCCGTTCGAGACCAATGCGGACGGCACGCTTTCGTGGGAAGAGGTCGAGTGCCTGGGCGCTTGCGTCAATGCCCCCATGGTCATGATCTTCAAGGACACCTATGAGGATCTGACGCCGGAACGTCTCGAGGAAATCATCGATGCCTTCGAGGCGGGCAGGGGCGAAGAGATCAAGCCCGGTCCGCAGATCGACCGCATCTTTTCCGCGCCGGTGACCGGGCCGACGACGCTCAACGACAATGTGGCGGCGAAACCGGCGGCGCCGGAGAGCAAGCGGAAGGCCGCCAAGGGTGCCGCTGCCGCCGACGCCGATCTGCCGCCGTCGAAGGCGGGCAAGCCCAAGACCTATTCCGAGGAGACGAGCGAGGCGATCAGGTCGCCATCCCCTGTCAAGGTGAGCAAGGCGGCCGAGGCCAAGACCTCGACGGCGCCTGCGCCGGAGGTCTCGCTCGACGACAAGAATCGCCCTGCCGCAATCGAGAAGCCTGCGGTCGTCGATGACCTGAAGCTCATCTCGGGCGTCGGTCCGAAGATCGAGGGCATCCTGCACGAGCTCGGCATCTATACCTATGCGCAGATCGCCGCCTGGAAGAAGGCCGAGCGGCAGTGGGTCGACAGCTATCTGAAATTCCACGGCCGCATCGAGCGCGAGGAATGGGTGAAGCAGGCCAAGGCGCTCGCCAAGGGCGGTGTGGACGAATATGTCAGGGTTTTCGGCAAGAAGCCCGTATAATGCGGCGGTTTGCGATGATGGAACGGGACAAAAGGTGAGACATGCTGGCTGACAAGGATCGCATCTTCACCAATATCTATGGCCAGTACGGCAAGTCGCTGAAAGAGGCGATGGCGCTTGGCCGGTGGGACAACACCAAGGGCCTGATCGAGAAGGGCCGCGACTGGATCATCAACGAGATGAAGGCGTCGGGCCTGCGCGGCCGTGGCGGCGCCGGCTTCCCGACCGGTCTCAAATGGTCCTTCATGCCGAAGGAGAGCGACGGCCGTCCGCATTACCTCGTCGTCAATGCCGATGAATCGGAGCCCGGCACCTGCAAGGACCGCGACATCATGCGTCACGATCCGCATACGCTGCTGGAAGGCTGCGTCATCGCGGGCTGCGCCATGGGCGCGCATGTCGCCTATATCTACATCCGCGGCGAATATGTCCGCGAGCGCGAGGCGCTGCAGGCGGCGATCGACGAGTGCTATGACGCCGGCCTCCTCGGCAAGGACAACAAATGCGGCTGGGACATGGATATCTATGTCCACCACGGCGCCGGCGCCTATATCTGCGGCGAGGAAACCGCCCTTCTGGAAAGCCTGGAGGGCAAGAAGGGCCAGCCGCGCTTGAAGCCGCCGTTCCCGGCCAATATGGGCCTCTATGGCTGCCCGACGACGGTCAACAATGTCGAATCCATCGCCGTCGCGCCGACCATCCTGCGCCGTGGCGCGGCATGGTTCTCCTCGCTCGGCCGGCCCAACAATGTCGGCACCAAGCTCTTCATGATTTCCGGCCATGTGAACACGCCCTGCACGGTGGAAGAGGTGATGGGCATCACCTTCCGCGAGCTGATCGAGCAGCATGCGGGCGGCATCCGTGGCGGCTGGGACAATCTGCTCGCGGTCATTCCCGGCGGCGCATCCTGCCCGGTGGTGAAGGCCGAGGACATCATCGACTGCCCGATGGATTTCGACGGCCTGCGCGAGGTGAAGTCCTCCTTCGGCACCGCCGCCGTCATCGTGATGGACAAGTCCACTGATATCATCAAGGCAATCGCGCGGCTTTCCTATTTCTTCAAGCATGAAAGCTGCGGCCAGTGCACGCCGTGCCGCGAGGGCACGGGCTGGATGTGGCGGGTCATGGAGCGCATGGTCACAGGCAACGCGCAGCGGCGCGAGATCGACATGCTGCTCGATGTCACCAAGCAGGTGGAAGGCCACACGATCTGCGCGCTCGGCGATGCCGCCGCATGGCCGATCCAGGGGCTCATCCGCAATTTCCGTCCGGAGATCGAGAGGCGGATCGACGAATACAGCCGCAACGCCGTCAACAGCCGCAATATTGCGCTGGAAGCGGCGGAGTAGGGCAACATGAACGTCGTGGAATGCCCCTCATCCGCCTGCCGGCACCTTCTCCCCGCAGGCGGGGAGAAGGAAGAAGCGGCAACGTGGATGTCCCCTCGCCTCGCTTGCGGGGAGAGGGTAAGGGTGAGGGGCGGATTGCGCGACAGGCAATCGCCTTGACGAAATAAGGCAGCGTTGCCGGTTTGAAGACTGATTGAAGGATATGCGGCGCGCGCCGCAGGTTTGGACAAGCGATGGCAAAGATCAAGGTTGACGGCAGAGAGATCGAGGTTCCCGATCACTATACGCTCCTTCAGGCGGCCGAGGAGGCGGGGGCGGAAGTGCCGCGCTTCTGCTTCCACGAGCGTCTTTCCATTGCCGGCAATTGCCGCATGTGCCTGGTGGAAGTGAAGGGCGGCCCGCCGAAGCCGGCGGCATCCTGCGCCATGGGCGTGCGCGACCTGCGCCCCGGCCCCAATGGCGAGACGCCTGAAATCTTCACCAACACGCCGATGGTCAAGAAGGCCCGCGAAGGCGTGATGGAGTTCCTGCTGATCAACCATCCGCTCGACTGCCCGATCTGCGACCAGGGCGGCGAGTGCGATTTGCAGGACCAGGCCATGGCCTTCGGCGCCGATGGCTCGCGCTACCGCGAGAACAAGCGCGCCGTCGAAAACAAATATATCGGCCCGCTGGTCAAGACGATCATGACGCGCTGCATCCACTGCACGCGCTGCGTCCGCTTCACCACGGAAGTGGCCGGCATTTCCGAGCTGGGCCTCATCGGCCGCGGCGAGGACGCCGAGATCACCACCTATCTCGAGCGCGCCATGACGTCGGAGCTGCAGGGCAATGTCATCGACCTCTGCCCTGTCGGCGCGCTGACCTCCAAGCCCTATGCCTTCCAGGCCCGGCCGTGGGAATTGTCGAAGACCGAATCCATCGACGTGATGGATGCCGTCGGCTCCAATATCCGCGTCGATACCCGTGGCCGCGAAGTCATGCGCATCCTGCCGCGCGTCAACGACGCAGTGAACGAGGAGTGGATTTCCGACAAGACCCGCTTCATCTGGGATGGCCTGCGCACGCAGCGTCTCGACCGCCCCTATGTCCGCCGCAACGGCCGCCTGCAGGCCGCGAGCTGGAACGAGGCCTTTGCCGCGATCAGGCAGGCGATCTCCGCCACTTCCAGTGACCGGATCGGCGCGATCGCCGGCGATCTCGCCACCGTCGAGGAGATGTATGCGCTGAAAGCCCTGCTCACCTCGCTCGGCTCGAAGAATATCGATTGCCGGCAGGACGGCGTGGCGCTCGACCCGTCGCTCGGCCGCGCCTCCTATCTCTTCAACCCGACCATCGAGGGGATCGAGGATGCCGATGCGCTGCTGATCGTCGGCTCCAATCCGCGCTATGAGGCATCGGTGCTCAACGCCCGCATCCGCAAGCGCCAGCGTCAGGGCCATTTCCCGATCGGCCTGATCGGCGAGGAAGCGGACCTGCGTTATGATTATGCCTATCTGGGCGCCGGCACGGACACGCTGCGCGGCCTGGCCGACGGCAAGGGCGAGTTCTATTCCGTTCTGGAAAACGCCAAGCGTCCGCTGGTCCTGATCGGCCAGGGCGCGCTCACGGGCGAGAACGGCATGGATGCGCTGGTCCTCGCCGCCAAGCTCGCCACCAAGGTCGGTGCGGTGGGCGAGGAGTGGAACGGCTTTGCCGTCCTTCACACCGCTGCCGCGCGCGTCGGCGGCCTCGACATCGGCTTCGTGCCGGGCGAGGGGGGCAAGACGGCCGCGGAAATGGTCGGCGGTCTCGACGTCCTGTTCCTGCTTGGCGCTGACGAGCTCGATTTGTCGGCCAAGGGCAATACCTTCACGGTCTATATCGGCACCCACGGCGATGCCGGCGCGCATGCCGCCGATGTCATCCTGCCGGGCGCGGCCTATACGGAAAAGTCCGGCACCTATCTCAACACGGAAGGCCGTGTGCAGATGACGAGCCGTGCAGGCTTCGCGCCGGGCGAGGCCAAGGAGGATTGGGCCATCCTGCGCGCGCTGTCCGACGTTCTCGGCCACAAGCTGCCGTTCGATTCGCTGGCCGCGCTGCGTGCATTGCTCTATGCTGAGCACCCGCATCTCGCCCGGATCGACGCGATCGAGCCGGCGCAAGCGGACGATATTGTCGCACTTGGCGCGAAAAAGGCCGGTTCGGGCAAGGGCGCATTTGCTTCCGTGATCAAAGACTTCTATCTGACGAACCCGATCGCGCGGGCGTCCGCCATCATGGCCGAGTGTTCCGCACTCGCCCAGGGCGGCTTCCAGCAGGCAGCCGAATAGGGCCAGGGAAAGAAACGGAAAAATGGACGGTATTTTCGCAACATACGTCTTGCCGGCGCTGATTATCGCGTTGAAGTCGGTCGTGCTGCTTGTCGTGCTGCTCATCGTCGTGGCCTATCTGCTCTATGCGGACCGCAAGATCTGGGCCGCCGTGCAGCTGCGCCGCGGGCCGAACGTCGTCGGTCCGTGGGGCCTGTTCCAGGCCTTCGCCGATCTTCTGAAATTCGTCGTCAAGGAGCCGATCATCCCGTCGGGCGCCAACAAGGCGGTCTTCCTGCTCGCCCCGCTCGTCTCCGCCGTGCTGGCGCTGGCGACCTGGGCGGTGATCCCGGTCAATGCGGGCTGGGCGATCGCCAACATCAATGTCGGCATTCTCTACATCTTCGCCATCTCCTCGCTCGAGGTCTATGGCGTGATCATGGGCGGCTGGGCGTCGAACTCGAAATACCCGTTCCTGGGCGCGCTGCGCTCGGCGGCGCAGATGGTCTCCTACGAGGTCTCCATCGGCTTCGTCATCGTCACCGTGCTGCTCTGCGTCGGCTCGCTCAACCTGACGGACATCGTGCTTTCGCAGAACACCGGCCTTGGCACCATGCTGGGCCTGCCGGCTTCGTTCCTCGATTGGCATTGGCTCGGCCTGTTCCCGATGTTCGTCATCTTCTTCATTTCCGCGCTCGCCGAGACCAACCGCCCGCCTTTCGATCTCGTCGAAGCGGAATCGGAGCTCGTCGCCGGTCACATGATCGAATATTCGTCGACGCCGTTCCTCCTGTTCTTCCTCGGGGAATATGTCGCCATCACGCTGATGTGCGCGTTGACCACCATCCTCTTCCTCGGCGGCTGGCTGCCCCCCGTCGACGTGTGGTTCCTGAACTGGGTGCCGGGCGTCATCTGGTTCATGCTGAAGCTGTGCTTCTGTTTCTTCATGTTCGCCATGGTGAAGGCTTTCGTGCCGCGCTACCGCTATGACCAGCTGATGCGTCTGGGCTGGAAGGTGTTCCTGCCGATCTCGCTGTTCATGGTCATCGCGACGGCCACCTTCCTCAAGATCACCGGTCTGGCTTAAGGAGATTGATCATGGCTTCCCTCGCTCAAGCCGCCAAATCGCTCCTTCTGCAGGAGTTCGTCGGTGCATTCTTCCTTTCGATGCGCCAGTTCTTTTCGCCGAAGGCAACGCTGAACTATCCCTTCGAGAAGGGGCCGGTCAGCCCGCGCTTCCGTGGCGAGCACGCGCTGCGCCGTTATCCGAACGGTGAAGAGCGCTGCATCGCCTGCAAGCTCTGCGAGGCGATCTGCCCGGCGCAGGCCATCACCATCGAGGCCGGTCCGCGTCGCAATGACGGCACCCGCCGCACCGTGCGCTATGACATCGACATGGTGAAGTGCATCTATTGCGGCTTCTGCCAGGAAGCCTGCCCGGTCGACGCCATCGTCGAGGGACCGAACTTCGAATTCGCGACCGAGACGCGCGAGGAGCTCTACTACGACAAGGAGAAGCTTCTGGCGAACGGCGATCGCTGGGAGCGCGAACTGGCGCGCAACATCGCAATGGATGCGCCGTACCGCTGAGGCGGCAGGGCGGGTCCGAACCACTGTCACGACATCCGGCCATGATGGCGGGGCGGCGCGGCGGTAGCAAATCGAGCAGACGTTCATGAACCGCCAGGCTTGCGGGCTTGGCGGGGATGGCGTTGGAAACAACATCCGCGCTGGTTGGGCGTGGATAGAGGAACAGGGCAGGGGCGTGAGGCTCTGCCACGGAAGGAAGTCGGGGAACCCCCATGCTGACAGGTCTAGCGGCGGCGTTTTTCTACCTATTCGCCTTTATCATGATCGCGAGCGCCTTCATGGTGATTGCGGCGCGCAATCCCGTGCATTCGGTGCTTTTCCTGATCCTTGCCTTCTTCAACGCAGCCGCGCTGTTCCTCCTGGCGGGCGCCGAGTTCCTGGCATTGATCCTCCTCGTCGTCTATGTCGGCGCCGTGGCGGTGCTCTTCCTCTTCGTCGTCATGATGCTCGATGTCGATTTCGCGGAGTTGAAGAGCGGCGCGCTGCAATATGCGCCGATCGGCGCCCTGGTCGGCATCATCCTGGCGGTGGAGCTGGTCGTCGTGCTGGGCGGATCGGTTTTCGCGCCGCAGCTCGGCCAGACCATGGCGCAGCCGATCCCGGATATGGCGACGCGCACCAACACCGCCGCGCTCGGCGACATTCTCTATACGAACTATGTCTTCTTCTTCCAGATCGCTGGCCTGATCCTGCTGGTCGCCATGATCGGCGCCATCGTGCTGACGCTGCGCCACAAGGAAGGCGTCAAGCGCCAGTCGGTCCCGGCGCAGGTCGCGCGCACGCCGGCCACGGCGATCGAGGTCAAGAAGGTGGAAACGGGCAAGGGTATCTGACGGGAAACATATGATGGAAATCGGTATCGCACATTATCTGACCGTCTCGGCCGTCCTGTTCACGCTCGGCGTCTTCGGCATCTTCCTGAACCGCAAGAACGTCATCGTCATCCTGATGTCCGTGGAACTGATCCTCCTTGCCGTGAACCTGAATTTCGTCGCCTTCTCCGCGGCGCTGGGCGATCTCGTCGGACAGGTCTTCGCGCTTTTCGTTTTGACCGTCGCGGCCGCCGAAGCTGCGATCGGTCTGGCAATTCTCGTTGTTTTCTTCCGCAACCGCGGTTCGATCGCGGTGGAAGACGTCAATGTCATGAAAGGTTGACGGGCAAATGCTCTATTACGCGATCGTCTTCCTTCCGCTTCTGGGCTTCCTTGCTGCCGGGCTTCTCGGCAGGCAGCTCGGCGTCAAGGCTTGCGAGTACATCACCTCCGGCTTCCTGGTGATCGCCGCAGCCCTTTCATGGGTCGCCTTCTTCCAGGTGGCGCTCGGCCATGGTGAAACGCTGCGCATTCCGGTGATGCACTGGGTGACCTCGGGCACGCTCTCCTTCGATTGGGCCTTCCGCATCGATACGCTGACCGCCGTCATGCTGGTGGTGGTGAACACCGTCTCCGCGCTGGTCCACATCTATTCGATCGGCTACATGCACCACGATCCGCATCGGCCGCGCTTCTTCGCCTATCTCTCGCTGTTTACCTTCGCCATGCTGATGCTGGTGACGTCGGACAATCTGGTGCAGATGTTCTTCGGCTGGGAAGGCGTCGGTCTTGCCTCCTACCTCTTGATCGGCTTCTGGTACAAGAAGCCGTCGGCCAATGCCGCCGCGATGAAGGCCTTCATCGTCAACCGCGTCGGCGATTTCGGCTTCCTGCTCGGCATTTTCGGCGTGTTCGTGTTGTTCAACGCCGTCAATTACGACACGATCTTCGCCGCCGCCGCCAATTTCCTGCCTGCCGAAGGTAGCGCGGAAGCGGGGCAGGCGGTTCTGAACTTTCTGGGCTATTCGCTTGACCGGCAGGGCGCGATCACCGTCGTCTGCTTTCTCCTGTTCATGGGCGCGATGGGCAAGTCGGCGCAGTTCCTGCTTCACACCTGGCTTCCGGACGCGATGGAAGGCCCGACGCCTGTCTCGGCGCTCATCCATGCCGCAACCATGGTGACGGCGGGCGTGTTCATGGTGGCGCGCATGTCGCCGCTGTTCGAACTCTCCCAGACCGCGCTCACCTTCGTCACGATCATCGGCGCCACGACAGCCTTCTTCGCGGCGACCGTCGGTCTCGTGCAGAACGACATCAAGCGCGTCATCGCCTATTCGACCTGTTCGCAGCTCGGCTACATGTTCGTGGCGCTCGGTGTCGGCGCCTATGGCGCTGGCGTTTTCCACCTCTTCACCCACGCCTTCTTCAAGGCGCTCCTGTTCCTTGGCGCGGGCTCGGTCATCCATGCCGTCTCCGACGAGCAGGACATGCGCCGTATGGGCGGCCTGCGCAAGCTTATCCCCGCCACCTACTGGATGATGATCATCGGCACGGTGGCGCTGACGGGCCTCGGCATTCCGTTCACCTCGATCGGCACGGCAGGCTTCTTCTCCAAGGATGCGATCATTGAATCCTCCTTTGCCTCGCACAGCCCGGCTGCGGGATATGCCTTCGTCCTGCTGACGGTGGCTGCCCTCTTCACCAGCTTCTATTCATGGCGCCTGATCTTCATGACGTTCCACGGCAAGCCGCGCGCGACCGCCGATGTCATGCACCATGTGCATGAATCGCCGCCGGTCATGCTGGTACCGCTGTTCGTGCTGGCGATCGGCGCGCTGCTGGCCGGCTTCGTGTTCCACGATTATTTCTTCGGCCATCACTATGTCGAGTTCTGGAAGGGCGCGCTCTTCACCGGACCGGATAATGAGATCCTCGAAGAGTACCATCACGTGCCAGTCCTGGTGAAAATCGCGCCGTTCGTCGCGATGGCTATTGGCTTCCTCATCGCCTGGCAGTTCTATATCCGTTCGCCGGAAACCCCCAAGCAGCTGGCGCGCCGCCATCCCGGCCTCTACCAGTTCCTGCTCAACAAGTGGTATTTCGACGAGCTTTACGACTTCCTGTTCGTCCGTCCCGCCAAGGCGCTCGGACGCCTGTTGTGGAAGGGCGGCGATGGCTGGCTGATCGACGGCTTCGGCCCGGACGGCATTTCCGCCCGTGTCGTTGACGTCACCAACCGGGTCGTCAAGCTGCAGTCCGGATATCTTTATCATTACGCATTCGCGATGCTTATCGGCGTCGCCGCGCTCGTCACCTGGATGATGCTCGGGAGCTCCTTCTGATGACCGAATGGCCAATTCTCTCAACGGTCACCTTCCTGCCGCTCGTTGGCGCGTTCCTGATCCTTCTGATCAAGGACGACAGCGATGCCGCACGCCGCAACATCCGCAATGTCGCGCTTTTAACCACGATTTTCGTGTTCATCCTCTCGCTTATCGTCTGGGCCACGTTCGACAATGCGAATGCCGGCTTCCAGATGGTCGAGAAATATGAATGGCTCGGCTCCGGAATCTCCTATCACATGGGTGTCGACGGCATTTCCATGCTGTTCGTCGTCTTGTCCGCCTTCCTGATGCCGTTCTGCATCCTGGCGAGCTGGCAGTCGGTGGATTTCCGCGTCAAGGAATACATGGTCGCGTTCCTGATCCTGGAAACGCTGATCATCGGCGTGTTCTGCGCGCTCGACATCGTGCTCTTCTATGTGTTCTTCGAGGCGGGCCTCATCCCGATGTTTATCATCATCGGCGTGTGGGGCGGCAAGCGCCGCGTCTATGCGAGCTTCAAGTTCTTCCTTTATACGCTGCTCGGCTCGGTGCTGATGCTGATCGCCATCATGGCGATGTACTGGCAGGCCGGCACGACGGATGTCACGGAGCTGTTGAAGTATAACTTCCCAGCGTCCATGCAGACATGGCTGTGGCTCGCCTTCTTCGCCTCCTTCGCGGTGAAGATGCCGATGTGGCCGGTCCATACCTGGCTTCCCGACGCGCACGTCGAGGCGCCGACGGCCGGCTCGGTGATCCTGGCGGGCATTCTCCTGAAGCTCGGCGGCTACGGCTTCCTGCGCTTCTCGCTGCCGATGTTCCCGCTCGCTTCCGCGGAGCTCGCGCCGTTCGTCTTCACCCTCTCGGTGATCGCCATCATCTACACCTCGCTGGTGGCGCTGGTGCAGGAGGATATCAAGAAGCTGATCGCCTATTCCTCCGTCGCCCATATGGGCTATGTGACGATGGGCATCTTCGCCGCCAACGAGCAGGGCATCCAGGGCGCGCTGTTCCAGATGCTGTCGCACGGCATCGTCTCCGGCGCGCTCTTCCTCTGCGTCGGCGTCGTCTATGACCGCATGCACACCCGCGAGATCGCGGCCTATGGCGGCCTCGTCAACAACATGCCGAAATATGCCGTCGCCTTCATGATCTTCACGATGGCCAATGTCGGCCTGCCCGGCACGTCCGGCTTCATCGGCGAGTTCCTGACCCTGTTCGGTGTGTTCCAGGTCAACAGCTGGGTGGCGTTCTTCGCGGCATCGGGCGTGATCCTGTCGGCGGCCTACGCGCTCTGGCTCTACCGCCGGGTGATCTTCGGCGCGCTCGACAAGGAGAGCCTCAAGTCGCTGCTTGACCTTTCCCCGCGCGAGAAGGTCATCCTCTACCCGCTCGTGGCGCTCACCATTTTCTTCGGCGTCTACCCGGCTCCGGTCTTCAACGCGACCGCGACCGCCGTGAGCGCGCTCGTCAACCAATACAACGCATCGCTGGCCGCAGCCGCCAGCCTTGCGCTGGCGCAGTAATTCAAGAGGCGAAGCCCGATGCAGACCGATCTGATTGCTCAACTGACGCTGACGGCTCCCGAGCTGTTCGTTGCGGCCGGAGCGCTGGTGCTTCTGATGGTGGGGGTCTTCTCCGGCGAGCGGGCGAGCACGCTGGTAACCGGTCTCGCCGTTGCCGTGCTGATCGGCGCGCTGGCGCTCGTCATCCTCTTTCCCCATAACGGAAAGGCGTTCGGCGATGCCTTCGTCAGCGATGGCTTCGGACGCTTCATGAAGGTGCTGACGCTGATCGGCTCGATCGTCACGCTCGTCATGTCCGTCGGTTTCGCCAAGGCGGAGAAATTCGATCGGTTCGAGTTCCCGGTGCTGGTCCTGCTTGCCACCCTCGGCATGATGCTGATGGTCTCGGCCAGCAACATGCTGACGCTCTATCTCGGCCTCGAGCTGCAGTCGCTTTCGCTCTACGTGCTGGCGGCGATCAATCGCGACAGCGTCCGCTCCACCGAAGCCGGCCTGAAATATTTCGTCCTCGGCGCTCTGTCGTCGGGCATGCTGCTCTACGGCATCTCGCTGGTCTACGGCTATACCGGCCATATCGGCTTTGCTGAAATCGCCTCGGCCCTTTCCGGCGGCGAGCGCCAGCTCGGCCTCGTCTTCGGCCTGGTCTTCGTGCTCGCGGGTCTTGCGTTCAAGATTTCCGCCGTTCCGTTCCACATGTGGACGCCGGATGTCTATGAAGGCGCGCCGACGCCCGTGACGGCCTTCTTCGCCGCCGCGCCGAAGATGGCCGCCATGGCGCTTGTCGTGCGCGTGGTCATGGGCGCCTTCGAGCCGGTCACCAAGGACTGGCAGCAGGTGATCATCTTCATCTCGATCGCCTCCATGCTGCTCGGCGCCTTCGCGGCGATCGGCCAGAGCAACATCAAGCGCCTGATGGCCTATTCCTCGATCGGCCATGTGGGCTATGCGCTCGTCGGCCTTGCCGCCGGCACCACGACCGGCGTGCGCGGCGTGGCGCTCTACATGCTCATCTATCTCGTCATGACGCTCGGCACCTTCGCCTTCATCCTCGCCATGCGCACCAAGGACGGCAATGTCGAGCAGATCGATGATCTGGCGGGCCTGTCGCGCACCAATCCGGTGATGGCGACGATCATGACCATCTTCCTCTTCTCGCTGGCCGGCATTCCGCCGCTCGCGGGTTTCTGGGCCAAGTGGTATGTGTTCCTCGCGGCCGTCGAGGCCGGGCTCTATCCGCTTGCCGTCATCGGCATCGTGAGTTCCGTCATCGGCGCCTTCTATTATCTGCGCCTGATCAAGATCATGTGGTTCGACGAGCCGGCTGGCGGCTTCGTGCCGGTGGCTGGCGAACTGCGGCTTGTGCTCGGCGTCTCCGGCGCATTCGTCCTGCTCTATGTCTTGATCGGCGGGCCGATCGGCGCGATCGCCGACGCTGCGGCCAAGTCGTTCTTTTAAAACGGACATGACGGCCTTGATCACCCCCCTCTGGCCTGCCGGCCATCTCCCCCTCAGGGGGGGAGATCGGCTGAGATGGCCCTATGCTCGCAATCGGCTGGGTTTGCGGTTTGTACGGGGCGGTGATGAAGGCCTGATCTCCCCCCTTGAGGGGGAGATGGCCGGCAGGCCAGAGGGGGGTATTGTCCCGCTAGCGTTTCCTCGTAAGAACGAAACGCATTAATGCTATGACCTTCTCCCTCTCTCCGCTTGCCAGCCAGGGCGGCTATCGCCTGGAAGCCTTCGACACCGTCGGTTCCACCAATGCGGTGGCGCTCGAGCGGGCGCAGGCTGGCGATCCGGGAAAGCTCTGGATCGTCTCCAAGGCCCAGGAAAGCGGGCGCGGCCGGCGCGGCCGCGCCTGGGCGACACCGGTCGGCAATCTCGCCGCCACGCTGCTCCTCGTCGAAACCTATGAGCTGAAGACGGCGGCGACGCTCGGCTTCGTGGCCGGGCTGTCGCTTGCCGACGCGCTCGACGCTGTGTTCTCCGGAACGCCGTCGCTCGCCTCCGCCCGCATCGGCCTCAAATGGCCGAACGATGTGCTCATCGACGGCGCCAAGCTCTCCGGCATCCTGCTGGAATCGACGCTTTTGCCCAAGGAGCGCTTTGCCGTTGCGGTCGGGATCGGCGTCAATGTGGTCTCCCATCCCGAGGATCTGCCATATCCGGCCACATCGCTGCGGGCGCTTGGCAGCGCCTGCGATGCCGAGACCCTGTTCCTTGCGCTCTCCGACAGCTGGCGGGAGAACTATGCGCTGTGGAACGAAGGGCGGGGGCTTGGCGAAATCCGTGTCTGGTGGCTTGAGCGGGCGGCCGGGCTGGGCGGGGAAGTGGCCGTGCGGGTGGACAACCGCGTCATCCGCGGCATATTCGAAACCATCGACGAGGATTGCCGTTTTGTCATCCGTGACGAGGATGGCGGGCGGATCCGGATCGCCGCCGGCGACGTCCATTTCGGCGCCGTGGCGTCTGCGAGATAGCGCGTCCTCTCCGCCGTCATTCTCGGGCTTGTCCCGAGAATCTACTGCGATGGCAGGACTACCCTTCTCGCTGCTTCCTGCGCGTATAAGTCGCTGGCGCTGGTTCGCTTCTGTCTTTTGTCAGTAGATTCTCGGGACAAGCCCGAGAATGACGGCAGCGGGGACAACGTAGGGGTAGCATTGGCTAATCCCACAGTGTTAAGCGTTTGCAAACAATGCAAGTATTCATGAAAACTTTGCGAGGAGCCTGAATGCCTCAACCCAAATCCGCGGAACTCGTCTTTCTGCCGCTCGGCGGTGTCGGCGAAATCGGCATGAATCTCGCCATGTATGGCTTCGGGCCGGAAGACAGCCGCGAATGGATCGTGGTGGATATGGGCGTCAGCTTCGCCGGACCGGAACTCCCGGGTGCCGACCTGATCCTGCCGGATATCCGGTTTCTGGAAGCCGAGCGCCACAATCTCCTGGGCATTGTCATCACCCACGCGCATGAGGACCATTACGGCGCGCTGCTCGATCTCTGGCCGCGCCTAAAGGTGCCGGTCTTTGCGTCGCCCTTCACCGCCGGGCTCCTGGAGGCCAAGCGCCAGGGAGAGCAGAATGCGCCGGAGATCCCGGTAACGCTCTACCGCGTCGGCGAGAAATTCTCCATCGGCCCCTTCGAGATCGAGGCCATCCCGGTCACTCATTCCATCCCCGAGCCGGCCTCGCTGGCGATCACCACGCCGCTCGGTACGGTCATCCACACCGGCGACTGGAAGAGCGATCCGGAACCTTCGCTCGGGCCGTTGCTCGATGAGGAGCGTTTCCGCGAGTTCGGCGATGAGGGTGTTCTTGCGCTCGTCTGCGATTCCACCAACGCTATGCGGGAAGGGGAGTCGCCTTCCGAGCGCCAGGTCGGCGAATCCTTGCGTGAATTGATCGAGAATGCCCGCGGCCGCGTCGCCATCACTACCTTTGCCTCCAATGTCGGGCGCATTCGCTCGATCGCCGAGGCCGCGCGGGACGCCGGCCGCCAGGTGCTGGTGCTCGGCCGCTCGATAAAGCGGGCGATCGAGGTCGCCACCGAGCTCGGTTATATGGAGGGGCTGCCGGAATTTCTGTCCGAGGAGGATTATGGCTATATCCCGCGTGAGAACGTGGTCCTCATCCTGACCGGCAGCCAGGGCGAGCCGCGTGCGGCGCTCGCCAAGCTGGCGCGTGACGAGATGCGCAATGTCGCGCTGTCGCCGGGCGATACGGTGATCTATTCCTCCCGGACGATTCCCGGCAATGAGAAGGCGATCATCGAGACGAGGAACCTGCTGATTGAGCAGGGCGTCAAGATCATCACCGATAATGATGCCCTCGTGCATGTCTCCGGCCATCCGCGCCGCAACGAGCTGAAGCGCATGTATGCCTGGGTGAGGCCGAAGATCCTGGTTCCCGTCCATGGCGAGGCGGCGCATCTGGTGGCGCAAGGCTCGCTCGGCGCTCTGGAAGGGATTCCCGAGGTGGCGCAGGTGCGCAATGGCGACATGCTGCGCCTGGCGCCCGGCCCCGCGGAGATCATCGACGAGGCGCCCTTCGGCCGCGTCTTCAAGGATGGCAAGCTGATCGGCGACGAGGACGAGGTCGGCATCACCGAGCGCCGCAAGCTCTCCTATGTCGGCCATGTCGCGGTGTCGATCCTCATCGACAGCAAATACAATATCATCGGCGATCCCGATCTGGTGCCGATCGGCCTGCCGGAAGCCGATGCGAGCGGCGATCTGATGGAGGATATCCTGTTCGACGCGGCCGTGAGCGCGGTCGAAAGCATTCCGCGCGCCCGCCGCACCGATAAGGAAGTCTTGCGCGAGGCGGTCCGCCGCGCGGTCCGCGCCGCCGCCAACGAGGCCTGGGGCAAGAAGCCCGTGGTGACGGTGTTTCTGACGAAGGTGTAGGGAAATATCTGATGAAGTCGCGAGGCGCCCCCCTCTGTCCTGCCGGACATCTCCCCCGCAAGGGGGGAGATTGGCCGATATTGCCCACGGCGCCTATTCGGCAACATTTTCGACTGGTGCCGAACGTCGATGAAGGCGTAATCTCCCCCCTTGCGGGGGAGATGGGCGGCAGCCCAAAGGGGGGCGCTGTCCCGCTGGCGTTTCAGGTTCAAGGTGGAAAGCGCTGACCATGCTCAACCGCCTCAATCACGTCGCAATCGCAGTGCCCGATCTCCAGGCAGCAGCCATGCTTTACCGCACGGCGCTCGGCGTCGAGCCGAGCACGCCGCAGGCGCTGCCCGAGCATGGGGTCACCGTTGCCTTTGTCGATGTCGGCAACACCAAGATCGAATTGCTCGAACCCCTGGGGGAGGACTCGCCAATCCAGGCCTTTTTGGATAAGAATCCTGCTGGCGGCATGCACCATCTCTGCTATGAGGTGGAGGATATCATCGCCGCGCGGGATCGCCTGAAGGGCGAGGGCGCGCGTATTCTGGGCGACGGCGAGCCGAAGATCGGCGCGCATGGAAAGCCGGTGCTGTTCCTGCATCCGAAGGATTTCAACGGCACGCTTATCGAACTGGAGCAAGTCTAGGAAAAGCGGGGAACCGGTTTTCCCGGGAAGCAGGAACTGCTTTCCCGGACTTGCGAAAAATAAATCTTAGAGCAGGTGTGATCATGGGTATTGGTTCGGCGCTAGCGATCTATTTCATCATCTGGTGGACGATGCTGTTCGCCCTTTTGCCGGTTGGCGTGCGCACGCAGGCCGAGGAGGGCGACATCACGCTCGGCACTACTGCCAGCGCGCCCGCACGGCCGCGCATCTGGCTCGCCTTCTTCCGCACCACCATCGTTTCCGCGATCATATTCGCGGTCTTTTATTACGCAACGCAGGTCGCGGGCTTCGGTCTTGACGATATTCCGCGTTTCTTTCCCGAGCTGAAGTAAAAGGATACGCGGCGCCGCAGCTGCCGATGCAGGACGGCGCCCTATCGTTTTGAAATCCCGCAGGATTTCCCCACAAAAATAGTGCAGTTTAGCGGCGCCTTGATCGGCGCCTTTTCTTTTGCTCCCGCATGGAAGCAAGCGGACGCGGCTCTGGCCTGCGCAATGGGCTCGTGGCTCATCCGCGACCGCAGGAAACCATGATTATCGCTTGATTTTGCAAAAAAAAAGCAAGGCTTGCGCCTTGCAGTTGAATACGCGTCCGATCTCATATCCGTATAGTCGGCGGCTGCGGATAATCGCGCCGAGATCGCATCCTCCCAAGACTTTGACCGCGTAGGAAAGCAGTTTTATACCCGCTTTCTCTTTATGCTTAAAAAAATAGCGGAGTGCTTATGGATTGTCACGCAAATTTTTTCAATTTTTCACATTGTGATTAATCACGTCGCAATCCGCTATGCCTTTTGCCGGCTGACATTTGCAGGGGCGGTTTCCTGGCGGGTTCCCAACGGCGTGAGAAGCCGCTAGAAACGCGTAGCTCTGCTCATGTTTTCGCCTGATTCTGCAAGCACTCAGGCTTATCTGTTTCGGTGGTCCCATGCGTCTTTCGCGTTACTTCTTGCCCATTCTCAAGGAAAATCCCAAAGAGGCGGAAATCGTCTCGCACCGGCTGATGCTGCGGGCCGGCATGATCCGCCAGCAGGCCGCCGGCATCTATTCCTGGCTGCCGATCGGGCTGAAGGTCCTGAACAAGGTCTGCGACATCATCCGCGAGGAGCAGAACCGGGCCGGGGCGAACGAGATCCTGATGCCGACCATCCAGTCGGCCGACCTCTGGCGCGAAAGCGGCCGCTACGATGCCTATGGCAAGGAGATGCTGCGCATCAAGGACCGGCAGGAGCGCGACATGCTCTTCGGCCCGACGAATGAGGAAATGGTCACGGATATCTTCCGTTCCTATGTGCGTTCCTACAAGGACCTGCCGCTCAACCTCTATCATATCCAGTGGAAGTTCCGCGATGAGGTGCGCCCGCGCTTCGGCGTCCTGCGCTCGCGCGAATTCCTGATGAAGGACGCCTATTCCTTCGACCTCGATTATGAGGGCGCGAAGATGGCCTATTACCGCATGTTCGTGGCATATCTGCGCACCTTCACGCGGGTCGGCCTGCAGGCGATCCCGATGCGTGCCGATACCGGGCCGATCGGCGGCGATCTGAGCCACGAGTTCATCATTCTGGCCGATACGGGCGAGAGCCAGGTCTATTGCGACCGCGCCTATCTCGATCTCGCGGTGCCGGGCGCGGACACTGATTTCCGCAATGACCAGCAGCTGACGGATATCGTTGCGCGCTGGACGGCGCCCTATGCCGCCACCGACGAGATGCACGATGAAGCGGCCTGGGCCGAGGTCAGGCCGGAAGACCGGCTTTCCGCCCGCGGCATCGAGGTAGGGCACATCTTCCATTTCGGCACCAAATATTCCGAGCCGATGGGCGCTAAGGTGCAGGGACCGGACGGCAAGGAGCATCTGGTCTCCATGGGCTCCTACGGCATCGGTCCGTCGCGCCTTGTCGCCGCCGCCATCGAGGCCTCGCATGATGAGAACGGCATCATCTGGCCGAAAGCCATCGCCCCCTTTGGCGCCGGCATCGTCAACATGAAATCAGGCGACGCGGCCTGCGACGCCGTGTCCGAAAAGCTCTACGAGGCGCTGACCAATGCCGGGCTCGATCCGCTGCTGGACGACACGGACGAGCGCCCCGGCTCCAAATTCGCCACCATGGACCTGATCGGCCTGCCGGTTCAGGTCATCGTCGGCCCGCGCGGCGTGGCGGCTGGCGAGGTGGAGATCAAAGACCGGGCGACAGGCGCGCGCGAGACCCTTTCCATCGAGGCTGCGATCAACAAGCTGGCGGGGGCGTAATGGGCGAAGCGACGGCTGCGGCACGGCAGGGTTCCGGTCCCTTTTCCGCCTTCGAGCGGATGATCGCGTGGCGCTATCTGCGCGCCCGCCGCCGCGAGGCGTTCATCTCCGTCATCGCCGGCTTCTCCTTCACCGGCATCATGCTCGGCGTCGCCACGCTGATCATTGTCATGGCGGTGATGAACGGCTTCCGCGCGGAACTGCTCACCCGCATCCTCGGCATCAACGGCCATCTCATCATGCAGCCCATGGACCGGCCGCTTGATGATTATGCCGATCTCGTCAAGCGCATCGACGCCATTCCGGGCGTGTCCTTCGCCATTCCGCTGGTCGAGGGGCAGGCGCTGGTCCAGGGCAATGTCGGCGCCGGGTCGGGCGCGCTGGTGCGCGGCCTGCGTGGCGAGGATATCGCCAAGCTGAAGCTTGTCGCCGACAATGTGAGGCAGGGTACGTTCCAGGGTTTCGACGAGAGCGGCGGCGTCGCCATCGGCACCCGCATGGCGCAAAATCTCGGGCTTGGCCTCGGCGACAACCTGACGATCGTCTCGCCGGATGGCGACGTGACGCCATTCGGCGTCAACCCGCGCGTCAAATCCTACAAGATCGTCACCATCTTCGAGATCGGCATGTCGGAATATGACGCCTCGATCGTCATCATGCCGCTCTCCGAGGCGCAGCTCTTCTTCAACCAGGAAGGCAAGGTGCAGTCGATCGAGATATTCGCCGACAATCCCGACAATGTCGACGCGCTGAAGAAGCCGATCGAGGACGTTGCCGGCCGCCAGCTCATGCTCACCGACTGGCGCCAGCGCAACCAGACCTTCTTTTCCGCGCTCGAGGTCGAGCGCAATGTGATGTTCATGATCCTGACGCTGATCGTGCTCGTCGCGGCGCTCAACATCATTTCCGGCCTGATCATGCTGGTCAAGGACAAGGGCAGGGACATCGCCATCCTGCGCACCATGGGTGCGACCCGCAATTCCATCCTGCGCATCTTCCTGATGACCGGTGCGGCGATCGGCACCGCCGGCACACTGGCCGGCGTGGTGCTGGGCATCGTCGTCTGCCTCAATGTGGAGCGCATCCGCGAGTTCTTCTCCTGGCTCTCAGGCACCACGCTCTTCAATCCCGAGCTTTATTTCCTGAGCCAGCTGCCGGCCAAGATGGATCCCGGCGAGACGATCTCCGTCATCGTCATGGCGCTGGCGCTGTCCTTCCTCGCCACGCTTTTCCCGGCCTGGCGCGCGGCCGCGCTCGATCCGGTCGAAGCCCTGAGGTACGAGTGATGCCAGCAAAGCCGGTTCGCGAGCCCATTCTGAAACTGACGGGCGTCGGCCGCGCCTATCATGAGGCCGGGCGTGAGCTCGTTATCCTGAAGGACGCCGATTTCGCGCTCGGGCGCGGCGAGATGGTGGCGCTGGTGGCGCCTTCGGGTGCGGGAAAGTCGACGCTGCTCCACACCGCGGGCTTGCTCGAGCACCCCGACAGCGGCGATGTCATTCTCGACGGGCGCTCCTGCAGCGCGCTTTCCGATGACGAGCGCACCGCCATCCGCCGCAACGATGTCGGCTTCGTCTACCAGTTCCACCATCTCCTGCCGGAATTTTCCGCGCTTGAGAACGTGATGATCCCGCAGATGGTGCGCGGGCTCCCGCGGGCCGCCGCCGCCGAGCGGGCGCAGCAGCTTCTTGACTATATGAAAGTCGGTCCGCGCGCCTCGCACCGTCCATCGGAACTTTCCGGCGGCGAGCAGCAGCGCGTGGCGATCGCCCGTGCCGTCGCCAACGCGCCTCTGGTGCTGCTTGCCGACGAGCCGACCGGCAATCTCGATCCCAAGACGGCCGGTTACGTCTTCGATGCCCTGGAAGCGCTGGTGCGCCAATCGGGCCTCTCGGCCCTCATCGCCACCCACAATCATGAACTGGCCGCCCGCATGGACCGCCGCGTCACGCTGAAGGGCGGCAAGGTCGTCGACATCTGATTATCGCCGGGCCATTGCAGCCGACATTTCTGTTTTCGCCGGACTTCGCCCCCGCCCGCAGACCGGGCCGGATGTCTATGGCTCGAACGGCGGCAGGCTCTGGAAGGCGCGTTTCAGCGCCTCCGACCAGCCGTCGGAGACAGCCGTATAATAGGGATCCGTGCGCTCGATGCGCTTGTGAGTGCCCAGTTTCAGCGAATCGGCCTCATAGAGCTGCAGGTCGAGCGGCAAGCCCACCGAAAGGTTGGATTTCAGCGTCGAATCAAAGGACACGAAGAGGAGCTTCACCGCGTCCTCGAAGGTCATCGCCGGATCATAGGCGCGCACGAGGATCGGCTTGCCGTATTTGTGCTCGCCGATCTGGAAGAAGGGCGTGTCGACGGAGGCTTCGATGAAGTTTCCTTCGGGATAGATGTAGAAGAGGCGCGGCTCGCCGCCCTTGATCTGGCCGCCCAGAATGAAGGAGGCGGCGAAGGAATCGGCGTTCTGGCCGCCGGGCGCCGCCTCGCGGATGACCTCCTTGACCGTCTGGCCGATCAGCCTTGCCGTCTGGAACATTGATGGCGTTGCAAAAATGGAGGGATTGCGCTCGTCAGGCGCTTTCGCGCGCTCCTCGATCAAGCTCACCACCCCTTGCGTGGTGGCGAGATTGCCGGCCGACAGGAGCACGACGACCCGGTCGCCCGTCTTCGACCATGTATGCATTTTGGTGAAGGTGGAAATATTGTCGAGGCCGGCATTCGTCCGCGTATCGGACATGAAGACCAAGCCACGGTCCATCTTGAGGCCGACGCAATAGGTCATTTCGCAGTTCCAAATCCTTTTTCGGGCAAGCCAGACTTGCGCAAAAACAAAGCGTTGCAGCGGTTCACCGATTCCACCGGAAACGAAACAGCCTCAAGGCGCTGATATTACTGCTCTACATTGATTTCGACTGCAAGCCTCTCGGCGGCGCTGCCGAAGCGCACGCCGGAAATCGGCGCCGCGTCGCGATAGTCGAGGCCGCCGGCGATGCGCACATAGCGCTCGTTCGGGCAGATGCAGTTTGCCGCGTCGAACCCGATCCAGCCGAGACCCGGAACATGGGCTTCCGCCCAGGCGTGGCTTGCCGTCTGCTCCGTGACACCTTCCATCATCAGATAGCCGGAGACATAGCGCGCGGGGATATCGAGGAGCCGCGCGGCGGCGATGAAGATATGGGCGTGATCCTGGCAGACGCCCTGGCCATTCTTCAGCGCGGTTTCGGCATCGGTTCCGACATGGGTGGCGCCGGGCACATAGGCGACCTGCCGGTGGATGATGCTCATCAGCGCGTGCAGGAGAGAGAGCCTGTCCTCCTCAACCGGTATATCGGCCACCAACGCCCGCAGCGCTTCGCCCGGTTCGGTGAGCGGCGTCTTGCGCATGAACAGCCAGAGCGGGGCGAAACCGCCTGTCTCGCCCATGACGCCCGCCCGGTCCTCCGTCTCCACCAGGCCGGTGGCGGTGATGATGATCTCATGGGCGTTGCGGGTGTGGCGGACGAGATCGACCCTGTTGCCGAACCCGTCTGTGTAGGAGACTTCCGGCTCGGCGCCGTCCACCTCCACCTGCCAGTCCCGTATCATCTGGCCGTTCATCGTCTGCGGGCGCAGGCGCAGCCGCTGCACGGCATAGGGCACGGGGAAATCATAGTGATAGCGGGAGGTGTGGCGGATCGTCAGCAGCATGACGGGCTCTTTGGTCTGCGCATGATCTTGTCCGAAAAGTCTGCAGCTCCGGGGATCATGCTTTGCTCAATCGAAATTATAGGCTTCGGCGATTTCCGTGCCGAGGCGGTTGTTCTTGACGATGAAATCAGAAAGGAATTCGTGCAGCCCGGTTTCGAAGATCCGGTTGATGTCGTTGCCCTTCAGGGTCGCATGGATCTTTTCCGCCGTTTCCTGGGCTGCGTGGCGGGCGCCGTAATCGGCTGAGAGAAAGCCCAGATTGTCGACGATGTTGCGGTAGCAGAAATGCAGCGAGCGCGGCATGCGCCCGTTGAGGATGAGATAATCGGCGATATGCGCGGGCTTGTAGTCGCCGTCATAGACCCAGCGGTAGGAGCGGTGGGCGGAAACCGAGCGCAGGATCGATTCCCACTGATAATTGTCGAGCGTGGTGCCGACATAGGAGATGGCCGGCAGGAGCACGTAATATTTGACGTCGAGGATCCGGGCGGTGTTGTCGGCGCGCTCGATGAAGGTGCCGATGCGGGCGAAATCGAAGATCTCGTTCCTGAGCATCGTGCCATGGAATGCGCCGCGGATCAGCGCCGTCTCGCGCTTGATCTGGTCGAGGACCGGCGGCAGGTCGCTTTCGGGCACTGGGCGGCACAGGGATTTCTTCAGCACCATCCATGCCTCGTTGACACTCTCCCAGGCCTCGCGGGTGAGCGCCGTGCGCACCATGCGCGCATTGGAGCGCGCCGCCTCGATGCAGGACATGACGCTCGACGGATTGTCCGCGTCGCGCAGCAGGAAATCAGAGACGGTGGCAGCCGTATAGGCCTCGTGCTTGCTGGAGAAGCCGGCTGCGGCACCAGCGCTGACGATGACGGAGGACCATTCCTCCGGGGCATCGGAGGTCTTGGTCAGCGCCATGCGCAGGCCGGCATCAACGATGCGCGCCATGTTCTCCGCCCGCTCGATATAGCGGTGCATCCAGTAAAGGCCGTTAGCGGTGCGTCCGAGGAGCATCAGGATGCTCCCAGTGAGATAGTGAAATAGTGAGATAGTGAGTAGTTCATGGGGTGCTCACTGGTTCTTTTGTTGCAGGTTGCGGATTAACATGTGCAACATTTTTCCAAGCTCGTCGGCTTGGCCAAGGAGACGCTGAACGACCAGATCAGGCATCAGACCTGTTCTGCCGCACAGGATTGTGTGCGTCTCGAATTCCTTGAGTGATCCTTGGGCTATCCGAAGAAACTGAACGAATGAAGTTCTGTGTTCCCGGCCATAACCTTCTGCGATATTCGCAGCAATAGAGGCGGAAGCTCGTCTTAGTTGCGAGGTCATTCCATACATTTCACTGTTGGGAAAAGTTTTGGTTGCGGAGTAGCAATCCACCGCAAGTTCGATCGCTGCCTTCCAAACAAGCAAATCCCTGTAGGATTTAACCGCTGTCCGAACCGCTTCTTTCTCTATCTCACTACTCACTATTCCCTACTCACTAATCTTCCAGAACCCACGTATCCTTCGTCCCGCCGCCCTGGCTGGAATTGACCACCAATGATCCTTCCTTCAGCGCAACGCGGGTAAGACCGCCGGGGGTGATGCGGATGCGGTCGGAGACGAGGACGAAGGGGCGCAGGTCGACATGGCGGGGCGCCAGGCCCTTTTCGGTGAGGATGGGCGTGGTGGAGAGCGCCAGCGTCGGCTGGGCGATATAGTTGCCGGGGCGGCTTTTGAGCTTTTCGGCGAAAGCCTCGCGCTCCTTCTTCGAAGCGGCGGGGCCGACGAGCATGCCATAGCCGCCCGAGCCGTGAACCTCCTTCACCACCAGTTCCTCGAGATGTTCGAGGACATAGGCGAGGCTGTCTTTCTCCGAGCAGCGCCAGGTCGGCACGTTTTCGAGGATCGCCTTGCGGCCGGTATAGAACTCGACGATCTCGGGCATGTAGGAATAGATGGCCTTGTCGTCGGCGATGCCCGTGCCGGGCGCATTGGCGATGGTGATATTGCCGGCGCGGTAGATATCCATGATGCCGGCGACGCCCAGCGTCGAATCGGGACGGAAGGTGAGGGGGTCCAGAAAGGCGTCGTCCACCCGGCGGTAGAGCACGTCAATGGGCTGGAAGCCCTGTGTCGTGCGCATTGCGACCCTGCCGTCCACGACCCTCAGGTCGCTTCCCTCGACCAGTTCCACCCCCATCTGGTCGGCGAGAAAGGCATGCTCGAAATAGGCGGAATTGTAGATGCCCGGCGTCAGCACGGCGATGGTGGGCGCGCCCTTGGCACAGGCAGGGGCGACGGCGGAGAGCGACTGGCGAAGCAATTGCGGATAGGTTTCGACGGGCTGCACCTTCACGTGCTGGAACAGCTCTGGAAAGAGCTGCATCATCGTCTCCCGGTTCTCAAGCATATAGGAGACGCCTGACGGCGTGCGGGCATTGTCCTCCAGCACATAGAACTGGTTTTCTGCCGTGCGCACGATATCGACGCCGATGATGTGGGTGTAGACATTGCCGGGCGGGCGAAAGCCGATCATCTCCGGCACGAAGGCCTCGTTATGGGCGATCAGCTCTTTCGGGATGCGCCCGGCGCGCACGATCTCCTGGCGATGATAGATATCGTCGAGAAAGGCGTTGAGTGCCATGACGCGCTGCTCGATGCCCTGCGACAGGCGGCGCCACTCCTGGCCGGAGATGATGCGCGGGATAATGTCGAACGGGATCAGGCGTTCGGCGGCCTCCTCATCGCCATAGACGGCGAAGGTGATGCCCGTCTTGCGGAAAACATGCTCGGCGTCGACCGTCTTCTGCGCCAGCTTTTCAGGATTTTGCGTTTCGAGCCATTTTTTCAGAATTTTGTAAGGCGGGCGGACGCCGTCACCTTCAGCCAGCATTTCATCGAATGGCTTCACTCATGTCCCCTTTTTTATTCGTTGATGCCATTCAAGCGCGTTCGGAGAAAAAAGCAAGCGCGATCCGCCGCTTGGGGCGGCATGGGTGAAATTTGCCCAAAATCGCGGCATTTCGGCGTGGCGAGGTGAAGATTATGGCAGGTTGATGGCCAAAATTGCGCCATCAAGATGTGACAGGTTGTTGAAGGTCTCCGACGGGTCGCCGGTCGCGTCTGTCCTGCGCTTCATGGCCCGTCATCGCCTGCCCAGGCGCGATGCAGCCGATTTTTCCGGGAGGAAGACAATGCATGTCGACCAAGAATTACCCCCAGCGGCAGGTCCGGGAAATCGCAAACCGTCGTCGAACCGGATGGCGGATGATCTGACGGTCGCGATCCGCACCTATCTCTTCTTTGGGATTCCCACGAAACGGCAGCCTGTTTCCCTCGTCCGGGCGGTGCAATACATCCGTCGCAAATTGCCGGAATGCGAGCTTTGCGATGATGAACTCGAAACCCTGGTCGCGCGGCATGCGATCGCCGCCGGCTACATGATCCATTTCGACGGCGGGCCGGCCAGGCCGATGTGAATCAGGATGGCGCGATCATCTGGCCCCAGATTTCGAGAATTCCCCAGACAATGAATGCCAGTAGAAGGGAAACGGCCAGGACCGCGAGGACGGACGTGCCCCATCTTCCCTGCTTTGCCTTTTCGTTCTTGACTGTCTTCGTCATGCGGACCTCTCTATTTCAGGGCAAAACGGGTTGCCGGAAGAAGAGTTCCCGCAAAATCTGCTGGGATCAGTCCTGGATATCTATTGTCGGATAAATGGTGGGCGCGACAGGGATTGAACCTGTGACCCCTCCCGTGTGAAGGGAGTGCTCTCCCGCTGAGCTACGCGCCCATCCAAAGCCATATAGCTGGAAGGTGCGGCGGATATACGTGGGACGGCATTGTCAGTCAAGCGCCGCTTCGATCCTCCGCGCAATCTCATCAGCGTTCCCCCGCTATGTCCTTCCTCACCTTGTCCAGCTCCTCCGCATAGCGGCGCAGGAGATAGCCTTCCGTCAGGAGGCCGCATACCCTGCGGCTGTTGTAATCGTCGACGACGGCAAGCTCCTCGCTTCCCGTTTTGGCGAACATTTCGGCGGCCACCTTCACGTTCATCGTCGGCAGCAGCATGATGTCGCGATATTTGATGAGCTCCGATACCGGCTGCTCGTCATTTGACGGGTCGGGCCGCAGTGCATGGACCTCGGCCACGATCAGCATGCCTACATATTTTTTATCACCTTCGACCGCGATGATCCGCTGGACGGAGCCGAGCGGGACTTCCTCGCGAAACTGCGCCACCGTCATGTCGCAGGGAATCGTGCGGATATTTTCGCGCATCATGCGCCCGACCGAGAGGTCCCGCATCCAGCTGATGTCATGC
Organism: Mesorhizobium sp. RMAD-H1; assembly: GCF_014191375.1. GTDB lineage: Bacteria > Pseudomonadota > Alphaproteobacteria > Rhizobiales > Rhizobiaceae > Paramesorhizobium. The sequence goes on from NZ_JACHWN010000001.1 coordinate 1,060,009, forward strand.
GCGCTGCGGATGGTCTCGCCGCGCAGATGGAAACGCCAGGTCGAGAAGGAATAGCCGAACGTCTCCCTGACCAGGATCGCCGACATGATCGAGGCCGCCAGGACGACGCCGGTGATCGTCAGGTCTCCAGTTGATTCGAGCGCGAGGAATGTCATTGTCAGGGGGCCGCCCACGACACCCACGGCGAGCGACGTCATGCCGATCACCGCCGCGACGACGGGATCGATGCCGGTTTCAGGCGAGATGATCGCCATCACCTCGGCGAATATCTTCCCGGCCAGCGCGCCGAGAAACAGCGACGCGAAGAACAGGCCGCCGCGAAACCCCGATCCGATCGAAACGGCGGAGGCCAGGAGCTTCAGGAAGAAGAGCTCGACAATGACGTAAAGGCCATAGTTCATCGCCAGTTCGCGGTGCAGGGCGCCGTGACCGCTGGAGAGCACCTGCGGCGTCATGAGCGCCAGCAGCCCGACCAGGCAACCGCCGATCGCGGGCCGCAGGGCGCTGCTGATCGCCAGCTTGGCGAAGAGCCGCTCCACCAGCGTCACCAGCTGCATGATGGCGATCGACAGGCCTCCAGCGATCAGGCCCAGCAGGAGGAAGGGCAGGTATTGCCCTGCCAGCATCGGCGGCAGCTCTCCCAGCTCGATCGGGAAGGAGGTGACGCCGAAATATCCGGCCACCAGGGAGGCCGACACGGCAGCCGCCATCATGGGAGCGACATTGGCGACGGAATAGACGCCGATGATAAGCTCGAAGCCGTAGAATGCACCTGTTAGCGGCGCACCGAAGGCGGCAGCGATCGCGCCGCCGGCGCCGCAGCCCACCAGGAGGCGGATGTCGCTGCGGCGCAGGCCGATGGAGCAGGCGATCTTCGAGGCGAGGCCTGAACCTGCCTGTGTATAGGCCGCTTCGAGCCCGACCGATGCGCCGAAGCCGCTCGACAGGATGGTCTGCAGGACAACGACCAGCGTATCCGTGATCGACATGCGGCCGCCATAGAGCGCGTTGGCCTCGATGGGGTCGATGGGCCGCCGCAGCTTCCGGCGCTTGACGTAGAGGGTCGTGAGACCGACCAGCACGCCGCCGACGATCGGGATGAAGGCCATCTCCGGGCGGCTTAGCGAAAACATCTCGGACAGGCGGGCGCCGGGCGGGATCGCATAGAGAAGGGTGTGCAACCGGTTGACGATCCAGCTGATCAGGACGACCACGGCGCCCGACAGCACGCCGACCATGCAGGCCAGGAGCACGATGACGATGCCGCGCGCATTGAGAATGCGCAGCAGGGCGAGGAGGCGGAGGCGGAGTTTGCCCGCGTTTATGATTTTATCCGTTTCGAGGAGCACGACCGGTCCAATCGCCAAAATCCGACATTATTCCAGTCTAACGCGACTGCCGATAACAGCAACTTACCGATAGCGACGTCGCGAGGGCGCTTCGGCATCGCATCGGCGGTGATTTCTCCATCTTGCGAAACGGGGTTGCGTCACCTTATGTATGGAACAACCACGAATCCGGCATGCGGGCGCTGATTGCCTGCGATATCCGAAAATGCAATCTCCAGATTTTTAGAGGCCCCCATGAGAGATCCGATCCAAACAGCCATGAACCTCGTGCCGATGGTCGTCGAGCAGACCAATCGCGGCGAGCGGGCCTATGACATCTTTTCGCGCCTTCTCAAGGAGCGCATCATCTTCATCACCGGGCCGATCGAGGATGGCATGGCGTCGCTGGTCTGCGCCCAGCTCCTGTTCCTTGAAGCGGAGAACCCCAAAAAAGAGATCAACATGTACATCAACTCGCCCGGCGGCGTGGTGACCTCGGGCATGTCGATCTACGATACGATGCAGTTCATCCGTCCGCCGGTCTCCACGCTCTGCATGGGGCAGGCGGCTTCGATGGGCTCGCTGCTCCTGACGGCAGGCGCCACGGGGATGCGCTATGCGCTGCCGAATGCGCGCATCATGCTGCACCAGCCCTCCGGCGGCTTCCAGGGCCAGGCATCGGACATCGAGCGCCATGCCCAGGACATCATCAAGCTGAAGCGCCGCCTGAATGAGATTTATGTGAAGCATACCGGTCGTGATTATGACACGATTGAGCGCACACTGGATCGCGATCACTTCATGACGGCGCAGGAATCGAAGGATTTCGGTCTGATCGATGGCGTCATCGAATCGCGCGAGCTGATCGAAGGGGCGGCGAAAATCGAAGGCGGATCAAAATAAGCCTGTTGCGGGTTAGCCGGTCTGAAGCCGATTTTGCTTCGGCGATGCATGATTCTGCATCGCGGGTGCGACGTTGTGCCACAAAACGGCCAAGCTTCGGGCTTGTGCATGGCGCAGCAGCCGCTACGTTAAGCGATTATTGGTTTTCATGGGCCTAACCTGCGAGAATGCACTGAAATCATTGCCGCGTTGCTGCTTTTGTGTTTGTTTCGTGACGATGGTTCTGAAAAAGTTGGGCTCTGAATAGGTTGTTCGGCAAATCCGTCGTTTTCGGTCGGGACGTCGGAAGGGGCAACGGAATTTACGGCGGTACCGCTGATAGCGGTGCGGCCGGTAGTGAAAGGAAACTGCAATGAGCAAAGTCAGCAACAATGGTGGCGATTCAAAGAATACGCTCTATTGCTCGTTTTGCGGAAAAAGCCAGCATGAGGTCCGCAAGCTGATTGCCGGCCCGACCGTCTTCATCTGTGACGAGTGTGTCGAGCTCTGCATGGACATCATCCGCGAGGAAAACAAATCCTCGATGGTGAAGTCGCGCGAAGGCGTGCCCACGCCGCAGGAGATCATGGCCGTCCTCGACGATTACGTCATTGGCCAGAACCATGCCAAGCGGGTTCTGTCGGTCGCCGTGCACAATCATTACAAGCGGCTGGCGCATCAGTCGAAGAACAATGAGGTGGAGCTCGCCAAGTCGAACATCCTCCTCGTCGGGCCGACGGGCTGCGGCAAGACCTATCTCGCCCAGACGCTCGCCCGCATCATCGACGTGCCGTTCACCATGGCCGATGCGACGACGCTGACGGAAGCGGGCTATGTCGGCGAGGATGTGGAGAACATCATCCTCAAGCTGCTCCAGGCCGCCGACTACAATGTCGAGCGGGCGCAGCGCGGCATCGTCTATATCGACGAGGTCGACAAGATCAGCCGCAAGTCGGACAATCCCTCGATCACCCGCGACGTGTCGGGCGAGGGCGTGCAGCAGGCGCTCCTGAAGATCATGGAAGGCACGGTCGCTTCCGTTCCCCCGCAGGGCGGACGCAAGCATCCGCAGCAGGAATTCCTGCAGGTGGACACGACCAACATCCTGTTCATCTGCGGCGGCGCCTTCGCGGGTCTCGACAAGATCATCTCCGCGCGCGGCGAGAAGACGTCGATCGGCTTCGGCGCCAGCGTCAAGGCTCCTGATGATCGCCGCATCGGCGCGATCTTCCGCGAGCTCGAGCCGGAGGACCTGCTGAAATTCGGTCTCATCCCCGAATTCGTCGGCCGTCTTCCTGTCATCGCGACGCTGGAGGATCTCGACATCGACGCTCTCGTGCAGATCCTGTCGGAGCCGAAGAACGCCCTGGTCAAGCAGTATCAGCGTCTCTTCGAGATGGAGAATATCGAGCTGACCTTCCATGAGGACGCGCTGAGGGCCATCGCCAACAAGGCGGTGGAGCGCAAGACGGGCGCTCGCGGCCTGCGTTCGATCATGGAGAAGATCCTCCTCGACACGATGTTCGAGCTGCCGACGCTCGATGGCGTGCAGGAGGTGGTGATTTCAGGCGATGTGGTGGACGGCAATGCCCGCCCGCTCTATATCTATGCCGAACGGCAGGAGGAAAAGGGCAACGCCTCGGCGTGAGCGCCTTTCAGGTAAATGAAAAGTGAGGGGGGCTGCGGGTCGCGGCCCTTTTTCACGAAAGGGGCCCGGTTCGAAACCGACAGGGCTCGAAAGCCCTGCCTTTTTCGCCTCAATTGCCAGGGCGAAACATATATGAAAAGCCGCAAATCGTTGATAATCGGGGCAAAGATCGCACTTCGATTGCACTTGAGGCCATGGCGGCGCAGGATGAATTGACGATTCTGTGTGAGCGCTTGAATTGAAACGTCCGGGTCGCCAACTAAGGGATACTGATGCATGTTTGTGACTTGCCGATGACTGTTCGTGGGAGCGCAAGCATAGCGATCGGCCAGAAGGCCTGAGAAAGGACTGATGATGACGGGTACAGAGAAGAAGACTTTGGCGAGCGGTAATGACGGGCTTTATGCCGTCCTGCCGTTGCGCGATATCGTGGTCTTCCCCCATATGATCGTCCCGCTTTTCGTGGGACGGGAAAAATCGATCCGCGCGCTCGAGGAAGTCATGGGCGTGGACAAGCAGATCCTGCTTGCGACCCAGAAGAACGCGGCCGACGACGATCCGGCGGCTGATGCCATTTATGACATCGGCACCATTGCCAATGTGTTGCAGCTCCTCAAGCTGCCGGACGGCACCGTGAAGGTGCTGGTCGAGGGCACGGCGCGGGCGCAGATCACGCGATTCACCGACCGCGAGGACTATCACGAAGCCTATGCTCATTCGCTCAATGAGCCGGAAGAGGAACCGGTCGAGATCGAGGCGCTCGCCCGCTCGGTGGTCGCCGATTTCGAGAACTATGTGAAGCTCAACAAGAAGATCTCCCCGGAGGTCGTGGGCGCGGCAAGCCAGATCGAGGATTATTCCAAGCTCGCGGATACCGTCGCCTCGCATCTGGCGATCAAGATCCCCGAGAAACAGGAGATGCTGTCGCTTCTCTCCGTGCGCGAGCGGCTGGAGAAGGCGTTGTCCTTCATGGAGGCCGAGATTTCCGTGCTGCAGGTGGAGAAGCGCATCCGCAGCCGCGTCAAGCGCCAGATGGAGAAGACGCAGCGCGAATACTACCTCAACGAGCAGATGAAGGCGATCCAGAAGGAGCTCGGCGACGGCGAGGACGGCCGCGACGAGGCGGCCGAGCTGGAAGAGCGCATCAACAAGACCAAGCTCTCGAAGGAAGCGCGCGAGAAGGCCCATGCGGAGCTGAAGAAGCTGCGCAGCATGAGCCCGATGTCAGCGGAAGCCACCGTCGTGCGCAACTATCTCGACTGGCTCCTGTCGATCCCCTGGGGCAAGAAGTCCAAGGTCAAGCAGGACCTGAACTTTGCGCAGGAAGTGCTCGATGAGGAGCATTTCGGTCTGGACAAGGTCAAGGAGCGCATCGTCGAATATCTCGCCGTGCAGGCGCGTTCGAGCAAGATCAAGGGACCGATCCTCTGCCTCGTCGGACCTCCCGGCGTCGGCAAGACGTCGCTCGCCCGCTCGATCGCCAAGGCGACGGGACGCGAATATGTCCGCATGTCGCTGGGCGGCGTGCGTGACGAGGCCGAGATCCGCGGCCACCGCCGCACCTATATCGGCTCGATGCCCGGCAAGGTCATCCAGTCGATGAAGAAGGCGAAGAAGTCCAACCCGCTGTTCCTTCTCGACGAGATCGACAAGATGGGCCAGGATTTCCGCGGCGATCCGTCTTCGGCGCTGCTGGAGGTGCTCGATCCCGAGCAGAACTCGACTTTCATGGACCACTATCTGGAGGTGGAATACGACCTCTCGAACGTGATGTTCGTGACGACCGCCAATACGCTGAACATCCCCGGTCCGCTGATGGACCGCATGGAGATCATCCGTATCGCCGGTTACACCGAGGACGAGAAGCTCGAGATCACCAAGCGGCACCTGCTGCCCAAGGCGATCCGCGATCACGCCCTTCAGCCGAAGGAGTTCTCCGTCAGCGAGGACGCGCTGCGCGCCATTATCCGCCATTATACGCGGGAGGCGGGCGTGCGTAACCTTGAGCGGGAGCTGATGAAGCTGGCGCGCAAGGCGGTCACCGAGATCCTGAAGACCAAGAAGAAGTCGGTGAAGATCACGGAAGCCAACCTCGCCGATTATCTCGGCGTGCAGAAGTTCCGCTATGGCCAGATCGAGGGCGAGGACCAGCTGGGCGTCGTCACCGGGCTTGCCTGGACGGAAGTGGGCGGCGAATTGCTGACCATCGAAGGCGTCATGATGCCCGGCAAGGGCCGCATGACGGTGACGGGCAATCTGCGCGACGTGATGAAGGAATCGATCTCGGCGGCGGCATCCTATGTCCGCTCGAGAGCCGTCGATTTCGGGATTGAGCCGCCGGTCTTCGACAAGCGCGACATCCACGTCCACGTTCCCGAAGGCGCGACGCCGAAGGACGGACCGTCGGCGGGTATCGCCATGGTGACGGCTATCGTCTCGGTGCTCACCGGCATTCCTGTCCGCAAGGACGTGGCGATGACTGGCGAGATCACGCTCCGGGGCAGGGTCCTGCCGATCGGCGGATTAAAGGAGAAGCTGCTTGCGGCACTGCGCGGCGGCATCAAGAAGGTTCTGATCCCGGAAGAGAACGCCAAGGATCTGGCGGAGATCCCGGATAATGTGAAGAACAATCTTGAAATCGTGCCCGTCAGCCGGGTCGGCGAGGTCCTGAGGCATGCGCTGGTGCGCATGCCGGAGCCCATCGAATGGACCGAGACGGAAACCTCCTCGGCACCCGTGCCGGGAGCTGGTGACGAGGACACGGCGGCCACTGTGGCGCATTGAGGCCGCTTTTCCCGCATGGATTGATCATGATGCCGGGCATTTTGCCCGGCATTTCTGTGTTTAACCCCGGTTTTCCGGGGTTTTTTGACTTGCGCCGCTTGGTTTGCCGACTGATTCGAATAAACTCCGCGCGTGCCGGTCGAGTCGCAAGTTCCGGCAATTGAGAGAAAGGAAATGCCCCTATGAACAAGAACGAATTGGTCGCCGCGGTTGCGGAAAAGGCTGGTCTGACGAAGACCGACGCCGCTTCGGCAGTCGATGCCGTCATTGAATCGGTTACCGCAACCCTGAAATCCGGCGGCGATGTCCGTATCCCGGGCTTCGGCGTTTTCTCAGTTTCGCACCGCGCTGCCACGACGGGCCGCAACCCCTCGACGGGTAAGGAAGTCGCCATTCCGGCTCGCAACGTGCCGAAATTCTCGGCCGGCAAGGGCCTCAAGGACGCCGTCAACGGCTGATCCTTGCGGGGATCGGAAAAAAAGCCCGGCATCACTGCCGGGCTTTTTTGTTGCTTTTTCCCCGGGATGCTCCAGCCTCATTGCATTGCGAGGACGGATTCGCCTCCGGCGAAACCGTGGGGGATTTTCAGGAGAGGGAAAATGCAGATCACACGATTGTCGAAGGTGGCGCTCGTCGCGGCCATTGCGTTTTTTGCGTCGCTCGTTTCTTTTGGAAACATCACTGATTACGGGACGAATTATGAATTCGTCCGGCATGTCTTCGAGATGGACACGATCTTCCCCAACTCGACGATCAAATATCGCGCCATCACCAGCCCGGCGCTTCATACGGCCGGTTATGTCCTGATCATCGCCGCCGAGACGCTGACGGCGATCCTGTGCTGGATCGGCGCCTATGCGATGCTGACGAGGCTCGGCGCTCCGGCCCCCGCCTTCAACAGCGCCAAGAAATGGGCGATCGCCGGACTGACGCTCGGCTTTCTCACCTGGCAGGTCGGCTTCATGTCGATCGGCGGGGAGTGGTTCGGCATGTGGATGTCGCACCAGTGGAACGGCATCGAGAGCGCCTTCCGCTTCTTCATCACGATCATCGCCGTCCTGATCTATGTCAGCCTGCCTGACGCGGACGGCAAGGCCGAGGCTTGAGCCTAGCGCCTCGACGGTGATTTGAACGTGCCGATATCGACCGTGATGCTGCCGGAGACGGTGACGTCGGTGTTGCCGATCCGGAAGCTGTTCGGCTTCGATGGATCGGTCATCCCGTCTGGTTCGGGGGGCGGGGCGGTTACGATCGCCTTGGGTGGTTTCACGCCCGGCAAGGTCTTGTTCTCTTCCGCGCGTGCCGCGCCGGAGGCGAGGGCGCTTGCCGTGACTGCCAGGGAAAGCATCTGAAGAAGTCGGTTCTGCATCGGGCCAGCCTAAGCGCTTTCCGCGGGATTTTCCAGTTCGGTCGCAAAATCATTCCGCCTTGAAACGGCTGGAGCGGTTTTTCCCTCACAGGGATTGAAGAGGAACCGCTCCAAGCCTTTTTCACAGGGCTTTCACGTCGGGAAAGCCGATCCCGCTTTCGCCAGGCGGACTTACCTCACTCCGGTGAGATGCCCAGCAACTTCTCCGCGCATCCCTTTGCGATGTCGTCCTTCTCGTCCCGGATCTTCGCCTGCAGGAACTGCTCACCGTCCTTGGACTGGAAAGTCTTCGACAAATTCGTGATCTTCGCGTCGGTTTCGGACAGTTCCTCTTCGAGGTCACCGGATTCCCGTGCCTGCGCGTTTGGCAGGAACATCCTTTCGCAAAGCGGCAATGCTTCCTGGAAGGCAGCCTCGAGGTTTTCAGGGAGCGCCGCAGCGGGCTGGTTGTCGCAGCCGATCATGAAGATGGACAAAATGCCTATGGCAGCAAATTTATGCATAAAATATCTCCTGAATGAAAAGGAATCGACGTCCGAAACAGGGACAGGAATCATTCAGGGCCGGCAGAAATATGGCCGGCGTCACAGGCCCCCGCAGAGTGCGGGCCGTATCAGGCTTGTCAAACGGGCAGGCGCCTGTTCAGTCGGCGGTCGCCATGATCAGGCCCCTGGCCATGTCGGGGGTCAGTTCATCGAAATGCGAGATGACCCGGCTCGGCTCGAAGGTTTCGACCGGCAGGTCGGTATAGCCGAAATCCACCGCCACGACCGGGATGCCGGCAGCCTTGGCGGTATCGATGTCGGTCCGGCTGTCGCCGACCATCACCGCATGGGCCGGATCGCCCCCGGCGCGCAGGATGGTTTCCGTGAGATGGCGCGGGTCTGGCTTGCGGAAGGCGAAGGTGTCGCCGCCGCAGATCGCCGCAAAGCGGCCGGCCTGGCCGAGCTCGGTCAGGAGTTTCACCGAAAGCATCTCGAATTTGTTGGTGCAGACGGCAAGCGTGTAGCCGGCCCCCGCGAGCCGGTCCATCGCCTCGTGCGCGCCGACGAAGAGCTGCGAACGTCCGGGCATATGCGATCCGTAATGCTCCAGGAACAGTCCGACCAGCCAGTCGAGCTGTTCGGGCGACAATAGCTTTTTCTGTGCTTCGAATGCGCGTTCGATCATCACCCGCCCGCCATGGCCGACGAAACGGCGCAACGCCACCGGGTCGACCCTCTCCAGGCCCGATTGGCTCAGACAATGGTTCAGGCTGTCGAGAAGGTCGGGTGCTGTATCGACCAGCGTTCCGTCGAGGTCGAACACGACAATAGGCTTCGTCATTGGTGAAAATCCAGATCAGGACGATTGAACGATAGCAACACGTACCGGATCATCTCCCTCCACTCAAGGTTCAGAGAAGAAGCAGGTCAATAAGCCGCAAAACGGGCTTTGTGCATTTGCATTCACATGATAGATGCAGCAGCAAATCAGCCGTGATCGGCAAATGAGCTGACAAGGGATTTGGGGGAAGCGCATGGATGCACGCAAGCTGAAGATCGAGGCGGCCGCCGTTGCGCTGACCCATGTGCGCGACGGCATGCGGCTCGGCATCGGCTCCGGCTCGACGGCGGAAGAGTTCGTGCGGCTTCTGGCCGAGAAAGTTGCCGGCGGTCTTCAGATCATCGGCGTGCCGACATCCGAGCGCACCGCCAAATTGTGCCGGGAACTCGGCGTTCCGCTGACGACGCTGGACGAGATGCCGGAACTCGATCTCGCCATCGACGGCACCGACGAGGTCGACGGCGCGCTTTCGCTGATCAAGGGCGGGGGCGGTGCGCTGCTGCGCGAAAAGATCGTGGCCGCCGCGTCGCAGAAGATGGTCGTGATCGCCGACGAGACGAAAGTGGTCGAGACGCTCGGGCGCTTTCCGCTTCCCATCGAGGTCAACCGTTTCGGCCTGGCCGCAACCAGGATCGCCGTCTCCAGGGCGGCCGCCGATCTCGGCCTTGCCGGCCCCGTCACGCTGCGGCTAAAGGATGGGGAACCATTCGTAACGGATGGGGGACATTACATCCTCGATGCATCTTTTGGCCGCATTCCCGATACAAGAGCTTTATCCAGCGCTCTGCATGCCATCCCGGGTGTCGTGGAGCATGGACTTTTCCTGGGGCTGGCCAGTGCTGCGATCATCGCCGGCGCCGGCGGTATCCGGACCATGACGGTAGTTTAAGTCGCATGATCTTGTCCAAAAAATCTGCAACTTTGGGAATCATGCTTGAGAAGAGACAACGGAGTAACGACCTTATGACCCAGGCAACTGGCTTTCGCCGTTTGATCGCGCCATTGGCAGCGCTCGCCGTGATGGCAGGCGTCCATGCAGTTCAGGCGCAGGAAATTTCCGAATCCCATCTGACCGCTGCGCGTCAGGCGATTGCCGCGATCGATGCGACGGAGCAGTTCGATTCGATCCTGCCGCGCGCTGCGCAGGCGCTCAAGGCGGAACTGATCCAGAAGGATCCCAACCTGGAGGATCTGATCACCAAGACCGTCGACGAACAGGCGCTGGTGCTCGCGTCCCGTCGTGCGGATCTCGAAACGGAGGCAGCACGGGCCTATGCCAATGCCTTCTCGGAAGAGGAATTGAAGGCGATCTCCTCTTTCTACGAATCGCCGGCGGGCAAGAAGCTGATCGCCGAGGGACCGATCGTGACCCGCGAAGTGCTGAAGGCCGCCAATATCTGGCAGAACGGCATTGCGCGCGATCTGGCGCAATCGGTCGGCGAGACCCTGTCCAAGCAGGAAGGCGCGGCTCAGCCGGCACAACCGCAGCAGTAAGCGCCACGCCCCTCATGCGAGGTAGAAGCCCGGTTTCAGGCCGGGCTTTTTAATTTGCCGCCGAGCCTATATGTCTGGTCCCGATTCCAGTTCAAAAGTTTTCCGAGGTTTCTCATGGCATCCTACGATTATGATCTCTTCGTCATTGGCGGCGGGTCTGGCGGTGTGCGCGCCGGGCGGCTGGCTGGCGCCATGGGAAAGCGGGTCGGGCTGGCCGAGGAATACCGGATGGGTGGCACATGCGTCATCCGCGGCTGCGTGCCGAAGAAGCTGTTCGTCTATGCCTCGCAATTCGGCGAACATTTCGAGGATGCGGCAGGATATGGCTGGAGCGTCGGGGAAACCTCGTTCGACTGGCAGACGCTGATTGCCAACAAGGACAAGGAGATCGCACGGCTGGAGGGGCTCTACCGCAAGGGGCTCGATAATTCGAAGGTCGAGATTTTCGACAGCCGCGCCGTGCTCGTGGACGAGCATACGATCGAGATCCTTTCCTCGCGCAAACAAGTGACGGCGGAGCAGATCCTGATCGCAACGGGCGCGCGGCCCAATCCGCATCTGGCGCTGCCCGGACATGAGCTCTGCATCAACTCCAACGAGGCATTTCATCTCGCCGAACTGCCGAAATCGATCGTCATCGCCGGCGGCGGCTATATCGCGGTCGAGTTCGCCAATATCTTCCACGGGCTGGGCGTCGAGACGACCCTGGTCTATCGCGGCCGCGAGATATTGCAGCGCTTCGATGGCGATCTGCGCAGGCTGCTGCACGAGGCGATGGAGGCAAAGGGCATACGCGTGCTCTGCGGAGAGGTGTTCGAGCGCGTCTCGCGGCGCACCGACGGGCGGCTCGACGTGATGCTCTCGGGCGGGGAGATCCTGCTCGTCGACCAGGCGATGCTGGCGCTCGGCCGCATCCCCAACACGGAAAGCCTTGGACTGGAAAAGGCCGGTGTTGAAACCGATGTCGTGGGTGCGGTGCGCGTCGACGATTACTCGCGCACCAATGTGCCGCACATATGGGCGGTGGGCGACGTGACGAACCGCGTGCAGCTCACGCCGGTCGCCATCCACGAGGCAATGTGCTTCCTCGAAACCGCCTTCAAGGACAATCCAACGAAGCCCGATCACCAGCTCATCGCCACGGCCGTCTTCTCGCAGCCGGAGATCGGCACGGTCGGCCTTTCGGAGGAGGAGGCTGCCGAGAAATATCTGGAAGTGGAAGTCTACCGCGCGCATTTCCGCCCCATGAAGAACACGCTTTCCGGACGGCAGGAGAAGATGCTGACCAAGCTCGTGGTGGACGGGCTGAGCCGCAAGGTGCTTGGCGCGCATATCCTTGGCCCCGATGCGGGCGAGATGGCGCAGCTTCTGGGCATCGCGCTCAAGGCCGGGGCGACGAAGGACGATTTCGACCGCACCATGGCTGTCCATCCGACGGCGGCGGAGGAACTGGTGACGATGTACCAGCCGACCTACCGCATCGTGAAGGGCGAGCGGGTATCCTGAAGCTTCAGGCCGGCCGGTAACCCCTGCTCGAAAAAAGCTGGAGCAATCCGGACGATTCGAGCCTAGTATAATTTCCAGCTTTGTTCTATACGAGCGCATCCTGCGTGCCATCCGGCACGCGGGCAATCTTGGTATTCCGCAAAAATGTGCGGACAGTTGCAAACAGGTGCTGCAATGACGAAGAACTGGACACCGCAATCCTGGAGAGGCAAGCCGATCAAGCAGGTGCCGTCTTATCCGGACGCACAGGCCCTGGCCGAGGTGGAGTCCCGTCTTCGTTCGTATCCGCCGCTGGTTTTTGCAGGTGAGGCGCGCAAGCTCACCCGGCAGCTGGGTGAAGTCGCCGAAGGCCGTGCATTCCTTCTCCAGGGCGGAGACTGCGCCGAAAGCTTCGCCGAACATGGCGCGGACAATATCCGCGACTTCTTCCGCGTGTTCCTGCAGATGGCGGTGGTCCTGACCTTCGGCGGCTCGCAGCCGGTGGTGAAGGTCGGCCGCATCGCCGGCCAGTTCGCCAAGCCGCGCTCGTCCGATGTCGAGGTCAAGGACGGCATCGAGCTGCCGGCCTATCGCGGCGACATCATCAACGGCATCGATTTCGAGCCGGCGTCGCGCATCCCCGATCCGAACCGTCAGGACATGGCGTACCGCCAGTCGGCCGCGACGCTGAACCTCCTGCGCGCCTTCGCGCAGGGCGGCTATGCCAATCTGGAGAATGTGCATCAATGGATGCTGGGCTTCGTCGCCAACAGCCCGCAGGGCGAGCGCTACGAGGCGCTGGCCAAGCGCATCTCCGAGACGATGGATTTCATGCGCTCCATCGGCATCACCTCGGAGACCAATGCCCGGCTGCGCGAGACCGATTTCTACACCAGCCACGAGGCACTTCTCCTGGGCTATGAGGAGGCGCTGACCCGCGTCGATTCCACCTCCGGCGACTGGTATGGCACGTCCGGCCACATGATCTGGATCGGCGACCGTACGCGCCAGCCCGACCATGCGCATGTCGAATATTGCCGCGGCATCAAGAACCCGCTCGGCCTGAAATGCGGCCCGTCGCTCGATCCGGATGGTCTTCTCAAGCTGATCGACCTGCTCAATCCGGAAAACGAGCCGGGCCGGCTGACGCTGATCGCGCGCTTCGGCTACGACAAGGTGGGCGACCATCTGCCGAAGCTCATCCGCGCCGTCGAGCGGGAAGGGCGCAAGGTGGTGTGGTCCTGCGACCCGATGCATGGCAACACGATCACCGCAAATGGCTACAAGACGCGGCCCTTCGACCGGATCCTCAAGGAGGTGGAGGCCTTCTTCGCGGTTCATCGGGCCGAGGGCAGCTATCCCGGCGGCATCCATATCGAGATGACGGGCAAGAACGTCACCGAATGCACCGGCGGCGCGCGCGCCATCTCGGCGGAAGATCTCTCCGACCGCTACCACACTCATTGCGACCCGCGCCTCAATGCCGACCAGGCGCTGGAACTGGCGTTCCTCGTCGCCGAGCTTCTGAAGAAGGAGCGTGACGCGCAGCCGCAGAAGAAGGTTGTGAACGGCTGAAGCCTGCCTTCAGATTTTGTCGATTGCCATCATGAGGCGGGAGTCTAAACTCCCGCCTCATTGCATTTCGAGGAGAGGGGACGACATTGGCTGAAGACCATCACACCGGATCATGCCTGTGCGGAGCCGTGCGTTTCGAGACCCGCGGGTCCCTGCGCGGCATCATCTATTGTCATTGCACGCAATGCCGCAAGCAGTCGGGCCACCACTACGCCGCGACCAATGTCGCCGATGATGCGATCTCCATCGAGGGAGCGGAGAACATCACCTGGTATCGCTCCAGCGAGAAGGCTCGGCGCGGTTTTTGCCGGACCTGCGGTTCGGTGCTTTTCTGGAAGCAGGACGATCTCGATTACATCTCGATCATGGCGGGCGCCTTCGACCAGCCAACCGGGCTGCGTGGTGAAAGGCATATCTATACCGCCGACAAGGGCGACTATTACAGCATTGACGACGAATTGCCGCAGTATCCCTAGAAATGACCGGGGGCTTCAATCCAAATTGATCTTGCTCTAAAGCTTTTCCCGACAGCGCGACGGGGAATCGACATGCATCGCATCTGGCTGGCTTTCATCAACTCGATGCGGGCGCTGCGTTATCTGGCGCGCCATGAAAAGGCGGTGCAGCAGGAGCTGGCGCTCTTTGCCGTTTCCATTCCCGTCGCACTCTATATCGCCGAGAACGCGCTGATGTTCCTGCTGATGACGGGCGCGATCCTGTTCCTGATTATGATCGAGGTGCTCAACACGGGCATCGAGGCGGCCTGCAACGCCGTTTCGCGCGATTTCCAGAAGGACATCCAGATCGCCAAGGATTGCGGTTCGCTGGCGGTGCTGATCTCCATCGTCCTGGCCGTGGCGGTGTGGGGCTATGCGCTCTTCACGGCCTTCTGGAAGTGAGAGACCGGCGTCGATTTCGCCGATCAGATTGCAACCCTGAAGCCCCCGCGCTAAAGCTTTCCCCATGATGACCAAGCCTGCCGTTCCGCATATTCTTCGCATCGCCGTCGCCCAGCTCGATCCCGTGCTGGGTGACATAGAGGGCAATCTCGCCAGGGCGCGCGAGGCGCGTTCCGATGCGGCGCGCCAGGGGGCGGATCTGGTCCTCTTCACCGAGCTTTTCATCTCCGGCTATCCGCCGGAGGACCTCGTGCTGAAGCCCGCCTTCACCGCCGCATGCGAGAAGGCGGTGCTGGAATTCGCCGCCGATACCGCCGATGGCGGCCCAGGCGTCGTCATGGGCACGCCGCTGAAGCGCGACACCGGCCTGCACAATTCGGTGATGGTGCTCGACGGGGGCCAGGTGATCGGCGAGCGCTTCAAGGTCGACCTGCCGAATTACGGCGAATTCGACGAGAAGCGCGTCTTTGTCGCCGGGCCCATGCTGGGGCCCGTCAATTTCCGCGGCATCAGGATCGGCATTCCGATCTGCGAGGATATCTGGGGCGATCTCGGCGTCTGCGAGACGCTGAGCGAGAGCGGGGCGGAGCTGCTGCTCGTTCCCAATGGCTCTCCCTATTACCGCGGCAAGGTGGACGTGCGCCACCAGGTGGCGATCAGGCAGGTGATCGAGACCGGGCTGCCGCTCATTTTCGCCAACCAGCTCGGCGGCCAGGACGAACTCGTCTTCGACGGCGCGTCCTTCGGCATCAATGCCGACAAGTCGCTCGCCTTCCAGATGTCGCAGTTCGAGGAACAGCTGGCGGTCGTTACCTGGAAGCGGGATGGCGATGGCTGGGTCTGCACCGAAGGGCCGATGTCGAAGATCCCGGAGAAGGAGGAGGCGGATTATCGCGCCTGCATGCTGGGCCTGCGCGACTACGTCAACAAGAACGGCTTCAAGAACGTCGTGCTAGGCCTCTCCGGCGGCATCGATTCGGCGCTGTGCGCGGCACTGGCCGTCGATGCGCTCGGCGAGGAGCGGCTTCATGCCGTGATGCTGCCCTATCGCTACACCTCGAAGGATTCGCTGAAGGACGCCGAGGATTGTGCGCGCGCGCTCGGCTGCCGCTATGACATCGTGCCGATCTTTGAGCCGGTGGAAGGCTTCATGAAGGCACTCGCGCCGGTCTTCGACGGCACGAAGGAGGGCATCACCGAGGAAAACCTGCAGAGCCGCACGCGCGGGACGATCCTGATGGCGATCTCCAACAAATTCGGCTCGATGGTGGTGACGACGGGCAACAAATCCGAGATGTCGGTGGGCTATGCCACGCTCTATGGCGACATGAATGGCGGCTTCAACCCGATCAAGGATCTCTACAAGATGCAGGTCTATGCCCTTGCCGCCTGGCGCAACGCCCATGTGCCCCCGTCGGCCCTCGGGCCTTCGGGCGTGGTCATTCCGCAGAACATCATCGACAAGGCGCCCTCGGCGGAGCTGCGGGAAAACCAGACGGACCAGGATTCGCTGCCGCCTTATCCCGTGCTCGACGACATCCTCGAATGCCTGGTCGAGAACGAGATGGGCGTGGAGGAGATCGTGGCGCGCGGCCACGACCGCGAGATGGTCCACCGCATCGAGCATCTGCTCTACATCGCCGAATACAAGCGCCGGCAATCGGCGCCGGGCGTGAAGATCACCAGGAAGAATTTCGGCCGCGACCGCCGTTATCCCATCACCAACCGGTTCAGGGACCGGTCCTGATACCAGGAACATAAATGACCGTCACCGTCCGTTTCGCCCCGTCTCCGACGGGCTATATCCATATCGGCAATACCCGGACAGCGCTGTCCAACTGGCTGTTCGCGCTTAAGAACGATGGCCGCTTCGTCCTTCGCTTCGACGATACGGATATCGAGCGCTCCAGGCAGGAATATGCCGAGGCGATCGCCGCTGATCTCGACTGGCTGGGCGTCAGGCCGGACCGGGTAGAGTACCAGTCGAAGCGCTTCGCCATCTATGATGCGGCGGTGGAGAAGCTTAAAACGGCGGGGCTGCTCTATCCCTGCTACGAGACGGCGGAAGAGCTCGAGCGCCGGCGCAAGCTTCGCCTGACGCGCCGGTTGCCGCCGGTCTATGGGCGCGAGGCGCTGAAGCTGACGGAAAGCGAGCGGGCGAAGCTCGAAGCGGAGGGGCGCAAGCCGCATTGGCGCTTCCTCCTGCCGAATTTCGAAGGCGATCCGTTCTCCCCCAGGCGTACCGAGGTGCATTGGGACGATCTGGTGCGCGGACCGCAGACCGTCGATCTCGCATCGATGTCGGACCCGGTGCTGGTGCGCGAGGACGGCAGCTATCTCTATACGCTGCCATCGGTAGCCGACGATATCGATATGGGTATCACCCATATCATCCGCGGTGACGATCATGTCACCAACACAGGCGCGCAGATCGCCATCTTCCGTGCGCTCGGGGCGGAGCCGCCGCGGTTCGGCCACCACAATCTCCTGACCACCATCTCGGGCGAGGGGCTCTCCAAGCGCTCGGGCGCGCTTTCGATCCGCACCTTGCGCGAGGCCGGTTACGAGCCGATGGCGGTCGCCTCGTTGGCGGTGCTGATAGGAACCTCGGAAAACGTCGTCGCCGTGCCCGACATGCAGGCGCTGGCCGGGCATTTCGACCTGGCGGCGACATCCAGATCATCGGCGAAATTCGACCCGGCCGAGCTCGATACGCTCAATCGCGCGCTCGTCCACGAGCTTCCGTTCGGGGCGGTCGCCGGGCGCCTTGCGGCGCTCGGGATCGAAGGCGACAGGGCGGAGGCGTTCTGGCTTGCCGTCCGCGGCAATCTGGATCGTGTGAAAGACGCCGCTCTTTGGTGGAAGATCGTCCAGGAGGGCGTTCAGAACGCCCCTGATCTGTCGCAGGAGGACGTCGCCTTCGTGCGCGAGGCCTTCGATCTCCTGCCGCCCGAGCCTTGGGACCGGGGGACGTGGAAAATCTGGACTGATGCGGTGAAGGAGGCAAGCGGGCGCAAGGGCAAGACCCTGTTCATGCCATTGCGCCTGGCGCTCACCGGGCTTCCGTCCGGCCCGGAGCTCGCGGACCTTTTGCCTCTCGTGGGGCGGGAAGGTATGTTGGCCCGACGACCCTGATCCTGGCTCCGGTCGAGCTGGTGACGACGGAGGAATCCTTCTCCGTCAGCTTTCGCAGATCGCTTCGGTTGAGCCCGCCCTCGGTGTTGAGCATGGTTTCGGGATCGGCCGCCGGATCGGGGCGCGAGCGCGGAATGCCGATGAAAGCGGAGACGTTGTCGGCTGCCGCCTTTTCACCGCCGCCATTGCCGAGCATCGTGTAGTTCTTGCCCTCCTGGCCGGTCTGGTCCTGCGCGGAAAGGTCGCCGACGGGCATGCTTTGCCGGGGAGCCTGGCAGGTGCATCCGGGAGGTGTTCTGGTGCCCAGTGTGCGATAGTCGAAGGCCGTCGGCAGCACCGCATAGGGCGTATCGGCATCGGCGGACACCATGTCCTCGGATTCTTCATCCTTGACGTCGTGGTAATAGAGCTTTGCCTCGGTGCCTGGACACATGGCGGCGCAGGCATTCTGGTCGCGGGTGAAGAACTTGCGCTGCGTGGAAAAGGATATCGGGAAGTAATAGCCGTCACAGGTGCGCACGCACAATGTGCGATAGCCGCCCTTCACGGAGTAGCTTCCTGTCGGTGCCGCGCCTTCATTGGTTGCCGCAACGCTTTCGACGCGCCGCTTCACGGGTTCGCGCTCCCGTTCCCGTTCGCGTTCGTAGCGCACGCGCTTGGGAGCCCTGGTGCGTGATACCAAAGGAGCTTCACGTGCGGCAGGCTCCTGGATCTCTTCCTGCTTTCTGGAGCCTCCGAACAGCTTGCTGAGCAGACCGCGGGAGCGTTGCGGCGCACTGCAGTCATTGGCGTTCAGGGCCGCCAGGATGCGCTGGCGGTCTCCCCCTCCGCCTCCACCGCCGCCCTGCTTCAGCTCGGCAATTCTTCCCTGCAGCCTGTCGATGGATGCATTGATGCTGAGGCACTGTGGTGAATTGGAGGGCCGCGAGAACAGGCCGCCCGTGCAGCCGGCCCTACGCGCCGCGATGCGCGCGTGGGTCACCTGGCTCTGCAACTGGCGGATTGCCGGGCTGGAGGCGGATCGGCTGCGACCTCCAGATGCGGAGGCCAGCTGCCGTTGCAGTTTGGCGCATACGGGAGAGGCAGCTTGGCCGTCCCCCGTCGAGACGCCAACGGCGCCGATCGCCAGGCTCGCCATGGCGATCATGAGAAAAATTCTGTTCATCATCCGTCAACCCTGATCTTTCGGTAAACCCCGGCAGTTAAAACCGTAGTTCTTCGAAACATCGAGGCTTTTGATGATTATTTTTCCCAAGTTGTGCCCCGAATCCGCCGCTCCGGAACATAAACTATCTTTATTCTCCTGGACTGTCATCCACAAATATTTGCTGATGGCAGTAATGATGGCTTATATTTGCTTTATAGTTGTTTTTCCGTATCAAGCCTTTGCGATGCTTCGACAACGGCAAGTGCTGTCATGTTGACGATGCCGCGCGAGGTGACCGATGGCGTGAGAATGTGAGCCGGCCGCGCCGCACCCAGGAGAATCGGGCCGACATGCAGCGCATCGGTGATGCTCTTGACGACGTTCAGGGTGATGTTGGCCGCATCCAGATTGGGGAAGACCAGGAGATTGGCTTCGCCGGTCAGCCGTGAGGCCGGAAAGACACGATCGCGCAAGGCTTGCGACAACGCCGCGTCGCCATGCATTTCGCCATCGACCTCGAGGTCGGGATAACGCTCGCTGAGGATCGCGGTGGCGCGC
Source organism: Mesorhizobium sp. RMAD-H1 (assembly GCF_014191375.1). Classification (GTDB taxonomy): domain Bacteria; phylum Pseudomonadota; class Alphaproteobacteria; order Rhizobiales; family Rhizobiaceae; genus Paramesorhizobium. The sequence goes on from NZ_JACHWN010000001.1 coordinate 1,079,639, forward strand.
CGCATCTTTTCCGCGCTTTCGGAATCCTTCGAGCCGAAATTGGAATGCGACAGCAGCGCCGCCTTCGGCTCGATGCCGAAGCGGCGGATCTCATTGGCGGCGAGGATCGTCATCTCGGCGATCTCCTCCGCATCCGGATCGACGGTGACATAGGTGTCGGTCAGGAAGAGGGTACCGCGCTGGGAGATGAGCAGGCTCAGTGCCGAGAAATCGCGCAGCCCCCCTGATTTGCCGATGATCTGGCCGACCAGGCGCAGATGCCGTTCGAAACGGCCTTCCAGGCCGCAGATCATGGCATCGGCCTCGTCGCGCATGACGGCCAGCGCCGCGATCGCGGTCGAATTGGTGCGCACGATGGTGCGCGCGGTCTCAGGCGTCACGCCCTGCCGCCCGGTATATTTCAGGAACAGGTCGACATAATCGCGGTAGCGCGGATCGTCTTCCGGGTTGATCAGCTCGAAATCGGTGCCGGCGCGGATCTTCAGACCGTAGCGCTTGAGACGCGTCTCCACCACCTGCGGACGGCCGATCAGCGTGGGGATGGCGATGCCCTCCTCAATGACCACCTGGGCGGCGCGCAGGACGCGCTCGTCCTCGCCATCGGCATAGATGACGCGCTTCTTCTCCGCGACCCGCGCGGCAGTGAAGACCGGCTTCATGATAAGGCCGGAGCGGAAGACAAAGCGGTTAAGCTTGTCCAGATAGGCTTCCATGTCCTCGATGGGCCGGGTGGCGACGCCCGTCTCCATCGCAGTCCTTGCGACGGCCGGCGCGATGCGCAGGATCAGGCGCTGGTCGAAGGGTGAGGGAATGAGATAGTCCGGGCCGAAGGTCGGCGTCTCGCCGGAGTAGGCGCGCGCGGCGACATCAGACGGCTCCTCGCGGGCAAGGGCTGCAATCGCCCTCACGGCGGCGAGCTTCATTTCCTCATTGATTGCAGTCGCGCCGACATCGAGCGCGCCGCGGAAGATATAGGGGAAGCAGAGGACGTTGTTGACCTGATTGGGATAATCGGAGCGTCCGGTGCAGATCATCGCATCCGCGCGCGCTTCGCGGGCAACTTCCGGCATGATTTCCGGGGTCGGGTTGGCGAGCGCCATGATCAGCGGCTTGTCGGCCATCTGTTTCAGGAGCTCCGGCTTCAGAACGCCGGCGGCCGAAAGGCCGAGGAAGACGTCTGCGCCGCCGATCACGTCGGCCAGCACGCGCGCATCGGTCTTCTGTGCGTAGACCGCCTTCCAGCGGTCCATCAGCGCGGTGCGGCCTTCGTAGACGACGCCCTCGATGTCGCAGACCCAGATGTTCTCGCGCTTTGCGCCGAGGGTGACGAGAAGATTGAGGCAGGCCAGCGCCGCCGCGCCGGCGCCTGACGCCACGATCTTGGCCGAGGCGATGTCCTTGCCGGCCAGTTCCAGCCCGTTGAGGATCGCCGCCGCGACGATGATGGCGGTGCCGTGCTGGTCGTCATGGAAGACCGGGATCTTCATTTTGGCGCGCAGCTGCTCCTCCACCTCGAAGCATTCCGGCGCCTTGATATCCTCCAGATTGATGCCGCCGAAGGTGGGCTCCAGCGCGGCCACGACGTCGACGATGCGGTCGATCTCCATGGCGTCGATCTCGATGTCGAAAACGTCGATATCGGCGAATTTCTTGAAGAGCACCGCCTTGCCTTCCATCACCGGCTTGGAGGCGAGGGGACCGATATTGCCGAGGCCCAGCACCGCCGTGCCGTTGGAGACGACGGCGACGAGATTGCTGCGGGCGGTATATTCGGCGGCGGTGGCGGCATCGCTGTGGATGGCGAGGCAGGGCGCCGCGACGCCGGGAGAATAGGCAAGCGCCAGGTCGCGCTGGTTGCCCAGCGACTTCGTCGCCTGGATCTCCAGCTTTCCCGGTTTGGGATAACGATGGAAGAAGAGGGCCGCTTCCTCGAAATCGGAGAGGGCGGGTTTATCGGTTTTGCTCATGGTGCGTTACTTTCGGGAAAGGCGGGATGCGCGAATGGACAGGCCTCGCCAGACGAGGGCCGGCGGCTCGGAAGGACCGGTCAAAAAGCGCTCTGATAGGCTCCGCCGTCAATGATGAGATTCTGGCCGGTGATATAGCCGGCATGGGTGGAGCAGAGGTAAGCGCAGGCATTGCCGAATTCGTCCGGCTCGCCGAAGCGTCCTGCCGGGATCTCGGCGATGCGCTTTTGCGCTGCCTCTTCGGGCTCGATCCCCGCTTTTTCCGCGCCGAAGCGGATGCCGCTGCGCAGGCGATCCGTGTCGAAGGCGCCGGGCAGGATGTTGTTGATCGTCACATTGTCCTTGGCGACCGTTCGGGCGATGCCGGCCAGGAAGGAGGTCAGCCCGGCGCGGGCGCCGGAGGAGAGGTCGAGGCCGGCAATGGGTTTATAGACCGAAGTCGAGGTGATGTTGACGATGCGCCCGAAACGGCGCGCCACCATGCCGTCGATAACCGCCTTGATCAGCTCGATGGGGGTGACCATGTTCTGCGTCACGCCGTCGAGAATCGCCTGTCGGTCGAGTTGCCGGAAATCGCGGTGCGGGGGGCCGCCATTGTTGTTGACCAGGATGTCGGGCTCGGGGCAGGCGGCGAGGAGCTGCTTCTGTCCTTCCGGCGTGGAGACGTCGGCCAGAACCGGCGTGACGGAGATGCCCGCGCGCCTCAGTTCCTCCGCGGCGGTGGCGAGCACCTTCTCGTCCCGGCCATTGATGACAAGATCGCATCCGGCTTGCGCCAGAGCCGTTGCGCAGGCCTTGCCAAGCCCTCTGCTCGATGCGCAGACGATCGCCTTGCGTCCTTTTAGTCCTAGATCCATGGCTCGACCCTCGCTGTTCCTTATGACGCTGCAGACATGCCACCGAGCAATCGGCGCGATCAACCGGATTTTTGGCTGACGTGCTGATATGTCACCATTTCCGTGCTGTCCGATGAAGCTTGTGGACAATAATGGGTGATGCGTCTGCTTGATGAGGCATTGCCGCCTGGCGCTATCCGGGCTGCGCGATGAATTCCGCGCGTGGCCGAATGAGCGAGCCGTTTTCCACCTGCTCGAGAGCATGGGCGAGCCAGCCGACGATCCGGCCCAGGGCGAAGAAAAGCAGCGGCGCATCTTCCGGCAGATCATAGATCTCCGCTATCGCAGCCAGAGCGAAATCGATGTTCGGCTTTTCGCCGAGAAGGTCGGCGGCGGCGGCTTCGAGCGCGCGATAGAGGGGCGGCAATTCGATCCGCGCCAGCAACGTGGCGGCACGGGCGTCGCCCGCCTCGCGATACATGGGGTGGCCGAAGGAGTGAAGCGGACTGCCTTCCAGGAGCCGTTCCCGTATTGCGATGGCGGCATCCTTTTCACGGGCCGCAGCGATGAGCGCGGCGGTCGACAGGGAGGCGCGCCCGTGCCGGGGGCCGATCAAGGCCGCAAGTCCCGCGAGAACGGCCGCGGAGAGCGGCGCGCCCGTCGAAGCCGCAACGCGCGTGGCAAAGGACGAGGCGTTCAGCTCATGGTCGGCCAGGAGCACGAGGGTCCGCCTGATGATGTCGCTTGCATCCGGGCGTTGCCATTTCAGCGCGATGCGCTGGTGCAGGGGAAGATCGGGCGCATCGTCACCCAGCACGGTATCATAAAACAGGCGCAGCAGGCCGAAGGCCTCGCGCTGGAGAACCGCGGGCGAGCGGCTTGAGGTGGGGAGATCGTTCGCGGCGCGTCTGCCGAAGACGATGAAAAGCCTCTCCAGGGAGGATTTCGCTGCCGTATCGTCCGGTTCCTGTCCGGCGCGTGGGATCTGGCCCATCTGTCCCGTTTCCATCTGCCACAGGAGAGCGGCAGTTTCCTCCAGCGTAGCCCGTTGCGAAAGCTCCGCCGCATCGCAGCCGCGATAGAGCAAGCGCCCGTCGATGATGGTCGAGATGGCCGATCGCATGATCGGCGCGCCCCAACGGATCGTTTCCGCGGCGATCGCGCTCTCCCTTTTGCGTCCGGGACGCCGCTCGGCCAGACGGCGCACGTCTTCGGCGCGATAGAGGCTGCGGCGGGGGTCGTCGGGCGAGGGCTTGGCCCGAATGCGTCCGCGGCTGACATTCGCATAAAGCGTCTGCGGTTTGGTCTGGAGGACGGACAAGGCTTCTTCCGCTGTCAGCCACTCCATTTTCGTCTCCCATGTTGATCTATTTCATCAAGATTGACGTCAATCATAGCTGGTTTCAAGCTTGCGGCAAGCAACAAGGAGACTGTCATGAAAAGCGGACTTGAAGATGTGATTGCTGCCGAAACGGTTTTGTCCGACGTGGATGGCCAGGCGGGGAGGCTTGTCATCCGGGGGCGATCGCTTGACGATCTGGTGCCGCAGAGCACCGCGGAGGATTGCGTAGAACTGCTCTGGAACGGCTTTTTCGGCGATCTTCCTCAGGGGGAGGCGCTCCGGAAAGCTCTGGGGACAGCGCGGCTCCATGTTTTCGCACATGTCGAGGCAATAGACGGCGCCCTGCTGCGGCTTTCGCCGGTGGAGGCGCTGCGTGCGTTGATGGCCCGCATTCCCGACGGGGAGGATCTGCAGCCCGCATTGCTTCTGCTGGCGGCGCCCGCGGTGTTTACGCCGGCGCTCTTGCGCCTCAAGCGCGGCGAGAGGCCCGTTCGTCCCGATCCGGACCTCTCCCATAGCGCCGACATATTGCGCATGCTGAACGATCGGAGGGCGGAAGCGTCTGAACTCGCGGGGCTCGACACCTATCTCGTGACCGTGTCCGACCATGGCCTCAATGCTTCGACTTTCGCGGCGCGCATCGTGGCGTCCACGCGGGCGGGGCTCACATCCTCGCTCCTTGCCGCATTAAGCGCCTTGAAGGGCCCGTTGCACGGCGGTGCGCCGGGCCCGGTGCTCGACATGCTCGATGCAGTCGCAACGGCGGACAATGCCGAAGCGTGGCTCGATGCCGCGGTGGCTGGCGGCGAACGGCTGATGGGCTTCGGCCATCGCATTTACCGCGTTCGCGATCCCAGGGCGGACGCGCTGAAAGGCGCATTGAAGCGGATGGAGAATTCCCAACGGGAGGAAGGAGGCAATGAAAGGCTGAAGCTTGCAGAGGCGGTCGAGAACGCCGCGATCGCGGTATTGAAACGCCATAAGCCCGGCCGGACGCTGGAAACGAACGTGGAGTTCTACACCGCCTTGCTTCTGGAAGAACTGGGGTTCCCGCGTGAGGCATTTACCTGTGTCTTTGCCATGGGACGCGCCATGGGATGGATCGCCCATTGCCGGGAGCAGATGGCCGAGAACCGGCTGATCCGTCCGCAATCGCGTTATGTCGGGCCAAAGGGAAAACTCGCCGCCTGATTTGGGAAGACAACAGCTTCTTTGCCCCGGCGCCGGGGCCGGCATTTCGGCGCCGGGAGAGCACCGTCACACGTTTGTGACATGAATCGTGTTTGTGTGCCCCTAAATCGGGCCATCACAAGACGGACGGAAGCTGGCGATGGGCAGACAAGCAGGCGAAGACGCGAAGAAATTCCGCACGCTTTTCATTTCGGATGTGCATCTGGGCTCGAAAGGCGCGAAGGCGGACTTTCTTCTGGACTTCCTTCGTTTCCACGATGCGGAAACGATCTATCTCGTCGGCGACATCGTCGATGGCTGGCGACTGCGGCGCAACTGGCACTGGCCGCAGGAGCACAATGATGTGGTTCAGAAGCTCTTGCGCAAGAGCCGCAAGGGCGCAAACATCATCTATATCGCCGGCAATCACGACGAGTTCCTGCGCGATTTCCAGGGCACGCATTTCGGTGGGATCGAGGTGATGAACCGCACCGTGCACGAGACCGCCGACGGCCGCAAATTCCTGGTCATCCATGGCGACCAGTTCGACGTGGTGGTGCGCAACGCCCGCTTCATCGCCTATCTCGGCGACTGGGCCTATGATGCCGCCATCGCCTTCAACACCGTCATGAACAGGGTGCGCCGCCTGCTCGGCCTGCGCTACTGGTCGTTCTCGCAATGGGCGAAGTTCCGCGTCAAGAAGGCGGTCAATTTCATCGGCGCCTTCCAGGAAGTCGTCTCGGAAGAGGCACGCCGCCTCGGCGTCGATGGCGTCATCTGCGGCCATATCCACCATGCCACGATGGAGAGCATCGACGGGGTGGAATATATCAATACCGGCGATTGGGTCGAAAGCTGCACGGCCATCGTGGAAAATTACGACGGGACGATGGAACTGATCTCCTGGACGCATCTGATCGGCGAGAAGGCGGGCTTCGCGCCGGTCATCGACCTGGAGGAGCACCGTCCGGCGGCGCGCAAAGCCATGCCGAAACCGGCGAATGTTGCCTAGCGCGTGATGAGGCGTCTCGTCATCGTCACCGATGCCTGGCACCCGCAGGTCAATGGCGTGGTGCGGACATTGACCCATATCCGCGACCTGATGAGCGCGCGGGGCTATGCCGTCACCATCGTCTCGCCCTCCGATTATCGCTCGGTGCCGTGCCCGACCTATCCGGAGATCAGGCTGGCCCTGACCAGCCCCGGCGCGGTGCGCGCGGCGCTCGCCAGGCTTCAGCCCGCCTATATCCATATCGCGACGGAAGGGCCGCTCGGCATCATGGCGCGGCGCGCCTGCCTGAAGAACGGATGGCACTTCACCACGAGTTTCCATACCCGTTTTCCCGAATATCTGCACGAGCGCTTCCCGGTGCCGCTGTCGCTGACCTACGGCTTTCTCAGGCGCTTCCACAATGCCGCCGCCTGCAGCCTGGTGCCGACGCCGTCGATCCGGGACGAACTTGCCGCGCGCGGCTTCACCAATCTGAAGGTCTGGACGAGGGGCGTCGACCGGGCGCTGTTTCACCCGCAGCCGGATGTCGATCTCGGCCTGCCGCGGCCGATCTTTCTCTGCGTCGGACGCGTCGCGCCGGAAAAGAACCTGTCCGCCTTCCTGTCGCTCGACCTGCCGGGGACGAAACTCGTGGTCGGTGACGGGCCCAGCCTCGGCGAGTTGAAGGCCCGGTTTCCCGGAGCAATCTTCGCCGGCAAGAAGGAGGGGGCGGAACTCGCGCGTTATTATGCGGGCTCGGACGTCTTCGTTTTCCCGAGCCGGACGGACACATTCGGGCTGGTGCTGCTCGAAGCCATCGCCAGCGGCCTGCCCGTCGCGGCGTTCCCGGTGCCGGGCTCCCGCGATGTGGTCGGGGCGACGGGCGCGGGCGTCCTATCGGAAGATTTGCGCGCGGCCTGTCTCGACGCGCTGAAAATGGGACGCGTCGATCCGGGCCTGGCGCTGAAGGATTTCACCTGGGAGCACTGCGCCGACATCTTTCAGGAGGTGCTGACGCCGATCCTTGCTGGAGAGCAGGTGGAAGCGGCTTGAGGGTTAGGGCAATAAGGCAGCAAGGCAATATGTTTATTGCCTGATCCGGCTGCAACGCATATTTCCCTACTGCCCTAAACTCTTAAAACTGCCTGCCGATCCTGGCGTCGACCGACTGGCTGTTGGCGCCGCGGATGACGAAGAAGAGCATGATCGCCGACCACAGGATCGATTTTTCCGCGCCCGAATAGCCCTGGCCCTGCACACCCCAGTGGAACCAGATGGTCACGAGGAGGACGATCAGCGCGGCGAAGGCGGCAGGGCGGGTGAAGAGCCCGATTGCGATGAGAATGCCGCCGAAGAACTCGGTCGCTGCGAGCAACGGTGACCAGAAGGCGCCGGGATAGAAGCCGAGGCTTTCCACCATGCCGGCCGCGCCGAACGGATTGAGGATCTTGCCATAGCCATGGGTCACCAGCGCCGCGCCGCCGACGAAGCGCAGCAAGGTTTCGGCAAATTCATGCAGCGATGAATAGATGCCGCCCAATGCGGGGATAAAGAGTTTCTTGCTGGGCGTGGACTGAAGATCGCTCAAGGTTTTTCCCTTCTGTGATGGCTTTAATGGTCAGCAATCACATATTCTCATGAAAAGATGATGAAAATCATCAAGTAAAATAATTTTGATGGGATGCAGGCCCGCGCTCACGAAATGGTCAGCCCCAGAGATCCTGCTCCGGCGGGTAGACCGTCATTCCGTCATAGACGAGGCCCGGCGAGCGGTCGCGCTCGAGAAGCAGCGGACCGTCGAGATCGACATAGTCGGCGTCCTGCGCGAGCAGGACGGCGGGCGCCATGGCGAGCGAGGTGCCGACCATGCAGCCAACCATGACGCCGAGGCCCAATTCGCGGGCGCGGCGCCGCATGGCAAGCGCTTCGGTCAGCCCGCCCGTCTTGTCCAGCTTGATGTTGACGGCATCATAGCGACCGGCGAGGTCCCCCAGACCTTCGGACGTGTGGGCGCTCTCGTCGGCGCAGACCGGTACCGGGCGGGGCGTTGCCGCCAGAAGCTCGTCCTTGCCGGCGGGCAGGGGCTGTTCGATGAGCGCAATGCCCGCTTCCGCCGCGATCATCATGTTCTTGCGGAAGTTTTCTTCCGTCCAGCCTTCGTTGGCATCGAGAATGATTCGGCTGTTGGGGGCGGCTTCCGCCACCGCGTGGATGCGCGCGGCATCGTTTTCCCCACCTATTTTCACCTTGATGACGGGGTGGCCGGAGAGGGCGCGGGCGGCCTCTGCCATGGTTTCAGGGTCGCCCATGGAAATGGTGATCGCCGTCGTCAACGGGCGAGGGGGCTCGGCCGAGATTGCCTGCGCCACCCTTCTGCCCGCCCGTTTCGCCTCGAAGTCCCACAAGGCGCAATCCACGGCATTGCGGGCGGCACCGGGGCGCATCAGCGTCAGGAGGTCGTGCCGGGCCGCGCCCTGGACGATCGCGTCGCGCACCGTTTCGATTTCGGCGGTCACGCTTTCCAGGCTTTCGCCGTAGCGGGCATAGGGCACGCATTCGCCGCGTCCCACGAAATTGCCGTCGCTCAGCGTGCAGACGATGACATCAGCCGCGGTCTTGGAGCCGCGCGAGATTGTAAAACTGCCTGCGATGGGGTAGCGATCACGTTGTATTTGCAGATTTATACCCATTGATTGACCCGATTTGGCCGCTGCGCAGTCCAAGTGACACGGCCTGAAAGACTCGATAAGAATAAGACATGTTGACCGACGCTGCGGACAATTCAAGAGCCGCCTCCGATAGCGCTCCCCGGATCGAGGTAACGACGGGCGCCGATGGCGCCACGATCGCACTCGGTGGCCGCTGGACGTCGCACAGCGTTCATCTGGTCGACGAGGAGATGCGCAGGCTCCAGGGCCAGAACGGCTTTTCGAGCGCATCGATCGATTTGTCCCATGTGGTCGGCCTCGATACGGCGGGCGCGTGGCTGATCGAGAGGCTCAGCCGCTCGCTCAAGGCACGCAATGTGGGCGTCACGCTGCAGGGCGCGCGCGAGGCATGGCGCCCCCTCCTGGAAGCGGTCGGCGAGGCGGTGGACCGCAACAGTCATGCGTCGCGCTCGAAGCGGCCGTTCTTTCTCGTCAGCATTCTCGAGGCGCTCGGCAGGGCCACCTATGCGGCCCGCGAGGATTTCCTGATGTCGATGCACATTCTGGGCGCGACGATCCACGGATCGCAGATGAAGCTCGGCAGGGGAAGCGGCATCAATTTCGCCGCGATCACCAACCAGATCGACCGCATGGGCGTGGGCGCCATTCCGGTCGTCCTCCTGATGTCGACGATCATCGGCGCAATCATCGCCCAGCAGGGCGCATTCCAGCTGCGCTATTTCGGGGCGGAGATATTCGTCATTGATCTGGTCGGCATCCTGGTCCTGCGCGAGATCGGCGTGCTTCTGACGGCGATCATGGTGGCGGGGCGTTCGGGCAGCGCGATCACGGCCGAGATCGGGTCGATGAAAATGCGCGAGGAAACCGACGCATTGACGGTCATCGGCCTCAATCCGGTCGGCGTTCTCGTTTTTCCGCGTCTGGTGGCGCTTGTCATCGCACTGCCGCTCCTGACGATCATCGCCGATCTCGCCGCCCTCGTGGGCGCCGGCTTCGTCGTCTGGACCTATTCGCATATTCCTCCGGCCGCCTTCCTGGCGCGCCTGCGCGACGCCATCGACATCTCCACCTATCTGGCCGGGCTGATCAAGGCGCCGTTCATGGCGATGATCATCGGCATCATGGCCTCGGTTGAGGGCATGAAGGTGGGCGGGAGCGCCGAATCGCTCGGGCGCCGTGTCACCGCATCGGTCGTCAAATCCATCTTCGTAGTCATCGTCGTGGACGGGCTCTTCGCGATGTTCTACGCGGCAATCAATTTCTAGAGCGGGGCCGAATGGACAACGCCACCAATTCCGCCCCCGATCAGAGCCAGCGCTCCCGCGAGCCGGTGATTTCCGTGCGCGACGTCACGGTCTCGTTCGGCCGCCAGACCGTTCTCGACAAGCTCTGCCTCGATATTTTCCCGGGCGAGATATTGGGCTTCATCGGCCCTTCCGGTTCGGGTAAGTCGGTGCTCATGCGCACCATTCTCGGGCTCAACCACAAATCATCCGGCGAGATCAGGATATTCGGCCGCAATATCGACGATGTATCGGACGCCGAGAAGATGCAGATCGACATGCGCATGGGCGTGTTGTTCCAGCATGGCGCGCTCTTCTCCTCGCTGAACGTGCTCGAGAACATCCAGGTGCCGATGCGTGAATATCTCGATCTGTCGCCCAAGCTGATGGACGAGCTGGCGCGGCTGAAGATCGACCTCGTCGGACTGGCGCCGGATACGGCGGAGAAGTTTCCCTCCGAGCTTTCGGGCGGCATGATCAAGCGCGCCGCGCTCGCCCGGGCGCTGGCGCTCGATCCCGACGTCGTCTTTCTCGACGAGCCCACCTCCGGCCTTGATCCGATAGGGGCGGCCGAATTCGACGATCTCATCGCCAATCTGCGCGACACGATGGGGCTGACGGTCTATATGGTGACACACGACCTCGATAGTCTCTTTGCGGTTTGCGACCGCATCGCGGTGCTTGGGCAGAAACGGGTTCTGGTTGAAGGGAGCATCGAAGATATGCTCAGGGTTGATGATCCCTGGGTGAAATCCTATTTTCGCGGCAAACGCGCCCGCCAGATCGATCCGGCGGCGCCGACCCGGCGCCGGGCCGGAGCCGGACCTCACCAGGCCGGATAAGACATGGAAGCCACTGGATAAAGCATGGAAACCAAAGCCAATTACGTTCTGGTGGGAATTTTCACACTGCTGGTGAGCCTGGCGGCTTTCGGGTTCGTCTACTGGATCGCCCGCTATGGCGAAACCCGCGATACGGTGGAGCTCGACGTGCGCATTCCCGGCACCGTCACCGGGCTTTCCGTGGGCGGACAGGTGCTGTTCAACGGCATCAAGGTCGGCGACGTGCGTCAGCTCCTGCTCGATGAGACCGATCCGAACATGGTGATCGTGCGGACCGAGGTTAACCGGACGACGCCGATCACCCGCTCGACCAGGGCCGAGCTCGGCTTTCAAGGCCTTACGGGCCTGGCCTATATCGAACTGAAGGGCGGCAGCCTCAACGAGCCCAACCTGCTGGAGGAAGCCGAGAAAAGCGATACGGTGGCGCGCATCGACGCCGATCCCAACGCCGTGAACAATCTTCTGGAAACGGCGCAGGATATCTTCGCCCGCGCCAACAGCGCGCTCGAGGCGCTCGAAGGCTTCATCAAGGATGTGCGCGCGCCGCTGACGGATACGGTCAAGAACACCAAGACCTTTACCGATGCCTTGGCCCGGAATTCCGAGGTGATCGACAAGCTCGCCGCCAATACCGGTGATGTGCAGGACATCATCAGGAATGCCCGCGAGACGATGGCCCGGCTCAATGAGGCCTCGGTGCGCGTCGAGGGCATCATGCAGAAGGCGGACAGGCTGCTTTCCGAGGACGACAAGAACAGCGTCGTGTCTCAAGCCAAGGAAACCTTGCAATCCATTCGCAATACGTCGGATTCGCTCAATGCCCGTCTCGGGCCGATCGCAGACAATCTGCAGCATTTTTCCGGCTCCGGCCTGCGTGACGTGCAGGCGCTCGTCACCGAAAGCCGCCGGTCGATCCAGCGCATCGAGCGGGCGATCACGGAGCTCGAACGGGATCCGCAAAGACTTATTTTCGGTGGACAGGGGACCGTTCCGCAATATGACGGGCGCGCGCGGCGTTGATCCGGCTGTGTTCCCATGAGAAGAAGAAATTCCGTGCGGCGAGAGGGACGGGCTTGTATTTGACGATATTTCGACAATTCGGGCGGACTGCCGGCGCCATTCTGCTGGCCGCGACCGTGGCGTCCTGTGGCACCACGCCACTGGACACGTTCGACCTGGTCACATCATCCTATCCTTCGGTATCGGCCAGGAGCCGCAAGAACATCCAGATACTGATCGCTGCTCCCGCGGCGCTCAAGGCGCTGGATGGCGAGAACATCGTCATCAACACCGCGCCCGGGGCGATCGAATATCTGAAGGGTGCCCAGTGGGGAGACCGGCTGCCCAATATCGTGCAGTCGCGCCTGGTGCAGGCTTTCGAGAACACCGGGCTTCTGGGCGGCGTCGGCCGTCCCGGCGATGGTCTTGCCATCAACTATCAGATCATCACCGACATCCGCTCCTTCGGCGTGGACGCCTTCGCCTCGCCGCGAATGGCGATCGTTGAGATCGCGACCAAGATCCTGAACGACAAGAACGGCGAGGTCCGCTCGACGCGGGTGTTCAGCGCTTCGGTGCCGGTGCGCGGAAGCGGCAATGCGGCTTACGTGCGGGCGCTCAACGAGGCTTTCGACAAGGTGACCGGGGAAATCGTCAGCTGGACGCTTTCGGTGATTTGATAGGGCTTCGTGGCCACCTGAGTCGGTAAGGCATCTGCTGCTGCACTTGAAATACAGCTGGCCTGCCGGAGCGGTTCCTAAATGATAATGGCTTTAATGTCTGGCCGCTGGTGGGGTGGCGATGTTCTAGAATGGGTCCTCGGGGCAAGCCGAGGATGACGAGCTGGAGTGGTTTCCGCCCGTCTCCAACGTTGGCAATTGGCGCAAAACATCCCTGCAATCGTCATCCTCGGGCTTGACCCGAGGATCCATGCCTGAACGGTCCAAGCGGAAACTGCTTCGCACTTGTCGGTACCATCCCCCCGAGACACTTCATATAAATAGAAACGCCAACGCTCTCACCTGAAAGTGAAACGCTCCAACGTTCTCACCCAGAATCAAAAACGCGGCCCTGAAGCCGCGTTTTTCATTTGCATATTCCGCAGATATCAGCGCAGGCGGCCGCTGGCGTGGGCGAGCATGGTGTAGACCTTGCCGGTATCGGAGGTCAGGTATGTCTGCGTCACCATGTTGTCGCGATCGTTGCGGGCGACGTCCTCGAGCAGGCGCTGGAAGTCATCCATGTAGCGGTCCACCGCGCGGCGGAACTCGCTGTCCGTCTGGTACTTGCGCTTGATCTCGTCGAAGGTCTGCTGACCCTTGAGCGTATAGAGGCGGCGGGTGAAGACATTGCGCTCGCCACGGCGATAGCGGTCCCAGAGCTCGACGGACGCATCGTGATCGATGGCGCGCGCGATATCGACGGACAGCGAATTGAGCGATTCCACCACATGGGCTGGCGAGCGCGTCGTACCGGTCGGCTGCGAGCGGATCTGCTCGGGCTGCTCGTCCTCGCGCGAGGCGCGGGCAAGGAGGTCCGAGACCCAGCCGCCGCCGCTGCGCGGCGCGGTGCCGCCGGATGCGGGCGCAGGCTGGCTCCTGCCGCCATTGACCGGCTCCTCCGCCTGGAAGGACCGCTCTGGAGCACGCGGTGCCGGAGCCGGGGCCGGGGCAGGCGCGGGACGAGGGGCCGGAGCAGGGCGGGAGACGGTCCTGTCCGCCCGGCTCTCGCCGACATCGACCAGACGGCCCGACTTGTTGACGATCTCCGCCAGCTCCTTGAGCGCGTTGATCTGCTCGGAAACGGCCTTGCGCATGGCCTTGGTCGATTCCTTTGCCTCGGTCGGCATATCAAGCACGCCGCGCTTCAGCTCGCTGCGCGTCTCGTCGAGCTCGGTGCGGATTTCCGCGGCGGTGCGGCGAATCTCGTCGGTCGCGCTGGCGAACTTCTGCGCCGCCTGCTCGACGACATCGGAGATGGCGGCGCGCATCTGTTCGGCCGACATCCGCGTACGTCCTTCGGCGCGTTCGAACGCGGTCGAAACCAGCTTTTCGAAGGAGCGCATGACCTGCTCGATGCCTTCCGAGCGCTGGACGAGGCCGGTGGCGAGCTCCTGCAGCGCCTGCTGGCGCTCCTCGAGCGTGGCGGCGAGATTGTGCTGCGCCGAGCCGATCATCTCGTTGGCGGAGCCGAGCACCCTGCTGTGCTCCTCGAAACGCTCGGCAATATTGGTGATCTGCTTCAGCGTCTCGTTGGAGAGGCTGCTCAGCGTATTGATATTGCCGCCGATGAGCCGGGTCGAGGAGGCAAAGGTCTCGGCCGCCCGGTTGGTGTTCTCGGCAAAGGTCGACGTGGTGTCGAGCAGGCGGGTGTCGATATCGCCGAGATTGCGGGTGGCCACATCGATGAGCTCGCCGAGCTTGGCGTTGGACGTCGCCAGCCGGTCGATGAGATCGCCCACGCCCTGCGACAGGCCCGTCTTGGCTTCCTGGATGGCGGAGATGGTTTCCGCCGTTCTGCTGGCAAGCGCATTGACCAGGGCCGCATTCTCGGCGCGCAGCCTGTCGGTCGCCGCGTGGGTGGCTTCCTCGAGCTGGCTCGCAAGGCCGCGGCCGCTGTCCGCCAGCCGCTCGACGAGCGGTTCCGCGGTATCGTGGAGAATGCGGGTGATCTCCTGCGAGCGGGCGGCGAGAACGGCGTTGAGCTCGCGCGTGCGCTCTTCCAGCGTGGCCGACGTGTTCTCGGTGACATTGGCGATGCGCGCTTCGATCGAGCCGAGCTCGGTCGCCACGCGCGATCCGATCTCGCCGAGGCTCATGGCAATGGCGTCGGCGCGCTCGTTGAGGCGGGCTTCCGTATTGCCGAGATTCTCGATGAGGCGGGCGCTGAAGGATTCGCCATAACCGTCGAGCGCTTCGCTGGCTTTTGCTGCCTCGGCCGAGAGGGTGTTCGCGGCTTCGCCGATCTTCTCGCGCAGGGCGCCGGCGACGACCGATGCGCTCTGCTCCAGCGACCTGCGCACATTGTCCACGCCGATCGACAGCGCCTTCTGCATGGTCGCGGTGCGCTCGTCGATGACGCCCGTCTGATCGTCGAAGGCCCGTCCGATCGCCGAGCTGCTTTCGCCGATGGCCTGGTGCAGCATGGCCGTGCGCTGCTCGAGGATCTCACTGTGATCCTGCAGCGTCTGGCCGAGCGAGGCGGTGGTCTCCGTCAGGGCGGCGCGGATTTCGGCCGCACGATCCTCGATCGTGCGCTCGTGCCCGTCCAGCGTCTGGGCGAGGGCGGCATTGTTCTGCGCCAGGACGGAGCTGAGGCCCGCCGTGCGCTCGTCAATGGCCCGGGCATGCTCGTCGAAGCTTGCGCCCAGCGTGTCGCTGCTCTCCGAAAGCGCCGCGCGGATGGCGGCGGTGCGCTCTTCCAGAGCACGGGAAAGTCCGTCCTGGCCTTCGATGAGAACGCCACGGACGCCGTCGACCCTTTCGTCGATCGTGCGGGCAAGCGCATCCTGGCTTCCGTTCAGGATATCGCGGATGGTGCGCGTACGCTCGTCGAGCGCGCGGGCAAGCGTCTCCTGGCTCTCGCCGAGCAGATCGCGGACGCCGCTGGTGCGCTCGTCGATCGAGCGGACATGGCTTTCGAAGGCGTTCTGCAGCACCGTGTTGTTCTCGGCCAGCGCCGCGCGGATGCCGGTGACGCGCTCATCAAGCGTCGAGCCGTGCTTTTCGAAGGTCTTGTCGAGAAGCGCTGTATTCTCGGCGATCGCGGCCCTGATGGCGGCGGTGCGCTCATCGAGCAGCGACGCATGGTTCTCGGTGATGCCGCCGAGCGATGCCGCACTGGCAGCGACGGCCATCTCGATAGTGGAGGTGTGGGCGGCAAGCGTGTCGGCGTGATCACGGATGACGGCCTGGACACGGTCCGTCTCGCCGGAGAGGGAAGCCGCGAGCGCGTCGCGGCCTTCTGCCAGCTGGCCCGCAAAGGCAGTCGCCTTTTCGTTGAGCAGGCTCGCGACAGAATCGGCGATCCCGGAAAGATCGCTCGAGATCCGCGTCTTCGTCTCGTCGATGACGCCGCTGATCGAGGTGCGGCCTTCGGAGAAGGTCTCGGCGATCTCGCGGGTGCGGGCGATGAGGTTCTCGTTGATTTGGCGCGAGCGCGCCTCCAGCGCCGCATTGAGCTTTTCGGTGCTGGCGTCGAGGGACTGCGCGCGGGTCTCGAACTCGCTCAGCAGCGAACGTCCGCGTTCGGAGAGCGTGGTGTCGAGATTGGCCAGACGCGCATCGAACTCGCTGACCATCGTCTGCGTGGCGCTGCCGAGCAGGGAGGCGATACCGCTGGTGCGCTTGTCCAGGGCTTCCTCAAGATTTGTCGCCACCTGTTGCGTCTGCTCGTTCAGGGCGGCGATGCGCGTATCCAGCAGATTGGCGACGGCTTCGCCGGAGGTGGTGATACGGGAGGAGACGTCGGCGGCGCGCGCGTCGATGGCGCCGGTGATCGTATTGCCGCTCTCGTTGATGCGGCTGACGAGATTCTCGCCGGAAAGGTTCAGCGATTCCGTCAGCTGCGTCGAGGCGCCCAGCACGCTGTCGCGGATGATGTTGGTGGCGGTGGTCAGCTCTTCCTTCAGCTGCTCGTGAGCGCCGGTGATCGAGGAGCGGACACGTTCGGCATGAGTGACGACGGCTTCGCGCTCGTTGCCGAGCTCGCTGACCAGCGTGCGGATGCGGATCTCATTGTCCGTATAGGCGCGTTCGAGTTCGTTGACTTCCGTCTGGACGAGGGTTTCGAGCTCGACGGCGCGGGCGAGCGTCCGCTCGATGCCTTCGCTCATGGCCGCCACTTCGCGACGGACCGCCTGGCCGAGCGAGGTGACGCGCTCGCCGGCGATGGCCTCGGGCTCGGCAAGACGCATGGCCGCTTCCGTCATCGTGCGGGCGGCGAATTGCATTTCCTGGGCGCGCCGCAGCATGTGGGCGAAACCCCAGAACATGAGGATCGGAACGGTGATGCCGGTCGCAACCGCAATGCCGGTGGGCGAGGAGAAGAAATTGCCGATGGCTTGCGGCGAGGTGAGGCCCGATCCGCTGAGCGAATGGCCGATCGCCAGGCCGCCGGCGGCCCAAAGCGCGCTGAGCGCGGTCGTCGTCCAATAGATGCGGTTGGAGGGGCGCTGGGCCAGACTGCGGCGCAGGAGCGCGGTGTCGCGGCGCAGATCGTCATTGGCCGGCGTCAGCGCCGCGGCTTTCGGCTGGTTCTGGGGCTGACCCTGCGCTTGCGGCGGGAACTGGGCTGCGGTGTCCGCTGCAGGATCCTGTGCGGGCGTGTTCACGGCCACGACGCGGGGCGGGAAGGGCGGCGGTGGCGGCGCAGCCACGGCGACGGCCGGCTTTGCCTTGTCGAGGGAGGGCTTCGCCATGGCCGAAGCAGGGCTGGCGCTCTTGGATATCGGGGCAAATGGGGCGGGCGGAGCCTTTTTCTCATTCGCCAGCTCTTCCGCCGCGCGCGAGATCTGTTCCTCCAGATCGTCAAGCGAGAAATCGTCATCGATGGAGCCGAGGTTCATATCAATGCCTAGATCATCGTCGAAATCGATATCCAGGGCCTTTTCCAGCGCTTCCTCGACCTCCAGGTCGATCTTCTCCGCTTTGGTTTTGGGTGCCATCGCTGTTACTTACCTCGTACTCATCACTGATGGGCATCGTGTTCAGATGCCGCACCGAACTCTTAACGCCCACCTTATATCGTACCGGCTCGTGTGCCGGAAAGAAACATCCGAATTCGCGAATGCTTAAAAGTTTAAACACAAGGTTAACGGCTGGAGCTTGACCGGCCGCAAAAATCGCCTTTTTCCGCTCTTACACCGTCTTAACCAAATTGTGGAAATCTACACCGACAGGCAAGGCGCAAGTCTCGAATATGCCATTTTTGCGGGCGAACGGGAATGCACCAAAGAGCACCCAAGGAGAATAAAATGGCGGTAGCCCGTCAAAACAACAGCCGAGTCGCCTCCGTGGAGAGCGCGGCAATCGCTTTCGTCCAGCCAGGCGGCGAAGTCTCCAGCCCCTCGCGCAGCCGTCCCATCGATCTGGTCCATCTGGCGCGTCAGACGCTTGGCGACCGGGCGCTGGAAGCCGAAGTGCTTGCGCTGTTCTCCAGGCAGGCGAGCGGCGTCGCCAGCCGCATCGGCCAGGTCACGGGGAAGGAGCGGGGGCTTCTCGCCCATTCGCTGAAAGGCTCTGCCCGCTCCATCGGCGCGTTCCGCGTGGCTGAGCTTGCCGAAAAGATCGAAGCCGATCCGGCCAGCGAAAAGGCCGTTGCCGCCCTCTACGATGCCCTGACGGACGTGCAGGAATTCATCGCGGCCATCAGCCGTTGAAGAAACGCGGCCGGTCGCCTCGACCGGCCCGCCATTCCTCTCCTCATCCAACCTCTGTCGGGGTTGCGCTCCAGCGGCTGCATAATGCCGCATATGGCCTGGAGCATCGGCTGTACCGTTGAACTTGAGCCGTCGAGGCAGTATCTGCGGGTCTCGATATTGCTTGGGATCGCAGCATGACTAAAATCACCTTTGTCTCTTTCGACGGCACGACACGCACCGAAGTCGACGCGGAGAACGGCTCCACGGTAATGGAAAACGCCATCCGCAACGCCATTCCCGGCATTGATGCGGAGTGCGGCGGCGCCTGTGCCTGTGCGACCTGCCATGTCTATGTCGACGAGGAATGGACGGCGGAGGTCGGCGAGCCGGAGCCGATGGAGGAGGACATGCTCGACTTCGCCTATGACGTGCGCCCCAGTTCGCGGCTTTCCTGCCAGATCAAGGTGCGTGACGCGCTGGATGGTCTCGTCGTCCATATCCCGGAGCGGCAGAGCTGAAGCCTCCTGCCGCGCGCTTCAATCCTGCCGGCCGGCGAATCAATAAAAAGTTTGACCTTGCATCTTCCAGGCGTTACGCGGCTTGAGCATCAGCCGCGCGCCTTCATGGTGAGTTGGGCGCGTCAGCCAGCCTTCCATTCTTGCAGCGCCGTGCCCTTTCGGGACGCTTTAGAAGGACGCTGTAAGTCTTTGAAACTGATGCATCGGCTCCGGAGCTCAACCCGGATATCGCGCCGATGCCGGAACAGGATGACGAAATGAGTGAAATTATCCGCACGGATGTCGTGATCGTCGGAGCCGGCCCGGTCGGGCTTTTCGCCGTTTTCGAGCTCGGGCTCTATGATCTCAAATGTCATCTCATCGATATTCTCGACCGTCCGGGCGGCCAATGCGCCGAGCTCTATCCGGAAAAGCCGATCTATGACATTCCGGCCTGGCCGGAGATATCGGGCCAGGCGCTGGTCGACCGGCTGATGGAGCAGATCAAGCCTTTCTCGCCGCAATTCCACTTCAACCGGATGGTGACGCGGCTCGAGCGCCAGCCCGACGGCAGCTTCCATGTGGAGACGGACGAGGGTGAGATCTTCGAGACCAAGGTGGTGGTGATCGCCGCCGGTGGCGGCTCGTTCCAACCCAAGCGCCCGCCCGTGCCCGGCATCGAGGCTTATGAGGGCACCAGCGTCTTTTATTCCGTGCGCCGCATGGAGGCATTCCGCGACCAGGACGTGATGATCGTCGGCGGCGGCGATTCCGCGCTCGACTGGGCGCTCAACCTGCAGCCGATCGCCAAAAGCCTGACGCTCGTGCACCGGCGCGCGGAGTTCCGCGCCGCACCCGACAGCGTGAAGAAGATGTTCGAGCTGGTCGACAGCGGCGGCATCCGCTTCGAGCTCGGGCAGGTGACCGGGCTCAAGGGTGAGAACGGCCAGCTGTCGGGCGTCACGCTCAAGGGTGGTGACGGCGAAAAGGAACTGCCGGCGATGCGCATGCTGCCCTTCTTCGGGCTGACGATGAAGCTCGGGCCGATCGCGGATTGGGGCCTCAACCTCCATGAAAATCTCATTCCCGTCGATACGGAGAAATTCGAGACGTCCGAACCGGGCATTTTCGCCATCGGCGATATCAACTGGTATCCGGGCAAGCTGAAGCTGATCCTCTCGGGCTTCCATGAGGCGGCGCTGATGACCCAGGCGGCGAAGCGCATCGTCAGTCCCGGCGAGCGGGTCGTCTTCCAGTACACGACCTCCTCGACCAGCCTGCAGAAGAAGCTCGGCGTCCAGTGACACGGGACGTCCAGCCATCGCCCGGCTTCGAGCCCGATGGCGAGGGGAGCTGCCCCATCCGCGAGGTGCTCGACCGGGTGGGCGATACGTGGAGCATGCTCGTCATCTTCAACCTGCGGCAGGGACCGCAGCGTTTCAATGCGCTCCGCCGCTCGATCGAGGGCATATCGCAGCGCATGCTGACGGTGACCCTCAGGTCGCTGGAGCGCGACGGGCTGGTGGCGCGGCGGGTCAAGCCGGTCTCGCCGCCGGAGGTAGAATATTCGCTGACCGAACTCGGCCATTCCCTCTCCGGGCCGATCGATGCGCTGGGCAGCTGGGCGTCGGAACATCGCAGCGCCTTGCGCGCTGCCCGTGCCGCTTTCGATGCGGAGAACGGATAGGGGCTTTATCGCCCCGTACGGACATATCCGCCGCAGTGACTTTGCGGTGTGATTGTGGCATCCGGTGCGCATGAAGGCCATTCGGCGCATACTCCGGGACAGGATTTCGGCCACTGCGATAGCGGTGCTCGCCGCCTATTTCCTGCTGCTGCAGGGTCTCCTTGGCGGCATGGCGCAAGGGGCCATGGCGGCGTCCGCCGTCGATCCTCTGCACGTCATCTGTTCCTCGTCCGGAGCTGCAACGATCGATCAGCCGGGGGACCAGAACGGTCCTGCCGGGAAGGCGGCTGACTGTCCCTGCTGCACGCTCTGCCGCCTTGCTTGCGCGGCCATGCCCGCGATCCTCGACGGCGCGGGAGGCTTCGTTCATCTCGCCGCGCTGTTCGATACCGCCGTTCCGCCCCATGCGGAGATCGGTTCCACTCCGCCGCTGCGGCGGCTGATCGCGGAACCGAGGGCGCCTCCGTCGTTCTCCTGACATCGTCGAACCAGGGCCGATATTGCGCATCGCGCATCGGCTTCGTTTCCAGTCAGGAGAAAAATCATGTCCGATCTGACAATCGGGCGGGGAAGCAATGGCGCTGCCGTGCAGTCCGCGTCCGACCTTTATCGCGCCGTCTGGCGCTGGCATTTCTATGCGGGGCTCATGGTCCTGCCCTTCATGATCACGCTCGCGGTCACCGGGGCGCTCTATCTCTTTCGCGACGGGATCGACGCCATCGTCCATTCCGATCTCAAGAAGGTGGAGATAGCCGAAAGCGTAGCCAGGGCTTCGCCCTCGGCAATGGTGGCCGCGGCCATCGCCGCCCATCCCGGCACGGCCGTCAAATTCACCGATCCGGCAACGCCGGCCACATCGGCGGAGATCACCGTCAACACGGAGAACCGGGGCAAGCTTGCCGTTTACGTCAATCCCTATACCGGGCAGGTGCTCGGCTCGCTCCCCGATCGCGGAACGATCATGTGGACCATCCGCTATCTCCACAGCCTGAAATATTTCGGATCATTCGCCCGTGCATTGATCGAGATTGCCGGCGGCTGGTCGATCCTGCTCGTCGGCACGGGGATCTATCTCTGGTGGCCGCGCCGCCAGACGGGCGGGGTCCTGAGCGTCCGCGGGACGCCGAAGCGGCGGGTCTTCTGGCGCGACATCCATGCCGTGACCGGCCTGTTCGTCGGCTTCTTCATCGTCTTCCTGGCGATCACCGGCATGCCCTGGTCGGGTGTGTGGGGCGCCAAGGTCAACGAATGGGCGAACGGCAACAATTTCGGCTATCCCGCCGGTGTCCGCGTGGCCGTGCCCATGTCCGACGAACATCTCGATCATGTCGCCAAGTCCTCATGGTCGCTCGAACAGGCAAAGATCCCGCAATCAGCGCAACATACGCACGGTGCGCAACCCATCGGACTCGATGACGCCGTCGCGATCTTCGATCGGCTGGGGCTGCATCGCGGCTATGCGGTGTATATTCCGACGAGCCCTGCCGGCGTTTATACCGGGTCCGTCTATCCCGACGATCTCTCCCGGCAACGGGTGGTGCACCTGGACCAATATTCCGGCCAGCCGCTCATCGACATGAGCTTTGCCGATTACGGCCCGCTGGGCAAATGGCTGGAATGGGGGATCAATGTCCATATGGGACAGGAGTTCGGCCTGGCAAATCAGCTTGTGCTGCTCGCCGCGTGCATGGGGATCGTCATGCTGGCGGTTTCCGCCGGCGTCATGTGGTGGAAACGGCGTCCGGCGGGATCACTCGGCGTGCCGCCCATGCCGGCGGACCGGCGCGTGTTCCGCGGGCTGATCGCCATTCTGGTCGCCGGAGGGGTCATATTCCCCCTGGTCGGCCTTTCCCTGGCGATCATGCTGGCGCTGGACTGGCTTTACGCCAGGATATCGCGCCCTCGGACTGCCTGATGATGAAGGAGGCGCCGTCATTATGACGGCACCTCCTGATCATTCCGGGACGATCGGGCGGCAAGTCCTCAGTCGGCTGCGCTTCTGATCTCGACCGCCTTGACCTTGCCCTTGGCCATGCCGCAGCGCAGCGTGATATCGGCCCAGTTGGTGGAATCGGTGCGCGGGCGTGCCTCGCCGGGCACGGCGATGACAGTCGACACCTCAGTGTGATCCTTGTCGCTGAATTTGCCCGCCTTCTTGTCGACCTTTGCCTTGCCGATATCCTCCTGCGTGAAGCCGAGGCGGTCGAATTTCTTGCTTTTCTTTACAAGATCATAGCCCGTCGCGATGCACTCGGCCATCTCCGGCGAGGCGTGCTGATCCTTCACCAGCGTCTCGTAATTGCCCTTGAAATCCTTCGATTTCTTTGGCGGGGTCTCCGCATGGGCCGCGCCGGCTGCGATAATCGAAGCGAAGACAGACATCGCCAGTAGTTTATCGAATTTCATTGCTCTGTTCCTCGTATTGAGAGCTCTTGGAAAGTCATGCTGCAAATTAATCCATTTATATACGGTTAAATATCCTTCCTTTACTGGCAAATACGTGAAGTACAGTTGCCGCCGTGGCAGCCCTGATCGAGATGAAGATTGGTCCTGTGGGCGGCGTCGCCATCGGGGCCGATGACGGTCATGAACATGTCGCAGCTCGTCTTGTGAACGGCGCGCCAGAATTCCTTCTCCTCCGGCGTTCCGTGCCAGCCGGTCGCAAGCTCCGTCGTGCGGCCGTTCTTCAGGCGGAATGACATGATGTCGAGCGCATTGGCGAAGGCATGCTCGGAAGTGCGGCCCGAGGTGCCGCCATTGACCTTGCGGCACTGATAGTCCGAGCCGGTCCCGATCGCCTCGATCTCTGCGCCGAAGGATTTGAGCGCCGCCGCGCGCACCGCCTTCGTCCATTGCGCCAGGGTGGCGGCCATCGCGCAATTGGTGGTGATGGGGGCCGCGAAGGACAGGGGATTTTCCTTGCCGATGGCCGAGAGCGACAGCGGCGATCTTTCTCCGCATATGCCGTCCGACAAGGGCGCGACGAGCTTGCCCTGTACGTCCCCATTCATCAGCGCCGGGCAGGCGGCCTGATAGACGCGTTCGTCCTTCTTCTCGGCTGCCTTCTCATCATGCGGCGCTGTTTCCTTTGGGCCGGCAGGCGGCGTGGCGGGGGTGGACGGCTTTTCCGCCGGTGCCCCTTCCGGTTTTTCGTCCGGCGTTGGCGCGGAGCCCTTATCCTCCGGTTGGGGCTGTTTCTCCTCCGGCTTGGCTTCTTCTGCCGATCCGGGCCTTGGCTGCGGGACCGGAACGGTACCTGGAATCTGCGGGGTTCTGGTAGCGCTGGTGCCGGTGGAGGTCCGGCGAGGACGTTGGCTCTGCCTGCGCTGCGCTGTCCGTCTGGCCTGGACGCTTCTCTTCTTTGTGGTCTTCGGCTTGAATATCTCGAGAATGTTTTCCGCCCTGGCCTGGCTCGAAGCAATGGGCATGTCCGCGGCAGGGGAAATGAAGAGGCAGATCGCGGCGGCCATGATTGCAAGGAAGCCGTTGCGCAACAATCGCTGGAAGGAAAGGTTCACGGGCAATATCTCTCCTGTTTCACGCTTATCCATATTGCCACGTTATGGCCCGGCATCACCTCACGCTTGGTGACAGGGCGTATCAGGGGCAAATATATGCCGGACCGGACCAATATCCGCCATTGCAACTGCTTGCGGCTTGACATGCGCGCCCGCCCTGTCTAGAAGCCGGCCAGCGCAGGGCTTGTCGGTCCTGCGTTTTATTTGACGTGTCCCGTGAATGGTTGCCGCAAAGCGTGCGCGCGCCATTCTGTCAGTCCTCGGAAATGGAGGGCAGAGGAGGGCGCGTTTCCTTGGTCGAAGTGATGAGCTTCGATCGTCAACATTTGAAGGGAAATGCGATGAGCAAGCGCGAATCCGCGAAATACAAAATCGATCGCCGTCTTGGCGAAAACATCTGGGGCCGTCCGAAGTCCCCGGTCAACCGCCGCGAATACGGCCCCGGCCAGCACGGCCAGCGCCGCAAGGGCAAGCTTTCCGACTTCGGCGTGCAGCTGCGCGCCAAGCAGAAGCTCAAGGGCTATTACGGCGATATTTCGGAAAAGCAGTTCCGCAAGGTCTATGAGGAAGCCTCCCGCCGCAAGGGCGATACGGGCGAGCACCTGATCGGCATTCTGGAATCGCGCCTGGACGCGATCGTCTACCGCGCCAAGTTCGTCCCGACGATCTTCGCCGCGCGCCAGTTCGTCAATCATGGCCATGTCAACGTCAACGGCCGCCGCGTCAACATCCAGTCCTACCGCTGCAAGCCGGGCGACGTGATCGAAGTGCGCGAGAAGTCGAAGCAGCTCGCTCTGGTTCTGGAAGCGACCCAGCTCGCCGAGCGTGACGTGCCCGAATATATCGAGGTCGATCACAACAAGATGACCGCCAAGTTCACCCGCATCCCGGCCTTCTCCGATGTGCCTTATGCGGTGCAGATGGAGCCGAACCTGGTCGTCGAATTCTATTCGCGTTAAGGTTTTCGGCACTCTGGAAAAAAGAGCCGCCCTGGTCATTCCGGGCGGCTTTTTTGTATCCTGAAGCGGATGAAGGCGGAGAGGGCGGATGAGCGAGCTGCAGGAACTGGTCGAGGGCATCCGTCGCGATCTCGAAAGCCATCTCGGCGAGGGCAAGGTCGCCGACTATATTCCCGAGCTCGCCAAGGTCGATCCACGGCAGCTCGGCATCGCGGTGGCGACGATCGACGGCGGTTTTCATACGGCAGGCGATGCGGACACGCCGTTCTCCATTCAGAGCATTTCCAAGGTCTTCACGCTGACGCTGGCGCTCGGCAAGGCCGGTGACGCGCTCTGGACCCGGGTCGGTCGCGAACCCTCTGGCACGGCGTTCAATTCCATCGTCCAGCTCGAATATGAGAAGGGCCGGCCGCGCAACCCCTTCATCAATGCCGGTGCCATCGCGGTGGCGGACCTGATCCTGGCGGGGCACCAGCCGCGCGAGGCGATCGGCGAGATCGTGCATTTCGTCCGCTTTCTCGCCGGCGACGACAGCATCGCCATCGATCACGAAGTGGCGAAATCGGAGACCGAGACCGGCTACCGCAATCTGGCGCTCGCCAATTTCATGCGCTCCTTCGGCAGGCTCGATCATCCGGCGGAGCATGTCCTCGGCGTCTATTTCCATCATTGCGCGCTGGCCATGTCGTGCCGCCAGCTCGCCCGGGCCGGGCTCTATCTTGCTGCCGGCGGCGGCAATCCGGTGCTTGGCGGCCGTGTCGTCTCGCGGGAGCGGGCGCGGCGCATCAATGCGCTGATGCTGATGTGCGGCCATTATGACGGTTCCGGCGATTTCGCCTATCGCGTCGGCCTGCCGGGCAAGAGCGGTGTCGGCGGCGGCATCCTCGCGGTTGCGCCGGGCAAGGCCTCGATCGCGGTCTGGTCGCCGGGTCTCGATCAGCATGGCAATTCGCTGGTCGGAACCGCTGCGCTCGAACTCCTGGCCCAGCGCACGGGATGGTCGGTTTTCGGGCCCTGATCCCTGGCATTGATCCCATTCATGTTTTGCCTTTGTCGCATCTCCCGGATAAAGGAATAGCCATGACCGTTCACGATCCAGATCTCTCCTCCGATACCGGCGATGCCGATAGCTTCCATCCGCTGTTCCGCGACGTGCCGTCGTCGGTCGCCTTCAACAAGTTGCGCAAGCGCCTGTTGCGCCAGACGCGGCAGGCGATCGAGGACTTCGCCATGGCCCGGGCCGGCGAGCGCTGGCTGATCGGCCTTTCCGGCGGCAAGGATTCCTACGGGCTTCTCGCTCTGCTGCTCGATCTCAAATGGCGCGGGCTGCTGCCCGTCGACCTGATTGCCTGCAATCTCGACCAGGGGCAGCCGAACTTCCCCAAGCATGTGCTGCCGGAGTTCCTGACGCGCTATGGCATCCCGCATCGCATCGAATATCAGGACACCTATTCGGTGGTGACCGAAAAGGTCCCGGAGAACCAGACCTACTGCTCGCTCTGCTCGCGGCTCAGGCGCGGCAATCTTTACCGCGTGGCGCGGGAAGAGGGCTGCTCGGCGCTGGTGCTGGGTCATCATCGGGAAGATATCCTCGAAACCTTCTTCATGAACCTCTTCCATGGCGGCAGGCTTGCCGCAATGCCGCCCAAGCTCCTCAATGATGAGGGCGACGTCATGGTGCTGCGGCCGCTCGCCTATGCGGCGGAAGAGGATCTCGAAAAATTCGCCGCCGCCATGCGTTTTCCCATCATTCCCTGTGATCTCTGCGGCAGCCAGGACGGCCTGCAGCGCAATGCGATGAAGGCGATGCTCGCGGACATTGAAAAGCGCATGCCGGGACGCAAGGACACGATGATCAGGGCGCTCGCCCATGTGCGCCCGAGCCATCTTCTGGATCGCCAATTGTTCGATTTTGCCGGGCTGAAGCTGCCGGCAGGGGAGTAATGATGTTTGATGAAAAGCATGTGGAATGGCTCGCCGATCTTCTGGCGGAGACGGCGAGAGCGGAAATCATGCCGCGCTTCCGGCGGCTGGGCGTGGGCGATATCCGGCAGAAGACCTCGGCTTCCGATCTCGTCACCGAGGCGGACGTCAATGCCGAGCGCGTGATCACCAAGGCGTTGCGCGAGCGCTATCCCGATGCGCTGGTGATCGGCGAGGAGGCCTGCAGCGAAAACCCGGCGCTTCTGGAAGGGCTTGGCGATGCAAGGCTTGCCTTCGTCATCGATCCGGTCGACGGCACCTATAATTTCGCCTCCGATGTGCCGCTGTTCGGCGTCATGCTCTCCGTCGTGGTCGATGGCGAGACCGTCGCCGGCATCATTCATGATCCCGTCGGCAAGGACTGGCTCATCGGCATGCGCAGCGCGGGCAGCCATATCCGCAGGACGGACAATTCGCTTGATAAGGTGCGGGTGGCCGATCCGGTGCCCGTCTCCGAGATGACTGGCGCGATCTCGTGGCCCTATCTGCCCGAGCCGGAGCGCTCGCGCCTGGCGCGCAACCATGCCAAATGCCTGGCGCAGATCGGCTATCGCTGCGCGGCGCATGAATACCGGGTGATCGCCAGCGGCTACGCGCATTTTGCCGTCTATGGCAAGCTGATGCCGTGGGACCATCTGGGCGGCGTGCTCATCCATACCGAGGCCGGCGGCCATGCCGCGCGCTTCGACGGCAGCCCCTACCTGCCTTCGCATGTCGGCGGCGGGCTGATGGTCGCTCCCGACAAGGAGAGCTGGAAAGAACTGCGTCAAGCGCTCTGGGCGGAATAACGCCAACCGATATCGGATAGCCGTTATCCGTTATCCGTTATCGGATATCCGATAGCGGATTAACCGGCCGGTAACTTAATCGACATGCACGACATGCGGCGCCGGTGCGTTTTGCGGCTGGAACAGCTTGCCGCGTTCTGCCACGAGCACGCAGATCAGGCCGATGAGGCCGAGCACGAAATAGCCGGCCGCGATTGGCGTCGTCGTGCCGTTATATGACTGGCCGATGATCGCGCCAATTGTGGCGCCGATCAGGGTCTGCGTGAAGCCCAGCACCGATGATGCCGTTCCCGCGACATTGCCGAGCGGCTCCATGGCGAGCGAATTGAAATTCGCGCCGATCGAGCCGAAGCAGAACATCACGGTGGCGAACATCATCAGGAAAAGCGGGAAGGGGACCGGAGCGTCTCGCATCGACAGAATGAGCCAGATCAGGCTGACGATGACGAAGATGACGAGCATGATGTGCGAGATGCGGCGCATGCCGTAGCGTCCCACCATGCGGGAATTGAGGAAGGAGGACAGCGCCATCGTCGCGGCGACCGCGGCGAAGGCGAGCGGGAACAATTCGTGGAGCTCATATATGCCGACATAGATCTGCTGGGCGGAATTGATGAAGCCGAAGAGCGCGCCGAGCATGAAGGACGTGGCGAGCGTATAGCAAAGCGCTACGCGGTTGCTGAGCACGATGCCGAAACCCCTGGCGACAGAGCCCGCCGTGAATGGCCGGCGGTTTTCGGGATGAAGCGTCTCGGGCAGGCGGAAGAACGACCAGAGCGTGACGGCGAGCGCCATCACGGCCATGAAGGCGAAGATCAGGTGCCATTCGCCGAAAAGCATGATGAGCTGGCCGGTGGCGGGCGCAATCACCGGAATGATCATGAACACCATCATGACGAGCGACATGACCTCGGCCATCTGTCGCCCGCCGAAGGTATCGCGCACGATGGAGACGGCGATGACGCGCGTGGCGGCGGCGCCCACGCCCTGCAGGGTACGGAAGATGAGCAGCATCGTGAAGCTCGGCGAGAGCGCTGCGCCGATGGCTGAGAGGACATAGATCGCAAGGCCGATCAGGAGAGGAGCCCGCCGGCCGAACCGGTCGCTGATCGGGCCATAGGCGAGCTGGGAAAAGCCGAAACCGAAGAGATAGGCGGAGATGACATACTGCCGGTGGTTTTCGTTCGTCACGCCGAGGCTGGCGCCGATCTCCTGCAATCCGGGCAGCATGATATCGATGGCCAGCGCGTTGATCGCCATCAAAGCCGCGACCAGGGCGATGAATTCAATGCGCCCGAGCCGCATTCTCGGTTCTTTGAGTTCCTTCGTCTGCAAATCAGTCGTCATGGTCCGCTTATCGTCAAAAGGGCAAATCCTGAAAAGGGGATCGATTCCCAATAAAGCAGGGGTTGCTTTGGACTTGCGCAAAACAAAAGATCGGAGCTTTTCCCAATTCCGCAACCAGGAACTGCTCCCGTGATTAAAACAACAATAAAGGCGTCGGGTTGCCGACGCCTTTAGAGCAACTTTCGAAAGAGAACCTCCGAAACGCTCGGAAGTTGCCGAATTTTCGGTCAGGCTGCCTTTGTGGCAATGCCCTTGCCGGAAAACAGCTCCTGGAGCTCGCCGGCCTGGAACATTTCACGGATAATGTCGCAACCGCCGACGAACTCGCCCTTCACATAAAGCTGGGGGATGGTCGGCCAGTTGGAATATTCCTTGATGCCCTGGCGCAGTTCGTCGGAGGAAAGGACGTTCACGCCTTTGTAGTCGACGCCGATATAGTCGAGGATCTGCACGACCTGACCGGAGAAACCGCACTGCGGAAAACCGGGCGTGCCCTTCATGAAGAGCACGACGTCGTTGCTCTTGACCTCATTGTCGATGAATTCGTTGATGCCGCTCATTTCGGATCCTTTCCATGCGCCGGTATCGAAAATCCTGTCGTTGCCGGCGATTATCTGCAAATCCAGAGGGAATCTGTTCCGCTTGTCATGGATTTGCTTGACCTGGTTTCATTCTAAAAAGCACGCAATCGGCAGCGAAGCAAGTCACGCATGATTGAAAACGGCTCTTTGCCGGATGATTGTCCTGCCTCGACCGGTTTTACTACCGCCGTCCTAGTCGGGTGCGCTCGTCTGCAGCGCGAGGGCGTGAAGAACGCCACCCATATTGCCCTTCAGCGCATCATAGACCATCTGATGCTGCTGAACGCGGGACTTGCCCCGAAAGCTCTCCGCGACGACTTCGGCTGCGTAGTGATCGCCATCGCCGGCGAGATCGCGGATCGTCACCTTCGCGTCCGGAATTGCGTCCTCGATCATTTTCTGTATGTCGCGTGCGTCCATCGCCATTTGCAGTCTCCCTGTGCAAGGCGGCTGCCGCATCCCGACATGAGCCGGGATGCCAACCTTTCCTCATGATATGGAGACAATGCCCGGCAGCGTCAATCGTGACAAGCCGGAGATTATCCGGCAATCTTTAGGTCCTGATCCTAGACCACCAATAGTTTGGGCAGGGAATGTTCTTCTGTGAGGCCCAACTCGACTTTCTGCGCCTCGCTCAACGGAAAGGGCTGTTCGGCCTTGGCTGCATTCTGCCACCAATGCGGGATGTCGTCCGAGCCGAACTCCCTGGATTCCCCCGGCGTGCGCGACCGGCGGCTCTCCTGAGCATGGAAGAACGCCGCCCGGGTGAGACGCCTGCGCAGCCATGTCTTGACGGATTGCCGTGAAGCCTTGCTGAAAATATTCTCGTCGAGCCAGGTAGCGTGCACTCTCCCTGCAAGCGAGAGGTCCCACCAGGCATAGCCCAGGCTCACCTGATCCCAGACCAGGGGATAATCCGAACAATAGGCGGCCCACCGGTCAATCAGCTGCCCGGCAGCTGCGCTCTTCCCGAAGAATATCTGGCCACCATAGAAGTTCCAGCCGCCCCGCTTCACCACGCCGAAGTCGCCTTGAATAGCAGCCAGCTCATGAGGAAGACGCAGGAGTTCGGCATCGGCATCAATCCAGCAGATGGGGCGCTCCGAGCGTTGCCATACGTCCCTGATGAAATTGGCCTTCACCGCGCAGTTCTCGACCCAGCTCGATCGCCGTGGTCTCGGTTCGATGACCGTATCCAGGCCAAGCCGCTCGGCAGATTTCTGCAGCTTTCGGGCCAGTGTCTCATACGGGGTATTCGCCGTGTAATAGGAAACGATGACAGGCATGGCCGTCTTCGACATGGGCGCTGACCTTGGGAGGAGGGTTTGCGGGAGCAAAAGGAGAAAGGTGAGAGGAGAACCTGCAAAAAAGGGCACAACGGCTGTGATTAGCCGTTGTGTTTCAAGCAGGTATGATGGCCGATAACGTGTCCGCTTTTCGGCCTTTTCTTGTTAATCCAGCACCACCCCGCTCATATAGGCAGGGAACCAGCCCTCATGGGCCTTGGTCAGTTCGTCGAGGGAAACGCTGAGAATGCCCTCCATGACGAGCGACGCTCCGCCCACCGTGCCGAGCACGCGGAAGGGAACGCCGGCACCTTCGGCGTTGAGCGTGATGAGCCTGGCCATCTCCGGCTTCGCCGCGACGACATAGCGGGCCTGATCCTCGCCGAAGAGGCGGGCATGGCGGGGGCCTTCGCCGATATCGACCTTTGCACCCTTGCCCGACTTGATGCACATCTCGGCCAGCGCCACGGCGAGGCCGCCATCGGAGAGGTCGTGGCAGGCGGCCACCTGGCCGTTGCGGATCGCCGAGCGGACGAAATCGCCATTGCGCTTCTCGATCGCAAGGTCCACCGGCGGCGGCGGGCCGTCGGCACGGTCGAGGAGGTCGCGCATGTAGATCGACTGGCCGAGATGGGTGCCGTCACCGCCCAGGAGCACCAGAACGTCGCCCTCCTGCATGTCGCCGATCCTGGCCATCAGCTTCCAGTCGGGGATGAGGCCGACGCCGGCGATCGTCGGGGTGGGGAGGATCGCCTCGCCATTCGTCTCGTTATAAAGCGAGACATTGCCCGAGACGATGGGGAAGGCGAGGGTACGGCATGCCTCGCCGATGCCGCCGATGGCCTTGACCAGCTGCCCCATGATCTCCGGCTTTTCCGGATTGCCGAAATTCAAATTATCGGTGGCCGCCAGCGGCTCCGCGCCGACGGCGGTAAGGTTGCGCCAGCATTCGGCGACGGCCTGCTTGCCGCCCTCGAACGGATCGGCCTCGACATAGCGCGGCGTGACATCGGAGGAGAAGGCGAGCGCCTTGGTCTCATGGCCGTCGACGCGCACCACGCCGGCATCACCGCCCGGAATTTGCAGCGAATTGCCCTGGATCAGCGTGTCATACTGCTCATAGACCCAGCGGCGCGAGGAGAGGTCTGGCGAGCCGATGAGCTGCAGCAAGGCGGCGCCATAATCCTCCACTTCCGGCACATTCTCGGCCGGCAACGGCGCATGGCGGCCCGGTTCCATCCACGGGCGGTCATATTCCGGCGCCTGATCGCCCAGCTCCTTGATCGGCAGGTTGGCGACTTCCTCACCCTGATGGAGGATGCGGAAGCGCAGATCGTCCGTCGTGCGGCCGACAATGGCGAAATCCAGGCCCCATTTGCGGAAGATGGCCTCGGCTTCCGCCTCTTTCTCCGGCTTCAGCACCATGAGCATGCGCTCCTGGCTTTCGGAGAGCATCAGCTCATAGGCGGTCATGTTCTCTTCGCGCACCGGCACCTTGTCGAGATCGAGCTCGATGCCGAGATCGCCCTTCGCGCCCATCTCCACCGCCGAGCAGGTGAGGCCCGCCGCGCCCATGTCCTGGATGGCGATGACGGCGCCCGACGCCATCAGCTCGAGGCAGGCTTCGAGCAGGCACTTTTCGGTGAAGGGGTCGCCGACCTGCACGGTCGGGCGCTTTTCCTCGATGGACTCGTCGAATTCGGCGGATGCCATGGTCGCGCCGCCGACGCCGTCGCGGCCCGTCTTGGCGCCGAGATAGACGACCGGCAGGCCGACGCCTTCGGCCTTCGAATAGAAAATGCCGTCGGTCTTGGCGAGACCGGCTGCAAAGGCGTTGACGAGGATATTGCCATTATAGCGCTTGTCGAAATTCACCTCGCCGCCGACGGTGGGCACGCCGAAGGAATTGCCGTAGCCGCCGATGCCGGCGACGACGCCGGAAATCAGATGCTTGGTTTTCGGATGATCCGGCGCGCCGAAGCGCAGCGCGTTCATCGCCGCGACGGGTCGGGCGCCCATGGTAAAGACATCGCGCAGGATTCCGCCGACGCCGGTCGCCGCGCCCTGATAAGGCTCGATATAGGAGGGGTGGTTGTGGCTCTCCATCTTGAAGACGACGCAGTCGCCATCGCCGATATCGACGACGCCGGCATTCTCGCCCGGCCCCTGGATGACCTGCGGCCCGGTGGTCGGCAGCGTCCGCAGCCATTTCTTGGATGATTTATAGGAGCAATGCTCGTTCCACATGGCCGAGAAGATGCCGAGCTCGGTGAAGCTCGGCTCGCGGCCGATGAGATCGAGGATGCGCTGATACTCGTCCGGCTTCAGGCCATGGGCGGCGATCAGGTCTGGCGTGATGGCGATGTCGTTGCGAATGGTCATTCTGTCCGATTTCTTTGACTGCCGGGCAAGGCCCCGGGAAGCGGATGGATCATTTACCGGGGCTATAGAACAGTTCCTGTTTCGATGGAAGGCTAGGCTGTGGTGATATTCCACGGCAGGTCCGGACGCGGCTTTCGCAGCAGGGCTTAAACATGGGGGAACTTTTCTTTGGGAAGGTCTATGAAAGCTTTTAGGCAAAGGAGCATCTCCTGTGCGGCACCTTCTACAAACCATTGCGTTCGCCGGCTTGGCGCTGGCGTTAAGCCTCGGCGTAGCGCAGGCCGAGCGAACTGAGGTTGCGTCCATGGCCGGTCCGCAAGCGGCAAGAGACCCGCAGGGAGGGCTCGGAGCGAATTTCAACGAGCATCTCGTGGGACTGCGGTTCGACGAGTTGGAGCTTGGCCGGACAAAATGGGTGCGCGGCTTTTATCCGATGCCGCTGGCCGACGGGGAGGCACCGGAGGACAACCCCGGAATCCGCAATCTCCTGCAGGCGAGGACCCGCGGCTACGGAACAGTGCTCAGCATGAAGTTCCCCTATAAGAATCGGGCCTTTCCCAAGCCTGGGACACCCGGGATGACGCGGGAGATGCGGCGGGTGACGAAACTGCTCATAGCGGTGATGGGCCGCGTAGACATTCTGGTCATCGGCAATGAGCCATTCATCGAAAGCCGCCCGGCGGATCGCAACGAGAACCTGAACGCGTTCTACGAACACATCGCCAAGCAAGTGATCAAATTCCGCCGGGACAATTGCGGGGCGGACTGTCCGACGCAGCTCTATCTCGGTGCGTTGAACAATCTGCAGAGGCCGGGGCATCAAACTCCCGCCACCGACCGCTGGGTCCGATACGCGGCAAGCGAGCCGGACATAAGTGGCGTAGACATTCATCCGCATGTCGCTTCGATCGAGGACTCCCGCCCCTTCGTCGAGTACGTGCTGGAACGGCTGCGGGACGACCAGCGGTTCCTGGCCACCGAGTTCTCGCTGGTGCACCACTGGAAGAGACATCTGACCGACGCCGCTCCCGCCGATTTCCTCGCCCGCTATGACATGCCGCCGAAACTGAAGGTCTGGGAGGTGATCGGCGCCGCGATCAACTCTCCATTTCCGCAAGAAAAGTGGAACGATTTCCTGGCATCCAGCCGGTGGTACGAGTCCCGAAAGAACTATATCTGCAATCAGCTGGCGCTGTTCCGCGATACCGGCCGCTTCGCACTTGGCACCTACGGTTACAAGCAGACACCGGAGATGGCCGGGAACTGGGGCCCGGACAAGACACCGTGGCTGCTCAACAGCGTCTTGGCGCCCGAAACCGTTCGGAATTGGGACGACGGCACGCCCGGACGTGGTTACGCCTGGATCGATGACTTTCGCCGCTGTGGCCAGGCTGATCCCTGATGGAACGCCGTTTCCCTATTCCATGCCGTCATAGCCGGCCGATGCGTTGTCGAGAAGCTGGCGCAGTGTCTCGAAGCCGTAGCGCACGCTCTTGCGGTCTCCGATCGCCGAAAACGCGATGCGCACGCGATGATAAACCCGGTCGACCTGCCCGACCTTGAACACATCGGCCTCATCGATGACGATACCGCGTTCCAGCGCCGCCTTCTTGTATGTGCCGGGAAGCCAGGGATCGGGAAGCTCGAGCCATATATAGGGGCAGTGCGGATTGCTCGCCAGCGTGTGACCGGCCATGACCTCGCGGGCGATCGCCTCACGGGCGCGCATTTCCTCAAGGACGGCGGCCTTCAATCTCGCGGCCTCGCCGCTCAGGACGAGGCGCGCGGTGGTCTCGGTCATGGCGTAGGACAGGCCGCCGGTCATCAGTTTCTTGGCATTGATGACCCGGCTGGCGAAATTCGGCGGGCAGGAAGCCCAGCCGGAACGCAGCCCCGCGCTCAGCGTCTTCGATACGCCGCTCAAGTGGAACGTCCGGTCGGGCATGATCGCGGCGAAGGGAGGAGGGGCATCGTCGAGCGCGTTGCCGTAGATATTGTCCTCGATGATCCAGACATTGTGGCGATGCGCGATTTCGGCGATGCGCCTGCGGTTTTCCTCCGGCATCACCGTCATCGTCGGATTGTTGAGGGTGGGGATGAGGACGACTGCCTTGGGATGCTCGCGCGCGCAGACATTCTCGAAATCGTCCGGGTCGAGGCCGGCCTCGCCGCTGCGCACCCTCACGGTCCGGCGCCCTATCAGCGCCGATCCGCGCGCGATCGCGCTATAGGTCAGCTCCTCGAAGGCGATCTTGTCTCCCGGCGCGGTGATGGCGGCGATGACGTTGCCGATGCCGCTTAAGACGCCGGCAATGGGGATGATTGAGTTGAGCGGCGGGCGCCAGCCGCCGGTCGCGAGCCATGCGCTGCCTGCTTCGCGCCATTCGTCGCTGAGCGTGCGGGTGTAGTCGTTGGCGTGCCCCGGCTCGTCCGCGAAGACCTCCGCCACGAAACGGCCGATCACCGCCGATTGGCCGACATCCGTAGCCGCGGTGGAATCCATCCGCATCGCATTGCCGATGAGGGAGACGTCAAGGCCCGCGGCCTTTGTTTCCGCCATATGCCAGCCCACCGATTTGGAGCCGATCTCGGCCCGGTCGAGCACATAGGTGCCGCGGCCGACCTCGCCGGCAACGAGGCCGCGCTCGGCGGCGAGCGCATAGGCGCGGGTGATTGTCCCTATTGTCACCTTCAAGGCATAGGCGAGCTCCCGCTGCGGTGGCAGGCGCGTGCCGGGTTCGAGCACGCCGGCACCGATGTCCCGCTCCATCGCATCGGCGATCGCGATGTATTTGGGGCTGTTAAAACTCGTGAGATCAGGAATCCAATTTGTCATGGTGACAATATTTAGCTTGAAAAGGGCATTCCCGTCAATGAATGGTGACAATTGCCGGTTTAAAGCCTTTATGGAGAAGAACAATGGGTACAATGAGGGCAATTATCCCAAGGATAAGGACCGAATATCCATCGCTGGAGCAAATCTCGGATGGTTGCGGGCAGAAAAGGCCTATGGACGTCCGGGAGTGGATTGCCTGGATTGTCCATGGCTTCAAGGTCCAGCGCACGCGCAGGGCATTGCGGCAACTGACGGATGAGCAATTGCGGGATATCGGGCTGCGGCCAGACGAGGCGGCGCGGGAAGCCAAACGCCCGATCTGGGATCGCAACACGACGTTCAACCGATGGGGCTATTAAGCCCTGCGTGAGCCGGATGGCGTAAAGCCGTTCAGCCTGCGCCGCTGCAGCCGCTGTCGCCCGCAGCCCAGCGGCGGACATCCGAGGCGATCCTGTTGCCGCTCGATTGGTGCATCAGAGGGCCGAAAGCTTCGACCCTGGCCGGATGGCCCTCCGCCTGCACGACGAGCAACGGGCGGTCTCCCGGGTTCTTCGCCGGCACGACCAGAATGCGCGGACGGCCCGAGAAGGAATTCAGTTCCGGGGCAAGGCGATAGGGACGGAAGGTGGGATCCTTCGATTTGAACCAGCAGGAATTGGCGGCGAGCGCCACGCGTTCCATGGTGGCGAGCGCCGTGTGCTCGCTCGACAGGGCCAGGCCGCCGGGGCCGGGCTTCTTCTCCGATTGACAAGCTGCGAGTGCCGAAAGCGCTGCAATCGCGAGAAGAGCTCTTTTCATGCATGAAACTCCGCGGGAGTAAGGAGAGAAGGGGGCGGTTTAAACGAGACTTTTTAAGCGAGATTCGGCTGGAATGCCTTCAGCCCGTCGCTCATCTCGTCCCACACGCGGGAGAGCGGGGGATGCTGAACGGCATTGTGGGCGTAGGCTTCGAATTTCGGGTAGGGATCGAGCAGATCGTCAAGGCGGATCATCTTGCGCAAAGGATTGAAGATGAAGCGGATCGGCGTCAGCCAGGCGTCGGCAAAGGTCATCTGCCTGCCCAGCGCGAAGGGGCCATCCGTCAGTCGCTCCTCGACAATGGAAAGCCCTTGCCGCAGCTTGGCCATCTCGGCCGCGATCGCCGCCTCATCCCGCTCCGGCCTGCTGTGAAGGATGAAAAGCTCGGTTGCAGGCGTCAATATGTCGAGCTCGGCGATGCGGGCGACGATGCGCACCCGCGCCCGGTCCTTTGGATCGGAGGGCAGGAGAGGCGGTTCGGGGAAATGCTCTTCCAGATATTCCGCGATGACCGAGGCTTCGAAGAGCGTTTCGCCCGATCCGGTGATCAGCACCGGAATGCGCTTGGTCGGCGAAATTGCGCGGAATTCTTCAGGGATCGGCACGCCGGGCGGCGGCGCGATGAGCTTTACCGGCAGGTCCTTGGCGTAGACGATGCCGCGGACGATGGAGGAATAGGGAGAAAGCGGCCGCGAATAAAGTTTCAAGGCTGCTGCCCTCCCTTAATATGAATATCAGGATGCCATTCGATCAGGCGGCGATGCCGAGGACGCCCGTGAAGAGCGCGCGCCCGTCGCTGCCGCCATGGGCGGATTCGATCAGGTTTTCCGGATGCGGCATAAGCCCAAGCACATTGCCGCGCTCGCTGACGATGCCGGCGATATCGTTGATAGAGCCGTTCGGATTAGTGCCCTCGGCATAGCGGAACGCGACCTGGCCTTCGCCCTCGATGCGCTTCAGCGTTTCCTCGTCGGCGAAGAAATTGCCGTCGTGATGGGCGACGGGGCAGCGGATGATCTGGCCGGGCGCATAGCCGCGCGTGAAGGCGGTGTTGGCGTTGCTGACCTCGAGCTTCACCTCGCGGCAGACGAATTTGAGCGAGGCGTTGCGCATCAGCGCCCCGGGCAGGAGGCCAGCTTCGAGCAGGATCTGAAAGCCGTTGCAGACGCCCATGACCATCACGCCCTTTTCCGCCTTCTTGGCGATCGCCTGCATCACCGGCATGCGGGCGGCGATGGCGCCGCAGCGTAAGTAATCGCCATAGGAGAAGCCGCCCGGAATGACGATCAGATCGACATCGGGGATCTCCGTGTCGGTCTGCCAGACGGTCTCAGGCGCCTTGCCGGAAATCTTGGTGAGCGCGGCGATCATGTCGCGGTCGCGGTTGAGGCCGGGGAGAAGGACGACAGCTGATTTCATGGCTTCGGATCAAAAGGTTGTTGGGATTCGGCGAATTCGCGTAGTTCGAGCCGCCGTTCAATTCGTTCAAGGCGGTCATCTTGGCGGCTAAGGATTCCGTAGATATTGTGCATATCCTGTTGAACAGCAATCGTATGGCCGCGAATGGAGATAAGTTCCGACTTTACTTCACCCAAACCCGTCTCGACCTTATCCAGCCGGGTCTGAATGTTCTTCAGAACTTCGTAAAGCAGATCATTGCTGACTTCAGCCATGCATCTCTCCGGTTGCAACCGTTACGCGATCTCCACACTATAATCTTCAATCACGGTGTTGGCGAGAAGCTTGTCGCACATCGCCTTGAGATGGCTTTCGGCCTGCGCCTTGTCCTTCGTGTCGAGCTCGACATCGAAGACCTTGCCCTGGCGCACGGAGTTGACGCCTTCGAAACCGAGGCTGTTGAGCGCGCCGACGATGGCCTTGCCCTGCGGGTCGAGAACGCCGTTCTTCAATGTAACGGTGACGCGTGCCTTGATCACTGTCCTATCCTGCTGGAATTCTTGCTGCGATTGGGAATTATCGGGCCCGGAAACGCTTCCGGCTTCCGGGACCGGGGCGTCTTACTTGACCAGGACCGGCCCGGAAGGGCGAGGTGGCTCGTTTTCGTTCATGATGCCGAGACGGCGCGCGACTTCCTGATAGGCTTCGACGAGGCCGCCCATATCGCGGCGGAAGCGGTCTTTGTCCAGCTTGTCATTGGTCTGGATGTCCCACAGGCGGGCGGAGTCCGGCGAAATCTCGTCGGCCACGACGATGCGCATCATGTCGCCTTCCCAGAGGCGGCCGCACTCGATCTTGAAGTCGACGAGCTGGATGCCGACGCCGAGGAACAGGCCGGAGAGGAAATCATTGACGCGGATGGCAAGCGCCATGATGTCATCGATCTCCTGGGGGCTTGCCCAGCCGAAGGCGGTGATGTGCTCTTCGGAGACCATGGGGTCGTCGAGCGCATCGGCCTTGTAGTAGAACTCGATGATGGAGCGCGGCAGAACCGTGCCTTCCTCGAGGCCGAGGCGCTTGGCGAGCGAGCCGGCGGCGACGTTGCGCACCACGACTTCGAGCGGGATGATCTCGACTTCCTTGATCAGCTGCTCGCGCATGTTGAGGCGGCGGATGAAGTGGGTCGGGATGCCCATCCGGTTCAGCTGCGTGAAGATATGCTCGGAAATGCGGTTGTTGAGCACGCCTTTTCCGTCGACCACTTCATGCTTCTTCTTGTTGAAAGCCGTGGCGTCATCCTTGAAGAACTGGATCAAGGTTCCGGGCTCAGGCCCCTCATAAAGGATCTTGGCCTTGCCCTCGTAAATACGGCGGCGACGATTCATGGATTTTCCCAGATGTCTGACTTGATTGAGCGGTCTTCCGGACCGCAGTGTTCGCGCGCTACCTATAGCAAACGGCTGGTTTTCACAATCATGCTTTGTGCCGCTCCCTTCGTTTTTCGTTCGCAAGCCCTAAATCGGCTCTGAGTCGCCCCTGCGGCATTCTCCGATTGATCTTGCGCGCCTCTTTTGGTTTAGACAAGACGACACCATATGAAACGCGGATTCGCGAACGAGAAACACCAGCGCTTGGAGTTAGATGATGACGGGGATGGACGATCGCAAGGACGCCTTCGAAAAGAAATTCGCCCACGATGCCGAATTGAAGTTCAAGGCGGAGGCGCGTCGCAACAAGCTTCTGGGCCTCTGGGCCGCGGAAAAGCTGGGCAAGACCGGGGATGATGCCGCCGCCTATGCCAAGGAAGTGGTTGCTGCCGATTTCGAGGAAGCGGGCGACGAGGACGTGTTCCGCAAGATCCGCGCCGATTTCGATGCGGCCGGCGTCCAGCAATCCGATCACCAGATCCGCCGCACCATGGAGGAGCTTCTCGTGGAAGCGGTCCGCCAGATTCAGGAAAGCTGAATTCGGCAAAGGGTTTTTCAGGAAAACCGCCCTTCAGGGGCGGTTTTTTTGTTGGCTTGCGTGGAAGAGCCGCATAGGTTCTGCCGCATCTTCATGATTTTACAGGATTTGCAGCATGTCCCTCGCTTCCCGTCTTCGCTCAGGTGAAACGCTTCTGTCGGCCTGGTCGGCCCTGCCGGAGCCGCTGACG
This sequence comes from Mesorhizobium sp. RMAD-H1, assembly GCF_014191375.1. Lineage (GTDB taxonomy): Bacteria > Pseudomonadota > Alphaproteobacteria > Rhizobiales > Rhizobiaceae > Paramesorhizobium. The sequence continues at coordinate 1,120,314 of NZ_JACHWN010000001.1, forward strand.
ATCGAGGCGGTGGCGCGCACGGCGTTCGACGCCGTCACGCTCGACATGCAGCATGGCGGCCATGACGAGCGGAGCGTGCTGCATGGGGTCGGCCTCATCCTTGCCCTCGGCAAGCCGCCTGTCGTGCGCATACCGGTGGGCCGCTTCGACATGGCGAGCAGGGCGCTCGATTTCGGTGCCGAGGCCGTCATCGCGCCGATGATCAACTCTGTCGAGGATGCGCAGCGTTTCGCCGCTGCGATGAAATATCCGCCGGTCGGCGAGCGTTCCTGGGGGCCGTTCCGGACGAATACCGGCTATGGCGAGCGGGGATCGAACGATTATCTGACCAATGCCAATCGCGAGACGCTTGCCTTCGCCATGATCGAGACGCGGGCTGCGTTCGAGGCGCTGGACGGCATATTGGGCGTGCGTGGCATCGACGGCGTTTTCGTCGGCCCCGGCGATTTCTCGATCGCCTGGAGCAATGGACGCGAATCCAATCCTGCTTCCGAGACGTTGGTCGAGCCGCTGACGGAAATCGCCCGCAAGGCCGCCGCCATCGGCAAGCTTGCCGGCATTTACGCGCCCAATCCCGATTTTGCGCGGCGCTATACGCCGCTCGGCTACCGTTTCATCACCGTTTCGCACGATACGAGCTATATCAGGCTCGGCGCGCAGGCGCTGGTCGACGCGATCAAGGCTTAAGGGAACGCGTTACAGGCGCGACAGGAACCGCGCGAAGACCATCGAGCCTTCCGGCCACGGGCCATGGCCGGATTCGGCGTTGATGTGGCCGGCCTCGCCCGCATCGATGAAGAGGGAGCCCCAGGCGTTGGCGATATCGTCAGCCACCTCGTAGCGGCAGAAGGGATCGTTGCGGCTCGCGATCGTGATCGAGGGAAAGGGCAGGGGATCGCGCGGATAGGGGCCGAACGTCATGAGATGGCGCGGCCTGACCGTGGGATCGGCGACATCGGGCGGGGCGACGAAGAAGGCGCCCTTTACCTTGTCCTTGATCTCGGGCAGCGCATGGATCGCGGTCGCCACACCAAGCGAATGGGCGACGAGAACGATGGGGCGCGTTGCCTCATTGGCTGCCTTGACCACCTCCGCCACCCAGTCCTCGCGCACCGGTTTCGACCATTCGGCCTGCTCGACGCGCCTCGCGGTCGAAAGCTTCGCCTGCCACCGGCTCTGCCAGTGGTCGGGGCCCGAATTGGTATAGCCTGGAATAATGAGGATGTCGGCGTCTTTGACTTTCATGGCCCCCATTTAGAGGGCGGCCCGCTGCTCTTCAAGACGGTTGCAGGCCATTCGACGGTAATCGGTGAACAGCCTGTTCGCTGAATCGCGGCTTGCCCGGCATGGCGATCATGGCGATCTATGCTTCAGCGATGGAGACAGAGATGAGCGACATACCTTTTGCGGTCACGACACCGATCCGCGTTGCCAGGGTGGGCTTGAAGGCCCGGGACGCGGAAGGGCTAGCAACCTATTATCAGGACGTCATCGGCCTGAAGGAGATGGCGCGCCGCGAAAATGCGATCGTGCTGGGCGCCGGTGACCGGGAACTCCTTGAGATCGAGCAGTCTTCCGCTGTCCGGCCTGACGATCCGCGCAGCGCCGGCCTTTACCACACGGCCTTTCTCCTGCCCTCGCGAGGCGATCTGGCGCGCTGGTCGCGCCAGGCGATCGACCGGCATCTCCCGATCGCCGGTGCCTCGGACCATCTCGTCAGCGAGGCGATCTACCTGACCGACCCCGAAGGCAACGGCATCGAGATCTATGCCGACCGGCCGCATGAAAGCTGGCAGTGGAACGGCCCGAAGATCGCCATGACGACCGAGCGGCTCGATGTCGCCGGTCTTCTGAGCGAGCTCGAGGGCTCGAAGCGGACATGGGACGGCGCACCGGAGAACACCGTCATCGGCCATGTGCACCTGCGTGTCGGAAACGCTGCCGAGGCTGAAAGCTGGTGGCATGGCGCGGTCGGCTTCGACACGGTGCAGACCTATGGCGACAGGGCGGTGTTTCTTTCATCCGGCGGCTATCATCACCACATCGCCGCCAATTCCTGGCAGAGCCCCTGCGCCGGCAAGCGCGAGAGGGACCGCGCGGGCCTGGCGTGGGTGGAGCTTGAGGATACGCGCGGCGGGAAATCGAAATCCCTTGAGGATCCGTGGGGAACCGTTATCAGAACGGTCGCGGCCTGAGCCGGCCAATCCTCGGCCCGAATATGTTGATCATCAGGCCGAAGAAGATCAGCAACGAGCCAAGCGCTGCCTGAGCATCAAGGCGTTCGCCAAAGGCGACCGCTGATGATCCCATGCCGAAGACCGGGATCAGAAGCGCGAACGGCGTGACAACGGCCGCCGGATGCTTGCGCAGCAGGAACACCCAGGCGGTGAAGGCGAACACGGTTGTCGGCCAGGCGAGAAAGGCGATCGAGCCAAAACCGACGAGCGAGGGCATATGCGGCGGCAGGCCGAACGTCGTGCCTTCGAAGACCACCGACAGGACGAACAACGGCACGGGTGCGACGAGCGACGACCAGAGCACGAAGGGCAGGATTTTCTGGGGCTTGGCCGCCTTGGCGATGACATTGGCAATTCCCCACGCGGCTGCCGAGACGAGCACGAGGAGGAAAGGCATGAGCGGTGCGCCTTCGGCCCGCGACCAGCCGATAAGGCCGATGCCGGCGAGCGCAACTGCGGCGCCGGCAATCTGCGCCGGGCCCGGCCGTTCGCCGAAGAGGACTGCCGAAATGAGAATGGTGAAGAACACCTGCATCTGCACGACGATGGAGGCGAGTCCCGCCGGCATGCCGAGGGAGATCGCCATGAACAGGAGCCCGAACATCACTACGCCCTGCATCATGCCATAGGCGATCAGCCAGCGCGCGCCCACATCCGACCGCCCGACGAAGAAGACAAGCGGCACGGCGGCAAAGAAGAAGCGATAGCCGGTCAGAAGCAGCGGCGGTATCTCGCCGACGCCCGCCTTGATGGCAACGAAGGCCAAGCCATAGGCGGCCGCGACGAGGATCGCCAGCAGGACATGCTTCAACGGCATCGGGTAAGCGTCCGCTCAGCCGAACACCCTTCGGAAGATCGTATCGACATGCTTGGTGTGGTAGCCGAGATCGAACTTCTCGCGGATCTGTTCTTCCGAGAGCGCGGCGCGTACGTCCTGGTCGGCGAGCAGCTCCTCCTGGAAATCCTTGCCCTGTTCCCACACCTTCATCGCATTGCGCTGGACGAGGCGATAGGCGTCCTCGCGGCTGACACCGGCCTGCGTCAAGGCCAGAAGCACGCGCTGCGAGTGGATCAGGCCCCGGAACTTGTTCATGTTGGCGAGCATGTTGTCGGGATAGATCACCAGATTCTCGATCACTCCGGCGAGGCGGTTGAGCGCGAAATCGAGCGTAACGGTCGTGTCCGGCCCGATGGCGCGCTCGACGCTGGAGTGGGAGATGTCGCGCTCGTGCCAGAGCGCCACGTTCTCCATCGCCGGGATCACCGACATGCGCACCAGCCGGGCGAGGCCGGTCAGGTTCTCGGTCAGAACCGGGTTGCGCTTGTGCGGCATGGCCGACGAGCCTTTCTGGCCCGGCGAGAAGAATTCTTCCGCCTCGAGCACCTCGGTGCGCTGCATATGGCGGATTTCGATGGCGATGTTCTCCATCGACGAGGCGATGACGCCCAGCGTGGCGAAGAACATGGCGTGGCGGTCGCGCGGGATCACCTGCGTCGAGACCGGCTCGGGCGTCAGGCCCAGCTTGGCGCAGACATGCTCTTCCACGCGCGGGTCGATATTGGCGAAGGTGCCGACCGCGCCTGATATGGCCCCGGTGGCGATTTCGGCGCGCGCGGCGACGAGACGGGCGCGGTTGCGATCCATTTCCGCATAGAAGCGCGCGAAGGTGAGGCCCATCGTCGTCGGCTCGGCATGGATGCCGTGGCTGCGGCCGATGCGCACTGTGTCCTTGTGCTCGAAGGCACGCTTCTTCAGCGCCGTCAGCACGCGGTCCATATCCGCGGTGAGGATATCGGCGGCGCGGACGAGCTGGATGTTGAAGGTCGTATCCAGCACGTCAGACGAGGTCATGCCCTGGTGGATGAAACGCGAATCCGGGCCGACGAATTCGGCCAGATGCGTCAGGAAGGCGATGACGTCATGCTTGGTCTCGCGTTCGATCTCGTCGATGCGGGCGATGTTGAACTCAGCCGCGCCGCCCTTTTCCCAGATCGTCTTCGCCGCCTGCCTCGGGATGACGCCCAGTTCGGCCAGCGCGTCGCAGGCATGGGCCTCGATCTCGAACCAGATGCGGAATTTCGTTTCGGGGGACCAGATGGCGACCATTTCCGGCCGCGAATAGCGCGGGATCATGTTTTCTTCCTGTAAAGGGAGCCTGTCTGCCGTGGGCAATAACAGACGAGCGCCCATCACTCAACGTAAGTTTTGGGCATGGCTTCAGGCTGGCACCTATCGTTTCGTGACGGCGAGCCAGCGATGGTTGGGGCCTTCGAAGCCGACGCTGCGCACGGCAATAAGGACCGCGCCGGCAGGGCGTCCCTCGACATCGTGGGAGATCTGCACGGCGCCAATGCGATAGCCGAGCGGGCAGGCGCGGCTGGCCGGAATGTTCTTGTCCTCATGCAGCAGCCGGGTGGTCCCGTTCGGCGCGGGATCGATCTCCACGAGGCGGAAGCCCTTCATTTCGCCCAGATCCTTGCAGGATGCCGGCGGCGCCAGCGGAATTTCGCTCAGGCGGAATTCGGCCGGCGCGTCGATGGCCGGAAAGACAGGACGGGGATTGACGACGATGCGGAACGGATCGGCCGAAAGCTCGGTCACCGGATTGAAGGCGACGGTCTCACCGGCATGGGCGCGAAGCTCGTCATCCGTGACATGCGCCGCGGCCTCGCCCTTCAAGCGGGCTTCCTTGCGCGCCTCGTCAACCGTGGCTCCGTCGCGGTCGAGCAGGATCCGGACCGGGGTTCCCGGCAGAAAGCTGTCGTCCTGCGTCGAGATATAGAAGCGGTTGGCATAGGGAAAGCCGGAGCCGTCCTGAATGCCGTATTCCTCGAAGGCGAAGATCCCGCCATCCCTGGAAAAGCCGATGATGTCGAGGCGCGCCGCATCTCCGGCATGGGCGGCAACGACCGCTGAAACGAGAAGGGCTATCGCCGCGAGAACCGCCCTCATCGCCGTCAATTCCCGCCCTTGTTCGAGGCTGCCGCGCGGATGGTGTCGATATTCGTGCGATAGGCGTCCACCGACCCGCCCTTGAAGATGGCCGAGCCCGCGACGAGGGCGTTGGCCCCTGCCTTGGCCGCTTCTCCCGCCGTTTCCGCCATGATCCCGCCGTCCACCTCGATATCGATCGGACGGTCGCCCACCATCGCCTTGACGCGGCTGATTTTTTCGAGCGTGGCGGGGATGAATTTCTGGCCGCCGAAGCCGGGATTGACGGTCATGACCAGGATCAGGTCGATATCGTCGAGCACATATTCGATCGCGCTTTCGGGGGTGGCCGGGTTCAGGGCCACGCCGGCCTTCTTGCCGAGCGTGCGGATCGTCTGCAGCGAGCGGTGGAGATGCGGGCCCGCCTCGGCATGGACGGTGATGATGTCGGAGCCTGCCTTGGCGAACGCCTCGAGATAGGGATCGCAGGGTGCGATCATGAGATGGGTGTCGAACACCGCCTTGGTCAACGGCCGGATCGCCTTCACCACCTCCGGGCCGAAGGTGATATTGGGCACGAAATGCCCGTCCATGACGTCGATATGGATCCAGTCGGCGCCGGCTTCGAGGACATCGGTGACTTCCCGGCCGAGCTTCGCGAAATCGGAAGCGAGGATCGAGGGCGAAATGATGAGCGGACGGGGCATGGCGGTCTCCCTGGAAAATCTAGAGCGCGGTTAGCACGGGGAGAACATGCGGAAAAGCCTCATCGCCGGCTTTTCCAGACCGGAAAGCGATCATTCTCCGCAGGTTCCGCCGCATGGACGCCGCGCGCGATCGCCCGGGCCATGGTCGAGGCGGCCGCCGCGCAGAGATCGATGAAATCATCGCCTCGCGGCGCGGTGCCGCTTCTTCCCGTTGCGAGCGCGAAGACCAGATCGCCGTCGAGAGGCGTGTGCGCAGGCCAGATGGCGCGGGCAAAGCCGTCATGGGCCGATGTGGCGAGGCGCTTGGCCTGCGCCTTGGTCAGCACGGCATCGGTGGCGATGACGGCGATGGTGGTGTTTGCAAGTGAGGTGGCGTCGCGGAATTTGAGCGCGACCTTGGCCGCATCCGCGGGCAGGGGATGCGGCAGGCCCAAACCGCCGAATTCTGCGCCGATCTCGAAGGGAGCGGCCCAGAAATGGCGGCTTCTGCCCAGGGTGACCGAGCCGATCGCGTTGACGGCGGCAAGCGCGCCCATGGTGATGCCGTTTTCCAGAATGGCCGACGCGGAGCCGAGCCCGCCCTTCAGGCCGCTGACGAGCGCACCGGTGCCGGCGCCCGCCGTACCGATGGCGAAATCCCGCCCGGCGTTCTGCGCCGCCTCATAGCCGAGCTCGCGATAGGGCGGATAGCGCCCCCAATCCTTGTCGCCGCCATTCTTGAGATCGAAGAGGATGGCGGCGGGGACAACGGGAACGCGATATCCGCCGACCTCGAAGCCGATGCCGCGCTCGCGCAGCGCCGCCTGCACGCCGGACGCGGCATCGAGGCCGAAGGCAGAGCCGCCGGAAAGCACCAGCGCGTTGACCGTCTCGACCGTGTTGTGCGGCTCCAGCAGGTCCGTCTCGCGGGTGCCGGGGGCGCCGCCCAGGACCTGGACCGCTGCGATGGCCGGTTCGTCGCAGAGGATGACGGTGACGCCGCTCTTGATGCGGTCATCGCCGGCATTGCCGACCCGCAGGCCATCGACATCGGTCAGGAGGTTGCGGGGGCCATGCTTCAATGCCGTCACTCCGCCATGGGCACAAAACGGCTGCCGTCATAGCGGAACAGCCGGTATGGATTGCCGTTCCGGTAGCCGCTTTCATCGAAACGGACAGCGCCGAGCACCGTGTCGAATGTCCTGGTGCGCAGCATGGCGAAAACCGGCTGTTTCTCGGTTTCCGCCGCCGTCACGGCCTGCATGGCGATCTGCAGCATCGCATAGCCCGGCACTGCATAGCCCTCGGCAGGTCTTTCGGCGGAGCGCAAGGCGGCCACGGCAGGCGCGGCGGCCGGGAGGGTTTCGGCCTCCGGCGGGGCGATCATCAGCGTGCCGGGCGCCAGCGTCAGGGCGCCGGGGGCGGCCCGCAACGCTTCGTCGCCGACAATCGTCAGGGGGTAATCGAGCTTCGTTGCGGCGGCAGCGATTGCCGTGGCATCGTCGCGCTCGCCGCCGATGAAGACCTGGCTTGCGCCGGCGCGGCGCAGCAGCGCGACCAGCGCACCCTGATTGTCGAGGCCGGGACGATAGGTTTCGGTCAGAACCGGCTTCAATCCCTTCTCTTCGAGCCGGACGCGCACCGCATGTGCCATCTCGCGGCCGCGGATCGTGCCGTCGTCGACGATGGCGAAGGGCTGGTCGCGCCAGAGATCTGCGAGGATATCGCCCACCGCTGCGGCCTCCCTGTCCTGCGAAAGCCCAAGCCGGAAGACGGGAAGAGGCTCCCTTGCCCGCCTCTCGATGAGGCCGGCTTCGCGGATGGCCGGCGTGACGACCGGGATGTTCTTCTCCGCGAGGAGCGGCAGGGCCGCTTCCAGCGCCTCGGTACAGAGAAAGCCGGTGACGATGCGAACGCCGGCCTTGATGAAGGTCGCCGCCGCCTCGGCTCCGCCTTCCGCCGAGCATTTGTCGTCAACGATGATGGGCGTGGCCGCTTCTCCGGCTGATGCCGTTGTCGTCGCGATATGCGCGCCGTCGGTCAGTTGCTGCCCCAGAAGCGCGAAAGGACCCGACAGGGGAGCCGCGACGCCGATGCGCATCTCGCCTCGGGCGGCTGCCGTCGCTGCAAACGACAGGGCAAGGCCCAAAAATGCGGTTCGGAGAAGCGATAAATGCCTCATTCGGCTTTGTTGGTCCCTGGAGATCACTATGTAAGCGGGTAGCGGTTTCCGTTCGACTGTGCAATGGCGCTTATCTATTCGATAAGCGGGCGCATGTACAAACGGTCATAAATCCTTATGTTCGGCAGGCACACGCCTTAGAGACTCTGAAAGTGAAAACGTGCTTTACGTGAAAGACGATACGCAGAAGACGCCCATCATCGATCCGCTTTCCTATCGCAATGCCATGAGCCATTTTGCCGGCGCGGTGCACGTGGCGACGACGGACGGGCCGGCCGGGCGGCGCGGCGTGACGATTTCCGCCACATGCTCGGTATCGGACGATCCGGCGACGGTGCTCATCTGCCTCCTGCGCGCGCATGAACAGAACATGCTGTTCATCGAGAACGGCGTGTTTGCGATCAATACGCTGGCGGCGAAGCACCGGCCGCTTTCGGAAGCCTTTTCGGGACGGTTGGCGCTTTCGCAGGAGGAGCGTTTCGCGCTGGGCGAGTGGGAAACGCTTGAGACCGGCTCCCCGGTTCTGAAGGATGCGCTCGCCGTTTTCGACTGCCGCATCGTCAGCCAGCAGGACCATGCGACGCATCATGTGCTGTTCGGCCAGGTCGTAGATCTCCGGATGGGAGAGCAGGATCAGGCTCTCGTCTATCTCAACCGCCGCTATCACGCGCTGGATCTGTGATCGCGAGGAATGCCCCTCATCCGCGCCTGCCGGCACCTTCTCCCCGCACACGGGGAGAAGGACGAGGCGGCAACGTTTATGTACCCCTCGCCCCCCGTGCGGGGAGAGGGTAAGGGTGAGGGGCAATTTCAGGGCAGAGGATCACATGGGAATGAGTTTGAGACTATTTCTGGCGGCCTTTTGTCTCCTGATCCTGCCCGTCGCCGCCCAGGCACAACTCGCTCCCTACAAGGACGATTATTTCGCCTATCCCGGCATTCTGAAGGAAGCGGACAATGGCGATTATCTCGTCGTCGACTATTCCGAGATGCGCGATATCAACGCGCGCGACGCGACCCCGGAGCGCCGCGTCAGGGACGCCTATGTCTCTCTGAAACCCCGGCGCGCGCAGAAGGACCTGACCGTCGCCACGCCGGCGGGACCCGTGAAGACGCTCGCCGTCGGCGCCATAGCCGGCGACGCCTCGGTCATCGTCATCTATCTGCACGGGCAGGGCGGCAACCGCCTGCAGGGGATGAACGACTATACGTTCGGCGGCAATTTCAACCGGCTGAAGAATTTGATGGCGCGCAATGGCGGGCTCTATCTCTCGCCCGATTTCAGCGATTTCGAGGAGAAGGGCGAGGCGGAGATCGCCGGACTGATCGCCCAGGCGAAGGCCTCCTCGCCGCGCGCGCCGGTGATCGTCGCCTGCGGTTCGGCGGGCGGGATGCTGTGCTGGCGTCTCGCCAGCGACCCGCAGGCGGCGAGAATGCTTTCGGGCCTCGTTCTTCTCGGCTCGCTGTGGGACGAGGATTTCCTGTCCTCGCCGGCCTTCAAGGGCCAGGTGCCGGTGTTCTTCGGCCATGGCAGCCGCGACCCGGTCTTCGCGATAGAAAAGCAGGAGGCCTTCTACCGCGCCATCCGCAGGGCGGCTCCCGGCTATCCCGTCCGCTTCCACCGGTTCGAGACCGGAAATCACGGCACGCCGATCCGCATGACCGACTGGCGCGGGGCGCTGAACTGGATCCTCGCGGCCCAGCCGAAATAGGGCATGATCCCGGAAAGTTGCAGACTCTCCGGATAAGATCATGCGGCTCAATAGATTGTGGAGCGATTCGAAATTCTCTTGCTGTGGCGTCCCTGCCACTCGACAATTGGTCAAAACCGAATAGTTTCCGGGCTATTCAACAGCCATCGCTCATGAGGTTTTAAGCCATGCGTGCTTGCGTCCGGACCGGGACACGTATTCTCCTGCTAACAATGCTGGCGCCGCTGGCGGCCTGCGCGATCACTTCGGGGGAGCCGTCTTCCAGGCCGGCGGGCAATCCGTTGCCGCGCATCCTGCCGCAGCCATTGCGCGCCGATGTGGATCCGGCGCTTGCCCAGCCCTGCATCGCGGCGGCGGCGGACAAATATTTCCTGCCCGAGCGCGTCATCTCCGCGGTCGATTCCCGTCCCGCCGGCGGCGGCAACACGGCGGTCGTGCTGAAGGTCGATCTGCGCGACGCGCTCTGCACGGTCAGCTCCAGCGGCACGGTGCGCTCGGTCGTCGATACCTCGCCCAAGAGCGCCGACCAGATCGCGGCCGAGGAAGCCGCGCGCAAGCGCGATGCGGCCGAGGCCGCCAAGCCGGCTGCAAGAGCGCCGAAAAAGAAAAAGAGCAGCTGAAACGGATGGTTCTTTCGAGAAAAATTTGAAAAAGGCGGGAGAAAATCCCGCCTTTTTGTCGTTTTGGGAGAGCGTTTTCAGGATTTCGGGCGCCCTTCGGCGTACCAGCGCGGCGTATAGACCCATTCGCCGCCGTCCTTCCTGCTGAAACGTCGGGTGGTCGATGAGCCGATGATGACGACGGTGCGCATGTCGACCTGCTCGGGCGTCAATTCGCCGAGACTGGTGGCCGAGACCTTTTCGCCCGGCCGGCCGACATCACGGCCGAGCACGACGGGCGTCTGCGGCGCGCGATGCCTGCGGACGATGTCGAGCGCCTGGCCGAGTTGCCAGGGGCGCGCCTTCGAGATCGGATTGTAGAAGGCCATGGCGAAATCGGCGCGCGCCGCATGGTCGAGCCGCTCCTCGATGGTTGCCCAGGGCTTCAGATTGTCGGAGAGCGACAGGATGCAGAAATCATGGCCGAGCGGCGCGCCGATGCGGGCCGCCGCCGCCATCGCGGCCGATATGCCGGGGAGGATGACGAGCTCGACCTCATGCCAGGCGGGATCGTCGGACTCATCGAGCGCTTCCAGAACGGCCGCCGCCATGGCGAAAATGCCGGGGTCGCCCGACGAGACCATGGCGACCGACCGCCCGGTCGCGGCAAGCGCGAAGGCATGGCGCGCGCGCTGCATCTCCTCGCGGTTGTCGGTCATGTGCCGCACCTGATCCGGCCTGAATGGGCCGGCCATGCGCACATAGGTCTCGTAACCCAGAATATCCTCGGCACGCTGCAATTCCTGACGGACGGCGGGCGCCATCAAAATGGGATCGCCTGGACCGAGGCCGACGACCGCGAGGCGCCCGCGCCTGGCTCCCCGGGCCAGAGCCAGATAAAGAAGCTCATCGGCTTCCGGCTCGCGATTTTCGGTTGTCACGGTGATGGTCAGCCGGCCGCCGGGATCGAATGGCAGCTTCGTGCCGGCCAGCCATGGGGCGTCGCCCACGAGCCTCACCTTCTCGCCCGCCAGCAGATCGGAGATGAATGTCTTGCCGGCTTCCGGATTGAGAAGCCTATAGCCCGCGGGCGGATGCAGCAGGTTGACGCCGAAGCGCAGCTCGCCCGTCGTGGTGATGGCGGGGGCGACATTGAATGCCGCAGCAATCTGGCGCGCCAGATCGTTGACACCGGCGAGACCCCCCAGCAGCGGCACGACGGCGCTGCCGTCTTCCGCCACGGCCAGCACCGGCGGCTCCGCGCGCTTGTTTTCGAGAAGCCTTGCCAGTGCCCTGATGACGATGCCGGCGGCGCAGATGGCGACGATCGGCCGGCCGGCCTCATAAAGGTCGCGCAGCGTGCCGCCGAAATCGGAGAAGGGGATATCGGCATGTTTGACGCGGGTATCGAGCCCGTATATATCCCCGTCGCCGAGCGCGAGACGGATATGCTGCGCCGTTTCGAGGCTGTTTTCCGCCAGTACCAGGATGGCGGGACGGCCCATTTCTTGGGTGCTCATCAGCCGTTCCACTTCTGGCCGGGCACAAGGATCAGCGAGAAATAGGGCGATTTCTCCGGTTCCACCTCATTGAGCGGCAGGATGCGCTGCGCCGCCATGGTGGCGCGCTCGACATAGAGGGCGCGGTCCATCAGCCCGAGCTCTTCCAGGACGCCGCGCACCTTGGCGAGATTCTGGCCGAGCTTCATGATCACCGCGGCTTCGGTATCGGCAAGGCGCCGCTTCAATTCTTGCGCCTCGAGGACGCCGGACAGGATGGTGAGCGTCTGGTTGCGATAGGCGACGGGCGCGCCGAGGACGGCGGCAGCCCCCAGGAACGAGCAGACGCCCGGCACGACTTCCGTCTCGTAAAGATGCGCCAGCCGGTCATGGATATACATGAAGGAGCCGTAGAAGAGCGGATCGCCCTCCGCGATCACGGCGACATCGCGGCCCGCATCGAGATGTTCGGCCAGCTTGCCGGCGATCTCGGCATAGAAATCGCTGATGATCTTCTCATAATCCATGCCCGCGGGCAGTTTTTCCGTCGTCACAGGATAGACGAGCGGCAGCAGGGTCTGCTCCGCCGAAAGGTACTCCTCGACGATGGAAAGTGCATTGCCCTTCTTGCCCTTGGCGGCATGGTAGGCCACGACGGGCGCCGCCTTGAGGCGTTTGAGGGCTTTCAAAGTGATGAGTTCGGGGTCGCCGGGGCCTACCCCCAGGCCGAAGAGCCGTCCGGGCTTCACCATCATTCGCGCTCCGTGGCGAGCGCATTGACCGCCGCCGCCGCCATGGCGCTGCCGCCACGCCGCCCGCGAACGATGACGAAGGGGACGCCGCGGCTGTTCTCCGCCAGCGCATCCTTCGATTCCGCCGCCCCGACGAAGCCGACCGGAAAGCCGAGGATCAGGGCCGGCTTCGGCGCGCCCTCGTCGAGCATTTCGAGGAGGCGGAAGAGCGCCGTCGGCGCATTGCCGATGGCCACCACGCTCCCCGCCAGATAGGGCCGCCAGAGTTCGAGCGCGGCGGCGGAGCGGGTATTGCCCATCTCCTTCGCAAGCGCGGGCACGGACGGATCGGAGAGGGTGCAGATCACCTCATTATTCGAGGGCAGGCGCGAGCGGGTGACGCCCTCGGCCACCATGCGCGCATCGCAGAGGATCGGCGCGCCCCCGGCAAGCGCCTTGCGCCCGGCATCGCCCGCTCCTTCAGAAAAGACCAGGTCGTCCACCACATCCACCATGCCGCTGGCGTGTGCCACCCGCACGGCGAGCTTTTCCAGATCGGCCGGAATGCGGGCCAGATCCGCCTCGGCGCGGATGATGGAGAAGGAACGGTCATAGATCTGCTGGCCGTCTTTGATGTAGTCAAGCATCGGGCGCTCCCCGCACGTCTTTCTTAGGAAAGCGACCCGCGTCCGCTGAGCAGGCGCGCCGCTTCCTCGATTGTGATGTTTGCCGCCAATAGCCGTCCGAAGCGCGATGGTCCAGCGGGCTCGCGCAAAAAGAGGTCGTACCGCCCGGGTTCGACGGCGACGAGCGTGGCCGGCGCCGGGCGGATGGAGGCACAGGATTTGGCGCAGCCGGTCAGATGCACCGGCGTCGCTTCGCCGTTTTTCAGCAATTGGGCGAGTCTCGCGCCGTCGGCCTGCGTGTCGGCCAGTGCCGAGACGCAGCCGTTCGAGCCGGAGCAGGCGATCATCGAGGCAAGCGGATCGCCGGGCTCGCTGGCGAGGCCAAGGGCGTTTAGCGAATCGAGGATGCCGCAGACGCGGTCGGCGGGGATGTTCGGCAAAAGCACGCTTTGCCAGGGCGTCAGCCGGATCTGGCCGCCATTGGCCCGCGCCGCGATGTCGGCCAATGCCCGCATGTCTTGCGGCGTGAGGCGTCCGAGCGGCGCGGCGGCACCGGCATAGGCGAAACCTTCCTGCCGCTGCCGGCGGACGCCCAGATGCTCGAAAGGGCGCGGTGGGGCACGACGCCAGTCAGCGGCGGACTCAATGGGGAAGGGAAGGCGGGCTTTCAGCCGTTCCAGCATATCCGACGCGGACTTTTCAGCCAGAAGATGCTTCATGCGCACGATGCCCGAATGGTCCGCGCTGATCTCAAGGAAGAGGTCGAGAAGGGCGGTAATGAGCGCATGGGCATTTTCGGCTGTGACGATGCCGAAGGAGCTGTTGTGCGTTGTGGAATGCCCCTCATCCCCCTGCCGGGCCGCACGCGGGGAGAAGGAAGAAGCTGCAACGTCTATGCCCCCCTCTCCCCGTTCTTCACGGGGAGAGGGTAAGGGTGAGGGGCAAATTTCCACCGGCGGGCAGGAAGCAAGGCCGAAGGCGAAGGCCTTGCCGTCTTTCGTCGCCGCGAGCCAGATATCGCTCGTATGCCTCACCATGGCGCAGGCTTCGCCCCCATCGAGGAGGATCGAGAATTTCGGTGAAAGGGCGTGGTAGGCGGGCGTCGTCTGCAGCGTCTCCAACAGCTTTTCGGCGAGGGGCAGCGTATCGGAGGCGAGCGCTTCGTCTATGCCGGCCGTCGGGTTGACCATCACATTGCGGATATCGTCGCCCTCCGGGACGAGCGGGCCGAGACCCGCATCGGTGAGGGCCAGAATCACAGCATCGGTGTCGCTTCCGGCAATGCCGCGCAGCTGCAGATTGGCGCGGTTGGTGATCTCGATGATGCCATTGCCATATCGATCCGCGACATCGGCGACAGTGCGCGCCTGTTCCGTGGAGAGCCGGCCACAGGAGAGCTTTACGCGACATATGCGGCCGTCGCGCGCGGGCGTCATGCGGAACAGGCCGGGGCAGGCGGACCGCCTTTCCACCCTGTCACCTTCGATGACGCCCAGTTTCCGCACGATGCTGTCTCCGCCACTCGATTTCATCAGGCGTTATACGCCGCCCTGCTTGCCCTCGCCACAGGCAAACCGTATCAACTGGACTATCGCAAATTGGGCAACGGGCAAGGTCTGGAAGCGACATGACGCCATGGCTGACGATTATCGGCATAGGGGAAGATGGCGTGGAGGGCCTGGGCCGCGCCGCGCGTGAAGCGCTCGCCGGTGCCGAAGTCGTCTTCGGCGGCCGGCGGCATCTCGATTTCCTCGATAACGGCATAAAGGGAGCGCGGATTGCCTGGCCAACGCCGTTTTCCACGGGGATCGACATGATCCTTTCGCATCGCGGCGAAGCGGTCGTGGTGCTGGCGAGCGGCGACCCCATGTTCTACGGCATGGGCGCGACGCTTTCGCGGCATATACCGCCGGATGAAATGCATATCCTGTCGTTTCCATCGTCCTTTTCGCTGGCGGCCGCGCGCATGGCGTGGCCATTGCAGGAGGTGACGCTGCTCAGCGTGCATGGCAGGCCGCTGGAGATCGTCCACGCCCATATCCAGCCCGGCAATCGCCTGCTGATCCTCAGCAATGACGGGGAAACGCCGGGCGAGGTGGCGCGGCTGCTCGACGCACGCGGCTTCGGCGAAAGCACGCTCACCGTTCTCGAACATCTGGGCGGACCGAAGGAACGGCGCATCGACGGCATTGCAAGCGGCTGGCCGCACAAGGGCGTTGCCGACCTCAATGTGCTCGCCGTCGAGTGCCGGGGAGGAGCGCAGGCCATATTCCATTCCTCCGTGGCCGGATTGCCCGATGCGGCTTTTGAGAATGACGGGCAACTGACCAAGCGGGACGTCCGCGCTGTCACCCTCGCGCGCCTTGCGCCGATGCCGCGGGAATTGCTCTGGGACGTGGGGGCGGGTTGCGGCTCGATCGGCATCGAATGGATGCGCGCGCATCCCACCTGCCGCGCCATCGCCATCGAGGCGCATGAGGGGCGGCAGGGCATGATCGAGCGCAATCGCCTGGCGCTCGGCGTGCCCGACCTCGAACTCGTCAGGGGCGATGCGCCCGCAGCCCTTGCCGGCCTCGAGGCCCCGGATGCCATCTTCATCGGCGGCGGCTTCACCGACGAAGGCGTGGCGGAAACCTGCTGGGAGCGCCTCAAGCCCGGCGGCCGCCTCGCCGTCAATGCGGTGACGATGGAGAGCGAGGCGATGCTCCTTCAATGGCAGAAGAAGACAGGCGGTGAACTGACGCGCATCTCGGTCGCCCATGCTGCTCCCCTGGGCGGCTTCAACGTCTGGCGGCAGGCTTTGCCGGTGACGATGCTCACGGCGGTGAAGCCGGTGAGATAGAAGAGACGGGGAATTCAGTGGGAGGGGAAATATGTCGCTGACTCATAATGAGCGCATAAAGCTGCCGGCTGGCAATCTGGAACGCTTGTCTACAGCTTTTATTGCTGTCGGCGTACTCGGCAAAACTTTTGATTTCACTCCTGGAAACGGGCTATTTGTATCCGCGCTTGCCCTCATTTCTTGGATTTTAGCGGGAACTGGAATGCATATAGCTCTAAGACATATTCTAGGGAGACTGAAACCATGACCTCGGCAGTGTTCTTCTGGTATGTTTTCCCGTTGATCGTAGCCGCTGTGGCTTTCGGATGGGTCTGGTACGACAAGCGCTACAACAGCCATTCCGACCGGTAAAACATGACACACCAGATTGTCATGTGGTGGGTTTTCCCAATCCTTGTGGGCGTGGCCGGGGCCGTGCTGGCTCTGGTATGAAAAGCATCGCAACCGTCATTCCCGTTGACCGTTGATGTAGGCCCGCATTGGCGGGCTTTCGCCTAAAAATGCTCGCCTCATAAAAACATGACTTGTAATGTCATGTTACTCTCGGCTAATTCTTCCGCACCGTATCGATCGGCCCATCGGATATTTCCGGGAGTAAGACATGCAGCACAGCCGTTTGAGCGCGACCACGCGCATCACGCTTTCGCAGCCCCAAATCATTATGGGCAAGCTTCTCGACCATTTCCTGGAACATGATGCCGATATCGTTACGGCGGAGCGGCGGGGCGAAATCGCGCTTGAGTATGGACGGGCAGTGATCGAGGCTGACGATGAGGGCCTGACCTTTCATGCCGAGGGTGACGACGACACCGGGCTTGCCTACATGAAATACGCCGTCGCCGAACACATCCTCGAATTCGCCGCCGCCGAAAAGCCGAGGATCGTCTGGACCGGTGATGGCGTCGCCGGTGGGCCGTTGCCCTATTTCCGCGAGATGCGCGTCGTCGCCGCCCGCAATATCACGCCGCATATGCGCCGCGTCACGCTCAGCGGCCGGAATCTGAAGCGGTTCTCCTATGGCGGGCTGCATGTCCGCCTGCTTTTCCCGCCGAAGGGCGTCGCCAGGCCGCAATGGCCGGTTACCGGCGAAGACGGCCGCCCGGTCTGGCCGGAAGGCGACGACAAGCTGGTCACCCGCGTCTATACGATCCGCAATATCAATGTGGAGAAGGGCGAGGTCGATATCGACTTCGTCATCCACGAAGGCGACGAAACCCCAGGCGCCACCTTCGCGCTCACTGCCAGAGAGGGTGATCTGGTCGGCATGACCGGACCGGGGGGCAGCAGCCTCAATGAGGCGGACTGGTATCTCCTTGCCGGGGACGAGACGGCGCTTCCGGCCATCGGCCGCATCCTGGAAGACCTGCCGGCCCATGTGAAGGCCGTGGTGCGCATCGAGGTGGACAGCGCCGCCGAGGAACAGGATCTGCGCTCGGCCGCCGATATCGACCTCGTCTGGCTGCACCGCAACGGCCGTGAGGCGGGGACGACCACGCTTCTGGCGGATGCGGTCCGCGCTGTGGAGCTTCCCGCCGAGGGCACGCGCCGGTTCGCCTGGGCGGGCTGTGAATTTGCGGCCTTCCGCGCCATCCGCACCTACTTGCGCAAGGAGCGCAAGCTCGACCGGCAGGATCATCTTGTCGTTGCCTACTGGCGTCGCGGCTTCGATGGCGATAATGCAAGGCGTGAAAAAGACGAAAGCAATTGATATCCGGCGGAGCGACGCCGGATAAATATCAGGTCAGGCATATGCTCCGGCGGTTTTTCTCCTATTACAGGCCCTATAAGGGCCTTTTTCTTCTCGATTTCGGCTGTGCGGTGCTGTCGGGCCTTCTTGAGCTCGGCTTTCCCATGGCCATCAAGGCCTTTGTCGACCATCTCCTGCCGGGGCAGGACTGGGCACTGATTCTCCTGGCTTCCGCCGGGCTCCTGATGGTCTATCTGGTCAATACGGGTCTGATGGCGGTCGTGACCTATTGGGGCCACATGCTCGGCATCAACATCGAGACGGAGATGCGGCGCAAGCTCTTCGACCACCTGCAGAAGCTTTCCTTCCGGTTCTACGACAACAACAAGACCGGCCACCTGATCGCCCGCGTCACCAAGGATCTGGAGGAGGTGGGCGAGGTCGCCCATCACGGGCCGGAAGACCTCTTCATCGCCGTCATGACCTTTCTCGGCGCCTTCGCGCTGATGTTCTCCATCAACGTGCATCTGGCGCTGATCACGGCCGCGGTGGTGCCGCTGGTGGCCTGGCTGACGAGCCGCTATGGCGGGCGCATGACGCGGACCTGGCAGGCGCTCTATGGCCGCGTCGGCGATTTCAACGTGCGCATCGAGGAGAATGTCGGCGGCATGCGGGTCGTCCAGGCCTTCGCCAATGAGGACCATGAGCGCGAGCTCTTTGCGCGCGACAACAGCAGCTACCGCGAGACCAAGCTCAGCGCCTACCGCATCATGGCGGCGAGCACATCGCTCTCCTACATGTCGATGCGGCTGACCCAGCTCGTCGTCATGCTGGCGGGGACCTGGTTCGTGCTGCACGGGCAACTGACCAATGGCGGGTTCATCAGCTTCCTGCTCTTGGTGGGCGTTTTCATCCGTCCGATCGAGAAGATCAATTCGGTCATCGAGACCTACCCGAAAGGCATCGCCGGGTTCCGCCGCTATACCGAGCTCCTGGATACCGAGCCCGATATCGTCGATGCGCCGGAGGCGATCGCGGTGCCGCATCTCAAGGGCGACATCTGCTACCGCGGCGTCACCTTCGGCTATAGCGCGGAGAAAAAGGTTTTGCGCGATATCGATCTCGATATCCGCGCCGGCGAGACGGTTGCCTTTGTCGGTCCGTCGGGGGCGGGGAAGACCACCCTCTGCTCGCTTCTGCCGCGCTTCTACGAGATCGATGCGGGCGAGATCACGATCGACGGCGTCGATATCCGCCGGATGACGCTCGCATCGTTGCGTGAGCAAATCGGCATCGTGCAGCAGGACGTGTTCCTGTTCGGCGGCTCCATCCGCGAGAACATCGCCTATGGCCGGCTCGGTGCCAGCGACCGCGAGATCGAGACAGCAGCGCGGCGCGCCCGGCTCGAGGGCATGATCGCGAGCCTGCCCGACGGCTATGACACGATTATCGGCGAGCGCGGCGTGAAGCTCTCGGGCGGCCAGAAGCAGCGCCTGGCGATCGCGCGCATGTTCCTGAAGAACCCGCCGATCCTGATCCTCGACGAGGCGACCTCGGCGCTCGACACCGAAACCGAGCGGGCGATCCAGCAATCGCTCGCCGAGCTTTCGGCCGGACGCACCACGCTCGTCATCGCGCATCGCCTTGCGACGATCAGGAATGCCGACCGCATCGTCGTGGTGGATGAGACCGGCGTGGCCGAGCAGGGCAGGCATCGCGATCTCATTGCAGCCGGCGGCATCTATCGCCGGCTGCATGACGCGCAGTTCGAGCTGACGGGCAGCTGATTGAGAGGAAGAGTAAAGGCGCGAGATAAGCCTTTGATTTCAAGCGCTCTTGCGCCGGAATCCTTCGCTCGCCCGCATCAGGTTCCTCGTGTAATCCTCTCCGACATTGCCGCTTGCGAGATCGGCGGCGTCGAGCTGTTCGACGATGTCGCCATTCTGCATGACCGCCAGCCGCTCGCACATATGGGTGATGACGGCGAGATCATGGCTGACCATCACGAAGGTCAGCCTGCGGTCGCGGCGGATCTGTTCGAGCAGATTGAGCACCTCGGCCTGAACGGACGCGTCGAGCGCAGAGGTGGGCTCATCGAGGAGCAGGATCGAGGGTTCCACGATCAGCGCGCGGGCAATGGCGATGCGCTGGCGCTGGCCGCCGGAAAGCTGGTGCGGATAGCGGAAGCGAAAGCCGGAGCCGAGGCCTACCTCGTCGAGCGCCCTGACGATGCGCTGCTCGCTGTCGGCGAAGCCATGGATGGCGAGCGGCTCGAGCAGCAGCCGGTCCACGGTCTGGCGCGGATGGAGCGAGCCGTAAGGGTCCTGGAATACCATCTGGACGGTGCGGTAGAAGGCTTTGCCGCGTGGTGCCCTGACCGGCTCGCCATTGACACGGATTTCGCCCGAGGTGACGGGAGCGAGGCCTGCGACGGCGCGCAGGAGGGTCGACTTGCCCGAGCCCGATTCACCGACGAGACCGAAGGATTCCGCTTGGCCTACGTCGATGCTGACGCCCTTCAACGCCCGGAAATGGTCGAAGACCACTTCGAGCTTGTTGATCGACAGCGCGGGTGATGCGACATCCTTCATCGCGACCACTCCGCCTGGCGCTGCAATGTGGGCAGGGGATGCCGGTCGGCGCCGATCTTCGGCATGCAATCGAGCAGCCCCCGCGTATAGGGATGCCTGGCATTGGCGAGGTCGCTCGCCGCGATCTCCTCGACGATGCGGCCGGCATACATGACGATGACGCGGTCGCAGAAGGAGGAGACGAGCCGCAGATCATGGCTGATGAAGATCAGCCCCATGCCGCGCTCCGCCACCAGCTTGTCGAGGATGCCCAGCACTTCGAGCTGCACCGTGACGTCGAGGGCCGAGGTCGGCTCGTCGGCAATCAGCAGTTCCGGCCCGGCAATCAGCATCATGGCGATCATGGCGCGCTGGCCCATGCCGCCGGAGACCTCATGCGGATAGAGATCGAACACGCGCTCCGGGTCGCGTATCTGCACCGCCTCCAGCATTTCGAGCGTGCGCCGCTTTGCTTCGCTGCGGCCGACCCTTTCATGGGTGCGCAAGGTTTCGACGATCTGCCGGCCGATGGTCATGACCGGATTGAGCGAATATTTCGGGTCCTGCAGCACCATGGCGATGCGGCTGCCGCGCAAGCGGCGGCGTTCGCTTGCCGATGCCTTCAGAAGGTCGACGCCGTCGAAGGTGAGACGTTTGGCCGTCACCTCCGCATGCGGCGGTGTCAGCCCCATGATGGCGCGGCCGGTCTGCGATTTGCCGGAGCCGGACTCTCCCACGATGCCGAGACGTTCCCGCGCCAGCGAGAAGGAGACGCCGCGCACCGCCTCGACCACGCCTGTGCGGGTGGGGAAGCGCACGCGCAGGTCCTCGACATCAAGCAGGGCGCTCATTGGCTGCTCCCCCGCGGATCGAGCGCGTCGCGCAGGCCGTCGCCGAGAAGATTGAAGCCGAGGCTGACGATGAGGATCGCCAGACCCGGCATGGCGGCGACCCACCATTGGTCGAGGATGAAGCGGCGGCCGGAGGCGATCATCGCTCCCCATTCCGGCAGGGGCGGCTGCGCGCCAAGGCCCAGAAAACCGAGCCCGGCGGCGGTGAGGATGATGCCGGCCATGTCGAGCGTCACCCGCACGATGAGCGATGACAGGCAGAGCGGCATGATATGGCGCACGACGATGCGGGCAGGGGAGGCGCCCATCAGCTGCACCGCGGCGATATAATCGGAATTGCGCACCGTCAGCGTCTCGGCCCGCGCGATGCGCGCATAGGGCGGCCAGGAGGTGATGGCGATGGCGATCACCGCGTTTTCGATGCCCGGCCCGAGGGCGGCGACGAAGGCGAGCGCCAGGATGAGTTTGGGAAAGGCGAGGAAAATGTCGGTGATGCGCATCAGCACCGCATCGATCCAGCCGCCGGCATAGCCCGCGACGGTGCCGACCAGGAGGCCGATGGGAGCCGCGATGATGGCGACGAGCAGGACGACATAGAGGGTGAGCCGCGAGCCGTAGATGAGGCGCGAGAGGATATCGCGGCCCTGGTCGTCGGTGCCGAGCAGGAATTCGCCACCGGGCGGCAGGAGCCGCGTCGTGCGCAGGTCGCCGACGGTGGGCGAGTGGGGCGCCAGCAGATCGGCGAAGGCGGCGACGAAGATGAGCCCCAGAATGATGAGAAGGCCGAGGACGGCAAGCCTGTTGGCGGTGAAGCGCCGCCAGTTCACATAAAAGCGGCCGAGCCGCGCCTGCATGCGCGATTGCGGGCGGTCGGAGAGGAGCCAACCGCGGAAGCTCTGCCTGCTGGTTTCCGTGATCTCGCTCATCGTGCGCGCGTCCGGGGATCGAGTGTCCGATAGAGAAGATCGGAGAAGAGATTGAGGGCGATGAAGACGGAGCCGATGACGATGGTGCCGCCGAGGACGGCGTTCATGTCGGCATTCTGCAGCGAATTGGTGATGTACTGGCCGAGACCCGGCCAGGCGAAGACGGTTTCCGTCAGAACCGAGCCTTCGAGCAGGCCGGCATAGGAAAGCGCGATCACCGTTACCAGCGGCACGGCGGCATTGCGCAGCGCATGACCCCAGATGATGCGCCGCTCCGAAAGACCCTTGGCGCGGGCGGCGACGATATATTCCTGCTCCAGCTCGTTCAGCATGAAGGAGCGGGTCATGCGGCTGATATAGGCGAGCGAATAATAGCCGAGCAGGCAGGCGGGCAGGACGATGTGGGCGAGGATATCGCGCAGCGCATCCCATTGGCGCTGGATGATGGCGTCGATGATGTAGAAGCCGGTGATCGGCGTGAACGTATATTCAAAGACCACATCGATGCGCCCTGGCCCCGCCGTCCAGCCGAGACGGGCGTAGAAAACCAGAAGCGCCATCATGCCGAGCCAGAAGATCGGCACGGAGTAGCCGAACAGGCCGATGACCCGCACCGTCTGGTCGATGAAGCTGCCGCGCTTGACCGCCGCCAGCACGCCGAGCGGAACCCCAATCAGCGAACCGATGAGTGTGCCCAGCGTTGCGAGCTCCATTGTCGCCGGAAAGACGCGGCGGATATCGGCCATCACCGGGTTGGTGGTCAGCACCGACGTGCCGAAATCGCCGTGAAGGACCTTGGAGACATAGATGTAGAATTGGACATAAAGCGGTTCGTTCAGCCCCAGCTCCTGGCGGGCACGCTCGATGGTGCTGGCCGGCGCCCGGTCGCCGACGATGGCGAGGACCGGATCGATGGGGATGACGCGACCGATAAAGAAGGTCACGGCAAGAAGGCCGAGATAGGTGGTGGCGACGATCACCAGGAACGTGCCGATCGACATGGCCAATCGAGTGGCGCGGATGCGCCCGCGGTTCAAAACAATCGCATCTGACATAATTTGCCCCCCACTCACCCTCTTCCCGCAGGCGGGGAGAGGGAGGCCTCGAGGTTGCCGCTTCTTCCTTCTCCCCGCGTGCGGGGAGAAGGTGCCGGCAGGCGGATGAGGGGCATTCCAGGCCTCAAGTCCGTCGGGCTAAATGCTGCCACGGCCTATTTCTTCGAGACCTGGAAGACGTAGTTGGTGGAGAAGGAGGGGCCGAGCCTGTAATTCTCCACATTATCGCGCACGCCGGCCACTTCGGTCTGCTGGTAGAGCAGGATATAGGGGCCGGTCTCGAGGACCTTCTTCTGCAGGTCCTGATACATCGCCGCGCGCTTGGCGGTATCGCGCTCCAGCACTGCGGCCTTGGTTTCCTTGGTCAGCTCCGGAATATCCCAGGAATTGCGCCAGGCGAGCGTCTTGGACGAGGCATCGTCGCTATTGTCGGGATTGGAGGAGAACGTATCGGCGTTGCTGTGCGGATCCCAATAATCGACGCCCCACTGGCCGTAATAGATATCATGGTTTCGGGCGCGATATTTGGTCAGCGTCTGCTTGCCGTCACCCTGGATGATCTCCAGCTTGACGCCCGCCTTGGCGAAGGTCTGCTGCACGGATTCCGCGATGCCGGAATCCGGCTGAATGCTGCGGATATCGGCAGTGACGGAGAAACCGTCCTTGAGACCGGCCTTTTCCAGCAGTTCCTTGGCCTTCTTCACATCGAGCTTGTAAGGCTTTTCGTCCAATTCGCCGAGCATGCCTTTCGGCAGGAAAGTCTGGTGGACTTCGCCGAGGCCCTTGATCAGGGTGGCGCCGATCGCGTCGTAGTCGATGAGATATTTCAACGCCTCGCGCACCTCGGGCTTGGCCAGCGTCTCATTCTTCTGGTTCAGGCCGAAATAATAGATCGTACCCTTCGGCTTGCTGGTCAGCGACAGGCCCTCTTCCTTCGACACAGCCTCGATGTCGCCGGGATTGAGGTTGCGGGCCACGTCGACGTCGCCTTTTTCCAGGAGCAGGCGTTGCGTCGCGCTTTCCTTGACGTGGCGGTAGATGACGCGGGTGAGCTTGGCTTTGTCGCCGTAATAATTGTCGTTGCGCTCCAGGACGAGGATCTCGTTGGCGCGCCAGTCGCGGATCTTCATCGGGCCGGAGCCGGCATAATGCGTCTTCAGCCAGGCATTGCCATAGTCATTATCGACGACATTCTGCATCACCAGCTCCTTGTCCACCACCGAGCCAACGTCGGCGGTCAGGCAATTGAGCACGAAGCTGGGCGCATAGGGCTGGTCGACAGTGAGGACGAAGGTGGAGGGATCGGTGGCCTTCGCCTTTTCGTCCACATTGTCCGGCGTAAGGCCGAACTGGGTGAGGATGAAGGCCGGGCTCTTGTCGAGCTTCACCGCGCGCTGGATGGAGAAGGCCACGTCCTCGGCCGTGACCGGGTTGCCGGAGGCGAATTTGAGATCGGGCTTGATCTTGAACGTATAGGTCAGGCCGTCATCGGAAACCGTCCAGCTTTCGGCGATGTCATTGACGACCTTCGAGGTATCGTTGATGTCGAGGCGGACCAGCCGGTCATAGCCGTTGCCGAGGATCTCGCCCGTGCTGAGCTCGAATGATTCGGCCGGATCAAGCGTGATGATGTCATCGAACGCCCATGCAATCACCAGCGTATCCTGCGGCGTTGCCGTCCAAGCCGGGCCCGTTACCGCCATGATCGCGGAAATTGCCGCTCCGGCGGCCAGAATGCGAAACCGTCCGAAATTCATCATCATTCTCATCGTTCCCTTGTCTCAACAATGATCCGGCGCGCGTCAGCCTTCAGGGCTTTCGTGCCAGGCCGAGCGCAGGATCCTCAGCCAGTTCTCACGGCAAATTTTCGCGAGTTCTTTTTTACCATATCCGGCCCGGCTTAAGGCCACAATCAGGTTTTGCATGCCTGCGGCGTCGCCGATCTCCCTGGGGATCAGCGCGCCGTCGAAATCCGAGCCCAGCGCGACGCAATCGATCCCGATGCGGGAAACCATGTAATCGATATGGCGGACCATGTCCTCAACAGGCGTATCGGCATTCTCGCGGCCGTCGGCGCGCAGCATGGTGACGGCGTAGTTGAGGCCGACGAGGCCCTTGCGCTCGCCGATCGCATCCAGCTGGCGGTCGGTCAGGTTGCGCGCGACCGGGGTCAGCGCATGGACATTGGAGTGGCTGGCGACCAGCGGCTGGTCACTCAGCTTCGCCACGTCCCAGAAACCCTTTTCGGTGATGTGGGCGAGGTCGATAAGGATGCCGAGGCTGTTGCAGGCCTTGACGAGCTCGCGGCCGGCATCCGTCAGTCCCGGTCCCGTATCGGGGCTCATCGGATAGGAGAAGGGCACGCCATGGCCGAAAATATTGTTGCGGCTCCATACCGGCCCGAGCGATCGCAGCCCTGCGGCGTAGAAGGTCTCCAGCGTCGACAGATCCTTGTCGATCGCCTCGCACCCCTCCATGTGCAGCACCGCGGCAAAGCGATTCTGCGCCATCGCCTGGTCGATATCTGCGCCGGTGCGGCAGAGGCTCCAGCCGCCGGCACGCTCGATGCGATAGGCGATGGCGGCAAGCTCGAGCGCGATGTCGAGCGAGCGGGGGCGTTCGAGCGGCGGAGACAGCGGCGTCTGGTAATGACCGTTCGCGTCGGGTGCTTTCAGCGCCAGGCCTCCCTCGGACGGGATATAGATGGCGCAAAGACCGCCGATGACGCCACCCTTGCGGGCACGCGGCAGGTCGAGATGACCGTGGTCGGTGCCGTCGATGAACGCGCGCGCGGGATCAACACCCTTGCGGGCACTCTTCCACAATCTCAAAAGCACATCATTGTGACCGTCGAAAACGGTTTGCATCGCGTGATCCTCTGTTGAAGGGGTGGAGGGGGCGGTGTCGGAGGAAGCTTAATTTAGACGAGAAGCCGGGGCGAGTCGCCACCTTGCTGCAAGAAAATCGTCGTCACTGGAGACGTAAAGTATAGATTTGACGACTTGACTCCATGATTTTGCAATACTTTTCATCGATAGATGTGGAAAAGTATAATAATATATAGGCTCCATTAAATTGGGATTTCGCTCGGCTGATTTCTGGTGCACGATACTTCTGCTGGCAACCCACCCAGCCTTGAGACCCGGTGCTCCCAAGCCCGCTAGCCCCGGATAACCGGGTCTCTTCTTTCTTTCCTCCTCCCCAATGGAAAAGCCGCCGAGAAGGCGGCTTTTCTTTTTGTCTATGGGGATAGGCACAGGCATCAGAACTTGTAGTTGACGCCGGCCTTGATCGCGTGATTGCTCAGATTGTCGCGCTGGGTGCGGCCTGCGACTTCCGTCTTCACGTCGCCGAAGCGCATGTAGTCATATTCGGCCTTGACCGAGAAGGGGCCGGAGAGCTTCTGCTCGATGCCGGCGCCGAGGAGGACGCCGCCCTCCCAGTCGCTGCCCGAGGTGACGGTGCCCTTCGGCTTGAACTTGGTGACGCCGTAGCCGAGCGTGCCGTAGACAAGCGTCTTGTCCATCGCCACGCCGGCGCGCGCCTTGGCGGCGCCGGTCCAGGACTGCTGCAGGGTGCCGCCGCGCCCCAGGCGATGTTCGGCTTCCGAGAAATTGGCCTCGACCTCGCCGCCATAGACGAACTTGCCGTTCTGGAAGTTCTTGCCCGCCACGACGCCGCCGAGCGCACCGGTGCGGTTGGAGAAGGGGCTCGGGAACTGCGAGGAGGATGTGCCGATCTGGGCGCCCACATAGTTGCCGGACCAGTCCTCCGGCATGTCGAGGGGAGCCGGATCGGAATAATAGTCATTATAGCCGCCGAGATCGGCAGCCAGTGCGGCCGGTGCGGCGAGGGTGGCTGCAAGCCCGGCGAGGGCGGCGAGATGAAGGTTGCGCCTCAACATGATCGAACTCCGATATGCACTGCGCCGGCATTGGATTGCTGCCGGTCTCATGGGTTTTGGCACGGGTGATCCCGCGTGCCGGACGTCAGCCTTCATTTAGGCCAATTGCGCCCGAAATGCGTAAAATTCGATATTAATTATCTGTTTTTGCTGCTGAAATTCTGCGTATGCTTAACGAGCCGTTAATGTCAGTGCAGCGGCCAGAAATAGAGCAGCGCCGGAACGGCGACGAGAACGATGATGATCGACAGCGGCAGGCCGAGGCGCGGATAGTCGCTGAATCTGTACCCGCCGGGGCCCATGACGAGCGTGTTGCACTGATGGCCGATCGGCGTCAGGAAATCGCAGCCGGCGCCGATGGCGACCGCCATCAGGAAGGCTTCCGGCCTGAAGCCGAGCCCTGTGGCGAAGCTGGTGGCGATTGGCGCCATGACCAGCACCGTCGCGGCATTGTTGAGGAAGGGGGTGACGGCCATGGCGGTGACGAGGATCAGCGCCAGGGCGCCGTAGGGCGGCAGTTCGTGGCCGAAGATGGTCAGCCAGTTGGCGATGATGTCGCTTGCGCCGGTCGTCCGCAATGCGTCGCTGACGGGGATGAGGGCGGCGAGCATGACGAGGATGGGACCATTGATCGCGCTATAGACGTCCCGGATGGGAATGGTGCGGAAGAGCACCATCGCGACGGCGGCCGCGAAGAAGGCGATGGGGACCGGCAGCAATCCGAAGGCCGTCGTGCCCATGGCGAGGATGAGGACGATCAGTGGAATCAGGCCGCGGCGGAAGCTGCCGAGCAGGATCGGACGTCGGGCGAGCGGCAGGCAGCCGAACTCGCGCAGGATATTGGGCAGGTTGGAATCCTTGCCCTGCAGCACGATGACGTCGCCGAGGCGGAAGACGATCTCGCCGAGCCGCTCCTTGATACGCTCGCCCTGGCGGCTGACCGCCAGGAGATTGACGTCATAGCGGTCGAACAGCGCCAGCTGCCTGGCGGAGAGGCCGATGAGCGGCGAGCCGTCGACGATGACGGCTTCGATCGCATCGATCTCGGCCGAGCGTCCGTCGGCGGAAGGCTTGCGCTCGCCTGACAGGACCAGCTTGCCCTGGGTGATGATCTGGTCGAGCGCCTTGGGATCGCCCTCGATCAGCAGCACGTCATCCTCCCGCAGCACCGCGTCCGGGAGCGGCGGCATGTGCCGGTCGCCCCGGATGATGGAGGTGACCATCGCGTCGCCTTCGGCGGATTTAACGAGATCGCCCACGGTTTTGCCGAGTGCCGAGGAATCCTTCGATACCTTGGCTTCGGACACGTAGTTCTTGATCTCGATGGCTTCGTCCATGGAGGCCGTTTCGCGGGTGCGCTGCGGAACGAGCCAGTAGAACAGGACGAGGAAAATGACGCCGACGATGGCGAGCGTGGCGCCTACCGGCGTGAAATCGAACATGGTGAAGCTGTGGCCGGTCATCTCTCCGCGAATGCGCGAGACGACGATATTGGGCGAGGTGCCGATCTGGGTCATCAGGCCGCCGAGCAACGAGCCGAACGCCATCGGCATCAGGAAGACGGAGGGCGAGACGTTGGAGCGTCGGGCGAACTGGAAGGCGATCGGGATCATGATCGCCAGAGCGCCGATGTTCTTGACGAAGGCTGCAAGCACGGTGACGGTCACCACCAGGACTGCAAGCTGCCCCCGGACCGAGGTAAGCCTCGGTGTCAGTCGCTGGACCACGGTTTCCATCAGACCGGATCTTGCCACGCCGGCGCTGACGATGAGCGCGCTTGCGACGATGATGACGATCTCGTCGCTGAAGCCTTTGAAGGCGGCGTTGAACGGCACCACGCCGACCGCGACCGCGACGAGGAGGGAGCACGCCGCCACGATGTCATAGCGGAAGCGCCCCCAGACGAATGCCGCCATCATCAGCATGATGACCGTAACCGCCAGGATCTGCTGGGTCGTCATGGGGTCGTCTTCACTCCGGCTGAAAACTCGCGGTCCAGGGCCGCATGGTTAATCCGGCTGAAAAGCCGGAAGAGAAATCCCGATGCCGGAAAACTGTCGGTCTGGCCCATCCACCTGCAACGCACCGATTTTTCGTTCATTGAATGTTTTTGCACATCTGCGGCGAATGCGCGAGCCATCCCGAGCGGAAGGCGATTCGTTCCCTGTGCCGAGAATTACCATCCGCTCCGCTGCAAAGGAAGCCGAATGGATCAGGCGGTGAAAAGACGGGGTACGCCGGTCGCTTGGGAACATTGGAAGGACGCTGTATGTTATCGGATTTGCGCCAGGCAATCGGGAAAGGAGACGGAGAATTTGAAAATCATATTCGGTTCATGGCCGATCCACTTTTTTGCAGGCATTCCCTTTCATAATTTCCTGGCGCTCGTGAGCGAGGCGGGAGAGCCGCTGCGCGAACTCAATGGCGGCGCGCTTAAGGCGGACGGCACCTACAATTACCGGGCGCTCTACGGGCCGCTGACGGTGGTCGAGACGGATTATTCCAGGCGCGATCCGCGCTATTTCCCGGAATTCTACATCCGCCCGTCCTCCCGTGCCCTGATCCTGTTCGAGGGAAGCGCCCGCGCAAGCGAGGAGCGCTGGTCGACGGCGCTCGCCGCCGCCCGCGCAATCGAGCGCATGGACCTGCGCTATTCCCTGCTTCGCCGGAACAGCAATTCGGTTGCCGCCGCGCTCGTCAGGGCCATGGGATTGACGCCGCCGAAATCCGCATGCAGCCCCATCCGCGCGCCGGGCGGGCGGTGCGTATTGCTGCCCGTTGCGGCCCCTTCCACCGTCTCGAAGGCGCGTCTGGAATTTACAAGACAGGTGAAATAGCAGGTTCACGACAGTCCCGCTTCACCGGGATATCGCCCTACTCCACCGCAAGCGCGGAGGGGCGGGAGACCTCCTCCTGTGACTGTGAGAAATGCCGCTTGACGAGTGCGCGGTAGGCGAGCACCTGCCGCACGAGACGGTCGGAGTCTCCCATGACCTTGGCCATTATGATGCCGCCGTCGATGACACAGGAGGCCATCTCGGCAAGCGCGTCGAGATCGATGGGTTCGCGCGGCGGGTAGGCGAGGGCGATCGCTTCCAGATAGCCGCGGAAGCGGGCGTTCATGGCTTCCAACGCCTTGCGGTTGAGCTCGATTACACGGCGATCGAACAGGCGCTCCTGGTAGCAGATCGAGGCAATCATGCATCCTGGATGGCCGCCGGGCAGATCGGCCAGAACTTCGGCGAGCAGCTTCAGTCCGATGAGGAAGGACTGCAGCGGGTCCTCGCACAGTTCCGCGGCGCGGCCGAAGACCTCGTCGAGAATGCGCATGTCGTCGGCCACGTAGCGGGTTAGCAGCGCATAGGCGAGCTCGTTCTTGTCGCGGAAATGGTAGAAGAAACCGCTCTTGGTGATGCCGGCTGCGGCAATGATCTCTTCGATCGAGGTGGCGCCGAAGCCCTTCTCCAGCACCGATGCTTGTGCAATATCGAGTATGCGCTCGCGCGTCGTCTCCCCCTTACGCATGGCGGAGCCTCCAAAAACTGGACCGGCGGTATGGTTTGGCCCTCTGCCAAATCTACCACAAAAGCGCGGCCAAACGCCATTATCCAGCTATGTCCTTGGTTTTCCTTGCCTGTTTTCGCGCCGAACGGACCTGACCACGAGAACACTAGTTCGAATGCATAGGGTTTGGCAGAAGGTCCGCCTGCGCCACAAAGGAGAAATGGAGGAGAAGGACATGGGCAAATACCGCAAGAACCTGCCGCAGACGACGGGCGACAATCTGTTCCTGAGTGATGGCGGCATGGAAACTGCGCTGATCTTCCTGCAGGGGATCGATCTGCCGCATTTTGCGTCTTTCGTGCTGCTCGGCAATGAGGACGGCCGGAAGAGCCTCACCCGATACTACGAGGATTTCCTGCCGATTGCGCGCAGTGGAGGCGCCGGCTTCGTGCTCGACACGGCGACATGGCGCGCCAATCCGGACTGGGGGCAACAGCTTGGCTACGACCTCCCGGCGCTGAAGGCGGCCAACGAGGCTGCGGTGGAATTGTGCGCGCGGCTCCGCGGCAAATGGGAGATGCCCGCGAACCCGATCGTCATCAACGGGGCGATCGGGCCCCGCGGCGACGGCTACAAGGCCGGACGCATGGAAGCCGCGGAAGCGGAAGAATACCACGCGTTCCAGGTGGGTGTTTTCGCCGATACCGAGGCCGACATGGTCTCGGCGACCACCATGAACACCGTGAATGAGGCAATCGGCATCGCCAGGGCCGCAAAGGCGCACGACATGCCATGCGCGGTGTCGTTCACGGTCGAGACGGACGGCAGGCTGGCCGATGGGACAAGCCTGCGCGAGGCGGTCGAGCGGACGGACGAGGGAACCGGCGGTTCGCCGGTCTATTACATGATCAACTGCGCGCACCCGACGCATTTTGAACAGGCGCTGAAGCGGGGCGAAGGCTGGATCGAACGCGTATATGGCATTCGCGCCAATGCCTCGGCCAAGAGCCATGCCGAACTCGACGAGGCGACGGAACTGGACGCGGGCGATCCGCTCGACCTCGCCCGGCATTACCGGCGGCTGACGGCAAGCTTCCCATCCATGCGGGTACTGGGCGGCTGCTGCGGCACCGACCACCGCCACATCCAGCAGATCTGCATCCAGTGCCTGGAAGCGGCCTGAGCGGTCGATGACGCTGCCGCGCGAGGAAGGGAGGGAGTGATCGCCATCATGGTGCTCGCCGCCGACCTGGGCTTCGCCGTGCTGCTGCCGGGCCGGCGACGCCCGCTTGGTCTGGCTCTGCCCGCGCAATGATGGATGGCGGCCTGCACATATTGTCAGGCTCCGGAGCGTGCCCGATAGAGCCGCTCCGGATGCCGGAACGCTATGCTGCCTTCGGTATGCGGGCGATGACCTTGATCTCGAAGTCGAAGCCGGCAAGCCAGTTGACGCCGATCGCCGTCCAGTTGGGATAGGGTTTCTTGTCGAAAATCCGGCTCTTGACCTCCATGATGGTTCCGAACTGATTTTCCGGATCGGTGTGGAACGTCGTCACGTCCACAATATCGTCAAACGTGCAGCCTGCCGCCTTCAGCGTCGCCTCGAGATTGGCGAAGGCCAGCTCCACCTGTTGCTTGAAATCGGGCTCGGGAGAGCCGTCGGAGCGGCTGCCGACCTGTCCCGAAACGAACAGCAGGTCGTCGGAGCGGATTGCGGCGGAATAGCCATGCTCGTCGTACAACGCATGGCGGTTGGCAGGAAAAACAGCGTTTCGCTGGGTCATCTTCATTCCTTTTGGTCGGTTCTGTGGGAGGCGCAGGGCATAATGGACGTTCCATGTCGCCACGTTATCTGATATACGCCTCGTATGTGAAAGCATATATACATGCCGTATGTCAACTTCATATACGCGTCGTATATGAAAGGAGGGTGCCGATGGCGGGAAAAAGCCGCGCTGAAATGATGGAGGAGAACCGGGCAAAGCTGATCTGGGCAGCGCGAAAGGCCTTTGCGGAAAAGGGCTATGCGAACGCCTCCATGGACGAGCTGACCGCCGAGGTGGGCCTGACGCGCGGTGCGCTCTACCACAATTTCGGCGACAAGCGCGGGCTTCTCGCTGCCGTTGTCCACCAGATCGATAACGAGATGGCCTCGCGCGCGCAGGCGATCGGAGCCCGATTGCAGGACGACTGGGAGGGGCTGCTCGCGGAGGGGGCCGCCTATATCGAAATGGCGCTCGACCCCGAAGTGCAGCGCATCGTCCTGCTCGACGGGCCGGCGGTCCTTGGCGACCCTTCGCAATGGCCGAGCCAGAGCAGCTGTCTCGAGGTGACGGAGCGAACGGTCGAGAGACTGATCGCGAAGGGTTTCCTGAAGCCGGTGGACGCGGAAGCTGCGGCTCGTCTCCTCAACGGCGTCGCGCTGAATGCGGCGCTTTGGATCGCGGCCAGCGAAGATCCGAGAGCCGTCCTGCCGAAGGCCATCGAGGCATTTCGCGCATTGGCCACGGGTTTGCTGGCAAAGCCGGTGTGACAAGCAGCGCCCGGTGCGCTTGTAGCCGCGTTCTGGTGCCTGGCCTATTCCCCAAGCGCTTGCCCTGTTGCGTCACAGCGATCCGCCCGAAAGCCGGATGGCTTCCGGGCGGGCGCCGTTGTTCAGAGCTTCAGGGTGCGCAGGCGCAAGGCGTTGCCGATCACCGAGACGGAGGACAGGCTCATCGCCGCCGCCGCGATCATCGGCGAGAGCAGGGTGCCGAAGATCGGGTAGAGCACCCCGGCGGCCACGGGCACGCCCAGCACATTGTAGACGAAGGCGAAGAACAGGTTCTGCTTGATGTTTCGGATCGTCGCCTCCGCCAGATGGCGGGCGCGGACGATGCCCCCGAGATCGCCCTTCACCAGCGTGATCCCGGCGCTTTCCATGGCGACATCGGCGCCGGTGCCCATGGCGATGCCGACATGGGCGGCCGCAAGCGCCGGGGCGTCGTTGACGCCGTCGCCGGCCATCGCCACCTTCGCGCCCTTTGCCTGCAGGTCGTCGACCAGCGCCTTCTTGCCTTCCGGCAGGACGCCGGCGCGCACCTCGTCTATGCCGAGCCTGGCGGCGACGGCCTTGGCCGTGCGTTCCTCGTCGCCGGTCGCCATGATGATCTTGAGGCCGCGGTCATGCAGCTGACGGATCGCATCCGCCGCATTTTCCTTGATCGGATCGGCTACGGCGACCAGACCGGCCACCTTGCCGCCGACGGCGACATACATCGCGGTCTTGCCCGCGGAGCGCAGTTGATCGGCCTGTTCCTTCAGGAAGACGACGGAAAGGTTCAGGCCTCCCATCATTGCCGCATTGCCCAGCGCCACCGCCTTGCCCGCGATTTCGCCCCGCACACCCTTGCCGGTGACGGCTTCGAAATCCGTCGTGTCCACGAGCTTGAGGCCGCGTGCCTGGGCGCCCTCGACGATGGCTTCTGCAAGCGGATGCTCCGATCCGCGCTCGAGGCTTGCCGCGAGGAAAAGCAGCTCATCCTCCTCGAAGCCCGGTGCTGTGATGACATCGGTGAGCTTCGGTTTGCCTTCGGTGAGCGTACCCGTCTTGTCGACGATGATGGTGTCGACCTTGGCAAAGCGCTCCAGCGCTTCCGCGTCCTTGGCGAGAACGCCGGCCTGCGCGCCGCGCCCGGTGGCGGTCATCACCGACATCGGGGTCGCAAGGCCGAGCGCGCAGGGACAGGCGATGATCAGCACCGAGACGGCGGAGACGATCGCATAGATCATGCTGGGCTCGGGGCCGAACAGCGCCCAGATACCGAAGGCCGCGACAGCGACCAGCACCACCGCCGGCACGAAATAGAAGGAGACGGCGTCGGCGAGCCCCTGGATGGGTGCGCGCGAGCGCTGGGCCTTGGCCACCATCTCGACGATCCGCGAGAGCATGGTCTCAGCGCCGATCTTCTCGGCGCGGATGACGAGCGAGCCGTTCTTGTTGAGCGTGCCGCCGGTCACCTTGTCGCCCTCCACCTTCTCGACCGGCACCGGCTCGCCGGTGATCATCGATTCGTCGATCGAGGAGCCGCCTTCGACAACGACGCCGTCGACCGGAACGGAATCGCCCGGGCGGATACGAAGCCTGTCGCCGACATGCACCTGATCAAGCGGCACGTCCGTCTCCGTCCCGTCTTGGGCGATGCGGCGCGCAGTCTTCGGCGCGAGGTCGAGGAGTGCGCGGATGGCCGATCCCGTGCGCTCCCGCGCCTTCAGCTCCAGCACCTGGCCGAGGAAGACCAGCGCGACGATCACCGCCGCCGCCTCGAAATAGACCGGAACCGAGCCGCCATGGCCGCGGAAGGAATGGGGGAAGATATCGGGGAAGAGCGTCGCCACGACGCTGTAGCCGAAGGCGGTGCCGACGCCGATCGAGATCAGCGTCCACATGTTGGGGCTGCGGTTGAGGAGGGAATCCCAGCCGCGCTTGAAGAAGGGCAGGGCGGCCCACAGCACGACGGGCGCGGCAAGGATGAGCTCGAGCCAGGCGGCTGTCCGCTCGCCGATCCATTCGCGCACGGGCAGGCCGACCATCGGCCCCATGGTAAGGACGAGCAGCGGGATGGAGCAGGCCGCGCTCACCCAAAGGCGATGGGTGAAATCGACGAGCTCCGGGTTTGGCCCTTCGTCGCCGGTGGGGACGCCCATCGGCTCGAGCGCCATGCCGCAGAGCGGGCAGGAGCCGGGCTTGTCCTGAACGATTTCCGGGTGCATCGGGCAGGTATAGAGCGTGCCGGGCTTTACCGGCTCTTGGCGAGCAGGTTCGCCGCTCAGATAGCGCACCGGATCGGCTTCGAACTTCGTCTTGCAGCCGGCGGAGCAGAAATGAAAGACCTGGCCTTCATATTCGGCCGTGGGCTTTCCGGCGTTGGGGTCGACGCTCATCCCGCAGACCGGATCGCGAGCGAGACCATGATCGGACTGCGCCGCCGCTCCATGCTTGTGATGGTGATGGTCGTGCCCTTGATGCCCGTGACCGTGACAGCACTCTGCCATGATTTTACCCTTTCATTTTCTTGTTTAAGGGCAAGATAGGGCTTCCAATCGTGGGAAGGTCAAGGGCCGCCTCCTCGGCTATCTTTCTATCCCGTGATGCTGAAGGTTTCGGGCCATTCGCCGGGATCGGCCTTCTGGGAAACGACGCCGGAGACGGCGGCGCCCGACGGCCCTTGGCGGAGCCGTTTCAGCATGGTGGACACCGCCTCTTCGGGCCCGACGATCAGGGCCTTGACCGAGCCGTCCTTCTCATTGCGCACCCAGCCGGTCAGGCCCAGCTTCATGGCCTCGGAACGGGTCCACATGCGGAAGCTCACGCCCTGCACCTTCCCGGTGATCCGCACCAGCACTGCCGTCTTATCGCGATCCATCCTTTCCTCCCTCTAGATCACAGGGTCAGCCCGGCAAGCTCCATGAAGATGCGGAAGAGCCAGGCCACAAGGCCGAGCGCCGCCACGCTCAGCCCCCATATGAGCACCAGCCAGCCCATCCGGCGCAACCACAGGCGTTTCGTGCCCGTCTGCGGCATCAGTGATAACCCTCGCCGGCCCTGACCTTGCCGCGGAAGACATAGTAGGACCACGCCGTATAGGCGAGAATGAAGGGAATGATGAACAGCGCGCCGACCAGCGTGAAGCCCATGCTCTGCGGCGGGGCCGCGGCATCCCAGATGGAGATCGACGGCGGGATGACGTTCGGCCACAGGCTGATGGCGAGGCCGCTATAGCCGAGGAACAGGAGCAGCAGCGTCAGAATGAAGGGCGAGGCATGCGGGTCGCGTCCGAGCGCGCGCAGTATCGCCCAGGTGACGGCCAGCACCAGCACGGGAACCGGCGCGAAATAGATCATGTTCGGCAGCGAAAACCAGCGCTCGGCGACCGCTGGATGGGCAAGCGGCGTCCAGATGCTGACGATGCCGATCATGGCGAGCAGCGCCAGCACGCCGGGCTTCGCCAGCGCCTTCATGCGCTCCTGCAGCGGCCCCTCGGTCTTCATGATCAGCCATGTGCAGCCGAGAAGCGCGTAGGCCACGACGAGGGCGGCGCCGGTGAACAGGCTGAACGGGCTTATCCAGTCGAGCGCCCCGCCACGATAGGCGCCGTCGACCACCTCGAAGCCGTTGATGAAGGAGCCGAGAATCACGCCCTGTGATATGGTCGCGATATAGGAGCCCCAGGCGAAGGCCTTGTCCCAGAAGGGCTTGTGCGCCTCGTCCGCCTTGAAGCGGAACTCGAAGGCCACGCCGCGCCAGATGAGGCCGGCCAGCATCAGCACCGCCGGCAGGTAGAGCGCGGAGAGGACGACGGAATAGGCCAGCGGGAACGCGGCCAGCAGCCCGGCGCCGCCCATGGCGAGCCAGGTCTCGTTGCCGTCCCACACCGGCGCGACGGTGTTGACCATGGTATCGCGGTCGCCGCGGTCGGGCACGAAGGGAAAGATGATGCCGATCCCGAGGTCGAAGCCGTCCATGATGACATACATCATCAGGCCGAAGGCGATGATGATGGCCCAGATGAGCGGAAGATCTATACCCATTGCATTAATCCCCAGTTCTGCCCGGCGTCGGGTCTATGTCGTCGGGCGCGGCGGAGAGCGGCCGTGCCGCGCGTTCCTTCTGGCCCTGTTCCCTGGTATCCACGAATGTGTCCGGGCCCTTCGCCACCAGCTTCAGCATGTAGCTGACGCCGGTCCCGAAGACCGCGATATACATCACGATGAACAGGCCGAGCGTGGTGGACATGGTCAGCGCCGAATGGTCGGAAACGGCGTCCCTGGTGCGCATGATGCCATAGACCACCCAGGGCTGGCGGCCGATCTCTGTGGTGTACCATCCCGCCAGTATCGCGATCAGGCCCGCGGGCCCCATGGCGAGGGCGAAGCGCAGGAACGGCTTCGACTGGAAGAGGCGCTTCCTGTAGCGCAGCCACAGGCTGGTCAGGCCGAGGAAGAGCATCAGGAAGCCCAGGCCCACCATGATGCGGAAGGTCCAGAACACGATGGTGGAATTGGGCCGGTCCTCGGGGGCGAATTCCTTCAGGCCGGGGATCGTGCCGCCCCATTCATGGGTGAGGATGAGGCTGCCGAGTTCGGGGATCTGCACGGCATAGCGCGTCGTCTCCGCCTCCATGTCGGGCCAGCCGAACAGGATGAGCGGCAGCGACTCGCCGGGCTTGTTCTCCCAATGGCCTTCGAGCGCGGCGATCTTGGCCGGCTGGTGCTTCAGCGTGTTGAGCCCATGGGCATCGCCGATCCCGATCTGGATGGGTGCTACGACGGCGACCATCCACATGGCCATGGAGAGCATGGTGCGTGTCGCCCGCGTATTGTGGCCGCGAAGCAGGTGCCATGCGCCGGATGCGCCGACGAAGAGGGCCGTGGCGAGATAGGCGGCCACCGTCATATGCGCCAGCCGGTAGGGGAAGGACGGGTTGAAGATGACCTTCAGCCAGTCGACGGGGACGACCCGGCCGTCGATGATCTCGAAGCCCTGCGGCGTCTGCATCCAGCTGTTGGAAGCGAGGATCCAGAAGGTGGAGATCAGCGTCCCGCCGGCCACCATGATGGTGGAGAACCAGTGCAGGCCGGGGCCGACCTTGTTCCAGCCGAAGAGCATGACGCCGAGGAAGCCTGCCTCGAGGAAGAAGGCGGTCAGCACCTCATAGGTGAGGAGAGGGCCGGTGATGCTGCCGGCGAAAGAAGAGAAATAGCTCCAGTTGGTGCCGAATTGATAGGCCATGACGAGGCCCGAGACGACGCCCATGGCGAAGTTGATGGCGAAGACCTTCACCCAGAAATGGTAGAGGTCGCGGTAGACCTCGTCGCGTTTCCAGAGCCACAACCCTTCCAGCACGACGAGATAGCTGGCAAGGCCGATGGTGATGGCCGGAAAGATGATGTGGAAGGAGATGGTGAAGCCGAACTGGATGCGCGCCAGTTCCAGTGCTGTCAGGCCGAACATGCCGGTTGCCCCTCCGTTCGATCCGGAAAAAGGGTGGCAGTCGCTCGGTTTTCTGGCATGGGGGGCTCCAAGAATCTGGCCGGTCTTGATGAAATCGAGGTCTGGCTTAAGCACTTCCGGAGATGCCCGTTCAGAATAGAGCAAACGGGCAAATGTTCCCTAAGAATGCCTGTCCGAAGCAGTTACGTCGAGAAAAAATGCGCCGGACGGGCAGAACGGGCGTTGAGGCGCGGGCAAACGCATAAGCCGCGGAGATCACAAGGGGCCATCCGCTTGACCGGCGCAGCGGGTTAAGGAATATTCGGCGCATGGTCGAGAAGGATACCCATATTGTTTCCCGGTTCGCCGGCATCCCCACGAGCGGGATGCCGGGATGTCGACCGCGCCGATAACCCAAGCGTATCGTCAACCTTGGCCTCGCTCCCCTGCGGACGAGGTTTCTGGGTTTGGAACGTGCCTCGTCCCCGTCCCAACCAAGATGGAGAACACAATGGCACAGAATATCTACGACAATCAGGATTTTTTTGCCGGCTACAGCCGGCTTCCAAGACAGGTTCTCGGCCTCGACGGTGCGCCGGAATGGCCGGCCATCCGCGCGCTGCTGCCGGCGGTTTCCGGCAGGCGCGTCGTCGATCTGGGGTGCGGCTTTGGCTGGGCATCGCGCTGGATGCGCGAGCATGGCGCGGCCTCGGTGCTTGGCCTGGACCTCTCCGAAAACATGATCAGCCGGGCGAAGGCGGATACCGACGATTCGAAAATCGAGTACCGGATTGCGGATCTGGAAACTGTGACGCTGCCGGAGGCAGCCTTCGATCTCGCCTATAGTGCCCTCACTTTCCATTATATCCGGGATTTCGGCCGTCTTGTCCAGACGATCCATCGGGCGCTGGCACCGGGCGGGGATCTGGTATTCACCATCGAGCATCCGATCTTCATGGCTGCCGTTCATCCGCACTGGATAGCCGACGAGGACGGGCGCAAGACGTGGCCGGTCAATCGCTATTCGATCGAGGGCGAACGCCGGACCGACTGGTTCGCCAAAGGCGTGATCAAATATCACCGGACGATCGGCACCACGCTCAACACGCTGATCCGCTCCGGTTTCCAGATCCTTGCCGTAGAGGAGTTTGCCCCCTCGCGCGAGCAGATCGCACAGATGCCGGAGCTGGAAGAGGAGCTGGAGCGGCCGATGATGCTTCTTGTTTCAGCGCGCCGGTAGGCAATGTGCGCTGTGTCGGATCGGAGCGGAGGTTGTCGTAGTCCCCCTGAATGCTGCAATGCGCTCCAAGGATGCAATGGGGCATCGGGTTGGTCGAGGGAAGCGAACCCCGATCGATGGGAGCAACGACGGCCGGGCCGTTATGCCAGGATCAACCGTTCTGGAGGCCACGCGCTGCCTTT
The DNA here is from genome assembly GCF_014191375.1 of Mesorhizobium sp. RMAD-H1. Taxonomy (GTDB): domain Bacteria; phylum Pseudomonadota; class Alphaproteobacteria; order Rhizobiales; family Rhizobiaceae; genus Paramesorhizobium. The sequence continues at coordinate 1,160,251 of NZ_JACHWN010000001.1, forward strand.
CTTCAGGTGGAAGATCGAGAATTCCGGTCTGGCCTATTCAGAGGGCAGCCCGCGGCGGCGCCATTCACTCCGCGGGATCGGCTCTCCGACATGAAAGGCGAAGGCCACGACTTTCGTCACCTCCGGGTCGACCTCGCAACGATAGCTCAGATCGTACCACAGCCGGCTGGCACGGAAGGCTGTCCTGGTGATCTCGATGACGGTGTCGTCTTCCAGCCGGTGGGAAGGCAGGAGCTCCGGAAAATAGGGCGGCAGGGCATGGAGCAGCTGTTCGCGCAATTCCGTTACGCACAGACGGCCTGCGCGAACGTCGCGCGGGACGTCGTCCATAGCGGTTGCCGATGTCGAATTTCCGGTTGCCGCTTGCGAAAACAACGTCTTTGCCTCCTGCAGTTCCACCGCGCCTTGCGCTTTGGCGGCCTCCGCCGGCTCGGTTGCGGGCGCCGCGGATGCCGTCGGCTGAAGAGCTTCGCCTGGCGCCGGGATCGCAGCCACAGCGGGCGGCCTTGCGAGGTCCTGCTTGCCCGGATCGCGTTGCGCCGCCGGTGAGGCCGAGCCCTCTTTCGCGCTGTTGCCGCGCAGAGCCTCCCGAGGTCCCATGTCCTTCTCACCGAACTGGAAGACGGGCTGCAGGACGGCTGGCGCGCTTTCCCGGCCGGCAGCATCGCGCGTTGGCGGCGGTGGTTCCGGATTTGCCTTCTGCGTTTGTTCGGGCTTTGGCTTTTCCGCAGGTGGTGGAGGTTCATCCTTGGCTTCCGCCGGCGGTTTGGGTGGCACGAGATCCACGGCTACGGCCTGCTCCTCTGTCTGCGGGAGCGATATCGGCAAACCGAAGACGAGAAGCGCGGCGATCGCCGCGTGCAAGAAAAGGGAGACAGGCACGGCCCCCCTGAACATCCAGCGCTGATCCCGTAAGTCATCTTTCATCGCGGTCAATGTGGAATGAAAGAGGGGAGGCTTCAAGCATCCGTGGCCAATTAGAATGCCTATCCACTTCAGTTGTCGTGAGACCTTCTACCCGTGGCTCGAATTCTTCGGCACGAGAGGCTCGACATCCTGCTTCACATTTCCGCGATGGAAGATGAACAGTCCAGCCAGCACGATCACAGCCGCGCCGATCAGCGTCTGGATGTCGGGGAAATCCCCAAAGAACATCCACCCGAACAGGATCGCCCATAGCAGCAATGTGTATTGCAGCGGCGCAAGCATTGATGCCGGCGCCAGTTTGAGCGAGCGGGTGATCAACAGGTGCGCGGCACAGGCAACCACGCCGAGCAATAGAAGCGCGAACAGCTCGCCGGTGTTGAAAGGGCTCCAGGCGCCGATGCTGAGGAACGCACCCGCCACGAGGCAGCCCAAGGTCTGCCAGGTGACCAGGGTCGTGTCCGACGTAGAACGCAGCATGCGGCCGGAGACGAGCGTGAGCGCGAAGGACAAGCTGCCGATCAGGCCGAATATGGACGGCCATGTCAGCATCGCGGAAGAGGGGCGCAACGCGATAACGACGCCGATGAAGCCGATCAGGACTGCGAGCCAGCGCCGCCAGCCGATCCTCTCGCCGAGCAGGAAATGTGAAAGGGCCGCAACATAGATCGGTCCAGCCATATAGAAGGTCATGACGTCGGCGAGCGGCAGATAGGCAACTGCAGCATAGAAGAGGCCGGTATCGGCGGTCGCGAGAACAACGCGCGCCAGTTGCCATTGCGGCTTCTCGACTTTGTAGAGCGATGCCGGCGGCTGGCGCATCAGCATCGGACCCAGCACGAAGAAGGCACCCAATGAGCGGATGAATAGGACCTGGCCGACGGAAAAGCTCGCCACCAGCCACTTCCCCATGGCATCGTTCAAGGCGAACATGAAATCGCCGAGCAGCATCAGCGAAACGCCGATGAAAACCGCATTGCCACCGACGGCGTAGGCCGCTCTCTTGTTCATGATGTTCTGGCGCTCCGCCACGCCTTATGACCAAACCCAATCGCATTGGCACCTCGGCGGAATCCGCTCCGGTATCGCCCGATCGTGCCGCTACTGGTAACGGCAAGCATGTCGGAATGCTAGATGCGCAGATCGTAATTAATTTGGACGAAATCGACGGCGGAGCCGGTTGCCGTTTCTCCAACGGTATGGATCCATGCCTCTACGGCAAGCGAAATCCTGCGGACCATTATCTTTGGCCTGTTCTTCCAATCTTCCCGGTCGTCGGCGCATAAAGTTGGCAAAACAATCCGAAAGCCCGCCGTGACCGGCGCTCGATCTCCTGCTGCGGGAGTTCGCCGATCGTGCCGATCACCCGTCTGATCTGAAGATCGCCGATCAGAAGATGAAAATAGATTTCTGCCGCATCGGCAGGATCGTCGCAGTCGATCAGGTCCTTTTGCCGGGCCCTGTCCAGAAGGTCACGGAGCAGCGGCGCGATCATGTCGCGGCCGGCCTCGCTGATCGCCTTGCCCAATGTACCGGTGTCGCTGACATCGCCGGCCGCCGCACGATTGAGGGTGACGGCCCGCTCGCCGGTTACCAGCGCGAGGAGCGCGGGGCCAAGCTTCGCCAAGGCCTCGAGCGGATCGCTTCCGTCTCCCAGCGCCTTTTCCAGTATGGATCTGGCTTGGCTGGCATTGGCCTCGACCAGGGAACGGAAGAGGGCCTGCTTGCTGCCATACCATTTGTAGAGCGTTTCGTTGGATGCCGACGCCCGCTTGGCAATGGTCAAGAGCGAGGCGCTGTTGTAGCCCGCTTCACTGAGCACTTCATAGGCGGCCTGCTCGATCCGCGCCCGCCGGGCGGCCTGTTTGGGGGTCATCCGCGCCGCTTCCTCAGGAAGATTTCGGCCAAAAGAACAGCCACCGCAATCTGCGCTACGAGCACGGCCGGCCAGATCTCGCCAATGGCAGGATCGCCCCACTTCTGCGGGCCGAAAGAGACGAGGGCAAGCGCCGCCGTCAGAAGGCTGGCAATCGCTCCCTGCCGTGTCGCCGTGGCACCCAGCACCATGGCCGCCGCGGCTATCGCTATGGATGCGCCGAGGAACGGACCGAGTGCGAAAAGGACGATCGCCCGGGGCGGATATGGCGGCGTTTGTGTATAAAGCGCGGCCAGCATGACGATCTGTAGGACAATGAGGGCAAGCAACGCGGCGTGGGCGCGCGCATAGTGTCCGGTCACGGTCATCACGGGCCTCCAAAACCGTATTTATCTATACGGAAAATATTTCGTATAGATATGTACGGTTTTGTCAAGAGGCCGCCGTGCCGCAAGTTTCGGAACGTGTCATCGGGGAAGGCGGGCCTTCCGAAGGCCGGCCCGGATCAATCCGCCTTGGCGTGTGGCGTCCGCCGCCAAGGAGCGATCCGGTTGAGGTCGACACCTCGTTGTGTGCCGAGGTTTCTTAAAAAGAAATCCGGACCTTTCGGTCCGGATCTCTCGTGGTTTCTGATATTCTTGAACGATCAGCTGCACCCGCTCGTCGCGCCGCAGGTGTCGCATTTGAGGCAGGTGCCGTTGCGCACCATCGTGAAGTTCTGGCACTCCGAGCAGCTGTCGCCGGTATAGCCCTGCATGATCGACTTCATCCGGCGGTCGGCCTCCACCTTCTTGGCTGCGGCCTGCGCTTCCGTCTTGGCGCTGGCCGCTTCGGCCTCGGCCTGGTCGGAGAAGAGAGCCGTCGCGTCCTCGGGTGCCTCCTCGGCAAAGCCCGCGGTGGCTTTCTCTGCCTGCTCCTCATAATCGCGCTTGAAGGCGGTGGCGCCGTCCGTCACGAGGCCGATGGCCGGGCGGCTGCCCGAAACCGCTATCGCGGAGGAAGCGGATTTCAATGCCGTCACATTGGAGGCCTTCGGAGCCGGAGAGGCGGCGGCCGATCCCTTGGGCTCGGTGCTGGCGGCGACGAGCGTCGGCTTGTAGCCGCGGGTCCAGCCGGTGGAGACGAGATTGGTCTTGCCTTCCTTGATCCCCTTGCCGAGTGCGGTGTTGGAGAAATCCGTGGTGTCGACATGGGCGAGGTCGTGGCGGCCGAGATAGGAGACGGCGAGCTCGCGGAACACATAGTCGAGGATCGACGTCGCGTTCTTGATCGCGTCATTGCCCTGGACGATGCCGGCCGGCTCGAACTTGGTGAAGGTGAAGGCCTCCACATATTCCTCCAGCGGCACGCCATATTGCAGGCCGAGCGAGATGGCGATGGCGAAATTGTTCATCATCGCGCGGAAGGCGGCGCCTTCCTTGTGCATGTCGATGAAGATTTCGCCGAGGCGTCCGTCGCCGAACTCGCCGGTACGCAAATAGACCTTGTGGCCGCCGACCACCGCCTTCTGCGTATAGCCCTGGCGGCGGTTCGGAAGCTTCTCGCGCTCGCGCACCACCTTCTCGACGATCCGCTCGACGATCTTTTCGGTGACCTGCACGGCGCGGGCGGCAGCGGGAGCCTCGATCAGCGCCTCGACCGCATCGTCCTCGTCCTCTTCATCATCGGCGATGAGGGCGCTGTTCAGCGGCTGCGACAGCTTGGAGCCGTCGCGATAGAGCGCGTTGGCCTTGAGCGCCAGCTTCCAGGACAGCATATAGGCGTTCTTGCAATCCTCGACGGTCGCTTCGTTCGGCATGTTGATCGTCTTGGAGATCGCGCCTGATATGAAGGGCTGCGCCGCCGCCATCATGCGGATGTGGCTTTCGACCGAGAGGTAGCGCTTGCCGATCTTGCCGCACGGATTGGCGCAGTCGAACACCGGATAGTGTTCCTGCTTGAGGAAAGGCGCACCTTCCAGCGTCATCGCGCCGCAGACATGGATATTGGCGGCCTCGATGTCCTTCTTCGAGAAGCCGAGGGCAGGGAGAAGCTCGAAGGAGAAATCATCGAGCTGTTCCTGGGTGAAGCCGAACTGCTCCTTCAGCCAGTCGGCGCCGAGCGTCCACTGGTTGAAGGCGAACTTGATGTCGAAGGCCGATTTCAGCGCGGCGTTCAGCGCCTCGATCTTCTCATCGGTGAAACCCTTGGCCTTGAGCGTGCCGGGATTGATGGCCGGGGCCTGGTTCAGATTGCCATGGCCGACGGCATAGGCCTCGATCTCGGCGATCTGGCTTTCGGTGTACCCCAGGGTACGCAGCGCTTCCGGCACGGCGCGGTTGATGATCTTCCAATAGCCGCCGCCGGCGAGCTTCTTGAATTTCACCAGCGCGAAATCGGGCTCGATGCCGGTGGTGTCGCAATCCATCACCAGGCCGATCGTTCCCGTCGGCGCGATCACGGTCACCTGCGCGTTGCGATAGCCGTGCTTCCGGCCGAGTTCCAGCGCCTTGTCCCAGGCGGCGCGGGCGTGCTCGATCAGCTTCTGTTCAGGGCATTCCGCGGCCCTGAGCGGCACGGGGTTGACGGAGAGGCCTTCATAGCCCTGGCTTTCGCCATGGGCGGCGCGGCGGTGATTGCGGATCACGCGCAGCATGTTGGCGGCGTTCGGCTCATAGCCGGGGAAGGTGCCGAGCTCAGCTGCCATTTCGGCAGAGGTGGCATAGGCGACGCCGGTCATGATCGCCGTCAGCGAACCGCAGATGGCGCGGCCTTCGTCGGAATCATAGGGAATGCCCGAGGTCATCAGGAGGCCGCCAATATTGGCGTAGCCGAGGCCCAGCGTGCGGTATTCATAGGAAAGCCTGGCGATTTCCTTCGACGGGAACTGCGCCATCATGACGGAGATTTCGAGCACGATGGTCCAGAGCCGCACGGTGTGCTCATAGGCCTCGATCTCGAAGGTGCCGTCCGCCTTGCGATAGGTCAGAAGGTTGATGGAGGCCAGATTGCAGGCCGTGTCGTCGAGGAACATATATTCCGAGCACGGGTTCGACGCACGGATCGGGCCGGCGGCGGAGCAGGTGTGCCAGTCGTTCATCGTGGTGTTGAAGTGCAGGCCGGGATCGGCGGAAGCCCAGGCGGCATAGCCGATCTTCTCCCACAAATCGCGGGCCTTCAGCGTCTTCAGCACCTTGCCGTCCTTGCGGGCGGTCAGGTTCCAGTCGCCATCGTTCTCCACGGCGCGCAGGAACTCATCCTTGAGCGAGACCGAATTGTTGGAGTTCTGGCCGGAAACGGTGAGGTAGGCTTCCGAATCCCAGTCCGTATCGTAGGTCTTGAACTGAATGTCGGTATAGCCCTGCTTCGCGAACTGGATGACGCGCTTGATGTAGTTTTCCGGAACCTGGTTCCGCTTGGCGGCCTTGATCTCGCGCTTGAGCGCCGGGTTCCTGGTCGGCTCATAGCAATCGCCATTGTCGGCCTCGCAATTGACGCAGGCCTTCATGATGGCGGTCAGATGCTGCTTGACGATCTTAGAGCCGGTGACGAGGGCGGCGACCTTCTGCTCCTCCTTCACCTTCCAGTCGATATATTCCTCGATATCCGGATGGTCGATATCGACAACCACCATCTTGGCGGCCCGGCGCGTGGTGCCGCCCGACTTGATGGCACCCGCCGCGCGGTCGCCGATTTTCAAGAAGGACATGAGGCCGGACGACTTGCCGCCACCGGAGAGCTTTTCGCCTTCGCCGCGCAAATGCGAGAAATTGGAGCCGGTGCCGGAGCCATATTTGAAGAGCCGCGCCTCGCGCACCCAGAGATCCATGATGCCACCCTCATTGACGAGGTCGTCGGCGACGGACTGGATGAAGCAGGCATGCGGCTGCGGATGCTCATAGGCGGATTTGGACTTGGTCAGCTTGCCGGTCTGCCAGTCGACATAATAATGGCCCTGGCCGGGGCCGTCGATGCCATAGGCCCAGTGAAGGCCGGTGTTGAACCATTGCGGCGAGTTGGGCGCGACGCGCTGGGTGGCGAGCATATAGGCAAGCTCGTCGCGGAAGGCGAGGGCGTCGGCTTCCGAACCGAAATAGCCGCCCTTCCAGCCCCAATAGGTCCAGGTGCCGGCGAGGCGGTCGAAGACCTGGCGGGCGTCCATTTCCGAGCCGTAGCGCTCTTCCTCGGGGAGGGCCGCCAGCGCCTCTTCATCCGGCACCGAGCGCCACAGCCAGGAAGGGACGGAATTCTCCTCTTGCCTTTTCAGCCGCGCAGGCACGCCGGCCTTGCGGAAATATTTCTGCGCCAGAATGTCGGCCGCGACCTGGCTGAACTGGGCGGGCACGTCGATGTTCTCCAGGCGGAACACCACGGAACCGTCGGGATTCTTGATCTCACTCGTCGCCTTGCGGAAAGCGATATCCGCATAGGGCGACTGATTCTCCTTCGTGAAACGACGTTCGATCTTCATTGGTCCCATCCATATCTTGTGTATATAGCGACTTCCCCATGTCATTTGTATCCCTGACACGGGCGGCCGCATGTCCGCCGCATCCGGTCGCGCATCCGCGAACCCGGTTCTCCCTTACCGCGCCTCGCCATCCAGCCCTTCCGAGGGCTTTCATCGGCAGGCCGCGTGGGCCCATCTGTCGACACCTGATTTTGTGATCCCACAAACGGGATGCTTACATTATCTGGTGCTCATTATCGACGCAAATACTAAATCTTGTATTAATGCACCGTCCCCCATCCTTTTGAGCCGGCAATCCTCGTCTATCGCCGCGCCCGTAAACCGACACAGGGAACCCCGCGCGGAAACTGCATGTGCAAACACGCATTTTCCGTCGATAAGGCTCTGATATCGGATGAAAAGCCGGCTTTTCGAATGTCCGGCCACGCCACAAACACAACGCTGAAACCATAAAAGGTGACTCGGACCCGAGCGTCAAGAGTTGGTTTGTTTCAAATTTATGACCTCAATATGTTGTGTGTGGCCGGTGTGGATAACGGGGAGAAGGAAGAGGCGGCGGGGGCCCATGCTTGCCATTATTCGGGGGTACCCGTTGCGTGAAAAAGACGTTTTGGGAAGACTGCTTGATGGTGCCGGCTGCGGGCGGCTTCATGCCTGGAACATGTTTTTAAGTATTTTCAAATATGCTTTCCCAGCAAGGGCCGGAACATGCGCATGGAAATGAAATTGAGGGCGGGTGAGATCGCCAAGAACGTCATCATCTGGTTCGCCTGCATTCTGGCGAGCGTGGAGTTGCTGGTCTATCTCTACTATGCGCCGATGGGTACGGAACGGCTGCGCTCCGAATTTATCATTTCCGGCCTGATCACCACGGTGGTCTCCCTGCCTGCCATCATCTACGGCATGATTCTGCGCGAGCGGCTGACGCTCGCCAACGCCGCCATGCAGGAACTGCTGCAGAGTGACCGGATGAGCGGCCTGCTCAATCGCAAGGTCTTCATGGAGCGCCTTGCCATGTTCCTGAAGGATGCCGAGCGCAGCGTGGGCGTGCTTGCCTATATCGATGCCGACCATTTCAAGATCATCAATGACCGATTCGGCCATCGGGTGGGCGACGCCGCCATCCGGCTGATCGGTGACTGCATCCGCCACAATTCGCGGTCGAGCGATCTGATGGGCCGCCTCGCCGGACAGGAGTTCGGCGTATTCCTGGAGGGAGCCAATCTCAAACAGGCGGTGATCATCGCCGAAAGGCTGCGCACGCAGGTTGCCCAGGCCTCTTCAGGACTGGGAATCAAAGGGCTGGAGCTGTCGGTCTCGATCGGCCTTGCCGTGCACAAGCCCGGGCAGAGCGTGGAAGTGCTGATGAGCCAGGCCGACCGTAATCTGGGTGTGGCCAAGGAGAGCGGACGCAATGCGGTGGTGGCCGATCTCCAGCGCTATACGGCGTGATTGAAAAGCCGGCCTACTCGGCCGCCAGTGCCCGCGCTGCGCCGAATGTGCGCAGGATGGCCTTGAGCTCGGGCTCGTCGACCCGTTCGGCCGCTTCCTCCGGCGTCACCCATTCCCCCTGTCGCTCGCCGCGTTCGGGATAATTTCTTTCCTGGTGCGAAAAGAGGACGGGAAAGACATCCACCGTGAAGGCGCTGTTCGCCTCGGGCGGAAGATCGGTCTTCTCATAGCCATAGCTGCCGATCGGCTGCAGGGCGACGGCGCCCCGCACGCCCGCTTCCTCGTAGGCCTCGCGGAGGGCGGCCTGCGAAAGCGTCTTGCCCACTTGCGGCCAGCCCTTGGGGAGAATCCAGCGGCCCGTGCCACGGCTGGTGATGACGAGCACTTCCGGCCTGCCGTCATGGTAACGGTAGACGAGCGCCGCTACCTGCCGCAAGCGGCCGGCAGGGGTCTCGATCCGTTTGTCCTTGGCAATGATGTGGGCCGGGTCCATTTTCACGGGTGCTATCTTTCTGGTCATCCATCACAAGATGGGACGATTCGCCAAGATAACAACGCGTGAAATGAAAAAACCGCTAAGAATGCGCCGGAAATTCTTGGATTTGCGTCAATTTTGTCCGGACTTGGTTGAAAAAACCGGCGTTCAGCCGCGATGCGCCTTCGAAATCGGCTCCTGATAGGTGAATCCCATGTCCCAGGGGAAATAGATCCAGGTATCCTGGCTGACCTCGGTGACGAAGGTGTCGATCAGCGGGCGGCCGAGCGGCTTGGCATAGACGGTGGCGAAATGCGCCTTCGGCATCATCTCGCGAACCATGGCCGCGGTCTTGCCGGTGTCGGTCAGGTCATCGATGACCAGAACACCGTCTCCGCCGTTTTCCAGCAGGCCTTCGCCGATACCTTTGAGGATCTGCAGTTTTCCCTGCTCGCTATAGTCGTGATAGGAGGCGATGCAGACGGTCTCGATCAGCCGGATGCCCAGTTCCCGGCAGATGATGGCGGCCGGCACAAGGCCGCCGCGGGTGATGGCGACCATGGCGCGCCATTCGCGCTGCATGCCGGCGATACGCCATGCGAGCGCGCGCGCATCGCGGTGGAACTGGTCCCACGAAACGGGAAAGGCTTTATCGGGCAGGGACATCGACGCGCTCCAGACACGAACTTGCTGCTGCGGAAACCGCTGGGATGCTGCTGTTAACCGGAAAAATCCGGCCGTTGCAAGCGTCTGCTGCCCAAATTCCTCAACGCGAAAGCAGCGTCAACCCCGGCATGTCGGTGAGGATGGCCTTGGTCACGCCGCCGAAGATCAGTTCGCGCAGCCGGGAATGGCTGTAGGCGCCCATGACCAGCAGCTCGATGCCGTTGGACAATATGTGCTGGCGGAGGGTCTCCTGGGTCGAAAGGCCCTGCGAGGCCAGATGCCTGACGGTGACTTTGACGCCGTGACGGTCCAATGCTTCGGCCAGCGCTGCGCCGGCCATGTCATTGTCCTCTTCGTCGGTTTCGGGCGGGTCGACCCAGACGATCTCGACCGATCTGGCGACGAGGAGCAGGGGCAGGGCGTCGAAGGCGGCTCGGGCGGCTTCGCGCTTGCCGTTGAAGGCGATGGCGATCTTCGAGAGATCCGCCGGCGGGCTGAAGGCGTAAGGCACGAGGAGAACCGGGCGGCCGCTGTCGAAGACGAGCACTTCGGTCGTGTCGCTGGAGGTATCGGGATCGTCCGGGTCTGGCTGGCCGGCGATGATGAGATCGGCGCGGAAGGCGCTCTGCAGGATGCCGTCGGAGGCGGCTCCCGTGTTGGAGCGCACGATGCGGAACTCATGCGGCAGGTCCTGCTGCCGCATCTCGGTTTCGAACAGGTTCTTGAGCTTGGTCGCGTTCTCCTTGTGGCGCGCCTCGTGCGCCTCGAACACGGTCGCGTCGATGAAGCCGTTGGGATCGGCATAGACGACAGGAGAGGGGATCGCGTAGATGCCGATGATGTGGGCGCGGTCGGTCTTGGCCGCCACCAGTGCCGCGGCGGCGGTGACCCGCTTTAGTTCGGCGGCGCTGCGCACGTAAGCAATGAGGGTCCGGTATGCCATGTCGAGCCTCCTGTCAGTTGCTGCCTGATCCGTCCACAGGCCGTGATATTATACGCGCAGCGGCCCCGTGGCGTTGCATTCCTTCAATGCTTGCTTAATTTCCGCCTTTCTACAGCGCCCGGCCTTGCCCTGGCGCAAAGTCCCGAAGGAAAAACTAAGGCGCTTTGTCAGGCCGCCTGTTGCGATTTCAGCCGCGCGACCATTTCCTCGACGGCGGCGGTGGCGGCGGCGAGCTTTTCCTCATCGCGGGCACGCACCACCAGTTCGGTGGCGAATTTTCCTTCCTCGTAGCGGGGATAGGAGCCGATGATGGTATCGGGATGGGCTTCCTGGATGGCGCGCAGCGGCGCGCCGATGATGCCTTCGCCGAACGGGCATGTGACCGTGCGCGACAGCAGTTTCCGTCCGGTGCGAAGCCGCGGCACGACATTGTCGAGCATGGCCTGGAAGATCGACGGGACGCCGGCCATCACATGGACATTGCCGATGATAAAACCCGGGGCGACGGAGATCGGATTGTCGATATGGCTGGCGCCGCGCGGCATGCGCGCCATGCGCTTGCGCGATTCGGTGAATTCGAGGCCGCGCCCGGCATAGTTCTCGGCCAGCAGCTGCAGCGCCTTCTCGTCATATTCGCAAGGCACGCCGAAGGCCTTGGCGACCGCATCGGCGGTGATGTCGTCATGGGTCGGGCCGATGCCGCCGGAGGTGAAGACGTAATCATGGCCGCCGCGCAGCGCGTTCAGCGCGTCGATGATGCGGTCCTCCTCGTCGGGAACGATGCGGACCTCCTTCAGGTCGATGCCGATGGCGGTCAGAATATCGGCGAGATGGCCGATATTCTTGTCCTTGGTGCGTCCCGACAGGAGTTCATCGCCGATGGCCAGCATGGCTGCGGTTACCGGCTTCTCCGATTGTCCATCCGACATGAGGCGTTTCTCCGTTGACGCTGTTCCTAGCACTTAATCCCGCGGGCGGGGGGACGGCAAGCCTGTGATGCCGCAGGTGCCGGGAGTGTGAACAGTCCGTCGCCGCCCCAGGTGGTTCCATTTCCCCGGTTTGGCTCACATAAATATGTGCCGTGCGACAGACCGGCGGACGATCCACCGATATGGAGATGAAAATGGCGAAAGTTCTCGTTCTTTATTACTCATCTTGGGGCCATATGGAGCAGATGGCGAAGGCCGCCGCCGAAGGCGCGCGCGAAGCGGGCGCCGATGTGACGGTCAAGCGCGTGCCGGAACTGGTGCCCGAGGAGGTGGCGAAGAAGGCGGGCTACAAGCTGGACCAGGAAGCGCCGGTCGCCCAACCGCTGGAACTGGCCGATTATGACGGCTTCATTTTCGGCCTGTCGACGCGCTACGGCATGATGGCCGCGCAGATGAAGAATTTCCTCGACCAGACGGGGCCGCTCTGGGCCGAGGGCAAGCTTATCGACAAGCCGGCGACGGTGATGTCCTCGACCTCGACGCAGCATGGCGGCGCGGAAATCGCGCTGGCCTCGGCACAGCTGGCGCTGCAGCATCACGGCATGATCATCGTGCCGCTCTCCTATGCCTATCAGGACCAGATGGGCAATGACGTGGTTCGCGGCGGCGCGCCTTACGGCATGACCACGACGACCAACAGCGACGGCTCGCGGTTCCCGTCGGAACAGGAGCTGGAAGGCGCCAAATTCCAGGGCAGGCGGCTTGCCGGGATCGCCATCAAGCTGAAAGGCTGAGCCGCGACGGGTGCGGAAGGACGCACCCGTCCTTCCGTATCCTCATTTGCAGTCGCGGTTGGAGATCTCGCCGTCGGGCATCACCGTCCGGCACAGGATGGCGAAGCCGTATCCGCCTGATTTGGGCGTCGTTTCGCTGAAGATGCTGGCGCCGGTCAGATTGGCTCCGGAAAGGTTGATCTTTCCGCCAAAGGGCGTGTCCTGTGGAACAGGCCCGGCGGGACCGTATGCGTCCTCGGTGGCATCGGTCGGCCGAACGCCCGTCGCATAGCCGGTGATCTTGGCGTCGCGCAGATTGGCGCCCGTGAAATTGGCGCCGAGGAACACGCCGCATATCTCCGCTTTCTCCAGATTGGCGTCGGTGAAGTCCGCTCCCGCGAAATCGGAGCACGCGCCGCTCATCGATGCGGGGTCGCTTTGCACGCGCACCAGCCTGGCGCCTTTCAGTATCGTGCCATGCATGCTGATTTCATAGAGATTGGCATCGGTCAGATTGGCGCCGCTGAGATCGGCATAATCCATGCTGTTGCCACCGAGATTGGCGCCGGTGAAATCGGTATTGCGCAGGCTTGCATTGTTCCAGCTCATGCCCGCCAGCGCGGAATCATATTTCGTGGGGCAGGTGACGAAATTGGCGTGATCGAATTTGGAGCCGTCGAAGGTGCCGTTGACGACCGCGTTGACCGTGCAGTTGATGAGGCCATGGTCGGCGGTCTCAGCGGGTTTGATGCCGGAGAAATTCTCGTTGGGGAAGTTGCAGCCGAAGCATTGGCCCGTCTGCCGGAAAAGCGCCAGCGCGACGCGCTTCTGGGCGGCGGCGAGCACGGCATTGAGGCGGCCGTTCTCCTTGTCATAGAGCGCTTTCAGGCAGGAGATATCGCCGCCGCAGGCCGCTCTTGCCTTCAGCCATGCGCGTTGTTCGTCAACCGCCTTCTGCCGCTCGTCTCCTTTCACCAGACGGAGCAGGGTCTGGTATGTATATGCCACGCCGTCATCGGCGCTTGAAAGGTCCGGGTTGGCGCAGATCGCCTTCTCGTCGGGCGCGCTCGCCCGGCCACAATCGAAACTCGCAGCGCCAGCTGGCGTCGTGCCTCCGGCAAGGATGAAAAAGGGCAAGCTTAGTGCAAGGAAAATACGCCGCATCGATCTGTCCTTCTGCCGGGTCCCAATAACGCCAAGTATATCTGCATATTTTATGAGGCCAGTTGTGAACGAAGCATGAAACAAATGCTTCGGATACCAGCGGTCGCATCGGGATCATCTGTGATGTCAAGTATCACCCAAGCGATGGACAGGGCAGGAAGAATTGGTGCGGACGGCGGGGGTCGAACCCGCACGGGCAAGCCCGAGGGATTTTAAGTCTAGAAATCAATGCCTTGTCTGGCTATGCCGAACTCGTTTCATGGCTTACGCCCCCTCCTTTCCGCGACATCATCATCGTGTAGGGCCGTGTCGGACCTGGTCTCGTACCGGGCCTGACATCGGGTCCGGGCTCGACGATGAGGTACGGAAAACATGGCGACGAAACTTACACAGGGAGCGGTCAACCGGCTAGCCGAGGATCATCCCGCAGGAACACAGATATACGATGCGGACACTTCCGGGCTCCGCATCGTGGTGGGCAGCAAGTCCTCCAGCTACAAGCTTGTGGGCAGGATCAACGACGGGAGCAATCGGTACGTCTCGATCATCGTCGGCAGGACAGACGAGATGAGCCTCAGGACCGCGCGTGAGCGCTCGGCGGAGATAAAGCTCGCGCTTCGCCGCGGAGACGATCCGAGGACGCCGAAGCGCACCGTGCCGAGCCTGAAGACAGCTTGGGAGCGGTATAAGGAGACGCGCGGTCCGGAGCTTCGGCCGAGCACGGTGGACTGGTACGAGGAGAAGGTGACCGGTCCGCTCAAGAGCGTGCTGGAAGTCCCTCTCGACAAACTGGACCGTGAGACGGTCAGGCTCCTCCACGAGAAGATCACGAAGAAGAACGGCCCATACTGCGCCAACGGCGCCATGAGGGCTTTGAAGGCTGTCTACAATGACGCCGCGCGCTCCCACGATCTGCCGCCGAACCCCGTTTCGCGTTCCGTCCGGATGAACAAGGAGAAGCCTCGCCAGTGGGCCCTCGGCCCGGAGGGCCTGCCGGAGGCATGGCGGCGGTTGGACGCGATGGAAGATCGCATAAGGGCGGCGTGCTGGACGGTGATGCTGCTCACCAGCCTGCGCTCCCACGATGCACGATCGATGCGGTGGGAACACTTGGACGAAGATGGTGTCCTGCTGGTGCCGTCGCCGAAGGGCGGTGCCGACCGGGCGTTTCGGCTGCCGCTGCCGCGCTACCTGTTGCAGGTCTTGGAGATGGTCAGGCAGGAAACCAAGGGGCTCGGAAGCTCGTTCGTCTTCCCGTCGCTATCCAGCAAGTCGGGCCATGTCGAGGAGATGCGCCGTACCGACGAATTCCCCTATGCGCCGCACCAGATGCTGTTGGTTTCCACGCAGAACTGAGCCGGTTAGGCGCATAATTTCCATTGAGAATTGAGCCATGTGAACCTTCCCCCAGCGCGGAGAGCGACGGGG
>NZ_JACHWN010000002.1 GCF_014191375.1 Mesorhizobium sp. RMAD-H1
GTCGATATGGGAGTAGGTGCGTCTCATTGCGTTTTCCTTGCGACTGATAACCCATTGGTATCATTCGCAAGTCGCACTTCATCCTTGAACCCACCTTCCATACGCATGACGATCACATAAGATAGATTATGGAACTGATAGCATGATATCAGCCGCACGGCTTGGCCGGCGGCTTGCCCAGATCTCCTGATTGAGATCGCAATGACGGGCGATGATTAATGCAGCCGTTTCTCTGCATCACAGACCGGTGATCAGCTCGCTGCCTGTTTTGAATGCGATGGAGGAACCTGCAAAATCATCTCCGACCGGTTCGCAGCGCCCACCGAGATGTGTCGCGAGGAAAGCCTCGACGACAGCTGTATAGGAGCGTCTGTTTTCAGTGCGTTCCACGCCGTGTCCTTCGTCCGGATACAGGATGTAGGTCACCGGAATACCGCGCTCCTGCATCGCAGCGACGATCTGGTCCGACTCAGAAACCTTTACCCGGACGTCGTTCGCACCCTGCGCGATGAGCAGCGGCCGTACGATCCGGTCGATATGGTTCAGCGGCGATCGCTCCTCGAGGAAACGGCGGCCTTCCTCCGTTGTGAAGTCGCCCATCCGGACCTTCCATTGAGACTGCCAGGTCTGCCAATATTCCGGGATCGTATTGATGAATGTCACGAGATTGGAGATGCCGACCAGATCAACGGCACAGGCAAATTTCTCCGGGGTGAATGTGAGGCCGACCAGCGCGGCATAGCCGCCATAGCTTCCGCCCATGATCGCCACGCGATCGGGATCGGCAATACCTCCGGAAATCGCCCAGTCGACGGCATCGACCAGGTCGTCATGCATCTTGCCGCCCCATTCTCCGTTCGCGGCATTGACGAATGCCTTCCCGAAGCCTGTCGAGCCGCGGAAATTGACGCTCAGGACGGCATAGCCGCGATTGGCGAGCCATTGGTGCATCGAATTGAGGCCCCACATGTCTCTCGCCCATGGCCCCCCGTGAACAACGAGCACCATCGGTGCCGTTCCTGTCTTGTTCTCTTCCGGGCACGTCAGATAACAGAGAAGGTCGAGCCCGTCGCGTGAACGGACAATCCTGGGCTCCATCGGCGCCAACGGAATGTTCTCCAGCCTTGGCTGAGCCGAAAAGAGTTCCTTGGCTTGCCGTGTTGTCCGGTCGTAGCAGAAATATGCGAGCGGGCGGGTATCCTGCAGATGGGCGACGATGATCTTGCGCCGATCATCAGACATGCTTGTGAAGGTGAAATCACCGGGAAAGAGCCCGGCAAGCGCATCGAAGTCCCGTTGATAATCGGGATCCAGCACTTCCCATCGGATGCGGTCGAAGCAACTGGCCGCTGCAACCGGCCGCGTCGTCACGGGATCGAAAAGCACCCAAGTGATATCTGATCGAATGTCTTCGGCCAGAAGGCGGACTGCTCCTGATTTGACGTCCTCGGCCATAAGTGCGGCGGTGTTACGGCCGCGACTGTCCTGCCAGAACAGTTCTTTCCCGTCGTCGCTATATTCGATCGGCCAGGTCGTCAGACTGTCCTCGGCCGGAATCCGGGCAATGACTTTCGACCACGCGCCGGTTTCGTCACGGCCGAAATGTTCCACCGCGCCATCATCGGCATATTTCTCCGCCCGGCGCACCTG
Organism: Mesorhizobium sp. RMAD-H1; assembly: GCF_014191375.1. GTDB lineage: Bacteria > Pseudomonadota > Alphaproteobacteria > Rhizobiales > Rhizobiaceae > Paramesorhizobium. The sequence continues at coordinate 1,651 of NZ_JACHWN010000002.1, forward strand.
GAAATGCTGGTCGGTGAAGAAGCCAAAAAAACCGTCATTCTTCTCCAGCAACGAGCCGGCACCGGTGGCGATATTAATGCGATAGATATCGAAATAACGCCGGTCGCGTTCGTTGTGCGCGATCAGAACCTCATCCGGAAAATGCCGCGATATCTGCTGAATATAGGCCTGCACGCCGCTTCTCGGCGTGAGCGCCCTCTCCTGTCCGGTCTTAATGTCGATGCTCCAGACGCACCAGTTCTCGTCGCCGGCCTTGTCACGGATGATCAGGATATGGCGATTGTCGTAAGCCCACACGACCGCCGGTCCGATATTGCGATCGCTGACATGTGTGAGCGGCCGTGCTTTCTCCGGTTCTTCGACAGGCGCAAGCCAGAGATTGAGGATACCATCGATCGGAGCCTGGAATGCGATCCATCGGCCATCGGGGCTGATCCGCACCAGCTGTTTCTCCGATGGATCGAAGAAAAGCCTTCGGGGCAACAGCGCGCTCTGTGCGGGTCGGTCCATCCTCGGTCTCCCTGATCATGAGAAGAACAACCTATGATGGCATCGCGTCAATCCTTAGACAAGCGCCGTGGTTGGCATGATCGGCGCACGCAGCGTGGCCGCAAGGCTGCGAAGGGCTTCCTCGAGCCTGCTCCTCGTCGCAACCGCGCCGAGCGCGATGCGTATTCCGTCGGGCGCGTCGTCCGACACCGCGAAGTCGCTGCCGGCGCTGACTGCCAGGCCGCGCCGGCGCGCGGCATCGACGATCGTCGATGCCTTCTGGTCCTGCTGCAGGGGCAGCCAGACATGCAGGCCCCACGGTTGCCCCTGTGCCTGGGCCGGCAGGATTCCGGCCGCAAGGGCTTGGCGGGCTTCCATCTCCCGCCGGATTCCCCGGGCTATTTCCGCTGCGGTTCCGCTGCGGATCCATTCGGCGGCCAGGCCGGTCATGAGCGGCGGAGCCATCAGGGCGATGCTGCGCAGCCTCTGCGCGACCGCGCCGATGCTTTCGCCGTCGGGCGCGGCGAGGAAGGCGGTACGCAGAAACGGAGAAATGCATTTGGCCAGCGTCGCCACGTGGAATGTCAGGTCCGGCGCCAGGGCCAGGAATGTCGGCTCGCCCGAAGGCAGGAGCCGAGTGTAGGGATCGTCCTCGATGATGAGGAGATTTCGGCGTCGCGCCACATCGATCAGCTCCCGGCGGCGGTGCGCCGGCATGGTCAGCGTGGTCGGGTTGTGCAGCGTCGGATTGAGATAGACGAGACGGGCGCCGGTGGTTCCCGCAAGTGCGTCCAGAACATCCGGACGCATCCCCTCCTCGTCCGCCGCCACCCCGACGATCCTGCGCTGCAGCGTTCGCGCAAGGGAAATGAAGCCGGGATAGGTCAGGCTATCTGCAAGGACCGCATCGTCCGGCCCGCTCAATGTCATCAGCACCGCGCATAACAGGGACTGGGCGCCGGGCCCCACCGCGATCCGCTCGACGGGCAGGCGATCGCCCCCGTCGCCTAGCCATTCGGCGCCCGCCGCCCTTTCGGCCGGCGAGCCCGGATCGGGATGATAGGATAGAAGCGTCTCCGCACTCGAACGCCGCAGCAGGCCGTCGATGCCGCTGCGGATGAGGCTGGGCAGGTTCATTCCCGCCGGCGACGGCGGAATGATCATGCCGAGGTCCAGAATGGGCTCTTCCGCTCCGCCTGATGTGACGAAGGAGCCGCGTCCCGGTGCCGCATCGATCAGGTTGCGGCGGCGCGCCTCCGAAAAGGCACGAGTGACGGTCGTCAGGTCGATGCCGAGAAGCTGCGCCAGATCGCGCTGCGCCGGTAGCCGGTCGCCGGGATGAAGCGTGCCTGCCGCCCGCGCCTCGGCAAGGGCATCCACGATGCGCAGATAGATCGGGCCCGTCCGGTCGTGGATATTTGCAGCCCAACGGGGTGCGGCACTATCGCCCATGTTGCCCTCTTGTGTATGCGTACATTTCCTACATATGTATGGATCGTCATGAAAAAAGCAATGGCGCTGCGATGGCAAAGGCGTTGGAGAGCGCTACCTGTCATTGGCAGACTGCTCAAAGAAGGACGGAATTGATGGACAGCAGAGAATGGCCGCCTCTGGAGCCTTGGCGCGTAGGTATCCGTGGAAAATGCCCGCGTTGCGGCCAGGGCGAGCTCTTCGACGGCTTCCTGAAGCTCGCCCCCCGATGCGAAGTCTGCGGTCTCGACTATTCGTTTGCCGATCCGGCGGACGGGCCGGCGTTTTTCGTCATCTGCTTCGCCTGTGTTCCCTCCGTCCTGTTCGCCGTATGGATGGAGGTCACCTTCGAGCCATCGGTCTGGTGGCACCTGCTCGTGTCTCTGCCCCTCGTGCTCCTGACCTGTATCCTGCCGCTTCGTCCGCTGAAGGGTTGGCTCGTGGCCAGCCAGTTCTACTACAAGGCCGAGGAAGGCAAGCTCGTGAAGCCAGACGGCAAGAGAACGGATTGATCGCGATCACGGCACGCTTTTCAACGCCAGCATGAGATGGCCGGGTACCGGCTGCCCCTGCTCCTGGCGCACGACGATGTCCGCGGATTCGACGCATTCCATGCCGTTTTTCTCAAGCATCTGACGCACATAGACCGCCGAATGGGCGAAGCGCTGATAGGACCCGACCATGAACGGTCGGCCGGCGAATGTCTCGTCGGGAAGCGTTTCGCTCGAGAATGCGAATGTCCCGCCCCGGCTCAGATGCCGTCCGACGCCTGCGAAGAAAGCGTCGAGCTCTCCCATATAGGGCAGCACGTCCGTCGCCACGATCAGGTCCCAGGCGGGGCCTTCCGTCGTATCGAGAAAGCGCACCGCCTCGCCGACGAACAAGGCATCGTAATCGCCCTTTTCATAGGCGATCTCGACCATGTTTTCCGAGATGTCGATGCCGGTCTTGTGATCGGCTACGTCATGCAGCGCATCACCCGACAGCCCCGTCCCGCAGCCGAGATCGAGCATGCGCGCGAAATGTGCGGAGGGACTGCGCGCGAGCAGCATGTCGCGTAATTGCAGCGGCACATCATAGCCGAGCTGGTCGACGAGGATGGTGTCGAACATCTCGGCATGCTGGTCGAACAGCGTCTGCACATAAGCGTCCGGCGCCTTCGGCGGCACCACGCCGCGGCCGATGCTGGCGAGCCGCACCGCCGCTCCGCCGTGATCGTCGGGATCGATCCGCAGCACCTCCGCATAGGCCTCCGCAGCGCCGTCGAGGTCTCCTGCTTTCTCCAGCTTCAATGCGCGGTTATAGGCCTTCGCCAGCGCTTTCTCGTCGAGTTTACGCATCATGCCTTTACCGGAGCCTTTGCTGCATCGCGCTCTTCGAGCCGGTGCTTTCTTTCCGCATATTTCCGCGCCAGGACCGCGCAAACCATGAGCTGGATCTGGTGGAACAGCATCAGCGGCAGGACGATGCCGCCGACATTCTGCCCGGCAAAAATGGCATTCGCCATGGGTGCTCCGCTGGCGAGGCTCTTCTTCGATCCGCAGAATATGATGGTGATCTGGTCCTCATGCGAGAAGCCGAGCCATTTGCTGCCATAGGCGGTGATGAGCAGCACAAGCGCCAGGAGAACCACGTCGACGCCGGTCATGAGGGCGAGGTCGCTCCATGATACGGTATGCCACAACCCCGCGACGACCGCCTCGCTGAAGGCGAGATAGACCACCATCAGGATGGATCCCCTGTCGACGAGACCCAGGGCCTTACTGTGGCGGCGCATGAAATTGCCGATCCATGGCTGCAGCAACTGTCCCAGGACAAAGGGCGCCAGCAATTGCAGGAGGATCGATTCCAGCGCGTCGAACGATATGCCGGTGCCCTGCACCGCGAAGAGAAGGCCGACCAGCGCCGGCGTCAAGAACATGCCTAGTATGTTGGAGGCCGAAGCCGAGACGACGGCAGCCGGGACATTGCCGCCGGCGATTGAGGTGAATGCGATGGAGGACTGCACCGTCGACGGCAGCACGCAGAGAAACAGGATGCCGGTATAGAAGGCGGATTCCTTCAGTCCCGGCACGAGCCATCCGGCCCCCAGTCCCAATAACGGGAAAAGCACGAAGGTCGCAGCCAGCACGAAGAGATGCAGCCGCCAGTGCACCAGCCCCGCCACCACCGCCTCGCGTGACAAGCGCGCCCCATGCAGGAAAAACAGGAGCCCCACCGCGATCGTCGTGGCGATGCTGAACCATTCGGCATATTGCCCCCTCACCGGCAGGACCGAGGCGATGAGGATGGCGACGATGAGGGCGATGGTGAACTTGTCGAGGAAAAACCGCATGGGATGCTCAATCAATAACGGAAATGGCCTGATAATTATTCGTAGCCATTCGGGTTCTTCACCTGCCAGTTCCACATATCCTGGCACATGTCACGCAGATTCCTGGTGGCGGACCAGCCGAGAAATTCTCTGGCATGGGTGGGATCGGAATAGCAGACCGCGACATCGCCGGCGCGGCGCGGCGCAATCTCATAGGTGATCTTGCGGTTCGAGACATGCTCGAAGGCCTTGATCACCTCCATGACGCTGTAGCCCTGCCCCGTTCCCAGGTTGACGGCGAAGCATTGCGGCTCATCGAGCCTGTCCAAGGCCTTGAGATGTCCCCTGGCGAGGTCGACCACATGGATATAGTCGCGGATGCCGGTGCCGTCGGGTGTGGGATAATCATCACCCCATACATGGAGCTTTTCACGCCGCCCGCTCGCAACCTGTGCGATGATCGGCATCAGATTGTTGGGAATGCCCTTCGGATCCTCGCCGATGAGGCCGCTCTCATGGGCCCCGACCGGATTGAAATAGCGCAGGATGGCGATGTGCCAGGAGGGATCGCTCTTGTGGAAGTCGCGAAGCATGTCCTCGATCACCAGCTTCGTGCGGCCATACGGGTTGGTGGCCGACAGCGGATGATCTTCCTCGAGCGGCAGCTTCTGCGGTTCGCCATAGACGGTGGCGGAGGACGAGAAGACGAGTTTGCGCACGCCGACTGCCTGCATGGCCTGCAGGAGGCGCAGCGTGCCCACGACATTGCAGTCATAATAGGTGAGCGGCTTCTCTCCGGATTCGCCCACCGCCTTCAGCCCGGCGAAATGGATGACCGACGTGCAGCCATGCCGCCGCAGGACGTCCTCGAGAAAGGCCTGGTCGCGTATATCGCCGGATTCGATCGCAGGCGCCCTGCCCGCGATCTCCGCAATGCGGTTCAAGGCTTCGGGATGGCTGTTGTCGAAATTGTCGACAACGACTACATCATGGCCGGCCTGCAGCAGCTCGACACAGGTATGGGAGCCGATATAGCCGGCGCCGCCGGTCACGAGAATCGTCATTGGGTTCCGCCTTTCGCTGCAATGCAACATCCATTGACCGGACGTGACTTATGCAAAATGTCCCGCGCGCCGCAAGCCCCGCACTGTCACGTATTCGAGAATCGGCTAACCTTTCATATTCCTCCAATCACGGATTCCCGCCATGAAGCCTTCCCGCGACATCGACCGCCTGCTCGAGATCATGGCCGCTCTGCGCACGCCGGTGACAGGATGCCCTTGGGATTTGGAGCAGGATTTCCGCTCCATCGCGCCCTATACGCTGGAGGAGGCGTTCGAGGTCATCGACGCAATCGAGCGCGACGATCTGGACGACCTGAGGGAGGAACTCGGCGATCTGCTCCTGCAGGTGGTGTTCCACGCCCGCATGGCCGAAGAGAAACGGGCCTTCGACTTCGGTGACGTGGTGGAAGCAATCACCACCAAGATGATCCGCCGCCACCCGCATGTCTTCGGCGACGAGGATGCGCGCGGCGCGGGCATGGCGAAAGGCGCCTGGAACCGTATCAAGGCCGAGGAGAAGGCAGAGCGGGCAAGGCGCCGGGCGGAACTGGGGCTCGACAATGGCGAGAGGAACGGCTTCCTCGATGACGTGCCGCAGGCCCTGCCGGCGCTGATGCGGGCGCTCAAGCTGCAGCAGAAGGCGGCGAAGGTCGGCTTCGACTGGTCGGAAGCCGAGCCCATCCTGGACAAGATCGCCGAGGAAACCGTCGAGTTGCGGGATGCCTTGCAGAATGGAAGGAAAGAGGAAATCGCCGAGGAATATGGCGATCTCCTCTTCGCCATCGTCAATCTCGGCCGCCATCTCGATATCGAGCCGGAAAGCGCGCTGCGCGCGACGAACGAGAAGTTCCGCTCCCGCTTCCATTTCATCGAGCGATCGCTGGAGGAGCAGAAGCGCTCACTCGACGAGGCTTCCCTCGAAGAGATGGAAGACCTCTGGCAGAAGGCCAAAAAACCCGGGAAATAGCCTCCGCTATTTCTCGCCCTTCATCCGCTCGCGCAGGGTCTTGCGCGCCGAATCGGTCATATCGGCCTCGATCCGCAACGACCCGTCTTCGAGATTCTCCCGGCGGATATTGCTCGCGTGCTGATAGATCCAGTCGAGCAGATGCAAATCCTGTGGCGCCAAATTGAGCTCGACACGTTCGAGAGTGCCCGAAATGCGGCTTTCGATGACGGACAGGAGATGATCGACGCCCTCCCCCGTCGCGGCTGAAATGGCGATCGGCCGTGCATCTTCCGGCGCGGACGCGCTCAGCCGAAGGGCCGCCTCGCGTCCGGTTTCGTCAAGCAGGTCGATCTTGTTCCAGACTTCCAGTATCCGCCGGTTGTCGCCGCGTTCGATGCCCAGACTTTCGAGGATGTTCCCGACGTCCTCGGCCTGCGCGGCATTGTCGGGGTCAGAAATGTCGCGCACATGAAGGATCAAATCCGCTTCCACCACTTCCTCGAGCGTCGCCCGGAAGGCTGCCACGAGATGGGTAGGCAAATTGGAAATGAAACCGACGGTATCGGACAGGATCACCGTCTCGCCATGCGGCAGGCGGATGCGCCGCAGTGTCGGATCGAGCGTGGCGAAAAGCATGTCCTCGGCCAGCACATCGGAACCGGTCAGGCGGTTGAACAGCGTCGACTTTCCGGCATTGGTGTAGCCGACGAGGGCGACGATCGGATGCGGCACCTTCTTGCGCTTCTGGCGGTGCAGCGTGCGGGTACGCACCACCGTCTCCAATTCGCGGCGGATGCGCAGGATCTTCTCCTGCAGGATGCGCCGGTCGGCCTCGATCTGCGTTTCACCCGGGCCGCCGAGGAAGCCGCCGCCGCCGCGCTGCCGCTCAAGGTGGGTCCAGCTTCTGACGAGACGCCCCTTCTGGTAATTGAGATGCGCCAGCTCGACCTGCAGGGCGCCTTCCTTCGTCTGGGCGCGGCGGCCGAATATCTCGAGGATCAGCCCGGTGCGGTCGATGACCTTCGCGTTCCACTCCTTTTCGAGGTTGCGCTGCTGCACTGGTGTAAGCGCGTGATCAACGATGACGAGCTCCGCCTCGTCCTTCTTGACGATTTCGGCGATCGCTTCCACCTTACCCGAACCGATGAGGGTCGCCGGCCGTGGATTGGTGACTGTGACTATGTCGCAATAGACGAGATCGAGGTCGATGGCCCGCGCCAGCCCCATTGCCTCTTCGAGCCGGGCCTCGTTGCTGCGACGGTATTGCGGACGATGCGCGTCATCGCCCTGCCCTGCGTCCTGCAGACGCTCGGGCAGTATCGGAACAATGACGATGGCGCGAGTCGGGCCCTTTGCGGATGTGCCGAATCCGGCATCCGCATTCCCCTCATGCGTCGTGCGCCCTTTTGATTTGCTCAATATTCAATCCTTGGGGCAACCGTCAGCCATGCAGGGAATTTGCAGGAGACGGATTATTGCCCTTCTTCGCCCTCGAACATCTGCACCGGCTGGCTCGGCATGATGGTCGATATCGCATGCTTGTAAACCAGCTGCGAATGACCGTCCCGCCTCAGCAACACGCAGAAATTGTCGAAGGAGGTTACGATTCCGGTCAGTTTGACGCCGTTGATGAGAAAGATCGTCAATGAAATCTTCTGCTTCCGAACGGAATTGAGGAAGAGATCCTGAAGATTTTGCGATCGCTCAGCCATTGTTTTTATTCCTTTAATTCGATCAGCAACTGACTCATACGTGCATGTAACTCACAGCACCTGATCAAAATCAAGCACCCCGACAAACAGTCGAACCGGCTAGTGGCAGAAGATGTGGACGCCAAATCTAACCCTCAATATTCCGGTTAACAGGATGGCGTTTTTTCTGCAATCGCAAAAATGTTTTGTTCAGCAAAAGTGCTACCACACGGTGTTCCAAAACACCCCTCCCCATGGGCTGCGCGGCTCTTGAAGGCTGGTGGCGATAGGGATCGAACGCGCTTCACCCCACAATCGTAGAAACTTCGCTGCCTTGCGACAAGAATGGCGGAATGCCTCTTATGGGTGTCTGGCCTATGCAATTCGGGTGATGGCCGGCTTTGCCCGGCCTTCCGGAGAGGAAAAGCTTCGCCGCATCCGCATGCCGGGCCCGTCAGAAAAATTCCAGACTCACCCGGAACATCTGCTCCACATGCCGCACGGCCTCCGAGGTCGCCAGGAGAACGACGCGGTCCTTTGGCTTGATCCGCATCGAACCATCAGGCTTCAGCACCTTGCCGTCGCGATAGATCGCCCCGATCCGCAGGCCATCCGGCAGGTCCAGCTCACGCATGGGAGGCCCGACCAGCGGCGAGGTCTCGAGCGCCTCCGCCTCGATGACTTCCGCAAGGCCGCGATGGACGCTCTGCACTGCGCGAATCCGTCCGCGCCGCACATGCTGCAGCACGCGCGAGATCGTCACGGTGCGCGGGTTGATATGGGCATCGATGCCGACAGTACGGGTGAACCCCTGATAGGCGGGGTCGTTGATGAGCGCCAGATTCGCCTTGCAGCCAAGGCGCTTGGCCATGATGCTGGCCAGGATGTTGACCTGGTCCTGATTGGTGAGCGCGACCATCAGGTCGGCATCCTGAATATCGGCTTCCCGCAGCAGCGCCTGGTCGAGCGCGCTGCCGTGCAGCACCATGGTCCGGTGCAGCTGGTCGGCAATGGCCATGGCGCGGTTGCGGTCGGCCTCGATGATCTTCATCTTGGTGCGCGGCTGGCGCTCCTCGATCGTCTTGGCGACATAAAGGCCGATATTGCCGCCGCCCGCGATCAGGATGCGGGTCGCCTCCGGCTTTTCGTGGCCGAAAAGCGCCAGCGTCCGGCGCACCTGCTCGCGCGTCGTCACGACATAGGCGAGGTCGCCCGCGATAAGCTGGTCGGTCGAATGCGGGATGAAGAGCTGGTCGTTGCGTACCACGCCGACGACTGTCGAAGGCAGATCGGGAAAAAGGTCGCTCAGCTGCGCCAGCGGCGTATTGATGACCGGGCATTCCTCCAGACACTCGATGGCAAGCACCACCACCTTGTCATCGGCAAAACGCAAGACATCCATCGCGCCGGGCAGCGCGATGCGACGCAGCACCATCTCGCCCACTTCGAGCTCCGGCGAGATGACCACGTCGATCGGCATGTGCTCGCGCGAGAACAGATCCTGATAGTGCGGCTGCAGATAGGACTGGGCGCGGATGCGGGCGATCTTCGTCGGCACGTTGAAGAGCGAATGCGCCACCTGACAGGCCACCATATTGACCTCGTCATAGAGGGTGACGGCGATGATCATGTCAGCTTCGTCGGCGCCGGCCGCGGCCAGCACGTCCGGCTGGGAGCCATGGCCGAAAAAGCCGCGCACGTCGAGCGTGTCGTGTATGCGTTCGATGAGGTCGGCCGAGGTGTCGATTACGGAAACATCGTTGTGCTCCGCGGCCAAACGTTCGGCGATGCCGTAGCCGACCTGACCTGCGCCGCAGATGATAACGCGCATATCATACCCCGAGGGATTTGAGCTTCCGATGCAATGCGGAGCGTTCCATACCAACGAATTCCGCGGTGCGCGAGATATTTCCGCCGAAGCGGTTTATCTGTGCGATCAGATATTCCTTTTCGAAGAGTTCCCGCGCCTCGCGCAGCGGCAACGCCATGATGTGCTGATCGGACTCGGTCGGCGCGCGCGGCAGCGTGTCGCCGATTTCCGACGGCAACAGATCCGCCGTGATCACCGCATCGGGATCGTCGCTGCGCGCCAGGATCATCAGGCGTTCCACATTGTTGCGCAACTGGCGCACATTGCCGGGCCAGCTATGCGCCTGCAGGACGGCCATGGCATCGGGCCCGATCTTGCGCGGCTTGATGCCGGACTGTTCGGCGATCTGTTTCATGAAGACCTCGACCAGGATCGGAACATCCTCGCGCCGCGAGGCGAGCGCCGGCACCATGACCGGGACGACGGCAAGGCGATGGAAGAGATCCTCGCGGAAGCGGCCCTCGGCAATCATGGCTTCGAGATTCTGGGCGGTCGATGAAATGATTCTCACATCGACCTTGACCCGCTTCGTGCCGCCGACGCGCTCGAACTGCTGGTCGACGAGCACGCGCAGGATCTTGTTCTGCGTCTCGCGCGGCATGTCGGCGACCTCATCGAGATAGAGAATGCCGCCATGCGCCTCCTCCAGCGCGCCGACCTTGCGTTCGCCGCCATCCATCTCGGTGCCGAAAAGCTCGATCTCCATGCGCTCCGGCGTGATGGTCGCCGCGTTCAGCGTAACGAAGGGACCGTGGGCCCGATTCGAAAGCGCGTGGATGGCGCGCGCCACCAGCTCCTTGCCGGAGCCGGACGGTCCCATGATCATGATGCGGCTGTTGGTGGGCGCGACACGCTCGATCGTCTGGCGCAGGTGATTCATGGCCAGCGAATTGCCGTGCAGCTCCAGGCTGTCGCCGCTGCGCTTGCGCAGGTCGGAGACCTCGCGCCTCAGCTTCGAGTTCTCGAGCGCCCGTTCGGCGATGAGGATCAGGCGGTCGGCCTTGAACGGCTTTTCGATGAAATCATAGGCGCCACGACGGATCGCCGAAACGGCGGTCTCGATATTGCCGTGGCCGGAAATCATCACCACCGGCAGTTCCGGATGCCGGTTCTTGATCTCGTCGAGCAGCGCCAGGCCGTCGAGCCGGCTGCCCTGCATCCATATGTCGAGAAAGACCAGCCGTGGCACACGGTCGTCGATCGCTGCCAAGGCGCTGTCGGCGTCATGAGCCACCCGCGCTTCATGGCCCTCGTCGCTCAGGATACCGGCAACGAGCTCGCGTATGTCCGTCTCATCGTCCACTACCAGAATATCAGCCGCCATCAGTTCACCTGCCCTACCTTCGTGTGGGTTTTCTCACCGCTCTCTTCCGCTGCGGGAAAGATCATGCGGATCATTGCTCCCTTGCCACCATGGAAATCCGACGGGGCGTCGTGCAATTCCATATGGCCACCGTGCTCCTCGACGATCTTCTTGACGATTGCGAGGCCCAGCCCCGTCCCCTTCTCGCGTGTCGTCATATAGGGCTCGAGAAGCCGCTGCCGGTTCTCTCCCGGCAAGCCCTTGCCGTTGTCGATGACATCGACAACAAGCGAATCGCGTTCGCGATATGCGCGTATGAGAATATGGCCGACGTCCCTCTCCTCCTTCGGCACGGCATCGATCGCCTCGCTGGCATTCTTGATGACATTGCCGAAGGCCTGCCCGAGCAGGCGGCTGTCGAAATCGCCGATCAGCGGCTCGTTGCTGAATGCCTGCTCGAAACGGATATCGTTGCGGCTGACCTCGATCAGGAATGACGCCTCACGCAGCGCCTCGCGCAGGTCCATCGACTTGATTTCCGGCTTCGGCATGCGCGCGAATGCCGAGAATTCATCAACCATTCGGCCAATGTCGCCCACCTGGCGGATGATGGTGTCGGTGCACTGATCGAAGACCTCGCGGTCCTCGGTGATGACCTTGCCGTAGCGCCGGCGGATGCGCTCGGCCGATAGCTGGATGGGGGTCAACGGGTTCTTGATCTCATGGGCGATGCGCCGCGCCACATCCGCCCAGGCGGAGGAACGCTGCGCCTGGACGAGATCGGTGATGTCGTCCACCGTCACGACATAGGAATGTTCATCGGATTCAGCATCTTCCACGGTAATCTGCACGTTGAATGTCCGCGTGGTGCCGCCGCGCGTCATCGTGACCTGCTCGCGGTGGACGGGACGCCCCGTGGCGCGTGCGATCTCGAAGACCTGCCCGATCTCCGGCACCACCCCGGTCAGGTTCTTGCCAATGGTCTCATCCGGATCGATGCCGAACATGTGCTCGGCGGACCGGTTGACGATGCTGACCAGACCGTCCGTATCGATGCCGATGACGCCGGCGGTGACGCCGGAGAGGACGGCTTCGGAGAAACGGCGGCGCTCATCGATCTGGTCCTTGGCGGCGATCAGCTCGTTGCGCTGGCTCTTCAGCTCCGCCACCATATTGTTGAACGTGCCGGACAGGGCGCCGACATCGCCATCGGAGCTTCTGACCGGCACGGATATATCGAGATTGCCCGATGCCACGTCGTCGGCAGCGCCGATCAGCAGCCGGATCGGGCGTACCAGCCGGTCGGCGACGGCGATCCCCGTCCAGATCGCGGAAAGCAGCACGACAAGCGTCAGGCCGAAATAGAGCAAGGCGAAGGCGATCTGCGTCGGCACGCGGTTCGCTTCCATGTCCTGGTAGCGCTGCCGGTTGGCTTCCATCAGCCGCATCGAGTCGAGGATCTTCGGCTCGACGGACCGGACGGTGTAGAGATAGGCGTCCGGTATCCGCCGCATCTGGATGATGGCACCAACGAAATTGCTGTTGCCGGGCGGGATCACCACGGGCTTTCCGTCCTTCGCCGTATCCAGTGCCTCCTGCGGCGGCGGCGGCAGCGTCTTTTCAGTGCCGAGATCACTCTGCAGAATGATGTCGCCATTGTCGCGCAGGAGAAAGGCGCCGAGCAGCCCGCGTCCGCGCGCCTGCAGCGACATCATCTTGACGAAGCCGCCGCGGTCCAGACTGTAGAGCGTGCGCTCCCGGTCGAGATCCTGCAACATCGAATAGCTCGTGCTTTGCAGGTTGCGCGCCGTCTCGGTGATGAAGGCATTGGAGAGGCTGCGCGAGGATTCGACGATTGTCCTGGTACTGGTCTCGAACCAGCGGTCAAGACCGAGATTGAGCGTGACGGATGCGACGATCGCCACGATGATCGCCGGCACCGCGGCGATCAGGCAGAAAAGGGCGACGATGCGCACGTGCAACCGCGCCGCCGCCCGCCCATGCCGCCTTGCCTGGACGATGCGGTAGACTTCCCGGCAGATCAGAAGGATCAGCAACAGGATCAACGCCACATTGATTGTGGTGAGTACCAGCGTGACGTTGCGGTCGGGCGTGATCGGCGTAAGGCCGATAAGGATGACGAAGGAGATCGCAGCCGTCACCAGCGCCGTGATGACGGTGATGATGCCTGGCAGGGCGAGCAGCCTGCGCCCCTCGCTATTTTGCGAGGACGCGCTCGATTGTCCGAAGAGACTCACCGGGTTCAATGTCGCCATGATCACCACGCTAAACGAATGCGTTGCACTGATGCAACGTATTGTGGCGAAAATGCAACGCCGTTAACGGCGCCCAGGCTTTTTCACAGCTGAATTCTAGCTGGCCTTCGAACCGCGATAGATATTCACGCCCAGTTCGCGGATTTTCTTGCGCAACGTATTGCGGTTCAGCCCGAGAAGGTCGGCGGCCTTGATCTGGTTGCCGCGTGTTGCAGTGAGACAGGCCAGAATCAGCGGGTATTCGACCTCCGTCAGCACGCGCTGGTAGAGGCCCGGCGGCGGCAGGTCAGAGCCGAAAGAGGTGAAATAGCGCTGCATGTTGATCTCGACGGCCTGGGCGATCGTCAAATCTTCCGACACCAGCGGCCCGCTGACGGGATCGGGGCTGTGCAGATCGGATTTCAGTTCGGCTTCGATGACCTCGGGCGTGATCTCCTCCTGCGGATAGAGAGCCGCCAGGCGGCGCACCATGTTCTCGAGCTCACGGACATTGCCGGGCCAGGGATAACGGCGCATCAGGTCGAGTCCCGCTGCGGTGATGCGCTTTTCCGGCAGCCCGTCCTTCACGGCCTGCTTGAAGAAATGGCGCACAAGATCCGGAATATCCTCGCTGCGCTCGCGCAGCGGCGGCAGCCTGAGCGGCACCACATTGAGCCGGTAATAGAGATCTTCGCGGAAAAGCCCCTGGTTGATGAGGATACGCAGGTCCTTGTTGGTCGCGGCCACGATCCGCACGTCGGTCTTGATCGGCGTGCGGCCGCCAACGGTCATATATTCGCCCTGCTGGAGCACGCGTAGAAGCCGCGTCTGGGCTTCCATCGGCATGTCGCCGATCTCGTCGAGGAAAAGCGTGCCGCCATCGGCCTGCTCGAACCGCCCGCTGGAGCGGTTTTGCGCGCCGGTGAAGGCGCCCTTTTCATGGCCGAACAGTTCCGATTCGATCAGATCGCGCGGGATCGCCGCCATGTTGATGGCGACGAACGGCCCCTTGCGGCGGCGGCCATATTCATGCAGCGCGCGGGCGACGAGCTCCTTGCCGGTGCCGGATTCCCCGGTGATCATCACCGTCAGGTCCGTCTGCATCATGCGCGCCAGGACACGGTAGATATCCTGCATCGCCGGGGAGCGGCCGACGAGCGGCATGTTTTCCGCCTGCTCATCGCCGGCACGCGCCTCGGGCTTCTTCTTCGGCTCGGCCAGCGCCCTGCCGACGATGCTCACCAGCTCCGTGAGGTCGAAAGGCTTGGGCAGATATTCATAGGCACCGGCCTCGGAAGCCTTGATGGCGGTCATGAAGGTGTTCTGCGCGCTCATGACGACCACGGGCAGGTCGGGCCGCGACTTCTTGATGCGCGGCAGGAGATCGAAGGCGTTTTCATCAGGCATCACCACGTCGGTGATGACGAGATCGCCATCGCCGCCGGAAATCCACCGCCACAGCGTGGCGGCATTGGACGTGACGCGAACATCATAGCCGGCGCGCGACAGCGCCTGGTTCAGCACGGTGCGGATTGCGGCATCATCATCGGCGACAAGTATGCTGCCAAGGCTCATTCGTCAGTTCCTGTGGTGTGGAGGAAAGAAAGCGCTGCGGCGTCGTTCTCGGATTCCGGTCCGCGCCATGCCGGCATCAGGATGCGGAACGTGGTGCGCCGGGGCTGGGAATCGCATTCGATCACGCCGCCATGGTCGCCGACGATCTTGGCGACAAGGGCAAGTCCCAGGCCGGAGCCGTTGGGCTTGGTCGTGACGAAGGGATCGAAAAGATGCGGCAATATATCGGACGGCACACCGGGTCCGGTATCATGCACGCAGAATTCGAGCGGCAGCGCCACGCGGTCACGCACGCCGGGCACCGAAAGGCGGATACCGGGGCGATAGGCGGTGGAAAGCGTGATTTCGCCCGGCTCCTCATGGCCGATGGATTCGGCGGCATTCTTGACGAGGTTCAGGAATATCTGCACCAGCTGATCGCGGTTGGCATAGACCGGCGGCAGCGACGGATCGTAATCCTCGTTGAATTTGATGTGGCTGGCGAATCCATTGCGGGCGATGGCCTTCACATGGTCGAGCACGACATGGATGTTGACCGCCTCGCGGTCGATCGGCCTTTCATCGGAAAAGACCTCCATGCGGTCGACCAGCGAGACGATCCGGTCCGTCTCGTCGGTGATGAGCCGCGTCAGCGAGCGGTCCTCGTCGCTCACCACGCTTTCGAGAAGCTGCGCCGCGCCGCGAATGCCCGACAGAGGGTTCTTGATCTCATGCGCCAGCATCGAGGCAAGGCCGGTGACCGAACGGGCCGCACCGCGATGGGTCATCTGCCGGTCGAGCTTTTCGGCCATCGACTTTTCCTTGAAGAGGATGACCACGGAGCCGGGAAATTCGGACACGGGCGTGACATAGATGTCCACCACGCGATCATTCCCGAGCCGCGGCGACGAAATGTCGACGCGGTATTCATTGACCGGCGAGGGATGCGCCCTCACCTGCTCCACGAGCGCCAGAAGCGGACTGCCGAAAGGCAGGAAGGATTCAAGCCTGTTGCGCGCCAGAATGCTCGAGCTCAACCGGAAGAACTGTTCCGCATCGGCATTGGCGAAGGTGATATAGCCTTGCGCGTCGACCATGATGACGGGATGGCTGATCGTGTTGAGGACGATCGAGGCCATTGTCTCGGGCAGCACGGCGTTTTCACGTGCATTCATTCACGCCACCTTCTTCAGTTCGGTTGTTTGCGGGCGGCCGGAAAGAACCCGTTCCAGCCTTTTGATGACAATGGCCGAATCGGCTTCCGTCATGATCGCGGCGCGCTCCTCCGCGGCGAGATCGCCGGCATGGCGGTCTAGATACCAGCCGAGATGCTTGCGCGCATGGCGCGTTCCGGTCGAGGAGCCGTAATGGCTTAGCATCGCTTCATAATGTGCGATCACATAATCGCGGATATCGTCGGGTTTTGCCGGCGTTCCCCTGGCGATCTCGCCCGCCAGCCAGGGCTGGCCGTAACATCCCCGGCCGATCATCACGGCGTCCGCGCCGGAGCGGGCGAGGATCGCCTCCGCATCGCCCGCCGAGAGCACATCGCCATTGGCGACCAGTGGAATGCGGACCGTCTCGCGCACCGCGCGGATGGCGTCCCAGTCGGCCCTGCCCTCGTAGAACTGGCAACGTGTGCGGCCATGCACCGTCACCATCCGCACGCCCGCATCCTCGGCCCGGCGGGCGAGCTCCGGCGCGTTGATGCTGTTTTCATCCCATCCAAGCCGCATCTTGAGCGTCACCGGCACGCTGACCGCCTTGACGGTCGCTTCCACGAGCGTCATGGCGTGATCGAGATCGCGCATCAGCGCCGAGCCGGAATAGCCGCCCGTCACCTTCTTGGCGGGGCAGCCCATATTGATGTCGATGATATGCGCGCCCTCTGCTTCGGCGATGCGCGCCGCCTCGCCCATCCAATGGGCTTCGCGCCCGGCGATCTGCACCACATGGGTCTCGAGCCCCTCGCCCTGCATGCGCTTGAGGCTTTCATGATGACGCGAGCAGAGTTCGGCGCTCGCCACCATTTCCGAGACGACCATGCCGGCGCCGGCAGCCCAGGCGAGCCTGCGGAACGGCAGGTCGGAGACGCCGGACATCGGCGCCAGAAATACCCGGTTGCGCAACCGGACATCGCCTACGTATAAAGCCTCGCCTAGTATGGTCACGTTGCTTGTGCCTGTTTCATGTGCATTTTTCCTGCCGCACAGTCTTTAGACAGGATGTGGTGTTTCCGCAAGGAAAAGCAGCGTTATCAGAGGAGATATCGATTCCCGTCTGGCGTTTGGACATGACACGCTTTATGCGGGCTTTAGAGCGAAAAATATGACGCAGAAGGCAGTAAAACCATAAAAGTAGCAGCGGTCATTGTCGCAGCCGGCCGCGGAGAACGGGCGGGGCAGAGCACCGAAGGACCGAAGCAATATCGGCGGATCGGCGGCGAAGCCGTGCTCGCGCGCACGCTGCGGGCATTTCTCGATTGCCCCCATGTCGACCGGATCGTTTCGGTGATCCATCCGGAGGACCGGCATCTCTATGAACAGGCGACCGGCGTGCTCGGCGCCAGGGCGATCACCGTCGTCGGCGGGCCGACCCGGCAGGAATCGACCAGGCTCGGCCTGCTGGCGCTTGTCACGCATCAGCCGGATTACGTGCTGATCCATGACGGTGTGCGGCCTTTCATCGCGCAGGAGCTCCTGCAGCGCATTATCCACACGCTGCACCCCGCGATCGGCGTGCTTCCGGCGCTCGCCGTCTCCGACACGCTGAAGCAGGCGGGGCCGGACGCGCATGTGATTGCCACGATACCGCGCGCCGGTCTCTATGCCGCGCAGACGCCGCAGGCCTTTCCCTTCGCACCGATTCTCGAGGCCCATGAAGCCGCCTATCGCGCCGGACGTTCGGATTTCACCGATGATGCGGCGATCGCCGAATGGCACGGTCTGGCGGTGCGCGTGGTGGAGGGCTCCGCCGACAACACCAAACTCACCTGGGCGAAGGATATCGAAATGGCCGACAAGCGGTTTGCGCAAGCCTCCGGCGGGTTTCCCGACATCAGGACCGGCAACGGCTATGATGTCCATGCCTTCGAGCCGGGCGATTATGTGACGCTGTGCGGGGTGAAGATCCCCTACGCGCTGAAGCTCTCCGGCCATTCGGATGCAGATGTGGGCTTGCACGCGCTGACCGACGCGCTGCTCGCCACGCGCGGCGCCGGCGATATCGGCACGCATTTCCCGCCTTCCGACCCGCAATGGAAGGGCGCCCCTTCCCGCATCTTTGTCGAGTACGCCGTGAAGATCGTCAGGGAAGCAGGCGGACGGATCGCCAATGCGGACATCACGCTGATCTGCGAGGCGCCGAAGATCGGCCCGTATCGCGAGGCCATGACGGCTGCCCTGTCCGAAATGCTGGGCGTCGCGCCGGACCGCGTCTCGATCAAGGCGACGACCAATGAGAAGCTGGGCTTCGTCGGGCGCGGCGAAGGCATCGCGGCCATCGCCACCGCTTCGGTCATCTATCCCGGCGAGGTGCCGGAATGAGCGGTCTGATCGCCGGGGAAAAGGCCATCGCCGTACTCAATGCCTGCCGCCGGGCAGGCATCATGCTGGCGACCGCGGAATCCTGCACGGGCGGCCTGATCGTGGCGGCGCTGACCGACATTGCGGGATCGTCCGACGTGGTCGACCGCGGCTTCGTCACCTATTCCAACGAGGCGAAGGAAGAGATGATCGGCGTCCCTGCTCCACTCATCGCCCGGGTGGGCGCTGTATCGCAGGAAGTGGCGCTTGCCATGGCGGCAGGCGCGCTCGCCCATTCCCGCGGCGGGGTGTCGGTTGCGGTCACCGGCGTGGCCGGCCCGGGCGGCGGGTCACCGGAGAAGCCCGTCGGTCTCGTCCACATCGCGGCAATGCGCAAGAATGGCGCGGCACGCCACCGTGAATGCCGCTTCGGCGATATTGGCCGCGATGATATCCGTCATGCGACGGTATCGGCGGCGCTGGATCTGGTACTGGAGATGGTCGAGGGCGATTGAGGTGGGAACCCGACGAGCAAAAGGAACGATGAGATGCGACATGTCATGACCTTTGCTCTGTTTGCCATCTTCTCGAGCATGTCGGTTGCACGTGCAGAAACCGTTGTTTTGTGCACTGCCATTGCCGATGCTGCCACCGGAAGGCTGATAAGACAGGAGGGCGATTGCGGCACGCGCGTCACCCCCGCATCGACCTTTAAGATCGCCATAGGCTTGATGGGATATGATTCAGGCATTCTGCGCGATGCGCATCGCCCGGCTATGCCATTTCGAAAAGGCTATCCCGACTGGGTTGCCAACTGGCGCACCACGACCAATCCAACAAGCTGGATGAAGAATTCGGTCGTTTGGTATTCGCAGCAAATCACGAAATCGCTAGGCGAAACTCATTTCCGAAATTATGTGAAACAGTTTCATTATGGCAATGAGGACATCTCCGGTGATCCGGGCAAACGGAACGGTCTGACAAGGGCTTGGCTTAGTTCATCACTCAAGATTTCCCCTTTGGAGCAACTTGGATTTATTCAGAAAATCGTCAGGCGGGAATTGCCGGTAAGCCCTCATGCTTATGAGATCATAAACCAGCTCACCGGTATCGGAATCCAAACGGGCGGGTGGCGTGTCCACGGCAAAACCGGATCGGGATTTCCAAGAAAGCAGGACGGGGCCCTTGATCGGTATAAGGGTTATGGATGGTTCGTCGGCTGGGCTACCAGAGAAGGACGAACCGTGGCGTTCGCCCGATTGATTCAAGGCGATGGACGCCAGACGGTCCCGCTTGGAATACAAGCGCGGGATGCCGTATTGCGCGACCTGTTTTCAACTCCAAACACGCTGTGACTGCTTGGGTCGAAGACGCATCATCCGTAAATCTCGTCCGCCCGCCGCTCGAACGCTTCCGAGAACTTGCGAAACGCGATGTCGAACATCGTGCCCATCAGCAGGCTGAGCGTGCGGCTCTTGAACTCGTAGTCTATGAAGAATTCGATTTCGCATGACGAGCCGTCGCCGACCGGGCGGAAAACCCAGCGATTGTCCAGATAACGGAACGGCCCGTTGATATATTTCACGTCGATGATGTTTTCTTCCGGGTTGAGAAAGACCTGGCTGGTGAAGGTCTCCCGGATCAGCTTGTAGCCGACGGTCATGTCGGCGACGAGCAGGGTCCTGTCGCCCCGTTCCTTGCGCGAGCGCACGGTGAGCGCCTCGCACATCGGCAGGAATTCCGGATATTTCTCGACATCGGCAACGAGCGCGAACATCTCCTCCGCCCGGTGCCGGACCTGCCGTGTCGTGGTGAACTGAGGCATGCGGTATCAGCGTCCCGAAATCTGCGCTTCGCGTGCCGCCCTGAGCCTTGCGAAATCCTCGCCGGCATGATGCGAGGAACGGGTCAGCGGGCTCGACGCCACCAGGAGGAAACCCTTGGTCCGCCCGATTGTTTCATAGGACTTGAATTCCTCCGGCGGGACGAAGCGGACGACCGGATGATGCTTGCGCGACGGCTGGAGATACTGGCCGATGGTCATGAAATCCACATCGGCCGAGCGCAGATCGTCCATGAGCTGCAGCACTTCGTTGCGCTCCTCGCCGAGCCCCAGCATGATGCCTGACTTGGTGAAGATCGTCGGATCGAGCTCTTTGACCTGCTGCAGGAGCCGGACCGAATGGAAATAGCGCGCGCCGGGGCGAACCTTCAGATAATTCGACGGCACGGTCTCGAGATTGTGGTTGAAGACGTCGGGCTTTGCCTTGACCACGATTTCGAGCGCGCCATCCTTGCGCAGGAAATCCGGCGTCAGGATTTCGATCGTGGTTTTCGGCGATGTCGCGCGGATCGCATGGATGACATCGGCGAAATGCTGCGCGCCGCCATCGTCCAGATCGTCGCGGTCGACCGAGGTGATGACCACATGGGTCAAGCCCATCTGCTTCACGGCCTTCGCCACATTCTCCGGCTCGTTGGGATCGAGCGCCGTCGGAATGCCCGTCGCGACATTGCAGAAGGCGCAGGCGCGGGTGCAGATCTCGCCCATGATCATGAAGGTGGCGTGCTTCTTGTCCCAGCACTCGCCGATATTCGGGCAGCCCGCCTCCTCGCAGACGGTGACGAGCTTGTTTGAGCGCACGATCTCGCGCGTCTCGCTATAGCCCTTCGAGGTCGGCGCCTTTACCCGGATCCAGTCCGGCTTTTTCAGGAGCTCGGAGTCCGGCCGGTGCGCCTTTTCGGGGTGACGCAGGCGCTTTGTATTGACCGTGTCCAGAACCGTAACCATGCGTTTTCCTGACTGCCGTTAGAGCATTCTGCAGCCAAGCGAGATCACTTGGCGTCGCATAAATGCGGCTATAACAAATAGATAGAGCGGTTCCTTCCGTTCTGTCAAAACGGGAGCCGTTCTATGGGCGTTTCGATTGAACACGTCCGAAAATCCACAAGATGATGATGGCGCCGATGATCGCCACCACCAGACTGCCGGCAAAACCGTAAAACTGGATGCCCAGAACATTGGCGAGCGCCCCGCCGACGAAGGAACCGGCAATGCCGACCAGGATATTGGTCAGGAAGCCATGTTCCCGGTTTTGCGAGCGCGCCGCAACATAGCCGGCCAGGAATCCGATGACCAGCATCCCGAAGAAACCGACGCCCGGCATGCTCATGAGGGATTGCGTCTCGTTCATTGCCTGCCTCTGACGGCGATTTCATCGCCGGTTGGATTTATCGTTTCGCTGCCTCGCCCAAGGCCCTGAGAACCAGCGCCCAGACGAGGCCGAAGAGAAAACCGCCGATGCCGAGTGCTGCCGTAAGCGACCATACGCCGAACCAGCCCGACAGTTCCATGCCATTGACCGATATGGTGTTTCCGGAAAGATGACTCAAGGCACCCGCCAGAAAGCCGAGGATCAGGCCCATCAAGGTCGATCCCTTCAGGACCGGCCATGACGCCCTTGACCAGGGCCTTCCGTCATCGATCAGCGGCAAACGGTTTCAACTCCTCCGATCACGCGTTCAATACCCGCCCATAAGCGTCCAGCACGCTCTCCTTCATCATCTCCGAAAGGGTGGGATGCGGGAAGATCGTGTGGATCAGCTCCTCTTCCGTCGTCTCCAGGTTCATGGCGATGACGAAGCCCTGGATGAGCTCGGTGACTTCCGCGCCCACCATATGGGCGCCGATGAGCTCTCCGGTTTTCTTGTCGAAGATGGTCTTCACCAGCCCCTGGTCCTCGCCCAGCGCCACGGCCTTGCCGTTGGCGGAGAAGGGGAAGCGGCCGACACGGATATCGCGGCCCTGCTCTTTCGCCTTGGCTTCGGTCAAGCCCACGGAGGCGACCTGCGGATTGCAATAAGTGCAGCCCGGAATTTTCAGCTTGTCCATCGGGTGGACATTCGGGAGCCCCGCAATCCTCTCGACGCAGATGACTGCCTCGTGCTCCGCCTTGTGGGCGAGCAGCGGCGGGCCGGCCACGTCGCCGATCGCATAAATGCCCGGCACATTGGTCTTGCCGTAGCCGTCGATGACGACGAAGCCGCGATCGGTCTTCACGCCGACGCTTTCCAGGCCTATGCCCTCGATATTGGCCTGGACGCCGACGGCCGAGATCATCCGGTCGGCGGTGATCTTCTCGCTTGTGCCGTCCTTCTTCTCGATGGTGGCGGTGATGGAGTTGGCCGCCTTCTCCACCTTGGCGACCTTGGCCTCCAGATGGATCTTCATGCCCTGCTTCTCGAACTGCTTCTTCGCGAGCGCGGAGATTTCCGCGTCCTCGACCGGCATCACCTGGCTCATGATCTCCACGACGGTGACGTCGACGCCCATGGCGCGGTAGAAGCTCGCGAATTCGATGCCGATCGCACCCGAACCCATGACGAGCAGCGATTTCGGCATCTCCTCAGGCTTCATCGCCTCGAAATAGGTCCAGATCAGCTTACCATCAGGCTCGATGCCCGGCAGCGCGCGCGGACGGGCGCCGGTGGCGATGATGATGTGCTTGGCGGTATAGGTGCCCTCACCCAGCGTGTTCTTCGGCACCGGCCCCATCGGCTCGACCGGCTTCTTGGTGGGCTTTCCGACAACGATCTCGCCGGGCTTGGTGATCTTTGCCTCGCCCCAGATGATGTCGACCTTGTTCTTCTTGAACAGGAAGCCGACGCCATTGTTCATGCGGTGCGCGATGCCGCGCGAGCGGGCGACGA
The DNA here is from genome assembly GCF_014191375.1 of Mesorhizobium sp. RMAD-H1. Classification (GTDB taxonomy): domain Bacteria; phylum Pseudomonadota; class Alphaproteobacteria; order Rhizobiales; family Rhizobiaceae; genus Paramesorhizobium. The sequence continues at coordinate 24,844 of NZ_JACHWN010000002.1, forward strand.
TCGCCTTGATGTCAGGCTTGATCGAGCCTTCCAGCGTCAGGCCGTAATCCTTGCCATGTTGCGCCGTGTGAAGCACGTCGGCCGAGCGCAGGAGCGCCTTGGTCGGGATGCAGCCCCAGTTGGAGCAGATGCCGGCGAGATGCTCGCGCTCGACGACCGCCACCTTCAACCCGAGCTGGGCGGCGCGGATGGCGGCGATATAGCCTCCCGGACCGGAACCGATAACGATGACGTCGTAGGATTGAGCCATTGCTTTCCTGCCTTCTTAGCCGACCTCACGGGTGAAAAGCACCCATTCGTGTCTTGTTCCGTTCTCATGAAACGGCACGGCTTCCCGCCGAGCCACTTCCCTAAATCCAGTGCCCTTGTACAGGGCCTGGGCCCGCTCGTTGTAACTCTCCGTGATCAGGCTGACGGGCCTGCCGCCGCCACGGGCTATTTCATTTTCCAGGAGCCGGCGACCGATGCCGAGCCCGCGAAAGCGCCGGTAGACGCCAAGACTGTCGATGAACCAGTTCCCGACGACCTGCTTCTGCAGCGCCAGGAGAGGCTCGTAAACCGCGTGTGCCGGCTCCTCTTCGAGGATGGATTGTCCGAGCGGCCATCCTATGGAGAGCCCGGCGATCTCGCCGTCCTTTTCTGCAACGATCGATTCCTTCCATCCCCCGGGCTTGCTTTCGTCCAGCATCTGGAGGAGCCCGTACTCGAACGCCGTATCCGTCTCGTCGCGCAGCACGCCGATATACCAGTTCCAGGAAGACAGGCCGTGCGAGGCGATCTCGAGCAGGATCGCCAGTTCAGCCGTGTCTTTCCTCTCCGCCGGCCGCAGCCGGATGTCGTCTGCCATGGCTACAATCCCAGCATCACCCGGACGATGGGCTCCAGCCCCCGTCCGATGGCGCGGGTGTTGTCAGCCGTCAGATGCACCCCGTCGATCGGGCTGGTCCTGGCGACAGACCCGGCATTGTAGAAGCCGCAGCCGAGATCGTCAGCAAGATCACGATAGAGCGGAGCGAGCATGGAGGACTGCTCTATGCCGCCCTGATAGGTTGCCGAGAAGACCGGATCGGCCGTCTCACACAGCGGCGGCGGCGAGACGATCAGGATATCCGGCGCCTCGTAATCGAAGGAATAGTCATGCCGGCGGATGAGCCCGACGAGCCGCTGCATGCCTGCGCGCGCCGCATGTGCCGTGCCGGCGATCGCTGGTTTCATGTCGTTGGAGCCGAGCATGACGATCACCAGATCGAGCGGCATATGGGTGTGCAGCGCTGTCGGCAGCGTCCTCACGCCGTTGCGGTCGCAATCGGCGAGATGATCGTCATAACCGGTCGTGCGACCGTTCAGGCCATCGGCGATCACATTCACCTCAGGCCCCAGAGCCGCCGCGAGAACGCTTGGCCAGCGGTCCTCGAAGGCATGCCGCCCCGGGCCTTCCGGATTATAGCCCCAGGTGAGCGAATCGCCGTAGCAGAGAACGGTCTTCATGAAGGCCGTCCTCCGGCTTACACCAGCATCGCCATCGGGTTTTCGATGTAGCGCTTGAAGGCGGAAGCGAGTTCTGCGCCGAGCGCACCATCGATGACGCGGTGGTCGAAAGCGAAGGTCGCCGTCATCACCGTGCCGACCTTGATCTCGCCGTTCTTCACCACCGGCTTCTCGATGCCGGCGCCGATCGAAACGATCGAGGCGTGCGGCGGGTTGATGATCGAGGTGAAGTTCGACACGCCGAACATGCCGAGGTTAGAGACGGCCGTCGTGCCGCCCTGATACTCGTCGGGCTTCAGCTTCTTGTCACGGGCGCGCTTGGCGAGATCCTTCATCTCGTTGGAGATGACGGACAGCGTCTTCGTTTCCGCCTTGCGGATGATCGGGGTGATCAGGCCGTCGTGGACCGCCACCGCGACGCCGACATCCGAATGCTTGTGCTTGACGCGGGCGGTCGAGGTCCAGGAGGCATTCGCCATCGGCACGTCGCGCAGCGCCAGCGCCATCGCCTTGATGATAAAATCGTTGACCGAGAGCTTGAAGGCCGGGACATCGCCCTTCTCCGTCTTCGTCACCGGGGCGGAGTTGTTGATCTCGGCGCGCAGCTTGAGGAGCGCGTCGATCTCGCAATCCATGGAGACGAAATAGGATGGGACGGTCTGGTGCGATTCGGTCAGGCGCGCCGCGATCGTCTTGCGCATGCCGTCATGCGGCAGGAGCTCGTAGGAGCCTTCCTCGAACAGCTTGAGGACAGCATCGTCCGACGGACCCTTGGCCATGGTCGGCGCCGGTGCCGCGGCGGGAGCCGCCGCCGGAGCGGCCTTGCCGGTGCCGGAAGCGATGGCCTTCTCGATATCGGCCTTCACGACGCGGCCGTGCGGGCCGGAGCCGGTGACGGCGGAAATGTCGAGACCGGCTTCCTTCGCGAGGCGACGGGCGAGCGGAGACGAAAAGACGCGCGAGCCATTCGCCTGCGCGGCAGGCGCCGGAGCGGCCTTCACCTGCTCCTGCTTCGCCGGTTCGGCAGCCTTCGCCTCAGGGGCAGGCGCTTGCTTCTCCTCGGCCTTCGGCGTTTCCGCCTTGGCGGGAGCAGCGCCATCGCCCTTTGCGGCGGACGCGAGATCCTCGCCTTCTTCCGCCAGGACAGCGATCAGCGCATTGACCTTGACGCCCTCGGTGCCGGCCGGCACGACGATCCTGGCGACGGTACCTTCGTCGACGGCTTCGACTTCCATCGTCGCCTTGTCGGTTTCGATCTCGGCGATCACATCGCCGGGCGCCACCTTATCGCCTTCCTTGACCAGCCATTTGGCGAGATTGCCCTCTTCCATCGTCGGGGAAAGGGCCGGCATCGTGATATTGATCGGCATGTCCTGCTCCTCCCCTTCAAGCGGTGTAGGTTACGGCTTTCACCGCCTCGACGACTTCCGAGACGCTGGGCAGCGCCAGCTTTTCGAGATTGGCGGCATAGGGCATCGGGACGTCCTTGCCGGCAATGGTGATCACCGGCGCGTCGAGATAATCGAACGCCTGCTGCATCACGCGCGTCGCGATCTCGGTACCGACGGAGGATTGCGGGAAGCCTTCCTCGATCGTCACGCAACGGCCCGTTTTCTTCACCGATTCGATCACCGTCGGCAGATCCATCGGGCGGATCGTCCGGAGATCGATGATCTCGGCGTCGATGCCGAGGCCGGCGAGTTCCTCGGCCGCCTTGACAGCATAGGTCATGCCGATACCGAAGGAAACCAGCGTCACGTCCTTGCCCACCTTGTGGATGCGCGCCTTGCCGATCGGCAGGACGAAATCATCCAGCTTCGGCACATCGAACGATTGGCCGTAAAGGATTTCGTTTTCGAGAAAGATCACCGGGTTCGGGTCGCGGATCGCAGCCTTGAGCAGGCCCTTGGCGTCGGCGGCGGTGTAGGGCATCACCACCTTCAGCCCGGGAATGTGGCTGTACCAGGCGGCATAGCACTGCGAGTGCTGCGCGGCGACGCGGGCGGCGGCACCGCTTGGGCCCCGGAACACGATGGGCGCGCCCATCTGGCCGCCGGACATATAAAGCGTCTTCGCCGCCGAATTGACAATCTGGTCGATCGCCTGCATGGCGAAGTTGAAAGTCATGAATTCGACGATGGGCCGCAGGCCCGCCATAGCGGCGCCGACGCCGACGCCGGCAAAGCCGTGCTCGGTGATGGGCGTGTCGACCACGCGGCGCGGACCGAATTCGTCGAGAAGCCCCTGCGTGACCTTGTAGGCGCCCTGATATTCGGCGACTTCCTCCCCCATGACGAACACATCCGGGTCGCGGCGCATTTCCTCGGCCATCGCGTCGCGCAACGCTTCGCGGACCGTCGTCTTCACCATCTCCGTGCCCGCGGGGATGTCCGGATCGGAAGCGACATCCACCTTCGGCTGGGCCGGGATTTTGCTATCGGTAACAGCCGACGGCTCTTCGCTCGACTGACGGGCCTTGCCGCCTGCAGCATCGGATGTGGCGGCGGGCGTGTCTGCGTCCGCCTTCGGTGCGGAAGAGGAGGCAATGGAATCGGCGCTCTCGCCATCGGCAACGAGGACGGCGATCGGCGTGTTCACCTTCACATTGTCCGTGCCTTCGGCGACGAGGATCTTGCCGAGCGTGCCCTCATCGACGGCTTCCACTTCCATGGTCGCCTTGTCGGTCTCGATCTCGGCGATGACATCGCCGGCGGTGACGGCGTCACCTTCCTTTTTCAGCCATTTGGACAGTTTGCCCTCTTCCATCGTCGGCGAGAGCGCAGGCATGAGAATCTCTACAGGCATGTCTACACCCTCCCCTTAGAGCAAAATGTCGGTGTAAAGTTCGGACGGATCGGGTTCGGGATCGGACTGGGCGAAATCCGCCGAGTCGGCAACGATGTCGCGCACCTCCTTGTCGATCGCCTTCAATTCGTCCTCGCTCGACCAGCCCTTTTCGATGAGACGGTTCTTCACCTGCTCGATCGGATCGTGCTCGGAGCGCATCTTCTGCACTTCATCCTTGGTGCGATATTTCGCCGGATCGGACATGGAGTGGCCGCGATAGCGATAGGTCAGCATTTCCAGGATGATCGGCCCCTTGCCGGACCGCGCCCATTCGACCGCCTCGTCGCCGGCAGCCTTCACCGCGCGCACATCCATGCCGTCGACCTGAATGCCGGGGATGCTGAAGGAAAGGCCGCGCCGCGAGAAATCCGTCTCGGCGGAAGCGCGCGAAACGGCGGTGCCCATCGCATAGCGGTTGTTCTCGATGATGTAGACGACCGGCAGCTTCCACAGCGCAGCCATGTTGAAGCTCTCATAGACCTGGCCCTGATTGGCCGCGCCGTCGCCGAAATAGGTGAGCGAGACATTGTCGTTGCCGCGGTACTTGTTGGCAAAGGCGAGACCGGTGCCCAGCGGAACCTGCGCGCCAACGATGCCATGGCCGCCGTAGAAGTGCTTCTCCTTGGAAAACATGTGCATCGAGCCGCCCTTCCCCTTGGAAAGGCCGCCGCGCCGTCCGGTCAACTCCGCCATGACACCGCGCGGGCTCATGCCGGTGGCCAGCATATGGCCGTGATCGCGATAGGCGGTAATGACTTCGTCACCCGGCTTCAGCGCCATCTGCATGCCGACGACGACCGCTTCCTGGCCAATGTAAAGGTGGCAGAAACCGCCGATCATGCCCATGCCGTAGAGCTGTCCCGCCTTTTCCTCGAAACGCTGGATCAGCAGCATTTCGCGATAGGCTTCGAGTTCCTGGCTTTTGGTGAAGTCGGCCGGCTTGGGTGCCTTGGGTGCGTTAGACGAAGCCGCCTGCGTTTTTGACGCAGGGGCTTTTTTAGCCCTCGGTGCCATATCTCACTCCCTGTTATGGTTGGCGCAAAGGATAAACGTGCCCCGCGCAAGATACAATATGCACGAGGAGCATAGCTGCTATGAGAATAAGCTCTTAAAAACGCTCAATAAAAACGATATTAACCGGAATTGGGTTAATCCTCGTCGGTTAATGCGATAACATAATCGTCACTTCATCCGGACGGGAGAGATTCAACGCCCGGCGCGCCTGCTCGTCAAGCATGTCTTTTTCGATTGTCCCGTCGCGTACCAACGCAACCTCGCGTTCCAGTGCGGCGCGTTGCCTGGTGAGCGCCTCGAGCTGGTCGTTCATCACCTTGACCTGCTCCTCCAGCCGCATGCGGGAATAAAGCCCGTATTCGCCATGATAGGCATGAAAGCCGAAATAGGAGAGGAATGCGGCGGCGAGAGCCGGCACGATCAATCGCCCACGGATGGATTTGCGCTTCTGTTTTGTCCACATGATTCCCGAACCTTCGGTAATCACAGAAGCATTATTTTGCTTAACAGAGGCTTACATTCGCGATGCCTGATGGACGTTTGGCAAGGCATCGGAGCAGAAAAAAGCCGCGCGCCCTTTCCGGGCGCGCGGCGAAAGCAGCAGAAACCGGCGATCAGCCGCGCTTGAAAACCGAAGAGCCGGCGTAGCGTGCCTGCGGTCCCAGTTCCTCCTCGATGCGGATCAGCTGATTGTACTTGGCAAGCCGGTCGGAACGGGCGAGCGAACCGGTCTTGATCTGCCCGCAATTGGTGGCCACCGCCAGATCGGCGATCGTCGCGTCCTCAGTCTCGCCCGAGCGGTGCGACATGACGGCGGTGTAGGCCGCCTTGTGCGCCGTCTCGACCGCGTCGAGCGTTTCCGTCAGGGAGCCGATCTGGTTGACCTTGACGAGGATCGAATTCGCCACGCCCATCTTGATGCCGTCGCGCAGGCGCGCCGAATTGGTGACGAACAGATCGTCGCCGACGAGCTGGCACTTGTCGCCGATGAGGTCGGTCAGATATTTCCAGCCGTCCCAGTCGTCCTCGGCCATGCCGTCCTCGATGGTCACGATCGGATAATCGCCGACGAGCTTGGCCAGATATTTGGCCTGGGCCTTGGCGTCACGCGTTTTCCGCTCGCCCTCATAGACGTAATTGCCATCCTTGTAGAATTCCGTCGCGGCGCAGTCGAGGCCGATGGCGATCTCCTCGCCCGGCTTGAAACCGGCCTTCTCGATCGACTCCATGATGAAATCCAGGGCCGCCTGGGCGCTCTTCAGGTTCGGGGCGAAGCCGCCCTCGTCGCCGACATTGGTGTTGTGCCCGGCATCCTTGAGGCGCTTCTTCAGCGTATGGAATACTTCCGAACCGTAGCGGACCGCTTCCCGCATCGAGGAGGCGCCCACGGGGAGAACCATGAATTCCTGAAAATCGATCGGATTGTCGGCATGGGCGCCGCCATTGATGATGTTCATCATCGGCACGGGAAGGAGATGCGCGTTCGGGCCGCCGACATAGCGGTAGAGCGGCAGGCCGGAGGCTTGCGCGGCGGCCTTGGCGACGGCGAGCGAAACGCCGAGGATGGCGTTGGCGCCAAGACGGCTCTTGTTTGGCGTTCCGTCGAGATCGATCATCGTCCGGTCGATATGGATCTGGTTTTCGGCATCCATGCCGGCCAGAGCGTCGAAGATTTCGCCATTGACCGCATCGACAGCCTTCTCGACACCCTTGCCGAGATAGCGGGTGCCCCCGTCACGCAGTTCGACCGCTTCATGCGCGCCCGTCGAAGCACCAGACGGCACCGCCGCCCGGCCGAAAGAACCGTCTTCCAGCCTCACATCGACTTCCACGGTCGGATTACCGCGGCTGTCGAGAATTTCACGACCGACGATGTCGATAATAGCAGTCATGGGGATATTCCTTCCTGAACTAGAGCCTGATCCCGAAAGTTGCAGATCTCGGATGGGATATGCAGCGAAGACAAAGCGTGAGAGAGCTTTCGCGCCTTCCATAGCGAAAGGAAGGGACGAGGAAAATCCCCATCCCTGTGAAATCGGTGTCACAAACCAAAACGGCCCCGCATCGGGAGCCGTTTTCGTCTCCTTCGACAGATGTCGGTCACCAGTATTTGGGGACCTTGTAATAGTCGAAGGACAGGTTGCGGGCCTTCTCGCCGTCATCCTCGGTTAATTCGCTGATCGAGCTGACCGGCGCTGCCTCGAGCTGCTCGCGCGTATAGGGAACGACATAGCCGCCCTGTTCGGGAACGAAATCGAGAACCGACCAGGGAATGGCGTGGAACTTCTCGCCAACACTGAAGATGCCGCCAAAGCCGATCACGGCGAACATGATGTGATCGGACAGTTTGTCGAGGATGAGATCCTCGATCTCGCCGATCTTCTCGCCTTCCCTGTTATAGACATTGGTTCCGATGACGCGGCTGGCGCGGATTGCGGTGGTATGACCGGAAGCTGTCGGCATGGCACGACCTCCTCATTCAAGTTGAAATCCCCAACTCAATGAGCAGGCGCGGCCAAGGTTCCCTGACAGGCGGGATCAGCCTTTTGCGATGCGGTCGAAGGCCATCAGCGTTTCGAGAAGGCGCGGCATCTGGTCCAGCGGAACCATGTTCGGCCCGTCCGAAGGCGCGTTGTCTGGATCCTGATGGGTTTCGATGAAGACGCCGGCGACGCCCACGGCGACGGCTGCCCGCGCCAGCGTCTCGACGAACTCGCGCTGGCCGCCGCTCGAGGCGCCCTGCCCGCCCGGCTGCTGCACCGAATGGGTCGCGTCGAAGATAACAGGCGCGCCGAAGCCGGCCATGATCGGCAGCGCCCGCATGTCGGAGACGAGCGTGTTATAGCCGAAGGAAACGCCGCGCTCCGTCGCTAGCACATTCGGGTTGCCGCTGTCCGTCACCTTGGCGATGACGTTCTTCATGTCCCAGGGCGCGAGGAACTGGCCCTTCTTGATGTTGATGATACGACCGGTTTTTGCCGCCGCGATCAGGAGATCGGTCTGGCGGCACAGGAAAGCCGGGATCTGCAGGATATCCGCGACCTCGCCGACGATGGCGCACTGCTCTTCGGTGTGAATGTCGGTGAGCATCGGCAGGCCGAACTGCTTCTTCAGATCGGCGAAGACTTCGAGCGATTTTTCAAGTCCCATGCCACGCTTGCCTGTCAGCGAAGTGCGATTGGCCTTGTCGAAGCTGGATTTATAGACAAGCCCGATGCCGAGTTTCTCCGTCAATTCCTTCAGCGCCCCCGCCATGTCGAAGGCATGCTGCCGGCTCTCCATCTGGCAGGGGCCGGCGATGAGCGACAAAGGCCCGGAATTCGAAAACGAGACCGAGCCTGCGGTAACGGTGGAATTGGGAGAAGTCATTTCAAGCCTCGAATGCGAAAGTTGCGCCCTGCCCCTTGGCGGGATGGACGATGATGCGCGCGCCGCGCTTTTCAAATGCTATGCCATTGGCAGCGAGCAGCCTTTCGACCTTTTCCGGATCGTACACGGCAAAGACGACGCCCCGCAGGCGCAGCCCCCGCTCTCCCTGCGGCGCTCTGGCGCCAAGAAACGCCTCGAGTCCCGCCGGTGTCAGAACCGCTATATTGGCATTGGCGGCGCGAATATCCATACCGAAGGAATGAGCGTTGACGTCCCGCTCGTTGACGATTTCCTGCATGAGATACTGAAAATCGGTCGGATTTGCTTCGCTCAGGATGATTTCGCGAATGGCAAGCGCGCCATTTTCATGACTTTGCAAGGCACTGCGGTCGATTTTCGGTACGTCGACCCGCTGGGCAGTGAAGAAGAATACATCCGGCGCGCGCAGGTCGGCGGCAAAGGCAAGCCGGAAAGCCGCCCTGTCCTGCTTGCCATCGGGCGTGACGAAGGGGCGGGAGAAATCCAGGATATTACCGGCAGAGATGCCTGTCTTGATGAAGGCAGCATGATCCGCCTTGGCATCCCCGGTGCCCATGACCAGGGCGGAAAAGCCCTCTTCACCATTGCGGAACCGGTAGGCCTGATCGCGCGCGACAAAGACATTGCCCCTGATCGCCTCCGCCTCGCAGGTCTCGCGCTCGCCAACGGCCAGCGGTTCGAGAAACGTACCGTCCGCCAGATAGATGCAGGCGTTGACGGTCCCGAACGGATGCTGCCCGACCGGCGCGACGGTGAAGCCCAGTTTCCCAAGCCGCCCCCTCGCCCCGTCGAGGCTCGCCGTCGGCAGCACCAGATGGTCGACCGGACGAGCCTTGCGTGGAGCGATGGAGGCCGGCATCGCGTCAGACGAGCCGGCTCTGTTCGACTGCCGCCGTGATGAAGGAGGCAAACAGTGGATGCGGCTCGAACGGGCGGGATTTCAGCTCGGGATGGTACTGAACGCCGATGAACCAGGGGTGATCGGGATATTCGATGGTCTCCGGCAGGACGCCATCCGGCGACATGCCGGAGAAGACCAGCCCGCATTCCTCAAGCCGCTGCTTGTAGTCGATATTGACTTCATAACGGTGGCGGTGACGCTCGGAAATATCGGTCGAGCCGTAGATATCGGCAATGCGCGTCCCGCTCTTCAACCGCGCCTCATAGGCGCCGAGCCGCATCGTGCCGCCGAGATCGCCCGACTGCTCACGCTTTTCGAGCATGTTGCCCTTGAGCCACTCGGTCATCAGTCCCACGACCGGCTCCTTTGTCGGACCGAATTCCGTCGAGGAAGCCTTCTCGATGCCGGCGAGGTTGCGGGCGGCCTCGATGCAGGCCATCTGCATGCCGAAGCAGATGCCGAAATAGGGCACCTTGCGCTCGCGGGCGAATTTCGCCGCCAGGATCTTGCCTTCCGCCCCGCGTTCGCCGAAGCCGCCCGGAACGAGAATGCCGTGTACCTTTTCCAGATGCGGGGCGGGATCTTCCTGCTCGAAGACCTCCGATTCAATCCAGTCGAGATTGACCTTCACCCGATTGGCGATGCCGCCATGGTGCAGCGCCTCGATCAGCGACTTATAGGCGTCCTTGAGGCCGGTGTATTTGCCGACGATGGCAATGGTGACCTCGCCTTCCGGGCTGTGGATGCGATTGGAGACTTCCTGCCAGCGCTCCATGCGTGGCTTCGGCGCCGGATCGATGCCGAAGGCGGCCAGCACTTCCGAATCGAGCCCTTCCCGGTGATAGGCGATCGGCACGTCATAGATGGTGCCGACATCGAGCGCCTGAATGACCGCAGACGGACGCACATTGCAGAACAGCGACAGCTTGCGCCGTTCCGATTCCGGGATGGGCCGGTCGGCGCGCACGAGCAGGATGTCGGGCGCGATGCCGATGGAGCGCAGTTCCTTCACCGAATGCTGCGTCGGCTTGGTCTTGAGCTCGCCCGCCGCCGGGATATAGGGCATCAGCGTCAGGTGGATATAGACGGCGCTGCCGCGCGGCAGTTCGTTGCCGAGCTGGCGGATCGCCTCGAGGAAAGGCATCGCCTCGATGTCGCCGACCGTGCCGCCGATCTCGCACAGCACGAAGTCATAATCCTCATTGCCTTCGGTGATGAAGCTCTTGATCTCGTCGGTGACGTGCGGAATGACCTGGACGGTCGCGCCCAGATAATCGCCGCGGCGTTCCTTCTCGATGATGTTGCGGTAGATGCGGCCCGTGGTGATGTTGTCCTGCTTGTTCGCGGGACGCCCGGTGAACCGTTCGTAATGTCCGAGGTCGAGGTCGGTTTCCGCCCCGTCATCCGTCACGAACACCTCACCATGCTGGTAAGGCGACATCGTGCCCGGATCGACATTGAGATAAGGGTCAAGCTTCCTGATGCGCACGCGGTAGCCGCGTGCCTGAAGGAGAGCCGCAAGTGCTGCGGCAGCGATGCCTTTTCCAAGGGAAGAAACCACGCCGCCTGTGATGAATACATATCGCGCCATGGGCTTACGTCGTTAGACCCTCCTGAATGATTCCGCCACAAAAAAATCAGGTCCGGGGGAAATTTCCCCCAACCGATCCTGCGGTCCGGGTTTGAAACTGTTTTGTTCTCGGCCGGAGCGGATCCCGTGCGGATGATACGGGCAAGCGGCTCCAGGCCATGTTTTATGCGGATGCCGGCGGAAAACCGCTTCGCACCCGCTTGAAAGCACAGCAAAAAAGCCGGGTGGAAACCCGGCTCTTTCACCGATCGGATCGACTGCGGATCAGCGGACGACGACTTCCGTGCCGACGCTGACGCGGTCGTAAAGATCCATCACGTGCTCGTTGACCATCCGGAAGCAGCCATTAGAGGCCGAGCTGCCGATGGTCCAAGGCTGCGTGGTCCCATGGATGCGTACGTAGGTATCCTTGTTGCCCTGGAAAAGATAGAGCGCGCGGGCGCCGAGCGGATTGCCGGGGCCGCCGTCCATGCCGTCCTTGTAGCGCGCATATTGCGCGGGATTACGCTGGATCATGTCCTTGGTGGGGATCCAGCGCGGCCATTCACGCTTGGTCTGGATGGTCGCCGTCCCCTTGAACTCGAGCCCTTCCTTGCCGACCGCGATGCCATAGCGGCGCGCGGAGGTCGGCGTCTCGACGAGATAGAGGAAGCGCTGGGCCGGATCGATGACGATCGTCCCGGGCTTATATCCCGAGAACGAGACTTCCTGAGGCATGTATTTCGGATCGATATTGTATCTGTTGCGGCCCTGAGCCTGAGCCTTCTTCGTCCCTGACTTCTTTTGCGCCTTTTGCTGTTTGGCGGGCGATTTCTTGCTGTCGGTGAGAAGCGAGACCTTCTGCCCCTTCGCGCCGGCATCGGCGATGGCGGCGGCGCCCTGGGCGGCGGATTGCGCCGATACCGGAACGGTCAGATACAATCCCGCCACGCTGGCGAGAAGGATACGGCGTGAAAACATGGGTTTGTCCCCGAAAATAAAGTCCTCGTACACCGGTGCGGACAGCCATAATCCGGGCGCCGGTCTTTATGATGTCAGATACGCGAAACCTGATTTCCGCTCAACGCACAATATCGGGAGCGGAGGAAAATCGATTCGATGTATTGCTCTGTTGCAACACCCCCAACAAAAGCAAGAGAACAGTAACAGATCGCAACAACAAGCCCTCCGGTTGCCCGGAGAGCTTTTCAATGCTTGAAGTCGCAGTACCGGAACTTGCGGTTTTACTGTGAATTCGGAACCGGATTGGCCGGTGCGGCTGGCGCCGGAGCAGGCTGCCCAGGTGCATTTTCCGCAGGCGCCGTCTGTGCCGGCGGGTTCTGCGACGAGGCGCCGCCGAGCTGGTTAAGCACGCCGCCGGAGCCGGGTGTCTGCGTCTGCGTGCCCGTTGCTGCCGGAATGCGGTTCAGAATATCAGTCGGCTGTGCGTCATAACGCGCCATGATGCTGAGCGCGATCGAGGTGGCGAAGAAAGCCGCTGCCAGGAGGGCCGTCGTCCGGGTCAGCGCGTTGGCCGCGCCGCGCGCCGTCATGAAACCGGAACCACCGCCGATGCCGAGGCCCCCACCTTCGGAGCGTTGAATGAGCACAACGCCGACCAAGGCGAGGACGATCAGAAGATGAATGACGATGAGAACGGTCTGCATGGATTCTGGTCTGCTTTCTGGCTTTGGACGCGGCTCTTTACACCCTATTCCTCAATAATCCAAGTCGGCGGCGCGGGAAAATCCACTTAGCCGCAGCCGGGATGCATATCAGCGGCTTCAGGCCTATGGTCTACAGGGTTCTATAGGCTTCACAGATGGCGAGGAAGTCCGCCGCTTTCAAGCTCGCGCCGCCGACAAGCGCGCCATCCACATTGGAAATGCCAAGGAGCTCGACCGCATTGGCCGGCTTCACCGATCCGCCGTAGAGCAGGCGCAGCCTCGCGCCCTCCGAGCCGAAACGGGCGATCAGCTCGCTGCGCATGAAGGCATGCGCCTTCTCGACATCCTCGGCCGTCGGCGTCTGGCCGGTGCCGATGGCCCATACCGGCTCATAGGCGATGATCGTCGTGTCGCTTTTCACATTGTCGGGCAGCGAGCCCAGCAATTGCCTGCCGATCACTTCGAGCGCCCGCCCCTCCTGACGCTCCGCCGCCGTCTCGCCAACGCAGACGATGGCCGCAAGGCCGGCTTTCCATGCGGCCTGCGTCTTTGCCCGGATAAGCTCATCGGTTTCCTGATGGTCGGTGCGGCGCTCCGAATGGCCGAGGATCACGTAATCCGCCCCGGCTTCCTTCAACATGGCGGCGGAGATATCGCCGGTATGAGCGCCCGATTCCTTGGCATGGCAATCCTGCCCGCCGAGGCGGACGGACTCCGAGACGAGCGTTTCCGCCGCACGGGAAAGCAATGTCGCGGGAACGCAGATCACCGCATCGAGCTTCTGCCCGAGATCCGAACTCAGGCCGGTAGCGATCGCCCGCAATTCGGCGAGGGCTTCCCCCGTGCCGTTCATTTTCCAGTTGCCTGCGACCAATGGACGGATGGCTGGGGTCATGCTTTGCTCCTCGTCTGCTTGCCGGCTGTAATTTTGCTCCTGACTAGCAAATCCCGATCGCAAAGCAAACGCCGCAGCCGCAATGAATCCTTGCATCCCGCCCCCGCTTGAGGCTATCCCCTTCTCTATAAAGAGAAACCTTGCTCAACGACGGAATTCCTATGCTCGACAGTTTGCGTGATGCCGCCCGTTCATGGGTAGCCAAACTCCTTCTCGGTGTTCTGGTGCTGAGTTTCGCCGTCTGGGGCATCGCGGATGTCTTCCGGGGCGATATCAGCAGCAATGCCGTTTTGTCCGCCGGACGTTCCGAGGTTTCAGCAACGGAATTCCGCCTCGCCTATGACCGGCAGCTGCAGTTCCTCTCGCAGCGCTTCAACCAGCGTCTCACCCGCGAGCAGGCGCAGGCTCTGGGCATCACCAATCAGGTTCTCTCACAGCTGGTGGCCGGAGTGGTCCTCGATGAAGAGGCGCGGCACATGAACCTTGGCCTCTCCGATCTTTGGCTCGCGCGCCTTACCGCCGATGATCCCGCCTTCCATGACGCGAGCGGCAATTTCAACCGGTCCCGCTTCGAGGAAGTCTTGCGCCAGGTCGGCATGCGTCCGCAGGATTACCTGCAGAACCGTGCCCAGGTGGCCCGCCGCCAGCAGATCGTCGAAGCCGTGACGGACGGGATGAAGACGCCTGATACGCTCCTGAAAGCGATGGCGCTCTACCAGGGCGAAAGCCGGACCATAGACTACCTCACCCTGCCGCTTTCCGCCGTAGGTGAAATCCCCGATCCGTCCGACAGCGATCTGAAGGCCTATTTCGATGCGCATCTCGCCGAATACCGGGCGCCGGAATACCGCAAAATCACCTATGTGAAGCTCGAGCCGGAAGATATCGCCGATCTCTCCTCCATCACCCCGGAGGAGATCAAGGATTATTACGACAAGAACATCTCGCGCTACACGACACCCGAGACCCGGGCAATCGAGCAGCTGGGCTTCCCCGACGAGGCGGCTGCGAAAGCCGCGCATGATAAGATCATGGCCGGAACCTCCTTCGACGATATCGTCAGGGAACAGGGCAAGACGCTCCAGGACGTCACGCTCGGCACGTTCGATAAGGGCGCCATTCCCGATCAGTCGATTGCCGATGCTGCCTTCGCTTTGCCGCAGGGCGGTGTCAGCGACGTGGTGAATGGCGCGTTCGGTCCGGTGATCCTGCGCGTCACCGCTATTACGCCGCAAACGGTCAAGCCGCTGTCCGAGGTCGAGGAGGAAATCCGCAAGACCATCGCCGTTTCCCAGGCGACCAGCGGGGTTCTCGCCGTTCACGACAATTTCGAGGACGAGCGCTCCTCCGGCGCGACGATGGCCGAGGCGGCCGCCAAGCTGAAGCTCAAGGCCGTCACGATCGATGCGGTGGACAACAGCGGAAACGCGCCCGACGGAAAGCCGGTCGCCAATATCCCGGACAAGGCACGGCTGCTGCAGGCAGCCTTCCAGACGGATCCGGGCCTCGACAATGATCCGCTGCCGCTCGGCAACAACGGCTATCTCTGGTACCAGGTCGACGGCGTCACCCCTGCCCGCGACCGCGCGCTCGACGAGGTCAAGGACAAGGTCATCGAACAGTGGAAAGCCGAGGAAACGCAGAAGCGGCTGACGGCGAAGACCGAAGAACTGAAGAAGCGCCTCGACAGCGGCACGACGCTGGATGCACTGGCCGCGGAGCTCAATCTCGAGAAGCAGACCAAGCGGGGCATCACCCGCGGCAGCACCGATACCGAATTGTCGGCGCAGGCGGTTGCGCAGGTCTTCGGTGGTCCGGACGGTCTGACGGGAGTGGCTCCTGCCGCTTCCGATAATGCGCAGATCCTCTTCAAGGTGACCGAATCCGTCGAGCCGGCCGGCGCCGGTCCCGATTCCATCCCCGAGGATCAGCGCGAGGCTTTCGCCGCGCGTCTTTCCGACGATCTGTTGGACCAGCTCGTCGCGCAGTTGCAGACCGAATTCCCCGTCACCGTCAATCAGGCGGCCATCGACCGGGCGCTTTCTTATTGAGAACGATCATGGCTGATCTGAAGACCCATATTGGCAAGGCCGCTTCCGGTACTCCGCTTTCGAGGACTGAAGCCGAGGAGGCCTTCGGCATCATGATGTCGGGCGAAGCGACGCCGTCGCAGATCGGCGGCTTCCTGATGGCCCTGCGCGTGCGCGGTGAGACGGTGGACGAGATTGCCGGCGCCGTCGCCTCCATGCGCGCCAAGATGCTGCCGGTCGAGGCGCCGGCCGATGCCGTCGACATCGTCGGCACCGGCGGCGACCAGTCCGGCTCCTATAATGTCTCGACCTGCTCCGCCTTCGTGGTGGCGGGCGCCGGGGTTCCGGTGGCCAAGCACGGCAACCGGGCGCTCTCGTCGAAATCCGGCGCGGCCGATACGCTTGCCGCGCTCGGCATCAATATCGAGGCGGGGCCCGAGCTGATTTCCGCATGCCTGCGCGAGACGGGCCTGGGCTTCATGTTTGCCCCCTCGCATCATTCGGCGATGCGCCATGTCGGCCCGAGCCGTGTCGAGCTCGGCACCCGCACCATATTCAACCTCCTCGGCCCTCTCTCCAATCCGGCGGGGGTGAAGCGCCAGCTCGTCGGCGTGTTCGCGCGCCAGTGGGTGGAGCCGATCGCGCAGGTGCTGAAGGAGCTTGGATCGGAATCGGTCTGGGTCGTCCATGGCGACGGGCTCGACGAGATGACGACGGCGGGCACCACCCATGTCGCCGCGCTGGAGAACGGCGAGATACGCACCTTTGAGGTGACGCCGGAAAGCGTAGGCCTGCGGCGCGCCGACCCGGGCGAATTGAAAGGCGGCGATGCCGCCTACAATGCCGAGGCGCTGCGCGGCGTGCTCGACGGCGTCAAGGGCGCTTTCCGCGATATCACGCTGCTCAACTCAGGTGCCGCGCTTGTGATCGCCGGCAAGGCCGCAAGCCTTGAGGAAGGCATTGCGCTTGCCGCCCACTCGATCGACAGCGGGGCGGCGAATGCGGTATTGAAGAAACTCATTGCCGTTTCCAATCGCGAAGGCGTTTGACCATGGCCGATATCCTGAAGAAGATCGAAGCCTATAAGCGCGAGGAGATCGCCGCCGCCAAGGCACGCCTGCCGCTTGCCGAGGTGAAGGCCAGGGCGGCGGATCAGACGCCGCCGCGCGGCTTCCTCGAGGCCCTGCGGCGCAAGACGGCGGCTGGCGATTTCGCACTGATTGCCGAGATCAAGAAGGCAAGTCCTTCCAAGGGGCTGATCCGTCCCGATTTCGATCCGCCGGCATTGGCGAAGGCCTATGAGCTCGGCGGAGCCGCCTGCCTTTCGGTGCTGACCGATGCGCCATCCTTCCAGGGCGCGCCAAAATTCCTCACCGCCGCCCGCGCGGCTTGTTCCCTGCCCGCGCTGCGCAAGGATTTCCTGTTCGATACCTATCAGGTCTACGAGGCCCGCAGCTGGGGGGCGGACTGTATCCTGATCATCATGGCAAGCGTCGGCGACGACCTCGCCCGCGATCTGGAAGAGACGGCCTTTTCGCTCGGCATGGACGCCCTGGTCGAGGTCCATGACGAGGCGGAGATGGAACGCGCGCTGAAGCTTTCCTCGCCTCTCATCGGCATCAACAACCGCAATCTGCGTACCTTCGACGTGGATCTTGCAGTCTCCGAACGGCTTGCGGCACAGGTACCCGACAATCGGCTGCTCGTCGGCGAAAGCGGCATCTTCACCCATGCGGACTGCCTGCGGCTGCAACGATCGGGGATCGGCACCTTCCTCGTCGGCGAAAGCCTGATGCGGCAGGAGGATGTCGCAGCGGCGACCCGCACGCTCCTTCGCGGCGATGCGGAAAACCGCCGGGCGGCAGGCTGATCGTCATGACCGGCAAGCTCACCCATCTCGATGCATCGGGCGCGGCCCATATGGTGGACGTGGGGGCGAAGGACGAGACCGAGCGTGTGGCCGTCGCCGAAGGGTTCGTCACCATGCGTGCCGAAACGCTTGAGCGCATCCTGGAAGGCAATGCCGCCAAGGGCGATGTGATCGGCGCCGCGCGCATCGCGGGCATCATGGCCGCCAAGAGGACGGCCGAGCTGATACCGCTCTGCCATCCGCTGATGCTGACCAAGGTCGCCGTCGAGATTGAAGCGGATGAGGCGCTGCCCGGCCTGCGCGTGCAGGCGACCGCCAAGCTGACCGGCAAGACCGGCGTGGAGATGGAGGCCTTGACCGCCGTTTCCGTCGCCTGCCTCACCATCTACGACATGGCGAAGGCCGCCGACAAGGCCATGGTGATCGGCAATATCCGGCTTCTTTCCAAGAGCGGCGGCAAGTCCGGCGACTGGACCGCGCCTTTGCAGGGGAACGCCTGATGTCGCTTCTGCCGGTCGAAGAGGCGCTGGCGCGGCTTCTAGCGGATGCCGGGCCTCTGGCCGCGGAAATACTGCCCGTCGCACAAGCCGGCGGGCGGGTACTTGCCCAGCCGGTCGAAGCGCATCACACGCAGCCCCCTTTCGATGCCTCGGCGATGGACGGTTATGCGATCCGCGCGGATGACGTCATCACGACGCCGACGCAACTGGAGGTCATCGGCGAATCGGCGGCCGGCCGCCGCTTTGCGGGCTCCGTGGCGGCGGGAGAGGCCGTGCGCATCTTCACCGGCGCTCCTGTGCCGGCGGGCGCGGATACCGTGCTGATCCAGGAAAACACCGAGCGGCTTGCCGATGGTTCTATCCGCGTCCTGCAGACCGTCGCAAAGGGCCGCAACATCCGCCGTGCCGGCCTCGATTTCGGCAAGGGCGATATGCTGCTCCAGCCGGGACGCATTCTCGATCCGGCCGCTCTTTCGCTCGCCGCAGCCGCGAACAATGCCGTGCTTCATGTCGTGCGCCGGCCAAAAGTGGCCATTATCGCCACGGGCGACGAGCTTGTGGCGCCCGGCGAAACACCCGGTCCCGACCAGATCATTTCCTCCAACAATCTCGGCATCGCGGAGATCATCCGCATCCATGGCGGCGAGGGGATCGATCTCGGCATCGTCGACGACCGTATCGAGCATATCGAAACGGCGATCGGCGCGGCGATCGATAAGGGTGCGGATATTCTGGTCACATCAGGCGGCGCCTCGGTCGGCGATCACGATCTGGTCCACGCGGCGCTGACCCGGCGCGGCATGGCGCTCGATTTCTGGAAGATCGCCATGCGGCCGGGCAAGCCGCTGATGTTCGGAAGGCTGCAGGGCTTGCGCGTTCTCGGCCTGCCGGGTAACCCGGTGTCGAGCCTGGTGTGCGGCCATCTATTCCTCGCGCCGCTGGTCTCTGCGCTGGCCGGCAGACCCTACCGGCCGGATATCCGCACAGCCCGCCTCGGCGCGGACATGCCGGCCAATGATCAGAGGCGCGATCATATCCGGGCGGAAATCCACCCCAACGATCAGGGCGAACTCGTTGCCACGCCCCTGCCCCTGCAGGGTTCCTCCATGCTGAGCGCGCTCGCCCGTGCGAACGGGCTCATCATCCGCGAACCGCATGCCGAACCGGCACGTGCGGGAGAGCTGTGCCAGGTATTCATGCTGCGCTGATTAGCGCTTGCAATTTCGCCGGGAGCCGCTTGTATGTGCGTCCGGTGGATTTGTGCTCCGCCTTTCGATTTCAGCGGCAAGGATTTGAATATGCAGCGTATTGTCTATGTCAATGGCGAATGGCTTCCTGAAAGCGAAGCCAAGGTTTCCGTCTTCGACCGCGGTTTTCTCTTTGCCGATGCCGTTTATGAAGTCACCGCCGTGATCGGCGGAAAGCTCATCGATTATGCCGGTCATGCCGCGCGGCTGAAGCGCTCGCTGGGCGAGCTCGGCATCGCCTCCCCCGTCGATGCCGATCAGCTCCTCGATATCCATCGCCAGATCGTCGCCCGCAACAATCTCGGCGAAGGCCTGATCTATCTCCAGATATCGCGCGGTCCGTCCGATCGCGATTTTGCGTTTCCAAAGAACCCCGCACCGACCATCGTTCTTTTCACCCAGCCGAAAGCGGTTTTGGCCAATCCGAAGGTCGAAACCGGCATTTCCGTAGTCACCCTGCCTGACCAGCGCTGGGCGCGTCGCGACATCAAGACCGTGCAGCTTCTCTATCCCTCCATGGCGAAGATGGAGGCCATGCGCCAAAGCGCCGACGATGCCTGGCTGGTCGAGGACGGCTTCATCACAGAGGCCAGCTCGGCCAACGCCCATATCGTCACCGCCGAAGGCAAGCTGATCACGCGCAGCCTCACCAGCGCGATCCTGCACGGCATCACGCGTGCATCGGTGCTCGATCTCGCCCGTGGCGCCGGCGTGCCGGTCGAGGAGCGGGCTTTCACGCTGGAGGAAGCCAGACAAGCGGCGGAAGCTTTCATCACCTCCGCCTCGAGTTTCGTCATGCCGGTGACGCGGATCGACGGCGAGCCGGTCGGCAACGGCAAACCCGGCCCCGTCACTCAGCGTCTGCGTGCCGCCTATATCGAGAACAGGCTCGCCGGAGCCGTCTGATAGCGGATTTACCGCCCGCCAACCATAAAAGCGTCAGCAACGGCATTATTGTTAACCTTTCTAAAACAGTTGCAGAACAAGACTGGAACATATAGTGTTCGTTCTGGTTTTGTTTTTGTTCCGATTCCCGCGAAGGAACCTGCCATGCTGACGCGCAAGCAACATGAGCTTCTGCTTTTCATTCACGAGCGGTTGAAGGAGACCGGCGTTCCCCCGTCTTTCGATGAGATGAAGGAAGCGCTTGATCTCGCTTCGAAATCGGGCATTCACCGGCTGATCACGGCACTGGAGGAGCGCGGCTTCATTCGCCGCCTGCCGAACCGTGCCCGTGCGCTGGAAGTGGTGCGCCTCCCCGATTCCATCGCGCCGGGGCTCAACGCACAGAAGAAATTCGCCCCAAGCGTCATCGAAGGCAGCCTCGGGCGGAACGTGGCGCCGGTTTCATCCCGTCCGCGCGTTGCCAATGACGACGAGTCCGTCGCCCCCGTCAGCGTACCGGTGATGGGGCGCATCGCTGCCGGCGTTCCAATCGCCGCCATCCAGAACCAGACCCATACCATCAGCCTGCCGCCGGAGATGATCGGTCCAGGCGATCATTACGCGCTCGAGGTCAAGGGCGATTCGATGATCGAGGCAGGCATATTCGACGGCGATACGGTCGTCATCAAGCGCAGCGATACGGCCAGTCCCGGCGAGATCGTGGTGGCGCTCGTCGATGACGAGGAGGCAACGCTCAAGCGCTTCCGCCGCAAGGGCGCCTCGATCGCGCTTGAGGCGGCAAATCCGGCCTATGAAACGCGGATCTTCGGGCCGGATCGGGTTCGCGTGCAAGGCAAGCTGGTCGGGCTCATCCGCCGCTATTAGAGCGTGACGAGGTACTTTGAGCGCTTTTCCCAACAGGCTTCCATCCGGCGCTGGGGCCGGGCCGGGTTTTCTCCGGCAGGCCGCGCGCGGCGCGGGAATAGAGCCGATGCTGGTTCCAGGGCCGCTCCGGTGGGCCGACGGCATAGGTCAGTATCGCCTGTTGCTCGGGAGGCTTTCGGTCCGCCTCGCTGCGATGATCTGCCGTCGCCTCTCCGGGGACAGGCTCGGGGGGAGCGGTTGCCTTGGCAGGGGGCCGGCGCGATTGTCCCTGCCCGTCCTCTGAATTTTTAGCCGGCTTTTCTTCCGGCCGTTCGGTCCGGATAGAGGGCGCCGGCACTGCCGCCTCCGGTTCACCGAGCCTTATTTCGAGTGTTCCCTTTACCGCCAGATCGCGCAGGGTGATGACGGTCTTCCCCTCGTCGCAGGAAAGTTTCCTGCCTGCGAAGGCGAGGATGACCAGATCGCCGATGGCGCAGGCGGCGTTGTGGCCTTCCGCAACGTCCGTATAGGCCAGCATCTTGCCATTGCGCATTTCCGCAAGGCAGATACCCTCCTCGCAGGTAAAGCCCTTGTGCCCGGGATCCGGGCCGGTCTGGGGCTTGACGATTTCGGGGGCATCGTAGGCTTTCTGCCAATTCTCGATGGTGAAGCGCGACGGTTGCTTGCGGTTGACGGCCAGTGCGCCGTCGCCGGTTGGCATCGCCACCAGCCGCCCGTCTTCCGATATGATCAGATCAGGGCCGCGTTCCCGCATGAAGAGGACCAGGCCGGCAGCGAAGAATGCAAGGGAAACGGCGCGCAGCCGCGTCCTCAGGAACATGACGAGCACCAGGCCCGCCGCCCATAAGAGCAGCGTCGCGACGGGCATGATGCCCGGATTGGCATCCGGGGAGATCGACGCCACCTCCCGCGCCACCCATTTGACCACCTCGATGCCCGATCCCATCATCTGCAATGGCAGCCATTCGAGATCGAAGGGCATCATCAAAAGGCTGAGGACTGCAAAGGGCATGACGCAGACCGATATGACGGGCAGCGCAAGCACATTGCCGAGAAGGCCGAGCGGCGCGGTGTTGTTGAAATGATAGAGCGCGAAGATGCCGCTTGCCGTTCCGGCGATCACCGATGTCGCCGCCGTGGCGCCGATCGAGGTGGCGACCTTGCCGACGAAGCCCTTCGCGACCGATGCCGGGGCGAGCCCCCGTTCGTAGCGGCTGCGCTTCCTGCCCGTCCACCAGGCGAAGGCGGCGATCAGCGCGGCCGTGGCGGAAAAGGACATCTGAAAGCTTGGGCCCAGCAGCTCATGCGGAACGAGCATGATGGCGATCAGCGCCGCCACCGCAAGATTGCGCATGGTGATAGCGGCGCGGTCCATCATGACGGCGATGAGCATCACCGCCAGCATGGTGAAGCTGCGCTGTGCCGCGATGTCCGCGCCGGACAGCACGAGATAGAAGGCGGAACCCAGCAGAGCCGCGCCTGCCGCATATTTCTTCACCGGGTGACGCATGGCGAAAGCAGGAAACAAGGCGATCAGCGCCCGCACCACCAGCATGACGAGCCCGCCGGCAAGCGCCATGTGCAGGCCGGAGATGGAAAGAATGTGGGCAAGGCCGCTCATGCGTAGCGCTTCATTCGTTTCCTCGCTGATCCCCTCCCTCTGTCCGGTGATGAGCGCAGCCGCGATCGCCCCCTGCTCGCCTTCGAGGCTGGAAATAATGCTCTCCGTTATCCCTTGCCGCAGGGCGCCGATCCACAGATGCAGGCGCGCGGCAATGCCGTCCGGCGGAGGAACCGCCGTGCCCTTCGGTGTTCCCAGGAAGAAGCCGTTCGCACCGATGCCATTGAAGTAGCCGTGAAAGGCGAAGTCGTAATTTCCGGGCCGCACGGGGCCGGATTGGGCGCGCAGGCGCACGAGCCCGGAGAGGCCCGAGCCGATATCGGCGGAGGCCGGAAGATCGCGAGCCGAAACGCGGATGCGGTCCGGCCCATAGCGAAGCGTTGGCCGCGCGGTGGAAAGCACGTCCAGCGTCACCCGCCAGCCGCCTTTTTCATTCTGCTCCATGGCGACGATGCGTCCGGTGACGCGCGTGGTTATGTCGGCGCCGAGCATCGGCGTCGAAAGCCGCATGGTTTCGATCTTCGCCGTCAGCATGCCCGCCAGAACGGCGATGGCGAAGGTCAGCACCATGGCGGCGACCTGACGCCGATGGGCAAGAATGCGGGTCGTGACGAGAACTGCCAGACCGGAAAGCAGCGCCTGCCATCGCGGTTCGGAAGGAAGCGAAAAATAGAGAATGGCGCCTGCCGCCGCGAAGACCGGCAGGAAGAGGAAGCGCGTGCCATGCTCCTGTTCCTCCGAAAGGAGCTTGGCGACAGATCCCCCGAATGACTGGAGACGCGTCTCGATCAGCTGCCGCGTCGGAAGCACGAACCCGCGTTGTTCGGGCAGGACGGGGGCTGGTATCCGCTCGGGCAGCATTTCGGCAGGCGGCGCGACAAGGCCCGGCCGCCTCAGAAGCAGCCGCTCATCGACCTCATCCGTGTCGTGCACTCCCCTCATTTGCCCCCGCTTGGCGCTTGATCTCCTTACATCAGCGCCAGTGTCCGTCCCGACATTTCCCCTCTGCTGCCGCCCACATGGAGCAAATGCCGAAATCAAAGGACCACGAGCAAGTCCATGAGTCCAGTGGAGCCTTTGAATTTGCCGTTTGAACGCGCACGCATGACCGCCGGCGTTCAAACGGCAAATTCGCTCCACCAGCGCACTTGCACCGTCAGCCACCTATGCTACATGAACGCCAACCGAAATCGAGTGGGGTATTGGAGCGCGACGCTCTGCGCGGCCCCGCACTCACCGGAGTTGTCATGTCTTCACCCGTGATTACCCGCTTTGCGCCCTCGCCCACCGGCTTTCTGCATATCGGTGGTGCGCGCACGGCGCTGTTCAACTGGCTCTATGCGAAGCATACCGGCGGCAAGATGCTGCTGCGCATCGAGGATACGGACCGAGAGCGTTCGTCAGAGGCCGCGGTAGCGGCCATCCTCGACGGCCTGCGCTGGTTGGGCCTAGACTGGGACGGCGATGCGATCTCGCAGTATGAGCGCGCACCGCGCCACCGCGAGGTGGCGGAAGAGCTCCTCGCCAGGGGCAAGGCCTATTATTGCTATGCCACGCCGCAGGAACTGGACGAGATGCGCGAGAAGGCCCGCGCCGAGGGCCGTCCTCCGCGCTATGACGGGCGCTGGCGCGATCGCGACCCTTCCGAAGCGCCCGCTGGCGTGAAGCCGGTCATCCGCATCAAGGCGCCGCAGAGCGGCGAGACGATCGTCCATGACGAGGTGCAGGGCGAGGTCCGGTTCCCGAACAAGGACCTCGACGATTTCATCATCCTGCGCTCCGACGGAAACCCCACCTATATGCATGCCGTGGTGGTGGACGATCACGACATGGGCGTCACCCACATCATTCGCGGCGACGATCATCTGACCAACGCCGCGCGCCAGACGATCATCTATGATGCCATGGGCTGGCCGGTGCCCTCCATGTCGCATATCCCGCTGATCCATGGTCCTGATGGCGCGAAGCTTTCCAAGCGCCACGGCGCGCTCGGCGTGGAGGCCTATCGCGCCATGGGCTATCTGCCGGCGGCGCTGCGCAACTATCTCGTCCGCCTCGGCTGGAGCCATGGCGATGACGAGATCATGTCGACGGACCAGATGATCGAATGGTTCGACGTGAAGGGCATCAACAAGGGCGCGGCGCGCTTCGACTTCCAGAAGCTGGAGGCGATCAACGGCCATTATATGCGGTTAAGCGACGACGAGGAGCTTCTGCAGGCGCTCATTGCCACATTGCCGGAGATCGAAGGCGGGCCGGAGCTGCTTGCTGCCCTCGACGAGAAGCGGCGCAGCCAGCTCCTTGCCGCCATGCCGGGCCTGAAGGAGCGGGCTAAGACCCTTGTGGAACTGGCCGATGGCGCCAAGTTCATCTTCGCCGAACGCCCGCTGGCGCTCGATGAAAAGGCCGCCGCCCTGCTCGGCGACGAAGGACGCGCCATTCTCAAGGGGGCGCTGCCGGCCCTGGAGCAGACGGGCGACTGGACACCGGAAAGCCTGGACGCGGCCATCCGTGCCCATGCGGAATCGGTCGGCCTGAAGCTCGGCAAGATCGCGCAGCCGCTGCGTGCCGCCCTGACGGGGCGCGCAACCTCTCCTGGCGTATTCGACGTGCTCGCCATCCTCGGCAGGGAGGAATCGCTGGCAAGAATTAGGGATCAGATCGATTAAATCCGGAATGGCCCGGGAGCAATCACGGGGTCGTTACAAAAGCTGGCGCCGGAGGTGAAATTCCGCATTGCAACATTGGAGGTTTGGGATAGTTTGACGTGCGAAATCTCCGGGATGGTTCAGCACGAAAACAGATAAGGGCTATTTCGATTTCACCGCGTGGATGACGGTGACGGAGGATTTGAAAGGAACGATTATGTCTACTAATACAGCGAGTATCACCCTTGACGGCAAAACCTTTGAACTGCCTGTCCGCAAGGGCACTGTTGGACCAGACGTCGTCGACATCGGCCCGCTCTACAAGAATGCCCACGCCTTCACCTACGACCCCGGCTTCACCTCGACGGCCTCCTGTGAATCGAAGATCACCTATATCGATGGTGACGAGGGCATGCTGCTCTACCGCGGCTATCCCATCGACCAGCTTGCCGAGCATGGCGATTTTCTCGAGACCTGCTATCTCCTGCTTTACGGCGAACTGCCGACCAAGGCGCAGAAGGCGGATTTCGATTACCGCGTGACGCACCACACCATGGTGCATGAGCAGATGACCCGTTTCTTCACGGGCTTCCGCCGCGATGCCCATCCCATGGCCGTCATGGTCGGCTGCGTCGGCGCCATGTCCGCCTTCTATCACGACTCGACCGACATCACCGACCCGCACCAGCGCATGGTCGCCTCGATCCGGCTGATCGCCAAGATGCCGACACTCGCCGCCATGGCCTATAAATATCATGTCGGCCAGCCCTTCGTTTATCCGAAGAACGATCTGGACCTCGCCTCGAACTTCCTGCGCATGTGCTTCGCCGTGCCTTGCGAGGAATACAAGGTCAACCCGGTTCTGGCCCGCGCCATGGACCGCATCTTCATCCTGCACGCCGACCACGAGCAGAACGCTTCCACCTCGACCGTGCGCCTCGCCGGCTCGTCGGGCGCCAATCCGTTCGCCTGCATCGCGGCAGGCGTCGCCTGCCTCTGGGGGCCGGCACATGGCGGCGCCAATGAGGCGGCGCTCAACATGCTGGCCGAGATCGGCACGGTGGACCGCATTCCAGAATATATCGCCAAGGCCAAGGACAAGAACGATCCGTTCCGCCTGATGGGCTTCGGCCACCGCGTCTACAAGAACTACGACCCGCGCGCCAAGATCATGCAGAAGACCTGCCATGAGGTGCTGGGCGAGCTGGGCATCAAGGACGATCCGCTGCTCGACGTGGCGATGGAGCTGGAAAAGATCGCTCTCACCGACGAATATTTCATCGAGAAGAAGCTCTATCCCAATATCGACTTCTATTCCGGCATTACGCTGAAGGCGCTGGGCTTCCCGACCGAGATGTTCACGGTGCTCTTCGCCGTCGCGCGTACCGTCGGCTGGATCGCCCAGTGGAAGGAAATGATCGAGGACCCGCAGCAGAAGATCGGCCGTCCGCGCCAGCTCTATACCGGCGAGCCGCAGCGCGATTTCGTACCGCTGGCCAAGCGGAAGTAAGCGGAATATCAAAATGACGAAAAAAGGCGCCTCAGGGCGCCTTTTTCATGGGCAGCGAAGCCGGTTTCATCGCGGCTTGGCAGTGTCGACCAGATCGAGCACAACCCCGGCCGCGATTTCCCCGGCCGGCCTGTCGGTCCTCATGAGATCGGCGATATGCCTGAAGCCGGCAATCTGCGCTTCGCGCGCCGGTCCCGGCTGCATCAGCCGATCGAGCTGGCGCGCCAGGAGCCCGGGCCGGACGAATTCATTGAAATGTTCGGGGATGATCGCCTCGTCGGCGATGATATTGGGCAGCGCCGCGCTCCAGGTGGTGATGCGCGGCATCAGGAATTGCTTCGCGAACCAGTCGACCTTATAGGCGAGAACAGTCGGAACGTGGGCTAAAGCCAACTCCAGCGAGACAGTGCCTGAAGCGGCAAGTGCCGCGTCCGCCTGCCCGAACGCCTTCCATTTCTCCTCCTCCCCCGTCACCACCAGCGGCTTTACCGGCCACTCGGCCGAAAGCGCGCGCACCATCGGCTCGATCGCAGGAAGGGTCGGAAGCAC
The DNA here is from genome assembly GCF_014191375.1 of Mesorhizobium sp. RMAD-H1. Classification (GTDB taxonomy): domain Bacteria; phylum Pseudomonadota; class Alphaproteobacteria; order Rhizobiales; family Rhizobiaceae; genus Paramesorhizobium. Next base: position 52,379 of record NZ_JACHWN010000002.1, read on the forward strand.
GACATGCAGCGTCTCGATCCGCTGTGCCAGCTCGGCCACGGCCTTGCCGAACGGCTCCATCAGCGTCTTGATCTCCGAGCGTCGCGAGCCTGGCAGCACCAGCAGCGTGCGTTCATCGCCATCCGTCCGTGACGCCTCGCGGCTCATTCGGTCCGCCCTGACATCGAGAAGCGGCTTGTAGCTCGCCAGACGGTGGCCGGCATAGGTCGCCGGCGGTCCGCTCAACCGTTTCAGCACATCCACCTCGAAGGGCAGGATCGTCAGCACGTGATCGACATAGGCCCGCATGGCCTTGGCACGCTGCGGGCGCCACGCCCAGACGGTCGGCGCGATATATTTGACGATCGGAATGCCGGGATCGGCGGCCCGGATCTTCCGGGCGACGCGATGGGTGAAATCCGGGCTGTCGATGATGACGACGCAGTCGGGCTTCGCCGCGACGACGGCCTTCGCCGTCTGCGCGATGCGCAAAACCAGCCTGGGCAGATTTTGAAGCACCGCACTCAAACCCATCAGCGCGATCTCGCCCGGATCGAACAGGGTCTTCAGGCCGCGCTCCTGCAGATGGGTACCGCCGACGCCGACGAGATTGACCAGACGGTCGGTCTGTCCGCGCAGCGCGTCGACGAGATCGGCGCCGAGCAGATCGCCGGATTCCTCGCCGGCGATGATCGCGATCTTCAGCGGCAGTTTCCGCGCCATCAGCTTTCCTCCGCCCTCAACTGTCGGTCGAGCCGAACGTCTCTATGAAGATACCTTTATCATTGGCTGCGGCCACCGTTTCCCCAAAGCCCAGGATAAATGTCCTGCCGGCCTCCACCGCAATGCCTGCAAGTCCGGCCCGGGCAGCATTCTCGACCGTGGAAAGGCCGATCGCCGGCAGGTCGGCGCGCTCATCCTGCGTCGGCTTGGCGCATTTGACAAGGACGCCGCCCTTCGGCGGGATGCGCCCGGCATTGCGCAGTTGCGCGACGCGCTCCAGCATGGCATCGGTGCCCTCCGCGCCTTCCAGCGCCACGACCCGCCCCCCGACGGCCACCGTTCCCTGCCCGACATCGAGAACGCCGATCATGCGCGCCGCCTCGCGCGCGATGGCGATGTTGTGCTCGTCGTGCTTGTCCGGCTTCCTGTTCGTCAGCCGGGCGGCGGGAGGCGCCAGCAGATCGGGCACGATCTCATGTGCGCCGACAACCCTGAATCCATAGGCTTCGATGAGGCTGATAAAGGCGCGCAGCAACGCATCGTCCCCCCGGCCGAGCGCCCCGATCATGCGCGGTATCGCCGCAAGCGTCGGGCCATCGAGCTTCAGGTCGGAGAAATGCGGCCGGCTGCGCACGCCGCCCGCCAATATCACATTGCGCACGCTGGCGGCCTTCATCGAACCGATCAACTTGCGGAATTCCACCACGGAGATCTCCGCGTGGTCATAGCGGTAAAGCGCCGGATCGGCTTCCCCCCTTATGGGGACGAGAAAAGGCGCCCTGCCCTGCTTCTCAAGACTTTCGGCTACCTTCAGCGGCAGGAGGCCATTGCCGGCGATAATGGCCGTGCGGCCTGCGGCGTCGGCACCGGGCGTCACGGGGATCAGCTCTCGCTGTCGCGCTCGCCATGATCGGCGGCGTCGATGAGCGGGGTGCAATAGGCGCGCTTGGTATCGACGGTGATGAACGAGATCAGGTCGGCGACGGCAGGCGAATCCGGCATGGCCTTCAAGACATCGTCGGCGCGCTCGCGGACAGGTTTGGTGCGATCGAACAGCATGCGCGCGGCACGGCGGATATTGTGGATTTCCGCCCGAGGCATGCCCGAGCGCTTCATACCCACGATATTGAGCCCGCCGAGATGCGCCTGGACGCCGATCGCCATCCCGTAAGGGATCAGATCATGGACCAGCGCGGCGAGACCGCCAACGAAGGCGTGATGGCCGACCCGGCAGAACTGGTGCACACCGGCGCCGCCGCCGATGATAACATGATCGCCGATGACGCAGTGGCCGCCGATCATGACATTGTTGGAAAATGTCACGTGATTGCCGACATCGCTGTCATGGGCGACATGCGCATAGGCGAGAAAGGAGCAATTGTCGCCGACGGAGGTATGGCCGCGGCTCGAATCCGAACCGCGATGCATGGTCACGCCTTCGCGGATGTTGCAGTTGCGCCCGATCGCAAGTGTCGTCGGACCGCCCTTATGCTTGCCGTTCTGCGGATCGCAGCCGAGGATAGCGTGAGGATAGACCTTCGATCCGGCGCCAAGCGTCGTGGCATCGGTGACCACGACATGGCTCATGAGCTGGACATTGTCGCCAATGACAGCACCGGCCTGGACATGGCAGAAAGGCCCGACCGAAACGCCAAGCCCAAGCTCGGCACCTTTTTCGACCAGGGCGGTCGGGTGAATGAAAGTCTCGCTCATAAGGGGCTCACGCTTGGCTGTCTTCGGCAGTGCCGATCATCGCGGCCACCTCGGCTTCGGCAACGCGGACGCCTTCGACTTCCGCGACGCATTCGAATCTCGATATATTGGCGCGCTGCTTGAGTTTCTTGACATGGATCATCAGGCGGTCGCCGGGAACGACCGGCCGCCGGAATTTCGCATTGTCGATGGTGAGAAAATAGACGACGCCCGGCTTGTCGGCGCCGCGATGCAGGAGGGAGATCGCCCCCGCCGTCTGGGCCATCGCCTCGATGATGAGAACGCCCGGCATGATGGGATTGTCCGGAAAATGACCGGTGAAATGGGGCTCGTTGATCGTGACGTTCTTGATGCCTGTCGCCGACTGGTCGCCGTCGATATCGATGATGCGGTCGATTAGCAGGAACGGATAGCGATGCGGCAAGGTCGCCAGCAGCCTCTGAATGTCGGCCGCATTCAAATTGGCCCGCCCGGTCTCATTCATCCGAAGACTTCTCCCTCTTAGGCTGTCCGATGCTGCGGAGTGCCGCGACTTCTCGGAACCACTGCTTGAACGGACGTGCGGGCAGACCGCCCCATTTCTCGCCGTCCGGAATGTCGTTCATCACGCCGCTTGCGGCCGCGATCTGCACGCGCGAACCGATTGTCAGATGGTCGGACAGCCCGACTCGCCCGCCAAGCATGGTCATGTCCCCGATTGTGACACTGCCGGAAATGCCGCAATGGGCGGCGATCACGCAATGCCGCCCGATGTGCACATTGTGGGCGATCTGCACGAGATTGTCGATCTTGGTGCCCTCGCCGATGATCGTATCGGCCAGCGACCCACGGTCCACAGTGGTGTTCGCACCGATCTCGACATCGTCCTGAATGATGACGCGGCCGAGCTGCGGCACCTTCTCCATGCCGGCCGCACCCGGAACATAGCCGAAGCCATCCTGCCCGATGCGCACGCCAGGATGCAGATACACCCTGTTGCCGATGAATGCATATTGAACGGAAACCCCGGGAGCGACGAAGCTGTCGCGCCCGATCTGGCAGTTGGCGCCGATGACGGCGGTCGCCGAAATGATGGTGCCCGCCCCGATCGCCACGCCCTTGCCGATGACCGCGCCCGCCTCGATCGTGGCACCCGGCTCGATCTCGGCTGTCGGATGGATGCTCGCTTTGTCCGAGATGCCGGTTTCACCAAGCCATGGCTCCGGGCGGGCTGAGGTCGGAAACAGCATCCTGCCGACGGCGGAGAAATCGCGATGCGGATTGCGCGTCAGAAGGACAGCGACACCGGGAGGGATGCTGCCCTGCAGATCCTCCGTGCAAAGTACGCCCGCGGCCTCCAGATTGGTGAGATTGGCGGCATGCTTCTTGCCCTCTAGAAACACCAGGGCATCGGCATCGGAATCGGAAAGCGAGGCAAGGCGCGCTACGACACGCGATGCAAGCTCCGCGTCGCGGAGCTTCGCACCGGTAAATTCGGCGATGTCGCCGATTGTCAATTGACGCGACGGCGTGAAAAAAATGGGATCTGCCATCAAAGCACTTTCTCCCCCGGGACAGATAAGCCCCGGGAGAAGGCAAATCTATCAGAACTTGCTCGAAATGCCGAAATTGAAGTTCTGCACCTTGTCCGTGTCTTCCTTCTTGATCGGCCAAGCGTAATCGAAGCGCAGCGGACCGAAGGGCGAAGCCCACATCAGGCTGACACCAGCCGAAGCGCGCAGCGCACTGCCGTCGCCCTCGACCGGAAGAGCGGCCGTTCCCTCAACTTCCGTGCCGTAGAGCGTCGCCGCATCAGCGAATACCGCGCCGCGAATGCCTAGGCTCTCCGGAACGACTGGCATCGGGAACTGCACCTCAGCGGTGGCATTGAGATAGGTCGTGCCGCCGAGATAGTAGCGCTCGCCATTACCAGACCGCTGGAACGCGCCGATACCGTTATACTTGAAGCCGCGGATCATATCCGAATTGTTCTTGAACATGTCGAATATGCGCGCGCCATCCTCGTCGAAGGTATGGATATAGCCGGCGCCGACACCCAGAAGGCCGACGATATCGGCTTCCTCGGAAAGCGTCTTGTAGTAGCTGGCCTTGAAGGTCGACTTCAGATAGTTCGCATCGCCGCCGACACCCGCATATTCCTGCGCGAAACGGGCGAAAATACCATCATGCGGGTTCTTCACGTCGTCGATCGAATTATAAGTCAGCGAATAGCTGATGGACGACTTGATCCACGGACTTTCTTCCGCAGCCTCAATAATAGCTGGAGCGATCAAATTGGGATCGCCCTCGCCTGTTACGGGATCAATCATATCGCCGTCGAGATCATATTTCTCTTGGACATAGTTATAGGCTATGCCGGCCGAGAAATTGTCGGTGATCGGCAGGCCGAAACGGATCGTGCCGCCCGTCTGCTCGACATCATACCGGTCCTTGAGCGAGTACGTCTTGCGGAAGATGTCGAAGCCCGCCGAGATACGCTGACCGAGGAAATAGGGCTCGGTGAAGGAGAAGGAGTAATTGCGGGAGTCGTCCTGGCCACCGCCCGCGCCGATGCGGACATACTGGCCGCGACCAAGGAAATTGCGCTCGGTGATCGAGGCTTCCACGGTCGCCCCCGGTGTTTCACCGCCGGTGCTGTAACCGCCGCCGATGGAGAACTCGCCCGTCGGCTTCTCGACCACGTCAACCACCAGGATGACCTGATCCGGCTGCGAGCCGGGGACGGTGGAGATATTGACCGTCTGGAAGAAGTCGAGCGCGTCCAGGCGGCGCTTGGCGCGCTGGATCATTACCTGATTGAATGCATCGCCTTCGCTGACGTCGAATTCGCGGCGGATGACATAGTCGCGCGTCTTCTCGTTGCCGCGGATCTCGATGCGCTCGACATAGGCGCGCACGCCCTCTTCGATGCTGTAGACGACCGAGATGGTATGGTTCTGGAAATCACGATCACCACGCGGCTCGACCTTGGCGAAAGGATAGCCGGCGGCGGCAACCTTCTCGGTGATGTCGATGACGGAGGTTTCGATGTTCTTGGCGCTATAGACGGCACCGGGCTGCGTCTTCAGCTCGCTGCGCAGCGACTGCGTATCGATGCCCGGAACCGTGCTTTCGATCTGAATGTCGCCGAAGGTGTATTTCTGGCCTTCGTCGATGGTGATGGTGATGGTGTACTCGTTGGTCGCCTCGTCGAGAACGGCATTGGAGGAAACCACCTGGAAATCGGCATAGCCGCGATTGTAGTAGAAGCGGCGCAGGGCCTCCTCGTCCGCACGCAGCTTGTCTTCGTCATAGATGTCGCCGCGCGTCAGCCAGGAAAGCGGATTGGTCCGCTTGGTGGAGATGACGTCGCGCAGGCGGCGGTCGCCGAAAGCCTGATTGCCGACGAAATTGATCGAGGAGATCTTGGTGCGGCCACCCTCGTTGATCTCGAAGACCACGTTGACGCGCCCCTCGCCGAGATCGATCGTGCGGGCATTGACGACGGCGTCACTGCGGCCGATGCGGCGATAGGCCTCCTGGATGGCCTGCTTGTCCGATTCGAGCTTGACGGGATCGAACGGCTCCCGCGGCTTCAGCTGCACCGCACGGGCAAGATCCGGATCCTTGATCTTCTTGTTGCCCTGGAAGAGCACCTGATTGACCACGGAATATTCGCTGACCTGAACGACAAGCGTGCTGCCGGACTGGTTGACCTGCACATCCGAGAACAGGCCCATGGCGAAGAGGCGCTTCACGGCCTCGTCGATATCGGCGTTCGAAAAGGACTTGCCGGGCTGGATGCCGATATTGTCGCGAATCGTCGTGGCATCGACACGCTTGTTGCCGCGAACCTCGATTCGGCTGACCACGGCTGCCTCGGCGGCACCGACCGTAACCAGCGAAACAGCAACTGTACCGGAGGCCGCAAGAGCCACTGACATGGCGATCGCGGACGCGGCGCCAAAGAATTTCGAACTTGCCGTCATAGGCTTTCTGAACCTTCGTTTCTCGTTGTCCCCGGGGCGAGATCCCAGAAAAAGCGCTTGTCAAAGCACCGTAATAGCTGGTTTTTTCATACAAGCAAGCGCCACGGTTAAATTCTGTTTACTTCGCTTGGCAGCGTGACATCCCTGCCACGCCATTCCCGCGTCATGGTAAACGCTTTCCACCGCTTTCCTGAAATCCTCCCTGCTTTTTTACCTTTGATTAGCACCTGTTCAGCAGGCGAATATGTCATTGAAGAGCACAAACGCCATGAAGCCCATCACCGTGATGAAGCCGACGCGGAAGAATATCTCCTGCACGGCGACCGGCACCGGCCGGCGAAGGACCGCCTCAGCGGCATAGAAGACCAGGTGCCCGCCATCAAGAGGCGGCAGTGGAAAAAGATTGAGAAGACCGATGCCGATCGACAGCATGGCCGTCAGCTGGACGAGCCACGAGAACCCCCTGCTCGCGGCCTGCCCTGCCATATTGGCGATCTTGACGGGACCGCCGAGCTGGCACTTGTCCTCGCGTCCGGCGAAGAACCGGCCGAAGAATTCGCCGGTGCGGCCGACGATGTAGCCGGTTTCGAGCACGGCCTGATGCACCGATTCGAGCGGACTGTACTCGACGGTCCTGAACCTGCCGAGCGCCTCGTTGTTGACGACGCCGATGACGCCGATCTTCACCTTGTTGCCGAGAGGATCGGTCTGCTCGATCAGTTCGGGCGTGGCCGTCAGCGCGATTTCCTGCCCGTTGCGCTCCACCGTAAAGCGAATCGGGTCGCCGGCCCGCCCCGAGACGTAGCGCTGCACGTCCGCAAAGGTGGACACCCTTTCACCGTCGACCGACAGGAAACGGTCGCCCGGCTGGAAACCGGCTACCGCCGCGGGGCTGTCGGGGCGCACCTCGGCCACCATGGGGTCGGCGACCACGCGCCCGTAAAGCGCGAAGAACACGGCGAGAATGACGATGGTGAGAAGAATGTTGAAGGCCGGGCCGGCAAAGACCGTGGCGGCGCGCTTCCAGACCGGCTGGTGGTGGAAGGCGATGGCTTTCTCGGCCTCGCTCAGCCCCTGGTCCGCGCCTTCGGAGGGCGCGCTCGCCACGCCTTCGTCGCCGACGAATTTGACATAGCCGCCGAGCGGGATGGCCGAAAGCTTCCAGCGCGTGCCCTTGCGGTCGGTGAAGCCGATCAGCTCCGGGCCGAAGCCGACAGAAAACGCCTTGACGCCGATGCCGCACCAGCGCCCGATGAGATAATGGCCCATTTCATGGACGAAAACGACGACCGTCAGCACGAAGAGGAACGGTACGATCGTTCCCACAAGCAGGCTGTTGCTGCCGAAAAGATATGAGACGACGTCTCCCAACTTTATACTCCTGGCGAGGCATCCTGCATGTGCAGACCACCATTATAACTCAATTCATCTGCCTACATGCCGAAGAAGATGGCGGAAGGCACATCCGGCTCGGCGAAGACCGCGCCAATCAGGTACATGAGCACGGCGGCCGCCACAAGCCCATCGACGCGATCCATGAAGCCGCCATGCCCCGGCAGGAGCCGGCCCGAATCCTTGGCGCCGAAGACCCGCTTGACCCAGGATTCGGCGAGATCGCCCGCCTGGGCGATTATGGAAAGCAGAAGAGCGAGAATCGGCGCAACCAAATTTCCCGGAGGCGTCGCCAGCGATGCGACCAGCACGCCGGCAGCTACGGCCGCTGCGGCGCCGCCGATCGCGCCGGACCACGTCTTGTTGGGGGAAAAGCGCGGCGCGAGCTTCGGCCCTCCCATGGCGCGGCCGTTGAAATAGGCGGCGATATCGGTCGCCCACACCACGGCGAAGAGAAAGATGATCGCCGTGAAGCCGAAGGGCTCATCGCCCCGCAAGAGAGAGAGCGAGATCATCGGAAGACCGGCATAGAGGAGCCCGGCCACCGCCCACCCCTTGCAGGTTTTCCAGGTAAGGGGCGCCATGAAGGCGGCGCCGAAGGCGAGCATGCCGATTGTCGGAAGCGCGCTTCCGTCCCACAGGAGAAGCAGAGCCGTGAGCGCGAACCACAGCCAGCCGAAGGCGCGCGAGAACGCCGTCTGCCGGGACGCGGTGAGCGTCGTCCATTCGTGGAAGACCGCCGCACCGATGACGATCGCGAACAATGTGAAGCTCACCCCGCCGAACCATGTCAGCAGGAGCGTAATGGCGCCCAGGACGATCGCTGTCACAATGCGGGTCTGAAGATTGGACATACGAACCTTTCCCGGTGCGCCGCGGCTGCGCGAAAAACCTACAACGCGATATCCTGAGCGCGGGCCTGCGCTTCGACGCCGCCGAAGCGACGCTCCCGCATCTGGAACGTCTCTATCGCATCGACGAGGTTGGCCGGTTTGAAATCCGGCCAGAAACACGGCACGAACAGAAATTCCGAATAGGCGGCCTGCCAGAGCAGGAAATTGGAAAGGCGCATCTCGCCGCTGGTGCGGATGATGAGATCGGGATCGGGAATATCCGCCGTATCGAGACGCGCGGCTATGGCTTCCGGCGTGATCGCCGAGGGATCGAGCCTGCCGGCGGCGATCTCCTCGCCGAGCGCGCGCATGGCGCGGGCGATCTCGTCGCGCGCCCCGTAGTTGAAGGCGATGACCAGATTGAGCCCTGTATTGCCCGATGTCAGCGCTTCCGCCTCCGCCAGGAGGTTGCGGATATCGTTTGCCAGCCCCTCGCGCTCGCCGATGATGCGCACCCGCACGTTCTTGCGGTGCAATTCGGCGAGGTCGCGGCGGATGAAGAGCTTCAAAAGCCCCATGAGGTCGCTGACCTCGCTGCGCGGGCGAGACCAGTTCTCGGACGAAAACGCAAAAAGGGTCAGCCAGCCGATTTCAAGCTCGCCCGCCTTGTGGACGATCTCGCGCAGGGTTTCAACGCCCGCCTTGTGTCCAGCGGTACGCGGCAGCCCTCTCGCCTTCGCCCAGCGACCATTGCCATCCATGATGATGGCGATGTGGCGCGGATTGGATATGGGCATTGATCCCCCGTTTTGACCGTATGGACAGAAGCCGGACCCGCAGGCCTAGACCTGCATGATCTCCGCTTCCTTGACCGCCAGCATCTTGTCCACTTCCGAAATGGTCTCGTCGGTCAGCTTCTGCACCTTCTCGGAAAGAACGCGGCTGTCATCCTGACTGATAACGCCGTCCTTCTCCAGCTTTTTCAACTGATCCATGCCGTCACGGCGTACATGACGCACCGCAATGCGAGACTGCTCGGCATATTGATGGGCGATCTTGACCAGTTCCTTGCGGCGCTGCTCGTTGAGCTCGGGCAGCGGCACGCGCAGGGTGGTGCCGTCGGTGATCGGATTGAGGCCCAGGCCGGAATCACGGATCGCCCGCTCCACCGCACCGACCATCGATTTGTCCCAGACGGAAACGGAAAGCATGCGCGGCTCGGGAACCGAAATATTGGCGACCTGGTTGATCGGCATTTCCGAGCCATAGGCCTCGACGGTGATCGGCTCCAGCAGGCTTGCCGATGCGCGGCCTGTGCGCAGGCCGCCGAGATCATGCTTGAAAGCCTGGATCGCGCCTTCCATGCGGCGCTTTATGTCATTGAAGTCCAGAGCGTCGCTCATGCTTTTTCTCCTTTAGTCCGCTCTTACGCGTCGGAAACCGTAGTGCAGTGTCCCTTGCCCAGCAAAATCTCGGCAAAACCGCCTTTTTCATGAATGGAGTAGACAATTATCGGAATGTTGTTCTCCCGCGCAAGGGCGACTGCGGTTGTATCCATCACGGCGAGACCCTTATCAAGCACTTCCTTGTGGGTCAGCTGCACGTAGCGCTTGGCATCGGGATATAATTTCGGATCGGCGGAATAGATGCCGTCCACCTGCGTGCCCTTGAAAAGCGCGTCCGCGCCGATCTCGGCCGCGCGCAATGCAGCGGCGGAATCGGTGGTGAAGAACGGATTTCCGGTGCCGCCGGCGAAGATGACCACCTTGCCCTGGTCCATATAGGCCGTCGCCTGGCGCTGCGAGAAGCTCTCGCAGATCTCCGGCATGGCGATGGCCGACAAAACGACCGTGTCAACGCCCAGCTTGGAGAGCGAGGTGCGCAGCGCCAGCGAGTTGATGACGGTCGCGAGCATGCCCATGTGGTCGCCGGTGACGCGGTCGCCGCCCTTGGACGCCACGGCGACGCCGCGGAAAATGTTGCCGCCGCCGATCACCACGCCGACTTCGACGCCGAGCGCCCGCGCCTCTGCGATATCGGCAGCGATGCGGTCGGCCACGGAGACATCGATCCCGAAACCCTGATTCCCCATCAGCGCCTCGCCCGAGGCTTTCAACAGGACACGTTTATAGATGGGCGCACCGGACATGAGATCCCCTCGTATCGCACGGACTTCCGCTGGAGCGCCATTCGTCCGGACGGGACTGCAACGCGCCAGCACTTCAATTGCATGATTGCCTTCAACCGGTTCCGGCCCCGAGGATCATGCGGCAGGCATAATTTCCGGTTCCGGATACACGAAGGGCATCGCGATGTCACGCGATGCCCTTCGAAGCGACAGCGTTTCGAGCCTTACTTCTTGACGGCAGCGGCCACTTCCGCCGCGAAGTCGGTCTCTTCCTTCTCGATGCCTTCACCGAGAGCGAAGCGGACGAAGCCGGTGATCTTGGCCGGAGCGCCGATGGTCTTTTCCGCATCCTTCAGCGCCGCCTCGACGGTCAGGTCCGGATTGAGCACGAAGGCCTGCGAGAGCAGCACGACTTCCTCGTAGAACTTGCGCAGACGGCCTTCGACCATCTTCTCGATGATGTTTTCCGGCTTGCCGGACTGGCGCGCCTGATCGGCGAAGATCGCCCGCTCGCGCTCGACGGCTGCGGGATCGAGCTCGGCCGGGGTCAGGGCCAGCGGGTTGGTCGCCGCGACATGCATCGCAACCTGGCGGCCGAAGGCTAGGGCGGCATCGGCATTGCCTGCCGTCTCGATGGCGACGAGTACGCCCATCTTGCCGAGACCGTCGGACACGCCGTTATGCACATAGGTGGCGACCACGCCTTCCTTGACGCTCAGGGCGGCCGAGCGGCGGAAATTGATGTTCTCGCCGATCGTGGCGACGGCATCCTTCACCGCCTCGGTGACGGACTTGGACGAGCCGGGATAGGTCGCGGCAGCAACCGCTTCCGTCGAGCCATCGGTATCGAGCGCCACAGCCGCGACATTGCGGACGAGCTCCTGGAAGGCATCGTTGCGGGCGACGAAATCGGTCTCCGAATTGACCTCGACCACCACGGCCTTGCTGCCTGACGAGGCAACGCCGACCAGGCCCTCGGCAGCGGTGCGGCCGGCCTTCTTGTCGGCCTTGGAAATGCCCTTCTTGCGCAGCCAGTCGATGGCGGCTTCCATGTCGCCATTGGTTTCGGCCAGCGCGGCCTTGCAGTCCATCATGCCTGCGCCGGTGAGTTCGCGGAGTTCTTTTACCTGGGATGCTGAAATGCTCATTGTCGCCTCTCGTGAAAGCGAGGGCACACCGTTGCCGGCATGCCCACATGGCCGGTGCATCACGCACCGGATCGAATTGAATCTAGCCACCCGTCACAACGGGTGTATGAAGCCTCACGCGGAGGCTTCACCCCCTTCGGTTGCCGGGGTTTCGAGCGCGGGCTCGACAGGCGCTTCCGCCTGGGCGCCGATATCCATGCCGAGCGCACCCTGCTGACGGGCGATGCCGTCGAGCGCGGCCTTGGCAATGAGGTCGCAGTAAAGCGAAATCGCGCGGGCGGCATCGTCATTGCCCGGGATCGGATAATCGATCTGGTCCGGATCGCAGTTCGAATCGATGATCGCGACGACCGGGATGCCGAGACGCTTGGCTTCCTGGATGGCAATCGCTTCCTTGTTGGTGTCGATGATGAACATCAAATCCGGGATCGAGCCCATGTCGCGGATACCGCCGAGGGCGCGGTTGAGCTTCTCGCGCTCACGGTCGAGATTGAGCCGCTCTTTCTTGGTGAAGCCCTGGGCTTCGCCGGCGAGCACTTCGTCGAGCTTGCGCAGACGCTGGATCGAATTGGAGATGGTCTTCCAGTTCGTCAGCATGCCGCCGAGCCAGCGGGCGTTCACGTAATACTGGGCCGAGCGTTGCGCGGCATCGGCGACGATCTCCGAAGCCTGGCGCTTGGTGCCGACAAAGAGAACGCGGCCGCCACGGGCAACGGTATCCGAAACGACCTTCAGCGCCTGATGCAGCAGCGGAACGGTCTGGGTCAGATCGATGATGTGGATATTGTTGCGGTCGCCATAGATATAGGGCGCCATTTTCGGGTTCCAGCGATGCGTCTGGTGTCCGAAGTGAACGCCAGCCTCGAGAAGCTGGCGCATGCTGAAATCAGGCAATGCCATGCGTATTTTCCTTTTCCGGTTTAACCTCCACGGGAAGAGGCGGTCGCCCGCCACCGGAGGCCTTAGCGGATTTCTCCCGCTATCGGCCCAAGCCCGTGTGTGGAATGGTGCGGCTGTTAACCGATAAGCCGCCAGATTGCAAGCCCCGTCATTCGAATGCGGAGCATGCCGCCGCGATCACTTCTTGCAGTCTGCCGCGCCCTTGGGCTGGTCGAACACCTGCAGATTGACGAGCTTTCCCTTCATGGAGAAGTCGCCGTAGTCCATCGTCAGGTCGCGGGTGATGCCGTTGCGGTAGAGCTTGAAATTGATGCGATAGACGGGCAGCCCTTCCTGATTCTCCTTGTCGTCGAAATAGGCGATCGTCACCGGCCATATCTTGTCGGAAGCGAGCTTGCCCATGGCCTTGGTTTCGTCGTCGGGAGCAGTCGCCTCCTCCTTGCCGACGACGACCGTCGTGGCCATGATGCGGTCGGCGTCCTCGGAGCCGTCAAAGAGCGACGTCTGATAGAATACCTCGCCCGCCTCCGCCTTGGTGATCAGCTCTTCCATGTGGCGGGTGGGAAACTGCGCGCGGGCGAGACCGAGCTTCTTGGCTTCCGGCTTGGTGAGCGTGACCTCGGTTTCCTTCGGCGTCAGCTTGGCGTCGCCGCGCACCTCCTTGGCCAGCTCCTTGTCGACGAATGTCTTGTTGACGAAGCGGAACTGATTGCCGTCGCCCGACTCGTAGGTCGTCGTCTGCTGATCGGTGATGCGCTGCGGCGCCTCGTCCATGTCGATGCGCGTCACGAAACGGAAATTGGTGGTATATCCCTCGCAGGCAGAGCCGTTGAACTCATAGACCATGCGGCCGGTCAGCCCCGTGATGCCGGACTTGTCGTCGGCATTTTCAAGCTGGAGATCATAGACGGCGCGATGGGGAACGAGCGTCGGCATGCTGGCGGCGGATGCCGGAAACGACGCGAATGCAATACCGGCAAAACTGGCGCCGGCAGCCAAAACACTCATCGAACGCATCAAGGATTCTCCGTTTCGTTGTCGCTCCATCATAAAAAAACTCATGGCGGAAGCGAGGCAAAAATCGCAACCTTGATCAAACTTCCATCGATTCTGTGACACATTCGTCGAGGAGCATTCATCATGAGCGAGACTATCGAGACGCGGCTTGCCAAACTCGGCATCACCATTCCCGAGGCGGCGGCGCCCGTCGCCAACTACGTGCCCTATGCGCAGAGCGGCACGCTTCTCTTCACCTCCGGCCAATTGCCGCTCGCCGGCGGCAAGCTGGTCCATGCCGGGCTGCTTGGCGGCGAGGTGAGCGTGGAACAGGGACAGGAAGCCGCGCGCGCCGCAGCCATCAACGTCCTGGCGCAGGCCAAGGCGGCGCTGGGCGACCTCGCCCGCATCCGGCGCGTCGTCAAGATCACGATTTTTGTCGCCTCGACCCCGGCTTTCACCGAGCAGCACCTCGTCGCCAATGGCGCCTCGGATCTCTTCGTCGCCGTTCTCGGCGATGCCGGACGGCATGCGCGCGCGGCGGTGGGCACAGCCTCCCTGCCCTTCAACGCGCCGGTCGAGATCGAAGCGATCATCGAGGTCGAATGATCATGCCGCAGCTCGACTGGTTGACCAAGCGCCCGATCGCCCATCGCGGCATGCACGATCTCAATGACAAGCGGTGGGAGAACACGCTTTCAGCCTTTGACGCCGCCGCCAGGGCGGGCTTTTCCATAGAATGCGACGTGCATCTCTCGGCGGATGGCGTCGCAATCGTCTTTCATGACGAGGATCTCAGGCGGCTGACCGGTGAGGACGGCCAGATCCATCAGCTCACCGCGGCCGAGGCCACCGCCCTCCATGTCGGCGGGACCGGGGACCGCGTGCCCACCCTGCGCGAAGCCCTCGCGCTCATCAATGGCCGAGTTCCGATCATCATCGAGTTGAAGGGCATTGCCGGACGCGACGATGGTCTGGTCGCAGCGGTGGCGAGCGAGCTCGAAAGTTATGACGGCCATGCCGCCATCATGTCGTTCGACCATCACCTTGTCAGGCGCTTTCCCGCCGACGCGCCAGGCATCCCCGGCGGGCTCACGGCGGAAGGCGTGAAGACCAGAAACATCGAAGCGCATTTTTCCATGCTGGCGCATGAACTTGCCTTCGTTTCCTATAATGTCCATCACCTGCCCAACCCGTTCGTCGCCTTCGTGCGCGAAAGGCTGAGAATGCCTGTTATCACCTGGACCGTCAGGGATCAGGCGGCCAAGGCCCAGAGCGACCTCTTCGCCGACCAGATCACATTCGAGGGCTTTAATCCGGATTCCATGCTGGCCTGACGGAATACCGGATTTGAAAGGCTTGCGTCCGGCTTTCTCCTTGCCATAGGCTGCTCTCCTCACGATATGATCGGGTGACAAAGGTATCGGATATCAGGGACAGGCGCGTGAACGGACAGGAACAAGGCGAATGCAGTTTTGTCTTGCGCGTTTGTGACAGCCTCTCGGCTTTCACGCCGGATGAATGGAACAGCCTTTCCGGAACCTCCCGTAAAGAGAGTTCTTATAACCCTTTCATATCGCAGGCGTTTTTATCGTCACTTGAGGAATCCGGCTGCGTCTCCCGCAGGACGGGCTGGCTGCCGCAGCATCTGCGGCTCGAGGGCGCGGAAGGCAGGCTTCTGGGGGTTGTTCCCTGCTATCTGAAGAGCCACAGCCAGGGTGAATATGTCTTCGACCACGGCTGGGCGGACGCCTTTGAGCGCGCGGGCGGCAATTATTACCCGAAATACCAGGCCTCGGTGCCCTTCACGCCGGCCACCGGTCCTCGCCTTCTCCACGAGAGGTCCCTGCGCCCGCAGGCCGTGCGCCAGGCGCTCGCCGCCGGATTGCGCCAGTTGACCGCTGAGCGCGGGGTTTCCTCCGCCCATGTCACCTTTCTGCCTGAGGACGAGCTTCCCGCCCTGACCGGAATGGGTTTTCTGCATCGTACGGATCAGCAATTCCATTTCATCAACAATGGCTATGGCAGCTATGATGATTTTCTGGAAACACTCGCATCGCGCAAACGCAAGGCATTGAGAAAGGAACGGCGCGAGGCGCTCGGCCCGGGTATCAGCATCGACTGGCTGACGGGAAGCGACCTGACCGAAGCGATCTGGGACCAGTTCTTCGCCTTTTATATGGATACCGGCAGCCGAAAATGGGGCCGTCCCTATCTCAACCGCGAATTCTATTCGCTGATCGGCGAGCGCATGGCGGACGATATCCTGCTGGTCATGGCGAAGCGCGACGGACGCTATGTCGCCGGCGCCATCAATTTCATCGGCTCGGATCGGCTTTTCGGACGTCATTGGGGATGCATCGAAGATCATCCCTATCTGCATTTCGAGGTCTGCTACCACCAGGCGATCGATTTCGCCATATCGAAAGGGTTGAAGATCGTCGAGGCCGGCGCTCAGGGCGAACACAAGCTGGCGCGCGGCTATGTCCCGGTGACGACGCATTCCGCCCATTACATCGTGCATGAGGGCTTTCGCCGGGCGGTTGAGGATTATCTCGAGCGTGAACGCCACGAAGTTGCCCGGCTGAACAAGGCCATGCAGGACCACACCCCATTCCGGAAAACGGAAGCATGATCTTTTCGTCCCACGCGCCATGGCCTATGGCTTGATGCGAAATCAGACAGGAGATTCCGGGAATGACCGAGACCTATGACGACAGCAACATTTTCGCCAGGATCCTGCGCGGCGAGATCCCCTCGACCCGCGTCTATGAGGATGCGCATGTCATCGCCTTCATGGATGTGATGCCGCAAGGCGAAGGCCATACGCTCGTCGTTCCCAAAGCGCCGTCGCGCAACCTGCTCGACGCCGCGCCGGACACGCTCGGGCCGCTGATGACCGCCGTCCAGAAGATTGCGGTGGCGGTGAAAAAGGCCTTCGCCGCCGATGGCGTCACCGTGATGCAGTTCAACGAAACGGCCGCGGGCCAATCGGTGTTTCACCTGCATTTCCATGTGATCCCGCGCTTCGAGGGCGTGGCGCTCAAGCCGCACAGCGGCAAGATGGAAGACCCTGAAGTGCTTTCGCGCAACGCTCAAAAAATCATCGCAGCGCTTTGATATCCTTCGGTTTTTATAGAACCAGAAGCCCAATGACGAGGAGCGCCTCTGCCACCGCAACACCGACCAGAACGTGTTTTCCGGTGGCAAGATAGACGGCAAAGCCACCGGCCGCCGCGCCTACACGAAGCCAGATCGGAGAACTCGCCAGTTCTCCGGTCGGATAGAGGATCAGCTGGGCGATGACGGCGGCGACCAGCGCCGTCGCGATGCAGCGCACCAGCACCAGCGCTTGGCTGTCCTCACGGATCCGCCCACCGACGAGCACACCGAGAAAACGCCAGATATCCGTCGCAAGCCATCCGCCGAGCAGGATGAACAAAAACGGCCACCACCAGTCAGGCAGGCTGGTCCAAGTCATTTTGCCTCCAGGCGCTTGCGGTCAATATGATGAAACAGGAATGCGCAGGCGCCACCGACTACGCCGCTCAGCAGCAGATCGTAGCCCGGCGCCAGCCCATGGAAGACCGGAAAGAGCACGAGCCCGGCGATCATGGCGACCTGCCCCGCCCTCTCGCGCGCCGACCGCCAGAGCGAGGTCAGGAAATACATGGGCGTCAGCATGAAGAGCGCTGCAAAGACGATCGGCGGGAAGGATGCCGAAAGCAGGTAGACGGCGACGACCACGAGCGCATTGGTACCGACGAGGACCATGCCGACACCGGCGAAATAGCTGGTCCTGAGATTGCGCGGTATGGCGTGCAGTTCCTCCATCGCCATCACCCAGGCCGTCACGGCCACGAAATGCGAGAGAAAGAGCAGCGTGATGCGGCGCGTGCGCGGCCCGCGCAGCTCGGGCAGCAGGGACACGACCATCGGCATCAGCCGTACCGAGGACAGGGCGACCGCCAGTGCCGCCGCGGGCAGGGTGGCGCCGGATGTCGCCGCGCCGATCAGCACCACCTTGGCCGGCAGGGCCCAGATCATCACGGTCATGAAAACCGTTTGAACGAGCGTCATGCCGCTTTCGATGGCGAGTCCCGCAAATCCCACGAACGAGCTCATGAGCAGCACGGCCGGGACGCTGAATATGCGGGATGCGCCGCGCAGAAACCAGCGCATATGCGTGGTGAAATCGTGGGAGCCGGTTTCCGGGCGGGCTTGGAGGGGCTGATCGTGAGGCATGAAACCCGCAGTAGACCAGCGCATCGCCATCGGCAAGAAAAAGCCGCCTCGCAGGAGGCGGCTTTCGATATCAACCCTTTGTGATAAGGGTCAGTTCTTCCGCGGCACCTTGGGTACCGAGGCCTTGGCGCGGCTGCCGTTCTTGCCGGCGACCACCTTTTCAGGTTCGGCCTTCTTGGCGGGCGCGCGCTTCTTCGCCGCCGCCTTCTTTTCGGCCGGAATATCCTTCTTCGGCTTCACCGGCACTTCGTCGGCAACGGATTCCAGGACGAGCTGCGTGCCACCGTCGGTTTTCTCGCCGACGCTCACGCGGACAGTGCCGCCCTTGCGCAGCTTGCCAAAGAGCACCTCGTCGGCCAGCGGCTTCTTGATGTGCTCCTGGATGACGCGGGCCAGAGGCCGCGCGCCCATGCGCTCGTCATAGCCCTTGTCGGCCAGCCAGGCGATCGCATCCTCCGTCAGCTCGAACGTCACGCCACGGTCGGCGAGTTGCGCCTCGAGCTGCAGGACGAACTTCTGCACCACCTGATGGATGACCGGGACCGGCAGCGGGCTGAACGGAATGATCGCGTCGAGACGGTTGCGGAACTCCGGCGTGAACAGCCGGTTGATCGCCTCCATGTCGTCGCCCTCGCGCCGCGAGGAGCCGAAGCCGATCGCCGCCTTGGCAAGATCCGCAGCACCGGCATTGGTGGTCATGATCAGGATGACGTTGCGGAAATCGATCTGCTTGCCGTTGTGGTCGGTCAGCTTGCCGTGGTCCATGACCTGCAGCAGGATGTTGAACAGATCAGGATGCGCCTTCTCGATTTCATCGAGCAAGAGCACGCAGTGCGGATGCTGGTCGACGCCGTCGGTCAGAAGACCGCCCTGATCGAAGCCAACATAGCCCGGAGGCGCGCCGATCAGCCGTGAGACGGTGTGACGCTCCATATATTCCGACATGTCGAAGCGCAGGAGCTCGACGCCGAGGGAGCTTGCCAGCTGCTTGGCCACTTCCGTCTTGCCGACGCCGGTCGGGCCGGAGAACAGGTAGCTGCCGATCGGCTTGTCCGGCTCGCGCAGGCCGGCGCGTGCCAGCTTGATCGAGGCGGAAAGTGCTTCGATGGCCAGATCCTGCCCGTAGACGACGCGCTTCAACTCGGCATCGAGATTAGCCAGTACCTCCTGGTCGTCCTTGGAGACGGATTTCGGCGGGATGCGCGCCATGGTGGCGACCGTCGCCTCGATCTCCTTGACGCCGATGGTCTTCTTGCGCTTCGTCTCGGGCAGGAGCATCTGGCTCGCGCCCGTCTCATCGATGACGTCGATCGCCTTGTCCGGCAGCTTGCGGTCGTTGATATAGCGGGCCGAAAGCTCCACCGCCGTCTTGATCGCTTCCACGGTGTATTTCACCTTGTGGAAATCCTCGAAATAGGGCTTCAGCCCCTTCATGATCTCGATCGCATCAGGGATCGACGGCTCGTTGACGTCGATCTTCTGGAAGCGGCGGACGAGCGCCCTGTCCTTCTCGAAGAACTGGCGGAACTCCTTGTAGGTGGTCGAGCCGATGCAGCGGATCGCGCCGGAGGAGAGCGCCGGCTTCAGCAGGTTCGAGGCGTCCATAGCCCCGCCCGAGGTCGCGCCCGCACCGATGACGGTGTGGATCTCGTCGATGAAGAGGACGGCGCCCGGATATTCCTCGAGCTCCTTGACGACCTGCTTCAGCCGCTCCTCGAAATCGCCGCGATAGCGCGTGCCGGCAAGCAGCGTGCCCATGTCGAGCGCGAAGATCGTCGCATTCAGAAGGACGTTGGGCACATCACCTTCGACGATGCGCTTGGCGAGGCCTTCCGCGATGGCCGTCTTGCCGACGCCGGGATCACCCACATAGAGCGGATTGTTCTTCGAACGGCGGCAGAGCACCTGAATGGTCCGGTTGATCTCGGCATCGCGCCCGATCAGCGGATCGATGCGGCCGGCCTTGGCCTTCTCGTTGAGATTGACACAATAGGCGGTCAGGGCGTCCTGCTTCTTCTTGGCGCCCTCTTCCTGCTCGGGCGCCTGATGGTCCTCGCCGCTCGATTCGGCGCCGCGCGGGATACGCGTTTCCGAGGCACCCGGACGCTTGGAGATGCCGTGCGAGATATAATTGACCGCGTCGTAGCGGGTCATCTGCTGTTCCTGGAGGAAATAGGCCGCGTGGCTTTCGCGCTCGGCGAAGATCGCCACCAGCACATTGGCCCCCGTCACTTCCTCGCGGTTGGAGGACTGGACATGGATGACCGCGCGCTGGATGACGCGCTGGAACGCCGCCGTGGGCTTGGAATCCTCGTCATATCCCGTCACGAGATTGTCGAGCTCCCGGTCCACGTAATCGGTGACCGTGCGGCGCAGATGCTCCAGGTCGACATTGCAGGCGCGCATCACCGCGCCGGCGTCCTGATCGTCGATCAGGGCCAGGAGAAGATGTTCGAGCGTGGCATATTCATGATGCCGCTCGTTTGCGATTGTCAGGGCTTGATGGAGCGCCCTTTCAAGGCTTGGGGAGAATGATGGCATGAGACCTCACTTTTTCTCCATCACGCATTGCAGCGGATGCTGGTGCTGGCGGGCGAAATCCATAACTTGCGTTACTTTGGTCTCTGCGACTTCATACGTAAAGACCCCACATTCGCCGACACCGTGATTGTGAACATGGAGCATGATGCGGGTGGCATCCTCCCTGTTCTTCTGGAAAAAACGCTCCAGCACATGGACCACGAATTCCATGGGCGTGTAATCATCGTTGATGAGCAGAACCCGGTAGAGGCTCGGCTTCTTGGTTTTCGGTTTCGTGCGTGTGATGACGGCGGTGCCACGGCCGAGGCCGTTGCCGCTGTTTCCATTCTCGTCCTGCATGACCAAATCGAAACGGATCATCTCAAAAACACCCACCTGCCCTCTGGCTCAAGCGCTGCTACGTAATGTAGGGTGCTTCGCCCTGATTTTAAGCCCTCATTCCGCGGTTGCAACATCAGTTCCAATCCTCTCACGAGAATTCAACCATAGCACAGAATTGATGAAAGATTGCTGCAAGAAAAGAGGGTGAATACGGCATATGGGATCGTGATTAACCATTTTCCAGTGCCCCCTTCCCGGCATTTTCCCTTGTCGCTCCAGGCCTCCTTTCCGAGGCCTATCGCGGGCAACACCGTCTCTTTCAGAAAGCGGAAAAGATGATGACCCCGGAAGAAAGGGGTGGGCAAAGCCGGCCCGGAGGTTGAAATCTTAATAAATTTTTCCTGAAATTCGCCAGAAAAGGTGAACAAGACGGTTACCATAAACGAATTGGTAACGCTGCCCCCAATAGGATCACGAAAACGGGGCTGCGGCATGTCGGATGCACCGCAGCACAATCATTTCGCATTTCAGGTAGGTAGTCATCGTGCGTATCGCATTCCGTCAAGCCGCATCCATTTTCACAAAAGCGGCACAGGCCTTCTTGGCGCTGACAATCATTACCGGTTGCTCCACTGCGAACGTTCCGCCCGCCCACGCGGAGTCCAGCAAATATGCTGCCATTGTCGTCGACGCGAATACGGGCAAGACGCTGTTCTCTGCCAATGCGGATGCCACCCGCTACCCCGCCTCTCTAACCAAGATGATGACGCTGTACATGCTGTTCGAGGCCATGCGTGCGGGACGGGTCAACAAGAACACGCCGATACCGGTTTCCGCCTATGCCGCCGCGCGTCCGCCCACGAAACTCGGCCTCAAGCCGGGTCAGACGGTCCGGGCGGAGGACGCGATCCTCGGCCTCATCACGCGGTCCGCAAACGATGCCGCGGCAGCCATCGGCGAATATCTCGGCGGCTCGGAGCAGCGTTTCGCCCAGATGATGACGGCCAAGGCCCGCCGCCTCGGCATGAGGAATACCGTTTTCCGCAACGCTTCCGGCCTGCCCGACAGGGCGCAGCATACCACTGCGCGCGACATGGCCATCCTCAGCATTGCGCTGCGCGAGCATTTCCCGCGCGAGTTCGCCTATTTCTCGACCCGGAGCTACGTTTACAAAGGCCGCACCATCCGCGGGCACAACCGCCTGCTCGGCAAGATCCAGGGCGTGGACGGCATCAAGACCGGATATACTCGCGATTCCGGTTATAACCTTGCTTCCTCGGTGAGGCTCGACGGCCGCAAGATCGTCGCCGTCGTCATGGGCGGCAAGACGGGTGCGGCCCGCGACGCCCACATGGCTTCGCTGATCGCGAAATATCTGCCGCGCGCCTCGCGTGGCGGCGGAAGCGATGCACTCATAGCGGCACGCGACGTGGCACCGATGCCGGTCATGCCCGTCGATCTGCCCGATGCCGATGAGGCGCCGGTCCCGATCGCGCGCGCCGATGTGGGAGACGAAATCGGCCAGGGCGATACCGACGAGATGGAAATGGCTCTCGTCGCGCCGACGCCCCGTCCCGCAGCAGCCGTGGCAATGGCCGCCATTGCCCCGACGCCGAAAGCGGCGGTGCCTCACGAAGTCGATCCCGTCACCACAGCTTCGGCCAGGTCGCATGGCGGCTGGGCGATCCAGATCGGCTCCCTGCCGACCGCGGATCAGGCGCAGGCGATGCTCGCCAAGGCGGCAGCCCAGGCCGGGTCGACGCTCAGCGCCGCGACGGCCCGCACCGAGACGTTCGAAAAGAATTCGACAGTCTTCTACCGCGCCCGTTTCGTCGGATTCGAAACCAAGACTGCGGCGTGGAATGCCTGTGCGGTCCTGAAGAAGAAGAATTTCGGCTGCTATGCGATTGCGCAGTAGCCACAACATGGGCCGGGCGGGCCGCCGCCCGGACTTTATTTACCAGAAACCCGAATAGTATTTTGTAGAAGGGTTTTCATCATGTCGAGCAAACAGAAGATTCTCGAGATCGCGGCCATACGAAGCAAGACGGAAAAGCCGTCTCTTCTCAACATACAGGCCCTGCAGCAGGCCGCCATCCGCCTGGCCGATCTCAGGCGCACGGGATCGTCGCTCAACACGCGCGACCTCGTGGCGCTCCTCATCTGCCATGCCGCGCGGAGCAGGCGGGCTTCACTGCCCTTCGCTCCCGTTTTTCTCAATGCCTCCGACCCGTTGGGCAAAAGAGCGGTGCGGCTGAATTTCCATTGAAACCGCATGGAGCGGCATTGGGCAACAATGCCGCCTAAAGCAATCCCAGTGCGGCCAGTTCCTGGCGCAGTTCCGCCGGCAACGCCGCCGTCCCGCCATTCGCTTCGTCGGCCGGCGCTTCTTCCGTCTTCAGATAACGCCATCCCTGAAAGGCGCGTCGCGGCTGCCATCGGGTCGGCACCAGCTTCGGCTCGAGCACCAGATGGCAGCGGTGAATGCCTTCCGAGTCCGTGAAGGGGCGGATGTCGAGGAGCCGCTGTCGGCACTGGATGTTGCCCTTGATCACCCAATAGAGCGAACCGCCGTCCAGAAGCTCGTCGACGCGCTTGGGCACCATGCGCGTGGTGTGGAACTGTTCCGGCAGTTCGCCGGCGGCACGCTTCTCCTCCAGCCGGAAATCGATCCAGGCGGCGAGATCCTCGATGCTGTCGCATCCCACGCAGAGTTTTACGATATGAAGAGCCATGGGCTGGATGTAATCCCATGAGCGCGAAGCTTCAATCGGCTTGCGGCTTTCTCCACAAACCGGCTCAGCACTCCACCACATTGACGGCGAGGCCGCCCTGGCTCGTCTCCTTGTAGCGCTCGTTCATGTCGAGCCCTGTCTGGCGCATGGTCTCGATACAGGCGTCGAGCGGCACGAAATGAGTGCCATCCCCCTTGACCGCCAGCGAGGCGGCGGTGACGGCCTTGACGGCGCCCAGCGCATTGCGCTCGATGCAGGGCACCTGCACCAGCCCGCCGACGGGGTCACAGGTCATGCCGAGATGGTGCTCCAGCGCAATCTCGGCAGCGTTCTCGATCTGCTCCGGCGTGCCGCCCAGGACGGCGGCAAGCCCCGCCGCCGCCATGGCCGAGGCCGAGCCGACCTCCCCCTGGCAGCCGACCTCCGCGCCCGAGATCGAGGCGTTGTGCTTGATCACGCCGCCGATCGCCGCGGAAGTCAGAAGAAAGTCGCGGATGCCCTTCTGGTCCGCATCCTCGTGAAAATGCAGGTAGTAGCGCAGGACCGCCGGCACGACCCCCGCAGCCCCGTTGGTCGGCGCGGTCACGACGCGGCCGCCGGCGGCATTCTCCTCGTTGACCGCCATGGCGTAGACCGACAGCCAATCATTGGCGAGAAGCGGATTGCGCCGGTTCTGCCGCCACTCCTCCTGGAGGCGGTCGTGCAGATTCCTGGCCCGCCGGCGTACCTTCAGCCCGCCCGGCATGATGCCTTCCTGGGTCAGCCCGCGCTGTATGCAGAAGCGCATCGCGTCCCAGATCCGGTCAAGCCCGTCATCCAGCGCGGCGCGGGTCATGCGCGTCTCCTCATTGACGCGCTTCATCTCTGCGATGGAAAGGCCGCTTGATTTGGCCATCGCCAGCATCTCGGCGGCGGTCGCGAAGGGATAAGGCACATCCGCGGCAGCGGCGGGCGCCGCTCCGTTCGTCTTCACCCGGTTCAGCTCCTCCTCGGTGACCACGAAGCCGCCGCCGATGGAATAATAGACGCGGCGCAGCAGAAGCCGCTCGTCGGCATCATGGGCCTCAAAGGCGAGGCCGTTGGCATGGCCCGGCAGCGCGGCCCTGCGGTCCATGATCAGGTCGGCGTCGGGATCGAAATGATAGGCCGGGTGGCCTCCCGGATGGACGCTCTTTTCCGCCCGCACAGCCTCGATGATCCCGGCCATCCGATCGGGGTCGATCCGGTCCGGCAGATGGCCGCACAATCCCAGGATGACGGCGCGGTCCGTCGCATGGCCGACGCCGGTAAAGGCCAGCGAGCCGTGCAGCCGCGCCTTCAGGCGGAACACCTTGACCCCCGCCGGGCGCGGCCATTGTCCGTCCTTCAATTCGGCCAGGAACATGTTCGCCGCCGTCATCGGCCCCATGGTATGGGAGCTCGAAGGGCCAATCCCAATCTTGTAGAGATCGAATACAGACAGAAACATGCCGGTCCATTCCGCCCAAAAGGCGCTGCTTAGCCATCATTTCAGCCGGAATGATGAACCACTCGGGATAAAATGCGAAGCCTGACGCCGACCTGCGCTTATCCCTCTACGACACTACGCCGCGCTCGCGGCAGATCCCGGAATAAAAAAAGCGCGGCAATCACCGCGCCCTTTGTATTTCCACATAAAGCCCGGGCCTTCGCCGCAGGCATTGGCCGGATTACCGCCGGCCCTCAGGCTCCTGTGAAGAGATAGGCTATCAGAATGATGCAGGCCAGCCCGCAAACTGCCCGGAACGTTACTCCCCAGCAGGATTTCTGAACGGTTTCCATTTTGATATCGATTACCCTGTTATTCGGCAGAGACCGTACGACGCTTCCGTCATCGGCTCATGGGAGGCGCTGTATAGAGATGCCGGCGCCTGTTCGCAACTGCAAAATACGGCGCAAATGTGGCGCACCGCGCCCCCGATGTCAATGAACTCGAAAAAGCCTTTCTGTTTCAATGGTGTAGAACGGAGTTCACCATTTCAATATTTCTTCATGTCTCAGGCGGGAATCAGGCTTTTTCGGTCATTTTGCCACGCCGCTTCAGGGCGCCGGAAACGGACGGCCTATCTTGCCGGTCAGCCAGTAGGACTGCAGGCCCAGCCATTCCCGCACGGCAATGGTGGTGCGCGCCAGGTTGCCTACCGGATCCTGAAGATCGATGGCGAAACCCGTTTCCTTGCGCGTGAGATAGTCGACGGGCCAGGCAGTCACCGGAAAATTCGCCTGCCGGAAACACCCGATGGCGCGCGGCATATGGAACGCCGAGGTGATCAGCAGCCAGGTTTCTCCCTCGCGCGGCTGGGCGATCTCGCGGGAATAGACGGCGTTTTCATAGGTGTTGCGCGATTCCGCCTCGAAGGACAGCCGGTCGCCGGTCAGCCCGAAATCGTTGAAGAGCTGGCGCGTGCTGACAGCGTCGGGCACGGAATCGTTGAAGAACGTCCCCTCGCCGCCCGAAATGACGATGCGCGCCTCAGGATAGAGCCGGGCCAGGCGCATCGCCTCGATGATCCGGTCGCCGGCGCCGTTGATCTCATGGCCGCCGCGCGAGGCATTGACCTCGCCCTCCATGAAACCGCCGAGGACCAGGATCCCGTCGACACGGTCCGGCAAGGCGGGCTTGACGGGAAAACGCTCCTCGAGCGGCAGCAGCATAACATTTCCCAGCGTGGTGAAGCTGACGAGCACGAAGCCGGCGATCGTGAACGCCGAGAAAATCAGCGCCAGGCGCCTTCGCGAAAAAGCGACCGCCAGCGTCGCCGCCAGGATACCGGCAAAAAGAAGGGTAATCGGCTGGACCAGCAGCCAGGCAATCTTCGATACCGCAAAAAACAAGTACGTCCTCCAGCCAATTCGAGGCCGTCAAAAACCTAGTGCAATGGCTACAGCATGGCCCGAGAGGCCGGGCATGTCCAGAACAAGCGAAGCCGATTTGCGGCGGGAACTGCTTTTCCGCCCCGATCCGCATAGAATAGGAATTCGAGCAATCATGCGATTCCATCCAGGACAGAACGGCTTTTCCCATGCAGCTTGAACAGACCGCCACGGGCGCCCTTCCCCAGAGCAAGCCGCGTCTTGCCCGCATCGATATTGCCCGGGGCATCGCCCTGATCGCGATGGCCATCTATCACACGGGCTGGGATTTCGAGTTCTTCGGCTATCTCGACCCGGGCACCACCGGGCATGGCGGCTGGAAGCTGTTTGCCCGCATCATCGCGTCGAGCTTCCTGATGCTCGTCGGCTTCAGCCTGGTGCTGGCGCACCGGCAGGGCATTCGCTGGAGGCCCTTCGGCATCAGGCTGGCGCAAATCGCGGCGGCCGCGCTCGCCATCACCCTTGCCACCTGGTTCATCACGCCGGACAGCTTCGTCTTTTTCGGCATATTGCACGAAATCGCACTGGCAAGCGTGCTTGCTCTCCTGTTCCTGCGTGCGCCGATCCCCGTCTTGCTGATCGCGGCCGCGGTGGTGATTGCCGCGCCATTCTATCTGAGGTCGGCTGTCTTTGATCATCCCGCCCTGTGGTGGGTCGGGCTTTCGACGATCAATCCGCGCTCCAACGATTACGTGCCGCTCTTTCCGTGGTTCGGCGCGGTGCTGGCCGGCATGGCGCTGGCGCGCCTGTTCGAACGTTTCCGGCTGATGCCCCTGCTGCAGAACGGCACGGGGCTCCCCCTTCTCGACCGGCCGCTGCAATTCATCGGCCGGCACAGCCTTGCCTTTTATCTCATCCACCAGCCGGTGCTGATCAGCTGCGTGTTCCTCTTCTCGCAGCTTTTTCCGCCGCACGCCGCATCGCCCCAAACGATATTCGCCGGATCCTGCGAGCAAAGCTGCGCGGCCAATAACGGCGCGCAATTCTGCCGGCGCTTCTGCTCCTGCGTGATCGGAGAGCTCGAGAAGGCGGATATGTTCGACGATGTCTTCGCAGGCAGGATCGACACGCAGAGCGACCCGACGGTCCTGGAAATAGCGGGAGCGTGCACAAGCAGAAGCGAACTGCCCGAAACCGAAACCCAGCGATAGCGATCAGGTCAGGGTCAGGTTTTGACGCCCAGTTCCGCGAGCCGCTCAATGCAGGCTTCCTCGATCTGGTCCAGCTCGTTGAGCGTTTCCTCGATATCGCGGCGCTTCTGGCGCAGATTGCCGCGTTTCTCCTCGACACGCTTCATCAGGAGCCGCAATTGCCCCGCCTCGCCCGGCGGTTCACGGTACATCTGGATGATCTCGTGGATTTCCGCGATGGAAAAGCCGAGGCGCTTGCCGCGCAGGATCTGCTTGAGCAGATGCCGGTCGGAGGGACGGAAAAGACGCGTGCGCCCGCGCCGCACGGGATGGATCAGGCCCTCGTCCTCATAGAAGCGCAGGGTCCTCGTCGAGATCCCGAACTCGCGGGTGAGCTCGGTAATCGTGTAGTACTCGCGCATTTCCTTCCCCGACTAAAATACTGTCAATGCTTTGTTGTGTCCATGCTTTACGTAAAAGTCAATCGCGCGCGCCTCACCACCGCCTAATGGTGGAGGCCGAACCACCAGGTCGCCAGGCCGAGAAAGGCGAAAAATCCGGTCACATCGGTCACCATCGTGACGAACACCGAGGATGCGATGGCCGGATCGGCCCCGAAACGGTGCAAAAGCAGCGGAATGAGGATTCCGCCGAGCGCCGCCGCCAGCATGTTGATGACCATGGCGGCGGCGATGATGCCGCCCAGATGCGGATTGTGAAACCACAGCCCGGCGACAAGGCCGATCAGGACAGCGAAGATCGCACCATTGAGAAGACCGATGATGGTCTCGCGTCGGATGACGCGGCTGGCGTTGTAGATATCGATGTCGCGCGTGGCGATGGCGCGCACGGTGACCGTCATGGTCTGGGTGGCCGCATTGCCGCCCATCGAGGCGACGATCGGCATGAGAACGGCAAGCGCCACCATCTGCTCGATCGTCGCGTCGAACAGGCCGATGACGGAAGCGGAAAGGAATGCGGTGAGGAGATTGACGAGCAGCCATGGCGCACGGGAACGGGAAATGTCGAAGACGGAGTCCGACAATTCCTCGTCGCCGACACCGCCCAGGCGCATGATGTCTTCCTCCGCCTCGGCCTGGATGACGTCGACCACGTCGTCGATGGTGAGAACGCCGACCAGCCGCTCGTTCTCGTCGACGACGGCGGCGGAGAGAAGGTCGTACTGCTCGAAGATCTGCGCGGCCTCTTCCTGGTCCATCGTCGCCGGGATGGCGTGACGGGTCTCGTGCATGATCTCCTCGACCTTGACGGAGCGGCCGGTGCGCAGGATCCGGTCGAGATCGATGGCGCCAAGCAGGTGAAAGGTCGGATCGATGACGAACACCTGGGAAAAACGATCCGGCAGATCGTTGTCCTCGCGCATGTAGTCGATCGTCTGACCGATGGTCCAGAACGGAGGAACCGCGACGAATTCCGTCTGCATGCGCCGGCCGGCGCTTTCTTCGGGGTATTCGAGTGAGCGGCGCAGCCTGATGCGCTCGGTGAAAGGCAATTTGGCGAGGATCTCTTCCTGATCCTCCTGGTCGAGATCCTCGAGAATGTAGACCGCATCGTCGGAATCGAGTTCCTGCACGCCCTCGGCGATCTGCTCGTTGGGAAGCGCGTCGACGATTTCGAGGCGGATCGCCTCGTCCACCTCCGTCAGGGCGGCGAAGTTGAAATCCTCGCCGAGGAGCTGGACGAGCGCCTGGCGCTGTTCCGGCTGCAGGGCTTCGAGAACATGGCCGAGCTCTGAGGAATGGAGCGTGCCGACATGGGAGCGCAGGAACAACACGTCGCGGTCGGCGATGGCCGCGCCGATGCTTGCGAGAAAGGACGAGCGGACGGCGCCGTCCTCATCATAGATGCCGGCCTCGCGGCTGTCCGTCACTTCGTGCCTGGTCTGCGCTTCGGATTCAGCCATCGGTTCCCGATCAGATTCAGTATCGCATCTCGCGCCGAGCACTACTGCATATTTCGGCAAATCGAAATCGATTTGCGGGAGAAATTTTGCAAGCGTCCGAAACGGCAGCAGCGCGTCGGAAAAGACGCACCGCCATGGAGCAGGATTATGACGGGATGATCATTTTTCCGGCAGGTCAGGCCCGCGAATTCCCGGGATATTCCCCGGCTGGACCCGAAAACGCCATGATACGGGTGTTCTGACGCAAATCTGGGCGGCCCGCGGAACAGGTCGGCGGCGTCCTGTCGCAAGGAACAAAGCGATGTCCGGCATTTCTCCAATCCGCTCAAGAGGATTGAAAATACTTTTGGGAATGATGATCGGATCAGCCTGCAGTCTCGGGCTTTATCTCGCCCAACTGCAGCTGAACGGCAATTTCCATGTTGTTTCGGATGGCGAGGCGTATCGTTCTGCGCAACCGACCCCCGCCCAGATCGATGCGTACAGCAGCCGCTACGGGATCAGGACCATCGTTAATCTCCGGGGAGCGAGCCGGAATGCCGCCTGGTACAAGGCGGAAGCCAGTGAAGCAGCCAGGCTCGGCATCACCCTTGTCGATTTCAGGATGTCGGCCGGCAAGCAATTGTCGCAGGCCGAGGCAGCGCGGCTCATCGCCATCCTGGAAAAGGCGCAGAAACCGATCCTCATTCATTGCAAGGCCGGCGCCGACAGAAGCGGCCTTGTTTCCGCCCTGTATCTCGCCGCGGTCAAGAAGGCGGGAGAAAAAGCCGCCGAAAGCCAGATTTCCCTCCGCTATGGCCATTTTTCACTGCCATTCGTCTCAACCTATGCAATGGATAGAACGTTCGAATTCCTGGAGCCCTCCTTGGGCTTCTTCAATTCATAGTGATATCCCGAAACCTGCCCGGCCGCCGGGCCTGATGCTTCATGAGCCGCCCGAAAAAGATCATCATTGCAGGATTTATAGCCGCAGGCTGCCTTCTGGCGGGGCTGGCGATACAGCAATGGACAATGGCACGAGGTCACAGGGCGCTTTACGCGCTTGCCAAGGAAGGCGGCTTCTGCAAGACAGAGACATGCGAGGAAGGCATGGCCTATGCCGCTGATTATCTGGGCACCGAATTCGGTCTTTCGCCGCGGATGGTGCAATGGTGCATGGGCGTTGATTCCATCGCGCATCAGCAGTTCGCCTTCGGCAATCCGTTGAAGACGGTCCTGACCAACGCAATGTATATCCCCTGCGGCGATCCCAGCGGCGACACAACAGAAGAATAATGACTAGATGAATTTCTATTTGCGCTGCGCCGCCTGGCTCGTGCTGATCGCGATCCTGATCGTCACGGTCGGCCCTATCAAGATACGCCCGGTCACGGGTGAGCCGGTCGATCTCGAACGGTTTCTCGCCTTCTTCATCGTCGGCACGCTGTTTGCCCTTGCCTATCCCCGGCACTGGCTTTCGGTGCTGATGCTTGTCGTGGGCTCCGCGGCCCTTTTCGAACTCCTGCAGCGCATCGCGCCCGGACGCCACGGCGAAGCCATCGATTTCATGATCAAGGCCGTCGGCGGTTTTGCCGGCGTGGCGATCGGTTCCCTCGCCAGACGCCTCCCAGCCCTGTCCGGCAAGCCAAACAAGCAGATGTGACCGAAGGAAATTTCTGCCGCCCGATTGCGGTTTAAAATCAAAAGCTTGAATTCGCTCCTTTATTGTTGAACGGCTCACCATGCCCGGATAGGATACACTTATAGATTGTATCAATCGATTCCTCGAACAAATGCCTTCAGAAACGATAAAAGCCTTCATCATCCATCTGGAACGCGCGAAAGACCGCCGCACCCAGGTGAAAAAACTGGCAGCCAAGCTTCCCGTCGCAACCGAGATCATCGACGCGGTCGATGGGCGCACCCTCGACAAGGCCGTGATCGAGCAGGTCTATCGCCGACATCTGCACAAGCCGCATTATCCCTTTGAGCTCAGCACCAGCGAGATCGCCTGCTTCCTGTCGCATCGCAAGGCATGGCAGGCCATTGTCGACCAGGATCTCGTTGCCGGCCTGGTCATCGAGGACGATGTGGCCTTGAACAAGGATTTTCCCGCTGCCTGGGCCGCAGCGAAGGCCTACATCACCGCCGATCGCTTCGTCCGCCTGCCGTTTCGCCCGGAGCGCGAGCGGGGGCAGGAACGCTTCAGGAGCGGAAAGGCCCGCATCATCCAGCCCATGCCGGTCGGTCTCGGCATGGTGGCGCAGCTCGTCGGCTGCGACGCGGCAAAGCGGCTGCTCTCGGCCACCGAGCAGTTCGACCGGCCCGTGGACACCACGGTGCAGATGACGTGGGTGACCGGCGTCATTCCCCTGTCGGTCCATCCGGGCGGCGTGCAGGAGGTCTCGGTGCGTCTCGGCGGCAGCACGATCCAGCAGAAGCGCTCGATCGCGAACCGCCTCGTTCGCGAGGTGCTGCGCCCGCTCTACCGCATGCGCGTGAAACGCAACTCGCATAAGCAGAACTAGGCCATGCCCATCCCGATCCTGCTCTATCACCAGATCGACATTCCGCCGGCGAAGCGGGTGCCGTTCCGCAGCATGATCGTGCATCCCGATGCCTTCCGCCGGCAGATGGCGTGGCTGAAGCGGCTCGGCTACAAGGGATTGTCGCTGCGCGACGCCATTCCCCATATCGAGGGCCGCGAGAGCGGCAAGGTCGCCATCATCACTTTCGACGACGGCTTCCGCAACGTCTATGAAAATGCCCTGCCCGTGCTTCAGGATCACGGCTTCACCGCCACCAATTTCTTCGTCGCCAACCAGATCGGCGGACGGAACGCCTGGGATATTCCCCTGGGCGCAGCGCCGGCGCCCTGCATGTCGGTATCACAGATGCGCGAATGGGCCGCACTCGGCCATGAGGTGGGATCGCACACGCTCGACCATGTTCATCTGCTGGATGTCCCGCGGCAGGAAGCGAGCCGCCAGATCAGCCAGTCCCGGGATGCGCTGCAGGATATGCTGGGCATGGCGGTGACGTCCTTCGCCTATCCCTATGGCGACGAGAATGCCGAGATACGCGCGCTCGTGCGGGATGCGGGCTACGGCCACGCGACGACGACGGAGCGCCGCAAGACCCGGTTGGGAGACGATGATTTCGGCCTGCCGCGTCTGACCATCCGGCGAAATGACAGCTGGCTGCACTTCATCAGGAAGTGCCTGATGTAAGCCCGGTCAGGCGGCGGCGATCGCCAGCGCATGGCTGCGGGCATTTTCCCGCACCATTTCGAGATGGATGCCGCGCAAGAGGGCCGCGAGATCATCATTCGCGGCGACGCGATCCGTCTTCCCGCCTTCACCGGCCGCCGCGAGCATCATTTGCGATACGTCCTGCGGCCCGGCTATGAGCTTCCCATTCGCTATCCTGCGCCAGGCGTGAAGGGCGGCCAGTAGCGGCGGATGCGTCTTGTCGGCCAGGCCGGCGCTGCGGAACAGCGCGGACAGCGTGCTATCGCGGCCCTCGGCGAGGATCGCCCTGACGCGCCGCTCCGGCTGGCCGGTCAACGCCACCATAATGGCGCCGAAGAAATCAACCTTGCCGTGGGCCATGGTGCGGATGATGAAAGCCGTGGTCAGATCGCCGCGCAGCCTGAGATGCTCCACCAGCGCGGCATGTTCCTGCGGGCCGGTGCTGTCGGCGATATCGAGCGAGACCTTCATGCAGGCATCCTGCGCCACCCGCTCGGCTCGTGCCCTGCCCATCATCGCCTGGACGATATCCATCCGGGCGAGCGTCTCCCCTACCTTGACGGCAAGCATGTGGCGGCACTCGGCCGGCAAATCCTCATGTTCGAGGAGGGCGGCGCGCACCTGCGCGTCATGACCGAGGCGTTCCGCCATCCGGCGGAAACTCACCGCGGCGATCTGTGCGCCGCTATTGCGCAGGAGATCGGCGCAGGCCGCCGGCGCCGACACCTCGGCAATTGCCGCCGACAGGGCAAGGGACACCCGTGGGCGCATGGCGACAAGCCTTTGCACGGCCTCGTCCCCCACCGCGACGCGGTCTATCAGGTCGGTATCGGTGAGGAGCGGCGATCGCGCCAGGATGAAGCCCGAGATCTCCACCTGCTCGCTGGCGAGGGCGGTAACGATCTGCGGTGGCGCGTGGTGGCTGATGGAGAAGGCCTCGGCGATGGCCGCGCGCACCTTCGGTGAGGGATCGTCGAGCAGCAGCGTCAACGCCCCTTCCGCCGCGCACCGCTCATCGAGCGGCAGCTTCGACTGCAGATAGGCGCGGGCCAGGGCGCTTGCCGCCGCACAGCGCTGCGCCACCGACGCGCCGTCGATCCATTTCAGAAAATGCCGGATGATCATTCCGCTAGCCGCCCCTCTATCCCCGGAATCGAACTTAGGGAAAAAAGGTTTACGGATCGTTCACCATGTTTCTCGAGCGGTTGATGCTTGCCCGCTTCCGCGCCAGCCCCTAATCTTCCCCCTCATCAGGAGGGAGGGCGGCCATGCAGGGTCTCTATCTGGAACAATTCGAGCCGGGCCAGGTTTTCCGCCATGCGCTGCGCAGGACCATCACCGAGGGCGACAATGTGCTGTTCTCGACGATGACGCTCAACCCGCAGCCATTGCATATCGATTTCGACTTCGCCGCCAGGAGTGAATGGGGCAAGCCGCTCGTCAATTCGCTCTTCACCCTCGGCCTGATGATCGGCATCTCGGTGCATGACACCACTTTCGGCACGACGATAGCCAATCTCGGCATGAGCGAGGTCGCCTTCCCCTCCCCGCTCTTTCATGGCGATACGCTGCGCGTCGAAACGGAAGTGGTCTCTGTCAGACGTTCTCAATCCAAGCCCGACCGGGGCATCGTCGAGTTCGAGCACCGCGCCTATAATCAGGACGATGTCCTCGTCGCACGCTGCCGGCGCCAGGCAATGATGAAGTCGCAGGCCGCCTGATGCGCTCGCTGCTGTTCGTTCCCGGCGATTCGGAAAGGAAGCTCGAGAAGTCGCTTTCCAGCGGCGCCGATGCGCTGATCCTCGATCTTGAGGATTCCGTAAGCCTTTCACGCAAGCAGGCGGCGCGCGAGCTCACCGCCGCTTTCCTGAAAACCGCTCCCAAAGACGGACCGCGGCTCTATGTGCGCATCAACGATCTCGGCAGCGCCCTTGCCGACGACGATCTGGCGGCCATTGTCGGTGCCGGACCGCGCGGGATCGTCCTGCCCAAGTCCGATGGCGGGCCGGATGTCGCGCAGCTCTCGGCGAGGCTGAACGTGCATGAGGCGGAAGCAGGACTTGCGGAAGGCTCGACCGAGATCATCGCGATTGCCACCGAAACGGCGATCGGCACCCTCTCCACGGCCAGTTATCGCAACGCCACGCCGCGTCTCATCGGCCTCAGCTGGGGGGCGGAGGATCTTTCAGTGGCGATCGGCGCGCGGACGGCGCGCGACGAGGACGGGAACTATACCGATCCCTTCCGCCTGGCGCGCGCGCTGACGCTTCTGGGCGCGGCGGCAGCCAATGTCACCGCCATCGATACCGTCTATGTCAATCTGAAGGACGAAGCCGGGCTGAAAAAGGAGTGCACCGCCGCCGAACGCGACGGCTTTACGGCTAAGCTCGCCATTCACCCCGCGCAGATCCCCGTCATCAATGCCGCATTCACGCCCTCGCCCGAGGCCTTGGAAAAGGCGCGCCGCATCGTCGCCGCCTTTGCAGAGGCGCCGGAGGCGGGCGTCGTGGCGCTTGACGGCGAGATGGTCGACCGCCCTCACCTCAAGCGCGCCGAGCGGCTGCTGGCACGCCACTGTCAGAGCGTCCTTTGCGCGTCCAAGTAGACGCGCGGCGCTCTAATTCAGCCCTTTGATTCGTCCCAGCGCGGCCGCCACATCTGATAGACATCGCTGACCGTGGCATAATCCATGTAGCCGAGACGCGAGACGGGCTGGGCCTTCCTCGTGTCGATCAGCCCGTCCGTCAGAATGGCCTCGTCGATATGGATGCCGACCACCTCCCCCGTCACGAGGAAATTTCCCGACGGCTTGCCATGCCGGTCCTTCGGAACGCGGATGTCGGTCACCACGCATTCGAGCACGGCATAGGCCTCGGCGACGCGCGGCGCGCCGATCAGCCTGCAGGCTGCGGGCGTCAGCCCCGCATAATCGAATTCGCTCACGCCGCGCGGCGCGTTCACCGAACTCGCATTCATCTTTTCCCTGAGATTGCCGCTCACCAGATTGGCGGCGAATTCGCCCGTTTCCTCGATATAGGCGACGCTGTCCTTGTGGCCGCTCGACGAGAAGATCACCAGATGCGGATTGTCCGAAATCGCGTTGAAATAGGAATAGGGCGAGAGATTGATAGCGCCGGATTTGGAGCGCGTCGAAATCCAGCCGATCGGCCGTGGCACCACGATCGCCTTGAAGGGATCATGCGGCAGGCCGTGTCCATTCGCGGTTTCATAGAACATGTCACCCCACCTCCCGCCAGGGTCCTGCATATTCCGAGACGATTTCGGAGAGTTCGGCGCGCGGACGCTCCGGCACCCTCATGGCGCTCGTCCCGATATGGACGAAGCCGGCGACCCGCTCGTGCGGAGCAAGCCCGAGCAGCATCCGCCCCTTTTCGTCGGAGGAATACCAGTTGGTGATCCAGTTCGTCGCATAGCCGAGCGCATTGGCGGCAAGACACAGGTTCATCGCCGCCGCGGCTGCCGACAGGAACTGCTCCCATTCCGGAATACGCTCATGCGCGACCGGCGACGAGATGACGCCGATGACAACAGGCGCGCGGGCAAAGCGCTTCAGCTCCTGTTCGCGGCGCGCCTCGGGCAAGGGCCCCTCCCGCTCTTCGGCAAGTGCGGCGAGGTATTGGCCCACCTCATCCCGCGCGGCGCCACGATAGAGGATGAAGCGCCATGGTGTCAGCCGTCCGTGATCAGGCACGCGGGTGGCGGCGCGCAGCATGGTCCGGATATCGTCGTCGCTCGGTCCGGGTTCGCCGATGGCCGAAATGGGTGTCGAACTGCGCTGCAGCAGGAAATCGAGAACGGGAGATGTCAAGATTTTGTCCTGTGAATGAACGGCGGAAAGTGAGCGCTCTATTTCGGCGCTGAAAGGCGCTGTGTAAAGACAGGGGGCAAAAAATTCAGCCTTGAAATTGCCACTGGTTTGGTCTCAAAAACGTATATGGGACTCCTCCACGCATTTTCCTGGATACGACGCCTCGCCTATCGGACAATGCTGCTTCCGCTGATCGCGGGAGCGGTGGTTCTTGCCGCCGGGCCGCAGGGATTGGCGCAGGAAAAGCTGGCGGCTCCGAACCTCAATCTCCCCGGTCTCAGCGAATATGCAAATCCAGAGGCGCCGGAAAACAAGCCGCTTGCCAACACGTCCGAACTCATCCTGGAAGCAAAGCTGAAGGAAGGCGATCCCGATATCGAGCGTGGCCTCGTCTGGCGCGTCTTCTCGCCGGAGCCGGACGACAACGACAAGCTGCCGCTGGTTGCCAGCGCAAAGGGCGGCACGATTTCGCTCCACCTGCCCGAGGGCAGCTATCTCGTGCATGTCGCCTATGGCCGCGCCGGCGCCACCAAGCGCATCACCATGCACAAGGGCACACGCCACGAAAGCATGATCCTCGATGCCGGCGGGCTGAAGCTCAATGCCGTGCTGCCGGAGGGCGGCAAGATTCCCGAAAAGCTCCTGCGCTTCTCGATCTATGAAGGCGACGAGGACAATGCCAATGACCGCTCGCTGATCATTCCCAATGTGAAGCCGAACAGCGTCGTGCGCCTCAATACCGGCACCTACCACGTGGTATCCAATTACGGCTCCGCCAACGCCATCATCCGCGCCGATATCCGCGTCGAGGCCGGAAAGCTGACCGAGGCGACGGTCGAGCACCGCGCCGCCCAGGTCACGCTGAAGCTGGTGCGCGAGCGCGGCGGCGAGGCCATGGCCGATACCGCCTGGTCGGTCCTCAATGCATCGGGCGACCCCGTGCGTGAAAGCGTCGGGGCCTATGCCTCGATGGTCCTTGCCGAAGGCGAATATGTCGCCATCGCCAAGAACAAGGACCGGATATACCAGCGCGATTTCAAGGTCGTCTCGGGCCAGAACGAGGAGGTCGAGGTCCTCGCCAATGGCGATTACGAGCCCGCCGGCGACGAATCGCTGGATTGAGGCACGCGCCGTTCAGTGGAATTTGCATAATTCATCATTCCCGCCACGGCAGCGGCGCAGAATGGCCAATGAAAAAGCCGCGGAACGTCTTCCGCGGCTTTATTGTATGGTAGTCAGCGCTCGCCCTGAGCGGCAGGCAACCTATGCGGTTGCCTTTTCCTCCAGCTCTTTTTTGCGGCGGCGGATATCCGGCGGCGTCGCCTCGTCGGCAAGCCGCGCGATCGCCTCGCCGAGCGCCAGTTCCTCCTGGTCACGGGAGCCAAGGCGACGCATGTTGACCGTCTGCTCCTCCGCCTCGCGCTTACCGCAGACGAGGATGACCGGCACCTTGGCGAGCGAGTGCTCGCGCACCTTGTAATTGATCTTCTCGTTGCGAAGATCGGTCTCGGCGATGAGACCTGCCGCCTTCAGGCGACGCACCACGTCCCGCGCATAATCGTCGGCATCCGAGGTGATGGTGGCGACCACCACCTGCAGTGGCGCGAACCAGAGCGGAAAATGGCCGGCATAATTCTCGATGAGGATGCCGAGGAAGCGCTCCATCGAGCCGCAGATGGCGCGATGCACCATGACAGGCTGCTTCTTCTCCGAATCCTTGTCGATATAGAAGGCGCCGAAGCGCTCCGGCAGGTTGAAATCCACCTGCGTCGTGCCGCACTGCCATTCGCGGCCGATGGCGTCCTTCAGCACATAGTCGAATTTCGGGCCGTAGAAGGCGCCGTCGCCGGGATTGATCGCGGTCTTGATGCGGCCGCCCGACCGCTCGGCGATCTGCTTCAGGACGCCGCCCATGATCTCTTCCGCGTGATCCCAGAGCGCATCCGAGCCCACGCGCTTTTCCGGCCGTGTCGAGAAGAACACCTGGATCTCCTCGAAGCCGAAATCGGCGTAAGTCGAGAGGATCAGGTCGTTGATCTTCAGGCATTCCTCGGCAAGCTGCTCTTCGGTGCAGAAGATATGCGCGTCGTCCTGCGTGAAGCCGCGCACGCGCATCAGCCCGTGCAGCGCGCCCGACGGCTCATAGCGATGGACGGCCCCGAATTCGGCAAGCCGGATCGGCAGATCGCGGTAGGACTTCAAGCCGTGCTTGAAGATCTGCACATGGCCGGGGCAGTTCATCGGCTTCAGCGCGAAGACGCGCTTGTCCTCGGCCTCGTCGTCGGCGCACTCGACCTTAAACATGTTCTCCTTGTACCAGCCCCAGTGACCCGAGGTCTGCCACAGCGAGGAATCGAGCACCTGCGGCGCGTTCACCTCCTCGTAAGCGCCGTCGAGACGGCGGCGCATATAGGAGACGAGGCTCTGGAACATGCGCCAGCCCTTGGAGTGCCAGAAGACGACGCCCGGCCCCTCCTCCTGGAAGTGGAAGAGGTCCATCTCGCGGCCCAGCCGACGATGATCGCGCTTCTCCGCTTCCTCCAGCATATGGAGATAGGCGTTGAGGTCGTTGTCATTGGCAAACGCGGTGCCGTAGATGCGCGACAGCATCGGATTGTTGGCATCGCCGCGCCAGTAGGCGCCGGCCACCTTCATCAGCTTGAACGAATTGCCGATCTGCCCGGTGGAGGCCATATGCGGCCCCCGGCAGAGGTCGAACCACTCGCCCTGGCGGTAAATCTTGACATCCTGGTCCTCGGGAATCGCGTCGACCAGCTCGACCTTGTAGATCTCACCCTTCTCGGCAAAGACCTGCTTCGCCTTTTCCCGCGACCAGACTTCCTTGGTGAACGGCTTGTTGCGCGCAATGATCTCGCGCATCTTCTTCTCGATCACCGGCAGATCTTCCGGCGTGAAGGGCTCGTTCTTGGCGAAATCGTAATAAAAGCCGTTCTCGATGACGGGACCGATCGTCACCTGCGTCCCCGGCCAGAGCTCCTGCACGGCTTCGGCCAGCACGTGGGCCGCGTCGTGGCGGATCAACTCCAGCGCGCGCGGGTCCTCGCGGGTGAGGATTTCCACCTTGCCGGAGGTCGCCAGCGGCTCGGAGAGATCGCGCACCGTGCCGTCGAGCGCATAGGCCACGGCCTTCTTGGCCAGCGATTTCGAGATGGATTCGGCCAGTTCGGCGCCGGTCATTGCGGCGTCATATTCGCGCTTCGAGCCATCGGGGAATTCGAGGGAAACGAGGTTGCTCATCGGTATATCCTATCCAGTCCCGCCAACGAATGCGGGTGGTTCAACATAAAAGACGCTTGGCTTCTAACCCCATTTGCCAAACCAGTAAAGCACGACAACCCGGCCGCGACGCAAGCCGGGTTGCGGCAGCTTATCCGGCGATGAGAATATCAATTCTGGATCGGAAGGCAGTCGATTTTCTGACGCTTCAACTGCTTGCAGGCCGTTTCGGCGGAAGCTGAATCCTTGAACCCGGCAAAACGCACACGATAGACCTTGCGGCGTTTTTCAGCTGGCGAAATGACCGCCTTCAACCCTGGGGCCACCTTGTTGACCGCGGCGCGCAACTCCGCCTGAAGCCTTTCCGCGCCCGCGAGAGTCGGCGGCGCGCCGAGCTGAATCGCCCATATCCTATCGGGCGCGGACGCGATTTCAGCGCCGCCATCACCCTGTTCGATGCGCGGATCGTCGATCAGATCAGCCACCGGGTCGGTTTTCGACGTGGCGGCAGCCACCTCGATGGCAGGCTGCGACTTCGCCGCCGCCATGAGTTCTTTGCCGGCGTCCCCACTCTCCTCGCCATAGCGCGTCAGCAGCTTCGCCATCCGGTCGTCCCGCTCCCGCGCCGATCCGGCGCCGAGCACCACGCCGACCAGATACTTGCCGTTGATGACAGCGGACGAAACGAGGTTATAACCCGATACGTTGGTATAGCCGGTCTTGATGCCGTCCACACCCTGATAACGGTACATCAGGTTGTTATGGCCGTTCCACACCCGATTCCGAAAGGTGAATGACCGTTGCGAGAACAACGCAAATTCCTGCGGAAAGTCCCGGCGCAGGGCCATGCCGAGCACGGCCATGTCGCGCGCGGTGGTCAGCTGCGTCATCTCCGCCGTCAGCCCCGATGGATTGACGAAGAACGTGCTCTTCATGCCGAGCTGGCGCGCCCGCGCCGTCATCAGGCGGCCGAATCCCGCTTCCGATCCCGCCATATATTCACCCACAACCGTGGCCGCATCGTTTGCCGAAACGATGATCATGCCATTGATGGCGTCACGCACCGTGATCGTCTCGCCAGGCTTCAGATAGAGCTTCATGCGAACCTTGGCGGCCGCATTTTTTGAAACCGGCATGGCCTCGTCCCATTTCAGCCTGCCGGTCTTCAGGGCCTCGAAGGCGAGATACAGCGTCATCATCTTTGCGAGCGAAGCAGGCGCCCGCTGCATATGCGCGTCGTCCTGGCCGAGAATCTGGCCGCTATCGGCGTCGAATACGACCCAGGAGGAGTTTGCCGTTGCGGCAGGCGCATAAAGAACGCCAAGACCAAGCATAAGGGATGCGATGAACCGCGAAAAACGGCCCGACAATTTAAGCATGATGGCTCGCAGGAATGTGAACGTCCGGGGAGGGAAATGCAGGCGAATTGCGGCTCAAAAAAGACAGGATGCCACCTTGCATTTCAAGGGGCTAAAGCGTGATCCCGAAAAGTCGCTTGACTCCGGACAGGATCATGCGGCTGAAAACACCGTGCCACCTGTCATTTTTTGCAAGCCGAGCAGCGCCAGTAGCGCCAGGGCAGATACCAGGCAAATTCCGGCCCAAGCTTTTCCGGCACCGGATCGAGCCCATGCGTACCGCCCGGCCCGCAGCGCATGACGCGAAACAGGGCCATCCAACCGCCGCTCCACAGGCCGTGACGTGCGATCGCCTCATAGGCATATTCCGAGCAGGTCGGCAGATGGCGGCAGGAATTGCCGACGAAGCCCGACAAGGTCAGCTGATAGAGCCGCACCAGGGCCGTGCCGAGGAGACGGTCCGGCGTCTTGCGCCAGGGGCCATCGAAATTGCGGCTGTAGCGCTTGCGAGGCGGGGCAGCCGCCGGATCGTGGGATTGGCACATCATTCAGGCCGCGGCAGCGCTCTTCTTCTCGATCTGCTCGATGCAATCGACGACGGCGTCGAAGGTCAGCATGGTCGAGGCATGGCGCGCCTTGTAGTCGCGCACCGGCTCGAGAAATCTCAGGTCCTCGAAACGCCCTTGCGGTGGCACGCCGTTCTCCTTCAGCATTCGGAGCATGGTTTCGCGCACGGATTTGAGCTCTGCTGCCGTGGCCCCGATCACATGACGCGCCATGATGGAGGACGAGGCCTGGCCGAGCGCGCAGGCCTTCACGTCATGGGCGAAATCGGTGACAATGCCCTCGCGCATCCTGAGATCGACCGTCACGGTCGACCCGCACAGCTTGGAATGGGCCGTGGCGCTCGCATCGGGCGCTTCCAGGCGCCCCAACCGCGGAATGTTTCCGGCAAATTCCAATATGCGTGCGTTATAGATGTCGTCGATCATGGTGCCGCCCTTCGCGCAAGCGCTAAAGATTGTCGCTGCGGTGCTCTTTGAATATGCAAATTTCAATCTATATAATATGTGTAACCTGCGAGCGCCAAGGCCAACGCGCCATCTTGCGCTTCGCAGAACAGGACAGGGGCCGAAACGGTCCGTCCGCCCATCAATACACCGTCCCGCTCATGACAGCGCATCGTTGTATTGTCCGTTTAACTCGTCTCCTCCTCGAAGGAGACTACGGGAGATACTGATGGACGCTATTTTGAACCTCCGCGAGAATTCCGCGCGCCAGGGGAAGAAGGCCGCGACACGCCCGACGCAGCAGGAAGCTGAAGCCGCCGTGCGCACCCTTCTGCTCTGGGCTGGCGACAATCCGGACCGCGAGGGCCTGCTGGACACGCCGAAACGCGTGGTGAAGTCCTATAAGGAACTTTTCTCAGGCTATGAGGAATCGCCCGAAGAGGTGCTCGGCACCACCTTCGAGGAGGTCGCCGGCTACGCCGATCCCGTTCTGGTCAAGGATATCAGTTTCCACTCGCACTGCGAGCACCACATGCTGCCGATCATCGGCAAGGCGCACATCGCCTACCTGCCGGCCGGCCGGGTCGTCGGCCTTTCCAAGATCGCCCGTCTGGTGGATATCTTCGCCCGCCGCCTGCAGACGCAGGAAAGCATCACCGCCCAGATCGCCGATGCGATGGACACGATCCTGCAGCCGCGTGGCGTCGCCGTGATGATTGAGGCCGATCACATGTGCATGGCGATGCGCGGCATCCGCAAGCAGGGATCGACCACCATCACCACCACCTTCAAGGGGACGTATCAGGAAGACGTCAACGAGCAGGTGCGCTTCATGACCATGGTGCGACACGGCTGACGCCCGTTCCAACTTATGCGGCCTGGGCAGGCGGATCGTGCCCCCTGCCCGGTCGTTTCGTCTATAAGCGCAGACAGCCAGCCCCCGGTGCACCATGACATCTTCCTTTCCAGCCCCTATCGCCGACAAGAGCGAAAATGAGGAAGGCGCGGTCTTCGCGCCCCGTTTCGACGCTTCAGGCCTGATCACCGCCGTCGTCACCGATGCCGGCGACGGAACGCTGCTCATGGTCGCCCACATGAACGAAGAGGCACTGCGGCTGACGCTCGATACCGGCATAGCGCATTACTGGTCGCGCTCGCGCAAGGCGCTGTGGAAGAAGGGCGAAACCTCCGGCAATGTCCAGACGATCACCGAAATCCGCACCGATTGTGACCAGGATGCGATATGGCTCAAGGTGAAGGTCGCCGGGGACGGGCCTACCTGCCACACGGGGCGGCGCTCCTGCTTCTACCGCACGATTTCGTTAGGGGAAGGCAAGGCCGTACTCATAAAGGAGTAGGACTTCCCTCCTCCATCGATCAAAACACCGTGTACCGATACCTCAGGTCATTTTTCTGCGATATTTAATCATTCGATACCATTATCCCTTTTACAATCATCATGGTTCGATGAGGAGTGATTGGTGTGCTCGAATGGGTTTCACGGAAAAATCGCCAGGCTTCGGGAAATGATGGAGCGGGCAATGGCGCGGAAAACGGCGATGTGAAGAACACGCCCCGCCAGCCCGTGGAACCAGTCGAGAACCCCAGGGAGCGCAAGACACCCATCGCCTTGGCGCTTGGCGGCGGCGCCGCGCGCGGGTGGACGCATATCGGCGTCCTGAGAGCGCTGGACGAGGCGGGTATCGAGATATCGATGATCGCCGGCACCTCCATCGGCGCGCTGGTCGGCGGCTGTTATCTCGCGGGCAAGCTCGATGAGCTGGAGGAGTTCGCCCGCGGACTGACGCGGCGGCGCATGTTCAACCTGCTCGACATCACGCTTCGCGGCAGTGGTCTCTTCGGCGGCATGAAGCTTGACGGACGCCTGCGCGAGCATCTGGAGGGCGTGAGCTTCGCTGACCTGTCCAAGCCATTCACGGCCGTCTGCACCGAATTGCGCACCGGCCACGAGATCTGGCTTTCCAACGGCTCGCTGGTGACGGCGATGCGGGCGTCCTATGCCCTGCCCGGCGTATTCGAGCCGGTGCGCTTCGGCAACCGCCTTCTGGTCGACGGCGCGCTGGTCAACCCCGTGCCCGTTTCCGTGTGCCGGGCGAACGAGCAGCCGCTCGTCCTCGCCGTCAACCTGCATTATGACCAGTTCGGCCGCGCCGCGGTGGTCAAGCATATCAACCAGCAGCAGGAGCAGATGCTGAACGCGGAAATGAAGGGCGACCGCGCGGACGGCCGGATGGAGCGCGAGACACGCCTTGGGATCACCGGCGTGATGATGGAAGCCTTCAACATCATCCAGGATCGCATCTCGCGTGCCCGCATGGCCGGCGATCCGCCCGACATCTCGCTTCTGCCGACGGCCGGGCATATCGGCCTCACCGAATTCCACCGCGCCGACGAGGCCATCAGCATCGGCTATGAGGAGACGGTAAAGCACCTCAA
Source organism: Mesorhizobium sp. RMAD-H1 (assembly GCF_014191375.1). Classification (GTDB taxonomy): domain Bacteria; phylum Pseudomonadota; class Alphaproteobacteria; order Rhizobiales; family Rhizobiaceae; genus Paramesorhizobium. The sequence continues at coordinate 97,068 of NZ_JACHWN010000002.1, forward strand.
CGACATCAAGCGGCTGCAGAAGGTGCTGGTTTAGGGCGATTTGCTTCCGGGAGACGTCGCCGCGCACGCATGTTTCTAAGGGGTGGCCGCGGCAACCGTTGAGGCATGGATTCCAGTGACAAGCACTGGAATGACGAGATTGGAGATGATTTCACCCAATTGAAGCCCCCTCGCAGGCGTGAATGCCGAACACTTGAATCCAGCAGCCGAACTGCCGTCATTCCAGTGCTTGTCACTGGAATCCATGCCTCAACCTTTTCACTGCAACTACGGTCGAGAATGATTCCGGAACTCGCCGGTCAGCGGGTTTTCAACGGGCAAGCGGCCGTTCATATTCTCTTCTTCCACGGCTTTGAAAAAAGACGCACCAAAGCCGATATTGGGCTTGTTTCCCCCGGATCGATTTGCTACATGCCGCGAGCCGATGAGTTCGGCCCTACCACGTGCGGTCGTGGCGGAATTGGTAGACGCGCAGCGTTGAGGTCGCTGTGGGGCAACCCGTGGAAGTTCGAGTCTTCTCGACCGCACCAATAACCCTGCTTAGGCGGGGTTTTTTTCTTTTTATATCAGCTGCTTACGTTTTGGTGTGCCCCACGCTAGAACCATCCGTGGGACAGGTCGGTTCTTGATCAAAGCTACCCATGAGGAGGAAATCGGAGGAGCTAATACCCTGTTGCGACATGGTCGTTTCTCCCGCTCGTCTCAGTAGTTTAACAGTAAGCTTTTAATTCCGACCATTGTTCGGCCGTGCCTTGTCGCCCTTCTTGTCGACGGTGGACGCCGTTTTGGCGTCCGGCTCCTGGCCGAAATAGGTTCCACCCAAATGGCCGCCGCCACTCGCGTTTTCGGCCTGCTTCTGCAGTTTTTCCAGTGTTTGCTGCGCATTGGTCTTTGTCATTTCGGAACGCTCCTGATCCGTTGAAACTATCTGTTTAACCAATGGCGGGTCTGTCTGTTCCGATCTCCCATGCGCACTATCCGCCGGCTGCGCGGTGACAAAGCCGTTATCGGCATGATGTGCCGCTGGAAGTTCGGCGGCAAAAGGTCCATATGGGACGATCATGACGACAGACGATCCCCTCAGTTCATCCCGAGACGCTACACAAGACGTTTCGTCCGGCGAGCGCAGGCAGCGTTCAGCCCTTCCTCCCGCTTTCCTGCCCGCGAATGATTCGCCTCCGGTCGAATGGCTCGTTGCCGAGGGGCTGACCGACTATCCCGCCGCTCTCGCCTTCATGGAATCACGCGTTGCCGCGATTCGCGACAATGGGGCGCCGGAGCTTGTCTGGCTCGTCGAGCACCCGCCGCTCTATACGGCCGGCACCAGCGCCAAGGAGAGCGACCTGCTCGTCCCCGACCGCTTTCCGGTCTATGCGACCGGGCGGGGCGGCGAATACACCTATCACGGCCCCGGCCAGCGCGTGGCCTATGTGATGCTGGATCTCAAGCGCCGTCGCGAGGACGTGCGCGCCTTCGTCACCGCGCTCGAGGAATGGATCATCCGCACGCTTGCCGAGTTCAACGTCAAAGGCGAGCGGCGCGAGGACCGCGTCGGCGTATGGGTCACGCGGCCGGAAAAGCCGCGCCTTGGCGACGGTTCGCTTGCCGAAGACAAGATCGCCGCCATCGGCATCAGGCTGCGCCGCTGGGTGAGCTTCCACGGCATCGCCATCAATGTCGAGCCGGAGCTTGCCAATTTCAGCGGTATCGTGCCCTGCGGCGTGACCGAGCACGGGGTCACGAGCCTTGTCGATCTCGGCCTGCCGCTGACCATGCAGGATTTAGATCTCGCGCTCGCCCGGGCCTTCGAAAGCGTCTTCGGTCCGGTCAGGTCGAATCGCTGATCATTCGAATTCCATGATCACGGCGTCGACGGCGAGGCTGTCGCCCTTCTTCGCCCTGATCGCGGACACAACCAGATCCCGCTCGGCGCGCAGCACGTTTTCCATCTTCATCGCCTCAACGATGGCGAGGGTTTCGCCCGTCTTCACCTCCTGCCCCGTCTCGACATTGATCGAGACCACCAGTCCCGGCATCGGGCAGAGAAGCATCTTCGAGGTATCGGGCGGCGTTTTCACCGGCATCAGCCGGTCGAGCGCGGCGACACGCGGCGACATGGCCCGCGACGTGACCGACATGCCCTTCCAGTCGATGCGCACGCCATTGAGCACCGGCCTGACCTGAGCATTGACGGCTCGCCCGCCGATCTCCCCACGCCAGATGATTTCGCCCGGCTTCCACGCGCTGTGCAGCCGCAGGTTTTCCCCCTCGATGGTCATGACAAGCGTGACCGGCGGCTCAACGTTGGCCTCCTCAAGCGCGATCGGGAAATAGCGCTCGCCGATCCTGACCTCCCACTTCGGACTGATCCGGCCGGAATGTGGGCGCAGGCGATCGGCGAAATGATCGAGGCGCTCCTTGCGCACCAGCTCGACGGCCAGCGTGATCGCCGCCAGGATCTTCAGATCGGCCTCATCAGGAGCGATCGGCTGGAAGCCATCGGGAAACTCTTCCGCGATGAAGCCCGTGGAAAGCCGCCCTTCCCGCCAGCGCGGATGCTGCATCAGCGCGGCAAGGAACGGGATGTTGTGCGCGATGCCATCCACGACGAAGGTGTCGAGCGCATCGGCCATCGCATCGATCGCCTCGACGCGTGTCGGTGCCCAGGTGCAGAGCTTTGCGACCATCGGGTCGTAGAACATGGAGATTTCGGCGCCTTCCACAACGCCGGTATCGTTGCGGATGATCGCCTTGCCGGAAGGTCCCTCGGCGGGCGGACGATAGCGTGTCAGCCTGCCGGTGGAGGGCAGGAAATTGCGGTACGGGTCTTCGGCATAAAGACGGCTTTCGATCGCCCAGCCATTGAGCCGGATATCCTCCTGGCGCAGCCTGAGCTTCTCTCCGCAGGCGATGCGGATCATCTGTTCGACGAGATCGATGCCGGTGACGAGCTCCGTCACGGGATGCTCCACCTGCAGGCGCGTGTTCATCTCGAGGAAATAGAAATTGCGGTCCTTGTCGACGATGAACTCGACCGTACCTGCGCTCTGATAGTCAACCGCCTTTGCCAGCGCCACGGCCTGCTCGCCCATGGCGCGCCGTGTCGTCTCGTCCAGAAAAGGCGACGGCGCCTCCTCGACGACCTTCTGGTTGCGCCGCTGGATCGAGCATTCGCGCTCACCCAGATAGAGGCAGTTGCCATGGGCATCGGCCAGGACCTGGATCTCGATATGGCGCGGCTCGACGATGAACTTCTCGATGAAGACGCGGTCGTCGCCAAAGGAACTCTTCGCCTCCGAACGCGCACGTTCGAACCCGTCGCGCACCTCGCCCGCATTCCAGGCGATCCGCATGCCCTTGCCGCCGCCGCCCGCCGAGGCCTTGATCATGACGGGATAGCCGATCTCGCCGGCGATCCGCTCGGCATGGGCCGCATCGGTGATGACGTCGAGGAAGCCCGGAACGGTGTTCACCTCGGCCGCATTGGCGAATTTCTTCGATTCGATCTTGTCGCCCATCGCCACGATGGCCTTCGGCTTCGGGCCGATGAAGACGATGCCCTCTTTTTCCAGCGCCTCGCAGAAGGAAGCCCGCTCGGACAGGAAGCCATAGCCCGGATGCACGGCTTCGGCGCCGGTCTTCCTGCAGGCCTCGATGATCTTTTCCGCGACGAGATAGCTCTCGGCAGCGGCGGACGGGCCGATATGGACGGCCTCGTCGGCCATTTCGACATGCAGTGCGTCACGATCCGCATCCGAAAAGACGGCCACTGTCGCGATCCCCATCCGGCGCGCTGTCTTGATGACGCGGCAGGCGATCTCGCCACGGTTCGCGATCAGTATCTTCCTGAACATCCGGCCATTTCCTCCCAATGCAGACGCCGCAACGTTCTACAACAAAGACATGCGATGCCGGAAGAGCGTCAGGCGATCGCTTCCGCCGTGGCCTTCATCCGGCGCTCGCGCATGAACACATAGATGCCCGATCCGATGATGATGAGGATGCCGAGCCATTTTGACGGCGTCGGAAACTCGCCGAAGACGACCAGCCCGACCAGCACCGCCATGACGATCTCGAAATACTGGAACGGCGCCAGCATCGACGCCGGCGCGAGGCGGAAGGCCTGCACCACCAGGAGATGGCCGACGGTGGCAATCGCGCCCATCGCCACCAGCAGCCACCAGGACAGCGTCACCGTGGGCAGGCCGAATCCCAGGTCGGCGTGGCCGAACGCCTCGCCGGCGCCGAGCACCAGCGCCGAAAAGGCGGCGCCGCCGACGCCGGCATAGAACTGCATCACCAGCGGGCTGTCGGCGACCGCATATCTGCGGTTGAGGATAAGATAGACAGCGAAGCACGCCGCCGTACCAAGCGGCAGGAGCGCCACCCAGCCGAAAAGCTCGAAGCTCGGCTGGATGACGATCAGCGTGCCGATGAAGCCGACCACGACCGCCGTCAGGCGCCGCCAGCCCACCTCCTCCTTGAGAATGACCGCCGAGAGCAGCGTCAGGAGCAGCGGCTCGACGAAGAAGATCGCGATCGCATCGGCGAGCGGCATGTATTTGACCGCGGAGAAGAAGCAGAGGCTGCCCAGCCCCATCAGCGCGCCGCGGATCAGGTTTCCGGTGAGATTGCGCGTTTTCAGCACCTGCACCCCGCCGATCCCGAGAAGAATGAAGAAGGTCAGCACCGACTGGACGAAAAAGCGGGAGAAGGAGATGGTCGCCGGCGGCAGGCTGTCGACGGTGGCGAGCCATTTGCCGATCGCGTCGAGGAGCGGCAGGAACATCATCGCGCTGGCCATGACGGCCATGCCCTTGACATGGGGGTGCATGACGTTTGGCTGCATCACCGGGGCTTGCGTCTTTTCCTGCATCGGAGAACCTGCGAAGGAGCAAGGGGCTGTAGAAACACTTCCCATACGCCATTGCCCGATGTCGCGCCATGGGCGTTTCTCACGCCCAGGCAAGCGGCTTCTCACCTTTTTGCCGCAAACGGTGGTTAAGAATTGGAAAACAATCCCCGGATATCATTAGGCATCATGGGAACGGAAGGCGAACCTTGGTCGCCTTTGGCGGCGAAGCATGGCACTATCCGGGTGATTCGATTTTTGAATGATTGACTGAAACGGGGCCGGTCCAACCATATGGATGACAGTAACGATCTCTTCTCGAGGGTTGTGGAGAACGCGCGCGAACGGCAGGCGGCGCAGCAGGGCGCCGAGCCGGCGGTTGTCGTGCCCCAGCCGGCGGTTGTCGTGCCGCTGACGACGGGTAAGGCGCCCTCGCCCGTTTTGCCCGCCGCTGCGCCGTCTGCTCCCCGCAGCACGCCGCTGCGCGTCGACAATGGCGAATACAACGCCTCCGCGATCCGTGTGCTCGAAGGCCTGGAACCGGTACGCCTGCGTCCGGGCATGTATATCGGCGGCACCGACGAGAAGGCGCTGCATCACCTCTTCGCCGAAGTCATCGACAACTCCATGGATGAGGCGGTGGCAGGCCATGCCGATTTCATCGACGTCAATCTCGATGCCGACGGTTTCCTGACGGTCACCGACAATGGCCGTGGCATACCGGTCGAAAATCATCCGCAGGTGCCGGGCAAGTCGACGCTCGAAGTCATCATGACCAAGCTCCATGCCGGCGGCAAATTCGACGGCAAGGCCTATGAGACATCGGGCGGCCTGCATGGCGTCGGCGTTTCCGTCGTCAACGCGCTCTCGGATTTCCTGGAAGTGGAAGTGGCGCGCGGGCGCAAGCTCTATCGCCAGCGCTTCTCGCGCGGCGTCCCGCAGGGGCCGCTCGAAGAGCTGGGTGAGGTGCACAACCGGCGCGGCACGCGCGTGCGCTTCCATCCCGATCCGGACATTTTCGGCAAGAACGCTAGGTTCGATCCGGCGCGGCTCTGCCGCATGGCGCGCTCCAAGGCCTATCTCTTCGGCGGCGTGGAAATCCGCTGGAGCTGCGATCCCTCGCTGCTCGACCCCAAAAAGGATACGCCGGAAAAGGCGGTGTTCCATTTCCCCGGCGGCCTCAAGGACTATCTCGCGGCCTCGCTCGGCAAGGAATATCAGGTCACGCGCGAGATCTTCGCCGGCAAGACCGAGAAGCAGGGCGGCCACGGCGCCGTCGAATGGGCGATCGCCTGGCATGGCGGCGACGGCTTCGTCAATTCCTACTGCAACACCATTCCCACGGCGGAAGGCGGCACGCATGAGGCGGGCTTCCGCCTTGCCATCACGCGCGGGCTGAAAGCCTATGCGGAGCTGACCAACAACAAGCGCGCCTCGATCATCACCACCGACGATGTGATGATCTCGGCGGCGGCCATGCTCTCGGTCTTCATCCGCGAGCCGGAATTCGTCGGCCAGACCAAGGACCGGCTGGCGACGACGGAAGCGCAGCGCATCGTCGAGAACGCCATCCGCGACCCGTTCGACCATTGGCTGGCCGCCTCGCCTCAGGAAGCCTCGAAGCTCCTCGACTGGGTGGTCGAGCGCGCCGAGGAGCGCGTGCGCCGGCGCCAGGAAAAGGAAGTCAGCCGCAAGACCGCCGTGCGCAAGTTGCGCCTGCCCGGCAAGCTCGCCGATTGCACGCAGAATGCCGCCGCCGGCGCGGAGCTCTTCATTGTCGAGGGCGATTCAGCCGGCGGCTCCGCCAAACAGGCGCGCGACCGCGCATCCCAGGCCGTGCTGCCCTTGCGCGGCAAGATCCTCAACGTGGCAAGCGCCGGACGCGACAAGCTCTCCGCCAACCAGCAGATCGCCGATCTGATCCAGGCGCTCGGCTGCGGCACGCGCTCGAAATATCGCGAGGAGGATCTGCGCTACGACCGCGTCATCGTCATGACCGACGCGGATGTGGACGGCGCGCATATCGCCTCGCTGCTCATCACCTTCTTCTATCAGGAAATGCCAGACCTGGTCCGCGGTGGACACCTCTATCTCGCCGTGCCGCCGCTCTACCGCATCAGCCAGGGCGGCAAGACGGCCTATGCGCGCGACGACGCGCACAAGGACGAGCTGCTGAAAACCGTATTTACCGGCAAGGGCAAGATCGAGATCGGGCGCTTCAAGGGCCTCGGCGAAATGCGCGCCGAACAGTTGAAGGAAACGACGATGGACCCGCGCAAGCGCACGCTGCTGCGGGTCGAAATCGCAGAGGAAACGGCATCAGAAACCAAGGCCGCCGTCGACGATCTGATGGGCACCAAGCCGGATGCCCGCTTCCGCTTCATCCAGGAGCGCGCGGCATTCGTCGAGGAGCTGGATATCTAGGGCGGTCCGCTTCAGGCGGACGTGCAAGCACCCTACATCACCATAGCCGACGCTCTGTAGCGGCCGCGGCAATGTTGAGACATGGATTCCAGTGACAAGCACTGGAATGATGACGGTTTGGCTGCTGACGGCCAACTGTCGACATTTCCGCCCGTAGAACGGTTTTTGAAAAGGCGAAATCATCTCCACATCGTCATTCCAGTGCTTGTCACTGGAATCCATGCCTCACCTCTTCCACTTCTTCAGCGGTATAGAATAACCCATCGGGGTGGGATCAAGATTTCCCTTCGAACCAACAAAAAAGGGCGCCGTAACTGGCGCCCTTTCTTTTTACCGTTATCGCAAGCCTTTATTTCGGCAGCTTGTCGTCGATGCCCTGGACGTAGAAATTCATGCTGAGGATGGCCTTGTCATCAGCGGTTTCGCCTTCCTTCAGCCAGACCGACCCGTCCTGCTTGTTGATCGGGCCGGTGAACGGCTTGAACTCCCCCGAGGTGATCTTGGCCTGGGTTTCCTCGGCCATCTTCTTCACGTCATCAGGCATGTTGGTATAGGGCGCCATGACGACGAGGCCTTCGTGCATTCCGTGGAAGATGTTCTGCGATTTCCACGTGCCGTCGAGAACGGCCTTGGCGCGCTCGATATAATAGGGGCCCCATTCGTCGACGATGGAGGTCAGCTGCGTTTCAGGGCCGAACTTGATCATGTCCGAAGCCTGACCGAAGGCCTTGATGCCACGCTCCGCCGCCACCTGCATCGCCGCGGTGGAATCGGTGTGCTGGGTGATGATATCGACACTCTGATCGATCAGAGCCTTGGCGGCATCGGCTTCCTTGCCCGGATCGAACCAGGAATTGACCCAGATGACCTTCACCTTGAAATCCGGGTTTACTGACTGCGCGCCGAGCATGAAGGAATTGATGCCCTGCACGACTTCGGGGATCGGCATCGAGCCGATGTAGCCCGCGACACCGGTCTTCGACATCTTGGCGGCTATCTGGCCCTGGATGTAACGGCCTTCATAGAAACGCGAGTTATAGACCGAAACGTTCTCGGCGGTCTTGTAGCCGGTGGCATGCTCGAATTTCACGTCCGGAAATTTCTTGGCCACCCTGATGACGGCATCCATATAGCCGAAGGACGTGGCGAAGATCAGCTTGTTGCCCGCGCGCGCCAGGCGCTCGAGCGAGCGTTCCGCATCCGATCCCTCCGGCACGTTCTCCAGATAGGTCGTCTCGACCTTGTCGCCGAGCGCCGCCTCCAGCGCCTTGCGGCCCTGGTCGTGCTGATAGGTCCAGCCGAAGTCACCGGGCGGGCCGATATAGATGAAGCCCACCTTTAGCTTCTCTTCCTGAGCATGGGCGGCGCTGCCCAAAGCGAAGCTCGCCACCGCGGCCAGCGCCAGAAGCATCTTTTTCATATTGCCTGTTCTCCTGTTAAATACGCATCCTGAATGACAGGAATTCCCTTGATTTTCTCGTTCAGCGGTCCGGAACGAATGGCTTTCCGAGCGAGGCCGGAGTGTTCATCATCGTCAGGCGCCGGTTGCGCGAGATTAAAACAAGAACCAGTATCGTTGCCAGATAGGGCAGCGAAGAAAGAAACTGCGACGGCAGGCCGAAGCCCAGCGCCTGCGTGTGCAACTGGCCGATCGATACCGCCCCGAAGAGATAGGCGCCGATCAGCACCCGCCATGGCCTCCATGAGGCGAAGACGACGAGGGCGAGCGCGATCCAGCCCCGGCCGGCGGTCATGTTCTCGACCCATTGCGGCACATAGACAAGCGACAGCTGTGCCCCGGCAAGACCGGCACAGGCGCCGCCGAAAAGCACGGCGAGATAGCGGGTGCGGATCACATGGACGCCGAGCGCGTGCGCCGAACCGTGATTGTCCCCGATGGCGCGCAACGTCAGTCCCGCCCGGGTGCGGAACAGGAACCAGGTGACGCCGACGACCAGCAGGATCGACAGATAGAAAATCGGATCCTGTCCGAACAGGAAGCGCCCGACCAATGGAAGCTCCGTGAGGTAAGGGATGTGGATCGCCTCCATGCGCACGCCCGGCAGGCCGACGAAGCCCTCGCCGATCATGGCGGAGGCACCGAGGCCGAGTATGGTGAGCGCAAGGCCGCTCGCGACCTGATTGGTGACCAGCGTCAGGGTCAGGAAACCGAAGAGAGCCGAGAAGGCCGCGCCGGCCAGAATGGCGGCGAACATGCCGAGCCAGGCGGAGCCGGTCATTTGCGCGACCGCAAATGCCGTCACCGCGCCCATGATCATCATGCCTTCGACGCCGAGATTGAGAACGCCGGAGCGCTCCACCACCAGTTCGCCGATGGCCGCGATCAGCAACGGTGTGGCGGCGGTGGCGATGGTCAGGAGGATGGCCTGCGTCATTTCCATGGTCATCCCTCCTTTACCGGCTGGGCCGCAACCGGCGCAGGCGGGGATACGAACCGGATGCGGTAGTGGATCAGGGTGTCGCTCGCCAGCACGAAGAACAGGATCATGCCCTGGAAGACGCGGGCCGATTTTTCCGAGATGCCGATGGCCACCTGCGCCGCCTCGCCGCCGAGATAGGATAGCGCCAGGACGAAGCCGGCGGCCACGATGCCGAGCGGATTGAGCCGCCCGAGGAAAGCGACGATGATGGCCGTGAAGCCATAGCCCGGCGAAATGCTGGGCCTGAGCTGGCCGATCGCGCCGGAAACTTCCGCGATGCCGGCAAGCCCCGCACAGGCGCCGGAAACGAGGAAGACGAAGAAGGTCATCCTGGCCGGGCTGAAGCCGGCGAAACGCCCTGCCCGCTGGCTGCTGCCCAGCACCTTGACCTCGAAGCCCTTCATGGTGCGCGACAACAGAAACCAGAGTGCCACCGCGGCGATGAGCGCCAGGACGATGCCCCAATGGGCGCGGCCGGACGCCGTCCATATCTCCGGTAGAATGGCGGAATCGTTGAACTGCCGCGTTTCAGGAAAATTATAGCCTTCCGGATTGCGCCAGGGCCCGCGCACCAGCCAGTCGAGAAAGAGCTGCGCGACATAGACGAGCATCAGGCTCGTCAGTATCTCATTGGTGTTGAAGCGGACCTTCAGGAAGGCGGGAATGGCGGCATAGGCCGCACCGCCGGCCATACCCATCGCGAGCATCAGCGGCAGCACGACCCATGACTGGAAATCGGGAAACATGACGGGAAGGATCGCCCCGGCAATGGCACCGGCGATGAACTGGCCCTCGGCACCGATATTCCAGTTGTTGGAAAGATAGCAGAGGGAAAGGCCCACCGCGATCAGGATCAGCGGCGCTGCCTTGACCATCAGCTCATGCAGCGACCAGACTTCCAGCAGCGGCTCGACGAAATAGACGTAAAGGCCGTGAAGCGGGTCCTTGCCCAGCAAAGCGAAAAGCACGGCGCCGGCAATGAGGGTCAGCGCAAGGGCAATGAGTGGAGAAAGCGCACTGAAGAGAACCGAATGTTGCGGCCGCCTGACCAGTTCGATACGCATTACACCATTCCGCCCGCAGTCTCGCGTCCCGCATCGGCACCGCCCATCATCAGGCCGATCCTCTCCAGCGTCACCTCGCCTATGGGAAGCGCATCGGAAAGAGTGCCGTGATTCATCACCGCAATCCTGTCGCAGATTTCCAGCAGTTCATCCAGATCCTGGCTGATGATGAGGACGGCGGCCCCGCCGCGCGCCAGATCGATCAAGGACTGCCGGATATGGGCCGATGCGCCCGCATCGACGCCCCATGTCGGCTGGTTGACCACCAGAACGGCGGGCTTGCGGTCGAGTTCGCGCCCGATGATGAATTTCTGCAAGTTCCCGCCCGAAAGGGCGGACGCATCGGGATTTTCGCCGCTCTTGCGCACATCCATCGTCTTGACGATGCGGTTTACGGCCGATTGCAGCGCATTCTGCGCCAGCACCTTGAGACCACCGCCCCGCAGGAATGTCTGTCCGTCAGTGGCGTAGCGCGAGAGGAAGAGATTGTCGGTCAGCGGCAGTTCCGGCACGGCGCCGTGCCCCAGACGCTCCTCGGGGATGAACGCCGCGCCGAGTTCCCTGCGCCGGGAAATGCCGGCCCGGCCGGCGGCCACCCCGCCGATGCGGACGATATCGGGCGCGATCTGCAGCACCTCGCCCGACACCGCCTCGAAAAACTCGCTCTGCCCGTTGCCCGCGACGCCGGCGATCCCGACGATCTCGCCGCCATGGACGGAGAGCCGCATGTCGCGCAATGCCGTGGAAAAAGGCCCGCGCGGCGGCTGGCTCAACCCCGCGATTTCGAGCAGCGGCTTCCCGTCCTTCCCGCTCCCCTTCGGCTGATCGCGATGAATGATCTGGATGTCGTTGCCGACCATCATCCGCGCCAGGGAGGCGGCGGTTTCCTGGCGGGGATCGCAATGGGCCACCACCTTGCCATGGCGCAGGACGGTCGCCCGGTCGCAGAGCCGCTTCACCTCCTCCAGCCGATGGCTGATATAGAGGATCGACTTTCCCTCGGCGCGAAGCCGCTCCAGCGTGACGAACAGCCGGTCGGCTTCCTGCGGAGTCAGTACCGATGTCGGCTCGTCGAGGATAATCAGATCCGGCTCCTGCAACAGGCAGCGGATGATCTCGATGCGTTGGCGCTCGCCGACGGAGAGATCGCCGACAAGCGCATCCGGATCGAGCGGCAGGCCGTAAGCCTCGCCGATGTCGCGCGCGCGGCTGGCGATATCTGAAAGCGGAATGGATTTATCGAGCGACAGGGCAATGTTTTCGGCCGCCGTCAGCGAATCGAACAGCGAAAAATGCTGGAAAACCATGCCGATGCCGAGAGAACGCGCAATCGCCGGGCTGGAAATGCTGACCGATTGCCCCTTCCAGAAGATCTCCCCTGAAACCGGCTGCAGCGAGCCGAACAGCATCTTCACGAAGGTCGATTTTCCCGCACCGTTCTCGCCGAGCAGCGCATGAATCTCGCCCGCACGAATGACGAGATCGATCGCGTCGCAGGCGACGAGATTACCGAACGTCTTGGTGATCCGGCGAACGTCCAGGAGAGGTTGGTCGGTTGAGGTGAGAGACATAGTTCCCCAAAGCTATTATTGCGGGCGATCTTATGCCAGCACCCGCAATATTGGGAAGTGGAAAAGCTCACAGCGGGCGAATTTCGCACATCAAAGATGCAGAAAACCTGACCGCCTATGGAATGAGCACCGTCGTTCCCGTCGTCTTGCGGCTTTCCAGATCGACATGCGCCCGGGCGGCATCCTTCAGCGCATAGGTCTGGTTGATCTTCACCGATACCGCACCGCTTTCGATGACGGAAAAGAGGTCCTTGGCCGAGGCTTCGAGGTCCTGCCGCCTGGCGACATAGGCAAAGAGCGAAGGCCGCGTGGCGAAGAGCGATCCCTTCTGGCCCAGAAGGCCGATCTCGAAGGATGCGATCGGCCCGGAGGACTGGCCGAAGCTGACGAACATGCCGAGCGGCTTCAAGACGTCGAGCGAGCCGGGAAACGTATCCTTGCCGACCGAATCATAGACCACGTCGACGCCCTGCCCGCCGGTCAGTTCCTTCACCCGTTCGACGAAATTCTCCGTGCGATAGTTGATCACGTGATCGTAGCCATGGGCCTTTGCGAGCTCCGCCTTTTCCGGCGAGCCGGCAGTGCCGATCACGGTCGCGCCCAGATGTTTCGCCCATTGCCCGGCGATGAGCCCGACGCCGCCCGCCGCCGCGTGGAACAGGATCGCGTCGCCCTTCTTCACCGGATAGGTGCGGCGCAGGAGATATTGCGCCGTCATGCCCTTCAGCATCACCGAGGCGGCGGTCTTCAGGTCGATGTCATCGGGCACGATCACCAGTCGGTCGGCCGCGACGATCCGCTCCTCGGCATAGGAGCCCGGAGACGTGACATAGGCGACGCGGTCGCCAGGCTTCACATGCGTGACGCCGGGCCCGACGGAGACGACGATGCCCGCCCCCTCGCTGCCGGGAACGAAGGGCATCGAGGGCGCCTTGTAGAGACCGGTACGGAAATAGACATCGATGAAATTGAGGCCGATCGCTTCATGACGGACCCTGGCTTCCCCGGGACCCGGCTCCCCGATCTCCACCGCTTCATGGACAAGCACCTCGGGTCCGCCGAGCTGATGAACGCGGATGGCGTGGATCATGATTGCACTCCGTTATCGGTAGGGCCTCTATGCCCCAATTGCGGGAAGAATTGCATGAGGGCGCCAATGCAATAGAGATAGATGCCGGTGACGGAGATGCCGATGCGCACCCACAACGGCGCCTCCAGCGCATAGAGAAGCGCCACCGCGCCGAGAACGCACCATAGAAGGAAGATCGTGAGGTTGAGCGGACGCAGACGGATGACGCGCACGGGATGCAGGAAATGGATGGGCACGAAGGACAGGATGGCCGAGATGACCACCGTCGCAAAGGCGATCCATTCGCCCGGCTTTACGATGAACAGGGTGAAGACCACCATGTTCCAGACGACGGGGAACCCTTTGAAGAAATTCTCCTTCGTCTTCATGCTGGTATCGGCATAGTAGATCGCGCTCGATATGACGATGATGGCGCCCGACAGGAAGGAAAGCCCCTCGCCCATGAAACCGCTCTGGTAGAGCGCGAAGGCGGGGATGAGCACATAAGTGACATAGTCGATGATATTGTCGAGGAGTTCGCCGGACCAGGTGGGAAGGACATCCTTGACGTCCAGCTTGCGGGCGATCGGCCCGTCGATGCCGTCGACGAACAGGGCAAGGCCCAGCCACCAGAACATGGCCGTCCAGCGCTCCTCGCTCGCCGCGACGATGGAGAGAAACGCCAGAAACGAGCCGGATGCCGTCAGCAGGTGAACCGAAAAGGCCCTGGCCTGCGGGGCGGTGACTTTCTTGGTCCTGATTTTTCCAGACAATTTCGTTTTCACGTGTTTTGCCGATTCCTTCTGCCCGTCCGGTGGACTTGCCCTTGCAAGCCAGCTTTTCGCCAATAATGCTTAAAGGGCAAGCGAGTCACCCCATAAAACGCATTTCATCCCATGGAAGATGAGCTGCATGATGATTTTTCCCGTGTCTTTTGCCTCATCCGGACATAGATGATGCAGAGATAATGCCAAGTTTCGACGGATCGGGACACGAGGAAATAGAAATGGCCCGCAGAATTGAGAAGGAAATCGTGGTTGCAGGCGGCGGCCCGGCAGGAATGATTGCGGCCCTCGCGCTTGCAGCCAGCGGGCGTGTGGTAGCGCTCGTCGGCCCGGCGGCGAGCGAAAACGACCAGCGCACCACGGCGCTGATGATGCCGGCGATCGGCTTTCTCGAGCAATTGGGCGTCTGGAACGATATCCGGCCGGAGGCCGCGCCGCTCGCCACCATGCGGATCGTCGACGCGACCCGGCGGCTGATCCGAAGCCCCACCGTTACGTTCCACGCCAGCGAGATCGACGAAGCCGCATTCGGCTACAACATGCCGAACACCGTCCTGAACAGGGTCCTTTCCGATGCCGTCGATGCCGAGCCGCGCATCAGGCGCGTCCTTTCGCCGGCAACAGGCTACAGCCATGCTGCAGATCATGTGGCCGTCGAAACCCGAGACGATGAGACGTTGACTGCGGAACTGCTCGTCGCCTGCGACGGTCGCGCCTCGCTGGGCCGGGATGCGGCAGGCATTGCCGCCCGGCGCTGGAACTACCCGCAGACGGCGGTCGTCCTGTCCTTCGCCCATGCGCTCGAGCACGGGAACATCTCGACCGAATTCCACACGGAAGATGGTCCTTTCACTCAGGTTCCCCTGCCCGGCCGCCGGTCGAGCCTCGTCTGGGTCGCCAATCCGGCGCTCGCAGACAGGCTCATGGCGCTCGATCCGGCCGCATTGGGAGACCATGTCGAGGAGCGGATGCACTCGATGCTCGGCAAGGTCACGGTCGAGACGAAACAGCAGGCCTGGCCGCTCTCGGGGCTCGTTCCGGCCGCCTTCGCCGCCAACCGCACCGTGCTCGTGGGCGAGGCCGCGCATGTCTTCCCGCCCATCGGCGCGCAAGGGCTCAATCTCGGTATCCGCGATGTCGAAACCCTGCTCAAGGCGCTGAAGGCCGATCCGGACGATGCGGGATCAAGCCATGTCACCCGCGCCTATGACCGGCTGCGGCGGCCGGATGTCCTGGCGCGCACGGGATCGGTCGACGCCCTGAACCGCTCGCTGCTGACGGGCTTCCTGCCGGCGCAGGTCGCGCGCAGCGTGGGGCTGGAGCTCCTGCGCGCATTCGCACCGTTGCGCGGCTTCTTCATGCGCGAGGGCATGCGTCCCGGCAGCGGCTTCGGCAGCATCTTCTCACTGGGCGGCCAGAAAGTCGGGCGGCAATAGTCCTTCCTTCATGCAATAGAGCAGCACCGTCAGGGTGACGACGGAAAAGACGGTCGTCGCGAGGATGCAGGTCGAGGCGCGCTCGACCCACACGCCATATTGCTGGGCGAGAACGAAGACATTGGTCGCCGTCGGCAGCGCCGCCATCAGCATGGCCGAGAACACCCAGACCGGCGGGAAATCACCGATGAGATTGAGCGCGATATAGACAATCAGCGGATGCAGGATCAGCTTGATCGGCACGATCAGATAAAGCTCCTCCGGCACCCGCTTCACCGGGCGCATGGCCAGCGATACGCCCATGGCGAAGAGCGCACAGGGCGCGGCGGCCCCGGCAAGAAACTCGATCATGCGCGACACCGCGGCCGGAGGCTGCAGCTGAAAGATCGCGGCGGTGATGCTCACCACGGTCGCGATGATGAAGGGGTGGGTGATGATCTTCAGCACGACGTCGCGCGCGAGCAAGAGCGGCCCCCGCTTTTCGCCGCCGGCAAGTGCCATCATCAGCGGTGCCATCGTGAAATGCAGGGTGTTGTCGAAGCAGAACACCATGGCGACGGGAACGGCGGCCGCCGGTCCGAAGGCGAGCAGCGCCAGCCCCGGCCCCATATAGCCGATGTTGCCATAGGCGGCGGCAAGCCCTTCGATGGTGCTGCTTGCGATATCCCGGCGCGAGCGGACCATGGCGATGGCGAACATCAGCAGGAAAACGGTGAGGGTGGATAAGGTCGTGCCCACGACGAACCGCCACTCGGTCAGCTCGGCCACCGGCGTTTTTGACAGAAGCTGGAAAAAAAGGGCGGGCAACGCCACATAGACAATGAAGGTATTCATCCAGCCCAGCGCCTCGACAGGCTGCCGGGTGATCCGGGCAACGACGAAACCGATGAATATCAGTCCGAAGAAAGGCAGAACAAGGTTGAGGATGCTGACCATCAGTTGAAGCTGTTGAATTTTAATAAATACAAATGTGCTAATGACTGATAGGTCTGGACCAACCAGAGTTCAGCATATGGTTGTGATATCAACGACGATGGGCATAACACAGATCAAGCATGCGAAATTCCAGATCGGACAGGTCGTGAAGCATAGGCTCTTCCCCTTTCGCGGCGTCATCTTCGATGTCGATCCGGAATTCGCCAATACCGAGGAATGGTATCAATCGATCCCCGAAGATGTGCGGCCACGCCGCGACCAGCCATTCTATCACCTGCTGGCCGAAAATGCGGAGAGCGAATATATCGCCTATGTTTCGGAGCAGAACCTCTTGCCTGACAACAGCGGCGAGCCGTTGCGCCATCCCCAGATAAAGGATCTGTTCGAGAAAGTGGAGAACGGATTTTACAAGGTCAAGGCACAGCACGCGCACTAGGGCCGATCGGAAACCCGTACAAACGAAAAGGGACGCTCGCGGCGTCCCTTTTGCGTTCAGCGCTCAACCGGATCAGTTGCCGGTCTTGGCCTTTTCCTGTTCGGCCTTCAGCTTGGCCTCGAATTCCTTCTGGCGCTTCTGGACGGCTTCCTGAAGCTCCTTCTGGCGGGCTTCCAGCTCCGGCTGCTGCAGGCCCGGGCCGGTCAGCGCCTGCGAGAAACCGCTGAGCGAAACGGAGATCGGGTTCGGCTTGTTCTGGAAGTTGACCGAGGTCAGCGTCAGCTTGCCGCCCTTCTTCAGCCCGTTGACCAGATCGTCGGACAGGGCGACTTCCGCGATGCAGCGATCGGGGAAGCAGATGCCGTATTCGATCTTCTGCGTCTTGTTGGTATCGATCTGCAGGCCGACACCCGCCTGGATCAGACGGCCGGTGGGCACGGAAACCTGGAAGATCTTGCGGTTGATCTTGCCTTTGATCTCGATCAGGTTGATTGCGGTCAGGAGCTGGCCGGAATCCGCGGTGACGATGTTCTGCGTGTTGCAGATGTCATTGTCTTCCTGCTTGGTGCAAACCTTGAACCATCCCTGCGGAGGCTGCTGCGCAGACGCCGTGAGGGTCGCGGTTGCAAGCAAAGCGAACGCGCCAGCAACAGCAGAGGCGGCAGCGTATGTCTTCGTCATGGACATGATCAACAGGTTCCTTTCAACACTCTGATCTCGGTTTCCATTGCTGGTCACGGTTCAACCCCGTCAGTGCTGCCCAAATGCGGCAACAGCGTGACCTCTGAGGTCGAACCCTAGGTCGGAAGCGGTGTTACACTGCTTGCTCGGGCAAATCCAGCGTCGTTTTGTCGGATGCCGGGCGGTTTTAAGGGAATCGGGCGCCTGCACCCGCAACGTGCCATATTCATGCGCACCAACAACCTACCATATTCGTGCTTATAAGAGCCATGTTAGTTTTGACCGCGAATCAGCGGCGGCAGGTTGTGGAGACTGGAAATACCGAAATGCTCGGCAGATTGATCCGAAACATATCCATCGCCATCGCAATGGGTCTTGCAGGTCTGGCTCCGGCCGGGGCCGAGCCGGCCTATGGCATCGCCATGCATGGGGAGCCGGCCCTGCCCGCCGATTTCAGCCATTTCCCTTCCGCCGACCCGCGAGCGCCGAAAGGCGGCAGCATCACCTATGGCGTCGTCGGAACCTTCGACAGCCTCAATCCCTTCGTGCTGAAAAGCATGCGCACCACGGCGCGCGGCCTCTTTCTCGACATGGAATATGGGAACCTGGTCTTCGAGCCGCTGATGCAGCGCTCGCGCGACGAGCCGTTCACGCTCTATGGCCTGATCGCCGAAAAAGTTGAGATGGATCCCGACCGCAAATGGATCGAGTTCACGCTCGATCCCAGGGCGAAATGGTCCGACGGTCAGCCGATCACGGTGGACGACGTCATCTTCACCTACGAGTTGCTGACGGAGAAAGGTCGCCCGCCCTTCAACACCCGCATGGACCGGATCGCCGGCATCAGGAAAGTCGGCGAGCGCGGCGTCCGTTTCACCTTCAACGAAAAATCGAACCGCGAATTTCCGCTGCTCATCGCCGGATCGATGCCGGTCCTGCCCAAACACGCCATCGATCCCGCGACTTTCGGCAATGCATCGCTCAAGGCGCCGGTCGGCAGTGGCCCCTATCTTGTCGACAGGGTGCAGCCCGGCGCGCGCATCATCTACAAGCGCAATCCCGATTATTGGGGCAAGGATCTGCCTTCCAAGCGCGGCTTCGACAATTACGACACGATCACGGTCGAATATTTCCGCAACGAGACGGCGCTTTTCGAGGCATTCAAGAAGGGCATTGTCGACATACTGATCGAAGGCGATCCGATCCGCTGGGAGAAATCCTACGATTTTCCGGCCGTCAAGGAAGGGCTCGTCATCAAGGACAGCTTTTCCAAGGAAACGCCCGCCAACATGCTGGGTTTCGTCTTCAATACGCGGCGGGAGAAATTCGCCGACCGCAGGGTGCGGCAGGCGCTTTCCGAGCTCTTCGATTTCGAATGGGCCAACCGCAATCTTTTCGCCGGTCGCTACGAGCGGACCGCCGGTTTCTGGGACGGCTCGGTGCTCTCCTCGATCGGCCATCCGGCGGACGCGCGTGAAAGAGCGCTTCTGGCGAAATTCCCCGATGCCGTGCTGCCCGACGTCATGAACGGCACCTATCGGCCGCCCGAGACGGATGGCAGCGGTCGCGACCGCGAAACGGCCAGGAAGGCCTATGAACTGCTCAAGCAGGCCGGCTTCACCTTTCATGACGGCACGGCATTTGATCCCGAAGGCAATCCGTTCACCTTCGAGATCATGACGCGGACGACGGAGGAGGAGAAGGTCAGCCTCTCCTATGCGCGCACGCTGCAGCGGCTCGGCATCATGGCCACCATCCGCACGGTGGACGACGCGCAATACCAGCAGCGGCTGCAGACCTTCGATTATGACATGATCCTCGGCGCCTTGACGGCATCGCTGTCACCGGGCGACGAGCAATGGGCGCGCTGGGGCTCGGCCTCGCGCAATGCTCAGGGAAGCTTCAACTATCCCGGCGTGGCCGATCCTGCCGTGGATGCGATGATAGAAGCGCTGCTGGCGGCCCGCAGCCAGGAAGAGTTCGTCAGCGCCGTGCGCGCGCTCGACCGCGTCCTCATCTCCGGCAACTATTACATTCCGCTCTACCATCTGCCGAAGCAATGGATCGCGCGATGGTCGCGGATAAAGCATCCGGAAAAGCCATCTCTTTACGGTTTCCAGTTGCCAACATGGTGGCATGATCCCAAATAGGCGGCACGGGGAGCAGCAACCACACTGGAGAGCGGCATAATGAATAAGCAGATCACCATTGATGTCGTTTCCGATGTGGTGTGCCCATGGTGCTTCGTCGGCCGCAAACGGCTGGAAAGCGCCCTCGATCTCCTGCCCGAGATCGACGTGGTCGTCCGTTGGCGGCCATTCCAGCTCGACCCCACCATTCCGCCCGGCGGCAAGGACCGCAAGGCCTATCTGAAGGATAAGTTCGGCAGCACCTCGCGTTCGGACGAGATGCACGACCAGCTGATCAAGATCGGCGAAGAGGAAGGCATCGAGTTCGATTTCGACGCCATAGAGATGTCCCCCAACACGCTCGACGCGCATCGCCTCATCCAGTGGGCGGCACAGGCCGGACCCGGAACGCAGGACCGGCTGGTGGGCAAGCTCTTCTCGTTCTATTTCGAGCAGGGGCTCAATATCGGCGATCACGAGGTGCTGGTCGATGCGGCCTCGGCATCCGGCATGGACGGCCAGATCGTGGCGGCCCTGCTCGCAACCGATGCCGACCGGGCGAGCGTGCTCGAAGAGATCGAAACGGCAAACCGCATCGGCGTGCGCGGCGTCCCCTGCTTCATCATCGATCAGAAATATGCGGTGATGGGCGCGCAGCCCACCGACATACTCGCCGACGCGATCCGCCAGGCAGCGGATGGGTTCGAGCCCGGACTGGCGGAAGATAGATAATTCGAATGAGATAGTGAGATAGTGAAAGCTAATACTTGCTATCTCACTACTCACTATTCCCTACTCACTAATTTTCACTAATTTTCACTGATTTTCGCCAGCTGCGTCATGATCACCGCCGCGCCGTTGAGGCGCTTCTCCGGCGTCGGCCAGTCGCGGATGAAGACCACGCTCTGATCCGGGCGGATCTTCGCCATCGAACCCTGTTCGCCGATCATCCTCACGAGCGCAGCTGGGTTCGAGAACGTCTTGTTGCGGAACTGGATGACCGCGCCCTTCGGTCCGGCGTCGAGCTTCTCGACATTGGCCTTGCGGCAGAGCGCCTTGATGAAGACGATCTTGAGCAGATGCTGCACTTCCTCGGGCAGCGGGCCGAAGCGGTCGATGAGTTCGGCGCCGAAGCCGTCGATCTCCTGCGGCTGTTCCAGATCGGCCAGCCGGCGATAGAGGCCGAGGCGCAATTGCAGGTCCGGCACGTAGGATTCGGGAATCATGACCGCCGTGCCGATGGAGATTTGCGGCGACCAGTGCGCATCCTCCATCTCGCCTGTGCCCTTCAACTCGGCCACAGCCTCTTCCAGCATCTGCTGGTAAAGCTCGAATCCGACTTCCTTGATATGGCCGGACTGCTCCTCGCCCAGAAGATTGCCGGCGCCGCGGATGTCCATGTCGTGGCTGGCAAGCTGGAAGCCGGCACCCAGCGTGTCGAGCGATTGCAGCACCTTGAGGCGGCGCTCGGCGGTCGGCGTCAGCATCTTGTTCGGCGGCAGGGTGAAGAGCGCGAAGGCGCGCTGCTTGGAGCGTCCCACCCGCCCGCGCAGCTGGTAAAGCTGCGCCAGGCCGAACATGTCCGCGCGGTGGATGATCAGCGTGTTGGCGGTCGGGATATCGAGGCCGGATTCGACGATGGTGGTCGAGAGCAGCACGTCGTACTGGCCGTCATAGAAGGCGTTCATGATGTCGTCGAGTTCGCCCGGCGGCATCTGGCCGTGCGCCACCGCGACCTTCAGTTCGGGCACATGGGCGTCGAGGAACTCCTTCACTTCCGTGAGATCCGCTATGCGCGGGCAGACATAGAAGCTCTGGCCGCCGCGATAGCGCTCGCGCAAGAGCGTCTCGCGGATGACCAGCGGGTCGAAGGGCGAGACGAAGGTGCGCACCGCCATGCGGTCGACCGGCGGGGTGGTGATGAGCGAAAGCTCGCGCACGCCGGTCAGCGCCAGTTGCAGGGTGCGCGGGATCGGCGTCGC
The DNA here is from genome assembly GCF_014191375.1 of Mesorhizobium sp. RMAD-H1. GTDB lineage: Bacteria > Pseudomonadota > Alphaproteobacteria > Rhizobiales > Rhizobiaceae > Paramesorhizobium. The sequence continues at coordinate 118,874 of NZ_JACHWN010000002.1, forward strand.
CGAAAGCGTCAGCACATGGATGTCGGATTTGAGTTCCTTCAGCCGTTCCTTGTGCTTGACGCCGAAATGCTGCTCCTCGTCGATGATGAGCAGACCCAGATTGTTGAACTTGATCCCCTGTCCCAGCAGCGCATGGGTGCCGACGACGATATCGACCTTCCCTTCGGCGATTTCCTTCTTGGTCTGGGCAAGTTCCTTGGCGCTCACCAGACGCGATGCATGGGCGACATTGATGGGGAGCCCGTGGAAGCGGTTGGAAAAGGTCTTGAAATGCTGGCGCGACAGGAGCGTGGTCGGTACCACCACCGCCACCTGGAAGCCGTTCAGCGCCGCGACGAAAGCCGCGCGCAGCGCCACTTCCGTCTTGCCGAAGCCGACATCGCCGCAGATCAAGCGGTCCATCGGCTTTCCTATAGCCAAATCATCGAACACCGCTTCGATGGCAGACAACTGGTCGTCGGTCTCGTCATAGGGGAAGCGCGCGGCGAACTCGCCATAGACGCCATCGGGCGGGGTCAATACCGGCGCGCCGCGCATCTGCCGCTCGGCAGCGATGCGGATGAGATGGCCGGCGATGGCCAGAAGCTGTTTCTTGAGCTTGGCCTTGCGCGCCTGCCACGCCACGCCGCCCAGCTTGTCGAGCACGGCGTCCGAGCCTTCCGAGCCGTAGCGGGACAGAAGCTCGATATTTTCGACCGGCAGGAACAGGCGGTCGTCGCCCGCATAATGGATTTCCAGGCAGTCATGCGGCGCGCCCGCCGCCGTGATGGTCTTGAGCCCGACGAAACGGCCGATGCCGTGATCGACATGGACGACGATATCGCCCGCCGCCAGCGACCCGGCCTCGCTGATGAAATCGCGGTCGCGCTTGCGGCGCTTGGAATGGCGCACCAGCCGGTCGCCCAGAATGTCCTGCTCGGCGACCACCACGAGGTCGCCCGCATCGAAGCCGCTTTCGATGAAGAGCACGGTGGCGGTGATCTTGTCGCGCGACAGCGCCTTGACGGTGGAAAGATTCTGCACCGTCTCGATCTTTTCGAGCCCATGCTCGCCCAGCACCTGCATCAGGCGGTCGAGCGAGCCTTCGCTCCAGGCGGCAAGCAGCACCTTCTTGCCGTCGGCGCGCAGCTTGCCAAGATAATCCACCACGCGCTCGAAGAGGTTGACGTCCTGCTGGGCGCGCTCCTCGGCGAAATTGCGGCCCTTATGGGCTTTGGCATGGATGAGAAGCCGCCCGGACATTTCCGGCTGCTCGAAGGGCGTCAGGTCGATGCGGGTTCCGGTTTCGAGCGCGGCACGCTCCACCGCCTCGGGCGAGAGATAAAGCGTCGAGGGCGCGACCGGCTTATAGGGCACGGCGTCGCCCGGCTCCTTGCCTTCCGCCTGCCGTTTGCGCGCCTCGTAATGGTCGAGCACCATCTTGTGCCGCTCGGCCAGCGCCTCATGGGCCAGATGGTCGAAGACGACGGGCATGTTGCCGGCATGGTCGAAGACCGTTTCCAGCCTGTCGTAGAACAGCGGCAGCCAGTGTTCCATGCCGGCGAAGCGGCGGCCCTCGGTGATCGCCTGATAGAGCGCGTCGTCGCGCGAGGGCGCGCCGAAGGACTGGATATAATTGGTGCGGAAGCGGCTGATCGCATCGGGCGACAGCGTCACCTCGCTCATCGGCTGGAGCAAGAATTCCGTGCGCGTGCCGGTGGTGCGCTGCGAGGCGGGATCGAAGGCGCGGATCGTCTCCAGCGTGTCGCCGAAGAAATCGAGCCGCAGCGGCTCCTGCGCGCCCGGCGCATAGAGATCGAGAATGCCGCCGCGCACGGCGAACTCGCCGACATCGCGCACGGTGGAAACGCGCTCGAAGCCGTTGCGCTCCAGCCGTTGCGCCAGATCGTTCATATCGACGCGGTTGCCGGGGCGCGCGACGAAGACCTGCGCCGCGATGGCCTCGCGCGGCGGCAGCTTCTGCAGGGCGGCATTGGCGGTGGCGAGAATCACGCCCGGATGCTTTTTCGCCACCAGCGCCGCCATGCCCGCCATCGCGGTGAGGCGGCGGGCGGCGGCATCGGCTCCCGGCGAAACGCGGTCATAGGGCAGGCAATCCCAGGCGGGGAAGTTCAGCACCGGAAGCTCGGGCCGGACGAAACCCAAGACCTGCTCGATATCGGCGGCGCGCTGGCTGTCGCGCACGATGAACAGGACCGGGCCGCCCTCGCCCATTTCCTCGACAATGCGCGCAAGGGCGAACGCCTCATACCCATCCGCCACCCCATCGATGACAATGTGGCGCGCAAGGCCGGGTTTCAGTCCGAGTTTCGAGAAAACAGGCATGATTTTCAGTCTTTAGAGCGTACCACTTGGATGGAAACGATGCTTCATTTTCTACGCTGCGGAAGCTGCACCGTAGAGGCAAGGATTCCTGTGACAAGCACAGGAATGACGGAGTGGAGATGCTTTTTCCATTATTGGGAACCACTTGGGCGCGGCTGACGGGGGTGCAGACATGCGCGATTCGTTGCAACAGCCACCCAATCGTCATTCCTGTGCTTGTCACAGGAATCCATGCCTCGGCCTTTCCTCCACCACGACGGTCTCAAAAGAAAATCCAGCAATTCCATCCAACCCGCTCCAGCTAGAACTGCATTCTTTGGCGGAAGGCGATGATGTCGCGGAAAAGCGGCGTGTCATATTCTGCAGGCGTTGCGTCCTCGCCCGTTACCCATTTCAGGATGTCGCGGTCGAGCACTTCCAGCAGCCGCTCATATTCATCGAGCGTTGCGTCCGACATTTCCGCGATATGCGCATCGGCATATTGGCCGAGGATCAGGTCCGTCTCGCGCATGCCGCGATGCCAGGAGCGGAACAGAAGCTTGCGCCGCCGTGGGTCGAGATCAGCGCTCTGCAACGTGCTGCCCGTCATAGTCTCGTCTCTCTTGATTGCCGCTCGAAAATCAAAAGCGGGAAAAGGGTTGCCGTGCATATAGCGCGGGATGATGGTTCTGTCAGCCTTGCAAGGCAAAAGGAACGCGGTAAAGGTGCATTCATGCGCCCGTCCCTTCTCGATCCGCTGTTCGCCTCCGTCCGCTCGCTTTCCGGCGTGGGGCCGAAAGTGGCCGCGCTGCTGGGCAAGCTCCTGGGAACCGAGGGGCTGAGCACCGAGCCGCGCATCGGCCAGCTTCTCTTCCTGCCGCCGCATAGCATTATCGACCGGCGCAACCGGCCGGGCATTGCGTTCGCGCAAGAGGGCGCGATCGTGACGCTGGAAGTGCGCATCGACCGGCATCAGCCGGCCCCGCGCGGGCGCAGCAATGTTCCGCATCGGGTGTTCGCCCATGATGATACCGGCGAAATCGCGCTCGTCTTCTTCCATGCGCAGCAGCCCTGGCTGGAGCGAAGCATGCCGGTCGGTGAAACGGTCGTCGTTTCAGGCCGCATGGAATGGTTCAACGGCCGCGCCTCGATGGTACACCCCGATCACATTGCCAGTATCGAGGATGCGGCGGCGCTGCCCCTGGTCGAGCCGGTCTATCCGCTGACCGCGGGGCTTTCGCCCAAGACGCTGGCGCGCGCCATCCGCGAGGCGCTGACGCGCATTCCGCCTCTGCCGGAATGGATCGATCCGACGGTACTCGCACGCGAACAACTCCCCGACCACGTGCAGGCCCTCAAAACCCTGCACGAACCGGAAGACCCCGCCGATATCGCGCCCGAGAGCCCGGCGCGGCGGCGGCTCGCCTATGACGAGTTCCTGGCCGGGCAGCTTGCGTTGGCTTTGGTGCGGCTGAAGACGCGAAAACTCTCCGGCAGACCGCTCAATGGCGACGGACATCTCGTGTCCAAGGTGCTGGCGGCGCTCCCTTATTCGCTGACCGACAGCCAGAAAAAGGCGGTCGAGGACATCATAGCCGATTTGAAACAGCCCGAACGGATGCTGCGGCTCCTCCAAGGTGATGTCGGATCGGGCAAGACAGTGGTCGGCCTCCTCGCCATGGCCCATGCGGCGGAAGCGGGCGGCCAGTCGGCGCTGATGGCCCCGACCGAGGTGCTGGCGCGGCAGCACTACGCCACCATCGCGCCCATCGCGGAAAAGGCGGAACTGAGGGCCGCATTGCTCACGGGTCGCGAGAAAGGGCGCGAGCGCCAGCAGATTCTCGACGATCTCAAAAGCGGCGAGATCGACATCATCATCGGCACGCACGCGCTTTTTCAGGAGAAGGTCGAGTATCATGATCTCGTGCTCACCATCATCGACGAGCAGCACCGTTTCGGCGTCCACCAGCGCCTGCAACTGACGGCCAAGGGCACCGCGCCGGACATGCTCGTCATGACCGCGACACCCATTCCGCGCACCCTTGTGCTGACGGCGTTCGGCGACATGGACGTCTCCAAGCTCACCGAGAAGCCGGCGGGACGGCGTCCCATCACCACCGCTACCATCCCCATGGAGCGGATGGACGAACTGGTCGAGCGGATGCGGGGAGCAATCGCCGAGGGGCAGAAGATCTACTGGATCTGCCCATTGGTGGAGGAATCGGAACTTGTCGAGCTCACTTCGGCGGAAGAGCGCTTTCAATCCCTGCTGCCGATATTCGGTAAACAGCTCGGCCTCATCCATGGCCGCATGAGCGGTGCGGAGAAGGACGAGGCGATGCGCGCCTTCAAGCAGGGCGAAACGCGCATTCTCATTGCCACCACCGTCATCGAAGTGGGCGTGGACGTGCCGGATGCGACCGTCATCGTCATCGAACATGCAGAACGCTTCGGCCTCGCGCAATTGCACCAGTTGCGCGGGCGCGTCGGGCGCGGCGACAAGCCTTCCACCTGCCTGCTCCTCTACAAAGGTCCGCTCGGGGAGGTTTCCCGCGCGCGGCTGCAGGTGATGCGCGAGACGGAAGACGGCTTCCGCATCGCCGAGGAAGATCTGAAACTGCGCGGCGAAGGCGAACTCCTGGGCACGCGGCAATCGGGAACGCCGGGCTTCCGCCTCGCCTCCATCGAGGCGCATGGCGATCTCCTGGAAATCGCCCGCAAGGACGCCCGGCTCATCCTCGAACGCGACCCCGACCTTGCCAGCGAACGCGGCGCGGCGCTACGGCTGCTGCTCTATCTCTTCGGGCGCGACGAAGCCGTGCGGCTTTTGCGGGCAGGCTAATCCTGTTCGGTTTTCACAATGGCCCCGGCCTCCTCCGCCAGGGCTTTCGTCCTTGCCTGGAACTCGGGCGAGACGAGCCCGGCCGATATGATCAGCTTGGCACCCTCCTCCACCGACATCGAAAGGTCGATGATGTCGGATTTCGGCACGTAAAGCAGGAATCCCGAAGTAGGATTGGGCGTGGTCGGCAGGAAGACGGCCGTCGTCTTTCCCGCTCTGTCCGCCAGTGCATCGGAAACCTCGCCTTCCGCATCGGTGGCGAGAAACACGATCGACCAAATCCCCTTGCGCGGATATTCGATGAGCCCGACGCGCTTGAACGTATTGGATTTGCCCGAAAGCACGGTTTCGAAGATCTGTTTCAGTCCGCGATAGACGCTTCGGACCAACGGCATCCGGTCGAGCACATATTCGCCGAGCCGGATGATCGCGCGGCCGACAATATTCGCCGTCAGAAAACCCACCAGCGTCAGCAGGACGATTGCGACGATCAGCCCGAAACCCGGCACGGTGAACGGCAGGTAACTATCCGGATTGTAGGCATGGGGAATGAGCGGCTTTACCCAGCCGTCGACCCAGCCGACAAAGGCCCACACCAGATAGGCCGTGATCGCAATCGGTGCCGTTACGACAATTCCGGTCAGGAAATAGTTCCTGAGCCGCATCATGTCGTCGTCTCCATCACTTGCATCGGCCCTGCCCCATGAACATTATCGGAATTGCTCTACAGCATCGGCTGGAAAACCGGAATTGGTTTTCCGAGGGCCGACATCAATTCAGATAGCCATGCCGTCTTCGCGCGTCCAGATGATACGCAAAGACCAAGGCAAGGGCTTCCGGGAAGGCCGATTCCTATTCAACCGTCACCGACTTCGCCAGATTGCGCGGCTGATCGACGTCCGTGCCCATGAAGACGGCTGTGTAATAGGCCAGCATCTGGATCGGCAGCGCATAGATCAGCGGCGCGATGATCTCCGGCATATCCGGCAGGACGATCGTGTCGAGCGTCTTGATGTTTGCATGCGCCGCGCCCTTGGTGTCGGTGATCAGGATGATGCGTCCGCCGCGCGCGGCCACCTCCTGCATGTTAGAGACGGTCTTCTCGTAGAGCTTGTCATAGGGCGCGATGACGATGACCGGCATGGTCTCGTCGATGAGCGCGATGGGCCCGTGCTTCAGCTCACCGGCCGCATAGCCTTCGGCATGGATATAGGAGATCTCCTTCAGCTTCAGTGCGCCTTCCATGGCGAGCGGGAAGCTCGTCCCGCGACCGAGGTAAAGCGCGTGCTTGACCAGCATCAGCTCGCGGCACACGGCCTCGATCTGCGGCGAAAGGCGCAGCACCTCATTGGCGAAGCGCGGCACCTCCGAAAGATGACGGACGAGACGCTGCTCTTCCTTTTCATCGATCGTGCCGCGATCCTTGCCGGCCGCGATGGCAAGCGAAGCCAGGACGGAGAGCTGGCAGGTGAAGGCCTTGGTCGAGGCGACGCCGATTTCCGGCCCGGCGAGCGTCGGGAAAACGACGTCCGATTCCCGCGCGATGGTCGATTCCTTCACATTGACGATCGAGGCGATCTCCAGCCCCTCGCCCTTGCAATAGCGCAGGCTCGCCAGCGTGTCGGCCGTTTCGCCCGATTGCGAGACGAAAAGCGCGAGCGTGTCCTTCGACAGCGGCATTTCGCGATAGCGGAATTCCGACGCAATATCGATATCGACCGGCATGCGGGCGATCTGTTCGAACCAGTATTTGCCGATGGAGGCGGCGTAGAAGGCGGTGCCGCAAGCTGAGATCGCCAGCCGGCCCACTTTGGAGAAATCGACCGGGACGCTTTCGGCCCTCGTTTTGCCGCGGGTGAAATCGAGGTAATGCGCGAGCGTGTGGGAGATGACCTCCGGCTGCTCGTGGATTTCCTTTTCCATGAAATGGCGGTGATTGCCCTTGCTCACCAGAAAGGCCGTGCCGGCGGATTTCTGGATCGCACGGGAGACGACGGCGCCGTTTTCATCGTAAACGGTGGCGCTCTTGCGCGTCAGCACCGCCCAATCGCCATCATCGAGATAGGTGACCGTATCGGTAAAGGGCGCAAGCGCGATGGCATCGGAGCCCAGGAACATCTCGCCGTCGCCATAGCCGATGGCGAGCGGCGAGCCCTTCCGGGCGGCGATCAGGAGATCCTCCTCGCCGGTAAAGAGGAACGCCAGGGCGAAAGCGCCCTTGAGCTGCGGCAGGGCTTCCCGCACGGCTTCCACCGGCGTCTTGCCCTTGTCGAGCGAACGGGTGACCAGCTGCGCCACCGCTTCGGTATCGGTGTCGGTCTGGAACTTATAGCCGTCGGCCTCGAGAGCCGCGCGCAATTCGGCGAAATTCTCGATAATCCCGTTGTGGACGATGGCGAGCTTTCCCGTCGCATGCGGATGGGCGTTCCTCTCCGTCGGTGCGCCATGGGTGGCCCAGCGGGTATGGCCGATGCCGATCAGCCCGTCGAGCGGTTCCGAATCGAGCCGCTTCTCCAGATTGGCCAGCTTGCCCTCCGCCCGGCGGCGCGCCAGAACGCCATCCTCGAGCGTGGCGACGCCCGCCGAATCATAGCCGCGATATTCAAGGCGCTTCAGCGCATCGACAAGACGTGGCGCAACAGGCTCCGTTCCGACGATACCGATAATGCCACACATGAAAGCAATCCCTTCCCTTAACCCAGATCAGCCGAACGATCGGAACGGCCCCTATATTTCCACACCTGCTCTAGACGCCAATTGCCGCGCCGGAAATTCACAATAGATGTCAGTTTCTTTCGCGATTGAATTCACCCAAAAGCGGTAAGAAATTCATCATTTCTCTGCCTTTTTCGCCGCCTTTATCGCGGCGTAACGCTCCCGCAGGACGGTTGCCCGCCCCTCCTTCGTCACCTGCCTTGCCCGTCCGAAGGCGAGCGCGCTGTCGGGCACGTTCTCGGTGATCACGCTGCCGGAGGCGATATAGGCATTGGCGCCGACCGAAACCGGGGCGACCAGCGATGTGTTGGAGCCGATGAAAGTGCCCTCGCCGATCTCGGTCCGCCATTTGTTGTGGCCGTCGTAATTGCAGGTGATGGTGCCCGCGCCGATATTGGCGCCGGCACCGACGAAGGCGTCGCCGATATAGGTGAGGTGATTGACCTTCGCGCCCTTGGCGACGGTCGCATTCTTGATCTCGCAGAAATTGCCGACCTTCGATTTCTCGGCGAGATCGGCGCCCGGGCGCAGCCGCGCGAAGGGGCCGATTTCAGCATTCGGCCCGACATGCGCCCCCTCCAGATGGCAGAAGGAATGGATCACCGCGCCGGACGCGACATGGACGCCCGGCCCGAAGAAGACGTTCGGCTCGATGACGGCATCGGCCTCCACCAGCGTATCATGCGAGAAGAACACCGTTTCCGGTGCAATCATGGTCACGCCGGAGAGCATGACGGCGCGACGTTTGCGATCCTGCCAGATGGCTTCGGCCTCGGCCAGTTCCACGCGCGTATTGATGCCGATCACATTGTCGACCGGCACCTCTATGGCCGTGACCTTCCTGCCCTGCTTATGCGCAATCTCAATGGTATCAGTGAGATAGAATTCACCCTTGGCATTGTCGTTGCGCACCGCGTCGAGCAGCGCCAACGCATGGTCGCCACGCAATGCCATCAGGCCGCCATTGCAGAAATTTATCCTTTTTTCTTCTGCATTTGCGTCCTTTTCCTCGCGTATCGCAACGAGCCGCCCCTCCTTCTCGATCAGTCGTCCATAGCCCGAGGGGTCGGCCGGGCGGAAGCCCATAACCACGATATCGAAACCCTCCGCGAGCTTGGAGCGCGCCTCGATCAGGGCAGCCTCCTCGATCAGCGGCGTATCGCCGAAGACGATCAGCAGATCGTCATAGCCGCGCGCGATCGCCTCGCGGGCCGCCAGCACCGCATGGGCGGTGCCGAGCCTTTCCTTCTGCTCATGGGAAGAGACATTCGGCGAGACCTTCTCGACTGCCGCCCTGACCTCCTCCGCGCCCCTGCCGACAACGAGGGCGACATCTCCCTCGCCCGCACCCCGAACGGCATTGGCAACATGGCATATGAGAGGCAGCCCCGCGATCCGGTGCAGCACCTTGGGCAGGGCGGATTTCATCCGCGTTCCTTCTCCGGCGGCGAGGATGATCGATAGGCAGGTTCGGCTGGTCATGTGATGGAGTGTCCGATGGTTGCTCGAGGCGGGTTATACAGGCCCGCAGCCTAATCACGAAAGCGTATAAATAGGTTTACGCCGGTCTGATCCTCTCCCTGCACAAGCCTGCCCTATCCCAGCCGTCCCAGGGCGGGAAACGTCTCGAGCAGCCAGAAGGAGAAGGACTGCATGCCGCCGGTGAGGAAAAGCAGTCCGGCCGCGACCAGAAGGCCGCCCATGACCTTCTCGACCTTGCCGAGATGCACGCGAAATCTCGCGAGAAAGCGCATGAAAGCGCCCGAAAACAGGGCGGCCACGATGAAAGGAATGCCGAGCCCCAGCGAGTAGATGGCGAGAAGAGCAGCCCCCTCGCCCACCGTGCTCTTCGCGCCCGCGAGCGTCAGGATCGGCCCCAGCACCGGGCCGATGCATGGCGTCCACCCGAAAGCGAAGGCAAGGCCCATGACATAGGCGCCGACGGGACTGGCCGGCGCGCCCCGGGTCTGGAAGCGGGCTTCGCGCGAGAGGATAGACAGCCTGACGAGCCCCAGGAAATTGAGCCCCATCACGATGATGACGAGGCCCGCCACAATCGCGATCTCCTGCTGCCAGGCCCGCAGGAACGCGCCGATCGACGAGGCCCCCGCCCCCAGCGCGACAAAGACGGTGGTGAACCCCAGGACGAAAGCGAAGGAGGAGGCGAACAGCGCCCGCCGGCTCGAGGCATTGGCAGAACCGCCCTCCGCGCGAAACTCCTCGACGCTGACACCCGCCATATAGCAGAGATAGGGCGGAACGAGCGGCAGGACGCAGGGCGAGAGAAAAGAAAGCGCACCCGCGCCAACTGCCGTTAGATAAGAGACGTCGAGCGCCACCCGCATTTCTCCATCAGAAGTCCCGGGGCCAGTTGGGCCCGCTTGATTTCACACCGCTTCTAGTCCCGTTGGATGGCAAAACCTAGTAAAATTCATGCTATTTTCGGCAGGAAGGCCGAACGGCAGTGGAGAATTTCTTCCGGGATCGGCTCCATCACAAGTTCGCCTCAAATGCGGATCAAGCGGACGGAAACCGGAACGCCTGCCGGCCTTCGGTGATTTTCAAGGAAGCGGCCAATGAGTCTTATTGATGACGGTCTGCCCTCTCCGCCTGCGGAAACAAGCGAGCGTTCGAGCGAACACCCCGGTTTTCTGCGTCGCCTGAAAAGATACCAGCATATCGCCTTTCCCGTTGCGGGTATCGCCATTGCCCTGCTGGCGCTGCTGGTGCTCGAAAACCTGCTGCAGCATACGTCCCGGGCCGAAACCGTCGCCGCGATCGAGAGCACGTCGCTGCGCAGCATGGGGCTGGCGCTGCTCTTCACTGCCCTCAGCTATGCGGCGGTCGCGCTCTATGATGTGGTGGCGGTCGATACCATCGCGCCAGGGCGCATACCGCACCGGATTTCGGCCGTAGCGGGAGCGGCCGGCTATGCCATTTCCAATGCGCTTGGCTTCTCGCTCCTGACCGGCGGCGCGCTGCGCTACCGCATCTATGCGGCCGAGGGCATAAGCCTGGTCGATATCGGACGCATCGTCGGCACGTCATGGTTCGCCATCTGGTTCGCCTTCATCATCATGATCGGCGCGGCGATGCTGATCGACCCGGCCGACGTGCCCTGGCTTTCGACGATCGACCCGCGCATCGACCTCGTCGCCGGCGCGGTCCTCCTCGCCGGGATCGGCGGACTGATCTACTGGCTGTCCAAGGGCGACCGCTCGCTGCAGATCGGCCAGTTCACGCTGCGGCTTCCCACATCACGCGGCGCGCTCATCCAGATCGCGGCAGGCCTCGTCGACGTGACCGCCGCGGCGGCGTCGCTCTACGTGCTGATGCCGGAGGGCGTCGTCCACAGCTTCGCCGTCTTCGCCCTCGTCTATGTCATCGCCGTGATCCTCGGCGTCGCCAGCCACGCGCCGGGCGGCCTCGGCGCTTTCGAGGCCACCATCATCGCCGGCCTCGGGCTCGGCGGAAAGCCGGAGGCCATCGCCGCCCTGGTGATCTACCGGCTCATCTATACCGTCCTGCCGCTCCTGGTGGCGGTCTCGGGCGTGCTCATCTGGGAAGCCTTCCGGCGCCGGGAGAAGCTCACCCGGCAGGCGCGTCTCGCCACAAGGCTGGTCGAGCCTCTGATCCCGGGGCTTGCCGCGAGCGTCACATTCCTCGGCGGCATCGTCCTGCTTATTTCCGGTGTCATACCGGGCGAACGCTACCGCCTCGACATATTGTCGGACATCCTGCCGCTGATCTTCGTCGAGATGTCGCATCTGGCGGCAAGCTTCGTCGGCGTGGCGCTGCTCATCGTGGCGCGCGGCCTTGCCAAGCGGCTGGCGCGCGCCTGGGTCGCGGCGATGATCCTCTTCATGACCGGCGCCATCTTTTCACTCGCCAAGGGGCTGGACTGGGAGGAAGCAGGCATTCTCGGCGTCTTCGCCGCCGTCCTCTGGGTTTTCCGCGATTCGTTTTACCGCCGCCCGATCGTCGGGCCGTTTGAACTGACCTGGAACTGGATCGCCAGCGTCGGCACGACCGTCCTCGTCTCGACATGGCTCGGCTTCTTCGTCTATCGCCATGTCGAATATTCCAACAATCTCTGGTGGGATTTCGCCTGGAACGCCAATGCCCCGCGCTTCCTGCGCGCCACCGTTCTGGTATTGGCCGTGGTTTTCGTTGTTTGTCTCAATACCGCCGTCAACCGCAGGGGCCTGAAACGGTCGAAAAAGGACTTCGCCATACCCGATGCCGTCCCGGCGCTCGTCGCAGCCTCGCCCAACGCCGAGGCTGCGCTGGCGCTTCTTGGTGACAAGCAGTTCCTGATGGATCCGGAGAACCGCGGCTTCGTCATGTATGCGCAATCCGGCGGCAGCCTGATCGCGCTCGGCGAGCCGATCGGCGACAGGGACGTGGTCGAGGAACTTGCCTGGTCCTTCCATACGCTGGCCGACAGGCTGGCCGCGCGGACCGTCTTTTACGGCGTCGGCCCGCAGAGCCTGCCGCTTTTTCTCGACATGGGCCTTGTCGCGCTGAAGCTGGGCGAAGTCGCGCGTGTCGATCTCCACGAATTTTCCCTGGAAGGCCCTACCCGCCAGCCCTTCCGCTATGCCGACCGGCGCGCCGACAAGGACGGTCTCGTCTTCGAGATCATCCCGGCGAAGGACGTTCCGCCGCTGATCCCGCAATTGAAGCATGTGTCCGATGCCTGGCTCGCGCATAAATCGGGCAGCGAGAAGCGCTTTTCCCTCGGCTTCTTCAGTCCCGACTATCTCTCCCACTTCGACATGGCCGTCATGAAGAAGGACGGGGCCATCGTCGCCTTCGCCAATCTGTGCCGGAGTGCCGGCAAGAACGAGATCACCGTCGACCTGATGCGCTATCTTCCCAATGTCTCGAAAGTGATGATGGACGCGCTCTTCGCCAAGCTGCTGATCTATTCCAAGGCCGAGGGATACCGCTGGTTCAATCTCGGCGCGGCCCCTCTCTCCGGCCTTTCCGGCAGCCGGCTCGCCTCGCGCTGGAACCGCTTCGGTTCGTTCCTCTACAAGCGCGGCGCCGATCTCTATCATTTCGACGGGCTGAAGGCGTTCAAGGAAAAGTTCGATCCCGTCTGGTCGCCCCATTATCTGGTCTGCCCCGGCGGCCTCGACACGCCACGCGTTCTGGTCGACGTGACGACGCTGATCAATGGCAGCCCGCTGGAGTTCATCCGCAAATGAATATCAAGCCCCCTGTCGTCGCCGCAATGGCCGGCCTGGTGCTGGTTGTCGCGGCTGCCGGTTATCTCGCGCATAGCGGAAAGATCCAGCGCCACTGGGCGCGCCTGACGGGCGCGGAGGAGATCGTCACCCGCGTCAGCGCGGAGCGGCTGCACGATATTCCCGTGCTGATGCCGGATGACGATCCGGTCGGCCTTGCGGTGCTCGTTTCGGATTCGGGAGACACGAATGCCAGGGAGCGCGCCTTCGCTGATGCGCTGCTTGCCCGCAACATGATCGTGCTTCCCGTCAATCTCGATACCTGGCGCGCCGAGCTCGACAAGGAAGATGGCGAATGCATCTATCTGGATTCGGATTTCGAGGCGATCGCCAAGGAAGCGCTCCGCGCGCTCGATCTCGACGTCTATTTCCACCCCGTCATCGCCGGTATCGGCCAGGGCGCGATCCTCGCCTATGCCGCGGCAGCGGACGCGCCCGATGCGACGCTCGCCGGCGCGGTGGGGCTCGATCCGGCGGATGCGCTGAAGACGAAGCTCCCCTCCTGCGAAGGCGCCAAGGCGACCGTTGCGCCGAATGGCGGCTACAGCTATGCGCTCGACGCCACACTGCCGACGCCTGCGACACTCATCAGCAAGGCCGGGCCGACGAATGACCCGGCGGAAGCGCGCAGGCAGCATGTCGCCGTGCTCCGGACGGCCCGGGAAGAACAAGCACGTCTCGACATGGCGGCCGATGCAGCCGCGGCCATGGCGACAAAAGACGCCGCCAACGAGGCGCTGCCGATCGTCGATCTGCCGGCAAAGGGGACCGCGGACTATGTGGCGGTGTTCTTCTCCGGCGACGGCGGTTGGCGCGATATCGACAAGTCGATCGGCGAATGGCTGAGCAACCATGGCATCCACGTGGTGGGCGTCGATTCGCTGCGCTACTTCTGGACGGAACGCACGCCGGAGGAGATCGCCGAGGACACCGACGCCATTCTCAAGAAGGCGGATCCGACGGGAAAGCTGCCTATAGTGATCCTCGGCTATTCCTTCGGCGCGGATACATTCCCCTTCGCCTGGCCGCATCTCGATCCCGCGATCCGGGACCGCACCCGCATGATCGCGCTGCTGGGCGCCTCGACGACCACGACCTTCCAGGTGACGATCGACGGCTGGCTCGGCATGGACGGCGACCAGAAGACCGCTCCGGCGATCGCCGCCCTGCCGCTCGACCGGGTCGTCTGCGTTTATGGCGAGGAGGAAGACGACACTGTCTGCACCGAACCGTCACTTGCGGCGATGGAGACAATCAAACGCCCGGGCGGGCACCATTTCGACGATGATTACGAGACGATCGCTGAGGAATTGCTGCAAAACTTGAAGAACCGCGGCGGTTTTCAGCACGGAACCGCAGTGAAGGTCGATTGAAGCATGTAGAATTTCGGAAATCGGGAATGGTGAGCGCGCAGGGATTCGAACCCTGGACCTACTGATTAAAAGTCAGTTGCTCTACCGGCTGAGCTACGCGCTCCCGAAGGGAACGGATCGTCCCCGGAAGTGCGGCGGAACATAAGTGCGCCGACCGCGCGGGTCAACAGCATTCTGCCGCCTTTTCGCTGCTGAAAACGCTTTTTCCCGGTCAAATCAGGCCAGGCGCGGTCGGCGTCCACGCGATCGCCCTTCTTACGTCAGCCTGCAGGAACAAGACGCAAATGGCTGGGGCATTTGGCAGAATCGCTCCAGCCCGCCGAACTCCGGCAAAAAGGCGGCTCCGAAGAGCCGCCTTTTTCAGGAAACGCCGTCGTCGTGCCTCAGCGATAAGGCGAATAGCACTGGCGGCGCGGGCCGCTATAGGGCTGGTACGTGTTGTCATAAGCACGATACGAGCGGTAGCGGTTGGCACACCACTGGACATGCGCGCTGCTATAGCCCGGCGCGACCCGGGTCGGCTGGTTGGCAATGGCACCGCCGATGATCGCTCCGGCACCGAAAGCCGCGAGCGGATACCACCATCCGTCATGATGGCGCCGGTAACCGTGACGGTAATACCGGTAGCCGCGATGTCCGCCCCAATAGCCCGGGCGATATCCATGACGCCATCCATGGCGATATCCCGGCCGGCCCCAGCCGCCCCGGCCATGCCAGCCGTCCCGGCCGCGCCAATTGCCCGACCGATGGCCCCAGCGCTCACGGACCTGTCGGCGATGCTGTACCTGCTCGACATTCGAGCCTGTTTCGATGCCTGTCGGCAACAGCGGCGCCGCGCTCACCGGAATGGCAGATGTGAACGCAATGCTTAAGCCGAGCGTCCCTGCCCAAAATGCTGATAAGAGTTTATTCATAACAACTCCCGTTGATAAAAATCTCGTCCCTGAAAATAAACTGCACATATATTCATGAACACATGATGAACATGCCTTATTCCATTGTCTTTATCTAGAGTATACTTTATCTGGAATTCACTGAATTGATTGAATAAAACAGATACCAGGCATGTAATCTTACCGACTGACTCAAACCGTGATCTGCGCGCCCCAGCTTCTGCCATGATTTCCGTGGAACCAGAAGGACGGGGCGGGCGTTAAAAGCCGCGTTTAACAGTCGGAGGTTTTCATGACCAATCAGACGATTCCCGCAGATATCTATCAACGTCATGAGAGAGAATGGCAGATACTACGGAAATCCCTCGCCGCCGGCTCTCCGCCACCGCCGCAGCCGCAGGACACGCAGAAGAAATAGTCCTGGGGTCCCAAACCTGCACACATCGCCGGAAGCGCTCAGTCGGCTTCCGGCTTTTTCATTTTCGAGACCGCCCTGTCCTCATACGGAACCCAGTCGTGTGGTAAGCTGACGGGAATATCGCCAAAGGGAGGAATGCGCCATGAACACAGCCAATCTGCAACTCGAGGGGCTCTGCCTCGCCGTCGCCTCGGTCAACCATCTGCTGGTTTCCAAGGGAATACTCTCGCAGGGTGAAGTAGACACCGCCCTTCGCAAGGCCGAAGCGGCAATCGTCGGGGACGAACGCATCACCGAGCAATTGTCGCCCGCCAACCGCGATGCCGTCTGCTTTCCCATCCGGCTGCTGCAGCTGGCGAACAATGCCGGCGCCGACACGCCATGGTCGTTCTCACATTTGGCCAAGCTGGTGGGCGAGACCAAACGGCCCTATAACGACCAGATCTAGGAAGCGGAACCTTTTATCGGTTCGGGCGTTCTATATCGTTCTGTCCGAGTTGGGGAAAGACCATGCAGCCGCGTGAGACCTACGTCCTTAACGCCGTTTCAGCGCTCATACGCGCGGAACGGGAGACGAATGAGGAACTGCATCAGGCGATCTGCCACAGACGCCTGCCCGATGACGTGCTGGGCTGCCTGACGGGATACCGCATCTCGAATGCCGAACCGGATGACTATTCGGCATCGGAGGAGTTCGACCAGCCGGTTGCCCCGCGACGGCGCTTCGGCTTCTGGCGGCGGAAGGTCCGCAGGTTTCCCACCTCCTTCTAGCCAACGGCCGCAGTTCAGATCCGCTTCCCGGCTTCGTCGAAGATGTGCAGGTCGCCGGCGCGCGCGCCGATGCGTATCGTCGCTCCCGGCTCCACCACCGTCTTTCCCGCCACCCGCGTGACGAGCCGCTCCTTTCCGGCGTCGCCATAGATGAAGCTCTCCGCGCCCACAGGCTCGATCGCCCGCACGACAATGTCGAATGTCGCATCCGCGCGATCGGCGGCCGCATCGTCCGTCACCAGAAACAGATTTTCCGGCCGGATGCCGAGTGTCGCCGCGTTGGCCGGCAGCGATAGCCGCTCACCCTCGATTGCGGTGCCGTCAGCGAGTGCCGGCCGCCCCCCGCCCCGTTTCAGCGGCAGAAGGTTCATCGGCGGCGCACCGATGAAGCTCGCGACGAACAATGTTGCCGGCCTTTCGTAGATATCGAGCGGCGCGCCGATCTGCTCGACATTGCCGCTGTTCATGACCACGAGAACGTCGGCGAGCGTCATGGCCTCGAGCTGGTCGTGCGTGACATAGACGCTGGTCACCCCCAGCGAGCGCTGCAGATTCTTGATCTCGACGCGCATCTGGCCGCGCAGCTTGGCATCGAGGTTCGAGAGCGGCTCGTCGAAGAGGAAGACCTTCGGATTGCGCACGATGGCGCGGCCCATGGCGACGCGCTGGCGCTGGCCGCCGGAGAGTTCGCGCGGGCGGCGCGCTAGCAAATGCGCCAGCTCCAGCGTGTCGGCGGCCTCGCGGACCCGCCTGTCGATCTCCGGCTTGGCCATCCGGCGGTTGCGCAGGCCATAGGCCATGTTGTCATAGACGCTCATATGGGGGTAGAGCGCGTAATTCTGGAAGACCATAGCGATGTCGCGCTCGGCCGGCCCGAGCGCGTTGACCACCCGCCCGTCGATGACGATCTCGCCTTCGGTGATCGATTCCAAGCCAGCGATCATGCGCAGCAGCGTCGACTTTCCGCAGCCGGAAGGTCCGACCAGCACGCAGAGCGCGCCGTCTTCGATTGCCAGATTCACTTGTCTCACGGCTTCGATGCCGCCGGAATAGACCTTGCGGATGTTCTTGAGATCGAGCGTTGCCATTATTTCTCCGTTTCGACGAGGCCGCGGACAAACCAGCGCTGCATGAGGACGACGACGAGGATCGGCGGCAGGATCGCGAGGATCGAGGTCACCATCACCAGGTGCCATTGCGTATCGGCATCGGCGAAGGAGATCATCTTGCGCAGCGCGATGACGATCGTGCCCATTTCGTTGCGGTTGGTGACGAGCAGCGGCCAAAGATATTGCGTCCAGCCATAGATGAACTGGATGACGAAAAGCGCGGCGATATTGGTCTTGGACAGGGGCAGCAGGATGTCCTTGAAGAAGCGCCAGGGCCCTGCCCCGTCGACGCGCGCAGCCTCGACGAGTTCGCCCGGGATGGTCATGAAGAACTGGCGGAACAGAAGCGTCGCGGTGGCGGATGCCATCAGCGGCAGTGTGAGCCCCGCATAGGTATCGATCAGCCCGAAATCGACCATGACCTTGTAGGTCGGCAGGATGCGCACTTCGACGGGCAGCATCAGCGTGATGAAGATCAGCCAGAAGAAGGTCATGCGCAGCGGAAAACGGAAGAAGACCACCGCATAGGCCGACAGGATGGAGATGACGATCTTGCCCACGGCGATCAACACGGCGACGACGGTGCTGTTCCAGAGCAGCCGGCCGACATCGACGCCGCCGATACGCCCGATGCCGCCGAAGAGCGCTGTCGTGTAATTTTCGAGAAAATGGCTCCCCGGGAGAAGCGGCAGCGGCGGCCGCAGGATCGTCTGCAGTGAATGGGTAGACGCGACGAAGGTGTAGTAGATCGGAAAGGCGACGATGAGCACGCCGATCAGGAGCACGGCATGGGCAATGATACGGCGCGAGGGTTTGTTGTCGATCATGTCGGACCCGTCCTCACCCGTAATGCACGCGGCGTTCGACATAGCGGAACTGAACGGCGGTCAGCCCGATGACGATCACCATCAGGATAACCGACTGCGCCGCCGATTCGCCCAGGATCAGGTTCACGAAGCCGTCATTATAGACCTTGTAGACCAGCGTCTCCGTCGCCTTGCCCGGGCCGCCCCCGGTCACGGCATGGATGATGCCGAAGGTGTCGAAGAAGGCATAGACGGTATTGATGACCAGAAGAAAGAAGCTCGTCGGCGCCAGCAGCGGGAAGATGATCGTCCAGAAGCGCTTCGTCTCGCCCGCCCCGTCGATGCTTGCTGCCTCGACCAGTGATTTCGGTATTGCCTGCAACCCCGCGACAAAGAACAGGAAATTATAGCTGATCTGCTTCCAGGCCGCTGCCGCCACGACGAGGATCATCGCCTGCGGACCGTTGAGAAGCGGGTCCCAGTTGATGCCCACCGACCGCAGCATCACCGCAAGCGAGCCGATCGACGGATTGAACAGGAACAGCCACAGCATGCCGGCAATGGCGGGCGCGACCGCATAGGGCCAGATCAGCAGGGTGCGATAGAAACCGCGGCCGCGCACCACCTTGTCGGCCATGACCGCGAGATAGAGCGCGGGAAGCATGGCGAACACCGCGGTCGCGATGGCGAAGATGATGGTGACCTGGAAAGAATGCAGATAGTTGGGATCGGCCAGCACATGCCTGAAATTGGCGAGCCCGACGAATTGCGTCGACAGACCGAAGGGATCCTCCCGCAGCAAGGACTGATAGACCGCCTGCGATGCCGGCCAATAGAAGAATATGGCGGTGATCGCGAGCTGCGGCGCCAGAAGCAGGTAAGGCAGAACCTTGTTGGGAAAGATTGCGCGGGTTGCCACCATATATTCCTTTGATGGTCGTTTTAAATGCCCCTCGGCTGCCTGCCGGCATTGCGGGGTCGAGCTACGGCCTCGATCCGTCCTCCGCCCCCCGTATGCGGGAAGAAGAAAAAAGCGACGATGATTAGCGCCTCCCTCTCCCCGCCTGCAGGGAGAGGGTAAGGATGAAGGGCAAGATTACTGGCCGATCGCCTGCTTGATCGCGGCGTTGCCTCGGCTGACCGCATTGTCGAGGGCCTGCTGCGCCGTCTGCTGACCGGCCAGCATCTTCTCGAACTCCTCGTTCTCGATATCGCGCACCTGAGGCAGGTTGACGAGGCGCACGCCCTTCGAATTCTCGGTCGGCGCCTTGCCCATCATCTGGATGATCGGCGTTTCGCGGCCGGGATTCTTCTCGTAGAACCCGGATTTCTTGGTTTCCTCATAGGCCTTCAGCGTCACCGGCAGATAGCCGGACACCTGATGGAGCCGCGCCTGGATATCGGGGCTGGAGAGGAATTTGAAGAAGGCTGCGATACCCTTGTATTTCTCGTCCGATTTTCCGCCGAATACCCAGAGGCTGGCGCCGCCCGGGATGGTGTTCTGCGGCGCGCCGTTCGCCTCGGGCTCGTAAGGCAACTGGCCGATGCCGTAGTTCATGCCCGATTTGACGATATCGCCAAGGCCGCCGGAGGATTCGGTCAGGATGCCGCATTCGCCGGCGAGGAAGATCTGCTTGGCCTCCGAGGTACGGCCGCCATAGCGGAAGACACCATCCTTGGCGAGATCGGCGATCTCCTGGAAATGCTTCACATAGAGCGGCGCATTGATCTTCAGCTCAACATCGAGCCCCGCAAGGCCGTTCTCGTTGGTGCCATAGGGCAGATTGTTCCAGGCGGCGAAATTCTCCAGATGGATCCAGGTCAGCCAGGTGGACGTGTAGCCGCAGGGCGCCGCACCGCTGGTCTTGATCTTCTTGGCGGCTTCGAAGACCTCGGGCCAGGTCTTCGGCGGGTTGTTCACGTCGAGACCCGCTTTCTCGAAGATATCCTTGTTGTAATAGAGGATGGGCGACGAGCTGTTGTAGGGAAAGGACAGCATGGTGCCGTCGGGCTTCGAATAATAGGCGACGATGCCCGGCAGGTACTGGCTCTTGTCGAATGTGGCGCCGCCTTCCGACAGCACTTCCGCCACCGGCTTGACCGCGCCTTCGGCCGCCATCATGACGCCGGTGCCGACATCGAAGACCTGGATGATGTCGGGCGCCTGCTTGGCGCGGAAAGCGGCGATGCCGGCGTTCAGCGTCTCAGGATAGGTGCCCTTGAAGACCGGCACGACCTTGTAATCGCTCTGGCTCTCGTTGAATTCCTTGGCAAGCGTGTCCACGACTTCGTTGTTGGCGCCGGTCATGGCGTGCCACCAACTGATTTCCGTGACGGCGAAGGACGATGTCGAGGACATCAACAGCGTCACGGCGGCAGCGAGGCCGATGGAAATACCCCTGGATTTCATAATGCTCTCCCTTATTGCTGGCGTCATGAGCGCGCCGCTTGAGGGCAGTATCGGTTCTATATGACAGTTGAACAACAGTTCATTTGCAGTTTTGTGAACAGTTGTGGCGGCTATCCCCAGGGAAGGAAGCGCTGCCCAAGCGGAATCGTGACCGCCTGCCGGCACGCGATGACGCACGCCCTCAAAAAGACGTGAATTAATTTCTCTTTAAAGATGAGAAAGGGCTTCATATATTTTCAGAAGAGTTCTAAACTGCGCTTCGTTCGGCGTTCCTTCGGAAGGCTCCGAAAGAAAAGGATCATCTCATGCGGCTTACTCGCCAGACCAATTATGCAATCCGGATGCTGATGTATTGCGCGGCCAATGAGGGCAGCCTCAGCCGCGTTCCGGATATCGCCAGGGCCTATTCCGTCTCGGAGCTGTTTCTCTTCAAGATCCTGCAGCCGCTCGTGGAGCACGGGCTGGTCGAGACGGTGCGCGGCCGCAATGGCGGCGTGCGGCTGGGCAAGCCGGCGGCCGCGATCACGATCTTCGATGTCGTGCGCGTGACGGAAGAAAGCTTCGCCATGGCGGAATGCTTCGAGAACGATGCGGCGGAATGCCCGTTGATCGACAGCTGTGCTCTCAACTCCGCGCTGCGCGAAGCGCTCGGCGCCTTCTTCGACGTGCTGGCGAAATACTCGATCGCCGATCTCGTCAAGGCGCGGCCGAATGTCCGTTCGCTCCTCGGCCTTGACGAACTCCGGCCGCAACTGGCTGTGAGCTGAGACTTTAAATTCGAAAATGCAATGAGATAAGGAGCCTTATGGCTCCTTTTTCTTAAACCGGTGCGGATTGTGGCAGGATGAAAGGCGCGCCGCCATCGGGAAGCACGCCGACCTTCAGCGGACATTCATAGACGCGCAGGATGCGGTCGTCCGAAAGCATCTCCCCTGGCTTTCCCGTAGCGTCGACCCGTCCGCGATGCATCATCACGATCCTGTCGGCGAACATCGCCGTGAGATTGAGGTCATGCAGGATGGCGATCACGCCCCCGCCCCTCTCGGCAAAGCTTCTCGCGATGCGCATGATGATGAGCTGGTGCTTGATGTCGAGGCTCGACACCGGCTCGTCGAGAAAGAGATAACGCGGCTCGCCGTCAAGGACGGGCTGCCAGACCTGGCAGAGCACGCGGGCCAGTTGCACGCGTTGTTGCTCGCCGCCGGAGAGCTCCTGGTAAAAGCGCCCGCTGAAACCCTCGAGATCGACCATCGCCAGGGCGCGGTCCGGCAGCGTTTCGATGTCGTGCGGGCTCGCTCCGGAATAGCCGCTGGTCAAGCCGAGACGGACGATCTCGCGCACCGTATAGGGAAAGGCAAGCGAAGTCGCCTGCGGCAGCACGGCGCGCAAGCTTGCCATCTGCCAGGATTTGAGCGTCTCGAACGGCTTGCCGTTGATCGACGCGCGCCCGGCGAAGGGCAGATCGCCGGAAAGCGCGCGCAAGAGCGTCGTCTTGCCGGAGCCGTTCGGCCCGACGATAGCGGTCAGCTCGCCGGGGCGTGCCTGAAAATCGACGTTCTCGATGATCCGCTTGCGGCCGATGGCGACGGAGAGATTTCTGGCTTCGATCATGGCTGCCTCACAGATCGATGATTCCGCGCCGGCGTAGCAGAATCCAGAGGAAGAACGGCGCACCGGCGAGCGCCGTGACGATGCCGATGGGCAGTTCCGCCGGGGCGACGATGGTGCGGCTCACCGCATCGGCGAGAAGCAGCAGGATCGAGCCCAGCAGCGCCGATGCGGGCAGCAGATAGCGGTGATCCGGGCCGATGACCAGACGCAGGAGATGCGGCACGATGATCCCGACGAAACCGATGCCGCCGCTCACCGCTACGGAGGCGCCGACTGCCGCTGCCACGGTGACGATGGCGACATTTTTCAGCCGCTGCACGGGTATGCCGAGATGATGGGCCGAAGCCTCGCCCAGCGCCAGCCCGTTGAGGCCGCGCGCCAGAAACGGCGCGGCAATGAGCGACAGGGCGATGATCGGGCCGGACGCCGCGATCTTGGTCCAGGTTGTGCCCGCCAGCGAGCCCATCTGCCAGAAGGTGATATCACGCAATTGCCGGTCGTCGGCGATATAGATGAGCGCGCTGCTCAGCGCCACCCCCAGCGCAGCCAGGGCGATTCCGGCGAGCAGCATGGTAGCAACGGATGTCTGCCCGCGCCGTGTGGCGATGCCGTAAAGCAGTAAGGTGGTGACAAGGCTGGCCAGGAAAGCCATGAGCGGCAGCGTATAAATGCCCAGAACCGCCGCGACGGGGGCGAGAACCGTGCCGCCGAAAATGATGCTGGCGATTGCTCCGACGCTTGCCCCCGAGGAAACGCCGACCAGGCCGGGGTCGGCGAGCGGATTGCGGAAAAGCCCCTGCATGACCGCTCCCGATACGGCCAGCGCGGAACCGATCAGCACGCCCATGAGAATGCGCGGCAGGCGGATGTCAAGCACGATGATGCGGTCGCGCTGCGGAATTTCCTGCGCGGAGAGCCAATGCGTGACGACGCTCCAGGCAGAAGCGTCGGACGCGCCGGCGGTGAGGCTGAACAGCATGGTCAGCATCAAGAGAACCGCGAGGATGACGATGCCGACGCGGGCGGTGTGGGAGCGGTCGCCGTGTCTGTGCCCTGCCCCATCGACGTAAGTGTCGGTAAACTCCGTTCTTTTCAGCATGGCGGGACAGTACCCCCCTCTGCCCTGCCGGGCATCTCCCCCTCAAGGGGGGAGATTACGCCTTCATGAATGCCCGGCACCAATCGCAATCGTTGCAGGGTGGACACCGCCAGCGCAGTCAACCAATCTCCCCCCTTGAGGGGGAGATGCCCGGCAGGGCAGAGGGGGGTGTCTGGAACCAGCATTTCCATTTCCGCGCGGGCCACTCTAGCGCTACTTGGCCACATCGCCATAAAGCGCGACCGACAGATCATGCGCTGCCTTGGCCGTACGGGGGCCGAAGCCGAGGAGGTAGAGCGCCTCCATGCGGATGAGCTTCCGGTTTGCCGCGGCAGGGGTGCCGGCGAAGGCAGGGCTGGCGAAGACCTGGTCGTCACTGGCGACGTGGTTGCCGGTGCGGTCCATCATCAGGATCACATCCGGCGCGGCCTTGCCGACTGCCTCGTCGTTCAACTGCTTGTAGCCGTCATAGCCGTCGATGGCGTTGACGCCGCCCGCTAGCGTGATGATGCCGTCGGCGGCGGTGTTCTTGCCCGCCGCCAGAATGCGGTCGCCCTGCATCGACAGGATGAACAGTACGCGCTTGCGCTCCTTGATGGCGGAGGCGTTCTTTTCCGCCGCCGCCAGTTCCCCGTCCACCGAGGCGGCGAGCTTGTCCGCCTTGTCCTCGACGCCCAGCGCCTTGCCGACGGCATGGATCTTGTCGATCACGCCCTGGCGCGTATAGCGGTCCGGCACGGTCACCAGCGGCACGGACGCCTTTTTCAGCACGTCCAACGCCTCGCGCGGCCCGCTGCCTTCGATCATCAGAATGCCGGTCGGATTGACGGAAAGGACGCCCTCCGGCGAAAGCGCGCGCATATAGCCGGCATCGGGCAGCTTCTGCGCCTCCGCCGGATAGAGGCTGGTGGAATCGCGCGCCACGAGGTGCTTTTCCTCGCCCAGCGCATAGACGATCTCCGTCAGCGCCCCGCCGATGGAGACGATCCGGGAGGTATCGGCAAACCGGGCGGCCTCGTCGGCGAGTGCGGGGGCGCTCGTTAAATAGGTGACCACTACAGCTATCGCGCCAAGAATGCCCCTCATCCGCCTGCCGGCACCTTCTCCCCGCACGCGGGGAGAAGGAAGAAGCGGCCACGTTGACGCCCCCCTCGCCCCGCTTGCGGGGAGAGGGTAAGGGTGAGGGGCAAGGGGCAAACTACTCATCATCCCCCTCCTCACGCGGCCGTGGACTGCGGCACGCGCGGCAAGCTTTCGACGAGTGAGCGCCAGTCGGTCCTCTCGCCCTCGCCTTCATGCCTCTTGCCGAAGAACTGGATGATCATCTCGCCACTGGCGTCATAGGCTTCGAGCGAAGTGACATGGCCGTCCTTGGTCGGCTTGCGCACGCCCCAGACCTCGCGGATATGGTCGGCGCGCAAATGGAGATGGAAGGTCGGGTCCATCACATTCAGCCACGGCCCCATCGGCTTCACCTCGTGGATCGGCCCGGAATGAATCTGAATGCAGCCGCGGTTTCCCACGAAGCACATGATCGGCAGCGCCGTTTCGGTCGCCTTCGTCATCATCACCTCGACGGCCTCGGTGCCGAGCGGCCAGGCATATTCCTCGCCGATCACCTTCACCGCCTGATGCCGGTTCAGCTTGAAATCCTTGAGGATGCCGACGAACTGGTGCACATCGGTCATCTGGCTCCAGCGGCTGCGGAAATCGTCGCGGTTGATGTCCTCGACATTGCTGTATTCCTTCGCGCCATAGGCCACCGTCTCGATGCTGCGCGACTGGTCGTCGGAGCGCATCGTTTCGACCAGCGCGTAATAGGCGTTCAGGTCGGAGGCCGGGCGCAGATGGATCTTGTGCACCGCCTCGCCCGCCTTGTCGAAGAACTGCAGGCTGCGGCGCACTTCCTCGCCATCGCGCTTCTCGACCGCGAAGCCATGCGCCCAGACCTTCGGGAAAATGCGCAGATCGATCTGCTCGCCCAGCACGAGTGCGGCATGCTCGCCGGCCTTGATGTTCTCATAGACGCCGATCTTTTCATGCACCGCGCTTTCATTGCGTGTCAGCGCCATCACCTCGCCGAGGGCGCCGATATCCTTCAGAAGCGCATCGACATCCGGCCGGATGCGGATGACCGTGTCGCCGCAATGGGCGGCGACATAGTCGGCCTCCGATATGTTCAGGAGCTGGGCAAACTCGCGTTCGCGCAGTTTGGGATTTTCTGCGCGCGCGCTGAGAATTTCCTCAGGAGAAGGCTTGGAGATGCCAGTCATGTTTATCGCCTATTTATTCAGGATGAGTTTGCCCTGCCGGGTGATCTTGAGGCGGTAAAGCGAACCGGCATGCTCGATGCCCACCTCGGTGGACCCGTCGAAAAGTTCGCCGCTACCATAGGTTTTCAGAGGGTGCTGCGCCCGCTTGCGCGCTTCGGCATGCGGCGGCACGGCGAGCGGGCCGGAGGACGACCCGGCTGCACGCGGCAATTGAACCTTCATGTCGATGAAACTGCGTCTGTTCATTGCGCACCCCTTTCCTTACCGAGCGGGCGCATGGCATCTCCCCACGCCCGGCTCTTTTCTTGACAGAAATTATCACCTTTTTGCGCCCGCGCAATAGAAGAGTATATTGCTCAACTTATTGCGATGCCGTCCCGTGATATGGAGCAGAAGGCACCGGCATCGTTGGAGATGACGCCGGTGCGCCATGGCGGACCCGGCTTCAGAACCGCTGCGTCATGGAGATTTTGAACGTGCGGCCCGGCTCGGTGTAATAATCCTTCGGCACGGTGCCGCTGTCCGGGATGTCGAGCGCGTTCCAGTATTTCTTGTCGAAGATGTTGTAGATGCCCGCCTGGATGCGCAGGCCCTTGAACTGTTCCGGCTCCCACCAGCCCGTGACGTCGAAGAGCGTATAGCCAGGCGTCTTGTTGTAGTCGGAATCGGGGTTCTCGACCTTGTTGCGCGCCGCCACGGCGGTCATCATGAAGTCGGTTCCCCAGGTCTCCGCCGCATAGCCGAGACCGACCACGCCTTTCAACGCGGGTACCGAGTTCAGATACACGTCCTCGTCCGTGTCCTTTCCTACCGCGAAGGCGAGGCCGCCCCAGGTCTTCCAGCCGTTCGGGAAGGCGTAATGCGCCTTGGCTTCCGCGCCATAGATCTGCACATGGGCGCGATTGACATATCTGGTGATGCCCATCGGGAACATGCCGGGCGGAACGCCGGCTTCGGCCGCGCTGACGCTGACATTATCGATGAAGTTCCGGTAGTAATTGTTGTAGATGCTGAGCGATCCACCGAACTGATCGTCGCCGAACTTCGCGCCGATATCGAAGCCGTTGCTGGTTTCGGGCTTCAGATCCGGATTGCCGATATTGAGATAGGTGCCCGGCCCGCCATAGGTCATATAGAGTTCCGTCGATGACGGTGCGCGGAAGGCTTGCGCCCATTGCGCGTAGAGCACGACATTCTCGGCGGCGTCCCATTCCGCGCGCAGCTTGGGCGAGAAGCGTGAATCGCTCGAATCCGCGGGATAGCCACGGAAGCTGGGATTCTCCTCGTAGAGCGGCGTTTCCTGCGGATTGCGTTCATACCAGTCGAAGCGCAGCCCCGGCGTGACGCGCAGCCTGCCATCATAGAGGGCGATCTGGTCTTCCACGAACAGACCCAGCGTTCCGCCCTCCACCTCGGGCATCTCAGCCTGGTTGGTATGAAGGAAGGCACAGCGGGGATCATTTGGACCATTGCAATTGTCTTCGCCCAGCGCCTGCTGTTTCACGGTGCTGAGATAGCCGTCGACCCCGAATTTGAAGGTATGGGTGTAGGCACCCAGTTCAATCGCCTTCAGGCCGATCGCGTTGATGCCCACATCGGTTTCCTCGATAGTATTGTCGCGACGGTAATTGCCGACTGGGTAGGTGCGGCGGATAGCGCGCGAATCGTCGCCCTCCGTCAGGCGCTGCCAGTAGAGGATGACGGATGCCTGATCGAGCCATGCATCGCCGCTGCCGTCATAATCATAATTCACCGAAAGCCGTTCGCGTTTGCGCGTTTCCGTTTCCCAGAAAGTTCCGGGCAAATATGTGCCCGAAGTACCTGTGGCATTGGAAGAAGCATCCAGCTTGTGGATATCCCGGTCCAGATCGAACCGCTCCGCCGTAAAGCCGAACCGGTGCCCGCCATCGACATGCTGATGGATCTTGAACAGGAGATTGTTCTGGTCGTATTCGGCCGGGTTCTTTTCGGTGCGGGTTACGCCAAATCCGCCGATATCGCCCATATTCTCGCGTTCATGGCCGGCACGGTAGCCGCCCTGCAGCAGGATATAGGTGTCGTTCGCCCGCGCGGCGAACGCCTGGTTGATGTTCCAGCTGCGGTCGGCGCTGTCATAGGAACCCTTGGTCAGGCTGCCCCAGTTCCTGCCTTCCGTCAGCAGATCTTCGGGATTGAGCGTGCGCAGCGAGATGACGCCGCCCAGCGCGCCCGAGCCGAACAGGCTGGAATCCGCGCCGCGGATGATATCGAGCGTCGACAGCGTATCGAAATCGATCGTCGAGATGCCGCCCTGCACACCGCGCGCACCATCGTCGAGCCACGGAATGCGGATGCCGTCGACCGTCGTAAGGACACGGTTGTCGTCGAGACCGCGGATGTTGATGCTGTCGCTGGTCCGGTTGTAGTTGATACCGGGATCCAGGCGCCCGATGTCGTCGATGCGGTCGACCTGCCGCTCCTGCAGGTCCCTCGCCGTCTCCCGCTCCGTCAGGACGGTGGGCGCATTGATGCCCTTCTCCTGCCCTTCTACCACGATCGGCTTGAGCTGGATCGCATCCTGCTTGTCCCCATCCTGTGCATGCGCACTCCCAAGGAGTGACGCGTTCAGCGCGCCGATCGCCGCACAGCTCAGCCAGAATCTCTTTGAAATGTCGCTCATAGCCCCACCTAACCCGCTTCAATATGAGAAAACGATTGGCTGGCGCAGGCGAAGAGCCTTAGCTGGCTATGCTTGTTCCGGACTGGCTGTTTTTCGAACCATCATCCCCGACGAGCAGTTCCGACCTACAAAATATGATATTTTCAGTCAAGATAATAGTTGCGAGTAATTCCACTTTGAAATAGCCTTTTGGAAACAATGGCTCGCAGACAAGGGAGACGAGATGCAGCACCCGATGAAGACATGCCGATTTCTGACCGCGGTTTTGGCTTTTTCGCTGGGTGCCGCCGGGCAGGCGCCGGCTCAGGATACCGGGGCGGCGCCTGCCCTAAACCTGGAACTGAACGCGCTCGATGCGTCCGACAAGGGATGCCGGCTGACCTTCGTGGCGGCCAACGGGCTGAATGTCCAGCTCGACAAGGTGACCTTCGAGATGGTCCTCTTCAATGCCGAGGAACGGGTCGAACGCCTGGCCCTCCTCGACTTCAAGACATTACCGGCCGGGAAGACGAAAGTGCGCCGTTTCGATCTCGCCAATATCAAATGCGATAGCATCAGCCGTATATTGATCAATGATGCCACCGAATGTGCGGGCGAAGGCATCGCCGAGGGCACCTGCATCCGGCAATTGAAGACGAACTCCAAATCGTCCGTCCGTTTCGGCATCTGACAATCCGCTCCGCATTTGAAAGGAATGCACGCATGTATATCGCCATGAACAGGTTCAAGGTTCAGGACGGCTCCGAGGAAGCCTTCGAAACCGTCTGGAAGAACCGCGATTCGAGCCTGAAGGAACTGCCGGGCTTCATCGAATTCCATCTGCTGCGCGGCCCGCACAATGCCGATGAGAACTATACGCTCTACGCTTCGCATACCGTCTGGCGCAGTCAGGACGACTTCATTGCCTGGACCAAATCCGAGCATTTCCGCAACGCGCACAAGAATGCCGGCGCCAACAAGGTCCTCTATCTCGGCCCGCCGCAGTTCGAAGGGTTCAACGTCGTCGAGGGTGCCTGATTCCGCTTCGTTGCCTGCAGCCATCCGAAAAGCCGCCCCGGGGATGTGAATCCCCCGGGTTTTTCATCATGAGGCGATTTGACGCACGGTCCGGATAGGACCGCATAAGCTGCTTTTTTCCGGTGGCAGGAGAAAATTCCTTACTTAAAGCTGGCACTTCCACTCAAGTTTAGAATTATTCTAACTCATTGATATCTGGAACTATTCCAGAATATAGGATTTGACATTCCACCTCCTCCTCCCCCATATGAGGGGGTGCTCATGAAGCGCAACCCTTTGATGTTTGGGCCTTTAACCCTTTCGATTGGAGGAACCTGTGGTCGGTTCAGCATGGCTGCCAAGTAAAATGGCAGCATCTTCCTGGAATAGAAAAAGATTTTCCGCGCCGGAAACGCCTTTTTATGCTGGCGCTTCTCGGAAAAAAGCTTGTTCCCTGAACAGCGTTTCTTTGCGGTACACAGGTTTTTCGTTCTGATGCTGGTCTGCCACTGCAATATTATTACCCAGAAAGAGATCGAGGACACGATCATCAGGCTCCTCGATGAAGATTGCTGGCAACTTATTGTGCCGGCCAAGGTCTACCACGCCCTCCAGAAGCGTGGACGCTGCTGTGGATGCTTCCCAAACGTTGTCGAAACGATCATAAAAGTGACCGAAGAATACCATCTTCGGCATGATCAGAACGATAGCCAGGTCATATCGTTTATCGATCGTGTTCGTTCGCTACGTCAGACATACGGGAGCATACAGCATGAAAGGCGACATAAAGGTCATCGAGCGGCTTAACGAGGCCCTGTTCCTCGAACTGGGGGCGGTCAACCAATACTGGCTGCACTACCGGCTTCTCGAAGACTGGGGCTATACCCGCCTCGCCAACAAGGAGCGGGCTGAATCCATCGAAGAGATGCATCACGCCGACCGCATCATAGAGCGCATCATCTTCCTCGAAGGCCATCCCAACCTGCAGACCGTCGCGCCGCTGCGCATCGGCCAGAACGTCAGGGAAGTGCTGGAGTCCGATCTCAAGGGCGAATATGACGCCCGCACCTCCTACAAGAAGTCCCGTGAAATCTGCGACGAACTCGGCGATTATGTCACGAAGCAGCTTTTCGACGAGCTCCTGAAGGATGAGGAAGGCCATATCGACTTCCTCGAAACCCAGCTCGACCTGCTCGCCAAGATCGGCGAGGAGCGCTACGGCCAGCTCAACGCCGCCCCGGCCGACGCAGCCGAATAAGAATACGCACGGAAATGGAATATGAGACGACCGGGCAAAAAAACCCGGTCGTTTTCTTTTGCCGGACCTCTCGAAAGGCTTGCGGCGATCGCCATATGGGCGCGGGCATTTACGAAATGGCCGGCTTTGTGCTAATGCGCGCCGTTTTCAGAAAGCAGGATCCATATACATGAGCGCTCCGCGCGTCAGCTTCGTCTCTCTCGGCTGCCCGAAGGCACTTGTCGATTCCGAACGCATCATCACCAGCCTCCGCTCGGAAGGCTATGAGATTTCGCGCAAGCACGACGGCGCGGATCTGGTGATCGTCAACACATGCGGCTTCCTCGATTCCGCGCGCGACGAGTCGCTGCAGGCGATTGGCCAGGCGCTCAACGAAAACGGCAAGGTCATCGTCACCGGCTGCCTCGGCGCGGAGCCGGAGGTGATCTGGCAGAAGCACCCCAATGTGCTCGCCATCACCGGCCCGCAGGCCTATGAGAGCGTCATGGCCGCGGTGCATGAGGCGGCGCCGCCGGCGCATGATCCCTTCGTCGACCTGGTGCCGCCGCAGGGCGTCAAGCTGACGCCGCGCCATTATGCCTATTTAAAGATTTCCGAAGGCTGCTCCAACCGCTGCTCCTTCTGCATCATCCCGGCGCTGCGCGGCGATCTGGTCTCCCGTCCCGCCGCGGATGTGCTGCGCGAGGCGGAGCGGCTGGTGAAGGCGGGCGTCAAGGAAATCCTCGTCATCTCGCAGGATACGAGCGCCTATGGCGTGGACATCAAATATCAGGAAAGTGTCTGGCAGGACCGGCAGGTGCGCGCCAAGTTCATCGACCTGGCGCGGGAGCTGGGCGAAATGGGCGCATGGGTGCGCATGCACTATGTCTACCCCTACCCGCATGTCGATGAAGTCATTCCGCTGATGGCGGAAGGCAAGATCCTGCCCTATCTCGACATCCCCTTCCAGCACGCCTCTCCCTCCGTGCTCAAATCCATGCGCCGCCCGGCGCATCAGGAAAAGACCTCGCGCCGCATCCAGCAATGGCGCGAGACCTGCCCGGACCTCGCCGTCCGCTCCACCTTCATCGTCGGCTTCCCCGGCGAGACGGAAGAGGATTTCGAGATGCTGCTCGACTGGCTGGAGGAAGCCAAGATCGACCGCGCCGGCTGCTTCAAATATGAGCCGGTGAAGGGCGCGAAGGCCAACGATCTCGGCCTCGACATGGTGCCGGAAGAGGTGAAGGAAGCGCGCTGGCATCGCTTCATGGCGAAGCAGCAGCAGATTTCCGCCAATCTGTTGAAGAAAAAGGTCGGCAAGCGTCTGCCCGTCATCATCGATGAGACGAACGGCACATCCGCCAAGGGCCGCACGCGCTATGATGCGCCGGAGATCGACGGCGCGGTGCACATCCAGTCCCGCCGGCCGTTGCGCGTGGGCGATATCGTGACGGTCAAGATCGAGCAGAGCGACGCTTACGACCTCTACGGGATAGCCGTCTGATGGCTGAAGCTCAAGCTTCACCGACGTTCAGGAGAGCCGTCTTCAGCGATCTGCCGGCGATCGTCGCGATGCTGGCCGACGACGAGCTCGGCGCCAGGCGGGAAGATACGCGCCTGCCCCTGAACGAGGGATATGTCAGGGCATTCGAAGCCATCAGCCAGGATCCGAACCAATTTCTCGGCGTTGCGGAAATCGAAGGCAAGGTCGTGGGCTGCCTGCAGATCAGCTTCATCCCCGGCCTGTCGCGGATCGGCCTCTGGCGTGGCCAGATCGAAAGCGTCCGGGTGTCACGCGATTGTCGCGGCGGCGGCATCGGCCGCAAGATGATCGTATGGGCGATCGAGCAGTGCCGGGCGCGCAACTGCGGCGCTGTCCAGCTGACGACGGACAAGTCGCGCCTGGATGCCCACCGCTTCTATAAATCCATCGGCTTCGTCGACAGCCATGAGGGCATGAAGCTGACGCTCTAAACCGCTATCGCCGCATCCATGATGCGGATTTGCGCCGCGGACGATCCGTTCCAGTGGTTGATCGAGAGATTGCCGGCGACGTGGATCGACTGGCCGGACTGCTTCAAGAGGAACTCACCGAGCGTGCTTCCTGCGGCCCGGAATGCTATGGCGTTGACGCGCTTGCCGTCGGCGCCCGCGAGCGTAGCGCGAATATGGTCCTTTCCCACGACATTTGCACCAATGAGCCGATGATGCGGCAGGACCAGCACCGGCTGCGGATGACCCGAGCCGTAGGGGCCGGCCTTTTCCAGCGCGTCATGCAGGGCGAGCGTGGCGCCGGCGGCCGAGAGCGCGCCGTCGATGGCGAGGCTCTGATTGTCGCGCAAGCCTGCCACCGCCGCCCCGGCAACCTCCTCGAAATAGGCGCGAAGCGCACCGAGCCTATCGCGCTCGACGGTGATGCCCGCGGCCATGGCATGGCCGCCGCCCTTGACCAGCAGGCCCTTTTCCACCGCGCCGCGCACCATCCGGCCGAGATCGAAGCCGGTGATCGAGCGGCCCGAGCCGGTGCCGATGCCGTTCTGGTTGAACGCTATCGCGAAAGCCGGGCGCCGTGTCCGCTCCTTCAGGCGCGCGGCGATGAGGCCGACGATGCCCGGATGCCAGTCGCCGCTCGCCGTGACGACGATCGCCGGCCCCTGCCCGCCGCTCATCTCCACGGCGGCCTCGACCTCCGCTTGCGCCAGCATCTGCAGCTCCATGGCCTGCCGTTCCTGGTTGAGCCTGTCGAGCTCGTGCGCGATGCGCTCCGCCTGAACCGGATCGTCCAGCGTCAGGAGACGGGCGCCGAGGCCGGCATCGCCGATGCGCCCCCCCGCATTGATGCGCGGGCCGATGAGGAAGCCGAGGTGAAAGCTGTTGAGCGGCTCGCCGATGCGCGCCGCGCGGGCCAGCGCTGCCAGCCCGGCATTCTGCTGCGCGCGCGCGACCATCAGCCCCTTGACCACGAAGGCCCGGTTGACGCCCTTGAGCGGCACCACATCGCAGATTGTCGCGAGCGCGACCAGATCGAGAAGGCCGAGGAGATCCGGCGCGCTGATATCGGTGGCGATCCGCCTTTCGCGCAGGGTCCGCAACGCCTGCACCAGCGTCAGGAACACGACACCCGCGGCACAGAGATGCCCCTGCCCGGAAATATCGTCGTCGCGGTTGGGATTGACCACGGCAAAGGCCGCCTGCGGCAAGGGACCGCCGACCTGGTGATGGTCGATAACGACGACATCGCTGCCCGCCTCGCGCGCCGCCTCGATGGCCGCGGCGCTGTTGGTCCCGCAATCGACGGTGACGATCAGCGATGCGCCTTTTTCCGCAAGCTCGCGCATCGCCTGGGGGTTCGGCCCATAGCCTTCGAAGATGCGGTCGGGAATGTAGATGGCGTTGGCGACGCCGTAATGGGTGAGAAAGCGCGAAAGGAGCGCCGAGGAACAGGCGCCGTCGACATCATAGTCGCCGAAGATCGCCACGCGTTCGCGATTGGCAATGGCGTCAGCGATCCGTCCCGCCGCCCGCTCCATATCGGTCAGGGCTGCTGGGTCGGGCATCAGCGATTTGATCGTCGGCTCGACGAACATCGGCGCGTCGTCGAGCGACACGCCGCGCCCTGCCAGCACCCGCGCCACGAGATCGTGCATCCCATGGTTCTGTGCGATCGCCAGCGCGATGTTGGCTTCCCGCAGACGGAGGCGGTCGACCCATCTGTATCCGGTCACCGACTGGCTGACGCCGAGAAAGAAACGTTCCTGAACGAGGGTAGCGGAGCTGGACATGCTCCCTTCAAACATGAGAGACGGCATCTATACAATGCCGTCTCCCCGGATAATCCCCATTAAGCCGCACTTATGCAACGCCAAGTGATTCCACTCGGCTGCAAAACGTTAGAACTTCGTCAGATCCTGATGGCGCGCCTTGATCTCGCGCACGGTCTGCGAGTGGGCGCGCATGACGATGGTGTGGGTCTGGACATAGTCGCGGGCGAATTTCACGCCCGACAGCATGTTGCCGTCGGTGACGCCGGTCGCAGCGAAAAGCACGTCGCCCTTCGCCATTTCCTCCATCGTATAGACCTTGTTGGGGTCGGAAATGCCCATCTTCGCGGCGCGTGCCACCTTCTCATCGGTATTCAGCTGAAGCCGGCCCTGCATCTGGCCGCCGATGCAGCGCAATGCCGCCGCCGCGAGCACGCCTTCCGGCGCGCCGCCGATGCCGAGATAGATGTCGATGCCGGTTTCATCAGGATCGGTCGTATGGATGACGCCCGCCACGTCGCCGTCGCCGATCAGCCGGATGGCCGCACCCGTGGCGCGGACTTCCTCGATCAGGCGCGCATGGCGCGGGCGGTCCATGATGCAGGCCGTGATCTCATGCACCGGAACACCCTTGGCCTTGGCGATGGCGTGAATGTTGTCCGTCGGAGAGGCGTCGATATCGACCACGCCGGCGGGATAGCCGGGACCGACGGCGATCTTCTCCATATAGACATCGGGCGCATAGAGCAGATTGCCCTTTTCGGCGATGGCGATGACGGCGAGCGAATTCGGCAGGTTCTTGGCGCAGATCGTCGTACCTTCGAGCGGGTCGAGCGCGATATCCACTTCCGATCCCTCGCCGGTGCCGACCTTTTCCCCGATATAGAGCATCGGCGCCTCGTCGCGCTCCCCCTCGCCGATCACCACCGTTCCGTTGATCGGCAGGCGATTCAATTCCTGGCGCATGGCATCGACCGCAACTTGATCCGCGGCCTTCTCGTCGCCCCTGCCGCGCAGCCGCGCCGCGGCGACCGCCGCGCGCTCCGTCACGCGCACGAGTTCAAGCGTCAGGATACGATCGAGACCGTGGGAAGTCTGCTCAGCGGTTTTTGCCATGTGGGGATGTCCTAACTCGAATTTCGTTGCTACCAACTGCACTGGGAAGCGGACCATAACAATGTTCCGCAAACCTTTTGTCAAAGTCGCAAAGGAGCCGCAAGTGCCGGACAGGCAGAAATCCGGCACGGCCAAAATGTTAATCGATTAAAAGGGGTTAGGCCCCGATCAGCCGGCTCGCTCGATGCGGATCATCTGCGGCTTGTCCACCAGATGGCCATCGCGCAGGATGGCGTCGATGGCCCTCTTGACCGCCGCCTCCGTCGTCTCGTGGGTCACCAGAATCACGGTCTTGCTGTTCTCGGCGGCCCCGTTCATCGGCGGGCGCTGGACGATGGATTCGAGCGAAATATCGTTTTCGGCCATGCGCTTGGCGATCGCCGCGAAAACGCCCGTGCGGTCCTCCACCGTCAGGCGGATGAAATAGCCGCCCGCATGGGAGCGCATCTTGGCCCGCTTATAAGGCTTCAGCGCCTTGGCCGGCGTGCCGAAGACGGGCCCGTGCTGGAAGCCGGGACGGCTCTTGGCGATGTCGGCGATGTCGCCGAGCACGGCCGACGCCGTTGCGTTGCCGCCGGCGCCCGGCCCCGACAGCAGCAACTCGCCCAGGAGATCGGTTTCGATCGCCACCGCATTGGTGACGCCATGCACCTGAGCGATGACCGAGGAAGTCGGCACCATGGTGGGATGGACGCGCTGCTCGATGCCGGTATCGGTCTTCTGCGCGACGCCTAGAAGCTTGATGCGATAGCCGAGCTCGTCGGCGGCATGGATATCGGCGAGCGAGATGTTGCTGATGCCTTCGAGATAGATGTCGTCGGCGGCAATCTGGGTGCCGAAGGCGAGGCTCGTCAAAAGCGCCAGCTTGTGCGCGGTGTCATTGCCCTCGATATCGAATGTCGGGTCCGCCTCGGCATAGCCAAGGCGCTGCGCGTCTTTCAGGCAATCCTCGAACGATATCCCCTCCTCCCACATCCGCGTCAGGACGTAATTGCAGGTCCCGTTCATGATGCCATAGACACGCGAAACCGTGTTGCCGGTCAGGGATTCGCGCATGGCCTTGATGACGGGAATGCCGCCCGCTACCGCCGCCTCGAAATTGAGGAGAACGCCCTTGTCCTCGGCGATTTTGGCGAGTGCGACGCCGTGCCTTGCAAGGAGCGCCTTGTTGGCCGTCACCACATGATGCCCGGCCCTGAGCGCAGCCTCGACCGCCGCCTTGGCAGGCCCGTCATCACCGCCGATCAGCTCGACGAAGACGTCGATGCCGCTTGATTTGGCCAGGGCGACCGGATCGTCGAACCATTCGGCGCCGGAGAGATCGACCCCGCGGTCGCGGGACCGGTCGCGGGCGGAAACGGCGGCGACCACGATTTCCTTGCCGCACTGGCGGGTCAGCATTTCGGCCTTGTCGCGCAAAATGCGTAAGACCGAACCGCCAACGGTGCCGAGCCCGGCAACGCCGATCCGCAATGCATCAGTCATGATCGTGCCTCTGAAATTATCCGAATGTCAGCCTATATGCACCGCCGGTCAGCGGTGCGCATCGAGCGGGATGACGTTGTGCAGGTTTTCTTCCCTGGTCGCAAGGAAGCGCTTGATGTTACGCGCGGCCTGGCGGATGCGATGCTCGTTCTCAACGAGCGCGATGCGGACGTAATCGTCGCCATGCTCGCCAAAGCCGACGCCGGGGGCGACGGCGACATCCGCCATCTCGATCAGGAGCTTGGAAAACTCCAGCGAGCCGAGCGACCGGAAGCGCTCCGGAATCGGCGCCCAGGCGAACATCGTCGCGGCCGGCGACGGAACGTCCCATCCCGCGCGGCCAAAGCTGTCGACCAGCACATCGCGGCGGCGCTTGTAGATGGCGCGCACTTCCGCGATATCGGATCCGTCGCCGTTGAGCGCGGCGGTGGCCGCAACCTGGATCGGGGTGAACGCACCATAGTCGAGATAGGATTTCACCCGCGTCAGCGCGGCGATGAGCCGCTCGTTGCCCACGGCGAACCCCATGCGCCAGCCCGGCATCGAGAAGGTTTTCGACATGGAGGTGAATTCGACGGCGACATCCATCGCCCCCGGTATCTGGAGCACCGACGGCGGCGGCGTGTCGTCGAAATAGATCTCGGAATAGGCGAGATCGGAAAGGATGATGATCTCGTGCTTGCGCGCGAAAGCCACCACATCCCGGTAGAAATCGAGCGTGGCGACATGCGCCGTCGGATTGGAGGGGTAATTGAGGATCAGCGCCAGAGGCTTCGGGATCGAATGGCGCACCGCGCGTTCCAGCGTCGGGATGAAATTCTCATCCGGCTTTGCCTGGATCGAGCGGATGACGCCGCCGGACATGATGAAGCCGAAGGCATGAATCGGGTAGGTCGGATCGGGGCAGAGCACGACATCGCCCGGCGCGGTGATCGCCTGCGCCATATTGGCGAAGCCCTCCTTGGAGCCGAGCGTGGCGACGACCTGCGTTTCCGGGTTGAGCTTCACGCCGAAGCGGCGCGCATAATATTGCGCCTGGGCGCGGCGCAGGCCGGGAATGCCCTTGGATGCGGAATAGCGATGCGTGCGCGGGTCCTGCACCGCCTCGCACAGCTTGTCGACGATGCCCTGCGGCGTCGGCAGATCGGGATTGCCCATGCCGAGATCAATGATATCCGCACCGGCGGCTCGCGCGCTGGCCTTCAGGCGATTGACCTGTTCAAAGACGTAAGGCGGCAGACGGCGAACTTTATGAAACTCTTCAGACATTGTCCTGGTTCCGGTGCGGGTTGAAATTGCGTTTCCGCTATACACCTGTTCGCGCCGGGGGTCGATAGTTTCAGTCGCTCTCCGTCTCGATCTCTTTCAACGTCTCGTCGGCCTCCTGCTGCGCCTGCCGGCGGATGGCGTCCAGCTCCGCCTGGGTGGTCGGCGGCGGCGCGGCAATGCCCTGCTGGCGCTGCTTGTCGGCATCGAGCGCCGAGGTGATGCTTGCGGTTTCCTGTTGCGTCAGCTGCTTGGTCTCGCCGCGCGGCGTGCGGGCGAATGTCGGGAAGGTGCCGGTATTGGCTGCGCCCTCTTGCGGAACGCCCTGGAAATCGGGACCCCGCGCGCAGGCGGAAAGGCCGGTCAGCACGAGGGATATCAGGATGAAACGGGCGCAAAGCCCCGCGTGCTGTGACATAGTATCTTACCCCTGCAGGAATGCCTTGAGTGTTGAACCGATAGCATCAACTCATGCTACTATGTCAATAAGAGGTGTCGGAGGAATAGTCGATCATGTCTGATACCGGGGAGCGCAGCCGGAAAAAACCGACTGACGAACCTTCCCTTGAGGATTACCTTATCAGGGATCCCGGCAGTTTCGCACTCAATCTTGCCCGCATGGTCGAACAGGCGGGAAAGGCTGCGGCTGCCTGGATCGAGCCGCGCGAAAAGGGCCTGAAGAGCGATCTCATGGCCGAACCGCTGGCCGATATGGTCAGGACGCTTTCGAGGCTTTCGGAATATTGGCTTTCGGATTCCACGCGCGCGCTCGAGGCCCAGACGCATCTCTTCTCCAGCTATCTCGCGATCTGGGCGAATTCCATACGCCGCGCGGCGGGCGAGTCGACCGAAGACATCGTCGCCCCCGATCCGAAGGACAAGCGCTTTCAGGACGAGGACTGGTCGAAGAACGCCTTCTTCGATTTCCTGAAGCAGGTCTATCTCGTCACGGCCAGATGGGCCCTCGATCTGGTTGAAAAGGCGGAAGGGCTCGACGACCATACCCGCCACAAGGCCGCTTTCTATGTGCGTCAGCTCGTCAATGCGGCCTCGCCCACCAATTTCATCCTGACCAATCCGGAGCTTTTCAAGGAGACCGTCGCCGCCAACGGCATGAACCTCGTCAACGGAATGCGGATGCTGACGGAGGATATCATCGCCGGCAAGGGCGATTTGCGGCTGCGCCACACCGAATGCACCCATTTCCGGCTGGGCGAGAACGTGGCGACGACGCCGGGCAAGGTGGTGGCGCGCAACGATCTGGCCGAGATCATCCAATATGCGCCCGCGACGGATGAGGTCTTCAAGCGCCCTCTCCTCATCTGCCCGCCCTGGATCAACAAATTCTACATCCTCGATCTGAGCCCGGAGAAATCCTTCATACGCTGGCTGGTCGCCCAGGGACATACGGTGTTCGTGATCTCCTGGATCAATCCCGACGAACGCCACGCGCACAAGGACTGGGAAGCCTATATCCGCGAGGGCATCCAGTTCGCGCTCGACACGATCGAGAGGAGAACCGGCGAGCGCGAGATCAATGCCGTCGGCTATTGCGTCGGCGGGACCCTTCTTGCCGCCGCCCTTGCCCTGATGGCGAAGGAGGGCGACGAGCGCGTCGGGAGCGCGACCTTCTTCACGACGCAGGTCGATTTCGAACATGCCGGAGACCTGAAAGTCTTCGTCGACGAGGCGCAGGTCAGTGCGCTCGAGGAGGCGATGTTCCGCGACGGCTATCTTGACGGGTCGAAAATGTTGAGCGCCTTCAACATGTTGCGCTCAGGCGATCTCATCTGGCCTTATGTCGTTAACAATTACATGAAAGGGAAAAATCCCGTCCCCTTCGACCTTCTCTACTGGAACGCCGACGCCACGCGCATGAGCGCGGCCAACCATTCCTTCTATCTGCGCAACTGCTATCTCGAGAACCGGCTCGCACGCGGCAAGATGGTGCTGGCGCGGCACAGGATATCGCTCGCCGATATCGGCATCCCTGTCTACAACCTCGCGGCGAAGGACGATCATATAGCGCCGGCGCTCTCGGTCTTTGCCGGAAGCCAGTGCTTCGGAGGCGATGTCACCTATGTGCTTGCCGGCTCCGGCCATATCGCCGGCGTCATCAACCCGCCCGAAAAGCGCAAATACCAGTACTGGACCGGCGGCAAGGCGGAAGGCAATTTCGCCGACTGGCTGGAGCAGGCGCAAGAACATCCGGGATCGTGGTGGCCGCACTGGCAGGAATGGATAGAAGCGCGGGACGCGGAAAAAGTATCGCCCCGGCATCTTCAAGACGACGATTCGCAAGTGCTCGGGGATGCACCTGGATCTTACGTAATGATACGCATCTGAAACTATTCGTGATCGGCCATTGATGTCCATTTTGTGACGTGGCACCGTTTTGCCGTATTCCGATCTTACCCCAGTCATTGCGATTTTCCGGAAAAAATAATATCAATCCGGACACTTGCACCCTATAAGGCGCCTGCAAGTGCTGTCCCGAAGGGGGAATATTCCGGCTTTCGGCGAACTCGAGACAGACTTTCGCAAGGGTTTTTCGCCCTCATAAAAACAACCCGTCCGGACCAGTTCTGCGTCAGTCCGGAATAAGGCCCGGGGGATGGCATTGAGCGGACTGACGAGACATGCGGGGGCTGGTAGACGTCGTTCTTTCGGATGGCTGGTCGCCATGCTCTCCTTCGCCGTCACCTCCTGCACATCGACCGGTTCGGACGTAGCCCCGCAACTGCAGGCGCAGGGCGAGGGTTCCTCCCTCATTGCCGACACCATGGCGAGTGCGGCCGAAGGCACAGCGCATTCGGCATCCGCCGCAATCCCCTCCGACAAGCCGGATACGCCCGCTTCCGATAATGCGGCGCTTGCGCTGGCGGAAAGCAGACCTGCCAACCCGGCCGAGCAGAGCCTCGTCCAGGAGGTCAAGTCGGCGGATCAAGCCAAGCCGGCCGCGGCTGAAGCCGCTGAAACCGGTGCGACAGCCGGCGCCACATCCCCCGGCGATTCTCCTGCGCCCTCCCCTTCGCCGCTCGTTGCGAATGCCGCCGCATCGCCGGAGGCCGCGCCAGCCGCCGGGGAGAAAGAAAGCGCGCCGGCAGCAGCGCCCAAACCCGAGACAAAAGGCATTCAGGCCGTCTCCTTTGCGGCCTCGCCGCGCCAGGTCGCCTTTGCCGCGCCGCCCAGCCGCGCCTCGCAATCGGGCGGGACGATCATGCGCCTTTTTTCGGATCGCACGAAGAAGCCCGAACAGGCGCGAATCCTGGAGAAGCCGGCCGAGAAGAAGGCCGAAGTGACGGTTTCGGCACCCAAGGCGCCGCGTGAATACAATTATGCCCTGCCGGGCGTGCGGGAAAATTTCGGCATCGAGATCAAGCGCCGTGCGAGCCTCAACGACGACAGCGACATCGATGCCCATGAGGAAGACGAATCCTTCCCCGTCCAGCTGGCATCGGCCGGCGGCCTCGCCCGACTGGCGCCGAACGGTCTAAAAACGCAGCGCGAATCGGTCGACGTGGCCTGCCTGAAGCCGCAGCTCGTCTCCATGCTCAAGGCGATCGAGCGCCGATTCGGACGCCCAGTCATGGTCACCTCGGGCTATCGCAGCCCTTCGCATAACCGCGCCGTGAACGGAGCCAGACGGTCATTGCACATGATGTGTGCGGCAGCCGATATCCAGGTCGACGGCGTCTCCAAGTGGGAAATCGCCAAGTTCGTCCGCAGCATGCCCAAACGCGGCGGCGTCGGCACCTACTGCCATACGAGGTCCGTCCATGTCGATATCGGGCCGGAGCGGGACTGGAACTGGCGCTGCGTGCGCCGCAATTAGGACGCGACGGCTGCGAAAGCCGGCCTTATCCGGCTCTAATGCTTCGTTTTCGGCGCCGGCTGGACGGCCAGTTTTTTCCTGTCATCGTCGCTGGGATTGCATTCCTGCCTGGTCCCCGGAATGTAGAACTTCCCGTCAGGGGACGGATCTGTCCCGCCATCGCACCCTGGCAAACCGGGGCGGCCGTCATGCCCGCTGGCACCACCGTTTCCCCCGGCTTCCCCAGAGCCGGCCCACGCGGTCTGTGCGGCGCTTCCTGCCAAAAATAACGAAACTGCAGCGGCAATGATTTTCATTCTCAAAACTCCTTGTCATAAAACATGCCAAGGATGGCGCTAAATGCCGGCGAAAATTGGCCATTCGGGTGCAATGGCGGCGAGAAGCGGCCGCTCCCATATTTTTTTGAGAAAAATCACTTTTAGCTGTTGCGGGAAAAAAACTTCCTCTCTATAAGCCCACTCACCTGCGGGGCGCCCATCGTCTAGCGGTCTAGGACGCCGCCCTTTCACGGCGGAAACAGGGGTTCGATTCCCCTTGGGCGTACCAACAGTTTCAAGCGCTTAGGCTCGCAGGTTTGTTCCTTCTCTTCAAATATCGATATGGCATGACCGGTCGCGCGGGCAGCCGTTGCGCAAAGCCTCGCGCTCGATTAAGTGCATGTC
The DNA here is from genome assembly GCF_014191375.1 of Mesorhizobium sp. RMAD-H1. GTDB lineage: Bacteria > Pseudomonadota > Alphaproteobacteria > Rhizobiales > Rhizobiaceae > Paramesorhizobium. Next base: position 161,767 of record NZ_JACHWN010000002.1, read on the forward strand.
ATGCAGTTTATTCTCCCCATGGTTTCCGGGCGGCTCGAACGCCGCTACAAGCGCTTTCTCGCCGATATAACCCTTGATGACGGACGCTTCATAACGGCGTCGGTGCCAAACACCGGCTCGATGCTGGGGCTCAATGCGCCGGGCTCCCGCGTCTGGCTCAGCGTCTCTGAAGATCCGAAGCGCAAATATGCCCATACGCTGCAGATCGTCGAGGCGGACGGGACACTGGTCGGAATCAACACCGGCCTTCCCAACCGGATCGCCGAGGAGGCCATACTCGCCGGCATGCTGCCGTCGCTTGCCGGCTATGGCGGCCTCAAGCGCGAGCAGAAATATGGCCGCAATTCCCGCATCGACATCCTGCTTTCCGACAGCGCGCGCCCCACGGCCTATGTCGAGGTGAAGAACGTGCATTTCATGCGCGAGCCCGGTCTCGCCGAATTTCCCGATACGGTGACGGCGCGCGGCGCAAAACATCTGGACGAACTCGGCGACATGGTGGAAGCTGGCCATCGCGGTGTTATGCTGTTCGTCATACAGCGTAATGATTGCAGCAGCTTCCGGCTTTGCCAGGATCTCGACCCTGCCTATTGCAGCGCATTCGACCGGGCACGGCAGCGTGGGGTTGAGGCATACGCCATTCGATGCCACATAACGCCCGAGGGCATCGCCGCCGATTGCGCGGTGCCGATCGATGAAAGAGTGTAGACGGACAGCTGATGGTTACCTATCTCGATGCGGCAAGCGCACCTCTGAAGTTCACCGGCCAGATACGCCTCTATGACGAGGAGGCGTTCGAGGGCATGCGCAGGGCATGCCAACTGACGGCGCGCTGCCTGGACGAGCTCGCCTCGATCGTCAGGCCGGGCCTGCCGACCGACGAGATCGACCGCTTCGTTCGCGAGTTCGGCGCCGATCACGGCGCGGTCCCCGCCACGCTCAACTATCGCGGCTTCACCAAATCGGTCTGCACATCGATCAACCATGTGGTCTGCCACGGCATCCCCAATGAGAAGCCTCTGCGCGAGGGCGATATCGTCAATATCGACGTGACCTATCTTCTGGACGGCTGGCACGGGGATTCAAGCCGCATGTATGCGGTCGGCGAGATCAAGCGTGCGGCGGAACGCCTGCTCGAGGTGACGCATGAATCGCTGATGCGCGGCATTGCGGCCGTCAGGCCCGGCGCGCGCACGGGCGCGATCGGCGCAGCGATCCAGACCTATGCCGAAGCCGAGCGCTGCTCCGTCGTGCGCGATTTCTGCGGCCATGGCGTCGGCCGGCTCTTCCACGACGCGCCGAACATCCTGCACTACGGCTCGCCGAACGAAGGCGTGGAGATGCGCGAGGGCATGATCTTCACCATCGAGCCGATGATCAATCTCGGCAAACCGCATGTGAAGGTGCTTGCCGACGGCTGGACGGCGGTGACGCGCGACCGGTCGCTTTCCGCCCAGTACGAGCATACGGTGGGCGTGACGAAGGACGGGTGCGAAATTTTCACGCTTTCACCCGCTGGAATATTCGGCCCGAAACAGGCATCCTGACAGGGGTAAATCCCAGCTGTTCATTTCGGGGGGCGGATAACGAATGGCGGACGAGAAGGATCGCGAGCGGGGCTTTCTGGAAGAAAGCGCTGGGAGCAAGTTCGAAGAGACCGCAGTCGAATCGGCCCCTCCAGTCTCCACGATCAAGCCGCCGCGCCCCCATTATGCCGGCCACCGCGAGCGGCTGCGGCAGCGCTTTCGCGAAAATGGCGGCGATGCGCTCGCCGATTACGAATTGCTCGAACTCCTGCTCTTCCGCAGCGTTCCCCGCGCCGATACGAAGCCGCTCGCCAAGGCGCTTCTTGCCCGCTTCGGCTCCTTTGCCGAGGTGCTGGGCGCACCCGAGCGGCTGCTGATGGAAGTGCCGAGCTGCGGCCCGTCGATCGCCGCCGACCTGAAAATCGTCGCGTCCGCCGCCCAGCGCATGGCCAGAAGCACCATAAAGGGGCGCGAGGTGCTGGGCTCCTGGAGCAAGGTTGTCGAATATTGCACAGCGGCCATGGCTTACGAGGACCGCGAGCAGTTCCGCATCCTGTTCCTCGACAAGAAGAACGGGTTGATCGCCGACGAGGTCCAGCAGGTCGGCACCGTCGACCACACGCCCGTCTACCCGCGCGAGATCGTCCGCCGGGCGCTGGAGCTTTCTGCCTCAGCCATCATTCTGGTCCATAATCATCCCTCCGGCGACCCTACCCCGTCGCGGGCCGACATCAGCATGACCAAGACCATCATCGACGTGGCCAAGGGGCTCGGCATCACCGTTCACGACCACATCATCATCGGCAAGAGCGGGCACACCAGCTTCAAGGGGCTGGACCTGATTTGAAGGCACATCACAGCTTCGGCGGCTTGCACGGCAGGTTGAAGGCACAGCGACTGTTCGGCGTCGCGGAGACGAACTTGGTCAATTCGGGGTCTTTGCTGACCAGCGCGCCAAACCCCGCCGCAAAAGCCGCGAATATCAGACACACGATAGCAAGCCGGATTATCATTGCAGGTCGTCCTCGTTTCGCCTGCCCCCGAATGATCTTCCTAAAATCATCTTAACATGAACTTGACGATCGTGTTAACGATCGCCATCGCTTGATCCGGTAATCCCGTAACGCTTCAACAACCGCTGGGCCCCGCATGAGTTTTCTCAATCCCCGATCAACCACAGACCTTGCAAGGCACGCCCTCGGCATCGACCAGGACACGCTTTATCAGCTGGACGCGGTATCCTTTGCCGTCGCGGGACGGGAACTCCTGCAACCGCTGACGCTAAGCCTGCCGGCGCGGCGCGTCATCGGGCTGATCGGCCATAACGGCTCGGGTAAATCCACCCTGATCAAGCTTCTTGCCCGCCAGCAGCAGCCGACGGGCGGCGAAGTGCGCTTCGAGGGGCGCCCGCTCGCCCAGTGGGGCGACCGCCAGTTCGCGCGCAAGGTGGCCTATCTGCCGCAGCAGACGCCACCGGCGTCGGGCATGCTGGTGAAGGAGCTGGTGGCGCTCGGGCGTTATCCTTGGCATGGGGCCCTCGGCCGCTTCAGCCGGATCGACCGCGAAAAGGTCGATGAGGCGATCGAGCTCACGGATATCGCCCCCTTTGCCGACCGGCTGGTGGATACGCTCTCAGGCGGCGAGCGCCAGCGGGTCTGGCTTGCCATGCTGGTGGCGCAGGATGCCGAATGCCTGCTTCTGGACGAGCCCATCTCGGCGCTCGACGTTGCCCACCAGATGGAAGTGCTCTCGCTCGTCCATCGCCTGAGCCAGACCAAGGGCATCGGCGTGCTGGTGGTGCTGCATGACGTGAACATGGCGGCACGCTTCTGCGACGAACTGGTGGCGCTGCATACGGGCCGCCTGATTGCACGTGGAACCCCTGCGGAAATCATGGTTCCCGAGGAGCTCCAGCGCATCTATGGTGTTGCAATGGATGTGATCCCGCATCCGGGTTCAGGCATTCCGGTCAGCTTCGTCCGATAGAGCTGCCACCGACGATCGGATGCGTTCGCCGCGGATCAATCCTGGAGATAGATGACCCTGCGGTTGTCCAGCTCGACGATCACCGGTTCGCCATTGACGTAGATATAGCCGTATTGCGGTGCTTCGGGCACCGGCTGCAGTTGGATATCTTCGGGGACCACATAGCCCTCGCTTATCTCGCCTTCGATGACGACGGGATCGACCGGATGCTCGATCACATATTCGCGTACGGGCGGCGGGACTTCCCTGATGATCACGTCCTGGGCGAAAGCAGCCCCGGACCCGGCGATCATCCCGGCGGCAATCAATGCTGCGGATAGTGCAATTGGGGTTTTCATCGCTAGCCTCTCTTTTCGTTCCTTTTGCACCCCCGGTGCATCAGAACGGGGCAGCCCTGCATTAGGTTCCGCGGACGAAATGTCAGTCGAAGAGCGATGAGTGCTCGGCAGCGAGCCTGGGGAGGGAAATGAGAATCTCCGAAAGATGCTGCCGCATGCTGGTTTCCGCCGCTTCCGGCGAGCCGTTCTTGATGCCCTCCAGAATGTCCTCATGCTGCTTGATGATGGTTTCGAGCGGCGTGGCTTCCGGCAGCGAGAGATAGCGCACGCGGTCCATCTGCGCCTTCAGGCTTTCGATGACCCGCCATGCATCGTCGCAATCGGCGCATCTGGCGATCGCCTGATGGAAAGCTTCGTCCAGGCGCAGGAAGGCCGCATGGTCCCCTGCCCGCGCGACCGATTTCTGATCGGCGATCAGCCGTTCCAGGGCCTCGATATCCGCGTCCGGCGCATTCGCCGCCGCCTCGCGGACGATGGCGACCTCCACCGCCTCGCGGATGAAGCGGGCATTTCTCACCTCGCGGATGGAGATCAGCCGGACATAGGTGCCCCGCTGCGGGCGGATTTCGATGAAGCCGATCTCCGCCAGCTTGATGAAGGCTTCCCTCACCGGCTGTCGCGAAACCCGCAATTGCCGCGCGATCTCGGCTTCCGACAGCGGATGCCCCGGACGCAGCTGCAACTGCACGATGGCCTGCCGCAGCGTCTCGAAGACACGGCTGGCGATCGTCGCCTGCCGTGACCGGCGGCCGTCATCCTCCAGCGCGGGAAATTCGAAATCGAAAGTCATGTTGACAGTCATATACTACCATACTAGCGTGGAAAAGTGGATTTTGGAGGATCTACGCTCCTGGGAGGAAATCATGAAGTTTCTATCGTTGAAGGCACTCTTGTCGATCGGTGCGCTGATCGCCGCCACGCCGGCCTTTTCTGCCGACTACACGCTCAGCATCAACACTGCCCTGACCACCGATGACCCGCTCTATAAGGGGCTCGAGGCGTTTCGCGACGCGGTGGCCAAGCGGTCGGGCGATGCCCTTGAGGTCAAGCTCTTTCCCAATTCGCAGCTCGGCTCCGACGAGGACGTCCTGGAACAGGCCCGCGCCGGCGCGCCGGTCGCCGTTGTCGTCGACGGGGGCCGGCTGGCGGTCTTCCAGAAAGAGTTCGGCGTGCTCGGCGCGCCCTATCTCGCTTCGGGCTATGACGGCATGCGCAAGATCGTGACCTCGCCTCTCTTCGAGGAGTGGGTGAAGAAGCTTCACGATGCTTCGGGACACCAGGTCCTCTCCTTCAACTGGTGGCAGGGCGAGCGGCAGCTCTGGACCAAGAAGCCGGTCAGCACGCCGGCCGATCTGGCGGGTGTGCGCATGCGTACCCCCGGTGCGCCGGTCTGGATGGAAACCATCAAGGCGATGGGCGCAACGCCGACGCCGATGCCCTTTGCCGAAGTCTACCCGGCTCTCCAGCAGAACGTCATCGACGCAGTGGAGGCGCAATATCCCGCGGGTTGGGGCGCCAAGCTGCAGGAGGTGACGAAACATGTGACCAAGACCGGCCATATCAACCTGATCACCGGGCTTGTCACGAGCGCCGCATGGTTCGACAGCCTTCCCCCGGAGATGCAGACGATCCTGCGCGAAGAAGCGCTGAAGGCAGGAGACATCGCCTCGCACGGCACCGAGGATTCGCTTGCGAAGATCGAAGCAGATCTGAAGGCGGCCGGCGTGACCGTCGCCGATATCGACGTGACCCCGTTCAGGGAAGCTACGGCAGGCGTTTACGACACGCTCGGCTACAGCGAACTGCGCAAGCAGTTGCAGGCCATCGTGGGCGAATAAGTCGTTCACCGACGCCTCTCTCCTGCGGTCGATCGACCGGTACAAGACAAGGATTGAACATGTTCAAGTTCCTAAAACGGCTTGAATTCGCGCTGGCGGCCACCCTCCTGGGGCTGATCGTCGTCCTGGTATTCGCTGCTGCCGTCATGCGCTTCTTCGGACATCCTCTGATCTGGTCGGTCGACCTGTCGCAGCTCCTGTTCATCTGGCTCTGTTTCTTTGGAGCCACCAAGGCGATGCGCGAGAAGAGCCATATCGGCATCGACTATCTCGTGCGCAAGCTGAGCCGCCGCCATCAATTCGCGCTGGAATGCCTGATCTCGGTGGTCATCCTGGTGTTCCTCGTGCTGCTGGCGGTCGAGGGATACAAGCTCACCATGCTCAACCGGCAACGCCTGTTCGGCGACAGCGGCCTTTCCTACGCCTGGGTGACGGCCGCGGTCCCCGTCGGATGCGCGATGATCGGTGCCGCCCTCATCGGCAATCTCATCAGGGCATGGCCGCGCCGCAACGACGGCCACACCCTGATCTATTCCCGCTCTGAAGCCGAAACGCCGGCAAGGATGGAACTCTGACATGGCGCTGATCAGCATCATCTTCCTGGCCCTCATGGCCCTCGGCGCACCGGTCGCCTTCGCGATCGGCATCTCGGGCTTCGTGTTCTTCATCACCGAAGCGACGATGCCGATGTCGATCGCGGTGCAGAAGATCGCGGCGATGAGCCAGAGCTTCCCGCTGCTGGCGGTGCCGTTCTTCATCTTCGCCGGCCATCTGATGAACGAGAGCGGCATCACCGATCGGCTGTTCCGCTTTTCCTACGTTGCCGTGGGCTGGATGGCCGGCGGGTTGGCGCAGGTCGCGATCGTGCTCTCGACCGTCATGGGCGGTGTCTCAGGCTCGGCGGTCGCCGACGCGGCTATGGAGGCGCGCATCCTCGGCCCCACCATGATCGCCAAGGGCTATGGCAGGGGCTTTTCCGCTGCCGCGATCGCCGTCGGCTCGCTGATCACGGCGACCATCCCGCCGAGCATCGGCCTCATCCTCTACGGCTATGTCGCCAATGTCTCGATCGGCAGGCTTTTCATCGCCGGCATCGTTCCCGGTTTCCTGATGATGGCCGGGTTGATGGTGACGACCTATGTGATCGCGAGGCGGCGCGGCTACGTGGTTGCCAATACCGAACGTCCGACGGCCCGCGCGCTCATCTCGGCGATCTGGGGTGCCAAATGGGCCCTGCTCTTTCCCGTCGCCTTGGTGGTGACGATCCGCGGCGGCGTGTTCACCCCGTCGGAAGTCGGCGCCTTCGCCGTCGTCTATGCCCTGTTCGTGGGCTTGTTCGCGCATCGGGAGCTCGATTTCGACAAGATCAAGCGCGCCATGGGGCACGCGATTTCCGATATCGGGCTGACCATGTTCATCATCCTGATGTCCGGAATGGTCGGCTTCGCGATCATCTATCTGCAGGTGCCGCAGAACCTGTCGTCCTGGATGCTTGCCGGTATCACCAGCCCGTATGCCGTCGTGCTTCTGATCCTGCTTTTCCTGATCATTGCGGGATGCTTCATCGAAAGCACGGTACTGGTTCTTCTGCTGGCTCCGATCTTCGTGCCCATCGTCAGCCAGCTCGGCGTCGATCCGGTGCATTTCGGCATCCTGATGATGAGCATCGTCACGCTCGGCGGCATGACGCCGCCGGTTGGCGTGGCGATGTACGCGGTGTGCTCCCTCATGGATGTGAGGATCGAGGAATATACGAAGGAAGCCCTTCCCTTCCTCGCCACCATCATCGGGCTGATCGCACTGCTCCTCTTCCTGCCGGATCTGGTGTTGTTCCTGCCCAACTGGGCATTTGGCTGAACTTCCGGCCGTGATGCGTTCCCCGCCGAACCCGGCGGGGATTTTATGCCGGCTATTCATTGCTCCCTGTCCCGTGGAATTGATGCGCACGATGGCTGTGAGATGCTGCGTGCGTTCATTTTACGGGAGAAGGACAATTTTCATGACCAATCATTTTGCCCGGCTGCTTCTTGCAAGCATGGCAGCTACCACCGCTTTTTCAATCCACATCGGCGAAGCCGGTGCCCAGACGGTGGACGCGGACGCCATTTTTCAGCGTGCGGCCACGGGGATGCTCTCCGAACCCGGCGGGGCACGACGCCTGAAGGGTGATATCACTGCCGCTTTCCGCGATCAGATCAGGGCGGGGCCGGCAAAGCACGTCATCCTTTTCATCGGCGACGGCATGGGCGATTCCGAAATCACCGTCGCCCGCGATTATGCGGTCGGAGCCGGTAATTTCTTCAAAGGGCTGGATGCGCTGCCTGTGACAGGGCAATACACCCATTATTCGCTCGACAAGCAAACCGGCAAGCCGACCTATGTGACCGATTCCGCCGCTTCCGCCACCGCCTGGGCGAGCGGCATCAAGACCTATAATGGCGCGATCGGCGTCGATATTCATGGAATGCCGCATGAGACGCTGCTCGAACGCGCCAAGCAGGCGGGCCTTGCCACGGGAAATGTCAGCACGGCCGAAATCCAGGACGCCACCCCTGCGGCCGAGGTCGCCCATGTCAGCCATCGCAAATGTTACGATCCGACCAGCACGGCCCGGAAATGCCCGGGGAACGCGCTGGAAAATGGCGGCCTCGGCTCCATCAGCGAGCAGCTTCTCGATGTTCGCCCCGATGTGACGCTCGGGGGCGGCGAACACTATTTCGAGGACAGGGCCAGGGCGGGCGAATGGAAGGGCATGCCTCTCAATGCCCAGGCCAGAGCACGCGGCTACCAGATCATCAGCACGCTCGAAGAACTCGAGAGGACGAAGTGGCAGACCAGGACAAGCCCCTGCTCGGCCTCTTTGCTCCGGGCAATCTTCCGGTGAGCTGGGAAGGCCCGCAGGCGAGGCACAACGGCAATCTCGAAAAGACGCCGGTCGAATGCAAGCCGAACGGCAAGCGCCCGGCCAACATTCCGACGCTCGCGCAGATGACGGAAAAGGCGATCGAGCTTCTAAAGGCCAATGAGAAGGGCTTCTTCCTGCAGGTCGAAAGCGCCTCCATCGACAAGCAGGACCATGCCGCCAATCCCTGCGGCCAGATCGGCGAAACCGTGGCGCTCGACGCAGCCGTGCAGGTGGCGCTGGACTTTGCCCGCAAGGACGGCAACACGCTAGTGATCGTCACCGCTGATCATGCCCATTCGAGCCAGATCATCGATCCCGATGCACGGGCGCCCGGTCTTACCCAACTGTTGAAAACCAGGGAGGGCGGCCTCATGGCCGTCAGCTACGCCACGTCGGACGAGCCCGATCATCAGGGACATACCGGCACGCAGCTGCGCGTCGCCGCCTTCGGACCAGGGGCGGCCAATTTCACCGGCCTCAGCGACCAGACGGACATGTTCTACACGATCCGCGACCTCCTGCAGCTCCAGCCGGAGCTGGCCGGAACGACCAAATTGCATTAGGTCAGCGACGATCGCCCTCGCAAACCGATGTGGCAGCCTTACAGGCCTGCCACATCGGCAAGGATCTCGAATGAGCGGATGCGGGCGGCATGGTCGAATATCTGCGCCGTCACCATCAACTCGTCGGCGCCCGTTTGCCTGGTGAAGGCGTCGATGCCTTCCCTGACCGTCTGAGGCGAGCCGACGATCGAGCAGGACAGCGCATGCTGCAGCAGCGCGCGCGCCGTCGCGTCCAGCCCCTCCTCATAGTTCTCGACAGGCGGCGGCAGCTTTCCCGGCCTGCCGGTGCGCAGATTGACGAAGGCCTGCTGCAGCGAGCTGAAAAGCAGCTTCGCCTCGCGGTCGGTCTCCGCGGCGAAAACGTTGAGCCCCAGCATCACATAGGGCTTGTCGAGATGCTCCGACGGCTTGAAGCGGGCGCGATAAATCTCGACCGCATGCTCCAGTTCGGCCGGGGCGAAATGCGAGGCGAAGGCATAGGGCAGCCCCAGCATGGCGGCAAGCTGCGCGCCGAAAAGGCTCGATCCGAGAATCCAGACCGGCACGTCGAGGCCGGCGCCCGGCACGGCGCGTACGCGCTGGTCGGGTTCGGCCGGCAGGAAATAATTCATCAGCTCGACAACATCCTGCGGAAAGGCATCCACATCGCCGTTGAGATTGCGGCGCAGCGCGCGCGCCGTCAGCTGGTCCGTGCCTGGCGCACGCCCGAGGCCGAGATCGATGCGGCCTGGAAAAAGCGCGGCCAGCGTGCCGAACTGTTCGGCGACCAGCAGCGGCGCATGATTGGGCAGCATGATGCCGCCCGCCCCCACGCGGATGGTGGAGGTGCCGGCGGCGACATGGCCGATTACCACGGCGGTCGCCGCGCTGGCGATGCCGGGCATGTTGTGATGCTCGGCGAACCAGATGCGGCGATAGCCGAGCCGTTCGGCATGGCGGGCGAGGTCGAGCGAGTTGCGCAGCGACTGGCCTACGTCGCTGCCTTCAGGGACAGGGGAAAGGTCGAGAACGGAAAGCGGGATCATGATGCTCACGGAATGTGGGACGGGGCGCGCGAGGCGCTTGTCGTGCTTGCGAGGAATGATTCCGTTTCACTGCGGAAACGAAAACGCCAGCTATCAGGGATAGCTGGCGTTGCCCTTTCCAGTAAATGCAAGTTTCAGTGATGGGCCGCAGCCGGCGCCTGCCCGTCGGGCGGCGTCTCCTGGCCGGCCGCCTCGGCGAGCCCTTCCTTCTTGGAAATGTAGGTGTAGAACATCGGCACCACGAACAGGGTGAAGATCGTTCCTACCAGGATTCCGGTGAAGATCACCAGCCCCATGGAATAACGCGCCGCGGCACCCGCGCCGGTGGCGATGATCAGCGGCACGACGCCGAGCGCCATGGCGGCCGTGGTCATCAGGATCGGGCGCAGACGGGTCTGCGCCGCGACCACGATGGCCTCACGGCGCGAGAGACCATGCAGCTCGCGCTGCTGATTGGCGAACTCGACCATGAGAATGCCGTGCTTGGTGATCAGCCCCACCAGCGTGATCAATCCGACCTGCGTGTAGATGTTGAGCGTACCGAGGCCGAGATTGAGCGGCACGATGGCGCCGAAGATCGAGAGCGGCACCGACATCATGATGATGAACGGATCGCGGAAGCTCTCGAACTGGGCCGCGAGCACCAGATAGATGACGACGACGGCGAGCGCGAAGGCGATCAGGATCGTATTGCCCTGCTCGACCTCGAGCCTGGACTGGCCGGAATAGTCGAGGAAATAGCCCTCCGGAAGATTGGAGCGCGCGATATCGACGATGGTCTGCAGCCCCTGCCCCGTGGTCACGCTGGGCAGCGGCAGCGCGGAGATCGTGGCGGAGTTCAGCTGGTTGAACTGCTCGATCGCCGCCGGTGCCGCTTCTTCGGAGACCGTGATCACCGAAGACAGGGGCAGCATCTTGCCCGACGTGCTGCGCACATAGAATTCGCCCAGACGCTCCGGGTTGGAACGGTATATGTCCGGCACCTGCGTAATGATGTCATAGCTGTTGGAATCGCGGTCGAATTTGGCAACCGAGGCCCCACCGGTCAGAAGGCCCAGCGTCGTACCGATATCGCTGACCTTCACGCCCAGCGTCGCCGCACGATCGCGATCGATGGTGATGGTCGTCTGCGGCGCGTTGAACGAGAGCGAGTTCTGCACGACGATGAACTGGCCCGAAGCCTGGGCCTCGTTCTTGACCTTTTCGGCAATCTCGAACACCTGATCCGCCGGTCCCGTGGACTGGATGACGACGGAGATCGGCAGGCCGCCGCCGGCACCCGGCAGGGACGGCGGCGAGAAGACGAAAGCCTGCACGCCGGCGAGCTTGGAAAGACGCTGCGTCAGGTCCTGCTGCAGCTCCTTCTGCGAACGCTCGCGCTGCGACCAGTCCTTGAACGCCCACAGGGCGATGCCCGACGTCGTGCCGCCATCCATGCCGACGATGTTGAACCGCGCGCGGACCTCGGGAATATCCTTGGTCAGCTCGTCCATCTGGTTGGCATAGAGCTCCATATATTGCGACGTCGCATATTGCGGGCCGACGAACTGCGAGAAAAGCGCGCCCGAATCCTCCTCCGGCGCCAGTTCCGTGGATGTATGGAAGAACATGAAGGCAGTCACGGCCACGAGCAGCAGCACGATGAGAAGCGTGATCGGACGATAATTCAGCGTGCTGTCGACACGGCGCCCATACCAGCCCTCGAAACGCGTGAAGCTGCGGTCGATGAACTTCTGGAAGCGCGTGGCTCCGCCATGCGAAAGCATGCGCGCGCACATCATCGGAGAGACGGTCAACGCCGCCACGCCGGAGATGATGACAGCGCCGGCGAGCGTGAAGGCGAATTCGCGGAAGAGCGATCCGGTCAGGCCGCCGGTGAAGCCCAGGGGCGCGAAGACGGCGGCGAGCGTGATCGTCATGGCGATGATCGGGCCGGTGATCTCCCGCATGCCCTTCAACGCCGCGTCCATCGGCTTCAGCCCCTCCTCTATATGCCGGTGAATGTTCTCGAGGACCACGATCGCGTCGTCGACGACGAGACCGATGGCCAGAACCATCGCCAGCAGCGAGAGCAGATTGATGGAATAGCCCAGGAGATAGAGGAAGAAACAGACGCCGATCAGCGAAATCGGGATCGTCACGATCGGAATGATGACCGAGCGGAACGAGCCGAGGAACAGGATGATGACGATGACGACGATGGCGACCGCTTCGCCGATGGTGGCGAACACCTCGTGGATCGAGGAACTGATCTGTTCCGTCGCGTCATAGACGATGACGAGCGACATGCCTTCGGGCAGCGAAGCCTGGATCGAAGGCATTTCCTTGGTGACCGCCGCCGCAACGTCGATCGGGTTTGCGGCGGGTGTCGGCATGATGCCCATGAAGGTGCCGGCTTCGCCATTGAAGCGGACGATCGTATCGGTGCTTTCGGCGGCGAGCTCGACACGCGCGACATCACGCAGGCGGACGATATTGTCGCCATCGGACTTGACCACCATGGCGCCGAAGGCTTCGGGCGTCTGCAGCGTCGACCGCAGCATGATGGCGGTGGACACGAATTCGTTCTTCGTCTTGCCCGGCGCCGAAAGGAAGTTCGAGGCATTGATGGCCGCAAGCACTTCCGAGGCCGTGATATTGCGCGCGGCAAGCTGGATCGGATTGATCCAGACGCGCATGGAATAGATCTGCCCGCCGAGGATCTGCGCTTCAGCCACACCCGGAATCGTCGACATGCGCGGCTGGATCACCCGTTCCAGATATTCGGTGATCTGCTCGTTCGTCATATTGGGGTTCTGCGCGGCCAGATACATGGTCGCGAAGCTCTGCCCCGTTCCCTTGAGGATCACCGGGTCGTCGGCTTCTTCCGGCAGGTTGCCGCGCACCTGGTTGACCTTGGCGATGACCTCGGTCAGGGCGGCATCCGGATCGGCGCCCAGCCTCATCTGCACGGTGACGGTGCTGGAGGAAGGACGGCTGGAGGACGTCACATAATCGATGTTTTCCGTCGTCGCCACCGCCTGCGCGATCGGCGCGCTGATAAAGCCCTGGATCAGGTCGGCATTGGCGCCCGCATAGGTGGTGTTGATGGTGATGACAGTCTCTTCAACCTCGGGATATTCGCGAACCGAGAGATTGGCGATACCCTGTGCGCCCAGAAGCAGGATCATCAGGGCGACGACGGTGGCCAGGACCGGGCGGCGAATGAAGATGTCGGAAAAACTCATGGTTCCGGCCTATTGTTGCTTCGCCGCATCGGCTGGGTTGACGGTATTGTCGATGGCCACATGCAATCCGGGGCTGAGACGGTTCTGGCCGGCGGTAACCACGACGTCGCCCTCCGAAAGACCGCCCGTGATCTCCACCAGGCCTTGCGAACGACGGCCAAGCTTGACGAAGACCTGATAGACGGCGAGCGGCTGCGCCTTCTCTCCATCGGCCGGCTTTTCCTCCGCCTGCGCTCCCGATGTCGTGGAGGAGGTGGCAGCGGGCGCGTTCTGCTCACCCTGCTTCTTCTCCGGACGCACGACATAGACATAATCGCCGTAGAGGCTCGTCACGACGGACGTCTGCGGCAGGGCGATGATATTATCCTCTTTCGGCAATTGCACGCGCACCTGCACGAATTGTCCCGGATTGAGCTTACCATCGGGGTTCTGCACCTGCGCGCGCACGGAAACCAGACGGGTCGTCGGATCGATCTTCGGATCGATGCCGATGACCTTGCCCTTGAACTCGATATTGTCGTCCGTGAGGCCGACCAGGACGGGCTGACCGATCTTCAGCTTCGAAAGCGACTGTTCGGGGACGGTGAAGTCCACCCGCATGGTGTCGAGGTTCTGCAATGTCGCAACGATGTTTCCGGGCTGGAGATATTGTCCGACATCGATCTGTGGAATACCGATCGTGCCGGAGAACGGCGCCACCAGCCGCTTCTGGTCGAGCGTCGCCTGAAGCTTCGCCACCGTCGCCTGCGCCGATTCATAAGCCGCCCTCGTGGTGTCGACATTCGACAGCGCGCCCACGCCCTGCGTGCGCAGCGTCTGGGCGCGCTTGTAGTTCTGTTCGTTCAGCTCGGCCTCGGCCTGCGCCGCAACCAGGTCCGCCTGCTCGATGCTGTCGTCAAGCTGGACGAGCACGTCTCCCTGCTTCACCCGCTGGTTGGCCTTGAAGCGGATTTCCTTGACGATGCCGGAAAGCTGTACGGTGAGATCGACACCCTCGGACGCATTGGCCGTGCCGATCGCCTCGATATAGGGCGTCCACGACGTCGGCTCCACCGTCACGGTGGAAACCGTCTGCGCCGGCTGCTGCATCGTGGCGAAGTAGTTCTTGATCATTGCCTCGCGGAAGAAATTGAACCAGACGAGACCGCCGCAAACAGCCGCGACGAGCAGAAGAAGCAGATAGGGAAGGAGGCGGCGAAGGAAGGCCATCGGTGGGGAGCTCCAGCAAAAGCTTAGAAATCAACGAAATGCCCGCCGCGCCAATCAGCGTCATGGCAGAAGCACCGTTTTGACTTGAATACAATGCGCGAATTACTGTACCGTCTGGACGGTATTGTCAACTGCACCCTTGCCATGAAAGCCTTAGATGCACGGAAAAAAGCTGTCGTCCCGTGAAAGGATCCTGCTCGCAGCCACGGAGCTTGCCAAGGAAGTGGGGCCCGCCCATCTCTCGCTCGACGCCGTTGCCGCCCGCGCCGGTCTTTCCAAAGGCGGCCTGCTCTATCGCTTTCCCACCAAGGCCAAGCTTCTCGAAGCGGTCGTGGAAGAGCACCTCAAGGAACACGACAAGGCCCTGCGCGCCGAGGAGGAAATCCGGAAGGATTCCCCCAACAGCACGGCGGAAGCCTTTCTGGAGGTCTTCCGAAGCGAGTATCGCCACAAGGAGCCGCCCCCTTCAGGCGTCCTCGCGGCACTCGCCGAGAACCCCGATTTCATCCGGCCGATCCGCCGCTACAATCGACAATTGCTCGACCGGATGCAGGCCCAATCGAGCGACCATGCTTCAGCCCTCATCACCTTTCTGACGATCGAGGGTATGCGCAGCATGCAGCTCCTGGATTGCGATATCCTTACGGATACCGAGCGTGATGTGATTATGCAGCGTCTGGCTGCTCTTTTGCGCGATACCGGCCCGGACAGCGCGAACAGGGGCTTTCTGGAAACTCCGGACAATAAAGTCCCGGTCACAGCGCCGGGAGATCGCCCCTCGCCCATTCCTCCTGGGTTTGGGAAACAAAGTCCTTGAATTTTCCGGCCTCGATGGCGTCGCGGCATCCCTGCATCAGGCTCTGATAATAAGCGAGATTGTTCCAGGTCAGCAGCATGGCGCCGAGGAATTCGCCCGATTTCACGAGGTGATGCAGATAGGCGCGGCTATAGTCGCGCGCGGCGGGGCAGCTCGATTCCTCGTCCAGCGGCCGCGGGTCCTCCGCATGCCGTGCATTGCGCAGATTGATCTTGCCGTGGCGGGTGAAGGCGAGGCCGTGGCGGCCGGCGCGCGTCGGCATGACGCAGTCGAACATGTCGACCCCGCGCGCCACCGATTTCAATATGTCGTCCGGCGTGCCGACGCCCATGAGATAGCGCGGCTTTTGCGAAGGCAGGATCGGACAGACCACCTCCAGCATGTCGAGCATGACCTCCTGCGGCTCGCCAACCGCCAGGCCGCCGATCGAATAGCCCTTCAGGTCCATCGCCTTGAGCGCTTCCGCCGAACGGGCGCGCAGGCGTGCATTGTCGCCGCCCTGCACGATGCCGAACATCGCCTTGCCCGGCTGGTCGCCGAAAGCGGTCTTGCAGCGCTCCGCCCAGCGCAAGGAGAGCTCCATCGCCCGCTCGATGTCGCGTTCGGGCGCCGGCAGGGCCACGCATTCATCGAGCTGCATCTGGATATCGGAATCGAGGAGCCCCTGGATCTCGATGGAACGCTCGGGCGTCATCTCATAGGCGCGACCGTCGATATGCGACTGGAAGGTGACGCCGTTTTCATTGAGCTTGCGCAATTGGGCAAGCGACATGACCTGAAATCCGCCGGAATCGGTCAGGATCGGCCCCGGCCAGCGGGCGAATTCGTGCAGGCCGCCGAGCCGTGCCACCCGTTCGGCGCCGGGCCGCAGCATCAGGTGATAAGTGTTGCCGAGGATGATGTCGGAGCCGAGATCGCGCACCTGGTCCATATACATGGCCTTGACGGTGCCGCCAGTCCCGACGGGCATGAAGGCGGGGGTGCGGACCGTCCCGCGCGGCATGGTGATTTCACCGCGCCTTGCCGCGCCGTCGGTCGCCAGAACTTTGAATTGGAAGTCGTTGCTGGGGTTTTTCATAAATTGAAACGCTGGCCTTACTGGATGCCCCTCATCCGCCTGCCCGCACCTTCTCCCCGCGCGCGGGGAGAAGGAAGAAGCGGCAACGACAATGCCTCCCTCTCCCCGTTCTTCACGGGGAGAGGGTAAGGGTGAGGGGCAAATTCTCTTTAGTCATGATGGCGCACGCCATACAGCATTTTGCGGTCAGGTGGAAACACCCGACGTCGGATTAAATGCGGCGTTCCAGAAGACTTGCGTCACCATAGGAATAGAAACGATAGCCTTCCCTGATCGCGTGATCATAAGCCGCCCGCATCGCCTCAAGGCCCGAAAAGGCCGAAACCAGCATGAACAGCGTCGAGCGCGGGAGGTGGAAATTGGTCATCAGCATGTCCACCGCGCGGAAGCGATAGCCCGGAGTGATGAAGATATCGGTGGCGCCCGACCAGGGGCGGATGGTGCCGTCTTCATCGGCCGCGCTTTCCAGCAGACGCAGCGATGTCGTGCCGACACAGATGATCCGTCCGCCCTTTGCCCGCACGCGGTTGAGCGCGTCCGCCGTCGCCTCCGAGACATGGCCGATCTCGGCATGCATCTTGTGGTCGTCCGTGTCGTCGGCCTTGACCGGCAGGAACGTCCCTGCCCCGACGTGCAGCGTGACGAAATGCTCCTCGATGCCCCGCTCTTTCAGCCTTTCGAGCAGTTGCGGCGTGAAATGCAGGCCGGCGGTGGGTGCCGCAACGGCTCCCTCCTCCCGGGCATAGACGGTCTGGTAATCGGTCCGGTCACGCTGGTCCTCGGGCCGCTTCGAGGCGATATAGGGCGGCAGCGGGACATGGCCGACGGCGGCGATCGCCTCGTCGAGCATGGCGCCGCTGAGGTCGAAGACCAGCAGCGCCTCGCCGGCATCTCTCTTCTCGGCAACGGTGGCGTCGAGCGTGCCGAGAAAGCAGCTCGATCCGCCATGGCCGAAGCGGATGCGCTCCCCCTGCCTGACCCGCTTTCCCGGCCGCAGGAATGCCTTCCAGCGATCCGGCCCCACACGCATGTGCAAAGTGGCGCTGATCTGCGCAACCGTGCCGTCACGCTCGCGGATGCCTTCGAGCTGGGCGGGAATGACCTTCGTGTCGTTGAAGACGAGCGCGTCGCCCGGCTCAAGCAGATCGGGCAGATTATCGACGCGCCGGTCCGCGAAGGGCGAACCGGGTCTGACGACCAGAAGCCGCGCGTGGTCACGCGGCTCCGCAGGCCGAAGCGCGATCAGCTCTTCCGGCAATTCGAAATCGAAGAGATCTACGCGCATGGCTTGAGGTAGCGTGTCTCAGAGATCCGCGGCAACGCGCGCCGACACGATCGAATCAGGATCGCGCACCGGCTCGCCCTTCTTGATGTTGTCGACGTTCTCCATGCCTTCGATCACCTGGCCCCAGACGGAATATTGCCGGTCGAGCCACGGCGCATCGGCAAAGCAGATGAAGAACTGCGAATTGGCCGAATTCGGGTTCTGGCTGCGCGCCATCGAGCAGGTGCCGCGCTTGTGGTTGACATTGGAGAACTCCGCCTTGAGGTCCGGCTTGTCGGAGCCGCCCATGCCGGCGCGGGCCGGATTGAAGCTGGCGCTGCCGGACTTGCCATATTGCACGTCGCCGGTCTGTGCCATGAAGCCGTCGATGACACGGTGGAAGACCACGCCGTCATAGGCATTCTCACGTGCCAGTTCCTTGATGCGGGCGACATGGCCTGGGGCCAGATCGGGATAGAGCTCGATGACGACCTCGCCCTTGGTGGTCTCCAGGACGAGCGTGTTTTCCGGGTCTTTGTAAGCCATCGCGGGCCTCCTTGTCGTTTATCTCAGGGTCTATTTCTTGTCGGCCTGGATGGTGGCCTTGATGATCTCGTCGGGATCGGTGACCACCCCATTGTCGGCCTCATCCCCCTTCTTGATCTTGTCGACGAGATCCATGCCGCCGACGACTTGGCCGACCACCGTATACTGGCCGTTCAGGAACGAGCCGTCACCGAACATGATGAAAAACTGCGAGTTGGCGGAGTTGGGGTCGGCGGAACGGGCCATGCCCACGGTGCCGCGGACGAAGGGCTCCTTCGAGAATTCGGCAGGCAGATCGGCCTTGCCCGATCCACCGGTGCCGACGCGCGATGCGTTGAAGCCCTTCTGCTTGTTGCCATATTGCACGTCGCCCGTTTGTGCCATGAAGCCGTCGATGACGCGGTGGAAGACGACATGATCATAGGCGCCCTCGCGCACCAGCGCCTTGATCTGCGCGACATGCTTGGGCGCGAGATCCGGCCGCAGCGCGATCACCACGTCGCCGTCCTTCAGGGTCAGGACAAGCATGTTCTCGGGATCGGCCGCCCGGGCGGAAACGGACGCCATCAGCAGCGAAAAGGCGAAAAAAACGGCACCCGCGATTGCCTTGGGGAACATCGACATGGAAGTTTTCTCCATAAGTCAGAACTTGAACTTGGATCTCAGCGCCTCGGCGACGACAGCGGGAACGAAGGGGCCGGTATCCCCCCCCATCGATGCTATCTGCCGGACCAATGTGGCGGTAATGGTGCGCACCGCCGGGTCGGCGGGCAGGAACACCGTCTGCAGCTCGGGCGCCATGGTGCCGTTCATGCCGGCCATCTGCATCTCGTAGTCGAGATCCGTTCCGTCACGCAGGCCGCGAACCATGAGCGAGGCGCCATGTTCCCTCGCCGCGTCGATGACAAGCCTGTCGAACGCCACAACACTGATGCGCTTGGCGTCGGTGCCGAAGATCGTCCCGGCCACCTTGCCGATCAGTTCCACGCGCTCATCGAAGGAAAACAGCGGCGCCTTGCCGGGGTGGATGCCGATGGCCACCACGACCTTGTCGGCAAGGCGCAGCGCGCCTTTAAGGACGTCGATATGGCCGTTGGTAACGGGATCGAAAGATCCGGCATAAAGAGCAATGGTCATGTGTCTGCCGTAACGCGTTTGACGCGGGGTTTCAATTGGCCGGAAGCGGCCGGACGGATTTTATGAACTCAAGGTGAACGAAGGCTTCAGCAGGAATTCAGAAGATATCCGGCAATATGCGAAAACAATAACGCAACCTTTTTCGCGCTCAGGCGTAATCACCGCGAAAGGGAAAGGACATACCGATGCTGATATTTCTTCTCGCGCTGTCCATGATGATCGCCATGACGGTTTCGGCGGTGGTCCTGCTGGTGGAAGAAAACGCCGGGCGGCAGCAGGTTGCGGAACCGGTGTTCGACATCAACAGCGTGCGCCGCCTCCCCCACCGCTGACAATACGGAATTTCCAGCCTGACCTCCAGCAAGGCTGAAAGGCGGTGCCATGTGCACCGCCTTTTCATTTCCCTATTCCTCGGTGGCCGTTCCGTCCGATTGACCGGAGGCAGGCGCCGAAGCGTCGACCTGGCCGTTCATCTCCAGCGCGCTTCCGTCCTCCACCTCCTCATTCTCGGATTCGGAGATACGCTCGACAGAGACGACCCTCTCGCCATCGGCGGTGTTGAAGATCGTCACGCCCTTGGTCGAGCGGCCGGCAATGCGGATGCCGTCCACCGGCACGCGGATCAGCTGGCCGCCATTCGAGACGAGCAGGATCTGGTCCTTCGGCTCGACCGGGAACAGCGAAACGAGCTTGCCGATCTCGTCCGTCTTCGACGTATCGGTGGCGCGGATGCCCTTGCCGCCGCGGCCCGAGATGCGGAACTCATAGGAGGAAGAGCGCTTGCCGTAACCATATTCGCTGACGGTCAGAACCGTCTGCTCGAGCGCCTTCAATTCCTGATAGCGCTCTTCCGGCAGCTCGGTTTCCGCTCCGACCTCCTCACCCACCACGGTGATATCCTCGGCATCCTCCCCGCCCTGCGAACGCCGCTCGGCGATGGAGCGCTTGAGGTAGGCGGCGCGTTCGGCGGGCGTCGCGTCCACATGGCGCAGGATCGCCATGGAGATGATGCGGTCGCCCTCGGCGAGATTGATGCCGCGAACGCCGATCGAATTGCGCCCCGCGAAGACGCGCACATCGGTTACGGAGAAGCGGATACACTGCCCCCCGGCGGCCGTCAGCAACACATCGTCATGCTCGGTGCAGGTCTCGACGGAGAGGATCTCGTCGCCCTCCTCTTCGAGCTTCATCGCGATCTTGCCGTTGCGGTTGACCTGGACGAAGTCCGACAGCTTGTTGCGGCGCACCGTGCCACGGGTGGTGGCGAACATGACGTCGAGTTCCGCCCAGCTTGCCTCGTCCTCCGGCAATGGCATGATGGTGGTGATGCGCTCGCCCTGTTCGAGCGGCAGCATGTTGATGAGCGCCTTGCCGCGCGATTGCGGCGTGCCGATGGGCAGGCGCCAGACCTTTTCTTTATAGACAATGCCGCGCGAGGAGAAGAACAGCACCGGCGTATGCGTGTTGGCCACGAACAGCCGGGTGACAAAGTCCTCTTCCCGCGTCGCCATGCCGGAGCGGCCCTTGCCCCCGCGCCGCTGGGCGCGATAGGTGGCGAGCGGCACGCGCTTGATATAACCCGCATGGCTGACGGTGACGACCATGTCCTCGCGGGCGATCAGATCCTCGTCGTCCATCTCCGGACCGCCCTCGCCGAGCTCGGTGCGGCGCGGCGTGCCGAACTCGTCGCGAATGGCGACGAGTTCGTCCTTGACAATGCCCATGATGCGGGCGCGCGAGCCGAGAATATCGAGATAATCCCGGATTTCCTCGCCGATCTTGTTCAATTCGTCGGCGATTTCGTCGCGCCCGAGCGCGGTCAGGCGCTGGAGGCGCAGGTCGAGGATGGCGCGCGCCTGCTCCTCGGAGAGGAAATAGGTGTTGTCCTCATTCAGCTTATGGCGCGGATCGTCGATGAGCGCGATCAACGGCGCCACATCCATCGCCGGCCAGCGGCGCTCCATCAGCTGCTCGCGCGCGGTCGACGGATCGGGCGCGCGGCGGATCAGATTGATCACCTCGTCGATATTGGCGACGGCGATCGCCAGACCGACCAACACATGCGCGCGTTCACGCGCCTTGCGCAGGAGATATTTGGTGCGGCGGCTGACCACTTCCTCGCGGAAGGAGACGAAGGCGCGCAGCATGTCGAGCAGCGTCATCTGCTCCGGCTTGCCGCCGTTGAGCGCCACCATGTTGACGCCGAACGAGCTCTGCAGCGGGGTATAGCGATAGAGCTGGTTGAGCACGACATCGGCGACCGTATCGCGCTTCAATTCGATCACGACCCGATAGCCCTCGCGGTCGGATTCGTCACGCAGATCAGAAATGCCCTCGATCCGCTTGTCGCGCACCAGTTCGGCCATCTTCTCGATCATCGTCGCCTTGTTCACCTGATAGGGAACCTCGGTGATGATGATGGCCTCGCGGTCGCCGCGCATGGTCTCGATGTTGACCCGGCCGCGCATGACGATCGAGCCGCGCCCGGTCGAATAGGCGGAGTGAATGCCCGAACGGCCGAGAATGATGCCGCCGGTGGGGAAATCCGGACCGGGAATGATCTGCATCATCTCCGCCAGATCGATCGCCGGATTGTCGATCAGCGCGATGCAGCCGTTGATGATCTCGCTTAAGTTATGCGGCGGAATATTGGTCGCCATGCCGACGGCGATGCCGCCGGAGCCGTTGACCAGAAGGTTCGGAAAGCGGGCCGGCAGGACGGTCGGCTCCTGCTCGCGGCCGTCGTAATTGTCCTGGAAATCGACTGTTTCCTTGTCGATATCCTCGAGCAGCGTCTCGGAAAGCTTCTCCAGGCGGCACTCGGTATAGCGCATGGCCGCCGGCGGATCGCCGTCGATCGAGCCGAAATTGCCCTGCCCGTCCACCAGCGGATCGCGCAGCGAGAAATCCTGCGCCATGCGCACCAGCGCGTCATAGATCGAGGCGTCGCCATGCGGATGGTATTTACCCATCACCTCGCCGACGACACCGGCGGACTTGCGGTAGGAGCGGTTCCACGCCAGCCCCATCTCGTTCATGGCATGCAGGATGCGCCGGTGAACCGGCTTGAGGCCGTCGCGCACGTCGGGAAGTGCGCGGCTCACGATCACGCTCATCGCATAAGCGAGATAGGAGCTCTGCATCTCCTCGACAATGGAAACCGGCTCGATGCCGTTGGGATCCTGCGGATCAATCGGCGGAGTTTGATCTGACACTGTTCAAAGATCTTTCATGCGAGAATCGATCTCGCCCTTATAGCGGAAAACGCCCGGGAATACGAATCCTGAGCTGTTTAAACAGGGGATAATTAGCCTTAGATTTCAATGGGATGGAAATATCTTCACAAAGCCCTGGAATCACCGGTCACAATCCAGCCATGATTGCCGCGGGATGCGGCGACGGCCACCGGCCCAATCCGTTTCAGCCGAGGTGGCCAGCCTCCCGCAGATATGGGTAAATACCGCATAATTCCGCGACGCGGCCGGTTCCTTAAGGAATTGTGCAGCCGGCTTCAGCTACAATCACCCGACCGGAATATGGGAACGGCATCCGATGGGCTTCTACGACAATCTCTTCAACGCTCTCGTGACGCTGCTCGTCACCATCGATCCGCCGGGGCTCGCGCCGCTGTTCCTGGCACTCACCACGGGCATGGACCGGCAGGAACGCGGCCAGGTGGCGATGCGCGCCAGCATCATCGCCTTTGGCGTGCTGACGCTCTTTGCCGTGGCCGGCGCGCAGATCCTTGGGATATTCGGCATCACCATCGGCGCATTCCGCGTCGCCGGCGGTCTCCTGCTCTTCTGGATCGCGTTCGAGATGATCTTCGAGCGCCGTCATGAGCGGCACGAGAAAAGCGCCAAGGTGGCCATCACCCGCGATCATATCCGCAACATAGCGGCCTTTCCGCTGGCCATTCCGCTGATCGCCGGTCCCGGCGCGATCTCCGCCACGATCCTGCTCGGCGGCTCGTTCTACGATACGGCGTCGCGGCTCGTGCTGATCCTGATCATCCTCGCCTGTATCGTGCTTTCCTATCTGGTGTTCCTGCTCGCCGAGCGGGTGGACGGCTTTCTCGGCGAAACCGGCCGCTCCATCCTCACGCGCCTCCTCGGCGTCATCCTGGCGGCGCTGGCGGTACAATTCGTCGCCGATGGCATAAAGGCGCTGGTCACGGGCTGACCAGCGCCTTCGCCTGTTCAGATACGGGCGTTGCCGGCTATGCTCAGAACGGGATCTCGTCGTCGAGGTCGCGGGAGAAACCTCCGCCACCGCCGCCAGAGGACGGGCTGGAGCGCCCGAAATCCGAACCTTGGTCGGAATAATCCGGCATCTGGTTGCCACGCCCGCCGCCTTCGAAACGGCCACCGCCCTCGCCGCGGGTATCGAGCATCTGCAATTCGCCGCGGAACTTCTGCAGCACGATTTCCGTCGTATACCGGTCAGCACCGGTCTGGTCCTGCCATTTGCGGGTCTGCAGCGAGCCCTCGATGTAAACCTTCGCGCCCTTCTTCAGATATTGCTCGGCCACCTTGGCCAGGTTCTCGTTGAAGATGACGACGCTATGCCATTCGGTCCTCTCCTTGCGCTCACCACTTTGCCGGTCGCGCCAGGTTTCGGAGGTGGCGATGCGCAGATTGACCACCGGATCGCCGGAGTTCAGGCGCCGGATCTCCGGATCCGCCCCGAGATTGCCGACCAGAATGACCTTGTTGACGCTACCTGCCATGAAACGCACTCCATTACTGTGTTGCCGGACACCATACAGGAGCGAGGCGCAGGGCGCGCATCCGTATGGAAATTAGCCGCAACTATCCACAAGAGTTATTGTTCTCTTTTTGTTCTAGAGAAAATTGACCGGAATGCAAGGAGAATATCGCGGTTCCAACGATAAATGACGGTGTTTGCGTGAGAAACCGCATGAAATAGCCCCGCCGCTCTTCTATCTCTGGCGCGCGGGGCTCGATTTTGGGGTTTACCCTTCTTGCCGGTAGTGCTTCACCGACAAGCTCGTAGGAAACGCTTTCCGCTTCCTTGCATCAGGTTCAGATTTTCGGCAATCGGCTCACGACGCGTCATGGACGGCGCGCTCACCGGTTGTGGCTTCATCAGGATGAAGCCTCGGGCGAACTATCAGGCGGACTCATGCTCCTCTCCTCCTGTCAGTTGGCTTTCGCACGGCCGCCCGGCGCCTTCACGATGATCGCTCGTCCATACAATCATCAATCGTTGCCTGCGACCGACATGAAAATACTGCTCTTGTCAGGAGGCTTCGTCAACGATCTTGTCATCACATTTCGCATGGCTTATTTGAACGAACGGTTGTTCGATGTTTGTTCCGGTGCTAATAAATGCCGTATCCAGAGCGGAAGCCGCCGGCTCCGCTTCGGGAAACGGTTTTCATGAGGGCGCCATGGGCGAATGGCATAGGGCACCCTACATTTCACGCATGATTTCGGGAGAACTGCCTCTCGGCCTTCCGGGTTGTGCTGCATGGCGGCGCCGGTTTTGCGGGACCGGACGCCGTGGATTTTCGCGAGTGACAGGATGGCAGGGCGCGAATGAGCGATCAAAAATATATCTCCATACGCGGTGCGCGCGAGCATAATCTGAAGAATGTCGATCTCGACCTGCCGCGCGACAAGCTCATCGTCATGACCGGGCTGTCCGGATCCGGCAAGTCGTCGCTCGCCTTCGACACCATCTATGCGGAAGGCCAGCGCCGCTATGTCGAGAGCCTTTCGGCCTATGCGCGCCAGTTCCTGGAAATGATGCAGAAGCCCGATGTCGACCAGATCGACGGGCTTTCCCCCGCCATCTCCATCGAGCAGAAGACGACGAGCCGCAACCCGCGCTCCACCGTCGGCACCGTCACCGAAATCTATGACTATATGCGCCTGCTCTTCGCGCGCGTCGGCGTGCCCTACTCTCCGGCGACGGGACTGCCGATCGAGAGCCAGACGGTGAGCCAGATGGTCGACCGCGTCATGGCGCTCGAGGAAGGCACGCGGCTCTACATCACCGCGCCGATGGTGCGCGGGCGCAAGGGCGAATACCGCAAGGAACTGGCCGAGCTGCAGAAAAAGGGCTTCCAGCGCGTCAAGGTGGACGGCACTTTCTACGAGATCGCCGAGGTGCCGGCGCTCGACAAGAAGTACAAGCACGATATCGACGTGGTGGTCGACCGCGTGGTGGTGCGCCCCGATCTCGCCTCGCGGCTGGCCGACAGCCTGGAGACCTGCCTGCGGCTCGCCGACGGGCTGGCGATCGCCGAATTCGCCGACAAGCCGCTTCCCGCCGAAGAGACGGCGAGCGAATCCGCCAACAAGTCGAAAAACGAGACGCATGAGCGGCTGCTCTTTTCGGAGAAATTCGCCTGCCCCGTCTCGGGCTTCACCATTTCGGAGATCGAGCCCAGGCTTTTCTCCTTCAACAATCCGTTCGGCGCCTGTCCGAGCTGCGACGGCCTCGGCACGCAGCAGGCGATCGATCCCAATCTCGTCATTCCCGACGAGAATGTGACGCTGCGCGAGGGCGCCATCGCGCCTTGGGCGCGATCGTCGTCTCCCTATTACAACCAGACGCTGGAAGCGCTGGGCGCGGTCTATGGCTTCAAGATCGGCGACCGCTGGCGCGATCTGCCGGAGGCGGCGCAGAGCGCCATCCTGCACGGCACAGGCACGAAGGAAATCACCTTCGCCTATGATGACGGCCTGCGCTCCTACAAGACCACCAAGACCTTCGAAGGCGTCATCCCCAATCTGGAGCGGCGCTGGAAGGAGACCGACTCGGCCTGGTCACGCGAAGAGATCGAGCGTTTCATGTCGTCCACCCCCTGCCCCGCCTGCAACGGCTATCGGCTGAAGCCCGAGGCGCGGGCGGTCAAGATCGGAGGCCTGCATATCGGCCAGGTCACGGAAATGTCGATCCGCAAGGCGGACGCCTGGTTCCGCGACATCGACGCGACGTTCAACGAAAAGCAAAGGGAGATCGCGGCACGAATCCTCAAGGAAATCCGCGAGCGCCTGCGCTTTTTGAACGATGTCGGCCTCGATTATCTGACGCTCTCGCGCAATTCCGGCACGCTTTCAGGCGGTGAAAGCCAGCGCATCCGGCTGGCGTCGCAGATCGGCTCGGGGCTGACCGGGGTGCTTTATGTCCTCGACGAGCCCTCCATCGGCTTGCACCAGCGCGACAATGCGCGGCTCCTCGACACGCTCAGGCATCTGCGCGACTTGGGCAACACGGTCATCGTCGTCGAGCATGACGAGGACGCGATCCTGACCGCCGACTACGTGGTCGATATCGGCCCTGCGGCCGGCATCCATGGCGGGCAGATCATTGCCCGGGGCACGCCCGACGAGATCATGGCGAGCCCGAAATCGCTGACCGGGCAATATCTCTCCGGCACCCGCGAAGTCGCGGTTCCGGCCGAGCGGCGGCCGATCTCCAAGGCGAAGCGCATCAAGGTGGTCGGCGCGCGCGGCAACAATCTGAAGAATGTCTCGGCCGAAATACCGCTCGGCACGTTTACCTGCGTGACCGGTGTTTCCGGCGGCGGCAAGTCGACCTTCCTGATCGAGACGCTGTTCAAGGCGGCCTCGCGCCGCATCATGGGCTCGCGCGAGCACCCGGCCGAGCACGACCGGATCGACGGGCTGGAATATCTCGACAAGGTGATCGACATCGACCAGTCGCCGATCGGGCGCACGCCGCGCTCGAACCCCGCCACTTATACCGGCGCGTTCACGCCGATCCGCGACTGGTTCGCCGGCCTGCCGGAGGCGAAGGCGCGCGGCTATCAGCCGGGCCGCTTCTCCTTCAACGTCAAGGGCGGGCGCTGCGAGGCCTGCCAGGGCGATGGCGTCATCAAGATCGAGATGCACTTCCTGCCCGATGTCTATGTCACCTGCGATGTCTGCCACGGCAAGCGCTACAATCGCGAGACGCTCGAGGTGCTCTTCAAGGGCAAGTCGATCGCCGACGTGCTCGACATGACCGTGGAGGAAGGCGCCGAGTTCTTCTCCGCCGTTCCGGCGGTGCGCGACAAGCTGGAAACGCTCAACAAGGTCGGCCTCGGCTATATCAAGGTCGGCCAGCAGGCGACGACGCTCTCAGGCGGCGAGGCCCAGCGCGTCAAGCTGGCCAAGGAACTGTCGCGCCGGGCGACCGGCCGCACGCTCTACATTCTGGACGAGCCGACGACGGGCCTGCATTTCCATGACGTGGCCAAGCTTCTTGAAGTGCTGCATGAATTGGTCGAGCAGGGAAACACGGTGGTGGTGATCGAGCACAATCTCGAAGTGATCAAGACCGCCGACTGGGTGATCGACCTCGGCCCCGAGGGCGGCGATGGCGGCGGCGAGATCGTCGCGGTGGGCCGCCCTGAGGACATCGTCAAGGAGCCGCGGTCCTATACCGGGCACTTCCTGAAGGAGCTTCTGGAGCGCCGCCCGAAACGCAAGGCGGAAGCGGCGGAGTAATCGAAGGTCTGGTTCGATGGACCAGCCGCGTCTGCCCCTCACCCTTACCCTCTCCCCGCAAGCGGGGAGAGGGAGACGCGGACGTTTTCGCCCTCTTTTCCGCCAAGTACAGGGGGCAACGGGATAGCGGCATGGCTGATGCCCCCTCTCCCCGCACGCGGGAAGAGGGTAAGGGTGAGGGCAGATTTCTAAAGCAGGCAGAGAGGGATAGCCATGGCACAGGGCGGCGCAATACGAGCAGGCATCGGTGGGTGGACCTTCGAGCCCTGGGAGGGCACGTTCTATCCGGACGACCTGCCCAAGAGGCGGCAGCTTGAATATGCCAGCCGGCAGCTGACCACCATCGAGGTCAACGGCACTTATTACGGCTCGCAGAAGCCGGCGACCTTCGCCAAATGGGCGAGCGAGGTGCCGGAGGGCTTTGTCTTCTCGCTCAAGGGAAACCGCTTCGTCACCAACCGCCGCTTCCTTGCGGAAGCCGGGGAATCGATCGCGCGTTTCCTGACGCAGGGCATCACGGAGCTGGGACCGCATCTCGGGCCGATTCTCTGGCAGTTCGCGCCGACGAAGAAGTTCGACCCGGATGATTTCGAGGCTTTTCTCAAGCTCTTGCCGGAAAAGCAGGACGGGCTGAAGCTTCGCCATACCGTCGAGGTCCGCCATCCCTCATTCGCGGTGCCGGAATTCGTGGCGCTCGCCCGCAAGCACGGCGTGGCGATCACCTATGCCGAGCATTTCGAATATCCCGAAATTGCCGATATCACCGCCGATTTCGTCTATGCCCGCCTTCAGAAGGGCAAGGACGAGATCGCCACAGGCTATCCGGCCGAGGCGCTCGACCGCTGGGCTGAACGGGCGAAAATCTGGGCCGATGGCGGCAGCCCGGACGACCTGCCCTATACCGATGCGGACAATCCGGCGCCGAAGGAGCCGCGCGATGTCTTCGTCTATTTCATTCACGAGGGCAAGGTGCGGGCGCCCAACGCCGCGCGGGCGCTGATGGAACGGATCGCCGGGATTAAGACGGCATGACAGAAATCATTGAAGTCGATGATATAAGCCTTTGTTTTTGCTAACTCATCGAGAGATTGGATTTTCCTGATCTGTTACTTCCAAGACAGGTTATATGCGTTACGCCAGCATTTCCACCCTAGCGGCGATGACATTGTTGAGGCCTGGATTCCAGTGCTTGTCACTGGAATCCAAGCCTCTCCCTATCCACTGTCTCAACGGTAACGAGTAATCAAATGCCAAGCCGTTCCATCAGGAATGTGCACGCTACTCCACTCCCATTCCATCCAGCACTGCCGGCAGCCCTTCCGGCAGATCTTCCGCTATCAACCCCGGGCCGAAACGTTTCGCCGCATCGGCGTGGAGCCACACGGCCGCCGCCGCGGCTTCGAAGGCCGGCATGCCCTGTGCGATGAGGCCTGCCGCCATGCCGGCGAGCACGTCGCCCGAGCCGGCCGTGGCCAGCAGCGGCGTGCCGTTGGAGTTGATCGCAGTCCGGCCGTCGGGTGAGGCGATGACCGTATCGGGGCCCTTGTAGATGACGATCGCATTGGCCCGCTTCGCCGCCGCCCTCGCCTTCTCCAGCTTCGATAACGCCTGATCCGCACCGATCGTGCCGAACAGGCGGTGGAACTCGCCCTCGTGCGGCGTCAGCACCAGCGCGCTGGCCTGTGTCCTGCCCGTTGCTTCAAACAACTCGTCCGGGTTGCTCTCGAACGCCGTCAGGCCGTCGGCATCGAGCACCAGCCCGTGAAATCCCTCGCCCGTCCGGCGCCTGTCGAGCAGCGCCGGGGCGAGTTCGCGGATCCGCGCCGCATCGCCGAAGCCCGGGCCGAGAACGGCGGAGAATACCTTGCGGTCCCTGATGAAATCCACGGCATCGGCAACAGTTTGCGTCTTGCGCAGCATGATGCTGGTCAGATGCACGGCATGAACGAGCAGCGCATCCGGCGGGGAGAGGACGGTGACCGCCCCTGCCCCGATGCGCGCCGCGGCCCTTGCGGAAAGTCTTGCTGCACCCGTCGCCATAGCTCCGCCAGAAAATACCGCCGTATGACCGCGCCGGTACTTATGCGTGTCTTCCGCCGGTCGCGGAAAATGCTCTCGCCAAAGATCAGGCGTGTTCTCCCAACAGCGCGGCGCGATCTCCTCCAGCACGCTGTCCCTGATGCCGATGTCGGTCACCAGGACTTCACCGCAGCGGTCCCGCCCCGGCAGCAGCAGATGGCCCGGCTTCTTGCGGAAGAAGGTGATGGTCAGCGTGGCCTCGAAAGCCGCCCCAAGCACGGCGCCGCTCGCACCGGAAACGCCGCTCGGCAGATCGACGGCGATGACCGGCAGGCGGGCGGCATTCACCGCCTCGATGATCGATTTCTCCATGCCCCCGACCGGGCGCGCAAGACCGGCGCCATAGAAGGCATCGATGACGAGGTCGCAATCATCAACGATGAATTCCCCCAGGGAGCGCACCGCCCCCTGGTAGTCCGCCGCGGCCAGAAAGGCGTCGCTCCCCTCGCGCGGCGCATGGCTGCGGAAACAGGTCACTCCCAGTCCTGCTTCAGCCAGCAACCGTGCAGCGACGTAACCATCCCCGCCATTGTTGCCGGGACCGCAGAGAACGGCGATCCGGCCGGCATCCGGGAAGCGCGCGAGGATCGCACGGGCGATCGAGATGCCGGCATTCCGCATCAGGACATAGCCATCACCGGGGCCCGCCGCGATGGTCAACCTGTCGGCTTCCCCCATTTCCTCCGGTGTCAAAAGCTCATGCATGCGTTCTTGCCCCTTGTTGCCGAAGCCGCCGGAAGGAACAGCGATAATGAATATTTATTATGCATTCTGCACATAATTTGCTCATTTGGACGTTATCCTGCCCTTCAGGACATGCCTGTCGAACGGAAGCATCCCCTGCGACGTGACACATTTCTAGCCGTTTTTCGCCGTCGGCCCAGAGAAATCGGCAAAGCCGGAAAATCTTCCTGACTTGGCATGGTTCCTGCTTGCAGGAGGGCGAAACGGGCGCGAGGTCCGTTTCCCAAGGGAAAGCGGAGACCGTTCTCTGATGAAAAAGATCGAAGCCATCATCAAACCATTCAAGCTCGACGAAGTGAAGGAAGCACTCCAGGAAGTCGGGCTTCAAGGCATCACGGTCACCGAGGCCAAAGGCTTCGGGCGGCAGAAAGGCCATACGGAACTTTATCGCGGGGCTGAATATGTCGTGGACTTCCTGCCGAAGGTGAAGGTGGAAGTCGTCCTGGGCGATGATTCCGTCGAACAGGCAATCGAAGCCATCCGCAAGGCCGCGCAGACCGGCCGGATCGGCGACGGAAAGATCTTTGTTTCCAACATTGAAGAAGTCATCCGCATCCGCACCGGTGAATCCGGCCTCGATGCGATCTGACTTCTCGCCACGCCTCACGCAGACCATTCCATCGTCGTGTAATAGGGAAAGAATGATATGACGACTGCAAATGACATCCTCAAACAGATCAAGGACAATGACGTAAAGTTCCTTGATCTCCGCTTCACGGATCCGAAGGGCAAACTGCAACATGTGACGATGGACGTCGGCGTTGTCGACGAAGAAATGTTTGCCGACGGCGTGATGTTCGACGGCTCCTCGATCGCCGGCTGGAAGGCCATCAACGAATCCGACATGGTGCTGATGCCCGATGTCGAGACGGCCCATATCGATCCGTTCTTCGCCCAGTCGACCATGGTCGTCATGTGCGACATCCTCGATCCGATCTCCGGCGAGGCCTACAACCGCGACCCGCGCGGCACGGCCAAGAAGGCGGAGGCCTATTTGAAGTCGCTCGGCCTCGGCGACACCATCTATGTCGGCCCGGAAGCCGAGTTCTTCGTCTTCGACGACGTCAAGTACAAGGCCGATCCGTACAACACCGGCTTCAAGCTCGACTCCACCGAACTGCCGTCGAACGACGACACCGATTACGAAACCGGCAACCTGGGTCACCGTCCGCGCGTCAAGGGCGGCTATTTCCCGGTTCCGCCCGTCGACAGCGCCCAGGACATGCGTTCGGAAATGCTGACCGTGCTCACCGAAATGGGCGTGACGGTCGAGAAGCATCACCATGAGGTGGCTGCCGCCCAGCACGAGCTCGGCCTCAAGTTCGACACGCTGGTGCGCAACGCCGACAAGATGCAGATCTACAAGTATGTCGTGCATCAGGTGGCCAATGCCTATGGCAAGACGGCAACCTTCATGCCGAAGCCGATCTTCGGCGACAACGGTTCGGGCATGCACGTCCATATGTCGATCTGGAAGGACGGCAAGCCGACCTTCGCCGGCAATGAATATGCCGGCCTTTCCGAGAACTGCCTGTTCTTCATCGGCGGCATCATCAAGCACGCCAAGGCGATCAACGCCTTCACCAACCCGTCGACCAACTCCTACAAGCGTCTGGTCCCGGGCTATGAGGCGCCGGTGCTGCTCGCCTATTCCGCGCGCAACCGCTCGGCTTCCTGCCGCATTCCGTTCGGCACCTCGCCGAAGTCGAAGCGCGTCGAGATCCGCTTCCCCGATCCGTCGGCGAACCCCTATCTCGGCTTCGCCGCCCTGCTGATGGCCGGCCTCGACGGCATCAAGAACAAGATCCATCCGGGCCAGGCCATGGACAAGGATCTCTACGACCTGCCGGCGAAGGAGCTGAAGAAGATCCCGACCGTCTGCGGTTCGCTCCGCGAGGCGCTGCAGAGCCTCGACAAGGATCGCGGCTTCCTGAAGGCCGGCGGCGTCTTCGACGACGACCAGATCGACGCCTTCATCGAGCTGAAGATGGCCGAGACGCTGCGTTACGAAACGACGCCGCATCCGGTCGAGTACGACATGTACTACTCGGTCTAAGGCCGGGGCCGACTAACCACGAAAAGAAAACCCCGGCTCTGCCGGGGTTTTTGTTTGGGCTTCCTGCTTTCAGGAAAAGCGTCCTGCTATTTCCCGGTCTGCCCTAATCCTTATTCCGGGAAATCGAGCCGGTCGTGATCTCCTCCGGTGCCGCGGAAAAGAGCTCCTTCCCCTGGAAAGACCGGCCGGGATGAGCCGCCGCAACGAGCAGCGCCACAACGAAGGTCAAAGCCAGATAGATGGAAAGACGTGACATCGGACAGTTTCCCTCTTCGAATACTGCCTCGATATCAGCGACCAAACCGGGCGGAATAAGGACGTCAAAATGATGAGGTTGCGGCAAACATTGCTGCAGCCGCCATCATCTCTTCCTCGCGGGAAAGACGGCGTGCCTTGGCTTCCGCGTCCTCGCCCCAATGCTCGATGGTCCAGTCCTCATCGAGATGGGCGAGCTCCCAGCCTTCTTTTACGCCGATTTCGCCCTTGGCAATGGCGAGCGCCAGGATGGCGGAGCCGGTAAGGGTGGTCATGGTATGAAGCGCTGCCAGCGCGACAGGGTTGCTTATGGCATTCAGATGCACGCCGAAGGCGGCCAGCGCCTCGCGCGGCTGGGCGACATGCATCACCCCCTCGGCCAGAATGAAACGGGCGCTGAGCGCCGACGATGCCCAGTCGATCAGCGGATCCCAGCGCTCCGCCTGCCGCTTGACCAGCGTCTCCGGCCCCTCAGCCCTGTAGAACAACATGTCCGAGGCGGCAAAGCGCAGGAGATCCTCCACCACCGCCTGCGGATCATCGGCCACGCCGTCGATCGCCGTGTTGGCGAGACGGGTCGCCGGCATCCGCGCCGGATCGATCACCTCTTCCTGGCTGGCGAATTCATCGGCAATGATCTGCGCCGCAGCGGCGGTCGGCAGCGTCAGGTTGCGTCGCCCGGGCGTGCGAACCGGCTTGCCGTCGAGATGGATGCCATAGCCGCCGCCTTCGTTCCCGGCCACGGTGACGGTCTGGTAGAATTTCTTCGGCAATTGCGTCTTCATCTGTTTTTGTGCGCGCCGCACCGGATCGGGATCCGACAGCGCCTCTCCCTTTTCGAGATCGTTCAGGATGTCACGCATCGAGCAACTCTTTTGTTGTTTTACGCAAGCCGCCGGAAAGCGCTTCACACTTCCTGGATTTGCCTTTCAAGCAGCGTCAGCAGGTCGGCAGGCACGTCGAGCACATGATCGGCTCCGCTTGCGCGTAACGCTTCCGGCGAATGATAGCCCCATGAAACGCCGACGGCCAGCGCGCCGGCTGCCCGCGCCATTTCCATATCGTAGATGGCGTCACCGACGACAAGGGCCTCGCCCGGATCGAAGCCCGCTTCCGCACAGGCCTCAAGCACCATGGCGGGGTGCGGTTTGGAAGGACAATCGTCGGCGGTCCGCACGACGAAGAAATGCTCGCTCAGGCCATGCATTTCCAGAACCCGGCGCACGCCGCGCCGCGACTTGCCGGTCACCATGCCGATGACGATATCGTCCCGGCGTCCCAGATCGGCGACGAGTTCGGGAATACCGGGAAACACCGGTTCGGCAAAATCAGGCTCCTCGCGCATGACAATGAAATGATCCTTGTAGCGTTGCGCCAGCGCCCGCACCTCGGCGTCGATTTCGCATTTCAGGAGCCGAGCGATCGCATGATCGAGCGAAAGGCCGATGATGGAGCGGGTCTCGGTCTCCGCGAGCTCCGCCAGGCCCGCTTCGGCAAAGGTTCTCGCCATGCAGCGATGGATGACGCCGGCGCTGTCGACCAGCGTTCCGTCGCAATCGAAGAGAACGAGCTTCATCAATCCACCTCCGCCAGCGCCTCGTCGAAGCCGAGCAGGTTCCAGCTCTGCACCATGTGCGGGGGCAGCGGCGCGGTCACGTCGATGATGCCGCCGCCGGGGTTGGGAATGCGGATGCGGCGGGCGTGAAGATGCAGGCGCTTCTGGATGCCGCCGGGAAATTCCCAGTTCGTGTCCGCCTCGAAATATTTGGGATCGCCGATAATGGGATTGCCGATATGGGCGGCGTGAACACGCAATTGATGGGTGCGCCCGGTATAGGGCTCCATCTCGAGCCAGGCGAGATTGCGGCCTGCCGTTTCCAGGACGCGGTAATAGGAGACGGCGTGGTCCGCATCCGGCTCGCCATGCTCGCAGACGCGCATCCGGTCGCCGTCCGGCGTCGCCTCCTTGACGAGCCAGGTGGAAATCTTGTCCTCCCGCTTGCGCGGAACGCCCTTGACCAGCGCCCAATAGGTCTTCTTGGTGTCGCGCTCGCGAAAGGCGGTGGTGAGCGCCTGCGCCGCACTGCGCGTCTTTGCCACCACCAGAACACCCGACGTATCCCGGTCGAGGCGATGCACCAGCCGGGGCTTTTCGCCCTTTTTGTTGCGCCAGGCCTCCAGCATGTCGTCGACATGGCGGGTAACACCCGATCCACCCTGCACGGCGAGCCCCGCAGGCTTGTTGAAGACGTAGACCTTCGGATCCTCATAAAGCAGCATCTGCGCCAGCACATCGGCATCGCCGCGGTTGCGGATGGTGCGGCCGGTCAGCGGCCCGGGGGCCTTCTCGTCGACGCCCAATGGCGGAATGCGGATCGTCTGGCCGGGCTGGACGCGGGTGTCGGCCTTGGCCCGGCCGCCATCGACGCGGATCTGGCCCGAGCGCAGCAGCTTCTGGAGGTGGCCGAAGCCAAGACCGGGATAATGCACCTTGAACCAGCGGTCGAGCCGCATGCCCGCCTCACCCGCATCGACCGTTTTTTGTTCTACACCCGCCATATTTCCTTAACCTAATCCTGAAACAGGCCTGCTCTATCACCAGCCGGCGCGCGTTGCGAGCCACAATTCGCGACTGCATGCTGCAACGAGCCGCGCATGTGCGAAATCGCCCGGATAGCCGGCATAAATGCCGCACCTCACGCGATGTGAAAAACATTGACGTAACGTGTCAACCAGGCGCAAAAAGCTCTTTGATCACGGCCAGTTACAGGCCGTTGCAAATTATGGTTTCAATAGTCACGGAACCGCCACTACCTGTCTGCATGGGTTATTGCGGCGCCCGCAAAACGCACCATCTAGCTGGCGTCTGAAATGTCTCGAACCCCTTGGAGTGGCAAATTGTCCTTGCTGAGCATCTACTGGAGATCGCTGCGATATCTGGGAGCCGAAAAGCGGACGACCACACTGATCTGCGCGGCCAATATCGTGCTGGCGCTGGTGACGGTGGCCGAGCCCATCCTGTTCGGACGTGTCATCGATTCCATTTCCGATAAGACGGCCATTCTCCCGACGCTGGGGATGTGGGCCGGGCTTGGCGTGTTCAACATCGTCGCCTTCGTGCTGGTGGCGCTGGGCGCCGACCGGCTGGCGCATAACCGTCGCCTGAGCGTCCTTTCCGACTCCTTCGAGCGCCTCATCACCATGCCGCTTTCGTGGCATCACCAGCGCGGCACGTCGAACGCGCTGCACACGCTGCTGCGCGCGACGGATTCGCTCCAAAGCCTCTGGCTCGAATTCATGCGCAACCATCTCTCCACCATCGTGGCACTCGGCATCCTCGTGCCGACGGCGATGCAGATGGATATGCGCCTGTCGCTCGTTCTCCTCGTTCTCGGCGTCATCTATGTGATGATCGGCCAGCTCGTCATGCGCAAGACCAAGGATGGGCAGACCGCCGTCGAGCGTCACCATCACAAGGTGTTCGAGCATGTCAGCGACTCGATCAGCAATGTCGCCGTGCTGCAGAGCTATAACCGCATCGCCGAGGAGGCGCGGTCGCTGCAGCAATATGCGGCCAATCTGCTGCAGGCGCAGAACCCGGTGCTGAACTGGTGGGCGCTGGCGAGCGGCCTCAACCGCATGGCCTCGACCATTTCCATGATCATCGTGCTGCTGCTCGGCGCTTACCTCGTCACCAAGGGCGAGCTGCGCGTCGGCGAGGTGGTGGCCTTCATCGGCTTCGCCCAGCTCATGATCGCCCGTCTCGACCAGGTCAGCAGTTTCGTCAACCAGACGGTAACGGCCCGCGCCAAGCTGGAAGAATTCTTCGAGATGGAAGAAGCCACCGCCGACCGGCAGGAGCCCGCTTCCGCCCGCACGATCGACCATGTGGATGGCAATATCGTCTTCGAGAACGTGACCTTCGAGTTCGCCAATTCCGGCCAGGGCGTCTATGACGTCTCCTTCGAGGCCAAGGCCGGCCAGACCGTCGCCATCGTTGGCCCGACCGGCGCCGGCAAGACGACGCTGATCAACCTCCTGCAGCGCGTCTACGATCCGCAGCACGGCCGCATCCTGATCGACGGCGTGGATACGCGCGAAATCAGCCGCCATTCGCTGCGCCATGCCATCGCCACCGTCTTCCAGGACGCGGGCATGTTCAACCGCTCGATCGAGGACAATATCCGCATCGGTCGGACCGACGCCTCGAACGAGGAGGTGCATGCCGCGGCCCGCGCTGCCGCCGCGCATGACTTCATCCTGTCG
Organism: Mesorhizobium sp. RMAD-H1; assembly: GCF_014191375.1. Lineage (GTDB taxonomy): Bacteria > Pseudomonadota > Alphaproteobacteria > Rhizobiales > Rhizobiaceae > Paramesorhizobium. The sequence goes on from NZ_JACHWN010000002.1 coordinate 199,109, forward strand.
AAGAGCGCGGGCTACGACACGGTCGTCGGCGAGCGCGGCTCGCAGCTTTCGGGCGGCGAGCGCCAGCGCCTGGCGATTGCCCGCGCCGTGCTGAAGAACGCCCCGATCCTGGTGCTCGACGAGGCGACGAGCGCGCTTGACGTGGAAACCGAGGCGCAGGTGAAGAACGCGATCGACGAGCTCTCGAGCAACCGCACGACCTTCATCATCGCCCACCGCCTGTCGACCGTGCGCAACGCCGATCTCGTCCTCTTCCTCGACAAGGGTCGTCTGGTCGAGGCCGGCAGGTTCGACGAGCTCGCCGCGCAGAACGGCCGCTTCGCCGCCCTTCTGCGGGCCGGCGGCCTGATCGCCGAGGAGACGGCCGAGAAGGACGCGAGCAATGTGACGCCCTTCCCGCTCGAGGGTGCGGCGGCCTAAATTGTTCCTATAGATCCGAAGTGAGGAGGCCCGGCAATTGCTGCCGGGCCTTCTTGTTTGAGAATTCCCGATAGATCGGGTGAATCAGGCGACGGCCCGTTCTGCGATGGGCCGCCGCCGTTGCGATGCATCGGCGATCGACGGCGGGATGTAGGCCGCCCGCTCCAGCGGCGCAATATCGACGCCCGGCGGCACGATCTCGTCGATCCGGTCGAGGACGTCGTCGGAGAGCGCCGCTCCTGCCCCCGTCAGCAGACCGTCGAATTGTTCCATCGTGCGCGGGCCGATGATCGCGGAGGTAACGGCGGGATGCGATATGACGAAGGCCAGCGCCATATGCATCAGCGACATGCCGGCGCTTTCCGCGAGCGGGATAAGCTGTTCCACCGCGTCGAGGCTCGCCTCGTCCGACATCGCCTTCGGAAAAAACTGCGTACGCAGCGAATCCGGCTGCGGCGCGCCCTTGCGGTATTTGCCCGTGAGCATGCCCTTGGCGAGCGGGCTCCAGGCCATCACGCCCATGCCGTAGCGCTGGCAGGCGGGGAGCACCTCGCGCTCGATCGCCCGGTTGAGGATAGAATAAGGCGGCTGCTCGGTGCGGAAGCGCGCGAGGCCACGGCGCTCCGCCACCCATTGCGCCTCCACGATATCGGCGGCGGGAAAGGTCGAGGAACCGATGGCGCGCACCTTGCCCGCGCGCATCAGATCGGTCAGCACCGACAGGGTTTCCTCGATATCCGTATCCGGCGCGGGCCGGTGGACCTGATAGACGTCGATATGATCGGTCTGGAGCCGGCGCAGCGAATCCTCGACCGCGCGGGTGAGCCAGCGGCGCGAGCTGCCCTGTTGGTTCGGGTCGTCGCTCATCGGCAGGAACGCCTTGGTGGCGACAACGACATTGTCCCGCCGCCCTTTCAGCGCCTTGCCGACAATGATCTCCGAGTCGCCCTGGCTGTAAGCGTCGGCGGTGTCGATGAAGTTAATGCCGAAATCGAGGGCCTTGTGGATGATGCGGACACATTCGTCATGATCGGCATTGGCGACCTTTCCGAACATCATCGCGCCGAGGCACCAGGGGCTGACCCTGATGCCGGTGCGGCCAAGCGGACGATAGTGCATGGGAATCTCCTTGTGTGAGGTCTTTGTTTTTGCCGCATGATCTCGTCCGAAAAGTCTGCAACTTTTCGGGATCATGCTCTGGCGAAATCCCGGCCGGTGGGATATGGGTAAACGGAACGTTCGTCCGTTTTATACGGAACAATGTTCCGTTTAGCAAGAGGTGGTGATGGGCAAGCAGACCGACGAGCTGGAGACAGGCCATGAGCGCCCGATGCGTGCCGATGCGCGGCGCAATCTCGATGCCGTGCTGCAGGCGGCGATGAAGGTGTTCGCGGAATCGGGAATAGACGCGCCGATGCGGGCGATTGCGGCGGAGGCGGGCGTCGGCGTCGGCACGCTCTACCGGCATTTCCCGCAGCGCTCGGACATGATCAAGGCGATCATCCAGCGCGAGGTGGACGCCTGCGTGGAAGCCGCCGCGACGCTGCGCGAGGCACATGCGCCCGACGAGGCGCTGGGGCTCTGGGTGCAAAGGCTGGTGGATTTCGTCGCGACCAAGCGCGGCCTCGGCCCCGCGCTGCATTCCGGCGATCCGGCCTATCAGTCCCTGCCCGATTATGTGGAAGGCCAGCTCACCCCGGCGCTACAAGGCCTGCTCGACGCCGCCGCGTCCACCGGCGCAGTCCGCAAGGATATCAATGCCCGCGAACTGCTCTTCGCCTGCTTGCGCCTGGCCACGCCCGCCAGCCATGGCGACCTCGCGGAAGCGCGGCGGATGGTGGCGCTGCTCATCGATGGGGTGCGGTTCGGGGCGGGGCAGCCCAATCCCGGTTCGGCCAATGTCCCGCCATCGCCGAAGGTGCGAACCTTGTAAGAGACTGTTCGGCTGCCGGTCGACAAACGCTTGATTTCGTCCGCTTCACGCCGTAACGTCCCGTCCACGATGTTCATGTCCACATTCTTCCCGCTGATCTGAACGGCTCTCGAGGCTGTTCCCATAAAGATCAAACACGGTCGCGCGCACACGCCGACCGGAGCGGAGAATGTTTCCATGCCGAAAATTCATGACGCTGCCCTGACCGCCGGTCAGGTTCAGGATTTCATCGACAACGGCTTCGTCAAGATCGAGAACGCGTTCAGCGCGGAGCTTGCAAGACAATGCAGGGACGAACTCTGGCGGGAGATCGGGCTCTCGCCGGACGCGCCTGAAAGCTGGACGCAACCGGTGATCCGTGTGGCCTTCATGTCCACCCCGCCCTTCATCGCGGCCGCCAACACGCCCATCCTCCACAAGGCCTACGATCAGCTTGCCGGCGAGGGCCGCTGGCTACAGCCCAGGGGGCTCGGCACCTTTCCCATCCGCTTCCCCTCGCCGGGCGCCCCCGGCGACGATGGCTGGCATGTGGATATGAGCTTTGGCGACAGCCCTGATTTCATGGAGTGGCGCGCCAATGTGAAAAGCAGCGGGCGCGCCCTGCTGATGCTTTTCCTTTTCAGCGATGTCGGGCCTGATGACGCGCCGACACATATACGGAAAGGCTCGCATCTGACGATCGCGCGGGAGCTGCTGCCCCATGGCGAAAAAGGCGCGACGCTCCGGCAGCTTTCCGCCGATGGCTACGCCTCCACCGCGGATTGCGAGGTGGAGATCGCCACCGGCGCGGCAGGCACGGTCTATCTGTGCCATCCATTCCTCGTCCATGCCGCGCAGCCGCATCACGGACGGGCACCGCGCTTCATGGCGCAGCCGCCGCTTTATCCGAAAGCCGAGTTCGACCCCACATTGCCGCCCTCGCCGGTGCAGATTGCCATACGGGAGGCATGCGGGTTGCGGTTTTAGTTTCAAACGCCAGCTCCCAGATACCCCCTCTGCCCTGCCGGGCATCTCCCCCTCAAGGGGGGAGATCGGCCTTCATCGCGGACGGCATTTCATCCTGCAACGTCGGCGATTAGATACCCTGCAACGTTGGCGATTAGCGAAAGCGGACCTCCCAGCCAATCTCCCCCCTTGAGGGGGAGATGCCCGGCAGGGCAGAGGGGGGTGAATAGCGCCGAAATTAAAGAGCAATCCCCTAACCCCGCTCCCGCCGCAGCTTCGCCCAATAATCCAGCCTTTTGCGAATCTCCCGCTCAAACCCGCGTTCGGGCGGATCATAAAAGGTGTGGCGACCCATCGATTCGGGGAAGTAGTCCTGGCCGGAGAAGGCGTCGGGCTGATCGTGGTCATAGGCATAGCCCGCGCCGTAGCCCTCGCCCTTCATCAGCTTGGTGGGGGCGTTCAGAATATGCTTCGGCGGCAGGAGCGAGCCGTTTTCCTTGGCGGCGCGCATTGCCGCCTTGTAGGCGGTGTAGACGGCGTTCGATTTCGGCGCGGTGGCGAGGTAGACGCAGGCCTCCGCCAGCGCCAGTTCGCCCTCGGGCGAGCCGAGATAATCATAGGCGTCCTTGGCGGCGTTGGCGATGACGAGCGCCTGCGGATCGGCGAGGCCGATATCCTCCGATGCCATGCGCACCAGGCGGCGGCCGAGATAGAGCGGGTCCTCGCCCGCGTCGAACATGCGGCAGAGGTAATAGAGCGCGGCGTCCGGGTCCGATCCGCGCACGGATTTATGCAGGGCGGAAATCAGGTTGTAATGGCCGTCCTGGCTCTTGTCATAGACCGGCGCGCGGCGCTGCACGATCTCCTGCAACTGTTCTGCGTTGAACACCTCATCCTTCCGCGCGGCGCGCCACACTTCCTCCGCCAGCGTCAGCGCGGCGCGGCCATCGCCATCGGCCATGCGGACGAGGCTCGCCCTGCCCTCCTCATCCAGCGGCAGCGGACGGCCCTCGCTCTCTTCGGCCCGCTGGAGCAGAGTGGCGATGCTGTCGGCGTCGTGCGGGTGGAAGGTCAGCACACGGGCGCGCGAAAGAAGCGCGGCGTTGAGTTCGAAGGACGGGTTCTCGGTCGTCGCGCCGATGAGGATGACGGTGCCGTCCTCCATGACCGGCAGGAACGAATCCTGCTGCGCTCGGTTGAAGCGATGGATCTCGTCGACGAAAAGCAGCGTCTGGCGACCGGACATCCGGCGCGCGCGGGCGGCCTCGAACACCTTTTTCAAATCCGCCACGCCGGAGAAGATCGCCGAAATCTGCTCGAAGGCGAGGTTTGTTTCGCCCGCCAAAAGCCGCGCAACGGTTGTCTTGCCTGTGCCGGGCGGGCCCCAGAAGATCATGGAGCCGAGCGTGCCCGAGGCTATCATGCGCGTCAGGACACCCTCCGGCCCGGTCAGATGCGGTTGCCCCGTCACCTCGGAGAGGTGGCGGGGGCGCATGCGATCGGCAAGCGGCCTGTTGCGGTCGGCCCGAGGGTCGTCATTGACGGAGAAAAGATCGGCCATGCGTTATATCTAGTGATTATCGAATATATTGTCGAATGATAGCGCCGTTGCGCTCGAATTCGAAGCGCCAGAGCAGGCTCGCGCCGGCGGAAAGCACATCGGTCAGGTCGCTCACCCCGTTGATTTCGACGCCATTGATCCTGCGGATGATATCGCCCTGGCGCAGGTTGAGCCGCATGGCGGGCGAACTGCGGTAGACGCCCGTTACCACCACGCCGCGCGTTGTCTGCGGCAGGCGGAAGCGCCGGGCGATATCCGGCGTCAGTTCGGTGACCTCCGCGCCGGCGAGCGGGCTGTCGCCTTCTATCACCTGCGACTGGACCTCGGGCGTCTTGGGAGCACTCGCAAGCGTCACCGGCACTTCGCGCTGCTGCGATCCGCTCATCACGTTCAGCTTTACCGTGCTTCCGATGCCTGCCGTAAGGAGCCGGTATGCCAGCACATCCGGATTGTCGACGCGCGCGCCTTCCACGGACAGGATAAGATCGCCGACCTTGAGCCCCGCCTTCTCGGCCGGCCCGCCATCGGTGAGGGCCGTGATCAGCGCGCCATAGGGCTGTGGCAGGCCGAGGCTTTCGGCCACATCGGGCGTCACCGATTGGAATGTCGCGCCGATAAAGGGGCGCTCGAAGCTCTTGCCGCCCTTCATCGCCGTCTCGACAACGGCGCGCACCATATTGGACGGAATGGCGAAACCGATGCCGATCGAGCCGCCGGAGCGCGAAAAGATTGCAGTGTTGATGCCGATGAGCTGGCCGCGCATGTCGATCAGCGCGCCGCCGGAATTGCCTGGATTGATGGCCGCGTCGGTCTGGATGAAGAAGTCGAAATCGGAGATGCCCACCCGCGTGCGCGATTGCGCCGAGACGATGCCGCTCGTCACCGTCTGCCCGACGCCGAAGGGATTGCCGATGGCGAGCACCAGATCACCGACCTCCACATTGTCGGAATTGCCGAGCGCGAGGGTCGGGAAAGCTTCGTTGGCATCGATCTTGAGGATGGCGAGATCGGTTGCCTCGTCCTTGAGCAGGATACGGCTCTCGAACTCGCGGCCATCGGAAAGCGCCACCTTGATGTCGTCGGCATCCTTGATGACATGATTGTTGGTCACCACGATGCCGCTCGGATCGACGATCACGCCCGAGCCGAGGGAAGACTGGATGCGCGGCGGGCCACTGAACTGCCGGCCAAAGAACTGCTCGAAGAACGGATCGCCGGCAAAGGGCGAACGGGTCACAACCTGACGCGCGGCATAGACGTTGACGACGGCAGGCGCCGTCGCCTTGACGAGCGGCGCGAAGGACAATTGCATGTCGTCGCGGCTCAGCGGGATCTGCTTGGTCGAAGGCGCGGGAAGCGGTGCCGGCGGCTGGCCATTGTCCGTCTTGCCGGAATCGCCGTCGAGGAGCCCCTTGATCGTGTCGCGCAGCATGTCGGTCGTGCTCTTCTCCTGCGCGAGCGAGGCCACGGGAGACGACAGGACGGCAACCGCCAGCGCCGCTGACAGAAAACCAACGATCCTGGAACTACGAAAAGCCATGAGGAACTCCGGATTGGGGGCAAAAGAATAGATAGGAATCAGACCCGATAAGGCCAGACCATATCCGTTCGATTATAGGGAGTGATACGGGGCGGGAATGTGAAATCCAATCCGCAGATTGCCGCAATCATCACGGGGTGGGCATGGTCGAGGCCGAAGCCTCTTGCTCCGGGCAGGCCTCGCCGCCAGCCGTCCACTCTCTTATCGTCAAGACGGCATCGGCAAAGGCATCAGGAGCTTCCCAGGGCAGATTATGCCCGCAATCGATGACGCGATGTTCGTGGCGCCCGGTAAACATCGACGCATGGCTGGCGGTGCCACCTGGCTTGAGCGGATCCCGCGCCCCGTCGAGAGTGACGGATGGCACACGGATCTTGGGCTTTCCTGCAAGGCGCGCTTCCAGTGAAGCAAGCGCCGGGTCGCCTGCCGCGGTCCCAAAATCGAAGCGATACGAGTGGATCACCACATCCACGAAATCCGGGTTGTCGAACGAAGCCGCCGTTCGCTCAAACGTGGCATCGTCGAACGCCCAACCGGGTGACCATTGCGTCCAGAGAATTCGACACAGTTCGCGACGGTGAAGGGCAAGGCATTCGCGTCCGCGCTCGTGCTGAAAGAGATGCTGATACCAGAGCACCTGTTCCAGAGCCGGCGGGTAAGCGTGCCCGAGCCGCTCCACGTCGATGATATCGTATCCGGCGTAGGAAACGAGACCTGTCACCCGCTCAGGCCAGAGGGCGGATGCGACACATGAGGCCAGCCCACCCCAGTCGTAGCCGGCCAAAATGGCACGGTCGATGCCCAGGCCATTGAGAAGCCCGATCAGGTCACCTCCCAACGCCGCCTGCTGTCCGCTGCGCATCGTGGCTGGCGACAGGAAACGGGTTGGTCCGAACCCGCGGAGATATGGCACGATCACCCTCGCCCCTGCCCGGGTGAGCCGAGGCACCACCTCGTCGTAGGCATGGATATCATAGGGAAAACCGTGCACCAGGACGACCGGCCACCCATCTGGCGAGCCTTCGTCCATAAACGCGATTTCCAGGACGTCGGTCTGAACGGACTTCAACATCGCACTCCCTCACCGAATGCGGCAGCCGTGGAGCTTCACACTGTCCTGCCGCGCCATCGACGCAAAGCTCGGCGCTGTCACGGGAGCGTCTCCGCCAGCGCTGCCTCATGCGCCCCGGACGGCGACGCTACCATGGCCGCACCGGCGGGACTAGGACAGATCATGTTTGATGGAAACGCCGGCCCCCTCTGTCCCGCCCAGCATTTCCATTTGAAAATAAACGGGCCTAAAGAAAAAGGGGCCTTGCGGCCCCTTGTTCATCCCGAATGTGAAGCGATCAGGCCGCTTCAGCCGTTGCGGCCTCTTCGGCCTCGGTGCGGGCGCGGTCCTTGGCGCCCTTGGCATCGACATCACGCTCCACGAATTCGACAACCGCCAGCGGCGCGTTGTCGCCGGCACGGAAGCCGGCCTTCATGATGCGGAGGTAGCCGCCATTGCGCTGGGCGTAGCGGGTTGCCAGCGTATCGAACAGCTTGGCGACCAGCTTCGCGTCGCGAACAGCCGAAATGGCCTGGCGGCGGGCGTGCAGATCGCCGCGCTTGCCAAGCGTGACAAGCTTTTCGACGATGGGGCGAATTTCCTTGGCCTTGGGCAGCGTCGTCACGATCTGCTCATGCTCGATCAGCGATGCGGCCATATTGGCAAACATCGCCTTGCGGTGGCTGGCAGTCCGGTTCAGCTTGCGGCCTGATTTACCGTGGCGCATGAGCCTTCTCCTTCAATCTTTCTTGTCCGGCGTCTTGCCGGTATTCTCAGTACTGATCTTCGTAACGCTTGGCGAGATCTTCGATGTTTTCCGGCGGCCAGGACGGGATCTCCATGCCAAGATGGAGGCCCATGGATGCCAGAACTTCCTTGATCTCGTTGAGCGACTTGCGGCCGAAATTCGGGGTCCGCAGCATCTCGGCTTCCGTCTTCTGGATCAGGTCGCCGATATAGACGATGTTGTCGTTCTTCAGGCAGTTGGCCGAACGCACCGAAAGCTCCAGCTCGTCCACCTTCTTCAGGAGTGCCGGGTTGAAGGCGAGTTCCGCCACCTGCTCCTGCGGCGCTTCCTTCTGCGGCTCCTCGAAATTGACGAAGATCGAAAGCTGGTCCTGCAGGATACGCGCAGCATAAGCCACCGCATCCTCGCCGGTAATCGAACCGTCCGTCTCGATGTTCAGCGTCAGCTTGTCATAGTCGAGCACCTGGCCCTCGCGGGTGTTCTCGACCTTGTAGGACACCTTGCGGACCGGCGAATAGAGGCTGTCGACCGGGATCAGCCCGATCGGCGCGTCTTCGGCGCGGTTGCGCTCGGCCGGCACATAGCCCTTGCCGGTGTTGACGGTGAACTCCATGCGGATCTCCGCGCCCTCGTCGAGGGTGCAGATCACATGGTCCGGATTGAGGATCTCGACATCGCCGACCGTCTGGATATCGCCGGCCGTCACCACGCCCGGGCCTTCCTTGCGGACGACCATGCGCTTGGGACCATCGCCTTCCATCTTGATGGCGATTTCCTTGATGTTGAGCACGATATCCGTCACGTCCTCGCGCACGCCGGCGATCGAGGAGAATTCATGCAGGACGCCGTCGATCTGCACCGCGGTCACCGCGGCGCCGCGCAGCGACGAAAGCAGCACGCGGCGCAGCGCATTGCCGAGCGTCAGGCCATAGCCGCGCTCGAGCGGCTCGGCAATGACGGTCGCCTTGTTCTTCGAGCCGGAGGTCTGGAACTCGACCTTGTTCGGCTTGATCAGTTCCTGCCAGTTTTTCTGGATCATTTGCTTTTCCTTGTCCTTGCCTTCACCACCATCCAATCGTGGCGACAGAGCGTGGAACCGCAGAGGAGCCCCGAGGGGCTCATACGGTTAAAGATCGCAGGTTAGACGCGGCGCTTCTTGCGCGGGCGGCAACCATTGTGCGGGATCGGCGTCACGTCACGGATCGAGGTGATCATGAAGCCGGCCGCCTGCAGCGCGCGAAGCGCGGACTCACGGCCGGAACCCGGACCGCAAACCTCGACCTCAAGCGAACGCATGCCATGCTCCTGCGCCTTCTTGGCGCAGTCTTCGGCGGCCATCTGGGCCGCGAACGGGGTCGACTTGCGCGAACCCTTGAACCCCTGAGCACCGGCGGACGACCAGGCAATCGCATTGCCCTGCGCGTCGGTGATGGTGATCATCGTGTTGTTGAACGTCGAATTAACATGGGCAACGCCCGATGAAATATTCTTGCGCTCGCGACGGCGAACGCGCGTGGCTTCCTTGGCCATGGTAGTCCTTCCAGTTGATCTCAACGCCGCCGTAACGCCAGCGGCTACACCGGAGGGAATAGCGAGTAGTGAGATAGTGAGATAGTGAATAGAGGATTTCCACCCCTACTCACTATCTCACTACTCACTATCTCACTACTCTCTCAATTACTTCTTCTTCCCGGCGATCGCCTTGGCCGGGCCCTTGCGGGTGCGCGCATTGGTATGCGTGCGCTGGCCGCGGACCGGGAGAGAGCGGCGATGACGCAGGCCGCGGTAGCAGCCGAGGTCCATCAGACGCTTGATGTTCATCGAAACTTCGCGACGAAGATCACCCTCGACCTGATAGTCGCGGTCAATGGTTTCACGGATCTGAAGCACTTCAGCATCCGTCAGCTGATTGACACGACGATCCGCAGGAATGCCGACCTTGTCGACGATTTCCTGGGCAAACTTCTGTCCGATCCCGTGAATGTACTGAAGCGCAATGATGACGCGCTTGTTCGTCGGGATGTTGACGCCAGCAATACGAGCCACGCCTATTCTCCTTAATGTTGCCGCTGTCCTGTCCGGACGCCTATACCATCAACCGGACAACACAAAAATGCCCGGTATCGGCTCTTGTCGTTTCGCCGGCACCGACCATTCAAAACTAAACGAATTGGTGCTGTCTTTGGCGGAATCGCCGGGAAAAGTCAACTCCCCGGGCGTTTCTTTTTGAATACCGTCCCGATCACCTCAGGCCGGTATCAATATTCTTTCTATCTCGGCGGTCACGGTATCGACATCGGCCATGCCGTTGACCACCCTCAACTCCCCGGTGCCGGCATAATATTCCGACAACGGCGCCGTTTTCTCGCGATATTCCACCAGACGCTTGCGGAAAGCCTCCGGATTGTCGTCGGAGCGTACCTGCCCACCCGCAGCGGTGGTTTCGGCAACCCGGCTCTCCATGCGCCGCACCAGGGCCGCTTCGTCCACCTTGAGCTCGATCACCGCATCGAGGCGGAGACCCTTGTCCTTCAGCATCTGCCCCAGGGCCTTGGCCTGGGGAACCGTGCGGGGATAGCCGTCGAGAATGAAACCTCTTGCGCAGTCCGGCGCATCGATCCTGTCCGAGACGATCTGGTTGACGATATCGTCCGAAACCAGCTGTCCGGCGTCCATCACAGCCTTGGCGCGCTTTCCGACCTCGGTCGCCTGAGCGACGGCGGCGCGAAGCATGTCGCCGGTGGAAAGCTGCGGGATGCCGTGCTTCTCAGCCAGAAGCTTGGCCTGCGTCCCCTTCCCCGCTCCCGGAGGTCCAAGAAGTATCAGTCTCATTTGCTGCGCTTTCCTCCCCGAAGCTTCGATTTCTTGATGAGCCCCTCATACTGATGAGCGATCAGATGTCCCTGTATCTGCGCGACCGTATCAAGCGTCACGCTGACGACGATGAGCAGCGAGGTGCCACCGAGATAGAAGGGAACGCCCGTTGCAGAAATCAGAAACTCGGGCAGAAGGCAGACCAGCACGATATAGATCGCGCCAACGACCGTGATACGCGTCAGCACGTAATCGATATATTCCGCAGTCCTTTCGCCGGGGCGAATGCCCGGGATGAAGCCCGAATGCTTCTTGAGCTGATCGGCCGTGTCCTTCGGATTGAACACGATCGCGGTATAGAAGAAGCAGAAGAAAGCCATCAGCCCGGCATAGAGCAGCATGTAGATCGGCTGCCCATGGCCGAGAGCGGCAAGAATGGCTGTCGCCCAGCCTGGCAGGTCCTGCGTGTTGGCAAAGCCCGCTGCCGTCGCCGGCAGAAGCAGCAGCGACGAGGCGAAGATCGGCGGAATGACGCCGGCCGTATTCAGCTTCAGCGGCAGATGCGAGGTATCGCCCTGGAACATGCGATTGCCCACCTGGCGCTTCGGATACTGGATCAGCAGCCTGCGCTGGGCGCGCTCGACGAACACGATGATGGCAATGAGCGCGACGGCCAGAATGATGATGCCGAGGATCAACCCGGTGGAAAGCGCGCCGGTGCGGCCCAGCTCCAGCGTGCCGGAAATGGCATGCGGCAGGTTGGCGACGATACCGGAGAAGATGATCAGCGAAATGCCGTTGCCGATGCCGCGTGCGGTGATCTGCTCACCCAGCCACATCAGGAACATCGTCCCGCCGACAAGGGTGATGACCGAAGAAACACGGAAGAACAGGCCCGGATCCATGACGATGCCATTGCCGGATTCGAGTCCGACCGCGATAGCGTAGGCCTGCACCGTCGCCAGCAGCACCGTTCCGTAGCGCGTATACTGGTTGATGACCTTGCGGCCCTGCTCGCCTTCCTTCTTCAGCTGCTCGAGCGAAGGCACGACCGAAGTCATCAGCTGCACGATGATCGAGGCCGAGATATAGGGCATGATGCCGAGCGCGAAGATGGCCATGCGGCCGACCGCGCCACCGGCGAACATGTTGAAAAGACCGAGGACGCCCTGGCTGTGCTGCTGGAAGGCCTGGGCCAGCGCATCGGGATTGATTCCGGGAAGCGGGATATAGGTACCGAACCGGTAGACGAGCAGCGCACCCAGGGTGAACCAGATCCGCCTTTTCAGCTCTTCAGCTTTTGAAAAAGCCGAGAAGTTTAGATTGGATGCAAGCTGTTCTGCAGCCGATGCCATGGAAAATCTCCGGTCTGTCCCCCGCCAATCGATGGCGGTCCTTCCCCAGATATGCGCAAAGGCATAAAGGTACAAGCGCGGCTAATGGTCCCGTTCCGACATTTGCCTCCTGCTGCCGCATATGGCCAGGCAAACATCGGAATGAAAGGGACCATCAACAACTTCGTGCATCTAGCGGAGCTTTCGAATTCGATCTCGATCGGATTCGTGCGGCTGACGGTTTCAAACGTCAAATTCGCTCCGCCAGAGGCTGCCGCTGTCAGCTTTACGCTTATTACTCGGCAGCGGCTGCCGCTTCCGGCAGTTTCACCGAGCCGCCGGCTTTCTCGACCTTCTCGATCGCAGCCTTCGACGCACCCGCCACTTCGAAAGTCACCTTCGCGGTGATCTCGCCATCGGCAAGCAGGCGAACGCCGTCCTTGGGGCGGCGGATGACGCCGGCGGCCTTGAGGGCCTCGGCGGTGACAGCCTGCTTGGCATCGAGCTTGCCGGCATCGATGGCCTGCTGGACCCGGCCAAGCGACACGATGTTGAAGCTCTTGGCAAAGATATTGGTAAAGCCGCGCTTCGGCAAGCGGCGGTAGATCGGCATCTGGCCGCCTTCGAAGCCGTTGATCGAGACGCCCGAACGGGACTTCTGGCCCTTCACGCCACGTCCGGCGGTCTTGCCCGAGCCGGAACCGATACCGCGGCCGACGCGCTTGCGAGCCTTGGCAGCGCCAGGCTTCTCACGCAGATCGTTGAGTTTCATCTTTTCAATCTCCCGCGTTATCAGGCCTCGTCCACGATGCGGACGAGATGCTGAACCTTGGCGATCATGCCGCGAACAGCCGGGCTATCTTCCAGCGTCGAGCGGCGATGCATTTTGTTAAGACCCAGACCGACCAGCGTTGCACGCTGCTCGGCCGGACGACGGATCGGGCTGCCGGTCTGTTCGACCGTGACCGTCTTGCCCTTCTTCTTCTCAGCCATCACTTATATTCCTTGTCTTCGGGCAACGTCGACTATTCTTCGGCGCCAACCACATGGCTACGGCGAGCCTGAAGGGTCGAATACTTGATGCCACGCTGTGCGGCGATATCCTTCGGGTGCATCTGGTGCTTCAGCGCATCGAACGTCGCCCGGACCATGTTGTACGGGTTGGACGAACCGAGCGACTTGGCAACCACGTCCTGCATGCCGAGCGTCTCGAAGACGGCGCGCATCGGACCGCCGGCGATGATACCGGTACCGGGCGCGGCGGCGCGCAAGAGAACCTTGCCAGCGCCATGACGGCCTTCGACGTCATGATGAAGCGTGCGGCCCGAACGCAGCGGCACGAAGATGAGGTCGCGCTTGGCAGCCTCGGTCGCCTTGCGGATCGCCTCCGGCACTTCGCGTGCCTTGCCGTGACCGAAGCCTACGCGGCCCTTCTGGTCGCCGACCACGACGAGCGCGGCGAAACCGAAACGCCGGCCGCCCTTGACGACCTTGGCGACACGGTTGATGTGGACGAGCTTGTCGACGAATTCGCCATCACGCTCGTCGCGACCGCGATCTTCGCGGCTACGTTCTCTCTGTGCCATATCCTAGTTCCTTTTTCTTTTCCGGAAGCACAAGTTAAAGTTAGAAAGTCACCTTAAAAGTGACTTTCTGGCTAAATTTCTTAGAAGCTCAGACCCGCTTCACGGGCAGCTTCGGCCAAAGCCTTGACACGGCCGTGGAAAATGAACGGGCCACGGTCGAACACGACTTCCTTCACGCCGGCCTTGACGGCACGTTCCGCGACAAGCTTGCCGACGGCGGCAGCGGCACCCTGGTCCGCACCGGTCTTGAGCTTGCCCTTCAGCTCGCCATCGAGCGACGAGGCGGCCACAATGGTAACACCACGCACATCGTCGATGATCTGTGCGTAGATATTCTTCGAAGAGCGATGCACGCTAAGCCGCGGACGGCCATTGGCGACCGCCTTGATCTGACGGCGAACGCGTGATGCGCGACGCTGAATGGTTTCTTTCGGCGATGCCATGACGCGGGTTCCTTACTTCTTCTTGCCTTCTTTGCGGACGATCTTCTCGTCGGCATATTTCACGCCCTTGCCCTTGTAGGGCTCGGGTCCGCGATATTCGCGGATCTCAGCCGCGACCTGGCCGACCTGCTGCTTGTCGATACCGCTGACAAGGATTTCGGTCGGCTTCGGCACGGAGACGGTGATTCCAGCAGGAACCTCATAGATCACTTCATGGCTGAAGCCCAGCGAAAGCTGCAGGTTCTTGCCCTGCATCGCTGCGCGATAGCCGACGCCGTTGATCTCGAGCTTCTTCTCGAAGCCATCCTTCACGCCGTTGAAGATGTTGGCGATCATCGTGCGGGACATGCCCCACTTCGAACGCGCATCCTTCGACTGGTCGCGCGGATCGACATGGACTGCATTGTCTTCCAGCTTCACCAGCACTTCATCATTGACGACGAACGAAAGCTCGCCCTTCGCGCCCTTGGCCTTGACGGTCTGACCTTCAACGGTGGCAGTCACACCTGCCGGGACCGGCACGGGTTTTTTACCGATACGAGACATTTTTATACCTGTCCGTTTATCTGTTCGCTGCAAGCCGCATCAGAAGATGCGGCAGAGCAGCTCACCACCAACGTTCTGTTCGCGGGCCTCGTGATCCGCCATCACGCCCTTCGGCGTTGACAGGATCGAGATACCAAGACCGTTTGCGACCTGCGGAATAGACTTGACCGACACATAGACGCGGCGGCCAGGCTTCGAAACGCGGGTGATCTCGCGGATCACCGGAGCGCCTTCGTAGTACTTCAGCTCGATTTCGATCTCGGACTTGCCGTTCTCGAACTCGGTCTGGCTGTAGCCGCGGATATAACCTTCAGCCTGGAGCACATCTAGAACGCGGGCGCGAAGCTTCGAAGCAGGCGTGGAGACCTTGCTCTTCTTGCGGCCGATCGCGTTGCGGATGCGGGTCAGCATATCGCCGAGAGGATCTGACATAGACATGGGGCTTCTCCCTTACCAGCTCGACTTGACCACGCCCGGCACCTGGCCGAGCGAACCCAGCTGGCGCAGCGCGATACGCGACATTTTGAGCTTGCGGTAGAAACCGCGCGGACGACCCGAAACCTCGCAACGATTGCGGATACGGACCTTTGCAGAATTGCGCGGCAGTTCAGCAAGCTGGATGGTCGCGCGGAAACGCTCGTCCAACGGAAGGCTCTGGTCCATCACGACCGCCTTCAACCGTGCACGCTTCGCAGCGTACCGCTTCACCAACTGCACGCGGCGCTTGTTCTTTTCGACTGCGCTAGTCTTGGCCATTTCAATTACCTCGCTACGCTTGCCGTTACTGCCGGAACGGGAAGTTGAAAGCACGCAGCAGAGCGCGCGCCTCATCATCCGTCTTGGCGGTCGTGCAAACGATGATATCCATGCCCCAGATCTGATCGACCTTGTCGTAGTTGATCTCCGGGAACACGATGTGCTCTTTGATACCCATGGCGAAATTGCCACGGCCGTCAAAGCTCTTCGGGTTCAGGCCGCGGAAGTCACGTACGCGCGGCAGCGCGATGGTGATCAGCCGGTCCAGGAACTCGTACATACGATCCTTGCGGAGCGTAACCTTGGCGCCGATCGGCATATTCTCACGGACCTTGAAGGTCGCGATCGAATTGCGGGCGCGCGTGATCACCGGCTTCTGGCCGGCGATGAGCGCAAGATCCTCGGCCGCAACCGTCGGCTTCTTGGAGTCGCCGGTCGCCTCGCCGACGCCCATGTTGAGCACGACCTTTTCGACACGCGGGATCTGCATCTCGTTTTCATATTTGAACTGCTCGAGAAGCGCCTTGCGGACAACGTCCTGGTAATGCTTCTTCAAGCGCGGTTCGATCTTTGCCTCAGCCATCGATCAGCTCTCCAGAACGTTTTGCCACACGCACCTTCTTGCCGTCCTTCTCGACGCGGAAGCCGACACGGGTCGGCTTGCCGTCCTTGGGATCGGCGATGGCCAGATTGGACAGATGGATCGGGGCTTCCTTGGAAATGATGCCCGCTTCCTGCGTCTGGGTCTGGCGCTGGTGGCGCTTCACTACATTGATGCCGCGCACGACGGCCTTGTCTTCCTTGGGCGCGACGCTGAGCACTTCGCCCATGCGCCCCTTGTCCTTACCGGCCAAAACGACGACCTTGTCGCCCTTGCGTATCTTCTGCATCGTCTTGCTCCCTTACAGAACTTCCGGAGCCAGCGAGATGATCTTCATGTGGTTCTTGGCGCGCAACTCGCGCGGAACCGGTCCGAAGATACGGGTGCCGATGGGCTCTTTCTTGTTATCGATCAAAACGGCAGCGTTCTTGTCGAACCGGATAACACTGCCATCGGCGCGGCGGATATCCTTGGCGGTGCGCACGACAACCGCCTTCATCACGTCGCCCTTCTTCACGCGGCCGCGCGGAATGGCTTCCTTGATCGAAACGACAATGATGTCGCCGACCGAAGCATATTTCCGCTTCGAACCGCCCAGCACCTTGATGCACATGACACGACGGGCGCCGGAATTATCCGCGACGTCGAGGTTTGTTTGCATCTGAATCATGACTGGCCGCCTTCTTTTCGTTCAGCCGGGTCGGACTTTATCGCCCTGCCCCTTGATTGCTGTTGTTTGTTAGCCCGCGGGAGCGTCGGTAACGACGACCCAGCACTTGTCCTTCGAAATCGGCTTCGATTCCTCGATGGAAACGATATCGCCGACCTTGAACTGATTGTTCTCGTCATGCGCCTTGTACTTCTTGGTCTGGCGCACGGTCTTCTGGAGGAGCGGATGCGAATAGCGCCGCTCGACCTTGACCACTACGGTCTTGTCGTTCTTGTCGCTGACGACAACGCCCTGCAGAACGCGTTTAGGCATGATATTCTTTTCCTTATGCCTTGCTTTCGGCCGCCTTCTGGCGGGCGATAGTCTTGATACGTGCGATATCCCGGCGGATCTGCTTGACCCGCGCGGTCTTCTCGAGCTGGCCGGTCGCCTTCTGGAAGCGCAGGTTGAACTGCTCCTTCTTCAGCTTGGCCAACTCATCATTCATCTGGTCGAGGCTCTGCGCCCGAACTTCTGCGGCTTTCATGGCTGCCTCTCTTATTCTGCGATGCGCTGGATGAAACGCGTCTTGATCGGAAGCTTCGCGGCTCCGAGTCGGAGCGCTTCGCGTGCCACATCTTCCGGTACGCCGTCAAGCTCGAACATGACGCGGCCCGGGGCAACACGCGCCGCCCAGTAGTCCACGCTGCCCTTGCCCTTACCCATGCGGACCTCGGTCGGCTTCGAAGTGACCGGCACGTCCGGGAAGATACGGATCCACACGCGGCCGGCACGCTTCATGTGACGCGTGATCGCGCGGCGGGCCGCCTCGATCTGACGCGCGGTGACGCGCTCCGGCTCCAAGGCCTTCAATCCGAAAGCACCGAAATTGAGCTCCGTACCGCCCTTCGACGCGCCGTGAATACGGCCCTTGAACTGCTTTCGGAACTTTGTGCGCTTAGGCTGCAACATTGTTCTCTACTCCAAAATTCTTGCCGCGACGGACCGATCAGGCGTTTTCGCGCCGACGGGTCGACTGCCCCTGCGCCTCGCCCTCGACGGAGCGACGCTCGGAAGCCATCGGATCGTGCTCGAGGATCTCGCCCTTGAACACCCAGACCTTGACGCCGCAGATGCCATAGGCGGTGTGCGCCTCGGCCGTTCCGTAATCGATGTCGGCACGCAGCGTATGCAGCGGAACGCGACCTTCGCGGTACCATTCCATACGGGCGATTTCAGCGCCGCCGAGACGGCCGGAGCAGTTGATGCGGATGCCCTCGGCGCCAAGACGCATGGCCGACTGAACGGCGCGCTTCATGGCGCGGCGGAATGCCACACGGCGTTCCAGCTGCTGGGCGATCGACTGGGCGACGAGCGTCGCGTCGATTTCCGGCTTGCGCACTTCGACGATGTTGAGCGCGGCTTCCGAATTGGTCATCTCGGAAAGCTTGCGGCGCAGCTTCTCGATGTCCGCACCCTTCTTGCCGATGATCAGGCCCGGGCGGGCCGAATGGATCGTCACGCGGCACTTCTTGTGCGGGCGCTCGATGACAACCTTCGAGATCGCGGCCTGCTTCAGCTCGTCCATCAGATACTGACGGATCTTCAGATCTTCATGCAGCAGCTTGCCGTATTCGCCGGTATTCGCGTACCAACGCGAATCCCAGGTGCGATTGATGCCGAGGCGAAAGCCGATCGGATTAATCTTCTGGCCCATTATGCGGCCTCCCCTTTTTCCGCGACTTCGCGGACGACGATGGTGAGATGCGAGAAAGGCTTCTCGATCCGGCTCGCGCGGCCGCGGCCACGGACATGGAAGCGCTTCATGACGATCGACTTGCCGACATGGGCTTCCGCGACGATCAGCGCATCGACATCGAGGTCGTGGTTGTTTTCAGCGTTGGCGATCGCCGATTCAAGCGTCTTCTTCACCGTCTCGGCGATCCGCTTGCGCGAGAACGTCAGATCGGCCAGTGCCGCACTCACCTTCTTGCCGCGGATCAAGCTCGCCACCAGGTTGAGCTTCTGCGGGCTGACGCGGATCGTGCGGGCGACGGCTTTCGCCTCGTTATCCTTAAGCTGGCGCGGAGCCTTAGCCTTGCCCATCGTTACTTCCTCTTCGCCTTCTTGTCCGCACCGTGACCGTAATAGGTCCGGGTGGGTGCGAATTCACCGAACTTGTGTCCGACCATTTCCTCGGACACCGAAACCGGCACATGCTTGTTGCCGTTATAGACGCCAAAGGTCAGGCCGACGAACTGCGGCAGGATCGTGGAGCGCCTGCTCCAGATCTTGATGACCTCATTGCGACCGCCCTCGCGAACCTTCTCAGCCTTCTTGAGAAGATAGCCGTCGATGAACGGGCCTTTCCAAACTGAACGAGCCATTTCAGACTACCCTCTTACTTCTTGCGCTGATGACGCGAACGCATGATGAACTTGTCCGTCGCCTTGTTGGAGCGCGTCTTCTTGCCCTTCGTGGGCTTGCCCCACGGAGAAACAGGATGACGGCCACCGGAGGTACGGCCTTCACCACCGCCATGCGGATGGTCGACCGGGTTCATCGCGACGCCGCGGACGCCCGGGCGCTTGCCGAGCCAGACGCGACGGCCGGCCTTGCCCAGGCTGATGTTGCCGTGATCGGGGTTCGAGACCGCGCCGACCGTGGCGAAGCAGGAACCATGGACCAGACGCTGCTCGCCCGAGTTCAGGCGAAGGATCGCCATGCCCTGGTCGCGGCCCACGAGCTGCGCGTAGGTGCCGGCGGAGCGGGCGATCTGGCCGCCCTTGCCCGGCTTCATCTCCACATTGTGGATGATGGTGCCGACCGGCATCGCCGCAAGCGGCATCGCATTGCCCGGCTTCACGTCCACCGACTGGCCGGAGACGACCGTGTCGCCGACCGCCAGGCGCTGCGGCGCCAGGATGTAGCTGAGCTCGCCGTCCGCATAGCGGATGAGCGCGATGAACGCCGTGCGGTTCGGATCGTATTCCAGACGCTCCACGGTCGCAGCGACATCGTGCTTGCGGCGCTTGAAGTCCACAAAACGATAGGTGCGCTTGTGACCGCCGCCCTGATAGCGGGCGGTGATGCGGCCGGTGTTGTTGCGTCCGCCCTTGGAGGACAGGCCCTCGGTCAGAGACTTGACCGGCTTGCCCTTGTAGAGCTCGGAGCGGTCCACGAGGACCAGCTGGCGCTGGCCGGGCGTGGTGGGGTTATAATGCTTGAGTGCCATTGTCTTTTACTCCACGGCCTCTCAAAGACCAGTCGAAACGTCGATGGATTGGCCTTCGGCAATCGTCACGACCGCTTTCTTGACATCGCTCTGGCGCCCGACGATGCCGCGGAACCGCTTCACCTTGCCCTTGCGCACTGCAGTGTTCACCGCGGTCACCTTCACGCCGAACAGCGCTTCGACCGCAGCCTTGATTTCCGGCTTCGTCGCCTTGCGGGCCACGTTGAAGACCACCTGGTTATGTTCGGAAACCATGGTGGACTTTTCGGTGATGACCGGGCTGACGATCACGTCGTAGTGGCGAAGATCAGTCATTTGAAACGCTCCTCGAGAGCCTCGACCGCCGCCTTGGAAAGCACGAGCTTGCCGCGGCGAAGGATGTCGTAGACATTGATGCCCTGCACCGGCAGCACATCGATATTCGGAATGTTCGAAGCCGCACGGCGGAAGTTGACGTCGATCTCCGCACCACCGATGACGAGCGCGTTCTCGAGACCGAGCTTGGCGAACTGCGCCGAGAGCGCCTTCGTCTTGGCTTCCTTGGCGGCCAGGTCGTCGATGACGATCAGGTCCGAAGACTTCGCCTTGGCCGAAAGCGCATGACGCAGGCCGAGGGCGCGAACCTTCTTCGGCAGATCGTGCTCATGGTTGCGGACAACAGGACCGTGGGCCTTGCCGCCGCCGCGGAACTGCGGAGCGCGAGCGGAGTGATGGCGGGCGCGGCCCGTACCCTTCTGCTTGTACATCTTCGCGCCGGTGCGGGAAATTTCGCCGCGGGTCTTGGTCTGATGCGTGCCCTGCTGGCGGCGGGCAAGCTGCCAGCGCACGACGCGCTGAAGGATATCGTCGCGCGGATCAAGACCGAAGATCTCCTCGGAGAGCTTCACCTTGCCGGCATCCTTGCCTTCAAGAGTTGTAATCGTGAGATCCATTATTCGGCTCCCTCAGTCGCTGCGGCCGTTTCCGGCCCAGAGGACGCTGCTTCAGTCTGTGCGGCCTGACGGAGACCGGCCGGCTTCGGCGCATTCTCGGGCAGCGAGCTCTTTACGGCGTCGCGCACCAGGATCCATGCGCCCTTCGAGCCCGGAACCGCACCGCGGACCAGGATGAGGCCGCGATCGATATCCGTGGACACGACTTCGATGTTCTGCGTGGTCACGCGGGTCTGGCCCATGTGACCGGCCATCTTCTTGCCCTTGAACACCTTGCCGGGATCCTGACGCTGACCGGTCGAACCATGCGCGCGGTGGGTGATCGAGTTGCCGTGCGAGGCACGATGACCGCCGAAATTGTGGCGCTTCATCGAACCGGCAAAGCCCTTACCGATCGAGGTACCGGTCACGTCGACCTTCTGGCCCGGAACGAAATGTTCCGCCGTGATCTCGACACCGACATCGAGGAGATTGTCCGGAGACACGCGGAACTCGGCAAGCTTCGCCTTGGGCTCGACCTCGGCCTTCGCGAAATGGCCGCGCAGAGCCTTGGGCGTGTTCTTGACCTTGGCAAGGCCAACGCCAAGCTGAACAGCCGTGTAGCCGTTCTTTTCAACTGTACGCTGAGCCACCACGTGGCAGTTCTCCATCCGGAGAACCGTCACCGGCACATGCTCGCCAGCGTCGTTATAGACGCGGGTCATGCCCAGCTTCTGTGCAATAACACCTGAACGCATCGGGTTCGTTCCTTCCGTCCTCAAGCCCTTAGAGCTTGATCTCGACATCGACACCTGCAGAGAGGTCGAGCTTCATCAGCGCGTCCACCGTCTGCGGGGTCGGGTCAACGATATCGAGAAGACGCTTGTGCGTGCGCATCTCGAACTGCTCGCGGCTCTTCTTGTCGATGTGCGGCGACCGGTTGACCGTGAACTTCTCGATCCGGGTCGGAAGCGGGATCGGTCCGCGCACATTGGCACCGGTACGCTTGGCAGTCGACACGATCTCCCGCGTCGAAGCGTCAAGGATCCGATGATCAAACGCCTTGAGGCGAATGCGGATGTTTTGACCGTTCATTTCATCTGTTCCTTGTTCGCGGAGTGCTCGAACTTACGAGCACTCCTGCACAATCTTCTTACTCGACGATCTTCGACACGATGCCGGCGCCGACGGTGCGGCCGCCTTCACGGATGGCGAAGCGCAGCTTCTCTTCCATCGCGATCGGCACGATCAGCTTGACGTCCATCGTCACATTGTCGCCCGGCATCACCATCTCGGTGCCTTCCGGCAGCGTCACCACGCCCGTCACGTCCGTCGTGCGGAAGTAGAACTGCGGACGGTAGTTGGTGAAGAACGGCGTATGACGGCCACCCTCGTCCTTGGTCAGGATGTAGGCCTCGGCCATGAACCGGGTGTGCGGCTTCACCGAACCCGGCTTGCAAAGCACCTGGCCGCGCTCCACGCCCTCACGGTCGACACCGCGCAGCAGCGCGCCGATATTGTCGCCCGCCTGGCCCTGGTCGAGCAGCTTGCGGAACATCTCCACGCCGGTGACCGTCGTCTTCGTCGACGGACGGATGCCGACGATCTCGACTTCCTCGCCGACCTTGACGATGCCGCGCTCGACGCGACCCGTCACCACCGTGCCGCGGCCCGAGATCGAGAACACGTCCTCGATCGGCATCAGGAACGGCTGGTCGACCGGACGCTCAGTCGTCGGGATGTAGGCGTCGACTTCCTTCATCAGCGCCCGCACCGCGTCCTCGCCGATCTCCTTGTTGGAGTCTTCCAGCGCCGCCAGCGCCGAGCCCTTGACGATCGGAATGTCGTCGCCGGGGAAGTCATACTTCGACAGAAGCTCGCGCACTTCCAGCTCGACCAGCTCCAGCAGTTCCGGATCGTCGACCTGGTCGACCTTGTTCAGGAACACCACGATCGCCGGCACGCCGACCTGGCGGGCAAGCAGGATGTGCTCGCGGGTCTGCGGCATCGGGCCGTCGGCGGCCGAAACCACCAGGATCGCGCCGTCCATCTGCGCCGCGCCCGTGATCATGTTCTTCACATAGTCGGCGTGGCCGGGGCAGTCGACATGGGCGTAGTGACGGTTCTCCGTCTCGTACTCCACATGCGCCGTCGAGATCGTGATGCCGCGCGCCTTCTCTTCCGGCGCCGCGTCGATCTGGTCATACGCCTTGAACTCGCCGAAATACTTCGTGATCGCCGCCGTCAGCGACGTCTTGCCATGGTCAACGTGGCCGATCGTCCCGATGTTCACATGCGGCTTCGTACGTTCAAACTTACTCTTCGCCATCTGAGCTCTCCGTTATTTTCGCCTGCTCAGGCATTCTCTAATGGATCACGCGCAATCTTCAGGGATTACGCAAACTTCTTCTGGATTTCCTGTGCGACCGCGGTCGGAACCGGCTCATAATGGTCGAACTGCATGGTGTACTGGGCGCGTCCCTGGCTCATCGAACGCAGCGTGTTGACGTAGCCGAACATGTTGGCCAGCGGCACCATCGCGTTGACGACCGTGGCAATGCCGCGGGCTTCCGTGCCCGAGATCTGGCCACGGCGGGAATTCAGGTCGCCGATCACGTCACCGACGTAATCTTCCGGCGTCACGACCTCGACCTTCATGATCGGCTCGAGGAGCTGAGCACCGGCCTTCTGCGCGCCTTCGCGGAACGCGGCACGGGCCGCGATTTCGAAGGCCAGGACCGAGGAGTCGACATCGTGGTAGGCGCCGTCGATGAGCGTCGCCTTGACACCCAGCATCGGGAAGCCGGCGAGCGGACCCGCGCCCATGACGCTCTCGATACCCTTCTGAACGCCCGGGATGTATTCTTTCGGAACGGCACCGCCGACGATCTTCGATTCGAAGATGAAATCGTCGCCTTCATGCGGCTCGAAGATGATCTTGACGCGGGCGAACTGGCCCGAACCGCCGGACTGCTTCTTGTGGGTGTAGTCGATTTCAGCAGCCTTCGTGATCGATTCACGATAGGCGACCTGCGGCTGGCCGACATTCGCCTCGACCTTGAACTCGCGACGCATGCGGTCGACGAGGATATCGAGATGGAGTTCGCCCATGCCGGCGATGATGGTCTGGCCCGATTCTTCATCCGACTTGACGCGGAAGGACGGATCCTCGGCGGCCAGACGATTGAGCGCGATGCCCATCTTCTCCTGGTCGGCCTTGGTCTTCGGCTCAATCGCGATCTCGATGACCGGCTCGGGGAACTCCATGCGCTCCAGGATGACCGGCTTCAGCGGATCGCAAAGCGTGTCGCCCGTGGTGGTCTCCTTGAGGCCGGCCAGCGCGACGATATCGCCGGCGAACGCCTCTTCGATGTCCTCACGGGAGTTGGAGTGCATCTGCAGCATGCGGCCGATGCGCTCGCGCTTGCCCTTGACGGTGTTTTCGAGCGAGACGCCCTTGGTCATCTTGCCGGAATAGATGCGGCAGAAGGTGAGCGAGCCGACGAACGGGTCGTTCATGATCTTGAAGGCGAGCATGGACAGCGGCGCCTCATCGGAAGATTCGCGCGTCGTCTCGGCTTCGGTCTTGGCGTCGATGCCCTTGATGGCCGGAACGTCGACCGGCGAAGGCAGATAATCCACCACACCGTCGAGGAGCGGCTGGACGCCCTTGTTCTTGAAGGCCGAGCCGCAGAAAACCGGATGGAATTCGACGTTGCAGGTGCCCTTGCGGATCAGCGCGCGCAGCTCGTCATTCGAGGGCATGTTGCCTTCGAGATAAGCCTCCATCGCAGCCTCATCGACCTCGACCGCGGTCTCGATCAGCTTCTCGCGATATTCCTCGGCCTTGTCCTTGAGGTCAGCCGGGATCTCGACGACATCCCAGGCAGCGCCCAGCGTCTCGTCGCGCCAGATCAGCGCCTTCATCTCGATCAGGTCGACAACGCCCTTGAACTCGTTTTCAGCGCCGACCGGCAGCTGCATGACGACAGCCTTAGCTCCGAGACGGGTCTTGATCATCTCGACCGAGCGGTAGAAGTCGGCGCCGATCTTGTCCATCTTGTTGACGAAGAACATGCGCGGGACATGATATTTCTCGGCCTGGCGCCAGACGGTTTCCGTCTGCGGCTCGACGCCGGCATTGGCATCGAGCAGCGCGACAGCACCGTCGAGAACGCGAAGCGAGCGCTCGACTTCGATGGTGAAGTCGACGTGGCCCGGCGTATCGATGATGTTGAAGCGGCGCTTCTTGCCGTCACGGCCCTGCCAGAACGTCGTCGTGGCAGCCGACGTGATGGTGATGCCGCGCTCCTGCTCCTGCTCCATCCAGTCCATCGTCGCGGCGCCGTCATGGACTTCGCCGATCTTGTGCGACTTGCCGGTGTAGTAGAGGATGCGCTCGGTCGTCGTGGTCTTGCCAGCGTCGATATGCGCCATGATACCGAAATTACGGTAGTCTTCGATTTTGTATTCGCGGGCCATGGTGGCTGCCTCTTTGAATAGGTTCGACGATTACCAGCGGTAATGCGAGAATGCGCGGTTGGCTTCAGCCATGCGATGCGTGTCTTCACGCTTCTTCACAGCGGAGCCGCGATTGTTGGCCGCATCCAGAAGCTCGCCGGACAGCCGGTCAATCATCGTGGTTTCGTTACGGCCGCGAGCGGCACCGATCAGCCAGCGGATGGCCAGCGCCTGACGGCGCTCCGGACGGACATCGACCGGCACCTGGTAGGTGGCGCCACCGACGCGACGCGAACGGACTTCGACGTGCGGAGCGACATTGTCCAGCGCCTGATGGAACAGCGCGACCGGCTCCTGCTTCGTCTTGGCTTCCACGGACTCCAGGGCGCCGTAGACGATCTTCTCGGCGATCGACTTCTTGCCGTGCAGCATGACGGCATTCATGAACTTGGTGATGACGAGATCGCCGAACTTCGGATCCGGATTGATCTCACGCTTCTCTGCTCTATGGCGTCGGGACATATGCTTGTCTTTCTAATTACATCGGGCTCATCCGCTGACCAGCGGCGGTATCCCCGGAAAATTACTTCGGACGCTTCGCACCGTATTTCGAACGGCGCTGCTTACGGTTCTTCACACCCTGCGTATCGAGCACGCCACGGATGATGTGATAACGGACACCCGGCAAGTCCTTGACGCGGCCGCCGCGGATCATGACCACGGAGTGCTCCTGAAGGTTATGCCCCTCACCCGGAATGTAACCAATGACCTCGAACCCGTTCGTCAGACGCACCTTGGCGACCTTGCGCAGGGCGGAGTTCGGCTTCTTCGGTGTCGTCGTATAAACGCGGGTGCAAACGCCGCGCTTCTGCGGGTTCGCCTGCAGCGCGGGAACCTTATTGCGCTTCACCGGCGCAATGCGCGGCTTGCGGATCAGCTGGTTTACGGTAGGCATTCAAACCTTCCTCTTTGTACAAATCTCGTATCTCAAGCCCAAACGGGCCGTTCCACCGTCATGTTCATGCACGAATTCGGGCGATGAACCACCTCTCGGCGGTTTGCCCGAACAAAAGCAGAGGAAGCTCATCGCTTCATGCGAACGGCAATTTGCATTTCGGTCGTAAAACGAACCCTGTTTGAGACGAACTCCAGAGCGTGTCGCTCCGGAACAGCCAGCCTCACATCGGCTCAGATGGCGTGCTGATACGTTGTTGCCCGCCTTACGTCAAGTCTGAACATTGATAATTGTAGCCGAAAAGCCGGAAATCGCGCCCTTTTGACCGACCCGGACAGAATCTTTCCGGCTCCGGCAGGAATTCATCGCATTATTTCGCTCTGCGCGCTCTATTTCCCGTTTTCCGGCTGGCCAATGCGGATCATTGCTCTAGACTCAAGGTCTCTTCATCTAGGTAATAAAGCGAAAGAATCAATAGATGGCTTCATCGGACGAACAACAACAGGTCCACCTCGTCATTGCCGACGTCTGGAAGAACAAGGACGGCGGGCCGACTCTCGTCCATCTGCTCTTCACCGGTCGGGAGGGAGATGATCTGATCTCCATCGCACTCAACATCCTGGCCGGCCAGGGCTACGAGGAAGCCGAACTCCTGGAGATAGGAAGCCTGACCGAAGAGCCCGAGGAAGAGCCGCATCTAAGCGCATGGAAGACGGCGCTCGGCGGCGAAGCGGCGCTGATCGAATTCGAAGGCGAATAGGGGGAACGGATCAGGGGACGTCCGGTCGCCCGTCACTGTTCGAGCATTCACGAAAAAGGCCGCCCGGAGGCGGCCTTTTGATTTTCCAGGGAACCGATCCTACTCGGCTGCGCCGGTCATGTCGGTCAGCATCGCATTGGCGGTATCGGCACCGCTCGACTTGCGGCGCTCGTCGATGATCAGCTCGTCCCGCGCCATGGCGATGCGGCGGATCTGGCTGATCTGGCCGCCCGTGCCGGCCGGGATCAGACGGCCGACGATGACGTTCTCCTTCAGGCCCTGCAGCGTATCGACCTTGCCGGCGACGGCCGCCTCGGTCAGCACGCGGGTCGTCTCCTGGAAGGAGGCGGCGGAGATGAAGGACGGCGTCTGCAGCGAGGCCTTGGTGATGCCGAGCAGAACAGGAGTGCCCGATGCAGGCGCCTTGCCTTCCTCGACAAGCTTCTCGTTGATCTCGTCCATCTCGATGCGGTCGACATGGTCGCCGGCGATATAGCCGGAATCGCCGGATTCGGTGATCTCCACCTTCTGCAGCATCTGGCGGACAATCACCTCGATGTGCTTGTCGTTGATCAACACGCCCTGCAGACGATAGACCTCCTGGATCTCGTTGACGAGGTAGGAAGCCAGCGCCTCCACGCCCTTGATCGCCAGGATGTCATGCGGCGCGGGGTTGCCGTCGAGGATGTAGTCGCCCTTCTCGATGGCGTCGCCATCCTGCAGATGGAACGGCTTGCCCTTGGGGATCAGGTACTCGACAGGCTCCAGCGTCTCGTCATTCGGCTCGATGATGATGCGGCGCTTGTTCTTGTAGTCGCGCCCGAACCGCACCGTACCGTCGATCTCGGCGATGATGGCGTGGTCCTTGGGACGACGTGCCTCGAACAGTTCCGCCACGCGCGGCAGACCGCCCGTGATGTCCTTGGTCTTGGCGCTTTCCATCGGCAGACGGGCGAGAACGTCACCGGCCTGCACATGTGCGCCCGGCTCGACCGAGAGAATGGATTCCACGGAGAGCTGGAAGCGGGCCTCGCCGCCCTTGGACAGCTTCAGCACCTTGCCGTTCTTGTCCTTGATGACGATGGCAGGCTTCAGATCCGAACCACGGGGGGTCGAACGCCAGTCGATGACGACACGCTTGGTGATGCCCGTCGATTCATCCGTCGTTTCCGAAACGGACAGGCCGTCGACCATGTCCTCGAACTCGACGACACCCTCGACTTCGGTCAGGATCGGACGGGTGTACGGATCCCACTCGGCGATACGCTGGCCGCGCTTGACCGTGTCACCATCGTCCACGAAGATCCGCGAGCCGTAGGTCACGCGATGGACTGCGCGTTCCTTGCCCGAGGCATCGACGATCAGAACCGCCATGTTGCGGCCCATCACCACCAGATTGCCATCGGAGTTGCGCACCACGTTGCGGTTGCGGATCTGCACCGTACCCTCATAGCTCGCCTCCAGATAGGAGGAGTCGACCACCTGCGCCGTGCCGCCCAGGTGGAATGTGCGCATGGTGAGCTGGGTGCCCGGCTCGCCGATCGACTGAGCGGCGATGACGCCGACGGCCTCGCCCTGGTTGACGGGCGTGCCGCGCGCCAGATCGCGACCGTAGCACTTGGCGCAGACGCCGCTGCGGGTTTCGCAGGTCAGCGCCGAGCGGATGCGGATCGACTGGATGCCGGCCTTCTCGATCAGGTCGACGTCCCGCTCCTCGATCATGCGGCCGGCCTCGACGATGATCTCGCCGGTTGCCGGATGCAGGATGTCGTCAAGCGCGGTACGCCCGAGGACACGCTGGCCGAGCGAAGCGACGATCTGGCCGGCGTCGACGATCGGCTGGATGGTGAGGCCCTTCTCGGTGCCGCAATCCACTTCCGAGATGATCGCGTCCTGCGCCACGTCGACGAGACGGCGGGTCAGGTAACCGGAGTTCGCGGTCTTCAAGGCGGTGTCTGCCAGACCCTTGCGGGCGCCGTGGGTCGAGTTGAAGTACTCGTTCACGGTCAGGCCTTCCTTGAAGTTCGAGATGATCGGCGTTTCGATGATCTCGCCCGACGGCTTGGCCATGAGGCCGCGCATGCCGCCCAGCTGGCGCATCTGGTTCACCGAACCGCGCGCGCCGGAGTGCGACATCATATAGATCGAGTTCATCTGCTTCTGGCGGCCGGTTTCCGGATCGAATTCGACGGCCTTGATGCGGGCCATCATCTCCTCGGTCACCTTCTCGGTGGCCTTGCCCCAGGCGTCGACGACCTTGTTGTACTTCTCCCCCTGGGTGATGAGGCCGTCATTGTACTGCTGCTCGTATTCCTTGGCGAGCGCCTCGGTTTCGGCAACGATCCTGGCCTTGGCATCCGGGATGACCATGTCGTCCTTGCCGAACGAAATGCCGGCGCGGCAGGCATGACCGAAACCAAGCTGCATGATGCGGTCGCAGAAGATGACCGTCTCTTTCTGGCCGCAGTGGCGATAGACGAGATCGATCATCTTGGAGATGTTCTTCTTCGTCATCTCCTGGTTGGCGATGTCGAACGGCACGTTGTGGTTCTTCGGCAGAAGCTCGCCGATGATCATGCGGCCGGGCGTCGTGTCGTAGATCTTGGATACAGGCTTGCCTTCGGCATCGACCGTCTTGAAGCGGCCCTTGATCTTGGTGTGCAGCGTCACCGCCTTGGTCTCCAGCGCATGGTGCAATTCGCCCATGTCGGCGAAGGCCATGCCCTGCCCCGGCTCGCCTTCCGCCACGATGGAGAGATAATAGAGGCCGAGAACCATATCCTGCGACGGCACGATGATCGGCTGACCATTGGCCGGATGCAGGATGTTGTTGGTGGACATCATCAGCACGCGCGCTTCGAGCTGCGCTTCCAGCGACAGCGGCACGTGGACGGCCATCTGGTCGCCGTCGAAATCGGCGTTGAAGGCCGTGCAGACGAGCGGATGCAGCTGGATCGCCTTGCCCTCGATCAGCACAGGCTCGAAGGCCTGGATGCCGAGGCGGTGCAGCGTCGGGGCGCGGTTGAGCAGAACCGGATGCTCGCGGATGACCTCGTCGAGGATATCCCAGACTTCCGGCTTTTCCTTCTCGACCAGCTTCTTGGCCTGCTTGACGGTCGAGGAGTAACCCTTCGCGTCTAGGCGGGCGTAGATGAAGGGCTTGAAGAGCTCGAGCGCCATCTTCTTCGGCAGGCCGCACTGGTGCAGCTTCAGCTCCGGACCGGTCACGATGACCGAACGGCCGGAATAGTCGACGCGCTTGCCGAGCAGGTTCTGGCGGAACCGGCCCTGCTTGCCCTTCAGCATGTCGGACAGCGACTTCAGCGGACGCTTGTTGGCGCCGGTGATGACGCGGCCGCGGCGGCCGTTGTCGAAGAGCGCATCCACCGCTTCCTGAAGCATGCGCTTCTCGTTGCGGATGATGATCCCGGGCGCGCGCAGCTCGATGAGGCGCTTCAGACGGTTGTTACGGTTGATGACGCGGCGGTAGAGATCGTTGAGATCCGACGTCGCGAAACGACCGCCGTCGAGCGGCACGAGCGGGCGCAGGTCCGGCGGGATGACCGGGACGATCTTCATGATCATCCATTCCGGACGGTTGCCGGATTCGAGGAAGTTCTCGACGATCTTCAGTCGCTTCATCAGCTTCTTCTGCTTCAGCTCCGACGTCGTCTCAGCCAGATCCGAACGCAGGTCGCCCGCGATCTTCTCGAGATCCATCGAGGCCAGAAGCTCGTAGATGGCTTCCGCGCCGATCAATGCCGTGAACTGATCCTCGCCGAACTCGTCGACGGCGATCATGTATTCCTCTTCCGAGAGGAGCTGATGCTCCTTCAGCGAGGTGAGGCCCGGCTCGGTGACGATGTAGTTCTCGAAATAGAGGACGCGCTCGATATCCTTCAGCGTCATGTCGAGCAGCGTGCCGATGCGGCTCGGCAGCGACTTCAGGAACCAGATATGCGCGACCGGGGCGGCAAGCTCGATATGGCCCATGCGCTCGCGGCGCACGCGCGACAGCGTGACTTCCACGCCGCACTTCTCGCAGATGATGCCCTTGTACTTCATGCGCTTGTACTTGCCGCACAAGCACTCATAGTCCTTGATCGGGCCGAAGATGCGCGCGCAGAAGAGACCGTCGCGTTCTGGCTTGAACGTACGATAGTTGATCGTCTCCGGCTTCTTGATCTCGCCGTATGACCAGGACAGAATCTTCTCAGGGCTGGCGATCGAGATCCGGATGGAATCGAAGGTCTGCGCCGGAGCCTGAGGATTGAAAAGATTCATGACCTCTTGGTTCATGCCGTTCTCCTTGGGGGGCGGTATTCGCCCTTTGTCTGCGATGGCGGAGAAGGTGTAGCTCTGCCATCTCGATCAAATTCTCGAAATTACGAGGGCTACTATGCCCCGTAATAGAGGTGCGCCATGGCGAAAACCGGGCGCACCTGTGGTTTTATTCTGCAGCGTCCGGCAAGGCCGGCTGCGGCGGAGGCAGATCGCGCGTATTGTCGAGCTCGACATTGAGGCCGAGCGAGCGCATTTCCTTGACGAGAACGTTGAAGCTCTCGGGGATTCCCGCCTCGAACGTATCGTCGCCGCGTACGATGGCCTCGTAGACCTTGGTTCTGCCCGCCACGTCATCCGACTTGATGGTGAGCATCTCCTGCAAGGTGTAGGCCGCGCCGTACGCCTCGAGCGCCCAGACCTCCATTTCGCCGAAGCGCTGGCCGCCGAACTGCGCCTTGCCGCCCAGCGGCTGCTGGGTGACGAGCGAGTAAGGTCCGATCGAACGGGCGTGGATCTTGTCGTCGACCAGGTGGTGGAGCTTGAGCATGTAGATGTAGCCCACGGTCACCTTGCGGTCGAACGCCTCGCCGGTACGCCCGTCATAGAGCGTGACCTGACCCGAAGTCGCCAGACCTGCATCCTCCAGCATCGCATTGATGTCGGATTCATGCGCGCCGTCGAAGACGGGTGTCGCGATCGACACGCCGCGCTTCATCTGGTCGGCCAGGCGCACGATGCTCTCATCGTCGTACTCACGAACCGGCTCGTTGCGGTCGTTGTCCGGGATGATGTGCTCGATCGTCTGGCGCAGCGGCTTCATGTCGCCGCCGGCACGATAGGCCTCCAGCAACTCGCCGATCTTCCTGCCCATGCCCGCACAGGCCCAGCCAAGATGCGTCTCGAGGATCTGGCCGACATTCATGCGGCTCGGCACGCCGAGCGGGTTCAGCACGATGTCGGCGTGGGTGCCGTCCTCAAGGAACGGCATGTCCTCGACCGGCACGATGCGCGACACGACACCCTTGTTGCCGTGACGGCCGGCCATCTTGTCGCCCGGCTGGATCTTGCGCTTCACGGCGACGAAGACCTTGACCATCTTCATGACGCCGGGAGGCATCTCGTCGCCGCGCTGCACCTTCTCGACCTTGTCCATGAAGCGCTGTTCGAGCAGCTTCTTGGAATCGTCATACTGGTTGCGCAGCGCCTCGATCTCGCCCTGCTGCTTCTCGTCCTCGACGGCGAACTGCCACCATTGCGAACGCGGATACTCGGTCAGGGTCTCGCGGGTGACCGTCGTGCCCTTCTTGAAGCCCTTCGGTCCAGCGATGGCGGCCTTGCCGTCAAGCACGTCGGCCAGGCGGCCATAGGTGTTGCGGTCGAGGATCGCCTGCTCGTCGTCGCGGTCCTTGGCGAGACGCTCGATCTCCTCGCGCTCGATCGCCATGGCGCGCTCGTCCTTCTCCACGCCGTGGCGGTTGAAGACGCGCACTTCGACGACCGTGCCGTAGGTCCCGGGGGGCATACGCATGGAGGTGTCACGGACATCCGAGGCCTTCTCGCCGAAGATGGCGCGCAGCAGCTTCTCTTCCGGCGTCATCGGGCTTTCGCCCTTCGGCGTGATCTTGCCGACGAGGATGTCGCCCGGATGCACTTCCGCACCGATATAGACGATACCGGCTTCGTCGAGATTCTTCAGAGCCTCTTCCGAAACGTTCGGAATGTCGCGCGTGATCTCTTCCGGTCCAAGCTTGGTATCGCGGGCGGAAACCTCGAACTCCTCGATATGGATCGAGGTGAAGACGTCATCCGACACGATCTTCTCGGACAGAAGGATCGAATCCTCGTAGTTGTAGCCGTTCCACGGCATGAACGCGACGAGCACGTTGCGGCCGAGCGCCAGATCGCCCAGATCGGTCGACGGACCGTCGGCGATGATGTCGCCCTTCTCGATGCGATCGCCCACACGGACCAGCGGACGCTGGTTGATGCAGGTGTTCTGGTTCGAGCGCTGGAACTTCTGCAGCCGGTAGATATCGACGCCGGACTTGGCCGGATCGAGATCCTCCGTCGCCCGGATGACGATACGGGTCGCATCGACCTGATCGACCACGCCCGTGCGGCGGGCGGCGATCGCCGCGCCCGAGTCACGCGCCACGATCGGCTCCATGCCGGTGCCGACGAACGGCGCCTCGGCACGCACCAGCGGCACGGCCTGACGCTGCATGTTCGAGCCCATGAGCGCGCGGTTGGCGTCGTCGTTCTCGAGGAACGGAATGAGCGCCGCGGCGACGGACACGAGCTGCTTGGGCGACACGTCCATCAGGTCCACGTTTTCACGCGGAGCCATCATGACTTCGCCCGCATGGCGGCAGACGACGAACTCGTCGGTGAAGCTGCCGTCGGGCCCAAGCACGGCGTTGGCCTGCGCGACATAGTGCTTGGCCTCTTCCATGGCAGAGAGATACACGACCTCCTCCGTCACCTTGCCGTCAACGATCTTGCGGTACGGGCTCTCGATGAAACCGTACTTGTTGACGCGCGCGAAGGTGGCGAGCGAGTTGATCAGACCGATGTTCGGGCCTTCCGGCGTCTCGATCGGGCAGATACGGCCATAATGCGTCGGATGCACGTCGCGCACCTCGAAGCCGGCGCGCTCGCGGGTCAGACCGCCTGGTCCAAGAGCCGACAGGCGGCGCTTGTGAGTGATCTCCGACAGCGGGTTCGTCTGGTCCATGAACTGCGAGAGCTGCGAGGAGCCGAAGAACTCGCGCACGGCGGCAGCCGCCGGCTTGGCGTTGATCAGGTCCTGCGGCATGACCGTGTCGATCTCGATCGACGACATGCGCTCCTTGATCGCGCGCTCCATGCGCAAGAGGCCGACGCGGTACTGGTTCTCCATCAATTCGCCGACCGAACGCACGCGGCGGTTGCCGAGATTGTCGATGTCGTCGATCTCGCCCTTGCCGTCACGCAGCTCGACGAGCGTCCTGACGACGGCGATGATGTCTTCCTTGCGCAGCACGCGAACGGTATCCGGGCAGTCCAGGTCCAGGCGCATGTTCATCTTGACGCGGCCGACCGCGGAAAGGTCGTAGCGCTCGGCATCGAAGAACAGCGAATGGAACATGGCTTCCGCCGTGTCGATCGTGGGCGGCTCGCCCGGACGCATCACGCGGTAGATATCGAAGAGCGCGTCCTGGCGTCCCTCGTTCTTGTCGGCAGCGAGCGTGTTGCGGATATAGCCGCCGATATTGACATGGTCGATGTCGAGCACCTTGATCTCGTCCACGCCCGTGTCGAGCAGCACCTTCAGGGTCTTCTCGTCGAGCTCGTCGCCGGCCTCGAGGAAGATTTCACCGGTTTCGAAATTGACGATGTCCTCGGCCAGATAGCTGCCGAACAGATCGTCCTCGGTCGCCTTGATCGCCTTCAGGCCCTTCTCGGCGAGCTGGCGGGCCGAACGCGCCGTCAGCTTCTTGCCGGCCTCGAGCACAACTTCACCCGTATCGGCGTCGACCAGATCGGTGAGGGTCTTCAGGCCCTTGAAGCGCTCGACGGAGAACGGAATGCGCCAGTTATCGCCGTCGCGGGTGTAGATGACCTGGTTGTAGAAGGTCGAGAGGATCTCCTCGCCATCCATGCCGAGCGCCATCAGCAGCGACGTCGCCGGAATCTTGCGGCGGCGGTCGATACGCGCGTGCACGATGTCCTTGGAATCGAACTCGATGTCGAGCCAGGAACCGCGATAGGGGATGACGCGCGCGGCGAAGAGGAGCTTGCCCGAGGAGTGCGACTTGCCCTTGTCGTGATCGAAGAAGACGCCCGGCGAACGGTGCATCTGCGAAACGATGACGCGCTCGGTGCCGTTGACGATGAAGGTGCCGTTGTCGGTCATGAGCGGCATGTCGCCCATGTAGACATCCTGCTCCTTGATGTCCTTGATCGACTTGGCACCCGTATCCTCATCGATATCGAACACAATGAGGCGCAGAGTCACCTTCAGCGGCGCTGCATAGGTCAGGTCACGCTGGCGGCACTCATCAACGTCGAACTTCGGCGCGTCGAACTCGTACTTGACGAATTCGAGCATGGAGGCACCGGAAAAGTCTCCAATCGGAAAAACCGACTTGAAAACCGCCTGCAAGCCTTCGTCCGGACGCCCGCCTTTCGGCTCCTCGACCATGAGGAATTGGTCGTAGGACGCCTTCTGAACCTCGATGAGGTTCGGCATCTCTGCGACTTCGGGAATCTTGCCAAAAAACTTGCGTACGCGCTTGCGACCGTTAAAAGAGTGGGTCTGAGCCATCGTCGCTCCTCGTTCTGTAGCCTCGCGGCCTGTTTCGTGCCTTGCGGCCTGTTGTAAGCCGCCATGCGGCGGTCTCCTGAACGGGACAAAACCCGTTTCCTGACAGCCGCCCAACTGTCAGGAAAAGGGTTCGGTACCGACTGCATTTTCCGCTTTGTCCCGTGCAAGTCTGCAGGAAAACCTTTCCCGCTTTTCCCGGAAAACCGCCTTCGCGCCTTCCCCGAACTTGCCTTCCTAGCGGAAACCGGCGGACGGAAGTTCCATCCGCCGGAATTTTTTCGAACTTACTTGAGCTCGACCTTGGCGCCAGCGGCTTCGAGCTGGGCCTTGATCTTCTCGGCTTCGTCCTTGGACACGCCTTCCTTGACCGGCTTCGGAGCGCCTTCGACGAGGTCCTTGGCTTCCTTGAGGCCGAGGCCGGTGATGGCACGCACTTCCTTGATCGCGTTGATCTTCTGCGCGCCGCCATCGACGAGAATGACGTCGAATTCGGTCTTCTCTTCGGCCGGAGCAGCGGCAGCGGCAGCACCGCCGGCAGCAGCGACGGCCACCGGAGCAGCGGCGGACACGCCCCACTTCTCTTCGAGAAGCTTGGAAAGCTCGGCGGCTTCCAGGACGGTCAGGTTGGACAGGTCTTCAACGATCTTTGCGAGATCAGCCATTTTATATTTCCTTTACGAGGTTCGAACTGTTGACAGCGAGAAACGGCCTTACGCCGCCTCGTCCTTCCGGGCATAGGCGCCAAAGACGCGGGCAAGCTGGCCTGCCGGCGCGTTGACAACCTGGGCGATCCGCGTAGCCGGCGTCTGAATCATGCCGACCAGCTTTGCGCGCAGCTCGTCGAGCGACGGGAGCGAGGCCAGAGCCTTCACGCCTTCCGCATCGAGACCTGTCGCACCCATCGCGCCACCGAGGATGACGAGCTTGTCGTTACCCTTGGCGAACTCGATGGCCACTTTCGGAGCCGTTACCGGATCAGTGGAATAAGCAACCAGGGTCTGTCCGTTGAACAGATCCGCAATGCTTTCCGACTCCGTGCCCTGAAGAGCGATCTTGGCAAGGCGGTTTTTCGCGACTTTAACGGTGCCACCGGCATCGCGCATCCTGGAACGAAGATCGTTCATCTGCGCGACCGTGAGACCGGTATAGTGGGCCACGACGACCGAACCGGATTCCTTGAAGACTCCGTTCAGCCACGCGACAAATTCGCGCTTTTCCGCTCTATCCACTGTCTCTCTCCAGTTGGCAGGACCGCATCATTGCGCCCCTGCCGGTTTGCCTTTGCCGATCGGGTTTCCAAACAAGGACCACCCGAACGACGCTCGAGGATCCTGTCCCCTTTCGCCTCCCAACCGTCTCGATGACAGCCAGGCGGACCAAGGCAACTACGGTTCAAACCTCGTTCCGCGGGACGCCCGCAAAACTCTGGTCTTCCACGTCTCATGCAGGCTCTTTTGAATTAAGGCGAGCCACCTGCAATCTCGGACAGGATAACCGGGGATTTCCCCCGGCTATCCGGGCCTTGAACAAGGCCCGGAATTCTTCATGCTCCCGAGATCAGTCCCGGGAACGCACCGCGACGATCAGGCCTGCCTGACGGTCGAGGGATCGATCTTGACGCCGACACCCATGGTCGACGAAATCGCCACGCGCTTGACGTATTCGCCCTTGGCGCCGGCCGGCTTCGCCTTGATGACCGCATCGGCGAACGCCTTGATGTTCTCCTCCAGCGCCTTGGCGTCGAAGGAGGCCTTGCCGACACCGGCATGAACGATACCGGCCTTCTCGACGCGGAACTCGACGGCGCCGCCCTTGGAGGCTTTGACCGCACCAGCCACATCAGTGGTGACGGTGCCGACCTTGGGGTTCGGCATCATGCCGCGCGGGCCGAGCACCTTGCCCAGACGGCCGACGAGCGGCATCATGTCGGGCGTGGCGATGCAGCGATCGAAATCGATATTGCCGCCATTGACCCGCTCGACCAGATCTTCCGCGCCGACGATGTCGGCACCGGCCTTCTTGGCCTCCTCGGCCTTGTCGCCACGGGCGAACACGGCGACACGGACATCGCGGCCCGTGCCGTTCGGCAGGTTGACGACGCCGCGGACCATCTGGTCGGCATGGCGGGGATCAACACCGAGATTCATGGCCACTTCGATCGTCTCGTCGAACTTGGCCGTCGCACGCTCCTTGACGAGGCTGATGGCCGACGTCAGATCATAGAGCTTGCTGCGATCGACACCCTCACGCAGCTTGGCAACACGCTTTGCAATCTTCGCCATCGTCTCAGCCCACCACTTCCAGGCCCATCGAGCGGGCAGAACCTTCGACCATGCGCATGGCGGCTTCGACGTCCGCCGCGTTCAGGTCCTTCAACTTGGCCTCGGCGATCTCGCGCACCTTGTCGCGGCTGATCGTTCCGGCGGACACCTTGCCCGGCTCCTTGGAGCCCGACTTCAGATTCGCGGCCTTCTTCAGGAAGTAAGACACCGGCGGCGTCTTCATCGCGAAGGTGAAGGACTTGTCCTGATAATAGGTGATAACGACGGGGATGGGCGAACCCTTCTCCATCTCCTGCGAGGCGGCATTGAACGCCTTGCAGAATTCCATGATGTTAATGCCGCGCTGACCGAGCGCCGGACCGATCGGAGGCGAAGGATTCGCCGCTCCCGCCGGTACCTGCAGCTTCAGCTGGCCTGCAACTTTCTTAGCCATAAGCTTCTGCCTTCATTATCAAGCCGGACAATCCGGCACCTTGAATATCGCCGGACCAGCCGGCGGCGCAGTTCGGTGGTGCGGTTCCATGGCCGGCTAAAGCCACCTCCCCTTCCACCTGGGCACAGATCCTTTAACCCTGCGGCTTTCGGAACTTGCGCCTTCAAGCCGCTTCACGCGGCGCGATCCCGAGGGATCGCAATCCGGTCAAAGCTTTTCGACCTGACCGAATTCGAGATCGACAGGCGTCGCACGCCCGAAGATCGAAACCTCAACCTTGAGACGCGAACGCTCCTCGTCCACTTCCTGGACAATGCCGTTGAACGAGGCGAAGGGACCATCCGACACGCGCACCTGCTCGCCGATCTCGAAGGAGACGGACGGCTTGGGACGATCGACGCCCTCCTGCACCTGCATCAGGATCTGCTCGGCCTCACGGTCGGAGATGGGGACCGGCTTCGAATCCGAACCGAGGAATCCCGTCACCTTCGGCGTGTTCTTGATCAGATGATAGGCATCATCCGTCAGATCGGCGCGGACCAGCACGTAGCCGGGAAAAAACTTGCGCTCGGCATCGACCTTGCGGCCGCGGCGCACCTCGACGACCTTCTCGGTCGGCACAAGGATCTTTTCGAAAAGATGAGACAGACCCTTCTGGCGAGCCTTGTTCTCGATGTCTTCAGCCACCTTCTTTTCGAAATTCGAATAGGCGTGCACAATATACCAGCGCGCGGTCATCCCGACTCTCCCGTATGTTCCCGTTAGCGTCCGAGACCCAGCAACAGCTCTACGCCGTAGGCCATGACCTGATCAGCGACAAAGAAGAACGCCGCCGCAAGGAAAGCCATAACGACCACCATAACGGTCGATATCACCGTCTCGCGCCGCGTCGGCCAAGTCACCTTGGCCGTCTCGGCACGAACCTGCTGGAAAAATGTGATCGGGTTCGTTTTGGATGCCATTTGCCGCTCTGCTGTGAACAAGTGCGGGCTTCACGGCCATATCTGTATCATTTTGACTAGGTTTGCTAGCCACCACGACCGGATTGGCTGGATACGCCCACACAAGTACGGTGCGTAAAGCTGAACGTTCAGCTCCACGCACCGCGTGTCTGTTGACCCTACATAGAACTGATTCCAACAAAAAACAAGCCCCAAGGCTCTCCGTTGGCATCACATTCCATCCGAACGCCGGGCCCGCACCATCCAATCGTGCGCGACGCGGCTATATCCACCACATGATCCTGTCCAAAAGCCTACAACTTTTCCAGGATCATGTTGAAAAAACTGGCAGGGGCAGCAGGACTTGAACCCGCGACCTACGGTTTTGGAGACCGTCGCTCTACCAACTGAGCTATACCCCTAGAAAGCCGGGACAGCCCGGCTCCGATATCGTCCACTAATCCGACTTTGAAATTCCTTCAAGAGAATTCCGCGGCAGCGGTTGAAAATGGCGGCTCGGGCAGGAGCCGCCATCTGTCTTGAAAATGCTTACTCGACGATCTTCGACACGATGCCGGCGCCGACGGTGCGGCCGCCTTCACGGATGGCGAAGCGCAGCTTCTCTTCCATCGCGATCGGCACGATCAGCTTGACGTCCATCGTCACATTGTCGCCCGGCATCACCATCTCGGTGCCTTCCGGCAGCGTCACCACGCCCGTCACGTCCGTCGTGCGGAAGTAGAACTGCGGACGGTAGTTGGTGAAGAACGGCGTATGACGGCCACCCTCGTCCTTGGTCAGGATGTAGGCCTCGGCCATGAACCGGGTGTGCGGCTTCACCGAACCCGGCTTGCAAAGCACCTGGCCGCGCTCCACGCCCTCACGGTCGACACCGCGCAGCAGCGCGCCGATATTGTCGCCCGCCTGGCCCTGGTCGAGCAGCTTGCGGAACATCTCCACGCCGGTGACCGTCGTCTTCGTCGACGGACGGATGCCGACGATCTCGACTTCCTCGCCGACCTTGACGATGCCGCGCTCGACGCGACCCGTCACCACCGTGCCGCGGCCCGAGATCGAGAACACGTCCTCGATCGGCATCAGGAACGGCTGGTCGACCGGACGCTCAGGCGTCGGGATGTAGGCGTCGACTTCCTTCATCAGCGCCCGCACCGCGTCCTCGCCGATCTCCTTGTTGGAGTCTTCCAGCGCCGCCAGCGCCGAGCCCTTGACGATCGGAATGTCGTCGCCGGGGAAGTCATACTTCGACAGAAGCTCGCGCACTTCCAGCTCGACCAGCTCCAGCAGTTCCGGATCGTCGACCTGGTCGACCTTGTTCAGGAACACCACGATCGCCGGCACGCCGACCTGGCGGGCAAGCAGGATGTGCTCGCGGGTCTGCGGCATCGGGCCGTCGGCGGCCGAAACCACCAGGATCGCGCCGTCCATCTGCGCCGCGCCCGTGATCATGTTCTTCACATAGTCGGCGTGGCCGGGGCAGTCGACATGGGCGTAGTGACGGTTCTCCGTCTCGTACTCCACATGCGCCGTCGAGATCGTGATGCCGCGCGCCTTCTCTTCCGGCGCCGCGTCGATCTGGTCATACGCCTTGAACTCGCCGAAATACTTCGTGATCGCTGCCGTCAGCGACGTCTTGCCATGGTCAACGTGGCCGATCGTCCCGATGTTCACATGCGGCTTCGTACGTTCAAACTTACTCTTCGCCATCGCCGTCGTTCTCTCGTCTTCTAGAACCGTTTGCGCCCGGCCGGTACGCCCGGCCCTTTGTTTATATCCAGAGACGGAACGGCGAACCGTCCGTCGATTGCTTTGCTCCAAGCCAAACCGCTCTTAACAGAATCTGGAGCGGGTAGCGGGAATCGAACCCGCATATTCAGCTTGGAAGGCTGCTGCTCTACCATTGAGCTATACCCGCGCACTCGCAACTCCGAACTCCGGCAGTGGTGGAGGGGGTTGGATTCGAACCAACGTAGGCCAAGCCAACGGATTTACAGTCCGTCCCCTTTAACCACTCGGGCACCCCTCCGGTCACTGCCAGCGGAGTCGAGCGACTAGGCATTCGCACGAATACCCCGCCCGTTTTCGGCAGGCGGGTGATCCGCGGGGGGCGTTATGCAGAGAAGGCCCTCCCCTGTCAACAGGAGATCGTCAGGAGATCGCTGAAAAGACCGGACGTCTTCCACAACCCTCCGCGGCATATGGGAATTTCCACCGCGCTTTTACAGCATCGGGCTTCTATCGCATGGCGGGATGACACGCTATAAGCGTCGCCATGAGTGACGAACAGCAGCCGAAATCCGCAAAAGACACCCACTATGCGCGCCTTCGCCGCCAGCACCGCGATTTGAAGGCGGCGACGACAGGACAGATAGGACAGAAGCGCCGCCCTGCAAGGCCCGCCATGGAAGGCAGCCCTGCCCCCGAAGGGCTGGTCCGGCTCTACGGGCTCCACACGGTGCGCGCGGCGCTCGACAATCCCGCGCGCCGGATCCGGCGCATGCTGGTGACGAAGAACGCGCTTGCAAGGCTGGAGATCGCGGACCCACACGCCCTGCCCTTCCCCGTCGAAATCGTGGAACCCAAGGCGATAGACCGCGAAACGGGATCTGAGGCCGTCCATCAGGGCGTGATGATCGAGGCGGAACCGCTTCCCGCCAGGAAGCTTGCCGATCTCGGGGAAAGCCCGCTGCTTCTTGTGCTCGACCAGGTCACGGATCCCCACAATGTCGGCGCCATCCTGCGCTCGGCTGTCGCCTTCGGTGCCGGCGCCCTCATCACCACGGCCCGCCACAGCCCGCAGGAATCAGGCGTGCTGGCGAAGGCCGCCTCCGGCGCGCT
Source organism: Mesorhizobium sp. RMAD-H1 (assembly GCF_014191375.1). Lineage (GTDB taxonomy): Bacteria > Pseudomonadota > Alphaproteobacteria > Rhizobiales > Rhizobiaceae > Paramesorhizobium. The sequence continues at coordinate 241,460 of NZ_JACHWN010000002.1, forward strand.
GGAGATGATCCCGCATATCGAGGTGCGCAATCTCGCCGAAGCGCTGGGCGAGCTCCATGCGCTCGGCTTCACGACCATCGGGCTTGATTCGGAAGGACCGGTCGAGATGGAGGCGGCACTTGCCGGGACACGCATCGCCCTCGTCCTGGGCGCCGAAGGCAAGGGCCTGCGGCAGAAGACCCGCGAGACCGTGACCACCCTTGCCCGGCTGGACATGCCGGGCGCGATCAAATCGCTCAACGTATCGAACGCCGCCGCGATCTCGCTTTATGCAGTGCGCAGATATTTAGGGCAGTAGGGCAGTAGGGCAGTAGGGCAGTAGGAAAATGGCAGGCGGCTAAAGCCAGCAACATACTGCCTTATAGCCCTGCTGCCCTATTGCCTTCACGCGGTAGCGATATAGGCCTTGATCTCTTCGGCCTCGCGTTCGACCTCCTCGATGCGGCGCTTGACCACGTCGCCGATCGAGATGATTCCGTCCAGGCGTCCATCGCGTTCCACCGGCAGATGGCGGAAACGATTGACCGTCATGACCTCCATCACCTCATTGACGGTGTTGTGCTCATGACAGACATGCACCTTGCTGGTCATGAAGTCGGAGACCTTGCGGTCGAGGGCCTGCGGCCCGTCGCCCGCGATTGCGCGAACGATGTCGCGCTCCGACAGGATGCCTTTCACGGCCTTGGCGCTGTCGCAAACGACGACCGCGCCGATACGGTGCATGGCCAAAACGGCGACTGCCTCGCTCATCGTCGCATCCGGCGAGATGCTGACGACATTGCGGCCTTTGCGTTCAAGGATGGATCTGACCGTCATGCTTTGCCTCCTCAAGGCGCCTTCGCGCCATAGCCACCGGAACCGTCCTACCCCATCCGGCAAGATATAGGAGATATGGTGCGCGCAAGCGCAGGGCAAAGCAAGTCCGTCAAGATATTCAATAAAGCCTTGTCCCATCGAGCGGGCTTGGCCGGTCGAAAAGCGCTATCCCGAAGAAGCCGACGATAAAGCCGCCGATATGCGCCTCCCAGGCAATGGTCGCCGATTCGGTGGGCGCCAGCGAGATCAGCCCCGTCACCATATTGATGACGAACCAGACCGCGAGAAACACCAGGACGGGCCGCAGGGTCAGCGCCACGCTGACCGGCAGCAGCGGGCCGGCGAATTCCGACCGGCCCCTCCGGTGCAGCATATCGGGCACACGGCGGAAGCCGTAGCGTGCTGCGGCGCCCATCATGCCGGAAATCGAGCCGGAAGCGCCGACCAGCGGCATCGCACTGTCGGGATGGATCGCATAATGAGTGAAGGCGGCGGCCACTGCCGTCGCAATCCAGAACAGGATCATCCTCGCCGTGCCGATCCGCCCGGCAAGCGGCGAGCCGAAGGCGGCGAGCCACACCATGTTGACTGCGATATGGGCAAACCCGCCATGCAGGAAGGAATAGGTGACGGTCGTCAGCCACGCGGCTGGATCGCCGAATCCGCCCGCCTGCGAGAAACGCGCCGGCCAAAAGGCGAAATTCATCAGCACCCAGAAATTCTGCTGGTCGTCGAGAACATAGTTCTGGGCGAGAAACGCCGCGACGCAGATGCCGATGAGAACCAGGATGATTCCGGGGATGTTGAAAACGGGTTCAGATGTCTGCTCGCGGTTCAAATGATTCTCCGGAGACATTGCGCGATTCGCCAAATCCGCCGCGCCCGATGTTGCTCAGCCCTAAATATGAGAGGCTTTGGTAAAAGAAAAGGCCGCTCGAGGCTTTTACCTCTGAGCGGCCCGGGTCGAGCTCCCACCCGTAACCCAAATCAGTTTTGAACCCAAAAGTGCTGTAAAGACAAAGCTTTCTTTCGATTTCCATCCTGCTCACATCGCGAGCCGCCGCGCAACCGAAACCCTTTGTTAACCTTAACAGGCCGGCGCGGTGGATGAACAAAAGGTTAAGGTGGCCCGCCGTCGCCCGGAATGGCACGGTTTCTGCACTGTGATTGGCAGGAAGCATCCGCAAGCCAACAATTGTGCTGAAACAGCACATTATCCAGAAATGAGACATCACCGATGAAGCATGATGGAACAGCAGAGCTTCTCGCATACTGGAACCGTATCCGCGAGAAGCGCCCTGCTCCGGAGAGAGCAGAAATAGAGCCGGGAGCGATTCGCAAGCGGCTGCCCGACATATTCATTCTGGAGAATCCGGAAAATGACGAGACGCGCTTCCGCCTGGCCGGAACGCGGCTGTGCACCATTTACGGCGGCGAGTTGAGAAACACGGGCTTTCTTTCGCTCTGGAAGGAGGAAGACCGCGCCGCCATCGGCCAGCTTCTGCAGACCGTGTTCGAAAACAAGACCGCGGCCGTGATCGACCATGAGGGCAAAAGCCTCTCGGGTCGCCGCTCGAGCTTCGAGACGCTGCTCCTGCCGCTTGCCGGCGGGGCTTCCGGGGCAAGGCTGATCGGCTCCATGATCGCGCTCGATCCCGCCTACTGGCTGGGAGCGGACCGGATCGTCGAGAGCAGCGTGCTCTCGATCAGCCTGATCGATCCCCGGCGCGCCGAATGGCAGGCCGAGGAAAGGCCCGCCACGGCCGCCGCCGCGGCTTCCGCCTCGCGCGTCATATCGCGTCCCTTCGAGACGCAGGGCTTTTTCAGCGCCCCCTCTCCTCGTCATATCCGGCACCTGACCGTCCTCGACGGCGGAAAGGTTTAACGCCGGAATGCGGTTCCTTACCGCATATTAACCCGGCTCCTTTACGTTTTCGGCATTAGAGCAATCAGCATCGGCCGGAATACAGCAGGGAAAAATGCAGGATATCGCGGACAATCACATCGGAAACGATGTTCCGCATGACAATTTCCATTCCGTGAAGGTGAACCTTCACGGGCGCTACATGCTCGAGAACCGTTCCGAGCATCCCTGCATCGTCATCGAGATGTCGCCGGGCAGCGCCCGCCTGCGCGGCAAGGAGCCGGGGCGAATCGGTGAGCGCATCATCGCCTATGTCGATCACGTCGGCCGCATCGAAGGTACCGTTCTGCGGCAGATGCCCGACGGCTTTTCCATGTCGCTCGTCGCCTCGGAGCGCAAGAAGGACAAGCTCGCCGCCCAGTTGACCTGGCTTGCCAACAAGCACGAGCTGGACCTGCCCGAGGACCGCCGGCACGAGCGCATCGCGCCGCGCAACCCGAACAATGTTCTCATCATGCCCGACGGGCGGCAATATCGCTGCCGGATCATCGATCTCTCGCTTTCCGGCGCCGCGATCGAGATCGACGTACGCCCGGCGCTGCATACATCAGTCACGCTCGGCACGATGCGCGGCACGGTGGTGCGCCATTTCGAAGACGGCATCGCCATCGAATTCGCCCATGTGCAGCAGCGCACGACACTCGACCAGCTTTTCCGTTAGGCTGGTCCGCTTCGGTGAATGGCTGACGCGCGCCATTCCGATCCGCCCATTCTGAACCGTTATTGCAGTGACAAGGCCGAAGCCTGAATTCCAGTGACAAGCACTGGAATGACGACAGTTTGGCTGCTGAGGCCACCGCTGATGCCCTCCCCCAGGGCGGTCTAGAAAATGCGCCGTCATTTCCCGTTCAGTCACTCCAGTGCTTGTCACTGGAATCCAGACCTCGACGAGCGGGCCGCGACAACGGTCTACGATTGTCAAAACCCGCTCCCAACGCCTTTACAATGATTTACTTTGAAAATTAAAATTTGAATTGAATTTTATACTTGTTTTCTCTGTTTTTTATTTGGATTTTCTATCCGAAATTCGCGTGAACTAAAACTATGCATGTCATTGTTGCTCCAGCTTGGAGACAACACGATGAAATGCAAAACGATTTTGGCGGGGATGTTTTTTCTGATCGGCACGGCGGCGGCTCAGGCGACGCAGCTTGGTTTGCTCTCCCCCTGGATGAATTCGGGCGGACGCACCACGCAGCCGATCGGCCATTACGAGTTCTGCCAGCGCTATACTGATGAATGCAATGTCGTCAGCAAATCGGACAAGCCTGTCGTGCTGACCCAGGATCTGTGGCGCAAGGTCATCGAGATCAACAACCAGGTCAACACCACCATCGAAGCGCGCACCGACATGGAAATGTGGGGCAAGCCGGAGGTCTGGTCCTACCCCACCCAATATGGCGACTGCGAGGATTACGCCCTGCTCAAGCGCAAGCTGCTGCAGGAGGCCGGCGTGCCGATCAACACATTGCTGATCACCGTCGTGCGCCAGATGAATGGCGACGGCCACGCGGTGCTGACGATGCGCACCGACCGCGGCGACTTCGTGCTCGACAATCTGGAGCCGCGCGTCCTCCTCTGGAACCAGACGGAATATCAATATCTCAAGCGTCAATCGACCCGTAACACCGGCGTCTGGGTTTCGATCGACGACGACCGCCAGGTCCTCGTGGGCAGCATCAAGGAATAAGGCGAAGGCCTTATACGGTAACCCGGTCGAGTCCCCACCCGTCCCCAACGACCGGGTTCGGGAGCCGGTCCCATCCCCTGGGGCCGGCTCCCTCCCTTATCGGGCCAGAATCAGCGTCAGACGATCTCCAGGCCGCGCCTGAACCGGGCGCCATTCTCGACATAATGACGCGCCGAAGCCTTCAATTTCCCGATGGCGGTTTCATCGAGCGTCCGCGCGACGCGGGCGGGCGCTCCGATGATCAGCGAATTGTCCGGGAACTCCTTGCCTTCCGTCACCAGCGCGCCCGCGCCCACCAGCGAGTTCTTCCCGATCCGCGCGCCATTGAGCACGATGGCGCCGATGCCGATCAGGCTGTTGTCGCCGATGGTGCAGCCATGCAGCATGGCCCGGTGACCGATCGTGCATCCATCGCCGATCGTCAGGGGATAGCCCATGTCGGTATGCATGACTGTATGCTCCTGAACATTGGTGTCGGAGCCGATGACGATCGGCTCGTTATCGCCGCGCAGCACCGCGCCGAACCAGATGCCGGCCCCCTTCCCCAGCCGGATCCGGCCGATCAGCGTCGCATCGGGCGCAATCCAGTTGGTTTCGCGGTCTTCGAATTCCGGCTTGTGGCCGTCCAACGCATAGATGGGCATGAATCTCCTCCCCTCAGGCTTGCGCGGACGAAGATGGCCGAGCGGCCGCAAAGCCGCAAGCGCGGCCACCCGGTAATTCACGGGCTATTAACCATAAATACCGATAATGGAATCCGGGACGGGACCGGACGAAGCGGAAAAGACGAGCCATGCACAGCGCGGCGCAGAGGGAAATCTCGATAACGGAAAGCCGCTTCTTCACGCGTGTCTTCTACGCGTTTTTGGGCCTCGCCATCCTTTCGGCCGCCATCAATCTCGGCGGCCGGTATTTCGGCCCGCTGATTGCCCTGGGCGGCCATACGGACGACGTCACCGTCCGCGAGATCGTCATCGGCAACAACGTGCTCACCATCCCGGCAAATATGATCCGCTTTCCCGCGCAGCGGCGCGACGGGGTCGCCAACCGTGTCGATCTTTACCTGAAATGGCCGGAAATGGCGGGCTACAGCGCCCAGGCGCGCAGTGAATTCAACTTCACCGCGGCGCGGCGGCAGCTTCTGTTTCTCTCGATCGAGCCCAGAACCATGTCGCGCGACATGGCGGGACGCTACCTGCCGATCTATTCGGCTTTGATCGAACTGCCGGGAACGCCCGGCCCGGCGGGATTGACGCTGTACAGCTTCCGGCAGACGAGTGGCTATATCAACGAGGAACTGGCCGTCTCCTCGACCGGGGGAGATACCCCCGATTTCGTGGCGCGCTGCCTTGAGGAAAATGTTGCCAAAGAAATGGCCGGCGCCTGCGAGCGCGATATCCAGTTCGGCGACGGCCTGCAGCTCTTATATCGTTTCCCGCGCCATCTGCTCGGCGAATGGCGTGCGCTGGACGAAGCCGTCAGATCCTTTGCCGCGGGTCATCTGGCCGATGCCATATGACCGTATCGGAGCGCATCGGGATCGAGGGCGGCACCGCATGCAGCCCGCCCTCGATTAAAATCAGAGATCGATGTCCAGAATGGCCATCGAGAAATTATAGGACAACTCGCCCTCGTCTTCGTCCTTGTAGATGAGGCCGAGGAATTCGTCGTTGAGATAGAGCTCGCAGGAATCGTCCTTGCGTGGACGCGCCTTCACTTCAAGGCCGGGATTCTTGAAGACACGCTTGAAATAGGCGTCGAGTTTTCTCAGTTCTTCAGGTTTCAACGAATTCTCCTATGCATTTGTTGGAGGCGGGTTTTGGCACGGTGCATCGAGCCATGTAAAGCCCGCAGGACGCTTGTCACCGTCTTTGATTGTCAGTCCGCGCTGTTGATGAGCTGGTCCATGACGCGCGATGGCTCCGCGCAGCCGCTCTCGCCCACGATGCGCGCGGGAACGCCCGCAACCGTCACATTGCTCGGCACGGGTTTGACGACGACCGAGCCCGACGCCACCTTCGAGCAATGGCCGACCTCGATATTGCCGAGAATCTTGGCGCCGGCGCCGATCAGGACGCCATGGCGGATCTTGGGATGACGGTCGCCGCTGGCCTTGCCCGTTCCGCCAAGCGTGACGCCATGCAGGATCGAGACATTATCCTCGATCACTGCCGTCTCGCCCACGACCAACCCGGTCGCATGGTCGAGGAATATCCCGTTGCCCAGTTTCGCCGCCGGATGGATATCCGTCTGGAAGACGGAGGAGGAACGGCTCTGCAGGTAATAGGCGAAATCCTTGCGCCCCTCCCTCCAGAGCCAGTGCGCCAGGCGATGCGTCTGGATGGCGTGAAAGCCCTTGAGATAGAGCACCGGATCGAGAAAGCGGTTGCACGCCGGATCACGGTCATAGACGGCCTGGACGTCGACGCGCAGGACCTGCGACCATTCCGGCTCGGCAAGGCGCATCTCGGCGAAGGTCTGGCGCAGGATGCCCGCATCCAGATCCGCATGACCCAGCCTTTCGGCGATGCGGTGGCCCACCGCGTCTTCCAGGCTGCCCTGGTTGAGGACCGTCGAATAGAGAAAGGCGGCCAGGATCGGGTCGCGCTGCGCTGCCTCTTCGGCCTCGGCGCGGATCGCGTCCCAGATCGGATCCACCTGCTCGATGGCGTTGACCATCTTGGCGGTATTGTGTGTGGGCATTTCAATACTCCCGGCCTTCGCCGCTATTCTTGCTCTTTCCCAGCAACATAGAGCAAATTCATTTGCTTGACACGTCAATTTGCCGAAACGCGGCCGTGAAGGCTCAAATGGGGTGTTCGCGCAGGAATTCCAGCACCGCCCGCTTGAATACCTTGTCGCCCACGGCGAGCATGTGATCCCGGTCCGGGATGTCCAGTGACCGGCCGTTCGGCAGCAGCCTTGCCAGATCATGCGGGCTGCCGCCGATATCGTCCTTGGTGCCGACCGCCACCAGGGTCGGCTGTGTGATGCGGCCGATCGCCTCGGCGCTCAGCGTCTCCTTCGACGTGAGGACGCAGGCGGCAAGCGCCAGCCGGTCGCTTTTCGTCTGGTCAGCGAATTTGCGGAACATCAGCCCGCGCGGATGGGTGATGGTCGCCGGATCCTCGGCAAGAAGCGCCTCATGGATCGGCCCCCAGTCGCCGGCGCCGGTGACCATGCCGATGCCGAGCCCGCCGAAAATGAGGCTGTGCACATGTTCGGGGTGCTCCAGCGCCATGAAGGCGGCGATGCGGGCGCCCATGGAATAGCCCATGACATGCGCCTTCCCGATCCCCAGATGGTCGAGAAGCGCCACCGCGTCGCCGGCCATCAGGCTCGGCGTGTAATCGGCGGGCTCATGGCTCTTTTCCGACTGGCCATGCCCGCGATCGTCGATGGCGATGACCCGGTATCCCGCCTCCGTCAGCGTCTGGAACCAGCCGGGCGACACCCAGTTGACATAGCTCGACGAGGCGAAACCGTGGATCAGCAGCACGGGGTCGCCCTCGCCCTGCTCGCAATAGGCAAGGCGCAGGCCGTCATGCTGGAAAGTGCGGATTTCAGGCGTGTTCACTCCTCAAGCCCCTTCGTCAGAATTCCGGATCGGTTATTGCGCGGCGCATTCGCCGCATATGGCGGGATGGCGCACATGATCGCCGATGGCAAGCCCCAGCCGCTTCGCCACGCCGGCGCGCAATTCAATGACGAAGGCGACCGGCACCACCGACGAGACGATCGCTTCCGAAAACGGCTCGGTGTTTTCGCGAATGGTGGCGATGGCGCCGTCGCGGCCGACGAACACCATGTCGAGCGGCAGCGGTGTGTTCTTCATCCACATCATCACCGTGCGTGTCTGGTCGAAGACGAAAAGCATGGCGCGATCTTCCGGAAAGTCGGTCCTGTACATCAGCCCGCGCATCCGCTCGGCATCGGTATCGGCTATCTCGACACCCAGCGACACCGGGCCTTTCGCGGTCTGGAAAACGAGCGGATGCTTGTCGAGAGGCAGCCGCATCGGCTCCGCCATTTCGGCGCGGGCGGGCAGCACGAAGAGAAGCAGCAGGAAGACTGTGAGGAAACGCGGCATGGGCACCATCCCTGGAGGGCTGAAATGCCCGAAGCTTTCGCCCATCGACCCGCGCGCGTCAATGACGGAGCGGATCTTTCACCCTTCTGCCTTCAGGGGAATCAGTGCGAAGCGGGAAACTGCGTTCCGATGTCAGGATGGATTTCCGCGGCCATCAGGCCCTTTTCCCCGTTGCCGTAGCGCACGAGAACCACCTGGCCGGGACGCAATTCGGTCAGGCCGAAACGCCGCAAGGTTTCCATGTGGATGAAGATATCCTCCGTCCCCTCGCCGCGCGTCAGGAAGCCGAAGCCCTTTGTCCGGTTGAACCATTTGACGATGACGCGTTCGAGCCCGCTTGTCGGCACAACCGTAACATGTGTGCGTTGCGGCGGCATCTGCGCGGGATGGACGGCGGTGGACGTGTCCATCGAGACCACGCGGAAGCATTGCAATCCGCGCTCGCCGCGCTTGACCTCGCAGACCACGCGCGCGCCCTCGAGCGCGGTCTGGAAACCGTCGCGGCGCAGGGACGTGACATGCAGCAGAATATCGGAAAGGCCGGGCTGATCGGGCACGATAAAGCCATATCCCTTGGCGACATCGAACCATTTGATCGACCCGGATATCTCAATGAGGTCGACGAGATCCTCGGAAGAGGCGCCGTCAAGGAACTGGTCCTTCGACACGAATTTGTCTGCCATAGCGCCAGTCCCCTCCTTTCAGCCTCGTCCAAATCTAAACTGATTCTCAACTTGAGAATAACACTCCCATAGCGCGAGCGGGCAAGTCCCTACTTCCGTTTATTGGCCGGATACCACAGACTTTATTTTCTCCGGCCGACTTCGGACGGTAAAGAATGGCGGCAGGCCGTTGACAGGCTTGCCGATTTCATTAACCCAACCATATCAAAAAAATATCGCAACCGACGTCCTCGGCGCGTTCACATTTTCAACCGCAGCCATTGCCAACACAGAACAGGAACCGACATGCGCTACCTGCACACCATGGTCCGTATCCGCGACATCGATGAATCGCTGGATTTCTACGTCAACAAGTTCGGCCTGGAGGAGATCCGCCGTATCGAGAACGAGAAAGGCCGCTTCACCCTGATCTTCCTGGCTGCCCCCGAGGACAAGGAACGCGCTACCTCCGAGCGCGCACCGGAACTGGAGCTGACCTACAATTGGGATCCGGAGGAATATACGGGCGGACGCAATTTCGGCCATCTCGCCTATATGGTGGACGATATCTATGCTGCCTGCCAGAAGCTGCAGGACAAGGGCGTGACGATCAACCGCCCGCCGCGCGACGGCCACATGGCTTTCGTCCGCTCCCCCGACGGCATCTCCATCGAACTCATCCAGAAAGGCGGAAGCCTGCCGCCGCAGGCCCCCTGGGCATCGATGCCGAACACCGGCACCTGGTGATCGAAGGGCAGTAGGGCAGTAGGGCAGTAGGGCAGTAGGGCAGTAGGGCAGTAGATGAATTGCCAAGCCTGGCATTGAGGCAATAGGCTTGCAACCCTATTGCCTTATTCCCTTACTGCCTTATTCCCTTATCACGGGAGGAGCCTCATGAAAGACGTGTTGATCGAACTGGAACGCCGCCGCGAGATCGCCAGACAGGGCGGCGGCCAGGCCCGCATCGATGCGCAGCATGCGAAGGGCAAGCTGACGGCGCGCGAGCGCATCGACGTCTTCCTCGACGAAGGTTCCTTCGAGGAATTCGACATGTTCGTCGAGCACCGCTCGACCGATTTCGGCATGGAGAATACCAAATTCGCCGGCGATGGCGTCGTCACCGGCTGGGGTACGGTCAACGGACGCACCGTCTTCGTCTTCGCCAAGGATTTCACCGTTTTCGGCGGCTCGCTCTCCGAAGCCCATGCCGAGAAGGTGCAGAAGATCCAGGACATGGCGCTGCGCAACCGGGCGCCGATCATCGGCTTCTACGATGCGGGCGGGGCGCGCATCCAGGAGGGCGTGGCGGCGCTCGGCGGCTATGCGGAGATCTTCCAGCGCAATGTGCTCGCCTCCGGCGTCATCCCGCAGATTTCCGTCATCATGGGGCCGTGTGCGGGCGGCGACGTCTATTCGCCGGCGATGACCGATTTCATCTTCATGGTGCGCGACACCTCCTACATGTTCGTGACCGGCCCCGACGTGGTCAAGACCGTCACCAACGAGAGCGTGACGGCGGAGGAGCTTGGCGGCGCGGTGGTCCACACCACCAAATCCTCCATCGCCGACGGCGCCTATGACAATGACGTCGAGGCGCTCCTGCGGATGCGCCGGCTGATCGATTTCCTGCCGGCCTCCAACACGGCGGAAATCCCGGAGGTCGCCTGCTACCAGTCCACGGACGAGCAGGATTTCTCGCTCGACCGGCTGGTGCCCGACAATGCCAACAAGCCCTACGACATCAAGGAACTGATCCTGAAGACGATCGACGAAGGCGATTTCTTCGAAATCCAGGAGAGTTTCGCGAAAAACATCGTCTGCGGTTTCGGCCGCATCGAAGGGCGGACCGTCGGTATCGTGGCCAACCAGCCGATGGTGCTGGCGGGCGTCCTCGATAGCGATGCCTCGCGCAAGGCGGGGCGGTTCGTACGCTTCTGCGACTGCTTCAACATTCCGATCGTGACATTTGTCGACGTGCCGGGCTTCCTGCCGGGAACGAGCCAGGAATATGGCGGCCTCATCAAGCACGGCGCCAAGCTGCTCTTCGCCTATGCCGAAGCGACCGTGCCGAAGATCACGGTCATCACCCGCAAGGCCTATGGCGGAGCCTATGACGTGATGGCGTCAAAACATCTGCGCGGCGACATCAACTATGCCTGGCCATCGGCCCAGATCGCGGTGATGGGCGCCAAGGGCGCCGTCGAGATCATCTATCGCAAGGATATCGGCGACCCGGAAAGGATCGCCGAGCACACCAGGCGCTATGAGGACCGTTTCCTGTCGCCCTTCGTCGCCGCGGAGCGCGGCTATGTCGACGAGGTGATCATGCCCCATTCGACCCGCCGGCGTGTGGCGCGGGCGCTCAGGATGCTGCGCAACAAGGACCTGGAAAATCCCTGGAAGAAGCACGACAACATCCCGCTCTGACATCTGCGCTCCGTGCTCCGGTCGCAACGGGGGCACCCTGCCCTGCCTCGGCTAAAGCCATGCAAATATGAATGATTCGTTCATGAAAAATGTGACCGGCCAGAATGTTGTTTATGCTGGACTTGTCGCGGGGTTGGAGTACCCTTCTTTCATGGGCGAGACCATGGGGGCTGTGGCACCAGTATCCTGAAACAGGAGGTGACTATGCAGCACAAGACGCTCGAGCAAATGCAAGTCATTGCCGAAGCCAACCCCGACATCACCCGTCCGGTCATGAGCAGGGCCGAACGGCTGGAACGTTGGGCCGCGCTCCTTGAAAAAGAGCCCGGCAGGCTTCTGGCAACGCTTCCCGGTACGGAATATCAACCGGTCGAGACACGGGAGACGATGCGCAGCGCCGGCTCTCCGATCTCGGTTGCATTTGAAGACGCCGTCTTCCGTGCCGAAGGCATGAAAGACGACAGCTATGGCGAAGCAAAGCGTTTCTTTGAAATAACGGACCGCCAACTGCACGAAATCGTTTGCTATTGCCATTATGGTGCAACGGTTTCCGCTGCCACGGCCGCCCGTCACGTCAGGGGCGCGATCGGCGGATCCGGGATGTTCGCCAGGCTACGCGGTTCATTCGTTTGATGAACGATATCAATAGACGGGACAGGATATGATGCGGCTCGCCGATGGCGGGCCGCAAGGATGAAATGAGGTGCCGTCAGACAAGGCTCCTCAGAAGGATCTCGGCGGAACGAACAGGCAGATCGTCCGCGAGTCCGACTTTCCGGCAACCGAGCACCAGTGGAAGAGCCCATCGGGCGATTGACGGATGCGGCTATCGCGGTAGCCGACCACCTCCCCTGTGCCGGTGATGACATATCCCTCAGGGCGTTCGGCCACCGACTTGGCGCTCACCGGGCGGCAATCCATGTCATGGCAGCACTGGTAGGGATAGGTCCAGCCGCTGGGCGCATCGTGCGCCAAGGCCTGAAATTGAGTCGGCGGGAGAAACAGCAACACCGTAAATGCTGTGACCAGCATGAGCGCGCGCGCGACGGTCGCACCATTCAAATTCCTGCTATCGGCTCCACAGGAGAGATGTCGTGTCCACAATGACAGCCGCCTTGACCGGAACCTGGCCCGTCCGGGTGGAACGGCCAATTTCTCCAACGGGAACCGAAGAGCTGTCTTGTCTGCGTTGAGCATGCCATACCTCATCACGGATAGGGTTGTCGTCATCCCACCCGCCCGGAATCGATCGCAATAACTTCAACTGACTCGTCTGCCTGACCGGCCAGGCTCCCTGGCCGGAGCATTCGGAAAACAGGCACTATCGGAAATTACCCGAGTCGGGGGCAATTTCCAAAAGGCCGGGAAAATGGCCTTTTCACATTGTGCGAGGCCAGCCTGCGGCCTCGTCCGGCGGCGTTTTCAGCCGGCCGGCTTGATGCCGATCCGCTGCTGGATCGTATCGATGTCCTCCTTGACGAAGAACGTCAGATCGGGAGTCGTGGTCACGATATGCGCGCCGGTACCATAGGCATTGTACGACACGACATGATCGAAATTGATCGTGATGCGTTCGCCGTTGACGTCAGTCAGTTCGATCCACACGTCTTTTCCCTTCCTGTTTGCCTGATCAGGAATAGGATAGGACAAAGACGGCGAGAGACAATCCTCGTCGATGCGCCGCTCTTAATGGAATCTTTCACCGAAGGGCCCGATTCCGGCGCTTGCGCCCGGCTGGAGCGGCCTCCCCCAATAAATCTCGGAAATCCAAAGACCGCTAGAAACGGTTTGGATCCAGCGGCGCTTCCATCCTGACCTTCTCGATTTCACGGCCGAGGCTGTCGGACCAGCCCTCCCCGCGCCAGACGACCTCGAAGCCGCAGCGCTCGTAAAGGCGGATGGCGGGGAGATTGCGCGCATGCGTGTCGATGCTCGCTTTTGCATATCCCTTGAGCACGATTTCGGCCATGAGCGCGTCCATCAGCGTGAGGCCGACGCCGCGCCTGTGAAAGGCTGGATCTATCCAGAGGTCGGAGATGTAATCGGCATCCGTATCCCGCGCGCCCCAGCCGAGAACAATTCCGGCCGTTTCGGCGAGGAGAACCTGCGGATAGAAATCATCGGCGAAGGCGCGAAAGACCTTTTCCGTGCGCTCCCCCACGCCCGGCTCGTTCGCTTGCTGCTCGAAGCGGGAGAAGGCGGAAATCCAGGCACGGCATCCCACAGCGGCGATCGCAGCCCTATCGCTGGCAGCCGCCCGCCGGATTTCCATGGCGCCTTACCACCAGGCCGGCGCCGCAAAGCGGCCCGCGGCCTCTTCGATCACATGGGCCGTCTGGAAGAGCGTCTCCTCTTCGAAAGGCCGGCCGATCAACTGCAGGCCGAGCGGCAGCCCCTGCCCGTTCAACCCGGCGGGAACGGCGATGCCGGGTAGCCCCGCCATGTTGACCGTCACCGTGAAGATGTCGTTCAGATACATCTTCACCGGATCCGCCGCGAGATCCTCATCGGCGACGCCGAAGGCGGCCGAGGGGGTCGCCGGCGTCAGGATCGCATCGACGCCCGCATGGAAGACGTCCTCGAAATCCTTCTTGATCAGCGTGCGGACCTTCTGCGCCTTCAGATAATAAGCGTCGTAATAGCCGGCGGAGAGCACATAGGTGCCGATCATGATGCGGCGCTTGACCTCGCGGCCGAAACCGGCGGCGCGGGTCTTCTCATACATGTCGATAATGTCCTTGCCCGGCACGCGCAGGCCATAGCGCACGCCATCATAGCGCGCGAGGTTGGACGAGGCCTCGGCCGGCGCGACGATATAATAGGCGGGAAGCGCGTATTTGGTATGCGGCAGCGAGATGTCGACGATCTCCGCACCCGCATCCTTCAGCCAGGCGATGCCCTGCTGCCAGAGCTTCTCGATCTCTTCCGGCATGCCGTCGACGCGGTATTCCTTCGGGATGCCGATCTTCATGCCCCTGACCGACTTGCCGATGGCCGCCTCGTAATCCGGCACCGGCAGATTGACCGAGGTGGTGTCCTTCAGGTCCACCGAAGACATGGATTTGAGCAGAATGGCGCTGTCGCGCACGTCGCGCGCGATCGGGCCCGCCTGGTCGAGCGAAGACGCGAAGGCAACGACGCCCCAGCGCGAGACGCGGCCATAGGTGGGCTTGATGCCGACCGTGCCGGTGAACGCCGCCGGCTGGCGGATCGAGCCGCCGGTATCGGTAGCCGTCGCGCCGGCGCAGAGCCGGGCCGCGACCGCGGCGGCGGAACCACCCGACGAGCCGCCGGGCACCAGATCGGCATTCGAGCCCCTGGCGCGCCACGGGTTCTTCACCGGGCCGTAATAGGAGGTCTCGTTGGACGAGCCCATGGCGAACTCGTCCATGTTGAGCTTGCCGAGCATCACCGCGCCGTCGGCCCAGAGATTGGCGGTGACGGTCGATTCATAACGCGGCTTGAAGCCGTCGAGAATGTGCGAGCAGGCCTGCGTGTGCACGCCCTCGGTGGCGAAGAGGTCCTTGATGCCGAGCGGGATGCCCTCGAGCACGCCGCCCTCGCCCTTCGCCAGGCGCGCGTCGGAGGCCTTCGCCATGTCCCGCGCCTTTTCCGGCGTGACTGCGACATAGGCATTCAGCGTATCGTTCGCAGCCTCGATGGCCCCGAGATAGGCCTCGGTCAGCTCCGTCGCGGTGATCTCTTTCGCCTTGAGCTTGTTGCGCGCCTCGGCAATGGTGAGTGCGGTCAAATCGGTCATCATCGGAGCCTTTCAGTGCATCAGGGGAGAAAGGCGCTTTTCGAAAAAAGCACTGTAATCGGAATCGGGATAGTCCAGCACGACGCCGCAGCGGGTAAAGCCGGCGCGCTCGTAAAGGCGCCAGGCGGCGGCAAAGCCGGGGCCAGTGCCGGTCTCAAGGACCAGGCGGGAAAGACCCTTGCGCTGCGCGAGCTTCGTGATCGCGTCCAGGAGCGCCGACCCGACCCGCAGGCCGCGCACTTCGGGCAGCGTAAACATGCGCTTGACCTCGCCGACATCGGGCGAATGCACCTTCAGGGCACCGCAACCGATGGCACGCCCGCCCTCGTCGCGGGCGATGAACACCGTCGTGTCCGGGCACGCCATCTCTTCCACGGTCATCTTGAACTGGAACTCGATCGGAGACAGCGGCAGAAGATGCGCGTTCAGCTGTTCGACCAGCCCGCGCACGTCGTCCTGCAGCGGCGTTTCCACTGAAATGGCAACGCTCATGCAGCTTACTCCACGACCTTCGGCACGACGAAGAAATTCTCCTCGGTGACCGGCGCATTGGCGACGATGTCGGCGGCCTTGTTGCCGTCGGTCACCACATCCTCGCGCATGCGCATGGCGATCGGCGTGACGGAGGTCATCGGCTCGACGCCGCTCACATCCACCTCGTTCAGCTGCTCGACGAAGCCCAGGATCGCATTGAGTTCACCGGTCATGCGCTCCGCGTCCTCATCGCTGACGGCGATGCGGGCAAGATGCGCCACGCGCTTCACGGTTGAAAGATCAACTGACATGCTGATACCACCTGATTGAATGCTTTAGGCGTGGGCTATATCGGGCAGGAGGCCCAAGCGCAATAATGCTTATGTCTCTTTGGATTCCGACAAGGGCGGCGAGCCGTCGCGGCAAATCGGTGCGACTATGCAGGAAATCGACGATAATCACCTGCTGGGGATATTCTATGAAAATCACAAAATGCCTCCCCATGCGCGCAAAGCGCAAATCCTCGGGTAAATCCCGATCAATCAGGCCGCGGCAGTCCTGCGATACCGCCGTTCCCGCGGCAATCGCCACACAGCAGGCGATCAAGTCTTCCTTATAGGCTTCCGCCTGGCGTGGACCGAAGGTTTCGTGCGTCCAACGGGCGATGTCAGTAAGCGATGCTTCCGCCTGCCGGGTCAGGCGCCACGATCTGCTCATCAGGACCTTGAGTGAACAGCAGCGAATGCACGGCGAATCGCGTCCTCGCCACTGCCTTCGGCCAGATCGCCGCGCCGCGCCTGTTCCAGCCCTGTCATCAAACGCTCACGCAGGTCGCCGAGCTCCGCCTCCTCCCGTTCAAGAAGGCGTAAGCCGGCACGGAGTGCTTCCGAGGCATTCTGATAGCGCCCCGATGCAACCAACCGGTCTACCAGAGCGGATTGGCTGTCGGTGAGAACGACGTTTCGGGTGGCCATGCAAATCTCCGTCACTTTATTGGCAATATATGCCAATCTCGCGGAAATGTCGACGCCCCCGGCCGATTGCCCTTCAGAACGACAGCGTGTCGCCCGCCTTCGGCACCTCCACCTTGGTACCGCTCGCATCCTCCATCGCCGCCACGAACTTGTCCGCCGTCTGGTCGATGATCGGGAACGAACCGTAGTGACAGGGAATGACGGTGGAGAACTTCAGGTAACGCTGGCAGGCCAGCGCCGCCACCGCGCCGCCCATGGTGAAGCGGTCGCCAATCGGCACGAGGCCGATTTCGGGACGGTGCAGCTCGTCGATCAGCGCCATGTCGGAAAAAATGTCGGTATCGCCCATATGATAGAGCGTCGGATCATCCTCGAAATGGAAGACGAGACCGTTGGCGTTGCCGAGCGAATGCGAAACACCGTCCTCGGTGATGGTGGCGGAGGAATGCAGCGCATTGACGAAAGTCACCGAAAACGCATCGTGGGACAAGGTGCCGCCGGTATTGCCCATATCGACCTTTTCCACGCCCTGGCGGGCGAGCCAGCTGGCGAGATCGGCATTGGCGATGACGGTTGCGCCCGTCTCCTGCGCGATCTTGATCGTATCGCCGACATGATCGCCATGGCCATGGGTGAGAGCGATATGCGTGATCTCCTGGGTGGCAGCCTTGACATCCACGTCCTTCGCGCCGGGATTGCCGGTCAGGAAAGGATCGATCAGGATCGCCGCACCTGATATGTCGACGCGAAAGGCCGAATGGCCAAGCCACTTGATCTTCATGAGATTTTCTCCTTGGGATATCGCAATCGTCAGGAGACAGTTATGACGCGGGCAAGGCGCAATTCAAGAGCAGAAACGGAAAGGGTGTGAATTGACCGTACTGGCTATCGAATCCGTCGAGAAGGCCCTGGCGCCCGGCCGCACCATTGCAGGCCTGGACCTCGGCACCAAGACGATCGGCCTCGCCGTTTCCGACCGCGGCCTCTCCTTCGCCAATCCGCGGCCCGTGATCAGGCGCGCCAAGTTCACCATCGACGCGCAGCTGCTTCTGGCGGCGCTGAAGGCGGAGAATGCCGGGGCGGTCGTCATCGGCCTGCCGGTCAACATGGATGGCAGCGAGGGACCGCGCGTGCAGGCCACCCGCGCCTTCGTGCGCAATATGGAGAAACTAACGGACCTGCCCTTCGTCTATTGGGACGAGCGGCTTTCAACGGTCGCGGCCGAGCGGGCGCTGATCGGCATGGACGTCTCCCGGCAGAAGCGGGCGGAGAGGATCGATTCCGCGGCGGCGGCCTTCATCCTGCAAGGGGCGCTCGACCGGCTGAATGCGCTTCGTCGCGAGGCGGATGCGGATCAGGAATAGCGCTCAGGCCCGCGCCTGAAACCAGGCACGGATTTCGCGCCGCCGGCGAAAGGCGAGGATGGCGAACAGGATCAGCGTGTCGATCAGGCAGGCGCGCGCCGCCAGCGGCGGTATCGCCTGCGGGTCCATATCAAGCACATTGCCATAGACCGCAAAGACCAGGTCGTGCATCTGCCGGCTGAAGAAGGCCGTGCCGAAACTGATGTCGTTGAGCGAGAGAAAATACCAGCCCCAGAAGAGAGCGAGCGGGCCGGCCCAGAAGATCAGGAGATAGCGCATGGCGTCCGTCTCCTCTCCTGCAAGGCTCTCTGTTTGGGAATCATCGGGGGTGTGTCCTTTCGACCGGCACCTTGGTTGGTTAACGCCCTGACGGCAATCGAAACCATTTGTTAAGGTTAATTGATCCCCAATTGCAGGACTTGCTTATGCAACAATCCTGTTGCATAGTGACCTTCTATGCCGTTTCACGAAGACGATACGAACCGCATTTATCGGGCGATAGCGGATACGACCCGCCGACTGATCATCGACGAGCTGGCGTTACGTGATCGCCAGTCATTGTTCGAGATTTATACGCGTGTGGTATCCAAGCATGGCATAGGTCACAGCCGACAGGCGTTCTCGCGGCACCTATCCCAACTTGAGGACGTCGGCATCATCGAAGTGGAGTGGCAGGGCACGACGAAGCTCCACTCTCTGAACACCGCGCCGTTGGCTCGATTGCGGAACGGTTGGTTATCCCGGTTCAAGGAGCCATAAATGAGAATCTATGTGACAAGCGTTTTTGTCGAAGACCAGGCCAAGGCCCTCGATTTCTATACGCGGGTGCTCGGCTTCGAGGTGAAGCACGATATTCCGGTCGGTGATTATAGCTGGCTCACCGTTGTCGAGAAGGGCAATCCTGACGGCACGGAATTGCTGCTGGAACCCAGTGAACACCCGGCGGTCAGGCCTTACAAGGAGGCGCTCGTACGCGACGGCATCCCCGCAACCTCTTTCCAGGTCGATGATCTGGGGGCGGAATTCGACAGGCTTCGCAAGCTTGGGGTGGAGTTCACGCAGCCGCCTATGGATGCAGGCAGCGTCAAGATGGCTGTCCTGAACGACACCTGCGGAAACCTGATCCAGTTGGTCGAGATGACCGAGGCGGGGTAAGCACCGCCAAACTCAACGCCCCTATGCAGCGGGATAAAGCGAGTTGAGGATCGTCTTTGAATTGTGCCGGGCGTCGATCATGCCATAGGTCGTGCGCCACTGCCCGGCGAGACGGGTTTCGACAAAGGCATCCGCGATGGCGTCCGCGCCGAGCTGGCGTAGTTCCGCACCGGCGGCGGCAAGGGCAAGCTGCTCCGTCAGGATGCGGGCTGCCCCCTCGTCGGATTCGGCCACGCTCATGGCGGCGCGCAGCACATCCACCGTTCCCTGCCCGCCCCGGCCCAATTGCCGGGCGATCCAGGCCAGCACATCGTCGAAGAGCTTCGGCGCGCGCAGGAGAACCCGCCGCACGTCCAGCGCCATGACATTGCCCGAGCCTTCCCAGATGGCGTTGACGGGCGCTTCCCTGTAATAGCGGGCGAGATTGCCTTCCTCGATATAGCCATTGCCGCCCAGGCACTCCATCGCTTCATAGAGAAGCGCAGGGGCGATCTTCGCCACCCAGTATTTGACGACCGGTGTCATCACGCGCGCGAAAGCCGCCTCGCCGCGATCGTTTGCGGCCATGTCGAAAGCGCGCGCCAGGCGCAGCGAAAGCGCTGTCGCGCCTGCCACGTCGAGCGCCATGTCGGCCAGAACGCGCTGCATCAGCGGCTGGTCGAAAAGGGCCGCGCCGAAGACCTGGCGGTGGCGCGCATGGTGCACGGCTTCCGCCAGCCCGGCCCGCATCAGGCCGGCCGAGGCGATGGCGCAATCGAGCCGGGTCAGCGTCACCATGTCGATGATGGTCTTCACCCCCTCGCCCGGCTGGCCGACCATCTGTCCGAGCGTCTCCTCGAACTCCACCTCCGACGAGGCGTTGGAGCGGTTGCCGAGCTTGTCCTTCAGGCGCTGGAAGCGGAAGCCGTTGGCACTGCCGTCCGGCAGGATGCGCGGCACCAGGAAACAAGAATGCCCCTCGGCCGCCTGCGCCAGCACCAGGAACGCATCCGACATCGGTGCGGAGAGGAACCATTTGTGGCCGGTGATGCGGTAGAAGCCGTTGCCGGCCCTCTCGGCGCGCGTGGTATTGGCACGCACATCCGTACCGCCCTGCTTCTCCGTCATGCCCATGCCGAGCGTCAGGCCGGCCTTCCTTGCGGGCGGCTTCTGGCTGGGATCATACTTGCGGGTGAGCACCAGCGGCGCCCATTCCCGATAGAGATTGGGGGTCGCCATCAGGGCGGCGAGCGAGGCGCTGGTCATGGTGATGGGGCAGAGATGGCCGGTTTCGAGCTGCGCCGTCAGGTAGAACCGCGCGGCCCGCATCTGGTGACGGCGGCTCGCCTCGTCCTGTCCGTCCTCCCAGATCGAGGAATGCAGCCCCTGCCCGATCGAGCGGCGCATCAGCGCGTGATAGGCCGGGTGATACTCCACCTGGTCGATACGCCTGCCCTGCCGGTCATGGGTCCTGAGCTTCGGCAGTTCGGTATTGGCCAGCCGCGCCAGATCCTGCGCCTCGGCCGACAGGACGAACCGGCCGGCCTGCTCCAGATCGCTGTGCAGCGCCTTCGGGAACGGGGCGGCGATCTGCATCAGCAGCGGATCGCAGAGATAAGCATTCGTGCCCGTCATCGGCGGCGTCTGGTTGGTGACCTCATGCGTTTTCAACGACAGTTCCCATCTGCTTGCAGACCCCGTTCGGCACCGGGGCGATTCCCGCTAATGTAAGACGTCCTATGCTTATTTGCTAAATTTTCCCCTTCTTGCGGCGCCTTTCCGCGGAATGATGGCAAACTCCACCGATTTCTTGGGGATACGCCGCTTGCGGGCGTACCGCATCAGGCCTATAGGGGTGTCTTGATATGACATCAGATCCGGCCTCTCCCATCTTCCCTCACCGCCACCTGCTTGGCATCAAGGGCCTTTCTCCCCAGGACATCGTCTGCCTTCTCGATCTGGCAGACCAGGAAGTGGCGATTTCCCGCCAGCCTGAGAAGAAAAAGACCGTGCTGCGCGGGCGGACCCAGATCAATCTCTTCTTCGAATCCTCGACGCGGACGCAATCCTCCTTCGAGCTGGCCGGCAAGCGGCTCGGCGCCGATGTGATGAACATGTCGGTCGGCAATTCATCGGTGAAGAAGGGCGAAACGCTCATCGACACGGCGATGACGCTCAACGCCATGCGCCCCGACATCCTCGTCATCCGCCATGCCTCGGCGGGCGCGGCGGCACTGCTGGCGCAGAAAGTCGGCTGCTCGGTCGTCAATGCCGGCGACGGCGCGCATGAGCACCCGACCCAGGCGCTGCTCGACGCGCTGACCATCCGCCGCGCCAAGGGCCGGATCGAAGGGCTGATCGTGGCGATCTGCGGCGACGTGCTCCACTCGCGCGTGGCGCGCTCCAACATCCTGGCTCTCAACGCGCTCGGCGCCCGTGTCAGGGTGGTCGCGCCCTCGACATTGCTCCCCTCAGGGATCGCGCAAATGAGCGTGGAGGTCTTCAATTCCATGGAGGAAGGGCTGAGGGACGCGGACGTCGTGATGATGCTGCGCCTGCAGCGCGAGCGCATGGCGGGCTCCTTCGTGCCTTCGGTGCGCGAATATTTCCGCTATTACGGCCTCGACCGCGAAAAGCTGAAATTCGCAAAGCCCGATGCGCTGGTCATGCATCCGGGCCCGATGAACCGCGGCGTCGAAATCGCCTCCGATATCGCCGACGGCCCGCAAAGCGTCATCCAGCAGCAGGTCGAGATGGGCGTCGCCGTCCGCATGGCGGTGATGGAGGCGCTGCTCGATCCGCGCCGCAACGAGGACCTGTCCGGTCCCGCCACGGGAGGACGGGCATGAGCGCGGTCGTCTTCGAAAATGCCCGCATCGTCGACCCCTCCCGCGGGCTCGACGAAAAAGGAACAGTCATCGTCAAGGACGGCAGGATCCTTGCCTCGGGCGCGGATGCGCGCGGGCAAGGGGCGCCGGAGGGCGCGGAGCGCTTCGACCTCAACGGCAAGGCGATCATCCCCGGGCTGGTCGATGCCCGCGTTTTCATCGGCGAGCCCGGCGCGGAGCATCGCGAGACCATCGCCTCGGCGAGCCGGGCGGCGGCGGCGGGCGGTGTCACCTCCATCATCATGATGCCGGATACCGATCCGGTGATCGACGATGTGGCGCTGGTCGAATTCGTCAAGCGCACGGCGCGCGACACGGCGATCGTCAACGTCCATCCGGCGGCGGCGATCACCAGGGGACTGCGCGGCGAGGAGATGACGGAGGTCGGTCTCCTCAAGGAGGCAGGCGCGGTCGCCATCACCGAAGGGCGTAAGACCATTGCCAACACGCTGCTGATGCGCCGGGCGCTCACCTATGCGCGCGATTTCGGCGTGGTGGTCTCCCACGAGACGCATGATCCCTATCTCGCCGCCAACGGCGTGATGAACGAGGGGCTTTTCGCAAGCTGGCTCGGCCTGCCCGGCATTCCCCGCGAGGCGGAGGTCATCCCGCTCGAACGCGATTTGCGTCTGGCAGGGCTGACGAAAGCCAAGTATCACGCCGCACAGATTTCCACGGCAATGTCGGCCGATGCCATCCTGCGGGCCAAGGACCTGGGCCTGCCGGTCACGGCGGGAATTTCGATCAACCATCTCTCGCTCAACGAGAACGATGTCGGCGAGTTCCGCACCTTCTTCCGCCTGTCGCCGCCCTTGCGGACGGAAGAGGACCGGCTGGCGATGGTGGAGGCCGTGCGTGCCGGCGTGATCGATCTCGTCGCCTCCGCGCACGACCCGCAGGACGTCGACACCAAGCGCCTGCCCTTCTCGGACGCCGCGGCGGGCGCCATCGGCCTCGAGACCCTGCTTGCGGCGGCGTTGCGCCTCTATCACAATGAAAGCCTGCCGCTCATCCGCATCATCGAGGTTCTGTCGACCGCACCGGCGAGGATCTTCGGCCTCGATGCGGGAACGCTGAAGCCCGGCGCGCCGGCCGATCTCGTCATCGTCGACCTTGACGAGCCGTGGATCGTGCGGGAAGAGGATCTGCACTCGCGCTCCAAGAACAGCTGCTTCGAGGGCGCCCGCTTCCAGGGTCGCGTATTGCAGACTATGGTTGCCGGGAAGGCGGTATTTAACATATAAGTTGAAATCCCGAGCCGAGGGGGAGGCATCATGATCGATCCGACACTATTGCAGGCGAACCTGCCCGGCCTGCTTGCCGCCCTTGTCTTCGGCTATCTCCTGGGGTCCATCCCCTTCGGCCTGATTCTCACGCGGCTTGCCGGGCTCGGCGATGTCCGTTCCATCGGCTCGGGCAATATCGGCGCGACCAACGTGCTGCGCACCGGCAACAAGAAGCTCGCCGCCGCGACGCTGCTCCTCGATGCGCTGAAAGGCACCGCCGCCGTGCTTCTCGCCTGGCGCTGGGGCCCGGAATTCGCGCTCGCCGCCGGCTTCGGCGCATTTCTCGGCCATCTCTACCCCGTCTGGATCGGCTTCAAGGGCGGCAAGGGGGTAGCCACCTATCTCGGCGTCCTCATCGGCTTTGCCTGGCAGGGTGCGCTGGTCTTCGCCGCGGTCTGGCTCGCCGTGGCGTTCGTGACACGCTATTCCTCGCTTTCGGCCCTCGTCGCGGCGGTTGCGGTGCCGATCGCGCTCTATTTTCTCGGCCTGCGGGACGTCGCCCTCCTCTTTGCCATCATGAGCCTCATCGTATTCATCAAACACAGGGCCAATATCGCCCGTCTCCTGAACGGAACGGAAGGCAAGATCGGAGCCAAGGGATAATGAGGGTTCCGGCGAATTCACCGGCATCGGCCCGAAAATCGAAATCGATTTTCGGAAAGAACGATGCCTAGATTCAATGACTCAGAGCGTCCTTTGCGCGCCCGATCGGGCGCGCGGCGCCCTGAGGGAATTCGCCTTTCCGAACGCCAGAGGCTGAACTGGCTGCGCCTGATCCGCAGCGAGAATGTCGGCCCGGTCACCTTTCGCGACCTGATCTCGCATTTCGGCTCCGCCGGCGACGCGCTGCAGATGCTGCCCGAGCTGATGCGACGCGGCGGTGGAAATCGGCCCATCCGCGTGGCCACCGTCGAGGATGCCGAGCGGGAGATGGAGCTCGTCCACAGGATCGGCGCGCGCTTCGTCGGAATGGGCGAGCCGGACTATCCGCCCTATCTGCGCCATTACGAGGCGTCACCGCCGCTCGTCGCCGTCAAGGGGGATGCCAGTCTTTTCAACGCCCCGCCGGTCGCCATTGTCGGCGCGCGCAATTCCTCGGCCGCCGGCAACCGCTTCACGCACCGGCTTGTCAGGGAGCTCGGCACCGCCGGCTACGCCATCGTGTCGGGTCTTGCGCGCGGCATTGATGCCGCCGCCCATGAGGCAAGCCTCGAAACCGGCACCATCGCCGTCCTCGCCGGCGGGCTCGACAAGCCCTACCCGCCGGAGAACATGCATCTCTATCATGCCATTCCGGAAAAAGGTGGCGTGCTGATCAGCGAAATGCCCATGGGCTGGGAGCCGCGCGCCCGCGATTTTCCCCGCCGCAACCGCATCATTGCCGGCATCTCGCTCGGGCTGGTCGTCATCGAGGCCGCCGACAGGTCCGGTTCGCTCATCAGCGCCAGGCTTGCCGGCGAGATGGGGCGGCTCCTGTTCGCCGTTCCCGGCTCGCCGCTCGATCCGCGCTCGGCAGGAACGAACAGGCTCCTGAAGAACGGCGCGATCCTGGTGACCGAGGCCGATGACGTCATCCAGGCGCTCGCGCCGCTGATCGGCGACGCAGCCCGGGATGCGCTGCCGCCCGGTCCCTCGGATAATATGCTGGACGAGGCGGCGGTCTCTCCCATGCCGCTCCTGGCGGACTCGGACCGGGAGCGTATCGTCGAGGCGCTGAGCCCGGTGCCGACCGACCCCGACATCCTCATCCGCCATACGGGCCTGCACCCGTCGCAGGTATTCCTGGTGCTGCTCGAGCTCGACCTTGCCGGCCGTATCGCCCGCCATTCAGGCGGCGCCGTCTCGCTTCTGCCCGTCTGAACCGGCTTCACGCTCGGCCCTGATCGTATCCTCGCTTTCGATGTAGGCCATTTCGATGAAATATGCGAGCATCGGATAGTCTGTGGCATAGGCCATCGAACGCAATTCGCCCAGCATTTGCTGGACATAGGAAAGGACTTCAATGCGCTTTATCTCTGTATTGTTCATTGCAGACCTTGAAAATTTCTAATCGCAAATCGATAAATTTCAGCATGCCAATATTTATTGAAAAATACGGCCATTTACTGGCCAACCGCATATGGCTAATACTACTTTGACTTTCATTTCCATATGAAGCAACCACTGGTTGTATTTCACGAAAAATATCGTGTTGCCCTTGACCAAACCGAATGGGCTGTTCATTTGGGGGACAAATTTTACCCCATCGAATGTACTTTTGTGTAGCGACAGGGGCCCGCAGAACAGGGTCAAGGTATGAACGTCGTCGTTGTCGAATCGCCTGCCAAGGCAAAAACAATCAACAAATATCTCGGTTCGGACTACAAGGTCCTGGCCTCCTTCGGCCATGTTCGCGATCTCCCGGCCAAGGACGGGTCGGTGCGCCCGGACGAAGATTTTGCCATGTCATGGGAGGTCGACACGCCTTCGGCCAAGCGCCTCAACGACATTGCCAAGGCGGTGAAGGAAAGCGACGGCCTCATTCTGGCAACCGACCCCGACCGCGAGGGCGAAGCCATCTCCTGGCACGTCCTCGAAGTGCTGCACCAGAAGAAGGCGCTCGGCTCGAAGCCCGTCAAGCGCGTCGCCTTCAACGCCATCACCAAGAAGGCCGTGCTCGATGCGATGGCCAATCCGCGCGAGATCGATGCGCCCTTGGTCGACGCCTATCTGGCACGCCGCGCGCTCGATTATCTCGTCGGCTTCACGCTTTCGCCCGTGCTCTGGCGCAAGCTGCCCGGCGCACGCTCCGCCGGACGCGTTCAGTCGGTGGCGCTGCGCCTCATCTGCGACCGCGAGGCGGAGATCGAGCGCTTCGTCCGCGAGGAATACTGGAACATCGCCGCGCTTCTGAAGACGCCGCGCGACGATTCGTTCGAAGCGCGGCTGACCGCCTTCGACGGCAGGAAGCTCGGCAAGCTCGATATCAAGAATGCCGAACAGGCGGCGGCCATCCGTGCCATGCTGGAAGGCGCGACCTTCCGGACGGCCTCGGTCGAGGCTAAGCCGACGAAGCGCAATCCCGGCCCGCCCTTCACCACATCGACGCTGCAGCAGGCTGCGTCGGCCAAGCTCGGTTTTTCCTCCGATCGCACCATGAAGATCGCCCAGCGTCTTTACGAAGGCATCGACATCGGCGGCGAGACGGCGGGCCTGATCACCTACATGCGAACCGACGGCGTGCAGATGGATCCTGACGCCATCCAGGCGGCGCGGCGCGCCATCGGCAGCGGGTTCGGTGAAAACTATGTGCCGGAGAAGCCGCGCTATTATTCCACGAAGGCCAAGAACGCCCAGGAAGCGCACGAGGCGATCCGTCCCACGGATTTTGCCCGGCATCCCAAGGAAATGCGCCGCTATCTCGATGAGGACCAGGCCAGGCTCTACGACCTGATCTGGAAGCGCGCGATCGCCAGCCAGATGCAGTCCGCCGATATCGAGCGCACGACCGTCGAGATCGAGGCCGTCAACGGTTCGCAGACCGCACAGCTTCGCGCCACCGGCTCCGTCACCCGGTTTGACGGCTTCATTGCCGCCTATACGGAACATCGGGAAGACGAGGACGACGACGAGGACAGTGCGCGCCTGCCGGAGATCCGCGCCGGCGAGGCGCTGGCGCGCGAGAAGATCAACGCCACGCAGCACTCCACGGAGCCGCCGCCGCGCTATTCCGAAGCCACCCTCATCAAGAAGATGGAGGAGCTCGGCATCGGCCGTCCTTCCACCTATACGGCGACGCTCAGCACATTGCGCGACCGCGAATATGTCACCATCGAGAAGCGCAAGCTCATTCCGGAGGCCAAGGGGCGTCTGGTCACGGCGTTCCTGGAAAGCTTCTTCGACCGTTATGTGGAATATGACTTCACGGCGGATCTGGAGGAAAAGCTCGACCTGATCTCGGACGGCAAGCTCCTGTGGAAGGATGTCCTGCGCGATTTCTGGAAGGATTTCTCGGGCGCTGTCGGCAATATCAAGGAATTGCGCGTCACCAATGTGCTCGACGCGCTCAACGAGGAGCTGGCCCCGCTCGCCTTCCCGCCGCGCGCGGACGGCAGCGACCCGCGCAGCTGTCCCAATTGCGGCACCGGCACGCTGTCGCTCAAGCTTGGGAAATTCGGCGCTTTCGTCGGCTGCTCGAACTATCCGGAATGCAAATACACCCGTCAGCTGGGCGCCGACGCCAATGGCGGCGATGGCAATGGATCGGCCGCATCCGACGAGCCGAAGGTGCTGGGCACCGATCCTTATACCGGCGAGGAGATTACGGCTCGAAATGGTCGCTTCGGCCCCTACATACAGCGGGGCGAAGGCAAGGATGCGAAGCGCGCAAGCCTGCCGAAAGGCTGGTCGTTCGAGACGATCGACCATGAAAAGGCGCTGGCGCTCCTGTCCCTGCCGCGCGATATCGGACAACATCCGGAAACGGGCAAGATGATTTCCGCCGGCATCGGACGCTATGGTCCCTATGTGACGCATGACGGCACCTTCGCCAATCTCGAGAATGCCGAGGACGTGTTCTCGATCGGCATCAATCGTGCGGTGACCGTCCTCGCGGACAAGCAGGCGAAGGGCGGGCGCACCCGCTCCACGCCGGCAGCGCTCGCGACATTGGGCGAACATCCCGATGGCGGCCCGATCACGGTGCGCGACGGCCGCTATGGCCCCTATGTCAACTGGGGCAAGGTCAACGCCACGCTGCCGAAGGGCAAGGACCCGGCGACCGTCACGCTCGAAGAGGCCCTGGCGCTGATCGCGGAAAAGGGCGGCGCCTCGGCCAAGAAGCCGGCCCGGACCAAGGCGACCAAGACCCCTGCCCGCAAGGCACCGGCCAAGACGGCGAAGAAAACGAAGACCGAATGAAAACGATCGACATCTCTGCGGGGCCAATCACCCCCCTCTGCCCTGCCGGGCATCTCCCCCTCAAGGGGGGAGATTGGCTGGCATCCATGGTGGGGCTTCCTTCTGCAATGAGGGCGATTGGCGAAAGCGGAACTCATATCCAATCTCCCCCCTTGAGGGGGAGATGGCCGGCAGGCCAGAGGGGGGTGTCGTCACCAGCGTTTCCCTTTGAACAGAAAAGGCTCTAGGAGTTGGCGCGCCGGATTTCGAAACCACCAAAAGCTGGACGGACGAGCTCGGACGCCCGCGCGCATCTGCCCACGCGTGACGATATCCTGACCTTCATCAACGAGAATCCGGATCGCGCGGGCAAGCGCGAGCTCGCCAAGGCGTTCAACCTGAAGGGCGACGCCCGCATCTATCTGAAAGACCTGCTGCGCGATCTCGCCGATGAAGGGCTGATCGAAAAGCGTGCCAAGCGGCTGACCACCAAGGGAGCGCTGCCGCATGTCACGGTCCTCGACATTACGGGGCGCGACGCGGATGGCGGGCTGATCGCCAGGCCCGCCGAATGGGAGGCGACCGGCGAGCCGGCGCCCGAGGTGCTCATCCGCCCCTCGCGCGGCGACACAGGCCCCGCGCCGGGCGTGGGCGACCGGGTTCTGGCCAAGATATTCCCCTCCACCGAGAAGACCGGACCGGCCTATACCGCGCGCATCATGAAGCGGCTGGAGCACCGGCGCGACGCGGTGCTGGGCGTGCTGCGCCAGACCAGCGACGGCGAATGGCGCATCGAGCCCGTGGAGCGCCGGCAGGCCGAGCTGGTGGTCGACAGCGGAGCGCTGAACAACGCAAAGGCCGGCGATCTCGTCGAGGTCGATGTCACCCGCGCCGGCCGCTATGGGCTCGCCCGCGCCAGCGTGCGCCAGGTGGTCGGCTCGATCGACAGCGAAAAGGCGCTGTCGATGATCGCCATCCATGCGCATGAGATCCCGCATGTATTCCCGGATGAGGTGCTGCGGGAGGCGGAAGAGGCAAAGCCCGCCACCATGGCCCATCGGGAGGACTGGCGGGAGCTTCCGCTCGTCACCATCGATCCGGCCGACGCCAAGGACCATGACGACGCGGTCTATGCCGAGCCGGACAATGATCCCTCCAATCCCGGCGGCCATATCGTGACGGTGGCGATTGCCGATGTCGCGGCCTATGTGCTGCCCGGCTCGGCGCTCGACCGCGAGGCGCTGAAGCGCGGCAATT
This sequence comes from Mesorhizobium sp. RMAD-H1, assembly GCF_014191375.1. Classification (GTDB taxonomy): domain Bacteria; phylum Pseudomonadota; class Alphaproteobacteria; order Rhizobiales; family Rhizobiaceae; genus Paramesorhizobium. The sequence goes on from NZ_JACHWN010000002.1 coordinate 271,084, forward strand.
CGGTCTATTTCCCGGACCGCGTGGTGCCGATGCTCCCCGAACGCATCTCCAACGATCTCTGCTCGCTGAAGGAGCTTGTCGACCGCCCTGCCCTCGCCGTGCGGATGATCTTCACCGCCGAAGGGCGCAAGCGCTCGCACAGCTTCCACCGCATCATGATGCGCTCCGCCGCCCGCCTCGCCTATCCCCAGGCCCAGGCGGCGATCGACGGCGCGCCCGACGAGAAGACGGGCCCCATCCTCGACACGGTCCTGAAACCGCTGTGGGAGGCCTATGCGGCGCTCAAGCGTGGGCGCGACGAGCGCGAGCCCCTGGAGCTCGACCTGCCGGAAAAGAAGATCCTGCTTGACGCCGAAGGCAAGGTGGACAAGGTCGTCATTCCTCCCCGCCTCGATGCGCACAAGCTCATCGAGGAGTTCATGATCCAGGCGAATGTCGCGGCGGCGGAAACGCTGGAGCGCAAGCGCCAGCCGCTGATCTTCCGCACCCACGACGCTCCGTCGATGATGAAGCAGGAAGCCCTGCGCGAGTTCCTGCGCACGCTCGATATCAGCCTTGCCAAGGGAGCCCAGCTGAAGCCGGGGCAGTTCAATCAGATTCTCAAGCGCGTCGAGGGCAGCGCGCATGAGGAGCTGGTCAACCAGGTGGTGCTGCGCTCGCAGAGCCAGGCCGAATACAGCCCCGACAATATCGGCCATTTCGGCCTGAACCTGCGCCGCTACGCGCATTTCACCTCGCCCATCCGCCGCTATGCCGATCTGATCGTCCATCGCGCGCTGATCGGCGTGCTCGGCCTCGGCTCCGGCGCGATCACGCCGGACGAGGAGGCGCGGCTCGAGGAGATCGCAGCCCTCATCTCGGCCACGGAGCGCCGCGCGATGGCGGCCGAGCGCGACACCGTCGACCGGCTGATCGCGCATCATCTGGCGACCCAGATCGGCAATGAATTCCAGGGCAGGATTTCCGGTGTCACGAAATCCGGCCTCTTCGTCGCGCTTGCGACATATGGCGCAGACGGCTTTATTCCCATTTCCACGCTCGGCGACGAATATTATCTATACGACGAAGCGAACCACGCCGTGACCGGCGAACGCAGCGGCAAGGGCTATCGCCTCGGCGATATCGTGGATGTCAGATTGGTCGAAGCGCTTCCGATAGCGGGAGCGCTTCGCTTCGAGATGGTGTCCGAGCCGCATCCCATGCCGGCATCGATGCGTTCGCACCACAAGTCGAGCCGCGCCATGCGCGGCCGCCGGGGAAGACCGTCGGGCATTCCCCGGGCCAAGCGGAGAGGACGTCCATGAACCAGCCTGTCGAAAATCCCCAGGTTTTCGGTGCGGACGTTGCCGCCGCCCGGCCCGTTCGCCCGCTTCTGCAAGCCATGTGGCGCGGCTTTTGCGGACGCTGCCCGCATTGCGGCGAGGGCAAACTGTTCCGCGCCTTCGTCAAGCCGGTCGATGCCTGCGCGGTCTGCGGCGAGGAATTCCATCACCAGCGCGCCGACGATCTGCCGGCCTATCTCACGATCTTCGTCGTCGGCCATATCGTGGTCGGCGCCTTCATGGGCGTGGAAGCCACCGTCGATCTGCCGCTCTGGGCCCACATGGCGATCTGGGGCCCGCTCACGATCCTTCTGGCGCTCCTGCTCCTGCAACCGCTCAAAGGCGCAACCATCGGCCTGCAATGGGCCTATTACATGCACGGGTTCGGCGGCGAAGAGGATCACATCTAGCGCAATTCGAAGCCCGATGCCGCCCGCAAGCGCCCCACAGATGCAAGGACGGCCGACGGAGCCGGACCAGTTGCCATTGCGCCCCCGCGACGCGGCCTCCCTGATTCTCGTCGACCGCGAGGACAAGGACTTCCGCGTCCTGATGGGACGCAGGCACATGAGCCATGTCTTCATGCCGGGCAAATTCGTCTTTCCCGGCGGGCGGGCCGATCCGGCCGATGGCGATATCGCCGCGGCGGCCGAACTCGTGGGCCCGGACGAACAGAAGCTCATGGCCGGCATGGGCGCCCGCGCCACGCGGCGGCGCGCGCGGGCGCTGGCGCTCTGCGCGATCCGCGAGACCTATGAGGAAGCGGGACTGTTCCTCGGCAGCCCCGTTGCCAACGGGGCGAAGCCGGCCTCCAGCCATCCGGACTGGACGGCTTTCGCCGCCCGCGGCCTGATGCCCGATCTCTCGGTCCTGCGCTATGTCGCGCGCGCCGTCACCCCGCCGGGCAATATCAGACGTTTCGATACCCGTTTCTTCATCGCCTTCCGCGATGCCGTCGCCGGCCATCTGCCGGAGGGCACTGGTCCTTCCGGCGAACTGGAGGATTTGCGCTGGCTCTCTTTCGAGCAGGCCCGTTCCCTGGACCTGCCCTCGATTACACTGACGATCCTCAAGGAAATCGAGGCGCAATTGCGGGACAGCCCTGCCCCGGCTCCCGGCCTTCCGGTGGTTCAATACAGGATGCGGTATGGCCGCTATGTCCGTGAGATCGTCTGACGACGGGACCGCCCTTTCTCCTCCGGGCCGGGAGCGGCCCGCGGCGCACTGGCGCTCGCTGGCGGCGGCGATCGCCACGATCAGCGCCGTCGGCATGGCGATCGGCCTCGGCATCCCGCTCCTGAGCGTGCTTCTGGAAAGCCGCGGCTATTCGGCAAGCCTCATCGGCGCCAATACGGCGGTGGCGGGCCTTGCCTCCATCGCCGCCGCTCCGCTTTCGGCGCCGATCGCCGCGCGCTTCGGCGTGATACGGTCGATCCTCGCCATGCTGCTCCTGGGCGGCTTCGCCTTCCTCGGCTTCCATTTCTTCCAGGCGCTGTGGGCGTGGTTTCTCTTGCGCGTCGTGCTGCATTTCGCGCTGACCGCCCTGTTCGTGCTGTCGGAATACTGGATCAACGCCTCCGCGCCGCCGGAAAAGCGCGGGCTAGTGCTCGGCATCTACGCCACCACGCTGTCGCTCGGCTTCGCGCTGGGACCCTGGATCTTCGCGCAGATCGGCAGCACCGGCATGCTGCCTTTCGGGATCGGCTTCGCCATCATCATGCTTGCGGCCGTGCCCGTGCTTCTCGCCTGGAGGGACAGCCCGGATTTCGAGGATGGCGAGCACGTGCCTTTCGTCCCCTATATCTTCGCGGTTCCCACCGCCACCGCCGCCGTCTTCGTCTTCGGGGCGGTGGAGACCGGCGGCTTCGCCCTCTTTCCTGTTTTCGGCGCCCGCATCGGCTATTCCGAAAGCGAGGCGGCCCTGCTCCTGACCATGATCGGCCTTGGCAATGTGCTGCTGCAGATCCCCCTTGGCATCATCAGCGACAGGATCCGCGACCGCCGCAACCTGCTGCTGGCCTGCGCCGCCATCGGCCTTGCCGGCATGGTCCTCCTGCCCTTCATCATCGGCAACTGGTATCTGGTGGCGGGGCTCCTCTTCCTCTGGGGCGGCGTCGTGGCGGGGCTCTACACGGTGGGCCTCGCCCATCTCGGCTCGCAGCTCACCGGGCGCGAGCTTGCCTCGGCCAATGCCGCCTTCGTCTTCTGCTATGCGGTCGGGACCCTCGCCGGTCCACAGGCCGTCGGCATAGGCCTGGACGCCATGGGGCCGAAGGGTTTTGCCGTCGTTCTCGGGATATTTTTCGCCCTTTACATGCTTATTGCCGCTTTCAGGCTCCTTGCGCACAAGAAGCGGGCTTGACTTTTCGGCGCTTATCCGTAGTGTCGCGCCGAATTTCCGCTGCCGGATGAAATCGCCGGAATCGCAGGCGGTTTCAATCAGAAAAAGAGCAGGTACGTTAAAATGGCTAAGGCTACGACCATCAAGATCAAGCTTTTGTCGACCGCAGACACCGGTTTCTTCTACGTTACGTCGAAGAACAGCCGCACGATGACGGACAAGATGACGAAGCGCAAATACGATCCCATCGCGAAGAAGCACGTCGAGTTCAAGGAAACCAAGATCAAGTAGTCTGGTTTCGTAAGCTGCCAAAAACGCCGTCCCTCGGGGCGGCGTTTTTGTTTCGGACGATGCCGAGCCATGGAGATGACGCAAAAGTTGATTTGGCGGATCCGGCAATTGCGATTAGCCTTGGTGGGGTCCAACCAAGCCCCGGAGACAGACGATGAAAACGATCCTCGTACTTGCCGCCGCTTACGGCCTCTCCATATCAGCAGCCGCAGCAGATTGCGCCGCCCATTCGGCATCCGTTGACAAAAAGACGACCACGGCAAGCCTTTCGGCCGACAAGCAGTCCACCGATAAAAAAGAGACCAAGACCGAATAGGTCCCGTCTCCACGATCCGGGCAGCGCCCGGCCATAAAGGTCACCGAACCGCCTGTCGGCGGGTTTTGAGTGTTGCCTACCATGCGATCATCTCGAGCGCCGCCCTCTTCGGGCGGCGTTTCATTTTGCCTGCAGACCGGCATTCTGCCTGCAGTTTCGAGAGCAAATCATTGGAATGACAAAGAAAAAGGGGGTCGGCCGGCAATAGGCAGCGGTACGAGGATTCCACTGTGTGCCAACGCCGACCGACCGACCCCACGGACCCAGGAGATGCGGCGGACCTGAGCATCATGGGGTATTTTGCGCGTGGATGCCCCCAACCACGCGTTCTTGCTCCCAAGAAATTTGCGCAAATGAAAGAGAAAAGCAACTAAATCTTAACCATCCGGCAGGACATCCTGATAAATTGGTAAATGCGTATTTGCGCATATACGCATTGAATACCCCGAACGGTTCCGTTTCTCGTGGCGGCCTCACCCGGCATCGTAGGGATAGCGGGAAAGGGAGAGGCATGGATTCCAGTGACGGGCACTGGAATGCCGGATTGAGATGATTTCACCTGGTGGCAACCATTCTGCCGCTGAAGAGGCTGCCACAGTTCTACCAGAAGAGCGCTTGAAGATTGTCGGCCGATAGCTAACTGCCGTCATCCCAGCGCTTGTCGCTGGGATCCGTGCCTCACCCTTGCCACTGCGATGACGGCACAGAATGACCGGCCGCCGATTCCGCCAAAACACCAGCCTGTTTGAATCGCCTCAGCCGGCCGCTCCTCAAGCGACCGCCCCCACCACGCGGTTGCGGCCGTTCTTCTTGGCCTCGTACAGCGCTATGTCGGCGCGCTTGAAAAGTTTCTCGACGCTGTCGTCGCGGGGCTGCAGGGAAGAAAGTCCGATGCTGATCGTGACGTCGACGCCCATCGTGCCGTTGCGGATGAGAAAGGGCGTGGAGGCGACCGTTCCGCGGATGCGCTCGGCGACGACCGCCGCCATCTGCGCGTCGGTATCTGGCAGCACCACCACGAACTCCTCCCCGCCATAGCGGCAGGCAAGGTCGATGCCGCGGATATTGCGGTGCAGGCGCCCCGCGAAATCGCGCAGCACGTCGTCACCGGCATCATGGCCATAGGTATCGTTGATGCGCTTAAAGTGGTCGATGTCGGTCATCAGCACAGATAAGGGCCGCTCGCGCGAGATCGAGCGGGTGAACAGCATCGACATGTGGCTGTCGAGATAGCGGCGGTTGTGCAGGCCGGTCAGGCTGTCGGTTACCGCCATTTCGATCGTCTGGCTGAGGCTCTTGCGCAACAGGTCGTTGTAGCGCTTGCGCTTGACCTGGGTGCGCACGCGGGCAAGCAGCTCGTTGCGGTCGAGCGGACGCATCAGATAGTCGTTGACGCCCAGGTCCAGCCCTCGGGCGACGAGACCGGTCTCGCCATGCTCGGCAATGAGGATGATCGGCAAAAGGCGCGTGCGCTCGATCGCCCGCATCTGCGAGCACAGGCGCAAAGGATCGTAGCTCGACAGGCCGGTGGAGATGATCACGCAGTCATAGCCGCCTTCCACCACGCTGATCAGCGCGGACGAGGGTTCGGTTATGATATCGACCTGATTGTCCTTCGAAAGAAGGCTCTCCAGCCGCGATGCCGCCGCCAGGTCTTCGTCGACGACGAGGAGCTTCGCCCGTGCCTTGACATCCTCCGTCCGGCTCATCAGCAGGGCCTCGATTTCCGCCTCGCGCGCAGCCGACGCCCGAAGGAAAAGCTCGTCCGAAAGGTTCTTCAGCCGCGCCAGGCTCTTCACCCGCGAGATCAGCTGCAGGTCGTTGACGGGCTTCGTGAGAAAATCGTCGGCGCCGGCCTCCAGCCCGCGGACGCGATCCTCCGGGCGGTCGAGCGCCGTCACCATCACGACAGGAATATTGGTCGTCTTCGGATCGGCCTTGAGGCGGCGGCAAACCTCGAACCCGTCCATATCCGGCATCATGACGTCGAGAAGAACGATATCGACATTGCTGCTCTGGCAGATATCGAGCGCTTCCCGGCCGCTGAGGGCTGTAACCACGTCATAATATTCTGCAAGAAGCCGCGATTCGAGCAGCTTCACATTCGCAGGAAGATCATCGACGACAAGAATGCGCGCTGTCACAGAAGGCCTCTCTCAGGCATCGCCCAGATAGGATTTGATGGTTTCGATGAACCGCGGAACTGAAATAGGCTTTGATATATAGGCCTCGCAGCCGCCTTGGCGAATGCGTTCCTCATCTCCCTTCATCGCGAATGCGGTCACCGCGATGACCGGAATGCGATGCAGCTCATCGTCCTCCTTCAGCCATTTCGTGACTTCGAGGCCGGAAACCTCGGGCAACTGGATATCCATGAGGATCAGGTCGGGCTTGTGCTGCCGGGCGAGATCCAGCGCCTCCAGGCCGTTGCGCGTGCGAATGGTCTCGTATCCGCTTGCCTCGATCAGATCCCGGAAAAGCTTCATGTTGAGCTCGTTGTCTTCAACGATCATCACTTTTTTCGTCATTGAAAGCTTTCTCGCATCTGGCAGCGCTTGCCGTTCATTATGCGCGCGGCAATAATCCCGCTACAGCCGCCCAATCGGTTATTGGCATCCTAAGTCGATTTGATTGACGAAAGGCAAATGAACCCAGCCGATGTTCCCGCGCTTACTATAAGGTTGCGGAACGGATTGCCTAGCCCTAAAAATCAGCCCACTCTAATGAACGCCGTGCCGGATCCCATGAAAACCAACATGTCAACTGATCGTGCCCACACGCTGGCGGTGCAGGCGCTCTCCTTTCTGGCGCAGGATGCGGAGCTTCTGCCGCGCTTCCTTTCGCTGACCGGCATCCAGCCGGGCGATATCAGGACCGCGGCCCGCGAACCGGGCTTCCTTGCCGGGGTGCTGCAATTCTATCTCGCGCACGAACCCACGCTCATGCGCTTCTGTGAGGCGACCGGCACCAACCCCACGGAAGTCCAGCGTGCTCTCCACGCCCTGCCGGGCGGCGACGAGGCCTGGGACCGACAGATCTGACCTGCCTATAAGACCAGCCGCATCAGCGGACGCCCCTCCTTGCGCACCGTCAGCTTCTGGAAACCGGCGGCCTCGAAGACGCGGGTCGAGCCGACGAAGAGACCGACGGATTTCGCCTGCTTGGCTTGGTCCATCGGGCAAGCCTCCAGGACGCGCGCGCCGTTCGCCCGGGCGAAATCGATGCCTGCCGCAAGCAGCCCGTGGGAGATGCCCTTGCCGCGCGCGGACGATCTGGCGAAGAAGCACGAAACCGCCCAGACCGCCTCATCCTCCACCGGCGCATCGTCCAGGGGAGCGCTGACGCGGCCCTTGTTGTTCCACTCCGGCACGTCGGCGCGCGGGCCGACCTGCATCCAGCCGACGGCCTCGCCGCCGGCATAGGCCAGAATGCCGGGCGGAGGCCCCTCCTCCACGCGGCTGCGCATCAGTTCCTTTTTCTCGGGCCCCGACAGCGACTGCCGGAGCTTCGGCGGCAGCCGGAAATGCAGGCACCAGCAATTATAGCAGGCGCCGCGCGGGCCAAAGAGATCGGCGAAATCCGGCCAGCGTTCCGGCGTCAGCGGCGCCGTGGCGATTTCTATCGGTGCATGAAGGCGCATCGCGCTTGCCGCCATGGCATCCCTCCCATATGATTCACAATGTTCTTCTTATGTTCGCAACGCCGATGAGCTCTGTCAACGATCCGCTGAGCGGTTTCTGCCGCGATTGCCTGGCGCTGCAGCGTGCCCAGGGCCGGCGCTGCCATGCCTGCGGCAGCCCGCGTCTCGTGCGTCATGAAGAGCTCTACAGCCTGTCGCTGGCGCATATTGACTGCGACGCCTTCTATGCGGCGGTGGAAAAGCGCGACAATCCCGAGCTCAGGGACAAGCCGCTGATCATCGGCGGCGGCAAACGCGGCGTCGTCTCGACCGCCTGCTATATCGCCCGCATCCATGGCGTGCGCTCGGCCATGCCGATGTTCAAGGCACTGGAGGCCTGTCCGCAGGCTGCTGTCGTCAAGCCCAACATGGAGAAATATGTCCGGGTGGGACGCGAAATCCGGCGGCTGATGCTGGAGCTGACGCCCCTGGTCCAGCCGCTTTCGATTGACGAGGCCTTTCTCGACCTCAAGGGCACGGAAAGGCTGCATCGCGATCCCCCAGCCCGCGTGCTGGCCCGCTTCGCCAGGCGCATCGAGGATGAGATCGGCATCACCATCTCCGTCGGCCTTTCCTATTGCAAATTCCTGGCGAAGGTTGCTTCCGATCTCGAAAAGCCGCGCGGCTTCTCCGTCATCGGCGAAAAGGAGGCGGTGTCCTTCCTGCAGGACAAGCCGGTGACGCTGATCTGGGGCGTTGGCAAGGCCTTTGCGGCGACCCTGCAGGCGGACGGCATCCGCACCATCGGCCAGTTGCAGGGCATGGAGGAATCCGCGCTGATGAAGGCCTATGGCACGATGGGCCAGAGGCTTTACCGCTTGTCGCGCGGGATGGACGTGCGGCGGGTCGAACCGGAGGGCGAGATGAAGAGCGTCTCGTCGGAGACCACCTTCAACACCGATCTCGCCTCCGCCGACGATCTCGTGCCCATCCTGCGCTCGCTTTCGGAAAAGGTGTCGCGGCGGCTGAAGGCCGGCGGCATTGCCGGGCGTACCGTGGTCTTGAAGCTGAAAACCCGCGATTTCAGGATCAGGACCCGCAACCGGCAGCTTTCCGACCCCACCCAGCTCGCCGACCGGATCTTCCGCACCGGCCTGCAGCTTCTCGAAAAAGAGCTCGACGGCACAAAGTTCCGCCTGATCGGCATCGGCGTCAGCGATCTTGCCGACGCGGGCAAGGCTGATCCGCCCGACCTGGTCGACGCCCAGGCGACAAAACGGGCGGTCGCCGAAAGCGCGATCGACAAGCTGCGCACCAAATTCGGCAACAAGGCCGTCGAGACCGGCTATACCTTCGGCAAGGGGCGTCCGGAGCGGCCGCCGGAAGGCACGGAGGGATAGTATATCCTGCCTCGGCGCTATAAAGCTTCGGGTTGACAATTTTGAGGAAAATGCCGCTCTTGTCTTGCCTCTGACACCGAATTTAGAGGCGTTTTCGTGCAGCATTTTCCCTATGTCGGCTCCGGCCCGTATTGCTACGCCAATTCCTTCGCCATGATGTTCGGCGAGGATGCGCCACCGGTGGCGATCATCGAATTCGCGACCGGCAGCCCTTTCGGCATGCAGCTTGTCGGCGGCACGCTCCCCTTCTTCGATCCCTGTGGCTGGACGCCGGAAGCCGGCTTTGAAGAGGCTCTCGCGGCGCTGGGATGGACGTCGTCAGTGACGAAGGGCCAAAACGCAGAGGAGGCGCTCGCGCGGCTCCGGCAGGCGCTCGTCAGCGGCCCGGTATGGGTCGGGCCGGTGGAGATGGGGCATCTGCGACACCAGCCGGGCATGAAGGGCCCCATCGGGGCAGATCATTACATCGTCGTGCTTGCCGTTGAAGGCGACAGGGTGCGGATGCACGATCCGCAGGGTTATCCCTTCACGTCCCTGCCGCTCGCAGATTTTCTCGCCGCATGGCGGGCGCAAACGCTCGATTATGGCGAGCCCTTCACCATGCGAACCGATTTCCGACGCGTGCGAAAGGTCTCGGACGAAGATGTGATCCGGGCCTCGCTGCCCAATGCGATCCGGTGGCTGTCGATGGGCGAGTCGCGCCACCTGCCATCGGGAACCCTTGGCAATGGCAAGGCCGCCGAAACCCTGGCGGACATGATTGAAGCCGGTTGCGACGAGGACCTGCGCGGTCATCTCATCCATTTCGCGGTGCGCGTAGGCGCGAGACGGCTTGCCGACGCCGCGACCTGCCTGGCGCGGATCGGCGAGGCGCACGCAGCCCAAATCGCGTCCGGACAGGCGCAACTGGTCGGCGCGCTGCAATATCCGTTCACCACGGGTGGCGATGCGGAAGCGGCTGTCCTGTTGCGGGCATTGGCGCCGACCTATGACAGGCTGCTGTCGGCGCTGCAGGGAGAATAGGAAGCCCCGCACCGTGCTCCGCCGCGGGAGCTTCCGAGCATTCAAACCAGCTCTACATCCACCACGCCCTTGATCGCCTTCATGGCGCTGGCGATCTGCGGGGTGACGCGGTAGCGCTCGGGAAGCTCGATCTCCACCTCGCGCAGGCCGTTCTCCTTGATGACGATGAGGCTCACCTGCCCGTCGCCGCGCGTCGCGAGATGCGGGGCGATCTGCTTCAGCGCTTCGCTCGAGCGCAGGTAAAGCCGCAGGGCCTTCTGGATGCGGCTCGCCTCGTCCTCCAGCGATTGCACGGTCTGGATGCGCAGGCTGATCCCTTCCGGCCGGTTCTCGGCCGCCACCGTGATCACCACCGATTTGCCCGATTCGAGCAGGTCGCGATATTGCGCAAGCCCCTCGGAGAACAGCACCGCTTCGAACTGCCCGGTCGCGTCCGACAGCTGCACGATGCCCATCTTGTTGCCGGTGCGCGTCTTGCGCTCCTGCCGGCTCGTCACCGTGCCGGCGAGGCGTCCCGCGCTCGCCCCGCGCTTGACCGCGATGGAGAAATCCGCCCAGCTCTGCACCCGCATCTTTTCCAGGACCGAACGGTATTCGTCCAGCGGATGGGCGGAAAGATAGAAGCCCACCGCCTGGAACTCGCGATGCAGCTTCTCGGAAGGAAGCCAGGGCGCCACGACGGGAAGCTGCAATTTCTCCTTCGGTCCGCCGCCTAGGCCGAAGATATCCGCCTGGCCGCTGACCGCATTCTCCTGCGTGCGCTGCGCATGGCCCATGATGCGGTCGAGACCGGCGATCATCGCCTCCCGCTCCCGCTTGAAGCAATCGAGCGCGCCGGCATTGATCAGGCTTTCCAGAACCCGGCGGTTGACGATGCGCGGATCGATGCGCTCGCAGAAATCCTCAAGGCTTTCGTAGGGATTCTCCTGTCTTTTTTCGACAATGTGATCGACGGCGGCCTCGCCGACGCCCTTGATGGCGGCGAGCGAATAGAAAATCTTGTTTTCGCCCACTTCGAATGGGCGGAACGAGGTCATGACCGATGGCTGCACGACCTCGATGCCGAGGCGTTCCGCCTCGCGGCGGAAATCGTTGAGCTTGTCCGTGTTAGACATATCGTAGGTCATGGAGGCGGCGAGGAACTCGACCGGGAAATGCGCCTTCAGATAGGCCGTCTGGTAGGAGACGATGGCATAGGCGGCAGCGTGCGACTTGTTGAAGCCGTAGTCGGCGAATTTCGCAAGCAGGTCGAAGATCATGTTCGCCTGCGCCTTGCCGACGCCGCGCTCGACCGCGCCATCCACGAAGCGGATGCGCTGCTTGTCCATCTCCTCGCGGATCTTCTTGCCCATGGCGCGGCGCAAGAGATCCGCTTCACCGAGCGAATAGCCGGAAAGCTCCTGCGCGATCTGCATCACCTGTTCCTGATAGACGATGACGCCTTGTGTCTCCTTCACCAGGTGATCGATCTTGGGATGGATCGAGGCGATCTCCTCCTCGCCATGCTTGCGCGCATTATAGGTCGGGATGTTCTCCATCGGGCCGGGACGATAGAGCGCCACCAGCGCGATGATATCCTCGATGCGATCCGGCTTCATGCCGATCAGCGCCTTGCGCATGCCCGCGCTTTCCACCTGGAACACGCCGACCGTCTCGCCGCGCGACAGCATCTCATAGGTGAGCTGGTCGTCGAGCGGCAGGTTGGAGAGGTCGATCTCGATGCCCTTGCGGGCGATGAGCTTCACCGCCGTCTGCAACACCGTCAGCGTCTTCAGGCCGAGAAAGTCGAACTTGACCAGCCCCGCCTGCTCCACCCATTTCATGTTGAACTGGGTGACCGGCATGTCCGAGCGCGGATCGCGATACATCGGCACCAGTTCCGACAGTGGCCGGTCGCCGATGACGATGCCCGCCGCGTGGGTCGAGGCATGGCGGTAGAGCCCTTCAAGTTTCAGGCCTATATCGAGAAGACGCCCGACCACCGGCTCCTTTTCGCGTTCCTCGATGAGCTTCGGCTCGCCCTCGATCGCCTGGCCGAGCGTTACCGGATTGGCCGGGTTCTGCGGCACGAGCTTGCAGAGCCGGTCCACCTGGCCATAGGGCATTTCGAGCACGCGGCCGACATCGCGCAGCACGGCGCGGGCCTGCAGCGTGCCGAAGGTGATGATCTGCGCCACCTGGTCGCGGCCATATTTGCCCTGCACGTAGCGGATGACCTCGTCGCGCCGGTCCTGGCAGAAATCGATGTCGAAGTCCGGCATCGACACGCGGTCGGGATTGAGGAAGCGCTCGAACAGCAGCGAGAAGCGCAAGGGATCGACGTCGGTGATCGTCAGGGCATAGGCGACGAGCGAGCCTGCGCCCGAGCCGCGGCCCGGCCCGACGGGAATGCCCTGCGCCTTCGCCCATTTGATGAAGTCCGACACGATCAGGAAGTAGCCGGGGAACTTCATCCGCGTGATGATGCCGATCTCATATTCGAGACGCTCGACATATTGCTCGCGCGTATAGCCCTCCGCCATCCCCACGGACTCGATACGCCGCTCGAGCCCCTCGCGCGCCTGGCGCGCCATCTCGTCGGCTTCCGCCTGGAGGGCGGCTTCCGGTTCCTCCGCATCGCCGGTGAAACGCGGCAGGATGGGCTTGCGGGTCTCGGGGTAAAAACAGCAGCGCCGCGCGATCTCGATCGTGTTCTCGAGCGCCTCGGGCAGGTCGGCGAAGAGCGCCGCCATCTCGGCCTGGCTCTTGAGATAATGATCAGGCGTCAGGCGACGACGCTCGTCGGAGGAAAGCAGCTGCCCATCCGCGATGGCGAGCAGCGCGTCATGCGCCTCGAAATCGGCGCTTTCGAGAAAAAAGGCCTCGTTGGTCGCCACCAGCGGCAGGGCATTCGAATAGGCGAGCTCGACCATGCGCGCCTCGATCATCCGGTCATAGCCGGCGGGGCGCTGCAGCTCGACATAGAGACGGTCGCCGAACAGGGCCTGAAGGTAGTGCAGGCGCTGCTGCGCGCGATCGCCCCGGTCGGCGGCAAGCGCACGGCCGATGGGCCCCAGCGCGCCGCCGGTCAGCGCGATGATCCCTTCCGAACGGCCCTCCAGCCAACCCGCCTCGATATGGACGGGATCGCCCGGCGGCGTATCGAGATAGGAGCGGCTTACGAGCCGCACCAGATTGGCATACCCCTCCTCGGTGGCGGCGATCAATACCACGGGGGCCAGCCCCAGCGCATCGCGCCTCGAGGCACTGCGGCTGTCGTCGCCGCTGTCGCCGAAGCTGATATCGAGCTGGCAGCCGACGATCGGCTGAACGCCATCCTTGACGGCCTTCTGGGCGAATTCCAGCGCCCCGAAAAGATTGTTGGTGTCGGTGATGGCAATGGCCGGCGCATTGTCCTTGACCGCGTGACCGATGATCTTGCCGATCTGCAGCGCACCCTCGAGCAGGGAATAGGCCGAATGGACCCTCAGATGGATGAAGCGCGGGCCGGATGTTCCATAGGCCCCGTTCAATTCACCCATGCCTGCCCGTGCTGTGCTGTCCGCCACTTTCATTCCCTGACTTTCGCATCAGACGACTCTCGGCCGCCTTTGCGTCAGTCTTAGGGATCGTGCGCGGCATGTCCAGACAAAGCCGCACCGGAAGGCCGGTGGTCAACAGCTCTGCCGGACGGGAGGCTCAGATCGCGCTGACCCAGATCGCAAAAGTGGCGATAAACAGGCTGACGGAAACGAAGGACAAGACGTCGTGGACAAGATCGGTCATGATTAAACTCCTCTATGTTCGCGTATGTTTATCTTTTGTTCCAATTTTGTTCCAAAGTCAAGCATGTTTTCCCCGCTGTTTTATGCCCATGGTTTTCAAAACGTTAATGGATGCGAGGCATTTACGGCTGCCGATAAGCTCCTCGCCGGGATCTCGTCGCCGATGGTTTTATTCCGCTGCCCGTAAGCTCCTCGCGGTCTGAATTCGACCGCTCGTCGCTGGCAGCGGGGGATCGTTACCACGCCCGCTTTCCGCGTCTGGCCATTTGAGAAAGAACACCCCGAACCGGGAGATGGGAAGACGGGCGGTCATGCGAACACTCGATCTTTGGTTTGTTTGACTGCGGTCACAGGACCGCCCGTCCGGCGATTTCCGTCTCCGCCCCTTCCAATCACGGAGAAAGCCGGCGGCATCCCCGCGCAGGTCTGTCACCCCTGCGTCTGATATCCGCCGCTCTCCCCCGCTTCGACGCCTTTTTCCGGCGCCACCGGTCGTAGTGCCGGCGAGGAGCGCTTGGGCGGAGCCTCCCCAGCCCCACCGCTCGGCAGCGATGAACCGGAGGCGCCGGTCCTTCCCCGCAAAACGCCGTCGCGAGCCGCGTTCCCGCGGGAAGAACTGCGGGCAAGGATAAAGGCAGGGTGGGAAACGTGGGATAAGTTTTTGGGAAAGAGGCTCTGTTGCGGCCGATCTTGCCGTTCCGGAATGGATCATCGGATCAAGTCTGATGATGACGGCTGTAGGGAGGGAGGTGGCTGGGTGCACGTTTGGGAGAAACGTTTGGATCCGAATAATCCGGCCCGTTGGGCGATGAGGACTGTAGAGGCATGGATCCCAGTGACAAGCACTGGGATGACGGGGTGGAGATGTTCTCCCCCTACCGAAGCCGGTCTTGCCGTGCGGAAAGACTGAGGTTGGCTGCTAACTGCAAAGCAGTCGTCATCCCAGTGCTTGTCACTGGGATCCATGCCTCTGCGGCGGCGTTGCCACAACGATAAAGAAGACGCGGCCGTTCCTGCCCTAGATGAAAGGCTCGAGTGGCAGGGAAGTGAAATGCTCCAATGGCAGACGCTGTGACCGGCATTCGTCAGCCTATCTGGCAGGTGATAGCCCTATCCGGCAGCCATTGCAGCAGGAATGAGCGATTTCGCCCTCCCCCGTCATCCCTCGCTTGACCCGATGATCCATGGCTCGATGCTTCCGCCCCGCCGACGTGGGCGAAGCCTGCTTAGCTGCTGGTCAAGCGGGATGCCCGCGTCTTTTCCATCGCCTTGGCGAGGTGCGAGTCGCGCTCATAGACATCCTCATAATAGCGGATCTTGCCCGTCGCAGCGTCCGGCCAGGCGGTGAAATAGGCGATATAGACCGGGATCTGCTCCGGCACTTTCACGCCGCGCTCGTTCTTGCCGAAATATTTGTCGAGGCTTTCCACCGGCACGCCCAGCACCGCGGCCGCCATGTCGCGCGGGCGCTCCAGGCGGATGCAGCCATGGCTCAAGGCCCGCATGTCCCGCTGGAAATAGGATTTCGCCGGCGTGTCGTGCATGTAGATGTCGTGCGCGTTGGGGAAGAGGATCTTCAGTTCGCCCAAGGCATTGTCGAGGCTCGGGATCTGCCGGATGCCGACATGCGCGCCGCCCGCCGCAACGCGCGACCAGTTGACCGAGCTCGCGGGAACGCGCTTGCCGCCGCTATAGACCTCATAGCCGTTGCGCTCGAGATAGCCCGGGTCGCGCAGGATGCGCGGCATCATCTCGTTGAGGATGATGGAGCGCGGCACGCCCCATGACGGATTGAACACCACCGTCTGGATCCTGTTGTAGAAGAAATAGGTCTGATGCCGCGGCGAGCCGACCACGACATTCATCGCGAGCTTCTCCTGGCCGTCGGCGAAATATTGCGCGCGGTAGGCGGGCTGGTTGACGAAGACATAGCGGTTGCCGAAATCATGCGGCAGCCAGCGCAGGCGCTCCATCGCATAGAGGATGCGGTCGCGCTTCACGCTCACCGATTCACCCTGCAGCGTGGCGATCGTGTTGCGCCCGATGATGCCGTCGGGCGCCTTGCCGGCATGGCGCTGGTAATCCTTGATCGCCGCCACCAGTGCCGGATCGTAAGTGGTGGCGCCCTCATGCGCGGTGAGCACCTCCTGATGCTTCGCCAGATAGTCCGCCGGCGCCTTCTTCAGGATCAGCGCCACCACATTGGCGATCTCCGGGTTCTCGTCTCCGGGGCGGATCAGCGTATCGGACGCGATGCGCACCTGCACCTCGTTTTCCCGGCCTTCCAGATCGGCCAGGCTCTTCTTCAGATCCGCATACCATTTGCTCTGCGGCTGGAAGGAGGCGAGATAGGCGGCCGGATCCTTGGAAATGGCCAGCTTCTCCAGCACCTCGCGCGCCTTCACCCGGCCGCGCGGCAGATCATGCATCTCGCTGAGGCGATCGGCGATGATGCGCCCCTCGCCCGCGTCGATGGCATAGCGCAGCGCCCGCGCCGTCAGCGTGATCTCGAAATCGGCGAGCTTCTGCAGGCGCTCCTGCCTCTCCGACGCGTCGAAACTGTCCGCCGGGATGATGACGGCATATTCCTCGGGGTCGAGCCCCTCTTCGCCCGCCCGCGCGAAGAGCGCCGCCACATCCTTTGCCTTCGGCGCGATCTCGAGGCCCTGGGACCAGAGGAATTTCTGATGCGAGGAATAGAAGTCGACGATGGCGTCGGCGATTTCCTTTTCGGCGCGCACGTCGATCGTCTTCAGATGCTCGATGGCATCGGCGAAGATTTCGGCGCCCTCCACCGGCGGCACCCGTGGCGGCAGGGGCGGCATGCCGGACGTGATCGCATCGCCCGCCGGCCGGTCCGCACTCTCGGTGGCCGCCGTCATCTGCATGTCGAACTTGGAGAAATCGATGCGGACCAGCGCTTCTGGCTTGTAGTCATAGATCTGTGGTCCCCTTACGGTGACCCGCTTGACGGGAGCGGCCGGCTGCGCCGGCTGGCTGGCGCGGGCCCTCGGCTGCGCCGGGGCGGCGGCGCGCGGCGTACCTGTCCTGACCGTGGGCGGCGGCGGGGCCGCCTCGGCCTGCGGTTGGTTTCTCTGCCGGAAGAGCTCCAGAAGCGTGCTCGCCGCGTGGGCGTCGCTTGTGGTCAGCACCGTCGAAATAGCAAGCACGGCACCGATGGCCGCTGTGGCCAGGGCTTTGTTTCTGGAAGAAAAATGCATGATGTCCGCCCAATAGTTTTTTATCACGACTGATGGTGATCGCCGCGCGCGATTCCGTCGGAAAGCTCACATTTGACAAATCTCGTATAGATTCTTTTAACGGCGAAACTTTCTTTGCCTCTCCGTGCGCATCACCGTTCACATTCGCTTGAGGGCGTGGCTTTTCTGCACCTTCCCGAAAGGTACCCGCGCAATCTGCCGCAGTGGATTTCGCCGCTTTGCGCGATAAAAGCGCCCCAGCAACGGGCCGCCCGCACGGGGCAGATTATGCAAAACGGGGTAATGCAAATGGCAGACGCGATCACCGCCGATCTCTTTCCTCTGAGCCGGGACGAAACGCCCTACCGCAAGCTGACTGCCGACCATGTCTCGGTCGACAGCTTCAAGGGACAGGAAATCCTGAGCGTCGATGCCGAAGGGCTGCGGCTTCTCGCGGAGACCGCCTTCGCCGATATCAACCACTTGCTGCGCCCCGGCCATCTGCAACAGCTCGCCAGGATCCTCGAAGACCCGGAAGCGACGGATAATGACCGCTTCGTCGCCTACGACCTGCTAAAGAACGCCAATATCGCCGCGGGCGGCGTGCTGCCCATGTGCCAGGACACCGGCACCGCAATCATCATGGGAAAGAAGGGCCGCCGCGTCTGGACCGAGGGGGGCGATCGGCAAGCGCTCGCCAGGGGCGTGCTCGATGCTTACGAGAAGAAAAACCTGCGCTATTCGCAGCTGGCTCCCCTCTCCATGTTCGAGGAGAAGAACACGAAGAACAATCTGCCGGCGCAGATCGACATCTATGAGGAAGGCGAGGACGCCTATAAATTCCTGTTCGTCGCCAAGGGCGGCGGCTCGGCCAACAAGACCTTCCTTTATCAGGGCACGCCGTCGCTCCTGACCCATGACCGGATGATCGACTTCCTCAAGGAAAAGATCCTGACGCTCGGCACATCAGCCTGCCCGCCCTACCATCTCGCCGTGGTGATAGGCGGCACCTCGGCGGAAATGAATTTGAAGACGGTCAAGCTCGCCTCGACACGCTATCTCGACAACCTCCCGACCCAAGGCTCCGAAAGCGGCCACGCCTTCCGCGACCTCGCCATGGAGGCCGAAATCCACAAGCTGACGCAGTCGCTCGGCGTCGGCGCGCAGTTCGGCGGCAAATATTTCTGCCATGACGTGCGCGTCATCCGCCTGCCCCGCCATGGCGCCTCGCTGCCCATCGGCCTCGGCGTCTCCTGCTCCGCCGACCGCCAGGCCAAGGGCAAGATCACCAGGGATGGCATCTTCCTCGAGCAGCTGGAGACCAACCCGGCCAAATACATGCCCGATATCGACGAGGAGAAGCTATCCTCCCATGTGGTGAAGATCGACCTCAACCAGCCGATGAATCAGATTCTGAACGAACTCTCGAAACATCCTGTCAAGACGAGGCTTTCGCTCTCCGGCCCGATCATCGTCGCCCGCGATCTGGCGCATGCCAAGATCCGCGAGCGGCTTGAGCGTGGCGAGCCGATGCCGGACTATTTCAAGAACCACCCGATCTATTATGCCGGTCCCGCCAAGACGCCCGCCGGCTATGCCTCCGGCTCCTTCGGCCCGACCACGGCGGGACGCATGGACTCTTACGTCGACCAGTTCCAGTCCTTCGGCGGCTCCATGGTGATGCTCGCCAAGGGCAACCGGTCACGTCAGGTGCGCGAGGCCTGCGGGCGGCATGGCGGCTTCTATCTCGGCTCCATCGGCGGCCCCGCCGCGCGCCTGGCGCAGGATTGCATCAAGAAGGTGGAAGTCGTCGAATATCCCGAGCTCGGCATGGAGGCGATCTGGCGGATCGAAGTGGAAGATTTCCCCGCCTTCATCGTCATCGACGACAAGGGGAACGACTTCTTCAAGGAATTGAATTTGGGGTGAATACGATTTGGGGTCAGCGCCCGGTGCCCCTCACCCTTACCCTCTCCCCGTAAACAGGGAGAGGGGGACCTTGATGTTGCAGCATGCCTTTCTTGATTTTTGCCAGGCACCAAAGACGAATAACGAGACACCATTGCCAAACGTCCCCCTCTCCCCGCGCGCGGGGAGAGGGTAAGGGTGAGGGGCAACTGCAAGCGCTTCCGTCAAGACAGCAACTAAGCCGCCGCCTCCACAGCCTCCCCGTCCGTCACGAACCGCGCCACGCGGGCGGCCACTTCGGGACTGGCGATGATGCGGCGGTGGCCGAGGCCGTCGGCCCAGTGGAGCATGACATCCGGGCCGGCTTTTGCTTTCGCTTCCGCCGAGCGTGCCGGCACTTCCTTGTCGTCATGAGCGTGGATCACCAGCGCCGGGATCGCCATCTGCCGCAGGTGCTGGGGCGTATCGAAGGCGGCGAGCGGACGGCACGCGATGCGCAGCACCTCGTCATCCATGGCGTCGCGCACCTCGGGCCGCAGCCCCACCACCCTGCCGAATCCGTCGAAGACCTCGGTCATGGAGTGCGGCGCGGCGATGGTGACGAGCTTTTCCGGCCTGCGCGCCCGATAGCAGGCAACCGCTCCCGCCGCCGCATTGACGATCACGGCGCCGCCGAAGGAATGGCCGATCATCGCATGGAAAGGCCCGTATTGCCGCCAGGCGGCATCCACCGCCGCGATCGCCTGCACCATGTTGAGCGCCCTCCCCGGCGAGGCGCCATGTCCCGGCAGATCGATGGAAACGACCCGCTCGCCTGCTTCCAGCAGCGCGTCGATGATGGCGAGCATGTCGGCCGTGCGCGAGCCCCAGCCATGGACGACGAGCGAGATGCGCCCGGACGGTGAAGGTCTGTCGGGCTCGAAGAGATGGGATGTGAACATGCCCCGGTCGATCGCCAGATCCAGGCGGTGCGCCTTGCGCATCTTCGCCTCGGCGCGTGCCAGCTTTTCCGCATGGGACCTGGTTTTCGGCTTGCGGGCGGGCGTGCGGCAGAAAAGCTTGAAAGCGGCGCGGCCGGCCTGCTTCGGCGCGACGCGCCCATATAGATCGAAACCGAGACGGGTGACCTGGAAGACGAAGGGTGTCATAGTCCAAAAACCCACTGAAGCAAGTGCAGGAAAAGTGCGAAGCGGTTTTCCGTCCGGACTTGCGCGAAAAAATGTTCAACCATGAACAATATTGTACAAGAATGAACAAAAAGCAAGACGCGCCGAAGCCGTTTCCCTGGGACAATCCGCGCTTCAAGAACTGGGTCGCCATGATGCGAGCCGAAAGGGCGGTAGGGCGCGAACTCTCCCGCGCGCTCGCGCCGCTCGACCTCAAGGTGGCGCAGCTCGACGCCATGATCAATCTCTACCGCCATCCCGGCCAGTCGCAGCACGATCTCGCCCGCCGGCTCCTGGTGGGCCGCTCCAACATCACGATGCTCCTGCCCCAGCTCGAGGCGCAGGGGCTCTTGCGCCGCGAGGGCGATCCGAAGGACAAGCGCGTGATGCGGCTTTACCTGACCGGTGAGGGTGAGAAGAAACTGATGCAGGCTCTGGAGGTCTATACCGCACTCATCGACCGGGTGATGAGCCAGTCGACCCCTGAGGAATGCGACATGATGGGCGATATCATGCGGCGCATCACGGAGATGCTGAAGGAAGACTAGGGGCCGTTCCCTGAGACGGAAACGTTGGCCCTTTCGCTAAAGCATGATGCCGAACGCGAAGCGGCTCTCCGTTTGAAGCGCTCCGGAATGGTTCCTCGCCACTCCACCAGCACTTAGAAGGCCATCGCTGTTTAACGCGCCCCTGATTCCATCAAAACAGGAATCGCTACGTAACCACCTCTGATGGCACCTACCACATGGTGGCCTTGGCCCGCTCCGGCCAGGCCGCATCATAGGCCTCGCCGTCGATAGCCTTGCCGCTGGTGCGCGCCAGGATCTGGCCGGGAGTCGGCAGGCCCTTGGGATCGACATGCTTTTCCGGGTTCCAGAGTTCGGAGCGGTGGATCGCCCGCGCGCACTGGAAATAGACCGCTTCGACGGCAATGATCATCACCGAGCGCGCCGCCTTGCCCTGCATCGTAAAGGAGGCGCAAAGCTCGGGATCGACCGAGATCGTGGCGCGGCCGTTGACGCGCAGCGTGGTGCCCGAGCCCGGCACGAGGAAGAGCAGGCCGGCCCGCCCGTCGCGGATGATGTTCTTCAGCGAATCGGCGCGGTTGTTGCCGTGCCGGTCCGGCATCATCAGGGTGCGTTCGTCATGAATGCGCACGAAGCCGGCGAGATCGCCGCGCGGCGAGCAGTCGAGCCCCTCCGGCCCTGATGTCGCCAGCGCGACGAAGGGCGAAGCCGCGATGAAGGCCGCATATTCCGGGATGATGTGGTCCGTCTCCTTGACGAGCGATGTCTCGCCCGGCTTGCCATAGAGCGCTTCGAGTTCCTCAACCGTCCTGATGATCGTCATGTCGCCTCGCTTCGTCTGTTGTGGAATGCCCCTCATCCGCCTGCCGGCACCTTTTCCCCGTGATGAACGGGGAGAAGGAGGAAGCGGCGACGTCTACGCTCTCCCCGTCCTTCACGGGAGAGGGTAAGGGTGAGGGGCAAACCTGTCACCGCTCGCGGCTGAGCCCCTTTTCCGCCAATTCGTCGAGATAGGCCTGCCAGCGGCTTTCCTTTTCCCGGCCGAGTTCCCTGAGATAAGTCCAGCTGAAGAGCCCGGTGTCGTGCATGTCGTCGAAGGTGATGCGGACCGCATAGTTGCCGACCGGCTCCATCTTCAGAATAGTTACATTGATCTTGCCGGGAACGGTCACGCGCTGCTCCGGCGAATGCCCCTGCACTTCCGCCGATGGCGACAGCACGCGCAGCATTTCTGCCGAAAGCACATGGACCTCGCCATTGTCGAAACTGATCGTCAGCGTCTTGCGATCAGGCGAAACGCGCAATTCCTTCGGCCAGACATCGGTCATGACGCTCTCCTTTTCCCGCCCTGCTTCGCCCCCGTGATAGGCGCATTGGGCCGGGCCGGCAAGCCGTCCTGACCGGCTTGTGACTGGACACGCCCCGGCTCACATCTTATCTCTGGTAAAGGAGGAGCAATTCTTGGACGAGAGCACAGTGAATCATCCGGCAGATCAGAATGTCTTGCGCACCGAAACGCCGATGATCGACCCCTTCGGCCGGGCGATCACTTACTTACGCGTCTCGGTGACGGACCGCTGCGATTTCCGCTGCACCTATTGCATGGCGGAAAACATGACGTTCCTGCCGAAGAAGGACCTGCTCTCGCTCGAAGAGCTCGACCGGCTCTGCACCGTCTTCATCGAAAAGGGCGTGCGCAAATTGCGGCTGACCGGCGGCGAGCCGCTGGTGCGCAAGAACATCATGCACCTGATCCGCGAGCTCTCCCGCCACCTCCGCTCGGGCGCGCTCGAGGAACTGACCTTGACCACCAACGGCTCGCAGCTCGCGCGCCATGCGGCGGAACTGGCCGAATGCGGCGTGAAGCGCATCAATGTCTCGCTCGACACGCTCGATGCCGACAAATTCCGCGCGATCACCCGCTGGGGCGAGATCGGCCGCGTCCTGGAAGGCATCGACGCCGCCCAGGCCGCCGGCATCAAGGTCAAGATCAACGCCGTCGCGTTGAAGGATTTCAACGATCATGAAATCCCCGATATGATCCGCTG
Source organism: Mesorhizobium sp. RMAD-H1 (assembly GCF_014191375.1). Taxonomy (GTDB): domain Bacteria; phylum Pseudomonadota; class Alphaproteobacteria; order Rhizobiales; family Rhizobiaceae; genus Paramesorhizobium. The sequence continues at coordinate 294,009 of NZ_JACHWN010000002.1, forward strand.
GGCCCATGGCCGCGGCATGGACATGACGCTGATCGAGACCATGCCGATGGGCGAGATCGATCTCGACCGCACCGACCAGTATCTGCCGCTCTCCATGCTGCGCGCCGCGCTCGCGCGGCAATTCACCCTGACGGACATTCCCTACAAGACCGGCGGGCCCGCCCGCTATGTCGAAGTGGGCGAGACCGGGGGCAGGCTCGGCTTCATCACGCCGATGACGCATAATTTCTGCGAGAGCTGCAACCGCGTGCGCATCACCTGCACGGGCACCCTCTTCATGTGCCTTGGCCAGGAGGATGCCGCCGACCTGCGCGCACCGCTGCGCGCCTCCGAAGGCAACGACCTCCTATCCCAGGCGATCGACGAAGCCATCGGCCGCAAGCCGAAGGGCCATGATTTCGTCATCGACCGCCGCCACAACCGTCCCGCGGTGTCGCGTCACATGAGCGTCACCGGCGGTTGATCCGCCACAAGCTGCGTCAGCGGCGGAAAAAGCCGGACTTTTGCGTCCCTCAGTGACAGATTCCAGTCGCGCGGGCTCGCGCGGCGCGATAAATGGATGATCAATCTGGAATCATCCTCGTGGCGCTTTCCCCCAACGTCCGCAGCTGCATTTTCATGATGCTCGCCATGGCGAGCTTCACCGTCAATGATTCCATCACCAAATATCTCTCGGAAAGCATGAATACCGGCCAGATCATGCTTCTGCGCGGCATTCTCGCCACGGTGGTGATCCTGCTCATCGCCCGGCGGCGCAGGGCGCTGATCCCGGTCGGCGAGGCGCTGCATCCGATGATCCTGCTGCGCGCCATCGGCGAGATGGGCGCGACCATCATCTATCTCATCGCGCTGGCGCATCTGCCTCTGGCCTTCACCTCCGCCGTCTTCCAGTCCGTTCCGCTCGCCGTCACCATGTGCGCCGCCCTTTTCCTCAAGGAGACGGTCGGCTGGCGGCGCTGGCTGGCAATAACCGTCGGCTTTGTCGGCGTGCTCATCATCGTGCGCCCCGGCGCCGACGGCATCAATCCCTATGCCCTGATGCTGCTGGTCGGCGTCGGCTTCACCGCCTGCCGCGATCTCGCCACCAGGCGTGTGCCGGATATCATACCGACGCTGATGATCTCCGCGCTCACCTCCTTTGCCGTCACCCTGACCGGCGCGGCGCTGATCGTCCCGATGGGCGGCTGGTCGCCGGTCGGCTGGGGCGAAATCGGCCTTCTCGTGATCGCCTCCCTTCTCCTGCTGACCGGCTATCACTTCATCATCCTGGCGATGCGCGAGGGCGAGATCTCCTTCGTTTCCCCATTCCGCTATACCAGCCTCCTGTGGGCGATCCTGCTCGGTTTCGTGATCTTCGGCGATATTCCCGATATGCTGACGATCATCGGCTCGGCAATCGTCGTCCTGAGCGGCATCTATACGCTCTACCGCGAGAGTGTCGTCGCCCGCCGTGGCCGGATTGCAGCTTCGGCGGCAAAACTGTCTGAGGAAGCGGCGGCAGCCGAGGTGAAATAGCATGATGGAGAATACCGCTCACAGGCTGCTGGGCGTGATCCTCGCCGGAGGACGCTCACAACGCATGGGCGGCGGCGACAAGGGCCTCCTGCCGCTGGGCGGGAAGCCGCTGGTCGCCCATGTCATCGAAAGGCTGCGCCCACAGCTTCCATTCCTGGTCGTCAATGCCAATGGCGATCCCGCCCGTTTCGCGCAGTTCGGCCTGCCCGTCGTCGAGGACCGCATCACCGGCTACCAGGGGCCCCTCGCCGGCCTGCAGGCCGTGATGCGCCATGCCCTCGATATGAACGATGAGGCAAGGCCCAGCCATATCGTCACGGTCGCCGCCGACACGCCCTTCTTCCCCGCCGATCTCGTTGCCCGCCTCGTGCAAGCACAACAGGCGGAAGGGGCCGAAATCGCCTTGGCGGCATCGGGCGGTAACATCCACCCGGTCTTCGGATTGTGGCCCGTCGCGCTTGAAGGCGACCTTGCCTCCTGGCTCTCAAGCGGTGAAAAGCCGAGGGTCAGCGCCTGGGCGAAGCGGCATCGCCTCGCCGAGGTGCGTTTCGGTCCGCTGCAGGCGGCCGATGGCGCGATCGTCGATCCTTTCTTCAACATCAATACGAGAGAGGATCTTGCGCAGGCCGAGCAATTGCTGACAAAACTCTCCCCATGAGCACGGCGCAAAAACGGATTTTCGGCATCACCGGCTGGAAGAACTCGGGGAAGACGACCCTCACGGTCCGCCTCGTCGAGGAACTGACGCGGCGCGGATGGCGCGTCTCCACCATCAAGCATGCCCATCATGATTTCGACATCGACCATGAGGGCACCGACTCCTTCCGCCACCGCAAGGCCGGCGCCGGCGAGGTCGCGATCGTCTCCGGCCGCCGCTGGGCGCTGATGCACGAATTGCAGGATGAAGACGAACCCTCGCTCGGCGACATCGTGGCGCGGCTCGCCCCCTGCGATCTCATCATCGTCGAGGGCTACAAGCGCGAGGCGCACAAGAAGATCGAGGTCCGCAGACTGGAGAGCCGCAAGGGCGAACGGCTTTCGGCAAGCGACCCGAACATCGTCGCCGTGGCCAGCGACCATCCCGTCGGGGAAGAGACCATTCCGGTTTTCGCTCTCGACGACATCACGCGAATCGCCGATTTCATCGAGGTGCAGAGCGGGCTGCGCTGAACCTCCTTCTTTTATCAAAACTGCCGGAAAGCCGGCCGCCACGCAATAAAATTGCGACGATTTGCCGTGGCGTTCACATTATTGTTCCTATGCAATAGCTCACTATTACCTGTTGCTTTCACAATGAAAAAAATGGGAGTATTCCCGCCCAGGCGCGGGCGACCGCGACCTTCGCCCGAAGGCTGAACCAAAAAAATGGACGGGGAACAGCCGGGCTTTAACAGAAGAGGTATGACATGCGTATCATGAAGCGTTTCGCTCTTGCAGCGTCCGCGGCCGCCCTTGCTTTGACGGTGGGCGCGGTTGCGATGGACAACGCCCAGGCTCAGGACAAACTGAAGCTGACTATCGCCTCCGAGGGCGCCTACCCGCCCTTCAACGTGCTGACGCCCGATGGCAAGCTCGAAGGCTTCGACATCGATATCGCCAAGGCGCTCTGCGATGAGATGAAGGCGGAATGCACCTTCGTCGCCCAGGAATGGGACGGCGCGATTCCCGCCCTGCAGGCTGGCAAGTTCGATGCCTATATCGCGTCCATGTCGATCACCGAGGAACGCAAGAAGCAGGTCGACTTCTCAAACAAGTATTACAACACGCCTCCCGGCATCGCCGCGCCGAAGGATACCGACATCAAGGGCGTGACCAAGGAAGACCTCGCCGGCAAGACCATCGGCGTGCAGGGCTCTACCACCCATGCCAACTATTCGGAAAAGACCTTCACCGACAGCGAGGTCAAGTCCTACCCGACCGCCGACGAATATCGCCTCGACCTCGCCAACGGCCGTCTCGATGCCGTCAATGACGACAGCGTCACGCTGATGGAATGGCTGAAGACGCCGGAAGGCGCCTGCTGCAAGATGGTCGGCACCTTCCCGCCGGTTCCGGAAATCCACGGCCCGGGCGCCGGCGTCGCCATCAAGAAGGGCCGCCCCGAGCTGGTGGAGAAGTTCAACGAGGCCATCGCCGCCATCCGCGCCAACGGCAAGTACAAGGAAATCAACGACAAGTACTTCAATTTCGATGCCTATGGCAGCGACAGCTGATCGCAGGATCGTCGATATCTGAATGAAAGGAAAGCGGCGGAAACCTCTTCCGCCGTTTTCCCCAAGGGCAAGAAGAAAAGACCAGGGACGCGCCGCTCAGGCTTTTGGCGGTCCCGAAAAGGAACAGGCGAATGGAGCATTATGCGGCGCTTCTGAGCTTCGGCGAAGGGGGCTGGGGAAAGAGCATAGCCCAGGGCGTGCTCGTCACCGTGTCGCTCGCGCTGGCGACCTTGCCTTTCGGCCTGCTGATCGGCTTCTTCATTGCACTGGGAAAGCAGTCCAAGGAACCTTCCCTGCGGCTTGCCGCCAGCATCTATACCACCGTCTTTCGCGGCCTGCCGGAGCTGCTGACGCTCTTTCTGGTCTATTTCGGTGCGCAGATCGGCTTGCAGAAACTCGTCGCGATGCTCGGCATCGACGCCACCATCGAGATCAATTCCTTCGTCGCCGGCATGCTGGCGCTGGGCGTGGTCTTCTCCTCCTATGCGAGCGAGGTTTTCCTGTCCGCCTTCCGCGCCATTCCCGTGGGGCAGTATGAGGCCGGCTATGCCATCGGCCTCTCGGGCGGGCTGACCATGCGCAAGATCATCCTGCCGCAACTGGTCCGCATCGCGCTGCCGGGCCTCGCCAATCTCTGGATGGTCCTCCTGAAGGACACCTCGCTCATCTCGGTCATCGGCCTCGCAGACATATTGCGCCAGACCGGCGTCGCGGCGCGCGTAACCAAGGAAGCTTTCCTGTTCTTCGGCACGGCCTGCCTGCTCTACCTGATCCTCGCCATCATCTCGTCCTTCTTCATCAACCGCATAGAGGATTGGGCATATCAGAACCGCGAGACGGCCAAGGAGCGCGCCTGATGGTGAACGCAAACACCGCAGCCCCCGCCACCGAAGCCATGCTGCCTCCGCCTGCCCTGCCCCGTCCGTGGACGCGCACGCGCGTGGCGGGCTATGTCATCGTCGGCCTTTGGCTGGCATTGTTCATCGGCCTCGCCATCTATCTCTACAATGCCTGGCGCATCGACCTGTTCGAGACCTATGGCCCCCGCTACTGGTCCGGCCTGAAGACCACGCTCACCCTGGTCGCCATATCGAGCCTGCTCGGCGCGCTCGTTTCCATACCGGTAGCCATGGCCGGCCTGTCGAAGAACCGGTTCTGGCGCGCCATTTCCCATGGCTATGTCTATTTTTTCCGCGGTACGCCTCTCCTCGCGCAGACCTTCCTCATCTATTACGGGCTCGGTTCGTTCCGTCCGCAATTGCAGGAACTGGGGCTCTGGTTCTTCTTCCGCGATGCCTGGAACTGCGCGGTCCTCGCCTTCACGCTGAACACCGCCGCCTACCAGGCGGAAATCCTGCGCGGCGCCATTAAGAGCGTTTCCGTCGGCCAATGGGAGGGAGCGGCGGCGCTCGGCCTGTCCAAGCGGATCACATTCTGGAAGATCATCCTGCCGCAGGCGCTGATCGTCGCGCTGCGCCCCTATGGCAACGAGCTCATCCTGCTGCTCAAGGGCTCGGCCATCGTCGCCATCATCACCATTTACGACCTGATGGGAGAGACGCGCCGCGCCTATGCACGGACATTTGATTTCCAGACCTATCTGTGGGCGGCGGTGATCTACTTCGTCATCGTTGAGTTGATCCGCAATCTGTGGGACTTGATAGAACGGCGTCTCACGCGCCACCTCGCCCGCTGAACAAATCTCATCCAGGAAACCCGACATGCTGAAAATCTGGGGCAGAGCCAACTCGACCAATGTCAAGAAGGCGCTTTGGGCCGCAGCCGAGCTCGATCTCGACTATGACCACGTCATGGCCGGCGGCGCATACGGCGTCGTCGATACGGCGGAATTCCGCGCTCTCAACCCCAACGGTCTCGTTCCCGTGATCGAGGATGACGGCTTCGTCCTCTGGGAATCGAATGCGATCGTCCGCTATCTCGCGGCTAAATACGGCGTGGGCAGATTGTGGATCGATGATGCGGCCCGGCGCGCGGATGCGGAGAAATGGATGGACTGGGCGAGCACAACCCTCGCCGCTCCCTTCGTCGACATCATATGGCATACGGTGCGGCTGCCGGAGGAGAGGCGAGACCCGGCGATCAGGGCTCGCGGCCTGACCGCCTTTGCCAAGGCGCTGGAAATTCCGGAAAGGACGCTTTCGGGCCAGCCATGGCTTTCCGGCACCGAATTCGGCATCGGCGACATACCGCTCGGCGTCTATGTCTATGCCTGGATGAACCTTCCGATCGAACGGCCTGAACTCCCCCATCTTGCCGCCTGGTACGAACGGCTGAAAGAACGCCCCGCCTATGCCAGGAGCGTGATGACGCCGCTGACATAGAGCAGCCCCGTTTCATATCGGCGGGACAGCGCCCCCGGCTGCCGCCCATCCCCGCAGGGGGAAATCTCGCAATTTGCCCCTCACCCTACCCTCTCCGTTCAACGGGGAGAGGGGAGGCATAGATGTTGGCGGCATATGTTCCTGGTTTGCCAGGCACTTCAGACGAAGTAGTGAAGCGCCGATGCCCAACGCCCCCTCTCCCCGTCCTGACGGGGAGAGGGTAAGGGTGAGGGGCATTCCACAACGCTCCCGCTTCTGCCCAACGTGAAATGCTCTGGGCTGCGCATATCACTCCGCCGGCATCAGCCTCCACGTACCGAGCAGCCCATCCTGATAGGCCGCTTCGGAAACGGGAATGGTGAACGCCTGGATATTGCCCCAGCGTTCCGCCATGTCGCGATAATGCGGTGACAGCACATTGCCGGACTGGCCGGTCGTCTGGATATAGGTGGAGCGATCAGGATTGCTCAGGTCGAAGATGCCGCGATAGCTGGTGCCGTGTGTGGCCCGATAGGGATTGTTCTCGTCGTTCCAGTTCGGCGTGCCGCGATCGAGCGTAAAGGAGCCGCCGGACGCCGGCTCGTTGACGTCGAATATCAGATCGAGCGGCTTTACCCGTGCGAAAGGCCGGTGCGCGCCATAGGCATAGTGCAGCGCTCCCCAATTCCACTTCTCGCGGTCGGAGCCGAGGCGTGTTTCCAGATCGGCTGTCGCATCCTTGAGGGCGAGCGCCAGCACGTCGCCGCAGCTCTCCCGCTCCGCCGTGTGCCGGTCGTCGCACCAGTCGCGTGCGGCATCGGGCGATAGCCAGCGCAGCATCGCGTTGACCCGCGCCCGCCAGAAAGCCGGGAAGGCATCGCCGAGATCGTCGGAAATGATGCGTTTCGTGGCAAATCGCAGCCATGCCTCGAAGATGAGCGGCTCGCTGAGCGTCTTGTCCTGCCGGTAGTCCCAGCGCCTGAGCGCCATCACATCATCGGCATTCACATCGCTGCGCCCCTCGATGAGATCGAGCATGACGGGGCCTAGCGCGGCATAGGCCGGCGAATAGTCGTCCCCCTGCGCCTGCCGGTTGGTCTCGAGTGTCTGCTTGACATTGCTGTCGAGCACCAGCGTGGCAATGCGGTCGCGCCGCCATTCCTCGTCCCAGTCGAAGGTCAGGAACGGCCCGTAGCTGCCGTCGACGATCTTGCTGTTGGCCGTGCCGATGGCGCCGCGTGCCGGATTGTATTGCCGCGGCAGCGCGTCATAAGGGATATAGCCCTTCCAGTCATAGATCGCATCCCAGCCGGGCACGGGCGCGCGCCCCATGATCTTGTTGGCGGGATCGCGCACCGGCACCCGCCCCGGCGCGATCAGGCCGATATTGCCGTCGACATCCGCCACCACCATCGACTGCATCGGCGTCACGAAATCCTGCATGCCATCGAGAAACTCCAGGACCGACTGGAAATCCCACAGCCGGAACCCGGCCGACATTGTCGTGTCGTCATGGGCAAGTGCGGTCCATTGGAGCGCCGGAACGGTTCCGCTGGGCAGGTAGCGCTGCAGCCCGCGGTAGTTCGCCGGAAGCACCGGGCCATGACGGGTGGCGCGGCGCTCGAAGCTCACATCCGCCCCGCCCTTTACCCGGATGGTCTCCGTCCGCTTGTCGAAGGGGCGGTAGCCGTCGGGCGTCAGATATTCGTCGGGATTTGCCGGGTTGATCCGCTCGACGAAGATGTCCTGCACGTCCGCCGCCGTGTTGGTGAAGCCCCAGGCGACACGGTCGTTGCGCCCGAGAAACACCAGCGGCGTCCCCGGCAGCGTCACGCCGACGAGATTGCGCGCCGCGCCGTCCGGCGCCTTTACCTGGAGATGCGCCAGAAACCAGAGCGATGGCGCGCTGAAGTCGAGATGCGGATCATTGGCGAGAATCGGCTTGCCGGTCTCGGTCTTTTGCCCTGAGAGAACCCAATTGTTCGATGCGCCCTGCCCCATCATCCGGTCGACCGCCGCGAAACGCTGCTCAGTGGAGTGAACGGCGCTGATCGGTCCGCTGGCCAGCCCCAGCACCGTCTTGAGATCCGGCAGGGGCGGCGGTGCGTCCTCCTTGAGCGGCGGCAGGAGATCGTTGATTTCGGCGTCGGTCATGCCCAGGCGGGCGAATTTCAGCCGCTCCATCTCCTCCGCGATATTGGCGCCGAGCGTTATCGACATCATCTTGACCGCGGCCACCACGTCCGTGGTCGTCCAGGGCTCCGGCCTGCGGTTGAGGATGACGAATTCGGGCGAGAATTTCGAGGCGAACGGCCGACCGCCCTGCTCCAGGAAAGCGTTGACGCCGCGCACATAGGCCTCGATCACCTCGCGATCCCGCTCCTTCAGCGCATTGAAGGAAGCGGCCGCCGCGCCATAGGAATCAAGCGTGCGCAGGAACATGTCGGTACCCACCGTCGGCTCCCCGAAGATTTCGGAAAGCCGCCCCTGCGCGGCCATGCGCGCCACCTCCATCTGCCAGAGCCGCTCCTGCGCATGGACGAAGCCCAGCGCCTGGGCGACATCCTCCAGCGTCTGGCCCGATATGTGCGGCACGGCGTTGCGGTCGCGCGCCACCGTTACCGGCGCGGTGAGACCCGCCAGTTGCGCTTCGCCGCTTGCCGGTGCGACCGACCGGGCCAACCAGATATAGGTGACGATGACGGCGAGCAGCGCGAGCGGAAGAAGAGAAAAAACAAGCCACAAAAGACCTTTGATGATCCGCCGCATTGGCCTAGTTTCCTCTCCGGGTCGGGGACTCATTTGGCAAGCCCCCACACTATGGAAGAGGAACAGAGATAATGGCAACAGTGGCATTCATTGGTCTCGGCGTCATGGGATATCCGATGGCGGGCCACCTCAAGACGCGGGGCGGGCATGATGTGACCGTCTATAACCGGAGCGCGGCCAAGGCGGAAAAATGGGCTGCCGAATTCGGCGGCAAGCATGCCGCGACCCCTGCCGAGGCCGCCAGGGACAAGGATTTCATCTTCTGCTGCGTGGGCAATGATGACGACCTGCGTCAAGTGACGATTGGCGAGAACGGCGCCTTCTCCACCATGAAGAAGGGCGCGATCTTCATCGACAACACCACCGCTTCGGCGGAAGTCGCCCGTGAGCTGGCGGCGGAGGCCGAGAAGCGTGGCTTCCATTTCATCGACGCGCCCGTTTCCGGCGGGCAGGCCGGCGCCGAGAACGGCGTGCTGACGGTCATGGTCGGCGGCGAGGAGACCGTCTTCGAACGCGCCAGGCCGGTGATCGAGGCCTATGCGCGCGCCGTCGGCCTGATGGGCCCCGCGGGCGCCGGCCAATTGAGCAAGATGATCAACCAGATCTGCATCGCCGGCATCGTCCAGGGGCTGGCCGAGGGCATCCATTTCGGCAAGAAGGCCGGCCTCGACATCGAGAAGGTGATCGGCGTCATCTCCAAGGGCGCGGCCGGCTCCTGGCAGATGGAAAACCGCTACAAGACGATGAACGAGGGAAAATACGATTTCGGCTTTGCCGTCGACTGGATGCGCAAGGATCTCGGCATCTGCCTCGAGGAAGCCGATCGCAACGGCGCGCTCCTGCCGGTCACCGCGCTCGTCGACCAGTTCTACAAGGAAGTACAGAAGCTCGGCGGCAGCCGCTGGGACACCTCGTCGCTTCTCGCCCGCCTCGAGAAATGATCAGCCGGTCTTCCAGTGCCGGCGAACTGATCGCGTATCTGAAAACGCTGCGTTCGGAAGACAACATCGCCGGCATGAGGCGCTTCGGCATCGTTGCCGAGGTGGCGCTCGGCATCTCCAATCCCGATCTGCAGAAGATCGCACGGCTTGCGAAACGCGACCACGAGCGGGCGCTCGAACTGTGGCGAAGCGGCATCCGCGAGGCGCGGATGCTGGCCCTCTACACGGCGGAACCGGCGCGGCTCACCATTGCGCAGGCCTGGGCCTGGGCGCAGGATTTCAACTCCTGGGAAATCGTGGATGCGGCCGCCGATCTCTTCGTGAAGGCAAGGCTGGAACGGGAGCTCATCCCCGCCTTCGCCGCGGATGAACGCGAATTCGTCCGCCGCACCGCCTTTTCGATGATCGCCAGCGCTGCCGTGCATCTCAAGAACGAGCCGGACGCGACAATCCTCGCCTGGCTGCCGCTGATCGAGGCGCATGCAACGGACCGGCGCAATTTCGTCCGGAAGGCCGTGAACTGGGCGCTGCGCAGCATTGGCAAGCGCAACCTCACCTGCCACGTGCAGGCGCTCGCCCTAGCGCGGCAGCTGGCGGAACAGGGCGACAGGAGCGCCCTCCGGATCGGCAGGGACGCGGTGAAGGAACTGGAATCGCCCAAAGTGCTCGAGCGGCTTGCCGCTAAAGCGAAGGCGTGAAGAAGCTGCGCGTCAGGCCGCGCGGCGCCGCTTGGCCGGGCCTGATTTCGGCTTGATCGCCGGCATCGCTTCCATGACGCGCGAAGGCGGGAAGATGGCGAGCCCCTCCGTACCCTCGCGCAATTTCGAATAGAGCCGGAATTCGCCGTCATGCATCGCCATCAGCGCCTGCACGATGGGCAACCCGAGGCCGGTGCCCTGCTCCGCGCTCTTGATGGCGATGCTGCCCTGCCCGAAGGCCGACAGCACGACCGGGATCTCCTCCTGAGGGATGCCCGGCCCGTTGTCGCGGATCGAGATATATTGCCCGCCGCCGGCGGTCCATCCGACCTTGACCTGGATTTCCCCGTTCGCGGGCGTGAACTTCACCGCATTGGAAAGCAGGTTCAGCACCACCTGGCGGACGGAGCGGACATCGGCCCAGAGGAACGGCAGATCCTTCTCGAAATGCTCCGTCAGCCTGATGTTCTTCTTCTGCAGCTTGATCTGCATCAGGTGGATGCTTTCACCAACCACATCCACCAGCCGCACCGCTTCCTCGTTGAGCGTGTAGCGCCCAGCTTCCACCCGGCTCAGATCCAGGATTTCGTTGATCAGGTTCAACAGATGCTGGCCGGACGTGTGGATGTCGCGCGCATAATCCTTGTAGGTATCATTGCCCATTCCCCCCAGGATTTCCTTCGACATCACCTCGGAAAAGCCCAGGATGGCGTTGAGCGGCGTGCGCAGCTCATGGCTCATCGAGGCGAGGAACCGCGATTTGGCGAGATTGGCCTCCTCGGCCCGCCGCCGCGCCTCGTCCGACATGGCGTTTGCCGTTTCGAGCTCCGCGATCAGCGAGTCCTTCTCGCTCTGGAAGGCCAGCGTCATGCGCGCCGAGCGGTTGAAATGCGTCGCGATATAGGTGAAGAAAACCAGCGCCGCCACCAGCATCACCACCATCGTGCCGTGAAAGGTCGGCGGCAGTTCCGTCCTGGCCGTCAGGCTGTAGGCCACGATCGGCAGCGCAAATGCGGCGATCGTCGCCCCGCGCAGCGCCGAGCAGATGATGGCGGTCGCCGCCATCGCCACAAGGAGGACCAGCGCCTGCGCGAAGGGAAAGAAATCGATGCCGCAGGTCCCGCAATGGATCGTCGCGAAATAGGCCCAGCCGATGCCGGTTATCGCATGGCCGGCGAAGAAGACGTTCTTCCAGTGCTCGAGGTCGATCTGGTCCGCCGGCGTCTGGTTGAACTTGCGCGTCGCCAGCGCCAGAATGCCGTAACAGCCGATCGTCAGCAGGGCCCAGATCGTCATCTGCCGCCCGAGACCGATCAGGAAACCGGAGAAAGCCACGATCAGCACAAGGAATCCGACCGAGACGGCACCCGCCGTCAGGCCGCGGGCGTACATCAGCAAGATTTCATATTCATAATTGGCCTGACCGGCCTTCTCGAGCGGGCGATCGCGGGTCTTGCGCACCGCTTTCGCGAGCTCTGCATTACGCGAGACGCGGCGTCGATCGACGATATTCTTGTCGGCGAGCGTGGACCATGACGCCATTTCAGCAGTTTCCGCGCTAGATTCCACAGCCTGAGATTGCAGCCCAAAGATTACCCATGCCGGGCAGAATATGGAGCAATGATTAAAAGAACCTCAAGTTTTACGTTAGAATTAATAATTAAAATGTAACAACTTCCCGCCATCTCTGGTCGAAACGGGTAAAATGGGGAACGGGCGCAAGGTTTTCAGGCGCAGATATGGAAGCGGCGGATGGTATCGCCGCAGGCCGGCCCGGCCGCGCTCGCCGCTGCGCCGCCTGTTCGACTGGCTGCTGACGATCGCCTTCTTCGTCCTCGTTGCACTTATCGCCGCGCGGCTCAATCCTCCGCGGCCCGATCGCGGTCCGCCGGCGGGGCCGGCCTATGTCATCGACGGTGACACGCTCGTCGTCAACGGCCGGCATATCCGCCTGCAGGGGATCGACGCGCCGGAGATGAAGCAGCTCTGCCGCCGGCAGGAGCGCGATTATGACTGCGGCGCGGAAGCCCGCAATGCGATGAAAAGGCTGATCGGCGGACGCGCCGTGCGCTGTTCGGGCTCGCGCGAGGATAAATACAACAGGCTTCTGGGCGAGTGCAAAGCGGGTGACGTCGATCTCAACCGCGGCATGGTGGAGGACGGCTGGGCGGTCGCCTATGGCAATTATACGGATGAAGAAGCCCAGGCCCGCCGGGAACGGCGCGGCATCTGGGCCGGAACCTTCGAGCGCCCGCAGGACTGGCGAAGAGAGCATGAAGCCATGCAGGAAACGCCGCATGAAGGCCCCTCACCCCTCGAAACCTTCATGGAGAATCTCTATCTCTGGCTGAACAAGCTCGTATCGGCCCTATATGACCAGGTGCAGAAAAATACCGCACCTTGATGGCCGCCGCGCAAACGACCCGGATCCGAACTGACAGACATGCACGAAAAGGACATGGCCATCCTGCTGGCCGAAATTTCGCAATGCCGCATCTGCCGGGATGCCCCGCGTTACGGCAAGCCGCTTGCGCATGAGCCCAGCCCCGTCTGCGTGATCTCGCAGACGGCCCGCATCGCCATTTGCGGCCAGGCGCCGGGCATCCGCGTCCATAATACGGGCCTGCCGTTCAACGATCCTTCCGGCGACCGCCTCCGGCAATGGCTTGATGTGACGCGGGAGGAGTTCTACGATCCCGCCCGTTTCGCCATCATTCCCATGGGCTTCTGCTTTCCGGGCTATGACGCCCACGGCAGCGACCTGCCGCCGCGCCGCGAATGCCGCGAGCTCTGGCACGACCGCATCTTCGCCGGGATGCCGCAGATCGAGCTCGTCATTGCCATCGGGCAATATGCGCAGGCCTATCACATGGGCAGCCGCCGCAAGAGCTCCATGACCGAGACCGTCCTCGACTGGCGCGCGTCGCTGGAAGCGCCTGGGGAGAACGGGCGCATCATTCTGCCCCTGCCGCACCCCTCCTGGCGCAACAGCGGATGGCTGAAGCGCAATCCATGGTTCGAGCGCGAGCTCATCCCCGAGCTTCAAGGCCTTGTCCAAAAATTGACCAATAATGGAAAATAATTCCGCTTCTACGCGGCATATATAGAAAGGTTTTCTTGAAATCTCGAGCATTCTTGCTGCATAAGGTATTCAATTTTCAGAAGAGGCCATACCCATGGACAGACTGGATCGGAAAATTCTGCGGCTCCTGCAGGAGGATGCCACCCTTGCGGTCGCCGACGTCGCCAAGAAGGTCGGGCTTTCGACGACGCCCTGCTGGCGGCGTATCCAGAAGCTGGAGGAAGACGGCGTCATCAGGCGCCGGGTGGCGATCCTCGATCCGGTGCGGATCAATGCGCGGGTGACGGTCTTCGTGGCCATCCGCACGAGCTCCCACAGCCATGAATGGCTGAAGCGCTTTTCGGAAGTGGTGCAGGAATTCCCCGAGGTCGTCGAATTCTACCGCATGAGCGGCGATATCGATTATCTCCTGCGCGTCGTCGTCCCCGATATCGCCGCCTATGATTCCTTCTACAAGCGCCTCATCGCCAAGATCGACATACGCGACGTGTCGTCCTCCTTCGCGATGGAGCAGATCAAATATACGACGGAACTGCCGCTCGACTATATGACGCTGGACAAGGAACCGGCATAAACAGCGCCCCCCCTTTCTCCCGCAAGGAGAGAAGGAGGGGCAGCGCAATTCAATTCGCTTTCCCGCTCACGCCGGCCTGCTCGAAGGTCGCCATCCCCGTATGGCAGAGTGCGGCCGCCTTGACGATGCCGGCGGCGAGTGCCGCGCCCGTTCCCTCGCCGAGCCGCATGCCGAGATCGAGCAGCGGCTTCTTGCCGAGCTTTTCCAGCACTTTGCGATGACCGGGCTCCGCGGAGACATGGCCGAACAGGCAATGGTCGATCGCCGCCGGATTGGCCGCATGGAGGATCGCCGTCGCCGATGTCGCGACATAGCCGTCGATGATGACAGGCACTTTCTCCATGCGCGCGGCGAGAATGGCGCCCGCCATGGCGGCGATTTCGCGGCCGCCGAGGCGGCGCAGGAGTTCCAGCGGATCCTTCAGATGGTTGCGGTGCAGCTCCACCGCCGCGCGCACCGCCGCCGCCTTGCGCCGCAGGCCTTCGCCATCCGCCCCGGTGCCCGGCCCGACCCATTCCTCGGCCGTCCCGCCATAAAGCCCATGACAGATCGCCGCCGCGATCGTCGTATTGCCGATGCCCATCTCGCCGATGCAGAGCAGATCCGTGCCGCCGGCGATCGCCTCCATGCCGAAGGCCATGGTCGCCGCGCAGGTCTTCTCGTCCATAGCCGCTTCCTCGGTGATGTCGCCGGTCGGCAGTTCCAGCGCCAGGTCGAACACCTTGAGGCCGAGATCATTGGCGATGCACATCTGGTTGATCGCAGCCCCACCAGCCGCGAAATTCTCCACCATCTGCGCCGTCACGCTCGAAGGATAGGGCGAGACGCCCTTGGCCGTCACGCCGTGATTGCCGGCGAAGACGGCCACGAGCGGCCGCGTCACCTGCGGCTTCGCCCGGCCCGTCCACGCGGCGAGCCAGACGGCGATCTCCTCGAGCCGCCCGAGCGAGCCCGCCGGCTTCGTCAGCACCGCGTCGCGCTCGCGCACCGCCTGCGCGGCCCGCTCGTCCGGCCCCGGAAGATTGCGGATCAGTTCGCGGAAATCGTCGAAAGGCAGGCCGGTCGTTGTCACGTCTTGTTATCCTGTCACGCAAGGTTGATGGCAATTGGGTCGCGCAAGTCCTATAAGCACCTTCGGCGAAAATTCAAATGACGCTGGCGTTACATGCCGTCGCAGCCCCTCGAACGGGATTTGTGGAACCCAAACACGTCCTGAAATGCGGGAATGGAGAACAGGATCATGAACACAGACGGTCTTCTGGCGGAAATCATGCGCTCGCTGGGCTTCCTGACGCGCCTGCCGATATCGCAGACCTGGTTTACGGGCCAGAACGGCTCGCTTGCCACCAACAGCCGGGTTTTCCCGCTGGCCGGGGCGGTGATCGCCCTGCCCGCGGCCCTCGCCCTCATCGTCGCCAGCCTTTTCAACCTGCCGCCAGCGGTCGCAAGCCTCCTCGCGATTGCCGTTCTCGCCATCGTCACCGGCGCCCTGCACGAGGACGGGCTGGCGGATGTGGCCGATGGCTTCTTCGGCGGCGCGACGGAGAAGCAGCGCCTCGAGATCATGAAGGATTCGCGCATCGGCACCTTTGCCGCCCTCGCCCTCATCGTCTCGGTCGGCCTGCGCACCCTGCTGCTTGCGGCCATCATCGAGCATGTCGGCCCGGGCCTTGCCGCCCTTGCCCTCATCGGCACGGAAGCGGCGAGCCGGGCCGTGCTGGTGCAGTTCTGGCACATGCTGCCTTCGGCACGGCCGGGCGGGCTGGCCGATGGGGCGGGCTCGCCCGACGGCACCGCCGCCTTCACCGCCCTCCTCGCCGGCTTTCTCATCCTGATCGTCGCCTATGTGCCGGCGGGCGGCATCGGCGGATTGCTGATCGCCGTCCTGCTCTGCGGCGCCGCCACCTTCGGCTTTGCCAATCTGTGCACGCTCAAGATCGGCGGCCAGACCGGCGACACGCTGGGCGCGGCGCAGCAGATCGCCGCGGTGGCGCTTCTGGCGGGTCTTGTCATGATGGTCTGATGCGACCACATTGAAGGGAAACGGAAGGTCCGCCAACGAGATGAACCCAACGAGATGAACATGGAATCGCCCTGCATCCTCGTCTGCTCGATAGACGCCAAGACCGGCTACTGCTTCGGTTGCGGCCGCACGATGGACGAGATCAGCGCCTGGACGATGATGTCGCCGGAGCGTCGCCGCGAGATCGCGGCCGCGCTTCCGGCACGCCTCGAAACGGTGGAGCGCAAGCCCAGGCGAGAGACCCGCCGGGCTCGCATGGCGCGCGAAAGGCTCGCACAGGGGAACGATGCATGAACCGCCTTTTCTGGATCATCGTCGCGGTCGTCGGCGCCATCATCCTGCTGCTGATGGCCAATAATGACAGCGGCAGCACGCTAGGGCTTGCCAATGACGCCTTCGCCCGCGCCGCCTATCTCGGCATCTGGGGCATCGTCATCGCCGCAGGGTTCCTCGGCTCAGGCATCAGGCTCGGCGATTTCGCCCGCAACATCGCCATCTGGGTCGTCATCATCCTCGCCCTCGTCGCCGGCTATCAGTATCGTTACGAGCTGCAGGACGTCGCAAACCGCATCACGGCCGGCCTCGTCCCCGGCAGCGCCATGTCGAACAGGGCGAGCGACGGCAGCCTGACGGTCACGCTCGCCAAGAGCGCCAACGGGCATTTTCAGGTGAACGGCAGGGTCAATGGCGCGCGCGTGCCGTTCCTGGTCGATACCGGCGCCTCGATGATCATTCTCTCGAGCGATGATGCAAGACGCGCCGGGATCGACACCGACAGCCTCTCCTATTCGGTTCCGATCATGACCGCCAATGGCAGCACCAGCGCCGCGGCGGTCCGGCTTAAAACGCTGCAGATCGGCGATATCGAGCGTCATGATATCCGCGCGCTGGTCGCGCAGGACAGCCGGCTGAGCGGCAGCCTGCTCGGCATGAATTTCCTCGATACGCTGCGCGGATTTTCCGTCCGCGGCGACGAACTGGTCCTGTCGGATTGAAATCAGGCCGCCTCGGCGGCGTTCTCCCCGATTTCGGCGAAGGCCTTGCGGATGACGCCGCTATCGGCATCCGCACGCGTCGCCTCGGTCGAGAGCAGCTGCCGCCAGCGTCGGGCGCCGGGCATGCCCTGGAAAAGCCCGATCATGTGGCGGGTCACATGCGAGAGCCTGCCGCCGGCGGCGATGTGCCTGTCGGCATAGTCGCACATCGTCTCGATGAGTGTGGCGGCATCGATGGGCGCATGCCCATCCCCGAAAATGCGCCGGTCTGCCTCGATCAGAACACCAGGATTGTGATAGGCGGCGCGGCCGAGCATGACGCCGTCGACATGCTCTAGATGGTCCAGCGCTTCATCGAGCGTCTGGATGCCGCCATTGATGCCGATGAAATGGTTCCGCAATTTCCCTTTCAGCCGATGGACGCGGTCGTAGTCGAGCGGCGGGATATCCCGGTTCTCCTTCGGCGACAGTCCCTGCAGCCAGGCCTTGCGCGCATGCACCCAGAGCGCATCGGCCCCGGCGTCGATCACCTGGCGGGCGAGCATATCGAGCGCCACCTCCGGGTCCTGATCGTCGACGCCGATCCGGCACTTGACGGTGACGGGGATATCGACCGCCCGCTTCATCGACGTGACACAGGCCGCGACCAGCCCGGGCGTCTTCATCAGGCAGGCGCCGAAGGTGCCTGACTGCACCCGGTCCGACGGGCAGCCGACATTGAGATTGATCTCGTCATAGCCGAAATCGGCGCCGATCCGCGCCGCCTCCGCAAGCTTCGCCGGATCGGAACCGCCGAGCTGCAGGGCGACGGGATGCTCCTCCGCCGAAAACCCGAGCAGCCGCTGGCGATGGCCGTGGATGGCGGCATCGGCCACCACCATCTCGGTATAGAGAAGCGCATGTCGCGTCATCTGGCGATGGAAGAACCGGCAATGCCGGTCCGTCCAGTCCATCATCGGGGCAATGGCCAAAACCGGAGGCTTGAAATATCCGGTTTCTTCTTCTCTTGCAGGCTGCTGCGTCACACGCCTCTCCGTCTTGTTTGCGTCCATTTAGACCAAATCCGGCAATTTTGCACTGGATTTGGTCCAATAGATCGAAAAGCCTCCCGGAACCCCGTTCCCGCAAGGGCGGGAAAGCGCCTTCCGTCACCAATGGTCTCGTCGCCGATATGCACGAACAGCTCCGTCGAGACGGCGCCCGGCCATATGCAGGTTATGTGGGTATTGTGCTTCTGGCCGGTAAGGCCGAACGCCGGTCCTTGATCACGGGAACACCTCCCGGAGCGTGTCGATGAAGGCGCGCAGGCTGCCCGGCAGGTGGCGGCGGCCGGGATAATAAAGGATCAGGCCCGGGATCGGCGGGCACCAGTCCTCCAGCACCGGCCTCAGCGTCCCTTCCGTGAGCTGGGCGGCAATTGCATGCTCCGGCACATAGGCGATGCCGAGGCCGCGTTCGGCCGCCTCGACCATCAGCTCGATCCGGTCGAGCGTCAACCGCCCGGGCACATCGATCCTGATCTCCTCCCCGTGGCGCTCGAACTCCCAGCGATAGAGCTTGCCGCTCGGCATGCGGTGGCGGATGCAGGCATGCGCGCGCAGATCGTCCGGAAGGTGCGGCACGCCCGATCGCGCGAGATAGCCCGGCGAGGCGACCGCCAGAAAGCGTACCTCGCCCCCGAAGCGGACGCCGATCATATCCTGCGGCACCGACTCGCCGAGCCGGACACCTGCATCGAACCCCTCCGCCACGATGTCGACCAGCCTGCCTTCGGCGACGATGTCGACCGCCACCTCCGGATATCGCTCAAGCACCGCCGGCACCACCCGTTCGAGCAGGAGGCGGGCGGCGGCCTCGGGCGCGTTGATCCGCACCGTGCCGCTTGGGCTACCCCGGAAGGGATCGAGCTCCTCCAGCGCCAGATCGACGTCGCGCAAGGCAGGCGCGAGACGTGCGAGCAGGTGCTCGCCCGGTTCCGTCAGCGAGACGCTGCGGGTCGTCCGATGCAGGAGCCGCACGCCCAGCCTGCGTTCGAGCGCGCGCATCAAATGACTGACCGCCGAGGGCGACAGCCCGAGCTCGTCGGCCGCACGCTTGAAGCTGCGGTGCCGCGCAACGGCTGCGAAGGCATTGAGATCAGCAAGGTCCGGCTTTTTCATTGATGAATCTCTTTCATCAACGCATACGAAATTCAAGGTCTAATCTCATTAATGCAATGCCCCTATCTCAGTCTCGGTACAAACAAAGGAGACCAATCATGACACGTACATGGTTCATTACCGGGGCATCTTCCGGCTTCGGCCGGCTGATGGCCGAAAAGCTGCTGGCGCGCGGCGACCGTGTTGCCGCGACGGTGCGCCGTCCCGATGCGCTGGACGATCTTCGCGCCGCCCATGGCGAGCGGCTCTGGATCGCCAATCTCGACCTCAGGGATACGGACGCGGTGCGCCGCACGCTCGACCGCGCATTCGGCGAACTGGGACGCATCGACGTCATCGTCAGCAATGCCGGCTATGGCCTGCTGGGGGCCGCCGAGGAGGCGACCGATGCCCAGGTGCGCGACATCATCGACACCAACCTTATCGGTTCGATCGCCGTCATCCGGGCTGCTCTGCCCCACCTGCGAGCCCAGGGCGGCGGCCGCATTCTCCAAGTATCCTCCGAAGGCGGGCAGATCGTCTATCCCGGTTTCAGCCTCTATCACGCCACCAAATGGGGTATCGAGGGTTTCGTCGAGACAGTCGCCAGGGAGGTGGCGCCCTTCGGTATCCAGTTCACCCTCGTCGAACCAGGGCCGGCACGGACCAACTTCGGAAGCGGCATCGTCCAGCCGGAACCGATCGCGGCCTATGACGGCACACCCGCCCATCTCACGCGCGATGCGCTGTTCAGCGGTGAATGGGTTGTTATCGGCGACCCCAACCGGATGGCGGATGCGATGATTGCGGTGGGCAATGAAACCACCCCACCTCTGCGGCTGGCGCTCGGCAGCACCTCCTATCAGGCGATCCGCGATGCGCTCCACAAGCGTCTGGACGAGTTGGAAGCGCATCGCGCGATCACCGTCTCGACCGATTATCCCGCGGAGGAGCTCGCCTGAATGCGGGGCGATCCCGCTCCATGGTGCATGGGGGCCGGGCCGGGAGATCGTTCCGGCCCCTGAAAAATCAGGAGGACGAGGGACTCGCTTTGGCTACCCCTTCCAGATAAAGCCATCGATGCCGCCGGTCAGGCCAGTGAAGTGTCTGCGGCGGCGGGAAGTCCTGGTCTTCGAAACAGCCGGCGGAGATGGAAATCGCATCCTTGAGCGCCTCCGCGCGCATGAAAACCACCGACCCGCAGTGGACGCAAAAGTGCTGCTCCAGCCATGCCCCCGACGTGCCGGGCCTGCGCCAGGATTTCGTCTCCCCTTTCCGGCCGACCACGGCGGCATCGGGGTAGATGGCCCGGTAGGAGAAGGCTGTTCCGGTGCAGCGCTGGCATTCGTTGCAGGAGCAGGCATAGACCCGCCGCGGCTCGCCGGCACAGATGAGTTCCACCTGCCGGCAGGAGCACGTCGCCCTGCGCAAGGGCCTATGCATCCGCCTTCTCCGCGGCGTTGGAGGCGACCCTGTCATGCCGGATCAAGGGGGCAAGCGAGGCGAAGTCGGCGCCTGGACCGTGTTGTGCGAGCGCACGGCGAAAGACCCCGTCCATGGCTTGCGGCAGGGCTGCATCGATCCCCTGCTCATCGCAGACCTCCAGCAGATGCTGGAAAGCACTGTAATGGGCGCCCAATGAGGCCAGCGTCTTCTCATCGCCGTCGAAGCGGTGGCTCGCCGTCCTGTCGATCAGATCAAACAGCGCCGCATCAACGACGGGCTTGAAGGCGAGGAGCTGGTTCCGGAATGATTCGAGGTCGATATCTTCCGCCTGGGCGACGGCCATGCCCTGCAGGGCGCCGAACAGACCGCCCCACATCTGCGTGAGCAATGCCGTATCAAGGGCGGAGGCCTGGCCTGGAACCTCCCCGACATAGGTTGTCCGGCCGCCAAGCGCGAGAAGCACGGGTTCAAAGGCCTGGAATGCCGCCCTGGACCCCGAATAGAGGAGTGCCGCCTCCGGCCGGCCGATGAAATCCGGCGTGGCCATGATCGCCCCGTCCAGGTAGGCGGCCCCTTGCGACGTAACCCACGCGCCTTCCTGCCGGGCAAGTCCCGGCGAGCCTGACGTGAGCTGCACCACGGTCTTGCCGGCCAGAATGGAAGCCACGCTGTCCCGCCGCAGCAAGGCATCGCTTGCCGCATAGTCCAGCACGTTGATGAATATGAGCTCGGCCTGCGCGACCACGTCCTCGACGCTCGCCCCGCTCCTTGCACCCATCGCGATCAGCGGCTCGCATCTTGCCGCAGTGCGGTTCCACACCCATGTAGGATATCCGCTGTCGAGAAGCGTTCTGACAAGGGCGGAACCCATGCGTCCCGCGCCGATGACGCAAACTGGTTGTTTCATGATATTTCTCCGGCCTGGGCCATTTGAGGGTTTTCGTTTGGGCGCGCGCTGAGTCAGATTATGAATTCACCCGGCGTTATGAAGTACGCACTTGCGGGTAAGTGTCGAAAACTGTCAGGAGATCGAGATATGAAGGACCAGGAGCCGGATGACTGCGGCTTCGCCACGGCGCTGCGGGCGATCGGCGGAAAATGGAAGACGTCATTGCTCTGGGCGCTCCACCTGCGCCCGCACCGGTTCGCCGAGTTGCGCCGGGTGTTGCCCGGCATCAGCGAAAAGGTCCTGACTCAGCAATTGCGGCAGATGGAGGCTGACGGCCTGGTCAGCCGCCATGATTTTGATGAGGTGCCACCCCGTGTCGAATATGCGATCACGCCGCTGGGGCTGAGCCTCAACGATGCGGTGACGGCGATGTCGAAATGGGGCAAGCACCATGAGGCCTGGAAAGCGCATCAGGAGACCGCGGCATAGCCGGCTTGTGTGTACACAGGACGCACCGTGTCACCTCAGGATGATTTCATTCTCTCCACGAATGAATGAACGGCCGCGGTGGGCAATCCCGCGGCTTTATCGGCGGGCGGCCCAAGCGGGTCTTCCGGCCCGTCAGATCTGCTCGCAAACGGCGGCGAAGGCCGCGGCTTTCTCCAGAATGGCGATGAAGCGATTGCCGGCGATCTCGACCGGTCCCGAATTGTCGAGCACGATCGCGCCGTCGCGATGGGCGATCGCCTGGGCGCTGCGCCGCAGCCGCTCCTCGATCGCCGCCGCGTCCTCGCGCCCGCGCTGGGCCAGACGGCGCGCCAGCACTTGCCGTTCGGCATTGAGATGCACGACCCGGACATTGGCATAGGTGGCGCTGATCTCTCCAAGCGTGCTCCGCGAGACATTGGCGATGACCACCGAGCCGCCTTCCACGTGATGATCCACCGATTTGGGCAGCGCATAGCGCAGCCCGTGCGCATCCCAGTGCAGGCTGAAGGCGCCCGATTGCAGCGCCGCGTCGAAGGCCTGCTCGTTCAGCGTATCGTGTTCCTCCGCGTCTCCCGCCGCCGCGCGCGTCACGATCCGGCGGACGAAGTGGAATTCCGGGCGATGCTGCAGCCGCTCGCGCGCATAGGAAAGGATGGTGTCCTTGCCCGAGCCGCTGGGCCCCACCACGGCGACGAAAACACCGTTCCTCAGCGGCCGCGTCTCGCTCATGACGCGCTCGATCGAACCTGCTGCCGTCATATCACCCGTTCTCCCTGGCGCCACACCGTCCTGATGACGGGCACATGATCATCGACACGCACGCGCACCAGATCGGCGCGCTTGCCCACGGCAATCTCGCCGCGGTCGTCGAGCCCGACGGCCTCGGCCGAATTCTTCGAGACGAGCCGCATCGCCTGCGGCAGGGTGATGCCCTCGACCACGTCGCTCAAGAAAAATGCCGACTGCATCAGGCTGAAGGGGATGTAGTCGGAGGAAAGGATGTCGAGACAGCCTTTCTCGGCCAGTTCGCGCGCCGAGACATTGCCCGAATGCGATCCGCCGCGCACCACATTGGGCGCGCCCATCAGCACCGACAGTCCCGCTTCCTTGGAAGCCGCGGCGGCCGCCAGCGTGGTCGGAAACTCCGCAACGCGTATCCCCTGGCTTACCGCCTCCTCGACATGGGCGGCGGTGGCGTCGTCATGGCTCGCCAGCACGATGCCGCGCGCCCGGCAGGCTTCGGAAATCGTCCTGCGGTTGACCGCCGAATACCGCTCGGAATCGGCCATGCGCCTTTCGCAATAGCGGCGGAATTCCTCCTCCGAAGCTTTCAGCTTGCGCATGTAATAGACGCGGTAGCTCTCCGCATCGGCGAATTGCCGCTGTCCCGGCGCATGGTCCATCAGCGAGGCCATGCGCACCCGGTCATAGCCCTGCATGGCCGAGAAGGCTTCGAGGCAGTCCGGCGCCGAGACCTCGCAGCGCAGATGCAGGAAATGCTCGGCCCGCAGCCGGTTGTTCTTCATGCCGTCCGAAATCGCATCGGCCAGCACGGCCATGTCCTCCACGCCCACCTCCGTCTCGCCATCGAGGCCGACGCGCAGCGCATCGAAGACCGTGGTGATGCCGGAAGCGGCGATCTGCGCATCATGCGCCTGAACGGCGGCGAGCGGATTCCAGCGCACCTTGGGGCGCGGCGCGTAATGTCCCTCCAGATGATCGGTATGGAGCTCGATCAGCCCGGGCGTGAGGAAATCGCCCTCCAGATCCTCGCCGGCCGTCATCGCCCCTTCGGAAATATCGGCGATCTGCCCGTCCCGGACCAGCACGGAGCCTGTCAGCACCTCGTTTTCGAGGACGATCCGGGCATTTTTCAGAATGAATTCATGCGGCATGTCATGCACTTTTCCTGCCACGGGCTCCCGTCAATGAAGAATGGGCCAGCGGATGAAGGGAATGGACTTCGAACGGCGCGCCGGGCTCGGCTTCGACGAACAGCGCCAGATTGGCGATTTCGACCGGCTCGCTTAGGACCGGCTCGAAGAACGCATCAAGCATGCGCGCGACGCGAAGTCTATCTTTCTCCTCGACGCGCCCCGTCAAGGTCATATGGAAGCGGAAATCATCGAACACGTAAGGATAACCCCATTGATCGAGATTCCTCAACTGCGAAATACTTAATGTTTCAGGCCGCCGCTTGGCCCTCTCGGCATCGCTCGCTGGTGCGCGGAAGCGATCGAAGGCCACGACCACGTCATTCGCCAGTTGATCGAGCTCGAGCACCGGCTCCTCGGGCACCAGCGCGAAGAAATGGCCGAGAGCGGCCACCTGGAGCCGCGGGATCGTCACGGCGCCGGTCGATGATGCGAAATGCATCAACGCCGATAAAAGATCGCGTTCGGTCAAATTTTCGGCGAGCCGGAAGGGCGCCTTCAGGGTCGCATGGAAACCATAGCGCCGCGGCTCCACCGTCAGGCGCGCCACTTCCTCCGCCTCGAAGGAGCGGATCGCCGGCGGCTTTACCGTCTCGCCGCTGAAGGCGTTGCGGCCGAGCCAGTTGGCGGCCACCTTGGTGAGCGGGTCGCCGGCTGGCGGCGTGAAATAGATCGCGTAGCGCATGCCCGATTCCCTCGTTCCTTCCCCTTGTTACATGCAGAATATGACAAGCCAACAAAGGAAATCTCCGCCAATCGGCGTAACTGCAGGCTGGCCTTTTGCCTTTCGCCTGACTATTGAGGGGCGATCAAATGCAAGGGATGAGAAACGTGAGCGGATTTGCATCTATCGGCGAATGCATGATCGAACTTTCCGGAGCCGCGGGCGACAATTGGCGCATGGGCTTTGCCGGTGATACCTTCAACACGATCTGGTATGTCCGCGCGCTTTCGGCTTCCGATTACCCTGTCGACTATGTGAGCGCCTTCGGCGACGACCCGTTTTCCCAGAAACAGCGCGATTTTCTGGCCAAAAACGGCATCGGAATTGCAAACAGCCCTGTCATTTCCGGCGCCCGGCCCGGCCTTTACGCCATCACGCTCGATGGCGCCGAGCGTTCCTTCACCTATTGGCGCAGCGACGCCGCCGCGCGCCGGCTTGCCAGCGACCGCGAAGCGCTCGCCGCCAGCCTGAACGGGCGCGATATCGTCTATTTCTCCGGTATCACCCTCGCCATCCTCTCCCCAAACGATCGCAGCACCCTGCTCGAGGCGATCGCAGCCGCGCGGGAAAACGGCAGCCGCATCGCCTTCGATCCGAATTACCGGCCAAGGCTCTGGGAAAATGTCGGGACGGCGCGGGCGGTGATCGGCGATGCCATGCGGCTTGCCGACATCGCGCTTCCCACCTTCCCCGATGAGAAGGACCTGTTCGGCGACGCCTCGCCGGCGGCGACGGCCGCGCGCATCGCGGCGCTGGGCGTGAAGGAAATCGTGGTGAAGGACGGCACCGGGCCGGCGCTGGTGACTGCGCAGGGGCTGGAAGAATCCGTGCCGGCGTTAACGGCCAATGCCGTCGATACGACGGGCGCCGGCGACAGCTTCAACGGCGCCTATCTCTCGGCCCGTCTCCAGGGGCTTGCCCCCGCCGATGCCGCACGCCGCGCCCATTGCGTGGCGGCCCGCGTCGTCGAATTCCACGGGGCACTTGCGCCGATGGAGGAGGCCCGCACGGCGTTTGAGAGGCTGTGCGAGGCGTAAGCCCGATCCAGGCCCATCGTCTCCGGAATGGATCCACGACGTTTCATGTCATGAAATGGCAGCCGTGTTTCCAGCGTAGCGGCTGTGGCGCTGTCGAGGCATGGATTCCAGTGACAAGCACTGGAATGACGGGTTGAAAGATTGCTGGCCTGACGAAGATCGCCGAACCTATTCGGTGCATAAGATCAGCCGGAAACATCAATTTTTCCGTCATTCCAGTGCTTGTCACTGGAATCCATGCTCGCCTCCTCCGCTGCATCAACTGTTCAGGACTACCCAGACGCCAAGCAGCCCGGTTAAAGAGAAGCTACCTCCTACCCCCTGCTGAAACTATAATGCGTCGTCTGCGCATAGACCTCGCCCGGCCGCAGCACCGCCTGCGGGAAGTACGGGAAGCTCGGCGAATCCGGCCAGATCTGCGGCTCGAAGCACAGGCCCGCATAATTGTCATAAGGCTTGCCCGTCAGTCCCACAGCCGGCCTCGCCACGGTGTTGCCTGCATAGAACTGCACGCCCGGCTCCGTCGTCGAAACGTCGAGGCGGACGCCGGATTTCGCCCCCTTGGCGGCCGCGCACCATTTGAGGGGCCCGCGCGCCGCCGCGAGGCAGAAATTATTGTCATAGACGACCTGCGCGCCATTCTCCTCCCGCCGCACCGGGCGGAAATCACGGAAATCATGCGTCGTGCCCTCGACCGGCAGGACGCGGCCATCCGGCATCAGCGCCGCGTTCGATGGCAGATAGGCCTCCGCCCCGATCATCACCTGATGGTCGAGAATGTCGGTTTCGCCGCCATCGTCCAGGTTGAAATAGCTGTGATGGATGAGGTTGCAGATCGTCGGCTTGTCGGTCACGGCCTCTAGCCGGACGACCAGTGTCCCGCCCGGGCTCAGCATATAGGTGCAGCTGACATTGAGATTGCCGGGAAAGCCCATCTCGCCATCGGGGCTAAGGATGGCGAGCGTGACGAAATCCGGCCCCGAGCCGGTCACCCGCCAGACCCGCTTGCCCAGCCCCTTGCGCCCGCCATGCAGATTGTGAGTCCCAAGAAAATTGCGGTCCACCTCATAGGTGACGCCGTCGATGGTGAAGGTGCCGTTGCGGATGCGGTTTGCCGATCGCCCGGCAATCGCCCCCATATGCGGCGAATGCGCCGGATAATCGGCAAAGTCCTGATAACCAAGCACGAGCGAAGGCTCGTGGCCCTCCAGCCGCAGGTCCTGAACGACCGCGCCCCAGGTGAGGACCTTCGCGGTCAGTCCCCCGCCGGAAAGGGTGATGCGATGAACCGCCTCGCCATCCGGCGTTTCTCCAAAGATTTCCGATGTCACGATGTGCAGCCCTTCCGAGTGCGATGGGGAATAATGAGGTGTGAGATAGTGAAGGCAATGACCTGCTACCTCACTATTCCCTACTCACTATTCCCTACTCACTATTCCCTACTCACTATTCCCTACTCACTATTCCCTACTCACTATTCCCTACTCACTATTCCCTACTCACTATCTCACTACTGAATCCCCAGTCCGCCGATGCAGACATATTTGGTGTCGAGATAGTCCTCGATGCCCTGATGCCCGCCTTCCTTGCCCAGGCCCGATTCCTTCAGGCCGCCGAACGGCGCCTCGACGGTCGTGATGATGCCTTCGTTGACGCCGATGAGGCCGTATTTCAGCCCCTCCATCACGCGGAAGGTGCGGCCGAGATCCTGCGTGTAGAAATAGCAGGCGAGGCCATATTCGGTATTGTTGGCGAGATCGATGGCCTCCTGCTCCGTCCTAAACTTGTAGACCGGCGCGACGGGGCCGAAGATTTCCTCCCTGGTGAAGCGCATGCGCGGCTTGGCGTCGGCAATCACGGTCGGCTGGAAGTAAGTGCCGCCGAGTGCATGGCGCTTGCCGCCGGTCAGGATCTTGCCGCCCTTCTTCTCGGCGTCCGCGATCAGCTCCTCGACCTTCTGCACCGCCTTGTCGTCGATCAGCGGCCCCTGCTGGGTACCCTCCTCCAGCCCGTTGCCGACCTTCAGCTTCTCGGCCGCCGCGGCGAATTTCTCGACGAATTTGTTGTAGATCTTCGACTGCACGAAGAAGCGGTTGGTGCACACGCATGTCTGGCCGGAATTGCGGAACTTCGCCGCGATCGCCCCTTCCACCGCGCGGTCGAGATCGGCATCGTCGAAGACGATGAACGGCGCGTTGCCGCCGAGCTCCATCGACACCTTCTTGACCGTGCTGGCCGCCTGCTTGATCAGGATCTTGCCGACCTCGGTCGAGCCGGTGAAGGTGATCTTGCGCACCAGCGGGTTGCGGGTCAGTTCGCCGCCGATCTCGGATGCAGAGCCGGTCAGGACGTTGACGACGCCCTTCGGAATGCCCGCTTCCTCACACAGGACGCCCCAGGCGAGGCCGGAATAGGGCGTCTGCGTCGCCGGCTTGACCACCGCCGTGCAGCCGGAAGCAAGCGCCGGCCCGATCTTGCGGGCGAGCATCGAGGACGGGAAGTTCCACGGCGTGATCGCCGCGATCACGCCCACCGGCTCCTTCGTCACCATGATGCGGCGGTCACGCCAGGGCGACGGCACCACGTCGCCATAGACCCGGCGCGCTTCCTCGGCATACCAGAGGATATAGGCGGCCGACATCCCGATCTCGCCCTTCGCCTCGGTCAGCGACTTGCCCTGCTCAAGCGTCAGCAATTCGGCCAGCGAATCCTGGTTCTCGAGGATGAGATCGTGCAGCTTGCGCATCAGCTTGGCGCGCTCATTGGCCGACGTCTTCTTCCAGCTTTCGAAGGCTTCCGCCGCCGCCTGAATGGCGCGCGCCGTCTCCGCCTTGCCTGAATTCGGCACGGTCCCGATCTTCAGGCCCGTCGCCGGGTTGACGACATCGATGGTCTGGCCGGAATCGGCCTCCACCCAGTCGCCGGCGATCAGATTGGCCTGTTTCATGAAATAGCTGGTCTTCTGAAGCATCGCTGTTCTCCTTGAGGCATGCTCGGCGATGACCGCCGCCCTGCCCCTCTCCAATGTCCGGAATTTCTCGGAGCGATCATGAGGAATGTCAAGGAGAGTATCTTGCGCGGGCGGGCGGGTTGTCCACCCTTGCCGCCGCGCAATGACGCGGCATGGCAATCACGATTTGGCGAGATCAGCCGAAGATATGCGTGGCGATTGCGATCCACAGCCCGAGCGTGAGGGCGGATATCCCCGTGGCGATCACCATCGAGGTGGAGGCGAGCGCCTGTCCGGTGCCGAACCGGGTGGCGATCAGGTAGGAATTGATGCCGGAGGGGAGCGCCGCGGCGGTGACGGCCACCTTGGCCGTCAAAGGCGGGAGCTGCAAGGCCCAGGCGACCGCCAGGACCACGGCCGGCATCAGCATCAGCTTGACCGTCGCGGTGAGCGATGCCGCACGCACATTGCCCGATATGCCGAATTTCTTCAGTCCCATCCCCATGGCGAAGAGCGCGACCGGCCCGGCAACGCCCGCCAGCGTGTTGATCAGGGTCGATGCGAGTTCGGGCATGGCAAGACCGGTGAGGCGCCATGCCCATCCCGCCAGTATGCCGATGATCAGCGGATTGTGCAGAAGGCTTCGCAAAAACGCCTTCAGCGTCCCCGCAAGGCCGGTTTCGCCGGTCTGCACCCCGTCGCGCCGCATCGCCCATTCATTGAGGGCGATGGAAGCCGCCATCATCAGCGGCAGGTGGATCGAGATGATGAGCGAGATGATCTCCACCCCCTCCTGGCCGAACACGCCAAGCATCAGCGGCACGCCGAGGAACACCAGATTGGAGAATGCGCCCGACACGCCGGCCACCACGCCCGCGCGCCGGTCACGGCCGAACACCGTGCGGATCGCCCCATGGGAGATGAGCCACGCCCCGATCACGCCGGCAAAATAGGCCGTCCACAGCGCCCAGGGGGCGCTGCCGTGGAAATCCGCCGAGACCATGGTGCGGAACAGAAGCAACGGCGTCGATACCACGAAGACGAACTCGGAAAGCCCGTCGCCGGCCGCCTCGCTCAGTATCCGCAGGCGGGCCGCCGCATAGCCGATAAAAATAATGCTGAAGATGATGAATATCGTTCCGGCGAGTCCCATCTAGTCCGGATAGGATCTGGGGCCGCCGGATGCAACCCACGAAACGAGGTTAGCAAACACTTTACTGAAGCGACATAGCTTAGCGCGCGCAGGGCCGAGCGCTGCGGGTCGCGGGCGCTCGGCTTTACATCTTTCCCTGAGGCGCGAAAAACGCTAGACACGCGCAAATTGATCGGTAAGCCGCTTATCAACGGCGTAGGATAAAGGAACCTCAAATTGTCATCCACCTTCGACAAAGTCGCCGACATTATCTCTGAAACCAGCGAGATCGACCGCAGCACGATCACGCCGGAAAGCCACACGATCGACGATCTCGGCATCGACAGCCTCGATTTCCTGGATATCGTCTTCGCCATCGACAAGGCGTTCGGCATCAAGATCCCGCTCGAGAAGTGGACGCAGGAAGTCAACGAGGGCAAGGTTCCGACGGAGGAATATTTCGTCCTGAAGAATCTCTGCGCCAAGATCGACGAGCTTGTTGCCGCCAAGAAGGCCTGATCGAAGCATGCTCCCAAAAAGTTGAAGACTTTTTGGATGAGATCATGCGCCCAGAATAGAGCGGCGGGAAACATGCAGAACAACAAAGTCCTCATCACCGGCATCGGCATCGTGTCTTCGCTCGGCGAAGGAATCGATGCCCATTGGAATGCACTGGCCGGCAAGCCCGAGCCGAAGCTCGATACATCAAGCTTTGCACCCTATACCGTACATCCTCTGGGCGAGGTGGACTGGAACCTGCAGATCCCCAAGCGCAGCGACCAGCGCCAGATGGAAACATGGCAGCGGCTGGGAACCTATGCGGCGGGCCTCGCGCTCCAGGACGCGGGGCTTAAAGAGAACGAGGCCCTGTGCTCGACCATGGACATGGTCGTGGCATCAGGCGGTGGCGAGCGCGACCTTGCCGCCGACACGACGATCCTCGCCGAGGGCCGCACTGCAGAAAACCGCGGCGTGATGCTGAACCAGCGGCTCTCCACAGAGCTTCGCCCCACCCTGTTCCTGGCGCAATTGTCCAATCTGGCCGCCGGCAACATCTCCATCGTCCACAAGGTGACGGGTTCGTCGCGCACCTTCATGGGCGAGGAAGCGGCGGGCATTGCCGCCATCGAGACGGCCGCCGCCCGCATCCGCTCCGGCCAGAGCAGCCACATGCTGGTCGGCAGCGCCTATAACACCGAGCATTGGGACATGCTCTTGGGCCATGAGCTCGGCGGATACCTCAAATCCGACGGCTGGGCCCCGCTCTGGCAGCGTCAGGGCAGCGCCGGCGGCGGGCTCGTCACCGGCTCGGGCGGCGTGTTCCTTGTGCTCGAGAGCGCCGAACATGCGGCAAAGCGCGGCGCGCACGCCTATGCCGAGATCGAGCAGATCTCCAGCGGGCAGATACGCCGCGGCCGCGACGATCTGAAGAAGGCGGTCGAGGCGATGCTCGAAAAGGCGGTCGACGGCGACGAAACGCCCTTCATCGTCTCCGGCGCTTCCGGCGCGCATGAGCCGACGGCGGCCGAAAAGGCCGTGCTCGACGCCCTCCCCGGCGCGGCCGCGCGCGGCGTTGCGGGCATCATCGGCCACCTGCGCGAGGCACAGTTCCCGCTGAGCGTTGCGCTAGCGGCGATCGCGGTCTCGAAGGGCGAGGCTTTCGCGCCGCTTGAGGAAAGCGAAAAGCCGCTCGACAAGCCGGTTTCCGCAGCCGTCGCCATCACGATCGGGGTCACGCGCGCCGAGGGCGCCGCGCGCCTCGTCAAAGCATGATCTGAAAAGTCACGGACTTATCGGCTAAAATCATGCGGCCAAACAACTCGAAGCCTGAGTGGAGAAACAGATGACGAAATATACAGATCATCTCGGCCGTCCAATCGTTGCCGTCACCGGCATCGGCATCGTCTCCTCGCTCGGCCAAGGCAAGGACGACAACTGGGCCGCGCTGACCGGCGGGCGCTCCGGCATTCATGAAATCACCCGCTTCCCGACGGAAAACTTGAACACCCGCATAGCGGGGACGGTGGATTTCCTGGAGGAAAGCACCGCTGGCGCCGTGCCGCTTTCCGAAAAGCTCGCCGCGCTCGCCGCCGAGGAGGCGGTTGCGCAATCCGGCCTTCCCATGGACGATTTCGGCGGCCCCCTCTTCCTCGCCGCCCCGCCGGTCGAGCTCGACTGGAACAACCGTTTCGCGCTGGACCTAACCACGGTGGACGATGGGGAGACGAGCTATGAGCTGATGCTCGCCTCCTGCCGCCGCAATCCGAACCGGCATTTCTTCAACACCACCCAGTTCGGCTATATTTCCGAGCGCATCGCCGACAAATTCGGCACGCGCGGCCTGCCGATCACGCTCTCGACCGCCTGCGCTTCGGGCGCAACCGCCATCCAGCTCGGCGTCGAGGCGATCCGCCGCGGCGAAAGCGACCGCGTGCTCTCCATCGGCACTGACGGCTCGGTTTCCGCCGAATCGCTCATCCGCTTCTCGCTCCTCTCCGCCCTCTCCACGCAGAACGACCCGGCGCACAAGGCGGCAAAGCCCTTCTCCAAGGACCGTGACGGCTTCGTCATGGCCGAGGGCGCGGGCGCGCTGGTGATGGAATCGCTCGAAAGCGCGCTGGCCCGCGGTGCGAAGATCCTCGGCTTCCTTACCGGCTGCGGCGAGAAGGCGGACGATTTCCACCGCACCCGCTCCAAGCCCGACGGCTCCCCCGCCATCGGCGCGGTGCGGGCGGCGCTTAGCGATGCCGGCCTCACCACCGAGGAGATCGACTACATCAACGCCCACGGCACCTCGACGCCGGAAAACGACAAGATGGAATATCTCGCGCTTTCCACCGTCTTCGCCGACCGCATCGGCTCGATCCCGACGTCCTCGAACAAGTCGATGATCGGCCACACGCTGACGGCTGCGGGCGCCATCGAGGCGGCGTTCTCGCTCCTGACGATCCAGACCGGGACGCTGCCGCCGACCATCAATTACGACAATCCGGATCCCACCATCCTTCTCGACGTGGTGCCCAACAAGAAGCGCGAGCAGCAGGTTTCGACCGTGCTCTCCAGCTCCTTCGGCTTCGGCGGACAGAACACCTGCCTTGTCATGGGTGCGGAACCGAACTAACCAGCGAATAGTGAGTGGTGAGATAGTGAGTAGTGAATAGGAATTTTCCCCTACTCACTATCTCACTACTCACTATCTCACTAAAGGAACACTCATGCGCGCACTACAACTCATCGAAGACCGCCGCCTGGAACTGACCGACATCGCCCCGCCCCCGCCGCCCGGTCCCGGCGAGGTGACGGTGCGTATCAAGGCGGTGGCGCTCAACCATATCGATGTCTGGGGTTGGCGCGGCATGGCGTTCGCCAAGCGCAAGATGCCGCTGGTGATCGGCGCGGAAGCCTCCGGTGTGGTGGAAACGCTGGGTTCCGGCGTGGCGGGTGTGCTCCCCGGTCAGCTCGTTTCGATCTACGGCGCGCAGACCTGCGGCCTGTGCCGCCCCTGCCGCGAGGGCCGCGATAATCTCTGCGAGCACGTCTCCGGCGTCCACGGCTTCCATCTCGACGGCTTTGCCCAGGAAAAGATCAATCTGCCGGCCCGCCTGCTCGTCCCCGCCCCTCCCGGCGTCGATGAAATCGGCGCGGCGGTTGCCCCCGTCACCTTCGGCACGGTCGAGCACATGCTGTTCGACAATGCCAGGCTCGAACCCGGCGAGACGATCCTCATTCAGGCCGGCGGCTCCGGCATCGGCACGGCGGCGATCCAGCTTGCCAAGAAGATGGGCTGCACCGTCATCACCACGGTCGGCTCGGACGACAAGATCGAGAAGGCCAAGGCGCTCGGCGCCGACCACGTCATCAACTACCGCGAGGACCGCTTCGAGGGCGTGGTGCGCAAGCTGACGAAGAAGAAGGGCGTGGACGTGGTCTTCGAGCATGTCGGCAAGGATACCTGGGCGGGCTCCATGCTGAGCCTGAAGCGTGGCGGCAGGCTTGTCACCTGCGGCTCGACCTCGGGCGTGTCGACCGAGATGAACCTGATGATGCTCTTCCAGCAGCAATTGAAGCTGCTCGGCTCCTTCGGCTGCCGCATGGAGAACATGGCCGACGCCATGCAGAAGATGGCGCGCGGCCTGGTCCATCCGGTAATCGACACCGTGGTCGGCTTCGACGAGATCGACACCGCGCTGAAGCGCATGGAAGGCCGGGATGTGTTCGGCAAGATCATTCTGCGTGTGGATTAGGTGGATTCTTTCAGGTTGCGTCAAGCGATGAGCACCCCCCTCTGCCCTGCCGGGCATCTCCCCCGCAAGGGGGGAGATTGGCTGGCACTGCTGGCGGCGCCTACCCGGCGACGTCAGCGATTGGCGAAAGCGGATCTCATAGCTGATCTCCCCCCTTGCGGGGGAGATGTCCGGCAGGACAGAGGGGGGCGCTGTCCCGCCACCATCTCCATTTCAACGCGAAATCCCCTTCCCCCATGCTGAAACTCAAACTCCTCCTCTGGCGCTACTGGCAGAAGCTGCGCCGCGCCAATTATTGGCTGTGGGCGCAGGCGGTTTTTCTTGTCTTGTGGCTGCTGCGCCGCCTCCCCGCCAGGAACGCCATCGAATTCGCGGCCAAAGCGGGCCGGCTCATCGGCCCCTATACGCCGCGCCACCGCGTCGCCGTCGCCAATCTGCGCCGCGCTTATCCCGAGAAACCCACTGCAGAGATCGAAAAGATCGCCGGCGACATGTGGGACGGCATGGCGCGGCTGTTCGCTGAATATATCTTCCTCGACGCGGTGTTCGATTATGATCCGAACGCGGCCGAGCCGGGCCTGATCGAAGTTCAGGGCAAGGAAATCTTCGAGCGTCTGCGCGACGAGAAGAAGCCGCATATCTTCTTCACCGCCCATACCGGCAATTTCGAGCTTCTGCCGATCTGCGCCGCCACTTTCGGATTGAACGTCACCGCCCTCTTCCGCCCGCCCAACAACCCGTTCATCGCGCAACACGTGCTGCAGGCCCGGCGCACCAATATGGGCCATCTGGTGCCCTCGAAAGCAGGCGCCGCCTGGTCGCTCGCCCATGTCCTTGGCGAAAACGGAAATGTCGGCATGCTGGTCGACCAGAAGTTCCGCCGCGGCATTGTGTCGACCTTCTTCGGGCGCCCGGTAAGGACCAATCCGCTGCTCGCCAAGCTCGCCCGGCAATTCGATTGCGACGTCTATCCCGCGCGCTGCATCCGCCTGCCGAACGGGCGCTACAGGCTGGAGCTCTATGAGCGCATGGAGCTGCCGCGCGATGGGAAGGGCCAGGTCGACGTCGATGCCACCGCGCAGCTTCTCAACGATACGGTGGAGGAATGGGTGCGCCAGTATCCCGGCCAGTGGATGTGGTTCCACAAACGCTGGGGATAGGTCTCAATACCGGACGATGATCCGCGTGTTCTTCGGCCCCGCCTTCCGGACCATGTCGTAAAACTTCGCCGCATTCGCTGATTTGAGCCGCACGCAGCCATGTGAAGCCGGCCTTCCAAGCCTCTTGACCGCGTCCGTGGCATGGATCGCATAACCGTGATGGAAGAACACCGCATAGGGCATCGGCGTGCCATCATATTGCTTCGAGTGCCACATACGGTACATCCGCGTCGGACGATAGCGTCCCGTGGGCGTCTCAAATCCCTCGCGCCCCGTCGAGACACGCCAGTTGTAAAGCACGCGCCCACCCTTCGACACCGTCATCGTCTGGTCGGCAATGCTCACCTCCGCCACAAGCTTGGATGCCAAGCTGTCTACAGCTGAAAGAAGACAAACACCCAAAGCGAGAGCGAAAACCAGAAATATCCTTTTCATCTACTCACTCCAAACCCTGTTTATTTCAACAGAATGATTGGAAATTATGAAAATGACCTAAATCAATATACGATCATTTATTCATCAATTCTCACTAAAAATTGATCTATACTTTACTACACTTCAAAAGCGCGACCGAACCTGCTGTTTCACGATCATGAATATATCCGGTACCACCATCTCCCAATTCCGTCATTGAGCAGGTCTTTCCCCTCGTGTAAGGGTTCGGAAAATCGTGGGGAACAGGCATGATCTTCAGGACATTCGCAATATCGGCCCGCAAATATACGCTGTTGGCATTGGCAGTGCTGCTCTTGTCGGTCACGAATGCCTTTGCCGCGCGGTCCGATCTCACCTTGGGGATGGTGCTTGAGCCGCCGCATCTCGACCCGACCGCCGGCGCCGCCGCCGCGATCGACGAAATCGTCTATGCCAATATCTTCGAAGGCCTGACCCGCATCGCCCCGAGCGGCGAGGTCAAGCCGGCACTTGCGGAACGCTGGGAGATCTCGCCCGACCAGAAGACCTATGTCTTCCACCTGCATCAGGGTGTGAAATTCCATGACGACACGGCCTTTGGGGCGGACGACGTGAAATTCTCGCTCGACCGAGCCCGCGCGCCCGACTCCACCAATGCCCAGAAGGCCCTCTTCGCCGCCATCGACCATGTGGAGGTCATCGACCCTGCGACCGTGAAAGTGACGCTGAAATACCCCTCCGGCGATTTCCTCTACAATATGGCATGGGGCGATGCGGTGATCGTCTCGCGGGCAAGCGCCGCCACGAACCGGGAAAAGCCTGTCGGCACCGGTCCGTTCAAATTCCAGAACTGGGCAAAGGGATCGCAGATCGTCCTCGTTGGAAATCCCGATTATTGGGGCGGGAAGCCGGCGCTTGAGAAGGCGACCTTCCGCTTCATCCCCGATCCGGCGGCCGCCACCACGGCGCTGCTGGCCGGCGATGTGCAGGCGTTTCCCTCTTTCCCCGCCCCCGAAGCGGTGCCGCAGTTCCAGGCCGATCCGCGCTTCCAGGTGGTGATCGGCACAACCGAGGGCGAAACCATCCTGGCCGAGAACAATGCGCGCCCGCCTTTCGACAACCCCAAAGTGCGCCAGGCCATCGCTCATGCCATAGACCGCAGGGCCGTCATCGACGGCGCGATGTTCGGCCTCGCTACGCCCATCGGCTCGTTCCTTCCGCCGCATCATCCGGCCTATGTCGACCTGACGGACGAACGGAAATACGATCCGGAGCTGGCGAAGACGCTTCTCGCCGAGGCCGGCTATCCCGACGGTTTCAGGACGACGCTGAAGCTGCCGCCGCCGGTCTATGCCAGGCGCGGCGGCGAGATCGTCGCGGCGCAGCTGCGCGCCGTCGGCATCGATGCACAGATCATCCCCATCGAATGGGCGCAATGGCTGGATCAGGTCTTCAAAGGCAAGGACTACGACCTCACCATCATCGCCCATACCGAGCCGAACGATTTGAACATCTTTGCCCGCGACGACTATTATTTCAACTATCGCAGCCCCGCCTTCAAGGCGCTGATCGCCCAGATCGAGGCGACCTCGGACGCGGCAAAGCGCAAGGAACTCTATCAGCGCGCGCAAGAGATCCTTTCCAGCGATGCGCCAGTCGCCTTCCTCTTCCAGCTTCCCAAGCTCGGCATATGGGATGCAAAGCTCCAGGGCCTGTGGAAGAGCTATCCCATACAGGCAAACGATCTGACGGCCGTGAAGTGGACGGAGTGAACACCGTCATCGCGTATGAACGCCCCCCACCCTTACCCTCTCCCCGTAAAAACGGGGAGAGGGGAACCTTAATGTCGGCGCCTCTTTCTTCTCCCCCTGCACCCGGCAAGAAGAAAGTAACGGAAACATCCATGTCCCCCTCGCCCCGCTTGCGGGGAGAGGGTAAGGGTGAGGGGCAAATTGCGGGAGGAGGCACCTCATGCTCCCCTACCTCCTGAAACGCCTCGCAATCTCCCTCGCCACCCTCGCCGTCGCCTCCATTGTCGTCTTCGCCGTTCTGCAAATCCTCCCCGGCGACCCTGCGCGGCTGATGCTCGGCATCGGCGCAAGCGAAGATGCGGTTGCCGCGCTGCATGAACAGATGGGCCTCAACCAGCCGGTCATGCTCCGCTATATCGGTTGGGCCGGACATATGCTGACCGGTGATTTCGGCCGCTCCTATACCTATGCCGTACCGGTCGGAAGCCTCATCGCCGAACGTATCGCCGTCTCGCTTCCTCTCGCCGTCATGGCGCTCCTTCTTTCCACCGCCATCGCCATCCCCGTCGGCCTCTATGCTGCCAACCGCCATGGCCGCGTGTCGGACATGACGATCATGGGCGTCACCCAGCTCGGCGTCGCGGTCCCGAATTTCTGGTTCGCGCTGCTGCTTGTCTATGTCTTCGCCGTCAGCCTGCGCCTCGTGCCCGCGGGTGGATTTCCCGGGTGGGAATCCGGCATCGGGCCGGCCCTGAAGGCGCTGATCCTCCCGGCCATCGCCCTCGCCCTGCCGCAAGCCGCCATCCTCGCGCGTGTCACCCGCTCGGCCCTCATCGAAACCTTGTCCGAAGACTACATCCGCACCGCCCGCGCCAAGGGGCTGGCGCAATGGGCCATCCTCTGCCACCACGCTTTGCCCAATGCCCTGATCCCGGTCATCACCATCATGGGCCTGCAATTCTCCTTCCTGCTGGCGGGCACCATCATCATCGAGAACGTTTTCTACCTCCCCGGCCTCGGGCGACTGATCTTCCAGGCCATCACCCAGCGCGACCTGATCGTCGTCGAAGGCGTCATCATGGTGCTGGTCGCCGCCATCATCCTCGTCAATCTGATCGTGGACCTCGCCTATGCGCTGGTCGATCCGCGCCTGAGGGACAGGCCATGAACCGCTCCCTCCTTATCGGCACCACCATCACCCTTGCCGTCATCGCCATGGCGATAACCTCGCTGATATGGACGCCCTACGACCCCACGGCCATCAATATCGCCGCCAAGCTGCAGGGATCATCGGCGGCGCACTGGCTCGGCACGGATCATTTCGGGCGCGACATCCTCTCCATGATCATGGCCGGCAGCCGCAATTCCATCGCCGTTGCGCTGGTGGCTGTCGGCATCGGCGCCGGGATCGGTATCCCGCTCGGCCTCTTCGCGGCGACACGCGGCGGCTGGCTCGATGAAATGCTGATGCGCTTCAACGACCTCGTCTTCGCCTTCCCCGCGCTCATCACCGCCATCATGATCACCGCCATCTTCGGCCCCGGCGCCTTCAACGCAATCCTCGCCATCGGCATCTTCAACATTCCGGTATTCGCCAGGGTGGCGCGCGGCGGCGCGCTGGCTGTGATGCAGCGCGAGTTCATCCTCGCCGCGAAAGCGCTCGGCAAAAGCCCGGGCGGCATCACGCTTCACCACATCCTGCCCAACATCGCGAGCCTGCTGATCGTCCAGGCGACGATCCAGTTCGCCCTCGGCATCCTCGCCGAAGCCGGCCTCTCCTATCTGGGACTGGGCGCGCCGCCGCCGAGCCCAAGCTGGGGACGCATGCTGTTCGAGGCGCAGACCATGATCGGCCTCGCCCCACACATGGCGCTGTTTCCGGGCCTTGCCATCGTGGTGACGGTGCTGGGGCTCAATCTGCTGGGCGACGGGTTGAGGGATGCGCTGGACCCGAGGAGATAATTCATTTTGATGGCAGCGCGAGACACCCCCCTCTGCCCTGCCGGGCATCTCCCCCTCAAGGGGGGAGATTGCCTGCATTAATGGCGGCCCTTTGTTCTGCAACGTTTGTGATTGGCGAAAGCGGAACTGACAGCCGATCTCCCCCCTTGAGGGGGAGATGTCCGGCAGGACAGAGGGGGGTTACTGTCCTGCCAACATTTGAAAGCGAAACGCCCTAAAACACCAACCCCATCCCCCCAAGCACCAGCACAATACCGGCCAGCACCGTCATCGACACCCAGAACAGCTTGAGCGCCGCCTCGATATCACCCGCCCCCAGATCATGCCGCCCTGCCCCGTTCACCATCGGCTCGTTGACGATATCGCCCGCATAGACGCGCGGACCTGCCAGCGCCACATCCAGCGCCCCGGCATAGGCCGCTTCCGGCCAGCCGGCATTGGGCGAGCGATGCAGGCGCCCATCGCGCATCATCACGCCGAACGAGCGCCGCGCCGCGCCGCGCCCGCTCTGCAGCCATGCCGCAAGCACGACGAGCCCACCCGTGAGCCGTGCGGGTATCCAGTTCGCCACGTCGTCAAGCCTGGCGGCGAAACGGCCGAAATCGCGATAGCGCGGGCTGAGATGCCCGATCATCGAATCCGCCGTGTTGAGAAGCTTGTAGGCAAGCAAGCCCGGCAGCCCGAGGAGGAGATACCAGAAAGCTGGCGCGACCACCCCGTCGGAACTGTTCTCCGCGAGGCTTTCGACCGCGGCGCGACTTACCCCCGCCTGGTCCAGCGACTGCGGATCGCGCCCGACGATCATCGAGACGGCACGCCTGCCGCCATCAAGCCCCTCTTCCCGCAAGGCGGTCGCCACCTGCCAGACGTGATCCGCAAGGCTCTTCTGCGCCAGGAGAACCGTTACCAGCGCGATCTCGATGAGCGCGCCGAACCACGACATCTGCCGCAACAGGCCGGAAAGCAACATGCCGATGACGAACACCGCCAGCAGCAGGGCGCCCACGGAGAGCGCCCCCATCTTCCGCCGCTCCTCCGCGCCTTGGCGCGCATCATTATAGCGCTCGTCGATGAAGGAGATCGCCTTTCCGAAGAGGACGACCGGATGCGGGATACCCCGCCACAGCCGCTCTGGATCGCCCAGGAAACGATCGGCAACCAAAGCCAGAAACAGAACGAGAAGCTTTATTTCCATGGGCTTGACCGAAAAATGTGAATCAGGATCTCAGGCTCTTATATCTTTAAAAGCTTGCTCCAGACGGTCAAAATCCGCCTCATTAGCGGCAAGGCCGATGCGCAGCCACTCCCGTTCATAATCGAACTTGCGCACCAGTATGTGCCGCCGGCAAAGCTCCTCGTGAAGCACATGGGCTTGGCGGTGCCGAATGAGCGCAAACAGCGCCGTCCCGCCGATCTCTACCAGCCCCACGCGCTGGAAGACATCCGACAGCCGGGCGCGGCGGGCAAGGATGCGGCGGCGGAACGCATCGAGGATGGATCCCGGCCCCTCACCCTTACCCTCTCCCCGTTCTGACGGGGAGAGGGAGACATCGGCGTCGCCGCCTCCCTCCTCCTTCGCGCCTGGCGCAAAGGAAAAGGCGCCCACATCAAGGCCCCCCTCTCCCCGTGAAGAACGGGGAGAGGGTAAGGGTGAGGGGCAAAACGCATGAACGGCAATAGCCAGCGCCGGGCCGGAAACAGCCCACGGTCCGAGCCTTTCGGCCAATTTGCGCGCAATTTCCGCGCCGGAAATCGCAAAGCCCAGCCGCAAACCGGCAAGTCCGAAGAATTTTCCGAAGGATTTGAGGATGATCAGACTCTCGCTACCCGCCCCAGCCGCAATGCTCGTTTCCGGGTGGGCGTCGGCGAATGCCTCATCAACGATGAGGAGGCCACCACGCGCTTGCAGTTTCTGGGCCAGGCCC
Source organism: Mesorhizobium sp. RMAD-H1 (assembly GCF_014191375.1). Lineage (GTDB taxonomy): Bacteria > Pseudomonadota > Alphaproteobacteria > Rhizobiales > Rhizobiaceae > Paramesorhizobium. The sequence goes on from NZ_JACHWN010000002.1 coordinate 335,335, forward strand.
AAAAGCGCGTCGCCGGACACAACACGACCATCCGGATTGTTCGGATTGACCACCACCACGGCTTTCGCCGTCGCCGGAGCGGAGCCGATATCCGCGCAGGGCACGACCGCCCATCCTGCCCGCGCGAAGGCGGCGTGGTGCTCCTGATAGGTGGGAGAGAGAATAGCGACCTCGCCCGGCGCAACCAGTTCCGGCACGATCTGGATCAGCGCCTGGGTACCTGGAGCCGCCACGATGGCAGCCGTATCTGCCGCGCCATAATACCCCCGCGCCGCATCGAGCGCCTGGGTCAGCAGCGACTCGTCCGGAAGCCTGTTCCAGATTTCCGGCGCGATCTCCGGCAAGGGAAAGGCTTCCGGATTGATGCCGGTCGAAAGATCAAGCCAATCGGCCCGTGTCCCGCCGAAGCGCGCAATCGCCCGGTCGAGCGCGCCCCCATGCTCGATCGTCATGCCCCTTCCCCGGCCATGTCGATCACATGCATGTAGGAGCCCGCCACCGAACCGACGCGCAGGCCTGCCTCGCCGAGATCGCTATCAAGCGCATCGGCAACACGGAAAAGCCTTGTCGCGTTCCCTTCTTTGACGATGCTGGCATAATGGAACTCATGGCCCCGAAGCGGCGCCTGCCAGAATGCCCCGGCAAGCGGCGTCAGTTTGCGGTAGCCCAGATGCAGCTTTCGTCTGGCGAAGCTCGTCTCCAGCGGCAGCAGCCCCAGCATTTCGTGCCGCTGACCGTCCGCATCCTCCAGCCCCTCGCCAAGCACCATATAGCCGCCGCACTCGCCATAGATCGCAGTGCCCCTTGCCGCCGCCTGCCGCAGGCCATCGCGGAAGGTCGCCGCAGCAGCAAGCCGTCCGCCATGCAGTTCCGGATAGCCGCCCGGCAGGTAAATGGCGTCCGCCTGTGCGTCCGGCGCCTCGTCGGCCAGCGGTGAAAAGAAGCTCAAGGCGGCGCCACGCCGGCGCCAGCCGTCCAGAATATGGGCATAGGAGAAGGCGAAGGCATCGTCGCGCGCCACCGCGATGTGCTGTCCCAGCGGCGGCAGACGGGGTACATTGGCCGCCGCGGCGCCGGCATGAACCCGGCGCCCGATCTCGTCGAGCAGCGTCAGATCCAGCCGTCCGGCCATGACATCGGCCGCATGGGCAATGAAGGTTTCGAGGTCGCCGTGCTCGCCCGCCTGCACCAGCCCGAGATGGCGCTCCGGCAGATACAGTGCCTCGTCCCGCGGGACAGCGCCCAAAACCGGAATGCCGAGCGGTTCGAGCGCGGTGCGCAGCATCGCCTCGTGCCGGGCAGAGCCGACGCGGTTCAGCACCAGCCCCGCGATAAGCACGTTCTTGCGGAAATCGCGGAAGCCGCTGACGAGCGCCGCCACCGATTGCGACTGGCGGCTGCAATCCACCACCAGAACGACGGGCAGGCCGAGATGGACCGCCAGGTCGGCGGCGGAGCCGGTCCCGTCCATCGCGCCGTCGAAGAGGCCCATCATCGCCTCGACCACCAGCAGCTTTCCCCCTTCCGTCATGCGTGAGGAGAGCGCGCTGACCAGTTCCGGCCGCATCGCCCACGGGTCGAGGTTGAAGCATTGCGCGCCGCTCGCGGCCGTATGAAAGGCCGGATCGATATAGTCCGGCCCGGCCTTGGCCGGCGCCAGCGCGATCCTCCGCTCTTTGAGGGCGCGCAGCAGGCCGAGCGTAACCGTCGTCTTGCCCGAACCCGATGAGGGAGCGGCGATGAGAAAACCTTGCATGCGGACGATCTACCCCGTTTCCTTGCCGTGGCGATTCTTCAAAGGATCGGCGACGAGCATACGGCCTTCCGCCGCGCCCATCCAGTCGAGCGCCGCGCGCAGCCGCACCACCTCGCCGACGACGACGATGGCCGGCGGTTGCAGGCCTGCCGCTTCCACATCCGCCTCGGCCCGTGCCAGCGTCGTCACCAGGACCTTCTGTTCGGCCGTCGTGGCGTTGCAGATGAAGGCGGTGGGTTCATCCGGCGAACGCCCGGCCGCGATGAGCCGCCCGGTGATCAGGCCGATATGCTTCATCGCCATATACATGACGATAACGGGCGATCCCCTGGCAATCGACGCCCAATCCATCATGTCGGGCACGACGCCGGTCGCGTCATGGCCGGTCAGGAAAGTGACGCTCTGGTTGACGTCGCGATGCGTCGCCGGAATACCTGCATAGGCAAGGCCGCCGATGCCGGCGGTCACCCCCGGCACGATGCGGAACGGAACGCCATGCTCCACCAGCGTCAGCGCCTCCTCGCCGCCGCGACCGAAGACGAACGGATCGCCGCCCTTCAGCCGCAGGACGCGCTTGCCCTCACGGGCCAGCTCCACGAGCCGCAGCGAGATATCGCGCTGCCTGGGCGACGGCTTGCCGCCGCGCTTGCCCGCATACTCCAATATGGCCCCCTCGCGCGCCAGGGCAAGGCATTGCGCGTCGACAAGCGCGTCATAGACGATCACATCGGCCTGCTCGAGGCCGTTGACGGCATGGAGCGTCAGGAGGCCGGGATCGCCCGGCCCCGCGCCGACGAGCCAGACATGGCCAGCCTCGAAGACCGGCAAGGCCATTCGTGTCCTCGTTGCGCTCATTCTCCGTCTCCCGATGCTCAGTGAGATAATGAGGTAGTGAACAGTGAGATAGTGCCTTTTCCCTATTCACTATCTCACTATTCCCTACTCACTCTTCCCTATTCGCTCTATAAGACGCCCATGAGCGACGAACCAGATGCCGGGACAAGAAAAACGCAGCCCCAGAAGGCGCTGCGGCGTGGCTGGACGACCGGCGCCTGCGCCACCGCGGCGACCAAGGCGGCCTTGACCGCGCTCATCACCGGCGAGTTTCCCGATCCTGTCGGCATCATCCTGCCCAAGGGCGAGGTGCCCTTCTTCCCGCTGGCGATCGAAAGCATCGGCGAAGGCTATGCAATGGCCGGCATCGTCAAGGACGCGGGCGACGACCCTGACGTCACCCACGGCGCGACCATAATCTCCACCGTCTTCCCCGCCCCGCCCGGAAGCGGCATCGTCTTTGCCGCAGGCGAAGGGGTGGGCACCGTCACCCGCCCCGGCCTGCCGATCCCGCCCGGCGAAGCGGCGATCAACCCCGTGCCGCGCGCCATGATGCGCGCCGTCTGCGAGGAGATCTGTGCCGAATACGGCCTGCCCGCCGATCTCGTCGTCACCATTTCCGTTCCCGACGGCGAGGAAATCGCGAAGAAGACCTGGAACCCGCGTCTGGGGATCATCGGCGGCATCTCCATTCTCGGCACCACCGGAATCGTCCACCCCTTCTCCTGCTCGGCATGGATCCACTCGATCCATCGCGGCATCGATGTCGCCCGCGCAGCCGGCCTCACCCATGTGCTGGGAGCGACGGGCTCCACCTCCGAGGACGCCGCCCGGAAGATCTATGATCTCCCCGAAATCGCGCTGCTCGACATGGGCGACTTCGCCGGCGGCCTGCTCAAATATCTGCGCGCCCACCCGATCGACAGGCTCACCATCGCCGGCGGCTTCGCCAAGCTGACCAAGCTCGCGCAAGGCGCCCTCGACCTGCACTCCTCGCGCAGCCAGGTGGACATGGGCTTTCTCTGGACGCAAGCGGAAAAGATCGGCGTGCCCGTGGACATGAAAGAGCGGATTCTCTCTGCCAACAGTGCACTGGAAGTGCTTGAGATGACTCGTGAAATGAGCTTCGACCTCGCCCGCCCGATCGCCGAACACGCCCACGCCACCGCGCTGGATGTCCTGCGGGGTGCGCCGGTGGAGGTCGAGATCATCGTCACCGACCGCAAGGGGAATGTGCTTGCGCGGGTGTAGAGAGATTGAACGAGGAACGCCGGTGCTAGGCGCCCCCCTCTGGCCTGCCGGCCATCTCCCCCGCAAGGGGGGAGATTGGCTAGCATCTCCGTCGGCTCCTATTCTAAAACGTTCGCAATTGGCGCGAAGCATCGATGAAGGCGTAATCTCCCCCCTTGCGGGGGAGATGTCCGGCAGGACAGAGGGGGGCGCTGTCCCGCCAGCGTTTTTTAATTAGACATGCGCCCCACCATCCTCATCCTCGGCGGCACCACGGAAGCGGCGGAACTGGCCAGGCGCCTTGCCTCCCTGCCTCTCCGCGTCATCACCTCGCTCGCCGGGCGCACGCGCGATCCGGCGAGGCTTCATGGGGAGGTGCGCAGCGGCGGGTTCGGCGGGGCGGAAGGGCTCGCCCGCTATATCGAGGCGGAGGGCATCAGCATCGTCGTGGACGCTACGCACCCCTTCGCCACGCGTATTTCTCCCAATGCGGCGAAGGCGGCGGAACTGGCCGGACGGCCCATCATCCGCCTGGAGCGTCCTGCATGGCGCAAGACCGAAGGCGATGATTGGCAGGACGTCGCAACACTCGAAGAGACCGCATCTGCCATTCCGCCCAATTCGCGCGTGCTGCTGGCCCTCGGCCGCCAGCACATCGCCGGGTTTGCGACACGGCCCGACGTGCATTTCGTCGTGCGCATGATCGACCCGCCGGAAGCGCCACTTGGGCTTGCGTCATATGAACTGGTTCTCGCCCGGCCCGGCAATGTGGGAGACGAAACTGCCTTTCTGCACGACCGGCGGATCACCCATATCGTCTGCCGCAATTCGGGCGGCAGCGCCGCCTATGCCAAGCTGGAAGCGGCGAGGAAACTCAAGATCCCGGCCATCATGATCGCCCGCCCGCCGCAGAATTTCGCCAATGCCGTGGGCGATGTAGAGGCGGTGCTTGATTTCATCCGAACCCGCTTGGGATAGCCTCCTCCGACCGCCATTCTCGGGCTTGTCCCGAGTATCTACCGACGGGATGATTTGTCAGAACGGTAATCACCCTTCCTTTCCGCGCCGCAGATTCTCGGGACAAGCCCGAGAATGACGGAAGTGAGGGATTACGAACCGCGTAGCGAATGCACATGATCCTTGTGGTAAAGCGCTGAATCCCGGAAATTCTGCGGATCGAGCCCGCGTCCCACAAAGATCATCGCGGTGCGGCTGAGCTTCGCCGCCTCCACCTTTTCCGCAATATCCCCAAGCGTTCCCCTGACGAACTGCTCGTCCGGCCAGCCGACGCGGTAGGCGACGATCACCGGGCAATCGGCGCCATAGAGCGGCGTCAGCTCGCGTTCGATATGCGCAAGATTGCGGATGGAAAGGTGGATCACCAGCGTCGCGCCGGATTTGCCCAGCGTCGCCAGTTCCTCACCCTCCGGCATGCCGGAGGATTTCATCGAGGTGCGGGTCAGGATGACCGTCTGGTTGACCTCCGGGATCGTCAGCTCCTGCTTCAGCGCGGCGGCCGCGGCGGCGAAGGCTGGAACGCCGGGCGTCACGTCATAGGGAATACCCAGTTGATCGAGACGCCGCATCTGCTCGGCAATTGCGCCATAGATCGACGGATCGCCCGAATGCACCCGCGCGACGTCCAGCCCTGCCCGGTGCGCCGCCGCCAATTCGGCAATGATCTCGTCGAGCGTCAGCGTCGAAGTGTCGACAACACGGGCTCCTTCGGGCGCAGACGCCACCACCTCCTTCGGCACCAGCGAGCCGGCATAGAGGCAGACCGGACAGCGCTCGATCAGCCGCAGGCCGCGGACAGTGATGAGATCGGGCGCGCCGGGACCGGCGCCGATGAAATGAACGGTCATGGAAATTCTCCCGTTACTCGGCCATGGCGATGGCGACCGTCACATGCTGCGAGCGCATCTTCGGCACGATCAGCCGCGCGAAGGGGCCGGCCCCCGCCAAAGCCGCGCTTTCCGCCACCCCGTGGCAGCCGACGGCCTGATACACCGCTTCGGATGGATTGAGCAGGCGCGGCGTCTCCTCCTCGAGCCGCTGCGCATCGAAAAAGACGACCTCACGCCTGAAATGCTCGCCAAGCGCCCGGACGGCGGGCTCCGCCTTCTTTCTGTCAAGCGAGAAGATCCCGCCCAGCGCATCGACGGCAAAGCCTGAAACCTGCAACGCCCGCTCCGCCAGCCCGATCGCTTCGGCAGCCGCCGCGCCGCGCTCGCACCCCACCCCAAGCGCCAGGAACGGCCTTTTTTGTTCAGAAGCCCTGTCCTGTTCTTCGCCTGCCATCGAATATCTCCCGGCCGTCCGGCCATCCCCAACCGGATTGGTCACTAAATATCGTTTCTGCTAAACTTTGCGTTGCGAATCGGTGCTTGCGTACGTGTTTCCCGCTTTTCCAATCACATCCTCCGCGATCGATACAGAGGGGGCTCTGTCGGATCGTATTGCGGCCTATCCATTTTCATCATCTCCAAGGAGGAGATCGTCATGACGCTCAATGCACCCACCCGGCTCGTCTTCTTCATCAGCATCATCATCGCCATCATATCGCTCATATCATTCTTCGGCGCGCTTACCTTCATTCCTGTCGCGGCCTACTGGATCCTGGCGATTGCCTATATCGTTCTCGTCGCCGGCTGCGCGTTCAAGAACATCTGACAGACGATCCTGTCCCTCATACCCTGATTGCGAGCAGCACGGCGCCGCTCGCAATCAGCAGCACGCCCAGCCAGTTGATAAGCGACAGCTTTTCGCCGAGGAATACCACCCCGAATATCGCAACGAGCACGATGGAAAGCTTGTCGATCGGCGCAACGCGGGCCGCATCACCCATTTGCAATGCCCGGAAATAGGCAAGCCAGGAGCCGCCGGTCGCAAGGCCGGACAGGACGAGGAAAATCCAGGAATGGGCCGGAATATCGCCCGTTTTCTGCCATTGCCCGGAAAATGTGAGGAAAAGGCACAGGGCTGCGATGATGACGATCGTGCGGATCAGCGTCGCGAAATCCGAGTTGATGCCTTCGATGCCTATTTTGGCGAAGATGGCAGTGAGCGCCGCGAACGCGGCCGATAGCACCGCCCAGAACTGCCAGCTTTGCGTCATCTAGAACTCGATCCCCTTCTGCGCCTTCACGCCCGAGCGGAAGGGATGCTTGATCATCTCCATCTCGGTCACGAGATCGGCGAATTCGATCAGTTCGTCCTTGGCATTGCGCCCGGTGATGATCACATGCTTCATGAAGGGCTTCTCCTTCAGCACCTCGATCACTTCCTCCACCGGCAGGTAATCATATCGTAGTACGATATTCAGCTCGTCGCAGAGCACCATGTCGTGCTCCTCGTCGAGAATCATTTTCTTCGCCTGCTCCCACGCATCGCGCGCCATGGCGATGTCGCGGGCGCGGTCCTGCGTTTCCCAGGTGAAGCCTTCGCCCATGGCGGAAATCGTCACCAGTTCGGGGAATTTCTCCAGCACCGAGCGCTCGCCCGTCTCCCACGAACCCTTGACGAACTGCACCACGCCGATCTTCATGCCATGGCCGAGCGCGCGGAACACCATTCCGAAACCGGCGGTCGATTTTCCCTTGCCCTTGCCGGTATGGACGATCGTGAGGCCCTTCTCATCCGTCTTGGTGGCGAGGATCTTGTCCCGCGCGGCCTTCTTCTTCTTCATCTTATCAGCATGGCGAAGGTTCAGTTCCTCTTCGCTCAATCCCAGCAGTTTTTCTGATTTTTCAGCCATTTGGCATCGCTCCCTGACTCATTTTATTAGAATTCGCTATTTCACTTAAATCGAAACGAGCGGAGTTCGAGCGCGGAACCCACAGTCCACGGTCGATAGCTTGCAACAGCTTTTCCGCCATCTCGGCCAGCGCCGCCGGGTTCTTTTCCTCAAGGAATTCGCGCACGTCGTTGTCGGCCAGCAAGGACTGGTAGACCGCCTCGAAATGATGATTCTTGACCGCCCCGGTCGTCGCGGCGAACGCATAGAGGTAATCCACCGTCGCGGCCATCTCGAACGCCCCCTTGTAGCTGTGCCGCATCACCCCGGCGATCCACTTCGGATTGACGACGCGCGCCCGCACCACCCGGCCTACCTCCTCCTCCAGCGTGCGGACCACCGGGCGTTCGGGGCGCGAATGGTCGTTGTGGTAGATCGCCGGACGCCTGGCGGTAAGATGCTCGACGGCGACGGCCATGCCGCCCTCGAACTGATAATAATCGTCGGAATCGAGAAGGTCGTGCTCGCGATTGTCCTGGTTCTGCACCACCGCCTCGACCGATTTCATCCGCTCCTCAAGCAGCCCGCGCTCGGCCTTGCCCTCCTCGCCCGCGCCATAGGCATAGCCGCCCCAGACGAGCCATGCCTCGGCGAGATCGCTCCGCTCCCGCCAGCCATTCTCGTCCATCAGCGCCTGCAACCCCGCGCCATAAGCGCCGGGCTTGGCGCCGAACACGCGATACCCCGCCTTGCGCCGCGCCGCCTTCTCATCCTCGCCATCGGCCCGGAGCCGCGCCTCTTCGCGCCGCATCCGCGCAGCGATGGGATTGTCCCCTTCATCCTCGTCGAGCGCGCCCACCGCCCGCACGGCTCGGTCGAACAGCGCGATCTGGTCAGGGAAGGCATCCCGGAAGAAGCCGGATATGCGTAAGGTCACATCCACGCGCGGACGCCCCAGCATCGCCGGCGGCACGATCTCATAGCCGGTGACGCGGCGCGAGGCCATGTCCCACACCGGCTTGACGCCGATCAGCGCCAGCGCCTGCGCGATATCGTCGCCGCCCGTGCGCATGTTGGAAGTGCCCCAGGCGGTGAGCCCGAACGAGGTCGGCCATTCGCCATGATCCTGCGTGTAGCGCGTGACCAGCAGTTCCGCCGATTTCTTTCCAAGTTCCCAAGCCGCCGGTGTCGGCACGGCGCGGCTGTCGATGGAAAAGAAATTGCGCCCCGTCGGCAGCACGTCCGGCCGCCCCCGCGTCGGCGCGCCTGACGGGCCGGGCGCGACGAAACGGCCGTCGAGTGCGGCGAGGAATGCCTCCATCTCCGCCTTGCCACAGGCTTCCACCGCGGGCCGCAGATGGGAGGTGATACCATCCAGCACCGCGCGGGTCGCCATCCAGTTTTCGGGACAGGCCACTTCGCCCGCCACCAGCTTGGCGGCCAGAAGTTCGATCCGCTCCACCGTATCGCCGGTGATGCGCCATGGGTCGGATGAGACGGCTTGCAGGATTTCTGGTCTTGATCCGGTCCATGGAGCGGCCATGTTGCAATCCAGGGGGTCGAATGTCGTGGAATGCCCCTCACCCTTACCCTCTCCCCGCGCGCGGGGAGAGGGAGGCACGGGCGTTGCAGCCGCTTCCTTTTCCCCCTGCACCTGGCGGAAATGTGGGGCGGAAACGTTCACGTCCCCCTCTCCCCGTAAATCACGGGGAGAGGGTAAGGGTGAGGGGCTATCCCCAACGTTCACAGCGATCCCCGCATCCCGCGCAATCGCCCGCTGCAGACTCATATCCGCATCATCACCTGACCCACGCGGCACCCGCGCCAGCGCCACGAGCAGGTCCGTCAGCAGCCGCCCTTCCGGGGACTGCCCGAACACATGCAGCCCGTCGCGGATCTGCATTTCCTTCAGATCGCATAAATAGGCGTCGAGCTTTTGCAGCGCCAAATCCTCGCCGTCGTGATCATGAATCCCCGCATCATGGTCCAGACCGATATCGCGCACCAGATCGAGGATTTGCCCTTTGAGCCGCCTGAGCCGCCGCGGATCGACGCCCGATGCCTCGTAATATTCATCCACCAGCGCTTCGAGGTCCTTGAGCGGCCCGTAGCTCTCCGCTCTTGTCAGCGGCGGGGTCAGATGGTCGATGATGACGGCAGCGGAGCGGCGCTTGGCCTGCGTGCCCTCGCCCGGATCGTTGACGATGAAGGGATAGACATGCGGCACCGCGCCCAGCAACGCCTCCGGGTAGCAGGTCTCGGACAGCGCCAGCGCCTTGCCGGGCAGCCATTCGAGATTGCCATGCTTGCCCATATGCACGATGGCATCCGCGCCATATGTCTCGCGCAAACAGGCGTAGAAGGCGAGATAGCCATGCGGCGGCACGAGGTCGGGGGAGTGATAGCTGTCCTTGTGATCGATGTTATAGCCGCGCGCGGGCTGGATGCCGACCAGCGTCTCGCCGAACCGCGCCAGCGGCAGGGCGAAGCCGTCAATACGCTCAAGGAAGAACGGATCGGCCTCAGGCTGCCCCCACCGCGCGGTCACTTCATCCTGAATCTTTAGAGGAAGCTTTCCAAAGAAGTGCTTATATTGATTCAGGGAAAGCGTTTCGCGGATTTCGCGGCCATCCGTCGCCGCATTGGTCGGCCCGGCCATAAGATGGTTGATCAGCGCATCACCGCTACCAGGCAGATCGGCGACCGGATACCCCGCCCCCTGCATCGCCCGAAGCGCCTCCAGCGTCCCCGCCGGGGTGTCGAGCCCAACGCCATTGCCAAGCCGCCCGTCGCGGTTCGGGTAATTGGCCATGACGATGGCGACCCGCCGTTCCCGCGCCGCCTTGCGCCTGAGCCGCGCCCAGCGCGCCGCCAATTCTGCGACGAATTCCACCCGGTCCGCACGCGGCTCATGGGTGACGATATTGGCCTCGACCGCCTCGTCATAATGCCGCGCCGACTTGAACGAAACGGCGCGCGACAGCACACGGCCATCCACCTCCGGCAGCGCCACATTCATGGCAAGATCACGGGCGGAGAGCCCCTGCGGCGAGGCTTCCCACGCTTCTGCCACCGAACCGGAGAAGATCGTCTGCAACACGACAGCGCCGCGCTTTTCCAGCACCGTCGGCTCGCGGTCCATGCCGGGCGCGGAAACGGCAAAGCCGGTGGCGTTCAGCACCACATCGGGCGGCATCTCCGCAAACACCGCATCCAGCGTCGCCACCGACACCGGGTCCTTGAGGCTGGAGACGAACACGGGCAGCGGGTTCAGCCCCTTCGCCGCCAGTGCTTCGACGAGTGCTTCGACGCCTTTCGTTTGGCCGCTCTGGACGAGGGCGCGGTAGAAGCAGATGGCGATGGTGGGACGTTCTTTTTGGCTAGCATTCTGGCGGCCGCGCTCACCCCCCTCTGCCCTGCCGGGCATCTCCCCCTCAAGGGGGGAGATTACGCTGTCATCAATACCGCTGCCAATCGCAAGCGTAGCCGGATGAGCACTGTCGCCCACGTCAGCCAATCTCCCCCCTTGCGGGGGAGATGTCCGGCAGGACAGAGGGGGGCCCTGTCCCGCAGACCTCTCCGCGTGAAACCCACTCACCTCCTCCACCGAAACCACGCCCCGCCCCGGCCACCATATCCCGGCCTTGAGCAACGGCGCAGCCTCCGCCGGCTTCTCGCCGGCACCCAACAGCGCCGCGCAATAATCCAGAAATCTCCGCGCGTTCTGCGCCCCGCCCTCGATCAGATAATGCCAGAGCGCATCGCGATCATCAGGCGCAACGGTCGAAAACCGATGCAGCCCCGCATCCGGCTTGTCATCGCCCGGCAGCACGGCAAGCTTGATCCCATGCGTCACCGCACAGGCATGCAGCGCCTCCAGCCCATAGGGCCAATAGCTCTCCCCGCCGATGACCCGCACGACGATCACCTGAGCGTACCGCGCGGTACGCTCGATATAGGTATCCACCGACATCGGATGCGAAAGCGCCATGATGCTGGCAAGCCGGAGCGTCAGCCCGCCCGCCGCCGCGTGAGCCGCAGCCAGGCTCGCCAATTCCGTATCCGCCGCTGAAAGGAACAGGATATCGCCCGGCGACTGGCCAAGATCAATAGCCTCGCCGCCTTCGGCGATGGTTCCTTTCTGGGCTAGAAGAAGATGCATGCGTACTTTCCTATAGAAGCGCTGGCCGAACAGCGGCCACTCTTTTCCTGCGTGGACAGCCCCTCACCCTTACCCTCTCCCCGCACGCGGGGAGAGGGGGACATAGGCGTTCTCGCTTCACCTTTCTGCCAGGTGCAGGGGGTGCAGAAAGAGGCGGCGGCGTTGGCGCCCCCCTCTCCCCGTAATTCACGGGGAGAGGGTAAGGGTGAGGGGCAATCCCGGCGGAACGAAACGCCAAGCGCTCACACCGCTGCCCGCACCGCCCGCTCAATCGCCGCCGCATCAATATCATGCAGCCCGATCACCACCAGCCGCGAGGCGCGTTCTTCATCCGCACCCCATGCCCGGTCGAAATAATGCTCGATGCGCATCCCCACCGCCTGCACCACCAGGCGCATCGGCTTGCCGGGCACATCGACGAAGCCCTTCAGACGCAAAATGTCATGCGCCGCAATCACATCCTTCAGCTTCTCGATAAACGCCTTCGGCTCCGCCACCGGCCCAAGCCCCACGACGAAGCTCTCGAACTCGTCATGATCGTGCTCCTCGCCCGCCTCATGCTCCATCTCATGGTGCGACTTGCGGTTGGCGATGTCAGCTTCCGTGCCCACACCGAGGCCCAGCAGCACATCTGCGCCGAGCTTGCCGAAGCTGGCGGGCACCATGTTCGGCACGCGGGCGGCGCGGGCGGCGACGTCCTCGCGCACCTTCTCAAGCTGCACCAGATCGATCAGGTCCGCCTTGTTGAGCACGATCAGATCGGCAGCGCGGATCTGGTCCTCATAGAGTTCCTCCAGCGGGCTCTCATGGTCAAGCGCGTCGTCCCCGGCGCGCTGCGCATCCACCTTGTCATGATCGTCGGCGAAGCGGCCCTCCGAGACGGCAGCGGCGTCGATGACGGTGATGACGCCATCGACCGTCACCTGCGTCTTGATCTCCGGCCAGTTGAAAGCGGCGACGAGCGGCTGCGGCAGGGCGAGGCCCGATGTTTCGATGACGATATGATCCGGCCGGTCCGCCCGGTCGAGCAGCTTGGTCATGGTCGGGATGAAATCATCCGCCACCGTGCAGCAGATGCAGCCATTGTTGAGCTCGATCACATCCTCCTCGCGGCAAGTCTCGATGCCGCAGCCCTTGAGGATGCCGCCGTCGACGCCCAGATCGCCGAACTCGTTGATGATCAGCGCGATGCGCTTGCCATTGGCGTTCTCGAGCAGATTGCGGATCATCGTCGTCTTGCCCGAGCCCAGAAAGCCGGTGATGACGGTTGCCGGTATCTTTTGTCCCTGCATGGGAATTACCCTTTCAGTTTCAGCGGCAATCCCGCCGCTATGAAATAAACTTCGGTGGCGGCGGCTGCGACCGCCTGATTGACCCGTCCCGCATGGTCGCGGAACGCCCGCGCCATCGCGTTGTCAGGCACGATGCCGAGGCCCACCTCGTTGGAGACGAACAGCACCGTACCCGGGAGTTCGGCCATAGCCGCGACAAGCCGACCGGTTTCGCCGGCAATGTCGCGCCCCGCCATCATCAGATTGGTGACCCAGAGGGTCAGGCAATCCACCAGCACCGCCCGCCCCTCGCCCGCATGAACTTGCAGCGAACCGACCAGATCTAGCGGTTCCTCGACCGTGGTCCAGACCAAACCACGCCGTTCCTTGTGCAGCGCGATCCGCTCCCGCATCTCATCGTCATAGGCCTGCCCCGTCGCGATATAGACCGCTTCGAGGCTGGATTGTTCGACCATGCTTTCAGCGAAAGTGGATTTGCCCGAGCGCGCCCCGCCGAGGACGAAAATGGTTGTTCCGGGCATCTGTCAGAGCCCTTCATTTTCAGCTGGAAACGCTGGCGGGACAGTACCCCCCTCTGCCCTGCCGGGCATCTCCCCCTCAAAGGGGGAGATTGGCTGTGATATACGCTTTCGCCAATCGCTGACGTTGCAAGATAAAGCGCCGCCATCGATGAAGGCCAATCTCCCCCCTTGAGGGGGAGATGTCCGGCAGGACAGAGGGGGGTGGCTCCGCGCTTCCATCAAAACTTTCTAGCCTTCCAGCTCCGAGGCAGCATAACGCTGCAACAGCCAGCCGAGCGCCAGCCCCAGCACCGTCCACATGAAGAGGTTGGTCGCCAGCGACGCCACCGCATATTGCGAGGCGATGAGCGCCGGGACCGGCGAGGCGATATCCTCCGGATGCGGCGCGCCATAGAGATGCGGCAGCACGATCAGGAAGAGGCCAAGCACCCTCGCCCAGATCTCATGCCGCAGCACGATGAGATAGAGCCCGATGGCGGAAAGGAGCACCGTCACGACCCACCACAGTTGCCGCTCGCTCAAATCGGCGGCGGGCATGGCCGGCAGTTCGGGCGCAAAGCCGAGCGAAGGCGCGAAGGCGAAAACGAAGAAGCCCGCCAGCCCCCAATAGATGCCGTTGCGCGGCGTGATGCGCTGTCCCAGAAGCAGCGCCACGCCGCCGAGCGCCAGCGCAAAGCCCGCGCCCGCCACGAGATTGGCGAGAATGGTGTTGCCAAGCCGCCCGAACGGCAGCTCCGCCCCGCCCTCCTCCGCCGCATCGGAATGGTCATGCGGCGCGGCCTCCGGCCCATGATGGTGACCGCCAGAGGCGTCCTCATAGGTCTCCGCCTGAAGGATCAGCGGAACCGCTTTCAGATACATTGCGGGCGTGACGAGAATACCTGCAAAGAGGCCGGCTACGACCGTAGCCAGCAGATAACGAACCAGCATGATTTGTCTCCTGGGATAGCCTTAATGGCAGGGGAAGCCGTAGGAGTGGCGCGTGTCATGCGCCGAATCATGCAGCGTGTCGGACTGGGCCAGCCCGACGCCGTAGATCAGGAAAGCGCCCAGCAGCAGCGAGACGGCAGCTGTCGTCAGACGCGTCGCAAGCGGCAGGGAAAGCGATTGGGAAATTTCGGTACGTGCAGCCATGACAACCTCCGTGCAGGCAGCAGGGGAAAACGCCCCTCAGGTAGCGGGCACCATTGCCCTTCTGCGCCCGGCAGGTCTCCTGGCTCGCGGGTCAGAAGATCGGCGCCGCCTTCCCGGTTTCCCAGTGGCTGGCCGGGGGTATCCCGGCGCGTGGCATCGATCCTATCCGCTCTACAGTCGCGGGGTCGGCTGCGATAAGGACGCCCGGCATGGGTCCGTCCGTCGCATTCCCTTTTGATCCCAAGGCTTCCGCCTTCGGGAACCGAACGCAATGGCGTCACAGTATGATTTATGACGAATGGCGTCAATCGAGCATGACGCTTCACCGAAACATCCCGCGCCGCATCGGGCCGGCCCAACGGCGCACCGCGTCATCGATCCTGTCGGCGTTCGGTGCGATATGGCTCCAGAGCCAGCCCATCACCCAGAGGGTGGCAAGCCAGGCGACGAGCACATCGGAGAGGAAATGCGCGCCGAACAGGACACGATTGAGCGCGGCAAAGAGAAAAAACAGCGCGGCGATAATGCCGATAAGCTTACGCGCCGTCACGGGAACAAACACCAGAACGGACAATGCCGCAGCGGCAAGCGCGGCCTCGCCGGAGGGAAACGAGCAACTGCGGCTGCATAGGCCCGCGAATTGCCAGACGGGTGAAAATTCGGCCGCGCCGCCGAATTCGACAAGCCCCGCCGGGCGCGGACGGCCGAAGAAGCTCTTGCCTATCTGCACCACGAGCCCAGGGCCCATGGCAAAGCTCGCCACGACATAAAACGCCTTGTGCGGAGCGAAAAAATGCAGCCGGCGCGGCCAGAGCGCATAGGCGGCGACGATGACCGGCATCAGCGGCAGCAGGGAATAAGGCACGGTGCGGTTGAAATCACGAATCGCCTTCAGGACAGCATTTTCGCCCAGCGGAAAAACTTCCCCATCCGCAAACCAGCGGCTGACGGCAAGGTCAATGCCGGGAAAGACGATGAACACGAAGCTGACAATCAGAATCGTGAGGCTCAGCGATGCGGTGAGCGGCGCGGCCCCGCCTTCGGCATAATGCAGTTTGACCGTGGTTTTTCGCATACCGGAACCTCGTGAATTGGCTTCGGCAGCGGTTTGAGCGCTGGATTGTCAAGAAACGGCCAAGGCTTGATGAGCGAATGGCGAATCGTGCGTGGCGGATAGTGAAATTCCATTCGCTATTCGCTACTCCCTATTCGCCCTTCAATGGCGCGGAGCGCATGTGCATGGAAAACAGCCTCATTCTGATCGTCGAGGATGAGCCGGAAATCGCCCAGATCCTTGATGCCTATCTCGTCCGCGAGGGCTACCGCACGGTGAGGGCAGCGGATGGGGAAACGGCCTTGCAGCATCATGCGCTGCTTTCCCCCGACCTCGTGCTGCTCGATGTCGGCATCCCCAGGCTCGACGGTTTCGGCGTGCTCGCGCGGCTGCGCCAAGCGGGCAACACGCCGGTCATCATGGTGACGGCGCTGGCCGAAGACATCGACCGGCTGAGCGGCCTCAGGCTGGGCGCGGATGATTATGTGGTGAAGCCCTTCAACCCGCAGGAGGTCGTCGCGCGGGTCAAGGCCGTACTGCGCCGCGCCCGGGGTGGCGCGCAGGAGAGCGTTCGCCGCTTCGGCGATATCGAAGTGGATTTTCAGGCCCACGCGGCATTCGTCCTGCAAGGCGACTCGCGACGGCCCATCCCACTGACTCTGAGCGAGTTCCGCATCCTCGCCTACATGATCCGCCGTCCCACCCACGCCTTCGACCGGGCCGACATTCTCGACGCCTGCCTGCCGGAGAGCGACGCGCTGGCCCGCACGGTCGATACCCACATCTCCAACCTTCGCCGCAAGCTGGAAGAGTTGGGCCAAACGGGGCTCTTCTCCGCCATACGCGGCATCGGCTATCGCTTATCGGAGCCGAAATGAAAATACGCCCGCTTCCACTCGCGACGACGACCGCCATCGTCATCGCGGCCATGCTGCTTCTGAGCGTCGGCCTCACCTATATAGGGGTGAACTGGTATGCGAATTATCTTGAAGCTGCCGGCATCCGTGATCTGCCGCCGCACGTAGCGGAAACCTATCGCGCCATGCTCGCGGGCATACCTCCGAGCGAAAAAGCGCTACGTGAGGTTCTTCATTATCTCCATGCCCTTGAGCAGCCCACGGATTTTGAACTCCTGATGTCGGTGCTGCTGTTCAGCCTGCTCTCCGCCATCGCCTGCGGCGCCATCGGCCTGTTCCTTGCCCGCCGCATCGCCCGCCCTCTGACTGAATTGGCCAATGCGGCGCAAGAACTGAAATCCGGCGATTTTTCCGCGCGCGTGGATACCGCACATTCCGGCACGCACGAGGTGGCAAGCCTCGTCGAAAGCTTCAATGCGCTGGCGAGCAGCCTGGAGACGATGGAGGAACGCCTCCGCTTCAACAATATGGCGGTGGCACATGAATTGCGCACGCCCGTCACCATCTTGCGCGGCTCGATCCAGGGAATGCTCGACGGCGTGTTTCCGATGGAAAGCAAGACGCTTTCCTCCCTGCTTGTTCAGGTCGAGGGGCTTTCCCGGCTGATCGAAGACCTGCGCACTCTTTCGCTGGCGGTCGGCCAGAAGCTGGTCGTGCACCGAACGATGCGAAATGTGGCGGAAGACGCGGAGATTGTGCTGGAATCCGCAAGACCGATGCTTGAAGCAAGCGGCCTTACGCTCCAAACCCGGCTCGATCCGGCGTCCGCCCCGGTCGATCCCGAGCGCATCCGTCAGGCCCTGCTTGCGCTTCTGGAAAACGCCTGCCGCTATGCCGCCGTGGGCAAATGGCTACGCTGCGAAACCTGTACATTGCCCGATGGCGGCGCAATGATCCGGCTCACCGATAACGGGCCGGGCTTCCCGGCCGATATGAATACGCTCGCCCCCAGCCCATTCTGGCGCGGCGATCCCTCGCGGTCCCGCGCCACGGGTGGCACCGGCCTCGGCCTCTCCGTGGCGCGGGCAATCGCCATCGCACATGGCGGCATTTTGAAGCTTGAAAACGGGGAAAAAGGTGGGGCAATCGTTTCGATCATCTTGCCGCAAGACTGAACAACCCGTCCACATCCAGACACCCGGAGAGTTCCTCCGCCACCTCGTCCAGTGCCTGCTCCACCTGCGCACGATAAGGCACCGTACCACCCGTTACGCCCAGCGACTGCAGGAATTTCGCCCGGAACGCATCGGAGCCGAACAGCCCGTGCAGATAGGTGCCGAAAACCCGGCCATCCGGTGACACTGCGCCATCCGGAACGTTGTTCAGGATAATCGCCGGCCGCGCGCAGTCGGGCCCGGTGGTCCGTCCGAGATGGATTTCATAGCCCTCAAGCGGCACGTCGAATACCATCGAATGGGCCGCTGAGTTGCGCACTGTCTTTTCCGGCTCCATCACCGTTTCGACGTCGAGCAGGCCCAGCCCTTCGATTTCGCGACGATCGCCTTCGATCCCATCCGGATCGCGCACCGTGCGGCCCAGCATCTGGTAGCCGCCGCAAATACCGACGACATGGCCGCCGCGCCTCACATGCATCCGCAGATCGCGGTCCCAGCCATTCTCGCGGAACCGCTTGAGATCGCCGATGGTGGATTTCGAGCCGGGAATGACAACGAGCCCGGCATCATTAGGCAACCGCTCGCCGCTGCGCACCATCACCACCTCCACCTGCGGCTCGGCCTTGAGCGGGTCGAGATCGTCGAAATTGGCGATGCGGTCGAGCACCGGCACGGCCACCTTCAGCGCCCGGCCCTCACCCTTCGCCAGCCGCTCCAGCACCACCGAGTCCTCCGCCGGCAGGCGCGCGGCGGCTTTGAGCCACGGCACCACGCCGAATGAGCGCCAGCCGGTGAAACGCGTGATTGCGGCAAGGCCGTCATCGAACAGGGAGACGTCGCCGCGAAACTTGTTGATGAGATAACCCGCGATCATCCGCCGGTCTTCCTCCGGCAGGATCGCATGTGTACCGACGATGGAGGCGATGACGCCGCCGCGGTCGATATCGCCGACCAGCACCACCGGCACGCCCGCCCGCGTCGCAAAGCCCATATTGGCGATATCCCCAGCGCGAAGATTGATTTCCGCCGGCGAGCCCGCCCCTTCGACGATCACGAGGTCGGCCCCGGCGCGCACCTCGTCCCAGGACTGCATCACCGCATCCATCAATCGCGGCTTCAAAAGCTGGTATTCGCGGCCCTTGGCCTGCCCCGCCACCCTGCCCTGCACGACGATCTGGCTGCCCGTTTCCGATTGCGGCTTCAGGAGGACGGGATTCATATGCACGGAGGACGGCACGCCTGAGGCCAGCGCCTGCAGCCATTGCGCCCTTCCGATCTCGCCGCCATCGTCGCTGACGGCGGCATTGTTCGACATGTTCTGCGGCTTGAACGGACGCACCTTCAGCCCGCGCTGCCGCGCAAGCCGGCACAGCCCGGCGACCAGCACCGTCTTGCCGACATCCGAACCCGTTCCCTGCAACATGATGGCGCGCGTCATGCCGCCTGCCTAACGCATCCTTATCCTTCTGCCTAGACTCTCCACGGATAATGCGAAGGAAGCGTTTGCGCGCCGCATCCATTGTTCTAGATTGGAGCCTGAAAGGCAGAATGGGAGGAGACCATGGACGCCGTCATCGATCCATCGACCGGGCAGTTCGAGCTGACCGAAGACCAGCGCGCAATCCGGGAGATGGCGCGCAGCTTCGCTGCCGACCGCGTCGCGCCAAACGCACTGCAATGGGATCGCGAGAAGCATTTTCCCGCCGATGTCATCCGCGAGACCGGGCCGCTCGGCATGGGGGGCATCTATGTGCGCGAGGATGTCGGCGGATCGGGGCTGAAGCGCATCGATTCGGTTCTGATCTTCGAGGCGCTGGCCGGCGCCTGCCCCGCCTTCTCCGCCTTCATCTCCATCCACAACATGGCGGCATGGATGATCGACACCTTCGGCAATGAGGAACAAAGGCGGCGCTTCCTGCCAAAGCTTGTCTCGATGGAGTGGCTGGCGAGCTATTGCCTGACGGAGCCGGGTTCCGGCTCGGATGCGGCGGCGCTGCGCACCCGCGCGGTCCGCGACGGCGACCATTATGTGCTGAACGGCGCCAAGCAGTTCATCTCAGGCGCCGGCGACAGCGATCTCTACGTCACCATGGTGCGCACCGGCGAGGACGGGCCGAAGGGCATTTCGGCGCTGGTCATCCCGAAGGACACGCCGGGGCTATCCTTCGGGGCCAACGAGCACAAGATGGGCTGGCACGCGCAATCGACCCGCCAGGTCGTCTTCGACAATTGCCGCGTGCCGGCGGAGAACCTTCTGGGCGAAGAAGGCACAGGCTTCCGCATCGCCATGGCGGGCCTTGATGGCGGGCGGCTCAACATCGCCGCCTGCTCGCTCGGCGGCGCCCAATCCGCGCTCCACAAGGCGATAGACTATACCGCGCAGCGCAAGGCCTTCGGCCAGCCCATCAACCAGTTCCAGGCGCTGCAGTTTCGCCTCGCGGACATGGAGACCGAGCTTTCCGCCGCCAGGCTCCTGCTTTATGCGGCCGCCACCAAGCTGGACCGCAAGGCGCACGACGCCGGCAAATGGTCGGCCATGGCCAAGCGCTATGTCACCGATGTCGGTTTCTGGGTCGCCAACGATGCGCTGCAGCTCTTCGGCGGCTATGGCTATCTCCACGATTACGGCGTGGAAAAGCTGGTGCGCGACCTGCGCGTCCACCAGATCCTCGAAGGCACCAACGAGATCATGCGCGTCATCATCGCCCGCCAGATGATCGGGCGCTCATAAATATAGATTCAGGGAGACGACGACACATGGCGACGATCGCATTCATCGGCCTCGGCAATATGGGCAATCCCATGGCCGCCAATCTGGTCAAGGCGGGGCACTCCGTGCAGGGGTTCGACCTCCTGCCGGAAAACCTGAGGATAGCCGCCGAAAACGGCGTCATGGTCATGCCCGGTGCCGCGGAAGCCGTGGAAGGCGCGGAAGTCGTCATCACCATGCTGCCGGCGGGAAAGCATGTCGTTTCCGTCTATCGGGATATCGCCCCAAAGGCCGGGAAAGATGCGCTTTTCATCGATTCTTCGACCATCGACGTGGAATCCGCGCGCAAGGCCCATGAAATCGCCAGGCAGCACAGCCTTTTGTCGATCGACGCGCCGGTGTCGGGCGGCGTCGGCGGGGCGGCCGCCGGCACGCTCACCTTCATGGCCGGCGGCTCCAACGAGGCTTTCGCCAGGGCCGAGCCGATCTTGCAGCCCATGGCCGGCCGCATCGTCCATTGCGGAGAGGCAGGCAGCGGCCAGGCGGCGAAGATCTGCAACAACATGATCCTCGGCATTTCGATGATCGGCGTTTCGGAAGCCTTCGTCTTGGCCGAGAAGCTCGGCCTGTCACACCAGGCCCTGTTCGACGTCGCCTCCACCTCCTCCGGCCAGTGCTGGTCGCTCAACACCTATTGCCCGGTTCCGGGTCCCGTGCCGGCTTCCCCCGCCAATCGGAACTATAAGCCCGGTTTTGCCGCAGCCCTGATGCTGAAGGATCTGAAGCTCGCGCAGGAGGCGGCCCAGGCCGCCAATGCCGCCACGCCACTCGGCGCGCATGCCGCGCAACTCTATCACCTCTTCAACGTCCACGGGCATGGCGGGGACGATTTTTCGGCCATTGTCAATTTTTTGCGCGGGATTCTGCCTACAAACACTGAGTCTGCCGCAAAAAATTCGGAAAAATGACCGGATTTAGATTTGCTTAAGCTCTTGCTAACTTGGCGGTAACGATGTGGCGCTAAAAAGGGAGCCGAGACGGAACGACGCCGTCTTCCCGCTCCGGATCAGGTACTGCGTACCGGAGCTGTAGATTTCCCGCTGTCGTAGTGTTTTGGCGGGAGCGCCATGCGTAATTTGGCAAAGCCGTGCTTCTCCCTCCGGGACAGCACGGTTTTTGCCGTTCTACGTCGGTTTCTGGCGCAAGCCGTTCCTGTTTGATGGACACGCTCGACCTTCAGGCCGTTTTGCGCAACCGGCGCGGTGGAGAGACGGGCACTCACCACGACGACGCCATCGTCGGACTTGATCCGATGTTTCCTTCCGGAAGGGTGATGCAGCGCCCGCACGCCAGATGATGGATAGGGTTTCGACGGCCCGGAACGGATACCGGGGTCGCAGCCGAGCATGACGCAATTGCGACGTCCTGCCCCATCGCCAAGGCGAACCTTCGGGGCCTGCGGCCAGAGCATGGAAACACTGCCTCTGTTAAACGCTGAAACGCTTTGACCCGATCTGCGACACGAATCATCCACCCGGAAAACGCAAAAAACCGCCCGGAAGCGGCTCTATTTTCGTCTTCCGGGTCGATTTATCCCTGATTTTTCGCGGTGCGTCGATTCGGCGCGATGGCGACGGCGCGCGCCGTCAGCCGGCCGAGCCGCGCCAGACGACGGACACGCGCGACAACAATGATCGCGACCGGTTGTCTTCGGCGCGATTGCTGCGCTTTTCGGTTGAGTTCCAGGAAATGTGAACGCGGTCGTTCCTGTTGAAAATGTAAAGCATTGCCGCACTCCGGGGCAGATTTGTCGTTTGATGTTGCAATGCGCCAATTTCTTTTTCGCAGCTGCCGTAAAGCCGTCGCAGGCTGTCGCTTTTAAGCTACTATGCCGCAATTTCGCGCATGGCTGGGATGCAGATTTGTGCATCCTGCCCAAAGAGGCTTCATTCGCACCTGCAGCAAAAAATTGGGATGCTCGCCCTTGTTTTTATGGTCCCGATGGCCAATCCTTGGGACGGACGCCGGTAGCGGGGGCTCTTGGCCAGGCATTTATGCGTGCCCAATCGGGAGCGTGTCGCGATCCGGATATCAACCGTCGCCAACAAGACGCTAATTTGCCAAGCGAGGAGTTTGCATGGATATGGGAAAAAATTGTCGGCTGGCCGCACAGCATGCCAGCGGACGCAATAAATCTTTGTGCTGTTGCGAATGGGAGAATATCTGATGAAGAGGCTTTTGGCTTCCACGATTCTGGCTGCCGGCATCGCCGGATTTTCAAGCACTTTTGTGAGCATGGCGTCTGCCGCCGAATGCGGTGACGTGACGATAGCCAACATGAACTGGCAGTCGGCCGAGGTTCTGGCCAATCTGGACAAGATCATCCTTACCGAAGGCTACGGCTGCAATGCCGAGCTCGTGGTCGGCGATACGGTCCCCACCATTACCTCGATGATAGAAAAGGGCCAACCCGACATCGCTCCCGAGGGCTGGATCGATTTCCTGCCTGATGTCGTCAATAACGGCGTCGAGCAGGGCAAGATCATCTCGGTCTCGAAAGCGCTCTCCGAGGGCGGAGTCTCGGGCTGGTGGATTCCGAAATACCTTGCCGATGCCCATCCCGACATCAAGACCATTCCCGACGCGCTGAAGCATCCCGAACTGTTCCCCGCACCGGAGGAACCCGGCAAGGGCGCGGTGTTCAACGGCCCCTCCGGCTGGGGCGGCACGCGCGTGACCACCCAGTTCTTCAAGGCCTATGATGGGGAGAAGGCGGGCTTCGTCCTTGTCGATACGGGCTCGTCCGCCGGCCTCGACGGATCGATTGCCAAGGCCTATGAACGCAAGGAAGGCTGGATGGGTTTCTACTGGGCGCCGACCGCGCTTCTCGGCAAATACGACATGGTCAAGCTCGGTCACGCCGCACCATTCGATGAAGCGGAGTGGAAGCGCTGCAACACTGTCGAGAACTGCCCGGATCCCAAGCCCAACGAATGGCCGAAGGACAATGTCGAAACCCTGGTGACCAAGGATTTCGCCGATCGCGCCGGGCCGGCGCTCGACTATCTGAAGGCCCGTTCCTGGTCGAATGACACCGTCAACAAGCTGCTCGCCTGGATGTCCGACAATCAGGCGACTGGGGAAGACGGCGCGAAGCATTTCCTCAAGAACAACGAGGATGTCTGGACCAAGTGGGTCTCGCCGGAAGCCGCGGAAAAGATCAAGGCTGCCGTGATGTAATTCGGCAGCGGGCGGCGGAGCACTCCGCCGCCCTTTCGCCGACCATGCAGGACATCGAAGCAGGCAGCCGCACCACCG
The DNA here is from genome assembly GCF_014191375.1 of Mesorhizobium sp. RMAD-H1. Classification (GTDB taxonomy): domain Bacteria; phylum Pseudomonadota; class Alphaproteobacteria; order Rhizobiales; family Rhizobiaceae; genus Paramesorhizobium. Next base: position 359,114 of record NZ_JACHWN010000002.1, read on the forward strand.
GAATGGTCGCCCGACCTGACCGGGCGATATCAGTGCTCTCTGCATTTAGGATGACTGCGCAGGAAAAAAGCCGCAGAATGGGCAAAAAATGCGGCCAAAGAGGAGAACTGGTGTTTAATGGATTGGCTGTACCGCTTCCCGCATATGGATGACAGCACGCTTACGGCGTTGAAGAAATCGATCGATGAGGGCTTCCGCACGTTCACGCGTGCCTATGGCGACACCATCGAATCCTTTTTCGACCCGCTGCAATATTTTCTCATTCAATCCGAGCGGTTCATGACCACCACGCCGTGGCCGATCATCGTCGCGCTCATTGCAGCGATCGCCTGGTTCGCCAGCCGCAGCTGGAAGATCGTCGCAGGCACGATCATCACGCTCCTCCTCATCGGCTTCTTCGACATGTGGACGGATACGATGAAGACTGTCTCGATGATCTTCGTCTGCACCGTTCTCTCCATAGCCGTCGGCATTCCCATCGGCATTCTCATGTCGCGCTCTGACCGTTTCCAGAGCCTCGTCAACCCGGTCCTGGACGTGATGCAGACGATGCCGAGCTTCGTCTATCTCATCCCTGTCGTCATGCTTCTGGGCATCGGCCGCGTTCCGGGCCTGATCGCCGTCGTCATCTACGCCATTCCGCCGATCATAAGGCTCACCAATCTCGGCATCAGGCTCGTCGACAAGGATGTGCTGGAAGCCGCCGACGCCTTCGGCTCGTCCAACTGGCAGCGGCTGAAGAACGTGCAGATGCCGCTGGCGCTCCCCACCATCATGGCCGGCATCAACCAGACGATCATGATGGCGCTCGCCATGGTCGTCATCGCCTCGATGATCGGCGTCCAGGGGCTCGGCCAGCCCGTGCTCAAGGCCATCGCCAACCAGTATTTCACGCTTGGCATCTTCAACGGCCTTGCCATCGTCGGCATCGCCATCATTTTCGACCGCGTAAGCCAGGCCTATGGCAAACGGCTGCAGAAACATCTGGAGACGGTCCATGGCTGAGACAAGCACGCACGGCACCGGCATCACCATCAAGCATCTCTACAAGATCTTCGGCAAAAACCCTCAGGCCTATGTCGACGCCGTCAAGAACGGGATGAGCAAGTCCGAGCTCAATTCCGAGCATGGCCATGTCCTCGGCCTGAAGGACATCAATATCGATATGCCCGCGGGTTGCATCCAGGTGGTGATGGGGCTGTCGGGCTCCGGCAAATCCACGCTGATCCGCCATATCAACCGCCTCATCGATCCGACGGCGGGCGAAGTGCTGGTCGATAATGACGACGTCGTGAAGATGAACGAGGCGGAACTGCGCCAGTTCCGCCGCCACAAGACGGCGATGGTGTTCCAGAAATTCGCGTTGCTGCCGCATCGCACGGTTCTGGAGAACACCGTCTACGGACTGGAGATTCAGGGCGTGCCGCGGGCCAGGCAGCTTGAGGCGGCGCATCGCTGGATTTCCCGCGTCGGGCTCGAAGGCTTCGAGGACAGCTATCCCAACCAGCTTTCCGGCGGCATGCAGCAGCGCGTCGGCCTTGCCCGCGCGCTCACCAACGACGCGCCCATCCTGCTGATGGACGAGGCCTTCTCGGCGCTCGACCCGCTCATCCGCATGGACATGCAATCCGTCCTGCTTGACCTGCAGAAGGAGATCAAGAAGACCATCGTCTTCATCACCCACGATCTCGACGAGGCGCTGCGCCTCGGCGACCGCATCGCCATCCTGCGCGACGGCGAGATCGTCCAGCAGGGCACGGGACAGGACATCGTGCTGAAGCCCGCCGACGATTACATCTCGAGCTTCGTCAAGGAGGTCAATCGCGGGCGAGTCATCATGGTCGACACCATCATGACGCACGGCGCGCGCGGCGTTGGCCTGCCTTCCGTCGAGACCGGCACTGTCCTCGAACAGGCGGCGAGGATCATGACGGAGGCGGGCGTCAGCGAGATCCAGGTGCATGACGGAAAGGGAAAGCCCGTCGGCCATCTCGACATGCAGAGTGTCATCTCCGCCATGGTTACACCCATCACCCACGAGGCGAGACAGGCGGCCGAATAGGAAAATGGCCGGTGCGATGCGCCGGCCATGAACACCCGCCCGACATCAAGTCTTTTTTACCCCCGTCATTCCGTCATTGTATTAATAGCAAGATTCTGGGAAAAGGCTGCCGGCAGCTTTTGGCGGGGCCTGGGGAATTACTATATCTATCCCCGGCAATGTCGCGCCTATAGGATAGACAGCATTCATGAATCTGGATCAGACGATATCCACCACCTCTCCCCGGCGCGTGCTCGGCATGCATCCGGCATTGCTGTTCGTCCTCATCTATTTCGCCTTCCAGGCGCTTTTCGTTACCTTCATCTCCAATGGCGCGGGGCTCGACGATGCCGAGCAGCTTGCCAATATCGGCTATCTCGACTGGGGCTACGGTGGTTCGCAGCCGCCGCTCTATACATGGATCACCAATCTCGCCGCCTCGCTGATCGGCACCAGCCTCATGACCTTGCAGATCGTCAAGTTCGGCCTGCTCGCCAGCATGTTCGCCAGCGTCTATGGCGGCATGCGCCTGCTCGGCCTGCCGCGCAACGTCGCCGCGGCCGGCATGCTAGGCCTGTTTCTGATCCCGCAGATCGGCTGGGAATCGCAGCGCGCGCTGACCCACTCCGTCGCCGGCACGACGGGCTGCGCCTGGGCTTTCCTGGCTTTCGCCTGGCATATGAGGTCGCGTTCCATCCTGTCGGCCGCCGTCTTCGGCCTGACGATGACTGCCGCCTTCCTCGGCAAGTTCAATGCCAGCTTCTTCCTCCTGACGCTGGTCGTCACCGCCCTGACGATCACCGATTACAGAAAGGTGCTCTTGTCGCGCCTGTCCTTCGTGACGGTGGCGGTATCGGCGCTTTGCCTTGCGCCGACGGGCGTGTGGATGCTGCAGCACAGGGACAGCGTGCTCGCCCGTTCCGGCAAATTCGAGATCGGCGCCACCGGCGATTTCCTTCTCGACCGGGCGCTGGGCCTCCTGCGTCTCTTCGAGGTCAGCTTCCTGTTCTCCATCCTCGCCGTCGCCGTGGCCGGCGTCATCTTCATCGTCCATCGCAAGCGCAGGAACCCTGCCCCGGCAGCGCCGATCGCGGGCGAGAAGTTCCTGCTCCGCCTCATCCTCGTCGGCTTTGCCGTGGTCTTTGTCGGCGTCTGCCTGACCGGCGCGACCAATGTGAAGGACCGCTGGCTGCAGCCCGTGCTCTTCCTGCTGCCCGCCAGCCTTGCCTATCTTCTTCACCGCTACCGGCTGACGGACAGGAGCCTGTTCGATTTCGGCATCGCCAGCATCGTCGTGGCGCTCCTTGTCACTCCTGTTCTTGCCGTCAACCTCACCTATGGCAGCCGCAACGACCCGCCCATCGGCCAGCTCGACTATGCGCAATTGTTCAAGCAAGTGCGCGAGGAAGGCGATTTCTCCACGATTCTGGCCGATTTTCCGCAGATACCCGGCAATTTCCGCCTTTATGACCCCTCCCTCAGGGTCGTTCACCCGGAAACCCCCGATGCGGCGTCACGCATCGTCAAGCCCCTGCTCGTCCTCTGGTTCGGCGGCGACCAGCCGCCGGAGAAGGTCGCCGGCATTCTTCAGGCGGCGCATATCGAACTGCCGGCCGACAGGATCGTCGCGACCGAGCTGCCCTACCGCACCCATCCCGACGTCACGCTTCCCGTGCATTACGTCATTGTCAATTGAACACGCCGCGCGCAGTAAATGCGTTGACCTGATATAAAGACTTCCTTATATCTTTATTTAATCTCAGCAAGCTGGAAACACGCGCATGAACGCCGCTCCTTCATCGAACCCGCTAGCCGACCTCATCGCCGAGAAAGGCGTGCTGCTTGCCGATGGTGCGACAGGCACCAATCTCTTTGCCGCAGGGCTGGAAGCCGGCGAGGCGCCGGAGCTCTGGAACGAGAGCAATCCGGACAAGATCAGGGCGCTGCACCAAGGCTTCATCGATGCCGGCGCGGATATCATCCTCACCAATTCCTTCGGCGGCACCAGGCATCGCCTGAAGCTGCATCATGCGCAGGATCGCGTTTTCCACCTCAACAAAAAGGCGGCCGAGCTCGCCCGCTCCGTCGCCGACAAGGCCGGCCGCAAGGTCATCGTCGCGGGCTCCGTCGGGCCGACGGGTGAACTGCTCGTGCCGCTCGGCGCCTTGACCTATGAGGATGCGGTCGCAGCCTTCAAGGAACAGCTCGAGGGATTGAAGGCCGGCGGCATCGACGTCGCCTGGATCGAGACCATGTCGGCGCCCGATGAGATTCGCGCCGCCGCAGAGGCGGCGGTCTCGCTCGGCCTGCCTTACGTCTATACCGGCTCCTTCGATACTGCGGGCAAGACGATGATGGGGCTTCATCCGAAGGACATCCATCATGTCGTCGACGGGCTGGCGCAGAAGCCGGTGGCGGTCGGCGCCAATTGCGGCGTCGGAGCCGCCGATATCCTCTCCTCGCTGCTCGATATGACCGATGCCGATCCCGCTGCGACCGTCGTGGTCAAGGGCAATTGCGGCATACCCGAATTCCGCGGCTCGGAAATCCATTATTCCGGAACGCCTGATCTGATGGCGAACTATGCGCATCTGGCCGCCAATGCCGGCGCCAGGATCATCGGCGGCTGCTGCGGCACCTCGTTCGCGCATCTGGCGGCGATGCGCAAGGCGCTCGACAATCACGTCCAGGGGCCGCGTCCGACCGTCGAGACCATTGTCGAGGTGATCGGCCCGATGCGCAACAAGACCGCCGGAAACGGCAGCGACACGCCGCGCCGCGAACGGCGTGGGCGGCGGGGATGACCCACGACCATTGATTCAGGAGTTGAGGAAGGCCGCCATGTGGAAGCGCTGCTGCGCGGCTTCATAGGCATGGCCCAGCCCGACCGGACAGGCGAGCCGCGCGAGACAGCCGCTTGTTCGGCAGGTCTCCCCCGCCCTGCCGCGCAGATGGTTCCGGCATGTTTCCACCGCAAAGCCGGTCCCGTCCAGGGCATCTACCGGACAGGCCGAGAGACAGGGTTTTGCCGTGCATCGCTCGCATGGATGGTCGGGCGTTTCGCGCGCCGGAAAGCCGATTTGCTCGTCGAACAGCAGAGCGCCGCGATAGGCGTGCCAGAGCCCGTAGACCGGGTGGATGAGCAGGCCGAGCGGCGACGGCTTCAGCCCTTCAGCCCTTTTCGCCCATTGCTGGAACGGCAGCCATGGCTTGTCCGAGGGAAAGACCGCCCTTGCGCCGAGTTGCCGTTCCATCTCACCGAGCACCTGTTTCGACCAGGCGTCGAGCGGATCGGCTCTCCCCCTGCCCTCCCCGGCACGCCAGCGTGTAAAATGCGGCCAGATCGATGATCCGGCGTGTCCCACAAGCACCACGCTGCGCGCACGATCCAGCGCTGCTCCGCGCGGTGCGTCCTCATCGTCGCTGAAAACAAAACCGCCGCGCGGAATGAGCCCGAAGGGTTCCAGCGCGGCGGCGATTTCATGCATTGATGGCGGCAGACGCCCGGTCATTTCCGGGTTCGTCCGCTGATGGCCGAACCCCAGACCTCGTCATGGATCAGAGCGGCCACTTTAGCCCGGCCATCCTCGGGCTTCTTTCATGTGAAGGCGTCGGGCATCGACGCCTTCTTCTCGGCGATGAACGCCTTCAGCGCCTCGTCGATCGCCGGATCGAGATAGGGCGCTTCATACGTTTCGAGCCAGCGGCGCGCCAGATCGTTGGCGCGCTGGTCAGCCCGCTTTTCACCCTCGGCCAACCATTGCTCGTAGGAATTGTTGTCGGCGATCGAGGAACGGTAGAACGCGCTCTGGAAATTGGCCTGAGTATGCGAACATCCCAGATAGTGGCTGCCCGGCCCCACTTCGCGGATGGCATCCATCGCCTGACCGTTTTCCGAGAGGTCGACGCCTTCGGCAAGTTTCTGCTGCATGCCGAGCTGGTCGATATCCATCATGAATTTATCATAGGAAGAGACCAGTCCGCCTTCGAGCCAGCCTGCCGCATGCAGCACGAAATTGGTGCCGGCCAGCAGGGTGGAATTCAGCGTGTTGGCGCTTTCATAGGCCGCCTGGGCGTCGGGAAGCTTCGAGGCGCAGAGCGAGCCGCCGGTGCGGAACGGCAGGCCGAGACGCCGGGCAAGCTGCGCCGCGCCATAGGAGACGAGCGACGGCTCCGGCGTGCCGAAGGTCGGCGCGCCCGACTGCATGGAGATCGACGAGGCAAACGTGCCGAAGATGACGGGCGCGCCGGGACGGATCAGCTGCGTGAAGGAGGCGCCGGCCAGCACCTCCGCCAGGATCTGCGTCAGCGTGCCGGCCACCGTCACCGGGCTCATCGCGCCGGCCAGGATGAAGGGCGTGACGATGCAGGCCTGGTTGTGCCTGGCATAGACTTTCAGCGCGCCCAGCATCGTCTCGTCGAACACCATCGGCGAGTTGGCGTTGATCAGGCTGGTCAGCACCGTGTTGTTCTCGACGAAATCCTCGCCGAACAGGATCTTGCACATGGCGATCGTGTCTTCGGCCCGCTCCGGTGCGGTCACCGACCCCATGAACGGCTTGTCCGAATAGCGCATATGCGCATAGATCATGTCGAGATGGCGCTTGTTGACCGGCACGTCCACCGGCTCGCACACCGTTCCGCCGGAATGGTGGATCGACGGCGCCATATAGGCGAGCTTCACGAAATTCTGGAAATCCTCGATCGTCGCATAACGACGGTTGCCGTCGAGGTCACGCACGAAGGGCGGGCCATAGACAGGGGCGAAAACCGTCGCATCGCCGCCGATCTGCACCGAGCGCTCGGGATTGCGCGCATGCTGGGTATAGATCGATGGCGCGGTCTTGAGCAGCGAGCGGCAAAGCCCTTTCGGGAAATGCACCCGCTCGCCCCTGACGTCCGCGCCGGCTTCCTTCCACAGCGCCAGCGCCTCCGCATCGTCGCGGAACTCGATGCCGATCTCTTCCAGAACGGTATCGGCATTGGCCTCGATCAGCGCCAGCCCTTCCTCGTTCAGCACCTCATAGACCGGCACCTTGCGGGTGATATAGGTCAGCGACTTGCCCGGCCCGCCGCCGGACCGCGCGGCCCGTCTCGCCGCCGCCCCGCCGCTCGCGCCGCGTCCACGACGCCCGCCGCGCTCTTCACCGGCTTCGACAGATGCTTCCTGGTCCATCTTTTTCTCCTGCGCTTTGATTACGCAGTCTCCCTTTCGCACATATGGATATCTGAACCAACAACCTAATCCCGGCAACGGAAAGAACGTTCCCGTGTGCGCCAAACCGTGGCGCGTTAAAGACAATCGGTCTCTCCCCTCGCTTGACAATATCTGCGCGCGCTCACTAGGTTCCGGCATGGAATCGGTTCCGCCCAAGGCGGATGAAAAGGGAACACGGTGCGGTCGGACCATCGACCAAAGCCGGGACTGCCCCCGCAACTGTAACCGTTGAGCCTTCATTCAGAGTGCCACTGGGCGCGAAAGCGTTCGGGAAGGCGAAGGAAGGCGATGACACGGGAGTCAGGAGACCTGCCTTTTCCGGTCACCCATGCTTGGCCACGGGGTGTGGCTGGGCGCGGTCGTCCGTGGCGGTGACACGAGATAGGTGTTGCCGCGTGCCGGAATGGCCGAGGGGGTGCAATCTGCTGACCAGCGCCCAGCTCCATATCCGCCTGCGGTTTGTCATGAACTTCGGGGCGAGGGTTTTTCGCCTCCGATGCACTGGGGCGGATATGAAAAAGACGATTGTTGCGGCCGGTTTCCTCACATTGATGCTGCCAGGCACGGCGGACGCGCAGGAAAACGGCGCCGAAGCCAGCCAAACCATCATGCTGCAGCCGATCCTTGTCACGGCGGGGCTGACGCCGGTCGAGCAGGAAAAGACCGGCCGGGCATTCACGGTCATCACTGGCGAGGAGCTGGAACAGCGCCAGATCCGCTATGTCGCCGATGCGCTGCGGCAGGTGCCGGGCTTTGCCGTCTCGCGGACCGGCGCGGCCGGCGGGGTCACCCAAGTCCGCGTGCGCGGAGCGGAGGCCAACCAGCTGCTGGTGATGATCGACGGCGTCGAAGCCAACGAAATGTCGAGCGGCGAATATGATTTCGGCGGCCTGCTCGCCGACGATATCGACCGCATCGAGATATTGCGAGGGCCCCAGAGCGCCTTCTGGGGTTCGAACGCCATGGCCGGCGTGGTCAACATCATCACGAAGCGCGGCGAGCGGAACGGCTTCACCGTGAAGGGACGTTCGGAAGCAGGCACGCAGGGCACCTTTCTCGGCGGCCTTTCCTTGAGCGGCGGCGGCGAAAACTACGATATGGCGCTTTCCGGCACATGGCGGAGAAGCGACGGCTTCAACATCTCCGATTTCGGCTCGGAGAAGGATGGCGACCGGAACGCGACTGTCAACGGCCGCCTGACGCTGGACCTGACGCCGGATCTGACGCTCGAGGGAACGCTGCGCTATGTCGACCGGCGCAATGCCATCGACCCGCAGGATTTCGCCTCGGGCAGCCCCACCTATGGCTATGTCATCGACGGCGACGAGGAGACGGCCGCCCGCGAGTTCTTCGGCTCGCTCGGTGCGACCCACGTCTCGCTCGACGGGGCGTTGACCCAGAAGGCCCGCTTCACCGGCGGCGACATCCACCGCGAATACTTCCAGAACGGCTCCCGCACCTCGTGGAACGACGGCAACCGCTACACCGCCAGCTATCAGGCGACCTACGCCTTTGAAACACCTGGCTTTCTCGGCGCGAGTCACCAGATTACCGGCGGCTATGAATGGGAACGCGAAACCTTCCTACCCTCCCATCTCGATGAGACGCTGAGCCGCGACACGAACGCGCTCGTGGCGGAATATCGCGGCGAATTCCTCGGCCAGCTCTTCCTCAATGCGGGCATTCGCCGCGACTGGAACGACCGGTTCAGCAATACGGTGACCTACAGTCTCAGCGGCGCCTGGAAGATACCGGATAGCACGACGCGGCTTCACGCATCGGTGGGCACCGGCGTCACCAAGCCGACCTTCTTCGAGCAGTTCGGCTACGTGCCCGATTCCTTCGCCGGCAATCCCGATCTCACACCGGAGAAGAGCCTGGGCTGGGATATCGGCGTCGAGCACGGCTTCTTCGGCGGCTTGCTGGTCGCCGACATCACCTATTTCAACCAGGACCTCACCGACGAGATCATCACCGTCTATGGCGGCGCGCCCGACTATACCTCCACCGTCGTCAATGGTGACGGCAAGAGCAGGCGGCAAGGCGTGGAACTCTCCGCCACGCTGAACCTCTTCGACGGCTTCCAGGCGGGTGCGAGCTATACCTATACCGATGCGACGGAACAGAGCGCGGCCGGCGACAAGCGCCTCGAGGAAGTGCGCCGCCCGAAGCATTCGGGCGCCTTGAACGCATCCTATACGTTCCTCGACCAGCGGGCACGGGTCTTCGGCGAGATCGTCTTCAACGGCAAGATGACGGACCAGGCCTTCGTGCCGGCCCTGCCCGCGCGGGTCACCCTCGATGCCTACACGGTGGTCAACATCGGCGGCAGTTTCAGGGTTAACGAACATGTCGAACTGTTCGGCCGCATCGAAAACCTCTTCGATGAGGATTACCAGGAGATTTTCAGCTATAACGCACCGGGCCGGGCCGCCTTTATCGGCGTCCGGGGCACGTTCTAGCCCTTCACCGCATCGGCGGGATCGAGACCCGCCGCGCAATCCGGTCGCTTTCGCGTTTTGCGAAGTCGCTTTTGAGCGATGGATTTTTGCCGCTTGCACGATATGTAGTGAACATGCGATTGGCCCTTTTGGGCTCACGGTGAGGAATTGCGCTAATGGCCGATGATGAAATCATTCTTTCCGAACTTTCGGACGACGAACTCGTGCAGCAGATGCATGACGATCTCTATGACGGCCTGAAGGAGGAGATCGAGGAAGGCACCAAGATCCTTCTCGAACGCGGTTGGGAGCCCTACAGGGTTTTGACCGAAGCGCTGGTCGAAGGCATGCGCATTGTCGGCGAGGATTTCCGCGACGGCATCCTCTTCGTGCCGGAGGTGCTGCTCTCCGCCAATGCCATGAAGGCGGGAATGCATATCCTGCGTCCCCTGCTCGCCGCCACCGGCGCGCCGAAACAGGGCAAGATGGTGATCGGCACCGTCAAGGGCGACATCCACGACATCGGCAAGAACCTCGTCGGCATGATGATGGAGGGCGCGGGCTTCGACGTCATCGACCTCGGCATCAACAATCCGGTGGAAAACTACCTCGCAGCGATCGAGGAGCACCAGCCCGACATCGTCGGCATGTCTGCCCTGCTGACCACCACCATGCCCTATATGAAGGTCGTCATCGACACGATGAAGGAAAAGGGCATCCGTGACGACTATGTCGTGCTCGTCGGCGGCGCTCCGCTCAACGAGGAGTTCGGCAAGGCCGTCGGAGCCGACGCCTATTGCCGCGATGCGGCCGTAGCGGTCGAAACCGCCAAGGACTTCATGAAGCGCAAGCACAACCAGCGCACGGGCACTGCGGGATAAGCCGCCTGTCCGGAATCAATAAGGGCGATCCCTTGAAGCGGGGATCGCCCTGAAAATGCCTGTTCCAGGCAAAAGACGCTTGGCGTCCGCCCCTTGCGCCCTAGAGTCCTATTCGACGGTCTCCTGGATCGCATGGGCGGTGCTTTTGACGTCCTTGCCCACGCCGCGCACCGTATTGGCGCAGGCGGCGAGCGAGAACGCGCAGAGAATGGCAACCAACGGCACGATGCGTGACGGTTTCATGGACGGTGTCTCCCGATCTGGTAGAATAGTCATCATCTGCGGAATCACATCCGCCGCAAGAGGTTAGCGTGATGGACGCGCTTGGCAAGACGAAGTTTGACGCCCCGCCAAGCCCGCAGAAGCTGCGGGTGATCGCCTGCGGCATGATCGCCCGCGAAATCCTGGCGATTCGGGAACAGTTCGGCCTGGATCATATCGAGCTGAAGTGCCTTCCCGCCATCTATCATCACTATCCCGACAGGATTGCGCCCGCCGTCGAGCGCGCGATAAAGCGCGCGAGAAGCGGCGGCATCGAGCGCATTTTCGTCGGCTATGCCGATTGCGGCACGGGCGGCGCGCTCGACCGGATCTGCGAGAAATACGGCGTCGAGCGCATCGCCGGGCCGCACTGCTTCTCCTTTTATGTCGGCAACGAGGTCTTCGCCGAGCGCTGGGATGACGACATGACGTCCTTCTTCATGACCGATTTCCTCGCCCGCCAGTTCGAGGCCTTTCTGGTCAAGCCGCTCGGCCTCGACCGTCATCCGGAGCTGCGCGACATCTATTTCGGCAATTATTCCAAAATGATCTATCTGGCGCAGACGGACGATCCGGAACTCTCGCGAAAAGCGGAGGAAGCGGCGGCCTTCCTGGGCCTTGCCTATGAACGCCGTTTTACCGGCCTTGGCGATCTCGTCCCGGCCATCAGAGAAGCGGCCGGTGGCGACGTGTCACCGGTACGCAGGTGACGACCGCCCCAAGGATGCTCCGAAAAACGACGATCCTCGTTTGAATTTTGAGAACCTAATTTCCGTCGCCGGAGTTCCTGTCATTGAAATATCATCATCGACAGGCGATATGCAGGGCATGAATGAGAAGCCTCACACCCTATCCGGACAGGAAGTCTCCGTGCCGGCAACGATACAACCCGGTCCCGAGCGACCTTCCGGCTTTTCCGACAGCCGGTCCCTGTCCGAGGTTTTCGAGGCCCTGGCGGAAAAGGCCGATGGCCCGGTGAGTTTCGGCCAGATCGAGCAGGCTCTTTCCGACCGCAGCTTCGCTGCGCTGCTTACCTTCTTTGCCCTGGTCAACCTGCTGCCGCTTCCGCCGGGGACCGGCATCGTCACGGGCATTCCGCTGGCGCTCATTTCCGGCCAGATGGTGCTGGGCTGGGAAACGCCGTGGCTGCCGCGCTTCCTGCGCGAGCGATCGATGACGCCGGAGCGCTTCCGCCAGCTTTCGCAAAGGGGCGTGCCGTGGCTCAAGCGCATCGAGCGCTTCATCCAGCCGCGTGCCTGGCCGTTTGCCCGCCGCCACGGCGACCGCTGGCTGGGCCTGCTGACGCTGATCCTCGGGCTCGCGGTGGTCTTCCCCATCCCGCTGTCCAACTGGCTTCCGGCATTCGCCACCGCCATCATCGGCGCCGCGCTGACCGAGCGTGACGGCATCCTGATGGGCATCGGCGTCCTCATCGGCTTCATATCCCTCGGCATCATCGCCGCGGTGCTCTTCACCGCCGGAACGCTGATTACCAAACTGCCCTTCTGAACACGCAGGGTGATGGCGCAAATACGACAGCCCGCCACGTCGCTTTTGAATGCCCCCACGTCGCCGCGCAGCAAGCAAGGCCCGGCAATTCCGGCGATGCTTGGATATATGGAGGATGAAAGTGCATGGCCGACCTCGTTGTCGTCTATTGGCGGGATATACCCGCCCAGGTGATCGTCAAGCAAGGGCGCAAGAGCGCCAAGCGTGAGCTGCCGCTGCGGTTCACCGAAGCGATCGACATGTGCGCCATGCGCGTCGGGGCTGAGGCAACCGATGCCTATCTCGCCGAGTGGCGGCGCGGAGCGCCCCTGACTGTCGGCGACGACCTCGAAGCAGAAGCAAATGCGGCGTTTGAGCGCCTCGACAGTGATTATACCCAGGATCGCCTAGTGGCGCTGGTAAAGGCAGGTGGACATGAGCGTTCATGAATTGAAGTCCCGTGAGGCAAAAACCATGACCCATATCGGCGCATCGATCGAACTGGCACCGAAGCAGGCGATCGAAAGCCAGGACCTGCCGGGCCTGTTTCCCGCCGGCAGCCGGGTCTACATCACCGATATCGGCACCGATTCGGTCGACACGATGACGGCGGCCGCCAAGCGTGTGCACGATCTCGGCTACAAGCCCGTGCCGCATTTCGCCTGCCGCCGCCTCACCACGAGGCAAGCGCTGGAAACCCGCATCCGCCGCGCTGCTGAAGAGGCCGGCGTAACCGACGTGCTCGTCATCGGCGGCGGCCTCGAGCGCCCCGCGGGTGAGTTCAACTCGACCATGCAGGTTCTCGAAACCGGGCTCTTCGACCGCTACGGCATCACCGAGATGGGCGTCGCAGGCCATCCCGAGGGAAGCCCCGACTTTTCCGAAGCCGTCGCTGTCGAAGCCCTGCGCCTGAAGAAGAATTTCGGCGAGCGCACCGGCGCCAAGCTGCGCATCGTCACCCAGTTCGGCTTCGATGCGGACCATTTCATCGCCTGGGCGGAAGGCCTGCGAGAAGCCGGCATCGACCTGCCGGTGCATCTGGGCGTCGCCGGCCCGGCCAAAATCACCACGCTCATCAAATATGCCGCCATGTGCGGCGTCGGCAATTCCATCACCTTCCTGAAGAAGAACGCGCTGGCGCTGACCGCGCTCGCCACCACCCACTCGCCGGAAGGCGTCGTCGGCCCGATCGAGCGGCATGTGCTGGAGAACCCGACCAGCAATATCAAGCAGATCCACGTCTTTCCCTTCGGCGGCATCAAGAAGGCTTCCGAATGGCTGGTGGAACGTGGTACGTGGAATTCCAACACTTCATCGCCCATCGCCGCCGCGCAACAAGGGAACAAACACATATGACCCGCACCATCGTCGCCTCCGCGACACGAGAAATCGTCATCGGTTTCGACCAGCCCTTCTGCGTGATCGGCGAGCGCATCAACCCGACGGGACGCAAGAAGCTTGCCGCCGAGATGGTGGCCGGCAATTTCGAGACGGTCATCAAGGACGCGCTCGAGCAGGCAGCGGCGGGCGCGACCATGCTCGACATCAATGCCGGCGTCACCGCCGTCGATCCGAACGCGACCGAGCCGGCGCTGCTGGTGCAGACGCTGGAGATCGTGCAGGGACTGGTGGACCTGCCGCTTTCCATCGATTCCTCCGTCAGTGCCGCCATCGAGGCCGGGCTGAAAGTCGCCAAGGGCCGCCCGCTGGTCAATTCGGTGACCGGCGAGGAGGAAAAGCTGGAGATGATCCTGCCGCTCATCAAGAAATATGATGTGCCTGTCGTGGCGATCTCCAATGACGAGACCGGCATTTCAGAGGATCCGGACGTCCGTTTCGAGGTGGCGAGAAAGATTGTCCAGCGCGCCGCCGACTACGGCATTCCGGCGCATGACATCGTCGTCGATCCGCTGGTCATGCCGATCGGCGCTATGGGCACCGCCGGCCTCCAGGTCTTCCGGCTGGTGCGGCGCCTGCGCGAGGAACTCGGCGTCAACACCACCTGCGGCCTCTCCAACATCTCCTTCGGCCTGCCGCACCGCCACGGCATCAACGCCGCCTTCATCCCGATGGTGATCGCCAGCGGCATGACTTCGGCCATCATGAACCCCTGCCGCCCGCAGGAGATGGAAATGGTCCACGCCGCGAATGTCTTGAACGGCACCGATCCCAATTGCGGCAACTGGATCATGAAATACCGCGACCACCAGCCGGTCCATGCCGCCAACGTCAATTCCGGTCAGGCGGCGGCTCCGGCAGGCGGAAACGGCGGGAATGGTAGCCGCCGCCGCGGCGGACGCGACGCCCGGCGCGGGGCCATCGCCTGAGGCATTCGGCTGCCGGCTTGAACGTCGGGGCCGCATGAATGATATGTCGGAGATGGAAGACGGGGGAGAAACGGCCCTCGTCTTTTTGCTGCAGGAGTTTCGATCGTGAATGCGCCAGTGAAAAGTCCCGATGCACCGACCCGGCAGGCGCTCGTCCTTTTCATGCCCTCGGGCAAGCGCGGGCGTTTCCCGGTAGGTACGCCGATCCTTGAGGCGGCGCGGTCGCTGGGCGTCTATGTCGAAAGCGTGTGCGGCGGGCGCGCCACCTGCGGCCGCTGTCAGGTCGAGGTGCAGGAGGGTCAGTTCGCCAAGCATGGCATCACCTCCTCAAGCGACCATATCTCCGCCATCGGTCCAAAAGAACAGCGCTATGCCGAAAAGCGCGAGCTGAAGCCGGGCCGCCGCCTCTCCTGCTCCGCCACCATTGAAGGCGATCTCGTCGTCGACGTGCCGCAGGACGTCCAGGTCAACGCGCAAACCATACGCAAGGACGTCGACACCCGCATCATCGCGCGCAATCCCGCCGTTCACATGTGCTATGTCGAGGTCGAGGAGCCGGACATGCACAAGCCGCTCGGCGATCTCGACCGGCTGAAGGCGGCGATCGAGAAGGACTGGGGTTATAAGAACCTGCAGGTCGATGCTTACCTGCTGCCTCAAGTCCAGCAAATCCTGCGCAAGGAGAAATGGGGCGTCACCGCCGCCATCCATCAGGATGAGGAAACAGGGCGCCCGACACTGATCGCGCTCTGGCCGGGCCTGAAGAACGAGGCCTATGGCATCGCCTGCGACATCGGCTCGACCACCATCGCCATGCATCTCTCCTCGCTGCTTTCGGGCCGCACGCTGGCTTCCGCCGGCGCCTCGAACCCGCAGATCCGCTTCGGCGAGGACCTGATGAGCCGCGTCTCTTATGTCATGATGAACCCGGACGGGCGCGAGGCGATGACGCTGGCCGTGCGCGAGGCGGTGAACGGGCTGATCGACAAGGTATGCGCGGAAGGAAACATCGCCCGCGAGGATATTCTCGACGCGGTGTTCGTCGGCAACCCGATCATGCACCACCTCTTCCTCGGCATCGACCCGACGGAGCTTGGCGGCGCGCCCTTCGCGCTCGCCGTCTCCGGCGCTGTGCATCTCAAATCCTCCGATATCGGCTTGGCCGTGAACCCCGGCACCCGCGTCTACATGCTGCCCTGCATCGCCGGCCATGTCGGCGCGGATGCCGCGGCCGCAACGCTGTCCGAAGGCCCGCACCGGCAGGACGAGATGATGCTGCTGGTCGATGTCGGCACCAATGCCGAGATCGTGCTCGGCAACCGCCAGCGCACCGTCGCCGCCTCCTCCCCCACCGGCCCCGCCTTCGAGGGCGCGGAAATCTCGGGCGGCCAGCGCGCCGCCCCCGGCGCCATCGAGCGGGTGCGCATCGATCCCGCAACGCTGGAGCCCAAATTCCGCATCATCGGCGTCGAGCAATGGTCGGATGAGCCGGGCTTCGCGGAAGCCGCCGCCAGGACGGGCATCACCGGCATCTGCGGCTCTGCCATCATCGAAGTGATCGCGGAAATGTACCTGGCCGGCATCATCTCCGAGGACGGCGTGGTCGATGGCAGCCTCGCCGCCCGCTCGCCGCGCATCACCGCCAACGGCCGCACCTTCTCCTACCTGCTCCATGATGGAGCACCGCGCATCGCCATCACGCAGAACGACGTGCGCGCCATCCAGCTTGCCAAGGCCGCGCTTTATGCCGGCGTCAAGCTCCTGATGGATAAGCTCGGTATCGACCATGTCGACCAGATCCGCTTTGCCGGGGCGTTCGGCTCCTTCATCGATCCGAAATATGCGATGGTTCTGGGCCTGATCCCCGACTGCGAGCTCGAAAACGTCAAGGCGGTAGGCAATGCGGCGGGCACGGGCGCGCGCATGGCGCTGCTCAACCGCGATTACCGCCGCGAGATCGAGGAAACCGTCCGCCGCATCGAGAAGATCGAAACCGCGCTGGAGCCGAAATTCCAGGAGCATTTCGTCTACGCCATGGCGATCCCCAACAAGGTCGATCCCTTCCCGAAGCTTTCCGCCGCGGTGAAGCTGCCCGAGCGCAAGTCCGACGGCGAAGGCTCCGCCGGCCCTGGAGACGCCACGCCCCGCCGCCGCTCGCGCGAGGAGCGGGCGGCGAGAAGGAACAGGGGTTAGTACCCCTTTTTCCACCGTAGCGGCTATGGCACTGTCGAGGCATGGCTTCCAGTGCTTGTCACTGGAAGCCATGCCTCGACTTTTCCACCACATCGGCAGTGCAGAATTATATGCGACGGGGCGCATTATCCACCCAATTGCCAAATCACCATCCCATCGACACCTGCCATTCTTTCTGCGATTAAACCCGCATGATCACATGCTTCGACATCGGCGGCACGGCCATCAAGAGCGCGCGGGCGACCTCGCCTGATGATATTCAGGCCTTGGGCCGGGTACCCACGCCACGCGATGATTTCGAAGCTTTCGCCGCCGCCATCGGCAGGATCGCGGCGGACGCGACGGGCAATGACCACAGCCTGATCGCGATCTCGCTCGCCGGTGTTGTCGATAGTGATAGCGGGCGCATCACCTGCGCCAACATCCCCTGCATCAATGGCCGTCGCCTCGCCGCCGATCTCGAGGACGTGCTCAACAGGCCGGTGCTGATCGCCAATGACGCCGATTGCTTCGCATTGGCCGAAGCGGTGGCGGGCGCAGGACGCGGCCATCGTGTCGTTTTCGGCGCCATTCTGGGCAGCGGTGTCGGCGGCGGCATCGTCATCGACGGCAAGATATTGAATGGAGTGGGCGGTTTCGCCGGAGAATGGGGCCACGGGCCGATTTCCAAGACACTGGCCGGCAATCCGCCCGTCGCCATACCGCGCTTTGCCTGCGGCTGCGGCCAGACCGGATGCATCGATGCCATATGCAGTGCCCGAGGGCTCGAAAAGCTGCACCGCCATCTCCACGGGGTCGAGGCATCGAGCACCGAGATCATCGACGCCTGGACAAGCGGCGGTGCCAAGGCCGCCCGCACCATCGATTGTCATGTCGACATCCTGTCCGACGCGCTGGCCCTCGTCGTCAATGTGGTGGGCGCATCCATCGTGCCCGTGGGCGGCGGGCTCTCCAATTCCCTGCCGCTGATCGCGCGCATCGATGCGGCCGTGCGGAGCCGCATCCTGCGCAAGACCGACGAGCCGCTGGTGGTGCAGGCGCAATGCCGCATCGAGCCGGGCCTGATAGGCGCGGGGCTGTTGGGGCTGGAACAGCCAATATGAAACCGCCAGCGTCCGATACCCCCCTCTGCCCTGCCGGGCATCTCCCCCTCAAGGGGGGAGATTGGCTGATACTGCTCGTCGCACCTATTTTGCAACGTCTGCGATTGATGCCGAACCTCTATGATGGCGTAATCTCCCCCCTTGAGGGGGAGATGTCCGGCAGGACAGAGGGGGGTGAAGAGGCAACCAGAACCGTTCAAGCCATGGAAACATGGCCATGAGCCAAATTCTCCTCGAAATCTGCGTCGATGATGCGGAAGGGCTGGAAGCGGCGGTCGCAGGCGGGGCGGACCGCATAGAGCTCTGCTCGGCGCTGCAACTGGGCGGCCTCACCCCCTCGCCCGGCCTGACCGCCATCGCAGCGCGGGCAGCAGTTCCCGTCCATGCGATGATCCGCCCGCGTGCGGGAGATTTCGTCTATAGCAAAGGCGAAATCGACCAGATGCTGCGCGATATCGATGCGGTGCGCGCGGCGGGGCTTGCCGGCGTGGTGCTCGGTGCAAGCAGGCCGGACGGCAGCCTTGACGATCATGCGCTTGCCCGGCTCAAGACACACGCCGATGGGCTCGGCACGACGCTTCATCGCGCTTTCGACCTGGTGCCCGATATCGATGAGGCCGTACGCATCGCCATTGAGGCCGGTTTCGAGCGCATCCTCACCTCCGGCCGTGCCCCGACCGCGCTTGAAGGGCTCGACGATCTGGAAAAGACCTTCGCGGCGGCTGACGGCAAAATCACGATCATGCCCGGTGCGGGACTGACGGCGGAAAATGTCGGGAGCCTGCTCGCCCGCCTGCCCGTTGCCGAGATCCATGCCTCATGCAGCACCGTTTCTCCGGCACCAGATGAAAATATCATCCGCCTCGGCTTTGGTGATGGAATGCAGCGGAAGACAGACAAGCAGCGGGTGGCGGCGCTCAAGCAGAAGCTTGTGTAAAGGCGGGTAGTTAGAGCGACGTCTGGATTCAAAATGGAAGCGCTTTCGCTCTTTGACACCCCCTCTGGCCTGCCGGCCAGAGGGGGTGTGAAGAAGCACAGAACGGCTGGAGTTCAGCTCAACTGCCCCTCAAAACTTGCCCGTCCGCTGATACTTCTCGAAAATCCCGCGCAAATGTTCCGCCACCACCTGAACATGCTGGCCGGCATCCTTGGCGACGATCATGCCGAGCTGGTAGGTGCCGAGCGGCGGCAGGCCGTGTTCCGGCCCGAGCGGGACGATCCCTTCACCCAGAAGCGTCTTGCCGAAAGGCGCGATGGCGAGATCGGAAAGGATGGCCGAGCGCTGCCCCGTGGTATGCGAGCTCATATAGGCGACACGGTATTCCCGCCCTGCCTTTTCCAGCACCTCCAGCGCATTGGCGCGCCAGACGCAGCCCTCCTCCCACATCGAGAGCGGCAGCGGGTTGCGCTCATGCGCAGTGCCGCCCTTGGCGCCGGCCCAGACCAGTTGCTCCGTCATCAGCACCTCGATATCGCTGGTCTTCAATCCTGCGTCGGAGATGTTGATCATGGTGATGTCGAGACGATGCTCGTCGATCCGCTTGCGCAGATTGACGCTCTGGTCGATGACCACATCGACGGTGACGTTCGGATGCGTCTCGGCGAAGCGCTTGAGCACGAAAGGCAGGACACATTCGCCGATGTCGTCGGGAGATCCCAGCCGCACCACGCCCGAGACGGTCGGCGCCACGAATTTGGCCACCGCCTCGCGATTGAGCGTCAGCATGCGCCGGGCATAGCCGAGCAGCATCTCGCCATCGCTCGTCAGCGACACCGAGCGCGCGTCCCGCTCCAGAAGCGTCGTGCTGAGCGTTTCCTCCAGCTTCTTGATCTGCATCGACACGGCCGATGGCGTGCGGAACACCGCATTGGCGGCGGCAGAGAAGCTCCCCGTCTCCGCGATCATCACGAATGTCCTCAGGACATCCAGATCTAGGATCGGCAGCGGATGGTGCATCGGTGCGGTCATGATCGGCCTCTTTGATCAAATATTCTGAATTTATGTGTTCCTTAATTTCGTTTGATTGAACCTCAAAGCGCTCGCATAGTCAAGGTCATGAAGGGGTTGGGCATTCAGGAGAAAGACCATGACCACCTATGACCATCGAGACCGCTACGAGTACAAGGAATGGCCGGACCTGTTTTCGGATGGAATCGTCCGGATGATCGAGGGTTTCGTGTCCCGGATCGCCGGAGTGTTCCGGAACAAGGCCAAATGGATCGCTGCGAAAAAGCGCGAGCGTGACACCATCCGCGCCCTGGCATGCCTGCCGGAGAATATCCGCCATGACATCGGCTGGCCCGATCTCTATGAGCGCCAGCACCGGAAGAACGGCAAATGACGATGCCGGGGAAGAACTGACGGGCGGCATGGCTTGTTCCAGCCGCCCGTCATGCATTTTGGGTCATTACTGATTTCGTAAGACCTGCCGGTTTGCGACAGCTATTTCGTCGCACTTCCTTTTGGAATAATTCTATGGCTCAATAGTTTTACGTCTTAACTGCGCCTGAATCGCGCTGAATCATGGTTTGGTTGCGACAGAAAAAAACACCAGGTGGCAGAACGGCAGCGGGAACATTGTCAGCCATGAATCAGAAAACGCTCATAAAGCGCTCCTTTGTCTTCTTTCTCGTTCCCGATTTCTCGATGATCGCTTTTGCGACCGCGATCGAGCCGCTGCGGATCGCCAACCGCATGCTGGGCTACAATGCCTATCGCTGGCGTCTCGCTTCGGTCGACGGCAAGCCTGTCCTGGCTTCGAACGGTGTCGAGTGCGCCGTCACCTCCTCGCTTGAGGATGAGCGCCGTTATCTCATCGGCGAGGAACGACCCTCGATGGTCTTCGTCTGCTCGGGCGTCAATGTCGAGAAGTTCCAGAACAAATCGGTCTTCGCCTGGCTGCGCGAGGAGTATAATCGCGGCGTGGCGGTGGGTGGGCTCTGCACCGGCGCCCATATCCTTGCCGCGGCGGGTCTTCTCTCCGGCAAGCGCTGCGCCATCCATTGGGAGAACCTGCCCGGTTTCGCCGAGGCCTTCCCCAAGGCCGATGTCTATGCCGATCTCTTCGAGGTCGACGGCAACATTCACACCTGCGCCGGCGGCACCGCCGCGCTGGACATGATGCTGAAGCTCATCGGCGACGATTTCGACGACAATCTCGTCAACCGCGTCTGCGAGCAGGCGCTGACCGACCGGGTGCGCAACCCGCATGACCGCCAGCGCCTCCCCCTGCGTGCGCGCCTTGGCGTGCAGAACTCCAAGGTGCTGACCATCATCGAACTGATGGAGGCGAGCCTGACGGAGCCGCTCTCCCTGATCGAGGTGGCCGAGCATGTCGGCCTGTCGCGCCGCCAGATCGAGCGCCTGTTCCGCCAGGAGATGGGCCGCTCGCCGGCACGCTACTATCTGGAAATCCGCCTCGACCGTGCCCGCCATCTGCTCATCCAGTCCTCCATGCCCGTGGTGGAGGTGGCGGTCGCCTGCGGCTTCGTCTCCGCCTCGCATTTCTCCAAATGCTATCGCGAACTCTACGGCCGCTCGCCGCAGCAGGAGCGTGCTGAGCGCAAGCAGCCCATGGCGGCGTGAGTGTGGGCCACCTGAAGTGGCTCGCTTCGCATGAACCCCTTTCCAGTGATGGCGATGCCGTCGAGGCATGGCTTCCAGTGGCAAACACTGGATAGCGGGGATGGAGATGATTGCGCTTTACCGCCACCCCTTCCTCAGGGGAAGAGATTGCAACAGTTCTACTGGTAAGCGGTTGTGACAACGGAAAAAAAGATTCTCCCGGCGGAGAAGTGGAAGATTATCAGCTAGCCAAACTGCCGTCATTCCAGTGTTTGTCACTGGAATCCATGCCTCACCCTCTCCACGCTGAAAACAGTCCAGAATAGCGTCGCCCGCGATTCGGCGACGACAGGAGCCAACTCCGGACACGCATGTCCTTGTTGCAAGCCCTATTCGCCTTCTACCGCCATTCCCAATCGTCCATCCGCTGCTGCCAGACGCGCTCGCCGCTCATGCAGTCGTAGGACGGCTTGGCCTGCACCTTGAGGACCGGCGGGTCTCCCGCATTGCCCGCCTGCATGGCTCCGCTTGCCGCGGGGTCCCCGGCCAGTTCAAGCATCAGCTTGCGTCGCACCGCCTCGGGAAACTGCTCCCATGAGGTGACGGGGATCATGAAGGCCCCCGGTCCCCCGATGACGCAATTGCCGTAATACTGGTCGAGATCCTTCACGTCCCAGCCGCTGAAGAGCGACCCGCGCGTCATCAGCGGCAGGCCGTTGATGGTAATGCCCATCTCCAGCGCATCGGCCCGGGCATCGATCACCGGCCTGCCGTGATTGTTCGGCCCGTCGCCCGAAATGTCGATGATTCGCCGCTGCCCCTTGAAGCCGCTTTTGTCGAAAAGACCGGCGCTGAAATCGATCGCCGCCGAAATTGAGGTACGGCTTTGCGGCGGCGGCACTGGCTGGTCCAGTGCGGCGGCGAGTTTTTCCGCCGCTTGCTGGCTGTCCACCAGGGTCCAGGGAATGATGACGCGATGAAAGCCGAAGCCGGCCCATTCAACGTAAGTGATCGCCACACGGCCATGGAGGCCTTCCAGAATGGCCTTGATCACCTGCGGGTGGCGGAGGGCCGCGACATAGCCGTCGCGCTGGATCTTCTGCTCGAACGGCTCCATGGACCGCGATGCATCGACGGCAAGCACCAGCTCCACATCGACCGGCAGGCGCTCCGTCGAGGCGCCGTTCTGGGCGCGCGCCGGAACCGAGGCCGTCAGGGCCACCATCATGATCAGGGCATGGATCGTCCGCAGTCCCATGCCCCATAATAGCACAGGAAATGAAAATGCCGCGGCGAAAACGCGCGCCGCGGCATCAATCACGTCCAGTTGAATGATACATTCAGTTGAACGGTGGCACCCGTGGGATCAGGCCCTCAGGCGTTCATTTTCCGGATCGAACGGCGATTCCGGAATGACCGTCGCCCGGTGCAATTTGCCGAGGATCCGGATGTCGAGCTCCGTGCCGGGCGCGGAGAACTCCGGCTTGACCATGGCGAGCGCCAGGCTCTTGCCCAGACGCCAGCCATAGCCGCCATGGGTGGCGCGGCCGATCAGCTTACCGTCATGGTAGATCGGCTCCGAGCCGCGCGCATCGGCATCATGGACATCGTGCACCTCCAGCGTCACGAAATTCCACTTCAGCCCCTCCTCGCGGGCCTTCACCACCGCGTCGCGGCCGATGAACTCGCCCTTGTTGGGATGGACGAAGCGGTCGAGGCCGGATTCCAGCGCATTGTACTCAATCGAGAGTTCGCGCGGGATCAGGCGATATGATTTCTCAACCGCCATCGCCGTCATGGCGCGAATGCCGAACGGCTTGATGCCGAACTCGGCCCCAGCCTCCATCAGAAGTTCATAGATCGTGTTCTGCTGCTCGATCGGATGATGCAGCTCCCAGCCGAGCTCGCCGACGAAATTGACGCGCAGCGCATGGGCGCTCGCCGGCCCGACACTGATCTGCCTGCCGGAAAGCCACGGGAAATCCTCATTCGCCAGGCTCGTGCGGGTCAGCTTCTGCAAGACCTTGCGGCTGTCCGGCCCGGCCAGCACGAGTACGCCCAGCATCTGCGTGATAGGCTTGAGCCGCACCGAGCCGTCCGTCGGCAGGAGCTTATAGAGATAATCGTGGTCATGGTTCTCAAAGGCGCCCGCCGAAACCAGATAGAACGAACCCGGCTTCCATTCATAAACGGTGAACTCCGAGCGCACCCCGCCGCTCTTGGTAAGCAGATGACAGAGCGCGATGCGGCCCTGCTTCTTCGGAATGCGGTTGGCGAGGATACTGTCCAGCCATGCGCGCGCGCCGGGACCGGACACTTCCATCTTGGCGAAGGCCGACATGTCGAGGAGGCCGACATTCTCGGTCACATTCTTCACCTCGTTGCCGACATGCTCGAAATAATTCGAGCGGCGGAACGACCACAGCTCCTTCACCTTGCCGTCCGCATCGGGCTTGGGATGGTTGTGGTTCAGGAGCACATCAGGCTTGTCGAGCGTGGCGACATCGATGCCGTAGCCCTCGGGCGCGAACCAGTTGGCCCGCTCCCAGCCATAGACGGAGCCGAAGACGGCGCCGAGCGCCTTCTGCCGGTCATAGGAGGGCGAACGCTTCAGCGGCCTTGCAGCGCCGCGCTCCTCGTCCGGATAGTGGACGGAGAAGACCTCGGCATAGGCTTCTTCGTTCTTTTCCTTAAGGTACCCTTCCGTCGCGTAAGGGCCGAAGCGGCGCGGATCGACGCCCATCATGTCGATGGAGGGCTCGCCCTCGACGATCCATTCGGCGAGCTGCCAGCCGGCGCCGCCTGCCGCCGTCACGCCGAAGGAATGGCCCTCATTGAGCCAGAAATTCTTGAGCCGCGGCGCGGGGCCGATGATCGGCGAACCGTCAGGCGTATAGGCGATGGCGCCGTTATAGACCTTCTTGATACCGACTTCTGCGAAGGCCGGGACACGGGCGATGGCCGTTTCGATATAGGGCATCAGGCGCTCCAGATCCTCCTGGAAGAGCTCATATTCGCTCTCGTCGGAAGGACCGTCCACATAGCAGACCGGCGCGCCCTTTTCATAAGGCCCGAGCAGCAGGCCGCCATTCTCCTCGCGCATGTACCAGGAGGAGTCGCTCTCGCGCAGCACACCCATCTCCGGCAGGCCCTTGGCCTTGCGCTCGAGGATCGCCGGATGCGGCTCGGTGACGATATATTGATGCTCGACCGGGATCACCGGTACGTCCAGCCCGACCATCTGGCCCGTCTTGCGGGCGAAATTGCCGGTGGCGGAGATGACGTGCTCGGCAAGGATGTCGCCCTTGTCCGTCTTTACCAGCCATTGCCCGTCCGGCTGCTGCTCGATACCCGTCACCGTCGTGTTGCGATAGATCGTGGCGCCGCGATCGCGCGCGCCCTTGGCCAGCGCCTGCGTCAGGTCCGCCGGCTGGATATAGCCGTCGTCCGGATGCTGGATCGCGCCAAGAATGCCGTCCATCTCGGCGAGCGGCCAGATTTCCTTGACCTGCTCGGGCGTCAGCACCTTCACCGGCACGCCGATCGTCTCGGCCACACCGGCATAGTACATATATTCGTCCCAGCGATCCTTGGTGCGCGCCAGCCTGATATTGGTGCAATTGGTGAAACCGACATTCATGCCGGTTTCCTCCTGCAGTTCCTGATAGAACTTCACCGAATATTTGTGAATCTGGCCGACGGAATAGCTCATGTTGAACAGCGGCAGGAGACCCGCCGCATGCCAGGTCGAGCCGGATGTCAGTTCCTTGCGCTCGATCAGGACGACGTCGCTCCAGCCTTTCTTCGCCAGATGGTAGAGCGTCGAAACGCCCACCACACCGCCACCGATCACCACCGCACGGGCATGGGTCTTCATATCGTGTCATTCCCCTGAATAAGGCCGGGCTTGCGAGCCCGGCATAGAGATGGATTTTTCCGCACTATGCCGAGCACCACCGCCCTTGGTAAGGCCTGTTTGCGACATGGCCACGAAATGCCGCGACGCATGTCATAGCACCGGCAATGGGGCAATGCTCTGCACATCCTTAACCCTTGCTCTTTTACCCTCCATCGCCGATGAATGGGGTGAGCGGGGGACGATTGATCATGAGCAACAGGGCGATTGAAGGAAATGCGGGCGCGGACGAGAAAGCGGCATCGCTCCTGCGCCGCCTTGCCGGCGCGCCGCTCGCCTGGCTCGCGCTCGTCCTTCTCCTGCTCTGCTTGTTTCTCAGCATCCCCATCATCCTGCCGATCGGCCCGATGTATTGGGATACCTATATCTATTTCGACGCCGCGCAGCGCATCCATAACGGCCAGATCCCCAATACCGACTTTCTGGCGCCGGTGGGCCCGCTCGCCTATTATATCTTCGCGCTGGGGCTGAAGCTTTTCCCCGATGCCCAGCCGCTGCTGCTTGCCCAATGGATCATTCTGCTCGTCGCCGCCCCTCTCATGGCGATCGTCATCGGGGATGTCGCCCGCAGGCGGCGCGGCATCGCCTTTGCCCTCCTCGTGCCTTTCTTGATCTTCGCCATCTGCCCGGCCAATGTGCAGTCTTTCCATTCCTATCCCGGCATGGATGGCTTCGGCATCTATAATCGCCATGCCACGCTGCTGCTTTACGTGCTGGTTTCGGCCCTCATGTTCGTGAAAGATGGCCGCCGGCTCGCCATCCTCTGCGGGCTTGCCATGCTCGCCCTTTTCCTCATCAAGGTCACCGGCTTTCTGGCAGGCGGGCTGATCGGGCTGCTGGCGCTTCTCTCGGGCCGCATCTCATGGCGCAGCGTCGTGCTGGCGGGCGCGATATTCCTCGCCATCCTTCTCTGCCTCGAACTCAACGGCCATATGATAACGGCCTATCTCGACGAGATCGCCCTGCTCGTCCGCATGAACGAGGAGGCGCTGCTGCCGCGCTTCCTCACCGTCTTCTCCACCGATCTCGACATCATCCTGGCGAGCGCCGTTCTCATCCTCACCCTGGCCTGGACGGGGCGGAAGGCAATCCGCGCCGGCCTCGCCACCGGCGCAGACGTGAGGACGCTGCTCGACAGCAATTTCGTCTGGCTCGGCGTGGCTCTCCTCGCCGGCATCTTCTTCGAAACCCAGAATACCGGCAGCCAGGATTTCACCTTCCTCTGGCCGATCCTTCTGGCGATCTTCATCCAGTCCGCGCATGAACCCGCCTCACGGCGGCTGGCGATCACGGTGCTGATCGGGTTTGTCGTCATCCCTTCCGTTACCAAGATCGTCCACAAGACATTGCGCGCCGTCGCCGTGTCGCCGACCTATGTCGCCGCCCCTGTGAGCGATATGAAATCGCTGGGACAGATCTCCACCCGCAGGGACATCATGGAGCGGGCCCTGCTCCTGGAAAAGCATTATCGGCAATATGGCGACGCCTATAGCGACCTCTCCGGCAAAGGCCAGCTTCCGAGCTGGCAGCTCTATTCCGAGCTCGACTACCAGATGTACTGGGTCATCTCGACCGACGAGGCGGTGAAGGCGATCAGGCGGTTCGAGGCGGCGAACGGCGTCCACCTCGCCACCATCATGAATCTCGATTTCGCCAATCCCTTCCCCTGGCTGCTCGATCGCGACGCCACGCGCCACATCCAGATCGGCGCCGATCCCTACCGCACCGTGCCGCCGCTCGACGATGCCACGCGGCGATCGATCGCGGAAACCGACGCCGTGCTCCTCCCGCATTGCCCGCTCACCACAGGCCGCCGCGCGCTTTACCGCATCTATGCCGATGCGCTGAAGGACCGGCAGGTGGTCAAGCTCAATGATTGCTGGGATATGCTGCTGCGGCCGGGAACTGTGCCGACCACCCCTTGAGGACGGCGCTGTTCATGTTGTGGGATCTGCCCCTCACCCTTACCCTCTCCCCGCAAGCGGGGCGAGGGAAGCATAGACATCGCCGCCTCTTTCTTCTCCCCGCGTGCGGGGAGAAGATGCCGGCAGGCAGATGAGGGGCATTCCTATCCAGTAACTCTTCGTCAGGGAAAGCGAGTACCCCCCTACTTCACCTGCGCCTTGACGAAATCCTTCACGATCCGGACGATGCCGCGCGAGAGCACCTCGTCGAGCGCCGCGATGAACTGATCGACATGCGCCCTCTCGCAGATCAGGGGCGGCTCCAGCCGAACCACATTGCGGTTATATTCGGTGAAGGCCACCAGCACCCCATGGTCGCGCAGCAGATGACTGCCGATGAAGCCCGGCAGCGAGCCCTTCAGCTTGTCGTCGAGCATCGAGAGGACTGGCCGCAGCACGACAGGCACGGTCTTCGAGAAATCGTGAAACTCGAGGCCGACCATCAGCCCCTGCCCGCGCACCTCCTTGATCAGCGAAGGGTATTTCGCCTGCAGCGCTTTCAGCCGTTCGACGAGGTAGTCCCCGACCGCGGCGGAATTGTCGATCAGATGCTCGTCATAGAGCACGTTCAGCGCCTCGATGGCTGTGATGCAGGCCTCGCCGATGCCGCCGAAGGTGGCCATGGCGTGGATCAGCGCCGTCTTCGGCGTCCCATAGGCCTTCATGTAGACCTCGCGCCGGGCGATCATCGCCGCCATTGCGGTCTTGCCGCCGCCGAGAGATTTCGCCAGCGCCGTCACGTCGGGCACCACACCATGATGCTCAAAGGCGTAGAACCTGCCGGACCGTCCGAGCCCGCACTGCACCTCGTCGGCGACCCAGAGCACGCCGTACTGATCGCAAAGCGCCCGCAATTTCTGCCAGAATTCCGTCGGTGCGGTGATGATTCCCGCCCCGCCCTGGATCGTTTCCAACACGATGACGCCGATTTCGGGATCGGATTTGAAGGCGTTCTCGATCGCCTCGATATCGCCGAAGGGCACGCGCACCGTATTGCCGACGAGCTGGAACTCGCCGCGATAGAGCTTGCCGTCGGTGACGTTGAGCACACCCTTGGTCTTGCCGTGGAAGGAATTCTCGGCATAGACGACCTTCGGGCGCTTCGGTCCGGCCGCCCGCTCTGCCGCCTTCAGCGCCGCCTCCATGGCCTCCGAGCCGGAGGAGCCGAAGAACACCATGCCGAGATCGCCGGGGCTGCAGGCCGCGAGATTATGCGCAAGGGCTGCCGCATATTGCGACATGAAGGCCATCGCGATCTCGTGGCGCTTTTCCTCCTGGAAGGCCTGGCGGGCGGCGAGGATGCGCGGATGGTTGTGGCCGAAGGCGAGCGAACCGAAGCCGCCGAAGAAATCGAGGATCTTGCGGCCGTTCTGGTCGATATAATACATGCCCTCGGCGCGCTCGATCTTCACCTTGTTGAAGCCGAGCAGCTTCATGAAATGCAACTGCCCCGGATTGATATGGGCGGAAAAGAGCTCCGTCATCAGCGGCAGGTCCATGGATTTGGCCTGCTCCACCGTCAGGAGATCGGGTTTCGGCATCACCGCCGTCTCGCCCGCCGCCGCTGCCGCAGCATGGACCGGCACTTCCTTTTTCACACGCCCCACAGCCTTGTTCATCGCTGCTCCTCCCCGTTTCTATTCCGCCGCGAGCGGCACCATCTGTGCCACCGGTTTGCCGTCCATCTTGTTGCGATATTCCTTGTAGGCCGCGATCAGCATGTCCTCGTCGCGGAATTTCGGCTTCCATCCGAAGGCGGCAAACGCGCGTGACGTGTCCCGCACGCAATATTCGTCGGCGATTAGATATTGCTCTGGGTCCATCAGCGGCTTGTCCAGGCTATCCAGCAGCGCCAGCGTGCGCTTGACCGCCCAGGCGGGCGTCGGCAGCAGGATCGACTTCGAGTCGGCCTGCTTGATCAGCCCGCCCAGAAGATCGCGCACCGAAGGCGGATTGGACGAGCCGAGATTATAGGCATCGTTCGGCACGCCGTGCTCCCAGGCAAGCCTGGCGATCTCGGCGCAATCATAGACGGAGATGAACTGATAGGGGTTCTTGCCCGAACCGATCATCGGCACCGGCAGGTTGCGGTCGATCAGCTTGAACAGCTTTTCCAGGATGCCGAGGCGGCCCGGGCCTATGATCAGCCGCGGCCGCATGATCGAGATGTTCATGCCGCGCGTGCGCCAATCGGCGGCGAGCGCCTCCGTCGCGGCCTTCGACTTGCCGTATTCGCCGAGCGGCGCGATCGGATGGTCCTCCGTCTGCGGCGACATGACGGTATGGCCATAGACCATGTCGGTGGTGAACTGCACGAGCTTCGACGCACCTGCCCGGTCCATGGCGCTCATGATATGCGCCGCGCCGTGATAATTGACCGGCCAGAAGAAATCATGGCGCTTGGCGCGGATCTGCAGCGGCGAGAGCATCTTGGCCGCCAGATTATAGACCATGTCGTCCGGTTTCAGGCCGACCGCATTCACCTGCGCCTCGCTGGTGATGTCGCAATGGACGAACTTGGCCTTGTTGTAGTGCGGCAGGTCGCTCTTGACGATGTCGGCAACGACGACCTTCTCGCCACGGTTGACCAGATCATTTGCCAGATAGCGGCCGACGAAGCCGTCGCCGCCGAAGATGATGTGTCGCATGTTTCTTTCCCGCTATCCTGATGAAATCAGGCCCTGTTATTTCGAACCGGAATCGGTATGGGCCGCGGCGGAGGATGCCGCGCCCCCCGTCGTGCTTTCGCGCCCGCTCTGTGCGATCAGCACCGTGCCGATGCAGATGAAGGCGATGCCGGCGATCTTCAGCGTGCCGAGATCCTCCTTGAACACCGCCCACGCGAACACCGCCACCGCCACATAGGCAAGGCTCAGGAACGGATAGGCGAAGGAGAGATCGACCTTCGAGAGCACGTAGAGATGCGATGCCATCGAGATGACGAACACGGTGAGCCCGCCGAATACCCATGGGTTGAACACAATCTGGAAGATGCGCTGGACCAGCGTATCGGCACTGAAGCTGATCGGACCGAGCGAGATCATGCCGTATTTGAGCATGATCTGCGCCGCGGCATTGGTCATCACCGTGAACAGAATGAAGGGAATATATTTTGTCATCACATCTTTGCCTTACCCGCCTTCAGGCTATGGCCGCTACCCGCTGCGACCTGTGCCGAAACGTTACATCGAAGAGGTTGAGAAGCCGCAAAGCGGTTATTTAAAATTCGAGCAATACGCAATTCGCGATTGCAATTGGTATTACACCTCTGCCCGGGTACCACAAGAGCATGATCCCGGCCCAAGGTAAGGCTGCAGACCTACCGGACAAGGTCATGTAGCCAGAATCCCCGCCGTTCTCTGCCAGAAATTGGAGGAGAACGCCGGATCGCGCTGTTCCTCCAGTCTTCTCCACTGTGGAAACGACGCCGCGAAAGTCGCCGCCGACATCCTCTGGTCCTTGTAGGGATTGACTCGCCCTTCAGCCTCGATCGTCAGGCGATCGAGCTCCGACAACAGCTCAAGCGTTTTTGCCCCCCGGTTGGGGAAATCGAGGGTCAGAGTATAGCCCGGCTGCGGGAATGACAAAAGCCCCGGCGAGCGGATCGTCCCGAACCGCTTCAGCACCGTCAGGAAAGAGACCTGGCCCGCCCTGCGCGTTGCTGACAGCATCGCCGGAATTGTCTCCCGCGCCTGGGCGTAGGGGATGACGCTCTGGTGCTGGTAGAGCCCCGCCGGACCATAGAGCCGGTTCCAGCCACGCAGGCTGTCGAGGGGGTAGAAGAACTGCTCGTAGCTGGAAAGATGCGGTTCCCCGCCCCGCCCCTTCAGATGATGATAGGCTGTATTGAAAAGCTTGAGGCTTGGCCGGTTCAGCGCAGAAAACGGCAATTCGAACGGCACGCTGAGCCGTGCCGGCCTGGGGCTGGCGTTGAAATTGCTGTCTGCCGCATGGTTCCCGGTCAGAAGCAGGCCGCGCCCGGCCCGCCCGCCTTCCGCGAGCTGGTCGATCCAGGCAACCGCATATTCATTTTCCTCATCCGCCTTTTCCGCCAGCGCGAAGAACTGGTCGAGACCGGCAAAGCGCGTCACCCGCTCCTCGACATCGAGCGAGAGAACGCGCATCAGCCTGATCCGGGCCGTCACGATCAACCCCGTCAAACCCATTCCGCCGATGGTTGCAGCGAAAAGTTCCGGATTCTGGGTGGGCGAACAGCTGCGCAACATCCCGTCCGAGCGCAGCAGCTCGAACGAGATCACATGGCAGCCGAAGGTGCCGCGGCTGTGATGATTCTTGCCATGCACGTCATTGGCGATGGCGCCGCCCAGCGTGACGAAGCGCGTGCCCGGCGTAACGGGCAGGAAAAACCCGTGCGGCGCGGCGAAGGCGATGATCTCGGCCAGAAGCACGCCGGCCTCCGCATCGAGAATGCCGCTTGCCGGGTCGAAGCCGCGTATCCGGCCCTTCGGGCGCATCTCGACCAGCGCCCCCCGGTCGTTGTGGCAGCTGTCGCCATAGGAGCGCCCATTGCCGAAGCCGAGCAGCGCGCCGGCACCGGCCGGGCCTTGCCGCAGCAGATGGTCGGCTTGCTGGAATGCGATAGCCTTTCGCGGCCGGCGCTCTATGCGGCCGAAGCTCTCCAGCGACATCAGCGCATGCCCGCCGTCATCAGCATCGCACCGCCGATCGCGATCATCATGATGCTGCGCCAGTCGCTGAGCAGAAACACCACGGGATCCTCATGCATCTGGTCGCGATGCGCCAGGATCCATATCCGCAGATTGATGTAGAGCACGATCGGGCAGAGCGGCCAGATCATCCAGGGATAGGAATAGAGCGTCTTGACGGAATTGCTGTCGACATAAAGCGCCAGAACCAGGACCGCACCGAAGGCGGCCGCCACGCCGCTTTGCGCGATGACCGTGCGGTCAACGCCGCGATATCCCCTGCCGGCAAGTTTCTCGTTCTCTTCCGGCGGCGAATTGCTGAGTTCCACATAGCGCTTGACCAGCGCCAGCGACAGGAAAAAGAAGATCGAAAAGGCAAGCAGCCAGAACGAGCCGGGCGTCGCATTGGCGGCGGCGCCGGCGAGAAGCCGCACCGTATAGAGCCCCGCCAGCACCAGGACGTCGATGAGCAGCATACGCTTCAACGCGGCCGAATAGGCGGTCGTGACAAAGAGATAGAGCGTGAGCACCAGCATGTATTCGATCGGCAGCAGCGCGGCGATGCCATAGGAAAGCACGAGGAGCAGACCGGCGACGCCGACGCCGAACGGCACCGGCAATTCGCCGCTGGCGAAGGGTCTCTTCCGCTTGCGCGCATGCCGCCGGTCGAGCTGTACATCGAACAGATCGTTGAGGATATAGATCGACGATGCGGCCGCGCAGAAGGAAACGAAGGCGAGGAAGGTGCGCGTGAAGACATCGTGATAGAAAAGATCATGGGCGAGAATGGCCGGAACGAAGACCAGCGTGTTCTTCATCCACTGATGCACGCGCAGCATTCTGAGGATGCTGCCAAGGCGCATCGGCGGCGCGGCGAAGAAACGGCTCACGCGATCGTCCGCGTCGCGGGACTCCCGCCACGTCCGCACCGCCCTGTCCGGCGCGACGACGATGGCCCGGCGCGCCTCGTCGAAAATGGCGATATCGGCCCGGGAATTGCCGGCATAATCGAAACCGCCCTCCCCGAAGGCTTCGACCAGCATCTTCAGCTTGGCGCCTGAGGCAAGATTGCGATAGCGATCCGTCGAATAGACCGCATCGAAGATGCCGAGATGTTTTGCCACCGCTTCGGCGAAGGAGGTGGCTGCGGCCGTGGCGAGCACCAGCCTGCGGCCCGCCTCATGTTCCTTTTTCAGGAAGGCGAGGAAATCCTGGCGATAAGGCAGCGTTTCGGCATCGATGGCAACGCGCTCGGCGATTTCATGCTTCAGCCGGGCCTTGCCCTGCAGGGCCCAGAAAGGAAGCAGGAAGACATAGAAGAAATTCTTCTTCAAAAGCAGGAAGATGCCTTCCCATAGAAGATCGGTGGCAATCAGTGTGCCATCCAGATCGACCGCTAGAGGTATCTTCTTATCGCTGTTGCGCGCATCCATCGTTTTCCTACCCCCCAAAGCCCCCCAAGGCACTTTGCCTTCCCGGACAAGACCCGGAAAACGAAAACCGCCCGTTTCCTTGGAAGCAGGAACTGCTTTTCCCATTGAACTTGCCGGGAAGCAAGGAATGAGCGGCTCTCGTATGCACAAAGCAGGAACCGCTCTAGCAGCCATAAGAAAACGAAGGATGAACGTCAGGGTTGAATAGCCGCGAGAGCTGTAGAACGATGTGATGCGGTAAACATGGACTTAAAATACGTCACAAGAGGCTGTGGACGCAGGCAGGCCTAAACCCTTTACCCTGCCGATGCCGGCTGGCGGAGATCGAGCGTCCATGTCTGCCCGACGAGATCCTTGCCGAATGAATGATGCGGCGCCTCGTCGACCAGCTGGAAACCGACCGCCTGGTAGATGCGCCGCGCGGAGACGAGCACGTCATTGGTCCAAAGGGTGAGCTTTTCATAGCCGAGCGCGCGCGCCCGCGCGATGCAGGTCTCGACCAGCCGCCTGCCGACGCCGAGCCCGCGCGCGCTTGGCTCCACATAGAGGAGCCTGAGCTTCGCCATGGCAGGATCGGAACTTTTCATCAGAAATACCGACCCGACGATGACGCCCGCCCGCTCGGCCACCCAGCCATCCTCGCGAACCGGATCGAAATGGGCGATGAAATTGCCGAATATCTCCGCAACGAGCCCCTCATAGGTCCAGTCCCAGCCATATTCGCGATTGTAGAGGACGGCCTGGCGATGCGTGATCCACCCGATATCGCCCGGCCTGAGCCCGCGCAGCCGGATATCGGCGTGCTGCGCCTTGCCCCTGTCGAGAACGGTCCTGATGTCGTGCATCGCCGAGATGAGGCGCCCGTGGCCCTCCAGGTCGAGCGGCATCAGGATTGCTTCCATCTGCGATCGCGTGCCCTGCTCGAGCGCGGCAAACGCCTGGCGCCCGGCATCGGTCAGGGTCAGTTGCCGCCGCTTGCCATGTTCAGGGCTGACCCGGCTGCGCACCAGTCCCCGTGCGCGAAACCGCGCCACGATCCGGCTCAGATGCGCCTTGTCCATGGTGAGCGTGCGGGCGATGTCGGCCGCCGTCTGCTCGCCCCCATGCGCCAGCTCGTAGAGCACCCGGGCTTCGGCGAGCGAGAAATCGCTCTTGGAGAGATGCTCATCCAGAAGGCCGATCTCGCGCGTATAGAAGCGGTTGAAACTGCGGATCTCGTCGACAATGGTCATCGATGCACCCGATATCAATGTTGTGACAGACAACACTTACCGCAGGATGCGAGGCTTGAGAAGCCGTTTTCATTTCCGGCAAATTTCGGAAACGGACGAATTCCCACCAATATTGCTGTGAAAACAAAAAATTGGAGCGATTCCCGGATTCAGAACAGGAGCCGCTCCAACACAAAGACGATCTGTCTGGACTAAAAAAGCTTAGTTGATCTTGGCCTTGCCGCCCGTGATCTCGATGGTCTCGCTTCCCGTCAGCGCCTGTCGGTCGCCATTGGGAAAGGTGACGAAGCAGCCGGCGGGGCAGAAATCCACCGTTTCACCCGGAGCGAGCACCAGATCGTTCTTGGTCGAGCCTTCGGTGACGACCAGCGTGCGGGGTTCGCTGTCCTTGTTGACGGCACTGGCGGCGAAGGCCGGGCCGGCACTGATGACGGCAAGAAGAAATGCGGTTGCATACCTGTTCATATCATTCCCGGTGTTACCACCGCCCCCTGTGCGCGGCGGCGCCGCTGCGGATGTCCTTGGGCATTTCTGCCCGTTTCAGACATACTTATAAAGGCCGCAATCTGAACGGCAACTGAACGCAATCAGATTTTTATCCGGGCGACACCGGTCTTGCCCACCACCTTTGCAGCCTCCTTCTTCTCGCCGCTGCCGGCATCGGCCTGCGGCCTTGCCCGCCGCGCGGTGATCGCGTCCGCGATGGCCTCGATGTGCTCCACGCGCAGATTGATATCGGTCTGCGGGAACGGGATCTCGATTTTCTCTTCGGCGAATTTTTCCACGATCATGAAGCGCAGATCGTTCTGCACCGTCGCAATGGAGTAGATGTCGGCCAGGAACACACGCAGTTCGAAATCGAGCGACGAGTCGCCGAATCCCTTGAAAGCGACGAACGGTTCGGGGTTCTTGAGGACTTGCGGGTGGGAACGCCCGATTTCCATGAGTACCGCATGAACCTTGCGCGGATCGCTGCCATAGGCCGCGCCCACCGGTATATCGACACGACCGAGCTTGTTGCGGTGCGTCCAGTTGGCGACGTTGTCGTTGATCAGCGAGGAATTGGGGACGATGATCGACTGGCGCTGGAATGTCTCCACCTCCGTGGCGCGCACGCTGATCTTCTTGACGATGCCGGCAACGCCGCCCGCTTCCACCCAGTCGCCCACCTTGATCGGTCGCTCGACGAGAAGAATGAGGCCGGAGACGAAATTCTGCACGATATTCTGCAGGCCGAAGCCGATGCCGAGCGAAAGGCCGCCGGCGACGAGCGCCAGATTGGAGAGATTGACGCCGGCCGCCGAAACACCGATCAGCGCAGCCACCGCCAGGCCGAGATAGCCCACCACGGTGCGGATGGAATTGCGCACGCCGGAATCGACGCGCCCCCTCGCCATGACGCTGCCGTCGAGCCAGTTCTGGAACCAGCGCGTGACGAAATAGCCGATGACGAAGAGCAGCAGCCCGGTGAAGATGCCGGTGAAGGAGACCGAGAAATTGCCGATCTGGAAGCCGGTCATCAGCCGCAGGAACCAGGTCTGCAGTTCCGACCACTGGAAGCCGAACTGCAGCAGGATCAGCGGTATGCCGATCAGCAGAACGGCAATGTTGGTGAGGATGCCCGCCACCAGCCCGAGCTGGTCGAGCGATGTCTCGTCAATGCCGAAACGCTCCTGCATGGAGCGCCCTATGGAGGTACTGCCGAAGGCATGCTCCGCGGTGATCGCCCGGGCGGTGAGGAAGCCCAGATACATCGTTACCAGAAACGCGCCATTGACGACGATCTGCTGCGAGACGAAGCGCGCCAGCCCGATATAGCCGAGCAGCGCCGCGACGATCGGGAACAGCCCCAGGCAGATCAGGAACAGCCGCAATGCCTTGGGCCACGGCCTGACATTCCCCGTCTCCTCCTCTTCGAGCGGCTTCACCCACGCTATGGCGATGATCAGCAGCCCCACCAGCACGGTGGCCAGCAGGCTTTTCGCAACCGTCAGCGACAGGGGCGACGCCAGGACCTGGTTGACCGTGTTTAGGAAATAATCAAGGCCGTTGATGAGCGCCGTGGTGGTGATGAGGAATGTCAGCACACGCGCCGGCTTGGGCGCGATGTGCACCAGCCGCCAGTTCGGCATGTCGGCGCACAGCACCGCCTTCGCCAGCCTGTGGATGAAATAGACGATGATGATGACGATGAACAGCGACGACAGCATGGCCGCGATGTCGGTGCGCAGCACGTTGAAATAGTTGAGAAAGAAGTAGGTCGTCCCGAGGAACACCCCGACTGCCGCCGAGGGAATGAGCGTAGACCAGAAGGCCGCGGAAAGCCGGCTCAGATAGGATGGCGTCTCGACCGTGGGATCGCGCAAAAAGAGCTCGCCCAGAAAGCGGCGCGCACAGAAATGCAGGACAAGGGCCGCGACCAGGGCAAAGAAGGCAGCCGCCAGGAAGGATTTGAGCTTGAACGAGATGACGAAGCGCCACCAGGACGAAACCGATCGTGCGAATGTCTTCGCCTCGGAACCGGCGGCGTCCGCGACCTCGCTGCCCAGCGAATAATTGATGTCGACGCGCTGCGACAGCGTGCGCGCGAACAGTTCGCGGCGCATCTCGCCGATCCGCTCGATCATCTGGTTGACGGTGAGGGACGTATCCTCCGTCTCTCCGATCATGGCGTTGATCTGCGCCTTTTCGGCAGCAAGCTCGTTGCGCTCGCTGGTGACGATTTCCGGCTCGGCCGGCTGGCCCGCCGCGGGCGGCGGCCCCAGCTGTTCCAGCCGCGCATTGATCTCCGCCAGCCTCGGCCGGAAGGCCAGCCCGACGCCGAGCAGCTTCTTCGCAACCTCTTCCAGCTTCAGGCGCTGGTCGACCAGCGCTTCGTCGCTGCTGGCCGCCTTGTCCATCTGGTTGGCGAGGTCGGCCGCCTGCTTCTTGAGCGAATCGATGGCAGGCCGTTCCTGCGAAATGATGCTCGGGGTGGCGGCATTCGGGACAGCGGCATTCTGGGCGAAACCATCTGCGATCGGCACCAGAAGCGCGAGAAATACCGTGAAGGCAAACAGGAATTTCGGGAATTTACTTGAAGATGCCAAATTCGACTCGCCAGTTTTGATCCGTTTCCCGCGGGAAAGCTGCTTCCGGACCCTGTTCATAGAAAACCGCTCTACCCTTCACAAGCAAAACCGGGCACAATGATGGCGTCCGACCACACGAAGACAGGCTGGAATTGCAAAGTTTATCCATAAACACCGGAGGCGGGCGATATTTTCTTGTCCCCGGGCGACCGGATGGCTAATGAGAGATTGCGATCGGTACGGTTTTCGGGCAGACCGGCATATCGTCCGGATCGTATTGACGTGATGGCTTGGCATCCGCGAAGCCACATCCGCGAAATTGACGGGAGTTGATCGAGACAATGCATTCCACCAGCGACGCGAACCAGGAAAAGCGCGGCATCACGCAGCTTTTCGCCTGCGTCCTGTGGATCGCCGCTTTCCTCCTCGCCTTTCACTGGACCTTTCTCGACGAACGGGAAGCCGAAGAGCCCCTTTCCGTCACTGCCGCCAATCCGGGCGACCTGCGCTCCCCGGCTCCGGCGAAGGAGCAATCGGCCCCGGCTCGCAACCCCATGCGGGCGGCAGCGCTTGAAGCCCTGCATTTGAAGGCGACGCCGCTCCGTCTCGACGGCGGACCGGATCCCGCCCTGTTGCCCGCACTCTTCGAAGCTGGTGTGGGAAGCGCCGGCGGCCCCCTGCTCAACGCCGGCACGGCCCGCTTCGCCGGCATGACCGGCCATGCCTTTGCGGCGCGCGCGCCGCCAGCCGCCGCCTGAGCCACCCAGCGTGCGGAAATGCCCCTTTGAGGGGAGCTCTCTATAGAAAACCGGCGCTCGCGACTGTTCCCGCATCGGGCGCAAGCGAGTGCGATTTTACCGGATCATAAAAATGCGAACTTCGAAATGGGTCGTGGCGACCTACATTTTCATCGTTGTAATGGGCGTTCTCCTGGCACTGCCCAACCTGCTAACGCAGCAGCAACTGGCCTCGCTGCCGGGCTGGTTCCCGAAAAAGCAGGTCACGCTCGGCCTTGACCTGCGCGGCGGCTCCTACCTCGTGCTCGAGGTTGACGCCGAAAGCCTCAAGAAGGATCGCCTGCGTTCCATGCTCGACGATGCGCGCAGCAAGCTGCGTGCCGAGCGCATCCAGCCCCAGTCGGTTCGCATCGTCGGCGACGCGGTGGTGGTCACCATCGCCGATGCCGATCAGCGCAGCCGCGCCGAAACGGCGCTGCGCGAGCTCGTAACGCCTGTCGGCAATCCGACTTTCGGCACGACGGCCAACGATATCGACGTCACCGATAGCGGCAACCAGGTCCGCCTGACGCTGACGGAAGCCGGAATGACATACCGCCTCGACAGTGCTCTTCAGCAGAGCCTCGAGATCATCCGCCAGCGCGTCGACCAGGTCGGTGTTGCCGAACCTTCGATCCAGCGCGTCGGCTCCGACCGTATCGTGGTTCAGCTTCCCGGCCTCCAGGACCCGGCGCAATTGCGCCAGCTCCTCGGCTCGACGGCCAAGATGACCTTCCACATGGTCGCTGACGCCAATCCGAACGATCCGCCACCCCCGGGCGTCAGCATCCTGCCGGATGCCAAGGATCCGAATATCAAATACCCGATCGAGGATCAGGTGGCGCTGGATGGCGAGAGGCTGACGGATGCGCGCGCCGGCTTCGACCCGAACACCAACGAGCCCATCGTTTCCTTCCGTTTCGACAGCGTCGGCGCGCGTCAGTTCGCCGACATCACCAGCCGGAATGTCGGCCGTCCGTTCGCCATCGTTCTCGACAACAAGGTGCTGAGCGCGCCCGTCATCCGCGAGCCGATCACGGGAGGCTCCGGCCAGATCAGCGGCAGTTTCACGGTCGAGGACACCGTCGTCCTCTCCGCCCTGCTGCGTGCGGGCGCCCTGCCCGCCCCCCTCACCGTCATCGAGGAGCGCACCGTCGGCCCGGATCTCGGCGCCGACGCCATCAAGATGGGACTTTACACCGGCATCGCCGGCTTCGTTCTGGTGGCGCTCTTCATTGTCGCGCTCTATGGCTTCTGGGGCATGATCGCCAATCTGGCGCTCCTGCTCCACACCGTCTTCACCTTCTCCGCCCTGAGCCTCATCGGCGCGACGCTGACGCTGCCCGGCATCGCCGGCATCATCCTCGGCATAGGCATCGCCGTCGATGCCAACGTGCTCATCAACGAGCGCATCAAGGAGGAAACCCGCAAGGGGCTCAACGCCATGCCGGCCCTCGACAAGGGCTTCAGGAGCGCCTACGCGACCATCGTCGACGCCAATGTGACGACACTGATCGCCACCGGCCTGCTCTTCCTGTTCGGCACCGGCCCGGTGCGCGGCTTCGCCATCACCATGATGCTCGGCATCGCCATCTCGATGTTCTCCGACGTCACCCTCGTGCGCATGATGATGGCCTGGATCGTCCGCCGCCGGAAGCTGAAGAAGCTGGAGATCAAGCCGCTCATCAACTTCACGCCCGGAGAAACGAATTTCAAATTCATGCGGGCGCGCTTCCTCGGCATTGGTGTTTCCATCCTTCTGTCGATCGCCTCGATCGTGCTCTTCATCAAGCCGGGTCTCAACTACGGCATCGACTTCAAGGGCGGTATCCAGGTCGAGATCAATACGCCGCAGGCGGCCGATCTCGCCCAGTTGCGCTCGACGCTTGGCGGCCTCGGCCTCGGCGAAGTCGCATTGCAGAACATCGGTGACGCCAGCAGCGTCCTGATCCGCGTGCAGCGGCAGGACGGCGGCGAAGAGGCGCAGACGGCAGCGGTCAACAAGGTTCGCGACGCGGTCGAAAAGCTCATCCCCGGCGTCAAGATCGAGCGCACCGAAGTGGTCGGCCCGAAGGTCAGCGGTGAGCTGGCGCGCTCCGGCATCCTCGCCGTGACGCTGGCGGCCATCGCCATGCTCTTCTACATCTGGTGGCGTTTCGAATGGTTCTTCGCCCTGGGCGCCATCGCCACGCTCATTCTCGATACCACGAAGATGGTCGGCTTCTTTGCCTTGACAGGCCTCGATTTCAACCTCACGGCCATTGCCGCCCTCCTGACGATCATCGGCTATTCGGTGAACGACAAGGTGGTGGTCTATGACCGCATGCGCGAGAACATGAGGCTCTACAAGGCCAAGCCGCTGCGCGAGATCATCGACATGAGCATCAATCAGGTGCTGGCGCGCTGTATCTTCACGTCGCTGACCACCTTCCTCGCCATGCTGCCCATGGCGATCTGGGGTGGCAGCGCGGTGGAAAACTTCGCCATCCCGATGATCTTCGGCATCGTGATCGCCACCTCGTCGTCGATCTATATCGCCGCGCCGATCCTGCTGTTGCTGGGCGACTGGTGGAAGCGCCACAAGGCCGAGCAACGCACCGACAGCGCGCTCACGCAGAACTGACGCAGAAAGAGATGGCGCATCCGGGAGCGATTGCCGGATGCGCCATCGATATTAAGCGATCCAGGACACCGCGCTGCCGGGGGGCGGCTCTAATGAAGGACAGGAGTTCGAGCAGCAGGCAATATGAAGCTTAAGGATTACATCTGGCCGGTAATCGGCGTCGGCGCGGTCGCCGTTTCGGCATGGCTGCTCTACAAGGAGCTGCGCAGCATATCGCTTGACGATGTGATTGACAGCCTCAATGCCATCAGCATGCACGGCTGGATGCTGGCCGCCGCCTCGGCGATCCTGTCCTACGCAGCGCTCGCCGGTTATGACCGCATCGCGCTCCTGCATCTGAAGAAAACCA
Organism: Mesorhizobium sp. RMAD-H1; assembly: GCF_014191375.1. GTDB lineage: Bacteria > Pseudomonadota > Alphaproteobacteria > Rhizobiales > Rhizobiaceae > Paramesorhizobium. The sequence continues at coordinate 400,663 of NZ_JACHWN010000002.1, forward strand.
TTTCCTGGCTGTTCATCGCCCTCACCTCCTTCACCACCTACGCGTTGTCGCACAATATCGGCGCCTCCGTCGTCTCGGGGGCAGTCGTGCGCTATCGCGCCTACAGCTCGCAGGGATTGACCGGCAGCGAGGTGGCTGTCCTGGTCGCCTTCTGCTCCTTCACTTTTTTTCTCGGCACCACCATCCTGAGCGGCATCGTCCTCCTGATCGAGCCCGACATCCTGCAACGCTTCAACGAGGAGATCTCTCCCAGCCTGGCGGTCGGGCTCGGGCTCCTGATGATCCTTCTGGTGCTCCTCTATGTCTTCGGCAGCTGGCTGCAGCTGCGCCCGCTGGTGATCGGCAAGTTCCGCCTGGAATATCCGCGTCTCAGGATCGTCTGGCAGCAGCTCCTGATCGCCCCCGTCGAACTGATCGGCGCGGCAGGCATCATCTATTTCGCCCTGCCCGAGGCCGGCAATCCGGGCTTCCTTGTCGTTCTCGGCATCTTTCTCGTTTCCTTCTCCGCCGCCCTCATTTCCCATGCGCCGGGCGGGCTCGGGGTGCTGGAAATCGTTTTCCTGACCGGCCTGCCCGACATGGACCAGGCCGATGTGCTGGCGGCGCTGATCGTCTTCCGCCTGCTCTATCTGCTCATCCCCTTCGCGCTCTCGCTGTTCGTCGTGCTGATTTTCGAAAAGACGCAATTCGCGCTCCGCTGGCGCGAGAAGGATAAAGAACCGGCGGATAATCAATAATCAGAATTGCGGATCCAAATTTTTACGCCACCCGACGGTTATTAGGCGAATAGTTCTGGAAAACCACAGAATTATAGCCACTCTTTTCTTCATCTATTTAGAACTTCCGCTTAGTCTTGAACAATATTTCGAGTCTTGTTCGAGGAAGCGGCATGACCACGACATTGATCATACCCGGTTACAGGGGATCGGAAACCGGCCACTGGCAGCGCCAATGGCTCCTGGACGACCCGCAAGCCAAGGTGGTCGAGCAGGAGGATTGGGAAAACCCGGTCCTTTCCGACTGGCTGCATGTGCTGGAAGCCCATCTGGCGGAGCATCCAGGCGCCGTCCTGGTGGCCCACAGCCTGGGCTGCGTGCTGGTCACCCATCTGGCCGCCCGGCCGTCTGCGGCGCATGTGGCCGGCGCCCTGCTGGTCGCCCCCGCCGACAGCGAGAGGATGGCGCGCCAGAACGCGAAGTTCGCAAGCTTCGCTCCCCTGCCGCGCGGCGAGCTGCCTTTCCCCTCGATCGTCGTCGGCAGCCGAAATGACGAATATATGAGCTTCGCCAAGGCCGAGGCCCTTGCGAATGTCTGGGGCTCCGGCTTTGTCGATCTCGGCCATGCGGGTCATATCAACCCTGCAAGCGGATTCGGCTACTGGCCGGAAGGCCTGATCCTCACCTCATCCTTCCGCCAGCGGGCACTCGTGGCGGCGGAGTGAGAATGCTTCACTCCTGATGAAGGCTGGCGTGGACAGCGATAGCCCTTATGTCCGACCGCTGATGGAGGGCGATGTTCCGCTCGAAGCCACTTCAGAATGAACCGCTCTAACCGTGCGCCTTGCGCTCCAGAAAATATTTCAGCACCAGCGTCACAATGGCGATCACCGCCAGCGTCGAGGCGGCGGCGAAGGCGCCGACGGTGTTGTAGTCGTTGAAGAGCTGCTCCACCTGCAAAGGCAATGTGCTGGTCTTGCCGCGAATGGCGCCCGATACGATCGACGTCGCGCCGAACTCCCCCATCACACGGGCGTTGCACAGCACCGCGCCGTAAAGGAGCGCCCATTTGATGTTGGGCAGGGTGATATAGAAGAAGGTCTGCAGCCCCGTGGCGCCCAGGGTGATCGCCGCCTCCTCGTCGTCATTGCCCTGCACTTCCATCAGCGGGATGAGTTCGCGCGCCACGAACGGGCAGGTCACGAAAAGGCTGACCAGAAAGATCGCCGGAACCGTGAACATGATCTTGATGTCATGCGCCTCTAGGAACGGCCCGAGCAGCCCTTGCGATCCATAGAGGAAGAGATAGATCACGCCCGCCACGATCGGCGAGACGGAGAACGGGATCTCGACGAAGGTGATGAGCAGGCGCCTGCCGGGAAAGCGGAAACGCGTCACCAGCCAGGCCACGCAGATGCCGAAAACCATGTTGATCGGCACCACGACGATCGCCGTCAGCACCGTAAGCCAGATCGCATGCAGGGTCGAAGGTTCGGTGATCTCGCGCCAGAACACCTCGACACCGCTGCCGAAGGCGTAAGTGAAGATCACCGCCAGCGGCACGCCCAGGAAGAGCGCCGAAAGCAGGATGGCGGAGAGGATCAGCACGACCTGCCAGAAGCCGCGCCTCTTCTTCTGAACGCCGGCGACCTTGGCAGCCGGGCGGCTGGCGGCCAGACTAACTACGCTCTGCATATCTGAGCTGCCAGGCCTGAATGAGGTTGGTGGTTAAAAGCATGAGGAAGGCCACGATCAGCATGACCATCGCCAGCGCGGCCGCCGAGGGGTAGTCGAACTCGTCGAGCCGGATGAAGACCAGGAGCGAGGTCACCTCCGTCTTGAACGGCAGATTGCCGGAGATGAAGACGATCGCCCCGAACTCGCCGAGGCTGCGGGCGAAGGAAAGCGCCGATCCCGCCAGAAAGGCCGGAAAGATCATCGGCCAGATGACATGCCGGAAGATCTGCCAGGGACGTGCGCCGAGCGTCTGCGCCGCCTGCTCCACATCATCGGAAAGATCCTCCAGCACCGGTTGCACGGTGCGGATGACGAAAGGCGCACTGGTGAAAGCCATGGCGATGGCGATGCCGAGCGGCGCATAGGCCACCTTGATGCCCATCGGCTCGAGATACTGGCCGAACCAGCCATTGCGCGAGAAGACCGTGACGAGCGCCAGGCCGGCGATCGCCGTCGGCAGGGCGAAAGGCAGATCGATCATCGCATCGAGCAGCCTCTTGCCGGGAAACTCGTAACGCACCAGTACCCATGCGAGCAGAAGACCGAAACCGGCATTGATCAGCGTGGCGATGGCCGCGGTGCCGAGCGTGATGCGATAGGTGGCGAGCGCGCGCTCGGAGGTGACGATCGACCAGAACTCGGACCAGCCGAGACTTGCCGTCTTCAGCACCATGGCGGCAAGCGGCAGCGCCACGATGAGGACCAGATAAAGCAGCGTCACGCCCATGGTGATGCCGAAGCCGGGCAGGACGGATTTTTGCCGGGAGATTTTAACGCCTTTCATATTAGGATTGTAACGCTGGCGGGACAGCGCCCCCCTCTGGGCTGCCGCCCATCTCCCCCGCAAGGGGCGAGATTACTCTTTCATCGACGTACGGCGTCAACCATGAATGTTGCAGAATGGGCAAACAGCGCGATGCCAGCCAATCTCCCCCCTTGCGGGGGAGATGTCCGGTAGGACGGAGGGGGGCGCCTAGAACCAGCATTTTCATTTTAAGCGTGATTACTCTAACTTTCACCGCGCCGTAAACAGCTGATCCAGAATCCCGCCCTCGGCAAAGTGCTCCTCGGTCACCTTCTTCCACCCGCCGAACGTATCCTCCACGGTTACGAGGCGGACATCCGGGAACTGCTCCTTGTACTTGGCCTTGACCGTCTCGTCATGCACGCGGTTGAAATTCTGGGCAAGGATGTCCTGCCCTTCCGGCGAATAGAGATAGTTCAGATAGGCTTCCGAGACCGCGCGCGAGCCGCGCTTGTCGACGACCTTGTCCACCACCGTTACCGGGAATTCCGAAAGGAGACTGATAGGCGGCACGACGACATCGTATTTGTCCTTGCCGAGCTGCTTCTGCGTGCCCAGCACTTCCGCCTCGAAGGTGATCAGCACATCGCCGATGCCACGCTCGGTGAAGGTCGTGGTCGCACCACGCCCGCCGGTGTCGAAGACCGGCACATGCTGGAACAGCTTCGTGATGAACTCGCGTACCTTCGCGTCGTCATTGTTGAAGGCTTCCTTGGCGTATGCCGTGGCCGCCAGATAGGTGTAGCGGGCATTGCCCGACGTCTTCGGGTTGGGGAAGATCACCTGCACGTCGTCACGCACGAGATCGTCCCAGTTGCGGATGTTCTTCGGGTTGCCGGCGCGCACCAGGAAGGCCGGCAGCGAATAATAGGGCGATGAATTGTTGGGCAGGCGCGACTGCCAGTCGGCCGGAATGAGATCGCCCCGGTCGTGCAGCACCTGCACATCCGTCACCTGGTTGAAGGTGACGACATCCGCCTCCAGCCCCTCAAGGATCGAGCGCGCCTGCTTGGACGATCCGGCATGCGACTGGTTGATGGTAATGTCCTTGCCAGTCTCCGCTTTCCACCTGGCCTGGAATGCCTTGTCGATCTGTTCATAGAGCTCGCGCCCGATGTCGTAGGAGACGTTGAGGATCTCACTCGGCTCTTCGGCGTGCGCGGGGGCCGCGCCAAGCGCCAGGGCCATCGCCGCATATAGAAAAATTTTCTTCATAGACTGCCATCTCCACGGGCGCGCTTGCATAAAAGCCGCCATGTTTAAGGAAAACATGGAAAAGCAATCTAGTGCCATATGCGGCAAAATCAATCTAAATCATTGATTTGCATAGATAAACTATCATCCAGGCCAATCGCGAAACATCCATCATCGCCACCCGCGAAAATGGGGGTATTTTTTTCCGGGTCTGCCCAAGGAGAAGCAATCGATTTCACGAAAGAGAGGGGTTCGGACAAAAAGAAGGCTGGAAAGGAGCCTGCTCCGTCCAGCCAAGCGCGGGGCCACATCACCCGCTAGTTCCCCATTGGAATTCTCACCGCCTCATCCGATGCAATCAGCTCGGCGGGATAGCTTCACCAGAAGCCGCGCTGCTTCCAGCACCACAGCACGTCGTCCTGCGCGCGTTCGGTCCTGCGCTTGCGTCGTGCGGCAATCTCGTCGGTATCGTGAGCCATGGCGAAGAGAGGCCGTTCCAGACAGGCCAGAGCCCGTGCGAGGAACGCGGTGACGGGAAGAACGCTGAGTTCGTATAAGCGCGCCATGCCAACCTCCTTGCGTCAGTCCAAAGGCCTGATTGTCGCCTCTGCGATGCCCTGTTTTCGCCACACAGGTCAAACCTTTCTTAATGATGGAGGCTTTCCCCTGATTGTCAATAAGGCCATGGCGCTGATGGTATATAAATACGATATATATTTTGTGATGAGGCGCAGAAGACACGCCCCAGACGAAAAGGCCGCCCCTGCAATTTGACAGGAGCGGCCCGGAAGAAGGCGGGAACGGAAGAGATCAGGCGCTGCGGATCGTCTTGAGGCCTGCTGTCCAGCGACCGAGCTCGTCAAGCACCGTGGTGGCGCTCGCCATGATCAGATCGTTCGGCTTGAAGGCGCCCGCCTCGTCGAAGAACTGCGTGAAAGAGGGCACCGGGATGCCTTCCGGGATCGCCACCATCCTCATGTTCGAAAGCTGCAGCCGCGCGATCTGTGCCGCGCGCAGCCCTCCGGAGACGCCGGCATAGCTCAAGATGGCGGCCGCCTTGTAATGCCATTCCGATGCGAGATAGGTAACCGCATTGAAGAAGGCCGGCGGCGGCGAATAATTATATTCCGGCGTCACGAAGACGAAGGCGTCGGCGGCTTCGACGCTGGCGCTCCATTCCTTCGTATGCTGGTTTTCATATTGCCTGAGGCGTGGATGCTTCGGCTCGTCGAAGACCGGCAGGTTGAGTTCCGCCAGATCGATCAGGACAGCATCGAACTTGCCATGCGCCTTGGCAAAGCCATGGAACCATTCGGCGATTTTCGGTCCCTGGCGCCCCGGGCGGGTAGAGCAGATGATGATGTGAAGTTTCGGCTTCATCAGGCAATTCCTCTGTCGGATTGGGATTTCCGCAGCGAAATAGCCCTCCCCCTTCCCGCCGGACAAGAAGGCACCTTGAAGTAACCGGGGCAAAAGAGACGGGGTTCAGGAGAATGTGATCACCCGGAGCAAGAGAGCAAGAACCTACTGCCCTACTGCCCTATTCCCCAGTTACTCCGCCGGCGAAACCTGCACGCCCCGCCTGCGGCGCGGACGCGACCTGAACATGCGGACGCCGACGATCGAGGCGATGATGGCGAAAATGGTGACACCCACTGTTAGCCACATCAGGTCGTCGCCATTCATGTCGGCGAAAATGCCGGCCCCCTTCCCTGCCAGCCAGCCGGGCGCGAACATCACCGGCGCCCACACGACGGCCGAGAGGACGTTGGCCGTCTGGAAACGCTTCTGGTCCATCGACATCATGCCGGCCACCAGCGGAACGGTGCAGCGGACGGGGCCGAAGAAGCGGCCGAGGAAGACGGAAGCAAAGCCGTAGCGGCGGAAATACAGCCTGGCGCGGGCGACGCCCTGCCGGTGGCGGTTGAGCGGCCATTTGTGGACGATGCTGCGCCCGACCCACCAGCCGAGAAAATAGGAGATGATGTCGCCGATGACCGCACCGATGATGGCGCCGAGAATGACGGAAAAAGGCTCGATGATGCCGGCGCCGATCAATCCGCCGATGAGCAGCATGATGGGCGTGGCCGGAATGAACATGCCGATCAGCGCCAGCGATTCGCCGAATGCGATCACGCCGACGATCGGCCCCGCCCAGGCCCGATGCTCCGAGATGAAATGCCCAAGTTCGCCTAGAAGACTTTCCATGCGGTCCCCAATGCCATCAACACGACCTTAGCTGACAGAATTTAAGGAACTGTGCAGCGGTTTCGAAAAAACCGCGGCAGGATTGCCGCGGCTGGCGCAATTGTTGTCTTTCTAATTGTGGCAGGCAAGGATCAAACATTGATGACAAGATTACGGCACCAAGCGTGAAGCCTATTTCCGCCCTACCACGTCTTTAGGAGCCATATGGCGATCGGACGAGACGGCGGCAAGCAGAAAAGGGCCGAGCGCCAATCTTTCCGCTTTCTGAAATTTTACGCGATTGAAGGCTGGACAGGTGCGACGAGTGCGGTTATAGAACCGCTCACTTCGACGGCGCAGCGCGCCGGATGAGGCGGGTGATTAGCTCAGTTGGTAGAGCAGCTGACTCTTAATCAGCGGGTCGTAGGTTCGATCCCTACATCACCCACCAAACCATTTCACGATGGTTTGCCGCTGATACATAATCTCATTTCTATACAGTTTTGTGATGGCGCCCGGCTTTCGGTCTGGATGCGGATCAACCATTCCGCTTAACAGCCCGATTCCCGCCGGATCGGCGGCAACGGCGCGGAATGCCGCGATTTCATGAAAGCCGCTCTGTATGGCTACAGCCGCTACGCCGGTAGCATTCAGACGAACAGCGTCCCTTCCGCCACCTTTATCGCCGATCCGCCGATGCGCGCGCCCGCTATGCGCCGGTTCTCGATGTCGAGCTCCAGCCGGATGCGCGAAGGCCGCCCCATTTCCATGCCCTGCTCGATCCACAGCTGCGCCACGCCGTCCACCGGCCTGTCGAAATGGTGGATCGCCCCGGCAAAGGCGGCAACGGCCGAGCCGGTCGCCGGATCCTCATAGTGATTCCCGCCGGTCACGAACATGCGCGCGTGGAAATCGCTGTCGAAAAGCCGCGTCTCGCGGCAATAGGCGTAGATCGGCAATTGCCGGCCATCCACCTTCGGCAGGTTTTCCCTGACGAAGACCGTATCGACGGAGATCTTGGCCGCCGTGATCAGATTGTGCACCGGGATGAGCAGATAGGGAACGCCGCCGCTCCACACGCTCGGCACGTGATTCTCGAAGCCGATCTCATGCGTGCCCACACCCAGCGCCGCCGCGGCAACCTCCTTCTCCACCTCGATATCGAGCCTTTCGGCCAGGCGCGGCAGATCGAATTCTGCAAAAGCCCCCTTCCTGGAAAAGCCCACGCCGCAGCGCACCACGCCGATCTTCTCTTCCAGTGCGATCAGCACGTCCGCATTTTCCCCGTCGTGCCGCCTGGCCGCCAGCGCGATGGCTGTGCCCACCGTCGGATGGCCGGCGAAGGGCAGCTCGTATTCCGGCGTGAAGATGCGGATAGCGGCCGTATGGATGGGGTTTGTCGCGGAGGTGACGAAAACCGTCTCAGAGAGGTTGAACTCGCGTGCGATCGCCTGCATGCGCTTTTCGTCCAGCCCGTCCGCATCATGGACGATCGCCAGCGGATTGCCGCTCAGCGCCTCGCCGGTGAACACGTCATAGATTTCATAGGGCCGTCCGGAAGCCGGTCTCGCATCCATGTCAAAATCTCCGTCGTTCCAGCTATACGCCGCCCCAGCATAGGCATGGCGAAGAGGGACACAATCAATGTTTTCCCGATATTATCAAGCTTCGCTGAAATGCCAGTCGGCAAAGGCCCGGACATAGCTCGGCGTCGCCTCCCCCATCTGCCCCGGACCGCTCACCTCGATGATCCGGTCGAGCTCCGGCTCGTCCTGGCCGGCAAGATGCGCCTCGATACGCGCGATCAGCGTCGCCGCATCCTCGCCGAAGCGGTAGCGGCGGAAAAGCGCGATGCTGCGATTGCCGGTCACCAGGTGGATCTTCGCTTCCTGCTCGGCATGTGACAGGTCGAGGCCCGTTTCCTCCTGCACTTCGCGCCGGTTGTTGGCGTCGTAATCAACCAGGCCGCCGGCGATGTCGTTGTCATCGATGGAGCCGGCCGGGAAATAAATGCGTCCTCCGCCCGCATTGCTCGCCGCCATGCGCGCGGCGATCAGGCGATTGTCCGATGAAACCACCACGCCCACGCCGAAAATATGCCAGGGCCGGATAGGCTCGGGATCACGGCGCCAGTAGAGAAGCGTCTCGTAGCGCGAGCGGACGAAATCGGCATGCAGAACGCCGTCCTCGATATGCACCCGCGGCGCGAGGTAGAGCTCGCCATTGAAGAGATTGGGATTGGCGGCGATCTCATCACGCCAGTTGCGCTCGATGGCCGTCTTGTTCTTCGCGGCATAATCCAGCACGCCCGGCACGACGCGCACCTCGACGCGATCGATCGCGACGACCGTATTTTCGGGGATTGCATCCACTGTCATAGGATATCCAGCGTTACGCTGACCGGACAATGATCGCTGGCCTTCGGCCTGTCCCAGCCGGTCCTGGGATAGCGGTCCACCGCCTGGCCCTCCGGGAAAATCGTGCGCCAGGGCTGGCCCCGGCGTATGATGTCGGGAACCGCCCGGCCATTGCCGCGGCTGATCGCCGGCGACGCCAGGATGTAATCGAGCTGGCAGAGATGCCGCTCCTGCGGGCCGCGGGTGTGATAGAGCGTCCAGCGGTCCATGACCGGCCGCCGCTCCACCAGGTTTTCGGCAAACCCGTCCTGCAGCAGGATATCGACCGAGCTGACGTCCTCCCGCGCCGGCGCGAAGGCATAGCCGTTCACCTCGTCCCCGCTGATGACGATGCGCTCGCGATAATCGTTGAAGTCGCCGCAGATCAGCCACCGCTTGTGCGGCGCGCCTTCAGGCCCGAACTTCTTCTCGATGATCCGGCGCACGGCCTTCGCCTCGGCAATGCGCACCGGCATGGTCGCCATGCGCCCGTCGAGCCCATTGCGCTGGCCGGCCATCGACTTGAAATGGCAGACGAAAAGCGATAGCGGCTTGCCGCCGACGCGGATATCGAGTTCCAGGCAGTCGCGCTTGAAGATGCGCTCATGCGGCTCGATGCCGAGCGCCGCCAGGGCCGGATCGTAAAGACCGAGACCGGCATAGGTCAGATGCGCATGGCTGGTCATGGAGACGAACTCGATCGGCTGGCCGTCGCGCGTCTCCTCGCGCATCATCACCGCCACGTCGATGCCGCGGCTGTCATTGCCCTCCACCATGTATTTATGGCGATAGCGGTGCCCGACCATCTTGAAGAGATAGCCATATTCGAAGGCGTTGAGCGCTGCGAGATTGTCCACCTCCTGCATGCAGAGGATGTCGGCACGGGCATCGGCGATGGCGAGCGCGGTCATCTGGCGGGTATCATCGGCATGGGCGATGGCCCGCGCCTGCTCGAGCAGCTTGTACTGCGCCTCGTCGTGAATCTCGAAGAGCTGAAGACTGCGATCCTGATGCAGTTCGTTCCGGAAGCCCGAGAAATCGAACCGGTGCATCAGATTTTCGACATTGAAGGTGGCGATCGTGAGGGACATGCGCCGCGGAGTGTTGCCCGCCGCGTTCGAAATGACAAGGTCCGTTGAAGAACTTTCACAGCCAACCAGCTGCCCTGCTGTTTGGATGTTCGGTTCTGGCTTTGATCCGAAGCAGATTAATCGTGTCTTTGGATGTAAATTTGCGCTCAGGTTCTATAATCGGACACCATGCAGGAAGAAGCCCCCATCATATCCATAGATACATCCCTCGTCCGCCAGTTGATCACAACCCAGTTTCCTGAATGGGCGAACCTGCCGATAGATCCGGTCGAGCCGAGCGGCTGGGACAACCGCACCTTTCGTCTAGGGGACCGCATGTCGGTCCGCCTGCCGAGCGCTGCCGCCTATGCGGCCCAGGTGGAGAAAGAGCATCGCTGGTTGCCTGAACTTTCGGGCTACCTGCCCCTGCCCATCCCAACGCCTCTCGCGAAGGGTGCGCCGACGGAAACTTATCCCTGGCATTGGTCCGTCTATCGCTGGATCGAGGGCAGGCCAGCCGACCCGGAAACGATCCCCGACCTCAATCAGTTTGCCCTCTCGCTTGCCCGGTTTCTTCGGGCGCTTTACCAGATCGACGCTGCTGGCGGCCCGCCGCCGGGAGAGCACAATTTTCATCGTGGAGACCCCCTCGCAGTCTATGATTCTGATACCCGTGCCGCTCTTGCCACGCTTGGGAACCGTATTGATGCGGCCGCAGCCGAAGACGTATGGAGCACAGCCCTCAACTCGCAATGGCAGGGTACGCCGGTTTGGGTCCATGGTGACATTGCCCAAGGCAACCTGCTCGTCGAGAACGGCAAGCTCTCTGCCGTCATTGATTTCGGCAGTTCGGCGGTGGGGGATCCGGCATGCGACCTTGTCATCGCCTGGATGCTGTTTTCCGGCGAAAGCCGCCACACCTTTCGCTCAGCACTTTCCCTTGATGACGAAACCTGGTGCCGCGCTCGCGGCTGGGCTCTGTGGAAAGCTCTGATCACAGCCGCAGGACATGACAGTAACCAGCGCGAGGCCGAGAAATCATGGCGCGTCATCGAAGAGGTGCTGGCTGATCATCTGCAAGAGGGCAGATAGCTTATGATCATTGTTTGGCATCGCCCTGCTCTGACCTTATATATCGCTGTGAAGGATGAGATGATGAATTTACCCAGACCATTCTGGACAGCGCTTCTGGCAGCAGGCTGCCTGCTGATGGCCGTCCCGGCCGCCTCGGCGATAGAGATCCGCCAGCAATCCGGCGTTCAGCCGCTGCGGCCCGAGGGCCGGCTGATCAATGGCGGCGTCATCGGCAGCACGCGCTCCGATTCCGGCGCGCGCAAGTGCTATGGCTCGACACTCTGCCGCGAGAGCGGCACCTATTATTCGGAACAGGGCGTGCTGCACTACAGGAACGGCGATCCGATCGAGGAGCGCCGGCGCTCGCCGGGCGTGAAGGCTGGTAGCACCGGCCCCAGCATAAACCACATTCAGTGGTGCCAGAACCGCTACAACTCCTACAGGACGTCCGACAACACCTACCAGCCCTTTGCCGGCACGCGCCGCGCCTGCTCGTCGCCGTTTGGAAATTAGTGAGATAGTGAGATAGTGAGATAGTGAGATAGTGAATTTTAGATAGATGCGCTCGACAATGAAAATATGCCGGCGCGTCCCACTATCTCACTACTCACTATTCCCTATCTCACCATTCTTCAGTTCTTGGCCTTGTCGACCAGCGCGTTGGACTTGATCCACGGCATCATGGCGCGGAGCTTTTCACCGACCTCTTCAATCTGGTGCGCGTCGTTCATGCGGCGGATGCCCTTGAAGCGGGCGGCGCCGGCCCGGTATTCCTGCATCCACTCGGAGGTGAATTTGCCGGTCTGGATGTCGTTGAGGACGCGCTTCATCTCCGCCTTCGTCTCGGCCGTGATGATGCGCGGACCGGTGACATATTCGCCCCACTCGGCGGTGTTGGAGATCGAGTAGTTCATGTTGGCGATGCCGCCCTCATAGATCAGGTCGACGATCAGCTTCACCTCGTGCAGGCACTCGAAATAAGCCATCTCGGGCGCATAGCCGGCCTCGACCAGCGTCTCGAAACCGGCGCGGATGAGCTCGATCAGACCGCCGCACAGCACCACCTGCTCGCCGAAGAGGTCGGTCTCGCACTCTTCCTTGAAGGTCGTCTCGATGACGCCCGAGCGACCGCCGCCGACGCCGCAGGCATATGAAAGCGCCAGATCATGCGCATTGCCGGACGCATCCTGGTGGATGGCGATGAGGCAAGGCACGCCGCCGCCCTTCTGGTATTCGCCGCGAACCGTGTGGCCGGGCCCTTTCGGCGCGATCATCACCACGTCGACGGATTTTTTCGGCTCGATCAGGCCGAAATGCACGTTGAGGCCGTGGGCGAAGGCGATCGCCGCGCCGTCGCGGATATTGTCGGCGATATGCTCCTTGTAGATGTCGGCCTGCAGCTCGTCCGGCGTCGCCATCATCATCAGGTCGGCCCATTTGGCGGCCTCGGCGACGCTGACGACCTGGAAGCCGTCCGCTTCAGCCTTCTTGGCGGTGGCGGAACCCGGACGCAGCGCGATGCGCACTTCCTTGACACCGGAATCCTTCAGGTTCAGCGCATGGGCGCGGCCCTGGCTGCCATAGCCGATGATGGCGACCTTCTTGGATTTGATCAGGTTGAGGTCTGCATCGCGATCGTAATAAACGCGCATTGGTATTTCCTTCCTTGTGCTGTCAGCGGCCCGTCCCGGCCGCTTCTGATTTTGCTCCATAAAGAGCGAAAAACTGCTGCGTCGCCCGCTCGGCATCCCGGGCGATCGCCGCTTCGGTCAACGCCAGCCGGTCACCGAGCAGGAGCCGGATCTGCATGTCCCTGACGACAAGCCCGAAAAAGGTGCGAAAGGCTTCATCCGTATCGTCGAAGGAAAGAAGCCCCGCCTCGCGGCCGATTTCGAGAACCGGTTTCAAACGCCGCGCCATGGCAAACGGCCCGTTGGCGAGCACGATGGCGCCAAGATCGGATTTGCCGGTGCCGGCATGGCTCACCGCCAGACGGTTGAGCGCCACGGAAATCTCTCCGGAGAGGACGCGCAGCCAGTCCCCGGCGAAGCCCTGGAGGCTGCTGAAGAGCGATCTGGCATCGAGCCCTTCGCGCGTCACCGGCACCACCCGAACCTTCGAGGCCTGCCATTGCACCGTCGCGGTCAGAAGCCCATTGCGGTCGCCGAACCATTTGTAGAGCGTTTCCTTGGAGCAGCTGGCGCGCCGCGCCACCCCTGTCATGGTCAAGGCGTCGCCGCCCTCGACGAGCAGGCCGAGCGCCGCATCCAGCACGTCCTTCTGACGCGCCGTGAGATGACCGCCGCTCACATCCACCCTGCCCTGCACCTGACATTCGCTCCCACAAGAGCGGCGTTCGTCCGCGCCGCATTGCATTGCCGTACCGTACGTTACGGTTCGGCACTATGTCGAAAGCGGGGGAAGGATGCAAGGCCTTTCGATAAGGCGATGGAAATCCGGCGAAGTCGTGATGCCACGAAAATACCCGCCGCAGGCGACAGGATGCCGCTCCGATCGGCGAGGATGTGCTGGAGATTCACGATGACTGATTTCACCCTTGGCAGGCTTTCCCGTGGACTGCTCGCCGGTGCCCTGCTGCTTGGTTCCGCGGGCCCGGCGTGGTGCGCCGGCTCGATCGAGCCGCTGCTCAACCTCCTCGCCGAGCGCAACGCCATTGGCGACGAGGTCGCGTTGAGCAAATGGGACAGCGGCAAGCCGGTTCAGGATGCCGCCCGCGAGGCGGTGGTGCTGTCGAATGTGCGCGAACAGGCGCCCGAATATGGGCTGGACCCGGACGATGCGGCGCGCTTTTTCGGCATGCAGATCGAATCCAACAAGCTGGTTCAGTACCAGTTGCTGGATCAATGGCGGCTGTCGGGCCGCGCGCCGGACAAGCCCCGCCCGGACCTCACCGCATTGCGCAAGCGCCTGGACCGGTTGCAGGCAGATATGCTGGACGCGCTGCAGGCCAGCGCCGAGGCACGAAAGGCGCCGGATTGTCGTGTTTCAACCGCCCGCGCCGTAAAGGCCTATGCACAAGCCCACCATCTGGACCCGGTCCACCGGATCGCGCTGGTGCGCAGCCTCGGCGATTTCTGCCGCTGATGCGCGGCGGCGTCCCCTTCCCGCTCAGATATTGACCTGGGTGCCCACCTCGATCACGCGCCCGGTGGGGATCTGGAAATATTCCGTCGCGTCGGAGGCCGTGCGGGCCAGGAGGATGAAGAGCTTGTCCTGCCAGAGCGGCATGCCGGAATTGGGCGAGGCCTTCAGCGAGCGCCGCGACAGGAAGAAGGACGTCTTCATGATGTCGAACTGCCAGCCGAGCTTGCGGCAGATCGCCAGCGCACGCGGGATATTGGGCTGCTCCATATAGCCGAAGGTCAGCGTCACCTGCATGAAGCGCTCGTTGTACTGCGATACCCGGGCCCTGTCGGCGGTGGCGACCCGCGGCGTCGGCGCCGTTACCACCGTCAGGATGACATTGTTCTCGTGCAGCACCTTGTAGTGCTTGAGGCTGTGCATCAACGCCGTGGGCGCGCTTTTCGGATCGCTTGTCAGGAAGACCGCGGTTCCCGGCACGATGATAGGCGGCTTCTTCGATATCTGATCGACGATCAGGTCAAGTTCCACCTCGCTCTTGCGGGTCTTCTGGAAGAGCTGCCGGCTGCCGCGCACCCAGGTCACCATGATCACCATGACAATGGCCGCCATCAGGATGGAAACCCAGCCACCCTCATGCACCTTGGCGATATTGGCGCTGAAGAATACGAGGTCGATCATGAGAAAACCCGCGGTCGCCATGCCCGCGACCGCCATCCGCCATTGCCAGATGCGGGTCATGACGATGAACAGGAGCGAGCTCGTCACGATCATGTTGCCGGTGACGGCGATGCCATAGGCCGAGGCGAGCTTGGAAGAGCTGCCGAAGCCGACCACCAGCATGATGACGGCGATGCCGAGCAGGAGATTGACGCGCGGGATATAGATCTGCCCAAGCAGCTTTGCCGATGTGTGCTGGATTTCGAGGCGCGGCAGCAGGTTGAGCTGCACCGCCTGGCGCGCAAGGGAATAGGCGCCG
This sequence comes from Mesorhizobium sp. RMAD-H1, assembly GCF_014191375.1. Classification (GTDB taxonomy): domain Bacteria; phylum Pseudomonadota; class Alphaproteobacteria; order Rhizobiales; family Rhizobiaceae; genus Paramesorhizobium. The sequence goes on from NZ_JACHWN010000002.1 coordinate 415,923, forward strand.
GTGATGACCGCCTGGCTGGCGATCACGGTCGCCGCCGTGGCAAGGAGCACCATCGGCAGCAGAGCCCAGCTCGGCATCATCTGGAAGAAGGGGTTCGAAGCGGCCTTTCCGTGCGACAGGATGAACGCGCCCTGCCCGAAATAATTGAGGAGCAGGCAGGGAAACACGATCCACAGCCAGGCGGCGACGATCGGCTTGCGTCCGAAATGGCCGAGATCGGCATAGAGCGCCTCGGCGCCGGTGACCGCGAGAAAGATCGCGCCCACCGTCACGAAGGCGGTCACCGGGCTCTCCAGCAGGTAAGCGACGGCATAATAGGGATTGATGGCGACGAAAATCGTCGGATCGTCGAAAATGTGCCAAAGGCCGGAAAGCCCGAGCGACAGGAACCACAGCGCCGTGATCGGGCCAAAGACGGCGGAAACCTTGGCCGTGCCGAAGCGCTGCACCGAAAAGAGCGTCACCAGGATGACGATGGTGATGGGCACCACGAAGGGCGTCAGCTCGGGCGTGACGATTTCGAGCCCTTCGACCGCGGAAAGGACGGAAATGGCCGGCGTGATGACGGCGTCGCCGAAGAACAGCGCCGCGCCGCATATGCCGATGCCAAGCACGAAGCCCGGCCTGCGCCGAAAGCTCGAGCGCACCAGCGCCATCAGCGAAAGGATGCCGCCCTCGCCATTATTGTCGGCGCGCAGCACGAAGATGACGTATTTGACGGTGACGATCAGCGTCAGCGCCCAGAAGATCAGCGAAATGACGCCGAGAATATCGGAACGCGTCAATGTCCCGTCGCCGGTTGCCGCATGCAGGCCCTCGCGGAAGGCATAGATCGGGCTCGTGCCGATATCGCCGTAGACGACGCCCAGGGCCCCCATGAGCAGAACGCGGAAGCTGTCGCCCTCATGCCCGGTAGGCTCGGCCGCCCCGTTCTCGATGCCGGCAGTTCCGGCCTCAGGCGCGCCGCCGTTCTGCACGTTGCTCATCACTGCCACCTCACTGCCCCGGTACTTGCTTCCCGTAACGCAACTGTCGGGCGCCATTCCTGAGGACGTGGGCGGACGCCATAGCCATATCGCACCGTAAAGACAAATGCGGATACTGCAATGCTTGCAGTAAAGCTATGCGCCGGACGAATGCCTATGATACCTCAAGCTGCGGTCGGACGGGAGCGCCAAACGCCGGCATGTTTTCATGAAACATCCTAACATTTTGAAATGCTGCATGGTTTCCAAGGGATTATGGAGTCGTCTCCAAAGCTTTCAGGAAACGCCTGATGGTCGCCGCCATTCCATGCTCCAGCGCATCGGCCGTGAGGCCGTGACCGATCGAGACCTCCGCAAGCGCGGGAATGCGCTTGACGAGCGGCGGAAGGTTGTCGACCGTCAGGTCGTGACCGGCATTGACGCCAAGCCCCAATGCAAGCGCCGCATCGGCGGCAGCACCCAGCTTGCGCAGTTCCCCCGCCGCGGCCTTCGCCGAGGCATGCGTCGCGCCATAGGGCCCGGTATAGAGCTCGATCCGGTCCGCTCCCGTGGCTTTTGCCGCCGCAAGCCCCTTCGGATCGGGGTCGGCAAACAGCGACACGCGGATCGCGCGCTTCTTCAACCGCGCCACAATTGGCGTCAGGAAATCGGCCTTGGTCTCGAAATCCCAGCCATGGTCAGAGGTAGACTGGGTCGGATCGTCAGGCACGAGCGTCACCTGTTCCGGCTCGTATTTCTCGACGAGTTCCAGGAAGTGCTCCGTCGGAAACCCCTCGATATTGAATTCAGCGCCAGGGAATTCATCATCGATCAATGCGCGAATCTCGCCCAGATCGGAAAAGCGGATGTGGCGCTGGTCGGGCCGCGGATGCACGGTCAGCCCGGCCGCGCCCGCATCGAGCGCGATGCGCCCGATGCCCGTAACGCTCGGCCATGGCAGGTCGCGGCGGTTGCGCAGCATGGCGACGGCGTTAAGATTGACGGAAAGTTTTGCGGTCATACTGGAGCCCAACCCTGAACGGAAGCGATGATTTTGCGTTATAAAGCAAAATCCTGAAAAGTAGGAACCAGTTTCCCCCGGGAAAAACGGAACCTGTCCGGCAGTCCAAGGTGAGGCATAGCATGAGGCCAGAAACCACCATCCCCGTCGTCCGCCGCATCCCGACCAACCGGCAGGACGCGTTCGCCTTCACCATCGAAGGCCATCTCACCAGCGCCGATGTCGAAAATGTCTACGGTCTCCTGGAAGCCGCCTATGAGCAGCACGACAGGATCGACCTTCTGGTGAAGCTCGACGGTTATGAGGGCTTCGACTGGAACGCCGCCTTCAAGGATACGACGCTCGCCATGCAGACCCGCTCGCTCAAGCACATCCGCCGTTACGCCATCGTCGGCGGGCCGACATGGGTCAATGTCTGCGCCAACATGCTCAAGCCCTTCCTTTCCATCGAGATGAAGACATTCGATTCGGCCGAGGAAGCCGAGGCCTGGGCGTGGATTGGGGCCGAGGAAGTGAAGGAGTAGCGGTGGGGTGGCGATATTCCGGCAAGGATCCTCAGGTCGAGCCCGAGGATGGCGGGCTGGAGAGGTTTCCGCCGAGGTTCCAACCTGGCGATTGGCGGAAAACGCCTTGCAGTTTCGGCACCATGCCCGACCCTGCTAAGGTTCCCCATCCGCAAACTGTCGGAACCTTAACCTACTCCCTTATTCCCCTATTCCCCTACCTCACGATCGTCAGCCGCTCCGCCGCCCGGGTGATCGCCGTATAGAGCCAGCGCTCGCGCGTGTCGCGAAAGGCGAAGCTCTCGTCGAACAGCACGATCTCGTCCCATTGCGAACCCTGCGCCTTGTGGACGGTCAGCGCATAGCCATAGTCGAAATCGTCGAAACGCTTCTTGGTCTGCCACGGGACTTCCGCGTCGGGATCCTCGAACTGCGCCTTCAGAAGCTTGATCTTGGCAACGCCCCTGCCCGGCTCCTCGTCCTCCGGCGAGACCAGAAGGTTGATGCCCGGTTTCACGGTTTCCCGCGAGGAGGTCATCACTTTCCACAGCGAACCGTTGAGCAGGCCCTTGGCCGGATCGTTTCTCAGGCAGACGAGCTTGTCGCCCGCCTGCGGATAATCGGCGGTAAAGCCTTTCAGCTCGCGCAGGCGCTGATTGTAGCGTCGCCGCGTCCGGTTGGTGCCGACCAGCACCTGATCGGCCGACAGCACCAGCTCCTGCGTCACATCGGCCTTGGAAATGACCTTGGCCGTGCCATAATCGCCATAGTCGAACTCGCGGCCCTCGCGCACGTCCAGCGCCAGCCCGATGATCGGATTGTCGCGCGCCTGGCGGTGAATCTCGGTGAGCAGGAAATCCGGCTCGTGATCGGTGAAGAAGCCGCCGCCGGAGATCGGCGGCAACTGGCCGGGATCGCCCAGGACGAGGATCGGCGCGCCGAAGCTCATCAGGTCGCGCCCGAGCTGCTCGTCCACCATCGAGCATTCGTCCACGATGATGAGCTTGGCCTTGGCCACCGGGCTCTGCCGGTTGAGCGAGAAGGTCGGCGAAATGCTGGTCTTGCCCGTGGTTTCGTCTTCCACGGCCTCCTCGCCTTTCGGGCGATAGATCAGCGAGTGGAGCGTGCGCGCGTTGGTCGCGCCCTTGGAGCGCAGCACCTGCGCCGCCTTACCGGTGAAGGCGGCGAACTGCACATCGCCATCGACATGCTCGGCGAAATAGCGCGCGAGCGTCGTCTTGCCGGTACCGGCATAGCCGAACAGCCGGAAGATCGGCCGGCGGCCTTCATTCAACCATTGCGAGACGGCCTTGAGCGCCGCATCCTGTTGGGGAGAAAACTGCATGGGCAGTCAATGGCAGGATTCTGGGTGAATGGGAAGGGAGTAAGCGGAAAGGGAGTAGGGAGTAGGGAGTAGGGAGTAGAAGAATACTGGCCTATTCCCTATTCCCTATTCCCTATTCCCTACTCCCCTACTCCCTTGAGCAAGTCGCAGAATTGCCCGAGATCGACATTGCCGCCGCTGATGATCACTCCCACCCGCCGCCCCTTGAGCTGCGACGCCAATTGACGCGCCCCGGCAAATCCGAGGCAGCCGGTCGGCTCTACCACCATCTTCATGCGGGAAGCGCAGAAGCGCATGGCCTCGACCAGATCGTCGTCCTTCACGGTGAGGATGTCCTCGACATCCCGCCGGATGATGGGGAAGGTCAGGTTTCCGAGCGAGGGCGTTTGTGCACCGTCGGCGATGGTCTTCGGCGTCGCGATGCGGACGATTTGGCCGGAGCGGAAGGATTGCTGCCCGTCATTGCCCGCCTCCGGCTCGACGCCGTAGATCCTGCAATCGGGCGAAAGCGCTTTCGCCGCGAGCGCGCTGCCGGCGAGAAGCCCGCCGCCGCCGAGACAGACGAACAGGGCGTCTAACCCGCCCACCTCCTCGAAAAGTTCCTTCGCCGCCGTGCCCTGGCCGGCGATGATATCAGGGTGGTCGTAGGGCGGGATCACCGTCAGCCCCTGCTCCTCCGCCAGCCGCGCGGCAATTTCGTCGCGGTCCTCCTTGTAGCGGTCATAGGTTATGACCGTCGCGCCATAGCCACGCGTCGCCGCCATTTTCGCCACGGGCGCATCCTGCGGCATGATGATCGTTGCCGAAATGCCCAGCAGGTTTGCCGAAAGTGCGACCGCCTGCGCATGGTTGCCGGAAGAGAAGGCCAGCACGCCGGCCTTCCTCTGCCGCTCGTCGAAGCGCGAAAGCGCGTTGAAAGCTCCGCGGAACTTGAAGGCTCCGATACGCTGGAAATTCTCGGCCTTGAGGAAAATCTCGGCGCCAAACTCCCGGTCAAGGGTACGCGACCGCATCACCGGCGTGCGGTGCGCATGGCCTTCGATGCGGCGCGCGGCAGCAAGGACGTCGTCATAGGTCGGGAGGTTCTGCACCGTCGGGGACCTTTCTTCCGGAGGAGATTTATTTGAGCATCGGCCACAGGCTGGCGACCAGGAGAATCGCCATGGTGATGTTGAACCATTTAAGCCGCACCGGATCGGAAAGCCAGTTGCGCAACAGCATGCCGAAGCCCGCCCAGCTCGAAACGCAAGGCAGGTTGACCAGAGCGAAGGCAGCCCCGACCAGCAGCACGGTCAGCACATAGCTTTCATGCGAGGTATAGGTCGCCATCGCCGTCACCGCCATCACCCATGCCTTGGGATTGACCCACTGAAAGGCTGCCGCCTCGATGAAGCGCATCGGCCGGCCATTCGTCTCCGCTTCCCCTCCCATCGAGCGGGAGGTCGCGATCTTCCAGGCGAGATAGACGAGATAGGCGCCGCCGGCGAATTTCAGCACCGTATAAAGCAGCGGCACCGTTTCCAGAAGCGCGCCGAGGCCGAAGCCCACGCCGAGCAGGAGCGTGAGAAAGCCGACGCCGATGCCCAGCATGTGGGGAATGGTGCGCCGGAAGCCGAAATTCACGCCCGAGGCAAGCAGCATGAAATTGTTCGGCCCCGGCGTGATCGAGGTCACGAAGGCAAAGACGACAAGCGTGAAAAAGATTTCAAGAGACATGACAGGGCACCTGCCGCACACGGGATCGCGGCATCACAAAAACCGAATTCCGGGTGATGGGCGACTACATCCCCTCCGGCCCGCGGTTCATCGCCGCCACGCCGGTGCGGCAGACTTCCACGAGACCCAGGGGCTTCATCATGGCGATGAACTGGTCGATCTTCACCCCCTTGCCGGTGATCTCGAAGATGAAATGCGCCGTGGTGGCGTCGATGACCTTGGCACGAAAGGCATCCGCCAGGCGCAGCACCTCGACGCGGTCCTCGCCGCTGCCCGCTACCTTGATCAGCGCCAGTTCCCGCTCGATCGGACGTTCATGGCCAAGCTCCGCCGCGCGCACCGAGAGATCGATCACCCGGTGCACCGGCACGATGCGCTCGAGCTGATGCCGGATCTGGTCGAGCACATGCGGCGTGCCGCGCGTCACGACGGTGATGCGGGAGAGATGCTGCTCATGCTCCGTTTCCGAAACCGTAAGGCTCTCGATATTGTAGCCGCGCCCGGAGAAAAGACCGATGACCCGGGCAAGGACGCCCGGCTCGTTGTCGACCAGCACGGCAAGCGTATGGGTCTCGGGCTTCTGCGTCTCGCTGGCGATGAAATAGGCCGAGCCGGAAGCTAGATTCTGTGCGTTCATGGTTTGCCTCTAGAATATCCCGTAAAAATTAAGTCATTTGCTGTTGTCTCTTCGTGCAATCGCCCGTCGAGTGCAGCCACGATGGTTTCAAGGACGGCGTTGCTGTTGTTCAGCACATCCACGTTCCAGAACCGAATGACAGCGTATCCTTCTTTCTTCATGAAGATGTCGCGTCTGCGATCATATTCACTTTCAGCATGCTGGCTGCCATCCACTTCCACAACCAGTTTGCTTTCCCGGCAAACGAAATCGGCGTAATAGGGACCGATCGGAAATTGCCGGACGAATTTATAGCCATTCAGCCGTCGGTCCTTGAGTGCCTGCCATAACTTGCGTTCAGCATCGTTATCCTGTTTTCGCAACGAACGTGCCCGCTCGGTGACAACCTTTTTAGGACCGCGCATGGATTGCCCCTCACCCTTACCCTCTCCCCGCACGCGGGGAGAGGGTACGTCAGCCTTGCTACGTCCTCCTTCTCTCCCTGCACCTGGCAGAAAAAGAAAGCGAAAACCTCCATGTCCCCCTCTCCCCGCGTGCGGGGAGAGGGTAAGGGTGAGGGGCAACTGCAGCAATGCCCACGAGCAATCTTCTGCTACACCAGTTCCCGCCCCCTGGCGTCGATGGCGTTGGCGACGGCTTCGTCGGTCGCCTCGTCGGGCAGCAGCATCTCGTTATGCGCCTTGCCGGATGGGATCATCGGGAAGCAGTTGGCGAGGTTGGCCACACGGCAATCGAAGATCACCGGCTTCTTCACGTCGATCATTTCCTGAATAGCGTCGTCGAGATCGCCGGGCTTCTCGCAGCGAATGCCATGGCCGCCATAGGCTTCCGCCAGCTTGACGAAATCGGGCATCGCCTCGGTGTAGGAATGCGACAGCCGGTTGCCGTGCAGAAGCTGCTGCCACTGGCGCACCATGCCCATATACTGGTTGTTCAGGATGAAGATCTTGATCGGCGCCTCATATTGGATCGCCGCGCTCATCTCCTGGATGGTCATCTGCACGGACGCGTCGCCGGCAATATCGATGACCAGCGCGTCGGGATGGGCGATCTGCACGCCCAGCGCGGCAGGCAGGCCGTAGCCCATTGTTCCAAGGCCACCCGAGGTCATCCAGTGATTGGGCGATTCGAAGCCGAAGAACTGCGCCGCCCACATCTGGTGCTGGCCTACTTCCGTGGTGATGTAGGTGTCGCGCCCCTTGGTCAGCTCATAGAGCCGCTGGATCGCATATTGCGGCATGATGATGTCCTTGTTGGGCGCATAGGCCAGCGAATTGCGCGCCCGCCATTTATCGATCTGCGCCCACCAGTCGGCGATCGCCTGTTTCTCGGGCTTCTTCTGCGAAGCCCGCCACTGGCGCACCATGTCCTCCAGGACGCGCTCGACATCGCCGATGACGGGCACGTCGACGCGGACGGTCTTGTTGATCGAGGACGGGTCGATATCGATATGGATCTTCTTCGAGTTCGGCGAAAATGCATCGAGCCTGCCGGTGATGCGGTCGTCGAAGCGCGCGCCGATGCACAGCATGACGTCGCAATCATGCATCGTCATGTTGGCCTCATAGGTGCCGTGCATGCCGAGCATGCCCAGCCAGTTCCTGCCCGATGCCGGATAGGCGCCGAGACCCATCAGCGTCGAGGTGATGGGGAAATTGGTCAGTTCCACCAGCTCGCGCAGGAGCTGGCATGCCTGCGGGCCGGAATTGATGACGCCGCCGCCCGAATAGATGACCGGCCGCCTGGCTGAGGTCATCAGCTCGATCGCCTGAGCGATCGCCCGCTGGTCACCATCGACTGTCGGGCGATAGCTGGTGCGCGGCGCGGTCTGCGGCGGCGTGTACATGCCCTTGGCGAACTGGATGTCCTTCGGGATATCGACGACGACGGGGCCCGGGCGACCAGTGCTGGCCACGTGAAAAGCCTCATGCAGGATGCGGGCGAGATCGTTGACGTCCTTGACCAGCCAGTTGTGCTTGGTGCAGGGGCGCGTGATGCCGACGGTATCGCATTCCTGGAATGCATCGGAACCGATCAGCGTCGTCGGGACCTGGCCGGAAATGCAGACGAGCGGGATGGAATCCATCAGCGCATCCTGCAGCGGCGTGACGGCGTTGGTCGCCCCCGGCCCCGACGTCACCAGCATGACGCCCACCTTGCCGGTCGAGCGCGCATAGCCTTCCGCCGCATGGCCGGCGCCCTGCTCGTGACGCACGAGGATGTGCTCGACCTGGTCCTGCTGGAAGAGCTCGTCATAGATCGGCAGGACGGCGCCGCCGGGATAGCCGAAAATATGCTTGACGCCCTGGTCGATCAGCGCCTGCACAACCATCTCGGCGCCTGTCATCTCACGTTTGCCCGTTGGTGGCGTATCTGCTTCGCGTTTTCCTGCCGTCATTGTCGTCTTTCCATCTGTCGTTTCGGCCTGCCGGTTCTGCGTTTCGTTTAGCCTAGCCGGCGAGCAATAAAGTTTCGTTTAGCTGGTTAGAGGCAATAAAAAAGGCCCCCGAGGGAGCCTGTGTGTCGCGCATGGGAGGCTGTCGCCGGATGGTTACACCATCCTGCCCATGCGCGCCCGTACTACGATAAGAATTGTCTTCATGGGGGAACAGTAATCGTGCAGCTCCCGCGCGTCAACGGCAAAAATAGCGCGAGGCTGGAATCGCTAACTTTATCTAAATACGCCACCGCTAGGTTTGGCCGCGGTGCTGCCCCTCACCCTTACCCTCTCCCCGTGAAAACGGGGAGAGGGAGCGTCTTCGTTGCCGCCTCTTTCTTCTTCCTCACCTGTTAGCAGGAAGAAGAAAAGCAAAGACGTCGATGCCCCCCTCTCCCCGCATGCGGGGAGAGGGTAAGGGTGAGGGGCAATTGCAGCAAAGGTGGGGGAAAGTGGATGCAGGAACAGAGCCACGTCGTCGCGCGCAATCGCACCGAAGGCTATATCATCGAATGCGACGGCGACCGCGCCACGATCGCGGCCATCGCCGGCCCGTCCGTCACCGCATCGGAAGATTATTGGGCCGTGGGCCAGCTTATTTCCGTGCGCGTCGGAGAAAACCGGCTGGTCGGCCTCATCCACAAGGTCGACATGCCGGACGCCCTCTGGAAGAAGGATGCCGACAATGTCATCCACATCCATATCGAGCTGATCGGCGAGGTGCGCTCGACGCCGGACGGGAAATCCGCCTTCTCCTCCGGCATCTCGCAATACCCGCATATGGGCGCCATTGCCCATCGCATCCGCGCCTCCGATCTTGCCGCCATCTATGCCGCGAGCGAGCGCAAGACCGTTTCGATCGGGTCGCTGACGCAGGACGACAGCATTCCCGCCCTGATCTCGGTCGACGATCTGCTTTCGCGTCACTTCGCCGTCGTCGGCACGACGGGCGTCGGCAAGTCGAGCGCGGTGACGCTCTTGTTGCGCAAGGTGGTGGCCGAGCGGCCCGATGTGCGGGTGCTGATCCTCGATCCGCACAACGAGTTCGCCACCGCCTTTCCCGATCATGCCATCGTCATCGACCCAGCCAATCTCGACCTGCCCTTCTGGATGTTCCGGCTGGAGGAATTCGCCGATGTGGTCTTCCGCGGCCGCGAGCCCAATGCAGGCGAGATGGATGCCCTCAGGGATATGATCCAGCTTGCCCGCGAGCGCTTCCGCATGGCCGACAGTCAGGCATCGCCGCTTCTGCGCCGGCGCGAGCGCGACAATCGGGCGGTCACGGCCGACACGCCGATCCCCTACCGCATCTCCGATCTCCTGGCGCTGATCAACGAGCGCACCGGACAGCTCGACGGCAAGGCCGAGCGGCCGCATCTCAAGGCCCTGAAGGCTCGCCTGGAATCGATCATCAACGATCCGCGCTTCCGCTTCATGTTCGCCGCCTCCACCATCGCCGACACGATGCGCCAGACCATCAGCCGCATCTTTCGCGTGCCGCAGGACGGCCGCCCGATCTGCGTCTTCCAGCTGTCCGGCCTGCCGTCGGAGGTGGTCAATGCGGTCGCCTCGGTGCTCTGCCGCCTCGCCTTCGACCTTGCGGCCTCGAGCGACGGCAATATCCAGACGCTCGTCGTCTGCGAGGAGGCGCACCGCTATATCCCCGCCGATCCGGACGCCGGCTTCTGGCCGACGCGCCAGGCCATCGCCCGCATCGCCAAGGAGGGCCGCAAATACGGCGTCTATCTCGGCGTTATCACCCAGCGTCCCGGCGAGCTCGACCCGACGATCCTGTCGCAATGCAACACCGTCTTCGCCATGCGGCTCGGCAATGAGCGCGACCAGCAGATCATCAAGGGCGCGATATCAGGCGCGGCGCGGAGCATGATCAATTTCCTGTCCTCCATCGCCAACCGCGAGGCCATCGCATTCGGCGAGGCGCTGTCGACACCGATGCGCATGACCTTCGAGACCATTCCGGCGAGCAAGCTGCCGGGGGCGCATATGCAGGAGCAGCAGCAATTGATGCGCGCGGGCGACCGGCGGGTCTCGCTCGAAAGCGTCATCGAGCGCCTGCGCCATTTCGACAATGCCGCAACAGATCCTTCGGAGCCTTTCGATTATGAACCGGTCGTGATGGAACCCGCCGAGGAGCAGCGTCCGTCCATCCCGCCCCTCCTGCCGCTCGATCCCGATCAGCGCATGCCGCTGCCGGCGGCCGAATCCGACTGGCGCATGCGCCATGCCGAAACGCGGGAAGAGCATTTGAGGTCGATCGAGAAACAGCAGTCCCGCGCCAACGACCTCGTCCGTTCATTCCGGCACGACAGAAACTGACATAGGCTGCTCGCTGCGGCGGAGCGAGCGGGACGCTCTTACACACAAACCCGGTCGCGACCCAGATTCTTCGCCTTGTAGAGCAGCTTGTCCGCCCGCCGGTAGAAATCCTGCCAGCTCTCGCGCCGGTCCCACACGGCGACGCCGATGCTCGTCGTCACCCTGAGCTGCGCCTCGTCGATCGTGAGGTTGATCTCCGAAACGGCCTTGCGGATCCGCTCGGCGAGCTTGGCCAGGAGGTCCTTGTCCATATTGGGGGCGACGACCGCGAACTCCTCGCCGCCGAGGCGCGCCACGACGTCATGATAGCGCGTATAGTCCTTGAGGCAGCGGGCCACCTCGCGCAGCACCGCATCCCCCACATCGTGCCCATAGGTGTCGTTGATCGATTTGAAATGGTCGAGATCGAGGATCATCAACCCGACCGGCTTGTTGATGCGACCGAACTGCGCCAGATATTCCCTCAGCGCCTCGTCGAAATAGCGCCGGTTCTGCATGCCCGTCAGGCCGTCCGTCAGCGCGGCATGCGCGAGTGATTCGGAGCGGGCCGAGAGGATCTGCGTCATCTCCTGCAGCTTGCCGTGATCCTGCGCCTGGATGCGGATCAGCGGATAAATCAGGAAGACCCCGCAAAGCAGCGCGGCAACCAGGAAGAGAGCTGCGAGGAAATTGGCGTCGGCGATATAGTCGACCAGCGCGGCGATCTCCGGGTTCGCCGAAATCGGAAACAGCATGTCCAGAGCCGTCTTGACGCGATAGAGCATGATGCCCACGCCGCCCAGAAAGACGATCAGGATGAAGAATGATGTCTCCGATTTGTGAAAACGCATGTGCAAGTGCCGCCCCCTGAGCCGCCACATTCAACCTGAAGGCGTTTCGGCCCCGTTAATCGCGTCATCCGAATAATCCTTGTTTGTCGCGGCGTCAGGAAAAAGATCGGGTCTGGTTTACATCGCGTAAAATTTGCCAGCCGGAATCGAGCTGATTGCGGAACCAGGTCATCTGCCGCTTGGCATATTGCCGCGTAGCAAGCTTCGCCCGCTCGGATGCTTCCTCGAATGTGATCTCCCCGGCGAGCGCGGCGCCGATCTCACGCACGCCGATGGCCTTCATCGCCGGCAGCCTATCGGAAAGCTTGAGCGCGAGCAGCGCCCTGACCTCCTCGATCGCCCCCTCCCGCATCATCTGGTCGAAACGCTGGGAGATGCGTGCCGAAAGCCACTGCCTGTCCGGCAGGATGACCGCCCGGCGCGCGCTCGCCGCGTCCACCAGCGCCCTGCCCCGCTCCTTCTGCCAGTCGTAGATCGACCGCCCGGACGATTCCATCACCTCCAGGGCCCGGACGATCCTTTGCCCGTCCGAAGGCCTGAGGATATTGGCGGCGGCGGGGTCCATGTCGCGCAGGACCCGGTGCAGCGCCGCGGCGCCTTCGGCATCGAGCCGCGCTCGCCAGCGCTCGCGCACGGCGTCCGGCACATCGGGCATCTCTGAAAGACCGCCGAGCAGTGCGCGGAAATAGAGCCCCGTGCCGCCGACAAAGACCGGCACGCGCCCCTTGAGCTCGGGCCGGTTCAGCACCGCTTCCACATCGTCGAGCCAGCGCCCGGTCGAATAGGATTGCGACGGCGGTACATGGCCGTAAAGATAATGCGGAACCGCCGCGAGATCCGCAGCCTGCGGCCGCGCCGTCAGGAGGTCGAGCACGTCATAGACCTGCATGGAATCGGCATTGACGATGTAGCCGTCCCGCTCCTTGGCGAGACGCAGCGCCAGCGCCGACTTGCCGCTTGCCGTCGGTCCGGCTATCAGGATCGCGTTCTTGATCGTCACCTCACCCACCATGCCGGGAATTGCCTCATGTCACTGGTCGCCACGCTCATCGCCAATCCGGCCCGTCCTGTCCTGACCACGCCGCTGGGGATTAAAGCCTCGGCGGCTGTGAATGCAACCGGACTTTACTGGCTGGCCGACGGCATCGCCTGCGACCTGGCCCTGAAAGACGGCACCGATCCGGCCGAAGCCTCTCAGCGCCTGCGCGAGGTGATCGATGGCGAGCCGGCCGATATCGTCGTGCAGGAACAGGATACAAGGCGCAAGAAGCTGCTGATCGCCGATATGGATTCCACCATGATCGGGCAGGAATGCATCGACGAGCTGGCCGAGGAAGTGGGCCTTCGCGACCCCGTGGCGGCGATCACCGCGCGTGCCATGAATAGCGAGATCGCCTTCGAGCCGGCGCTGCGCGAGCGCGTGGCGCTCCTGAAAGGCCTGCCGCTTTCCGTCATCGACAAGGTGATCGCGAGCCGTATCACACTGACGCCGGGCGGCGTCGAGCTGGTGCGCACCATGAAGAAGTACGGCGCCTACACCATTCTTGTATCCGGCGGCTTCACCGTCTTCACCCGGCGCATCGCCCAGATGATCGGCTTCAACGAGGACCGCGCCAACCTGCTCCTCGATGACGGCGAGCAGCTGACCGGCGAAGTGGCCGAGCCCATCCTCGGGCGCGAGGCGAAGGTGGAGTGGCTGATCGACACCTGCGAAAGGCTGGGGATAACCACCGCCGATGCCATCGCCGTCGGCGATGGCGCCAATGATCTCGGCATGCTGCAGCTTGCCGGAACCGGCGTTGCCCTCCACGCCAAGCCTGTGGTGGCCGAGCAGACGAAGATCCGCATCGACCATGGTGATCTGTCTGCCCTCCTCTACATGCAAGGTTACCGCAAGACGGATTTCGTCCCATGATCATCGCCGAGACCGAGCGCCTGGTCATCCGCAACTGGCAGGACCGGGACCGCGAACTCTTTCATGAGATCAATGCCGATCCCGCGGTCATGGAGTTCTTCGGCTTCACCCGCGACCGTCAGCAATCCGACGAGCTGCTCGACAGGCTGAGGCGGAACATCGATGAAACCGGCTATGGCTTCTATGCGCTGGAGGAGCGTGCAACGGGCGCCTGCATCGGCTTCGCCGGCCTGGCTCTCACCGATCTCGAACCGTATTTTCGCAAGGGAACCGTCGAGATCGGCTGGCGGCTGGCAAGGCGCCATTGGGGCAAGGGCTATGTGACGGAAGCCGGACGCAGGCTGCTGTCCCTGGGCTTTGACGAGCGCGGGCTGGACGAAATCGTCTCCTTCGCCGTCTTCAACAATCACCGCTCCACCGCCGTCATGGAACGGCTCGGCATGAAACGCGAGCCGGCCCGTGACTTCGACCACCCGAAGGTGAGCGACGCAACCCCGCATCTGAAGCCGCACGTCGTCTACAGCATCGAGCGGCAGGACTGGACCGGAATCAAGGAATGAACATTCGGCGCTAAGTGATTCGGATCGCTGACTAAAGCGCTTCAGTGTTTAACAGCCACGCGCTCCGGAGTGGGTCATCGGACCAAGTCCGATGACGACGTCAGTGAGTGCATGCCCGCCTCCCACTGCTTCGGCCACGGAGCGGTCCCAAAGTCGAGCGATTTTCATCAAAACACGAAACGCTCTAAGCCGTCCTCCTCCGCCTACTCCATCCTCACCGTAACGAAGCGCAGCTCGCCGGTCTTCGAGGCGAGCATCAGGAGCGCGTTCTTGCGCCCTTCCTTGCGCAGGCCCTCGACGCGCTTTTCCACGTCATCGGGGGATTTCACCGCCTGCTGGCCGATATCGACGATCACCTCGCCGGGCGCGATACGCTTTTCAGCCGCCGCCGAATTGGGCTCGACCTCCGTCACCACCACGCCTTCCACCTCCGGGGCGATCTCGAAACGCGTCCGCATCGCGTCGTCGAGCGGGGCGAGCTTCATGCCCAAGACGTCGACGGACGCCGGCTTGGCCGGCTGCTCGGTGCCCTGATTGCTGCCTTCCTCGTCGGTGTTTTCTTTTGATTCCTGCTTTTCGAATTCCTCAAGGCGCCCGAGCTTGACCTTGACGGTCTGCTCCTTGCCCTTGCGGATGACGACCACCTCGACTTCCTTGCCGACCGGGCTCTCGGCCACGATGCGCGGCAGGTCGCGCGCGCTGTCGACCGGTTTCCCGTCGAATCGGATGATGACGTCGCCTGGCTGGATTTCCTTGTTTTCGACGTTGCCGCCTTCCACCAGGCCGGCGACCAGCGCACCCTTGGTCGTGTTCATCCCGAGACTTTCGGCGACATCCTCGGTAACCGGCTGGATGCGCACGCCGAGCCAGCCGCGGCGGGTCTCGCCGAATTGCTTCAGCTGGTCGATGACGCTCACCGCCATTTCAGTCGGAATGGCGAAGCCGATGCCGATCGAGCCGCCCGAAGGAGAGATGATCGCCGTATTGATGCCGATGACCTCGCCGTCCATATTGAACAGCGGTCCGCCGGAATTGCCGCGATTGATGGCCGCGTCCGTCTGGATGAAGCTGTCATACGGGCCGGAGTTGATGTTGCGGTTGCGCGCCGAGATGATGCCGAGCGTCACCGTGCCGCCGAGGCCGAACGGGTTGCCGATGGCCATCACCCAGTCGCCGATGCGCGCCTTTCCCGAATCACCGAATTTCAACGCCGTCAGCTTGTGCTTCGTCGGATCGATCTTGAGGACGGCCAGATCCGTCTTGGTGTCCCTGCCGAGCACCGTTGCCTTGAGCTTCGTCCCGTCGTTGAAATTGACCTCGATCTCGTCGGCATCCGCGATGACGTGGTTGTTCGTGACGACGATGCCCTGCTCCGCGTCGATGACGAAGCCCGAGCCGAGCGATTGCACCCGGCGCGACGGCCCGCTGCCTCCGCCGCGTCCCTGCGGCCCGAAGAAATCATCGAAAAATTCCTGGAAGGGCGAACCCTCCGGCATTTGCGGCATGGGCACCTGATCGCCGCCTCCCGGTCCCTGCACGTTCTGCGCGGTGGAGACGTTCACCACCGCGTCGATCAGCCTCTGCGCAAGATCGGCCACCGATCCCGGGCCCTCGGCAGCCTGGACCGGAGTGGTCAGTGCCGGCGCGATCGCGCCGAATGCCATTGCTCCGATGGCAAGTGCCGCGATGCCGCCGCGAAGGAAGCCGGATCGAGTTCCGAAGGCCATGAGCGCAAACTCCGATAATATGTGTGACAAGCGGTCGGCGACGCCGCGCGCGAGGCCGCACCGATATCATTTCCCTGCCCAAAAAATACGGCTTGTTTGCGGCCTTGAAAAGCGATCCGCGCAAGGAAAAGAGGATTTATCCGCGTGCCAGCCAGACGATGACCACACCCAGGGCGATGGCCAGGATGCCGACGATCCGCAGGACCATGTCGGGCATTTCCGCCACATCCCGCGCGAAGCGCTTGGCCAGAAAAGGAAAGCCGCCGTAGAGCAGCCCCTCGAAGACGAAGAGCAGACCCACGGCGGCGATGAAGTCGTTCATGAACGGCTACCGGTTATTGCGCCGGTGTGGCCGGAGTGGCCGGCGCGGCAGCCGGCGTCTCCCTGTTAATGGCCGGCACATTGCCCTGGGCGTCACGGAAATAGCGGAAGAATTCCGAATCCGGCGACAGCACCAGGGTCGTGCCCGAGGTCTCCAACGCCTGCTGGTAAGCGGCCATCGAACGGTAGAAGGCGAAGAAATCCGGATCCTTCTGGAACACTTCGGCGAAGATGCGGCTGCGATCGCCTTCGCCCTGGCCGCGCAGGATCTCCGATTCCTTGCGCGCTTCGGCGAGTATCTCCACTACCTGGCGGTCGGATACCGCACGGATGCGCTGCGCCGCTTCACGACCGCGGGCACGCAGGCGCTCGGCTTCAGCAAGACGCTCGGCCTTCATCCGGTCATAGGTCTGCTGCGAGACTTCCGCCGTGAGGTCCGTGCGGCGGATACGCACGTCGGTGATCGTCAGCCCGAGCGAAGTGGCGTCCGCGGTCAGCTGGTCGCGCACCTCGCGCATCATGTCGCCGCGCTCTTCCGAAAGCGCCGCCTCGAAGCCGCGCTGGCCATAGACCCCGCGCAATGCCGCATCGAGACGGGTACGCAGGCGCTGCTCGGCAAGCGTCGTATTGCCAGAGACCGTCTGGCGGAAGCGCCGTGCATCGGTGATCCGGTAGACGAGGAAGGCATCGACGTCATAGAACTTGCCGCCCGAGACCTGGACGCGGATGTCGTCGAGATCGAAGCGCAGCAGGCGGTCATCGATCAGCTGGACGGTGTCGGCGTCGAAGAAGCCGAAAGGCAGCTTGAAGTACAGGCCGGGCTGGGTCTTCACATCGACGATCTGGCCGAAGCGCAGGACGATGGCCTGCTGACGCTCGTTGACGATGAACACCGACGAGTAGAACAGGAAGGCGACGATTGCGATGATGCCCGCAATGAGGGGAAGACGGTTCTGGTTCATCACTGGCTGGCTCCCCTCGTCACGCTTGCTCCTCCGGTGGTACTCCCGACGGCGCCCTCAGTCGCGCCCGCGCCGGGCGCGCGCTGGCGCATCAGCTCATTGAGCGGCAGATAGGGGACGACGCCATTGCCTGACTCGACGATAACCTTGTTGGAGCCCTTCAGGACCCGTTCCATGGCTTCGAGGAACAGGCGCTTGCGCGTGACCTCCGGCGCCTTGACATATTCGTCATAGACGGAGCTGAAGCGCTGCGCCTCACCGGTTGCCTCCTGGACGATCCGGTTCTTGTAGGCGGCCGCCTCTTCGCGGATCTGCGCGCCCTCGCCGCGTGCCGCGCCGAGTTTCTGATTCGAATACTGGTTGGCCTCTTCGACGAAACGGTCTTCGTCCTGTTCGGCGCGCTGCACCTCGTCGAACGCATCGGCCACCTCGGGTGGCGGCGCGGCGTCCTCGATGGAAACGGCATTGATCTGGATGCCGGCATTATAGTTGTCGAGCGCGTTCTGCACGATGGTGCGCACCTCATTGGCGATCGCGGCGCGGTTGTCGCGGAATACGTCCTGCGCCGGGCGACGGCCCACGACCTCGCGGATGGCGCTCTCGGAAACCTGCTGCACCATATTGTCGGGGTTTTCCACATTGAAGAGATAGGCGCGCGGGGCGACCACCTGGTAGAGCACCGAAAACTGGACGTTGACGATGTTCTGGTCGCCGGTCAGCATCAGCCCCTGCGTGGCGCCGCGTGTGCCCTGGCCGCCGATATTGATCTGCTTTTCGACGATCTGCGCCTTTTCATAGGTCTCGATCGGCCACCAATGGAAATGCAGGCCCGGCTCCGATATCTCTTCCTTCGGCACACCAAACCGCAGTTCCACGGCAAGCTCGTCCGGCTGCACGGTATAGATGCACTTGAAAAGCCAGAAGGCGAGGAGCAGAATCCCCGCCACGATATAGATGGCGTAATTGCTGCCGCCTCCGCCGGGCAGCGCCCGCTTCAGCCGGTCCTGCCCCTTGCGCAGGATATCTTCGAGATCGGGCGGTGTTCCCGGGCCGCCACGCGGGCCTTTCGGCCCCTGCCCCCATGGTCCGCCGCCATTGCCGCCACCGCCCCAAGGACCGCCGCCGCCATTCTGATTACTCCAAGGCATTCTTACCTCTCGTTCCGCACGCAAGAGGTAGCATGCGACCTCCCGGCATCGATTGATGTCTCCCGTTTATAGGGATCGTAATAGCCGCTTTCAACGCAGGCGAAGCTTTTTCGGTATTGTTTTGGCATGGCGTTGTGGTCGCAGGGGCCGCCAGGCCGTTCAAAGCCTCTCATAAACGGCATAACGCGTCGCGTGGCTGTCCTTCTCGCCGGCCGGCAACTCTTCCGCCGAGACCTCGCGCCAGTCCGCCGGATCCATCGGCGGGAAATGGGTATCGCCTTCGATCCGGCCCATGACTTCCGTCAGATGGAGCCGGTGCGCCAGCGGCAGGATCTGGCGGTAGACATCGCCTCCGCCGATCACGCAGATCTCGTCCACCCCGGCGTCCTCCGCCCGCCTGCTGGCGATCGCCAGCGCCTCCTCCACCGAATGCGCCACATCTGCGCCTTCCGCCGTGAAATCCGCATCGCGGGTGACGATGATATTGGCCCGTCCCGGCAGCGGCCGCCCGATCGAGGCCCAGGTCTTGCGGCCCATCACGATCGGCTTGCCCATGGTGATCGCCCTGAACCGCTTCATATCGCTCGACAGCCGCCATGGCAGGCCGTTGTCGCGCCCGATGACTCCGTTTTCGGAAATGGCGACGACGATGGAGATGATGGGAGAAACCATGGAGCCCGTCCGCTTTCGCTGGGGCATGATCCCGCGCCAAGGCCGGCGTCAGCAAGAATCGCAGGCTTTCGGAGGAGATCATGCGGCTAAGACATTCCACGAAGCTATATCGCGGCGGCAGCCAAAACGTAATGCGTGGACATGGCTTTTTTCACAATATCGATCCGCTGGCTTCCTCCTCATACGCCGTCTCGACGGATGACGCGCCTTGCGCATCTTGCGCATTGAGAAGCAACCGGATCCGCTCGGCGTCGGCCGCCGTCGCAGGATTGTAGATCACCATGCCGAGATCGGGACGGCCATCCACGGCGAAGGCCGAATATTCGAAGGCGACCGGTCCGGCGATCGGATGCAGCAGGCGTTTGACGCCTTCGCCATAGCTGCGTACGTCATTGTCGCGCCACATCGCTTCGAATTCCGGGCTGAGCCGGCAGAGATCGTCCACCAGCGCCTGCACCTCCCCCGTGGCCCCGGCGCGTGCCGCATCCGCCCTGAACGCCGCCACCACGAACCGGGCGACGCTTTCCCAATCGAACTGAACGGAGCGCACGCGCGGATTGCAGAAGATGAGGCGCAGGATGTTGCGCTCCCGGGGAGGAAGCGAGCCATAGTCGGTGAGCACCGCCGAAGCGGCACGGTTCCAGGCGACGACATCCCATGTGGCTGTCTTGACGATTGCCGGGGAGAGTTCCAGTGCATCGAGCACGCGTTGCAGCCGCGGCGTCACGCCCTCGGCCGGCTGGTAGCGCACCTCCGGCGGGCGGCCAAGGCCGAGCAGGAAGAGATGTTCGCGCTCTGCATCCGTCAGCATCAGGGCGCGCGCGATGCGGTCGAGCACATCCGCCGAGGGCGCGCCGCCCCGCCCCTGCTCCAGCCATGTGTACCAGGTGGCGCTGACATTGGCGCGCTGCGCCACCTCCTCGCGCCTGAGCCCCGGCGTCCGCCGGCGGGTCAAAGGAATGCCGAAGGCTGCCGGATCGAGCTTCGTACGGCGGTCCTTCAGGAAGGTTCCAAGCAGATTGCTGGCGGCTGCCATGCGCATCCTGTTAGCCATTATACCTGTATAACGCCACTACTTTACCCTGATGAAAGGCGCGGGGATAGTGCCTCCCATTCAACAGGGAGAATATCTCATGCGTGTTTTTGTTACCGGTGCGACCGGTTTCGTCGGTTCCGCCATCGTCAGTGAGTTGCTGGCCAGCGGCCATCAGGTGCTTGGCCTGGCGCGCTCCGATGCAGGGGCGGCAAGCCTGGCGGAGGCCGGCGTCGAGGTCCATCGCGGCTCGATCGAGGATCTGGACAGCCTCCGTCGGGGCGCGGCCAAGGCCGACGGCGTCATCCATACCGCTTTCAATCATGATTTCTCCAAATTCGCGGAGCACTGCGAGGGCGACCGGCACGCCATCGAGGCGCTTGGGTCGGCCCTCGAGGGCTCCGACCGTCCGCTGCTCGTCACCTCCGGGGTGGCGCATCTGGCCCATGGCCGCGTGGCGACCGAGGAAGATATGCCGCCTTCCCCCTCGCCTAGCTATCCCCGCGCCTCGGAAGCGGCGGCAGCAGTGCTTGCGGCGCGCGGCGTGCGTGCGTCGGTCGTCCGCCTTTCGTTTTCCGTCCATGGTATCGGCGATCACGCCTTCGTCCCGATCCTGATCGATATTGCCCGCCGGAGGGGTGTTTCCGCCTATATCGGCGAAGGGCTGAACCGCTGGCCCGCCGTGCACCGGCTCGACGCCGCCCGCCTCTACCGGCTGGCGCTGGAGAACGGCGGCGTCGGCGGCCCCTTCCACGCCGTGGCCGAAGAGGGGATACCGTTCAGGGAAATCGCCACGGTGATCGGCCGCAGGCTGGGCGTGCCTGTCGTCGGTCTGACCGCTGAGGAGGCGGCGGAGCATTTCGGCTGGTTCAGGATGTTCGTCGGCATGGACGCCCCCACTTCGAGCGAGCGGACCCGCGTCACGCTCGGCTGGGAGCCGAAAGGGCCCGGGCTCATCGAGGACATCGACCAGCCGGGATATTTTGCGGCCTGACCCGCTCGCAATATAGGCTTCCCCCTCGCCGAAACTGGAATGCCCCTCATCCGCCTGCCGGGACCGTCTTCCCGCACGCGGGGAGAAGGAAGAGGCCGCGACGTCTATGCCCCTCTCCCCGTTCTTCACGGGGAGAGGGTAAGGGTGAGGGGCAAATTGCAAACGCTTCCCTCAAAACGGGAACTGCCCTCGAGCGGAGATCAGACCGCCACATCCGCCTTGATCGCCGCGTGCGGCTCATATCCGGTCACCTCGAAATCATCGATCCTGTAGTGATCGATGCTCGGCGGCTTGCGCAGGAGGCGCATCCGCGGGAATGGCCGAGGCTCCCGCGTCACCTGCTCGCGCGCCTGTTCCAGATGGTTCAGGTAGAGATGCACGTCGCCCCCCATCCAGATCAGCTCGCCCGGCTCGAAGCCGGTCTGTTGCGCCACCATCAGCTGCAGCGCCGCGCCGCCGACGAAATTGAACGGCGCGCCGAGTTCCAGATCGCAGCTGCGCTGATAGATCAGCAGGTTGAGCCGGTTCCCGCCGGTGACGTGGAACTGGTAGACCATGTGGCAGGGCGGCAGCGCCATTTCAGGCAGCTCCGGCACGTTCCAGCCATGGAACAGCATCCGCCGGCTCGACGGGTTGGTCTTCAGCGTCTCGATGACGGTCGCGATCTGGTCGTGTTCGACGCCATCCGCGCCGCGCCAGCGCCGCCACTGCTTGCCATAAACCGGCCCGAGATCGCCCCATTGACGCGCGAACGCGTCGTCTTCCAGGATACGCTTCTCGAATTCAGGCTGCGAGATGTCCTCGCCGGTGGCCTTGCGGTATTTGTCGAGCGGCCAGTCCGTCCATATCCGCACATTTTCCTGCAGGAGCGGCCTGATATTGGTTTCTCCCGTCAGGAACCACAGCATCTCCTTGACCGCCAGCTTCCAGTAGACCCGCTTCGAGGTCAGGACCGGCACCGTGCCGTCCGAAAGATCGAAGCGCAGCATCGCGCCGAACGTGGAAAGCGTGCCGACGCCGGTGCGGTCCATCCGCCTGTCCCCCTTCTCCAGGATATGGGACATGAGGTCGAGATACTGGTATTCGGGGTGGCGCGGCATCGTCTTCTCCAGCAGCGTTTCCGGCTTTTCCGGATTCGCATGTCGTCCAAAATAGCAAAACCCCGGCGCAAGCGCCGGGGTTTCGCATCAAATCAACAAAAAATCAGAGGCTTTCCAGCTTTCCGAGCGCTTTCGCCGTCAGATAGTAGAAGGTGACGCGCTGCTTGTTGCGGTCGCCCTTCATGGTCTCGCCAACGCTCTGGATTGCCGCCTTGCCCTTCTCGACATCGGTGACGCCGAGCTTCTTCTCGACCCAGCTCTTGCGCACGCGCTCGACTTCGTCCGGATCGGCCATCGCTACCAGCGAGGCGTCCTTGCTGCGCAGCGCCACGCCCAGATGCTTGACGATCTTCTCGACAACCGCCGGATCCGCACCGGCATCATAGCGGCGGACATCTTCGATATATTCGCTCATTGACCGTTCTCCTTCGACTCTGGCCCCATCATCGGCTGCGGGAACAGCCAGATTTCAATGGAATCTTCAGTGCACCCACTGTTACGAAACATTGACTAGCAAAAAACGCCTGTCAATGCTGCTTGAACGGCACATGTCCGATTGGACACCGGGAATATGACGAGATGCTGAAGAAATGGCCGCCGATAGCCCCGCAATCGTCGCGATACCCACAGATCAGCGCTCCAAATTCATGCTGCAACCCCTTCCAATTCCGGCCACGCGTCCTTATATAGAGCCTGCCGGCTTCGGCCGGCTATGGCAATAAACGGACGATGTAATAAGCCCATTGGACCCGGGGGCGGTACCCGGCGCCTCCACCAGAATGCAGCCCGCCGGGCTGCCTTGTGGCGGGGGCGAAATAGGATCGACAAGGGTGTAAAGATCGCTCTTTTGCCCGGCATAGTACCACCGTTATCGGGCTGACAAAGTAGTTGCAAACGACAACTATGCGGAAGCGCGTCTCGCCGCTTAATGCGGTGCGATAGCTTCAAATCAAGTCTTAGGCCGTCGCAGGTCTAAGCGGGGTTCGGAGGCACCTGGCAACAGAAGCCTCCACTTCCCCGCTCATTCCCTTTCATTCCGCCGGCACCTCCGCCGGAATTTCCGTTTGCGCCCGGCTGCGCCGGCGCCCCAGCGACAATTGCGTCAGCAGCAACGCTGCGATCGCGCAGGCGGCAATGCCCCCGACCATCGGCAGCGCCGTGCCGTCGAAGAACGCACCGGCAATACCCATCGCGATCGCCGCGGCAACGAATTGCAGCGTCCCCATAAGAGCCGATGCCGTGCCTGCGATCGCGCCATGGTCCTCCAGCGCCAGCACCGCCGTCGTCGGCAGCACCAGCCCCAGGAAGCCGTAGCCGACGAACAGGAACGCCGCGATGACCGGCAATGACTGGAGGCCGGCGATCATGACGACCAGCAGCAGCACCATCGCCGCCGCATAGCCGGTGACCGCCATGCGCACCACGCGCTTGAGCCCGAACCGGTCGGCCAGCCAGCCGGAGAGCTGCGACACGCTGAAGAACGACACCGCATTGATCGAGAAGGCGATGCTGTACTGTGCCGGCGTCAGGCCGTAATGATCGATCAGCACGAAGGACGAATTGGCGAGATAGACCAGGAATGATGACAGGCCGAGACCGCCGATGAGGGTCAGCGCGAGGAAATTGCGGTCTTTCAGGAGCAGCCGATAGGCGGCGAGTGCGGTGCCGAGGCTGCTTTCCACCCGCATGGAAGGCGGTCGCGTCTCCTTGAGCGAGGTGGCAAGCAGCACCATGCCGATGAGCGCGGCGACCAGCACCGCCCAGAACACGCCGCGCCAGCCGAAGAAGGTGATGATCGCCGTCCCGGTCAGCGGCGCCAGAATGGGTGAAATGCTGAAGACCAGCATCAGCAGCGACATCAGCCTCGCCGCATCCACGCCCGTATGCAGATCACGCACGATGGCGCGTGAAATGACCATGCCGGCGCTGGCGCCGATCCCCTGCAGGAAGCGGAAGGCGACGAGCGTGTCGATGTCGCCGGCAAGCGCCGAACCGATGCTGCCGATGGCGAAAAGGATAAGCCCGCCATAGAGCGGTACCTTGCGGCCCAGCATGTCCGAAAGCGGCCCATAGAAAAGCTGCGACAGCGCCATCGAAATGAAGAACGCGAGCAGGCTCATCTGCACCGCGCTCGTCTCTGCCGCGAGATCGGCGCCGATCGTCGGCAACGCCGGGAGATACATGTCGATCGCGAAGGGGCCGATCGCCGACAAAAGCCCGAGAACGATCGCTGTGCTCAGAAATCTGGATGACATCGCGGATACTTTCGAAAGGGGTGATCGACCGGCGTCGCGATTGCGCTGGCGACACGGGCTCCGCCGGGTCGGTCATGATGGAAATGGAGGAATCCCTGATACCGGCCTCCGTTGCGGAGGGCGGCGGCAGGCGATGCATAACGTCCAAGTGATTGGACAGTGATGTCAAATTAGACACTATTGTCTAAATCGTCAACCCATCTTATCTTGGGGCCATGAAGGATACTGACAAACCTGCTGCCACGGTGCTCCCGACCTCCGCCGCTCTCGCCGATGGCGGTCCGAGCTTTGCATCACCCGGCTCCGGCCGGTGCTATACCCGGCCGGGCAGCGGGCAGTGCATGAAGCGCCATTCCATACTGGATGCGGCGGCGCGCACCTTCTGCCGCGACGGCTTCGCCGGCGCCAGTATCGATGTCATCGCCGCCGAGGCGGGCGTATCGCGTCAGACCATCTATAATCATTACCGGGATAAGGAGATGCTGTTCGGCGCCGTCGTCGACGAGATGATGGGACGCATGAATGCCCTTCTCTACGGGATTCTCTCCACCTTTCCCGAAAAAACAGACAATCTGGAACAGGATCTCACCCATTTCGCCACCCGGCTCGGCAAGAAATGCATGTGCAACCGGGATGGCGAGTTCCTGCGCAAGCTGATCCAGACGGAAGGCGAGCGCTATCCCAGGCTCTTCGCCACCTGGCGCGAGAACGGCCCGGCCGAGGTCGGTTCGGCAATCGCCGCCAGGCTTGCTCGCCTGGCCCATGGCGGCGCGCTCGAGATCGACGATCCCGACCTGGCCGCGCGCCAGTTCCTGGCCTTGGTCAATGCCGACCTGCAGTTCTGCGGCATGCAGGGACAGAAGCCGACGGAGCAACAGATCGAGGATGCCGCGCGCAATGGCGTGCGCACTTTCCTGCGCGCTTTCGCCTCCCGCACAAGCCGATCGGCCGGGGCCGGGACGCGTTCAGATACGGCGCTTTCCTGATACCATTGGCCCTTCGATAGATACCGGCCCCATTTTCCCGGTCGCAATTGCTGTGGCCCTGCGCCATAATGGCGACGTTTTATGGCCCTTTCGTCTCACATCGAACTTGACATCGAACCGCGAATCCGTGGGATAAGCACTTTATGGTCCAGGATCTGATCCGATACGATATTCTTGCTCAGGAAGCGCTGCGCGGTGTCATCCGCAAGGTGCTCGCGGAGGTCGCCAAGGCAGGGTTGCCGGGCAACCACCATTTCTTCATCACCTTCCTCACGGAGGCCCCGGGCGTCCGCATCTCGTCGCGTCTGAAGGAAAAATATCCCGAACAGATGACGATCGTATTGCAGCACCAGTTCTGGGACCTGCAGGTGACGGAGCAGATGTTCGAGGTGGGGCTGTCCTTCGGCGACGTGCCGGAACGTCTCGTCATCCCCTTCTCCGCCATCCGCGGCTTCTATGATCCTTCGGTCAATTTCGAGCTGGAGTTCGACGTCTCTACGCAGGAGCCGGCCGGCGCCAATGATTCCGATGCCGGGATCGCCACGATCGAACCCATGCAGGATGCCCTCGATACCGAGGACACGGCGAAGCCCAAGGCAAAGCCCGCCGGCAAAACCGCCAAAAAGCCTGCCGCAAAGACATCCGACGACGAAGCGAAAAAGGAAGAATCGAAGCCTTCCGCCGATGTCGTCTCGCTCGATGCCTTCCGCAAGAACAAGTAAAGCGGGCCCGCTCCGATGAGCGACGTCGTCAACCTGCGTCAGTTCAAGAAACGCAAGGCGCGCGAGGAGAAGGAAAAGGCCGCCGCGGAAAACCGCATCCGCCATGGGCGGACGGGCGCTGAAAAGCAATTCGAGCGCGAACAGGCACGCAAGGCCGGAGAATTCCTGGAACGCAACCGCCTGGAATCGGAGC
The DNA here is from genome assembly GCF_014191375.1 of Mesorhizobium sp. RMAD-H1. Taxonomy (GTDB): domain Bacteria; phylum Pseudomonadota; class Alphaproteobacteria; order Rhizobiales; family Rhizobiaceae; genus Paramesorhizobium. Next base: position 442,302 of record NZ_JACHWN010000002.1, read on the forward strand.
CCCACTCCGGAAAGGCCGGGGACGAGGACGCGTGAACGCCGGCCCCGCATCCGGGTCCGGCAGCATCGTGCGCAAACGCTCCATCAGCATTCGCGGCCATGCGACCAGCTTTTCGCTGGAGGACGCCTTCTTCGAGATCATCGAGGCGATCGCGCGCCAGCGCGGCATGTCGCTCGCGGCCCTGGTTACCGAAATCGACGACCGGCGCGACAGGCGGGCGAACCTCTCCTCCGCCCTCCGCCTCCATGCCCTCGAATGGGTGAAGTCCGGCGGCAGGATCGGGACTTGAAGCGGTTCCTGCATTTCCCCTACGGCGACGGCGCTTCGAGTGACCTCAGGAATTCATCGAGCGACTGGCCATTCTGCGGCAATTGCGTCTCGCCGCCGGCCGCGGGAGGCCTGTTCCTGGAAATGCTGCCTGACCAGGCCGGGGGTGGCGACGGCGTCTGGCGCGCGGCCTCCTGCGCCTTGCGGGCCGCCTCCTGCTCCGCCGCGAGGCGGGCGGCTTCCACCCTCGCCCGCGCCGCTTCCTCGGCCTTCCTGCGCGCCTCTTCCTCGGCACGCCGGCGTTCCTCGGCTCGCGCCTCGTAGAGCGCCACCTCGCGGCGCAGCCGCTGTTTTTCCACCAGCGCCGCCTGCATCGCCTCCACCCGGTCCTGCTCGCGCTCCAGGGCGCGCTGCGTCAGGAACTGGACGAGCGGCTGGCGATCGAATGTCACGGAGGGCTCGCGGTAAGGCCCCACCACATTGAAGCGCACCACCGGCTCGGCGCCGACCAGCGCCTCCCCGCCCGGCCTGAAGGTGAAGGCGCCCTGCGCGCCGATCGTCATCGCTGCAAGATTCAGCCGCAAGTCGGAAGAAAGCGCCACCTTATCCGTTTCGAGCTGGAACGAAGGCACGCGCGCCGTGCCGCCGGCGACCGTGAAGGCAAGCTCCGCCGGTCCGGGGGTGAATGCCCCCGATCGCAGATGCCCCGCCGCGAGGGCGTCGAACGCCGCAGCCGGCGTGTTCGGATCGGCGTCCTCCGCCGCGTCGATGATCGGCTGCAGCGCATCCTGGTTGAACCCCTTGATCGCCAGCCCCTCGACGGCGAGGACGCCCGATCCCGCCATTGAGGCCACCAGCTCGCTCACGCTCTTGCCGGTGCCGTTGAGCGAAGCGGAAAGCCTGACTGCCCCGCCGAGCGGCGCTGCATCATTCTCCAGGCGGTAAAGACCGTTGAGATCGCCGCCCTCCCAGGTGAACTGGGTGGAGGCGAGCGCCGCACCGCCCGTATTGCGCAGGCTGAAACCGCCGCCGAGCCGGCCGCCGCGAAGCGTGCCGGCGAGTTCGTTCAGGCTGAGCTCGTCATTGCCCTTGACGAGCTTTGCGGAAAAATCCGTGACGATGCCGAATACGCCGGCATCCGCCGCCTCGGCGGCAAGCGTCAGGTCGGCCAGAAGCGGAAAGGCCGGCGCATTGGCGAATTGACCATCGGGCCAGACATTCCGGTCCCCGCTGGTCTCGAAAGCTTGCGGCCCGAGCATGAAGGCGGCAAGCGTGCCGAGATCGACCCTGCTCGCCTTGATCTCGCCCTTGAGCTGCGGCACGCCGCCATCGCCGGGGCTTGCCTCGATCTTTGCCGTGATCGTTTCTCCGTTCACCGTGCCCGCCAGATTGGGCAGGCGCACGATGCCCTTGGCAAACTGGAAATCGCTGGAGAGATCGACGGGAAGGCCCTGGCCGAAGCCCGGCAGCGCATATCCGGCGGCCGCCGCGAAGGGCTGGAGGTCGGCGGCCTTCAGCACGGCCTTGCCGCTGCCGGTCAGATCGTCGGGCCGCAGCGTGAAGACGCCGTCGACCGAGGCCGCACCATCCGGCGCCTTCAGCGTCAGCTGCGTTTTCATGCCTTCCGAGGGTATGCCCTGCAGCGAAAGATTGGCGTCGAGTTCCCCGGCAAGGCCGAGCGGCAGCGCCGGCAGGCCGAGCAGCGCCATCACCGCCTCGCCTTCGGCCGTATTGGCGTCGGCCGTCAGCGACAGCTCCAGCGGCGCATTGCCCCGCAGATTGCCGCGCGCCATGCCGGACACGCCGATCGTCATGCCGCCCGTCCTGCCGTTGGCGCTGAAAGAGAATTCGCTGCCGCCTTGTCCATCCGCGGCACCCGCCGATCGGACGGCGCTGCCCACCAGCGTGATCTCGCTGTCGGAGAAGAGCCCCGGATAGGCCTCGGCCCGCTTTGCCAAAGCCGTGAACAGCGGCACGCCGGGAAAGCGTGCCGCCAGCCTTGCAACCAGGCGGGAAAGATCGTCGGAGAGGATGGTCGCATCAATGGATCCGTTCGGCTCCGGCTTGAACGGCTCGACCATCCCCGTCGCCGTCAGCGTGGCGCCCGCCACGTCGGAAAGGATCAGCCGGTCGATGTCGAAACGGCCCTCGCGCAGCCGAAAGGCGGTATCGACGGATGCCGCCTGGAAGCCGCCGTGACTGACGGGTCCCGCCTTCAGGCTGACGTCGATATTCTGGTCGCTGAGGCGTGGCGCGCCGCTGTCGCTGGCAAACAGCGCCGCAAGCGCCTCCAGCGCGTCGCCATCGAGCGCCCCGCCTTCCAGGGCAAGCTGCATCGACGGCAACACCCCCTCGCCGGACTGGCGCACGAAGGAGCCCCTGAGCGACGCCCCGCCCAGCGCCAGCTCCAGATTGTCGGCGCGCTGCATACCCTCGTGCAGGCTGACCTGGGCCGAAAAGCCCGCTCCCGGCAGCCGCCGGATCGCCTCGTCCACATCCGTCGTCAGCCATGCGGCGAAACCGGAGGGCTGGCGCGACGCCATCAGGAGGTCGCCCTCGAAACCGAAATCCGCTCCGACGAGGAGCTTGCCCTTGGCCTCTATCTGGGTGCGGCCCGGAAGATCGGCTTTCAATTGCTTGATGTTCCAGCCGTCGCCGCCCGGCTCCGCCTGAACGGTCACGTCACGGATCGTGGTGTCTCCGGCGATGATCGCCGGGAGACGGAGATCGACGCTGCCCGGAATGGTGGGGATCGGCACGCGGTCCATCAGGCCCTGGAAGGAGGCGATGCGCTGCGCCAGCGGCACCGCAGGCGCCGGCTGGGAAGATGCGGCATTCTCTCCTTCACCATGCTCGATGAGCCCGACGCCATCGAGCAGCACCTGCTGCCCGTCGGCATTGATCATGAAGCGCGGATCGCTGTCATAGTCGAACAGCGCCTTGCCATTGACCAAGTAGGGGTTGTCGGCGGGGCCCTGCTCCATGCGGAATTCCGGCATGTCGAGCCTGGCATGATCGGCGGAAAAATTGCCGGTGATGCGCAGATCGGCGAAGAACGGTCTTTCGGGTTCCGCGCCACGCCCCACGCGCGCCGCCTTGCCGCCCTGTTCCCCGCGCGCTTGCCCTTCTTGCGCGACATCCGAGGAGCGCAGCGCGAAGGTGCCGCCATAGGTGAGCTTGCCATCGGCAAGCGCCATGTCGCCATCCGTTTCGAAGACAGCCGCGAGCTCCTGCGGCCGCACGCGGGCGCGCACCCGCAGCGTCCCCTCCGGCTTGACCTCCCCGGTCGTCACCTCGAGGCCGGCCTTCTGGCCGTCGAGCGCAAGCGTGCCGTCGAAGCGCCAGGGGCCGGTGAGGCTTGTCGCCGCCATCGTCGCATTGAGATCGGAGATCACATGTTCGCGGTTGTTGCCGCGGTCGCGTATGGTGATCGAGCCATTGGTGACGGTGAGGTTTTCCAGCTTGATCTTCGCCGGTTCCAGCGGGGTCGAAGGCCGGATCGCCCAGTCCACCTTGCCCGTCTCGTCAAGCGTGATTACCGCATGCGGCTTCTCCACCCGCATGTCGAAAATCAGGATCTGCCCGCGCAGGAACGGCATGAGTTCGGCATCCATCGAGAATTTCTCGACGGTCATCACCGGCTCGGCATCCTTGTCGCCGACGCGGACATCGGAAAAGGTAACGGAGGGAAACGGCAGGAGCCGGGCATTGGCACTGCCCGCGACGGTCACAGGTCGGCCGAGTATGCGGCTCGCCTCACGCTCGAAATCAGCCCTGTAGCCGGTCCAGTCGACAAAGGGCGGCACCACCAGCGCCGCCGTCAGGAGCAGCACCAGCAGACTGCCGAGAAATACGAAAACGCGCCCCAAACCTTTGCTCCGGAAAACCTATACTCATCACGGACACGTGACAACGCGCAACATAGCGGCACCGATCCGGCGACAACAAGGCAAATCGCAGTTTTCGCGGCGGAAAATGCGGGAAAAATCTCGAATTCCATCAAAAGCATGGTGGTCGGCTCCGGATGTGGCAAACTGCGGAGAGCGGTCGTAGATTTGATAAGGCGCTAGACCGCAGAACCGGCAATGCAAAAGAAGCACGAAATCTTTCGGGAAGATGTCCAGTTCGAGCCGCCCGATCCGTCTAGGGAGCAGCGGTCTTCAGGACCGTATCGGAAAGGAGGATGACTATGCCGCAATATATGCTTGTCCTGCACGATGTTCCGGTCGACTACGCCGATCTCGGTATGCAGGAACTCTCCGAACTCGTGCAGCGCTATGTCGACTGGATGGAGGAACTGAAGCGCAGCGGCTGCTACGTCGCGAGCTATAAGCTCGGCGCCGAGGGCGGCCGGATGGTGGCGCCTGACAGCACCCGGCCCGTGCCGAGCGACGGCCCCTATGCGGAAGCAAAGGACGTGGTCGGCGGAGCGTTCGTGATCGAGGCCGGGAACATCGACGAGGCAGAAGCGATCGCCCGGACCAGCCCGCATCTGAGGGGCCGCAACAGGATCGAGATCCGGGCCGTCGACGAGGATACCTGCGAAGCCATCATCAATGAGGCACGTCGCGAGCGGGAGGCGGTCAGCACCTGATGAATCTGGACGCGTGCGATATTCGCGCGGACGTGGCGCGGCTTGCGCGGCATGACGCAAGCCGCATCCTGGCAAGCCTCGTGCGGAGGCTCGGACCGGCATATATCCAGGCGGCCGAAGACGCGGTACAGCATGCGCTGCTTCAGGCCCTGCGTGTGTGGCCCCGCGCCGGGACCCCACGAGATCCGGCGGCATGGGTTTTCACCGTGGCGCGCAACCATCTGCGTGATCATCTGCGAGCCTCGCAGCGGCTGGTACTGTTCGACGCAGCCCTTGATATGCTGCCGGCCCCCTTGCCCGCAGGCGGGGAAGAGGCGCACTTCTCACGCGAGTTTTCCGATGATGAGCTGGCGCTGCTCTTCGTGGCCTGCCATCCGGCATTGTCGCTGGAGTCCCGCATCACCTTTGCGCTTAACTGCGTCTGCGGGCTCAGCGCGCGGCAGATCGCAGCCGGGCTTCTCACCACCGAGGCATCGGTGGCAAAACGGATCACACGCGCCAAGAAGGTGCTGGCCGACCTCGATATAATGATTGCTCCACCTTCAGCCGAAGACCTTCGGGAACGGCTGGAAGCAGTCCGCACCGTCATCTTCCTGCTGTTCAACGAAGGCTATTCTTCCTCCGGCGGGGAGGCACTCTGCACACCCGATCTCTGCCGGGAGGCAGCCCGGCTGGCGGTGGCATTGGCCCGCCATCCCGTGACTGCTTCGGCGGAAAGCGATGCGCTCGCGGCACTCCTCCTGCTCACATTGGCGCGTGTGCCCGGACGTATGGGGCCCGACGGCGCAGCACTGCTGCTCGAACATCAGGATCGTTCCCTCTGGGACAGCAGGCTTGTTGCAGAAGGTATCCGGTTTCTCGCGCGTTCGGCGCGAGGAACATCGGTCAGCATCTGGCATTTGCGGGCGGAGATTGCAGCCTTGCATGCCATGGCGCCCAGTGCTGCGGCGACAAACTGGCCCGCCCTTGCCGATGCCTACGAACGGCTATGCGCCGTTGACCCGTCTCCTATTGCCGCTCTCGGCCGGGCGGTTGCCCTCGGAAAAGCGAAGGGACCGCGCGAGGGCCTGGCCGCGCTGCGGCAACCGCTGCGAATTCTCCCAGGGAACCGTTACATCCAGGCGGCGGCCGGCAAGTTCTTGCTGGACCTTGGAAAGCCGAGGCCGGCTGCGTTACGCTTCGCCCGTGCCGCCGGCAGCGCCCGCAACGAAGCCGAGCGACGCCTCATGAGGCGCTACCTCTTGGAAGCAGAGACCGCCCTCCGGACGAGGCCAGCCCCTGAATCAATTTCTCAACCTATACCCGTAAGATCTTGCCCGGATTCATGATATTGGCCGGATCGATAGCGCGCTTGATCTGGCGCATGAAATCCACCGCCTCGCCCAGCTCCAGCTCCAGATATTTCATCTTGCCCTGCCCGATGCCATGCTCGCCGGTGCAGGTGCCTTCCATGCCGATGGCGCGCAGAGCCAGGCGATCCATGAACGCCTCCGCCTTTTCGATCTCGGCGGCGTCGCTGGTGTCGAGCAGCAATTGCAGGTGAAAATTGCCGTCGCCGACATGGCCGACGATCGGCGCGATGAGCCCTGTTTCAGTCAGATCTGCCTCGGTCTCGCCGATGCAGTCGGCAAGGCGCGAGATCGGCACGCAGACATCCGTCGCCACCGCCTTTGCGCCCGGCCGCAGCGGCAGCACGGAGAAATAGGCGTCGTGCCGGGCCCGCCACAACCGGTCGCGCTCTTCCGCATTGGCCGTCCACTGGAAGGGGCCGCCCCCATTCTCCGCGGCGATTTCGCCGAAAAGCTCCGCCTGCTCCTTGACGCCCGTCTCGCTGCCGTGGAACTCGACGAAGAGATAGGGCTGGGCCAGGTAAGGCAGCTTGGCATAGGCGATCAGCGCCTGCATCTGCAGCGTGTTGACGAGTTCGATGCGCGCCACGGGAATGCCCATCTGGATCGTCTCGATCACCGCGCGGCAGGCGGCCTCCACGCTCGGAAACGGGCAGAGGCCGCCGGAAATCGCCTGCGGGATGCCGTAGAGCTTCAAGGTCAGTTCGGTGATGATGCCGAGCGTTCCCTCCGAACCCACTAGAAGGCGGGTCAGATCATAGCCGGCGGAGGTCTTCTTGACGCGCTTTGCGGTCGTGATCAGCCGCCCGTCCGGCATGACAGCCTTCAACGCCAGCACATTCTCGCGCATGGTGCCGTAGCGCACCGCATTGGTGCCCGAGGCGCGTGTCGCCGCCATGCCGCCGAGGCTGGCATTGGCGCCCGGATCGATGGGGAAGAACAGGCCGGTATCGCGTAAGAATTCGTTGAGCTCGCGCCTTGTGACGCCGGGCTCGACCACGCAGTCGAGATCGTCGGCATTGACGCGCAAAATACGGTTCATCCGCGAGACATCGAGCGAAACCCCGCCCGCCGGCGCATTGACCTGCCCTTCGAGCGACGAACCGGTGCCGAAGGGGATGATGGGCACGCGATGCTCGGCGCAGATGCGCACCACCTCCTGCACCTCGTCCGTGCTCTCGGCGAAGACGACGATGTCAGGCGCCTGCGTCGGCACATAGGTGGTGGTGTGCCCATGCTGCTCGCGGATCGCCTGCCCCGTCTGCGCCCGTTCGCCGAAACGCTGTTTCAGGATGGCACTAGCAGCGGCGATCCCCTCGACATTGCGTTCAAGCGCGACCGCATCCTGAAGCGCCATGGCCATTCTCCTTGGTGTTGGTTGTACGCAATTTGCCCTCACCCTTACCCTCTCCCCGTAAACGGGGCGAGGGGGACATTGAACGTTGGCGCCCTTCCTTCTTACCAGGTGGAGGAGAAAGAAGGGGAGAAAACGCTAGATGCCCCCTCTCCCCGTTCTTGACGGGGAGAGGGTAAGGGTGAGGGGCAATAAGACTTGGGGGCTGCGGCACCAGCCCCTACCCAATCTCCTCCAGCGCCAGCGCGCCGGCATCGGCACCCAGCACCGTTGCGAGCGCCTTGACGACAAGATTGTGATCCTCGCGCTGCGGCAGGCCGGAGACGATCACGGTGCCGATGACCCCTGCCCCCTTCACGCGGATGGGGAAGCCGCCGCCGGCAAGGGCATAATCCTCCACGTCGAGCGCGCGATGCGGCGGGAACATGCGGTCGGCGCGGTCCTGCTCGAGCACCAGACGATAGCTGCTGGCATGGAAGCGCCTGACGACGTTGAACTTGCGGCGCACCCATTCCTGGTTGTCCGCGGTTGCGCCCGGCGTCGTCGCGTAGAAGAGCCGCCGGTCCCACAGGCTTACCTCGATGGCGACCCCCAGCCCGTCGGCAACCGCGAAATCGCGTATCCGGCTGCCGAGTTCGAACGCTGCCGTCTCGTCAAAGGCGTCGAATATGAGCGTCTTTTCCTGGACAAGAATCTTCTCGATATCTTCGCGATGGCCCATGCGTCTCTCCTCTGCGAAACCGGCTGTTCTTTTGCTCTTTCCGGTTTCGGATTGCAATGCCCGCCGGAACCCCCATCTTTGCCTCTGTCGTTCCCTGCTTGATTGATGGAGCACTTGCCGCTAGTGACGCGCCATGCAGAATAAAACATATAAGGGCGCCCTGCCCCATAATCCGGAACTGCACGAATTCGTCGTGACCGCGGTCTTCAAGCGTGACGTGTTTTCCGAGACCCGCGCCGGCTATTTCGTCGGCGATCAGGAAACGCGGGTGATCCGCCGCCTGGTCAGCGCCGCGCCCTGGTGGTCTCGCCCGCTCGCCTGGATCCTGGCGAGGCGCGAGATACGCGGCCTCAAGACGGTGCGCGGGCTGAAGGGCGTGCCGCAGCTGATCGCCACGGACAGACACGGCCTCTACCGCTCATGGACGGAGGGCACGCCGCTGCACCTCGCCCGCCCCACGGATCCGAAATGGTATCGCAGCGCCCATCGCATCCTGCGCGACATGCGCCGCCTGGGCGTCACCCATAATGATCTGGCCAAGCCGCAGAACTGGCTGATGACACCGGATGGAGAAGCCGCGGTGATCGACTTCCAGCTCGCCTCCGTCCATCGTCACCGCGGGCCGCTCTACCGCATGATGGCGTATGAGGATTTCCGCCATCTCATCAAGCAGAAGCGGGCTTTCGCCAAACATCTGATGACACCGACGGAAAAGCGCATCCTGGCGCGCCGCTCGCTGCCTTCGCGCATCTGGCTCGCCACCGGCAAGAAGCTCTACAATCTTGTCACGCGCGGCCTTTTCCACTGGTCCGATGGGGAAGGCACTGGCGACCGCATCGACCGGGAAGGCCCGGCGATCATTGCCGCGCTGAAATCCGATCCCCGTGTCAGCGACGTGGCGCTGGCGCTCTATTCGCTGCCCGCCAAGGGCGTCGGCATCTATGCCTTCGTCGAGACGGCCAAGGCCGACGAGCGCAGCCTGCGGGCGCGGCTTAAGGGCACGAAGGTCGAGCTGATTCAGCCGGTGGCGCATCTGCCCCGCCGCGCCGACGGCATGATACGCGACGACATCCTGCGCCTGATCGCCATGAACCAGATGACGGAGCTCGACGATCTGCTGGCGCGCGAACCGGAGATGCGCCCCTTGGTCGAGGCGCTGGCCGCCCACCGCCTCAACTTCACCGACCGCCGGGTGACGCAGCTCGAGCGGTGAGATAGTCTCTCCGCTGGCATGCCCATCTTAGCGATTCATGTTTTGATGGAATCGCTTGGCTTCTTCTGGGCCGTTGCTGTGACGGACAGGTAGAGGCATGGATCCCAGTGACAAGCACTGGGGTGACGGCTGCTTTGCTGTTGGCAGCCAAGTTTCAAGCTTTCCGCTTGGCAGAACAGTCTTTGGCAGCGCGGAGATATCTCAACCCCGTCATCCCAGTGCTTGTCACTGGGATCCATGCCTCTACGGTTCTCCTGCATGCGGGGGGCCGAAGGACGGGCGAGACTCGTGGCTCGGCCCCGGCAATGCCGACAGGCAGATGAGGGGCAATCTTCACCCCAGATATTTCTTGAAGAAGGCGATTGTCCGGCTCCAGGCGAGATCAGCCGCCTCCTTGTCATAGCGGGCGGCTGACGTATCATTGTTGAAGGCGTGGTTGGCGCCTTCGTAGATATGAAGCTCGAAGGTCTTGCCGTCCTTCTCCAGCGCCGCCTTGTAGGCGTCGATCCCGGCATTGATGCGCTCGTCGAGCCCCGCATAGTGCAGGAGCAGCGGCGCCTTGATCTTCGCCACGTCGTCCGTCTTCGGCTGGCGCCCGTAATAGGCGACGCCGGCATCGAGATCCGGCGCATTGACGGCGAGCTCGTTCACCATCCCGCCGCCCCAGCAGAAGCCGACGGCGCCCACCTTCGCCGTGGTCAGGTCGTTCTCCTTGAGATAGCCGACCGTCGCCACCGCATTGGCGATGGTTGCCGTTGGGTCGAGTGCGCTGATCATCTCGCGCGCCTTGTCCTCGTCGGCGGGCGTTCCGCCCGAGGGCGAGAGGAAATCCGGAGCCAGCGCCACGAAACCTTCCAGCGCCACGCGCCGTGCGACATCGCGGATGTGTTCGTTGAGCCCGCGATTCTCATGGATGACGATGACGGCGGGGAGCTTGCCCGTATCGCCCGCAGGCCGCACCATATAGCCCTTCATCTCGGTGCCGCCCGCACCGGGATAGGTGATGTCCGAGGCCGTGATGCGCTGGTCGTCCGCGGCCACGATCGCGGCTTGCGCGGAATTCGCCGCCAGCATCGGCGCGATCATGGCCGCCGCCGCGCCCGATCCGGCGAGTTTGGTCAGCTTTTCCATGAAGCCGCGGCGGTCGAGGGTCAGATGGGTGTATTCGTCATAGGCATCGATCATGGCCTGGGTGATGACAGGCTTTTCCATCGCTCTTCTCCCTGCTCGAAACACTTCGTTGAAGATATACCGCTGGGCATTTCGATCAAGCGAACACCGTCCGCCGTTTCGATCGGCCAGATCGCATTCCAAGGCTTATGAGCATATTTTCAGATGCTGCAATGCCTTGAATTGCTGTATGATTTCAGGTGGAAACTGGCCCTCGGCTGCCGCAAACGCGCAATATCTGTGCTCTGTTACTGGTGTTTCGGCCCCGAATCACTACATCAGGAGGAAATGTCAGACTTTCCGGACGACATGCCATTCTTTGGGGACCCTGCCGCGCAGCGTGCGCAGGCGGGCGGTTCCGTTGCGCCCGGCGGCATCGCCGCGCGGGCCATGAAGGCGCGCGCCGCAGTTCCGGGCTATCTTCAGGGTCTTAATCCCGAACAGCGCCTCGCCGTCGAGACGACCGAGGGCCCGCTCCTGGTGCTTGCGGGCGCCGGCACCGGCAAGACGCGCGTGCTCACCACCCGCATCGCCCATATCCTGTCGCAGGGGCTCGCCTATCCCAGCCAGATCCTGGCCGTGACCTTCACCAACAAGGCGGCGCGCGAGATGAAGGAGCGCATCGGCGTCCTCGTCGGCGGCGCGGTCGAGGGCATGCCCTGGCTCGGCACTTTCCATTCGATCGGCGTCAAGCTGCTGCGCCGCCATGCGGAGCTCGCCGGCCTCAGATCCGATTTCACCATTCTGGATACCGACGATGTCATCCGGCTGATCAAGCAGCTGATCCAGGCCGAAGGCCTCGACGACAAGCGCTGGCCGGCACGCACCTTCGCCAATATGATCGACGGCTGGAAGAACAAGGGCCTCGGCCCCTCCGAGATTCCGGAGGGCGACGCCCGCTCCTTCGCCAATGGCAAAGGACGCCAGCTCTATCAGGCCTATCAGGACCGGCTGAAGACGCTCAACGCCTGCGATTTCGGCGACCTGCTCTGCCATCCGATCCGCATTTTCCGGAGCCATCCCGATATTCTCAGGGAATATAACGCCCGGTTCAAATACATTCTCGTCGACGAATATCAGGACACCAACACCGCGCAATATATGTGGCTGCGGCTGCTGGCGCAGCGGCCGCAGGGGTCCCGTCCGGCCGAAGGACGAGCGCGCGACCGCGCGCCGGGCGACGTTTCGCCCGCCCCCGCGGAGGCCAGCGAGCGGAGCGTGCGTGCGGCCGTGAGCGAAAATAAAGTCAACATCTGCTGCGTCGGCGACGACGACCAGTCCATCTATGGCTGGCGTGGCGCGGAGGTGGACAACATCCTGCGCTTCGAGAAGGATTTTCCGGGCGCCGCCGTCGTCCGCCTTGAGCGCAACTACCGCTCCACCGCGCACATCCTTGGCGCGGCCTCGCACCTGATCGCGCATAATGAGGGCCGTCTCGGCAAGACGCTGTTCACCGAGGCGCCGAACCCGGAAGATGACAAAGTCAATGTTCACGCCGCCTGGGATTCCGAAGAGGAAGCCCGCGCCGTCGGCGAGACGATCGAACAGCTCCAGCGCAAGGGCCACAATCTCAACGACATGGCGATCCTGGTCCGCGCCTCTTTCCAGATGCGCGAGTTCGAGGACCGTTTCGTCACGCTCGGCCTGAATTACCGCGTCGTCGGCGGCCCGCGCTTCTATGAACGGCTCGAAATCCGCGATGCTATGGCCTATTTCCGCGTGGTCGCGCAAGCGGCCGACGATCTTGCCTTTGAGCGCATCATCAACACGCCGAAGCGCGGGCTTGGCGAGGCCGCCATCCGCCAGGTGCATGATTATGCCCGCGCCCGCGACATCCCCATGCTCGCCGCCGCCGCCGATCTGGTTCAGACGGAGGAGCTGAAGCCCAAGCCCCGCTCGGCGCTGAAGGAAGTGGTCGACAATTTCAACCGCTGGCAGTCGCTCATCGATTCGACACCTCACACCGAGCTTGCCGAGATGATCCTCGACGAGAGCGGCTATACCGCCATGTGGCAGAACGACCGCTCGGCGGAAGCGCCGGGGCGGCTGGAAAACCTGAAGGAGCTCATCCGCTCCATGGAAGAGTATGAGAGCCTGCGCGGCTTCCTTGAGCATGTGGCGCTGGTGATGGATGCCGAGCAGAACGAGGAGCTCGACGCCGTCAACATCATGACGCTGCATTCCGCCAAGGGGCTGGAGTTCGAGACCGTGTTCCTGCCCGGCTGGGAGGAAGGCCTCTTCCCGCACCAGCGTTCGCTCGACGAGGGTGGACGCTCGGGGCTGGAGGAAGAGCGCCGCCTCGCCTATGTCGGCCTGACGCGCGCCAAGAAGAATTTGCACATCTGGTTCGTCTCCAACCGCCGCATCCATGGCCTGTGGCAATCGACCATCCCCTCGCGTTTCCTCGAAGAACTGCCGGAGGCGCATGTGGAAGTGGCCGAAGCCGGCAATTCCTATGGCGGCTATGGCGGCTACGGCCAGTCGCGCTTCGACCGCGCCGACCCGTTCCAGAACAGCTATTCCACCCCCGGTTGGCAACGTGCCCAACAAAACCGCTCGGAAGCGACGCGCTCGAACTGGGGCTCGCGCTCGGGCGCAAATGTCGAGCGCATCGGCTATGGCGAGGCCGATTCCGGCTTCGGCGCCGGGCGCGGCTCGGTCAAGGGCCGCACCATCGACGGCGAGCTGGTCGCGAAATCCGTCTCCGATACGCCCTCGGCCTTCAAGCCCGGCGACCGGGTGTTCCACATCAAGTTCGGCAATGGCAACATCGCCGCCATCGACGGCAACAAGCTGACCATCGATTTCGACCGCGCCGGACAGAAGCGCGTGCTGGACAGTTTCGTGCAGCGGGTTTGAAATCGTCCACAGCTGCGGTTAGTCGAAATATTTTTTTCGTTTTTCGCTGTTACAAGCATATTATACCCACAACGCACCAATTCACGCCAAACTATTCCTTAACGCGCTCATGAAGCCCGGCTAGTTTCGCAGCAATTTTGGGGAACCCCGCTTCGGTTCCCGTTGTTATGCGAAAGTGAAAAACATGTCCCACACAGCGACCAAATCGTCGCCGAAGCCGTTCTATGCGTCCTTCGGTTTTCAGGTGCTTGCGGCCATGGTCGTCGGGCTTGTCCTTGGCCTCGTCGCCCGCAATATGGGTGTCGATGCGGCGGGCAGTCCGAACTGGCTGACCGTCACGCTCCAGACCATCGGCAATATCTTCGTGCAGCTTCTGCGCGCCCTGGTGCCGCCGCTGGTCTTCACGGCAATCGTCGCCTCCATCGCCAATCTGGCGGCGCTCCAGAACGCCGCGAAGCTGGTCTGGCAGACCCTTCTCTGGTTCGCCATCACCTCGTTCATTGCGGTGGTGATCGGCATCGCGCTCGGCCTCATCATCCAGCCCGGCATCGGCACGGGCGTGGCGCAAACGGCTGCCAAGGCCCCCTCCTATACCGGCTCATGGCTCGACTTCCTGAAAGGTCTCGTGCCCGCCAACATGCTCGGCCTCGAAGCCAGCACCAAGGTAGCCGAGGGTACCGCCAGCACGTCGCTGAACTTCAACGTGCTGCAGCTCCTCGTCATTTCCATCGTCTTTGGCGTCGCGGCGCTGAAGGCCGGTGAAGCGGCCAAGCCCTTCCTCGCCTTCAACCAGTCGCTGCTCGTGATCGTGCGCAAGGTCCTGTGGTGGGTCATCCGCCTGACGCCGATCGGCACCATCGGCCTGCTCGGGCGTGCCGTCGCACAATATGGGTGGGGAACGCTGGCACAGCTCGGCTGGTATGCCGCCGCCATCTATATCGGCCTCGCCATCGTGCTGTTCCTGGTTTACCCGGTGCTGCTTGCCGCCCATGGGCTGAAGCCGTCCCGCTTCTTCGCGGGCGCATGGCCGGCGATCCAGCTCGCCTTCGTCTCGCGCTCCTCGGTCGGCACGCTGCCGGTCACCGAGACCGTGACCGAAAAGAGCCTCGGCGTGCCGCGTGAATACGCCGCTTTCGCCGTGCCGCTGGGCGCCACCACCAAGATGGACGGCTGCGCCGCGATCTATCCGGCGATCTCCGCCATCTTCATCGCCCAGTTCTTCGGCCTGCCGCTCGGCGTTCAGGAATATGTGCTGATCGTCTTCGTCTCGGTCCTGGGCTCCGCCGCGACCGCAGGCCTGACTGGCGCGACCGTGATGCTGACCCTCACCCTCTCCACGCTCGGCCTGCCGCTGGAAGGCGTCGGCCTGCTGCTCGCCATCGATCCCATCCTCGACATGGGCCGCACGGCGGTCAATGTCGCCGGACAGGCGCTCGTTCCGGCAATCGTCTCCAAGCGTGAGGGCATACTGGATGAAACCATCTACAATGCCGAAAAGCGGATCGACGATGCCGATCCGGTTCACGCTGTTCCCCAGACCGCTTGAAGCCAGAGGCCGGGAGAAATCCCGGCCAAAACTTATTGGGGCTTCCCGTTCGCCCAGGTCACGTTACCGGCAAAGAGCGGGATCGTGGAGATCGAGGTCTTGGCCGAGCCGTCCTGCACCTGAGCCGCATGGACGAGATAGATCAGCGTATCGTTCTTCTTGTCGTAGATGCGGGTGATGACCAGCTTCTTCCAGATCAGGCTGGTGCGCGAGGAAAAGACGCGCTCGCCGCTTTCGCTCAAATCGATGTCGCCGACGGTGATCGGCCCCGTCTGCTGGCAGGAGATGGAGGCGTTCGACGGATCCTCGAACCAGTTGCCTTTCTGCAGCCGATCGATGATGCCGCGCTCGAACGAGGCGAGATGGCAGGTGACGCCCTGCACCTTCGGGTCCTGAACGGCATCGATGACGATGTCGTTGCCGAGCCAGTCGACGCCGACCTTGCCCACTTCTTCCGCAGCGGCAGGGATGGCTTGGCCCAGGACAGCGCCGGCGAAAAGCGCCATGGCGGCGAGAATATGCTTCATCGAAACCTCCGGTAAGGGCAGTGACGGAAAGTGGAATATGCCCCGCGACAGAATTGGGACGCCCCGGCGGAGTTTGCAAGGAGGATGGTGGAGGGGACGGAAAACAGGGTTTCGATCCTGTTTATGCCCATTTATCGAGAAAGGCGTCGATATCGAGCGCCTGCATGTCGGGAATCGCCTCATAGAGCCGCTCCACCGGCCAGTCCCACCAGCAAAGCATGAGAAGCCGCTCGATTATACCTGGATCGAAGCGCGGGCGGATGACGCGCGCCGGACTGCCGGCGACGATGGTATAGGCGGGCACATCCTTCGTCACCACGGCATTGGCGCCGATCACCGCCCCATGGCCGATCGAAACGCCGGGCATGACCACCGCCCCATGCCCGATCCAGACGTCATGGCCGATCGAAACGCGCCGTGCCTGGCGGCGGACGCGGAACTGGCTGTCGACGCCCAGATAGCGGAAATATTCGTTGGGCCGGTAGCTCAGCTTGTGCGTGGTGACGCGCTCCATCGGATGTTCGAGCGCATTGATGCGCACATTGGCGGCAATCGAGCAGAAACGGCCTATATCGGCGTAAATCCCCTCGCCATGGCGCTCGAAATAGCTGAAATCGCCCACCGTCACGTCACGCAGGATCACCCGCTCGCCGATCTCCGCATAGCGCCCGAGCTTCACCGATTTGAGCTGCGCCGTGGGGTGAATGCGCGGCTCGTCATTCTGGAAGCGCAGGTCGTTTTCATCGTTCATTGCGGCAGGCTCGCTTGAATTATCGGCGGCCACGCTTTTCGCGGCCGTTCGGAGTGCCTATAATAGAGGAATGAAGATGGTGCACGATCATAGTTTGCGGAAATACACGCTGGCGGCCCTGACGGCGTTTCTCGCCGCCGGCGCGACCGGCCTGGCCTTTGCCGGCTGGCTCAACCATGGCGAGGGCATTTTCCAGTCGATGATCCAGACTGGTCTGTCCTGGTGTTTCTAGCCGAAATGTTCCCGCCCCATGCGTAAAGCCCTCCCCGTCTTTTTCATCGCCCTGATTGCGGTCGTCGCCGGCGCGCTTACCTTCAATCTCTGGCGCGACCGCTCCAAGGGCGATGATGCCCCCTTCGGCGGGCCGTTCCAGCTCGTCGCCACCAATGGCCAGCCGATCACCGAAGAAGCCTTCCGCTCGCATCCCTCGGCGATCTTCTTCGGCTTCACCCATTGCCCCGATGTCTGTCCGACGACGCTTTTCGAGCTCGATGGCTGGCTGAAGCAGCTTGGGCCCGAAGGCGAGAATATCCGCGCCTATTTCGTCACGGTCGATCCTGAGCGGGACGATGTGGAGACGATGAAGGCCTATGTCGGCAATGTCTCCCAGCGCATCACGGGCATCACCGGCCAGCCGGACAAGGTGGCCGCGATGCTGAAATCCTATCACGTCTATTCCCGCAAGGTCCCCGGTGAAAACGGCGATTACACCATGGATCACACGGCCTCGATCTTCCTGCTCGACGCCAAGGGACGCTTTCGCGGCACCATCGCCTATGGCGAAAACCCCGCTACAGCGATCGGGAAGCTGAAGAAGCTGGCGGAAGGGTAGATAGTTATAGAAAAGTGAGAACCCGTTGGCGGGACAGCGCCCCCCTCTGTCCTGCCGGACATCTCCCCCGCAAGGGGGGAGATTGGCTGACGCATCTTTCGGCCTTAATCCTGCAACATTGCGATTGGTGGCGCGGGTTGATGAGGGCGTAATCCCCCTTGCGGGGGAGATGGGCGGCAGCCCAGAGGGGGGCGCTGCCCCGCCGTCATTTCCGTTTTGACCAGAAATGTTCTAATGGAATCGCATAAGTCCCTCCTGAAAATGAAATGTCATAAATGCCGCAAACCCGCCTGTTCCTCGCTGCCGGAAAAGACGAAGCCGAGCGTATTTACAGCCTGATCGAACAGGAGTTCGAGGAGGACGGACTGCCCGTCGCCATCGTCGAGATGGATGAGGAGCGGCAGATCTTCGAAGTCTCGCTCTATGTCGAAGCGGATGCCGACGCCGCGGCGGCGCGCATCGCCGACCGGATCGGCTCCGATGCATTCGGGCTCGAAATCCAGCGGGAGGAGCTGCCGGATATCGACTGGGTGGTCCATTCGCTCGAAGGGCTGAAGCCGGTACGCGCCGGACGCTTCTTCGTTCATGGCTCGCATGACCGCGACAAGCGCCGGCCCCATGACATCGCCATCGAGATCGATGCGGGGCAGGCCTTTGGCACCGGGCATCACGGCACCACGGCGGGCTGCCTGCAGATGATCGGCGAGATCATCCGCCGCGAGCACCCGCGCAATGCGCTCGATCTCGGCACCGGAAGCGCAGTGCTCGCCATAGCCATAGCAAGGCTCGCCCCGATCCCGGTGCTTGCCACCGATATCGATCCGGTCGCCACCGCCGTGGCGCAGGAAAATGTCGTGAAGAACGGCGTCGCTTCCCGGGTGCTGACGGCGACCGCAACGGGCTTCCACCACCCGGTCATACGCAATGCCGCGCCCTTCGACCTGATCGTCGCCAACATCCTGGCGCGTCCGCTGATGCAGCTCGCGCCCGTCATGCGCCGGCACCTGGCGCCCGGCGGCTCGCTGATTCTGTCAGGCATTCTCGATAGCCAGCGGGATAAGGTGCTCGCCGCCTATCGCACGCAAGGGCTCTTCCACCAGCGTACCCTGCACCGCGAGGGTTGGGTGACTCTGCATTTGAAATAGCAGGCGGAAACGAAAAAGGCGGCCCGGGGCCGCCTTTGAAATCTTCTATGCTCGTTCGATCAGAACGGATAATAGGTGCCGCGCTTCAGGCTCTCGCGCGAATAGCCATTGGCCTTCAGCGTCTCGTCGTCCATCATCAGCAGCGCGCTGTTGACATAGCGGGCAACCTGCCTGCTGCGTGCGGCTACCAGATTGTCCATAGCAGCCCGGAAGAAGCCGCGTTTTGCGCCATTGTTTGCCATCGTCGGATTCCTTCGCCCAATTGAAACAGCTATTCCGAAAGCACTTTCATTTGCTGCGTAAAATGTAGGCGTTATCGGCTCCTGCAACCATCGCCAATGCTGCATGACAGCAATGCGTTTTCGCAGGAGCGAATATGATGCTGCAATGCAAAAGAAACGATCCGGAAAGATCAACGGTTCAGAACATGCCGCCCTCCATTGCGCCGGACGCGCCGGGCGGATAATTTCGCGGGCCTGTCAACCAGAGGTCCGCAAATCACATGTTCCAGTCCTTCGAAGTCACCAGCAATCCGGCCAACGCGGCGCCGCGCGTGGCAAAGCTCAGGACCGAGATGGAAAAGCTCGGCCTCGATGGCTTTCTCGTGCCGCGCGCCGATGAGCATCAGGGCGAATATGTGCCGCCGCGTGCCCAGCGCCTTGCCTGGCTGACCGGATTCACCGGCTCGGCCGGCGTCGCACTGATCTTCAGGCATGAGGCTTTCATCTTCGTCGACGGACGCTATACGCTGCAGGTGCGCGACCAGACCGATCCGGCGATCTTCAAGATCGAGAGCCTGGTCGACACCCCGCCTTCCGTCTGGCTGGGCGAGCATGGCAAGGGGCTCGCCATCGGTTTCGAT
Organism: Mesorhizobium sp. RMAD-H1; assembly: GCF_014191375.1. Lineage (GTDB taxonomy): Bacteria > Pseudomonadota > Alphaproteobacteria > Rhizobiales > Rhizobiaceae > Paramesorhizobium. The sequence goes on from NZ_JACHWN010000002.1 coordinate 461,492, forward strand.
CCCTGGCTGCACACCATTGCGGAAGCCCGCTCGCTGCGCGAGGCACTGGAGAAGAACGGCGGCCGGCTGGTGCCCGTCACCGACAATCTGGTCGATCTGGTCTGGACCGACCAGCCCTCCCCGCCGCTGGAGCCGGTCACCATCCAGCCCATAGCCTTCGCAGGCAAGGAGGCGCGCCAGAAGCTGGAAGAGCTGTCGCAGGCTGTCGCCAAGGAAGGTGCCGCGGCCACGGTGCTCACCGACCCCTCCTCCATCGCCTGGGCCTTCAACATCCGCGGCAAGGATGTAAGCAACACGCCGCTGCCGCTCTCCTTCGCCATCATTGCGGCTGAAGGCGAGCCGTCGCTCTTCATCGACAAGCGCAAGCTGCCGATCGAGACCGAGGCCTATCTGACCCAGCTGGCGAAGCTCCGCTCGCCCAATTCGCTGGAGGAGCACCTGCAATCGCGCGCGGCGGCTGGCGATGCGATCCTGCTCGACCCGGCATTGGCGGCGGAAAAGCTGCGGATGATTGTCGAGGAGGCCGGCGGCAAGGTCATCGAGGGCAAGGACCCTGCCCGCCTGCCGCGCGCCGTCAAGAACGAGGCCGAACTCGCCGGCTCGCGCCGCGCGCATGAGCGCGACGGCGTTGCCATGGTTTCCTTCCTCTCCTGGCTCGACGAGCAGACGCCGGGCACGATCGACGAGATCACCGCGGCGACGAAGCTCGAGGAAACCCGCCGAAGCGTCGCCGAGAGCTTCCAGATGCCGCTGGAGGATATTTCCTTCGACACCATCTCCTGCGCCGGGCCGAACGGCGCGATCATGCACTATCGTGTCAATACGGACACGAACCGGATGTTGAACGAAGGCGAGCTTTATCTGGTCGATTCCGGCGGGCAGTATCGCGACGGCACCACCGACATCACCCGCACCGTGCCGATCGGTACTGTGTCGGATGAACTGAAGCGCGCCTTCACGCTGGTGCTGAAGGGCATGATCGCCATTTCCACCGCGCGCTTCCCCAAGGGCACGCGCGGCATGGACATCGACGTGCTCGCCCGCATCGCGCTGTGGAAGCACGGGCTCGACTATGCCCATGGCACCGGCCATGGCGTCGGCTCCTATCTGGCTGTCCATGAGGGCCCGCAGAACATCTCGCGCCGCGGCACGCAGGAGCTGATGCCCGGCATGATCCTTTCCAACGAACCCGGCTATTACAAGCCCGGCGCCTTCGGCATCCGCATCGAAAACCTCATCGCCGTCACGGAACCGGAAGTGCCCGAAGGCGGCGATATCCCGATGATGGGTTTCGAGACCCTCACCTTCTGTCCCATAGATCGCAGGCTGATCGACACCTCGCTCCTGACGAAGGAGGAACTGGTCTGGATTGACAATTATCACGCAGAGGTCCGCGCAAAGCTCCTGCCGCACGCGACGGCCAAGGTACGCGACTGGCTGGTTACCGCGACCGAATCGCTGGGCGCTAAATCGGAAAGAAGTGACGCAGTAGGATGATGAAGGCCGCGCCGGAGAAGAACATCGGCATCATGCTTAAGCGCGTTGCGATCAGCCCGGAAAAGAGCAGCGTCGCGAATTCCTGCCAGCCGTTGGTGAAGGCGGGCGGCGCGACCAGCGTGGTCAGCACCGCCGCCGGCACGGCATTGAGCCCCGCCTCGACGCGGTAATGGATCCGCTCGAAGCGGGAGAGGACGAGATGTCCTCCCACGCGGGTGAGAAAAGTCATGATCGCGGCGGCGAAGATGATCCATATGATTGTCGACATCGATCAGTTCTCCCCCGGTTGTTCGGGCCTGGCCAGGGCGGCGGCCACCAATATGCCGGCGATTGCGCCGAGGCTGACATGCCAGGGCGAGCCGACGGTCTTATAGGCCAGGATCGAGGCCAGGCTGCTTGCGATCACCACCGGCAGCCATCTGGGCCGCGAGCGGAAGCTCATGACGAGGCCGAGGAAATAGATCGGCAGGAGCACGTCGAGCCCGATCGCATGCGGATCGGAAATGAGATTGCCGAACATCCCGCCGATAAAGGCTTCCGTCGTCCACATGACATAGACGGGCGTGGCAAGGCCGAGATACCAGGCGAAAGTGACGGGCAATCCCGCTTCGCCGCGCCTTTCCGTCTCGGCATATTGCGGATCGACCAGCAGGAAGAAGGCCACCACCTTCTGCCAGAAGGTGAAATGGCGGATGCGCCGCCCGACGGCAGCCGAATAGAGCACGTGGCGGAAATTGACCGCGAAGATCGACAGCACGATCATCCATGGCGCGATCTTCTGGCCGAAAAGCTCAAGCCCCACCATCTGGCTCGCGCCGGCATAGAGCGTGGCGCTCATCAGCACCGCTTCGAACACCGAGAAGCCATTGTCGACCGCCACCGCACCAAACAAAAGGCCGAAGGGCGCGGAAGCGATCATGATGGGAACGCCCTTGCGGAAGCCTTCCCAGAAATCGACGCGCGGCCGCCGCCTTGCTGTTTTGGCGCTGACCGCCTGATCCATGATATCTCCTTGAGCCACCGCATCTCTCAGATGCAGGCCGCTATATCGAAATCGGATGTTGTGCCGGAGCAAATCCAGGGAAAAGGAAACGGAACCGATCTTCCCTGAGCCTGATCTAGATCACGTTGACGGTGATGTCACATCAGAACTCTTGATGGATAGGTCACAAATACTTCAATCAGCCGGTCGGCACCGTCTTCTCGATCTTCTTGCCCCAGTCGATCAGCGGCCTGGCCCTGACGGCGAAGTCGAACAGCCTGTCCTCGAGGTCCGGCGAGGTGATGCTGTCGGGGTCGATCTCCATGCGCACGAAGAAGTGCTTGTTCCTGACCGCCTCGGCGAGATCGGCCTCCTCCACATGCTCGAAGCCGCGCGGCAGCCGCTTCAGCCGATCGGTGTCGCGCAGTTCCAGGCCATTGCGCTTCAGCGCCTTGACCATCGCCCGAAATTCCTCGGGCTTCTCCACGATCGCCTTGCGCATGGCAGTGAGCAGCTCCGGCCTCTGCAGCCACCAGGCAACGCCCGCATAGCAGTCGCGCACGCCCGGCAGGCCGATGCAGACATAGAAGCAGCCGCTTTCCGTCCGCTTGCTGCCATCGGCCGAAAGCAGCGCCGAGAGATGCCGGTTATAGGGGCTCTTGTCCTTGGAGAAACGCGCATCGCGATAGATACGGAACTGCGATTTCACCCGGTCGCCCCGGAACGGCAGGCCGGCCTCGGCGAAGCGTTCCGTCAGGTCGTCGACGAGATCGCCGAGCGGCTCCTTCAGCTGGCTCTCGAACAGATCCTTGTTCTCCAGGAACCATTCCCGGTTCTGGTGGAAATCGAGCGCCTTCAAGAATGGCAGCGCCTTGTCGCCGAAGCCCTTAAACCGCCGCTCGCTCATGCTTTTTCACCAATCAGCACAAACCATGCATCTTCATCGATCACCTCGACTCCGAATTCCTGCGCCTTGGCGAGCTTCGATCCGGCGCCCGGACCGGCCACCACCAGATCGGTCTTCTTGGAAACGGAGCCCGAGACCTTCGCGCCATAGCGCTCGGCCATCGCCTTGGCCTCGTCGCGCGACATCTTTTCGAGCGAGCCGGTGAACACGACAGTCTTGCCTGCCACCGGCGAGCCGGTGGCGACGCGCACCTCCTCGTCGAGCGGCGTCACTTCCTTCAGGAGCGCATCCAGCACTTCAAGATTGTGCGGCTCATTGTAGAAATCCACGACCGCCTCGGCGACGATCCGCCCTATGCCCTCGATGTCGTTCAGCTCCAGCCAGGCCTCGTTGCCCTTGTCGGTCCTGTCGGCCGGATCCTGCGGCGGTGTGGCCTCGCGGACGGCGCGCTCGAAAGCAGCATAGGAACCATAGGCGCGGGCAAGCCGCTTGGCGTTGACCTCGCCGACATGCCTTATCCCGAGCCCGAAAAGGAACCGTGAGAGCGGGATTTTCCGGCGTTCGTCGATGGCATCGAACAGCTTCTTCACCGAAACCGCGCCAAAACCGTCGATATTTTCGAGCTTGGTCAGCGACCGGCTCTGCCGTTCCCTGAGCGTGAAGATATCGGCGGGCGAACGGACACGTAGCGCCGGATCCTCGGAGTTGAAGAAGAACTCGACCTGCTTTTCACCAAGCCCCTCAATGTCGAAAGCATTGCGCGAGACGAAATGGCGGATGCGCTCCACCGCCTGCGCCGAGCAGATGAGCCCGCCCGTACAGCGGCGCACCGCCTCCCCCTCCTCGCGCACCGCATGGCTGCCGCAGACGGGGCATGTGTCGGGAAAGATGTAGGGAACCGCCGATGCCGGACGCTCGTCCAGCACCACATCGACGATCTGCGGAATGACGTCGCCCGCCCGCTGCACGATGACCATGTCGCCGACGCGGATATCACGGCCGTCGCGGATCGGCTGGCCGCCGCTGCCGATGCCCTTGATATAATCCTCATTATGCAGCGTCGCGTTGGTGACGACCACACCGCCAACGGTGATCGGCTCCAGCCTTGCGACCGGCGTCAGCGCGCCGGTACGGCCGACCTGGATGTCGATGCCCGTCAGCCGCGTAAAAGCCTGCTCGGCGGCGAATTTATGCGCTGTCGCCCAGCGGGGCGAGCGCGAGCGGAAACCGAGGCGCGTCTGCAAATCGAGCCGGTCGACCTTGTAGACGACCCCGTCGATGTCATAGTCGAGGTCGGGACGCAGGCGCTCGATATGATGATAGTGATCGAGGAGTTCCTCCACCGTGCAGAACCGCTTCATCAGTGGATTGACGGGAAACCCCCATTCGCCGAAGAGCTCGACCATGCCCAATTGCGTATCGGCCGGCATGGCCGACATCTCGCCCCAGGCATAGGCGAAGAAGCGCAGCTTCCGGCTCGCCGTCACCTTCGGGTCGAGCTGGCGCAGCGACCCCGATGCCGTGTTGCGCGGATTGACATAGGTCTGCTTGCCCTCAGCCGCCATCTGCGCGTTGAGCGCGAGGAAATCGCTCTTGGCCATATAGACCTCGCCGCGTATCTCCACCACCTCAGGAACGCCTGCCGGAAGCTCGTTGGGGATCTCCCGGATGGTGCGGATATTGGCCGTCACATTCTCGCCTGTCGTGCCGTCGCCGCGCGTGGCCGCGCTGACGAGACGCCCGTTCTCATAGCGCAGCGACATCGACAGCCCGTCGATCTTCGGCTCGGCCGTAAAGGCGATGGAGTTGTCCGGCAACTTACCCAGGAACCGGTAGACGCCGGCAACGAAATCACGCACGTCCTCGTCGGAAAACGTATTGTCGAGCGACAGCATCGGGCGGGAATGGACTATGGGAGCGAACTGGCCGGATGGCGCGGCCCCCACCTTGCGCGATGGGCTGTCGGGCCGCACCAGCGTGGGAAAGCGCGCCTCGATCTCGTCATTGCGCCGCTTCAGCGCATCATATTCCGCGTCCGAGATCTCCGGCGCGTCCTTGCCGTGGTAAAGCGCATCGTGCCGGGCCAGCTCCCCGGCAAGAAAGGCGAGTTCCTCGACGGCTTCGGCTTCGCTCAAAGCAGCAACGGGCTTCTGGTCAGTGGGCATGCGGGGAGACTCCGATATTTCGGATTTGTTTTAGTGGAAAATGGAGGAATGAAAAGACGGCTTGGAAAGACTGCTGCCGTCGGGCAGCAGTTTAACCGCCGACGCGTGCTTCGGCGCGTCCTCGGCTGGTTCTCGCGGCTCCACCAGACGGGTACGGTTGTGGCAGGATCGCGATATTTATTGGCAGGCCTGCGAGAGCAGCCGCAGTGCCGTCAGTGGTAAAAATGAATGCGTGAGCTGTTGGCGATGAGCCGGCCGATTGAACCGAATGGAGTCTTCGGCGGCTCGCCTGGTCAATACGGAAGGAAACAGACGATGCTCCTCGACAATTCGCGCTTCCCCCTTGTCTTTGCACGCGAGCAGGGAGATCCCGGCGCTTCCATCCTCGACCAGCTTGAAGCTCTTTTGGACAGGCAGGCGCCGTTTGTTCTGATCACCGACCACTCCCCAGAGGACCACGGCGACGAAACGCCGGAAGAGCGCCGGGAAAAGGCGCTGTTCTTCAAGAAGGTCAGGGATCGCTTCAGGAAATATTGCCGTGCTATGATCGTGATCGAGAATGGCAAGCCTACAAACGCTGCTGTACGGGTTGCCGCTGCGACAGCGGCCAAGGCATTCGGCTTTTCCGTGCTCTTTGAAGCGGACGAGGAGCAGGCCGTCGCCAAAGGCATGTTCTTGCTGGAAAACGATGCCGCCAAACCGGGATGAGATGACAGACTTCCCACACATACCGGGCTTCGAAGGCGTGGACAATGTTCAGCGGCCCGTCTTCAGTTTGATCACCGAGACGACGTTCGTCGGCGAGACGGCGCCCCATCACCACAACAAGGCGCAGTTGATGTATGTCATCGGCGGCGTTTTGACCCTCGAGGCTGCCGGCGGTATCTGGACCGTACCGCCGCATTGTGCCTTGTGGATACCGGGCGGTGTTTCCCACGCCGGCCGGATGGCCGGTCGCATCAAAATCGCAAGCCTGTACATCGATCCGGGCCTGGCCGCTCCGCTTGATCGGGATTGCGGCATTCTGTTCGTCCAGCCCTTCCTGCGCGAACTCATTCTGCGTTTCGATTCCCTGTCACCGAAGGCAGATATGGATTGCGGGCGCGAGGCGCGGCTCATATCGGTGCTGCTCGACGAGCTGGGCGCGGCGCCGCTCGAACCGATCCACCTGCCGCTGCCGAGCGACAGAAGGCTCAGGCGGCTGACCGAATCCATGATCGAAAATCCGGGCCTGCGCTTCACCATCGAGGAATGGGGCGCCCGCGTCGGGGCGAGCAACAGGACGCTGAGCCGGCTGTTCCAGCGTGAGACAGGCATGTCCTTCGTCCGCTGGCGGCAGCAGCTGCATGTCGGCCTGGCGCTCCAGCGCCTCGCGCAAGGCGAGTTGGTCACCAACGTCGCCGGCGAGCTTGGTTACGAAAGCATCAGCGCGTTCATCGCCATGTTCAGGCGAATGCTTGGAACAACCCCGGCACGCTATTTCGGTGAAATGGTCTCCGGTGTCCCCGAAAGACGTGAACGGAAGACGCTCGCCCGTGACGAGGGTGATCAGACCATCGTAACAGCGGCGAACATCGTCCCATTAAGAAGGCCGTAAAGCCCCCTCACCCACCGCCGCTCAACAGCCGCGCCGCCGCCGCACGTGCCTCGTCGGTGACCGAAGCGCCGGCGAGCATGCGGGCGATCTCCTCGGTGCGGGCTTCGTGATCCATATGCGCCACGCGGGTGACGATCATGTCCGAGGCTCCGCCGCTCGGCCCCTTGGAAATCAGCATATGCGTTGTGGCCCGCGCCGCCACCTGCGGCGCGTGGGTGACGGAAAGAACCTGCACATTGGCCGAAAGACGGGCGAGCCGCTGGCCGATGGCGTCGGCCACCGCCCCGCCCACGCCGGTATCGATCTCGTCGAACACAAGCGTCGGCGCTGATCCGCGGTCGGCAAGCGCCACCTTCAGTGCGAGAAGGAAACGCGACAGCTCGCCGCCGGAAGCGACCTTCATCATCGGCCCGGCGCGCGTACCGGGATTGGTCCGCACCCAATATTCCACCGTATCAATGCCTTCGGGGCCGCGCGCATCCGCATCGCTCTTCATTTCCACGATGAACTCGGCGCGCTCCAGCTTGAGCGCTGGCAGTTCGGCCATGACGGCGGTCTTCAGGTGCTCCGCCGTCTCCCGCCTGCTCGCCGAAAGCCGCGCGGCGGCCTCGTCATAGGCGATACGTGTCGCAACGGCTTCCTTTTCAAGGACAGCCAGGCGCTCCGCCCCTGCGTCGAGATCGGCGAGATCGGCATCCATCCGGTCGCGCAGCGCCGCCAGATCGTCGACGGGCACGGAGTATTTCCGACCGGCCGCCCGAAGCGCAAAAAGCCGCTCCTCGACCTGCTCCAGCACGCGCGGATCGAAATCGATCGCCCGCATCGCCGCCTCGATGCCGCTTTGCGCATCGCTCAGGCTATCCAGCGCCTGGTCGATCGCCCTGATGACCGGCTCCAGCAATTGCGGCGCCTCGCCTGCCTTGCGCTCCAGCCGCCGCACCAGGCTCGCAAGCGACGGCACCGGCGATGCCGAACCGGACAGGATCTCGTTGGCTTCGTTGACATCGGCCGCGATCTTTTCCGATTTCATCATCGTCGCCCGCTTCTCGGCGAGCGTTTCCTCTTCCAGCGGCTGGGGGTCGAGCTTGGAGAGCTCCTCCACCGAGGCGCGCAGATAATCCGCCTCGCGGGCCGCCGCCTCCACCTTTGCCCGATGGCGCGACAGCGCCTGTTCGGCATCGCGCCAGACGCGGTAGCGACCACGAACGAGGGAGACATCAGGTTCCAGCCCGCCGAAGGCATCGAGCAGCGTGCGGTGAATGTCGGTGTCGATCAGCGCCCGGTCGTCATGCTGGCCGTGGATTTCCACGAGCCGGCGCCCGACCTCGCGCAACAGCGACACGCTCGCCGCCTGATCATTGATGAAGACGCGGGTGCGCCCGTCTGCCGTCTGCACCCGGCGCAGGATGATGTCGCCATCATCGTCGATCTCGTTCTCGCGCAGGAGAAGCCGTGCAGGGTGATTGCCGGGGACATCGAAGGCCGCCGTCACCTGCCCCTGCTCCGCGCCGTGGCGCACCAGCGAAGCGTCGCCGCGCGCGCCGAGCGCGAGGGAAAGCGCGTCGAGCAGGATGGATTTGCCCGCGCCCGTCTCGCCGGTCAGCACGGAAAGACCGCCGCGAAACTCGATATCGAGCCTCTCGATCAGGACGATATCGCGGATCGACAGGTGCGACAGCATCGGATGAAACTTATGACGCGCCGCCGCCGGTGATCAGCGTCGCCGCCTTCGACAGCCACGAGCCCGGATTCTGGCGGGGCTCCAGTCCGCCGCCCTGCAGGAGCTTGTAGGAATCCTTGTACCACTGGCTGTCCGGGAAGTTCTGGCCGAGCACCGCCGCCGCAGTCTGCGCTTCCGATGTCAGGCCGAGCGCATAATAGGCCTCGACCAGGCGCGCAAGCGCTTCCTCGACATGGCGGGTGTTGGAATATTCCTCGACCACCGAGCGGAACCGCTTGATCGACGCCAGATATTCCTTACGCTCGAGATAATAACGGCCGATCTGCATCTCCTTGCCGGCGAGCTGGTCGCGGGCGAAGCGGATCTTCGCCTTGGCGTCCTCGACATACTCGGACTCGGGATAGCGCTCGACCACTTCGTTCATCGCCGCAATCGCCCGGCGCGTCGCCGCCTGGTCGCGCGTCACATCCGGGATCTGCCGGAAATAGCTGAGGCCGATGATGTAATAGGCGTAAGCCGCTTCCTTCGACGTCGGATAGAGCGTCGTGTAGCGCTTCGCCATGTTGATGGCTTCTTCGTAATTGCCCTGCCGGTAATTGGTGAAGGCGGCCATGACCAGCGCCTTGCGGGCCCAATCCGTATAGGGATGCTGACGGTCGATGGCCGCGAACTTCTTCGCCGCCTCGTTCAGGCGGCCTGCCTCGAGATTGGCCAGGCCCTGGTTGTAGAGCGTATCGGCGGGATCGATGGTCTCGACATATTTGGTCAGGTCGACATCGTCGTCCTTGCTGGCGCATCCGGAAAGCGGAATCGCAAGGGCAAGCATGCCTGTCAGAAACACCTTGCGCAGCACATCATGGCTTTGAAGATCAGGATTGGCTTGGGCCCCAAGCGCAACGTTCACCGGCAAATTCGAACTCGTCATGCTGTCTCCGGCCCTTCGGCACTCTAACGTTCGGTCGCCCATAAACCACAAGCCACGGGAATCGGCAACGCCGTTGCCGTTGATTGGCCCGATTTTGTGATTCAAGCACCCTACCCCGTCAATCATCCGTTGGCGGCTCAATTATGGCCGAGCCGCCGCCGATCGCCATGATGGGCGCAATCCACAAGATATTGCACGGATATAACGGGAGACCTAAAGCATCCAGGGCGCGTGGACAGGCGCGTTCACCGCGACCAGCTCTGCGGAACGGCCGCTCGTCCGCCGGCCCGACGACTCGACGATGTCGAATGCCGAATGGTCGGAGAGCAACGCCCGCAAGGTGGCGGCGTTCAGCCGGTGGCCGCTGCGGTATGAGCGGAAGCAGCCGATGAACGGCGCGCCGGCAAGCGCGAGATCGCCCACCGCATCGAGCGTCTTGTGCCGCACGAACTCGTCGGGGAAACGCAGGCCGCCCGGATTGATGACGGAATTGTCGTCGCCGATGACCAGTGAATTGTCGAGCGAGGAGCCGAGCGCATGGCCGGAGGCCCAGAGCTTCTCCACATCCTTCATGAAGCCGAATGTGCGCGCGCTGGCGATCTCGCGGCGGAAGACCTGGGCGTTCATATCGCTGGCGAAGCGCTGCCGACCGATCAGCGGGCATTCGAAATCGATCTCGACCTCGAAGCGCGTGCCGTCATAGGGACGGAACTCCGCCCAGGAGCCGCCGGCTTCCACCCGCACGGTCTTGGTGACGCGGATGAAACGGCGCTTGGCCGGCTGCGAGACCAGCCCTGCCTGCTCGAACGCCTCGATGAAGCAGCTCGACGTGCCGTCGAGGATGGGAACCTCCGGCCCGTCAATCTCGATGACGAGATTATCGATCTCCACGGCCATCAGCGCGGCCATCAGATGCTCGACCGTATCCACCTTGACGCCACGGTTACCGAGCGAGGTGCACAGATCCGTCGCGCCGATCTCCGAGGCGAGCGCCCTGATCACATGCAGCCTGCCATCGGCATCAGCGCGGTGAAAGACGATGCCTGTATCCGGATCGGCCGGAAGGAAGCTGGCCGTCACCGGCTTGCCGCCATGGACCCCTATGCCGGACAGGGTAACCGGCTTTGCCAGTGTCTTCTGATATCCCAAAACGATCCCCATGGATGCCACCCGGTTTCAGATTGGCAGACATGGTCGTCATGTCCAGTGCCAACTTTTCGTTGTCCCCAACCGGACATCGTTCCAGGGCGAGTCTGTCGGGTAGATGTTCCACAGCGCCTTGTGGTCCTGCCGGACGCATAGGGATCACTGCGGGTTACGAGATCCGCGCACCAGCTTGTGGACCGATTCCGTTGCCGGCCGGCGCGCTGCCTGGAAGATAATATTCGCTCCCTAATGGTCCAAATCACGGTTCTTAACCGTTTATTACATGGTTTCCGGCTCGGGATATGGGGCAATTCGCGAATGTTTTCAAGAACCTGAAAAGAAGAACCCCCGCCGGTCTCGCAATCGGCGGGGGCTGCTTTGTGACAAAATTGCGAAAGCGAAGATATCCCCGGAGGCCTGAACCTCCGGTTGGATCAGCGCTTAATTGGCCTGGCGGCGCAGGAAAGCCGGGATTTCCAGCTGGTCCTCTTCCGAAACCTGGCGCGGCAGCGGCCGGCCCTGCTCGTCGAGCTGCCCGCGGCGCGGCGCATAGATCGACGCATCCTGCGACAGCGGACGGCGGGGTTCCGCGGGGCGCATCGCCGGCTCGCGATGCTGCGCCGGCTCGAGCCGTGCCGCCGGCTCCTCCTCGCGGCGCGAGGACAGCCCGTGGGTCAGGCGCTTGAGCAGGCCCATCGGTCCACGATCCTCGGCAACCGGAGCATGCTGCGCGTTCAGTTCAGCCTGGGCCACGCGCGGAAACTCGTCCACGCTGGGCATGCGCGGTGCCGGACGCTGCACGGGGGCAGGCGCCGGCTCGGCGCGGTGCATCGGATGATGCTGCGGCGCAGGAGCGTGCTGCTGCATCTGCGGACGCGGTGCGACGGCTGCGGCGGCAGGAGCGCGGGTTTCGAGAACTTCCGGGGCAGGAGCCTGGAAAATGCGGCTCTGCGGACGGAAATCCGTCTCCATGGCAGACGGCTGCGGCGCGTGCTGAGGCACTTCCGCTTCGGCGGCATGGATCGCCTGGGCGACCGGATCGGCCGGCCGCTGCGCGGCAACCGCCGGCTGCTCGGCGGGACGCTGGACCGGGGCTTGGGCGGCTGGCTTGACGGCAGGCTTCATTGCCTGGCGAAATTCCAGCGGCGCAGGCGCCGCGTCTCCTATCTGCTTGTCGATGCCCGTTGCCACCACCGAAACGCGGATGACGCCTTCCAGCCCTTCGTCGAAAGTCGCGCCCAGAATGATGTTCGCTTCCGGATCAACTTCCTCGCGGATACGCGTCGCCGCCTCGTCCACCTCGAACAGCGTCATGTCGCGGCCGCCGGTGATGGAGATGAGCAGGCCCTTGGCGCCGCGCATCGAGGTCTCGTCGAGCAGCGGATTGGCGATCGCAGCCTCGGCGGCGGCCATGGCGCGGCCATCGCCCGAGGCTTCGCCCGTGCCCATCATGGCCTTGCCCATCTCGCGCATCACCGAACGCACGTCGGCGAAATCGAGATTGATGAGGCCTTCCTTGACCATCAGGTCGGTGATGCAGGCAACGCCCGAATAGAGCACCTGATCGGCCATCGCGAAGGCATCGGCGAAGGTCGTCTTGTCATTGGCGATGCGGAAAAGGTTCTGGTTCGGAATGACGATGAGCGTATCGACGTTCTTCTGCAGCTCCTCGATGCCCATGTCGGCGGTCTTCATGCGCCGCTGGCCCTCGAAATGGAACGGCTTGGTGACGACGCCGACTGTGAGGATGCCCTTCTCCCGTGCAGCCCGCGCAACCACCGGCGCCGCACCCGTGCCCGTGCCGCCGCCCATGCCGGCGGTGACGAAGCACATATGCGTGCCCGACAGGTGATCATTGATCTCGTCGATGCATTCCTCGGCGGCCGCGCGCCCGACCTCGGGCTGGGAACCGGCGCCGAGACCCTCGGTAACGGCCGTGCCGAGCTGGATCAGACGCTCCGATTTCGACATGGCCAGCGCCTGCGCATCGGTGTTCGCCACCACGAAATCAACACCGCGCAGACCGGCATTGATCATATTGTTGACCGCGTTGCCGCCGCCGCCGCCGACACCGAACACGGTGATGCGTGGCTTAAGCTCGGTGATGTCCGGCTTTTGCAGATTGATAGTCATCGTTCCTCGTCCTTTTCGCCTTTTCTCACCGCTTCGCCGCCGCGGTGCCGAATGAGTTGTTGTTGCCGAATTATGTTGCTTGCCCTATTCAAAAACTCTCTCTCAGCCATTGGCCCACACGCTGGAAACGCCCGCCCGTTCCCGTCATGCGGCTGGTTGAACTCGCCTTCACGGAGCGCTCCTCGATGCCTGCGACCTGTGGATAGATCAGAAGCCCGATGGTGGCCGCAAATGCCGCTCCCTTTGCCGCCTCGGGAAGCCCCGCGACGCCCAGGGGCCGCCCAATCCTGACATTGCGCGCGAGAATCCGGCGCGCCACTTCGGGCATGCCGGTCAGCTGGCTTGCGCCGCCCGTCAGCACCACCCGTTTTCCTACGATATGACCGAGACCGGACTGGTTGAGCCGGTCGCGCACCAGTTCCAGCGTCTCCTCGACACGGGCGCGGATGATGCGGGTCAGCACCGAACGCGGATACTGGTTCGGCATGTCCCGGTCGTCCTCGCCGATCGGCGGAACACTGATGAGATCGCGGTCGTCGGCAGCGCTTGGGAGGGCCGAGCCGTACATGACCTTGAGCCGCTCCGCGTCGTCCATGCGGGCGGAAAAGCCGCGCGCCACATCCATCGTCACATGATTGCCGCCAACAGCGATGGCATCGGCATGGATGAACTTGCCCTCGGAGAAGACGGAGATCGTCGTCGTGCCGCCGCCCATGTCGATGCAGGCGGCGCCCATCTCGGCCTCGTCGTCGACGAGCGCGGAAAGGCCGCTCGCATAGGGCGTGGCGACGATCGCCTCGACTGACAGGTGGCAGCGGTTGATGCAGAGCTCCAGATTGCGCAGCGGCGCGGCATCGGCGGTCAGCACATGCATGTCGACGCCGAGCGTGTCGCCCAGCATGCCGAGCGGGTCGCGAATGCCGCGCTCGCCGTCGAGCGTGTAGCCGACGGGCAGCGAGTGGACGAGATGGCGTTCGGCGGCGAGCGCCTGCTTGGCGCCGGCGGCCAGCACCCGGCGGATATCCGCCCGGTCGATCTCATGCCCGCCGAGGCTGACGCTGGCGCTGAAGGTCTCGCTCTTCAGCCGCCCGGCGGAAATATTGACGATCAGCGAATCGACGGTGAGCCCCGCCATCCGCTCCGCCGCATCGACGGCCAGACGGATCGACTGTTCCGCCGCGTCCAGATCGACGATGACGCCGGACTTCACCCCGCGCGATTTCTGATGCCCGATCCCCAGCACCTCGATGCGATGCGTGCGGCCGGGCAGGAATGCGCTCTCCTCGCGCGGCTTCAGCCTCGCGATCACGCAGGACACCTTGCTGGAGCCGACGTCCAGAACGGTCAACAGGCGCACGCGACGCCCTGAGGTTCCAGCCGGAGAGGTGGTTTTGCCGCCAAGAATACTCATACACGCTTCCTCGCACGGGCCAATTCTTTGTCACGCTCCTTGAGCGCCTGTTCCCGGCGCTCCAATGCTTCGGGCGTCAGGCGAACGCTGACGCGATCCTCGATGCGCATGTCGACGGCGAGAATGTCGCGCGACAGGAGCCTCTTCTCCTGATCGAGCTGATCGATTGCGGCCAGCGTCGCAGGAACATTGTCTTCCGGCAGCATGACCCTGACGCCATTCTCGAGCAGGAGATCCCAGCGGCGGTCGGCGACACGGATATAGGCCCGCACTTTGGCCGAGAGATGCGGATAGGCCGCGACCTCGGCGATGAAATCCTTGGCGGTCACGCCGGCACCCTTGCCAACGACCAGGGGCAGGTCCGCATGACGGCCGGAGAACGGAACGATCGCATCGCCCTCGACGTCGATCAGCGACAGATCCCTGTCCCGCTGCCAGATCGCGAAAGCCTTGCGCTCGCGGATCGCTACATGGACGGTGCCGGGATAGATCTTGCGCACATCGACGGATTCGACCCACGGCAGCGCGGCGATCGCCTCGCGCGCACCCTCCGCGCTCATGCCGATGAGCGAGGTCTCGCCGTCGAGCGCGAGCGCGC
Source organism: Mesorhizobium sp. RMAD-H1 (assembly GCF_014191375.1). Classification (GTDB taxonomy): domain Bacteria; phylum Pseudomonadota; class Alphaproteobacteria; order Rhizobiales; family Rhizobiaceae; genus Paramesorhizobium. The sequence goes on from NZ_JACHWN010000002.1 coordinate 476,534, forward strand.
CGAGCACGTCGATATCCGACGTTTCGCGATTGCCTGATACGTCGACCTTCTCGATCGCGAAGCCGAAGGTGGACGTGGTTGCCTTGACGACCTCCGGCGTATGCCCGCCGAGCGCCATGCCATAAAGACCGGTGAGGCCGAGAAAACCCAGGGCCCCGAGGGTTCCGAAATGGCGCGGGATCGTAACGCTGCCCTCGAACAGGCGGACAGCGAGACGGAAAGGCTTGCGCAGGAATTTCGGCAGAACGAAAGCGCCATGCTCCGCCGCCGATGCATGACGCACCGCGGCCGCACTCTTGGCGCCAGAAGCTCTGCCCTTCAACGCAAACACGATGCGTCCTCCACCATCCAACTCAACAATTCGCCGAAGGAATGCCCTGCAGCCCTGGCAATATCCGGCACCAGCGATGTCGGCGTCATGCCGGGCTGGGTATTGATCTCCAGCCAGACAAGCTCGCCATCCTCCGAAAAACGGTCGTCATAACGGAAGTCGGAACGGCTCACGCCCTTACAGCCAATCGCTTGATGTGCCTTGAGCGCCATTGTCTGTATTTTTTGGTAAATTTTCGGTGAAATTTTTGCCGGGCATTCGTGTTTTGATGCGCCGGCAACGTATTTCGAGTCATAGTCATAGAACTGATGACCCACGGGAATGATCTCGCAGACGCCAAGCGCCACATCCCCCATCACGGCACAGGTCAATTCGCGTCCCGCGACATAGTGCTCGACCATGACTTCATCGCCATATCCCCATTCCGACGAGGAGATGATCTGCGGCGGATGCGGCTGATCCTCCTTGACGATCACCACACCGAAGCTCGACCCCTCTCGCACAGGCTTCACCACATAAGGCGGCTTCATCGGATGAGCCGACGTGAAGTTGAAGCGGTTGATCAGCTTCGATTGGGCCACCGAAACGCCGGCCGCGGCGGCAACCACCTTCGCCCGCCCCTTGTCCATGGCAAGGGCCGAGGCGAGCACACCGGAATGGGTATAGGGAATCTGCAGATATTCGAGGATACCCTGAACGGCCCCATCTTCGCCGAAAGGCCCATGCAGGGCATTGAAGGCGACATCCGGCCTGAGATCGGCGAGCACGCTCGCCACATCGCGACCGACATCGATCCGCGTCACCCGATAGCCTTCCGCCTCCAGGGCCTCGGCGCAGGCCGCACCGGACGAGAGGCTCACCGGACGCTCCGATGAAAACCCACCCATCAAAACTGCGACATGCTTCGCCATGCAAGAAATCCCCTCAGCGGTCCCCGGCGCACCCTGAAAAGAGACTGAATCGGCTCTGCCCGGCGACATGGAAATCGCAGACACCCGAAACAGGCGAAAAGCCTGCCGACTCAAATCAGTTAACGCTTAAGCCTAAAGAATCAGAGAGTTGAATCTCTGGCAACCCCTGTCAGCATCTCTCTTTTCTAAAACCTGCTTTTTCTTGGAAAATCAGGCTGATGGACGGGGAGGAAAGAGAGGCTTCCGCCGCCCCGCGGCCACCAGGCCACGGGCGGTGGGAATCAAATCCTCAACCCTTCAGCGAAGCGAGGATTGCGTCGGTGGAACTGATGCGGGAGACGCGGGGCAGCACCTTCTCGACGGCGAAGCGATGCATGCCTTCCTCGAAGCTCGCCGCCACATCTTCGGCGATGATGACGGAATAGTTGAGCTGCCAGGCATCGCGCGCCGTCGACTCCACGCCGAAATTGGTCATCACGCCGCCGAGCACGATCGTATCGATGCCGCGGCGACGCAATTGCAGGTCCAGCTCCGTGCCGAAGAAGGCGCTCCACTGACGCTTGGTGATCACCACATCCGCTTTCAGCGCGGCGATCTCCCCGGCAAATTCCATGGCGCCGTCCGTCATGCCGCCTTGCGGACGGCTGATCGGCATATCGACATCGGCTGGCGGCGCATCGGCAAAATCGCTCGAAAATCCGACCCGCACCAGAACCAGGAGCGAGCCGGCCTCCTTCAGCTTTCCGGCGAGCCTTGCGGCGTTCCCCACCACCTGATCCGCCGTATAGGGCGCCATCGGCATGCCGAGTGTCCATTGCTGCAGGTCGATCAGGACGAGTGCGGTCTTGCGGGCATCGAAATTGGGCATGAACATATCTCCGGTGAAGAAATAGCGACGTTCGGGCCGCGTTGCGGGTCACGCTGCGCAATCATCCGAAAACTGCGGGATGCTCCCGAGCCCTCAGGCGGTCTGGCCCATGAATTCCTGAACCTCCTGCCCCGGCTGGAAAAGCCCGAGGCGCTTGATCTCCCACTGCAGGCGGATGCCGGAATTCTCCAGGACGCGGGCCCGCACCGTCTCGCCCAGCGTTTCCAGGTCATGGCCGGTCGCCTCACCGGTATTGATCATGAAATTGCAATGCATCGGCGACATCTGCGCCCCGCCGACCATGCGCCCGCGGCAGCCGGCCTTGTCGATCTCCTTCCAGGCGGAGGAGCCTTCCGGGTTCTTGAAGGTCGAACCGCCCGTCTTCTCGCGGATCGGCTGCACCGTCTCGCGGTGATGCTGCACGGCATCCATCGCCGCCCTGATCTCGTCCTGCTCGCCAGGCCCCCCCTCGAACAGCGCCGAGGTGAAGATCAGGTCCTTCGGCGCGGAGGAATGGCGGTAGGCATAGCCCATATCGGCATTGGAGAGGATGTGCAGCTCGCCCTTGCGGTCGAGCGCCCTCACCTCCACCACGCGCTCGCGCGTTTCGACACCGTTCGCCCCGGCATTCATGCGCAGCGCGCCGCCGATGCCGCCCGGTATGCCGTGGTAGAAGTGGAAGCCCGCGATACCGGCCTCCAGAGCCGCTGCCGCAAGCCGCTTGTCCGGTGTCGCCGTTCCGGCGCGAAGCCGCGTCTCCGACACGCGTTCGATCTCGCCGAAGCCCTTGGCCGAAAGCCGCACGACGAAGCCCGGAATGCCGCCGTCGCGCACCAGGAGATTGGAGCCGATGCCGACGACCATGACGGGGATTTCCTCCGGCACCGCGCGCAGGAAAGCCGCCAGATCCTCTTCGTCGGCCGGCTGGAACAAAGCCTCCGCCGGTCCGCCGACGCGGAACCAGGTGATCTTGTCCATATCAGCATTGGGGGTTATCCGCCCCCGGAGCGCGGAAAGCCTGTCGCCGAGCTTTGCGATAAGCGCGGCACCGTCACCGATCATTGCGTTCTCCTGTAAATACCACACCCTGGCGTTTTCGTTTCAAATCGAAAGGCTGGCGGGGCAGAGAGGGGTGTCTCGCGCTGCCACCAAAACATAATCTTCTCCAGGGCAGATCAGCCCTTGGCAAGTTCCTTCGGCAGGGCGTACGCCCATTGCGTAATATTCCCCGCGCCCAGACACACGACGAAATCGCCTGAAGCGGCGGTCGAAGCCACCAGCGGCGCCAGCGCCTCGGGCCCGGTGACATAGCGCGCATCGCGGTGCCCCGCCGTCTTGATCCGGCTGACCAGCGCTTCGGAATCGATACCTTCGATCGGCTCCTCGCCCGCCGCATATACCGGCGCCACAGCCACGATATCGGCATCGTTGAAGCAGGTCGCGAAATCGTCGAAGAGGCTGGCCAGACGCGTATAGCGATGCGGCTGGACGATGGCGATGACGCGTCCCTGCGTCGCCTCCCGCGCCGCCTTGAGCACGGCCTTGATCTCGACGGGATGGTGCCCGTAATCATCGAAGACCTCGATGCCGTTCCATGAACCCGTATGGGTGAAGCGACGCTTGACGCCGCCGAAGGACGAAAGCCCCTTCTTGATGTCCTCGTCCGAAATGCCGAGCTCATGCGCCACGGCGATAGCCGCCGTCGCGTTGGAGACGTTGTGGCGTCCCGGCATCGGCAGGCGCAGCCCCTTGATCTCCGTGAGCTCGCCGCTCTTGCGGGTGCGGATCACCACGTCGAACATTGACGACGGGCCATCGATGACATGATTGACGAAGCGCACGTCCGCCTGCGGGTTCTCGCCATAGGTGATGACCCGGCGGTCCTCGATGCGGGAGACCAGAGCCTGCACCTCCGGATGGTCGAGACACATGACGCCGAAGCCATAGAACGGCACGTTCTCGACGAACTGGCGGAACGCCTCGCGCACATTGTCGAACGAGCCGTAATGGTCGAGATGCTCGGGGTCGATATTGGTGACGACGGCGATATCGGCGGGCAGTTTCAGGAAGGTGCCGTCGCTCTCATCCGCCTCAACTACCATCCAGTCGCCCGCGCCCATGCGTGCATTGGTGCCATAGGCGTTGATGATGCCGCCATTGATGACGGTCGGGTCGAGATTGCCGGCCTCGAGCAGCGCCGCCACCATCGAGGTCGTGGTGGTCTTGCCATGGGTGCCCCCGATGGCGACCGCCTGGCGGAAGCGCATGAGCTCCGCCAGCATCTCGGCGCGGCGCACCACGGGCAGCAGGCGCTCGCGCGCGGCGACAAGTTCCGGATTGTTCTTGCGGATCGCGGTCGAGACGACGACCACTTCTGCATCACCCAGATTCTCGGCCTTGTGGCCGACGAAGACCTCGATGCCCTTGTCGCGCAGGCGCTGGACATTCGCCCCGTCGGCCTGGTCCGAGCCCTGAACCTGATAGCCGAGATTGTGCAGGACCTCTGCGATACCGCTCATGCCGATACCGCCGATGCCGACGAAATGCACAAGCCCGATATTCAGCGGCATTTTCATGGCCGCTCTCCTTTTTTCAATTCCGGAATGGGTTTACCCGACGCAATAGCCTCTGCGAGATCGGCAAGCAACCGCGTGGCATCAGGCCGGCCCACGGCCTGCGCCGCCTTCGCCATTGCCGCCTGCCGCTCAGGCTCGGCCATCGCCTCAGTGATGATCTGCGCCAGGCGCGGTGGATCGAGCTCCGCCTGCCGGATCACCTGGGCCCCGCCCGCCGCTTCCAGCGCCGCCGCATTGGCCGCCTGGTCGTGGTCGAGCGCATAGGGAAACGGCACCAGCACCGCCGGCCGGCCGATGGCCGCGATCTCCGACACGGTCGAGGCGCCCGAACGCGAGATCACGAAATGCGCCGCCGCGATGCGCGCCGGCAGGTCGGTGAAGAACGGCGCCACCTCGGCCTGCATGCCGAGTTCCTCATATGCCGCCCTGACCTCGGCCTCGTCCTCGGGGCGCGCCTGCTGCGTCACCTTGAGCCGGCGCTTCAGATCATCCGGCAGCAGCCGGACCGCCGCCGGAATGGCGGTGGAGAAGAACTGAGCGCCCTGGCTGCCGCCGAAGACGAGAAGCCGGAACGCCTGATCGGGCAATGCCGGCTCATAGGGCTTGCCGGTCTCCGCCAGCACGGCGGGGCGCACAGGGTTGCCCGTCTGCACGGTCTTTGCCGAAAAATGCCCCCCTGTCTCAGGCAAAAAGCCCCCCGCAATGGCATCGACACGGGGGGCTAAACCCTTGTTGGCGCGCCCCATCACCGCGTTCTGTTCGTGGATGAAGGTCGGGATTCCCATCCGTGTCGCTGCATAGAGCGGCGGCAGTGTCGGATAGCCGCCGAAGCCCGCGACGAGCTTCGGCTTCAACTGGCGGAAGAGCCGCCTTGCATCGAGATTGCCCTGCCAGAGCCGCCACATCGTCCTGGCGATCGCCACCGGATTGCGTCCGGAAATCGTCGCCGAACGGACGACGTGCACGCCCCTGGCCGGGAACGTGCCGGCGAAGCGCTGCGCCCGCGTATCGGTGGCAAGATGCACCTCCCAGCCGCGCGCCGTCAGTTCATGCGCCAGCGCTTCGGCCGGGAACAGATGGCCGCCGGTGCCGCCGGCGCAAAGAACGATGACCCCCTTCGACATGACGCCGCCCGCCTCAGGAAACCGGGAGCCGGCGGCCGGCGCCGAAACCGAGCGTCGCCGACATGCGCGCCTCCGGCCGGCGCCGGGTCAGCGCCAGGAGGATGCCCATCGAGATCGCCACCGCGATGAGCGACGAGCCGCCATAGGAGATGAAGGGCAGCGTCATGCCCTTGGCGGGCATCAGGTGCAGATTGACCGCCATGTTGATGATCGACTGGAAGCCGAACAGGATGACGATACCGGAAACGGCAAGACGGGTGAACTCGTCGCGCTCCTTCAGCGCGATGGAAAGGCCGCGTATCACGATGAAGGCGAAGATCAGCATGATCAGGAGGCAGAGCACGATGCCGTATTCCTCCGCCGCCACCGAGAAGATGAAGTCGGTATGGCTGTCGGGGATGATGCGCTTCACCGTGCCCTCGCCCGGCCCCTGGCCGAACCAGCCGCCGCGGACGATGGCCTCGCGGCCGGCATCCACCTGGAACGTATCGCCCTCGCCGGTGATGAAGCGGTCGATACGGCCGGCGACGTGCGGGAACACCGTATAGGCACCGAAGCCGCCGATGACGGCGCCGACGCCGAGCACGACGATCCAGAACCATGGCACGCCGGCCATGAAGAACATCGCTCCCCAGGTCGCCGCCGTCAGCATCGTCTGGCCGAGGTCGGGCTGGGCGACGAGAAGCGCCGAGACCAGCGCGAACAACAGCATGGCGAAGAGATTGCCGGGAATGTCGGGGCGGCGCTCATGCTCGGCGAAAAGCCAGGCGCAGATGACGACGAAGGCCGGCTTCATGAATTCCGACGGCTGGATCGATATGCCGAGAAGCGAGATCCAGCGCCGCGCGCCCTTTACCTCGATGCCGAAGAAGAGCGCGGCCACCATCGCCAGGATCGAAAAAGCCAGCAGGATCAGCGAGAAACGTCTGATTTCCCGAGGCGCCAGGAACGAGACGGCGATCATCACGACGAGCGCGGGCAGCATGAAGACGATCTGGCGCTCAACGAAATGGAAGCTGTCGAGACCGATGCGCTCGGCCACTGCAGGGCTCGCCGCGAAGGAGAGCAGGATGCCGAGCCCCATCAGCGCCAGGCAGGCTGCGAGGAAGTAACGGTCGATCGTCCACCACCAGTTGGCGACCGGCCCGCGGTCAACACGGCTTACCATTGGCGGGCTCCTTTTTGCGTGCTCGCGGCGCTATTTACCCCCCTCTGCCCTGCCGGGCATCTCCCCCTCAAGGGGGGAGATTGGCTGGCATCGATGACGGCGTTTATCCTGCAACGTTTGCGATTGGCAGCACCGGCCATGAGAGCATAATCTCCCCCCTTGAGGGGGAGATAGCCGGCAGGCCAGAGGGGGGTGCTTCGCCAAGCTTGGGAATATCGCATTTCCATCTAAACTCGCACCCCTCTAACCGCCATCACAGCCTCACGGAACGCCTCGCCGCGTTTCTCGAAATTCTGGAACTGGTCGAAGCTGGCACAGGCGGGCGAAAGCAGTACCACGGGCTCGGCGCCAGCATCCCCCCCCGCGTCGCGCGCCGCATGCTCGACGGCGGCCGCGATCGTGCCGGAAATCTCGTAAGGCACCGCTTTGCCCAGCGTCGCGGCGAATTGCGGCGCCGCCTCGCCGATGAGATAGGCCTTGGCGATACGCGGGAAAAAGCCGGAGAGCGAGGTGATGCCGCCTTCCTTGGGCAGCCCGCCCGCGATCCAGTAGATCCGCTCGAAGGAGGAGAGCGCCGGCGCCGCGGCTTCCGCATTGGTCGCCTTGGAATCATTGACGAACAGCACCCGGCCCATGCGGGCCACCTGCTCCATGCGATGGGCGAGCCCCGGGAAGGATCTGAGACCGGCGCGGATTTCCTCGATGGTGAGGCCGACCGCCAGGCATGCGGCAAGCGCGGCAAGCGCGTTCTGCGCATTGTGTTCGCCGCGCAAGGAACCGATCCCCTCGAGCGAGGCGATTTGCTCGGCCTTGCCGCCGGCCGCATGCATCAGCTTCGGGCCTTCAGCGAAAAAACCGTCCGTCACGGGCTGGCGCTTGGAGATGCGGATGACAGTCTGGCCCGTGCGCTCCAGCCGGTCGGCGATCTGCGCGCAATAGCTGTCGTCGACCCCGACGATCGCCGTATCGCTGCCGGCCACCAGCCTTTCCTTGATGTCGGCATAGTGCTGCATCGTGCCGTGCCGGTCGAGATGGTCCGGCGTCAGGTTGAGCAGGATGCCGGCCGTCGGGTTGATCGAAGGCGCGAGATCGATCTGGTAGGAGGAGCATTCCACGACGTGATATCTGTCGGCAGCCGGCGGCTCGAGCGTCATCACCGCCGTGCCGATATTGCCGCCGAGCTGCATGTCGCGCCCCGACGATTTGATGATATGGGCGATCAGCGCCGTCGTCGTCGATTTGCCGTTGGTGCCGGTGATGGCGATGAACGGACTGCCGGGCGCGGCGCGATTGCGCTCGCGCGCGAAGAGCTCGATATCGCCGATGATCTCGACACCGGCAGCGCGGGCGAGATCGACCGTCCAGTGCGGACGCGGATGGGTGAGCGGTACGCCGGGCGAAAGGACGAAGGAGGAAAAGCCCTTCCAGTCCGCCTGCCTGAGATCGCCGGTCGGGATGCCTGCCGCGATGGCGCGCTCGACGCTGGTCGGATTGTCGTCCCAGGCCAGAACTTCAGCCCCGCCGGCCATGATCGCCTTCGCGGTGGCGATGCCCGAGCCGCCGAGCCCGAAGAGCGCGACGTTCCTGTCCTTCATGGAATGGGCGGGGATCATCGTTTTCCTGCCTCGCCAGCTGGATTGCCCCTCATCCGCCTGCCGGCACCTTCTCCCCGCGCGCGGGGAGAAGGAAGAAGCTGCAACGTCGATGCCCCCCTCTCCCCGTTACGGGGAGAGGGGAAGGGTGAGGGGCAAATCGCGAATGCCTTCATCACCGATCACCTTAACTTCAGCGTGGACATGCCGATCAGGGCGAGGATGATCGCCACGATCCAGAAGCGGATCACCACCTGGCTTTCCGTCCAGCCCTTCTTTTCGAAATGGTGGTGGATCGGCGCCATCAGGAAGACGCGCTTGCCCGTCATCTTGAACGAGGCGACCTGGATGATAACCGAGAGCGCCTCGACGACGAACAGGCCGCCGATGATGGCAAGCACGATCTCGTGCTTGGTGGCGACGGCGACCGCGCCCAGCATGCCGCCGAGCGCCAATGATCCCGTGTCGCCCATGAAGATCGCCGCGGGCGGCGCGTTGAACCAGAGGAAGCCGAGACCCGCGCCGATGACCGCACCGAGCACGACGGAGAGCTCGCCGGTACCAGGGACGAAGTGGATCTGCAGGTAATCGGCGAAGATCGCATTGCCCGAGAGATAGGCGATGAAGCCGAAGGAGGCGGCCGCCACCATCACCGGCACGATGGCAAGGCCGTCGAGGCCGTCGGTCAGATTGACCGCATTGCCCGCGCCGACCATGACGAAGGCGGCGAACGGAATGAAGAAGATGCCGAGATTGAGGACGAACTGCTTCAGGAAGGGGAAGGTCAGCGAGGAGGAGAAAGGCTCCTGCCCCGCGCGCATGATGAACCATGCGGCGATCGCCGCGATCAGGAACTCGATGCCGAGCCGCGCCTTGCCGGAAAAGCCCTTGTCGGACTGCTTGGTGACCTTGAGATAGTCGTCATAAAAGCCGATGGCGCCGAAGCCGACCGAGACCAGCAGCACCACCCAGACATAGACGCTCGAGAGATTGGCCCACAGGAAGGACGATCCGAGAATGCCCGAGAGGATCATCAGGCCGCCCATGGTGGGCGTGCCGGCCTTCTTGAAATGGGTCTGCGGCCCGTCGGCGCGGATCGGCTGTCCCCGCCCCTGCCGGATGCGCAGCGAATTGATGATCATCGGACCGAACAGGAAGACCAGCAGCGCCGAGGTGATAAGCGCACCGCCCGTGCGGAATGTGATGTAGCGGAACACGTTGAACAGCGTCACGTGTTCGGAAAAATAGGTCAGAAGCGTCAACATGCGGATGCGGTCCCCTCGAAAAACAGCCTATTCGGCCGGCCCCAAAGGCTCGGCAGGCGGGTATTTGGCCATCAGTGCCCTAACGATTTTGGAGAACCCGATCCCCTTCGACGACTTGATCATGACCACGTCGCCGGGACGGACCGCCTTGACCACCAGCGGCTGCAGTTCCTCGACGCTCTGCCTGTATTCGGTCTGGATTTCAACCGGCAAAGCGGAAGCGAGCACAGACATTTCCGGGCCGCCGATGAAAAGCGCGTTCACGCCGGCGCCCGAAATCGGCTCGGCGAGCTCCCGATGGAGCTTCGGCGCATGCTCTCCGAGTTCCAGCATGTCGCCCAGAACCGCGATCCTGCGGCCCCGCGCTTCCGGCTGCGCGGCATGGAGAAGCGCCAGCGCCGCCCGCATCGAGGCAGGATTGGCGTTGTAGCTCTCGTCGATCAGCGTGATGACGCCATCGGGATGGTAGAGCCTGTGGCGCGCCCCGCGCCCTTCTTCGGGCTGCAGCGTGGCGAGCGCCATCGCCACCTTGGCCATGTCGGCGCCGGTGAGATGCGCCGCGCCCAGAACCGCCAGCGCATTCTGCACGATGTGCCGGCCGGGCGCGCCGATCTTGACGACGACCTCCTGGCCTGCCAGCCACGCGGTCATGCACGAGCAGTCGGGCAGGAGCTTCGTCTCGCCCGTGCCGTAATCGGCACCGGCATTCTCGCCGAAGGTGCGGATATGCTCGACCCCCGCCTGCCGCGCCAATTGCTCCAGAAGCCCGAAATGCTGGTCGTCCCGGTTGATGAGCGCATAGCCGCCGGGCACGACCCCTTCGAATATCTCCGCCTTGGCGGCGGCGATCTCTTCGAGGTTTTTAAAATGGCCGAGATGAGCAGGCGCGATCAGGGTGACGACAGCCACATGCGGCCGCACCATCTTGACCAGCGGGCGGATCTCGTCCGCATGGTTCATGCCGATCTCGAATACGCCGTAATCGGCGTCCGCAGGCATGCGCGCCAGGGTCAGCGGCACGCCCCAGTGGTTGTTGAAGGAGGCAACGGAGGCATGCACTTTGCCCACTTCCGAAAGCACATGCCTGAGCGCTTCCTTTGTCGTCGTCTTGCCGACGGAACCCGTCACCGCGATAATCTGCGCCCTGCTGCGCGCCCGTGCCGCGATGCCGAGCCTTGCCAGGCCTTCCAGCACGTCGTCGACCACGATCATCGGCACCTTGAGCTTGCCGAGGGCCGGCAGCTTCGCCTCCGCCACGACGATCAGGCCGGCACCGGCTGCCATGGCGGCTGTCGCGAAATCATGGCCGTCGAAATTCTCGCCTTTGATGGCGAAGAACGCCTCGCCGAGCTTGAGCGTACGCGTATCGATGGAAATTCCGGTGATGCCTTCCGGCAGCGTGCCGATCGGCCTGCCGCCCATCGCCTCCACCATGTCGGTCGAAGTCCACAGCCAGCTCATTTGAGCCGATCCTTCAGTGCCTGGGCGACCTCGGCATGGTCGGAGAATGGATGTGTCACATCGCCGACGGTCTGGCCCTCCTCATGTCCCTTGCCGGCGACGATGAGCGTGTCGCCCGCCTTCATCATCTCGACCGCAGTGCGGATCGCTTGGCGCCGGTCGCCGATCTCGATCGCACCGGGCGCCGCCGCCATGATCTCGGCACGGATCGCGGCCGGCTCTTCCGAACGCGGATTGTCGTCGGTAACGATCACCACATCAGCAAGCCGGGTGGCGATCTCGCCCATCATCGGGCGCTTGCCCGTGTCGCGGTCGCCACCGCAGCCGAAGACCACGATGACCCGGCCCGTGGTGAACGGGCGCACCGAGGTCAGCACGTTTTCCAGGGCGTCCGGCTTGTGCGCGTAATCGACATAGGCGGGCGCCCCTTCCTCGGTCGCCCCGACCAGATCGAGACGCCCGGGCGCGCCCCTCAGCCGCTCGAGCGCGCGCATGGCGGCGGCGGCGGGAACACCCGTCACCATGGCGAGCCCAGCGGAAACCAGCGCGTTGGCCACCTGGAAATCACCGGCGAGCGGCAGTGAGACTTCATAGATATCGTTGCCGATCTTGACTTCCGCATGCTGGCGGAACCGTTCGTGCTCGACACGTTTCAGGGCGATGAAGCCCCCCTTGCGGCCCACGGTCAGCACGTCCTTGCCGGCCGCCTTCGCCGCATCGATCGCCCTTTGGGAAAATCCGTCATCGGCGAATATGATGGCCGGCGCGCCCGCGGGCAGGAGCGTATCGAACAGCCGCATCTTGGCGGCCAGATAGTCATCGACCGTAGGATGATAGTCCATGTGGTCGCGGCCGAGATTGGTGAAGGCGCCGGCGGCGAGTTTCACCCCGTCGAGCCGCCGCTGGTCGAGGCCGTGCGAAGAGGCTTCCATCGCCACATGGGTCACGCCCTCGTCGGCGAGTTCCCGCAATACCCGGTGCAGCTCCACCGGATCGGGCGTCGTCAGCGATCCGTAATCGCTGCGCATCGGGGAGAACACGCCGGTCGTGCCGATATTGGCCGCGGGGAATCCCGCATCCGCCCAGATCTGCCGCGTGAAAGACGCCACCGATGTCTTGCCGCTCGTTCCGGTGACGGCGACCATGATCTCCGGCTGCCTTTCGTAAAAGGCGGCGGCGGCGAGCGCCAGGGTGCGGCGGGGATCCTCGACACGGATGACCGGCACGTCAGGCGTGCCGATCTCGGCGTCACCGGCCGCGATGATGGCGACGGCGCCCCGGGCGACGGCATCGGCGGCGAACTTGCTGCCGTCGGCCCGGCTGCCTTTCAGCGCCGCGAAAAGATAGCCGTGCTTCGCCTTGCGTGAATCGGAGGTGAGCCCGGTAATATCCAGCTCTCCGGCGGCTGGATCGGCAAGACTGGCAAGATCGGCGATATCCTTCAACTTCATATAGAGTCCAGACGTTGTTTCACTTTATGCCATTCGCGCCGGCTGGTTGGGATTATCGCGCCGGCATCGAATCAGTCGTTACCTTCGTATGAAACCAGCATGGGGGCCGTTTCTTGACGGAAATCTGGCTTAACCCCCAAAAATGATGCGGAACGGCGGATAATGTTGGCCACCATCGGCGCTGCATTGAGACCGGCCGTGGCGCTGGCCTTGCCCTCTTCCGGCTTCGGCTCGTCGATGATCGTCAGAACGATATAGGTCGGATCGTCCATCGGGAAAGCCGCGAGGAAGGCGTTGAAGCGCACATCCTTGGAGTAACGTCCGTTGACGACCTTTTCCGCGGTGCCGGTTTTTCCTCCGACACGATACCCCTTCACCTCCGCACGCTTGCCCGAACCTACCTCTGCATTCAAGCGGTAGAGATATCGCATATCCTCGCTGGTCTTGGGTCTTATCACTTGCTTGGCGAGTGCATCGGCCTGCTCTTTGCTCCGCGGCAGGAAGGTGGGCGGGATCAGCTTGCCGCCGTTCATCAGTGCCGCGGCGCCAACCGCGGTCTGAAGCGGCGTCGTCATCATGCCGTGGCCAAACGAGATCGTGATCGAATGGACCTTTTTCCAGACTTTTGGCTCAACGGGGCGCGCCACTTCCGGCAGCTCGGTCTGCATGCGGTCGAGAAGCCCCATCCGTTTGAGGAAGGCCCGATGCCCTTCGATACCGACCAGATCGGCCTCGCGCGCCGACCCGATATTCGATGAATAGATGAATACCTCCGGAAGCGTCAGCACCCGGCCCTTGCCGTGGAAGTCGCGAATGGTCTGGCGGCCGATCGTCAGTGGACGCGACGCATCGAATTTGCTCTGCAGCGTCGCCCCGCCGGCGTCGAGCGCCATGGCGGTGGTGAAGCTCTTGATCGTCGACCCCATCTCGAAGGTGCCCGCCGTCATGCGGTTCAGGCGATCCTTGTCGAGCGCATGGATCGGGTTGTTCGGGTCGAAATCCGGCACCGACGCCATCGCCATGACCTCGCCCGTCTTGGCGTTCAGCACCACGGCGCCCGCCGCGATGGCGCGATAGCGCTGCATGGCCTGGACGAGCTCGTCGCGCACGACGTGCTGCACCCGCAGGTCGATCGAAAGCCTGACCGGCTCCAGCCCCTGCTGGAAGGCGAGCCCGGTCGACTGGAGATCCGTCAGCCCCTGGGAATCGAGATATTTCTCCATCCCCGCAATGCCCTGATTGTCGATATTGACAAGACCGAGGATGTGCGAGGCGGTCGGGCCGCCGGGATAGAAGCGCGTCTTTTCCGTGCGGAAGCCGACGCCGGGAATGCCCAGCGCCATGATCTGGCTTTGCTGGCGCGGCGTCAGCCCGCGTTTTATCCAGACGAAACCGGCCTCGCTCTTCAGCTTGCGATAGGTCTGCTCCCAGTCGAGATCGGGCAGCACCGTCGACAGGAGCTCGATGGTCTCGTCAGGATCGATGATCCGCCTCGGCTCGGCAAAGAGCGAAGCCGTCTTGATGTCGGTTGCCAGCACCTCGCCATTGCGGTCGAGTATATCCGGCCGCGAGGCAAGGTTCTGGACCGCCGGCCCGCGGGAGCCGGCATCCTCGTCGCCCTGCATGCCGTAATAGACGAGCCGGCCGCCGATGATGGCATAGATGCCGATAAAGCAGCTCATCGCCATGATCAGGCGGTTGCGCGCACGGTTCCCGCTCTTCTTGCGGGCGCCTTCGAAAGCGATACTGCCCTTGGCCGAAGCATTCGCGGCCGGCTCGACGCTCGCGGCACTGTCTCTGAATTTTCCGCGCCGGATCCAGTTCGCCTTCATTCTACCGTCCCTGTCCTACGCTGCCGGTTTGGATATCGTCCGGGTTCTTGAGCCTTGCCAGAAGCTCGTCGCTCGAGGAGATGATTTCTTCGATATCGTCGGCAGGCCGTTCCGGAATGTCATCAATGCTGACGATCTGCCTGGCGTCGATCGGCTTGAGATCGAGCTCTGACTGGTAGATCTCGACCAGCTTCTGCAGCCGGTTCGGCTGGGTGAGCAGGCTCCAGTCGGCTTTGAGCAGCGTGATCGTATCCTTCTCGAAATCGATCTTGCGCTGCAGCTTGGCGATCTCGGCCATCCGCTTTTCCGCGTCGTATTTGATCTTGTAGGTCACGGTCGCCGCCGCGAGCATGATCGTGATCAGGATGATGTCGAAGGTACGCAGCACTGGCTAATCCCTCAGGGTATGGGCATCGGGCAGCTTCGGCAGCCCGAAGATGGAAAGATCGGCGGCGAGCGGCGGGTTGGCAGTCCTGACCCCGGCGCGCAGCTTGGCCGAACGAGCCCGCGGATTGCGCTCCTCCTCCTCAGCGCTGGGGCCGACCACGCCCTTGCCGACCGGCGTGAAGCTCGGCTGTCGTTCATGCACCTGCGGCAGATGCCGGGAACCGCCGACGCCGCCCTGCCGGTCGGTGAAGAAGCGCTTGACGATGCGGTCCTCCAGCGAATGGAAGGTGACCACCACCAGCCGTCCGCCCGGCTTCAATATGCGTTCGGCCGCAAACAGCGCCCGCGCGAGCTCGCCCAGTTCGTCATTGACGAAGATGCGCAAACCCTGGAAAACCCGCGTCGCCGGATGGATGCGGTCCTTCGGATGACGGCCGACCAGCGCCTCGATCGCATTGGCGAGGTCGCGGGTGCGCGTGAACGGCTCGCTCGCCCGGCGTTTTTCGATCATCCTGGCGATGCGGCCCGCATGGCGCTCCTCGCCGAGGAAATTGAAGATGCGGGCGAGATCGCCGGCTTTGAGCCGGTTGACCACATCGGCGGCGCTCACCCCCTCGCCCGACATGCGCATGTCGAGCGGCCCGTCCTTCTGGAAGGAGAAGCCGCGCTCCGCCTCGTCGATCTGCATGGAGGAAACGCCGATGTCGAGAACGATGCCGTCGGGGGCGCCCGGCACCAGCGTGTCGAGTTCCGAAAACCGCCCCTGGACGAGCGTCAGCCTGCCCGGGAATTCCTGCTCCATCGCCCGGCCGGCCGCGATCGCCGTGGGATCGCGATCGATCGCCGTGACGGAAGCGCCGGCATCGAGGATGCGCCTCGTATAGCCCCCCGCGCCGAACGTTCCGTCGATGATATGCTTGCCCGCTTCGGGCTGCAGCGCCGCGATGACCTCGTCGAGAAGAACCGGAATGTGGCGGGCCGGTCCGCCATCGGCATGAGAAGCATCTCCGCCGAGGCCCGCCATCATTCCGTCCCCCTTTGGGGCGGTGCGCCCGCCCCGTTTGCCGCCTGCAATCCGGCCTGCCGCCGCTCGGCCAGTCTCTGCCGCACACGCGTGCGATGTTCCTCGAAATGCTCCGGCTGCCACATCTGGAAATGCGTGTTCGCACCCGCAAATGTCACATCCGACGAAATGCCCGTATGCTCCCGGATGAAATCCGTCACCGTAATACGCCCATCCTGGTCGAGTTTCAGAAACGCACCGTCCGCGTGCAGATAGAAGGACATGTCGTCCGCCGTCTCCGCGAAAGGATCCTCGCTCGCCAGCCGGCCGTCGTACCGGGTCAGAAAGTCCGGCCCGCCGATGTCCAGCGCCGGCAGGTGCAGCGAGCGCAGCGCGTAAAGCTCCGTGTGCCCGGCCTTCTGGATCAGCGAACGGAAATGCGCCGGAACGGAAACCCGCCCTTTCGCATCGATCCTGTTCGTCACATGTCCCAGGAACCGGTCCACTGCCGACTGCCGCCGTTTCCGCCACAAAGGGCCATTGCATCGCATCCCCCGCCTCGCTCACCGAGGCCGCGCCAGCTTGCGCACGAACGAACGGGATCCCGGCCGGAGACCCAGCCTGACGACCCCGCAAGGCCACCCCTGACAATGTCGGGAAACACCGTATCGAACAAACGCTACTGACGTTACGAATGGATATCATGGGACACTATGGGCGTCAACGGGATGAGGGTACACTTCAAGGGAAGAAGGCCGATTCCGGACCCATTTCCCCTTTCTCCAGATTTATCGAATATTAAGCTTAAAGAACCGTTAGCCGGTTATGCCGCACCGGTCGGGGAAGGGACGGCGGCGCTTCTCTTTCCACGGGGACGCATGTGAAAACACCCCTCACCCAGAGGCGAGCTGCACTCCTTCCGCGCCAGGGAAGATGAAGAAGCAAAGCAGAGCAACGGCACATGCATTTTGCCGGGATCATTCAGCTTCCTCCGGCGTTCATTGCTCAAGCAGCATCCATTAACGATCCCCTCATCACGACTGTGTGCGGTTCCCTGCCCCGCCTTGACGAAACGTTCCCACAGCCCTATTAAATGCAAATAATTTGCAATTGCATTATGGTTTCGAGCATGGATCGTCCAGACCCCTTATTGCCGGAAAACCTCTCAGCCAGGCGCAATACCGAGATGACGCTCAGCGGCTGGCGCCGCGAACGCGGCGAGGCCTCGCTTTCCGATGTTCACAGATCGATCGCCGTCAGCACGACGGGACCCGGCTGGCGCAAGGCGCTGGCCTTTTTCGGCCCCGGCTATCTCGTCGCCGTCGGCTATATGGATCCCGGCAACTGGGCGACCTCGCTCGCCGGCGGCTCGCGCTTCGGCTATGCGCTCCTGGTCGTCGCGCTTATCTCCAACATCATGGCGGTCATCCTGCAATCGCTCTGCGCCCGGCTCGGCATCGCCACGGGCCGCGACCTGGCGCAGGCCTGCCGCGACGCCTATCCCCGCGCCCTGGCGTGGCCGCTCTGGTTTCTGGCAGAGATCGCCATCTGCGCCACCGACCTGGCCGAGGTCATCGGCACGGCGATCGGCCTCAATCTGCTTTTCGGCATTCCGCTCGAGATCGGCGTGATGATCACCGCGCTCGACGTGTTCCTCATCCTTTATCTGCAGAACAAGGGCTTCCGCTGGGTCGAGGCGCTGGTCATCACGCTTCTCGGCGTCATCGCGGTGTGTTTCGTGGTCCAGATCGCCATGGCCGATCCGCATTGGGGCGCCGTCATCCGCGGCTTTGCGCCCACGACCGAGATCGTCACCAATCCTGATATGCTCTATCTCGCGCTCGGCATCATCGGCGCCACCGTCATGCCGCACAATCTCTATCTCCATTCCGGCATCGTGCAGACGCGCGCCTATGGCGAGACCCTGGAGGAGAAGCGCTCCGCCATCCGCTATGCGACGCTCGATTCCACCATCGCGCTCACCTTCGCCCTTGCCGTCAACGCCTCGATCCTGATCCTGGCGGCCGCAAGCTTCCATACCACCGGTCACACCAATGTCGAGGAACTGGGCGATGCCCATACGCTGCTGAGCCCGCTGCTCGGCTCGGCAATCGCGCCAAGCCTCTTCGCCATCGCGCTGCTCTGCTGCGGGCTGAATTCCACCGTGACCGCGACCATGGCGGGACAGATCGTCATGGAAGGTTTTCTCGACATCCGCCTCGCGCCATGGCTGAGACGCCTCATCACCCGCGTCGTCGCCATCGTGCCCGCCGCCCTCGTCACCATCGCCTATGGCGAAAGCGGCACGGCGAAGCTCCTCATCCTGTCGCAGGTGGTCCTGAGCCTGCAGCTGCCCTTCGCTGTCATCCCGCTGGTGATCTTCACCGCCAACCGGACCAAGATGGGCAAGCTCGTTGCACCCCGCTGGCTCACCATACTCGCCGCCATCACAGCAGCAATCATCGTGGTGCTAAACTTCAAGCTGATCGTCGATTTCGTGAGGGGGAATTAGCTCATTAAATAAGAACGCGGGTACACGCTGGATGCACCTCACCCTTACCCTCTCCCCGCGAGCGGGGAGAGGGTGGCGTCAACGTCGCTGCTTCCTTCTTCACCCCTGCACCTGGCTGAAAGAGAAGGCGAAAACATCCATGTCCCCCTCTCCCCGTTCTGACGGGGAGAGGGTAAGGGTGAGGGGCTTCTGCGCCAGATTTTCCCAACAGGACCTGCTTCACCCTACCCCGTCGCATTGATCGCCCGCCAGCGTCCCGGCGTCATGCCGTAGGCCTGCTTGAACTGGCGTGTCATATGGCTCTGGTCGGCGAAACCGCTTGAAAAGGCCGCGTCGGCGAGCGACAAGCCCTCGCGCATCGAGCGCTTCGCGTGGTCGAGGCGGCGCATGGTCAGGTAGCGGTAGGGGCTGGTGCCCAGCTGCTGGCGGAAATGCCGCGCCAGCGAATAGCGGTCGAGCCCTGTGATCGCCTCCAATTGTTCCGAGCCGACCGTCTCGCCGAAATGCTCATGCAGGAAATGGCGCGCCCGCTCGACCGCCAGCGAACTGACCGCAGATCGCGACCGCTTCGCGGCGGAAGGATCGCGCGCGAGCAGCGCATCGGCGATGGCGACCACGATCTGGTCCATCTCCAGCCCTTCGAGCCCATTGTCGAGCGCCTCGAAGGCCGGGCGCAGGGCGCTGAGCAGCCGGGGATCGTCGGCGACCACGTCGCGCACGAAAGGCAGGCTTCCCGCCCGCTCGCCCAGCGCGTCGCGGATCATGAAGGGTTCGATATAGAGCATCCGGTAGCGAAAGCCCGTCTCCACGCCCGAACGCCCATTATGCACCTCGTCGGGATGGATGACGATCACCTTGCCCGCCGTGCTGTCCATCTTCGCCCCGCGGCAGTCGAAGGACTGCACGCCGGAAAGCGTATAGCCGATGGCGTAGGTATCGTGGCGGTGCGGATCATAGGCATGGCCGCCGAAGAATGCCTCCAGCCGCTCCAGCCCCTCCTCCGGCGGTGCAAGGCGGATCCAGTCCGCAGGAGAAGGCGTGCACGATCGTTCAAGACCGCCCATTGCTTCCCCGCTAATCACCTTGCCCATGACTTCAGACATCATCCGCTTCGAAACCAAGATCGCCATTGTGGTTCGCGACGATCTCGCGACCTGGCAGAAACTCAACGTCGCCAGCTTCCTGGCCGGCGGCATTGCCGGATCATATCCTGAACTCATCGGCGAGCGCTATGGCGATGCATCGGGAAAGGATTACGGCCCGCTCATCCGCCAGCCGATCCTGATCTTCGCCGCAAGCGGCGACGAGATGAAAAGGGTGCTCGACCGCGCCACGGACCGGGGCGTGACACCCTCGATCTATACGCGGGAGCTGTTCTCGACCGGCAACGACCGGGACAACCGCGCCGCGGTCGCCGCCTTTCCCACCGACGCGCTCGATCTCGTCGGCCTCGGGCTGCATGCCGAGCGCAAGATCGTCGACAAGGTCATCAGGGGGCTGTCGCTGCACCCGTGAACGAGGAGACCGCCATGCATCATACCAGCCGGCTCGCCGCCGAATTCGAGGCCATCGACAAATACTGGTCGCCGCGCGTCATCGCTGCGGCCAATGGCC
Organism: Mesorhizobium sp. RMAD-H1; assembly: GCF_014191375.1. Taxonomy (GTDB): domain Bacteria; phylum Pseudomonadota; class Alphaproteobacteria; order Rhizobiales; family Rhizobiaceae; genus Paramesorhizobium. The sequence continues at coordinate 496,629 of NZ_JACHWN010000002.1, forward strand.
AATATGTCAAGATCGCCAAGGTCATGGGCGATTTCGTCTGGCACAGCCATGCCGGGGAGGATGAATTCTTTCTTGTCCACCGCGGCACCTTCGTCCTGCGCTATCGCGACGGCAGCCGGACCGTCCTCAAGGCAGGCGATTTCCACGTCGTGCCGCGCGGGGTCGAGCATTTTCCCTCGGCGCCGGAGGAAACCTGGATCCTCTTCGTGGAGCCGGCGCAGACGAAGCATGCCGGCGATACCGAAACGGAACGGACAAGGTCGATCGAGGAGCAGACTGCGCATCTGCGGCGCGAAACCTCCGGGATCGAGGGATGAAATGTCAGTTGGCCTGTAAGCCGGGTTCTGTATGGCCGGGCTTTCGCCCGACGTGGCAGCCATTCATCTGGGACGGATGTCGCCACCCGCCTCTTGCAACCTACCCGGACGGCTGATCCGGAAGCGGATCGCCGGGTTTTCACCCGACACGCCGTCCCTATTCGGTCTTGCTCCCGGTGGGGTTTACCGTGCCGTCGCCGTTGCCGGAGACGCGGTGGGCTCTTACCCCACCCTTTCACCCTTACCCCGTCATCCCTTGCGCCCGGCCCTGCTGGAGCATGGTCCCGAAAAGCTGACAGACTTTTCGGAGATCATGCGTCCCAAAAAGACGCGGCGCAACGGAAGACGGGGCGGTCTGCTTTCTGTGGCACTTTCCCTGGGGTCGCCCCCGCCGGGCATTACCCGGCACCGTGCTTCCCTGGAGCCCGGACTTTCCTCACCCGCCGCCTTTCGGCATATGACAGGCGCGGCTGCCCGGCCAACTGACACCCCGTATAAAGGTGCTTCGCGCCCAAAACGCAAGAGCAAGTCCAGGAAAAGTGCGAAGCGGCTTTCCGTCCGATCCGAAGTTGCTTCATGGTCGAAAACCGCCTTTGGGGCGCTATGCGGCATCGGGCAGGCATTGCGGCGGCCTGACCTCCGCTTTGAACGCAAGAATCGGATCGCGAAACGTGAACCGGGATCATACGCTGCTCCAGGCTCGGCTAGAGCATTTGCAGTCCGGAGTTCATTTACATGACCATAAAAACCCACGATCAAAATACCGCCATGCAGCTCTTGGAGCGCATGTTCGAAGTTGAGATGAAATTTCTCAAGTCAGATACGAAAGACGTCAAAATGCTCGCTGCTGCCTTCCATAACGATGTCGTGGTGCATGAACCCGCATCGCTTCCCTATGCAGGTGACTGGCAGGGGCTGGAAGGGATCGGTGCTCTGCTCCGCAAAATGGGCGAGATATGGAGCAACGTTGAGGTGGAGGACCTTGCGGCTGCGCGTACAGGCGATACCGTCTTCATGACCTGTACGCTGCATCTCGTTTCCCGGGCCAGGGGCACCGTCATCAAACAACCTTTCGCCGAAGTTCTTCGGTTCCGGAACGGTCTTCTGCTTGATGGCACACCGTTTTACTACGATACATGCGAGCTCGCCGCCGCTGTCTGACAGTCATCTTACATTCAGTGCGAAGCGGGTTTTGTCCAGACTCGCGGCAATGAAAAAGCCGGGCGAGAGCCCGGCTTTTTGAGGCATTTTGTTTATTTTTCGTTCAGAACGAGCGCATGTAGACCTTCACCTTGCTGCAATAGTTCGCAGAGATCGGGTTCATGCGGGTGGCGCCATGGCCGGCATTGTATTTCAGGATCGTGCCGCAGGTCGTGCCGCCGCTGAGCTTGCGCGCCATGGCAAGATATTTCATGCCGTACTGCACATTGGTGGCGGGATCGTAGAGCCCCTTGGCCGAACCGGTATAGCCGAGGCCCCGCGCCGTCGAAAGCTTGAGCTGCATCAGGCCGATCTCGCCCGCCGCGCCCCGCGCATCGGCCCGATAGCCGCTTTCGTGGCGGACCACCGCATGGGCGAGCGACGCCGGTACGCCATAGGTGGCGGCATAGCGGTTGATGATGCTGGCATAAGGCGTGCCGCCCTGCCGCGACGTCGTGACCTTGGCGGTAACAGCCTTTTTGGAAACATTTTTCCTGGAAACGACCTTGACCGTCTCCTTCTGGGAAACGGCTTTGGCCGTCTTCTTCCTGGAAACGACTTTGGCCGTTTTCTTTCTGCTGGTCGCCTTCACGACCTTCTTCTTGGCGGGCGCCGCCTTGCGGGCCGTATGGCGCTTCTTATCGCCGGTTTTCGCTTCGGCTTTGGCAGCTTCCGCGGCCTCCGCCGCCGCTGCCTCTCTCTTTGCCTTCAAAATTGCGGCAATGCTCGTTTTCTCGATTGCCGGAGCACTGTAGGCCACATTCGAGCCAAGCAATCCCATTGCGCCGACGAGGGCGCACACAACACTAAATTTTTTACTCATACCCTAACCGTTTGATTTGTTTCTTATAGGGGGCCGCCCCTCTGGTGAGGAAATCCCGGCCCGGTCTTTGCCCCTATGCGAGACGGCAGATCACAGCACCGCCTCAGGAAACATGGCTGTTGATCTGACGGCGAAATGCAGCCGAAGATTGGTTCGGAAAATAACTTTATATTAACGATTGCAACAAAATGCCCCGATCGCAACGATCGGAAACCGGAAAATCTTTATTTATGAAGGATTTAGCTTACGGATACCGGAAGCGACGAAAGCAGCCGATGCAGCGTTTCGATCGTCGAAACATCCGCGACACCGTCAACTTTTTGGGAGCGAAAATGTCGTTGGAAGCCCTTTATGGCCGCTTCCGTCTCCGTTCCGAACACACCGTCGATCGGCACCTGATAGCCGTAAAGCGCCAGCATCGACTGCAGCGCTTCCACCGGCTGACCACGGTCGCCGAGGGCGAGAAAGCGCCCTCCCCGGATCGGCGCCGGCTCCACCCAATGGCCGATGCCGGCACGATGGAGCCGCTCCCACGGAAACTTCTCGCCCGGATCTATCTTGCGCGAGGGCGCGATGTCCGAATGCGCCAGAACCCGTTCAGGGCGGATGGAGTGGCGCGCGCAGATATCCAGGCAAAGGGCTGTCACCCCCTCGATCTGCGCATCCGGAAAATCCGGAAAATCGCCGTGCGGGCCCTGATTGACGATCTCGATGCCGATCGAGCAGGAATTGATGTCGGTCTCCCCCTGCCAGAAACTTTTCCCGGCATGCCAGGCGCGCTCGCCCTCGGGGACCATCTGCACGATGCGTCCGTCCTCATGCACGACGTAATGCGCCGAGACCTCGCTCTCCGGACTTGCGAGCAGCGCCTCCGCCGCCTCGCCGTTTTCCATGCCCGTATAGTGCAGGATCAGCGTGGTGACGCGCTTGCCGTCCCGGCGCGGGCCGAAATTGGGTGAAGGGCGAACGAGCGCCCCCTCATGGTCGGGGGCGAAAACGCCGGCTTCGATCTCGCTCATGCGGCCTTCAGTTCCCTCTCGAGCTTCTCCCAGGCGCCGTTGATCGCGGCGATGCGGTCGTTGGCGATCGTCAGGAACTCGTTGGGCACGCCGCGCGCGGCCAGCTTGTCCGGATGATTCTCGGCGGCGAGCTGACGATACCGCCTGCGCGCCTCCTCGAAGCTCGCCCCGCGCGGCAGCCCGAGGATGACATAGGGGTCGGCTTCGCCGAGATCGATATGCCGCGCGACGATGGCCTGGAAGTGCGCTTCGTCGAAACCGAATATTTCGCCGACCCGCGTCAGGAACGCCAATTCCTTCTCATGCACATAGTCATCGGCCTTGGCGATATGGAAGAGGCCGTCGAGGATGTCCTCGAGGCACTTGCAGTTCGGATGCCCCGATCCGCAGAGCGAGGCCATCTGCGCCGCATAGCTCTCGTAGCCCGCGGTATCCTGCTTCGCCAGGTTGTAGAGGCGGGCGACATGGGCGCGTTCCGATTCCGGAATGGAGAATATCTGCTGGAAGGCCCGGATCTCCTTGTCGGTGACGATGCCGTCGGCCTTCGCCATCTTGGCCGAAAGCGCGATCATGGCAATGGAGAAGGCCACGCGCCTGCGGGTTTCCGGATCGCCTTCGAAGGCCGTGCGCACGGCTTCGACCACGCTCGTCAGAGCGTTCGACGCCACATTGGCCACGAAATCACCGACACGGACCCAGATCGACATGCTGGCCTTCTAACCGCAAAGTGAGGAAATGGCGAGAGGCCGAAGCAATCGCCGGGAAGGTAAATCATAGAATATATCGGAAAAAAGAAGAAACCACTTTCCGCCCGGATTGCGAAAAGGACCATGCATGAAACGAAACGGCCGGTGCTGGACCGGCCGTGACGTTTCCGCATCTGGCATGGCATGCTGGCCGGGCATGGTGTTGCCGGCCCGGGGCATGGCCTGCACCAGCACGCGTGCCTTATTGCACGCCGAGCGCCTTCTGGGCAGCGGCAGCTGCCGCATTGCCCGCCTGCTGCACCAGCATATCGCTCTGGCCCGCGGCTTTCGCCGCTGCTTCCGCCGCGCTGCGGGCTTCGTTCACCGCCGCCGTCTTCTGGGCAGGTGACATGGAGCTCGCCATCTGTTCCAGGCTCTTGGTCACCTCGGCGGCAATCGCTTCCGGTGTTTTCGCGCCCGCAGCCGGAACCGCTGCCGTTGTTGCGTTCTGGTCCGCCGCGGTGCTGGCGGCCTGCTCGCTCTCGCTGCAGCCAGCAAGAACAGTCATGGAAAGTGCTGCAATCGCAAAAATGAACTTCTTCATAAGATAACCCTTTCTGGGAGGTAGGATTCGCCTGCAGCACAATCATTCATACAAATATTAAGAAAAACACTCAGTCATTACTTCCAATTTTTCATATTTTATCGGAAATATCAGGAATAAACCTTGAAATTCGCGAATATTCGGCGATCTTTACATATAAACTTTTATAACGGACAGAAACATCAGCGTTATACAAGAAAGCGGCCCGGCAAAGCCGGACCGCTTCCATCTCGGGCCGGTTCGAAAACCGGCCTGTGCCGCATCTCCTGCGGGCGTTTACTGGTTAGGCGCCGTCGTACCCTGGCCCGTACCGGGCGTCGTGCCGGGCTGCGCCGGAGTCGTCTCATTGGCCGGAGGCGTCATGTTCTGCTCCGTATTGGGCTGTGTCGCCGGCGCCTGGTCCGGCTGGGTAGCGTTTGTCGTGGTGTTGTCGGTATCGCTGCACGCAGCCAGCCCCATAACCGAGAGAGCGGCGATCGATGCGATCAGAACTTTTTTCATCAGTCTTCTCCTTCATCCGAGATAACCCCGCCAGATGGGCGAAGCTAACGTCACAGCAAAAAACGGGCGGACTGATGAAAGGTTCTCTCAACTTCTCTTTCAGGCCGTTACACATGCGCAACCTGCCCCGGCGTTGACGAACCCGCCTCCGGCGGATACCCGATTGGGTCGAAGCGACAGCTAAAGACAGGGAGCAGCCATGAGCGGTGGCAAATGGGATTTCTGGATCGATCGTGGCGGCACCTTCACCGACGTCATCGGGCGCGATCCGGAGGGAAATCTCCATCCGCGCAAGCTGCTCTCCGAAAATCCCGAAGCCTATAGGGACGCCGCCATTCAGGGCATCCGCGATCTGCTCGGCGTCAGGGCGGGCGAGCCGATTCCCGCCGGACTCATCGGCGAGGTGAAGATGGGCACGACAGTTGCCACCAACGCGCTTCTGGAGCGCAAGGGCGACCGCACCCTTCTCGTCGTCACCAGGGGCTTCCGCGACGCGCTGCGCATCGCCTACCAGGCACGCCCCGACATCTTCGCCAAGGAGATCATCCTGCCCGAACAGCTCTACGAGCGGGTGATCGAGGTCGGCGAGCGCGTCCGCGCCGACGGCACCGTCGAGGCCGAACCCGACGAGGCGGCGGTGCGGGCGGCGCTGGAACGGGCGAAAGCGGACGGCATCGACGCCGTCGCCATCCTCTTCATGCATTCCTGGAACTATCCCGCCCATGAGGAGATTGTGGCGCGCATTGCCCGCGAGCTCGGCTTTGGCCAGGTGTCGGTCAGCCATGAGGTCTCGCCCCTGGCGAAGCTCGTCGGACGGGGCGACACCACGGTGGTCGACGCCTATCTCTCTCCGATCCTGCGCCGATATGTCGAGCGCGTGGCGGGCGAGCTGGGAATTGAAAACAATATGAATAGCCCCTCATCCCCTGCCGGACCCTCTCCCCGTAATGACGGGGAGAAGGAGGATGGCCGCCACGCTGACGCCCCCCTCTCCCCCTCCTTACGGGGAGAGGGTAAGGGTGAGGGGCAGAACCAACCCCGCCTCTCCTTCATGATGTCGTCGGGCGGGCTCACTGCCGCCGGTCTCTTCCAGGGGAAGGACGCCATCCTTTCCGGCCCGGCCGGCGGGGTGGTCGGCATGGTGGAAACCGCGAAGCTCGCCGGCTTTGATCAGGTCATCGGCTTCGACATGGGCGGCACCTCCACCGACGTCGCCCATTTCGACGGCGAATATGAGCGCGCCTTCGATACCGAAGTGGCGGGCGTGCGCATCCGCGCCCCGATGATGCGCATCCACACCGTCGCGGCCGGTGGCGGCTCGATCCTGCACTATGCGGCGGGACGCTTTCAGGCGGGTCCCGATTCCGCCGGCGCCAATCCCGGCCCCGCCTGCTATCGGCGCGGCGGGCCGCTGGCCGTTACCGACGCCAATGTCATGCTCGGCAAGTTGCAGCCCGATTTCTTTCCCGCGATCTTCGGCCGGAACCAGGACCAGCCGCTCGATACCGCCATCGTCAGGGAGAAATTCGAAGCCTTTGCCCGGGAGATCGGTGACCGCAGCCCGGAGGAGGTGGCGGAAGGCTTCGTCACCATTGCCGTCGAGAACATGGCCAATGCCATCAAGAAGATCTCGGTGCAGCGCGGCTATGACGTGACACGCTATCTCTTGAATTGCTTCGGCGGCGCCGGCGGCCAGCATGCCTGCCTCGTCGCCGATGCGCTCGGAATGGAGGCGGTGCTGATCCACCCCTTCTCCGGCCTGCTCTCGGCCTATGGCATCGGCCTGTCGGCGATCTTCGCCTCCCGCCAGCAGGCGCTGGTCAAACCTTTCGCCGAACAGATACTGCCAGACATCGAGGCGCTGATCGGGCGTCTGTCTGAGACCGTGGCGGCGGAAATCGCAGCACAGGGCGTGCCCGAAGCCGAAATCCGCCTGCGTCCCATCCTGCATCTGCGCTATGACGGTACCGACACGGCGCTCCCGGTCGATTTCAGCGGCAATGATCTGGCCGCGGCCCGCGCCGCCTTCGAAAGGGCGCACAAGGCGCAGTTCGGCTTTATCTATGACGACAAGGGTATCGTCGTGGAGGCCGTCGGCGTCGAGGGGCAGGACGCGCGCCCGCGCGCTCATGAGGAACGGGCGCAGGCGGTGGAGGACCATCACCCGGCAGCGCAGGAGAGACGGCAATTCTATTCCGGCGGAGCGTGGCACGATGCGGCGGTGCATCGCCGCGAGGCGCTCACCCCCGGCAACCGCGTCAACGGCCCTGCCCTCATCATCGAAAGTCACCAGACCATCGTGGTCGAGCCCGGCTGGCAGGCGGAGATCACCGCGCTGGGCCACGTGCTGATGCGGCGCATCGAGAAGAAGGCACGCGCCGCCGCGCTCGGCACCGAGGCCGATCCGGTCATGCTCGAGGTCTTCAACAACCTCTTCATGTCGATCGCCGAGCAAATGGGCGTGACGTTGCAGAACACCGCCTACTCCGTCAACATCAAGGAGCGGCTCGATTTCTCCTGCGCCGTCTTCGACCGCACCGGCGCGCTCGTCGCCAATGCGCCGCATATGCCGGTGCATCTGGGCTCCATGGACCGCTCGGTCGAGACGATCATCCGCCTGAACGAGGGGGATATCCATCCGGGCGACGTCTTCGCCCTCAACGCGCCTTACAACGGCGGCACGCATCTGCCCGACATCACGGTGGTCACGCCCGTTTTTGATGAAAAAGGCGAGAACATCCTCTTCTGGGCTGCCTCGCGCGGCCATCACGCCGATGTCGGCGGCACCGCGCCCGGCTCGATGACGCCGCTGGCGACCACGGTGGACGAGGAAGGCGTGCTCATCGACAATTTCCGCCTGGTAGAGCGCGGCCGCTTCCGTGAAAAGGAGCTGATCGCGCTCCTGACCGATCACCCCTACCCCGTGCGCAACGTCCACCAGAACGTCGCCGACCTGAAGGCCCAGATCGCCGCCAATGAGAAGGGCGTCGCGGAACTGAAGAAGATGGTGGCGCAGTTCGGCCTCGAAATGGTCGAGGCCTATATGGGCCACGTTCAGGACAATGCGGCGGAAAGCGTGCGCCGCGTCCTCGACCGCCTGCCGGAGAGCGCGGCCTGCGATTATCTCACCGATACCGGCCAGACCATCCGCGTGGCAATAAAGGTCGACCGCAAGGCGCGCCGCGCCACGGTCGATTTCACCGGCACCTCGCCGGTGGAGAAGAACAACTTCAACGCGCCCGAGCCGGTGACGCGGGCGGCCGTCCTCTACGCCTTCCGCGTCATGGTCGAGGGCTCGATCCCGATGAATGCCGGCTGCCTCCGCCCGATCGACATCATCATCCCTGATGGTTCGATGCTGAAGCCCGCCTACCCCGCCGCCGTGGTGGCGGGCAATGTCGAGACGTCCCAGCATGTCACCAACGCCATCTTCCAGGCGCTGGGGGCGCTCGCCAATGCGCAGGGCACCATGAACAACCTGACCTTCGGCAACGAGCGTTACCAGTATTACGAGACCATCTGCTCGGGCTCGCCGGCCGGCCATATGAATGACGGCCGCGGCTTTAGCGGCACGTCAGGCGTCCACACCCACATGACCAATTCCCGCCTCACCGACCCGGAAATCCTGGAGATGCGCTTCCCGGTCCTGCTCGAGGACTTCCACATCCGTGCGGGTTCCGGCGGCAGGGGCCGCTTCAATGGCGGCGACGGCACCAGGCGAACGCTGCGCTTCCTTAAGCGCATGGATTGCGCCATCCTCTCCTCGCACCGCCATCGCCCGCCGGAAGGGCTGGACGGCGGCGGCGCCGGTGAAAAGGGCCGCACGGAAGTCCGTCGCAAGGACGGCACGGTCGAAATCCTCAAGGCCTGCGACCAGACAATCGTCGAGGCCGGCGAGGCCGTCATCGTGACGACGCCGACGCCGGGCGGCTACGGAAAGGTGTAGCTGGACGGTCTTTACGCGAAATCATTGTAAAAGAGGCCGTTTTCTGGGATAATGCGTGCAGTGCGTACGAACACCCGTTGAGGAGTTCGAGACGTATCACGCGCAAGCTCCTCACGGGCATCCGGTTACGCATAACCGTAGCCTGAAGGAGATTTTCTCATGGCAACCACCAATGATATGGGCCGCATGGGGCTGATGCAGCACCGTAGCTGGGAGGATATCGCCATGATGGCTCTGGGAGCCATCGTCTTCCTGTCGCCGTTCTTCTATCCCTTGGGCGGCAACGTGGCCATCGTCCTCAGCGCCGTGATCGCCGGCGCCGTCATCATGGCGGTCGGCATCATGGAAATGGTATCGCTCCGCCGCTGGGAGGAGATGCTGGCATTCCTCGCCGGCCTGTGGATGATCATCGCGCCCTATGCTCTGAGCTATATGGGCCCGCTGCGCACCTGGCATGTCGCGCTCGGCCTCGTCGTTGCACTCCTCGCCGCCTTCCAGATGTGGCAGGACCGCAACCGCCGCTTCGACACGTAAGATCGCGACGCCGCCGAAATCCACCGCCGGAGCCCCGCTCCGGCGGTTTGCTTCCTCAGAAACCTGTTTATCCGGCCCGACATGAGCCCCTTCGTCACGGGGCTGTTACATGCCGGTGATACGCGGGGCGAACTCTTTCCCAGGAAGGGATTCGTGCCATGTCCGCAATCAGGTCGAAGACGAAGCAAGCCGCCCCGCGCAATGAAAAGGTGAAAAGCGCCGTACAGCGCAATTCGCTGTTCTCGAAAGCGGGGATATCGGAACGGCTCTTCGCCCATCTGTTCAAGGGGCTGGTCTACCCGCAGATCTGGGAAGACCCGGAAGTCGACATGGAGGCGCTTCAAATCGGCCCCGGCCACCGTATCGTCACCATCGCGTCGGGCGGCTGCAACGCGCTCTCCTATCTGACCGCCGATCCGGCAAGCGTCGAGGCCGTCGATTTGAACCAGGCGCATGTGGCCTTCAACCGGCTGAAACTCGCCGCGCTTGCCCATCTGCCCAATTATGACGCCTTCTACCGCTTCTATGGCACCGCCGACGACAAAGCCAATCTCAAGGCCTATGAGCGGTTCATCCGCCCGCATCTCGACCCGCAGAGCCGCGCCTATTGGGAAAAGCGGATGCTCTCCGGGCGCCGCCGCATCTCCATCTTCTGGCGCGATCTCTACCGCCACGGCCTGCTCGGCATCTTCATCGGCATGGGCCACCGCGTCGCCCGCCTCTACGGCATCGACCCGCGCGATATCCTTAAAAGCCGCACTCTCGAGGAACAGCGCACCTTCTTCGACACAGCGCTTGCGCCTCTCTTCGACAAGCGCATGATCCGCTGGGCGACGGCGCGCAAATCCTCGCTGTTCGGCCTCGGCATCCCGCCGCAGCAATATGATGCGCTGGCAACCGCCGGCAATGGCGACATGGCCGCCATCCTGCGCGGCCGGCTGGAGAAGCTCGCCTGCGGCTTTCCGCTCAACGAGAACTATTTCGCCTGGCAGGCCTTCGGCCGCGGCTATAGCAGCGATGCCGAGACCGGCCCGCTGCCGCCCTATCTCTCCCGCGCCAACTTTGACAGAGTGCGCGCCCGCGTCGCCCGCATGAGCGTCGTCAACGCCTCCTATACGGAATTCCTTGCCGCCAAGCCCGATGCCTCGGTCGACCGTTTCATCCTGCTCGACGCGCAGGACTGGATGAACGATACGCAGTTGAACGATCTCTGGCGCGAGATCACCCGCACCGCCGCACCGGGGGCGCGCGTCATCTTCCGTACCGCCGCCGAGCCGAGCCTGCTGCCCGGCCGCGTTGTTTCAGCCATTCTGGACCGCTGGGACTATCGCGAGGAACAGTCTCGTGCGCTGCACGCCCGCGACCGCTCCTCGATCTATGGCGGCTTCCATCTCTATTGCCTGAAGGACGCCTGACATGTTCGGCAAGGCGAAAGCGATCGACCATGGCAGCCTGATGGACCGCGTCTATCGCCGCCAGCGCCATTTCTACGATGCGACGCGCAAATATTACCTGCTCGGCCGCGACGAGATGATAGCCGGCCTGCGCATTCCCTCGGGCGGCAGCGTCCTTGAAATCGGCTGCGGCACCGGGCGCAATCTCATCAAGACGATGAATCAGTTTCCGAGCGCCGAGCCTTACGGCATTGATATATCGCGCGAAATGCTCGTCACCGCGCAAAAGGCGGCCGAGCGCGCAGGGCTCGGCGACAGGCTGCGGCTCGCCTATGCCGACGCTGCCCGTTTCGACCCAGAGGCACTGTTCGGACGCAAGGATTTCGACCGCATCTTCATCTCCTATGCCGTCTCGATGATCCCGCAATGGCAGGCCGTCATGCGCGAGGCGGTCGCCCATCTCGCCCCCGGCGGCGAGCTGCATGTGGTTGATTTCGGCGATCTGGAAAGGCTGCCGCGCTGGTTCCGCGCAGCCCTCTACCAGTGGCTCGAATGGTTCCACGTCACACCACGCAACGATCTCTTCGAGATCGCGAGCACGATCGCTGCCGATGCGGGTGCGCAAGCCGAGGCACATGTGCTCTATCGCGGCTTTGCCTGGATTTCGGTCATCAGGCGCCGCTGAAACCCTTTTTCAACTTGAAAATAGATCATCCGCTAGTGACGAGCGCTGGCGGATCGCGTAACGCTTTGTAAACGCTGTTTCGAATATGGCCTTATTCATGAAACGCATCGTCACCGTCCTTTTGTCCCTGTTGCTGTCGGCCTGTACGTCGGTCGATTACAATTTCACCGAAGCGACGCGGACCATCCGGACGGAACGCAAGATGACGTTCTCCTACCCGGCTGTCCGCGCACCCAAATTCGATGACCGCAAGCCGCACGACTGGAACGGCAAGACGCCCTGGCATTATCCCGTCCATGGCACCGATGTCTCCAAATACCAGGGGACGGTGGACTGGAAGACCGCGCGCGACAGCGGCATCTCCTTCGTCTTCATCAAGGCGACGGAAGGCGGCGACCGGGTGGATGAGCGCTTCGCCGAGCATTGGGCGGGAGCGCGGGCCGTAGGCCTGCCGCGCGGCGCCTATCATTTCTATTATTTCTGCCGGCCGGCGATCGAGCAGGCACAATGGTTCATCCGCAACGTGCCGCGCGACCCGGATGCGCTGCCGCCCGTTCTCGACATGGAATGGAACCACCTTTCACCCACCTGCAAGAAGCGGCCGGATGCGGCGATCGTGCGTCGCGAGATGAAGATATTCCTCGATGCGGTCGAGCGTCATTATGGCAAGCGCCCCGTCATCTACACGACCATCGATTTCTTCGACGACAATGATCTGCGGCGCATGAGGGAATATCCCTTCTGGCTGCGCTCCGTCGCCGGGCATCCGAACGAGAAATATGGCGAGCACCCTTGGACGTTCTGGCAATATACGGGGACCGGCAGCGTGCCGGGCATCAGGGGCGATGCCGATATCAATGTCTTTGCCGGCAGCCCCGAGCAGTGGCGTGCATGGGTCGAGGGCGGCAAGGAAACGCAGACCATTGCTTCGCAATGATGCCGCGCCGGTCTGCATCATCACACCGGAACGTTATTTCCTGTTAGCCGGGCCCGCAGCCCAAGAATAGTCTCAATTGCGCGTTTCGTGCTCTCCCAGAGAGCCAATGATCCCGAGAGAAATTCATAAATGAAGAAGACCGCCCTTCTGCTGGCAGCATCGTTCTTTGCCTCCACCGCCCTCGCGGCAGCGCAGCAGCCATCCGCCGCCCCCGCCGAAGACACGGCGGCGCCGAAGCCGGCCTGTGGCGGCGACATGGAAGCCTGGTTCGAGGGTGTCGTCCAGGAGGCGCGCGCCGCCGGCGTCGCCGACAAGGGCATCAATGAGCTCTACAAGGCCTCGATCGACGAGAAGGTTCTCGCCCGCGACCGCGCCCAGGGCGTCTTCAATCTGACCTTCGTCGATTTTTCCAAGCGGCTCATTTCCGAGGCACGGCTGAAGAAAGGCCGGGAAAACCTGGTCAAATATGCCGATGTTTTCAAGAAAGCCGAGGAAACCTACGGCGTTCCTGGCCCTGTCATCGCCGCTTTCTGGGGCCTCGAAACCGATTATGGCGCGATCCAGGGCGATTTCGACACGCTGAACGCGCTCTTCACGCTTTCCTACGATTGCCGCCGGCCGGAACTGTTCCGCCCGCAGCTGATCGCGCTCCTGAAGCTCTTCGACCAGGGTGTCGTCGATGCCAGCACGACGGGTGCATGGGCCGGCGAGATCGGCCAGATGCAGGTGCTGCCCCTCGATTATCTCGAGCGCGGCACCGATGGCGACGGTGACGGGCGCGTCGATCTGAAGAACAGCGTGCCCGATGCGGTGATGACGGCGGCGCGCATGCTGCACGATCTCGGCTGGCAGCGGGGCCAGCCCTGGCTGGAGGAAGTGCGGCTGACCCGCGATCTTCCCTGGGAACAGGCGAGCCGCACCAACCGCATGCCCCATTCCAAATGGGCGGCGTGGGGCGTGGAAGGGCTGAACGGTCCGCTCGGCCCCGATGATGGCGATGCCTCTCTGCTCCTGCCGATGGGGCGCAAGGGACCGGCTTTCCTCTCCTACCGGAATTTCGATATCTTCGTCGAATGGAACAAGTCGATCGTCTATGCGACCACGGCGGCCTATTTCGCCACCCGCCTCGCCGGCGCGCCTGCCTTTGAGGCAGGCAATCCCGAACAGGGCCTCACGACCGACCAGATGAAGGCGCTGCAGGAGAAGCTCGCCGCACGCGGCTACGAGATGGGCAAGATCGACGGCGTCTTCGGCCTGCTGACCCGCGATGCCGTGCGCGCCGAACAGCTCCGCCTTGGCATGCCGGCGGACGCCTGGCCAACGGTGGAACTGCTGAACAAGCTTTAGGGAGTAGGGAGTAGAAAATAACCGAGTAGGGACTTTTATCTATTCCCTACTCCCTATTCCCTATTCCCTCACGCCACCCGCTTCTCCCCGCCGAAAAACGCGCCGATGATATCGGCGACATTCCCGGGCGCCACCGGCGGGCTGAACAGGAATCCCTGCAGCTCGCCGCAGCGCTCCGCCCGCAGCCTTTCGAGCTGGGCGGCCGTCTCCACCCCTTCCGCCGTGGTGTCGATGCCGAGGCTCGCGCCGAGCCCGATGATCGCCCGCACGATCGCCAGCGATTCCGGGCTGTTGTCGATCTCGCGCACGAAGGAACGGTCGATCTTCAGCCGGTTGAACGGAAACTGCTTGAGGTAGTGAAGGCTTGAATAGCCGGTGCCGAAATCGTCGAGCGCGATGCGCACGCCGCGCTCGCGAAGCTGCCTGAGCAGCGCGAGATGATCGGCGCTGTCGTCAAGCAGCACCGATTCCGTGATCTCGATCTCCAGCCTGTCCGGGGCAAGCCCGCTCGCGCGCAGCGCATCCTCGATCGCCTGGAAAAGCCCGCCGCTGCGGAACTGGACGGGAGAGACGTTTACCGCCACCATGAGCGGTGCGGGCCAGGAAACCGCCTGGGCACAAGCCTCGCGCAGCATCCAGCGTCCGAGCCGGTCCACCTGCCCGGTTTCTTCGGCGAGCGGAATGAATTCCGACGGAGGCACCATGCCGCGGCTTGGATGACGCCAGCGCATCAGCGCCTCGAAGCCGCATAATTTGCCGGTCTGCACCGAAAGAATCGGCTGGAAATGCGCCTCGAACTGGCTGGCAATATCGGCATTGCGCAGATCCATTTCCAGGAGCCGCCGGTCGCTGACCTGCGCATCCATTTCGGGCTCGAAGAAACGGACCACACCCTTGCTCGAGCCTTTGGCGCGGTAAAGCGCCAGATCGGCGCAGCGAAGCAGGTCGTCGGCAGCCGTTGCATCGACGGGAGCAACAGCCCCGCCGATGCTGGCGCCGATGCGTGCCGGACGGCCGTCGACGCTGGTGATCGACGACAGCTCCTGGCCGATGCGCCGGGCAAGAACCTCGATCTGCGCGCGCGCCTCCAGTCCCGGCGCAAGGATGGCGAACTCGTCTCCGCCGAGTCGGGCGACGATATCGGCTTCGCGCACGCGCTTTTTCAGCCGTTTCGTAACCTCGATCAGCAGGGCGTCGCCGGCGGCATGTCCCAGCGTGTCGTTGACGGCCTTGAAATCGTCGAGGTCGATCAGCAGCACGCCGAAGGCGCGCCCGCCCTCGGCGAGATTGCTGGCCGCCCGCTCGATCTCGCGCGTGAACACCGTCCGGTTGGCCGCCCCCGTCAGCGGGTCATGATGCGCAAGATAGGTGACATGCGCTTCGGCGCGGCGGCGCTCCGTAATGTCCATGATGGTCGAAAGCGTCGCCGGACGGCCATCCACCAGAACCTCGCTGGCATATTCGATGACGTCGAGAATCCGGCCGTCGGCCGTACGGTGGCGCAGGCTCGTCTCGGTCGAGGCTGCGTCGTTCTCCGCAGGGTCCTCGGCGCGGATGTCCGATACGCCGAGCGCGAGAAAGGCCTCGCGATCATAGCCGTAGAGATGCAGCGCCGCCTCGTTGACATTGAGGAACCCCTCCTCGCCCTGCGCCCGCACATACATCGGCGCCGGATTGTCGTCGAAAAGCGAGCGGAACAGCGTCACGCGGGATTTGAGCTCCCGGATATCTGTCAGGGTCACGGCGAGGATGCCGTCGGCCGTATCCACGCCGACCTGCAGGGCGAGCGGATTTGCATCGAGCTGATAGGCAAGCTCGAACGGCTCCATCGGCTCGCCGCGAGCCGCCCGCAGCAGCCGGTCCGGCATGTCGCCGATGCCCACGCGCGCCAGCGCTTCGGAAAGCAGGGTGAACTGCAGGAGATCGGGCTGCGAGCCGAGAAAGCGCGCCGCCGCATCGTTGATGCTCAGAATGTGGAAATCGCGCGGCAGGCCATCCGCGCCCATGATGGGATTGAGCCCGAGGATGCCCTGCTGGGAGGCATTGATGAGCAGCTTCGGCAGGTTCAACTGCGCCCTGCGCGGGCGCATCATGAGCAGGAAATATTCACCCGTCCAGCGGCAGGAAAGCGGGAATGCGATGATCTCCAGGGTCGAAACCTTGTTTTCGATCAGCCACCGGCAGAGCGCAAGGCTCGGCTCGGCGGAACGCCGCGACTGGCCTATCGCCGAATCGATGGCCTGCCTGAAGATGAAGGGCACATCATCGAGATCGGGCGACTGCCCCTCGCCGAGGCGGAGGATCGAGCGCACGGCCTTGCCGGCACGCAGCATTCTGGCGGCTTCGCCCGGCTTGCAGTGGACCACCGCGATCTCATCGGCGAAACGCCCCATATTGCCGAGCGTGAAATCCTCATAAGACGGCAGAGGCGTGTTGATGCGCGCCGCCTGCCAGCAATGCAGCATGTAGCGCACGTCATCGAATTCGGTCGGGACCTCGATGGGCTCTTCCGGCAGGGCAGCTCTATCGGGATGCACGCTCTCCTGTCCCGGAGCCGGCACTTCCTCGCTCTCCTCCGTCCTGCCGGCACGCGGTGCGGACGTTCCCGCCGGCGACGCGGTTTCCCTCTTGAATGCGAACATGACGGATATCCTGCTGGGAAGCGATGTCTTTGAAAATCATGGGAGAAGATCATGGAACATGCCGACGGGACTCGGCCCCACGGAGCGGCATCATGCCTCGCGTGGACTTCAGGAGCCCCGCGCCGTTTCTGCACCGACTTTATGCCGCCTATCTTACGAAGAATTTAAACGGACCGTCACCAAAGCGTCATTTGACGCAGCCCGGCAATGGCGGCTACCCTGCCATGGTTTCGAGCGAGGCGAAGCTGTCGGGCTTCTCGCCCTCGTCGAAGGGCGTTTCGACCTCCACGAAAGTATCGGGATAGAACCCGTTGAAGCGGGTGCGAAGCGCCATGGAATAGGCGCCGATATGGCCGATCTCGATCCAGTCGCCGGTATCCACCGTCTCGGGCAGCCAGAAGGGCCGCGACAATATATCGACGGAATCGCATGTCGCCCCGCAGACGCGGAACGGCACGATCGTTTTGGAATTGCCGTTGCGGTTCTTGATCGCCGGATCAGGAATGAAGCGGGCGGGCAGCGTGATCTTGCCGGTCCATGAATCCGACAGCGAGGCCCAGATGCCGTCATTGATGTAGATCCGCCTCCCCTTGCGCAGCAGCACCCGCACGATCAGCGAAAAGGCGCGCGCGACGATCACGCGGCCCGGCTCTGCCACCAGCGGCAGATCGGCGAAGCCCCATTCCGCTATGTCGTTGCGCAGCCGCGACATCAATTGACCGAGCGACGGCATCTCGACATGCTTGCGGCGGGGATCAAGGCCGTATTCGGCGGGAAAGCCGCCGCCGATGTCGAGCCCGGCCAGGGGAACGCCGGCACGGTTGCGCACCCAGTCCGCCGAACGCAGCGCCCGCTCGTAAGTATCGGGATCCTCGATCTGGCTGCCCACATGGAAGCATATGCCCGCCCTGTAGCCGGTCCGGTGCAGCCTCTGCAGAAGCTCGACCGCATGGGCGGGAGCGGCGCCGAATTTCTTCGAAAGTTCGTAAGCCGCATGGCCCTTGGTCTGGATGCGCACATAGATGGTGATCTGGCCGGGATCGATGTCGAGCGCGCGCACGATGCGCGTCACCTTCGTGATCTCGTCCTCATGGTCGACCGCCAGCACGCGGATACCATAGGTTTCGAGCGCCAGGCGTATATCCGACTGTGCCTTGACGGGATGCATATAGAGCATCCGCGCATGGGGCGCGGCCTCGCGCACGGCTGCGAATTCCGCCGGCGAAGCGACGTCGAACAGGTCTATCCCGTTGGCGGCCAGGGTCTTGAGCACCATCGGCTCGCCATTGGTCTTGACCGCATAGGCGGTTTCGCCGGGAAACATTTCCATGAACCGGCGGGCATCCTCCACCAGCACCCGCGGGTGGAAGCAGTAGACCGGGTGATCCGGGCGCGTCGAAAGGGCGACATCCCGTGCGGTTTCGAATCGTTGCATCTGCCCTCCAAGCCGGTCTGGCGGGGGGAGCCTAACAAGGGTTCACGACAGAAAAAAGCATTAACCGCGACGGATCCGAGGCTTCTTTCCCTTTTGGCCTGCGCGCCGAGGGGGTTGCGATGCCATCAGCACGTCCACTGCTCCGCCGCCAATCCGAAAATGGCAAAATTCTGTTTTCCGTTCGGGTTGCTGTCATAGTTCACGAAAAGTGAATGAGGGAGGTAAACGTTTTTTTTCAATCGTTTAGGCCGCGAAAAGGAAATATTTTCCTCATGATTGTCGCAGTGCAGCACGAATTCCGCTTTTTTTGTGACACAAGAGAGCATAGATTCTCCCGGGTTAACCCAGCGCCATTGGATGATCATCCGATTGTTGTATGAGCTATGGCGCGCGAAGGAGGCAGACCGATGGGACTTACACGTTCGCTTAATGTCCTGATGATCTGTGCAGCGTTCGCATTCGTCGGTGCGATGGTGATGGGCCTTCTTCCATAAGGAGGCCTGACAGACTGCGATAGGGGGTCCTTAATCCCTGGGGTAGAACAAAAGGAAAAAGCCCGGCATAGCGCCCGGGCTTTTTCATTTCCGCTTTCAGGCGGCCGCGCCCGCCAGATCGGGCTTTACCGCCCTGGTCGGTTCCTTCTCCGATCCCTGCTTCTGCGGGCGGATGCCGATCAGATGGCAGATGGCGAAAGCGAGATCGGCCCGGTTCATCGTATAGAAATGGAAATCCTGCACGCCGCGCTCGATGAGATCGAGCACCTGTTCGGCGGCCACCGCGGCGGCAACCAGCATATGGGTCTGCGGATCGTTTTCGAGCCCGTCGAAGCGCTCGGCGAGCCAGGCCGGAATATGCGTGCCCGCGCGCGAGCAGAAATTCGTCACCTGGCTGAAATTGTGGATGGGGAGGACGCCCGGCAGGATCGGAATATAGATGCCGGCCCTGCGCACCCGCTCGACATAGCGCTCGTAGAGGTCGTTGTCGAAGAAGAACTGGGTGATCGCCCGCGTCGCGCCATTGTCCACCTTGCGCTTCAGCATGTCGATATCGGTGGCGAAATCCGGGCTTTCCGGATGTTTTTCGGGATAGGCGGAAACCGAAATATCGAAATCGGCAAAGGCCTTAAGCCCTGCGACCAGCTCGGCGGCGTTGAAATAGCCGCCCGGCGTCGGCCGGTACTGCTCGCCCACACCGCCTGCCGGATCGCCGCGCAGTGCCACGAAGCGCTTGATGCCGAGGCCCGCGAATTCACGGATTACCGTATCGACTTCTTCCTTCGTGGCATCGACGCAGGTCAGATGCGCCGCCGGCGTGACGTCGGTTTCCTTGAGAATCCGCGCCACCGTGCGGGCCGTGCGCTCGCGCGTCGAGCCGCCCGCGCCATAGGTCACCGACACGAATTCGGGCTTCAATGGGGCCAGCCGCGTCACCGTCTCCCAGAGCCGCTTTTCCATTTCCTCCGTCTTCGGCGGAAAGAATTCGAAGGAGACCCGCGTCGTCTGACCGATATCGGGACGGCGGGAAAGACCGAAAACGCTCATCAAACACTCTCCGTCAAGTTTTGGGAGGAAACGGGATCTGCAATGATCAGGCGCGGATCGCAGGCAAGCCAGAGCTTAACCGTCAGCCCGGCATCCCCGCCTTTCGATTCCAGCTCCTGGATTTCTTCGACGGCGAGCCCCGCCTCGGTCAGCCAGGCGCGCATCTGCTCGTCGCCGAAGCCCAAACGCAGATGCGCGTGCTCCTCGCGCAGGAATTCCAGCGTATGCGGCGCGAAATCGACGATCAGCAGCCGCCCGCCGGGCCGGAGCGCCCTCGCCGCCTCGCGGATCGCCGCCTGCGGGTCTTCCAGGAAATGCAGCACCTGATGGATGGTGACGAGATCGAAGCTCTCCCGCTCAACCGGCAGGGCATAGACATCCCCCTGCCTGACTTGTGCATTGGTGACGCCCGCACGGTCGAGATTGGCGCGCGCCACCGTCAGCATGTCGCGGTTGATGTCGATGCCGATGCCGCGCACATAAAGCGGCGAGAACAGCTCGAGAAGCCGTCCCGTGCCGGTGCCGACATCGAGCATAGACTGGAAGGGTTTCCTGCCGACGATGCGCTTCAGCGCCGCTTCCACCGCGCTTTCGGAGACATGCAGCAGGCGGATGCGATCCCAGCTGCGGGCATTGGCGCTGAAATAGGCCGTCGCCTTCTCCTGACGCTGCGACTTCACCGCCGCCAGCCGTTCCAGGTCACGCTCCAGGAGCGGATCGGCATTGTCCAGCCGGGCGATCAGCGCACGGGCGATCTCGCCGCTCGACCCATCGTCGGACAGCCGGAAATAGGCCCAGGAGCCCTCCTGGTAGCGATTGATGAGGCCGGCTTCGTAAAGCAGCTTCAAATGGCGCGAGACGCGCGGCTGCGACTGGCCGAGAATGGAGGTGAGATCCGAAACCGTCAGATCGCCGTGCGACAGGAGCGCCAGAATGCGCAGCCGGCTGGATTCCGCCGCCGCTTTCAGCGTATCAACCATAGGGTCGAGATGAAGACTGCTGTTGCTCATGACCTGATCCCGTGCGAGGCTCTGCCTCAAAAGATATAAAGATATGTTTATGTGAAAATGGAAAATGACGCAAGCAAAAACCGTCGCGGGCGGAATCGAAGCGGAAAGGGAAGAAGGAAATGAGCACCGGCACAGCACGCCAACGCGCCATCGGCAAGGCTCTGACGGCGCTCCTGCCGGCCGTGCCCTATTCGGATTCCGAGCCGATCCGCGCCGCAGCTCAGGCCCCGCATATGAAGACGCTGCCGCCATCCGTCGCCGTCTGGCTGGCGACGGTCGCGCACATACGCCACGTCCATACCGATTACGACGCGCTGCGCAACGAGGGCTATGACAAGGATTCGGCGCGTTTCTTCGTGCTCGACGCGATCAACGCCAAGCTGACGCAATGGCGCGCGACGAGATTGCTGGAGGCGGATGAGGAGGAAGGCGTGTAAAGTATCGCTCTAACCTTGAGCGAGGCGGAGTTGAATGATGGATAGAATTTTCATCATGGGGAACGGCGGAAGTGGCAAGACATGGCTGGCTCAAGAGCTAGCCCGCAGGCTACAATTCCCGGCGTACCACCTCGATGATTTTCACTGGCTGCCGAATTTTGTAGGGGAGCGTCCACGCGACGAGCGTGACCAATTGGTTGCCCGGGCTGCGAATGGCAACTCTTGGATCATGGAGGGCATCTACGGCTCAATCATTCAGCAAATGCTTCCGCGTATGACAACCCTGATTTGGCTCGATATCTCCGACGAGGAGTGCATTTCTAATCTCCTGCAACGAGGCCAAACGAATGGCGGAACTGAAGAACAATTCGAGGAGCTTCTGGAATACACGCGAGGCTACCGTCTTCGGAAAAACCATCTGAATTCATTCGATGCTCATAAGCGGTTTTTCGAGGCGTATCCGTCGCATAAGCTAAAGCTGTGCGGTCGACTGGACGTTGCGGCATTTCTGACATCAGTCGCGTTGCAAAATACAAAATAGGATCAACAGTCACTCACCCCCGATAAATCCACTGCTCCGGTACCCGGGCCTCCACTTTCTCGCCAACCTTCACCGTGCCCGGCTTCTCGACCCAGGCGACCAGCCCGCGCAAACGTTTGGATACGCGGACAAAGTCCAGCGCCGTCCCCGCCACATCGGCGACGCCCGCATTCTCGGCGAGCGCCGTGCCGGCGATCTTGCAGGGCGCGTTCTGGCCATCCACCCGCAGCGTCACGCCGCCCTCGAAGAACAGGAGCGTGCGTGGCGGCAGCATGGAAAAGAGCGGAATGCCCTCGATATTCATGTTGGCGCCGATCCACTCCGGCTTGACTTCGGCAATGCCGAGACCACCGGCGATAGCGGCCAGTTCGTCGGGCGCGACGAGCGAAAGCTGGCGCTCGTTGCGCATCTCGGTGCCGCGCGGATACCATGGCTCGCGCCCGCCGGATTTGCGCGTCAGCCCCGCGTGGTAATCGCCGCGGATGCCCTCGAACGACAGTTCCAGCTCATCCGCCGCCCGCGTGCCGAAATGCCCATGCAGCGCATCAAACAGCCCGGCAACTCTGCCGCTGATCCGGCGGCCCGGCACGATTTCGGGCATTTTCCCGACATTGTCTTCAAGCTGCGATAAAAGATCGGTCACGGCACGCCCCCTGCTTCATTCCGCTGATATAAGCCAATCCACCGGCGCGGACCATTGCGAAGCGCTGATCAATCGCTGACAAATTCTGATGGGTCAGGCCTTCTGCGCCACAAGGAAGAAGCGCGGGAACCGCAGGAGCGCCTTGCCGTCGCGCGCCAGCGGATAATGCTCCGCGATGCGCGTGGTATAGATGTCGAGATACGCCTTCTGCTCTTCCTCGCTGAGCGGGTCGAGGAAGGGTCTGAGCCCGGTCCCCTTCACCCATTCGACGATTGCCTCGGCCCCGGCCAGCGGGTGATTATAGATCGTGTGCCAGATATCGATGCGCGCCGCCGCAGGCGACAACGCATCATAATAGGCGGAAACCGGCGGCAGCGGATCGCGCGCCTTGGCCCCGATCCTTGTCGCCCAGCGGGGATCGAGCGCGACCTCCGTCATCAGCCTATGCGTCGGCTCGGTGAGATTGTCCGGCATCTGCACCGCCAGCACTGCTCCCGGCTTCAAGGCACCGAACAGCCGCCTGAGCTGCGCGACATGATCCGGCAGCCACTGGAAGACGGCATTCGAAAAGAGCAGATCGACATTCTCCTCCGGCGTCCAGCCGGCCACGTCGGCCAGTTCGAAACGAAGCTGCGGCAGGCGCGCCCTCGCCTTTTCGATCATGTCGGGCGAGGTATCGAAGCCCGATATCTCCGCCTCCGGCCAACGCGCGGCCAGAAGCTCGGTCGAATTGCCCGGCCCGCAGCCGATATCGACGATCCTTTGCGGCGCTGCCAGCGGCACCTGCGCGATCAGATCCCGCGCCGGCCGGCTGCGCTCGTCCTCGAATTTCAGATATTGCGTCGCCGACCAGTCTTTCATACCTTCACCCCAATCATCTTACCGATAGACCTCGCGGCGGTTGCCGATGCGCACCACGTAAACCGTGATTGCTCGATCGTCTATCCTGACGATCACACGATAGTCGCCTACCCTATAACGCCAAAAGCCGGAGAGCGAACCTGCAAGCGCATCGCCGATCGATCGCGGATTCTCCGAAGGCGCGATGCGTTGTTGGAGGAATTTCAGAATTCGTTGACGATCAATGCTTGAAAGACGGCCAAGCTCCTTTTCGGCCTTGGCATCAAACCTGATCGCCCACATCCGTCACGTCCTTGTCGGTCTCCTCATATTTCTTCACCACGTCCTCAAGCGGGATCGTCGGCCCGCTTTCCTTGACGCGCTGCTCGGCGAGATAGAGATCCTCAAGGTCATCAATATGTTCCAGAATAGCTTCGCGAGCATAATAGCTCTTCGTCCGGCCTGTCTTCCGGGCCAGGTCTTCCAGACGTTTCTCGATTTCGGGTGGCAGCCGCAATGCAAGCATGGAAAGGCTCCTTTGCTATACATGTATAGCAAAGGAGCCGAATTAACAACGGTCGTGACCGATCAGCGCGTCAGCCGCTTATACGTCACCCGCTTCGGGTTGACGCTGTCGGGGCCGAGGCGGCGGATCTTGTCGGCCTCGTATTCCTCGAAATTGCCCTCGAACCATTCGACATGGCTGTCGCCCTCGAAGGCGAGGATGTGCGTCGCCAGCCGGTCGAGGAACATGCGATCGTGGCTGATGATGACGGCGCAGCCGGCAAAGTTTTCCAGCGCGTCTTCCAGCGCCGAAAGCGTTTCGGTGTCGAGGTCGTTGGTCGGCTCGTCGAGCAGGATGACGTTGCCGCCGTCCTTCAGCATCTTGGCGAGATGCACACGGTTGCGCTGGCCGCCCGAGAGGTTGCCGACCTTCTGCTGCTGGTCGCCGCCCTTGAAGTTGAACGCGCCGCAATAGGCTCTGGAGTTCATCTCGTGACGACCGAGCTTGATGATGTCGTTGCCGCCGGAAATCTCCTCCCACACGGTCTTGTTGGGATCGAGGTGATCGCGGCTCTGGTCGACATAGCCCAGATGCACCGTATCGCCGATGCGGATCGAGCCGGAATCCGGCTTTTCCTGGCCGGTGATCATCTTGAACAGCGTCGACTTGCCCGCGCCGTTCGGGCCGATGACGCCGACGATGCCGCCGGGCGGCAGCTTGAAGTCGAGCCCGTCGATCAGCACGCGGTCGCCGAATGCCTTGGTCAGTCCCTCCGCCTCGATCACCACCTGCCCCAGCCGCTCGCCGGCGGGGATGATGATCTGCGCCTCGCCCGGACGGCGGTCGTTCGCCGCCTTGACGAGTTCGTCATAGGCCTTGATGCGCGCCTTGGATTTTGCCTGGCGTGCCTTGGGGCTCGCCGCGATCCATTCGCGCTCGCGCTCCAGCGCCTTCTGGCGGGAGGCTTCCTCGCGACCCTCCTGCTGCATGCGCTTGGCCTTGGCTTCGAGATAGGCGGAATAATTGCCCTCATAGGGAATGCCGCGGCCGCGGTCGAGCTCGAGAATCCAGCCGGTGACATTGTCGAGGAAGTAGCGGTCGTGGGTGATGATCAGCACCGCGCCCGGATATTCCCTGAGATGCTTTTCGAGCCACGCCGTGGTTTCGGCGTCCAGATGGTTGGTCGGCTCGTCTAGAAGCAGCAGGTCCGGCTGCGAGAGCAGCAGCTTGCACAGCGCCACGCGGCGCTTCTCACCGCCCGAAAGCTTGGTGACGTCGGCATCGCCCGGCGGGCAGCGCAGCGCTTCCATCGCCATCTCGACCTGGGATTCGAGATCCCACAGGTTCTGGCTGTCGATGATGTCCTGAAGCTTCGCCCCCTCGTCCGCCGTCTCGTCGGAATAGTTCATCATCAGTTCGTTATAGCGGTCGATGATCGCCTTCTTCTTGGCGACGCCCTCCATGACATTGCCGAGCACGTCCTTGGACGCGTCCAGTTCCGGCTCCTGCGGGAGATATCCGCAGGTCGCGCCCTCGGCCAGCCATGCCTCGCCGGTATATTCCTTGTCGATCCCCGCCATGATGCGCAGGACCGTCGACTTACCCGCGCCGTTCGGGCCCAGAATGCCGATCTTGGCATCGGGATAGAAGGACAGATGCAGGTTTTCGAGGATCTTCTTGTTGCCGTAAGCCTTGTTGAGGCCGGCCATGTGATAGATGAATTGGCGTGCCATTGCGCGCGTCGTCTCCGCTATTCGGGGGATTTGGTTGCGCCGTATGTAGGCCAATTGCAACGCCGGGGCAATGATGGAGAAGACCCATTCCCAAAAGTACGAAACCGGGCGCGGATATTTCCGTCACCCGGTTTCCCCTCTGGCTCCGCTTGCGGAAGCACCTCTCTTCCATGGGCGGCATGTAAAGCGTTGATGACAGTTTACCCGATCAGGGGCCGAGCCCCTGCGCAATGGCCCCGTCGAACGGGTTATGTCGTCGTTGAAAAGAACACCCGATCAAGCCCGCCAGCCCCGAAATGTCGTCTCTCAACCAAGTCCGATGGGCACTTTCGCGCAGCTTTCCGGGATTTTCAAGAGGTTTTGCAAAATAAAATTGCACTGATCAAAACTTGAGCAGACGAGGTCATTCCTGCATATGACAAAGTCATGACAGAACGCTAATTGACTATTACAGCGCCACGCAGTCAAGATTGCCGGCGTTCATTCGGGGGTAGTGGATTGCTTTTCCAGACAGCGGAAATTCTGGCCTCGCCATCCGGCGCGTCGCTCAGCGTGCGAAAGGCGCAGGCGCATGGCGCCCCGCGCGGCGTTGTCCAGATCAATCACGGCCTTGCCGAGCATTCCGCCCGCTATGCCCGCTTTGCCCAAAACCTCGCCGGGGCAGGCTTTCACGTCTATGCGCATGATCATCGCGGCCATGGCGAAACCAGGGCGCCGGAAGCGCCAAGGGGCATGTTCTCGCCTCGCGGCGGGGCCGAAAAGGTGCTCGCCGATGTCGCCGCCCTCAATGCGCGCATTCATGAGGACCATCCCGGCCTGCCCGTGGTCATCTTCGGCCATTCCATGGGCGGGCTCATCACGCTTGGCTATGTCCTGAAGCATCCTGAAACGGTCGATGCCGCAGCCGTCTGGAACGCCAATTTTTCCGCGGGCGCCGCCGGCAGGCTCGCCCGGATGATCCTCGCGGCGGAGCGGATGCTGCTTGGCTCCGACGTGCCGAGCCGCATCCTGCCCAAGCTTACCTTCCGCGAATGGGGACGCAAGATACCGGATGCCCGCACGGCTTTCGACTGGCTCTCCCGTGACGGGAAGGAGGTCGACGCCTATATCGCCGACCCCCATTGCGGCTGGGATGCCTCGGTCGCCATGTGGATCGACATTTTCGATTTTGTCTTCCGGGGCGCCGACGACAGGAATTTCGGCAAGGTTCCGCACGCCATGCCGTTCCATCTGGTCGGCGGCGAAAAAGACCCGGCGACCGACAATGGCAGGGCCGTGGCCGCGCTGGGCCGGCGCCTGCGGGCCATGGGCTTCACGGATGTGACGAAGCGGATCTATCCCGAGACCCGCCACGAGAGCCTGAACGAGATCAACCGCGGGGCGATAACGCAGGATTTTATCGCCTGGCTTGATCGGGTTGTCGAACAATCACCGCAAAATCGGCAATAAGAGCATCCATCGAGACACAGGAGAGTCTTCGTTGAAAAACACGCCGCAATACCTCCTTGGGGAAAATTGCCACCATGTCTGAGGCACCGCTTTCCGGCATCAGGGTGATCGAGCTCGCGCGCGTGCTGGCCGGGCCGTGGGCGGGGCAGATCCTTGCCGATCTGGGCGCTGATGTCATCAAGGTCGAAAACCCCGATGGCGGCGACGAGACGCGCGGCTGGGGGCCTCCCTTCGTCACCGGCGCGGATGGCGAAAATCTTTCCGCCGCATACTTTCACTCCTGCAATCGCGGCAAACGGTCGATCACCGCCGACTTCACCACGCCGGAAGGGCAGGAAACCGTCCGCGCCCTCTGCCGCACCGCCGATGTGGTGATCGAGAACTTCAAGGTTGGCGGGCTCAGGAAATACGGCCTCGACTATGAGAGTTTGAAGACGCTCAACCCGCGCCTGGTCTATTGCTCGATCACCGGCTTCGGCCAGACCGGCCCTTATGCCAAACAGGCGGGCTATGATTTCATCATCCAGGGCATGTCGGGCCTGATGTCGGTGACCGGCGAGCCGGACCGCGAGCCGCAGAAGGTCGGCCTCGCCGTCGCCGACATCTTCACCGGCCTTTATGCCGCTACCGCCATTCAGGCGGCTCTCATCCATGCCTGCCGCACCGGCGAAGGACAATGGATCGACATGGCGCTGTTCGACGTGCAGTCCGCCGTCATGGCCAATCAGGCGATGAACTATCTCGTCAGCGGCAAGAGCCCCAACCGCATGGGCAACGCCCACCCCAATATCGCGCCTTACGAGGTGGTGCCGACCTCCGACGGTCATTTGATCCTCGCCGTCGGCAATGACGGCCAGTTCGCGCGTCTCTGCGCGATCCTCGGGCTCGACACCTTTCCGGCCGATCCGCGCTTCGCCACCAACCGCGCCCGGCTCGACAATCGCGCCGCGCTGACGGCGGCGATCAGCGCCGAAACCGCGAAGCGTACCCGCGCCGACCTGCTCTATGCCTGTGTCCAGAACGGCGTCCCCGCCGGGCCGATCAACCGCATCGGCGAGATGTTCGCCGACCCGCAGATCGTCGCCCGCGGCCTGCGCCTCGATCTCGACGATGGCCACGGCAACATCATCCCCACGGTGCGCACGCCCATCCTGATGTCGGCATGCCCACTCAGCTATGAGCGCCCCTCGCCGCGCCTCGGCGAGCATACGCAAGAGATATTGGAAGAATTGAACCGGGAGGAACGGAAATGAAGACGGGCGGCCAATTGATCGTCGAAGCGCTTGCCGCCAATGGCGTGGAGCGCCTGTTCTGCGTGCCGGGCGAGAGCTATCTCGCCGTGCTCGACGCGCTTTATGACGCCGATATCGCCGTCACTGTCTGCCGCGCGGAAGGCGGCGCGGCGATGATGGCGGAGACGTGGGGCAAGCTGACCGGCAGACCGGGCATCTGCTTCGTCACGCGCGGCCCCGGCGCCACCAACGCCTCCCCCGGCCTGCACATCGCCATGCAGGATTCCACCCCGATGATCCTGTTCGTCGGCCAGGTCGCACGCGATGCGCGCGAGCGCGA
This sequence comes from Mesorhizobium sp. RMAD-H1, assembly GCF_014191375.1. GTDB lineage: Bacteria > Pseudomonadota > Alphaproteobacteria > Rhizobiales > Rhizobiaceae > Paramesorhizobium. Next base: position 524,970 of record NZ_JACHWN010000002.1, read on the forward strand.
GGCATTCCAGGAGGTGGAATATCGCCGCCATTTCGCCGACATGGCCAAATGGGTGGCCGAGATCGACGACCCCGCCCGCATTCCCGAATTCATCACCCGCGCCTTCGCGGTTGCAACCTCAGGCAGGCCCGGCCCGGTCGTGCTGGCGCTGCCGGAGGACATGCTGGTCCAGCAGGCGGAAGCCCCTGCCCCGCAAGCCTGGCAACCGGTCGAGACCGCGCCCTCGCCCGCAGCGATGAAGAAGCTCGCTGAACTTCTCGAAACGGCGAAAAAGCCGTTCATGATCCTCGGCGGCTCGCGCTGGAGTCCGCAAGCCGTCGCCTGCATCACCCGCTTTGCGGAAGCGTGGGAGATGCCTGTCGGCTGCTCCTTCCGCCGGCAGATGCTGTTCGATCATCTCCATCCCAACTATGCCGGCGATGTCGGCATCGGCATCAATCCGGCACTCGCCGAACGGGTGAGACAGGCCGATCTCCTCCTCCTCGTCGGCGGCCGTTTCGGCGAGATGCCCTCCTCCGGCTATACGCTGATGGAAATCCCCTATCCCCGCCAGATGCTGGTGCACGTCCATCCCGACCCGGAGGAGCTCGGCCGTGTCTATCGCCCGACCCTCGCCATCAACGCCGCGCCCGATGCCTTTGCCGAGGCCGTGAGCGTGTTGACGCCGATCGGCCCGCTGCCCTGGTCGGGTGAGGCCGCTGCCGCCCACGCCAGCTATCTCAAATGGTCGATACCGCCCGAAACAGGCCCCGGCGCGGTCGCCATGGGCCCGGTCATGGCCTGGCTCGAGGCAAACCTTCCGGAAGATGCCATCATGACCAATGGCGCGGGCAACTACGCCACCTGGCTGCACCGCTTCCACCGCTTCCGCCGCTATGGCACGCAGGCCGCGCCGACTTCCGGTTCCATGGGCTACGGCCTCCCCGCCGCCGTCGCAGCCAAGGCGCTGCACCCGGAGCGCATGGTGGTCTGCTTCGCGGGCGATGGCTGCTTCTTGATGAACGGGCAGGATTTCGCCACCGCCGTGCAATATGGCTGGCCGATCATCGTGCTCGTCATCAACAACGGCATGTACGGCACGATCCGGATGCATCAGGAGCGGGAATATCCCGGCCGCATTTCCGCAACCGCGCTCACCAATCCGGATTTCGCCGCCCTCGCCCGCGCCTATGGCGGCCATGGGGAAACGGTTGAAAAGACGCAGGATTTCGGCCCCGCCTTCGAACGCGCGCGCGCAAGCGGCAGGCCGGCGATCATCGAGATCAGGCTCGATCCTGAAGCCATCACCCCGGCCAGGACACTGACCGATATCCGCGAAAAACGCTAGGAAACGCCGCGATATCATAAGTTCTTCGTGGCAATGTCACGTTTTCGGTGCTATTCAGCCGCGCATTATTCGGCTGGGGTGGGGTCGATGAATGTGGAATCCGTGCGCCCGCACATGCCGCTCCGAAGGATTTGAATAGTTGACTGATACGATGATCTCGGTGGTCATTCCCTGCCGGAACGAAGCCGATAATCTCGCATTCCTGCTCGACGAAGTGGACGCAGCCATGAAAGGCCGCGCCTATGAGGTCATCGTTGTCGACGATGGCTCGACCGACGCGACGGGCGAGGTTCTGGCGAAGCGGATAAAGGCCGGCCTGCCGCTGCGCCATATCCGCCATGACCGCTCCGCCGGGCAAAGCGCCGCCGTGCGCTCCGGCGTCTTCGCCGCGAAGGGCGGGATCGTCGCGACGATGGACGGGGACGGCCAGAACAACCCCGCCTACCTGCCGAAGCTGGCGGACGCCCTGCTCGCCGCCGGCCCCTCGACGGGCATAGCGGCGGGGCAGCGGCTGAAGCGCACCGACACCAAACTCAAGCAGGTCGCCTCACGCCTCGCCAACAAGCTTCGCGGCGCGCTTCTGAAGGACAATACGCGCGATTCCGGCTGCGGGCTGAAAGCGATTCATACCGAGCTCTTCCGCCAATTGCCCTTTTTCGACGGCTGGCACCGCTATCTGCCCGCGCTGGTGATCCGGGAAGGCTATGGCGCCGTCCATGTCGATGTGGTCGACCGCGAGCGTCGCCACGGCAAATCCAACTACGGCATATTGGATCGCGGAGCGCGCGGCATTCTCGATCTCTACGGCGTTTGGTGGCTGCGCCGCCGCCGCAAGGTCGTGCCGCGCGTGACGGAGATTACCCATGGCTGATTTGTTCGTCCATCTGGCGGATTGGTTCCACGACGTCTTCATCAAGCAGTTCGATGCCTGGGTATTGCTCGGTTTCGTCGCCCAGATCTGTTTCAGCATGCGTTTCGTGGTGCAATGGATCGCCTCCGAGAGGGCCAGGCGCAGCGTCGTGCCCGTCGCCTTCTGGTTCTTTTCGCTCGGCGGCGGTGCGCTGCTTCTCATCTACGCCATCCAGCGCGAGGACCCCGTCTTCATCGCCGGCCAGGGCATGGGCCTCTTCATCTATATCCGCAATCTCTGGCTGATCGCCAACGAGAAGAAATCCGTCACCAAGGTCGACTGATCGGGAATCCAGTCATCCGCCCCCGTAGCAGCCGCGGCGCCGTCGAGGCATCGATTCCAGTGACGAGCACTGGAATGACGGGATGGAGATGATTACGCCCCGCCGGCAACCATTCTCTGCGGGCGGAGAGGCTGAAGGCTCTCGGCCGACATCCAAACTGTCGTCATTCCAGTGCTCGTCACTGGAATCCATGCCTCGCCCTCTCCGCCGCAATAACGATTCAGAATGATCTCCTCGACCGCCACTGATGCCGGGGGCGGCTGAAGATCATCCTCAATGCTTGCGCTCGGGGCCCGGCCGCTCGGCCGAAGCCGCCCAGAGATTGACATTGGCGTCCTGGGCGTACCCGTCGATCTCGCGCAGTTCCTCCTCGGTGAACTCCGCATTCTCCAGTGCCTTGACGCAATCGGCGATCTGCTCGGGACGGCTCGCGCCGATGAGAGCGGAGGTGACGCGCCCGCCGCGCAGCACCCAGGCGAGCGCCATCTGCGCCAGCGTCTGCCCGCGTCGTTCGGCAATGCTGTTGAGCCCGCGAATGCGTGCGATCGTCTCCTCGTTGATGAATTCCGTCCTGAGCGACTTGCCTTTCGCCGCGCGGCTCTCCTCCGGTATCCCCTTGAGATATTTCGAGGTCAGCATGCCCTGCGCCAGCGGCGTGAAGGCGATGGAGCCGATGCCGAGCTCCTCCAGCGTGTCGATCAGCCCGTCCTCCTCGACCCAGCGATTGATCATGGAATAGCTCGGCTGGTGGATCACGCAGGGCGTGCCGAGTTCCTCGAGGATCGCCATGGCTTCGCGCGTGCGCTTCGAATTATAGGAGGAGATGCCGACATAGAGCGCGCGGCCCGAACGCACGATATGGTCGAGCGCCTGCATGGTTTCCTCGAGCGGCGTCTCGGGGTCGAAGCGGTGCGAATAGAAGATATCGACATAATCCAGCCCAAGCCGCTTGAGGCTCTGGTCGCAGCTCGCGATCAGATATTTGCGGCTGCCCCATTCGCCATGCGGTCCGGGCCACATGCGGTAGCCCGCCTTCGACGAGATGATCAACTCGTCGCGGTAACCCCGGAAATCCTCGCGCAGGATACGGCCGAAGGCGATCTCCGCCGAGCCGGGAGGCGGACCGTAATTGTTGGCGAGGTCGAAATGATTGATGCCGAGGTCGAACGCCGTGCGACAGAGCGTCTGCTTCAGCGCATGTGGCGTGTCGTCGCCGAAATTGTGCCACAGCCCCAGCGAGATCGCCGGCAGATGCAGGCCGCTGCGTCCGCAGCGATTGTATTTCATCGTGTCATATCGGTCGGCACGCGGTTCCCATCCCATCTCAGTTCCTTTCAAATTGCTGGAAAAGAAAAGCCGGGCGCATCACCCGGCTTTCAACATCAGGCAACCAGTCAGGCAAGCCATTGGTCGTAATCGGACACCAGCAGGTGGAGCGGCGCAACATCCTCCTCGATGGTCGAGAAACGCCCGATCTTCTCGCGGAAGATGTTGTCGGTCAGATCGTCATTGACGGTCGAGACCTCGCCGATCAGCACGTCACCGCCCTCGCCCCAGAAGGCATGCCAGTTGCCCGGCAGGAGCGTGACGCTCTCGCCCGGCTTCAACTTCAAAAGCCCGCCCGCCTTCAGCGTGACGAGGCGGCCGTCGGTCGCCACCGTCACGTCGCTCTCCTCGTCCACGCTGCCGTCGGGCAGCGAATTGAAGAGCTCGAGCGTCAGCGTCGCGCCGCCACGGTTGATGATGTCCTCCGCCTTCACGATATGGCGGTGCATCGGCGAAAGCTGGTCCTTGCGCGAGATCATGATCTTCTCGGCATAGAGCATGCCGGTGCCCTTCTTCAGATCCTCCGCATTGCCATTGCGCGTGGTGAAGAGAAAGAGCCCGAGATCGGCGAACTTGCCCTGCCCGTAATCGGTGATGTCCCAGCCCAGCCGCGCATCGCGGATCGCCGCCGCGTCGCTCGCCGTGCGCGCCTTCATCTCCTCCGGCGACCAGTAGGCGAAGGGCGGCATGACATAGCCGAAAGAGCGGATGAAGGCGTCGCTTTCGCGGATGATCTCGTTGATTTCTGAGCGTTTCATGTTTCTATCCTCCCCATCGGGATTATTTCCAGGCTGGCGGCATGTGGTAGCCGCCTTCCCGCCCTCGTGACAATCCTAAAAGTGTGATGAATGCCACATTCCCCCATTCGTAAACCGTGTCGTCTTTATGCGAAAGCGATGTCGTTTCTGCATGCGCGTCAGGGCCCGCCCGCTGATTAGATCATGACAATTCAGGTGCAGCCATTTCGGTGGAGTGGAGCTCGCTCCACCTGGGATGGCGATAATTGGGAAATCGGTGGGAGACCGATGCTGCCCCCGCAACGGTAACGGAGTTGAAGCGGCGATAGGACCACTGGGCTGTTCCAGCCTGGGAAGGTGCCGCAATCATCCGCAAGGATCGCTCCGCAGCCCGGAAACCAGCCTGAAGGACAGAATTCGACTGATCGCGGCGGGCGGTCAAGCGGAGTCCCGAGCGTGTCATGACTCTGACCGGGGTCGTGCGCCGTCCCAGGCCTCTTCTCCCCCTCGCCGGCCCACCAGATGACGCGAGGCAAAGCCATGGACGTTCGCAATGAAATGCTGGGATATCTGAAAGGGCGCGATGCCGGTTTCAGCCTGGAGCAGAAATTCTATACCGACCCCGATTATTTCAGGCTGGATCTCGAGCATATCTTCTATCGCGAATGGATTTTCGTCGGTCATGATTGCGAGTTGCCGAAAACCGGCAGTTATCTGACCGTACAGATCGGCGCCTATCCGGTGGTGGTGGTGCGCGACGCGCAGGGCGGCATCCGCGCCTTCCACAATTCCTGCCGCCACCGCGGCTCGCGCATCTGCTCGGGCGAAAAGGGAACGGCGGCGAAACTCGTCTGCCCCTATCATCAGTGGACTTATGAGCTGGACGGCCGCCTGCTTTTCGCCCGCCAGGTCGGCCCGGATTTCAACCCCGCCCAATACGGCCTGAAGCCGGTTCATTGCGAGAGCGTGGCGGGCTGCATCTATGTCTGCGTCGCCGATGATGCGCCGGATTTCGGCGCGTTCCGCGCGACCGTGGAACCCTATCTCGCGCCTCATGACATCGGAAATGCCAAGGTCGCCCATGAGAGCACCATCATCGAGAAGGGCAATTGGAAGCTCGTCTGGGAGAACAACCGCGAGTGCTATCACTGCGCGGCCAATCATCCCGAGCTCTGCCGCACCTATCCCGAGGCGCCGACGGCGACGGGCGTCCAGGGCGTGATGGAAGACCCGGAAATCAATGAACTCTGGCGGAACTGCGAGACGGTCGGCCTGCCCGCGAAATTCCATATTGCGGAGGACGGCCAGTACCGCGTCACCCGCATTCCGCTCCTGCGCGGCGCGGTCAGCTACACCATGTCGGGCAGGCCTGCGGTGAAGCGGCCGCTGGGGAACCGGGTTTCCGGCGACACCAATATCGGCGCGCTGCTGCTCTTCAACTACCCCTCCACATGGAACCATCTGATGGCCGATCACGCGATCTCCTTCCGCGTGCTGCCGATCAGCGCCGACGAGACGCAGGTCACCACCAAATGGCTGGTCAACAAGGATGCGGTCGAAGGCGTCGATTACGACATCGACGAGCTGGCCCATGTCTGGATCGAGACCAATGACCAGGACCGCCGCATCGTCGAGGAGAACGCCGTCGGCATCAGATCGCCCGCCTATCAGCCCGGCCCCTATTCGGTCGAGCACGAAGGCGGCGTGATGCAGTTCCTCGAATGGTACACGAATTTCATTACCCCGCGCCTTGAGGGGGAAACCGTTCCGCTCAGCCGCGTTGCGTGAAGGAGAAGCAGGTCATGAGCGTCATGCCGTCTCATCCCATACGACATCTCGACGAGATGCTGCCCTGGAACGACAAGCTGCAGATGCTGGAATGCATCTCGGCCGTCGAGGAGGCGCCCGATGTCATGACCTTCTCCTTCCGCACGCCGGATCAGAACTGGTTCCGCTACGCGCCGGGCCAGTTCGTCACGCTTGAGCTGCCGGTCTCGCCCGAGCCGGTGATGCGCACCTATACGCTCTCCTCCACCCCGTCGCGGCCCTATTCGATCGCGGTGACGGTCAAGGCGCAGCAAGGCTCGGTGGGGACGCGCTGGATGCTCGACCATTTGAGGCCGGGCATGCGGATCAGGGCCTACGGTCCTGCCGGCGATTTTTCCCTGGCGAGCCGTCCGGCCGAAAAATATCTCTTCATATCGGCGGGTTCCGGCATCACGCCGATGATGTCGATGACCCGCTGGCTGCACGATTGCGCCCCATCGACGGACACCATCTTCATCAACTGCGCCCGCCGCCCGGACGAGATCATCTTCCATGACGAGCTGCGATTGCTCGCCAGCCGGATGGAGGCACTGAAGCTCGCCTTCATCGTCGGGCGATCCCTGCCGCGCCATGGTTGGAGCGGTCTCCATGGCAGGATCGACCGGGCGAGGCTGGAGCTGATCGCGCCCGACATCCACCATCGCACCGTCTTCTGCTGCGGGCCCGAACCCTTCATGCGCGCCATGCGCGAGGCGCTGCAGGCGATGGGCTTCGACATGGCGCGCTATCATCAGGAGAGTTTCCAGCCCGCCGCCGAAACCGTGGGGACGCCTCCCTCGCCCGCGAGCGGTCCCGAAACCGCGGCGCAGGCCGCCACGGTGCGGTTCACCCGCTCCGGCGTCGAAACGGCATGCGCGGCCGATGACACCATTCTCCTTGCGGCCCGCAGCGCCGGGCTGAAGATCCCGAGCGCCTGCGAGTTCGGCGTCTGCGGCACCTGCAAGGTGCTGTGCAGCGGCGGCGAAACCGTGATGAACCACAATGGCGGCATCCGCGACGACGAGATCGCGGAAGGCTATGTCCTCGCCTGCTGCACCCGCCCGGTTGGACCGGTGGAGATCGACGTCTGAGCCAGACACCATTCTGTCAGTTGACGAAACCGCATTTCTGACGCACCTCTTCTTCCGGAAAAAGACCAGAGCAAATCAGAAATGAGGGTGGTTCGGCGATCTTTAGGGTCGGAATCGCTCCGGAAACGCGTCGCAGGAGGTTCGAATGGCGGAAGAAGCATTGATCGTGATCGATGTGCAGAATGATTTCTGCCCCGGTGGCGCGCTGGCCGTCGATGGCGGCGATGAGATCATTCCCGAGATCAACCGCCGCATCGGCGCATTCGAGCATGTCATCCTGACGCAGGACTGGCATCCGGCCGGCCATTCGAGCTTTGCCTCGACCCATCCCGGCAAGAGCCCGTTCGAGACGGTGGCCATGCCCTATGGCGAGCAGAAGCTCTGGCCCGACCATTGCGTCCAGGGAACGCGCGGCGCCGATTTTCACCCCGGACTGGAATGGACCAGGGCGGAGCTGGTGGTGCGCAAGGGCTTCCGGCCGTCGATCGACAGCTATTCGGCCTTCTTCGAGAACGACCACACCACGCCGACCGGGCTCGGCGGTTACCTGCGCGAGCGCGGCATCCGGCGCCTGACCCTGGCGGGGCTGGCGACCGATTTCTGTGTCGCTTACTCCGCGCTCGATGCGGTCGGGCAAGGCTTTGACGTCAGGGTGCTTCTTGAGGCGAGCCGCGGCATCGACCTCGGCGGATCGATGGCGGAGATGACCGGCCGGATGCGCGAGCAAGGCGTCGTCCTCGCCTGAAGGGACCAGCTTTCTTACACCGCCGGCGCCTGACGACCTCCCGCTTTCACGGGCAATTCGCCCTTCTTGCGGGAATCCCGTCGCCGTCGGCATCACGATTTCTCCCGTTTTCACGGGCTTTTTTCCGGTTTGCTACAATGACCACGACAATGGAAGCGCGTTTGCGCGGTATCGACATTTTCTGGCAGGAAGCGCGCATCATGCTGACGCTCGCCTGGCCGATGATCCTGACCAATCTTGCCCAGACGGCGATGACGGCGACCGACGTCATGATGATGGGCTGGATCGGCCCGGATGCGCTCGCTGCCGGCGCCCTCGGCTCCAATCTCTATTACACGCCGATGTTCTTCGGCATGGGGCTGATCCTCGCCACCTCCCCCATGCTCGCCAAGGAGCTGGGGGCGAACCGCCACTCCGTGCGCGAGGTCAGGCGCACCGTGCGCCAGGGCTGCTGGATGGCGCTGTTCATCTCCATACCGCTCTGGCTCCTGCTCTGGCAGGCCGAGACGATCCTGCTCCTGATGGGACAGGAACCGCATCTCGCCCATCAGGCGGGACAATACATGCATGCGCTGCAGTGGAGCATCCTGCCCTTCTATCTCTATATCGTGCTGCGCTCCTTCATATCGGCGCTCGAGCGGCCGGGCTGGGCCATGGTCGTGGTCGCCTTCGCCGTGCCGTTCAACGCGCTGGCGAACTGGTGCCTGATGTTCGGCCATCTCGGCTTCCCCGCGCTCGGCGTCGTCGGCTCAGGGATCGCCACGACACTCTCGAACAGCCTGATGTTCCTGGGGCTTGCCGTCGTCGTGCTCAGGGAAAGGCAGTTCCGCCGCTACCGGCTCTTCGGCCGCTTCTGGCGTGCCGACTGGCCGCGCTTTTTCCAGATCCTGCGGCTCGGCCTGCCGATCGCGGCAATCGTCGTCTTCGAGGTCTCGCTCTTCAACGGCGCTGCCCTGCTGATGGGCCTGATCGGCCCCTCCTCGCTCGCCGCGCACGCCATCGCCATCCAGATCAGCGGCCTGGCCTTCATGGTGCCGCTCGGCTTCGGCCAGGCGGCGACCATTCGCGTCGGGCGCTTCTTCGGCGCCGGCGACAAGGAGGGCATCCGCCGTGCCGGCTGGACCGCCTATGCCCTCGGCGTCGGCTTCATGACGCTGACGGCGCTTTTGATGGTGCTGGCGCCGCGCCTCCTGATCAGCGCCTTCATCGACATTCACGATGCCAACAATGCGCAGGTGGTCGCCCACGCCATCACCTTCCTCATCTTCGCCGCCCTTTTCCAGATCGCCGATGGCGCGCAGGCCGTCGGCAGCGGCATGCTGCGCGGCCTCCACGACACCAAGATGCCGATGATCTATGCGGCGGCCGGCTATTGGGGCGTCGGCATGCCGCTCGGCGCCTTCCTGGCCTTCCGGATGGGGTTTGGCGGTGCAGGCATATGGACGGGCCTGTTCCTCGGCCTTGCCGTGGTGGCCGCGCTCCTGCTCTGGCGCTGGCTTACCCGTGCCAGATGGGCCCCGGCGGAGGTGGCATGAAGCCCGGCGCGGGCGGTTTTCACCGCCCGTGCGCCTCCTCCTTTTCCTGCCATCCCGGATTGGCCTTGTTGTAGCGCAGCGACGAGACGAACGAGAACAGGATTAAGGCCGCGCCGATGAGCCCTGTGATGACTTCCGGTATGTGCACCAGCGTCTGGGCATACATGATCGCGGCGAGGACGATGATGGCGTAGAACGCGCCATGTTCGAGATAGCGGTATTGGCCGAGCGTCTGCTTGTCGACCAGCATGATGGTGAGCGAACGCACGTAGAAGGCGCCGATGCCCAGCCCGATGGCGATGACGAAGAGATTGGTCGAAAGCGCGAAGGCGCCGATCACGCCGTCGAAGGAGAAGCTGGCGTCGAGCACTTCCAGATAGATGAACGCGCCGAGCCCTCCTTTGTGCACGGTTTCCATCTGCTCCTGCGTGGCGTCGAGCACCTCGCCCAGCCCCTCCACGGCGAGGAAGGTCAGGAGCCCGTAGATCGCCGCCGTCATGAACGTATGGGCCTCGTCGCCCGGCAACTGCCTGGAGAAAAACAGGATCAGAAGCAGCACGATGCCGATTTCCACCCCCTGCACCGAGGCGAATTTCGACAGGCGGCTTTCCAGCACCTGGATCCAGTGCACCTCCTTCTCGACATCGAAGAAATATTTCATCCCCACCATCATAAGGAAGCTGCCGCCGAAGGCGGCGATCCCCGTATGCGCTTCGCCGATGATGCGGGCATATTCGGCCGGCTGGAAGATCGCCAGGCGCAGGGCCGAGATCGGGTCGATCCAGGCCGCGATGGCGACGACGGCGAGCGGAAAGATGATCCGCATCCCGAAGACGGCGATGATGATGCCCCAGGTCAGGAAGCGCCGCTGCCATCTGGGCGTCATGTCGCGTAGGATGCGCGCATTGACGATGGCGTTGTCGAAGGAGAGCGAGATTTCCAGAATGCCCAGCACCAGACAGATGAAGAAGACCGAAAGAGCGCCCTCCACCGTGCCCGTCGTCTCATATCCAAGCCATGCGCCAAGCGCCAGGCCGACAATCGTGAAGAGGAAGGCCCAGGTGAAATAGCGAAAAATGGCCATGACAATCCGCTGAAAGGAAATGACGATCCGCATCCTGCCCCGGAGACTCCTTCGGCAGGCCCACGGCAGCGCAATTTCTCACGAAACCGTTATCTGTCTATTTAGAGATGGGGCGGAGCAGCAGCAAGGGAAGATGGAGGATTTCGAATGCCAGGGCAGATGGCCCAATCGCCTGCGATTAACATGAGAACGCGAGCCTAGCCGCGGGACGAAACGCCACGATTCCTTTAGGCGAGAAGCGGGTCGCGCGCCAGTCCCATCGGATTACGCGCGATTGATGCATAGGCGCACGATCCCTCCTGAATCAACCGTATTTTTGAGCGGCTGCCTTGATACGATCGCCAAATTCGTAAATCTGGTCCAAAGAGTCTACAAACACACGATCCTCGGCATCACCATCAAAAAGGCTGATATATTTTGTCGCTCGATTGAAGTGCATCCGGACGATCGGCTTTCGGTTGTTGTCATCAAGCAAAATCGCGCAATAAGATTTTGCATCACGCATAGCTATACGTTTAGCGGCAACAACTTCACGGCAAATTGCTCGAACGATCATATAACCTTCGATTTCTTCCTCGGTAGTGACGATCTCGGGCTCTTCTTGTGGGCTATCAACCTGCTGCACCACCTGCTCGGTATCAGCAAGTGCATTTGTGAGGCGACTCTTAACCGCATCCATGATCACTTCCCGGAATGCTGCGCGGGTAACACCGGTAAGCATCTCTTTGGCACCTGCTGTAAATCGGCCTTCATACGCATCAGCAGCAACAATGCGTACAAACTCCTCAGACGGGTCTTCGATAAGTTTGTTGATCGTTTTTTTAATGCCAGAGGTATATTTGAGTCTTTCAGCTGTCGCGAGAATACTCTCGACGTTGAAGGTGCCCTTTTCGAATTTCTTCAACTCAGAGGCAATGCCTGAGTTTAAATCTGAAAGATCGAAAACGAAGAATGGTTTTGAATCCAGTTTATTTTGGGCCTCCAAATCAGTAAAAAAATTAAAAGTTCGTCCGTTAGTCAGTATCGCAAACTTCGCATTCGTAACGCTGAAATATCGATAGAGCTGATCGAGATGCTTCTTCTCAAGATTAACTGTAATAGGCTTACATTCAATTAGGATTCTAATTTCACCGTCAACTTGGATAGCATAGTCGACCTTTTCGCCCTTTTTCCCAACAGCATCAGCTGTAAACGCAGGAATGACTTCATATGGATCGAAAACATCATATCCAAGGGCTCTGAGAAAAGGGAGCACAACGGCGGTCTTTACGGCTTCTTCCGTCGCCATTGTACTGGAATGCGTTTTAACCTTTTCCGCTATTGATTTAATGCTCTCTTCAAACGAACTCATATTTGCCCCCGTCGTAGATAACTACCTGATAATTTCAAACCTTCCTAAAGCGCACTCACCATAGGCAGACATAGATATTTCCGCACGCGACTTACGCATGGAAAGCCACGGCAAGAATTTGAATTATCATTGAAAATGATGCCCCTCCGATATTTCCCAAGATATAGATTAAGAGAAACAAAAGCGTCATACAAGCTGTGGTAGGTTAATTATTCTCTCCGCAACCAACCGCAGGAGGCGCTCTGTGGAGAGCAAAACAAAAAGGCTCAGCGGTTTCCCGCTAAGCCTTTGAAATATCTGGTGGGCCCGGAGGGACTCGAACCCCCAACCAAGCGGTTATGAGCCGCCGGCTCTAACCAATTGAGCTACAGGCCCCACGCGATACTGCCCTAGCCCAAACGGCTCGCTTTCACAAGCCTTCTGCCCTATTACGCACATATTCGCTTGGCAGCGATGCATTGTTGGGACATTTTTGAATCGGAGCTTTCTTCATGACTAAGGCAACACAGGCATTTTTCGGCCCCGCGCTTTTCGCCGCCGCGCTCTTCAGTGCCGCATCCCTCCCCGCCATGGCCCAGGAGAACGACATGTCGAAGCCCGTGCCGCGCATCATCGTCACCGGCGAAGGCGAGACGACCGCCGCGCCCGACATGGCGGTGCTCACCCTGAGCGTGCTGCGCGAGGCCGATACCGCGCGCGACGCCATGACCGCCAACAACGACGCCATGGGCAAGGTTCTCGCCGCCATGAAGGAAGCCGGCATAGAGGATCGCGATCTCCAGACCTCCGGCGTCAGCATCCAGCCGCGCTATCAGTATCCCGACGACAAGAACGGCCTGAAGGAACCCAAGATCACCGGCTACACCGTCACCAACACGCTCACCGTGCGCGTGCGTGATCTCGACAAGGTCGGCACCGTGCTCGACAAGTCGGTCTCGCTCGGCGTCAACCAGGGCGGCGACCTGCAATTCACCAAGGACAATCCCGAGGCCGCCATCAACGAGGCGCGCAAGCGCGCCATGGCCGATGCCATCGCCAAGGCGAGGACGCTGACGGACGCCGCGGGAGTCGGCCTCGGTCGCGTGATCGAGATCAGCGAACAGTCCTTCCGCCCGCGTCCCATCCCCTTCGCCCGCGCCAACAAGATGATGGTCGAGACGCAGGCCGCCGATGCCGTGCCGGTGGCACCGGGCGAAAACACCTACAATGTCACGGTGAACGTCACCTTCGAGCTCAAGCAGTAAAGCAGGTAACGGGGACCGGCTTGCCGGTTCCCGTCTTCCGACACTGTTTACCGCAATGAAAAAGGGCGCCGCAGGGCGCCCTTTCTGTTTCGCGGTTTCCGCCTTTAGCGGATGATCGGGCATCCGGGGGAACGTGCGAAGACCACGCTGCGGGGGCGGCCATGCCGCCAGCCATTGACGCGCACCACATTGCGGCGGACGATGACGCGCGGATTGCGGATGCCCATGCGGGCGGCCTTGCGCGCAGCCTGGTTCGCCGTGCAGGCCCGGCGAACGACCGGGCGATAGTGGGGACGATGGCCCCAGCGATGATCGACCCGCACCACATTGCCCTCAATACCGGAGGCGACGGCAGCCGCCGGCGCGATGGGCGCGGCATTGGCCGGCGCACCGGCCGAGAATGCCGCGGCAAGGCCGATCACCGCCGGCAGGACAAGACGCTTCAGGGAAATGCGAGACATGGAATTACCTCCAATATTCGATTAGCGGCTGGCCATCCGTTTGCCAGCTCTGGTATATTGGATATCACGCAAAAGCTGAATAAACGGCCAACCGGCCATTCATCTACCATTCATTCGGACCGGAATTGAGGCGGATGGCGCGGCCTGGCCGTCAGCCGGTTCCCGTCATGTGCTCGAGATAGTCCTCGTCGCTTTCCATCTCGTGGTCGAAGGCGGTGACCTTGCCGCGCACGGAGATGCCGGCCTCATGCACCGTATTGGGATCGCCCGAGACCAGAGGATGCCACCAGTAGAGATCCTGCCCTTGCGCCACCAGCCGGTAGGCGCAGGTCTTGGGCAGCCAGTCCGCCTCCTCGACGATCTCCGGCGTCAGGAAGACGCAGTCCGGCACCTTTTTCTTGCGGTTCGGATAATCGGAGCACTGGCAGCTGTCCGTGTCGAGCAGCGTGCAGGCGACGCTCGTCCAGTAGATCTCGTCCGTATCCTCGTCCTGCAGCTTGTGTAGGCAGCACTGGCCGCAGCCGTCGCAAAGGCTTTCCCACTCCTTGCGGCTGAGCTCCTCCAGCGTCTTCGTCTGCCAAAAAGGTCGCTTCATCCGGGCGGGATACAGCGACCTGGCCCGTTCGTCCAGTCAAGATGGCGTGCGGATGAACGGATGTTTCAGCGATGGGCGAGATTTGAACGGCGGATGCGGCAACGCCGCACCAGCGTCCGAAACGGAACAAAGTGCAGTCCCATTCGTTTGTCAGGCCTTGGCGTCAACGAGAACAAGAACCCAGAAGTCCAAGGAAAACCCGATGAAACCTTCTGCCCTATTGCTCGCCTCGACCGCTTTGCTGCTGGCCGGCCCCGCCGGCGCGGAGACAAGCGGACCGCTTCATCGCCTGCAGTCCCATCAGACGGAAAATCGCATTCTCCTGGCCCAGGAGGAGGGCGAATCGCCCGCCGCCGAGCCGCAGGCGGAGGAACTGTTCAAACGGCAGGAGAAGGAAGCCGAGGAGGCAAAGCGTACCGCACAGGAAGAAGCCGAGCGGCAACTGAAGGAGCAGCGCGCGGCCGAGCGGGACGCCAAGCGCCAGGCCGACGAAGCCGCGCAGGAAGCAGCCGAAGCCCAGAAGCAGGTGGAGGAAAGGGCCCGCCGCCAGGCCGACCGGGAAGCCGCCAAGCAGGCCGAGAAGGCCGAAAGGCAGGCTCAGGACGAAAAGGCCAAGCGCATAACCGAGGAAGAGCAGAGGAAGACCGAATCAGAACTCCGGCAACGCGCCGAAAGGGCGAAAAGGGAAACGGACACTGAGATCCGGGAAACCGAAGAAATCCAGGAGAAGGCGACGGAGCGGGCCAAGCGCGATACCCGGGCCGCCCAGCGAGAAGCCGAGAAGGAGGCTGAAAAGGCTGCAGAACAGGCCAAGCGGCAAGCCGACAGAGCAGTGAGGCGGCAGCAGGAAGAACAGCCCGCGCCGACATCCGATCCCGAACGCACCCCTCGCGGCGATGCGGAAAAAGCGGCTCCGGAGCGCTCGACCACGGAACGGGATCCCGGAAGGCCAACCCCGGGCGAGCGACCCGCCAGATCCGAAGAGGCGGCACCCGCGGATGAACAGGCCGCCCCTCCCCGGCCCTCCGACCAGGCGGAGCAGCCAGCTCCCGCGCCTGACGATGGCAGGAGAGCGCAACAGCCTCCTGCGTCGGAAGAAGAAGCCGCACCGCGGCCTGAAAATGCCGCGCCTGCGCTCGACAGCGCCAAGGAGGCGGCACCCGCAACCCGGGAAGGCGACAGGCCGCTGAGACGCCTGCAACGCGAGCCGGACGGCGTGGAGGAAACCGCGCCTGCCCCTGCAGCGCCCATTGATCAGGCCGAACGGCCCGCGCCGCCGCCCGGCAATGACGCCGAAGCGCAGCGGCTGGAAAACCCTGTCCGCGTCGAATCGATCCGCTCCGAGGAAGGCAGGCGCGTCGACCGCGCCCCGCGCTGGGAACGCCCGAGGGAGGCGCAGGTGCTGCAGCGCTTCGAGGACCGCACGCTGGTCGAGGTCAACAACAATATCTATGTCGAGAGCCCTGATCGCCCACGCCTCTCGCGCGATGCTCGCGAGGTCTATTACGAGGACCTGCCGCGCCAGCGCGTCCGCGAAACCATCGTGCGGCCGAACGGCGTCCAGATCATCACCATCCGCAACCGCTATGGCGATGTCATCCAGCGCTCGCGCATCATGCCGGACGGCAATGAAATCCTGCTGAGCTATACGCCGGATGACGACCGCGATGAACTCGTCGCCTGGCGTGACCCGGGCGAAGACCTGCCGCCGCTGCGGCTGGCGATATCCGAGGATGAATATATCTTCGACGATCCCGACGCGCCCGAGGACGAGGTCTACGCATTCCTCTCCCAGCCGCCGGTGGAGCCGGTGGAGCGGACCTATTCGATCGACGAGGTCAAGCGTTCGGCGCGCATCCGCGACAAGCTCCGCCGCATTGATCTCGACACGATCACCTTCGGTTTCGGCTCGGCCGAGATCGCGGAAGATCAGGTCGCCCGCATGGAGAATGTCGCCAACGCCATGCTGGAGATCCTGAAGAAGAACCCGGCGGAAACCTTCCTGATCGAAGGCCATACCGATGCCGTCGGCTCAGACCGGGCCAATCTGGTGCTTTCGGACCGGCGCGCCGAGGCGGTCGCCGAAGCGCTCACGAACGTCTTCGAAATTCCGCCGGAGAACATGGCGACCCAAGGCTATGGCGAGCGTTATCTCAAGATCGACACGCCGGAGCCGGAGCAGGAAAACCGCCGTGTTGCCATCCGCCGCATCACGCCGCTGGTCGCACCCGTGGCGAGCAGGTGATCTGTTCCGGAGGCTCGGTGACTGTATTTATGCCCATGCTGTCTGAACGGCGAAGCAGCTGCATCACAACCGCAGGGTAATCACATATGAGCACTCCTCATCTGCCTGCCGGCATCTTCTCCCCGCACGCGGAGAGAAGAAAGAAGCGGAAACGCTGGTGTCCCCTCTCCCTGCTTGCGGGGAGAGGGTAAGGGTGAGGGGCAATTGCGCCATATGCGATTGCCTTGCCCGCAGCCGGGCCCAGCGCTTCAACAAAAATGCGGCGCTGTTTTCGCACACCGCCGCCATCCCGCCTGGGAAAGGATTCTAGTCGAACATTCGTTCGCCCTGTTCATTGATGATCTGCCGTCCCTTGGAAAGAGAGACATTAACGGCATCATCGAGACTGGCGAACTTGTCGGCGCGGATGAACCTGTGTTCCTTCATCACGCCGTTCACCTCCTTGGAGATGACGCCGCAGGTCTGGTACTGCCCGCCCTCATTGTAGGGCGTGGCGCGGATGAGGAACCCGTTGTGCTCGGCTTCCTTGGCCGTGGCGGTCTCCGCCGGCGCTTCACCGGCGTCCCTGCCGCCGCCACCCCCGAAAAGACGCTTCAGAAACGACATGCAAACCTCACTTTCGGTTTCAGGGGGAAACTAGCGGGTTCCACCCGTCCTGTCGAGGTGAGGACCATCAGCCGAGCGAGGCGATGATCTCGCGATAGGCGGCCTCCGGAAACGCCTTGAGCGTGCGCGTTCGCACATTGCCGGCCGAACTGAGCTGCAGCGCAAACCGCGCCGCAACCGCATCGTCAGGCGCTTCGCATATGGCCACCATGTCCCATTCGCCCATGGTGAGATAAAACGCCCTGATGGCGCCGCCCATCTCCTCGAGCTGCTTTTTTGCGATATCCAGCCGGCGCGGCGATTCACGCAGGCTTTTTACACCCTGTTCCGTCCAGCTGATGAGCATGATGTAGGTCGTCACGGCACACCTCCTCCGGTGCCCCGCCCTTGCTTCCCGAAGTATGATCCCGTCGAGGGAAGCAGGCAAGCAAAGGCTGGCATTTCGCGCAGGCTTCCGTTATGGAAGCGCCGTTGCGCTTGTCGCGCACCGTAAGCGTCTCACGTCAGGCAACGCATTCAACCGGTCCCCGACCCGGAGGAATGCCATGCCAAGCACTTTCGTGATCGACGGACCCATTCTCCAATGAGTGAGCTTATGAACTCGTATCGCGAACCCGCGTCACGCGGAAAGCTTCCGGCGCGCTATGCCTCCATCATCATGCCGCTGGTGCTACCGGTGCTGATGACGTTCGTCGTCTCCGCCATCTCAACCCTCAAGGCGCTCGGGCCCACGGCCGCCTTCCTCAGGGAATGGCCCACCGCCTGGGCCCTGTCCTGGCTGGTGGCATTTCCCACGCTGCTGCTCGTCCTGCCGGTCGTGCGGCGCATCGTGGCGCTTGTCGTGGCCGGGCCGGCCAAATCATAGCAATGCACGAAAACGAAAAGGGCGGCACAGGCCGCCCTTTTTACCGATATCTGTCCTGCAAAGCCGATCAGCCGTCGAACGAGCGCAGCTCGCCTGTTTCTAGCTGTCCAGAAAGCTTCTCAGCTTTCTGGAGCGGCTCGGATGCTTGAGCTTCCTGAGCGCCTTCGCCTCGATCTGGCGGATGCGCTCGCGCGTCACCGAGAACTGCTGGCCGACTTCCTCCAGCGTGTGGTCGGTGTTCATGCCGATGCCGAAGCGCATGCGCAGCACGCGCTCCTCGCGCGGCGTCAGCGAGGCGAGCACCCGCGTCGTCGTATCGCGCAGGTTTGCCTGGATCGCCGCGTCAATGGGCAGCAGCGCGTTCTTGTCCTCGATAAAGTCGCCCAGATGCGAATCTTCCTCGTCGCCGACAGGCGTTTCGAGCGAGATCGGCTCCTTGGCGATCTTCAGCACCTTGCGCACCTTCTCCAGCGGCATGGCGAGTTTTTCGGCCAGTTCTTCCGGCGTCGGCTCGCGGCCGATCTCGTGCAGCATCTGGCGCGAGGTGCGCACGATCTTGTTGATCGTCTCGATCATGTGCACGGGAATGCGGATGGTACGGGCCTGATCGGCGATCGAACGGGTGATCGCCTGCCGGATCCACCAGGTCGCATAGGTCGAGAACTTGTAGCCGCGGCGGTACTCGAACTTGTCGACCGCCTTCATCAGGCCGATATTGCCTTCCTGGATGAGGTCAAGGAACTGCAGGCCGCGGTTCGTGTACTTCTTGGCGATGGAGATGACGAGGCGCAGGTTCGCCTCCACCATCTCCTTCTTGGCGATGGCCGCTTCGCGCTCGCCCTTCTGCACCTGGTTGACGATACGGCGGAACTCGCCGATGGAAATCGCCGTCTCCTGCGCCAGGTTCTGGATCTCGGTGCGCAGGTTCGAAATCGCCTTCACCTCGTTCTTGGCGAACTCCTTCCAGCCGCGCGTCGGCAAAACACCGATCCGCTCGACCCAGTTCGGATCGAGCTCGCTGCCCTGATATTCCTTCAGGAACTCTTCACGGCGTACGCCATAGGATTCGGCAAGCCGCAGCAGCTTGCCTTCGTTCTGCACCAGTCGCTTGTTGATGTCATAGAGCTGCTCGACCAGCGCCTCGATGCGGTTCTGGTTGAGCGAAAGCGACTTGACCGCCGTAATCAGCTGATCCTTCAGCTCCTTGTAGCGGCGCTCCTGGCTGGACGAAAGCGAGCCGGCATCCCCCAGATGGCTCTCCACCTGCTGGTCCTGCAGCTTTCTCAGCTTCTTGTAGGTGTCGGCGATGAGGTCGAGCTTTTCCATGACCTGCGGACGCAGTTCCGCCTCCATCGCCGCCAGCGACAGATTGGCCTCGTCATCGTCCTCGTCGTCTTCCTCGATCGGGGTTTCGCCGCCGACATTGGTGATGTCGTCATCGTCCCGCGAGGCGCGGCGCGGCTTCTCGTCCGCGCGCGGCTTCTCTTCCTCGACCCGCTCGATGACCGGCGCCTGCTTGGCTTCCGGGCCGGCATAGGTGGTTTCGAGGTCGATGATCTCGCGCAGGAGGATCTTCGAATCATTGAGTTCGTCACGCCAGATGATGATCGCCTGGAAGGTCAGCGGGCTTTCGCAAAGCCCGGCGATCATCGTCTCGCGGCCGGCCTCGATACGCTTGGCGATGGCGATCTCGCCCTCGCGCGACAGAAGCTCCACCGAGCCCATCTCGCGCAGATACATGCGCACGGGATCGTCGGTGCGGTCCGTCGGCTCACGCTTCGTCGTCGTGGCGACAGCGGTGCCGGTCGCCTCGACCAGTTCGCCGCCTTCCGCCTCATCGTCGCCGTCGCTCTCTTCGGCATCGGCATCCTGCTCGTCGTCTTCCACGACATTGATGCCCATGTCGGAGAGCATCGCCATCGTGTCCTCGATCTGCTCGGACGTCACTTCCTCGGAGGGGAGGACTGCGTTAAGCTCGTCCATCGTGACATAGCCGCGCTTCTTGGCGACCTTGATCATCTTCTTGACAGCGTCGTCAGAAAGGTCGAGAAGCGGCCCATCGGCTGCGCCTTCGCGCTCGACTTCAGCTTCTTCGTTTTCCTTCACCTTCGTTGCCATATATTCATCTCCAGGCGACCCGGTCGCTTTTAACTAAGGGGTAGAGAGTGCGGACGGCTTCGCCAATCGGGCTTCGCACATCGTCTTGATGATCAGCGAGTAGCTGTTTCCTGTTAATAGCCGATTAACCCTGTTTTCGGCCTCGCAGGAATTTCATATCCAGGCGGCGAACCACCTGTTTTCAGACAATTTTGCGGGAAAAACCGCGGAGCCATTGCCGGTTTTCCATTTTTACCCAATGATTAAATCGTCCTGATTCCGTCATTTTGACCGCTCGTCAAGAGCGAGTCATCTGATTCGCTCCAAAAAAGCGAATCATTTTATGCACTGGTAGCGAATCAGAAACCGCCGACCGGACGCCCGGACGGGATTCCAAATCCCTCGATCAATGCTTCAGTTGCCTCCGCCTTGCGGATTTCGTTCTGTATATCGATGAGACGCCCGAAAACTTCGCCCGTTTCATCCTCCATGAGCGCGGCTTCCACCGCTCTGAGCTCTTTATGTAGAATTCTTGCGCGCTGATGCAAGTGAACAGCCTGCCGCAAGGCCTCGCGCGCGTCCTCTTCCGCCGCTCTTTCCGTCGCCGTCCAGATGCGGGCGCGCCGCACGATGGCCTCCAGCGCCTCGATCGCCTCGCCGTGGCCGGCCGCGCGCAGCGCCTCGCGCATCTCCGCCCCGCTCTGCAGATGGGCTTCCGCCATCGCATCCAGCATCGCCAGGTGCAGGCGGCGCAATTGCGGATGCTCGAGATCGAGCGCGGCCATCGCCTCGAAATCCTCCTCGATCAGCCGGGGATGGTTGAGGAGGATGAGCAGGATCGCCGTCTCGCGCAATGGCGGCATTGATGCCGAGGAGGCGCTTTTGACCAGCGAGGAGCGGGCGAGGCTTTCGGAAACGGCGAGCCGCGTGGGCGCTCCCCTGCCCCGCTGGCCGTATCCGCCCTGGCCATAGCCCCCCTGACCGAAATTGCGGCGGTTGCCTTGGCTGTTGCCGCCCTGCCGCGCCTGGCCGAAGAACTGTTGCGCTCGGTCGCGCATCTCCTGCACATAATGCCGCCGCACGTTCTCGTCGCCGATGCGCCCCGTGATCTCGCGTAAGCGCGCTTCCAGTTCGGCGCGCCGCTCCGGCGTGTCGAACACGCCGCCCGATGTCTCGCGCGTCCACAGCATGTCGGCGAGCGGCCGCGCATCCCTGAGCACCGCCTGGAACGCCTGGCTCCCCTCCGCCTTGACGAGATCGTCCGGGTCCTTGCCCTCCGGCAGCAGTGCGAAGCGCAGCGAGCGGCCGGGCTTCAACGCCGGCAGCCCGAGATCGACCGCGCGGTGGGCGGCGCGGATGCCTGCCTGGTCGCCATCGAAGCAGAGCACCGGCTCGGGGCTCATCCGCCACAGGAGCTCGAGCTGGTCCTCCGTCAGTGCCGTGCCGAGCGGCGCGACGACCTGATGGAACCCCGCCTGCGCCAGCGCGATGACATCCATATAGCCCTCGACGGCGATGACCGCCTTGGCCGGCTCGCCGCCCTGCGGCTGGCAGGCCTTGCGGGCGCGCTGCATGTTGTAGAGCATCCGCCCCTTGTGGAAGAGCTCGGTCTCAGGCGAGTTCAGATATTTGGCGGGCGCATCCGGCGACAGCGCCCGGCCGCCGAAGGCGACCACCCGCCCGCGCGTATCCTCGATCGGAAACATGACGCGGTCGCGGAAACGGTCGTAGGAAACCGCGATGTCCTCGCCATGATAGACCAGGCCGCAGGCCTCGATCTGCTCGCGCGTCACGCCCTTGCCGGCCAGATATTCCTTCAGCGCATTGCGGCTTTCCGGGGCATAGCCGAGGCGGAAGGCCTGCTGCGTCGCGGTCGAAAGGCCCCGGTCGCGCAAATAGGCGCGCGCCTTCGCCCCCGCCGCCGACTGCAATTGCTGCTCGAAGAAGCGCGCCGCCATATCCATCACATCGTGGAGCGTGGCGCGCTCGGCCTCGCGCTTTTCCGCTTCCGGGTCGCGCGCCGGCATCGGCACGCCGGCCATGTCGGCCACGCGCTGCACGGCCTCGGGGAAGCTCAGGCCCTCAAGCTCCGTCAGGAACTTGAAATGATCCCCCGTCAGGCCGCAGCCGAAGCAGTGATAGCGGCCCTTGCGGTCCTCGCAATGGAAGCTCGGCGTCTTTTCGCCATGGAACGGGCAGCAGGCCCAATAGTCACCCTTGGCGGCGTTGGTCTTCCTGCGGTCGAAGGAAACACGCGTCCCGATCAGCGTCGAGATCGGCACGCGGTCTCGTATCTCGTCGAGAAAGGAAGGCGGAAAACGCATTTTCAAATCGCTCTGGGGGAACCGGCAGCTTCAAAGGCCATCCGGCATTATAGGCCAGACCCCTCTCGCACGCCACACGGCGAGTTGGCTTTATCCCCACGCGAATTTGCATGCCCTGGATAATGCGATGATCGCCAGAACGCCTCGCATCCCGCAGAACGCCGGAATGCGACACCGATGGCGCGATCGCAAGGCCAATCGTCATCAAACTGTCATAAAATCGTCACATGACTCATGGCGGATCGTGGGTTTCGGCCCCCTTTTCGCAGGCCGAAACTGTTTAGCCGGAACATATTTTGACCTGTTAGGTTACATTAGTCTTTTCCTGTTAAGTTACGGTAGCTTGAACGGTGTTTCGGCCCTCAATCCGTAGCGCCTGCCCGGAAGGATGAGATCTCGTGAACGGTTCTGTCGTCTTGCTGCATCTGGCCGGAGCGGTGGCCCTGCTCCTCTGGGCGACGCGCATGGTGCGCACGGGGGTGGAACGCACCTATGGCGACCGCCTGCGCCGGCGGCTGCGCAGCGTGATGAAGCGGCCGGTGCTGGCGGTCGGCTTCGGCATGGCCATGGCCGTCGCCCTGCAAAGCTCGACCGCCGTCACGCTTCTCGTCGGCTCCTTCGTCGGTTCCGGCTTCGTCAGCGGCATTGCCGGCCTCATGGCCGTTCGCGGCGCCGAGGTGGGCTCGGCGCTGGTCGTCAAGATCCTGAGCTATGACCTGACCCTCCTCGTGCCGATCTGCATCCTTGCCGGTACCATCATCTTCATGACGACGGAGCGCCGCGACTGGCGTCAAAACGGGCGCATCCTGGTCGGCATTGGCCTTCTCATCCTCTCGCTCGAAATGACCGGCCAGGCGACCGAACCGCTGCGCCACAGCCAGTTGCTGCCTGTTATCGTCAGCTACCTCTCGAGCGATCCGATCACCGCCTATCTGCTTGCCGCCCTCGTCACCTGGCTGTTCCATTCCAGCATTGCCGGCGTCATCCTGCTCATCAGCTTCGCCTCGCGGGGGCTCATCCAGCCGGAGCTCGGTCTCGTCATGGTGCTGGGCGTCAATCTCGGCTCCTCGGTCATCGCGCCGATCCTGACCCGCAGCGCGCCGCCCGAGACGCGCGTCGTGCCGCTCGGCAATCTCCTGATGCGCGGCGCCGGCTCGCTCATCGCGCTCACAATGTTCCTCACCTTCCATCCGCCGGTGAGCCTGCTCGGCAGCGATCCCGTCGACCAGATCGTCCACGCCCATATCCTGTTCAACCTCCTGATACTGCTGGCCGGCATCCCCCTTTCGGGGCTGGTGCTGCGCGCGACCGAGGCGCTGGTCAGCCTCAATGCGCCGAAGGCGAGGCCACATCAGCCTATGGCGATGGAGGAAGTCAGCGCGCTTGACCCGAGCGTTCTCGACACGCCGTCGCTGGCCCTTGCCAACGCGACGCGCGAGGTGGTGCGCGTCTGCGAGACAGTCGAACTGATGCTGCGGCGGATCATGGATCTCTATGAGAAGCCCGATCCGGTCCGCATCAAGGAGCTGGCGGCCCTTGATGATCTCGTCGACCGCCGCCATGCCGACATCAAGCTCTATCTCGCCCGCCTCGCCACCGGGAATCTTTCCGATTACGAGGCCTTGCGCACGCAGGAACTGCTCGGCGCCTGCGTCAAGCTGGAGCAGGTCGGCGACATCATCGTGCGCAACATGCTCGCCCATGCGCAGAAGAAGATGGACCGCAAGCTCGAATTCACCGAGGAAGGCTGGCGCGAGCTCTCGCAGTTCCACGCGCTGGTGGTCGCCAACGCCCATCTCGCCTTCAACGTGCTGATCTCGCGTGACGAGCATACCGCCCGCCAGCTCGTTCAGGAGAAGGACCGGCTGCGCGACATGGAAAAGGAAACCAGCCAGCAGCATTTCTCGCGGCTGCGCGAAGGCACGACGCGCAGCGTCGAGACGAGCTCCATCCACCTCGATACCATCCGCGATCTGAAGCAGATCAACTCGCTGCTGGCCTCCATGGCCTATCCGGTCCTGGAGGAACAGGGCCTGCTTCGCGATACGAGGCTGAAGGTGGCGCAGAGCTGAGTCAGTTTGATCTGATTTATTGGCCTGGAGATATTAGATCCCCGGCGCAACGCCTTCCACGAGGACCAGATTACGGGATAATGCCGCGTCACGAAATGCGAGCGCCGCGGAATATTCCGGAGAGCTGTACCAGGCCCGAGCCCGGTCGGCATCGGGAAATTCAACAATTATGATTGGATTTGGCGACCACGCTCCTTCCAGCGTCTCCACTTTGCCACCGCGGACGAGATAGCGACCGCCATACTGGGTAATCGAATCGGCTGCACATGAACGGTAGGCTTCGAAAGCCTCGGGATTTCTGATCGTGACGTCTGAGATCAGGTAAACGGCCATCGGGTTCCCCATATTCAATATGGTTTGCGATCTGCCATCATATTGGTCGTCTTCCGAGATCGGCAATGGGGCGGGAGCGTTCCCGATCTGCCCCGGGAATCCATGGAAAGGCAAAAACGCCTGGCAGCTCTGTCGGCATTCCCCAAAAGCAAACGGCGGCCTGTTTCCAAGCCGCCGCCGCATTCTTCAAACCCTGTGCCCTGCCCTACTGGAGCAGTTCCTTGACGATGCCGCTCGCCTTGCTGAAGTCCATCTTGCCGGGGAAGCGCTCCTTCAGCGCATTCATGCACTTGCCCATGTCGCGCAGGCCGCCGGCACCGACTTCCTCCACGACATTGGCGCAGACCTTCTTCAGATCGGCCTCGCAAAGCTGCTCGGGCAGGAAGCCGCGGATGATCTCGATCTCCGCGCGCTCGCCCTCGGCGAGTTCGAGGCGGTTGCCCTCCTCATAGATCCTGGCCGATTCCTCGCGCTGCTTGATCATCTTGACGAGGATGGCGCGCAATTCGTCGTCCGAAACCGGATCCTTGCCCGCCGTGCGATGGGCGATGTCACGATCCTTCAGCGCCGCCATGATGAGGCGAAGCGTCGAAATACGGCGTTTGTCCTGTGCCTTGAGAGCGGTAGTCAGTGCCTGGGCGATCTCGTCGCGCAGCATGGGGATATCTCCTGATTGGTTACCGAACATTAACGCTTCGTGAAGTCGAAATCAATTGCTGCCGGGGAGCAAGCAATTGAATTTCCTCACGAAATTATTCGGTGGAACGTTTGTTGTTAACGATTGACCGAAGCGTCCGGTTTCTCTATTGTCCAAAGCCTAGCTGGACATTGTCATGGACACGCGGCGGCAGGCTTTAATTGGCCCGTCGCGTTTTGTCATGTCATATGGAATGAAGCCGGCTGGCTTTCAAGCCCTGTTCAAGAACCGACCTGGAGTGCCCGATGACCACCCCCGCCCCTAAGACAGCGCCGTGGACGACGACCAAACCGACCGCCCTGCTCGTTCTGGCTGATGGCACGGTCATCGAGGGCAAGGGCGTCGGCGCGACCGGTGCCGTCGAGGCCGAGGTCTGCTTCAACACCGCGCTGACGGGCTATCAGGAAATTCTGACCGACCCTTCCTATGCCGGGCAGATCGTCACCTTCACCTTTCCGCATATCGGCAATGTCGGAACCAATAATGAGGATATCGAAGACCTGACGCCGGCGAACCGTTCCGGTGCCGTCGGCGCGGTGTTCAAGGCGGATGTCACCGACCCCTCCAATTACCGCGCGGCCGCCCATCTCGACCAATGGCTGAAGCAGCGGGGCATCATCGCGCTTTCCGGCATCGATACCCGCGCGCTGACGGCGCTGATCCGCGAGAAGGGAGCGCAGAATGCGGTCATCGCGCATGATCCTTCCGGCGAATTCGATCTTCCCGCACTGAAGAAGCGCGCCGCCGCCTGGCACGGCCTTGAGAATCTCGATCTTGCCAAGGAGGTCACCTCCGGCCAGACCTCCGTCTGGACCGAGACGCCTTGGGCCTGGAACACGGGCTATGCCACCGAGGAGGCGCCGCGCTATCACGTGGTCGCCATCGATTACGGCGTGAAGCGCAACATCCTGCGCCTGATGGCCGGGCTCGGCGCCAAGGTCACGGTGCTGCCCGCCACGGCGACCGCCGAAGACGTGCTGGCGCATAATCCCGACGGCATTTTCCTGTCGAACGGCCCCGGTGATCCGGCGGCCACGGGCGAATATGCCGTCCCCACCATCAAGAAGCTGATCGAGACGGACATTCCGCTCTTCGGCATCTGCCTCGGCCATCAGATGCTGGCGCTGGCGCTCGGCGCGAAGACGCAGAAGATGCATCAGGGCCATCACGGCGCCAACCACCCGGTCAAGGACCACACCACGGGCAAGGTGGAAATCGTCTCGATGAACCACGGCTTCGCCGTCGATTCGGCCTCGCTGCCCAAGGGCGTCGACGAAACCCACATCTCTCTGTTCGATGGCTCCAATTGCGGCCTGCGCCTTGCCGGCAAGCCGGTCTTCTCGGTGCAGCATCACCCGGAAGCCTCGCCTGGCCCTCAGGATTCGCATTATCTCTTCAACCGCTTCTTCAATCTGATCCGTGAGAAGAAGGGCGAGCCGGCGCTGCCGGAACGGCCGAAGGCGGCATGACAAGCTGAAATATCGAAGATGAAGAAGCCGGCGCTATCCGCCGGCTTTTTTCATTATTGGCGCCTTCACCTTGAAGACGAAGACCAGAAGTCCCACGAAAACGAACACGGCCGCGACGGCAAAGGGCGCGCCGGCAAAGGTGACGGGCGCGCTCGGCCCGGTGAAGAAACCGAACATCTGCGTGAAGATCAGCGGACCGATGATCGTCGTGATGCTGGAAAGGCTGGTAAGCGCCCCCTGCAGTTCGCCCTGCGCCGAGGGCGGCACCTTGGCGGCCGCGATGCTGCGCAGAGGCGGATCGGCAAGCCCTTCGAGCGCCGTCAGCAGGATCACGGCATAGACCATCCAGCCCTGCCACGCGGCTGCATAGCCGAAAAGGCCGAGGGCACAGAAGGCAAGGCCGATCGCAGCCGTCTTCCACTCCCCCAGCACCGGCACGACGCGCGGCAGGATCACCCCCATGACGACGGCGCCGCCGATGCCGAATATGCCGAGCGACAGGCCGATCTGCCCCTCGCTCCAGCCATAGCGATAGGCGCCGACGAAAGCCCATACGGCGGGATAGACGGCATGGGCCAGCCAGTAGAGAAAGAAGACGAGCCCCACCCAGCCGATGCCGGGATAGTTGCGCATCTGCTTCAGCGCGCCGAGCGGATTGGCCCGCATCCATTCGAACTTGCGCCTGTGCTGCCGCTCCAGCGTCTCGGGCAGGAAGAGGAAGGCGACGGCGAAATTGGCGAAGGCAAGCGCGGCCGCGCCGTAGAACGGCACGCGCGGACCGAACTCGCCCAATATGCCGCCGAGCACCGGGCCGATGACGAACCCCGTGCCGAAGGCGATGCCGATCAGCCCGAAATTGCGCGCCCGGTTCTCGTCATTGCTGACATCGGCGATATAGGCGGAGGCCGTGGCGAAGCTCGCGCCGCTGATGCCGGCGAGCACCCGCCCGACGAACAGCATCCAATAGCTCGTTGCGAGCGCGCAGATCAGATTGTCGATGGCGAAGGTCAGCACCGAGGCGAGCAGGATCGGCCGCCGGCCGAACCGGTCGCTCAGGTTCCCGATCAGCGGCGCGAAGACGAACTGCATCCCCGCATAGACGAGCAGAAGCCAGCCGCCATCGATCGCCGCCTCGCTGAGGCTGGCGCCGGTCAGCTCTTCCAGGAATGCCGGCAGGACCGGCATGATGATGGCGATGCCGATGATGTCCAGGAACAGGATGACGAAAACGAGCGATAGCCCGCGCCGGGCGAATTTTGGATCGATCATGGAAAACCCGAAATGAGAAAGCTCCCGATGGCGAGGCGGCCCGGGAGGCGAGATGCATATTTGAAAAATTCAGGCGAAACAATCCAAGAACACATCAATATTGATGATGTCTATGGAGCGAAAACCTGATTTTTCAGCCGGTTTTCTACGAAAAAGGCGGCCGGTGCCGCCTTTCTGCTTCCCAGCTGTCGCGGGTGAAAGGCGTCAGATATCGGCGTTGAACGTGTTGCAGGCGTCGATCTTGCCGGAATTGTAGCCACGGGTGAACCACTCCGCCCGCTGCGCCGACGTGCCGTGGTTGAAGGTCTCCGGCACAACATAGCCCTGGGTGCGCTTCTGCAGCGTGTCGTCGCCGATCTGGTGGGCGGCATTGATCGCCTCTTCGAGATCACCCTGTTCGACGATGCCTTCCTGGTTGGTGTAATAGCCCCAGATGCCGGCGAAGCAGTCCGCCTGCAGTTCGACGCGCACCGAGAGCTTGTTGGCGTCGTCCTGGCTCATCGACTGCCGCATCTGGTTGACGCGCGGCAGGATGCCGAGCAGGTTCTGCACGTGATGGCCGACTTCATGGGCCAGCACATAGGCCTGGGCGAAATCGCCCGAGGCGCCGAAGCGATTGGCGAGCTCATTATAGAAGCTCAGATCGATATAGACCTTGCGGTCGCCGGGGCAGTAGAACGGGCCGGAGGCAGCGCTGGCGAAGCCGCATGCCGATCGCACCTGATTGCTGAACAGCACCAGGGTCGGCGGCGTATAGGTCGCGCCATTGGCCTTGAAGATCCCGCTCCACACATCCTCGGTTTCCGCCAGCACCGTCCTGACGAATTGCGTCATCTCGTCATTGCGCTGCTGGGTAGGCGCTCCCGATGTCTGGCTCGAGGTCTGGACCGGCGCCAGATTGCCGGTCAGCAGGAACTGCATGGGGTCGAGGCCGATGGCCTTCATCCCGAAGAACAGCACTACCAGGATGATGATGCCGGAAATGCCGCCGCTGCGCACCAGCTGGAAGGCCGGCCCGACGAAACCGCCACCGCCCAGGCCTATCCCGCCCTGGCTGAGGCCGCCTTGCTGTCCGGCGTTCTCGTCGCGGAGATCTTCCACATTGTCACTTTGCCTGCCACCCTGCCAGCGCATGATATCGACACTCCTCGACGGCCGCTCTCGATAGATTATTGGCGCAAAAGGCAACCATTCACAACCAACCTTAGCATATCCTAACAGAGGACGCCTTCACAGGCATGAAGGAACGGGAAATTCGGTATTCTCTTTCTTAAAATCCGGCTCAGGCAGCGCGCGCCGCCGCCAGTGCTGCGGGCTTTTGGAACAGCAGCACCGAGAATATCGCACAGATCTCGAAAAACGCCGCGGCGAAGCCGAGTTCGGTCGGCGAGCCGTAGCGCAGCACCTCGGCCCCGATGAACGAGCCGAAGGCGATGCCGAGATAGAGCGCCGAATTGTTGAGCGACAGCGTGATGGGCGCCAGATCAGGCGAAACGCCGACGATATGGCTCGCCTGCGCCGGGGCAAATGCCCAGCCGACGATGCCCCAGGGAACCATGGCGGCAACAAGCAACAGTCCTGCGAGGGGCCGCGGCACGAAAAGCGGGATGATGGAGAACATGGCGAGCGCTACGGCCGTGAGCGCGAGCACGGTCAGCACTGTTTGCATCGCGCCGAAGCGATCCGCGACATAGCCGCTGCTCAGGTTCCCGATCGCCGCGCTGACGCCGAAGGCGAGCAGCATGCCCGGAAGTACGCCGACGCCAAGCCCCGCCCCTTCCATCGCCAGCGGCGCGATATAGGAAAATACGGCGAAATGCCCGGTCATGCAGAGAAAGGTGGTGACGAGCGAGGGGAAGATGCCGGGTCGCACCGCTGCCGTCAGGCGTTGGCTGAGCGCCAGCCGGGTGCCCCTTAGGCCGCGCGGCAGCCTGAGCCACAGAATGGCGGCAGCGACCGCGCCCAGAACAGCCACGGAGAGGAAAGTCCCGCGCCAGCCGAACGCCGCGCCGATCAGCGCGCCGAGCGGAGCACCGAACGCCACGGCCACCGTCGTGCCGCCGACGACTATGGAGATCGCCCGCGCCCGGTGCTCCGGGCCGGCCAGCGCCACGGCGGTCGCCTGTGCGGTCGCGGCGAAAAGGCCGGCCGCCAGCGCCATGACGATTCGTGCCGTCAGAAGCAGGGCGAAGGACGAGCTCGCCGCCGCAAGGAGATTGCCGATGACGAAGAGCGCCATCGTCGCCGCGATGACGCGCCGGCGGTCGATCTCCCCTGCCAGCGTGGTAAGCACCGGCGCGCCGATCGCATAGGCCAGCGCAAAGGCGGTGATGAGATAGCCCGCCTGCGGCAGCGATATGCCGGCATCGGCGGAAATCGCCGGCAGAAGGCTCGACATGACGAAACCTTCGGTACCGATCGTGAAGGACCCGACAGCCAGCCAGATGAATCGCTTGTCCATGAAGAACTCCTAAGTTCAAAGATTATTGAACTATTGAACATAGGCGTCTCATATGTCAACGTGATGCCACAGCCCTGCTGACAGGCTTCTGTCAGGAGCAGGCCTTCGTCGTGGAATGCCTCTCATGAATGCTCTCCCGGGGTCACCGGGGAAGAGGATAAGGATAAGGGGCAATGGCCCCCTGCCTCACATTGAATTCACCCCGGGCTGCGTTTATCTCTGGCTCATGTCTCTGCCGCATCCGGATATCGACCAGATTGAGCTTTCCAACGTGCTGTCGGCGCTGGGTGATGACACGCGTTTGGCCATCGTCGGCTATCTCGCCCGCAATGATGGAAGCGCCGTGACCTGCAGCCGCTTCTATAATCTCGGCTCCAAGACCAACATCAGCTACCATCTGGCCAAGCTGCGGGAGGCCGGCGTCGTCAATGTCGAGCCTTCCGGCACCGCGCGGCTCGTCACGCTGCGCCGCGCCGATCTCGACCGCCGCTTCCCCGGTTTTCTCGACAGCATCATCGCCACCGCCATCCGGTTACCCCTCGTCGTCGGCGACCATAATATCGAGGATGGCGGCGACCGGGCCTAGGTCAGGACGGCATTCCGGCATAAACCCGAAGAAAACCATGAAAAATCGTGTTTTTGGGGGTTACGCCGCGACGATCCTTTGCCTATAAGGCGCGCTTAGCCTCATGAGATAATCTGCTGCCAGCCCGCCAGGACCTTTCCTCGCGGGTTTTCCGGGCAGCGCGCCGAACGATGGGATAACGCCATGCCGAAACGTACAGACATCAAATCGATCCTGATCATCGGCGCGGGACCGATCGTCATCGGCCAGGCCTGCGAGTTCGACTATTCCGGCACCCAGGCCTGCAAGGCCCTTAAAGAAGAGGGCTACCGCATCATCCTCGTCAACTCCAACCCGGCGACGATCATGACCGACCCGGAGCTGGCGGATGCGACCTATATCGAGCCGATCACGCCGGAAGTCGTCGCCAAGATCATCGCCAAGGAGCGCCCCGACGCGCTGCTGCCGACCATGGGCGGCCAGACTGCGCTCAACACCGCCCTGTCGCTGAAGCGCATGGGCGTGCTCGACCGTTATAATGTCGAGATGATCGGCGCCAATGCCGCCGCCATCGACAAGGCCGAGGACCGCGCGCTCTTCCGCGAGGCGATGGCGAAGATCGGGCTGGAGACGCCGCGCTCCATGCTCGCCAACGCGACGGAAGTGAAGGAAAAGGACCGCAAGGCCCATGAGGAGCAGCGCCAGGCGCTGAAAGCAAAATATTCCGGTGACGAGCTCGATGCCGCGCTCGACAAGCTGGAAACCGAATGGCAGCTCGGCGAGACCGACCGCAAGCAGCGCTACATGGCCCATGCCATGGGCATGGCGGGCCAGGCGCTCGACCATGTCGGCCTGCCCGCCATCATTCGTCCCTCCTTCACGCTGGGCGGCACCGGCGGCGGCATCGCCTATAACCGCTCCGAATTCTACGAGATCATCGAGCGCGGCCTCGACGCCTCCCCCACCACCGAAGTGCTGATCGAGGAATCCGTGCTCGGCTGGAAGGAGTATGAGATGGAGGTCGTCCGCGACAAGGCGGATAACTGCATCATCATCTGCTCCATCGAGAACCTGGACCCGATGGGCGTCCACACCGGCGACAGCATCACCGTCGCCCCTGCCCTGACCTTGACGGATAAAGAATACCAGATCATGCGCAACGCCTCGATCGCGGTGCTGCGCGAGATCGGTGTCGAGACCGGCGGCTCCAACGTGCAGTTCGCGGTCAACCCCAAGGACGGCCGCCTCATCGTCATCGAGATGAACCCGCGTGTCTCGCGCTCCTCGGCGCTGGCCTCCAAGGCCACCGGCTTTCCCATCGCCAAGGTCGCGGCGAAGCTCGCCGTCGGCTACACGCTGGACGAGCTGGAGAACGACATCACCGGCGGCGCGACGCCCGCCTCCTTCGAGCCGTCGATCGATTACGTCGTCACCAAGATCCCGCGTTTCGCCTTCGAGAAATTCCCCGGCGCCTCGCCCATCCTCACCACCGCCATGAAGTCGGTCGGCGAAGTCATGGCCATCGGCCGCACCTTCCAGGAATCGCTCCAGAAGGCCCTGCGCGGCCTCGAAACCGGCCTCACAGGCCTCGACGAGATCGCCATCCCCGGCATCGAGGAAGGCGACGAGAAGAACGCCATCCGCGCCGCCATCGGCACGCCGACGCCCGACCGCCTGCGCATGGTCGCCCAGGCCATCCGCTTCGGGCTATCGCTCGAGCAGGTGCATGAGAGCTGCAAGATCGATCCCTGGTTCCTCGAGCAGATCGAAGGCATCATCAACATGGAGGCCCGCATCCGCGAGCATGGCCTGCCGCAGGATGCGGAAAACCTGCGCATGCTGAAGGCCATGGGCTTCTCCGACGCCCGGCTCGCCAGCCTCACCGGCCAGGACGCCGAGGATGTCGCCAAGCTGCGCGCTTCGCTCGACGTGCACCCGGTCTTCAAGCGCATCGACACCTGCGCCGCCGAGTTCGCCTCCCCGACCGCCTATATGTATTCGACCTATGAGACGCCCTTCGCCGGCGAGACGCGCTCGGAAGCGCAAGTGTCCGACCGCAAGAAGGTCGTCATTCTCGGCGGCGGCCCCAACCGCATCGGCCAGGGCATCGAGTTCGACTATTGCTGCTGCCACGCGGCCTTCGCGCTTGGCGATGCGGGCTATGAGTCGATCATGATCAACTGCAACCCGGAGACGGTCTCGACCGACTACGACACCTCCGACCGGCTCTATTTCGAGCCGCTGACGGCGGAAGACGTGCTGGAGATCCTGCGCGCCGAGCAGGCGGCCGGCACGCTGCACGGCGTCATCGTCCAGTTCGGCGGCCAGACGCCGCTGAAGCTCGCCGACGCGCTGGAGAAGGCGGGCATCCCGATCCTCGGCACCTCGCCCGACGCCATCGACCTTGCCGAAGATCGTGACCGCTTCCAGAAGCTCTTGATGAAGCTCGGCCTCAACCAGCCGAAGAACGGCATCGCCTATTCGGTCGAGCAGGCGCGTCTCGTCGCCGGCGATCTCGGCTTCCCGCTGGTCGTGCGCCCCTCCTATGTGCTCGGCGGCCGCGCCATGCAGATCATCCATGACGAGCGCGGCCTGCA
Organism: Mesorhizobium sp. RMAD-H1; assembly: GCF_014191375.1. GTDB lineage: Bacteria > Pseudomonadota > Alphaproteobacteria > Rhizobiales > Rhizobiaceae > Paramesorhizobium. The sequence goes on from NZ_JACHWN010000002.1 coordinate 559,065, forward strand.
GAACTACCTGCTCGACACCGTGCCGGAGCTGGTGCCGGAGGACATCAAGGCGAAATATCCCAACGACAAGACCGGCCAGATCAACACGCTTCTCGGCAAGAACCCGCTGCTGTTCGACACCTATCTGACCGAAGCCATCGAGGTGGACGTCGATTGCCTCTGCGACGGCAAGGACACTTTCGTCGCCGGCATCATGGAGCATATCGAGGAAGCGGGCATCCATTCGGGCGACAGTGCCTGCTCGCTGCCCGTCCACACGCTTTCCGCCGAGACGGTCGCCGAACTCGAACGCCAGACCGCCGCGCTTGCCAAGGCGCTCAATGTCGGCGGGCTGATGAATGTGCAATACGCCATCAAGGACGGCACGATCTATGTGCTGGAGGTGAACCCCCGCGCCTCGCGCACGGTGCCCTTCGTGGCCAAGACCATCGGCACGCCCATCGCCAAGGTCGCGGCTCGCGTCATGGCCGGCGAGACGCTGGATGGTGCGCTCGGCGCCTATGGCGGCAAGCCGGACCAGGCCTCGCGCCCGCATATCGCGGTCAAGGAGGCGGTGTTCCCCTTCGCCCGCTTCCCCGGTGTCGATACGCTGCTCGGGCCTGAAATGCGCTCGACCGGCGAGGTCATGGGCCTCGACTATGACTACGCCCTCGCCTTCGCCAAGGCACAGCTGGGTGCGGGCGTCGACCTGCCGCGCGACGGGACCTTGTTCGTCTCCGTCCGCGACGAGGACAAGGCCGGCATCCTGCCGGCGGTGAAGCGGCTGGCCGGGATCGGCTTCAAGGTGCTCGCCACCGGCGGCACCCAGCGCTTCCTCGCAGAAAATGGCGTCGAGGCGACGAAGATCAACAAGGTGCTGGAAGGCCGCCCGCATATCGAGGACGCCATCCGCAACCGCCAGGTCCACATCGTCTTCAACACCACCGACAGCGCCAAGGCGGTCTCGGATTCCAAATCCATCCGCCGCGCCACGCTGATGCAGAAGGTGCCGTATTATACCACGCTGGCGGGTGCCGAAGCGGTGGCCGAGGCGATTGCAGCGCTAAAGGCGGGGAGCCTGGAGGTAAGGCCGCTGCAGGATTATTTCCGCGCCGCGTGAGGGAACGGGCTGAAAACCGCCCCTACCGCGCCGGGATCGGGTCATCCCCCCATTGTCCCTGGACCAGTTCCGGAATGATCCTCGGGTCAAGCCCGAGGATCATTCCTCAAAGGTGCCGCAGCCACGATCTCGCGATACCGGCGCCCTCACCCATATTTCTGCGCCGGCAGTTCCAGCTTCTCTCCCGCCTCGTTCTTCTCCAGGTGCAAAACCCGTGAAAACACATGGTCGTGCGTCTTGCGCCGGCCGATATGGATGACGGTCGCCTCCTGCAGATAATTGCGCAGGATGTCGAGCACGCGCTCCAGCGCCTCCTCCTCCATCCCGTCGAGCGCCTCGTCCACCACGATCCAGCGAGGATTGATGAGGCTGAGGCGAGCGAAGGCCAGGCATTGCTGCTCGTCTTCGGAAAGCACGCGGTCCCAACGCGCCACCCGGTCCAGGCTTGAGGCCAGCCGATCGAGCCCGCCGCGCTGCAGCGCCGCCTGCAGCTCGTCTTCGGAAAAGCGGCTGGCGTCCAGCGGATAGGCGAGCGCGCCGCGCAGGGAGGATGGCGGGAAATAGGGCGTGCGCGGCATATAGACGACATCGCTGCCCTTCGGCAGGCCGATCCTGCCCGCCCCCCAAGACCAGAGCCCGGCGAGCGCGCGGAACAGCAGCGTCTTGCCCGCCCCCGGCGCGCCGACGATCAGCACCCGCTCCCCCTCGCCGATCTCCACATGCGTCTCGCGCAGCTTCATGCTGCCTTCCGGCGAGACGATTTCGAGACCGTCGATGGTCATGCGGCTCTCCTCGTTCTCCTCGATGGCGATGCGCCGGTCGAGCGCGGAGAGCTCGTCCATCTGGAGGACCGCCTGGCGGAAGGAGGCAACGCGCAGGAGCGTCGCGCGCCAGTCGGCGATGGCTCCGAAATTGTCGACGAACCAGCGCAGCGAGGTATGCACCTGCGTGAACGCGCCCACGGCCATCATCAGCCCGCCGAAGGTAAGCCCGCCGGAGAAATAGACCGGTGCCGCGACGAGGATCGGCGCCACGATGGTGAACCAGCCATAGCCGGCCGTCACCCAGGTGAGGTTCGTCAGCGCCAGCACGATCCGCCGGATGGCGATGAGGACGGCGCCGAGATCGAGATCGAGCCGCCGTTTCTCGTCCGCCTCGCCGCGCGCCAGCGCGATCGCATCGATATGCTCGTTGACCCGCATCAGCGAAAAGCGGAGGTCCGCCTCCCGCGCGTAGCGGTCGGCATTGATCGTCACCAGCCTGCGCCCGACGATCCATGTCAGCCAGGAGGCGGAAGCCGCATAGAAGATCGCCGCCCACACCATATAGCCGGGGATGGCGAAGCTGTAGCCCCAGACGTGGAAGACGAAGCCGCTCGACAGCGCCCACAGCACGCCGACGAAGCTGATGAGCAGGATCGAGGCCTGCAGGAGCCCGATGCCCAGATCGGCCGTCATTTCCGCCAGGTGGCGGGCGTCCTCATGCAGCCGCTGATCCGGGTTGACGCCGATCTCGCCGGCATTGGCCAGGCGGAAGGCGCGGCCCGGCTGCATCCACTGGCCGATCAGGTCGCCGGCCAGCCCCTCGCGCAGCTTGAGCTTGAACATTTGGTTGAGCCAGGTCTGCGTCACGTTGAGTACGAGCAATGACCCGGCAATGCCGAGAAAGATCAGGAGCTGATGCAGGAAGGCGGGAAAATCCCGCCGCGCCAGCGCATCGTAAAAGGGCACGTTCCAGCGGTTGAGATAGAGCTGGCCATAGGCGATAGCCGCGATGAGCAGGAAGATCGAGCCCCCCGTCACGATCAGCGCATTGCGCACCGGCGAGGTCCAGAAGGCGCCGACCATCATCGAGCCCTGCGACAGGATATCGGTGCCGCCCGCGGAGCGGATGCGGAACAGACGGGCGCGCGCCTCCTTTTCCGCCCCCTGTTCGGGGCCCCGGCCGGAAGCGCCGCGTGAGGTCTTCAATGCCATGAACCTCTCCATACCTGTGTTTCCAGCGAATCGGCAGGAACGCTGTCCCTCCAGAAGATGCGCAGGAAGCGACAATGATGGAAAGATATTGATGGCAAGATGGAAGATTTTGCGGCGCAGGCCACCTTGCTGCACATCCGACAAGCGAGGGCCCCGGGAAGCCGCACCGGACAATCAGTTCAGAGGACGGCTTGTAATCAGGGCCGTTATGCCCTAGATTTGAAACATCGATATTTCGGTCGAGTGACTTTGCGACCCGTGCGACCCGTTCGCGCTTCCTGACGATCTCCTCTCTATAATCTCGATCCACGGGCACGTATGCATACCTATACGGGCCTTTATTCTTACGACCTTAAAGGAGTTTCCCATGGCTACGGGAACAGTGAAGTGGTTCAACGGCACGAAGGGCTTCGGCTTCATTCAGCCTGATCAGGGCGGCGCGGACGTTTTCGTCCACATCTCCGCCGTCGAGCGCGCAGGTCTGCGCGGCCTCAACGAAGGCCAGAAGATCAACTACGAAATCGTGCAGGACCGCCGTTCGGGCAAGTCCTCCGCAGACAACCTCTCGGTTGCCTGATTTTTCCAGCTCTCACGAGCAATGAAAGACGAGGCGGGGGCAACCCCGCCTTTTTTCTTGTCGGTTCGCCCCTTATTCCGGCAGCCAGCCGATCGGCACATGGCCCGGATCGGCGGCGACGCGGCCGAGCCAGGCCGTGACGGCCGGGTAGCGCTTGAGGTCGAAGCCGCCCCGGTCTGCCTCATGCGTATAGGCATAAAGCGCGATATCGGCGACGCTCATCGCCCCGCCCGCCAGGAAGGGCGTCTTCTGCAACTGCGTTTCCATCACACCCAGCGCCTTCTCGCCGCCGGCAAGCGTGGCAGCCATCTTTTCCGGCGTCGCCTCCTTCGCCCGCTCAGGGTAAACCATCAGCGCGCGCCGCACCGCGATATGGGGCTCATGGCTGTACTGCTCGAAGAACAGCCATTGATAGGCAAGCGCGCGGCTGTAGGCGTCCTCCGGCAGGAAGCGCGTGCCCTCGGCCAGATGCAGGAGGATGGCGTTGGATTCGGCGAGGAAGCGTCCATCGTCGAGTTCAAGGAGCGGCACCTTGCCGTTCGGATTCTTGGCCAGGTATTCCGGCTTGCGCGTCGAGCCGTCGACAGAGGACACCGTCACATGGCGGAACGGCATCCCCAGCTTGGCCATCAGAAGCCGCGGCTTGTAGCAATTTCCTGAATCGGGTTGCGAATAAAGGACAGGCATCGGTCGGTTCTCCGGTTTCGGCCGGAGTATTGCCGCACCGATTGTTTGCCGTCCAATCAGTTCGGCTGAACTTTTTCCCAATAATCGCTGATGGTTCGGCGGTTTGCTGCAACACCTCGCGTCAAATCGCTTAGCTGTGAAAGCTTGAACCAAAGCTTTTCTTGCGATTCGCGCCGCATTGCGACATAGGAGACCCGCAAACCGGACCGATGCCCGGCTCCCGGTCGACACCCCGCGGCTAAACCAACGGCCATTCAGGAGAACGAACCATGGCATTCCTCGCCGACGCCCTTTCCCGTGTAAAGCCTTCCGCCACCATCGCGGTCAGCCAGAAAGCACGCGAACTGAAGGCGAAAGGCAAGGACGTCATCGGCCTCGGCGCGGGCGAGCCGGATTTCGACACGCCTGATAATATCAAAAAGGCGGCCATCGCCGCCATCGAGCGCGGCGAGACGAAGTACACGCCCGTCGCCGGCATCCCCGAGCTGCGCCAGGCAATCGCCGCCAAGTTCAAGCGCGAGAACGGCCTCGACTACAAGCCGGAACAGACAATCGTCGGCACCGGCGGCAAGCAGATCCTGTTCAACGCCCTGATGGCGACGCTGAACCCTGGCGACGAGGTGGTCATTCCCGCTCCCTACTGGGTGAGCTATCCCGAAATGGTGGCGCTCTGCGGCGGCACGCCGGTTTTCGTCAACACCACGCTGGAGAATGATTTCAAGGTCCAGGCAAAGGATCTCGAAGCCGCCATCACGCCCAGGACGAAATGGCTGATCTTCAACTCGCCGTCGAATCCTTCCGGCGCCGCCTATGCGGAAGCCGAGCTGAAGGCGCTGACGGAGGTGCTGATGCGCCATCCGCATGTCTGGATCCTGACCGACGACATGTATGAGCACCTGGTCTATGGCGATTTCGTCTTCACCACGCCGGCGCAGGTGGAGCCCTCGCTCTATGAGCGCACGCTCACCATGAATGGCGTCTCCAAGGCCTATGCCATGACCGGCTGGCGCATCGGCTATGCCGCGGGCCCCTTGCCGCTCATCAAGGCGATGGACATGATCCAGGGACAGCAGACCTCCGGCGCCTGCTCCATCGCTCAATGGGCGGCGGTCGAGGCGCTCAACGGTCCGCAGGACTTCATCCCCAGAAACAAGAAGATCTTCCAGGGCCGCCGCGATCTGGTCGTCTCCATGCTCAACCAGGCCAGGGGCATCACCTGCCCGACACCGGAAGGCGCCTTCTACGTCTATCCCTCCTGCGCCGGGCTGATCGGCAAGACCGCTCCTTCCGGCAAGGTGATCGAGACCGACGAGGATTTCGTCACAGAGCTGCTGGAGAGCGAAGGCGTGGCGGTGGTGCAGGGTTCGGCTTTCGGCCTCGGCCCCAACTTCCGCATTTCCTACGCGACGTCGGAAGTGCTGCTGGAAGAGGCCTGCACCCGCATCCAGCGCTTCTGCGCTTCGCTCCGCTAACCGAAAAGAACCGGGATCAAACAAAGGGGCCGCAAGGCCCCTTTTCTTTTGGCATCCGGGAATGCCCCTGCGGAAAGTCAAAAAAAAAGCCGGACAAATGCCCGGCTTTTAGTTGTGAAGGTGCCGTTTCCGGCGAAACCTCCAGAGGGGAACACTCAAGGATGCGCAATGGGAGGAGGAGACGCATCATTGAGACGCACCGGATATGCGCGTATCCCACCCTTTATTCAAGTATACGAAATTGCATTGCAGCCATGCATCCACTGCATAGCATAAAAATCGGGAAATCTCCTGCAATTTCAGTTATTTATGCAATATTCACAGGAACGTGAGTGCTGTTTGAGGTAAAATTTTTCGCACGGGACGTGTATCTTGCGCCGCCTCGGCTGCCTTTCGACTGTGCAATGCAGCATGAATCTGGGCAATCCTCTGCCCGCGAAAACGGCCGTCTGCCCGATTCGACGGCGAAAATCCCGCCCCGATACCGGTCAATACGACCAGCTGCGCGCCTTGGAAAACAGGAAATCGCGGAAGACGTGCAGCTTGGCGGAATTCTTCAGCGCTTCGGGATAGCAGAAGAACGTATCGAATGAAGGGATCTCCTCCATATCCGGCAGAAGCCGCACGAGGCCGGCCTCCTTGTCGACCATATAGTCCGGCAGCACCGCCATGCCGACACCGCGCTGTACGGCGCGCTTGACCGACAGGAGATTGTTGACCTGCAGGGTCGGGATGCGCGGATTGCCGTCGCTGCGGCCTGCCACTTCGAGCCAGTTGAGCCCGGTCAGATAGCTCGGCGCCGGTTCCCCGAAGGTAACGATGCGATGCTCGTCGAGCTCCTCCACCGAGGTCAGCTTGCCGTGCTTGGCGATATAGCTGGCGGCGGCATAGACATGCATGTGCACGGTGAAAAGCCGGCGCTGGATCAGGTCCGGCTGCTGAGGCTGGCGCAGGCGGATGGCGCAATCCGCGTGGCGCATGGTCAGGTCCAGTTCCTCGTTGTCCAGAATGAGCTGCAGCCGGACATCGGGGTAAAGCTCGATGAACTCCTGCACCCGCTCGATGAGCCAGCCGGAACCGAGGCCGACCGTCGTCGTCACGCGCAGCCGGCCGGAAGGCTTCTCCCTGCTCTCGGCAAGCTTGGAGCGGACATTCTCAAGCTTCATCAGAACGTCATGCGCCGTGCGGTAGAGCATCTCGCCCTGTTCGGTGAGGATCAGCCCGCGCGCATGGCGCTGGAACAGCGGCACGCCGACATCCTGCTCCAGCGCGCTCACCTGGCGCGAGATGGCCGATTGCGAGAGATGCAATGTCTGCGCGGCATGGGTGAACGATCCCGCCTCGGCGGCGGCATGGAATATGCGCAGTTTGTCCCAGTCGAGCGGTGCAACCAATTTTCCGTCCTTTTCATCCGCTGCTGAGCTATTCGGCTGCCTGTCGGACCGGCTCCTGCGCGGCAAGCCAGCGCTCTGCCTCGAGCGCGGCCATGCAGCCCATGCCGGCGGCCGTCACCGCCTGGCGGAACACGTCGTCAGTAACGTCGCCGGCGGCGAAGACGCCCGGGACATCCGTCGCCGTCGAATCCGGCGCCGTCCAGAGATAGCCGTTCGGCTTCTGCTTCAGCTTGCCCTCGAACAGCTCGACCGATGGCGCATGGCCGATGGCGACGAAAACGCCGTCCGTCTTCAGTTCGCTCGTGAGCCCGGTCTTGATGTTCTTCAGCCGCACGCCGGTGACCGTCGGCCCCATCGGCGGCTTTGCCTCCGTTCCGACGATCTCCTCCACCACGCTATCCCAGACGACCCGGACATTCTCCTTCGAAAGCAACCGGTCCTGCAGGATCTTCTCGGCGCGGAAGGCATCGCGGCGGTGCACCACGGTGACCGATTTCGCCAGATGCGAGAGATAGAGCGCCTCCTCGACCGCGGTGTTGCCGCCGCCGACCACCACGACGTCGCGCCCACGATAGAAGAAACCGTCGCAGGTGGCGCAGGCCGAGACGCCGCCGCCCATGAAGGCCTGCTCGCTCGGAAGGCCCAGCCATTTGGCTTGGGCGCCGGTGGCGATGATCAGCGCGTCGCAGCTGTATTCCGTGCCGGAATCGCCCTTCAGCCGAAACGGCCTGACCGAGACATCGACCTCGACGATGATGTCATGCACGATTTCCGTGCCGACATTCTCCGCCTGCTTGGCCATCTGCTCCATCATCCAGGGCCCCTGCACCGGTTCGGCATAGCCGGGATAGTTCTCCACGTCGGTGGTGATCATCAGCTGTCCGCCCTGCTGCAGCCCGGCAATGAGCAGCGGCTTCAGCATGGCGCGCGCCGCATAGATCGCTGCCGTGTAGCCGGCGGGGCCGGAACCGATGATGAGAACGGGCGCGTGACGCTGTGACATGGCGATTCCCTAGCTTTGGCTGCGAGCGCGGACCTTGCGGGTTCCGATGGCGCTCGGCAGCACTCCGTTGCGCAATGACCGGAGGGTATTGCGCCAGTTACGCCAAAGTAATGTTTCGCATACCTGTTTTGCAAGGTTCGCCCCGCGCCCCGAGTGGTTTAGCCACAGCTTGTCCTGAGACGAGGGAGGAATTGCCGACCGGCCCTTATCACGTTATGAAGGCCCCAATCGAAACAAGGCCCAGCCAATCGGGGATTTCACCCATTTTTCGCACCGTCAGCAACATTTGCGCGCGTTTTGGCCTGGTGATGGCGTTCGCCATGCTGCTCCCGGCGATCGTGGACCTCGCCGACGACAATCCCGACTGGCGGATCTTCGTGCATTCCGCCATTTTCACCGGAATGATCTCCGGTCTCGTCCTGATGGCGACGCAGAACCACAACGTCCGCTTTTCGCCGCGCCTCGGCTTCCTGCTGACCGCATCCCTATGGCTGACCGCAGCCTTTCTCGGCGCCCTGCCGCTCTATTTCTCGCATCTGCCGATCAGTTTCGCCGGCGCCTTCTTCGAGGCGATGTCCGGCATCACGACGACCGGCTCGACCGTTCTTGTCGGCCTCGACAACATGCCGCGCGGCGTCCTCCTGTGGCGCTCGCTCCTGTGCTGGATCGGCGGCATCGGCTTCGTCGGCCTCGCCCTCTTGCTGCTGCCCTCGCTGCGCGTCGGCGGAATCCAGCTTTTCCACATGGAATCCTCCGACAAATCGGAGAAGATCCTGCCGCGCATCAACCAGATCGCGCTCGGCATCCTGCTGGCCTATGTAGGGCTTTCGGCGCTCTGCATGCTTTCCTACTTCCTGGCCGGGATGAGCATGTTCGATGCCATCAATCACGGCATGACCACGCTCGCCACGGCGGGGTTTTCGACCCATGACACATCGCTCGGCTTCTATGCGCACAACCGCCTGCTGCTGGTGATCTCCACTATTTTCATGCTGCTCGCCGCCCTGCCCTTCGTGCTCTACATCAAGGCTGCCATGCCGCGCCGCCTCTCTTCGCTGGTGGACCCGCAGGTCACGCTCTTCCTCATCATCGTCGTCGGCTTCAGCTTCACGCTGGCGGCCGTGCTGCGCGTCAGTGATGGCCTCCCTTTCGGCGATTCTCTCGTCATCGCCTCCTTCAATTTTGTCTCCGTCATCACCACCACCGGCTATGCCACCGAGGACTATTCCCTGTGGGGGCCGGTATCGATCGGCATATTCTTTCTCGCCTCCTTCATGGGCGGCTGCGCCGGATCGACATCGGGCGGCATCAAGATGAATCGCCTGATCATCCTGTGGCGGCTCACCGTCACCAATCTGACGCGGCTCATCATGCCGCATGCCGTCGTCAAGATCCGCTATGGCGAGACGGAAGTCTCCACCGAAGCGGCTCAGACGGTCCTGCTGTTCTTCTTCCTCTATATGGCCTCGCTGATCCTCGGCGCCATGGTGCTCGCCACGCTCGGCCTCGATTTCGTCTCCGCCTTCACCGGCGCCCTCACCGCTCTTTCCAATGTCGGCCCCGGCCTCGGTGATACGATCGGCCCCGTCGGCAATTTCTCGACCGTCAGCGATCCCGCCCTCTGGGTCCTGAGCTACCTCATGCTTGCCGGGCGGCTGGAGATCGTCACCATCGTCATCCTCTTCACGCGCAGCTTCTGGACACGCTGATCGTCGCGGGACCGAGGCAACATCCGGTTGCGGCACGACAGGAATCGGATATTATTATTGCTGAAAAGCGCAATTTCCTTGCGCATCGGAGCCTTCTCCCGGAGCCTACCTATGCCTATCAAGGCTGATCTCGACGATATCGACTGGAAGATTCTGCGCGAATTGCAGAACAACGGGCGCATCACCAATGTCGAACTGGCCGACCGCGTCGGCATATCGGCGCCGCCATGCCTGCGCCGCGTGCGCAAGCTGGAGGAAAGCGGCGTCATCCGCGGCTACCGCGCCATCCTCAACGGTGCCGCGCTGGGCCAGGATCTGGTCGCCTTCTGTTCGGTGGGCCTGCACCGGCAGGCCGACGCCGATCTCAAGGCCTTTGCCGAGAAGACAAAGCACTGGCCGCTGGTGCGCCGCGCATGGATGGTATCAGGGGAATCGGATTTCCTGCTTCACTGCGTGGCCCGCGACATCAATACCTTCCAGACCTTCGTCATCGAGGAGCTGACGGCGACGCCCAATGTGGATTCCGTGCGCACCGCGCTCACCATCCGTCCGGTCAAGGACGAAGCGCTGATGCTGATCTAGAGGGCTATTCGGCCCCGATCCCGGCTTGTCAGAGGAGCCGGGCCTGCAGCGTATCCACTATGACCGTCGCATAAACCACATGGCTGACCGGCGATTTGGCCAAAGAATTGCGGACCGCCACCGATGCCCGATAGAGCGGCCGCCTGATTTCCCGGTTGATGATGCCGGCCCACGTCTTCGATTTGTTCTGCACCACCGTGCCGCCGAGCGAGCGCGAGATTTCCCGAATGCATATCGGGCGTGCGGAAAGGACGCGCACCACATTGATCCAGCGCATCTGCATTGTCGTGTCCACCGGCCGGTCGAATTGCTTCGTCAGATCAAGCAGCAGCGCCGCCGCCTCGCGTCCGACCAGCTGCATCTGCATGCCCAATCCCGGCGAACGCGGCGCGATGATCGACACCTCGCCCATCTCCGCCACTTTCGGGCCCTTCTCGCCCCGCGCCGTGCAGGGAAAGCGGATCAGATCGCGGGGCTGGATCGTTTTCAGCGCGGCCATGAGAACCGGCGTGAACCATTGTGCATCGGGCTGCACGTCGTCTTCGACGATCAGCCCGGCATCAAGATCCTGGTCGATGATCGCCTGCCATGCCTTCCGATGCGACAGGAAACAGGCGATTTCCGTCTGGCGAAGCGCAAAGGGATAGGTCGGGCGGTGGAGGCTGCTGCGATAGACCGCATCCACGTCGCTGGCGGATAAAGCGTTCGCATCCACCGCATCGATGATCTGAGCCGGCAGGCCGATTTCGTTGATGAGCTTTTCGACTTGCGGCCTGCGTGCCTCGGCACGTGCGAGATGAATGACAAAGGCTTTAGCTTGCATTCCCCACCATGGTTCTTCCCCCCGAAGCAAACACCTGCTCGTAGACAGCCGTGATTGCCGCCGCTTCTTTTTCCAGCGGGAAATGCTCCCGCACATGAGCGAGCCCATTCTCGCCATGAATTGCGGCAAGATCAGGATCGGCGAGATAGCGGCGGATCGCCTCGCGCAGCGCCGCGCCGTCCCCCGCCGGCACCACTGCTCCGGTCCTGTCCGGCTCGATCATCTCGGCATAAGCCCCGGCATCGCTCGCCACGACAGCCGTGCGGGAGGCCATTGCCTCCAGCGGGGTCAGCCCGAACCCTTCGTTGCGCGACGGCGCGACATAGAGCGAGAGCCGCCTGTACCAGACCTTGATATCGGGCACCTCGCCCAGGAACAGGATGCGGTCCGCAAGCCCGGCCTCGGCGATGCGCGCCCTCAGATCATTCTCGAAGCTTTTGTGCTCGGCCGTTGTCCGGCCGGTGATGATGGCCGTCCATTCCGGATAGTCCGGCAGGAGCGCGATCATCGCCTCGACGAAAAGATCCGTGCCCTTCTGATGGCGCACCCGGCCGAAACAGCCGATGGCATAGCGCCCCGGCAGGCCGGAAGCCGTGAATTCATCCTCCGCCGTCTGCGGCGGATGAAACCGCTTCGTATCGACACCATGCATGATGACGGTGTGCGGCACTTCCAGATAGCTGCCGGAACGCGCGCTGGTGGCGATGACCGCATCCATGCGGCGGATCAGCCATTTGGTGAAAGGCTTGTGGTTGCGCTGGGCGGCGGAGGTGAAGACGAGGCGCAGCGGCATGCGAAGCAGGTCGCGCATGATGACGCCCGCCACCATCTCGTTGTTGCGCCGCGCGTGCCAGATGCGGTGCGCGTACCGCTTCGGCCTTTGCCAGAGCTGCGGGAGCGACGACCAGCCGAGTTTCGGCAGGCCGTCCGGCAGGCCCGGCCCAAGCGTTGCGATCCCAAGGCCCAGCCGCCGCTGCAGCGGGATAAGCTGCACGATGGTCGAGGTCACACCGGAAAGCTGGCGCTTGAAATTGGGGGCGACGACCTCGACGCCGCTTATCCGTTCCGACACGTGCGCCGCTTAGGAATATCTGAGGGCGACGATCTCATAGGAGCGGGAGCCGCCGGGGGCGTTCACCTCGATCGTGTCGCCCTCGCCCTTGCCGATCAGCGCCCGGGCGATCGGCGAGGAGATGGAGATGCGGCCCTGCTTCACATCTGCTTCCTGGTCGCCGACGATCTGGTAGACCTTCTCCTCTTCCGTATCCTCGTCGACCATGGTCACCGTGGCGCCGAATTTGATCTTGTCGCCCGAAAGCTTTGAAATATCGATGATCTCGGCCCGCGCGATGAGATCCTCGAGCTCGCCGATGCGGCCCTCATTGAGGCTCTGCGCTTCCTTGGCCGCATGGTACTCCGCATTTTCAGAGAGATCGCCATGGGCGCGCGCTTCGGCGATCGCCTCGATGATGCGCGGCCGTTCCTCCTGTTGACGCCAGCGAAGCTCTTCCTTGAGCTTGTCGAAACCGCCTTGGGTCATCGGGAACTTTTCCATGCTCAGTCCTTTCCTCTGCCTATGCTGCGCCATTTGAGCGGCATTGAGACACAAAAAGAAAACGGCCCCCGGAGCAAAGCTCCGGAACCGTTCAAATCGTCATCCCCATAATATAGCATCGATCGCGACGATTTCACGAAGAAAAAAATGAAAGCTTGGGAAGGCGCCAGCCCCGGTCTTCACGCAGCAGTGACTTGAAGCCGGCGCCGGCGCCGCTAGATTTGAAACCATGACGAGCAGAACGACAATCATCCTTGCCGGCCTCGCCGCCCTTCTGTTTGCGGGTCCTTCATCCGCCGGCGCAGAGGAATTCGCCACCGAAAAGGTCAGGATCAGGGCCGAGGAGGTGGCGACCGGTCTCGACTCTCCGTGGAGCCTCGCCTTTCTTCCCGACGGCGCGCTGCTGGTGACCGAAAAGGCCGGCACTATGCGCATCGTCCGCGACGGCGAGGTTTCCGATCCCATAGAGGGTGTACCGGAGGTTTGGAGCCGGGGCCAGGGCGGGCTGCTCGACGTGGCGCTTGCGCCGGATTTCCAGGAGAGCGGCACCATCTATTTCACCTATTCGGAACCCGGTGATGGTGGGGCCGGCACCGCGATCGCCAGCGCCCGTCTTGAACAGACTGGCGAGGCGGCGCGCCTCAGCAATGTGAAAACCCTGTTCTCGACGAAGAAGAAGACCGGGCGCAGCCAGCACTTCGGCTCGCGCATCGTCATCGCCCCCGACGGCACGCTCTTCGTCACCTTCGGCGAGCGCGGCGATATGAACCGGGCCCAGGATCCGCAGGATCCGGCTGGATCGGTGCTGCGGATCAATGCCGATGGTTCGGCACCCCGGGACAACCCCTTTGCCGATGGCGGCAAGGCGCTGCCGCAGATCTGGTCGACGGGCCATCGCAACGCGCAAGGCGCGGCCTGGGACCCGCTCACCAATTCGCTTTGGATCACCGAGCACGGCCCGCGCGGCGGCGACGAGGTCAACCGCCCCGAGGCCGGCAAGAATTACGGCTGGCCCGTGATCGGCTATGGCCGTCACTATTCCGGGGGCAAGATCGGCGTCGGCACGTCGGCCGAAGGTTACGAGCAGCCGCTTTACTACTGGGATCCGTCGATCGCGCCCTCCGGCCTTGCCATCTATGACGGCGAGATGTTCCCCGAATGGAAGGGCGATCTGCTGGCGGGCGCGCTGAAATATCAGATGCTGGTGCGCCTCGATCGTGACGATGACGCCCACATCGTCGGCGAAGAGCGGATGTTCCGGAACAAGTTCGGCCGCATCCGCGACGTGCGCGTCGCCCCCGACGGGTCGGTCTATCTCCTGCCGGACGGCAACGGCGCGTCGATCATAAGACTGTCGCGCGCCTGATCATTTCTTCAACGGCCAGTTTGCGGGCCAGTTTTCCGGACCGCCGGCATCGTTGCCGTCGCACTCGCCCTTGCTGCGCGATTGCATGAGCACGAAGGCGATCCCGTCCTCATCCGTTTTATTCGCCTTCCACACATTATAGACGCCGCAATCGCCAAGGCCGCGCCCCCTGAAGAAGGCGGTCAGCGTCCGGGTCTCCTGGTTCCAGTCGATGTTCCAGGCAGTCGCGGTCGTCGTCGGCCCCTCGTCGCCCATCACCGGCAGCGCCAGCGGGGTCACCCGTCCGCCCTGCTCCTGGTAGAACACATAGGGCTGGTTATAGGCCCCGCCCGCCCCGCAGGGCAGCCCCATCAGCATGCGATCGCCGATCTTGGCGGCAAAACCGCCCACGGTGGCGAATCGGTCGGCATCGATGTCGCCACAGGCTGCATTCTGGCCGGTGAAATCCGCGCGGATCGGCTGCGGTATCTTGTCGAAACTGTCGATCGCGGTGACTTGAGGCGCCGGTGCCGGCGGCTTGTCGCCCTTTGACTGCAGGGCATCCGCCGTCCCGACGCGCCCCTGCGTCTCGTCCATGAAGATCAGCCCGCCGACAAAGCCGGAAAGCGAGAAATCCGCCTTCAGCGGCCCTTCCCTGGTCTGCAGCCGCACCTCCGCCTTGCTTCCCGCCTTCATGGCGTCGATCAGCTTCGCCATGTCAGCCTTGTCGGCATAACGATACTCGCCGCTTTCGCTGTTCCGCGTGAATGCGGAAGCGGGAATATCCAGCACCTGCTTGCCGTCCACCGAAATACCGACCGTCGATTGCGGCGCCAGTTCGGCCGTGCCAAGCACCAGCGCCGGCGGCGTTCCAGGGCCGGCGGCGCGCTCGATCGACAGCGCATAGAGCCCCTGCACCTCGTTCTGCCAGGAGGAAAGCGTGCAGGTCTGGACGAAGTCGCAGTTTACGGAAACATCACGCACTTTCTTATAGGCGGCAAAGGCCGGCAAAGCGACGCCGGTCGCCAGAACCGCGGCGGCAAGCGCAGCCGGGGCGATGCGCATCAACCTGATTTTATCCGGGATCATTCGCCTTTCCTCGATTGTTTCTCCAGGGCGGACCTGCCCCTGCCACGCCGGCACTTGCCCAAGCGATTCGCAATGGCTAAGCCTCGGGGGCAATTTAGCGCAAACAATGAAACAGGCGGTTACTCCGACAGGGGTTCCGCCTGAAAGCCGTCCAGGGAGTTCGAAATGCCGCGCACCCGCGCCAATCTTGTTCTTCTCCTCGCCGGCGCGATCTGGGGACTGGGCTTCGTCGCGCAATCCACGGCAATGGCCAGCATCGGGCCGATGATCTTCATCGGCCTGCGCTTCGTCCTCGCGACGCTGACCGTGCTTCCCCTCGCCCTTCGTGAGGCCCGGCGGGCGCCGAAGGCGCTGAAGTCCTCCGATCATTTCGGCTTTCTCTTCATCGGCCTGATATTGTTCGCCGGCATCGCCGCGCAGCAGATCGGCATGATGACGACATCCGTCACCAATGCGGGTTTCCTGACCGGGCTTTACGTGGTGATGGTGCCGCTTGTCGGGATCATCCTGTTCCGCCACTGGCCCCATCCGGTCATCTGGCCATGCGCACTTGCCGCGCTCACCGGCATCTGGCTGCTTTCCGGCGGCGCGCTCAGCGCCCTGGTGCCAGGCGACTGGATGGTCATCCTCGGCGCCCTGTTCTGGGCGCTGCAGGTGCTTTTCATCACGCGCTACGCCAACCGCACCGGCAGGCCGCTGACGCTCTGCGCGGTCCAGTTCGCCTTCTGCGCCGCCCTCGGGCTCGCTCTCGGACTGGTGCAGGAAGGCATTGACTGGACGGCCGTGCGGGCTGCCGCGCCGGAAATCCTCTTCACCGGGATCTTCTCCTCGGGCATCGCCTTCACGCTGCAGGCCATCGGCCAGCGCTACACGACAGCGCCGCAGGCGGCGATCTTCCTGTCGTCGGAAGCGCTTTTTGCCGCCCTTTTCGGCGCCATCCTGCTGGGCGAACGCCTGCCGTCCACCGGCCTTGCCGGCTGCGTGCTGATCTTCGCCGCCATGCTCGCCGTCGAGCTCATCCCGATGCTGCGCGAGCGCCGCGTCAAGCCCTCCTGAAAATCAGGCCCTGAAGATCAGTGTCGCGCCGCAGGCGATCAGCGCGAAACCGATCAGGTGCTGCCAGGTCAGCGGCTCCTTGAGATAAAGCACCGAGAAAGCCACGAAGACGGTCAGGGTGATCACCTCCTGGATCGTCTTCAATTGCGCCGTCGAATAGACCTCATGCCCGATGCGGTTGGCGGGAACCGCGAAGCAATATTCCACCAGGGCGATGCCCCAGCTGACCAGGATCACGGCGATCAGCGGAACCTTGGTGAACTTGAGATGTCCGTACCAGGCGAACGTCATGAAGACGTTGGAGGCGACGAGCATCAGGATGGGCAGAATGGAAGGCGATAGAAGCACCCGCATAGGCGTCCTGCAAGAAATGAGAAAGCCGCGCCATTGGACGATGAGCGACGGCAAAAGCAAGAGCTAAGATCAGCAAGTGAGCCCCTGCCGCGACGATTTCAGGGCGATGCCGCTTTTCCGACACAGCCCTTAACAACAGCGCTGACTCTTCCTTTACGCTTGCCCTTTAACGTCGCCCTCCACTGCCGCCCTCGATGTGGAGCATGCGCCTGCCCCGGGGCGCTCGATGGAAGTAACGGACATGAGTATCGCGTTGTCCCAGCCCCGCCGCCTTGTCGCGCTTATGGCCGTCTGCGCCACCGTCTTCACCGCCTCGTGCTCGCGCGAGACGGTGCGTCGCCCGCAGGCCGATGTCGGCATGTCGCTTTCGGCGCCGGTAGAAGAGGACCAGAGCTACGGTTTCCTGCCGCCGCTCGAAAATCCGGTCACCGCGGGCCAGAACATCTACGCGCAATCCTCCGCCGAGATGGCTTGCCGCCTGCGCCTGAAGCGGCTCGGCGTCGTCTTCACCGAGCTGCCGCCCATCGATGACGGCGGCTCCTGCCGCGTCGACAATCCCATTCTGGTCTCGGGCTTTGCCGGTGGCGCGATCGACTTCAAGCCCGCCGCCAAGCTCAATTGCGCCGTGACCGAGGCTTTCGCCCGCTGGATCAAGGGCGATCTCGTTCCGGCGACGCGCTTCCGCTATTTCTCCGGCGTCAACACCATCTACAATGCCGGCGGATATTCCTGCCGCACCATGAATCACCGGCGCGGCGCCAGGATGTCGGAACATTCGCGCGGCAACGCCATCGACGTCACCCGTATCGTGCTCAACAATGGCACACAGGTGAAGGTGCACAAGCCCGGCCTGTTCTCCTTCCGCGAGCGCGGACTGCTCAATCGCGTCCGCGCCGAAGCCTGCGATTATTTCACCACCGTGCTCGGACCGGGCTATAATTATGCCCACAGGGATCACTTCCACTTCGATCTCATGCATCGGCGCAATGGCTATCGCGCCTGCCGATAACGATTCGGAAACAGCCATTTGGCGGGGGAAGCTGAATCAGGTTGTCAGCGTCTCTGTCACCGGCGGCACAGGTGTTGGCTTTCCGTTCTTGTCGAGGGCGACCATGACAAATTCCGCGCTGGTGACGAGTTCCATCTTGAGCGTGAGATAACGCTGCGCCCAGGCTTCCACCTTCAGCGTGATCGAGGTGCGCCCGACGCGGATGATATCGGTATAGACGCAGAGCGTATCGCCGATCTTCACCGGCTTGGCGAAGGACATTTCCTTCACGGCGGCGGTCACCACCCGTCCCTGCGCCCGTTCTGCCGCGCGGATCCCGCAGGAGGAATCCATCTGCGCCATCACCCAGCCGCCGAAGATGTCCCCCGCCGCGTTGGCATCGCGCGGCATTGCCTGGGTGCGTAGCGTGAGTATCCCCGTGGGGTGTACCTCTTGCGTCGTCATCACTCGTCCTTCTCGTCGATATGGGCGTTTCAGAATCGCGCCCTCGACGGCCATGATGATGCAGGGGAGAACGGCTGAGAAGCGCTTTGTATGGGCATGAACCCGGCAGGTGTATGCCGGAAGCAACACTGCCCCGGCGCACTGCACCCACCAGTGGATAACGACGCGGTAGCTGGTTGCGGTGCCGGCCGATTGCTGGTTTTGTGCATGCACGTCAAGACTGCAGGACGGCACCAGGACAACTGATGACGATCGCACGAATTTCCGCGCTTTTGCTTACCGTGCTGCTCCTGGCGGGATGCGGAGGCCCGCGCGCCGTCCTTTGGCTCGGACCGAACAGCACCGACATCGTGGTCGACACGGCGGCAAAACCGGCGGCCGTCGTGCCGATTTATGTCGCTACCAGCCGCCAGCGCTCTGACGATCTGTCCCTGCCTTACAATGCCAAGCGCTCGCTTACCCTCAATTTCGCGCGCGTCGATGTCGGCATTCCACCCGCGCACAAGAGCGGATTCGTCGAATCGACCGGCTACAAGCCCAACCCGGCCAAGAATTTCGCCGCCGTCGCCTTCCAGCCATATGACAACAGCAAGGTCTTCCTTGAAAAGCTGAACGCCGCTCTTGCAGCCCGCCCCGCCGACGAACAGGAAATCCTGCTTTTCGTGCATGGCTACAACAATAATTTCGCTGACAGCACGTTCCGCGAGGCCCAGTTCGTCCACGACTACGGCTTCAAATCGGTTGCCGTTCATTATGCCTGGCCCTCGGGCGGTGCGCTCGGCCTCTACGCCTATGACCGCGACAGCGCCAATTTCGCCCGCGACGGGCTGGCCGAACTGCTCGAGATCGTCAGCCGGACCAAGGCCAAGCATATCCTTCTGGTCGGCCACTCCATGGGCACCCTGGTGGTCATGGAAGCCCTGCGCACCCTCGCCATCTCCGGCAAGCGCGAGCCGATCGACCGGCTGACCGGCGTCATGCTCGCCGCCCCCGATATCGATGTGGACGTGTTCCAGGAGCAGGTAAGGGATATCGGCAAGCTGCCCCGCCCCTTCGCCGTCCTGGTTTCCAGGGAAGACAAGGCGCTCAATATCTCCGGACGCATCACCGGCGGCCATCCCCGTGTCGGCGACGGCTCCAGCATCCAGATGCTGCGGGACAATGGGATTGCCGTGCTCGATCTTTCCGCCGTCGACGGCGGCAGCCACGACGTGTTCGCCTCCTCGCCGACCCTGATGACGCTCGTGCGCCGGGGCGGACTGACCGAGCGCACGCTGGAGGGCGAGGGTCCGACTGCCGGCGAGGCTATTCTCGCCGACGGCACCTCGGTCATCCAGGGGGCCGCCTCGCTGGTGATCTACCTGCCCGTGCGCATCCTGACCGCCGCCGCCGAGCTGCCGCGATGAGTCATGGCAGCGCGGCTGAAGCCGGATATCAATAGAAGCCGCCATCGCCAGGAAATGATTCGGCAATCGAAGGCCTTGATCGCTATTCCTCCTGTATCGGCCGGCTGGAACATTCGTCCGCAGCCGACGTTATCGTTGCGGAGGGATGGATGGCTGTAGCAACACGGAGCATATCCATGAGAACACTCTTGAGAACCGCCGTCCTGGCGGCAGGCGTGCTGGCCACCGGCGCCGCACAGGCAGCCACCGCGCTGGTCACCACGGACCTGAACGTACGCGCCGGGCCAGGGACGCGCTATGCCCCGCTCGGCACGCTTCCCAATGGCGCACGGGTCAATGTGAGAGGTTGCACATCGGGCTATGGCTGGTGCCGGGTCGATTATGGCGGCCTGTCCGGCTGGGCTTCCTCCCGCTATCTCGCCACCCGTCAGGGATCGGCCGGCTATTCCGACGATTTCGGCCGCTCGGCCGCTGCCATCGGCATTCCGCTGATCGCCGGCGTTATCATCGGCTCGGCTTTGAACGACGATGATGACGACTGGTACCGCGACCGCTGGCATCGCCGGCATTGGCACCGTGACCGCTGGGACGGTCCGCGCTGGCGGGATCGGCCACGCTGGCGCGATCGCGACTGGCGGGATCGCGGTGACTGGCATCGCCGCACTTGGCGCCGCCCGCCGAATATGGACGGCCCCCGTTGAGGGTCTTGCGCGAACGCAGGCTCTCCTGACACCATAATGTCAGGAGAGCCTCGTGTAGCGGAAGGTGCGGGGCGCTTTTGGCCCGCGCGCCCTTTTCATTTCTCCTGACTCTCTCCATATTGCAGCCATGGCATCATCACCCAAGAATTCATCCGCGCCGCGCCGGGAGGAATATGGCCGCCCGGAGAGCGATGATACCTTTGCACCCGAGGGCTTTGGCGAGCCGCCGCAGGCCGCGCTCACGGGCACGCCCCTGTCCGGCTCCATTGCCGATTGGGCAGCCGGGATCAGCGCCGAAGCGGAAAAGGGTAAATCGAAGCAGCCGCGCAGCGGCGGCGTGAGCACGAATAAGAAGAAGATACCGGAGCGCTCGCAGGCCGCCGGCAAGACCGCGCGCGGCACCTCCATGGGTGGCGCCGCCTCGGCCAAGGAGCGCGCTGCGGCTGGCCTCAACCCGGTCGCCGGTCTCGATATCAGCCTGGAGGATGCGGCAGGCCTTTCCCCCTCCGGCGCGACGGCCACCGTCAAGGCGCTGGCCGACCTGATCGAATCCGGCAATCCGCTGTTCAAGAACGGCGTCCTCTGGACACCGCACCGCCCCGCCCGCCCCGAAAAATCCGAAGGCGGCATCCCCATCCGCATGGAGACCGCCTTCAAGCCCTCCGGCGACCAGCCCACGGCGATCCGCGACCTCGTCTCCGGCATCGATGACGGCGACCGCACACAGGTGCTGCTCGGCGTCACGGGTTCGGGCAAGACCTTTACCATGGCCAAGGTGATCGAGGAGACGCAGCGCCCTGCCCTCATCCTAGCGCCGAACAAGACGCTCGCTGCCCAGCTCTATGGCGAGTTCAAGAGCTTCTTCCCCAACAATGCGGTGGAGTATTTCGTTTCCTATTACGATTACTACCAGCCGGAAGCCTATGTGCCGCGCTCCGACACCTATATCGAGAAGGAATCCTCGATCAACGAGCAGATCGACCGGATGCGCCACTCCGCCACCCGCGCCCTGCTCGAGCGCGACGACGTGATCATCGTCGCCTCCGTCTCCTGCATCTACGGTATCGGCTCGGTCGAGACCTATACCGCCATGACCTTCGAGATGAAGATCGGCGACCGGCTCGACCAGCGGCAACTGCTCGCCGACCTCGTGGCCCAGCAATACAAGCGCCAGGACATCAATTTCGTGCGCGGCTCCTTCCGCGTGCGCGGCGACACCATCGAGATCTTCCCGGCCCACCTGGAAGACCGGGCATGGCGCATCTCGCTGTTCGGCGACGAGATCGAGGCGATCACCGAGTTCGATCCGCTGACCGGCCAGAAGACCGGCGATCTGAAATCGGTCAAGATTTACGCCAATTCGCACTATGTCACGCCGCGCCCGACGCTGAACCAGGCGATCAAGTCGATCAAGGAAGAGCTGAAGCACCGGCTCGACGAGCTGACCCGCGCCGGGCGCCTGCTGGAAGCGCAGCGGCTGGAGCAGCGCTGCACCTTCGACCTTGAAATGCTGGAAGCGACCGGCTCCTGCAACGGCATCGAGAACTATTCGCGCTACCTCACCGGCCGCAAGCCGGGCGACCCGCCGCCGACGCTGTTCGAGTACATTCCCGATAACGCACTGGTCTTCATCGACGAAAGCCACGTCACCGTCCCGCAGATCGGCGGCATGTATCGCGGCGACTTCCGCCGCAAGGCGACGCTCGCCGAATATGGCTTCCGCCTGCCCTCCTGCATGGACAACCGTCCGCTGCGCTTCGAGGAATGGGACGCGATGCGCCCGCAGACCGTGGCCGTCTCTGCCACTCCAGGCAAATGGGAGATGGAACAGTCCGGCGGCGTCTTCGCCGAGCAGGTCATCCGCCCGACCGGGTTGATCGATCCTCCGGTCGAGGTCCGCCCGGCCAAGTCCCAGGTCGATGACGTGCTGGGCGAAATCCGCGAAACCACCGCCAAGGGCTACCGTACGCTGGTCACCGTCCTTACCAAGCGCATGGCCGAGGACCTGACGGAATATCTCCACGAACAGGGTATCCGTGTGCGCTACATGCACTCGGACATCGACACGCTGGAGCGCATCGAGATCCTGCGCGATCTGCGCCTCGGCGCCTTCGACGTGCTGGTCGGCATCAACCTGCTGCGCGAAGGCCTCGATATTCCGGAATGCGGCTTCGTCGCCATTCTCGATGCCGACAAGGAAGGCTTCCTGCGCTCCGAAACCTCGCTCATCCAGACCATCGGCCGCGCCGCGCGCAATGTCGACGGCAAGGTCATCCTCTATGCTGACCAGATCACCGGCTCGATGGAACGCGCCATGGCGGAAACCAGCCGCCGCCGCGAGAAGCAGACCGAGTACAATATCACCCATGGCATCACGCCGGAGAGCGTGAAGAAGAACATCGGCGACATCCTCAACAGCGTCTACGAGCGCGACCATGTGCGGGCCGACATCTCCGGCTTCGCCAAGGAAGGCGCGCTCGTCGGCAACAATCTTAAAGCGCACCTCGAACACCTTGAGAAGGAGATGCGTGACGCCGCCGCCGATCTCGACTTCGAGCGCGCCGCCCGCCTGCGCGACGAGATCAAGCGCCTGCGCGAAACCGAGCTTACCGTCATGGACGATCCGCTCGCCCGCGACGTCGGCGTGGAGAACACGCAGGAGAAACGACGACAGGCGGCGAAGGGAAGAGGCTCCTCAGCCGGCCCGCAGGGCGGCAAATCCCTCTTCCGCAAGCCCGAGCTTGACGAGATGGGTACCTCCGGCGCCCATGCGGTGCCGGCCGGAGAAAGCGGCTTCCGCAAGAATTCATTGGACGAAATGACAGTGCGCCGCACCGAAATTCCCGCAGGCGGCGAGGCTCCGGTCAGGCGCGAGCGCGCCGGGATCGGCTCCTATGAAGACCCGGCGGAAGTCTCCCGCAAGAAGCGGCGTCCCGGCAAGACCGGTCGTCCGGGGCGGTAAGCCCCGCTCCGTCAAGAGGCCGAAGAAAGCGTCCCGGAGCGGTTCATGTTTTGATGGAATCGCTTGGCTTCTTCTGGGTCGTTGCCGTGATGGGCAGGCAGAGGCATGGATCCCAGTGACAAGCGCAGGGATGACGGCTGCTTTGCAGTTGGCGGTCAAGTTTCAAGCTTTCCGCTTGGCAAACAGTCTTTGGCAGCACGGAAATATCTCAGCCCCCGTCATCCCGGTGCTTGTCACTGGGATCCATGCCTCTACGCTTCAGCATCCATACCGTCTCCATCTAAACGTGAAATGCTCTATCCCTTTCAATCTTCACGATGGCCGGGAAGCGAGGTGGAGATCAGCGGCAATTGCCTTTGCCCGCATTTGGTTGTATTAGGCGAAATATTACAACCAAAAGGATATTTCATTATCTCTGGAGCAGTGAATGAATTTTATCAACGATCTGGAATTGGCCGCGCGCTTCAAAAGTGGCGCCGTCCCTCCAAGAGAACGGTTTTTGTATTTCATTTCCACAGCGCTCTTTTCAGCCATCGGAGGAAGCGCTTTCCTGTTTCAGGATTCGTCTGGAATCCCCGTAAATGAATTCGACGTCTTCCTCGATATAACAAACGTACTCATAGTTTTTATTGGAATAATATTCTGCTACAGGGCCAACCAGTCTGGAGATGGAAAAGAATTCATAGAAAGAATGACTTGCATAGGATTTCCTGCAATGATCCAGTCATTCATGGTATTCCTGATAGCTGCTGCATTTTATTTATTACTTATTTACATAATGGGCTTCAATAACGATTCTGAAGAAATTACGATTTATGATCTCCCTCCGCTTATTTTTCTCATGCTGTATTATTACTGGCGTCTGCACAAATCCATCAGAATAGCGGCACATTAGGATGGACCCGCTCAATCGCGGTGCCTCAGAATATTGACGAGTTTGCCGAAAGGGTCCCGAACGTAGAACCGCCGCACGCCCCAGGGCTCGTCCGCCGGGCCGTATTCTATGGCGATCCCTGCCTCTCTCATGCGCGTCAGGGCGGCATCGACATCGTCGACTTCGATCGAAAGATCGGGCACCGGCGTGCCGGAGCCGCCCTCCGCGGCAAAGCTGAGCTGCGTCTTCATGGCTTCATGCGAGCCATAGGTCGCGATCCAGCCGAGATCCATCAGCAGATCGAGGCCGAGCACATCCTGATAGAACCGCTTGGCGGCGGTGATATCGGGCGTGGCGATGTTGGCGACGATCCGCTTGACTTTCATTCTCAGACCCAACCTTCGACGACAATCTTTCCTCTCGCCTTGCCGCTTTCCAGAATCGCGTGCGCCTTGCGCAGGTTCTCGGCGTTGATCGGCGACAGGACATCCGTCAGCGTCGTCCTGATCTTACCTTCATCCACGAGCCGCGTCACTTCATTCAGCAGATGGCCCTGCGCATCCATGTCCGCCGTCGCGAACAGCGAGCGGGTGAACATCAGTTCCCAATGCACCGAGACGGATTTGCGCTTGAACGGCGAAATATCCAGCACGTCCGGATCGTCGATCAGGCCGAACCGTCCCTGCGGCGCGACCAGTTCAACGATTTCAACCAGATGCTGCAGGGTCTCCGTGGTGGAGAACACGAAGGCGGGCTTGCCGATCCCAAGCGCCTCGACCTCCCCGGCCAGCGGTTTGCTGTGGTCGACGACATGATGTGCGCCGAGCCGCTTCACCCATTGCCGCGTCTCGGGCCGTGACGCGGTGGCAATGACCGTCAGATCGGTCAGGGCGCGGGCCAGCTGGATGGCGATCGACCCGACGCCCCCTGCCCCGCCGATGACCAGGATGGCGTTGGCCGCCCCCGGCACCGGCTTCCTCACATCCAGCCGGTCGAACAACGCTTCCCATGCCGTGATGGCGGTGAGCGGCAGGGCGGCGGCTTTCGCATTGGAGAGCGAGGTGGGCTTGTGGCCAACGATGCGCTCATCCACCAGATGGAATTCGCTGTTGGCGCCGGGGCGGTTGATCGCGCCCGCATACCAGACCTGATCGCCCGGCTTGAAGTTCTTCACCGCCTCGCCGGTTTCCACCACGGTGCCGACAGCATCCCAGCCGAGCACCTTCCACTCACCCGCCGCCGGCGGGACACTGCGACGCACCTTGTAATCCGCCGGATTGACCGAAACGGCTTCGACCTTGACCAGAAGGTCCCGCCCTTGCGCAACCGGCTTTTCCAAAGTCACGTCCAGCAGCGCATCGGCGCGGTCGAGATTTCCCGGATTCTGATAGGCAACTGCTTTCATGTTGTTTGCTCCATTTGCTATGGAGCGGATATGCGACTATCCTCGCACTTGGTAAATACGCACAAGCATCGCCCATAGTGTGCATAATTGAACTGAGTTTCTATTGGATACCGACATGGCCAAAGTCCGTCACTCCCGCATTGAATGCAATCCCGGCTGTTCGGTGGAGGCCGCAATCAGCCTGATCGACGGCAAATGGAAATGCGTCGTGCTGTTTCATCTGATCAGCGGCACGATGCGCTTCAACGAAATCCGCCGCCAGGTACCGGGCGTCACCCAGCGCATGCTGACCAACCAGCTGCGCGAGCTGGAGGAAGACGGGCTGATCGATCGCAAGGTCTATGCGCAGGTCCCGCCGAAGGTGGAATACAGCCTGTCGCCGCTGGGCCGCAGCATCGAACCCATCCTGCTCGCGCTCAAGGAGTGGGGAGACGCCAATATCGGCCGTTTCGGCAAGCCGACCGCCATATCGCACCCGACCGGGGATGCCGCATAGCACCAGGCGTCAGGACGCCTTTTCCAGCAATTCCTTCAATTGCTGCAGGTCTCCCTCGACCCATTGGGTATCCCTTTGGAACACCTCCTCATCCATACCGTCGATCCGGAACAGCGTGAAGATGACCTCGCTGCCCCCGCCGTTGCGGATGACGCGCAACGGGATATAGACCTCCGATCCATCGGCGAGGATGACCGTATGGTCGGCAACGCCATATTCATTAAGCGGCGAGAAGCGTATCCGCGCACGACCCGATGGACCCTGGGCGAACCACTCCTCTCCGGATTTTTCGAGACCATTGGCGAGGCCGGAAGCCCATAGCGGAAAATTCTCCGGCCGCGCCAGGAACGCGTTTACCTCGCGCCAGTCCCGGTCGATGGTGATGCTGATATTGCGGGTTTGATAGGTGTTCACAGGCGCTCTCCTTCACCCCGCCCCTTTGTGTACTACCGGCACTGACCTCTGCCGATGACGCTGTAGCCGCCGCGTTCCGCCTCGCAGGAATTCGGGAAGGTCCGGACGGACCCGCCGCGACGCGCGCAGACCGGCGCATATTCGCGGGTGCAGAATTCCGGCCGCTCCGGCCTGCCGGCATGCGGCGGGATGACCGGCCCCGGTCCGGGCCCTCCGTTCCAGCCGCTGCTGCTGCCGGGCCGGCGCCCGCATTCGCCGCGATGTACGACCCGGAATCCGTCGGCGCCGGCCTGGCAGGCATTGCCGAAGGTCTGACGCCTGCCGCCGCGCTCGCCGCAGACCGGCGCATAGATCATCGGGCACATTTGCGGCCCGCCGGGCCCTGGTCCCGGCCCGGGCCGGCCACCGTCCTCGGCGGCGACGCAGCCCGTCAGCAGCAGCGCCGCCGCCAGCGCACCCAGTCCGGACATTTTCATATGGATGATCGTCATCGAACCCTCTCCTTGTCATCGCCCCGACCGCGTCCGCCTCAGGCCCGCGATTCCCGTCCCGCCGCCCATCGTAGGGCAGCGCGCCCGAATGGCAAGACGGGAGGGAAGAAGCTGTTCACCACCATCCCATTGCCCGCTTCGCTTTTTGCCCGGTCTGTGATTATTCTCTGCGGTAAATGGCGGTTGCTGCGCGAGGACACGGCATTTGGGCAAGAGGGAAGCCAGCTTCGGTATGGACGGCAAACGGGGACGCCTCGGCCGGCTCTTCAGCCATCTCGTTCTTTTCGGCTTTCTCGGGCTGTTCTCGGATCTCCCGTTGAATGCGTCGGACGCATCGGCGGAGCCCATGCCGGCTTCCCCCCTGACAGCCGCGGAGGAAAAACCATCTGCCGCCGTAATCACGCCACCACCGCCACCACAGCAGCAGCCGGCTGAGGAAGAAAAGAAGGAGCAGGCGAAACCGCCCCAGCCGCCCACCGTCGCGCAGATATGCTCGCTCATTGCCGCCAATGCCGACCATTATGGCTTGCCGCGCGATTTCTTCGCCCGGCTGATCTGGAAGGAAAGCCGTTTCGACCACCGGGCCGTCAGCCCCGTGGGCGCGCAGGGCATCGCGCAGTTCATGCCCTATACCGCGAAGGAACGCGGCCTCGCCGATCCGTTCGACGTCAGGCAGGCCATCCCTGCTTCGGCGTCGCTGCTCAAGGATCTGCGCGCCGTCTTCGGCAATTGGGGACTGGCGGCGGCCGCCTATAATGCCGGCGCGTCCCGGGTCTCGTCCTGGCTGAAATCGGGTGGTTTCCTGCCGCTCGAAACCGAGCAATATGTGCTCGATATCACCGGCCACACGGCCGATGATTTTGCCGCCGGCACGCAGTTGAAGCCGCGCCCGCTCGATGCCAAGCTCCCCTTCGATCAGGCCTGCCGCCGGCTGCCGATTGTCCGGGCCGCGACAATTCCCATGGCGCGCATCAAGCCCAAGCCCTGGGGCATCCAGGTGGCGGGCAATTTCCGCCGCTCGGCGGCCGTCGCGCAGTGGGACAGGACGAAACGCCAGTTCGCCTCCATCCTCAAGGGACATGCCGCCGTGGTCAGTCGCATCCGCTCGCCGATGGGCCGGCGCGGTATCTACACTGTCAGGATCGGCGCCGACAGCCGCACCGAAGCGGACCGCATTTGTGCCAAATTGCGTGCGGCCGGCGGCGCCTGTATTGTTTTGAAAAATAGCTGATAATTATCTCTAACCACCTATTTTTTTTGAAAAATCCGGTGTTTAAACCTTGTTTTGGGTGCGGCAGAACTATGGCGGAAAGCAGCCCTCCACCAAAATTCACTTGCCAAAACTCGCATCATCAATCAGTCTCACCTCGTTCGGGCATTTTGCGAACAATGGAAGACTGGAAGAAACGGCGCGCCGGAACCGCTATAAGTCCCGGGCCAGGAGTTTCCTGGCAATGATCGGCTCCTTCCCTGATTTCGAGAACTGCCTGCATGACCCTCCGCCGGGCGTGGTTCGCATGGCGGTTCTACTAAATCCGCTCCCCCAGGGGAGTGGCGCCAAGGAAAGGAACGGATCCCATGGCACAGACCGGTTTGGTCAAATTCTTCAACACCGAAAAAGGCTTTGGCTTTATCAAGCCGGATAATGGCGGCCCGGACATCTTCGTCCACATCTCCGCCGTACAGGCTTCAGGTCTGACGGGCCTCGCCGACAATCAGAAGGTTACCTTCGACACCGAGCCGGATCGCCGCGGCAAGGGTCCGAAGGCCGTCAACATCTCGGTCGCAGACTGAAACTTCGTTCCCGGTCGAACCGGAACGCCCCGGCCCAAAGCCGGGGTTTTTTGTTGCCCGCTCGATCCGCGGCGGCCAGATCCAGCCATAATAATACCGTGTTAACCGTTCAGCTTGCGTTCATACGGCTTGGGATAGACCTGCGCCAAGGTTGGCATTGGAACGTCCAGCCGGCAATATTCATGCTTCTGAAGGAGGCGTTTAAAAATGAACCGCTTTGTTAAGGCAGCAGTTCTGGCCGCTGCATCGGTGGCTGCCGTAATCGCACCGATATCGATCACCGCCGCTTCGGCCGATGATTGGGGGCACCGCGGCTGGGGTCATCATCGTGGCTGGGACCGCCCATATTACCGTCATCGCAACGATCATCGCGATGCGTGGGCAGCCGGCGCCATCGGCCTTGCGGCCGGCGCCCTGATCGGCAGCGCGCTGTCGCAGCCGCGCTATGTCGAACCGGGGCCTGTCATCTATCAGCCCGCTCCCCCGGCCTATTATCCGCCGGCTCCGCGTCGCGTCGTGACCTATCAGCGCTATGGCGGCCTCGAGCCGTGGTCGCGCGAGTGGTACCGCTACTGCTCCGACCGCTACCGCTCGTTCAACCCGCAGACCGGCACCTATCGCGGTTATGACGGCCAGGATCATTTCTGCAACGCGAACTGATCCTCATCGATACGCACGATAAAAGCCGCCGGTCCTTCCGGCGGCTTTTATTTTTGGGCAAATCGGGAAAGGCTGAAGCGCTTATCCCACCAGGAACGGATTGGCCCGGCGCTCCTCGCCCAAGCGGCCACCCGGCCCATGGCCGCAGATGAAGCCGATATCATCGCCGAGCGGCAGGAGCTTTTCCTTGATCGAACGGAGGAGCTCGGCCTGGTTTCCCCCCGGCAGATCGGTGCGTCCGATCGAGCCGTGGAAGAGCACATCCCCCACATGGGCGAATTTCGCCTGCCTGTTGAAAAAGACAACGTGTCCGGGCGCATGGCCGGGACAATGCAGCACCTCGAATTCATGGCCGGCAAAGGAGACCTGGTCCCCTTCGTGAAGCCAGCGGTCGGGCGTTACATTGCGAAACCCGCCGCCGATGCCATATTGCGGCGCGATGATCTCGATGCTGTCGAGAAGGAACTTGTCTGCCTCGTGCGGGCCGATCACCTCGATGCCGAGCGCCTCCTTGAGATCGAGCGCCCCGCCGGCGTGATCGATATGGCCGTGGGTCAGCCAGATCGCCTCGACGGTGATCCCGTTGGAACGGATCGCCTCCAGGATCTGCTCCACATCGCCGCCCGGATCGATGACCACGCCCTTCTTCTCCTCGTCGTCGAATAGGATCGTGCAGTTCTGCTGAAACGGCGTGACGGGAATGATCATTGCCTTCAATTGGCCCATGGGCTGTCTCCGGTAGAAAATGAAGCTGGGTCGGTTCTACGGGAAAGACGGTCTCGATCAAAGCGCCCTCGCCCGACAACCGGATATCCCAAAGAAAACGGGCGGTCAAAGACCGCCCGTAAACCGTCATATGGCAATTCCCTCTTGATCGGTCGCAACGCGACCGACCCAATTCCCATCCCGGCATTCGCGCATGACCTCGTCGGAAGACCGGGCGGCCTATCCGATTCGGCTCATGCGGTCCTGCTCAAGCCTTGCTGGCGACCTGGTTCTTGATCAGGCCGACGATGGCCGTCAGCACCAGACCGCCGATACCGCCGCCCGCGATATGGCCGACGACACCGTTGAGCACGGAATCGAGGCCGCCGTTGCTCAGAAGCGGCAGAAGCTGGCTCAGCAGGACACCGCCAATGCCGCCTGCCACCGTGTTTCCAGCCGTACCGAGGCTGAGGTTCTTGGCCGCGCCGGCAATATTGCCACCAACAGCACCGGAAACCAGCTGAATGATGATGGGAAGAAGAGCTTCCATAATTGTCACCCCGTCAAAGTGTTTCTCGCCAAAGCAGAATCCTCCGGCAAGGTGATGTTGGACGCTTTACCGCCAAAGTCAAACAAGATCGCTGGTCAGAAAGAAAAATGCGGCGGAAACCGCCGCATTTCTTGTTTAAAACTTAACAGAGCATTTCCAGCAAAACTGGGAACCGGACCTGTATCCGGAAATGCGTAATATAGCAGATTATTCCGCTGCAGCCCGCTTTGGCTGAACTTCGGCCATGTAATCATGCATGAGATTTGTGACAATTTCACCAACGGTGAAGCGATGAGGCCCGATTTCCGCCACCGGAGTGACTTCCGCCGCCGTACCGGTGAGGAAGCACTGCTCGAACCCTTCCAGCTCCTCCGGCATGATTGCGCGCTCCACAACCTCGTAGCCACGCCGCTTCGCCAGGTCGATGACCGTGCGGCGCGTGATGCCGTCGAGGAAGCAATCGGCCTTCGGCGTGTGGATGACGCCGTCCTTGACGAAGAAGATATTGGCGCCCGTGGCTTCGGCCACCTGGCCGCGCCAGTCGAGCATCATCGCATCCGCATAGCCCTTGGCTTCCGCCGCGTGCTTGGAGATCGTGCAGATCATGTAGAGGCCGGCTGCCTTCGATTTCGACGGCGCGGTCTTCGGATCCGGACGGCGATATTCCGCGATGTCAAGGCGGATGCCCTTCAGCTTCTGCGCCGGGTCGAAATAGCTCGGCCACTGCCATATGGCGATGGCGACATTGATGCGGTTGTTCTGGGCCGAAACACCCATGGATTCGCTGCCGCGCCAGGCGATCGGCCGCACATAGGCGTCCTGGAAGCCCTGTTTGGCCAGGAGCTGGCGGCAGGCCTCGTTGATCTCCGCGACGGAATAGGGAATATCGAAGCCGAGAATACGGGCGGATTCGTGCAGGCGCTCCGTATGCTCGTTGAGTTTGAAAATCTCCCCGCCATAGGCGCGTTCGCCCTCGAACACGGCGCTGGCATAGTGCAGACCATGGGTCAACACATGCACCTTCGCATCCGTCCAGCGAACGAATTCGCCATTCATCCATATGTAACCTTCAAGCTGATCGAACGGAACGGATGCCATGTTAACCTCCAGGCGTTTTCATTCCCTGAGCATGATCCCGAAAAGTGGCAGACTCTCCGGAAAAGATCATGCGTTGCTTTGAGCATGATCCGGAAAGCTGCAGGCTTTTCCGATAAGATCATGCGGCTTAAGTTTTTCCGGGTCTCCTGCGGTACCGCCCGTTCCCGGTCAGCGGGCGGCAGACTATTGGGCAAAAATGATTATATACGCAATTCAAAGAGGGATTATGTCTTGAAGAGCCGTACTGACTTTATGTTTCATTCAAAATCTGACCAACAGCTTGGCGAAAATTATCAGCGCGCCCAAAATAAGTCAACAAAGCTGACATATTTTTTCGTCACACCGGAGCCCGCGAAGTGAAGCGCACCCAGGACTCCCCTCCCATTACCGACGCCCTTTCCAACGAGGATGCCGCGGATCTCAACATCATTGAGCTCCTGTTCTTCGCTTATCGTGACTTCACAGCCGACCCCGACCTGATCCTGGAGAAGATCGGCTTCGGGCGGGCGCATCACCGCGTTCTCTATTTTATCAACCGCAAGCCGGGCATGACCGTGGCCGAGCTCCTGGACGTACTGAAGATCACCAAGCAGAGCCTCGCCCGCGTTCTCAAGCAGCTGATCGACACGGAGCATGTCGTCCAGGTGACCGGCCCGCGCGATCGCCGCCAGAGGGAACTTTATCCGACGCCCAAGGGCCGCGAGCTGGCGCTTGCCCTTGCCCTGCCACAGTCCCGCCGTATCGCCCGGGCACTGGAGGAAAGCGGCCCGGAGAACCGCGCGGCGATCGAGCATTTCCTCAAGGCCATGGTCAATCCCGATCAGCGCGTGCAGATCGACAGTTTGCCCACGGCAGGTTAGAATTCTTGAGACAGGCAATAGTCATATGATGAAGAGAAGGGATGCCGACATGGCCATCGAAGAAAAACCGCTTTCTGACGACGCGCCGCATCTTCTCGTTGTTGATGACGATACTCGCATCCGCAGCCTTCTGTCGCAATATCTGACCGGGAGCGGCTTCCGCGTCACCGTGGCCGCCAATGCGACCGAGGCGCGGCGCAAGCTGGAGGGCATCGATTTCGACCTGCTGATCGTCGATATCATGATGCCCGGAGAAAGCGGCGTATCGCTGACCAAATCACTGCGCGAGACCAAGGACGTGCCGATCCTGATGCTGACCGCCCTGTCGGAGACGGACAACAGGATCGACGGGCTGGAAGCCGGCGCCGACGATTACCTGCCGAAGCCCTTCGATCCGCGCGAACTGATCCTGCGCATCAACAACATTCTGCGCCGCGGCGCCCCGCCGCCGCAGCCGAAGATCGAGCAGGTGGTGTTCGGCCCCTATACATTCTTCATCCCGCGCAAGGAGCTGAAGAAGGCGGGCGAGAACATCAAGCTGACGGATCGCGAGCAGGACATCATGGCGATCTTCGCATCGCGCGCCGGCGAGACCGTGCCGCGCCACGAGCTGACCGGTCAGGAAGGCGAGGTCGGCGAGCGCACCATCGACGTGCAGATCAACCGCCTGCGCCGCAAGATCGAGCAGGATCCGGCCAATCCGGTCTGGCTGCAGACCGTGCGCGGCATCGGATACAAGCTCAGCATCGAATGACGCCAAACGAGAGCCGCCGGCATTTCATGCAGCCGGTCCACGAAAGCGGACGACTGGCTTTACCGGGAAAACAGGGACTGCCTT
This sequence comes from Mesorhizobium sp. RMAD-H1, assembly GCF_014191375.1. Lineage (GTDB taxonomy): Bacteria > Pseudomonadota > Alphaproteobacteria > Rhizobiales > Rhizobiaceae > Paramesorhizobium. Next base: position 592,493 of record NZ_JACHWN010000002.1, read on the forward strand.
TCCGCCCGGATCCGCGCAGCCCCGATATTGCAAGCCCTTGGCGTCGACCGGAGTTCTGATCCGACACGATGAAATCGCTCTGGACGCAATTCGCCAGATGGCTGGCACGCAAGATGCCGAAGCGGCTTTATGCCCGCTCGCTCATCATTGTCATCGTGCCGATGGTGCTGCTGCAGTCGGTCATCGCCTTCGTCTTTATGGAACGCCATTGGCAGATGGTCACCGAGCGTCTCTCCACGGCGGTGGTGCGCGATATCGCGGCCATCATCGATATCATCGAGACCTATCCCCAGGACCCCGGATATGAGAACATCATCCGCATCGCCCAGCAGCGCCTGGCGCTCAACATCTCCATCCTGCCGCCCGACCCCCTGCCCCCGCCCGGGCCCAAGCCGTTCTTCTCGATCCTCGACTATTTCCTGAGCGAGGAAATCACGCGCCAGATCAACCGTCCCTTCTGGGTCGACACAGTGGGTGATTCCGACCTGATCGAAATCCGCATCCAGCTCGAGGACAAGGTGCTGCGCGTCTTTGCCAAGCGCAGCCAGGCCTATGCCTCCAACACGCTGATCTTCCTGACCTGGATGGTGGGAACGGCGCTGGTGCTGCTCACCATCGCCATCCTCTTCCTGCGCAACCAGATCAGGCCGATCCAGCAGCTCGCTCAGGCCGCCGAGAGTTTCGGCAAGGGACAGCCGATGCCGGAGGGCTTCCGCCCGCGCGGCGCGGAGGAGGTTCGCCGCGCCGGTCTCGCCTTCATCCAGATGCGCGAGCGCATTGAACGCCAGATCGAGCAGCGCACGGCCATGCTCTCCGGCGTCAGCCACGATCTGCGCACCATATTGACCCGCTTCAAGCTGCAATTGGCGCTTGCCGGCTCCAAGATCGATACCGAGCCGCTCAATCAGGATATCGCCGATATGCAGTCCATGCTCGAAGGCTATCTGGCCTTTGCCCGTGGGGAAGCCGCGGAGGAGCGGGGAACCTTCGATCTCGCCCGCCTCTTCGACAAGCTCGCCGAAGAGGCAAAGCTCCGCCAGCGCACCTTCGCGTCACGGATCGAGGGCGACCCCGTCGTCAACGTCCGCCCCAATGCCTTCGCGCGGCTCATCAGCAATCTGGTCGCCAATGCCTTCCGCCACGCCCAGACGGTCGATGTGACGGCCATTCATGGCGAAACCGGCCTGACGATCACGATTGACGATAACGGCAGCGGCATTCCCGCCGACAAGCGCGAGGAGGTCTTCAAGCCGTTTGTCCGGCTCGACGAGGCGCGCAACCAGGACGCCGGCGGCACCGGCCTCGGGCTGGCGATCGCCCGCGACATCGCCCGCAGCCATGGCGGCGACATCACGCTCCACGACAGCCCGCTGGGCGGCCTGCGCGCGATGATAAGGATACCCGCTTGAGTGAATGGTCGGGCAGTCGGAAGGCTATCAGTTCAAAGGGAGCGGCAATATAAACATATTGCCTCACGGCCTTATTGCCCTACTGCCTTGGAGCAGATCATGTTTTGATAGAATCGCTTGGTTCTTTTGGCACCGTTGTCCCGGTGGAAAGGTAGAGGCAACTGCCGCACCGTAGACCGCTTCCATTAAGCAGCGAACCGCCTAAAAAAGCTTGCCGCCGTTCGGCACCGGCTTGTCGGGCGTAACGAGCACGACGGCGCCTTCCTCGTCCGGAAGGCCGAGCGTCAGCACTTCCGACATGAACGGGCCGATCTGGCGCGGCGGGAAATTGACGACCGCCAATACCTGCATCCCGACCAATTGTTCCGGCATATAATGCTTGGTGATCTGGGCGGACGACTTCTTGACCCCGATCGCCTCGCCGAAATCGATCTTCAGCTTGATCGCCGGCTTGCGCGCTTCCGGAAAGGGCACGGCCTCGATGATCGTGCCGCAGCGTATATCTACTTTCTCGAAATCGTCCCAGCTGATCAAATCAGGCATGCCCAACGGTCTCGAACAGCACACTGTCCAGCGCGTCCCGCGCCGAAACGCCCGACCAGACGACGAACTGGAAGGCCTGGAAATAGCATTCGCAGGCATCGAGCGCGCTTGCCAGGAGCACTTCGACCTGACGGCTTGTCGGCTCCGCGCCGCCGGCGAGCAGCAGCGACTGGCGGAACATGATCGCGCCTTCCTGCTGCCAGAGGTCGAAATGCCCCATCAGCAATTGTTCATTGATCAGCGAGAGAAGCCGCAGCACTTCGTTGACGCGCGCCTCGCCCACCTTGATGTCGAATGCGCAAGCCAGATGCAGCGCCTCGAAATCCTCCATCCATGAGAAGGAGACATGGTAATCCGTCCACAACCCAGCCACCGACATGGCAATTTCATCGTCGCCTGTACGCTCGAACGACCAGTCGTTTGAATGTGCGACCTGTTCGATGACATCCACGGGATGCGCATCGCGAGCGATTTCAAGCTCAAGAAGGCTCATGACCATTTCCTGTTCTGGAGCTGACCTTCATAAAAAGGTCATACTCGAAATCTTTGGACGAGCGCACCACACGCCCGCCTGAAGGACGCAAACACATACTGATACTGGAGAACGGCCTAAGGCACTTGACCCGCTAATATACCCCCTGTGCCGTCACCACATGAACCCTGTTTCGAATCATGTAGTGTTTTCAGTCTATTGATGCTGAGTCAGAGCGCTAGCCCCTTTTCGAGAAAGAGGCGCGAAAGCATGTGGACAGAGCATGCCGCGCGGGGCCACGCGGCACCTGTAACCGACTCTAAGACAAGGGTTTTTGCCCGCCGGAGCCTGTTGATAAATTTTTTACGAATTACTTCTGGATTTTGTCGAAGCAGCGGAAGATTTCGCGGTTTTGGGCACGGCCTGCCCCTCGATTTTGGCAAGGCGCGCCTCGAGTGCTTCGATCCGCTCGATCAGCGCGCTGTTCTCGGTGCGCGCTCTGGCCGCCATTTCGCGCACCGCCTCGAAATCCTCGCGCTGCACGACATCCATGGAATTGAGGATGCGCTCCACCTGCGTCCGCATGGCGGTCTCCACCTCGCGCCGCACGCCCTGCGCCGCTCCTGCCGCGTCGGTCACAAGCTTGGCGAGTTCGTCGAGGACCCTGTTCGTTCCGCTGGTCATGGCAGTCACCTCTGTTGAGCGATCCCTTTCAGATAAGCTTGCATGATAGGCGATGCAAGCATCGTATGGAAATCGTGGTGAATTCGCACGCCGCTTGACCGACGCGGGATCGTCTTGCATGGTCCGCGCAATTTTCGGAGAAACCCATGATCGAGCCGCTCCTGCCGCTTTCCGCCCTCGCCTTTCCCGATATCGATCCGGTGATCTTCTCGATCGGCCCGCTGGCAGTGCACTGGTATGGCGTCGGCTATGTCGTGGGCATCCTGTTTGCCTGGTGGTATGGCAAGCGCCTTCTCTCCAGGCCGCACCTATGGGCCGGCGACCAGCCCCCGATGAAACCGGAAGCGCTCGATGATTTCGTCCTCTGGGCTGCTTTGGGCGTCGTGCTGGGCGGGCGCATCGGCTATGTGCTGTTCTATAATCTCAGCTACTATCTCGCCAATCCGCTGGCCATTCCGGCGGTGTGGGACGGCGGCATGTCGTTTCATGGCGGTTTTCTCGGCACCACGCTCGCCATGATCCTTTTCGCCCGCTCGCGCGGCATTCCTGTCTGGAGCATGTTCGACACGGTCGCGGCGGGCGTTCCCGTCGGGCTCGGGCTGGTGCGCGTCGCCAATTTCATCAATTCGGAGCTGTGGGGCCGCGTGAGCGACGTTCCCTGGGCCGTCTATTTTCCCAATGGCGGCCCGCTGCCGCGCCATCCCAGCCAGCTCTACGAGGCCGCGCTGGAAGGGCTCGTGCTCTTCGCCGTGCTGTGGCTCCTCACCCACAAGGGGCTGAAGCTCAAAATGCCCGGCTATATCAGCGGCATCTTCGTCGCCGGTTACGGCATCAGCCGGATCATCGTCGAGTTCTTCCGCGAGCCGGACCCGCAGCTCGGCTATCTCTTCGGCGGCTGGCTCACCATGGGCATGGTGCTGTCGCTCCCCATGCTGCTGTTCGGCCTCTGGGCAGTGCTGCGGGCAAAAAGCGCGGCCCGCCGCGCATCGGCATGACTGCCCTGAAACAGCGCCTCATCAGGCTGATCGGGACGGCGGGGCCGATCAGCGTCGCCGAATATATGGCAGCCTGCCTCGGCGACCGGGAGGCGGGCTACTACACGACGCGCGAGCCTTTCGGTCGCGAAGGCGATTTCATCACCGCGCCGGAGGTCAGCCAGATGTTCGGCGAGCTGATCGGCGTCTGGTGTGCCGGCGCCTGGGGCGCGCTCGGCCGGCCGGAAAATGCCGTGCTCTGCGAGATCGGCCCCGGACGCGGCACGCTGATGGCGGACATGCTACGCACCCTCAGGCAGGTCGCGCCGGATTTCCTGCGCTCCGCCCGTGTCAGCATGGTCGAGACCAGTCCGCGCCTGACCAAAATCCAGCAGGAAAAGCTGAAAAGCCACCCGGTTTCCATAGAGTGGCACCGGGAAATCGGGAATATTCCCGATGGCCCTCTGATCCTCGTTGCCAACGAGCTTTTCGACGCGCTGCCGATCCGCCAATATGTCAAGGTCAACGGGCGCTTCATCGAGCGGCTCGTCACCGCTGTGAAGGAGGACCTGAGCTTCACCGCCGGCGCCGGCTCCATCGATACGGCCCTTCTGCCTCACGGCCATGCGCAGGCGCCAGATGGCACGATCTTCGAGGCGGCCCCTGCCCGCACGGCGCTGATGCAGCAGATCGCCGAGCGGATCGCCACCGGCCGGGGCGCCGCCCTCCTCATCGATTACGGCCATCTCGAAGCGGGCTTCGGCGACACGCTGCAGGCGGTCGCGAAGCATGAATTCCAGGGCGTGTTCGAAAAGCCCGGCGAAGCCGATCTGACCAGCCATGTCGATTTCGCCGCGCTGGCTCAAACGGCCCGCGCGCTTTCCTGCCGCACAGGCACAATGGCGCAAGGCGATTTCCTGCTCGCCATGGGGCTGCTCGGCCGTGCCGGCCAGCTTGGCGCCGACAAGGACGAAGCCTCTCGCGAGCGGATAAGAAGCGATGTCGAGCGCCTCGCCGGCCCCGACCAGATGGGCGCGCTCTTCAAGGTGCTCTGCGTCAGCGACCGGCAGAGCCGCATCTTTCCGTTCGACGTCGATTCGGAGTAGAATCACGTAAAAATGAGGGGATTATTCCGGGTCCGCCTTGTGCGAGCGCAAAGACGGGTTCACGCATTTCACCAGAATCCGGTCTCCAAAATGGAGCGATTGACTTCCCGTTTCCCCTCCCGCACCATCCCGCGGCCTTGAGGAGCCCTGCCCATGCTGACCATTGCCCGCCCTGCCCCGATATGCTCACCGCTGCTCGAAGCCGGACGAGACAAGGGTATCGTGCACGGCTTCTTCACCCGCCAGGGCGGCGTTTCGGAAGGCATCTATCGCGGTCTCAATGTCGGCGCCGGCTCCCATGACGAGCCGCAGAACGTCACCGAAAACCGCCGCAGAGTGGCCCGGAGCCTCGGCGTCAGGCCGGAGCATCTGCTGACCGTGCATCAGGTGCACTCGCCCGATGTCGTCACCGTCACCGCCCCCTTCCCCGGCGAAAGGCCGAAGGCGGACGCCATGGTCACCCGCACACCCGGCATTGCGCTCGGCGCGCTCAGCGCCGATTGCGGGCCGGTGCTCTTCGCGGACCCGGAAGCCCGTGTCATCGGCTCGGCCCATGCCGGCTGGCGCGGCGCCATCTCAGGCGTTCTCGAAAACACCATTGATGCGATGATCGCGCTCGGCGCGGACAGCTCCCACATCGTCGCCGTGCTCGGCCCCACGATCGGGCCTGAGAATTATGAGGTGGGGCCGGAATTCTTCGCTGAGTTCGTTGCGCGGGATGCGGCCTATGAGCAATATTTCCGCGCCTCCCGGCGGGAAAACTACAAAATGTTCGACCTGTGGAGCTTCATCATCGACAGGTTGAAGGCATCAGGCGTGAAGACCGATGCGCTTGGGCAATGCACCTATGCGGATGAAGCACAATTCTTTTCCTATCGGCGCGCCACCCACCGCGGCGAAGCGGATTACGGGCGCCAGATTTCAGCCATAGCCATCGTGGAGTAGAGGGGGAGTAAACCCATGGCCCTTCATTTCGAGCCGGAAGAATATGCTGCGCGCCACGACCGCCTGCTTATGAAAATGGCGGAGGAGAAGCTCGATGCGCTGCTCCTGTTCTCGCAGGAGAGCATGTACTGGCTGACCGGCTACGACACGTTCGGCTTCTGCTTCTTCCAGTGCCTGATCGTCAAGGCGGACGGCTCCATGGTGCTCATGACCCGCTCGGCGGATCTGCGCCAGGCGCGCCATACCTCCAATATCGAGAATATCGTCTTGTGGACCGACCGGGAGAACGCCAATCCGGCGATCGACCTGCGCAATATCCTGAACGAGATGGACCTGCTCGGCACCCGCATCGGCATCGAGTACCAGACCCATGGGTTGACCGCCGCCAACGGCCGCAAGCTCGACGAGCAGTTGACCACCTTCGCCAAGCTGGTCGATGCGTCCGGCCTCGTGGACCGGCTGCGGCTTCTGAAAAGCCCGGCGGAGATCGCCTTCGCCCGCAAGGCCGCCGGCTTGAGCGACGATGCGCTCGACGCCGCCCTGAAGATCGTCAAGGCCGGCGCCAGCGAGGCCGATATCCTGGCCGCCATGATGAGCGCCAATTTCGAGGGCGACGGCGACTTTCCCGCCAATGAATACATCATCGGCTCGGGCGCCGATGCCCTGCTCTGCCGCTATAAGGCCGGCAGGCGGAAGCTGACGAAGAACGACCAGTTGACGCTGGAATGGTCCGGCGTCTACCGCCACTACCACGCGCCGATGATGCGCACGATCCTGACCGGCAAGCCGTCCAAGCGGCATCTCGAGCTTTATGACGCCGCCCGCGAGGCGCTGGAAGCGGTGGAAGCCGCGCTGACGCCCGCCTCCACCTTCGGCGATGTCTTCGATGCCCATGCCAAGGCGATGGAAGCCCATGACCTGACCCGGCACAGGCTCAACGCCTGCGGCTATTCGGTGGGCGCGCGCTTCACGCCCTCATGGATGGACCCGCAGATGTTCTATGCCGGCAACCCCGAGCGCATCGAGCCGGACATGACGCTCTTCGCCCATATGATCATTATGGATTCCGACAGCGGCTCCGCCATGACGCTCGGCCGCACTTATCTGACCACAAGCGGCGGCGCCGAGCCGCTTTCCCGCCATTCTCTCGACTTGATTGTCAAGTGAATCGGAATCCTTATAAGTTGCCAATGGGATGGAAATTCGCGGAGACTGCCGCAGCTTCTGGAGCAAGCAGCCGAAAATGAGAAAAGAGTTCACTTCGATTGTTCTGCTGTGCGTCGGAGCACTTGCCGGCTGCAACAGCACCGAGGCAACCCTGTCGGTGCCCAACTCCGGCAACACGCCGGCTGCCGCCACATCGGCCGGCCAGACGGCCGGGCAAACAACGACCCAGCCGGCTACGGGACAGCAGACCGCGGGAACCCTGCATCTCGACAAGCTCCAGATCGCGCCGGTGGTCGGCGCGCCCGTCAGCGTCGTCACGCCGCTGTCACGCCGGCTCGCCGCGGATGCAAAGGCCAGGGGCGTGACCCTGGCCGGCGCCAGCGAGACCGGCCAGGCCTACATCATGAAGGGTTATTTCTCGGCCCTTGCGGAAGGCGGCCAGACGACGGTCCTCTATGTCTGGGATATTCTCGATCCGGCAGGAAACCGCCTGCACCGGATACAGGGGCAGGAGAAGGTTGCAGGCAGCGCGCCGGACACCTGGAGCGCCGTTCCCCCTTCCGCGATGGAGGCGATCGCCGACCGGACCATGCAGGAATATGCGAGCTGGCTTGCGGCAAACCGCGCATGAGCGATATCGCACAGGCCTTTCGCCCCACAACAGCAAAGCCGCATAAATCTTTGGAATCAAGGCGATAAAATCGCCTCACTTCCCTGCTTTCCGTTGCTGGAGCCCGGAAACTTTTCAGTGATTCTTAGCCACATATCGCGATTGCGCGCTTGCATTCACCGAGAGTCGCGGTAAAAGGCCGGCATCCATAAGGCTCGACCAGCGCCAGGGGCAGATCAAGTATGAAACTTTTCGCGGGCAACTCCAATCGTGTCCTGGCTGAATCCGTTGCAAAATATCTGAACATCCCCCTGGGCAAGGCCAGCGTCCGGCGCTTCGCCGACCAGGAGATTTTCGTCGAGATTCAGGAAAATGTCCGTGGCGAGGACGTGTTCGTCCTTCAGTCCACGTCCTATCCCGCGAACGATCATCTGATGGAACTGCTCATCATGATCGATGCGTTCCGCCGTTCCTCCGCCCGCCGCATCACCGCCGTCATGCCCTATTTCGGCTATGCCAGGCAGGACCGGAAACCCGGCCCCCGCACGCCGATCTCGGCCAAGCTCGTGGCCAATCTCATCACCGAAGCGGGCGCCAACCGTGTCTTGACCCTCGATCTCCATGCCGGCCAGATCCAGGGTTTTTTTGATATCCCGACCGACAATCTCTATGCCGTGCCGGTTATCGCCCGCGACGTTAAGGCTCGCTATTCCACCGAGAACATCATGGTCGTCTCGCCTGATGTCGGCGGCGTGGTGCGTGCCCGCTCGCTGGCGAAGCGCATCGACGCGCAGCTCGCCATCGTCGACAAGCGCCGCGAACGCCCCGGTGAATCGGAGGTCATGAACGTCATCGGCGACGTGAGGGGCAAGGATTGCTTGCTGTTCGACGATATCGTCGATTCCGGCGGCACGCTCTGCAACGCCGCCGAGGCGCTGCTGGCCAAGGGTGCGGCCAGCGTCACCGCCTATATCACCCATGGCGTTCTCTCAGGCGGCGCGGTCGCCCGCATCACCTCCTCGAAGCTGAAGGAACTGGTCATCACCGATTCCATCCAGCCGACCGCCGCGATCCTCGCCGCGCCCAATATCCGGGTCCTGTCGATCGCCGACCTCATCGGCGAGGCCATCTCCCGCACCGCCGCTGAGGAGTCGGTTTCCAGCCTGTTCGACTGATTTAGAATAGTGAGTAGTGAGTAGTGAGTAGTGAGTAGGAAAAGCCTATCTGTTCACTACTCACTATCTCACTATTCCCTATCTCACTCATTTTTCCCCATTTTATTCCGCCGCCGTCTGCTCCTCTGGCTGATCATCCGGCGCATTGGGATCGCCGGGCGCGGTCTCGCAGCCGAGATCGGGAAAGGCGACGACGCGTTTTCCCGTGAAATCGGTGCGCACCACCAGAAGCCCCCTCTCCTCGAAATAGGTGAGAAGCCGCCGCGCCCGGCTCACCGAATGCGTGCCATAGGCGCGCGCCAGCACCGCGTCGGATGGGCAAGGCTTGGCCGTCACCGCCGCCTGCGCGACGATCAGGAACACGCCCTGCACGTCGTCCGTCAGGCTTTCCGATAGCGTGAGCGCCTGCTGCCAAGTCTGGCCCGAGGCGGTTTCGCCGTCGAGATTGGTCTGCGCCAGCGCCAGGCGGCGGCGGAAGGCCGGCAGCGCCAGCGGCTCTCCCGGCACGCGGTGGATACGGCAGCGGACAAGGAAATCCTGGTAGAGCACCGCGACGGAGCGGAACGAGGCCTCGGGGTCATCGATGATCTCGCGCATCACCTTGTCGATGAGGTTCTCGCGCTCGGCATCGGCAATGCCGGGGAAAAGCGGCTCCACGGGCTGTTCGGGCTCCGGCTTCGCTTTCGCGAGCTGGGCGAGGATCTCGGCGGTCGGGCGCGGCGGCGGCGCGGCGGGCGCGCGCCTCACCACGGGGCGGATCTCCTCCGGACTGGGCGTGAAGATGAGCTCGCGCGCATCCTCCGGCGCATCCGGCAGCGGCATCAGCTTGGGGCTGCTGGACCTGGCCGAAGTCTCCACCGGGCCGATCTTGATCGGCAGCGGCCGCCGCGACAGCGCCGGCCCGAGCGCCACGAAATGGCCGCGCTGGAGATCGCGGAACATCTCCGCCTGCCGCCGCTCCATGCCCAGCAGATCGGCGGCCCGGGCCATGTCGATGTCGAGGAAGGTGCGGCCCATCAGGAAGTTCGAGGCTTCCGCCGCCACGTTCTTGGCGAGCTTCGCCAGCCGCTGCGTGGCGATGACGCCGGCAAGGCCGCGTTTGCGGCCGCGGCACATCAGATTGGTCATCGCGCCGAGTGAGAGCTTGCGCGCCTCGTCCGATACCTCGCCGCCGACGGCGGGCGCAAAGAGCTGCGCCTCGTCGACGACCACCAGCATCGGATACCAGTAGTCACGGTCGGCATCGAACATGCCGCCGAGGAAGGCCGCCGCACAGCGCATCTGCTGCTCGACATCGAGCCCCTCCAGGTTGAGGACGACCGAGACACGGTGCTGCCGGATGCGCGCGGCGATCCGCGTCAGCTCTGCCTCGGTGCGCGCGGCATCCACCACCACATGACCGAAGCTATCTGCAAGCGTGACGAAGTCGCCTTCCGGGTCGATGATGCACTGCTGCACCCATTGAGCGCTCTGCTCCAGCAGGCGGCGGAGAAGATGCGACTTTCCCGAGCCCGAATTGCCCTGCACCAGCAGGCGCGTTGCAAGCAATTCCTCAAGATCGAGCATGGCCGCGGTCCCGCCGGACGTGGCTCCCATGTCGATGCCGACCTTCATCATGCCTCCTGAAAATGCCTGTTCGAACTGATTTGACCTGGGGGCGAAGCAAGCGTCCCGCCAACCTGCCTCCTTTAGCACTCCAAATCCGCCGGCGCGCCTGCCTTGTCGCAAAACCCACAACAACTGCCGTCAGCGCGATTTTCGAGCAGATTGGTCAAATCCGATCGAAAGTTACGCTAAATGATGCAGTTCTCCGTCATTCGGATTGCCGTGTGCAGTTCTCGCTAGACCCGGCTCACCCGCGTCGCGCCGCCTCGATTGCTGCGACGTCGATTTTCCTCATGGTCATCATGGCATCGAACGCACGCTTTGCTTCGCCGCCGCCGGCCGCCATCGCCTCCATCAATATGCGCGGGGTGATCTGCCAGGAAATCCCCCACTTGTCCTTGCACCAGCCGCACGCGCTTTCCTGGCCGCCATTGCCGACGATCGCGTTCCAGTAGCGGTCCGTCTCCTCCTGATCGTCGGTCGCAATCTGGAAGGAGAAGGCTTCGTTGTGCTTGAAGGTGGGGCCGCCGTTGAGGCCGAGACAGGGGACGCCCGCGACAGTGAACTCGACCATCAGCACGTCCCCCTCCTTGCCGGAAGGATAGTCACCGGGCGCACGATATACAGTCTTTACCTCGCTGTCGGGAAAGACCCCGGCATAGAACCGGGCCGCTTCCTCCGCGTCCTTGTCGTACCACAGGCAGATCGTATTTTTGGCAATCGCCATTGCGTGTTCCTTTCGCGTTGGGCCGGTCGCGACGTGGATATACGTTCAAGCAATCTCGCCTGCCTTATATCCCCCGACATTGTGTAGCCTTATGGGAATGCCCGCAACCGGCCGAAAGCCGAAATTCGGACTGGAATCCGGCCGAACTGCCTGCGAACTTGCACATTTCCGGCCTTTCCGTTATAGAGCCGCCATCCGTGTGGACACCCTTGGAGGCAACACGGAATGAGGCGGCCTTTCGTTCGCGCGTCGGACGGCAAATCGGTCGCTTCATGTTTTTCTGCCCGGCATGGCCGAAAAGGAAGACACTCCAGATTTGAAACTCGAAAGGAAATGCCATGAGCCAGTCATACGAGCTCAAGGCCGAGGCGCGCGAACGGGTCGGTAAGGGGTCCGCCCGGGAACTTCGGCGCAACGGTAAAGTGCCTGCCGTCATCTATGGCGACAAGCAGCCCCCGCTCTCCATCGCCCTGTCCTACAAGGACGTCTACCTGAAGATTCACGGCGGTGGCTTCAAGACGACGATCGCCACGATCGACGTCGACGGCAAGAAGATCCAGGTCCTGCCGAAGGACTATCAGCTTGATCCGGTTCGCGATTTCCCGGTTCATGTCGATTTTCTCCGCGTCTCGGAGAAGTCGGTCGTGCAGGTCAACATCCCCGTTCACTTCATCAACGAGGAAGCGGCTCCCGGCATCAAGCGCGGCGGCGTTCTCAACATCGTCCGCCACGAGATCGAGGCCACGGTTCCTGCCAACGCGATCCCGGATTTCATCGAGGTCGACCTCACCGGTCACCAGCTCGGCGATTCCATCCACATCTCCGCGGTAAAGCTGCCTGAGGGCGTCACGCCCGTCATCCAGGACCGCGACTTCACCATCGCCACCATTGCCGCGCCGGCTGGCCTCAAGGCCGAGGAAGAAGCGGCGGAGGAAGCTGCGACGGAAGAGAAGGAAGGCGAGTAATCGTCTTCGCGCATATCGGGGGCTGTTTCCATGCTGCTCATCGCAGGACTTGGCAATCCGGGCTCCCGCTATGCGAAAAACCGGCACAATATCGGTTTCATGGCGGCGGATGAGATACACCGCCGCCATCGCTTTTCTCCCTGGCAGAAGAAATTCCAGGCGGAAATCGCCGACGGCACCATCGGCGGCGAAAAGGTGCTGCTCATCAAGCCGCAGACCTTCATGAACCTTTCCGGCCAGTCGGTCGGCGAGGCCGTGCGCTTCTACAAGCTCTCCCCTTCCGATCTCGTGGTCATCTATGACGAATTGGACCTGCCGGCCGGCAAGGTGCGCGTCAAGACCGGCGGCGGAGCGGGCGGGCACAACGGCATCAGGTCGATCGACGCGCATTGCGGCAAGGATTACCGTCGCATCCGGCTCGGCATCGGCCATCCCGGCGCCAAGGAGCTGGTGCACAATCACGTCCTTGGGGATTTCGCAAAGGCCGACCAGGAATGGCTGGAGCCGCTTCTGGCGGCGGTTGCCGACAATGCGGACCTGCTGGTCAAGGGCGACGACAACACCTTCATGAATCGCGTGTCGCTGGCGTTGGGCGGCGGCGCCCCTCGCTCGAATGGGCGCAAGGACGCCGACAAGCCGGCCGGCGGCGCCAAGGGCCAGAGCCATATCCGCCAGGCGCGTCCGGCCAAACCGGCAGTCAATATGCCCGAGAGCGGCCCCATGGCCGACATGCTGAAGAAGCTGTTCGGCAAGAAGGATTGATGACAGCTCGCCACGCCTCTATATTACGGCAACACGAACTTCGTGTTTTCGTGAGGCCGTGAAATGAAGAACATCACCATTTCCATGGACGAGGAACTCGCCCGCAAGACGCGCGTGGAGGCCGCCAAGGCCGGAAAAAGCATGTCGCGTTTTATCGCCGAGTTGCTGGAGGAGCGTTTTGAGCCCGAGCAAAAGCCCGGCTCCGAGGAGCACAATCCTCAACTGGAAGCGATTAAGCGCTTCCTGGCGGGGCCTCCGTTACACATAGCGGTGGACGGGAAAATGCCGACGGCTGAAGAACGCAACGAACGCTGAGATCGGACCTTGGAGTTTCCGTGCCAAGAGTGTTTGTCGATACCAACGTCTTCTTCTACGCTCGCGATGACCGTTTCCTGATAAAATGAAAACGAGCAAGGCGTGGTTGACGGCCTTGGGTAACGCCCAGGCCGGCGTCACCAATCTTCAGGTCATGAACGAGTTCACCCATGTCGTTTTTCGACGGATGCCCCATCTTGACGAAGAAGCCGTTTATGCCATGGCCGACGGCATAAGTGGTTGGGGCAGTGCAGGCATTTCTTTAGAAACCATCGCGAGCGCATCGAAAATCCGTCGCTCCAATCACTACCCCTGGTGGGATTGCCTGCTTCTCGCCTCTGCCTTGGAGCTCGGCTGCAAGTTCTTCCTCTCCGAAGACATGCATGATGGGCACGACATCGACGGCCTCACAATCATTAATCCATTCATGCGCGCACCGTCGGAAATTCTGGCGCGCTATTGACCTCACCCCACCCTTTAGCCCATAGGCTCTGCAACACAATCCAAACGACACAGGTTTAAATCCATGGGTTTCAAATGCGGCATCGTCGGCCTGCCGAACGTCGGTAAGTCGACGCTTTTCAACGCGCTGACCAAGACGGCGGCGGCACAGGCCGCGAATTATCCTTTCTGCACCATCGAGCCGAATACCGGCGAAGTCGCCGTGCCGGACCCGCGCATGAAGGAAATCGCCGCCATCGCCAAGTCGCAGAACATCATCCCGACCCGCATCTCCTTCGTCGATATCGCCGGCCTGGTGCGCGGCGCCTCGAAGGGCGAAGGGCTGGGCAACCAGTTCCTCGCCAATATCCGCGAGGTCGACGCCATCGTCCATGTGCTGCGCTGCTTCGAGGATGAGGACATCACCCATGTCGAAGGTCGCATCGACCCCGTTTCCGATGCCGAGACGGTCGAGACGGAGCTGATGCTCTCCGATCTCGAAAGCCTCGAGCGCCGCATCGTGCAGATCCGCAAGCGCGCCACCGGCAAGGACAAGGAAGCGTTGGCCGTCCTGCCGATGATGGAAAGGGCGCTGGAACTCCTGCAGAATGGCAGGCCCGTGCGCATGCTCCTGAAGGATATCGCGCCGGAGGACCTCTCAATCCTGCAGGGGCTGAACCTCCTGACCTCCAAGCCCGTCCTCTATGTCTGCAATGTCGCAGAGAGCGATTCCGCGACCGGCAACGATTATACCAGGGCCGTCGAGAAGATGGCGAAGGAGCAAGGCGCCGAGACCGTCATCATCTCCGCCGCGATCGAGGCGGAAGTGGCGCAGCTTTCCGACGAGGAAGCCAAGGAGTTCCTTGATGCCATTGGCCTGGAGGAGCCCGGCCTCGACCGGCTGATCCGCGCCGGCTACAAGCTCCTGGACCTGATCACCTATTTCACCGCCGGCCCCAAGGAGACCCGCGCCTGGACGATTCCGCGCGGCACCAAGGCGCCGCAGGCGGCGGGCGTCATCCACACCGATTTCGAGCGTGGCTTCATCCGCGCCCAGACGATCGCTTATAACGATTATGTCGCGCTCGGTGGCGAAGTGGCGGCCAAGGAGGCCGGCAAGGCCCGCGACGAAGGCAAGGAATATGTGGTGCAGGATGGCGACGTGATGCTGTTCAGGTTCAACACCTGATTATCACAGGAAACCAGCCCGGCGGAGGAAACGGACCGTGGACATGAAGCGCCAGCATTATGCTTATGAGGACTTAACCATCGGGCTGGAGCTGCCTCTGGGGCCGAAGAAGGTGACGGCAGAGGAGATCGTCGCCTTCGCCAGCGAGTTCGACCCGCAGCCCTTCCATCTCGACGAGGCGGCGGGAAAGGCGAGCATCCTCGGCGGGCTCGCCGCCTCGGGCTGGCACACCGTCTCCATGCTGATGCGCATGATGTGCGACGCCTATATCACCGGCTCCACCTCGCAAGGCGCGCCCGGCGTCGACTTCGTCAAGTGGAAGAGGCCGGTGCTGGCCGGCGATACGCTGACCGGCAGGACCAGGGTCCTCGACCGCCGCGTCTCCCGCTCGAGGCCCGATCTCGGCTTCGTCACCGTGCACCATGAGCTGTTCAACCAGAACGGTGAAAGCGTCTGCGAGGCGCAGCATGTCGGCATGTTCCTGCTGCGCGATCCGCAGCGTCCCGCAGAGGAGGCGGCACGATGAGCCTTTTGGAAGAGCAGGTCGGCATCGAGCAGACGCTCGGCAGCTACACCTTCAGCGCCGAAGACATCATCCGCTTCGCCACCCTCTATGATCCGCAACCCTTCCACATCGATCGCGAAGCGGCGAAGAAGAGCAATTTCGGCGCGCTCTGCGCCTCCGGATGGCACACAACCGCCGTCTGGATGAAGCTCAACGTGCAATCGATGGGAGAAGCGCTGCGGCAGGCGAAGGCGCGCGGCGAGCCGATGCCGGTCTTCGGCCCCTCCCCCGGCTTCGAGAACCTCAAATGGCTGAGGCCCGTCTATGCCGGCGATACCATCACCTACAAGCGCACCATCAGGGCGATCCGCCCCCTTGCCTCCCGCCCCGGCTGGTCGATGCTGAACATGCACTCCTCCGCCTTCAATCAGGATGGCGTGAAAGTGATGGAATTCGACAGCGCGGCGTTGGTGAAGGTGTAATCCTGTCCTGGGGAAATTCCCTTCTGGAACGGTTCATGTCCTGATGGAGTCAGCCGAGTTTCCTCTGGCACCGTTGCTATGAGGGAGAGGTGGAGGCATGGGTCCCGGTGACAAGCACTGGGATGACGGTTGCTTTGCTGTTGGCAGCCAATCTTCAACCTCTCCGCTTGGCAAGAACGGTTTTCGGTCGTGGAAGAGCCATCTTCACCCCGCCATCCCAGTGCTTGTCACCATGCCTCTGCGCGGAAACAGCCGCACCGGTAGAAACCTACCGTTTCCATCCAAAAGCGAAATGCTCCAACTCAGAACCCGCCGTCTCACTCCCCCTCGAATTCCACGAGCGTGCGCACCGTCACGCCGAGCGCCTCCAGCTTCTTGCGGCCGCCGAGATCGGGCAGGTCGATGATGAAGCAGGCGGCCACCACCTCCGCCCCCATCTGCAGGAGAAGCCGGGTCGCGCCCACCGCTGTCCCGCCGGTGGCGATCAGATCGTCGACGAGAATGACCTTTTCGCCCGGCACGATGGCGTCGCGGTGCATCTCCATCTCGTCCACGCCATATTCCAGGCTGTAGGCGATCCGCACCGTATCGTGCGGCAGTTTACCTTTCTTGCGGATCGGCACGAAGCCGGCCGAAAGCTGATGTGCGATCGCGCCGCCAAGGATGAAGCCGCGCGCCTCTATGCCCGCCACCTTGTCGACCTTGCCGCCCGCATAGGGATAGACCAGTTCGTCCACCGCCCGCCGGAAGGCACGCGCATTGCCCAGAAGCGTCGTGATGTCGCGAAACAGGATGCCGGGCTTCGGATAATCCGGAATCGTCCGGATGGATTCCTTCAATGTTTCGCGCAGCGCCGAATCCATGTGATTTCCTTTCGGTTCAAGCCGATATTCGCAGGCATCGATATCAAAGAAAAGGGCGCCGTCGGCGCCCTCCCCTCGATAACGAGAACAATACCGCGGTCAGTGCGCGACATTCGCCCAGACCCGGCGCTTGACGAGATAGACAAGGCCGGCGAACAGGACGAGGAAGATCATGACGCGGAAGCCGGTCCGCTTGCGGTCCTCCAGATGCGGCTCGGCGGCCCACATAAGGAACGCCGAGACGTCGCGCGAATATTGATCGACCGTCTGCGGCGCGCCATCATCATAGGTGACCTGGCCGTCTTCGATCGGCTTCGGCATGGCAAGCGACTTGCCCGCGATGAAATACGGGTTGTAATGCGTGCCTTCGGGGATATGCATGCCTTCCGGCGGCGTGTGGTCATAGCCGGTCAGAAGCGCATGGATATAGTCAGGGCCAGCTTCGGCATATTGCGTGAAGATGTCGAAGATGAAGGTCGGGAAGCCCCGCTCCACCGCACGCGCCTTGGCGATCAGCGAGAAATCCGGCGGAACGGCGCCGCTGTTCGATGCCGCCGCCGCCTCGTCATTCGGGAATGGCGAGGGGAAGTAGTCGGTCGGAATACCCTTGCGGGTGAACATCTCGCCATCGGCGTTCGGCCCGTCCTGGATATCATATTCGGCGGCGAAGGCCTTCACCTGGTCTTCCGAATAGCCCAGTTCCTCCAGCGAGCGGAAGGCCACCAGCTTCATCGAATGGCAGTTGGAGCAGACTTCCTTGAAGACCTTGAGGCCGCGCTGCAGCTGGCCCTTGTCATAGGTCCCGAAAGGACCGGCGAAGGACCAGTCTTCCTGCTTCGGCTTCAGGATCGGAAAATGCGTCGGCTCCGCCTCGCTGTGTTCTTCCTGGGCAAGCGCGCCGCCTACGGCGAGCATGACGCCGAGACCGAGCGTAGCAAGACCGGTGAGGATCGTTTTCATGGGACAGTCCTTAATATCTGGCAGTTCGCTCAGCCTTTGGTTTCCGGAGCGGCGGTCGCGCCGGCGGGAACGCCGCCGTTTTTCGACTTGGCCAGCACCGCTTCGGTGATCGAGTTCGGCAACCGCTTCGGCGTCTCGATCAATCCGAGAACCGGCATGATGACGAGGAAGAAGACGAAGTAGTAGAGGGTGGCGAGCTGCGCCATGGCGACATAGACGCCTTCCGCCGGACGGGAGCCGAGCCAGCCGAGCAGGATGGCATCGGCCACGAACAGCCAGAAGAACAGCTTGTACCACGGACGGTAGGCCGCCGAACGCACCTTCGACGTGTCGAGCCACGGCACCAGGAACAGGATCGCGATGGAGCCGAACATGACCAGAACGCCGCCGAGCTTGGAGTCGATCGGGCCGATATTGAAGGTGATGGCGCGCAGCATCGCGTAGAACGGCAGGAAGTACCATTCGGGAACGATATGGGCCGGCGTCTTCAGCGAATTGGCCGGAATGTAATTGTCCGGATGCCCGAGATAGTTGGGCATGTAGAAGATGAAATAGGCGAACATGATGAAGAACAGCACCATGGCGAAACCGTCTTTCACGGTCGCGTATGGCGTGAACGGCACCGTATCCGTCTTCGACTTCACCTCGATGCCCGTCGGATTGGTCTGGCCCGTCACATGCAGGGCCCAGACGTGCAGCACGACGACACCCGCGATCATGAACGGCAGCAGGTAGTGCAGCGAGAAGAAGCGGTTCAGCGTCGGGTTGTCCACCGCGAAGCCGCCGAGCAGCAATTGCTGGATCGGGTCGCCGATGATCGGGAAGGCGGTGAAGAACCCGGTGATGACGGTCGCGCCCCAGAAGGACATCTGGCCCCAGGGCAGCACATAGCCCATGAAGGCCGTCGCCATCATCAGAAGATAGATGATGACGCCGAGGATCCACAGGAGCTCGCGCGGCGCCTTGTAGGAGCCGTAGTAGAGACCGCGGAAGATATGGATATAGACGGCGACGAAGAACATCGAGGCGCCGTTGGCATGCATATAGCGCAGGAGCCAGCCGGAATTCACGTCGCGCATGATCTTCTCGACCGAATCGAACGCGAGGCCGGTCGCCGCCGCATAGTGCATGGCCAGGACCACGCCGGTCAGGATCTGCGAAACCAGCATGATCGCCAGGATGCCACCGAACGTATAGGCATAGTTCAGATTGCGCGGAACCGGATAGGCGATGAAGGAATCATAGACGAGGCGCGGCAATGGCAGCCTTGCGTCGATCCATTTTTCGATGCCGGTGCTCGGCGTGTAGGTGGAATGTCCGCCACTCATATCGTGTCTCCCAATAACCCTTTAGCCGATCTTGATGTGCGTATCTGAGAGGAACTCATACGGCGGAATGGCCATGTTCTCCGGCGCCGGACCGCTGCGGATGCGCCCGGCCGTGTCGTAGGTCGAGCCATGGCACGGGCAGAACCAGCCGCCATACTCGCCCGATTCGCCAAGCGGAATGCAGCCCAGATGGGTGCAGATGCCGATCATGACGAGCCAGTTTTCCTTCCCCTCGCCCGCCGAACGCTCAAGATCGGTGGCCGGCGCGTCGGATGCCAGGTTGGCGTTGCGCGCCACCGGATCCTTCAGGGCCGTGAGCGGCGTATTCTTGGCGTCATCGACTTCCTTCGGCGTGCGGTTGCGGATGAAGATGGGCTTGCCGCGCCATTTCACCGTCAGCGACATGCCTTCCGTCACGGAAGAAATATCGACTTCGATCGAGGCCGCCGCCAGCGTCGAGGCATCGGGGCGCATCTGGTCGATGAAAGGCCATGCGAGACTGCCTGCCCCAACGACGCCCGCCATTCCGGTCGCTATGTAGAGAAAATCACGCCGTGTCGGCTCAGCCGTGTCGTGTGCGCTCACGAGACCTATCCTTTCCAACTTTCATATTCATAAGGTATTCCGCGTCCCCTCTCTTATGAGTTTGGCCCATGGCGAATGGGCCGGCGGAATCCCCCGGCATGTTGGGTGGTTTCTAGGCGTGATGTTGCGGCTTGTCCAGACGGCAGGGCGACAGGACGGCAGGATGTCGCAGGCTATGCACACCCGTGATTTGGCGCGCAAATCGAGAGCTGCGCAAATGGGAACGGCGAGCAGCGAGATAGCGCATAAAGAAAACTTCTTTTCACTACCTCACTATCCCCTACTCACTATTCACTCTCCCGATGAAGCCGCCGGACTGGCGGGCCCAAAGCCCGGCGTAAATACCGCCGCGCGCGAGCAGTTCCTCATGCGTGCCTTCCTCGACGATGCGCCCCTGATCCATCACCACGAGACGGTCGAGCTGCGCAATCGTCGAGAGCCGGTGCGCGATGGCGATCACCGTCTTGCCCTCCATCAGGTGGTAGAGATTTTCCTGGATGGCCGCCTCGACTTCCGAATCGAGCGCCGAGGTCGCCTCGTCCAGGATCAGGATGGGCGCGTTCTTCAGGATCGCGCGCGCGATCGCGATGCGCTGGCGCTGCCCGCCAGACAGTTTCACGCCGCGCTCGCCGACGAAGGCGTCGAAGGCCTTGCGGCCCTTGAAATCCTCCAGCCTGGCGATGAACTCGTCGGCTTCCGCCTGATGGGCCGCGGCGAGCACTTCCTCCTCCGTCGCATCGCCGCGGGCGATCATGATATTGTCCTTGAGCGAGCGGTGCAGCAGCGCCGTTTCCTGGCTGACCACGGCGAAGGCCTGCCGCAGCGAGACCTGCGTCACGTCGCGAATATCCTGCCCGTCGATCAGGATGCGGCCCTTCTCCACATCGAAGAGCCGCAGGATCAGGTTGATCAGCGTGGTCTTGCCGGCGCCCGAATGGCCGACCAGGCCGACGCGCTCGCCGCCTCTGATGGAAAGGCTGATGTCGTCCAGAACCCCGCCTTCCTTGCCATAATGGAACGTGACGTGCCGGACCTCGATCGCGCCTTTTGTCACTTCAAGCGGCTTTGCCCCCGGCCGGTCCTCCAGGCCGAGCGGTGCGGAGACCAGGCGCATCGAATTCTCGATCAGGCCGAGCTGCCGCAGCATGCCGTTCAACTGCATCATCAGCCGCCCGAGCAGCATGTTGAGGCGCAGCACCAGCCCGAGCGTGAACGACACTTCCCCCACTGTCACCACACCCTTGGTCCACAGGTCGATGGCGAGCACCGCCACGGTCACGATCATCAGGCCCGAAAGCGCGGTCAGCGCCACGCGCACGCCGGTCAGCGAACGGTAGAGCGGCAGGAGCGCGCCTATGTAGCGGTCGAACCCGTCACGCAGGTAGGTCTCGTCCGCATCCGCCGTGTTGAGCTTGATCGTCTGGATATTGGAATAGCTGTCGACGATACGCCCGTTGATCATCGAGCCCGCTTCGGCGGTCGCCTCGGCGCGCTTGCGGATCATCGGCACGTAATGCCGAGCAATGAACGCGAATATGACGATCCACAAGACCACGGCCGCCGCCAGCCGCCAGTCGAGGCTGCCGACCAGCGCAAGCGTCGTGACGCTGTAGATCAGCATGAACCAGACGACCTGGATAAAGCTGATCATCAGGTCGCCCGCCGCCTGCCCGGCCTGCCAGACCTTCGTGGCGATGCGCCCGGCGAAGTCGTTCTGGAAGAACGCATAGGACTGGCGCAGCACATGAGCATTGGCCTGCCAGCGGATCAGATTGTAGAAGCCCGGCGACAGCGTCTGGTCGTCCAGCAGCGTGTTTATCGCCGTGACGACCAGACGAACGACGAGCACCGTCACCGCCATGAAGGCGAGTTCCGGCCCTGCCTCCGCCAGAAGGCCGTGCCAGCTCTTGTCCGACGCCTGGTTGAGAAGATCGACCAGCCTGCCCATGAAATAGAACAGCCCCGCCTCCACCAGCGGCGACAGCCCGCCGGCGATCAGGGCGAGCGCCAGCGGCCCCTTCGCCTGCCGGCCATAATGCCAGAGAAAGCGAACGGTCGTGTCGGGCGGACGCAGATTGTCCGTCTTGCGGAAGGGATCGATCCAGCGTTCGAAGAGGCCGTAGATGGCGTTCATGCCGCGCTCCTAAGCAGTAAGCAATAAAAGAATAGGTCAATGGCAATCAAGGCAGTAGGGCAATGTGTTTTGGCGTTACCTCTTTGTTTGCTCCGAGCGAAAGCCTTTCAGGAAATAGCAGGAACGCATACTCCCCTACTCGGCAGCCACATCCTCCGACACGCTGTCGTCGAAGCCCAGGAATCCGCCGGATTGCCGCGCCCACAGCCCGGCATAAATGCCGCCCTGCGCGATCAGTTCCTCATGCGTGCCCTCTTCGACGATCCGCCCCTGATCCATCACGATCAGACGGTCCAGCGCCGCGATGGTCGAAAGCCGGTGCGCGATGGCGATCACGGTCTTGCCCTCCATCAGGCGATAGAGATTGTCCTGGATCGCCGCCTCCACCTCCGAATCGAGCGCCGAGGTCGCCTCATCCAGAATAAGGACCGGGGCATCCTTCAGCATCACCCTGGCGATCGCGATACGCTGGCGTTGGCCGCCGGAGAGTTTCACCCCGCGCTCGCCGACATGCGCATCCAGGCCCTTGCGGCCCTTCGGATCGGTCAGCGCCTGGATGAAATCGCCCGCCTCCGCACGGTTTACCGCCTCCAGCATCATCTCTTCCGTCGCGTCCGGACGGCCGTAGAGAATATTGTCGCGCACCGAGCGGTGGAGAAGCGAGGTGTCCTGCGTGACCATCGCGATACTGGCGCGCAGCGATTCCTGCGTCACTTTGGCTATGTCCTGCCCGTCGATCAGGATGCGGCCGGCTTCGACGTCGTAGAAGCGCAGGAGCAGGCTGACCAGGGTCGACTTGCCGGCGCCGGAACGCCCCACCAGGCCGATCTTCTCGCCCGGACGGATGCTAAGCGACAGATCGTCGATCACGCCCTTGCCCTTGCCGTAGTGGAAACGGACATGATCGTAGACGATCCCGCCTTTGGAGACCTGCAGTGCCGGCGCCCCCGGCGGGTCCGTGACGAGATGCGGCTGCGCAATCGACGCCATGCCGTCCTGCACGGTGCCGATATTCT
Organism: Mesorhizobium sp. RMAD-H1; assembly: GCF_014191375.1. Lineage (GTDB taxonomy): Bacteria > Pseudomonadota > Alphaproteobacteria > Rhizobiales > Rhizobiaceae > Paramesorhizobium. The sequence continues at coordinate 615,455 of NZ_JACHWN010000002.1, forward strand.
CGAACAGCGCCGACATCTCCCACATGATCCACTGCGACATGCCGTTGAGGCGCAGCACGAGGCCGATGCCGACCGCCACGGCGCCGACGGTCACCGCCTCGCCCAGCCACAGCCAGATGCCGATGCCGCCCACCGAGAAGAGAAGCAGGCAGTTCAGCACATAGAGCGAGAAATAGAACTTCGTCACCAGCCGCATCTGGCGGTTGACGGTGTCCTGGAAGGTCAGGAGGCTCTCGCGGGCATATTCCTCCTCCCGGTTGGAATGGGAGAAGAGCTTGACCGTCGCGATATTGGTGTAGCTGTCGACGATCCGGCCCGTCATGGTCGAGCGCGCATCCGCCTGCTCTTCCGAGATGACGCGCAGCTTCGGAATGAAATAGCGCAGAAGGCCGATATAGCCCATCACCCACACCGCGAACGGCACCATCAGCCGCCAGTCCGCCGAAGCAGCGATGGCGAGCGTGCCGGTGAAATAGACCACGACATAATTGAGCACGTCGAAGAGCTTCATCACCGTCTCGCGTACCGCGAGCGCCGTCTGCATCAGCTTTGTCGAGACACGGCCGGCGAATTCATCCTGGAAGAAGGACATCGACTGGCGGATGAGATAGCGGTGGATCATCCAGCGCACCCGCATCGGATAATTGCCGAGCAAGGTCTGGTGGATGACCAGCGAATGGAACAGCACCACCGTCGGCAGAACGACCAGCACAACGAAGGCAATCAACGCCAGCCGCCACCCTTCGGTGGCTAGGAACGTCTCGCGCGACTGGTGCGACAGCCAGTCGACGATATTGCCGAGGAAGGCGAACAGCGAGACTTCGATGACGGCGATCGTCGCAGCGCCCAGCGCCATCAGCCCGATCCAGAGCCAGGCGCCCTGGGTATAATACATGCAGAACGCCACGAGGCTGCGCGGCGGCTCGCGCAGCTCGACGTCGGGAAATGCATGCAGCCTTTGCTCAAACCAGCGGAACATTATGACCCTCATATGCGGTGGCCCCGTCACGCCGGCAAGGTCGCGCGGCGGAGGAGCCCGAAGAAACGGAAAACCGGTGAAAGCTGCCGGACGGGCGGCAACGCTCTAAGACAGGAAAACCACGGCACATGACACAAACCTGCAAGCACGGAAAACGGCTGTGGTAATGCGTCAGGACGGAAATACGGAATCTGGAGGAAGAACTACCGGAAACGCTCGGACACAGAACCGCGGAACATGGAGGAAGGCATTGCCTTCGGCCATGGGAGAAGTCTGGTCATGATAATCATGGACACCTCCGTCGGTTCGTCTGCGGGCGATCTCTATAGACAATCCAGGCGCTTTTGGCGAGAGCCTTCGTGATAAAATGTCCCCCTGCACCCGCCCAGCTGACAGCTATTGCCATCCGGTCACGGTATCGTTACCTCGCCTCATGGATTTTCGCATCGCCCTCTACCAGCCTGACATTCCCGGCAATACGGGAACGATCCTGCGCATGGCCGCCTGCCTCGGCATCGGCGTGGATGTGATCGAGCCTGCCGGCTTCGATATTTCCGACAGGGCTCTCAGGCGCGCCGGCATGGATTATCTCGAACAGGCCGCCCTCACCCGCCATCTCGACTGGACGCGTTTCGAGGACTGGCGAAGGAGCGAAAACCGCAGGCTGGTGCTGTTCTCGACCAAGGCGGCCGAGCCCTACACCCGCTTCGCCTTCAGGCCGGGCGACGTGCTCCTGTTCGGGCGCGAATCGGCCGGAGTTCCCGATCATGTGCACGAAGGGGCCGATGCCAGGCTGCTGATCCCGATGGTGGAAGGCGCCCGCTCGCTCAACATCGCCCTGTCGGCGGCGATGGCGGCCGGTGAAGCATTGCGCCAGCTTCGCGGCTGAGCCAAAAACGAATCGCAAAACAACGGGATAGGACGGAAACCGGAATCATTCTCTGAGCGATCCCGTACTTTCTGCAGTCCGCTTGCCGTTGGCGGGAGACTGGGGCATGATCCGCCCGTTTCAACCACCCGACGGGAAATGCCATGCCCGAACTCTCGAGCCTGATCGCTTTCGGCCTCATCGCATTCGGCATGGTGCTTACGCCCGGTCCGAACATGATCTACCTCATCTCCCGATCGATCTGCCAGGGGCGGCTGGCGGGACTGATCTCGCTTGGCGGCGTCACGCTCGGCTTCGTCTTCTACATACTGTGCGCGGCCTTCGGCATCACGGCTCTCGTTATGGCCGTCCCTTATGCCTATGACGCCTTGCGCATCGGCGGCGCGCTTTATCTGCTCTATCTCGCCTGGCAGGCGCTGAGGCCCGGCGGCCGTTCGCCGTTCCAGGTCCGGCAACTGCCGAAGGACAGCCCGCGCAAGCTGTTCCTCATGGGCTTCCTCACCAACCTGCTCAACCCCAAGATCGCCATGATGTATCTGTCGCTCCTGCCGCAGTTCATCAGCCCGGATCACGACAGCGTGCTTGTGCAGTCGCTGGCGCTCGGCATGACGCAGCTCATCATCTCAGTCAGCATCAATGCCCTCATCGCCGTCACGGCGGGCACCATCGCGGGCTTCCTGGCGGGCCGGCCCTTCTGGGCGGTCGTGCAGCGCTGGCTGATGGGAACGGTGCTGGCCGGTCTGGCCGTGCGGATGGCGACCGACACCAGCCGCTGATGCGGTTTCTCAGTCGGCTGTGGGCAGCCGCCGCATGGTGAATTCGATGACGTCGTCCGGCCGCTCGCACCAGCTTTCGATCTCGGTCCAATAGGCGGCCTTCGGGAACATCGTGAACCACTCGCGCGCCTTTTCACGCGCATCGTGGCGCGGCAGCGTGAATGTTTCCCGGATAAAGCCATCGCGCGGCAAACGCTGTTTGCGGGTGCGGCCTGCCTCAAGCTGCTTGCGCAGGCCGTTGAGCGGCGGACGGGGTAGATTGGCGGCCATGATGAACCCTCGCAAAACCCTTCCCCCATAAGGTAACGTGGATGCAACCGGAAAACGAGTCATTTCTTGGGGAGCAAGGCCTTCAGCCCTGCTCGCTCGCTTTATCCCTTTGCCGCATACCGATAGTTTGCTACGAATTCATAAAAAAGGATAAGATTTCCAATGCAACGCCCTGATATTCCAACCACGCTTCCGCCCGATCTCGAGGAGAAGAAGGCCGTCGCCAAGGCCTGGTTCGAGGAATTGCGGGACAGGATCTGTGCGATACTGGAGCAGTTGGAAGACGGGCTCGAAGGCCCGCTCTCCGATCGCGAGCCCGGCCGATTCGTGCGCACCCCCTGGCAGCGGGAGGAAGGCAGCGGTGGCGGCGGCGTCATGTCGATCATGCATGGCCGCGTCTTCGAGAAGGTCGGCGTCCACACCTCGACGGTCTTCGGCGAGTTCTCGCCCGAGTTCCGCAAGCAGATCCCGGGTGCGGAGGAGGATCCCCGCTTCTGGGCATCGGGCATTTCGCTGATCGCCCATCCGCAGAACCCGAATGTGCCTGCAGTCCACATGAACACGCGCATGGTCGTCACCTCGCGCCAATGGTTCGGCGGAGGCGCCGACCTGACGCCGGTCCTCGATCGCCGCCGCACGCAGGACGACCCTGATACCCTCGCCTTCCACAAGGCGCTGAAATTCATCTGCGACAGGCATTCCGATGTCGCCGATTACGACAAGCTGAAGGCGTGGTGCGACGAATATTTCTTTCTGCCCCACCGCAACGAGCCGCGCGGCATCGGCGGCATCTTCTATGACTGGCTGCATTCCTCCGAGGAGGCCGGCGGCTGGGATGCCGATTTCAACTTCACCCGCGATGTCGGACGCGGTTTCTCGGTGATCTATCCGCACATCGTGCGGCAGAACTTCAACCTGGACTGGACCGCCGAAGACCGCCAGGAGCAACTCGTCCGGCGCGGCCGCTATGTCGAATTCAACCTGCTCTACGACCGCGGCACCATCTTCGGCCTGAAGACGGGCGGCAATGTCGACGCCATCCTGTCATCCATGCCGCCGACGGTGAAATGGCCGTGAGCCGCCGGAACTGAAGGCAGACGGGATCACCCCTCCCCGGAAATCTCGGGCAATCTGGCGAGCAGCGCCTCGCGGTCGAGCGAGAAACCGGATTCGATCCAGATATCTTCCAGCGCCCGCTGCGCGCGGCCGACCTGTGGCCCCTTTTTCATTCCCGCCGCGATGAGATCGCCGCCTGACAGCGGGAATCGCGGCGCCTCATAGGCCTCGGCCTTTTCGAGAAGGCGCGCATAGCGCCCGGCCTCCATCATGGCCGCGGCATTGCCGCCCGCCGCCTCGACCCGAACCGCCGCGAGCGCCAGCCGCAGGCGGTCGATGATGGCCTGTTTGCTGCCGCGATAGATCCGGCGGGCGAGCCCGAGATCCGAAAGGTTAGGCTTCGCCGCCTCCGCGCGCGCCCATGCCTCGAGCCGGGCGCGCTCGGCATTCGACATCCTGAGCCGCTCGCCCAGCGCCTCCATCCGCTCCGCATCAGGCGGGATCAGACTTTCGAGCCGCAGCAGCACGTCAGGCTCCCAGCCCAGCTCCTGCTCGGCGCGGGTGAGGCCGTGAATGGCATCGATGCCCCATTTCTCGCTTTCCGGCAGGATCAGGGTAAGGACGCCTGTCTGCCGCATCCAGAGGAGCGCCCGTGATGGATCGGGAGCGGAGAGAAGTTTTTTCAGCTCGTCCCATATCCGTTCCTTCGACAGGCCGGTGAGCCCGTCCTTCAGCCGTGTGCAGGCTTTCAGCCCCTGCGCTTCCGGCCGCCCCGACCCATACCAGGCGAAGAAACGGAAGAAGCGCAGGATGCGCAGGAAATCCTCCCTGATGCGCGTTTCGGCATCACCGATGAAGCGCAGGGTCCGCGTCTCGATATCCCTCAGTCCGCCGACATGATCCACCACGGTGCCGTCCGCCCGGGCGTAAAGCGCGTTGATGGTGAAGTCGCGGCGCTCGGCATCGACCTTCCAGTCCCGCCCGAAGGCGACCTTCGCCCGCCGCCCGTCGGTCTCGACATCGGCGCGCAGCGTCGTCACCTCATAAGGCCTGCCGCCGGCAACGACGGTCACGGTCCCATGCTCGATGCCGGTCGGCACCACCTTGAAGCCGCGACCTGCCGCGCGGCGCATGGTTTCCTCCGGCAGCGTCGTCGTCGCGACATCGATATCGCTGACCTTCTGGCCGAGAAGCGCATTGCGGATCGCACCGCCGACGATGCGCGCCTCCTCGCCATCGCCCGAAAGCGCGTTCAGCAGCGATTGCAGGTGCTTGTCGGCGAGCCACGGCGCCCGGCCGGCTATGGTAACGGTATCGCTCAAATGTAGAGCCTTTCATAAAGTGTGCGGATGATGCCCGCGGTCACGCCCCAGATGAAGCGGTCCTGATAGGGCATCGTATAATAGAACCTCTCGCGCCCTTCCCACACCCTGCTCTCGCGGCGGTGGTTGCGCGGGTCCATCAGGAAGGAAAGCGGCACCTCGAAGACATCCGCCACCTCGTCCGGATTGGGCACGAGGTCGAAGGGCGGGTGCACCACCGCAAGCACCGGCGTGATGGAATAGCCCGTCGTCGTGAGATAGCGCGGCAAGCGGCCGAGAAGCTCCGCCCTGTCGCGGGTGAGGCCGATTTCCTCATGGGCCTCGCGCAGCGCCGCATGTTCCGCCGTGCCGTCCTCGGGATCGATGGCGCCGCCCGGAAAGGCGATCTGGCCCGAATGCTTGCGCAACGAGGCATTGCGCAGCGTCAGAAGCATCGTCGCGTCCGGGCCGCGATCGACGACGGGAACGAGCACCGCCGCGTCGCGCATTTTCGTCGCCGCGATCATCTGGTCGAGATCGGGATTGAGCAGGTGGTCGCCGCGATCCTCGCTCACGCCGTGATGGCCGAGATCGGCAATGCGCGCAGCGAAATCCCGCGCTGAAAACGCATCGGTCTCATCATGCCTGAACTCTCCGCTGACGAACTTCACGACCGGAACGCCTCCAGCTGATCGGCCGGCAGGATCGGGAAGACCGCGCCTTTCGAGCGCACCGCGAACATCGGGCGTCCGTCGATCTCCACATCCTCGCCCAGTGCCACCAGATCATACATGACGGGCCTGGCAAGCAGCGCCTCCAGCCTGCCGCGCACCAGAAGATAGGGCTTCAGCCCCTCGTTCTCCGGCTCGATCTCGAAGCGCAGCGGGTGGTCCGCTCCGGCCTCCACCACATCGCCGACATTGGTGCGGAAGGTCAGGACCTGGGCCGCGCCCGATCCCGACACATTCATCTCCACGCCCAGAAATGGCGCATCCTCGACGCGGATGCCGACCTTCTCCACCGGCGTCACCAGATAGGTCCGGCCATCCTCGTCCTTGCGCAGGATTGTCGAGAAGAGCCGGACGAGCGGCTTGCGGCCGATCGGCGTGCCCATGTAGAACCACGTCCCGTCGGCGCGGATCTCCATGTCGATATCGCCGCAGAAATCCGGGTTCCATTTTTCCACCGGCGGCAGGCCCTTGCCCTCCCCGGCTGCCCCGTCGGCGCGCGCACGGGCGATCAGGGCTTCGAGCCCCGGCATGTCCGATCCTGAAACTGCGCTGCTCTTTCCCATGCGACTCGGCTATTCTCACATTCAAAATTAAGGATACGTCACGAAATAGTCACCGTTTCGCGGCTTGTCAGCATGTCATTGTGATTTAACTTGTCCAGTTAGGGCACAGTTTTAGAGCATTACGCCGCTGCCGTAGCGGTCAGGCCATTTGCGAGGAAGCCATGAGCGTTGTCAAAACTGCCGATCCCATCGATCCCAAGGCTCTGGTCGCCGAGGCCGAGCGCGCCCTTGCCGATATCGCCAGGATCCGCGAGGCCGTCGGCACCGTGATCTTCGGTCAGGAAAGCGTCATCGAGCGCGCGCTCGTGGCCCTTCTGGCGGGCGGCCACGCGCTTCTCGTCGGCGTTCCCGGCCTCGCCAAGACCAAGCTTGTCGAAACGCTCGGCACGGTGCTCGGCCTTGACGAGCGCCGCGTGCAGTTCACGCCCGACCTGATGCCGTCAGACATCATCGGTTCGGAGGTGATGGAGCAGGATGCCGATGGTCGCCGCTCCTTCCGTTATGTGAAGGGCCCGATCTTCGCCCAACTCCTGATGGCCGACGAGATCAACCGCGCCAGCCCCCGCACCCAGTCCGCGCTCCTGCAGGCGATGCAGGAATATCATGTGACGGTCGCCGGCGAGCGCCACGACCTGCCCTCGCCCTTCCACGTGCTGGCGACGCAGAACCCGCTGGAGCAGGAAGGCACCTATCCCCTGCCCGAGGCCCAGCTCGACCGTTTCCTCATGCAGATCGACATCCTCTATCCCGAGCTCGACGCGGAGCGGCGCATCCTGCTCGAGACGACAGGCACGGCGGAAAACAAGGCGCGGGGCGTCATCACCGCGCTGCGGCTGAAGGAGATGCAGAACCTGATCCGCCGGATGCCGGTTTCGGAAAATGTCGTGGAAGCGATCCTGAAGCTGGTGCGTTCCGCCCGCCCCGGCACCGGCAGCGAACATGCCGACCGCCACATTGCCTGGGGCCCCGGCCCGCGCGCCAGCCAGGCGATGACGCTCTGCGCCCGCGCCCGCGCGCTCTACGATGGCCGCCTCGCGCCTTCCGTGGATGATGTGAAGGCGCTGGCCGAGCCGGTCCTCCAGCACCGCATGGCCCTGACATTCGCGGCTCGTGCCGACGGCATGAATGTCCGCGACGTCATCGCCAGTCTCGTGAAGGCGGCCATTTGATGGCGGCGCTCGGGCAGCGTGTTGAGCCGGTCGCAACGACCGATGCGCTTGCCCGCGCCAGACAGCGTGCGGCCCTTGTGCCCGATCTCCTGGTCGAGGCCCGCCGGGTGGTCAATACGGTGATCACCGGCTGGCATGGCCGGCGCCGACGCGGCATGGGCGAGAATTTCTGGCAATTCCGACCGTACGTCCAGGGCGAGGCGCTGTCGCGCATCGACTGGCGGCGTTCGGCCCGCGACGACCACACCTATGTGCGTGATCGCGAATGGGAGGCGGCGCACACGGTCTGGCTCTGGGCCGATCCTTCCGCCTCCATGCTCTATCAGTCCAATCTTGGCGAGGTCTCCAAGGAATGGCGGGCGCTGGTCATCACCCTGGCGCTTGCCGAGCTTCTGTCGCGCAGCGGCGAGCGCATCGCATATCCCGGCGTCATCGACCCCTTCGCCGCACGCAACGGCGCCGAAAGGCTCGCTTCGGCCCTCGTCCATTCCGCCGGTGTGCCCGCCCTGCCCGATATCACCAATATCCGGCGCTTCTCCGATATCGTCCTGGTCAGCGATTTCCTTCAGCCGGTTGAAGAGATGCTGGAACTCCTGGAACGGCTGGCCAAGCACGGCGTCCGCGCCCATTTGATCGAGATCGCCGATCCGGCAGAAGAGGTCTTCCCCTATTCCGGCCGCACCGAATTCCGCGATCCCGAGACCGGCGAACGGATCACCGCAGGCCGTGCCGAGGTCTATGCCCAGGATTATCGCAACCTCTATCTCGCCCGCCGCCAAACGCTCTCGGGCTATTGCAAGCGGCTCGGCTGGAGCTTCACCGTCAACCATACCGACCGCCCGGCCTCCGAGGCGCTGGTGCGGGTGCACATGAACATGACCGCCGACATGGGCTATCAGGGAGGCGTGGCATGAACGCCCTTCCGCTCGCCTTCGGCGCACCGATGGTCCTCGCCGGCCTGATCGCCCTGCCGATCATCTGGTGGCTCCTGCGCATGACCCCGCCACGCCCCCAGGAGGAGGTGTTCCCCCCGCTCCGCATCCTTGCAAATGTGCTGAAGAGGGAGGAAACGCCGAGCAAGAGCCCTTGGTGGATGACGCTTCTGCGGCTGCTGCTTGCCGCGCTGGTGATCCTGGCGCTGGCCGAGCCCGTCTGGAACCCGCGCCCGGTCACGCTGGCCGGCAGTGAACCCGTCGCCATCGTCCTCGACAATGGCTGGGCGTCGGCCGAGGATTGGGACCAGAAGCGCGAAACGGCGGAACGGCTCGTCTCCGATGTGGAGGCGACGGGCGCGCCGATTTACGTCATGGGCACGGCCGAGCGCACCAACACCGAGATCGGACCTTTCGACGCGACCGGTGCGCTGGAAAGGCTGGAGGCGCTGAAGCCCCGCCCCATACCGGTCGACCGCGGGCAGGCCTTCGAGCGCCTTGCAACGGCCATTGCCGCCACGCCGGGCACCCGCGTCGCCTATCTCAACGACGGCATCCAGACGGCGGATGCCGAAGCGGCTCTCCGCTCCCTCGACCAGAGCGGCGCATCCTCCATGCTTTGGTACCGGCCCGATACCGCCAACCTCGCCGGCCTCACCTCGGTCGAGAACGGCGCGGATGCGCTCGTCGTCCATGCCCTACGGCCAAGCGATGCCAACCAGCCGCGCAGCGTCACCCTCGGCGCCTTCGACGACAAGGGCCGCCGCATCGCCGAGACGAGCCTCGCCTTCGGCCCGGGAAGCAACACGGCGGAAGGGCGCATCGAGGCGCCGATCGAACTGCGCAACGATTTTTCCACCATCCGCATCGACGGCTCCCGGCAGGCGGCCGCGACGCGCCTTCTCGACGACAACGCCAAAAGGCGGCGCGTGGCGCTCATCTCCGGCGCGGAGGCCGATGCCGCCGCCGCCCAGCCGCTGCTCTCGCCGCTCTATTACATCTCACGGGCGCTGCAGCCTTTCGCCGATCTTCTGCAGCCGCGCACGGCCGACCTCGCCATATCCGTGCCGGAACTCCTCGACCAGAAGCCCTCCGTCGTGGTGATGGCGGATATCGGCAAATTGCCGGAAGCGGCGGAACGGCGGCTCGCCGACTGGGTGGACAAGGGCGGAACGCTCATCCGCTTCGCCGGACCCAGGCTTGCCGGCGCCGGCGACGACGACACATTGCTGCCGGTCACACTCCGGCGCGGCGAGCGCTCGCTCGGCGGAACGCTTTCCTGGACCGAGCCGCAGCCGTTGGCCGCCTTCCCGGTGAACGGCCCGTTCGCCGGCCTCCCGACACCGCAGGAAGTCACCGTCAAGCGCCAGGTGCTGGCCGAGCCCTCCCCCGATCTCTTCGAGCGGAGCTGGGCTAATCTCGCCGACGGGACCCCGCTCGTGACGGGAGAGACCCGCGGCCGCGGCCGTATTGTGCTCTTCCATGTCGCACCGGATGCCACCTGGTCCAACCTGCCGATCAGCGGCACCTTCGTCGAAATGCTGCGCCGCATCGTCGTGCTGTCGCGCAATCTCGGCGGCACTGAGCAGAACGGCACGGCCAGCGTTTCGCTGCCGCCCTATCTCATGCTGGCGGCGGATGGTTCGATGATACCGCCGACGCCGGAGACGAGGCCGCTCACCGTCGGCGGCGGTGCCGCGCCGCAGGTGGGCTACGACAACCCTCCCGGCTTCTACGGCTCCGAGGATGCGCTCTATGCGCTGAACCTCCTGGAACCCCGATCGGAACTGACGCCGCTGGTTCAGCCCTCGCTTTCCTTCCCCGTTACCGCGACGGCCTATGCCGCCGACGAATCGATCCGGCTGCGCGGGCCGCTCTTTGCGGCGGCGGCGGTCCTGCTGGCGCTCGATACCCTGCTCGTGCTCTGGCTCGGCGGCCATTTCCGCCCGCGTCGGACAGGCCGGCCGCAAGGCGGGCGAAAGGCAGCCGCGATCGGCGCGGTGGTGCTGTTGCTCCTGCCGGCCGGATTGCTTGCCTCAGCCTCTCCGCTGGCCGGCGGCCAGGCATTGGCGCAGACCTCCGCGCCCGCCCAGTCGGCACAATCCCAGGAAAACAGCGACAACGTCGTCCATGATGACAGCAGGCCCGGCGATCAGGCGATGATCGATGCGGTTTCCGTCACCCATCTCGCCTACATCATCACCGGCGACAAGGCCGTCGACGATATCAGCAAGGCGGGCCTGCAGGGTCTCACCCGGTTTCTAGCCGAAAAGACGGCGCTGGAACCGGGCGAGCCCATCGGCCTCGATCCGGCGCGCGATGATCTCTCCTTCTATCCGCTGATCTACTGGCCGGTCGATCCCAATGCGCCGATGCCCAGCGAGGCCGCGATCGCCAGGGTCGACGCCTATATGCAGCAGGGCGGCACCGTCCTCTTCGATACGCGCGACGAACTTGCCGCCGGCTCCGGGCTCGATGGCGCCACCACCCCTGCCGGCCAGCGCCTGCGCGCCATTCTCGACGGCATGAACGTGCCGCCGCTCGAACCCGTGCCGAGCGATCATGTGCTGACCAAATCCTTCTACATCATGCCGGATTTTCCGGGCCGCTTCCGTGGCGGCCCGCTCTGGGTGGAGGCGTCGCTCAACAGCGAGAGCCGCCAGGACCGCCCGGTGCGCACCGGCGATGGCGTCAGCCCCATTCTCATCACCGGCAATGATTTCGCCGGCGCCTGGGCGGTCGACCAACAGGGCGTGCCGCTATTGCCCACTGTGCCGAACGACCCGATGCAGCGGGCCTATGCCCTGCGCGGCGGCGTCAACATCATGATGTACATGCTGACCGGCAATTATAAGTCCGATCAGGTGCACGTCCCCGTCCTGCTCGAACGGCTTGGGAACTAGACCCATGTATATGTCGCTCGATTTCCAGCCGCTCTTCTCATGGCCATGGCTAGCCGCCCTCCTCGTGCCGCTGGCGCTGCTCGTCATCGCCGGGCTCTTCTTCCGCCAGCGCGGCAGCGCCATCCGTCTGCTGGCGCTCCTGGCGCTCGCGGTCGCCCTTTTCAATCCGATCCTGATCGACGAGGAGCGCGAGCCGCTCAAGAGCGTCGTCACCGTGGTGGTCGACCGCAGCCAGAGCCAGGATATCGGTGCCAGGCGCGCCGATACCGACGCAGCCGTCAGGACGATCGAGCAGGAACTTGGAAAGCTGCCGCAGTTCGACGTGCGCGTCGTCGAGGCGGGCCGACCCGCTGACGATGACGATGGCACCTCGACCAAGCTCTTCCAGGTGCTGAACGGCGCCTTCCGCGACGTGCCGCCCTCGCGCGTCGGCGGCGCGATCATGGTGACGGACGGCCAGATCCACGACATCCCGGAAAACGCCGCCGCTCTCGGCTTCAACGCCCCCGTCCACGGGCTCATTACCGGATCGCCGGAGGAATTCGACCGCCGCATCCGCTTCGTGCATGCGCCGCGCTTCGGCATCACCGGCAAGCCGCAGCAGCTCGTCTATACCGTCACCGATGAGGGCGAGAACGCCCCGACCGACGGGACGGCGCGCGTGCGCGTCCTCGTCAACGGCAATGTGGTGAGTGAGGAAAACGCCGTTATCGGCGCCGAGACGCCGGTGGAGGTCAACCTGCCGCGTGCCGGCACCAACATCGTCGAGATCAGGACCGATCCGATCCCCGGCGAAGTCACCGAAACCAACAACCGCGCCGTGGCGATGATCGACGGCATCCGCGACAATCTCCGCGTGCTGCTGGTTTCGGGCGAGCCGCACAATGGCGAGCGCACCTGGCGCAATCTCCTCAAGTCGGACGCCTCGGTCGATCTCGTCCATTTCACCATTCTGCGCCCGCCGGAAAAGCAGGACGGCACGCCGATCAATGAATTGTCGCTGATCGCCTTCCCGACGCGCGAGCTCTTCGTGGAGAAGATCGAGGATTTCGACCTGATCATCTTCGACCGCTATCAGCATCGCGACGTGCTGCCGCTGCTCTATTACGACTACATCGCCCAATATGTGGAAAATGGCGGCGCGCTGCTGATCGCCGCCGGCTCCGAATATGCCGGCAACCAGTCGATCGCGCGCACGCCGCTGTTAAGCGCCCTGCCCGCGCTGCCGACCGGCGAGATCACCGAAAAGGCCTTCTACCCCCGCCTGACCGATATGGGCAAACGCCATCCCGTGACGCGCGGGCTGGAAGGCGGCGCGCAGGAGCCGCCGCAATGGAGCCGCTGGTTCCGCATCATCGACATCGACCAGCCGCAGGGCGAGGTCATCATGAAAGGTGCCGACAACAGGCCGCTTCTGGTGCTGAACCGCGTGGGCGAAGGCCGCGTCGGCATGTTCCTCTCCGACCAGGGCTGGCTCTGGGCGCGCGGCTTCGAGGGCGGCGGCCCCTATGCCGCGCTCTACCGCCGCATCGCCCATTGGCTGATGAAGGAGCCGGAGTTGGAGGAGGAAGCGCTGACGGCGAGCGGCAGCGGCCGCACATTGCAGATTCGCCGCCAGACCATGGGCGATAATCCCGGCAATGCCCGTATCATCACCCCGTCGGGCAACACAGTCGAGGTGTCGCTGACGCAGAGCGAGCCCGGCATATTCAGCGGCACGCTGCAGACCGACGAAATCGGCCTCTTCCAGGTAGCGAACGGTGATCTGAACACGCTGGCCCATGTCGGCCCGGTCGACGCGCCGGAATTCACCGACAGCATCTCGACCACCGCGAGGCTGGAGCCGCTGGCGGCCGAGACCGGCGGCAGCGTCCGGCGGCTGCGCGCTGAGGCGGGTCAGTCGGGCATCGATGTTCCCGGCATCATCGCCGTGCGCAACACCGCCGCGGCGAGCGGCAGCAGCTGGATCGGCCTGCGCGAGACCGGCGACACGGCGCTGAAAAGCGTCAACCGCCTGCCGCTCTTCTCCGGCTTCCTCGGCCTCGCCGCCATGCTCTTGGTACTGGGCTCCATGTGGTATCGCGAGGGGCGGTAACTCCGCCTCTCCTCACGCCCGGTCGGCGTGGCGCACCAGACCCGAAACATTCTCCAGCGCGCGCGGCGAAAGCTCACAGGCGAGAAGGCGGTTGGGATCGACGGGCGCCGGCATCAGGATCCGGCCCGGCTCGACCTTGCGGAAGCCGAAGGGCCCGTAATAGGGCTCGTCGCCGACAAGCACGACCAGCTTGTGGCCGGCGAGCCTCGCCGCCTCCATCGCCTGGCGCATCAGCGCCCGGCCGATGCCGCGGTTCTTCCATTCCGGCCGCACGGCCAGCGGCCCGAGGAGGAGCGCCGGCGTCGTCCCGATCCTGACATGCGTCATGCGCACCGAGCCGATGACGATGCCGCCATGCAGCGCCACGAAGGAGAGCGAGCGGTCATGCGGTCCCCCCTCGCGGATGCGATAGGCGGCGCGGGTGAAACGGCCCGGCCCGAAGGCTTCCCGGTTGATGGCTTCGATTTCGGGATCGTGCGCAGGATCTTCCTGCACATAGGTCAGTTCGAGTTGCAGCATGGCAAGAGGGTCGCAAATTGAGAAATCGGAAACGCCGCGAAAGGCGCAAACGGGCATCGGCAGCGCGCTCGGCGCCGGTCCGGTTTCATCGTCGGATGAACAGCAATCCCGTCAAAAGGTTTCTCCCGAAATACGGCCATGCCGCATGATCAGGCGGCTCCTAACATCAAAATCGCCCGGCGTAAACGAAATAAATCGCGGGTGGTTGCCCGAATGTTACGGTGCGTTCACCGATCCGGCGGCTGCCAAGCGTGTCCGCCTCCCCTATATTGGGCGGAAAAGGAGATATTCCATGGGACTTCTGGTTGACGGCGTCTGGCATGATCAATGGTACGACACATCGGGAAGCGGCGGGCGCTTCGTGCGCTCCCAGTCGCAGTTCCGCAACTGGGTGACGGCGGATGGCAGCGCAGGCCCCGCCGGCGAAGGCGGCTTCAGGGCGGAGCCGGGGCGCTATCACCTCTATGTCTCCTATGCATGCCCCTGGGCGCACCGCACATTGATCTTCCGCGTCCTGAAGAAGCTCGAGGACGTGATCTCCGTCTCCGTCGTCGACTACCACATGGGCGAGGAAGGCTGGACGCTCTACGGCACTGACGGCGGAACCGGCGATCATCTCTATGGCGCCAGGCGGCTCCACGAGATCTACACCCGCGCCGATCCGAAATATTCCGGCCGCGTCACCGTCCCCGTGCTCTGGGACAAGCAGCGCCAGACCATCGTCTCCAACGAATCCGCCGAGATCATCCGCATGCTGAACTCGGCTTTCAACGAATATGGCGATGCCTCGCTCGATTTTTATCCCGAGGATCTGCGCGGCGAAATCGACGCGATGAACGATTTCGTCTATCCCAATATCAACAATGGCGTTTATCGCGCCGGCTTCGCGACGACGCAGGAGGCCTATGAGGAAGCCTTCAACCAGCTCTTCGCCGCGCTGGACGAGATTGAAGAACGGCTTTCGCGCCAGCGCTATCTCACGGGCGACCGGCTGACCGAGGCCGACTGGCGGCTCTTCACCACGCTTGTGCGCTTCGATCCGGTCTATGTCGGCCATTTCAAGTGCAACCGGCAGCGGATCGCCGATTATCCCAACCTTTCCAATTACTTGCGTGATCTCTATCAGGTGCCTGATGTGGCCGGGACCGTCAACATGCGCCATATCAAGGCGCATTATTACGGCAGCCACAAGACGATCAACCCGACCGGGATCATCCCGCTGGGCCCCGAGATCGACTATGGCGCGCCGCATGACCGGAACCGGTTTGACAGCAAGGCCGCGTGAGCCAGCGGCCTTGGCATTCAGCAATCGTGGCATTTTTGTTACACGGCTGATCGAAGATCGGCGCCTTCCACGCGCAAGCATCCATCGTTGATCCAGATCAAACTGACAGCTCTCCGGCGGCGCCATGTTGCGCCGCATCATCCACAAGGGATCAAGGAGAGAAGATCATGGTGAAAGAGCGCAAGGGCATGGCACGGGGGATCGTGGCCGCCGCCGCCCTCCTCCTCGCAGGGCATCAGGCCGCCGCGGCAGACCTCATAGCGGCTCCCCAGGCGCCGGTGGCGGAAGTGCCGGCCACTTTGAGCCCATGGCAGTTCCGCCTGCGCGCGCTGGGCGTCATCACCAACGACAAGGGCAGCGTCGACCAGATTCCCGGCTCCGACCTCTCCTATTCGAACTCGGTCGTCCCCGAGCTCGACATCACCTATTACTTCACCGACAATCTTGCCGCCGAGCTCATCCTCGGCACCACCAAGGCCAACGTCAATGGCGACGGGGCGATCGGCGCGCTCGGCAAGATCGGCGAGGTCTGGGTGCTGCCGCCGACGCTGACGCTGCAATATCATTTCACCAATTTCGGCGCCTTCAAGCCCTATGTCGGCGCGGGCGTCAACTACACCATCTTCTACAATCAGGACGGCACCGGCGCGCTGCGGGACCTCGACGTCAAGAACACCTTCGGCGCCGCCCTGCAGGTCGGCTTCGACTACATGATCGACGAGCACTGGGGTCTCAATTTCGACGTGAAGAAGATCTTCCTCAAGCCGGATTTCGACGCAACGCTCGCCGACGGCACGAGGATCTCGGGTGAAGCCAAGCTCGATCCCTGGCTGATCGGCGCGGGTGTGACGTATCGGTTCTAATACGTTCCTAATCGGCGCCGGCGGGACGGCCCCCCCCCCTCTGTCCTGCCGGACATCTCCCCCTCAAGGGAGGAGATTAGCTGAGAGCTCCGCTTTCGCTTCATCGCCAACGTACCGGATGAAGCACCTCACTGGTGAAGGCCAATCTCCCCTTTGAGGGGGAGATGCGCGGCAGGGCAGAGGGGGGTGTCACACGCGAAAACGCTGAATCAATTTCCCAACAATCCCGCCCAACCGGTTCAATCGACTCGCTATTTCACCACAGCTCCGACGGCGTTTCCCCTTCAAGGATTTCTTTAAGCCGGCGGCGCGTGGATTTCGTCGTGCCCTCGGGCAGATCGGAAAGCGGAAAGAAGCCCGCCTCGGCGATCTCGCGGTCGGCCGGCCGCGGCGCGGTCTGCCGGAAATGCCGGCAGACATAGAGCGCCACATGGTCTCGCTTGGAGGCGTGCGCGTTCTTGTAAAGCGCGAAGAGTTCGGGCGGCCCGGTCAGCTCGATATTGCCCTCCTCGCGCAGCTCTTTCGCCAGCGCCTGTGCAAAGGTCTCGCCGCTTTCCACGCCGCCGCCCGGCAACTGCCATCCCGGCACATAGGTGTGGCGGATGAGAAAGACCATTCCCGCTGCCTCGTCCAGCACGACCGCACGCACACCGAGCGTCATCGGGCGGCGAAGCAGGAAATAGCTGTGGAACACCCAATGCCGCAATCTCATGCTGATATCCGCCATAGGGCAGCTTCCTCGCTTTTCAGGCTTCGATGCAGCCGGACACTGGATTTGAAACCGGCACTATTCTAAACCGGTCTGCATGTTTCACTTGGCGCATATTTCCGACATACACCTTTCTCCGCTGCCCGGCATCACCTATCGGGAACTCGCGTCCAAGCGCATCACCGGCTACATCAACTGGCGGCGCAACCGCCAGGCCGTGATGACCAGCGGCGCGCTCGACGCGGTGATCGCCGACATGAAGGCGCAGGCGCCGGATCATATCGCCATCACCGGTGATCTCGTCAATCTGGCGCTCGATCTGGAAGTGAAGGCGGCGCGGCTCTGGCTTGAAACCCTGGGCAATCCCGCCGATGTCTCCCTCGTCCCCGGCAATCACGACGCCTATGTGCCCGGCGCCCTCGACAATGCCTGCCGCATCTGGGAGCCCTGGATGCGCGGCGACGGCGTCGACAATGCGGGCCATCGGGTGGAGTTTCCCTATATGCGCGTGCGCCAGGACGTGGCGCTGATCGGCGTCTCCTCGGCGCGCGCCACGGCGCCTTTCATGGCGAGCGGCGATTTCGGCCGCGGCCAGGGCAAGCGCCTCGCCCGGATGCTGGACGAGGCGGCAGGACGCGGCCTTTTCCGCGTGGTGATGATCCACCATCCGCCGGTGCGGGGCGCGGCTCCCGCCCACAAGCGGCTCTACGGCATCGGGCGCTTCCAGAAGATCATCGCCAGGCACGGCGCCGGGCTCATCCTGCACGGCCACACACATCTCGCAACCCGCTACGAGATCGACGGCCCGTCAGGACAAGTGCCCGTCATCTGCGTGCCTTCCGCCAGCCAGGGCTTTGGCGAAAGGCGTCCCGCCGCCCGCTTCAACCTTTTCGCGATCGGAAAGCGTGAAGACGGGACATGGGCCTGCCGCTGGACCGAACGCGGCGTCGTCGGCCCCAATAAGGAGATCGAGACGATCGCCGAGCGCGAGCTGGACGTGGGGCACTGAGATAGCAGTCTGTTGCCGTCTCGTGAAATGCCCCTACGTCCATGTCACCTTCTCCTCGCCTTACGGGGAGAGGATGAGGGGCGCTTTGCGATTATCTAATCCCCTTATACCAACCTCACCGACATACCGCCGTCCACGAGCATCGGGCTTCCCGTCATGAAGCTCGACCGGTCCGACAGGAGGAAAAGGGCCGCCTGAGCGATCTCCTGCGCCTTGGCCATTCGCTTGATCGGGTGCAGATTGGCGATGAAATCCAGAACCTCGGGATTTCCCGCACCGGCAGCGGGCGTGATCGTCCCGCCCGGCAGGAGCGCATTGATCCGAATCCCCTCCGCGGCGTGATTGGACGCCAGCGACTGCACGAAGCCGATCAGCCCGGCTTTGGACGCTGCATAGGCTCCCATTCCCGGCATTCCGCCATTGCTGAATCCCACGAAGGAAGATGTGAAGACGATCGATCCCCCTCCCCGTTGCTTCATGACCGGAAGCTGTGCCTTGGCCGCGAGAAATGCACTGGTCAGATTGACCGAAATGACATCGTTCCAGTTGTCGAGCGCCATTTCCGTGACCGGCTGCATTTCGCCGACGATGCCCGCATTGTTGAATGCTCCGTCCAGCCCGCCGAATTCCTTTATGGCGAGGTCGACAAGGGCACCGGCATAGGCCTCGTCTTTCACATCGCCGGCAAGGAACACCGCGCTGCCACGCCCTTGCCCCCTGCTTTGATTGATTTGTCCTATAAGCGTTTCCAGCTCCGCCGACCGGCGCGCGCCGAGGACCAGATTGGCGCCTTCAGCCGCGAACAACATGGCCGCCGCCGCACCGATCCCGCTGCTCGCCCCTGTTATGATGATCGACCTGTTCTGCAGTTCCATGGATTTGATCTCCTGTCCTGTTGGGACAGGAGGTCTACGGCGCGGCGGCGAGCCCAGCCATCCGTTTCTTGCTTCCGATTCCGGTGTGGGTGTCGATGGTCGACCGACCACAGACACGCGCCCCCTCAGATCACGGCGCTGAAGCGCTCCTCCAGCAGCACCAGCAAGACGCCGCATGCGGCGAGAGCGCCGATCAGGAACCAGACCAGCCCCGCTATGAAACCGGCCCAGCGGCTCGGCCTGGGCGCCTCGGCCAGCGCCGCTGCCTGAACCGAGACCGGCGCAGGCGTCTCCGCATCTTCTTTTGCCTGGGCTTCCGAAACCGGCATGCCGGCCCGCAGGCTGATGAGATCGCCATCGAGAAGACGTTCCCGTTCGACGATACGCTCCGCGATATAGGCGGTCACCGCATCGGAGATGGGCTTGATCTCGGTCGATTCGGCCATGACGATGCGCCCGAGCCGCGTGTCGCGCACGAAACGGTAGGTGCGCCGGTCCCGCGCCATCATCACATGCGCGGTCGCGTCGATCCAGAGCCGCGGCTGCAGGCCGGTCGAAAGCGCGAAATCCCACTGCGGATCGTCGGAGGGCACCTCGTCGAACACCGGCTGGAGATCCTGCCCCAGGAGCTCGAGCCTCGCCCGGTCGGCCTCCTTCATGTCCACCACGACATCGCCACGGTCCGCGGCGGCGATCTTCGCCGTGCGCACGGCTTCCGAAAGCCTGCGCATCGTGGCTCCGGCTGAACTGGCCTTCTCGCTCGTCTCGCTCATGGCATGTCCTGGTCTTAGGGCCTTGGTTAATCAAGCATTAACCTAGAGCAAGACGCCTGCAAATGGAAATGATCTGTTTGTGGGAGGCACAATGGGCTCGAAAGCACGGGGGAGGAGCGGCAGGGGCCCCTCCCCGAAGACCGAGGCAGTTTACTTCTGTCCCTGCGCGCCGATCACCCGGTTCGCCGCCGCGATGATCGCTTCGAGCGATGCCGTGACGATGTTGTCGTTGATGCCGACGCCAAAGGTCTTGCCGCCCGGATGGGCGATTTCCATGTAGCAGACCGCGGAGGCGTCGGAGCCCTGGCGCAGCGAGTGCTCGGAATAATCCACCACGGAAAGCTTGATCCCGAGATAATGCGAAAGCGCGTCGACGAAGCCGTCGATCGGCCCGGTGCCGACGCCTTCGATCCGCTTCGTCTCGCCATTGTCGGTGATCTCGGCCGACATGATCCGGCGTCCCTTCCGCTCGGGGTCCGGATAGGTGTGGTGGTCGATGAATTTCAGCCGCGCGCCCGGCTGTTCCACATAGATATTCTGGAACGCGTCATGGATACGCTTCGAGGGCAGTTCCTTGCCCTCCTCGTCGGTGATCTGCTGGATCACGTCGCGGAACTCGACCTGCAGGTTGCGCGGCAGGTTGAGCCCGTAATCGGCCTGCAGGATATAGGCGATGCCGCCCTTCCCCGACTGCGAGTTGATGCGGATGATCGCCTCGTAGGAACGCCCTACGTCCTGCGGATCGATGGGGAGGTAAGGCACCTCCCACAAGGGCTTGTTGGCCTGCCGGATCGCCTTCATCCCCTTGTTGATGGCGTCCTGGTGGGAGCCGGAGAAAGCCGTATAGACCAGTTCACCCACGTAAGGGTGCCGTTCGGGGATGCGCAGCTGGTTCGAATATTCATAGACGTCCTTCATCCTGACGATGTCGGAGCAGTCGAGTTCCGGATCGACGCCTTGCGTGAACATGTTGAGCGCCAGCGTCACCACATCGACATTGCCGGTGCGCTCGCCATTGCCGAACAGCGTGCCCTCCACCCGGTCCGCGCCTGCCATCAGGCCGAGTTCGGTGGCGGCGATGCCGGTGCCGCGGTCGTTGTGCGGGTGCAGCGAGATGATGAGGTTGTCGCGATTGTCGAGATTGCGGCACATCCATTCGATCTGGTCGGCATAGATGTTGGGCGTCGCCATCTCCACCGTCGAGGGCAGGTTGATGATCAGCTTGTTCTCGGGCGTCGGCTGGATGATCTCGGTGACAGCGTTGCAGATTTCGAGCGCCACTTCCAGTTCCGTGCCGGTAAAACTCTCCGGCGAATATTCGAAGCGGTAGCCGCCGCCCGCCTTCACCGCCATGTCGGTGATCATCTTGGCGGCGTCGGTCGCGATCTGCTTGATGCCGGCCACATCCTTGCCGAACACGACGCGGCGCTGCAACTCGCTGGTGGAATTGTAGAAATGGATGATCGGGCGATGCGCGCCCTCAAGCGCCTCGAAGGTCCGCGTGATCAGTTCCGGCCGGCACTGCACCAGCACCTGCAGCGAAACATAGTCCGGTACGCTCCCCTCCTCCACGCACCAGCGCGCAAAGTCGAAATCGGTCTGCGATGCCGAAGGAAAGCCGATTTCGATCTCGCGGAAGCCCATGTCGAGGAGTAGCTGGAACATGCGCGCTTTGCGGTCATGCCCCATCGGGTCGATCAGCGCCTGGTTGCCGTCGCGCAAATCCACCGAGCACCAGATCGGCGCTTTCTCGATGCGCTTGCCGGGCCAGGTACGGTCAGGAATATCGATCGCCGGATAAGGCTGGTATTTGGTAGCGGCGACGGGCATTCCCTTGAAGGCGGAAGAAGCTTTGGTCTCGTTCATGTGCTTTCTCGTTTCCTGAGATCGGGCAGCATACCGGCAAGATATGACCGGATATCAGCAGAGGCGATCTAATCAGCAGTTACAGTTCTGATGAAGGGGAAGGAGCATGGGCTTCGGCAGCCATTCGACCGCCGGACGCTCCTCTCAACGAGCCCGACGGTCGCCGATAAGGCCAAGAAGAAGCGAGAGTGGAAGCGCGCAAGTCTTCGTCTCCGCTGATGCGGAGCGAACGAAGGAGGATGTGACCGGGCGCGTGATCATGGAAATGAGTGATAACCGAGACGCCGGGCGGACGCAAGCCTTATGCGTTCAGACGAAAATGGCATCCAGCGCCACGAACTCGCCTGAAAAGCGGCCGGCAATCCCTTCCCCGAAGTAGAGCACCGCGGATATTTCGATGCGTCCCCTGCCCTTCCGCCTGAGCATCTCGGTGAAACGACCCCAGTTCGCGCCAGCTGCCAGCTGCGAGCGGGCACTGAAAGTCCCGCTGATCGGCGCGTCATAGTGCATGGTATTGCTCTGGATGACGATACGGCTCGCGATCCCCTCCCGTGCGAGCCGGGTGTGGACGAGCGACCAGGCGGCAAGAATGGCAAGCGCCGAGGCGCTTCCCCCGAAAACCGTCTCGCGGTGGTTGATGTTGGGGGCAAGCGGCGCCCTGAGGATGACGCTTTCCTCCTGCAGCGCAACGACCTCCACCTGCATTGCCCTCGAAAGGGGGATGTGCTCGTGAAGATAAAGCTGCAGTTCGCCTTCCGTCATGGCTGTCACGCAAAGGGCACCGCGGCGGTGCCGCGCGGCAGCTTCGCCTCATCTTCCGGCTCGACATGGATGATGACGCGGGCGCTGGGGATGACATCCTTCAGCGCATCCTCGATACGGTCGCAGATGACATGAGCGTCGCCGACGCTCATCTCCGCCGCCACCACCATGTGGAACTCGATGAAGGTGGCGCGGCCGGCGATGCGGGTCTTGAGATCATGCACCTCGATCGCCCCGCCGGCATTGGCGGAGATGATGTCGCGGATGCGGATGGTCTCGTCGAGATCGACGCCGACATCCATCAGCCCCTGCACCGAGGAATTGATGACATGCCAGCCCTGCCAGAGGATGTTGAGGGCAACGATAAGGGCGAGCAGCGGATCGAGCACCTCCCAGCCCGTGGCAATCGCCGCGACGAGGCCGATGATCACGCCCACCGACGTGACCACATCGGTCATGATATGCTTGCCGTCGGCCAGAAGCGCCGGTGATTTTTCCCGGGTCCCGACCCGCATCAGCAGCAAGGCCCAGGCAGCGTTGATGACACTGGCCGCACCATTGATGGCAAGGCCGATCCAGGGCTGGTCCAGCATCCGCGGCGCACGCACCGCC
Source organism: Mesorhizobium sp. RMAD-H1 (assembly GCF_014191375.1). Taxonomy (GTDB): domain Bacteria; phylum Pseudomonadota; class Alphaproteobacteria; order Rhizobiales; family Rhizobiaceae; genus Paramesorhizobium. The sequence continues at coordinate 638,392 of NZ_JACHWN010000002.1, forward strand.
CCCCACGCCTCGCGGAAGATCAGAAGCGCGGCCACGACGATCAGCACGCCCTCGAGCACGGCCGAGAAATATTCGGCCTTGTGGTGGCCAAAGGGATGGTTCTGGTCGGCCGGCTTGTGGCTGACGCGGATCGCCCACCACGCGGCAACAGCGGCAATCACATTGACGATCGACTCCAGCGCATCGGAATAGAGCGCCACCGAGCCCGTGACGGCGAAGGCGGCATATTTCAGCCCGAGAACGCAGAATGCCACGGGGATCGACCATATGGAGAGAAGCTGGATTTTTTTCTTCGCGTCCATATCGAATTCCCCGAGTGAGATAGTGAACCGTGAGGTAGTGAGTAGTGGGCTCTTCACTATCTCACTACTCACTATTCCCCACTCACTATGCCGCTCGTTCCTTCGCCCGCCTCGGCAGATGCGCCACCACATTCTCGATCATGCGCATACCGGCGTCATGGCCGAGCGTCATAATCGATTCTGGATGGAACTGCACCGCCGCAATCGGCTCCTTTTTATGCTCGAACGCCATGATGACGCCATCCTCCGTCTCCGCCGTGACGATGAATTCATCAGGCAGGCGCACCGGATCGGCGAAGATCGAGTGATAGCGGCCGACCGTCACCTCCTTCGGCAGGCCGGAGAAGATGCGGCCGTGCTTGAGCACGCGGATGCGCGACGGCTTGCCGTGCATAGGCTCATGCAATTGCCTGAGCGTGCCGCCATAAGCCTCGGCGAGAGCCTGCAAGCCGAGGCAGACGCCGAAGATGGGCAATTCGCGCTTGCGCGCCTTGGCGATCGTCCCCTTGCAGTCGAAATCCTCCGGCCGGCCGGGGCCGGGCGAAAGCACCACCAGATCCGGCTTGAGGCGGTCGAACAGCTCCTCCGCCACCGGCGAGCGCACCGTGGAAACGGTTGCCCCGGTCTGGCGGAAATAATTCGCCAGCGTATGCACGAAGGAATCCTCGTGATCGACGAGCAGGATCGATAGCCCCTCGCCGACGCGGGATGCCGCCCGTGCCTCGCCGGCGCTGTTCACCTTGTGCGCGTCGCGGATGGCCGACAGCATGGCGGACGCTTTCAATTCCGTTTCCGCCTCTTCCTCTTCCGGCACGGAATCATAGAGCAGCGTCGCCCCGGCCCGCACCTGCGCGATGCCGTCCTTGATACGGATGGTGCGCAGCGTCAGGCCGGTGTTCATGTCGCCGTTGAAATGCACCATGCCGATGGCGCCGCCATACCAGGCGCGCGGGCTCTTCTCGTTCTCCTCGATGAAGCGCATCGCCCAGAGCTTCGGTGCGCCCGTCACCGTCACCGCCCAGGCATGGCTCAAGAAGCCGTCGAAGGCGTCCATGCCCTCGCGCAACCGGCCCTCAATATGGTCCACGGTGTGGATAAGCCGCGAGTACATCTCGATCTGCCGCCGCCCGATGACGCGCACCGAGCCCGGCTCGCACACCCGGCTCTTGTCGTTACGATCCACATCCGAGCACATGGTGAGCTCGGATTCGTCCTTCTTCGAATTGAGCAGCTTCAGGATCTGCTCCGAATCCGAGATCGCGTCGTCGCCGCGCTTGATCGTGCCAGAGATCGGACATGTCTCGATCCGCCGGCCATTGACGCGGACGAACATCTCCGGCGAGGCGCCGATGAGATATTCCCCCTCGCCCAGATTGATGAAGAAGGAATAGGGCGACGGGTTGATCGTCTTCAGCCGGCGGGAGATTTCCGAGGGCTTGGTCTCGCAGCGCTCGTAGAAGGTCTGGCCCGGCACCACCTCGAAGAGATCGCCGCGCTTGAAGCTCTCCTTGGCCTTCTCCACCAGTCGCGCGAACTCGCCGGGATTGTGATCGCCTCGCGGCGGGATGCTGTCCGAGGGCTTGAATGGCTCCACTTTGATCTCGCGCGGCAGCCCTTCCGTGGACGAACCGCCAAAGGAGAATTCATACCGGTCGAACCAGGCCTTGGCCGAATAGTGGTCGCAGACCAGGATCTCGTCGGGCAGATAGAGCACCAGGTCGCGCTGGTCGTCCGGGCGCTTCAGCTTGAACTGGATCGGATCGAACTGGAACGCCAGATCATAGCCGAAAGCGCCATAGAGCCCCAGACTGGCATCGTCCTCGGAAAAGAACAGGCCCACAATGGCGCGCAGCGCCGTGAACACCGAAGGCGCGCGCGAGCGCTCCTCCTCGGTAAAATGCCGCTGCGGCTCGGCGATCGTGAGCTCGATCAGTTTTTCCTCGGTTGTCACCACCGTCACGTCGGCAAGATCTTTCAGAACACTGAGGATCGGGCGCAGCATCACCACGCCGCGCGTGTTGAGAGCCTCGATCTTCATGTGGCGGCCGCTCGACGTGATGACGATAGGCGGGTCGATGATCGCGGTATCCCAGCGCGTGTAACGCCCCGGATATTCGTAATTGGAGGAGAAGACCGCGCCACGCCGCCCGTCAAGCGCATCGATGCTCGCCTCGATGGCCCCGGCGTAAGGTGTCGGCACCCGCGTCCTCTGAACCGCGATTCCGCCGGCGGTCACATAATCATGCACTTCATTTTCGGCAGTCATCGCCATTGTCCTCAACTCCGTTGCGCTTGCCCTGGCGGCTTGAACGGACGGTCAAACAAAAAGGCCGCCCGGAAACTCCGTTGCGGCCCTGATCCCTTTGCGCGCGTGCAAAACGACTGCGTGGCCGCGTTAGCGGACCCACCACCAGCCATTCATGATAATGCGCGCGTTGTTCATGCGGTGATTGTTAGCGTCGAGTTGCATTTCTTGCAACTGCAAAAATTAGCGCAGCAGTCAGCAACATGGTCCTCTGATTGATCCCCCTCGTCCTTACCCTCTCCTCCGCTAGAGCATTTCACTTAAGATGGAAACGGTATGGATGCTGAACCGTAGAGGCATGGATCCCAGTGACAAGCACTTGGGATGACGGGGTTGAGATATCCGCGCTGTTAAAGAGCGTTCTTGCCAAGCGGAAAGCTTGAAACTTGGCTGCCGACAGCAAAGCAGCCGTCATCCCAGTGCTTGTCACTGGGATCCATGCCTCTACCTGCCCATTACGGCCCAAAAGGAATCTGAACCGCGCTAACGGAGCGGAGGTAAGGATGAGTGAACTCTCTATTCCTGGTTGTACAAACAGGATCAGAAAGACGGAAAGTCCGGATCGTGTGGAGCGATCCGGACTTTCATTGCCCGTTCGACAGGCAATATCAGGACAGGGCATAAGCGGGGGGACCCTGGACCTGATTTCGGTCAGACATCGGAAATGCCCCGTTTCCGACATCCGTATCTGCAATCATTAGGTGTTAAAATGCATTAAGTACGGTGTATATCTATCTCAGGTTGCATTCCGGATCAAGCAGAAAAACCCCGTTTCCGGAGCTCTTTCCACAGGATGGTTAACCTCCCCAAAAATTGCTGCTATTTTTTCACAACCTATACGTGCTCGATGATCAGGTTCCGCCTATCCCTCGCCCATGGCGATGAGGCTGGCATTGCCGCCGGCGGCCGCCGTGTTGACCGAGACCGCCTGCTCCAGCGCGAAGCGCGTGAGATAGGTCGGCCCGCCCGCCTTGGGCCCGGTGCCGGAGAGGCCGGAGCCGCCGAAAGGCTGGGTGCCGACCACCGCGCCGATCGTGTTGCGGTTGACATAGATATTGCCGACATCCAGCCGATCCACCACCTTGGCCACCGTTGCCTCGATGCGTGTATGCAGGCCGAAGGTAAGGCCGTAGCCTGTGGCGGCAATGGAATCGAGCACCCGGTCGAGCTCGCTCGCCTTCCAGCGCACCACATGCAGGACCGGGCCGAACACCTCGCGCGTCAGCGCCTCCGGCCGGTCGAGTTCCACGATATGCGGCGCAAAGAACGTGCCCTCCTCCGGCGCGATGCCGGCAAAGCGCACCTTCTGCGTCTTCTTCATTTCCGCGATGTGGTCGGCGAGCATGGCGCGCTGCGCCTCGTCGATGATCGGCCCGATATCGGTCGACGGCAGGGCGGGATCGTCCAGGACGAGCTCGCGCGCCGCGCCCTCGATCATCTCCAGCATGGAATCGGCGACGTCCTCCTGCAGATAGAGGATGCGCAGCGCCGAGCAGCGCTGCCCGGCGGAGCGGAAGGCGGACATGATGACATCGTCGGTCACCTGCTCGGCAAGCGCCGTGGCATCGACGATCATCGCGTTGAGCCCGCCGGTCTCGGCGATGAGCGGCACGATCGGCCCCTTCTTCGCCGCAAGCGCCCGGTTGATCGCCCAAGCCGTCTCGGTCGAACCGGTAAAGGCGACACCGCCGATGGCGGGATGCGTCGTCAACGCCGCCCCCACCGCGCCGTCGCCCGGCGCGTAAAGCACGGCATCCCGGGGCACGCCGGCCTCGTGCAGGAGCTTCACCGCCTCATAGGCGATGAGCGGCGTCTGCTCGGCGGGCTTGGCGATCACCGCATTGCCGGCGGCGAGTGCCGCCGTCACCTGCCCCAGGAAGATCGCCAGCGGGAAATTCCACGGGGAGATGCAGACGAACACGCCGCGCCCGCGATGGCGCAGCCGGTCATCCTCGCCCGTCGGCCCAGGCATGACCATATCGTGGCCGAACTGGCGGCGCGCTTCCGCCGCGTAATAGCGGCAGAAATCCACCGCTTCCCGGATTTCGGCGATACCGTCGTCCAGCGTCTTGCCCGCCTCGCGGGTCAGGAGATCCATCAGCCGGTCGCGGTTCTTCTCCATGAGATCGCCCATCCGCTCCAGCGCCGTGGCGCGCTCCTCGACCGGAACGCGCGACCACGCGGCAAAGCCTTTACGGGCGATCTCGACCGCCCGTCCCGCCTCCTCGGCACTCGCCGGGACGACGGTTCCGACCTGCGAACCATCGACAGGCGACAGCACCAGCTCGGCCTTTCCCGAGACCTTCAGTCCGGGGATGAGCGGCGCGGCATCGACATTGCGCCGCGCATTGGCGATGCCGGTCAGGAGCCCGGCCAGCGCCTCGCGATCGCCGAATTCGAGCCCGGCGGAGTTGCGCCGCTTGCCATAGAGATCGCGCGGCAGCGGGATAGAGGGATGGCGATAGCCCTTGCCGTCCTCCAGCTTCTGCGCCGGACGCACCAGCAGATCCGATATCGGCACGTTCTCGTCGCCCACCACGGAGACGAAGGAGGAATTGGCACCGTTTTCAAGAAGCCGCCGCACGAGATAGGCGAGCAGGTCGCGATAGCCGCCGACCGGCGCATAGATGCGGCAGGCGATCTTCTCGCCCTTCTCGGTGATCTGCTTGTAGAGGCTCTCGCCCATGCCGTGCAGGCGCTGGAACTCGAAGCCGCCCTTGTCATCGCCCGCCATCTCCAGGATGGTGGCGACGGTGAGCGCGTTGTGCGTGGCGAATTGCGGGAAGATGCGCGGCCGTGCGGCGAGCATCCGCCTGGCGCAGGCGAGATAGGAGGCATCCGTCGCCGGCTTGCGGGTGAAGACGGGATAATCCGCAAGCCCCCGCTCCTGCGCGCGCTTCACCTCCGTGTCCCAGTAGGCGCCCTTGACGAGGCGTACCATCATCCGCCGCCCGAAGCGGCCCGCCAGCGCGTCGATATGATCGATCACCTCCAAGGCCCGCTTCTGATAGGCCTGGATGGCGAGGCCGAAACCGTCCCAGCCTTCCAGAGAGGGATCGGCGAACACTTCATCGATCACGTCGAGCGAGAGCTCCAGCCGGTCCGCCTCCTCCGCGTCGATGGTGAAGTTGAGGTCATAGGCCTTGGCCTTCTGCGCCAGCGCCAGCACATCCGGCACCAGCTCCTCCAAAACCTGCTCGCGATGCGTGGCGAGATAGCGGGGATGCAGCGCCGAAAGCTTCACCGAAATCCCCATCCGGTCCGGCAAAGGCTTGTTGCCTGCCGCCCGGCCGATGGCGTCGATCGCGTCGGCATAGGACTGGAAATAGCGCTTGGCGTCGGCGCGAGTCCGTGCCCCCTCGCCCAGCATGTCGAAGGAATGGCGATAGCCCTTCGCCTCGTTCGCGCGCGCCCGCTTCAGCGCTTCCCCGATCGTCTCGCCCAGCACGAAATGGTGACCTAGAAACCGCATCGCCTGCTTGGTCGCCGTGCGCACCGTCGGCAGACCGACGCGCTTGACGAGCGAGGCGACCACGCCCTCCGGCGTCTCGCCCGGCTTGATCACCTTGGCGGAAAGGCCAAGCGCCCAGGCCGAGGCCGAGACGAACCAGGTGTCGCCATGCGCCTCGTGCTCGGACCAGCGGCCCTGCTTCAGCTTGTCCTCGATGAGCTTGTCCTGCGTCGCCGCATCCGGCACGCGCAGCAGCGCCTCCGCCAGCACCATCAGCGCCAGCCCCTCGCGCGTCGAAAGCCCGTATTCGCGCAGGAAATCCTCCACCCCGCCAATACCCTTCGCCTCCTTGCGGATCGTGGCGATGTAGCCCGACGCCCGCGCGTCGATGCGCCGGTTGGCCTCCGCATCGAAACTGACATCCTTCAAAAGCGCAGCGACGAGCGCCTTGTCGTCAGGCGCGTAAGGGGTCGCAAAGGGCGCGATCGCCGGCTTGGAGGAAGAAGGGGTAGCGGCCTGGACCGTCATAGGGATCTCCAGAAACAAAGGGATATAGAGCGTCCAATGCCTTTCCAGCAGGAAATCGCTCTATGTGATTTCTCCCATATATTTCATTTTACATAGCCCTTCTCACCGATTAAAAGCCGGTCAATAGTGAAAAAATCGAAATAAAAGGGGATTTTTAGGGGATGAAAGACCTCGACTCGATGGACCGCAAGATCCTGCGCGCGCTTCAGGACAATGGCAGGCTCACCAATACGGAACTCGCCGACCATATCAATCTATCACAAACGGCGACCGCCGAGCGCGTAAAACGCCTGACCCGCGACGGCTACATCCTGGGTTATGCCGCGAAACTCTCGCCGAAGCTGCTCGACCGCTCGATGCTGGTCTTCGTCGAGATCAAGCTCGACCGCACGACGCCCGAGGTCTTCGACACCTTCGCGGAGGCGACGCGCAACAACCCCGACGTGATGGAATGCCACATGGTGGCCGGCGGCTTCGATTATCTGGTCAAGGCGCGCGTCGCCGACATGGAGCACTACCGCCGCTTCCTCTCCGACGCCTTGCTGTCCCTGCCGGGCATACGGGAGACCCACACCTATGCCGTGATGGAGGAAGTGAAGGAGACGGCGAACATTCCGGTCTGAGGGATGGCGGAACCACGGGGATCGGGCCCGACCAAATTTGTCAGGCCTTGTCCCGGGCCAGATGATAGGCAACGAGGGCATTGGCATGCCCGTGCCCCATCTTGTGCTCTGATTTCAGCATGGAAACCATTTCCATGTGCTTCTTCCCCTTCAATCCGTCCAGCACCTCCAGCCAATGGCTGATCGGCCTGCCATAGGTCTTCTCGATGGAAGGAAAGTAGGAAGCGGGTCCCTTTACCTTGTTCTCTGCCGGCATCTGCGCTGTCTCCGATCTCTGCCAGAATCATGTCCCGTGAATATGCTGCCGCCGGAGGACGATTGACAGGCGCATGATCCGACATCGGGCACGGATTATTCCGGCAATCCCAGCGGGGCCTACCTCCCCCACGAGACCAGCAATGTCCAGGCGATACCGAGAGCCGCCGAAAGCAGGAGCGTCGCGACCACGGACATCCTGAAACGGAAGATGGCGAGCGCCGCCAGGCCTGTCAGCACCAGCGACGGCCAGACGACGGAACCGATGACCGGCACGTCCATTGACCAGGCGCCCCATGAGATCGCCCGCACCTCGGCGAAGAGCACGTGCAGGCCGAACCAGATGGCGAGGTTCAGGATCACGCCCACGACCGCGGCCGTGATGGCCGACATTGCCCCCGCCAGGGCCGCATTGCCGCGCATCCGCTCGATGAACGGCGCGCCGAGGAAGATCCAGAGGAAGCTCGGCAGGAATGTCACCCACGTCGTCAGCATGGCGGCGAGCGTCGCCGCCATGAGCGGGTCGAGCGCCCCCGGATCGCGATAGCCGGCGAGGAAGCCCACGAACTGCGTAACCATGATCAGCGGGCCCGGCGTCGTCTCGGCCATGCCGAGCCCGTCCAGCATCTCGCCCGGCTGCAGCCAGCCGAAGCGCTGCACCGCCTCCTGGGCGACATAGGCGAGGACGGCATAGGCGCCGCCGAAGGTGACGACGGCCATCTGGCTGAAGAAAACGCCGATCTTCGCGAAAACATTCGCCGGCCCGAGCGCCATGAGGATGGCGATGACCGGGAGCAGCCAGAGGGCGGACAGGACGGCCGAGATCTTCATGGACCAGGCGAGATTCGCCCGTGCGTGAACCGGAACATCTTCGCCGAGCGCCGAATCCCGGTCCTCCAATATCGTCCCCGATCCGGCCTTGTGGCCGCCGCCTACCTTGAAAGCCGTAAGGCCGGCCCGGCCGCCGAGATAGCCGATCAGCCCGGCCGCGATGATGATCAACGGAAAGGGAATGTGGAGGAAGAAGATGGCGATGAACGCCGCGGCGGCGATGGCGACCATCACCCTGTTCTTCAGGGCGCGCCCGCCGATGCGGAACACCGCCTGCAGGACGACGGCCAGCACCGCGCATTTCAGGCCGAAGAACAGGCCCTCGATGAAGGTGACATTGCCGAAAAGCACATAGATGTAGCTGAGCGCGAGGATCGAAAGGAAGCCCGGCAGGACGAACAGGACGCCGGCAATCACGCCGCCCAGGGTCCTGTTGAGCAGCCAGCCTATATAGATGGCGAGCTGATGGGCCTCCGGCCCGGGCAGAAGCATGCAGTAGTTGAGCGCATGCAGGAAGCGGTGCTCCCCGATCCACCGCTTCTCGTCGACCAGGATGCGATGCATCACCGCGATCTGGCCCGCGGGGCCGCCGAAGCTGAGCGCGGCGACCCGCACCCAGGTTCTCACGGCCTCCGGCAGGGGGACGATATTGCCGGCCCGCCCGGGACCGGCCTTCGGCGCGTCTTTGGCGAGATCGGCCATCATCCTATCCCTTCCGCGGGTTCGGCCAGTTGTGCGTCTCGCCCGTCGCGTCGCGGCACCACCGGTAGAAGGCGTCATAGAGCGTCAAGCCGGCCGCCAGTTGCTCGAGATCGTCGTTGAACATGCGCGAGAGCCCGAGCGAGGCGGCCAAAAGGCCGGGCACCTCGGGCGCAAGCTCGGGCCGCGCCGTATCCGCCCCGCGCACGATCGCGGCCAGATGCAGGAGCGGCTGGGATGTGAGGGCGAATTCCTCCAGCATGACGTCGAAGGTGCAGAGTTCGCCGCGATGGCTCCAGAACACGTCCTCGATGTCGAACGGCGTCGCAGTGAAGCGGTCCGCGACGGCCGGCACCTCCCCCGCGGGCACGAAGAGGAAGACGGCGAAGGGATCGATGAAGCGGCGGATGAGCCAGGGGCAGGCGATGCGGTCGATCTTCGGGCGGGCGCGCGTCACCCAGACCGTCCGCCCGCGCCCGTCGCGCGGCGGAAGCTTCCCGTCGGGCACCAGCATGCCCCCCGCCGACCGCCAGGCCTCGAAACCGCCTTCGAGCACCTCCGACGCCATTCCCTCATGACGCAGATAGGCCGCGACGCCGTGGCTGAGCTTCTGCCCTTTCTGGCAGATCAGGATCGAAGGCCCCGCCACCTCCGGCCGCCACGCCTCCACCGCGCGATAATCGCGCCTGATCGAGCCGGGAATGATCCGCGGATCATCGGCAAAATCCTCATCGATGCGCACGTCGATCAGCAGGGGCGCATTCGGCGTCCCGATGATGCGGTTCAATTTGTCAGGGGTGATTTCAAGAAATGACGGCATGACGCGTCCCTCCGTTTGGCTCGGGTTCAAAGGACGCGATTCTTCAGCCGTGGCCTCGTGGGGCGATCGCTACCCCATGGCAGGATTTTGCAAGAGTGGGGGCGGATGTCAATATGCTAGGCTTTGTCCTTGGACAGATGTTAGACAATGAGGGCATTGGCACGCCTGCCCATTTTGTGCCCCACCTTCAAGGCAGAAACCATTTCCATGTGCTTCTTCCCCCTACCCTTTGCCGGCATATCCGCTCTCGCACCTCGAATTTCAAAAGGCTAATCACTCACGAGCAGCGCGCGCAAGCGTTCCAAGTTGTCTGCGAGCCAGGGATTGGCAGGTACTCCAGCATCAGCGATCAAGGTTTCGATTATCTTCTGCACGCTATCCGCATCAAAGAGTTCATCAAGCAAGGAGCGCTCCGCACTTGTGCCTGGGGGTAAAAGAAGTGCAGCTAAGGTTGAGATTGCCTCCAAGGTGTCCAACTGCGCAGTGAGGGAGGAATGCAACTCTTTGTCCCAATTTTCCGTGTTCAAGATAACATAAACGGCCTCCATGTTTGGCAGCCGCCGAAGAGCTGTACCATCTCGCACCGCTTGTATATAGCGAGGCAACTCGCGAGCGAGCAGGTTCTCAGTCTCCTGCCGGGTTAGCACCTCACCTCCTCTTGGGGCGCTCGAATATTTCGTCAGTCCATGAGCGAACAGATGCTTGCGTAATATCCATGGCACTAAGACGAGATCGCCTTTGGCAATGAGAGTCTCGATGGTGGCTCGAAGTCTATGCGCTTGGGAACGATCACGTTGCCCAATCCGAAAAAGAGTGGTCGCCGCATCCTCTGCGAGGGCTCTTGTTGCCTCAGGCGCGGACAGCCAATCCGAATGCCTAAAAAAAGTTCGCCCAAGCGCAACCCAAAAAATTTGATCACCCGATTCTGGGAGCAAATGTACAAGATCGTCCAAGCGGTCGATGACTGAGGCCAGCTTACCTTCGTTCATCAACTGTCGTAGTACAATCTCAAGTTCGGTCACATTAGAGTTGTTCCATAAGCTCTCCAAATCCGAACGACGCACTGTGCCGGGTGGATCGCCTAGATAAAGCATACGCACGAGATTTCGGCGTCTTGACAGCCGTTCTCCATCATCGGAGTCTACGGCCTGTCCTCTCAAGCGCGGAAACAACAATTCCAGCGTTTTCGTATGTATTATAGCGGCTTCGCCCAATAATTCAGCAATACCAGGCTCAGCCTCCTTATTCAGGTTGCGTATTACCCGCTCGGACATGACCCGCTCGCTAGGGTCGCTGACGAGATTGTCAAAATGGGCAGCGATCTGATCTCTCAATGTGGGAGACTTCGTTAGAACCCAGCAGTAAGCAAGTACATCGTAAGGGCAAATCTCACCTCTTACTGTTCGCCCGAGTACAGAGAAGGCACCGATCAGACGCTTGATCTCGCGCGGGGTCTGTATCACGTCGACAAAATGGTTAAACAACAACTGTTGGCTATCTTTGCCCGGTGTTTCCAACGTCACATTGTTGTCTGCAAGCGTAGCCCTCAGCAAGCGCCTTATATCCTCTGCAAACAAGGGGCGCAGAGGGATGGGATGTTGAATTATCTTCTCAAGATATCGCTCACCAGATTCACGGCGTTCGTTTCCTTCACCTCGTCCCAGCGCTTGGACGACGCGGTCGGGATCGTAGGCAACGAGGTAGGATACGCCCTTGATATCTCCAACTGCCTTCACGAGTTGTGCCACCGCGCGAACTTCATTGTCCTCGACCCGATCTAGTTCATCGATCAGCACCACAACAGAACAATTTGTTTGGGAAATCTTTTCTTCCAGGGCAAACCGCTCCTCATCCGGCGTCCGTGTTTTGGGTTTTAATATGGCTCCCCGCATGTGCTCTCCCCAAATCTTCCAACCGGCTGTAGCTGCGCCCGATCCGCCATGTAGGTCTATCGCCGTGGCCACTCCGTGCCCTGCAACATTGATCGCACCCCAATAGCGATCAATTGCCTTGACGAGCGCTCGGGCCTCTTCCACGCGGCTCCGCCCCATCGCACTGCGCAGCGAATTAAAGAAGCCCGTGAGAAGTTCATCACGCCCGCTAAAGAGCCAAGGATTAAACGTCGCAACGATTACATGGTCCATCGAATCGAGTTTCTGCGCCAAAAGATTCAGCACACTCGATTTACCCAGACCCCAGCGGCCGGTTAACCCAACCACATAGCCAGTTGAATGTCGCCCGACGATGCACCCTTTTTCATTCAGCTCATCTAGGACCAATGCACGAATGAGACTATTGATAAATGGACCTCGGTCGAGCTGATCAGCTGCTTCGGCTTCGATTGGGCGGTCTTGGTGAGAGATGTGACGAAATTCAGTCATTTGATGACGATTTCCCAACTTAAGCACGAGTCAATCCGGTTCCAACGCTATCGGTAGAACCTCCCCGATTCCACGACTATTCATTTGTTATCTCTTTGAAGTGAGATGGCGCCTATATTTTCCCTCACCCCACATCCCCCCAATCCAGCCTTCTCGCCTTCCTATACCCCTCCCCGTCCCGCTTGGTGACCAGCCTCTCCTCCACCTGCCCCCCCGGCAAACACAGCTTCAGTTCGATCCGGCCGGAGCTCGTCTTCGGCGGGGCGAGCACGCGGGCCTGTGCCGCCATACCTGGAAACCGCGTCGCCGCGAGGTAGATATATTTCTCGTCCTCCCACGGCACTTCCGCGCCCTTCGCCAGCCTGTGCAGGCGCGAGCGGGCGACGCGGCGGGAGAAGTGGCACCAGTCGGGCTCCTTGAGCGGGCATGGCGCCGCGTGCGGGCAAGGGGCGGCGAGATGCGCGCCCTGGTCGACAAGGCGTTTGCGCACCGCCATCATGCGCCGCCAGCCGGCCGGCGTGCCGGGCTCGACCACCAGCAGCATGCCTTTCGCCGCCTGCCACAGCCTTTCGACAAGCTTCAGCCCCTCCTCCGGCGATAGCTCGTCCAGCACATAGGCGAGCGTCACCAGATCGAATTGTTCCGTTTCCGGCAGATTCCGCGCCACATCGGCCGCCCGCCATTCTGTCTCCTGGAGCCGCGAACGGCGCGAGAGCTCCTGCCCGAGCGCGCGGATCGCGGGGCTCGCCTCCAGCATCACCGCCTCTTCGAGCGAGGGCCAGCAATCGCTCGCCGCCCAGAGCGCCGTGCCCGGCCCAGCGCCGACATCGAGCAGGCTTTTCGGCGTAAAATCCGGGGTCAGTTCCGCGGCGCTCTCCATGCTCGCGCGCACCGCCGCATAGGTCGCCGGCAGGCGCGTGGCGAGATAGGCGCGCGCGGCGAGATCGCTCGAGAGATGCAAGGTCCCGTCGCGCGTCTCCGCCCGGTAGCGGCGCGAGAGAAGGTCGGCGGCGCGCTTCAATTCGGCCAGCGGAATGCCTTCCAGCGCCGCCTCGACGGCAAGCCTCAATGGCGTGGGGAGTTCCATGGGGTGTATGTGTCCGTGTGGGTGCCTTGGATCAGGGGCGCCGGCTCCATGGCACCCCCCTCTGGCCTGCCGGCCAGAGGGGGGTGAATGGCGCTTCCATTAAATGGGAACTGCTACCGCTCCAGCACCTGCCGGATATCGACGAGATTCGAGCGCACCCGCAGGATGTGGAAGCCCATGGTGGTGAGGTGCGACGGCGTGAACAGCGCGTCCTCGCTGCCGTTGGAGACGATCCACGGCTGCATGTTGAGCGCGGCGCGCAATTGCTGTTCCATCGTGTCCCACAGCCCGTCCAGATGCTTCTCGGCGAGCACGCCCCTGAAGTCCGAATGCGCGGCGCGCAACAGGCCGTAATAGGCGTAGAGCTGGCCATAGGCGAACCAGAAGCGGTCGTCGGCGCGCGTGTCGAACCAGCCGGCATGGAAGTTCTCCGCCCGGTCCTTCAGGATCGCCGAGGTGGAGCCGAGATCGTTGGCGATGCGGTCGACATACTGGATGAGATTGTCGGCGCGCGCGTCGAACACCGCCTGGCAATCCTCGAGCCTTTTGTTGAAGGCGCGCAGGTCCCGGATCGCGGCGCGGTAATAGCTCGGCGTCGGCGTCTTCGGGCCGAAGGGGCTGAGCCCGAAATACCAGCTGTCCTCGGCGAACTGCAGATTGCCGCGCGCCTTCTGCAGGTCGGAATCGATCTGCGACGTGCCGCGCAGGCGGCCGAGTGAATCGACCAGCTCGATCGCCGTGCGCCTCACAGCGGCGTTGATGCCGCGCTGGAACGACGCCTTGTTGTCGAAAAAGGGCGTGCGGTCCCAGGAAAGGCCGAAGAAGCCGGCCTTGTAGAGGATCATCGACGAGATCCAGGCGTTCTGGTTGACGTTGAAATCGGTGAGGTCGGCGGTGACCTCGGCAATTGCGGAACGCGCGCAGGTCTTGGCCGCAGCCGGCGCGGGCTGTTGTGCCTGCGCGTTCCCGTTCACCGCGCCCGGCAAGGCGGTCGTATCCTCCGGGGCGGGCTGCGGCTGGGCCGCGCCGCCGACAGGCTCGCCGGGCGTCTGCGCCTTCTCATAGGCGTATTTGGCGGGATAGTCCGGGTTGAAATTGGTCCAGACCTGTGTCTGCCAGATGAAATAGACGTAAAGCGCCGCAAGCCCGACGACCAGGACGCCGATCACGCCCTTCCAGATCAGCCCGAGCTCCAGGTAGAGCCGCCACAGCGCGCCGAGCGGCACGGCGATCAGCCGGGCCAGCGCCATGAGAAACCGCCCGATGAAGGAGACCACGCCCCGCAAAGCCCTCAAAACCGTATCCAGCACGCTCATCCCCAGTTGAATCGCCAATCGAGGCCGCACCGGCGGCGGCCTCTTCCCCCTTCAAATAGAGTGCTTTTTCCCGTTCAACAACCGCGCGGCGAAACCGCGGCCCATTCTCCGGCCAGGTTTTTGCCCTTTCGGGGTTGCGATCGGCCGGACGATCCTTACGATTGCGGCTCCCTCGCCCCGAAACTATCATCAATCATTTTTCCCGATTCCGCCCGGTACCCTCATCGTCCATGTCTTCAATTGTCGCTAACGAGTGCATTTTCGCCGCGACGGTGCTTGAATGGCTGCCGCTTTGATGCTTGGTTCATCAGCGGAGACCGGAGAAAAATGAGCCCGGTAATGGAGAGCACCATGAAATCCCTGACCTTCGCAATCGCGTCGTCCCTTCTTGCATTTTCGCTTTCAGGCACCGCCGTTCAGGCCGCCGAGCCGGAGAGCTGCTCCACGGTGCGCTTTTCCGACGTCGGCTGGACCGACATCACCGCCACCACGGCGGTGGCCACCGAGATCCTGAAGGGCCTGGGCTATGAGACCGACATCAAGGTCCTGTCGGTCCCCGTCACCTATGCCTCGCTTTCGAAGAAGGATATCGACGTCTTCCTCGGCTATTGGAAGCCCTCGATGAATGCCGATCTCCAGCCCTATCTCGACGACAAGACGGTCGAGACGCTGCGCACCAATCTGGTGGGCGCGAAATATACGCTCGCCGTGCCGAAATACACCTATGAGGCGGGCCTCAAGGACTTCAAGGACATCGCCAAGTTCAAGGACGAGCTCGACGGCAAGATCTATGGCATCGAGCCGGGCAATGACGGCAACCGCCTCATCCTCGACATGATCAAGAAGGATGCCTTCGGGCTCAAGGATTTCCAGGTGGTGGAATCCTCCGAGCAGGGCATGCTCGCGCAGGTCGCCAAGGAGGTGAAGCGCGAGAAGCCGATCGTCTTCCTCGCCTGGGCGCCGCATCCCATGAACAAGAATTTCGAGATCGAATATCTCTCCGGCGGCGATGAGTTCTTCGGCCCGGATTTCGGCGGCGCCACGGTCGGCACCAATGTGCGCGCCGGCTATACGGCCGAATGCCCCAATGTCGGCAAGTTCCTGACCAATCTGGAGTTCTCCCTCGATATGGAGAACGCGATCATGGGCAAGATCCTCGATGACGGCGAAGAGCCCTCGAAGGCCGCTTCCGACTGGCTGAAGGAAAATCCCGCCGTGCTCGACAAGTGGCTGGCCGGTGTCACGGCCAAAGATGGTGGTGACGGCCTGGCGGCCGTGAAGACCTCTCTCGGCCTTTAATGTATCATCGCCGCCCGGTTCCTCCGGGCGGTTTTTTATGCCTTGAGCAGTGCAGAGCATGCGCGGCAATGGATCACATCCGGCAGGCATCGCTCTTGATGCCGGATAATGCAGGGGACCCGAAGTTTGGATTGGTTGACTGAGTACAAGATTCCGGTCGGACGCACGGCAAAGACCGTCGTCGACTGGCTGACGGAAAATCTGACATGGCTGTTCGACGGGCTTGCCGCCATCATGCAGACATTGATCGACGGCCTTCTCTTCGCTCTCAACACCCCGCCTCCCCTGGTGATGATCGCCATTTTTGCGGCGATCGCCTGGTTCCTGCAGCGCAAGATCTCCATCGTCCTCCTCACCATCCTCGGCTTCCTCTTCATCCTCAACCAGGGCTATTGGAGCCAAACGATGGAGACGCTGACGCTGGTTCTCTCCTCCTGTGTGCTCTGCATGGCGCTCGGCGTGCCGCTCGGCATCGCCGCCGCCCATCGCCCCAGGCTCTATGCCGCGATGCGCCCGGTGCTCGACCTGATGCAGACGCTGCCGACCTTCGTCTATCTGATCCCGGCCATCGTCTTCTTCGGCATCGGCATGGTGCCCGGCCTCCTGGCGACAGCCATCTTCGTCCTTCCCGCCCCCATCCGCCTCACCCATCTCGGCGTCTCCTCGACGCCCGAGCACCTGATCGAGGCGGGCGAAGCCTTCGGCGCCTCTCCCCGCCAGCTCCTCTGGAAGATCGAGCTGCCCTACGCCATGCCGCAGATCCTGGCCGGGCTGACGCAGACCATCATGCTGTCGCTGTCGATGGTGGTCATCGCCGCCCTCGTCGGCGCCGACGGCCTCGGCGTGCCGGTCGTGCGCGCGTTGAACTCGGTCAACACCGCCCTGGGCTTCGAGGCCGGCCTTGTCATCGTGGTCGTCGCCATCGTGCTCGACCGTATGTTCCGCCCCGGCAAGGAGAGCTGAGATGACGGCGATCACAATCGATAATGTCTGCATCATTTTCGGCCGGAAGACCGATCATGCGCTCGCGCTCGCCGATCAGGGCGCCACGCGCTCCCAGATCCAGGCCGAGACCGGCCATATCCTCGGCGTGCACAATTGTACGCTGGAAATCCATGAGGGCGAGATCCTCGTCCTCATGGGGCTTTCCGGCTCGGGGAAATCGACCCTGCTGCGCGCCATCAACCGCTTGAACCCGATCACCCGCGGCCGTGTCGTCGTGCATAATGGCGGGCGCGCCATCGATGTCGGCAAGGCCGACAGGGCGGCGCTGCGTCATCTGCGCACCCACCTCGTCTCCATGGTGTTCCAGCAGTTCGGCCTCCTGCCCTGGCGCACGGTGGAGGAGAATGTCGGCTTCGGCCTCGAAATCTCGGGCCTTTCGAAGGAGGAGCGCAGCGAGGCGGTGCGCCAGCAGCTGGAGCTGGTCGGCCTGAAGGACTGGGCATCGCGCAAGGTGGGCGAGCTCTCCGGCGGCATGCAGCAGCGTGTCGGTCTGGCCCGCGCCTTTGCCACGGGCGCGCCGATCCTGCTTATGGACGAGCCCTTTTCGGCCCTCGATCCGCTGATCCGCGCCCGCCTGCAGGACGAGTTGCTCGACCTGCAGGCGCGGCTGAAGAAAACCATTGTCTTCGTCAGCCACGATCTCGACGAGGCCATGAAGATCGGCAACCGCATCGCCATCATGGAGGGCGGGCGGATCGTCCAGTGCGGCACGCCGCAGGAGATCCTGCTCAGGCCCGCCAATGACTATGTCCAGGATTTCGTCGCCAACATGAACCCGCTCGGCGTGCTGAGGGCCGATGACATCATGGCCCCGCTTGACCGCACGCCCGGCACCCGCCCCTTCGCCGCCACGGCCAGGCGCGAGACGCCGGTGCGCGAGATCATGCAGGCGGTGGCGAAGAATGGCGGCGATGTCGGCATCGTCGAGAAGGGCGCGATCATCGGCAAGGTGTCGGCGGACGATATCGTCCGCGGCCTCCTGCAGCATCAGAAGCAGGGATAACTACGAAGGCCTTTACCTTCTCCCCTGGAGGAGAAGGTAGAAAAGCGTTAAGCTCCTGCCCCTGCCCCCGCCCTCTCCTTCTGCCTCGCCGCCACTCGGGCCCGGATAGTCTCCACATCTGCCCTTGGCGTCGCGGCGAAGAGCGTCTTGGTGTATTCGTGCTGGGGGTCGGAGAACACCTTGTCCCGCGTGCCGTGTTCCACCACCTCGCCATAATACATCACCATCACCTCGTCGGCGATGTAGCGCACCACGGAGAGATCGTGGCTGATGAACACATAGGTCAGCCCGAACTCGTCCTGCAGATCGGCGAGAAGGTTCAGGACCTGCGCCTGCACCGAAAGGTCGAGCGCCGAGACCGGCTCGTCGAGGACGAGCAGGCTCGGGCTCAGCATCAGCGCGCGGGCAATGGCGATGCGCTGCCGCTGGCCGCCCGAGAACATGTGCGGGTAGCGGTTGAAATGCTCCGGCCCCAGGCCGACCTTGATCAGCATCTGCATGGCGCGCTCGCGCCGCTCGGCTGCCGACATATTGGTGTTGAGCAGCAGCGGCTCGGCCAGCACGTCGCCGATCTTCTGGCGTGGGTTGAGCGAGCCATAGGGGTTCTGGAAGACGATCTGCACCTTCTGGCGCATCTCCCGCGTCAGCCCGTCGCGCAGGATGTCGATCTTCATCCCGTCGATATAGAGTTCGCCCGACGTCGGCGCGTCGATCAGCGTCAGGATGCGCGCGAGCGTGGACTTGCCGCAGCCCGACTCGCCGACGATGGCGAGCGTCTTGCCCTTTTCGACCGAGAAGCTGACGCCCTTGACGGCATGGACCGTCTTCGCCTTGCCGAACAGTCCGCCGCCGACATGATAATCGCGCACGATATTGCGTGCTTCGAGAACGGTTTGCGTCATTGTGCGGCTCCCGTTGCGGCTTCATCCAGCACGAAATCGGAGATGGTCGGCAGGCGGTCGCCCACCGCATTCTCCGGCAGGGCCGAGAGAAGCGCCCGCGTATAGGCGCTTTTCGGCGCCTCGAACAGCGAAAGCACGTCGGCTTCCTCCATCTTGCGGCCCCTGTACTGGACGATGACGCGGTCCGCCGTCTCGGCGACGACGCCCATGTCATGGGTGATCATGATGAGCGCCATGCCGTGCTCCGCCTGGAGCCGCATCAGCAGGTCGAGGATCTGCTTCTGGATCGTCACGTCGAGCGCGGTCGTCGGCTCGTCGGCGATCAAGAGCTTCGGATTGCAGGCGATCGCCATGGCGATCATCACACGCTGGCACTGCCCCCCCGACATCTGGTGCGGAAAGGCGCCGAGACGCGATGCGGCGTCACGGATACCGACGGATTCGAGCAGTTCGATGGCGCGCCGCCGGCGCTGCGACCGGCCGAGGCCGAGATGCAGGCGCAACACCTCCTCGATCTGGAAGCCGACCGTAAAGCACGGATTGAGGCTGGCGACCGGCTCCTGGAAGATCATGGACATGTCGCGCCCGATGATCGCGCGGCGCTGGCTGTCGCTGAGCTTCTGCAGGTCCTGGCCGTCGAACATCATGCGGTCGGCGGTGACCGTGGCGGATTTGGGCAGAAGCCCCATGACGGCCAGCATGCCGACAGATTTGCCCGAGCCGGACTCGCCGACAATGGCGAGCACCTCGCCCTTGTCGACCGTCAGGTCGATGCCGTCCACCGCCTTGAACGCGCCGGTGGAGGTCTGGAACGAAACCGTCAGGTTTCTGATTTCGAGCAGCGCCATGGCGTCAGCTCCTCTTCAATTTGGGGTCAAGCGCATCGCGCAAACCGTCGCCGATCAGGTTGATGGCAAGAACGGTGATGAGGATCGCAAGGCCCGGAAAGGTGACGACCCACCAGGCGCGCATGATGAACTCGCGCGCCTCGGCAAGCATGGTGCCCCACTCCGGCGTCGGCGGCTGCGCGCCCATGCCGAGGAAGCCCAGCGCCGCCACGTCCAGGATGGCGTTCGAGAACGACATCGTCGCCTGGACGACCAGCGGGGCCAGGCAGTTCGGCAGGATGGTCTTGAGCATCAGCCGCAATTTGCCCGCGCCCGCGAGCTTCGCCGCCGTCACATATTCGCGGTTCTTCTCCGCCATCACCGCCGCGCGCGTCAGGCGCGAGAAATGCGGCAGCAGCACAAGCGTGATGGCAAGAACCGCATTGATGAGACCCGGCCCGAGAATGGCCACCAGCACCAGCGCCAGCAACAGCGATGGAAACGCCAGGATCACGTCCATGATGCGCATGAAGACCGTGTCCACGCCGCCGCCGAAATAGCCGGAGATGAGGCCGATCGTGATGCCGAGGCACATCGAGATGATGACGATGACGAAGCCGACCAGCAGCGAGTACTGGGCGCCATAGATCAGGCGGGAGAGAATGTCGCGCCCGACCGCATCCGTTCCCAGGAGGAAACGGGTCGAGCCGCCATCTTCCCAGAAAGGCGGCGCCAGCATGAATTCGCGGAACTGCTCCGTCGGATTATGCGGGGCGACGACGGGCGCCAGAATGGCGACGACGACAAGCGCCAGGAAGACGAAAAGGCCGATGACAGCGCCGCGATTGACGCTGAAATAGAACCAGAAATCCTGCAGGGCACGGAATTTTCCGATATTGCTCGCGGCTTCCGGCTGAATGGCTGAGTATGTCATAGTACCCTCACTTATGCCGGATACGCGGATTGACGAGGCCGTAAAGCAGATCGACGATCAGATTCACCAGCATGATGATGAACGCGATGATCAAGAGCCCGCTCTGAACGACCGGATAGTCGCGGCGCGAAATGGAATCGAGCATCCATTTGCCGATGCCCGGCCAGGAGAAAATGGTTTCCGTCAGGATCGCGCCCGCCATCAGAACGCCGATCTGCAGGCCGATGGTGGTGACCACCGGGATCATCGCGTTGCGCAGCGCATGGAGCCCGACGATGCGGCGCACCGGCAGGCCCTTGGCGCGCGCGGTGCGCACATAATCCTCGCCCAGCACTTCGAGCATGGCCGAGCGCGTCTGCCGTGCGATCACCGCCAGCGGAATGGTGGCAAGCACGATGGTCGGCAGGATGAGATGCGAAACCGCCGAGGCGAACGCGCCCTTCTCGCCCGAAAGCAGGCTGTCGATCAGCATGAAGCCGGTGACCGACGGGAAATAATAAAGGAGCGAGATGCGGCCCGATACCGGGGTCCACTGCAGGACACCCGAGAAGAAAATGATCAGGAGCAGCGCCCACCAGAAAATCGGCATGGAATAGCCGACAAGCGCGACGCCCATCAGCGACTGGTCGAACCACGATCCGCGCTTGACCGCGGCGATGACGCCCGCCGGTATGCCCACGATCACCGCCAGAATGATCGCACAGACGGCCAGTTCCACGGTCGCGGGGAACAGTGTGAAGAATTCCGAGAGAACCGGCCTTTTCGTCACGAGTGACTGGCCGAAATCACCGTGCAGGAGATTCCAGACATAGTGGAGATACTGCTCCCATAGCGGGCGGTCGAACCCCAGCTGCGCCATCAGTTCGGCATGGCGTTCCGGGCTGACGCCGCGCTCGCCGGCCATCAGCAGCACGGGGTCGCCGGGCAGGACCCGGACGAAGGCGAAGGCGACAATGGTGATACCGATGAAGGTCGGCACCAGATAGGCCAACTTATTCAGAACAAAACGCAACATGGAAATAAACTCCGACCGGGAGCAGGGTATCGCCCCGCTCCCGGCCGCCTGTGTTAGGAAAGATTACTCGGCGATGTCGACGCCGTCGAAGACATAGTCGCCGAGCGGGCTCTGCTTGAAGCCGGTGACCTTCTTCGACATAGGCACGAAGACGGTCGAGTGAGCGATCGTCGCCCAGGGCGCCTGTTCCTTGAAGATGACCTGCGCTTCCTCATAAAGCTTGGTGCGCTCTTCCTGGCTGGTCGAGACCTTCGCCTTCTGGATCAGATCGTCGAACGGCTTGTAGCACCATTGCGCGCGGTTGTTGCTGCCCACGCCGGCGCAGCCGAGGAGCGTGCCGAGGAAGTTGTCCGGATCGCCATTGTCGCCGGTCCAGCCGAGGATGACGGAACCGTCGCGGTCCTTGTCGGACGACTTCTTGAGGTATTCACCCCATTCCATCGAAACGATCTCGGCCTCGACGCCGATCTTGGCGAAATCAGACTGCATCAACTCGGCGGTGCGGCGTGCATTCGGCATGTACGGACGGCTCACCGGCATCGCCCAGAGCTTCATCTTGAGGTCCTTGACGCCGGCTTCCTCAAGCATCTTCTTGGCCGCTTCCGGATCGTACGGATCGTCCTTGACCGCGTCGTTATAGCTCCACATCGTCGGCGGGATCGGGTTCTTGGCAACCTGGCCCTGACCCTGGAACACGGCGTCGACGATTGCCTGCTTGTTGATCGCCATGTTGAGCGCCTTGCGCACTTCCGGCTTGTCATAGGGCGCCTTCAGCGTGTTGTACGCGAAGTAGGCCACGTTCAGGCCGGCCTGCTCGTCAACCTTCAGGTTCGGATCCGCCTGCAGGCCCTTGATGTCGGCCGGAGCCGGATAGGACATCAGGTGGCATTCGCCGGCCTTCAGCTTCTCCGCGCGCACGGCCGGATCGGTCGTGATCGCAAAAACCAGGTCATCGATCTTCGGGCGGCCGCCCCAGTAATCGTCATTGGCCTTGAAGCGGACGACCGCGTCCTTCTGGTAGGCGACGAAAGCAAACGGACCGGTGCCGACCGGGAACTGGTTGAGATCGCTCTTCTTGCCGTCGGCGGCCAGCTTGTCGGTATATTCCTTCGAGATGATCGAAGCGAAGGGCATCGCGATATTGGCGATGAACGGCGCCTCGGGACGGTTCAGCACGAACTTGACCGTATAATCGTCGACCTTGACGATATCCTTGATCAGCGTGCCCATCTCCATGCTGTCGAAATATTCGTAGGTAACCCCGGCGGTATATTCGTGCCAGGGATTATCCTTGTTGCGCATGCGGTCGAAGGAGAAGATCACGTCATCCGCGTTGAAATCGCGGGTCGGCGTGAATTGTTCGCTTGAATGGAACTTCACGCCCTTGCGTAAGTGGAAGGTATATTCCAGGCCGTCCTCGGAAACATCCCAGCTTTCCGCAAGAGCCGGCACCACCTTCGTCGTCCCGTTTTCGAATTCGGCAAGACGGTTGAAAATCGGGTGCGCCGACGCATCGAACGTGTCGCCGCCGGTATAGGCCGCCGGGTCGAAGCCTTCCGGCGAAGCCGGAGAGCAATAGACGAACGTCTTGGCCGAAGCGCTTCCGGCCATCAGGACGGCGAGCGCGGTCGCCACCAGCATTTTTTTATAGAGTTTCATAATTTCCGCCTCCAAGAGGTACTGCTGCCGCGGACACCCCTTGCCCGCAACCTGCCTCATGGAAGCCCCTGACGCGACTCTTTGCAAGCCCATTTCGTGAAAGAAAGTGGCATTTTTACAGTTGACGTAAGGGTAATCTGTGGAAAAAATTTCCAACAAACATGTGGGGAGTAAAAATTTGGGATTCAGGAGACCGGAAAAACAGGCATCGTTTACCGCTCCGGGCTCTCGCGCGCAGAGAGACTCGGCGCCGCGCCCGGCCGGCAGAAGAATCGCCGCCTCCCACCTTGCGGGCGACCGAATGAGCGGCAGCGGATCAAGCATTATCCCCAGACAGGCATTTCACGCCGCTCCGGAACCTGATCGGACAGCGCCGCGAAAACACAGAAAAGGAAGAATAGCGGCTCCATCGTTGAATGACGCGGCCGTTACTGCCGCGCGAAGTTTTTCCTGAGCGGCGGTGTGAAGTTTTCTTGAAAAGACAACTTGTACACCGATACTGCTTTGTCTTATGAGTTCGCACATTCTGCACCCTGCAGTTGATAGGTCTACCATGCCGGACGAAAACAGGACCATCCGCGAGACTGATGCCGATGCCCGGCGCCTGGCAAAGACATTGCTGCGCACGGCGCGTCATGGCGCGCTCGCCGTCCTCGATCCGCAATCCGGCCGGCCGCTGGCCAGTCGCGTGGCGGTTGCGACCGATACCGACGGCGCGCCCATCGTTCTCGTCTCCGCGCTTTCCTCCCATACGCAGGCGCTTCTCGCCGACAGCCGCTCATCGCTGCTCCTCGGCGAACCCGGCAAGGGCGATCCCCTGGCCCATCCTCGCATTACGCTTCTGTGCAGCGCCCGTCAGGTCGGACGGGGCGACCCCGATTACGAGCACCTGCGCCGCCGCTATCTGAACTGCCATCCAAAGGCGCGGCTCTATGTCGATCTCGGCGATTTCAGCTTCTTCCGATTCGAGATGGAAGGCGCCAATCTCAACGGCGGCTTCGGCAAGGCCTTCCTGCTGACCGGCGAGGACCTGATCTCGCATCATGCTTCCAATGCCGGGATAGCGGCCGCCGAGCAGTCCGCGCTCGACCACATGAACAGCGATCATGCCGATGCGATCGCCCTTTACGCCCGCCATTTCGCAGGCGCCGGGAGCGATGGCAAGGCATGGCGCATGAGCGGCATCGACGCCGAGGGCTTCGATCTCATGGCGGACAATGACAAGGCGCGCCGGGTGTTCTTCGACCGGCCGCTGGAAAATGCCGAAGATATCCGCCGGGTGCTTGTAGAGATGGCAAAACAGGCGCGCCAGCATGTCTCGGCACCCGACAAGGCTCAATAAAGTGTGATTAAATTCTTGGGATAGCGCGCATTAAAGACTTGCAACGAAAAATTCCATCGTTAGTTGTATAGCGCTTTTGCGACAATCGCCTTACTAAAGCAAAGCTCATGCAGTCATACGGGGGTAGGACGGCTTTATGAAATCCGAGAGATATTTTGCGGATTTGATTGCAAACGCTGACCAGGCGGCGGGATTTCTTTCTGCTTTGGCCAATAACAAGCGTTTGCTGATCTTGTGCGAATTGCTGAAGAACGAGATGTCGGTGGGGCATTTGGCGAAGACGGTCAATCTGAGCCAGTCGGCGCTTTCGCAGCATCTGGCGAAATTGCGGGCACTCAACCTGGTTTCGACCCGGCGCGACGCGCAGACGATTTATTATGTCGTCTCGTCGCACCATATCGAACTGATGCTTGCAACGCTCGACAGCTTCTATATGGGTCCCAAACCCGCTGGCGATCAGATCACGCAATGACCGATAGAACGGCGAAGGCCCGGATGAATACAGGCTTTCGACCGGAAGAACGCGTCCTGAAGATCGACGATGTCGGCGATCCGCGCCTTGCGCCCTATCGCGACATTCGCGAAAGGGATCTTGTCGGGCGCAGTGGGCGCTTCATCGCAGAAGGCAAGGTCGTGCTCAACGTGCTGTTGTCCTCGGCCCGTTTCGAGGCGGAGTCGCTCCTTGTCCTGGAAAACCGGCTGAGCGGTCTGGAGCAGCAATTGCGCCTCTGCCCTCCTGAAGTCCCCGTCTATTGCGTCCCGCAACCGGTCATGGACGCAGTCGCCGGCTTTCACGTCCATCGCGGCATATTGGCGGTCGGACGGCGCAAGGCCGCCCCCTCCCCTGCCGAATTGCTTGCCGGCCTCCCCGACCGTGCGCTCGTCGCAGTCCTCTGCGGCATTTCCAACCACGACAATGTCGGTTCGATCTTCCGCAACGCCGCCGCCTTCGAGGCCGATTGCGTGCTGATGGACGAGACGTGCTGCGACCCGCTCTACCGCAAGGCGATCCGCGTTTCCGTCGGCGCGACGCTGAAGATCCCCTATGCACGGCAAGGCTCGATCGACGACATCATCGCCGCGCTCGTTGAGGAAAAGTTCGAAATATGGGCGCTGAGTCCATCGGGCACGCGCAGCATCTATGACGTGCCCCCTGCCCCGCGGCAGGCGCTGCTCATGGGGACGGAAGGCGAAGGCCTGCCGAAACCGCTGCTCGAACGGCTCAACACCGCCCGCATTCCCATGTCGGCGGAATTCGACAGTCTCAACGTCGCCACCGCCTCCGGTATCGCGCTCTCGCGTTTCAGCCGGTTTGCGTGATGTTGGCGATGTGCGTCCATCCTGTCCCCCTTATCACGGGTCTGTTGAACCACGGATGATGGCCACCCGCCTCAATGGGCGTTGACTTCAGGAGATGCGGCCCTCTTCGCTGCGATTTCCGCCGCATACCGACGCGCTTCCTCTATGCGTTCCGGAGTGGCCGGATGGGTGGAGAGAAAATCGCTGTTGTCGGTATCCCCGAGCTTGTCGTGCAGAATCTCGAAGAAATCGGCAATGGCGGCGGGGTCGCGTCCTGCTCTCGCCATGAGCTCGATGCTGTAACGGTCGGCTTCCCGCTCCTGCTCCCGCGAGTAGGAGAGCGTTATGAGTGCCGAACCGTGCGTGAGCACATCTTCCAGCCCTGAACCGATGTCGCCGCCGATGAGCATGATCAGCGCCGAAACGCCTGCCGCCCGGTAGAGCCGCCGCAGCGTGTGCTCATGCACCACATGCCCGATTTCATGAGCGAGCACGCCAAGCACCATGTCATCGCCGGGAGCAAGGTCGGTGAGCGCGTCGGTGACGATGATCGTTCCGTCCGGAAGAGCGAATGCGTTTGGCCCCATGACGCCGCCTTCGCGGAAATGCAGGCTGTAGCCGTCGGCGCCCCGTTGCGTGAGCGCGGCAAGCGAGCGGAATTGCTCGGTGATCCTCTGCTGCAGTTCCTCCTCGATCCTGGAGGGCGCAAGAACCGTCTGGTCGAGCGAAGCCAGCACACCGCGGCTCATCACCTCAGGCGCAATGGGCGGAGTGACGGCAACGGCCACCTCGACCAGGGCGGGCAGCGCGTAGCGGTAAATCCCGGCCGCGAGCAGGATGGCCAGCCCGACGAAAAGAACAAGTCTGGGGTGGAGGCGTTCCAGCTTGTGGATGAAGCTGACGCGGCGGCCGTGGCGTACCTCGAGCCAGCGGTCAACGGCGTCATTATCCGCCGTCTCGAAAAGACTGCCGTCCGCAAAGGTGATCCGACGCGGGATGGAGCCGACGCGGCTCGAAATCACCAGCCTGTCGAGGGAGCCCGATGCGAGAAGCGCTCCGTCGGCATCACTTGTGACGACGGCCTGCCCATGCTCTGCGACGAGGGCCGCGGCCACGGCCCGGCTCGAACCCGGCGGATGCCAGGCTCCCGCAACGGGCCCGCTGTTGCCCTCAGAGGCCAAGGCTGATGCCTTCCATCTCCATGAATTCCGCACCCACCGCCGTGCCGGTATCATGCACGGTGCTGAGATAGTCCTCCAGCGATCCGCTCACATGGACAGCGGTCGCGATCGCAAGGTAAGTCGCCATGCGCACAGCCGCCCACGGCCGCGCCAGCCCCAGCGTGGCGATGGTCGCGAGAAAATTGGTGATGGCGATGAAGGCATAGCGGTCCGGTTCGATCTGCGAGATGAAACGGTGGCGCCCGTCGAGGACTGTCGCGTTGAACACGACATTGCGCACCCCCGCAGTATAGATCAGCACCGCCATGCCATAAATCAGAGCAGCGAATGCGAGAACGGTCATGGAGAAAATGTAGCTATGCTCTCCCAGCAAAATGGCGACACCGCTGAACAGAAACGCCAGAAAAAGGAGAAAGGCCAGGCCGAAGACGGTAAGAGCCGCCGGCAGCCACCATTGTCCGTAGAGGGCGCCGAGGCGCGGATCGCAGGAGAACGGACGGCCTCCATATTGCAGATTGCCCAGGATATAGCGCCAGGTCCAGCGCGAGGCGAACGGTGCCATGATCCCGAGCGAAATTGCCGCAACCAGGCTGGCCAGGAAAAAGGCCTTGAAGGCGCCCCGATAACCGCCGGTGAAATCGAGCCTGACATTGCGGAAGCTCGTCACGCGGGCATTGAAGCGGAGCCCCCGCACGATGAGCCACGGCACGGCGATCAGAAAGAGAGGTACGAACACCAGGCTCGCCAGCGGAAAGAACGTGGCGATGATGTTGTAGGCAATGAGAACCGCCAGGACGACGAGCCTGCCGATCAGGATCTGCATCGGGCGGGCATGATATTCGAAGCTTGAACCGGCAAGGAATGTGTTGCCGTAAAAATAGCGCTCGCGCCGCACCTTTGCCCATGCGGAATAGATGCCCAGCGTCAGGATCGTCAGCACCACGTTGACGATCCAGATGCCGAAATATTCGCCTGCCTTGCCTCTGAAGCTGAACGGCTCAACCCGATCGTTCAGCGGCGCGCCTTGCGCGGCCGATGCGTAGTCCATGTCCCCACTCCCCAGGATACCTGATGGCTTTGCTCCTCTATCTCAGCTGAGGGGGAAACTACAAGCTATGGTAGTGAATTTTCGCAATTTATTCTCGATTACAACCCGCAGGCTTGGAGCCTTTGAGGTTCGGAATGGATATGAGCGCCTCTTCACCCTCTGGCTCGAGGCTCGCCTTGCGATGGCCTTGCTGTCCGACCGCTGCTGGCATGGCGATGTTCCGGAGTGGGTTCTCGGATCAAGCCCGAGGACGACGATTGCCGGGATGTTTTCCGCCGATCGCCAACGTAGGAGACAGGCGAAAACCCCTCCAGTCCGTCATCCTCGGGCTCGACCCGAGAATCCATTCCGGAACGGTCCAAATGGAAAACAGCTTCGCGATTTCGGCATCACGCTCGAAATATGGAAACGCGAATGCGGGCGCATCCCGCGCCGGCATCAAGTTCTGCCGCTGGTGATTCGACCGATCAGGCGGCCGAGGCGCGCGAAGCCTGCCCTGTCAGCCGGCGCAGCATTTCCTCTGCCTGGCGAGAGCGTTCCGAGCGGCCGATGAAGCCGCCGCCGAAGACGCGCGCCGCATTGCTGTCGTCGGAATAGAGTACGCAGGCCTGTCCCGGCGCGATGCCGCTTTCGCCGTCATTGAGCTCGACCCAGGTCTCGCCATTGGCATGATGCAGCACCGCCGGACGCGGCGGCCGGGTGGAGCGGACCTTGGCATAGACCTCGAAACCGGTAGCCGGAATGTCCTCGAGTGCGCCGTCGCCCAGCCAGTTGACGTCGCGGAGGAAAACCTTGTGCGTTTCCAGCGCCTCGCGCGGACCGACGATGACCCGCGCCTGCGCGGCGTCGAGATGCACCACATAGAGCGGCTCGCCCGTCGCCACGCCAATGCCGCGGCGCTGGCCGATCGTATAATGCACGATGCCTTCGTGATGACCCAGCACCCGCCCGTCAATGTGCACGATATCGCCGGGATTGGCCGCTTCCGGCTTCAATTTGGCGATGATGTCGGAATATTTGCCCTGCGGCACGAAGCAGATGTCCTGGCTGTCCTGCTTCTTGGCCACCGTCAGGCCCATCTCCTCGGCGATCGCCCGGACCTCGCTCTTCGGCAGATGGCCGAGGGGGAACCGGAGATAATCGATCTGCTCCTGCGTGGTGGCGAAGAGGAAATAGCTCTGGTCGCGATCCGTATCGACGGGGCGGTAGAGGGAGCGGTGCGCACCATTGGCACGGCTGCGGATATAATGCCCGGTGGCCAGTGCCGCCGCGCCCAGGTCCCGCGCCGTCTGCAACAAATCGGCGAACTTGACCGTCTGGTTGCAGGAAACGCATGGAATCGGCGTCTCGCCGCTGACATAGCTGTTGGCGAAGGGATCGATCACCGCCTCGCGGAAACGCGCCTCATAGTCGAGCACGTAATGCGGGATGCCGAGGCTTTCCGAAACCCGGCGCGCATCCTCGATATCCTGGCCGGCGCAGCACGAGCCGGCGCGGTGGACGGCGGCGCCATGATCGTAAAGCTGCAGCGTCACGCCGACGACATCATAGCCCTCGCGCTTCAGGATTCCCGCCACCACGGATGAATCGACCCCGCCCGACATGGCGACGACGACGCGTGTGTCTTCCGGCTTGCCCGGCAGATCGAGGCTGTTGAGTGTCATGAGCGGATCCGGCTTAAAGGGCAGGTGCCCTGCTGTCTCTCGGGTTTTGCGGTCTGCGCGCCTCTCGGGCAGCGCATTTTTATATAGGGCAAACCGTAGGCCTTTGCCAAGATGTCGCATTCATTTGCGACAGCGGGCCCGATCGGGGGCCACCCCTCACGGTGCGGCGGCAACACGCGCAAATAAAATAAAAAAAGATTAAAATGGGAAGCACACTTCCTTACCAGAGCATTACCACCTGCTTAGGCAAATTTTAAAGCTGTCGCACTATCGTGGCTTGCGATTAGGTCCTTGAGTGTTGTGTAGAGAGTACAATGACCGATCTGGTAAGACCACGTGTCAAATATGTTATCGGCCCTGATGGCAGCCCGCTGACCATCGCCGATCTTCCGCCCGCCAATACGCGGCGCTGGGTCATTCGCCGCAAGGCAGAGGTTGTCGCCGCCGTACGCGGCGGCCTGCTCAGCCTTGAGGAGGCATGCCAGCGTTACACATTGACGGTGGAGGAATTCCTATCCTGGCAGTCCTCGATCGACGAGCATGGTCTCGCAGGTCTTCGGACGACCCGTATTCAGCAATATCGCCATTAGACCATGATGCCGCAAACAAGGCGCATGCTTTAAATATTGGACATTTGCATTTCGATGATTACCGGATGGCTGGCCGTTGCGCTGGCCATTTCTGGTTTGGTGCTCCATAAAGCAGATCCGCAACAGCGAAATGGAGGCGCCGTTGAATGACGAAATGACAATCCGCAAGGAAGAAACCGGCACCGGCGGCCGCTATGTCGCAGAACTTGCCGGCCATGAAGCCGAGATGACGTTCTCCCGCGTCAATGCCGGGCTCATCATCGTCGACCATACCGCCGTGCCGGACGCGCTGCGCGGCAAGGGCGTGGGTCAGGCGCTGGCGCTCCACGCGGTGGAGGAGGCGCGCAAGGGCGGCTGGAAGATCCTGCCGCTTTGCCCGTTCATGCGCGCCCAGTCACTGCGCCATGCCGATTGGGGCGACGTCATCCAGCAGAAATAGGCTCGCCTTCCCCTGGGACCGGCAAGCCTGTTGAACCAGTGCTGCGAAGCAGATTTAACCGATCATCGCGCGCCGGTCGGTGACCGGGCGTTCGTCCGCGTCGCGGACCTTCCCGTCGCGCTCCTCCAGCGCCTCCGCCTTGGCGAGTTCCGCTTCCGCCTCGGCGAGAGCCGCCTCGGCGGCCTCCTTCTGCGCCATCAGATCGCGGATCGACACGAAGAGATTGTCGCGGCGCTGCCGTGCGGCCTTGGCGAACGTCGGGTAGGCGAAATGCGACATGTCGGTGATTCCGGCCTTCTTCTCCTCCGACTGTATCTGCGCATCGAGTTCGGCGGCCATGCGTTCGAATTCGCCCATCATCAGGTCGATTTGGCCAAGCTGCCGGCGTTTTTCCTTCACCTGGAACTGCTTAAGCCTAACGAGGCTCTCACGCGGTTTCATACGCAATACTCCCTTGAACACCAGGAACCTTGGTTCAAAATGGGAACGTCAGCGTTCACATTTCGAACCAGCCCGTCTGCCCCGCATCGGAATCACCTTCCAAAACGAAACACAAAATTAAAGATTCCCCGGTTTGGTAACCTTTTCTTTACGAGCAGCATTAATCATACGCGTTAGGACTTAAGGCTCGGTAAATCCGATGTTGCTTTTCCGCAACACAGAAACATCGAGTCGGATGAGTCACTTAGGCGGGACTCTTAATGTGGAAAATCAAACTTTCTGCATGGGATTTCATGAGGTGAATCAGGGAAATACGGCAAATTTTTAATCAGGGTCCAATTCCGCTTGCCAAGCGGAATCAGATTTTGTTAACCATTTGCTGGCAACCTTCATACAAAGGCAACGACTGTTCCGTGTGCTGCTTTGAGGGACCAGACCTGTTCGGCGGCGGAAAGGGGATTTGAAAAGATGCGCGTTCTTTTGATTGAAGACGACAGTGCTACAGCGCAGAGCATCGAGTTGATGCTCAAGTCGGAAAGCTTCAACGTCTATACGACGGACCTCGGTGAAGAGGGCGTCGATCTCGGCAAGCTTTATGATTACGACATCATCCTGCTCGACCTGAACTTGCCCGACATGTCGGGTTACGAGGTGCTGCGCACCTTGCGCCTGTCCAAGGTCAAGACGCCGATCCTCATCCTCTCCGGCATGGCCGGCATCGAGGACAAGGTTCGCGGCCTCGGCTTCGGCGCGGATGATTACATGACCAAGCCCTTCCACAAGGATGAGCTGGTCGCCCGCATCCATGCCATCGTCCGCCGTTCCAAGGGCCATGCCCAGTCGGTCATCACCACGGGCGATCTGGTCGTCAATCTCGACGCCAAGACCGTCGAAGTCGCCGGCCAGCGCGTGCATCTGACCGGCAAGGAATACCAGATGCTGGAGCTGCTTTCGCTGCGCAAGGGCACGACGCTCACCAAGGAAATGTTCCTGAACCACCTCTATGGCGGCATGGACGAGCCCGAGCTCAAGATCATCGACGTCTTCATCTGCAAGCTGCGCAAGAAGCTCGATGCCGTCTCCGGCAACCAGAGCTATATCGAGACCGTCTGGGGCCGCGGCTATGTGCTGCGCGAACCCGAAGCGAGCGATCTGCGCGAGATCGCCTGATCGACCGCCAGCTTCATTCATGAAAGCCCCGCCCGTTGCGGGGCTTTTCGTTTTCAGGCGGCCTTGAGGAAATCGGCGAACTGCGCGGTCAGATAAGGCCGATCGAAAGGCTTCAGCATGTAACCGGTGGCGCCGGCGCGCTTGGCCCGCATGATCTTCGTCAGGTCCACCTCATTAAGGCAGAGCACGATCCTAGCATTCCTGCCGCCCGGAAGGTCCCTGATCGCGGCGATGATCTCGAGCGTCGGCAGATCAGGCAGACCGCTGTCGAGGAGGATGACGTCGGGCATCTCCCCCATGCATGCCTCGATCGCCTGCGAGCCGCTCGCCGCATCGGCGATCGCCATCGCGCTGTCGGACAGGATGCGCCTGGCGACCTTTCTGATAACGGATGAATCGTCGACGATAAGACAGCGCGTCATGCAATACTTCCCTCGCACCCCTGGGACCGGGGCTTGAGGAGAAGCCTATCGGCGAGCCGTGAAAAAACGGCCAAGCGATATGGTAAAATTCTCGCTATCTGCGCCGCGGTCGCGTTCTCACGCCGCGGAGAAGACGATCTCCTCCGCCGTGGCGTGAATGGAGATGGTCATGCCCGCCTCCTGCGCCAGGAGCAGCGTGTAGTAAGGCTGCACCGAATGCGCGTCGATCGGCTCTTCTGGCGTCTTGCCGCTGTGCAGCTCCAGGAATTTCGGCGGCACGCGCAGCATCGGGCCCTTGGCGGTGATGACGAAGCGCGGCTCGGCTTCCGCATTCTCGATGGCCGCGACAAGCGAGCCGCCGCGCGGGATGGCCGCATTGCCGATGAGGATGAGATTGAGCAGGAGCTTGACCTTGTTCTTCGGCAAAAGGACGCGATTGCCGTTCCAGGAGAACTCGGCCTTCTCGCCCTTCATATATTCGTTCGCCACGTTCTGCGCGTCGCCCGTGTCGATCTGCACCCCGGCCGAGCCGGCGGCGCCGAAGGCGATGCGCGCGAACTGCAGCCTGGCGGAGGCATTGCGCGCGCTCGCCTTGATGAGGTTCATCGCGTCTTCGTCCGCGCCGCCCTCCTCCAGGAGTTCGAGGCCGTTATTGATGGCGCCGACCGGCGAGATGATGTCGTGGCAGATGCGGCTGCACAGAAGGGCGCCGAGATCGGCTGCGGAAAGGACGACAGGCAAGGGCATGGACATATCTCCGGACAGCATGGTTGCCTCGACAGGCAACCGGAGGGGTCATGGACTTCAGGCTTCCCGGGCCGAATCGCCCGGTTTTATCGCTTCTCTGGATACACAGGGCTTTTGCCGACGGCAAGGAAAGCCGGTGCGCAAACGGCGCGACCAGGCCGCGCGGGCAGCGCCCTGGCGGGCCCCGTCATCGAATTGCCAAGATCAAAACATAAGGATTTGGCAAACAATTAGCTCTTTAATAACGATGATTCGGCGAAGCGGACGCAAGATCCGTATGCCTGTCCTCTTCAGGGTTCCAGCGTCAGACAGAGAAGCGAGCAGCCAGAAGGAAAAATAAATGGCCTCTCTATCCCTGTCCCCATCCCGCTTGCGGCTTGCAGCGGGTTTCATCGCGTTGCTTATGACAGCACTCACGCTCGTCTCTCCGGCCCGCGCCAACGAAGCCTATACGATGGAGGAGATCGTCGAATCCGGCCATCGCTTCTTCGGCTCCACCTCCGGTGGCATCGCCACGGCGATCGAGAAGATCTTCCAGAGCTACGGTCTGCCCAATGGCTACATACTGGGCGAAGAAGGTTCCGGCGCGTTCATCGGCGGCCTGACCTATGGCGAGGGCACGCTCTATACCAAGAATGCCGGCGACCATAAGACCTTCTGGCAGGGCCCGTCGCTTGGCTGGGATTTCGGCGGCCAGGGCTCGCGCGTGATGATGCTCGTCTATAATCTCGACGATATCCAGAGCATGTACGGGCGCTATGCCGGCGTCGCGGGCTCGGCCTATCTCATCGCCGGCGTCGGCTTCAATGTGCTCAAGCGTCAGAACATCATGCTCGTTCCGGTGCGCACGGGCGTCGGCGCCCGCCTCGGCGTCAATATAGGCTATCTCAAGCTGACGGGCTCGCCGACCTGGAATCCGTTCTGATCCCGACGGCAACCATGCTGGATTAAGCGCCCCGCTTATGCCATTCTGCTGCCGGTTCCCCAATCGTGCCGATTGGGGATAAACCGCAGCTTTCAACGCTCCCACGCGCCTTTATGCATCCGCTCGATGCAAGGCGCTTGGGCGCGCGTAACAGGTCCTGGGTCCCGGAAGTGATCGAGTCAGCCCTTTTCTTCATTCTCGGCTTTCTCAGCGCTGCCTTCCTTGCCGCGCTGGTCGCGCCGTCCATCTGGCGGCGCGCCACCGTGCTGACGCGGCGGCGCATCGAGACCGAAGTGCCGCTGACGCTCAACGAGATCCAGGCCGACAAGGACAGCCTGCGCGCCGAGCATGCGATGGCGGTGCGCAAGCTCGAGATGCGCCTGAAGGCGCTCAACGAGAAATATGCCGAAAGGAAGATCGAGCTCGGCACCAGCCATGAGAAGCTCAAGCGGCTCTCCACGCTGGAAATCGAACTGGAAGAATTACGCAGGCAGCAGGAGGAACGCGAGCGCGAGCTTGCCTCGACCTCCAATGCCCTCGCCGCTGCCGAGCAGAGCCTCGGGCAGCACAAGGGCGAGCTGGAAATGCTGCAGCTTCGCCAGAGCGAGCTTTCGAGCCTTGCGGATACGCTGCGCATCGAGATTGCGGTGCGTGAAACCGAATTGGGCCGGTTGACGGGAGAGCTGGACGACATGCGGCATGAACGCAGGAAAACCGATGCCACCCAGCGCGAATTGTCGACGGAGGTCAAATCCGCCCAGGCGGCGCTTGCCAGCGAGCGCAAGCGGAACGCCGTCTTGGAAAAGAAGCTGGAGCGCCTGCTCGCCAATCTCACCGATGCGCGCGAGAAGCTCGAGCGGCGCGAAAACGAGCTGGCGCGGCTGCGCAAGGGCGGGAGCGCTCAAAAGACCGGCTCTAAGGCGAGCCAGGCCGCGACCGACGCCGCCCTGCGCGATGAGATGCAGGAACTCGCCGCCGAGGTCGTCGCCGTGACGGCGGAACGCGAAGGCCCGCAATCGCCTATCCACAAGGCGCTGGAACAGGCACAGCCGAAGAGCGGAAGCGACAAGGCGCCGGAAAGCCTTGCCGACCGCATCCGCAGCCTGAAAAAGCCGGAATAAACCTAAGCGGCCGGTTTTTACCGACCGCGCCAGCCGATCCCGTCGCCGACGACAACAAGATGTCTCCGCTCCCTTTGCCGTGGATTCTCGTATCTTGGGTTTGAGATATGGAGGATGGAGTTCGACGATCCGGAATGGATCATCGGGCTTGACCCGATGATCCATTCTGGAACGGCACAGACCACCACCGTCTCAAAAAAATTATCCCACACCTCCCGCCCTG
Source organism: Mesorhizobium sp. RMAD-H1 (assembly GCF_014191375.1). Classification (GTDB taxonomy): domain Bacteria; phylum Pseudomonadota; class Alphaproteobacteria; order Rhizobiales; family Rhizobiaceae; genus Paramesorhizobium. The sequence goes on from NZ_JACHWN010000002.1 coordinate 674,246, forward strand.
CCTTTATCCTTGCCGCGGGAACGCGGCTCGCGACGGCGTGTTGCGGGGAAGGACCGGCGCTTCCGGTTCATCGCTGCCGAGCGGTGGGGCTGGGGAGGCTCCGCCCAAGCGCTCCTCGCCGGCACTAAGACCGGTGGCGCCGGAAACAGGCGCCGAAGCGGGGAGAGCGGCGGATATCCGGTGCGGGGGGTGAGACCTTGCGCAGCGATGCCGCCGGCTTTTTCCGTGATTGGACGGGGCGGAGACGGAAATCGCCGGACGGGCGGTCCTGTGACCGCAGTCAAACAAACCAAAGATCGAGCGTTCGCATGACCGCCCGTCTTCCCATCTCCCGGTTCGGGGTGTTCTTTCTCAAATGGCCAGACGGAGACATCCGGGCGTGGTAACGATGCCCCGCTGCCAGCGACGAGCGGTCGAATTCAGACAGCGAGGAGCTCACGGGCAGCGGGGAAAAACCGCTCTACCCCTTCTTCCCGTGGAACGCCCGGATGGCGTCGATGATGCGGTCCTGATCGTCTTTTGCCAGATAGGGATGCATCGGCAGGCTGAGGATGCGCTCGGGCAGCGCCTCCGACACCGGCAGGCCGCCGGGGGCTTGGCCATAGTGCTTGTAGGCCGTCTGCTGGTGCAGCGGCTTCACATAATAGATGACCGAGGGAATGCCGGCCGCCGTGAGATGCGCCTTGAGACCGTCGCGGTTTTCGCTCTCGATCGAATATTGCGCCCAGGCCGAGCGGTAGCCCGAAGGCGTGTGCGGGACCTTCACCACGTCCTTCAGGCCTTCGGCATAGCGCTTCGCCACCACCTGCCGGGCTTCCATCTCGTCCTCGAGAATGGCGAGCTTCTCGATCAGGATCGCCGCCTGGATCGTATCGAGGCGCGAATTGAGGCCGATGCGCACATTGTCATACTGCGTCTCGCCCTTGCCGTGGAACAGCACCGAGCGCAGCGTCTCCGCCAGTTCGCCATCATTGGTGAACATGGCGCCGCCGTCGCCATAGCAGCCGAGCGGCTTGGCGGGGTAGAAGCTCGTCGCCGCGACGTCGCCGAACGCACCGCACATCACATTGTCGCGCTTGCCGCCGATGGATTGCGCCGCGTCCTCGATGACGAAAAGCCTTTCACGCTCGGCGAGTGCGGCGATCTTGTTATATTCGGCGGCAAGGCCGAAGAGATCGACCGGTATGATCGCCTTGGGCTCGAGGCGTCCTTCCCTGCGCACCTCGGCGATCGCCGCCTCGAGCTGCGGCACATTCAAATTGTAGCTATCAGGATCGACATCGACGAAAACGGGCTCCGCCCCGGCGAGCGCCACCACCTCGGCCGTGGCCGCGAAGGTGAAGCTCGGGCAGAAGACGGCGTCGCCCGGCCCGATGCCGCGCGCCATCAGCGGCATCAGCAGCGCATCCGTGCCGTTGGCACAGGCGATCACATGCTCGACGCCGATATAGTCCGCCAGCTTCTTCTCGAATTCCGCGACTTCCGGCCCGAGAATATAGCGCCCGTCAGCCACCACCTTGGCGATGGCCGCGTTCAGCCGGTCTCCGATGCGCTCGCGTTGCGCCGCCAGATCGATGAATTGCATGTCTGCTCCAATGACGACTAAGGCATGATCCCGAAAAGTGGCAGGCTTTTCGGATGAGACCATGCGGCTAAGATAGATCCGCTGCCGAAACCTCGCGCGAATCCGGTGGGTTTGTGTAACGCCTCATCCCGACGGCTTCCATCGCGCCGCCGTTCAAAGTTTGATCGGGTATGTAACAACGCTTGAGGCCGTTGTCACCGCATGCCGATCACATCCCTGTGTCGGGATTTTGGCTTGTGGCGTGATTTCTTGCGGTTTGCTTAACGCGACCGCTGGTCGTGCGCGACGGTGCCGGCGGTCAGGATGCGCAGCACGTTGATCGCTTCTTCGCCATCGGTGCGCGGTCGGCTGCGCGTTTCGATGCAGTGGATGAAATGCTGGCATTCGCGGGTGAGCGGCATGCCCTCGCCCACCGGTATGTAGGTCGGCTCCTCGGCGGTAAAGGCCCACTGGCCATTGTCCTGCCAGACCGCATGGCGATAGACGGCGAGCTTGCGCTCCCATTGCTCGACATCGTCGAAGACGGCCATCGCCTTGGTGCCGACCACCGTCAGGCGGCGCTCGCGATAGGGATTGAGCCTGGAGGCGAAGAGATGGCTGCGCAGGCCATTGGGGAATGTCATGTGCACATGCGCGAAATCGCTCAAATGGTCGAGAAGCGCCGCCCCCTCGCCGCGCACCTCGACCGGCTCGCTGCCGGTCAGGGCCAGGATCATCGAGAGATCGTGCGGCGCGAGGTCCCAGAGCGCATCGTTCTCGGTGTGGAACTTGCCGAGGCCGAGGCGATGCGAATGGATATAGCGCACCTCGCCGAGTTCACCCGACTTGACCAGCTCCAAGAGCTTCTCGAAGGCCGGGTGGTAGCGTAGCACATGGCCGACCATGAAGATGCGGCCATTGTCGCGCGCCGCCTTCACCTCGGCTTCCGCATCGGCCACCGTCAGCGCGATCGGCTTTTCGACCAGCACGTCCTTGCCGTTGGTGACGGCGCGAATGGCATATTCGGCATGGAACTGCGGCGGCAGCGCCAGCACGAGGGCATCCACATCCGCGCGGGTGAAGATCTCCTCGACCGGAATCTGGAGCACGCCGTGCTCCGCCGCGAAGCCCGCGGCGCGGTCACTGTTCTGGTCGGAGACGGCGTAAAGCGCGCCGAGGCTCTTCAATGTACGGATATGGTTGCTGCCCCAATAGCCACAACCCACTACTGCAATACGCGGTGCCATCAACCAATGCCCTTGCCTTCGGCCACTCCCTTATCGGCGCAAACGCACGAAGACAAGCCTTGACCGCTATCAAGAACGCTTGACACGGTGTTGTTCCCCACCTTATACCCGCGCCGTTCCCGCGGAACAAAACATCGCCGCCGGCTCTGGCTAGAGCCTGTTTGCAGCGATACCGGGGGCGGAGTAGCTCAGTAGGTTAGAGCAGAGGAATCATAATCCTTGTGTCGGGGGTTCGAATCCCTCCTCCGCTACCATATTCCGAATTAACATCCTGATTTTTATTTATAATTTCGCGAAAATCCGTCCACGGCAGGCATTCCCGTCCGATCCTCCTTTGCTTTCGCAGCTTCTCATCGTCGGGCGTCCGAAGCGCCATGGCGCCACCACCACATGCCCCAATCATCCGCGATGGCTTTACCATAACGGGCGATTTTGCGGTTTCGTTACCGGATTTGCATTAGCTTGATCTCTCTGAAAATGCTTTCAAGGGGCCAAGCCTTCATGGGGCACGGCGCTTCCGCTATCAGAAAGAGGCTTTCCCATGCACCGGATATTGTGGATGGCATTGCTCGGTATCGCCGGGTGCACCGCATCCCCGGAAAGGCCGGTGGGCATGCCCAATCCGGCCTCTGTCTATTGCACTGATATCGGCGGCCGGCTGGAAATCCGTCAGGAGCCGCAGGGGCAGGTCGGCTATTGTCATCTGCCCGACGGGCGCGTGGTCGAGGAATGGAAGCTCTTCCGGTCGCAGAACAAGGCGGGGTGAGTCCTCTCCCTGCTGCTTCAGCCTTCCCCCTCCCCAATCGTCGCCACATTGATCGGATAGCTTGTTGCCGTCATGACACTTGGAATCGCATTCGGAGTGGGCCTTGGTGCCCTCCTGGGCGTGACGATCGATAACGTTCCCATCGGGATCGCCATCGGAATCGCGCTCGGTGCAGCAGTGGGATACGCGATCCAGCGAAGATAGAACGGCGCGCCCCATGATATTGGCGCGGGGTTCCCCGGGCGCCCGGACGGCCATGGCCCCTCCCACCCAGCTTGACATTCGCAGTGAAGCGGCCAAACTGTTCCCATGGTTATCACGCGCCCCAGAATTTTTCGGATTCGACCGATCGCAGATTCCTAGCCCTGGGGCTCGGCCGTGCGCCCCGAGCTCCGGGGACGCATGCTTTATCGCAAATCGCGCAGCCTCGTCTTCGAGGCGTTTCACCCAGCATTTCAAAGGATTCGCACAGCGCGGCTCGTGCTGCATGCGCTGACGCGCCGTACCAGGAGAAAACGGAAACCATGACCCAATCGAAGAAGACCAGCCGCAAGCCGAGGATCGTCGTCAGCGATATCGACTATAAGCGCCTCACCAACCTCGCCGCGGACGCTTACGACCGGTTTCCGGAAGTCGCCGAGGAACTGCAGATCGAGCTGGACAGGGCCCAGGTGAAGCCGGCCGCCTCTGTGCCCTCCGATGTCGTCCAGATGGGATCGACCGTTGAATTCCGCTCCGACAGCGCTCAGCAAAGGCGGGTGACGCTTGTCTTTCCGGGCGAGGCGGACATTGCGCAGAACAGGGTCTCGATCCTCACGCCCATCGGCGCCGCCCTCATCGGCCTTTCGACCGGCCAGTCGATCGCCTGGACCGCCCGCGACGGCCGCAAGCATGAATTGACCGTGGTCGGCGTCGAGCAGCCCGAGCCGGTCACGGGCGACATGACCCTCGCCAGGCGGCCGGGCTAGAGAAGTCGGGCGTGCAATGCGGTTTTCCCGCGGAAAGGCTGGAATGCTCCCCGGGCATGCGCAACGGCTTTAACGGGCCGATGAAGCGAAGCCGGCCGCCCATGCCTCTTTTCGAGGCAGATGCCCGCCTGTCGATTGAGCAGACAAGCGTGAATTAACCTGAAGTTGACGATTGTGGCATTCAATATGGCCGAAAGAAGGAGTTTCGGCCATGATGGCTGCCGTTTTCGCATTGCTGTCGCTGGCGCTGGTGCTTGGCTGGTTCGGCCGCCGCTCCATCGCCCTGCTCTGCATCCTGTTATGCCTCGCCGTGGCGGTGAAGGAGTTCCTCTGGGAAATCCACAGCTCGGAATATGGCTATCGCATGCCCTGGATCCAGACCCGGCTGATCGACAGGCTCCCCGCGGCACCGCAGGCCCTCGCCGGGCATAGGCTGACCGAAACGCATGGAGGCCGGGCATGAGCCATAACACCACGACGCATGGCGCCACGCATGCCGCTCATTCGGCACAGCCGCTGTCCGTCACGCTCCATTATCTCTATCTTCTCGGGATGATGGCCGCGATCGCCGCCATCCTGACGGCCGCGATGACGATGCAATATGTCTGGGGCGAATTGCCCTGCCCGCTCTGCCTCCTCCAGCGCGTGGCGCTGTTCGGCGTCTGTTTCGGCATCATGCAGCAGTTCCGCAACGGCTTTTCCTATCAGAACACCGGGCTCAGCCTGCTTTTCACGATTTTCCTGCTCGTGGTATCGGTGCGGCAAACCCTGCTCGACATCTACCCGCGCCCCGGCCATGAATATATCGGCACGGCCATATTCGGCCTGCACATGCCGGTCTGGTCGATCCTCATCGCGCTCGCCCTGCTCATCGCCTATGCGTTGAAGCTCATCCTCTGGGGCGGCAGCGACGGTCTGCGCAACGCGCGTCTTGCCGATTACCCGGTGATCCGCACGCTCGCCACGCTTCTGAGCCTCTATGTGATCGCCATCGCGCTCGTGAATTTCGGCTCGGTGGTGCTGCAGTGCGGCCTCAACGAATGCCATACTTTCGGTTACGCGCTGCTCAAGTAAGCCGATCGGAGAGGCCTTTTCCGGCTCGCGCATCCCTTCGGGAGGTTTTTTCGGCAGCGACGCAGATATCGGGAGGAGACGAGGTTTTTAATGCCTTCTGAAGCCCAAATGCAGGATTCTAATACTAATATTTTCTGTGTTTAGAAAACCATTCGCGTTCCATTCCTGCTATGGTTTTGAGATTGTAAGGCATCCACGCAAACTCCGGCCGCTGGCCGATTATCTTGGGATGACACATCATGAAATGGTTGAATTCGCTGCTCGTTGCCGGCGCCCTGCAGGTCCTGGCGCTTGCTCCCGCCTTCGCAGCCGACCTTGAACAGATCAAGTCCTCGGGCGTTTTCCGCATCGGCACCGAAGGCACCTACCCGCCTTTCACCTATCATGACGAATCCGGCAAGCTCGTCGGCTTCGACGTCGAGATCGGAGAAGAGGTCGCCAAGCGCCTCGGCGTCAAGGCCCAGTTCCTCGAAGGCCGCTGGGACGGGCTGATCGCCGGCCTCGACGCCGACCGTTACGATGCCGTCATCAATCAGGTCGGCATCACCGAGGAGCGCAAGAAGAAATATGATTTCTCCGATCCCTATATCGCCTCCAAGGCGGTGCTGATCGTGCGCAGCGACAATGACGAGATCAAGGATTTCGCCGATCTCAAGGACAAGAAGGCGGCGCAGTCGCTGACCAGCAATTTCGGCAAGCTCGCCGCCTCCAATGGCGCCGAACTGGTGGGCACTGACGGCTTCGACCAGTCGATCCAGCTCGTCCTCAACGGCCGCGCCGACGCCACCGTCAATGACAGCCTCTCCTTCCTCGATTTCAAGAAGCACAAGCCGGACGCGCAGGTGAAGATCGCCGCCAGCCAGGACAAGGCTGACTATTCCGGCATCATCATCCGCAAGAACGAGCCCGAACTACTCGCCGCGATCAACGCCGCGCTGAAGGATATCAAGGCCGACGGCACCTACCAGAAGATCGCCGACAAATATTTCGGACAGGACGTTTCGCAATAAGCCTGGCCCGCACATGAGCCGGCCGATCCGCCACCGGATCGGCCGGCTTGCTATTTTGTGCATGATATTTTTAGAAAAAACTGCAATTTTGCGGAGCATTGGAGGACACATCCTTGCCCCACTGGCTTCAGCTCATGCTGGAATCGCTCGGGCCGCTACTCTACGCGGCCCTGATGTTTTCAGCCCCCCTCACGCTCCTTTCCTTCGCGTTCGGGCTCACTCTCGGCCTGATCGTCGCGCTGATCCGCCTGTTCGGGCCGGCCCCGCTGGTGGCGCTCGTGCGCTTCTATGTCTGGATCATCCGCGGCACGCCCCTGCTGGTGCAGCTCTTCCTGATCTTCTACGGCCTGCCCAGCGTCGGCATCGTGCTCGATGCCTTTCCGGCGGCGCTGATCGGCTTCACGCTCAATGTCGGCGCCTATACGTCGGAGATCATCCGCGCCGTCATCAGCTCGGTCCCCAAGGGTCAGTGGGAAGCGGCCTATTCCATCGGCATGACCTGGTCACAGGCCATGCGCCGCACGATCCTGCCGCAGGCCGCGCGCGTCGCCGTGCCGCCGCTGTCGAACACCTTCATCTCGCTGGTCAAGGATACGTCGCTCGCGGCCGCCATCACCGTGCCGGAACTTTTCCAGGCGGCGCAGCGTATTGTCGCCACCACCTATGAGCCGCTGATCCTCTATATCGAGGCTGCGCTCATCTATCTCGCGCTCAGTTCAATCCTGTCGCAGCTCCAGGTCCGGCTCGAACGGCGCCTCGGACGCTATGGCGGTTTCATCGAGGCCCGGTCATGATCGGCTTGGAAAACATCGAAAAGCAGTTCGGCGACCTGACGGTTCTCAAGGGCGTGACGCTCACCATGGAGGAAGGCAGCGTCACCGCCCTCGTCGGTCCCTCGGGCGGCGGCAAGAGCACGCTCCTGCGCTGCATCAACCTGCTCGAAATCCCCACTTCCGGGGCGGTGCGCATTGGCGAGGATCGGCTTGAGTTCCGCCCCGGCCAGCGGGTTCCCACAGCCGCGATCCAGCGGCTGCGCCGCCAGACCGGCATGGTCTTCCAGAATTTCCAGCTCTTCCCCCACCGCACCGCCATCGAAAACGTCATGGAAGGGCTGACCACGGTGCTGAAATGGCCGGTTGACCGCGCCCGCGAACGGGCGATGGAACTTCTGGAAAAGGTCGGCATGGCCCACAAGGCGGATGCTTGGCCGGCGACGCTCTCGGGCGGCCAGCAGCAGCGCGTCGCCATCGCCCGTGCGCTCGCCCCCTCGCCCCGCGTGCTCCTGTGCGACGAGCCGACCTCGGCGCTCGACCCGGAACTGGCGCAGGAAGTGGTGGATGTGCTGAGCGATCTCGCGCGTGAAGGCACGACCATGGTGATAGCCACGCACGATCTTCGCCTCGCCTCGACCATCGCCAGGGAGGCCGTGTTCCTCGAGGCCGGCGTGGTGGTGGAAAAGGGGCCGGCGCAGAAGCTCTTCTCCAATCCGGAACGCGAGCGCACCAAGCGCTTCATCGCCACGCTGACGCATGAAATGGTGAGCGACGGCGAGGCCATCTGAACCCTGTCGTCATTCCGGAACGGTGATGCAACGCCCGCATTTCAGACGATGGATGTGATTTCGATGTTCCGGAAGGCATAATCTCCCCCGGGGGAGATGGCCGGCAGGCCAGAGGGGTGGCCGCGCGATTCCATCAAAACAGGAACTGCTCCATTCGCATTGTGCTTTCCTGGCAACGCCCGCACCAATTGCCGCTCATCACCCCCATATCCGGTGTCTCTTAAGGACACTATTAACCTTCATTTTTTATTGATTTCAGGAAGCCTCATCAGGCGATTTCACATTTACGGGTTGCAGGTGACATGCGTATCCAGAGAACAAATTTTCCAGTAAATCCAGCTGATTACGAGGAGGACTCGGAAGACCGGGACCATCCGCAGACGACTGGGCGCAGCCCCATGGCAATCGAATCTCCGGCCGCTCCCGGATCCTACCCGCCCCACCGCAATCCGGCCTCTCCTGCCGGCACGGCCTATCAGCCCTTGCGCCCGGCGCGGCTCCAGCCGATCGCGCCGAAAACCACCGCCGCAGCCGTGGACGCGCTGCGCGCCACCCATGCGCAAATGGCGGCGTCCAGCACACAGCCGGCGCAGCCCAGCGATACCGGCTACCCGCCGGTGTGGAAGCATGCGTTCTCGCTGGCCGAGAACGTGCGCTTCACCCGCACACCGGAAGTCGAATTGACGAAATCGCGAGACGTCCAGCCCGCCCAGGCGAGCACGGCACGCCCGAATAATCCCGTTCAGCCGAAGCCGATGGCGCAGGTCACCCCGCCACGCGCAATACCGGCGACGGCCGGCGCGCCGGTCGCGGCAACGGTACCGCCCAGGAACATCACACCGGCATCGGCCGCGCCCATCCAGCCGTCGCCGGCTTCCATCGCCCCGCAGAGCGTCGCGGCGACGCCGCAGCAGGCTGCTTCCGCAACGCAGCAGCACGCCTCCTACGGCAACCGCCAGCACGCGCCTTTCGCCCATCTGTCGGACTTCGCCTTCTGGGAATCGGTCGACCTCCATGGCGAATTGCCCTCGGCGCCGGCCGCTGCCCCTTTCCGGCCGAAGCCGCAGATAGCGCCCTCTTCGATCACCGCCATGTTCCGTGTGGTGGAGTGGAAGCAGCCTGGCGAGCCGGAAGCGACAAGCCCCGCCCAGGTCCCGGCGGCGAGCCCCGCAGGCCCGCCTGCCGAAGCCGCGCCGGCACCGCTGGCCGCGGAAGCGCCCGCGGCCGAGCCGGTGGCGAGGACCGAGAGCAGCAGCGCGATTGCCGCAAGCGCTCCGCAGGAGGCCCGCGAGGCAACCGACGACAGCCCTCGGAAGGCCGTGCCGGTTGCGCCTGTCGCCACGGTGCGCAAGGAGCAGTCCTTTGCCGCCGCCCGCATAGAGCTCAACAGCCCCGCGCAGGCGCATGGCTATGAAAAGCCGTCGGTCGAGCTCCTGCAGGAGCCGGTGGCGCAGGAAGGCGAAGTCCTCACGCAGGAGATGCTGGAGCGCAAGGCCGGGCTTCTCGAAAGCGTACTGGAGGATTTCGGCGTCAAGGGCGAGATCATCCATGTGCGCCCCGGACCGGTCGTCACCCTCTATGAATTCGAGCCGGCGCCGGGTGTCAAATCCTCCCGCGTCATCGGCCTTGCCGACGATATCGCCCGCTCGATGTCAGCGCTCTCGGCCCGCGTCGCCGTGGTTCCCGGCCGCAACGTCATCGGCATCGAGCTGCCCAATGCCACCCGCGAGACGGTCTATTTCCGTGAAATGATCACCTCGCAGGATTTCCAGCGTTCCGGCTACAAGCTGGCGCTCTGCTTGGGCAAGACCATCGGCGGCGAGCCGGTGGTCGCCGAACTCGCCAAGATGCCTCACCTGCTCGTCGCCGGCACCACCGGCTCGGGCAAGTCGGTGGCCATCAACACCATGATCCTGTCGCTCCTCTACCGGCTGAAGCCGGAGGAATGCCGCCTGATCATGGTCGATCCGAAGATGCTGGAGCTCTCGATCTACGACGGGATCCCGCACCTGCTCACCCCCGTCGTCACCGACCCGAAGAAGGCCGTCATGGCGCTGAAATGGGCGGTGCGCGAGATGGAGGACCGTTACCGCAAGATGTCGGCGGTCGGCGTGCGCAACATCGACGGCTTCAACAGCCGCGTCGCCGCCGCAAGGCAGAAGGGCGAGGCGATCGTTCGCACCATCCAGACCGGCTTCGACAAGAACACCGGCGAAGCGCTCTACGAGCAGGAGGAGATGGACCTCGCGCCGATGCCCTATATCGTCATCATCGTCGACGAGATGGCCGACCTGATGATGGTGGCGGGCAAGGAGATCGAAGGGGCGATCCAGCGCCTGGCGCAGATGGCCCGCGCCGCCGGCATCCACCTGATCATGGCCACACAGCGTCCCTCGGTCGACGTCATCACCGGCACGATCAAGGCGAATTTCCCGACGCGCATCTCCTTCCAGGTGACGTCGAAGATCGACAGCCGCACCATCCTCGGCGAACAGGGTGCCGAACAGCTCCTCGGCCAGGGCGACATGCTGCACATGGTCGGCGGCGGGCGCATCTCGCGCGTGCACGGCCCCTTCGTCTCCGACGAGGAGGTGGAGAAGGTCGTCACCCATCTGAAGGCCCAGGGACGGCCCGACTATCTCAACACCGTCACGGCGGACGAGGAGGAGGAAGAGGCAGAGCCGGAGGACAGCGCGGTCTTCGACAAGGGCGCCATCGCCGCCGAGGATGGGGACGATGACCTCTACACGCAGGCCGTCAAGGTCATCATGCGCGACAAGAAATGCTCCACCTCCTACATTCAGCGCCGCCTCGGCATCGGCTATAACCGCGCCGCCTCGCTGGTCGAGCGCATGGAGAAGGAAGGACTGGTCGGTCCGGCCAACCATGTGGGCAAGCGGGAGATCCTTTCGCAGAACCGCGACAGGAACATCCCGCGCAGTGACGACGACGATATCTGAGCGTCCTGCAATATCCGTCCCGAACGCCCCGCCACGCCGGCGGGGCTTCTTTTTCTAAATTTCTTGACTGTTTTTATCCTCAATTATAAGCCTCCTTCCGATGCGGGCAGGAGCAGCGCCGATGAGCCTGGCCTGACGCGGTTTCACGCTAGCGGAAGTCCGATAAATGCGTTTCGTCGATGGTTTCGGCGGCTTTGCCGATGCGCCCGCCCTGATCTTTCCGGGACAGGCGCCGCTGACCTATGCGGAGCTGGCAAGGCGCGTCGACGCACTGGCGGAAAGCCTTGGCGAGCGCAAGCGGCTCATCCTTCTTGAAGCCCATCCTTCCGAACACGCCATCATCACCTATCTCGCCGCCTTGAAGGGTGGGCACGCGATAGCGCTCCTCCCGTCCGGCGATCTCGAGGCCATGGGCGATTTCGAGGCCGATTTCCGGCCCGACACGGTGTTTCGCTACAGCGGCGGGCGCTGGCGCCGGCACGACAATTCCGCTGCCCCGCAAAGCCGTCTGCATCCCGATCTAGCCGTGCTCCTCGCCACATCGGGAAGCACGGGAAAAAGCAGGTTCGTGCGGCTCTCCTCGGCCAACATTAATGCCAATGCGGCTGCGATCGGAACCTATCTGGAACTGCAGCCCGATGATCGCGCGGCGCTGATCCTGCCCTTCCATTATTCATACGGCCTCTCCGTCCTCAATTCCCATCTGGCTGCCGGCGCCAGCGTCTTCGTCTCGAACAGGTCGATCACCAATCACGACTTCATTGACGATATCCGGGAAGCGGGCTGCACCAATATACCGGGCGTGCCCTATTCATACGAGCTGATGGAACAGACCGACTTCCGCGGCCGGGAACTGCCCCGCCTGCGCTTCATGACGGTCGCGGGCGGCAGGCTCTCCCCCGAGCTCGTGCAGCGCTATCACGCGCATCTCTCGGCCTCGGGCAAGCGCTTCTACGTGATGTACGGCCAGACGGAGGCGACCGCGCGGATCGCCTACGTCCCGCAGGATCGCCTCGCCGACAAGCCGGACAGCATCGGCATCGCCGTCCCCGGCGGATCGCTCGGTCTCGTGGACGAGCATGGCAGGACGATCGAGGCGGCGAACGAGCCGGGCGAACTCGTCTATCGCGGCCCCAATGTCATGATGGGCTATGCCACCTGCCCGGCCGATCTCGCACGCGGACATGATGTCGAGGAACTCAGGACCGGAGATATTGCCGAGCGCGATGCGGACGGCTTCTACCGGATTGTCGGCCGGCTCAAGCGCATGTCCAAGATCGCGGGCCTGCGCATCAATCACGAAGCGCTGGAGCATGCGCTTTCACGGCATGGCATTGCCGCTGCGGTCGTTGGCGATGACGAACGGCTCCTGGCGGCCTTCACCTCAGGACAATCGGCCGACCGCGTCCGCCGGATCCTGATCGAGGCGAGCGGGCTGACGCCGCTCCACGTCGAGGCCGTCGCGCTCGAGGCCCTGCCGCGGCTGCCGTCGGGCAAGATCGACTATATGCAGTTGCGGCTCCATCTTTCCCGCGAGCGGCCTCAGCATCACAACAATGTCGAGGATGCTTTCCGGCGCGCCTTCTATCCGCGTCCCGTCAGGCCGCAGGACAGCTTCATGTCGCTCGGCGGCGACTCGCTCCTCTACGTGCAGCTCTCGCTGTCGCTGGAAAAAGCGCTCGGCCGCATACCGGAGGCCTGGGAGCACCAGCCGATCTCCAGCCTTTCGGGATTGCGGCTCGAAAAGACCTCCACACATATCATCGGCACCGAACTCGTCCTGCGCGCGCTCGCGATCCTGCTCGTCGTGGTTCATCACGCAACCGCATGGCCGCTTCCCGGCGGAGCCGCCCTGCTCATGGTACTTGTGGGCTACGGGCTCGCCCGGTTCCAGGGCAGCGCCTTCTGCAAGGGCGACGTCAAAAGGCTGCTGCGGCCGCTGGGCGCCAATCTCATGGTCTATTACCCGATCGTCATCGGCTATTCGCTCGCTGCCGGCCATGTGCTCTGGCCATCGGTCTTCCTGGTCGGCAATCTGGGTTTCGGCGATCCGGCAAAGGGCACGATGGTGCCCTTCCTCTACTGGTTCGTGGAAGCCTATGCCCAGATCGTCCTGATCTGGATCGGGCTGTTCTGCATTCCCGCCGTCCGGCGTATGGCGAAGCAGAAGCCTTTCGAATTCGGCCTTGCGTTCCTCGCGGTCGCTGTGGCCGCGAAATTTCTCGTGCCCATGGTCTGGCACATCGGCGGACGGCGGCTTTTCACCATGCCTGACGTTCTCTACCTCGCCGTCTTCGGCTGGTGCATCTTCTATGCCCGCACGCGGGAGAAGAGGCTCGCCCTTGCCATCATCGCCGCCGGCCTCTTTCCGCTTCTGGCCTATACGGGCGGTAACTGGACAGGCTCATGGGTCAAATACGGCCTGCAGTTCTTCTGCACCCTGCTGCTCCTATTCCTGCCCCGTATCGCTTTGCCGAAAGGGCTGGTCCGGCTGATCCTGCCGGTCTCCGCCGCCAGCTATCACATCTACCTCTTCCACATCTTCGCGCAGGATTTCATCGAGGCGGTGCTCAAACCCTCCCTTCCCAGCCCGCTCCTGCTGATCCTTGTCGTGACCGGCGGGATAGCGATCGGGCTCGCCATATACCGCCTGCAGAAATATCTGGTCGGCCGATTGAGCAGAACGGCTGATCAGGCCGGCACGGAAAACCTCGCCGGATACATGGCGAGATAGCGCGCTCTGCGCTCGGCAAGGATCGGCGCCTTCACTGGATCGGGTTCGAAACGCGCACGGATGGCGGGCTTGCGGCAGACCGCCTCGGCCGTCCCTGCCCTTGCCGCGACCATGCCGAGCCGCGCGGCACCGAAGGCCGCGCCGATCTCCGCCCCCTCGGGCAGATCGAGCGGCAGGTTAAGGACATCAGCCAGAAGCCCGTTCCAGTAGGCGCTGCGCGATCCGCCGCCCACCAGCATGCAGGAACGCGGGGCCGCATCCGCGGCTTTCAGAACATCGAGGCCGTCGGCAAGCGCGAAGGCCACGCCTTCCAGCACGGCATAGGCCAGCGCCCCGGCATCATGCTCGGCGCGCAGACCGCTGAACCCGGCGGTGGCGTTGGGATCATTGTGCGGCGTCCGCTCGCCGGTGAGATAGGGGAGGAAGACCGGCGCCGCCTCGCGCCGCCCCGGATCGGCGGCAAACTGCTTCGCCTTCTCGATGAGCCCCGCCACATCGTGCTGATGGCCGGTGAGGCTCGCGAGCCATGACAGCGCCGACGCCGCCGAAAGCGCCACCACCATGCCGTGCCAGCGCTGCGGCAGCGCATGGCAGAAACCATGCAGCGTCCGCTCAGGCAGCGAGACGAGCCGGTCCGTCGAGACGAAGAGAACGCCCGATGTGCCGAGCGACAGGAAACCGTCACCCGGGCCGACGGCGCCGATGCCGACCGCCGAGGAGGCATTGTCCCCGCCGCCGCCGGCGATCGGGATCTTTCTGCCCTCAAGGCCCCAGGCCTTCGCCACTTCCCCGGAGAGGTGGGCCGACACTTCCGCCCCCTCCACCAGATCCGGCATCTGCGCGCGCTTCATGGCGCAGGCGTCGAGCAGCACGTCGTCCCAGCACCGCTTTCCGACATCGAGCCAGAGCGTGCCCGCCGAATCCGACATGTCGGACACATAATCACCCGAGAGCCGATAGCGCAGATAATCCTTGGGTAGCAGCACCTTGGCGGTTTTCTCGAAAATCTCCGGCTCGTGCCGCGCCACCCAGAGAAGCTTCGGCGCGGTGAAGCCGGGCATGGTCGTGTTCGACGAGCGGACCATGAAATCCGGCACCCGCTCCAGAAGTTCCGCGCATTCGCGCCCGCAACGCCCGTCATTCCACAGGATCGCCGGCCGCAGCACCCTGCCCTGGCCGTCGAGCAAGGTGGCGCTGTGCTGCTGGCCGGAAAGGCCGATGCCCTCCAGCTGAGAGAAGCGCTCCGGCGCAAGATCGCGTACCTGCGCGACCGCTTTTTGTGCCGCCTTCCACCATTCCTCCGGGTCCTGCTCGGACCACATCGGCCGTGGCCGCAAGACCTCGACCGGCGCCGATCCCTCGGCGATCAGCGCCTGATCCTCGTCGAGAAGCACGGCCTTTACGGAAGAGGTCCCGACATCGATACCGAGATAGGTCGCCATCAGATCGCAAGCCCCTGCTGATCGAAGAGATAGACATGCTCCGGCGCGATGCCGACCGCCAGCGGCTCGTTCCGGGCGATGGTGAGCCGGCCGGGCGCGACGATGGTCATGACGGGCCCTTCCACCGGCTGGGCGTAGATCTGGCTGGCGCCGCCGAGATACTCGGTGAAATCGGCCTTCAGCGTCAGCACCGGATGGGCGGCGTGCACCTCCAGATGCTCGGGCCGCATCCCCACCGTCACGCTGTCGCCGGCCTTCACCTGATGCGCCCCCTTGGTCGCCACCACGAGCTCGCCGCCGGCAAAGGCGGGGCTCGAAACCGTCAGTTGCCGCTCCGCCGCGGCACTCACCCTGGCGGGGAGGAAATTCATCTTCGGCGAGCCGATGAAGCCGGCGACGAAGATATTGGCCGGATTGTCGTAAAGCTCGGTCGGCGTGCCGATCTGCTCGACGCGGCCCGCCCGCAGCACGACGATGCGGTCGGCGAGCGTCATCGCCTCGATCTGGTCGTGCGTGACATAGACCATGGTGACGCCGAGCGCGCGATGCAGCTTGGCGATCTCGACACGCATCTGCGTGCGCAATTCCGCATCGAGATTGGAAAGCGGCTCGTCGAACAGGAAGAGCTTGGGATTGCGCACGATCGCCCGCCCGATCGCCACGCGCTGGCGCTGGCCGCCGGAGAGCTGGCGCGGCTTGCGCTCAAGGAGCGGCTCGATCTGCAGGATGCGCGCCGCCTCGGTGACCCGCTTTTTGATCTCCTCCTCGCTGGTCTTCACCATGCGCAGGCCGAAGGCGAGATTGTCGTAGACGCTCATGTGCGGATAGAGCGCATAGGACTGGAAGACCATCGCGACCTCGCGCCGCGCCGGCTCCACATGGGTGACAAGCTTCTCGTCGATGAAAACGTCGCCGGCGCTGATCTCCTCCAGCCCGGCGATCATGCGCAAGAGGGTCGACTTGCCGCAGCCGGACGGCCCGACGAAGACGACGAACTCGCCCTTTTCCGCCGCAAGGCTCACACCCTCCACGGCGAAATGATCGCCATAGCGCTTGACCACATTGTCGAGACGAAGAAATGACATATCAGATGGCTCCAGACGCTTTCGCCGGCGACAGGGCTTCGAGGGCCCGCCCGGCGATTTCTATCTCGTTTCTGGTTTTGAAGAGCGTGAGGTAGATGCGGTAGACCGCATCATGCACCTGCCGCCAGTAGGGATCGGGATGAAGCGCCTTTTGCGCGGGCGCCATCGCCTCCAGGCTGGCGAAGAGATCGGCATGGAAGCCGGCGGCGACCGCCGCGACCATCGCCGTGCCGAGGAGCACCGGCTCTTTCGTGTCGCTGAGGATCAGCCTTGCGCCAGTCGCATCCCTGTAGAGGCGGACGAGAAGCGGATTGTGCAGATGGCCGCCGGCCAGGGCCACGCTGTCGAACGCATAGCGGCCATTGGCGTTGAGATGTTCGAGGATATGCCGGGTCTGCAGCGCCAGCGCCCGCGCCGTGGCGTAATAGGTCTCCAGGAAGGCGCGCTCGCCGGTTTCCGGGCCGATGCCGGTTGCAAGCGCCCGCACCCGACCGTCGCCGAGCGGCGCCCGGTTGCCGAGCCAGTCCGGCACGATGTGGCGCGTGGCGGCGAAGGCACCGCCCTCTTGGTCCAGCAGCTTCAGGATCCGCTCGGCGGTCTGCAGGTGCAGCGCGCTCGACGCTTTTCCGGGGCTCGCCGGATGATGGTTGAGCACGGCGTCGAGCGCTGCGCCCGAAAGGCTCTGGCCCGCCTCGTGCATCCAGTAGCCGGGGAAGACCGCATCCTTGAACGGCCCCCAGACGCCGGAGACATGGCGCTTGTCGGGCGCAAAGGGCATGTAGCAGGTCGACGAGCCGCCGATCATCGGCAGGAGATTGTTCATCCGTGCAAGATAGCCGCGCCCGAGAACGCCGAGCGCGCCTGCCTCCGCGTCGATCAGCCCGACTGCCACCGGAATGCCGGCGGGAATGCCGAGCGCAGCGCCGGCCGACGCGGTCACCCTGCCATGCACCTCGCCGACCTTTCCCGGCTTCTCTTTGAGGTGCCCCAGCGAGGTCAGATCGCCGATGCCGAGCTTGTCCAGCAAGTCCTGGCACCAGGGCTCCGCCTCGTCTGGAAGATAGGGCCATTTGCAGGCGAGCCCGCAGACCGAGTGCCGGTCCACATCCGTCGCGCGGCGGGCGAGCTCGTCGCAGAGGTCGCGCGCGCCTCTCATCCGCGCCCAGACTTCCGGGCGATGCCGTTTCAGCCACAGCAGCTTCGGCAGATTGCTTTCCGGCGAAAGCGCCCCGCCGACATGGGCGAGGAAACGATGGCCGGTCGCGTCAATCTCGGCCGCCTCGGCCTCGCCGCGGTGGTCCATCCAGCAGATGACGTCGCCGCCGCCATCGAGCGGCGCGCCGCCCTCCGCTTCGATATAGAGTGACGACGTGGCGTCGAAGGCGACGCCCGCGACCGAGGAGGCAAGCTCCGGGCGCTGCGCCAGGCAATCGGCCGAAGCGCGACAGACGGCCTGCCAGATATCGTCCATGCGGTAGACGGCATGATGCTCCGCCGGCATCAGCAATTCGAACGACGCCGAGGCGCAGACGAGCAATTGCCCCTCCCGGTCGAAGAGGCCGGCGCGGGCGGAAAGCGTCCCGACATCGATTGCAAGCAGATGGCCCATTAATTCCTCATCCCGCACTCAATCCTTCAGAATGGCCTCGGCCACGTCTTCATCCGTGACGAGACGGTTGACATAGCCGGCCCTCAGCACCGCCCGGATGATCGGTACCTTGTGCATACCTCCCGATGCGAGGACCGATGACGGGATGAGCTTCAAATCCGAAGGCTGCATCGCCATGACCCGCTGGTTCAGCGGGTGGTCGACGGGGGCGCCATCCTCATCGAGGAAGACACCCAGAATATCGCCGACGGCTCCCGCCGCCTTCAGCGTCGGCAGGTTTTCGGTCACGATCTGGGTCTTGGCCAGCAGCGAATAGTTGGAGAGGTCGCCGCAGGCGATCAGCGCGACCGCCGTCTTGCGGCCGCGCTCCATCGTCTCCGCGAGACCGTAATGGGTGAGCAGGGTCGTGCGGCTCTCGCTCGACGGGCAATAGATCGGCGCGGCCACATAATAGCACTCCGCCCCCAGCATGCGGGCGAACTCCGTCGAGACCTCGAAAGTGTTGGTGCCCGACCCTCGCGTCAGCCCGCCCATCAGCGCGGCGACCCACGCATTGGGAAGGCGCCGCGGCGTCAGGTGCCGCCGTGCCGCCGAGAGCGTCTGGCCCCAGCCGATGCCGAAGCCCTGGCCGTCGACAAGCAGCGGATCGAGCATCGCGGCCGTGGCGCGGCCGAGAACGCGGTGCAGGTCTTCGAGATCGGGAACCGAAGGCACCACGGAGCAATCAACGAGGCCGAACCGCTCCTTGAGCTTCTCCTCCAGCACCACGCAATGGGCAAGCGGCATCTTGATGTCGACGCTGACGAGCCCCTCGCTTCTCGCCTGGACGACGATCTTGTTCACCCGCAGCCGGGTGATGTGCAATTTGTCGGCGATCTCCTGCTGGGTCATGCCGCCGACATAATAATACCAGGCGACGCGCGCGCGGACCTGCTCCGTGTCGCCTGATGCATTCGCCTGTGTTTCGTTGAAATCGTTCAATGGTCGCCTCGGGTGTTCTCTTACGCAAAAGCCGGTTTGAGCATCGCTATCGAATGCTTCACCGCCTTGAGTATCGACAGATCGTCCCGCTCGAAAGGATAAAACACCTCGAGGAATGCCGGCTTGTCGGCAAGGCCGTACCGCCGCTGCAGGTCCGCCGCCTCCGCCGGATCAACCGCGCCGCTTTCGGTGAAATCCCAGTGGCGGTCATACTGGAAATCGGTCTGCTGCAGATGCACCATGCCGATATCGGGCGCCAGTGTCTCGAACCATTCCGCCATTCCCGCGCGATAGCGCCCGTAGAGCGGCTCGAAGGTCGCATGCCCCCAGTCCACGCAATATTTCCACGGCACGGGCGAATCCGCGAGATCGGCGGCCATGCGTCTCGCCTGCGCCACCGTCCACGGCCATTCGCGGCGCATCGGCGTCGGCTCGACATAGAGCTCGGTGATGCCGCATTCCCTGGCGGCCTGCGAGAGCCGTCCCATGCGGGCGATCAGCTCGTCATAATCCGCTTGGCTGATGCTGTCGGGCTCGGTACCGTCGATCCTCGAGGCGACGGCGCCCAGCGGCCCGCCGACCCGCTCGATCCCGGCGTTCGCCGCAAAGCGATAGGCCTTCTTCATCCATTCTTCCGCGACGTCCCGAACCCGGGGATCGGGATGGAGAAGCTGGTTGAACGTATAATGGGCAAGCCCGATGAAGGCGCTATGCACCGTAATGCCGTAGCGCTCCGCGGCGCTGCGGATATCCCTGGCGCAATCCTTGAGAACATCCTCCGGCCATGTCGGATCGATGAGATCAAAGGAAAGCTGCACCAGGTCGAGGTCCAGTTGCTCGCGCACGATCGGCGCCCAGAGATCGGGCGTCACCCATCGCTTTACGCAGAAGGAAAGATTGATCCCCAGCGGAATAGCCGTCATTTGGTCGCCCCCATGGTAAGCCCGCGCACCATGTGCCGGGAGACGAGCAGGGCGAAGACCGTCACCGGCAGCACGATCAGAGTGCCCGTCGCCATGATCTTGCCCCAGGGCAGCTCATAGCCCGACATGAAGCTCGTCGCCATGACGGGCGCGGTCTGGGCGCTGCGGCGCGTCAGCACCAGCGCGTAGAGAAGCTCGTTCCAGGAGAAGATGAAGCTGAAAATCGCCGAGACCGCGATGCCGGGCAGCCCCAGCGGCACATAGATCTTGCGGAAGATGGTGAACTGGTCCGCGCCGTCGAGACGCGCCGCCTGCTCGATCTCGCTCGGGATGGAGCGGAACTGGTCGGTGCAGATCCAAACCACGATCGGCAGGTTGAAGGTGAGATAGATCAGCACCAGCACCAGATAGGTGTCGAGCATCCTGAGCTGCACCGCCAGGAGATAGACCGGCAGGGCAAGCACGATCGGGCTGATCATCCGGTTGGAGATGAACCAGAACCACAGATCCGACTTGCCGCGGAACTCGAAGCGGGCAAGCGCATAGGCCGCCGGCGCGCCGAGCAGCACGGAGAGCGCCGTCGTCAGCGTCGCCACGACGAGCGAATTGACGATGGAGCCGAACACCTTCTCGTCCGCCAGGATATCGGCGTAATTGGCGAGCGTCGGCGTGAAGAACCAGACCGGCGGCGAAGCCAGGATATCGGCCTGGTCCTTGAAGCTGGAGGAGACCATCCAGTAGAAGGGGAAGAGCGTGAAGCAGAGGACGAGGATCAGTCCCGCCCCGTGGAGCACGCGGCCAAGCGTCGTGGACATCACTCGATCTCCTTGTAGATCAGCCTGATATACAGGCGGCTCAATATGATAGTCATGATCAGGAGCAGGATCGCCTGGGCGGACGCCGTGCCCACGTCGAAGACACGGAAGCCGACGCGCTGGATATAGATCGAGACCAGATCGGTCGCCGCGCCCGGTCCGCCGCGCGTCATCACGAACACCATGTCGAAGAGCTTCAGGATATCGGCCGAGCGCAGGATCAGCATCGCGGTCAGGCCCGGCAGCAGATAGGGCAATTGCACATGGCGCAGCAGCGCCACCTTCGAGCTCGTCTCCAGCCGCGCCGCCTCCTCGATCTCGACCGGCACCATGGAAAGCCCGGCGAGGAAGATGAGCGCGCAGAACGGCGTCCACTGCCAGATATCCATGATGGCGATGGCGATGAACGCGCCGGTCGGTGAGCCCAGCCAGTCCATGCCGCCGATACCGATGGCATTGAGGAACTGGTTGGCGACGCCGAAATCCCGGTTGAAGATCAGCCGCCCGATCAGGCCGACCACCGCATAGGTCGTCGCCAGCGGCACGACGAGTGAGACACGTGCCAGCGACCTGAGCATCCCAAGCCCCGGCCGGTGCAGAAGCAAAGCGATGCAGATGCCGAAAAGGAGCTGGAAAGGCAGGACGGTCACGAAAAAGCGCGCCGTCAGCCCAAGCGACTGCCAGAAGGTCTGGTCGGAAAGGACATTGATGTAGTTCTCGAACCCTATGAAGGGAAAACCCTCACGTGGGCGGGTGATGTTATAGCGCCGAAAGGACGTGACGAGCGCCGAGATCGTCGGATAGATGCCGATGACGAGCAGGGCGAATACGGCGGGCGCCAGGAACCAGAACGGTGTCCAGCGCCCATATCCCGGGTTCAGTCTCGTCTGTGTCCGCTCCACCGGATCTCCTCCCTTTTGCATCCAAGGTTATCGCCTGTAATGCCTCTCATCCGCCTGCCGGCACCTTCTCCCCGTAAACGGGGGAAGGAAGAAGCGGCAACGCTGGTGTCCCCCTCTCCCTGCCTGCGGGGTGAGGGTAAGGGTGAGGGGCAAATGGGGCACGCGATAATTCTTCTTCTGCATCCAGCGCCGATCATTTTTCATTCCAGATTGGTATGATTGGCGCGCATCGCCCCGGGCGATACGCCAAGCCGTTCCCGCAGCTTGAGCACCATCACCTCGAAGAGGATGTACTGCGCGCCCTCATAGAGCGAGCCCATGGGCAGGACCGAGACGCTCGTCCCGCTATCGTCAGCCATCGTCTGGGCCGGAATGGTGAGCACATGATCGGCACGCTTCGCCGCCTCGCCATTCGGCTGCGCGGTCACGACGAGCGTTTTCGCGCCGGCGGCCTTCGCCTCCCCCATCAGTCCCAGAACGGTCGAGAAGCTCCCCGGACCGGCGGAGACGATCAGGAGATCCCCCTCGCCCACCGGCGGCGTCGTCATGTCGCCGACAACGGCCGCCTTGAGCCCCAGATGATAGAGCCGCATGGCAAAGCCCTTGATCTGCAAGCCTTCGCGGCCCACGCCGTAGAGCGCGATGCGCCGGGCATCGGCGATGACGGCAACCGCCGCATCCACCGCCCGCTCGTCGATGCGCCCGAAGACCGCGCCAAGCTCGGCAAGCGCCCGATCGTATAGTGTCAAGATCTCCTCCTCCCCAGGACGTGTTTCATGCCGCGGATGAGCGGGCAATCGCATATGGCGCGAATTGCCCCTCACCTTTACCCCCTCCCCATGCGTGGAGAGGGAGGTATAGACGTTGCCGCACCCTTCTTCTCTCTGCGTACGGGGATGCCGGCAGGCGGATGAGGGGGCATCCTGAAGCGATACCCCTGCTCTCACCCGCTATATCGAAGCCTACTGCAGCAACTCCCGCTTGCCGTCGTAATAGCCTTCCTTGCCCAGGATATCCTCCATGCGGGTGCCGATCTCCTTGGCGCCGCCCTCGACCGAGACCTCGCCGAGCATCATCTTGGTTCCCCATTCGGCGATGACTTCCGAGATGGCCGGCCAGGCCGGGAAGCGCGGACGGAACTCCGGCACGCCCTTCTGCCAGGAGGCGACCATCGGCTCGACGAATTTGTACTTCGCCTTGATGTCCGCTTCCTCGTAGATCGACATGCGGCCCGACACGCCGCCGGCTTCCACATAGGGACGCGCGATCTCTTCCGACGTCGCCCACTGGATGAAGAGCCAGGACGCCTTCTTCAGATCGTCGGGCGCCTGTTCGGCAACGGCAAGCGAGAAGCCGCCGAGCGCCGGAAGGCGTCCTGCCGGACCGGCCGGCTCCGGCGCGACGGCAAGGCAGTCGCCCAGCTTGGAGGTCGCCGGATCGGTCAGCGTGCCGTAGAAGGCCGACCACTCGGTGATCATCGATACCTGCCCCTGCGCCAGCGCATTGACGGCTTCCGCATGGTCATAGCTGACGATGCCGGGCGGCATGAACTTCATCAGGTCCTGGCGGAACTGCAGCCCCTTCTGGCTTCCTTCGCTCATGAGGTTCGACTTGAACTCCTTGTTGAGCAGCGAGCCGCCGAAAGGCCAGAGCACGCGCATGAAGCTGTCGGCCGACTGCGTCTCGCCGCGCCGCGACTGCAGCGCGAAGGCATAGCGGTTCTTGCCCGCATCCGTCAGCTTCGGCGCGTAGTCCTTCAGCAACTCGTCCCATGTTGCCGGCGGCTTGTCGAAGCCGGCTTCCTTCAGCTGGCAGGAATTATAGAACAAAAGGCCCGAATAATTGTCGAAGGGCAGGCCATAGGTCTTGCCGCCCCACGAGCCAAACGCCTCCAGCAGCAACGGGAAGAAACCATCGAGCTTCAGATTGGGATCGGTGATGGACGCATCCGAGGTGAATTCCTCGATCGGCGTGATCCAGCCGTTTTCGGCGAATTCGCCGATCCAGACGAGATCGACCAGCGCAATGGTCAGATCGCCGTTCGAGGTGAAGTTGAGCACCTGCTTTTCGCGGGTGTTCTCATAGGGCACGATCTCGTAATTGACCTTGATCCCCGTCTTCTTCTCGAATTCCGGCAGGAGCTCGATGATCGCGCGATAGCCCGGACGATCGAGGAAGATCACATTGATCTCCGATCCCTCGAAGGGCTTGGCAGCGGTCTCCAGCCAGTCCTCGGCGAAGGCCGTCGACGGCAGCGACGCCGCGCCGGCCATGAGCGCCAGGGCGCTCAACGATGCATACAGAAAATTCCTCACGTCATCCTCCCTGTTTTGATAACCCATTCGGATAGATCAGGCTCTTGATGTAGCCCGGCGCATTGTCCGCATGGTTGCGGAACGTGTCGGGCGCCTCGTCCAGGCCGACCTGATGCGTCACCATCGACGCCACATCGACCTTTCCTCCAGCGACGAGTTCGATGGCGCGCGGATAGACCTCCCCCATCCGGCGCGCGAATTTGATCTTCAGCCCCCGGCGGCGCGCTTCCGCTGCCGGCAACGTATAGCTGTCGCCATCCGGAATGCCGACCAGAACGATGCGCCCGCCGATCTTCGCGGCAAGGACGGCATCGCGGAAGCCGAGCGGCGAATTGGTCGCCTCTATGACCAGCGGCGCGCCGTCGCGCCTGGTCCATTCGCGGATGTCGTCCACCGTTTCACCCGTTCGTGCAGCCCCGAGCCGGGCCGCCATGACACGGCGGTGCTCCTGAGGATCGACCGCCAGGATCTCGCCCGCGCCTGCCGCTTTCAGCACCTGCAGGATGAGCAACCCGATCGGGCCGCATCCCAGCACCGCCACCTGCTCCAGGAGCCGTGGCTTGGCGAGATCGACCGCATGGATCGCCACCCCCAACGGCTCCAGCATCACCGCTTCGAGCGGGCTGAACTGTTGAGGCAGCGGCACGATCTGCGACTTCGGCACCCAGATACGCTCCGTCATCGCCCCGTTGAAGGGCGGCGCGCCGATGAACTCCACATTCGGGCAGAGATTGGGATGGCCCCGCTCGCAGAACTCGCAATGGCCGCAGGCCTTGTTCGGATCGACGGCGACGAGCGCGCCGCGGGTAAGCCCAAGCTCACCCAGATCCTCGCAGAGATAGCCGCCGAACTCATGCCCCGGCACGAATGGTTCCTTCACCACCGCGGAGCCGATGCCGCCATCCTTGAAATAATGGAGATCCGAGCCGCAGAGCCCGACCGCGCCGACATCGATGAGCACTTCGCCCGGCCCGCCCTCGCGAAGGTTGAACGGGGCGACATAGGCGTCGTGGGCTCCACGGATGAAAAGGGCACGGCTCATTGGACTTCCGGAAACAGCTTTTGGAAATGGACTTCGGCTATACGATACAAATGTAAATTAGGTTTTTCAAGTGTAAGTTAGGAGCGTATTCCGGGAAAGACAGCCGTGCGAATGCATCGTCCGGCCGGAGCAAGCGGCCGGGAAAAGAGCACATTCCAATGGCAGGAGGACCGGCGAGGAGAAGAAGGGCGCTTGCGATTCGATAACCATGCAGCACATCGCCCACGCAGCCGGCATTGCCGACCGGCACCGGCTGCTCCATATATTTTTTATTTGGAGACAGAACCCATGTCGATGAAATCCTTGGCCATGGCTGCCGTGATCGGGTTTGCAGGCCTGTCGCTTTCAGGCTGCGTATCCGAGACCGGCTATTATGAGGGTTATTATGGCCCCGGCAGGTATGATCCCTATTACGATCGCAGCTATTATGGCGGCGGGATCGCCTACGACCGCTATTATTACCGCGATCGGGATTATTATCGTCGGCGCCACCGGGATCGTGATCGCGACCGTCCAGATTATAACCGCCCTGACCGTCCTGACCGCCCCGTCTATCGCAGCGACCGGCCGCAGCGCCAGGTCACGCGCCATAGCGACCGGCCGATCAGGTTCGAGGTTCCGACGGAAGGCGGCGGCCGCCGTGTGGTCATACCCGGCCGCGACTATTAAGCCCGTTCAGACGGCATCCTGGCCGAGCACAGGCCCGGCCTCGTATGCGCGCTCGAAGAAGAGTGCGTCCTGCTGCCGGCGCAGGTCGAGAAGGCGCGAATCCTCCACGGCGAGATCGCCGAGGCGGATCGCGCTCCCGGCTTTCACCGGTCGGAGCAGCCGCCGGTTCGCGGCGAGATAGAACGGCGCCGGCCGCCCCGCTTCAAGAGGCCCTGCCGGAACGAGCGCCGCCGAAACATTCTCGATGGCATGGTGATGGCCGCTGGCCGCCAGCAATGTCCCCGCTTCGAGATCGGCATCGGCGATGGCGACGATATCGAAGCGCGGGCGGGGATGCCGCGCACCGCTGGAAAGCCCCTTGAGCCCCGCTTCGAGCACGCTGGTTGCCGCCTCAAGGCCAAGGAGATGGCGGGGGAGATAGACCATGGCCGTCGCGCCGTTGCGGCTCAGAATGTGCCCTTTCCCGGCGAGCAGATCCCAGCTCGTCGCATCCCGACAGCGGATGACGACGAAGACGCCTCCGGCGAAACTCACTTCGCCGGGAAGCCGCAGGCAATGGAAGACATCCATCCGCCGTTCGCCCCGGAGAAGCCCCCCATCCTCCCGCGTCGAAAAGAAGGTCGGTACCTCCGATATCCGCGCGATGGGGCAATGAAGCTCCGGCCTGTCGGGGGCGAGATCGACGGAATGGGAAACGACGGCGAGCTCGCAGAGATCGGGCACCGCGCGCTGCGGCAGCTTCGCCGCCGCCTTGGCCCGCGCCGCCGCCAGCTCGGCAACGTCGCGCCGGCCGAGCTCGATGAGATCGCCGAAATCCGCGGCGTCGATGGTGACGCCGTTGCTCGTCAGCGTCCGGGTCTCCGGATCGAAGACGAAATCATATTCGCTCGACTTGCCGGCACAGATGATCTCGAAGCCGAGCACCTCCGCCCAGGTGACGAGGCCGATCAGGAGGCTCGGCTGGTCCCCGTCCACCGGCGTGACCACCCTTCCCTTGCGGGCGGCGAGTGATGCGAGCCCCGGGCCGACGACGCTGTCCACCTCCTTGGAGACGAGCGCCACATGCTTGCCCGCCTCGATCGCCAATTCCGCATGGCGTGCGCCGGCTTCCGGATGGCCGGTTGCCTCGACCAGCACGTCGAACGGCAGATGGAGGACATGCGCGAGATCGCCGGCGGCGATGGCATAGCCTTCGGCCCAGGCGCGGCTTGCCTCCTCCGGGCTGCGGCATTCGGCAATTGCCTCGGTCCCCACGGATTTCAGGGCGGCCGCGGCCGTGGCGCTGTCGATATCGACTGCGATCCGCACATTCATCAGGGAAACATGCCGCCCCTGCGCCAGGAAACTGCGGCCGAAGCCTCCCGTGCCGACGATGCAGGCCTCGACAGGCCGCGTCACGCCGGCAAAATAATCATGAAAATTCATGAAGATCAGTCCTTTCGAATGAAGGCGGAAAGCTCAGACCTTGGCCGGATGCCCGGTGGGCCGGCGGCGCAAGCCGCGCAGGCCGACGGCCTTGGCGATCAGCGGCCAGAGAAGCATCAGCACCCCGAGCGCCATGATCGTAGAGACAAGCGGGTTCGACCAGAAGATCGTCAGCGACCCGTTCGACATCAGCATGGACTGGCGGAAGGCGTCCTCCGCCTTGTCGCCGAGCACCATGGCAAGCACCAGCGGCGCGATCGGATAATCCAGCTTCTTGAAGAGATAGCCGAGAATGCCGAAGCCCAGCACCAGCCACATGTCGAAGGTGGAATTGGCCACCTGATAGGCGCCGGAGAAGATGATGGCGACGATCACCGGCCCGACGATCGAGAACGGCACCCGCAGGATCGAGGCGTAGAGCGGGACGGTCGCGAGCACCAGGAGCACGGCGACGACATTGCCCAGATACATCGACGCGATGAGTCCCCAGACGAAGTCCGGCCTGTCGATGAAGAGCATCGGCCCGGGCGTCAGGCCCCAGATCATCAGCCCGCCCATCATCACCGCAGCGGTCGCCGAGCCGGGCACGCCGAGCGCCAGCATCGGCAACAGCGCCGACGTGCCGGCCGAATGGTCGGCCGTCTCGGGCGAGACGATGCCGCGCGGATCGCCCTTGCCGAATTGCGACTTGTCCCTGGCGAAGCGCCGGGCGAGGCCATAGCTCATGAACGAGGCCGCGGTCGGCCCGGCGGGCGTGATGCCCATCCAGATGCCGATCAGCGTCGAGCGCAGGATCGACCAGCCATAGCGCGGCATCTCCTTCAGCGCTTTCAGGACATCGATGGCCCTGACGCGCGCCTTGATGCCGTCGAAGCGCAATCCCTCCTCCGTCGTCAGCAGCAATTCGCCGATGCCGAACAGGCCCATGACCGCGACGAGGAAGGAAACGCCCTTGATGAGATCGGGAATGCCGAAGGTGAGGCGCAGGCCTCCCGAGATCGTATCCATGCCGACGGTCGCGAAGGCGAAGCCCAGCATCATCGTCACCAGTGTCTTGGCGGGCGCATTGGCGCTCATCCCTATGAAACTGGCGAAAGCGAGGAAATAGACGGCGAAGAATTCGGGCGAAGAGAACTGCAGCGCAAAACGCGCCACCCAGCCGGAAAGCAGCGTGATCATGACGACGCCGGCGAGCGCCCCGATGCCGGCCGACATGAAGGCGAGCGTCAAGGCCCGCGTCGCCTGGCCGTTCTTCGCCATGGGATAGCCGTCGAAGGTGGTCGCCACCGAAGAAGGCTCGCCGGGAATGTTGAAGAGGATCGAGGTGGTCGATCCGCCGAAAAGCGCGCCCCAATACATGCAGGACAGAAGGATGATGGCCGAGATCGGGTCCATCGTGAAGGTGAGCGGCAGGAGGAGCGAGACGCCGTTCGGCGCCCCGAGACCCGGCAGAACGCCGACCAGGATGCCGAGCATGACACCGATCATCATGATCATGAGGTGGTGTGCGGTGATGACGGTGGCGAAACCGTCCATCAGATAGCCGAAATTGCCCATCGCCTGTTTCCTCCCAAGCGGTATCCTGGATCAGTAGATGCCGAGCCAGTTCTCTATCGGCCCCTTCAGCAGCGGAACCTGGAAGCCGATCTCGAAGACGAGGTAGAAGAGGCCGGTGACGGCCACCGCCGCCAGGGCGCTGATCCACCAGCGATAGCCGCCCTGCCACATCATGGCGCCACAGATATAGAGCGCCGTGCCGACATAGAGGCCGAGAAGCAGCGACACGATCGTGAAGGCGACGACCGACAGGAAGAAGCCGAGAACCGGCCTGGCCCTCTCCATGGTGAGGAAGACCTCGCCCTCTCGCCGATAGAAGAACAGGGTCCGCAGCAGCGTCACCAGGCTGCCGAGAATGATCAGGACGCCGACATAGAAGGGGAAATAGCCCGCTTCCGGTCCCGTTTCCGCCCAGCCGATGCCGCTTTGCCACGACCCGTAGCAGATGGCCAGCCCCACCCCGGCGGTCAGGAGCGCCGTGACGACCTCCATCGTCCTGCGCGACACGGATTGGTTTTCGGATTCAGCCATGCTCGCCTCCCAAGCGCTGCAAGGAGGGAGACGCCCGCGGGGCGTCTCCCACGACTGTTTTATCGGCTTACTCGACCAGCCAGCCTTCGCGCTTGAGCACCTTGAGGACATTCTCCCGGTCTTTTGCCTGATAGGCCGTAAAAGCGTCGCCAGCCATGAATTGCCCGGTCTGCGACGTCTTGGCGATATAGTCCTGCCATTCCGGCGTCTCGGAAACCTTCTTCAGCACATCGCGATAGAAGGCGACGGCGTCCTCGTCGACGCCGGCAGGCAGCCAGACGGTGCGCGGCATGCGGTAGCTCTCGATTGCGAGGCCGGCTTCCGCACAGGTGGGGATATCGTGCCAGCCCTTGCCGTCATGCACGGGATCGCTCTGCGGAAAACGGTCCGGACGGAAGACGCAGAGCGGCTTGACCATGCCGGCCTGCCATTGGCCGCGATTCTCGTTAGGATTGTTCACATTGGCGTCGATATGACCGCCCGCCAGCTGCACGACCGCCTCGCCGCCGCTCTTGAACGGGATATAGCGGAATTCTGCTCCGGTCACCTCGGCAATGCTCGAGACGAGGATCTGGTCGGTATCCTTGGACTGGCTGCCGCCGAACTGGATCGCTCCGGGCTTCGCCTTTGCCGCTTCCACGAAGGATTTGACGTCGTTGAACTCGGATTTGCCGTTGACCCAGATCAGGAATTCATCGAGCGCAAGGGTGGCGACCGGCGTCAGGTCTTCCGGCTTGTAAGGGACGGCCGCGACGCTCGGCAGGAGATATTCATTGTTGGTGCCGAAGGTCAGCTTGTAGGGATCACCCTTGTAGCCGGCGGCGTAGACGAAGCCTTCCGCTCCGCTGCCGCCGCCCTTGTTGGTGACGACGACGGGCGCCTCCATCAGCTTGTGCTTGGCGATAATCGACTGCACCGTGCGGGCAAAATTGTCGGTGCCGCCGCCCGGCCCCGATGTCACGACGAATTCGACGGGCCGCGTCGGCTCGAAGGCAAGCGCCGGCCCCGCGACCGTCATCGCAAGCAGCGCCAGGGTAATCTGTTTCAGCATGTCGGTTCCTCCCAGGTTTCGGACCCTCCCGCCACAAGCTCCTACCCGGCGGCCAGGTCCCGTTGCATCAATCGGTTATTCGGCCGCCTCTCTCGATGCGGCCTGCCGCCTGGCCATCTTCGCGGCCAGCAGCACGGCCTCGCGCGATGCGCCTATATCCGCGATGCCGCGGCCGGCGATGTCGTAGGCTGTGCCGTGAGCGGGCGTGCAGAGCGGAAACGGCAGCCCGCCCATCATCGTCACGCCCTTGTCGAAGCCCATCATCTTCATCGCGATCTGGCCCTGATCGTGATACATGGTCAACACGGCGTGGAAACCTTCCTTCAGCGCGCGCAGGAAGACTGTGTCGGCCGGGAACGGCCCGTCCACGGCATATCCTGCTGCCTTTGCCCGCGCCACCGCCGGCTCGATGATCTCGATTTCCTCCATGCCGAAGCTGCCGCCGTCGCCGGCATGCGGGTTGAGTCCCGCCACGGCAATCCGGGGATGATCGATCCCCGCAAGCCGCAGGCATGCGGCGGTCAGATCGATCTCCGCCAGGATGGCGTCCTCGCTGATATGACTTGAGACCGCCGACAGGGGGATATGCGAGGTGACCCGCGCGTTCCAGACCCGCTCCAGCACGTTGAACTCGCGCATCCGCCCCTTGAAGGAGAGCACGTCCGAGACGAAACGGATCTCGTCATCATAGCCGGGATAGGCATAGCGCATCGCCTTCTTGTTGAAAGGCGTAAAGCAGACGCCGTCGACGCGGCCTTGATCGGCAAGATGCAGTGCGAAGCGGAAATTTTCGATCGCGAATTTGCCGCCGGCAAGCGTCGCCTCGCCGCGCGTGACATCTGCCGGATCGAGGTGGCCGAGATCGACGAAGACGGGCCGTTCGGCCGCATCGGTGGAGAAGTCGTCCGGCGTGCGGTAATCGAGATCAAGCGGAACGTCGGCGATTGCCGCCCCCTCCTCCAGGATGCGCCGGTCGCCGATGACGACGAAATGCGCCGCGCTCAGGAGCTCCGGCAAGGCGAGTATCCGCGCGGTCAGTTCGGGGCTGATGCCCGCCGGATCACCCATGGCCAGAGCCAGGACAGGCCGATCCGTCCGCGTCTCGATACCCGTTTCGCTTGTGGCCATGAAAGCTCCTCCTTCTTCGATGCCACCTGAAGCCTACAAGGCTCGTTTTTCACATGCAAGCATTTTGTATACAGTATAAAGAATAATACATGGAAGGCAGTATCATTTTCCCTTTGCGGATGCGAAACTGCCTTTCGACAGAATTGGCGGCCAGGCAACGGGCACGCCTGGCGGGAACAGAATGCGGAGAGATAGACGATGGCTTCGGAGGTGATCTCACAGGCTGGGCGGCGCGCGGTCACGGCGATATCCCGCCAGTCGCTGCATGGCGAAATCGTCAACCGCCTGCGCGACATGATCATCGAGGGCGACCTGCAACCCGGCCAGCGCATCTATGAGAACCAGCTCGGCGAGGAACTCGGCGTCTCGCGCACGCCGCTGCGCGAGGCGTTGAAATTCCTGGCCAGCGAAGGGCTCGTCGAGCTCGTGCCGAGCCGGGGCGCCATGGTCAAGCGCTTCTCGGCGAAGGATATCGAGGACATGCTGATCGTCATCCGGTCGATGGAGATGCTGGCCGCGCGCCTCGCCTGCGCCAAGGCGAGCGACGAGGGAATAGCGCGTCTGCGCGCGCTGCACGATGCCATGGTGCGCCACTACAAGGCCGGCGAGCGGCTGGAATATTACAAGCTCAACCAGCAGATCCACACCGGCATCGTCGCCCTTGCCGACAATGCGCCCCTGGCGGAGGTGCACGGACTGCTGCAATCGCGCGTCAAGCGCATCCGCTTCGTCGGCCACGAGGGGCCGGAGCGCTGGGCGGCCGCCGTTGCCGAACATGAGCGGATCATCACCGCGCTGGAAGCGCGCGATGCCGAGACATTGGCCCGCGAGCTGGACGTCCACCTCGCCAATGGCTGGGAACGGGTGAAATCCACCTTGTGAACCAGCGTTACCTCAATATGACTTGAATTCAGCATTGCTTCGGGAACACAATCCCGCCTCGCCGGATTTGGCCTCTTTTCACGAGGCCGAGCCCCTGAACCATCGAGGAAAGGTATCCGAGCAATGTCAAAACCCACGGCAACCAGATCAGGTACATTCAAGATCGGCGGAGACATCAGGGTCAACCGCCTCGGCTTCGGCGCCATGCGCGTCACCGGCCGGGGCATCTGGGGCGAGCCGGAAGACCGGGCGGAAGCGATCCGTACGCTGAAGCGCCTACCCGAACTCGACGTCAACTTCATCGATACGGCCGATTCCTACGGCCCCGACATATCCGAAGAGCTGATCCGTGAAGCCCTTCATCCCTATGACGGCATTCTCATAGCGACCAAGGGCGGGCTGACCCGCACGGGGCCGGACCGATGGATCCCGCTCGGACGGCCGGAATATCTGATCCAGCAGGCCCACAAGAGCCTGCGCAATCTGGGCGTCGAGCAGATCGGCCTGTGGCAGCTCCACCGCATCGACCAGAAGACGCCGCGTGACGAGCAGTTCGACGCCGTCAAATCGCTCCTGGACGACGGCATCATCCGCCATGCGGGCCTGAGCGAAGTGTCCGTCGCCGACATCGAGGCGGCATCAAAGGTCTTCAAGGTGGCGACGGTGCAGAACCGTTACAATCTCGTCGACCGCACCAGCGAGGACGTGCTCGATTATTGCGAGAAGCATGATATCGGCTTCATTCCCTGGTATCCGCTCGCCGCCGGCGATCTCGCCAAGCCGAACTCACTTCTCGATACGATTGCCAAGCGCCACGGCATGGCGCCGAGCCAGGTCGCGCTCGCATGGGTGCTGAAGCGCAGCCCGGTGATGCTGCCCATTCCCGGCACATCGAAGGTCGCGCATCTGGAAGAGAACGTCGCCGCCGCGGGAATCGAACTTTCGGATGAGGATTTCGCGGCCCTCGACCGCGAAGGCAAGGCCCAGTTCAGGGGTTGAGACACGCGACGATCGCGGAGCGCTCACGAAAATTTTCATGCAACGGGCATCCGGCACAGGATCGTTGGCGCCAATGCGGACACATTCTGCCCATAACTTCCCATATGTATTATAATGGCTGTCCCTGGTTCGAACAGGCAACCGATCATTCAGGAGTTGGAAACATGAATGATGTGACATTCGCCGAACTGGATGCAAAACTCGATGAATTGACGCGAAAGCTGAGCGGCTTCGCCGGCCTGCAGGCGAGCGGGGCTCTCTCCCCGGCGCAGACCTACGAATTCGCCGAGCTCGATGACCGTGCCAGGCAGCTCCAGGCGAGGCTTCGCGCCAAGCTCGATAATGCCCATGGCGTCGACTGGGAACTCCTCAAGCTTGAATTCCAGAAGGATCTCCTGCTGCTCACCAACAGCTTCAGGGGCTGGGCGGAGCACCTGGACAAGCGGTTCAACAACGCGCATTAGGGCGGCCCCACCTTTGGATGGGGAAACGATGACGCCTTCATTTTCCATGGAATGAAGGCGGCACCGTTGAGACATGGATTCCAGTGACAAGCACTGGAATGACGGGGTGGAGATGATTTCGCCCTACCGATAACCGTTCTGCAGGCGGAGAGGCTAAAGACTGTCGGCGGATATCTAAATTTCCGTCATTCCAGTGCTTGTCACTGGAATCCATGCCTCGCCTTCTCAACGGCAATGACGGTTCGGAACCACGCAAGCCGGCATTTCCACGGGAATGAGGACCGCCATAGCCGTCCTTCGTCTGGCAGGGGCACGGGGCGGTTGCGGAAAATAACGCTCTTCCGCCTTCCCTGGCGCATGGCACTCGGCTATTCCTGACGGGTCATTTCAAAACCGCAGGTGCAGCGCCGTGTCCTATCAGCCCAATTCCACCGAAGCCCGAGACATCGCCTATCAGCTCCATTCCTATACCAATGCCCGCAAGCAGGAGGCGGAAGGCTCACTCGTCATCGAGCGGGGCGAAGGCATTTATGTCTTCGACAACAATGGCAAGCGCTATATCGAGGGAATGGCGGGGCTGTGGAGCGTCGCCGTCGGCTTCGGCGAAAAGCGCCTGATCGAGGCCGCTGCGCGGCAGATGGAAAAGCTGCCCTATTATCACACCTTCAGCCAGAAGACGCATGGTGCCTCCGTCGATCTCGCCGAAAAGCTGATCGCCATGGCGCCCGTGCCGATGTCGAAGGCCTATTTCACCAGTTCCGGCTCCGAGGCCAATGACACGGTGGTCAAGCTCGTCCGCTACCGCTCCAACGCGCTCGGCCAGCCGCAGAAGAAGAAGATCATCTCGCGCTTCAAGGGCTATCACGGCGTCACGCTCGCAAGCGCCAGCCTGACCGGCCTGCCCAACAACCACCGCTCGTTCGATCTGCCGCTGCCGGGCATCCTGCACACCACATGCCCGCATTACCGGGCAGGCTCGGTTCCCGGAGAGAGCGAAATCGAATTCGCCAAGCGCTGCGCCAAGGATCTGGAAGACCTGATCCTGAGCGAGGGGCCGGAAACCATCGCCGCCTTCATCGGCGAGCCGGTGATGGGCGCCGGCGGCGTGATCGTGCCGCCGACCGGCTATTGGCAGGCCATCCAGGCGGTTCTCAGGAAATACGATATCCTGCTGATCGCCGACGAGGTCATCTGCGGCTTCGGCCGCACCGGCGAGATGTTCGGCTCCACCAAATACGGGATAGAGCCCGACATCATGACGCTGTCGAAGCAGCTCTCCTCCTCCTATCTGCCGATCTCGGCCGTGCTCATCAATGACCGCGTCTACCAGCCGGTCGCCGATGAATCGGCCAATATCGGCACCTTCGGCCATGGCTATACCGCCAGTGGCCATCCGGTGGCCGCCGCCGTCGCGGTGGAAAACCTCGCCATCATTGAGGAGCGCGATCTCGTCGGCAACGCGCGGAACCTGAGCCCGCATTTCCTGGCGCGGCTGCGCGCGCTGGAGGCTCATCCGCTCGCCGTCGAAGCCCGCGGCGTCGGGCTGATCGGCGCGCTGGAGCTCTATCATGCCGCCTTCGCCGACGAGCCGGGCGTGCTCGGCGCCATGATCAACCGCGCCATGCACGAGCGCGGCCTGATCGCCCGCAATCTGGGCGATACGATTGCCTTCTGCCCGCCGCTCATCATCACGCGGGCCGAGATCGACCAGATGTTCGACATCGCGGAGGCATCGCTCAATGCGGTCCATGCGGCGATTGACAATGGCGGGGCGGGCTGACCCGCCCCGCTTCGCTCATCACACCACAGGCGGATTGAGCCGGGCGAAGCCCGCCTGCCGCCTGTAGGGGAAATAGGGGTAAGGCGCGGTGACTTCGCTCGC
Organism: Mesorhizobium sp. RMAD-H1; assembly: GCF_014191375.1. Classification (GTDB taxonomy): domain Bacteria; phylum Pseudomonadota; class Alphaproteobacteria; order Rhizobiales; family Rhizobiaceae; genus Paramesorhizobium. The sequence continues at coordinate 709,832 of NZ_JACHWN010000002.1, forward strand.
CTTATCAAGCCTCGCGACCTGATCCCCCGTCAACGACCAGCCGACCGCACCGAGATTCTGGCGTAGCTGCTCCTCGTTGCGCGCGCCGATAATGACGGAGGAAACCGTCGGGCGGTGCATGAGCCAGTTGAGCGCGATCTGCGGGATGGTCTTCCCTGTTTCTCCGGCAATCCCGTCCAGCACGTCGATGATCCGGTAGAGCCTTTCGTCATCCACTGGCGGGCCGTATTCCGCCGTCTGGTGCAGGCGGCTCTGCTCGGGCAGCGGCTGGCCGCGGCGGATCTTGCCGGTGAGCCGTCCCCAGCCGAGCGGGCTCCATACCAGCGCGCCGACGCCCTGGTCGAGGCCGAGCGGCATCAGTTCCCATTCATAGTCGCGTCCGACGAGCGAATAATAGGCCTGATGCGCGACATAGCGCGGATAGCCGTGCTTTTCCGCCGTAGCCAGCGATTTCATGAGCTCCCAGCCGGCGAAATTGGAGACGCCCACATAGCGGACCTTGCCGGCGCGCACGAGGTCATCGAGCGTCGACAGCACCTCCTCAACCGGGGTGCCGGCATCGAAGGCATGCAATTGCAGAAGGTCGATATAGTCCGTGCCGAGCCGGCGCAGCGCATCCTCCACCGCCTTGATCAACCGGCTGCGCGAGGTGCCCGCGTCGTTCGGCCCCTCGCCCATCGGCAGGCCCGTCTTGGTCGAGAGGATCACCTGATCGCGGCGCCCTTTGAGCGCTGCGCCCAGCACCTCCTCCGAGGCGCCGTTGGAGTAAACGTCGGCGGTGTCGAACAGATTGACGCCCGCTTCCAGGCAGATATCGACCAGCCGCCGCGCCTCATCCGCATCCGTATTGCCCCAGGCGCTGAAGAGCGGCCCCTGCCCTCCGAAGGTCCCCGCGCCGAAGCTGAGAACGGGAACCTTGAGACCGGATGCGCCGAGATGTCTGTATTCCATGATTATTTCTCACTTATGTTGTGTTTTGGATATATCGTTCAGGCATTACCGGCCGCGCAGGCGAGCGCCGGCCGTTGGTCGAGACGGATGCTCACGATGGCGACGGCAAGCCCGCCCAGTGTGATGAGCGCGGCGACAAGCGGGATGCCGCCCAGCCCCGGGCCGTGGTCGATCACCGCACCACCCGCCCAGGCGCCGAGCGCATTGCCGAGATTGAAGGCGGCGATGTTGAAGCTGGAGGCGAGGCTTTGCCCAGCGCCCTCCGCCTTCGACAAGACCCACATCTGCAGCGGCGCGACCGTGGCGAAGGCGGCAGCGCCGAGCAGCCCGACAAAGGCGACTGCCGCGATCTTGTCATGCAGCGCGAAGGTCATGAGGCCGAGCACGGCGGCGAGCACCACGAGCGTGCCGATGACGGTCTTCACCAGTTGCCGGTCGGCAAGCTTGCCGCCGATCAGATTGCCGACGATCAGCCCGCCACCGAAGACCAGCAGGATCGGCGACACCGCGCCTTCCGAAAAGCCGGTGATCCGCGTCAGCGCCGGGGCGATGTAGGTGAAGACCGCGAAGACGCCGGCATAGCCAAGCACCGTCGTCAGAAAGCCGAGCAGCACCGGACGCCGCGCCATTGCTTTCAGATCCGCGCGCCAGTCGCCGGCTTCCGGTGCGCCCTTGTCCTTCGGGACGAGCAGCGCGATGATGGCGAGCGCGACGGCTCCGACCAGCGCCACCGCCCAGAAGGTCGCGCGCCAGCCGAATTGCTGGCCGAGCCAGGTGCCGAAGGGAACGCCGAGAATGTTCGCCACGGTCAGCCCCGTGAACATGACGGCGATGGCCGAAGCGCGCTTGTCCGGCGCGACGAGATTGGTCGCCACCACCGAGCCGACGCCGAAGAAGGTGCCGTGGGCGAAGGCGGTCAGCACCCGCGCCGCCATCAGGAAGCCATAGCCGGGCGCAAGCGCGCAGGCGACATTGCCGATGGTGAAGATCAGCATCAGGCCGATGAGCACGGCCTTGCGCGGCCAGCGGCCGGTCAGGATGGTCATCACGGGCGCGCCCACGACGACACCCAGCGCATAGCCTGATATCAGCAGGCCCGCCATGGCGATGGAGACGCCCAAATCGGTGCTCACCTCCAAAAGCAGTCCCATGATGACGAATTCCGTGACGCCGATGCCGAAAGCACCGGCGGTCAGGGCATAAAGAGCCAAAGGCATTGATCGAGCCTCTTACAATTGTTGCGTTGGACCGGAATATGGACGAGCGCAATACAATGATGTAGAGAGCGATAAGGAACAGGATTTGTGAATTGAATTCACCATGAGTCGTATCGACGTCAACCGCTTCGGCGAAATGGAAGTTTTTGTCCGCGTGGTGGAGATGGGCGGCTTTTCCGCCGCCGCCCGCGCCTGCCGCATGACGCCATCGGCGGTGAGCAAGCTGATCACCCGGCTGGAGACCCGGCTCGGCGCAAGGCTCGTCAACCGCTCGACGCGCAAGCTGCAACTGACGCCGGAAGGCACGGCCTTCTACGAGCGCAGCACCCGCATCCTCGCCGATTTGGACGAGGCGGAGCGCAGCGCCTCGACCGGCGAAAAGCCCGCCGGGCGTATCCGGTTCAACACCAACGCGTCCTTCGCGACGCATATCCTCGCGCCGGTCCTGCCGGAATTCCTGGCGCTATATCCCAAGATCGCGCTCGACATGGTGCAGACGGATGCGGTGATCGACCTCCTGGCGGAGCGCACCGATGTCGCCGTGCGCGCCGGACCGCTTAAAAGCTCCAACCTGATCGCCCGCAAGCTCGGTGCGACACGCATGATGATCGTCGCCTCGCCCAATTATCTCAGGCGCTTCGGCGAGCCGAAGACCGTCTCGGAGCTCGAAGGGCACAATCGCATCGCCTTCTGCTATGCCAGGACCGTCAAGGGCTGGCCGCTCATCCATGAAGGAAGAACCGTCACCCTCCCCGTCACCGGCGCGGTTCAGGTCAATGACGGCGAGGCCATGCGCCATCTGGTGGTGGCAGGCGTCGGCCTCGCCCGGCTTGCTGCCTTCGCTGTCCGCAGGGACATCGAAGCCGGCCGCCTTGTGCCGGTGCTGGAGGATTATAACCCTGGCGACCTGGAGGAAGTCCACGCGGTCTATGTCGGCCAGGGTGGCCCCTTGCCCGCCCGCGTGCGCGCGCTCCTCGATTTCCTGGCCGAGCGCGCGCGGGTGCGCTAGCTGGACGTCATTTCGATGGCTGCAGAGTGGCTTTCGCAGCCTTGCTGCGGAACAGGCCCCAGCGCCGCGGCGGCTGCGCATGGTTCAGATCGGCTTTGCGGTTCGCCTCCTCCGGTTCGCCGGCATGGATGAGGACCGAGTCCTCCGGCGGATAAGCAAGCGTGTCGATCATCTCGTTCTTGTCCGCCGTGGAGAAATCGGGGAACGGCATCTTCTGCTCGGCGCGCCACGCGGCGACCCTCTTTTCCGCCTCCACCTGCTTTTCCTTGTCGATCGGCGTGTCCTCGGCCGCATATTCCACCTGCGATGGGAATGCGAACTGGGCGCCGGCATCGTCCATGATCTTCATGATGCGCAGCAGGATATCCTCGCGTATGGCGAGGAATTCGGCGTGATCCGGCGTTTTGATATAGGCGAATATCTCCACATCCAGCGAATATTCGCCAAAGCCGACGAAGCGCACGCGGCAGGGTTCATCGATGACGCGCGGATGGGCGATGAGCAATTGCCGCAATTCGGCAAGCACATAGCGCAACTGATCCGCGGTCGTCTCATAGCGCAATTGCAGCGTCATAAGAAACCGCATGCGGTCCCGCCTTGCGTAATTCTCGATCTGCATATTGGCGAATTCCGAGTTCGGCACGGAAATCAGGGTACGATCGAGCGAACGCACCCGCGTTGAGCGCATGCCGATATGCTCGACCGTGCCGAGCGTCTCGCCGAATTTGCAGAAATCGCCGACACTGACCGGCCGGTCAGCATAAAGGGTCAGGCCGGAAAGGAAGTTCTGCAGGGTCGGCTGCGCGGCGAGCGCGACCGCAAGGCCGCCGATGCCGAGCCCCGCCAGCACATGCTGGTAGGGAATGGCGAATACCTCCGCCAGAAGCAGGAAGGCTATGACGATGACCGCCACGCGGGCCACGCCGGTGAGCAGCGAAATCAGCGTCTCGTGATAGCCAGGGATCACCCAGCGCCTGCGGTAGCCGTCCGCGATCGTACCGATGAGATGCCACAGAACCGGTACGGCCCCGACCAGTATGGCCACCCAGGCGAGCCCCTTGACCGGCGTCGCCACGATATCGGGCAAGCCCAGGAGACGCAGCGCGGCAAGCAGGAACAAGCCAAGCACGATGGCCCGGACCGACCATTCGAGCACCCGCAGGAGCGGCGTCGCCTGGCCCGACCAGCTCCTGGAAATCGCGGAAAGGACGGTGTTGACCAGGAAACCGGAGATAATGCCGAGCAAGCCGAATGCACCGAGCAGCAGCCATTGCCAGCGGTCGACGGGACCGGCGCGCTTGAGCAGATCAGGGCTGATCGAACGGGCAAGCGCGCGCGCCTTGAAATAAGGGTCCTCCGCCGCGAAGGCTGCGAATTCCGGCGCAACCGGCATGTCCTCGACCGCGGCATAAAGCGCGCGGATATGATGAAGCGTCTCCGGCGTGAACTGCCAGATCACGCCGTCGTCGGACTGGACCGGGCCAACGACGATATTGCCCGCCGGATGCTGGAAAAAGACGAAAGGCGTCTTGCTTTTGGGGTCGTCCGGGATCTCCTGCCAGTATACATAGCCGATCCGGTCGATCACCTTCTTCAGATAGCGGGCGAGCAGCGGCGCTTCGTCATTGCGGACGGCGGCGCTGAAATCCTGCATGTTGAGCGTGCTGTCGGCCGGTTCGTCGCTGCCGCTTACAAAGCCGCTCAACAGCATCTTGAACGTATCGCGCGGCGTCCTGAGCTTTTCCGGCTCCGTCACCGCATCCACCGGCTCGCCTCGCGCACTGGAAAGCTCCAGGTGCTTAGCCTTCAGCTCGGCGAGCGGCGGCCCGGCGATGAACCACTGGTCGCCCTTGCGCCGGAAGGTAGCATCGAATGTCACATTGGTATCGAACTGATGAAGCGTCGCGGTCGCCTCGTTACCCTGGATCTGTCCGTGCGGAAGGCTCCAGAGACGGAAGGTCAGTTTGTCTATGACCGCGTAGAGCTCATGCACATAATCGCCGATATTGAGGCCGCCCCGGTCCGCTTCGCTGACGTCGACGAGACTGGCGGCCTTGGCCACCAGCGCCATGCCGCCGCCCGCATTGCGGGAGACATTGTCGGCGCCGCTCTCGTTCATCGCCTGCAGGAAGGAGCGCATGGCCGTCATCGGGCTCGACTGGTCGATCTGCACCTTCTGATACTGCTCGGCGCCTACCCGCACCCCGGTCCACCACTCCGCGGCCGCGTATTCGAAGCGCCCCATGAAGCTCGAGCCGTCGGGCGACTGCACGAAGAGGATCTCACCCTGGCGGCTGCCCTCGATCCACCGGCCGATCAGTTGCCGGCCGACGGCCTTGGCTTCGATGCGGCCGTTATAGAGCGGATAGGAGCCCACGACCTCCGCCCCCGTCTGTTCGAAGGTGACCTGCGCGCCGCCGCCGGTCCACTTCGTATCCCAGACGCCCGCCCAGTTGGCGGTCTCCTGGGATTGGGCTTCCGAGGCGGAAAGCGCCAGAATAAAAAATGAAAGTAGCAGAAGAAGAAAGGTAGACTGCCGCGCTTGAGGCAGTAATTCCGCCAACGACCTGATTATGCGCATCGAAATCCCCTCGTGATCCCCGGGCCTTGTAAACACGGCCCAGCGCTGCCGCATCAAATCGACAGTCCGATCATGAAATCTGATCGTACAACAGGATAAGAATCATTTTCCCGCGCACGACCGCCGCCGCGCTGATCTTAACGCAGCCTCAGCATATTTCTATAGCGATAATATATCTTGCCTAACCAGAAGTATCGGCAGTCACGCAGAAGCGGAAATTGTTAAAAATCCTTATCCGTTTGCCGGCTGTTCCTTCGTGCCATGCTCCGGCTCCCTGATGCGGAACCATGCGACGTAGAGCGCGGGCAGGAACAGGAGCGTGATCGCCGTGCCGGCGATGATGCCGCCCATCATGGCATAGGCCATCGGGCCCCAGAACACCTCGCGCGCGATCGGGATCAGCGCCAGGCTGGCCGCCGCCGCCGTCAGCGCGATCGGCCGCATGCGGTGCTCCGTGGCTTCGATCACCGCATCCCAGGGATGCATGCCCTCCTTGATCAGGTCCTCCGCCTGCACGATGAGGATCACCGAATTGCGGATGAGGATGCCGATCAGCGCCAGCACGCCGAGAATGGCGACAAAACCGAGCGGAGCGCCTGAAGGAAGCAGCGCCGCGACGACGCCGATCAGTCCGAGCGGCGCCACGGCGACGACCAGGAAAAGCCGCTGGAAGCTCTGCAATTGCACCATCAGGATCGTCGCCATCACGAACAGCATCAGCGGCACCACGGCGATGATCGGCCCCTGGCTCTTGCCGCTTTCCTCGACCGTGCCGGCCGTCTCGATAAAATAGCCGGCGGGCAGCCTGTCGGTGAAAGCCTGCATCTCGGGTGCGAGTTCCTCGACGATCGTCATCGGCATCACCCCGTCGTTAATGCCGGCGGCCACCGTGATCGTCGGAAGGCGGTCGCGCCGCCAGACGACCGGCTGCTCCAGCTCGTAGCGGAAATTGGCGATCGACGCGAGCGGGATGGAATCGCCGGTGGCGGTCGCGATCTGGAGATTGCGCAGGGTCTCGATCGAGCCCCTCTCCCTGGCGTCGGCCCGCGCGATCACATTGATCAGATAAGTGGCATCGCGCACCTGCGTGATGGTGACGCCGCCGACCACGCTGTTGAGCGTGGTGGCGATCGCCTTGGACGAGATGCCGAGCTGGCGGGCCTTGTCCTGCATCACGTCGACCTTGACCACGCGCGCCGGCTCGTTCCAGTCATAGGTCACGATGCCGAGATGCGGGTTGGCGCTCATGATCCCGGCCAGTTCCTGCGAGAGGCCGCGCAGGGTCTGGATATCGGGGCCGCTGAGGCGGTATTGCACCGGCCTGCCGACCGGCGGCCCGAGCTCCAGGAACTTCACATAGGTATCGGTCCCGACATAGTCCTGCCTCAACACCTTCTCGAATTCCGCCTTCAGCCGGTTGCGGGCCTCGATATCCTTCGAGACGATGATCATCTGGCCGAAATAGGGGTTGGCCGGCTGGACGTCGAAGGTCAGCACGAAACGGACCGCGCCCTGGCCGATATAGCTGCTCCAGTGCTCGATATCGGGGTTGCCGGCGAGCATCGTCTTCTCGAAGCGTTCCATCTGCGCCTTCGTCTCCTCGATCGAGCTGCTTTCCGGCAGCTTCCAGTCGATGACCAGCTCCGGCCTGTCGGACGACGGGAAGAACTGCTGCTCGATGAAGCGCAGCCCGAAGACGGAAACGGCAAAGGCGAGCACGGTCAGGATGATGGTCAGCCAGTAATGGCGGACCGCCAGGCGCAGCACGCGCGAAAACATCATGAAGAAGCGGCGCGGCTTCTCCTCGTGATGGCGCATCGTGGCCGGCAGGAACGTCACGCCCAGGAGCGGCGCAAACAACACCGCCACGATCCATGACACGAGCAGCGAAACGGCGATGACGACGAAAAGGGTGAAGGTATATTCGCCGGCCTGGCTGGAGTTGAGGCCGATCGGCATGAAACCGGCGATCGTCACCAGCGTTCCCGTCAGCATGGGGAATGCCGTATGGGTATAGACATAGGTCGCCGCCTTGTTGAGCGGATCGCCCACCTCGAGCCGCGCCACCATCATCTCGACGGCGATCATCGCATCGTCCACCAGCAGCCCCAGCGCGATGATGAGCGCGCCAAGCGAAACCCGCTGCAGCGAGATATCGAGATAGCTCATCGTCAGAAACGTGATGGCGAGCACCAGCGGGATGGAGAGCGACACCACGAAGCCCGCGCGGATGCCAAGGCTGATGAAGCTCACCGCAAGAACGATGGCCACGGCCTCGAACAGGGCGCGGGTGAAGCCAGAGACCGCTTCCTCGACCACCACAGGCTGGTCCGCCACCAGATGCACGCCGACGCCGACAGGCAGCTCGGCCACCACCTTGTCCATCATCTCCTTCAGCGCCTCGCCGAATTCGAGCAGATTGCCGTTCGGCTTCATGCCGATGGCAAGGCCGATCGCATCCTGGCCATTGACGCGGAAGATGGAGGTCGGCGGATCGGCATAGCCGCGGGTGATCGTCGCGACATCCGTCAGCCGGAAGAAGCGGTTGTTCACCCTCAGGTTTACGGCGCGCAGGCTGTCTTCGGAGGTGAACTGGCCGTTGACCCGGACACTCACCCGCTCCGGCCCCGCCTCGATGACGCCCGACGGCGTGATGGCGTTCTGGTCCTGCAGGCTCTGCATGACGGCCTGCTCGTCGAGGCCGAGCGCGGCGAGCTGTCGTGTGGAGAACTCGAGATAGATCGCCTCGTCCTGCGCGCCGACCAGATCGACCTTGCCTGCATTGGGCACGGTCAGGATCTTGGTGCGGACATCCTCGACGTAGTCGCGCAGCTGGCGCTGCGTCAGCCCGTCCGCGGTGAAGGCATAGATATTGCCGTAGACATCGCCGAACCGGTCGTTGAAGAAGGGGCCGAGGACGCCATCGGGAAACGACGTCCTGATGTCGTTCAGCATGTTGCGGACGCGCACCCATGTCGTCTCCACGTCCCGCCCTTTGGTCGTGGCCTTCAGATTGACGAAGACGATCGTCTTGCCGGCCGTCGTGACGCTGCGGGTGAAATCGAGATCGTCGAGTTCCTCGAGCTTCTTCTCGATGCGGTCGGTGACCTGGTTGAGCGTTTCCTCGACCGAGGCCCCTGGCCAGTTGGCCTGCACGAGCATGGTCTTGATGGTGAAGGCCGGATCTTCCTCGCGCCCGAGGTCGATATAGGAAAACACGCCGGCAACCAGGAAGACCAGCATGAAATACCAGACGAGCGAGCGATGGTTCAAAGCCCAGTCGGAGAGATTGAAGTTCTTCAAGGGCCTGTCCTCTCCTGCGGAAGCTTGACCTTCTGGCCTTCCCTGAGGCTGTGGACGCCTGCCGTCACGACATAGGTGCCGTCGGCGATATTGCCTGCGGCGAAGCTGTAGGCGTTGCGGGCCACGATATCGACTTCCTGCGTCCGCACGGTCTCGGTGGCGGGATCGACCACCCATACCGACGTCTTGCCGTTTTCTTCCAGAAGCGCCGAGATCGGCAGCATCACCGACGGCTGCGTCGGCACATGGCGTGTCGCCGTGATCGTCGCCCCCAGTCGGAATGCGGATTGCGGGTCGTCGAGGGTGATACGCACCCGCCGCGTTCTCGTCGCCGGGTCGGATTGCGGCGCGATCTCGCGCACATGCCCGCTCGCCCGAATGGACGGGGCTGATTGCAGGACGACATCGAAAGGCATCCCGACCGCGATTTCGCCGATCATGCTGTCGGGAATATCGACCACGGCTTCCCGGATGTCGGAGCGCGCGATCGTCATCACCGTCTGTCCGGCGGCGACGACCTGCCCCACCTGCGCGCTGACCGAAGAGACCACGCCGTCGAAATCCGCCTTCAGCTGCGCATAAGCGCGCTGGTCCTCCGCCATGTTGAGCGCAGCCTGCGCCTTTTCGACGCCGGCGCTGGCCGCATCCAGCGCCTGGCGGGCAGCATCATAGACGGCTTCCGATATGTTGCCCTGATCGAGAAGCGTGCGCTGCCGCTCCTCGCTCGCCGAGGCATTGGCGAACTGCGCTTCGGCGCTCGCCAGATCCGCCTTCGCCGCCTGGAGGGCGAGGTCGAGCGCGGTCGGATCGATCATCGCGACCGTCTCGCCTTTGCCGACTATGTCGCCCACATCGGCATCACGGCTTATGATGCGGCCGAGCACCCGGAAGGCGAGGTTGGTGCTGTAACGCGGCTCGACCGTCCCGACAAACCCGTAGGTGCGCTGCACCTGCGGCTCCGCCTTCATGTAGAGGACGGGACGGATCGGCTCTGCTTCCTCCCCATGCTGCTCGCTGCATCCGGCAACCAAAAGCAATGCAGCAAGGCTCAGCCCACGCCAGCGCCTCATTGCCCCGCCTCCTCGACCACGTCCACCACCTCGCCCGGCCGCAGCAGCTGGGTGCCCTTGGTGACGACCCGCTGTCCTTCCTCGAGCCCGCTCACGATAACGACGCGCTCGCGCTCATAGGAGAGCACCTTGACCGGGGCAAGCGCCACCACATCCGTCTCCCTCTCGACCAACCAGACCGCCGGTTCTCCCCCGTCCGAGGTGAGCGCGCTCCACGGCAGGATGGCGGCGCGTTGCGGCTGCATCCGCATGGAGCCGATGACCGTCGCGCCGAGCGTCATCTGCGGCGGCGTATCCGCTATGCTGACCTTGACGCGGACCGTGCCGGTGGCCGGATCGATGGCCGGCGAGACCTCGCGCACCTGGCCCTTTGCCTTTATCTCGGGATTGGAAAGGAGTGCGATGGTGACGACGGGATCGGTCTTGGTGTTGGCGACCAGCGTTTCCTGGACATCGAACACCGCATCGCGCGGCCCGTCCTCGGCAATGGTGAAAACCGTCTCCGTCGGCTGCACGACCTGCCCCACTTCGATGGTGCGCGCCGTTATGATGCCGGAAATGCCGGCCCGCAACTGCGTGAAGGAGAGCTGGTCCTGTGCGTTGGCGAGCTGGCTTTCGGCCACCGTCAATGCGCCCTGCGCAGTGCGCAAGGCTTCCTGCGCCTCATCATATTGCCGCCGTGTGGTGAAGCCCTGGGCCAGAAGCGTTTTTTGCCGGTCAAATGTGGAGGACGCCTGCGCAAGCTGTGATTTCGCCGCGTCGAGCGAGGCCTGCGCCGTGCGCACATTGACCTCCTGCTCCGCCGGATCCAGCCGCGCCAGCACTTCGGTCGGCGCAACATGCTGCCCGACATCGGCATTACGCTCGATGACCTGACCGCCGACACGGAAGGAGAGACTGGTGAGGGTGCGCGCGGCAATCGCCCCGGTCAGCGTGATTTCAGGCGCGAATTCGGTATATCTGACGGTTTCGACGGCAACGGCGACGCTGTCCTCGCCCTGCGCCGTCTCGGCATGCCTGTCGCAGGCGGACAGCAGGATCGCAACGGCGGCGATACCGGCAAACCGCCTCCACCCCGCCGGCGGACGACGACGCGGCATACCGCCTCTCTTCTCCGTATCTGCCATTCTCCCCCCAAGCGCTTCCTCTGAGCGGAACAGATATGCGATCCGCAACAATATGCAACCGCCATTAATTGCCTGCCGCACAGTTCACCCCTGGATCCTTGACGGGGGGCGAACGGCCGTTTTCAGGGCCGCTGCGGTAATTTAACCCGTTCCGGCCGAAAGCCGAGGCCGATGAGGCGCCCCGCCACATGCGCAAGCCACGGCCGGCGCGCGATCTTCTGCATCACGCCCGAGGTCTGGGCAGGACCTGCCGCGCCCGCATCATTGCCGCGCCGCCGCCTGCGCATCATCAGCTGCAGACTTTGCGTCGCCCAGGTCGGGAAGGAGCGGCGGCGCTGCACCTTGGCCAGATGGCCGGGAGCAAGGCGCCCCTCCTTCAACGGCACTGCGAGGATGTTGGCGGCGGCCACCGCGTCCTGGATGGCGAGGTTGACCCCGACGCCGCCGATCGGCGACATGGCGTGCGCGGCATCGCCGATACAGAGCACACCCGGCGCCCACCATCGTTTCAGCCGGTCGACGCGCACGCTGAGAAGATGCACCTGGCCCCAACTGGCGATCTCCCCGAAACGCTCGCGCGGAAAGGGCGACGCTTCCGCCAGAAGCTGACGGAAATGAGAAAGCCCCTGCGCTTTCAGTTCCTCGAACGACTGCTTGCGGATGATATAGCCGCACTGCCAGTAATCGCCCCGGTCGATCATCACGAAGCCCTGCTTCGGGCCGACATGTCCCATCGCCTGCACGGGGTCGCCGGGCAGATGGGAAAGCTTCATCCAGAGCACGTCGGTCGGCGTGCCGAAGGAGCGGACCTCCATGGCCGCCTTCTGCCGGATGATGGAATTGCGTCCGTCCGCGCCGACGACGAGATCGGCCCGGACCATGAAAGATTGGTCTCCGTTGCGGACAAAAACGCCTTTTACCGCACCGTTTTCGTGCAAAAGATCGGTGATTTCCGCCCCCAAGATCAGCCGGAAATTGGGAAATCCGCCCGCTTTCCTCGCCAGGAAATCGAGGAAATCCCATTGCGGCATGAAGGCAATGAACTTCGCCTCGCAAGGCAGGCGGGAGAAATCGGCGATCGTGACGCTGCGCCCGCCGACCTCCGCATGGAGTTTGCGCGCCTTCTGATGCGGGAGCTGAAGGAATTCTTCCAAGAGTCCGAGCTGATTCATGATTTCGAGGGTCGAGGGGTGGATCGTATCGCCCCTGAAATCACGCAGGAAATCCTCGTGCTTTTCCAGGACGACGACATCGATGCCCGCCCGAGCCAGGAGATAGCCGAGCATCAGCCCCGCCGGCCCGCCGCCGGCGATGCAGCACCCCGTTTCAACCAGGGAAGCGGCCAACTCGGATGATGGAACTGCGCGGGCCACGGTGTTTCCTTGAACTGGGCCGGGATGCCGGCTTAAACATGAACACAAAGGTATTCTTTTTGCCGTCCAGCACAAGATATCCATGAAGAATGGTGTTCCGCCTAGCCAGGAGCGAGGGGATAGTTGCCCTCCGGCGACAGGATATGGTTGACATTCGCCGTCATCTGCATGACGCTATGAAAGCATTCCCCGAAAATGCATTCATATAAATCTTCTTTTTATTCAGTAATTTTAACATTGTATGGATAAATATTATGCCTTCAAAAGCACATATCAAGCTCTCATTTATTGTACTTACTTTTTCTACACTTCATATTTGCGTCATCCCCAGCTACAGCCAGAGCGCCGCTGACGCCCCATCTTCCAATCCATCAGAGACGATTCAGTTTCCGGCCATGAACGTTGTCGGACCAGGTGTTCATATAAAATATCATTTCACGAAGGCCGACAAAAACACCGTCGACAGAAATCCGTCCGCGGAGCACTTCCCGAACAGAATATTTCGCCTCAACGAGGACAATAAGGTCTGGTACGGATTTTACGCCTTCGAGGGGAACCCCACAAAAGACAGAAAATTTACCGCGTACTATCTGAATGCCCCGAGGGATGAGAAGGATCCCGTTCTCTACATACGGATCGATTACGACAATAAGACACACAAGTTCAAAGAGGAACTCATCACGCCTGATGGCAAGAAGGTCCTTCAAGAAGGCACTTTTGAAATTGTCACCGACAAGCGGTAGGCCTTTTTCATAGGCTGCTCCCGCAAAACCGGATCCGCATCCCCTTGCTGCAGCTCCCGCCCCTCAAAATGTCGGCGGCGTGCAGGCGCTGACGATCTCGCACGGCACCGGGCCGATGCAGCGGAAGCGATGCGGCCGCCTGCTCTCGAAATAATAGGCGTCGCCGGGCCCCAGGATCCGGCGCTCGCTCCCCACCGTCACCTCGATGCGGCCGCTGATCACCACGCCGCCCTCCTCGCCCTCGTGCACCAGAGGCACCCGGCCCGTATCCGCGCCCGGCTCGTAGCGCTCCTTCAATATCTGCAGCGAACGGGCGAAGAGATTGTCGCCCACCTGCAGGTAGGAGATCTTGCCCTTGCCGATCTCGACGAGCTCCTCCGCCTGATAAAAGGCCTTCAAGGGTGCATCCGGCTCGATCGCGAAGAACTCCGACAGGCCGATCGGTATGCCGTCGAGAATGCGCTTCAGCGCGCCGACCGATGGATTGGTCTGGTTGGATTCGATCAGCGAGATGGTGGAGTTGGTCACACCGGCTCGCTTCGCCAGCTCGCGCTGCGAAAGATTGTGCCGCATGCGGACATAACGCAGCCTGCCGCCGATATCGATGCTCATGATTAGGCACTCCGGTGTTGAGGATGTTTGATATAGGGTAAATTTCCATTCCGGATCAAGCAATATCAACGCTTTATGGATATATAGAAAAGGGCTTGTTGCCCTATGCCAGGCATGTCCATCCTCTGCGGCAAAGGGGAGTTTCATCATGCTGACCAGAGCCAATACGCCGAACCTCGAAAATTACTGGATGCCGTTCACCGCCAACCGGCAGTTCAAGGCGGCCCCACGCCTCCTCGCCAGCGCCGAGGGCATGTATTACACCGATGTCGACGGCGGAAAGGTCCTGGACGGAACCGCCGGCCTGTGGTGCGTCAATGCCGGCCATGGCCGCAGGCGCATCGCCGAGGCGGTGGAGCGTCAGCTCACCGTCATGGATTACGCCCCTTCCTTCCAGATGGGGCATCCGATCGTCTTCGATTTTGCCGAAAAGCTCGCGGCACGGGCGCCCGGCGGCCCGGATGCCAGGCTCGACCGGATATTCTTCACCGGATCGGGTTCGGAATCCGTCGATACCGCCCTCAAGATCGCCATCGCCTACCAGCGCGCCATCGGCCAGGGAACGCGCACCCGTGTCATCGGCCGCGAGCGCGGCTATCATGGCGTCGGTTTCGGCGGCATCTCGGTCGGCGGCCTCGTCAACAACCGCCGCGTCTTCCCGATGCTTCCCGGCACGGACCATCTGCGCCACACTCATGACCCCGAGCGCAACAGCTTCGTCAAGGGCCTGCCGGCCCACAGCGCCGAGCTTGCGGACGATCTGGAGCGGCTCGTCGCGCTGCATGGCGCCGAGACCATCGCCGCCGTCATCGTCGAGCCCGTCGCCGGTTCGACCGGCGTGCTGCTTCCACCGAAGGGCTATCTGGAGCGGCTGCGCGCCATCGCCGATAAGCACGGCATTCTCCTGATCTTCGACGAGGTCATCACCGGCTTCGGTCGCCTTGGCACGCCATTCGCCGTCGATTATTTCGGCGTCGTCCCCGATCTCGTCACCACCGCCAAGGGACTTACCAATGGCGCGATCCCGATGGGTGCCGTCTTTGCCCGCCGCGAAGTTCACGACGCGCTGATGCAGGGACCGGAAAGCCAGATCGAGCTCTTCCACGGCTACACCTATTCCGGCCATCCGGCCGCCTGCGCGGCGGGGCTGGCGACCCTGGAAATCTACGAGGAGGAGGGGCTCCTGACCCGCGGGGCCGAGCTCGCGTCCCATTGGCAGGATGCGATGCATGCGCTGAAGGGCCTGCCCCACATCCTCGACATCCGCACGATCGGCCTCGTGGTGGGTATCGAGCTTGCCTCGCGCGAGGGTGCCGTGGGCGCCCGCGCCTATGAGGTCTTCACCGATCTCTTCAAGAAGGGCCTGCTCGTCCGCGTCACCGGCGACACCATCGCCCTTTCGCCGCCGCTGATCGTCGAGCGGGAGCAGATTGACACAATGGCTTCCATGCTCAGCGACAGCATCAAGCGGGTCGGCTAAATGCGGAGAACGTCCCTGCGCGTCATCCTCGGGCTTGACCCGAGGATCCATTCAGGAACATTGCTACGTCACCGGCGTCAGACACTAAAGGCCATTGCCCCTCACAGCGGCCTCGAATCCATCAAGACAACACCCGCCTTCAACACCTTGAAAAGATTCACCCCTGCGCCGGCGTGAACCGGGCGACGAGGGCGTGATTGTCACCGGAATAGGTCAGCCGCACATGGGTGATCGGCTGGCCGGCGTTCCAGGTCCGCCGCTCGATGACGAGGCATGGCGCGCCCTCGGCAATGGCCAGTGCATCCGCCGTCGCCCTGTCCGCCGCAACGGCGCGAATGCTGTGCTCGGCGTTGCTCCAGGGCACACGGTCGATGAGCCATGGACCAGGCGCCACATCGCGAAAATCCTCGCCATCGGCCTCCGGCACGACGTCAAGATTGATGATGCGCTCCTCCAGGCAGAAGGGGCGCGGCCCGGCGAAATGCCGGCATGAGAGATCGAGCAGCGAAGCATCCGCCGCAACATCCAGGCGCTTGCGGTCCGCGGCACCAGCCTTGCGCTTCCTCGCCTTCACCAGCTCGTAGCGATAGGGAAGCCCGAGCTGCTTCACCTCCTCCCGGATGTCGTGGATCTCCAGGATGGCAGCCTGCGACTGCGGATGGGCGACGAAGCTGCCCGATCGCCGCTTGCGCTCGATCAGCCCTGCCTTGGCCAGCTGCGTCAGCGCCTTGTTCACCGTCATCCGGGAGCAGCCATATTGCTCCGTCAGCTCATGCTCGAACGGGATGCGATAGCCGGGCGGCCAGGCGCCGGAGAGTATATGCCCCTCGATATCCCCGAGAATGCGCTGGTGCAGCGAGACCGGCTGGCTCGCGCTTCCTTCCGGACTGCTCCGGTCATTGGAATTCTGCGCCATTCATCCCTGTCCGCTCGAATCGTTGCCTGGTTGCAATCTCCAATAAACTGCACGCGCGAGGGCTAAAATACAAATACCCAGGCCGACCGGTCATCCCTAGAACAACTTTCGATCAGATCGAAAGTTGTTCTAGGGAAGCTGCCTGAGCACGGCATTGAACGCGCGCGCCGCCTGATCGTGCAGGCGATGCCGCCCGCCTTCCACCTGCTTTACGCCGCGCACCCAGACGCTGTCGACGTGAGCGCGGCCGGCAAAGATCCAGCCGTCGAGGATCGCGTCGTCCCTGGCGCCGGCGAGCCGTTCCGTATCGAGCGAAACCAGATCCGCCGCCTGCCCCACGGCAATGCCCTCGCCCGAAACGCCAAGGGCTGCGCTGCCACCGGCAAACGCGCCGTCAAAAAGGGCGCGACCCGTCGAACCCTCCGCCACGGCCATGACGTTGCGGGCGCGGTGGAAAAGACGCTGCGAATATTCGAGCTGCCGCAGCTCATCCCCAATGCCGATCAGCACGTTGGAATCCGAACCGATACCAAAGCGGCCGCCATGTGCGGTAAAAAGCGGCGCCGGGAAGGTGCCGTCGCCGAGATTGGCTTCCGTCACCGGGCAGAGACCGGCGATCGCCCCGCTCGCCGCCATCCGGCGCGTCTCCTCGTCCGTCATGTGGGTGGCATGGATCAGGCACCAGCGGCCGTCGACATTCGTTTTGTCGAGAAGCCACTCCACGGGGCGTGCGCCCGACCAGGCGATGCAGTCCTCGACTTCCTTCACCTGCTCGGCAATGTGGATATGCACCGGCGCTTGCGGAAGGAGCTGGGTGACTTCGCCAAGTTCCCCCGGCGTCACCGCGCGCAGGCTGTGCGGCGCAACGCCGAGAACAGCCCCGTCGAGCCGCGCCACCAGCGGCGCGCAGCCGTCGATCAGGCGCGCGAAGCTGTCGATGTTGTTGATGAAGCGCCTTTGCCCCTCATTCGGCGCAGCGCCGCCGAAGGTCGAATGGGCATAGAAGACCGGCAGCAGCGTCAGCCCGATCCCGCTCTGCCCGGCGGCGGAGACGATGCGCACCGCCATTTCCGCGATGTCGCGGTAGGGGCTGCCGTCCCGGTCGTGATGCAGATAATGGAACTCGCCGACGCGAGTAAAGCCGGCCTCCAGCATCTCGACATAGAGCTGCAGGGCGACGGCCTCCACCTGCTCCGGCGTCATGGAGAGCGCGAAGCGGTACATCACATCGCGCCAGCTCCAGAAACTGTCCGCCGAGGGACCGCGCCGTTCCGCAAGCCCCGCCATGCCATATTGGAAGGCGTGGCTGTGCAGATTGGGCATTCCCGGCAGAATGGCCGCATGGCGCTCGTCATCAGGCTGTGCCGCCGCATCCGTCTCGACCGAGACGATCACGCCGCCGGACAATGAAATGCGCACATCCCGCGCCCAGCCGCCGGGCAGAAGCGCTGATTGCGCATGAAGGACGGTTTGCCTTCCGCCGGCGTTGACCATGTCGTTTCCCGCATCATTTACTGTCACAGCGCTCTCCTCATCCATACAGCGCCGTGCGTCCTCCCGGACGCACAAAGGACGCTGTAAACTATAAAATGTCGCAGCGTGCTTTCCGAAAACCGCCCCGGTTTTCGGGCCGATGTGATGGCCGTTTCCACCGGGCTGCGTCTCGGCCACTTGCGATCATTCGAAATATGTATATACATTATCAGCAAACAGGGGAAGCAGGAAACCATCATGGCGGAAAGCACCGATCGTCGCAAAGACCGGCTCTGGCGCAATGCGCGGCTGGCCACACTCAGCGAAAATCTCCCCGGCCTCGGCGTCGTGGAGAAGGGTGCGGTGGCCGTCCGGGACGGGCGCATCGCCTATGCCGGACCGGAGGCGGACCTCCCCTCCTCCCTTGCTTCACTGGAGCGGATCGACTGCGAAGGCCGCTGGATCACCCCTGGCCTGATCGACTGCCATACCCATCTCGTCTACGCCGGAAATCGTGCGCACGAATTCGAGATGCGGCTTGCCGGCGCAACCTACGAGGAAGTGGCGAAGGCGGGCGGCGGCATCGTCTCCTCGGTCAAGGCGTTGCGGGCTGCCAGCGAAGGGGACTTGTTGCACGAAACCCTGCCCCGGCTCGACGCGCTGATTGCCGAAGGCGTTACCACTGTCGAGGTCAAATCCGGTTATGGGCTCGACCTGGAGAACGAGCGCAAAGCGCTGAGAGTCGCCCGGCAACTCGGACACGTACGGCCTGTTTCCATACGAACCACCTTTCTCGGCGCCCATGCCTTGCCGCCGGAAGCCAATGGCGACAAACAGGCCTATATCGACCGCGTCGCGGGTGAGATGCTGCCGGCGATCGCTGCCGATGGGCTCGCCGACGCGGTGGATGGTTTCTGCGAAGGCATCGCCTTCTCGCCGGAGCAGATCGCCGAGGTCTTCCGCGCGGCGAAGGCACAAGACCTGCCGGTCAAGCTCCACGCCGACCAGCTTTCGAACCTGCATGGAGCAAAGCTTGCCGCCGAATTCGGCGCGCTCTCGGTCGATCATATGGAATATACCGACGAAGCCGGCGTCATAGCCATGGCCAGCGCCGGAACCGTGGCGGTGCTGCTGCCGGGTGCGTTCTACTTCATCCGCGAGAGGCAGCTTCCGCCGGTCGATCTGTTGCGCAGGCACGGCGTGAAGATCGCCATCGCCACCGACTGCAATCCCGGCACCTCGCCGCTGACCTCGCTGCTGCTCACCATGAACATGAGCGCGACGCTTTTCCGCCTGACTGTTGACGAATGCATCGCCGGGGCGACGCGCGAGGCCGCCCGCGCCCTCGGCATCCTTGCCGAGACCGGAACGCTCGAAGCCGGGAAATGGGCCGACCTCGCCATCTGGGATATCGAGCGACCGGCGGAACTCGTCTACCGCATGGGCTTCAATCCCCTGCACCGGCGGATATGGAGGGGAAAATGACGTCAATTCTGCTTGAGCCCGGTACTGTGGCGCTGCGGACGCTGGAGACCATCTACTGGACGGGCGCGGCGGCGCGGATCGACCCATCCTTCCATCCGGCGATCGAAAAGGCCTCCGCGCGGATCACCGCAATCGCCGGCGGCGACCAGCCGGTCTATGGCGTCAACACCGGCTTCGGCAAGCTGGCGAGCATCCGCATCGATGCCGCCGATGTCGCCACACTCCAGCGCAATCTGATCCTGTCGCATTGCTGCGGCGTCGGAGCGCCCTTCACGGAGGAGATCGTCCGCCTGATCATGGCGCTGAAGCTGATCTCGCTCGGGCGCGGTGCATCCGGCGTGCGGCTGGAGATCGTCCGGCTCATCGAGGATATGCTGGAGAAAGGCGTCGTCCCGGTCATTCCCGAAAAGGGCTCCGTCGGCGCATCGGGTGATCTCGCCCCGCTCGCGCATCTGGCCGCCGTGATGATCGGCGAAGGCGAAGCCTGGTATCAGGGGGAGCGGCTTACCGCCCGCGAAGCGCTGTTGCGGGCGGGGCTGAACCCTGTCGTGCTCGCCGCCAAGGAAGGCCTCGCCCTCATCAACGGCACGCAGGTTTCCACCGCTCTCGCCCTTGCCGGCCTGTTCCGGGCGCACCGCGCGGCGCAGAGCGCCCTCATCACCGGCGCGCTATCGACCGACGCCGCCATGGGCTCCTCCGCGCCCTTCCATCCGGAAATCCATACGCTGCGTGGCCATAAGGGGCAGATCGATACGGCCTATGCGCTGCGCACCCTCCTCGAAGGTTCCGAAATCCGGGCGAGCCATCTGGAAGGCGACGAGCGCGTGCAGGACCCCTATTGCATCCGCTGCCAGCCGCAGGTGGACGGCGCCTGCCTCGACCTCCTGCGCATGGCCGCGCGTACCCTGGAAATCGAGGCCAATGCCGTCACCGACAATCCGCTTGTGGTGAGCGACGGCTCGGTCATATCAGGGGGCAATTTCCACGCCGAGCCGGTGGCCTTCGCCGCCGACCAGATCGCGATCGCCATCTGCGAGATCGGCGCGATTGCCCAGCGCCGCATTGCCCTGCTTGTCGATCCCGCCCTCTCCTTCGGCCTGCCCGCCTTTCTCGCCAGGAAGCCGGGCCTTAACTCCGGGTTGATGATCGCCGAGGTTACTTCCGCCGCGCTGATGAGCGAGAACAAGCAGATGGCGCATCCGGCCTCGGTCGATTCCACGCCGACGTCAGCCAATCAGGAAGACCATGTCTCCATGGCCTGCCACGGCGCGCGCCGCCTTTTGCAGATGACCGAGAACCTCTTCTCCATCATCGGCATCGAGGCGCTGACGGCTGCTCAGGGCCTCGATTTCCGCCAGCCGCTCAAGACCAGCCCGGAACTGCTCAAGGCCCATGCCACCATCCGCGATGCGGTGCCCGAACTTGAAATCGACCGCTATATGGCGACCGATCTGAAAGCGGCGGGCGATCTCGTCGCCACCAGCGCGCTCAACGCCTCCGTTTCCGCCGATATTCTCCCCGCACTGGACAATTGACATGGCCGTATTCGAAGTCAGACAGGGCAGTTCGCCCGTCATTCTCGGCTTTCCCCATACGGGAACGGATGTTCCGCCCGAGATATGGGACAGGCTCAACGCCAACGGCCGCCTGCTCGCCGATACCGACTGGCATATTCACAAGCTCTATGACGGCCTGCTGCCGGATGCGACCACCGTGCGCGCCACCTTCCACCGTTACGTGATCGACGCCAACCGCGATCCCTCAGGCACGAGCCTTTATCCCGGCCAGAACACCACGGGACTGATCCCCGAGACCGATTTCGACGCCGAGCCGATCTGGCTTGAGGGCCAGGCGCCCGATGAGACCGATATCGAGGCGCGGCTTTCCGCCTTCCACGCGCCCTACCATGCGGCGCTCGCCGCCGAGATCGAGCGGGTGACGGAGCTCCACGGCATCGCCATTCTCTATGATTGCCACTCGATCCGCTCCCATATTCCGTTCCTCTTCGAAGGCAAGCTGCCGGATTTCAACATCGGCACAGACAATGGCAGGACCTGCGCGCCTGAAATCGAAGCGGCTGTAAAGGAGATCGCGGGAGCCGCCGAAGGCTACACCTCAATCCTCAACGGACGCTTCAAGGGCGGCTGGACCACGCGCCATTACGGCAAGCCGGAACGGCAAGTCCACGCCATCCAGATGGAACTGGCGCAGTCCACCCATCTCGCCACCGAGACGCCGCCCTTCGCCTATGACGAGACCAAGGCCGCAAAGCTGCGCGTCCATCTGAAAGCCATTCTCCAGCGCATCGAAGCGCTCGCACCTACATTAAAAGGGAAAGCCGCATGACCAACCCACGCCACAATATCCGCGAAGTCCGGGCGCCGCGGGGAACCGAGCTCAACGCCAAGAGCTGGCTGACCGAAGCGCCGCTGCGCATGCTGATGAACAATCTCGACCCCGACGTGGCAGAGAACCCGAACGAGCTGGTGGTCTATGGCGGCATTGGCCGCGCCGCGCGCACCTGGGAGGATTTCGACCGCATCGTCGCGACGCTTAAAGACCTTGAAGAGGACGAGACACTGCTGGTGCAGTCCGGCAAGCCGGTCGGCGTCTTCAAGACCCATGCCAATGCCCCGCGTGTCCTCATCGCCAACTCCAACCTCGTGCCGCATTGGGCGACCTGGGACCATTTCAACGAGCTCGATAAGAAGGGTCTCGCCATGTATGGCCAGATGACCGCCGGCTCGTGGATCTATATCGGCACGCAGGGCATCGTTCAGGGCACGTACGAAACCTTCGTCGAGGCAGGACGCCAGCATTATGGCGGCGACCTCAAGGGCAAGTGGATCCTGACCGGCGGCCTCGGCGGCATGGGCGGGGCGCAGCCTCTCGCCGCCGTCATGGCGGGGGCCTCATGCCTCGCGGTGGAATGCGACGAGACCCGCATCGATTTCCGCCTGCGCACCCGCTATCTCGACGCCAAGGCCACGACGCTGGACGAAGCGCTCGAAATGATCGACCGCTGGACCAAGGCGGGCGAGGCGAAATCCGTCGGCCTGCTCGGCAATGCGGCGGAAATCCTGCCCGAACTGGTGCGGCGCGGCGTGCGCCCCGATATCGTCACCGACCAGACCTCGGCGCATGACCCGATCAACGGCTATTTGCCAAAGGGCTGGACGCTGGCGCAATGGCGTGAGAAGCGGGAAAGCGACCCGAAGGCAGTCGAGAAGGCGGCCCGCGCCTCCATGCGCGAGCATGTCGAGGCGATGCTCGCCTTCTGGGACCAGGGCATCCCGACGCTCGACTACGGCAACAACATCCGCCAGGTCGCCAGGGACGAAGGGCTGGAAAACGCCTTCGCCTTCCCCGGCTTCGTGCCGGCCTATATCCGCCCGCTCTTCTGCCGCGGCATCGGCCCCTTCCGCTGGGCCGCCCTTTCCGGCGACCCCGAAGATATCTACAAGACCGACGCCAAGGTGAAGGAGCTGCTGCCCGACAACAAGCACCTGCACAACTGGCTCGACATGGCCAGGGAGCGCATTGCCTTCCAGGGCCTGCCCGCCCGCATCTGCTGGGTGGGTTTGGGCGACCGCCACAAGCTCGGCCTCGCCTTCAACGAGATGGTGAGGACCGGCGAGTTGAAGGCCCCCGTGGTCATCGGCCGCGATCACCTCGATTCCGGCTCCGTCGCCTCGCCCAACCGCGAGACGGAGGCGATGAAGGACGGCTCCGATGCCGTATCCGACTGGCCGCTCTTGAATGCCCTGCTCAACACCGCCTCCGGCGCGACCTGGGTGTCGCTCCACCATGGCGGCGGTGTCGGCATGGGCTTCTCCCAGCATTCCGGCATGGTGATCTGCTGCGACGGCACGGATGACGCGGCGCAGCGCATCGGGCGCGTGCTGTGGAACGACCCGGCCACCGGCGTCATGCGCCACGCCGATGCGGGCTACGACATCGCCATCGAATGCGCCCGGGAAAAGGGCCTGCGCCTTCCCGGCATTCTCGGCAACTGAGGAATTTTGCGAGGCGGTCCGAAAGCAAATCCAGGAAAAATGTGAAGTGGTTTTCCGTCCGGATTTGCTTGGAAAAAGTTCGCCTCGTTCTACATCAAAAAGGATAATGGGGAACTGCAATGACAGATTCAGCAATCGCTCAAAACGGCTCGCGCGGCGCGGCCGCCCTGAAGCTCATCATTTACAGCTTCATCGGCATCTTCTTCTTTTTCGTGCCGGTTACCATCGGCGGCAAATCGACGATCCTGCTCGATCATGCTGCGACGGCGATAGCAACGAACTTGCGGCCTCTGGCGCTCGTCTTCGTCACCGCGCTCATCGCCTATGGCGCGATCGCCCCTTTCATCCGGGGCACCTGGAACAAGAATGTCACCGAAACGATCTTCTCACTGCTGCGTGTGCTGGGCCTTGTTCTGACCGGCATGTATCTGGCGGGCATCGGTCCGGCGGCCATTTTCCAGCCAGACATGCTGCCCTTCCTGTTCGACAAGCTGGTGCTCTCCGTCGGCCTCATCGTGCCCATCGGCGGGCTGGCGCTCGCCTTTCTCATCGGCTACGGCCTTCTGGAGCTGACCGGCGTCATCGTCCAGCCGATCATGCGCCCGATCTGGCGCACACCCGGCTGGTCGGCCATCGACGCCGTCGCTTCCTTTGTCGGCAGCTATTCGCTGGCGCTCCTCATCACCGACCGCGTCTACAAGGAAGGCAAATATACCGCGCGCGAAGCGGCGATCGTCGCCACCGGCTTTTCCACCGTCTCGGCGACCTTCATGATCATCGTTGCCAAGACGCTCGGCCTGATGGGCGCGTGGAACCTCTATTTCTGGACGACTTTCGTCGTCACCTTCATCGTCTCGGCCATCACCGCACGCCTATGGCCCTTGAGCCGGATGGACCATCCCGGCGACCGCGACCTGCCGCTGCCGGAGGGTAAGGGCCGCGTGACGACGGCGATAGACGCCGGCATCGAACAGGCCCGGAAAGCGCCCGGCATCTTCTCGCTGCTCGGCGCAACCTTCCTCGACGGCCTGCGCATGGCCTCGATGATCCTGCCCAGCATCATGGCCGTCGGCCTTCTCGGGCTTCTTGCCGCCAAATATACGCCGATCTTCGACATTCCCGGTTTTGCACTCTATCCCTTCACCTGGATGGCGCAGCTTGGCGAGCCGATGATGGCCGCCAGGGCGCTGGCCTCCGGCCTTGCCGAGATGTTCCTGCCCGCCATCCTGCTCAAGGATGCCGACGTGACGCTGAAATTCGTGGCGGCGGTTGTTTCCGTCAGCCAGGTGCTGTTCCTTTCGGCCTCGATTCCATGCGTGCTCGCGACGTCGGTCCCGCTCCGGTTCCGCGATCTCATCGTCATCTGGTACATCCGCACCGCCCTCAGCATCCTGCTGACGGCTCCTGTCGCCTTCTGGGCCGCATCCAACGGATGGCTCGGCTGATGGGCATCTCGCTTCTGCGGGCGGCGGGTTACCGCCGCATGCCATGGAAGAACGGTGGTGGAGAGACGACAGAGATCGCCGTCTTTCCATCCCATGCCGGGTTGTCGGATTTCGGCTGGCGCGTCAGCATGGCGAAGGTGGCGGGTGATGGCCCCTTCTCCATCTTTCCCGAAATCGACCGCACGCTTTGCGTTCTCGAAGGCAACGGGATCGAGCTCTCCATCGCCGGAAAAGGCGTGGTTCGCCTCGATCCCGCCTCGGAGCCCTTGGCGTTTCCCGCCGATGTGGCCATCAATGCCCGGCTGACCGACGGGGCGATCACCGATCTCAACGTCATGACGCGGCGCGGCGTTGCGTCGCATCGGGTGAGCCGGATCGACATTGACGGCGCGATCGAGTGGCAGGCCGCCGGCGCGCCGACATTGGTTTTCTGCCAATACGGTACGCTGGAGCTGGAAGCGGATGGGGAACGCGCAGACCTTTCCGCGCTTGATTGCGCACTGGTCGAAGCGCCGCCGGCGGTCCCGCTGCGCCTGCCCGGCAACGCACGCTGCTTCGTCGTCGAAATCCTTTATGGGTGAGGGACGTGTTATCCAGCGGGCACAGCTGCGATAGCTAGCCAGAAGCGGCATGTTCGCCTAAACTTCTCAATAGCTTGGCGCGCGGGAAGTTCGGTGAAGAATTTTTTTCAGTCTCTCAGGTTTATCAGGCCCGCCCCGCGGGCCCCGAGACGACGGCTTTCGATCGATATTTCACGCGTTGCCACCTACATCGTCGGCGATGTGCATGGCTGCTACGACCAGCTCATGGTGCTGGAGCGCATCATCACCGAAGACGCCCGCCGGCTGCCGGGCCCGAAGCTGATCGTCATGCTCGGCGATTATGTCGACCGCGGGCCGGCTTCGGCGCAGGTCGTCGAGCATCTTCTCGCCCCACCGCCCGAAAGCTTTCACCGCATCTGCCTGATGGGCAATCACGAGATGGCCATGCTCGACTATCTCGACGGGCATCTCTCGCTGGAGCGGTGGCTGCAGATGGGGGCGGCCCATACATTGCTCTCCTACGGCATGGACCTGGAATATATGCAGCAGGTCTATCGCTCGCCGCAGGACCGGGATAGCAAGATACGCGCGGCCATTCCCGAGCCGCATAAGGATTTCCTGCGTTCGCTGCCGATTCTCATTGATGCCGGGCCTTTCCTCTTCGTCCATGCCGGCGTCAGGCCCGGCATACCCCTCGACGAGCAGAAGGACGAGGACCTCGTCTTCATCCGCAACGAATTTTTCGATAGCGCCCATCGGCTCGAGCGATGGGTGATCCACGGCCACACCCCGGTGGAAAAGGCGCGGCCGGAAGGCCGGCGGATCAATGTCGATACCGGCGCCTTCTATTCCGGCAGGCTCAGCGCATTGCGCCTATGGAACCGGAAGGGCCGGATTTTCTCGACCTGATCACGCCTTTTTCAGGATTTGCCGGAAGCCTCGTCGAGATAATAGCTCGAATAGCGGTCCAGGAAATGCTCCGAGCTGCCATAGGCGCTGTATTTCGCAAGCCGCTTCATGTCGGCCTTGTTGAGGATCAGCCCCAGGATCTTCGGCGTGATCAGGTTCTCCGATTGCAGCATCGACTTGACGAGCGGCCGCGGGGTGACGCCCCATTCCGTCACCATGACGAAGCCATCGGCCAGCGGCGCAAAGGCCTTTGAATCGACGACCGGACCAAGCGGAGGAAGGTCGACGATGATATATTCGAAAACGCCTCTGGCCTCGTCGAGAAACGCACTCATGCCCGCGCAGGAGATGAGTTCGCTGGTATGCGACAGGTGCCGGGGAACCACCGCTGGCAGAATGGCCAGCTTCGTCTTGCTGTCGATCTTGATCGCGCTCTGCCAGGGCACCTCGCCCACCACGACCTCGACCAGTCCTTTCTGGGGAGCGAGCGACAATGCCCGCGTCAGGCCGGGGTTGCGCAGATCGCCGTCGATCAGCAGCGTTTTTGCGCCATTGGCGGCAAGAAGCCCGGCAAAATTTGCCGCGACGGTGGACTTGCCCTCGTCCGGCAGGGCGGAAATGATACCGATCACCTTGCTTTCCCTGCCCTGCAGCACCACGTCGGCCGCGACCTTGGCGTTGCGCAAGGTCTCGGCGAAGGCGGAGGCCGGCGAGTCGATGGCGACCCGCATCATGTTGGTGACGCGCGGCGCCGGCCCCTGCCCGTCCGAGGAACCGCGGGAGGCGATGTCACCCGAGCCGCTGATGGCCGGCAGATAGCCGAGGAACTTGACGCCCAGCACGTTGCGCACCTCCTCGCCCACCCGGAAGAACCGCTCGCGGAACTCCCGCCAGGCGCCGATGCCCGCCCCGGCGAAAAGGCCGAGCAGCAGCGAGGCGGCAAGGATCATCTTCTTTTTCGGGCTCGACGGATCGGTGGGCTTCGACGCGACGGAAATGATGCGGGCTTTGGCGATCGGGAAGGACTGCTGCTGCACAGCCTCCTGATAGCGTTTCAGATAGGTCTGGTAGAGATCGCTGAGCGCCTGGGACTTCTGCTCCAGTTCCCTGAGATGGACAAGCGACTGGTTTGCCGTGGAGGTTTCGCCGGTCACTTTCTGCAGGCTTTCCCGGAGCGATGTCTCGCGCGACTTTGCCACCTCATACTGGTTGCGCAGGCTAGCCGTCGCCTGCTTCAGCTCCTGGAAGATCTGCCGCCCGACCTCCTGCTGCTCGGTACGCAGGCTCACCGCCTGCGGATGGTCCTCGCCGTAGCGGCTGGTGATTTCCTGAAGGCGCTTGCTGATCGTCAGATAGCGGGTTCTGAGCGGGGAAATGACAGATGCATTCAGCTGATCGGAAAGAACGGCCGCATTGTTGACCGCCGCTTCGGGGCCGCCGTCGACGATCGATTTATACTGGTTGTATTGCGCGAGCGCCCGCGCCGTTTCCGCCTGCGTCAGGATGAACTGGCTGTTGAGGTCGGAGAGCTGTTGCTCCGAAACCAGGGTTCCCTTCGCCGCGGTCAGCCCATTCTCGGCCCGGTAGCGCTCAACTTCGAGCGCCGCCTTCTGCGAGCTCGCCTTCAACTCGGTAAGACGCCCCTGGAGCCATACGGTGGCGCGCTGTGTCGCGTCGAAATTCGCATCCAGCTGGTCGGAGAGATAGACATCCGCATAAGCCCGCGCGATCCGCCCGGCGAGTTCGGGATCGTTCGATGTATAATTGAGGTCGATGACGAAGCTTCGTCCCTGCCGTTCGACATTGAGATTGCTCTGGAGGATGGAGGCCGCATACATGCGCGGCCCGCCGGAACCATTCCCACTGCCCGCTTTCTTTTCGCCGCCGGCGAACATGCCGATGACGCTCTCCGCCATCGACTTGACGCGCGAGAAGAGCGAGCGCGGCGGGTTCATGAAGATCTCGTTCTCGGTCAGATTCTCGCGATCCACCACCTTGGCGGCGAGCTCGGTCGATTTCAGGATCGCGATCTGGCTGAGAATGGTGGCGTCGGTCTGCGCATTGGCGGGCATGGGCGACGGCTCGTCCGCCAGCTTGCCGAGATTGTCGTCGAGCAGGATGCTCGTCCCGGCCGTATAATAGGGTGTCGAGAAGATGAGGCTGACGATACCCAGCATCAGCCCGATCGCCGCGACGATGGCGACCGTCTTCGCCTGCCGCCGCGCGATGGCGAGCAACTGTTCGAGATCGATGAAATTGTCGGCGTCCGCCTGCCCCTTCGCATTTACCGCGAGCCTGCCGTTAAACGGAAGATTGCCTTGATGCATGATACCGCCAATTCTTCATACGCAGTTCAAATGGTGAAAGCGCGGCCGGCGCCAGACTGCGGACCGCGCTCTCCCGAACGTTTCAATTCAAGCCGCTTCGGTCGTCGGCTCATGCGAAAGGATGATATCGCGCAACGGTTCGAAAACCTGATCGCGGATATCCGCCCGCGCCAGCGCGAAAGCCACATTGGCTTCGATGAAGCCCTCCTTCGACCCGCAATCGAAGGTCCGGCCCTCGAAGGGATAGGCGAAGAAATCCTGGGCGTCTGAAAGGCGTAGCATGGCATCGGTCAGCTGGATTTCGTTACCCGCGCCCCGTTCCTGCTTTTCCAGTATATCAAAGATTTCGGGCTGAAGGATATACCGCCCATTGATGTAGTAGTTCGACGGCGCGACGGCCGGCGCCGGCTTTTCCACCATGCCGGTGATCTCGAAGCCCTTGCCGATGTCCCGCCCCCTGGCGACGATGCCGTATTTGTTGGTATCGGACGGATCGCACTGCTCCACCGCGATGAGATTGCCGCCCGTGCGACGGTAGAGGTCGATCATGCCGGCCATGCAGCCGCGCGCGCCGAAGGTGACCATATCGGGCAGGAGCAGCGCGAAGGGCTCATCGCCGATGATGTCGCGCGCGCACCAGACCGCATGTCCGAGCCCGAGCGGTGATTGCTGCCTGGTGAAGCTCATGCTCCCGGCGCGCGGCAGAAGCCGCTGCAGCGAGGCGAGCTGTTCCATCTTGCCAGATTGGGTGAGTGTCGAAACCAGTTCCGGCTGGATGTCGAAATAATCCTCGATCGCCGCCTTGTTGCGGCCGGTGACGAAGACAATGTGCTCGATCCCCGCCTCGAAGGCTTCGTCCACGGCATATTGCACCACCGGGCGGTCCACGATCGTCAGCATTTCCTTTGGCAGGGATTTGGTCGCGGGCAGAAACCGCGTTCCAAGACCGGCAACGGGAATGATGGCTTTCTTGACGTTCTTCATCGAAATGTCCTTTTCGTTCGAGAGCGGAAGAAAATGCGTATGCTGTTCAGCCCCACCACCTTCATTAATCCCCAATCTCACCCCTGCCGCTGCGGCGCGGCCGATGGCATGAGTCGCTTCAGGCGCACCGCGATCGGCATCGACAGATGCCGCAGCGCCAGCGGATCCTGCAGCGCCACCCTGACGATCTCCTTGAATGAGCGCTGCTTGATGTGCCCCACCAGCGCCACGAAGGATCGTGCCTCCTCGAGACTTCGCGTCCGCCGTGCCTGAGCGGCTTTCGCCCTGTCGTCGAGTCTGAATGTGCGAAGAAACGTCCTGTCCGCTTCCAGCATCGAGTCGATGTGGTGCAATTCGAGAACGCGGGAGATCGAACCGGACCGGATATGATAGGCATATCCGGCGCCCGGCTCGACGACGAGCTTGCCGCCCTTCGCCAGAACGGATGCGAGAAAGATGTAATCCTCGCCGATGCGCAGGTCTTCGTCATAGCGAAGACCGTGCTTTTCGATGAAATCACGCATGAAGATCGGCTTCATATAGCCGAAATTGAAGGTCGATTTGAAAACCAGGTTCGATCCGATGAAATCCGCAAGCGTGATCTCGACGATCTTTTCCAGCCGGCCGGGCGGGAACATCGGCTCCCCCCTCGCCTCGCCTTCGCGGACCACCTCGATATTGTCCACCACCGCCTGCGCCCCGGCCTTTTCGCCCCGCGCGATCATCCGTGCCATCCGGTCGGGGAACACCGCGTCATCGGCATCGAGCACGGCGATCCAGCGGCCTTTGGCAAGACCGAGCGCCGCATTGCGCGCCGCGCCCGGGCCGCCGTTCTTCGCCAGCGTCACCACATGAACCCGGTCCGCCGGGTATGATCGGGCGATGGCCGCGGTGCGGTCGGTCGACCGGTCGTCCGCGACGATCACCTCGACGCTGACGCCCTGCTGCGCCAGCGCGCTTTCGACGGCACGGCCGATCGTGTCTTCCGCATTGTAAGCGGCGATGATGAAGCTGACGTCAGGTTGCACGGGATTTGCCTCCGCTGGCCGGCGTCATGGCCGTTCCGCCATATTGCTCGATTTCCCGGATGCCCATCAGGCCGCTGACCACGCCCACATGCATGATGCCGCGCAGGATCGAGCGGTTGCGGTGCGTGGCCGAGAACACGGTCAGGAGCGCGGCGGTGAAACTGTAGGCAGCCTTTGCCGTCGCAAGGGCGATCTGCTTGGCTAGACCGGCTCCGGCTGCCTTGCGGGCAGTGAGCCGCCCATGCGTCTGGCCGACACGGAAGCGTCGCCTGGAGAGCCATGAGAACCGTGCCCGTTCAGCAGGAACGGGCTCGTGCACCCATGCCTCCGGCGCATAGGCGATCCTGCCGCCCGCCTCGTGCAGCTCGGAGAAATATTGCGTGTCCTCGCCGCCGCTCCGGCCGAGCGCCAGGCTGAAACGCCGGCCGGCGACAAGGGAGGACGCCCGCCGCAGAAGGACGTTGCAGGTATAGCCGGTGCGGATTTCCCCCTTCACCCAGACGGGATAGGTCGAATGGAAATCGCCCTTGCGCATCCAGCGCGGCGCATCCGCGCCGTAGGATGCCTGCACAGGCCCCAGGACCGCATCGGCCCCCGTGTCTTCGGCCGTCGCCAGAAGATGGGCGAGCCAGTCCTCCGATGCCGTTTCGTCATCATCTATGAAGGCGATGAAATCGCCGTCGCTGGCATCGAGGCAGGCATTGCGGGCAATCGAAATGTTGGAGGCCGGGCAGTGGACATAGCTGAGTTCGAACGGCAGCGTGGACGCTATCCTGGCGACCAGTTTCTCCGCGCTCGGCTCGACATCATTGTCGGCGACGATGACCCGGACGCGGCAATCCTCCGGCATTTCCAGCCGGCCAAGCGAGTGCAGCGTCGTCTCCAGCTCCGGACGGCGATAGGTGCAGACGCCAATATCGATCCGCAATTCCTGCCGCCTGTCGTCCATCACTCCGGTAAGGCCGTTCATGAGGACGGATCCGTGCGCTTGCGGAAACGGAGCAGCTGCAGCCAGAAGCCCGTGGACCAGGCCAGATGCATGATCATCGCCGAAACCGCAGCAAGCGGACCGTAAGGGTTGCGCTCACCGACCGCCATCCAGATGCCGTAGCTCAGGCAGATCGTCACCCACAGCACGGCCGGCACGGCCGCCCACCAGTTGAGGACGGCGAGGAAGGTCCCCGCCACCACCGGCAGCACCATCAGCGGCAAGGTCTGCCGCACTTTGGGAACGACGCGGTGCTTGAGGAGGTTCTTCGCCCTGCCCCTTCCATAACCGAGATATTGCCGGAACAGCGAGACGGCGGATGCGCGGGGATAATAGACCATCACCGTCTTGTCGGTCATCCAGATGCGGAAGCCCGCCTTCACCAACCGGTAATCGAGCTCGGCATCCTCATTATGCGTGAAGGCCTCGTCATAGCCCCCGACCTGCCGGAACGCCGCGATGCGCATCAGCGCATGATGGCCATGGTCGGTCCAGTGCCCCTTCGCTCCGTGGCGATGCTTGGCCCCGCCATTGCCGAGCTTGGAGTTCTGCGCGGTGGCCGTGGCCTTCTGGAAAAGGCTGAAACCTTCCGTCGCCATGGCGACCACGACGGAATCCGCTCCCTTTTCCTCCGCCTCGCGGAGAAGCGATTCACAATAGCCGTCGGGGTATTTTCCATGCGCGTCGATGCGGATGAAATAATCATAACCATCGCCATGGGTCGCGACCGCCAGATTGATCGCCGCGCTCTGGATGCGCTTTTCATTGTTGAGGAGAACGATGCGGGGATTGCGTCGCATCGCCTCTTCGACGATCCGCAGCGTCCCGTCGGTGCTGCCGCCATCCGCCACGACGATCTTCATGTCGTGCCGTTCGGCATCGAGGCTGAATTTATCCAGCAGCGCGCCGATGTGCCCGGCCTCGTTCAGGCACGGGATGATGATGAGGCATCGGGCGGCAAGACCCTGCTCTCTTGCACCTGGCACGGTGGCTCCATCTTCTGTTTTCATTTCGGTCCCCTCGGCAGATCAGGCCGCAACCCGCACGACAGAATGCCCGCGCACGGGAACGAGCGCGCGCAGGCGGCCTACCAACGCGCGACAATCATCTTCGTTGCATATCCATTTGCTGCGGTCCTGCGCCGCTACCCTGGCCCGCGCACTTTCGTATTGCTCGCCATCGAGTCGATCGAACAGGGCGACGAGCGCATCCGCATCGGGCCGGGCAAGCAGAAAGCCGATATCCAGCGCCTTCAGGAACCGAGCGGTCTCGGTCCCCTGCATGGCGATCGGCACGCATTGATGGCGGCAACCCTCGTAAAGCCTGTTCGGCAGGAGCCAGTTCGAATTCTGGCCCTCCTCGAAAAAGTCGATGGCCCAGGAGAAATGCACCTCGCCATAGATCCGCGGCAGGTCCTCCGGGTTGCGATAGGCCCCGTGGAACTGCATGAAGGGTTCGGCCGCGACAAAACCGTCGAAATCCTCAAATTCCGTATAGGCCGGCCGGCCGCGCAGGATAACCTCCACCCTGCCTTCCATCCGGCGCGAGAATTCCGACAGCAGTTCAAGGGAACGGCGGCAGCGCAGGGCGCCGAACCAGCCGATTTTCCAGAGTTCGCCGGCTGCAGGCACCGGCGCCGGCCTGATCATGCGGCCGGGCTCCTGCCCGAGTTCCAGCACCTTGTTCTCAATGAGTTCAACCGGCATGCCCGCTTGACCGAACGGCTCGAAATACTGCCTGATAAAAGCCGGGGACGACGTGATGAGCAGCGCTGCATTGCGGCCGAGCGCCCGTTCGGCCGAGCGGATAGCCTTGCCCGCCAGATCCTGCCTGAGAAGCAGGCGGTGGACGTCGAGACATTCATAGACGATCGGCACGTCGGCGGAAAAGATCGCCCGCGCCCGGTTGGCGAGCGCCAGCATTTCCAGATTGCGGCCGATAATGACATCGGGCCGTGCCACATGCCTCAGGGCGGCCTTCAGCGTCCACGCCGCCTGCGCCACCGCCGCCAGCCGCTGGGCGAACCGGCCGTCGCCGGTTCTGCCGAGATCGATCGGCACAACGCCGGCCACCTCCGCGACAGGTTCAAGGCTGCGCCTGAAACCGGCGAGGCTCACGACCGCACCGCCCGCTTGCAGCATGACCACACGGCGCCGGACCGCGGGGTCGGAAAGATCATGCACCAGGTACAGGACTTGCAGCATGAGATCATTCCGCAGTTGATCTGAACCGACAGGGTAATACAGCTTCTGCTGCACTGCAACATTGCTGCATCTTCACAAATATCGGCCGGCTTTTGTGGAATTTTATCATGTATCCTGCATCACCTGTCAGATTTCTATGCTGCACTGCAGAATCAATCCAGCGAGCAGGCGACGGATTCCGGGAACTGGCAGGGATCGCCGAGCGCCGTGAAGGCGACGCGGGTGAACTGCGCGGCGACGGGCGACGCGGGACTGCTGAAGGTCCCGAGCCATGATTTCATGTTGTCGCTCGCCCAGAGGCTGAGATAGATCTTCTGCGCTTGGGTGGGCAGAGCCGCGGGATCGGTCACCGTATGGACCAGCTTGCCGTTGATGTAATAGCGCAGCCGGTCCTTCTCCCAGACGAAGGCATAATCGTTGAAGTCCTTGTCGGCGCCCCCCGGCACATCGACCAGCTTTTCATTGCCGCCCTTGCCGTTGACATAGGTATTGAGCTGGACCTTCGAGGGGTCCTTGCCGAGAAACTCGAAATCGATCTCGTCCCAGGGCTGCTTCTGCGCCGGCCCGATATAGGTGAAGAAGCCGGTATTGAACCCGGAGCCGGCCGCCGCCTTGATGCGCGCCTCGTATGTGCCATAGCTGAAGCGCGCCTTGGTCTGGATTTCGCCGCACACATGCTCGCGATCCTTGGCCTGCCTGCGCTGATAGCCGAGGTTCAGTGCCCCGTCGGCCACCTTCACCTGATCCGCCGCCCAGGTGCAGTTCTGATGGTCGCCATTGGTCCAGCCGTCGGAGACGTACCAGCGGCTCTTCTCGAGGCTCGAGAAATCTTCGACGAAGGATTTTCCGGTCTCCTGCGCCGATGAAGGCGCAACCGACACCATGCCCGGAACAGCAGCAGCCAGGATGGCCAGAAGCGGACGAAGCGGCCGCGAAATCGGTCTTGAGATCGTCATAAGCGGTTCCTTTTTCGA
The DNA here is from genome assembly GCF_014191375.1 of Mesorhizobium sp. RMAD-H1. GTDB lineage: Bacteria > Pseudomonadota > Alphaproteobacteria > Rhizobiales > Rhizobiaceae > Paramesorhizobium. The sequence continues at coordinate 744,589 of NZ_JACHWN010000002.1, forward strand.
CAATGGATGGAAAATGCGTCAGCCCCGGCTTGCGACGGGCAAGCCACGGGCGCGCGAAAACGCGGTGCCCGCGATTTCGTTCGACAGGATAAGGATCAAATCAGGCAGTCGGGAAAAACATACCGGCGCCATGCCGCATACCGGCGCTGTGCCTGGCAGGCTGATCCGGGCGGATATATTCGCGTCCATCGTCATGGCGACCACACCTCTGTTTTGGCTGAGCCCCCCAAAACAGCGCGTCAGACGAATTCAGGAATAGGATTGACGTCCTTTATTGCACTGCATCATTTTCATAGCTGTTGGCCCCCAGTGTCAACCGGCAAAAAGTTGCTATGCCCGCCCCACATATTTCCCTTGAAAATCAACCGGTAACAGCCATAGCGCAATCAAGGGAATGTTGCCCGGTGTGGGACTGAGCCCAATTCGCGCCATATTCGAAGACGCGCGAAGCCATTCCTGCCGGTTCACGTCAGGCAGAGGATTCGGATGCCGTCTCGGTTTGCCCGAGGCCGTTCTGGTCGGCGAAACCCGCCACCGTCTCGTCGAGCCCCTTGAGAAAGGTGATCTGCCTTTCCAGGAAGGCGATGCGTTGCGTAAAACTCTTCAGCGCCTGCGTGAATTCCTCGACTTTCGCCGAGATTCTTTCGTTTTCGCCTTCATTTTCGATTGTTTCCAGCGAAAACGCCGCATTCATCGAGACTTCGTCATAGCGGCGCTGGAAGCCTTCCCGCTCCCGCTCGATCTCGGCACGAATATCGTCGAGCGCCTGCCTCAGGCTGGCGAAACGGGAAACGTCCGTCCGACGGTCTCTGTTGGGGTTCCTCGTGCGGAAGCGAAACAACGCCATTCCCTCGACCCTCTCGCTGAGTTGAAAAACCGTGGACACCGGGCAGCGATCGCCCGGCCTTCCGGCAGATCATGCGGACAATCCTTCGCGGCAAGCTTGTTTGCCCGAGCCCTTCCTGTCAAGCCGGAGAGCCGCCCCTCCTGTGTCCGTGGATTTTGCGCCGGCGATGGCACTTCGGAAGGTGCGGTGCACAATTTTTTGGAAATCCGCCATCTTTGCCTGTATTGTGGCGGAAGCTTCAGCCAAATCCCGTCCGGTCGATGCCGATCCGGTCCCTTCCCGATAAATCACGGCAGAGAGGATGCATGCGCCCGTTTCATTGGCAGTCCAATCACGGAAACTTCGGAGACGACCTCAATCTCTGGCTCTGGGATTTCCTGCTTCCCGGCTTCCGCGACGGCAATGACGATGTCCTCCTGGTCGGCGCCGGCACGGTGCTCAATGCGACGTTGCTGCCGAAGAATATCAGGAAGCTGGTGATCGGAAGCGGCTATGGCTACGGGACCGTGCCGCAGATTTCCGACCGCAGCGAATGGGATATTCACGCCGTTCGCGGGCCGAGAACCGCCGCCAAGCTGGGGCTCGATGCCAGGCTGGGCATCATCGATCCCGCCGTCATGGTGACCGACATGCCCGAATTTCGCAGCCTGCCGAAAAAGCACAAGACCATCTTCGTCCCGCATTGGGAATCGGCCATCGGCGGCATATGGGACAGCGTCTGCAAGACGGTCGGCCTCACCTATATCGACCCCTGCGGCGAGGCCAAATCCGTCATCCGGGACATCGCCCAATCCCGGCTCGTCATTGCCGAATCCATGCATGCCGCCATCCTTGCCGATGCGTTCCGCATTCCCTGGATCGCCGTCACCACCTCGGGCAATATCAACAGCTTCAAGTGGAACGATTGGGCAGATTCCGTCGGGACCACCTACAAGCCGCACCGCGTGCCGGTTTCCACCCGTGCCGAAGCCATCTTCAAGGGCGAGCGGTTCTGGGGCATCAATTACGAGAACCGCAGCCATCCCGTGACGAACGTCTTCGAGACGCGCTACGCCCCTGACGGCACCGTGCTCACCGCCGGCCGGAAGCCACTGGATTTCTCACCCAGGAATATCGCCAAGCAGCTTCTCGCCGCCCCATCCGCGCTGGCGCTGTGGCAGGCCAGCAGGGCCGAGCCGAATCTCAGCCCCGACGGCCGGGTGAGCGCGTGCAAGGAGCGCTTTCTGGAAGCGCTCGAGGGCGTGCGGCGGCAGTATTTCTAGCGCCTACTCCGCCGCTGGCCCGGAGAAGAGATAACGCAGCTCAGCAGGCGCCGGAACGGAGCCGGCTTTTTTCCCGCCCCGTTGCAGGAAGCCATCCAGCTTGTCGGCAAACACGCCATGCGCAATCGGCGCAATGGCGGACGGGTGCTTCAGGCAATGCCCCAGGGCACCGGATATCCCCTGCTGCGCCTTGGCGTCCAGAAACTGCCGATGGTGGTATTTGCCGCTGATGTGGCGCTCGTGCCGGCGCACCGCCTTCAGGCCCTCTCCGGAAAGCACGCCGCTCGCAAGAAGCGCCCTGTCCGCCTCGGCGAGCTGCCAGAGATCCTCCGTCCGGTGGCGCCCGCTCAGCGAATCCGGCCGCACCACCGCGCCATAGCCGCAATTGTTGATGATCTGGAACCGCGCGCCCACTGCCAGCGCCCTGGTATAGAGATCGTAATCCTCACCGAGCCTGAGCTTTTCATTGTAGCGCAGGCCGTGACGGTCGAGGAATTCGCGCCGCATCACGGGCTTCAGGAAGCCCAGTTCGCCGCGCTGCCTGTTGCGCCGGGAGATATTGCGCTCGACGAAAGTCGGCAGATCGAGCAACCGCGGCTCGGGGGAAAAGCGCTCGACGGACGACGCGTTGAAGCCGCCAAGCCGCCTCTGATCGACGAAGACGATATTGTCGGCCGCGAGATCCCACCCCTTCTCTGCCAGGAGATGGGTAAAACGGCCGGGAATGAAGAAATCGTCCGCATCGAGAATGCTGATCAGCGCGGCCGACGAGGAGGCGATTGCCTGGTTGCGTGCACGGGCCGGGCCCTGGTTGGCGTCGAAGCGGATGATGCGCAGCCGGCCGCTTCCGTCGTCAGCCGCCCGCGCCGCCTCGCTCGTCCCGTCCGCCGAAGCATCGTCGACGACGATCACCTCCGTCACCTGCTCCTCGCGGAGTGCGGATGCTATGGCCGCGCCGATCGTATCGGCGGCATTCATCGCGGCGATGATGACGCAAACGCTGTCGTCCGATCCCTTCGCGATCGCTTTTCGCCCTGCCTGTGCCGTCATGGAAACCCTCGTCCTGGCCGGATCGCCCTACCCCCGGAATCCGGGGCCGGGCTTCCCTTCTCAGGCGCCGCCTTGTGCGCCGCAACAATGGCCTGCCGCAAAGACGCCGGCAGGCCGCCGGCCGCAAGGATACAGCTGTTTCCATCCCCCGCAAGGGGTGAAAAGGCCGGAGGGCTCAGGGCGCCTTGGTAGCGGAGGTGTTGAACGGCTGCGGCTTTTGCGTATTCGCCTCATCGCCCGGCAACAGTTTCGGCTTTGTGGCTTTCCTTGATTTCTCGCGCATGACGAGGAAAAGGACCGCACCGAAATAACCGATCTGGATCACCACGGCGCAAATCACGGTCTGGATCAGGGTCGTCCAGAAGGAATGCGTCAGCGTATAGGTCGTGACCGCGAAGGCGATCAGGACACCCACCATCCCAACAAGGAATTTCGGAAAACTCATATCGCTCTGCCCCCATTCTCTACTCGAACCGGGGCCCTGCTGACTGCTGCATCTTCTGCCTCCCTCCACAGGCGCGTAAAGCACGCATGTGGAAACCCGAATTCGTTATCATTGGCCCCGACCACATCATGAGCAGAAGGCTTTGAAATTGTATTAAACCAGCTTAGCCTGTGCAACATATAGTTTTAACCCGGCTTTTGCATCTCGGTTCCACGAGAAAAAATAAATTTGAACAGCTGTGAAGAAAACCCGCGGGCCAAGCGGCCATTCAACCTTGCCCATGCTTCACGCTGGGATGTACGGGAAATCAAACCCTCAAGTCGACGCAGAGGTTGCTACAAGGGTTTCTTGCTGCAAGGAAAACGCCCGCATCCAAAATCTTAACGACAATGCTTTTATCAAGTTATTCCGACCAAATACACTGCATCGCAACATAAATACAAAAAAATGTTGCGTAGAAAATACATAGTATATCTTAATATATCTTGGTTAACGCATGATCATTATATCAGGATTCTTCATTTAAAATTTCAAACACGCAATATTATGCAACATTACAATATTTTATCAGGGCGTTACATCGCTATTTGTAGGGTGCAAAATATGCAGAAATGACAGAGACTTGGTCGTTGCCCCCTACTTATATATAGGATGATCCATAAAATTGCCCAATTATACCAACATCAAATTACCCGCAGATGTTTAAGCTGCGAACACAGCCTGTTGCATCGCACAAATTTCATGTTATCGTTTGCGCGACCATTCGTATCCGTCCATGGAGCAGCATCATGAAGCCTGCAACGAAGTTGGCCAGTTTCCCTTTTCTTCGATCGTCGGAAAAAACGGAAAAGCTCCCAGTCGGTGGGGTGTTGAAGCGATCTTTTGATCTGCTCGGCGCGGCTTTCGGCCTGGTTCTGCTGAGCCCGCTTTTTCTCCTGATCGCGCTTCTCGTCAAATTCTCTGACGGGGGGCGGATATTCTACGGCCATCGCCGCGTCGGCCGCGATGGAAATCCGTTCTACTGCTTGAAATTCCGCACCATGGTGGAGGACGGCGATGCCGTGCTGGCCGCCCATTTCGCCGCCAATCCCGAAGCGCGTGCGGAATGGATTGCCACGCGCAAACTCCAGAAGGACCCCCGCGTCACCCGCGTCGGCGCTGTCCTGCGCAAGCTGAGCCTCGACGAATTGCCGCAGCTCGTGAATGTGCTGCGGGGCGAGATGAGCCTCGTCGGCCCGCGTCCCGTCGTCACCGACGAGATCGAGCGCTATGGTCCCGCGGCCGTTTACTATTTCAGGTCCCGGCCCGGCCTGACCGGCGTCTGGCAGATCAGCGGCCGCAACGACGTATCCTACGACGACCGCATCGCTTTCGACCGGCATTATGTGGAGAATTGGTCCTTCCAGAAGGACATCGTCATCATCCTCAAGACCATTCCCGCCGTATGCGCATCGCGCGGATCCTATTGATTGAGCCGGATTCGCGGGCGGGCTGCGATGCCCTCCCCGATATCGGCAAGACGATGGTCCTCGGCATCGGACGGAAGTGTGAAATATGAGGGAGCTCCAGGCGGGCTCTCTCGAACAGGTAGCAGCAGAAGACCGAAATGGAATGGCAGACGCATAGCGGGGGGCACGCTATGGGGGCAGTGGCAGGTGTTTCAAGCGACAGCGCCACTGGAATTGCGGGAGCCGTCAGTCTTACAGGAGACCGTTTGTTGAAAATTGCCCCTATCGCCCCCCCGGACCGTGTCCGATCTGCAATGCTGAGCGATCCGGCCGAGATGCTGTCCCGCACATTCGGCTGGCTGCTCTTCCTGTTGGCCTTGCTGTTGACGACAAGTCCCGTCGGAGCGGCGGAATACAGGCTCGGCCCCATGGACAAGCTCTCTATCCGCGTCGTCGAATGGCAGACGGCGGAGGGCACGTTCCGCGAATGGCCGACCATCACCGGCGACTATACGGTCGGGCCGTCCGGCTCCCTCTCCCTGCCCTTCGCCGGCGAATTGCAGGCGGCCGGCAGGACCACGTCCGAGATCGCGACCGAGATCGCCAAGAACCTCCAGCAGAAATTCGGTCTGATCGACCGCCCCGAAGCCTCGGTGGAGATTGCCGAATTCCGCCCCATCTTTGTATCAGGCGATGTGGAAACCCCCGGCAAATACCCCTACGACCCCGAATTGACGGTGCTGAAGGCCGTGAGCCTTGCCGGCGGCATGCGCCGTGCAGAATCGGGCCAGCGCTTTGAAAGGGATTTCCTCAATGCGCGCGGCAATTACGACGTTCTCGTTGCCGAGCGCAACCGGCTGCTCGCCAAGCGCGCCCGGTTGCAGGCGGAAGTGGCCAATGCCGAGGCCATCGAGATGCCGAAGGAGCTGGCGGATGTCCCGGACGCGCAGAAGCTGATCGACGACGAGACGGCGATCATGCGGTCCAGGAGGCAGGCCCTCACCCTGCAGCTCAACGCGCTCGACGAGCTCAAGACGCTTTACCAGAACGAGATCACCTCGCTCGAAAAGAAGATGGTTGTCCAGAACCGCCAGAAGGATCTGATGAGCAAGGAGCTGGCCTCGATCGGCGGCCTTGCCGACAAGGGGCTCGTCGTCAATTCACGCGTCATGACCCTGGAGACATCCGTCGCGGACATGCAGAGCAAGCTTCTCGACCTCGAGACCAATTCCCTGCGCGCCAAGCAGGAGATCAACAAGGCGACCCGCGACGCCACCGATCTGGATAACAGCCGGCAGGCCGAACTGGCCAACGAGATGCAGGCAACGCAGGCAGCGCTCGACGAGACCGATCTGAAGCTCTCTATGTACAAGAACCTGATGACGGAAGCGCTCGTCAACGCGCCGGAGGCAGGCGCCCTTGCCGCCCGTGACGGCGAGCGCCCGGTGATGGAATACAGCATCGTCCGCAACAGCGGCGCGGGTGAAGCAAAGGAGTTTTCTGCCCAGGAGAACACACCGCTCATGCCGGGCGATCTGCTCAAGGTCACGATTTCCGATGCCCGTTCGTGATCTCCGGCGTATCTGCTGAATTCATCCTGCTGGGTCGAACTCGATGAGAATCGCGAAATCCATATTGGTTCGGCCCGGCGAGAACTCCTGGTATGGAACCTTCGCCGTCACCGTCTCGGTGTTCGTTTTCGCTTATTCGGCCCGCTTCGGCCAGGTTTCCATCCTGCTGTTCTATGCGGTGTGGCTGCCGCTCGTCCTGGTGGATTACCGCTATGTGATCGGCAATTACGCGCGGTTCTACTGGATACTGGCTTTCGCGCTCTTCGCCTGCCTCTCCTTCACATGGTCGGCCGCACCTGCCGTCACCCTGCGCGCCAGCATCCAGTATATGACCACCATCGTCTGCGCGCTGATCGCCTCGCGCACCATCGATACCAGGACATTCGCCAGCGGCATCAGCCTCGGTGTCGGCCTGGTCCTGCTCTATTCGCTCGCCTTCGGCCAGTATCATTATGATGCGCTCGACGGCTCCTACAGTTTCGTCGGCGCATTCTCCTCCAAGAACCAGCTCGGCTTCTTCGCATCGCTCGGCCTCTATTTCGTCTTTGCCAGTTTCTTCGTGCTGCGCACCAGCTTGCTGTGGCGCTGCATCGCGCTCCCGCTCGGCGTCCTGTCAGGCTATTGCATGGTGGCGTCCAGCTCGGCCACCTCGATCATCGCAACGCTCGCCACGTTCATGGTCGTCGTGACGGTGGGTCTCGTCCTGAAATTCTCGCCGCGAAACCGCCGCGCCTTTTTCATCATCGGGCTTGTCATCGCGATCGCGATTGCAATCGTTGCGCTCAATGCCGGCGTCGTCGGCATGATCCTCGGCGCATTCGGCAAGGACACGACGCTGACCGGACGAACCTATCTCTGGGACCAGGGATTGCGCGCCGCCCATGAGGCGCCGATCCTCGGCGTCGGCTATTATGCCTACTGGGTGCAGGGCTTCTCCGAAGCAGAGCGCCTCTGGGACGAATTCTACATCGCCAGCCGCGGCGGCTTCCATTTCCACAACACCTATATCGAGGTCCTCGTGGAACTCGGCTATGTCGGGCTCGTCCTGATAAGCCTCATCATGCTGCGCGTCCTCTTCGGCTATCTCAGGCGGCTCCTGACCGAAAGCTACACGCCCCAGGCGCACCTCATGTTCGGCATCGCAATCCTGCTGCTGATCCGCTCCTTCTTCGAGATCGATTTCATGACGCCCTACACCATAGGAGCATTCCTGCTCTATTATTCGGCCGGCCAGCTGGCGATACCGCAACGCGTCGCATCGCCGGCCCCACAGCCGCCCCGCCAGGCGGCTCATGCGGGAGCTGCGGCATGAACCAGCTGCGCTCCATACAGGTTCTGCGGGCCGTCGCCGCGCTTGCGGTCGTTTTCTTCCATATTTCACCCTCCTCCTGGACGCTCGGAGCGGCAGGTGTCGACCTCTTCTTCGTCATCTCCGGTTTCATCATGGGCACGGTCGGGCTCGGCGACAGCCCGGGCCGTTTCATGGCCAAGCGCGTCATCCGCATCGTTCCGCTCTACTGGGCGGTCACCCTCTCCATGTGCGCCGCCTCGCAGGTGCCCGGCCTTTTTTCCACCTTCACCTTCGACCTGCCGCGGCTTGTCACCTCGCTCTTCTTCATTCCCTCCGAAGACCCCCAGGGAGAGATCTGGCCGCTTGTGGTGGTGGGATGGACGCTGAACTATGAGATGTTCTTCTATTTCCTCTTCGCCCTCGGGCTCTGGCTGCGCCGCCCGATCATCGCGCCCGCGCTCATCATCTGCGCGATGGTTGCGGCCGGATTGTTTTTCCGGCCGATGCAGACCATCCCGCATTTCTACGCCAACCAGCTCTTGCTCGAATTCGTCTTCGGCCTCCTGCTCTCGCGGGCGCTCTTCTTCAAGAACGCAGCACTCGGCTCGGCGCTCGCGCTCGCAGGTTTGGGCGGTCTGCTTTCATGGGGGCTCGCCAGCGACACGCCTGACTTGCGCATCCTCTATTGGGGTTTGCCGGCTCTGGCGATCGTCGCGGGTTTCGTGGCGATCGAGCGTGCCGGCGCCTTTCCCGGTCAGGCGCTGCGTCCTCTCGAAAAGCTGGGCGATGCCTCCTACTCGCTTTATCTCACCCACGGCATCGTGCTCGGCATCATCGGCAAGTTCGTCGGGCATGGCGGCGGAACCGCGATCCTCGCGGCCCTTGTCGCCTGCATCGCGGTGGCGATGTTGTCCTATTATCTTTTCGAGCGTCCGGTCGGGCAGATCCTGCGCGGGCTGCTCGTCACCCGCCCGCAACAGCCGGGTGCGCCGGCATGAGCGGCTCCGGTCACCAGTCCCAGTTGCCGCTGCGCTTGTCCTTCAGCATCTGGGCAAGGGAAAGGGGTAGCCTCAGGATGCGCGTCGGATCGAGCCTGAACAGTTTCGACAGGACCATCCTGTTGGGCGCTCTCCCCTTGGCGAGACCGCGGGCCAGCAGATAGGCATAGACCTTGCTGAATTTCGCAAGGCGCGCCTCGATCATCTTCCTGTCCGGCTGCTCGATATCGAAATTCCGCATCAGCTTCGTCAGAAAGACGACAAGATAGCCGTAGCGGTCGACCGTCTGCGGCAGATCCCAGTCGAAAGCGGAGAAGTAGATGTTCACGCCCTGCCCGCAGAGAACGTTGCATTCAGTGGAAAACACCGCCACGCCGGCTTTGCGGACAAGCGTGATCCAAAGCATATGGTCTTCGCCGGCGCTCCGCAGATCGGCATCGAACCTTGCCTCCGGAAATTTGGAGAACCGGTAGACGACGGTCGATGTCTGGCTCAGATATTCGGTCAGGAAGGCGCTGAATGCCAGCCTGGAAGGCATCTCATAGATGTTCTGGAGGCCGGACACGGGATTTGGCACCGGGCTAACCTCTCCCTTCGTCCATTTCTGGAAAATCTCGCTCTCCTCGAACCAGCTTCTGGTCGAGTTGAAACGCGTGTGATTGCAGAAATAGAAGTCATATTCGGGCGAGATCGATAGCGTCGCGATTGCCTTGCGCAGATGATCCGTCTTCCATTCGTCATCCGAATCGAGAAAGGCGACGAACGACACTTCGGCCGGGTCGAGCGAGGCAAGCGCCCGGTTGCGGGCGGCTCCCGGCCCGCCATTCTTCTGTGTGATCAGCTCGATCCGATGCCTCGGATCGAATGTGACGCCCGCTATCTCGTCCGGTGGAGATACCGGCGAGCCGTCATCAACGATGACCACCTTCAGCCGGATATCGTCGGAGATATCCTGTGCGAACGCCGATTGGAGCGCGCGTTTCAGTATCCCTTTCTCGCGCTGATAGAACGGAATGACGACGGCTACGACGGTCACGGAATTCATCTCCCCTCTTGATCGAAGCCTATGGTGCGCCGTGCGCCCGGACGGGCACGTCAAAGACGCTCTCGTATTGCCGCATCTCTGTCTTGGAACGGGTGCCAGCCGGAAACCTGCGTGTTTTAGCGATCGCACAATTCCCGGCCGCGGAAACGTCATCTTTTCGGAGTAGCCCCTCCACCAAAAGGATGAGGGTCGGACGTTCGCTTGCTGCAACGCACAAATTTAGCGCTTTACGGTCTCGGGACTGCCTCCTAAGATTTGCCGGCCTTCGGACAATCCGCAAATCATCGGAAGCCCGCTTCAGCCCGCGCCTGCAGCAATATCTGGAGCATTGCATGGACAACAGCAGAACCAGCCGCAAGATCGCCAGGAACATCGGCTGGAGCGTCCTGTCCAAGGTTGCAGTCTTCTCGCTCAAATTCATCAGCGTTCCCATCCTCGCCCGTCTCCTCACGCCCGCCGAATTCGGCGTTGTCGCCACCGGCATGATCGTCGTCTTCTTCCTGTTGCTGATCGGCGGCGCCGGTCTTTCCGCCGGTCTCATCCGGGCGGAAAGGGAAGACCCCGAAACCCAGGACACCGTCTTCTGGACCAACCTGACCGTCGCCTGCGCGCTCGGCCTGCTCCTCTATTTCAACGCCGCGTTCGTTGCCCGGCTGCTGGGCGCGCCGGAAGCCGAATGGCTCCTGCGGATATTCGCCTTTCTTTTCCCCATCTATCTCGGCGCGGACGTCGCCTCCTCCCTGCTTTCGCGGCGCATGGCCTTTGCCAGGGACGCCTTCTGGAGCGTGGTGTCAGAGATCGTGGGCGCGATCGCCGCCATAGCCGCCGCTCTTGCCGGTCTCGGCGTCTGGGCGCTCATCTTCCAGCAATTCGCCAGCGCCATTGTGCGCTGGGCGGGGCTGATGTTCGCCACCCGCTACGTGCCGCGCTTGCGCTTCTCCTTCCCCAAGCTGCGCGCCCTGTTCGGCTACAGCAGCCGCATTGCCGGTGCGGATTTCGCCAATTTCATCTCATTCCAATCGCCCCTCATAGTCATTACCCGCCTTCTGGGACTTGCCGATGCCGGCGCCTTCACCGTGGCCAACCGCTTCTCCGATCTGCCCAACCAGATCGTGCTGTCGGGGCTGATGGGCGTGCTCTTCCCGGCCTTCTCCACCATGTCGGACCAGCCTGAACGCAGAAGCCGCGCCCTCCTGCAGAGCACCCAGATGACGAGCATCCTGCTGGCGCCAATGCTGTTTGGATACTGGGCCGTAGCTGAACCTGCCATGAACGTCGTCTTTGGCCCGCAATGGACCTATGCCTGGCCGGTGCTGGGCCTGCTGGCCGTCGCCAAGGGCATCATGACGCCCTGCGGCAGTTTCATTCCCTTCCTGAAGGCGACCGGCCACGCCGGCGTGCTGTGGTGGTTCGCCCTCGCCCGGGCCATCGTCGTCGTCATCGGCACATGGATCGGAGCGAAGCTGGATGGCCTCGTCGGCGTCTGCCTGGCGCTGTGCATCGTCAACATCTTCATCATGATCGGCTATGCCGCGGTCGTCTTCAGCGTCGCCAGGATCCACCCACGGGCCGGCATCCACTCCGTCGCTCTTCCGCTCGGCAGCGCCGTGCTGATGGCCGTGCTCGTCCGCCTTCTCCTTGATTATGCGAGGCCCCTTATCCCGAGCGACCTGGTCCTGCTCCTTGTCGGCGCAGGAACCGGCGCCGTCGTCTATCTCCTGCTCATGCTCGCCACCCAGCGAGAGGCGCTGTCCTCGCTTCTGGCGCTTCGCCGCTAGGGCAATCCCTGAGAGAAAGGCGGCCGGCTCACGTCGCATAGATTCCATTTGCGTAATCCTTGCGTACCGCACCGGCTTCGGCACCCCCCACCGGCAGCAGGCGCATCAATTCGGACCGCAGGACATCCCTGTCGATCGTCAGCCTCTGCCGCGCCAGATCGAAATTGTGCTCCGCGTCCGCGCGCGACCATTGCAGGGATTCGAGCGGAACGCTCATCAGCCGGTACCTGAAGCCCTCATAGGCGTCGCAGGGCTCCTCGATGACCGGCACGGCACCGCAAAGCACCGCTTCGAAGAAGCGGTAGGTCCAGACGACGCCGTTGTTCTTGAAATCCCCGCTCGGGCAAAGCACGAATTTGGAATCGAGCAACAGGTCGTAATAGGCTGTGTTCCAGGACTTTCGCGGAAAGACGCGGCCCTGGTCGGACATGTAGATCTTGACGTTTTGCGTGCCGACATAATCGGCGATCGAAATGCCGGCCTTGCGGGCGACCTTGCGTACGAATTTTCCGAGGACCGTCGGTTTCCTGTCGGGAACGGCAAGCTCTTCGAGATGCGACAGGCGGAGCCAATCGTTTATGGCCGCGCGGCGGCTATCGGTGAGGAGGCCGGCGAACGAGACGTCCACCTTGCGGTGTTCCGGCCACCGTTGCCGGCAATGGTCGAAGATCGCCGCCGGCATGATCAGCGGCCGCTCGATCGACCCGATCCGGCTGACCGGCGTCATGTGGTCGATATAGAGGCCGGGGACCTTGCGCGCGCCCGCCGTGCCGATCTTGTAGTCGAGCCCGAAGATCCTGTTCAGCAGGACGAGCTTCTTTCTGTCGGCCGGATCTATACAGATCCGGAAGCCCGCTTCACTGATCGCATGCACCAATCTCAGCGTCTGCAGCAGGTCAAACGGGAGATCGATCGTCACATCGATTGCTTTTTCATCCCTTCCGCTCATCTGGTTTCCCCATCACGCTCCAACTTGATCGCCCGCCTTTTCGGCAGCCTCCGTCCAGAGCTTCCACGGCGCCTTGCCGCTTGCCCATTCCTTCTCCAGCACCATCTTGTCGCGAAGCGAGTCCATGCTCTGCCAGTAGCCGCGGTGCCAGTAGGCGCCGAGCTTGCCGCGCTCGATCACCCGCTCCATCGGCTCTTCTTCCCAGACCGTCTGGTCCCCGTCGATGAGGTCGAAGACGTCCGGTTCGACGACGAAAAACCCGCCATTGATCAGACCGCCGTCGCCCGCTGCCTTCTCCCGGAAGGCGCGGACCTTCGAAGCGTCCTCCGACAGGCCGAGCGCGCCATAGCGTCCCGGCTGGGTGACGGCCGTCAGCGTGATCCAGTTCCCGCCCTTCTCATGCGCTTCGATCGCCGCGGGGATGTTGATATCGGACACGCCGTCGCCATAGGTCAGCAGGAAGCGCTCATTGCCGATGACGTCGCGCGCGCGCTTCAGCCGTCCTCCCGTCATCGTGTCGAGGCCGGTGTCGAGAACCGTGATCTTCCAGTTCTCGGAACATCTGCGCTTCCAGGTGATCTCGCCGGTGGCGAGATCGGCCGTGAAATCGCTGTTGATCATGAAATAATTCAGGAAATAGGATTTGATGAACTCGGCCTTGTACCCGGCAAGCACGGTGAAATCCGTGAACCCGTAATGGGAATAGATCTTCATGATGTGCCAGATGATCGGCCGGCCCCCGATCTCCACCATCGGTTTCGGGCGTAAGGTGGTTTCCTCCGTAAGTCTGCTGCCATAGCCCCCGGCGAAAATGACAACCTTCATAGAGCACCCGTCCTTTCGTCTTCTTGGCTGGAATTGCCTCTCCGCGATGCCGCGCGGCCGCCGGATGCGGAAACCGTCTCCTCTCCACCGATCGGAAAAAGAGCGTCCTGCTGGCGCCGCAGGGCATGGGCCACGCTGCCGGCCGGCGCCTCGACATCGTCATAGGTGAGCACCTGATCCACGGGCACGTCGCGCTTCAGCCGGCAGCCTTCCGCAAGTCCCATAGGCAGCAGGTGTTCCCTTCGCGAAATCTCGTAGTTTTCGGCAACGCCATAGGTCATGTAGCCACCGATGCCATCGATGGTCTCGCCCTGCCGCAATGGCCGCTTGGCGGCGGCCACGACGTCGACCGACGGCGCGTTGCTATTGCCGATCACCACGTCGCGGCAGAGCGCCACGCGGGCGACCGATATGCCGAATTCGAGCACGGTCAGGTGCCAGGCGGTGTAGAAGCTGTAGAGCGGCCCTTTGCCGAGCTTGCCCAGATTGAGGAAGAACGCCTGGTTTTCATCGCGCGCTTCCGCAAGCACATAGATGCCCGGGCTGGGCCTGGTGCCGACCACATAGTCGACAATGCCGCCCAGCGCCCGCAGTTCATCGATATCGTATAAATCGACGAGATCGTCGACATGGCCGTCATATTCCCTGCCGATCATCCCGCGCTGCGACACCTTCAGCCCCACGGCATTGGCAACGATCGCCTGCTCGGCCGTCATCTTGGTTCCGTCGGCGAAGCTCGCGACCATGCTGGGCGTCTGGTTCCACTGCCGGGCGAAGGCCTCCTGCGTGGTCGGATTGCGGTAGCGGTCCTGCAGGCCCTTGATGTTGCCGCAGACGAGCGGCCGGAGCCCCATCGTCTCGACATGCCGCACAAGGTTCATCGTCACGCCCGGCTGGTCGCCGTCGGCGCCGGAAAAGATGACGCCCGCCGCCTCCGCCTTCCTGCGCAGGAGCGGCCCGACCGTGGCGTCGAGCTCGACATTCAAGGAGACGATATCCTTGCCGTTCTCGATGCACTCCGTGGTGACGCGGGCGCCATATTCCACATGGCCGGTGGTCTCGACCACGATATCGATCAGCGCGGAACGCGCGATCAGCGCGGGATCGCTCGTCACCACCCGCTTGCCTGCCCTCAGCGCATGGGCCATCGCCGTCGCGCTCGTCACCTCGACGATTTCGCCGCGTGCCACGCCGGCATCCATGAAAGCCCTGATCGCGCGCTCGACATCACGGTTGCAGATGGCCGCTATGTGCAGCACCTTCATGTAGCGTTCGACGTTGATGAGCATGCCGCGGCCCATGAACCCGATGCCGTACATGCCCACGACGACAGGGCGTCCGGTCTTGAGCCTGGCCTTGATGGCATTGTCGACGATGATCATGCTGACGCTCCGTGAACTGGCGAGCTACCGTTGGAACGGGCCCGAGCCGTGTCGAGCGAACGGAAGCCCTCCACCCCGTGATACTCAGGATCGAAGGAAGGCCACCCCCCGTCCTTGGCCGAGATCTCCACGGGCTGGCGCGGCCATTCGATCGCGAAGAAAGGATCGTCCCACCTGACGCCCCGCTCCTGCTCAGGAGCGTAGAACGCGCTGACGAGATAGAAGGCCTCGACATCGTCCGTCAGCGTGATGAAGCCATGCGCAAAACCGCGCGGCACATACATCATCGTCCGGTTTTCAGCGCTCAGCGTCGCGCCGAACCACTTGCCATAGGTCGCCGACTGGGGACGCAGATCGATGATGCAGTCCCAGAGAGCGCCCCGGATGCAGCGCACCACCTTGGCCTCCGCCGCGGGCATCAACTGATAGTGCATGCCGCGCAGCGTCCCCGCCCTGGCGCTCAACGATGTATTGATCTGGACAAAATCGGTCTCGAGCCCTGCGGCGCCGAACTCCTTTTCACAAAAAAGCCGGGCGAAAAAGCCACGTTCATCGCCTTTCCGGTCAAGATCGATCAGCCGGGCATCCCTCAACCCCGTTTCACGGAATATCATTCAGCAGTCCCCACATGGCCGCTCCGGGCTTCCTCTCCGTATTCCGCCCCCGGATCGGCCCGCTTCAGTTTGGATTGCGGGCGACAACCGGAGACGCATATCCCCGCATCCGGCCCGGCCGTGATATCCCCGCACGACCAGACCGAACGCCTCTCTCAGCCGCCATGCGAGATGGCGGACTTGACCGTTTCCGCGCGCCCAATCGCGGAATGGTGAAATGAACTACGCGGCGTTGACCGCCGGTGCCGTGTCGGAAGCCGGCACGCGCACGGGCTGGACCGAACCAAGATCGGCCCACCGCAGGTCGGGACGCAAACGCCCCTCTTCCAACGCCGTCCCCAGGACGTTGAAACGAATGAAATTGGATGCACGATAGTTCGGATCTGCGAACCCGATCGATTTGAGTCCGTCCCTGATGTCCTCGATCGCCTCCTTCAGGAAGACCTGAGGCTGGTGATCGGGCGCAAGCGACCGGTAAAGCGCGAAATTCACGCGATAGGACCGCTTGTCCGGCTGTGCATGTCTGTTGATATCGATCTCAGTGCCGGGGATGGCCGCACGGACGGCTTCCGCCAGCTCCGCCACCTGATAGTTCCACTCCTCGCATCCGGCATTGACGGCGAGGAACCTGTCGTCGGTCGTCACCGGGCGCGAAATCGCCCATTCGATGGCCCGCGCCATGTCCTTCACATGGATGAGCGGGCGCCAGGGCGTTCCATCGCTCAAGACCGAGATACGGCCCGTCGCAAGCGCGGAAGCGACAAAATCGTTGAGCACCAGGTCGAGACGGATACGGCCGGAAAAGCCGCACGCCGTGGCAAAGCGCAACGCGGTCACCGCCATGTCGCTCTCCGCGGCGATCTCCCTCAGGCCGATCTCGGCTCCGACCTTGGAACGGGCATAGGCAGTCAGCGGGTTCAGGTCATCGCCTTCAGAGCGCGCCACCCCCTCAGCATAGCCATACATCGAGCAGCTCGAGGCAAAGACGAAGCTCTTGACGCCAGCCTGCGCGGCAAGCTCCGCCACGCGGATGGTCGCCTTCTGGTTGATCTCTTCCGTTACCACTTCGAAGCGCAACCCCATGGGATCGTTGGAAATGGCGGCGAGATGCACGACCGCATCGACCCCTCTGAACAGGTTCAGATCAAGATCGCGTATATCGCGGAATATCTGGATATCGACGGCGCGCTCCGGAAGGCTTTTCTCTGTAATGCTATGAGCGAAAAGCCCGCTGTCCACGCCAATAATCGTCGAAGATGGAATATTTTTGCGTATATGCGCCACCAGGGCCGGACCAACATACCCCATATTGCCCGTAATTATAATATTCATCTTCGCCAGCTCCCACACTCGCAATTTATACTGACGCAGCTATGGGACTAATCTTTATTGATGAAAGATTAGCCTAGGATAGACTTATTAAGTGGCAATGTGTCTTATTTTGTTGCAGTGCAATGTAGCATACGGTTTTTTAACTATCCAGAGGAAATTACAACTTATAGGGAGGAATTTGTTAGATATCGGAAAATTAAGGAGAATTCGGCATTCACAACCCTGAATTTCATTCCTCGAAAACCGGGATGCATTCCCTGCAGTTTCCGCTCCTTCCAACGTGCGGGACATTCAATCATGCATTGCAAAGCAGCAATCCGAATCGGCGAAAATATGGCTGACATCATCACCGTTCAGCCGGAACCCTTCATCGCTGCGATCGCATCCACGACGGCTCTCAACCCGGCGTCCAGGATCTTGTCGTTACGCATCGCAAGGCCCAGCTGACGCGTCAGGCGCGGCCTCAGCGAGCGTACCACGAAATCATTGCGGGAGCCGTTTCCGCCCACCGCCAATCGCGGCAGCACCGCGCAGCCCAATCCGGCGCCCACCAGTTCCTTGATGGCCTCGACGCTGCCGAGTTCCATGACCGGCTTCGGCGCGAGACCGGCATTGCGGAACCAGCCGTCGATGACATCGCGCGAATGGCCGCCTGGTTCATAGAGGACCAGCGGTCGTGCTGCGAGGGTTGCGGCCTCCACCGCTTTTTCCGGTGGTGCCTCCCCGACCGGAAAAATCGCCACCTGCTCGTCCTCGATGAGCGGCGTTGCCTGGAATATCCGGCCGGTGACGGGAAGCGTCACCAGCGCGACGTCGATCGTATTCTCCTCCACGCCCCTCAATATATCCGGCGTGTTGCCGGTGCGCACGATGATGTCGAGCTGAGGATAATTGTCGCGCAATTTCCGCAGGATGGGAGGCAGCAGATAGATGCATGCCGTCGCGCCGGTTCCGAGTCGCACGCGCCCGACATGGCCGGCGCGATATTTCGCCATCGCGCGCCCGGCATCCATGACGACGGCATCGATGCGGCGGACATGCTCGATAAACTCCTGCCCCGCACGGGTGGGGCTGGCCTTTCTGCCGATCCGCTCCAGGAGTTTCACACCGAGCTGGCGCTCCAGTTGCCTGACCTGGAGGCTCACGGCCGGCTGGCTGACGCCGAGACGCTCCGCCGCCGCCGAGAAGCTGCCGCATTCGGCGACCCTGGCGAAAGTCTCGAGCTGGCCGAAATTGAAGCCCTTCATCAAAGAAATCCTTATGAATCGCATAAAGATAATAAGCTTTATTTTGGATTGGGCACGCGGCAAATTGGTCCATAATCCAAATTTCGTGGAGTCATCCTTGCCAGCCCCGTCCGCTACCGATGAACTCGTCCTGCGCGATTGCGAGGCAGGCGATATTGCTGAAATCACCGCGATCTACGCCCAGGCGGTCCTCACCGGCTCGGCGAGCTTCGAGATTGAGCCGCCTTCCGAAATCGAGATGGCGAGGCGCCGCGAGGCGCTCGTCGCCGGCAATTTCCCCTATGCCGTGGCCATCGTCGGCGGTGAACTGGCCGGCTATGCCTATGCCGGCCCCTATCGGCCAAGGCCGGCCTATGCCAATACGGTTGAAAGCTCGGTCTATGTCCGTGAGGGCTTCCAGGACCGCGGCATCGGCAGGGCATTGATGATGCGAGTGATCGGGGAAGCGGAGGCGTGCGGGTTCCGGCAGATGCTGGCGGTGATCGGCGATTCGAACAACCGTGCCTCGATCAGGCTGCACGAAAGCCTCGGCTTCCGCATCATCGGCACGCTGCAGTCGGTCGGCTGGAAGCACGGCAGGTGGCTCGACACCGTGCTGGTCCAGCGGGCGCTCGGGCCGGGGGACGCATCGCCCCCTGCCGGCGCGGGCCGATGATTACTACCGGCCTCGTCTTCCGTCTGGGCCTGTCCCAGTTCCTTTGCTGGGGCATTTCCTATTATCTTATCGGCGTCTTCGGAGAGGCGATCGCCCGGGATACCGGCTGGTCCCTGACGCTCACCTATAGCGGCTTTTCCGGCGCGCTCGTCATCATGGGCCTCACCTCGTCCTTCGTCGGCCGCCTCGTCGACCGCCATGGCGGCAGGCGCGTCATGACCGGCGGTTCCGCCCTGATGGCTGTCAGTTTCCTCGGCCTGAGCCTCTCCCGCAATCTCGTGGTTTACGATATCGCCTGGGCCTTCATGGGTCTCGCCATGCGCATGACGCTCTATGAGGCGGCCTTTGCGACACTCGCCCATCTGGGCGGCGCGTCCGCCCGACGCCCGATCTCGCAGATCACCCTTCTGGGCGGCCTGGCCTCGACCGCATTCTGGCCCATCGGGCACATGCTCGAAACGGTGCTCGGCTGGCGCGGCGCGCTGGTCTGCTACGCCGTCGTCGCAGTCCTCACCATTCCCCTGCATTGGTCGATCCCCGATCACCGCAGACGACAGCCTGCCACCGCCGGACCATCATCCTCGATCCGCCCCCTCGCCCGGAGCCGCCCCGACCGCATCGCGGCCTCCCTGCTCTATATGATCATGGTCACGGCAGCGGCTTTCGTGAATTCCGGCATCTCCGCACATATGATCGGCATCATGAGCGGCATCGGCCTCGGCATGGCCGCGGCCGTCTGGCTTTCGGCATTGCGCGGCATCGGGCAATCCTCCGCCCGCCTTGTCGAAATTCTGTTCGGACGCAGATTGCACCCGTTGAGCCTTGGCGTGGTCGCCACGGCCCTTTTGCCGCTCAGCTTCGCCGCCGGGCTTTCGAGCGGCGGCTCCATTCTTGCCGCTGTCGCCTTTGCGCTTTGCTACGGCGCCGGCAACGGGCTGCTGACCATCGTCCGGGGAACCCAGCCGCTGGTTCTTTTCGATAACAGCCATTACGGGCTGCTGATGGGAAGATTGACGGCGCCCGGCTTCTTCGTTTCGGCCCTCGCACCGATCGTCTATGCCAGCATCATCGAAATATCGGGCGCGGCTGCGGCCCTCCACGTCTCGCTCGTTTTGGCGATCCTCGTCATGGCCAGTGCCGCAGCGCTTCGCTGGCGCTTCCGGAAGCAGATAGCAGCCGCTGCCTAGCGGATCCGCTTGCCTTCCTGATCGACGACGGCCTCGCCATCCTCCTTGGTGAAGGCACCCTTCTGCGGCAGGGGCAGGATGTCGAGCACCACCTCGGAAGGGCGGCAGAGCCGGCTGCCCAGCGGCGTCACCACGAACGGACGGTTGATGAGGATGGGGGTGTCCAGCATGGCATCGAGAAGCTGATCGTCGCTGAGAGCCGGATTGTCGAGGCCGAGTTCGGCATAGGGCGTCCCCTTCTCGCGGATCGCCTCACGTACCGTCAGGCCGGCCTTCGCGATCATGGCCTTGAGTGCATCGCGGCTCGGCGGTGTCTTCAGATATTCGATGACCGCCGGCTCGATGCCGGCATTGCGGATCATGGCCAGCGTGTTGCGCGACGTGCCGCATGCGGGGTTATGGTAGATCGTGACGTCCATCAGACGGTCCTCTCCAACTCTTTGCCATTGCCGACGGGTGCGCCGCGTTCATACCAGCCCTTGCTGCGGTTGACGATCCAGACCACAGACAGCATCACCGGCACCTCGATCAGCACGCCCACGACCGTTGCCAGCGCCGCGCCCGAATTGAAGCCGAACAGGCTGATGGCGGCGGCGACGGCGAGCTCGAAGAAATTGCTGGCGCCGATCAGCGCGGAAGGCCCGGCCACGCAGTGCCGCTCGCCGGAAAGGCGGTTGAGCAGATAGGCGAGGCCCGAATTGAAATAGACCTGGATCAGGATCGGCACCGCCAGGAGTGCGATCACCAGCGGCTGCGCGATGATCTGCTCCCCCTGGAAGCCGAACAGCATGACGAGCGTCGCAAGCAGCGCCACCAGCGACAGCGGCTGCAGCGTGGCCAGAAGACGCTCAAGCCCCGCCTGCCCGCTGCTCCTCAGGAGCCGGCGGCGCACGATCTGCGCCACGATCACCGGAATGACGATATAGAGCACGACCGAAAGAACCAGCGTGTTCCACGGCACCGTGATGGCCGAGAGCCCCAGCAGCAGGCCGACGATCGGCGCGAAGGCGACAACCATGATGACATCGTTCAGCGCCACCTGCGACAGTGTGAAATGCGGCTCGCCCTTGGTCAGGCTCGACCAGACGAACACCATGGCGGTGCATGGCGCGGCGGCCAGGATGATCAGCCCCGCAATGTAGGAATCGATCTGCGTCTCCGGCAGATAGGGCCGGAACAACCAGCCGACGAAGAGCCAGCCGAGCAGCGCCATCGAAAATGGCTTCACCGCCCAGTTGACGAACAGGGTGACGCCGATGCCGCGCCAGAAGGCGCCGACCTCATTCAGCGCAGCGAAATCGATCCTGAGCAGCATCGGAATGATCATCAGCCAGATCAGGACCGCCATCGGAATATTGACCTTGGCGATCTCCAGCGCGCCGATCGCATGAAACAGACCAGGCATGAGATGGCCAAGCGCGACGCCGGCGACCATGCACAAGGCGACCCAGAGGGTCAGGTAGCGTTCGAAAATCGACATGTCATGCTGTATCCGTGTTGGGCGAGGATGAGCCTTCGAGCCTGCCGATACCGTGCAGCTGCGTCTGCAGCGACAAATGGTCGATGGAATCGATCGGCAGGTTGAGGAAAGCGGTAATCCGGTTCTTCAGATAACGCGCCGCGGTGGAGAAGGCCCGCTCCTTCTCGATATCGCTGCCTTCCACCGCCGCCGGATCCTCGATGCCCCAGTGGGCGGTCGTCGGATGTCCCGGCCAGACCGGGCAGGCCTCGCCGGCCGCACTGTCGCAGACGGTGAAAATAAAATCCATCTGCGGCGCGTCGGCTGCAGCAAACTCTTCCCAGCCCTTCGAGCGAAACCCCTCCGTGGGATAGCCCAGCGCGCCGAGCACTTTCAGCGCCAGCGGATTGACCGTACCCTTGGGCTGGCTCCCCGCCGAAAAGGCCCGGAAACGCCCCTTCCCTTCGACGTTCAGGATGGATTCGGCCATGATGGAGCGGGCGGAATTGGCGGTGCAGAGAAAGAGAACATTGTAAACGCGATCAGACATTGGACTTCTCCCTCGGTGGGCAGCACGGAATGATATCCGCAATCAATGGCGCGCAGATGTCCGGATGGCCGGCGCAGCAATCCTTCAGGAGATGAGTGAGCGCCCCGCGGATGCTCTCGAAATTGGCGCGATAGATGATCGAGCGGCCCTGCCGCTCGGAGGCGATCAGCCCGGCGCGCAGGAGGATGGCCAGATGCGTCGACATCGTATTCTGCGGGACATCGAGAAGCCGTGAAATCTCGCCCGCCGCAAGCCCGTCCGGCTCATACGTCACGAGAAGCCTGAACGCATCCATGCGCGTCGGCTGCGCGAGGGCCGAGAAGACTTCTATTGTTTCGTTCTTATCCATATTTCTGGATTTATCGATATATTAAACGCCCGTCAATTGAAATTAGACGGGGCGGGAACTTAAAGCGCCGATGCAGGAGCCTCAGGCGAGGCAGGCATGCTGTACTTCCACTTGAGAATGAAACGCCTCTTGCAAATCCGGATAAAGAATCAGCTTTTCAGAACCGTTCCTGTCTAATGGAACCACTCGACATTGCCCATTCAGCATCGCTGAGGCCATGGAGAAGGTAAGGCATGGATCAGTGACAAGCACTGGGATGACCAAAGTGGAAATGTTCTGACACAGCAAAACCGACAGGCGGAAACGCCGGCGATTGGCTGCCAACAGCCAAACCGCCGTCATTCCAGTGCTTGTCACTGGAATCCATGCCTCGGCGGTACCGCTGCCGCGACGATGGAACGCGACGTGTTGCCCTGTCGGCAATGAGTTGTTCGCCTTCAGGCATTGACGGAATAGAGATCCGCATATGCGTCGCGCAGGAGGTTTTTCTGCACTTTTCCCATGGTGTTGCGCGGCAGATCGTCGACGAAGATGATGCGTTTCGGCTGCTTGTAGCGGGCCAGCCGATCCTTCAGCGCATCGAGAATGGCCTGCTCGTCAATATCGGAGCCCGGCTCCCTGACCACGACGGCCGTGACGCCCTCGCCGAAATCGGGATGCGAGACGCCGATGACAGCGCTTTCAACCACGCCCGGAAGCTGGTCGATCTCGCTTTCGACCTCTTTGGGATAGATGTTGTAGCCGCCCGATATCACCAGGTCCTTGCCCCGCCCCACGATATGCACATAACCGCGCGCATCGATCTTGCCGAGGTCGCCGGTGATGAAGAAGCCATCGCCGCGGAATTCGGCTTTCGTCTTCTCCGGCATGCGCCAGTAGCCCTTGAAGACATTGGGGCCCCTCACCTCGATCATCCCCGTTTCCTCATCAGGCAGAGGCGTTCCGGTTTCGGGATCGACCACCCGCAATTCCACATCCGGCAGCGGGAAGCCCACCGTCCCCGCGATCCGCTCGCCCTCGTAAGGGTTGGAGGTGTTCATGTTCGTCTCGGTCATGCCGTAGCGCTCGAGGATGGCATGGCCCGTGCGCTCCCGGAATGCGCGATGCGTCTCAGCCAGAAGCGGCGCGGAGCCGGAAATGAAAAGCCGCATGCCGGCGGCAACGTCCCGGTTGAGCTCCTCATGCTGCAACAGGCGCACGTAGAATGTCGGCACCCCCATCATGGCCGTCGCCCTCGGCATCAGCGCCAGCACCTGGTCGGGATCGAATTTCGGCAGGAAGAACATCGATGCCCCGGCCATCAGAATGACGTTGGACGCTACGAACAGCCCGTGCGTGTGGAAGATCGGCAAGGCGTGGATCAGCCGGTCGGCCGGCGTGAAGCGCCAGTAGTCCTTGAGCGTCAGGGCATTCGAGAGAAGATTGTCATGCGTCAGCATCGCCCCCTTGGAGCGCCCGGTCGTGCCTGACGTGTAGAGGATGGCGGCAAGGTCGTCCGGGCCGCGGCCGACATCCTCGAATGCGCTGTCCGCCTCCGCCGCGCGTGCCAGCAGCGACCCACCGCCGGCGGCATCCAGCGTTTCGACATGTGCGCCGTATTTCGAAGCAATCTTGCTGATCCCCTCCGCCGCCCTGGGCGAAACGACCACCAGGCGTGGCTCGGCATCACCGACGAAATAATCGAGCTCGGCAAGCGTATAGGCGGTATTGAGCGGCAGATAGACGGCGCCGGCGCGGAGGCAGGCGAGATAGAGCATCAGCGCCTCCGGGCTCTTTTCCACCTGCACGGCGACACGGTCGCCCGGCTCCACCCCTGCGGCGACCAGTGTGTTCGCCAGCCGCCCCGACCATCCAAGGAGATCACCATATGTCCAAAGACGACCATCGGCGGTTTCGATGAACACCGCGTCCGGCGCAGGGACAGCGTTGCAGATGACATCGAACATGTGATTCTTTTTCATATGACTTCCTCGCTCCCCTTTGTTTTTGCTGCGCCTTTTTCTTCTCCGCCGGAGATCGGGACGACACTCCGCGCCGGCCGGCCATTGCGCAACAAGCGCCGCACCGCCGCCGTGGCCACCACCTCGCCGCGGCCGGCAAAGGCCTCGTGATTGGCTTCGATATCGTCGAGCTTGTAGAGATAATTGACCATCAGCCCGTGCGCCTGTCGCATGGCGCGCGGCGAACGGTCGCCGAGGAAATTCAGCCGCTCCAGCCGCGCCCCGTTGCCCAGATGGAAGCGGGCGACCGGATCGACCGGCTTGCCCTGCGGCGTCCGCGCCCGCAGGAAATACCATGCCGCAGCCGGCATCAGCGCCGCCCTCACGGTGGTCGCGGCCGCGGGATCGTCAGCCCAGCCGGGCTCATCCAGCGCGGCGAGGACGGCCTTGTCATCATCGTTCAGCGCATCCGACGCTTCCGCCTTCCGCTCCCGTGCCAGCCAGCTCGCAAATCCGGGCACCGGCGACAGGGTGACGAATGTGTCGAGCCGCGGCAGGTCCCGGCGCAGATCCTCGACCACCTGCTTGATGAGGAAATTGCCGAAGGAAATGCCGCGCAATCCTTCCTGACAGTTCGAGATCGAATAGAAGACGGCGGTGGTCGCGTCGCCCGGGTGGATCGGCGCGCGGCCGCCGTCGAGCACATCACCGATCGCCTCCGGAATTCCCGTCGTCAGCGCTACCTCGACGAAGATCAGCGGCTCGTCGACAAGCTGCGGATGAAAGAAGGCGAAGCATCGCCGGTCCGCCGGGGCGAGCCGCCGGCGCAACTCGTCCCAGTCGCTGATTGCATGCACGGCTTCGTAATGGATGATCTTTTCCAGTATGTCGGCCGGGGTCGACCAGTCGATCGGCCGCAGCACGAGGAAGCCGCGGTTGAACCAGGAGCCGAACAGATGGGCGAAATCCGCATCCACCGCGTCGAGATCCGGCTCCTCGGCCTTCAGCTTCAGGAGCCTTTCCCGCATCTTGACCAGCGTGGCGATGCCGTTCGGCGCCAGATTGAGCCGCCGGATGAGCTCCTGCCGGCGCGGCTCCGCCGCGGCGTTCAGCTCCTGCAGCGCCTTCGGCGTGCGCTCCGACCGATATCCGTCGATCGCCTTCTCGAGCCTGTCCGTATCCGGCCCGAAGCGTTCCAGGAGGATGCGCATGAACGCCCGCTGCTCCTCCTCGCCGAGCAGGCACCAGCGCGCCAGAATATCCCTGGCTAGCGCCATGCCTGACGCCTCACCGCGGCTGGACAGCAGCGCCTCGCATTCCTTCTCCAGCCCCTTGACGCCCGATGCGCCGGCCTGCTCGCGCTGTGCGAAGGACAGAAGGCTGCGGCCACGCTCCGTTATGCTCTGCAGCATGTCGCTGAAAAAGGATGAACTCCTCATATAGGCACTCCCATCATATGGTTCGGCAGCCACGTGACGATGCCCGGAAAGATGCAAAGGATCACGATCGCCAGGAACATCACCAATACATAGGGCAGCGATCCCCATAATATCTCCCGCGTCGGCACATCAGGCGCGACCGCGTTGATCACAAAGAGGTTGAGCCCGACGGGCGGCGTGATCAGCCCGACCTCCATGTTGATCGTCAGGATGATGGCAAACCAGTACGGGTCGAAGCCGGCCTGCGTGATGATCGGGAAGAGCAGCGGCGCCGACATCACAATCACCGCCACCGGCGGCAGGAACATGCCCGCCACCAGCAGGAAGACATTGATCAGCCCCATCAGCACCCAGCGGTTGACCTCCATGCTGGCGATGGCCGCGGCGATCGTCTGGGTGATGAAAAGAGACGACAGGGCGAAGGCGAAGAGCTCGGCCGCCGCCATGATCATCATGATCATCACGCTTTCGCGCATGGCCGAGCCGAAGATGTTGGCGACCGGCCTGATTTTGAACAGCCGATAGGCGATGACGACGACGAGAAGCGTCAGCAAGGCGCCGGCGCCCGCCGCCTCCGACGGTGTGGCGATGCCGCCATAGAGCACATAGAGCGTGCCCGCGATGATCAGCAGGAACGGCAGGATACGGGGCAATCCCGACAGTTTCTCGCGCAGCGTATAGCGCAGGGCCCGCGTATCGAACTCGTAGCCCTTGCGCTTGCAGTCGATGATCGCCCAGGCCATGAACATGGCCGTCAGCATGATGCCTGGAATGACGCCCGCCATGAACAGCCGGCCGATCGATGTTTCCGTGGCGATGCCATAGACGATCAGCGTCACCGATGGCGGTATGAGGATGCCGAGCGTGCCGCCGGCGGCAATCGAGCCCGTGGCGACCGATGCTGGATAGCCGCGGCGCATCATCTCCGGAATGCCCATCTTGCCGATGGCCGCGCAAGTGGCCGGCGATGATCCGGTCATGCCGGAGAAGATCGCGCACGCTCCGAGATTGGAGAGCACCAGCCCGCCGGGAATCCGGTTCAGCCACCGGTCAAGCGCGGTGTAGAGATCGCCTCCCGCCGGCGACGAGGCTACGGCCGCACCCATCAGCACGAACATCGGGATCGAAACATAGGCGAGATTGGCAATCCCTGCGAACATCGTTTCCGACAGGATGTAGAACATGCCGAACCCGCCCTGCAGGACCAGCGCCAGAATGGCGGAAAGCCCGAGGGCGAAGGCAATCGGCATGCCGGTGCCGAGGAGGACGAAAAGGCCCGCTATGATGGCAAGGCCGGCCATGGTGGGGCTCATCGCGGGATCTCCTTCAATGTATGTGCGACGGGAATTTGGCCGAGTGGATCCGCCCCGGCAGGTTCCGCCACGCCGGAATTGACGAAGAGCTTCAGGATTTCGGCGATATATTGCAGGCACAACATGCCGAAACCGAGCGGCAGTGCTGCAAGCGGTATCCACAGCGGCGGCGCCCAGACGCTCGCATGCTTCCAGCCGCCGGCCCAGGCGTCGTGGAAATGGATCGAGCTTGCCACCAGCATCGCCGCGCAGAACAGAAGGCCGAGAAAACTGGCAATGATCCGCAGGCCGCGGCGCGTTTTCCCACCCACCATCATCTCGACGATGTCGACGCCCACATGGCCGCCTTTCAGCAGCACATAGGGCGCACCCAGAAAGATTGCGGCGGTTGCCGCGAACACTACGAAATCCGTCTGCCAGATCGTCGCCATGCGAAAGACGTAGCGCACCGCGATCATCTGGCAGACGACGAGCATGGCCGCGATGAGAAGCAGCGTCGCCAGCACAGCAAGGGCGCGCGACAGATTGTTCACCACGAGGATATAGGTCTTCACCATTGTCAGGCTCCCGTCAGGCATATGGCGGCCGACATGGCTTGCCGGCCGGCCTGCTCATCGGATGATCACTCCACCGCAAGGGCCTTCTTGATCAGCTCCTCGCCGCCAGGAACCTGCTCGGCGAACTTCTTGTAGGAAGATTCCTTTGCTATCGTGAGCCAGGCGTCATAATCCGCCTTGGACATCTCGACGACTTCGACATTGGCCTGCTTGAAGGTGTCGATCAGCTTCTGGTCACCCTTGCGGACTTCCTCGTTGAAGAACATCTCGGCCTTCTCGCCTGCCGCAAGAATGGCCTTCTGCTGTTCGGGGGTCAGACCGTCGAACACCTTCTTCGACATCAGAACCGGCTCATACATGAACCAGAGCGCGTTCTCGCCCGGCGCGGTCAGGCATTTCGCCTGCTCGAAAAGCCGGTAGGACACGAAGCTCGCCGACGAGGTGTTTGCGGCGTCGAGTACCCCGGTCTGCATGCCCGTATAGATTTCCGATGACGGCATGGAGGAAATCGAAGCGCCCGCCGCCGCCAGCATCTCCTCGAAAGCCGGTCCCGCGGCGCGGATCACCTGGCCCTTGATCGTATCGGGCGAGGTGATGCAGTCCTTTTTCGAGGCGAAAGCTCCGGAAAGCCAGGCATCGGCAATGACGACCACGCCGGCGTCCTCGATGACTTTCTTGATGTCCTTCATGAAGTCGGAATCATTGAGCCGCATCGCCCTGTCGAAATTTCCGACCAGCCCCGGCATCAGGGTCGCCGAAAACTGCGGATGCTTGCCCGAGGCGTAGTCGAGCGGGAAGGACGACATGTCGAGCAGACCGCGTGTCAGCGCATTCCACTGGTCGTTGGGCTTGTAGAGCGACGCGCCGGGAAAGACCTGGATCTGCAGGTCGACATTGGCCGCCGCGACGTCGCGCGCGATCATCTGCACCATCTCGTCGCGTATGTCGCCCTTCCCTCCCGGGAACTGGTGCGACGCCTTCAATATGGTTTGCGCGCCCGCGCCCGATGCGACGACGCAACCGAAGGCGATGCAGGCCGCAGCCTTCAGAACTCTCGTGAAATCTTTCATTGTTTCCTCCCTTACGATCCTGCTCTCCAATCAGGATTGCCAATCGTGCATATATCTTGCACGCAAAGTCAAACATATTGTATGCAAGATTGGCAATTCTGTATGTGATCGGAACGGGTATGGCGGAAAACATCGTCCAGGGACTGAGGGACAAGATCGAAAACGGCATCGTCACTGGGCTTTTCGCGCCCGGTGAAAGGCTGGACGAGGTTCAGCTGGCCAAACGTTTCGGCGTGTCGCGGACGCCTATCCGTGAGGTGCTGATGCAGTTGAGCGCCATCGGGCTTGTCGAAATCCGTCCGCGGCGCGGCGCGGTCGTCGTCGATCCCGGCCCACAGCGCATTTACGAGATGTTCGAGGTGATGGCCGAGCTCGAAGGCATGGCAGGTGCCCTCGCCGCACGCCGCCACACGGAAGAGGACCGCGCTGATCTTCTGGCCGCCCACGCCAAGTGCGAGCAATCAGCAGAAAGCGGCGATACCGACGCCTATTATTATGACAATGAATTGTTCCACCGCGCCATCTATGCCGCCAGCCACAGCGAGTTTCTTGCGGAACAATGCACTACGCTGCACCGCCGCCTGCGCCCCTACCGGCGGCTGCAGTTGCGTGTGCGCAACCGCATGAAGACATCGTTCAGCGAGCATACCGGCATTGTCGAGGCGATCCTGGCCGGCGATGCGGAAGCCGCCCGCGCCTTGCTGCGCAGCCACATCGCCGTGCAGGGCGACCGCTTCGGCGATCTCGTATCGACGCTTGCCAAGCGGGAGGCGCGCACGGCCTGAAAGGCCGCCTCCGGCCTCAGTGCGTCAATGCATCTCCATCTGCGTCTTGTGGGCGGTGATCGCCTGCGGCGGGATGGTCTGCCGCTCGATCATGCGGTGCACCCGCGGATCGGCGGGGCCGCGGTGCAGTGACCGGATCCGGTCGCTGACCTCCGCATCCGCCTGCGTCCGCCGCTGGTTGTGGCGCACATATTCCACCCATGTCGGCGTGTGGTAGCTCTCCGTCCATATCTCCGGATTTTCCAGATCCCGCATCAGCGCCCACTGCCCTGCCCCGTCCCGGATGCGGATGCGCCGCCGCTCCGCCATCGCGGCGAGGAATGCGGGCACGTCCTCCTCCGCGATATTGTAGTCGATCATGATGACGATCGGTCCGCTGCGCGGCTGCAGGTCCAGCCGCAGGAGCGGTTCGCTGAAACGGTTGAGCGGATCGAGATTGAGGGACGTGAATTCGGGCAACGCAAAGCGCAGGCCCAGCGCGGCGCCCAGCAGCATCAGCACGCCGGATGCAAACAGCGCATTGTCCGCGCCATATTGCTCGGCCGCCAGACCCCACATCCAGCTGCCGCCGGCAATGCCGGCAAAGGTCATCGTCTGGGAGAGCGACATGGCGCGTCCCACCACCCAGCGTGGGGTCGAAAGCTGCACGGTCATGTTGAAGAGCGAAAGCGCGAGCACCCAGCAGGCGCCCGAGATCAGCAGGGCGGCATTGGTCGACCAGACATTGTTGCTGAAGCCGATGATGCCGGCGCTGACCGCGAACCCGAGAAAGGCCCACCGCGCTACCCCTTCGCTCGACAGGATCTCCCGCATCCGGCCGCTGAGCAGCGCGCCGCCGATCGCCCCGACCCCGAATGAGCCGAGCATGACGCCGTAGACGAGCGGCCCGCCGCCCACGAGATCACGCGCCACGAAAGGCAGCAGCGCCAGCACCGCGCTCGCGGCGAGGCCGAAGAAGAAGCCGCGGAACACCACCTTTCCGATATTGGGCGACATCGCGACATAGCGCAGGCCGGCTCCGATGGCCCGCCCCAGCGTCTCCCGCGGCAATGTGCTCGGCGCAATGCTGGGCCGCCAGCGCGCGAGCGCGAAAATAATGGCGAAATAGCTCATCGTATTGACGGCAAAGGCCGCTGCTGCCCCGGCCGCCGCCACGATCATGCCGCCGATCGCCGGCCCCACGCTGCGCGTGATGTTGAAGCCCATGCTGTTGAGCGCGACCGCGCCGGCGACATCGTCGCGCGGCACCAGATCGCCCACCGAGGCCTGCCACGACGGGTTGTTGAGCGCCGTCCCGCAGCCGAGCAGGAAGGTGAACGCCAGGAGGAGCCAGGGCGTGATCAGCCCGAGATAGGCGAAAACCGTCATCAGGGCCGAGACCCCCAGCATGAAGCTCTGGGCGACGAGCATGATCCGGCGCCGGTCGAAATTGTCGGCGAGCGCGCCCGAAACGAGGGAGAACAGCATGATGGGCAAAGCCGTGGAGGCCTGCACCAGCGCCACCATATTCACCGAATTGGAGATGGACGTCATCATCCAGGCAGCGCCCACAGACTGGATCAGGCCGCCGAAATTGGACGCAAGGCTCGCGATCCAGATGGTACGGAACATGTCATGTCTGAACGGAGCCAGTGGCGATCTTCGGTCCGGCACGCTGTCGTCTCTTTGATGAAGAAATGTTTCGAATCTTAGCCGCGAACAGACACAGTTATAGTTCGCATGATGGGCAAAGCCAGTGAGCCACTCACGCAGCCGTTCAATTTTTAAGAACCGGCCTTGCGGCGCCGTGTCCTGCCCCATGCAGGAGAGCCTGAGCCGCCAAGGAACGAACATGCCCTCCTGCCGTTAGAATCGAAAACAATCCGGAGGATCCTGCCATGCTGTGGAATGCATCCAATCTGACCGGCTACGCAATCGAGGCCACCGACGGCTCGATCGGCTCCGTGGTCGATTTTCTCTTCGACGACCGGGAATGGACGATCCGCTGGCTCGTGGTGGATACGGGGATTTGGCTGAGCGGCAGAAAGGTCCTCCTCCCGCCGCAGGCGGTCGCCACGCCCGAGGTGCCGCAGCGGGCGATTCCCGCAAATGTGACGATGCAGCAGGTGAAGGACAGCCCGGAGATCGATACGGATGCGCCTGTTTCGCGCCACCACGAAGGCAGTCTGTATGGTCATTACGGCTGGGAGCCCTACTGGGTCGGATATCCGCCGGTCGGCGCGGGGTTGGCCCCTATCCCGCAGCCGGTCGAGACGACCCCGCCCATCACCGGAGAGGACGAGGCCGACGAGGGAGACCCCCATCTGCGCTCCACAGGAGAGGTCACCGGCTACTATATCCGGGCAAAGGACGGCGACATCGGCCATGTCGAGGAATTCCTGATCGATTCCGACAATTGGACGATCCGCTATATCGTCGTCGACACCAGGAACTGGTGGCCGGGAAAGAAGGTCCTGATCGCCCCGCGCGCGGTGACCAGCGTCGACTGGGCGGAAGAAACGGTGGATGTGGAGCTCACACGCGATCAGGTCAAGAATGCCCCCGAATACGACCCGACGCAGGCCGTCAGCCGTCTCTACGAGGAGCGCTATCACGGCTATTACGGATATCCGCGCTATTGGTGATGAATCACGGAAACGACTGTCAATTTCATCGATGGCCGTTCGATCCGCCATGCAATCTGTGGTATGCAGACCTGCCTCTTCATGAGGAGAGCCGATCCGATTCCCGCCGATAGACAGGAAATGACGTGATGGCCCAGAAACCGAAAGCGCCAGCCCCGGCAGCGGCAAGAAGCCGAGCGCGTCCATCCAGGGCCGCGGCTTCCGCTTCCACGGCGAGCGGAAGGGAAGGTCCCGCCGGCCGGCCGGTCTATCTCGTCGACGGCACGCGGACGCCCTTCCTGCGCGCCCGGGGCAAGCCGGGCCCCTTCACCCCGGTCGATCTCGCGGTCCAGTGCGGACGGCCGCTGCTCGCCCGCCAGCCTTTTCCTCCCGAAACCTTCGACATGGTCATCCTCGGCTGCGTCAACGTGATCGCCGACGAGATGAACCCGGCGCGCGTCGCCGCCCTTCGCCTCGGCATGGGCGCGGCGATGCCGGCCTTCACCGTCCAGATCAATTGCGGCTCGGGCATGCAGTCGATCGACACCGCCTTCCGCATGATCGAACTCGGCAAGGCGGACGTGATCCTCGCCGGGGGCGCGGAAGCCCTGTCGCATTCGCCGCTGGTGCTGAGCCAGGAGGCGACCAAATGGTTCGCCCGCTTTGCGACGGAAAAGACCGCCTGGGGCAGGACCGCCGCGCTGGCCGCGTTCCGCCCGGACATGGCAAAGCCCGTGATCGGGCTGGAACGCGGGCTGACCGACCCCATGACGGAGCTCAATATGGGCCAGACGGCGGAGGTGATCGGCCATCTCTTCGGCATCACCCGTAAAGCCGCCGACGCCTATGCGCTGGAAAGCCACCTGCGGCTGTCCCAAGCACATAAGGAAGGCTTTCTCGACGGCGAGCTGATCCCGGCGGTGAGCCGCGACGGAACCCTGTACGATCACGACGACGGCGTGCGGCCGGACACCTCGATGGAGAAGCTGGCAAGCCTCAAGCCTGTCTTCGAAAAGCCCTATGGCAATGTCACCGCCGGCAATTCCTCCCAGATCACCGACGGCGCCTCCTGGGTCATCCTCGCCTCCGAGGAGGCGGTGAAGAGGCACAAGCTCAGGCCGCTCGCCCGCATCGTCGATGCCGAGTGGTCGGCGCTCGATCCCTCCATCATGGGCCTCGGGCCGACCCTTTGCTGCACCGCTCTCCTGAAGCGCCGGGGTCTCACCCGTGAAGATATCGACCTCTGGGAGTTGAACGAGGCCTTCGCCGCGCAGGTGCTGGCCTGTCTCGCCGCATGGGAGGACGAGGAATATTGTCGAGATGTGCTGGGTCTCGACGGCGTCTTCGGCCCGATCGATCGCGACCGGCTCAATGTTGATGGCGGGGCGATCAGCCTTGGCCATCCCGTCGGCGCGAGCGGCAACCGCATCGTGCTCCATCTCGTCAACGCCATGCGCCGGCTCGGCCTCAAGCGTGGCATGGCCACCGAGTGCATCGGCGGCGGCCAGGGCGGCGCCATGCTTCTGGAGGTCGTCTGATGCCGGTCACCGACACATCCGTATGGAACACGCTCGCCCCACGCGATATGGAGCTTGGGCCGCGCAACGGCTCGGCGAAGATCCTGACCGACTGGCGCATCGTCAAGGGGGAGGACGATATTGCCTGGCTCATTCTCGACCGCGCCAATGAGAGCACCAACACCCTGTCGGAAGCCGTCCTTGCCGAACTCGAGACGGCGCTCGATGATATCAGGGGCATGGGCGCCAAGGGGCTGGTCATCCGCTCGGCCAAGAAGAACGGTTTCATCGCCGGCGCCGATATCCGTGATTTCAGGGGCGTGACAGCGCCGGAGGAGCAGGAAGTCGAAAAGCGCATGACGCGTGCGCACGAGATCATCGACCGCCTGGCAGTGCTTGATATCCCCACGGTCGCCGTCATCCATGGCCACTGCCTCGGCGGCGGGCTCGAACTCGCGCTTGCCTGCAAGTACCGCCTCGCCATCAGTGACGCAAAGCTCGGCTTCCCCGAGGTGCTGCTCGGCCTGCACCCCGGCCTCGGCGGCACATTCCGCCTGACGGCGCTGATCGATCCCGTCGAGGCGATGACCATGATGCTGACGGGAAGAACCGTATATGCCAAAAAAGCCAAGGCGCTCGGCCTCGTCGATGCGGTGATGGAGGAGCGCCACGTCGAGAATGCCGTGCGCGCGGCGGTTTCCGGCGATGTGAAGACCCGCCGCGGGAGCCTCAAATCCAGCGTTTTTGGCTTCCAGCCGACGCGCCGGATCGCCGCCCGCCAGATGCGGGCGCAGGCGGAGAAGCATGCACCGCAGCGGCACTATCCCGCGCCCTACCGTCTCATCGATCTCTGGGAGGAGCATGGCGGCGACGCCAGGGCGATGCAGAAGGCGGAGATCAGATCCTTCTCTGAGCTGCTCGTCGGCGACACCGCGCAGAACCTCATCCGCGTCTTCTTCCTGCGCGAGAAGCTGAAAGGCGCAGCCAAGGGCGAAAGCGGCATCCGCCATGTCCATGTCATCGGCGCCGGCACGATGGGCGGCGATATCGCCGCCTGGTGCGCCGCGCGCGGGCTCTCGGTGTCGCTCTCCGACCTCGACCGCAATGCGCTTGCGAAGGCAGTCGGCCGGGCGGCGGAATTCTACGGCAAGAAGCTCCATTCAGGCATCGAGCGGCGCGATGCGCTCGACCGGCTGATGCCTGATTTCGAGCAGTCCGGCATTGCGAAAGCGGACCTGATCATCGAGGCTATAGCGGAAAAGGCCGATATAAAGCGCCGGGTTTTCGAGGCGATCGCCCCGAAAATGAAGAAAAGCGCCCTTCTCGCCACCAATACGTCGAGCATTCCGCTTGAAGTTCTGCGCGAAAACCTGCCGTTCGCAGACCGTCTGGTCGGCCTGCATTTCTTCAATCCCGTTGCCAAGATGGAGCTGGTCGAGATCGTCGCGCATGATCAGGCGGCCCCGTCGACGCTCGACAGGGCCCGCGCCTTCTGCGGCGCGATCGGCAAATTGCCCGCTGCGGTGAAGAGTGCGCCGGGTTTCCTCGTCAACCGCGCGCTGACGCCATATCTGGTCGAGGCCTTCGTCATGCTGGACGAAGGAACCGCCAAGGAGACGATCGACCGCGCGGCTACCGATTTCGGCATGCCGATGGGGCCGATCGAGCTGGCCGACCGCGTCGGGCTCGACATCGGCCTGGAGGTCGCCCGCATGCTCAAGGAGAGCTTCGGCAGCTCCATGCCGGAAATCCCGGCCTGGCTCACGCAGAAGGTCGAGGCGGGCGAAACCGGACGGAAGGCCGGCAAGGGGCTTTACGACTATGACGACAAGGGCCGGCCGAAAAAGGCGTCCGATGCGGCAGCACCCGGACCTGAAATGGCCGATCGCCTCATCCTGCCGATGCTCAACACCTGCGCGGCCTGCCTGCGCGAAGGGATCGTGGACGATGCGGACACGCTCGACGGCGCCATGATCTTCGCCACCGGTTTCGCGCCCTTCCGCGGCGGTCCCATTCATTATGCCCGCACCCGCGGCACGGACGATATCGTGGCGGCATTGAAGCGGCTCGAAGAGCGATACGGCCCGCGCTTCACGCCCGACGAAGGCTGGAAAAACCTGACCTAAGCGCCTGACGCAGAGGAACAATTAAGAACGCCGCACGTTTGGCGGGCATGTTCAGCGCCTTCGGCCCCCTGAGCGCGCAGATGGTCGCGCATATCGTTCTGATGAATGCCTGCGCCCCGCTGGTCGCGCTGGCATGTATCTGGATTCGGCCGCAGCGCCGGATACCGGCTCGCAGCTTCCTCTTTTCCGCCATGGCCGCGCAGCTGCTCCTCTTATGGGCATGGCATGCGCCGCCCGTGCTCGACGCCGCCATGCGGTCGCACTTCCTGCATCTCGTCATGCAGGTCTCGCTCTTTCTCTCCGCCTTCTGGTTCTGGTCGGCGATATTTCTGGTCAGGGGGCATCGGCGCTGGCGCGCCATTCTGGCCCTGCTCATCACCGGGAAGATATTCTGTCTCCTCGGCGTTCTCTTCGTGTTCGCGCCGCGCGTTCTCTATCCCGGCGTTCTTTCCGGCCACGCCGCCGCCCATTCGCCGGCAGTCACTCTGGCCGATCAGCAATTGGCGGGCCTGCTGATGATTGCCGCCTGCCCGGCGACCTATGTGCTGGCCGGCATCGTCATCGCCGCCCTGTGGTTCGACGATATTTCCAGGATGAGTGACCCCGATGTCGGCATGCGCGAGGCTGGTGCATGATCCCGAGAACCGTTCTGGGATGGAAACGACTGGCTCTTGCCACCGGTATCGTCATCATTTTCCTCGTTGCCGGCATCGCCATTTTCATATGGTCCGGCTTCTACAATGTCGCGGCGACGCGGGAGCATTTCGCCATAACGACATGGATCCTCGAGAAATTGCGCCGACAATCCGTCGAGACGCGGAGCTATTTCGTGGAAGCCCCGCCGCCACTCGATGATCCCGACAGGGTCCATCTCGGTGCCGCGCATTTCGAAGGCGGCTGCGCGCCCTGCCACGGCAGGCCGGGCGATCCCGTTGATGCGATCGTCTCCGGCATGCTGCCTCCCCCGCCGCCGCTCGCCGGGGCCGTCGCCCACCAGACGCCGGAAGAAGTGTTCTGGATCGTCAAGCATGGCCTCAAATATACCGGCATGCCGGCCTGGCCGGCGCAGGGGCGCCATGACGAGGTCTGGGCGCTCACGGCCTTTCTCAAGCAATTGCCCGGCGGCACAGCGGCCGACTATCAGCAACTGTCGGGCCGGGATCGCCTCCCTCCCGAGCCTCGCGAAGACCTGACGCAGGGGAGTGACACGGTTGCCCTGACGCAGTGCATCCGCTGCCACGATGATGCGGCACAGGAAACGTTGAGCGCACTGGTTCCAAGACTGGCCGGGCAATCGCCGGCTTTTCTCCTGCGCGCGCTTGCCGAATATGCCGCCGGCACGCGCCCGAGCGGCATCATGGAGCCGGTCGCCGAAAACCTCGACGAGCGCGAAATGCGCGAGCTTGCCGCCTATTATGCCGGGCTGGAGACAAGGCCGCCTCCGGCCGGGAACCGCCTCGACGCGGACAGTGTGGAGCGAGGGCGCGTGATTGCCGTGAACGGCGATGCAAGGAGCGGTATTCCGCCCTGCCTTGCCTGCCACTCGCGCAACCGGGCCGCCGCCTTTCCCTCGCTTGCCGGCCAGCATGCCGCTTACATCGCCGGGCAATTGCGGCTCTGGCAGGAGGGCGGACGCGACATGACCGGCTATGGCCAGATCATGGCCACCGTGGCCCGCCGTCTGACGGACGAGCAGATATCGGATGTCGCGGCCTATTTCTCATCGCTTCCCCCCGCTGCCGAACCGGATAGCCCGTCATCGTCGACGGAGACCGGGCGATGAGGCTGGGTTTCCTGCAATGGCCCGCTGCCGGAGCGCTGCTCCTCCTCGCGAGCGGATGCGCCGGCGTCCAGTCGGCACTTGATCCCGCCGGCGCCGAGGCCGGACGGATCCACACTCTCTCCTGGGTGCTTATCCTCTTCTGCACCGCCGTTTTCATCATCACCGCGGTGATCGCGGCAGCGGCGCTGTTCGGAAGCGAGCGCTGGCGACGGCGGCTCAGCGGTGAAAAGCTCATCATCGGCGCTGGCCTGATCTTTCCAGCCGTGACGCTGACCCTCCTCCTCGCCTACGGCATTATCGTTCTCGGCATGGGCGGCAGTCCCGCCGACACCCAGGACGGTTTGCGCATCTCGGTCGTCGGCGAACGCTGGTGGTGGCGCGTTATCTATCACGACGAAAACGGCCGCCGCATCGAAAGCGCCAATGAACTGCGCATTCCCGCAGGGCGTCCAGTCAGGATCGATCTCACCTCGGCGGATGTGATCCACTCCTTCTGGGTGCCTAAGCTTGCGGGCAAGCTCGACATGATCCCCGGCCGCGTCAACACGCTGACCCTTGATGTTGAGAAGCCCGGCGTCAGCCGCGGGCAATGCGCGGAATATTGCGGCGGGGCCCATGCCCTGATGTCGTTCTTCGTCATCGCAATGGCTGAAGGCGATTTCGCCGCCTGGCTCGCCAATGAAGCGAAACAGGCGGGAGAGCCAACCGGGAATTCGGAGAGAAGAGGACGCGAGCTCTTCATGGCAAGCGGCTGCGGTGCCTGCCATACCGTGCGGGGCACCGCCGCAAGCGGCACGATCGGCCCCGACCTCACCCATGTCGGCAGCCGGCATTCGCTCGCCGCCGCCACATTGCCCAACGATGCGGAGGCCTTCGCACGCTGGATCCGCGACGGCCAGCACATCAAGCCGGAAAACCTGATGCCGGCCTATCGC
Source organism: Mesorhizobium sp. RMAD-H1 (assembly GCF_014191375.1). Classification (GTDB taxonomy): domain Bacteria; phylum Pseudomonadota; class Alphaproteobacteria; order Rhizobiales; family Rhizobiaceae; genus Paramesorhizobium. Next base: position 782,941 of record NZ_JACHWN010000002.1, read on the forward strand.
ATCTTCACCGACGAGGAGCTGGCCAGCCTTTCCTCCTACCTTGCGCAATTGCGGTGAACGGCCATGCCTGATTTCACCGGCATCAGTCTCTGGCTCAACATCGCGATCTTTGCCGCAGCGGCGACAAGCGTCTGGTTCGCCGGTGTCAGAATCACCGGCCATGCTGAAGCCATCAGCAAGAAGACGGGAATAGGCCACGCGACCATAGGGATGATCCTGCTCGCCGGCGTGACCTCGCTGCCGGAGATCGGCGTCACGCTCACAGCATCGCTCAGTGGCAATTCGAGTCTTGCCATCAACAATCTCTTCGGCAGCATTGCCATGCAGGTAGCGGTTCTGGCGCTCGTTGATTTCACCATCGGCCACCGGGCACTGACGGCGGTCGTTCCCGAACCGCGCGTCATGCTGCAGGGCGTGCTGAATATCCTTCTCCTCGCCTTCGTCGCCGCCGGCATGGTGGTTCGCGATGTCGCCATTTTCGGAATAGGTCTCTGGGCCTGGGGATGCCTTGGCCTCTATCTCGCCAGCGTCTGGCTGTTGTCGCGCGAACCGGAGCGTCGGCCGTGGCTCGCCGCGCGTGAAGGCGAGATCGAGCATCATCTCTTCAGGGAAGGGCAAGCGAAGAAACGCGAAGACAGTGCGGAAGAACTCTCTCTTCCGGTTCTTGTCTGGCGCACCACAGCCCTCGCCCTGGTCATTCTCGTGGCGGGTTATCTCCTGTCTCAGACGGGCGATGCGATAGCGCAACAGACGGGGCTGGGTGCAAGCTTCGTGGGCTTTTTCCTGGTCGCCATTTCCACCTCGCTTCCCGAATTGAGCACAGCGCTGACGGCAGCCCGGCGCGGCCTGTTCACCCTCGCCATTTCGGACATACTGGGCACCAATCTCATCAATGTCGGGCTGGTCTTCGTCGTCGATGCGGCATCCTCCGGCCAGCCGGTCCTCAACACAACGGGCAGCTTCTCGATTTTTGGCGCCCTGCTCGGCATCATCGTCACGGCACTCTTCCTCGGCGGGCTTGCCGAGCGCCGGGATACCACCATAGCCCGCATCGGGCTCGATTCAGCGATCGTCGCCATCGTCTATCTCGGCGGTCTTGTCCTGCTCTACCAATTGCGGTGAACGGCCATGGAAAGCGAACCACGTCTCGACCTGCCGAACCCTACGCCCCGCCCCGAGGGCGAGCTCGAAGAACTCGAGCGCATTTGGGCGACGCCGCGCGGATGGCGCATCGTGACGACGGTGAACAACACCGAGATCGGCCTGCTCTATATCGCTGTCGCGTTCCTGTTCTTCCTGATGGCCGGCGTGCTGGCGCTTCTCATGCGCACGCAGCTGGCAACGGCGGAGAACGACTTCATCGGCCAGGAACTCTACAACCAGATGTTCACCGTCCATGGCACGACGATGATGTTCCTCTTCGCCGTGCCGGCGGTCGAGGCGCTCGGCGTCCTGCTGCTGCCGCAGATGCTGGCCGCACGCGACCTCCCCTTCCCGCGTCTCAGCGCGTTTGCCATCTGGGCCTATGTCATCGGCGGCCTCGTCTTCTTCTCGACCATCCTCTACGATCTGGCGCCCGCCGGCGGCTGGTTCATGTACCCGCCGCTGACGCTGAAGGAATATTCCCCCGGCGACAACGCCGATTTCTGGCTCCTCGGCATCGGCTTCATCGAGATTTCGGCGATAGCCGGCGCAGTGGAGATCGTGGTCGGCGCCCTGCGCACCCGCCCGCCCGGCATGACGCTGGCCAAAATGCCGATCTTCGCCTGGTCGATGCTCATCTTCGCCAGCATGATCATGTTCGCCTTTCCCGCGGTCATCCTCGCGACCATGATGCTGGAGATCGAGCGCTCCTTCGGCTGGCCCTTCTTCACCGCCGCCAAGGGCGGCGATTCCCTGCTCTGGCAGCACCTCTTCTGGTTCTTCGGCCACCCGGAAGTCTATATCATCTTCCTGCCCGCCGCCGGCCTCGTCTCGATGATGGTGCCGACCATGGCGCGCACCCCGCTCGTCGGCTATCGCCTGATCGTCATCGCGCTGATCGCCACAGGCTTCTTCTCCTTCGGCCTGTGGGTGCACCACATGTTCACGACGGGCATTCCGGCGCTGAGCCTCGCCTTCTTTTCCGCAGCCAGCATGGCGGTCGCCATTCCCTCGGGCATCCAGGTCTTCTCATGGATTGCCACCATCGCCGCCGGCCGCGAGAAATTCCGCATCAACACGCCGTCGCTGTTCATCCTCGGCTTCCTGTTCATCTTCACCATCGGCGGGCTGACCGGCGTGATGGTCGCTATGGTGCCCTTCGATTTCCAGGTGCATGACACCTATTTCGTCGTCGCCCATTTCCATTACGTGCTGGTCGGCGGAATGGTGTTCCCGCTGTTCGCGACCTTCTATTACTGGGCGCCCATGGCAAGCAGGAACATGCTGTCGGAGCGCCTGGGGCGCTGGGTGTTCTGGCTGATGTTTGCAGGCTTCAACATCGCCTTCTTCCCGATGCATCTGACCGGCCTTCTGGGCATGCCGCGGCGCGTCTGGACCTATCCGAGCGAACTCGGCTGGGACACGCTCAACATGATCTCGACCATCGGCTCCTATATTCTGGGCGCGGGCGTGCTGCTCTTCGTCATCGACCTGATCCTGCGCTTCCGCCCCGGCCGCGGCGGCCCTGAGAACCCATGGCAGGCGGGGACGCTCGAATGGCTGCCGAACGATGTCTATTCCACGCGCAGCATTCCGCTCGTCACCAGCCGCGAGCCGATCTGGGACCAGCCGAACCTCCCCGAAGACGTGAAGGAGGGCCGCTATTACCTGCCCAACGCGCCAACCGGCGGGCGCGAGACGATCGTCACCTCCCCGATTGATGCAAAGCCGCAATATGTGATCCGGATGCCGGGATCGGCCTGGTCGCCATTCCTGGCAGCGATCTTCACGGCCGCGTTCTTCCTGCTCCTGACCGTCAAGTTCGTCACGATCGCCATCATCTGCGGCGTGCTCGCCATCGCCTTCTGCCTCGTCTGGACCTGGCCCCTCGATCACGGTCCATCGAAGGGCCCTGTCGATATCGGCGGCGGCATCAGCCTGCCCACCTACATGTCCGGCCCGACCTCGCATTCCTGGTGGGCCATGGTGGTGCTGATGTTCGTGGCAGCCTCGCTCTACCTCTCCTATGTCTTTTCCTATCTCTTCCTCTGGACCGTATCGCCGGACGTATGGGCCCCTGTCGGCTCGCCTGCGCTCCCGGCACTCGCATGGCCCCTCGCCTCCACCCTTCTTCTCCTGGTCGGAACCGGCTTGATCTCCCTTGCCACGCACCTTCTTCCATCGCCCGGAGCAAGGCGGGCAGCAGTGCCCGTGGCGATCTTTCTCGCCGTGGTCTGCCTCGTCGGCTCACTCGGCGTGGAAATCGCAGGTCATTGGCGAACTGGCCTTTCTCCCGCCGCGACGGCCTATGGCGCGATGGTCTATATGGCGGCCACGCTGTTCGGGCAGCTGGCTTTCACGCTGGTCATCTTCGGCGGCTTCACCATCGCGCGCTATCTTACGGGAAAGCTCGACCGTGAGCGGCGCGTCACCTTCGATAATATGCGCCTGCTCTATTACTACACCGCCGGGCAATCCCTGTTCGGCCTGGTGCTGATCCATGGCTTCCCCAGGCTTGTTGGCTGAGAAAGGAGGAGAGATGAAAGCGGGAAACGATGCCGGCCCGGTCGTCGGGGCAATCCTCTACCTGCTGGTCGGGCCGATCATCTGGGCGGGCCATCTCCTGCTGGTCTACGGACCGCAATCCGCCCTCTGCGCCTTCCGGATCACCGGCATGGCGGCTGCCGAAGCATGGCTGATATCGGGGCTCGTGATGGGCGTGACGGTAATTGCGATGGCGGCGATCGCGGTCATCCTGTGGCGTCCGCACCGGACGGCGCGGCTCTTCCGTTTTCACACGGCCTCCGATGACAACCGCTCTTTCGCCATATCGGTCATGCGCGTGCTGGGCGTGCTCTCGCTCTTCGGCGTCGCATGGGCCGGCGCCACGACGCTGCTGCTCGATCCCTGCGCTCAGCTTCGGTGAGCCGCGAGAAAATGGATATGCGGCCTTCCATGATGCGGAGAACGGTCGATGAAGGTCCTGACACCGAAGACCTCCGCGACGAGCTCCTCCGTCAGGACCGTCTCCGGAGCGCCTGCGGCGATCACCCGCCCGTGTTGCAGGATGGCGATCCTGTCGCAGAACATGGCGGCGAGGTTGAGATCGTGCAATGCAACGACGCTGGTCACAGGCAGCCTCGAGATCAGCGAAAGAATATCCAGCTGATGCTGGATATCGAGATGGTTCGTCGGCTCGTCGAGGAGAAGTTCCGTCGGGGTTTGCGCGAGAGCCCTCGCGATATGGACGCGCTGGCGCTCGCCGCCCGATAGCGTATGCCAGGACTGCATGCGCTTCTCCATCATGCCGACACTCTTCAGCGCGTGGACGACCGCCTCTTCATCCCTCGCGGTCCATGGCGCCAGCGCCCCGCGATGCGGCGTGCGCCCCAGCCGCACCACATCGTTCACCGTCACCTGCGCATCCGTCGTCGCCTGCTGCTCGACGAAGGCGATCCGCCGTGAAAGCTGCGCGCGCGGCATGCGGGCGATATCGTCACGCCCCAGCGTGATGACGCCGCTTTCCACGCGCCTGAGGCCGCAGATCAGCCGCAGCAGGCTGGATTTGCCCGAACCGTTCGGTCCGAGCAGCCCCAGCATCTTCCCCGCTTCGATCTCGAGCGTGACACCATCGACGATCATCTTGCCCGAAGTCGCCCAGCATGCGTTTGCGATGGATATGCTCATACCGCCCTCCTCGCCCGATAAAGAATGAATGCGAAAGCCGGCGCGCCGAACAGCGCCGTCACCACGCCGATCGGCAGGATCTGCTGCGGGATGATGATCCGTGAAATGATGTCGGCCAGCACCATGAAGATCGCTCCTGAAATGACCGACGCCGGAATGAGCCGCAGATGCCCCGGCCCGACGATGAAGCGGGCGGCATGCGGGATGACCAGCCCGACGAAGCCGATCGAGCCGACGATGCTGACCATCGTCGCCGTCATGATCGAGGTGAGCCCCAGGAGAACGATCCTCACCCGGGCGACCGGAATGCCCAGTGCCGCGGCGCCGTCCGTCCCGAAGGTGAAGGCGTCAAGCGCCCGCGCATATAACAAGCACACGGCAAAACCGCCTATCGTCACCGGCGCCGCCAGATAGACATCCGGCCAGCGGACGCCGCCGAGGCTGCCGAGCAGCCAGAACATCACGCCGCGCGCCTGTTCGGCATTGGCCGAGGTCGTGACGATATAGGATGTGAGCGCGTTGAAGAGCTGCGAGCCGGCAACCCCCGCCAGGATGATACGGTCGTGGCTGCCGCCCGAACCGGCCGCGAGAATGGAAACCAGCGCGAAGGCGCCGATCGCCCCGACGAAAGCGCCGCTCGACAGGGTGAGCACTCCATGGCCGAAACCGAGGATCATCACCGCCACGGCGCCGGTCGACGCCCCCGCCGAAATGCCAAGCACATAGGGCTCGGCCAGCGGATTGCGCAGGAGCGCCTGCAGGATGACGCCGGAAAGCGCCAGCGCCGCCCCGCAACAGGCGGCCACCAGCGCGCGGCTCAGGCGATAGTTCCAGATGATGCCCGCATGAATGCCGCTGACCGCGAAATCCATGCCGAACACCTGATTGGCGACGGCCTGGAACGTCGTCGTCAACGGAATCGCCATTTCGCCGATGGAAACCGCCATGGCGATGGAGACGAGAAGTGCGGCGATCGAGAGGACGGCAAGCAAGACATGCACGCCTCGCCTGCCCCTCTGCATGGGATGGATGCTCAATCTGTCAGCCTGAATTGCTTGATGCCGTCTGCAAGCGCCTCGATGCCGTCGATCGTGCGGATCGTCGGGTTCATCGCCTGCGCATCCATTATCACGAACCGCTTTTCCTTCACGGTCTCGAGCTGGCTCGTGACCGGATCGGTTTCGAGGAAGTTGACCTTCACCGCCGGATCGTCGGCGGCGTAGCGCCGCCGTGCCATCTCCGCGATGACGATGACGTCCGGCTCCTTGCCGACGATCGTCTCCCAGCTGACGAGCGGCCATTCCTCTTGCGTATCGATCACGTTCTTCGCGCCCAGAGCGCGCAGGATATAGGCAGGCGCGCCATTCTTGCCCGCGACGAACGCCTCGCCCTTGATATCCTTGCTGGAGAACCAGAAGACGACGGGCAGTCCCGCCGCCTTGGTCCCGGCAACCTGGGCGATGGCATCCGTCTCGCGCTTCTTGAGATCGGTCACGAGTTGCTCGCCGCGCTCCTGCACATCGAAGATTTGCGATAGTTCGCGGATTTCCTGATAGACCAGCTCCATCGTGAACGGCTCCTTGCGGACGCCGTCGCCGCCGCCGGAATTGTCCTTGGCGACGCAATCGGCAGGCGAGACATAGGTCGGGATGCCGAGCTCGGAGAACTGCTCGCGCGTGCCGACTTCGCCGTTGGGGCCCACATCCCATTCGAACTGGACGGCGACGAGATCGGGCTCCTGTCCGACGACCGATTCGAAGCTCGGGCTGTTGTCGGCCAGACGCTTGATCTTCTCGTTCTGGCTTTCGAACCCTTTGAGCACGGGCCCGACCCAGACGGCGGTCCCCACCATCTTGTCGGCAAGACCGAGCGACAGCAGGATTTCCGTGCTGTTCTGGCCGATCGTCACGGCCCTTTCTGGTGCCTTGTCGAAGGTGACCGAAACGCCGCAATTCTGCAGCGCCAGCGGATATTTCGTGTGTTCGGCGGCATGGCCGGTCGGGATGTTAGCGATGAGGCCGAAGATGGCCGCGATGGCAAATGCGGCTCCGCGGCTGGGCCGTTGAGTGAGGTTTCGCATAATTCTTCCTTCTACGGGCAACCCCGCCCGTGAAAATGGATCTTTGTTTCGACGGCAGGTCTCCTGGCTTGCGGATATCTGCTTCACATCTGCCTTCCCGTCAGGTTGAACCCGGCAGTGGCATGACATCTCCGGAAGAAGGGATGTCACAAGGATGCTCGGCAATCCGCTCACAGTTGCGGGGGCAGCCACGGTCTTGGTCCCGATTGGGTCGTCCGCACCGTGTTCCCTATTAATCCCCTGGAAGTCATTCCTCGGGGAACCGTCTTCCTGTTCTTAGGCCCCTCGAAAGCCCGCCGTCAAGATGAAGCCCGCGGCACGCCTTCACCTCATCGGAACATCCATTGCACTGGCTCCTCCTGAAATCACGCCAACGGAACAGTTCGACCCCGGGCCGTCTCGCCATTGATCGCCGTTTTGTAACGTAATAACATATCATGTCAAGACATCAGATCAGCCTTGCCAAGCTGGGCAGGATCAGATCGGGGACGCTCAGCCTGAAATGGCGAGCTCTGTTTCCCGGTCGAACAAATGGATGTTTCCGGGCGCGATGTGCAGGCGGACGGTGGCGCCGCGTTCGACGCCGGGGCGGCCGCCATGGGCGACGATCAAAGGGTGAGGGCCGAGGTTGGCCGTGACGAAGGTCATGCTGCCGGTGGATTCGACGGCTTCCACCACTGCATCGAGGGCGAGGCCGTCCTTGACCGGCGTGAAGGACAGGTGCTCGGGCCGGAGACCTGCCCATAGGCGCGCGCCCGGCGCGAGATTGCGGCCCGGAACCAAAGACTGCGCATCGCCTTCGATGGCGAGCGATTGGCTGTCCTCGCCTGATGTGACCGGAATGAAGTTCATGGCGGGCGAGCCGATGAAGCCGGCGACGAATTTGTTGGCGGGCCTGTCGTAAAGGTCGAGCGGGCTGCCCTGCTGTTCCACCACCCCTGATCGCATGACGACGATATGGTCCGCCATGGTCATGGCCTCGACCTGATCGTGGGTGACATAGACCGAGGTCGCGCCGAGCCGTTCATGCAGCTTGCGGATCTCCGAGCGCATATGGACGCGCAGCGCGGCATCAAGGTTGGAGAGCGGCTCGTCGAACAGGAATACCTTGGGGTTACGCACGATGGCGCGGCCCATGGCGACGCGCTGCCGCTGGCCGCCGGAGAGGGCTTTCGGCAGCCGTCCGAGAAGGTTGCCCAGCCCCAGCGTTTCGGCGGCCGCGCGGGTGCGCTCGAGGATTTCCGGCTTTGGGCGGCGTTTCAGGCGCAGCGAATAGTTCATGTTGTGCTCGACATCCATATGCGGATAGAGCGCGTAGGACTGGAATACCATGGCCACATCCCGCTCGCGCGGCGGCTTGCCGATGACGCTTGTCCCCGCGATGCGAATATCGCCCGAGCTGGTCTTTTCCAGTCCCGCCAGCGTGCGCAGCAGCGTGGACTTGCCGCAGCCGGACGGGCCGACCAGCGCGACGAAGGAGCCTTGCCGAATAGCGATGCTGACATCCTTCAGCGCGTGGAACCCGGCATAATGCTTGTTCAGGCGGTCGATCTCGATCTGGAGCATGGGGAACCTCATTTCAGCGCGCCGGCGGTGAGTCCGCTGACGATGCGCCGCTGCAGCAACACGAAAATCACGAGGATGGGCGTCACATAGATCGCCGTGTAGGTCATGATGCCGTTCCAGTCATTGGCCTCCGGCCCCATGAAGGTCTGGAGGCCGACCGTCGCCGTCTGCAGCTCGTTCCTGGCGATGAGCGAGCGGGCATAGACATATTCGCCGAAGGATTGCAGGAAGATCAGGACTGACGTGACGAGAATGCCGTTTCGCGCTAGCGGCAGCATGATGTTGAAGAACGCGCCGATGCGCGACGAGCCATCGACCAGCGCCGCATCTTCAAGCTCGCGCGGGACCTGCACGAAGGTGGCGCGGCAGAGCACGATATAGAGCGGCAGCATCTTCGCCGTTTGCGCCAATATCACCGCGAGGCGCGGGCTGGCGAGAAGGCCCAGCTGGTTGAAGGCGACGAAGATCGGCGTCACCATCAGCGAGGACGGCAGCACCTGCAGCATCAGAATGGTGAAGAGCGCCATGTCCATCCAGATATTGCGCACCCGCGCCAGCGCATAGGCGCAGCCGGTGCCGAGCACGGTGACGATGAAGGTGACGCCGATGGCGATGATGAGCGAGTTCCAGAGGTAGCGGCCCATATCCCGCGCCTGCCACACCCGGAAGAAATTCCATTGCGGGTCGCTGGGCCAGAAGCTCGGCGGATACTGGAAGATTTCCGTGCTGCCCTTGAAGGCGGTCAGATACATCCAGTAGAGCGGGAAGAGGTAGACGCCCGCGAAGACAAGGCCGAGGATGAGAAGGATGGTACGTTTCACCGGATCGCTCCTCAATAGCTGTGTTCGTGGCGGGTCGAGCGGACATAGATTGCCGCGACCACGATGACGAACAGGATCATCAGCACCGATACGGCGCTGCCGAGCGAAATCTCATAGGTCTGGAAGGAAAGCTGCCAGGACCAGTATTGCGCGACATTGGAACTATCCGCCGGCCCGCCCTGTGTCAGCGCCGCGATGAGGTCGAACTGCTGCAGGGTGAAGATGATGCCGAGCGAGATGACCGCGCCCAGCTGCGCGCGCATCAGCGGCAGCGTGATGGTGCGGAAGCGGGTGAGTGCCCCCGCCCCGTCGAGTTCCGCCGCCTCGTAGACATCGCGCGGAATGGCGGCGAGGCCGACCGAGAGCAGAATCATGTTGAAGGGGATGCCGAGCCAGACATTGGCGATGATGACGGCGTAGAGCGCGATATCGGGGTCGGAGAGCCAGAAGATGCGCTCTTGCGTCAGGCCCAGCGACATCAGGATGTAATTGAAGACGCCGAAATCCCCGGCGAGCAGCCATTTCCAGATCGCGCCCACCACCAGCGCCGGCATGATCCAACCGGCGAGGAACAAGCCGCGCAGATATGATGCGCCGGGGAAATCCTGCTGGAAGAACAGCGCCAGGCCGAAGCCGATGGACAACTGGAAAATGATGGAGAGCACGACGAACTTCACCGTGTTCCAGAAGACGAGGGAAGCAATCGGCTGCGAGAGGATGTCGTAATAGTTCTTGAGGCCGACGAACGGGCGGTTGAACGAAGCCAGCGTGAACATGTCGACCGTCTGCAGCGACATGATGATGTTGTAGATGATCGGGAAGGCCGAAAACGTCACGAGATAGGCAAGGGCAAGCGCGAGCAGCAGGATATCGAACCCGCTGCCGTCGCGGATGGTGCGGATGATGTGCTGCATGTGGGTTCCCTCCCCTCACGATTTTTTTCATTGTCCGGAGACACTGGCGGGACAGTACCCCCCTCTGTCCTGCCGGACATCTCCCCCTCAAGGGGGGAGATTGGCCTTCATTGATGACCGCACTGTAATCTGCGACGTTGACAATTGGCGAAAGCGGTCCTCCCAGTCGATCTCCCCCCTTGAGGGGGAGATGCCCGGCAGGGCAGAGGGGGGTGTTACAGCGCCGCCCTCACCCCGAACCATTCTTACCGCCCCAACACCCCATCGATCTGCTTCTGCGCCGCCGCCAGTGCCGCTTTCGGCTCGCTCTGGTGCGTGAGGGATGACTGGATGGCGGTGTAGATGGCCTTGGAAATCTTCGGCCATTCAGGATGCGGGCCGCGGTTGCGGGCGTATTGCATGCTTTCCTCGAACACCGCATAAACCTCAGGCCATTGCGGATTGTCCACCTTCACCTTTGAGGCCGGTAGGAAGCCGAAGCGGTTCCAGACCTCGGGCATCTTGCCATAGAGCCATTCGAGCAGGATGAAGGCTTCCTTCGGATGCTTCGAATTGGCGAGGATGACATTATCGCCCTCCCCCAATGCCGAGGCCCGGGGCGCGCCCTCCTGCGGGACCGGCAGCAGGGCAGCGCGGTATTCGAACTTCGCATCCTTCGACATGCGCGGCATTTCCCACGGGCCGGAAATCGCCATCGCTGCATTGCCGGCATTGAAAGTGGCGGTGGAATCGTACTGGCTGCGGATCAGCGTATCGGGCGAGGCCAGCTTCTCGTCGATGAGCCTACGCCAGAATTCCAGCACCTTGACGCCACCCTCGGTATCGACCTTGTTGTAGTCGCCGCCGGCCATTTGCAGCCAGGGCAGGAACTGGAACGTGCCCTCCTCCGTGGCGACAGCGGAGAAGGCGAGGCCGTAGACATTCTTCGCCGGATCGGTCAGCTTCTTCGCGGCATCGTAAAGCTCATCCCAGCTACGCGGCGGCTTGTCGGGATCGAGACCCTTCGCCCGGAACATGTCGGCATTATAGTAGAGCGCGAGGGTGTTGGCCCCGCGCGGGACGCCGTAAATCTTGCCGTCCCAGGTCACCGAGGCGAGCGGGCCGGGGAAGATGTCGTCCTTCCTGATCACCTTTGACTGCTCGATCATCGGCGTCAGGTCGAGCAGCAGTCCGCGCGAGGCGAAAAGCGCCACTTCCGGATTGTCGATATAGGTGACGTCAGGCCCCTCGCCCGTCGCCGTGGCGCGCGCGAGATCGTTGACCATGTCGCGGAACTGCACGGTCTTCAAATTGAGCTTGATGTCGGGATGTTCTTTTTCGAACTCGTCCTTGACGAGATAGATATATTGATCCGGCCGGTCGATGGTCCAGATTTCCAGCGTCACCGGCTCGGCCTTTGCGGTCACGGCGGATAAGGCTACCGCCGCCCCTGCGATCCATGATGCGATGCGTTTCATGCCTCTTCCTCCTCCTAAATTCCAAGGCAGTTGCATATGCTCCGTTTCTTCTCTTCCCAGCCGCCGCTTGCCCCTCACCCTTACCCTCTCCCCGCACGCGGGGAGAGGGGGACATAAATCTTTTCGCCTTCTCTTTTCTGCCAGGTGCAGGGGAAGACGAATAGTTCGCGGCACCGATGCCCCCCTCTCCCCGTTCTTACGGGGAGAGGGTAAGGGTGAGGGGCAAGCTATTCACGGGTTAGCGACGAAATCGCCGCCGCGGCACCTCTTCAGATAGTTCAAAGCATGGACCTGCCCGGTCATTTCCAGCGCGTCGCGATAGACCGGATCGTGCCAGCCCTCGATGTCGATGGAGCCGGACCAGCCGGCGAGGCGCAATTCGGAAATCACATCGGTCCAGTTGGTGTCGCCGAAGCCCGGCGAGCGCATGGAGACGAACCTCTCCTTGCCGAAGATGCCATGCTCGCGGATGACATCCCAGCGGATGGTCGCGTCCTTGCCGTGGACATGGAAAATCTTGCCCGCCCATTTGCGGATCTGCGGCAACGGATCGATCAGATAGACCATCTGGTGGCAGGGCTCCCATTCCAGCCCCAGATTGTCCGCCGGCACCTCGTTAAAGATCATCTCCCAGGCATCCGGGTTATGCGCGATGTTCCAATCGCCGCTCGCCCAATTGCCGTCCATGGCGCAATTCTCGAAGGCGAGGCGCACGCCCTTGTCGGCGGCGCGTTTTGAAAGCTCCGACCAGACCTGCTTGAAGCGCGGCAGGCTTTCCTCGATGGGCTTGCCGCGAATGCGCCCGGTGAACCCGGCGATGGTGGTGGCGCCGAAAAGATGGGCGTGGTCGATAAGCGCCTCCCAGCCCTTCAGCGTCTCGCGGTCGATTTCGGTATCTTCAAGCGGATTGCCGAACATGCCGAGCGTCGAGATCGTGACGTCCGCGTCGCCGATCGCCTCCTTCAACTCAGCGGCGAGCGTGGGCAGATCCTTGTTCATCACCTGCCAGAAGAAGGGCTCGATGCTCTCGAAACCATGGGGCAGGATGCTCTTCACGTAAGCGGCCGGATCGGGCGCATTCGCCTTGATCATCGTGCCGATGCGGATGGATTTTGCCGGATCGCTCAATTCTGGAATTCCTTTCAGAGCACTTCACTTGCAGATAGACGACATTTTACTTTTGCGTGGAGGCAATGGCGCCGTCGAGGAATGGATCCCAGTGACAAGCACTGGGATGACGGGCGGGATGGAATCGCCCTGACGAGAAGCGTTGTGGCAAGCGGAGAAGTTGGAGACTAACAGCCAACATCTACCCCATCCGTCATCCCAGTGCTTGTCACTGGGATCCATTCCTCAACCGTTCCACTCAACACAGCGATTTTGATGGTTAGTCAGTTCGGAATCTCCTTCAGATCGTAATCTCTACCCGTCGTCCGGCTTCCGCGCTGTCGATCGCGCCGAACACCATGGCGAGGCTCTTGATGTTTTCGCTCCCCACCGTTTCCGGGATGGGGCCGCCGCGCATGGCGGCGATGAAATCTTCGAGGACTCCGAGGTGGCCGCCTGTGCGGTCAGAGTTGTCGAGGGGAGGGATCCCGACGGCGGCCACCTCGGAGAACAGGCCGTCACTGCTGCGGGTGGGGGTAACAGCTTCGGCCCGTATGTCGTCATGTCCATCCCAGACGAGTGATCCCCTGGTCCCGACGATGCGCCAGGCGCTTTCCCAGCTTGTGCGCAGGCCATCCGCGCACCAGCTGCCGCGATAGGTGAAGACCGCTCCGTTGGAGAATTCGAAAATGGCCGCCGCGGACGAGCCCTGACGGTACCAGGAATTGGCCGGCTCCCATTCCCGCGCGTAGACGGCGCTCGGGGCCTCGCCGGCGAAAAGCCGCGCCGCGTCGAAGGTGTGGATCGCCATGTCGAGCAGCAGCACATGCCGCATTTCCTCGCGGAACCCGCCGAAATGGGGGGCGAGGAAGAAATCGCAATGCAGGCTGGTGACCTCGCCGATGGCGCCCGACCGGATGAGCCTGCTGATGCGGCGGATCTGCGGGATATAGCGCCGGTTCTGCACCACCGCATGGATGCGCCCTGCCCGCCCGGCCCGCGCGACCAGATCGCGCGCCTCGTCCAGCGTTTCGGCCATCGGCTTTTCGGAGAGAACATGGCAGCCCGCTTCAAGCCCGACCGAGACGGTGGCGTGGCGGGCCTGCGGAATAACGATGTCAAAGAGGAGTTCGGGCTGGGCCTTCGCCAGCACGCTCGGCAAATCGTCCGAGATGATCGCCCCGTCGAAGCCGAACTCCCGGGCGCGCGCCTCGGCCTTCTGCGGGTCGAGATCGACGATCCCGATGATGTCGATATCGCCAATGGCCCGCGCTGCCTCGAACCATGCTTTGCTCATGGCTCCGCAGCCGACTAAAACGGCGCGCTGCATTTCCTCTCCTCCCCAGGAAAAGCGTTATTAAACCGGTTTAATCGGCTTAAAACGCCTTCCGTAAACGTTTACGATTTCATAATAGCGATTTGGTTTTGTCAATCCCTCTTTTCGGTGTTTTATGGCGGAAAGGAGTTCGTGGCTGGGGTGCTCGGGATCCACCTGACGAATATCGACACCCCGGGATCGCGGAGGGAGAAAACTGTGAGCATTCGGGACCTTGCCCGCCATCTCGATATTTCCATCGGCACCGTCTCGCGCGCGCTGAACGGCAAGGCGGATGTCAATCCGGAAACGCGCGAGCGCGTGCTCGAAGCAGCGAAGCGGCTTGGCTATGTGCCGAACCAGTCGGGCCGCAGCCTGCGCCAGGGAACGACGAACACCGTCGGCTTCATGATCGAATCCACCATCGAGACGGCTGACAATGGCGGCAGCTTCTTCATGCCGGTGTTCGAAGGCGTGCAGTCGGTCTTCCGCCGCCATCATCTCGATCTGGTCGCGCTGCTGTGCGGGACGGATGAAGACCCCGCCTCCTATCTCAATCGCGTGGTCGCACGGCGTTTCGTCGACGGGCTGATCATTTCGGCGACGACCCGCCACGACCCGCGCATCGATTTTCTGCTGGAGCGGAAAATCCCGTTTGTGGCCTTGGGACGCAGCGCGACCGAGGGCGATTGTCCCTGGATCGATCTCGATTTTGAAGGCGTCGCCGCGACAGCCGTCGAACGCCTCGTCGGCTTCGGGCACAGGCGGATCGCCATCGGCACGCCGGCGAGCGATCTCAATCTCGGCTATGTCTTTCTCGATGGCTATAAGCGCGCGCTTGCCGCCAGCGGCATCGCATTCGATCCTTCTCTCGTCCTCCCCGCCAACGGCAATGAGGAGGGCGGCTACAAGGTCGCCTGTGCACTGCTTCAGCAGAAGCCGATGCCGACGGCCATCATCCTCGTCAACGAGAACATGGCGATCGGCCTCTATCGGCGCCTCTACGAAGCGGGGCTCCAGCCGGGCCGCGATATTGCTGTCATCGGCTTTCGCGAGAGCCCGCAGAGCCGGTTTCTCTCCCCCACCCTCACCTGCTTCCGCATCTCGCTGCGCGATCTTGGCATCAGGCTGGCGGAGGCCATGCTTTCGGCCCTGCCGGCATTCGAGAATCAGTATCCACGCGAGAAAATCGAGCTGATCTGGCCGATGGAGCTGGTGCCGGGGGAAAGCGATCGTCCAGGCTCCCCATCCGGTTTCCGGTAAGGACAGACCGGGCGTTCCTCCATGCCAGGAAAATGCAGGGTGCTGTAAGCCGTTCGACCGAGCTTACGCAATATGGCGATATTTCCTCGTTTCCGATCTTTCGTCACATTGCCGAAGCTGTTGCTTGACAGCCGAGGCCCGGTGCCCCCGCCCCCAAATATAACCGGGCCTCGTCACGCTTTCAGACGTCCGAAATCTCTCCGGCCCCCGACAAGGCTATCCCTGCGGAACAAAGTTGCACAAAAGAGGGTTACCACCACGCTGGCGGCTGGCGAACAGCCTTCCAGGCAACGCCGCTGGTGCCGGCGTGCCAGGCAGGCCGGCAGAGAGGCGTGGTCGGCTACGACCTCGCCTCTCGTCGGGCCCGGCGGCAGTGGTCATCCCCTCCCACTGTCTCCGGGCCCACAATCTAGAATATTGCTTAGTCCACAATTAAAACGCGATAAAACGACGAATATGCTATTGACTTTCTGTTAATAATACTATTTATCTCTCGCAACTTTTTGGGGGCACAACAATGCAGGAAACAAATGATCGCGGACTGAAAGATGTGTTGTTGTGGCTGAGCTATGCCAGCGCTTTCGTCGTGATCTTCATCGCCGTCAACGAACTGCGGGGGGCCATCGTCTGAACAGGCGGTAAGCGTCTATAGGACGTTGCCTCTTGCGATGGAACTGTGCGTGTTTCCGGCTTCCCCAATCTTTTGATCTAGGTCGCCGCAATGATTCAACGATAAGCTGCGTTCAATCATTAATACGGCTAGTCCCATCGTCCTTCGAAGAGCGGCTTCACCGGATGCCGTGATTTCACCATCCGCAACCGGCGCACCGTGTCGGCATGTTCATAATCGGCGGCATCGGTGTCGAGTTCGACGCCGTAAGCCGCCTCCGGATTCGTCCTCGCGCCAACGAGCAGGAATTCGGCTCCCTCAAAATCCAGAAGCTCCACGTCCTCCCGGTCGAAGCGCCGTCCCCGGAATTCCTTCTGCAGCTTGTCGGGATAATCCGCCTGATCCTGCTTTCTCAAACCGGCATTGGCAGGGCTGCCCTTCTCAGGATTCTTCACCGAGAGCACATAGCTTGCTTCAGGGGCGATCCTGAACGCCTTTTGCACCTCTCCCGGCCGCTCGGGCAGTTCGAGCGCATAGGACAGATGCATCTGGCCGTCCTCGAGCGTGATGACATAGACGCCCTCTCCAGCCGGGCGCGCCGCCGGTTCGGTGCGTTCCCCGCGGGTTTTGGTTTCATAGACTTCGCCCCGCAGGTTCTTTTCTATGTCCCTGGCGGACCTTGCGACGGCTTCCACGAAGCCCCAGTAGCGCTCGTGCCGCTCGGCGGCGGGCAGCCGCTTTTGCCCGACCACCATCTGCCGCACCCTTTCTCCGCCGCGCGGCCGCAGCACCAACCCGAAACGCTGCACGTTGCGAAGGCCTGCAGGGCTCTCCTCCTCCACGCGCGGACGGTAGAAGAAGAAGATGTCGCCCGCTTCCAGAACCTCTGTTCGCCTGTCGGATTCACTCATCGCCTTTCCTCGGCTAACCGCGGTCGCTCAATTCTCACGGCTTACCAGCGGATCACCAGCACCTTGTCGCTTCCATTGCCGAGCTCGACCGCTTCCCTGCCGTCGGGCTTGCGGCTTTCGATTCGGGCATCTTCGATGAATTCCACCGCGGCGACATTGATGCCGAAGGCCTCCTCGATCTCGGCCGCGCAGACCAGCGTCTCCGGGGGCAGATGCTGCACTTCGGCCATCAATTCGCGAAGGGTCATGGCCGCTCTCCCTTTTCCTGTTTCAGAAACGTCAGTTGATGGGAACCAAGGCACGCCGAAAAGGTTCCGGCTGAAGCGTATTCACGCAATATTCAAGAGGAACCCAGATGCCGCTTACCCTGACCAGTCCCGTCCTTGCCGAAGGCCAAACCATTCCCGTCAAATATGTGCGCGATGGAGAAAATCTGATGCCGCCGCTGAAATGGACGGGAATACCCGAGGGCACGCAGAGCTTCGCCCTCGTCGTGGAAGCCTCCGATGCCCCGGGAGGAACGTTCTACCACTGCGCGATATACAACATCCCGCCGGACCGTGATGGCCTGCCCCAAAGCATCGATACAAGCCGCGATAACGCGCTGAGCTACGCCCGAAACGATTTCGGCAACGCCCGCTACGACGGACCGCAACCGCCAGCGGGACATGGTCCGCACCATTATCACTTCCGTCTGGCGGCGCTCGACGTCCCGAGCCTCAACATCCCCGCCAAGGCTGGTGCACAGCAGATCTGGAAGGAGGCGCGCAAGCACATGATCGAGGAGGCCCAACTGATCGGCATCTATGAGCAATAACCACTTATTGTGGCATTTGATTCGGTTTCACTCTACCAGTAAGCGCAAGTCCGGCTGATTCCCTTCTGACCAGGGAACGCCGAATTGCTGCAGGGAGCGCAGGCATGAAAGTCCTCGTTACCGGTGCGACCGGTTTGATCGGATCCGCGATATGCGCTCGCCTCCACGCCGAAGGACACGAGGTGACAGCGGCAATACGGCCGGGAAGCAGCCCCGTACCCGCTTCCGTCCAGCATATCATCTCTCTCGACATGGCAAAGGCCACCCAAAAGAGCGACTGGACGCCCCATCTCGAAGGTATCGAGGCCGTGGTCAATTGTGTTGGTGTAATGCAGGACAGTCCGCGCGATGACACGGAAGGCGTCCATGTCGGCGGAGCATCGGCGCTGTTCCTTGCCTGCGAGGAACTGGGCGTCCGGCGGGTGATCCAGATTTCCGCGATCGGGGTGGATCGCGGCCCTGTATCGGCTTTTTCGGAAACCAAGTCGCGCGGCGATGCGGCTCTGATGGAACGCGATCTCGACTGGGTGATCCTCCGCCCTTCAGTCGTGCTTGGCAGGCCCGTTTTCGGCGCAAGCGCGCTCTTCCGCGGGTTGGCGGCGCTACCCGTCCTGCCGGTGGTGAAGGGGACGGGCGACCTGCAGGTCGTTCAGCTCGATGACGTGACCGCTACCGTTGCATTCTTCCTCAAATCCTCTGCCCCCGCGCGCGTGGCGTGCGAGCTCGTCGGCCCGCAGAGGCTGACCATGAGCGAGGTCGTGGCGCGCTACCGCCAATGGATGGGATGGCGTCCGGCCCGCGGGTTCGAGCTGCCCCGCCTGCTCTCCGCCCTTCTCTATCGGGCCGGCGATCTTGCAGGGGCTCTCGGCTGGCGATCACCGATGCGAAGCACCGCGGCCAAAGAGATCGCCCGCGGCGCGGTCGGCGACGCGACGCACTGGAGCGCCCTGACGGGCATCGTTCCCCAATCGCTCGATGCCGCGCTGGCGACGAAGCCCGTGACGGTGCAGGACCGCTGGTTCGCAAAGCTCTACTTCCTCAAACCCTTGATCTTCGTCGTGCTGGCGTTGTTCTGGATCGCCACCGGGATCGTGTCGCTCACCACCGGCTTCCATTCAGGCGTCGATCTGATGGTTCAGGCGCGAACCGGGATGCTGGCCGTTCCGGGCGTGGTGGCGGGAGCAATCGCCGATATCCTCGTTGGCCTGGCGATCGCCTATCGCCCTGCCGCCCGGCGGGGCCTTTACGCGGCGATCGCCCTGTCCCTCTTCTACATTCTGGCCGGCACGATCCTGCTTCCGGAACTTTGGAACGAGCCCCTCGGGCCGTTGATGAAGATCTGGCCCATATTGGCGCTGCATTTCGTGGCCCTTGCCATACTGGATGAACGGTAGCCGAATCCGGGAAGCGGGAAAGGTTCCAATGGTCTATTTCATTCTCAAATATCTGCATGTGATGGGCGCCGCAGTGTTGCTGGGCACGGGGGCAGGCATCGCGTTCTTCATGCTGCTGGCGCACCGGACGGGCAATGCGGCAATCATCGCCGCCGTGGCACGTATCGTCGTGATCGCGGATTTTCTTTTCACCGCCACTGCCGTCGTGGCACAGCCCGTCACCGGGGTCGCGCTTGCGTGGCATCTCGGCTATTCACTCACCGAAGGCTGGATCGTCCTGTCGATCCTGCTTTATCTCCTGACGGGCGCGTTCTGGCTCCCGGTGGTCTGGATGCAGATGGAGATGCGGCGCCTGGCGACAGAGGCCGCAGAGAGGAACACGGCTCTGCCCGACCGCTATCACAGGCTCTTCCGGCTGTGGTTCATATTCGGCTTTCCGGCCTTTGGCGCTGTCCTGGCCATATTCTGGCTGATGATCGCCCGGCCGGCGATCTGGTAGGCCCTGATCTCGTCGATCGAAATATTTCGAACCTGGTTCGGGCATCCGGAACAATACGCAAATCCGGTAGTTTAGCGCCGTGCACTGTTTGGTGACCGCGACCTGGAGCAAGGCTGCCGGTCCAGGCAATCCACAACTGAACAGCTGCGTCCTGTACCAGCAAGGAAGGAGCCCCAGATGGCAAACATGGATGATTGGCTGAACCAGTGGCTACGTGACGCGCACGCAATGGAGGAGCAGGCGGAACAGATGCTGAGCGGACAGGTAAGCCGCCTCGAGAACTATCCGCAATTGCGCGCCCGCATCGAACAGCATCTGACCGAGACGAAATCACAGCGCGAAAGGCTCGAAAGATGTATCGAGCAGCGCGGCACCTCCACCTCGAGCATGAAAGATATCGCCGCCAAGTTCACTGCGATGATGCAGAGCTTCAGCGGCGTGATGGTCAGCGATGAAGTGGTGAAGGGAACGCTGGCAAGCTACACCTTCGAACATATGGAAATAGCCTCATATCGCATCCTCATCGCTGCCGCCGAAGCGGTGGGCGATACGACCACCGCCCGCGTCTGTGAGGAAATCTGCCGCGAAGAGGAAGCCATGGCCGCGTGGCTCGCCGATCACGCAGATGAAGTGACACGCGAATATCTGAAGCGGGAGCAAGTCGAGTCGGAGACGGCCAAACGGTAAAGGCGGCGCCCCTAGAAGTAGGGATCAGTTCTTTCCGCTCGCGCCCCGTGATCACACGCGACGATCAAATGTTCAAAATAGCTTCGACGCCACATCATCATGTGGCGTCGAAGTTGCTGCTGAAAGATATTACAATTGCAAGCATCTGAAACGCCGACAATATCTGAAACAATTTGACTCTCGCCCGTTCGAAGCCCACACTTTTTGCGTTTCAGGCAACTCCATTCATTGCGATATTATCCAGAGCCCAGCATAGCCGAACGGAGCGCAACATGCCGATAAGAGGTGGCTATCCCGGCCCCGAATCCGCCTATACCAGCGAAGACTGGCGCATCATGCAGACCGCTTATCGCAAGTCCGCCGCTCTGCTGGACCGGAATCCTGCTGGCGGCAAGGATGCGGATCGGCTCGCCAGGGAAGTGATGCGTCTCTACAATCTCGGTTATCGGGATATCGAAGCCTTGGCCTTCGCCGCTGCGAATGTCGAGAACAACCGCAGGGAGCAGGACCGAAAAAGCCCCGCTTCTGTCTGACGTTTCCCGCGCTCAGCTTCGCGACCCTTTCGGCATCTTCTGGGGCATGAACACGCCCCGTTAAAGCCGGCTGCCAGACGGCTGGAGAAAAGCCTGCACCGATCATCCCTCGACGAAGGCGCGAAGCCGCGACAAGGCATCCTCCCATTGCCGGGAAACCTCGTCGAGATAGGACCTGACTTCTGCGATCGGCTCGGGCCGCAAGGCAAACTGGCTTTCGCGCCCGACCCGGTTGCTGCTCACCAGCCCCACATTCTCCAGCACGCGGAGATGCTTCGTCACAGCCTGCCGCGTCATCTCCGTATCCGCCGAGAGCCTTGCGATCGACCATGTCCGGCCGTCGCTCAGCTTCATCACGAGCGAGAGACGGGTCCGGTCGCCGAGAGCCGCGAATATTGCGGCCGGTTCCGGATCATGCGCTTGCATTTCATGCCCCGACATAAGCTTCGATATTCTTCATCTGCCCTGCCCAGCCTTCCTCGTTCATGCGCAATGCATCCGGCCGCCGATGCGCCGGCAGCGCCCCGAAGCCGGATTCGACCACCGTCAGACGCGTTCCGGCCGATATCGGCTCGAGCCGGAATTCGACCAGCGTCGGCTTCTCTCCCGAATAATCGACGTCGGGATCGACCGCATAGGGATGCCACGTGAAGGAGAAATAGTGCGGCCGGTCCATCCGCTTGATGGTCGCCTCCCACTTCACATGCTCGTAGCCGGGATGGGTGATGCGGCCGCGCGCGATTTCCCCCGGCACGAAGGGGCCATCCAGCCGCACCCCGAACCATGCGCCGAATTCTTCATGATCGGTCAAGGCACGCCAGACCCGCTCGATGGGAGCGTTGAGTTCGATGTTCTTTTCGATACGATCCGTCATAATGGCAACCTCCTGGTTGCGCATATCATGTCAGGGTCAAAGCCATAACGCAACCATAGAGTTGCACAATTTTGAACAGTGAAAATGACAAATGTTCTCCCCATTTGTTAGGGTTGCGACTCACCCAATATTTAGCGCACAAATTGCAGGCCGGATGTTCCATCGGCGCTGAGGCCCGACCCCCACCCGCAACCATCATCCAGGTCGGGCCTCTTCCACCTTTCCCGGCGGAATTCTGGTGTTCTGGCGCGGTGCTTCCATCAGTTCTGGTCGGGGGTGATGACCTGCCCTGAGGGGATATGGGACAGCTCCCTTAAATGAATTGATCCGCCACCGCTACCGCCAGTTGACTTTTTGATCGTCATACAATCTTCTGCCCGCAATTCATCTGAGGGCAGAAAGTGAAACAGACGAACCGTCGCGCATTGAAAGACGCATTGCTTTGGCTGACCTACGCCCTGATCTTTGTGGCGATCGCCCTTGCCTTCAATTATCTGCGCAGCATTTTCATGTAGGGAAAATACATCGGCATTCCTGCCAAGAATGACGGCGGGCCGATATGGCCCGCCGCCTTCATATTAGAACTTGCTTATTCCATTGCGGAACGGGCAGGCTTAGTACTTATCTTTGTAGCGGCGCACGCCATCATTGACCCGGATCGTCTTTGCGGAGTGAATCCTGCGCTCCGGCAGATATTCGACCCGATTGACATACTGGTTGCGCGTGACGACGCGGGGACGCTCGTGAATGCGGGTAACAACATTCTCGCGCACGACCGGCTGAACGTTGTTGACCTTCACGATGCGGTTGACGTGACGCACATAGCGGGTGTTGTTGACATCGCGATAACGGGTGACGTTATTCACCTTGCGAACGGTCTTGTAGCGATAGACCGTTTCGGAGGTCGGGCGTACGTTGGCACGGTTCACGATCGTCTTGCCCGTCCGGATATGGCGGGTGGGAAGGACGTTTGTCGCGGATCCGTAACGGTTTTCACGGATCACCGCGGTCCTGTTGTGGACGCGCGTGACGGTATTGACGCGCGTCACCGGCTGAACGCGCGTGACGTTCACGATACGCTTCGTGTGCGTCACGGTGCGGGGACGCTCGACGTCGCGATAACGGGTGACGTTGCGGACCTGGCGGACGGTCTTGCCCTGCTGATAGGTCGTGCTGACCTTGGTGGTGGCGACCGGACGCTTGTGACGCTCGGCGGCTTCCGCCGAAACCGTGATCGCTACCATCGATGCGCTTGCCAGAGCAGCGATGGCAAAAAGCGTCTTAAAGGACTTCATCATGACTATACTCTCCTGGGTTCAAATAGAGAATTACACATGCGCGGTACTAAGCCCTCAGTCGCCCCCTCGACCGAAACGACCTAACCTGTATTACTCTAATCTATGATTTTTAATTCTGTATCATCAAAAGAAAAACAGAACTTATTCCGCTTTAAACAGATAAAATGATTTTTATTTATTCTTGAATAAGCTGGTTATTTAATATCCTTTTACTTAGCCATTCTCCGGACAAAATCCTCCTGCTTATTGCCGGCCATCTCTCCAAAAATTAGTAATTTGTAAAGGATGGAAGATGCGTAGGATTATTCAGGGAGCGATGGTTGCTTTGGCCTTCTTGGGCCTCTCGGAAACTGCCGGCGCGGCACCGAATACTGGCTGCCAGAGCACGGCCATTCGCAGCCTGCAGCGGCTTTCTCCGCATGGCTATGATGTCTACCGGGCAATGAAGGACAAAAGCCAGTTCATGACCTGGATCACCTGCGATGATCTTCAGCTCGACCTGGCGACCGCCGTGCATGAATCCGTCCACAACCTGACGGAGGAGCGCGACGCCTTTCCGCTGATCGGGGGCGGCAATATCGCACGCCCGCACGAGACCGAAAACTTCTTCGCGCCGAAGCTGATCGCCAGGCAGATGGCCCGCAACTTCGGCGATCCGCTGTTCATCGACTCCTATCTCAAGCCGGGCGCCGCCTCCTCGGCGGATAATTTCATGTATCTGCTGGATGAGCTCAACGCCTACAGCCATGACCTGAACTCGGCCACCAGGCTCGTTTCGATCCGCCGTGGCGACACCCAGGTGGATCACCGCGACGGGCTGGCCGCCATGATGGCGTTCGTGATGGGCTATGCGGCCGAAGCGCGTAAGGATCACCCGGAGACCTGGCAGGGCCTGAAGGCGCCGAAGACTGCCAAGGTCGTGCAGACCCTCTGGAAACAGGCCGAAAAGACGATGGCCGCATCCTGCGGAATATCCGATTTCGGGACGAATGATCGCAACTATCTGAGTTATGTCTGCAATACCAAGAATGCCGCTGCGCTGAGCGAGATACTCCACCGCGCGCCCTCCTGCCCGACGCGCTGCCTGAGCGCCGCAACGGCAGCGGCGCAATAGCCGGAACACTGGCCATCCCAGCCATGGCATCCTAGATATCGGGAAGCAGTAGCGTCTCGAAAGGCGGGAAGCCATGGCCTGGTCCTTCAAGATCGGAACGATTGCCGGAACGGCACTGCGCGTCCACATCACCTTCGCGCTGCTGCTCGTCTGGATATGGCTGATGCACTACCGGATCGGCGGCGCGCCCGCGGCCTGGGAGGGCGTCACCTTCATCCTGGCCGTCTTCATCTGTGTGGTGCTGCACGAATTCGGCCATATCGCCGCCGCGCGCTATTTCGGGATCAGGACGCCTGACATTACCCTGCTGCCGATCGGCGGATTGGCTCGTCTCGAGCGCATGCCGGAGAAGCCCGGCCAGGAATTCGTGATCGCCATTGCCGGGCCGCTGGTCAATGTGGCGATAGCCGCGCTGATCTTCCTGGCGCTGCATGGCTCGACGGGAATGGAGGCGGCAGCCGATGTCGAGGACCCGCGGCTCGGCTTTCTCGCCAGGCTCGCCGGCGTCAATGTCTTCCTCGTTCTCTTCAACATGATTCCGGCCTTTCCGATGGATGGCGGCCGGGTGCTGCGCGCCGCCCTCGCCTCGCGCCTTTCCTGGTCGCGCGCCACGCAGGTCGCCGCTTCCATCGGACAGGGGCTCGCCTTCCTCTTCGGCTTCATCGGCCTGTTCTACAATCCGCTTCTGATCTTCATCGGCATCTTCGTCTATCTGGCCGCAGCCGCCGAGGCACAGAACGCCCAGATCCGCGATATCGCCGGCAGCGTGCTCGTCGGTGACGTGATGATCACCGAATTCGCAAGCCTCCGGCATGGAGCCAATATCGCCGACGCCATCGACATGCTGCTTGCCACCACGCAGCGCGAGTTCCCGGTGGTCGATGCCTCAGGCCGTTTCGAGGGTCTGCTGACGCGCGACGACATGATCCGGGCGCTCAAGGAAAAAGGGGCCGAAACGCCGGTCGTCGGCGCGATGCGCACCGATATTCCGAAAATCCATTACCGCAAGCACCTCCAGGAAAGCCTGCGGCTGATGCAGGAAGCGAGTGTGCCGGCCGTCGCCGTCGTGGACGGCGCAGACCGGCTGATCGGTCTGATGACGCATGAAACGATCGGCGAAATGATGATGGTACGCGCCGCGACAGCCGATCGCTTCCGCTTCGGTCGACCGCGGCATGGCCAGCCGCATTCGACCCGGCTCTGAAACGGCGACCTCAATAGGCAGGCGGATCGCTTGCCGGGAACGACTCCACCGACCCTTCCTCGACAATCTCGTCGGGCGGCTTCTGTCCGCGGGCCGGCTGGGGCGTAGCAGGCAGCCCTTCTGCCTTCTGCTCTTTGAGATCGGCCCCCAGCAGCAGGCGGCGAAGCACGAAGTGCAGAATGCCGCCATGGCAATAATAGCGGAACTCCTGCGGCGTATCGATCCGCACCCGCACCTCGAAATCGGCCGCCGCCCCGCCGTCATGCGCGCGGGCACGCACCGTAAGCCCGGTGCCCCCGGCAAAGCCGCTCCCGACGGCTTCCGCGAGCCCCTCGATGTCGAATATCTCTTCGCCGTCGAGCCCCAGCGTCTCGATCGACTGCCCATCCATGAACTGGAGCGGAATGACGCCCATGCCGATCAGGTTGGACCGGTGGATGCGTTCGAAGCTCTCGGCAATCACGGCGCGCACGCCCTGCAGGGCCACGCCCTTCGCCGCCCAGTCGCGGCTGGAGCCTGAGCCGTATTCCTTGCCGGCCAGCACGATGAGCGGGGTGCCGTCCTCCTTGTAGCGCATGGCGGCATCATAGATCGGCATGATCTCGCCGCTTGGAAGATAGCGGGTGAACGGTCCCTCCACATCGGGCACCAGGCGGTTGCGTATGCGCACATTGGCGAAGGTTCCGCGCACCATCACCTCATGGTTCCCGCGTCGCGAGCCA
This sequence comes from Mesorhizobium sp. RMAD-H1, assembly GCF_014191375.1. Taxonomy (GTDB): domain Bacteria; phylum Pseudomonadota; class Alphaproteobacteria; order Rhizobiales; family Rhizobiaceae; genus Paramesorhizobium. The sequence continues at coordinate 808,957 of NZ_JACHWN010000002.1, forward strand.
TAGGAATTGAAATCCTTCGGCTCCACGCCTTGCCCGATCAGGTACCGGCCCGCCGGCGAATCCTTCTGGATCGAGCCCGCCGGCGAAATGTGGTCCGTCGTCACGCTGTCGGCCAGCATGGCGATTACGCGCGCGCCGTGGATTTCCGCCACCTGCTCCGGCGCCTGGCGCGTCATGCCGTCGAAAAAGCTGGGCCGGCGAATATAGGTGGACACCGGATTCCAGGAATAGAGTTCGCTTCTCTTCACCTGCAGCGCATTCCAGCGTTCGTCACCCTCATAGATCCGTCGATAGGTCCGGTCATACATGTCCGACCCGATCGCCTCCGCAATCACGCGCTCGACCTCCTGGCTCGAAGGCCAGATATCGCGCAGGAAGACCGGCCGTCCCTCCCGATCCTCGCCGAGCGGCTCGCGATCGAGATCGATGTCGATCCGGCCCGCAAGCGCGAAAGCCACGACCAGCGGCGGCGACATGAGATAGTTGGCGCGTACCTCGGAATTGATGCGGCCTTCGAAGTTCCGGTTGCCCGAGAGGACCGAGGCGACCACCAGACCGTTCCGCCGCACGGTTTCGGAAACCTCAGCCGGCAGTGGTCCGGAATTGCCGATGCATGTGGTGCAGCCGTAACCCGCCAGATGGAAGCCGAGCGCCTCCAGATGCGGCGTCAGTCCGGCCTTGTCGTAATAATCGGTGACGACACGCGATCCTGGCGCCAGCGAGGTCTTCACCCACGGCTTGCTCTTCAGGCCCTTCTCCACCGCCTTGCGCGCCAGGAGACCCGCCGCTACCATGACGGATGGATTGGACGTGTTGGTGCAACTCGTGATCGCCGCGATCACCACGGAGCCATGGCGCAACTTTTCCGCCTCGCATCCAGTACGGAGCGATTCAACCTCTTCCCCCTCTCCCCACACCCCTTCCGCACGGCCGTGCCCTGCCCCGTCGGCAGCCGCCGTCTTCTGCGTTCTGGCGGGATTGCCGGGGAGGAGCGAAGGCAGCGCCTCCTGAAACGCCTCCTTCGCCTGCGAGAGGCGGATGCGGTCCTGCGGACGCCGCGGACCGGCGATGCTCGGCCCGATGCTGCTCAGGTCGAGTTCCAGCGTATCGGAATAGACCGGCTCCGGCGCATCCGGCGTGTGAAACAGCCCCTGCGCTTTCATATAGGCCTCGACCAGCGCGATCCGCTCTTCCGGGCGGCCGGTGAAGCGCAGATAATCGAGCGTGACCTGGTCGACAGGAAAAATGGTGCAGGTCGAACCATATTCGGGCGACATGTTGCCAATGGTTGCGCGGTCGGCAAGCGCCAGGCTCGAGACGCCCGGCCCGTAGAATTCGACGAACTGCCCGACAACGCCTTTCTTGCGCAGCATTTCCGCGACTGTCAGCACCAGATCGGTTGCCGTGGACCCCTCCGGCAGGGCGCCTGTCAGCCGAACGCCGATCACCCGCGGGATCAGCATAGAGATCGGCTGGCCGAGCATGGCGGCTTCGGCTTCGATACCGCCCACGCCCCAGCCGAGCACGCCCAGCCCGTTCACCATCGGCGTGTGAGAATCGGTCCCCACCACCGTATCGGGATAGGCGAGCGGAAGGTTGCTCCCGTCCTGCCGCGCCTCCTTGCCCAGGCCGAAGACGACCCGCGCCAGATATTCCAGATTGATCTGGTGGCATATGCCGGCATTGGGAGGCGTGGCGGTGAAATTGGCGAATGCCTCGCGGCCCCATTTGATGAAGGCGTAACGCTCCTCGTTGCGCTTATAATCGAGTTCCTCGTTGCGGTCGAAGGCCTGGCGGCTGCCGAATGCATCCACCTGGATCGAATGATCGATGACGAGTTCGACGGGCTGCAGCGGATTGATCTTCTTCGGATCACCGCCGAGCGCCGCCATCGCATCACGCATGGCCGCCAGATCGACCAGCGCCGGCACGCCGGTGAAATCCTGCAACAGCACCCGCGCCGGCATGAAGGCGATCTCACGGCCGGACGGTACCTTCGGATCCCATCCGGCAAGCGTGCGGATGTCCTGTGCGGTCACCGCCGAATCATCCTCGTGGCGGAGCAGGTTTTCCAGGAGGACGCGCAATGAATATGGCAGGCGGTCTATATCGTACCCAAGCTCGCGCAAGGGGGCGAAACTGAAATAACGATAGCGCCTCTCGCCGGCGCGAAGCTCGGAAGCACTGCCAAAACTGTCCATCAGATCCTCCTTCCAATGGTCGGCCGCTCCGGCCCGCTATTCCGATCGCTTGACCGGCCCTTATCTCCCGAAATTCGAAATCCGGCGGGCACCATCGCCGCCGCCATCCTCAACCCGACCTGCGGGCGGGCACATCGAAGCATATATTTTGCTGCCGACAATCGCGCACAGCCGTTCAACGGACCTATTCTGCGAAAGTCTTGGCTCTAACCAGTCCGCTGCGGCCTTGTTCCACCGCATATGGAGCTGGAGCATGTATTAATGGCTTGTGCCGTGCCAGCACAGCTCCCTCAGATCACATCTGAATCCGCAACCCCGGGGGATGTTACCTGCCTCCTCACCGGAAACCATATGATCGTCAGTCCGAGGAGTGGCAGCCGGACTGTCGTTATTTAAGCCTCTTCTGTTCAACATTCCATCTGACTTTTATTGAATTATGACCTAAAATTGGTTTACAATTCCAATGGATGAGATTTAGCTTGCGAGCAGCATCGACAAGCTCAAAGAAGGGGATTTTTGAACGGGAATCATGGGGATAAAGGATAACTGGACAGGACCTTATCCGCTGATCTTGATGACCTCGAAACGGATATTCCGAGTTTGAGATAAGCTGATGTTTCTTCGCTCTTTGAGCATATCAACGCTGGCTGGCGGACCATTTAGTACTTTCAGTTGTGTCGAGCAAACAGAATTACTCTCAATACGTGCAATTCATAGCGGCTCGCGTGAAAAAGAATTGCAGACATTCGGCAGATCCCATCGTGAAGCGTACATGTTTGCGTCTCAGGTCGCTGGACCTGCCGGCGGCAAAAATGAGCCACACTGTCTCTTGCACCCGGCTGATGCCCCTGAACCCGGCTCAACGGCAAGATCATGAACGCAAACCAGAATCAGGGAGAGCCAACCGTAATCGTCCGCCCAATTGGACACGCCGATTATCGATCAATCCAAGGCGGCCAGCTCACGACTGACGGCCGAAACGCTCAAGACCCGCATGGATGGAGGGGGCGCAACGGCGAATATCCCTCGACCAGATTGCAAGGAGAACAAGAGTAGTTGTCGGTTGAAACCCAAACTTACAGCGATCGCAAGTCGGCCGAAGACAGGCCCGCCCGTCGCATGCTTGCTGCCCTAAAGCGATATGCAAGGAATAGCCGCCTGGTCGAGTTCTGGCGTCAATTCAATGCGGAACTGCGAAAGCTGAAGCTTGTCTACCAGCGCATCCTTATCGAGACCCGCCGCAATTCACGGCCCGGTTTCGATCTTCAGGACGGCAACGGCGAGACTGTCGGCCGCCTTGAGAAGATCGAGGTCGAGCGCGGCATGGTTCACCTGAGGGGATGGACGACAAAGCCGGTTCTTCGGCTACATTCAGGTCCGATCCGCCGCTCGATTGTCCCGGATCAGACCCGCCACGATGTCAACGAAGTGCTGGGTCTGCGCATCGACGCCCGGACGGGTTTCGATATCAACTTTCCTTTTCGCGACGATGACCTGCGCATAGGATTCGAAGGGACCGACGGTCCCCGGGAATATGTGTTCACCGCGATGACACGTATGGATCGCGCATATTCCAACGGTTCGATCTTCTTCTATCTCGCATGGGTGGGCATCAGGAACATCCCTCTTCTGTTTCGATACTTCGTCCTGCGCGATCCCCTTGCCGCAAGCCGGCTGAAAGATCTGTACTTCACTTTCGAGCGGAAGCCCGAGGTGGATTTGACCGCTGGCATTCTGGCCGGAAATCCCGCGCAGCTGGCGGTCGACGAGGAGGTATTCATCATTCTTCCCGTTTATAACGGGTTCGAACTCCTGCCCGAGGTCCTGGATCGCGTCGAACGCTTCACCGGCGGGCCATTCCGCCTGGTCATTGTCGAGGATTGTTCGACGGACGCTCGCGTGCGCCCTTGGCTGCGCAGCTGGGCCGCCGGCCGCCGGTCAAGCGTCATCCTGATCGAAAATGAGCATAATCTCGGCTTCATCCAGGCGGTCAACAGGGGATTGGCGGCGGCGGCAGGACACCATGTCGTTCTGCTGAATTCGGATGCCTTTGTGCCTGAAGGCTGGCTTCCCCGGCTCATGGCTCCGATCATCACCGATGAACTGGTGGCCTCTGCGACGCCCATGTCGAACGATGCGGAGATTTTCTCCGTACCGGTGATGTGCCGGAAGGCCGAGTTGCGCCCCGGTCAGGTTGACCATATCGACGCAGTCGCGCGCAACATCGACGCAGCGGTTCTCTCGGTCGACGCACCGACCGGCGTGGGCTTCTGCATGGCGATGAACAAGAAATTCCTCGGCGAGATTCCCACATTCGACCTGACATTTGGAAAGGGATACGGTGAAGAGGTCGACTGGTGCCAAAAAACGCGCGCACTTGGCGGCCGTCACGTGGCGGTGCCGAATCTGTTCGTGGAACACCGCGGAGGCAGTTCCTTCGGTCTGGAGGCGAAAACGCGTTTGGTCCGCTCGAACGGCGCGATCATATCGCGGCGCTATCCCGATTATGACGGGGACGTTCAGAATTTCATTGCAACCGATCCGCTCTTATCGGCCCGGGTTCTTCTGGCCATCGCGGCGGTGCAGAGACCGGACAGGCCCCTGCCCGTCTATTTCGCCCATGACATGGGCGGCGGCGCCGAGGCCTATCTGCAGAATCGCATCAAATCGGAAATCGAGACGTTCGACCAGGGGGCCGTCACCATCCGGGAGCGCACGGGTGCCGGTCTATACGAGCTGGAGGTTCATTCAGCCGCGGGCAGAACCAGGGTCCATACGGATGATCTCGGCAATCTGCGCAATCTCCTCCATACGGCAGGCCAGCTCCACCTCTTTTATTCCTGTATCGTCGGATCACGTGAGCCGCTCAAGCTTGCGACATTCATGAGAGAGCTTTGCCGTCCCGGGGATCGGCTCTCAATTCTCATTCACGATTATTTTCCGCTCTGCCCGTCCTATACATTGCTCGACAGCAACGGAAAATATTGCGGCGTCCCGTCGATGGAAGCCTGCGCAAATTGCCTCAGGACCGGCAATCCGAACAGCGCGGTAGCCAATGCCGATATCCATGAGTGGCGCAAGGTATGGGGCGGTGTCATGACAGCCGCCGACCACGTCGAGGTGTTTTCTGAAAGCAGCCGCCGGATCGTCTCAAAAGCCTATCCGGCGGTCGCCGCCAAGATCGTGGTCAGGCCCCATCGTCTTCGCGCCCTGCCCCAGCGTTTGACGCCGCCGAATACCCGCACCCTGACAATCGGGACGCTCGGCAATATCGGCTACCAGAAAGGCGCACGCGCGTTGAGGGATCTGGCGGTCGTTCTTCCGAAGGACCGAAGCATCCGCATCTCCGTCATCGGGAATTTCGATTACCGGTTCCATCATTCCGCAATCAACGTCTATGGCCAGTATCAGTTGGAGGATCTGGCCGGTATTGCCGCGCAACAGCAGATCGGATGCTGGCTGATGCCGTCGATCTGGCCGGAGACCTTCTCCTATTCCATCCACGAAATGCTGGCGACGGGCCTTCCGGTCTTTAGCTTCTCTCTCGGCGCCCAGGCCGGAGCGGTCACGAAATCAGGCAACGGCCATATCCTCAAGGCCGCCCCGGATCAGCCGCACGAGGTTCTGAACGAAATCCTTGCGGTCATGCGCCAGATATCGAAATCGGCTGCGTGATGCCTGTAGCGGCAAGACCAGAAACTCGGAAATAACGCTTGGCTTTGTATAAAAACCTTCAACTCTTGCCTTCCCCATGCTGCTATGAAAAGAAATAGCGAAACGGCCAACGGGAAGATACTTGGCGTGCTGGCGCCGGTGTCAGCAGCTGAAACTTGAATGGGGGATCACGTGAGCGCAAGTGGAGAATCGTGTCTGTGAAAAAAGCGGCTACCGTCGAACCGCAGCGCACCTGCGTTCTCGTTCTGGGCATGCACCGCTCCGGCACGAGTGCATTGACGCGGGTACTCAATCTCGTCGGCTGCGATCTGCCGAAAACTATTATGGGAGGCAATAAAAGCAATGAAACCGGGCACTGGGAATCCACTCCTATCGCCCGTCTAAATGATCGCATTCTTGAGTCCGCAGGATCGGGATGGGACGATTGGCTGGAATTCAATCCCGATGGCTCCAAATCTCTTCAAATAAATAAGTTTCGGGAAGAGATAGTTACAACGCTGGAAAAGGAATTCGGAGATTCGCGCCTTTTCGTGCTGAAGGACCCGCGCATCTGCCGCCTTTCTCCTTTCTGGATCGCCACCCTTCAGAAGGCAGGTATCCGCCCGCTGGTCATAACGCCTGTGCGCAATCCGCTCGAAGTTGCAGCTTCGCTGCAAAAGCGCAATGGCTTTGAACCCTCATACGGACATCTCCTGTGGTTGTGCCATATGCTCGATGCTGAGTTCGCTTCACGGGACGTACCGCGTTATTTCACCAGTTACGATCGGCTGCTGGGTGAATGGGCTAACGTCCTGCAGGAAGCAGCAAGCGCTTTCGGAATTTCCTGGCCACGCATTTCAGATGAAGCGGCCACCGAAATCGACGCCTTTCTCTCGGAGAAATATCGCCACCATAGAGAACTGCCAGAACGCGTTCTCGATAACCCCACACTTTCGGCATGGCTGCGCGATGGCTTTGCCATCTTCGACAGATGGTCGCGGATCGGCGAACAACGGAAGGATTTCGCCACACTCGACCGGCTACGCAGTGAATTGAACACTGCCGCGCCGACTTTCGCCAATCTCGTAGCCCGAGGGAGGGAAACGGACCTCAATGCCCAGAAGCTGACCGAAGCCGACGCCCAGCTTTCACAGATGAAGAGTGCTCTGGCCCAGCGCCACCATGAGACGGAACGGATGGCGTCGGAACTCGCTTCTGCCCGCAAAGAGCTGAATCATCTAGCGTCCCACAGAGGCGAAATGGAAAAACTCCTTGAGGGCTTCAAGGAACACACCGAGCTCCTTCTTGCCGATCTCCGGGAAAGACGGAAATTCGAGAACGCAAATCATCTTCAGCTGAAGGAAAAGGAAGAGACGCTACTCCTTGCGCAGAAGCAAGCAGCGGAAACCCGCGCTGCACTGGAAGCAGCGCGAAAAGACATAGCCGGACAACGCCAGAACCACGCTCAGGAAATCGAACGCCTGAAGCATGAGATGGCAAAGATACGCAGCGAAAGCGATAGTGAAATCCGCAAGCTGAGAACCGAGATCGAGCGTGCAAAAGCCGAGCGGGACAATATTCAAACACGGCTGAAAGAACGTTTCGATGAGATCGCCACCCTGACGCGCCTCCTGGAGCAGCAGGAGGAAAAAGCAAATCGGCTTGGCCAGGTTCGGCAACTACCAAACATGACGCGTCGGGTCTTGAAAGCAGCCGGGAAACGGCGTCATTGGGCCAACCTCTGGCATCGCATCCGCTATGCGGGTGCACTGGGGCGGCTGAAGCGCTCCGGTATTTTTGATGAAAATTGGTATTTACTCCAAAATCCAGACGTTTCCGCGAGCGGCATTAATCCAGCGATACATTATATCCGCTTTGGCGCCGCTGAGGGGCGCAAACCAAGTGCAAAAGCAGTGCCGGGCCTACGTGCATGATAAGCGTAGCTGCGTTCATTCACTCCTACAAAGTGTTATTTAGGGGGCACAATGAGGAACTTTAAGAAGACGGACGTCGAATTGATCCGCGCTTCCGGTCTCTTCGATGCTGACTGGTATATCGAGCAGTATCCTGACGTAAAAGCGCTGCGAATGGACCCTGCAGAGCACTATTTGTGGTTGGGGGCTCGGCTAGCGCGAAATCCATCACGGAAATTTGATACTATCGCTTATTTGAATGAAAATGTCGATGTTAATGCGGCTGGCGTAAACCCGCTTTTGCACTATCTACGATGGGGAAGGAATGAAGGGCGCAAAAAATTCGAGCAGCGCCATCTCGTTAATATCCCCAACGTCAAAGTCTACTCTACTCCCGCTACTGTTAGCCGGGATCTCAATAGCGCTTTCACGAGAATCGCCAAAAAAAATACTCCGCCTTCAATTATAATACCGATCTACAATGCGCCTGAGGAAACAGAAAATTGTATTAAATCTGTTCTTCGCCATACCAGCCCTGATGTTCGTCTAATGCTCATTAATGATGCCAGCCCTGATCCACGCGTTCGAGAAACTCTTTCTCGATATGCAGATGTGCCCAACGTCACAATCGTTCATAACGAGAGAAATTTGGGTTTCACTCGAACAATCAATAAAGGCATTGATCTAGCCGGCAGCACAGACGTTGTTTTCCTGAATTCAGATACAAAGGTAACTCCGTTCTGGCTACGCAATCTCCAGCTTGCCGCCTATTCAGACGAACGAATTGCTACCGCTACTCCCTTCTCTAATAATGCTGGTGCGTTTTCTGCTCCTGTGGTTGGAAAAGAAAATCCAATTCCGAGCGGTTTGTCCTTGGACAATTATGCAAGGCTCATCACGCGCAACAGTGGAAGAGCTTACCCTTATACGCCCACAGGCAATGGTTTTTGCATGTATGTGCGCCGAGAATGCATTGAGCAAATTGGAATTCTAGACGCAGAGGCTTTTCCACGCGGCTACGGCGAAGAAAATGACTTTTGCATGCGGGCGGGCAAAGCTGGTTGGCGTCACGTTATCGATGATTCGACTCTTGTTTATCATGTACGTTCTGCAAGTTTCGGTGATGAAAAAACGCCTCTTATGAAGCAAGGGCGCGCGATTATTGATCATAGGTATCCTGAATATACAAAGTTGGTACGTGAATTCTTAGCTGATCCAGTTCTTGAACGAGCTAGAAAAGCTGTTGGCGAATCTATTTATTCTCCAGATTTTCAACACGGAATTCGTCCTCGCGCTTTGTTTGTGGTTTCCACGAGGACTGGAGGAACCCCGCAAACAAATTCTGACCTTATGGAGAAGTTACAAGATCGATATGAAACTTTTCTACTTAGATGCGATGCAAAGACCATCGAACTTTTTCATGTTGAAGGGCGCAACCAAAGTTTACTTGAGGCATTCCAGATAAATAAAATGATCAAGGCTTTTCCACATACATCGGATGAATACGATGCGGCGGTAAAGATCTTACTCGTAAAATATTCTATCGAGGTGGTTCATATCCGGCATATCGCCTGGCACAGCCTCGCCCTACCGAAAGTGTGCAAGCAGTTGGATATACCGGTAGTCTTCTCGTTTCATGATTTTTACACAATATGTCCAACAGTGAAATTGCTGGATGAGCGCCTTGAATATTGTGGAGGTGTTTGCACGGCGACATCCGGACAGTGCAAACACGAGCTCTGGAGCGAACCGGATTTTCCGCCTTTAAAAAATAGCGCAATCCATAATTGGCAATCTTCAATGCGGGAGATGCTACGGTATTGCGATGGATTTATAACGACATCTAGCGGTTCTCGAGAAACTATATCTAAGATTTTTGATAACATACAAGATAAGCCCTTTGAGGTTATACCTCACGGCCGTGATTTGGAAATGCTCAGCCAGGTTCATGCAGAAGCCAAAGATCGAAAGAAATTGAGAATACTAGTGCCGGGTAACATAGACACCCCTAAAGGCGCAAATATAATTAAAGAAATTGCGAGATACGATGAAAACATAAACTTTGAATTCCACATCCTAGGGAAAACAACTCTCGAAGCAGGGCCAAATTTGATCTTACATGGAGGATATAAAAGAGAGGATTTCCAAAGTAAAGTAAAGGAAATTGACCCGGATATTGGTGCGATATTTTCCATATGGCCGGAAACGTATTGCCATACATTGACGGAAATGTGGTCGTGCGGTCTCCCAGTTGTAGCGCTTGATTTTGGAGCGGTCGGAGAGCGGATACGCGCTGAAGGGGGAGGATGGCTACTATCCACCAAAGACCCGAAGAGAATATTTTCCGAATTATGCCGCATAACCGGAGACCCGTTGGCGCGCAAAAGGGAATCGGAAAACGTGCTTAAATGGCAGCGCAAAACGGGTCTTACGCACACAGCGTTGCGCATGTCACATTATTATGACCAATTTTATCGTAAGATTCTGGCACGTCGATCAATCACTCGATCAAAACCTGATGGAAGGCCAAATGTCGGCGTTTTGACTCCCTCCACGACGAATGCGTCGGGGCAGATTAGAATTATGGAAAAAATACGCGATAGCTTGGATAGATCTGTGCGATATGATGTAATTTCCAATTCTGATGTAAATAATGAGAATGTTTTATCTGGATTTGATACAATCATTGTACAGAGAAACGCAATTTCTTCAAATAATATCAGTGCTTTTAAGAAGATATGTCGAGATAACAGAATTCAAGTAATTTTTGAAATAGACGATGATCTTACTGCAATCGGCCAGAGGTCGGACGAATTTATAGATTATCAGAATGGTAAAGGCATTATAGAATTCATAAAAGATGCTGATGCGGTGATAACATCAACTCGCACGCTCCAGGAAAGGTACAAAATTTTCAACCAAAAGGTGTTTTTGTCGGAAAATGCTCTGAGCGAGCGTCTTTGGTTCTCCCCTTTGCCTGCACAAGCCGCTTCGTTCTTTAAATTATCGGATCGGATGCCGGGAGAGGTCCGGATCATATATATGGGGACAAGAACCCATACCGAAGATCTTGCTATGATAGAAGAGGCTATTAAATCCCTGTGCCAAATACGCTCCGGAGTACGTCTATTTACCGTGGGCATTACGAGTGACAAAGCATCATGGTACGAAACCATTGATATCCCGAATGATTGCAAAGTTTATTCGCGATTTGTGCCTTGGTTCCGGACTCTGGCAGGGCATATGGATTTTGCCGTAGCCCCTCTGCAGGATAACTATTTTAATCAGGCAAAATCACCTCTGAAATATTACGAATATTCTGCCTCTCGGTTGGCTGGAATATACAGTGCAGTTTTGCCGTATATAGACGCTGTCCGAAATGGTGAAACCGGGATGCTGGTGAAAAGCACGAAAGATGCGTGGCTGGATGCCTTGATTGAAATGATAGATAACCCTCAAAAAAGGAAAACCATTCTAGATACTGCCTATTCGGAGGTTATCTCCAAGCACAGCTTGCAGTTTGAAGCGTCCAATCTCGATTCGATTGTGTTGGAATTACTTCGAAACAAGAACACCTGATTGGACAATCTTATGACTTTAAAAGTACGCATCGAAGCGCCGACAACACCTCTAATTTCTAGCCTTGCGACACCGATCAAAGGTTGGATTTCGGCTGACGAATACCCGAAAGCAGTTTCCATCCGATATGGAGGAAGCGAAGTCCCCCTTAGAATAATAGAACGCCCCGATGTGGAGAGAGCGTTCCCCGGGAACTTTGGCATCGGCTTTAATGCAAAATTGGATTTCCGGTTGGAATACGTCGATACTGGAAAAGCGTCCGTAGATCTTATGATTGATGGCGAACGGCATCCAATCGCCTCCTTGGATCATTCCGCAATTTCCGCAGGGATTGATAATTGGAAACAGACGAAAAAACAAAAAATGGAGGTTATTGCTCGTATAGCTGCATGCCCCGTATGCCGATCAGACCTCGAAATAACCGATAGTCAAAGCGCAATCTTCTGTCGTTCCTGTTCATCCGTCTACTATCGTAATTCAACAAATTTCGATTTTCTTCCGCAGTATTTGCGAGATGAATTTCGCCTTGTCGAGACGGAGAACGTTTCAGCTCATCCCTATCCGAACGAGGGAAAGAAGTTTTTTAAGGAAATCATTGATCGAGGCGGTCTCGTACTCGATATGGGTGCAGGCGATCAGGCTCACATTCACCCGTCCATCATATGCACCGAAGTCGTCGCATATCCTGCGACCGATGTTTTGTCTGTCGGCCAACGTTTGCCGTTCCGGGACCAATCGTTTGACGGCGTTTACACGAATGCGGTTTTGGAGCACGTAACGGATCCATTCGCATGTGCTGAGGAATTGATGCGTGTTCTGAAGCCAGGAGGCAAGGTGTTTTGCTCAGTCCCATTCCTGCAGCCGGAGCATGGTTATCCGCATCATTACTATAATATGACGCAGGATGGATTAACCAACCTATTTACCAGGCTGGGAGCAACGCCTCTTGAAAAGGCCACCCCGAATTGGGGTCATCCTCTATACGCCGGGCAATGGTTCCTGTCTTCCTACTTGCACTATCTACCGGTGGAGAATCGGAAAAAAATGGAGTCGCTATCAATAGCGGAATTCCTTAAGCTGAGACGATCGGCAAAAGAGCCAATCTTTTCATCATTATCGGCAGAAGGCATGAGAGTTCTAGCTTGTGCAACTTATGCAACGTTCCTGAAATCGTGAGACGTGATCTCATCAAACATCAAGAACTCGCCTTTTCCACCTTCGCCCCAAACCACTCCTCGGCCGGTTGAAATGCCTTCACCCGGCCCTTTTCAAGCTCGAGAATCTTGTTGCAGGTGCGTTTGAGCAGGCCGTGATTGTGACTGGCGAGCACGATGATGCCGGCCTTTTCGGCCAGTTCGTTCATCCGCTGTTTCGCCTTGTCCTGGAAGTTGGGGTCGCCGGCGCCGATCCATTCATCCATCAGGAGGATTTCCGGCTCGAGGCTGGTTGCGATGGAGAAGGCCAGGCGCGCGGCCATGCCCTGGCTATAGGCCTTGAAGGGCACGTCGATGAAATCGCCGAGCTCGCTGAAGGCGATGATCTCCTCCATCCGCTTCTCGATCTCGGCATTGCTCCAGCCGTTGATCAGCCCGCGCAGCAGGATGTTGCGCCGCCCCGTGGCTTCGCGGCGGAAACCGAGATTGATGTTGAAGAGGGCGTCCACACGGCCCCGGATGACGGCGCGCCCTTTCGTGGGCTCGTAAATGCCGTAGAGGACCTTGAGAAGCGTCGTCTTGCCGGCGCCGTTGCTGCCGACCAGCCCCAGCCGGTCGCCCGCCTCAAGCGAGAAATTGACATCGTCGAGTGCCGTGACAAAACCGGCCCGCGGACCACCGTCGATCCGGCCGCCCGTCGGCAGACGCTTGTCCTGTGGCGCGAGTGTGAGTTTCTGCCGTAACCGATAGGTCAGGCCCAGATGTTCTGCGCGGATCGATACCATCAAAGCACGAATACGATCTGTTTGCGAAATTTGCCAAGCAAAAAGATCGCCGAGATCCAAAGCGCCGCAGCGATCAAAAGGCAGATGGCGAATGAGAGAACCGGAACCTGCCCCTCCGTGACCGGCAGCCGCACGATCTCGATGAAATGGGTGAACGGGTTCCAGTGATAAAGCCTGCCGCGAATATCATCGCCCGCATGCACCCAGAAGATCGGCGTCAGGAACATGCCGACCCGCATGAGATTGGAAACGATGAATTGCAGGTCGGGAAAGAAGGCTCCCGCGACGGCACAGACGATGATCAATGCCGGGATCGTGAGGATGATCTGCACGATGGCCAGAAGCGACCAGAGCCAGCTTGCATCTGGCATGGTTCCGGTCAGAAAGAGGATGGCCACGCAGCCGAGCGCCGCATATCCCGTGCGGATCAGCGATTGCATGGTGAGACGGAATACATAGACCGACAATGGCAGGGTGGTACCCTGGATAAAGTTCTCTTCGCGGTTGAAGAGCGTGACACCCAGGATCACCACCTCCTGGAGGAAAAGCCAGATGAGCATTCCGATGGCAACATAGGCCGGGAAATTGTGCTCGGGCGAACCCAGGCCGAAGATGAGAACGAACGTACCCACGTAAATGAGATAGTTGAGCAGCAGCCAGAGGGGCCCGAGCGCGGTGCGCCGGTGCTGGTCGCCAATGTCTTCGCTGGCGAGCGCGATCCATACCCGCCGCATTCTCAGGCCGGTAAGGATGTCGTCTATCGCGGCGCTGATCGTGCGGCCCATTACATCCTCTTTTTGAAGTCGCGCGGAGTTAACATATCGGGGCCGAAATGCAAAGCTATGGATCGGCACCGCTTCCCGGCCCAGGTCTTCCAGCCGGCAAGGCGCGGCGCCCATTCTGCCGCTTCCCGCACGGTCTCCCCCGCCCTCGGGAACAATCAGCCATGATCCGACTTTCTATGGGCGGAGAAAGGCTTTTGGTCATGGGCAGGTGTATTGCCGCAGCGCTGTTGATGCAAGGAGCATGGCTCGGCTGGACGGGTCTCGCCGAAGCGGCGCCGCTGGATCGCTTCGCCGGCTCTTTTCGCGCCTCGGGAACGGTCGTGGAAGGGCCCAAAGCCACTGCCCATCGGGCCCGTTGCAACTTTACCGTTGAACCAACGGGCCGCAACCGGATCGCCCTGCGCGGAACATGCCGGGCCTATCTGGTTTTCACCAGAACGATCAGCGCCCGCCTGGCCCTCAGCGGCTCCGGCCGCGTGACCGGCACCTATACCGGCGCCCGCGTCGGCACGGCGCAGCTGGCCGGCCGGCTGCGCGGCGGAACCCTTGAAATGACCGTCAAATGGCCAAAGCCGCTCTATGGCGATACGACAGCCAATATGCGGATCGTCAGCCTCGACCCAAACCGGCTCCAGATCCTAGTGACAGACCGGATCGGCGCCCGGGGCCCCACCCGCCAGACTACCGATCTGACGCTTGTCCGCCGCTGACGCCAAAGCCGATTGCATATTGTTTCCCTTCCGGTAACCCCCGCACATGAAATGTGAAAGTGAGCGGGAAACAGCTCCAAATACCGGCAATCCCTCCGAAAGCACTGCCCCTGGTGGAAACGGATTTCGCGCCATCGACGGAGCGAGCACCGCCCCCTTCGCATCAGGCTCTTGTGCATTGCAGCATAGCAAAGGTAAGCTGCAGGCCCATCCAAGGACGAGGATTGCCGATGACCGAGCATGATCGCCGCGCAGCCAGCATCGCCGATACAACCCGGATCGATTGTCTGGACGGGCTGAGGGGACTGGCCTCCCTCTGGGTGATGATAGGCCATGCGCTCCTGCTCACCGGATGGCGTCTGCCGGTTCTGTCGGAGCCGGATCTCGGCGTCGATCTGTTCATCATCCTTTCCGGCTTCCTGATGGTCTTTCACTATCAGCTGCGTGCCGCCAGGGAACCCTGGGAGCAGCCCTCCACCTGGCGAAGCTTCTGGATCCGCCGCTATTTCAGGATCGCGCCGCTCTATTATCTTCTCCTGGCCGTCGCGCTCATTCTCGGGCCGTGGCTTTACGAATCGAGAATGGTCATCGATGCCTTTCTCGGGCGGATTCCGCAGGCGCCATACCGCTTTCTGGACCACAGCCTGACCAACGGGCTCATGCATATCAGCTTTCTTTTCGGCCTCTCTCCGGCCTATGCCTATCGAACGCCCCTGCCGGACTGGAGCATCGGGCTGGAGATGCAGTTTTATGCCGCCTTTCCCTTCATCATGCTGTTGCTCAAGAAAACCGGCTGGCTGAAAGGCGCCCTGCTCACGGCTCTCTTCGCCGCCGCGATATGGTCGCTGCTCACGCTTTCCGGCGTGCGGTTTCCGATGCCGGCATTCCTGCCGTTGAAGATGCATATGTTCCTCTGCGGGATGATGCTGGCGCTGGCGCTTCATGCCGATGGGGCGAAGGCCGTTCTGCACGGCATGGCTGCCGCCGCCCTCGCCCTGTTGCCGATCGGCGGCGACATGACGACGGCGAAAATGCTGATGCGGGTTCTTCTCGTGGCGATCTTCTTCGCCCTGCTTTATCATCGCCTGTTCGGTGCACGCCTGGGCACCAGGCTCCAGAGCCTTTCCTCCATCCTTGGAAACCGCTTTTTCCACTGGCTGGGAGAACTGTCCTTCGGCGCCTATCTCTGGCATCTCATCTTTCTGCAGCCGATCGCCGCCTATCTCATCGGTGCCTTTGGGGAGACGCTCACGCCACCCGTGCGCTTCATGGCTGTCAGCGTCCTTCTGATCCCCCTCGTCTATCTCGCAGCCTGCATGACGTTCCTCGCCGTCGAAAAGCCCGGCCAGCGCTTTGCCAGATATCTGATCACCAGAAGGAAAACCCGACTGGCTGAAGCCTGATCCGGGCGGGCGCAGTCTCCCGGGCGTCGTCATGACTTTTCCCCTCCTTCAAGGACGGCGCGGCAAGGCCCGCAAATAAAAATCCCTCCCAGAGGCCGTTTCCGCCCATGGGAGGGATTGGTTTGGTCATGCGTGCCGCAACGACCGCTCTACCCCTGATTAAGGGGCTTCAATGGCTCAGCTTGCGGGAGTGAGCGTCATGGACGTTCCGGTCGCGGCCAGGTTGAGACCGAGCTGACCGGTGACGCTTATCGTCTGCAGATGGATCGAACCGGACGTGCCGCCGACGAGAATATTGGCGCCGATGCCCGCGCCGACGGTCGCTTCCGCCGTAGCCCCCTGATAGAGTCCGGCGAGCGAGCCATGGTGATACCCGGCGGTCGGGGCGAAGACGGCCCAGATCAGCCGCGAGCGGGTGGTGAAGCCGAGATCGACACCCATCTTGCGGATGACGCCGGTGTAGCGGTCCAGCGGCTCGCTCCCGACGGTCGAAGTGAAGACGCAGTCGGCTTCCTTCGCCGAGCCCAGCAGATAGCCGACGCCACCGCCGATCGAGCAATCGAGATAACCGATGCGGACGCCGCCGCGCTGGTCCGGCTCTTCATAGACAGGAGCCCGTCGTGAAATCACATCGGCCGCAATGGCTGTTCCGGCGCTTGACAGCACCGGAAGGGCGGCAAGCGCCGTGGCAATAATCTTCTTCATCCCTGTACTCCTTCAAATATATCGCGGCCCGGCCTTTTGTGATTCTGTCGCACGGGCCGGGTAGTCATGAGCAACGCTTGTGGCGGAAGAATGATCCCGCACCCCGGCACACAAATTGTCACATGGCTAACGTTCAATTGGTTGTGAGCCTCAAATTTGCTCCTGTCCGGCGTCTTTCCAACGATAGGCTGGAGAACATCACCAGCGGTGGGCGAAGCCCCTGTCGAAGCCGCGGCCAAGCACCCTGCCCTACACCTCGAAATAGGATGAGCTGAGCGTATCAATTCAAACGGGTGTCATGAACCTGTTCTAATCATGCAGAAGCTGCAGGAAAGGAGAGACACGATGTCCGTCACATTATCGCCTATAGGCCAGAACCCTGCCGTTCAGAACTTCTCCACGTCGAAGTTCGAGGAAAATCTGAACATCGCGAAATCCAGCCAGATATTGGTGGATTACCTCAAGGGCAACGGCAAGTCTGCGATCAATGCAGACGAACTCTCCAAACTGGCAAGCAATCCGGGAGGTGATGCACCCGCCGATGTTTCGGCTGCCGCCGCCTATATGCTGCGCCATCCCGATGTCTACACGGCGATCGAAACCCACGATGTCGCGGGCGCCGACGGTCTTTCCGGCTTCTGGAATTTCGAGTGGGCCGCGCAAGGTGGCCTTTCCGGCACCTCCATCGAGGCGGTCGCCATGATGTCGGATGCTTTTGATCGTGCGATAACGAAGTCGGCCCAGGTCACGGAAATCACGACCGACAAGAAGGCCGGGCTGGATGCCAGCAAGCAGCGAGCGCAGAACTAAGCCTTTCCAGGCGATTTGCGTCCCGCATCGCGCGGGTCGTTTTTGCGCTTCCTGATCCTGATCCGCAGGACGTTGCAACGGCACCTCGGATCCCACGCAAAAAGAATAGAGCCTCGCCGGCAGCCACAGGCTGCGCAGGCATAGGGAGTTCTTTACGGAAATTGCAGGACTGCACGGCGGGCAATGGCAACCGCAATGCTCCCTGCCAAAACCCCTCGGCGAAGACGAACAACTTGATCCCCATGGCTTAAGGAGAGTTCTACGATGTCCCAGATCGGCGCAATAAGAAGCAACTCCGCTGGCGAGCATGTAGTGAATCACGACGCATCCCAGGCGACCTGGGAACACATCGTCGCGAAAACCAAGCATCAGGACGATAATGTCAACCCGGATGCCGAACGGTTGGGGATTGTTTGGGAACGGCCGGATGGCGATTCCCGCTCGGCGCAGGAGATCATCGACGACACCCCTCTTCTTCGCGATCTGGGCAACCAGAGCGGCGTCAAGGACATGCTGAAGGACAGGGTCGGCGATTTCGAGAAGGACGCCGATGCCGCATACCGGGCCAAGCAGATTCTCGAACATATCGAAAAGTTCGATGAAGGCGGAAACATAGTCGCCGGAAAGGATGTCGGCAACGGACGCGTCGACGGCTTCACCAACAGCGGTGAAGCCAGGCACGGCACGGAGGCCGGTCGGCTGCAGGACTTCGGCAAATACGGCTTTTCCTACCTGAAGGGCGATCTCGGAAACCGCGCCGCCGTGGGCGACGATCCGGAAGTCCGCAAACAGGCCGAGGAACTGGGAATAGAGTGGACGCGCCCGGAAGGCGACGACCGCTCCGCCCAGGACATCATCGACGATACCCCCGTGCTGCGCGACCTCGGCAACCAGAGCGGCGTCAGGGACATGCTGAAGGACAGGGTCGGCGATTTCGAGAAGGACGCCGATGCCGCATACCGGGCCAAGCAGATTCTCGAACATATTGAAAAATATGATGGAGAAGGAAACCTGCTGGCCGGAAAGGATGTCGGCAACGGACGCGTCGACGGCTTCACCAACAGCGGCGAAGCCAGGCACGGCACGGAGGCCGGCCGGCTGCAGGACTTCGGCAAATACGGCTTTTCCAACCTCAAGGGTGAACTTGCCGACCGGGGATCCGTCGGCGACGATCCGGAAGCCCGCAAACAGGCCGAGGCACTGGGAATAGAGTGGACGCGTCCGGAGGGCGACGACCGCTCCGCTCAGGATATCATCGACGATACCCCCGTGCTGCGCGACCTCGGCAACCAGAGCGGCGTCAGGGACATGCTGAAGGACAGGGTCGGCGATTTCGAGAACGATCCCGATGCTGCCTACAGGGCCAAGCAGGTTCTCGAACGCATCGAGAAATATAATGAGGAAGGCAAAATACTGACCGGAGACGACGTCGGCAACGGACGCGTGGACGGCTTCACCAACAGCGGCGAAGCCAGGCATGGCACGGAGGCCGGCCGGCTGCAGGATTTCGGCAAATACGGTTTCTCCAGCCTTGATGGCGAGAGCGGCAGCTATAAGGACTTCCTCAAAAACAATCCGGATGCGGATGACGTTTCGAAGAGGATCGTCGAGTACGCCTCGATTATCGAACAGAACTACGGCGCCATCAAAGACGCGACCGGTTCAGGAGATCATCTGACCGCCGATGCCCTGAAAAAATACAGGGATGATAACCCGAACCTCAGCGACGAATTCAAGGAAGCGCTGGATTTCTGGTCCAATCCGGGAGCATTCATGATTCTCGAGACAGCCCAGGACAATCTGAAATTCGCTCCCGACGGCAAGCTGAGCGACAAGGACATCTCAGGTTGGCTGAAAAACCAGGCGCCCAAGGACGCGGGATCGGCGATCGCTCTCCTGTCGAGCATCGCTGATGGAAACGTCGTCTCCGATGTCGACACGAAGAACCTGAACAAGGACATCTTCGAGCATCCGGAAAACTATTCGGCCGAGGAAAAGGCCGCCGCGCTGCAGGAGTTGCTGAAGGCGCAGCAGCTGGTCGTCCAGGGTGCGAATGCCGGCATGTGGAAGGATGATTACGGCAAGGTCAGCATCGCCAACGACGCAGGCGTCTATTGGGAGCCCGAAAAGCTGCTCGAGGATATCAACGATCACATCAATATCCTTCAAAATGATCCCGAAGTCGTGAAATACATGAGCGAGAACGGGGCCAACGAGCTGAAGAAGCTGGTGGAAGGCAATGAAGGTCTCAAGGACGCGCTGACCAGGACCTACGAGGACGATATCAAGTCAGGCAAGGCGCTCGACGATCTCTGGAAGACACGGACGGAAGGCACGGAAGCGGCTGATCAGCAGGCGATCCTTGCCGAATTCTTTGGAAATGCGCAGATGTTCCAGGCCGCCCTGGGCATCGAGGACGTTTCCGAGCTCCAGAAAGCCGTCCAGAACTCGTCCCACAATGGCGAGCTTGAGGAATTCTACGAAAAATCGCTGGCTTCGGGCGATCGCCTGAAGGAGCTGCTCAAGGATAACTCCTTCGAGGAAGCGACCAGCGCGTTCAGCATGGAAGTCGCGCTCTATAACGCAGCGCTCAATCCTGAATTCACGGGCAAGTTCGATACGCAGTTGAACGAGAACTTCACGAAAATTGCTCAGGAGAACGCGTTCAAGGATGCCTCTTTCGAAGACATCAAGAAGGCTTTCGGCGTCAATGGCGGCGATGAACTCGATGAGGAGAAGGTAAGGAACCTGATCGAGCAGATCAGCAAGGAAAGTCCGGAACTCCTCCTCAACCAGGATGGAACGCTGGCAACGCCCGATGCGATTCTGGCGACCTTCAGGGGCAACTGGGATCTGCTGCGCCAGGGAACGAAGACCGTCGACCAGCTTGGCCTTTTGAGTGCGGATTCATCGGCCAAGGGGGCCACAAACGCAGGCGTCCTGCACGGCGTCAGCGGTCTTTTCCTGGCCGGTGTCACGATCGCCAAGGGCGCCGGCGGCGCGGGCAACCTGACCGACAGGCAGATCGTCGACATTACCACCGGCTCGGTCATGACGGCGACGATCCTGACCGAGGGCGGGATAAAGGGATACCGGGATTATCTCAATGGCCTGAAGGACAAGGTCAGCCAAGACCTGCTCGACAACATAGGATCGCTTCTCGACGACGTTTCGCCGGAAAGCCAGGTCGCACAGGACAAGAACAAATTCTATGAAAAGCTGGAATCGAACCTGAAGAAGTTCGAGGAAGCGGCCAAGGGGCTGGGTGGGATCGCGGGCGTGGCCGCCGGTGCCTATGCGATCTTTGACGGTGTGAAGGCGATCCGGAATGGCGACACGGTCGGCGGCGGTTTCAGCATTGCCGCCGGCACGACCGGTGCGATGGCCGGATTGGCGGCCGCCGTCGAAGGAGGCCTCGGAATGCTGGGCGCCACCGTGCCGCGCCTGATCCCGATCCTGGCGGGCGGCCTCGGAATGCTTGCCGCAGGCGTCGGCGCGGTAGCATTGTTAATTCCAGGACTTATCGCCGAGGGCAAGCACCAGAGCAAGGTCGATTCCTTCGGACCGCTGCTCAGCAATTATCTGGAAAAATATGAGATCGACGGCATAGAGAACGGCGATCTCAGCGATATTCCAGACGAGGACTGGCCGGGCGGGGACCAGACCGGCCTATCCTGATGGAACTGCCTGTGCTTCGCCGCAATCCCATGGCTAAGATGCCCGGCATGTTTTGAAGCTCCAATTCAGCCGCCTGCTGGTCACCGCATCCAGCAGGCGGAAATCCCTGTCTGCCCTGATAAGCCGAACAGGCTCGGCGTTCAGCAATTCAAACGACGACATGTTGAGATTGATTTGGAAACAGACGTGGTCAGGGGCTAGGCCGACGCAATGCAACCGTTCATGCCTTTAGGGAGCGGGCGGCGCGGTCCATCCTTGTTTCGAGCTGCAATGTACCGCGGGCATACAGAGGCTTGACGAAGGTCCAACAGGGGCCAGCGGAGCGGTGCCCTTGTGGGAGGATGCGCCGCTGCGCTCAGTTCCTCATCCCTATCGCCGCATGGACACAAGCGTGCTGTTGCCGCCGCGTCACCGCAGGGATTTGTAAAGCTGCTACGTCGTAACGACCTCAAAATGTAAGGCTTGCCTCATCCAGCGGATCATATAGCCACGCGAGCGTGGCGGTTGCGCCAAAGCTCCGCGGCTCGTTCTACGAAATGACCATAACTTTCATTTTCCGCCGCCACCGCCGTCATCATGGCCATTGCCGCGGAAGCGATGATCGTGTTCTCGGCTCGCTTGTCCACGGCAGCTCCAGACCAGACACCGTACCAAAATTCGAAGGAGCTGAGACTTGAATGCTTGTCGCTGCTCTCCTTCGAGAGCGTGGGCAGAACGAGATTGCTCTCGCGTCCGTACAGCAATCTGTAAATCGTATGAGACCTGTGCGGAACAAGTTCCGCCACATCCCGGCTGGTCGAGACCACGGACACCGATTGCATATCAAGCAAGGCACTGGCGTCCCGGTGCAGTTCCCGGTAGGCCGGCTGCGTGACACCCAGAAACGACGCCTTGAGCCCCATCGGATTGATGAGGTGGACGAGACTGTTCATCGACGAGCGCGATTCGAACAGCGGATAGAGCGCCAAGAGCGCATATATTTGCGGCGCGAAGCCGGCCAGCGGCATGAAACAGATCCCGTGAGCCCTCAATGCGCCTTGTGCCAATGAATGCGACGCCACGACCGGAAGATTGATCGCCTCGGCGGCCTGTTCGAGCTTGCCGTAAAGCTCCCCTGTACCGCAATTGCCATGCAACACCACCGGATAGCCCGCCCGGGCCACCAGCAGCGCCGAAAACATGAACCAGGGCAGTTGCGTGGAGTTCGGGGACAGATAAGCCGGCCAGTCGAGCGACGGGACATCGATCCCGCCATTCACGGAATAGAACCGGCGCACCGCGCGAGCCATCCCGGCAAGCTCGGGCGCGGTTTCTCCCCGATAGTGGATCAGGCGGATCAGCGCGGCGATCTGCATCGGATCGGCATTGCCGGAAAAGATCGTCGTAAATGCGTCTTCCGCCTCGGCCATCTCCAAAGGACGGGTGTGACCGACCTTGCGTCCGACGACGGCGATATATTTGGCAAGCCTGCGTACGGGGTCTTCAATGTTCTGGATATTGGCAAACTGGGCGGCGAGTTGTTCGGGAGTCGGATGGTTCTCAAGCTCGACGACCTTGCGAATTCCCAGCGGCGGCGGTGCAGCAATGGAGCTGCGCTTCCAGCCGTGACGTCCACCGCAACTCGCCTTCGGCATTTCGGCAAGATCCATTCATGGCTTACGGAAAGCGGCTGCTGCACGCCTCGCGGACCTTGGTGCGAGCGAGCACGAAATCATGGCCATCACCGGCCACCAGACCAGCAAGGAGGTTGGCCGTTACACCAAGGCAGCCCGTCAGAAGCATCTGGCTCAGCAGGCATTCAGCCGAACAAGCGAGCAGATAATTGTCCCACTTTCTCAAATACAAACCAAAAGTGGGACAATTTTGGCCCGTAAGCCATTGAAAAACAACAGAAGAAGGGGATCAATGGTGCCAGGGGCGGAATCGAAAATTTCGTCTATCGTCCTGATCTAATTATGAAAATGCTCAGTGCGGGTAACGATCGTTACCCGCAAATTTACCCAATCCAAAATCATACCGGTGGTTCGATTCCGTTTTCCACAGAAAAATTGCAAAAAGGATGACAACCTGTGCCCTCGTCCCATCACCTCGAAAGCGAATCTGTATCCCTCATGATGGGGTTAGTACACTCTTTCTCTGCAAACCAAGGGAAGAAACAATATTGAGAAAACGCCAAACTTCTATCCGGTGACGGCAGCAATTTAAAATCCGAGGTGGAAGCAGAGCGCTAATCCGCCGCGACCGCTTTCTGATCAATCCGACGAAGGCGGCGGGGCTGTAGTCACCCTCCCCTGCCCGTCTATAAATCGGGCAGTGCTTTGAAAGGATCGATCGCCGGGACCCCGAGAGGTTGGAAATGTCGGAGATTTCGCGTCAGCACCGTCAGATTGTGCGTGCGCGCTGTAGCGGCGATGGCGATGTCCTCGAAACCAGGCTGATGGGCCCGGGCGGCATCCAAAATATGACCGGCCGCATGGGCACATCGCAAGTCGAACGGCAGCAGTTTTTCCGCATAGAGATGTTCAATGCATTCCCACCACTCCGTCAATTGCCGCGCCTTCGTGGTTGCTCCCTCGCGCTCAGCCTTGGCAATCCCTGACTTCACCTCGGCTGCCGAAATGACAGACAGGAACAGTTTGTCGCTGGCTTGATCCAGCCATTTCACAAGCTGATCGAGGCTTTGTCGTTTGGAGGGTGCCAGCGCGGATATGACGTTGGTATCGACCAGAAACATCAGAGATCGACAGCCCGGCTCGGTTTATTGTTCCGTGACGGAATATCTGCTTCATCCCCCGGAAAGGACGCCAGCAATCTGCCAAAGCTGGGAATATGCGTAAGCTTTTCGTACTCATCGAACGAAAGGACAACAGCTTCCTTCTTGCCATGTCGTGTGATGATCGAAGGACTCCCACGAAGCGCCTCATCAACGACGGCCGAAAGCGTCGCCTTGGCGTCCCTAAGCTGAATTTCTTTCATGGCGAACTCCTACGGGTGACTACAGTAGTCATATAAAGGAGCCCAAGTTCATACACAAGGGCTTGCCGCCAGGATCGCGTACGGACGACCATGTGTTCTCGTCTTCTGCACTTGGAATTCCCGCCATATCACCGTGTGGCGGCTATCCCCGCGCATGCGGAGAACACGCGATCTTTTCATCAAGGATCATGGTGTGGTGGCGGTCGCTCTACCCCGACGCAGAATCGGGGCGGCGCGGCGACGCCGGCCGCCATCCGACGGGATCCTCAATCCAGCGATCGATTTCCACCTCGTGCCAACCAGCGCCGTTGATGCTGATTTTAATCTGGGCGGGAAAGGTGCCCTCGGCGATTTTGCGATAGATGGTGGAGCGGGACAGGCCGGTGCGGGCGAGGACGGTTTTCAGACGGACGATACGGTTTAATTCGCGCATAGCGGCTATGCCTCCTGCTGGTCGTTTCTGGCTACTCGTGATCCACGACAGAGCAAGAAATTATCCTTTTGCAAGATATATTTAGCCGTCGTCGTACTGCTGGATACAAACAGCGGTAAAAAGGAAAGTTCTACGACCCAAGTGCTCACCCTCCTCCAAGGTCGATGCCGTGGGCGAAGGTGAGTTCTCGGCTGAGGCTGCGGCCTCATTCGAAACGAGGTGCCAAGTGCTCGCTTGCTGTTGGCGAGCAGCGATCCGGGCGCGGGCGGACCACCCGTTAGCATATCTCTCCACGGGCCGGATTATTTAGAGTTCGCTGAAAACGCGCATCGGTTTAAAGGGCAAACACCGGTATCTTCATGCCGGTCAAGACCCGGCATGGCACAATGCCCCCCGCCCGCATTGCCGGGTCTCATCTGGGGCTACTTATCATCAAGGGATGATCGTCTTGGCCAATCGTACACCCGGACCGCCGCCGTTTTCGGGAATGAACTCGATACCGGCAGCTTCTAAAACGCTGCGCAGATGATCAACCGTTGTCTGCTTCAGATCCTCTCCGCGCTCGAAGCGGACAATCGTGTTGGTTGAGACTTCGGCCAGCTTTGCAAGGTCCAGAACTCCCAATCGAAGCGCAGCGCGGGCCATTCGGCACTGTACAGGCGTCATTGTTGGTTTCCACGCAGAACTGAGCCGGTTAGGCGCATAATTTCCATTGAGAATTGAGCCATGTGAACCTTCCCCCAGCGCGGAGAGCGACGGGG
>NZ_JACHWN010000003.1 GCF_014191375.1 Mesorhizobium sp. RMAD-H1
GACGCCAACTCAAATGGTGCAGGGGATAATAGCCAGACCACGCCCGACAAAAGCGGGCGCGTAGATTGCCCCGATGGACAGGGCACGACTACCGGGGGAACATCAGCCACCACGCCCGAAGGCTGTCGCTAAAAGGCCTCCAACGCAAAAAGCCCCGCGCGGCAAGGCAATCGGTGGCAACATCAGGTGTCGATGACGGCGAGATGATCAGCAACGCGGCCTATGCCGTGGGTTGCGAGAGCGTGTCGCAGTTCAGGCGCGAATATGGCCGCATGTTTGGCCTTTCGCCCGCGCGGGACATGAAGGCAGTCAAGGTGCGGATGCAGCGGTCGTCCGGCCTTGCTGCTACCGGCTTAATTGAGCGGCACACGCGCATTTACCGGCGCCTTTTCGGGAGATTGTGGAATGCCCGTTTTCGATTCACAGCAGCCGCCTCACCGGCGGCGCGGCCTATGCCGTCGCGCCATCGCGACGTCATAAGCTGTACCTTTCAAAAGGAGCAACCGCATGACTCCGGATCAGATCGACCAGACACTGCAAAAACTGGCCGAGGGGTTCCGCACTTGGCCGCGTGCACCGATTCTGCATTGGCCTGACGAGGAGGGCCTGGATTATGAGGATGTCTTCTTTGCGTCCGAGGATGGCACGCCCCTCGAGGGCTGGTTCATCCCGCGATCAGGCTCGGACAAGATCGTCATCGCCAATCACCCGCGCTGGTTCAACCGGGCCGGGTTGCCTTCGCACATCGAGCCGTGGAAGTCGTTCGGCGCCTCCGCCGGCAACGACTTTGAAGTCAATTTCGTCCCCGATTACAGGATCCTGCACGATGCAGGCTATAATGTGCTGGCCTATGACCTGCGCAATTTCGGGCAGAGCGGCGCTGCCAATGGCGGTGTCTTCTCGGTAGGCCGCTACGAGTCCCGCGACGTGATCGGCTCGCTGAACTATATCCGCAGCCGACCGGACACGCGCGACATGACCATCGGCCTCTTCAGCCGCTGCGTCGGATGCAATGCCACGATGTTCGCGATGATGCGGCGCCCCGAAGCCTTCGAGGGCGTGCGCTGCATGGTCTCGCCGCAGCCGCTGTCGAGCGAGGTCGCGCTCCGGCGCGCGCTGGAGCGCTTTGGCATCCCGGACAGCTATATGGATGACCTGAACGAGCGGATACGCTTACAGACGAGCTTCACGATCGACCAGTTCTCGCCCGTGCCCTGGGCCAGGAGCGTGATGATCCCGACCTTTCTCTATCAGGTGCGCGATGACCTCTATACCAGGCCGGACGATATCCAGGCCATCTACGACAACATGCCGATCACAGAAAAGAAATTGCACTGGATCGAGGGGACGACGCGGCGTTGGGACGGCTATACCTATTTCCAACGCGCGCCGGAGCAGATGCTTGAATGGTTCGCCCGGTTCTTGGATTGATACCTGAAAGCCGTCGATCGCCGTATCGCGTCGAAAAATAGTTCCCGTTGGCTTTGTCGCCGCGGCGACGGTCAAGGATCGTCGCCATCCGAGCCGAAAATGTTCCCATACCTCCATTATCCCGTCAAGCTTTGTTGCGGAGCTTCATCATTCGAGTGGCACGGCCGAGCCGCGTTTTAAGGTGCCCAGCGCCACCCGTGTGCGGAAACGGCGGATATTGGGGTTTTCGCTTACCAGGCGCTGCGTGAGCGCGTCGTAGTCCTTGATGTCGCGGGCGGCGACAACCAGCACGAAATCGCTGTCACCAGTAACATACCAGGCTTCCTGAACGGCGCCCTCGCGCTCGATCCAGCGTTTGAACGCCGCCAGCAGTTCCGGTCGTTCGCGCTCGACCTCGATATCGACGATCATGCTCAGCGGGTAGCCAGCAGCGCCTGGATCGACGATCGCAACCTCCGCCGTGATGGCGCCGCTATCGCGCAGACGCGCGATGCGCCGCTGGACGGCCGAAGGAGAAAGCCCGATTTCCGCGCCGATCTTTTCGGCGGGAGTGCGTGCATTCGCCTGCAGCACGTCGAGGAGTTTCCGGTCGATACGATCGAGTTCTTGCGGCATTTACGTGCGACTCCCCTGACTTGCGCATCATTTCTCAATTTACTGCCGGTCAGGGGGAATTCCCGCCCGCCAAACATTATGTTGTCGGCTGCAGTCCCTTCGTGGCTATCCGGTTCGCGAAGTAGAGGCCTCCGCGCCTGTTCTGCTGCGGAGTGTTAAAGCTCGGCAAAAGGCGCCGCATCATCAAGCAAGTCACTCCGCAACATGCTGGTGTACCTGAAACGCTTCCCCCCAATCACGCAGGCTGATGAGCACAGGCTCCAGGGTCCGTCCGAAGTCTGTCAGTTCGTACTCGACCTTTGGGGGGACCTCTGGGTAGACGATGCGCCGTATCACGCCGTCCGCTTCGAGCTCCCTAAGCTGAAGCGTGATCATTCGCGGTGTGGCGTTAGGCGTAAGACGGCACAACGCATTGAATCGCAGACGTCCGTCGAGGAGATGGAACACCAACACCGGCTTCCAGACTCCTCCCAGAACGCTCATCGTCGCTTCCACGGCACAGCCGGTTCGGGTCGCCCGCCGCCGCTCGTTCCTTTTGCTATCATTCATGATAGTACATGTCCATTTTGTACGTACTTACCATATTCGCGATATCGTTCTACGTCTAGGTCGGATCAACGCACGAAAGGAATAGTCCATGCGCGCTTACCGACTGGCAGGTCCTGCCGCTCCGCTGAACCTTGTTGAAATACCAGACCCAAAACCCGGGGCAGGGCAGGTGGTTGTGGATATCAAGGCGGCGACGCTGAACTATCGCGATACGATTGTGCAGGAGGGTCGCTATAGCGACGGGCAGCGAGCCGAGCTGATTCCCCTCTCCGACGGTGCGGGGGTTATCTCCGCTGTTGGTGATGGCGTTCCACACGACAGGATCGGTGAACGCGTTGTAATCGGCTTCATGCCTAATTGGATCGAAGGACCGTTCTCGGCTGAAAAGCAGGCCGGCGCCCTCGGAGGTGGCTTCGTGGATGGTGTGCTGGCGGAACGCATAGCAGTTCCGGCCGACGGTGTTGTCAGAATACCAGACGACTGGAGCTATGAGGAGGCTGCGGCCTATCCCTGTGCCGGCGTCACTGCCTGGAACTGCTTGTTTGGCGGCCGCGGTATTCGCCCGGGTAGCACTGTCCTCCTCCAGGGCACTGGGGGTGTTTCGACCTTCGCTCTCCAGTTTGCGCGCGCCGCCGGCGCACGTGTGATTGTCACGTCGAGTTCGGACGAGAAGCTCAGCGAGGCTCGCGCGCTCGGAGCCGAGGCCGCAATCAACTACAGAAACACGGCGGACTGGGGCACCGTCGCCGCCAAGACGTCAGGTGAGGAAGGCGTTGATCTTGTCGTCGAGGTTGGAGGTTCGGGTACTCTCAATCAAGCACTCAGTGCAGTTCGTCGGGGCGGCGAGATCGCCCTTGTCGGCGTTCTCACAGGATTCAGCGGTGAGATCAACACGAGCGCGATTTTGATGAAGGGCGTGAATGTCCGCGGGGTATATGTCGGTTCGCTCGCCGACCTTCGGGAAGCTATGCGAAGTGGTGTTCGTCCGTTCGTACAAGAAATCTTTGCGTTTGAGCAGGCAAACCAGGCTTATGCGCGCCTTCGCAGCGGAGCGCATAGGGGCAAGATCGCGATCAGGGTGGCGGACTGACGTGCAAGACAGCGAACTGCGCTGAACTTCAGTTGGAGATCAAGGTCTTTTCTGCCCAATCCTGTCGACAGTCACGGGACGCCAGTGACGATAGCGACCTCCGCCGTGATGGCGCCGCCTTCGTGCAGTTGCGCAACGCGCCGCTGTACGGCGGAGGGAGAAGGCCAGCTGGCGCCGATCATTTCCGCGGGAATGCGACGCATTCGCCTGCAGATCGAAGAGTTTTCGATCATATCGTCGAGTTGTTGCGGAATTCACGCACAAAAACCATCAATCGCGCATCCGTTTCGCGAGATGCACTCAAACTATGGGAAAATTCCCCGTTGCCAGAGGTTATGTTGTGAGCAGGACCACGAAGGATCCCCGGCTCATGTTACCCATCACCGTCGACGAGATCGAACAGGCGCGCCGCAGCATCGATGCGGCCTTTCTCAATACGCCCTTAGCTGGCCACGTTCATCTCGATGACGTCCTCGGTTGCCGCTTTTCTGTCAAGGTGGAGACGCTCAATCCGATCCGTTCCTTCAAGGGGCGCGGCACGGAAGCTTTCGCAGCGCTTAATGTCGGGCCGGAAGAGCGTTGTGTCTCGGCTTCGGCAGGCAATTTCGGACAAGGCCTGGCGCGCGCGCTTCTTCGGCGCGGGCATCCCTGCACCGTATTCGCGGCGACAACGGCCAATCCGGCAAAGGTCGAAACGCTCCGAAGGATAGGAGCTGAGGTCTACCTCAAGGGCGACGACTTCGATGCTGCCAAGGACGCCGCGCGATCGTTTGCAGCCGATCGCTGTCTGCGGTTCGTCGAGGATGGGGCGGAGCGTACTATTTCTGCAGGCGCCGGAACAATCGGTGTCGAAATGGCGGAACGACTCACGGATTTAGAGTCCGTGGTCGTGCCACTCGGCAACGGAGCACTTCTGGCAGGTGTCGGCGCGGCCATGCGTGTACTCGCGCCGAAGGTGGAAGTTCTCGCAGTGGTGGCGGAACGGGCCCCCTCGATGAAGCTGTCGCTGGAAGCCGGGAGAGTGATCGAGACGCAGGACGCCGGTACCATCGCAGATGGTATTGCCGTACGTTGCCCGATACCGGAAGCCCTTTCCATGCTGGAGGGCTGCTTCGATGCCGTTTTGACCGTCAGCGATGAAGACATCCGCCGCGCCATGAGGCTGATGGTAGCTCATCTGGGGCTTGTCGCTGAGCCGGCGGGGGCTGTGGGACTGGCAGCCGTCCTCGCTTCGCCCGAGCGTTTCAGGGGCAGGCGCGTCGCCACCATTCTCACGGGCGGCAATATCGCGCCCGCCGATCTTGCGCGTGTGCTCGCGAATGTCGATTAGAGGACCGAATATGCAGCTGCTTTACCAAACGCATTCCCCCTACGCACGCAAGGTGCTGGTCTTCGCTCACGAGACGAAGCTTCTCCCGCAGCTCGATGTCGTGCACCACGAGACCAGTCCGACGCGCCAAAACGAGATGGTCTACCGGTACAACCCGCTCGGGAAGGTGCCTGTGCTGATCTGCGAGGATGGCTTGGCACTGTTCGATTCCGTGGTCATCTGCGACCATCTGGATAGCCTCCACGCCGGGCCCAAGCTCATCCCGGCGCAGGGACCGGAACGCTGGGAGACCCTACGCCTTCAAGCGCTGGCACAAGGAATCTGTGACGCGGGCATCCTGTTGCGCTGGGAGACGGAACGGCGGCCGCCCGCACTGCGCTACGCTGCACTTGCAGACGGACAGGCACAGAAGCTCGCCGAGGCCTATGCTTTCGTCGAACAGAGCATCGCGCTGGAGGCTAGTATAACTGTCGGACACATCGCGCTTGCAACTGCGCTCGATTGGATTGTCTTTCGCCAACTCCCAGGTTTCGAGCGCCATTCGAAACTTACGGCCTGGTATAGCGACTTCATTGCCCGGCCGTCGATGCGCGCCACGCAATACACCGGAAAGACATATGACTAATCTCCAGATCGGGAGCCGGAACCGTCAGAGCTGCAGCGAAATCGTCCAAACCATTTATCGAAGGCAACACACACGTTTCCGAACGTCTTTACCGATAGCCGTGGCACTTTTCGGACCTGCCAAAACCACTGTGGAGCGCTGAAGCTCCGGACCACGCGGCACGGCTCCAACGACGCTGGAATATGGTTGCGGCATGGTGGTGAACCGCTATGCTAATGCCGATTGAAGTGGAGGGACATTCTGGCCGGAAAACCCAAGCGGAGGGATCGCACAGACGCAGGCGCTTTACAGCTGGATGCCCTCTGTCGCTCATGCCGATGAGCCAGGACATTCAATCCGCACCAACAGCCGATCCGCATCGTCGCGAACTGCCCCTCCATGATATGCTCAAACCAGACATCATCATCCGAGAGTCGCTGAGATGAAACTATACTTCAGCCGGAATCCCAATCCACGCCTCGCCGTTGCTGTGGCCCGCTATTTGAATGCGGAGCTGGAGTTCGAATTCGCTTCACCACGTGCGCCCGGGCAAGCCGACCGGTACCGCTCGCTGAACCCTAATCTTCTGCTGCCCGTTCTGGAATGTTCCGGAAAGCCGCTTTGGGAAGCAGATGCTATCGCTTGCCGGCTCTCCCGCGACGCGCGCTCAGACTTTTGGCGTACCGGCGACGAGGAACCCGAGATGATCCGATGGGTCAGCTGGGGCAAAGAGAATTTCGTAAGAGCATGCGATATCGTACATTTTGAGCGCGGCACCAAGCAGCGGTACAAGATTGGTCCCGTGGACCCGGTGAAGGTCTCGGAGGGCTTAAACCAGTTTCATAAAGCTGCTGAGATCCTGGATGCTGAATTTTCGACGCGAGCGTGGTTGGTGGGTGACACCATCTCGTTTGCCGATTTTAGAATGGCTACAATTCTGCCCTTTAACGATGCGGCGCTGCTGCCAATCGGCGATTATCCCTTCCTATACCGATGGTACCAGCAGCTTGAGGGCATGGAGGCCTGGAGCAATCCATTCCAGGGGCTGAGCGCGCCTGAATTGCCACCCATCGCAGCCGAGTTTCCATAATATATAGAGGATTGCGCGCGGCCTGTGATGGAGGGCGGCCGCGTGGGGTTTGAACGTTCGAAAGAGAGTTCGTGTACCCGATCCCGAGCCAGGGATCCGGTGTTGCTTACACCATCGCTCCAGAACCTGCGACCGCCGAAGAACGAAAATACCCTGCCATCGGGCGCTTCAACGTGGACCGGGGTGCTGCATTTGCCACCAGCGATACGATCTCCTACGGCCAGTTGGCGGAACTGGTCGAACGGGTGACTGGCCGCGAGTTTGAGAAGACCGAATGGACCTTGTTGTAAGCTGATCTGGGCAGCAGCGCCAAGCGGCGTCCTGTTCATCGGTGCGCGCCTCACACGCGGGCACCGACATCCCCTTGAGGGA
Source organism: Mesorhizobium sp. RMAD-H1 (assembly GCF_014191375.1). Taxonomy (GTDB): domain Bacteria; phylum Pseudomonadota; class Alphaproteobacteria; order Rhizobiales; family Rhizobiaceae; genus Paramesorhizobium. The sequence continues at coordinate 7,082 of NZ_JACHWN010000003.1, forward strand.
GTTTGCGTCCATACTTGCATTTTGTAATCTTATAACATATCGAAACGTTATAACGGCAAGGCTGGCGATCCGGAGTGGGGAAGGGGGCGTTGATGAGTGACCATTTGTTGCGGAAATTCTCGATTCTTTTGGCATTTTCGACAGCTGGCTCGACCAGCGCGTTCGCCCAGACAGCCGAAGACGGGACGATATTGCTTGAACCGATCGTCGTAACCGCGACTTCGGGCGAACGTTTTCTCAAGGATGCGCCGGCAAGCGTTACGGTCATTACCGGAGAGGAGTTGCGCGAGCGACCGGTTCAGGACCTTGCGCAGGCGGTCGAGGGCACGCCCGGGGTCCAGTTGACGGGCATCGGTCTTGGCCGCCGCGGCATCTCGATCCGCGGCATGCTGCCGGAACAGACGCTGGTGCTGGTCGACGGCATGCGCGTCAGCAATTCGGCTTCGGCCATTGCCCACTCGGATTACGAACTGGGATGGGTGCCGTCCGAGGCGATCGAGCGGATCGAGGTGGTGCGCGGGCCGATGTCCTCGCTCTACGGCTCGGAGGCATTGGGCGGCGTGGTCAACATTATCACGCGGCAGGCGACCGACAAATGGCGCGGCTCGGTCTCGACCTTCGGCTCATTGACAGAGCATGGCCGTGGCGGTGATGGCTATAATGTCAGCGGTTATGCCGGTGGCCCCATCGTTCCGGGCATTTTGGGTCTCAATATCTGGGGGCAGTATCGGGGGCGCGAGGAACTCACCTCTCCGCAGGATGCAAGGCTGTCATCCATGGGTGACGAAAGTGCTTTTACGGGCAATGCGACGCTGACCTGGACGCCCGACGCGCAGCAGCGCATCGATCTCTCCTACGGCGCGGGGTATGAGGAGCGCTGGCGCAACACGCAAGGCGCCGGGCGATTCCCCACGTTCTACCGCTCGAACGACGATATCCGCCGGCAGCGGATCTCGCTGTCGCACGAGGGCGATTGGGATTGGGGCACCAGCCGGGTTCGTGTCTACAGCTCCATGCTGGAGCGCGAGAACGAGCGCAGCGACGGCGCGCCGGCCTCCGGGCCGCAGAAGTTCACCGATACGGTCGGGGATGCCCATGCCAGCTTCTCTCCCATCGAGAACCACAAGGTGACGGTCGGCGGCGAAATCCGCAGGGAGCGGCTCGACGATCCCACCGTCAACGATTCCGGACGGGCCGAGCAGACGCATTTCGCCGCCTTCATTCAGGACGAGATACGGTTGGGCGATCAATGGGAATTTGTCGCCGGCAGCCGTTTCGATCATCACGAGGCGTTTGGCTGGCATGCGAGCCCGCGGGCCTATCTCCTTTATCATGTCAATGAGGCGCTCACCTTCAAGGGTGGTGTCGGAGCGGGCTTCAAGGCGCCGACCCTGAAGCAGCTTTCGCCGGAATATGAGGCGATTGCCGGCGGCGGCCGTTTCACCATCGTCGGCAATCCCGACCTGGAACCGGAAACGAACCTCTCCTTCGAGGCAGGTTTCGAATATCAACAGGGCATCTGGTCGGCCCGGGCCATGGCGTTCCAGAACGATGTCGACAATCTCATCCAGGCGGTCTGCGTCATCCGCTGCACCGGCGCGCCCGGCGCGATCTGGTCCTATGAGAATGTCGATGAAGCCCGCATTCGCGGCGTGGAGATTGGCGGCGGCGTCGAACTGCCGTGGGACATGCGGCTCGACGCCAACTATACCTGGCTCGATCCCATCGATAGGACGACGGGCGAACGCCTGCCCGACCGCTCCCGCCACGCCGCCAACGCAACGCTGAACTGGGAGCCGGTGGAGAAGCTGAAGACCTCGCTGCGCGTCAACTATATCGGCTCACAGAAGACGACGACCGCGTCGGGAAGCCAGCCGGCCTACACGCTGGTATCGGTCTATGGCGACTATGCCCTGAACGGCCATGCCAGCCTCCAGCTCGGTGTCGAGAATATCGGCGACGTCAGGTTGGCTGACGAGTCCGATGACTATGCCTTCGCGGACGAGGGCAGGCGGTATTTTGTGGGCCTCAAGGCGAAGTTCTGACCATGCGCATTCTGTGCCTCATCCCTCTAGCGCTGGCTCTCTTTGCGGAAGCGGCGCATGCGCAGGATACCGCGCACGCTTCTCGCCCGGTCGTGCGCGTGCTGACCGACAGCTTCGTCCTGCCTTCGAAGTTCGATGCGCTGCGTCCCATCGCGGAAGGGGCCGGCGTCTCGCTCGAATCCATCGATGTCGAAACGGCAAAAACGCCGCCGGATGAATGGCTGTCCGGCGCGGATTTGATCGTTCTCGACGTGCCTCGGCCCAATGATCGCGCGCGGGTCGAACAGGCGCTGGGCGGGAGGCTCGCGGCCTCGGCGGTTCCGGCCCTTACCATTGGCGGCGGTCGGCCCGCATGGAAGGGGATCGCGCCGCGCGAGGCTTCGGCGCTCATCGGTTATTATGTGGGCGGCGGCGCGGGGAATTTCCGCAATTTCTTCACCTTTGTCCGTACATGGAAGGAGCGTGGAAACCTCGACGGTTTCGCGGCGGCGGAACGGCTCCCGGCAACCGGCTTCTACCATCCGGCGGCGCCGCATGTCTTTTCCACGCTTGATGCCTTTCTTGCCTGGGGCGCCAGCCGCTGGAAGAGTGCCACGGGCCGGGTCGGCTTCGTCATCCACGAGAGTGCGGTTTCCGGCATGCAGACGGGGCTCATCGACGCGCTCATCGCGCGCAGTGAGGCGGCCGGGTTGATGCCGCTCGTCTTCTGGTTCGATGGTGCCGATCCCGAGGGCCTGACGAAGGTGGCGCGACCGGCAAAAGCGGACGCCATCGTCAATCTAACCCATATGCAGAACGGAACGGCGCGCAGCGCAGAGTTCATCGGCCTCGATGTATCTGTCATCCAGACGGTGGGCTTCCGCGAGGGCGGCAGGCAGGAATGGGCCGCGGCGAAGTCGGGCATTCCGGCGCGGACGGCGGCTGTCTTTCTCGCCGGTTCTGAGCGCTGGGGCATGATCGACCCGATCGTGCTGACGGCGGTGGAGGAGGGGGCGGAGGTGCCGATCCCGGCGCAGCTCGACGCGCTGGTGGGGAAACTGAAAAGCCTCGTCGCCCTGCGCCGCAAGCCTGCCGCGATGAAGCATGTGGCGCTTCTCTTTTGGAACTATCCCGCCGGGGAAAAGAACCTTGCCGCCTCCAACCTCAACGTGCCCGCGAGCATCGAGGCCATCGCCGCGCGGCTCTCTCAAGGAGGCTACGATACCGGGCCGCTTTCGGAGGCGGAGATGATCGCCGCCGGGCAGGCGATGCTGGGCGGCCTCTACCGCACGGTGCCGCTGGAGAACCTCATCGAACGCAATCTCGCGGTGACTCTCCCGGTCGAGACCTATGAGCGCTGGCTTGCGACGCTGACCCCGGAAAAGCGCCGCGCCTTTTCCCATTGGGGCAAGCCGGAAAAACACTGGGCTGTGCGCCAGGTGAATGGACGGCCCCGTTTCATCATCCCTGCCTTCAAGCGCGGGAAGTTGCTCATCATGCCGCAGATGCCGCGCGCAGCGACGATGGGCGCTCATTACCATGACACGGCGAGCCCGCCCGATCACCTCTACATGGCGGCCTATCTCTATTTGCATGAGGCCTTCGGCGCGGACGCCATTATCCATCTGGGCACGCATGGCACCCAGGAATGGCTGCCGGGCAAGGACAGGGGGCTTGCCGCCGATGACGATCCGTTTCTCGCGGTCGGCAATGTGCCGGTCTTCTACCCCTATATCCAGGACAATGTGGGCGAGGCGCTTCAGGCGCGGCGGCGCGGTCGTGCGGTGACGATCAGTCACCAGACCCCGCCTTTCGCGCCCTCCGGCCTCTATGACGAGTTGCGCGACATCCATCACCTGATCCATGACTATGCGCAGCTCGATGAGGGCGCCGTTCGCGACAGGACCGCGAAGGAGATCGCGGATGCCGCGATCAAGGCAAACATGCACGCCGATCTCGGCTGGACGGAAGAGGCGGTGAGGCGGGATTTCGCTGCCTTCCTGCCGGTTTTGCACGACCATCTTCACGAGCTTGCGCGTACGGCGATGCCGCTCGGGCTTCATAGTTTCGGGCGGCCCGCCGAGCCGGATCACCGGCTGGCGACCGTCATGCAGCAGCTGGGCCAGCCATTCTACGAGGCCGTGGGCGCAAGTGGCAACGAGCTGTTCGCGGATGATTTCGCCAGACTCAAGGAGACGGCGCCGTTTAAAACCTTGCGGAAATATCTGCGCGACGGCGCGGACTGGGCTTCGCTCGGAGAGCCGTTGAAGGGCTTGCTCGCGCGTGCCGATACGCTGGACGCCAATCTCGCCGCTCGTGATGAGATCGAAGCGTTGCTGGCGGGGCTGGAAGGACGTTTCATTGCATCAAGTGCAGGCGGCGATCCCATCCGCAATCCCGAGGTGAAGAGCGGCCGCAATCTCCATGCTTTCGAGCCGGACCGGATCCCGACAAGGGCAGCTTACGAGGCTGGCGGCGAGGCCTTCGGCCAACTCGTCGAAGCCTTCCGCAAGGACCATGGCGGGAAATGGCCCACGAAGCTGGCCTTCAGCCTGTGGTCGTCGGAAGCGGTGCGCCATCTCGGCGTCACCGAAGCGCAGGTGCTCCATGCGCTGGGCTTGAAACCGGTATGGGACGAAGGCGGCCGTGTGCGCGTGCTGGAGATCATCCCAGCGACTGAACTGGGCCGGCCGCGCATCGACGTGGTGGTGCAGGTGACCAGCGTCTATCGCGACCAGTTCGACGGTTTCATGCGGCTTCTGGCCGATGCGATCGACCGGATCAGCGCGCTCAATGAAAGCGGCAATCCGGTCGCTGCCAACAGCAAGCGTATCGCTGCGGCGCTCGAGGCGAAGGGCGTCTCGTCCGCCGAGGCGCAGGAGCAGGCGCGTTTACGCATTTTCAGCAATGCGCCGGGAAGCTACGGCTCCGGTCTGTCCGATATGGCCCTGCGCTCCACCACATGGGACGAAGATTCCAGGCTTGCCGAGCGCTTTCTCGACGGCACGCGCTTTGCCTATGGCGCGAGGGCTTGGGGCATCAGTCCGAAGGGAGCCAATCTCCTCGGCGAGCAGTTGAAGGGGGCGCAGGCGGTTGTCATGTCGCGCTCCTCCAATCTCCATGGCGTGCTTTCCACCGACCATCCCTACGAATTCATGGGCGGCCTGTCGCTTGCCATCCGCCATCTCGACGGCGACGGTCCCTCCCTTTACGTGTCGAACCTGCGCAATGGGCCCCCGGCAACCACGCCGCTCGCTCGCTTCCTTTCGGACGAGTTGCGCGTGCGCTATTTGAACCCGCACTGGATCGAGGGCATGAAGGCTGAGGGCTATGCCGGAACGCTCGCCATGCTCAATGCCGCCAACAATCTGTTTGGCTGGCAGGCCGTCGATCCCTCGACGATACGGCCCGATCAATGGCAGGCCATGTTCGATACCTATGTGGCCGACACGCGCAATCTTGGACTCAAGGCCTATTTCGAGCAGCATAACCCGACCGCGCAGGCCCAGCTCATCGAGCGCATGGCCGAGGCGATCCGCAAGGGCTATTGGGATGCTTCGGAGGCGACCCGCAAGGAACTGGCCGAGCGCTGGCAGGAACTCGCCGCCAAACACAGTGTGAATACCGGCGAGCCGGTGACGAAGGCGTTCATCGAGCAAATCGCGGCCGGGTTCGGCCTTTCAGCATCGACGGCTGATGCGCCCCAGAGCCCTTCTGCCTCGCACAGCAATGCGTCACAGGCTGCGAATGCGCCGCAGCCGGTACAGGGGCAGGTGCTGGAGCAGGCCCCGCCAAAGGTCGAGACATCCGGCGAGTGGCGGCAACGGTTGCCGTTGCTTCTCATGCTCGGCCTTCTAGCGCTGGGCGCAGGCTTGCAATGGCGGGCGAATGCGCGCCTTACGCAATTAATCACAAGCAATGGTGTTTCATGAGCAGTTTTGAACTCAGCCTGTTCGAAATTTCCAGCCTTTTCCTCGTCCCCGTCCTCGTCCTGATCCTGGCGGCATTGGCTTATGCCTTTATCGTGCTCGGGATGTTTCTGGTGGAAGCTGTGCAGCGCTGGCGCGGAAGTCATCGCTCGGTGCTCGGGGGCGGCGGTGTCCATAGCGATGATCTGGAGCTCAAGATCATGAAACGGCTGGAATGGCTGCGCATCGTCTCGCGCACCGCGCCGATGCTCGGGCTCATCGCCACCATGATCCCGATGGGGCCTGCCCTGCTGGCACTGGGGGAGGGCAATGCGGCTTCCGTCGGCAACAATCTCGTCGTTGCCTTCTCCGCCGTGATCCTTGCCCTCATTGCTGCCAGCATCACCTTCTTCGTCCTGACGATCCGCCGCCGGTGGCTGCTTGAGGAGCTACGCCAAGTAGAACGCGCCGGAGGTGCCGCCTGATGCGCTTCCTCGACCAAGACGACGCCGACGACCCGATCCTCTCGGTCGTCAATTTGATCGATCTCTTCCTGGTGGTGATCGGCATTTTGATGATCGTGATCGTCACCAATCCGCTCAACCCCTTTTCGTCGGAGAGGGTAACCATCATCGAGAATCCCGGCGAGGCGGACATGCGCATCACCGTCAAGGACGGTCGCGAGCTCACCCGCTTTGAGGCCAATGGAAAGATCGGCCAAGGGCAGGGGACACGCGCCGGCATCACCTATCGTCTCGATGACGGCCGCATGATCTACGTACCCGAGGACGCCGGCAAGCCAGCCGAGTGACGGACGCTACGGACAGCAAAGGGCTATATAAGGCTTGCCTGCCATTTCCCGGGGCAGGCAAGCCGATCGAAAGATTGAGCGGCTGCTTAATCAGGCCGCGTTCCGTTCCCAGTTCGGGAAAGGATCCGGAAGGCTGCACCAGAGGTCGGGCGCGAAGACGGGGCTGTCCATGAGGCAGCTGTCGAGTTCAGCGCGGATTTAGGCTTCGTTTATCGGGTCGGCGCCGATGAAGAGGATCTCATGGCGTCGGTCGCCCCAGACCGTGTCGAGGTAGGGCTTCATCATCTGAAGGACGCCCGGGTGGCCAGCGCTCCTTCGGGACGGATGACCACCAGCGCCCCATCCTGCCGGTGTGCACCAGGGCGCCGCATGGCTGATCTCTCCGACATAATGCGGCCGGGTCGCGAGCCAGAAGAAATCCTTGGCCCTGATGCCGGCCGCGGCATGTCGATGAAGGCCTCAAGGCGACCCGCATTCCCTCACGGTTGGCGAGAATGTAGTTGAGAAGCGTCGTCTTCCCGGCGCCGAGGAAGCCGAAAGGACAGTGACGGGAAGTTTCTTGGTTATAGATATGGTCCTTTGATAGTCGTGAGCCGGCTTCGCCCAGGCTCATCTCTTGCTGCTTGTGTTAGTTGCAATCGGCGCAAAGGCCGTGGACTTCGATGGTTGTGGTTCTGATCTTGAAGCCGCTTCGCCTTGCATGCCTGGCCAACGCGTCCTCGATCTTCGCGTCGTGGAATTCATTCACCTTTCCGCAGGCTTCACAGATTTCGAAGGCGGTGATCTGCGGGTGAATTTGCCTGTGCCGGGAATGGGAGCAGATGATGAAGGCATTCAGGCTTTCGAGACGATGGATGCGCCCCATCTGCAGCAGTTTATCGAGCGCGCGGTAGACCTGAAGCGGAGCCTTCAGACCGTGTTCGCGCAGCCGGTCGAGGATGCCATAGGCGCTGAGCGGCTGTTCGGACGATTCTAGCACTGACAGGACAAGACTTTGGTTTCTCGTCAGTTTCAAGTCATTGGCATGTGCCATGTGTGGCATCGTCATCTCCGGCAAATGGTTTCGGAAAATGATCCGGAGCCGCCGCCGACGGCTCCGGATTTGCCCCGCATTTGTTTGGTCACGCATGGACTGATCGGAGCGCCGCACCCTACAGCGATACGTTATTACGTTACTTTTTGTTTGACGAACGTAATAACATTACCTATGCAGGCACTGTCAACCCCGGGAATGCGATGACCGATACAAGCCTAGTACTCAATAATCTGACGCTCGGTTATCAAGGCCACGCCGCCGTTCATCATTTGAGCGGAGCAGTGAAATCCGGATCGCTGACGGCGATCGTCGGCGCGAATGGATCGGGCAAATCCACCCTGATGAAGGGGATCGCCGGCATCTTGAAGCCGATCAGCGGTTCATGCATGACGCGCTTCCGGCGGCTGGCTTATCTTCCGCAGCAATCGGAGATCGACCGGACATTTCCAGCCCGGGTGATCGATCTCGTCTCGCTAGGCTACTGGCAGAAGCGCGGCCTGTTGGGGCGGATCGCGGCTGATGACCGAACGGCGCTGTCCCATTGCCTTCATGCGGTGGGCCTGAGCGGCTTCGAGAAACGTGCGCTCGACAGTCTTTCCGGCGGTCAGATGCAGCGGGCGCTGTTTGCGCGCACCATGCTGCAGGACGCGGACTTAATCCTGCTGGATGAGCCGTTCAACGCCGTGGACGCACGCACCATCGCCGATCTCATCACGCTCATCAAGGACTGGGTTGCGGAAGGACGGACGGTGCTATGCGTCCTCCATGACCAGGCGCTCGTCCGCGAGCATTTTCCGATAACCTTGCTTTTGGCCAGAAAACCGGTGGCCTGGGGGGCGACGGCGGAGGTGCTTACCCCCGGAAACCTCAGCCAAGCGAGGGGATTTCAGGAAGCTTGGGATGAAGCGTCGGGCTGGTGCGAGGAGCAGGCCGTCCCCCTCGACAAGAAACGTGAGAAGGCCGTCGCGCATGTTTGACTCGTTGCTTTCTCCATTCCTGCAATATGGCTTCATGCAGCGCGCGCTGTTCGGCTCGCTTGTCCTCTCGGCAAGCTGTGCGCCGGTCGGGGTATTCCTGATGCTGCGGCGGATGAGCCTGACGGGAGACGCGATGTCCCATGCCATCCTTCCCGGCGCGGCCCTCGGCTTCGTGTTCTTCGGCCTCGACATCATTCCGATGACGATCGGTGGGCTGATCGTCGGGCTGCTGGTTGCGCTGGGCTCCGGCATCGTCTCCCGCTTTACCATCCAGAAGGAGGACGCCTCGATGGCGGCCTTCTATCTCATCTCGCTTGCCGTCGGCGTGTTGCTGGTTTCCTGGCGAGGCTCCAGCATTGACCTGATGCATGTCCTGTTCGGCTCCGTGCTAGCGCTCAACGATGCGGCGCTGACACTGATCGTCGCCATTGCCCTCGTCACCTTCGTCGTCCTTCTCATCTTCTGGCGTGCGCTGGTGGCCGAATGCCTCGATCCGCTTTTCCTGCGCTCTGTCAGCGGCATCGGCGCGCCGGTGCATTTTCTGTTCCTGATCCTCGTGGTGCTCAATCTGGTCGGCGGCTTCCAGGCGCTCGGAACGCTGTTATCCGTGGGATTGATGATGCTGCCCGCGGCCGCAAGCCGCTTCTGGACGAACGAGGTGCGGGCGATGTGTCTGATTGCGATTTCGATCGCGGCGTCGTCGTCGGTCGGCGGGCTGCTCCTGTCTTATCACGCGGCCATGCCGTCAGGACCGGCCATCATTCTGACGGCCGGTGTCATCTATGCGCTTTCCGCCTTGGTGGGACGACGGGGGATGCTTGTCGGCGCCCTCCCATCCAGCCGCCACAAAACAGCCTGATCAACTTGAAGGAGATATCCATGTTCAGGACGCTAAGCCTCGCCACCTGCGCCAGCCTGCTGACCCTTTGCGGGTTTGCCAGCGGCGCCTCCGCCGCCGAGCTGAAAGTGGTCGCCAGCTTCTCGATCATCGCCGATATGGCGAAAAATGTCGGCGGCGACCGCGTCGAGATCACCTCGCTGGTCGGTCCCGATGGCGACGCCCATGTCTACGAGCCGCGCCCTGCTGACGCTGCTTCCGTGGAAGAGGCCAATGTCGTCCTGGTCAACGGCCTCCAGTTCGAAGGCTTCATGTCGCGCCTCATCGAGACGAGCGGCACCAAGGCTGCGCTGGTCGAGGTGAGCAAGGGCATAACGCCGCTCAAGGCCGAAGAGGGCGGGCATGATCATCAGCATGATCACGGTCATGACGGCCACCACCATCATGGCGAATTCGATCCGCATGCATGGCAGTCGATCCCCAACGCGGAGATCTATGTGAAGAATATCGCCGATGCCTTCTGCGCGGCGGACAAGGAGCGTTGCCCCACCTATACGCAGAATTCCAAGGCATATCTCGTCAAGCTTGCCGATCTTCAGACCGAAATAAAGGCCGCTATTGCGTCCATCCCGGAGGGGAAGCGGACGGTCATCACCTCGCATGACGCATTCGGCTATTTCCAGCACGAATACGGTCTGAAATTCATCGCGCCCGAGGGCGTTTCGACGGAGGCAGAGGCGTCCGCCGCCGATGTCGCCAAACTCATCGACCAGGTGAAGGAGGACAGGGCGTCCGCGATCTTCGTCGAGAACATCACCAATCCGCGCCTCATCGAGCAGATCGCGAAGGAAACGGGCCTGAAGGTGGGCGGAACGCTCTACTCCGACGCGCTTTCGGGAAGCGACGGACCGGCGCCCACCTATATCGATATGTTCCGCTACAATGTGAACACAATCAAGGACGCCATTCTCGGCAGCTGATCGGGTGGCTTGCCCGGGACCAACCGGGCAAGCCTTTTCCCATCAAACCAGGGCGGAACCTGTGCGACATGATAGGCGGGCTATACAAGCGGCGAGGCAAGCCGGAGGCCACGGCCCCGGAGGATGAAGTGAGGCGGCTCAAATGCCGCCATCGCGCGCCCTGGTATGCCGTTCCGGATGTGCAGGTACCGGATTTCGTCCTGAGTTATATTTCAGGCCGATCGGCGATTGGAGTGGATCCCGCCTCGCCAGCGTTTCAGGTGCCGGGTCTTTCGCGCCGGCGGTCGTGAGATAGAATACTGCCAACGCTACGACGAATCTTGTCCAATGGAGTTTGGCAAAGCGCATCGAAGGAAATCGAAGTTTCGGCGGGGTTGGGCACCGTGTGGGCTTCGAACTCATACGCTGAAGGAGCGGCGGCGCCTATTCGGGTTATAAGCGATGCCCGCTTTTAGAAGTCGGATGATATATCTTTGACGACTGACATGGGCGCATTGCCGCCCGGCAGCCATGGACAATCGGTCGGTAGTGTCTCAGAATTTCTGCTAAAGCTGGGGAGCAAATCGCCCGCGATGTCACCAACTGCCGAAAGTGTAAGGGTGCAATGGGCTTATGGGCCTCTCGCTCATCGAGCCTCTTGTCGTAAAGGAGGAGCGCCAGGATGAGTACCGACCGAGACACTGTGCGGTCCTATGATGCGGTCGCGGCGGAGTACGCTGCCGAGGCCGCGGCGATGCCCGACTGGGTCGCGACGGAAATCGATGCGTTCGTCACTGATCTGGGTGGCTCGGGCAGGGTGCTGGAGATCGGAAGCGGTGGCGGGCGAGATGCACTTGAGCTTGAGAAGCGGGGGATTAGCGTGCGGCGCACCGACATTTCGAAGGGCTTTGTCGAGCTGCTTCGGGAGAGGGGCTTTCAGGCCGACCTGTTGGACCCGCTGACCGATGACTTGGCCGACCCGCAGTGTCCCGGCACGCCGTATGATGGGATCTGGGCCTGTGCCTGCCTGATTCACGTCGCACGCGTGGATTTCGGCACGGTGCTTGGGCGGCTTGCCGAGGCAACCCGTCCCAGTGGCCGATTGCACGTCTCGGTTAGAGATGGTGATGGCGAGAGTGTGTCCACACACGGCAGCTCTGCAACGCCCCGGCACTATGTCGAGACGTACTGGCGCGAGTCTGCCCTGCGGTCCGCACTTACAGACGCCGGCTGGATCGTCAGCGAGATACGTCGGTGCATCGGAAGGCCCGATGATCGGTGGCTGAGCGTTCGGGCGAGCCGGGCGTGACGCAAGCATTGCAGAGAAGGTCAGCATTCGGGTGCCTCCATGTGGTGCTATATCGGGACTCGCCAGCGGCGACAGCGACCGTGAATACGCGTCGAACATCCCGGATGCTGGAAGACGCACAAGTGACTGATCCAGCTGGCTTTTCGGGTTTTTCGAAGGGGCACAATAGGCGATACGCTTGTCGACTTCCTGCAGAAGGGCGAGGGCAAGGACGCGCCGACCTTTGCGGAATGCCATGAATGAAACCGGCCCGGCGCGTGTTAGCTTCACGCGCGACCGGCCCCAGATATGGGCATCGAACATTTTCTAATTCTCGTGGAATCATGTCGTATTGCTCACGTAATAGTGGTACGGTAGCGTATCGTGCATAATCAGATGCACCAACAACATCGGGGAATTCGCGATGGACCACCACAACACCGCAATACAAATACCAAAGCCCGCTAGTCCGGAATGCAAAGCTGTTCGTGCTGCTACTGCAACCGATCTCGCAAAAGCCCACCGGCAAATGCCTTCACCGTCGAAGGACTGGACAAAGTTGGCCAATATTTTGCGACGGGCTAGCGGCGGATATTCCCGCTCGCGCTCGGCTCATTAGCCATAACCAACGCCGTCATCGTAGATGCTCATTGGGTCGAAACAAAAATCGGCCCTATGTGGGTTTAGCGTGGAACGATTCCGCTGTCCTCGCGTTCAAAAAAGCTTGTGGTGCGCGCAGCCGCGGGCGTGGGGCGTGATTCTGATCTTGAAAGCGACGTAATCTTCGCCGGCCCCAGCTGACCAATGCTGCGCTATGAAAGGCGGAAAGAGATGTCGAACGTCGAACAATTCCCTAGAGGGCCAGGCCGACTTACTGAGTTCGAGGCCCTTGTGGCCGCAGGCCCGACGGCGCTGGATGCTATTCCAGGCGCCGTCTACATTTGCGACCACGAAGGCTGGCTCGTCCGCTACAATACAGAAGCTGCTGCCCTTTGGGGGCGCGCCCCAAATTTGGACGAAACCAGGCAGCGCTTCTGCGGGTCGCATAGGCTGTTCTTGCTCGACGGCACGCCGTTGCTGCCCGAGGATTGTCCAATGGCTGACGCCGTGCGCTCCGGTAAGGCGACCAGAAACGCAGAGGTCGTGATGGAGCGGCCCGATGGGACCCGCTTCACAGCTCTCGTCAACATTCGTGCCCTGAAGGATGTCCGGGGCGACATACAAGGCGCGATCAACTGCTTTCAGGATATTTCCGCTCACAAGGCGATGGAAGAGGAAGTCTATCGCAAGAGCCAGGATCTGGAGGATTTTTTCGAAAACAGCGCCATCGGTTTGCATATCGTCAACGCTGAAGGCATTATTCAACGAGCGAACCGTGCCAAGCTGGCGCTACTTGGGTATACGGCCGAAGACTATCTCGGCCGCCACATCGCAGAATTCCATGTCGACGCGCCTGTAATCGGTGACATCCTTCAAAGGCTCGCAAGCGGTGAGAATCTCGATCGATATCCTGCGCGACTGCGTGCGAAGGATGGGTCGATCAAGCATGTGCTCATAACGTCGAACAGCCGTTTCGAGGATGGCAGATTTTTGAACACACGCTGTTTCACCATGGATGTGACGCATCTGCATGAATCGGAGCGCGCCCGTCGCGAAAGCGAGGAGCGTTTAGCAGCAACCTACGAGGCAGCGACCGTAGGCATTGCTGAGTCCGATGAGACAGGCCGCTTGTTGCGCGTGAACGACGCTCTCTGCAAGATGCTCGGCCGATCGCGCGAGCAACTCCTGGAGATGACCTTCTTCGAGTACACGCTGGAAGAAGACCGGGACGAGGATGCGCTGTTCTTTGCCCGCCAGCTGAGGGGAGAACTTGACAGCTACTGGATACGAAAACGGGCTCGCAAGCCCGACGGCGCAATCGTCTGCCTGGACGTTAATGCATCGGCAGTACGCGATGAGGAAGGTCGATTCAGATATGGCGTCCGTGTGATTCAAGACGTGACCGATGCCAAGCTCATGGAAGACCGAATCCGGGAGAGCGAGCAGCATATGCGAGAGCTGCTCGAGGCATTACCGGCGGCAGTCTACACCACCGACGCGAACGGCCGCATAACGTTCTTCAATCAGGCCTGCATAGATTTAGCCGGTCGTACGCCCCAGATTGGTGACGAATGGTGCGTCACATGGCGGCTCTATACCGCTGACGGAGTATCTTTGCCACACGACCAATGTCCCATGGCTGTAGCACTCAGGGAGGATCGGGCAATTCGTGGTGTCGAGGCGGTGGCTGAGCGCCCCGACGGAACACTTGTACCATTTTTGCCATACCCGACACCGCTGCACGATGCCAACGGGAAGCTGGTCGGTGCGATTAACATGCTCGTCGACATAACCGATCGCAAGCAGGCTGAGAATCGCCAGAAGACCCTTATCGACGAGTTGAATCATAGGGTGAAGAACACGCTCGCAACGGTACAGTCTTTAGCGATGCAGACCGCCCGGCATTCGAATAGCCTGCAGGATTTCGCTAGGCGATATGAGAAGAGATTGCTCGGACTCGCACGAGCGCATGATTTGTTGACGAAGCGCCACTGGGGCGACGCACCGCTCGAGTTTCTTGCGCGGGAAGTATTAAGTCCGATGTCGTCGGATTCGGCCGACAGGGTGACATTCCAAGGACCAACGATCACGCTCAATCCGCGGGCTGCGCTTAGCCTCACAATGGCATTAAATGAACTCGCCACCAATGCCACGAAATATGGCGCGCTTTCTTGTGACGGCGGCCAACTATCGCTCAGCTGGCAGATCCGCGTGACAGAGAACCGAACAATGGTAGACCTAACGTGGCACGAACGCGGTGGTCCGCCAGTGAAGGCGCCAACGCGGCGGGGCTTTGGCACGCGACTGATCGAACGTTGCATCGAACGCGACCTCAGTGGAGAACTGGATCTCGTTTTTGAAAGGGATGGGCTGTTCTGTCGAATGAGCATTCCGATTGGGGAGATGGCACTGCATGGATGAGCTTGCAGGTCTCCGCGCATTGGTCGTCGAGGATGAAGGGTTGGTAGCCTTGCTGATTGAAGGCATGCTCGAAGAACTCGGCTGCGAAGTCGCTGTATCAGTCGCGACGTTGGCCGAGGCCATCACCGCTGCAACGCATGAAACGCTCGATTTCGCACTCCTCGACGTGAATCTTGACGGACAGTCGGTCTTCCCCGTCGCAGAGATCCTGCGCACGCGCGAAATACCAATCCTGTTCAGCACAGGATACGGGCGGGTAGGCGTGCCGGACGCCTTCAAGGAGTACCCGGTTTTGAGCAAGCCATTTGAGGCTGAGGAACTAGAGCAACAGCTTCGTTCGGCGCTGAAACAATAAGGGCGAGTTCGTCCGTCAGAAACCTGTACGGGTTCGAGGCTGAGGGTCTTGCGTGGAGGTGTCGATGGGTTTGCGAGGAGTGCGCATGACATGCTCCCTGTTTGGGTAGCGTTTATAAGTTAGCTCTGTTCAGGTTCTAGTGCCCCTCGATTTTAGGCCAGCGAGACCTGGATTTTCCGGAGTTAAGGCTCGGTTCGAGGGGAGGATGGCTTGCCCGGCCGGGAGAAATCAAGCACGACGCCGTTGTGATAGGCCCAAAGGTCAACATCTCGGGAAATGAACTCGCTGCTATTGCCGACCCGGATCGACGCCGGATACCCCACCTGCCGGCACACTTGCTCCAGCCTGCCTTGCGGCAGACTTCTCCGATCGGCGTCCCATCTTCCGCCTGTTTCAAAAAAATGCGATCTGCGCTTCCGAAACCCTCGAAGCTTTCATGGAAATCTTCTCTTTGTCCCCGCGGGGATTGCGTGGACAATTCCAGTGGCAAATGGCTTAATTTACTAGGCTGTTCGCCCAGGCTCTTAACCTGACGCCATGCTTCACACCCGTCGCCAGTCTTCAGCCGAACGGCATGTCCGAAGCATTCGTCGAAACCCTGAAACGGGACAAGGCCCGCATCTCACCGCTTCCGGACGTTGAAACTGCGCTGCGGCAGATCAATCGGTGGATCGAGGTCTACAATGAAATCCATGCCTTCTCGCAGATACTCGTCCGTTTGACAAGTTACGATAAGTAAGTTACTAAACGTAACAACATGCGGTTAGTTGGGCTGTCAAGGCAGCGTGCGAGGAGTGATGAGCGGGGCGGCGCAAAGGAAACTACCTAAGACACAGCGACGTGGCCAGTTGTTGGAAACGGCATTGATGATCGTCCAGGAGGAAGGGACCGATGCGCTCACGCTTCGACGGCTTGCCGAACGCGCCGGCGTCAGCAAGCCGATTGCCTACGAGCACTTCAACACGCGGGCCGGTCTTCTTATGGCGCTCTACCAGGAGATTGATGCCCGCCACATAACGACGATGCTCGAAGCCGTCTCGCAAGCGCCGCGTCGGTTGGAAGATGTCGCCTACGTCGTTAGCGAGGCCTATATGGTATCTATCGACCCGCAGGCCCACGCGATAGCGGCAGCATTGCAGGGCGACGGCGAGATGGACTCCTTTCATCAGGACCTCTTCGACAACTATGTGAAGCTGTCCAGCGATATGTTGGCACCCTACGCAAATCTGACGGATGAGTCCTTGCACCTGCATTGCGTGGGTCTCGTCGGTGCGGCGGAGGCAATTTCAGGTGAGATGATCCGTGGTCGGATCACAAAGGCTACCGCTATCGCTACTCTGGCATCGCTCATCATCAAAACGCTTGCTGCATCCAACGACGAGCAACGCACCCACATCGGCACGGTCTCGATGCGATCAAGCCCGCAGGAAAAGAATTGATGTGGCGAGCGCCCCATGCTCTGACGTCTCACACTGCCGTGCAAATCTCGCGACGCGTCACTGAGACGGCCGATCTGGATGTTCTGATCATCGGCGCCGGAGCTGCAGGGATCGCGGCAGCTTCTACCTTGCACTCGCTGGGGCGTCGGGTGCTGGTGCTTGAAGCTCGCGACCGAATAGGTGGACGCGCGCATACGGATACACAGACACTCGGTGTGCCCTTCGATCTAGGCGCGGGCTGGCTCCATAACGCAAACCGGAATCCGCTTGTGCGAGTCATCCGCCAGAGAGGAGGCGAGCTAAGAGAAAGCAACCGCGAAGACGGCGGGCTTTATGAAGCTGGTATTGCCAGCCGCCCCTCCGACGCATGCTCGTATCGACTCGCGGAGAAGCGCCTTTTCGTGCGCGCCTTCTTAAAGACCCTTGGCGGCCTGCGTGACTCTCCGCTGTCGGCTGCCGTAGGAAACGACCACTGGAAGCAGTTGATCGCCGCGCAGGTGACGGCCGGCGATATCGGAGCCGACCCGCATGAAATCTCGATACAGGATATCTTGTCCATTCGGAAAAGCGGCGCCGACTTGGTTCCGCCCGAAGGAGTTGGTACGCTTATCAGTATTCTTGCTCAAGGCTTGCCGATCAAGCTTAACGCCCCAGTGGCATCTCTAGCTTGGGGTGGCGCGCAGGGTGTATCGGCAAGCGGGCAATTCGGGACAGCCGGTGGACGCGCGGCAATCGTCACCTTGCCCACAAACCTGCTCGCCGACCGAGACATCTCCTTTTCACCGGCGCTGCCACATGATTTTATTACGGCTTTCGCCAGACTGCCTTTGAGCTGCATGTTGAAAATTGGCTTCCGTCTTTCCCATGTGCCTGCGGATTACCCCGAGTTCACGATAGGGATGGGGCAGGTTCGAGCGGGTAACGCACATGTCATGCACATCCGTCCTGCTGAGCGCGTCGTGACCATTCTAACTGGGGGCGCAATAGCTCGCGAACTTACCGCGAAGGGAGAGGCGACCGTGCTCGAGACCGGACGGGCGATCCTCTCAGATATTTTCGGTTCGCGAGCGCCCGCTTTGATCGAGCGCTGTATCGTCAGCACCTGGGACAGAGACTGCTACTCAAGAGGGGCCTATTCCGTCGCAATACCCGGTCATGCTCGCGCCCGGGAAATATACCAGCATGCCTTGGCTGGCGGCCAAGTCGTGTTTGCTGGTGAAGCTGGAGGAGGCGATCTGGCAATGACGATAGCGGGAGCTTGGCGATCAGGTATCTCGGCCGCCCAGCGGACACACTGCTATTTGCGCTGATCGCTGCTGATGGGCATTGGCTACCAAGCGCGACGACTATCTTCTCGATCCCGATCCGCTCTTTCTCCCCTGGCTAGACGCCGTCGTGGGCTCATGCTCTTCGAGTAGTCATGAAGGCGGGCGTCTCGCTGTTGTTCCGTGGCGCGCTCGACCGGCTCTTCCCAAAGCATAACATATATACCGATTTTTTATTTCAATCGCAGAAATTTTATTCATGAACAAATGCAGGTTATTGATTGATATATTGAAGTATTTGCATGTCATACAATAATATTGTTTATGTATTGATGCTATCGGATTGTACCCTCTGTAAAAGCGGGGGCTACGATTGCGAGCAGCACGTTTGCTGCCCGGATAGGGACAGCCTTGAAAGCCTTGTCTGCTTCAGGGAAAATGCCGGAGCAAAGACAGGCACTCAAGGCCACGCCGCTGGCCGAAACTACGATCCCCTACGACCCGCTACTCTTCTCTACGTGGCCTGTTCGAGGCTCAACATCTAGCCTCCGGTCCAGCCTGCGCTCTCTTCACGCCAGCTCAAGACGGGCGCAATGGCCTCGCGCAAGGCTGCGATATCTGAGGGCTCGGTCTCTCGAAAGGGACGCCGTGAGGGTCCGCAATTGACGCCCATGATATTGAGCAGCGCCTTCGACCCCGGCATAACGCCGACCTTGATCAGTATCTGGATAACCCGGTTTGCCATGACTTGCAGCTTGCGTGCCTCTTCGATCCGGCCTTTCGCCACTGCGGTGCGCAGAGCGACGAACACATCCCCCATGAAATTATAGGTCGTGCCGATCGCCCCCTGCGCGCCCATCGCGAAACCGGCGAGGCACATCTCGTCATAGCCGTTGTAGACGAGCGCGTCGGGCACGGTGTGACGGATGCATTCGAGCTGGAACATGTCGCTCGACGTGTGCTTGATGCCGATGATGTTGGGATGTGCGAGGAGCTCGACCAGTTCGGGAAGAGTGAAGCCGCTGGTGCGGGCGGGAAAATTGTAGACGATCAGCGGCAGGCTCGAGGCATCGGCCAGCGCACGATAATGCGCCATGACCTCGGATCGGGAGAAATCGTAATAGAAGGGCGGGATGGCGGAGATCGCCTGATAGCCGGCCTTGGCCGCGTGTTCCGAAAGCTGTAGCGCGTCCCGGGTTGCAATCGTGCCGACATGGGCGATCAGCGTGAGCCGGCCCCTCGCTGCATCGGCGACATCGGCGAGACAGGCGGCGCGCTCATCAAGCGACTGCAGCATCGCTTCGCCCGAGCTGCCCCCGACATAAACGCCGTCGACTCCGAGCCTGACCTGAAAATCAACGAGCGGGCCGATGGCCTGCCGGTCGATGATCTCATCTTCGCAAAAAGGGGTCAGGAGGGCAGAATAGATGCCTTCAAGTTTTGCCATTATGGTCGCTTTCACAGGCTCGTGGAAAAGAGTTCGGGCAGTTCGCGGCGGGCTTTATCGCCAAGCTGCATGACTGCTTCATGGGGTGCGGAAGAGTAGGGCCAGAGGAGTTCCGGACTGATGGAACACCAGCGGCCAGCCGCCGCCATCGCCTTGTCGAGGGCGGCGTTGGAGAGGCCGTAGCGCGCGGCGAGCGGCAGGACATGCTCGTTCATGAAACGGACGACACGCGGCTCGAAAGCAAGTGCTGTCGCAGGATCTTCGGTGAGTTGCCGCCACCATCGCATAGTGCCCGCCGGGCTCAGGCATGCCACATTCGAATAGGAGCCGCGCCCGCCCGCCAGGCACCCGCTTGCCATGAAATGGCCGGGGATGAAGACGGCGAGGTCCGACAGCTTGCATCGAAGCTCTTCGTACCAGGCTTCATCGCCTCCAGGCAGCTTGGCACCGATCAGCATGGGCACCGCAAGCTTCAATCTTGCGATCTCGTCGAGGCTCAGCCGGCGTTTGGCATGTGGCGGATTGTAGAGAACCAGCGGAATGCCAGGCGCGGCCGCGGCCATGCCGGCGAAGAAGCGCTCCGTTTCGTCATAAGTCGGCGGCCACCAATCCGGCATGGTGATCTGGACGGCATCGGGCCGCAGTGCTGCGATGCGAGCCAGCCGGTCGCGCGCAACGCGTGCATTGGTGTGCGAAACGCCGATCTGGAAAGGCAGGGTAGTGGCACGGCAGAAAATGGCGACCGTCTCGCTCAGCCGATCGAATTCCTCTTCCATCTGGCTGTGGAATTCGCCCGCCGTACCATTGGTGTAGACGCCATGGACGCCGCTTTCGCGGAGCGCGGATAGCTGCTCGTTCAAGGCGGCCCATTCGATCCCGCCGGCGCGGCCCACCGGCAAGAGCACCGCACCCCAGATGCCTTTCAGAGTTTGCGCGGAAAGGCTCACCGGGCGGCTCCGAGCATCTGGTCGGGAATGAAGGTGACGAGGGGTGGGAAAAGGACGATCAACACCAGGACGATGATGAGCGGAATAAGCAAGGGGAGAATGCCGCGGGCAAGCACGCTGAAGGGAATGTTGGCCACTCTCGAGATCACGAAAAGCGCCACACCCATGGGCGGCGTCAATATGCCGATCATCAGGTTGAACACCACCATAACGCCGAAATGGACAGGATCGATGCCGTATTGAAGTGCCGTTGGAACCAGCACCGGGACGATCAGCAGCAGGATCGCCAGCGCCTCGATGAAGGTGCCGAGCGCGAGCAGCATGAGGTTTACAAGAATGAGGAAGGTAAGCGGATCGCTCGAATAGGTGAGGAAGAAAGACGCCACATGCTGAGGGACCTGTTCTCGCGCGATCACATAGCCGAACAGCGACACGCCCATGATGAGCAGGCCGACCGCCGCTGTATGGCTCACCGTTTCGCGGAGCACCGTCACGAGCTTGGTGAAGGTGATCTCGCGGTAAACCACCACCCCCAGGATAAGGGCATAGCTGGCCGCGACAACGGCAGCTTCGGTCGGCGAGAAGATCCCGGCGAAGATGCCGCCGATGATGATGAACGGCGTCATCAGCGGCAGGAGCGCGCGCCAGAAGGTTGACCAGATGCGCCACAGGCTGGCGCGCCGCTCGGTCGGATAATTCCGCCGCCACGCGATGAAATAGACCATCACCATCAGCGAGACCGCGCAGAGGAGGCCCGGTACGATGCCGCCCAGGAAAAGGCCGCCGATCGAGGTGTTGGCGATCACGCCATAGACCACGAGCGGAATGGAGGGCGGGATGAGCGGGCCGATGATGGCGGAAGCAGCCGTAACCGAACCGGAAAACTGCTCGTCATAGCCGGCATCGCGCATGGCCTTGATCTCGAGCTGGCCGAGGCCCGCCGCATCGGCGACGGCCGAGCCGGACATTCCGGAGAACATGACGCTCGCCATGATGTTGACATGGCCGAGCCCGCCGCGGATATGGCCGACCAGCGCCTTCGCGAAATCGAAGATGCGCTCGGTCACGCCGGAAAGGTTCATCAGTTGGGCGGTGAGGATGAAAAAAGGCACGGCAAGGAGCGGGAAGCTGTTGAGACCTGCGATCATGCGTTGCCCGGCAAAATTGAGCCCTGTCCCCTGCCAGAGCATGTAAGCGAGCGCCGCCACGATGAGCGTGAAGCCCACCGGCATGCCGGCGACGAGAAGAGCGAACCATCCGCCGAAGAGGGCCGTCATCTAGAGATACCTTTCAGATGGACTGTCCGTGGCGTCATGCCCGCCGCTGAGGAGGGCGCGGACATCCCGCATCATGACAAGCACGATCCTGATTGCCGAAAGCACCCCGAATACCGGCAAAGCGCCATAGAGCCAGGATTCCGGTACACCGATCGCTATCGACATCACCTTATGGGCGCGCATGGCACCGAAGGTGCCGTAATAGACGAGGATGAGGAGCGCTGCGAGAACCAGAAGATCGAGAATGAGCCGTAGCACGAGCCGCGCCCGTTCCGGCAGCATCATCGGCACGATATCCATGGTGATGTGCGTCCGCTGGGTGACGCCTTCAGCCGCGCCGAGCGCCACGATCCAGACGAAGGCATAACGCGCCGCCTCCTCCGTCCAGAACAACGGATCGTGAAAGACGAAGCGGGTGATGATCTGCAGAGCGATCACCACGAAGGCGAAGACCAGGAGGATTGCCGCCAGCGTATCCTCGATATGGGCAAGGCTTCGCCACGGTGGATTTGCCATTGCTGAATGTCCCCGATGGAGGCGCTGCCGCGACGGCGCCAGGCTGATGTTAGCGAAGATCGAGCAGCGACTGCACCGTGCCGGCGCCGAACTGCTCGTCGAGATCGGCATAGACCGGCTTCATCGCTTCCTGGAAAGCGGCTTTGTCGGGCTCGACCACAGTAATGCCGCGCTCGCGAAAGGCGCTGACGAGGCTCGCTTCCTTTTCCGTGACCAGTTTGTTGTTGACGGCGCCGCCCGCCTCGAAGGCCTCCATCACGATCTGCTGATCGGCGGGTTCGAGCGCATTCCAGGTGTCTTCAGAAATGAGAATGAGCTGGTCCTGCACCAGATGCCCCGTCAGCGACACATGCGTCTGCACCTCGGTGAACTTCATCGCATCGATGATAGGCAGCGGGTTTTCCTGACCATCGACCTGATTGGTCTGAAGAGCGAGATAGACCTCGGCGAAAGCCACCGGCGTGGGGCTGGCCCCCATCGCCTTCGCCCACGTGAGCAGCGGCGCCGAGTTCGGCACGCGCAACTTCATGCCGGCGAAATCAGTTGGCGTTTCGATCGGTTTGTTCGCTGTCGTGTGCCGCGTCCCGAAATACCAGGAATCGACGGTGCGCCAGTTATGTTTAGCGCGCATCTCCTCGACAATCCCTTGACCCCAGTCGGAGGCGATGATCTTTTGCAAATGATCGAAATCGCCGACCACATAGGCCGTGCTGGCGACCACCGCACGCGGAACCCATGCATCCATGCCGCCAAACGGATTGAGCGTGAAGTCGAGCTCACCCAGTGTGACCTGCTCCATCATCTCGGTGAACGTGCCCAGTTGCGAATTGGGGAAGATTTCCAACTTAAGACGGCCGCCGGACTTTTCCTCGATGACGCGCGCTGCCTCGGTGACGCCCTGGAACTGCGGGTCCCCCGCGGTTCCCTGCATGCCGAGCCGCAGCGTGCGCGTCTCCTGTGCCGAGGCTGGTAAAGCCATCAGCAGGCTCGCGAGTGCGAGCGAAATAAAACCTCTTTTCATTGGATACTCCTCCCTTATTCCAATGGCATCGGCCCTATGGGCCCGATTGCTTGTATTTGCGTTCCGCACTCTCCAGATGGTCACGCATGACACGCCCGGCGCGTTCCGGATCGCGGGCGCGGATGGCATCCACGATCGCAACGTGTCCCTCGAAACTCTCCCTGTTCGATACCTCCGGGCGGGCGGGCATCGGCCGCTGGCCGATCAGCCAATCGACGAATGCATCGTGGACGGCGACGAAGATCGGATTTGAAACCATCTCCGTCAGCGTCCGGTGAAAGGCGACATCGGTTGCGGCAAAGGCGCGGGCCTTGCCGATGGCCGCCTCGTTGCGGGCAAGCGCTGCCTCGATCGCCACGATCTGCTCCGCCGTGGCATGGCTCGCCAGATGGCGCGCGCAACCCTCCTCCAGGAACAGACGCGCCTGCTCGAAATTTGCGACACCTTCCGGTTCGCTGAGCAGCATGCGCGCCGCGCCGGCGAGAGAGGACAGGAAATGATCTGGCGTCGGCCGCGTGACCTTGGCACGCTCACCCGTGTTGATCTTCACGAGGCCCATGCGCTCCAGGGCATAGAGCGCCTCGCGGATCGACGGGCGCCCGACCCCGAACATCTCCATCAGGTCCCGCTCGGAGGGGAGCGTCGTGCCCACGGGATAGATCTCCTCGCGGATCATTTCCTCCAGCCGAAACCGGACTTCATCGGAGAGCTTCTTTCGAATGGCTAGCGCAGTATTCATAGAGTGATTGTTAAGCTGTTATACCACTACAGTCAACAGGGCGCTCTACGACTTCGGAGATGGATGGTGAACCGCCTCCAGGACGTGACCGACCGATCGGCGGACCTCACACCCATGGTCGACAAGATATTCGTCATTGAAACCCTGATGCTGGCGCTTGGTGAGGCGATGGAGCAATCTGCCATCCAGTCTCTACACCTTCCCTCTGAAGAGAGCTTGGCTCGGGATTGGCCTGAGCATCTGCCCGTTAGCGTTCCCCGACTTGAGCGGTTCTACTCCGCGGATTTTCCCTGCGGGCACTCCAATTCTAAAGTCTGCTGCGTCTACCGATTTCGTCGATTCGAGCCCTGGATCTCCGCACCTAGCGCCGAATCGCTTGTCATCTTCTTCGAAAGGCAATGTCCTCTTTATAAGACATACTATTGAGTTGAGCAGGAAGGTGGGTTGTCATGCATTACGAATGGCGGAAAACCGAGCTAATTAGTCAGCTTCTTGAGCTTGGGGTCGCTCCCGGTGGTGTACTGCTCGTTCACAACTCATTCCGATCTGTACGGCCTGTGGAAGGTGGGCCACTTGGATTGATCGAGGCCTTGCGTACGGCACTGGGGCCAGTAGGGACGCTTGTCATGCCTTCATGGTCAGGTCTGGACGACGAGCTCTTCGATCCTGCCGCAACGCCCGTAACGCCGGATCTTGGGATCGTCCCTGACGCATTCTGGCGTCTGCCCAATGTGAAGCGCAGCGCCCATCCGTTTGCCTTTGCGGCGGCAGGGCCGCAGGCCGAACAGATCACCTCCGGCCCCTTACCCCTACCGCCTCACGCGCCTGAAAGCCCGGTCGCTCGCGTGCATGAGCTTGACGGACAGGTTCTTCTTGTCGGCGTCGGGCATGACGCTAACACGACCCTGCACCTTGCCGAACTGATGGCCGAAGTCCCCTATGGCGTGCCGCGACACTGCACTGTTCTCCAGGACGGCAAGCCGACCTGTGTCGATTATCTCGAGAATGATCACTGCTGCGAGCGCTTTGCCCTGGCGGATGGATGGTTGAGGGAAAAAGGTCTGCAGAACGAAGGCCGGGTAGGCCATGCCTTTGCTCGCCTGATTCGCTCGCGTGACATCGTAGCTGCGGCCATGGACCAACTCGACCAGGATCCCCTGATCTTCCTCCACCCCTCAGAAGCAGGATGCGAGGAATGCGATGCTGCGCGCCGATCGATAACGTTGCCACCCGCCATCTGGTAAAACTAGAGAAATAAGGGAACGTAGATGCTCCACTCTACTGCTCCTCTGCTGCAGCGATGAGATTCGAACTGAAACACGTCCGGTATCGGATAGCGGCGTAGCACTCAGTCCATGCCCGCATTCCGCTCCCGTTCCGCGAGTCGTTCTTTGCAGATCGTCTCGATGAGGCGGTGGAGATGTTCCGTCCGAGGCGGTCCAGCGCTTCGGCCAGCACGACGTCGATCTGACCAGCCTGCGCATCCTGCAACAGCATCTGGAAGCGGGGTCGCAGGATCATGCTCGATCCCGAGATCCAGCATCCTTGTAGGCGCCGACCACCTCCCAGCTCTCCCGCTTTACCCAATCTCGGCAGATACGGAACTGGTCCTCGATCGAGGCATGCCGCTGGTTGTCGAGGAATAGCGGGCATTGAGGGCAACGCGCGTCTTGATCGGGCTCCTTCAGGCAACTCCAAGTTCAGCGGCGCATCGCGCCGCTCTTCTTCGCTCGGGCCAGTTCGAGGAAGCTGGCTTTGATTTTCGCAAATAGCCTCGGCGGAATGAAGCCGTAGCTGAACTCTCCCTGTTTGCCGGGGACCGGTGACAGCCCGCCATTGGGCCATTCGTCGATATTGTGCTCCGACACGATCACCCAACTCGGCTCGTTGTCGAGGCCGATGGCTCGCTTCACTTTCACTGGAATCTCGATCCCGACCGTATCGCCGGAAGGCGGGGTATGGGTGATGGGTAGCAGCACCACATGACGCGGACGCACCAGGGCATCGGTCGCGGCGACAAGGCAGGTCGGGCGATCCTTTCCCTGATCCTGGCCGGCGGTGGCTTCATGTGTCCAGAGGTAATCGTAGCGGATGACGAGGCCAGGCTTTGGTTCGGGAAGCGCCACGATGTCTGCCTTACTTCAGCAGGTCGTCGAGATGGGCGTGCTCCTGGTTCATCTCCGCGCGCTCCATCGCGTCGATCACCACATCCACGGCATCCGCCGTGCGGTGGCTTCGTTGCGCGGCCGCCCTGAGCCAGTCATAGTGGTCCGCCGACATCAGCACGAACTCACGTCGTCCGTGCCGGGTGATCTCGACCGGCTCGCGTTGCGCCTGGTGCTGGAACTCTCCGAACTTGCGCTGGAACTCGAGGGAACCGACGGTTGGCATGGCGGGCATCCTTTCAAATCGAATGCCTGAATTATACGTATAATTTGTCTTCTCGCAAGGGCAATGTCACGCATTGCCGTCAGAACATCGCTTCTTCCGCGCCGTTCCCGGCAATGCCGAAGGTCCAAAGACCTCGATGCTGATCCCGTCCCGTTTGAGCGCCATCGTCTCCGAAAACCCCGGCCCAAAAGGAGCCGGCACCATCAAAGAACTGTCCGGCTTCAGAAGAAAAGCCCCCGATCGCGGTCGTGCGGCGAATAGGATGCCGTGGCGTGCAAAAAGGATCCCTTAAGCGCTCCGCGACGATGCGGTTCATCACCAGTTCAATTTCGCGTTGTCGGTGTCGAGGTTATGAGGCCGATCAGCGGATCGGTTGACACAGCCGCGCACGCCGATCCGAGCAATTTATAAACCGGTTTTGCTGGGCTTTCTTTTTATCTATGTGTTCCTCTGGCTACCGCGGCACTGAATCAGCGCATTTGAACACATGCTTCAGAAGACGTCATGTGGCGCCGCAAGCCGGTAATGTCCACTCGTCGTCCTGCTCGAGGATGATAATTCAGTTTCAATCCCAGTTCATGAGACGCCGCAATACGACCGCAACCTTCTCGCGCCATCACGAAACCGCCGCAGTTTATGAGGTGGGTAATGGGGGCTCCACGCTTCCTGTTTCAAGGGTGATGTATGAAAGACGCTTTGCTCATTTTCGCGTCAGCGATGGCCGGTGCGGTGATGTCGCTTTTTGCCATCGAGGATGCCTTGGGCACCGCGTCTCGTCCAGATCGACCGATGGCGCTGTGCCAGGAAGCCCGCTCTTCCTGCAGGGGGTTCCGATCAAGATATTGGATCCGGCCAAGTGCACCACTAATACGCAACAGGGCAGCAGTAGCTGCCCGGCGGAAGGCGCAAGGCCTGAGAAGCGCAGAGTACACACAGACCTGAATACCAGGGCGGTATACATTCACCCGCAGCAGGCTTGCCTCAGGCCCGAGGTACTCGATAGAGACAATTTTGCATGTCAATGGATCACCGAAGCCAATCTCGAAAGCGCCGGGGGAACGGCGCTGCCGAAACGAACCCTAGCCGCCCTGCCGGAAGATGGCCGCAAGTTCGGGTCGATCTATGCGAGAACGATGCTCAAACCTTCAAGGGATGGTCTTGAACTTGTCGGTGCCACCAGAACCCAGTTATGGGAGCTGTGATGCTCTATGAGAATATTGTGAAGGTCATCGGCTGGTTTTCACCGCCGAAATAGGCTCACCGCTGGTGCCTGATGGCCCAACGGAGTGCCAGCATTTCCAAATCGTGACCTGGATGAAGTGCGTTAGGTGATCTGATATCGTTAAGATGCCTGTTGATGGACGAGGCCCGGCGGGGGGGGTGGGGTTGCCGGGCCTCGACATTGATGCTCCATCAACGGAATAATTTTGGCATCGAGTCGACACGATTGCAACCGGGGGCAAGGGCATGAGTATACGTTGATTTTAACAGTTGGGGCGCTTACCACGTGGCTACGGGCGCGCCGATCGGGGCCGCCGCCCCGTAGTTCAAAGCAGGTCTCCCACGGGCGATGTAAGCGAGCTGCCTCCAGGATCGTAACCTGCCTAACAGTAGGTATATTCCGGCCCGGTGGGGTCTACTCATTGTGAGTGACCGGCATACAGAGTATTGTGCCCGCCTCTCCTTCGAACTGTTGTTGGGGAGGGAAGCCGGCCTCACGTGTCCGCTAACTGCGTGGGGCTGCTTTTTATTTTAACCTCAATGAGCATCTATGATGATGGCGTTGGTTGTGGCTAATGAGCCGAGCGCGAACGGAAATATCCGCCACTAGCCCGTCGCAAAATGTTGGCCAGCTTTGTCCAGTCCTTTGACGGTGAGGGCATTTGCTGATGGGCTTTAGCGAGATCGGTTGTAGAGGCAGCACGAACACCTTTGCGTCGTGGACTAACCGGCTTTGGTGTGGTGTTGACGTGGTCCATCACGGATTTCCCGATCTTGTTGGTGCATCTAATCATGCACAGTATGTTGCTGTACTACCATTGCACGAATAATTCGCTACAATTCCATGAGAATTAGAAAAAACTTTGCCAAGCAATCCAAGTTTGGGGTCAGTCTCTTTTGCCTCTTCCGAAGGAGACGTGACCTTCACGCACAGATGGCATTGTGCGCTCCACCCCAAGTTCACTGGTTGCAACTCTCTATTCATCTTGCCAATCGCGCCAACAAGACCACGGCCAACTGCTCGTCCTCAATGTGAATACACGCCGGACTGTGACCCAGACGCTGGAACCCGCACAAGTCCCTGATGCAGTTACCCTTTCGGGGTTCGCGAAGAAGGTTACGATAGGCGCCTTTTGCATCCCTGGCCAACACATTTCGCGATGAAATCAGCCTACTAATCCTGTTCGGCTTGGGGGCGCTGTTGGGTGCGTATTCACAGACCGGTTCCTCAGCCGGCAAAGTGTCTGCTCCAGCTGCTCTAGGCCACCGCGATGTGAATTGGTCAAGCCAATTTGTTCAATACCGTTGCACTCCGCTAAATCCATGAATATGGTAAGGCCAATTCGGGAGGGAAGATGAACGAGCATACCGGCCACGCGGAACCGCGCCGGCTTTACCAGCAGATCTCGGACAGGGTCAGGCATCTGATCCAGGAGGGCAGGTTTCCGGCTGGAAGCAGGCTGCCGGCAGAGCGCGAACTAGCGCAGCAGCTTGGCGTGTCGCGCCCCTCGCTCCGCGAGGCGCTGATCGCGCTTGAAATCGCCGGAAATGTCGAAATCCGCATGGGCTCGGGCATCTATGTCACGAAAGAGCCTGAGGCGCGGGCATTGCAAGGCATTTCCATCGGCGAAAGCCCGCTTGAAATCATGCAGGCGCGGGAAGTGGTCGAGGGCAGCATCGTGGTGATGGCGTGTGCACGGATGGCCACCGAGATGCTCGCACGGCTTCGCGAGACGCTCGATGCGATGCGGGCCAATGTTGCCGTGGATCGCAAGGCGATGGAGCTTGACCGGCAATTCCACCTGCTGATCGCTGAACAGGCAGGCAACAGCGTCCTGACCCGCATTGTCGGCGATCTGTTCGATGAGCGGCACAGCCCTTTGACTGCGCAGATCAGAAGCCGTTTCGAGAACAACGACACCTGGGTTTCGGCCCTGGCCGAACACGAACTGGTTTACGCGGCGCTGGAGGCGAGGGATCCCTTGCAGGCGCAGGCAGCGATGCGGACGCATTTGCAGCGATCCAAGCAGCGCTGGATGGATAATGAGCCGCGTGGCTGACGCGGTCCGGGAGGTTTGAACTATGAACGATAGCGTTGCTGCGGCGGTCGCGCCGGTCATTTTGCTACACCCCTCCGATGATGTCGCGGTCGCACGCGCGCCAATTCGCGCCGGCGGACCCACGGGGCTTGAAGGCCTCAACGCACGGGAGTTCATCGGACGCGGGCATAAGGTCGCCATCCGCGCCATACCGCAGGGCAAGGAAGTCTTGAAATATGGCCAGGTGATCGGCGTCGCCACCAAGGATATCGCCCCGGGCGAGCACGTGCATTTGCAGAATCTCGCCATGCTGCCTTCCGAGCACGAGCACCAGTTTTCTGTCGATATCGAGGAGCGCGGTATGGTGCCCGAGACGGGGCGCCGTCATTTCATGGGCTATGACCGGGGCGCGGGCGGCGTCGGCACGCGCAACTATATCGGCGTGATTTCGTCGGTGAACTGCTCGGCCACGGTGTCGCGCTACATTGCCGATTATTTCAACCGCATGGGCGGTCTCGACGGGTTCGACAATGTCGATGGCGTGGTGGCGCTGACGCATGGCAGCGGTTGCGCGCTCAATACCAAATCGGAAGGCTATCGCCTTTTGACGCGCACCATCCAGGGCTATGCCAAGCATCCCAATTTCGGCGGGGTCCTGCTGATCGGGCTTGGCTGCGAAACAAACCAGATCGCGCCGATTCTCGAGCATTATCGCATGGAGGAAGGCTCGCGCCTGCGCACCATGACCATCCAGCAGCATGGCGGCACCCGCAAGACCATCGATGCGGCCATTGAGCAAATTAAGGAAATGCTGCCGCTGGTCAATTCCGCCGAGCGCACGAAACAGCCGCTCTCGAAGTTGAAAGTGGCGCTCGAATGCGGTGGGTCGGATGGCTATTCCGGCATTTCCGCCAATCCGGCGCTCGGGATCGCCTCCGACCTGATCGTACGCCATGGCGGTACGACGGTGCTCTCGGAAACACCGGAAATCTATGGCGCGGAGCATCTACTGACCCGGCGGGCCGTGACGCCTGATGTGGCGGAAAAGCTGCTTGCCCGCATCGACTGGTGGCGGGATTACACGGCGCGCAATGGTGACGAGCTCAACAACAACCCCTCGCATGGCAACAAGCTGGGCGGCCTGACCACCATTCTGGAAAAGTCGTTGGGCGCGGTCGCAAAAGGGGGCTCCATGCCCTTGAAGGCGGTCTACGAATTCGCCGAGACGGTGACGGAGCAGGGCTTCGTCTTCATGGACACGCCCGGCTACGATCCGGTCGCCGTGACGGGGCAGGTAGCGGGCGGCTGCAATGTTATCTGCTTTACGACCGGACGCGGCTCGGTCTCGGGGTTCAAGCCCGCGCCCTGCATCAAGATCGCCACGAATTCCGAAATGTATGAGCACATGAAGGAAGACATGGACATTAATTGCGGCGGCATCGTCACGGGGGAGGAGACGATTGAGGAATCCGGCGCGCGCATATTCGAGCACATCATCGCAGTCGCATCCGGCCAGAAGACGATGAGTGAAGTCTATGACTATGGCGACAATGAATTCGTGCCCTGGCAGGTCGGCGCGGTAACCTGAGGAAATACTGTATGGTCAAGGCTCTGCGTATCGAGAGCGAAAACGTCACCCGCTTCGCCGAAATCGCCGAAGCGCCCCTCCTGCCTGGTCATGCCCGGGTGCGAGTGCGCCATGTCGGGCTGTGCGGCAGCGATCTGAACACCTTCAAGGGACTCAACCCTCTGGTTGAACTCCCGCGCATTCCGGGTCACGAAATCGGCGCCGAGATCATCGAAACCGGGGAGGGTGTCGCGGCGGCGTATGCGCCGGGCAAGCGCGTGATCGTTATGCCCTATACCAATTGCGGCGAATGCACTTCCTGCCGCAAGGGACGGCTCAATGCC
The DNA here is from genome assembly GCF_014191375.1 of Mesorhizobium sp. RMAD-H1. Lineage (GTDB taxonomy): Bacteria > Pseudomonadota > Alphaproteobacteria > Rhizobiales > Rhizobiaceae > Paramesorhizobium. Next base: position 38,512 of record NZ_JACHWN010000003.1, read on the forward strand.
TGCCGCTTCAACAGGACGCTTGGCGTGCAGCAGGATGGCGGCCTGGCCGAGGAGATCGTACTGCCGGCGGAAAAGCTCATCCTCAACGACACGTTGGAGCCGCGCCATCTGGCGCTGGTCGAGCCGCTTTCGGTCGGCTTTCACGCCGTTGCGCGCGGGCGTGTCGAGACGGGAGATACGGTTGCGGTACTGGGGTGCGGCATGATCGGCATGGGCGTGCTGATCGGCGCGGTGGCACGCGGCGCGCGAGCCATCGCCATCGACCCGAGCCCGGAAAAGCGCGAGCTCGCCCTCCGGTTTGGCGCAGCGCATGCGCTGCCGAGCGGCGAAGACGTGGTGCAGAAAGTTATGGAACTGACCGGCGGCGATGGCGTGGACGTATCTTTCGAGGCGGTCGGGTTGCCGGTCACGTTCACCCAGGCTGTCGATCTCGCCTGCTTTGCCGGGCGTGTCGTCTATGTCGGCTATTCAAAAACGCCTGTCACTTACCAGACGCAGTTCTTCAACTTGAAGGAACTCGACATCATGGGCTCGCGTAATGCGACGCTCAGCGATTTCGAGGCGGTCATCCGGCATTTGGAAAAACTCGGACCCGAGGCGGACTACCTGGTCTCGAAAATGTTCCCGTTTGCCGAGGCGGAAGAGGCACTGCCCTATTGGGACGCCAACCGCAACGATATCCTGAAGATCATCATCGAAAGAACCTGAAACAACGCTTTGTCCTGGAGCCGGGAAGGAGGCTCCCGGGGCTGGCGAAGGAAAACCGGCCATCAGGCCAGACAACAAGGGAGGAAAGATCCATGAAGAAATTCGTCACCGGCGTTGTTGCTGCGGGCATGCTTTTGGCTGGAAGTGTTGCGGCGCTTGCAGCCAATGTGACCATCAAGGTCGCCTATGAAAACAATCCCGGCGAACCCTTCGACCAGGTCATGCATTATTGGAAGGAGGACCTTGCCAAACGCAGCAATGGCGAGATCACGCTGGAGCTTTATCCCAGCTCCCAGCTTGGCTCCAAGAAGGACGTGACCGAGCAGGCCATGATGGGCCTCAATGTCGTCACCATCTCCGATGTCGGCTTCCTGGCTGAGTACGATCCGGACATGGGCATTCTCTACGGCCCGTTCCTGACGGACGATCCCGCCAAGCTGCTCAAGGTTTACGACGGACCGTGGTTCAAGCAGAAGACGGAGGAGCTGAAGGCCAAGGGCATCCATATCGTGATGCCCAACTATCTCTACGGCGTTCGTCAGGTCATGACCAAGAAGCCGGTTCGCACGCCTGATGACCTGAAGGGCATGAAGATCCGCGTGCCGAACAATATCATGCAGATCAAGTCGTTCGAGGCTATGGGCGCAACGCCGACGCCGATGCCGCTGGGCGAAACCTTCCCGGCGCTGGCGCAGGGCGTCATTGACGGCGTCGAAAATCCCATCTCCGTCCTCTACGGTCAGAAGTTCCAGGAGGAAGCCAAATATCTGAGCAAGATCGGCTATCTCACCAATGTCGCCCTCATCATCGGCGGCGAGGCGTTCTTCTCCACGCTCCCCGAAGACCAGCTGAAGCTCATCCACGAGACGGCTTATGACGCCGGCCTCTACAGCCAGAAGCTGACGACCGAGAAAGACAATGAGATGATCGAGAAGATGAAGGCAGAAGGCGTGGAGGTCATCGAAGTCGACCGCGCCGCCTTCAAGGCGCTCGCCGACAAGGTCTACACCCAGTTCCCGGAATGGACGCCCGGGCTCTATGAAAAAATCCAGGCTGAGCTGAAGTAATCCTGCCTGCCGTCACGCCGTGCTGCAGGAGGACCTGCGGCACGGCCATTGCAAGCCGTCAGGCTTGAGGGAATTCTCATGAAATTTTTCGGTAAACTGATCGACTGGCTGGCCGGCATGCCGCTTTTCGCGCTGCTCGCGATGTTCAACGTCGCGGTCGTCATGCGCTATTGGATCAATCAGCCACTGCAATGGACAGAGGAGATCGCCGGCCTCCTGATGATCTGGATCGTCATGCTCGGCGCCATTTCCGCCGAGCGCACAAATCAGCATCTGGCGATCCCCATGCTGGTGGACCTGCTCCCTAGGAAGGCCCGCGCCATTTTGAACGGAGCCGTTTCCATCCTGACGAGCTTCTTTCTGCTCTATGTCGCCTATGCGGGCTACAAGCTCGCCATCGCCGCCAAATTCAAGGTTACGAGCATTCTGCGTATTTCCTGGTATTGGATCGATATCGCGGTCCCAATCGGGTTTACCGTCATAGCCCTCTATATGTTTGCAAGCGCCTGGAAGGACATTCGCGCCGCCTTTTGGGGAGACGCGAAATGAACCTGACCATTATCATCCTTATAATGCTCGCCTTGTTCGCGTTGAACGCCCGGCTTTATGCCGGCATTCTCGTGGCGGTTTTCGTCTATTTCCTGTTCTTCAACCCGATGCCGATCGCGATTGCCGTGCAGCGCTTCATCAGCCCGGCGCAGAACGTGTCGCTGCTGGCCATTCCGTTCTTCATCATGCTGGGAACGGTCATGTCGCATACCGGCATCGCCGAGCGCATGATCCGGGTCGCGGACCTCCTTGTCGGGCGGCTGCGCGGCGGCATGGCGCTCACCAACATCATGGTTTCGACACTGATGGGCGGCATCAGCGCCTCCAATCTCGCCGACAGCGCCATGCTGACGCGCATGATGGTGCCGGAGATGGAGAAGCGTGGCTATAACCGCGCATTCTCCTGTGCGGTCACGGCAGCGGGCTCGCTGATCACGCCGATCATCCCGCCGGGCATTGCGCTCATCATCTATGGCCTCATCGCCGACGTCTCCATCGGCAAGATGTTCATGGCCGGTATCCTGCCCGGCATTCTGGGCGCGGTCCTGCTCATGTTCGCGGCCTATGTCACTTCGGTCCGGCGCGGTTACAAGCCGAGCCGTGAGCACAAGCTCTCGGGCGCCGAAATCCGCGCCACGCTGGCGTCGGCATGGCCGGCATTGGTGCTGATCGTCGCCATTCTGGGCGGCATCCGGCTCAACATCTTCACGCCGACGGAAGCGGGCGCGGTGGCGGTGACGCTGGTGCTGATCATCGGCTTCGTCATCTACCGCGAAATGCGCGTGTCCCATGTGGTGGAGTCGCTTGTCGAAACGGCCAGATCCACCGCCTCGGTGATGCTGGTCATCATGGCGTCATCCGCACTCGCCTGGGTATTCTCCCTGGAACAGGCGGGGCAGTCGCTCATGCAGATGGTTTCGTCCTTCACGGACAACCCATACGCCTTCCTCCTGGCGGTCAATGTCGTGCTGCTCGTTCTCGGCATGCTGATCGAAGGGACGGCGCTGATGATCGTGCTCGTGCCGCTGCTGTTGCCGACTGTGAAAGCGCTGGGGATCGATCCGATCCATTTCGGCATCATCACCATCGTCAACCTGTCCATCGGTACGCTGACGCCGCCGGTCGGCACTGTCATGCTGATGGTCTGTAACCTAGCCAAGGTGCAGGTCAGCGACTTCACGAAACAGGCGGTCAGCATGTATCTCGCCCTGTTCGCCTTCCTGCTGCTCGTCACCTACGTGCCGATCATTTCGACCTATCTGGCGCAATAGAGCACCGCTCTGCGGCCGGTACCCGGAACGCCTGACGGATCCGGGGGGTCAATTACATGGCCATAACGCGCCTGCGTTATGGCCATGCAGATCTTCGCTCGTGAGCCCTCGATATACGAAGATCCTCGCCCGGCCGGAAACTGATACATGATTGTATAAGGTATCAGATCGATACGGTTTCTATATCATCATTGATCGCTCGGCAGAGGGCGGAAAAGAAGACCTGCCGATGGTAGCCAAGGTGGCCGACACGATCGATACGCAACGCACCGTCGGTCGAGCTGTATCGCAGTTCGAAGTAGTGCCTTGCGGCTCGGCATTCAGCCTATCGAGCCATCCAAACAAGATGACCGTTAGTCCGCCTCGGATTGTCCATGGAAGGCTTTCAGATCCATGATAGGAAATCATTCCTTTTTCGCTTGACTCCTGTTTTAGATGAGAACAAAATAAGAACATAAAATCGCAAGTAGCACCGAATCCATCAATTTCCGCGCTGAACCACACCTTCTGGTGAATGATGTCGCGCGCCCGGAGGATAGGAGAAGCAACGTGAACACCTCATCCAGAGAGACCGGAAGAAAGTCAATGAAAGCGATGATCAAACGACGGGACATGGCGACAGATATGGAAGCCATACTTTTACATTCTTCCGTTTTATTGCAGTACGATAAATTTACTTGTTACATTCGTCGCTTATACATGGCTCACCAAAGCATTGGTTTTCCCGGAACATCCGCCTGAACAAAAACCCGAGATGATCCCGCTGTCGCCATAAACTTGACAATAAGACTCAAGTATTCTGATTGCCAATCCTGGTCCTGAGAGGTGCGCTGCATGCATTACTGCCTTGTCTCCCCAAGCCGGTTGATCCCCACAGAGGAGGTGGACCCCGACCGGGTGAACGTGTTGGAAGCCCAAATCCTGGAGGCCGGCTCATGGACCGCCCCCATCACGGCCGAAAAGGATGCCTTGTTCGTAATGGATGGCCATCACCGGCTGACGGTCGCCCATCGCCTTGGCCTTACCGCGGTGCCGGTGCTGCTCCTCGATTACAGCAGTGTGCGCGTGGAAAGCTGGCGTCCGGGTGAAACGATCACGCCCGCCAATATCTTCGCGATGGCCCGCAGCGGCAGGCGATTTCCCTGCAAGACGACGCGACATATCTTTGACCGCCCTCTGCCGGCCTGCGACGTGCCATTGGCGTTTCTGCGCGGATACGGCCCGGCGGAAGCCGTGCCGGCACGCGCCATGGGAGAGTGATCATGACGCTCCATTGCCACAAGCTCGGCGCCGGTCTGCCGCCAATCCTGCGATCCGAAACCGCCGACCTTCTTGCCCGACGAGGTGCGCTGCTTCTGGACTGGGTGGCGCACCACGGCTCGCCGCTCAATCTGGTTTGGCCGGAAGCGCTGCAGGAAAATCTTGCCGCGCTGAGAGAGGTGTTGATCGAACACGGCGTCGAACACGCGATCTATTACGGGGCGAAGGTCAATAAATCACCCGGCCTCGTGCAAGCCGCCCTCGACGCGGGCGGCGGTATTGATGTTTCCAGCCTTTATGAACTCCGTGATGCCAGGCGGCTCGGTACCGGCGGCACCCGGCTCGTAGCGACCGGCCCCGCGAAGACCAAGGCATTCCATCAGGAACTTGTCGCCTGCAACGCGCTGATATCGGTGGATTCTCCGGAAGAACTGGAGGATCTCATCAGCTGCCTGCCAGCGGCAATGGATGCGCAACCGATCCTCCTGCGTCTGCAGCCGGAGAGCCAGGGCAAGAGCCGCTTCGGCATGAAGGCGGAGGCCGTCGTCCGCTGCCTCGCCCGCATCGTCGGAGAAGGTCGCCTGCGTTTCGACGGGCTCCACTTCCATCTCGGCGGCTATCGCTGGCAGGATCGGGTCGCGGCGCTGAAGGAGGCGGCCGGCCTGATTGCAGAGGCCCGGAACATGGGCCTTTCCCCCCGCATGATCGATATCGGCGGCGGTTTGCCCATCCAATATGTCGATCACCAGCAATACCGGGCGCATCTGGCGGCGCAGACACCGGATGATTACCGCACCGGGAAAATCCCCGCCTCCTTCTATCCTTATGGGGGTCCGCTTTCGGCGGCGGACTGGTTGCGTCGGCTGCTGCGGGCGCAATTCCAGGAGGGGCAGACCGTCGCTCATTATTTCAAGCGCCAGGGACTGATCCTCGGCATGGAGCCGGGCCGCGCCCTGGCGGACCAGGCAGCGATCACCGCCTTCCGCATCACGCGCGTCAAGGCTCTCGGGGGTGACACCCATGTCATCTTCGTCGAGGGCAGCAGTTTCAGCGCCTGCGAAACCTGGTTCGCCTCAGAGTTCCTGGTCGACCCCATCCTCATCCCCGGCGGGCGACAGCCTTCCGCATCAAGCCCGATCCGCGCCTATCTCGCCGGTCACAGCTGTCTGGACGACGATGTGTTGAGCAACCGGTGGCTGACCTTCCCGGTCGCGCCGCAAGCCGGCGACCTCCTGGTGCACGCCAATACGGCCGGATACCAGATGGACCTTCTCGAAAACGAATTCCACCGCCATCCGATGCCCACCCGCCTGCGTATGCTGCGGGATGCAGAAGGACGGCTCATGCTCGCCCCCGACACGATTGAAGAGGTATAGACGATGCATACGACCATAACGCAGCTGATCGGCCAGACCCCTGTTATGTCGATCTCCGTCCCGAACCGGAACAGCACCCTGGTGCTGAAGATCGAGAAGAACAATCCCGGTGGCTCGATGAAGGACCGCATGGCACGCAGCATGGTCCTCGCCGCGCTTCGCGATGGACGCCTTGCCCCTGGCGGAACGATCGTTGAATCCTCTTCCGGCAATACGGGCACCGGGCTGGCGCTGGCAGCTCTGGAGTTCGGCCTGCGGTTCATCGCGGTGGTGGATCATCATGCGGCGCCGGACAAGATCCGCATGATGCGCGCGCTCGGCGCCGAAATCCGCTATGTCGAAGGTGATTTTCGCGAGGACGAGGTGGCCGTGGTGGAGCGGCAGCGGCTGGCAGCACAGCTCGGCGCGCAGCTTCCCGGAGCGCTGTTCATGAACCAGTCGGACAATCCGGCCAATCCCGAGGGTTATGCCGGTTACGTCGAGGAGTTGCTGGCCCAACTTCCGGACGGCATCGATGCATTTGTCGGCTGCGTGGGCACCGGCGGATCGATGACCGGTATTTCCCAGCGCCTCAAGCGCCATGATCCGGCGATCCGCACGATCGCAGTGGAGCCCGCCGGATCGATTGTTTTCGGCAAGCCGGGCCATCCCTATTTCCAGTCGGGAACCGGCACGCCGGCAGGAGACGAGGTCGGCAAGGTGCTGGACTATGGCTGTATCGACGAGGGCGTGCAGGTGACTGACACGCAGGCCTTCGAGACGGCGCGTTACATGGCCCGGCGCAGGGGGCTGCTCGTCGGCGGATCGACGGGCGGCGCCATCTACAAGGCGCTGGAGTTCATCGCCTCGGGCAAGCTTCGCGGCACGGTCGTGACCACGGTCGCGGATGGCGGTGAGAAATATCTCGGCACGATATTCGATGACGAGTGGATGGAAAAACGCAATCTGCTCGATCCGTCGATTGCCGACGAGCTCGATGGCTGGCTGATCGAAAAGGCGCAAGCCGCATGAAGGTGACGATCTGTGGTGCCGGCCGCACCGGCCATCTGAACGCGGTCCTCTTCAAGCAGAAACCGGACGTCGAAGTTTCCGTCCTGACCGGTGACACCGCGGTCGCCAGGCGCTGGGCGGATGGCGGCGGGCTCTGGCAGGCGCTGACCCTCGACGGTCAAACCTTGAACGCCAGGCCCGACCATGTCGGAACCGATCCTGGTAAAGCGCTCGAGAACGCTGATCTGGTGATCATCACGCAGCCTGCTCAGGCGCGGCCCGCCCTTCTTTCCCGGATAGCAGAGCATTTGCCCCGGGACAGGAACGTTCATGTCGGGGCAATCCCCGGCTTTTGCGGCTTCGACTGGCTCGCGGCGAAGGCTCTCCGGGCCCGCGACAATGCGGTGATCTGGGGTATGAAGGACGTGCCCCACATCGCCTACGACCTGGAGGCAGGCGAGCGCGTGCGGATGGGCGGCGCGAAGGCCGAACTCTTCGTAGCGCTGCATCGCCGTGAGAGTGCGGCGAGCGCCGCCGCCCTCGTGACCATGCTGAACCGGCTCTATGATGCGCCTGTCACGCTGCTGCAGGATTATCTCGAAATCACGCTGACGCCGGGCAATGCGCTGATGCACCCTGCCGTGCTCTATGCGCTGATCGGCCCCGGTGGCCCTTTCGAGAGAAGGCCTTTCGAACGACCGCTGTGCTGGTGGAGCGACTGCCCAAAGGCGGGCGCCGAGCTGCTGGAAGCCTGTGACGCTGAAAACCAGGCGCTCCGGCAGGCGAGCGAGGCGCGTCTCGGCATCGATCTGAGTTCCGTGAAACCGCTCCGGCAGGAACTGATCGAGGCCTATGGCGACCAGATCGGGGACGATCGGACCATGTATACGCTGCTGCGCACGAACCGTGCCTATGCGGGTATCCTTGCGCCGCTCATCCCCAATCCGCAGGGGCCGGGGCTCGTCATCGACCGCGAAAGCCGCGCCTTCCATGAGGATATCGCCTTCGGGCAGGCGCTGCTCGTCACGATTGCCGAGCGGCTTGGCGTATCGGTTCCGGCGATCACCAGGACCTATCAATGGGCGCGCGATTATCACGGCGGTCTCGCCAATGGCGCGCCGGACTATGTTCCATCAAACTGGCCGGAGGCGGCATAATGGACGAAAGAATGATTTCCCCGACTGATCACGGCCATGAGGACGACGCGACGCTCCTTGCCAATGCGCGGAGGAACGCGCTCGGCCGGCTCGTGCGCTGCCTTTTCGCCGAACGGCTGCTCGATCCCGACGCATTGCTGTGGGCGGATGATGGGCGTCAGGCCCGCTTTCCGCTCTGGCCGACGCGCCGCGTCTTGCATTTCACCGATCTTCGAGCAGCGCCCGCTGGAACATTGCAAAATCGTGGGCAGATCGAGGTGCTGGACAGCAACGCAATCCGACACAGGATCGATGATCCCGCCATCCTGATGCAGGAGGTTGCGCCATGCCTCGCCATTTCACCAGCTCCCGATGGCCTGCAGCATCTGCTGCACGACGTGGAAAACAGCATTGAAAACGATATCCTCGCGCGCCGCCACAGACAGAGCTGGAGCGCGGAACTGCGCCGGAAAATAGCCGAAACCGATGCATCCGGCTTCCTCGGCTATCTCGAACAAAGCCTGCCGCCGCATCTCGCCGCCATGATGCTCGACCAGTGGGGCGCGCTCGAAGGACATCCATTCTACCCGACATGGAAAGCCAAGCCGGGCCTGGCGCCGGAAGATGTCGTTGCCCTCTCGCCGGAGTTCGGCGCCCGGGTGCGGCTGCGCATCGCCGCGCTACGCAGCGAGTGGGCCTATGTCGAGAAGATGCCGCATGTCGGCGGCTATTCGGAATGGTTCTCGCAGAATTTTCCCGACCTGTGGCAAGGCTGGGCGGACAGGCTGAGAAAGCGCGGCAAATCGCCGGAAGATTGGCTTCCGCTCCCGGTCCACGCATGGCATCTGGAGAACTTCGTCTGCCGCGAGTTCGCGCCGGAGATCGAAGCGGGCATTCTCGATCCCGCGGGACCGGAAATCGAAACCCTGCCCTCCATGTCTTTCCGCACGATGCTGCCGGAAACGCAGGAACCCCGGCCTTTCATCAAACTGCCGGTCGCGATCTGGCTGACGAGCGAGCAGCGGACGCTACAGGCCAAATCAATCCATATGGGGCCGCGCCTCTCCACGCTGATTTCCGGCATCCTGTCCGGGGAAGACGAACTCAGGGACGGGCTGGAGATATTCATCGAGGAGCTGGGTGCAATTCTCCATCATCCCGGAACGGGCGACGAGTACCCCGGCCGCTTCCTTTCGGTGGTCTATCGCGATGTCGATGCCCTGGCGCGTAAGGACGGTCTTCTGCCCGTAACCGTCGCAGCCCTCCTGACGGCTAATCCCGTCGATGGTCGGCCGGTCATTTGCGAGCTGATCGCCAGGGGTGGCAGCGAAACGCAAGCCGACGTAGCGGCATTCTTCCGCAGCTACGCGCGCACCGTGATTAGCCCCGCGCTTGCCATGTACCTGCTTTACGGGATCGCCTTCGAGGCGCACCAGCAGAACAGCACGATCCTTTTCGACGACAAGGGCCGTCCGCGAAAACTGCTCATCCGTGATTTCGGCGACGGTCGCAGCTTCGCGCCTCTGTTCAAGGAGCGTGGATATGATCTGAAGCCGTTCAGCCGCAAAGGGATTTTGCCAACGACCTTCGATGACGATATCAGTCTCGTGCGGTCCTTCGTGATCGATGCCTGCTTCGTCTGTCATCTCCACGAGATCGCCCTGTGCCTGAGCGAGCAATATGCATTGATGGACAATATAATGTGGCAGACCTTGCGCGAGGAAACCGAACGGGCTTTCGATGCATTGCGGCCGCGCATGCTGTCTGATGCGTTCTGGGCCGAGGAGCGCGAAGCCTTTCTCGAGCGGCCCTGGCCCACGCGATCGGTACTGCGGATGCATCTGGAGCGCTATCGCGACTACCGGGTCGAACACCAGTTGCCCAATCCGCTGGCGAGCGCGCAATGACCAGCGCAGTCGCCGCGCTCCGCGGCTTTGGACCTGTCTTCGCACTGCTCTTCGGCCTGCAGTTCATCTCCATGGGTGCCATGGAGATGAGCGGCCCGTTCTGGCCGATCCAGATCAGGGCACTCAGCCCTTCCGATAGCATCTTCAGCCTTGCGGGAATCGGCGTCTATGTTTGCCCGATGCTTGGCATCTCGCTGACCAGCGCCTTCTGGGGACGCATGGGGGACCGCTACGGCAATCGTTTGATGATGGTGCGGGCATTGGCGGGGCTGGCGGTCACGCAACTGCTCGTCGCCTTTGCCCAGGACGTCTGGACCATTCTGGCGCTGCGTTTCCTGCAGGGCGCCTGTGCCGGCTACATCGCCCCGGCGCAGGCCTACGGAGTGCAGATCACCGGAGGCCGGGATCGCGCCGGCCTGTTCGCCTGGCTCCAGGTGGCGACCAATGTTGGCTCGCTGGGCGGCGCCTTTCTCGGCGGCCTCATCCTCGATGCCTTGCCCTTCACCGCCGTCAATCTTACCGCCGGTGTCATCTGCGCGCTTTGCGCCGGCGTCGCCTGGGCGACCCTGCCTACACCGCCCGCCGGAGCGAACGCGGAGCAGCCGACGAAGGAAAGCATAGCTCCTGAAACAGCAAGAGCGAACGCACCCGTTTCAGGACTTCTCGTGCTGATGGGGATGCTGCTGGCAAGCCGAATGGTGCTGCAGGTTCCCTTCTCGCTTTATATGACTGATGTCTTCAATGCACATCATTCGGTCGCCGGATTAAGCTATGGGCTGCTTGCCTTCGGCTTCGTCGTCAGTGCTCCCATGTGGGCCCGGCTCTTCGAAGGGCGTGCCCTGTCTTACGTGCTGGGATGGGGCGTCCTGATTTCTGCGGCATGCCTCGTGGTCACCGGGTTTGCCGGCCTGACCCGGAGCATCACCCTGTTCATGGTGCTCTATTTCATCTGGGGCGCGCTGTTGGGCGGAACGACGCCGGTGCTCTTGTCACTCATTTCGGCGGCCACGCGAAGCGACCGGCAGGGATCGGTTCTGGGGCTTGCGCAAACCTGCCAGCAGGGCGCCTCGGTCGCCGGCATCGTCGCCGGTGTCGTGGCAACGCAATGGTTCGGCCTCAAAGCAGCATTCCCGCTTGTTGCAAGCCTCTATGGTGTGTCATTCGTGATCGCGCTCGGGCTGTGGCTGAAATCGCGCCGCCCCGTCGGCTAAAGGAGTATTGTCGTGAGAAAAAAGGCTTCGGCACTGGCTGCCGTGATCATGGCTCTGATTGCATTGGCCCCTGCATTGGCATCCGCTCAGGATCAGGCGTTGGCGGACAGGCAGGCACCCATCACCGTTACGGATATTGCAGGCCGCCAGGTGCAGATCAGCGCCCCAGTCAAGCGCATGCTCCTTGGAGAAGGCCGCCAGCTCTATCTCATCGCCTCACTGGAGGAGGGGGATCCTTCGGCCCGCATCGTTGCCTGGCGCAACGACCTGATCGAGGCCGATCCGGCGACTTATGCACAATATCTCGAAGCCTTTCCCAAGCTGGCGGATATTCCCTCATTCAGCGGCAAGGAAAACGGCCTGATCGATATCGAATCCAGCATCGTGCAGAAGCCTGATGTCGTCCTGCTCAATCTCGAAGCCATGCGCGCCAATGAGGACGCGGAATATGTCGAGAAGCTCGCCCGGCTCGGCATCCCCGTGCTTTATATCGATTTTCGCCACCATCCCCTGCAAAACACCGAAAAAACCATCCGCCTTTTGGGCAAGATCATGGAGCGCGAGGCGCGCGCGGAAGAGATCATCGCGTTCCGCCATGCGGCCATGGCCCGGGTAACCGACGTCCTCGCCCGTGCAAAACCGCCGCGCCCGAAGGTCTTCCTCGAGCGCATCGGCGGATATTCCGACGATTGCTGCCTGTCATTCGGGACCGAGAACTTCGGGAAGTATGTCGAGCTCGCCGGGGGCCATAATATCGGAAGCGACTTCATTCCCACGACATTCGGCCAGTTGAACCCCGAGCAGGTGCTTGCCTCGAACCCTGAACATGTGGTCGTGACCAGCGCCGACTGGCAGGCCTATGTGCCCGGCGGCCATTGGATACCGCTTGGCCCGGGCGCGGATATGAATGCGGCGCGCCAGAAGCTGGAATGGTTCACCACACGTCCTGCCTATACCGATATCGCTGCCCAGAAGACACGGAATTTCCACGCCATCTGGCACCAGTTCTACAACAGCCCCTATGAATTCATCGCGGTCCAGCAACTGGCGAAATGGTTCCATCCGGATCTCTTCGCCAATCTAGACCCGGATGCGACATTTGCCGAATACCATCGCCGCTTCCTGCCGATCCTTTACCGGCCCGGCTATGCGGTAAGCCTGTCCGACAGCGGATCGTGAGATGAAAGCGCCCCTGGTCCGGGCGCCTTCTTTCCTCAGAAATCCGTGGTCAAGGACAGTTTTACGGTCAAAGGCGCGCCTTGCGACAGGGTGCCGAAGCTCGCGACACCGGACCAGTAGTCCAGATCGAAGACATTCTCCACCTCGGCCCGGAAGGTAACGGGCCGCTTGTTGATCTCTGTGCGGTATCGTGCGCCGAGATCGAGCCTGGTCCAGGACGGGATTTCCAGTGTGTTGGCGGTATTGACGAACTGCTTGCTGGTATGGATGACATTGCCGGCCAGCGTCAGCCCCGGCAGGAAAGGCGTATCCCACTCCGCACCCAGATTGGCCTGCCATGAGGGCACGCCGATCGGATCATTCCCGCGCGTCGCGGGGTCGTTGGTTTCCGTCAGTTCGCCCTGTATATAGCTGACGCCGCCGAGCAGCCGAACCTCGGGCGTGACTTCGCCAAAGACATTGAATTCGACGCCGCGGTTGCGCTGTTCGCCCCCTTCGACGAAGACCCCTCCCTCATTCTGTCCAAAGGGCTTTTCGATCTGGAAGACGCTGAAGGTCATTGCCACGCGTCCGAGGTCGACCTTGGTACCGACCTCATATTGCCTGGACTTGTATGGTGGAAGAGTTTCACCCGCATTGGCCGCAGTTCCGGGTGCGCTCTCAACGCTGAGGCCTTCCACATAATTGGCGTAGAACGAGACGTTCTCCCACGGCTTGACGACAACACCGACCAGAGGCGTGAGCGCACCTTCATCGGAAGTGGTAGTGACGGCACCTGAAGCGGGATCAAAATTTTCGGTGTCGATACGCTGGTAGCGCCCGCCCAAAGTGACCAGCAGGCGATCGTCCATCATCGACAGCGTGTCGGAGAGAGCGAATCCGTAGAAAGTGCTTTCGGAAATCTTCGGAACCCGATCCGGTTCCGGCACGTCCTCCTCGGGCCGCGGGAACGGATCATAAATATTGGTGAACTGAGCCGTTCCGTTATTGGAGCCTCTCTCGAGGCTCTGGCGCAGGCCGCTGGCCTGCAGCGTTACGGTATGGCCGATATCGCCCGTGTCGAAATTGGCGCGCACGCCAGTTTCCGCCGTTGTTCTGTCGACATCGAAGATGAAGTTCTGTGGTATGACGCTGACGTCGCCCAGTGAATTGAGGAGCGTCGGAGTACCGAAGAGCCGCTTGACGCGGGAGCTGCCGCCACCGACGGCGGCAAACCAGGTGATATCGTCGGTCAGGTCATATTCGACCCGACCCAGCCAGGAGAGGTCCTGGCTCTCCGACCATTCCCATGGTTCCTGAATATTGAGGCGTCCATCCGGTGCGTCGGGGATACTTCCGATACCGGCGGCAGGGAAGAAGGGACGCTGCGGCGCGTCGAAATCCTCTCGCTGCCCAATGATATCGAGCGTGGCCCTCAGCCGCTCACCCTGGTAATCCAGCCCGAGGGCGCCGACCGCCACTTTCCGCGTCTGATCGTCGATCGGCGTGTCGCCGCCATGGAAACTGCCGTTGAAGCGCACGCCGAACTCGCGGTTCTCGCCAAAGCGGCGGCTGATATCGAGATGCGTCCCGCCATAAAGGTCGGACATATAACTCGTGGTAAGTCGCGTCAGATCGACATCCCCGGCGCGTTTGGGCACGATATTGACCGTGCCGCCCACGCTGCTGTTGGGCGAAATGCCGTAGAGAAGTGCCGTGGGGCCTTTGAGCACCTCCACGCGTTCGGCATAATCCGTGAACAGGCGGTAGGTCGGGGCAACGCCATATACACCGTCGAAGGCGATTTCCCCGAAATTCCCCTCATTGAGAGGAAAACCACGGATATAGAAGGAATCGAGCATGCCGCCGGATGCATGGGTGCTTCTAACGGACGGATCATTGGCCAGGACGTCGGCAACCGTCTGCGCCCCCTGGTTCTCGATCGTCTGGGAGGTGTAGCTCGTGATATTGAACGGGGTATCCATGAAGTCCCGGTTGCCGAGCAGCCCGAGGCGACCGCCGCGCGCCACCTGCCCTCCCGCATATCCTTCCGGCAGCGTGCTGATCGTCGAGGTCGATGAACCCGCGTTTACGTCAATGCGCTCCAGTTCGATCGCATCTTGTGCCGCAGCGGCATGGCTCATGATCAAAGCCAGCGCGGTCGTCAGCCCGAAGCGCAAATCCATGTAATCCCCCTCTGTCAAAAGCAGCCACGCATGCCCGCCAACAGCCTGTTGCGGCTGCGCAAAGGGTGATAGGTAATATGAGTATTATTGTCAACATAATTGCCCCTTGATCGGAGCGGAGGCGACGTGGTTTGCTCAATGTTCTCGCTGATCTCAGGCGCGCGAGGGATTGTGCTAATCGACTGCCTCAGTTCGCATAATTTTGCCCTGAGTCACAAGCGGTGCCTTCTCCGCGCCTAGAAAGATGGCCTCCGCATTTCGGCGCCGTGCTTGCTGCCCGCGGCCTCGATGTTGACGGTCGCTGTCAGCCCGGCGATCAACCGGCTCGTCTCGGGCACATTGTCGAGGGCGATGCGGACGGGAACACGCTGCGCGAGGCGCACCCAGGTGAAGGCAGGATTGACATTGGCGAGAAGGCCGGTTTCGGACGTCCTTTCCCGGTCTGCGATGCCGGTCGCAATGCTTTCCACATGGCCTTGGATTATCCCCGACTGCCCCATCAGATGCACGGCCGCCCTGTCGCCGACGTGTATCCGGGCGAGCTTGGTTTCCTCGAAATAGCCTTCGACGCGCAAAGTGTCGGTATCGACCAGAGCAATCTTCGCCGTGCCGGCGCTGACATAGTCGCCGGGCTGCAGGCTGAGATTGGTGACAGTGCCGTTCACCGTCGCCTTCACCTCCGAGCGATCGAGATTGAGCCGGGCGAGATCCTTCTCGGCGGTCGCCTGGCGGAAGCTCGCCTCCGCCTCGTCCAGGGTCGCACGCGCTTGCTCTTTCGCCTGGATGCTTCCTGCATCGCCGAGACGGATCTGGCGGTCGTTTTCCCGGCGGGCCTGGTCGAGCCGTGCCTTGGCGCCCTGCAATGCGGCTTCGGCCTGCTCGAGCGCAATCCGGAAGCGCTGCCTGTCCACGCGGAAAAGCACGTCGCCAGCCCTTACCGTCTGGTTGTCCCTGACCAGGACTTCACTGACCAGACCGGAGACATCGGGGGCGATGTTGACGATATCCGCCCTGACCTTGCCGTCGCGGGTCCAGGGATCATCCATGTAATGGATCCAGAGCTGACGACCGACAGCAAGTGCAGCGATGACGAAGATGAGGGTGACGGCCACGCGACCGACGAGTTTGAGCGATTTCATGCGAAGTACCAATTCGTGAAGGAGGAGAGGGCTCCAAGAAGAATGACGTAAAGGGCGAGATCGAAGAGGGCCCGGTGCCAGACGAGAGCATAAGCACCGGTCCAGGCAAGCGCCCGTCGGACGAAGAAGCTGATGAGCAGGGTCAGCAACATCAGCACGAGGAGGCGTGGAACATAGACGCCGTAAATGTCGAATTCTGCAGGCATTGTTCTATTCAGCGGCAAGTGGAGGATGAGTATTTACAGGCTGCGCGACGGGCCAGTCTTCCGGCGGCGGTGCGTTGGGAAAGAGGATGCGCCGCAGCCCGACTAGCGCGTCGATGGATGCCCGTCCGCCTTTTGCATCATCGTGCAGGATGATCCGCAGGCTGTCGTCGAGATGCTCGCGCAATGCATCAGGCGGATCGACGGTCTCATGTGTTTTCGTCTTCGCCCGGTAGTGATCGGCGATGCCTGAAAGAACCAGGGGGATGCTGGCCGCGCCCGATGGACCGAGGCGGACGCGCTCCTGCTGGAGCATCAGGATGTTGAAACCGAGGCGGACATCGGCGAAGCCGTCCACGGTCTTCAGGTCGCGGTTCTCGATGGCCGCGAGCCTTGGAACAAGCTGGCCGAGCCGGTCGAGAATGCGTCCCGACAGTTGTTCGTGATCGCCGCGCTTTGCGCCGGAGGCGGTTTCTGCAAGGTCGCTCCATCCGGCCTTCATCAGCCGGTGCGCTGCGATTTCCGCACCGAACGGCCGTGTCAGCAGCGTCCAGAGGAGAGCGAAGGCGATACCCGCCGCAGCGGCGATCCCGCCGTCGAGAAAACTGACAAAGTCGGCGCTGTAGCGGTCCTGCAGCGCGACATAGGATGCGGTGTTGACGCACAACAGCAGCGCCAGCATGAAATATTGCGGCCTGGGAATGAGCAGGCCGAGGAGCAGGAAGGGCGGTGCGAAGGCGAGCACCAGCATTTCGTAACTCGTTACCGCCGGCAGTATCCCATAGAGATAGATGAAGGAGATGGGCAGGCTCACCACCGTCCATTTGAGCATGGCCTTCTGCATCGGCGCCGGCCTGTCCTGCGAGGCGAAGAACGAGCAGCCGACGGCCACCATCGCCACGAAACCGGCGCCGGCCTCCCATCCGGTATATATCCAGACAAGGCTGGCGATATATGTCGCGAGAACCACGGAGCCGGCGGAGAAGGCAAGCAATGCGTAATCATGATGATGGGCCTTCGCGACAACACGGCGATGGCGGAACGCGGGACGCCAGGGGCCGAACCGCCGGCCGGCCGCTATCTGATCACGCAAGGACAGACAATCGTGCCAGAGATCGATGATCTCCTTCAGCCGGGCGAGCGCGCTCGATCGGACAAGATGGTTCCAGCCGAGCGGCTCATCCTTTTCCTGCAGGCGCTCGATCTCCCGCAACAGCGCTGCCGGCCTGTCATCGGTCTGGCACTTGCCGCCCGATTTCATCCAGGCTGCGACGGCGTTGAGGACATCAACCAGATCCCGCGGCAGGGTTCCCTCGAGCGTCTTCAGCGCATGCAGGCGGTCGGCAAGCGAGGAGAAGAGCGGAAGCAGCATCAGCATGCGGCCGCGCAATTCCCTGGAGTGTTGCACGATGTCGCGGGTGCCGGGATCATAGCCAAGCTGGCTGATCACCAGATCGAGCCCCGTGACGTCGGCGGCCAGCTTCTGCCGCTTCAGCGGCGTCGAAGGCAAAGCGCCTTCGCCGCGAAGGATCTCGTCGGCCCAATTGCCGGCATCGTCGAGCCAGGACGATATGCGCGCGCTCAGCGCGGTGCCGACGCTCGTGGGGAAAACCACCGAACTGACGATGCTTGCGCAGGTGATGCCGATGATGATCTCCTCCGCACGGGCGAGCCCGACGTCGAAAACGGTCTCCGGCGCACCGACGGTGGGCAGCGCGACGAGCGGCAATGTATATCCGGCGAGCATGAAGACATAGCTGCGCGCCGTCCTGTCGAGCATGGAGATGAACAGGAGCGTGCCGGTCCACAGCGCCACCACGAGCGAAAGCAGCTCCGGTGCATCCACCAGGAGGGGAACGAGGAGAACGCCGGCACCGGCGCCGAGTGCGGTGCCGAGCGCCCGATAAAACCCTCTCGAGCTGGTCGCGCCGGCAAGCGGATTGGAAACGATGTAGACGGCCGACATCGCCCAGTAGGGACGCGGGAGGCCGAGGGCCAGCGCGATATAGAGCGCCAGCATCGCGGCCGCGAACGCCTTGCACGAAAACAGCCAGTCACGCCAGGAGGGGAGTGTCACGGGGTGGCCTCCACCGGCTCGTCGGCGGAGAGTATAGAGGGTGCGGGAATGTCATCGAACGCCTGCAGCACGCGTATGGCGGCTTCCAGATCGGCCTTGTCGATATCTCTCAGGATCCTGCCCCTCAGCCCGTCGAGCATGTCTTCCATCCGGGCTGCAAGCCTCTGCCCTTCCTCCGTCAGCCACAGGCCCTTTGCCCGGCGGTCCGTCGGATCGTCCTTGCGGACGACGAGACCCATGGCCTCGAGCTGATCGAGCAGGCGGACGAGCGAGGGGCCCTCGATGCCGACCTGATTGGCGAGGACGACCTGACGCACGCCACCGCCCAGGCGGCCGATCCAGAGCAACGGCGCGGCACAGGCTTCGGAAATGCCGTGGGCGCTCAGCTGCTGATCGACAGCGCGGCGCCATTGGCGTCCGGTCGAAAGAAGCTTGGCGGTGAAGATTCTCTGCAGGTTGTTCAACGGGTCCATGGCATTTAGATAGGATTAAATTAGATAGGATTCAAATTATTTTTGACCGAATGCCCACCAGAATGTGCATCCGGGCTTCACAGTCCCGTGAGCACCTTTATCGGATTGGTTCGATCCGGCAGAAGCATGTTTGGATATCGGCCAGGTTTTCTCTGGCCTGCTCCTCGTCGGAAACAAGGCCGGCCGCAGCGGGTACTTATCGCCTCGCCATTATGGGATGCAATGTCTTTGGACGTCACGGGCCGTGAAGGCTGCCGCCCGCCGCCATGCTTCGTCGGTATCGCCCCGGTAGGTCAGGAACCGATCGCAGACGGGCTTGTTGTCGCTCAAATCCAGTAAGGCGAACTTCACTTGGCCGATCAGAGTGCTCATCTTATGGACTTCTCCGATCAGCAGGTATCTTGCGCCAGCCTCTTTTGCCCGCACCGAAAGGGCTTCCACGCCGGCGGTCCTCGCCGTGCATTCGTCAGTCCGGCAGGTCAGCGGGATCGCCTTCGTCTTCTTACCCTCGGAAAGGCCTTCCTGGACCGTGACGCCCAGTGCTTTCAGGCGCTTTGCGTGTTCGGCGCTCTGGTCCCTGACTTCTCCTGATGTATCCCGGAAATCAAACCCGGCGATCGCCACAGCCACCGGTTCGGCGGCTGTGGCAAAACCGGACGATCCGATTCCGACGACGGCAGCCAGCAGAACCTGCACGATCGGGTGTGGCGTTCCGGACATTTTCTCCTCCTTGTGGGAGGATAGCAGCCGGCGCCGGAACGGCAATAGCTTTGGCCGGCTACCGGGTTTCAGGCAGGATCTGGTGGAGAAGAATGGCCCAGACAGCGCCGAAGGCGATGGAAGACCCAAGGATATACTGCACGAAATCGGGAAGCGTTTTTACGAAGTCCTGTGGAACCAGCGTCGCGAACAAGGCCATCAGGATCGGCAGGCCGATCACGAGCATGTTGCGCTCGTTCAGCACGGCCGAACGCACCACACGGAAACCGTTCATGGCGATAATGACGCAGAGCACCCCGAAAACGCCGCCGATCACGGGGCCCGGAATCGAGGCGATGATGGCGGAGAGCTTGCCGATCAGCCCGAAAAGGACCAGGAAAATGCCGGCTGCCGCAAAAGCGGCGCGGCTGGCGATGCCCGTGATCGCAATGATGCCCGCATTGGAGGAATAGCCCGTGACCGGCGTGCTGCACAAAAGCGCGCTGATCAGGCAGCCGATACCTTCGCCCGTTGCGCCGCGGTCGATCTGTTCATCCGAAAGCGGCTTGTCGAGCACGGCCCCGACCGCGAACCATGTTCCCGTCGTCTCGGCCAGCACGACGATATAGACGATCAGCATAGTCAGCGCGGCCGACAGCGAGAATGTCACATCGAGATCGAGGAATGCGAACTTCGGCAGTGAGAACCATGTCGCGTCGGCAACCGCCGCGAAGCTCAGCCGTCCCATGAAGGCCGCGGCAACGCATCCTGCGGCCAGCGCGATGATGACCGACAGGAGCCGCAGCCATGTCCCTTTTGCACCGAGTTTCATTCCCGTCAGCATGCACCCGACCAGGAAGGCGGCCGATATGAAGGCAAGGATGATATTGCCGCCGACGGTTGCGTTTCCATGCACGGTGAACACGCTTTCCCTCAGCGCCACGGGCATCAGCGCCACGCCGACCACGATAATGATCGCCCCGCCGACGATGGGCGGCACGAAGCGCTCGACGAGGCGGTGGAAGATCCGGGTCGGCGTGCCGAGCAGCGTTACCAGGATGGCGCCGGGAATGAGCGCGCCGACGACAGCGGAAAGCCCGGCCATGCCGCCGCCCGCCGCAAAGGCGATGGCGAGCACCGCGCCGATCGGCACGAAGGAAGGCCCCTGCACGACGGGCAGGCGCATGAACACCTGCGACTGGATCAGGGTTGCGATCCCTGCTGCCACGAATGCCGATTGGATGAATGCGGCCGCATCGCCGACGGCGAGCGCCAGCACCGAAGCGATGATGAAGGGGACGATATAGACGTCCATCGCCAAGACGTGCTGAAGGCCGAGCAGGGCCGCCTTGGAAAGCGGCAATGGATCATCCGGCTGGGCGATGAGCGAAACTTCGGGCGCGTCTTTTTCCATGTTTTCCCCTCTTGGAATGCGGGGCCGATCATGGGATCAGTCGGACCTGAAAAACAGAGCCCCGAAAGTTTGCCACCAGTTATTTTCGCACGTTCTCATCGATCAGGAGCAGCCATGCCGAAAGAGCCTTTCACGGTTGTCGGGACCGCATTCCACACGCCGGAGCGCGGCCAATTCGAGATCCTTGAAAACCATCTGTTCGGCGTTGACAGGCAGGGGCGGATTTCCGACCTCCTTCCGCCCGACCACCCTGATTTCGAGGCGAGGAAAAAGGCGGCCGCAGCGGCGGGCCAACTCGTGGAGCTCGCCGATGGGCAGTTCCTCATGCCCGGCCTTGTAGACCTCCACATCCATGCGCCGCAATGGCCGCAGATGGGAAAGGCGCTGGATGTTCCGCTGGAGGTCTGGCTGCAGAAATATACGTTCCCGCTGGAGGCGAAGTTCGCCGATGTGGAATTCGCGCGGGAGGTCTATGGCGAACTGGTGGACGGCCTGCTCGCCAACGGCACCACCACGGCCCTCTATTTCGCGACCGTCCACGGACCGGCGACACTGGCGCTCGCTGAAATCTGCCGGGAAAAGGGACAGCGCGCCCTGGTCGGCAAGGTGGTGATGGATGATCCGGAGCAATGCCCGGACTACTACCGCGATCCGGATGCCGAGAGCGCGGTGCAGGAGACGAGGCTGTTCATCGAGGCGGTCCGCGCCATGGATGGCGGCGAAAGGCCGCTCGTGATGCCGGTGATCACGCCGCGCTTCATCCCGAGTTGCACGGATGCGGCGTTGGAGGGCCTGGGCGCGCTTGCCCGCGAATATGGCTGCCACGTGCAGACCCATTGTTCCGAAAGCGATTGGGAGAAGGATTACGTGGAGGCACGCTTCGGCGAGAGCGATGCCGCGAGCCTGGACCGCTTCGGCCTCCTGACGCGCAACACCATATTGGCGCACTCCAACTTCATCGGCGAAGAGGATATGGACCTCATTCAGGAAAGAGGGGCGGGCGTGGCGCACTGCCCGCTTTCCAACCTGTTCTTCGCCAATGCCGTCTTCCCGCTGCGCAAGGCGCTGGACCGGCATATGCATGTCGGTCTGGGGACGGATATATCGGGAGGTTACAGCCCATCGCTGTTCGATGGCTGCCGCCACGCGATTTCGGCGTCGAAAGCGCTGCACGGTGGCGTCCATGCCGGGCTCGCGCCGGCGGAACGCGGGGCACCGGGAGAGGCGATCACGCATCGCGAAGCGTTCTGGCTCGCCACGGCCGGCGGCGCCGAAGCGCTGGACATCCCGACCGGCAGTTTCAGGCCGGGTCATGAGTTCGACGCGCTTCTCATCAAGACGAAAGCCGCGCATTCCAACATCTATCTACACAGGGGCGACAGCCTCGAAGATCTTTTCGAGAAGATCGTGCTCAATGCCACACGGGCCAATATCGGGATGGTCTGGGTGAGCGGCCGAAAGGTCGTGGGATAGATCGTCGGCCTGTCCGATCGTCAGGCCGCTTCGATGTCGGTTTGCGAAAAATCGCGGCCTTTGAAGAGGAGCGGAAGGCGATATTCCTTGGCGCAGGCATATGCGAAGCAGTCTCCGAAATTCAGACGTGCGGGATGGCCGACGAAGCAACCGAAGTTCCGCGCCGCTTCAATCGCCTTGCGATGGATCGAGCCGCTCAGCGCCATCTCGCGAGCGCCGATCGTTTCCAGAAATTGTCCAACGTCCTCTTGCGCCTGATCGATGAAGTCGGCGGGGACAGGGGCCTGATCTCCATTTTGCGAAATGGAGATGATCCTCGCCAGGCTGATGACTGCCTCGAAGACCGAGAGTGACGAATAAACGATCGGTTTATTCGCGTTTTCAATTTTGGCGATGAGATATCCGGCGTCATCTTCGCCGGTCAGGATTGCAACGATTGCCGACGCATCCAGGAACATCAGATTTCCCACATGTCATCGGTAAATTTCTTCATGTCGAAATCGGCTTTGTTCGGCCCCATGCGGTTTCGCACCTTATCTTGGAGCTCCTTCACGCGTTCCTTGAGCGGTATGGCCGCCTGTGCCCGCGCCAGTTCGTTCTGCAAAGCACGCCTGACGGCTTCGGTCTTGTTGGGAGCTTTTGTCAGTTGCTGGATCTTTCTTGCCAGCGTATCGACATCATCGTCACGAATGTAGAGAGGCATGGCTTCTTTCCAGCATATTCACACTAAAATATTTGAATATACTAGATGGAATATACATTGCTTGCAAGGCTGAACATCCCGCAGCCAAATGCGCCTGGACCATTCTGTTAGGAGAAAGGTACGCCCTGCTCTGACGCAGTGTTTTCCATTGCCGTTGCGGCTTCCGTTTTGGTTATGCGCAGGAAAAGGAACGGGGGAGC
This sequence comes from Mesorhizobium sp. RMAD-H1, assembly GCF_014191375.1. Lineage (GTDB taxonomy): Bacteria > Pseudomonadota > Alphaproteobacteria > Rhizobiales > Rhizobiaceae > Paramesorhizobium. The sequence continues at coordinate 61,712 of NZ_JACHWN010000003.1, forward strand.
TCATCTCTATCGAAAATCACGGAAAAGGCCGGCGCAAGCGCCGGCCTTTTCCGATTTGATCGCGGCTTGTCTGCTTCAGGCTATGCCTCAGCGCGCAGGCGCTCGGCGTCGGCTGCCCCGGCATCGCCTTGCCGCCGGTTGTGGCGGATAGACGACCAGAGCGAGATGCCGATCAGGCTCGCGCCGCCAAGGCCGGTGATGACTTCCGGAATGTGGATCAGGGTCTGGAAGTACATGACCACCGAAAGGATCAGGATTGCATAGAACGCGCCATGTTCTAGGTAGCGGTATTGGCTGAGCGTGCCCTTTTCCACCAGCATGATCGTCATCGAGCGCACATACATGGCGCCGATGCCGAGGCCGATCGCGATGATGAAGAGGTTCTGCGTCAGTGCGAAGGCGCCGATGACGCCATCGAAGGAGAAGCTGGCATCGAGCACCTCCAGATAGAGGAAGGCACCCAGGCCGCCCTTTGCCGCCGCGCTCATCGTTTCCTGCGAGGCATCGAGCAGTCCGCCGATGATCTCCACGAGGAGGAAGGTCAGCAGGCCATAGATGCCGGAGTAGACGAAGGTGTGGGCTTCCTCCGGTGGAAGCAGCATCGAGAAGCCGAAGATGAGGGAAAGAACGAAAGCGACCTCGATGCCCTTGATGGTCGCAAACCGCGCCATCTTGCTCTCCAGCCACTGGATCCAGTGCACGTCCTTCTCGTGATCGAAGAAATAGCTGAGGCCGACCATCATCAGGAAGGTGCCGCCGAAGGCTGCGATCGGCAAATGCGCCTCATGCATGATGCGGGCATATTCTTCGGGCTTCGAGGCAGCCAGAACAATTGCTTCGATCGGGCCGATATGGGCGGCGATGACCACGATCAGCAGGGGAAAGACGATACGCATGCCGAAAACGGCGATCAGGATGCCCCACGTCAGGAAGCGACGCTGCCAGACGGGGGTCATGTCCTTGAGCTTGTTGGCATTGACGATGGCGTTATCAAAGGACAGCGAGATTTCGAGCACCGCGAGCACGGTGCAGATGAAAAAGACGGTCGCCATGCCGCCGAGCGTGCCGGTCGACTGCCATCCGAGCCAGGCGCCGAGCGCCAGGCCGACCGCCGTGACGATGAAAGGCCATTTGAAATAGTTGATCATTGGTTCGCCTCCTTCGAAAGGGAGGCAATGGTTTCGATGTGGAAATATGGTTCCACAGGGAGAATGCACGCGACCGGAAGGGCGCATGCATGAGGCATGAGATCAGTTTTCATGAGTTGATCAATCCGCCGGCTTGATTTGCTGGCGGTACCGACATCACGAGAGCGCCGTAAACTCTCGCCAGAGGGGCCCGGCACCAATGCTCCTCCCGCAGTCCGAGGTCTGTCGCGGGAGCGCCTTTTACTTAGCAGTGCCGGGCCGAACGTCAAGAGGCACTGCTGAAAGTTACCGTTTCCCCGACAAGCCATGTCGTTCGGACTGCCTTAATATGCAAATGTCTGATCAAATAGAGCAGCCGCCAGCGGGCACGCACCGAAATTTTTCCGATAAGCGTGTCGGCTTTGAAGCGGCTTGTTCGTCTTGCAGGAGAACAGCACCCTGTGGTGCCGGCGCAATCAAACTTGCCAGGAGGTGTTCCCATGTTGCATGCACAAAGCCAAAGCCCCTATCGCTGGGTGATCGTCGCGGCGGGCGGCCTTCTGGGCTGCGTCGCGATCGGCGCCATGTTCTCGCTGCCGGTCTTTCTCCTGCCGATCTCCCGCGACACCGGGTGGTCGGTTACCGGCGTGTCCAGCGCCATGACGATCGGCTTTCTCGCACTGGCACTGGCAAGCATGATCTGGGGCACGCTGTCGGACCGCTGGGGGCCGCGTCCGGTGGTGTTGATCGGCTCGGCTGTCCTGGCGGTCTCCCTGGCTCTGGCAAGCCGGGCGACATCCCTCATCGAGTTCCAGCTCGTCTTCGGCCTTGCCGTCGGAGGTGCGACCGCGGCGATCTTCGCGCCGATGATGGCCTGCGTCACGGGCTGGTTCGAAACCCATCGCAGCCTTGCCGTATCGCTCGTATCGGCCGGTATGGGAATGGCGCCGATGACGATGTCGCCGCTCGCCGCATGGCTCGTCTCGATCTACGACTGGAGAACGTCGCTCCTCATCATCGCCGCTCTTGCAGCGGCCATCATGATCCCGGCCGCACTTCTGGTCCGTCGCCCGCCAGCTCTCGACGCTTCGAGCGGCATGGCTGCTTCAGGCGGAGAGCCGCAATCCGGCATCTCCGTGAAGCAGGCGATCCGTTCGCCCCAGTTCATCATCCTGCTTCTGACGAATTTCTTCTGCTGCGCCACCCATTCCGGCCCGATCTTCCATACGGTGAGCTATGCGATTACCTGCGGCATTCCCATGATCGCAGCCGTCTCCATCTACAGCGTGGAAGGGCTGGCCGGCATGGGCGGACGCATCGCCTTCGGCCTCCTTGGAGACCGGCTCGGCGCCAAGCGCACCCTGGTCTGGGGGCTGTTCCTGCAGGCTTTCGGCGTCCTGGCCTATGCCTTTGTCAGCCAGCTCGGCGCTTTCTATGCCGTGGCGGCGCTGGTCGGCTTCATCTATGCCGGCGTCATGCCGCTCTACGCCGTCCTCGCACGCGAGAATTTCCCCTTGCGGATGATGGGGACGGTCATCGGCGGCACGGCGATGGCGGGCAGCCTGGGCATGGCGACTGGGCCGCTGGCCGGCGGTTTCATCTACGACACCTTCGCCACTTACAGCTGGCTCTATATCGGCTCCTGGGGCATTGGGATCGGCGCTTTCCTGATCGCCACGACCTTCAAGCCCTTTCCAAAGGCCGCGCCTGTGCCGGCGGCAGCCTAGGAGAGGGTGCCGGCGATTTGGGGAGCGATTAAAGGAGGGTCTCCACGCGCTTGCTCAGATCACGGGCTGCGCGTCGGGTTTCTTTCCGATAGGCGCTCCAATCGATTTCCATCGATCCCAAATAACCATCCCGTGCGTAGCTGACCATTTTGGCCGCCGCGGCGGGCAGGCGGGGTATCGCCCATTCGGCCGCAGCATCCTTGGAAACGAACTCTCCTGTCGTCAGTGTCCGCCACATGCGTGCCAGTGTCAGAAGGACGTTGCGCTCGTCTCCCTCGAGCGTGTCGAGCAAAGCGGGAAGCGCATCTCCCATCGCTCGATGCAGATCGGCCTTCGGGATGATGGGCAGCAGTTGGGCAGGATGGGGACCAGTGAGCACCTTCGCTTCGTGCCTCGCCTGCGCCAGGAGCACGGTCAGTTCCGGATCGGAGCCGGGTTCCGGCACTTCACCCGCCTCGAATGCTTCACGCAGCCATTCGCCATAGACGAATTCGCTGCGCGCGGGATAGGCCGGACTGGCGAGATCGTCGCGATGAAAGACGATCAGCTCGATGGGACGCATGATGTCCCCTCTGCCGGGATGTCCCGATATCTTCATCAGCTCGGTCGTCAGCTGCGCGCGCGCTGCATGTGTCGTCGGCTGATCGATGACGGCAAGCACATCCACGTCGCTGTTGGGATGCAGGCCACCCGCGACGGCCGAGCCGTGGAGATAGGCAGCCAGCAGTGAATGCCCGAATGTTTGCTTCAGGATCAAGAGCGCCTGCTCCGCCTCGGCAGGAATTGGCACTATTTCGCTCATCTATCTCCTCGTCTTTCCTGTCCCGGACAGATCACCTCATGGTCGGCTAGTCCCTAGCATATTTCTGTTCTTCTTGGTCCGGAGCGCCGGTCACGCGTTTGACGGTGCATTCCTTTCCATGCTCGTATGCCGCTGCGTCCCATCCAGACGGGCGGAGGTGCTGCGATTTCTTGGGGGAGAGGTGCATTGATGAAGAAAGCGCTGGTGACGGGTGGAGGCCGCGGCATCGGGTTGGCGGCTGCCCAGGCTCTGTGCGATGCCGGCTATGCGGTTACGGCCACCGCTGTCGATGCCGCCGAGATCGAAGCCATGCCGGAGGGGGCGGGCCTCAGCGGCTCAGTTCTCGATGTGCGCGACGAGGATGCGGTCAGGGCGCTTCTTTCTTCCTTCGATCGGTTGGACGCGCTGGTCAACTGCGCCGGGCTGATCCGGCGCGCCGGCGCCGAGTTCGATCCGATGACCTTCGCCGAGGTGCTCGATGTGAACCTCACCGGCACGATGCGGGTCTGCATGGCTGCAAAGTCCCTGCTTGCCGAAAGCAAGGGCGCGGTCGTCAACACGGCCTCGATGCTTTCCTTCTTCGGCGGCCCGGCGGTTCCCGCCTATACCGCAAGCAAGGGCGGCGTGGCGCAACTGACCAAGGCGCTTGCCGTGGCCTGGGCGGGCGAGGGCATCCGCGTCAATGCGGTTGCGCCAGGCTGGATCGCGACCGAGCTGACCCGGCCCCTCTATGAGGACACCCAGCGTGCCGACCCTATCATCCAGCGCACGCCGATGCGCCGCTGGGGCACGCCGGAGGATGTTGCCGGCCCGATCGTCTTTCTATGTTCCGAAGCGGCGCGGTTCGTAACCGGTGTCATCCTGCCCGTCGACGGCGGGTATGCAGCAGCCTGATCAATGGAGGAGAAAAATCATGTCCTATGTTTCCGTCCATCCCATGTCGCCGCCCGAGATCGTCACCGCGGCCCTGCCGGAGGATGAGCGCGTCTGGGTCCCACAGGCGCCGAATGTCTGGTTCCGGCCGCTGATGCTCAACACCGTCCAGGGCGGCTGGTGCAACCTGCTGCGGGTCAGACGGGCCGGCATTCTCAGCCGGCATCGCCATCCCGGCCCGGTGCATGGTTATGTCATCAAGGGCAAATGGCGCTATCTCGAACATGACTGGATCGCCACCGAAGGCTCCTATGTGTTCGAGCCGCCGGGCGAGACGCACACGCTCACCGTGCCCGATGATGTCGAGGAAATGATCACCTTCTTCAATATTTCCGGCTGCATGTATTATGTCGACGAGAACGGCGAGCACACCGGTTTCGAGGATGTCTTCACCAAGATCGACATGTGCGTCGAGCACTACCGGAAGGTTGGGCTCGGAGAGGATTTCATCCGGCAGTTCGTGCGATAGCAAAAGTTACAGCGGACAGACTATGGCGATGTGCCTCTTCCGTCTAGGAGAAGAGGCACGCTTGGCCAGTGTTGGACCAAGCGCTGATGCTCGACGCCGGCAAGACATTGAGCATGTCACATTAAAAATAGCGCTCGCGTCGTCAAAGCACACAGCGCAAGGAGGCGCTCCGGTGGCACCCCGTCCCGCGCCTGGATGGAAAGGCCGTGCAGAAGCGCTGCGAGCGAATCGCCCATCGCCTGTACCTGCGTTTCAGGGCCCAATTCTCCATCTCTTACCGCTTTTTCCAGACGCGCGACGATAGCGTTGGTCTGCATGAGGCGGCGCTCGGCAAGCCAATCACGAATCTGTTCGTTTTCCGCGGAACAACTTGTCGCCGCCGAAACGACCAGGCAGCCGCGCGGCCGTCCAGGTCGGGTATAGGTCTCGACCGCCTCCCGCAACATGCGATCGACCGCCTCGCGTGCGGTAAGCTCCTCCTCCAGGGCCCGTGCGACGAAGCCCCCCTCCTGCGCCTCATAAAGCGCGACCGCTTCTCGGAATAGATCTTCCTTCGAGCCAAAGGCCGCATAGATGCGTGCCGGGGCAAGGCCGAGCGTTCCCACCAGGTCGGAGATCGAGGTGCCTTCGTAACCGCGCTCCCAAAAGGCGTCGCGCGCCTTGAGAAGCGCCTCATCCCGATCAAACTCCCGCGGCCGTGCCATCCAAATCCTCATTGTTGAATGATCAATCAATAATTCTCTTGACATCGAATTGCAAGCCTGGATTCTTGAGTGATCATTCAATAATCCTAGAGGAGATAGATAGATATGGGTGCTTCGGATCAGTCGGCGGCCATCGGCGCGCCATCTACGGCAGGAGGATTGGGAGCCCGGCGCGGAGCGACGCTGGCGCTGCTTGCATTTGCCCAGCTCATTATCGCGCTCGATCTCAACATCGTCTTTGTAGCCCTGCCCGAAATCGGGGCCGGGTTGGGCTTTTCGGAGCAGACGCTGCAGTGGGTCGTCAGCGTATACACCGTCTTCACCGGTGGCTTTCTGCTATTTGGCGGGCGGGCGGCGGACCTCATCGGCCAGCGGCGCATGTTCATCTTTGCCCTATGGCTTTATGCGCTGTCGTCGCTGGTCGGTGGACTTGCCTGGAGCCCGGAGATGATCATTGTGGCGCGGGCCGTTCAGGGGATCGGCGGCGCCTTTCTTTTCCCGGCAACGCTTTCGCTGGTCAATCGGCTCTTCGCAGAAGGGCCTGAACGCAACCGGGCTCTTGCCGTGTGGGGCGGTGCGGGCGCAAGCGGCCTTACCATCGGCTCGCTTGCGGGCGGCTTCCTCACTGGCGCCTTCGGCTGGCCGTCAGTCTTTTACGTCAATGTCATCCTCGCGGGCATCGGCATTCTGGCGGCCTTTTTCGTTATCCCGCGCGATCCCACGCGACATGAGCATCGCAACTTCGACCTTGCCGGTGCGCTCACGGCGACCGCCGGGACGACCCTCCTCGTTTTTGCTCTGGTGCAGGGGCCGGAATATGGCTGGAGCGCGCCTGTTATCGTCTGGAGCGCCGGGCTTGCATTGGCCTTCCTCATTGTCTTCGTTCTTATCGAGGCCCTGAGTTCGGATCCGTTGATGCCGCTGCGGCTCTTTCGCAACCGCAGTCTCGTCGCCGGCATGACCATCACCTTCCTCTATATGGCGACTTTCGGAACGCTGCCCTACTTCCTGACGGTGCTGTTCCAGAATGTGCAGGGCTTCACCGCCATGGAAACAGGTTTCGCCTTCCTCATTCCTTCCCTTGCCATCGCCGCAGGCACGCAGCTGGGCGAGCGTCTTGCGACCCGGTTTTCAATCCGCTCCACCTTGGTTGGCGGCATGCTCGTTGGTGCGGTTGGGACAGGACTGATGGTCCCAGGCGTGGCGGTCGATGCCAGCTACGCGGCAATCGCGCCGGGCCTGATCATCTCCGGTATAGGGCAGGGCATCGTGTGGACGGGCATGTGGATCGCCGCCGCTTCCGGTGTTCATCACGACGAGCAGGGTGTCGCTTCGGGCATGGCTTCGACCATGCTCAATGTGGGCAATGCCATTGGTCTCGCCATATTGATCGCCATCGCCAATCGGCATCTTGACGGGTTGACGGGCGAGACTCTGCAGAAAGCCGTCACAGAGGGCATGCAACTCGCCTTCTGGCTTGCCGCTGCCGGCATTCTGCTCAGCATCCTCGTCGCACTGTGTTCGCATCGCCGGGCGATGGCTTGAGAAAAAACAGGAAGACGCTTGTCGGTGCCATTCTGCACGGGTTGGGGGACGCATTAATCCTGATGTTCTGGACATCATCCTGCATTGATGATATCGCTATTGTAAAGCTTCAAGGAGGCGTTTTGTGATCACCGCCGCGCAGATGCGTGCTGCCCGTGCGCTCCTGGGGATCGACCAGCGACAGCTTGCGGAACTCGCCGGCGTGTCGGTGCCGACCATCCAGCGTATGGAAGCAAGCCAGGGCAATGTGCGCGGGGTGATCGACTCCCTGACGAAGATCGTCGAGGCGCTCGATCGCGCAGGCATCGAGCTCATCGGCGAAAATGCTGTCAGCAGCGGTGGCGGGAGAGGCGTTCGCCTCAAGCAGCCACCGCAGGAACAGCGCTGATTTTGAAGCCGCAGAGCGGCGCCGACCCCAACCCGGCCGACGATCCCGCCCGTATCGTGATTGTGCGAAAGGATTGTCATGGCCACGGGGTCCATCAGGGCAAGTTTCTTCGAGCTTTATACGCCCAAGCTCGTCACCCTCCTGCGGGAAGGCTATCGCCTGCCGGACCTGAAGGCCGACGTCATATCGGGGCTGACGGTGGCGATCGTCGCCCTGCCGCTTTCGATGGCGATCGCCATCGCCTCGGGTGTCGCGCCGGAGCAGGGGCTCTATACCTCCATTTTCGGCGGCTTCATCGTCTCGGCGCTGGGCGGCAGCCGTTTTCAGATCGGCGGCCCGGCAGGCGCTTTCATCGTGCTCGTCTCGGCGACCGTGGCGCAGCACGGCGTGGACGGGCTCCTCATCGCCACGCTTCTTTCCGGGCTGATCCTGCTGGCGATCGGATTGCTCAGGCTTGGGACCTTCATCAAATTCATTCCCTATCCCGTCACTGTCGGCTTCACGACCGGGATCGCGGTCATCATCTTCGCCAGCCAGATCAGGGATCTGTTCGGCCTCACGCTGGAGCACGAGCCGGGGCCGCTTCTGCCAAAGCTCCAAGCACTCGGCAAGGCGCTGCCAACGGCAAGCATGCCGGCAGTCCTCGTCGCCATCACCGCCATCGCCATCATCGTCGCGATCCGCCGTTACCGGCCGCACTGGCCGTCCTTCATCATCGCGGTGGCGGTCACGGCCGCCGCAACGGCGCTGGTCGGCCTGCCGGTCGAGACGATCGGCACCCGTTTCGGCGGCATTCCGCAGTCGCTGCCCATGCCGCATCTGCCGCCGCTGTCGCTTGCCAAGGTGGTCGACGTGCTTCCCAACGCCTTGTCTTTCGCGCTGCTGGGCTGCATCGAGAGCCTGCTCTCCGCCGTCGTCGCGGATTCGATGACCGGCCGCCGGCATCGCTCCAATTGCGAGCTGGTGGCGCAGGGGCTGGCCAATATCGTCTCGCCGCTCTTTGGCGGGTTCTGCGTGACCGGCAACATCGCCCGCACGGCCATCAATGTGCGTTCGGGCGCGCGCGGGCCCGTTTCCGGCATGCTGCATTCGGTCTTCCTGCTTTTGTTCATGCTCGTTGCCGCACCGCTCGCCTCCTACATTCCGCTTGCCGCGCTCGCTGGCGTGCTCGCCGTGGTGGCCTGGAACATGGCCGAGAAACATGAATTCGCGGCGCTGGTCCGCACTTCGCGCGGCGATGCGGTGGTATTGCTCGTCACTTTCCTGCTGGTCATCTTCCGCGACCTGACCGAGGGCATCCTCGTCGGTTTTGCCATCAGCGCGCTCCTCTTCCTGCATCGCATGGCGCAGGCGGTTGAGGTGGAAAATACCTGTCCCTTTGCCGAGGATGACAGGGCTGATGGGGTCATGGACAACCGTAGGCCCTATGAGACGGATCTGGCGACCGATCCCGATATCGCCGTCTTCCGTATATCGGGGGCGTTCTTCTTCGGCGCGGCGGCCGCCGTTGGCGCGGCGCTCGACCGCGTGGGCGAGCATCCGAAGGCCTATGTCATCGACTTCTCGGCGGTACCGTTCCTCGATTCGACGGGAGCGGCCACCATCCAGGGCTTTGTGCGCAAGGCTCGACGCCAGGGCGCGGCGATCTATATCGCCGGCGCGGCGCGGCCGGTGCGCCGTATGCTCCTGGTCCATGGGGTGAAGCCGCCGGCGGTGCGTTTCCGGACGTCGCTGGACGACGCCATAGCGGCCGCTCGCGACAGGACGAAATCGGTGGAACCGGCGGCGAAGCCGCTGCCGGTATAGGATCAATCCTATTCCACCAAGACTGGAGCCAGGGAAAGAACGAGCAGCGCGGCCAGGGTCCAGTTGAAGAGGCGCATCGCCCGTTCGCTCCTGATGAAGCGAGCGGTGCCCACACCCACCAAGGTCCAGGCGGCGGTGCTCGCAAAGGTGGCGATGCCGAAGAGGATTGCAAAAACCGCAGCAATGCCAAAGGGGTTGCCCTTTTCCGCTGCGCCGCCATAGACCGCGACGGCACCGGCAACCATGGCCCACAATTTCGGATTGACGAGCTGGAACAACGCACCTTGTGCGAGGGTGAGCGGATGGCTCGCGGGATCCGTCGCACCCGCCGTGTTCGGCGAGGTGTTGCCGATCCGCCAGGCGAGCCACAGGAGATAGAGGACACCCGCCCATTTCACGACGGCACGTGCCCGCGGATCGGCCACGAGAGGGGAGCCGGCGCCTGCGACGACCAGCATGATGACCGCCACTCCGATCGTTATCCCCGATATGAGGGGCAGCGTCCGCCGAAAGCCGTGGTTTGCCCCCGATGCGGTGACCATCATGTTGTTCGGTCCGGGCGTGCCCGCCATCGCCAGCGCAAAAACCGATACCGCTGCAACCCAATCCCAATCCATCGGTCGTCTCCGTCCTGTTCCGTGGGTTCCATGGGCAGGAGGTTAGATGGCCGGCCGCGCAATCGGGTTGCCAAGATGCCAAGAAAGGGTCATGGATTAGCATCCATTGCTTCAAATTTGGAAAAGAAGGGCCACAAATTCCAATGAATTTGGATGAAATCGACAAGCGCATCCTGCGCGAGCTGCAGCAGAACGGGCGGCTGCAGAATATCGAGCTTGCCAAGCGGGTCGGGCTCTCGCCATCGCCCTGCCTGCGCCGGGTCAAGCTGCTGGAGGATGCCGGCATCATCAGCCGCTACGTCGCCGTGGTCGATCAGGCCAAGGTGGGCTTGCGGCTTTCGATGTTCGCGCGCGTCTGGCTCACGGCCCAGGATGCCGAGACGATCGACCATTTCATCGCCGCCATGCGGCGGCTTCCCGAGATCGTCGAGTGCTACATCATGCTCGGCGAAAGCGATGCCCTGCTGCGTGTGGTGGTGGCCGATCTCGATGACTACAGGCGTTTCCAGGCCACTCATCTCACCCGCAAGAACGGCATCCAGAACGTCAAGACGGATGTGCCGAGCCAGATCGTCAAGCAGACCTTCGCCCTGCCGCTCTGATGCCGGTCACGGACGGATATTGCTCAGGCTCCGCAGGGGATAGCGGAGCGTCACGTCGAAAGGATTGAGGCCGGCGGCGAGGTTTGCGGCCTCGGTCTGAAGGATGCGCACGACGCCCGGCAGGCGCTCCGGGCCGAGCCGTTCGGCCAGCGTACCGACGCTGAGCGCAGCGACGGGGCGGCCCTGCGCATCGATGACCGGCACCCCGACCCCTGCCATTCCCGGGATGAGGCCGGTGTTGAGATTGACCCAGCCCTGCTCGCGCGCCTTGGCGATGGCCGCACGCAGACCTGCCTCGTCAAGGAAACCGCGGTCGATGAGGCGCGGGATATTGAAGCGGATGACTTCCTCCTGCTCGGACTCGGGCAGGTGGGCGAGGATCGCCAGACTGCCCTGGCCGAGCCCGAGCGGCACCTTGCCGCCGATGTCACCGGTAAAGGAGCGGATCGGAAAAGGCCCCTCGACGCGATCGAGACACACCGCGTCATAGCCGTTGCGCACCAGGAAGAAGATCGTATCGCTCAAGGTGGTGGCAAGGCGCAGCAGCACCGGCCGGGCGAGATCACGTATGCCACCCGCCTGTCCGGCCCGCGCGGCAAGCACGAAGAAATCGAGCGAAGGGCGGTAGCGCTTCCTGCCCTCGGCCTGCTCGACAAAGCCTTCCGCCATCAGATCCTGCAGCGCGCGATGCGCCGTCGACTGGCTGCAGCCGGCGGCATTGGCAATATCCTTCAGCCGCATGCCCGCGGGGTCGCCACCGGCAACAATGCGCAAAAGAGCGAGCGCGCGGCGCAGGCTGGAAGGTCCCTTCTCCTGATCAGGCATCATTCCGAATCCACAAAATGAAAATCAATCGACATATGCGATATAAAAATTCCATATACTAAAATAATATCAAGAAAAATTTTGCTAATTGGAATCTAGAATTGACTAAGCGCCGGAGCTGCAGCCTCCTTTGAACAGTTTCAAACTGTGCTGTTGGTGGATGCATGGCTTTCCTGGCGCTTGAGCAGGTAAACAAGTTCTACGGCGAACTGGCGGCCGTTCGCGATGTCAATCTTAGCGTGGCCAAGGGCGAGTTCGTTTCGCTGCTCGGTCCTTCTGGGTGCGGCAAGACGACGACGCTGCAGATGATCGCCGGACTGGTCGAGCCTACCGGCGGCCGCATCGCGCTCGACGGACGCGACATTACGCGCGAGAAGCCGAACCGCCGCGGGCTGGGCGTCGTCTTCCAGAGCTACGCTCTCTTTCCGCATATGACGGTGGCGCAGAATGTCGCCTTCGGGCTGGAGATGCGCAAAATTCCGCGTGCCGAGCGGGACAGGCGCGTTGGTGAAATCCTTGAACTCGTGCATCTTGGCGGCATGGCGGAGCGCTATCCGCGCCAGCTCTCCGGGGGGCAGCGCCAGCGCGTCGCCATCGCCCGCGCGCTTGTCATCGAGCCACCGGTGCTCCTGCTCGACGAGCCGCTTTCCAATCTCGACGCCAAGCTGCGCGAGGAGATGCAGTTCGAGCTGCGCCGCATCCAGCGCAGTGTCGGCACGACGACCATCATGGTCACGCACGACCAGGCCGAGGCGCTGTCGATCAGCGACCGCGTGGTGGTGATGGAGGCGGGGCGGATGACGCAGGTCGACGCGCCCTACCGCCTTTACGAAAAGCCCGCGACGGCCTTCATCTCGTCCTTTGTCGGCCGGATGAACCGGCTGGAAGGGATCTGGTGGCCCGCCGGAGCGTCCGGCGCAGTCGAGGTCGCCGGCGCGATGCTGGCAAGCGAAACGGCGGACATTCAGCCCGGAGCGGCGGTGACGGCGTCGATCCGTCCGGAAAAGCTCTTTCTCAAGAAGGGCGATGCGCGCCTCAACGGACATGTGGCGAGCCGGTTTTTCCTCGGTGGGCACTGGCTCTTCAACGTCGAGACCCCTGCCGGCCTCATCGTCGTCTCGATGCCGAACAATGGCGAGGAGCCGGCACAGGAAGGCGAGCGCGTGGGGATCGACTGGGCACCCGCAAGCCTGCGTGTCGAAGCATCGGCGGAGGCGGCGCGATGACGCGGCCATCGGCCACTCCATGGCTGCTCGTCTCGCCCGGCGCGGTGCTCTTTGCCGGGCTCGTCATCGTGCCGCTCGTCCTCACTGTCATCCTTTCCTTCCTCACCTATGATTACAACGCGGGCATCGGCGACGGGTACACACTCGCTCATTATGCGCAGGTCCTCTCGGACAGCTATTATCTCGAGATATTCTGGCGTACGCTGCGCCTCGCCTTCCTGACGACGGTTCTCTGCGCCGTCATCGGCGCGCCCGAGGCCTATATCCTGTCGCGGATGCGCAAGCCCTGGCGCTCCATCTTCCTCCTCGTGATCATCGGTCCGCTGCTCGTCTCGGTGGTGGTGCGCGCCTTCGGCTGGAGCATGCTGCTCGGCTCCACCGGTCTCGTCAACGCGGCGCTGGCGGTCCTCGGTCTTCGCCCGGTAAGGCTTCTTTATACGGAGACGGCCATCGTCATCGCGCTCGTCCATATCATGCTGCCCTTCATGGTCATCCCGGTGTGGACCGCGCTGCAGAAGCTCGATCCCATGGTTGAGGCAGCGGCCTGGAGCCTGGGCGCCTCGCGCTTCACCGCGCTCAGGCGCGTGGTGATGCCGCAGGTCAGCATCGGCCTTCTTTCCGGCAGCCTCATCGTCTTCGGGCTTTCGGCCAGCGCCTTCGCCATCCCCGGCCTCCTCGGCGGGCGGCGGCTCAAGATGGCGGCGACGCTGGTCTATGACGAATATATGCAGGAGCTGAACTGGCCGATGGGTGCCGCGATCGCCATCATCGTGCTTATCGCCAATCTCGTCATCATGCTTGCTTACAATCGCGCCGTCGAGGCACGCGCGCGCCGGGCATTGGGGTGAGCGCCATGCAGAAGAACGGCCCCCTTGCGCTTCTCTTCCATGCGCTCGTCATCGCCTTCGTGCTTGCACCGCTGGTCATCGTCTGCCTCGTCGCTTTCACGCCTGAAAACACGCTCACCATACCGACGGTGCGGTTCTCGCTGCGCTGGTTCCGCGCCATTCTGGATTATCCGGATTTTATCACCGCCTTCGGCAATTCGCTGTGGCTCGCAACCATGGCGGCCACCCTGTCCGCCATCATCGCCGTGCCGGCGGGGCTGGCCATCGACCGCTACCGCTTTGCCGGTCGCGATGCGCTCAACGCGCTCTTCCTCTCGCCGCTGATCATTCCCCATCTCGTGCTCGGCGTCGCGTTTCTCCGCTTCTTCGCGCTCGTCGGTGTCACCGGCAGTTTTGCCTGGCTGGTCATGAGCCATGTCATCATCGTCACGCCCTATGTGCTGCGGCTCGTCATCGCGGCGCTCTCCGGCCTTGACCGCAGCGCCGAGCAGGCGGCGATGACACTCGGTGCCTCGCGGCTCACCGTCTTCCGCCGCATCACCATGCCGATGATCCTGCCAGGCATTACCGGAGGATGGCTTCTCGCCTTCATCAACAGTTTCGACGAACTGACCATGTCGATCTTCGTGACGTCGCCGGCGACGGTCACCCTGCCGGTCCGCATGTACATGTATGCCACCGATTCCATCGATCCGATGATGGCGGCCGTCTCGGCCCTCATGATCGCGCTGACCGCCATTGCCATGCTGGTGCTCGATCGCGTGTTCGGGCTCGACAAGATCCTCGTCGGCGAAAAGTGAGACGTTCCATGCAGCTCTTCCACCGCATCGCCCGGCAGCAACATGCGCCGGTTCCCTTCATGCTCGATGGCAGGCCCTGCATGGGGAGGGAGGGCGATACGCTGCTCACCGCCATCCTCAATGCCGCCAGCGCGGTGCGCTCCAGCGAATTTTCAGGGAGCCCGCGCGCCGGCTTCTGCCAGATGGGGGCATGTCAGGATTGCTGGGTGACATTTGCGGACGGCTCACGTGCACGGGCCTGCACGACGCCGCTTGTCGCCGGCATGGAGATCCTCACCGGAAAAGGAGCCGCCTCATGAAAGACCGGCCGCAACCTCTCATCGTCGGGGCAGGACCGGCTGGCGTGCGCGCCGCGCAAGCGCTCGTTGCCGCGGGCCTGCGCCCGCTCGTCGTCGATGAAGCACGCGCCTGCGGCGGGCAGATCTATCGCCAGCGGCTTGTCGATGACGGGCGCAGCACGCAATCGCTCTACGGTTCCGAGGCGCCCAAGGCGGAGCGGCTGCATCGCGATTTCGCGGCGCTTGAAAAGCGTATGGATTATTGGCCGCAGGCCCTTGTCTGGAACCTCAGCCAGGACAAGGCGCATGTCGCGGTCGCAGGCAGGAGCAGGGAGGTGACGTATGATGGTCTCATACTGGCGACCGGCGCGAGCGACCGTGTGCTGCCTATCCCGGGCTGGACGCTGCCAGGGGTCTTCACCCTTGGCGGCGCGCAGATCGCGCTTAAAAGCCAGGGCTGCGCCATCGGCAGCCGCGTCGTCTTCGCCGGTTCGGGACCGCTGCTCTATCTCGTTGCCTGGCAATATCTGAAGGCGGGCATCGATGTCGCGGCCGTACTCGACGCCACGCCGCTGATGGCCAAACGCCACCTGCTGCATGGCCTGGCGCTCGAACCTGCCATCATCCTGCGCGGAATGCGTTTCGCCGCGGAATTGCGGTTGCGTGGGGTTGCGATCCACTATGCCATCGAGGATCTCGCCATCGAGGGGGAGACCCGCGTTACGGGCGTGCGCTGGCGGCAGGGCCGGCACGAGCGGAGCCTTGCCTGCAACGCCGTCGGCTATGGCCTGGCCCTGCGCTCCGAGACTCAGCTCGCCGATCTCGTCGGTTGCAAGTTCACCTTCAACGCGCGCGACCGGGCTTTCCTGCCGGAGCGCGACATCAGCGGGCGTAGCAGTGTCGCAGGCGTCTATCTTGCTGGCGACGGGGCAGGGATCGCCGGCGCCGACGCGGCGGAGCTAGCCGGCGAGCGCGCAGCGCTGGCCCTGCTGGAAGATCGCGGCTTGGCCGGCGCGTCCGGACGGGCGGCGGAGATCGAGCGAAAGCTTCTGCACATCAGCCGCTTCCGTGATGTGCTGGAAGCAGCTTTCCCGTTTCCGTCGCATTGGGCACCTCGCATCGCCGATGACACGCTGGTCTGCCGGTGCGAGGAGCTAAAGGCCGGCACGCTGCGCCAGTCGGCACGCGATTTCGCGCTCAACGAGGTCAACCGACTGAAGGCGGTCAGCCGCATCGGCATGGGCCGCTGCCAGGGACGTTTCTGCGGGGCGTCCGCCGCCGAGATTCTCGCTGCCGAGACAGGGCGCGGCATCGATGCGGTCGGGCGTCTGCGCGCACAGGCGCCCGTCAAGCCTCTGCCCCTTATGTTGGAAGCGGAGCAAAAGCGGGAGGCTGCGGAGTGAGCCGGCGTCTCAATGTGGATGTCGCGATCATCGGCGGAGGCCTCGTCGGCTCGTCCGCGGCGCTGGCCTTGCGCGGGATGGGCATGAGCGTGGCGCTTCTCGATCGGCGCTTTTGCGGTGCGCAGGCAAGCGGCGTCAACTATGGCGGCGTGCGGCGGCAGGGCCGCCCGCCCGAGCAATTGCCGCTCGCCCAGCGTGCCCATGCCATCTGGCCGCGCCTCAAGGCGCTGATCGGGATCGATGGCGAATATATGCGCTCCGGCCACCTCAAACTCGCGGCAAGCGAGGCGGACATGGCTGCGCTCGAAACCTATGCGGCGAGGGTGGCGGACTGCGGCCTCGACCTGGAACTCATCGGCCATAACGAGCTGCGCCGTCGTTTCGCCTTTCTGGGCTCCGGCATTGTCGGCGCCTCCTTCTGTCCTGGCGACGGCCATGCCAATCCGCGCCTGGTGGCGAGCGGCTTTGCCGCGGCGGCACGGCGCGCTGGCGTGCATGTGCTGGAGAACACCCCGGTCAGGGAGATCACGCGAAATGGCGGGGGGTTTGTGCTGGAGGCCGGGGATGTAATTGACGTTTATACCCCCGTGGTCGTCAACAATGCGGGGGCATGGGGAGATGAGTTCGCCGCGCTTTTCGGCGAGCCGGTTCCGCTCACCCGCATCTATCCATCCATGGTGGTGACGGAGCCACTGGCGCCGGTGCTCACCGTCAATATCGGCATGGAGGGAGGCGGCATCTATGCCCGGCAGGTGGAGCGCGGCAATTGCATCGTCGGCGGCGAACGCACCCAGCCCTTTGCCGACCCGGATTTCTCGCGCCCCAACAGCGAGAGCACGCTCCTCATGATGAACCGCGCTGCAACCCTTTTCCCAGGTCTCAGGCACGCGCATGTCATCCGCTCCTGGAGCGGGACAGAGGGCATGATGACCGACAGAAATCCCGTGATCGGGCCGAGCCGGACGACGCCGGGCCTGATCCATGCGTTCGGCTTTTCCGGCGCCGGCTTCCAGATCGCGCCGGGTGTCGGCGAGGTGCTGGCCGAGCTCGTCCGCGACGGCCGCGCGACGACGCCGATCGAGGCCTTCTCCATAACCCGCTTCGCAACGGACGCGGGGCCAACCATCGACCGCACCATTCACGGCTCGGGTGCGGAGCAGATCGCAGAGCCGCAACAAAGGGGAGTCTGACAATATGATCAATCATCGAACCATGTTCACCGCGGGCATTGCCGCGCTGGCGTTTGCCGCTTCCGGTGGCGCCGCCCTGGGAGAAACGAAGACGCTTTATGTCGGCATGAATGGCGGCAATTTCGAGCGCACCTATCTGCAGGCGGTCTTTCCGGATTTCGAGAAGGCCAATGGCGTCAAGATCGTGGTCGTGCCCGGCACGTCCGCCGATATTCTCGCCAAGGCCACCGCCGCCAAGGACAAGCCGCAGATGCATCTCATGTTCCTCGACGACGGCGTGATGGTGCGCGCCATCGGCGCGGGTCTGTGCGAAAAGCTGAAGCCAAGCCCCGAGCTCAATGAGATCGCGCCCAGCGCCCGGCTGAAAGGTGACATGGCTGCCGGCATCGATCTCGGCATGACCGGCCTCGCCTATAACAGGAAGATGTTCGATGAGAACGGCTGGACGGCACCGACCTCCTGGATGGATCTGGCCGATCCGAAGTTCGAGGGCAAGGTTGTCTTCCAGTCGGCCGCAGCCTCCTCGTTCGGCCTCCACGCTTTCCTCATGTTCAACCGCATCCAGGGTGGTAATGAGGAGAATGTCGAGCCCGGATTCGAGAAATTTCCCGATACGATCGGCAGGAATGTTCTCGAATATATCCCGAATTCGGCCAAGATTTCGGAAATGGTGCAGACGGGCGACGCGGCGATCTTCCCGCTGACGCCTACCGCCGTCTCGACGCTTCAGGACAAGGGCATTCCCGTGGAATACGCCCAGCCCAAGGAGGGCTCGGTCATGCTGATGGTGGCGGAATGCGTGATCGCCAACAGTTCGGAGCCGGAACTGGCGCAGAAGCTTGCTGCCTATCTCCTTTCGGCGGACGCCCAGTCCAAGGCGCTCGCGGCCGGCAATATCGTGCCTTCCAACCCGAGCGCCAAGGCGACGACGCCCGAGGCGGAGAAGAAGCTCGAAGCCTTCCACACCTTTATGAAGACGGCGGTGACGCTGGACTGGGATGCCATTAACGCCAAGCGGCCGGAATGGAACAGCCGCTGGAACAAAACGATCGAGCAATAGCTCTCAGTCCATGGCCCGGTGACGATCGCCGGGCCATATGGCTCTACCACCTCAATGTCCAGGCCGCAGCACCTGTCTGGCCAGATCTATGAAGGCGCGCAGCTTCGGCTGGGTCTGGGCACGTTGCGGGAAATAGAGGAAGAGGCCCGGGGTCTGCGGCAGGAACAGCTCGAGCACGCGGACAAGCGCGCCGGTCGCAAGTTCCGCCTCCACCGCGATATCGGCGACATAGGCGAGACCAAGGCCGGCGCGCGCCCATGCGACGAGAAGTTCGCTGTCGTTGACGATGAGACTGCCCCGGGGATCGACGGACAAGGCCTTGCCGTCGCGCTCGAATTCCCACCGGTAGATCGTGCCCGATCGGGGAAAGCGATAGCGGATCGCTTCATGGCCGGCCAGGTCCTCGGGCCCCCGCGGTTCGCCATGGGTGGCGAGGTAGGCGGGGCTCGCCACGACCGACCAGGTGATATCCCGCGTCAGCCGCACCGCCACCATGCCGGGCTCGATATATTCGCCGATGCGGATACCCGCGTCGAAGCCGCGCGCCGTCAGGTCTACGGTTGCATCCTCGATGGCGATCTCCACGGCGATCTTTGGATAGGTGCGCCTCAAGGCACCTACGGTCGGCTCTATGACGAGCGGGACGGCCATGCGCGGTACCGTCAGGCGCAGCAGCCCCGAGGGTTCATTGCCCAATGCGCTTGCCGCCTCGATCGCCGCCGCCATCTCCGCCGCGGCGGGGGCCGCCCGGGCGAAGAGGGCAGCCCCTGCTTCCGTCAGGCCCACGCGTCTCGTCGTGCGGATGAACAAAGGTGTTCCCACCCGCGCCTCCAATGCCTTTACCGCCTGGCTGACCGCTGCCGGCGAAACACCCAGCCGCGCCGCCGCGGCGGTAAAGCCGCCGGCCTCCGCCGCCGCGAGAAAGACCGAGAGGCCGGAGAAGGGATCAAGGGGCTGACTCATGGGACAATTATTAACATCACCTTTAAAATCCTGAAAGATAGCATGGCTTTATCGCTGGAATGGCTTCGCGTAGCGTCTCCACAGATCACATGAGCAGGAGACCAGCCAATGAGCCAGACGAGTTCCTCCGACCTTCTTCTTTCACGCCGCCACATGATTGTCGGCACGCTCGCCGCCGGTGCCGCGGCGGGCGCGGCGCTGGCCGCCTCTCCCGCGGCCGCACAAACGCCCGTCCTGCTGGAAGGCAAGGTGGCAATTATCACCGGCGGCACGTCAGGTATCGGCGCGGTGACGGCCGGAACGCTTGCTGCCGCCGGCGCCAAGGTGGCCTTCAATGGAAGACGTGAAGCCCTGGGCCGCGAAGTGGAGGACCGCATTCGCGCGGCAGGGGGCGATGTCGTCTACATCAGATCGGATGTGCGCGACGCCAGTCAGATGGAGCGCTTCGTCGCGGAAACCGTGGAGCGCTATGGCCGGCTCGACATCGCGTTCAACAATGCCGGCATTGACCTGCCGCCCGCACCAATCGCCGAAACCGATATTGCCGGTTTCGACGACCAGGTCGCGACGAATTTGCGTGGCGTCTTCGTGGCGATGAAATACGAATTGCCGCATCTCGTGCTATCGAAAGGTTCCATCATCAACATGGCTTCGATCGGCGGCCGCCATGCCTTTCCGAACATTGTTGCCTATGGTGCCGCCAAGGCGGCGGTGATCCACATGACGCGCGCCGCCGCACAGGAATATGGTCGCGACGTGCGCATCAACGCCATTGCTCCGGGTCCGATTGAGTCGCCAATGCTGGAACGTGTCCGGCGTGACTGGAAAGTGACGACCGAACAGCTTGTCGCGCCCTATCCCATGCAGCGGGTCGGAACACCCGAGGAGGTCGCATCCGTGGTTCTGTTCCTTGCCAGCGATGCCAGTTCCTATGTCAGTGGCCACGTGATCGGCATTGACGGCGGTGATCTCGCCTGACCTGCACTCACTCCTCCGGCCTGATGAAAGCCAGGCCGGTTTCGGGATCATGTTTCTTCCTGAGATATGCGGGGGATTCGGTCAGCACGATCTCGAGGGTGGGGCGGACGTGCCCCTCAGCCAGGTGACCGGCGATCGCGCTGCCGTCGCGCCTGCCGAGCACGGCGTGGATATGGATCGCCTGACCGCCATCCGGCGCTAGCGCGACATCACCGTTGAGCGAGGCGACCTCCACCTGCTCCTTCACCGGGTTGCGCAGATATTGCTTCGTTTCCCAGTCGAAATAGGTCATGACCGCCTCGCTGAAGGCACCGATCGCGGAAAATTGTGCGGCGGAAAGCTGCTCGCGTCGGGCGAAATCCTTCAGGCAGGCCATCAATTCGTCGCCCGTCTCCAGCACGACGGCAAAGGTCCGCTGTCCACCATTCTCGGCAAGAAGTTTGGTCTGCATGCTGTTCCTCTCGCGCAAATGAAGGCATTCGGGCCTTCGCGGCGCCTATTCGCTTATCACGCCGCAGGCGATGCGGTCGCCGGAATTGCCCGAAGGCTGGCTCTTATAATCATCGGGGCCGGCGTGCAGGATGATCGCAGAGCCGTCATCGTCCTTGAGGCGCTGGTCTCCTTCCGTGCCCAGGGTGAACCCGCGGGTGAAGAACTCCGCCTGCAGCATCCCGTCTTCCTGGACGTGGACATTCGGCAGATCGCCGGGATGCGGGGCGTTTTCCACATGAAGGCCGTGTTCCAATCCACGCGCAAGATGCCCGCCGGCGGATTCGAAACCGTTGTCCGCCTCGCATTTGCCGGTTTCATGGACATGTATGCCGTGCGCGCCCGCCGGCACGCCCTTGGCGTCGACCACCACATGCACGATGCCCGAAGCGGTCTCGGTCATGGTGATCGTTCCGGTGATTCCCTCACCTTCCAGCGTCGCCTTGGCGGTGTCTCCTTCCGCGGCATGCGCCTGTGGCAGCAGAAGGCCCGCAATGATCGTCGTTCCAAGCAATAATCGTTTCATCCCATCAACTCCCGCGTTCTGTGCAACCGATCGAACCGGCAAAGGTCGAAAATGTTCACGCGCCGCTAAGTTTCGCCGGGCAGATCCGTGTCTTCGTGCAGCGTGTCCCGGATCCAGAGCTTCTTGACGAGGACGAAGACAACCACGGTCAGGGGCGTTGCGAACAGCACGCCCAGCGGGCCGAACAGCAGGCCGAAGGCGATAATGGCGAAAATGGTGACCGCCGGCGGAAGCCGGACGGTCTGCTCCTGGACGAGTGGCGTGATCACCATCCCCTCCACCTGCTGGATCACGATATAGAGGCCAATTACCCATGCCACCGTCGCGGGCCCTTCCCCCAGGGCGACAATTGCTGCCGGAACGACACCCAGCACCGAGCCGATGACCGGCACGAATTCCAGCAGGCCGGCAATGAGGCCGAGGGCCAGGGCCGACGGCACACCCAGCGCCCAGAGCCCGACGGCCGTGAGGATGCCGACGAAGAGCATCGCCAGCAATTGCCCCAGAAGCCACAGCCGGAGGGCATCGAACAGGGCGGCCAGCGTATCGGACAGTTCGCGGCGTACCCCAGGCGCGGCAAGCAGCAGGATGCCGCGACGGTAAAGATCGGGATTGGCGGCCAGGTAGACGCCGGCCGCAAGAAGCAGCAGGAGGTTGGCGGCGGTGCCCGCCACAAGCGAGGAATAGTTGGTGATGCGCGAGACGAGCGATGTCCCGTCGATCATCCGCCGTGCATATTCCTCCAGCCGTTCCTCCAGCCTGCTGATGCCGATCGCGTTTTCGACCCTGTCGATCAGTTCGGGGAAGCGTTCGAACAACTGGCTGACCTGGGCGCTTATCTGTGCGCCAAGCAGGAAGATGAAGGCGGCGATCAGCGCGGCCACGATCACGATGGCCAGGGCGAGCGCTCCTTTCGGCTTTAACGGGGTGTGGCTTTGGATAAGATCGGCGAAAGACCTGAGCACTACCGCCACGAGAACCGAGCCGAAGGCCAGCAGAATGAGATGGGAAAGCTGCCACAATGCAAAAAGGGCGGCGGCGAACCCTGCCGCGAGAAGAAAGATGCGGGCAAAGAAGGAGATATCGGCGCTGCTGCCGAGGGTCTTTCCTGACACCGCTTCATCTTTCTTCACGTCGAGCATCCGGTCGGGTTGGCAATTCCAGAAGCCGGATGTCTAACCTTCTTGCCCTTCCTTGGTTCCCTCTTGAATGGCGAAGTCGATTGTGCGGAAGCAGTAAAAGATCATGTTCTTGCCGCGGATGCAGGTAAAGAAGAAACAAGAATTATCTCAAATAATTTTACTAGAAGATATCGTGGAGTAATTCGATTATTCCCAAATTGGACGAAATATTTTCCACCTTTTACATAATATAACTATATTAGAATTTTCTAAACTGCAGAATAGTGAAAGTAGATTTACGCGTTGCCGCAGATGTGTTGGAATTATGACCATTTGCGCAGCGTCATCACACGAAATATTTCAAAGGTGAGATGTTGTTGTATTGCACTGCAGCATCATTCTCATATCGTCTTCGGCATGCCATTCATTCAGCGGCTGGGAATGTGCATGAGGAGTTCCGTCATAGCGAGCAATCTGGATTTTCAACGCACCGGTTTGGATTTCCGCTTCGCGCGATGCGGGTTCTTGAAAAGCAGATTCCGGAAGAACCGGAAACAGGCGGCCAGTCGGTCTTCTGTTCATCGCCTTAAAATCCGCACCATTTTCCTGAGGGATGGTTATACTGCACCCCTGATTTGACACCTACGATGTCCGGATCCACGGGATCCGGGCGCCTTGCATAGGAACACAACGACATGAATTTAACGGTCTTTGGAATTGGCTATGTCGGCCTCGTGCAGGCGGCCGTGCTGGCTGAGGTCGGGCATGATGTGACATGCGTGGATGTCGACGCCGCAAAGGTGGAGCGGCTCAATCAGGGCATCATCCCGATCTATGAGCCGGGTCTCGAGGGCCTTGTCAGGGAGAATCATGCGGCAGGGCGTATCCGGTTCACGACCGATGCCGCAGCCGCGGTAAAACATGGCCAGATCCTGATGAGCGCGGTCGGTACGCCGCCCGGCGAGGATGGGTCGGCCGATCTCAAATATGTGCTTGCCGTCGCCGAGGCCATCGGGCGCGAGATGGAGGCGCCGAAGATCGTCGTCAGCAAATCGACGGTGCCGGTCGGCACCTGCGACAAGATAAGGGCCACCATTGCCGGCATCCTGAAGGAGCGGGGTCGCGAGAACCTTTCCTTCGACGTCGTCTCCAACCCGGAATTCCTCAAGGAAGGCTCGGCCGTGGCCGATTGCATGCGGCCTGACCGCATCATCATCGGCACCGGCAGCGAGAAAACCGAGAAGGTGATGCGGGAGCTCTACGCCCCGTTCAACCGTAATCACGATCGCATCATCGTGATGGATGTGCGTAGCGCCGAGTTCACCAAATATGCCGCAAACTGCATGCTGGCGACCAAGATCAGCTTCATGAACGAGATGTCGAACCTGGCGGAGCGGCTGGATGCCGATATCGAGGCCGTGCGCAGGGGCATCGGCAGCGATCCCCGCATCGGCTATGATTTCATCTATCCGGGGCTGGGCTATGGCGGCTCGTGCTTCCCGAAGGATGTGCGCGCCCTGATCAAGACGGCGGAAACCGTCAATTTCGAGCCCAAGATGCTGAAAGCGGTCGAGCAGCGCAACAATGAGCAGAAATCGGTCCTGTTCGACAAGGTGAAGCGCCATTTCAACGGCGATCTCAAGGGCCGGACCTTCGCGCTCTGGGGCCTGGCGTTCAAGCCGAATACCGACGACATGCGCGAAGCTCCCTCCCGCATCCTGATGGAGGCGCTGTGGGAGGCCGGGGCGACCGTGCAGGCCTTCGATCCCGAGGCGATGCAGGAATGCCAAAACATCTATGGCCAGCGTGACGACCTGCTTCTGTGCGGAACCAAGGAGGCGGCACTGCGCGGCGCAGACGCGCTGCTGATCGCCACGGAGTGGAAGATTTTCCGCGCGCCGGCCTTCGACGCCATGCGCGAGGCGCTGAAGACCCCGGTGATCTTCGATGGCCGCAACCTCTACGATCCCGAGGTCATGGCCCGCTACGGGATCGAGTATCACAGCATCGGCAGAAGGGCGGCTGGAGCGGTAGCGGCGGAATCGACCGCGGCCAAGGTGCAGGCACTGGCGGAGGTCGTCAACGCCAAATAACGAGGAGCCACGTTCATGAGAGTTCTGTTTGCCGGCGGCAATGGTTACTATCCGGAATTCAACGGCGGCGTCCAGTCGAGCACCCACCACCTCGTCGGACAGTTGCGTGCCCAGGGGCATGAGGCCGGGGTGCTGGCCGCCCTGTTCGGCGACGGCATCTTCGGCCTCAAGGCGCGCGCCAAGATGAAGCTGCTCCGGCAGCCGGCGGTGATCGACAATTTTCCCGGATATCCCGTTGTCCGCGCCTGGTTTCCGTGGGAGGCGGCGAGTTTCGCGGTGGAGCGCCTGCGGCCTCAGGTGGCGGTCGTGCAGTGTCACAAATCGGTGCCGATCGGCAAGGCGTTGCAGGCACACGGCGTGCCGCTGGTGGTCTATCTCAGGAATGTCGAATTCCATGAGCTGGCGGGCGATCTCAGGGAGCTGCCTTCGGCGCATTATATCGCCAATTCCAGTTTCACGGCGCAGGCCTACAAGGAAAAGTTCGGTATCGACGCCACGATCATTCCGCCGACGATCGACCCCGGGCTCTACAGCACCCCGACAACGCGGGAATATGTGACGCTCATCAATCCCTATAATGAAAAGGGGTTCGAGCTCGCGGTGCGCATTGCCGAGCAGTGCCCCGATATTCCCTTCCTCATGGTGGAGAGCTGGAAGCTCGATCCCGATCACCGGGCGCAGATCGAGCGCACCATCGCGCCGCTCAAGAATGTCAGGCTGGAGAGCCGTACCAGCGATATGAAAACGGTCTATGGGCGCACCAAGATCCTGCTCGCTCCCAGCAAATGGGAGGAGGCGTGGGGCCGGGTCGCGTCGGAGGCCCATTGCAGCGGCATTCCGGTCGTCGGATCGCGGCGCGGCGGATTGCCCGAGGCGATCGGCGAGGGCGGCGTGGTGCTCGATTATGATGCGCC
The DNA here is from genome assembly GCF_014191375.1 of Mesorhizobium sp. RMAD-H1. Classification (GTDB taxonomy): domain Bacteria; phylum Pseudomonadota; class Alphaproteobacteria; order Rhizobiales; family Rhizobiaceae; genus Paramesorhizobium. The sequence continues at coordinate 87,146 of NZ_JACHWN010000003.1, forward strand.
GCTCGAGGAGTGGGTCGAGGCTGTCCGCCGGCTGTGGACGGACGATGCCGAATATGAGCGGCTTTCGCGGGCTGCGAAGGTTTTCTCGGAGAGGCCGCAGCTCGACCCGCAGCGGCAGTTCGCGACCTTCCTCGACATTCTCGATCAGGCCTCCAGCAACAATGCCAGGCAGGCGGCGTGACGGGCACAACTACGAGTCGTCGCGAATTTTCGAAAGCCGGAAGAAAGATGAAGATCGGCGTCGTCGTAGACCGGTTCCCGTCCTTGTCGGAAACATTCGTCCTCGATCAGGTCAACGCACTGCTGGAAAGAGGGTTCGAAGTCGGCGTGATCTGCAACGAGAACGCGCTCGGGCAATTTGGCGGCGAGCGCAACCGGCGGATACTCGCCGACAACACGGTCTGCTGGTGGGGTGGTGCCGGACGGCTGCGTCCCTATCTGCGCAAATGGTCCGGCCCGCTCTGGGACAAATCGTCGACAGCGATCGATGTCCTTTTCGCGGAAAAGCTGCGCGGCTTCGATGTCATCATCGCCCATTTCGGCAATAACGGCCTGCGCGTTGCCCGCGCGATGAAGAAAAGAAAGATCAGCGTCCCTCTGGTCACCATATTCCACGGCAATGATGTCGGTGTTCCGCTGCATGACGGGACCTTGTGGCGCTATAGGCCTGTCTTCGAACGCGGCGGGCTGCAGCTGACGGTCAATGAGGTCTTCCGGAAAGCCCTGATCGGAGAAGGTGCTTCTCCTGATCGGGTTCTGGTGCACCATATGGGCGTGCGCACCGATGAGATCGAATATGCATGGCACGCCCGGGAAAAAGACACGCTGAAGGTGATCTCGGTTTGCCGCCTGACCGAAAAAAAGGGCATCGAATATGCCCTTCGCGCGCTCACCGCGCTCTCGAAGACGCATGCGGGGATCGGCTGGCATTATACGATCATCGGCAGCGGAGAACTGATGGACGCCCTGCAGCGATTGGCAGCAGAACTGGGGATCGCCGATCGGGTCATTTTTGCCGGAGCGCGCCCGCATGACGAGGTCAAGCGGTTGCTGGGTGAGGCCGATCTGTTCCTCCTGCCCAGCATCACGGCCTCGGACGGCGATGTGGAGGGCATTCCCGTGGCGCTGATGGAGGCCATGGCAGCCGGCCTGACGGTGGTCAGCACCCGTCATTCCGGCATTCCCGAGTTGATCGAAGACGGCAAGACAGGCTTTCTCGCACCGGAAAAAGACATTGAGGGATTAGCCGGCAAACTCGCATGGATCGCGCAAAACCCGGCAGAATGCGAACGCATTTCGCTTGCCGCGCGAAAGAAGGTCGAGGCCGATTTCAACGCGGAGACATTGGCCGATAATTTGGCGCAGATCCTCACCCGGCTTGCCGAGACAAGGGCCGTCGCGTGAAGGCGGATCACTCCCAGTTCGGCCGCATCGCGCTGCGCGGCGGGATCGTCACCGGTGGCGCGCAGGCCATCAAGATGGGCCTGCAGTTCCTCTCCGTTGTCATTCTCGCCCGCCTGCTGGCGCCGGAGGATTTCGGCCTCATCGCATCGGTGGGGCCGATCGTCGCTTTCGTCGGGCTCTTCCAGAATCTCGGGCTGCAACAGGCGGTCATCCAGCGCAAGGAGATCGACCAGCGGCAGCTCAACCAGGTCTTCTGGCTGAGCGTGCTCGTCGGCCTCTGCTGCACGGGCATCGTCGCGGCACTTGCGCCGGCGGTGGCCGCCTTCTATGGCGATGCACGCATGACCGGGATCACCATCGCGGCAGGCCTGCCGCTCTTTTTCGGCAGCCTGGCGGCCCTGCCTTTCGCACTGATGAACCGCCATCTCCAGTTCGGCCAATTGGCCATTAACGATGTGATCACGGCGGTGGCGGGTTTGCTCACCGTCATCGTCGCGGCCCTGGCGGGGCTCGGCTACTGGTCGCTCGTGCTGGGGCCGGCGGTCTCCGCGATCATGGCGCTCGCCGCCGCCTGGCGGGCGGCGGGATGGAAGCCGGACCGGCCGGTCTTCGGCGTCGATCGCGATATCATTTCCTTCGGCGCCAATCTGACGGGTTTCAACCTCGTCAATTTCTTCTCGCGCAATCTCGACAACATCCTGATCGGCAAATACTCGGGCGCTGTCCAACTCGGCTACTACGACCGTGCCTACAAGCTTCTCCTATTCCCGCTGCAGAATATCAACCAGCCGCTGACGCGGGTCATGATCCCGCTCTTAAGCCGCATCCAGGACGACAAGGCGCGGTTCCGCGATATTTATATGCGGACCAACTGGCTGCTCGCCGCCGTCACAATACCCGGTATTGCAGCGCTCACCCTGACCTCCGAACAGGTGGTCGGTCTTCTGTTCGGCGAGCGGTGGCTGGCGGTCGCCCCGATTTTCGCGTGGCTTGGCATCGCAGGCCTCATCCAGCCGGTTTCGAGCACGACCGGCTGGATCTTCATCTGCCAGGGCCGGACGAAGACGATGTTCCGCTGGGGCATCTATTCCTCGCTGACGACGGTCCTGTCCTTTTTCGTCGGCCTGCAATGGGGCGCCGTCGGCGTGGCGGCCGCCTATGCGATCAGCGGCTATGTGCTGCGCGTGCCGGTGCTTGCCGTGCTGATGCAGCGTGTCGGCCCGGTCACCGCAGTTGATTTCCTCATGGTGCAGGGCCTCTTCATCGTCTCGGCGCTGCTTGCCTGGGGCTGTTACCACCTATTGCCGGGATCGCTGATTGCGCATTCCGACCTTCTCGCCGTTATCCTGGCGGTGGCCTTAAACTACGCGATCGCGCTGTTCCTCGGTCTTCTCCTTCCGCAGCCGCGCAGGGCGCTTCTGGCTGTCCTTTCCAAGGTCACGGCTCTCCGCTGACCGTTCGGCAAGGAGCGGCCGCAGAAGCTCGGTAGCCGACATCGCCGATGCGTGTTCCTGCAGCACCGCCTCGAGGCTCGTGCTGCGGTAATGATCGAGATTGCCGACAAAGGCATCGAGCTTCTGGCGGGCTTCGTCCTCGGTGACGGTATCGATGTCGAGGAGAAGGTCCGAGACGCCGATGCGCTTGGCAAGCTCGCGCGTCTTGAACTCATAGGCGATCGGCAGCACCGGCGTGCCGACGCAAAGCGACATGATCATCATGTGCATGCGGGTGGCGACGACGAAATCGAAGCCCTTGACGAGCGCCATCAACTGCTCGGGCGTATGGAAGGAAGCGTCTACCTCGACGTGCCTGGCGATATCGGGATCGAGGCCCGCGACGATCGCCTTTGCGGTCTTGGAATCGTCATGCGCATATTCGGGCACGCCCTGGCAGGTGGAAACGAAGGTCACCTCCTTGCCATGGTCGCGCACGAGCGCAGTCGCGATCTTGCGGACCGAGCCGATATAGCGCTCCATGCCGTCCTCCCCGCCCTTGACGTAGTTCCAATGCCGCACGGAAATGGCGACACGGCCCGTACCGGCCGGCGGCTTCCTGCAGGCAAGGATATCCTTGATCCTGTCCGTGTCGGCTAAGGCGAAGACGGCATCGGCCACCACGTGGCATTTGTCCGGATCGTCCACGAGATCGCGGATATGCTCCAGCGAGCGGGCGTCGCGCAAAAGGATGAGCGGGCTGCGGTCGAGGACCGGCTTCAGCGCGCTGCGATTGGCGCTCTTGTTGAAAGGCCCGAGCGACTGGGTGAAGAATACAGGGTCCTTGCCGAAGGCTGCGTCGATGCGGAACTGGTTGATGCGCTTGTCGAGATTGTAGGTCTCCACGAGATAGGTCCCCCCCGTGGTGATCACCAGATCGGCATCGCGATAGATGGCGAGGCTGCGGCGGTCCTCCGCATTGAACAGCGCTTCGCCCATAGGGCGGTTCTTGCCGAAGGATTGCAGCGCCTGAAAGGCAAGACGGTTATAAGCCGGCTTAAGCGCATTCTTCAGGACATTGTCGTCATATCTGTATTTGAAGATCGATTCCGACAGGAGCTTGTGGAATTCGATGTCCGGATAGTCCTTCCGGGGATAGAGCCTCGCCGCCACCGCGGGCTGGCTGTCGAAAACCAGGAAATGCAGGTCCTCATCCCAGGTCGATTTCAGAATACGTCTGATGGCCAGGAGAATGGCAGCATCACCGGTGTTCAGGCAGACGGTGTTTTCAATGACGATCTTCACTAGGCATCACCCTCAAGGACAGGATCTCGGCGGAAAACGCGACGTTCAACGCGGGTGGATGGCCAGGCCGGCTTGCAATCCGGTGGGCTGGCCAATGCTGCATGCTGCCATGAGAGTAATGGCATTTTTGCGGTGCAACAAGAATAAAAGCGGGCGTTGTCCCCATGCCTCGGCGGCCGCACCGGCGGCAGGCGGGAAGGGCTGGGGATCGGCAGCCGTTACGCGGATTAGGATTGGGATATGCGGCGCTCGTGCGAGCGGCCATCGATGCGAAACGGCAGCCGCAAGGCGGCCTTGAATTTGATCGCCTCTTGATTGGCCGCTTCTCTCGACCCGCCTGCATGGCGCAGGATCATTTCGGCCTGCAAGGGTGTGATGCGATGTTTTTTCGCGAAATACTCGACCGAATATTGCTGCTTTCGATGTTTCTGATCAGCCATGACACCCCCGATCCTGTCGATTTTCACCGCTGAACAAGTAGAAAATAGCACAGGCGCAACAACATCGATACATCCCAATTATGAGGGGCCAATAAATTTTTATGACAATGTGAATTTTGCCGAGCAGATCATTCGCTACAGATGCTGCAGGAATGTGACGCTCCGTGTTGCGAAGAAAAAACGTCTGTTCCCCAGTGTCACCATTCCGAATTCGCACTATTTCGATATCAAGATCGATGCGAATTTCAGAAACAAGGGGACAATTGTAACCCCTTGAATCAAGTGTCGTTTTAATTTCACCGCTTGTTCACGAGCCCGATATCGGGATATTGCCGGCTTTGAAATCACGACACTTCGGCCTAGCGCTTCGCACCATATGGGGGCATCCTAATGGGAGAGGATTGATCATTGGCAGAGGGAGGATGGCCGATGCGTTGCTTTACAGTCCTTGGACCGTCACAGACAGGAAAATCCACGCTCGTGGAAAGACTGGGCGCGCTGGAGGGCGCGCCGAAGAGATCCGTTTCTCCATATGGTTTGGGCCTGACCGAATTCGAATTCGGAAATGAGGCATGGTGTGCGCTGGACACACCGGGGGCCGGCGAAAGCCTGGTCCATGTGCAGGAGGCGCTGCTGGCGAGCGACGCGTGCATCCTGTGCGTTTCGCCGGCGCCGGAGGAGGCTGTTCTCGCCGCTCCCTATCTGCGGGAGATCGAGGCTTCTGGGACCCCTTGCATCCTCTTCGTGAACCGGATGGACGAGCCGAGAGGCCGACTGAGGGACGTCATTGCCGCGCTGCAGGACTATGCCGGTCATACGCTGCTGCTGCGGCAGGTGCCGATCCGTGATGGCGAGCGGATCATCGGCAGCTGCGATCTCATTTCGGAGCGCGCCTGGCGCTACCGCGAGGGGCAGCCATCGGCGCTGATCGAGATTCCGGAGACTGTCGCGGAGCGCGAGCGCGAGGCGCGGGCCGAGCTCCTGGAGCATCTCTCTGAATATGACGACTGGCTTCTGGAGGAGCTGGTGGAGGACCGGGAGCCGGCGAGCGACGCCATCTACAGTATCGCCTCGCGGGTTCTGCGGGAAAACAGGGTCATCCCCGTTCTCGTCGGCTCAGCTAGCCACGGCAATGGCATGATGCGGCTGATGAAGGCGCTCCGCCATGAGGCGCCGCCTGCCGCCACGCTTCGCCAGCGTCTTGCCGCCTCCCGCACAATCGACGAGGGCGCGTTGCTCGGCGTGAGCTTCCACGCCTACCATCGTCCCAGTGTCGGCAAGACGGTTCTCGTGCGCGCGCTGGGCGACGGGATCAGGCAGGGAGCGATGCTGGGCGGGGCCGGATTGGGCGCAGTGCAGGATCCCGCCACGGGAAAGCCGGTTCCGGCGGCCGAAGCCGGCATGATATTCGCCGCCGTCAAGTCCGATCACCTTTCCATTCCCGCTCTTCTGACCCGCGATGCCGCCTTGCCGGCACCGGCATGGACCGCCCCGCCGCCGCCGATGCTCGAGCGGATATTGTCGCCAGTCAATGAGCGCGACGAGACCAAGCTCTCGGGCATGCTGGCAAAGCTTGCCGAGACGGATCGGGGCCTGCTGGTCACCCAGGAGGAGGGGAGCGGCGCACACCTCGTCTGCGTCCAGGGACCGATGCATCTGCGCGGAATTTGCAAGACATTGGCCGAGGTATTCCATATCGAGGTGACCGACCGCTCCCCCGGCGCGGTTTACCGGGAGACGATAACCAAGCCGGCGGAGGTTCACTATCGACACCGCAAGCAGACGGGCGGAGCCGGCCAGTTCGCGGATGTGAAATTGACCGTCCGTCCCACCGGGCGCGGGGACGGCTTCACCTTTGCCGAAACGGTCAAGGGCGGTGCCGTCCCGCGAAACTACATACCGGCCGTCGAGGCCGGCGCGCGCGAGGCGATGGAAAAAGGCCCACTGGGATTCCCGGTCATCGATGTCGGCGTGACGCTGACCGACGGACAGCACCATTCCGTTGACAGTTCGGATTTCGCGTTCCGCGCGGCAGCGAAGATGGGCGTGCGCCAGGCTCTTGCGCAGGCCTCGGCCGTTCTGATGCAGCCGATCGTGCGGGTGGAAATCCACATCCCATCCATCCATTCCGGCGGCCTCGTGCCGATCGTCTCCGCGCTCAAGGGCCAGGTCCTCGGTTTCGACAGGAATGAAGCCGTGAAGGGTTGGGACATCTTCCGAGCTCTCGTTCCCGGCAGCGCGCTCGATGAACTGGCCCGTTCGCTGCGCTCGGCGACCCAGGGCATGGGCTATTTCTCGAAGAGCTTCGATCATTTCGAGGAGCTCTACGGCAAGGAGGCGGAGGCGATCATCAGCATGCAGGGAGCGCAGGCGAGCTGAACCGGGATGCGATAGATCAATTCGGCAGGCCGCTCTCCGCTCCATCCGGATGTGCTCTTCGCGGGTGAAGATGAACTACCGTTCTACTTTCATGGATCGTTAGATTGGATGGGGAAAAACTTCGCCTTGAAGGTCAGGCTGAATTTAATGTGCGAGGCATCGTCAAGCGCGGCGGACGCACGCAAATCCAGTGTTTCCTGCCAAAAGCAGAGTGAGATACACGTGTACCAGCTTATCCATAGAAGATACAAAAATACCTGATGTAATTTTTGAATTCATCGTGGTATTTAATTATGACTTCTCCCAAAATTCTGGCGATATGAACGGTTTCATAACCATCATTCGGATATTTGCTTCGATTATTATTTAGGCATGTGCTATAGAACGAATCATTGAGTTCAACGCTTTGGCTCCTCCCTGAACTCAATACTGAACATGGCGCTCTCCTCCCTGCCGTGTTCATGGATATGGCCCGCTGCTCCTCCTCCCGCAGCGGGCCTTTTTTATTGTTGCGTCGGATGTAATTTCATAATTTCCGGCGCTTCTTCAGAGAATTCATCGGGTTCTATTTGAAGACATCGTAAGGATGGCTCGCTTTCATCGAAAGCGGAAAGTATTTCTGAGATTTCACATTCGCTCAGACGGCCTGGTCGCTGATCATTGGCTCGGTATCAATGGGCAGATATTCCATCCGCCGCTCTTGAGGTTACGAAGCGAGCAGGGCTAGGGGCTGAAGCGGCAGAATCAAAGGAAGAACTGGACAGGTGCGTCCGTCAGAAAAAAACAACACCCGCCGCGGGAGGAGGTGCGGCGGGTGTCGTTAGGGTAAGGCTGGCTGGGAGGAGGAGGTGCCAGCCTTAATCGCGCAGGTTTGGGAGGAGGTAAACCCTTGCGAAGCTCTATCTTCGAAACTGAAAATAAACCAAATCGCCGGAATTGGAATGCACAATACTGCATAGCAGCAATGTTTCTGATGCAATGCAATATCGATTTCCCGCAGGGCGTTGGGCTGAGTCATGCCGGTAGGACGTCACGCTTCGGGGGCGGGCAAGACGGATTTGAGGCTTTTTATCTGTTCCTCGCATCGCTCCGCCGGCAGCCGGCAGGCGATCGCTAGGGCGAAGACGGCCAGCGAAAAGGCGGTGATTACGGCGATGTCCCAGCCGAAGGGCAACAGGCCGCGCCCGCCGAAGGTGCCGAAATAGGAGAAGCATCCCAGTCCGGCGAAATAGGGGAGGAGCCAGGCGGCTTCCCGGAAATCGAGCTTGCCGGGGGAGTGCCACCGCGCATGGATCAGGAAAAGCGCGAGGCCGGCCAGAAGCGCGAGGCCCAGCCGCCAGAGCGTGTCCCACCCGCTCCAGTAGATGATCAGCGTCGACACCACGAATGCCGGAGCGGCGATCCATGTGACCGCGGGCAGGCGCAGAGGGCGCCGCTGGTTCGGCAGCAGATGACGAAGCGCCACGACGGTGACCGGTCCCACGACGAAGGAGAGAACGATTGCGGAACTGTTCAACTGCACGATTTCCTGGAACGGCAGCAGCACAAAGACGAGTGAGCTGAACGCGAAATTGACGAGCAGCGCCGGAAGCGGAATGCCGCGCCTGGAAAGGCCAGTGAGTAATTTCGGGAAGAAGCCGTTCCTCGCCAACGCATAGGCGAGGCGCGCATTGGAGCCCGTGGCCACCAGCCCGCCGCCGAAAGGGCCGATAACAGCGCCGACATTGAGCAGGCTGACGAGCCACAGGAGTCCGAGCGAGGTGGCGATCGCCTCGATCGGTCCGAACTGGGCATCTATCAACAGCCCTTTCCATCCTCCGGACAGCATATCCGCCGGCAGCGCACCGACAAATGCGAGCTGCAGGCTGGCATAGACGACGAAGCAGATCAGGACCGACAGGATGAGTGCCAGGGGAATGATGAGGCCCGGGCGATGGACCTCGCCGGCCATATCGATGGCGTGCCGGAAGCCGATATAGGAAAAGATGATGCCCCCCGTCGAGACGGCGGCGAAGATTCCATGCAGGCCAAAGGGCGAAAAGCCGCCCGCATCGCTGAAATTGGCGGTGTCGAAGCGCGTCCACAGAAGCGTGGCGATGATGACCAGCGGAATGGCGATCTTCACCCAGGTCAAGGTGGAGTTGACCCTGGCGAAGAACTGGACGCCGGCTGCATTGATGAGTGTGAAAATGGCAAGAAGGCCAATCGCCAGGAAAAGGGTCGGCCCGTGCGAGATGTCGCCGCTGATCCAGCTGAGATGAGGCGCGAGGTATCGCAGCATCGCCTCCACCTCGACCGAGGCCGTGGTATTGTAGCCGATCCAGGCGCTCCACCCCATCGCCATCGCCACCACATTGCCATGGCTGAACTGCGGGACGCGGGCAATGCCGCCCGGGACCGGCAGCATGGCGGAAATCTCGGCGAAGGTGAGCGCAATCAGGAGGATCGCCACGCCGCCGATGGCCCAGGCGATGATCGCCGCCGGTCCAGCCTGCTCACTTGCTAGAAGCGGTGCGAACAACCAGCCTGAACCGAGCGTGCCGCTCACGGCCACGAAAGTAAGGCCGATCAGCCCTATTTCGCGCTTCATATGATGGCTTTTCGTCACAATATTCCTGGAGGCTAATTGTTTTTTGCAGTTGCTCGATGATTCGCGGCTCTTTATTTGAAGATTGCCGACTTGGAGAAAGAGCGCAACAAAAGGTTCTGCAAAGAACTACTTTTTCATTACAGCAGCAATTGCTGTCATCTATTGCCGATGCCGATCAGGAATTCGTCTTGTCTACTGCCTCCGGTGGCGGCCATTCCGTCTGTTGATTGAGATTTGGCACTCGCCAGCCGATCCTCCCGGAGCGCTATTTGTTCGCGTGGAGAAATCTTCTCCGGGTGCGCTGAATGGATTTTCGTGGAGTAATTCAGCGCTGGCGGGCTTTGCGTGCGGCATAGCGGCGGTCGCGCTCGGCTTTCCGATCGGCATCATCTGCCAGGACACGCGCGATGCGGCCGTTCATTTCAGCTTGCTGAGCTTCTGCCATGGCTTTGGCCTCGGCGGCCGCCGCTTCGGCCAGGGCTGCTGCCTCTGCCAGCCGGCGGTCGCGCTCTTGCTGCTTCAACCGTTCGCGTTCGGCGCGTCGCGTTTCGCGCGCGATCGAAATTGCCAGGCGCTCTTCTCGTCTGGCCAGCATTTCGGGATCATCGGGCTTGGGTGCGGTCTCGAATTTTTTCAGGAGCTGTTGCTTGGCTTCGGCTGCGGCTTTGCGGCGTTCGGCAAAGCCATTGTCGGTTGCATGTCTCAATCCGGCGTCATCCTTGTCGCTGTGGATTCATCTCAACTATCACCGGTGATTTTCCGGCATGAAAAAGGCCAGGCGATCGCCTGGCCTTTCCTGGATTTCATCTCCGCCATGCCAGTACATCCGTGGTCATGGCGAGATCAAATATCGTTAGGCAGCTTGCAGCTGGCCTGCGGACATCTTGCCCGACTTGTTGTCGCGTTCCATCTCAAACCCGATCTTCTGGCCTTCGACGAGCTCGCGCATTCCGGCGCGCTCGACTGCGGAGATATGGACGAAAACGTCCGGACCGCCATTGTCAGGCTGAATGAAGCCGAAGCCCTTTGTGGAATTGAACCATTTAACTGTGCCAGTGGTCATAACGAACCCTTTCCTTAGCAACATTCGTTCCCTCCGTACGACGCACGGAAGGCATTGATTTCGATTATTGCAGTTGGAAGTTCGTCAAGAAAGCGCACCAGGCGCCAGCAAAAACAAAATATCAGCAAACAACTATCGAGTGCTATAGATAGGGTGTTCCTACTGCTTTGTCAACTTCCAGCCAATTTTGTTGGCCTGGTATGCGGTGACAGGCAAGGTTCGGCGCTTGCTGGCCGATGGTCGCAGATGCACTATCTGCTCTCATGACAAGGGATCCGGGAGTCGGTTGATATCGATGAAAAAATCCAGAATGGAACAAGCGTTCTCAAATGCTGCCAATGCGGTGGCCAACGCAGCCGGCCGTCCATCGGTTTTTCTCCTGTGCTGTCTCATCGTCCTGATATGGGCCTTGAGCGGCCCGTTATTCGGCTTTTCAGATACCTGGCAGTTGATCATCAACACCGGCACGACGATCGTCACCTTCCTCATGGTATTCCTCATCCAGAACACGCAGAACCGTGACGGCGCGGCCATACAGGCCAAGCTCGATGAACTGATCCGCGTCAGTTCCGGCCACAACAGCTTCATCGGCATCGAGCATCTTCCGGCATCGGAGGTCGAGGAGTTCCGACGCAAATGCGAGGAGGCGGCAAAGCAACATCATCGGACCCGGAGGCATTCCCGGCGAAGCGACGTGCATAAGGCATAAGCGACGGCAGCGCGACCCTACATGAAATCGCGCGCGATCCGCTTCTCATAACCTTTCTCGAAGACGAGCGTTTCGCCCTCATAGGCCCTGACATGGGCACTTAGGAGCCAGTCCTCCTGCGTGCAGGTGAGGCGCGCGCGGCAGACGGTGCGCACCGACCAGTCGCCGCGCTGCATTTCGCAGGTCCAGGTGGACATGCCTGACATGGAATGCGGGTCCCCGGGGGCGATCGCCCAGTCCTCGTCGCGGATCTGGCAGGTGGCGAGCCCGGTATCGGGATGTTCCGACAGGCCGGTATCCTCGTGGATCCGGTAATGCGTCATGCCGGAAACGAGATCACGCTCGACCGAGCGGCGGGTATCAGTGGGCGCGTGCTCGATATATTTCGGCAGCGGGTCGGGATTGGCCGGCTCGGGCATATCGATATCCTGATGCGCTCCTAGCTTCGGCAGGTGCAACTCGAGGCTTGCCGCGTCGACCGTGATGCCCGGGTCGCCCGGGGCGGGCAGGATCATCGGCCAATAGGCTGTCGAAAGCGCCAGCCGTATGCGGTGGCCTTCCCGGAAGCGATAGCCGCAGGCATCGAGGACAAGTTCTATCCTGACCTTTTCGCCCTTCGGCATGGGCTTGGGATCGGCATTGCCCTCGCGATGGGCGAGGTTGAGCACGCCGAAGCTGACGCGGGTCGCTGTGCCATCGGGATGGACGTCGACGAGCCGGGCAGCAAGATTGGCCCAATCGCCGTCACAGGCCATATCGATCGCCAGCACCGGCCGGCCGAGATAGTCGCGCGCCTCGGCCAGCGGTGTGGTCTCGAAAACGAGGGATTGCGCATCGTCGGCGCGCTGGTCCCCGGCCATCTCCGCATCCGGCTTGAGCGTGAAATATTCGCCTGCCGTGGTGCCAAGGTCGAGCGGCGACTTCAGGAAGACATCATGCGCATTTCCTCCCTGCCGCGGACCGGCTTCAAGAGCGCCCGTGGCCGAGACGTGGAACGCCTCCATCTCCGGCTTGCGCCATTCCTGTTTCGCGATCCAGCGTCCGGGGTCGAATTCCCGCCGCCGTGCCGGGCGCGGGGCGTCGAGAATATAGGCGCGCACTTGAGGCAACGCCTCCGTCCCGTTCGGCTCGTCGCGCAGCCAGCGGTTCCACCAGCGGATCGCCTCGCCATGGAAGTCGGCGCGGGGCTTCGGCCAGGCGAAATGCGGATATTTGTGCACCCATGGTCCAAGGATCGCCTTGGCCCGGTCGCCGAGGCCTTCCACCGCCATCAGCGGCGTGTTGCGATAGCCGTCAGCCCAGCCGGCGATGACGAGCGCGGGGATGGGGACCGCGGAGAAATCCTCGCAGATCGATCCGTGCTGCCAGAAGGCGTCCCGCCTCTGGTGCTCCAGCCACTCTTCCAGGAAGAAAGGCTCGCCTTCCAGCCGCTCCAGCCACTGTTCGCGCCAGCGCTCGCCGACGATGGCGGGATCGGCCGGCCGCGACTGATAGGCGAGCATCGTCGCCGCCCAGGAGAGCTGCGCGGAAAGCTGGCAGCCATTCTTGTAGTGAATGTCGTCATTGTAGCGGTCGACGGTGGAGGCGATGGAAATGACCGCCTTGAGCGCCGGCGGCTGCAGGGCCGCCACCTGCAGACAGTTGAAGCCGCCCCAGGATATGCCCATCATGCCGACATTGCCGTTCGACCATTTCTGCCGGGCTATCCAGGCGATCACCTGGCAGGCATCGTCGAGTTCGCGCGGCGTATATTCCCCGTCGATCACGCCGTCCGATTCACCGGAGCCGCGGATGTCGACGCGCACGCCGGCAATGCCCGCCGCGGCAAAGACGGGATAGGTGGATTCGTCGCGCGGCGACGTGCCATCGCGCTTGCGATAGGGCAGATATTCCAGGACCGCTGGCACCGGATCAGCCTCCGCCCCTTCCGGCATCCATATGCGGGCGGCGAGCCGCGTTCCGTCGGCAAGGGTGATCCACTCGTTTTCAATCACGATCAAGGGTGCATTTCTCTCTAGATTGGAACTGCAGATAAACACATGAGGCTGCGCAACACAGTGGCTCGGTGCGTTTCGTTCAGGAGTATATGCATTATGCGTAGAAGAACGAGAGCTCAATCGTCCTGATGAGGACCGGTCTGGTTTCCAGGAAGATTCAATCGCCTCATATCTCAAATCGTGACCATATCCGTGCGCCACGCGTTCTCCTCCGGAAGTGGAGGATAGGGGAGAGGCGGCATGTTCGCCACCACCTTTCGAGCGCGAAGACTTCCTGAACATTACGGACGGTTGCAAGGTTTGTCGCCTATTGCAGGAATGGCCAACGACAGCGGCGACATCGCCAAGCCACTTCCGGATTACCGGTCGGATCTTCCGGCGCGTCCGGTACTGCTGCCAGTGCGCTTTCTTCGAGTTTCTTGCCGAAGCGGGCTGAGCTCCCCTGGCAACCCCAGCTGCTTTCGCCGCTTTCGTGCCTGCTCGGCGCTCGCGAGGTGGAGCATTCGCCGGAAGGTGGGACATTCCAGATGGCTCGGCGCCGGGCATTCCGCCGCATGGAGCAATCCATCGCGCAAAGCGGTGAGCTTCTTGATCGTTCGATCGATCTCATCCGCCTTGGCGACCAGTTGTGCGCGATCAATCCGGGGGTTGCCGTCCGGAGCGAACATGGCGTCGATCTCCTCCAGGGAGAAACCGGCGTTCCTTCCAAGTGCGATCAGGGACAGGCGCTCAAGCACGCTGACTTCGTACAGCCGGCGCAATCCCCGTCGTCCCACCGATTCGATCAGCCCCTTCTCGTCATAAAAACGCAGGGTGGAAGCGGGTAGGCCGGACCTCCGCGCGACTTCCGCGATATCGATCAATTTCATGCTTGACCTCAAGTTAACTTGAACTGGCAGTATCCCACGCATCCCCGATCAGGGCAAGGATGCGGCCGGCCGTGCCTGGTCGCGTCAGTGCCGTATCAGAATGCATTCCGATTTGGAGAAAGCTGTGTCAAATCAAGAAGCAATGGCATTCGGTTCCGTTGAGCGGACCTCTCATCCCAAGACCGCTTTCGCGATTCTTGCCGCCGTCCAATCAATTCTCATCTTCACCATAGCGTTGATCATGATACCCCTGCCGACGATCGCAGAGGAGTTTGCGCTGTCCCCTGCTGAGGTCTTGCTGCTGCAGGTCGCCTATGGCCTGCCGTTCAGCGGGCTTCTGCTTTTTGGCGGACGGCTTACCGACCGCAATGGCGCGCGGCCCATGTTCGTGGCGGGCCTTGCGATATTCGGCGTCGCATCGATTGTGGCTGCCCTCACGACCAGCTATGGCATTTTGATCACGATGCGCTTTCTCCAGGGGATGGGCGGCGCGATCATTGCCCCTGCCGCGCTCGGCCTCGTCCGCGCCCTGTTCCCCGATATGGCCGCTTTTTCACGCGCCATGGCGGTCTGGGGCGGTGTATCCGTGCTGGGTGCCGTGCTGGGCTTCATCTCGTCCGGCATCATCGCAAGCTTCGTCAGCTGGCGCTGGATGTTTGTGGTGCCCATCGCGGTGGCCGCCCTCGGGCTTCTGGCCAGCGCCGTCCTGCTGCCTGCCGGCCGCCCGTGCGAGACAGCGCGTGCACGGCTCGATCCTCTCGGCGCGCTCCTTGCCACCGGGGGAATCGTGCTGGTGAGTGTCGGATTGATCGCCAGCCATGAGAGGAACTGGGCCTCTTCGGTTGTGTTGGCGCCACTGGCCGCGGGAATTGTGCTTCTGGTTGGATTCATGCTGGTGGAACGCAGGGTGCGCGATCCTCTGCTGCCGCCCTCGTTCCTGCTCGATCCCATCCGCATTGTCGGGCTTGCCGGCATGCTGCTTGCCGCGAGCGCGTCCCTGCTGATCGAGTTCGTGCTTTTGACCTACCTGCAACAGGTCCGCGACTGGACGCCGTTCGAGACCGCCATCTCGTTTCTGCCATTCGCTGTCGCCCTGATCGGGACCAATCTTCTCGCTCCGGCGGTTGTCGGGCGGCTGGGGGCGCTGTCCACGACGGTTGCCGGTTTCGTGATGGCCGGCGTCAGTCTCGCGTGGTTCACCGTCCTTCATCAGGAAACGGCTTATCTGTCGGTGCTTCTGCCGGCACAGGCGCTCCTGGCCATCGGTATCGCACTTGTCTTTTCGGGCGCGGCCGTGCTGGCCACCGTTAACGTTCCGGCTGAGCAGATGGGACTCGCGGGCGGTGTGATGAATACGGCAATGGAACTTGGCCCGACTGTTGGATTTGCATTCCTGATGGCCGTGGCGGCCACGCATGCCGACATGGTGGAAGGCTATGCGAGGGCGTTCGGAACGGCAGCCTTCTTCTACACCCTTGCCGCGCTGGTGACCTTGTTGGTGGCGCTGCGGCGGCGTGGGGCCGGCGCAAGGTGACCACGCAACGCCCGTCGAAATATGGTGCAGGAGCAGACACGTGAATACCACGCTGACATTCGGCATTGCCGCACTTCTGATCGGAGGCGGCGCAACCCTCTTCATGGATCTCTGGGCCGCGTTGCAGAAACGCCTTTTCGGCCTGAAGCCGCTCGATTACCGGCTGCTCGGTCGCTGGATCGGCCATCTCCGGCATGGACGATTCATGCACGAGAATATCATCGCCGCACCTCCGGTACGATCCGAAGCCGCCCTTGGCTGGTTCGCGCACTATCTGACCGGCGTGGCGTTCGCCGCCGTGCTGCTGGTGGTATCGGGGCTCGAATGGGCGCGCAATCCCACGCCCGGCCCGGCCCTTCTTGTCGGCATCGCAACCGTCGCGGCGCCCTTCCTGATCCTGCAGCCGGGCATGGGCGCCGGGATCGCGGCAAGGAGGACGCCACGGCCCAACGTCTCGCGGTTGCGGAGCTTTATAACTCATCTTTCGTTCGGTATCGGCTTATACGCCGCCGCACTGGTCACCGCCGCCGTGCTGCCCATCTAGGTGAGTGACCGCTCGCCATAGAACCGCCGGGACACAACAGCGGCATCAAGAGCTTTAGCGCCCCATTTGTTGCCTTTGGACATGCTAAAAGGCATACTATCAGCATGACGAAGAAGGATAACCATGACGCCTATATAGCCGCCGCACCGGAGCAGTTTCGCGCCACGTTGGGTCAACTGCGTGCACAGCTATCGCGGGCACTACCAGACGCCGAAGAAGTCATGAAGTACGATATGCCCGGGTTTCAGATCGAAGAAACGATTATCGCAGGCTATGCCGTCTTCAGTAAACAATGCGGCCTGTATGTTGACCCGGGTGCAATTGCTGCCCATGCAGACGAGATCGCTTCTTTGAAGCTCAAGGCAACTAAGACCGGAGTTACGTTCTCGGTGAGCAAGCCTATCACTGATGAATTAGTTGAGAAATTGGCAATTAGTTCGCGCAGCAAGAAGGGATTTTAGCGGTTGCCTTCGGGCAACCCAAAACTCGGTTTACAAACCGGTGCAAACTCGGATCGGTCATTTGACCTGAAGCGTTCGGCCAAAGCGGACATTGGCTAATCACATTTCGGATGCAGTTTGGGCTCATCGCCGTCATTCGATGCTATCGGAATTAATGGGGCCTGACCCTAAGAAGCTACTATCGCCGGCCCGAAGCCGCCTCTTCAGCGGTCTGTCAGGTTAATCGCCGTGACTATGCGGGAACGTATGTCAACCTGATCACGTCCTCGCCGATACGATCGGTCGTCACGAGGCGCAGCGGAGGCCGTGGGCCGGCAAAGTACGGCTTGCCGCCGCCGAGCACAACGGGATGGAGGTATATTTGATACTCATCGACGAGGCCCAGCTCGGTCAGACTTCCCGCCAGTTCCGGTCCTGAAACTTCGATCACCCCGTCGAGTTGAGCTTTCAACCCGCGTATCGCCGCCCCGAGCTCATCCTCGATAAGGGCGGCGTTCGGGCCAACCGACTTCAACGAGCGGGACACGACCCACTTCGGTTGACTCCGCCACGCCGCCGCATAGTCACGTTCTGCCTCGTCCCACTCGGGACGATCCTCATCCCAATAGCGCATCACTTCATACATGCGGCGGCCGTACACACTGCCGGCCAGACCGCGAACGTCGTCGATGAAATGACGAAAGAGCACGGGATCGGGTGCAAATGCCATGTGGTCGACATAGCCGTCCAGCGACTGGTTCAATGCAAAGACGAGCTTCGCCATATGGGATATTCTCCTCGGAGGTTGTCGAGGATACGCAAAAACGGCGGGGGTCACAATCCGGCGTCCGGCCTGCCGTCATCGACCAACTATGGGACGTCCTCTTCCTGCCAATCGCCAACAATCTCCAGGCGGTATCGAGGGGCGCTGCGACGGGAGTGTCGCAACGCCCCAATCGATCAGAAGCGGAGCTTGAAGTCCGCGCGGGCCTTGTTTTCGGTCACGTCCTCAGAGAATTCGCCGTGATAGGAAACGCCGAAATCCGCGCGCTCGCTGAGCTTCATGCCGATCCCGAGCGAAACCTTGGCGGCGTCGCGTCCGATGGGGGTGCCCGAAACCAGGAAGCCGTCACCTCCGGCAAAGGACACCCGGCTTTCGGGCGTCACATCCCCGAAGGCGTGCTGCCAACCGGCCATGGCGTTCCAGGTCATGGCAGCGCCGGTCAGGCCAAGATCGCCCTCGGCCCGCAGACCCACCGTGGTGAAGGTCGCATCGGCATCGCTGTCCGTCGCCGAGAGCGCCGCCGCCCCGCCGGTTTCGCGGAAGCCGTCCGTCGAGAGGGTGGCGTAGGACAGGTTGGCGAAGGGGGAGAGCTCCACCTGCTTGCCGAGTTTGAAGCCATAGCTCGCTTCGCCGAAGAATTGCGCCAGGCCTGCATCATAATCGGCCTTCAGCGAGTCCGAGAAACCGCTCAGGACGATCGACCGGCTCGTTTCGACCTGGTTGAAGCTATAGGCAGCGCCAGCCTTCAGCGACAGCTGGCCGATGTCCTTTCCGCCATAGACGCCGACATGGTAGCTGTCGATATCCGCCGAACCGCCGGTGCGGTCGCTGTCGAGCGAGGAACGTCCCCATCCCGCCACCACGCCGAGGCGCACATCATCGGTGACGAAGCCGTCGCCGCCGATGAAGACACCGCCGCCGGAGAGGTCGTAGGACGCGGCATTGCCGTCGCTGCCGAAGCTGCTGCGCATGCCGTAGCCGGACGTCCATGCGCCGGTATCGCCAGAGCTCAGACGGTCGAGGACCGTATCGCTGACGATCCGGGAATTGCCGAGCAGGGCCGACTGGACGCTGGCATGTTCCTCGCCGGAAAGCTGGTCGAAGGCGTTGCGCGCATTCTCCGCATTCATGAAGAGGACCGCGTTATAGAGCGGCAGACTGCTGGAGCCGGCCGATTGGTCGAGCGCATCGAGACCGGTCGCGACAGCCTGCTGGTTCGCAGTCTGCGCCGCGGTGGTAAAGGAACGGCCGCCCCAGGATGAGAGACGCAAGGTTACGTCGTTGACCGTGTAGAGGAGCTGCGAATTGATAAAGGCGGAGTCGATCAGAAGATTACCGAACTGCCCGGCCACATTGCCGGCTGTCAGGAATGTGTAGGACTGGCCTGACGCATAGCTGACGGTCGGGTCGAGCGCGATCACATTCAGGCTGGCACCGTCGATCGCAGCCGTTCCGCTGACGATCGTCCGGTCGGATGTGCCGTCATTGGCGATTTCCAGATCATAGGCGGAGCCAGGCGACAGTGTAAGATTGCCATTGACGTTGAGCGTGCCAATGGAATTGCCAGGAGACAGACGGCTGCCGCTTTTCAGCGCTACGCCTCCGACGGTGCCATTGCCGCCAAGGATTGCACCGGCCTCCACGTCCAACGATCCGCCCCACGAACCATTGACCGCGAAACGGCCGCCGCTGACGAGTGTCGTTCCGGTGAATTGCGAACCGTCGCCCGTATAAACCAGATTGCCCGTTCCGCGCTTTTCAAACCCGCCGGTCCCGGAGATGGTGTTGGCGAGCGTGCTTTCCACCAGCGTGTTGACCATCAATTGCCCAGCGGCATCGATCTGGATCGCCCCGGTGCCGAAAGCATTGCCGCTGCTGCCAGCGAGCACGCCGCCGCTGACGCGGGTACCGCCGGAATAGGTGTTGAGGCCGGTCAGCATCAGCATGCCGGTGCCTTCCTTCGTCAGCGTGCCGGTTCCGCCGATGTCGTTGCGCCAGGCGTCGAAGGCGTTGAAACCGTCGAGGCTCTTGTCCATGTTGACGGTGACGTCCTCCCAGAACGCGCCATAGCCATCGGCTGCCGCGAAGAGGTTGAGCCGGCCATAGCCTTCCGGATCGTCCATGACCGGATAGCCGGAGGGGAGGGCGGTGGTGGCGAGAACCGCGCGGCGCTGATCCACGGTGAGATAGGGCATGCGGGTTTCCAGCAGCACCTCCGCGCCCTTCGGCACATAGGCGGGCTTGTCCGTCGCGCCGATGGGCGCGAAGCCATAGGTCATGCGTTCGGCCACATAGGCTGCGTTGGCCTCCCGGCTGGCAAAACGGTCCGTCGAGAGATCAGCTGCATGCGCCGCGACATAAAGATCGGCTGCCGTTGCCGAGTTCGTTTCCTTTTTCAGCCATGCCTGGGTCTGCTCATAGGCCTGGGCTTTGAGGTCCTGGGCGCTCGCCTGATTGAGATTGTAGACCACGGCTGCCGTGCCCAGCATGCGGCCGCCGATGACGTCGAGCGGGGAATGCATGCCGGCGATGATGCGGCTGTCACCCATCACGACAGCGCGCGTGATCAGTTCCTGGAAGCGCTGCGGCACGAGATAGGCCATGGCCAGCGCGTTGCGCCACGCCTCTGCGGTATGACCGCTCGGGAAGCCGCCATCGGTGACGGGTGAGCTGCTCTTGGCCGGCTCCAGCGTCGGAAGGACCTCGACGTCGCTCGACCAGCGCCACGGGCGCGCATATTTGAAGTAACGCTTGGAGGGTTCCGTGGAGGCGTCCGCGCCAACCCGGCCCAGAAGATCGACAGCCAGGCCAAGATCGGGATTGCC
Organism: Mesorhizobium sp. RMAD-H1; assembly: GCF_014191375.1. Lineage (GTDB taxonomy): Bacteria > Pseudomonadota > Alphaproteobacteria > Rhizobiales > Rhizobiaceae > Paramesorhizobium. The sequence continues at coordinate 107,462 of NZ_JACHWN010000003.1, forward strand.
GCTGCTGCCGATGCCTGTGTTGTTGCCCTCGTCGTCATATTTGACGGTCGTCGCATCGGGAGCGACATCGAGGATGGTCGTGAACTGCTTGGTGCCCTTGACCCAGGCATCCTGAAGCGGGCCGAGCCCGTCCAGCATGCTGATCGCCTTGCCGCGACGGTCATCGAGATAGGCTTCGGTCGCCTGCTGCGCGGTGCGATTGCGCGTGGCGTTGACGACATATTGGATATTATAGTCGTGCACCGCCTGATTGAGGATGATCCCATCCGTGGCGCTGCCCGGTATGCCATCCCAGTCCGTCGTCGGGACGGCGGGAAAGCCATCGCGTGCGGGGGCCGACGTGCCGGCGTCCACAAAGGGCGTGCGGGGCTGCCAGATATCCAGGAACCCGCTGAGCAGCCGGACGGCTGCGTTGGTTTCCTTCGTGGCATAGCGGGCATCCCCACGCTGGTTCGTTGCACCGGTATCCATGAAGGCCGGAACATCTTTGTTCAGATAGGCTTCTTGTGCCAGAGCCATGCTCGGGCAGGCGCTGAAAACCAGGTAAAGCGCCGTGGATACGCGAAGTTTCGCAACTATAGGCAAGGCAGATCCCCCAATGAAAAATGTCACCCTTTGAGTGAGGGGTCTGCTCTAGTTGTTTAACTTATATCTTATATGACAAGGTTGCCGCGACACCGAGTTTCGGCCTTCTTGCCGGATCGGCTTGGTCGGATCAGCGTATCCCTTCAGTATCCAGTGCGGGCTATCGGCGGGGGCGCAGTAGCCGGTCCATCGCGGAATGCCTGCAGGGCGCGCGACGCTGCACCCACGAGCAGACCGACATCCGAGCCGATGGCGACGAACAGGGCTCCCAGTTCGAGATAGCGTTTCGCCAAGACCTGGTCGGAGGTGAGAATTCCGGCTGCCTTTCCGGTAGCACGGATGCGGTTCAGCCCATTCTCGACGGCGCTCTGTACATCCGGTTCGCCCGGGCGGCCGAGATAGCCCATGTCGGCGGCCAGATCCGAGGGGCCGATGAAGATGCCATCGATGCCCTCGACGGCTGCGATTGCTTCTATGGCCTCAAGGCCCGCACGGCTCTCCACCTGCACAAGGAGGCAAATCTCCTCATTGGCCGTCTGGAGATAATCCGGAATCCGATTGAAATTCGAAGCGCGGGCGAGTGCTGCGCCGACGCCACGAACTCCCTGCGGCGGATAGCGCACTGCGCGCACGAGTTGCTGCGCCTGTTCAGCCGTCTCCACCATCGGGATAAGAAGCGTCTGCGCGCCGATGTCGAGCACCTGCTTGATGAGCCACGCCTCGCCGACAGGCAGCCGCACCACCGCCTGGCCACCCCGGGCCTGGATCGCCTGCAACTGCGCCATCATCAGGGGCAGGTCGTTGGGTGCATGCTCGCCATCGATCAACAACCAGTCGAAGCCGGCGCCGGCGCAGATTTCAGCGGTATAGGCATTCGCCAAGCCAAGCCAAAGCCCGATCTGGGCGCGGCCATCGGTCAGTGCCTGTTTGAAACGGTTCTCTGGAGCGGGCATGAGGGTTCCTCAGGCGAAATGGAGACTTACGGACCCATAGGAGCCGAAATCGGCATGGATGGTTGAGCCATGCAGCGCTTCAATAGGTCGGATGAAGGAGCCGGCAAGCACGATCTGCCCGGCCTCGATTCCCCCACCTTCGCCATACTGCGCAAGACGATCGGCAAGCCACGCTATGCCTCGCGCGGGGTGGTTGAGGACGCCGGCCCCGAGACCCGTCTCCTCCACCTCGCCGTTGCGGGAGACGATCGCGCCCATCCAGCGCAGGTCCACCGCATCCGGCCGCATGGCGCGCCCGCCCCAGGCGATGCCGGCATTGGCGGCATTGTCAGCGATGGTATCGACAATGGTGCGCGTCTTCTTCGTTTCAGGATCAACGCGGAGAATGCGGGTGTCGAGGATTTCCAGCGCTGGAACGACGTAATCGGTCGCGTTCAGCACGTCGAAAACAGTGACGCCGGGGCCTTGGAGAGGAGCTTTCATCACGAAAGCGACCTCTGCTTCGACGCGCGGCTGGATGAAGCGGTCGGCGGGAACAGTCGCGCCGTCCTCGAACACCATATCGTCGAACAGAACCCCGGAATCGGGTGTGTCGATGTTCAATGCATATTGCATGGCCTTGGACGTAAGCCCGATCTTCCAGCCGATCACCTTGCGGCCAGAAGCGCGCTTTTGTCGTACGAGGGCTTCCTGCACCGCGTAGGCATCGTCCATCGTCATGCCGGGATGCCTGAGCGAAAGAAGGCCGATCTGCGCCCGGCTTTCTTCGGCCTGGAACAGATCCTTGGCGGCGCCGTCGATATCGATCTGCGTAAGCATCAAAGAACCTCGTCCGCGATCGTGTTGCGCAAGGTGCCGATGCCTTCGGCCTCGACCTCGACCAGATCGCCGGGCTTGAGCCAGATAGGAGGGTCGAAGCGCGCCCCCGCACCGGTCGGCGTTCCGGTGACGATCACATCGCCCGGAACAAGCGTCGTAAAGGTTGAGATGTAATTGATGATCTTTCTGAAGGAAAAGATCATGCGGCTGGTCCGGTCCTGCTGGCGCACCTCGCCGTTGATGCGTGTTACAAGTTCGATATCTGCAAGCTGGGCTTCGCCCGTATAGGGGACGAGCCAGGGTCCCATCGAGCCGCTTCGGTCGAAATTCTTGCCTTGCGTCACGTTGAATTTTGCATGCCGCACCCAGTCCCGGATCGTGCCTTCGTTGCAGAGGGAAATCGCGGCGACATGATGAAGCGCTTCGGCTTCCGGAATGCGGCGGCCGCCCTTGCCGATGACAATCACGATCTCGCCCTCGTAATCGAGCTGCAGGCTTTCCGGCGGGCGCATCAGCGGCTGTTCATGACCCGTGAAGGACCGTGGGAAGCGGATGAACAGCGACGGATTGGACGGAGCCGACTGCCCGTCCTTGTATTCCTCGTTTCGGTCGGGGAAGTTCACGCCGACGCAGATCAGCTTTTCCGGTGCGGGAACCGGGATTTCATAACGGATTTCCTCGAGCGGGAAATCCGGCGCCAGATCGGCGCTTGTGTCAGCCAGCCGAACGAGGGCGTCATTCTCGATGACCTCGCGCAGAGTGGGCCAACGCGTGCCGTGGCGCGCCGAAAGGTCTGCGACGCCGCCTTTGACGAGCAGGCCGTAGCCTGCCTTGCCATTGCGCGAAAAACTCAAGAATCTAGGATGGGACATGGCGCGCTCCCCTTCAGGCAATGCCGCCCAGGCAAATATATTTGATTTCGGTGAACTCCTCGATGCCGTATCTGGAGCCCTCGCGGCCGAGGCCAGAGAGCTTGACGCCGCCGAAGGGTGCTTCTGCGGTCGAGATCAGCCCGGTATTGACGCCGACCATGCCGTATTCCAGCGCCTCGGCGACCCGGAAGACCCGCGACACGTCCCCGGCATAGAAATAGGAGGCAAGGCCGAACTCCGTGTCATTGGCCTGGGCGATCACATCCGCCTCGTCCCGGAAGCGGAAAAGCGGCGCGACGGGGCCGAAGGTCTCCTCCCGCGCCACCGCCATGTCCGCTGTGACATCGGCGATCACCGTCGCCTCGTAAAAGCTGCCGCCCAGCGCGTGGCGCTTGCCGCCGGCGATGATCCTCGCCCCTTTGGCAAGGGCGTCGGCGACATGTTCCTCCACCTTGGCAAGAGCTGGCTCGTCGATCAGCGGCCCGAGGACCACCCCCTCATCCATGCCGTTGCCGGTCCTGAGCCCTGCCACGGCGGCGGCGAGCTTTTCCGCGAAGGCGTCATAGACGCTCTCCTGCACATAAAGCCGGTTGGCGCAGACGCAGGTCTGGCCGTTGTTGCGGAACTTGGCGATCAGCGCGCCTTCCACCGCCGCGTCGAGATCCGCATCGTCGAAGACGATGAAGGGGGCATTGCCGCCAAGCTCCAGGCCGAGCTTCTTGATGGTCGGCGCGCTCTGCCGGTAGAGCTCCGCCCCGATCTCGGTCGAGCCGGTGAAGGTCAGCTTGCGCACGAGCGGATTGGCGGTCATCGCGCCGCCGATCTCGCGTGCCGGGCCGGTGATGACCGAAAACAAACCTTCCGGCAGGCCTGCGCGCTCGGCGAGCACCGCAAGGGCGATGGCCGAGAAGGGCGTCTGGGAGGCGGGCTTCAGCACCATGGCGCAGCCGGCGGCGAGCGCCGGCCCGGCCTTTCGCGTGATCATGGCATTGGGGAAGTTCCAGGGCGTGATCGCCGCCACCACGCCGATCGGCTGCTTCATCACCAGGATGCGCTTGTCCTTCTGGTGGCCGGGTATGATGTCGCCATGGATGCGGCGGCCTTCCTCGGCGAACCATTCGATGAAGCTCGCGCCATAGGCGATCTCGCCCTTGGCTTCGGCCAGCGGCTTGCCCTGTTCGAGCGTCAGGATGCGGCCGAGATCGTCCTGGTTCTCCATCATCAGCTCGAACCAGCGGCGCAGAATGCCGGCGCGCTCCTTCGCGGTGCGCGCCGCCCACGCCTTCTGGGCGTGCGCGGCGGCGTCGATCGCCATTGTCGTCTCCGCCGCGCCCAGCTTCGGCACATGGCCGATCACCTCGCCCGTCGCCGGGTTGGTCACGGCAAGTGAACTCGCCGCATCGGCCTCCATCCAGCGGCCGCCAACCAAAGCGCACTGACGCAAAAGGGTGGGATCGTTGAGGTGCATCAATTAGTCCTCATGAGGCGAAGTACAGGCGCGGTCAGGGAGCAATGATCGGTTGCGCCTTCAACTGTGGCTCGCGGACAGGCGTATCGGCAAAGAGGCTGCCATGCTCGAACCAGGATTTCGGTGCGGGCGCTCCCCACAGCGTCTGACGTTGTGGGTCCTTCAGATCCCATTTGATCGGGTCGAGATCAGGATCCACCGTCTGGTAATCCGAGCAGTAGATCTCGATGCGATGGCCGTCCGGGTCGAGAATATAGAGGAAAAAGGCATTGGATATGCCGTGGCGTCCCGGACCGCGCTCGATATTGGACACCCAGCCGGTGGTCGCCATCAGATCGAGCAGGTCGATGATATTGAGCGGAGTAGGCACCCAGAAGGCGGTGTGGTGCAGGCGGGGCCCGCTGCCGTTCGTGAAGGCGATGTCATGCACGCCGCCCTTGCGGTGCGTCCACGCCGCCCAGAGGCGGCCGGTTTCCTCGTCCTCCGTATATTCGGTCACCCGGAACCCGAGCTCGTTGAAGAAGGCCACCGATTCATCGACATTCGGCGAGAAGCAATTGAAGTGGTCGATCCTGAGTGGCTTCACGCCCTTGTAGAGAGCATATTTCTGATGGATCGGTGGGAGGCGATCCATCTTGGCATAGAATTCCAGCGGGATGCCGTGCGGATCGCGGGTACGGAAGGTGCGCGCCTGATATGGGCGCTCGACCCACTCGACCGGCAAACCCTTGCCCTTGAAGAAGTGAACCGCCTTGTCGAGGTTCTCTTCATCGAAGACCTTGAAGCCGAGATCGCAGGCCCGTGGCTGCGCAGATTTCCTGAGCACGATGCAGTGGTGTCCGCGCTCCTCCATGGCGCGCAGATAAATCGTATCCGTGGTTTCGTCCGTTACCTGGAGACCAAGCGTGTCGACATAGAAGGCGCGCGACTTGGCGAGATCGGTCACACCCAGCTCGACATGGCTGAGCCTTACGATGTTGAAAGGTGGATAAAGAACAGGCTGGGGTATAGGCATTTGTGCTCCTCCGGCCCGCCATGCCTCTGGCGGGCTCACGTGATTCGATAATTGGCCGTCAGCCGCCCAGCTTCGGAATTGCGTGCGGCTTGGTGGCGAAGGCTATGTTCTTCGTCTCCATGTAGAAATCGAAGGACCAGTCCCCGCCGTCGCGGCCGATGCCGGAATTCTTCACTCCACCGAAAGGCGTTGGCAGATGGCGGACATTCTCCGAGTTTACCCAGATCATCCCTGCCTCGAGCTTGTCGGTGAAGCGGAAGGCGCGGGTCACATCCGAGGTCCAGAGATAACCCGTGAGGCCGTACTGGACGTCGTTAGCAAGTTCCAGCGCTTCGGCCTCATCCTTGAAGGGGATTGCGGTGAGCACCGGTCCGAAGATTTCCTCCTGGGCGATGCGCATGCGGTTGTTGGCGCCGGCGAAAAGAGTAGGGGAGACATAGCAGCCGCCGCCCGGACCGGCGAACCTTTCGCCCCCGGCGATGATCTTCGCTCCCTCCGACTTGCCGATCTCGAAATATTCGAGGACCTTCTTCTCGTGCACGGGATGGATCAGCGGCCCGACCACCGTCTCGGGGTCGAGCGGATGGCCGACCTTGATGCGCTTCGCCTTCTCCGCCACCATCGCGGTGAACTTGTCGTGGATGCTTTCTTCCACGAGCAGCCGCGAGGACGAGGTGCAGCGCTCTCCATTGAGCGAATAGATCATGAAGACGGCGGCATCGGCCGCGCGCTCCAGGTCCGCGTCGGCGAAGACGATGACAGGGTTCTTGCCGCCAAGCTCGAAATGCACGCGCTTCAGCGTCTCTGCGCCCTGGCGCATGATCATCGATCCGGTGCGGCTTTCGCCGACGAAGCCGATCGCCTTGATCAGCGGATGCTCGGTGAGTGCCTTGCCGGCGTCCTCACCGAAGCCGTTGACCAGATTCCATACACCCTTGGGCAGGCCGGCTTCCTCGGCGATTTCGACCAGCAGGCGGGCCGTCATCGGCGAGAACTCCGCCGGCTTGTGGACCACCGTACAGCCGGCCGCGAGCGCAGGCGCAATCTTCCAGGTGGACAGCATGAAGGGCGTGTTCCATGGCGTGATCACGCCAACGGGGCCGATCGGCATGCGCGTGGTCATGTTGATCTGGCCTTCCGCCCTGAGCGCCTTGCCGTCGCGTGCCTCGGGCGCACGATCGGCGAAGAAGCGGAAGTTCTCCGCCCCGCGCAGAGCGGCCTTGGACATGAATTTCAGCGATTGGCCCGTGTCCATGCATTCGACAAAGGCGATTTCCTCTGCCCGCGCCACGATCGCATCGGCTATTTTGTGGAGAAGCGCCTTGCGCGCCTCGCCGCTCATCGCAGCCCATTCCGGAAAGGCACTTTTGGCCGCTCCTGCCGCGCGATCGATATCTTCGGCCTTGCCAAGGGCTACCTGCGCAAGCGGTTTCAGATCGACAGGCGAGATCGTTTCGAAAGTTGACCCGTCTGCGGCCGGCACAGCCTCGCCCGCGATATGGTTCGAAACCCCGTCTTTCCGGAAACGGGCGAGATAGGCCTCGGCCCTGGCGATATTTTCTTCAAGCTTTGACATTTACAATCCTGCTTCCATTTTCCCGCAGCCGCTGGTGCATGGCATTCCGTTTCCAACTGAGGACCGGGTCGATCTCACGTATTTCGAGCGAGAGGGCGAAATGCGGGCTTTCGAAAAGTGGGTGAAGCGCCTCCTCGGCCGCACCGAACAGCGCCTCCCCAAGACGCTTCTTGTCTTCCAGCGAGCGCCCGGCGCCCATGCGCAGATTCAGATCGGCAAAGGCGTTCTCCACGAGACCATCGGCAATCGCGTAATGCTCGCAGCATATGGCGCGCACCCGTATGGCTCCCTCTTCGAAGAGGCCCGTTTCCAGCGCTGCATCGCGGAGCCGCTTGCATAATGCTGCGATGTCCGCGCGTTCGCTCAGGTTGGCGGAATATTCGACGGTCAGATGCGGCATTGCTTCCCGGCTCCATGATTTTATTTAACATGTTAATATATGAGCCGATTGTCAAGGGAGTGAATGACGCATCTTTCATCCGCCGAAACTGCCTAGCTGCGTCGGCACATGCACGTAGCTGCGGTCGAAGTAGAGCAATGCGTGCCCGTCGCGTCGGCAGCGGATATCTGTCACCTCGCCGATGAAAACATGATGCGTGCCGACCAGGTGCGAGTCGGCCAGGCGGCAGTCGAAGGAGACGATCGCATCGGCCAACGCCTGACTGCCGGACGGCAGATCGATCCACTCCGCCGCCGCGTAGCGCGCCTCCATATCAGCCTGCTGGCCGGCGAAATAGCTTGCCAGATCCTTGTGCTCCTGGGTCAGCACATTGACGCAGAAGCGCCGGTTCCCGAGGAACAAGCCGGTCTGTGCCGAACGGCTGTTCATGCAGACGAGCAGCGTGGGCGGCTCGTCCGTAACTGAGCACATGGCCGTGGCGGTGAACCCGCCACGGCCGGCTGGCCCGTTCGTGGTGATCACATGGACGGGCGCGCAGACCCGAGCCATAGCGTTCCGGAATTCGGTTTTCGTAACAATGTCTGGCATGGCGGTCGCCTCATTCGGCAGCGCTGCGGATCGGCTCGTCTTCGCCGAGCGGCGGTAGCCAGGTGTCTCCTGTCCAGCCATTCTCGTCGTAATCGGCCATGCACTGGTCGACCAGCGCCTCCATTTGCCTGAGCGTTCCGCCGCGCTCGGCACCCTTCAGGACCTGCAGGCGAACCTCTTCCGGCGCGCCGGCATAGTTCAGCTCGTAGAGAGCATGGCGGCCGCCGAATTCGGTGCCTGTCGCGTCCCACAGGAGCTTCATGATTTTGATGCGCTCCTTGTGGCCCATGTCGTTTGAGCCGCGCACGTATTGCGCCAGATAACGGTCGATGTCGGGATTGGTGAAATCCTTGGCCGAGGAAGGCAGATAGATAAGACCCGAGGCAACGGTGCGGCGCACGATGTCGATCACCTTTGGATAGGCTTCGGACATGAAGGTGCGATAGCAGAGCGCGGCTTCCAGGTTGGGCAGCACCGCGCCGTCGGCCCAGGGGATCGGATTGTAGGCCATGGCGTTGGAGAAGGCCCAGAACTGATGGCGGATCGCGATCACCTCCCCGAGCATCGCCTGGTTGCCGCGAAAGGCGTCGCCCCCGGTGGCGCGCAATGCCTTGGCGAGGAGGCCTGCAATGAAATCCATCTTCACCGCGAGGCGGGTGCAGCCCTGGAAGCAATAGCCGTGCATGAAGCCCGATGCCGGGTGGAAGGAGAGGATCTTCGCCGCATCGCGCAGCACCAGGACGTCCTCCCAGGGCACGAAGACATTGTCGAGCACCAGAATCGCGTCGTTCTCGTCGAAGCGCGAGGAAAGCGGGTAATCGAACGGATGCCCCTGCGTATTCGCCGTTTGCTCATAGGACACGCGGCAGAACATCTTCACGCCTGGAGCGTTCATCGGCAGGATGAACATGACCGACATCGAGGGGTCCTCGGTCACGGTCGCGGAGCTCTGGGCAAGGAAATTGTAGTGCGTCAGCGCCGAGGAGGTAGCAACCACCTTTGCGCCGGAGACGTAGATGCCGGCGTCGGTTTCCTTGGTGATGTGGACGAATACGTCCTTCACCGCGTCCGCCGGCTTGTGGCGGTCGATCGGCGGATTCACGATGGCGTGGTTCATGAAAAGCACGGCCTCCTGGGCACGCTTGTGCCATGCGAGCGCGTTTTCCTTGAACGGACCGTACCATTCGGCATTGGCGCCGAGCGTGTTCATCAGCGCTGCCTTGTAGTCGGCGGTCCGCCCCATCCAGCCATAGGTCATGCGTGCCCACTCAGCGATGGCGCCCTGCTGGGCGACGAGATCGTTGCTGGAGCGCGCGACGCGGAAATATTTGTGCGTGTAGCCTCCCGAACCGGTATCCGTCGGGGAGGTCAGGTGATCCTTGGTCTTCTCGTCGTGGAGCGCATCGTAGAGACGGGCGAGCGAGCGGGCGGAATTGCGCATTGAGGGATGGGTCGTGACATCCTCGATGCGTTCGCCGTTGATGTAGACCTCGCGCCCGTCGCGCAGCGATTCCAGATATTCGGCCCCCGCAAAGGGGCGCCCCTTGTCGGCACGGTAATCCTCGGCGCGCATGATATCCTCCCTGGCTTGCAGCCAATGCTTGATGCACATGTTAATCATAGTGCCCGCGGCGCGCCTTTGCCGCCATAGACAGAATCCACAATTCGCTGGTACTTTTTCCGGTATGAAAAATCGTAATGAAGTTCCGAGCTTCTTTGTCTATGGCGAGCCCGCGCGCATGCTTGATGTGGGCTTCCTTCATGTCGAGACCGTCATGGAGCGCAAGGCTTTGCATTTTGGTCATGTTGCACCCCACAAGCATCCCTGGATGGGGCAGATAACCTGGTGGTTCCAGGGCGGTGGCGCTTACCGGATTGAGGAACAGAATTGGATTTTTTCGGCTCCGGCGATCAGCTTCGTGCCGAGCAATGTGGTGCATGGATTCGATGTGGACGAGCCATCGGATGCAATCGTCATTTCGGTCTCTGACGACACGCTGAAGGCGATTCAGCCGCAAGCGGAGCTGAGCCTCGAGGTGCCCACTTTCCTCACCGGCCGACAAGGAGATCCGGTATGGCCGCGCATCGCCGTCCTTCTGGGCATGATCGCTGAAGAGTACCGGGAGCGCGGTGCCACGAGCGAAAAGGTGCTGACCGGGATGATCGGCGTAGTGCTTTCCCTGATGGAGCGCCTTGGCGGCAGCGCCGCGCTTCCTTCGTCCTCGCCCACCGTGGCACTTGCTTTCGCGCTACGCCGCGCTATCGACCTCTATTACAGGGATAGCTGGCCGGTCGGGCGCTATGTGGAATTGCTTGCGACCACGCCGCATCTTCTCGACAGGGCGGCGCGGGAGGTGTTCGGGATGACGGTCAAGGAACTGCTACTGGAACGCCGGCTTCTGGAAGCCAAGCGTCTGTTGCGGTTCACCATCCGCTCGGTAGAAGATATCGGCCGCGACGTCGGCTTTGAGGATCCCGCCTATTTTTCACGCTTCTTCCGCAAGCGCACCGGTGAGTCCCCGACCTCCTGGCGCCTGCGTCCGGATTCGCGATGATTGCCGAACCGAACGAATTTACGCCGTAGCGTAAGATCCGTGTTCGCCGAAGCCCAGATAGGTTTCGATCAGCCGCCGGTCGGCGGCAAGTTCGGGCGCCGGTCCTTCCATGGCCATGGTGCCGGATTCCAGCACATACCCGTAATCGGCGATCTGCAGTGCGGCGCGTGCATTCTGCTCCACGATCAGGACGGCGACGCCGGCTTCGCGCAGCGACTGCACGATTTCGAGGACCTCCCGCACGATCAGCGGCGCCAGCCCCAGGCTGGGCTCGTCGAGCATGAGGAGCTTCGGCCGGGCCATAAGCGCGCGGGCGATCGCCAGCATCTGCCGTTCACCGCCCGAGAGGGTGCCGGCGAGCTGATTGCGGCGCTCACGGAGCCGGGGAAATCGCGCATAAGCCGCTTCGAGATCTGCCTCACGGCTGCCATCGCGGACGGCGCGGCGGGCATATGCGCCAAGCGCCAGATTGTCGGCGACGGTCATCTCGGCAAATAGCTCCCGTTTCTCCGCTACCAGACAGAGCCCTGCGCCGACGCGATCCTCAACGCTATCGGCGCTGACGTCGAGGCCGTTGAACTCGATGCGGCCACGGCACGGCAGAAGCCCCATCACTGCATTGAGGAGCGTCGTCTTGCCTGCACCATTCGGCCCGATCACCGTGACGATACTTCCCTGTTCTACCCGAAGCGAGACGTCCTGAACCGCGAGTACCTTGTCATAGGAAACCGAAATGTCGGTGATTTGGAGAAGGGGAATCATGCGACTGCTCCAAGATAGGCGTCCTGCACCTTGCTGTTACCCTGTATCTCCGCAGGCGTGCCTTCGGCGATCTTCTGGCCGAAATCCATCACCACCAGCCGGTCGACAAGGTTCATGACGAAATCCATGTCGTGCTCGACGATGAGGACGGTCATGCCCTCTTCTTTCAGGCGGCGGAGTATGGCGGCGAGTTCCTGTTTTTCATGATGGCGCAAGCCGGCTGCCGGCTCGTCGAGCAGGAGCAGGACCGGATCGGCCGCGAGTGCCCGCGCGATTTCCAGCACGCGCTGCTGGCCGAGCGCCAGACCGCCGGCCGCGGTATGGAGATGGTTGCCGAGGCCCACCCGCTCCATCTGCCGCTTGGCCTCCAGAAGGAGAGAGCCTTCCTGTGCCCTGTCGCGGCGCAGGATCGCATGCAGCACGCCCTGACTGCTTCTGAGATGCCCGCCGACCGCGGTGTTCTCCAGCGCCGTCATATCGGATTTGAGCTGGACATGCTGAAAGCTGCGCGCGACGCCGAGCCGCGCGATAGCCCGCGACGGCAGACCGTCGATGCGCGCTCCCTGGAACCGGATTTCGCCCGCACTCGGCCGCAGCACACCCGTGAGAAGGTTGAACATCGTCGATTTGCCGGCGCCATTGGGGCCGATGAGACCCACGATCTCACCGGCCTTGATCCGGAAAGACACGTCGTTCACGGCAACGAGTCCGCCGAAACGGCGCGTAAGGCCGCTCACCTCGAGCAGGCCGGTACCCGGAGCCGGCTTGTCGCGCCGGGGCAGGGGAGCAGCCCCTTCATCGACGGTGATCGGCGGCTTTTCCGGCAGGATGCGCTGCAAATAGGGCATCAACCCCTTTGGCGCGCGCTGCAGGATGATGATCATCAGGAGACCGAAGAGGATGCTTTCCGCAGCTCCAGCGCCGCCAAGCAGGCCGGGCACGACGTCCTGCAATCCATCCCGCACCAGGATCAGGACGGCGGCGCCGAGGATTGCGCCCCCCAGTTGCGCCGCCCCGCCGATAACTGCCATGAACAGATATTCGATGCCGCTGTTGAGGCCGAACGGCGTCGGGTTCACGAACTGGATGAGGTGGGCGTAGAGCCAGCCGGAAACGCTGGCGAGCAGCGCCGCGTGGATGAAGATCGCCGTCTTCAGGCGTGCTGTATCAATGCCGAAGCTTTCCGCCATGACGCGGCGGCCACGCAGGCACCGGATTGCGCGGCCGTCGCGGGAGGACAGCAGATTTTGCACCGAGACGAACGCAATGAGCACGAAGGCCCAGATCAGCCAGGTATAGGCCGGACCTGCGATGGTCATTGCGAATATGCGTAATCCCGGCACGCCGGTGATGCCGTTATGTCCGCCCAGCATCTCGACGTTGCCCGCGAGAAAAACGAGGCTGAGGCTCCATGCGATGGTGGAGAGCGGCAGATAATGACCGGAAAGACGTAAGGTGATGGTGCCGATGAAGGCGGCGGCGACGCCGGCCACGGCCAAGCCTGCGAGTAGGGTGAGCCAGGGCGAGATGCCATAGGAGGTGGTGAGGAACGCAGTGGTGTAGGCACCCATGCCTACAAAAGCTGCCTGTCCAAAGGAGGTGAGTCCGCCGATGCCGGTCAGCAGCACGAGTCCCACGACCACTATGACCGCAAGTCCGATGAAATTCATCAGGATCAACTGATAGGCGGAAAGCATCAGCGGAGCAGCAGCGATCGCTGCGACGGCGACCGCGGATAGAGAACGGCGCATCTTCATTCGTCGTTCTCCTCCAGCTCTTCTGCCTTCAGATTGCGCCAGAGCAATATCGGGATGAGAAGCGAAAAGACGATTACGTCCTTGAAGATGCTCGCCCAGAAGGATGAAAAGGATTCGATCAACCCGATGCTGACCGCACCCAGCGCGGCGAGCGGATAGGAGACGAGCCCGCCGAGGATTCCGGCAACGAAGCCCTTAAGGCCGATGAGGAAACCTGTGTCGTAATAGATCGTCGTCAGTGGCGCGATCAGAAGACCCGATACCGCGCCGATCAGGGCGGCGAGCAGGAAAGTGAGCATGCCCGCGCTTTCGGTACGGATGCCGACCAGACGTGCGCCGGTACGGTTGAAGGCTGTGGCGCGCAACGCCTTGCCATGCAGCGTGCGGCTGAAGAACAGCGCCATGGCAATGATCATCACCAGCGAGGCGGCGATCACGAAAAGCGTCTGCAACGAAATGGAAATGCCGGCGATCTGCACGCGCCCGGCCATGATCGGAGAGCTGCGCACGCCTTCGGCTCCGAAGAAGACGAGGCCAAGACCGGTCAGCACATAGTGGACGGCCATGGCAATGATGAGAAGGACAAGCACCGGGGCATCGCCAAGCGGGCGGAAGGCTATACGATACATGAGCGGTCCGAGCGGCACGACGAGCAAGAGTGTCATCAGCACGTCGAACCAGGCTCCGGGCTTCAGGGGAATGCACGTCCAGGCAAGCACTGCAATGGCGATGGGCAGGACGGCATAAAGCGAGGCACGCTTCATGCTTCCGCCATACCCGCCGGTGCGCCAGGCCGCAGCGCACTCCATCGCGGCCGCAAGCAGGCCTGCGCCACAGAGGAGCCAGACCGTGCCTGGAGTCTGGCCGGTTCTGACCGCTGCCAGTGTGAGCGCAGCATAGGCGACGATTTCTCCCTGCGGAATCAGGATGACCCGCGTCACTGAGAAGACCATCACCAGCACCAGCGCAAGAAGTGCGTAGATGGCACCATTCATCAGTCCGTTCTGCGCAAGCAGGACGGCGATCGTCGTATTCATGGCAAGACTCCATTATGCTTGGGAGCGGAGGCTCGCATGCCGGACCGCTCAGTCGGAAAGGGTTGCGCCTACGCTGCTGGCCGGCGCCCGCATCAATCCTGTGGAGCGTAAGTCCAGGTGCCGTTTTCAATGCGCACGAGAACCTCGGCCCGAAGATCGGTGCCGTTGTGATTCGTCGGGCTCATGTTGAAGACGCCCTGCGCGCCGACGAGTTCGCTGGTTCCCTCGATGGCGTCCCTCAACGCCGCGCGGAAGGCTTCGGTGCCGGGCTCGCCCGCTTCCTTCGCCTTTGGTGCGGCGGCTTCCACGATGAGGAATGCGTCCCAGATGGTGGCACCGAAAAGCGAGCGGGTGCCGGGGCCGTACTTCCCTTCGTAGGTTTGGACGTATTTGAGAGCGACCGGCTTCACTGGATTGTCGTCCGGAAGCTGCTCGGCCACGAGCGCGGGCGAAACCGCGAGCATCACCCCCTCGAGGCCTTCGCCGCCTACGCGCAGCACATCGGGATTGGCCATACCTTGATTGATGTAGATCGAGCCGCCGTAGCCCTGGTTGCGCAACTCGAGTATCGGAGCCACACCCGGCGTGCCGGACGAGCCGATTACCACCGCGTCGGGATTGACGGCAATGACCTGCAGGACCTGCGCGGTAACGCTTGTGTCCTTTGCATTGTAGCGCTCGTCGGCGACTACCTGGATCCCTTTCTCTTCGGCGACCTTTTTGAATTCGCCGATGAAGGAATCGCCGAAAGCGTCGTTGAAGCCGATGAAGCCGACCGTCTTGTTGCCGTCTTTCTCCATCTGGCCATAGACATAGGCGGCCATGGTCGGCTCTTCCGGCGCCAGCTTGAACACCCAGGTCTTCGGGCCCTCTACCGGTTTTGCGATGACCGCCGAACCGGCGGCGGAAATCATCGGCGTCTTTCCGGCCGCGACCGTCTCGATGATGGCCAGCGATGTCGGCGTGATGGAGGGACCGAGGATGACGTCAACTTTCTCCTCATCGATGAGCTTCTTGGCCGCGCGCACTGCAGCCGAAGGGTCGCTGGCGTCGTCGAGTACGATATATTGCACCGGTTCACCATCAATGGTCCGGGGCAACACGTCTATCGTGTTCTTTTCAGGTATCCCAAGTGAGGCAGCCGGTCCCGTCAGCGACAGTATGGCACCGATCTTCATATCCGCATGTGCGGGGAAGGTGGCTATGAGCGATGCCACGACGACGCCGATCATCCGGTTTTGCATGGTATATTCCTCCCTGAAAGATATTTTGAGGATGGAAAGGGTTGGTCTCTACCCTTTCATCCGCTCCCGAGGAATATAATTAACATGTTCATTTTATATGCGCAATCCTGCGCCGTTTCGCGTGCCTCCAGTCCGGATCAGTCATCGGAGCCCTTCCGCTTGTCCGGTGCCGGAAGCGTGCCGGCTTCGATCGGGTCGCCGAGAACGGCTTCAAGTTCGCGCAGCATATTCTGCAGTTCTGCAAGCTTCTGTGCGCCGAACCGGCGGGTGATCTCCGCATAGATTGCTTCCGAATGGCTTCCGGCCAGGTCGATGAGCGAGCGGCCCTCCACGCTGATCGAGATGAGGCCGCGCCGCATGTCCTCGCGAGACGTGCGGCGAATGACAAGGCCCCGCTCTTCCAGATCCTTCAGGATGCGTGAAAGCGAAGGCGGCAGCAGGAAGGTCGCTTCCGCAAGCGCCATCACTTCTATGCTCTCAACGGTGGTCAAGGCGCGCAGCACGCGCCATTGCTGTTCGGTAATTCCGAAATGATGCAGCCCGGGACGGAAATGCCGCATCACTGCTTCCCGCGCCCTGAGGAGCGACATCGGCAGGGAACGGGAGAAATCCCGCAATCGCGCGCGCGAACCCGTTTTCTGGGCAGCGGTGTCGTTATCTCTGCCTTCTCCCTGATCGTCGTTCCGGTCCATCGACTGTCTCCGATTCTGCTAAGAATGCGTCATCGCACATTGGCGACAAATATGTTAACTATTTTCTGCGCGATAAGGCTCGGCCATCACTTCTCTGCAAAACGAGCGGAATGCTTCCGCGCGACGGGTGAGTTTAGCCGAACGGCTCCAGGCGAGCACGACCGGATAGCGGCTTCCCACGCCCGAGACATATCGCGTCACCACCCGGCTGCCATCGTAGGTAACAGGCGCAGCCGGCTTCTGGATCAGCATCGTATAAGCCAGGCCGCGCGCGGCGAGTGTGCGTGCCAGTTCGAAATTGGATGTGCGATAGGCGATGCGGGGCTGCACGCCCGCCTGGGCAAAAACCTCGAAAGTGTTGCTGGCGGCGGGAGGCACCTCGAAGAGAATGAACGGCTCATGTGCGATATCGCGCAGGTCGATTTCCTTCTCTCCGGCAAGCCGGTGGTTCTCCTGGAGGACGAGATGTGGCCGCAATTCGTAGAGGCGCTCTCTCTCCACATCGTCGCCGAGGCCGAATTCATAGAGCAACGCCAATTCGCAGATGCCCGCGCGCAATTCTGCCCGGATTTCATCGGTGGAACCTTCCATAAGCTCCAGATCGATCGCCGGATGACGCTCCCTGAAGCCCGAGAAGAGACGCGGCACGAGAAGTGGCGCCATTGTCGTATAGCAGCCAACGGTCAGGCGACCGGTAAGGCCCTGCTCCCACCCATGGGCGGCTGAGTATAGATCGCCCGCCGCGTCCAGCACCGCGCGGGCCTCCCCCAGAAGCCTTACACCTGCAGCGGTCAGGTTAGCGCCGTGCGACCTGCGACGGGCGAGTAGGGGCGTGCCCAGCTCCTCCTCGAGCTCCGTGAGGGCCTGGGAGAGAGCCGTCTGTGAGATGTTCAGCCGTTCGGAGGCCCCCCGTATCGATCCGGCCTCGGCGATGGCCAGAAAATAACCGATCTGCCGCAGCGAGAAACGCGGGATTTGCAAGGGCACTCTCCTTCTGCGGAAAAACCGTGATAGTAGCGCATATAAATCTATTTTACATGTTTTCTATTTGTCGCGAAACTCCTCGTCGAAGTGGCACGGCTCGGGGGCTCCGCTGTCGCTGTGGAGGAGAACGCGATGGACGCGAAAGTTGCAAAGCCGGGCGAGGGCATCAGGCTCTCCGACCTGTGGAACGATCCATATCCGATTTATGCGAAGCTTCGCCGGGAGGTGCCGGTCGCCTGGGTTCCCGCGGCAAACCGCTACCTCGTCACGCGCCACGAGGATATCGTGGCGCTGGAGCGGCAGCCCGAGATTTTCAGCGCCGATGAGGAAAACTCGCTGATGAAGCGTGTGATGGGCCACACGCTCCTGCGCAAGGACGGGCCGAGCCACAAGCGCGAGCGCGTTGCCTGTGAGCCGGCATTGCGCCCTGCTACGGTGAAGAACCATTGGATGCCGGAATTCCGCCGCATCGTCGATGAACTCATCGACGGTTTCATCACAGATGGCGAGGCAGACCTGTTCGACCGCTTTGCCGCGCCCTGTGCGGCGCTGTCGCTCGCCCGCATGCTGGGCCTCACCAATGTCGACCAGAAGGATTTGCGTGAGTGGTCGCAGGCGATGATGGACGGCACGGGCAATTATGCCGACGATCCGGAAGTCTGGAGGCGCGCGGAAGCGGCCTCCAGCGGGGTGGATGCAGCGCTGGACGAGGTCATCCCCTATCTCAGCCGAAATCCCGACCAGTCCTTGGTCTCCTGCATGCTTCACGCGGACGATCCGTTGAGCCGCGAGGAAATCGCCGCCAACGTCAAGGTCATCATCGGTGGCGGCCTGAACGAGCCGCGTGACGCGATCGCGACCGGCGCCTATGCGCTGCTGAGCAATCCCCGCCAACGCGCGGCTGTCGAAGCGGATTTTGCTTTATGGCGACTGGTCTTTGAGGAAACCATCCGCTGGGTCGCACCCATCGGCATGTATCCTCGCCAGACCACGCGTGAAGTCGAGCTGGGCGGCACGCTCCTGCCCAAGGGCGCGCGCATCGGCGTCGTGCTCGCCTCCGGAAACCGCGATGAGACCGTGTTTGAAAATCCGGATGTCTTTGACATTCATCGAGCGAAGAAGCCGCATGTCGCTTTCGGTGGCGGGCCGCATTTCTGTCTCGGCGCCTGGGCAGCTCGGGTGCAGGTCGGTGAGGTGGCGTTGCCGGCGCTCTTCGGGCGCCTGAAGAATCTGCGTCTGGCCGATGAGCCCGTTCGCTTTGGAGGCTGGGTATTCCGGGGACCCCTCAATCTGCCCTGCCGCTGGGACGCTTGAGGGAACGGGCAGACAGCAAGGGGACATGCCATGGCATTGAGCGACATCCTTATCGTCGGCGCCGGTCACGCCGGGTTTCATCTTGCGGCGGCGCTTCGCCAGGCAGGCTATAGCGGTCGGGTAAGGCTCATAGGCGACGAGCCGGGCCTGCCCTATCAGCGCCCGCCGCTGTCGAAAGCCTATCTCGCGCCGGACGCATGCGATGAAATGATCGAACAGCGACCACAGGCTTTCTTTGCGGACAATCGCATCGAGCTCGTCACGCCCAATAGCGTAATGGCAATCGACCGCGTGGGATCGGCGGTCGAGCTAGCCGGCGGACAGCGCATTGGCTATGATCATCTCGTCCTGGCCACGGGCGCTCGCAACCGGCAGCTTGCGGTGCCGGGCGCGGATCTGACAGGCATCTTCTATCTGCGGACGGCGGAGGATGCCCGGTGCTTGCGTGCGCGCCTCGAGACCTGCCGGCAGATCGTCGTGATCGGAGCGGGCTTCATCGGCCTCGAGTTCGCGGCGACAGCCGCCAAGCGTGGCGCGCGGGTCACCATTATCGAGCAGGCGGAGCGGGTGATGGCCCGTGCGGTGTCGCCGGAAATGTCTGCCTGTTTCGAGCGGCTTCACAGAAGCTGGGGCACCGAATTCATGTTTGGATCGGGTGTTGCGGAAATCACTGGCAGGGACGGCGCGGTCGCGACGGTGGAAACCAGCGACGGGCACTCGATTCCGGCCGATCTCGTGCTCGTCGGCATCGGCGTCGTGCCCAATGCGGAGCTTGCCGCTGCTGCCGGCCTTCCTACCGACAACGGCATTCTAGTGGATGCGACGATGGCGACGGCGGATCCGCATGTTTCGGCGATCGGAGATTGCGCCTCGCATCCGAACCCGTTCGCAGGCCGCTCCATACGGCTTGAATCGGTGCAGAATGCAAGCGATCAGGCACGCCTGCTGGCGGCCCGCCTTACCGGTCAAGCCTGTGCGCCCTATGCGGCTGTGCCGTGGTTTTGGAGCGATCAAGGCCCGGCCAAGCTCCAGATCGCGGGCATCGCCGCGCCAGGAGACGAGAGCGTGCTCCGGGGCGACCCTGACGAAGGAGCCTTCTCCGTCTTCCGCTTCCGTGGCGGCCGCCTCACCGCCGTTGAAAGCCTCGAACGGCCCGGTGACCATATGGGGGGGCGGCAGATGCTCGCCCGCAATATCCCCATCACTGCCGAGGAGGCGGCCGATCCTGCTTTCGACCTCAAGGTACTTCTGAAAGCCCTGCCGGCCGCCGCCGAATAACACCCTTTTCCAGCGACAGGTGAATTATGCCCACCATCACCTACATTCAGCCAGACGGCTCAAGCCAAACCATCGAGGTGCCGGTAGGAACCAGCGTCATGCACGCGGCCGTATCGAATGGCGTTGCCGGCATCGTCGGCGAATGCGGCGGCTCGGCCATGTGCGCGACGTGCCATGTTCATGTAGAGCCGAAATATCTCGATCTGCTGCCGCCCGTCTCCGACAACGAAGCCGAAATGCTCGACTTCGCTGCGACCGAGCGGCAGGAGAACAGCCGTCTCGGCTGCCAGATCAAACTTTGCGAAGCTCTCGACGGGCTGGTCGTCACAGTACCCGACACGCAGGTCTAGGCGACGCCCGCGGACAGAACGGATCCGGTTCCGGCGGCGCGACCTCCGGGGCCGCGCTTCAAAGCGGAGAGACCTTGATGCTTTCGGCCGACCTCCTCAGACCGCCCGGTGGTGGGTGGGCGCACGGCCGCCGCCATCGGCAACGAGCACGGCGCCGGTGACGAAGGAGGCCTCGCCGGATGCCAGAAACAGACAGCAGGCGGCGATTTCCTCGGGCTCGGCCACCCGCCGCAGGGCGATGCGGCTGGTAAGCTGCGCAAATTCTTCCTCGGCCGTCGTGCCGTTGGCGCGCGCGGCCACGTCCATCTCGTATTCGCTCATGGGCGTGCGCACCCAGCCAGGGGCGACGACATTGGCCCGGATCCCGTCGGGACCATGCGCGTAGGCGAGCGTGCGCGTATAGGAGACCAGCGCCGCCTTGCTCGCCGCATAGGCGGCGTTGGCCGGGCTGGCGTTGAAGGCGGCCACGGAAGCGATGTTGACGATAGCCCCGCCCTGGCGCTTGAGGAACGGCAGCGCGGCCCGGCAGACCTTCATCGCGCCGGTCACGTTGACCGCGAAGCTCTTTTCCCACGCGTGGTCGGAAACCGTTTCCGGTTCGTCCAGAAGAATGATCCCGGCGGCGTTGACCACGATGTCCAATTGTCCGTGGCAGGCTTCGATGGCGCGCCCGATGTCGGCGCTTTCAGTTATATCCCCATGAACGGCCGTACCGTCCGCAAGCGCTGCCGCTTCTTCGAGAGACGCGCCGCCCAGGCCGAAAAGAACCACCCGCGCGCCTTCTCTTGCAAAACGGATCGCGGTGGCCCGGCCCATGCCGGTGGCGGCGCCCGAGATCAGGGCCGTACGGCCGACTAGTTTTCCGCTCATGCAAGCCCCCAAAAGCTTTCCACCGCATAGCCGGTCTCCGGAAGGGTGGAGCCCCCGTCCACCGCGAGGGTCTGCCCTGTGACATATTTGGCCTCCGGCGAGGCGAGATAGAGCATGGCAGAGGCGATATCGTCCGCCTCGCCCATGCGGCCTATGGGAATATGGCGGGAGATAGCGGCCTGCTTCTCCGGTGTGCTCAAGGTGCCTCGGCCCGGTTTGGCGATGAAGCCCGGTTCGACCGCATTGACGGTGATCCCGTCCCGCGCCAATTCGAAGGCGGCTCCGCGCATGAAGGCGTTCACGGCCGCCTTTGCCGCGGAATAATGCGCACCCCCACCCATCGCGACGCGAGCGGAGACGGATGACGTAACGAGAAGACGTCCGAAACCCTGTCGTCGCATATGGGGAATGGCGGCCTGTACAAGCCAGACGAAGGCCGAAAAATTGATATCGAGTGCGGCGGTGAGCTGGCCGTCGTCCAGATCCTCGACGTTCCCCCACGGGCAGCCGCCGGCGTTGTGAACGAGGATATCGAGCCGTTCTTCTTCTCTCACCGCCTGATCCACCAGGCTCTTGAGCGTTGCGCGTTCTGTGCCCGGCCAGGGCAGGGCGCGGGCGGAAAGGTCGCGTCTGCAAAGCGTGTCAGCGATCCTTTCCGCTGCCTCGAGCGTGCGATTGACGATCACCACCCGTGCGCCGTGCTCGGCGAAGCGGGCGGCGATGGCTGCGCCGATCCCTCTTCCGCCGCCGGTCACAAGAGCTACCCGGCCCGTGAGGTCGAACGCCATGCTCAGACCGCCTCCGCGGCGGCAAGCTTATCGACGAACCGGGAAAAGACCTGCGTATGACGATCCACATCCGCATCCGCCGTCGCCGGGCACATGAGGAACATGGTGTGGAACGGCGTCACCAGAATGCCTTCATTCATGTAGCAGGCGTGCAGCAGCGTCTCCAGATCGCCGCGGCGCGTGGCGCGCACGTCAGCAGCATTTTGCGGCGGGTGCGGTGAAAACATGATTTCCACCCGCCCGCCGATGCGGGTGACATGCCAGGGCAGATTGTGCCCGACGATGATTTCTTCCGCCCCTCGTGCAAGCCTTTCCGCGCAGGCATGCATCCGAGTGTAATTTTCCGGCGTCAGCACCTCTTCCAGCACTGCCCGCATGGCTGCGATCGTCAGCGCATTGCCAGCCAGCGTCCCGCCGATTCCGAAATGCGATGATTGCCGCTCGCGGGGGTTAACGTGAGGAATCAGTTTCCACAGCCGCTCCGCCGTTTCCTGCGAAAGACCGAACACGCCCGCCGGGATGCCGCCGGCGATCGCCTTTCCGGTAACGAAGATATCGGGCTTGAGGCCGTGCTCGCCGGTATAGCCGCCCGGTCCGCAGGAGATTGTATGCGTTTCGTCAATGATGAGGAGCGTCCCCGTCCTGCGCGTGGCGGTGCGTACGGCTTCATGGAAGCCTTCGGCCACGGGGATCATGCCGAAATTGGTTATCAGAGGCTCCATCAGCACGCAGGCGACGTCTCCGTCCGCCAGCGCCGCTTCCAGAGCGGCCACGTCGTTGAACTCGACCACCTTGCAGAGCCGTGCGTGATCGAATCCGTTCGGGTGGATCATGTTGCGCAGGCCCATCCTGCCGTCGCGCAGCTCCACATGAGCTTCCTCCACGCCACCATGGTAGCAGCCGGAGAAGACCAGCACTTTCTCGCGGCCGGTGATCATGCGCGCAATGCGGATTGCGCCGCGATTGGCGTCGGTGGCGGACGTCGTCAGCGTCCAGTAGGGCAGGCCGAAGCGGCGCTGCAGTTCCTCGCCCACCCAAAGGCTGTCCTCGGTGGGCATCATGTGGGTGGTGCCGCGCTGGAGCTGTCGGGTCGCCGCTTGCGTCACCGCTTCGGGAGCGTGGCCGCACATGCCCCCCGTGTCGCCCAGGCAGAAATCAATATAGGTACGGCCATCGATGTCGGTCACGTGGCAGCCGCGCGCTTTGTCCACATAGATGGGGAAGCCGCCTGCCCAGCGGCGCATCCAGTGGGAAGGACCGCCATAGAGAAAGCTCTTCCTGCCCCTTGCCCAGGCTGCCGCCGAACGGGAATGGGTGACTTTGAACCGGGCCTGTTCCTCGTCGATCAGGCGGTCGATAATTTGAGAAGCGTCGATAGTCACAGAGCGATCCATGCGGTTTTGAGGTCGATATATTTTTCGAGTGCGTGCAGCGATTTGTCGTAGCCGTTGCCCGACTGCTTCACTCCGCCCAACGGCACGGTGATGTCGGCGCCGCCATAGGTGTTGACGTGAACAACGCCCGCCTTGATCGCCCGCACCATGCGGTGGGCGCGGGAGAGATTGGAAGTCCAGACGGCGGAAGCCAAGCCGTAGGCAGTCGAATTGGCAATGCGGATCGCTTCCGCCTCGTCCTCAAAGGGAAGTACCGCCAGGACCGGACCGAACACCTCTTCGCACGCCACCTCCATATCAGGGCGGACGGCGTCGAGAACCGTCGGCGCCATATAGAAGCCGCCTGTCTCCTGCAGGACACGTTCTCCGCCGGTTCTAATCCTGGCACCCTCCGCTTTCGCTCTTGCGACAAAGGCGAGCGTCTTTTCGAGTTGGCCTAGGCTGTTGATGGCGCCGGCCTGAGTTGACAGGTCCAGCGGATCGCCGACCTTCATCTTGCCGGCAATGGCGGAGACTCTTTCGACGAATTCCCCGTGAATCGAGCGCTCGACCAGCAGGCGGGAGCCGGCCACGCAGACCTGGCCGGAATTGCGGAAGATGCCGAAAGCGGCGGTTTTTGCGGCGGCGTCCAGATCCGGCGCGTCGGCGAAGACGATGTTGGGCGATTTGCCGCCGAGTTCCAGATAGACCCGCTTCAGATTGGAGCGGGCTGAATATTCCAGCAGCCGGCGCCCGACCGCACCGGAGCCGGTGAAGGCGAGGATATCCACATCCATGGACAAACCCAGCGCTTCACCGGCAACCGCCCCCCGCCCCGTGACCACATTGAATACGCCTTCAGGCAGGCCGGCCTCATGGCAGAGCTCCGCCAGTCTCAGAAGGGACAGGGAAGCTGTTTCTGCGGGCTTGAGCACCACCGAGTTCCCCGCCGCGAGCGCGGGCGCGATCTTCCAGGCGCCAATCATCAACGGGAAATTCCAGGGCACGATAGCCCCCACGACGCCTACCGGCTCACGATGAATGAGACTCAGCACATTGTTCGCCGTCGGTGCGATCTCGCCATAGACCTTATCGATCGCCTCCGCGTAATAGCGGAATGTGTTTGCCGCACTGCCCGGTTCGGCCTTGAGCGCCATGGAGATCTCGGTGCCGTTGTCGCGCACGCCGAGTACGGCAAGTTCAAGCGCGTGGCTTTCGATGAGCTCAGCAATCCGGTGCAGAACCTTCTTGCGCTCGGCTGGGTCGGCACGCGACCAGATGCCGTTGTCGAATGCTTCCCGCGCTGCGGAAACCGCCTTTTCCACATCCGTGGCGGAGGCGTCCGCAATGGTCGTTAGCCTGCTGCCATCAATGGGTGAAATGACGTCGAGAACCGCACCGTCCGTACTCGGGCGCTGCTTTCCGCCAATCCAGAGCTGTCCGGCTCTTACCGGTTGGGCACGCAGGCGGTCAATCGAGGGTTGATCCATCTTGGCTTCTTTCGGTTATGCAGCAGGTGAAAAGGTAACGTGAAGCGTTTGCGGCGCGCGGAATTCCCAGCCGCGGAACGCCGGCGGGCTCCCAGGGTCGAGCTGTAGCTGAGAAAGCCTCGTAAACAGGAGACGCAAAGCGATCTCGATCTGTGCTGCGGCAAACCAGCGTCCCGCACAGAAATGGTGGCCGAAGCCGAAGGCCGCGTTGCCGCCGTCGTTGCGATGGATGTCGAACCGGTCCGGCTCCTTAAATCGGTTCTCGTCGCGATTGGCCGATGACAGCACGGCGGCAACGGGGGTGCCTGCCGGGATGGTGACGCCACCGAGCTCGACATCCTCGCGCGCCAGGCGCATCTGCGTTCCGATGGGCGCGACCCACCGCACGCCCTCAGCCACCGCCTTCGGCAGCAGCCTATCCATATCGGAAAGCAAAGCCTCCATCTGATCGGGGTTCTGCAACAGGCCGACAAGGGTGGAACCGGCTCCATGCCCCGGCTCCTGCATTCCGCCGAGCAGCGTTACCTTAACCGTGGGCAGGATGAATTCGGCCGGGCGCGTTTCCCCCTCCGGCATACCGTAGTGCAGCATGTGCGAGAGGGGAGAGCCATCGGGTTCCTTCCGCAGCTTCTCGATCAGGGGCAGGGCTACCGCATCGATCTCAGCACAGGTCCTGTTCGAGATTTCCTGGCGCTTTGGATCCTGCTCATAGTTGATTGCGCCTTGCGACAGGCCGTGGAACCAGCGTCGAAGGGTTTCCACGTCCACATTGCGGAAGCCGAAAGAGCGGGCGAGGCTCAGGACCGAAATCGGTTCGAAATATTCGCCCATCAGTTCGGCGTGGCCGCGCTTGGCGAACTTGGCCAGGAATTCCTCGGCAATGGGCGTGACCAGGTTCTCAATGTACTCGGCCACCTTGCGTGGGCGGTAATGCGGGTCGATTCCACCGCGCAAGTGCCTGTGTGCGTCGCCGTCCACGGTCAGGATCGTCGGTTTGCCGAAAGAGATTTCAACCGGTGAAGTCGGTGCTTCGGCGGTGAAGGCTTCGGGCGATTTCGTTACTGTTTCGACATCTTCCCAGCGGGTGGCAAACCACACATTCGCCGCCGGGACATAGGTTACCGGGCTCTCTCGTCTCAGGCGGGCATAGATGGGATAAGGATCGGCTTCGAGCGCTTCGATCGTGATTGCTTCTGCATAGGACATGACTTCTCCTCCTCCGCGCGAAAGTGGGCGGCCCGGAAGCCGCCCG
Organism: Mesorhizobium sp. RMAD-H1; assembly: GCF_014191375.1. Classification (GTDB taxonomy): domain Bacteria; phylum Pseudomonadota; class Alphaproteobacteria; order Rhizobiales; family Rhizobiaceae; genus Paramesorhizobium. The sequence goes on from NZ_JACHWN010000003.1 coordinate 133,484, forward strand.
GTCTGGATGGGTCAATCGACCATGGCCTGTCCGAGACGGTTGAATGCCGTGAGATCGCGCGATCTCAGTGCGGAGGAGAGCACGAGACCGACCAGGGCAGCGATCAGGATGAGGCTTGGCAGAAAGATGCCAAGGAAACCTGAAGCGCCCGAAAGATTGCCGAAATTGATGACGATCTGATAGATCACGATGAGCAAGGCAACGAGTGCGATGCCTGGCATTACCAGCGTCTTGAGCGGAGAGGGCGCGAGCTGCGGGTTCTGTCTGAAATAGGCGATGACCGCGAGCGACGTCGTCGCCATCAGGACGATAATGCCGAGGGTTCCCACATTCGTCAGCCACGAGAAGAGCGAGAGCACCGGATCAAGCCCGAGAGCCGCGAAGAGGCCGATGACCCCGACCGCGATCACCGTCTGGACCATCGAGCCGACATAGGGGCTCTGGTGGACAGGGTGGGTTACGCCGATCGCCTCGGGCAGGAGCTTCTCACGACCGGCGACGTACATATAGCGCGCCACGCCATTGTGGAAAGCCACCACGCCGGCAAAGAGGCTGGACACGAAAAGAATGCCCATTGCTTGCGTCAACCAGCCACCGGCGTAGCGATCGGACAGGCCGAAGAGGAAGGTGGTCGGATCCTGCAGCGCCTGCAGTTCGGGCACGAGTTTATCGACCCCGGCGCCCATCGCCATGCACCAGGCGCTCAGCGTATAGAACAGGCCGATCATCAGCACGGAGAAATAGGTGGCCCGGGGGATCGTCCGCTGCGGATCCCGTGCTTCCTCGCTGTAGATGGTGGTGGCCTCGAAGCCGATGAAGGCCGCAAATGCGAAGAGCAGCCCGATAGCGGGCGAGCCGCTCAACAATTGTGATGGGCTGAAGGGCTGGAGGTTAAGTCCGCCGTCGCCGCCCTGGCCGACAATGAATAGATTAAGGACCAGCACGACCGCATATTCGCCGATGACAAGCACCGTGAGGACCTTCGCGGAAAGATCGACCTGCCGATAGGCGAGGATAGCGATCAGGGCGATTGCCAGAAAGCTCCAGACCCACCAGGGAAGATTGATACCCCAACTCGCAAACAGACCGCTGGTCGCAGCGCCCAGAAGACCAAGCACCCCGATCTGCATGGCATTGTAACTCAGAATGGCGACCATCGCCGCCGCACCGCCTAAAAGGCCGCCGAGCCCGCGGCTGACATAGCAATAGAAGGCTCCTGCGTTGGCGACGTGACGCGCCATGGCGACATAGCCTACCGCAAAGAGCACCAGCAGAATTGTAACGATCAGATAGGTGCCGGCGAATCCGGCGCCGTTTCCCATGAGCATAGCGAGCGGCGTGCCACCCGCAATCGCCGTCAGCGGGGCTGCGGCGGAAATGACCAGAAATGTGATCCCCCACACGCCCAGGCTGTTTTTCTTCAATCTGTTTGATTGCTGCGTATCGGCTACCGCTGACATTGTTCCCTCCTGGATATCAAAGCTTGCGCCATTGAATGGCGGCGGCCCCGGCGTTGCGCCCCCTGCCAGAGTTTCAAATAATGAACCACCGGTTTGAATATAGACTTGCAAGTGAACCGGGCTTCTGTCAAGATAATTCTCATGTTAAGTATTTTGAGGAATCGATGAGCACGGTCGGCAAGGCGCTAACGCTTCTTAATCTTTTCAGTGCGGAAAAGCCGGAATTGGGTCTCGTTGAGCTTGCCCGCGGGGCGGGCTACGACAAGGCGACGACCCGGCGCCTGCTCGTATCGCTCGCCGAGCACGGTTTCGTCGAACAAGATCCAGAAAGCCGCCTTTACCGGATCGGCGCCAGCCTGACGCGCTTCGCGCGAATTCGCGAAGCGCGCCTGCCGCTGCTCCAGACCGCACTTCCTTTCATCCGGAAGCTGGCGGAGGAAACCGGCGAGACCGTGCATTTGTCGGAGGCTGGAAACGGCACGTTGGCGACGATCTATGTCGAGCATCCGGCGCGCGCGAACCGGGTCAATGTCGATGTCGGAGGACTCCTACCCCTGCATTCGACCGCGTCCGGCATTGCCTATCTGTCGCACGCGCGGGACGCCGTGGTCAAAGCGGCGCTGGCTTCGCCGCTCACTGCCTTCACCGCATACACTGCGACGGACCGGGCTGCCGTCGTCGCTGCCATGGATGCAGCCCGCCGACGGGGCTATTCCACGAGCGAGCAGGGCTATGAGGAAGGGGTTTATAGCGTGGCCGCGGCGATCCTGGGGGCGGATGGCTTCGCCATTGGAACGCTCGCGATCGCCGCTCCTCTAGTGCGCACCCCCAAGGCAAAGGCGATAGAGCGCGGTAAGGCCGTCATGATTGCAGCGCGCGAGATTACGCAGCTGCTCAACGGCGATCGCATAAACACGGTCGCGAAGGCATCAGCATGACAAGGGAGGAACCGGGATGGAGGAAGCCCCGAAGATTCTGGTCATCGGCACGGGAGATACCAAAGCCGATGAACTTGAATTCATTCGCGAGAGCATAGAACGGGCAGGAGGGCGCTCCCTGATGCTGGATATCAGCATTCTGGGCGACCCGCCCTATGCGCCCGAATATGACAAGCACAGTGTGGCTGCCGCGGCCGGTACGACCATATCGGCGATTATCCGGTCGGGCGACGAAAACAGCGCCATGACGCTGATGTCGGACGGCGCCTCGCGCCTTGCACGCGATCTTCACGAACGGGGGGAGATCGACGGCATGCTGGCTATAGGCGGTACCATGGGCACTGATCTTGCGCTGGATGTGGCGCTCCAACTTCCCATCGGCACCCCGAAGTTCATTGTCTCGACCATCGCTTATTCTCATCTCATCCCGCCGGAGCGGATCGCGCCCGATTTGATGATGATCCTGTGGGCGGGAGGCCTGTACGGCCTGAACGCCACCTGCAGGGCCGTTCTCTCGCAGGCCTGCGGGGCTGTCGTGGGCGCGGCCCGGATGGGTTTGCGTCTCCATAATCGGCGTCCCGCCGTGGCGATCAGTTCACTCGGCAAAAGCTGCCTCGCCTATGTGGCCGCGCTCAGCCCCGAGCTCAAAAAGCGTGGCTACGAGCCGGTCGTCTTCCACACGACGGGCATGGGCGGCCGCGCGCTGGAGGGTCTGGCGGCCCAGAAAGCCTTCGCGGCGGTCATGGATTTCAGTCTGCAGGAGGTCGCCAATCATCTGGCGGGTTCGGTCGTTACCTCCGGGGTCGACCGGATGGAGAATGCCGGGCATGCCGGCATTCCGCAGATCGTAGCCCCGGGGGCGATCGATATGGTCGATTTTCCTACCTGGCAGGCAACGCCTTCGGGATATGAGGAGCGCCCTTACCACGCCCACAATCGCCTGATTGCATCGGTCACCAGTGATGGGGAAACCCGGCGCCGCATCGCCCGGACCATTGGCGAAAAACTCGCCGCCGCAAAGGGGCGGACCGCCTTCATCCTTCCCGCCGGTGGCGTCCAGCAATGGGATATGGCAGGAGAGCCTCTCCATGAGCCGGAGGCACTGAATGCATTCATAGATGAAATGCGTGGGACGATTCCGGCGAATGTCGAATTTCACGAAATTCCCGATCATATCAACAGTGCAGCATTCGCGGCCAAGGCGCTGGAGATTTTTGATGCCTGGGTAGCCGAAGGCATCATACCGCCCGGCAATTGCGTTGCGGAGGCTGCGGCGTGATGCGGCCAAAGGCGCTGGTGCTTGATTTCGGCGGGGTAATCAGCCGAACCCTGTTTGAGACGCATGATGTCACGGAAGCGGCGCTGGGCCTGCCTTCCGGCACGCTCACCTGGCGCGGCCCGTTCGATCCTCCCACGGACCCGCTGTGGCAGGCGATGCAGCGCGAAGAGATCAGCGAGCGTGACTATTGGCTCACCCGCACCCGCGAGGTGGGGCGGCTCTTGGGCGAGGATTGGGACAAGATGGAAACCTTCGTCCGGCGTGCCCGTGGCACCGATCCGGATGCCGCACTGCGCCCGGAAGCCGTCTCGGCCATCCGTAAGGCGCATGCGGCGGGGGTTCGCCTTGCTATCCTCTCCAACGAATTGGACCTTTTCTATGGGGCGGCGTTCCGGGACCGCTTATCCATCCTTCCGCTTTTCGAAGTGATCGTTGACGCCACCTATACCGGCATTCTCAAGCCCGACCCGCGCGCCTATGCGGCGGCCGCCGAGGCGCTTGCCTTGCCACCGCAGGCTTGTGTCTTCGTCGACGACCAGAAGCGCAACATTGCGGGCGCGGAGAAGGCCGGCATGTGCGCTGTCCATTTCGACGTCCTCGACCCCGGCAAATCCTACGCGGAAGCACTCGGCCAATTCGGCCTTTCCGCCTGAAGCACAGGAAAATCCATGCGCGACAAAAACTTTCTCATCGAAAACAATGCAAAGCCCATCTGGCATCCCATGGCTCATCCGGCTGAGATGCGTGGCAATCCGCCACGCGTCATCATGAAGGGCGAGGGCGCCTATGTTACGGATATAGAAGGGCGCACAGTGCTCGACGCCGTAGGCGGGCTATGGAACGTCAATCTCGGCTACAGCTGCGACCCGATAAAACGCGCCATCGCCGCTCAGCTCGATGCGCTGCCCTATTATTCGGGCTTCCGTGGTACGTCGACGGGGCCGTCGATCGAACTGGCTTACGAACTAACGCAGTTCTTCGCACCCGAGGGCATGGTGCGGGCATTTTTCACCTCCGGCGGGTCGGATTCGGTGGAAACGGCGCTCAGGCTCGCCAGGCAGTACTGGAAAATCCGCGGGCAGGGCGACCGGACGAAGTTCATCGCGCTCAAGAAGGGTTACCACGGCACCCATTTCGGTGGCGCTTCTGTCAACGGCAACGCCAATTTCCGGCGTAACTACGAGCCGCTGATGCCCGGGGTATTCCACATCCCGGCGCCTTACACCTATCGCAATCCTTTCGACGAGACTGATCCGGAAAGGTTGGCAAGGCTTTGCGCCAAGTCGTTGGAGGACGAGATCGCCTTCCAGGGAGCGGACACGATTGCCGCCTTCATCATGGAGCCGATCCTGGGTGCGGGCGGCGTGATCGTGCCGCATGAGAGCTTCATGCGGCTGGCGCGGGATATCTGCAACCGTCACGAGATCCTCTTCATCGCCGATGAGGTCGTCACCGGCTTCGGCCGTGCCGGAGCTTGGTCCGGCTCGCGGCTGCACGGGGTGAAGCCCGACATGATGACCATCGCCAAGGCGATTACTTGTGGCTACTTCCCCCTTGGCGCCACCCTGATCGGCGAAGAAGTCGCGGAGGTGTTCGAGGCTGACAGAACGAGCTTCGGCGCTATTGGCCACGGCTATACCTATTCCGGCCACCCCGTGGGCTGCGCGGCGGGTCTTGCCGCGCTCGTGGAGACACGTCGCCTCAAGGTGGACGAAAACGCGGCCGCGCGCGGCAGGGAACTTGCCGACGTGCTGGAAGGCTTGAAGCGCAAGCATGCGCTCATCGGTGATATACGCTGCAAGGGCCTGATGGCGGCTTTGGAGCTCGTCAGCGATCGCGAGATGAAGAGGCCTGCGGATAAGGCGACAATGGCGAAAGTGGCGGACGCGGCCTATGAAGCCGGTGTCATGCTGCGCATTTCCGGCTCCAACATCATCCTATCGCCTCCGCTCATTCTGAAGACGGAAGAAGTGCGCATGATCGGTGAGGCGCTGGATGCGGGCCTTATGCAGGCATCATAGCAGCTATTCGGCAGGCTTGGTCTGTGCGAGCTCGGGCGGAAGGTTCGCCCGGATGCTATGCCACGAAGCGCTTGCTGCTTTCGTTTGACCCGAGGTGAAGATTAGCCGGCTTGTTGCCCAATAGCGGCAAGGAAGCCGGCGGTGTCGAAATAGTCGCGCCAGCGGGCGATCTTTCCACCCTCGATCTCGATTACGCCCAGGGCGCGAACGGTCAGGATGATGGTGCCATCCTGCCTGCAGAAGTGATCGACCCGCTCGGCATGGATACGGTTGCCTTCGCCTGACAGCACGAGGTCCTCAATGCGCATGTGGTGAAACTGCACCGGGAACGCCCGGGCGAAATTCGTAGCCTCTTCGGGGCCAATCGTTTGGGCCAGGCCGACATTTTCCCAGATGGTCCCATCATTGAAATATGCATGGAAGGAATTCCAGAACCCCTCAGGCGTGGCGACAGTCGCTTCGAAGAATTCCCGAACGAGCGCGACCGCTTGAGCCGTCTCATTTCCACGGTGTTCCTTACCCGCTTGCTTCCTGCCCACATTTGCAGACATGGCCCATTTCCTTGCTGAACATGGGCAAGGACTATCGTGCCGGTCAGATTTGGTCGCTCAGAATCAGGCGGGTTTTTGCAATTTCGGTCGGAAATCATTTGCCTTTGGCGATTTCGCCGGGAAATTGCATCATCAAAGCATGTGACTTTGGATGAGGAAGGCCTTGGCGGGCGGCTCAATGGCTCTGCCCAGCCGATCCGGCTCCGTCTACCCTGCCCCTCAGCCAAAACTGCTGAGGGGCAGGGTAGATATGGTTCAAGCGGCCTTTGAGGCGGCTTCGGTTTCATCCCAGCGCAGGACGGCTTTCAGCTCCTGATCGATTGCGGCTGCCTGCGTAGCCGATGTGACAGGCATCGGCATGCGCGGCAGTCCGCTAGCAACGCCCTGCTGTGCCAGGCAGTATTTGACATTGGCCGGCAGGTTGTCAGCGTAGATTGTATTCCAGAAACGAAGCAATGCTTTGTGGATTTCCTGCGCCTTGGTATGGTCGCCGGCATTGACCGCATTCCAGAGCGTGACGCACACGCCGGGAACGGCGGCCGGGTTTGCGGCGATGGTGCCCTGCGCGCCGATTGCGAAGGAGGGGTAGAGCAGAGCATCAACGGCGGTGAAGATCACCTTGTCCTTCGGCGCTGTGATTAGCAGGTCGGCCATCAGCTTGAGGTCGCCGGCGCTCTGCTTGACGCCGATGACGCCCGGAAGTCCGGTCATGACCCGCACCAGCAGCTTCGGGCTCAGATAGTTCCAGGGAACGACATTGTAGATGATGATCGGGATATCGGTTTCCCGCGTCAGCCGCTCGAAATGCGCATAGGTCGCATCTTCGTCCGGTTTGAAAACGTAATGCACCGGTGTGATCTGCAGCGCGGCGACATCGAATTTGGCGACGGCCTTGGCCTTCTCGGCGGCGTCGCGCGTGCTGTTGGCGATGATGCCGGCGACGATCGGAATACGGCCGTTCACTTCTTCGCTGGCGATCTCGATCGAGCGGGCGAGCTCGGCGGTCGAAAGCGTGTGACCTTCCCCCGTGCTGCCGCCAAGGCAGATGCCATGGACCTTCTTGCGCAGCATAAAGCGCACATTTTCGCGCAGCGCCGCCTCGTCGATGCTCTCGTCGGCCTTGAAGGGCGTGACAAGCGGAGGGATGATACCTTCGAGTTTGTGGGACATTACGTTTTCCTTCGTTGCTATCGGGGCTTGCCCGTCGTGCCTTGGCGCTCTCGCGCCATGCCGGTGATCGTCTCCGCGAACCGAATGGGACCCGTGGAGACGGATGCGGTTCAATCAGAGGCTTCCGCCGTGCCAAGCGCGGTCATCACACGCCTGGTCTGTTCCTCGTGCTGCTTGATGAAAGCGGTGAAATCGACCGTCCCCAGCCAGACCGCGCCGAAACCGCGATCCTTCATGCCCCTCTGGAAGCGCTCGGAATCGAATGCCTTGTGCAGGGCGGCCTCGATTTTGGCCACGAGCGCGGGGTCCATGCCCGCAGGACCTGCTATGCCGCGCCAGGTGCCGCCGGTCACGGCCTTGCCTGTTTCCTCTTGGGCAGTCGGCACATCAGGATATTTCTGGAGCCGTTCAGCGCTGAGCACTCCGACAGTTTTCACGAGCCCTGCCGAGGAGAGAGAATCCGTCTCCGGGATCGAGCACAGGACGACGTCGATGCCGCCGGAGACGAGTTCCTGCAGTCCTGCCGCGGAGCCCTGGGCGGGAATGAGATTGAGTTTGGCGACATCGACGCCTTCCTCGAGCATCAGCGAGACGAAGGGAATGTCCCAGCTGGCGCTGCAGGTGCCGCCGCAGGAGATCTTGAGACTTGATGGATCTGCTTTCAGCGTGGCCACGATATCCTTGAGCGATTTGAGCTTGGAATCGGCCGCCACATGCACCGCTGCGGGGTCCGCGTTGAACTGGGCGATGGGCGTAAAGCTCTCGCTCGTGAAATCGGCCTGCCCGAGCAACCTGAACTGGGCAAAGGGCGAAAGCTGGCCAAGCGTATAGCCGTCCTTCGCCGCGGTGCTGTAGGTTGTGTAGCCGACCACGCCGCCGCCCTGGCCCTGGTTGATGACATTGAAGGGCTGGCCCGTACTCTCCTCAAGCTCACGCGCCAGCAGTCGCATCGTGTAATCGCTTCCGCCACCCGCGCCGGCAACCGCTATCAGCGTCACGGGCCGTTGCGGCCATTCCGCTTGAGCGGGCGTTGCAACGGCCAGCAATGTCCCGGCGGCTGCCGCTAACAGATTTCCAATCGATCCCATGTCATCCTCCCATGTTCCATATTGTGGAATAAAATGTAATACGGAATGCGCATATACCTTATGAACGAATTCGCGATTCTGCAACATAGAACTTCATCAATTTTGGAATATGAATGATATTCAAATCCACATATTCCGAATTCATATAAGCGCGCAACAGCATCACCCCGCAGCCTTGACGAGCGGTCATTTAGGCTTGCAAGCCAGGAAGTGATCGCCGTGATGAAGCCAGTCCTTATGCCTGGTGATGCATCTCGCGCTCCACGTTGCTACCAAAGGCTTTCATGCCTATGGCGGCCAGCCAGACCATGATAGTGAAGACGCCGATGGCGGCAGCGATCGGCCGTTCGAAGAAGATCGTGAGATCGCCCTGGGATTTCAGCATGGTGGTCATGAAGGTCTGCTCGATCAACGGACCCAGGATCAGGCCGAGAATAGCCGGCGCAAGCGGAATCCCGTTGGCCTCCATCAGATAACCGAGCAATCCGAAGAGCGCGATAAGGCCCACGGCGAACAGCGTGTTTTCGACCGAGAAGGCGCCAAGAATGCAGAATACCAGGATGACGGGCGAAACATAGTTCGTCGGCAGCTTGAGGATAAGGCCAAAGCCGCGGATACACAGAATGCCGAGCGGGACGATCAGGAGATTGGCGATGAAGAAGATTGCAAAAATCGTATAGATCGTATCCGGATTGTTGAGGAACAGCGTCGGGCCGGGATTGATCCCCTTGATGAACATGACGCTGATGACGATTGCGGTAATGGCGTCACCGGGAATGCCAAAGACCGTCGCCGGGATATAGGCACCGCCCAGCGAGGCGTTATTTGCTGCACTTGCCGACATGATGCGTTCGACAGCGCCTTTCTCGTCATCCTTGCGGCCGATCCGCGAACCGCGCCGCGCGATGGCATAGGAGATCCAGGCTGCAATGTCGGAGCCGGCTCCGGGCAGCGCGCCGACGACCGTACCGATCATCCCGCCGCGCAGAACGCCGATTTTGTGTGGCCAGAGTCGCTCGCCGATGGTGGAAAAAATCGGGCCCATGCGATGTGTGTCGGCGCGGCCGTGAAATTCGGCATTTGCATTGCGCAAGAGTTCCGAAATGGCGAAGAGGCCGATCAGCACGGGAATGAGACCGAGGCCGCCCATCAGATTGGCCGAGCCGAACGTGAAACGCGGGATCCCTGAAACGGGATCCATGCCGACTGTCGCAAGCGAAAGGCCAAGAAGGAGCGACGCGAGGCCCTTGAGCAGTGAAGGACCGGCGACAAAGGTGGCGCAGCTCAGGCCAAGCACGCCCAGCCAGAAATACTCGGCGCTGGAGAAAGCGAGTGCGATGCGGGCAAGCGACGGCGCGGCAAGTGTCAGCACGATGGCGCTCATGAGGCCGCCGGCGGCCGAAGCGAAGAGGCCGGCGCCAAGCGCCATCACCGTCTTCCCCTTCAGCGTCAGATTATAGGCATCGTCGGTATAGGCCGCCGATGCCGGCGTTCCCGGCATGCGCAGCAGCGCACCGGGGATATCGCCTGCGAAAATCGCCATGGCGGAGGCCGTGATGATCGAGGCGATTGCCGGGAGCGGATCCATGAAGATGATGAAGGGCACGAGCAAGGCGCTGGCCATCAGCGCGGTCAGCCCCGGTATCGCGCCGATGACGAGGCCATAGACGGCGGATGCGAAGATCACCAGCAGAAGATGGGGATTTGTAACCTGCTCAAGGATCGTGAGGGGATTTACCATATCAGCCATCCGGAAATCGAGGTGAGGGGACCCCAGGGCAGCGGCACATGGAGCACCGAGGCAAAGCCGATGTTCATCGCCAGGGCGACGAGAAAGCCGACGATCAGCGCCTTCGTCTTCGGCGCGCCGCCTGTTGCGATGACCGTTGCGAGAACCAGCGTCGTCGTAATGAGAAAGCCGAAGTGATCCACGAAGGTTACATAGAAGAGGATAGCGCCCGGAATTGCCCAGAAGCGCAGGGCGAGCTTCGGACTCTTCGCCCAATCGGGCAGAACCGCGAGGGGGGACGTCCTGTAGTTGCGCAGCCCCTGCCAGGCGATTGCAAGTCCGACAAGGGCAAGGCCCGTGCCGACCATGAGCGGAAAGAAACCCGGACCATAGTTGAGGTTTCGCGGCGCAGCGAATGTCTGGGAATAGGCGGCGACGAAGACGCCTGATAGCATGAACATGACGCCGACGATGAGGTCGTGCACTTTCATTGGATCCACCTGTCAGGGTTTCAGCGAAAGGCGCCGCTTGCGGCACCCTTCGTCATACATCACTGGCCGTAGCCGAGCGCGTTCATGACCCGCGCGGTATCGGCTTCATGCTGCTCCATCAGTGCCTTCAACTGCGCGGAATCGAGCCATTTCACGCCGAAATTCGCCTTGCGCATCGCGGAACGGAAATCCTCGGACTGGACAGCGGTTCGGATTGCATCCTCCCATGCCTTGACAGCATCGGCAGGTATGCCCGCGGGGCCGCCGATGGCGCGCCAGGTGCCGCCGTCGACCGGATGCCCGACAGTGGCGCCGGCAAGCGGCACGTCCTCGAAGCCGGGGACAGGTTCGGGGCTGAGGACGGCGAGGGCGCGGACCCGGCCTGCCTGCATCAGGGACGATGCTTCCGGCAGGGATGCCGTCTGAAAGTCGACGCCACCCGAAGCGAGCTCGGTAAGGCCGCTAGCCGCACCCTGGCCCGGTATCCAGTTGATCTTCGAAACGTCGATGCCGTAATCGAGCATCATGCCGGCAACGGGAATGTCCCAGACGCTGCCGCAGCCGCCGCTGCAATGGATCTTGAGAGCGGCAGGATCCGCCTTCAGCGCATCCAGCGCTTCCTTCAGACTGGCGAATTTGGAATCCGCGCCGACCAGCAGCGAAGAGGAGTCGCCATTGAAATTCGCGATCGGCGTGAAATCCGAACCTTTGAAATCGGCCTGTCCGGTCAGCTTGTATCCCGCATAGGGGAAAAGCAGGCCCACCGTATATCCATCGGGTGAGGCATTGCGGAGATTGGTGAGCCCGACTACGCCGCCGCCCTGGCCTTGATTGATGATGGTGATCGGTTGCCCGAGCCCTTTTTCGAGTTCGCGTGCCAGGATGCGCGTCGTCGTATCGCCACCACCGCCGGCGCCTGCCGGAACGATGATGGTGAGTGGCCGTTCGAAAAAGCCGGCCGACGCCGCGCCCGTTGTCGCAGCCAATATCATGAAAGATGCAGTGAATGTGCGGAAAGTGCCCATCGATCTCCTCCCAATCTCCAGGGTTAACCAGAGGAATATGGTGCGCAGATCAATAAGTCAATCCCGTATTGTGGAATATAATGCTTTTTAACGCCGCCCATTCCATCCGAGCTCGCGGGAAATCTGGTCCGCGGTCTGGATTACAGTCGGAGCCAATCCCTGGATGCGCGTCAGTGGCATGCGCTCCGTCGGGCCGGAGACGCTGACGGAGGCGAAGACCTGCCCGCGGGAATCGCGGATCGGTGCGCCGACGCAGCGGATGCCGATTTCGTTTTCCTCGTTATCGATCGCATAACCCCGCTCGCGGATCTCCTTGAGATCATCGAATAGCGCCTCGATCGTCGTCAGCGTTTTGTTTGTCCGCTGCTGCAATCCCTCCTCGGCCGCGATGCGGCGGATGAGATCGTCCCGCTGAAAGGCGAGGAACGCTTTGCCCACGCTGGTGCAATATGTCGGTGCCGCCTCGATGGTCGTCAGTGTAGTCAGGCGTGTTTCGCCCATCTCCTCCCGTTCGATGCACACCATCTGGCTGCCGTCGAACATATGCAAATGCACGACTTCGCCAGTGATTTGATGAAGATTGAGCACATGCGGCCGGGCATGACGGTTGAGGTCGAGATTGGCGAGCACGACGCTGCCGTAATAGAACATCTTCAGACCGAGACGGTAATCGTGCCGCCGCCCGTCCTGATCGATCAGTCCGATGTCGCGCAGCGACGCCACGATCCGGTGAATTGTCGTGCGCGGCATGCCCGTCATCTCGACGAGATCGGTAATCGAGAGCTGGCCCTTCGCCCGCGTGAAACAATCGAGCACCGCCGCCATCTTGTAGAAGGATTTGGTTCCGCCATCGCGCCCGCCATCGGCGTCAAACTCTTCGGCCTGCGGTTTTTCGCTCATGTCATTCATCGCCGTTTGCTGCTCCTGTCGGCCTGCTGTTGCCACGCAAGAGTGCCATTTTGTTCCATGATTGGCCAGTCTTGCGCCGAGATTCTTCCGCATAGCAGATTTTATAATCGCTGTATTGATATATGGAGCTATTTTCGGAATTCAAAATTCAATGTTGACCATGCCTGTTTATAATGGCACAAAATGACAGAAATTTTCTCATAAATTCCATTATGCGGAATAGAGCATAATCTCCGCAGCTGCGTAGAGGGAGGTATCGTGAAGAAGCTGATCAATGATCCGCGTGCGGCGGTGCGCGAAATGCTGGAGGGGCTTGCCGACGTCTCGCCGCATCTGGCGCTGCTCGCTGGCGAGAATGTCATCTTGCGAAGCAATTTGCCAGAGGCTGAGAGGCGCAAGGTTGCCGTCATTTCCGGCGGCGGCAGCGGACATGAGCCGGCCCATGCCGGTTATGTGGGCGAGGGGATGCTGACGGCTGCGGTCGCGGGCGATGTCTTCACCTCACCCAGCGTTGACGCCGTCCTTGCCGCTATCCTTGCCTCTGCCGGGCCAGCGGGCGCGCTGCTGATCATCAAGAACTATACCGGTGACCGGCTTAATTTCTCGCTTGCCGCCGAGCTTGCCCGCAAGGAAGGCATACCGACCGAAACGGTGGTCGTTGCCGACGATGTGGCCCTGCGCGATGTCGTGGCGCGGGATCGCCGCCGCGGCATTGCGGGTACCGTTCTCGTCCACAAGATCGCCGGTGCCGCTGCCGAGATGGGGCTGCCCCTTGCCGAGGTTGCACGGCTGGCGCGTTCGGCCGCCGGCGAGGTGGCGACCATGGGCATCGGCCTCGGCGCCTGTACCGTCCCAACTGCCGCAAAGCCGAGCTTCGAACTCGGCGAAAACGAGATCGAGTTCGGTCTCGGCATCCATGGCGAAAAGGGTGTGCGGCGCAGCCAGATGCAAAGCGCTGATAAGATCGTTGGCGAGATTATCGAAACGCTGCTCGCTGATATGGGAGCATCTGGCACGCAAAGCGTGGCGCTTCTCGTCAACGGGCTGGGCGCAACGCCGCCCATGGAGCTTTCCATCGTCGCCCGCCATGCGCTCGCGGTCCTGCGGGCGCGCGGATGTCGGGTGGAAAAAGCCTGGGTCGGCAATTTCATGACTGCGCTCGAAATGCCGGGATGTTCGCTGTCGCTCCTTCCCCTCGACGAAGAGCGCATTGCGCTTCTCGATGCGCCATCAAAGGCTGTCGCCTGGCCTGGTCCGGGCGATATCGCCGGCCGGCGCAACAGTGTAGCGCCGGTGCGGCCTGCCGCCGATGAGGCACCGGCGGCATCTGTACCCGGGCCGGTTACAGCGCAGCTCAAGATAGCCGTCCGCGCCGTGGCTGATGCCCTTGAACAGGCGGAAAGTCATCTGACAGAGCTCGACAGTCTCGCCGGCGACGGCGATCTCGGCGCCAGCATGGAGCGGGGCGCCAAGGCATTGCGGGCGCTGCCGGCCTCCGCCTTCTCGACGCCCGAAACGCTTTTCGTTGCCATGGCCAATACGCTCCGGCGCACCATCGCCGGCAGTTCCGGCCCCTTTTATGCCGCGGCGCTGATGCGGGCGGCCCGGCAGCTTTCCGGCATCCCCGCGCCGGATGCCGGGCAATGGGGAGCGGCCTTCGCCGATGCGGTCAATTCCGTGTCCGAGATCGGCGGCGCCAAGCTGGGGGACCGGACGATGTTTGACGCCTTGTCCGCCGCGCTTGAGGGATGGCGGCAGGCGCAGGCATCAGGCGAGACGGCGGAGCGCTCCTGGCAGCGTGCGACGACAAGCGCCCGCGAGGCCGCCGAGGCTACCGCCGAGATGAAGCCACGTCTTGGTCGCGCCAGCTATCTGGGAGACCGCGCCGTCGGCACGCCCGATGGCGGCGCTGTCGCGGTCGCGATCTGGATGGAGGCCATAGCCAAAGCTTTGCAGGCAGCGGCTGCCCAATCTGCATCCGCTTGAAAACCGCAATACCGAACTGCAGGCAGGCGCCGGATACCGGAGGAGGTAGGCGGCGGCGGATAAAACTGTGTTTGCGGACGGAGCGAAGCCTGTTCTTCAAAAAAGGGAGGAGAAATCAATGAAATCCATCTTATTGGCGATTGTCGTTTCGGCAGCCATGTTCATTGCCGCAACGGCGTCGGCGCAGGAATATACGATCAAGTATTCCTTTGCCGATGTCGACCAGCCGGGAGAGAACGCGGCGGCTGCCCACGCCTATGTCTTCAAGGATGCGCTGGAACGCTTGAGCGGCGGGCGCATGAAGGTCGATCTCTTTCCGAATGGCCAGCTTGGCGACGCCAAATCGATGGCGCAGCAGATTCGTCGCGGCACGATTGGCGTGGCGAGCTTTTCGTCGGGCGTCTTCGCCTCGCTCTATTATCCGAAGCTTGGCGTTCTTGATCTGCCGTTTCTCTATAGCACCCGTGCCCAGATGGTCGACGTGCTTTCGACCGACAATGACTACATGAAAACGCTGGTCGATGACATCGCCGCGGAGACGGGTGTGCGAATTCTCAGCTTCGAGCCTTATGGCTTCCGCAATTTCACCACCGCATCCAAGGAAGTTCGCGAGCCTGCCGACTTCGTCGGCCTGAAAATGCGTACGCAGGAGATCGTGCCGCACCAGGAGATGATGCGTGCGCTCGGCGCGACGCCGACGCCCATTCCCTTCATGGAACTCTATTCGAGCCTGCAGACCGGTGTCGTCGACGGCGAGGAAAATCCGCTTGCGACGATCCTGCAGCAGAAGTTCTACCAGGTGCAGAAGCATCTGACCCTGTCAGGACACCTGATGACCATCGCGGGGATTTTCGTCAATGAGAAATGGTATCAATCGCTCCCCGATGACCTGAAGGCAGCTGTCGTCGCGGCCAACAGGGAAGCTTCTCTCGCCTATGCCGGCATCGGCGCCATTCAGGACGTGCTTGCCCTTAAGGCGCTTCAGGAGAACGGCATGCAGGTCTATGCGCCAACGCCCGAGCAGATGGCGAAATTCCGGGAAGCGACGTCGGGCGTGGTGCGCGGCTGGGCCGAGAAGGAGTACGGCAAGGAATTCGTCGATGGGTTCTTCGCTCGTGTGGAAGCCGCGTCCAAATAGCGCGCGTTTGTTCACGCCGGCGCGCCGGTCGCGCGCCGGACCACTTCCCCGGGGAATGAAGATGACCAAGTTTCTTTCCGTCTGCCTTTTCGCCGACAGACTGCTCTTCTGGCTCAATGCCATCATTGTCGGTGCAATTCTCGTGGTGATGTCCGCCCTCGTCTTCTACGGTATCGTGGCGCGCTACATTCTCGATGCTCCGCCCTTCTGGGGCGAGGAGACAGCGCGCTTCATGATGTTCTTCCTCGTGCTGACGGGAAGCGCTCTCGCCATGCGGCTTTTCCAACATCCGCGGCTTACGATGTTCGCCGACATGCTTCCTGCTCGTGGCCGCAAGGGTCTCACCGTCATCAGCGATGCGATTGTCTTCGGAACGCTGATTATCCTTCTCGTTCAGGGCCTCGATCTCGCTGTCGAGGAGGGGATCATGCGCACACCGGCGCTCCGCATTTCCTATTTCTGGATCTATCTCGCCTATCCCATCGGCGCGGTGCTGGGTCTCCTGCAACTGATTGGGGTCTATCTTGCCCCCAGGGTAGCCGAAGAGATCAACGATGGTGCGGAGGGACCCTATTGATGTTCTCGCCACTTGCCCTTTTGCTTCTCACCTTCTTCGCAATGATGGTGGCGGGCGTACCCCTTTCCTTCGCGATGCTGGCCAGCACCATCGTCTATTTCCTTTTTGTCGGGCAGCCGCTCTATCTCGTCGTGCAGCAGTTCTTCATCGGCATCGATAGCTTCACGCTGCTTGCCATTCCCTTCTTCATGCTTGCCGGCGACCTCATGGTCGTTTCGGGTACGGCGGAAAAGATGCTCAAATTCTCCAATGCGATCGTCGGCCGCTTTCGCGGCGGCGTCGGCTATGTGACGATTGTCTCCAGCATGCTGTTCGGCGGCTGCTCGGGCTCCGCCATTTCCGAGATCGCGGGTCTCGGGCGGATGCAGGTTCGCATGATGGAGAGCGGCGGTTTCGCACGGCCGTTCGCCACGGCGCTCGCTGTTGCGGCGTCGATAAAGGGAGCCATCATTCCGCCGAGCATTCCGATGGTGCTGGTCGGCGCGATCACCGGAACCTCGATCGGCGGGCTCCTGATGGGTGGCGCGATACCCGGTGTGCTTGTCGCTGTCGCCATGGCGGTGGTTATCATCTTCACCTCGCGTAAGATGCGCCCTGCACGCGACGAAAGGCTCACGCCGCGGGCATTCGCCGCCATTTTCCTGGAATCGATCCCTTTCCTGGCAATGCCTTTCATCATACTGGGCGGCATATTGACGGGTCTGTTCACGCCGACGGAGGCATCGGCGGCCGCAGTCGCCTATGGGCTGCTGCTGCTCGCAATCAGCACGGGGCGGGCGCTCGACTGGAAGAAACTCGGTCTGTTGTTCGTACGCTCAGGCACGCTTGCCGCCGTGATTCTCCTGCTTTCGGGTGCATCCGCCGTCTTTTCCTGGGTGCTGGCGGCGGAGAAGGTGCCGGAGCTCATTGCGGGCGCCCTGTTTGGCATCACCGACAACAAATATGTGATCCTTCTGATCATCAACATCTTTCTGCTACTCTGGGGCATGGTCATGGATATGCTGCCGGCCATCTTCATCATCGTGCCCATGCTGATGCCGCTCGCGGTGAAGCTCGGTATCGACCCGGTCCATTTTGGCGTGGTCGTCGTCTTCAATCTGGTGATCGGCCTCATCACCCCGCCCTATGGAGCTGCTCTTTTCACCGGCTCGATCGTCACCGGTGTTCCACTGGAAAAGATCGTCCGCAGCATGTGGCCGTTCATGCTGGCGGCGATAGCGGTGCTGATGATTATCACTTATATTCCGCAGACCGTGCTCTTGCTGCCGCGTCTGTTCGGACTGAACTGATCGAAAAATATGCGGAGAAAAGAGCATGGATAGCGATATTGCACGCGAGATCACGAGCCTGCCAGCTCCAATCGTCAAGGAACTTGCGAGCTTGGTCGGCGGCCGCATCTCGGTTGCGCCGTCCGATCTCTACGTGCGTGGCAAGGGAGAGTGCTATCATCCCTCTTTTCCGCCCGACATCATCTGCTTTCCCGAGACCACGGAGGAGGTTTCCGCCGTCGTGAAATTGGCCCGGCGTGAAAGCATCCCCGTCGTGCCATTTGGGGCCGGCACTTCGCTCGAAGGCCATACGGCAGCCCTTCGCGGCGGCATCTGTATCGACCTCAGCCGTATGGAGCAGATCATTGAGGTTCGGCCCGAGGACATGGATGTCATGGTCGAGGCGGGGGTGAGGCGTAAACAGCTGAACAGTTATATCCGCGATACGGGCCTGTTCTTTCCCGTGGATCCCGGTGCAGATGCAACGATCGGCGGCATGGCCGCCACCCGGGCTTCCGGCACCAACGCAGTACGATACGGCACGATGCGGGAGAATGTGCTAGCGCTTACCGTGGTCCTGCCTGACGGCTCCATCATCAAGACCGCCAATCGCGCACGCAAATCGTCGGCGGGCTATGATCTCACCCGGCTTTTTGTCGGATCCGAAGGGACGCTCGGGATTATCACCGAGGTGACGCTCAAGCTGCACGGCATGCCCGAGGCGATCATCTCCGCAGTCTGCAGCTTTCCTGATGCCGCGGCGGCTGTGAGTACGGCGATCGAGGTAATCCAGAGCGGCATTCAGGTCGCCCGTGTGGAATTTGTCGATCAGGTCGGCATGGAGGCAGTCAATCGCTTCGCCGGCCTCGATTATCCGGTGGAGCCGGCGCTGTTCTTCGAGTTTCACGGTTCCTGGGGCGGCGTCGAGGAACAGGCGAACAGGGTGGGCGAAATCGCGACCGCCAATGGCGGATCGGCCTTTGCATGGGCGTCTTCGCCGGAGGAGCGCAGCAAGCTCTGGCAGGCGCGGCATGATTTCCACTATGCTATCATGGCATTGCGTCCGGGGGCGAAGATCTGGGGTACCGATGTCTGCGTGCCGATCTCCAAGCTGGCTGATTGTATCGAATTTGCTCGGGCGGACGCGGCGGGCGCTCCGTTCCCGGTGAGCGCACTCGGACATGTCGGCGACGGCAATTTCCATATGAGCTATGTAATCGATCCCGACAATCCCGCCGAGCGGGGCCAAGCGGAAGAACTGGCTTCGCGCCTGGGCTTTCACGCTCTCTCGCTTGGCGGTACCTGTACCGGCGAACACGGGGTCGGCTATGGCAAGACTAAATTCATGATGGCTGAATACGGGGCGCCGGCCATTGCGTTGATGCGGCTTATCAAGTCCTCGATCGATCCGGACGGGCTGTTCAATCCGGGAAAGATTCTGCCTGGCGAGTGAGCGGGAACGCGAAGTAGAGCACGGTTTGCTTGCTCTGCCGCTGAGAGGTTTCGAGGGTGCATGCTACAGTGCACGTAATGTTTCCCAGCGCGGTCCAAGCCGTCATAGAGGACGCCTGCGATGACAACTCCGCCTTCTCCAACGGCAGCTTCGCCATCTCCACCGGCGCGGCGGGCGCTGTCGCGGTCGCGATCTGGATGGAGGCTGTGGCTGAGGCCCTGCGGAGTCAGGCTGCCCGAAGCGCACCTGCCTGAAATCGAAAAAATCAGGAGGCGGAATGCCGGAGGAGGCAGGGTCAGTGGCCGTGTATAGGGCCTCGGCATGCCGTTTTTCCTGCGGAACGTGACGGGGTGCCTGAATGGTTGGATGTCCCGACATTGAGCGTTATGCCGACAAAGTACGCCTCGGTTCCCGCGGCGGCGGCTTGGAAGACGGCAGAAGCTCGCCGCCCCGAGGCCCCGCAAAGCACGGGAGGAGGGGCGGCAAATGCTAATTGCCGGCGCTTTCGATGCGGCGGGTTTTCAGCACCTCTTCGAGCCAGCCGATCCGCATTTCGGGAACGGACTTCAGAAGCAGATCCGTATAGTCGTCGAAGGGCGGCGAGAGCGCGACATGCTTGGGCCCGAAGCGGACGAGCCTGCCGCGATGCATGACGGCGACGGAATCCGCGATGGCGCGGACAATGGCGATATCATGGGTGATGAAGACATAGGAGACCGCAGTTTCCGTCTGAAGCCGCATGAGGAGCTTGAGAATGCCTTCCGCGACCAGCGGATCGAGCGCCGAGGTCGGCTCGTCGCAGAGGATGAGATCCGGTTTGGCCGCCAGCGCGCGGGCGATCGCCACGCGCTGCTTCTGGCCGCCGGAGAGCTCGGCCGGATAGCGGTCGAGGAATTGCAGCCCCATCTCGATCTGGTCGAGGAGCTCGGCGACGCGCTCCGTCTTCTTGCGCCCATGCAGGCCGAAATAGAAGGTGAGCGGGCGGCCGATGATATCGCGCACCGTCTGCCGCGGGTTCATGGCGGTGTCGGCGATCTGGTAGATCATCTGGATGCGGCGCAGATGCTCGCGCGTGCGCTGCGCCAGCGCCTTGGGCAGTTCCCCGCCGTCGAAGACGATCATGCCCGCACTGGGCGGAAGCAGCCCGGTGATGACGCGGGCGAGCGTCGACTTGCCTGATCCGGATTCGCCGACGATGGCGAGCGTCTGTCCCTTAGGCAGATGCAGCGAGACATCGAAGAGCACCTGCACGACATTGGAATAGGAGGCGCTGATACTGTCGAGCTTCAAAAGCGGCTTCGTCTGGTCGGCGGCTTCCTCATGCTGCATCTCGCGTACGCTGACGAGCGCTCTGGTGTAGTCCTCCTTCGGCGCTTCGATGATCTGTTTGGCGGTTCCGTATTCAACGGTTTTGCCGTTGCGCAGCACCATGATGTCGTCAGCTACCTGCGCGACGACGGCCAGATCATGGGTGATGTAGAGGGCGGCGACGCCGGTTTCCTCGATGGCGTGCTTGATCGCCGCCAGAACGTCGATCTGCGTCGTGACGTCGAGGGCGGTGGTGGGTTCGTCGAAGACGATCAGCTCGGGGTTTGGGCAGAGCGCCATGGCGGTCATTGCCCGCTGCAGCTGGCCGCCGGAGACCTGATGCGGATAGCGCTCGCCGAAGCTTTCGGGATTGGGAAGGCCGAGAACGCGGAAGAGATAGATCGCCCGTTCCCGCGCTTCCTCGCGGCTCATGATGCCGTGCTCGACGCTCGCCTCGATCACCTGCTCGCCAAGACGGTGCGCCGGGTTGAAGGCGGCGGCCGCCGATTGCGCGACATAGCAGACCTTTGCGCCGCGCAGGGATCGCAGCCCGTTCTTGCCGAGCTTCAATATGTCCTGGCCGTTCAGGAGCACCTCGCCGCCGGTGATGCGGATGCCGCCGCGGCCATAGCCGAGTGTGCTCAGGCCCACGGTGGACTTTCCGGCGCCGGATTCGCCGATGAGGCCCAGCACCTTGCCTTTCTGCAGCTCGAAGGAAACGCCGTCCACAATGGCAACATCGCGGGGCGCCTCGCCTTGCGGGTAGATCCTGGCTTCGATTTTGAGATTGCGGACGGAGAGAAGAGGTTCATGCATCGCCGCGTCCTCCTTTGAGCGAAGATGTCCGTTTCATCAGCCAGTCCACCACCATGTTGACGCAGATGGCGAGGATGGCGATGGCCGCTCCGGGCACCAGCGCGGCGGAGACGCCGAAGATGATGCCGTCCTTGTTGTCCTTGACCATGCCGCCCCAGTCGGCCGCCGGCGGCTGAATGCCAAGCCCAAGGAAGGAGAGGGTGGAAAGGAACAGGATGGAAAAAGCAAAGCGCAGGCCGAATTCGGCCAGAAGCGGCGACAGCGTATTGGGCAGGATCTCGCGGAAGATGATCCATAGTCTGCCTTCGCCGCGCAGCCTTGCCGCCTCGACGAACTCCATGACCGCGACGTCGAGCGCCACCGCCCGCCCGAGCCGGTAGACGCGGGTGGAATCGAGGATGGCCATGACGAGGATCAGGACGATCAGGTTCTGCGGCAGGACGGCAAGCACGACCAGCGCGAAAATGAGTGTCGGGATCGACATCATCAGATCGTTGAAGCGCGACAGCACCTGGTCGATCAGCCCGCGCGACGTGGCCGCGGTGAAGCTCAGTATGACGCCGAGCGAGAAGGAGATGATGGTGGCGGCAAGGGCCACCAGCAGCGTCGTCCGCGTGCCGTAGATCAGCCGGGAGAGTATGTCGCGGCCGAGATTGTCGGTACCGAAGACGAATTGGCCATCGGGCGGCTGCCAGACGCTGCCGACAATTTCCGTTTCGCCGTAAGGGGCGAGCAGGGGGGCGAAGATGGCGCAGATGATGGCCAGCAGAATGCCTGCAATGCCGATCCAGGCCGTGACGGGAATATCGCGCAGTCTCATCGCGGGTGCCTCAGCCTCGGGTTGGCGATAATGGCGAGAATGTCCGCCACCATGTTCAGGAGGATGTAGACGGCGGCGAAAATGAGTCCGCAGGCCTGTACCACGGGCATGTCCCGCACCGTCACCGCGTCGACCATGTATTGCCCCATGCCGGGATAGACGAAGACGACCTCGACCACCACGACGCCGACGACGAGATAGGCCAGATTGAGCGCCACCACATTGATGATCGGCGCCACCGCATTGGGCGCGGCATGGCGAACGATCGCGCGGAAGGCGCCGAGGCCCTTGAGTTCCGCCGTCTCCATATAGGCCGACGACATGACGCTCAGGATCGCCGCCCGTGTCATGCGCATCATGTGGGCCAGCACCACGAGAACGAGCGTTGCCACCGGCAGTGCCACTGCCTTCAGGCGCTCGAGAACGGTCATGGTGTCGTAGACGGTGGCCGGGAAGGTCGCGATGCCGAATTTGACGGCGAAGAACAGGATGAGCAGATAGCCGATGAAGAACTCGGGCAGGGAAATCGCGGCGAGCGAGACCACATTGATGATCTTGTCAGGGATGCGGTTGCGGAAGTGAACCGCGAGCATGCCGAGCCCGACCGCCAGCGGCACCGATACGACCGCCGCGCACAAGGCGAGGAACAGCGAATTCCAGAGCCTTTTGCCGATCTGCTCGCTCACCGAATTGCGGCTTGCCCAGGAGGTGCCGAAATCGCCCTGCACGGCATTGCCGAGCCATTCGAAATAGCGGGTGACGACAGGCCGGTCGAGGCCGAGATCCTTGCGGATGTTGGCGACGGCCTGCGGTGTCGCGGACTGGCCGAGATAGGTGGAGGCGAAATCGCCGGGCAATGCCTCGACGCCTCCGAAAATGAGGACGGAGACGGCAAAAAGCAGGGCGATACTGAGCAAGAGCCGCTGGACGATGAGCGTCAGGAGCGGAAACCGGTCCCTATAACTCAGGTCAGGTTCTTTCTGATCGGGCAGGATCCCGGTGTCTACGGATTCGGACATGGACAAGAAGCCTCGCACTGAAACGGATCGGGAAGCACCGCGGGACGGCTCCGCGGCACCTGTTCCGGAATGACCGGGCCGTTCGGCCCGGTTTCAGGCGTCAGCTTTCCAGCCACACGCGGGTGGCGACGTAGCCGTTGGACATGTCGTTGCCGATATCGTGGACGTAGCCTTTCACGCTCTTGCTGGCGGCGTTCACGAAATCGTTGAACATGGGCAGGATCAGGCCGCCTTCATCGCGGACCATCATCGCCATCTCGCGATACATCTCCTTGCGCTTGGCTTCGTCCAGCTCGGCACGCGCCTCGTAAACCAGCTTGTCGAAATCCGGACGCTTGAAACGCGTGTCGTTCCAGTCGGCTGTCGAGAGATAGGCGGTCGAATACATCTGGTCCTGCGTCGGCCGCCCTCCCCAATAGGAGGTCGAGAATGGCTGCACGTTCCAGACATTGCTCCAGTAACCGTCGCCGGGCTCGCGCTTGACCTCGATGTTGATGCCGGCCTTCTTGCAGCTTTCCTGGTAGAGGACCGCCGCGTCGACCGCGCCGGGGAAGGCGACCTCAGATGTACGCAAGAGCACCGAGCCGCTATGGCCGGACTTCTTGTAGTGGAAGGCGGCCTTGTCTGGATCATAGGCACGCTGCTCGATGCCTTCGGGGAAGAGGGCATAGGTTTCGTTGATCGGGAAATCATTGCCGATCTTGCCGTAGCCGCCGAGGATGCGCTGCACCATCGTCTCGCGATCCATCGCATATTTCAGCGCCAGCCGCAGGTCGTTGTTGTCGAACGGCGCCGTGTTGCAATGCATGATGAAGACATAGTGGCCGCGGCCCGGCGTATTGAGGATCTCCACCGTCGGCGCGCGTTTGAGGAGGTTTACCGTCTTCGGATCGACGCGGTTGATATAATGCACCTGGCCCGATGAGAGCGCGGCAATGCGGGCGGTCGCGTCGTTCATGCCGATGATTTCGATCGAGTCCACATAGCCGCGGTCGGACCGCCAGTCACCGGGGTTCTTTTCGAAGGTGGCGCGCACGCCCGGCTCGAAGCTCGCGAGCTTGTAGGGGCCGGTGCCGATCGAGGCGCCGGGATCGTCGACGCCGCCATTGGGCTGGATGATCAGGTGATAGTCCGACAGGAGCAATGGCATGTCGGCATTGCCCTCGTTCAGCGTCAGCACCAGCTTGCCGCCGTCGGCCTTGATATCCTTGATCGATTTCAGGACGCCCAGCGCGCCGGATTCCGACTTCTCGTCGGTATGGCGCTTCAGGGTCGCCACCACATCGTCGACGGTGAGTTCCTTGCCGTTATGGAACTGTACGCCCTTGCGGATGGTGAAGGTCCAGGTCGCCGCATCGGCCGAAGGTTCCCAGGATTCGGCCAGTGCGGGAACCGGCGCGCCGGTATGCGGGTCGGATTCGACCAGCATGTCGCCCCAGCAGCGGCCGACGACGAACATGAACTGCGAGAGGAATTTCGCCGGATCCCGGGAATCGGTGGCAGCACCGCCCTCCAGGCCGAGTTTCAGATGACCGCCGCGCTTCGGCTCCTGGGCCGCAGCGCTTGCGGTGAAAAGCTGGCTTGCGGCTGTCAGCGTCAGCCCCGCGGCCATGGCGCGGCCCATGAATTCACGGCGGCTCATGCCGCCTGCCGTCACACGGCCGGCAAGATATTTCGTGTAATTGCTCATTCCTTGTTCCTTCTCTGGTTGGCCCTTATAGCGCCCGGGCGCGTTGTTCTTTTATTCCGGGGCGAGCGGCGAAATTTGCGGAAAACTAACCGGCCGGGCTGCCAAATCAAAGCCTTGACGGCCTCTTTATCGCAGATTTCGCTTCAATTCGTGATCTGTCCCGTCCTCCTTTCCCGCTCCGATCACCGGTTTTCAGGCATAGCCCGGCAACTCCGCCGCCATGGGAAATTGGCAGTGGATAAACCTGATTGTTGTGGAATTTTCACCCCGATAGGGGTCCGTGACAAGGTTATTCGTGGTGGCCGCCGCGCGGTCCATCATCGCTTCGGAGACGCCGTCAGTGCGGCGGATGCGGGTGGAATCGGTAAAATGGACATTGCCTTTCCGCCGGATCGGGCCCGCGACGACGCCTCGCCATCGCGCAGCACCATCGAAAATTAGTAACCCCTTTTCCCGCCTTGGAAGCTTCTGATGCGACATATTCCGCCGCGCTTGCGACGTGGCGGATACTAGGGCCGTATGCCCAGTATTTCTGCGGCGATATCGGCTGGTTCGGGAGCCGCGTCGAGCTTGCGCCAGCTGACATCACGCGCATGCCTTTGGAGCTGCATCGACAGAATGTCGACCGTCGCGTCCGAAGGCCCGCCGGTGCGTTCGCTGACCCGCTGCCAGAGCACGGTGGGATCGGCTTCGAGCCAGACGCCGAGGAAGGGCAGGCTCCGATCGCGCGCCTGCGCTTCGATGCGCTTTCTGTCATCGGGCCTGTCGAAGACCGCGTCGGCGACGACGGAGCCCCCTTCGGAGAGGATGAGCCCGGTGCGCCAGGCCATCTCGCGATAGACCTTTACCGAAACTTCCGGCCGGTAGGCCCTCTCCGGCAGGCGGGTTTCCGGCGGCACGCCATGCATGGCCTTGCGGATGCGGTCGCTTTCCAGGATGCGGGCTCCCGGCGGTGCGCCGACACGTGCCGCCAGGGCTTCGGCTATGGTGGTCTTGCCGGAACCGCTCAGGCCCCCGATGGCGATGAGCCTCGGCGGGTGTTCGTGAAGCAGATCGCGGGCAAGATCGAAATAGGATCGCGCCTCGGCCGCGAGATTTCCGGATCGGCCGTCTCCTTCCTCGGCCTGTGTCGCGGTCACGTGCGCGCGCACCGCCGCCCGCACGGCCATGAACAAGGGCAACAGCACGAAGCCGTCCTCGTCATCCGCCTCGTCGATGTAACGGTTCATCACCAGATTGGCGAGTTCCGGGAAGCCGCGGTGCCAGAGATCCATGAGCAGGAAGGCGAGATCATAGAGCACGTCGACCGTCGCGATCCGGTCGTTGAACTCGATGCAGTCGAAGAGACGCGGCTCGCCCTCGAGAAGGCAGATATTGCGCAGATGCAGGTCGCCATGGCAGCGGCGCACCTTGCCGGCCGCCTCGCGCCGGTCAAGCAGCGTCGCACGGAGGGCGAGCGCCTTGCGGAACAAGCCGTCGAAAGCCGCGATCTGAGCCTCGCCGAATAGATGGCTGGTCGAGAAGCCGGCCCTGTTGATATCAAGCACCGCCGCCAGGTTCGCAGCGCCGCCGGTCGCGTGGTTGACGGGCGCGGTGCGGTGGAAGCGGGCAATCATGCGCGCGGTCTCAGTCATCAACTCAGGCGTCAGGGTGCCGGCAAGCGCCATCCGGTCGAGCAGGGCCGATTGATCGAACCGCCTCATCTCGACCGCCGCGTCGACCAGGGTCCCCCGGCCATCGAAGGCGAGCCGTCCATCTTCCTCCCGTGTGATCCGCCTGACGCCGCGATAAAGTCCGGGCGCCGTTTCGGAATTGAGCTCCAGCTCCTTCCGGCAGGCTTCGAGCCTCAGTTCCGGCGTCGAGAAATCGGCATAGGGCAGTTTCACCGCCCGCTTCATCTTGAACGCGCGGTCGCCGGCGAGAAAAATCCTGGAGATATGCGTCCCGATCGTCTCGACCGGTCCGGCGGTTTCGTGGCTGGCGGGATCCGCCAGGAAGGCGATTGCAGCCTGCTGGTCGTCGACGATCATCCAGCGCTCCTTGAATGGATCATGCGGCTTCCAGCGGAAGCATTTTCGCCAGTGGAGAGCGCCGTGTCCTCCGTCCTTTCGCCTCGAGCTCCCAGGAGGCGCAAGAGCCGGAGGACAGCGGCGCGCCTGCCGCGCTTTCGCTGCGGGTCCGATCCCATGGCATCGGCGAGGCTCCCACCCCTGCGGTTGTCGCCATGCTTCCGGTTCGGCCTTTTCGCGGCAAGCACATCATCGAAGCATTTTAGACGGTCTCTTTCGTTGATGAAGATCAAACATGCGCGAAATCGCCCGTCTTGATGGAGATCAACGAGGGAAGCATGCGGATCGGCCATCCTGCAACCATTGTGTGGAGCAAGGCCATGTCTGACGATCCAGCAAGATTTTCCGCGTCGGTACTCCGTTACACGTGTTATCCGCCCGCTCCGCGGTTCGATCCCGGTGTGGCGGCGGAAGCCCATCGTGACTGGCTGGAGGCCCTGCCCGTCGGGCCATCCCTGTTGGAGCATATCCACATTCCCTTTGACAGCCATGACAGGAGAAAAACGAGATGATGCCACAAGCCGAAATGGCCTCTCATTCCAGAGGCAAGGAGACGAGCACCGGTGACTGGAGCCGCAATCTGGCCACCCGCACGGGACTGTCGTTCAGTGTTCGTCCGGTCCGCACGGATGACGAGGCGGCGCTGGCGGAATTCTTCGCGCATGTGAAGCCGGAGGACCTGCGGTTCCGCTTCCTTGCGGGCATGAAGGCGGTGAGCCATGATCGGCTCGCCGCGATGACACAGGTCGATCATCGCCAGACCGAGAATTTTCTTGCCTTTGCCGAGGATGGCAGAACGGTCATCGCCACCGCCATGCTGGCCTGCGATCCGGCCTTTGAAAAAGGCGAGGTGGCGATCTGCGTGCGCGCGGCATACAGGCACAGAGGTATCGGTTGGGAGATGCTGCGCCTTGTCGCCCAATACGCGCAAGCAAAGGGAGTGAAAGTCCTCGAGTCGATCGAAAACCGCGACAATCATGAAGCGATCGAGCTCGAGCGGGAGCAGGGCTTTGTCGTGGCAAGCTATCCGGACGATCCGACCCTGATGCTGATAAGGAAGGAGCTTCGCCGGAACTAAGGCGGCCGGGCCGGCAAGCCGGCGGCGGCTCATCCGTAAGTCCCGGTCAGCTCCGCTTCGGCCAGCATGCTGTCGCGCGCGGCCTCCCATATATCGAGCGCATCCGGCTCCGGGCTGATTTCCAGGTGGTCGACGCCGAGGGCGGCGAGACGGAAACGGTAGGTATGCGGGGGCTCGCCGGGTTTGGGATCGGGACCATCATAATGGAGATTGCCGAAATCGTTGAAGCCGTGCGGCAGGTCCTCCGTGCGCGCCTTCGAACTGCGGCCCTCGGCCAGTTGCCGCCGGTCGCCCGGGATGTCGTAGACCGCCCAGTGCCGGAATGTCTGCGAAGGCGCATCCGCATCCTCCATCACCAGCACGTAGCTGCGCGTACCGGGCGGCGGATCCTCCCACAGCAGGAAGGGCGAGAGATTGGCGCCGCGCCGGGCGTGACGTTCCGGAATGGGCTGGCCATTCTCAAAGGCGGGGCTGGTCAGGGTGAACGCCATGGCGATCTCCTCATGCAAAGGCATTCCGAGCCATAGGCTCGATATCGTTGCTGGCCAAACCGGCGCGCGTGCATATTGTTCCGCAAAGGGAAAATCCCCGGCCTTCGGAAAGGCCGGGGACTTCCAAGGGCTTCAGCGCAGGGCTGATCAGCCCAGGTCGATATCGTCAGGATCCTGCGGCAGGTTCCTGATCTCGTCAGCGGCCTTGCGCAGGATATCGGCCACCTTGCGCTGCGTTCCGGCAGAGGCGTCGAGCCGTTCGGCGAGCGCTGTCTTGAGGGCGCGCCGGGCTTCGTTCACCTCCGGCACCACCTCGGGAATATCCCGGTCGCGCCCGCGGCCTTCGCCACCCTCGAACCACTGGCGCGCGCGGGCCATGCGCTCGCCGATAAAGCGGATGCGGTCGAGCGCGGCATCCACCACCTTCCGGTTCTCCGCGAGATAGGCGCGTCCCTCGTCGGTGATGGAATAGACCTTCTTGTTGCCGTCCGCGGAAGAGACGGCGTGGCCTGTCTCCTCGAGATAGGTCAGCGTCGGATAGATCACGCCCGGGCTCGGGCTGTAGAAGCCGCTCGAATGCTCTTCCAGCGCCTTGATCACGTCATAGCCGTGGCGCGGCGCCTCTTCGAGCAAGGCGAGGACCACGAGCCGCAATTCGCCGTCGCCGACGAAGCGCCCGAAGCCGCCGCCCATGCCGCGGCCGAAGCCGCGGGCAAAATGCTGGGAAAAACGGCGCGGTCCGAAATGGCGCTCGTTATGATGATGGCAGCCATAAGCATGCATGGAAACCTCCTTTGTGTTATAGCATAAGATATATCTTATGCGTGAAACGATCGCTCCGTCAAGATATATCTTATGTACTATCTTTAGATGAGGGTTGCGAGCTGTTAGAGGCGATAACGAGCCATCGACATTTCGGTGGGCGCCGAAACATTGCATGGGGCCGTGCTGCTAGAAGAGCGCTTCGATCATGAAAGGTCAGGCCCGGCAGGATGGCGGAAAAATCAGGTATGACGCGGCAACTCGCGCTTCTTTTTACTCTCTCCACCTTGTGGGGAGCCTCCTATACCTTCATCAAGCTCGGCGTTGAGACCATCCCGCCGATCACGCTGATCGCCGCCCGGACGCTGATTGCCGGCGGCATATTGCTCGCCATCATCCGCTGGCGGGGCCTCTCCCTGCCGAAGGACGCCGCGACATGGCGGCGTTTCCTGCTCCAGGCATGCCTTAACAGCGTCGTGCCCTTCACGCTCATTGCCTGGGCGGAACGCACCGTCGAAGCAGGATTGGCGACGATCCTCAATTCCACGACGCCGATCTTCACGTTCTTGCTGACCGTTCTGATCACGCGTCATGAGCGGGTGACGGGGCGCAAGCTTTTCGGCATCGCCGCCGGTATTTCCGGAACCTGCCTCATTGTCGGCGTTGAGGCGCTTACCGGTCTGGGACACCAGCTATGGGCGCAACTTGCCATCGTGGCGGCGACGGTGTGCTATGCGGGAGCTGCGATCTTCGGCACGAACTTCAAAGGCCTTGATCCGGTCATGCCGGCGGCGGGCTCTCTCTTGTGTGGTGCGGTGATCCTCACTCCCTTGAGTCTCGTCTTCGACCAGCCATGGCGCCTGACGCCATCGCGGGAATCGGTTCTTGCCCTGCTCGGTCTCGCGGTGTTTTCGACAGCGCTCGCCCTGGTGATCTATTTCCGGCTGCTGCAGATGCTCGGCTCCGTAGGCACGACCGCACAGGCCTATCTGCGGGTGCCGATCGGTGTGGCCATCGGTGTCGTCTTTCTGGACGAGGCGCTCGGACCCACGGCCTGGGTCGGTCTCCTGTGCATCGTCGCTGGGGTGATCGCGATGACCATTCCTCAAAAATCCCCGCAGCCAAAGCCGGTGGGGCGGGGGATCTGAGCGGTGTGGAACATTGCGCGATGACGGACGTTCTTCCCATCCGTAGACGTCAGCGTCCAGTCATCACCGCAAAGGGAGCAGGCACTGCCATGTACCACTATCCCACGCCCCCATTTCCACAGCAGAAGCAGCCCATGCCGGGCTTTACCGGCAAGATGGATCCCGTCCCGGATCACGGAGAGAAGACCTATAAGGGCTCCGGCCGGTTGAAGGACATGAAGGCGATCATCACCGGCGGTGACAGCGGCATCGGCCGTGCCGTGGCGATTGCCTATGCCCGCGAGGGTGCGGACGTCCTCATCGCCTATCTCAATGAAGACAATGATGCGGAAGAGACCAGACGGCTCGTCGAGGAGGCGGGCCGCAAGGCGGTGCTCGTGCCCGGCGACATCCAGTCGCCTGATCACTGCCGCAAGATCATCGAGATCGCGGTGCAGGAATTCGGCGGCATTGACATCCTCGTCAACAATGCCGCGCATCAGGCCTCGTTCAGCAAGATCGATGATATTTCCGACGAGGAGTGGGAGCTCACCTTCAAGGTCAACATCCACGCCATGTTCTACCTGACGAAGGCTGCGGTGGCACATATGAAGCCCGGCAGCGCCATCATCAACACGGCGTCGATCAATTCCGATAACCCCAATCCGAGCCTTCTTGCCTATGCGACCACCAAGGGTGCGATCCAGAATTTCACCGCTGGCCTCGCCCAGCTGCTGGCCGAAAAGGGTATCCGCGCCAACACCGTGGCACCCGGACCGATCTGGACGCCGCTCATTCCCTCGACACTGCCCGAGGACGCGGTTTCCAATTTCGGCAAGCAGGTCCCGATGAAGCGGCCCGGCCAGCCGGCGGAGCTCGCCACCACTTATGTAATGCTCGCCGATCCCCTGTCGAGCTATGTCTCGGGCGCGACCGTCGCTGTCACCGGCGGCAGGCCGATCCTTTAGGCGGTGGCAGACGATGCCGGGGCGGCGCCTCGAAACTGCCCCGGCAAAATCCGCTTGCCGGCCCCGTCCGAAGATGCGGCCTGTCCTGGATGAACTGGCCCGCTCGATAAGCGAGCGGCACGCCATATTATTTGTTGGTGCCGGGGTTTCGATGAGCGTCGGCCTGCCTTCCTGGCGGGTGCTGATCGAACACATGGCGGAGGAACTACACCTCGATCTGGAGCGGATCGGAGGGCGGGACGCCAATTACCAGACCATCGCGGAATATTATCGCCTCCAGCTCGGCAGCATGGAGAGCCTGCGGGACTGGATGGAACGCAACTGGCAGGTCTCCCGGGAGAAGGTCGAGAGGTCGGCGATCCATTCGCTGATCGTGTCGCTCGATTTCCCGATCATCTATACGACGAATTACGACCGCAATCTCGAGGTCGCCTTCGAAATCCATGGCCGGGATTACGTCAAGGTCGCCAATGCGCGCGATGTCGCGAGGGTTACTCCCGAGGTGACCGAGATCGTCAAATTCCATGGCGATTTCGATGACGAGGCCTCGCTGGTTCTGGCCGAGACGGATTATTTCGAACGGCTCTCCTTCGATTCACCGCTGGACGTGAAGTTCCGCTCCGACGCACTCGGCCGGACGGTTCTCTTCATCGGCTACAGCATGTCGGACATGAACATCCGGCTTCTGTTGCATCGGCTGTGGAGCACCTGGCAGCGGTCGGGCTACGAGAGCCACCGCCCGGCCTCCTTCATCTTCATGCCGAACCCGAACCCGGTGCAGGAGGCGGTTCTGCGCCGCTGGGGCATAACAGTGCTGAGCGAGGAGGAGAACGATCCCGGGCAGGCCTTGCAGGTATTCCTGTCGAAGCTCAAGGACAGGGTTGATCAGCTCAGCGCCTCGGCTGCACCTGATCGATGATGAAGCCGCTTTCCGGCTGCGCCGGGATTCTGTTGAGGCGGACGGAGAGGTCCTGTGCCGGCACGCGGTAGGTCATCTCGCGGCAGAGCAGGCGCACGGATTCCTTCATGATCTCCACGGTGATCGCCTCTCCCGGGCAGCGATGGGTGGTCGCCGTGTCGCCGGCGCCCTGCGGGATGAAGGCGTAATCCTGCTGCCGCCAGGAAAGCTGCCGCTGCGGCCGGAACTCTTGAGGCTCTTTGAACAGCCGGGGATCATGGTTGGTGCCGTAGAGGTCGAGCAGCAGCCACTGGCCCTGCGGAAAGTCGTGGCCCTCCCATTCGATCGCCTTTTTCGCCCGCGCGCCGATGAAGGGGAAGAAGGGGGCGGTGCGCCGTACCTCCTCGACGAAATCCTCGATAAGCTCGTCATTGCCGCCCTGAAAAAGATGGCACCAGAGCTCGTCGCGGGAGAGCTCCAGCGCGGTGAAGACGATAAAACGGCCAATGGCTACCACCGGCCGCAATATGTTGAGCATCTCGACCGCCGCATCGCGGATATCGAGCATGTCGCCTTCGGGATCGCGATGAAAGGCGACCGCGTGAAGGGCGGTTTCGGGTCCCGGATTCCACCTGCCCGCACGGACATTCTCGATAATTTGCTGGAGCCATCGCTCCGCGCGGTCGCGCCGCGACAGGGCTATCCAGAGCCGCGGACCGAACCGGCCCGTATTGTCGATCATGCCGGCAAGGTCCTTCGCCGTTCGGCTGCCGTTCTGATCGGGCAGTGGAACGCCGGCCCAGCGGCAGACTGCGCGCGTCAGGATCAGACTTGCTTCCGGCAGCAGCGTCACCTGCCGCATGCTTTGCCAGGCGGTAAGCCTTTCGAGCCAGGCATCGCGGAAGAGGTGCACCAACCGGTCGACCGCCCGCGGCTGCATGAGAAGCTCCACGAACATTGCCTTGCGGTGCCGATGCGCCTCGCCGTCGAGTTGCTGGACACTGCCCATGTCCTGGAGAAGCCACAGGGCGGTTGCCGGCATCGCGCCGACGCGCGTCAGATCAGGATGCCCGTAGAGGAGGGCGGCCGCCGCGGGGCCGCGCATGCAGACCACATCGCGCAGCATGAGCCGTGTCCGGAAGACATCGGTGCGCAGCCGCTCGCAGCGATTGGAGATGAACGGGTAGCCTTTCTCCAGCAATCGCAGCGTGGCATCGAAGGGCGGTGCGCGCGGGATAGTTCCGGCCCCCGCTGCCGCAGTCGATCTTTCACCGGTCGGTTGTCGATTTTCAGGCATTGGCGTCCCAGCGGGTGTAACTGAGGCAGCCGCCGGCCATCGTGCCCCCGACGAAGAGGGCACCTTGGCCATAGAGGCGATAGGCCGTCAGCGGGTTGTCGAAATGGACAAGCCAGAGGGTGCCGCTCGGATCGCTCGAGACGAGCGTTCCGCCGGTAAGCTGGATGGCTCGCATGATCTCCGCCTGGCTTGCGGATGCGCCGAAGAGAACGGCCGCTGGCTGGCTGCCGCGCGGCGGCATGAGGGCGGCAAGGCCGCTCGCCATTCCGCCGGCCAGCAACAGTGAAAGAGCAAGGCGACCGCCGGTAGGCGGTCCGGACGCCGGACCTGCGTTGCGGAGCAATCCGTAGCCGATGAGTGCCGGCACGAGGCCAAAGACAAGAAGCCAGCCGATATCCCAGAAAAGCGGATTGGGACTGTCCATTCTGATCCGGTGGATACCGAGAAGCCAGTGCGAAAGAACCGCATCGATCAGGTGCCACGAGGCGAAGCCGAAGCAGGCCACGGCCAGTACACGGCGCCCGGCGAGGTTTCGGTCATGCCCTTTTCGCCAGAGCAGGATGAGACCGGTGATCATCACGACATACATGGCGGCGTGAAAAACACCGTCGGCGACGATCTGGAACCGGAGATCCTGGGCCCGGCCTGCGATCCCCGAAAGCAGATGATGCC
Organism: Mesorhizobium sp. RMAD-H1; assembly: GCF_014191375.1. Lineage (GTDB taxonomy): Bacteria > Pseudomonadota > Alphaproteobacteria > Rhizobiales > Rhizobiaceae > Paramesorhizobium. The sequence continues at coordinate 167,582 of NZ_JACHWN010000003.1, forward strand.
ACTGGAGGATCTGGTGCAGCAGGATTCCGTCGAAGAAGCCCCCTATGGAAAAGCCGAGCAGAAAGGCAGCCAGGCTGTTGCACGACGATGTCGCCGTGGAAATATGAGGTGCTGAAATGGTGTTCACGACGCCTCCTTCGGGAGGAGAGGTCAGGAGCTTACCGGCTGGACGCTCCTCCCCAAAGCAAAGTAACCTTCGGGAAAGAGCGAAGTTCCACAAACATCGAAGGCATTTCCCGGCAAAAGATCATCCCACGCATGCTCCCTGCGAGGCGGTCGCGCCGGTCCATGAAAATTCAGCTCAAGGCCGGTTCAGGCCACTGCTTGCCGCCTAATAGGAAGCGGCTCGGTCTACGTCCTCGCCGGCATTCTGCGTCGCGTTCACCGCACCGGCGGTGTCACGCCCCATGCCACGGATCGTGTTGGCGCAGGCGGAGAGGGTTAATAACAAGGCGGCAAGCACAGCAAAAGTCGTTGTCGTTTTCATCGTCTCGTCCATCCCGTTGAAGATGCTCTGGATGAACGATGGCGGGGCCCGAAATGTTCCCGCGTCCACCCATTACCACAATGGCGCATGCCGTCGCTGCCATGCCGCCGCCAGGTGCCTTCGCGTAAAGCATTGGGAACGAACAAGCATTTCCGGCGTTTTCGGGTGATCCAGGTTCAACATGGTTCCCGGATCAGTTCTGAAGAGGTTTACGCGATGGCCAGAAGCTCCATTTGGCGCAGTTACAGCTATGCTTGGATAACGCTCGGCTTCTTTATCATAAGCCTCGTCGGGCACTGGTTATTCGGCTGGTTCGCCTATGTGAACGAACAGCAAAGCCATGGGGAGGCAGCCACTTTCGGTCCCTACGTTGTCGAAATGATGCGCGACACGCTGGAGAACTGGCAATCGGAGTTCCTGCAACTCCTGTGGCAGGTGGGCGGGCTGGCCTTCCTGCTCTTTCTGGGGTCTCCCCAGTCCAAGGAAGGCAACGATCGCCTGGAAGCGAAGGTGGACGAGTTGCTGCGGCATCTCGATCCCGAACGCGGCGACGCGATCATCCGCGAGATCGACGACCGCTATTCCGGCCGGCATACGGACGAGCCGCATGCGCATAGGTGAAGACTGAAGCCGGCAAGCTTTACCGCGCCATAGCCTGATCGCGGGCCACGGAAAGCACGATGACCAAGCCTTCCGGTGCCCAGTCCCGCGTGATCCGGCCGCCGAGCGAGCCCTTCACCGTAGCCCGCGTCAGGAGCGTGCCGAAGCCCTCGTCTGCAGGCTCGCGCTCGATGGGTGGGCCGCCGCTTTCACGCCAGGTGAGGGCGAACTGATCGCCATCTTCGCTGCAGGCGATATGAACATGCCCATCCGGAACGGAGAGGGCGCCATATTTGGCCGCGTTGGTTGCGAATTCATGCAGGAGCAGCGCGAAATTCGTGACCGCCGAGCCGCCCAGCGGCAGGTCGGGGCCGGTAATGACCGCCCGCGGCTCACCGTCGCCCGCTTTTTTCTCGAAGGGCAGCAGGATTGACCGGATCAAGGTGTGCAGTGTGGTCGTCTGCCCCTCGTCGCTAGCGACGTTCCACGTCGGGGGCAGGGTCAGCGTATGGGCTTGGGCCAGCGCAGCGAAACGTTCACGGACGCCGGAGACGAGTTCCTCGGTGGAGGCCGCCGATCGGGCGCACAGCGTCACCAGGCTGCTGGAAAGGGTGAAGAGGTTCTTCACCCGATGATTCATTTCTCGCAGAAGCAGGCGCTGCTGCTCCTCCGCTAGGCGCCTCTCGGTAATATTGCGGGCGATCTTCGACGCGCCGACAATTCGTCCCTGCTCGTCCCTAAGCGGCGATACGGTCAACGAGATATCGATCAGCGTGCCGTCCTTGTGCTGCCGGATGGTCTCATAATGATCGATCCGATCGCCCCGGCGGATCCGGGCCAGTATCTGCGGCTCCTCATCCTGCCGATCTTCCGGTATGAGGATGGTGACTGGCTGGCCGATCACCTCATGGGCCTTGTAGCCGTAAAGGCGCTCCGCGCCATTATTCCAGCTTGTGATGATGCCGTTAAGGTCTTTCGAGAGGATCGCGTCGTCGGAGGATTCAACGATCGCCGCCAGCTGTTGCGCCGTCTCGTCGGCGATCTTGCGCCCCCGGATATCCATCAGCATGTTGACGGCGCCAGTGAGCTCCCCGGCAGTATCGAAGAGCGGTGTCGGAAAGGCGAGGAAGGGTATGCGCTCGCCATCCGGCCGCTCGGCGGCAGCCTCCATGCCCGAAATGGGCCGCTTTTCCTTGAGCGCCATCGCCATCGGGCACTCATCGTGGGGAAGGAACGTGCCGTCGGGCCAATAGAGCTTCCAGGAGCCGCAGAATTCGCTCTTTCCGAGTTCCGGCCTGACACCCCACAGCTCCGCGGCTGCTTCGTTGTAGAAGGTGATGCGTCCTTCGGCGTCCGTCGTGTAGATCGCTGCCGGCAGCGCCTGCAAGATGGATTCGAATTCGCGCTTTCGTTCCCCGAGCGCGATTCGGAGATTGTACTGTTCGGTGTTGTCACGAAAGACGTTGATGGCGCCCGTGACTTCACCATCGGCATTTTTCAGGACCTCGATCGAGACCAGCGCGACGACACGGCTTCCATCGGGGCGCTCGACCACGATCTCCCCGTCGCGCATGCCCTCGCCGGTGGCAAGCGCGACGGCCATGGGGCATTCTATGTGGGGCACATAGGTGCCATTGAGATAGCGCAGCCGCCAGGACCCGCAAAAACGGTCGGCCGGATCGCCGATCCGGGGCGAACGGCCCCAGAGTTCCGCCGCGGCGCGATTGTAGCGGATGATCAGTCCGTCTCGATCACAGACATAGACGCCGACCGGCAGAAGCTCGAGCAGTGCGTAGTTCCCGACATCGTCGAGCGTATCTCCTGCAAGCTTCAAGATTTCGGTTTGGTCAGCGGAAGGTTTCATGCGCGTGCTCCGGGACGGTATACTGAATCCGGCGCCGAAGCCGCACGGGTGGGGAGCCGCCGTGCCGGCCAGCTACCCTTCCAAAGGATATCACATGTACTTGCCTTTTCCAGAGGGAAGCATGTTTGACCCTGCGACAATCAGGGCATGCGGCCGCTTAGTTCAGGAATGGGAGGAGTTCCGCGACCAGCGCTTCCGGCGCTTCTTCCGCCATGTGATGGCCGGACTCGATGCCGCGCCCTTCGCAGTGTACCGTCCAGGGCCGCCAGACATCCAGGACATTGCCGTAGAGCATTTCCAGGTCATCGCGCAGCGACCACAGAACCAGAGTGGGGCAGGTGATTCGCCGTCCGTTGCGGCGATCCGCCTCATCATGCTTGCGGTCGATGCCGAGACCGGCGCGATAGTCCTCGATCATGGCGTGGACTGTCGCGGGATCGTGGATGGCCGCGCGGTAATCCTCATAGGCTTGCGCGCCCATCTCCCCGGCTGATCCTTCGTACCAGGCGTCGGGATCGGCGAGAATGGCCCGCTCAGGCTTTTCCGGCTGGGCGAAGAAGAACCAGTGCCACCACGCCGTGGCGAAACGCGCATCGCAACGCTCCAGGGCTTCGAGGATCGGCACGCCATCGAGGATAGCAAGATGACTGACAGACGCCGGATGGTCCATAGCAGTGCGAAAGGCGGTATAGGCGCCACGATCATGGCCCACGATCGCAAAGCGGCCGAAGCCCAGCCTTTCCATCAGGGCCACGCAATCGCGCGCCTTGGCGCGTTTTGACGAACCGGAATGGTCGGGCGTATCGGCCGGTTTGGAGGATTGTCCGAAACCGCGCAGATCGGGGCAGACCACCTTGTGCGTTCGGGCCAGCAGCGGCGCCACGCGATGCCATGTGACATGGGTTCGGGGGTGGCCGTGAAGCAGCAGGACCGGCGGACCACTTCCGCCATGGCGCACGCGCAATGTCGCCTCCGGCAGTTCGATCATCTCCAGGTCAAATCCTTCGAAGATCATCCTGCGTCTCCTGGGTTCACCAGCTTCAGCCGTCATCCCTGTCCAGTTCCGGATAGTGACGGAAGATGCCGGATTCGTTGAAGGAAAGACGCCGGTCCGAGGCGAGATACCGCTTGATATTCGGCCGCTCCCGCACTGCGCCATGCAGGGCGGCCAGTGCCGGATACCTGGCTTCATACCGCGTCATGGCGCGGGGGAAGGCATAGAGCAGCCCTTCGATCACATGGAAGAGAGAAAGGTCGACATAGCTCAGGCGGTTGCCGACGCTGTGCTTGCCGCCATGCGGGTTCTGCTGCAGCACCCGTTCGAAATAGCCGAGATATTTCGGCAGCCGCTCGTCGAGGAAACTGGCGGCGCGCGCCAAGGCGGGACCCTTCTGTTCCTCGTAATATTGCGAGACCGCGATCGGATGATGGGTGTCGTGCACCTCGACGAGGAAATCGGCGATCGTCAGTTGCAGCCCGTTGGTGAAATAGCGCAGCGCCTCATCATCCGGAGCCAGTCCGAGCTTCGGTCCGAGATAGAAGAGGATGTTCGCCACATGCGAGATGAGCATGTCGCCGTCCTTCAGGAATGGCGGGGCAAAGGGGATATGCGGTTCGGTGCGGCCTGCCATGATCTTCATCATCGCCGCGGTGTCCTTGCGGGCGACGTCGACATAATCGGCGCCGGCTTCTTCCAGCGCCAGCCGGATGAATTCGCCCCGGCCCGGAATGCCGTCCCAATAATAGAGTTCATATGCCATGGCGTTGCTCCCGGCCTGGTAACGTGAATATCGCCACCGTTTATATAGCCGATGAGCGTGGAGCGGAAAGGCGACGGTTCTGGAAAAATAAGGCGCGCCGGCAGATAGCCGGCGCGCCGGGCGTTCGCTATGTGCCCGTCTCAGATCCTGGCTACGAGGGCGGCAAGCTGGTCGGTGCACTGTCCCCAGCCTTCATGAAAGCCCATTTCCCCATGCGCCTTGCAGTCGGCAGCGCTCCAATGGCGGACACGGGCCGTGTACCGCGTCTTGCCGGCCTCGTTCTCAAAGGTCAGGATCAGCGTCATGAACGGCTTCTCCGAAGGCTCCCATGCCCTGACATAGGCGTCCGTGGCAACAATGCGCTCGTTCTCCACCACCTCGAGATAGACGCCTCTATTCGGCATATCCTGGCCGTCCGGGCTGCGCATGATTATGAGGCTGGCGCCGCCCGGGCGCACGTCGAGCTCCGCATGCGGGGTCGTGTAGGGCAGTGGCGCGAACCATTGCTTGAGCAGTTCCGGATCGGTCCAGGCCCGGTAGAGTTTCTCGCGCGGCGCGTCGATGAGGCGGGTCAGAACGAGCTCGCGATCGTTCAAGGGAGTGGCTTCGGCAGTCGTTGTCATGGCTGTCATCCTTTGTCAGCTTGCTTCCGTTCCAAGGACGGATGGACAGCCATCCAACCTACACTGCGGAGAAATTTTTTCAGGCGGACGCCCCGGTCTGTGCCAGTTGGTCGAGATGCATGCGGATATGGGCGGCTTCGGCCGCCGTATTGGCAAGCGCGATGGCACGGTCGAAGGCTATGCGCGCCTCCTCGTTGCGGCCGAGCTTCTTGAGAAGGGCGCCCTTGACGCCGAAATAGTGGAAATAGCCGGAGAGCTTCTCCTCCAGCGGCTCGATGAGGGCAAGCGCATCCGCGGCCCCGCGCACCTTTTCCACCGCGACCGCGCGGTTGAGCGTGACGACGGGCGAGGGGATGAATGCTTCCAACGCGGCATAAAGCAGCTCGATTTCTGCCCAGTCCGTATCCTCGGCCCGCGCCGCGCGGGCGTGCAGGGCGGCGATCGCCGCCTGGATCTGGTAAGGGCCGGGCCGCCTGTGCCGCATCGCCTTGTCGATGAGCGCCAGGCCTTCGGCGATCATCTGCCTGTTCCAGAGGCCGCGATCCTGGTTATCGAGCAGAATAATCTGCCCGTCGGCATCGAAGCGGGCGGCGGCGCGGGCATGCTGGAGGAGCAGCAATGCCATCAGCCCCATGATCTCGGGTTCGGTCGGGAAGATGCGCAGGAGCAGCCGCGCCAGCCTGATCGCCTCGTCGCAGAGCGGGAAACGCGCCTTCGCCTCGCTGCCGCCAGCCGAGTAGCCCTCGTTGAAGATGAGATAGACCATGGCGCCGACGGCAGCGAGCCGCTCCGCCCGTTCGATCGGGCCGGGCGTCTCGAACGGCAGGTTGCCGGCGCCGATGCGCGCCTTGGCGCGGGTGATGCGTTGCTCCATGGCGCTTTCGCTGACGAGGAAGGCCCGCGCGATCTGCCGGACCGAGAGGCCCGAGACGATCCTGAGCGCCAGTGCGATCTGCTGCGTGGCGGGCAGGTCCGGATGGCAGCAGATGAAGAGCAGGCGCAGGATGTCGTCGCGGTAATCGGCGACGTCCATCTTCTCGGCGACGGCGGATTCGGTATCCTCGAGATCGGACAGGTGCTCTTCGGACGGCAATGCCTGATGCTTCGCCTGGCGCCGCACCACGTCGATGGCGCTGTTGCGTCCGACGAAAATGAGCCATGCAGTCGGATCGCGCGGCGGGCCGTTCTTCGCCCAGGTCTTGAGCGCCCTGAGGCAGGCCTCCTGAAATGCTTCCTCCGCCGTGTCGAGATCGCGGAAATAGCGCAGCAGCGCCCCCACCACCTGCGGGCGGGCTGCGGTCAATGCGGCATCGATCCAATGGGTATCGTTCATGTCAGGCCTGATCCCGGACGGAAAAGCATGATGGGGCGGATTTCATAGGAACCGGTGCCAGGATTGGCTTGCGCCAGATCGCGTGCGGTATCGAGCGCTTCGTCGAGCGACGCGGCTTCGATGACATAGAACCCCAGGAGTTGTTCCTTGGTTTCGGCGAACGGCCCGTCTATGACGAGCGGTGCGTCGCCGTTCTTGCGCAGGGTCGTTGCCGCCGTGGTCGGCAGGAGCCGGGCGACAGGGCCGAGACGCCCTTCCCTGGCAAGCCCTTCCTGGACGGTCATGAGCTTTCCCATGACCTCGTCCTCTTCCTCCTGCGACCAGGAGCCGACGACGTCTTCCACGTTATAGCAAAGGATCGCGTAGAGCATTGGGCCATTCCTCTTTCCATAAAGACGGACGAGTATGGCCTTTCCCGACATCAGGTCGAGGAATTTTTACTCTTCATCCCGTCCTTATCGCATGGCCTTGCCGCCACCGATGATCAGATTGGTCCAGTCGGCGATGAAGCGCGCGCGCTGTGCGTGGTCCTGGGCGGCGAGGAGCTCCGGGCCGATGCGGATCGGCCGCGCGATCCCTGACTGGACGAGCGTCAATGGGCCGTCTACATCCGGTGGCAAGGGGCCGCTTTCGGAGAAGAAGAAGGCTTTTTCGCGGGCGATGGCCCGGCCGCGCGGCGAAAGGAGATAATCGAGGAACCGGGCGCCAAGATTGCCGCTCACCGCGTTCTTCGGGATGAGCGCGCCGCGGCTCAGGATCAGCGTGTAGTCGCGCGGCACGACGATCTTCAGCTGCGGGTTCCGCTTGTATTCGGCATAGGCGTAGGAGCCGAGAATATTGTAGCCGATATAGAAATTGCCGCTCGCCACCTGCTGCAGGACCTCGCTGTTGCAGCAGCGCACCGTCGCGTCGGCGCGGCTCATGCTTTCGAGCAGGCGGCCATAGACGGTGGTGGTCTGCTTCGCGTCGTAAAAGGCAAGGAGATAGCCGATGCCGGACTGGCGCAGATCATAGGTGCCTATGCGCCCGCGATAGAAATCGAGCTTGCGGCGAAGCAGGTCGGCGAGCTCCACATGCGTCCGGGCCACATCTTCGGCTGGCACCAGATCGCTGTTATAGACGAAGACCGATGGTTCAAAGGTGAAGCCGAAGACCTCATCGCGCCAGTTCGCCCATGAGGCGACGCTCTGGGTCTGCGGCGATTGGTGCGGCGTGGCACAGCCGTCATTCGCAAGTTTCACGAGTTGGTCGACGGAGGACGACAGGTAGATGTCGCCGAGCGCGGTGCCCTCGCGGCAGGCCCTGTCCGCGTCATTGTAGAGATCATTGGTGACGTATTCGACATATTGCACGGCTATGTCGGGCGCCATTTTCTGGAAGTCGAGAATGAGCGGTTCCATCGCGTCGATGTCGGTGGCGGCGTGAATGGAAAGGACGTCGCGCTGGGGCTGCTGTGCGGGGAAGAGATGGCGGCTGCCCTCCAGCGCATCTGCCGGGCCGGCAGATGAAAGAGCGACCATCATGGCGCAGAGGTGGATCAGCATCTGTTTCATTTCTTTTTCTTCACTTCTGCTTGCCCAGCCAGCGGAATTTCGAGATAGACGGTGAATCCGCGTTCGCCTTTTTCGCGGAAGCCGAGACGGCCGCCATGGGCGGTCGCCACTTCCGAGGCGATGGCGAAGCCGAGGCCGCCGCTGCCCTCGTGCGCCCTCGATGTGACGAAACGCTGTGTCACCCTTTCCCACTCTCCGGGTGGAATGCCGACCCCGTCATCCTCCACCTCCACGCGCGCCTTTTCCCGGTCGCTGACGACCCGCACCTCCAGGCGCGATATGGTTCCGTGCCGGAGCGAATTGTCGATGACGTTGACGATCGCCTCGCGCAGCGAGACGGGGTCGCCCAACACCATCGGCGCCTCGCTTTGCGCTTCGAACGAGACGACGATATCGGGGTCGATGGTGATCGGTATGGCCGCGCGGAAGGCGCGTCTGGCAATGTCGACCAGATTGACCGGCGCAAGCTGCACCGATTCCGACCGGTGGATCACCATGGCATGGCTCAGGAGCTGGTTCGTCAGCCTCGCCAGCTCGTCGGCACGCTTCTTCACCCGGGCGAGATGCCGACGGCCGGATTCGTCCATCTGGTCCTGGCCGAGCAGATCCACCTGCGCGGAGAGCGCCGTCAACGGTGTCCTGATCTGGTGGGCGGCATCGGCGATAAAGCGCTGCAGGAGGTCGACCCGCTCGCTGAGCCGGCCCATGAAATGATTGATGGAGGCAAGGAATGGCTGAAGCTCGCGTGGCGCCTCGACCTTGATGGGTGTGAGGTCCTGCGGGTCGCGACGGCGCATCGCGGCCCCCAGATGGGCGATCGGCTGGAGCGAATAGCGGATGGCGAGCATCGTGCCCGCCAGGGCGAGAACGCTCATGATGGCGACCAGGACGATGGCATGGGAGGTCAGCTCGCCGGCGAGCGCGCGGCGGGCCTCTGTCGTCTGTGCGACGATGACATGTGCGAAGCCGGAGAGCGTGGGGTCGGAAAGCGCGCGGGCGACGATGGTCAAGCGAACCGGAACGCCGCGAAACTCGGTCGAGGCGAAGACCGGCTCGGCGCGGACGGTATCGAGATCGATATCCGTTTTGAGATCGTCATAGCCAGTCAGCGTCTGCCCGGCGGGGTCGATGACGCGGTAGAAGATGCGGTCGCTCGCCGCCAGCCCGAGCAGCTCGAAAGCCGATGAGGGCAGGTTGATGATGAGGTGGCCGGCATCGACTGTAAGGTTTTCCGCAATCTGGATCGCGGCGCCGAGGAGCAGCCGGTCATAGGCATCGTCGGCGGCGGCCCTGGCATAAACCCAGGCAGCCGTGATCAGCAGTGCCGCTCCAGTGCACAGGACCAGCGCAACGCGCAGCGCCAGGCGCCAGAAGAGCGAGGGTTCACGCCGTGTCATCGGAAACCAGCTGATAGCCGAGGCCACGGACGGTGACGATGCGGGCGCGCGAGCCTTCCAGCTTCTTGCGCAGCCGACCGACATAGAGCTCGATGGCGTTGTGATGGCCGGCCGGCTCCTCGAAACCGAAGAGCTGGTCGAGCAACTCGTCCTTGCTGAAGACGCGGCCGGGCCGGGTGGCCAGGATTTCCAGAAGCGTCATTTCCCGCCGCTTCAACTGCACCTCGCGTTTGCCGACGCGCACGCTGCGGCTCGACCGGTCGAGCACGATATCGCCGCACTCGATCAGATTGGTCGCCTCTCCGGCATGGCGGCGCAACAGCACGCGGGCGCGTGCCTCCAGCTCGCGGAAATCGAACGGCTTGACGAGATAGTCGTCGGCGCCGAGATCGAGCGCTCCTACCCGGTCCTCGATTTCGGAGCGCGCTGTCAGTACCAGGACAGGGATGGACTTCTTCGCCTGGCGCAGGCGGCGCAGGATCTCGAACCCGTCGAGGCCCGGGAGCATGACGTCGAGGATGACCAGGTCGTAATCGGTGAAATCGAGGATATCGGATGCAGCCTGGCCGTCGGTTTCCCAATCGACCGTATGCCCGACCGTCTCGAACCGGCGGCTGATCGCCTCTCCCACATCCTGGGTATCTTCGACAAGAAGAATGCGCATTTTGATGCATTTGCACGGAAAATGGCGGCGATCAAGAAGAAGCACACGGAAGCGGCTGCCGGATTCCGTGACAGCATGGTGACAGGTTTCCCTTCTATGAATGCTGCAGCCTGTCTGCGGGAGAAGGACCGGACAGCGGCGCGGAGGAAATCGCGAAACTCACCCCGATACGGAAGCGAAGAGCTTTTATGGGGTAACTCTGCACATGAGCCGACGCATCGTGACCGCATGCGATGTGAAGGCCTGCATGCCGTTGTGATGAAGTCCTGCATCCGCGTCGGCCGATAATAATCAACGTGGGAGAGGATTATGATGAAATTGAAGACTGGAGCCCTCGTCGCCGGCGTTCTGTTTGCCGTGCTGGCAGGCGGAAACGCTTCGGCTGAGCCGGCGAAGCCCGAATGCCTCGCCGGGGCAAAGCCCGGTGGCGGCTTCGACCTGACCTGCCGTCTTGCGGCCAATTCGCTGCTCGAGGCCAAGCTGATCAGCAAACCGATGGCCGTTACCTATATGGAAGGCGGCGTCGGCGCGGTGGCCTATAATCACGTCATCGGCAAGCGCGGCTCGGACGGTAATCTGATCACCGCCGCCTCGGCCGGTTCGGCGCTGCTGATCGCCCAAGGCAAGTTCGGCCAGTACGATGAAACCGCCGTTCGCTGGCTTGGTGCTCTCGGCACCGATTACGGCGTACTGGTCGTTGCCGCGGATTCGCCCATCAAGACCCTCGGCGACCTGATCGATGCCTACAAGGCCAATCCTTCCGACTTCGCCATTGCCGGCGGCGGTGCCGTCGGGTCGCAGGACTGGATGAAGGGGGCGATCCTCGCGAAGGCCGCAGGCCAGGATGCCAAGGCGATGCGCTATGTCGCGCTCGAAGGTGGCGGTGCGGTGCTGACGGCGCTCGAAGGCGGCCATGTCAAGGTGGGCGCCGGCGATGCCGCCGAAATGTCCAAGCATCATGCTGCGGGAAAGGTGCGCATCCTTGCCGTCATGTCGAAGGAGCGCCTCCCGGGCGAACTGGCCGAGGTCCCGACGGCCAAGGAGCAGGGAATTGACATCGAATGGCCGGTCTGGCGCGGTTATTATGTCGGCAAGAATGTTTCCGATGCCGACTATAACTGGTGGGTGGACAGCTTCAAGAAGCTGGTGGAGACGCCCGAATTCAAGAAGGAGCGCGAAGCGCGCGGCCTCTATGAATACACCGTCATTGGCAAGGAATTCGACGAGCAGGTGAGGGCTGATGTCGCCCGCTTCAAGGTGCTCGCCAAGGAAGCCGGCATGTAATGACGAGAGGCGGCCCGCCGGCAACCGGCGGGCCGTTCGTCCTGTTTGTGCCAACGACGGAGAAACCGATGTCGGACAAAACGAAAAACGCTTCCCTCGCGGGAAGGATCGGCGGCGTCTGCCTTCTGGCCTTGGCGATCGCCTACGGAATCGGCGGCAGCCGGATCGAATATGCCTTCGCTTCCGATCCGCTGGGGCCGCGGGTGATGCCTGTCGTGCTGGCGATCATCCTTGGTGTCTTGTGCCTCTTCTACCTGAGAAAGCCGGGTAACACCGAGAGCTTTCCGACCGGAGCGCTGCTCGTCAAGACGCTTGCCGTGCCTGGGCTGATCATCCTTGCCGTGCTTCTTCTGGAACCGTTTGGCTTCGCGGCGTCGATCTTCATCCTGACGGCGGGGGTGGGCTGGATTTTCGGAGCATCATTGCGCAAGGCGCTGATTGGTGCCGCCGGGCACGCCCTCCTGTGGTGGTTCGTCTTCTCCTATCTGCTCGAGGTCTATCTGCCGAAGGGCACGCTTTTCGGCTGAGCCGAAGCGGGGAACTGACCGAGGATATTTCCATGAACCTTGAATATCTCTGGGGTGGCTTTGCCGTTGCCCTCACTTTCCAGAACCTGCTGATCGGCTTTATCGGCTGTTTCATCGGCACGCTGGTCGGCGCACTGCCTGCAATCGGTCCGATCAACGGCATCGCGCTGCTGCTGCCGATCGCCTATACGATGGGCCTTCCGCCCGAAAGCACGATGATCCTGCTTGCCTCGATCTATTGCGGGGCTGAATATGGCGGGCGCATTTCTTCGATCCTGCTCAATGTGCCAGGCGACGCCGGCGCCGTGATGACCGCTCTCGACGGCTATCCGCTCGCCCGCCAGGGCCGTGCCGGCGAAGCTTTGATGCTGAGCGGGCTTGCCTCCTTTGTCGGTGGCATGATCGGCGCGGTCGGACTTGCGCTTTTTGCTCCGGTGCTTGCCGGTCTCGCCACCGGCTTCGGCCCCGCGGAATATTTCGTGCTGATGGTCTTCGCCTTTGCCACGCTCGGCTCCATGGTCGGCAGCCAGCCGGTGAAGACGCTGATCGGCTGCACGCTCGGGCTGATGCTCGCCACCGTCGGACTCGATGCGACGTCCGGCGCCTACCGCTTCACCTTCAACGAGCCGGAACTGGGCGACGGCATCGAGTTCGTGGTCCTGGTGATCGGTCTGTTCTCGATCTCCGAGGCGCTGCTCATCCTCGAACACCAGGCATCGGGGGTTACCGTCATCAGGCAGCTCGGACGGATGTTCGCGCGGGCCAATGATATCCGCAAATCCGTCGGCACGACGCTGCGCAGCTCCATCATCGGCTTCGTCGTCGGCGTCCTGCCGGGGACGGGGGCATCGGTTTCCAGCGCCATCGCCTATACGACAGCCAAGCGCCTGTCGGATACCGAGGGCACTTTCGGCAAGGGCGACGTGCGCGGCCTGGCAGCACCGGAGGCGGCGAACAACGCTACGGCGTGTGGCGCCTTCGTGCCCATGCTGACCCTGGGCGTGCCGGGTTCGGGCACCACCGCCGTCATGATCGGCGCTCTGATGCTCTATAATATCCAGCCAGGCCCCATGCTGCTCACCGAGCGGCCTGAGATCGTCGGCGGCCTCGTCGCCTCGCTCTTCGTGGGCAACATCATTCTGTTGCTTCTCAACCTGCCGCTCGTCAATATCTTCGCCCGCGTGCTGACGGTGCCTAACTGGCTGCTCGTGCCGGGCATTCTGGTCCTGTCGATCGTCGGGGTCTATTCGACCCACGCTTCCGGCTTCTCGGTGCTTCTGATGCTCGGGATCGGCATGGTGGGCTGGCTGTTGCGCAAGCTCGGTTTCGACATGGCGCCGATCATCCTCGGTTTCGTGCTCGGCCATGTCATGGAGATCAATCTGCGCAATGCGCTGGCGATCAGCGGCGGAGACATCTCCATCCTGTTCCAGAGCAAGATCTCCCTGGTGCTGTGGGTGCTTGCCGCGGGAATGGCCGTTCTTCCCCTCGTCCTGTCACGCCGGGCGAAGAAGAGGTTGAAAGCCGCCGCGCCGGCCTGACCGGCGCAGCATATTCTGCCAGGGTTCAAGGAGCCGGATCATCCGGCTCCTTGACTGTTTCCGGCGGGGAGCCGTCGCCTTCCGGTGCGGCAAAATATTGCGGATGCTGCTGGCGCAGCACGGCAATGAGCGAGTTGATGCGCGACAGATGATGGCGCATCGCCGCTTCGGCGCGCGCTGCGTCGCGATCGCGCAAGGCATCGATGATGGCTGCGTGTTCCTTGATGACGACAGGTTCATTGAAGGCGAGGCTGAGATAGCGCACCCGGTCCATCTGCGCCTTCTGCTCGTTGATCAGCGTCCAGACGAGGCCACGGCCCGATCCTTCTGCGATCGAGCGATGAAACGCATCGTCGAGATCGTGGAAAAGCTCGCGCTCATTGATGTCGACCGCCTTGCGCTGGCGCTCGACGATATCCTCCAGACAGTCGATCAGCCCATCCTCGCAATGCGCGCACGCATCCCTCACGATCGCCGCCTCCAGCGCCTCGCGGATGAAGCGCGCGTTGAGAACGGCTGCCTCGGAGATCTTGCATACCTCGGTCGCGCGCTTCGGCTGGATGCGGACGAATTCGATCTGCGCCAGCCGGATGAAGGCTTCGCGCACCGGCTGGCGCGAGACACCCAGCTGCTTGGCGATCTCGGCTTCCGAAAATTTCGCGCCCGGCGGCATCTGCAGGGTAAGAATGGCCGAGTGCAGCGTCGCGAAAACGCGGTCCGCAATGGTCGGATCGCCTGTTTCAGATCGTTCCGCCAGTGTTTCTCCCTTGGTCGAAAGTAGGTCCATTCCGAGCCGTTTTCCCTATTTACAAATCTACCATACCAGTTTTAACTGAGAAGAACAGTCATCGGCGGGGCCGAAGTTGCCGGTCTATGATCTGATGCTGATAGAAGATTTTGGGAGGGAATGCCTAGATGTCGATAGCGCAGCAAAGCGTGGCGGGGCGTGAAGGGGGGTTGCTGGACGAAGACCGGCTTTTTCCCGCCGATCCTGGCACGCGGGCCATCGCGCGCGCGCTTTACGCCCACGTCCGCGATCTGCCTGTCATCAGCCCGCATGGTCACACCGATCCGCGCTGGTACGCCGAAGACGAGGCCTTTCCCGATCCGGCGCAGCTTCTCGTCGTGCCGGATCACTATGTCTTCCGCATGCTGTTCAGCCAGGGCGTGAAGCTGGAGGACCTGGGTGTTCCGACACGCGACGGCACGCCTGTTGAAACCGACAGCCGCAAGATATGGCGGCGCTTTGCCGAGAAATATCATCTCTTCCGCGGTACGCCGACGCGCCTCTGGCTTGATCATTCCTTCTCGACATTGTTCGATATCGACGTGGTACTTTCGGCAAAGACGGCGGATTTCTATTACGACCGCATCGCCGAACGGCTGACGCGGCCGGATTACCGCCCGCGGGCGCTTTTCGAACGTTTCAACATCGAGGTGATCGCCACCACGGAAAGTCCGCTCGACGATCTGCGCTGGCATAAGACGATCGGCGAATCCGGCTGGACGGGCCGGGTGATCACCGCCTATCGCCCGGATGCAGTCGTCGATCCGGAATTCCAGGATTTCCAGCAGAATATCGAGCGTTTTGGCGAAATTTCCGGCGCGGATATCGGGACTTTCGCCGGTTATCTCGATGCACATCGCGCGCGTCGCGGCTTCTTCAAATCGCTTGGCGCCACGTCCACCGACCATGGCCATGCGACGGCGCGCACGGAGAACCTCGACCGTGGCGAGGCCGAGCGGCTTTATCAGAAGGCGCTGAAAGGCACCATCTCCGCCGAGGAGGCGGATGCCTTCCGCGGCCACATGCTGACCGAGATGGCGCGCATGAGCCTCGACGACGGGCTGGTGATGCAGATCCATCCCGGCTCCTGGCGCAATCATTCGCCAACGATCTTTGCCCGGTTCGGCCGTGACAAGGGTTTCGATATCCCGACGCGGACGGATTATGTCAGGGCATTGAAACCGATGCTCGACGCCGTCGGTACCGAACCCGGCCTTTCGGTCATCCTGTTCACGCTTGATGAAACCGTCTATTCGCGCGAGCTCGCGCCGCTGGCCGGCGTCTATCCCAGCCTCAAGCTCGGGCCGGCCTGGTGGTTCTTCGACAGCGCGGAGGGGATGCGCCGCTTCCGCGAACTGACGACGGAAACGGCGGGCTTCTACAACACCGTCGGTTTCAACGACGATACGCGCGCCTTCTGTTCCATTCCGGCACGCCACGACGTCGCGCGCCGCGTGGACTGCGCCTATCTGGCGGAGCTGGTGGTCACCGGCAGGCTTCGGGAGGACGAGGCCTATGAGGTGGCACACGATCTGACCTATCGGCTGGCGAAGGAGGCCTACAGGCTCTGACGGGAGCCGGGGGAAATTTATCAACGGGGCAGGTGCCCAAATCGGGAGGAGAAGACATGAAACATCTAGGGAAATTCGGTGCCGCGCTTGCGATCTCCGCATCGCTGCTGGCGTCGATCGTCGCCGCGGGTGCGCAGGAACTGGTGCTGAAATCCGCCGATACCCATCCGGATGGCTATCCCACGGTGGAAGCCGTCAAATATATGGGCGAGCTCCTGAAGCAGAAAACCAATGGCCGCATCGGCATCGAGGTCTTCCATTCGCGCCAGCTCGGCGAGGAGAAGGAAACGATCGAGCAGACGCAGTTCGGCGTCATCGATCTCAACCGCGTCAACATGGCGCCGTTCAACGGCATCGTGCCCGAGACCATCGCGCCGTCGCTGCCCTATATCTTCCGCTCCAAGGAGCATATGCGCAAGGTGATGGACGGCCCGATCGGCGAGGACATCCTGAAGGCCTTCGAGGCTCAGGAACTGATCGGCCTTGCCTTCTACGATTCCGGTGCGCGTTCCTTCTACAATTCCAAGAAGCCGATCAAGACGATCGACGATCTGAAGGGCATGAAGTTCCGCGTCATCCAGTCGGATCTCTTCGTGGACATGGTCAATGCGCTGGGCGCCAACGCTACGCCGATGGCTTATGGCGAGGTCTATTCCGGCATCCAGACCGGCCTTCTCGACGGGGCGGAGAACAACTGGCCGAGCTACGAATCCTCCAAGCATTACGAGGTCGCCAAATATTATTCTCTCGACGAACACTCCATGTCGCCGGAAGTGCTGGTGATGTCCAAGAAGAGCTGGGAAAAGCTCTCGCCGGAGGATCAGCAGGCGGTGCGCGAAGCGGCGAAGGAATCCGTTGCCAAAATGCGCGAGCTCTGGGACGCCAAGGAAAAGGAATCGCAGAAGATCGTCGAGGCGGCCGGCGTCGAGGTCACACAGCCGGACAAGCAGCCCTTCATCGACGCGATGAAGCCCGTCTACGACAAATTCGCGAGCACTGATGTGCTGAAGGACCTCGTGAAGCGGATACAAGAGACGCAGTAAAGGGCAGGGGCGGGAGATTGGCGGTTCTCGCCCTCTCGCCCTCCCTCCGCCATTGAAAATATCGAGGATCGTGTCATGCAGACCGCCATGCGGCAAAGCGCTGCCGTTCTATCCCGCATCTCGACGCTTGCCCTCTGGGCCGCCGGCATCGGGCTCGTCCTGATGACCGTCTTCACCGGCTGGCAGGTGTGGTCGCGCTATATGCTCAACGCTTCGCCGAGCTGGACGGAGCCGCTTTCCATCCTCCTGATGAACTGGTTCATCTTCCTGGGCGCCGCCGTCGGTGTCCGCGAGGGCTATCACCTTGGCTTCGATGTGCTTTTGTTTCTGCTGCCCGAAAAGGGCAAGGCGGTGCTGCGCACGATCAGCGACATCGCGGTCCTTTTCTTCGGCGCCGGCATGGCCTGGTATGGCTTCGACCTTGCGCGCGGCACGTGGTCGGCGGTGATGCCGTCGCTGCGCCTGCCGGTCGGCTTCGACTATCTGCCGATCCTCGGCGGCGGCATTCTCATCATCCTCTTCTCACTCGAGCGTCTCGCACGCCGCTTCTCCGGCCAGGAGAAACTGGACGTCGAGATGATCGACGCGACGGCCTAAGGACCGGGATCAATGGCACTCACAGTTCTTTTCGGCACGTTCGTCCTGCTTCTCCTGATCGGAACGCCTATCGCGTTCTGCCTGGGGATCGCGTCCTTCGCCACCGTCCTTTATCTGGGCATCCCGCCGGTGATCGTCTTCCAGCGCATGAACGCCGGCGTCAGCACGTTCGCGCTGATGGCAATCCCGTTTTTCATCTATGCCGGTGACCTCATGGTGCGCGGCGGCATCGCGCAGCGGCTTGTCGCTTTCGCCGGTTCCCTGTTCGGCCATCTGCGCGGCGGCCTGGGGCAGGTGAACATCGCCGCTTCGACGCTTTTCGGCGGCATTTCCGGTTCCGCCGTGGCCGATGCCTCGGCTATCGGCGGCCTAATGATCCCGCAGATGAAGGCGCGCGGCTATGATGTCGATTATGCCGTCAATGTCACGGTGACGAGCGCCATCATCGCGCTGATGATCCCGCCCTCGCACAATATGATCATCTATTCGATCTCCGCGGGCGGCACGATCTCGATCGCCGACCTTTTCACCGCCGGCATCGTTCCCGGGCTCCTGCTCGCAATTGCCCTGATGGTGGCCGCCTGGGCCGTGGCCAGAAAACGCGGCTATCCGCTCGGGCAGTTCCCCGGCTGGACGATGGTGGCGCAACTGGCCGTCGCGGCGATTCCAGGATTGATCCTCATCGGCATCATTTTCGGCGGTGTGCGTTCCGGCGTGTTCACCGCGACCGAAAGCTCCTGCATCGCCATTCTCTATGCTTTGCTGATAACGGTGACGGTCTACCGTTCCATGTCGTTTTCCGATTTCATCGAGGCGACCATGGGTGCGGTGCGGACAACGGCCATGGTGCTGCTCATCATCGGTGCTGCAGCCTCCTTCGGTTGGCTTCTCGCCTTCCTGCGCGTACCGGCGGCGATGATCGATTTCATGCAGTCGATCTCGACCGAACCGCTCGTCATCTTTCTCCTGATCAATGTGCTGCTGCTCTTCCTCGGCACTTTCATGGACATGTCGCCGCTGATCATCATCACCACGCCGATCTTCCTGCCGGTCGTGCAGGCCTATGGCATGGACCCGGTGCATTTCGGCGTCATTCTCATCCTTAATCTCGGCATCGGCCTTTGCACGCCGCCGGTGGGCGCGGTGCTTTTCGTCGGCTGTGCTGTGGGCAAGATCAGGATCTGGGAAGCGATGCGCACCATCTGGCCATTCTATTTCGGCGCGCTCGCCGTGCTGATGCTGGTCACCTATATCCCCGCGCTGTCGCTGTGGCTGCCGAAACTCTTCCATTGATGCGATACGAGGTGTGAAATGACGGATCGACAAAATCCCCTGCCATGGGTCGAGACGGGGGGAGGGGTAAGCCGCCGCGTGCTTTCCCATTCGCCGGAGGTGATGCTGGTGGAATTCCGCTTCGGGCCCGACGGGTTCGGCGCCCCGCACCACCATCCCCATATCCAGGCGACCTATGTGCGCGAAGGCCGCTTCGAATTCACCATCGATGGCGTGGCGCATGTCATCAGCGCGGGTGACACGCTGATCGTGCCCTCCAATGCCGTGCATTCCTGCCGGGCGCTCGAGCCAGGAACTCTGATCGACGTGTTCACTCCGCGTCGTGACGATTTCCTCTGATCAATTCATACAATCCAGAAAAACGAGGAGGCAGAGATGCTGAAAACTGAAACGCGGCAGGCCATTGACCCGCGCCACGCAAAGACGCTGGATACGGCGGCGCTTCGCAAGGAGTTCCTGATCGAGGACCTTTTCACCGAGGGCAGGATCAATCTCGTCTACAGCCATCTCGACCGCATGATCGTCGGTGGCGCGGTGCCGGGAGCGGGCACGCTGGAGCTGAAGGAGGCCAAGGAGACCGGCACGCCGGGCTTCCTCGACCGTCGCGAGGCCGTCATCGTCAATGTCGGCGGCGAGGGCGGGGTTTCGGTCGGCGGCACGGACCATGTGCTCGGCAATCGCGATATGCTCTATGTCGGCATGGGCGCGGGTCCGCTGACGTTTTCGGGCAAGGATGCGCGCTTCTACATCCTTTCCGCGCCCGCCCATCGCGCCCTGCCGACAAGGCTGGTGCGCATCAGCGACGCCAAGCGCCTCGATCTTGGCGACCGGGCGACCTCCAACGAACGCTCCATCTTTCAGTTCGTGCACCCGGATGTGATGGAATCCTGCCAGCTCGTCGTCGGCATGACGAAGCTCGCGGAAGGCTCCGTCTGGAACACGATGCCGGCCCATGTCCATGACCGGCGTTCGGAAGCCTATCTCTATTTCGACCTGCCGGAGGATCAGCGTGTCTTCCATTTCATGGGCGAGCCTTCCGAAACCCGCCATATGATCGTGAAGAACGAGCAGGCCATCCTTTCGCCGGGTTGGTCGGTGCATTGTGGCGCGGGCACCGCGTCCTACACCTTCATCTGGGCGATGGCGGGCGACAATGTCGATTACCGCGATGTCGACATGGTGAAGATGGAGGATCTGCGGTGAGCGGCCTTTTCGATCTCTCCGGTCGTCGCGCTTTCGTGACGGGAGCCAATACCGGCATCGGCCAGGCGATCGCACTCTCCCTCGGGCAGGCCGGTGCGCAGGTGATCTGCGCCGGCCGCTCCTCAATGGTCGAGACGCTGGCCATGCTGAAGGAAGCGGGCGCGACGGGTTTCGAATGCCTGACCGATTTTGCCGACAAGGATGCCGCCGTCGAGGCTTTCGGGAAGGTGGCGGAAGCACACGGTCCCATCGACATTCTTGTCAATAATGCCGGCATCATCCGGCGTGCCGATGCGGTCGATTTCACGGAGGATGACTGGGACGAGGTGATGGACGTCAACCTGAAGACGGTCTTCTTCCTTTGCCAGGCATTCGCCCGTGATCTCCTGGCGCGTAAGACGGAAGGCACCATCATCAACATCGCCTCGATGCTGTCCTTCCAGGGCGGCATCCGCGTCGCGTCCTATACGGCGTCCAAGAGCGGCATTGCCGGGCTGACGAAGCTGCTTGCCTGCGAATGGGCTGCCAAGGGCATCAATGTCAACGCCATCGCGCCGGGCTATATCGCCACCAACAATACCGAGGCTCTGCGCGCCGACAGGCAACGTAATGAGGACATCCTGAAGCGCATCCCGGCGGGGCGCTGGGGCGAAGCGTCGGATATCGGCGGCGCCGCGGTGTTCCTGGCGTCGAAGGCGGCGCGCTATGTCCATGGCGCGGTGATCCCGGTCGATGGCGGATGGCTGGCGCGATAGACCGCGCCTGACCGGCTACCGGCCTTCGGGCCGGTGGGCCAGCCGGCCTTCATCATCGATAAGCGTGAGACGCGCCGGAGCGGCATCTCCCCATTGCCAGAGCACGAGATTGAGGTTCGTCTGGTTCGTGCCCGGCGCGAAACTTCTAACAAGCAAGGCGTGATAACCCTTGGCTATCAGCCGCTGGGCGAAAGCCTGCGTCCTTGCCTCTCCGGCCGCCCTCATTTCATCGCGCCAGGTACTGTCGGCGAGAGCGGCGGCATCCATGCCCTCTGCCCTGAGCGCGGCATCATTCCGGCTGTCGAAGACGCCGTCGATCTCGGCCTCATAGGAGACAAGCGTCGTGGGCTGGAGATTGCCGACCTGGTTTGCTTCCCTCAGCGCGGTCAGCACCGACAGCGAGGTGTAGAGCGCCGGCATCCCCTTGGGGTTGAAGCGCCCGCCATAGAGTGCTGCGCCGCGCCCCGAGAGCGGCTCACGTGCATAGACCGGATTGAGGGCGCGAAAGAGCTGGCCGCGATAGAGCATTGCCGATGTCAGGCGTGAACGCCGGCATCGGTCGCGTCGATATAGTCGAGCACCTCGTCGGCCCGTCCGCTGCGCACCAGCTGCATGGCGGTCTGGCCGGAGAAGCCGGGCAGCGGCTCCGACCGGTACCAGGCATAGGCCATCAGGGCGGAACCGAAGCGCGGCTCGAGCTTGTTGATGATCTCCACCATCTCGCGCAATCGCTTCTGCGTCCTGTCGGAATGGACGCGGTCCTTGCGCTGCACCGCATCCCGGCCAAGGCCGGCGGTCCGGGCGACTTCCTCGCTGGTCGTGCGCAGCGCCTCGGCGATCTTGCGCGGGGCGAAGAAGCCGTTGTCCGCATATTGAACCAGTGCCATCTCAATCGTTCCTTCGACAATTGCCGCATGTATTGACGCAATATAGCGTCGGTATGAGCGGCAATCAAGGGTGGGAGGAGGAGGCAGGGCCAGGCAGCGGAGGCTAGACTGGAGCTATGGTATCGTCGGCTTTTCGTCTTTCCGTTGCCCGTTGCACCAGAGGTTGGTCGCACGGGACAGCATCCGCAGCGGCGCTGTCACAAGCCGAGGTACGGGCGTTCCGAGCTCCTCGTAGAACCGGTCCTCAGCATTCCGCCGGCTGCGCGGGTTGTCGTCCTTGGGCGGGGCGCAGGAAATGATGGCTGCAATCACTTCATACATGGCAAACCTCCGTGAATGAAAAGCCATCAATTCAATTACTGTGATTTTTTCGTTTCCTGAACAGCGGCAATTGCACTAGGCTTTTCAGCCATGAAAAACATAGGCTGGGATACTTACGAGTTGTTCATGCAGGTCGCGCGCCACGGCGGCCTTACCGGCGCGACCGCCGCCAGCGGTCTCAGCCCGGCGACGATCGGGCGGCGGATGCTGGAACTTGAAGCCGGTATCGGGCGCGTGCTCTTCGTGCGAAGCCGGACGGGCTATCGGCTAACCGCGGACGGCTCATTGCTCTTTGATCAGGTCCTGGAAATGGAAGGGGCTGCCCGCCGGATCCGGAATTGGCGGGAAGAGGGGGCGGGTATGCCCCTGGTGAGGATCGCCTGCGGGACATGGGTTGCCTGGTGGGTATCGAGAAATTTCACGGCGATCCAGAGCGAGCGGGACGATTTCCGCGTCGATCTTTTCATCGCCGAGCAGCGTGCGAGCCTTGCCCACCGGGAGAGCGATGTCGGAATCCGTGCTTTCGAGCCGAAAGAGCCGAACCTCGCCTCGCGCCGGCTTGGCGAAGTGGCTTATGCTGTCTATCGGGCTCGCAACGCCCACCCTTCGGCTGCTGATCGATGGGTTGCGGTTGCGGAGGAGCAGGCGATTTCAGCCTATCTGCGTTATCCCCACCAGGAGATGGCGAGCCGAATAGCGGTGACTGTAAACCGGCCGCGATCGCTGCGGGATCTGGTGCTCGCCGGTGCCGGCGTTGCGGTTCTGCCCTGTTTCGTCGCGGATCAGGATGAAAGGCTGGAACGCATGGATGAGGAGATCGGCGCCCTGCGGCACAGCCAGTGGATCGTCATGAACAATGACGATCGCCACAGGCGGGAGATCCGAACGGTGGTCGATCGTATGACGAAACTGGTCCGCGGCCATGGCGAGCTGTTTGCGGGACGGTTCCCGGCCCGTGAAATTTAGAACGGATTTGTGATTCAGGATGCTGGCCGGGGTTTGATGCAAGCATAGGATGGTATCAGCTCATTCCAATGATCTTCGTGAGCGCGTCAGCCTGATCTTCGCGGGGCAGCCGGAAAAAGCACACGCCTGCCAAGAACATTCAAAATGGAACGAAGCAGGAAAAACATTACAAATGGAAATTTAATTTGTTGTGCACAATCGTCGGAAGTACTTAATTCTGTCATTTGGGCTCGATGGACGACCAAATTGCGGAGGGAATTGGTCATTCCGTCGATGGAGCGGTGATCTTGGCGGGGTAGTATTGCGAGGAGGAATAATGCCTGCGATTACCAGAATTAATAACAAATGGACGCCGCTCAATAACAAAGCAAATCCGAATTCATCCATCATCTGGAATAGGATCGTCGAGCAGAATCGACCTGGGAGTACCGAGGCGACAGCGGCAAACAACTCCGTTGATTCTGCCGGAAATGATCGATTAGCCGCCGAAAATGGTCAGCCCCGAAACAATATCCACACAAACGGGGTCGACAATTATCAGAACTCGCCTTTCGTCTTCGCGTATCATACGCCGCTGACGGGCGGAAATGAGCCGTTCCATGTGGCGCCGGTCTACAACGTTGCTCCGGCGCAAGAACCCATAACCGAGTTCGACGGCAGCAATCCCGCGAATGACAGTCCCACGGGCCAGATCACCTACAGGGCACAGGAGGACGATTCGCTTATCGAGATCGCGCGGCAGCTCGGTTACGACGAAAACCTCGACCCGGAAGTGGCGGAAAGGCTCGGTTTCGACCCCGATAAGGATTATGCCGAGCAATATGCGGAGCTTTTGACGCGGATCAATCCCGAAATGCGTTCGAATCCGGACGGCCTGCCGGAAACGCATGTGATTACGGTCCTTAGCGACGAACGCATGCAGGATATCCAGGGAATGTTCGAGATTCTCGATGGGGTGGGTTCCGTCGACGATCTATCGAACACCCAGAAGACGGAGCTGCAAGGGCTTGTGGACGCCGAACTCATCTCCGCCGCGGGCATAATGGACGGTGAAGCGTTCGAAGCTGAACTGAACGGGATCAGGGACCATTTGCAAGCCATTCTGCCGCAAGCCGAGGGCTTGTCGGACCTGATCGAATCCCGGGCAGATTCCTTCGAAATGAGCATGAACGGGCTGTTTTCCGGCTTGCGGGAAAGCGGGGCGGCCGCGGTTGAGAGCGGAGACTGGAGCGCCTTCCAGGAGGATCTAGAGGACGTCTTGCGCCGGAGGCTCAACCCGCCCTATCCGACGTCATCCGATTTCGATAGCGATCAGGTCGTAAACGACCTCATAGCGGAACTGGCATTTTACGGCCCGATCGATGCTGAAACGCTGAAGGTCGATCAGGGCTATCTCGACGCGCTGGAGGCTGCGCAGCATCAGGTGATGGTCACCGATGTTGCCGAGAGGATCACCGATGGCGAGTCGCTGGAACTTCAATTGTTTGGGGTTCCCGCCGATCGGGCAGACAAGATCCTTGTCGAACTTTCGCAGATGCCGCCGACCGGAACCTATGAGGGTGAGGATAATCCGCCAACCTCGCGGCTGGCCGAGATTGTCCATCCGCTGCAGGAGACTTCAGCGGATGGAGATGGGACGATCTCCGACGAAGAGGCTGAACTGCTCAGCGACTTGAACCTGGTCGCCACCCAGGCCGGCGCATCTGCGGAACTCGATGAAAACGGGCGGATGCAGATTCCCGAAGGCGTCTCCCGCCTGGCGGAACTGTTGGTGGACGCAGATAGCGGCGACCTGGTCCCTGAAGCAGGAACGGCCGGTGACCGGATGCTGCGATTGGGGATGGCGGAAAGCATCGGCAATGGAGACGGCGCGACCCTGGCGATTGCCATGGCCGACCATTACGCGGAAAAAGGCTGGGATGGAGCAGCCGACAACATGCTGCACATGGTCTCCGTCGGCGTCAACAAGCTGACGCAGGACGCGGACCGGACCACGCAGGAATATATACGCCTCTTCGGTGATCCCCAGTATGCAGGGGGGCATCTGGAAGGGCTTGTTCCCGAGGAGGACCGCCAGCAAGCGATTGAGGCCACCGAACAAGGAAACCTCGAGGAAAACCCTGAAATCGTCAGGGATTTCGAGCGCCTTTTCGCCGGCGCGGCTGCAACGAATGCGGCCTTGGAGGCTTTGCCCGAGTCCTTGCGCAACCTTGAAGGAACCGGCCTCGATGGCTACGAGCGTCTGACCGGTGAACATGGGGATCT
Source organism: Mesorhizobium sp. RMAD-H1 (assembly GCF_014191375.1). Taxonomy (GTDB): domain Bacteria; phylum Pseudomonadota; class Alphaproteobacteria; order Rhizobiales; family Rhizobiaceae; genus Paramesorhizobium. Next base: position 192,903 of record NZ_JACHWN010000003.1, read on the forward strand.
GAAGACAACGCTTCTCGGCGAAGACGAAAACTCAATCTCGATGATTGGGGCGTCCGGCTTGGGCATGCCACAGGAGCCGCTCACCACTCTGACACTGGAGCAGGTCGAGACCAGACTGGAAAATTCCGAACTGTTTCAGGAATATATTTCCCTCTACGAGAATGTCTCCGACGAGGAGTTTAACACCGTCTTCAACGATGTTCTGGATGTCTATGACAGAATAGAAGACCAGCTCGAAAATCCGGATTCCGACATTATCGATCTGCCGCCCGGAATGGCGGAACTACCAGGACCGGTGCGGGAAGTCTTGGATAGTCTGGAGGGCAAAAGCCGCGAGGAAGCCCTTGAGGCCCTGCGCGACCAACCTGTCCACGGCGCAGCGCTCCTGATGACATTGGAAGCGCTGGAGAACGGGCAGCCCAATGGCCCGAGCGGCGGTTTCATCTCGCGCGAAATCAAGAATTCGAGCCTGCAGGTTTCAACGGCTTTGGTAAATCCGTCGCCCATTGCGGAAAACATTACCAATCGCTGGAATACGGCAACAGGCGGCCAGAATTTCGAGCCACAGGAAGGTCTGCGTGGCCAGCGAGCCGCGGCGATTCCCTTCAGCTCCGTCAGCGGCGCCCTGAACATATGGGGCGTCAATGAGTTCATGGCTTCCGACCGTCTCGACGACAAGGCCTGGGCGGTAGTCTTCGGCACCCTGGCTGGGGTGGATATGTCGCGCGTGGCGGCCGCCGGTGTTCAGAACTTCTTCATTCCACAGGGCAGGCACGTCAGACCGTCAACGGGAATGAGTAGCATCTTCAATCAGGGCGGACGCCTTGACAGATTTACCCGCACCGGATTCGTGAACGGCCCCGGCGCTATCAGGGTCCTAGGAAACACGGTTGCGGCGGTGACGGGGCCGATCGCCTTCTGGACCGCGGGCACCGAATTTTCCAACGGCAATACGCTGGGCGGTGTCGTTTGGACCTCCATGGGCGCTGTCAGCACGGCTCACGCCGTCGCGATATTTGCCGGCTCGTCCTGGGCGGGACCATTGGGATGGATTTCAGCGGCGGTTTGGCTGGGCGGCGCAGCAATCTTGCACTGGAAATCGAATGAGAACCAGCGCACCTATTTCGAAGCAGACATGAAGTCCATCCTGGCCAATCTGGAACCGCCCGTGAACGAAGAGCGCGCGGCGATCCTGGCGGAAGGCAGGGATGATTTCGGCGCCTCTGATGAGGCGGTCGGCCGTCCGCTGTTCCCGCTGCTGGAGCAACTGGCCGAGTATCGCGGCTATGACACGCCTGAAGAGAAACAGGAGTTCTTCGAATATATTCTCTACAATGAGGAGGCGTTGCCCAACGATATGCTCAGAGAGCTGTCCGAAGCGTCGAAAGGCATCATCGTCGATCACCAATCTGACGACGACGGATACCTTATGGAGTCACGGGCCGCGGACGAGCGGGGCTATTATCCTCAGCCGCTAACGATCGAGCAGCTGAACAATTGGATTGAAGGCACGATCCCCGAAGGACAGACAATGGGTATCTTCAATAATCCCGGTATCGTGTTGCCGCCGATGAGGAACTAGAACCTCCACGGTGGAATGGAAATCATTCAGTGGAAGCGGTTTCCACGGCAAGGACTTGGCTGTTTACAACATTCCAGAGCGTTTTCGAGGCGGGTGGGTTCACCTGACGTCCGCATAATGCGGCAAGACAAACAGATAGAGCGGCAGCGCGAGCGAATGCGAGCGTATCCGCTCTATCGCAGCGCCTTTCCTTCCGCATCGAAGAGGTGCAGCTTGGCCGGATCAGCTGTTAGCCGCACCTTGTCTCCACGCTGGTAGGGCTGGTTGCCTGGAAGCTTGACGATCAGCGGCTCCTCGCCGGATAGCCCCTCAACGTAGAGAAGTGTAACCTCGCCGAGCGCCTCGATGATTGAGATCGTACCCTCGATGATAAATTGCTCGCCAGTGGCAATCGTCAGGTCTTCCGGCCGCACGCCGAAGCTTACCGCAGCACCTTTTTGCGATTCCGGCGTCGCGATATCAAGCGTCACCCGCCGGTCCTGTGGAAGGGTGACCGTGGTTTTCGCGCCGGTGTCAACGATCTTGGCGGGCAGGATATTCATTGCCGGAGAGCCGATGAATTTGGCGACGAAGAGATTTGCGGGGCGCTCATAGAGCTCCATCGGAGCGCCGACCTGCTCGATCCTGCCGCCTGACAGAACCACGATGCGGTCGGCGAGCGTCATCGCCTCCACCTGGTCGTGGGTGACATAGATCATGGTGGTATCGGGCATCGCCTCACTGAGCTTGGCGATCTCGATGCGGGTCGCCACCCGCAAGGCCGCGTCGAGGTTGGACAAGGGCTCGTCGAAGAGGAACACCTTCGGGTCACGGCAGATCGCCCGCCCGATGGCGACGCGCTGGCGCTGCCCGCCGGAGAGGGCCTTGGGCAGGCGGTCGAGATAATCGGTCAATTGCAGGATGCTCGCCGCCGACCGCACGCGCCGGTCGATCTCTTCCTTCTTTTCCCGTGCGATGCGCATGCCGAAGGCCATGTTGTCGTAAACGGTCATGTGGGGATAGAGCGCATAGGACTGGAACACCATGGCGATGCCGCGCTTGGATGGCGGGACATCATTGACCACCTCGCCGCCGATCTCCAGCGTACCGCCCGAAATATCCTCGAGTCCGGCGATCATCCTGAGAAGGGTCGACTTGCCGCATCCGGAGGGGCCGACAAAGACGATGAACTCGCCTTCCTCGATATCCAGATCGACCCCATGGATCACCTTGACGCTGCCATAGGACTTGCGGATGTCCTTCAAACGTACTGCCGTCATCGTGTCCCTCCCTCCGGTCAGCTTATTCTTGCAAAGAACGCGTCATATGCGGGCAACTCTATCCTGTCCTGGTGCAGGAAGCCCGAAAAACCGTGATGGTCGAGAGGTTCGACGTGCCCCTCTGGCCGAGCGATGAACTGTTCCTTCTCCGATAGATTGAAGGCGCAGAAGATCGTTTCGTTGCCATGTCGCCTGACGAACGACAGAACCGGTCCCGTCGTCTGCAGGAACGCGATATCGCCTCTCACCAGTGCCGGATGAGACCGGCGGAAGGCAAGCAGGCGACGGTAGTGGTTGAGCATTGACCCCAGCACATGCTCCTGCGCATCGACGGCGAGCGGCAGGTGCTCGCGCGGCACCGGCAGCCAAGGGTTGCCCTCAGTGAAGCCGCCCGCGTGGCCGTTCTTTTCCCAGACCATCGGCGTGCGGCATCCGTCGCGTCCCTTGAAGTCGGGCCAGAACTGGATGCCGTAGGGATCCTGCAGGTCCTCGAAGGCGATATCGGCTTCGGTGAGGCCTAGCTCCTCGCCCTGATAGAGGCAGACCGAGCCGCGCAGCGACAGTAGTAGCCCGGCCATAAGCCGCAGATAGCGCTCCGAGTCGGCGGTTTGTGCCGCCCAGCGGGTCGCCGGTCGCACCACGTCATGGTTGGAGAACGCCCAGCAGGCCCAGCCCTCCGGGGCAGCCTTCTCGAACTCGCCGATGATGGAGGCGATGCTGCCGGGCGACAGCAGGTCGGGCGACAGGAACTCGAAGGCATAGCATTTATGCAGCTTGTCGCCGCCGGAGGTATATTCCGCGACGAGCTCGAGCCCGCGCTGTGCCTCGCCCACCTCGCCGATGGCGGCAATGGCCGGATATTCCTCCATCAGGGCGCGCAGCCGGCGCAGGAAGCCGATATTCTCGGGCCGGTTCTTGTCATAGACATGGTCCTGGTAGTTATAGGGATTCACCGCCGGCGTGACCTTGGCGTTGCGCATCTCCGGCAGAAGCGGCGGGTTGTCGCGCAATTCCTTGTCGCAGAAGCAGAAATTGACGGCGTCGAGGCGAAATCCGTCGACGCCGCGCTCCAGCCAGAAGCGCGCTACGTCAAGGACCGCATCCTGCACGTCCGGGTTATGGAAGTTCAGGTCCGGCTGCGAGGTGAGGAAATTGTGCAGGTAATATTGCCGCCGCCGCGTGTCCCACGTCCACGCGGAGCCGCCGAAGACCGAAAGCCAGTTGTTGGGTGGTGTGCCGTCGGGTTTCGCCTCAGCCCAGACATACCAGTCCGCCTTCGGATTGTCGCGGCTCTTGCGACTCTCGATGAACCAGGGATGCTGATCGGAGGTATGCGAGAGGACGAGGTCGATCATGACGCGGATGCCGAGGCGGTGCGCCTCGGTGACGAGATGGTCGAAATCCTGCAGCGTGCCGAACATCTCGTCGACGCCGTAATAATCCGATACGTCGTAGCCGAAATCCTTCATCGGCGAGGGAAAGAAGGGCGAGATCCAGACGGCGTCGACGCCGAGCGAGGCGATATAGGGAAGCTTTTCGGCAATGCCGCGCAGATCGCCGATGCCGTCGCCGCTGGTATCGCGAAAGGAGCGGGGATAGACCTGATAGATGACGGCGCCGCGCCACCACTCCCGGTCGGGTTCCTGTCCGATCGGGGCCCGGTAGGGCGCCTTGTCAGTGCGAATAGTCGTCGTCATGAAGAATATATCCGTATCGTGGTTCAACCGCCCTTGACCGATCCGGCCAGAAGGCCGCGGACCAGGAAGCGCTGGAGACTGAAGAAGACGATCAGCGGAACGATGATCGTGATGAAGGCCGAGGCGGTCAGGATTTCCCAATTGCCGCCGCGTGATCCCAGGAGATTGACGAGACGCCCCGTCAGCACCAGCTGGTCGTCGCGCGAGCCGAGGAAGACGAGAGCGACAAGCAGGTCGTTCCAGGTCCACAGGAACTGGAAGATGGCGAAGGAGGCGAGCGCCGGGAAGGACAGGGGCAGCACGATCTTGACGAAGATATCGAAATCGCTGGCGCCGTCGACGCGTGCCGATTCCATGATTTCTCTCGGCAGTCCCGCTATGTAGTTGCGCAAGAGATAGATGGCCAGCGGCAGGCCGAAACCCGTATGGGCGAGCCAGATGCCGAGATAGCCTTTCGGCGACACGCCGAACTGCGCTCCGATATCGTTATAGAGCCGGAGGAGCGGAATGAGCGACATCTGCAGCGGCACGACGAGCAGGCCGACCACGAGCGCGACAAGAAGCGCCCGGCCGGGGAATTTCATCCAGGCAAGCGCATAGGCGGCGAAAGCGGCGATCAGGATGGGGATGACGGTGGAGGGGATCGCCACCGTCAGGGAATTGATGAAGGACTGGCCGAGCCCCTGGGCGCTCAGCACCTCTCGGTAATTGTCGAGCGTGAACTGCGGCGGGACGGAGGTGGTGTAGAAGATGCGCTCACCGCGTCGCCCCTTCATTGGCTCGCCCGAGGAAAGCGTGAAATCGCCGTTTTCCGCCACGCTCAGGGTCGTCCCGTCGGGTAGAGTAGCCGTCTCTCCGGCCTCGAACTCGTCCGGCGACTGCACCGAATAGCCGAAGGCCGAAACCGTGCCGGAGCCGCCTTCGAAAACATTGCCGCGGATGAGATAGCGGCCGCCTTCTTCGACCTGGGTATCTGGCGCCGGCGCGCGATAGACCGCGTTCTGCCTGGATGGCGCGAGCGCCGTCCACCAGCCCGAGACCGCGATCTGGTCCTTGTCGCGCAAGGAGGAGATCAAAAGGCCGGCCGTCGGCAGGGTCCACAGCACGACGAGGAGGAGAACCGTGAGATGAACGACGAAAGTGAGGGGCGAGCGGCGCGTGGACGACCCGATCATCTCAGCGGCCCTCCATCTCTTTGGCGGCATTACGGATGTTCCAGATCATGATCGGCACGACAAGGATCATGATGACCATGGCGATCACGGCGCCCCGGCCGAAATCGCCGCCGCCGCGGAACATCCAGTTGAACATCAGATTGGCGAGCACCTGCGTGTTCCACTGGCCGTTGGTCATCGCCAGCACGATGTCGAAGACCTTGAGCACGAGGATGGTGATGGTGGTCCAGACCACGGCGATCGTGCCCCAGATCTGTGGCACCATGATCTTGAAGAAGATCTGCAGGCCGCTGGCGCCGTCGATAACGGCGGCCTCGATGGTCTCCTCGGGAATGCCGCGCAGCGCCGCCGAGAGGATCACCATGGCAAAGCCCGTCTGGATCCAGATGAGGATGATCATCAGGAAGATGTTGTTCCAGAAGGGGAGCGTGATCCAGGCTTCCGGAGTGCCGCCGAAATAGGTGACGATCGCGTTGAGGAGACCTATCTGCTGGGCGCCTTCCGGTCGGTAATCATAGACGAATTTCCAGATCACCGAAGCACCCACGAAGGAAATCGCCATCGGCATGAAGATCAGCGATTTGGCGATATTGCCCCACCATATCCGGTCGGTCAGCGCGGCGATGATCAGGCCGAAGAAGGTGGCGGCGGCGGGGACGATCAGCAGCCAGAGGAAATTGTTGAAGATCGACTGGCGGAATTCGCCGTCATTGATCATCCAGTGGTAATTGGCCAGTCCGACGAATTGCCGGCCGTCCCTGCCGTTGAGGCTGAGCCAGGCGGATTCGATGACGGGATAGACCAGATAGACCATTAGCGCGATGAGCGCAGGGGCGAGGAACAGCCATGGCCTGATCATGTTGCTTCTGCGCAGGTTGCGGGAAGCAATGGCGCCGCTGCGCCCCTTGGAGGGGAAGATCAGATCGAGCGCCCAGTTGCTCGCGATAAAATAGGCCGCACAGCCGGCGACCCCGATGACCATGGTGAACAGGGCAAAAAGAAGCTGCTGCATTCGTATCCCCTCTCCCGGATTGTTCTTGTATCAGTTCACCCCGCCAACGCGCCGGCAGCCAGAGGGAGGTGCCATGCCCCCCTCTGGCGTCGGGAGTCTCGCCTATTTGATGGCATCCCAGGAGGTCTGCACTTCCTTGGCCGCATCCTCGGCGGACTTGCCGCCGACATAATCGACCATCGCCGTCCAGAAGGCACCGGCGCCGATCTTGCCTGGCATCAGGTCCGAGCCGTCGAAGCGGAAGGTAGTCGCCTCCGTCAGGATCTGTCCCTGCTTCTTCAGGATATCGTTGGCGTAGGCATCCGGGTTGACGGTCTTGTAGGGCGTGAGAAAGCCCGATTGCGCCATCCAGACCTCATGCGCAATCGGCGTTTCCAGGAATTCGATGAAGGCGCGGGCGGCAGGGCTGTCCTTGGTGATCATGGCCAGTGTTCCAGCGCCCAGAACCGGCTTGCCGAGATCCTTGCTGGCATAGGGCGGGAAATAGAAAAAATCCGCGTCCACGCCGAGTTCGGTTCCCTGCGGGAAGAAGGAGGAGATGAACTGCGCCTGGTGGTGCAGGTAGCATTTCGGCGGCAGCGAGAAGAGACCGTCCGGGCTTTCGCGGAAGTCGGTGGTGGCGACAGCGGCGGTGCCGCCGGCGACGAATTTCGGGTTCTTGGCAAACCAGCCGAATTCGTTGATGGCCTCGATCACGGCGGGATCGTTGAAGGGGATTTCGTTGGTCACCCATTTGTCGTAGGTCTCGGGCGGTGCGACGCGCAGCATCAGGTCCTCCACCCAGTCGGTGGCAGGCCAGCCGGTGGCGCCGCCCGAACCGAGGCCGATGCACCAGGGCGTCCCGCCATCTGCGACGATCTGCTCGGTCAGCGCCTTCAGGTCCTCCATGGTCTGCGGGATTTCGTAGTCGGCATCCTCGAAATTTTCCGGTGAATACCAAACGAGCGACTTCACGTCGGCCTTGTAGGGGAAGGCGTAGAATTCCTCCTTGCCATCCTTGCCCTTGTAGGTGCCGAGCTGCACCCAGGAATCGCCGGCCGCGTAATTGTCCTGGACGAATTTCTTCGTCTCTTCGCCGAGCGGGGTGAGCAGTCCCTTCGAGGCCAGATCGGCAATGAGGCCAGGTTGCGGCAGGATGGCGATATTGGGCGGGCTGCCGGCCTGCGTGTCGATGACGATCTGCTGCTCGTAATTCTCCGAAGAGGAATATTCGAGCTTGGCGCCTGTCGCCTCCTCGAAATAGGCGGCAATGGATTTGAACAGGGTTTCGTCCTCGCCGCGCCAGGGGCCGAACACGGTGAGGGTCTGGCCGCTCAGATCATGGCCGGCCTTGAAATCCTCATAGCTCTTCCAGGTGAAGCGCGAATCCTCGCCGGGCTTGAATTTCAGGTCAGCGGCATGGGCGAAAGTGGCGCATAGCGCAGCCACCGCAACGCCCAGAACAAATGTCTTTCGCATTCGAAGTATCCTCCCTGCTTCGATCGAACCATCGTCGGAATTACCGGACCGGCTTGCAAGCAATCATGACGGAACAGCCACGTCGCTCAAAGCGCTTTGATCGTGTCGAGGACATATCGCCTGCAACCGAGAGTCAAGGCAAAACTGATGGTTATGAGAAAGAATGTCTCATTTGCTGCGGTGCAGCACAAAATTTGGGAACAAGATTCTGCTTTTCGGCTTCCATTTGAAATGGGCGTGTAGTTTTATGAAAGCTGGAGAAGGCTGAAAAAGCGGCGAGAATGGATGTCTTCCCAAAGCGCTTTGGATAAACCGGGATAACCATCTTGAACCTCAAGGAACTGGCGAGGCTGCTCGATCTCTCACAGACAACGGTGAGCCGCGCCCTCAACGGCTATCCCGAGGTGAACGAGGCGACGAGGCAGCGCGTGCTTGCCGCGGTGAAGGCCACGGGCTACCGGCCCAACAGGGCGGCGCAGCGTCTGGCGACGGGCAAGGCGGGATCGATCGGCCTCGTCATGCCGACCGGTACCGGCGACGGCACGGACCTGCATTTCGCGGAGTTTCTTTCAGGTCTGGGCGAGGTCGCCGAGTTGCGGGATGTGCAACTCGTCATCGATCCGAGCCGCGTGGGAAATGAAGCCGCTGCGTTCCAGCGGCTTGCGGCGAGCGGTACGGTCGACGCCCTGTCCCTCTCCTATGTGCGCGCCAGCGATCGCCGGATAGAGATGCTCAAAACGCTGAAGCTGCCGTTCCTCGTGCATGGCCGGCATATCGGCTCAAAGCCGGATTATCCCTTTATGGATATCGACAACAAAGGCGCTTTTTGCGATGCGGCGCGCCTTCTCCTGCAATTGGGGCACCGGCGCATCGCGCTGCTCAACGGCCTGGCCGAGTTGAGCTTCGCCGTGCGCCGCCGCGAGGGCATGGCCGAGGCGCTTGCCGGCCATGGCATAACGCTGGAGGAGAGGCTCTGCCAGCACAGCGCCATGACGGAGGAGAACGGCTATCGCGGCATGGTGCGGTTTCTCGACATGCAGGAGGCGCCGACGGCTGTCCTGTGCTCCAGCATCGTGCTGGCGCTGGGCGCGACGAGAGCGATCAATCAGCGCGGGCTGAAGATCGGCCGTGATATCTCGATCATCGCCCATGACGACGTCTTCCCCTATCTCAAGCCCGAGAACTTCTCGACACCGCTGACCACGACCACGTCATCGATCCGCGCCGCCGGCGCCCGCATCGCCGAGCGCCTCATCGAGGAAGTCGCGGGACATAAAGCAATGCCGCAACAGGAGATCTGGAAGGCTGATCTCATCGTGCGGGCGTCGACGGGACCAGCGCCCTCCCGCAGGCGCAAGGGAACAAGGCGACATATCGAAGCTGCCGAATAGAATTGCCGGGAAGCCGGTCGGCGGCATTCTGCAGTGCGTGTGTTGAATCTGTAACGTTACAGATGAGCTTTGGCTGTTGATAAAGTCGATGATTGATCGGCGTGGCAGGTCAAAAACTCCTTTTATATCAACTAATTATGCATAGTATAGCCGTTAGATATCCGTTTGTGCGGAATAGGGGCTTGCATATGCGATTGTTTTCAATACGATCACCTGTAACGTTTCAGATCGGGAGGATATCAGATGCGTTACGGTTTGGTTGCGGCCCTGTCCGCCTCGGTTGTCTTTAGCGGTGTTTCGTTCGGTCAGGCGTCCGATCTCGAGGTCACCCACTGGTGGACATCCGGCGGCGAGGCAGCGGCGGCGAAGGTGCTCGCGGAGGAGTTCGACAAGCTGGGCGGGGACAAATGGGTGGACGGGGCCATTGCCGGCAGCGGCAACACGGCGCGTCCGATCATCGTCAGCCGCATTCTTGGCGGCAATCCGATGGGCGCCACCCAGTTCAACCATGGCCGCCAGGCGGAGGAACTCGTCCAGGCCGGGCTGATGCTGGATCTGACGGAGCTCGCTGAAAAGGAAGGCTGGGCGAACTTCATCCGTCCCAAGAGCCTGCTCGATTCCTGCACCTATGAGGGGAAGATCTATTGTGCTCCGCTCAACATCCATTCCTGGGAATGGATGTGGATCAACCCCAATGTCTATAAGGAAGCAGGCCTCGAGCCGCCGAAGAACTGGGAAGAGTTCGTCGCCGCCGCTCCCAAGCTCAAGGAAAAAGGGATAACGCCGCTGGCGACCGGCGACGGTTTCCAGGTGAATGGCATTTTGACCGTCCTGACGGCCGCGATCGGTGGCAAGGACCTTTATCTGAAGGTCAATAAGGACAAGGATGGCGAAGCCGCCCGCGGTCCGGAGATGAAGAAGGTTCTGCAGGCATTGGCCGATGCACGTTCGATGGCCGATCCCGGCTATGTCGGCCGTTCCTGGAACGAAGCGACCAACATGGTGATGACCGGCAAGGCCGGCGGACAGATCATGGGCGACTGGGCGCAGGGCGAATTCAGCACCGCGGGAAAGGTCGCCGGCAAGGATTATGACTGTCTTCCCGGTCTGGGCGATCATGCGCTGCTCGATACTGGCGGCGACGCCTTCTATTTCCCCAAGAACAGCGACCCCGAAATCACCAAAGCGCAGATGAAGCTCGCCAGCATGCTGGTTTCGAAGCAGGCGCAGGTCGCTTTCAATCTGGCGAAGGGATCGCTGCCGATCCGCGGCGATATCGACCTGGCAAGTGCCAGCACCTGCATGAAGAAAGGCATCGATATTCTTGGCAATCCCGACAATATCATTCCTTCCACCGATCAGTTGCGCGCACCGGACGAGCAGGGGCAGATCGAGGGACTGGCGGCCGAGTTCTTCTCCAATCCCGAGATGAGCGTGGAGGATATGCAGGAGCGCTTCGCCGAAATCATTGAATCGGCGAACTGATTGAAGGCCTTCGGCACGACCGGTGTTCCCGCAGGTCGTGCCTTCGCCTTTCGAGGAGGCCATTGATGGCTGACGACAGAAGACCGCTCGGACTGTTCCGCAATCTCAACGCCAAGATCGCAGCGCTGCCGATGATCGCGACCGTACTCGTCGTTTTTATCGGCTGCACCCTGTGGACCGTGGTCTATTCCTTCACCTCGTCGCGCTCGCTGCCGATGCTGAACTTTGTCGGCATCGACCAGTATACGCGGCTGTTCAACTCGTCGCGCTGGATGGTCTCGGTCGAGAACATCGCGATCTACGGCTGTCTGTCGCTGGTCTTTTCCATTGTCACCGGTTTCCTCCTTGCCGTCTTGATGGACCAGAAGATCCGCTTCGAGAATACGTTCCGCACCATCTTCCTCTACCCTTTCGCACTTTCGTTCATCGTCACCGGCCTCGTATGGCAATGGATCCTCAATCCGCTGGGGATCGAGAAGGTCGTGCGCGACATGGGTTTCGAAAGCTTCAGCCTGCCGCTGCTGACCGACCGCAGGCTGGTCATCTACGCCATCGTCATTGCCGGCCTTTGGCAGGGGACCGGTCTCGTCATGGCGCTGATGCTCGCCGGCTTGCGCAATATCGATGAGGAGATCTGGAAGGCGGCGCGCGTTGACGGCATCCCCACCTGGAGGACCTATGTCTTCATCATCATTCCGATGATGCGTCCGGTCTTCGTCACCACGCTGGTGCTGATCGCGACCGGCATCGTCAAGCTCTACGATCTCGTGGTCGCCATGACCAAGGGCGGACCTGGAATTTCATCGGAAGTGCCGGCGAAATATGTCTACGACTTCATGTTCGGCTGGGCCAATCTGGGGCAGGGCCTCGCCGCCTCGACCGTCATGCTGGCCACTGTTCTCATCATCCTCATTCCATGGGCGATGCTTGAGTTCGGCGGTCGGAAAGCCAAATGAGGAGCCCGTGATGGCGGAAGCAACGGCAATCCAAGCTGGATCTCACACACATGCGGAGCCATGGGGCGCCAGGCCGAAGCGCATGTTCGCACCGGCGACCATCATGGTGTACTCGGTGCTGATCGTGGCTGCGCTCTATTACCTCGTGCCGCTCTATGTGATGATCATGACCTCGCTCAAGGGCATGCCGGAGATCCGCCTCGGCAATATCTTTGCGCCGCCCCTTGAGGTGACCTTCGAACCCTGGGTGAAGGCGTGGGACGAGGCCTGCACCGGTCTTTATTGCGAGGGCATCAAGACCGGCTTCTGGAATTCGGTGAAGATCACCATCCCGAGCGTCATCGCCTCGATCCTGATCGCGTCGGTCAATGGCTATGCGCTTTCCAACTGGAAGTTCAGGGGATCGGAAACCTTCTTCACCATCCTGCTCTTCGGGGCGTTCATTCCCTATCAGGTGATGCTCTACCCACTCGTGATCATCACCCGCGAGCTCGGCATCTTCGGCACGCTGACCGGCGTTGTCGTCATCCATACCATCTTCGGCATGCCGATCCTCACATTGCTCTTCCGCAATTATTTCGCTTCATTGCCACCGGAACTGTTCAAGGCGGCGCGCGTCGACGGTGCCGGGTTCTGGCGCATCTTCCTGCAGATCATGCTGCCCATGTCGCTGCCGATCTTCGTCGTCGCCATCATCCTCCAGGTGACCGGCATCTGGAATGACTTCCTGTTCGGTGTGATCTTCGCGGGCACACCGAATTTCCCGATGACGGTGCAGCTCAACAACATCGTGAACTCGGTTCAGGGCGTCAAGGAATACAACGTCAACATGGCCGCGACGATCCTTACGGGCGTGGTGCCGCTTCTCATCTATTTTCTTTCCGGCCGCTATTTCGTCCGGGGTATCGCAGCGGGGGCGGTGAAGGGATAATGCTTATGAAGATCGATACACATGTCGGTACCAGCGTCTCGATCCGGGACCTGTCGCTCAGCTTCGGCTCGGTCAATGTCCTGAAGAAGCTCGATCTCGATATCAGGGACGGTGAGTTCCTCGTGCTTCTCGGGCCGTCCGGCTGCGGCAAGTCCACGCTTCTGAACTGCATTGCTGGTCTTCTCGACATCTCCGAGGGGCAGATCATCATCAAGGGCAGGAACGTCACCTGGAAGGAACCGAAGGACCGCGGCATCGGCATGGTGTTCCAGTCCTATGCGCTTTACCCGCAGATGACGGTGGAGAAGAATCTCTCCTTCGGCTTGCGGGTTGCCGGCGTGCCGAAGGGAGAGATAAAGAAGCGCATCGCGCGCGCCGCCGAGATCCTGCAGATCGAGCCGCTCCTGCAGCGCAAGCCCTCCGCGCTTTCCGGCGGGCAGCGGCAGCGCGTGGCGATCGGCCGGGCGCTGGTGCGCGATGTCGATGTCTTTCTCTTCGACGAGCCGCTTTCCAATCTCGATGCGAAGCTGCGCTCGGAGCTGCGCGTCGAGATCAAGCGGCTGCACCAGAAGCTCGGCAACACCATGATCTATGTCACGCACGACCAGATCGAGGCGTTGACGCTTGCAGACCGCATCGCGGTCATGAAGGGCGGCGTGGTACAGCAGCTCGACGATCCCATGACCATCTACAACAAGCCGCGCAATCGTTTCGTCGCCGGCTTCATCGGCTCGCCCTCGATGAACTTCATCTCCGGTGCGCTCGCCGAGAAGGGCGGCCAGCCGGTCTTTAGCGCCGACGGCCTCGAGATCGTGCTCGACGGCTATGAGGCCGACGGGGCGCTGACCCCGGGCCGCGAAGTGGTGCTGGGGCTGCGGCCCGAGCATATCCACATCGGCGGAGAGGGAAGCGACGGGTACGATGCGATCGTCGATCTCGATGAACCGATGGGCGCCGACAGCCTCGTCTGGCTGAAGGTGGCGGGCCACCCGCTCTCGGTCCGGGTCGAATCCGGCAAGCGCTATCGTGCGGGCGAGAAGGTCAAGGTGCACTTCAATCTGACCGTGGCCTCGCTCTTCGACGCCAAGACCGAGGAGCGGATCTAGGCGGATGGTGCGTGATGGAATTGCCAAGCACGCCCCTCTCTGTCCTGCCGACATTTCCGTGTGAAAGAACCCTGGCATCGTGAACATACCCGCACGTTCAAAAGCCGAAAACATTCTCGACCTCGCCGGCGAGTGGCGCCTGCGTGATGTCAGTGGCCGCCATGAGGCGGCGATGGCGATCCCCGGCGATGCCATCTCCGCGCTTCATGCGGCGGGCCTGATCCCCGATCCCTATTTCGGCCGCAACGAATATGAGCTGCGCTGGATCGCGGAGGAGGATTGGCTGGCGAGCCGCAGCTTTGTACTGCCAGCGGATGCTGCGCTTGACGGTTGGCATCTCGACATCGACTATCTCGATACGGTCGCGGAGGTCAGGATCAACGGCAGGATCGTGCTCGAGGCCGCCAACAGCTTCCGCCGGTTCCGTGTCGATGTCTCGCATGCGCTGCAGCCGGGCGAGAACCGCATCGACATCCTCTTCCGTTCCAACATCAGGGCAGGGCAGGCGCTGCAGGAGGCGCAGCCATTCTACGTGCCCTACCATGCCGGCAATTCGCCAATCCCCAACGGCAACATGCTGCGCAAGACGCAATGCCATTTCGGCTGGGACTGGAATATCGCCATCGCGCCTTTCGGTCTTTACGGGCGGATCGTGCTCGAACGCGTCGACAATATCCTGATCGCGCAGGTGCTGGTGCACCAGGCGCACGAGAACGGTTCCGTGCGCCTGACTGTCGAGATCGAGGTGGATGCCCGACATGAGGACAGCCTCTCCTATGCCATCGCCTTCGGCGATCAGGCTATATCAGGATATGCTGATATTTCCGCCGGCACCAACTGGCTGACGGAGAGTTTTGATGTCGTCAAGCCGCAGTTGTGGTGGCCGGCGGGCAGCGGCGAGCAGCATCTCTATCAGCTCGATATCCGCGTCGGCGCGCTTGTCGAAACCCGCCGGATCGGCCTGCGCCGGATCGAACTGGTGACGGAGCCGGACGAGGTCGGCAACCGCTTCCTCTTTCGCGTCAATGGCCGCGAAATCTTCTGCCGCGGTGCTAACTGGATCCCGCAGGATGCACTCCCCTCACGGATCACACCGCAGGCGACTGAGGATCTGCTGCAATCCGCCGTTGATGCCAACATGAACATGATCCGCGTCTGGGGCGGCGGCTTCTACGAGCCGGACTGGTTCTATGATCTGTGCGACCGGCTGGGGTTGATGGTCTGGCAGGACTTCATGTTCGCGTGCAATCTCTATCCCTCGACCCCGGAATTCCTGGCGGAGGTGGATGAGGAGGTGCGCTATCAGACGGCGCGGCTTTCGCACCATGCCTGCATTGCGTTATGGTGCGGCGACAATGAGTTGATCGGCGCGCTCAACTGGTTCGAGGAATCCCGGCGCAACCGCGACCGCTATCTGGTGAGCTACGACCGGCTCAATCGCGTGATCGAGACCGCTCTCAAGGAGATGCTGCCCGATACCAATTGGTGGCCGTCGAGCCCGTCACCCGGGCCGATGAACTTCGGCGATGCCTGGCATGATGACTCCTCCGGCGACATGCATTTCTGGAGCGTCTGGCATGAGGGAAAATCCTTTGACGCCTATCGCAGCGTCAATCCGCGCTTCTGCTCGGAATTCGGCTTCCAGTCCTTCCCGTCGATGCCCGTCATCCGGACCTTCGCAGAGCCGCAGGACATGAACATCGCCTCGCCCGTCATGGAGGCGCATCAGAAGAATGCCGGCGGCAATGCGCGCATCGCCGAGACGATGTTCCGTACGTTCCGCTTTCCCGAGGGCTTCGAAAACTTCGTCTATTTGAGCCAGGTCCAGCAGGGGCTGGCGATCCGCACCGCCGTCGAATACTGGCGCTCGCTCAAACCCCATTGCATGGGTGCGCTTTACTGGCAATTGAACGACACCTGGCCGGTGGCCTCCTGGTCGAGCCTCGACTATGGCGGCGGCTGGAAGGCGCTGCATTACATGGCGCGGCGCTTCTTCGCGCCGGTGACGGTCAGCGCCATTCCCGACAGGGATGGATCGGCGATAACCCTCCATGCCGTCAACGATACTCTGCATCCGGTTTCCATCGATCTGGAAATCCTCAGCATCGATGTGTCGGGCAAGGCAGTGGCGCTGCAGCAGATTAGCCAGGCCGTGCCGACCGACCGGCCGTTTCGGTCGCCTCAATCGCGCTCGATGAGACCCCCGAGGACTCGATCCTGTTCTACCGCTGGTCCGCCTCGGACGGCGGCACCGGCTGCGATCATTTCTCGCCGAAACCCTATAAGGCGCTGGCGCTGCGGGATGCCGGTATCGGTATGGTGGTGACGACCATCGCCGAGGGGCTGTCGATCACGCTCGAAGCCTCGGCACTGGCGCTCTACGTGATGCTCGAATGCGATGCAAAGGGCCGCTTCTCCGACAATGTGCTCACCCTTTATCCCGGCGAATGCGCGACTGTCATCTTTATCGCCAATGAGCAGGAGGCGGCGAAAGCCGCGGCGACATTGGTCGTGCGCGATCTCCATTCGAGTTTCCGTCCGCAATCGCAGGCGGCTTTCAGACAATGAGGAACAGTCCGGCTTTCGGCCGGCGACAAAGAAGGAACGAGGAATGACCGAATTCTCCTACCAGCTCTACAGCTCGCGCAATTTTCCGCCGCTGGCCGATACGCTCGCGATGCTGAAGCATGCCGGCTACAGGAATGTCGAGGGCTATGGCGGCGTCTATGGCGATCTCGCAGGCCTCAAGAAGGGCCTCGGCGACAACGGTCTTGCCATGCCGACCGGCCATTTCGGCATCGACATGCTGGAGAAGGAGCAGGACCGCGTCCTGGAGATCGCGCAGACGCTTGGGATGAAGGCGATCTATTGTCCTTATCTCCAGGAGGAGTTCCGCCCGTCCGGCGCCGCCGGCTGGAGGGCCTTCGGCGAGCGCCTGCAGAAGGCGGGCGAGCCCTACCGCAAGGCCGGCTATATCTTCGGCTGGCACAATCATGATTTCGAATTCCAGCCGCTTCCCGACGGCTCGGTCCCGCAGCAGCTGATCTTTGAGGCCGCGCCGGATCTTTCCTGGGAGGCCGACATTGCCTGGATCATCCGCGGCGGGGGCGATGCTCTCAAATGGATTGCCGCCTATGGCGACCGGATCACTGCGGTGCATGTCAAGGATATCGCGCCCGTGGGTGAGAATGCCGATGAAGATGGCTGGGCCGATGTCGGCCACGGCACCATCGATTGGGCTGATATCATGAAGGCGCTGCACAAGACGCAGGTGGAGTATCTCATCATGGAACACGACAATCCAGGCGATGCCGAACGTTTCGCCACTCGTTCGCTTGAGACGGCAAAGCGCCTCTGGGCTGCAGCCCACTGAAACAATGACCGGAGCGGTTCTCAGGGAAGGGAAGGCCGCTCCACAATTCATGAAATCTGGAGACTTAAATGGGAAAAACGCTTGGTGTCGGCATTATCGGCTGCGGTAATATCTCGACCACCTATCTGAAACTGGCGCCGCTCTTTAAAGGCATCGAGATGCGTGCCTGCGCCGACGCCAACCCGGCGGTGGCCAAGCTCAGGGCAGGGGAATACGGAATCGTCGCGCAGAGCGTCGACGAGCTTCTGGCTAATGACGACATCGATATCGTCGTCAATCTCACGATACCGGATGCGCATTTCATGGTGACGAAGCGCATCCTTTCTTCCGGCAAGCACGCCTATTCGGAAAAGCCGCTGGTGCTTTCGCTGGGAGAGGGACTGGAGCTGAAGAAGCTCGCCGACGAGCGGGGACTGAAGGTCGGCTGCGCGCCGGACACCTTCCTTGGTGGGGCGCACCAGCTTGCCCGCCGGGCGATCGACGAGGGCAAGGTGGGCAGGATCACCTCCGGCACCTGCCATGTCATGAGCCACGGCATGGAGCACTGGCACCCCAACCCCGATTTCTTCTTCAAGCCGGGCGGCGGACCGATCCTCGATCTCGGGCCTTATTACATCGCCAATCTGATCAATCTGATCGGGCCGGTGAAGCGCGTGGCGGCCCTGACCTCCATGGCGACGCCGACCCGCACAATCACGTCCGAACTGCGCAAGGGCGAGGTCATCCCGGTGGAAACGCCGACCACCATCCAGGCGCTGCTCGAATTCGTAAATGGCGCCACCATTACGCTTTCGGCAAGCTGGGATGTCTGGGCGCACCGCCACGACAATATGGAGCTCTACGGCACGGAAGGCTCGCTCTTCCTCCCCGATCCGAACTTCTTCGGCGGCGATGTGCTGATCGGTCTTCCGGGAAAGAAGAAGATCAAGCCGTTGAAAGGCTGGAAGCATCCCTTCGGCATTTCCAATCAGAAACATCCGCAGGGGGCGATGGCCAATTATCGCACCGCCGGCCTCGCCGATATGGCGGCTGCCATCATCGAAGGCCGCGACATGCGCTGCTCCATCGAGCGCGCCCTGCACGGGGTGGACGTGATGCTGTCGATCCTGCGCTCGGGCGAGGAAAAGCGCTTTGTGGATATCGAGACGAGTTGCACGCGGCCGGAAGCGCTTGATATCGGCGAGGCCAAGGCGCTGCTGCGGAAATGAGAGGTCGAGCGCACCGGGCGATGCCGGTGCGCTTCAGCCACGCTCGGCCGTGCCCGGTAACTGACGATCGCCGGCGACCTAATATCGGGGCACGAAATCCCGACCACCATCGATGGAAGACGGGCGCATCTCCAGGAAAAGCGCGCCGATGCGCGGCGCGGTCTTTGCGATAATTTTCCCGCCCTTCACCACGAAAAGACGATTTGGCTTCAAACGCAGGGCTTCCAGGACGTCTTCTGCCTGGAGGACAACGAAATCGGCCTTGCAGCCAACATCGAGGCCGTAGCCGGTCAGGCCCATGGTTTTGGCCGAATTGATCGTCAAGGCATCGAAGATCCGGCGTTTGTCCTCGATCCCGCTCATTTGGGCCACATGGATCGCCATATGCCCGACCTCGAGCATGTCGGCCGAACCCATGGAATACCACGGGTCCATCATGCAATCCTGACCGAACGAGACATTCACGCCCGCCGCCATCAATTCACGCACACGCGTCATGCCCCGGCGCCTGGGATAGGTGTCGTGCCGGCCTTGCAGCATGATATTGATCAGCGGATTGGGAATGACGTTGATCTCGGCTTCGGCCATCAGGGGAATGAGTTTCGAGACATAGTAGTTGTCCATCGAGTGCATCGATGTCAGGTGCGACCCCGCAACACGGCCCTGCAAGCCGAAGCGGATCGTCTCGGCGGCCAGTGTCTCGATATGGCGGGACAGCGGGTCGTCGGTCTCGTCGCAATGCATGTCGACCGGCAGGCCGCGATCGGCGGCAATCCGGCAGAGCGCTTCAACCGAGCGACGCCCTTCCTCCATGGTGCGTTCGAAATGCGGGATGCCGCCGACGATATCGATGCCCATGTCGAGCGCGCGCTCCAGCGAGGCCGCACCCCCCGGCGCCCTGTAATAGCCGTCCTGCGGAAAGGCCACGAGCTGAAGCTCGATATAGGGCGCGACCTTTTCGCGAGCTTCGAGCAACGCCTCTGCAGTCACGAGACGCGGGTCTGAGGTATCAACGTGGCTGCGGATATAGAGCAGCCCCTGAGTGACCGCGAGGTCGCAATAGCGCAGCGCGCGCTCGACCAGAGCTTCCCTGGTCAACTGTGGGCGCAACTCACCCCACAGGGCGATACCCTCCAGCAGCGTGCCGGTGATATTCATGCGCGGCATGCCGAGGGAGAGCGTTGCGTCCATGTGGAAATGCGGATCGCAGAAGGGCGGGCTGACGAGCCGGCCGCTCGCATCGATCTCCGCGCCTGCCTCGGCGGTTATGTTTTTTTCTATCGCGGCAATCTTGCCGTCCGAAACGCCGATATCGAAACCTCTGCGCCCATCGGGCAGGTTGCCGTTGCGGATAATGAGATCAAACATGACAAGCCTCTTTGGATGAAAATGATCAGCGTTCGCCGCGGCGATAGGGTTGCATGAGCGCCTGGGGAACTCTGGCGCGCCGCGCCATGACGGCAAGTGCCGCGATGGAAAGAATGTAGGGGATCATCAGGAAAATCTGGTAGGGGACAACGCCGCTCAAAACCGTCTGCAATCGCAATTGGAAGCCGTCGAAGAACGCGAAGAGCAGCGCGCCCAGCAAGGCCCGCCCCGGTCGCCACGATGAAAAGACCACCAGCGCAATACAGATCCATCCGCGCCCCTGAACCATGGTCGGAAAGAAACTGTTGAAGGCGGACAATGTCAGAAATGCTCCGGCAGCGCCCATCAGGGCGCTTCCGGCGACGAGGGCGCCGTAGCGGACGATCACCGGATTTATCCCCTGGGCCTCCGCCGCAAGCGGATTCTCACCGGTCATGCGCACGGCCAGACCAAGTGGCGTGCGAAACAGGAGATACGCCAGGATCAGCGCCAGGACGATCGCCAGATAGGTCGGCGCGGTTTGCGAGAAGAGGGCGGGGCCGATGAAGGGCAGGAACGACAGGCCCGGGATATCGATCGGCTGGAACGGCTCGATGGTAGGAGGCGTCCCGGCCACCGGTACGAACAGCCGGAAGAGGTAATAGGCAAAACTCGAGGCAAACAGCGTCACGCCAAGACCCGCGACATGCTGCGAAAGACCGAGCGTGACTGTCAGCATGGCAAGCAGCAGTCCGAAAACGCCGCCGGAAAAGGCAGCGATGAGAAAACCTGTCCAGAGATCGGCTCCGCTATAAACCGAATACCAGCCGATCATGGCACCGAAGGTCATGATGCCCTCGATGCCAAGGTTGAGAACGCCCGCGCGCTCGCAAATCAACGCTCCAAGCGTGCCCAGGATAAGGGGCGTTGCGATCCGCAGCACGGCTGCCCACAAGCCCGCTGAGGCGAGTATATCGAAAAGCGTGCTCATCGGCGGATCCTGTATTGGGTGAAAAACAATGCGACCAACATGGAGAGCAGCGAAAGAGCGACCGTGACGTCGGCGATATAGGTGGGGATGCCCATGCTCCGGCTCATGCTGTCGGCGCCGACGAACATGGTTGCCGTAAAGAGCGCTGCCAGTATCACCCCGAGCGGGTTGAGATTGGCAAGCATGGCAACGACAATTCCTGAATAGCCGTAGCCGGGAGAGAGGTTCGTTGTCACATAACCCTGCACGCCCATGACTTCGATGGCGCCGGCAAGACCGGCAAGACCGCCCGAGATACAGGCGACCTTGACGAGGGTGGCGCCGAGCGGCACGCCGGCGAAAGCCGCACCGGACGGATTGAGGCCTGCCGCGCGGGATTGCATTCCGAAGGCCGTGCGTGATTGCACGAGGTGAACCAGGATCGCGAGAACGACGGCAATGATGATGCCGATATGGAGACGCGCGCGCGCGAGTAGCTTTGGCAGCATTGCGGCATCGGCGACGGATTCCGACTGCGGCCACCCGAAGGCCAGCGGATCCTTCAGGACGGTATCGATGAGCAGAGAAACGAAAAGCAGCGCGACGAAATTCAACAGCAGTGTCGTAACCACTTCATCGACGGCGAAGCGAAGTCGCAGCCACAAAGGCACGAGCAGGAGTGCCATGCCGGCCATCGCACCGAAAGCCAGCAGAAGCGGGATCTGGAAAATGGATGGCAGTCCACCGAAGAAATGGGCGCTTAAACCGGCAACCGCAATTGCGCCAAGATAAAACTGGCCCTCGCCACCGATATTCCAGAGGCGGGCCCGGAACGCCACCGCCGCCGCCAGTCCCGTCAATATCAGCGGTGCCGCACGGGTCAGTGTCTCGGTCGCCGAAAGTCGTGAGCCGAAGGCGCCGGTCAGGATGCGCCAATAGGCTTCCAGCACCGGGGCGCCGGCAATGGCGATCAGCACGCCGGCAAGACCAAGCGCGATGAGAACCGCCAGCAAGGGCGCAGCCACGATCAGCGCTGGTGACCGGTGTTCGCGGCGTTCAAAGCGCATTGCCGGCCTCCACCTTCCAGTCACCCGCCATCATCAGGCCGAGCGCGCGGGCATCCGCTTCATCCGCGGTGAGAGATGGCGACAGCCGCCCGCCGACAATCGCTTGGATGCGATCGGCAAGAGCCATGACCTCATCGAGATCCTCCGAGATCAGCAGAATGGCCGTTCCCTGATTCCTGGCCTGCAGGATACGCTCATGGACGGCGGCAACTGCTCCCTCGTCAAGACCACGTGCCGGCTGCGCGGCGACAAGTATGCGGGGCCGATTGATCAGGTTGCGGCCGAGGATGAGCTTCTGCATGTTGCCGCCTGATAAGAGCCGGATACGGCTGGTGGCGGTTCCGCCCCGCACATCGAATGCCTCGATGACTGAGCGGGCGAATTCCTGGCCAGCTTTACGGTCGACGATCCCGTGTCTTGAAAAGGCGGGCAACCGCTCGAGTATCGCATTCTCCCAAATGGCCATTTCGCCGATCGCGCCCTCGTGGTTGCGGTCTTCAGGAATCCGGCCGATCCCAGCCGCGACTGCCTCTGCCACAGTGAGGTCGTCGACCGTTTTGCCGAAAAGCAACATTTCTCCATCGCTGCGGCGCTCCATCCCCGACAGGAGGCCGGAGAGCACGGTCTGGCCGTTGCCTGAAACGCCGATAATGCCGAGCACCTCGCCGGCTCGCAGGTGGAAATTCACAGATTTCAGCCGGTCGACACCGCCCGCGCGAACCGTCACGTCAATCGCTTCGAACACGATGTCGCCCGGTACCGATGGCGTACGAACCGGCCGCTTCACGCGATGGCCGACCATAAGTTCCGCGAATTCGGCCTTGCTGGTTTCCGTGGCTTTGCGTTCCGCCACTTTTCTGCCACCGCGCAGGACGACGATCCGGTCAGCTGTCGCCATGACCTCATCCAGCTTGTGCGAGATGAAGATGAGTGAAAGTCCGCCCCGCGCCATTTCCTTCAATGTGGCGAAGAGGCGCGCCGCCTCGATATTGGTCAGTACGGCGGTCGGCTCGTCGAGGACGAGTATGCGGGCATCGTTATAAAGGGCCTTCAATATCTCGGCACGCTGCCGCTCACCGACGGCAAGATCGCCGACGCGCGCATCCGCATCGACCTTGAGGCCGAAGCGCTCCGAAATGGCGCTGAGCTTGTTGCGTGCGGCGGCTATGCCTGATTTCAGCGACCATAGCGGCTCGGTACCGGTCATCACGTTTTCGAGCACGGTGAGATTGGGTGCCAGAGAAAAATGCTGGTGCACCATGCCGATGCCGGCACGGATCGCCTCGCGCGGCTTGCCCGGCGGCAATTCCCGTCCGTCAACCAGAACCTTTCCCGTATCGGGCAGGTAGTGGCCGAACAGAATGTTCATCAGCGTCGTCTTGCCGGCACCGTTTTCGCCAAGGAGGGCTACGATTTCTCCCTTTTCCAGCGACATCGATATATTATCGTTGGCGTGATTGGTGCCGAAAGTCTTGCTGACGCCGGATATTTCGAGAACTGGAACTGTCATTCGGCAAGCCCTGAAACGGGGTGACGGTGTCGCCACCGTTCTTCAAATTCGAGACGTGCGGCGAGTTGCAACAGAAGCCGATCGTGCCCCATGGGAGCCATGATCTGCACCGGCAAAGGCAGGCCATCGGCATCCGAGCCGAAGGGGAGAGCCAAGGCTGGGAAACCGGAGATATTGGCAAGCGAAGCGAGTGGCGCGAAGGCAGCCATACGCTGAAAATGCAGATCGATATCCGAATGATCGGTCGGAAGCGAACCGGTCGGCAGCGGCGCCGACGAGAGGATAGGTGTCAGAAGACAGTCGATGTCATCGAAAATGCGCCAGAGATCCCGGCTTACGAGAACCATGGCGTTGAGGCTGGCCCAGATATCCACGGCTGACATGCGTTCGCCGCGTTCCACTGCGGCCTGGGTTACGTGCTCCAGGAGATCGAGGTCGATTTTGGATCTGGCGGTGGCTTCTGCGAGGTTGACGCAGATGATGTCGCCGAAAATCCGTGCGCTGTCTACCACCAGGCTGTCGAGCATTTGCCACCCGATCGGCACGATATGATGACCGTCGGCTTCCAGCATGCGGCCAGCCTCCTCGACGACGGAGAGCCTCGCAGCGGCTGTCGGATGCTTCGGCCCCGTATCCAGGAGTACGCCAATGCGCAGTTTGCGTTCCGGCGGAAGGGTCTGGGCCGCTGGTGGAAATGGTCCCCGGGTTTCGCCGGACAGCGCTTCAAACGCCGCTGCCGCGTCACGTACCGAGCGGCAGACGGCTAATTCGCTGGCAATGCCGCCGAGGTGATTGCCGAAATCCGGTCCAGCCGGCATGGTCCCGCGGCCCGGCTTTAATCCGACCAGTCCGCAGCAGGCGGCAGGTACCCGGATCGACCCCCCGGCATCCGTGGCATGCGCGATGGCGACAATCCCGGCCGCCACCGCAGCCGCCGCGCCACCGGACGAGCCGCCGGCGGTCAGAGTTTGATCCAGCGGATTGCGGCAGACCTGCCCCGCTTTCGGCTCGCTCGCCAGCGAAAGACCGAATTCAGGTACGGTCGTCAGACCGAAGACGCATAAGCCGGTTTCGCGGACGCGTGCCGCCAGGTCTGAATCGGCCTGGGCTTCAAGCCGAGGGACGGCATGCGAGCCGGCGGTGGCGGGGAAGCCTGGAAACGGTGCGCCGAGGTTTTTCGCAAGCGTGGGCACTCCGATGAACGGCAACGTCGCCCGAAGCCGGTCATCCCAACCGATCGCGTCGATGGCCCGTGCTGCCTGCATTCCCTTTTCCGCATCGAGATAAGCAATCGCCCCGAGGGATGAAAATCTGCTGCAGGATTCCAGCGATGCTTGCATGGCCTGAAGGCTGCTCAGCCGACCGGTTCGGATCGCCTGAGCCAGCGTTGTCGCATCACTTTGCATGAAAGCGATTACTTCGGCTCGTCCATGATCTTCGGCACCTCGAACGAACCTGCCTTGATCTCGGCGCGCTTCGCCTCCATCGCGGCTTCTGCTTCCGCCGGAGCCACGCCCTTCACATAAACGATGTCGCTGCCGCCCTCCTTCATCAGCCCATAGACGGTGTAGTCACGGCCGGTGGGTTTGCCCGCAGCGACATCCGCCAGCGCAGCATTCAAAATGGGGCGGAAATTCCATAAAGCGTTGGCGAAGACGGTGTCGGGATAGCGCGGCGTATAATCGATCAGCGATCCCACGGATTTGATGCCACGCTCCTTGGCCGCGTCCGCCGTGCCGATGCGCTCGCCGAAGAGAATGTCGGCGCCGGCGTCGATCTGGGCAAGACCGGCCTCGCGTGCCTTCGGTGGATCGAAGAAGGTGCCGATAAAGGTCACGAGGTGCTTTGCGTCGGGGTTTACCGACTTTACGCCCGCTGCAAAGGCATTGATCAGCATGTTGACTTCCGGAATGGGCATCGCCCCGACCGAGCCGACGATGTTGGATTTCGTCATCTTCCCGGCGAGCATGCCCGCCAGATAGGCGCCGTCGAAATTCCATGTGCCGAACACGCCGAAATTGTCGCCGGCTTCCTTGCCGCTGGACCCCATCACGAAGGCCGTATCGGGATAATCGGCCGCCACTTGTCGGGCCTGCTTCTCGACAGGGAAAGTCTCACCGATGACAAGCTTGGCACCCTGCTCGGCATATTCGCTCATGGCACGCGGGTAGTCTGTTCCGGAAACGCCCTCGGAGAAGACATATTCGATCACTCCTTCGGCCGCTGCTTCCTGCAGCGCCTTATGGAGCACCGAATTCCAGGCATTTTCAACCGGAGAGCCGTGAATCCCCGCCACTTTGATGGGTGCCGCCGCCCGTGCAAAGGGCGCCAAAGTGCTGCTCGCGGCCAGTGCGAGGCCCGACCCGAGGATCGCGCGCCGGGAGATCATCAAGCGATTTGTCATTTGGAAGTTCCCCTATTTGTTTTGCTGATTGATATGGGGCGCCCAAAAAAGTGTCAAGCAGCTCTTCAGATCAAAAAGAGAGCAATCATGAGGCATCAGAATGATCCGGCATTTTTCTGACAGGCCACCACGCGGAAAGGCGGATTTCCGCCCCGGCAATACGGGTTCATGCCATGATTGGCCGGCGAAGGCCTGCAGGATCGAGGGGGGCTGCTGGTGTTCCTTCCGCCGCAGGTCCAGCGACGGCCCTTGCCGGAGCAACCCGGCCGCTTCACGTCCCGGAGTTCACGCGTTGGCCGGATATAGCTCCGCTGCCGTGGGACGGCCAAAGGCTGGGGTTGAAGGAAAGCAGTTCCAGTCTTTGGTCACATTCCGAGATAACGGGGCAGCGCCAGCGTCAGCGCCGGCACGTAGGCCACGATCAGGAGGATGATGAAAAGCAATATGTAGAAGGGCAGAAGCGCCCGGATCGCTCGATCAACCTTCACCTTGGCGACACTGGCGCCGACGAAAAGACCTGTGCCGACCGGCGGTGTGATGGTCCCGATTGCGAGATTGAAGACCATCATCACCCCGAAATGGACAGGATCCATGCCGACACTGGTCGCAATCGGCAGCAGGATCGGCGTGAAAATGAGGATTGCCGGACCGATATCCATGAAACAGCCGACGATAAGCAGCACCAGGTTGATGACGAGCAGCACGATATAGGGATCGTCTGACACCCCGAGGATCAGTGAGGTTACCGCGGCAGGGATGCCCGTGAACGCCATGGCGAAGGACAATGCCGCTGAGGCCGAGAGCAGGAGCATGATGGTTCCGGTCATCACCGACGTCTCGACCAGGAATGCCGGGAAGGCGCGCAGCGGCATGGTTCGGTGGACCACGAAGGCGAGCAGCATGGTGTAGATGACGGCAATTGCCGATGCTTCCACAGCCGTGAAGATGCCCATGACGATGCCGCCGATGATGATGACGATCAGCATGAGGCTCGGAATCGCCTCAAGCGTTATCCGCAATGCCTCACTGCCGGTGACCGAGCCGGAAACCGGATAGCCGCGCCGCTTTGCGATGATCCAGACCATGGCCATCAGCGCCAGGCCCCAAAGCGTGCCGACGACCGCTCCGCCGAGGAAAAGCGCGCCGACCGACGTGCCGCCGGATACGAGCGCATAAATGATGAAGGCGGTGGTCGGCGGAATGAGCATGCCCGTCGGAGCGGAGGCGATATTCGCGGCGGCGGCAAACTCCCGATCATAGCCTTCCTTTGCCTGCAGCGGCACCATCACGCCTCCGATCGAGGTCGAGGCGGCGATGGCCGAGCCGGAGATGCAGCCGAACAGCATGTTGCCCGCGATGTTTGTCTGGGTCAAAGAGCCCGGAATGCGGCCGGCGATCAGCTTGGCGAAATTGACAAGCCGCACAGCTATGCCGCCGCTGTTCATCATCACGCCGGAGAGAATGAAGAAGGGGACGGCGAGCAGGGAGAAACTGTCGAGGCTGGCCAGCATCTTCTGCGCCGCGGTGAACAGCGCCATGTCAAGCGGCGCCATCAGCAGCACCGCCGAGAGCGAGGCTGCAACCATGCAGATGCCGAGTGGTATGCCCAGTGCGGCAAGCGCAAGAAAGACGCCGATCAGAAGAAAGCTTGATTGGGCGACCATGATCAATCCCCGGCCATCACGGCTTTTTCGACGGACGTGGCTTCATGGCTTCTTCCGCGGAAGAGGTCGGCAATATTCACAAGACTGTAGAGGCAGATCAGTACGCCGCTGAGGGGGAGGGCGGCATAGACAAGCCCCATTGGAAGCCTGAGCACCGCCGAATACTGATGTGACGCGATCACCACCGCCCGCGAGCCGCCGACGATCAGGACCGCAGCGGCAAAGACGCAAAAGGAGACCGGCACCAGGAACTCAAGCAGCCAGCGTCCGCGTCCGATTGTCATATCCTTGAAGAGATCGACGGCCATATGCGTGCCCTTGCCGGTGGCGAAGGCTGCCCCGAACAGGGATAACCATATGACGCCGAAACGCAGGAGTTCCTCGGAAAACGTGGAGGGATCGTTCAGTGCATAGCGGCTGAAGACCTGCCAGCAGACGATGACGATCATCGCGGAAAGCAGAGCACAACATACCGCGCTCGTCACCCAATCGAGAATTGCCCGAAAACGGTGCATTGCATTTACTTCCCGCCCGCAGCGCGGATCTTTTCATAGACCGCGTATTTTTCCTCGCTGGACTTCAGGTCGTCATACATCGGCTGCACCGCCCTTTGGAATTCCGACACATCGGGCTCGATGAACTTGACGCCGAATTTTTCGGCGCTTTCCTTACGCGCGGCCTCGACGGAGGCATTCCAGGCCGATTTCTGGAACTCCGTGGATTCCCTGGCGGCCTCCATGACCGCTTTCTGCTGTTCCGGTGTCAGTTTCGCCATCGTGGCGGTGCTGATCAGCATGATATCGGGAATGCGTGTGTGGACGTCGTAGGTATAGAACTTGGCCACTTCCGCATGGCGAGCGACCGTCAGTGCAAACTCGTTGTTTTCCGCACCGTCCAGAACACCCTGCTGCAGCGAGGTATAGACTTCGTCCTGGCTCATCGCGATTGGCGCGGCGCCGAGGAGCTGGACCATCTGGATCGATGTGGGGCTTTGCAGGACACGGATTTTCAGGCCCTTCAGGTCGGCAACCCTCTCGATCGGCTTTTTCGACGTATAGAAGCTTCGAGCGCCGCTATCATAATAGGTGATCGCGACCATGCCCCTGTCTTTGGTGGATTCGTAGATCGGCCTCACGATGTCTTCGTTGTCCATCACCTTGTAGAAATGCTCCTGACTGTTGAACAGGTAGGGCATGGAAAAGATGCCGTAGACGGGCGAGAAGCTCTCCAGCAGGCCGCCGCTTACCTTGGTCATGTCGAGCAGACCGCCCTGGACCATCTCGACGAGTTCGCGCTCGCCGCCGAGCTGACTGTCGGGAAAGTAGGCGACCTTGACTTCGCCATTGGTCTTCTGTTCGAGAAGCGTGCCGAATTTCGCCATCGCCTCCTTGGTGGGCGTGGCATTGCTTGCATAGGCAAAGCGCAGCGTCGTCTCCGCATGGGCAAACGATACGCTGGCCAGCAGGCCAAAGGTCGCAAGGATGGCTGTGACCGGCTTCATGGGTTTCTCCTCCCCAGTTCGAATGATGGATGGCGCCGCCTCCCGCGGCCGCCGTCAGATATAGGACCGCAGGTATTCGGAAAGGCACAGGATCGCCATCGCCTGTCCGTAGGGCATCGAGGTCAGCTTGATATTGCGGTAGAAGTCGAGGTCGGGGCCCATCGCGGTGCCGAAAGAGACCTGCTGGAGCTCCCCATTCGTGCCGATATTGTCGATGACGCCCTTCACGGCGCGCTCGGCGACCGGCAGATAGTCGGCGCTGATATAGCGTTTGCGCACGGCCTTCAGCAGGCCATAGGCAAAGCCGGCGGTCGCCGAAGCTTCCAGATAGCTTTCCCTGTCATCGACGAGCGTGTGCCAGAGCCCGGAAGGGTCCTGATACTTCGCAAGCGCCGCCGCCTGCCGGTCGAGCGTCGAGACGAGATGACGGCGCAGGGCATCGCCCTCAGGAAGGCCGACGAGTTCGATGAATTCCGGAATGGCGATGGTGATCCAGGAATTTCCGCGCGCCCATAGCGCCCTTGCGAAATTATGGCCGCCGTCGAACGTCCAGCCGTGAAACCATAGCCCGGTTTGCCGGTCGGCCAGATATTGGGTGTGGATCAGAAACTGGTACTTGGCCTCCTCCACATAGTCCGCGCGGTTGAGGATCAGGCCGATCTTGGCAAGCGGCATGACGCTCATCATCAGCGTGTCGTCCCACATCTGCTGATCGTTGACGCTGTTATAGACGATGTGTTGCAGGCCTCCCTCGCGGGTGCGCGGCATTTCGTACATCACCCATTCCGCCCAGGCCTCGAGATACGGGATCCAGGCCGGATTCGGCGTATGCTCGTAGAGGCAGGCAAGCGTCAGGAAGGGGCAGACGGTATTGATGTTCTTGGTGGGCGTCCCTTCCGCGAGACGGGCGGAAAACCAGTCGGTGATGATGGCCATCGCCTTCGTGTCGCCGGTCAGCTGCCAATATCTGTAAAGGCCGTAAAGGCCGATGCCGTGGGTCCATTCCCAGCCGGCCCATCCTTTGGTGTCAATCACCCGGCCATCCTCGAGCCGGAGCAGGAATTCTCCGGTCCGGTCCTCGATATTGACCAGATTGTCCGTCAGTCGCCCGATCAGCCCGACAATCTCGTCCCGCGTTGCGAAGCGCTCCTTTTGCCGGAGCAAGGGATGCATGTTCACGTCTGGTCCTCCTGCGCCTCAAGCGGCGCCCCCCAAATCCCTCGGCGCTCTACACGCCGAACAAAATCGAAACGCGATTTCATTTTTTTAAAAGAAAGCATAGAAGTTTGCAGCGCGCAAGACGCTGACCATCTAAACGTGCTGGAATAAAAATAGGCGAGATCAACCAGCTATTTAGCTCATGGCTCCCGAGCTCCTTGACAGACATCCTCGCATATTTCAAAATTAGATTTCGATTTTTATGGAACAAACATGTCCGTTCAACATGCGCCCAAGCCAGATAATGTCGCCGCGGTTCTCAAGGTCTTCGGCGTGCTCGAAACGCTTGTGGATGCCAGGCGGGCGAGCCTCGCGGACATTGCTCAACGCGCGATGACATCGAAGGCAACAGCCTACCGCCTGCTCCAGACGATGATTGATCTGGGCTATGTGGAGCAGGACGAAGAGACCGAGAAATACAGCCTTACGCTGAAGCTGTTCAGTCTTGGGGCACGAACCCTGAGCGGTCATGCGGACCTGATGCGCGTGGCTGATCGGGCGATGGGCGTGCTATCCCGGGCAACGGGCGAGTCGATCAATCTCGGCGTCATGGATGAGCGCGAAAACCGCGTTGCGTATATCCACAAATATGATTCAGCCTATAATCTTTCCATGCAATCGCCGCTGGGCAAGCGTAATCCCCTCCACAGCACCTCGTTGGGCAAGGCACTGCTTGCATGGCGAGACCTGAAGGAAGTGCACGAACGACTGGAAAGAATGCATTTCGACAAATCAGCGCCCAATACGATCACCGATCCCGCGGTTCTGCTGGAGCAATTGCACCGCATCCGGGAGGATGGATATGCGGAAGAGGTGGAGGAGAGCGAGGCCGGCGTGCGCTGCATGGCTGTTCCTGTCCTCGACCACCTCGGTAAGTCCATCGCGGCAATCAGCATTTCCTTTCCGCTGTTCCGCTTCGATCCCGCCCGCAAGCCGGATTACGTGAAGCTGCTGAAAGCGGCAGGACATGAGGCCTCGATCGGGTTGGGCTTTCCCGGATAAGGTTCTGTGCTGACCCGGTGGAGCGC
The DNA here is from genome assembly GCF_014191375.1 of Mesorhizobium sp. RMAD-H1. GTDB lineage: Bacteria > Pseudomonadota > Alphaproteobacteria > Rhizobiales > Rhizobiaceae > Paramesorhizobium. Next base: position 224,245 of record NZ_JACHWN010000003.1, read on the forward strand.
TCAATCCCGAATGGGCCGAAATCATGCCGATTCGATCTTGTTCAGCCTGAGCTCTGCTCCTCGCCTCCGGCCAACTCATTCTCAATCCCGATAATCAGCTTTCGCAGAAGACCGGCGAGTGTCTCGCGCTCTTTCGCATCCAGCGCGTGGAGAAACCGCGATTCGCTCGCCATATCCGTGCGAAATGCTTCCTCGGCAAGCGCCACGCCCGCCTCGGTCAGCGCCACCAGGACGCTGCGCCCGTCGCGCGGCGATTTCTCGCGTCGGATCAGCCCTGCCTTCTCCAGCCGGTCGAGCCGATGGGTGAGTCCGCCCGAGGAAATCATCAATGAGGCGTACATCTCCGTCGGCATGAGACGGTAAGGCGGTCCGGAACGCCGCAGGGTCGCGATCACGTCGAATTCGCCCCGGTCGAGACCGAAGCCGGCGAAGGTTGCCTCGATGCTGGGACGCACGAGGTTCGACAGCCGAAACGCCCGCCCGAGGATCGTCATCGGCTCGGTGTCGAGGTCAGGCAGTTCCCGTGCCCATTGCCGGCGCAGGCGGTCCACATGGTCGACAGCGCCCGGATCTTTGTTTTCGCTCATTCCACTCGTCATTCATTGCCTCGGATATTGATCTGCGAGCGAAACATACACGTTGCGGGCCCTTCGGCAAAGATATCTCGACGGGAAGATATGTGTCTTGACAGGAAGATAGTTTTGAGGAATATATCTTCTCGCAAAGATAATTTTGTTCGCAGAGCGAGAAGGAGATAGCGGGATGTTCAGGGTTTTTCGTCACCAGGAACCTCAGCCTGGGCAGAGCCGTACGGTCCGCTTCGAAGGGCGGGATCTCGACGGTCCGGTGTCATTCTTCCTGGTCGATGCCGAGCCGGGCAGGGGATCGGTCCTGCATGTCCATCCCTATACGGAGACCTGGATCGTCAGAAAAGGAGAGGCCGAATTCACCGTGGGTGACGACAGGACACGCGCCTATCCCGGCGATATCGTGGTGGCCGCCGCCAATGTTCCGCACCGCTTCGAGAATGTCGGTGCGCAACGGCTCGAGCTTGTCTGCATTCATCCAAGCGACACGATCGTGCAGAAGAATCTTTGAAGCAAACATTATTCCACGGAAACACAAAAGGAGAGCCGCAATGCCGAAGATGATTTTCATAAACCTGCCGGTGAAGGATATCGCCGCCGCGACCCGTTTCTATGAAGCGATCGGGTGCAGGAAGAACGAGCAGTTCAGCGACGACAACGCATCCTCGATGGTCTGGTCCGACACCATCACCTTTCAATTGCTGACTCAGGATTATTTCACGACCTTCGCGACAAAGCCGATTGCCAATGCGCATGAGACTGTCGGCATGCTGATCGCCCTTTCGTGCGACAGCCGTAAGGACGTGGACAGCATTACGGAGGCTGCAGCGGCTGCCGGCGGCAAGGCCGATATCCGTGAGCCCCAGGACATGGGCTTCATGTATCTTCGCACATTCGAAGATCCCGATGGCCATGTCTTCGAACCCGCCTGGATGGACATGGAAGCAGCATCCACCACCGCGAGCGAATAGCAAATCGGCGATTGATGGAGCGGGATGCGCTCGCGCTCCCGCTCCATCTGTTTATCTTGCCGCGTTTATGGCGGACGTCAGGTGAAGCCATCTGACTGCAAAATGCTCCAGATCATAAGATCGGATCGGGCATATATCCCGATCTTTTATGCCCAAATCAGCCGATGCTTTGCAGTGTGCCGGTATCGGCGCCGCCGATGCGGGCAAGCACCGCCTGGGCAAGCTTGCGGCCGGCCAGCTTGAAACTTTCGTCGACGACGATGAGCTCTGGCCGGAACCATGGCAGGATGTCGGAGGACTGTTTCGAAGCGACATCGACATCGCTGCCGAGGCGGAGGCCTGCCGCCTCCAGCCCTGCAACGGTCGCGATCGCGGACGCGCTAGAGCCGCAGACGATGCCGTCAGGGCGATCGCTGCGCCGCATGATGACCTCGATACGCTGACGCACTGTGTCGAGCGGCGCATCGATATCGATTCCCGGCAGGATGGTTCCGGTGCCGCCGCTTTCCTGCACGGCATCGAAAAAGCCGCTCACCATGTGCCGATAATAGGTCAGATGCGCCGGCGGCGTCAGGATCGCCAGCCGCCGGCGGCCCCGTTCGACGAGCCTGGCAACGACGTCACGCGCGAAGCTGTAATTGTCGAAATCGTGAAACGGATGCTCGATCCCCATGTCGGTCCGGCCATGGGTGGCGAAGGGCACATTGTGCTCGGTCAGATAGCGCACGCGGGCATCGTCCGGTTCCGTGCGCGAAAAAATGATGCCGTCGGCCGAGCCCGTCTCCACGATATAGCGGATCGGCTCCATCGGGTCCTTTGAATGGGAATAGGGCGTGACGATCAGATGGTACTGGGTATTGGCCAGAACCTCCGACACGCCATGGATGACATGGGAGGTGAAGCCCATGATCTCGTCCTGCGTGTTGAGGACGAGGGCGATGACGTTGGTCTTGCCGGTGCGCAGGCGCACGCCGGCGCGATTGGGCCTGTAGCCCACCTGCCGGGCGATCAGCTGAACGCGCTTCCTGGTTTCGATGCCGATCTCCGGTGCATCCTTCAATGCCCGTGAAACCGTGGTGACGCCGAGCCCCGCCATGAAGGCGATGGTCTTCAGGGTCGGCCGATCGCTTTCCTGCGCTCCCTGACCTTCCTTCTTGCCGTTGTCTGCTTCACGCTTCATTCACAATGGTCCGCCCGTCGCCCGCGAAAGCTGTCCTTTCGCTTATACGACCGGGGGCGGGAAACGCAAAGGCTTCAGGCGGGTGAATGTCGATCCGCTTAGAGGCGGTTGGCTTCGTAATCGGCGCAGGAATAATCGAGAATTGACAGCCCGTCGGCGAGATAGTCGGCAAGAAGTGGCGTGCCGAAGAGATAGTCCGCCGTGTGCTCGTTATGCGCCTCCGCAGCATCCCTGCGCACGGTCTCCCAGTCCTCGGCGACATGGTCGTCGCGCCCGAGCCACATCAGGGCGACCAGTTCGATCTGCTCGTCGACGGAAAGATTGGCGATGAGAGAACGCAGTTCCTGTTCCACCGCGTCATTGCCATGATCCTCGAGAACCGCGGTGCTCCGGTCGTCGGACGGGTTGGAGCCGGGGTTCGGCTCGGTGACGACGTCCTTTGCATAATATTCCCGTGCTTTCATGATGATGAAGCAGACCGTCTGAAGCGGAACGGTCAGTTCCATATCGCCGGTCTCGGTTTGAGCGGTTCGTCGCGTCATTTCCATCGTGCCTCCATGCGAATGGAGAAGTAACGCGCGCCCCCACGCGCGGTTCCTTGCTTGAAGGGGTTGGACATTCCGGCCGGGCTGGTCAATATCGTCACGAAAATCGTTCGACGCGGGAGGAACAAGCGCATGAACAGAATAGATCTCGAGGGCCAGCACGCGATCGTGACCGGGGGAGCACAGGGGCTGGGCTTTGCCATGGCCCGGCGTTTCGTTCAGTCAGGCGCCTCGGTGACCCTGTGGGACATGAATGCCGAATTGCTGGAGAAGGCGAAAGAGGCGCTGGGGACCGCGGCAAGAACGGTGGTCGTCGATATCGCGGATCACGAGGCGGTTGCCGCCGCGCATGGGAAGACGGAAGCCGAGGGCGGGCCAGTCTCGATCCTCGTCAATTCCGCCGGCATCGCAGGTCCCGCCGCTCCGCTCGATACCTACGACATCGCCTGGTGGAAGAAGATCATCGACATCAATGTCAACGGCACCTTCTATGTCAACCGCGCCGTCGTGCCCGGCATGAAGGAGCGCAATTACGGGCGTATCGTCAATATCGCCTCGATTGCCGGCAAGGAGGGCAATCCCAACGCATCGGCCTATTCCGCCTCGAAGGCGGCCGTGATCGGGCTTACCAAATCGCTCGGCAAGGAGCTGGCCGGCTATGATATCGCCGTCAACTGCATCACGCCGGCGACGGCGCAGACGCGCATCCTCGAGCAGCTGACGCCTGAGTTCATCGAGTATATGCGCTCGAAGATCCCGCGCGGCCGCTTCCTCGAGGTGGAGGAGGCAGCCTCCATGGTGGCGTGGCTGGTTTCGAAGGAGAACAGCTTCACGACCGCTTCCACCTTCGATCTCTCAGGCGGCCGCGCCACCTACTGACCTTCAGCGCAGCGCCCGGCGCTGCTCTGATGTCAGCGGCCTGATCCGGTGGCCGTGCAGGAGGAGATAGAGCTTGGCCGTCTCCTCAAGCTCTTCCGTCGCGTATTGTGCATCGAGGAGCGTCTTGCCGGCGACCACCGGCCCGTGATTGGCGAGCAGCACCGCATGGCTCTTCTCGGCTCTTGCCGCCACCGCCTCGGCCAGGGCCTTGTCGCCCGGCGGATAATAGGGGACGAGCGGCAACGAGCCGACGCGCATGACATAATAGGCGGTCAGGGGCGGCAGCACGTCCTCCGGATCGACATTGGCCAGAATGCTCACCGCCACCGCATGGGTGGAGTGGAGATGCACGACGGCGCCGCTGTGCGATTGCTTGCAGTACATGCACTGATGCAGGAAGGCCTCCTTGGTCGGCTTGTCGCCGTCGATATGCACGCCCTCGGCGGAGAAGCGCGAGAGACGCTCCGGTTCGAGGTTGCCGAGCGAGGCGTTGGTCGGCGTCATCAGGATTTCACCGTTCGAGAGCTTCGCGCTGATATTGCCGGTCGAGCCAAAGGTCAGCCCGCGCTCGAAGAGCGATTTGCCGACGCTCACGATCTGGTCGCGCAGTCTGGTCGCTTCCGAAAGAATGGCGCTCATTTGAGGATATCCCATGCCTTGAGGAAGAAATCGTCGGCGCCGAAATTGCCGGATTTGAGGGCGAGCGCGATCGGCTCGCCGCCGTCGAGGCTCCGCGTCCAGGGAACGCCGGGGTCGATCTCGGGGCCGATCCGGAGCGCGGCGACGCCGAGCCCGCCCACCACTGCACCCGAGGTTTCGCCGCCGGCGATGATCAAGCGGCTGAAACCATGGTTGCGCAGGGTTACGGCGGTCTTCGCCAGAAGATGCTCCACGAGCGCGCCGGCCCGGTCACGGCCGAGCTTTTCCTGCGCCGAGCGCACCTCGTCGGGATCCGCGCTGGAATAGGCAAGCGGGTGGGGATGGCCGGCGGACGCCAGCCAGTCGGCTACACCGGCGGCGGTGGTCCGGCCCTCGGCAATGGCGATCGGATCGATCTTCAGGGCCGGCACGCCCGCGGCGATCGCCGCGTCGATCTGCCGGCGTGTTGCCGCCGAGCAGGAGCCGGCGAGGATGGCCGCCCGTCCGGCGGGCGCGTCGAACGCCGTCTCGGCCTTCCTGGCGACGAGCTTGCCCGCCCGGCGGAAATTCTCCGGCAGGCCGATGGCGATGCCGGAGCCACCAGTGATGAACTTCATATCGGCCGCGGCCCGTCCGATGGCCCGCAAATGGTCGTCCGTGACCGCGTCGACGATGACGAACCGGTTTCCTTTTGTCTCGGCGTCGGCGAAAGCGGCGGCTATCGCCTCGCTACCCCGGTCGACCGTGGCGAAGGGAACGAGGCCGACGGGCCGCCCGGTTTGCTTTTGCAGCACGCGGACGAGATCGGCGTCGGTCATCGGCGTCAGCGGATGATCCTTCATCGGGCTGTCGGAAAGCAGCATGGAACCGACGAACAGGTGCCCCTGGTAGACGGTGCGGCCATTGGCCGGAAAGGCGGGGCAGGCAAGAGCCAGGGGCGCGTCGAGAAAATCCGCAAGCGCTTCTGCGACCGGACCGATATTGCCTTCAGGGGTGGAATCGAAGGTCGAGCAATATTTGAAGATGATCTGCTCGGCGCCTGCGGCAAGAAGCGCGCGCGCCGCATCGAGCGACAAGTCGACGGCTTCCGCCGCTGGGATCGTCCGCGATTTCAAGGCGACCACGACCGCCTCGGCATCGCCGAAGTCGAAACCCGCCGGCGGCACGCCGACCACCTGCACCGTGCGCATTCCTTCGCGCGAAAGCGTCAGCGCAAGATCCGTCGCGCCGGTCAGATCGTCGGCAACTGCACCCAGAAGCATGTCTCTCATTTCCTCCCTGTTATGCCGTCGCTCCGGCGATGATCTCATAGCCCGTATCGACGATCAGCTTTTCCTCCGGCCGTTCGCTGCTTTCCAGGAGCTTCTCGACAGCGATCCTGCCGATGTCGAAGCGGTGGGAACGGATGGTCGAAAGCGGCACGGGAAGCGCCTGGCCGATATCAAGGCCGTTGAAGCCGAAGAGACCAAGCTCCCGGCCCACACGTATGTTTGCGCCGAGGCAGTGGAAAAAGCCGCCCACGGCCATATCGTCATTTGAAAACACCACGACATCGACATCCGGCTTCCGCGACAAAAGCACCGCAAGCGTCTGGCGGCCGGCTATTGTCGAGCTCGACCCGTCGAACCGCTCTTCGGCGATCACGCCGAGACCTGCCTCGGCGAGCGCGGCGCGAAATCCCTCATAGCGCAGGCGGGCGCGGTGATCGGCGTTCCAGTCATGGCCGACATAGCCGAAACGCCGGTAGCCGCGTTCCACCAGATGCCTGCCTGCATCGAAGCCGGCCCGGCGCTGCGAAAGACCGACCGCGATGTCGATGGGTTCGGCATCGATATCCATGAGTTCGGCGACGCGGACCCGGCTTCCGGCAAGCATCTGCCGGGTCGCATCGGTATGTTCGAAGCCCGTGGTGATGATGGCAGCGGGCTGCCATGCCAGGAGGGAGGAAAGAAGGTCCTGCTCTTTCACCGGATCATAATCCGTCACGCCGATAAGCGGCTGATAGCCGGTCGCAGCTAGGGCGGTGTGAATGCCGCGCAGCACTTCGGGGAAAACGATGTTGGAAAGCGAAGGCAAGAGCACGCCGATCAGCGGCGCGCCGGCTGAGGCAAGCGCGCCCGCCGCCCGGTTGGGAACGTAGCCGAGCTTGACGATCGCTTCCTGCACGCGGGCGCGGGTTGCCTCGGCGATCGATCCCTTGTTGCGGACCACGCGTGATACGGTGATTTCGCTGACCCCGGCCAATCTCGCCACATCAGTCAGCGTCGGCGCACTCCGCCGCATTTTTGCAATTCTCCATGTACCCACAGGGCGCGTCCGAAAATAATGACAGCGCTAGCATTTTACCTTGCACCATGCCGGAGCCTGTGTCTAGAATAAATGGTAGCGCTGTCATAAAGAGATAAAAGCGCCGCCGCATTATCCGGGAGGAGATCGTGAAGCAGTCGAACAATGCCGTTGTCGGTCTGGGCTCGATGGGGCAGGGCATGGCTCGTTCGCTGCTGCGAGCGGGGCTCCATGTGTCGGGTTGCGACATCAATCCGGCTGCGCTCGAAGGTCTCAAGGCGAGCGGCGGGCATCCTTTCGCGACACCCGCACAGGCTTGCGAGAATGCGGACGTGGCCGTCATCGTCGTGGTGAACGCGGCACAGACGGAAAGCGTGCTCTTCGGTCCTGACGGTGCGGTTGCCGTCCTGAAGCCGGGTTCGGTCATCATTTCATCAGCAACCATGTCGCCTGCCGATGCCAAGGCCCTGGCGACGCGTGCGGCGGAGAAAGACATCCATTTTCTCGATGCGCCGATCAGCGGCGGGGCGGCAAAGGCCGGTGAGGGGAAGCTGACGGTGATGGCTTCCGGTTCGATGGAAGCATTTGCTAAGGCCAAGCCTGCGCTCGATGCCATGGCCGAGACGGTTTACGAACTGGGCGATGCGGTGGGGATCGGCTCCTCCTTCAAGATCGTCAACCAGCTGCTGGCGGGCGTGCATATCGCGGCGGCTTGCGAGGCGATCACCTTCGCCAGGAGTCTTGATCTCGACATCACCAGGGTTTTCGAGGTCATCACGAAATCGGCCGGCAACAGCTGGATGTTCGAAAACCGGGTGCCGCGCGTGCTTGCCGGCGATTATGCACCGCGCAGCGCTGTTTCGATCTTCACCAAGGACCTCGGCATCGTCTCCGACCTCGGCAGGAAGCAGAAATTTCCGCTGCCGATCGCCAGCGCCGCGCTGCAGCTTTTCGTGATGACCGAGGCGGCCGGCATGGGCGGCGACGATGATGCCTCGGTCGCAAGGCTTCTCGCCCGTATCGCCGGCATCGATCTGCCCGGCATGAAGGAAGAGATCTGACATGCCGCGCTTTGCCGCCAACCTGACGATGATGTTCAGCGAGCATGCCTTCCCCGACCGGTTCGGGGCAGCGGCTGCCGCCGGGTTCAAGGCGGTTGAATATCTCTTCCCCTATGATTTCCCGGCGGAACTGATCGCCGAAAAACTGTCGCAAGCCGGGCTGAAGCAGGCCCTGTTCAACCTGCCGCCCGGCGATTGGGCAAAGGGGGAGAGGGGACTAGCCGCCCTTCCGGAGCGCAGGCAAGAGTTCCGCCAGTCGGTGAAAAAGGCCCTCGACTATGGCCGGGTGATCGGAACGCCGCTCCTGCACATGATGGCGGGCATCGCCTCGCCCGGCGATCAGGCGGCACGGACCGCCTATCGCGATGCTGTCGCCTTCGCCGCCGATGCCGCAGGGACGGAAGGGATCGGCCTGGTGATCGAGCCGATCAACGGGCGCGACATGCCGGGCTACTTCCTCAATGATTTCGATCAGGCAGCGGAGATCATCACCGATCTCGGGCATCCCAATCTCAAGCTGCAGTTCGACATCTACCACCGCCAGGTGATGCGCGGCGATGTGCTGACGGCGTTGCAGGAGATGATGCCGCTGATCGGCCATGTGCAGATCGCATCCGTGCCGAAGCGCAACGAGCCGGGGACCGGCGAGCTCGATGATTTCAGAATTCTGCGCGAGCTCGACCGCCTGGGTTACCAGGGCTATGTCGGTTGCGAATACCGCCCGGCCGCGGAAACCATGGCCGGACTGGGCTGGCTGAAAGGGATATGAGCTTGCAATGCCGTGCCGCTTCCGGGATTACTACCGATGCAGCACAGCAAGGGTGGGTGAAGAGGACAGAGCTTGAGGAAATGAGACTTCCCGGGAGGGGAGGCGGCATGACAAGGGAGGATGACCGCGAATGAATGTGCTGGTGATAGGCGCCGCCGGAATGGTGGGCCGCAAGCTGGTGGAGAGGATTGCCGCGGAAGATGGCATCCTGGGCGCTTCCATTGATCATTTGTGGCTTGTCGACGTGGTCACGCCGCCGGTGCCGCCGGCTCTCGAGGGCGTTGCCACCGCCGCCGCCATGGATCTTTCGGCGCCTGAAAGCGCGGCGAAGCTCGCGGGCCTTCGTGCGGATCTGATCATCCATCTGGCGGCGATCGTCTCCGGCGAGGCGGAAGCGGATTTCGAGAAGGGCTATCGCGTCAATCTCGACGGCACGCGGGCGCTTTTCGAGGCGATCCGGCTGGAAGGGCAGAAGGAGCCTTATCGTCCGCGCGTCGTCTTCGCCTCCTCCGTCGCCGTCTTCGGCGCGCCGTTCCCGGACAAGATCGGCGACGAGTTCTTCACCACGCCGCTGACCAGCTACGGCACGCAGAAGGCCATCTCCGAACTGCTTCTCTCCGACTACTCCCGGCGCGGCTTCTTCGACGGGATCGGCATTCGCCTGCCGACGATCTGCATCCGCCCCGGCGCGCCCAACAAGGCGGCATCCGGCTTCTTCTCCAACATTCTGCGTGAGCCGCTTGCCGGTAAGGAAGCGGTGCTTCCTGTCGACGAAAACGTCCGCCATTGGTTTGCAAGCCCGCGCTCGGCGGTCGGGTTCTTCCTCCACGCCGCGCGGCTCGATCTGGCGCAGGTCGGACCCAGGCGCAATCTGACGATGCCCGGTCTCTCGGCCCTCGTCGGCGAGGAGATCGAGGCGCTGCGGCGCGTGGCCGGAGAAAAGGCCGTCAAGCTGATCAGGCGCGAGCATGACCCGGTGATCGCCGGGATCGTCGCGGGCTGGCCCACCAATTTCGAAGCTGTGCGGGCAGCGGCTCTCGGCTTCAAGGCCGAAACGAGTTTCGACGAGATCATCAAAATCCATATCGAGGACGAACTGGGCGGAAAGGTTTGAAATGGCGTCTGCAGGAAGGACGGGAGTGGGAAAGATCGCGCTGGTGACCGGTGGAGGCACCGGCGTCGGCCGCGGCATCGCCGAGGCGCTTGCCGCGGAAGGCTATACCGTCGTCATCAGCGGCCGGCGGGCCGAGATCCTCGATATGGCGGCGCGCGAGATGGCGGCGAAGACGGGCGGCGCGGTCAAGCCGGTGGTTGCCGATGTCGGCGATCCCAATGCGGTCAAAGCGCTTTTCGGCGAGATCGAAAGCACCTTCGGCCGTCTCGATCTTCTCATCAACAATGCCGGCATCAATGTCCCGGCGGTGCCGATGGAGGAGATTACCTTCGAGCAGTGGAACGCGATCGTGGCGGCCAATCTCACCGGCGCTTTCCTCTGCACGCAGCAGGCCATGCGGCTGATGAAGGCGCAGACGCCGCGTGGCGGCCGCATCATCAACAATGGTTCGATCTCGGCGACCACACCGCGTCCGCATTCCGCGCCCTACACGGCGACGAAGCACGCCATCACCGGGTTGACGAAATCGACGGCGCTCGATGGGCGGGCCTTCGACATCGCCTGTGGCCAGATCGATATCGGCAATGCCTCCACCGACATGACGTCGAAGATGAGCAGCGGCGTCATGCAGGCCAATGGCGATATCGCCAGCGAGCCGACGATACCGGTCAAGTATATCGCCGACGCGATCATCTACATGGCGAGCCTGCCCTTGGATGCGAATGTGCTGACGATGACCGTAATGGCGACGAAGATGCCTCTGGTCGGACGAGGATAGCGAACAGCGTGATATCCGGCAGGAAGTGGGGGAGCATTTCTGCCGGGACGTATCAGGAATAGAAAATATCTGCACTCTGGGAGGAGCGGAAATGGCAGCGGTAAATTTCGTCGATGTGAGGAAGTCCTTCGGAGCGGTTCCCGTCATCAAAGGGGTCAACGTCGAGATAGAGGATGGCGAATTCGTCATTTTGGTCGGGCCTTCCGGCTGCGGGAAATCGACCCTGCTGCGCATGTTGGCGGGGCTGGAGAACATCTCCGCCGGGGAGATCCGCATCGGCAACCGTGTGGTCAATACGGTTCCGCCCAAGGACCGCGATATCGCCATGGTCTTCCAGAATTATGCGCTCTACCCGCATATGACCGTTGCCGACAACATGGCCTTCTCGCTCAATCTCAAGGGTACGTCCAAGGAGGAGATCGGCAAGCGCGTCAAGGGGGCGGCGGAAATCCTCGGGCTTTCGCGTCTCCTCGACCGTTATCCCCGGCAATTGTCGGGCGGCCAGCGCCAGCGTGTCGCCATGGGCCGTGCCATCGTGCGCGACCCGCAGGTCTTTCTCTTCGACGAGCCGCTTTCCAACCTCGATGCGAAACTCCGCGTCGCCATGCGCGCGGAGATCAAGGAGCTGCACCAGCGGTTGAAGACCACCACCGTCTATGTGACGCACGACCAGATCGAGGCAATGACCATGGCCGACAAGATCGTCGTCATGCATGACGGTATCGTCGAGCAGATCGGCGCGCCGCTCGATCTCTATGACCGGCCGGCCAATCTCTTCGTCGCCGGCTTCATCGGGTCCCCGGCGATGAACATGATCCCCGGCAAGCTCAGCCCCGACGACCGCACGAAGTTCGTTACGAGCGACGGCACCATATTGCCGGTTGCCAATCCTTCCGCCAAGGCGGAGGGACGCGCGCTGATCTATGGCCTGCGTCCCGAATATATCCGTCTCGACCCGGCGGGACTGCCGGCCGAAGTCGTGGTGATCGAGCCCACGGGCTATGAAACGCAGATGATCACCAAGTTTGGCGGCAGCGACGTGACGTGCGTGTTCCGCGAACGTGTGCAGGCCAAACCGGGTGAGACCATCAATGTCTCCATCGACGCCGAACATGTCCATCTGTTCGATGCCGAGACCGGGGAGAGGCTGTCGAAATAGAACTCTATCGGCCAGCGTTCAGAGGCACGAGGAGGGTGCTTCCTGAGAGCCGGCCGGCCAGGCGGTAATCACCTTTCGGGACGGTGAATGCCGGAGAAATCAGGTCCCGTAATCGTGAGGAGGAGTACCATGACCATCAAGAGACGTGATTTCATCGCCGGTTCGGCGGGCCTTGCGGGTTTGGCCGGGCTCAATGCGCTCGGCATCCGCCCGTCCTTCGCGCAGAGCGAACCGAGCTACAAGCCCGAGGAAGGCGCCAGTCTTCGGCTCCTGCGCTGGACGCCTTTCGTCCAGGGCGACGAGGACGCCTGGCTCGCCAATACGAAGAAGTTCACCGAGGCGACCGGCGTCGAGGTGCGCATCGACAAGGAGAGCTGGGAGGACATCCGTCCCAAGGCGGCCGTCGCCGCCAATGTCGGCTCGGGCCCCGACATGGTGATGTGCTGGTTCGACGACGCCCATCAATATCCCGACAAACTGGTCGACGTGACCGAGCTCGCCAATTATCTCGGCGACAAATATGGCGGCTGGTATGACGGCCTGCGGGGCTATGCCGTGCATGACGACAAGTTCATCGCCATGCCACTGACGGCGATCGGCAATGCCGTCTGCTATCGCGACAGCCATATGAAGGCGGCGGGCTTCAGCGAATTCCCGAAGGACACTGCCGGCTTCCTCGAGCTCTGCAAGGCGTTGAAGGCCAAGGGCACGCCGGCTGGTTTCCCGCACGGCAAGGCCGTCGGCGACGGCAACAATTATGCCCACTGGCTGCTCTGGAGCCACGGCGGCAAGATGGTCGACGAGGAGGGCAAGGTCACCATCAACAGCCCCGAGACGATCGCCGCGATCAACTACGCCAAGGCGCTCTACGAAACCTTCATCCCGGGCACTGAAAGCTGGCTCGACATCAACAACAACCGCGCCTTCCTGGCCGGCCAGGTGTCGCTGACGGCCAATGGCGTGTCGCTCTACTACGCGGCGAAGAAGGACCCGGCGCTCGCTGAGCTGGCGGCGGACATTCGCTCGACCAATTTCCCGGTCGGCCCGGTGGGCAAGAGCGTCGAGCTTCACCAGACGAGCTCGATCCTGCTGTTCAAGCACACCAAATATCCCGAAGCCGCCAAGGCCTATATCAAGTTCATGATGGAAGCCGACCAGATGAACGCGTGGCTTCAGGGCTCCAGCGCCTATTGCTGCCAGCCGCTCAAGGCATTCGCCGACAATCCGGTGTGGAAGGCAGACCCGATCCACGCGCCCTATGCCCGTGCTTCGGAAACCCTGCGGCCGAACGGCTATGCCGGCCCGCTCGGCTATGCCTCCGCGGGAACAATGGCCGATTATGTGCTGGTCGATATGTTCGCCCAAGCGGTTACCGGCCAGATGTCGCCGGAAGACGCCGCCACTGAGGCGGAAAGGCGCGCCAATCGCTACTACCGCGTCTGACGCCTCGCGCGATGGACGGCCTCTTCCGGAGAGGCCGTCCGCCATGCTGAACAGTACCTCCCGAAATGTCCGTGCCGAACGCCGGACAGGGAGCACGAATTCACCGGAGATGTCCGATGTCGATCACTCTACCGTCCGAGAAGACGGGCTTTTCGTTTTCCGCCCTCATGCAGAACGGCAAGATGCTTGCTTTCCTGTTCATGCTGCCGGCAGCCGTCTTTCTCCTCTGCTTTCTTACCTATCCGCTGGGGCTCGGGGTATGGCTTGGCTTCACCGATACGCGCATCGGGCGTCCCGGTATATTCATCGGGCTGGAGAACTATGCCTATCTGGCTAGCGACTCGGTCTTCTGGCTCGCCGTGTTCAACACGCTGCTTTACACTGTGGTCGCCTCGGTGCTGAAATTCGTGCTCGGCCTCTGGCTGGCGCTGCTTCTCAACGAGAAGCTGCCGTTCAAATCCTTCTTCCGGGCCATCGTGCTCCTGCCCTGGGTGGTGCCGACCGTGCTTTCGGCGCTGGCCTTCTGGTGGATCTATGATTCCCAGTTCTCGATCATTTCGTGGTCGCTGATGGAACTGGGCCTCATCGACCGGCCCATCAATTTCCTCGGCGACCCCAACAATGCGCGCGCGTCGGTGATCGCCGCCAATGTCTGGCGCGGCATTCCCTTCGTGGCCATATCGCTGCTCGCCGGGCTGCAGACCATCCCGCAGTCGCTGCAGGAGGCGGCATCACTCGACGGGGCAACGAGCTGGCAGCGCTTCCGCTATGTGACGCTGCCGATGCTGACGCCGATCATCGCCGTCGTCATGACCTTCTCGGTGCTGTTCACCTTCACTGACTTCCAGCTCATCTACGTGCTGACCAGGGGCGGGCCGGTGAACGCCACCCATCTGATGGCGACGCTTTCCTTCCAGCGCGGCATCCCCGGCGGTCAGCTTGGTGAAGGCGCAGCCATCGCGGTGGCGATGATCCCCTTCCTGCTCGCCGCCATCATGTTCAGCTTCTTCGGTCTGCAACGCCGCAAATGGCAGCAGGGCGGCCAGGATTGAGAGGTGATCCAATGACCACGCAACCCAGTACCGCGCCAGCCGTCCTGCAGGACGATGCGGAAGGCATGAGCTATCTGAACCGGCTGCCGCGGCGGATCGTCGTGCTTTATCTGCCGCTGGCGGTCTTCGTCTTCGTGCTGCTCTTCCCATTCTACTGGATGGCGATCACGGCGGTAAAACCCAACTCTCAGCTCACGGATTACAACAATTACAGCCCGTTCTGGGTCGTCCGACCGACGCTCGACCATATCAAATATCTGCTTTTCGAAACCTCTTATCCCGGATGGCTGGTCAACACCATGGTGGTGGCGGTCTGCGCGACGATCCTGTCGCTCGCCGCGTCAGTCTTTGCCGCTTACGCGATCGAGCGCATCCGCTTCACCGGCGCGCGCACAGTGGGTCTCCTGATCTTTCTCGCCTATCTCGTGCCGCCGTCGATCCTGTTCATCCCGCTGGCCGTCCTCGTCTTCAATTTCGGCATCTATGATTCCAAGCTGGCGCTGATCTTCACCTATCCGACCTTCCTCATCCCGTTCTGCACCTGGCTGCTGATGGGCTATTTCCGTTCGATCCCCTTTGAGCTTGAGGAAAGCGCGCTGGTCGACGGCGCGTCGCGATGGCAGATCCTGGTGAAGATCATCCTGCCGCTGGCTGTGCCGGGGCTGATCTCGGCCGGCATCTTCGCCTTCACCCTGTCATGGAACGAGTTCATCTACGCGCTGACCTTCATCCAGTCGTCGGAGAACAAGACCGTCCCTGTCGGCGTCCTCACGGAGCTTGTGCGCGGCGACGTTTTCGAATGGGGCTCGCTGATGGCCGGTGCGCTCTTCGGATCGCTGCCGGTGGTGCTGCTCTATTCCTTCTTTGTCGATTACTACGTCTCCTCGATGACGGGAGCGGTAAAGGAATAGGCATGCCGCATTCCGCCGGACGGTTTCCGTTCGGCGGAATTTTATATCCGCAATAATTGTTTTGATGCCATTCATAGAAGGTATCGCTGCGCCTCCGAATAGGCCCGTCTCCTTGGGTGTTTTCCATGAACTCCCGATAGGGCCGCGTCGCAACGAATATCGAATTCTTATCAGTAATCGTGCGGGGCCGAGCTGCGGATCGTTCCGTGAACGATAGCCTCGGGCTTGCAGGCATTGCAGGGGCCGGGCATCGCCGATCGTCACGCGCGGCCGCTCGCAAAACGAGATATACCAGCCATTTTCTCTGAAATCGCGCCACTGGTTAGCAGCTCTAACCAACCTATCTTGAATGGCAAGTGGATCGCGCCAAACGATAAATCTACGTTTCCCGGGTGAGGCAATGGCAGGCGTGCTCATTCAAGCTCAACCGAAGGACAAGCCATGCCATGCTAAGCGGCGCCGTGGTGGGACGATCCTATAACTCGGGAGGCGGCCACCGCTGCGGATGCTTCCGCGCTGTGCACACTCAAAGCATTGAAAGGAAAAACGCAATGAACATTCGTATGCAATTTGCCAGCGTTGTTCTGGCCGCGCTTGGTGTAACGCCTGCTTTCGCACAGTCCGCCTGTCCGTCGAAGGGTCCAGACGCCCCAGCAGAGCTGCATCGGGTCTGGATTCTGGAAGGGTGGAATCGTACCGAGGGTGATCCGCGGTTCGCTTTCGCGGAAAAACTCGGAAGATATTACGAGTTGGATGCACCAGGGGTCTATTACGACGATCTCGCGCCGGGTCAAAAGACGGCTTATACACCCGCTGAATACGGCAAAATGTGGGAAGGCCCGTTCAACAGCATGCGCTCTGCCAAACACGGCATTTCGGACAAGGTCAATGCCATCGTAGGCGATCGCGTAGCGTCTACAACGTTGGAATTCGTTGCCCGGTTGGAGGGGCAGGACGGTAAGGTCTTCGCGATCTTCGACCGCTCACAGCTTGGCTGGGAATGTCTCGAAAAGGGTCGTTGGGTTATCCGCCATGAGCACAACTCGTCGCGTGAGGCAACGGTTGACGAGATCGCCGAGTTTCTGCCGGCGGCTTTAGAGGGAGTGGCCGGAAAGAGCGGCGGCAACTGAGGCAGACCCGGTGCAGCGCTGGCGGCAATCTGCAGATGCAGGCGCTCACTTGCGCAAAAGGCGGATGGCGAACTTCCGCCTTTACGTGCTCCTGAAACGCGAAACGCTGGGATTGCGGCCAAAGAGAAGAACTTCCGCTGGTCCGTCGTCCCTCTGGACGACAGGTGTATCAACGAGCCCCATGAGGTGCGCGAGCGGTCGGGCCTTCGCCATCGTGCAGGGGAGCGAAACATATCCTCGAACCGCTTTTGCACGGTTTTTATGCAGTGTCGGTTGACAAGCCGCACCGGCTTTCCCATCCTCCCGCCTCAAATTAAGATTCCGAAAAAGGGGGAATGAGATGAATTTCCGCAAGAACCTCCGCCGGTTTTCGATCGGCGCCGTCCTCGGTTCTCTGGTGCTGGGGGCGACTTTCGCCATCGCACAGACGCCGGCGTTTTTCCGCATCGGCACCGGCGGCACCGCCGGGACCTACTATCCCATCGGCGGGCTGATCGCCAATGCGATCTCCGGCCGTGGAGACCAGGGCGTGCCGGGACTTGTCGCCACGGCCGTTTCGTCGAACGGGTCGGTCGCCAATATCAACGCGATCCAGGGCGGCTCGCTGGAATCGGGCTTCACCCAATCCGATGTTGCTTACTGGGCCTATACCGGCACCGGCCTTTATGAAGGCAAGGGCAAGGTCGAGGACCTGCGCCTGATCGCGACACTCTACCCCGAGACGATCCACCTGGTCGCCCGCAAGGATGCCGGGATCAAATCCGTGGCGGATCTCAAGGGCAAGCGCGTCTCGATCGACGAGCCGGGCTCGGGTACGATCGTCGACGCCCGTATCGTGCTGGGCGCCTACGGCCTGACGGAAAACGATATCCACGCCGAACATCTGAAGCCCGGCCCCGCAGGCGAGCGCCTGCGCGACGGCGCGCTGGATGCCTATTTCTTCGTCGGCGGTTACCCGACCGGCGCGATCTCCGAACTGGCCACGTCGAGCGGCATCTCGCTGGTGCCGATCAGCGGCCCGGAGGCCGACAAGCTTTTGAAAGAATACAGCTTCTTCTCCAAGGATACGGTCCCGGCCGGAACCTATCAGGGCGTGGATGAAACGCCGACCATCGCCGTCGCCGCCCAGTGGGTGACGAGCGCCAAGCAGCCCGACGAGCTTGTCTACAACATCACCAAGGTGATGTGGGACGATGCGACCCGCAAGGCGCTCGACGCGGGCCACGCGAAGGGCAAGCTGATCACGCTCAAGAATGCCGTCACCAGCCTCGGCATTCCGCTTCATCCGGGCGCGGAGCGCTTCTACAAGGAAGCGGGCGTCCTGAAATAACCGGTAATCCGGATCAGACACCAGTGACGGCGGTCGCGGGAATCTCCCAGGCCGCCGTCTTTTCAATCATAAAGATGATAAGATCGTAATCGGGCGTAACGGAGCGATATCGACATGGCGGCAGATCAGAAATCTTCGCTATCTCCCATGGAACTGGACGAAGCCAAGGCACGCGAGCTCGAGGAACAGTTCGATTCCGAGATCAGGTTCCGCCCGCTGGCGCCGCTTGCGGGCCGTCTGGTCGGCGTGTTGCTGGTCGCCCTCTCGATCTTCCATTATTACACTGCGGGTTTCGGTCTCCTGCCGGAGATGATTCACCGCGGCATCCATCTGGCCTTCGTTCTCGGCCTCGTCTTCCTGGTTTTCCCTTTCAGCCGGAGAGGCTATGACCAACCGGCGACCTCCAGCCTGCTCAGGCCGCTCGGCATATCGATCATCGATTGGCTCCTGGCGATCGGCGCGGTGGTGGCCGTGCTGCACGTGCCGCTTATCCCGCTGGACGATCTCGCCTTCCGGGTGGGCAATCCGACAACCACGGATGTCGTCCTCGGCGGTCTGCTGATCCTCGTGCTGCTCGAGGCGACACGGCGTTCCGTCGGCTGGCCGCTGCCGATCATCGCGCTCATCTTCATGGCCTATGCGATTTACGGACCATCGATGCCGGGCATCCTGGTTCATCCCGGCGCCAGTTTCTCGCAACTGGTCGATCACCTCTACCTGACGACCCAGGGCATTTACGGCATCGCGCTCGGCGTCGTCGCCACCTATGTCTTCCATTTCGTTCTGTTCGGCGTCTTCGCCACACGGATCGGGCTTGGCCAGCTCTTTCTCGATTGTGCCGCCTGGGTCGCGGGCCGGTTTGCCGGCGGCCCGGCCAAGGTCTCGATCTTCGGCTCGGCGCTGTTCGGCATGATCTCTGGTTCCTCGGTCGCCAACACCGTCACGGTCGGCTCGCTGACGATCCCGGCCATGAAGCGGCTCGGCTACAAGCCGCATTTCGCCGCGGCCGTCGAAGCGGCATCCTCGACCGGTGGGCAGATCATGCCGCCGATCATGGGCGCCGCCGCCTTCCTGATGATCGAATTCCTCAACCTGCCCTACACGACCATCATTCTCGCGGCGATCGTGCCAGCCTTCATGCATTTCTTCGGCGTGCTGATCCAGGTGCATTTCGAGGCCAAACGCACAGGCCTGCGAGGGATGACGGCCGAGGAGATGCCCGATCTGAAGGAGGCATTCAAGCGAGACTGGCCCACGGTCATTCCACTGGTCGTGCTGCTCGGCGTGCTGCTGTCGGGCTATACACCCTATCTCGCTGCCTTCTGGGGCATCACGCTCTGTGTCCTGGTCGGCCTGTTGAATCCGCGCAAGCGCATGACGTTCCTCGAACTTTTCGAAGGCCTGCGCGATGGTGCCAAATATGCACTTGCCGTAGGTGCGGCAGCGGCGACCGTCGGCATCATCGTCGGCGTGGTGACGCTGACCGGCGTCGGCTTCAAGATTTCCTATATCGTCACCTCCACGGCAGCGCAGCTGGCCGGCTGGTTCGAGACGTTCATTCCGGCCGCCCTGGCCGGTCCGCAGGCGCTGACGCTTCTGTTCACGCTGATCATGACCGGGATTGTCTGCATTCTGATGGGCTGCGGCATTCCGACGACGGCCAACTACATCATCATGGCGACGATCGCGGCGCCGGCCCTCGGGCTGCTCGGCGTCGAGCCGATCGTGGCGCATTTCTTCGTCTTCTATTACGGGGTGCTTGCCGATATCACGCCGCCGGTGGCGCTTGCCGCCTATGCCGCCGCCGGCATGGCCGGAGCCGATCCGTTCAAGACGGGCAATACTGCGTTCCGTCTTGGTCTCGGCAAGGTGCTGGTGCCCTTCGTCTTCGTATTCTCGCCGTCGCTGCTGCTGGTGACCTCAGATTTCTCCTGGCACGCCTTCTTTGTCGCCCTTATCGGATGCGTCGTCGGCATCACGTGTCTTGGTGCGGCACTCTCCGGCTTCCTGCTGGTGCGGACGAAATTCTGGGAGAGGATCCTGCTGATACTGGCCTCAATCCTGCTCATAGCGCCTGAAATCTATTCGTCGCTGTTGGGTGCGGCGCTGATCATCCCGGTGCTCGTCAGGCATGTCATCAGCGCGAGGCGGGCGCCGGTGCCTGGCTAAGCGACACCGTCGTCAACACGCAATCCGTGTTCATCGGCAGATAATGTTCTGTGGGCCGGCACCCTGGCCAAGGGTGCCGAATCGCAGCGGGTTTCTGCGCGGCATGGTCTCTTGCAGGGATGGCGGCTGATATCTTTGTAACCGCTCTTCCAGCGCGGGCCGCACTTTTCGGCCTGGCGTCTACCACCGTTGTCAGCCCGGTTATAGGCAAGCGCCCCGGCTTGCGCATTCCCGGTTTTCACAGCTATTTTATGGGGTTCCCTAGGCAATTTTCGATGATTTCTCTTCGAAATTTCGCCGAAAAAATGAAAAATCGCGCCCCAGATTCCATGAAAAATGGCGCAGGGCAGGGTGGCAATCGCCTCTCGCCTTGCGCGTTCGGGTAGAATTAATGCACCGTTGTTGCCATTTCGGTTGACAAATGAAGCGTTTTAAAAAATCATATTATATAATTTAAGTCCGGGAGGCGGCCACAAATTCCCTAGAGCGAGATGCGCATTTGGTCCTGCGTTCAGGATCGAAAGGGAAGGAGTTTGCCAATATCCGGATTTGGGTGGGATCGGTCGCCTGCACTCCGGCAACAGCTTTTCCGGCTGGGGCCTGAGGCGGTTGCCGGCTGAAATGCGATCATCAACTGGGAGGATATCCGTGAAGATACTCAAGATTGCTTTAGCAGCGCTTCTGTCCGTGGCCTGGATGGGCGCGGGCCAGACTCTGGCGCAAGACAAGGGCACGATCGGCATTTCGATGCCGACCAAATCGTCGGCGCGCTGGATCGCCGACGGCGATAACATGGTGAAGATCCTGCAGGAGCGCGGCTACGGCACCGACCTGCAATATGCGGAAGACGACATCCCCAACCAGCTGTCGCAGATCGAAAACATGATCACCAAGGGCGTGAAGGTCCTCGTCATCGCTGCGATCGACGGCACGACCCTTTCCAGCGCCCTGCAGCAGGCTCATGACGCCGGTATCAAGGTCATCGCCTATGACCGTCTGATCCGCGATTCCGCGAATGTCGACTACTACACGACCTTCGACAATTTCCAGGTCGGCGTGCTGCAGGCGCAGTCGCTGGTCAACGCGCTCGGACTGCCGGATGCGGCCGGCCCCTTCAACATCGAGCTGTTCGGCGGCTCGCCTGACGACAACAATGCCTATTTCTTCTATGACGGCGCGATGTCGGTGCTGCAGCCTCTGATCGACAGCGGCAAGCTCGTCGTCCAGTCCGGCCAGATGGGCATGGACAAGGTCGGCACGCTGCGCTGGGATGGCGCCGTGGCGCAGGCCCGCATGGACAACCTGCTTTCGGCCTATTACACCGACAAGAAGGTCAATGCGGTTCTCTCGCCCTATGACGGCCTGTCCATCGGCATCCTGTCGTCGCTGCGCGGCGTCGGCTACGGCTCGCCGGACCAGCCCTTCCCCTATGTTTCCGGCCAGGACGCGGAAATCCCGTCCGTCAAGTCGATCATTGCGGGCGAGCAGTATTCGACCGTGTTCAAGGATACGCGTGAACTCGCCAAGGTCACGGCCAACATGATCGACGCCGTGCTCTCGGGCAAGGAGCCGGAAATCAACGACACCAAGACCTATAACAACGGTGTCAAGGTGGTTCCGTCCTATCTCCTGAAGCCCGTTCTGGTCGACAAGAACAATTGGAAGGAAGTTCTGGTCGGTTCCGGCTATTATAAGGAAGATCAGCTCCAGTAACGAGCGATGCGCTGGGCCTCGGATTTGACGCCGAGGCCCTTCCTGCCGTCCCGATCCGCGCGGGCTTAGGCCTGCGGCGACGGAGACGGCTGATACATGCGGGTGCGGATCACGATGAACACGATCCTTGAAATGCGTAACATCTCCAAGAGTTTTCCCGGCGTGAAGGCTCTGGACAATGTCAATCTCTCGGTCGCCGAGGGAGAGATCCATGCGGTGGTTGGCGAAAACGGCGCCGGCAAGTCGACGCTGATGAAGGTGCTGAGCGGCGTCTATCCTCACGGCAGCTACGAAGGCCAGATCATCTATTGCGGCGAGGAACGTCAGTTCCGCGGCATTCACGACAGCGAGCGGGTCGGCATCATCATCATCCATCAGGAACTGGCGCTCGTTCCCCTGCTTTCGATCACCGAGAATATCTTCCTTGGCAACGAGCAGGCGCGATATGGCGTCATCGACTGGGACTATTCGGAAAAGCGGACACGCGAGCTCCTGAAGAAGGTCGGGCTCAACGAAGACCCGGCGACGCTCGTCACCAATCTCGGTGTGGGCAAGCAGCAGCTGATCGAGATCGCCAAGGCGCTTTC
The DNA here is from genome assembly GCF_014191375.1 of Mesorhizobium sp. RMAD-H1. Lineage (GTDB taxonomy): Bacteria > Pseudomonadota > Alphaproteobacteria > Rhizobiales > Rhizobiaceae > Paramesorhizobium. The sequence goes on from NZ_JACHWN010000003.1 coordinate 246,548, forward strand.
CAAGGAAGTGAAACTGCTCATCCTCGACGAGCCGACGGCGAGCCTTAACGAGAAAGACAGCGATGCGCTTCTCGAACTGCTTCTGGAATTCAAGGCGCAGGGCATCTCATCGATCCTGATTTCCCATAAGCTCAACGAGGTGGAGAAGGTCGCTGACCGCATCACCGTCCTGCGCGACGGTTCGACGGTCGAAACCCTTGAAAAGCACGAGATCAGTGACGACCGCATCGTCACCTCGATGGTCGGGCGCGAGCTTTCGGATCGTTATCCCAAGCGCACGCCGAAGATCGGCGAAACCCTGTTCGAGGTGAAGGACTGGACTGTCTACAATCAGGTCCATCCCGACCGCCAGATGATCAAGGGCATCAATCTCAATGTGCGCGCTGGAGAGATTGTCGGCATTGCCGGGCTGATGGGCGCCGGCCGCACCGAATTCGCCATGAGCGTCTTCGGCAAATCCTATGGACGCAATATCAGCGGCGAGGTTTTCCTTCACGGCCGCAAGGTGGATGTCTCCACAGTGGGCAAGGCGGTCAAGAACGGCATCGCCTATGTCACGGAAGACCGCAAGACCTATGGTCTCAACCTGATCGACCATATCAAGCACAACACGACACTCGCCAATCTGAAGGGCGTTTCACGCTCAGGCGTCATCGACGACTTCGCCGAATTGAAGGTCGCCAATGATTATCGCCGGAAAACCAACATCCGGTCTTCCAATGTCTATCAGCTGACGGGCAATCTCTCTGGCGGCAACCAGCAGAAGGTGGTTCTCTCAAAATGGCTGTTTGCGGCGCCGGAGCTCCTGATCCTCGACGAGCCGACGCGCGGCATCGACGTCGGCGCCAAATACGAAATCTATGAAATCATCAACAAGCTGGCGAATGAAGGGAAGGGCATTCTGGTCATATCCTCCGAAATGCCCGAACTTCTCGGCATATGCGACCGCATCTATGTGATGAACGAAGGTCGTCTCGTCGGAGAAATGCCAGCCAGCGAAGCCAGCCAGGAAAAGATCATGCGAGCGATCATCCGCGCTGAGGGAAGGGTGTAACAATGAGTGAAATCGCATCTGCGGAAACGAAACCGGCCAAGCCCAAGCAGTCGCTGTCCCTCTACAGCAATTTCCGTGATTACGGATTGGTGATGGCGCTGATCCTGATCATGCTGTTCTTCCAGTATACGACCGATGGCACGCTGTTCCGTCCGGTCAATCTGACCAATCTGGTTCTGCAGAACAGCTATATCATCATCATGGCGCTCGGCATGCTGCTGGTGATCGTGTCGGGGCATATCGATCTGTCCGTCGGGTCGGTGGCAGGATTCATCGGCGGCCTGTCCGCCGTGATGATGGTGCAATGGCATATCCATTATGTGCCGGCGACGATCCTGTGCCTTGCCGCCGGCGCCCTGATCGGCGCCGCCCAGGGCTACTGGGTCGCCTATCACAAGATACCGTCCTTTATCGTCACGCTCGCCGGCATGCTGGTGTTCAAAGGGCTCACGCTGGCGCTTCTGGGCGGCCGGTCGATCGGGCCGTTCCCCCCGCAGTTCCAGCTTCTGAGCTCGGGCTTCATCCCGGATTTCTTTCCGGGTTACGGCATTCACGTCACCTCCATGCTGATCGGTATCATCCTGGTGGCGCTGATGGTCTATTCGAGCGTACGCCGGCGCATCAAGCGCGAGCGTCACGGCTATGAGGGCGAGCCCTTCGTGCTGTTCGCGGGGAAGAACCTGATCATCGGCGGTCTCGCCCTGTTCCTGTGCTATCTCATGGCCTCCTACAGGGGGCTTCCGAACGTCCTCATCGTCATGGCTGTCCTGATCGGCCTTTTCACCTTCGTCACCCGGCACACCACGATCGGCCGTCGGATCTATGCCATGGGCGGCAATGAAAAAGCGGCGAAGCTTTCCGGCATCCGCACCGAGCGGCTGACCTTCCTCACCTTCGTCAACATGGGCGTTCTGGCCGCGCTGGCGGGGCTGATCTTCGCCGCCCGCCTCAATACCGCGACGCCGAAGGCCGGCCTCGGCTTCGAGCTTGATGTCATCGCCGCGGTGTTCATCGGCGGCGCTTCCGCCATGGGCGGCGTCGGCCAGGTGATGGGTGCCGTCATCGGCGCCTTCATCATGGGCGTGATGAACAACGGCATGTCGATCATGGGCATCAATATCGACTGGCAGCAGGTCATCAAGGGGCTTGTCCTGCTCGCGGCCGTCGTCTTCGACGTCTACAACAAGAACAAATAGGCCCTGGCCCCAGAATACGCACCGGCCCGGAAACCGGATTGGTTTCCGGGCCGGTCGCACATTCAGCCCGTTGCGGCGCGGTTCCGGGCAATGCGGCGGGTGCGTTTTCCCCGATCTTCCCGGACCCGCATCAGGAATAGCGCAGATGCCGCTCCACATTTTGCAGATGGGCGCGCATTGCGGCCGCCGCGCCGGCGGTATCCCGATTGGCGATGGCGTCGACGATCTGGTCGTGTTCGGCGAAGCTGTGGTGATCCACCGGCGGCCGAACCGGCGTGTCACGCAGCCGGCCCCAGGTCACTTCCCGCTTTACGGCATTGAGCGTATCGAGCAGGCCGAGGAGCAGGCTGTTCTGCGTTGCCTCGGCGATGGTGCGATGAAGCCTGTTGTCCCACAATTCGTACTGGCGCCATGAGGGTGCCTGGCGGGTGCGCACGATGCAGTTGCGCATATCTGCCACCTGTGCGGGGGTTGCGTTCAGTGCCGCGCACCGGGCGATCTCGGGCTCGATGGCGATCCTGGCGCCCATCACTTCGATCGGATTGCTGCGCCGTGCCATGGCGCTGATATCGGCCACGGTGTCGATGGGGCGGCTTCCTGTGAAGGTGCCCTTGCCCACATGGCGCCAAAGCTGACCCTCGGCCTGCAGTTCCGCAAGCGCCTTGCGCAGCGCCGCGCGGCTGACGCCGAGAATTTCCGCCAGTTCGCGCTCGGGAGGCAGGCGCCCGTCGCTGGGCAGTTCCGCTTCGAGCAGAAAGCCGCGCAATTTGCTTGCCGCATCGGGCTGTCGTTTGGTCTCAGCTAACTCAGTCATATTGTGAACCAATTTTCAGATTGGTTTAGGTATATTCGTTTGCGGTCACCCTGTCAATCCGTAAGAGGCGGGGATCCCGTCGCGGCACGCGGATACAGACAAACTACTGAATTCTCAAGATAAAATGTATTCCCTTTCATGCCTTCTGAGGCGATTTTGGATATGTCCCTTCCGGGGATGTCAGTGCGCTGTTGACTCTTAGAGCGATATCAATTTAGTTTATTGAAGAAATTGGTTTGGATTGCGCCGGGAGGAGGCGTATTCGGCCGATCGCTATGGGAGGAAAAAATGTATAGATTTGCTGCCAGACTGAGAGCGGCTGCGGCCGCTTTGACACTCAGCACGTTTTTCGCCGCCGCGCCGGTGGCGGCATTGGCCGATCCGATCCGCATCGCATTCGGCGATATTGCAACGGTCGAATCCCTGCATCTGCTGATCGCTTTCGAGCGGGCCAGGGAAAAAGGGCTCGATCTTGAAGTGACATATCTGAAATCCGAGGATATCGCGGCTCAGGCGGTGGTTGGTGGGCAGGCCGATATCGGCATCGGCGCGCCCTATGCACTGATCCAGAAGGTCAACGCGCCGATCCGGATGTTCCTGCAGCTCAGCCAGCTGCGTTTCTATCCCGTGGTGAATTCCGAGTTCTACAAGGACTGGAAGGACCTCGACGGCCAGGAGATCGCTGTCCACTCACGCGGTTCCGGCACGGAAGCCATCATGCGGCTGATGGCCGACAAGCACGGCATCGCCTATGCCAACATCTCCTATGTGCCGGGCGCGGAGGTGCGCACGGGCGCGCTGCTGCAAGGCAATGTCAAGGCGACGATCGTCGATTCCTCGGGCAAGCGCATTCTCGAGGACAAGGCGCCGGGCAAGTTCATCTTCCTGCCGGTCAACGACGTCAGCGCCACCGACGAGGCGCTCTTCGCCAATACGGCTTTTCTTCAGAAAGATCCGGAAGGCGTGGAGACACTGATCGAGGCGATCCTCACCACCTGGCGCGAAGTCCAGGCCGATCCGAAATCGGTATTGGCGCTGCGCGAGAAATACAAACTCCTGCCCGATGCCACGCCGGAAATGGTGGCCGATATCGAACCTTATTTCACCGAGGCGGCGAAGCTGGGATTGCCGGTCAATGGCGGTGGCGAAAAGGCTGCGCGCGACGATTTCGAATTCTACACGATCTCCGGTGCGCTGACCGGCAAGGCGGATGAGCTCAAGGTCGAGGATTTCTGGGAATTCGCGCCTCTCAACGCCGTTCTTGCCAAGATCGGCACCAAATAAGGGGCGAGAGAATGTCTTCATCCGTCAAAATAGGTGACGTGAGCGGGATGGACAGAAACCCGATCAGTGTCGGCCAGCTCCTCAGCCAGGCGTTTGATGCCAGGCCGGCGCTGTGGTCGGTCGCGTCCCTCGCTCTTCTCTTCGGCGCCTGGGAAATTGCCGGCCTGATACCGATCAGCATCGCTTTTCCGACCTTTTCCGCAACGGTCGCCGCTTTTATGGAAATGGTTCTCGACGGGACGATGGCGCATGCCTACTTCCTGACGTTGCAGCCCCTGCTGCTGGGCGTCGCGATCTCCGCCGTGCTGGGCATCACCATCGGCGTCGTGATGGGGCTTTCGCAGAAAGCCGAATGGCTGATGGCGCCGGTCTTCATCGTGCTGCAGGCAGCACCCATGGCCGCTCTCGTGCCGCTGGTGACCTTTGTCTATGGCATCGGCCTGACCGCAAAGACACTCGCCGTCATCATGCTGGCGCTGCCGGTCATCGTGCTCAACTCCTACAAGGCGGTTCGCCACGCCAATCCGTCGCTGATCGCCATGTGCCGCTCGTTCCAGGGCACCCGCCTGCAGCAGATCACCAAGATCATCATTCCCGACGCCTCGCCGGTCATGTTCGCGGGCCTGCGGCTCGGCATCGCCGCCGGGTTCATCGGCGTCATGCTGGCGGAACTGCTGATCACGCCGACGGGTGTCGGGGACCTGATCACGTATCACCGCTCCATCGCCAATTATGCGCATATGTATGCGGCCGTGGCATCGATCATCGTCGTGTCGACCGTCACACTCGCCGGACTGCAGCGTTTCGAACTCCGGTTCCTGCGCCCAGAAAAGAGGAAGAGGTAACATGCCGCAAGCTGTCCGATCCCCTGTCCACGCCCATGCTCCGGCGGCCGGCGATGATCCCATCGTCCAGGTTCGTGGTGTGTCGAAGACCTATGCCGATGTCGAAGCGCTGCGCAACATCGACCTCGACTTCGCGCGCGGCAAGCTGACCACCCTTCTGGGTCCGTCGGGCTGCGGCAAGACCACGCTGCTCAAGATCATCGCCGGGCTCATTCCCGCCAATGCCGGGGAGGTTCGCGTCAACGGACGGGTCGTCACCGGCCCCGGCCCCGAGCGGGCTTTCGTCTTCCAGGATTTCGCCCTCATGCCGTGGGCGACCGTGATGCGCAACGTCGCCTTCGGGCTCGAACTGCGGGGCGTCAATCAGGCCGAGCGCAGGCGGGTGGCGATGCAATATATCGAAAAGGTGGGCCTCACCGGTTTCGAGGATAAATATCCGCACGAACTCTCCGGCGGAATGCGCCAACGCGTCGGCATCGCCCGCGCCTTCGCCGTCAACGCCGATGTGCTGCTTCTCGATGAGCCGTTCTCGGCGGTCGACGAGCAGAACCGCCGCAAGTTCCAGGAGGATCTGCTCCGGCTGATCGCCATCGAGAAGAAGACTTTCATTTTCGTTACGCATTCCATTGAGGAGGCCGTCTATGTATCCGACCGCATCGTGTTGCTGTCGCCGCGTCCCGGACGGATATCGCAGGTGATCGATCCCAACATCGACCGAAGCGCCACGCCGGATGACATTCGCCGCGCACCGGCCTATCTCGACACGGTCGAGGAGATCTGGGACGGGCTCAGGCAGTATGCGGATTGAGGTGGGGCAATGACATTGTTCGGTTATCGCATCCCGATGATGGCATCGCTCATCGTATGGGGCCTTCTCTGGGAGATTGTGGGCCGGCTCGACCTGATCTTCCTCATCCCGCCCTTGAGCGGGATATTCGAGGCGGGCGTGCATCTGGTGCAGACGAGCTCCTGGCAGGCCGCCTCGATCATCACCTTGCGCAGCTTCGCGCTCGGCATGGCGCTGGCGATCGGCATCGGTGTTCCGCTCGGGATTCTCATGGGCCGTTTCAAGGCCGTCGACAATCTGATGGGCCTGTGGGTCAATATGTTCGTCAGCGCGCCACTATCGGCTCTGGTTCCGGTGCTGATGATCCTCTTCGGCCTCGGCGAGACGACCGTCGTCGTCACGGTTTTCCTGTTCGCGGTCTGGATCATCGTCCTCGACGCGCGGGCAGGGGTCATGCAGGTGCCGCCATCGCTGATCGAAATGGGGCGCAGCTACGGCGCGAACGGCTGGACGCTCTTCGCCAAGATCATCCTGCTTTCGGCCTTGCCGGAGATCCTGGCCGGCATTCGCATCGGGCTGATCCGCGGGGTCAAGGGCGTTGTCATCGGCCAGATACTGGTATCGATCATCGGCTATGGCGAGCTGTTCGAGCTCTTCTCCCGCAGCTTTGAAATGGAGAACTTCTGGGCCCTGACCATGATCCTCTTCGTGGCGGCGATGCTGCTGTCCACGCTGATAGAAATCTTCGAAAGACGCATCGAATATTATGCTGGAGAAAGATAATGAACGTGCATACCTCTGGAGAAAAATACCTCTTCGCGCCATTGCCCATACCGACCCTGCCGGTCGCGGGAAGCGATGCGCTGTTCCCGGTCCACCGCATCTATTGCGTCGGCCGCAATTTCGCCGACCATGCCATCGAGATGGGCCACGATCCCAATCGGGAGCCGCCGTTTTTCTTCCAGAAGAACCCGGACGCGCTGCTGCTTTCCGGCCAGGATTTTCCCTACCCGTCCCAGACCAGCGACGTGCATCATGAAATCGAGCTGGTGGTGGCATTGAACAAGGGCGGCACCGACATTCCGGTCGAGAAGGCGCTGGAGCATGTCTATGGCTATGGCGTCGGGCTCGACATGACCAGGCGCGACCTGCAGGGCGAAGCCAAGAAGCTCGGCCGTCCCTGGGAAACCGGCAAATCGTTCGAGGCTTCGGCTCCCTGCACCCCGCTCATCCCCGCTTCGAGGATAGGTCACCCGGCCGCGGGCGCCATCTGGGTCAAGGTGAATGGCCAGTTGCGCCAGAGCGGCGATCTCAACCAGATGATCTGGAAGGTGCCGGAGATGATTTCCTATCTCTCGGGCCTTTTTGAACTGCAGGCAGGCGACCTGATTTTCGCGGGCACGCCTGCGGGTGTCGGCGCGGTTGTGCACGGCGATACAATTCATGGCGGCATAGACGGGGTCGGCGAGCTTCACACGCGCGTCGTGTGATTTCCGCCGACTGCCGGGCATCGCCGCCTGTAAAGCGGGCACGATGCCCGGCTGGGTTCAGCAAAGGCCTCTACGGCGCCTCTAACGCAAGTCAGCCGCAGGTCAGTCTCAGTTCACCATCTACGCCTGCTGGTTTGCCGACCAGGCGGATGTCACGGATCGTTTATGTACAGCATCGCCTTCCTGCTTCCTTTCGCTGTTGGTCTGGCACTCGTCGGCTGCTTTTCAGGCTTTCTGGCGGGGCTTCTGGGCGTGGGCGGCGGTATTGTCGTCGTGCCGGTGCTCTATCATGTGCTGGCTGCTTTCGACGTCGATGTCGCCCTGCGCGCCCATATTTCGGTCGGAACGTCACTGGCGACGATCATTCCGACGTCCTTTCAGTCGATCAAGGCGCACCATGCCCGTGGCGCGGTGGATACGGCCCTCCTGAAATGGTGGGCGCCCTTTGTAGGATTGGGGGTTCTCATCGGTGTCGTCCTCGCCGGGGTTTCGCCGGGGGCGTTGCTGACGGCCGTGTTCGGGGTGGTCGCGGCGCTGGTTGCATTGCACATGCTGCTGACGCCCGAGGGCATGCATCTGATGAAGAGCCTTCCCGCCAAGCCGTTTCAGGCGCTGATGGCCACGATCATCGGCATGATCTCCACTTTGATGGGCATCGGCGGGGGCACCCTGACCGTTCCCACATTGAGCCTGTGCAACTATCCGGTGCGCCGCGCCGTGGGCACGGCATCCGTCATCGGCCTGATCATTGCCTTGCCCGGTGCCATCGGATTCGTGATCAATGGCTGGCATGCGAGCGGCCTCCCGCCCCTCTCGCTGGGCTATGTCAACGGCGCGGGCTTTGTCGCCATCGCCCTTACCAGCATGCTTCTTGCGCCGCTTGGGGCCAGGACCGCCCATACGATCGATCCCAGATGGCTGCGCCGGCTTTTCGGCATTTTCCTCGCCATCACCTCGGTGAAGATGCTGTTCGACGTCTATCGCCACTGGATCGCATAGAAACAGGCGGTCTGGTTGAGGAAGACCATTCAGCCGGCTGGCGTCGCTCGTCCCCGCTGATCACGTAAATGTCAGAGCCGATGCCGGCATTTCGCCGGATGAACCGGATAATACTCTGCCAGCGGTCAGATGCCGCCACCTGTCCTACCCGAAGAGGCCCAACATGGTTACGCGCCGCAGCTTTGCCGCCCTGCTTGCCAGTGGTCTGGCAATGCCGTTCGTCCTGCGTGCCCATGCGCAGAACATCGAAGATTTGCGTGGCAGGATCGAAAGCATGACACAGCTGCACTCGCTGCAGGTGCAACGCGGCGAGGACGTGCTTTTTGCCGAAGCCCCTCGCGGGCCCGGCCTCAATGGTTCGGCCAATATCAAATCCTGCGCCAAAAGCCTGGTCGCCCTGCTTCTGGGAGTGGCGATCGACCGGGGTGAGATCGCCGATGTGAAGGCGCGTCTGGGCGATGTCGCCCCCGGGATCATTCCCTCCAATGCAACGCACGGGGTCGCCGACATCACGATGGAGGATCTCGTCACTTTGCGGGCAGGGCTCGAACCCACCTCCGGCCCCAACTATGGCCGTTGGGTGAGTTCGGACAATTGGCTTGCCTTTGCGCTACGCCGTCCGATGGTCGCATCTCCGGGCAGCCGCATGATCTATTCCAGCGGCACGACCCATATTCTGGGTGCCGCGCTCGCGGAGGCAACGGGAGAGAGCCTCCTCGAGCAGGCGCGATCTCGGCTGGGCGCGCCGGTGAAGTTCGACATACCGCCTTGGACCCGCGATCCCCAAGGATACTATCTGGGCGGCAACGAAATGGCCTTGACCCCCCGGGCCATGCTCAAGATCGCCGTCATGCTGCGTGACGAAGGGCGATTTGAGGGCCGGCAGGTGGTCCCGGCAGAGTGGATAAAGGCCTCGCTCGTGCCCCATGGTCGATCACCCTTTTCCGGGTTGGGATATGGATATGGCTGGTTTCTGTCGGAGTCCGGCTTCGCTCTTGCAAGAGGCTATGGCGGGCAGGTCATCGCGGCTCATCCTGAACGCCGGCTGGCCGTCGCCATCACGTCCGACCCAACGCAACGGGCCCGTTCGGAGGGATATTTCGGTGAGCTGATGGGGCTTATCGAGGGCCCGATCCTGGCCCTGGCGTGAGGCCCATCGCGTCGCATCCCGCACGGAGGGATGGGATCCACGATCAAAACACCGAAGACAAATTCGGGGAAAACGTCCGCACTTTCTAAATCATTGGCTTCATTGGCGTGGCAACTTGGAAAAGATGCATTAATGGTTGCTTTTCCCGCCTGATGGCGGACTAATTGGAGGACGATCCGATCGCCCGGCGATCGACAGCATATTGAAAAAGGGAGGTTTATTCATATGCGTGGAATAAAGGGGAAACTGCTGATTGCCGCGGCGGCGGCCTTGTCGGTGGGGTTTGGCGCGGTCGCGGCCAAGTCGCAGGAGTTCATCAACATCCTGACGGGTGGAACGAGCGGCGTCTATTATCCGCTGGGTGTCGCCATGGAGAAGATCTATGCCGATATTCCCGATGCCCGGCCGTCCGTCCAGTCGACCAAGGCCTCCATCGAAAATCTCAACCTGATCAATAGCGGCCGTGGCGAGATCGCCTTCACGCTCGGCGATTCCCTGCGCGACGCCTGGGAAGGGAATGCCGAGGCCGGCTTCAACAAGAAGCTGGACAAGCTGCGCACCGTCGCCGCGATCTATCCGAACTACGTGCAGATCGTCGCCTCAAAGGAATCCGGTATCAAGACCCTCGCGGATCTCAAGGGCAAGCGCCTTTCGGTCGGTGCGCCGAAATCGGGCACCGAGCTCAATGCCCGCACGATTCTCGCGGCCGCCGGACTGAGCTATGAGGATTTGGGCAAGGTCGAATATCTGCCCTTTGCCGAATCCGTTGAACTGATGAAGAACCGCCAGCTCGACGCAACGCTGCAGTCGGCGGGCCTCGGCGTGGCCTCGCTGCGGGATCTCGCCAATTCGGTGGCCATCACTGTCGTCGAGGTTCCGGCCGATATCGTCAACAAGATCGGCTCTCCCTATGTGGCCAACACCATTCCCGCCGGCACCTATCAGGGGCAGGATGCGGATGTTCCGACCGCCACCGTCATCAATTATCTCGTCACTCGCGAGGATCTGGACGAGGAACTGGTCTATCAGATGACGAAGCGCTTCTACGAGAACCTCGACCAGCTCGCCGCGGCCCATTCGGCGGCGAAGATGATCAAGCTCGACAAGAACACCATCGTCTCGCCGGTGCCGCTGCATCCGGGCGCGGCACGCTATTTCAAGGAAAAGGGTCTTCTTTAATCCCTTGTGCGGAGGCGGGGGCGACCCCGCCTCCATTCCTATGATGATGGACAATCTTTCTGGAAAGCGCTGCTGATGTCTTCAAGCGAGCAGACGGCCGCGGAGGCCGCTGAACATATTCCGGGCTGGGGGACAGGTACCGCCGCACGCATCCTTTTTGCCATTGCGGTCGCCTTTTCCGTGTTTCAGCTCTGGACGGCCGCTTATTCGCCCCTTCCGAGCCAGGTCGTGCGGTCAGTCCATGTCGGCTTCCTGATGCTGCTTCTCTTCGGCCTCTACGCCAATGCGCGGCCGGCCAGCGGGGCGCGATCCGCCTTCTGGTGGGGCCTGGCGGTGCTCGCCTTTGCGCTCAGTCTTTATCACTGGGTCTTCTATGCGGATCTCATCCTGCGCGCCGGTGATCCCAGTACGGCGGATCTCATTGCGGGCGTGCTGGTGACGGCGCTCGTCTTCCTCGCCGGCCAGCGCATGATGGGATGGTCGCTGCCGGTCATATGCGCGATATTCCTCGCCTATGGCCTGTTCGGCCAGTATCTGCCAAGCCCGCTCAATCACAGGGGCTATGATTTCGCGCAGGTGATCGAGGCCCTCTATCTCGGCACGGAAGGCATATACGGTACGCCGATCTATGTCTCGTCGAGCTATATCTTCCTGTTCATCCTCTTCGGCGCCTTTCTGGAGCGCGCCGGCATGATCCAGCTGTTCAACGATCTGGCGCTTGGCACCGTTGGCCACACCAAGGGTGGCCCGGCAAAGGTCTCCGTCATCTCGTCCGCGCTGATGGGGACAATCAACGGCTCGGGCGTGGCCAATGTGGTGACAACAGGCGCCTTTACCATTCCGCTGATGAAGCGCTTCGGCTTTCGACCGGCCTTTGCCGGCGGCGTCGAGGCTGTCGCGTCCATGGGCGGCCAGATCATGCCGCCGGTCATGGGCGCGGTCGCCTTCATCATGGCCGAAACGCTCAACGTGCCCTATATCGAGGTGGTCAAGGCCGCCATCATTCCCGCCATACTCTATTTCATCACTGTCTTCGTCATGGTCCATCTGGAGGCCGGGCGCCTGGGATTGGCAGGCTTGCCGAAAAGCCAGTGTCCGAGCGCCCTTGGTGCCTTGCGGCAAAGCTGGTATCTGATCCTGCCGCTGGCAGCTCTCGTCTGGCTCCTGTTCTCCGGCTATACGCCGCTTTTCGCCGGCACCGTCGGCCTGGCCCTGACGGCGCTGATCATCCTCGGCGTGCCTCTGTCCGGCAGGCTTGCCATGCCACTGCGCGTGCTGTTCTGGATCGCGCTCGGCCTCATGTCGGCGGCCGCATTCGGGACGAGCTTCAATATTCTTGGGCTTCAGTTCCGCGGTATCACGCTGATCCTCATCCTGCTTGCGGTGCTGGTAGCATTGAATTTTGTCGTCCGTGGCGGGCGCGAGACATTGCGCCTGTGTCTGGAAAGCCTTGGCGAAGGCGCCAAGAACGCGCTGCCCGTCGGCATCGCCTGCGCGCTCGTCGGGGTGATCATCGGCGTGCTCGCCCTGACCGGCGCGGGATCGAGCTTCGCCCGCGTCATCGTCGCGATCGGCGAGAACTCGCTGTTCCTTTCCCTCATCCTCACGATGATCACCTGCCTGATCCTCGGCATGGGCATTCCGACGATCCCCAATTACATCATCACCTCGTCGATCGCCGGTCCGGCGCTTCTTCATCTCGATGTGCCGCTGATCGTCACCCACATGTTCGTCTTCTATTTCGGCATCATGGCGGACCTCACGCCGCCGGTGGCGCTCGCCGCCTTCGCGGCCGCCCCGATCGCCAGGGAAAGCGGCATGAAGATCGGCATGCAGGCCGTCCGCATCGCGGTGGCCGGCTTTGCGGTTCCGTTCATGGCGGTCTATGCGCCCGTCATCATGCTGCAGGATGGCGGTCCGCTCGCCGCCGAGATGGGCTATTGGCCAGCGGTCGCCTATATGGTCGGCAAGGCGCTTCTATCGATCTTCATGTGGGGGGCGGCCGCGATCGGCTATCTGCGCGGCAGGCTCCAATGGTGGGAGCGCCTGTGGGCGTTCGCCGCCGCCGCCCTGATGATCGCAGCTCTTCCCTTGACTGACGAGATCGGCATAGCGGGCTGTGTATTGTTCATCGCCTGGCACTGGTGGCGCACCCGGCAGGCGACCACACCGGTCGGCTCGCAGCCGTGAGTCTGTGCATCCTCGCCGGCGGTGTGGTGACGAAGATCGCCACCACCGCCTTCATGCTGTCCTGGATGCACAGCGTGGAAAAAATCCCCTGGCAGGAGGATTGGCGCGTTACCCCCGAAGGGCTGCAGATCGTCGAGGCAAGGGTCAAGGGTTCCGGCGCGGGGATGGATCCGCCGGAGAACGCCGTACTGAAAGAAGGCTGGTGGCGCTACAGGCCCGATATACCGCCGCGTTCTTCCGTCAGCCTTGCCGCATCGGGTGCGACCGTCGGTGGCTGGACGCTTTGTGCCGATGGTTCATGCCGGGTGCTCGGCGCTGAGCCGGGAAAACCGATCGTGCTGAAATCCTGCCCTGATGGGGGCGAGTAAGGGCTGCCCGGGGCAGCCCTCCCTGTCCCGATTATTCAACCACCCCGGCTACCGCCACGCAATCACCCGGCTTGACGAGGCCGGGAAAGTGGCGCGCGGCGAGGATGCCGTCCATCTTGGCCCGGATTTCCGCCGGCGCCGCACCCGTGCGGCCGACCGGATGAATGCGCGCGATGATCTGGCCCTTGGTCACGGGATCGCCGAGATCGGCCATGGTCTCGATCATGCCCTCATCCTCGGCAAAGGCGAAGCAATCGCCGGACGGCATATCGAGCCACCGTGTTTCGCGATGCGCGACCTTGCCCGAGACGATGCCGGAATGACGCAGCACGTTCATGACGCCGCGCTTGGCGATGGCGACCGTTTCCGCCCGGGCGGTGCCGCCGCCGCCGAGTTCCGTGGTGACGAAGATTTTTCCCATCTCCTCCGCCGTCGTGTCATACATCCCGACCGCGTCGATCTCGAGCATCCGCATCGACCAGGGGGCGGAGAATGCCTTAACCGCTTCGAAAGCGCGGGCCTCCTGCGTCTTGTCGGCAAGGATATGCGCGGCAGCAAAGGGCACGAAGTCGAGCGTCTTGCCGCCTGAATGGAAGTCGAGCACGATATCGGCGCGTGGCAAGAGCTCGCGGGTGAAATAATCCGCGATCTTCTGCGTCACCGTCCCGTCGGGCCGGCCGGGGAAGCTCCGGTTGAGGTTGCCCTTGTCGATGGGGGAGGTGCGCGTGCCCGCCCGGAAAGCCGGATAGTTCATCGCCGGGACGATGATGACGGTGCCGTTCACATCCCGGGGATCGAGCGTGCGGGCAAGATCGAAAAGCGCGATCGGCCCTTCATATTCGTCGCCATGGTTGCCGCCGGTCAGAAGTGCGGTCGGGCCGCTGCCGTGCCGGATGACGGCGATGGGGATCATCACCGATCCCCAGGCTGAATCGTCACGGCTATAGGGCAGCCGCAGGAAACCGTGCTGAACGCCGTCCTTGTCGAAAGCGACGGTCGGCACGATCGGGGAGGGCGGCATCAGGCTTGCGAGCATTCGGATAGCCTCAGTTCTTGACGAGCAGCTTGCGCGGGACATTGGCGAGGCATTCCACGCCGCTGTCTGTGATGAGAATGCTCTCGGTGATTTCGAGGCCCATATCCTCGAGCCAGAGGCCGGTCATGAAATGGAAGGTCATGCCGGGCTTCAGCTCCGTTCTGTCGCCGGGGCGCAGGCTCATGGTACGCTCGCCCCAATCCGGCGGATAGGAAAGGCCGATCGGATAGCCGGTGCGGTTATCCTTGACGATGCCGTATTTCTTCAGGACCGCGAAGAAGGCGTTGGCGATATCCTCGCAGGTATTGCCCGGCCTGGCAGCAGCAAGCCCGGCTTCCATGCCTTCGAGCGTCGCCTTCTCGGCATCGAGGAATTCCTGCGTCGGCTTGCCGAGGAAGACGGTGCGTGACAGAGGCACATGATAGCGATTGTAGCACCCGGCGATTTCGAAGAACGTGCCTTCGCCCTTCTTCATCGGGCGGTCGTCCCAGGTCAGGTGCGGGGCCGCGGCGTCGGCGCCCGAGGGGAGCAGCGGAACGATAGCCGGATAATCACCGCCGAATTCCTCCGTGCCGCGAATGCCGGCATCGTAGATTTCGGCCACGAGATCGCATTTGCGGATGCCCGGCTCCGCCTTCTCCGCGATGCGCTCATGCATCAGTTCGACGATGCGCGCCGCCTTGCGCATATAATCGAGCTCCTGAGCGCTCTTGACCGCACGCTGCCAGTTGACGAGCGCCGTGCCGTCGACGAAGCGCGCACTGGGCAGGTGCTTCTGCAACGAGGCAAAGGCGGCGGCGGAGAACCAGTAATTGTCCATCTCCACCGCGATCGTCATCTTGTCCCAGCCGCGCTCCGCGATGATCTTCGCGAGATAGTCCATGGGATGGCGCTCGGTCGACTGGACGTAGTGGTCGGGATAGCCGATGATGTTGTCATGGGCGAGATAGGCCGTCCGCTTGGCGCCGTTTGCATCCTGCCCGCGGCCATACCAGATGGGTTCGCCCTCGGGCGGAACGAGGACCGCCTGATGCACGTAGAACGACCAGCCGTCATAGCCGGTGAGCCAGGCCATGTTGGACGGGTCGCTGACGATCAGCAGATCGATGCCGCGCCTTTGCATTTCCGCGCGGGTCTTTTCCAGCCGCTGCGCATATTCCTGGCGGGTGAATTTCAGATTTGGCTCACTCATTTTGGTCGTTTCCTTGTCGGGTTAAACCCGTTTCAGCTTTCGAAGACTGTCCCGATCTGCCCGCGCTTTGCCCGGTCATGGGCGAGCGTGGCGATGGCGGTATCCTGCACGCCGGTCCCGGTCAGGTCGGCGAACGTGATGGCGTGCGGGGAGGGGCGTCCCGCCGCCTTCCCGGAGATGATGTCGCCCAGTTCGGTGAAGTGGGCGTCGGCGGCGACAAGGCCTTTTTCGATGGCATGGTGCAATTCGCCCAGCCGGCGCGTCTGGCCGAGACGGTCGGCAACATAGAGGTCGGCCCGGATAATGACTGCGGGATCGATCTCGTTCTTGTGCTCGGCGTCGGAACCCATGGCGGTGATGTGCTGACCCGGTTGCAGCCATTCGGCCCGCAGCACAGGCTCGCCGGCGGGCGTGGTGGTGACGATAACGTCTGCGCCACGGACGGCGCTCGCTGGATCGGCTTCGGCTTTCACATCGATGCCGAGTTTTGCCCGCAGGTCTTCGGCCGCTCTTTGCGCCTTGTTCATGTCGCGCGCCCAGATGCGCGCCTGGCGGATGGGCCGCACCAGTGCCAGTGCCTCGAGTTGCAACCGCGCCTGCACGCCGGCGCCGAAAATGGCGGCAACGGCCGCATCGGGCTGTGCCAGATGTTTGGCGGCGGCCGCTCCGGCTGCGGCGGTGCGCACATCCGTCAGATAGCCATTATCGAGAAGCAGGGCCTCCACCAGCCCGGTGCGCGAGCTCAAGAGCACCATCATGCCGTTGACGCTAGGCAGGCCGAGCTTCGGATTGTCGAAGAAGCCGGGGCTGATCTTGATCGCGAAGCCCTCGACGCCTGGGACATAGGCAGTCTTGACGTCCACCTCGCCGCGATGTTCCGGGATGTCGAGCCTCAGGATCGGCGGCATGGCGACGGCCTTGGTCGAGAGCGCCGCAAAGGCGGATTCCACGCAGGCGATCGCGTCACGGTCAAGCGGCACGATTTTCCGCAAGTCGGCTTCGGTCAGGATCGTCATGCGGGGCATATCAGGCCTCTTCCATATGCTTGTCGCCGCAGACGACATGGCGATGCTGGGTCATGTCGATGTTGCGGCCCGAAAGGATGGTGACAACAGGACCAGATGCCCTGATCCGGCCTGCAAGCAGCGCGCCGATACCGACGGCGGCGGCACCCTCGACGATCTCGCGCTCCATCGCATAGGCATGGGTGATGCCCGCGGCGATTTCGTCCTCGGAGAGGAGCAGGACGTCATCGAGCAGATCGCGCACCATCGCGAAAGTGTGGCGATTGGAAAGGCCGATACCGCCGCCGAGCGAATCCGCCAGGCTCTCGCTTTCCTCGACGAGCACTGGTCGCCCGGCATCGAGGCTGGCGCGCATCGCAGCGCCCGCCGCCATGGAAACGCCGATGATCTTTGCCTGCGGCCGCAGCGCCTTGACCGCTGCCGCGACGCCGGCGGCAAGTCCGCCGCCGGAGACAGGCACGAGGACCGTGTCCACTTCCGGCACGTCTTCGACAATCTCCAGCCCCATCGTGCCCTGTCCGGCGATGATCGCCGGATCGTCGAAGGGCGGCACCATGGCGAGGCCCTCTTCCGCGACGAGCCGGTCGACTTCCTCCTGCGCATCATCCTGCGAATTGCCGATGATGCGGATCTCAGCGCCGAGGCGGCGGATCTCGTCCACCTTGTTGCCGGGCACGAGGCGGGACATGCAGATGACGGCACGGACGCCTTCGAGCTTCGCGGCGTAAGCGAGCGCCCGGCCATGATTGCCTGTCGAGGCTGCGGTCACGCCGCGGCGTTTCTCCTCAGGCGAAAGCCGGCTCATGGCGTTGGATGCGCCGCGCAGCTTGAAGCTGCCGGTGGTCTGGCGGTGTTCGAGCTTCAGACAGACCGGCACTCCCATCCGCTCGGAGAGGGAAGGCGAGAGGAGAGTGGGCGTGCGCACGATCCGGCCTGCAATGGCGCGGCGCGCATCTTCGATCTGGGCGAGGGTGACGGTTCCGTCGGACATGGTCTCACCAGGCCGCCATGGGCAGGCTCATCAGACGGCCCAATTCCGGCTGCGGCGTCGTCTCGCCGCAGATGCGAAGTGTTGCCCAGCTCGTCGCCAGATTGCTGGTGACGACCGGCTTGCCGATGATGCGTTCGATCTCGGCCGCAACGCCGGCAGAGCGAAGCGCCGTGCAGGAAATGAACAGCGCATCGGCATCGGAGGCGGTCGCCTCGCGCGCTGCCGCGACCAGCGAAGCGGGGCTGATGCGCGCCATCTGCCGGTCGTCCTCCAGGCCGAGGCAGGTGAAGCTCGCAATGCTGAAGCCGCCCACGGTGAAATAATCGGCCATCGGCGCGCTGGTGCCTATCGTGTACGGCGTGAGAACGCTGATGCGGCGTGCACCCACGGCATAGAGCGCCTTGACCGAGGCAAGCGTCGGGGTGACGACCGGCACGCCCGGCTTTGCGGCGTGGATCGCCGTCTGGATCTCCGGATCGCCTATGACGACCGAGGCCGATGTACAGGAGTAGCAGACCGCGTCGAGCTCCTCGTCGGGCAGGATGAGCCTGGCCGCTTTGGTGAGTTCGGGCTGCATGCGCCGCAGATTTTCCGGTGTCGTCGGATTGGCGTAGGCGATGCGTGCGGTGTAGAGCGCGATGTGGTCGCTCGCCACCATCCGGCGGAAATCCGGCTCGGTGGTGTGGTCGGTGGCGAGAATGATGAGGCCGACGCGCTTTTCGACCGGACGGGCGTCATAGTCGAGCGGCATTTCGCTGCGCCGGATCATTGCGGGAACATCCATGATCTTCTCCTCAGCCGATCCGGCCATAGCGGCGTTCGAGCCAGCGCAACCCGATGACCGAAATCAGGCTGATGACGAGGAAGAACGCGCCGACGAGGGTGATCGGTTCGATATAGCGGTAGTTGAAATTGGCGATGCTGCGGGCCTGGTTCATCAGTTCGAGCACCGTGATGGCGGAGAGCAGCGGCGTCTCCTTGAACATGGCGATGAAATAATTGGCAAGCGCCGGGATCATCGGCGGCAGCGCCTGCGGCAGGATGATCCGCGTCCATGTCTGGAAGGCGGTGAGGTTGCATGCCTTGGCGGCTTCCCACTGGCCGCGCGCCACATTCTCGATGCCGGCGCGATAGACCTCGGCCGCATAGGTGCCATAGTGCAATCCGAGCCCGATCACGCCCGCCACCAGCGGCGCCAGCGTCACGCCCATGTCGGGCAGCACGTAGAAGATGAAGTAGAGCTGCACCAGAAGCGGTGTGCCGCGGATGAACTCCGCAACGAAGCCTGTCGGCATCGACACGAGCCGGTACTTCGAGCGCCGGAGAATGGCGATGACGAGACCAACCACCGCCGCCACGATCGAGCCGAGCAGGGTTGCCAGTATGGTGATCTTCACGCCCTCGAAGAGGGTCGGAAGGATCTGTATCACGAAGGCCCAATCCCATTCCATTTTGTGGCCTCCTATGACCTGACGCCGTCGAGGCCGCGCGTCAGATAACGCTCCAGCCCGCGAATGGCGAGGGAGATGACGCTGGCCATGGCAAAATAGAGGATGAGGATGGTGAGGAAGGGAAACAGCGTGTTGCCGGTCTGCGCGCGCACCACCTGTGCCTGGAACGTCATGTCGGCGAGCGAGATGAGCGACACCACGGCCGAGCCTTTCAAGAGTTCGATCGCATTGTTGCCGAAGGTCGGCAGCATCAGCACGAAAGCCTGCGGCAGGATGACGTAACGAAGCGTCTGCCACCGGTTGAAATTGAGCGCGACACAGGCCTCGTACTGCTCCTTGCCGATGGATTTGACGGCGCCGCGCACCACCTCAGCGGCATAAGCGCCGACATTGAGGCCGAGCGCCAGCACACCGGCCTGCAAGGGCGTCAGCGAGAAGCCGAACAATGGCAGGACGAAATAGGCCCAGAAAAGCTGGACGAAGATGGAGGTGCCGCGGAAGAACTCGATATAGGCCGTTGCAAGCCAACGCACGACTGCAAAACGCGACATCCTGCCCAGCCCAGCGATGAACGCCATCACAAGCGCCAGAGCCGACCCCATCAGCGTCAGCTTGATCGTCACAAGCGCGCCGTCGAGGATAAGCTGCAGATAACCGGCCCACTGGCCCATAGGCACCGTGCCTCTTTACTTAAACCTGGAGAAAGCCGCTCCAGCCGGCTTTGCGGCCGGAGCGTCGGAATGGCGGGCGATCACTTCGCCGCGGAGCAGAGCTTTTCGCGCGTCGTCGACATCGCCGCCTCAGCCGAGAAGCCATAGGGCTCGATGATCTTGGCGAACTCGCCCGACTGCTTCATCGCGGCCAGTTCCTTGTCGAAGGCGTCGCGCAGCGCGGTGTCGTCCTTGCGGAAAGCCGCTCCATCGCAATAGACCGGCGCGCCGACGACGGGAGCCACCACTTCGAGGCTCGGATCATTGGCCTTCTTGACGAGATCGTTGATCGAGAGAACCGGCAGCGAGTAGACGTCGATGCGGCCATCCTGCAGCATCTTCAGTCCGCTCTGGCCGTCCGGCACGACGATGACGCGGTCGCGCGGCACGCCGGCTTCGAGCGCGAGGCGCTCCTCGGTGCCGCCGCCCGGCGCGCCGATGGTGGCCTTGGCGTCCTTCGCGATATCGGCATAGCTCTTGAAGCCCTTCGGATTGCCCTTCTTCACCAGGAATGCCTCGGCATCGCAGAGGATCGGTTCGGAATAGGCGACCGCGTTGCAGCGCTCCGGCTTCATGAAGAGACCGGCGGTCACCGCATCATGCCGGCCCGCCTGCAGGCCGGGGATCATGGCGCCATATTCGGAAATGGAAGCCACGACATCCTTGACGCCAAGCTTTGCAAAAACGGCTCGCGCGACATCAGGACCGGCGCCCGAAACGGTGCCGTCGGGATTGACGGCGGTGAATGGCGGTTCGTTGGCGATGGCGATGCGGGCGAAGCCCTGCTCCTTCAGCCGTTCCAGCGTGTCCTCGGCCTTGGCCGGCATGGCGAAAAGAAGGGATGAAAGCACAGCGGCGCTGACGGCACCACCCAGACGATTGATATTGATCATGTTCCCAGCTCCTTTGGTTTTACATTTATCGCAGCGGACGGATCGCTCAGACGCGGTGTCCGGCTGCGATGATCTTCTTCAGGAAGGCCTGCGTCCTTTCCTGTTTCGGATGGCGGAAGATCTCGTCCGGCTTGCCCTCCTCGACGATCTTGCCCCTGTCGAAGAACAGGATGCGATCGGCGAAATCATGGGCAAATCCCATCTCGTGGGTGACGAGAAGCATGGTCATGTCGGTCTCCTCGCAAAGCCGCCACAACACGTTGAGAACCTCCTCGACCAGTTCCGGGTCGAGGGCGGAGGTGACCTCGTCGAACAGCATGATCTTGGGGCTGAGCGCCAGCGCACGGGCGATCGCCACGCGCTGCTTCTGGCCGCCCGAGAGCTGTGCGGGCATCGCCTTCGCCTTGTCGGCAAGGCCCACCATGTCGAGCAGTTCCATGGCGTGGCGCTCGGCATCGGCGCGCTTGACGCCCTTGGTCAGGATCGGCGCGAGCGTCACATTGTCGATCACGCTCATATGCGGAAACAGGTTGAAGAGCTGGAAGACCATGCCGATCTTGGTGCGCATCTGGTGCAGATGGTGCTCATTGGCGGGCTGCATCCCGCCATTTTTCGGCATGCGGTAGAGGTTCTCGCCTTCGATCAGGATATCGCCGCTGTCGATCCCTTCCAGGGTCATCAAAATGCGCAGGATCGTCGTCTTGCCTGATCCCGATGGGCCGATGAGCGCCAGTTTTTCGCGTGGCGCGACCTTGAAGGACAATCCGTCCAGCACCTTGAAGGAGCCGAAACTCTTGCTGATGCCGTTGATCTCGATGATCGGTGCTGCATTGGCTGATGCCATGCGTGTCTCCCCCTGGTTGAGACAGCTTTTGCACAGACGATGAGGCACGCATCAAATCATGTCAATTCCAAAAATCAAATCATGACAATTTAAAGTCAGTGTGATGACGAAACAGCCTGGCTGCTCAAATGGCGAGCAGCAGATGCTCCGGGCCGCCGCGTAACAGATTGGCAACGACACCGAGACCGGTGCGCAGTTCTTCCTCGGTGGTGGAGCCGAGCGAGATGCGGACGGCGCGGCCTTTCTCGTCCGGCACGATGCGGAAGGAGGCGCCCGGCGCGATGGCTACGCCCTGCAGTCGCGCATGCGAGACGAAGGTCTCCTCGGTGCGCTCGCCGCTCAGTGGCAGCCAGATATGCAGGCTCTGCGGATGGGAGAGGAACGGGATGTCGGGCAGCATCTGCGAGGCAATCTCGTGGCGCTTGCGCAGTGCTTCCCTCTGCCAGTCGACCAGCTCCAGCGCCGTGCCGTCGGCGACCCAGCGGGTCGCGATTTCCGCCACCATTGGCGTGGCCATCCAGTTCGATACCAGATGCCGGTTGGCCACGGCAGCGACATAGCGATCGGGGGCCGCGAGATAGCCGATGCGCAGGCCGGGGACGACCGTCTTGGTGAAGCTCGTGAAATAGAAGGTGCGCTCGGGGGCGAAGGTTGCGACCGGCGGGGGACGGTTCTCGATGAGCGCGCCGAGAATATCGCTCTCGATGATCGCGATATCATGGCGCCGTGCCACCTCCGCAATTGCCGCGCGCCGCTCGGCGCCCATCAGCGTCGCCGTAGGGCTGATCGCCGAAGGCTGGATGAAAACCGCCCGAATTCCGGTATTCCGGCAACAGGAATCGAGCGCTTCAGGCAGGATTCCTTCCTGGTCGATGGCAAGTCCCTGCAGCGTCAGGCCGAGATAGGAGGCGAGCGGGGTGAGCGTGTGATGGCCGATTGCCTCGGTCGCGACCGTCGAGCCGGGAGGGGCGGCGCTCATCAGCGCCACCGTCATCGCCGCCGTGGCTCCATTGGTCAGGCTGATATTGGCGGCAGGCACATCAAGCCCGCAGATCTTCAGCCATTCGGTCGCCATGGCGCGGTGACGGGGAAACACCACATTGGGGCGGAAGGAGAGGGCGGCACTGGGAGGGAGCGTCTCCGCCAGCCGGCCAAGCGCCTTCTTCATCCGCTCCAGATGCATGGTCTCGCAGACCGGTTTCAGGATCGACAGGTCGATGACCTCGCCGAGCCGCTCGGGCAGATAGGGCGGATCCGGCTCGCGCCGCTGCGGGCGCACGAAGGTGCCCCGTCCGGTCTCGCCGGAAAGCAGGCCGCGGCGGATCAGTTCCTCATAGGCGCGGCTCACCGTCTGCACCGACAGGTTCAGCTCGTAGGCCATCCGCCGGTGCGGCGGCAGGCGCGTGCCGCTCTCGAGCTTGCCCTCCGAGATGGCATGGGCGATCTGGTCGGCGAGCGAGAGATAGGCCGGCCGGCGCAGGGTAGTGGGGTCTGGTCGCCATATTGTCATGATTTCATAAGTGATCGAAGTCAGTGCAATTGACAATCGAAAAATCACGACGTCATGTTCGTGGGACTTCTACAATGGACATGAAATGGCTTCCTTGAAACTCGATCCGATCGATATCCGCATCCTCGACGAAATCCAGCGTGACGGCCGCATCACCAAGCTGGCGCTGGCCGAGCGGGTGGGCCTTTCGCCGACGCCCTGCTGGACACGGCTGCGGCGGCTGGAGAAGGCCGGCATCATCACCGGGTATCATGCGCGCGTCGCGCTGCGGCTCGTCTTCCCGGTGGCGACCGTTCTGGTGGAGGTGACGCTCGGCGCGCACCGGCAGGCGGATTTCGATCGCTTCGAGCGCGCGGTGAAGGCCATTCCCGAAGTGGTGGCCTGCTGGTCGGTGGGCGGGGGCGTGGACTACATCCTGAAGGTCGTGGCCCGCGATATCGACGCTTATCAGCGGCTGATCGACGATCTCCTGCAGCGGGAGATCGGCATCGACCGCTATTTCACCTATATCGTGACGAGGACGGTCAAGGACGATGCCGTCCTGCCGGTTGCCGATCTGGTGCCTTCGCAGGACTAGCCCATTTCTCCGAAAATCGCGCAATATCGAGATAGTTTCTCTCCAAATCGCGCCGTAAACAGCCTCTTTCTCCCGGTGTTCCTGTCAGGATGAAGCCTGAACAACAAGCCTGGGAGAGCTTTCATGTCCGCTCATTTCGCACGTCCCGACCGCCATGCGGCCATTGACCGGCTGGCCGATCGCCGCATGCTGCGCGAGCTGGCCTATATCGACGGGCACTGGACGGCCGGGCAAGCGGGCCAGACCTTCGAGGTCCGCGATCCGGCGACGGGTGCGGCCATCGGCTGGGTTGCCCGGCTCGGCGCGGGCGAGACAGATCAAGCGATCGATGCAGCCGCAAGGGCTTTCCCCGGCTGGCGGGACCTTCCGCCGCGCGAGCGCAGCATCAGGCTGCGTCGCTGGCACGATCTGATCCTGGCGGCGAAGGAGGATCTTGCGCTGATCATGACGCTGGAGCAGGGCAAGCCGCTCGCCGAGTCGCGCGGCGAAATCGATTATGCGGCTTCATTCATCGAGTGGTACGCGGAAGAGGCGAAGCGGCTCAATGTGGAAAGCGTCACCAGTCACCTCGCCGACGCCGAGATGGTGGTCCGGCGCGAGCCGGTAGGCGTGGCCGGCGTGGTGACGCCGTGGAATTTCCCTTCCGCCATGCTGACGCGAAAGGCGGCGGCCGCCCTTGCGGCGGGCTGCACGATCGTCGCGCATCCTTCTTCCGAAACGCCGTTATCGGCGCTTGCGCTTGCGGAACTTGCCGACCGGGCAGGCATTCCAGCGGGGGTGTTCAACATCGTCACCGGCGATGCTGCGACCATTGTCGGGCGGCTGTGTGAGGATCCACGCGTCCGCGCCATGAGCTTCACCGGGTCGACAGAGATCGGCCGGCTGATCTCTGCACAATGTGCGCCGACTGTGAAGAGCCTCGTCATGGAACTCGGCGGTCACGCGCCGCTCATCGTCTTTGCCGATGCGGATATCGGCCGCGCCGTCGACATCGCCATAGGTGCGAAGTTTGCCACCTCCGGCCAGGACTGCCTCGCCGCAAACCGGATCTATGTCGAGCGGCCGGCCTATGACCCTTTCTGCAAGGCTTTTGCCGAAAGAATCGCGACTCTGAAGGTCGCGCCGGGCTTGGAAAGCGATGCCGATATCGGCCCGCTGATGCATGAGCGCGCCGTCCGTAAGGTGGAGGAGCAGGTGGAGGACGCGCTCGAACGCGGCGCCCGCTGCCTGACCGGCGGCAGCCGCCACGACGCCGGGCCGCTCTTCTATCGCCCGACGCTTCTGACCGATGTTCCCGATGATGCGCTGATCATGCGCGAGGAAACCTTCGGACCGGTGGCCGCAGTCACCTCCTTCGAAACGGAGGAAGAAGTCGTCGCCCGCGCCAACGATACCGAATACGGCCTCGTCGCCTATGTCGTCACCAAAGACGGCGCGCGCATGCTACGGCTCGGGCGAGCGCTCGAATATGGCATGGTCGCCTTCAACCGGGTGAAGATCACCGGCGCGCCGATCCCGTTCGGGGGCGTCAAACAGTCCGGCCTTGGGCGCGAGGGATCGCGCCACGGCATCGAGGCCTTCACCGAACTCAAATATCTCTGCCTCGACCTGAACTGAAATACGAACTGACAGGAAATCGACATGCTTGACCGCTCGAACGAACTCACCGCCTGGGACCGCGATCACTTCTTCCACCCGTCGACCCATATGGGCATGCACGCGCGTGGCGAAACGCCGACACGGGTGATCCGCGACGGCGAGGGCGTCTATATCGTCGACAGCGCCGGCCGCCGCAGCCTCGATGCGTTCGCCGGCCTTTATTGCGTCAATGTCGGCTATGGCCGGCAGGAAATCGCCGAAGCCATTGCCGAGCAGGCGAAGAACCTCGCCTATTACCACGCCTATGTCGGGCACGGCACCGATGCATCCATCACGCTTGCCAAGATGATCATCGACCGCGCGCCGGAAGGCATGAGCCGCGTCTATTTCGGCCTGTCGGGATCGGATGCCAACGAAACCAACATCAAGCTCATCTGGTACTACAACAACATTCTCGGTCGTCCGGAAAAGAAGAAGATCATCTCGCGCTGGCGCGGCTACCACGGTTCCGGCGTCATGACCGGCAGCCTGACCGGCCTCGAGCTCTTTCACAACGCGTTCGACCTGCCGCGCGCGCCGATCCTGCACACGGAAGCGCCATATTATTTCCGCCGGCCCGATCGTTCGATGAGCGAGGATCAGTTTTCGCAATATTGCGCCGATAAGCTGGAGGAGATGATCCTGGCCGAGGGGCCGGAAACCGTCGCCGCTTTCATCGGCGAGCCAATTCTGGGCACCGGCGGTATCGTGCCGCCGCCGGCCGGCTATTGGGAGAAGATTCAGGCTGTTCTGAAGAAATACGACATTCTGCTCGTGGCAGACGAGGTCGTCACCGGTTTCGGCCGTCTCGGCACCATGTTCGGCTCGGATCATTACGGCATCAAGCCTGACCTGATCACAATTGCCAAAGGGTTGACCTCGGCCTATGCGCCGCTCTCCGGCACCATCGTCTCGGACAAGGTCTGGCAGGTGCTGGTCAAGGGCTCGGACGAGCTCGGCCCCATCGGTCATGGCTGGACCTATTCGGCGCATCCTATCTGTGCTGCGGCGGGCATCGCCAATCTCGAACTGATCGACAAGCTTGATCTCGTCCGCAATGCCGGCGAGACCGGCGCCTATTTCCGCCGGAGCCTCAGCAATGCCCTGGCCGATCATCCCAATGTCGGTGAGGTGCGCGGCGACGGCATGATGGCGGCGGTGGAATTCGTCGCCGACAAGGACGACCGGGTATTCTTCGATCCGGCGATGAAGGTTGGCGTCAAGATCGCAACCGCGCTGGCGGAGCGCGGCGTCATCGGCCGGGCCATGCCGCAGGGCGATATTCTCGGTTTCGCGCCGCCGCTTTGCCTCACCCGCGAGGAGTCGGACATTGTGGTTTCCACCACGCTCGATGCCGTCGAGACGGTGTTGCCGCGCGCCTGACGCCCCGGCAAACAACGATGGCAAACTTAGGAGCCGGGCCTCGCAAGAGGCCCGGCTTCTTCTTAATACCTCTCCAGGGGTTGACCCCACCTGCGATTAGCCGGTACTTGGAGTTGTGCCTATTTCTTTCGCCCGGCATCGCCGTGGCAGAATTTACACAATAGCCGTGTATGGTCGGCGGGGCATCGGGCGAGCCAGCGGCTTGCCGGAGGTGGTGCGATGCGCATCTCACGCACCATCCGTTTCTACCGTTTCGGGTAGAGCTTCCGTCACAAGCCAGGCGCTCGCCGCGTGCTTCGTGGACGGTTCAAGACAATCAGGCGAGACAGGAGGATAGAGCGATTTTCGATCATCATCCCGATAATGAATTCGCGCAGGACAACACAATGGGGGGCCGCATTTCGATGGCCCGCGAGGCAATGCAGCTCTCGATCGCGCAGGCGGCGCGCAGGCTCGGCGTCAAGACGTCGAGCTGGAGAGCGTGGGAAACCGATAGTGCCGCGCCGCGCGCCAACCGCGTGGCGATGATGGCGGGCATTCTGGGCGTCAGCCCGTCCTGGCTTCTGATGGGAAAGGGGCCGGGCCCGTCGGAAGACAGCCCGATCAGGCTCGATACAGTGCAACTCCATTCTCTTCTGCGGGACCTGCGCATGGCAATGGCTGAAGCCGCGTCGGCGCAGCAGCGAGTCCAGGATCTGGTTGGACAGCTTGAAGCGCTCAATCATGCGCCGAACGGCAAGCCGGCGTTGGCGGAAGGCAAGGAAGTCTTCTGAAGCAGGCGGCTATTTGGCTGATTGCCGATCGGATTGGGCAGGTGTTGCTTTAGGCATCGTTCGCCCAATCCTCTTGTCCATGCCGTACGCGGACGATGAATATGTCGTCGTCATTGTCAATGTAATAAATGATCAGATGAGCCTTGAAAGGATGGATGCGCATCGGCGGCGATAGCTCATGGCGTTCGCGTGCCATGCGCGGATTGGCGGCAATCAGATCAAAGGCTTCAAAGAGCTCATCATAGTATTTTCGCGCCTGTGCAGGCCCGAACAGGCGCACATCTTTTTCGGCAATACCGATAATATCGTCTTCGGCTTGAAGGGAAGGTGAAAGTCCACTCTCAGTGACCGCGCGGTTTGTCGGCTTTTGCCAATGCAGCCGCGAAAAGCTCTTCCTTCGAGCGGTTGCCCATACCGCTCTCCAGACCTTCATCAACAAGGCGCTGCACTGCTGCGATCTTGTCGTTCCGTTCCTGATCTCTGCGGATCAGGTCACGCACATAATCGCTCGCATTGGCATAACGACCTGTTTTGGTCTGCGCCTCGACCCAGTCTTTCATCAGATCTGGCAGGGATATGTTCATCGTCGCCATGTCGAACTCCTTTTGCTGATAATGGCATAGATTGGCAAATTTTGTCAAAATGACGGTGAACGATCCCTGCTTGACGCGTCGCCGTTGTCCATGCAAATCTATCAGATGTCAGACCAATTTGAAACGACACCGGCAGCATGTGGGGACAAGGCTGGACATCATGAATATCAGCAACACCAAGCCTGACCTGCAGCCATTGCCGCCGTCCGACCGCACGCGCGCTGTGCTGAAGGCGCTTGCCGATTTCATCGAGCGCTCGAAGCTCAAGCCGGGCGACCGCCTGCCGGCCGAGCGCGAGTTGATGCAGGCGCTTGCCGTCGGCCGCTCGACGGTGCGCGAAGTGATCCGCCAGTTCCAGGCGCTTGGCGTGGTGGAATCCCGCAAGGGCAGCGGGACCTATCTGTTGCGCGCCGTTTCCGCCGGCACGGTGCACATGCCCCTGTCGATCGATGCCGTGCATCTGCGCGATGCGCTTCTGCAGACGCTCGATGTCCGCCGCGGGCTCGAAGCCGAGGCCGGGGCGCTCGCTGCCATCCGGCGCACGTCCGATGACTTGCATCTCATCGAAGCGCGGCTGAACGAGATGGAATATGCACATAATGTGAAGGGTTCATCGAGCCGCGAGGATCTGGCCTTTCACCTGGCGATCTACGATGCCACGCATAATTCGCTTTTTCCGCAATTGCTGGAGCAGATGCGCGAAGCGTTCGAGCGGTTCTGGGACAGGCCTTTCGACCGGCCGGATTTCGCCCGCCGCTCCTTCCCTTATCACCGCGAACTCTACGACGCGATCGCTGCGGGCGACCCTGCCCGAGCGCGCGAAAAGACATTGGCGATCCTTCAGGTCGTCGAGGAAGACATCAAGGACATGTCGAAATGAAAAGCGGCGTCGATATGATCGATCAGGCCTCCCTCGTCGTCGCCCATGATGAGGGCAATGCCTTTGAGGCCGTCGTGCCGCCGATCGTGCAGACATCGCTTTTCACCTTCTCGTCCTATGCCGAGATGGAGGCGACCTATCGCGGCGAAAAGGTGCGCCCGACCTATACGCGCGGGCTGAACCCCACGGTCAGGCATTTCGAGGAGATGCTGGCGAAGCTCGAAGGCGGAGAGGATGCGCTGGGCTTTGCCAGCGGCATGGCGGCGATCTCCTCGACCGTATTGAGTTTCGTCGAGCCGGGTGACCGCATCGTCTGCGTGAAGCACTGTTATCCCGACGCCTACCGGCTTTTCGGGACGCTTCTCAAGCGCTGCCGCATCGAAGTGACCTATGTGGACGGCCGCGACGAGGCGGCGGTCGCGAAGGCTCTGCCGGGCGCGAAGCTCTTCTATATGGAAAGCCCGACGAGCTGGGTGATGGAAGCCCATGACGTCGGGGCGCTTGCCGCGCTCGCCCGCCGGCATGGCGTGACGACAATCATCGACAACAGCTGGGCAAGCCCGATCTTCCAGCAGCCGCTGGCGCTCGGCGTCGATCTGGTGGTCCATTCCGCATCGAAATATCTCGGCGGCCATAGCGATGTGGTCGCCGGCGTCGTCACCGGGTCGGGGGAGCTTATCCAGAAGATCAGAAGCGTCGCCTATCCCTATCTCGGCGGAAAGCTTTCGCCCTTCGATGCCTGGCTCCTCATTCGAGGACTGCGCACCCTGCCGATACGCATGAAGGCGCATGAGGCCGCCGCCCTTTCCATCGCCCGCCGGCTGGCGGACCATGACGCGGTGGAGACGGTCTGCCATCCCGGCCTCGGCAACCAGCTGCCGCCAGGCCTTCGCGGCACGTCGGGCCTCTTCTCCTTCATTTTGCACGAAGGCGTCGACATCCCGGCCTTCACCAATGCGCTGTCGCTGTTCCAGCTCGGTGTGAGCTGGGGTGGGCATGAGAGCCTGATCGTCCCCGGACGCATCGTTCTTGCGCAGGCGGCACAACCCAATTCCGCTGTCGATTTCGGCATCAGCCCGCGGTCCATCCGTCTCCATGTCGGCCTGGAAGGGGCTGACGCGCTGTGGAGTGATCTCGAAGGAGCGATCGCGGCTGCTTCGTAGAGCATGATCCCGTAAAGTTGCAGACCTTTCGACAAGATCATGCGGCAAAAATAAGTAGCAAACGTCAATCATAAAAAGGGGAGTACGACAATGAAGAAGCTCATTACCGCAATGCTGGCGACAGTGCTCATGTCGGGCGCTGCCCATGCCGAGAACCTCAAGCTGGTGGAGGTCATCACCAGTCCCGAGCGCACCGAGACGCTGAAGGGCATCGTCGCCAAGTTCGAGGCGGCCAATCCCGGCACGACGGTGGAGATCATCTCGCTGCCCTGGGGCGAGGCTTTCGAGAAATTCGCGACCATGGTTTCGGCGGGGGAAACGCCGGATGTCATGGAAATGCCCGATACCTGGCTGTCGCTCTATGCCAACAATGGCGCGCTGGAAAACCTCGAACCCTATCTGGAGAAATGGGAGCATACCAAAGGGCTGACCAGCCGCGCGCTGGAGCTGGGCCGGGCAGTCGACAACAAGGCCTATATGCTGCCTTACGGCTTCTATCTGCGCGCGCTTTTCTACAACAAGAAGCTCTTCGCAGAGGCGGGCGTTTCCGAGCCGCCGAAGACGCTCGACGAGTTCGTGGAAGTGTCGAAGAAGATCTCGGCGCTGCCGGGCAAATCCGGCTATTGCCTGCGCGGCGGGCCGGGCGGCCTCAATGGCTGGGTGATGTTCGGCGCGGCGAACGCAGGCTCCAACGAGTTCTTCAAGCCTGACGGCACCTCCACCTTCGCCGATCCGGGCTGGGTCAAGGGCCTGACCTGGATGGTCGATCTCTACAAGAACGGCTACGCGCCGAAGGACAGCGTCAACTGGGGCTTCAACGAGGTCGTCGCGGGCTTTTATTCCGGCACCTGCGCCATGCTTGATCAGGATCCCGACGCGCTGATCGCCATCGCGCAGCGCATGAAGCCCGAGGATTATGGCGTCGCGCCGATGCCGAAGGGACCGGCGGGCAAGGCTTTCCCAACGATCGGCTATACCGGCTGGTCGATGTTTGCATCCAGCGAGCACAAGGATCTCGCCTGGAAACTGATCGCGACGCTCGAAAGCCCCGAGGGCAATATCGAGTGGAACAAGCGGACGGGCGCGCTGCCGGCCCACACCTCGGCCGAGAAGGATCCGTTCTATGCGGGTGAGCAGTTCAAGGGCTGGTTCGAGGAACTGGCCGATCCGAACGCCGTGCCGACCGTGATGCCGACCCATCTGGAGGAATTCGCTTTCTTCAAGGATTCGCTCGTCATCAAGACCAGCCAGCAGGCGCTGCTCGGCGAGATCACGCCGGAGGATCTGGCCAAGGAGTGGGCCGACTATATGACGGCGGCACAGAAGAAGTTCCTGGCGAAGTAGTTCCGACCCTTGGAGGGCCCCTCATCCGCCTGCCGGCACCTTCTCCCGCGCACTGCGGGGAGAAGGAAGAAGCGGAAGCGCTGATGCCTCCCTCTCCCCGCTTGCGGGGAGAGGGTAGGGGTGAGGGGCAATGGCGCAAAGGATGAAGACCGCATGAGTGTGACAATAGCACACGCACACCCGGAGCACCGGCCGGCGCTCGACCGGTTGGGGCGTGTCCTGGAACCCTATCTCTACACCGCTCCCGCCGTCATTCTCATAGTGGCGGTGATGCTGGTGCCGCTGGTCCTCGGCATCTCCTACGCGTTCCGCGATGTCCGCCTGCTCAACCCGTTCTCCGGCGGCTTCGTCGGTCTTGAGCATTTCCAGACGCTCGCCAAGGATCGCGCCTTTCTCGGTGCGCTGAAGAACACGCTGTGGTGGACCGGCGCCTCGGTCTTCCTGCAATTCGTTCTCGGGCTGATCCTGGCCCTGTTGCTCGACAAGCCGTTCCGCGGGCGAGGACTGGCGCAGGCGCTCGTCTTCCTGCCCTGGGCGGTGCCGAGCTTCCTTTCCGGCCTCAACTGGGCTTGGCTGTTCAATCCGGTGGTGGGGCCGATTCCGCATTGGCTCACCGCCCTCGGCCTGATGAGCGAGCCGGCAAACATCCTGTCCAATCCGCAACTTGCCATGTGGGGGCCGATCATCGCCAATGTCTGGTGGGGCATTCCGTTCTTCGCCATCACCATGCTCGCCGCCCTGCAGGCGATCCCGCGCGATCTCTACGAGGCCGCGGCAATCGACGGCGCCAACGGCTTTCAGCGCTTTCTCTCGATCACGCTGCCGTTCCTCGCGCCGACCATGGCGATCACCATCCTCTTGCGCACGGTGTGGATATCGAATTTCGCCGATCTGATCATCGTCATGACCAATGGCGGTCCGGCCGACCGCACGCAGATCGTGGCGAGCTACATCTTCACGCAAGCCTTCCGGCGGCTCGATTTCGGCTATGCCTCGGCGATCGCCCTCGTCCTCCTTATCCTGCTGCTGGTCTATTCCATGCTGATCGTGCTTCTGCGCCAGGCCATGCTGAGGAGGGGTTGAGCGCATGCGAAAGAAACGCCTTGGTCTCACCATAGCGCACCGCCTGGCGATCCTCGCCTATATCGTCTTTGCGCTCTTCCCGCTGTTCTGGCTCCTGAAAGTCTCGGTCACGCCGAATGATCTTCTCTATTCGGAGGGCGTCCGGCTCTGGCCGTCGAGCACGACCTTGCAGCATTTCAGCTTCGTCCTCGTTCACAGCGATTTCCCGCGCTTCTTCAAGAACAGCGTCATCGTTTCGGGCGGGACCGCCCTCATCGTGACGATCATTGCGTCCCTGTCGGGCTATGCGTTGTCGCGCTTCTCCTTCCGGGCGAAATACTGGATCGTGGGATTGATGCTTCTGACGCAGATGTTTCCGCTTGTCATGCTGGTGGCGCCGATCTTCAAGATGCTGTCGCCGCTGGGGCTCACCAACAGCCTGACAGGACTCATCATCGTCTATGTCGCCTTCAACGTGCCGTTCGCGACCTTCCTGATGCAGTCCTTCTTCGACGGCATCCCGAAGGATCTGGAGGAAGCGGCGATGATCGATGGCGCGACGCGCTTCATGGCTTTCCGGCAGATCATCCTGCCGCTGACATTGCCAGGGATTGCGGCGACGCTCGGCTTCGTCTTCACCGCGGCATGGAGCGAGCTTCTCTTCGCGCTGATGCTGATCTCAGGCAATCAGGCGGCGACCTTCCCGGTGGGGCTCCTGTCCTTCGTCTCGAAATTCTCGGTCGATTTCGGCCAGATGATGGCCGCGGGCGTCCTGGCGCTCATCCCGGCCTGCCTCTTCTTCCTTCTCATCCAGCGCTATCTCGTGCAGGGCCTGACCGCCGGCGCGGTCAAAGGCTGACGGAGTTATCCCATGGCATCCATCCATATCGAAGATATCCGCAAGGCCTATGGCGATTTCCACGTGCTCCATGGCGTCGATCTCGACATTTCCGATGGCGAGTTCGTGGTGCTCGTCGGCCCCTCCGGCTGCGGGAAGTCGACGCTTCTGCGCATGATCGCAGGGCTGGAGGAGGTAACGTCCGGCACCATCCGCATCGACGGGCGCCGGGTCAACGATCTCGACCCGAAGGACCGCGACATTGCCATGGTGTTCCAGTCCTATGCGCTTTATCCGCACATGTCGGTCAAGGACAATATGAGCTACAGCCTGCGCCTGCGCAAAACCGCGAAGGAGAAGATCGCGGGCGCGGTGAACGGGGCGGCCGGCAAGCTTGGTCTCGAACCGTTCATGGCACGCCGTCCACGCGCTCTTTCCGGCGGCCAGCGCCAGCGCGTGGCCATGGGGCGCGCCATCGTGCGCCAGCCCAAGGCGTTCCTCTTCGACGAGCCCTTGTCCAACCTCGATGCACGCCTGCGCGAGCATATGCGCGCCGAGATCAAGAAGCTGCACAAGGAGCTTGGCGCCACCTCCGTTTATGTCACCCACGACCAGATCGAGGCGATGACACTCGCCGACCGCATCGTCGCGATGAATGGCGGCGTCATCCAGCAGGTGGGAAGCCCGCTCGATCTCTATGACCGGCCGGCCAATCTTTTTGTCGCGGGTTTCATCGGATCGCCGGCAATGAACATTTTCGAGGCGCGTTACCGACACTCGGCTGGAAAGCCGGAAGCGGTGCTCGCCGACGGAACCGCCATCCCGCTTGTCAATGCCTATCCGGTTGAAGAGGGCGCGCCGATCACGGTCGGGGTTCGCCCGGAGCACCTCATCGTGGAGGAAAGCGGCGGCGGTATCCCGGCGGTGGTGGAGCTCGTCGAGCCGACCGGCTTCGGCACGATCCTGCACTTGCGGCTCGACGGCGCCCACATCAAAGCGTTCTCGCTCGAACGAAAGATGCCTGCGAGCGGCGCGGTGGTCGATATTCGCTTCGCCCCGGAAGGGTTGCATCTTTTTGATGCGGAAGGCATGCGGATCGAGCCCGAAAAATCATAAGCTTTGGATCAGCGGTCCTCTCGGGTGTGCCAGAGCCGGAGCACGTAGACGGTCGCCCCCTGAATTTCGTAACGCATCTCGTAGTGCCCGACGAGCAGCCGCCTGACCTCACGCGGCTGAAACTCGAAAAGCTGTTCGCCAATGCGCGGGTTGGTCAACAGAACGGCCGGGGCTTTTGTCAGTGCTTGTACGACCCGAGCAGCGGCGGGTTTGTTCACAGGAGCCAGAAAGTCGTAGAGGCGCGTCAGGTCGGAGAGCGCCTTGCTGGTCCATTTCAGCTCCATCAGCGGGGCAGCGGGAGCGGGGCGTCGGTGCTCAGGCTATCCGCCCAGGCTTGTACGGCCTGCTGATCGACGACATGACCAGCATCCACATCGGCGAGGGCCTCGCGGGTCAGCCGCTCCCGCTCTTCCTCCTGCGCGAGCCAGGCCGAGAGCGCCTGTTTCATGATCCAGCCACGTGAGCGCTCCAGCCGTTCGGCCATCTGATCGACCTTTTCGGCCAGTGGAAGCGGTATATGGGCGGTCAGAACCTTGGTTTCCGTCTGTGCCATCGATCGAGCCTTCGATTTTGATTTATTTCTAATCATGGTGATTAAATCAGAATCGGTCAAGCAAATGCCTGGCTACGCCATTCAAAATTGCAGTCCGCCTAAAATTCATGCACAATGATATTTGCAAATTATTTTAGCAATATTGCATTGCGAAAACACATATCCTGCGGCATGAATGCGCTATGACGCATCATGACCTGACCATTCTGGTGATCGACGAGAATGCCATCCGGTCCTCGATAATCGAGGAGGGATTGCGGCAGGCCGGTCATGGCAATGTCACCGTTATCCACGATGTCCAGGGGGTGGGGCGCATCATCGAAAACCTGCGCCCCGACGTCATTGTCATCGATCTGGAGAATCCCAACCGCGACATGCTGGAAAGCATGTTCCAGCTTTCCCGCTCCGTTAAACGGCCGATCGCGATGTTCGTCGACCGGTCCGAGCAGGGCATGATCGAGGCGGCGGTGGAGGCCGGCGTCTCGGCCTATATCGTCGACGGGCTCAGGCAGGAGCGTGTCAAACCGATCCTCGACATGGCGATCAGTCGTTTCAACGCCTTCTCGAAAATGGCGCGTGAACTGGAGGAGGCGCGCAGCGAACTGGAGAACCGCAAGATCATCGACCGTGCCAAGGGCATCCTGATGAAATCGAAGGGCCTGAGCGAAGAGGAGGCCTATCGCCTCCTGCGCAAGACGGCCATGAACCAGAACCGCAAGATCGGCGAGATCGCCCAGAGCCTCGTGATGGCCGCCGGCCTGCTGGAGAAATGATGATGGAGAGTGCTGAAATCACTGTCGGCTTCCTGCCGCTTCTCGACAGCGCGATCCTCATTGCGGCCGCTGAAAAGGGCTTTGCGCGCGATGAGCGCATCGAGATGAAGCTGGTGCGCGAGACGTCCTGGGCCAATATCCGCGACCGGGTCGCGGTTGGGCATTTCCAGGCCGCCCATATGCTGGCGCCGATGCCGATCGCCTCCAATCTCGGCCTATCGCCGCTCTCAGTTCCGCTCGTCGCGCCGATGGCGCTAGGGCTCGGTGGCAATGGCGTGACGGTTTCCGTGCCGCTTTTCGAGGAGATGTCGGCCCACGGCATGGCGGGCGATCTCGATCCGGCCGATGCCGGGCGCGCGCTGAAGGCGGTGATCGGCGCGCGCGGTGAGGCAAAGCGACTGCGCATCGCGGTGGTCCATCCCTTCTCCGGGCATAATTACGAATTGCGCTATTGGCTCGCCGCCTGCGGGATCAACCCGGAGCGCGACGTGGATATCGTCGTTGTGCCGCCGCCGCTCATGCCCGACGCGCTGGCGTCGGGCAATATCGACATGTGCTGCGTCGGCGAGCCGTGGAACAGCGTTGCCGTCAGCCGCGGCAGCGGCCGCATCGTCACCATCAAAGCCAGGATATGGCGCAACAGTCCGGAAAAGGTGCTCGGCGTGACGGCACGGTGGGCGGATGCAAATCGTGATTTGCTCGACGCGCTTTTGCGGGCGCTTTATCGGGCTGCCGAATGGTGCGGCGCGCTGCAAAATGCGGAAGAGCTGGCGGCCATCCTGTCGCAACCGCAATGGCTCGATGTGGATCGGGAGCTTGTTCACGGCTGTCTGACGGGCGCGCTGGCGATCCGGCCCGATCACATCGTGCAGGTCGACGACTTTTTCGTCAGGCATGAAAAGGCGGCAACCTTTCCCTGGCAGAGCCATGCCTTGTGGTTCTACAGCCAGATGGTGCGCTGGGGGCAGTGCCGGCATTCGCTGCAGAATGCCGCCATCGCCCGCGATTCCTACCGGCCGGATATCTATCGCCGGGCGTTGAAACCACTCCCGGCGCCGCTTCCGGGTGCCAATCTCAAGGTGGAGGGAGCGCTAGCGCGGCCCCAGCATGTCGGCGCCTCGAAGGCGGGTTTGATATTGGGTCCGGACGGCTTTTTCGACGGCCGCATCTTCGATCCGGATGCGATCGATGCCTACATCGCCGGTCAGAACCCGCACCGCGAAAAATAATCGCATTTTTCTGCGCTGCACAAAAAATGTGCCAGGCGCGAAAATTTAGGCGGCATCGACCCTGGCTATCTCTGGCCTATTTCGCATGTGTCAGCAGGCCAAGTCCCTGATAAGTCTGCGATAAAAAATCTGTTTTGAAAATGGCACGATTCATGCTTGTCTATTACCAGAGTCCGGAGGGGACCCACATATAGAAACGTCCAATGAAGGGCGTTCAAAGGCAAAGCTGCCAAACGACGATCGCTGCCCGTTCGGGTGCGACTGCTCGTTTGGCAGCTTTTTCTGTTTGTGGGCCCCCGTTTCGGACAGTGCGAACCAATCGCTGGCTATCTGGCAAGGAGACCGGAAACATGGTGCCTGGAAGACGATTGAAATGCTCCCTGATGATGGCGGCTTTGCTTTTCGGCGCGGCGGCTGGAAGCGCCCGTGCCGAGATGCTCGATCTCGAAAAGGACGAACTGAAGCTTGGCTTCATCAAGCTCACCGACATGGCACCGCTCGCCATCGCCTATGAGAAGGGCTATTTCGAGGATGAGGGGCTGTTCGTCACGCTTGAGCCGCAGGCGAACTGGAAGGTGCTGCTCGACCGGGTGATCACCGGCGAGCTCGACGGTGCCCACATGCTGGCCGGCCAGCCGCTGGCGGCCACCATCGGATTCGGCACCAAGGCGCATATCGTCACCCCCTTTTCCATGGATCTGAACGGCAACGCTATCACCGTCTCAAACGCGGTCTGGGAGATGATGAAGCCGAACATTCCTCTCGATGCCGACGGAAAGCCTGAGCACCCGATCAAGGCCGATACGCTTCAGCCCGTCATCGCAAAATACAAGGCCCAGGGGAAACCGTTCAATCTCGGCATGGTCTTCCCGGTCTCCACCCATAATTACGAGCTGCGCTACTGGCTCGCCTCGGGCGGCATCAACCCCGGCTATTATTCGCCGGGCGATGTTTCCGGGCAGATCAGGGCAGACGCGCTTCTCTCCGTCACGCCGCCGCCGCAGATGCCGGCGACGCTGGAGGCCGGCACCATCGATGGTTACAGCGTCGGCGAACCCTGGAATCAGGCGGCTGTTTTCAAGGGCATCGGCGTTCCGGTCATCACTGATTACGAGATCTGGAAGAACAATCCGGAGAAGGTTTTCGGCCTCACCAAGGAATTCACCGAGAAATATCCCAACACCTCCCTGGCCCTGACCAAGGCGCTGATCCGCGCCGCGATCTGGCTCGACGAGAACAACAATGCCAACCGGCCGGAGGCGGTGGAGATCCTGTCGAAGCCCGAATATGTCGGCGCGGACGCCAAGGTGATCGCCAATTCCATGACCGGCACCTTCGAATATGAGAAGGGCGACAAGCGCGAGGTACCGGATTTCAACGTCTTCTTCCGCCATTTCGCGACCTATCCCTATTATTCCGACGCCGTCTGGTACCTGACGCAGATGCGCCGCTGGGGCCAGATCCCGGAGCACAAGGAAGACGCCTGGTACGCGGAGACGGCGAAGTCGGTCTACCTGCCCGATATTTATTTGAAGGCGGCGCAGATGCTGGTCGACGAGGGCAAGGCCAAAAAGGAAGACTTCCCCTGGGACACCGACGGCTACAAGCCCGCCACCTCGGATTTCATCGACGGCGTCACCTATGACGGCCATCAGCCCAACGCCTACATCGACAGCCTCAAGATCGGTCTCAAGGGCGAGCAGAAGATCGAAGGCGCGGATGTCGTTGGTGGCTGACCCGGTCTCCCGCCGAAACGAGATCGCATTGCAAGGAGCAGCGATATGACCAATGCCACCGATAGTCTCAGCCAGGAGAGCGCCGGAGGCGCGGCTCGCCGGGAAGTGCTCCTGCAGCGGATCAACCGGATCGCCGTGTGGCTCAACGCTCTCGGCCTCGGCTGGCTCGCGCCCATCCTGCGGATCCTTGCCGGCGACAGCGTGTCCGAGCAACTCGCCGAGTTGAAGAAAGGTTTGTTCATCCCGCTCGCGGGCATTCTCGCCTTCCTTCTGGCATGGGGCGTTCTGGCGCCCAGGGTGCAGACCTCGCTCGGCGCCATTCCCGGTCCGGTCCAGGTGGCGGAGCAGGCGCGTACACTCTGGGCCGATCATCTGGCAGAGAGGGCGAAGGCGGCCGCATTCTACCAGCGGCAGGACGAGCGCAATGCGAAGCTCGCCGCTGAAGGCAAAGCCGATCAGGTGAAAGAGCGCATCTATACCGGCCGGCCGACTTATATCGACCAGATACTCACCTCCCTCATGACCGTTGGCCTCGGTTTCGTGATCGCCATGGCAATCGCGGTTCCGCTCGGCATCGCATCGGGACTTTCCAGGACGTTCAACGGAGCGATCAACCCGCTGATCCAGATCTTCAAGCCGGTGTCGCCATTGGCATGGTTGCCGATCGTCACGATGATCGTCTCAGCGCTCTATACGAACCCGTCGGAAATGCTGCCGAAGTCGCTGGTCATCTCGGCCGTCACGGTCACGCTCTGTTCGCTCTGGCCGACGCTCATCAACACCGCCCTGGGCGTTGCCTCGATCGACAAGGACCTCGTCAATGTCGGTAAGGTGCTGCAGCTTTCGACTGCCACGACAATCCGCAAGCTGGTGCTGCCCTCGGCACTGCCGTTGATCTTCACCGGCCTGCGCCTGTCGCTCGGCGTCGGCTGGATGGTGCTGATTGCCGCGGAAATGCTGGCGCAGAATCCGGGGCTTGGCAAGTTCGTCTGGGACGAGTTCCAGAACGGCTCCTCCGCGTCGCTCGCCCGCATCATGGTGGCGGTGCTCACCATTGGCATCATCGGCTTCATGCTGGACCGCGTCATGTATGCGCTGCAGCAGGCCTTCACCTTCTCGTCGAACCGGTAGGGAGGCCCGGATGCCCATTCTCGAAGCGAGCGGCGTCTGCAAGTCCTTCGGTACGGCGAAGAGCCGCAACGAGGTGCTCGCCGATGTCAATCTGAAGGTGGAGGAGGGCGAGTTCATCGCCATCGTCGGTTTCTCCGGCTCCGGCAAGTCGACGCTGATCTCTCTCCTGGCGGGCCTTTCCCGGCCCGACAGCGGCGTTGTGCTTTTCAGGAACCGGGAGGTAACCGGGCCGGAACCGCAGCGCGGCGTCGTCTTCCAATCCTATGCGCTGATGCCGTGGCTGAGCGTCGAGGCCAATGTGGCGCTCGCCGTTGATAGCGTTCACAAAGGCAAGCCGAAGAGCGAGCGTCGCGCGCTCGTCAGGAAATATATCGACATGGTAGGGCTTTCCCACGCGGTCGATCGAAAGCCCGCGGAGCTTTCCGGCGGCATGCGCCAGCGTGTGTCGGTCGCTCGCGCCCTTGCCATGCAGCCTGATGTGCTCCTGCTCGACGAGCCGCTTTCAGCACTCGATGCGCTGACGCGCTCCAAGCTGCAGGACGAGTTCGCCGAAATCTGCCAGGAGGAGAAGAGAACGATCGTCCTCATCACCAATGATGTGGACGAGGCGATCCTGCTTGCCGACCGCATCATTCCGCTGACGCCTGGGCCGAAGGCAACGCTCGGCCAAAGCTTCAAGGTCGATATCCCGCGTCCGCGCGACCGGGGCGCGCTCAATTCCGACCCCGAGTTCATCCGCATCCGTGCCGAGGTGACGGCCTATCTGATGGATTTGGGCGCAAGCCGCGCAAGCGGGAACCAGCGGCAGATCGATCTGCCGAATGTCGTGCCGATCACTCAGAAGCCTCTGTCGGAGAAGCTGCCGGCGGCTTATGCACGCAAGGCGCGCTCGGCGGTGGAGAAGGGCTATGTCGAGTTCTTCGAGGTCCGCAAGGTCTATCCGACACCGAAGGGGCCGCTGACGGTCGTCGACGGCTTCGACATGAAGATGAAGAAGGGCGAGTTCATCTCCATCATCGGCCATTCGGGCTGCGGCAAATCCACGGTGCTGTCGATGGTCGCCGGCCTCAACCCGATCACCTCGGGCGGCATCATCCTCGACAATCGCGAGGTGAGCGGAGCGGGCCCCGACCGCGCCGTCGTCTTCCAGGCGCCGTCTTTGATGCCCTGGCTCACTGCCCGCGAGAATGTCGCGCTCGGCGTCGACAAGGTCTATCCCGACGCCTCGCCGGCGGAGCGAAAGGACATCGTTGAATATTACCTGTCGCGGGTCGGCCTCGGCGATGCCATGCACAGGCTCGCCGCCGATCTCTCCAATGGCATGAAGCAGCGTGTCGGCATCGCGCGGGCCTTTGCGCTCTCGCCCAAGCTCCTGCTGCTCGACGAGCCCTTCGGCATGCTCGACAGCCTGACCCGCTGGGAACTGCAGGAAGTGTTGATGGACGTCTGGAAGCGCACGCAGGTGACGGCGATCTGTGTCACACATGATGTCGACGAGGCGATCCTGCTCGCCGACCGCGTGGTGATGATGTCGAACGGGCCGAATGCCCGGATCGGCAACATCATGGAGGTAGACCTGCCGCGGCCGAGAACGCGCAAGGAGCTGCTCGCCCACCCCGATTACTACGCCTATCGCGAGGAACTTCTCGATTTCTTGGAAGCCTATGAAGGCGGCGCCAATCCCGGCGAGGACCAGCTTCGCTCGATCCAGGAGAAGCGTCTTGCACGTATTGCCCGCCAGAAGGCGGTCCGCACGGTAGCGGCGGAATAGGAGGAATGACCATGACTAGACAGAAACTCGTCGTCATCGGTGCCGGCATGGCTTCGGGCCGCATGCTGGAGCACCTTTTCGAAGCGGCTCCCGGCGCTTTCGACGTGACGCTTTTCGGGGCCGAACCACGCGGCAACTATAATCGCATCATGCTTTCGCCCGTGCTCGCCGGCGAAAAAAACTATGAGCAGATCGTCACCCACGATGCCGACTGGTACGCGTCGAACAATGTGAGCTGCCGCTTCGGCGAGACGGTGACGAAGATCGACCGTAGTGCCAAGGTGGTGTTCACGCCGAAAGGCGAGACGCCCTATGACCGGCTGGTGGTGGCGACCGGTTCCGCGCCCTTCATCATCCCCATTGCGGGCAGGGATCTGCCGGGCGTCCGCGCCTTCCGCGACCTCGACGATGTCAATGCCATGGTCGAAGCGGCGGGCAAGCCCAACGCCAAGGCGGTTGTGATCGGCGGCGGCCTTTTGGGGCTCGAAGCCGCGGCGGCACTGCGCCTGCGCGGCATGGAGGTGGTGGTGCTCCATCTCATGGGGCATCTGATGGAACGCCAGCTCGACCCGGCGGCGGGTTATCTCCTGCAGAAGGAGCTGGAAGGTCGCGGCATCAAGGTGCATTGCAAGGCGCAGACGAAGGCGATCCTCGGCAACGATCGCGCCGAGGCGGTATTGCTGGAGGACGGCACCATCTATCCCGCCGACCTTGTGGTGATGGCCGTCGGCATTCGCCCGGAAGTGCGCGTCGCCACCGATGCAGGGCTCTATGTCGAGCGCGGCATCGTGGTCAACGACCAGATGGTGTCTTCCGATCCGGATATCCTCGCCATCGGCGAGTGCGTCGAGCATGAACGCATCTGTTACGGGCTCGTCGCCCCGCTTTACGACATGGCCCGGGTGGCGGCGAAAACGCTTGTCGGTGAAGAAGCCGCCTTCCGTCCGGTGGAAACGGCGACACAGCTTAAAGTGACGGGCGTAAGTCTTTATTCCGCCGGCGATTTCGCCGACGCGCCCGACCGCGAGGAAATCGTGCTGCGCGATGCGAGCGCGGGCATCTACAAGCGGCTGGTGCTGAAGGAAAACCGCATTCTGGGCACCGTGCTCTATGGCGAGACGGGCGACGGTCCATGGTTCTTCGACATGCTGCGCAAGGGGACAGACGTCGCCGAAATGCGCGACACGCTTATTTTCGGCCAAGCCTATCAGGGGGGTTCCCCCCTCGACCCTATGGCGGCCGTTGCAGCCTTGCCAGATGATGCGGAAATCTGCGGCTGTAACGGCGTATGCAAGAGCAAGATCGTCGGAACGATCAATGAAAAGGGCCTGATCTCACTCGACGATGTGCGGGCGCATACCAAGGCTTCTGCCTCCTGCGGCTCCTGCACCGGGCTGGTCGAGCAATTGATGAAGCTGACGCTCGGCGACAAGTACAACCCCGCCGCCGTACAGCCCATGTGCGGCTGCACGGATCTGGGCCATGACGACGTGCGGCGTTTGATCAAGGCCAAGAAGCTCAAGACCATTCCGGCGGTCATGCAGGAGCTGGAGTGGAAGACCTCCTGCGGCTGCGCCAAATGCCGCCCGGCGCTCAACTATTATCTGGTCTGCGATTGGCCGGATGAATATGCCGACGATTACCAGTCGCGCTTCATCAATGAGCGCGTCCACGCCAACATCCAGAAGGACGGCACCTATTCGGTGGTGCCGCGCATGTGGGGCGGCGTGACGAGCGCGGCGGAACTGCGCGCCATCGCCGACGTGGCGGATAAGTTCAACGTGCCGATGATCAAGGTGACGGGCGGCCAGCGCATCGACCTGCTCGGCATCGAGAAGGAAGATCTGCCGGCGGTCTGGGCCGATCTCGGCAAGGCGGGCTTCGTCTCCGGGCAGGCCTATGCCAAGGGCTTGCGCACGGTGAAGACCTGCGTCGGCTCCGACTGGTGCCGCTTCGGCACGCAGGATTCGACGGGCCTCGGCATCCGCATCGAGAAATTCATGTGGGGCTCCTGGACGCCGGCGAAGCTGAAGCTGGCGGTATCAGGCTGCCCGCGCAATTGCGCCGAGGCGACCTGCAAGGACATCGGGGTCATCTGCGTGGACTCGGGCTTCGAGATCCATTTCGCGGGCGCGGCGGGCCTCGATATCAAGGGCACGGAGAAACTCGGCCTCGTCGCCACGCAAGACGAGGCGCTGGAGGTGATTGTCGCGCTGACGCAGATGTATCGCGAGCAGGCGCGCTATCTCGAGCGCATTTATAAATGGGCCAAGCGCGTCGGCTATGATGAGATCCGCCGCCAGATCCTGGAGGACAAGGAGCGTCGCAAGGCCTTCTATGATCGCTTCGTCTTCTCTCAGAAATTCGCCCAGGTCGATCCCTGGTCCGAGCGCGTCTCGGGCAAGGACAAGCACGAGTTCAAGCCGATGGCGACGGTGGAATATACGCAAGCGGCGGAGTGAGGAGATGGATATGAACTGGATCGAAATAGGCTCTCTCTCGGATATCCCGCTACGCGGCGCGCGCTGTGTGAAGACCCCGCAAGGCAAGATCGCCGTGTTCCGCACCGCCGAAAACGAGGTCTTTGCCATCGAGGATCATTGCCCGCACAAGGGCGGCCCGCTGAGCCAGGGCATCGTCCACGGCCGAGCCGTCACCTGCCCGCTGCATAATTGGGTGATTTCGCTCGAGACGGGCAGGGCGCAGGGCGCGGACGAAGGCGAGGCGCGGACCATCCCCGTGCGCAACGAGGCGGGGAAACTGTTCATCGCGCTCGAAAATCTGATGCTGGCGGCGGCGGAATAGCGGGACCGCGATCGCTGGACCATCCAACAACAAGGAAACTGCAATGTCTTATGTTCAGCCCCAGGATTTCGTGACCAAGATGATCGATGCCGGCGAGGCGAAGGTCTTCATGTCGACGCGGGACACCATGATCCGGGCATTCATGGCCGGTGCGATCCTGGCGCTTGCTGCTGCCTTCGCGGTTACGATCAATGTCCAGACGGGCCAGCCGCTCGCGGGCGCCATTCTCTTTCCGGTCGGCTTTTGTCTTCTCTATCTCATGGGCTTCGACCTTCTGACGGGGGTCTTCACCCTCGTGCCGCTCGCTCTCATAGACAAGCGCCCGGGCGTGACCCTCGGCGGGGTTCTGCGCAATTGGGGCCTGGTCTTCGCCGGCAATTTCGCCGGCGCGCTCATCGTCGCTGTGATGATGGCGATCACCTTCACCTTTGGCTTCAGCGAGACACCGAACGAAGTCGGCCAGAAGATCGGCCATATCGGGGAAGGCCGCACGGTCGGC
Source organism: Mesorhizobium sp. RMAD-H1 (assembly GCF_014191375.1). Taxonomy (GTDB): domain Bacteria; phylum Pseudomonadota; class Alphaproteobacteria; order Rhizobiales; family Rhizobiaceae; genus Paramesorhizobium. The sequence goes on from NZ_JACHWN010000003.1 coordinate 291,420, forward strand.
TATGCCGCGCATGGCGCCGCCGGCATGCTGACGCTCTTCATTCGCGGCGTGCTCTGCAACTGGATGGTTTCGACCGGCGTCGTCGCCGCCATGATGTCGACCTCGGTTTCCGGCAAGGTCATCGGGATGTGGATGCCGATCATGCTGTTCTTCTACATGGGCTTCGAACATTCGATTGTGAACATGTTCCTGTTCCCCTCCGGCCTCATGCTCGGCGGCAATTTCTCCATCATGGATTACTTGATCTGGAACGAAATCCCGACGGTGATCGGCAATCTCGTCGGCGGCCTCACCTTCGTTGGCCTGACGCTCTATGCCACGCATGGGCGCAAGAGTGAGCAGCGCGCGGCGTCCACCACGTTCACCGCCGCCCATCGCGTTCCGGCGGAGTGAATATGACAGCGCGCCCCGAGGGATCGACAAGGCCTGCTGGCGGGGCCTGCATCAAGACCACCTGCCCCTATTGCGGGGTCGGTTGCGGCGTCATCGCCAGCGTTGCGAAAGATGGGACCGTCAGCGTGCAGGGCGATCCGGAACATCCGTCCAATTACGGGCGGCTCTGCTCCAAGGGCTCGGCGCTGGCCGAGACGATCGATCTCGACGGGCGGCTGCTTTATCCGGAAATCGACGGCAGGCACGCAGGCTGGGACGAGGCGCTCGATCTCGTGGCGCGGAAATTCTCCGAGACGATCGCACAGCATGGGCCGGATGCGGTCGCCTTCTATGTCTCGGGGCAATTGCTGACCGAGGATTATTACGTCGCCAACAAGCTGATGAAGGGCTTCATCGGCTCCGCCAATATCGACACCAACTCCCGGCTCTGCATGGCTTCCTCGGTGGCAGGACATCGGCGGGCTTTCGGCGCGGATACGGTGCCCGGCGTCTATGAGGATCTGGAAGAGGCCGATCTTGTCATTCTGACCGGCTCCAACCTCGCCTGGTGCCATCCGGTGCTCTACCAGCGCCTCGCGGCGGCCAAGCAGAAGCGGCCTGACATGAAGGTGGTGCTGATCGACCCGCGCCGCTCCATGACGGCGGATCTGGCGGACATGCACCTGGCCATCCGCCCGGATGGGGACGTGGCGCTGTTCAATGGCCTCCTCGCCCATCTCGCCCGCAGCCCGGCATTGGATGACGATTTCATCCGCGACCATACCAGCGGTTTCGCGGAAGCTCTGGAAGCCGCGCGGGCGAGCGAGGCGGATATCATATCCCTGACCGGACTTTCGCAGGGGGAGATCGAGGCCTTCTACAGGGTGTTTGAGACCACGCAGAGGGTGGTGACCTGCTATAGCCAGGGGGTAAATCAGTCCTCTTCGGGCACCGACAAGGTCAACGCCATCATCAATTGCCATCTGGCCACGGGCCGCATCGGCAGGCCGGGCATGGGGCCGTTTTCGCTCACGGGGCAGCCCAATGCCATGGGCGGGCGCGAGGTCGGCGGCCTCGCCAACATGCTCGCCGCCCATATGGCCATCGAGAACCCTGTTCATCGCGAGCGCGTCCAGCGCTTCTGGAACGCGCCGGTTATCGCCGACAAGCCGGGGAAGAAGGCGGTGGAGATGTTCGAGGCGGTTGCCGATGGCCGCATCAAGGCGCTCTGGATCATGGGCACCAACCCGGTGGTGTCGATGCCCGATGCCGACGCGGTGGCGAAGGCGATACGGAATTGCCCGTTCGTCGTGGTCTCCGACATCATGCGCGAGACGGATACGACGCAGTATGGCCATGTGCTTTTGCCTGCCCTCGGCTGGGGCGAAAAAGACGGAACGGTGACGAATTCCGAGCGGCGGATTTCAAGGCAGCGGCCGTTTCTCCGAGGTCCCGGCGAGGCCCGCGCCGACTGGCGGATCATCCGTGATGTGGCGACGCGGATGGGGTTCGGTGAAGCGTTTGCATTTGAGAGCCCGGCGCAGATTTTTGCCGAGCACGCGGCGTTGTCGGGGTTCGAGAATGGGGGCGCGCGGGATTTTGATATTGGGGGGTATGCGGGGCTTTCAGGGGGTGAATATGATGGCTTGGAGCCGTTTCAATGGCCCGCGCCGGCGCGAGACACCCCCCTCTGGCCTGCCGGCCATCTCCCCCTCAAGGGGGGAGATTACGCTGTCACCGACCTATGGCACCAATCGCAGACGTTGAACGATGAGAAGCGCGGCTCGCGTCAGCCAATCTCCCCCCTTGAGGGGGAGATGCCCGGCAGGGCAGAGGGGGGTGAGCGCCAACCCATCCGTTTCTTCGCCAACGGCCATTTCTACCACCCCGACCGCAAGGCGCGGTTTATCGCGGTTCAGGCCACTATCACCGAGCGCGTCAACGCGGCGTACCCGCTGGTGCTCAATACCGGACGGATTCGCGACCAGTGGCACACCATGACGCGGACGGCGAAGAGCGCGCGGCTGTCCAGCCATCTCGCCGAGCCATTCGCCGAGATAAACCCTGACGATGCGGCGATGCTGGGCATTTCTGACGCCGTGCTGGTGCGTATCACCAGCCCACATGGCGAAATCCTCGTCCGGGCGCTTATTACTTCGCGGCAGCCGAGGGGCGCGGTGTTCGTGCCGATCCATTGGACGGATCAGTTCGCCTCCAATGCCCGCGTCGATGCGCTGGTGCCGCCAGTGACCGATCCCGTCTCCGGCCAGCCGGCGCTGAAGCATGTGGCCGTGTCGCTGGAGCCTTATCGAGCCGCATATTATGGCTTTGCCGTATCGCAAACGCGGCCCAAAAATATCAATGCGGATTATTTCGCTTTCGCCAAGGTCGATCATGGCTTTCGCATGGAATGCGTTTTTGCCCAAGCGCCGGAAAGCTGGGAACAATGGTGCCGGGAAACATGGCGGCTGCCGGAGACGCTTTCGGCCCTCGCCTATCACGACCGGGAGAGCGGTGACAGGCGCATCGCCTTCTTCGACGGCGACAAGCTGGTGCTTGCCTTCTACGCCGCACGAACGCCGGTGGCGGTTTCGCGCAATTGGGCGGTGGCGCAACTCGGCGTTACCCACGATAATCCCCGGCGGCGCATCGCGATCATGGCCGGGCGGCCTGGCGCGGACCAGCCGGATCCCGGCGCGACCGTCTGCGCGTGCTTTTCCGTGGGCGTCAACCAGATCGTGGCGGCGATCGAAGGCGGGTGCGGCTCGGTGGATGGGATAGGCGCGCTGCTCAAGGCCGGAACCAATTGCGGCTCCTGCCGCTCGGAAATCAGCGCGATGCTGCAGGCGCATCGCAGGGAGATTCCGGCGCAGGCGGCGGAGTAGCAATAGCTTGTGTTTTTAACGGCACCGCGAGACACCCCCCTCTGTCCTGCCGGACATCTCCCCCGCAAGGGGGGAGATTGGCTGGCAGTGATGGCGGCGCTTATCTTGCAACGTTGGCGATTGGCGAAAGCGGAAATGACCGCGTAATCTCCCCCCTTGCGGGGGAGATGTCCGGCAGGACAGAGGGGGGCGACGTAGAGCGCCAGCGTTTCCGTTGACGGGCCGAAATATCTCAAAGAAACGCCCCCGCCACAGGCGGGAGCGTAAAAGCAGCGAAGCCGCTTAAACCGCGATCTTCCCGCCGCCCTGCTTGGTGATCGCCACCACGGACGGGCGGGTCGGCAGGTCGTTGCGGAAATCCGGCCAGCGGGTCGAGAGGTCCTCGTAATAGGAGGGACGGCCATGGCCTTCCCAGTCCTCGCCGCCGTCAGCCGGATGCTGGACCGCGACGAAGGCCGTCTCGTCATCCGGCGTGAAGAGCGGGCCGCACATTTCGGCGCCCACCGGCACGCGGAAGAAGAGCTTCGACGTGGCACGGGCCTCACCCTGCGTATCCACGGCCCAGAGGCCGTCGGTGCGTCCGGTATCCTTGTTGTTGTTGCCGTCGGTGGAAACCCAGAGACGACCGGCCGAGTCGACCGCGCAATTGTCCGGCATGCCGAACCAGCCGTTCTTCGTCGTTTCGGTCGAGAAAGTCGCGCCGACGTCGGCAATCGACGGGTCACCGCATTTCAGCAGCACTTCCCAGGTGCCCTTGGTCGCGGCGAAATCGCCATCGGCTTCGGCAATCTCGATGATGTGGCCGAAGGCGTTCTTGGCGCGCGGATTGGCGGCGTCCACCTGTTCTTCGGTGCGCTTCGTGTTGTTGGTCAGCATGACATAGACCTTGCCAGTCACGCCATTGGGCTGGACGTCTTCGGGACGGTCCATCTTGGTCGCGCCCAGCAGGTCGGCGGAGCGGCGGGTCTCGATCAGCACGTCCGCCTGGCTCTTGAAGCCGTTTTCGGCGGTCAGCGGGCCTTGGCCGAACACGAGCGGCATCCACTCGACCGTGCCGTCTTCCGAGAACTTGGCGACATAGAGCGTGCCCTCGTCGAGCAGGTCCATATTGGCCGCGCGGTCATCCGGATTGAACTTGCCCGCCGTGACGAACTTGTAGACATAGTCGAAGCGCTCGTCGTCGCCGAGATAGAAGACGACGCGGCCATCCTTGTTGACGATCGACTCCGCGCCCTCATGCTTGACCCGGCCGAGCGCGGTGCGCTTCTTCGGCACGGAATTCGGGTCGAGCGCATCGACCTCGACCACCCAGCCGAAGCGGTTCGGCTCGTTCGGCTCCTTGGAGACGTCGAAGCGGTCGTAGAAATTGGCCCATTCGTAAGCGCCCTCGGGAATGCCCATGCGCTTGTAATTGGCGGCTTCGGGGTGGCCTTCCGGCAACTCGCCGCTGAAATAGCCGTGGATGTTCTCTTCGGCCATGATGTAGGTGTGCCAGGGCGTCACGCCGCCGGCGCAATTGTTGACCGTGCCGAACACCTTGGTGCCGGTCGGGTCGGCCTTGGTCTTTAGACGGTCATGACCGGCGGCGGGGCCGGAGAGCTGCATCTCGGTGTTGGCGGTGATGCGGCGGTTATATTTGCCGTCGAGCACCGGCTGCCACTTGCCGTCCACCTTCCTGATCTCGACGATGGTGCCACCATGCGCGGCGAGCTCAACATCGACCTGATCCTTGGTGAGCGGGTTCTGCTTGATCTCGCCATCCGCGACGGTGACGAGGCCGGGGAACATCAGATGCGGGTTGGTGTATTCGTGGTTGACCACGAGGAGGCCGTGCGTCGAGGAACCCTCAAGCGGGATATAGCCGACATAGTCGTTGTTGTAGCCGAACTGCTTGGCCTGGGCATCCGCCGTCTGCTTCAACGGGTCGAAGGCGGGCGCATCGGGGAAGAGCGGGTCGCCCCAGCGCAGCAGCACATCGGCGTCGTAGCCTTCCGCGACATGGTGCTTGTCGTCCACGCCGGCCTCGACTTCCTTGAAGGAGAAAGCGGAGCCGCTATCGGCCTTGGCATGTTCGGCGGTCAGGAGCGCCAGGGGGCTGACCGTCGCGGCGATGGCGGAAACCGCAAGCGAACCCTGAAGAAAGCCGCGGCGTGAAAAACGCTTGGCTATGATCTCTCCCATGGTCGGGTTGTCGGTCGGGTTGCGCGGCGCGCCGTCAGCTTCCTCCAGCTGGCTTGTCCTGAACAGGGCTTGCTGTGAAAGATGTTCGTTCATCTGGCTATCCTTACTTGAAAACTGCTCCCACTTTAGAGCGTTTTCAAACTCTAGGAGCCGCATGTAACACTCAGATGAACCTCGGGCCCATTTCCAGCGTTTATCGCCTGCCCTGCGGAGGATAGGAATAGAGCGTTCCCGAGCGGTCGATATGGACGATCATCGCCTTTTCCGCCGCTTCCATGTCGCGCTGCCGGAGACAATCGAGAATGGCGCAGTGCTCGCTGAGCGTTATCCGCTCCTTGCCGGTCCAGATCAGCATTTCGGTGTGATATTCGAAGAGCCAGTTCAGCATGGATTCGCTGAGCGCCTCCAGCATCGGATTGCCCGATATGGCCGCGATCTTGCGGTGGAAGGCGATGTCGTCGGCGATGAACAGGCGCTGGTCGCCGAAATGGCTTTCCTGCCGGTTGATGATCTCTTCCAGCTCATCGAGGTCGGCGTCGGTCGCCCGCTCCGCGGCGAGGCGGACGAGGCCACGCTCGTAGAAGCGGCGTGTGTCCTTCAGCTGGTCCAGCGTTTCCGGCGTGGTCGAGACCAGCATCCGCGCCACCACATCGATCTGCTTGAACATGGTGCGGGCCGTAAGTTCGCTGACCCGCGCGCGCTCGCCATGGGACACGACGATCAGCCCCATATTGTGGAGCGTCTGCATCGCCTCGCGAATGGCGGGGCGGCCGACGCCGAAACGCTCCATCAAATCACGCTCGGACGGCATCAGATCGCCGGGGCCGAACTCGCCGCTGGCGATCAGGTCGCGCAGGCGGGCGAAGACTTCGTCGGAAAGCTTGCGCCGGACTATGCGTTCATCGTGCTGCGTCATTCCATCGACGGCCCTTTTTCAAAGAATCATCTCATATCATCATACCACTTTCGAAATTGGATGCGCGCAACGGCATAAGGCGGCAGCGAGAGAGGACCATCTCTGTTTTTCTCCGCGTCGTCGAAGGTTACGCCGAAATTTCCCGCGTGCAGGATCGATATGGAAGCCGGTGTTGCGTCCTGAATCTCCACCTCCTGCACCCCCGGGGTGAGGTTGGCGACAAGAAGCGTTTCGCCCGCCGCCAATGCGAGCACGCGGCCTGGCGCGGACGAGCGGCAGGGCGTCACCGCCTTGCCCGAGAGGCGGCAGAGTTCGCGGATGACGCAGTGGATGGGGAGGGGCCCGTCCGCGAGAATGCCGAGAGGGCCGGTCAGCGCGGCGGGAACGAAGGAGGCGATGCCCTCGCCGGCCACGCGCGCGGCAAAGCCTGTTGTCCACGCGGCTGCGAACAGGCCGCGCTGGCGGGGATCGGCTCGCGCCATGGTCATGCGCCTGCCGTCCGGATTTTCCATCGTGCGCGCGCCATAGGGGTTCTGCCGCATCGGGATGGAGCATAGGCCGAGACGATAGGGCTTGCCCTCGCCGATGATCGCGCGGGCGGAGCGGAAGATGTCAGGCAGCGCCTCCAGCGTTTCCATGACGCTGGTGTCGTCGGCGGCGTGGACGATGGCGTTGGTGCCATGGGTGACGAAATCGAGCAGATCCACCGGCGGGCGCTTGCGGTTGAGCTCGGTGAAATAGCTGAACATCCCGCCGCCAAGCGGCGTATCGGGAAAGGCGCGCCGCGCGGCCTCATAAACATCCGCAAGGGGAGGGCAGGGCGGCCACTCGCTCCCCGGCGGCGTCGATTGCCGGTCGACGGAAGGGCAAACGGCGAGCGCGGCGAGGTCGAGACGGGTTTCCCGCACCATGGCAGCGAGATCGGCGAATTCCCGGCCGAGTTCTCCGTCGCAGGCGACGACATATTCGAGCGTGGCGGGCAGTTGGCTTTCCCGTTGCAGGCGGGCGAAGGCGTGGAATTCAGCGACGCCATGCCCGGCAGTCGGGTCGAAATGCAGAGCCACGAATTGCGGCGCGAGATCCCGCAAGGCATCGATCCGCTCCATGGTGGGCCCAAGTTCGGCGGGATCGATGGTGAGGCCGATGTCAGGCATGGCAGTCTTTGGCGTCGTTTGCCCCTCACCCTTACCCTCTCCCCGTAAAGAACGGGGAGAGGGGGGCGTTGACGTTGTTGCTTCCCCCTTGTCCCCAGCGCCTGGCGTTAAGGAAAGAACGGAAACGTCTATGTCCCCCTCTCCCCGCGTGCGGGGAGAGGGTAAGGGTGAGGAGCAAGTCTGGACGAGAACTGGCCCGTCGGATGAGGGCGCGGCGGCTGCATCGGCCTGCGCGACAACGCGCAAATCGATCGTCTGCCGGTTCGGCTCGCCCGCCGCCATCACATAGGGCCAGGGCAGAGCGAGGGGGCGGACATAGGTTTTGTAGGAGGCGTCGGACCAGTTGCGCTGGTCTTCCATCTCGAACACATCGCCGGAAAAAGCGCAGGTGGCGAGGATGCCGCTTGCTACCCGGTGTGTCAGGGCGCGGATATCCTTGAAAGGCTGCCAGGGCTCGATCAGGTCGGGGAAGACCGTTTCCTCCACCTGCCCGTCATTGTGCTCGACCTTCACCCATTGCCCGGCGACGCCGACAATCGGATGCAGCACGCAGAAGCCGCAGCGATTGGTGGTGAAGTCTTTTTCGGGCGTGGCGACTGCATCGAAGACGAGCCGCCCGTCCGCATCGCCTGATATCGCCGCCGCATAGGCGAGGCTGCCGCCGCAGCGGGCCTGATAGCGCACCGCGAAGCGGTCCGGCTCCTCCTCGACCGTGAGGCCGGTAAGAGCGGGCGCATAGGTGCCCCAGTTCTCGTCCCGCACCACATAAGCAATGGCGCGCAGCACCTCATGGCCCCTAAACCTGACATAGCGCAGATTGCCATCGACCAGCTCGGCGGAAAGATCGCCCGCGCTGAGCCGCCGGAAGGTCTGCGGCGGCTCTTCGGTGCCGTAAAGGGCGATGGCTTCGCTCCTCATGCCATCCGCCTCACATCGACGGCTTGCTGACCGTTCGCCGCCGATTCATACGCCGCGAAGACCAGCGCCATGGTCTTGAGATTATCCGCTCCCGATGTTTCCGGCTCGCGCCCATTCGTCAGGCAATCAATCCAATGCTGCTCGATGTTGAAGACGCTTTCCTGAATATTGTGCCATGGACGGCTGGCCCAGCTCAGCAGGTTCGGCGAAACATCCAGCGTTTGCGTGCAGCCATCGGCATGGACCGTCATCCGGTAGTTTGCGGAAAGGCGTAAGGAGCCCTTGCTTCCGTCGATTTCGACCAGCGTTTGCGGGAAAAGCTCCTCCGGCAGATGCGTGGCATAGCTGCAATCGCAGAGGCTGGTCGCGCCGTTTTCATGTGAGAGGAGGATGGTGGCGACATCCTCGCCGCGAATGGCCGGGTTGACCCGTCGCGTTGTCGCGCTCAGCCGCTCCACATCGCCGAACAGGAAGCGGGCGATGTCGAGGATGTGGATGCCGAGATCCTGGATGATGAAGCGCTCCTCGGTGGCAAGGTAGGGCTGGCCGGAAAAGACGTCATAGGCGGAGCGGAACGAGACGCGGCCCCAGAAGACATCCCCCAGCGTTCCTGCATCGAGCACCTGCCTGATAGCCCTTATTGGCGCCTGCCAGCGGAAATTCTCATGCACCATCAGCGGCACGCCCGCCGTCCCGCACGCTTCCACCATGGCGCGGGCGTCGGCGAGCGTCTCCGCGAAAGGCTTCTGGCAGATGACCGCCACGCCCGCCCTGGCCGCCAGTTCCACCAGCGGGCGGTGGGTGGCGACGGTGGTGGCGATATCGACGAAATCGAGACGCTCCCGCGCCAGCATGTCCGCCGCATCGGTGTAGAGCCTGTCGATGCCGAATGTTTCGCCCGCCTCTTTCAGGCGCGCCTCACTCCGGTCGCAGAGCGCGACGATGTCGGCGCCCTCCACCTCCGCCCAGGCATGGAGATGATTATGGGCGAAGAAGCCACATCCAATCAGCCCGCCTTGTTTCATCCTCATGCTCCCAAAGCTGCCTGCTGCTGCAGGGCGATGCGCTGCTGCATGCGGCGCTGGAATTGATCGACCACCACGGCGGCGATGATGACCAGTCCCTTGATGACGATCTGCCAGAAGGAACTGACGCCCATCATGACGAGCCCGTCCGAGAGGATGCCGATGACGAAGGCGCCGACGATCGTCCCGCCGATCCGGCCGCGCCCGCCGGACATGGAGGTGCCGCCGAGCACGGCCGCGGCGATGGCGTTGAGTTCGAAGGTTTCGCCCGTCGCCGGGTGGGCAGCGACGAGTTCGGAGGAGATGATGAGTCCGACAATCGCCGCGCAGAAGCCGGAGAACATGTAGACGAACATCTTCACTCTGTTGACGCGCACGCCGGAGAGCGCCGCCGCCCGCTCATTGCCGCCCACGGCGTAGATCTGGCGGCCGAGCGGCGTACGCTGCGCGAGATAGGCCGCTCCCAGGCCCACCACGATCAGCAGCCAGATCGAAATCGGCATGCCCAGCAGCGTGCCGGAGCCGAGAATGGGAAAGCCGGTCGTGCCCAGTTCCGGATTGCCCACCAGATTGGGAAAGGTGCGCCCGTCCGAGGACAGCAGCGCCAGCCCGCGCGCCACATAGAGCGTGCCGAGGGTAGCGATAAAAGGCGCGACATTGAGCCTCGTGATCAGCAGCCCGTTGACCGCGCCGATGAGAATGCCGAGCGCCAGCGTGATGAGGATGATCTCAATGACGTTGAAATAGACCGTATAGCCGATGCCGAGATCCAGCCCATTTAGGATCAGCCCGCCCGCCACCATGCCCGACAGGCCGACGATGGAGCCGACCGAGAGGTCGATGCCGCCGGTGATGATGACGAAGGTCATGCCGATGGCGAGGAAGGCGTTGAGCGCCACATGCTTCGACATAATCACAAGATTGGCGGTGGAGAGGAAATTCGGCGCGGCGAAGGAAAAGAAAATGATGACCGCGAAAAGCGCGATGAAGGTGCGCAAATGCAGGAGCATCATCAGCATAGACGCGGAATTGGTGGCGGCGGCCGGTCTGGCTAGCGTGGCGCTCATGGGTGAAGCTCCATGGTTATAGGGCTAGACAAGCGATTCCTGTTTTGATGAAGCCGCTTGGAGAATGTCATTCCGAACCCTGGTCGTGACTGAAAGGGTGAGGCATGGATCCCAGTGACAAGCACTGGGATGACGGGGTGGAGATGATTTTGCCCTGCCGAAAGACGTCCCGTAGGCGAGAAGGTTGGACATTGTTTGCCAACCGCCAAACTGCCGTCATCCCAGTGCTTGTCACTGGGATCCATGCCTCGACGGTGCCATGGCCGCTCCACCGAAATATGAAAACTCTCCGTTCCCATCTAAGCGTGAACCTCTCTGGAGCCTACCTCATGGCCGATGCCGGAGGCGGCGACCACTGCCTCTTCGGTGGCGTGCGCCCGGTCGAATTCGCCGGTGACGCGGCCCTTGGACATGACGATGATGCGGTCGGAGAGGGCCATCACCTCCTCGAGGTCGGAGGTGACGAACAGGATGCCCAAGCCCTGCGCGGCCAACTTGCGCATGGTGCGGAAGACTTCGGCTTTCGCTCCGACATCGATGCCGCGGCTCGGCTCGTCCATCAGCAGCACTTTCGGCCCGGTCATCAGCGCCTTGCCGATCACCACCTTCTGCTGGTTGCCGCCCGAGAGCGAGGCGACCTCGTGATCCGGGCCGGCGATCTTGATGGCGAGGTCGCGGACGAAGCGCGCCACCGCCGAGCGCTCCTTTTTGCGGTCGATATGAATGCCGCGCACATAGTTCCAGAGGCTCGCAAGGGTCATGTTGTCGCTGATCGACATGATCTCGATGAGCCCTTCCGCCTTGCGGTCCTCGGGGATCAGCGCCAGCCCGCCTGATATCCTCGCCGCCACGTCGGCCCTGGTGAGTTCCTTGCCCCCGATGAGCACTTTCCCCCGGGCGTTCGGATAGCGGCCCATGATGCAGTCGAAAAGCTCGGTGCGCCCCGCGCCCATCAGCCCGTAAATGCCTACGATTTCGCCCGCTTTCAGCGACAGCGAGACATGGTCGACCGTATAGCCGCCGCCCTGGCGGGGCAGGGTGATGTCTTCGGCCCGGAAAATCTCGTCGCCGAAGCCGTGGTCGTCGGCCTTGGCGTAGTCCTTGGACGCCGCGCCGATCATGCTGCGGACGATCCACGGCACGTCCACATCCTTCATCGTTCGCGAACCCGTGATGCTGCCATCCCTCAACACGGTGATGTAATCGCCGATCCGCACCAGTTCTTCGAGCCGGTGCGAGATGTAAACGATGGCGACGCCCTGCGCCTTCAGCTCATTGATGACGCGGAACAGGATTTCCACCTCCGCCGCGCTCAAGGCCGAGGTGGGCTCGTCCATGATCAGGATGCGCGCGTCCTGCGACAGCGTCTTGGCGATTTCGACGATCTGCTGCTGGCCGATCCTGAGATCGCCAACGAACGCGTCGGGCGGGATGTCATGCTCCAGCCGCCGCATCAGCTTGATTGTTTCCTCGCGCAGCGCGGCCATGTCGATATCGAAGCCTAGCCGGCAGCGCTCGCGGGTGATGAAGATGTTTTCCGCCACGCTCATATTGGGAAAGAGGTTCAGCTCCTGAAACACGATGCCGATGCCGTGGCGGATCGCGTCCTGCGTGCTCAAAAGCCGGATCGGCTGGCCGTCGAGCAGGATTTCGCCGTCGCTCGGGCTTTCGACGCCGGCGATGATCTTCATCAGCGTCGATTTCCCCGCGCCGTTCTCCCCGACGAGCACATTGACCGCGCCCTTGCGCACGTCGAAATCGACGGATTTGAGCGCGATGGTGCCGGGATAGACTTTCGTTACCTTTCGGACGCTGAGGGCGATGTCATGCGCGGCTTCGTTCATTGCGCGCCTCCCGAAAGCGTAATCTCCGCCGGGGTGACGACGATCTCCTGGCCCTTGGCGGGCAGGGTGAAGGCGCCGGTGACGGACACTTCCTTGCCCTTCAAATTGTCGCGCGGCAGCTTGGACAAATTGTTGTCATAGACATATTTGTTCAGCGCCCGGCCGACATTGGCGTATTCGATCTGGTTCTTGAACGCGCTGAAGGGGATAAGCGGCAGCGCATCGCGCAAACTCGTGCCCTTGATGACCGGCCCTAATTGCACCTTCGCATCCGCCTTGCCGTCGTCATCGGTGTCGACCGAGACGAAGGCGGCGCGGGACGCGGTGTTGGCGTCAAGGACCGTTCCCTTCAGGCGGACGGCGAAGCTCCATGGCGTCTGCACCGGATTTTCGCTGTGGCCGTATTTCTCGCCCGCCGCTTGGCGGTCAGCCGCAATCGCCGCTCGGACTTCGTTGAAATCATGCGCGTGCTCGCGGAAATACGGGGCGATTTTCTCCGAGTACATGCCCGCGATGAACTGATCGGCGTTGAACCCGGCATTGTCGAAGAAGATTTCGACGCCGTTGTCAGCCTTCGCCGCCTGCGGCTCGTTCTTCTTGATCTTGCACCCGGCGGCAAGCACGATCCCAGCCATGGCGAGGGTGGCGAGTGTTTTCAGGCGCGTGGTCATTGTGCGTTTCATCCTCGGCACGAGGCACCCCCCTCTGTCCTGCCGGACATCTCCCCCTCAAGGGGGGAGATCGGCTGACATGGGTGTGGGCACGTACTCTTCAACGTTTGCGATTGGTGCCGGGCGTCTATGACAGCTGATCTCCCCCCTTGAGGGGGAGATGCCCGGCAGGGCAGAGGGGGGTACTGTACCGCCAGCGCCCGCTCACTCCTTCAGCGCAAACGTCTCGAGCTTGGCAGCGTTCTCAGGTGTAATGAGAACGCAATCCATCAGCTGCTTTTCGTCCTCGCCGGTGGAGCCGGTCTTCAAATACTTGTCGGCCTGCTCGACCGCGAGTTCGGCCTGGCGGTAGGCGGGCTGGAGGACGGTCGCCTTGATGCCGCCCTCTAGGATGGAGTCGCGCACATCGTTGCTGCCGTCGAAGCCGACGACGATGACATCCGTGCGCTTCGCCGCCTTCAGCGCCGCCCATGCGCCCATCGCCATGGTGTCGTTGCCGGAAATGACGCCCTTGATATCGGGGTTGGCCTGCAGGATCGATTCCATCTTGGCGAAGGCTTCCGTCTGGCTCCAATTGGCGGACTGGCGCGCCACCATCTTCATATCAGGATATTGGTCGATGATGTCGTGATAGCCCTTGGAGCGGATGCCGGCATTGATATCGGCCTCGCGGCCCACCAGCTCGACATAATTGCCTTCCTCGCCCATCAGCTCGACGAATTTTTCCGCGCCGAGCGTCGCGCCCTGGTAATTGTTGGAGACGATCTGCGAGACGGCGATGCCGGTGGCGTTGATCTCGCGGTCGATGAGGAAGGACGGGATTTTCGCGTCCTTGGCCTTCTGCACGGCGGCGACGGATGCGTCCGACCCGGCATTGTCGAGGATGATCGCCTTGGCGCCGCGCGCGATGGCCGTATCGACAAGCTGGTTCTGCTTGTTGGCGTCGTCATCATGCACCAGCACGATGGTTTCATAGCCCAGCGCTTCCGCCCTGGCCTTCGCCCCCTCCGCTTCCGCCTTGAAGAACGGATTGTCATGCGACGGCGTTATGATGGCGATAAGATCCGCCGCGCCGGCAACCACCGGCGAGACGCCCAAGGCCACGGCGGTTACGCCGGCAAGCAGCATTTTCTTGAAAACAGTCATGAATTTCCTCCCAGAATTTGACTGAACGTCTTGAATTTTATGCGGTATTCACCTCTTTGCGTTTCACGGCACCCGGACGCGTCCCTCCTCAGGTGATGCGGCGAATGCTTTCCGCGATTTCCTCCGGCTCGAAGACATCAAGCCAGTCGGGGCGCATCAGGCGCGGCTTGCCGTTCTCGATGGCCTTGTTGCAGGCATCCGAGAACACGCCGTCGATCTCTCCCATGGTGACGGCGGCAAGAATGTTCATGTGGCCCAGCAGGAAATCCCGTGCCGCCACGCGGTCGACGCCGCGGCGGATGACCTCCTCCATCGCCTCGCGCATCACCACCAGCAGCGTGGCGCAGACGGTTTCCGACAGGCCCGGCTCCAGCATCGCCATCTGCTCGACGGTGACGCGGTGCGAGCGCAGGATCGGCTTGTAGATGGTTTTGGCGATTTCCTCGCCCAGCGCAAAGGCTTCCTCCGGCCCCTGCATCAGTGCGCTGACGATGGACTGCGCCGCCGCCACGCCGCCGAAATGATCGCGCCGCGCTTCCCTATCCGTCTCGTCATTGAAGATCGGCGGGTGGCAGGGATGGGTCACGAAATAGGCAATGTCGTCACGCTCCGGCAAATGCCCGGCGAAGGGCGCAGCGGCGTCGAGCGCGATGACCATGGCGCCGGGTTCGAGCTTGTCGACGATGGAACGGGCAACCGCGCCGATGGCCGTGTCGGGCACGGCGAGGATCACCGCCTTCGCTCCAGCCAGCGCCTCGTCCCTGGGCACGCAATTGACGTCCAGGGCCTCCTTCAGCCGCTTTTGCCCGGCCTCGCTGATCTCGACATGTGCGACGTCAAAGCGCGAGCCCTTGAGATTGGTCGCAAGGCGCACGCCCATTTTCCCGCCCGCGCCGAGCAATGCGATTTTCATGGAAACCCTCCCGGTTCATTTGCAGGCGAACATCTCATTCAAATATCATGATGTCAACTGGTATGATGAGTTGATTTGTTGATATGGGCGCTGCTAAGTATTCCGGAAGCATTGGCGGAGGAGAAACGCATGAGCAGGCTCTATGCCGAATACGAACTGGAAACGCCGCTGGACCTCGCCCACACGGCTGGGGTCATCGCGGGGGAACAATCGTCGGGCACGTTCCTGAAGATCGAGGGCGAGACGGACGCGCTGAAGGCGGCGCATGGGGCGCGGGTCGAATCCATCGTCGAACTAGGGCGGTCGGATCGCCCCGCGCTGCCCTGCAAGATGAAGGGCGAGGTTTACACGCGGGGGCGCATCACGCTGTCATGGCCGATGGAGAATATCGGCCCGTCGCTGCCCAATACGCTCGCCACCGTGGCGGGAAACCTGTTCGAATTGCGCGAAGTTTCGGCGCTTCGGCTGCTGGACGTGGCCTTTCCCGATGATTTCGCACGGGCCTATCCCGGTCCCAAAGCCGGTATTGCCGGGACACGCAAGCTGGCAGGGGTGGAGAAGGGGCCGCTCATCGGCACCATCATCAAGCCCAGCGTCGGGCTCGACGCGCAAGCCACTGCCGCGCTGGTCAAAAAGCTTGCCGAGGGCGGGATCGATTTCATCAAGGACGACGAATTGCAGGCGAACGGCCCGCATTGCCCGCTGGAGGCGCGGGTGAAGGCCGTGATGCGTGTGCTCAACGATCATGCCGAGCGCACCGGCAAGAAGCCGATGTATGCCTTCAACATATCAGGCGAGATCGACGAGATGAAGCGCGGCGCCGACCTTGTGCGCGAGGCGGGGGGCACCTGCGTCATGGTCGGCATCCATAGCGCCGGCCTGCCGGGCGTGGCGGCGCTGCGGCGGCATACGGACCTGCCCATCCACGGGCACCGCAATGGCTGGGGGCTCTTCTCGCGCTCGCCTGACATCGGCATCAGCTTCATCGCCTGGCAGAAATTCTGGCGTATCGCCGGGGTAGACCATCTCCACGTCAACGGCCTGCGCAACAAGTTCAGCGAGGACGGCGCGTCGTCCATCGCGTCGGCGAAGGAATGCCTGACGCCCCTGTTCGAAGGGGATAAGGATTATACCGTCATGCCGGTGTTCTCCTCCGGCCAGTCGGCGGAGCAGATCGAGGATACCTACGCGGCGCTGCAATCGACAGATCTGATCTACTGTGCGGGCGGGGGTATCATGGGCCATCCGCAGGGGCTCACAGGGGGTATTACCTCCTTGCGGGAGGGCTGGCAGGCGGCGGTGGAGGGTGTGCCGCTCGACGATTATGCCAAAACCCATCCGGCGCTCGCCGCCGCTATAGGCATGTTCCGGGCGAGGCTGGGATGACGGCGCCGCTGCTCGCCTATTACGGCGACGACTTCACCGGTTCGACCGATGTGATGGAGGCGCTGAGTTCCAACGGCGTCGAGACCGTGCTTTTCACCCGCAGGCCGGACGAGGCGTGGCTGAAACGCTTTCCTCATGCTCGGGCCATCGGCCTTGCCGGTCATAGCCGCAGCAAGCCGCCGGCATGGATGGATGCGGAACTGCCTGGCATCTTCCGCTGGCTTGCAAGCCTCGGCGCGCCGGTGTGCCATTACAAGATCTGCTCCACCTTCGACAGCGCCCCGCATCTGGGCTCCATCGGGCGGGCCCTGGAAATCGGGCTTGAGACTTTCGGCCAGACGCTTGCGCCTATCGTCGTCGGCGCGCAGCAATTGGGTCGCTATACATTCTTCGGCGAGCTTTTCGCCCGCTTCGGCGAAGACGTATTCCGCATCGACCGCCATCCCGTGATGAGTTGTCATCCGGCCACGCCGATGGGGGAAGCCGATCTGCGTCGGCACCTTTCCCATCAGACCGGGCTGCCAATCGACCTCATCGACCTGCCTTCCATCCACGCCGGCGTGGCAAGGGCGAAACTCGATGCCGCGCTGCAATCCGCCGTCCGCGCGGTTCTTATCGATGTGGCTGACGCGGAAAGCCAGAAGCGCGTCGGAGAATTACTCTGGCGCGAGCGCAACCGCCTCGGGCCGTTCATCGTCGGCTCGTCCGGCGTCGAATATGCGTTGATTGAAGCCTGGCGCGCGGCGGGGATTGTCGGCCCGGTGCAGCCTTACGAGCCGCTCGGTGCGGTGGAGCGCATCGCGGTGGTCTCGGGCAGTTGCTCGCCGACGACGGAACGGCAGATCCGCCATGCCTCGACTAACGGCTTCGTGCCCGTGGAGGTGAATTATGTCGCGCTCGCCTCAGGGCAGGGGAGCGGTGAGGCGGAAGAAACAACGTTGCAACAGGCGCTAAAGGTGCTTCAGAACGGCAAAAGCCCGCTGCTCCACACCGCGCTTGGTCCGGTCGGTAATGCCGGGAAAAGCGCTAATCTCGACAATGACCGGGTAGGCCAAAGGCTGGGGGCGATGCTCAACAGGCTCGCCCTCGAACACGATCTTCCCCGCCTCATCGTCGCGGGCGGCGATACGTCGAGCCATGCACTCGCCAGCCTCGGCGTCGCGGCGCTGACCCTGCGCCATCCCATCCCGCAATCGCCCGGCTCGCCGGTCTGCCTCGCCCATGGCGAGCGGCAATTCGAGATCGTGCTCAAGGGCGGGCAGGTGGGGAAGAACGATTTCTTCGTGCGCGTGAGGGACGGAAATCTCTAGTACAGCTTGCCGACACCTGACTGCGAGGAGCGCGAAAGGGTGGGGCCTTAAGGTTAAAAATCGATTCAATCTTTATTGATGATTTACCGTTAGCACTTGCTGAAGAGGGGGCCGACGCCGTCGGATCTCGCGGTCTTTTGTATTGCGTAAGGTATTCATGCGTTTCTCGGGCGTGTCGGCCATTGTCTTGGGTTGTGTGGTCTTGGCCGGTTGCACGTCCACTGGTTCCGGTGTGGACGAAATCCTGGCAAAGCCGTCGTTCGAGACGACGAGTTCCATTGCCAAACCGGACAATATCGTGCCGCCGGCTGAAATCGGCTTGGTCCCTTCGAATGAAGAGCAGCCGGAAGAGATGACCGCGCTGGTACCGTCCGCTCCCATACCCGATGCGATGGTCCCGATGGTCAAGGTGCCGGAGCCGCGCCCCGCGGCCGAGCCGGTCGCGCTCGTCGTGCCATCGAAGCCGCAGGTAGATACACTCGAGCAAAGGCGCGTCTACCGGCATCGCTTCCGTGATGCCAAGCCGATCAATTTCGGTCGCGTCTCGCCAAAATCGCTCCCCGTGCATGGTGTCGACGTCTCGCGCTGGCAGGGCGAGATAGACTGGAAGAGGCTGCGCTCGCAGGGGGCGAATTTCGTCTATATCAAGGCGACGGACGGAGGCGACCATCTCGATCCGATGTTCAAGAAGAACTGGCGCGAGGCCGGCGAGGCCGGGTTGCACCGGGGCGCCTACCACTTCTTCTACTGGTGCCGGACAGCGGGCGAGCAGGCGGACTGGTTCATCCGCAATGTGCCGAGGGTGCCGGGTTCGCTGCCGCCGGTCATCGATGTCGAGTGGAACGGCGAATCCCGCTGCAAACAGAACCTGCCGCGCAAGAAAGTCCTGGAGAAGATGCAGGTCTTCATGGACAAGCTCGAGCGGCATTATGGGCAGCGGCCGATCATCTACACGGCGCCGGATTTCTACCGCGACAATCTCAAAGGCGAATTCCTGGACTACCCCTTCTGGCTCCGCTCCGTGGCCGCGCACCCCTCCAAGGTCTATCCGGGCAGGAAATGGGTGTTCTGGCAATATTCGGGTTCCGGCCTTTCGCACGGTGTCGACGGCCGGATCGATCTCAACGCCTTCCATGGGAGCGTAGACGAATGGCACCGATGGGTGGCGAAGAATGTGATGTGACGGGGCGCCTATTGCCGTGAACCGCCGGCGATAGGCCCCTCTTCTTCAAGCGATTGGGCAAGGAAAGCGCGAATGATGGCGGTCAGCGCTTCCGGCTGCTCCACGCATGGAATATGGCCGGCATTGGCGATGACCTCATAGCGCGCCCGCGGGATCAGTTTCGCCAGTTCGAGCACGAGACCAGGCGGTGTGGAGCCGTCCTGATCGCCGACGATGCAGATCGTGGGCACGGCGATCCTGCCTGCGGCCTCCGTATAATCGGCGTCGCGAACGGCGGCGCATGTCCCGGTGTAGCCGGCCACGGGCTGGCGGATGAGCATGTTGCGATAGCCTTTGAATGCCGGGTTTGCCTCACTGCGGAAGGATGGTGTGAACCAGCGTTCGAGCACGCCGTCGGCGATGCTTTCGATGCCTTTTTCCTCGACTGCCGCAATGCGGGCGTTCCATATCTCCGTCGTGCCGATCTTGTGGGCGGTATCGCAGAGGATGAGCGCGCGCACCAGATCCGGCCGCCTGGCAAAAAGCGCCTGCGCGATCATTCCGCCGACCGATAGACCGCAGATGACGGCATCCCTGACGGACAGATGGTCGAGGAGCCCGATGAGATCGCCGACATGGTCCTCTATGGAATAGGGAGCGTTGCCGATATCCGAAAGGCCATGACCGCGCTTGTCATAGGTGAGAATGGCGAAATCGCCGGCAAGCCGCACGATCACATCGCGCCAGATGCGGAAATCCGTGCCGAGCGAATTGGCAAAGACGATCACCGGCTTTTCGGCGGGCGCACCGATGATTTGATAATGCAGCGTGATGCCGTTGATACGGGCGAATTGCACGGGGATTTCCTCCATATCGGATGATGGGCGGGCGATATGTGCGCATGATGCACAGAAACGGCCGTCGCTCCACTCCCGGACGGCAAAGCACGCAAGGCGTCTCTTACAGGCTCAGGGCCTGGCGCAACCCGATATCCTCGCCCGACCGGTAATTCAGGTCCGCTTCCAGATGATCAATATGATGCCGGGTCAGCGCAACCGCTTTTGCGGCATCCCGGGCGGCGATTGCGTCGACGATCTCGATATGATCGTCATGCCCGCAGCTGGAGGCTCCCGATTGTCCGTAAAGAGCGATCACCAGACAGGAGCGGGCTATCAGTTCACTCATGAAGCGCTGCACGATGAGATTTCCGGCGATCGAGGCCAGCAGCAGATGAAAATCGCCGGAGGCCCGTATCTCGATACGGCGCGCGCTCAGTCCATGCCGGTTCATCGCCTCGTTCTCATGTTGCAGATGCTTTCTGAGACGCGCCAGATCCTCATTGCTGGCCCGCTTGATTGCATCGACCACGATGCCCGGCTCGACCAGCCGGCGCGCATCGAATATCTGTCGCGCCTCCTCGGGCGAGGGCTTGGCGACAAAGGCGCCGCGATTGCGCTCGATGCGCACGAGGCCGAGAAAGCTCAGTTCCTGAAGCGCTGTCCTGACGATGGTCCGGCTGACGTCGAACAATGCGCCGATTTCGGCTTCGACCAGCTTCATGCCCGGCGGCAGGCGGCGCTCGACAATGGCGTCCTGCAGCGCTTCGCTGATCACGGTGGCGCGCTCGGCTTCCCTTGCGGTGTTTCCCCCGGATTTGATCGCTGCGGTTTCCAAATCAGCCCCTGTCTTCTTGTCCCGCTCTTCTAGCTCAATTCACGGCCCAAGGCACGGGGATTTTGAATGCATGATTGCGCATGGATTGCATACAATTTTGCCTTTGATCTCGAACAAAGGGCCTAGAATTTGTGCATCGCAGGATGAGCAGGGAAGGTCATTGTCATAAGGCGGCGGAAAAGGGCCAGACATATCAATGAGGTGACGAGACCGGGCAGGATTGGCATGCATTGTGCTTTGCTTGTTGCGAAGATGGAGCCCCGGATGTCGCAAGCTGCCGAAATCGAAATCATTTCCGTTTCGAAGAAATATGGTTCAACGACAGCCGTCGACGGCATCAGCCTGAAGATTCCGGCAGGAGCCTATTGCTGCCTGCTCGGCCCTTCCGGCTGCGGCAAGAGTTCGACACTGCGGATGATCGCCGGCCATGAGACAATTTCCGATGGGGATATCCGCCTGGGTGGCAAGGTGGTGACGGATTTCCCGCCGGCGAAGCGCGGCACGGCGATGATGTTCCAGTCCTACGCGCTATTTCCCCATATGGACCTCGTCGACAACGTCGCCTTCAGCCTTAAGATGAAGGGCGTGGAGAAGAAGGAGCGCCGCG
Source organism: Mesorhizobium sp. RMAD-H1 (assembly GCF_014191375.1). Lineage (GTDB taxonomy): Bacteria > Pseudomonadota > Alphaproteobacteria > Rhizobiales > Rhizobiaceae > Paramesorhizobium. The sequence goes on from NZ_JACHWN010000003.1 coordinate 312,651, forward strand.
CGAGAGCGCTCGACATGCTGAAGCTGATGCAGATGGAGCCTTACGCGACGCGGCGTCCGGCACAGCTTTCCGGCGGCCAGCAGCAGCGCGTAGCGCTCGCCCGCGCACTCATCACCGATCCCGAAGCCCTGCTTCTCGACGAGCCGCTTTCCGCGCTCGATCCATTCCTGAAGATCCGCATGCGCGCCGAGTTGAAGCGGCTGCAGAAGAGCCTCGGCATTACATTCGTTCATGTCACCCACAGCCAGGACGAGGCGATGGCGCTCGCCGATCTGATCGTGGTGATGAATAATGGCAGGATCGAGCAGGCCGCCCCGCCGCGCGAGGTCTTCGAGCGTCCGGCAACAGCCTTTGTCGCCCGCTTCATGGGTGATCACAATGTGGTTTCGGGCCGCGTGACCGGCCACAGGGACGGGCTGGTGACCTTCGAAGTCCCGGGCGGCCAGGAGCTTGCGGCAAGCGGCAGGGCGATGGAAGCGGGGAGGGCGGTCGACATCGGCATCCGCACCGATCGCGTGCGCATCGGCGCACCGGAAGAGGAAGGCTTCGGCTTTACCGGGATCATCTCCAACATCGAATATCAGGGGAGCTCTGTGAAGATCTCCGTCACCGGCGCCGGCATCGAGGATTTCACGGTGATCACCGACGATGCGAGCTTCTTCGCCAATCCGGTCGCCGCAGGTGAAGCCATCCCGCTGTCATGGGCGGCCCGGGATGCGTCGGTTCTCGGCGCGCTCGATTCATGACCATCAATACCGATAACCAATCAATCAAGGGGAACAGGACATGACGAAGAAAACGGAAATCAACACAAAGGGCGCCGGCATCAGCCGCCGCACATTGCTGAAGTCAGGCGCTGCCGCGGCCGGTCTGGCCGCCGGCTCCGGCATCATCACCGGTTTTCCGACAATCTGGGCACAGAACCCGATAACCCTGCGCCAGTTCGGCACCGGCGTTTCGAACATCAACGCCATCGCCGACAAGTGCAAGGAAGACCTCGGCATTACCCTGGAGATGACTGCAACGGATTCCGACGCCGCCGCGCAGCGCGCCGTCACCCAGCCCGATTCCTATGACATCGCCGATATCGAATACTGGATCGCCAAGAAGGTGTTCCCGTCGGGCGTCATGCAGCCGATGGACGTCTCGAAGATCAAGTATTTCGGCAAGATCGTGCCGCTGTTCATCAACGGCAAATTGACGCCCGACAGCGTAATCGCGCAAGGCACGGCGCCGCACACGGTGGGCTTTGTCGAAGGGCCTGACGCCAAGACCTTCGCCAAGGAGCCGACCAACTGGATGACGCTGATCCCGACGATCTACAATGCCGACACGCTCGGCATCCGTCCCGATCTCGTCGGCCGCGACATCACCAGCTGGGCCGACATCATGGACCCGGCCTTCAAGGGCAAGACGGCGATCCTCAACATCCCCTCCATCGGCATCATGGATGCGGCCATGATCATGGAGGCGATGGGTCAGATCCAATATGCCGACAAGGGCAACATGACGCGCGAGGAGATCGACAAGACCATCGACTTCCTGATCAAGGCCAAGCAGGACGGCCAGTTCCGCGCCTTCTGGAAGTCCTTCGACGAGAGCGTCAACCTGATGGCCTCGGGCGAGGTGGTGATCCAGTCCATGTGGTCGCCCGCCGTAGCGGCCGTGCGCTCGAAGGGCATCGCCTGCAAATACCAGCCGCTCAAGGAAGGCTACCGTGCCTGGGGCGGCGGCCTCGGCCTTGCCCGCCATCTGGAGGGCGCCAAGCTCGACGCTGCCTATGAATATATCAACTGGTATCTCTCGGGCTGGGTCGGCGCCTATCTCAACCGCCAGGGCTATTACTCGGCGGCCATGGAGACAGCCAAGGAATTCATGTCTCCCGACGAGTGGGGCTACTGGGTCGAGGGCAAGCCGGCGCAGGGTGACATCATGTCCCCCGAAGGCAAGGTCATGGAAAAGGCCGGCGCGGTGCGCGATGGCGGCTCGTTCGAGGAGCGCATGGGCAAGGTCGCCTGCTGGAACTCCGTGATGGACGAGGACCGCTACATGGTCCGCCGCTGGAACGAATTCATCGCGGCGTGATGACTGAACCTTCAATGTCCTCCCCTCCTTGGCGGGAGGGGAGGCTCCACGTGCCTCTCTTAGAGCATTTCAGATGGAATGATGACGTTCATTTTGTCAGCCGAGTTGTCAGCCGAGCCGCTACGGCACCGTAGAGGCATGGATCCCAGTGGCAAGTGTTCAGCCCGGAGAGATGGCGGCAAGCACGGGGATGACGGGTGGAGATGTTTGTCCGCAAACGAGGACCGTTATGCAGGCAGAGGCGTTGGAGCTTGTCTGGCAACCGCCAATATGGCGTCATCCCAGTGCTTGTCACTGGGATCCACGCCTCAACCTTTCCGCCATCACGGCGGGTTTAGAATGGAACCGTCTGCACGGTTGGGTCAGAAAGAGATCGGCTCCGAAGGATGGCAGCCATGACCATCGCCGCCGATCAGCCGCTCATACAAGTCAGCACCCGGGCTGGAGGCTTCAGCTTCGCCCGCCTGGCCTCCTATCTCCAGGCGCTGCCGCTGACCTTGATCCTTGGCTTCTTCTTCGTCCTGCCTATTCTGACCATCATCGTCGTCAGCTTCTGGGATTATGATTTCGCCGGCATCTATCCTGATTTCCTGACCATGAATTATACCGACACGCTCGGTTCCTGGGTCACCTGGAAGACCTATCTCAATACATTGAAATATGCGGCGATCGTCTGGGCATTGACGCTGGTGATCGGCTTCTGGGTCGCCTATTTCCTCGCCTTTCATGTGCGCACTGCTGCCATGCAGATGGTGCTGTTCCTGGTCTGCACGGTGCCCTTCCTCACCTCCAACATCATCCGCATGATCTCCTGGATTCCGGTGCTGGGCCGGAACGGCCTCGTCAATTCGACGCTGGTTCAGGCGGGCATCATCCCTGCGCCGGTCGAATGGCTGCTCTATTCCGATTTCGCCGTGGTGCTGGCGATGGTGCATCTCTACACGCTGTTCATGGTGACGCCCGTCTTCAACACGCTGATGCGCATCGACCGCTCGCTGATCGAGGCGGCGCGGGATGCCGGCGCATCCGGCTGGCAGACGCTCTGGAACGTCGTCATTCCGCTCGCGAAGCCCGGCATGGCGATCGGCACCATCTTCGTCGTCACGCTGGTAATGGCGGATTTCTCCACCGTACAGGTGATGTCCGGCGGCCAGAGCGCTTCCGTCGCGCTGATGATGAAGAACCAGATGTCGCTCCTGCAATATCCGGCCGCTGCCGCCAATGCAGTCGTGCTTCTCGTCATCGTCCTGCTGATGGTCGCCACCATCTTGCGCGTCGTCGATATCCGCAAGGAGCTCTGAGATGCATAACGAGAAACGCACCCTCGGCTTCTATATCCTTGCAGCCTTCTTCACCCTTTTCGTGCTCTTCCTCTACGGGCCGCTGTCGGCCATCCTCATCCTGTCGTTCCAGGGGCCGGATGGCGGCCTGACCTTTCCGCTCAACGGCGTCTCGCTGCACTGGTTCGGCAATCTTTTCGAGCGCCAGGCGGTCGGCGATTTCGGCGCGTCCTTCACGCGCTCGCTCCTGCTCGGCCTGATGGTGATGGCGGCGACGGTGGTCGTCTCGCTTCTGGCCGGGCTTGCCTTCCGCCGCCGGTTCAGGGGCGCATCGGCGCTGTTCTATTTGAGCGTCGCAAGCCTCGTGGTGCCGTCGATCGTCGTCAGTCTCGGCATTGGTGTCGTCTTCCAGCAGCTGGGCCTCAAGCCCGCCTGGTATTCCTCCGCCTTCGGCGCGCATCTCACCTGGACACTGCCTTTCGGTGTCCTGATCATGTTCGCTGTCTTCAACCGTTTCTCGCCAGCTTACGAGGAGGCGGCTCGCGATCTCGGCGCGAGTTCCTGGCAGACCTTCCGCCACGTCCTCCTGCCGATGATCGCGCCGAGCCTGATCGGCGTCGGCTTGTTCGGCTTCTCGCTTTCCTATGATGAGTTCGCCCGCACGCTGATGACGGCGGGAAGCTACAATACCCTGCCGCTCGAGATCTACGGCATGACAACCAATGTCACGACGCCGGTGCTCTATGCGCTCGGCACGGTGACCACGCTCTTTTCCTTCACGATCATCCTTCTGGCGCTGGCGGTCATCATGATCCTGCGGCGCCGCAGCGCCCGCATGGGATAGGACTTCATTTTGCGCATTCTCGTCATCAATCCAAACACCACCGCCAGCATGACGGAAACGATCCGCAAGGCCGCCATCGGCGCGGCGAGCCGCGATACGCAAATCGAGGCGGTGACCTCGCTGATGGGCCCCGTCTCGATCGAAGGCTATTATGACGAGGCGCTTGCCGTCCCCGGTCTTCTGGAGCGGCTTTCCTATGGTGAGAGCCGTGGTGCCGAGGCCGCCATCATCGCCTGTTTCGACGATACGGGCCTCGATGCCGCACGTGCGCTCGCCGGCATTCCCGTCATCGGCATCTGCGAGGCGGCGCTGACGGCGGCGTCGTTCATCGCCCAGCGCTATACGGTCGTCACGACGCTCGAACGTTCCCGCATCCCGATCGAGGCGCTGGTCCGCCGCTATGGTGCTGAGCGACGGGCAAAGGTGCGGGCCGCCGACATCCCGGTCCTCTCGCTGGAAGATCCCGCCTCCGGCGCTATCGACCGCCTGAAGCAGGAGATCGACCGCGCCATCGCCGAGGACCGGGCGGAGGCGATCGTGCTCGGCTGCGCCGGTATGGCCGATCTCGCCCGCGCCCTGCAGGCGGAATATGGCCTGCCGGTGGTCGACGGCGTCAGCGCCGCGGTCAAGCAGGCCGAAATGCTGGTGGCGCTGGGGATTTCGACGGCCAAGCGCGGAGCCTATGCGACGCCGGGCGGCAAACCTTACAAGGGCGTGCTCGCGCCGTTCGCGCCGCGCGGTTGAGCCCTGCTCAGCGGACCCGGAGCCATTCGCCGAGCTCGGCCTCGGCGCGCTCCAGGGCGCTGTAGTTCAGGAGTTTCCTGAGAAAGGCCACCGTGACGGCACGTGAGCGCAGATTGAACCGCCCTTCCTCGTGCTCCGGCGCTGACGGGTGATGGACGCCGAGCTTTTCATAGAGATGCTGCAGGCGGTTCTGCACGCTGCGCAGCGACAGGTTCCGGCGGCGGGCGATGGCGCGATCGGTCAGGCCGAGCGCGATATCGACGAGGATCTCATATTCGGAATCGGTGAAGCCGTTGGTCTGCCCGAGGCTTTTCTGCTGCATGCCGCGCACCTCGCGGTCGATCACGCATTGCGCCTCGATGAAGATGCTGCGCAGCGCCAGCTTGAGCCGGTCATCGGAGGCCGATTTCAGGACATAGCCATAGGCCGCGCCGTCGGGCACGATGCGTGAGACGCCGCGCACATAGGCTTCGTCCGAATAGTTCGACCAGAACAGGATGCGGGTCTCCGGGCGCTCCTTCCAGATCGTGCGTGCCGCCTCGATGCCGTTGCGCGGACTCATCTGCAGGTCCATGACGATATGCTCGGATTTATATTCGCGTGCGATGCGTTCGCCCGCGATCCCGTTCTCCGCCTCGATAACCCTGTCGCATTCCGGCAGCGCCGCGCGCACGGCTTCGTTCAAATAAGAACGGTGCAGTGGATCATCCTCGATGATCAGAACCTTCATTGTTCACCTCCCATGGTCGGACGGCGGCACGGGGAACATGACGCTGACGCAGGTTCCGCCCATCTGCGCATTTGTCCTGATATCGAATTTGGCCGAGATCAGCCGGGCGCGGGTGCGCATGTTCTCCAGACCGCTGCCAGCGCGTTTGCCTGATATTTCCAGGCCCTTTCCATCATCATTGATCTCGATCGCGATATTGCGTTTCATCATATGGAGCCGCACCGTAATCCGGCTCGCGCGCGAATGGCGGACGGCGTTGTTGATGGCCTCCTGAACTATGCGGAAAAGCGCGATGCTGACGGTCTGGTCGAGACTGTCGATCGCCCCGCCGGTATCATCGGTCAACTGCCAGTCGACGCAGGACTCGCTTTCGCTGACCGAGCGGTGGAGATGATTCTCCACCGCCTGCGCGAAGCCGAAAAGCTGGAGGATCGACGGTTTCGCCTGTTCGATGATCTGGCGGAGGTCCTGCATGCATTGCTGCAGCCCGCGCGACAAGGGCTCCAGCGTTTCTCCTGTCACCTCCGGCAGGTGTGTCAGCCGTTCGATACGCCGCGCCAGCCGGGTGAGGTCGGCGAGCGTCTGGTCGTGCAGATCCATGCCTATACGCTGTCTTTCGGTTTCGAGCGCTTCGGTCAGTTTCAAGGCGCCGAGGCGCAGGCCTTCCTCGCGTGCCCGCGCTTCCGCCTCGACGATTGCCGAGCGTTGCGCCTGCTCTGCCGCGCGCAGCGCAAAGAAATAAGGAGCTAGCAGATCGGCGATCGGCTGGGCATTCTGTACATCCTGCATGGAATAAAGATTGGCGGTATGGCTTGAGCAGCTCAGCGCGCCGATGACGTCGCCCCGCACCTTCAGAGGCACATGCAGCCGGCTGCGAAGCGACTGTTGCTGGATCGGCGCGGAAAAGGCGCCATCGAAATGAAACCGCGGATCGTTGCAGGCATCGTCGGTCAGGAGAAACGCCTCCTCGCCCCAGAGCAGCGCCCGGATCGGGCTGCCGGCCAGCGGCGCCGGCGGCGGCTTGCCCCAGGCGGTTTCTATCCCGGTTTCATAGGCGGTGTGATACTTGCCGTCGAGCATGATGATGCAGACGTCGAGATGGTCGTGCGGGATGATGTGGCTGATCTCCGCCGCAACCGCCTGAATGGCGGAATGGAAATCGAGCTGGCCGGCCAATAGCCGCGATATGCCGATATAGTGGTCCAAAAGCCTGGCCGGCGCCGGACTGAGCATCTGCGCATCCTCCTCCATCGTGCTGTCTCGCCTCTCCCTGGCGATAGGCACCACCTCTATACCCGATTTAGCGCTTTTCAGGGCCATTCCGTCTTGCGGGATCCCGCAGATTTTTGAGAACATACCGCAAATGGGTTGCCTCAATGCGCCTGTACAATACCGCCGATCTTCGTCATCCTGCCGCCACTGAGAGGAGGAAGCTCAGTTCCGGGATAGTTTCCGACCATTGGAAACGGAAGAATATAGCGGGCCTGTTGCAGCAACAGGCCATGAGGGAGAGAGACAATGAACATCAGAAAGATGCTTCTGGCATCGGTGGCGATCGCGTGCGCGGTTCCGGCCGCGGCCCTGGCGGATACGTCGGACAAGAAGATCGCGCTGTCCAACAATTATGCCGGCAATTCCTGGCGTCAGGCGATGCTGACCAGTTGGGAAAAGGTGACCGGCGAAGCCGTGAAGGCCGGTATCGTCGCCGCTGCCGATGCATTCACAACGGCGGAGAACCAGGCGACCGAGCAGGCCGCGCAAATCCAGAACATGATCCTGCAGGGCTATGACGCGATCGTCATCAATGCCGCGTCCCCGACGGCACTCAACGGTGCGGTCAAGGAAGCCTGCGATGCCGGCATCACCGTCGTCTCCTTCGACGGCATCGTCACCGAGCCTTGCGCCTGGCGCATCGCGGTCGATTTCAAGGAGATGGGCCGCAGCGAGATCGAATATCTCGCAAAGCGGCTTCCCGATGGCGGCAATCTTCTGGAAATCCGCGGGCTGGCCGGTGTCTTCGTCGATGACGTGATTTCGGGCGGTATCCACGAAGGCGTTGCCAAACATTCGCAGTTCAAGATCGTCGGCTCGGTTCATGGCGACTGGGCGCAGGACGTCGCCCAGCGCGCCGTTGCCGGCATCCTGCCGAGCCTGCCGGAGATCGCCGCCGTGGTGACGCAGGGCGGCGACGGTTATGGCGCCGCACAGGCCTTTGCCGCCGCCAAACGCCCGACGCCCATCATCATCATGGGCAACCGTCAGGACGAGCTTGCCTGGTGGAAGGAGCAGAAGGACGCCAACGGCTATGAGACCATGTCGGTTTCGATCGCGCCGGGCGTCTCGACGCTCGCTTTCTGGGTCGCCCAGCAGATCCTCGACGGCAAGGAGGTCAAGAAGGACCTCGTCGTGCCGTTCCTGCGCATAGACCAGGACAATCTCGAGGCCAATCTGGAGAAGACCCCGCAGGGCGGCGTCGCCAATGTCGAATATACGCTGGAGGATGCCCAGAAGGTGATCGAGAACGCAAAATGAACCTGCGGCCGGCACCAGCCGTCACTTCCGCCGGTGCCGGCCTCTTCAATTCAGCTTCATCCGCATCGAGTCGGATAGAGCCATAATCCCGGCGAACAGAGGCCGCAAGACAGATTATGACAGGCAGTTCCCAATCCGGGCCGGTAGTCGAGGTACAGGGCGTCAAGGTCAGCTTCGGCGCCGTGCGTGCGCTTGCCGGCGTCGATCTCACCATCCGGCCGGGTGAATGCGTCGGCCTCGTCGGCCATAATGGCGCGGGCAAATCGACCATCGTCAATGTCATCAATGGCGGACTTTCCCCGCATGAGGGCACGATCGCCTATGAAGGCGAGGAGCGTGGCCGCACAGGGATCGCTGCTGCGCGCAGCCATGGCATACGCTGCGTGTTTCAGGAATTGTCGCTATGCCCGAACCTGACCGTCATCGAGAATACGCGGATCATGCACCGCGCGCTCACCGGCTGGAACTGGCGCAGCAGGGCGGCTGCCGCCATCAGGGATAAGCTGGACGAAATTTTCCCCGGCCATCGCATCGATTGTTCCCGCGCCGTGGGCGATCTCTCGATCGCCGAGCGCCAGATGGTGGAGATCGCGACGGCGTTCGCCGATGTCGGCCAGGCGCCGAAGTTGGTCATTCTGGACGAGCCGACCTCCTCGCTCGATGCGAGTCTTGCGGAGCAGTTGCTGGCGCATGTCCGCACATATGTAGCGGACGGCGGCTCGATCATCTTCATCTCGCATATTCTGGGCGAGGTGCTTTCGACGGCGACCCGCATCCTGGTGATGAAGGATGGCCGCGTCGTCGCCGACCGCCCGGCCGTCGAGTTCACGCAAGCAGGGCTCGTCCAGGCGATGGGAAGTGTCGTGGCGGAGAAGAAGGATGCGCGGGCGGCGCGCGAGCGCGCTACATCCGAGCCAGTGCTCTCCTTGCCACAGCGCCGCGGACGTGGCCTGCCGTTCCAGGCATTTGCTGGCGAGATCGTCGGGCTTGCCGGGTTGAGCGGGCATGGCCAGACCGACATGCTGGTTGACCTCTATCTCTCACGCAGCGGCAACTGGCTGCGGCGCAGGAATCCCGAGGTGGCCTTCGTCGCCGGCGATCGCGGCTATAACGGCACCTTCCCGCTGTGGAGCATTCTCAAGAATCTGAGCATTGGCTCGCTCACCGATCTCTCCCGCGCCACGCTCGTCGACGAGCGGCACGAGGCAGAACTGGGTGAGGAGTGGAAGCGCAGGATCGCGATCCGCACACCGGACATGGAGAATGGCATTCTGTCGCTTTCCGGCGGCAATCAGCAGAAGGTGCTCTTTGCCCGTGCATTGGCAGTCCGCGCGCCTGTGGTGCTGATGGACGATCCGATGCGCGGCGTCGATATCGGCACCAAGCAGGAGGTCTACGACATGGTGCGCAAGGAGGCGGAGGCCGGGCGCACCTTCATCTGGTATTCGACCGAGATGGACGAAGTCTGTATCTGCGACCGCGTCTATGTCTTCAACGCGGGTGCCATCGTCGCCGAACTCACCGGAAATGAGATCAATGAGGAAAATATCCTCGCCGCTTCCTTCACCGAAGCGTCGGCTTCGGATGCCGTGACCAAGGGTGCCGCTGCATGAAATTGAACCTATCCGCCGATAGCGTCCGGCTGCTGATACCGGCGCTGTCGCTGACCGTTCTTTTATGCGCGGTTTTCTATCTGCAGCCGCGCGCCATGAGCTATACCGGACTCAATCTCCTCTTCAATCTCGCAGTGCCGATCACTCTTGCGACCATTGCGCAGATGCTGATCATGACGGTCAATGATCTCGATTTGTCGATGGGCACATTCGTCAGTTTCGTCGCCTGCGTCGCCGCCACCTTCCTGCCGACCGAGCCGCTTATCGGCGCCCTCATTCTTCTGGCCGCAATCGCTGCCTACGCCGTTCTCGGCGTCGTCATCCACGTCCGCGAGCTGCCGTCGATCGTCGTCACCCTCGGCATGAGCTTTGTCTGGGGCGGTCTTGCCGTGCTGATCCTGCCCGCACCCGGCGGCCAGGCGCCGGTCTGGGCGCGCGCCCTCATGACCTCCAAGCCGCCGCTCGTGCCCATGGCAATCGTTGCAAGCATCATCATCGCCGTGATCACCCATTTCATCGTCATGCGCTCGTCCTTCGGCGTGCTGATCCGCGGCGTCGGCGGCAACACCCGTTCCGTCGAGCGCGCCGGCTGGTCGATCATCGCCGCGCGGGCGGGCGCCTATGCGCTCGCCGCCTTCTTTGCCGTTTTGGCCGGCATAGCGCTCGTCGGGCTGACCACATCGGCCGACGCCAATATCGCCCTTCGCTATACGTTGCTCTCCATCGCCGGGGTCATTCTCGGCGGCGGCGAGTTTGTCGGCGGGCGCGTGTCCCCGGTGGGTGCGGTCATCGGCGCCCTGACGCTGACGCTCGCCGGGTCCTTCCTTTCGTTCCTCAGGATTTCGCCGGACTGGCAGATCGGTGCGCAGGGAGCGATCCTGATCATCGTGCTTGCGCTGCGCCTTCTTCTCAATCGGCTGGAAAAGCGGGAGAAAGGCCGATGAACGCGCTTCGTTCGCTCGTCCAGAAGCCATGGATATGGTCCTTCGCGGCGACCGCCATCGTCTGGTTCATAACGATCATGTTCACCGGTGGCGCCAGCGCCGCGGGCCTGTCGCAGGCCGCATTCACCTTCGCGTCGTTTTCGGTTATCGTCGGCATCGGCCAGATGTTCGTCATCACGCTGGGGCCGGGCAACATCGATCTCTCCGTCCCGGCGATGATGACGCTTTCAGGCGCGGTGGCGCTCAAGCTGATGGATGTGGACAATTCCATGATCCTGCCCGGCCTTGCCGTGGCAATTCTGCTCGGTGTTGCGGTCGGCGTCGGCAATTATGCATTCATCAAGCTCCTGCGCATCCCGCCGATCATCGCGACGCTTTCGATGAGCTTCATCGTCCAGTCCATGGCGATCTGGACCAATCGCGGCATCCGGATCAAACCGCCGGCGCTGCTGGCCGATTTCACCACCTCCAGTTTCTGGGGCATACCGAACGTCGCCATCGTCGCCTTCGTGCTGTCCGTGATCGCCTGGATCCTTCTGCAGAAAAGTGTCTATGGACGCTGGATCTCGGCGATCGGCCAGAGCATCCCGGCGGCCCGGATGGCGGGCGTCCCGGTCGATGGCGTCCGCCTCGCGACCTATGTGCTGTGCGCGGTGCTTGCCTCCGTCTGTGGCTATCTGCTGGCCAGCTTTTCGGGGGGTGCGGCACTCAATATGGGTACCGAATATCTCCTGATGTCGATCGCCGTCGTCGTCATCGGCGGCACCGCCGTTGCCGGCGGCGATTCCAATGTCCCAGGCATCTGGGGCGCATCGCTGTTCCTCTTCCTCGTCGTCTCCATGCTCAACACCTATGGCCTTGGCGCGGGCATCCGCCTTGTCATGACGGGCATCATCATCATCGCGGTGATCATGGTAGCGGGAGGCCGCAAGCGCGGGCGCTCCTGACGCTGCGTCGGAATTTTTAAATCTTTACACGAGGAGCAGGCGCATGCTGCATAATCCGATCTATGAAATTCACGACCGGCGGTTTCAGAGCCTGATCGTCAAGAATGCCGATCTGGAAGAGCTCCATACCGGCTGCCGATGGGCGGAAGGGCCGGTTTGGCTCGCCGATGCGCGCTGCCTCCTGTGGAGCGATATTCCGAACCAGCGGATGCTGCGCTGGGTTCCGGAAGGCGGCGTCTCGACCTTCCGGGCACCGTCCAATTTCACCAATGGCAATACCCGCGACCGGCAGGGGCGGCTCGTGTCCTGCGAGCACGGCACGCGCCGCGTGACCCGCACCGAAATCGACGGGACGATCACCGTCCTCGCCGACAGCTACCAGGGCAGGCGCCTCAATTCACCCAATGACGTTGTGGTACGCTCGGACGGCTCGATCTGGTTCACCGATCCGACCTACGGCATCCTCTCGGATTATGAGGGTTACAAGGCAGAGCCGGAGCAGGCCGCGCGCAATGTCTTCCGCCTTGACCCTGATACGGGAGCGCTGGAATCCGCCGTCGACGATTTTATCCAGCCGAACGGGCTCGCTTTTTCGCCCGACGAGAGCAAGCTCTATATCGCCGATTCAGGCGGCAGCAGTGACGAGACGCTGCCGCGCCATATCCGCGTCTTCGACGTGGAAGGTGGCAAGCGCCTGACCAATGGGAGGCTGTTCTGCACCATCGACAAGGGCGTGCCGGACGGGATGCGGGTCGATACGGAAGGCAATGTCTGGACCAGCGCCGGCGATGGCGTGCAGTGCTTTGCGCCGGATGGCGCTCTGCTCGGCAAGATCCTGGTGCCGCAGGTGGTGGCGAACCTCACCTTCGGCGGTCCGCGCCGCAACCGGTTGTTCATCGCGGCTACCAAATCCCTCTATTCGATCTATGTCACGGCGACGGGTGCGCAGGTCCCCTGATGCGGGCTGGGCTGTGAATGCCCCTCATCTGCCTCTGGCATCTTCTCCCCGCACGCGGGGAGAAGAAAGAAGCGGCAACGCTGGTGTCTCCCTCTCCCCGCTTGCGGGGAGAGGGTAAGGGTGAGGGGCAATTTACGCCATATAGGATTGCCTTGCTGATGTGGGGTGACGGCCGCGACTTTCTGTAGGTAGACTGAACAAGAAGTACCGCGAACGGGAGGAGTGACTGCATGAGCAAGGAACGGATCGGTTTCATCGGCGTCGGGCTGATGGGGCACGGCATGGCCAAGAACATCGTGGAGAAGGGTTGGCCCCTGACCGTGCTCGGGCATCGCAACCGCGCGCCGGTCGAGGATCTGAAGGCCCGCGGCGCGGCCGAGGCCACCAGCGCGCGCGACCTTGCCGAAAAGAGCGACATCGTCGTCATCTGCGTCACCGGCAGCCCGCAGGTGGAAGCGGCCGTCAACGGCCCGGAAGGACTGGCTTCGGCGGGCAAGCCCTTGCTCATCTGTGACTGCTCGACATCGGAGCCTTCCTCGACCATCAGGCTCGCGGCCGAGCTTGCGCCCAAGGGCATCACGCTGATCGATGCGCCGCTCAGCCGTACGCCCAAGGACGCGGAGGCTGGCACGCTCGATGTCATGGTCGGCGGCGATCCGGAGGCGGTCGAGCGCGCCTGGCCGGTGCTCGACGCCTTTGCCCAGCGCATCGTCAAGACCGGGCCGGTCGGCACGGGTCACACGATGAAGCTCCTCAACAATTTCGTCTCGATGGGCTATGCCGCCATCTATGCGGAGGCCTTGGCGCTCGGCGCGAAAGCGGGCATCACGCCGGCCGTCTTCGACAGCGTCATCCGCGGCGGCCGGATGGACTGCCTCTTCTACCAGACCTTCTTCAAATATGTGCTCGAACGCGACCGCGACGCGCACAAATTCACCCTCGCCAATGCGCTGAAGGACACCACCTATCTCGCCGCCTTCGCCAATGCCGCCGGCCTTGCCAATCCGGTTGGCGCGGCGGTGCGCAACTCCTTCGCCCTGGCGGTCAATACCGGCCATGCTGAGGACTACGTGCCGATGCTCTCCGACATCGTGGCTGAGATGAACGGGGTCAAGCTGGTCGATGGTTGAGCTTCTCGGTCGTCTCAAGGCCGGTCTCCGCCGCAAAAGGCTATGCTTGGTGACTGCGCTCGATCTTGGCGATGATCACGAGAGCCGTGGCGAGCAATAGTGCTCCATTGAACGGGTGCATCGCCTGTAGCAGGCCGGAGCCTGTGCTCTGGCCGGCCACGACATAGACGATCTGCAGCACGTAGAGCAGCGCGAGGCAGCCTGCCCACCAGCGGAGCGCTCTAACGCTGCGCACCAGCAGCGTCGAGATGAACAGGGCGAGAATCGGTATGGCGACCAAAGCGCCGATGGCGGCGTGCCATTCCCAGAATGCGGCATTCTGGAAGAGCGAGAGACCCGCCGTGAAGAACTGCGCCAGCATGAGAATAGGCAAGAGCCGCGCCGAAAGGACGAAATGGCGCGGCGCTATACGATGGGAACGGTCGCGAGCCGTAAGGTTTTCCTGCAGGACGGACATGTCGGTCATCCCTGTACCGGAGCAAGGTGACGGGATGCGGTCCGGGCTTCCGCGTGCGAGGTCCTGGCGATCCATGTGCCAAGCTGCGCGGCGTAGCGCTGGCCGGCCTCTTCCAGCGTTTCGTCGGAAAGCTTGTCCGCCCGGTAGAGAATGAAGGGCTGCGCCCAGTCCAGCCCGCAGCGATGCGCGGTGGCTCGCAACGGGGCAAGCAATGCTTCCATGGTGAACATATTGCGTCCGCCGGGGCGATAGGCATCGGGAACATTGCCCGCCGTCGCAGCGATCATCACGGGTGTGCCTTCGAGGAGACGCCCTTCCGTCTCGTAGGCGAGATAGAACATGCGGGTGAGCACGGCATCCTGCCATGCCTTCATCACGGTGGCGTGGAATACCACTGGATAGGAAACTGCAGCACGATGCGATCGGCATGAAGGAGACGCTCGGCCTCCCTTTCGCCATCCCGGACCATGTCGATGCCATGGGGATAGAGCGCCTGCATGTCGATGAACTCAACATGCGGCCGCCGGGCCGCGGCTCTCATCAGCGCGGCATTGGCCCTTGAGCGGGACAGGTCGGGATGAAACAGCAGGATCAGGGTTTTCGACATAACTACCTCCTTGTGATGGAGGCATGATGCAGATAGCCGATAAATTATTCCAATCGATATCGAATATGTTCTATTATAGATGCTATGAATTTAAGATCGGTCGATCTCAACCTCCTGGTCATTCTGGATGCGCTGCTCGATGAAGCGCATGTCAGTCGCGCGGCCGACAGGCTGGGTCTCACCCAGCCTGCCGCTTCAGCGGCCCTGCAACGCTGCCGCCATCTCTTCCGTGACGATCTCCTGGAACGCGGTCGGGGCGTGATGCGACTGACGCCGAAGGCAGAAGCGCTGCGGGCGCCGTTGAAATCGCTCCTCGCCGATGTGACGGACCTGATCGTCCCGCCCGAGATGCCGCTGCGTGAAATCCACCAGACGCTGCGCGTCACCATGGCCGATTATCCCGCACTGTTCGTGATCGTTCCGCTCCAGCGCGAACTGCAGGACTCCGCACCCGGCATCGACCTGGTGATCCAGCCCTGGCACGGGGCCGATGCGGCGCGGGCAGCGCTGAACGACGGGACGAGCGATCTTGCCATTTCCGTATTTCCGCCGATGGAGGACGATCTTCATCGCCAGGAGCTTCTGACAGAGCATTACGTGATTGCCATGCGCAAGGAACATCCGGCCGCGGAAAGCTTCGATCTGGAGACTTGGCTCAGCTATCCGCATGTGCTCGTCTCGGGACGCGGTGACAGGCGGACGCCACTCGATGCTGAACTGTCCGGCCGTGGTCTGACCCGGCGTGTGGGGCTGGTGGTACCGAATTTTCAGATGGTGCCGTCGCTGTTACTGGGCTCCGACATGATTGCCATGCTGCCCTCGCGCTGCGTGCCGGAGGACGGCAGTCTCGCGACATTCCTGCCGCCGATACCCGTTCCCGGCTTCCCGTTGCATCTCGCTTGGCATCGCCGGCGCGAGAAGGATGCGGCGCTCCAGCATGTAGCGGCAGTCCTTGCCGGGCTGCTGCGCCCGTAGAGCTATCCGACCGGAGATTGGGGCCTCGTCAGATGATCGATAACGGCCCGGACTGCTGGCAACTGCCCGCGCCGATGCGGCGTCAGGATGGTCGTCGTGATCGTGTTCTCGAACCAGTCGGGCAGGACGTGAACCAACTCACCACGTGCGAGGCTTGCACGCGCGATGGTTTCGGGCACGCATACGATGCCGAGGCCGGCTTTCGCCGCCTGCAGCAGCATTCCGGCCTCGTCGGCTGCGAAGCTGGAGCGCGGCGTGACAGTCATTTCCTCGTTCGAGTCATTGCGCAGCAGCCAGTTCCTTACCGAGAGGCTGCCATTGACGCCGTCGTGCTGTGAGAGATCCTGCGGCGTGCGCGGCATGCCGCGACGCTCGAGATAGGCGGGTGCCGCCACCAGAATGGTCCGTTCGACCGACATTCGTCTCTGCACGAGACCGGTATCCGGCAGGGCAGACCTGTGGCTGCGCACCGCGATATCGAAGTTTTCGTGGACGAGGTCTACGAAACGATCGGTAACATGAAGCTGCACTTCGATTTTTGGGTAAGCCTGAAGGAGTCCCGGCAGATGCTCGGCGAGCTGGAACTGCGCGACGGGAACCGAGGCCGTGATCCTGACGGTGCCGATGGGCTCGGCCATGCGTTGGCGCACGACGTTCTGGGCAGCCTCCGCTTCTATGATTGCCGCACGGGCATGCTCGTAGAATTCGCGCCCCAGCTCGGTGAGCGTGAAGCTGCGCGATGTGCGATGAATGAGACGAGCGCCGAGTTCGGCTTCGAGTTCCGCCACCCGTTTGCTGATCGTGGATTTCGGTGAGCCGAGCCGCCGGGCCGCGGCGGTAAACCCGCTGCTTTCCACTGCCTGGACGAACATTCGAAGGTCATTGAGATTGAGCATGCATGATCGTCCATGAATACAGACTTTAAGGCGATGATATCGGGTCTACAGGGAAGAAGTCCATGAATCTATGTTTCAGACAGGAAATCAATCCTCCGCTATCGCGAAACATGGAGACAGAAATGGCACCGATCCTTTTTTATGGCATCCCGTCGGGATGTTCGTTCGGCTCTATCGTTGCACTGGAATGGCTGGGTAAGCCTTATCGGCTCTGCCGCATCGACATGATGAGCGACATGATCGGAAGCGATGCCTATCGGCGTATTAATCCGGTCGCTGAAACGCCGGCGTTCATGACGGAAAACGGCGCGGTCATCAGCGAAAGCATGGCAATTCTCAACCATATTGCCGCGCGAGGCATCGACAAGGGGCTCGGATTTGCGCAGGGAAGCCCGGAATTCGACCGCCTTAACCAGATGCTCGCCTTCCTCAACACGAGCCTTTTCGGGGGCTTTGCGCCGCTCTGGTATGCTCTCGAACATGGATTGGGAGGCACCGAGAAACAGGCGCTGCGGGCCTATGGCTCAGCCATTCTGACCAAGGTGCATGCCCAACTGGAGGCGATGATCGGCGATCGGGACTGGCTGCTCGGCGACCGGCGTTCACTTGCCGATGCCTATTTCATCGGTATTGCGCGTTGGACGAAATATCACGACGTGATCGACCGCCGGGACTATCCCGCGCTGCAGCGGCTTTTTGAAAAGCTGGAGTCGGATCCGGCGGTGCAGTTCGCCCATGCTGTCGAACGTGGCGAAGCCCCTGTCGGAAGCGGCGGGTTCAAAGGCGAGATCTCGCTGGAGGAAGCGCTTGGCGTGCTGAAATCTGCCGCCTGATCCGCAAGGATGAGTTATATCCTCATTCCACGAAGGATCTGGACTGATTGATCCATTCGATCACTTCGCGGTGGGGCATCGGCTTCGCGAAATAATGGCCCTGCATGATCGAGCAGCCGAGTTGCCGCAATATGTTCCGGTTCTCTTCTGTCTCGACACCCTCGGCGACCACCTCGATCCCCAGTGATTTGCCGAGGGTGACGATCGATCGAACGACATTGCGGTCGTCGGCCGATCCGGCGATGCCATGGACGAAGGAGCGGTCGATCTTGATACGGTCGACATGCAATTGCCGCAGCGACGACATCGAGGAATAGCCCACTCCGAAATCGTCGACCGCGATCCGCACGCCCGCTTTTGTCAGGGCCGCAAGCTTGTCCTGCACCGCCCGGATATCCTTGGCGGTATCCTCGGTGATCTCGATTTCCAGCATGGAAGCGGGAAGGTCGAGCTTGCGCAGTTTCGCAATGATCAGGCTATCGACGCTGATCTGGGAAATCTCGCGGGGGGAGATGTTCATCGCCACCCGCAAATGGCCGAGATTCATGGCGCGCAAGGTCTGCATCATCGCCCCCACGTCCCGCAGGATGTAGCGGAACAGCGGCTCCGCCAGCCCGGAGAAGGATGCCACGGTCACCAGATCGGTGGGGGGAATCCAGCCATGTCTGGGATGATTCCAGCGCACGAGCGCTTCGAGATCGGTCAATTTGCGCCCGCCCTCGCCAAGGATGGGCTGGAACCAGACTTCCAGCGCGTCATTGCTCATCGCATTGGCGAGATCGCGTTCTATATCGCGCCGCATCGCGAGGTGATCGCGCAGGTCGTCGTCGAACACATAGTGCCGGTTGCGCCCCTGCGCCTTCGCCCGGTAGAGAGCGGCATCCGCCCGTACCAGCATTTCGTCGACGTCGAGCTCGTCCGATACGCAGACGCCGATGCTGATGCCGATGCGGCCGGCATCGAAGCTGGCAAATGGAATTGAGACGGTCGCAATCAGTTTGGTGGCCAGGATCGAGGGTGTTTCTTCACAGAGCGCCTGATCGAGCAGGATGGCGAATTCGTCTCCGCCAAGGCGCGTCACCAGGGCATGGTCGGGGAGGTTCTCACAAAGCCTTCTGCCGACTTCCACCAGAACCTTGTCGCCGACCTTATGGCCGAACGCGTCGTTGATGGGTTTGAAGCCATCGAGATCGAGAAGCATGAGCACGAATCCGGTCGTGCCTGAAGAAGCAAAGCATGCCGCTTCCTGCATGAAACCGCTGCGGTTGAGAAGCCCCGTCAGCGGGTCGTGGGTGGCGCGGTATTCCATTCCGATAGCGGCTTTGGTTGCCTGGTCCCTGGCCGCGGCGAGCGATTCCGCCATGGCCGTCGCCTCGTGCTTCAGCCTGCTGGACTGCCGGAACAGCGCTTCGCTTTCCCTCGCCCCGCGTGACAGCGCCGCAAGGTAGAGGAGCGTCGTCGCCGCCAGGCAATAGCGCTCGAACCCACCGGCATAAATGAGACAGCCGGCGACGGACAGCAGGACCGGGACGATATAGCACACCGGCATGCGCGCATAGGCAAAGCCGTGGGTTATGGCGCCGGCGGTAATTCCGCACAGCACGACCAGGTAGAAGATGGATTGCGGGGCAGTGTAGCCGTCGCTCAGAACCGCGATGAAGGCCCATACGATGCCCGATGTCGCCGCCATGGCCGATTGCAGGAAGAGATGCTGCTTTACAGATGCGGGGTCGAGGTTCTTCGGGTCGGCAGGCTTATCCGCATCGAGCCGTCGGACGGGAAACCGGCACAGGACGACCCGGGCGCTATTGACAAGGCTGGATGCGAGAAACCACCACAATCCCGCTTGGCCATTCCCGTAGTAGAAGGCCACCAGCACGCTCATCAGACCGAGAACGAAACTCACCGGAATGGAGATAAGCATGCTGCGGCGCACAGCCATCAGCTGGTCGGCAAGAATCAGGTGTTGCACGGGCAGCGTACTCGCTTTCGGTGGCGTTCATCGCTTTACCTATCAGAACCACATTGTTTTGTGGAAGGTTGGCTGACGCAGTTGTGAACAACTATTAGTAGTCAAGATCAGATCGGTTGCATCCGGCGCATGTCGGAAAGCTGACGCTTCATCTGGTGGACGCGGGCCTGATGTTCCGGCGAGCGGCGCATGGCAACGCTGGTGGAGAGAATGTCAATGACGACGAGTGCCGCGATGCGGGAGATCGTCGGCGTGTACATATTGGTGTTTTCCAGGGTCTCCACGATCAGAGACACGTCGCAATAGCTGGTCAGCGGCGAGTCCGAACCGGTGAGGCAGATGACGGTCGCGCCATTGTCGCGCGCGATACGGGCGATCTCGATGATCGAGCGCGTCGTGCCGGTGTTCGAAATGACGAAAGCCACTTCCCCCGGCTTCATCATCGAGGCGACCATGACCTGCTGGTGGGAATCGAGTTCCGCGGCGCAGGGGATGCCGAAGAGCGGAAATTTCTGCTGCGCGTCGCGCGCGACGATGCCTGAGGCGCCGAAGCCGAAGAAGACGATCGACCTGGCCGCCGTCAGCACGTCGATTGCCTTGTTGAGGGCCTGCTTGTCGAGGCGCGAGCGCGCCCAGTCAAGGCTTGTCATCGTATAATCGAAGATCTTCTCGGCAACCGTTTCGGGCTGGTCCGTATCGAGCAGGACGGAATGGGTCGCGGGCGTGCCGAGCGCCAGGCTCTGGGCGAGGCGGATCTTGAAATCCGGAAAGCCGCTGCAGCCGATCGCGGTCGTGAAGCGCAGGACGGTCGGCTGGCTCACCTGAGCAAGGGCGGCGGTTTCGCCCACCGTGGCATTGAGGATGCGGCGCGGATCTTCCAGGACGACATCCGCCACCTTGCGGTCGGACTTGCGCAAATCGGGCCGCATGGTGCGGATGACCTCGATGATGTTCCGCCCACCCTGGTTCCGACTGTCGATGCGCGAATCCGTGTCCATATGTTTGTCCTTCCGGGCGGACTCTATGTCAGGGCCCATTCGAAGGCAATTGCCTGCCTTGCGCGGCAGAGGTTGATATCGTTTGCGGATTGCGCCATGGAATCAATCAGTTCCGGCTCTATGGTATTGAAATCGAACAGGCCATAATGATGGGCGATCATGCTGGAAGCGCCGATTGCGCGCGTGAGTTCCACCGCCTCGGAAAGAGTGAGATTGCCGGGAACGCCCTGCGAGGAGAGTTCCGGGCGGCGGCCATTGACCGGCAGCAGCGCGATATCGGGCCGGTGCGGCGATACCTCCTCGACCTGTCCGTCGAAAGGGATCGTATCCCCCGAATGCCAGAGCGTCACGTCCGGGCCTTTGATGAGGAAGCCGAGGAAGCGATGATTGCCATGCATATCCCGCTCGATTGTCTCATGCGCGGCGCGGGTCGGTATCACGCGGAGATCATCCCCGAGGTCGAGAGCCTCTCCGGCATCCACGAAACGGATGCGCGATTCCGGAAGGCCCGAACGCTCCAGGGCGGCCGCGCGCACCGCGCGAGGCGCGATCAGTGTTGCAGCCGGATTGGCGGCGAAAAGCGCAGGCAGCGTGCCCGGATCCATGTGATCCGTATGCGCATGGGTGCAAAGCACATAGTCTACACCGATAAGCTCCGCCGGCTCTATCGGCGGCGGCATCGCCCGCTGATGCGGGTAGCGCGTGCCGCGATATTTGCTTGCGAGGAAATCGGAAAGATAGGGGTCGATGACGAGACGCCTGCCGGCAATATCGACGACGAAACCCGCCTGGCCGAGCCAGTAGAAGGTTGGGTTGCTGCCTGGCTTCCCGGCAAGGGCGCCGGCAAGCGCTCCTCCGAATGGTCTTTCGCGAAGCCTGCCTGCCATTGTCCGGTTCCCGTCAGTTTTGCAAGGCGGAGAGAAGATTGCGTGCGGCAATGCGCGTGGCCCGATCGACGCTTTCCGCCGTAAAGCCGCCGATATGGCTGGTCGCGATCACCCGCGGATGGGCGGCGAGGCGGAGATCGACCGGCGGCTCGGGCTCGAAGACGTCGGTCGCATAGCATCCGATGCGTCCGAGGTCGAGCGCCTCGATCAGCGCATCCTCATCGACCAGCCGCGCGCGGGCGGTATTGACGAGCACAAGCCCGTTGCGGACCGTCGAAAGCCGCTGGCGATCGAGAAGCGCGGAACCGTCCTTCGGCAGTGGGCAATGCAGGGAGAGGATCTCAGCGCCGGCGATGATCTCATCGATTTCGCGATACGCGAAGTGCGTGGAGGGCAGGTCGAGGTTGGGCCGGAGCGGGTCATGGGCGATCACCCTGGCGCCGAGAGCCACGACCATCCGGGCCACCTCGCGGCCGATCGCGCCACAGCCGATGATGCCGACGGTGCGATCACGGATTTCCATGCCGCGCACCCGCGGCCAGCTGCCGGCCTTGATGCCGGCATCGGCGAGCGGAATGGCGCGCAGCACGCTGAACATAAGACCGATGGTGAGCTCGGCCACGCCGAGCGCATTGGCGCCCTCCGCGATCATGATCTTTACGCCACGCTTCGCCAGCATGTCGACTGGCAGATTGTCGATGCCGACGCCGTTGCGGCTGATCACCCTGAGGTTTGCCGCCGCTTCGACGACACGCGGGGTCACCGGCTCGACACCGGCCAGCCAGCCGACGCAACCGGGCACGAGCTCGAGCAACTCGTCCTCGGTCGGTGTCTGCCCGGCCCTGGAATAGACGATGTCGAAGCCGTTCTCCCGCAGCCGCTCCACATCCGGGTGCGGTTCGGCCGTCAGCGAACGGGGGGTGACGAGAATTCGGGTGTTGTCATTCATCGTCCCGCGGCCTCGCGTGCGATATCGGAAATGCGGTCGAGGGGGGGGCCTGAGGTCGGGATGCCGATCGCGAAGACTTCCGCGATGACCTGCGTCCAGCCATGGATGAAATAGGTCCAGCCGTCCTCGATCTGCAGGAAACGCGTCTTCTCCTGTGCCCGGGCCTGATCGAGGAAGACGAGGTCGCCGCGATAGTTGAGGTCCCAGACGACCGCCTTTACCGGAAAGATCGCGGCATTGGAAAGCGGCGAGCCGGGCGCGTCCTTGCCGAGGCCGGTCGCGTTGATGACGAGCGAGCCGGGCTTGAGGCCGGCGAGCACGGCGTCATTGTCCTCCGGCTGCGGGGCGAGCACATAGTCGACGGGAACATCGCTCTCGATACCCGCATGGATACGACGGATCTCGTCGAGCCGGTGCTGGCTGCGGTTGGAGACCACGATACGGCCCGGCACATCCTTGCCCCGCGCACGGCGCATCAGATGCCAGGTGATGGCGATCGTCGAGCCGCCGGCACCCATGGAGAAGAGGTCCGCTCCCGTGCGCTCGAAATGGCCATTGCCGAGGAAGCCGTCGATTGCCAGCCCGGAGGAGATCGGATCCTTGGCGTGGCAGATGAGCTTGCCATCGCGCTTCGAAATGCAGCTGGTCTCGCCCATCAGGGCAGCATGCGGATCGATGACGTCGAAGAGATCCGAGCAGGCGGCGAAGAGGTCGATCTTGTGCGTGGTGACGAGGGCGCCCATGGAAAGCGGATCGTCGCGGATGAATTCCACGGCGGCGCGGTAGGCAGCCGGATCGTCATGCAGCTTGAAGTCGATGCCCTTGATCACGGCATCCTTCAGGCCGAGATATTCCGCCCATGCCGGGAAGACCTTCATGATCGAGCTTTTGCCCGTCGTGACGCCGATGAAATAGAGCGTCGGCTGGCTGGCTGGCTGATAATGCGTCACGCGCGTTTCTCCAGGTGTTCTTTAGCCGCCTTCACCGCTTCCGCGGCATTGCGGGTGATTTCAGCGAAGCGACCTTCGCGGATGTCTTCCGTCTTGGCGATCCATGTGCCGCCGACGGCCACCACCTGCTTGACGGCGAGCCAGTCGCCGATGGTGGCCTGGGTTACGCCACCGGTCGGAATGAAACGCACGCCCAGATGGGCGAAAGGGGCCGCGATGCCGGCGAGCGCCTTCGGTCCGCCCGCGACGCCGGCCGGAAAGAACTTCGCCAGGCGGACACCGCGTGCGGTGGCGAGCGTCAGGTCCGTCGGTGTCATGATGCCCGGGCAGAAGGGGAGGCTCGCCGCCCCTGCGGCTTCGACGATCTCCGGATCATAACCCGGCGCCAGCGCGAAGCGGGCGCCACTGTCGATCGCGCGCTTCAGGCTGCCTCTGTCGAGGATCGTTCCGGCGCCGATGCAGAGCTCCGGCCGCGTATCACGGATGGCGGCCAGGACATCGGCGGCCGCTTCCGTGCGAAAGGTGATTTCCGCCACGGGAAGGCCGCCTTCAAGAAGCGCATCGGCGAGCGGCACGGCATCCGAGGCGCGCTCGATCGCGATGACAGGCACAACGCCAAGACCGGCGATGACATCGATGGGGTTTTCCATGATTTCTACTCCTTCCGGTTCTGCGCCGGCTCATGCATATCGTTTCATCAGCGCAGCGACCGTGTCGCTGCTGCGGGGGCGGTAATCCCGGTTCTCGACGAGAATCCAGCCGCCATTGCCATCTGTCTTCACGCGGTGGCGCATGCCGTTAGACGCTTCGATGATGCCGTAGTCCTGACCGCTGTCGGAGGGATAGGCGAAGAGCATCACGAGATCCTCGTCGCCGACATTGATGGAACGGTGGATCCAATAGGGCGGCACGTAGCAGATCGACTGCGGGCCTATCTCCACGATGCGAGTTTCGCCTTCCGGCGATTCGAGCTGCATCAGGCCTTTGCCCTTCTGGCCGTAATAAATCTCAGGCCGGTCGGCCTTCGCATGGATGTGCCCGCGGGTGAGGAAGAACTCGTCGCCGATCCGCCCAGGGCTCATGCGCGTGATGCCATAGATCAGGTCCCCGGCGTGATCACCCGGCCGGAAGTCCTCAACCGCGTAGACGACCGGGTCCCCGAGCTTTTGCGTCAATTGCGCATGCGCGGCCGCGTTTTCGTAAAGACCCGAGAGGTCACTCAGCCGCTTCTCGTAACGTCCCGTATTGCCGCTCATGCCGCCGCTGTTTGCGTCGACGATGCTTGTGACCGGTTCTCTCAACATGCCTACCTCCGTTTGGTAGTAAAATTACATAAATTATTGCTATTAGACCTGCAAGTACAAAATTTCGCTTGTTTGCAGTTCAAAATCACGCCGTTGTGCCAAAAATTTATGTTGACGATGAAAAAATTGGTAACTACGCTACATAAAGCCAAGAGGAAATGGCTCGCGATGGAACGCGCTCACCGGAGGAGAAATCATGACCCGCAAGAAGAACACCGTCCTCAAAATCGCCTTGGCTGCCGCCGCATCGCTGCTTGCGATCGGCTCGGCGCAGGCCGCCGACTGCAAGATCGGCATTTCCATGAAAACGCTCGATGCGCCTTATTTCGCCGCGCAGGAAGTCGCCGCGAAGAAGCACGCCGAGGAACTCGGCTGCGAGGTGATCACGGCTGATGCGCAGAACGACCTCAACAAGCAGATCGCCGATGTCGAGGACATGGTCGCGCAGGGGATCGGCGCGCTGATCATCAATCCGCGCGACAGCAAGGGCATGGTTCCGGCGGTCAATGCCGCCACGGCCGCGGGCGTCAAGGTGTTCGTGATCGACTCCACGCTCGATCCGGCCGCGAATTTCGTGACGCTGGTCCAGTCCTCCAACAGCCGAAACGGCATGCTCGTCGGCCAGTGGTTGGCCGATCAGATGAAGGGCAAGGATTTGAAGATCGCGCTTCTGTCTGGCGACAAGGGCAATGAAGTCGGCCAGGAGCGTCGCCTGGGCGTGCTTGCGGGCCTGATCGAAGGCCAGCTCAGGAACGAAGGCCGCGCGCGGGTGGAGATCGTCGGCCAGGGCTGGGGCCTGTGGGGCCATGAGGGTGGCCTGAAGGCCATGGAAGACCTGTTGGTCGCCAACCCGGATATCAATGTCGTGCTCGGCGAGAACGATTCCATGGTGCTCGGCGCGAAAAAGGCGCTTGAACAGGCCGGTCGTCTCGACGGCGTGCTTCTGGTCGCCGCCGCCGACGGGCAGAAGGAAGCGCTCGAGATGATCAAGGAAGGCGGCTACGGCGCGACCGGTCTCAACGATCCGGCGCTCGTCGCCTCCACCGCGGTCGATCTCGCCAAGAAGGCGCTCGATGGCGCTCTGCCGGCCGACACGCCGAAGATCACCTATACGACGCCGGTGGCGATCACCAAGGGCAATGTCGATCAGTACTACAAGCCTGACGCGGTATTCTGACCGCTTGTCCTCCCGAAGTCGCCGACGGGTCCTTTGCGGCCCGCCGGCGGCAATCGACACCTGATCTCGAAGAAGCAATCGCGCAATGGAAAATCTCGTAGAGCTCTCCGGCATCCGGAAATCCTTCGGCGGCGTTCATGCGCTCCGCGGCGTGGATTTCGCGCTTCGGGCAGGCGAGGTCCATGCGCTGCTTGGCGAGAACGGCGCCGGCAAGTCGACGCTGATGCGCGTGCTGGGCGGCGAGCATATTCCCAATGCGGGGACGGTCAGGGTGGGCGGGGAGGAGCCGCATTTCCGTTCGCCCTCGGATGCGATCGCCAAGGGCATTGCTATCATCCACCAGGAGATGGCGCTGGCGACCGATCTCACGGTTGCCGAGAACATCTTCCTCTCCGAAATTCCTTCCATAATCTCATGGCGCGACCTCAATCGCCGCGCACGCGCACTCATCGACAGCCTCGGCTTTTCCATTCATCCCGGTGCAACGGTGGGCGATCTTTCCGTCGCGCACCAGCAGGTGGTCGAGATCGCCAAGGCGCTGTCGCGCAACGCCCGCGTCATTGTTTTCGATGAGCCGACGGCCGTGCTCTCGGTGCAGGATGCCGAGCGGCTGCTCGGCATCATCCGCAAGTTGCGCGAGCGCGGGGTCGGCATCATCTATATTTCCCATCGCCTCGATGAGGTGTTCCGTATCGCCGACCGCATTACGGTCATGAAGGACGGTGCTTCGGTCGCAACCGTCGACCGGGCCGATGTCGAGATCGACGAGGTGATCCGGATGATGGTCGGCCGGTCGCTGAAGGCGCTCTTCGGCGAGGATGTCGCGCGCCAGCCGGGCGACGAAGTGCTGCGCGTCGAAAACCTTTCTGACGGCGGCCGCATCAAGGGCGTTTCGCTCAGCATACGGGCCGGCGAGATCGTCGGTCTGGGTGGCCTGGTCGGTGCCGGTCGCACGGAGTTCGTCCGCCTGGTCTTCGGTGCCGAGCGCGCGCAATCCGGCCGCATCTTCATCCATGGCAAGGAGAAGGTGATCCGCTCGCCCGGTGATGCGGTGAAAGCCGGCATCGGCCTCGTGCCGGAGGACCGCAAGGAACAGGGGCTCATCCTCGACTTTCCCATCCGCGTGAACGCCACGCTGGCGAAACTCGGGCCGCTTGTGAACCGCCTCGGCTTCATGCGCCGTTCCAGGGAATGGGCCACGGTGGAGGAACTTTCCAGCCGCCTGCGCCTCAAGGCCGGCAGCCTCAACGATCCTGCCTCCAGCCTTTCGGGTGGCAACCAGCAGAAGGTGGTGCTCGCCAAATGGTTCCACGCCGATGGTGAGATCCTGATCTTCGACGAGCCGACGCGCGGCGTCGATGTCGGCGCCAAGACGGAGATCTATTCGCTGATCAAATCGCTTGCCGCGGAAGGGCGGGCGGTGCTGGTCATCTCGTCCGAGCATCTCGAGCTCTTCGGGCTCTGCGACCGCATCCTGGTGATGCGTGAGGGCCGGATCACCGGCACGCTTCTGCCGGAAAACTATACGGAAGAAAATCTTCTCAAGCTCGCGATGGTGAGCGCCGCTACGCCCGAAACGATCGTTGTGAACTGATGAGTACCGCCATGACAGACGTTACCGAAACTGCCCGCCCGTCGCTGAACATCAGCCAGATCCTGCAGCGCTATGGTACGCTAGCGATCCTCGTGGCGCTCGTCATCGTGGCGGCCAGCATGTCGGATGTGTTCCTGACGGAGCGCAACATCCTCAACGTGCTGCGCCAGATCTCCGGCACCAGCCTCATGGCGATCGGCATGCTCTTCGTCATCCTGACGCGCGGCATTGACCTCTCGGTCGGCTCCGTCGCGGCGCTCGGCAGCGTGCTTTCGGCGATCCTCATCCAGCAATACGGGCCGGGTCTCTCCATCGCGGCGACCCTTCTCGCGGGTGCCGGGTGCGGCCTGGTGTCCGGTGTGCTCGTCGCATTCCTGAAACTGCCGCCCTTCGTGACGACCCTTGCCATGATGACCGTGGCGCGCGGCCTTTCGCTGATCATCTCCGCGGGCCAGCCGATCGTCATGGGCGACGGAGGTGCTTTGATTACCGCGTTCGGTTCAGGCTCCTTCGCGGGCATTCCCTATCCCGTCATCCTGATGGCCATTGTCTTCCTCATCGCCGGGACGGTCCTGATGTTCACCCGCTATGGCCGTCTGGTGAAGGCGATCGGTTCGAATGTCGAGGCCGTGCGGCTCTCGGGCATCCCGGTCGCCTGGTACACGATGTCGGTTTATGTGATTTCCGGTGTGCTTGCCGCCGCTGCCGGCATCGTTTCGGCAAGCCGCACCGGCGTCGGCTCGGCCAATATCGGCGTGGGCGCCGAACTCGATGCGATCGCGGCCGTCGTGATCGGTGGCGCGAGCCTGATGGGTGGTCGTGGCGGCGCCTTCAATACCTTTATTGGGGTGATCGTCCTTGGCATCATCGCAAACATGATGAATCTCGCCCGCGTGCCCGGCTATCACCAGCAGGTCTTCATGGGTTGCATCATCATCGGCGCCATGCTCCTGCAATACGCATCCAACTGGCTGCGCCGCTAAGGCATGCTCCCGAAAAGTTGCAGGCTTTTCGGATAAGGGCATGCGGTTAAAACAATGGCCCGAAGGCGCGGCATGTCGGCCCGGACATGCGACCGGGCCATGGAGGAGGCGGAGCAGGGGGTAACGATGTCCGAGGAGCTGTTTCTCACCATCGATGTCGGCACAGGCAGCGTGCGCGCTGCGCTCGTCGACAGGCGCGGCAAGGTACTCGCAATCAGCCTACGCGAGCACGAGCAGATCGTGCCGCAGTTCGGCTGGTCCGAGCAGCGGCCGGCCGACTGGTGGAGCGGGGTGGTCGCCGCGATCCGCGACGTGCTGGCAAAGGAGCCGGATGCGTGCGGGCGCATCTCCGCCGTCGCCGCCTGTGGCCAGATGCATGGCACCGTGCTTGTCGACGATCGCGGAAATCTCGCGCGCGATACGGCGCCGCTCTGGAACGACAAGCGCACCGTCGCCCATGTGAAGGCGTTCGAAAAGGCGCACCGGCCCGAAACCTATCTTGCCGACAGCGCCAATCCGGCAGCGCCGGCCTGGCCGGGCTTCAAGCTGCAATGGCTGCGCGACATGGACCCCGGGGCCTGGCGCAGGGCGGCGGCGGTCCTCATGCCGAAGGACTGGATCAATCTCAAGCTCACCGGTGAAATCGCCATGGACCGCACCGAGGGCGGCGCAAGCTTCCTGATGGATCCGCGTACCGGCGAATGGTCCGACCGGATGATCGGCCTTCTTGGTCTCGACAAGGCGAAGCTTGCGCCGCTGCGCAATCCCGTCGAGATACTCGGTCATGTCAATGCTGCGGCTGCCCGGGAGACGGGCCTGCGCGAAGGCACGCCCGTGCTCGTCGGCGGCGGTGACTATCCCATGGCGCTGCTCGGTTCCGGTGTCTGCCGGCCGGGCATCGGTTCGGAGGTGATGGGCACATCGGCCATCATCACGGCAATTGCGGAAAAGCCGCTGCTCGATGCGGCCGTTTCCAATGTCGGTACGGTGGAAGGCAATTGGGGCGCCTTCATGCTGCTTGAATCCGGCGGCGACGCCATGCGCTGGGCGCGGCGCGCCTTCCATGAGAAGCAGGTGAGCTACGAAGAGATCGTGGCCAAGGCGGCCGAGGCGCCGGCGGGCAGCGACCGGCTTTTCTTCATGCCCTATCTCGCCGGCGAGCGGCTTGGCGACCACCGCAATGCGCGCGCCCAGTTCTTCGGCATCGGTGCAGCGCACGGGCTCGCCCATATGCACCGGGCGGTGCTGGAAGGCGTGGCCTTTGCGGTGAAGCGCCACATCGACATCCTCGACCGTATTTCCGGGACGCCGCTGCAGCGGGTGATCGCATCGGGCGGCGGGGCGAAGACGAAGCTCTGGATGAAGATCAAGGCCAGCGTCTACGGCATTCCGATCCTCGTTCCTGCCGAAGCCGAATGCGGCATTGTCGGCTGCGCGGCGATGGCGGCAGCGGCGACCGGGCTCTACTCCACCGTCGAGGATGCGGCGGAAACCTATGTAACCTATGCGGAGGAGATCATGCCCGATCCGGCCTGGGCCGAAGTCTACCGGCCGATGCAGGCCGTTTTCGAGAAACTCTATTTCCATAGCCAGTCGCTTTATGACGATCTGGACCGGTTGCCGTCATGAGCCGCAAAGCCGTTCTCTTCGATATGGACGGAACACTGGTCGACAGCGAAGTCCTGCATTTCGAGACGCTGGCGGCTGCGGTGGAAAGCTTCGGCTACGCAGTACCCGACGGCTATGCCGAACGCGTTACAGGCAGGACGATCGGCGACTGCCACGCCTTGCTGGCAGAGATGGTCGGTTTCGCACTGCCACTCGACGACTTTGTGGCGCGGAAATACGCCCTCTATATCGAAAGGGCAGGGAGCCTGCGGACGCGGGAGGGCGCGCAAGCGGTGCTGGCGCTCATCCGCTCTTCCGGTGCGGCCATGGCCATCGTCTCGAATTCGGACCGGATGCTGGCCGATGCCAATCTCACCGCCGTTGGCCTGCAGACGCCCGGCCTCGTCAGTGTGACGCGCAACGACGTGCGTATGGGCAAACCCCATCCCGAGCCCTATCTGCGCGCCGCCTGGCTGCTTGGCGTCGAGCCTTCCGACTGCATTGTCGTGGAAGACAGCGCGCCCGGCGCCAGCGCCGGTCTTGCCGCCGGCATGACGGTGATCGGCTGGCCGGAGCCGCATCGCCCCGACATCGTCTTTCCCGCCGGAACGGTCATTGCCGATCCGCACGATCTCGTCGCAACGCTCCGGCCGCTTTTCTCCACTTCGCTCGAAACAGTTCCCGTTCCAAGGATCGCCTGACATGTATCTCGACAAGTTCAAGCTCACCGGCAAAATCGCCGTCATCACGGGCGCCGCGCGCGGCATCGGCCTCTCGACCGCCGAGGCGCTTGCCGAAGCCGGCGCGACTGTCGTGCTCACCGACATGAACCCGGATCTGCTTGCCGCCGCGACCGAGGGCCTGAAGGCGAAGGGCTACGACGTCGACAGCGAAGTGCTCGACGTGACGGATGTGAAGGCCGTGCAGGCGGTGCACGACGCGATCCTCGCCCGCCATGGCAGGGTTGACGTACTGGTCAACAATGCCGGCATCGCCATCTCCAACCATCCGGCCGAGACGATGGCCGACGAGGTGTGGAACAAGGTGATCGATGTCAATCTCAACGGCGTCTTCTGGTGCTGCCGTGCGTTCGGCAACACGATGCTGAAGCAGGGCGCCGGCTCGATCGTCAATGTGGGTTCGATGTCGGGCTTCATCGTCAACCGACCGCAGGAGCAGGCCAACTACAACGCCTCGAAAGCCGCTGTCCATCACCTGACGAAGTCGCTTGCCGCCGAATGGGGTGCACGCGGCGTGCGCGTCAATTCGGTCGCGCCGACCTATATCGACACCGAGATGAACAAATATGTCTATGAGGACGAGGAGATGTACCGCCACTGGGTCGGCGGCACGCCGATGAACCGGCTTGGCCGCACCGACGAGGTGGCCTCGGTCATCCTGTTCCTGGCGAGCGATGCCGCAAGCCTGATGACCGGTTCCATCGTGCTGGCCGATGGAGGCTACGTATGCTGGTGAAGGCGGATCAGGCAGGCACGGTCCGCGGCGCGCGCTTCCCCGGCCGTTATATCCAGGGGCCCGGCGTTATCGCGCGGCTCGGCGCCGAGGCGAAGGCTTTCGGCGACAAGGCGATCGTTCTGCTCGACAATGGCATTTTTGATCTGCTGAAGGCCGATATTGAAGCCGCCTTCGCAGAAGGACCGGCGGTCGAGATCGTCCGCCATGGCGGCGAGTGTTCGGAAATAGCGATTGGATCTCTCGCTGATGCCGCAAAAGCGGCGGGCGCTTCGGTCATCATCGGGGCAGGGGGCGGCAAGGCGCTCGATACCGCGAAGGCGGCGGCGCGTGACGTCTCGCTTCCAGTCATCGTCTTTCCCACCATCGCCGCATCCGATGCGCCCTGCAGCGCGCTGGCGGTGGTCTATAATGAAGACGGGACAGTCGCCTACGACACGTTCCTTGCGCGCAATCCCGATCTGGTGCTGGTCGACACCGCGCTGATCGCCAGGGCTCCGGCGCGTTTCCTGGCGGCGGGCATTGGTGACGCCCTTGCCACCTGGTACGAGGCGGACTCCTGCCGCCAAAGCGGTGCCTTCAACTGCATGAAGATGCCGGGCGTGCCGCTCGCCTATGAAATCGCCCGCTTCTGCCGCGACACGATTTTCGCGTTCGGCGCGGCCGCCTTGCAGGAATGCGACGCAAAGAGCGCCGGGCCGGCGCTCGAGCGCGTCGTCGAAGCCAACATTCTTTTGTCGGGCATCGGCTTCGAATCCGGCGGTGTCGCAGCCGCCCACGCCATCCATCACGGGCTGTGCGAACTCGACGACGTGCACCATCACCTGCATGGCGAGAAGGTGGCGATCGGCGTGCTCGCAGGGCTGAAGCTGCATGGGCTCACGGAAGAATATGAGCGCGTGCGGCGGTTCTGCCTTTCCGTCCGCCTGCCGACGAAGCTTGCCGATATCGGCATCGCTGAAGTGACGCCGGAGAAGCTTGCGACTGTTGCGAAGCGCGCCTGCCGGGCGGGCGAGATCATCCACAACGAGCCCATCCCGGTGACCGAGGCGATGGTCATCAAGGCGCTCGAAGCATTGGTTTGAGAATGGAGGAGAAGGAAGTGGAAGCATTCAAGCCCGGACTGTTCTCCGGCAACAGGGTCGTCGTCTCCGGCGGCACGAGCGGCATAGGTCTTTCGCTCGCCAAGGGTTTTGCCGAGGCCGGTGCGATGGTGATCGCCACCGGCAGTTCCGAAAGCCGGCTTGCCGCCGCAAGGGCCGAAGGCGTGGATGGCCTCTTGTTCCAGCGTCTCGATGTCCGCGACAAGGCGTCGGTCAACGCCTTCTTCTCCGGCCTTGAACGGCTCGACGTTCTGGTAAACTGCCAGGGCGTGGCGCGACCCGGTGCCGAATGGGAGGAGGAAACCTTCATGGATGTCATGGACATCAACCTCTCCAGCGCCATGCGGTTATCGCGCGAGGCTTTCCCGCTGTTGAAGGAAGCCAAGGGCAGCATCCTCAACGTCGCCTCGATGCTGAGCTATCTGGCGGATGAGACGGTGCCAGCCTACACGGCCAGCAAGACGGGCATCCTCGGCCTCACCCGCGCTCTTGCGCATAAATATGGGCGGGACGGGGTTCGCGTGAACGCAATCGCGCCGGGCTATCACCGCACCGACATGACGAAGCCGCTCTGGTCGGTTCCCGAGAGCGAAAGGATAATCAGCGACCGCTCGGCCCTGAAACGGTGGGGAACGACGGAAGATCTTGTCGGTCCGGTGCTTTTCCTGGCGTCTCCGGCGGCTGCATTCGTGACCGGCATAACCCTGCCGGTCGATGGCGGCTATCACGTCGGATAGGAGACCGGATCCTCAGAGGCTTCGGCCATTGGAGACGAGGCGCAGGGTTTCCTTGCCTCGGCTCGGTACCACGACGAGCTGCTTGACCTTGCCCTGCTTGAAGGCTTTCAGGAACCGGTCATAGTCCTTGAACGCGACGCAGCCATGGGACTGCGCCTCCCGGCCGCGCAGCAGATAGCTGTGGGTCAGGAAGCCGTCGCGGCCATATTTGTTCTTGCCGTCCACGGGCAGCATGCGGATGGCCTCCACGCCGTGGAAGCGCTTTTCGCGCATCCTGAGATTATAGGTATGGGGCGGGGTGGGTCCGTTCATCTTGACGTGGACATAACGCGGGTCGTCCGCCATCTTGCCGATGCCGGAATGGGCCTCGAGCACGCTGCCGTCGGGCATATAGACCTTTGCCGCGCTGATATCGTAGACGGCAACGCCGTTTCCCGGCTTGGGATCACCGCCACCGAACAGATCGCGCAGCGTCTTGCCAAAGCCGCCGCCTCTCGCCTTTTCGGCGGGGTTGTCCGGCCGCGCATAGGCAAGCATCTGCGGCTTCGAGGCCTCGCGTTCGGGGACGGTCTTCGGCAGCGGCGGCTTTTCCGTCGACTGCACGGCGGATTGCGCCATTTCCTCGGCGAGCCGGCGGCCTTCCGCACCACGCGGGCGAAGCTGCGGCAGGGGAATGTCTGACTGATCGCCGTCGAAACCTGGAAGGGCCGCCACATTCTCACCCTCGCCTTCGTCCTCTGCGGCGGCGGACTGCTCCTCCAGCGAGGCGGCCAGCCAGGCCGAGAGAGCGGCACTGGCCGCCGCGCCGGGAACGGGGTTGGCATAGGCCAGCAGGGTCTGCGGCTGGCCGGCGGTGCCAGCGGTCCGTGGCCCGAACCGGTCCGGAACAGGCTTGCCGATCTCCGCCGCCATGCGCTGTGGCTTTGAATTATCGGGCAGGCGGGTGGATTTGCCGTCAGCGACGGTCATGACCGCAGAGGCGGCTTCCAGGGCGGCTATGAACTTCAGCGCCCTGTCCTTCATCGTCTGCTGGTCGAGAGGTTGTGCGTCCCTTCTCTCTACTGCATGGAGCTTCGGCTTGGGCAAAAAGGGTTCCGGGCCATAGGTGAGAGAGCCGGTCATCGCGGCCATGCTGATCATCGACCACACGACCCCGCCGGCAAAAGCGGTACCGAAAGAAGCAATGAGCAGCGGGCGCAGGAAACTGCGCAGGGACTTTTTACGAACGGTTTTACTCACAACGCTTACCAAACCGAAAATTCCACAAGGGTCCCAGGGGCCGGCCAGCGACCGCTGCTGCGTAATTTCCGGATTTCCCTCTACTTGACCGTATGATTGAGAAAAGATGGGCAAATATGGTTAAATTTTGCTTTTCAGCGTACGAGATATTCGAATTTTGTCTTGCCTGCGCCGGGGAAGGACTGGCGAAGGGCTGAATATCAGGCGGTGAGAGGGGTCAAACGCCTGTTGTGGCTGGTGCTCAAGGGCGCGCGGACGGGATCCGAAACGGTCCTAGCGAGCGGTCGAAGCCGCTTCGCTTTTTCTTCCGTCGCTGTCGGCGGGCTGAACTTTTGCCGTTCGTTCTTTTCCAAAGACGGCCTGCTCCACAGGCCCTGCCAGAGATGCAGCGTAAGGTGTGGCGATGTGGTGCCGGTCACGGAAGGTGAGCTTGCCGTCGATCATCGCCTGGCATGTCGTCTGGTTGCAGAAGAGATCGGTCATGTCGACATAGCGTGCATTCGCGATGCGCGCGATGATCTCCCTTTCCGTCTTCGAATCCGCCTCATCCATCGCTTCGGCACGCGGCGTATCGCAGACCGAGGGATTGCGCTTTTGCCACAGCGCCCGTGCGACGCATTTGTCGATATAGGATTTATGGGTGGGCACATCGCGAAGATAGACGATTTCCATGCCGGCATCGCTGAGCGTGCGGACCGTCGAGCCGATGCCCTCGGCCCATTGCTTCTTGCGGGCCGCATATTCGGAGGGATCACTGATTTCTTCATCCAGATGGCCGATCGAAAGCTGGGAAATGATGACCATCTGCGGCTTCATCGCGATGATCTCCCTCATCGCCTGCTCCCGCCATTCATCGCATTCCGTATAGTTGCGCCTCAGCTTGGTGCTATATGTCGTCATCCGCGTCGCCCGGCAGGACGATTTCATATAGGTGACGAGGCGGAAGCCCTCCTTCTTCGCAATCTCGATCAGCGGCGTCGACCAGTGATCCGCGTGGGAATCCCCGAACAGGACGACGGTTCTGTCCGACACGGGTGCGCCGAACGCACAGAATTTCGGCTTGATCGTCTGAAGATCCGCGACGCAGCTCTCGTCGCTCTGCCGTACGCTCGACGAGCGTTCGGCGCTTGTGGCGATCATTTGCTGCTCAGAGCTGAAATTGCGGCCCGCGAATTTGGCGTTGCCATAAGCGACGGCAGCGCCGCTCACGGTGAGGATCGCGGCGAGCCCTATCGAACGGCCCGTGCCGGCGATCAGCCAGGCATTTCTGCGGATCGGGTTCTCGACCAGATGATAGCTGATGATGGAGAGGACGAAGGTCAGCGCCAGGCATGCGAAGTGCTGCATCACCGTCATGTCGGGCATCAGCATTGCTGCATAGACGATCACCGGCCAGTGCCAGAGATAGAGGGAATAGGAAAGCTTTCCCGTCCACTGGAATGGCGCCATCGCGAGAAGGCGCATCGGCCCCGCGGCGCTTTGGCGAAGGCCGCTCAAAAGCACCATGACTGTGCCCGCAGCCGGCGCCAGCGCGATGAAGCCGGGGAAGGGATCCTGCTCCGACACCGTCAGATAGGTCGCCATGATGAGGCCGAGGCCAAGCCAGCCCAGCAGGGGAGAGACGGGAGAGCGCTTCGCCCAGTTTTCCGACAGCGTCATCGAGGCAAGGCCGCCGAGTGCGAATTCCCAGGCGCGGAAGGGCGAAAAATAGAAGGCCCAGGGCTGCGAGACTTCCGTCAGCCACGCGCAGAGCGCGAAGGAGATGACGGCGATGCCGGCCATCATGATGAAGAGGCTGCGCCTGCCGGCACGCACGCGGACGAAGAGGAGCAGGACCGCCGGCCATACCAGATAGAACTGTTCCTCGACCGACAATGACCAGAAATGGATGAACGGATTACTGTTCGCATCCGGGGCGAAATAGTCGAGAGACCAGCGGATCAGCCACAGATTAATGACATAGGTGGAAGCAAACAGCGCGCCTTTCGAATAGAGCTGCTGCTCCGATGGCGCGAGAATGAAATAGCCGGCCAGAAGCGTCACCAGAATGACGAAAATCGATGCTGGCAGCAGGCGGCGCGCGCGCCGGGCATAGAAGGTCAGGAGATCGA
Organism: Mesorhizobium sp. RMAD-H1; assembly: GCF_014191375.1. Classification (GTDB taxonomy): domain Bacteria; phylum Pseudomonadota; class Alphaproteobacteria; order Rhizobiales; family Rhizobiaceae; genus Paramesorhizobium. The sequence continues at coordinate 349,311 of NZ_JACHWN010000003.1, forward strand.
CCGTGCCGCGCCTGTCCATCTCCTGGAGAAGATGTTTGGTGATCAGATATCCTGAAATGACGAAAAAGACGTCGACCCCGACAAAACCGCCAGGCAGGTCCGTGACGCCGAAATGAAATGCGATCACCCCTAAAACCGCCAGGGCACGCAACCCTTCAATATCGGCACGGAAGAAGGATTTCGGTTCGGCGATGATGGCGCTCATGCGATCGTCGACCTCTCAATTGGTGGCAGCCCGCCCTTGAGAAGCCCAACCTTAGGCAGGCATCTGCTGCAATGCAACAAAGCGGAGCGGCTTATCGCGAACACGAATTGCTTTATGCCGACCCAATATGTGATGGGGCGAATGTGTTGACAGGCTCACACGTCCTCCTGCGTCTCCTCGATGAGGAAGTCGATGAACGCCCGCACCTTCGGCAGCACATATTGCCTGGAGGGATAGACGGCGTAGATCGAGGTTTCGACAGGCACCCAATCGTCGAGAACCGTCGTCAGCCGCCCTCGGGCAATGTCGTCCTCGACATAGAGCCGGGGAATGAGGCTCAGGCCGAACCCTGCGAGGAGCGCATCGCGGACGGCAAGGCTGGTGGTCACCTTGTAGCGGCCGCGGACGGGCACCCGGACGGTGCGGCCATCGCGCGTGAAATCCCATTCATTGGCATGGCCCGACAAGGTGAACTGCAGGCAGTTATGGCTCCGGAGGTCCTCCGGTGTCCGGGGATGGCCGGCGCGCCCGAAATAGGCGGGCGAACCGCAGACCACGTGCCGCAGCGACATCAGCCTGCGGGCGATGAGGCTTGAATCCTCCAGCCTGTCGCTTCCCCGGATGGCGAGGTCGAAGCCTTCCTTGACGATGTCGATGCGCCGATCCTCCAGTTGCAGATCGAGTGTCAGATCGGGGTAGCGGGCGAGGAAGTCCACGATCGCGCGGGACAGGCGGGTGAGGGTGAACGTCATCGGCGCGCTGACGCGCAGAAGACCATGCGGCATCTGCTGAAGGGGCCCCAGCGAATGATCCGCTTCGGCCAGATCGTCGAGGATGCGGGCCACCTGCTCGAAATAGCGCGTGCCGGCCTCCGTCAGGCTCATCCGGCGGGTCGTGCGGTTCAGGAGCCGCACGTTCAGATACGCTTCGAGCTCGCCGATATTCTTGCTCACCGCCGCTGGCGACAACCGCATATGCCTTGCCGCATCGGCAAAGGAGCCGCGCTCCACCACCTGGCGGAATACTCTTAATGCCGTGAGCTGATCCATGATTGTTCACCAGAAGTAATCAGTTCCCTCACTGAATACCGGATTATCCGGGAACGAGAAAGGAATTATCTCTGTCCCGAACGCGGGGAGAACCCGCCCGGAACCAGGCCGAAGGGCACATATGATGAAGAACGAAATCGTCACCGCCATCGAAAATCGCGTTTCGACCAATCTGTTCGATCGCCGGAAATCGCTGGACGGCGAAGAAATCCAGGAACTCATCCGTTTGGCGACGCGCGCGCCCACCGCTTATAATCTGCAGAACTGGCGCTTCATCGCCGTCAGCACACCAGAAGCGAAGACGCGCCTGCTGGCTGCAGCCCATGGTCAGGCCAAGGTGGCGGACGCGGCGGTAACCTACATTATTTGCGGCCGGTTTCCCTCGCATGAGGCGCTCGGCGAACGGCTCAACCCGGCAGTCGAGGCAGGCATCATGCCGGCCGCGGTTGCCCAGTCATGGGCCGACGCGGTGAAGCAGACCTATGCCGGCGATCCGCAGATGCAGCGTGACGAGGCCATCCGCACGGCGACGCTCGCCGGCGCGTTTCTGATGTTCGCCGCCGCGGCGCATGGTCTTGCCACGGGGCCGATGGTCGGCTTCGATCCGGCGGCGGTTGCGCGGGAGTTCGATCTTGCCGCCGATGAAATTCCGGTCATGCTCATGGCGGTGGGGCATTCCGCAGAAGGCAACTGGCCGCAGAAGCCGAGGCTCCCGGTTTCCCGGGTGCTCGAAACAGTCTGAGTGCTGCAGCGCCGCCAAACATTCCCGAGGAAACATCATGTCCCGCGCTTCCGACATTCTCCTGACGGCTATTGCCCCTTGCATCTGGGGCAGCACGTATATCGTGACGACCGAGCTCCTGCCGCAGGGCTATCCCATTACGGTCGCCATGATACGCGCCCTGCCGGCGGGACTGCTGCTGCTCATGATCGTGCGGCAATGGCCGAAAGGCATATGGCTCATGCGTTCCTTCATCCTGGGTGCGCTCAACTTCTCCATCTTCCAGACCCTGCTCTTTGTCGCGGCCTATCGGCTGCCGGGCGGCATCGCCGCAACGCTGGGGGCCATCCAGCCCCTGATCGTGATATTCCTCGCAGGGGCCTTGCTCGGTTCGGCCGTGCGCCTGCCGTCCATCCTTGCCGCCCTGGCGGGTATGGCCGGCGTTGCCCTGCTGGTCCTGCGCAACGAGGCGGTTCTCGATCCGATGGGCATTGCCGCGGCCCTCGGCGGGGCATTGTCGATGGCGCTGGGCACGGTTCTTTCCCGCAAATGGCAGCCACCGGTCTCGCCGCTTGCCTTTGCCGCGTGGCAGCTGACGACGGGTGGCATCCTGCTTCTTCCCGTCGCGCTGTGGCTCGAACCGGCATTGCCCGTGCTGACGCCCACCAACGCAGCGGGCTTCGTCTATCTCGTGCTGTTCACCGCCATCACCTATATCCTCTGGTTCCGCGGCGTAGGGCGGCTCGAGCCGGCGGCGGTCTCTTCCCTGGGCTTTCTCAGCCCGCTCACGGCCGTTCTTCTCGGCTGGGTCATCCTGGGCCAGGCACTGAGCCCAATGCAGGTATTGGGCGTGGCTGTCGTCATCGCCGGCGTCTGGATGAGCCAGAGGGCAAGCCGCGGTGCCGTGGGACCGGCCTCCGTCACGCTGAGGCCTGCCGATTGAGCGCGGTCAGTTGCGGCTATAGTCTTCGAGCGCGTTCCTGAGCACGGTGATTTCCGTCAACAGCCGCTTGGCTTCTCCGAGTTCCAGGCCCGTGGCCTCAAGGACGCATTGTGGGACCACCTGCGCCTGTTCGCGCAACGCACGCCCTTGGTCGGTCAACTGTACCCGTACCTGGCGCTCGTCGGCGGGATCGCGGCTGCGCTTGACGAAACCCATTGCCTCCAGCCGCTTGAGCAGCGGCGTCAGCGTGCTCGATTCAAGAAACAGTTTCTCGCCGAGACCGCCGACCGTCTGATTGTCCTCGCTCCATAGCAGCACCATCACCAGATATTGCGGATAGGTCAGGCCAAGCCTGTCCAGCAAGGGTTTATAGACGCGATTGAACGCGTGGCTGGCGGAATAGACGGCGAAGCAGAGAAAATTTCCAAGATCCAGGATGTCCTCAGGCTTCTGATCAGATTTTGGCTTGGGCATGATATACCTCGTTATTTCTCCAAACATATAAATCGCCTGCGATATGATCGCAAGCGCTTGACATCTGGAAGAATGATCGTATTTTACATCGTGCACGATCTAATCGTGAGATATAGAAATACGGAGAACGGCCATGAACGTGATTTCGTCCGATCAGCCCAGGAGCGGGAATGTCGTATCCCGCCGGTGGGTTCTGCTCGCCGGCGCGAGCATCGCCGTACTACCTCCAATTGCCGTCGCGACTGAAAACGGCGGCGGACATATTCTTTCAACCCCTGCAATTCAATCACCAGGAGCAAGCACCATGAGCACCATCACCACCCGCGACGGCGTCGAGATCTATTACAAGGACTGGGGCAAGGGCGATCCCGTCATCCTCAGCCATGGCTGGCCGCTGAGCTCGGACAGCTGGGAAGCCCAGGCTCTTCATCTCGCTTCCAATGGCTTCCGCGTCATCACCCATGACCGTCGCGGCCATGGCCGGTCCAGCCAGCCCTGGGACGGCAACGACATGGACCATTACGCCGACGATCTGGCCCAGGTGATCGAAGCGCTCGATCTGCGGAACGTCTCGTTATTCGGCTTTTCGACCGGCGGTGGAGAGGTGGCGCGCTATGTCGGGCGTCACGGCACCGGCCGCGTCGCCAAGCTTGGCCTGATCTCGGCCGTGCCGCCCCTGATGCTCAAGACGGAGGCAAATCCCGCGGGCACGCCGATCGACGTCTTTGACGGGTTGCGCGCCGCCAGCATCGCCGACCGCTCGACACTCTATCGGGATCTCGCCAGTGGTCCGTTCTTTGGCTTCAATCGGCCGGGCGCCAAGGTCAGCCAGGGCATGATCGATTCCTTCTGGCTGCAGGGCATGCAGTCCGGCCACAAGAATGCCTATGACTGCATCAAGGCTTTCTCGGAAACCGATTTCACCGAGGACCTGAATAAGTTCGACAAGCCGACCCTGATCGTCCATGGCGATGACGATCAGATCGTGCCGATCGATGCGGCGGGACGGGCTTCGAAGCGGCTGGTACCGCATGCCGAACTCAAGGTCTATCCCGGCGCACCGCACGGCCTCGCCGATACCCATAAGGAGCAGCTCAATGCCGACCTGCTTGCTTTCCTGAGGTCATAACGAAGACTGCCGGGCCGGCTACAACCGGTCCGGCGTCTTTCCATCATTGCTGCGGTGCAGGGTGGTCAGCTGGTTGGAGCCGCGGCTATCCGTATCAGCGCCCTGCGAAACGCCTGTGCTGCCGGTCCGAGTGGCTCGTCCAGTCGATGGGCGAGATAAGCTTCCGAGGTGACCTGGCTCCGCCGTCCCAGCGCCTTGGTGTCAAGGCGGACCAGAAGTCCTTCCCTGAGATCGCGCTCGACCAGCCACAAGGGCAGGCGCCCCCAGCCGAGGCCCGCAAGGATAAGGGCGTGCTTGGTCTCCTGATTGCCGACGCGGCAGGTCTGGGTTGAAAGCACCCCGAAATCACGCCCCTCCGACAGCGGCGTCGGATCGGTCAGGACGATCTGCAGATGATCCGCCAGATCGGGCAGGCCGATGCTTTCGCCGTGCAGCTGCATCGCAAGCGGATGTTGGGCCGCAACGACGGCGACCTGTGCGACGGAGGAGAGGGCTTCCTGAACGATGCGCGGATCACGGAAATTCTCGCCCACCACAATTGCAAGCGTGCTGCGCTTTTCGATCAGCGCGGCGATCGGGCCGCCCAGCGGCTCGACAGCCAGCCGGACCGAAACCGAGGGATACTCCGCCCGCATCTGCCTCAGTGCCGCGCCGATTTCGTCGATCGGATAGAGCGTATCCACCACAAGCGACAATTCGCGTTCGACACCTTCACCGAGACCTCTGGCCCGCGCCCGCATTGCATCCACCCTAAGAAGAATGTCGCGGGCATTGGCGAGGAGCGCCTTTCCCTCCGCTGTCAGTGCAGGACGATGCCCCGACCGGTCGAACAGCGTGATGCCGAGTTCTGCCTCGAGATTGGCGATGGCATGGCTGACGGCCGACTGGACGCGTGACAGCCGCACTGCGCCCGAACGGAAGCTTCCGCTTTCCGCAACGGTGACGAAGGTCCTGATCTGATCCAGGGTAAGCGCATCCAGCATGATCTATCCAATCGATCAATCCTATCGAAATTATATCACTCCCACCGATATAGCAGAAGCGTCATTTTCTTCTTGAAGCGCAGTTGCAATCGAGAGGATTGACGATGGTGAAGGTTCTTGTGCTGTATTATTCGTCCTATGGCCATATCGAAGAAATGGCAGCGGCCGTTGCGGAGGGCGTGAGAGAGACCGGCGCCCGGGCGGTGCTCAAGCGTGTGCCGGAGATCGTCCCCGATCACGTCGCCAGGAAAGCCGGATACAAACTCGATCAGGCGGCCGAAATCGCCACGGTCGAGGAATTGGCCGATTATGATGCCATCATCATCGGCACGCCGACCCGTTTCGGCAACATGGCGGCGCAGATGAAGAATTTCCTGGATCAGGCGGGCGGGCTCTGGGCGAGGGATGCGCTCGTCGGGCGTGTGGGAAGTGTCTTCACGTCAACCGGCTCCCAGCATGGCGGTCAGGAGTCGACCATTCTTTCCACTCATATCGTGCTCCTGTATCTGGGGATGCTGATTGCGGGCCTGCCCTATACGTTCAAAGGACAGTTGCGGATGGACGAGATCACGGGCGGCTCGCCCTACGGCGCCTCGACCCTTGCCGATGACGGGAATGGCGGCAATCGTCTGCCGAGCGACAATGAGCTCCAGGGCGCCCGGTTTCAGGGCCGCCATGTCGCGGAACTCGCCCGTGCCCTCGCCGCCGCCCGGGTGAAGGAGGTAGCGTGACAATGGTCGTCATCTCTTCCCAGCCAAATCAGGCCATGCGCCTGACAGTGGTTGGAGCCGTTGTGGGATCCGGTATCGTCGCTTCGCTTCAGGTCGGCAAGGCGGCAATAGCCGCGCCGATGCTGCAGGAGGGTCTTGGTCTCGATTTGGGCGCAGTGGGATGGCTGGCGGGCATCTTCGCCCTCCTCGGGCTTCTCGGCGGCATTCCGGCGGGCGCCGTGATCGCCGGCGTGGGCGACCGCCGCATCATGATTGTCGGCCTGTTTGCCATTCTCCTCGGTGCTTCCCTGGGTGCGGTCGTACCTTCCTACCCGTTGCTTCTCGCTTCCCGGGTGGTCGAAGGCCTAGGCTTTCTGCTGGTCACCGTCGCCGGCCCTGCAATCCTGCAGCGTGTGGTAGCCGCCCCACATCGTGATATCGCATTTGCCCTATGGAGTTGTTTCATGCCCGCCGGCATTGCAATCGCCATGCTTGCAGGTCCGCTCTTTGCCGATTGGAGAACGCTCTGGTGGTGCAGCGCCGGCATTGCGGCGGTCGCGATGATCATGATCTCGGTCCTTGTGCCGGGTGTCGAGGCCAGCAAGGTGATTTCCTGGCGCGGCCTCGGCGCTGATGCCCTCGAGATCCTGAGGGAGCGCGGCCCCGTTTTGCTGGCGACATGCTTCGCGCTCTACAGCCTCATGTTTTTTGCGCTCTTCAGTTTTCTCCCGGTATTGCTGATGCAGCGGATGGGCGTGGCACATGGTGTCGCCGGCCTCCTGAGCGCAGTTGCGACGGCAGCCAATATTATCGGCAATCTTGCGGCGGGCTATCTCCTTGCCCGTGGTGTCGGCCGTCCGGTATTGATCGCTGTTGCAAGTAGCGTCATGGGAATCTCGGCATTGGGCATCTTCCTGCCGGTATTTGCCGACACGCCGACTTTCCTGCTCTGTCTTCTGTTTTCAGCCGTGGGAGGCCTGATTCCGGCGACCCTTCTTTCCTCGGCATCCGTGATTGCCCCCTCCGCCATGCTCGCTCCGATGGTGATCGGGCTGTCGATGCAGGGCAGCAATCTTGGCCAGATCGCTGGTCCGGTTGTCATCGGTGAGGCAATCGACGCTTTTGGCTGGTCGGCCGCCGCCGTGGCGGTTCTCCTGGCCGCTATTCTTGCAAGCCTCGCTGCGCTGGCCCTCGGGAAGAACCTCGCAAGAAATGGGAAAGGCTAGGATCTCACCGGCTGGGCCGGCTTGCGGCTCCGCCCGCTTTTTCACCGAACATAGAGGGGTGCTGATTGACGAGCTGATCGATCGAGCGGAAGACTTCTCTCAAGTGCGTCCTCATGTGCCGGGCGGCCAGATCGGGATCGTTTGCCTGTACCGCCGCCGCGATATTTGCATGTTGCACGTAAAGCTGCTCGATATGTCCTGGTTGCGGCAGGCTCAGGTAGCGCACCCGGTCGAGCTGGCTTTTCACCGACTGGATCACCTTCCAGCTGCGCGGCAGCGCGGCGATGTCGGAAAAGGCATGATGAAACTGGTCGTCAAGGACCATGAAATCATCGAGCCGCCGTGCGTCGACGGCCTGTTTCTGCAGCCGCAACTGCTCGTCAAGGCGAGCGGCAAAGGCCGCATCCGCCCCGCGCGCCACCCGGCGCACCACGGCGATCTCCAGCGCCTCGCGGATGAACTGCGCTTCCATGACTTCGGCCACGCGAATGGGCGAGACATAGGTGCCGCGTTGCGGGAAGATATCGACCATCCCTTCATCGGCAAGCTTGATGAGCGCTTCGCGCACAGGCGTGCGGCTGACGCCGAGCTTCAGCGAGAGCTCCTTTTCGCTCAAGGCTTCGTTCGGCGCCAGTTCGAGCGTCAGGATCGCTCGTTTTATCTGGCTATGGACCTGCGCGCCGATCGGTGCCTTCGGATCGATCGCGCTCGGCCAGTCTGTTGCCTGACGAACTGACACGTTTCTCCTCCCTTTCCCTATCCGGAGACCGGCGGCGGGGCCGGATTCTCGCGGATAGGCAATTTGCCGATCACGCCGCGGTGCCCTCCAACGCCGCAACGGCCGCCATGACGCCGCGAAGCTCCGCGAGCCCCCTGAGGCGACCGATGATCGGATAGCCCGGATGGGTCTTGCGCGTGTGATCGTCGATCAGCTCGTGACCATGGTCGGGGCGCATGGGGATTTGCCAGTCCTCGCGGCCCTCTGCCTTGCGGCGGCGGCATTCGGCGAGGAGGACGCGCACCAGCTTTACCATATCCGTATCGCCGCCCAGATGATCGGCTTCCATGAACGAGCCGTCCGGATCCTTCTTCACATTGCGCAAGTGCGCGAAATGGATCTTGTCGGCGAAGCGCGCTGCGATGGCGGGAACGTCGTTGGCCGGGTTCGCGCCGAGCGAGCCCGAGCAGAGCGTCAGGCCGTTGGCAGGCGAGGGAACGACCGAGAGGATGAAATCGATATCCTCGGCGGAGGAAACGATGCGGTCCAGCCCGAAAAGCGAGCGCGGCGGATCGTCGGGATGCACGCAGAGCCTGATCCCCACCTCTTCCGCTGTGGGCACCACCTCGCGCAGGAAGCGGGCATAGTTCTCCCGCAGCTCGTCGCGCGAGACCTCGCTGTAGCGCTCCAGCATGGCGCGCAATCCCGGCACGTCGTAACGGTCATAGGCGCCGGGCAGGCCGGCCATGATGTTGGCGAGCAGCTGGTCGCGGTCGCTCTGCGACGATGCAGCCATCCATGCGCGCGCCTTGTCCAGCGTGGCGGTGTCCTGCTCGTCCTCGGCGCCGGGCCGTTTCAGAATATAGCAGTCGAAAGCCGCATATTCGTGGATGTTGAAACGCAGTGCCGTGCCGCCGCCCGGCAGGGGCGCGGCAAGCTCGGTGCGGGTCCAGTCGAGGATCGGCATGAAATTGTAGCAGATGATCTTCAGACCGCATGCGGCGAGATTGCGCAGCGATTGCCGGTAGTTGTCGAAGAGCGGCGTCAGATTGCCGGCACCGAGCTTGATGTTTTCATGAATAGGCAGGCTCTCGACCACCCGCCATTCCAGTCCGAGCGTGGGATCGGCGGCAATGATCGCCTGCCGGCGTCTGATCTCGTCGACGGTCCAGACCTCGCCATAGGCAATGTGGTGGAGGGCTGTGACGATGCCGCGGGCACCGGCCTGCCGGATGTGCTTCAGTTCGCAGGCATCCTCCGGGCCGAACCAACGCCAGGTTTCCTCCATGGTGATCGCTCCGATCTGATCTGTCATTTCTCTTGTTTCGCTGTCTGGTTGATTGCGCTGACCGCGGCATGGGCGCCACCGGAGAGGAGGCCGCGCCAGGCGGTTTCGACGGTATCGAGGAAGCGTTCATCCCGGCTGAGATCCGTGCCGAAGATGCTCTCGATCGAGATCACGCGGCGCAGGTGCGCCGGATCGACTTGACCTTCGGCCTTCAGCCGGTCGGCAAGCGGGTCCTTGACGTCGATCGGCCGGCCCTTTTCGTCGGAGCCCGCGGTATAGAAGATGAAGGCGGCGACCGCCAGCGCCAGCCGGTCCCACGGCGCGCCGGTCTTCAGCCGGTCGCGGATGGTGCCGAGCAGGCGTTGCGGCAGCTTCTGCGAACCGTCCATGGCGATCTGCGCCGTGCGGTGGCTGATGGCGGGATTGGCGTAGCGCTCCAGAAGTTGGCTCGCATAGGCGGCGAGATCGGTGCCGGCCGGCGCGGGTACCGTCGGAATGATCTCCTCATGCCAGAGACCGGCGAGGAATTCCCGAAAAACGGGATCGGCCACTGTTTGCGCGATCGTCTCGTAGCCCGAGAGAAAGCCGAGATAGGCGAGCGATGAGTGGGTGCCGTTGAGCATGCGCAGCTTCATCAACTCGAACGGCTCGACATCGGCGACGAACTGTGCCCCGGCCCGTTCCCAGGCTGGCCGTTCAGCCGACCCGAAAATATCCTCGATCACCCACTGGCGGAAGGGCTCGTGGATGACGGGCGCCACATCGGTGAGCCCGATGAGATCCTGGGCAAGCCGCAGATCATCCTCGGTCGAGGCGGGGACGATGCGATCCACCATGGTGCTGGGGAATGCGACATTGCTCTCGATCCATGCGGCGAGGCGATCATCGCGCAGCGCCGCGAAATCGCGGATCAGGCCGCGCAGCAGCTTGCCGTTGGAAGGGAGATTATCGCAGCTGAGACACACGAACGGCGCGATCCCGCGGTCCTTGCGCAGCGCCAGCGCCGCGACGATAAAGCCGGGCAGGGAGACAGGGCTTTCCGGATGTTTCAGATCATGGATGATGTCGGGATGGGACGGATTGAGCCGCCCCGTCGCCGGATCATGGCAATAGCCCTTTTCGGTGACCGTGATGGTGACGATGCGGATACCGGGATCAGCCAGCGTCTCGACAAGGCCTTTCGGGTCTTCCGGCGCCACGACGGACTGCAGGAGTGAGCCCATGATACGCGGCTCATCACCGGAGGCCGAGCGCTCGACCGTGGTGTAGAGACCATCCTGCGGCGTGAGCTTGTCGCGCTGCGAGGGGCTGCGCAGGCTGACGCCGATGATCCCCCAACCGCCATGGGTCGCCGGGTCGCTCTCGATCGCATCGTCATTATAGACGATGCCATGGGCACGGAAGAACGCCCCGAGGCCGATATGGACGATGCCGGGCCGCAGCTTCGTTCTGTCGAAGCGGGGGAGGCGAGCCTTCGCGTCCTGCAGGGTTGTGCTGCCAAGTCTCTCAGTCATCTCAAGCTCAATCGAAGAATACGGAAGGCAGCCACAGGGACAGCGCCGGAATGAAGGTCACCAGCATCAGCACGATCAGATTGCTGAGGATGAAGGGCAGAACCTCGCGGCTGATGATTCGCAGCGGCACTTTACCGATATTGCCGGCGACGAACAGGCAGATTCCGACCGGCGGAGTGGTCAGGCCGATCATCAGATTGATGACTGCGATGATGGCGAACTGGATGGGATCGATACCCACTTGCAGCGCCACCGCAAGCAGCGGCGGGAACAGGATGATCAGCGCGGCGATCGTCTCCATGAAGGTGCCGACGAAGAGGAGCAGCAGGTTGATCATCACGAGGATCAGATATTTGTTGTCCGTCACCGACAGCATCGCGCCGGCGATCATCTGCGGGATCTGCTCACTGGTGAGAATCCACCCGAATACATTGGCGAGACCGACCAGAAGGATCAGCGCGCCGGAGCCGACGGCCGATTCCAGCATGATGCGGGGCAATTGCTGGAGCTTGAAGCCTTTATAGATGAACAGGCCCACGACGAAGGCATAGAGCGAGGCGACGACCGACGCCTCGGTAGGGGTGAAGACGCCGCCGACGATGCCGAACAGGATGATCACGGTCATGAGGATGGCCCAGAAGGCGGCCTTGCCCGAGACGAAAACCTCGCGGAAGCCGACCCATTCGCCCTTGGGATAGTTCCGCATCCGCGCGATGATATAGGCCGTCAGCATCATGCCGAGACCCATCATGATGCCGGGAATGGCGCCGGCGAGGAACATGCGGCCGACGGACAGGCCCGTCAACGTGCCGACGATGATCATCGGGACCGAGGGCGGGATGATCGGACCGACCGTGGAAGCGGCAGCGGTCAAAGCCGAGGCGAAGCCGGCGCTATAGCCGGATTTCTTCATGGCCGGGATCATGACCGAGCCGATCGAGGCCGTCTCCGAGACGGCTGTTCCCGATATGCCGGCAAAGATCATCGATCCCGTGACGTTGGCGAGCCCGAGGCCACCGCGGATATGGCCGACAAGGGCGTTGCCGAAACGCACGATCTGGTCGGTGATGCCGCCATTGTTCATCAGATTGCCGGCCAGCACGAAACCGGGAATGCAGAGCAGGACGAAGCTGTCCATGCCCGAGAACATGAATTGCGGGACCACCGCCAGGTCTATATCGGCCAGAAAGAGATAGACGACCGAGGAAATGCCGAGCGTGATGGCGACCGGGACGCCCAGCGCCAGACAGACGACGAAGGTGCCGAAAAGAGCTGCCACCAGCATTACAGCGTCTCCTGATGCTGCATCCGTTTGCCGAAGCCGAGGAGCCGACCGAGATAGAAAAAGGCAAGCGATACAGGGATGATGAGGATTGTGATGTAGACGATGACCATCGGCGCATCGAACGAACGGGCGCGTTCGCCGAAGCTGTTCATGACATAAGCATAGGCGCCGGGAATGATCATCAGCGAAAAGACGATCGTGGCGACATCGACGAGCTTGTCGATAGCGACCTGTACCTTGGCGGGCAGCATCGAGGTCACGAGATCGACATTGACCAGCTCCCCGTCGAGCGCGGCGAGACCGCAGGAGAACGCGACCAGATAGAGCAGGGCGAAGCGCGAGACTTCTTCCGTCCAGATCGGGGCAGAGATACCGGGGATACGTCCCAGAACCTGCAGGGTCACCACGATGATCAGCACGGCAAAGGCGGCGACTGTGCCGATCCTGCAGAGGATTGCGGCCCCCTCGATGATTTTTCCCAGCAGATTTCTCATGGCATCATCCCTGAATATGCGATCGCGCCGGAACTCATGCGGCCGTCCGGAGGACGGCCGCATCTCACGCCCATTGACGCTTATTTGACGGCCAGGATCTCTTCATAGAGCGGCCGAACTTCCGGGTTGAGTGCGTTGGCCACCGCTTCCTTTGCCTTTTCGGCAAAGGCAGCCTTGTCCACCTCGACGAACTCCATGCCCTTGCTCTGCAATTCGCTCTTGAAGCGCTCCTCATCGGCAATAAAGAGCTCGTGCTCATAGGCCTGCGCCACCTTGGCGGCTTCCATCACAGCTTTGCGCTGCTCGTCCGTCAGGTTGTTCATCAGGCGCTGGCTGGCGACGAGATAGATCCAGCTGCGCACGTGATCAGTCATGTTCACGTATTTCTGGACTTCGTAGAAGCTCGCCGAGCGGATGAGAGCGAGAGGATTTTCCTGTGCATCGATGACGTGGCTCTGCAGGCCGGTGAAGACTTCCGAAAAGGCCATCGGCGTCGGCTTGGCGCCGAGCGCCTCCCAGACCGAGACGAAGAGCGGCACGTTCGGCACGCGCAGCTTCAGCCCGTTGAGTTCCTCGGGCGACTTGATCGGCCTGTTGGAGGTCAGCTCGCGCGGGCCGCGTTCGAACCAGGTGAGCGGCACGAGCTTGGCCTTGGTCTCGATTTCGGCGGCGATCTTCTGGCCGATCGGCCCTTCCACCACCTTGCGCATATGCTCGCTGTCGCGGATCGCATAGGGGACGGCCAGCAGCGAGGCATAGGGCGTCCAATTCTGCAGGGATTCGCCCGTAATGGTGAAATCGACGGTTCCGAGCTGCAGCCCCTTGATCAGGTCCGTTTCCTTACCGAGCTGCTCGTTCGGGAAGACCTGCACTTCGAGCTCGCCATTGGTGCGCGCCTTCACCTCCTCGGCGAATTTCATGGCGGCCTTGTGCCAGGAATTGTCCTCATTGCCCAAATGGCCGAGTTTCAGCGTCTTGGCCTCCGCGAGACCAGGCGTCAGCGCCGTCAGGGCAACGCAGGTCGCGAGCAGTCCGGCCAGCAGGCCGCGTCTCTTCAGGGTCGTCTTGATCATGTTATCCTCCCTTGGCTTCTGCCCACCCGACTATTGGTGAGCCCATTTGATCCGGCGGCTCGCGCCGCGTTGCAATCAGCTGAAATCCAGCTGCACCTTAACCGTTTTTTCCGGAGCCTGCTCGATCAGTGCGAAGGCATCCCTTGCATCGCTGGCCCGGAATGTCTGGGTGATCATCGTATCCGGCTTCAACTGCCCGCTTTCGAGCCACCCTATGACCTCCGGCAGGAGACGCCGGCTGAGCCTGGAGCCGACAAGGGTCAGCTCCTTCTTGACGATCTCCTGCTGCGATACGTTACAGGGGGCGGGCGAAAACCCGAGGATGCCGATGCGCCCTGCGGGGCTTGCCACGCGGCAGGCCTCTTCGAGAAGGGCGGGGATGCCGGCGCCGTCGATCACCAATGTCGGCCCGAGCCCGTCATTTTCGCTGGCCACGCCTGCCGGAACGTCGTCCTTGCCGGTCTGCAGAAGCCGGTCGGCGCCGAACTGTTCCGCACGCTCGAGGCGCCGCTTGTCCGGATCAGCGACGATGACCCGCGCGCCCTTCAGCTTGGCGACCTGCAGAACGGTCAGCCCGACGGTGCCGGAGCCGTAGACGAGGACAGTATCACGCTCGTCGCAGCCGGTGCGTGACAGCACGTTGGCGGCGATGGAGAAGGGCTCGGCAAGCGCCGCCACCGATATCGGCAGATCCTTCGAGACCTTCACCGCATTGGCGGCAGGCACGACGACTTCCGAGCGAAAGCCGCCATCGCGATGCACGCCCATGACCTCCAGATTGGCGCAAACATTGGAACGTCCGATGCGGCAGGCATAGCAATGGCCGCAGGAGACGACAGGGTCGACCACCACATGATCGCCAATGGCAAGAGACGTAACGGCAGCGCCCGTCGCCGCGACGGTGCCGGCGAACTCATGGCCGATCACGCGCGGATATTTGGCGAAGGGGTTGGAACCATGCAGGATGTGGATATCGGAGCCGCAAATCCCGGCGGTCGATACCTTTATGCGCAATTCGTTAGGGCCGGGTTCGGCGCGGTCGGTCTCTATGACCTCCAAGGAGTGCGGCGCACGCACGCGGATTGCTATCAATTTCTTCTTCCTCCCGCATTCCACCTAGGGCGGTCAAGCGTCTGTTGCGCTTTCCTCTAATACTACCATGGTAGCATGTCAACGCATGGAATCCGCCTGTTGTGGGTGTTCAGGCCCATATCCCGTCATCAGCCGACGCGCCGATTGCCGAAATATCGCTGCGAGGATTGGGGAGAAATTCGGTCATTGCGATTGCCGGGGTTCGGCTCGGCCAGATCGTGCGCTGCAGGCTTGATGGCCGCCTCCCTTGTCATTCACGTCCCCCAGGGACTATATAGAGGCGCAAGCGAGGACGACCTCCCCCAGCTTTCTGGGACGATTATTCGGGACGACCCGAATGTTTTCCCAGGAGGGTTGGATGCGCACGGTACGCGATCGGATTCGTCACGCGATCAGCTTTGAAATTATCGGATTAGCCATTGTAACGCCGCTCGGGGCGTTGGTCTTCGGCAAGCCTCTGCACGATATTGGCGTGGTCGGGGTCGCAAGCGCGACGCTCGCCACCGTCTGGAACTACGTCTACAACTGGCTGTTCGATCACGCGATGCAGCGTGTGCGCGGGACGACGCGGAAGACCGCCTCCATTCGGATAGCCCACACGGTTCTGTTCGAGCTGGGCCTGCTGGTGGTGTTGCTGCCGTTCATCGCCTGGTATCTCGGCATCGGCCTGCAGGAGGCGCTGCTCATGGACATATCCTTCGCCGTTTTCTACATGGTCTATGCGCTTGTGTTCAACTGGGCCTATGACCGCCTGTTCCCATTGCCGGAGTGGAAGGACGAGGCCCGGATGGCAGTGGCGGAACGCTAGATATCTGCCGGGTTCCGGCAGGGAAATTCATGCATGTGGACGATTATGTTCTCACTGTCGGCGAGGATGACGGCATAGGCCGGCGCCTCGAAACTGACCTCGTGCGGACCGCTGAATCTAAGCGCGGACTGGAGGCTGGTGGCGCGCACCGTCACGAACGGGATGCCGCTCCAGCTGCCGGCAGCGAAGCGATGCACATGGCCGGCAAAAACATGTCTCACATTGTTGTGGCGGATGAGAATGTCCCGAAGGCGCTCGGCGTCGGACAACCGCCATTTGTCGAGGGAAGGCACGCCGATCGGGAAGGGCGGGTGATGCAGGAAGAGCAACGCGCCTTGCGCATCCGCCAGCGCCGCATCCAGCCAGGCGAGCCGCGCTTCACATAACCGGCCCTCGACATGGCCGGGCTCCAGCGTATCGAGGAGCACGATCCTGCCATCGGGCAGATCGATGGCCGACTGTACGAAGCCCTCTTCGACGGGCGCGTCGGGAAAAGCCGCGCGGAAGGCAATACGGTCGTCATGATTGCCAAGCATCAAACGGAACGGCGCGGTGAGGCCCGCGAGCCTTTGCGCCAGTGCGGCGTAGGCCGGCGGCTCGCCGTCATTGGCGAGATCGCCCGAAAAGACGACGAGGTCGGCGTCGGCATGATTGCGGTTGAGGTCGGCGATGCAATCCTCCAGCCGCGCCAGCGGGTCGATCCCCAGGAGCTTCTCGCCCGGAATGCGAAGATGGAGATCGGAGACCTGAATGATCTTCATGCGGCAGAATCCATGATACGGTTTTCGAAAGTGCGAGAGGGGAGAGGTGCAGTGCAGCCGGAGAGAGGAGCCTGCGCGGACTTCTAGAGCGTATTCTCCATGCTGTCATCTTACGATTGATCGTCAGACACGGGGTCTTGGCTCCTTGTGAAATCCACCAGGATGGCGCGCTGGCCTTTATGGATCTTGCGCCCGGCCTCGGGCAGGGAAAACCAGCCTGCTCTGTCGACCTCGGGAAACTCCTTGACCGTTCCTGAATGTGGTGGCCATTCCATGCGGAACGTGTTGCTGGTGATTGCTTCGACGTTGATGTCGGGATCCGCCTCGACAGCCCAGGCGATCACGATCTTGCCGCCGGGCTGCTTGTATTCGCCGAGCCGCTGGAAATGGCCGTCGATTTCGATGCCGAGCTCCTCCTGTGTTTCGCGCCGCGCTGCGGTGAGTTCATCCTCATCCGCGTCGACCAGGCCTTTCGGTATCGACCAGGCGGCCTCGTCCTTGCGCGCCCAGAACGGCCCGCCCGGATGGACCAGCAGCACCTCGCGGCCGTTTTCGCTCCTGCGGTGTATCAATAACCCGGCGCTGCGTCTCGCCATTCCTTGATTCCCGCTGAATTGCATAAGAGGAAGGGCCGGTGACGGCCCTTCCCGAGATTATACGAAGCCCTTGGTCAGCTCCAGCGCCTGACGCTCGAAGAGGCGGCGATAGACGCCGTTCTCGCGCCGGATGAGCCGGGCGTGATCACCTTCCTCGATCACGCGGCCGCGATCGAAGACGAGCAGCCGGTCGAGCGAGCGCACGGTGGAAAGCCGGTGCGCGATGACCAGGGTCGTGCGCCCGACCATCAGCCGCTCCATGGCTTCCTGGATCAGCACCTCCGATTCCGAATCGAGGCTTGACGTCGCCTCGTCGAAGATCAGGATCGGCGCATCGGCCAGGAAGGCGCGGGCAATGGCGACCCGCTGGCGCTCGCCGCCCGAAAGCTTGACGCCGCGCTCGCCGACCAGTGTCGAATAGCCCTTCGGCAGGCTGGTGATGAAGTCGTGGGCGCTCGCAAGCTTCGCGGCCTGCTCGATTTCACGCATCGTAGCGCCCGGCCGGCCATAGGCGATGTTCTCCGCCAGCGAGCGGTGGAACAGGATCGGCTCCTGCTGCACGATGGCGATCTGCGAGCGCAGCGACGATTGCTCGACCTCGGCGATGTTCTGGCCATCGATCAGGATCCGCCCGTCGGTGACGTCGTAGAGGCGCTGGATCAGCTTGACGAAAGTCGTCTTGCCCGATCCCGAATGCCCCACGAGGCCGACGCGCTGACCGGCTGGGATCGACAGCGAGAAATTCCGGTAGAGCGGGGTCGAATGCCCGCCATAAAGGAAGGTGACGTTCTCGAAATCGATCCGTCCTTCCTCGATGACGATCGGCCTCGCGCCCGGATGATCCTCGATGCCGAGCGGCTCGTCATGGATATCGACCAGTTCCTCCATCTCGTTGACCGAGCGCTGCACGTTGCGCACATGCATGCCGACATCACGCAGATAGCCCTGCAGAACGAAGAAGGTGGTGAGCACGAAGGCGATGTCGCCCGCGCTTGCCCGTCCGCCGCTCCACAGGACGATGGCGAAGCCGATGATCGCAGCGCGCAGGACGAGCAGCGTCAGCCCCTGCGTGGTGCCGTTGATCGTGCCGCGCACCCAGGTGCGTCGTGTGCGGTGGCGCCATTTGCCGATGACTCTGGCCAGACGCGCATCCTCACGCGCTTCCGCGCCGAAGGCCTTGACGACCGGATTGCACGAGACCGCATCGGCCAATGCGCCGCCCAGACGCGTATCCCAGGCATTCGCCAGGCTCGCCGCGGGGGCGACATAGCCGAGCGACAGCGCGACCGTCAGCGTCACATAAACGATCGAGCCTACGGCGATGATGAGGCCCATCATCGGCCAGTACCAGCCGAGCAGCAGCGTCGAGCCCACCAGCATGACCGCCGAGGGTAGGAGAGCCACCAGGATGGTGTCGTTCAGGAGGTCAAGCGCCCACATGCCGCGCGTGATCTTGCGCACCGTCGACCCGGCGAAGCTGTTGGCATGCCAGTCGGTCGAGAAGCGCTGCACGCGGTGAAAGGTGTCGGCGGCGATCTCCGACATCATCTTGAGCGTCAGGTCGATAATGCCGATGAAGGCGATGTGCCGCATGATCGTCGAGCCGCCGGCAAGGGCAAGCAGCACGAGAAAGGCGGTCACCGCCGCGTTCCAGGCTATCTCGTCGGTGGCCGCACCCCGCGCCACGGCATCGACCAGACGGCCGGAATAGAGCGGCGTCAGCACGTCGGCCATGGTGGCGAGGAGCACGGCGCCGATGATGACGGCAAGCCTTGCCGGCTGGCGCCGCCAATGGACGCTCAGGAAGCGGAACACGCTGCGAAAGGCGCTGCCCCGCAGGGCATTGCGGAAGGAAGTCATGGTATCAGCCGGATGCGGCGCGCATCCGGTCCCAAATCAGAAATTCATGAAAATTGGCGCCGGGAACGAAAAACACGCCTCCAGGCGGTGCCGATGCAAAGCCAAGCGCGTCCCCTAAGGGAGGGGCTCGGGCGGCAGCCGCCTTGACGCTCTGGCGCGGTAAATGGCTGGTGACCTAGCCGCGCATACGCTTCAAGCCGCTGCCTTTTTGAGAAGAACCGAATGCTGGCATTCGTAGCCTCCTTGCAAGACAGGAACGGGAAGAAGCTTCATAGACGAGCATTATCGTTTCGCCAAGTCTCCCGATTGTGTTTCAATCTCGGTGTGGTCACGTTGCAACAGGTTGATCGGGCACGACGCCATGCGCGCGCGAGTGGAAGCAGGCCGCTTCTTTGACTTTGACCGCGTCTCCTGCATGATGGCCGTGATACCATGAAGCAATTTTCACGCCCGGAGGCATCATGCATTTCAAGCTCAGAGCATTGGCGGTCATCCTGTTCCTGTGTGCGGGCAGTCTTTGTTCGGGCCAGACCGCGCTGGCCGAGCGGGCGGCGCCTTCCGGCGGCGTGCTGTCGCTCCTCCCGCCGCCGCAGACGACCGATCATTCGATCACGATCGCAGGACGCACGCTGCAGTACCGGGCCAAGGCTGGCACGCTTTCGCTTCTATCCGGCAAGGGCGACGTCACGGCGGAGGTGTTCTACGTTTCCTACATGCTTTCCGGCGAAGCCTCGGGCAACAATTCGAAGCGGCCGATCACCTTCGTCTTCAACGGCGGTCCGGGAGCGGCGTCCGCCTATTTGCATATCGGGGCCATCGGCCCGCGCGTCATCGCGACTGCCGCTGACGGTGGTTTCCTGCCGCCGCCGCAGAGGCTGATCGACAATCCCGACAGCTGGCTCGACATGACAGACCTGGTGTTCGTCGATCCGGTCGGGACCGGATATAGCCGGGAGGCACCCGGCCAGGAGACGCGCAATTTCTGGGGCGTGAGCCAGGATGCTACTTCCATGGGGGCGTTTGTCCGGCTTTTCCTGACCCAGAACGGCCGCATGGGATCACCGGTCTTTCTCGCGGGCGAAAGCTATGGCGGGTTCCGGGCCGCGCTTTTGGCCAAGACGCTGCAGGAAGACGCCGGTGTCAGCGTGAATGGCGTCGCGCTCATCTCGCCTGCGCTCGAATTCATGCTTGTCCGGCCGGATGAATTCGACCCGCTGCATTGGGCCCTGGAACTTCCGTCGCTTGCCGCCGTACGCCTGCAAAGCGAGGGGATTACGGGCGAGGCGCTGAGCGCGCGATTGGCCGAGGTGGAGCGCTATGCCATTGGCGACTATCTCTCAGCGCTTGCCGCCGGGCTGGAGGAAGGCGGCCGGCTGGCAAGCCAGCGCGTGGCGGAAATCACGGGCCTGCCGCTCGACCTCGTCCGGCGGAATTTCGCCCGCATCCCGACCTCGCTGTTCGCCAAGGAGTTTGCCCGCGCGAAGGGCGATATTCTCAGCGCCTATGATGGCACGATCGCAACGGCTGATATCGATCCCGGCAGTTCACGCATCAATGGTCCGGACCCGGTGCTCGACCGTAGCGTGCCGGTGCTTACCTCGGCTTTTGTCGGCTATGCGCGTGACGAGCTGAATTTCCGCACGGATATCAGCTATCGACTCCTGAACGGGGAGATCAGCCGCGCCTGGGATTACGGGATGGGCTCCTCGCGCCAGGGTTACGCCGGCGTCATGGACGATCTCCAGCGGGCGCGCTCGCTCAACCCGGAACTCGGAGTCCTCATCATCAACGGCTACACCGACCTCGTGACGCCCTATATGACCTCGCGCTATCTCGTGAACCAGATTCCTTCCCTGGCCGGCGCAAGGCCCATTCGCGTCGCGGCCGTGGTAGGCGGGCATATGATGTATTTCAGGCCGGAAGGCCGGCGCGCGCTGAAGGAACATGCTTCCGAAATCTACCGCGAAGCGACGGAATGAAATCCGGAAGCGGTGAAATCGGGATCTCCTCAGAGCGGATGTTATGAACCGCGATCGCATGGTGCCTCCTTGACCGGGGGGCGCTCCGGGCTCATTCTACCAGCGCCGAAGGGTTGGAGCGGCGTTTGATAGACATCTGGTTCAGGCCCCGGGAGGAGCGCATGGACGAGCACCCATTCGACCGTCATGCGGATCGGGTTCAGGCTGCAATCGCGTCGGACGCGGCGGCGAGATCAGCGCTGATCGCCTCCTGGCGACGGTCCTGCAACCTGCACCGTCTCGATCCGGCCTATCGCAAATCCCCCAAGCGCCTGTCGGATGCAGAGTTGAACGAGGCGCGGCAGCGGATCGAGCCGCTTATCGTGGCGGCCAAATCCAGCCTGGACAGGCTCTATCTCGCCGTGGGCGGGGCGGGGTGCTGCGTTCTCCTGGCCGATCGCGACGGCGTGCCGGTCGAGCGGCGCGGAGCCGTGGCCGATGACGACACATTTCGCGAATGGGGTCTCTGGACCGGGGCGGTCTGGAGCGAGGACAGCGAAGGCACCAACGGCATCGGTACCTGCCTGGTCGAGAAGCGGGCACTCACCATCCACCGTGATCAGCACTTTCTCACCCGCAATACCGGTTTGAGTTGCACGACGGCGCCGATTTATGATCAGGAGGGAAATCTGGCCGCGGCGCTCGACGTGTCGTCCTGCCGGTCCGATCTGACCGAAGGCTTCGCCAATCTCATTTCCATGGCGGTGATCGATGCGGCGCAGCGTATCGAAATGGACAATTTCCGCTTGGCCTTTCCCACGGCGCGCATTCTGCTCGCACCTGCCACCGAGAAAAGCGGCCGGGCGCTTGTTGCGGTCGATGCGGATGATCTCGTGATCGGTGCCACCCGCGCCGCCCGTCAGGCGCTGGGGATCACCGCCGATTGTCTGAAGAAGCCGCTTCCGGTGGCGAGCCTGTTCGGCTCCACGATCGAGGCGGAGAATTTCGCCGATGCCGAGCGCGGGGTTCTGCAACGGGCGCTGGCTCGCGCGGGCGGGAATGTCTCGGCCGCGGCGCAACTTCTCGGCGTCAGCCGCGCCACGCTGCATCGCAAGCTGAAGCGCCTGCATATTGAGCGCCCGCACTGATTTTCATGCTCGTGAGTGTCGCAGGATTGCGACACTTCACGCTCCAATCGTCTCTGACCGGGCTGACAGCGTGGGGCGTAGGCGGCCATCCTCTGCACTGGAACGCCGCATTCTGCGGCGTCGCTTCTCGGGAGGAAGTCATGAACAAGGTAGAGTTTTCCCGCACGGCGAAGGTCCCCTTTGCCAAGCGTTATGACAATTTCATTGGTGGCGAATGGGTCGCGCCTAAGGCGGGGCGATATTTCGAGAACATCTCGCCGGTGACGGGCCGGCCGCTCGGCGAAGTCGCCCGCTCCGACGCCGCCGATATCGAAGCCGCGCTCGACGCCGCCCATGCGGCGAAGGACGCCTGGGGCCGCACCAGTGCAGCGGAGCGCGCCCTGATCCTGAACCGCATCGCCGACCGGATGGAGGAAAATCTCGATCTGCTGGCGCTCGCCGAAACCTGGGACAACGGCAAGCCGATCCGTGAGACGACCGCCGCCGACCTGCCGCTCGCCATCGATCATTTCCGCTATTTCGCCGGAGCGATACGCGCCCAGGAGGGCGGAATTTCCGAGATAGACCACGACACGGTCGCCTATCATTTCCACGAGCCGCTGGGCGTGGTCGGCCAGATCATCCCGTGGAACTTCCCGCTCTTGATGGCCTGCTGGAAACTCGCCCCGGCGCTCGCCGCGGGCAATTGCGTCGTCATCAAGCCCGCTGAGCAGACACCGGCGACGATCATGCTCTGGGCCGATCTCATC
Source organism: Mesorhizobium sp. RMAD-H1 (assembly GCF_014191375.1). Lineage (GTDB taxonomy): Bacteria > Pseudomonadota > Alphaproteobacteria > Rhizobiales > Rhizobiaceae > Paramesorhizobium. The sequence goes on from NZ_JACHWN010000003.1 coordinate 372,095, forward strand.
GGCGATTTGCTGCCCCCTGGCGTGCTCAATATCGTCAACGGCTTCGGCCTCGAAGCGGGCAAGCCGCTCGCCTCGTCGCCGCGCATCGCCAAGATCGCCTTTACCGGCGAGACGACGACCGGGCGGCTGATCATGCAATATGCCAGCCAGAACCTGATCCCCGTCACGCTGGAGCTGGGGGGCAAGTCGCCTAACATCTTCTTCAAGGACGTCACCGCCGAGGACGACGATTTCTTCGACAAGGCGATCGAGGGCTTCGTCATGTTCGCGCTCAACCAGGGCGAGGTCTGCACCTGCCCGAGCCGGGCGCTCATCCAGGAAGACATCTATGACGAGTTCATGGAGCGGGCACTGAAACGGGTGGAAGCCATTTTGCAGGGCGATCCGCTCGACCCCGCCACCATGATCGGCGCGCAGGCCTCCTCCGAGCAGCTGGAGAAAATCCTCTCCTATATTGATATCGGCCGCCAGGAGGGCGCCGAAGTCCTGACCGGGGGGACACGCAACGAACTGCCGGGCGACCTCGCCGGCGGTTATTATGTCAAGCCGACCGTCTTCAAGGGCCACAACAAGATGCGCATCTTCCAGGAGGAGATTTTCGGCCCCGTTGTCTCAGTCACGACCTTCAAGGACGATGAAGAGGCCCTGTCCATCGCCAATGATACACTCTACGGGCTCGGCGCGGGCATCTGGAGCCGCGATGCGAACCGCTGCTATCGCTTTGGGCGCGCCATACAGGCGGGCCGCGTCTGGACCAACTGCTATCACGCCTATCCGGCTCATGCGGCCTTCGGCGGCTACAAGCAGTCCGGCATCGGGCGCGAAACGCACAAGATGATGCTCGACCACTACCAGAACACGAAGAACATGCTGGTCAGCTACAGCCCGAAGAAGCTCGGCTTCTTCTAATAAATCTCATAAGCTCAGCGGCGCGGTTCGACGAAGCCGCGTCGCTGTTCATTCCCGGAGGATCGCATGATGGGCAAGGTTTCGGCCACACTCGCCGCGCTTCAACTCATCGAGGAGATCGTCGCGGATCACGGCCCCGTCCTCTTCCATCAGTCCGGCGGCTGTTGCGACGGTTCATCACCGATGTGCTATCCGCAGGGCGATTTCATCGTTGGCGACAATGACGTGCTGCTGGGGCACATAGGCGGTGCGCCATTTTATATAAGCGCCTCCCAGTTCGAGGCGTGGAAGCATACCGATCTCATCATCGATGTGGTGCCGGGGCGCGGCGGCATGTTCTCGCTCGACAATGGACGTGAAAAGCGGTTCCTGACGCGTTCGAAAGTGTGTGCCGTCAGATAGGCACCGCTTAGACATCGACCTCCCTGATCAGATCGAGCGGGCCGGTCAGCGCCGTTCGAGGCTGAACGAGCTCTGGCCGGATCAGATGAATTTCGACAGCAGGGCGTGGCTCTTCCATAATCTCGAAAGCCTTGGCGAGCATGCGTTCGACATCCTGCCGGATCATGAGGACGGGGAAGGGGAGGAAGGAGCCGAACGGATCATAGTCGTAGCAGCCGACGACAATATCGGAGAAGGTTTCGTGCGGATGCTGCGCCAGAAAGCGCAGAAGTCCCTCGAAATTGATCGAGGAATTGATGAAAAGTCCGCGCGGCAACCTGTTTTCGCGGTTGTAGAATGCCTCGAATGCCTTCTGCGACATATCGGGTGAATAGCCTGTCGGCTGAATGCATTCGTCCGGATCCGCGCCGAGCATTTCCTTCTTGATGTCACGGAACCCCCTTATGCGCTCGTGGCTGGCATGGTCGTTGCGCCCGCCGAACAGGTAGATTTCGTCCGGACCGAGAGGACCGGTCGCGGAAAGGCGCTGGATGATCGCTTGCGTCAGCATCCGCGCGCCCTCATAATTGTCGCTGATGACCGACGGCGCCTTCGTTCCGGGCAGGTCGATATTGATGTGCCGGATACCGGCGGCCTCGCAAAGCGTGTGGATACCGTCGGGGTCGGTCGCGCCGGCTATGAACAATTCATCGATCGAATAGGAAATCAGCGTTTCGACGGTTGCGCATTCCTCCTGCGGGTCGCGGCAGGCGCTGACGACGACAGGGCATTTTCCGTGGCTGCGGACTTCCGCCTCGAATGTCTGCGCCATAGAGGAGAAATAGCGGTTGTCGTGCACGGGCAGGAGCAGTCCCACCAGACCGGAGCGGGAACTCCGCAGTCCGCGAGCCTGCAGATTGGCGGTATATTGATGCTCTTCGGCGAGTTTCTGAATGAGTTCGGCCGTGTTCTGGCTGATGCGGCGCTTGCGCCAGGTGCCGTTCAGGACCGCGCTGACGGTTGAAGGAGAACACCCGGATAGGATCGAGAGATCGTAGATCGTCGCCTTCTTCTTGCCCTGATATCTCATGCCCCTGCCTCCCTTGCATTCTCTTAGTGCCAAGCGGCCCTTGACGAAAGTTTAATTCTATTTGATAGTGTTTGCACCATCGATTGTGCAAAAGCGAAATATCGATTGTGCATGTCATGGTGCCGCTTGAGGAGGCGGCAAACGGAGGATGCGGAATCCGCGTCAGCTCATTGAATTATGAGAGACCGCGACAAGCGGCTCATCGTCTCCGCGCAGGGAGACGTCAGGGAGGAGGAACAGATATGAAAAAGCTTCTGATAGCCTTATTTGCCGCGTCGCTGTCGCTCGGCGCCTCGCTTGCCGCATTTGCCGCCGATGCCGGCAAGGTCGGCGTCGTCGTGAAAATAGGCGGCATCCCATGGTTCAACGCCATGGAAGCCGGCATCAAGGAACAGGGCGAGAAGCTTGGCGTCGACGCCTTCATGGTGGGGCCAACCAGCGCAGACCCGGCGCTCCAGGTTCGTGCGATCGAGGATCTCATCGCCCAGGGTGTCAAGGTCATCGGCGTCGTGCCGAACGATGCCAAGGTGCTCGAGCCGGTGCTGACCAAGGCCAAGCAGCAGGGCATCATCGTCATCACCCATGAATCGCCAGGCCAGAAGGGAGCCGACTGGGATTTCGAACTGGCTTCATCCACCGGTTTCGGCGAGGCGCATGCCAAGCTCCTGGCCGAGAAGATGGGCGGCAAGGGCGAGTATGCGGTCTTTGTAGGCTCACTGACCGTACCGTTGCACAATGCCTGGGCCGATGCGGCGATCGAATATCTGAAGAAGAATTATCCCGACATGAAGCTGATCGGCGATCGCTACGGCGTGGCCGAGGATGTCGACAAGAGCCGCAGCACGGCGCTCGACCTGATCTCCGCCCATCCCGATCTCAAGGGCTTTCTCGCTTTCGGCAGCCAGGGGCCGATCGGTGCCGGCCGCGCGATCGAGGAGCGGCGCAAGGTCGGCCAGATCTTCGTCCTTGGCCCCTTCTCACCCGGACAGGGGCAGAAACTGCTGATGAAGGATGCGATTTCAGGCGGTTTCATGTGGAATCCGAAACAGGCCGGCGAGGTCTTCGTCACGCTTGCCGACAAGCTGATGAAGGGCGACGAAATCAAGGACGGCGATGAGATCGAAGGGCTGGGCAAGGTCAAGCCCGATTTCGAGAACCGCAACATCATCGTCGACCAGCTCGTGCCGATCAACAAGGACACGGTTGCCGAACTCGCAGCCATGGGGCTCTGATCCAGAGCATCCTCCCCGCCGCCGGGCCGGCTTCGGCTGGTCCGGCGGTGCCCCTGACCTCACGGGTTGTCGTTAATGAGCGAATTGGCGGGTATGGAGAGCAGCCGGAAGCCGTTGCTTTCCTTGCGTAATATCAACATGACCTTCGGCGGCGTCAAAGCGCTGAAGAATGTGAGCTTCGAGGTCATGCCCGGCGAGGTGCATTGCCTTGCCGGCGAGAACGGGTCGGGCAAGAGTACGCTCATCAAGATCGTCACCGGCGTCTATCGGCCGGAGCCGGGCGCTGTCATCGACTATGATGGGCAGACCTATTCGCACATGTCGCCGGTTACGGCGCAGGCCGCCGGCATTCAGGTCATCTGGCAGGATCTGGCGCTTTTTCCGGAAATGTCGGTGGCCGAAAACATCGCTTTCCAGACCGTGCTCGGCCGCTGGCCGCGCTTTGTCAGCTACGGCCGCATGCGCGAAATAGCGGCCAGGGCGCTGGCGCGGCTGGGCGTGAGCCTCGATGTCGACCGGCCGTTGAAGGAATATGCGATCGCCCAGCGCCAGATCGTGGCGATCGCCAGGGCGCTCATCGGTGATGCGAAGCTGATCTTCATGGACGAGCCGACGGCATCTCTGACCCAATCGGAAACCGACCATCTTCTCGAGATCGTCCGCACCTTGTCCGCCTCGGGCGTTGCGGTCGTTTTCGTCAGCCACCGCCTTGCCGAAGTGCTCGATATCTCGGACCGGCTGACGGTGCTGCGGGATGGCGCCATTGTCGGCGTTTATCCTGCCACCGGCATGACGCAGTCGCGGATCACCGAACTGATGACCGGCAAGACCTTCGATCACCAGATCCGCGCGCGCGATATCGGTGCCAATCCGGTGCTCCTGGAGGTGGAGAATCTCTCCCGGCCAGGATTGTTCGAGGATATCTCCTTCACCGTGCGGCGTGGCGAGACGCTGGGGATCACCGGCCTGCTCGGCGCGGGCCGCACGGAACTGGCGCTTTCGCTGTTCGGCATGCTGAAACCGCGCTCGGGAACGATCAGGCTGGAAGGCAAGCCGGTGCGCTTTTCCTCCAATCGCGATGCCATAGCCGCAGGCATTGCCTATCTCTCGGAAGACCGCCTGTCGCTCGGTCTCGTCCAGCCGCAGTCGATCGCCGACAATCTGGTGATCGCCTCGTTGGACCGGATTACCTCCGGCGGCTTCCTTTCCGATGACGACAAGCATGCGCTTGTCGTCCGATGGATTGCCGACCTCGGCATCAGGATCGGACGGCAGGACGATGCGGTCTCCACCCTTTCCGGCGGCAACCAGCAGCGCGTCGCCATCGCCAAATGGCTGGCGACCGGCCCGAAACTGCTGATCCTGGATGCGCCCACCGTCGGCGTCGATGTCGGTGCGCGCGCCGGCATTTTCGACATCATCGCGAATCTGGCCGATAGCGGCCTGGCGATCATCCTGATCTCGGACGAGGTGCCGGAAGTTTATTTCCATGCCGATCGCGTGCTGCACATGGCGGATGGGCGGATCATCAACGAATTCGCACCGCGCGACTGCACACTCCGTGACATCGAGGCCGCCGTTTATGCGTAGAATGATCCAGTCCCATGCGACGGAATTCGCGCTGCTCGCGGTGATCGCCGTCATCTGCCTGGTCCTATCCGTCACGACCGATACGTTCTTCACGCCGGGCAACGCCTTCGACCTGCTCAATTCGAGCGCTGTCAACATCATCTTTGCCGTTGGCCTTCTCGTGGTGCTGATCGCCGGCGGCATCGATATCTCCTTCGCGGTCGCGGCCTCGGTCGTCCAGTATGTCACGGCGATCCTGCTCGGATGGATGGGTGGCGGCGGATGGCTGAGCGGCTTCCTGATTGCCGGCGGGGCGGGCGTGCTCCTCGGCGCCTTCAATGCCTTCCTGATCCACAAATTCCGGATCATCTCCATTGTCGCGACGATCGCCACCTTCAACATCTATTTCGGATTATTGATGTTCTTCACGCGCGGGGTGTCGATCTACAACCTGCCGGACTGGCTGACCGACCGCGTCATTCTCTACGAGCGCGAGATGGCCGATGGCAGCTGGATCGAGATCACCCTGCCGGTGCTCGTCATGGCGGTCTGCGTCATTGCCACCTGGATATTCATCACCCGGACCACGACCGGCCGCCAGCTCTATGCTTTTGGCGACAATCCGGAAGGGGCGCGCCGCTTCGGCATCAATATAGGCGCAATGCAGTTCATCGCCTTCGGCTGGCTCGGCCTGATGGCGGGCATCGGCGGCTTGATCCAGGCGCATTATGCGCAGGAAGTGGTGCCGAACGCGCTTTATGGCCGCGAGCTCGATGTGCTTGCCGCCGTGGTGCTCGGCGGTGCGCGGCTTGGCGGCGGCAAGGGCTCGGTGCTCGGCTGCGTTCTGGGAGTCCTCCTGATCTCGATCACCCAGAACGGGCTCAATCTGGCCGGCGTCTCGCCCTTCGCCTTCAAGATGATCATCGGCGCCATCATTCTTGCCGCCATCACCTTGTCGAACATGCGGCTGGAGAAACTCCTGCCCTTCATGCGCCAGCAGGGGAGCCGCGGATGATCAGGCTTGTCGATCGCGCAAGGGCATTTCTGGGGCCGGAGATGGCCGGACCGGGCTTTGCGCTCCTCGCCGTCGTCCTGTTCTTCAGCCTCGCTTCACCGCAGTTCCTCAGCCGCGCCACCTTCGGCTCCGTCGCTTTCCAGCTGCCCGAACTGGGGCTGCTGACCCTCGCCATGCTCCTGCCGATCCTGACCGGCGGCTTGAATCTCGCGATAACCTTCACCGCCAACATCGCCGGGCTGACGGCGGCCTGGGTCCTGAAAAGCCATGGCGGGGCGGATGCGGGACCTATGGCGTTCCTCACCGGCTGTCTGCTGGGGATCGGCGCCGGCGCGGCCAGTGGCCTGGTAATGGGCCTGGTCATCGCCTATACGCGCGCCCACCCGATCCTCGTATCGCTGTCGATGATGATCTTCCTGCGCGGGCTCGGCGAGTTCCTGACGCGGGGAGGGGATATCTCAGGCTTTCCCGCCTTCATCCAGCCCTTGGGTCATGGCAGCATACTGGGCTTTCCCATCCCGCTGCTGATCTTTATCCTTTGCGTGCTGATCTGGCACGTGCTCCTGTCGCGCACGAAACTCGGTTTCAACACCTATATGATCGGCTCGAACATCGAGGCGACCCGTTATTCCGGCATCAATACGCGCCGCGTCATCGTCCTGGTCTATACGCTTTCCGGCGTCATGTGCGCGGTCGCCGGCATCATCATGCTGGCGCGGTTCAACTCGGTCCGCGTCGGCCATGGTGAATCCTATCTGCTCATCACCGTGCTTGCCTGTTTTCTCGGCGGCGTCAATCCCTTCGGCGGCTTCGGCCGGGTCATGCCCGTTTTCGTCGCGCTTGTCGTCCTGCAGCTCCTGTCTTCCGGCCTCAATCTCATGGGGGCCAACCAGCATCTGGCGACGGCGCTCTGGGGCATCCTCCTCGTCGCGGTGATGATCCTGCGCTTTGCGGCAGTGCGCTTCAAATTTTTCAAACAGAAAGAGGGATAGTCCGATGGAAGGATTTGGCGTTCACACCAGCATGTGGACCATGAGCTGGGATCGCGCCGGCGCCGAAAAGGCGATTGCGGCCGCGGTCAGATACGAGATGGATTTTATTGAAATCGCTCTCCTCAACGCACCGGCCGTCGACGCCGCACATACGCGGGCGCTTCTGGAAAAGCACAATCTGCGCGCCGTCTGCTCGCTCGGCCTGCCGGAACGCGCCTGGGCATCGGTCCGGCCCGACGCGGCAATCGAGTATCTGAAGGTCGCGATCGACAAGACCGCGGAAATGGGCGCCGAGGCGCTATCGGGCGTCATCTTCGGCGGGATTGGCGAACGCACGGGCGTCCCGCCGACGAAGGGCGAATACGACAATATCGCCCGCGTGCTGGAGGCCGCCGCCAAACATGCCAGGCCGCTGGGCATCGAACTCGGCATCGAGGCGGTGAACCGCTACGAAAACCACCTCATCAACACAGCGCGTCAGGCGGTGGAGATGGTCGAGCGCGTCGGGGCAGGCAATATCTTCGTCCATCTCGACACCTATCATATGAATATCGAGGAGAAAGGTGCCGCCAACGGCATTCTCGATGCCCGCGACCACCTCAAATACATCCATCTTTCTGAGAGTGATCGCGGCACGCCGGGCTATGGCAATTGCCCGTGGGATGCGATTTATGCCGCGCTCGCGGCGATCGGCTTCAAGGGCGGGCTCGCCATGGAGAGCTTCATCAACATGCCGCCCGAGGTCGCCTATGGTCTCGCCGTCTGGCGCCCGGTCGCAAAGGACGAGGCCGAGGTGATGGGCAACGGCCTGCCCTTCCTGCGCAACAAGGCGCGCCAGTACGGGCTGATCTGATCATATATTCGATCCAGGGAAGCCGCAAATTTCTGAGACGGGCAGGAACGCCGTATTCAAATGCGGCGTTCCTATGGATGGTTGGAACCGATCCTGCCCCAAGAGGCCAATCCGGCCACATGCCATCGCGACCTCATCCACGCGGAAAGGCGGGGTGATCACGGTGAATGGCAACCCGCCGATCGCCTGATCAAAAGATCTGATGGCTCACATGAGACAGAGGCTGGTATATGTCTCCCGTCAGCCACCGGACTGAAGATCAATGACATCAACCTTGCCGGAGCCAGTGCAACATCGATCACCGGATGAAAGCTTTTGTCCACGGCAACGGCGCGTCTATGTATTGCTGGCGGCTATCGTTGCCTCATCGCTCGGCTTCATCGATGGTTCCATCCTTGCCATCGCCGTTCCCGCGATCCGCGGGGATCTTGGTGCATCGCTGCCGCAGGCGCAATGGATATCCAACGCCTATGCGCTGACACTTTCGGCTTTGATCCTCACCGGCGGTGCGGCCGGTGACCGGTTCGGTCTGCGGCGCACCTTCATCGCCGGTATCGTGTTCTTCGTGGCCATGTCGCTGGTTTGCGCAGCCGCGCCGAATGCTTCCTTTCTCATTATCGCCCGCGGCCTGCAGGGCATCGGCGCAGCATTCATGATCCCCGGCAGCCTGGCGATCATCGCCAAGGCCTACCCGAAGGCCGAACGCGGCCGGGCCATCGGCATCTGGGCCGCATCCTCGGCGCTGACGACGGCGTTCGGCCCGATCCTGGGCGGCTTTGTCCTTTCCACCTTCGGCGGCGATATCTGGCGGGCCATTTTCGCCGTCAACCTACCCCTGGGGATGCTGGCGATTATCCTGCTGCTGCGCGTCCCGAACGATAAGCCTTCGCGTCCGCGTCGTCTCGATCTCACCGGCGTGGTCCTGGCGACGATCGCGTTCGGCGGTCTCGCCTATGGCTTGTCAGCTGCTGGAGCGGGGGAGGACGGCAGCACGGCAGCGCTCGTGCTCCTGTCGATTATGGCGGGCGTGGCCGCGTTTGTTGTCTTTCTCATCTGGGAGATGCGTCAGCAGGAACCGATGGTCAAGCTTTCGCTTTTCCGCAACCGGGCGTTCTCCGGTGCAAACGTGGCGACGTTTTTCCTTTATTTCGCGCTATCGGGCGTCCTCTTCTATCTCCCCATGCTGTTGATTGCCGGGTGGGGCATGGACGAGGCCACGACAGGCTTTGTCTTCCTGCCGCTTTCGGTCGCGATCGCGATCTTCTCCGGACCGGTAGGAAGGTGGGCGGATGCAGCCGGACCCCGATTGCCGATCACCGCCGGGAGCCTGATGGTGGGCGCCGCCTTCGCCGGTTTGGCCGTTGCCACCGGCGCCGAGGTCCACCGGTTCTGGCAGGTCGTCTTTCCCCTGATGGTGCTGATGGGGCTCGGCATGGCGCTCGTCGTTTCGCCGCTTTCCACCGCGGTTATGACCTCGGTGGAAGACGAGGACACGGGAGCCGCCTCGGGCATCAACAATGCCGTTTCGCGCATTGCCGGCCTTATCGCGGTGGCTGCGCTCGGCAGCCTGGCTGCCTACCGCTATCAGTCGATCGCGGGCGGCGGTGAAGGGATGCCGGGTTTCGGCGAACCGTCCGGCGGACTTCCTCCTTCGCTTGAAGCTGTGCGAATGGCGGCCAGCGACGCCGCCTTCTCCTTGCTCGCCTGGACAGTCGCGGCACTGTGCCTCTTCGCGGCGGCAACGGCATGGGCGACGCAGACCGACAGGCGCGGAAAGGAAAAGCAGAACCCTGCATCGCCGAAATTGTAGCGTCACCGGTCTTGAAGTTTTCACCGACACCACACCGCTCGCCAATGCGGCTTACTCGCTCCCCATGCGCTCGAGATATGGCAGGTCCTCCGCCCTGAATTCCCGGGCAATGACATTGATGCGCGCGATTGCACGCTCGCGGGAGACGCGAAGATGGCGCTCGAGCGCTTTGGCGGCCTCCTTCACCTTGCCGCTTTCGAGCCGCGCGACGATTTCCAGATGCTCGGGCAGAAAGGGCTCGGTCTCGAAAAGCCGAGGCGTCCACCTATAGAGAAAATGATGGGCGACCAGCAGCGACTGGTGAAGCGTGATCGCTTGCATGAGCGTGCCATTGCCGCAATAGCCGAGCAGCGCGACATGCATCTCCTCTTCAAGGCTGTCGAGGACATCCCCTCCGATCTGGCGTGCATTGGCGATAGCGTTCTCGAGATGCTTTCGCATTCCCGCGAGGAAGCCGGGCGGCACATGTGGCGCCGCTTTCACCAGCGCCAACGGTTCCAGCACCCAGCGCAGTTCATAGAGTTCGCCCACATGGGCAGGTGTGAGCGCCGGCGCATACCAGCGTGACCGGTCGTCCTTGCGGACCACGCCGCGCTGCTGCAGGCGGGCGACCACATCGCGGGCGACGGTGCGGCTGACGCCATAATGGCGGGCGAGCATCGCCTCGTTCACGCGCCAGCCGGCAAATGATATGCGGGCAACGATCTCGCCCTCCACCTCACCATAGATGCGCTCCCAGCTGGGCGAAGAGACAAGGCGCATGTCTCCGGCAATCGGGATCCTGGCCTTGCGCCCGGAAGGCCTGTTCGCCGGCATTCCGACGATATAGCCGCGGCCACTCGCTTTCGAGATCAGGCCGCTTCGCTCGAGCTCGACCAGCGCCTGGCGCGCCGGCGTCCGGCTGATGCCGAATTGTGCGGCGACATCCGATTCCTGCAGGCGCGTACCCTCCGGCAACGCGCCCTTTTCGATCTGCTCCGTCAGTATCCCGAACGCCCGCTGATAAAGACGGGGAACCGTGCCCGATGCTGCCGGGCCGATTTGCCATTTGTCGTGATCAGCCCGATTTGCCGGCACTGCTTTCTCCATCGTCTCAAGCGTTGATATAGCCGCCAGACGCGGGTTTCGACAATTCCGGTTGTTATAGCATCCAGTTTTGATTAGTGTACACAAAAGACGTTTTGTGTATCGTCGATGTGGGAGGATCGGAGAACCATGTCCGACCGGCTTTCGGACAAGCGGGCATTTGTGACCGGTGCGGGGCAGGGCATCGGGCGCGCCATCGCGGTCGCCTTCGCCAGGGAAGGGGCCGAGGTCATCGCGGCGAGCAGGACAGTCTCCAAAATGCAGGATCTTCCGGCCCTTTCGCCCGCTATTGTCCCCCTTGCCCTCGATGTAACGCATGCAGGGGCGGTCGAGCAGTCGATCGCCGATGCGGGCCGTATCGACATACTCGTCAACTGTGCGGGATGGGTCCACAACGGCACCGTTCTCGACTGCAGCGACACCGACTGGGCCAAAAGCCTTGATCTCAATGTGACCGCCGCCTTCCGGACCATCCGCGCCACGCTGCCGCAAATGGTCGCCCGCGGCAGCGGCTCCATCGTCAATATAGCTTCCGTCGCTTCCAGCATCACCGGCGTACCGGGCCGTGCGGCCTATGGAGCGAGCAAGGCGGCCCTCATCGGCCTGACCAAGGCCGTCGCCCGCGATGCCATCGGGAGCGGCGTGCGCTGCAATGCACTCTGCCCCGGAACCACGCACTCGCCATCCCTGGAGGAGCGGATCCAGGGGGCGGACGATCCCGAGGAGGCGCGCCGCCAGTTCATCGCCCGCCAGCCGATGGGCCGGCTTGGAACGGTGGGGGAGATGGCTGCCGCCGCGGTTTATCTCGCCAGCGAGGAATCCGCTTTCATGACCGGGCAGCTTCTCGTTGTAGATGGAGGACAGACATTGTGAATACAACAGCCGCACATCATCCCACGTCGGTGACAGTCCCGATCGCGGCGCTCGACGATTTCTGCCGGGCCGTGCTGTCAGCGGCTGGCGCCGATCGGGCGACGTGCGATGCCGTCACCCGCGCGATGCTGCATGGTTCGCGGCTCGGCGTCGACAGCCATGGCGTGCGCCTGCTCCATCACTATGTGACCGTCATCACCGGGGGGCGCGTCAACCCCCGCCCGCAGATGCAGCTTGCCTCGGCATTCGGCGCCGTCGCCTCCCTCGACGCCAGGGATGGCCATGGGGCGCTTGCTGCCTACCGCGCCATGGATCACGCCGTGGAACTGGCCGAACGTCTCGGCATCGGCGCCGTCGCGATCCGCAATTCCTCGCATTTCGGCCCGGCGGGCGCTTTCGCCGTGGCCGCCGCCGACAAGGGCTATATCGGCCTTGCCGTCTGCAATTCCGACAGCTTCGTGCGCCTGCATGACGGCGCACAGCGCTTTCACGGAACCAACCCCATTGCCTGCGCCGTGCCCCTTGCCGAAAGCCGCCCCTGGCTTTTCGACATGGCGACCAGCGCCGTGCCCTATAATCGCGTTCAGCTCTACAAGAGCCTGGGATGGAAGCTGCCGGAGGGTGTTGCCTCAACAGCAAGCGGCGAGGATACGGAAGACCCGGGTGAGGCCGAGATGCTGGCGCCGCTCGGCGGCGTGTTCGGCTTCAAAGGCGCGGGCCTCGCCGGCCTGGTCGAGATCCTGAGCGCGGTGCTTACCGGCATGAAATTGAGTTTCGACATCGCGCCGATGGCCGGTCCCGATTTCAGCACGCCGCGCGGCCTTGGCGCTTTTGTCCTCGCCATCCGCCCCGACGCCTTTGTGGATATCGAGACGTTCGAGCAGGGCATGCGCCGCTATGTCGAGACATTGCGCAATTCACCCGCGCGGGCGGGCGCAAGGGTGCTTGCCCCCGGCGATCGCGAATGGGAGGAGGCCGACCGACGTGCGGCCGATGGCGTGCCGATCGACCCAGCGACGCAACAGGCCTTCCGGGAACTGGCCTCGCGGTTCGGCGTCGAGCTGCCGTTTGCCGGACGGAAGGCCGGGTAGCGGCTCGGCCGGCACCTTCCGCTATCGAGATGTGCGTTTCAGGACGCTGGGAGAGCGTCCGGGAGAATCGAGGGAGAGCTCGGGTAACGCGAAGAGGAGGAGAAAATGAGAATGCATAAACGAAAGGCTGCGATCCTCGCCGCTTTGGGCACGGCCGTTCTCGCCTGCGGAATGGCTGAGGCGCAGGACAGTTACACACTGCGTTTCAACCACGTCCTTGGCCCCGGCGAGCCCTTCCATCAGGGCTTCATGAACTGGGCCAAGCGTGTCGAAGAGCGCACCAATGGCGGTCTCAAAATCGAGGTGTTCCACAGCGCCCAGCTGGGCGTCGAGGAGGACATCATCGAGCAGATCCGCCAGGGTGCCAATATCGGGCAGAACACCGATGCGGCCCGGCTCGGCAATTACGTTCCCGGCATCGCCGTCGTCAACGGGCCCTATTTCGTCGAGTCGCTCCAGGAAGCCTTCGCGCTCGGCAAAGCACCCACCATGGTCGAATGGCAAAACGAGCTTGCCGGGCAGCACGGCCTCAAGGTCGTCTGCTTCGATTGGGTGCAGGGGTTCAGAAATTTCTTCACCAATAAAGAGATCCGCAAGCCGGAAGATCTGGCGGGACTGCGCATCCGCACACCGCCCGCACCGATCTGGCAGGAGTCGATCCGCGCGCTCGGCGCGGAGCCGGTGGCGATGAATTTCGGCGACATCTATCCCGGCCTGCAGCAGCAGGCGATCGACGGCGTTGAACTCGTTTATCCCAATATAACGGCGGCCAATCTGAACGAGGTGCTGAAGTTCGCCAATGAGACGAAGCACATTCTCCTGGTCAATTTCCAGGTCGTGAGCTCGCAATGGTTCAACGGTCTGCCTGGGGAATACCAGACGGCACTGGTTGAGGAATGCAGCAATGCCGGTCAGGAAACCTCGAAAGTGGTCGAGGCGGCGGAAGCCAAGGCCAAGGCAACCCTTCAGGAACGCGGCATGACCGTAGTCGGGGATGTCGATCTCCAGGCATTTCGCCAGGCCGGAGAGAGAGCCTATGAAACCCTCGGCCTGATCGAAGCCAGGAACAAGGTGCAAAAGGAAATCGGCAAATAACCCATTGCGGTGGAGGACCGCCCATGCGCGCGCTTTATTCCTATCTGCTGAAGCTGGAGGCGGTCCTCGCCGGGATCTTCCTTGTTCTGATGGTCGTCCTGATCTTTGCCGGCGGCGTTGCCCGCCTCCTGCATCATCCGCTGAACTGGACGATCGATCTTGCAACCTGCTTCTTCGCCTGGGCGGCATTCCTCTGCGCCGACATCGCTTGGCGCAAGGAGGCGCTGATGTCGATCGACGTCATGGTCGCGCGCGCACCCGAGCGGCTGCAGCGGACCTTGCTTTACTGCAACTACATGATCATCTCCGCCTTCCTGATCTATGTCGTCTATGCCGGCGTCTGGCTGTCCTGGATCAGCCGTGCGCGCAGTTTCCAGGGGATCCCCGGGGTGAGCTATTCCTGGGTGACGATGAGCATGCCCGTGGGAGCCACCCTTCTCTTGCTGACAACGGCCCTGAAAATACGCGCGGCGATGCGTGAGGACGGGTGGATGTCGCGGTCCGCAACGACACGGTAGACCCATGCTGATTGTCACGCTCGCCTTCATCGTTCTCATTCTCATGGGCATGCCGGTCGCCTTCGCGATCGGCATTTCGGGAGCGCTGTTCTTCCTGCAGCATCCGGAATTGCCCTTCACGATCCCCGTCCAGGTGACGGTATCGCAGACGCAGAACTTCGCCCTTCTCGCCGTTCCGCTCTTCATCCTCGCCGGCAATTTCATGAACAAGTCGGGCATCACCGAACGCCTTCTCGATCTGGCCTCGGTTCTCACCGGTCGCATGAAAGGCGGGCTGGCGCAGATCTCGATCGCGCTTTCCGCGCTCATGGGCGGTGTCTCCGGTTCCGCCATCGCCGATGCAGCCATGCAGTCGCGCATGCTGGGCGACGAGATGATCAAACGCGGTTTCACGAAAGGCTTTGCCGCCGGCGTCCTCTCCTTCGGCGCGGTGCTGACGCCGATCATCCCGCCGGGCATCGGGATGATCCTCTACGGCACGATCGGCCAGGTCTCCATCGGCCGGCTTTTCGCCGCCGGTTTCGTGCCGGCCATCATGCTCTGGATCGGACTGTCGCTTGCCGTCTGGCTCACCGCCAGGCGCCGCGGCTACCAGCCGGAGCGGCAGACGAGGCCAACGGCCCACGAGTTCGCCAAAGCGTTCGGCGGCGGCATCTGGGCGCTGCTCTTCCCCGTCATCCTGCTGCTTGGCCTGAGGCTGGGCGTTTTCACGCCCTCCGAGATCGGGTCCTTCGCCGTTCTCTACGCCGTCTTCATCGGCTTCCTGATCTACCGCAAGATGAAGCGGAAAAGCTTTCTGGAGGCGCTCGAAGGAAGCCTCGCCGATATCGGCTCGGTCATGTTCCTGATCGCGCTGTCGGCGATCTTCAGCTACGGCATCGTGCTCGAGCGCGTGCCGGAGATCGTGTCGGGCTGGATTCTCGGCATCACCGACAATCTCTACGGCGTGAAGGTGCTCGTGGCGCTCTTCATCCTTGCAATCGGCTTCTTCATCGATGCGACGGTGCTCATCATCATGCTGACGCCGATCTTCCTGCCGCTGGTGCGGCAGCTCGGCGGCGATCCCGTTCATTTCGGTCTCGTCTTCATCGTCGCCGCCACGATAGGCAACTTCACGCCGCCCGTCGGCGCGGCGATGTATGCCGTCTGCTCGATCCTGCGATGCCCGATCGGCGAATATACCAGGGAATCCATGCCGCTCCTGGCGGCGGTGGTGATGGTCACGCTGCTGCTGGTCTTCGTTCCGCAGCTGGTGCTCGTCATGCCCAACATCATATTCGGGGGCTAAAGCCCGTTCCGGAAGGCCCGGATGATCCAGAGGCAGGAGTTCAGTTGCGCAGCTTGAATTTGTCGCTGCTGTGCAACTCCTCGAGAATTCCGCTCACCGCCATGTCGAGACAATATTCGACGAAATTGGCGTTGAGGCCTTTTGCCGTACCTTGGGCAAAGGTGAGGAGCCGCGCCAAGGCCATCAGCTCCCTTAATTCTTCCTCGCTCCTGTTCGGAGCCAGTGTCTTTGATGGTTCCATTGTTTCTGCGATGTTCATGTCCCGTCCCACCTGAAGGAGAATGGTTGATCTGTTGCCCTAGAACTAGCGCGAAGATCCTTTATGTGCGCGTGACATGAGCGTGACACAGCCTGGAAGATAGGTGTGCCGGCAGATACTACCTTCGATATTCGGAGGCTGTTTTCCACATGCTGGTGGAATTAAAGGACCAGGTGGTGGGGAGAGGAGCCCGGATATCCTGCGTCGAGGCGATCCATTGCAGGAGTTCGAGCGCATCGAAGCGCTTCTGGTTGACCTCGCGGATGAGGAAGAGATCGAGGATTTCCGCCCTGCGCGCAGCGCCGGCCAGGGGGGCGCGATCGGTGACGGCCTGATAGGTCCTGTCCTTGAAGAATACCGACCGCGCCGCCCGTTCGAGCACTTCGGCCTCGTCGGTGCCGATGAGGTTCTCAGCACGCAGCTGCCTGAGCGTCGCCGCGACATTCACCATGGGTACAGACATGGAGAGATAGCGCAGCTCGCGCGGTGCGTGCAGTTGCGCCACGTCGGCATCGTCGAGGATTTCGCCTTGCTCATATTGGCGATAGATGCTGCCGATGCCCTGCATGCCATAGGCCGAACATTCAGCCGCCCGCAGCGCGCCCATGCTGGCCGCACCGCAGACTTTCACGCCCTGCGACAGGGCATGAAGTATTTCCTTGTGCCAGACCGGCGCGACCTGTTCGAAATTGCCGTCGACGAGACCGATGACATTCGCCCCCTGACAGACGGCCTCAAGAATATCGCCCTGGCGGGCAGGGGGCCTGATGACGATGTCTTCGCCCACCGGGTCGGAGGCATCGGGGAGTGTCGGTCCGACGAACACGACTTTCATCTGAAGGCAAGACTCCTGGAAATCGCCCGCGGGCCGAAGCGCCGCCGCCGCTTGCCCTCGGGGTTTTCAAGCCCCGGCACGAAGACCTTGCAAACGGCAAAGGGATATTCGCCGTGCGTCAGCGGCAGGGCGATCGCGGAGGTGATCCTCGCGCTTTCCAGCTTCTCCAGCACATGGCTCGTAAGGGGCGCAAGGCCGCGCTTCTCGGTTCCCCTTCCGATATCAGCCGGTCCGGGATGAGCTTCCAGAAGCTGTCGGGTATCCTCGGGGAGGGGGCGGAGGAATGTCTCGGGAAATATGTCGTCGCGCGCGCCGCTGATGAAGGTCAGCCGTGATTGTGCCGCTTCCGTAATGGCGCGAATGGCGGCGCGGACGGGATGCGGATGGGCGCCATTCCCCTGGGCCACGTCGACAAACCGGCATTGGGTTGCCTTTCCCGCCATTCGTGGGCCTATGATCGCGACAAAGCAGGGAATGGCGATATCGCTCGTGATATCAAAGAGCCGGATCACAAAACCGGCGTCCTCGATCCGCCCGCAGAGATCGTCGACAACGGGGTCGGCGAACGAACGCGGATCGATGCAGCAGGAAAGCCGTCCGGCGGGGGAGGTGACCTTCCACAGCGTTTCGGCATCGCGCTCGATCCGCTCCAGAAGGCCGTGAAAGATGGCTTCATCGAGGGTGTTGCCGGATGCGAGCCCGTCGGAGGACTGCCAGTAGCGGCAGTTTTCGACCGTGCGGTCGAGCAGTGCGGCATCGAGAGGAACCCAGACTTCATCGCCGGAGAAGAGGTCCCTGCCTTGCGCCCAGGCCGTTTCATCCCCGTCGCCGAGATCCTGATGCCCTGCCGCGGTCAGGCAGATGAGCGGCTCTGCCTTTGCTCCCGCCGCGATGAGTTTGCCGCGTGTCGAGGTAACGGTATCGATCTCAGGTGCGCAGGCGATCGCCCTTTCCAGGGCCTCCATCGCGGCGGACACCCTGGCGTCGATATCCCGGATGCCCTTGCCCTGATTGATGACGATCGACCGCGAATTGGGAACGACGGCGTTCCAAACCGGTATCCCGATGCGGTCAAGCCCGGTAACCCGGGCAAGACGCGTCACGCCCAGCGGAGAGAGATGGGGGCGGATGGCTTCGAACGTGGCTTCCGGGCTGCGGATCCTGTCCGAATAGCATTGCTGGGTATCGCCGGAAGGAGCGGTTTCAGCCATCATGGAGTTGCATCGCCGCTGTCTATAACGCAGCATCGCCTACTTGTGCATGAAGCGATCATACTGCTTTTCATAGCTTGCAGAGCAGGAGCAAACTTTTATTAATCCATAAAGCCGCCCCCAACTGCGGAAACAGAACTCGCAGCGACTGCAAAGTCAACGCCTTTCACGATCGTTGCTCCTGCTTGCCGGAGATTGTCAGCTTGTCCGAGCTGACTTTCGTCTGAGGGATCGATCGGCGTTACCGTACCTGCATCGAAATCCACGAGCCAGAGATCGGCAGTTCCCTTCAACCCTAGTACTACAACCTGCGCCATTTCGTTTTCTTCCTTTGTATCGATTTCAAAACCCGGCCTTGAGCAAACCCTCGCGATAGTGCTCTTTCTGCCAATCATCCCTGAATGGAACGATTGCCATCCATTTGTCGAGCACGAAATCCGGCTGAGCCTCCAAGGTTTTGCGGACGAAGGAACGTGCTTTCTTCATATCACCTAACATGGCCCAACAGGCTGCAGAAAGACGGTCAGTCGGCGTACGATCCTTCATCTGTTCCATATAGCGGAGCGCTTGCTCATATTGCTCTGTCGAATAACAGGCGCCGGCCGCGGTCCACAGGTATTCATCCGGGCAAAGCGGGTTGAGCGAGATGCTTCGCTGTATCTTCTTTAGTCCATCCGCCGGCTGCGATGCTTGGGTAAGAGCGTCGGCGTAGCTCGCGATCACATCGGCATAGTGCGGGCTGAGACGTTCCGCCTGATCCAATGTTTCGATGCTTTCGTCGAATTCATGCTGGTAGAGCTGAATAACCCCAAGTTCGCGATAACCGGAGGCCAATCGTTCATCGGTAGCGAGGGATTGTCTTGCAAACTGTTCCGCCATTACCAACAGCTCGTCGTCGCCGCGTGCCGTCAGCAGCCATTCCAAAAAAAAGGTTCGTGCAATGCCGCTCAGCGCGGGCGCGTAATCGGCTTTCACGGATATCGCCTGGCGGAACAATTTGCGCGCCCGGCGCACACTGGGGAGCTGTAGCTGCTTGAGGTTCCTCTGCCCGAGCAGGAACAGCCGGTAGGCCTGCGGATCGCTGATGAAATGTTCGCGTGCCATCCGGTTGTGCTCGATCTCCCGGGCGGTGGCCCGGGCGATGTGGACGGCAATTTCCTGGCGTCCGATCAGCAGCCCTTCCGGGGCGAGGCTGAAGCGGTCTGCCCAGATGACCTCGTCATTGGCGAAATGGATGAGCTGCGTATAGAGCGTTCCGCCGGAGCTTTCCGGCGAGATACGGCAGTCGAGGATATAATCGATGGCATGGCGCTCGATGATATTGGCCTTATCCGCGTGAAGGCTGATCTGCGCAGCGGTATAGGGCGCCACCACCGAGACGGTCCTCAACGCACAAAGCCCGATGGTGATGTCCTCAATGAGCGCGTGGGCGGATGCCCTCGGATCGAGGCTGCCGTCTGCCACCATCGGCGGAAGCAGGGCGAGCCTGGGAAGCCGGGAGGACAGTTCCACCTGTATTTTCCCAAAGCCGCCGGCAACCGGACTTGCGCCGGGAGATTCCGCGGGATCCGGGTTATTGTGGACGGCGCCGGCCCTGGCGGGGAACCGGACCGACTGCACGGGGACCGGCATGTTTACCGAAGGTGCCGATGCGCCGGCGCCTACGATTTTCTGATCCCCTGCTATCTCCCTTTCCGCATCATGCGCGGTGAACAAGGCTTCACGGGCAGGTTCGTCAAAGGGATTGTCGGCAAGGATACGCAGGGCGACATTCCTGATGAGCCCGAATTCGCGCTCTTTTCGCGCCTCTGGCAATGCCTGGAAAAAGAGGCTGCGCAGTTCACTTGCGAACCGCTCCCTTTGCTGGATGATCCATTGGGTGACGGGTGCGCTCTCCGCCCCCGTGTTTTCGAGGAATTCGCCAGCCAATACCCCCACGATCGATCTGAGGCGGTTGAGCGGCGCAACCGGCTCTGCATGCAGCAGCGGCCGGAAATCGCTTTCCAGCATTCTCGCATCCAGTGTTATCGTTTTGAGGCCGATCCCGAGGAAATGGGTTCCCAGCTCATCCTGCCGCTTCTTGATGCGGGAGAGGGCCTTGCGGAGATTGACATAGGCGACGCTGGGATGCGCATCGCCCCAGAGAAACCTTGCCAGCCTGTCTCTCGACAATTCGTGATCCGCGCTGTCGAACAGACGACAGATTGCGAGGAGGCCCTTATGAGGGAAGGCCACCTCCTCGCCCGAACCATCAACCAGGCGAAGCCCGCCAAATGTGACAAGTCTGAAATTCATAGGTTTCCTGGAGGCATTCTGACGGGATGCCGTCAAAAAGGAAATCCCGCGAAATCAGGACTTCGCGGAAAACGAGAGACGTGACTGTTGCCAGGAGGATGACCGGTCCTTGTCGGCGCCCGGACGGATCGTGCGTTCCGCAGCGACCGGCCCGCTGGCTTCCTCGCGATCAGCGATCGCCTTCACCAGGCTCAGGATATGGTGGCGCAGGCCCGGATTCTTTATCTTCAGGAAGGCTTTGTTGAGGGAAATCCCATCTGCCGTCAGCAGGGATTTCATGGAATATTGCCCGGTATTTGCATCAGTACCGCCCGAAAACGGGCCATCTTCGTTCTGAAAGAAGAAACCCGGCTGCACCCCGAGTATGTCGGAGATGGCCAGAAGCCGGCTCGCGCCGACCCTGTTTATCCCCTTCTCATATTTCTGCACTTGCTGAAAGGTGATGCCCA
Source organism: Mesorhizobium sp. RMAD-H1 (assembly GCF_014191375.1). Classification (GTDB taxonomy): domain Bacteria; phylum Pseudomonadota; class Alphaproteobacteria; order Rhizobiales; family Rhizobiaceae; genus Paramesorhizobium. The sequence continues at coordinate 392,946 of NZ_JACHWN010000003.1, forward strand.
GATGGGATGCAAGCTGCATCTGGCTCATACTGACCATCATGCGGCGCATCCGGATACGCGATCCAACCTGTACATCGATCGGGTTGGCTTTCTTCGTCATCATCTGTGTTCCCCTCGCTTGTTTCCAAGACTCTGATTTAAGCGTACCATTCTAATTTCAGATTGTCTAAAATATCGTATTTTTTCAGCGTAATCCGGCAGTAGCGCGCGATATTGCGCGGCTGTCGTCGCCAGGATGCTGAAGCACAAACGATGGAAGGCTGAAGAATGTCTGCGACGCGGGCCAAAAACGGTCTGCATGCAACCGCTTTTGATCGAGAAAGGGGATTATTTCATCGGTTTTGCGCGCCTTTTTGAGCGCTTTTCCATCATTTTGCGGAACGGATGGAGGAAGTGTTCAATGCCACCGCTGCACGAATGAGCGTCTTGAACGCTTCTTCATCGACCTTATCGCCCTCATGAAAGTCGATAGCCCGCCTCACATTGCCATCGAGGCTGGAATTGAAGAGGCCTGAAGGGTCCTCCAGCAATGCACCCTTGGCGAAGGTCAACTTCACCTTGTCCCTGTAGGTCTCGCCGGTGCATAGGATGCCGGCGTGCTCCCATACCGCCACTCCCAGCGGATTCGACGGCTTTCGCCATTTCACTTCCTCGACCACCCCGGGATCGGCCTGCCTGATCAGCGTGCGGAGCCGGGACAGCAACCCACCCCGCCAGTCGTCAAGTTTCCTGATCTTCTCGTCGATCAATTGGGAGGGGGATTTTTCTTCCTCCGAGCCGCTCTTTTCCATCCTGTTCTCGCTTCCGTTGTTCTTTGCCTACTAGGGGATCCAGCCCGGCAGGGCAGCAGCCTGCCTGATCCAGCTCGCCACCAGTTCTTCGTCAAGCTGCTCATCCTCGTGGATGTGGAAGTAGCGGGTGTTCTTGTCCTTGGAATCAACGGGCGGGAGAGGGTGCAGGGACGCGCCGCGGAAGAACGTCACCTTGATGTATTTCGTGAAGCAGTGAAAAGCCAGGAACCAGCCCTGTCCCTCGATGCCATAGAAAGGCGAGTTCCATCTGACTGCCTTTTGCACGTCGGGAATGGTGCGCACGATGAGCGCGTCGAGACGGCGCCCGGCCTCGCTCTTCCAGCCCGGCATGGCCGCGATATAGGCCTGCACGGGAGCATCGCCGTCACCCTTGGCGATCTGCGGATTGCCGCCCGAGAGGAGAACCGGCTCCGCAGATGCCGGCCTGGCGGTTTTCTTCGTGGTCTTCGCCGGTCCTTTGGGAGTGCTGGCAGTCATGGATGTTCACGCCTCCTTGCTGGTGCGCCGCCCGATGACATAGGGTAGCACGAACATATAAAGGCCGGTGAAGATCAGCAGAAAAAGCGGGGGCAGCGGCGAGTAGACGATCCAGGCCGGAGGTTCTCCCAGTCCCATCACGACGAAATTGGCGATGACAGTCAGTGTAAACGCAATCGACAGCCAGCGATGAACCTGCCGAATCCATTTGTTCCAGTTCATGAAACCTCCTTCAAAACTCAAACGTCCAGCCTGTAACCAGGCTTCGGCACCGATCAGTCAGCCCGCGCCAGAACCTGCTCCAGGGCTTCGAAGAATCTCGGCCAGCCGGCCTGGGCGCCCCGATAGTATGGCTGCTGATCCGGCCGGAAGCCTGACTGCTCCATGCGCAGGAGAGTGCCCGAGTGCGTGGGGGTGAGTGTCCATGTGACGATGCTTCTGAGGTCCTTGGTGTTCCATGTGTAGGACAATGTCCTGTTCGGCTCTGCCGTCCGGACCTGGCACTCGACGGCACCCCAGTCCGCGCTCAGATTGAAGCGGTGATCCACGACCGGTTTGAAGTCGTTCTTCATGAGCCACGCCTCGATCAGGTGCGGCTGCGTGAGCGCACGCCAGATCTTTTCCGGCGGATGAGGCATCTCGCGTTCAACGACGACGGAGAGCGTTTCAGCGGCAGTATCTGTCATTGGTCCATCCTTTTGAGCAGATCCTCGAGATCGTCGAACCGGCTTTGCCAGAAGCCGGTCATCTGGTTCGTCCAGTTAAGCAGCGGGGCAAGTGCACCGGGCTCGGCGCTGTAATGTGTCTGGCGGCCTTCATGACGGTCGCGCACCAGCCCGGCGCGTTTCAGGGCCGCGAGATGCTTTGAGACGGCCGGCTGCGATACGCCGGCCTGAGCCGTAAGGGCGCTGACCGTCTGGTCTCCGTCACGGCAAAGCCGCTCGAAAATGGCCCGCCTTGTCGGATCGGCGAGCGTTCTGAAGAGGACGTCATGGTGCTGCGGCATTGCAATCGATAACTCAATGGTTATTGATCGGATCAATAACCGCCGGGATATGAATGAGTCAAGCACCTATATCGAGCGCCTGCTGCGGAAGAGGCGATCCAAATTCCCGTATGGGGAAAACAGGCTCCTCACCGGGATCGGGAAAGAGGGATTGCGGCGCCGGCGGTTAAGGCGTTTGCATCCAGCGCGGAGCGGCCGGATCAGGACCTGTCCGAAACCCCTTCAATGCGGTCTGGAAACATGGTCCTCGGTGAAAGCATCCCGCATGGCGCCGAGTATGATGACGGCGGAAGCCGATCCCGGATCCATGTGCCCCAGCGACCGTTCGCCGAGCCGTGCGGCGCGGCCGCGCGCCGCCACCATCGATCTTGTGGCATTGGCGCCGTCCCGGGCGGCGGCAAGAATACTGTTCCACATCTCGGCGGTCGTGGCCCTGCGGGAAGCCGCTTCCGCGGCAGCCTCGGCAGCCGGGATCCAGGCATCGAGCATCGTTTTGTCGCCGCGCTGTCCCTTGCCGCGTTCCTTGATCCCGATGGCTATGGCTTCGATGATGATTGCCTGATCAGCCGGAGAAAGGCTTTCCAGCGGCTTCAGGGCCTGCGCTGCCTTGCGGAAGGCTGTCGCATAGAGCGGCCCGGTCGACGCGCCGACCGCATTGAGAAAGGCCGTGGCGGCTGCGGAAAAGACTTCGGACGGCAGCGTGTGATCGAGGTCGAGCTTGGAGAGTTCACTGTTGACGGCGGCGAAGCCGAGCGACATCGTGATCCCGTGATCGGCGTCGCCGATCGCACCGTCGAGGTCGGACAGGTGGTCCTGTTGCGCGTCAATGGCGACGGATATCAGCTGGAACATCCGGCTCAAGCGGCGCGCTGCATTTTCAGACATTGAAATTCCTCAACTCGACCACGAAACCTGCCGTTCACTCCGGCTTTTCAGTTCACTCTCAGAAATGCGGTATCGCATGGATGATGGAGCAGTTCCGACAACTCGCTGTCCAGGTGCAGGATCGAGATCGACGCTCCCACCATATCCAGCGAGGTGCAGTAGTGACCGACCCAGTTTGCTTCGATGGTGATATCCTTGGCACTCAGACGCTGCGCGACACGTCGGAACAGAATGTAGAGCTCCATGAGCGGCGTCGCTCCGAATGAATTGACGAGCACCGCGACGCGGTCGCCAGGTACCGCCTTCATTTCCGAGAATATCCGATCCATGATCCGGTCGGTGATCTCGTCGGCAGGCATCATCCGGTCACGCACGACGCCGCGCTCACCATGGATGCCCATGCCGATCTCGATATCGTTCGGCCCGATCTCGAAATTGTGCCGCCGGGTCTGCGGCAACGAGCAAGGCTCGAGCGCCACGCCCATGGTGAATGTGCGGTCGTTCGCCTTGCGCGTGACGGCCTCGCATTCGGCGAGGGAAAGTCCGCGGTCGCAGGCCGCCCCGGCGATCTTGAAGACGAAAATATTCCCCGCCACGCCGCGCCGTCCTTCGCGATCCTCAATAGGGGAGGAGGCTATGTCGTCGGTGGTCAAAACGGTGCGGACCTCTATACCCTCCTCCTGCGCCATTTCCGCCGCCATTTCGAAGTTCATGACATCGCCTGCGTAATTGCCATAGACGAACAGGACACCTTTGCCCCCGGAAGCCGCTTTCGCGCATTCCAAGATAGGCGTCGGGGGAGGCGAGGAAAAAATATTGCCGATGGCGACGGCATCGGCAAGCCCCTTGCCGACATAGCCCAGAAAGCAGGGCTCATGTCCGGTTCCCCCGCCGATGACGAGGCCCACCTTGCCCGTGCGAGGGCCGTGTTTCGCTACCAGGCTTCGGTTCGATCCCTTGATCGGCTGGATATAGGCGGCGTGCGCCTTCGTTACGCCATCCAGCATTTCCTCCACCACGTCGTTAGGATTGTTGAGGAACTTCTTGATATGCGTGCGGAAATTACCTGCTGGCTGAGCCATTTCCCTGGAACGTGAGCGCTGCGATGCCTTTTGATCGAATTCCGTCACGCCATCGGCATTCAGTATGCCGCGGCCTGTCGCCGCATCGGTGACGAGGACATTCACATACCCGCCTCTGAGCGCGGCCAGGATTGCCGGCACTTTATCGAAGCCCCCGGCGACGGCGATGCGCATTCCAATATTCTTCAGCATATCCAGGGAGATGCCGATGGTCCGCTCGTCCAGCGGGCCGGCTACCGGATGCCCATGGGGATCTATGAACCGGCCAGCAACGACACCGACGGCATTTTTCGCCAGATATTCCTGGATGGAAACCGATTCAAAGAAGCCGCTGGTGTGAATGGTGGAATTCGGGCGCAGCGACGAAACGCCGAACAGCGCCTTGTTGGCTCGGGCGAGGACCGCGAACTGTTCCTCCAACAGCGCTTCCTGCAGGAGTGCCGAACGGACCTCCACGCTGGAGACGATCGCCGGCGCGGTGATGTTGACCAGCCTGGCGCCAATGGCGGTGGCAACCGCCGAGGCACAAAGCTCCGGCGTATAGGCGAAAGTCGCACGCGTGCCGCCCGTCGCCTGCACCACGGTCATGTCCTGCAGATTGGAAACCGACAGTTTTTCCGCAATCGACAGCGTGGTGCGCCCCCAGGCAACGGCAAGCGTGTCTCCGGATTTCAGGAGCTTTGCCAATGCCTGAGCGCCGGCTGAACCCAGACGGTCGATAAGCGCCCGGGACCCGTCGTCGCTTGGCACGACCAGGCAATCGGCCAGGCCGAAATGGCGCTTGAGTTCCTGTGCGATCGAAAGTGAACTGAGCCGTTCGGGCTCAAGGGAGATGTTGACGATGCCCCGGTCACGGGCGTCGGCGAGATAGCTGTTCACCGTTGCGCGTGATATGCCCATGATCTCGGCGATATCGCCCTGGGTACGGCCTTCCTCGTAGTAGAGCCAACAGGCCCAGACATAGGGATCATCACCATAACGAAGAGGCATGATATCCGCTTCTTCGGATGATCCTGCCTTTTTTGCTGCTACTTTCTTCGCTGATGACATCCGTTTTGTAACTCTGCGCTCGCATCTCGATGATGGCGCCGAAGATGACGGCGATGTGTCACCGGTTCAAGCGTTTTTGCAATGGCGCGTGGCCGGGTTTGTCCCGGCCACGCAGCGCTCGGGTTTTTCGCTCGCAGCATGGCCGGTGGCCCGCGATCAGTGGAGCTTGCCCGATGCGCCGAGCGACAGCTCTTTCAGAATGATCGCACAGGACGTGGCGCCCGCGTCCAGCACGCCGAGCGAGCGCTCGCCGAGCCGGCTTGCGCGACCGATCTTCGCCACGAGATCGATCGTGGAGTCGCGACCCTGCTCCGCCGCGGCGACAAGGGCCTGGAGAGCATCCGAGAAGGACTTTCCGGAAGCGGTTGCGGTGTCGAAGGCTTCCACGGCGGGCACGAACGTATCGAGCAGGGTCTTGTCGCCGACCTTGGCCGATCCGATCGACTGGATACCGGCAAGGCCTGCGTGAAGCATGGTGCTGAATGCCGTGGCATCGATCTCCTCGACGCCTTCGAGCTTCTCGGCAAACTCGGTGAACATGACGCCATAGAGAGGGCCCATGGACCCGCCGATTTCCGTCATCAGCACCGTACCGAGCGTATCAAGGGATTCGCCCAGCGAAACGTTCTTGCCCCTGAGGCGTTCGGCGGCCATGCCGAAACCCTTGGCCATGTTGACCCCGTGATCGCCGTCGCCGATCTTGCCGTCGATCTCGCTGAGATAGGCGCGGTTTTCGATGATCCGGTCGGCTATGGCCAGAACGATGTCGCCGGACGAGGCATTGCTGAATGTCTGCATGTCTCAACTTTCTTACAAAAGCGCTGTGCAATGGACCTCGACGTCGAGGAGTTCCTTCAATTCCGCGTCGAGCGCCATGACGGTCAATGTGGCACCGACCATTTCGAGGGAGGTGAAGTAGTTACCGACATAGGTGCGGTAAATCTTCAGGCCGCGGCCGGTGATTTCCGCTTCGATCGTATCGTTGAGGATATAGAGCTCATTGAGCGGGGTCGCGCCGAGGCCCGAGACGAGCACGGCCACCTCGGTGCCTTCGGGCAGGTCATGGTCGTCAAGGACGATCTTGCACATATCCCTGGCGATCGCATCCGCGGTCTTCAGGGGTTCGACACGCACGCCGGGCTCGCCATGATGCCCGATGCCGACTTCCATCGTGCCGGGTTCGATCTGGAAATTCGGATGCCCGACCGCCGGCAATGTGCAGGGTCCAAGGCCGACGCCGATCGAGCGGCAATTGTCGATGGCTTTCTGGGCGGTTGCGCGGACTTCTTCAAGCGAAGCACCGCTTGCCGCCTTGGCTCCGCCGATCTTCCACATGAAGATCTCGCCGGCCACGCCGCGGCGTTTTTCCCTCTCTTCCGGGGGGGCCGAGCATACATCGTCATTGGCGACGACCGTCGCGACCTCGATGCCTTCCTTGGCGGCCATCTTCACCGCCATCTTCACGTTCATGTTGTCGCCGGCATAATTGCCGTAGAGGCAGACGACGCCCTTGCCGCCATTGGCCTCCCGAAACGCATCGTGGAAGCTCTTGGCCGTGGGAGACGAGAAAAGTTCGCCGACGGCAACGGCGTCCAGCATGTTCCTGCCGGTGTAGCCGATGAAGGCCGGCTCATGGCCTGAGCCGCCACCGGTTACCACGCCGACCTTGCCTTGATAAGGCGCGTTCCTGGCAGCGATCACGCGCGGGTTTTCCGCGAGGCGAACAATGTCGGAATGAGCTTTCACAAAACCTTTGACGGTATCCTCGACGACGTCATCGGGGTTGTTGATGAATCGCTGCATAATGTCTCCTATAAGCTCACAGTATCGTATAGCCGCCGTCGATCAGGAGATCGGCGCCGGTGATCATGTCCGCACCCGCGGACGCCAGGAAAACGGCTGCAGCCGCGATCTCTTCCGGATAAGCGAAACGGCCGGCCGGGATGCGTTTCTTGGCGGCTTCGCCCTTTTCGCCCGCCCATGCCTTCTTGCCCAGCTCGGTCAGAACGATGGTAGGGGAGATGGTGTTGACGTTGATGCCGTGGCGTCCCCATTCGGCGGCAAAGGTTTTCGACATGCCGATCACCCCGAATTTCGAGGCGCAATAGGCGACGTGCTCCTCGATGGCAACGGTGCCGGCCTGCGAGGCGATATTGATTATCTTGCCGCCCTGGCCGGCTGCGATCATGGCCTTGCCGACGGCTTGGGTGACAAGGAACGTCCCCTTCAGGTTTATATCGATGGTCTTGTCCCAGTGGTCGAGCGAGAGCTCTTCCGCCGGCGCGAGGAATACGACCCCGGCGCTATTGACCGCGATGTCGATCCTGCCGAAGGCGGCGATGACGTCGGCAATCGCCTTGTTGACCGATTCCGCTTTGGAAACATCGCAGGCGAACGGCTTTGCGCCGCCGCCGATTGCGTCGGCCTTGGCCGTGGCGATGGAAATGTCGATATCCAGGATGGCGACCTTTGCCCCCTTCGCGGCGAAGGCGGACGCGATGGCCGCGCCGATGCCTGAACCTCCGCCGGTTACCAGGGCAACCTTGCCGGAGAGCGGAAAATCAAGATCGATATGAGGAGTTGCTTCGGTCATTTCTAAAGGCCTTGGTTGGCGATGCGGGGCGATAATCGCCCCGCATCGATGTCTTACTTGCGGGTTTCCAGCAGCTTATCGACGTTTTCCGAAGTGACCGGAGTCCAAGGGACGTTGTAGATCTTGTCCTTGCCGTCATTGAAAGGCATGTCCGGATACTGGGTCCAGATATCGGATTCCGGCTTGTAGTCGCCCTTTTTCGCGTGGAAGATCGCCAGATCGAGTGCGCCTTGCGCCTGAGCGCGGGCATCCTGGAGGATCGTGGTCATCGTCCCGGCCTTGACGGCATGCAAGGCGTCCGTGATGCCGTCGATGCCGGCAATGGCGAAGTCCTCGGTCTTCAGATTGGCTGCCTTGATGGCTTCGATCGCACCGAGCGCCATTTCATCGTTCTGGCCGATAACACCGTTGATCTGGCCCGGATGCGCCGTCAGCCAGTTTTCCATCAGCGTCTGAGCTTCGGCGCGCGACCAGTTGGCCGTCTGGTCCTCGAGAACCTTGACTTCCGGGCATTCGGCGAGCGCCTTCTTGTTGCCCTCCAGCCGGGAGATCTGGGCCGACTGGCCGATCGGCCCTTCGAGGATCACCACATTGCCCTTGCAGCCGATTTTGTCGAGGATGGTCTTGGCTTCCATATAGCCGGAGACGGTGTCGTCCGAACCGACATAGGATGTGAGAAGGTCGGAGTTCACGCGCGTGTTGGATCCGATAACCGGGATACCGGCGTCATGCGCCGCCTGGACGGCGGTGGCGCCGGCCTCGATGTCGATCGGCACGAAGATGATCGCGTCGTATTTCTGCGTGATCATCGTGTTGAACTGCTCCTGCTGAACGAGCGCGTCGTAGCGGCCGTCGAAGACGGTAAGCTCGACGTCACCCTTCTTCACTGCCGGATGGTCTTCCAGGGCGGCCGACCATATCTGCATGAACTCCGCATTCAGACCGTAGACAGCGGCGCCCACCTTGATCTTCTTGTCCTGCGCCAGCATCGGCGAGGCCATCAGCGCAGTCGCTGCTGCAAGCGCAATCAAAAGCTTCTTCATTCTCTTTCTCCTCCGTTGAATTCCCGGCCACCACATCGATGCGCCGAAGAGTTGGGATGCGGTTCGGCCGCTGCCCTTTGTCAGGGGCTTCAGGCGCCCTGATTCCGTTTCTGGTCCAGCATGACGGCGCCGACGATCAGGGCGCCCTTCAGGACCTGTTGGTAATAGGATTGGACGCCCATCAGGTCTAAACCGTTATTCATGACACCGATGATGAGAGCGCCGACAAGGGTGCCGGTGATGCGGCCCAATCCGCCCGAAAGGCTCGTGCCCCCGATAACGACGGCTGCAATGGCATCGAGCTCATATGAAATGCCGGCCTGCGGCAGCGCAGATCCGGTCCGGGCCGAAAGCAGCATGCCCGCAAGCCCGGCGAGGCCGCCCGAGATGATGTAAACCAGCAGGCGCAGCCGCGAGACATTGATGCCCGAGGTGACGGCCGCATGCGGGTTCCCGCCGGCTGCATAGATATAGCGGCCGAAGCGGGTACGGTTCAGGACCCACCACGAAACCAGGAAAACGATCGCCAGCAGCACGACCGGCATCGGTATGCCCAGGATGTTGCCGGTCCCGATCCAGCGGAACTCGGGCGTCAGGGCGGGTACCGGGCGCCCGCCGCCATAAAGCAATGTCATGCCGCGGGCCGCCGATAGCATGCCGAGGGTGGCGACGAAGGCCGGCACCGCGAACCGTGAGACAATGATGCCCACGATCGAGCCGCAGGCAATGCCGACCAGGAGCCCGATCGGCAGCGCAATGAAGGCCGAATATGGGGCACCGGGAACGCCGGCGGTCGAAGAGGTGGTGGCGAAACTCGCGCTGACGATGCCCGCCAGGGCGACAACCGAACCGACCGAAAGATCGATGCCGCGGGTGAGAATGACGAAGGTCATTCCGATCGCCAGGATACCGTTGATGGACGTCTGCAGCAGGACATTGGAGATATTGCCGGCAGTCAGGAAATATTCGTTCGATACCGAAAGGGCCAATGCCAGCAGAAGAAACGCGATAAAGATCCCGTATTCCTGAATGATAAGTTTGCGCTGTTCGGAGCTGAACCAGGCGCTGAGCGAATTATTCTGGGTGGACACGGATATTACCTCTTTAATGGCGGCGATGTCGGGACCATGCCTGTTGTCTGAAGATCAGGTCGACAGATGGACGAGCGACTGCGCGTCCGATTGTTCCCTGCTGTAGATCCCGGCGGACCTTCCCCGGCGCATGACCATGATGCGGTCGGACATGCCTAGCACTTCATCGATCTCCGAAGAGATCATGACGACGGTGCCGCCTTCCTCGGCGAACTCGCAGATGATGCGGTAGATCTCCCGCTTGGCGCCGACGTCGACCCCGCGGGTCGGCTCGTCGAGCAGCAGGATCTTCGGCTTGCGAAGAAACCACTTGCCGAGGACGACCTTCTGCTGATTACCGCCGGAAAGGCCTGATACGGGCATCGTGTCCCGCGCTGCCTTGATGTGAAAGCGCTCCATCATGCGCCGGCTGGCATCGACTTCCATGCGGCGGTTCATATTGAAGCGAGGGCTGAGTTCCGGGAGGCTGGCCATGCAGACATTGTTGCGCACGCTGTCGGCCAGGTTGAGCCCCGTCAGCTTGCGGTCCTCCGTTACGAAGGCGATGCCGTGGGTCATGGCATCCGACGGCTTCGTGACCGTGATATCCCGGCCGTCGATCCTGATGCTTCCTCGGAAAGTCGGGTCAAGCCCGAACAGGCAGTTGAAGATCTCGCTTCGGCCGGAGCCCATCAGGCCGTATATGCCGAGGATCTCGCCCTTATGGGCGGTGAAGGAAACGTCATCGATTTTGCCCGGCGCGGTAAGGCCGGCGACTTCGATGCCGGGGATACTGCTCGGGGCATTGGTCTTGATGTACTCCTCACCCAGTTCCCGGCCGACGATCATGCGGATGAGGCCGGCCCTGTCGATATCTGCGAGATTGCCGCTGCCGATATGATGGCCATCGCGGAAGACAGTATAGGAATCGGCGATCTGGAAGATTTCCGAGAGGCGATGGGATACATAGACGATGCCCTTGCCCTCGGCCTTGAGGCGCTTGACGGCCGCAAACAGGTGCTGGGCCTCCTTTTCGCCGATGGCGGAGGTCGGCTCGTCCATAAAGATGACTTCGGCATTGTGGCTCAATGCCTTGGCGATCTCGACCAGCTGAACCTGGGCCACCGAAAGGTTCATCATCAATTGCGACGGGCGGATGTCGAAGCCGAGCCGATCCAGCAAGGCCTGCGCATTGCGGTTCATCGTCTTGAAATCGATGCCCCCGAAACGGCCGGACGGTTCACGGCCAAGATAGATGTTCTCGGCAACCGTCATATGCGGCACCGGGCTCAGTTCCTGCTCGATGATCGCGATGCCGGCGGCGAGAGCTTCGGCAGGGGTTGAATAGGTCACTTCCACGCCACGCCGGCGGATCGATCCTCCGTCGCGCGAGTGAATTCCCATGAGGATTTTCAGAAAGGTGGATTTCCCCGCGCCGTTGCCTCCGCACAAGGCATGGACCGAGCCGGCACGCAGCTGCAGGCGCCCGTCGGACAGGGCCGCAACGCCGCCGAAGGACTTCCGCAATCCCTCGACCTCAAGCAGATATTCCAAGGCATGGCCTCCCGATTTCTACCCGGTCTGCGCCGGTTCACAACCCGGTCTTTCCCGCGCTGATTTTACATTATTCGAATAAGAGTCGACATTTGTCAACTACAGTGCGCAGGCATATTTCTTCGCGGCGGTGGAGGGTGCCTACTTGGGGCATCTCTCGCTGGAGAGCCGACCAGCCGTCGCAAGACGCTTTGCTGAAAATCACGCGTTCTTGTCTTGCCTTCCGTTGGTTCTCTAGCCTATTTAGACGCTGTTCTCAGGGCGGGGTGGAATTCCCCACCGGCGGTATCGGGAGAGATCCCGGAGCCCGCGAGCGCTTTCGGCAATGTCGAAAGGTCAGCAGATCCGGTGCGATGCCGGAGCCGACGGTATAGTCCGGATGGAAGAGAACAATGCAGCGAACGCCGTCCATGTGTCGGTGGGTCGTTGCTTGTTCGCCCAAGGGATATTTGGTGCTCGGTCACGGGCACGAAGATGCCGGCCACCCGGCTAACCCTTGAAAGGCTTGGAATGACTATCTCTAAAATCGAAGACGCAATCGAGGCGATTGCCCGTGGTGAAATGGTCATCGTCGTCGATGACGAGGATCGCGAAAACGAAGGCGACATCATCGTCCCCTCGGACAGCATCACACCGCAGGCCGTCGCATTCATGATGAACCACGCCCGCGGCCTGATCTGCGTGGCGATGGAAGGCGAGCGGCTGGACGCGCTCGACCTTCCCCTGATGGTGCCGCGGAACACCGAATATCATAAGACGGCATTCACGGTTTCGGTGGATTATATCCCCGGCACGACGACCGGTATCTCTGCGGCCGACCGCGCGAAGACGATCCGGGCGCTGGTCGAAGACAGCACCCGTCCCGAAGATTTCGCCCGTCCGGGCCACATCTTTCCATTGAGAGCCAATCCTGAAGGCGTTCTCGGTCGCCTGGGGCATACCGAAGCCGCTGTCGACCTCTGCCGCCTGGCCGGGCGATATCCCTCCGGCACGATCTGCGAGGTCGCCAATGACGACGGGACCATGGCGCGGCTGCCCGAACTCATGCACTTTGCGGAGAAGCATGGCCTGCTCCTCGTCACGATCAAGGATCTGATTGAATATATGGAGCAGCGCAGACAGCCGGCCGGTGCCGTCCTGGAAATGATGGGAGTCGAGGAGGTTCGGGCTTCCAGTCATTCTGCAGGCCGATAAAGCCCGTCAAGCCTCTCTATCGCTCATCCGGGTCCCGATCGCGTTGGCTATCAGGGCGAGGGACATGGCGCCTGGATCCGGATGGCCGATGCTGCGTTCCGCCAGCGGGCGGGCGCGGCCAAGGCGCGGGGAGAGCGGCGCCGTCGCCTCCGCTGCTGTCTGAGCGGCGGTGGCGGCATTGGCCCAAGCATTTGCCAGTGACTGCCCTTCTGATATGCCTTTTTCCAAGGCGTCCACGAAGGGAATGAGGGCATCGACCAGCGTCTTGTCGCCGATTTTCGCGCCGCCGATTCGCGTCACGTCATTGACCGCGGCGCGCGCGCCTGCGGCGATGGCGGGTGCATTCAGGCGGTCCATATCGGAGAATGCGCTGCTCCAGGATCTCAGAAGCAAGCCCCAGATCGCCCCCGACGTGCCGCCCGCCCGGTCCGCCCATGCATCACCTGCCGCCGCGAGGGCCGATTTTGCCCCGGCGCCGCTTTCGACGGCCGCCTGGATCGCCTTCTTCGCTGCGGTGGCGCCCCGGCGCATGCCCTGACCGTGATCGCCGTCGCCGGCATATGCATCCATCTGGCCGAGCTCCTGCTCGCTTTTCTCAAGGGCGTCGGTGATCGCCTCGAAGAGACCGGCAAGGCAGGCGGCATCGTGTCTTGAAACCTCGGAAGAGGGGGGATAGGCCGGCGCCGCGTCATCGTCCCGGCCTACTGCGTCAATTCTCTCCGTCCGGAAGGATTCGCCACGCCGGAATACCGGCGTATCGCAGGGCGCAAGCCATAGCTGCTCGAGTTCATCGTCCAGCCAGGTGATTGTCAGGGAGCAGCCCTGCATGTCGAGGCTGGTGACGAGTTCCCCGACCTCGGCGCCCACGATCTCGACATCATGAGAACGCAGCGTCTTCTCCACGGCGTTCCAGAGAACGAACAGCTCCTCATATTTGGTCGCGCCAAGACCATTGAGCAGAACCGCGGCTCGTTTGGCGTCTGCGGGACGTTCCCTGAGCAAAGTGGTGACGAGCAGGGCGGAGAGCTCCGTTGCCGACATAAGATCGGTTTCCTGAATTCCGGGCTCCCCATGGATGCCAAGGCCGATCGCCATCCGACCCGCAGGTACCGTGAAGAGGGGTTCCTTTGCGCCCGGCAGCGTGCACCCGCCGAAAGCGACGCCGAGCGAAGTGGTCCGCGCATTGGCATGGCGGGTCACGCGCTCCACGTCAGCCAGCGGCATGCCGGCTTCGGCGGCCGCACCGGCGATCTTGAAAACGATGAAGTCACCGGCAATGCCCCGGCGCTGGATATGGCGGTCCGCGGGTGCGCTGGCAACATCGTCAGTAACGGTCACGATCCTGACATCGGTGCCCTCCGCCCTCAATCGTTCGGCGGCGACACCGAAATTGAGAACGTCGCCGGCATAATTGCCGAAGCCAAGCAGGATACCCCCGCCGTGGTCGGCCTTGCGGCAGACCCGCGCGATTGCCGCGGTTGAGGGAGAGGCGAATATCTCGCCGGCAACCGCCGCATCGGCCATGCCGGGGCCGACATAGCCGGCAAAGGCCGGGTAGTGGCCGGAGCCGCCGCCGACGATGACGGAAACCTTCCCGCGCGGAACCTTGGTGGAGCGGATGACGCCGCCTCGGACCAGATGGACATAGCGGCTGTAGACATCCGCAAAGCCTGCGAGTGCGGTAGCCGCAAAGTCTTCTGCATCGTCGAGCATCTTGGTCATTCAGTTCTCCTCCATCCCGGTGCTGGCCGGGGTGCCTCTGCGGCCTTTTCCTGTGGGAGCAAGATTGCCCAAAAGGCGCTCGTTGCAAAGGGCATCGGATACCCGAACGCACAGCGTTTTATGGACAGATATCACAATCTAACATCAGTTTGGGATGACCTCTTCCGCAAAATCACTAAAAATCATGTTATTTTGATATTCAATATTGTTATTTCTCTGCGTATCGCGTATTTGAGACTGCATTGAGGAGGATGAGATATTCATGTCGATGTCAGGTCTGTTCGAGCTAGCCAATTGCATTCGCGCGCTTTCCATTGATGCCGTAGAGGCGGCGAATTCGGGCCATCCAGGCATGCCCATGGGCATGGCCGATGCAGCGGCGGTACTGTTCTCCAACCATCTGAAATTCGACGCCGCGGATCCCGCATGGCCCGACCGGGACCGTTTCGTGCTGTCGAACGGGCATGGTTCCATGCTGCTCTACAGCCTGCTCTACCTGACAGGTTACGAGGGTGTGACCCTCGATGAGCTGAAGAACTTCCGGCAATGGGGCTCGAAGACGCCGGGTCATCCCGAATACGGGCACACACCGGGCGTCGAGACGACGACGGGTCCGCTGGGGCAGGGGCTTGCCGGAGCGGTTGGGATGGCCATCGCCGAGCGCCATCTCTCCGATGTTTTCGGCTCCGGCCTTGTCGATCACCGCACCTATGTCTTCTGCGGCGATGGCTGCCTGATGGAAGGTGTTGGCCAGGAAGCCATCTCGCTTGCCGGCCATCTGGGCCTCGGCAAGCTGATCGTTCTCTATGACGACAACGCAATCACCATTGACGGCTCGACGTCGATCTCCTTCACGGAAGATGTTCCGGCCAAGCTGTCGGCCTGCGGCTGGCATGTCCAGCGGGTGGATGGACATGATCACGCGGCCATCGATGCGGCCCTTTCCCAGGCAAAGGCGGAAGACAGCCGTCCGTCACTGATCGCGCTGAAGACCATCATCGGCTTTGGCGCGCCGACGAAGGCGGGCAAGAATTCCTCCCATGGTTCGCCGCTCGGCTCAGCGGAGGCAGCGGGCGCCAAGGCCGCCATTGGCTGGACCTCTGCGCCATTTGAAATACCGGCTGATCTTTTGCAGAAGTGGCACGCCATCGGGCGGCGGGGGCAGGCGGCGCGCAGCCAGTGGGCGGATCGGCTGGCGGCGGCAGCGCCTGATCTCATTGTCGAATTCCGGCGACGTATGCAGGGCCTTCTTCCGGAAAGCTTCGACAAAGCCATTGCCGAAGCCCGGACGCGGCTCTTCGAAGCGCCGCAGGCTGTCGCTACCCGCAAGGCGAGCCAGATCGCGCTCGAGACGCTCACCGCCGCGCTGCCGGAAATGCTGGGCGGTTCCGCCGATCTTACCCACTCCAATCTGACACGGGTGGCGGCAGTCGACACGGATTTCACCGCCAGTTCGCCCGGGCGGTATGTGAGCTACGGCGTGCGTGAGTTCGCCATGGCCGCGGCCATGAACGGGATGGCGGTGCATGGGGGCGTTATTCCCTATGGGGGCACCTTCCTGGTGTTCTCCGATTACTGCCGCAATGCCATCCGGCTTTCAGCGCTGATGGGAACGAGGGTGGTCTATGTGCTCACGCACGATTCCATCGGGCTTGGCGAAGATGGTCCCACCCACCAGCCAGTCGAGCATCTGGCGAGCCTCAGAGCCCTGCCGAACCTGCATGTGTTCCGTCCCGCGGACGCCGTCGAAACATTGGAATGCTGGGAAATCGCGCTGCGCGACGCAAACAATCCCTCCGTCCTGGCGCTCTCCCGGCAGAATGTTCCGCAGCTTCGGCGCGAGCCGGAAACGGAAAACCGCTCCGCGAAGGGCGCTTACGTCATCAGGAACACGGCGGGTCCGCGCGATGTAACGCTACTGGCGACGGGTACGGAAGTTGCGCTGGCGGTTTCGGCGGCGGAAGAGCTCGCAAAGGAAGGGATCGCCGCGGCGGTTGTCTCGATGCCGAGCTGGGATCTGTTTGAAGCGCAGCCCCGGGACTATCGCCGCGAGGTTCTGGGCAGCGCGCCAAGGCTTGCCATCGAGGCTGCGGCCAAGTTCGGCTGGACTCGCTATGTCGAGAGCGAGGACGACGTCATCGGCATGGACGGCTTCGGCGCTTCCGCGGCTGCCGAAGTGCTTTATGAAAAATTTGGCATCACCAGGGAAGCGATCATGCAGCGCGTCCGTGAACTGACAGGTGTGGTCAATGAAGCCATCGTCTGAGACGCTTGAGCTGGACGGCGACGACCACAAGCGGGAACATAAGCCGGTGGAAAGCTATCTGTCCGACTGGGCGGCTGGCGACACCGGCCGCCAATCGATCGCGGAGCTGCTGGAGGCGATCCTTCGTGGCGCTATGATTCTGTCGAAGCGCATCGCCGCGGGCAGGCTGCCGGGCGATCCGGGCCGGCTTGTCGGCGAGAACACCGACGGCGACCGCCAGAAGAGCATCGATGTGGGATCGCACCGGCTTTTCGTAAACCTGCTTATCGCTGCAGGGGCGGCACAGGTGCTCTCCGAAGAAGCGGAACAGCCCGTAATGGGCCATGCCGGTGGAAAATATGCGGTGGCGATCGATCCTCTGGACGGTTCCGGCAATGTGGGGCTCGGCGCGCCTCTGGGGACGCTCTTTTCGATTCTGCCCCATCAGGCAGGGACGGATCCCTTCCTGCAGCCGGGACGCGAGCAGGTAGCAGCGGGCTATATCTCCTATGGCAATTCCGTCGATCTTGGCTTCTCGGTAGGTGAAGGGCTGGTATCCGCCACAATGGACCCCGAGAGCGGACGGTTCTTGATCGTCGCGGAGAAGGTAACGCTTCCCCGCGAAACGGCGGAACTGGCTTTCAATGCATCCGTCTACCGCCATCTGCGCTCTGGCATGAAGACCTATGTGGACGATTGCCTGCAGGGCAAGGCCGGGCCGCGTGGCCGCGATTTCAATATGCGCTGGCTGGGCGCAGCCGTCGGTGATCTGCACCGGATTCTGCAGAAGGGCGGCTTGTTCTTCTATGTCGACGATCGGCGTGCGGGCTATGAGCAGGGTCGTCTGCGGCATGTCTATGAAGCAAACCCGATCGCTTTCCTGTGTGCGTCAGCGGGCGGGAAGGCATCGGATGGGCGTCAGCCGATCCTCGAAAAGCTGCCACAAGCTTATCACGGGCGCACCAGCCTCATATTCGGGTCGGTTGAGGAGGTCGACACGGTCTGCGGCTACGTCTCCCGCCATCAGTAACAGGGGAAATCGTCATGGCACGTATTACGCTTCGCCAATTGCTGGATCACGCGGCCGAACATGGCTACGGCGTTCCGGCCTTCAACATCAGCAATATGGAGCAGGCGCTGGCGGTGATGGAAGCCGCGGATGCGACGAAATCCCCTGTCATCATGCAGGCCTCGCGCGGCGCGCGCAGCTATGCCAATGATATCATGCTGCGGCACATGATGGATGCGTGCGTCGAAATCTATCCGCATATCCCGGTCTGTGTTCACCTCGACCATGGCAATGAGCCGGGCAGTTGCATGACCGCCATCCAGTCCGGCTTCACCTCGGTCATGATGGATGGCTCCCTGGAGGCGGACGGCAAGACGCCCGCCGACTGGACCTATAATGTCAATGTCACGCGGCAGGTCACCACCATGGCGCATCTCGGCGGCATTTCCGTCGAAGGCGAACTCGGCGTTCTGGGCTCGCTGGAAAGCGGCATGGGCGATCAGGAGGACGGGCACGGCGCAGAGGGGCAGCTTTCCCATGATCAACTGCTGACGGATCCGGATGAGGCCGTGAAGTTCGTTGCCGAAACCAAAGTCGATGCCCTGGCGGTCGCCATGGGAACAAGCCATGGCGCGTATAAATTCACGCGGAAGCCGGATGGCGATGTCCTGGCGATGCACGTCATCGAGGAAATCCACCGGAAGCTGCCGAACACGCATCTTGTGATGCACGGCTCCTCATCGGTGCCCGAAGAGCTGCAGGAAATCATCAACCGCTATGGCGGCGACATCAAGCCGACATGGGGCGTGCCGGTGGAGGAGATCCAGCGGGGCATCCGCAACGGCGTTCGCAAGATCAACATCGACACGGACTGCCGCATGGCCATGACCGGCCAGGTCCGCCGCGTGCTGAGCGAAAACCCCGCCGAGTTCGATGTCCGCAAATATCTGAAGCCCGCGATGGCGGCGCTGACGAAGCTCTGCTGCGAGCGGTTCGAGCAATTCGGCACGGCAGGACATGCCGGAAACATCACACCCCTGACGCTTGCCGAAATGGCCAGGCGCTACAAATCAGGCGAGCTGGATCCTGTTCTGGCCTGACATTTCTCCGCCGGCCCTAGAGGATTTAAGGTGTTGAGATAGAAGCAGCAGCGCTGTGGGATGCCCCTCACCCTTACCCTCTCCCCGCGAGGACGGGGAGAGGGGGCATAGATGTTGGCGACATACTTTCTTGGTTCCGCCAGGCTTCAGATGGTAGCGAGGCGCCGATGCTAAACGTCCCCCTCTACCCGTTTAAACGGGGAGAGGGTAAGGGTGAGGGGCAAATTACAAGCGATTTCGTCAAATCATGAACCGTTAGAATTTCAGCCCGTGGCGGGTCTCAAGCAATTCGACTGTCATTTCGACCTCCTGGCGGCGCCTCTCCTCGCTCCAGCCAAGGGCTTCTGCCGTTATCATCGCGATTTCTTCCAGGCCGGAACGTGATAGAAGCCCTTCGATCGCCATCGTTGTCCGGCGCATGACGATGTCAGGGAGATGGGCGATCATCTCCGATCGGGCGATCCAGTCGATCTCGCCTCGGGTGTAGCCCGGGATGTGCTCAAGCGGTGCTTCGCTTTCGAAATTCCGGATGTGGGCCAGAACGAGATCGCACGTCGTTCCATAGCGCGCCAGGAGCGTGTCGATGGATCCGGAGCTCAACCTGCTCACGTTGCTCCGTTCCCCGATCCAATTCCTGCGGCTCGCCTCATCTGTCGGAAACGCGCGTCCACCTCCGATCGGCTCCATCTGGGTGCTCTGGCGGCGCGGAACGGCAAGCTGCTTGAGAAGGGTATCGGCGACTTCTTCCGCAAATCCGCGAAACGTCGTCCATTTGCCGCCGACGAGGGAGACGATGGAAAAAGGCCGCTCCGCCGTAGGCGGCAGAAGGGGAGCCGAATGATCCCGGCTGATGAGCCCTGGCTGGGTGGCGTCGGACGCCGGCAGGGGCCGGATGCCGCTATAGGTATAGACGATCTGGCTGCGATCGAAATGCATGCGCGGCAGCAGCGACTTCAAGCTTGCGAGGAAATAATCGATTTCCTCCGCCTCGCATTTAACGTTGTCCGGATCGTCCGACTTGACATCCGTGGACCCGACCAGAGCGAGGCCGAGATATTCATAAACCAGGCAGATGCGGCCATCATCTGCTTCGAAATAGATCATCCTTCCCTTGAGACTTTTGACGAGTTCAGGATGCCGGAGCAGGATATGCGAGCCCTTCGTTCCGCCGATCAGCTTCGTCGACTCGCCAAGGCCGGCATTGATCCTGTCGATCCAGGGGCCGCCGGCATTGACCGCGATCTTCGGGCGCGCGGCAAAGGAGCGGTCCTGATCGTCCTTGAAAGCGAGCACGCCGCCATTGGCGCTCTCCAGCTCGGCATAGTTCCTGGCATGGGAGCCGGGACTTGCCTCCAGCCCATCCCTGATCAGTTCCCAAACCAGCCGCTCGGGCCGGGTGATCCTGGCGTCGTAATAGATCCCGCCTGCAACGATGCGCGGCGTTATCTCAGGCATCTCCTTGAGCGCGGCCTTGCGGAACAGGAAGCGGTGCTTCGGCATGACGCGGTGGCGCGCGCCGTAGACATCATAGAGCCAAAGGCCGATCTTTATGAGGAGCGCGCCGCGGCTGCGCGGTGCGGTGGTCGATCCGGCAAGGGTACGCAGTGCTGCCAGCGCACCCTTCACGTAGGAGAAGGAAGGCAGGAAGGTCGGGAGAGGCTCCACACAATGAGGCGCATTGCGCAGGAGCAGATTGCGCTCGAGGGTGGATTGGGCAACGAGCCCCAGCTCGCCCGTTTCGAGATATTTGATCCCCCCATGGATGAGACGGGAAGGTGCAGCGCTCGTCCCTGAGCCGAAATCCGCCTTGTCGACAACAAGGCATTTGATGCCCTGCAGGCAGAGTTCCCGGAAAAGGCCGGCGCCATTGATGCCGGCGCCGATGATCACGACGTCATAATCGCCGGCAGAGCCGGCTTGCGAAGCGGTATCTGCGCTTCGCGTTATCTGCTTGTTCATTGCTTCATTCCATCGGCGACAGAAGAGGTCAGTTTCCGAAGCTTTGGCCAGACGGGCTTCATTGCTTCCGTCAGTTCCAGAAACACCTGGTATTTCGCCTCATAGGCCGCGCATTGCTCCGGGTCCGGTTGGTAAATCGTCTCGATTTCGCGGAGATTCCGGGGATCGTCGGTGGGCGCGGCATAGACACCCATGCCGGCACCGGCGCACAGGGCAGCCCCCCACGCCGCGGCTTCCTCTGTCTTGGTTGCCGCGACCGGCATTCCGAGCACATTGGCGAAAAGGCCGGCGACCATGGGATTTCTGGAAATGCCGCCGGTCAGGCGGGCCGTTTTGGGCGAGAAACCATCGCGCAATGCGTCGACATGAATCCGGTGATTGAAGGCGATGCCCTCGATGATGGCCCGGACGATATCGCCGCGATCATGCCATGCACTGAGGCCGAAGAAACCCGCGCTCGAGGCACCCGCGAATGGCGAGCCGAAAAGATAGGGATGAAAGACGACGCTGGAGGTCTTGTTCGCCGAGGCTGCGAGTTCTTCCGCCATCAGCGCATGTATGCTTTCGCCAGCCTGTTCTGCCGCTTTCGCTTCTCCCGCGCAAAGCCGCTCGATGAACCAGTCATAATTGGCTGTGGAGGCCGGAGATATGGACATATTGTTCCACTCGCCGGGCAGGATGCCGTTGCGGCAGAACCAGCGGGCGTCGACCTCGGGCTTATCCGAAACCGTTTCGTTGATCGAATATGTCCCGGCGACAATTGCTACAACGCCCTTGCCGTACCCTCCAATGCCCAGGGCGGAAGCGGTGACGTCGTGCAGACCCGCAACGACGGGAGTTCCTTCCACAAGCCCGGTCTGCTGGGCCGTCGAACCCGTCACACGGCCAACGATCTCCACCGAGGATGCGATGGGAGGGCGTTTGTCCCATAAGGTCTCCAGGCCGAAAAGCGCGAAAGCTGCTTCGGCGTAGGTCTGCGATTGAACCTCCGTGAAAGACGTGCTCGCTTCTGTGCGGTCAGTGCCGATCGTTCCGCAAAGGCGATACCGCAGCCAGTCCTTGGCCGCCATGAAATGGGCTATGCCTGAAAAACGGTCCGGCTCGTTGTCCTTGATCCAGCGGAGGATCGCCGAGGGCGCGGAAGCATGCGGGCATTGGCCGGTCAGCGAAAGGGAATGCCCGGCGATTTCGCTGCTGTTCCAGCGATCCGCGATATCGACAGCTCTGGTATCCAGCGACAGGATTGCCGGGCCGAGCGGCTGGGTATGCCGGTCGAGAAGATAGATGCCGTCGCCATGGGCGGTGGCCGCGATGGCGACGATATCGCCGGCGGGCCTTCCCATGCCGCCGACTGCCTCCCTGATCGCTTCGGCCGTCGCCGTCCACATCAGTTCCATGTCGCGCTCGACATGGCGCGGCTTGGGAATGATCTGGGGAATGCGGCGGCGGGCAACCGAAAGCACGTGCCCGTCAGTATCGAAGATGACGGCCTTGGTAACGGTCAGTCCGCTGTCTATGCCGAGAATGCTCGCCATTCTGTCTTCCTGTATTTTGCAACCGAACACCCGTCGGCTTGGCGCCCGTGGTAGCGTCAGTCCGGCTGTTTGCCGCCGGCGACGACGACATTGATCCCCTTCGAGCGCATGCGGGACAGATGCTCGATTGGCGTGTCCTCATCGACGATGACGGCATCGAACTCCTCAAGCGCGGCAAACCGGTGCAAGGCGCGCCGTTCAAACTTGGTGTGATCGGCAAGCAGAATCCGCTTGGCCGCGGACTCGAACATGGCCCGCTTCGTCTCGATGGTTTCCGGAGACTGGTGAAAGACGATGTCATCGATGATTGCGGCCAGGGACAGGAAAACCGTATCGGCACGGAGCCGACGGATTTCGCTGGTGGTGATATGTCCCATGAACGCGTTGCACCAATTGTAAAACTGTCCGCCGAGGCTGATCAGGTTGAGATCGCGGATTCCCTTGAGTTCATTGATGAGGATCAGGGAGTTGGTAATGACGGTGAGGGGCACCTTCGAAGGCAGCAGCGTGGTCATCTGCTGGACGGTCGTCGAGTCGTCGAGGATGACGGCCTGGCCGGGTTCGACGAAACGCACCGCTGTCTGCGCGATGGATTTCTTCTCGTTGGCCTGCCGGGTGGCGCGGTAGACATCGCTCGATTCGATAAGGCTGGTAGGGGCGGCGGTGACGATGCCGCGGGTCTTGCGGATGATGCCCCGGCCAACCAGATCATCGACATCGCGATGGGCTGTCATGAGGCTGATGCCGAAGCGCTCCGTAAGGTCTTCGATCCTGATCGACCCTTCCGCAATCACGGTCTCGGCAATCAGTTGGCGTCGGGCGAGCTGCCTTGCGTGCCTGCTGTCGCTCGGCATTTCGTCTGACAGCATTTCCCTGACGTCAACCTGCTTTTTCACGATGACCCTCTCCATGAAACCTGCCTGCCGCTTGGTATCCGGTATCCCGCCGCAACGCAAAGGCCTCAATCGCCAATCCAAATTGCCAGGAGGCGCTGAAACGCGCCTCCTGGCCGGGCCAGATTTATTCGCTGAGAACGAACGGAGCAGTGTACTTATCGACATTGTCCTTGGTGATCAGAATGCAGTCGAACAGCTGCTTTTCACGGTCAACGCCGGTCTTGCCGGTCTTGATGAAGTTGTCGGCCTGCTTGACGGCTTCTGCCGAAAAGACGGCAACAGGCTGGAGGACGGTGTACTGAAGTTCGCCGGCCTTGATCGCCTCAACGGCGTCCGGGGATCCGTCGAAACCGCCGACCTTGACCTGATCGAGCTTGCCGGCTTCCTTCAGCGCGGCGATTGCGCCGAGAGCCATTTCGTCATTACCGCTGATCACGCCGATAATATCCGGATTGGCCTGCAGCATGGACTGCATTTTGTCGTGGCCCTGGGTACGATTCCAGTTCGCGACTTCCTTGGCGACTTTTTCCAGGTCCGGATATTGCGTCAATATGGTTTCGTAGCCGTTCGAGCGGGTTGCCGCGTTGTTGTCGGACGGATTGCCGAAGAGTTCGGCATATTTGCCTTTTTCACCAACGGCTTCGACCCATTGCTGCGCACCGAGCGCTGCTCCCTGCGCGTTGTTGGACACGAGCTGCGCCTTGGCAAGGCCTTCCTGGTTGATTTCGGCGTTGACCAGGAAAACCGGAATGCCAGCGGCAACGGCCTTCTTGACGGCACCGATCGAACCATCGGCGTTTGCCGGGTCGAGAATGATCGCGGCCGACTTGTTGGTGATTGCCGTATCGACCAGGTTGCTTTCCGTGTTGGTGTCGCCCTTATGCGCGCTAACGACGGCCTTGTAGCCGAGCTTCTCCGCCGTTGCCTTGGCAACTTCGCCTTCCGTGAACCAGTAGGGGTTGGACGGATCGTTGACGATGATCGTCATCAATCCCTCGGCCCAGGCCGTGCCGGTGAGCAGTGGGGCGGCTGCGATCGCCGCCAGAAGTATGCGCTTGCCTTTGTTGAACATGGTCTCACTCCCTTTCAATGAGTTGAGGTTGCGCCGGTTTCCGGCATTGTTCCCCGCGATCAGTCCCTTAAGTCGCCTCCTTGCCTCCCGCGGAAAAGTTCAGGCTCGCCGCCAGTCAGCGGCGGCCGTATTTGATGCTGTTGAGCAGGACCGCCATGACGATGACCGCTCCGGTAAAGACCGTCTGCCAATAGGCGGAGACACCGATGATCACGAGGCCATCCGACAGGAAGCCGATCACGAAGGCGCCGAGCAGAGTGCCGATGACAGTGCCGCGGCCGCCCGTGAGAGCCGCGCCGCCGATGACGACGGCTGCAATCGCGGTCAGTTCATACGTCGTACCGGCAGTCGGACCGGCGGAGGTAAGCTGGGAAGACAGTACGAGGCCGGCGACGGCCGCGCAGACGCCCGAGAGCATATAGACGATGATCTTCACGCGCTTGACCGGAACGCCGGAGAGTTCGGCGGCGTGCTCGTTGCCGCCGGACGAATAAAGCCAGCGGCCAAAGGCGGTCCGCGAGAGAAGAATGCCGCAGGCGATGGCGAAGACCGCAAGCACCAGAACGCCGATCGGAACGCCGGCAAGGCGATTGAAGCCGAGCCAGTCGAACCCGGTATTGCCGAGTTCCGGCCGTCCGCTGAGATTGTTGTAGGTGAGGCCGTTGGTCATCAGCAAGGCGATGCCGCGGGCAACGTAGAGAACGCCGAGCGTCGCAACGAATGCGGGAACGCGCAAGTAAGCGATGAGCACGCCGTTGACTGCACCCACGACCGCACCGAGCAGGCAGGTCAGCACCACCACCACCCAGACCGGCGGATAGAGGATGACGCCGAACTGGGGCAGGGTCACGCCCTGCATGAGGAAACCGGCGACGACACCGGCCAATCCGAGGGTGGAGCCGACCGACAGGTCGATGCCGCCGTTGAGAATGACCAGCAGCATCCCGATCGCCAGCAGCCCGAAGATGGCGACATGCGATGCCATGATCAGGAAATTATTGACGGTGAAGTAGTTGGGCGACATCGACGAGAACACGATGACGATGGCGATCAGCGCAAAGAATGCGCGGCCTTCGAACAGCAGTTCCACCAGGCTCTTCTTGCGCTTACCCTTCGCACTGGGCTTGCTTGTTTCGACGGAAGTGGTGACCGACATTTCCGGCGCTCCTTCACTCGGATTCGTGCGTGACTACAGCCTCACCCGAGGCAGCCATGATTTGTTCTTTGGTGGCGTCGGGGCCGAACTCGGCTGAGATACGACCGCGGCGCATGACGACGATGCGATGGGCGATGCTCAGGCATTCGCCGACTTCAGACGTCGTGTAGATGACGGCGAGACCCCGCTTGGCCCGTTCGGCGAGCAGCTTGAACACCTCGGCCTTGGCCCCGATGTCGATGCCGCGGCTCGGCTCGTCCAGGAGGATCACCTCCGGATCGGTCGCAAGCATCTTACCGATGACGACTTTTTGCTGGTTTCCCCCCGACAGCGAGCCGATTGCAGCCCCGCCGCCGTCCGATTTGATGTGAACCCGCTGGATAGCGTCGCCGATGAGCTGCGCTTCCCTGGCAAAGGACGTAAAGAAGGCGCGGGTTATCGCCCCGATGCTTGCAAGCGAAAGGTTGCGGCCAACAGTCATCGTCTGGACAAGCCCGTCGCGCTGCCTGTCTTCGGGCACCAGAACGAGGCCGTTGCGAATGCATTCGGCAATGGATTTTCCGGTTACATCCCGTCCTTTCAGAATGACCTTTCCGGATGAAGGGGAAAGCCGGCCCGCGACTGTTTCGAGAAGCTCTGTCCGGCCGGCGCCCATAAGACCGTAGATGCAGACGATCTCGCCTTCGCGGACGGAGAGGCTGAGATTGTCGACCACGTTGTAATCCGCTCCGGAAGGATCGGGGACCGTCAGCCCTTCAACGGAGAGGGCTATGTCACCGATGGCGTGACCGGCCGGCGGAGAACCCAGGTCGAAATTCTCGCCCACCATATGGCGCACGATCCATTCGAGATCGATATCCTTGCGTTCGGCATAGGCGGTCATCGTACCGTCGCGAAGGACAACTGCGTGATTGGTGATCTGCAGGGCCTCCTCAAGATGGTGCGAGATATAGACGATCGAGACGCCTTTGCTCGTCAGGTCGCGGATGACCTTGAACAGCACTTCGACCTCAGAAGCGCTGAGCGCCGAGGTCGGCTCGTCCATGATCAGGATGCGCGAGTTGACGGAGAGCGCCCGTGCGATTTCGACGATCTGCTGCTGCCCCAGACGCAGGTCTTCGACGGGCGTCAGCGGGTCTATGTCCTCCTCGAGCTCGGCCATCAGCGCTCGGGTCTGGCGTTCTTCCTCAGCGAAATCCACGCCGGTTGCCGTCCGGATCTCACGCCCCATGAAGATGTTGTCGCGCACGTTCATGTTCGGCGCGAGGCTCAGCTCCTGATGGATGATGGAAATACCGTGCGCGCGGGCATCGGTTGATGAGGCGAACGTGACAGGCTTGCCGTCCAGCTCGATCTCGCCGGACGTCGGGCGAACGACACCGGAAAGGATCTTCATCAGCGTGGATTTGCCCGCGCCGTTCTCGCCGAAGAGAGTCGTGACCTGACCGCGATGGATATCGAAATTCACGCCTTTCAGTGCGTGGATATTCCCGTAGGATTTCGCGATATTGCGCGCGGCGAGCACGACATCGCCGGTTTGTCCGGGGGATTGGTTGCCGCTCATTTTACCTCAAGCCTCACCGGTGTCACGATCCAGCTCTTGGGATTGACCAGCTTGAAGACACCGACCACCGAGATCGTCTTGCCGGTGAGGGCATTGGGATCGATGTTTGCGAGCACGGCCTTCTTGACCTGATTGTTGATCGCAGTACCGGCGTCCTGGTACTCGATCTGGTTGGTGAACTGATCGAACTGAATTGCTCCGGTCGAATCCCTCAGGTCGGTCCCTGTCAGGGCCGGGCCGGTCTGCACCCGGACGGTGATCTCCGGCGGCAGGCCCTCGATCGCGACCGTGCTGTAGTGGGATTTGCGCTCGCCGGCCACGCCCGTGAACGAGACGGGAAGTACGGGGCCGGTAGAGGTCGCCACACCATATTTCTGACTGGCCGCCTGCTTATCCTCCTGAATTGCCTTTGCGAGCTCGACGGCATCCACGGCGCGCTTCTCGACGCTTTCCCTGATCTTCGGAAACTCGCTTTCACCAAAAGCCTCGGGGGAAAACTTCTGCGCGCGAACGTCGTGCTCTGAGCCGATCACGACGATTTTCGTATCGAGGGCCATGGCGCCGACCAGGGCGACCGCGGCCGCTCCCAGTACCCACATATGCCGTCTCGATGGCTTGGCGGTATTTCTTCCGGTGTGTTCAGTCATGGACGTGTGGCCTCGGCAGTACCCAGTGTGGAGCGCTGATATCTGGCGTCGATGGCAGGGCGCGTTGATTTTGGTGACGGCACAAGCACGTGCTCGACGGGCGCCGCTTCGGAAACGGACGCCGACTGCACGTTTTCGCCATTGCTGGCGGTCAATTGCATTGCCACGATTTCCTCCCATCCAGGCGCCAAGCGGAAGTCTCCCTATTCCCTCGGCCACGCGACCCGCGCTCACTGCGTTATGGTCGTGTTAATTACTGCAATGGATATGTTAAATTAACGCGCCCTGTCAACGGGCCCCGTTTCGTATTTTTGGTGGATCGTCTCGTCCGGCCAGCCGCTTTCTGTAGCGTTCAACCTCCATCTCGCGGCTGCGAAGGGAGCTTCTCATTTCATTTCTCCGGTGAAAAATCCTGCTCTCACGACGCAGAGATCCACACAACATGCTGATAAACCTAGAGAAATTTTTATAAACCAGTCGCTTGTGCGTTGTGGCTGATTTTTAGCCGCCACGCGTTTCCTCCATAATGGCAGGCCGTGCGAAGCCTGAAGGGATTAGCCTTCACTGGTTATTGTATATGAAAAAAAATGCGTGTAGAGAAAAAAAATACAAAGCCTATGTTAGATTTGTGGTATCTCTATTGGAGTTCATCATTGCCCGGGGCAGAACCGTATGCGGCGAGATGGCTGTTGTGCCGCAGATGGCGGAGGCAAGATCCTCGCAGGGATATCCGCAGCGGCTTTTGCAGGGAGGAGTGAGATGAGTTCAATCGGTTCGGCGCCCCAGTCTGGCGCGTATGGCTTGCGCTGCGAGGTCCGTCATGACTGAAGCGCCGGATCTGATCATCGGTATCGACGCGGGAACCTCGGTCATGAAGGCGGTCGCCTTCACGCTTGCCGGGCAGCAGATCGCGTCCGCGTCCGTTCGCAACACCTATAGCGCCAAAGCGGACGGCTCGGTGACCCAGTCATTATCCCGCACATGGGCAGATTGCGTCACGGCACTGCGTGCCCTTTCCGACAAAGTCGACCACCTTTCCCGAAGGGTGGCGGCCATTGCCGTTACCGGCCAGGGGGACGGCACCTGGCTGGTCGGCAAAGATGACAGGCCCGTTGCTGATGCATGGTTGTGGCTTGACGCGCGCGCCGCGCCCACGGTGGTGCGCCTGTCGGCGCTCGAGGCGGACCGTGCGCGCTTCGAAGCGACCGGTACCGGTCTCAATACCTGCCAGCAGGGCAGCCAGATGGCGCATATGGACCGTCATAGCCCGGAACTGCTCGATGCAGCCGAAGTCGCCATGCACTGCAAGGACTGGCTCTATCTGAACCTGACCGGGGTGCGCGCGACCGATCCATCCGAAGTGAGCTTCACTTTCGGAAATTTCAGAACCCGCAATTATGACCCGGTGGTTCTGGATGCGCTCGGTCTCGGCCACCGGCGCAAGCTGCTCCCCGATGTTTTGGAGGGAACGCAGACCACCCACCCGCTGAGTGCGGAAGCCGCATCGGCCTGTGGCCTGGCGGCAGGCACGCCGGTGTGCCTCGGCTATGTCGATATGGTGATGACGGCGCTTGGCGCCGGGGTGCGAAGCGGCGGAGAAAATGCCGCCTGCTCGGCGATCGGTTCTACCGGGGTTCACATGCGCGCCAAGCCCGTTGGCGACGTGACATTGAACAATGAGAAGACCGGCTATGTGATCACCTTGCCGATTCCCGGGATCGTGACCCAGGTGCAGACGAATATGGGGGCGACCATCAATATCGACTGGTTGCTGCAGGTAGGGGCAGATCTGCTGACGGATTTTGGGATCAAGGCGTCTCTTGATGACCTCATCCCACGGGTGGATCATTGGTTCGCATCGAGCACCCCGAGCGATATCGTCTATCATCCCTATATATCCGAGGCGGGCGAGCGCGGCCCCTTCGTCAATGCTCAGGCGCGCGCCAATTTCAGTGGCCTTTCCAGCCGACACCGCTATCCCGACCTGGTCCGTGCCGTGATCGAGGGCTTGGGAATGGCGACCCGCGACTGTTACGCGGCGATGGGAACCCTGCCGCCGGAAATCCGCATCAGCGGGGGCGCCGCCCGATCCAATGCTCTTCGCCAAACCCTTGCAGCAGCCATCGATGCGCCTGTGCGGGTCAGTTCCCGTGAAGAGGCCGGGGCTGCCGGCGCTTCCATGATGGGCGCCGTTGCCATCGGAGCCTATCGGAACATGGATGATTGCATAGCCGACTGGGTGACGCCGTATCTGGGGAATGCTGAAGCCGCCAAGGAGGCGGATACAGAGCGGATGCAGAGACTTTTCGATGCCTACCGGACCATACGTATGGGCGTGGCGCCCGCCTGGGGCATCCTGGCGGATCATTGATTTGATTGAGTGTGCAATTCGCGGCGCGACGCGATCGTGCCTGCGGTGCGCCGAGGGAGTTGGCTGTAAATGACGGAACCTGAAACATACGATCTCTTCGTCATCGGTGGGGGCATCAATGGTGCCGGCATCGCGCGGGATGCGGCAGGACGCGGATTGTCTGTCCTCATGTGCGAGAAGGACGATCTAGCCGAAGGCACTTCTTCGCGTTCGGGCAAGCTCGTCCATGGCGGATTGAGATATCTCGAATATTATGAGTTCCGCCTCGTCCGTGAAGCGCTGATCGAGCGCGAAGTGCTGCTGAACTCCGCCTGCCACATCATCTGGCCGATGCGCTTCGTGCTGCCCCATAGCCCGAATGACCGCCCGGCATGGCTGGTCCGTCTCGGCCTCTTTCTCTACGACCATCTGGGTGGACGCAGGAAGCTGCCCGGCACCCGGACGATCGATCTGCGTCGCGATCCGGAGGGCGCCGCGATCGAGGATCAATATACCAGGGCGTTCGAGTATTCCGACTGCTGGGTGGATGATGCCCGCCTCGTCATCCTCAACGCGATGGACGCCGCTGAAAAAGGCGCAAGGATACTGACCCGCACGGCGTGTATCGGCATCCGCCGCGAAAACGGGATGTGGACGGCGCAGCTGCGGGACAGTCATAGCGGCGCCGTCACTGCCATCCGCGCCCGTGCCGTCGTCAATGCAGCCGGTCCCTGGGTCAACAATGTGATCGGAAGGATCGCCGGCGCCAACAGCCGCCGTTCGGTGCGCCTCGTCAAGGGAAGCCATATCATCGTGCCGAAGTTCTGGAGCGGCCAGAATGCCTATCTGGTCCAGAACAACGACAAGCGCGTTATCTTCATCAATCCTTACGAGGGCGACAAGGCCCTGATCGGCACTACGGACATTCCCTATGAGGGCGCGCCTGAAGCGGTGGCTGCCGATGAGGCGGAAATCGATTACCTGATCAACGTCGTCAACCGCTATTTCAAGGAGAAGCTGCGTCGATCCGATGTGATCGAAAGCTTTTCCGGCGTGCGCCCGCTTTTCGATGACGGCCAGGGCAACCCTTCGGCCGTCACCCGCGACTATGTTTTCGATCTCGATGAGACGGATGGCGCTCCGCTGCTCAACGTATTTGGCGGCAAGATCACGACATTCCGCAAGCTCTCGGAACATGCTTTGCAAAGGTTGCAGAAATATTTCCCTCAAATGGGAGGGGACTGGACGGCCAAGACCACCTTGCCGGGGGGCGATATCCCCAATGCGGATTATGTGGCGTTCTTCGCGACCTTGCGTGCGCAGTATCCATGGATGCCGAGGGATCTTATCGAGCATTATGGCCGGCTCTACGGAACCCGGCTGCGCGAAGTGGTCGGCAAAGCGACCTCGCTTGACGGGCTCGGGCGTCATTTCGGCGGCAATCTCTATGAGGCGGAGGTCCGCTATCTCGTGAAAAGGGAATGGGCGCAGACCGCTGAAGATGTGATGTGGCGGCGAACCAAGGAAAGCCTGCGCATGACGCCGCAACAAAAGGCTGATTTTGCCCGGTGGTTTCAGTCAGAAATGGCGAAGGCCGCGTGACTTCCCCGCAACGCATTGATTTCCCGAGAGACCCGGACATGCC
Source organism: Mesorhizobium sp. RMAD-H1 (assembly GCF_014191375.1). Lineage (GTDB taxonomy): Bacteria > Pseudomonadota > Alphaproteobacteria > Rhizobiales > Rhizobiaceae > Paramesorhizobium. The sequence continues at coordinate 424,612 of NZ_JACHWN010000003.1, forward strand.
CCTTGCTCTGTCACTGAACACAAATCCACTCGTCAACCGCTTTGCCGATCCGGACGATCTCATCGATACGGTCGCGCGGGACCTGAAGATCAGGGATCTGCAGCTGACCCATGAATTCATCAACCCGAGCTGGCAGGCGTCGACGATCAGCCGGCTGACCCGGCAGATGAGGACAGCTTTGCAGCGCACCGGCGTGCGCGTCACATCGGGCATGACCGGCCCCTATGGTCGCCTCAATCATTTTGGCCATCCGGACCGGGACGTGCGCCGCTATTATATGGACTGGTTCAAGACATTCGCCGACATCATCGGGGACCTTGGCGGCACGTCCGTCGGTACGCAATTCGCGATCCTTACCTATCGCGATTATGACGACCCGGCCCGCCGGGAGGAGCTCATCCAGATTGCAATCGACTGTTGGGCCGAGGTTGCGGATCATGCCCGCACGGCCGGTCTCTCGCATCTGTTCTGGGAGCCGATGAGCATCGGGCGCGAATTCGGCGAGACGATCAAGGCCTGCATGGCGCTGCAGGATCGGATCTCCGCGACCAAGATGGCCATTCCCATGTGGATGATGGCCGATATCGATCATGGTGACGTCACCTCCGACAATCCGGACGACTACGATCCCTATGCGTGGGCGCGCGCCGTGCCGCCGGTCTCGCCGATCATCCATATCAAGCAAAGCCTTATGGACAAGGGTGGGCACCGGCCCTTTACCGCGGAATTCAACGCGAAGGGCAGAATACAGCCCGAGCCGTTGCTGAAGGCTCTTCGTGAAGGTGGGGCGACGGATAATGAAATCTGTCTTGAACTGTCGTTTAAGGAGCGCGAGCCGAACGACCGGCAGGTCATTCCGCAGATTGCCGAGAGCATTGCATTCTGGGCGCCCTATATCGATACCGGCGCATCGGAGCTTAACGTCGGATAACGCCTTGGCGCGCTTTGGAAGAGCTGTTCATCGCTGGCGCTTTTCGAGGCGAGCGATTAGTAAATTCGTGGCAGGAAATCGCGGAGACAGAAGCATTCGTCATGTCGGATTATGAAAACTCGCTGGCTGTAAGGGCTGCCTGGCTGCATTATGTCGGCGGGTTGACGCAAGCCGCAGTGGCAAAGAGGCTTGGCATTCCTTCGGTGAAGGCCCACCGGCTGATCGCGCGGGCCGTCGCGGAAGGCGTGGTCAAGGTGAGCATTGAAGGCGAGATTGCCGAGTGTGCCGATCTGGAGATGAAGCTCTGTACGCGTTTCGGCTTGCGCTATTGCGAGGTCGCACCGGAAATCGATGGAGATGACGGCCTCGCGCTCACGACCCTCAGCCATGTGGGCAGCCGTTTCCTCAGGCAGGAGATCGAGGTCGGAAAAAGCAAGGTCATCGGTTTCGGACATGGCAGGACCCTGTCCGCCGCCGTGCGCCAGATGCCGCGCATATCAGCCGGCGACAAGACGTTCGTATCCCTCCTGGGCGGCCTGACCCGCAACTATGCCGCCAATCCGCATGACGTCATGCACCGGCTGGCCGAGAAGACGGGAACGCAGGCCTATGTCATGCCTGTGCCGTTCTTTGCCAATTCGGAGGAAGACAGGGATGTCTTCCTCGCGCAGCGGGGCGTTCGGGAGATCTTCCAACTGGCAAGCAGCGCCGATCTCAAGATCGTCGGCATCGGCAGCGTTGACGCCGACGCGCATCTCTTCAAGTCCGGCATGCTGGAAAGGCAGGAGGTCGAGGAGATCGCGGCGCTTGGGGGGGTCGGCGAGCTGTTGGGACACTTTTTCGACAGCAGGGGCCGAATCCTGCAAACCTCGGTCACCGCGCGTACTCTGGCGGCGCCGTTGTCCGATGCCGCGGAAGACCGGCTGGTGGCGATTGCAGGCGGGCCGATGAAGATTGCGGCAATCAGTGCCGTTCTCCATAGCAACAAGCTTCATGGCCTTATCACGGATGAAGCGACGGCAAAGGCATTGCTGGCCTGAAAGACATGGAAAATTTCCAAAATAACATAATTTATGTGACTCTGTTACAATATTGTGTTATTTCGTTCCCTAACCACAATCCATGCTCCGCTGCGCCCTGGCAGCAGGAAGTTGGCTGATGAAACGCGAAGAACGCAGGCAGGAAATCATAAACCTTCTGGTCGAGAACCGGGCCGTCGATCTCGATGATCTCGCCGAGCGTTTCGCCGTATCGAAAATGACCATTCACCGCGATCTCGATGATCTCGAGGCTGCGGGTGTTCTGCGCAAGATTCGCGGTGGCGCGACCATCGATGCGGGTACCCAGTTCGAAAGCGATTTCCGCTTCAGGCAGATGCAGGAGGCCGAAGTCAAGCAGGCGATCGGCCGTGTGGCCGTCGATCTCGTCGAGCCGGGGATGACAATCATCGTCAATGACGGATCCATGGCCGCCGTATTCGGTGAAATGCTTCTCGCAAAACGACCGCTGACGATCGTCACGAACAATGCGGCGATCATGGAAAGGGTCAAAGGCGAGAGCGGCATCCGGTTGATCGCCCTTGGCGGCGTCTATTCGCCGAAGTTCAATGCCTATCTGGGAATTATGACCGAGGAAGCCTTGTCACGGCTGCGAGCGGACATCGCCTTCGTGTCGGCGCCGGCGGCCTCGGGCCGGTTTGCCTATCACATGGATGAAGACGTCGTCCGGACAAAGCGCGCGATGATGAAATCCAGCCGCCAGACATGTCTGCTCATCAACAGTAGGCGTTTTGGCCATACCGCCCTGCACGTACTGGGGGACCTTTCGGAGTTCAGCACGATCGTGTCGGACAAGCCGCTGCCGGAAGAGGTTCTGGCCGAACTCGCGCATGCCGGCACGACAATCAAAATCGCAAGTCGGGAGGAAGACAATTGAGCCAGGAAAGGCGCTATTGGGTCGGCACCAGCTGGAAGATGAACAAGACGCTGGCTGAGGCGTTGACGTTTGCTGCTGGCCTGAAGGCGGCGGACTCCGGTCGGCACCCCCGGATACAGCGATTTGTGATCCCGCCCTTCACTGCGGTGCGGCAGGTAAAGGAGGCCCTGGACGGGACATCCGTCAAGGTCGGCGCGCAGAACATGCACTGGGCCGACCAGGGCGCATGGACGGGTGAGATTTCTCCGGTCATGCTCAAGGATTGCGGTCTTGACATCGTCGAGCTCGGCCATTCCGAACGCCGCGAATATTTCGGCGAAACCGATGAAACGGTCGGGCTGAAGACGGAAGCGGCCGTCCGTCATGGGCTGATAGCATTGATCTGCATCGGCGAGACGCTTGAAGACCGGGAAGGCGGCAGGGCATCAGAGGTGCTGGCGCGCCAGGTACGAGGCGCCCTGTCACGTCTTGGGGGCGAGCAGAAGCATGGGGAAGTTCTTCTCGCCTATGAGCCGATCTGGGCCATCGGCGAAAAGGGTATCCCGGCGACCGCGGATTATGCGGATGCCCGCCATGCGGAAATCGCCGCCATCGCCGAGGAAATCATGGGGCGGAAGATTCCCTGCCTCTATGGCGGCTCGGTGAATCCCGAGAACTGTCAGGAGCTCATCTCTTGCCCGCACATCGACGGGCTCTTCATTGGCCGGTCGGCCTGGCAGGTCGAAGGCTATCTGGACATCCTGGCGCGTTGCGCCGCGACAATCTGAGGAGACACAAATGAAACTTGCAATTGCCGGAGACAGCGCGGGCGAGGGGCTTGCCAAGGTCCTTGCCGACTACCTGAAGGATCGCCATGAGGTGGCTGAAATTTCCAGGACGTCTGCAGGGCCTGATCCGTTCTATGCGAATCTCTCGGACCGGGTAGCTTCAGCCGTTCTGGCCGGAGAATATGACCGCGCCATTCTCGTCTGCGGAACCGGTATCGGTGTCTGCATCGCGGCGAACAAGGTTCCCGGCATCAGGGCGGCCCTGACCCATGATACCTATTCCGCCGAGCGCGCAGCCCTCTCCAATAACGCGCAGATCATCACCATGGGTGCGCGGGTGATCGGCACGGAACTCGCCAAGGCGATCGCCGATGCCTATCTCGCTCAGACCTTCGACGAGAAGGGGCGTTCTGCAAGCAATGTGGACGCCATCAACGAGGTCGACAGCAAGTACAACGCGAAGAAGAGCTGATCGCACTCGCCTGCGGATGGGCTGACGCCAAACCATTGATACGGAGGCGCATAAACGCGGCGTGACACCGCGCCGCGTCAACAAACCCCCAAGCAGTCAGATCGCTGATGAAAAACAACGTCCCGGAGGTCAAAGAGGGCCGAAGACGGCCCTGAGAACCTCAGGGCTTGAAGACCAATTCTATCCTATCGGCAAGGAAGCGCGTCCGGATGATCTGGACAGGCACATCGTCGAGATCGACATCGATGGCGTTGCTGACGAGGACTATCGAATCCAGAGCGCATTGCAGGAATTCGGCATCGGCGGGCGAAATCCTCTCCGCGGTCAGGCGTGTCTCGCGCCGGCGGTAGTCGTGAAGGCCATGCTGTTTCAGCGACTGGGTGACGGAGCCGGTCTCGGCATAGGCGGCGATGATGTTAGGAAACCGTTCGCTGGGGAAATAGCCCGTCGAGCGGGAAACCGGCACGCCGTCCACCACCGTCATCTTTTCCAGTTTGAAGAGCGGGGCGCCGGGTTTCAGCTCCAGCAGAGAAGCCAGCGTCCGGTCGGCGGCGACACGCTCGGAATTGATGAGGCGGCCCGCCGATTCCAGCGATTGCCTGGTCATGTTTTCCGAAAAGCGTGCCCGCGTGCCGATCGGATAGGTAATGCGCGGCTGCACCTCGTTGATGAAGGTGCCGCGCCCGCGCTCGGCCCGCAATACCCCTTCATCCGACAGCGCTGAAATCGCCCGCCTGACGGTGTGGCGATTGACGCCGAAGCCCTTGGCGAGCTCGGTTTCAGGCGGCAGGCGGTCGCCGTAGCGCCCCTCCACAATGGCCGCTCGCAGCCCGTCCGCGACCCGCCGCCAGCGGGAAATGCCGTCGTCCATCACGTTCATCGCACACGCTCTCCTCAAAAAATCCCGCACTGTCATCGAGTCGTCATCGAGCTCGGGCTATAAGGAAAAAAAGATCAGTTGTCTACACAAATAGACAAATTGGAGCATGTGATGACAATATCGCCGAGCACAGCGCTCAATCAGCGCAAGCGGGCACTCGATGCGCTGGCATCGATGCCAGCGCAGGCGCTGAAAGAGCGCTATGAGAGGATCAGGGAAAACGCGCCGCCGGCGCTTGCCGTCCGGGGACCGGAGATCGGCGCGGTCATGGTGCGCGGCCGTATCGGCGGGGGCGGCGCGCCGTTCAATCTGGGCGAGGCGAGCGTAACCCGTGCGACGGTGAAGCTTGCGACAGGCGAGATCGGTCATTCGATCGTGCTGGGGCGTGATCCGGAGAAGGCCAAGGCCGTCGCGCATCTCGATGCCCTGCGGCAGGTGGCGGAATGGGAACCGGTCGTCGAGCGGGATTGCGTGACGCCGGCAATCGAAATGCTCAAGGCCGATCGCCGCAAGCTCGCCGAGGAGACGGCGGCGACGCGGGTCGATTTCTTTACTCTTGCGCGAGGAGAGGACTAATGCAGGCTACTGTCTTCGAGGGCGGCTTTGCCGATCCCGTCTTCACCTCGCAGGCGGTGTTCCGCGCCGTCATGGATGCCTTTGCGCGTCCCGGCACGATTGCGGACTTGAGCGATGTGGCAGAGGCGCCCGCGCCCATTCCCGCAGCCGCTGCCGCGATCCTGCTGACGCTCGCCGATTTCGACACGCCCGTCTGGTTCGAGGCGGAGGATTCCACGGCGGCGAGCCAATGGCTGTCTTTTCACACGGGCGCGGTCACGACGCCGGATGCGGCGAGCGCGAGCTTCGCCATGTTGAGCGAAGTATCCAATTTGGACAGTTGGGATCGTTTCGCGCTCGGCACGGCGGAATATCCCGACCGCTCGGCGACCTTGCTCCTTCCCGTCGCGGGGCTCATTGGCGGGCAGAGGCTCACCCTTCGCGGGCCGGGGATCGAGGAGACGACGGTCATCGCGCCGCTCGGCCTTCCCGAAGGGTTCATTGAGACGATGCAGGAGAATGCGCGCCGCTATCCGCTGGGCTTCGACGTTGTTCTCGTCTGCGGCGGGCAGGCACTCGCTCTGCCGCGCACCGTCAGGATCGAGGTGTAATCATGTATGTCGCGGTAAAGGGCGGTGAAGCCGCCATCGACAAGGCGCACAAGCTGCTGGCAGACCGGCGGCGGGGTGACCGCTCCGTTCCGGCGCTGACGCCGGAGCAGATCGTCGGGCAGCTCTCGCTCGCCGTGGATCGGGTCATGGCCGAGGGATCACTCTATGACCCGGAACTCGCCGCCATGGCAGTGCGGCAGGCGCGGGGCGATCTGATCGAGGCCATCTTCCTCCTGCGCGCCTATCGCACGACGCTGGCGCGCTTCGGCATGTCGCGGCCCGTCGACACGGCTGACATGCGCATCGAGCGGCGCGTTTCCGCCACCTACAAGGATATTCCGGGCGGGCAATTGCTCGGCCCCACCTTCGACTACACCCACCGCCTCATCGACCCGGCGATGGCCGATGACCTGCCCGTCGAAGCACCCGCGCGGCGGGAGACTGATATGGAAAGCGACGTCCCGCGCGTCACGGATATTCTGAACAGCGAGGGATTGATCGAACCGGACACATTTTCCGATTCCGAGCCCGGCGATCTGACCCGCGACCCCGTGTCCTTTCCCGCCGGGCGGGACTTGCGGCTGCAGGCGCTGGCGCGGGGCGACGAGGGCTTTCTCCTGTCGCTCGGCTATTCCACGCAGCGCGGCTATGGCCGCACGCATCCCTTTGTCGGCGAGGTGCGGATCGGTCTCGTGGATGTGGAGATCGACAGTCCGGAACTGGGCTTCGCCGTGAACATCGGCTCGATCCGTGTCACCGAATGCCAGATGGTCTCGCAATTCACGGGTGTGACGGATGGCGGCCCGCGCTTTACGCGCGGCTATGGCCTCGTCTTCGGCCAGTCGGAGCGCAAGGCCATGGCGATGAGCCTCGTCGACCGGGCGCTCCGGGCCGATGAATTCGACGAGCAGCGCCAGGCTCCGGCGCAGGACGAGGAATTCGTGCTGGCGCATTGCGACAATGTCGAGGCGACCGGCTTCGTCGAGCATCTGAAACTGCCGCATTATGTGGACTTCCAGGCCGAGCTCGACCTTCTGCGCCAGCTTCGCCGCGAAAGCGAGCAGGCGCATCAACAGGATGATCAGGATATTCAGGAGGCGGCGGAATGACGCTCCCGGCCTATAATTTTGCTTATCTCGACGAGCAGACGAAGCGCATGATCCGGCGCGCGATTTTGAAGGCGATCGCCATTCCGGGCTATCAGGTGCCGTTCGCCTCGCGCGAAATGCCGATGCCCTATGGCTGGGGCACGGGCGGCGTGCAGGTGACGGCCGCGATCCTCGGTCCCGACGATGTGCTGAAGGTGATCGACCAGGGGGCGGACGACACCACCAACGCCGTCTCGATCCGCGCCTTCTTCGCCAGGACCGCCGGCGTCGCCACGACGACCCGCACGGCTGAGGCGAGCGTGATCCAGACACGGCATCGCATCCCCGAGGCGCCGCTTAAGGAGGGTCAGATCCTCGTCTATCAGGTTCCGATCCCTGAGCCGCTGCGCTTCCTCGAGCCGCGCGAGACCGAGACGCGCGTGATGCACGGGCTGGAGGAATACGGTCTCATCCAGGTGAAGCTCTACGAAGACATCGCCCGGCACGGCCACATCGCCACCACCTATGCCTATCCGGTCAAGGTCGAGGGCCGCTATGTGATGGACCCGTCGCCGATCCCGAAATTCGACAATCCGAAGATGCACAATTCCCCGGCGCTCCAGCTTTTCGGCGCCGGCCGCGAAAAGCGCATCTATGCCCTGCCGCCCTATAGCCGAGTGGTGAGCCTTGATTTCGAGGACCATCCATTCTCCATCCAGCGCTTCAGCCAGCCTTGCGCGCTTTGCAATGCTACCGGCGTCTATCTCGATGAGGTCGTCACCGACGATCGCGGCGGGCGGATGTTCGTCTGCTCGGATACCGACCATTGCGAGACGCGGCGGGCGGAAGGCCACAAGGGCAAGGGCCTGCCTCAAACGCAAAAGGTGGACGCATGAGCGACCCGATCCTTTCCGTCCGCGATCTGGAACGGCGTTACGGTTCCTTCATCGGCTGCACGGACGTCTCGTTCGACGTCTGGCCGGGAGAAGTGGTGGCCATCGTCGGGGAATCCGGCTCCGGCAAGACGACGCTTCTCAACTGCATTTCCGGGCGGCTCCCGCGCTCGTCCGGCTCGATCCGCTACCGCATGCGGGACAATCGGTTCCCGGACCTCGCCGAGCTTTCGGAGGCGGAGCGCCGTTTCCTGATGCGCACGGATTGGGGCTTCGTCCACCAGAGCCCCGCCGACGGCCTGCGCATGCGCGTTTCGGCGGGCGCCAATGTCGGCGAGCGGCTGATGGCGGTCGGCGAGCGGCACTATGGCAATATCCGCCGGACGGCGGGGGATTGGCTCGCCCGGGTGGAGATTTCCCCTGATAGGATCGACGACCAGCCCATCGCCTTTTCCGGCGGCATGCGGCAGCGCCTGCAGATCGCGCGCAATCTCGTCACCCATCCCCGGCTCATCTTCATGGACGAGCCGACTGGCGGCCTTGATGTGTCGGTGCAGGCGCGGGTGCTCGACCTCTTGCGCGGGCTGGTGACGGACATGAACCTCGCCGTCATCATCGTCACCCATGACCTCGCCGTCGCTCGGCTCCTGTCGCAGCGCATCATCGTGATGAAGAGCGGGCGCATTGTCGAGACGGGCCTTACCGACCGGGTGCTTGATGATCCCCGCCACGCCTATACCCAGCTTCTCGTCGCCTCGATCCCGGAGTCCTGACCCATGATTATGGAAGCGAAAGAACGGCCGATGGCGGACGGAGCGGTGCTGTCGCTTGCCGGTGTGGCGAAGTCCTTCACCATGCATTTGCGCGACGGGCTGGTGCTGCCGGTGGTGGAGAACGTGGCCTTCGACCTTTTCCCCGGCGAATGCGTGGTGCTGGCCGGGCCATCGGGCGCGGGCAAGTCCTCGATCCTGCGCATGGTCTACGGCAACTACGCCGTCGATGGCGGCCATATCTGGGTGCGCGCAGAACAGGACGAAGCGCCCCATGACCTCGCGACCGGTGATCCGCGCCTCGTCCTCGCCTTGCGGCACAGCGCCATCGGCTATGTCAGCCAGTTCCTGCGGGCAGTGCCGCGCGTGGCGGCGCTCGATGTGGTGGCCGAGCCGCTCGTCGCCCGTGGCGTGGACCGAACGGAGGCACGGGAAAAGGCGGCGCGGCTGCTGCAGCGGCTCAACCTGCCCGAAGCGCTGTTCTCCCTGCCGCCCGCCACTTTCTCAGGCGGCGAAAAGCAGCGGGTCAACATCGCCAGGGGCTTCATTACCGAGCATCCCATCCTGCTTCTCGACGAGCCGACCGCCTCGCTGGATGCGGCCAACAGGGATGTGTTGATCGAAATGATCCGCGAGAAGCTCGCAGCCGGCGTCGCCATTCTCGGCATTTTCCACGACCAGTCGGTGCGCGACGCGGTGGCGACCCGGATGATCGACGTATCCGGCTTTTCAGCGCGGAGGGCTGCGTGATGCCGAAACTTTCGGAAAATGTTCCCTATATCGACGAAACGGCGAGCGTCAGCCAATCGACGCTCGGGCGCTACACCGAAGTGGCGGCGCGCACGCGCATGAGCGAGACGGTGCTCGGCGATTACTCCTATGTCATGGAGGATTGCTCGATCTGGTGCGCCGAAATCGGCAAATTCGCCAATATCGCTTCCGCCGTTCGTATCAATGCGCCGAACCATCCGACCTGGCGGGCGACGCTGCATCATTTCACCTACCGGGCGGGCGATTATTTCGCCGGCGCCGATGACGAGGAGAGCTTCTTCGAATGGCGGCGCAGCCGGCGTGTGGTTATCGGCCACGATGTCTGGATCGGCCATGGCGCGACGATCCTCTCGGGCGTCACGGTCGGCAATGGCGCTGTCATCGGCGCGGGCGCGGTCGTCTCGCGTGATGTCGCCCCCTATACCATCGTCGGCGGCGTTCCGGCGCGGCTCATCCGCGAGCGGTTCGATGCGGAACTGGGGCGGCGCATGGACCGGCTCGCCTGGTGGGACTGGCCGCATGCGCGGCTGGCCGAGGCGCTCGAGGATTTCCGCAGGCTGCCGGCGGAGGATTTCGTCGCTCTTTACGAAACGACGCCTGAAAATTTCACCGATCTGTCATCCAACGATCATCAACAGGTCAACAAACTGGGGACTAAGCTTGGAAAACAGGGAGAAAGTGCATGACGGCGATTGCGGTTTCCAATCTCTCGAAAAGCTATGGCAATACCCGGGCACTCAAGGATGTCAGCCTGGAGCTTGCCAAGGGCGAAATGGTCGCGCTCATCGGCGCATCCGGCTCCGGCAAGAGCACGCTCATCCGCCATATCGCCGGGCTTGAAGCAGGCGACGGCGGGGCAGGGAAGATCGAGATATCGGGCGAGTTGACGCAATCGGCAGGACGCTTTCTTCGCCGGGCCCGGCGGGGCCGGGTAGCGGTCATCTTCCAGCAGTTCAACCTCGTTGGACGCTTGTCGGTGCTGACCAATGTGCTGATCGGGCATCTGGGACGCACGCCGCGCTGGCGCGGAACGCTGGGCCTTTTCAACAGGGCGGAGAAGGCGAAGGCGCGCAAGGCGCTGGAGCGCGTCGGCATCCCGCAGGTGGCGGCGCAGCGGTCCTCGACCCTTTCGGGCGGCCAGCAGCAGCGCGCCGCCATCGCCCGCACGCTGGTGCAGGAGGCCGAAATCCTCATCGCGGACGAGCCGATTTCCGCGCTTGATCCTTCCGCCGCCCGCCGCGTCATGGACGTGCTGGCCGATATCAACGCCAAGGACGGCATCACGGTGCTGGTTTCGCTGCATCAGGTCGAATATGCGCGCCGCTACTGCCCGCGCACCATCGCCATGCGCGACGGCGCCATCGTCTATGACGGCCCGTCCTCGGCCCTTACCCACGACTTCCTCGCCCGGCTCTACGGCTCGGCATCGGAAGAACTCGTCTTGCCGGATATTCCGGCAGGCAATCTGGCCGCCATGGGGGCGTCAGCCAGAGCAGACCGGGCTCAGCTTTTACCGGCCTGACCCTGTTATAGCCGCATGATCTTATCCGAGAACTTTTCAGGATCATGCTTCAAAAACCGGAGAACACAGATGAACGCGATACTGAAAAGCATGGCGGCGATATCAGTCGTCTTCACGATGACCTCTGCGGCTCTGGCCGAGACGATCAATTTCGGCATCATCTCCACGGAGTCCCAGCAGAACCTGAAGACGAAATGGCAGCCGCTCCTCGATGCCATGAAGGAGAAGACCGGCCTCGACGTTAAGCCGTTCTTCGCCTCGGACTATGCCGGCGTGATCGAAGGCATGCGCTTCAACAAGGTGCAACTCGCCTGGTACGGCAACAAGTCGGCGATGGAAGCGGTCGATCGCGCCGATGGCCAGATCTTCGCCCAGAGCGTGCCGGTGGGCGGCGAGCCTGGTTATTGGTCGTTGGTCATCGTGCCGAAGGATTCCAAGCTCCAGACCATCGATGACGTTCTGAAATGCGATCACAGCCTCAATTTCGGGCTGGGCGATGTCAACTCCACCTCCGGCTATCTCGTGCCGATGACATTCGTCTTCGCCAAAAACGGCATCGATCCGAAGAAGTGCTTCAAGAACCTAACCAACGCCAATCACGAAACCAATGCAATGGCGGTCGCCAACGGCCAGGTCGATGCCGCGGCGAACAACACCGAGAACATGGCGCTGATCAAGGAAAACAACCCGGAAGCCTATGCGAAAATCCGGGAAATCTGGCGCTCGCCGCTGATCCCGTCCGATCCCGTTGTGTGGCGCAAGGATCTGCCGGAAGAAGCGAAGGCCAAGATCCGCGACTTCTTCCTGACCTATGGCACGGAGAAATCGACGGGGAATGTCGAGGAGGAAAAGAAAGTCCTCGCCGGCCTCAAATGGGCTCCCTTCCGCGCCTCCGACGATAATCAGCTCCTCCCCATCCGCGTCATGGAACTGACCAAGGCCATCGGCCAGACGGAAGGCGACACCAAGCTGAGTGCGGAGGAAAAGGCGGCGAAGATCAAGACGCTCACCGACGAGAAGGCCGCCTATGAGGCCGAACTCGCCAAGCTGACCAACGGCTAATAGGAACCACCCCCTCTGTCCGGCAGGGCAGAGGGGGGCCTGCCGATCCGGCAAAACATGATTGAACGGGAATGGACGCAATGGGCGATTTGACATCGGCAATGGCCGGAGCGGAGCCGGACTCCGGCACGCAGGACCGTGGCGGCTACCGCAATCTCCTCGTGCTGGCGGGTGTGGTCGTGGCGCTGGCGTTGAGCTGGGGGCCGGCCGAGATGGGGCGGTGGACCTATCTCTTCACCGATGCCGGGAACATGGCTCAATATGCCAGCGGTTTCCTCAGGCCCGATTTCTCGGAATGGCGGTACTATCTGGAAGAGATCGTCGTCACGATCCAGATCGCGCTTTGGGGCACCTTCCTCGCCGTGGTGCTGTCGGTCCCCTTCGGCATCCTTTCGGCCAGCAACATGGCACCCTGGTGGATCCGCCATCCCGTCCGGCGGCTGATGGATTTCTTCCGCGCCATCCATGAGGTGGTGTTTGCGGTTCTGTTCGTCGTGGCGGTGGGCCTTGGCCCGTTTGCCGGGGTGATGGCGCTTTTCATCCACACGACCGGCATCCTGGCCAAGCTCTTTTCCGAGGCGGTGGAGGCGATCGACCCGCGCCCTGTGGAGGCGATCCGGACGACCGGCGCCTCCAGGACGCAGCAGGTGATCTTCGGCGTGATCCCACAGGTGCTGCCGCTCTGGATTTCGTTTTCGCTCTACAGGCTGGAATCCAACATCCGCTCCGCCACCGTTCTCGGATTGATCGGCGCGGGCGGCATCGGCCAGGTGATGTTCGAGACGATCCGCGGCTTCTATTATTCGCAGGCCGCGGCGATCCTGATCGTCGTCGTCCTGACCGTCACGCTGATGGACCTCCTGTCGCAGCAGCTGCGCAAGCTGGTGATCTGACGCAGCCCATTTCCCATCCTCAACCCTGCCGGGCCAACGAACAGCCGGATTATCCGATCATGAGTCATGAAACCGTCTTTTCCAATTGCAACATCGTCCTTCCCGACCGCATCCTGAACGGATCCGTGATGGTTCGCGACGGGTATATCGACGACATCTCCCCTGGCCGTTCCGCGTCAGGCATGGACCTCGACGACGATTATCTCATTCCGGGCTGCGTGGAGTTGCATACGGACCATCTGGAAACGCATTTCCAGCCGCGCCCGAAAGTCCGCTGGAACATGGACGCCGCCTTGCAGGCGCATGATGGACAAATCGCAACCGCCGGAATAACGACGGTTTTCGATGCCTTGCGGGTGGGGCTGGACGGCGACACCGAGCTTGGGGCGTCCGACATGTCGGCCATGGCCGCCACCATCTCCGCCGCCAATGCGGGCAAGCGGCTGCGCGCCGAACACTTCATCCATTTGCGCTGTGAGGTGTCGGTCTGCGACGTGGTCGACCATTTCGACGAGATGAAGTCGAACGACCGAATCCGCCTTGCATCGCTCATGGACCATGCGCCGGGGCAGCGGCAGTTCGTCAATCTGGAAGCCTACCGGATCTATTACCAGGGCAAGAAGAAGTTGAGCGACGAGGAATTCGTGCATTTCAGTGAGAGGCGTATCGCGGAATCGAATGCCAACTCCGCGCGCAACCGGCGCCTGATCGCCGAACGTTGCCATGACCAGTCGATCGCCATGGCCTCGCATGACGATGCGACGGCGGAGCACGTGGCGGAAGGCATTGAACTCGGTGTCGCGTTGGCGGAATTCCCGACGACGATCGAAGCGGCGCTGCTGTCGCGTGCAGCAGGATTGCAGGTTCTCATGGGCGCGCCCAACGTGGTGCGCGGCGGCTCGCATTCCGGCAATGTCTCCGCGCTGGAACTGCTTGAACATGGGGCGCTGGACATATTGTCCTCCGATTATGTTCCCTTCAGCCTGCTGCAGGCGGTTTTTCTCCTGGCGGAAAAGAGCATTCTCGATCTGCCCTCGGCCGTCCGCCTCGTCTCCGACAACCCCGCCCGTGCGGCGAAGCTCGATGACCGGGGGCGGATCGAGGTCGGACGCCGCGCCGATCTGGTTCGCGTGCGGGCCGAAGCCGGCCTTCCTCCTCAAGTCGCGGGCGTCTGGCGGGAGGGCAGACGTGTCGCCTGACCGTTGCGGTGCTTTCGTCGCAATCGTCGGCCCAAGCGGCGTCGGCAAGGACACGCTGATGCGCGAGGCCGGCCTGCTTCTTGCCGGACGGACGGATATCCGCTTCGCTCGCCGCGTGGTCACGCGCCCGGCTGACAAGACGCTGGAAGATCATGATACGCTTGACGACGCTGCCTTTGAGGCTGCGGCTGCGCGGGGCGAATTCTGCCTCTCCTGGCAGGCCCACGGACTCAGTTACGGCTTGCCGCGTCTCATTCAAGATGAGATGCGTGCCGGATGCGTCGTCGTGGCCAATATTTCCCGTCGCGTGATCCCTGAAGCCACGCGCGTTTTTCCTGTGACGGATGTCATCGAGATCACGGCCCAACCCGAAATCCGGGCCTGGCGCCTGTTGAGCCGAGGGCGTGAAACGGCGGCAAGCGTGCGCGAGCGGATATCGCGGGAGGTGGCGTGCGACGTTCCGCTTTCGGTGCGCCGTTTCATCCGCATCGACAATTCGGCGGACCTTTCGCAAGCAGCCTGGAAGCTTGCCGAACATCTCAAGGGCAGCTGAACTGGCTGCCTTTTGCTGGTGATTGCCCTATGATTTCGAGCATATGCGGTGGGTAACGTCATCGTTTCCCACCGTTTTTCCCAACAGCGATATCTATTTCCAGACCATCACATTCGCAAAATCTTTGTTCGATTTTTCTTCGGCCGCCGCTTTGCAGGCACCCGCCGGATCCTTTCCTATGGCAGCCATCTCGCCGCCTACGAGAATACCGAAAGACACAAGCAGATGTTTGTCAAAATAATCCTTCTGAACATCGCTCATCTTATCGGAATTGCTGGCAGCCAAAGTGTCAAAGGATTTCTGAAATTTACCGTCATCGACCGTAAATCCGTTACATACGTTCGCGATGGCGGTCTGATGGGCCAGTAATTGGAGCGTCACTGTCTGGTCCTTTGTCAGAATGCCATCGAGCAGGTCCAGCGCATGGAGGCGGACAAAGCTCGAATCCGGAGTATCGGACGACGCGACTGAGGGGCCCGCCATCAGAAGGGCCATCGTCACTGCAAAGGTTTTCATCATCACCTGTCCCTCTTCTCGCTTATCCAAAAACCTTGCGTGTCCACGACGGCATGAAAGAGCCATTGTGGTTATAACAGGCCAGCTGGCGCGGATAACACGTGATATCGCCGCCTGGGCTGAACGGTGCTCCTTGCGGAGGGGTCTGGGCATAAGGATCGTAAAATGGTTGCTGAGGCACCGCTCCGCTGCCAATCGGCGGCTGGGAAGCGGGAACCGCGCCATCTCCGATATGCGGCCCCGGCAGGGGAGGAGCAGGGACCGCGCCGCTGCCGATCGGCGGCGCCGGCTGCGGCCCGGGCGGGGGAGGAGGAGGACCATAGTGATGTCTGTGATGATGGTCATGAGATGCCGCCGCCAGGGCCATGCCTCCGAGCAGCAGGCCTCCGATAACGACAGCCGCTGCATCGTCTCTTCGCCGGTCCGGTGCAGGCGTGGCGCCGGAGCCAATTCCTTGGTACCTGCCGATATCTCTTGCAAGGGACTGCTGGACCGGCGTCAATGCCAATATACACGATATGGAAACTAAAATTGTTGCTCGTTTCATGTTTCCCGCATCTGATTGGTGTGATCATATGGATGGGAAATACATTTACAGGCGAAGATTAATTATCTGTATTGCTTACCTCTAATAAAAGCATTCTTCATGATCGCCGTTGAATTGTTCGATATGCAGTCCGGAGATGCTGTTTGCGCCTCTCCCTGGCAGGCTGGGATCAGATCCGCGATGCTGGCCGTGGTCCTTAAAGGAAGATTGTGCCGGGTCGGCGCAGGGACAGAAGTGGAACGGCAGAGAAGATCCACCTATATATATATGGCTCGACCTGATCTCCAGCTTGCATCCAAGGACCGAAATCATCGCCAGACGCGCGCTTCTTCTCGTCAATCCAAAGGCACGACGCGGCCAGGAGTCGATGACACCAGTCATCGATCGCCTAAAGAGCGGCGGATTGACTGTCATCACCGAACCCTTCGAGGCGCTGCCCGAGATCGCGCGCGATATCGTGCGTCTTCGCCATACGGCCGATCTCGTCATCGTGTGCGGTGGCGATGGATCGGTCTCATCGGCGGCGGTTGCCGCCATGGAAAGCGGCTTGCCCATGGGTATCATGCCAATGGGGACGGCGAACGACCTCGCCCGCACGCTTCACATCCCGATGGATCTGCTGCAAGCCGCCGACGTGATCGTGCAGGGGCACCAGCGCCGGATCGATGTCGGCACGGTCAACGGCCACGCCTTCTTCAACGTGGCCAGTATCGGGCTCAGCACCGAACTTGCGCAAAGCCTCGACCCGGCGCTCAAGAAACGCTTCGGCCGTTTCGGCTATGCGCTGGCGGCCATGAAGGTACTGGCGAAAGCCAATCGCTTCCATGCCAGGATTACGGAGAAGGGCACGACGATCGAGGCCGAGACCTATCAGATCGCCGTCGGCAACGGGCGGCACTATGGCGGCGGCAATGTGGTCGAGGAAACGGCGCAGATCGATGACGGCCATCTCGATCTCTACAGCCTTGAGATGTCGAACCTCTGGAAACTGGCGCTGATGCTGCGCTCCTTCCGTTCCGGCAGGCATGGCGCCTGGAAGGAGGTGCGCACCGCCAGATGCGTGGAATTCGATATCGAGACGAAAAAGCCGATGCCGGTCAATACCGACGGCGAGCTCGTCACCTCAACCCCGGCCCATTTCAAGGTGCATCCCAAGGCAATCTCGGTCTTTGCTCCGAAGGTTACGTCACCCCTGCATCTCTGACCGCAGGCCTCGCACCGTTTCGAGAAAAGCGGTGACCACCGACGAAGGTTCGCCCCGCCGCCATAGCACGGCAAGGTCCACCTCCAGCGGGCTGACCGTCTGTCCGAGATCGCGATAGACGACCCCGACCTGGCGCAGATTGCGCATCGAGGCGGGTACCAGAGCAATGCCGAAACCTGCCGCGACGAGGCCGATGATCGTATGCATCTGCACCGCTTCCTGCGCGACACGCATGGAAAAGCCCGCGCTCTCGCAGGCCGCGACCAGGCGCGCATGAAAGCCCGGGCCTTCATGCGCCGGAAAGGTGACGAAGGGCTCTCCTGCGAGTTCACCAAGCGTAAGCACCGGCCGGCTGGCGGCGGGATGATCCTCCGGCAGTGCCACGACGAGCGGCTCCGTCAGAACCGAGAGATATCGCAGGTCGTCGGCGCCGGACACGGGCGGTCTTGCAAATCCCACATCCGCTTCGCCCTGCTGCAGGGCCCGGACCTGACGCATGGTCGGGCGTTCCTGCAAGTGGATTTCGACATCGGGAAAACGCGCCCTGTAAACGCGCAGCAGACGGGGCAGGAAATCATAGATGGCGGCGCCCACATAGGTGATACGTAGCGATCCGACGAGACCACGGGCCGCCCGTTGCGCCGCTTCGACAGCCAGATCCGCCTGGGCGACAGCCTTGCGCGCCTCGTCGAGAAAAACCAGTCCGGCTTCTGTGAGGCGAATCCGCCTGCTGCCGCGGTCGAAGAGTTCGACGCCCATGCGCGTTTCGAGCTTCTGGATGGATTGAGAGAGCGGCGGCTGCGCCATGCCCAGCCGGGCGGCCGCCCGGCGGAAATGGAGTTCCTCGGCAACGGCGATGAACTGTCGGAGCATTCTGAGTTCGATGTTTGATATCATAGACATATCGTATGATACTGAGAATCGATCTGGAAATATCATAAGAAAGATTCATCTGTCCTTCCATTGGTTGTGAAATGAAAGGGCCGGATATGACGTCGATCATCAAAACCGCCATCACCGGCGCATTTGCCGCCGGCTCTCTTTTCGTCGACGCCGCACGCGCCGAAATCAGCCGCGAGGACTTCAAGGTCACGGGCGAGCCAGGCATCTCTCTGAGCGTCCGTGAGGTGCGCGATACGCTGGCCACGGCGGAAAAACCGCCGGTCATTCTCCTGCATGGCGCCCGCGTGCCGGGAATTCCCTCTTTCGATTTGCCTGTAGAGAACGGTTCCCTGGCGGCTGATCTCGCGCGTGCCGGTCACCGCGTCTTCATCATGGATGCCCGCGGCTATGGCGGATCGAGCCGCCCCGGCCAGGATGGACCGCAGCAGGGTGAGCCGCTTTCGCGGTCTCATGAAGTGGTGCGCGACGTTGCAGCCGTGGTTGAAGCGGTCGAGCGCCGCACCGGTGCGCCGAAGGTCGCACTCCTGGGCTGGGCAACGGGCGGCCATTGGGCCGGCATGTATGCCAGCAATCACCCGGAAAAGGTGAGCCATCTGGTGATCCATAACGCCCTTTATGGCGCTCATACCGGCCATCCGACCCTGGGGCCGGGCAGCAGCATGGCTGATCCCGAAGCGCCGGACCGGTTCAATGTTGCGAGATTTGGTGCTTACCGGCTGAATACGGCTGCATCCCTCATGCCATCCTGGGACAACTCGATACCGATCGATGACAAGGCCAGCTGGTACGATCCCGAGGTTGTCCGCGCCTATCAGGAGGCGGCCCTTGCCTCCGATCCGACCGCTTCGGATCGCGATCCGCCTGCATTCCGTGCGCCCTCGGGGGCAATGGCGGATTCCTTCGAGCTCGCAGCCGGCCGAAAGCTATGGGATGCAGGGCCGATCAGAGCGCGTGTGCTCATCATCCGCTCGAGTCATGATTTCTGGAGCAGGCCGGAGGACGTATCCGGGCTCGCCCGTGATTTGACGCAAGCGGCGGAGGTCCGGATCGTGGCGCTTCCCGACGCCACGCATTACGTTCACCTGGATCGCCCGGAGCGCGGCCGCACCGCCTTCGTCAACGAGGTGCTGGATTTCCTCGCCGCGCCGATCGCTGCAACCGACTGAAACCTCTATTCGGCGGCAACGATCCGGAGCGGCGCCTGCTGCGGCTGGCCCTTGTTGCCGCCCATCAGATAGATCAGGCAGCTCGTGCGAAGCAGCGAGCTGAAATTCGAAATCGAACCGTTGATCTCCAGCGCCTCGTCATAGAGGGTCGACAGGAAACGGGCGGTGGAGAGCCCCTGCTTCTCGGCAATCTCGTCGATCAGCAGCCAGAAAGCCGCTTCCAGCTGGATGCTGGTCGAATGCCCGCCGATGCGGACGGAGCGGTTGATCGGACGGTATCTCTCGGGGTCCTGGCCCGCATAGATCTCGCACATGGTTTCCTCCCTTTTTATTATGATTCTAATATGCCGCCGCGGGGAACAATCGTCAAACATCGGCTGCGGGCGAGATCGCACTGCTCCCTTCCAGACATAAATTTTGCTTGCGGTAATCCGCTGCTACCAGCACTGCGCGATTGCGCATTAGCATCATCCCATAAAAGGAGACATGACGTTGGCAAAAGCAATCCATTCGATGGTTCGCGTCCTCGATGAAGCGCGTTCGGTCGATTTCTACAAAGATGCGTTTGGGCTGAAGGTGGCGGACAGGCTGGATTTCGACACTTTCACGCTCGTCTACATGAGCAATGAAGAGAGCGACTTCGAGGTCGAGCTGACGATCAACAAGGGGCGCACCGAACCCTATGCTCTCGGCGATGGCTACGGCCATCTCGCGGTTTCGGTGGACGACCTCGATGCGGAGCACGCGCGGTTGTCGGCCCTGGGGCGCGCGCCCAACAAGATCGTCGAATTCAACCGCGACGGCGCGCTGCTCGCCCGCTTCTTCTTCATCACCGATCCGGATGGCTACAAGATCGAGGTTTTGCAACGTCACGGTCGCTTCAAATAACGGCGTCCGCGTCCCGGAGGAGGGACGCGGCCCGTCCGGCTGGCAGGCGAAATGAAAAGGGAGGATAGCCAGATGGCCATGGTCTATGAGAACCGGCGCGGCATCTCGCGCCGCGAATTGCTGAAACGCGGAACGATCGGCGCGGCCTTGATCATATCGGGCCGCGCGGTCATCAGCCCCCGGGATGCCTGGGGTCTGGAGATGAGCGCGCTCAAGCCGGAAACGATGGCGACGCTGATCGTGCTGGCACGCGACATCTACCCGCATGACCAGCTCGCCGACCGCTTCTATGCGATCGCGGTCAAGGGGCAGGACGCCAAGGCGGCGAAGGATCCGGCGCACAGGACATTGATCGAGGACGGCGTCGCCGATCTCGACAGACGCGCTGGCAGCGGCGGCTACCGCGGTATTGGATGGGAGGACGACCGGATCGCCATCCTGCGCGACATCGAGACGACGCCCTTCTTCCAGGCGGTGCGCGGCGACCTGGTGGTGAGCCTGTATAACCAGAAGGAGATCTGGCCGATCTTCGGCTACGAGGGCGAATCCTATTCCAAGGGCGGCTATATCGACCGCGGCTTCAACGACATCGAATGGCTTTGACGGATTGCGCCCGCACTGGAGGAGGTGGCGGGCAGGCGGATGCATGAGCGCCGCAGGGCATTCCGTTTCGGGAGGATATCATGACAGCTCCATATGATCTCAAGGACGACAGCGTGGTCGTCATCATCGGTTCCGGCGCCGGCGGCGGCACGCTCGGCAACGAACTTGCGCAAAAGGGTATCGACGTCGTCATCCTTGAAGCGGGCAACCGCATCGAATACGAGGATTTCATCAATGACGAATGGGAGAGCTTCGCCCAACTCGCATGGCTCGACCATCGCACGACCGGCGGCGGCTGGCGCGTTTCGAAGGATTTTCCCAATCTCCCGGCCTGGATCGTCAAGGCAGTGGGCGGCACGACGACGCACTGGGCCGGCGCCTCGCTGCGTTTTCAGGAACACGAGTTCAAGACGCTGACACATTACGGAAACGTGGAAGGCGCCAATCTGCTCGACTGGCCGCTGATGCTCGCGGAACTCGAGCCCTACTACACCAAGGCCGAAGACAAGATGGGCGTGACGCGCACCAACGGCATCGAGGGGCTGCCGGGCAACAACAATTTCAAGGTTTTCAAGGCCGGTGCCGACAAGCTCGGCTACAAGGAATGCCACACTGGCCGCATGGCCATCAACTCAGCCGAGCGCGACGGCCGCATGGGTTGCCAGCAGACCGGATTCTGTTTCCAGGGATGCAAATGGGGCGCCAAGTGGTCGACGCTCTATACCGAAATCCCGAAGGGCGAAGAAACCGGCAGGCTGGAGGTCCGGCCGAATTCCCACGCCGTGAGGATTGAGCATGACAAGACAGGCAAGGTGACGGGTGTCGTCTATGCCGACAAGGATGGCAAGCTGCACGAGCAGAAGGCCCGGGTCGTTTGTGTCGCCGGTAATTCCATCGAGAGCCCGCGCCTGCTCCTGAATTCGCACTCGGCCATGTTCCCCGACGGGCTGGCCAACTCTTCCGGCCAGGTCGGCAAGAACTATATGCGGCATACGACCGGCTCGGTCTACGCGGTATTCGAGAAACCCGTGCACATGTATCGCGGCACGACGATGGCCGGCATCATCCGCGACGAAGCACGGCATGATCCCTCGCGCGGCTTCGTCGGCGGTTATGAGCTGGAAACCCTGTCGCTGGGCCTGCCTTTCATGGCGGCCTTCCTCGATCCCGGCGGCTGGGGCCGGGCCTTCACGTCGGCGCTCGACAACTACGCCAATATGGCGGGTATGTGGATCGTCGGCGAGGACATGCCGCAGGAGCAGAATGCCGTCAAACTGCATCCCGAGCTGAAGGATCAGTACGGCATGCCGATCCCCGACGTCTGGTTCACCGACCATCCCAATGACGAGGCGATGCGCAACCATGCCTACAAGCAGGGAATGGCGCTTTATGCCGCCGTCGGCGCGACCCGGAGCTTCCCGACGCCGCCCTATCCCTCCACGCACAATCTCGGCACCAATCGCATGAGCGAGAAGCCTGCCGACGGCGTGGTCAACAAATGGGGACAGACCCACGACATCAACAATCTGTTCGTTTCCGACGGGAGCCAGTTCACCACGGGCGGCGCGGAAAACCCGACACTGACGATCGTCGCGCTGGCCATCCGCCAGGCGGACCACATCGCCAAGGAGATGGCGGCGGGAACCATCTGATGCGGCATTCCCGCCGATGCGGGTCATGTGCGAAGACAGAGATGCCGGTTTTTCAAGCCCGCTTTGTTGCCTGGAAAAGCCCGACATCGATGCAGTAACTGCCATCGGGCTCGGTGTCGAAATGACGTGTCGCCTGAACGGAAACCGCAGTCTGAAGCGAGCGGATCGCGTCCACGTGAAGCTGTGGCGTGTTCATCCGCTCGACCCATGCGCTGAAATCGAGGCGTAACCGGAATGCCGAGACGGAGCGGGGCTGAAGGCCTGCCCGGGCGATGGCGGCCTCCCACTCGGCCCGCGAATAGTTGCGCACATGCGAGCAGTCACGCAGGAGCTCGATCGCCTGGAGATAGGTATCGACGAGCGGGATGCCCGGGGTGACCGTGTCGACGATCGCCAGCATTCCGCCCGGCTTCAGAACGCGCGCGGCTTCCCGCAGCGCCGCATCGAGATCGCGCCAGTGATGGGCGCTGAAGCGGCTGAGCACCACGTCGAAGCTGTCGGCGTCGAAAGGAAGGCTTTCGACCGTCCCCTGGCGGGTCGAAACGTTGTCAAGACCGCGCTCACGCGCAGCGCGTGCGACCACGTTGAGCATCTCCGGCGACAGATCATAGGCGACGACCTCTTTCACCAGGGGTGAGACGTTGAAGGTCACGTGACCCCCGCCGCAACCCAGATCGAGCACGCGCGCATCCTTGTGTTCGCGCATCACCCCGACCATCGCATCGAGATCCGGGCTCTGCGCATGCACCGCGCTTTTCAAATAGGCCTCGGCCCTCGACCCGAACTGCCCTCCTACGAGGGTCTCATGACTTTTCTCCGACATCGCTGCCTCTGCTGTTACGTAAGGAGATCGCGATAGCACGGCTGATAAACTGGTTTCAGGCCCAAAAATATACTGGTATCTTTCTCACCATGATCCGATCGACCACACCAACGCAGCGTCAGGAGCTGGGGGATTTGGTGAGATCCGCCAGAGAACGGCTGCTGCCGTCGGATATCGGCCTTTCCCTCGGAGGCCGTCGCCGCACACCCGGCTTGCGACGCGAGGAAGTGGCCCAGCTGGCTGGCGTCAGCGTCACCTGGTACACCTGGCTCGAGCAGGGGCGGGAGATGTCGGTCTCCCCACAGGCGCTCGCCCGGCTTGCGGCGGCTCTCCGGCTCGGCCGGGCCGAACGCGCCTATATGTTCGGATTGGCCGCAAAGCGCGATCCCGAGCAGGCCGAAAGCGAGACGGATCATGTTCCGCCGGCCATGCTCGCCTGTGTCGATATCATTGCTTCACCGGCCTATGTGCTCGACCGCAGCTGGACCGTGCTCGGCTGGAATGCGCATGCCGAACGCCTCTTCCTCGGCTGGCTCGATCAGCCGGGAGACAGGAACCTGCTGCGCTATATTTTCCTGCATCCAACGGCACCGTCCCTGATCCGGGACTATGACAATCGGGCGCGGCGGGTCGTGGCGGAGTTCCGCGCCGATGTGAGTGCCCACATCAGCGATCCGGCCATTTATCGGCTGATCGACGAACTCAGCGCGCGCAGCGAACCCTTCAAGCGCTGTTGGCACGAACGCATCGTGCTGGAACGCGAGGGTGGCGAAAGAACGTTCGATCATCCCGACGATGGTTATCTCTGCTTCGAGCAGGTGAGCTTCGCTCTCGCGGGTCACCCAGACCTGAAGCTCGCCGTGCTCGTTCCGATACGCAGCGAAGCGGCTCCCCGCTGATGTTTTATAAGTAACCGATCATGGTGCGGGTAATGCAACCTTTGATAGGCAAAGACGTTTTCTTTGCCGACGGCAATAATTTGGGATTGTTTTGCTCGTCTTAAACCAGCACCATTTGCCTTGTTGCGCTGCACCATAGTCCGCGGAGGTTTCGCGGCTAGCGCAAGCATCGCCCATCGGGCTCGATCAACCAGAGCAAATCCGGAACAAGGGAAATTCCATGGGTACGATCGTGAACGCCAAAGGGGTCGAACTCTACTACAGTGGAACGCCCACCCACCATTTTTCGGCGACCAATTCCGGTCCGGAACTCTACGGAACTGTGCAGAATAACGCGTTCTGGGGCGACAGCAGCGTCTATGTCACCATGTTTGGCGGCAAGGGCGACGATATCTACCACCTCTATTCGTCGAAGAACAAAGCCTTCGAGACGGCCGGAGAAGGGGTCGATACGATCGACACCTGGATGAGCTACCGTCTGCCCGACAATTTCGAAAACCTGATCGTCACCGGCAGTAACCGATATGCGTTCGGCAATGATGGTGACAATATCATCACCGGCGGTTCCGGCCAGCAGACGATCGACGGTGGGATGGGAGACGACGTTCTGGTCGGTGGTGCGGGCAGCGACATTTTCGCGCTGACCAAAGGGCACGGCAGCGACCTGATCCATGATTTCGAAGCGGGCGATACGGTCCGCCTTACTGGCTACGGCTTTACCTCTTACACTGAAATTCTGGCGCAAACGTCACAGATCGGTGACGACGTGCGGGTCGATCTGGGAGACGGGGAGAGCCTCGTCCTTGCGGGCACGACGATTGCCGATATCGATCCCGGCCAGTTCAAATATGGCCTCGACACATCCGGGATGAGCCTCACCTTCTCCGACAATTTCGATACGCTCGACCTTTGGAACGGCGAAAGCGGTACCTGGAATTCCAACTATTGGTGGGGTGGGGAAAACGGCAATTCGCTGCACGGAAACAACGAACTTCAGTGGTATATCGACACCAATTACGAGCCGACTAGCTCCGTCAATCCGTTCAGCGTCGATAATGGTGTTCTTACCATCACGGCCGCGCAGGCTTCTGACGACATCAAGCCCTATATCAATGATTACGACTATACGTCGGGCATGCTGACGACGCATGAATCCTTCGTCCAGACCTATGGCTATTTCGAGATGCGGGCCGATCTGCCGGAGACGCAGGGGCTCTGGCCGGCGTTCTGGCTCCTGCCGGAAAATGGCGACTGGCCGCCGGAACTCGATGTCGTTGAAATGATCGGCCAGCAGCCGAATACGCTTCATCACACAGCCCATTCGGGAGCGACCGGCGAACACACGCAGGATCGCTCGACCGTCCATGTCGCCGATACGGAAGGCTTTCACACCTATGGGGTACTGTGGACGCCGGAAACGCTCACCTGGTATGTCGATGGCACGGAAGTCGCGAGCACCGACACGCCGGAGGACATGCACGAGCCGATGTATATGATCGCCAATCTGGCGGTCGGTGGATTGGCGGGCGCGCCGGCTGATGGTCTTGCGACGCCGGGTGAAATGAAGATCGACTATATCCGCGCCTACTCGCTGGACAGCCTCTTGCAGGCTTCGGCGAGCACCTTGATCGATACCTCAGAAACCGCTATCGCGGCAACCGCCAGCACGACCTCTCCCATGATGGAAACCGCTTCGACGGCGGAGCATCGGGAAACCGACGTCCCGCTCTTCATCAACCAGGGCACCCACGCGGTGGGCGGAGAGGGCGGATACGCCGGCCAAATCCACATGGCAGGTTCGGGCTCTTCCGCCGAACTTCAGCATTCGGCGGCGGATGTCGCCCATTTGGACCCAGATGCCGGAACGCAGGTGCCGGGTGACTACTGGTTCGACCCGGAGCCTATCGGAACCCTGGTTTAGCACCGTGCGGCCGGCCGGGCTTCGGGCAGCCATAGCGGCCAGCGCCGTCCATATCGGCGTCTTCTCATTTGCCCTTAATGCCCTGCTCCTGGTGACGCCGCTCTATATGCTGCAGATCTATGACCGGGTGATCCCGTCATCGAGCCGGGAAACGCTCTTCTATCTTTCGGTCATCGCCGTCCTCTCGCTGGTATTTCTCGGGTTCCTGGAAATCATCCGCGCGCTTTATGCCGAGCGCGTTGCCGCAAGGCTCGACAGCAGGCTGGCTTCCCCCACCTTCGCGGCATCGATGGCCGGCGGGCGCCGTGGCGCGGCTGATATCGCTCCCCTGCGCGATCTGGCAACGGTCCGGACTTTCATAGGATCCCGCAGCTTTTCATCGCTTTTCGATCTGCCTTTCGCACCGCTTTTCGTCATACTTCTCTATTTTATTCATCCGGACCTCTGTCTTTTGACGCTCTGCGGCATGCTCCTGATGATCCTGCTCGCCGGCCTGAACCAGCTTGCCAATGGCCAAAGCGAGACGAGGGCGGCGGAGCTTTTCGTCTCCAGCAACACAATGGCCCAGGCATTTGCGCGCAATGCCGACTCGCTCTTCGCCATGGGAATGATCCGCGGCGCGACCGAGGCATGGGGGCGGGGCTTTGCCCAAGCGCTGCGGGTGCAGGCACGCTCGCTTGCCGTCAATGCCATCTTCAGCGGCATCGCGCGGGCCTTGCGGATGATGCTGCAACTCGCCATCCTCGGGTTCGGCGCCTGGCTCGTGTTGAAAGGCGAGATGACGGCGGGCATGATCTTCGCCTCCTCAATCATCTCCGGGCGGGCGCTGCAGCCGATCGATCAGCTCATTGGCGGCTGGCGGCAGACCGTCCAGGCGACGCGCGCATGGCGCCGTTTGCAAACCGTGCTCGAACAGCATTCCGAGGCAACAGAGAAGATACGGCTGCCGGAACCACGCGGTGTCATCGATGTGAAGAACCTTGTCTATTTTGCACCCGACGCACGGGCGGGCACCGAACCCGTCATCAGGCAATTGAGCTTCCATATCGATGCCGGCGAGGCGGTGGCTATCATCGGCCCGAGCCGGGCAGGGAAATCGACGCTGGCGCGGCTTCTCGTCGGGGCGGCTCTGCCCAGCGGTGGCAGTATCCGGATCGACGGCGCGGAACTCGGATCCTGGGACGCTGAACAGATCGGACAGGCTATCGGCTATCTGGCGCAGGATGTGGATCTCATGCCCGGAACGATCGCCGCCAACGTCTCGCGCTTCGATCCGCAAGCCGATCACGGGGAGATCATCGAGGCGGCGAAGCGTGCGAAGGCTCATGATCTCATCCTTGCACAGCCCGACGGCTATCAGACAGAGTTAGGCACCTCCACCTCTGCCCTATCGGGCGGAGAGCGCCAGCGGATCGGGCTTGCCCGCGCCTTCTTCGGCAATCCGCGCATCATCGTTCTCGACGAGCCCAATGCCCATCTCGACAGCGAAGGAGAGGCGGCGCTATTGCAGGCGTTTTCCGACGCGCGGCGGGCAAAGACCACACTCGTCATCATTACCCACCACATGGCGCTTGCTGCATCCTGCGACCGCGTTATGGTATTGAAAAACGGCGCTATTGAAGCCTTCGGGCCGAGCGCGGATGTGCTCGGAAAATTGATGCCGGCACCGGAGCCGCGATATCGCGCAGCGTCCTTCGTTCCGGTCATGCGTGCCAGGCAGCGGACGTGAAGGGAAGGAAGCCGTGATGACGGATCGGGGTTTCCTATGGGAGAAAGAGATCGGACGGGGAACCGGCATGAGTGCCCTTGCCGGTTACATGGCGATGGCGCTGTTTGCCGCGGGCTTTGGCTATTGGGCGGTCACCGCGCCTCTCGCCGGCGCTGTTGTCGCTTCCGGCGTGGTTGCCGCGCCCGGCAGAAATGTCATCGTCCAGCATCTCGATGGGGGGATCATCAAGAACATCCTCGTCCGCGAGGGCGACCGGGTCAGGGCGGGACAACCACTCATCATTCTCGATCGGACCATCGCCGAGACGCAGTTGCACCGGCTGATGAAACGGACCGTCACGCTTGCAAGCAGCGCCGTCCGGCTTGAGGCGGAACGCGATGGGGCGGCAGAACTCGTCCTTCCCAGCGAAGCCGATTTCGGTTTCGGGATCGAGGGCATCGGCAAGCTCATCGCCGAGCAGCAGAAGGAATTTGCCGCACGGCTGGCGCGGTTCCGCTCCGAGCAGGATATCCTTCGTCAGCGGGTTGCAGCCCTTAAGCAGACCGTTACCGGGTTTGAAGCGCAGAAGCAGGCGGTCCGCCGTCAAATCGCAGTCGTCGAAGGAGAACTGGGACGGAAAAAGGGCTTGCTCGATCAGGGACTTGCCGGCCGTTCTGACTATACCATGCTTCTGCGCAGCGAAGCCGATCTCATCGGCCAGGCGGGCATGATCGAGGCGCAGATCGCCTCCTCCACGACCCAGATCATGGAGGCCCGCGAGCAGATCGCACGGTTGGCGACGCAGCGGGTCGAAAGGGCCGTTTCCGAACTGACCGAAGTGCGCGCCTCGCTGGCCGATGTGGAGGAGCAGAGGCGGGCGGGCGAAGCAGCGCTTGACCGGACCGTGATCCGCGCGCCGGTAGACGGGATTGTCGTTTCCGCGGTCCACAATGCGGTGAACGGTGTCGTTAAGGAAGGGGAGAAGCTGATGGAGATTCTTCCGACGGCGGCAGCGTCCGTGGTCGATGCCCGGTTCCGGCCACAGGATATTGACGCCGTTCATGTCGGTCAGCATGCGCGCCTTCGGCTTTCGGCGCTCAATATGCGCAAGACACCGGAGGTCAACGGAACGGTGACGCTCGTTTCAGCCGACCGGCTGATGGACGAAGCCACGCGAGAACCCTATTACGGCGCGCGGCTCAAGATTGCGGAAGAGCTGCCCAAAGGCGTCACCGCCGGGCAGATCTATCCCGGCATGCCGGTCGAGATATTCATCAAAACCGGAGAGCGGACATTCTTCGATTACCTTGTCCGCCCTCTCAGCGATTCATTCAACCGGGCCTTTACGGAAGAGTAACGCCTTGCTGCCCGCCGCCGTCTCAGATCCCGGTTGCATCGAGGGCCGGCGCAGTCTTTTTCCCGACCGGAAGGGCATAGCCGGCAATCAGTGCGCCGATGCCGATGATCGCGGATACGATGAAGATCGCGATCGTCGCATCCCGCAGGGCTTCCGGCGTGGTGGCCAGCGGATATCCGACCGCGTTGGCCGTGAGCCCCGCGATGGCCGCTCCGATCGCATAACCCGCGGATTGCAGGGTCGGCAATAGCGCCGAGGCGCGGTCGCGTTCGCTGCCCTCGGCGGATTCCATGATCGTCTGGCTCAAGAAGCCCCAGCTGACGCCGAAGCCCGTGCCGATGCCGATCTGCCCCGCCAGGACGACGAGTGGCGCGTCCATCTCAAATCCGACGACAATGATGGCAAGCCCGGCGACGAGGAGCGTCGGCCCCAGCCGGATCAACCAGGCGCGGTAACGCGGGGTCTGGATATTGGCGACGAGAATGGCGAACAGGCTCCACGCGATGGCGAAGGTCGCATGGAAAGCGCCGGCCATCGTCGGTCCATACCCCCAGAGGTTCTGCAGCGTCATCACGAGGTAAACGGAGGTTGCCGCCTGGGCTACCGGCATGAACAGGACGATCCAGAGGCCGATACCCACTGTTGTCTTCAGGGCGAAGGCATCGGAGGGAAAGAGCGGCGTCGCGCTCCGGCGATCGAAGGCGACGACGGAGGCGAGCACGATTGCAGCCCCGGCTACGAGCAGCACTTCCATCGCCACGGTGCCCATGACGCTGGCGAGCGCGACGAGCATGATGCCGCTGCCGATCGCTGCGAGGCGGAGGGCGGGCACCGATATGCGCTGCATCGGCCCGGAGAAACGCGGAACGATACGCAAGACCAGGCCAATGAAGATCAGCGACAGTGGAACATTGACCAGAAATGCCGCCCGCCAGGACAAATGCTCCGTCAATATTCCGGATACCAGCGGGCCGCCGAAGGCTGCGATCGCCCAGACCATGGCTTCGGCGCCGAACACCTTGGCGACAAGGCGCGACGGAAACAGCTCCGGTATCAGGGCGTAGCAGATCGCCGCTATGACCCCTTCTCCCAGGCCTTGCAGGGCCCGCCCGATCAGCACCTCGACCATCGAGGAGGCAAATGCCGCGATCAGCGTTCCGGCAAGGAACATCAGCGCCGCGCCGACAAGCGCCGTGCGCGCGCCGAACCGCGCCTTCAGCAACGCGCCCGCCGAACCGCCCACGATCGACAGGACCAAATAAAGCGTGAATGCCCAGGAAATCAGTGCGAGACCGCCGATCTCGGCGACCGCGGTCGGCAGGGACGTGGATACGAGAAATCCGTTGAAGGCAAAGAGGGCCACACCGAGACAGAGTGTGGCCGTCGCTGCCGAGTAGTGGGCTGTCAAAAGCTCAGACCAGCTTGCATCGCTGGATTTCGTCGATCCGGTCATGGAATTTTCCTCAATTTGAAAAGCTATATGTTTCTATATTCCTGCGGATAAAACAAGCAATAGCTTTTTTAATTTTTTCCCCTATATTGCGGCCATGCAGGATCGTACGACAAATCGCATGCTCTATTCGCTGAAAGTGGCCGGACCGCAGACGGCGGCCAGTCTCGCGAAAAAACTATCCATAACGGCCGTCGCTGTCCGGCAGATGCTCGGGCGGCTTCATGAGTCCGGTCTCGTCGGCTTTGAAGACAGCCGCGAGGGCGTCGGCAGGCCGAAAAGATTCTGGCATTTGACGGATGAAGGAAACAGGCAGTTTCCCGACAATCATGCGGGCCTGACGGCTGATCTCCTCGCTTCGGTAGCCGCTGTTTTCGGCAATGAAGGTCTGGACAGGCTTATTTCGCATCGCGAGGAGGCGACGCTTTCTGCCTACAGACAAGCGCTGGCGCAGTTCGATACCCTTTCCGCCAGGACAAATGAGCTGGCGCGTATCCGGTCAGACGAAGGATATATGGCCGAGACGAGTCCAATGCGGGACGGCGGAATCCTGTTCGTTGAAAATCACTGCCCGATCTGCGTTGCGGCAACGGCCTGCCAGAAATTGTGTCGGTCGGAGCTCGAGATATTTCGGGCGGCCCTGGGTCCCGATGTCGAGGTCAGGCGCGTGGAACATCTTCTGAAAGGAGCGCGCCGCTGCGCTTATTCCATCAAACAGACGGGACTACCGTGACGACCGGGCCTGATCAGGTGGCGATAATCGGTTGCGCCTCAACAGCATCCGAGCTGTCGGCAACGCAACGCTAGTCTGATGGGGCTGTTGTGACTCTCCACCCCCTCCCGGAAACCAACCTGAGCGCGCCAAAGCATTCCCTTCCTGCCAGGACGCCAGCGGCGGAAGAAGCTCGATACAGTGGTCTCTTTCTGGCGGGCTCAGCCCCGAGGCAGCGCAATCTCCATACCCATCGCCGCGACGAGCACGATGAGCAGCATCAGCGCGCCCAGAACGGCAATACCGAGCGCCAGGTTGGAATGCCTTCCGACATGAGCCATTTGGTGCCCTCGGGTTGACAAACACCTGAGGAAAGTGCGACGAATTTGTGATGGTTTTATGACAAATCGCAAACATGAGAATCCGGTGATCTCATGAGTGTCAGGTCCACGAGCATTCCACGCAGAGACCTACCGTTCACGGCGGACATGCTCGTGAGCTGGCACCGCGTTTTCGCGCTGTCCTGTGTTGTTTCGGCGCTGCTTCTCTGCGCCAGTTTCGTTCAGGATGTGGTTCTTTATTCCGGGACCAAAGCGGCTTTGTCCGGGAAAATCTGGCTGCTCGACGTCGATTCCGAGGAAAGTGCCTTCACCTGGCTTTCGGTGATCGTGACATTCTCGGCGGCCGGGCTGCTCTTCCGGGCAGCGGGCGAGGCGTCGATGCGCAATGGTTCGTTCAAATGGCACTGGTATTTTCTCGCGGCTCTCTTTCTTCTGCTGTCGTTTGACGAATTCGCAGGCATTCACGAGAAGATTTCCGCTGCTCTGTCCTCGAGAGTTCACAACACCGGCCTGATGTATTTCGCCTGGGCGGCGCCGGCAGGCATTATCAGCCTGGTCGGACTGGCGGCCTTCGTCCCGTTCATCCGATCCTTTCCTCAAAGGCTCGCAGTTCTTCTGATGATTTCCGCTGGCGTTTTTCTGAGTGGCGCTGTGGGGTTCGAGATGATCGGCGGCAGCGTCGCGGAGGTGGAGGGCGTCGAGTCGTTCCGTTACCGGATACTGACGAACATCGAGGAAGGTCTCGAAATGGCCGGGGTCCTGATCTTTGTCTACGTTCTTCTCTCGTGCCTGGAAGACACTGAAATCACCCCTCGCATCCAGGCGATAAGTTGAAGGTTCTCCGCAAACGGCGGTTCTGATGCGTGGGGAGCCAGCAATTGCTGGCGCAATCCGGCGATAGCCGCGCCATGCAGGATCATGTAGATTGGCGCGCAACGGCAAGAGTTGCGTCTGATCGAGGAAACCGCATGCGGAAATGGACTGCTTTCGGCGCTATTGCGATCGCCTTTCCAATCATGTGCGGTCTCGCCCGCGCGGCGCCGGCCAATTTTCTCTATACGAGTTCCGGTGATCTCGAGAAGCTGCGGACGGTTCTGAAGCAGCCCGATATCGATGGCGTTCAGATCGTTTATACATGGAGATCGCTTGAGCCAGGCAAGGGCCGGTACGACTTCTCGGCCATCGAACGGGATCTGGCGGCCGCGGATGCACTGGGCAAGAAGCTCTTCATCCAGATACAGGATCGCTTCTTTTCCATCGACGCCAGAAATGTGCCGGATTATCTCCTCTCCGAGCCGCAATATGGTGGCGGCCTGGCTGCCCAGATTGACAATCCGGGAGAAGGGAAGCCCGTCGGCCACGGCTGGGTCGCCATGCAATGGAAGCCCGCCGTGCGCGAGCGCTATCAAGCGCTTCTCAAGGCTCTGGCGGAAAAGTTCGACGGCAGGGTATTCGGCGTGAACCTGCCGGAGACCGCCATCGATATCGACGAGAAGCACGATAAAACCGGCTTCAGTTGCGATGCCTATTTCGATGCCGGGATGCAGAACCTGAGAGCGGCGAGAGACGCCTTCACCAAGTCGCATGTCGTGCAATATGTGAACTTCTGGCCCTGCGAATGGGACAATGATCATGACTATATGGGCCGCCTGTTCGAATATGCGGCCGCAAACCGGATCGGGCTTGGTGGTCCCGACATCGTGCCTTTCCACAAGGCACAGATGAAGAACTCCTATCCTTTCTTCCACCGCTACATGGGCAAGCTGGAGCTCGTGGCGATGGCGGTGCAGGAACCGACTTTGACCTACCGAAATCCGAAGACCGGCAAGCGGTTCACGAAGGACGAGTTCGTCCGCTTTGCCTCGGACTATCTGGGGGTCGACATGATCTTCTGGAGCGCGGAAACGCCCTGGCTGAAAAGCGCTGGCGGCGCGCATCGGAAGTAAGGCGGCAGAAGGCTTCGTCTGCTCTGCCCGCTTGATCTGCGACAATGTCGTCGCAGCGGTTCAGGCTATCATGGCGATGTGACCGGTGATCGTTCCGCCGTCCTGAACGAAAGCCGTGGTTGCGCGTTAGGCCATGATCGCCGCTGCCACAAGGATGCCCGGAAATGCTCGACCACGCCGAAACACAAAGCGGCTCCAACCGGCTGTCCGGCCGGGAACTGGAGCAGATCGACGCCTACTGGCGCGCCGCGAACTATCTGACCGTCGGCCAGATCTATCTTCTCGACAATCCGCTTCTTCGCGAGCCCCTTCGCCTCGAGCATGTCAAGCCACGTCTGCTCGGCCATTGGGGCACGTCGCCGGGCCTCACCTTCATCTACGCGCATCTCAACCGCATCATCCGGATGCAAGATGCTGATATCATCTATATCTGCGGCCCGGGGCATGGCGGACCGGCGATGGTCGCCGGTACCTATCTCGAAGGGACCTATAGCGAGCTCAACCCCGATATCCCGCTCAACGAGGAGGGGATGCGCAAGCTTTTCCGGCAGTTCTCGTTCCCCGGCGGCATTCCGAGCCATGCCGCTCCGGAGGTTCCCGGGTCGATCAATGAGGGCGGCGAGCTCGGCTATGCGCTTTCCCATGCCTATGGTGCGGCATTCGACAATCCGGACCTGATCGTCGCCTGCGTCATCGGCGATGGCGAAGCCGAGACAGGCGCGCTGGCGGCGGCCTGGCATTCCAACAAATTTCTCAACCCGCGTCATGACGGGGCCGTGCTGCCGATCCTGCATCTCAACGGCTACAAGATCGCCAACCCGACCGTATTGGCGCGAATCCCGGAAGACGAGTTGCGTTCGCTGTTCGTCGGCTATGGCTACAGGCCGCTTTTCGTCGAGGGCGAGGATCCGGCGGCGATGCATGAGCGGATGGCCGCGGTCATGGACGAGGCGATGGGCGAGATCCGGGCGATCCAGGAGGATGTACGGAGCGGCGCGAGCGGCGAAACGGCGCGGCCTGTATGGCCGATGATCGTCCTGCGAAGCCCGAAGGGTTGGACCGGACCCAAGGAGGTCGACGGGCTGAAAACGGAAGGTTTCTGGCGGGCGCATCAGGTGCCCCTGGCCGGACTTGCCGACAATCCGGAACATCTGAAGCTTCTGGAAGAATGGCTGCGGAGCTACCGCCCGGAGGAACTGTTCGACGATGCCGGCGCGCCGGTTTCTGAAATCCGCGAGACGACGCCCGATGGCATGCGGCGCATGAGCGCCAATCCCCATGCCAATGGCGGGCTGTTGCGCAAATCGCTCGAAATTCCCGATTTGAAGCCCCATGCGGTGGCGGTCTCGCACCCCGGCGGGGCGGAGGCGCAGGCAACCCGGGTGATGGGCGGTTTCCTGCGCGAGGTGATGCGGGCAAACGAAATATCCCGCAATTTCCGCGTCGTCGGCCCTGATGAGACCGCGTCCAACCGCCTGCAGGATCTTTTCGAGGTCACCGAGCGCGCCTGGATGGAGAAAATCCTGCCCGAAGACGTTCACCTCGGCCGCGACGGCCGTGTTCTCGAAATCCTTTCGGAGCACACCTGCCAGGGCTGGCTCGAAGGCTATCTGCTGACGGGAAGGCACGGCTTCTTTTCCTGCTACGAAGCCTTCATCCACATCATCGATTCCATGTTCAACCAGCATGCGAAATGGCTGGATGCGAGCCGCGATATCCCGTGGCGGCGGCCGATCTCGTCGCTGAACTATCTCCTGACCAGCCATGTCTGGCAGCAGGACCACAACGGTTTCAGTCACCAGGATCCGGGCTTCGTCGATGTGGCGCTCAACAAGAAGGCCGATATCGTCCGCGTCTATCTGCCGCCCGACGCCAACACCCTGCTTTGCATCACCGACCATGTGCTTCGCACCTGGGACCGTATCAACATCATCGTCGCCGGCAAGGCGCCCTCGTGGCAATGGCTGTCGCTCGATGCGGCCAAGGCGCATTGCAAGACCGGCATCGGCGTATGGGATTGGGCCTGCCACGGAAACAGTGCCGATCCTGACGTGGTGATGGCCTGCGCCGGCGACGTGCCGACCGTCGAGACGCTGGCCGCCGTCCAGATCCTCAAAGAGCATATGCCGCGGTTGAACATCCGTGTCGTCAACGTCGTCGACCTGATGACGCTGCAGCCGAGGGAGGTCCACCCGCACGGCCTCTCCGACCGGGATTTCAACGCACTGTTCACGACCGACAGGCCCGTCGTCTTCGCCTATCATGGCTACCCCTGGACGATCCACCGGCTGACATATCGCAGGAGGAACCACGCCAATATTCATGTGCGCGGCTATAATGAAGAGGGGACGACAACCACGCCGTTCGACATGACCGTGCTGAACGGCCTCGACCGATTCCATCTGGTCCTGACCGTCATTGACCGGGTGCCGCAGGCTGTGGGCACGGGACTGAAGCAACTGATGGAGACGAAGCTTCTGGAGCATCACGACTATATCCGCGCCCACGGGCAGGACATGCCTGAAGTGCGCGGCTGGCGCTGGGAGGCGGAAGCTGCGGGATAACGGACCGTGCAGGGCAAGGGACCGAGCTCATGACCAATGCCATTCTTGTTCTCAATGCCGGTTCATCCAGCCTGAAATTTGCGGTGTTCGCGGAATGCCCCGATCTCCCGCTCATGATGAAGGGCGGGATCTCATCGCTGCATGACGCGCCGATCATGAAGGTCCGTACAGCTTCGGAGAAGGCTGTAGAGACCCCGCTCGGGTCGGAAGGGCTGGGTATTCAGGCCGCCGTCGAGCGTGTGGTCGCGGCAATCACCGATCACGGGCTCCATTCACGGATAGCAACGGTCGGCCACAGGATCGTCCACGGCGGGCGCGATTTCACCGGCGCAACCATCCTTGACGAGCCGGCGCTTGCCACCCTGCGAAATCTGGTTCCGCTCGCGCCGATCCACCAGCCGATCAATCTGGAGATCGCCGCCGCGGCGGTGAGGCTGTTTCCCGATGCGCTTCAGGTCGGCTGCTTCGACACCGCCTTCCATTCCGACCGTCCGCGGCTGGCAAAGCTCTACGGGCTTCCGCGCGAATTGACGGAAAGCGGCATCATTTCCTTCGGATTCCACGGGATTTCCTATAGCTATATCGCCTCGAAACTCCGTGAACGCTATGGGCCCGGAGACGGCAGGCGGGCGATTGTCGCGCATCTGGGAAGCGGCGCGAGCCTCTGCGCCATGATCGACGGCAGAAGCATCGCCACGACGATGGGATTTTCTCCGCTCGACGGCCTTGTCATGAGTACGCGGTGCGGCGCGCTCGATCCCGGCGCCATGCTCTATCTCCTGCAGGAGCGCAAGCTGTCCGTCGAGTCGCTTTCGGAACTGCTTTACCAGCAATCGGGGCTTCTCGGCGTTTCCGGTATTTCGGGCAATATGCAAAGCCTGCTCGGCTCCCGTGATGAAGGCGCTGCTGCGGCGGTTGATCTCTTTGTCTACCGAGCCGGTCGGGAGATCGGTTCGCTGGCCGCCGCCATGGGAGGATTGGACACCCTGGTCTTCACGGCCGGCATCGGCGAGAATTCCCCCGTCGTCCGCGAAAGGATTTGTGAAGCTGCCGGCTGGCTCGGCGTCAAGATCGACGGGGTGCGCAACGAGCAGAATGAGGAGCGCATCAGCACCTCCGGTTCACGCGTTGATGTTCTGATCATTCCGACCGACGAAGAGCGGACCGTGGCGAAGGAAACACTGTCGCTCATAGCCAGCCATCGTCTGTGAAGCCCGATCAGCGGCCCGGCGCCGTGCACCGGGCCGCCTTTACGCTCGATCAACTCTCGCACCTCAGTTCGACACGCTCGGCCGCGCGGCTTCGATCTGTTTCATCAGGTCGTCGTTCCATTCGCCGTCCACCTTGAATTGGGCAACTGCGCCGAGCTCGATCGCCTCAATCAGATTGTGGTTGAGATAGGCATAGGTACCCGGCTGCAGAAAGGTGTACATCGCGGCTCCCGCCGAGCCGCCGCGGATGAACCATGTTTCCAGATCCCTGGCGGGCGGATTGGCGAATTTGCCCTGTTCCCAGACATAATCGCCATGACCGCCGATCAGGTGAGGACGGGTATCACGGTTGGCCTGCGAATGGACGATCATCACCGTCTCGCCGACCTTTGCCGCCAGCGCATTGTCGCCCGTCAAAGCGCCCTTGGCGCCGTTGAAGACCACATGGCTGGGGATCAGCCCGCGCATCAGTTCCGCCGTTTCCGCATAGGCATCGCCTGCGGAAGCATATTTCCTGAACTTGCCGTTCTCGTCGCGTGGCACGTAGAACTCGTTCTCGCCGATATAGTAGATGCGATCATAGCGGATCGGCTCCCCCTTGTCGTTCTTCAGCCCGTCGCGCGGCAATACCATGATGGCGCCGCTCATGCCGGAGACCACGTGCCACGGAGTCATCGGGCCGCCCGGCGCGCAGTGATAGACGAAGACGCCGGCACGCGTTGCCTTGAAGCGCAGCGTCGTCTGTTCGCCGGGATTGACGAGCGTCAGTTCGCCGCCGCCCATCGCGCCGGTGGCCGCGTGGAAATCGATATTGTGAGCGAGGCTGTTGGTCTTGGGGTTCACCAGCGTCAGCTGTACATAATCTCCCTCGTGAACCACCATCAGGGGGCCTGGAACCGAGCCCTCATAGGTCATCGCGTGCAACGTGGTGCCGTCTTCGTCAATGACGGTTTCCTTTTCCTGGATCGTCATGGTGAACTCGACAACCTTCGGGCCGCCAGTCGCCGCCTGCTCGTGCGGGTGCACGAAGGGCGGCGCGACAAGCGCGACCTTTTCGTGTGGCAGGGCATCTGCCTGGTCTGCCAGTGCTGGCGCCGCCGATAAAGGCAGGGCGCTCAACATGGCGGCGGCGGCCACGCCAAGCATTGCTTCGCGTCGCGTGAACATTTCGGATCTCCTTTTTCATCCGGTTGCCGATGAGGCGACGATAGATGCGGCGCAGCAATCTTCTTTGTTGCGGCGCAAACTTGCTGACGATCACCTTGGGCCGGACAGGCAGGATAAGTATTCTCAAGAAATGCCAGGTGTCATGGCGCTGGAACCCGAGGCGGTTTGATTTCCATCAAGGCGGAGGGGAGGGGGCTCGGCTACGGATGTGAGAAGTCAATGGAGAACGAAGATGAAAACCAGCGCCGCCGGACACAACGCGAAGCTTCGCCATGTGCGCCTGGAACTGGCGCGGGAAAAGGGGCACCCCGAGGGCGACAGGGCCATCGGATACGATCTTGTTGTTCCACTGACCGCGGAGGGGCGTATTGATCCGATAGCGTGGAAGGGCAATCAGAGCGCCTGCCGCGTGCGCCGCTTCCGCCCCGACGAGGAGGATTTCATCGGCCATCTCCGCCGCAAGCCTGGAGACCAGTGGTATTTCGACTATGTCGACGGTGAAAAGGACGATGAAATCGGCTTCCGCCTTGGCGAGGAGCATTTCGTAGTTGGCGAATACGTTTCGATCCGTACCGACGGCATGATGCACACCTATCAGGTGAAGCACGTGGAAGCTGTTTGAACTCTTTTATCCCGCATCTTCCAACATGGTTTTTGCGAGACGGGCGCGGCAGAATATCCCAGTTTTTAACCTTGGCCATTCCAGAAGTCGGGCCTAGATTGCCGGCGCTCGGGCAATCCGGGCGCATTCCGGAGTGACAAGTGAATTTGACCGCATTCGACACCACCTGGCTGCTTGTGCTCCTGTGCCTTTTGCTGGCCGCGGCACTTCTTTTCCTCGGCGCCAGGTACCGTGCCGCGAAAAACTCCGCACGCAAGGTGCAGGAACAGCTTGCACTGCGCGAGGCGCATCTCCGCCTGTTTCTGGACACGGTGCCTGACGCGACGGTGGTGATCGACATGCGCGGCATCATCACCTCCTTCAACAAGGCGGCCGTCCGCCAGTTCGGCTATTCGGAAGCGGAAGCCGTCGGGCAGAACGTTAAGATACTGATGCCCGAGCCCTATCAGGTCGAGCATGACGGCTATATCCATCGCTATCTCGATACCGGCGAACGCCGGATCATCGGTATCGATCGCATTGTCGTCGGGCGACGCAAGGACGGCTCCACCTTTCCGATGAAGCTTGCCGTCGGCGAGATGAGGACCGGCGGCCAGATCTTCTTCACGGGCTTCATCCGCGACCTCACCGAACGCGCCGAGTCGGAAGCCAGGCTCGAGGAAATCCAGGGAGAGCTCGCCCGCCTGGCGCGCCTCAACGAGCTCGGCGAGATGGCCTCGACGCTCGCGCACGAGCTGAACCAGCCGCTTGCGGCCATCGCCAACTATGTCCAGGGTTGCAGCCGTCTGTTGAGGAACATGGATGACGCGCTGGCGGTCCGCATGCGCGAGGCCTTGGAGGAAACCGCGCAGCAATCGCTGCGTGCCGGGCAGATCATACGCCACCTGCGCGAATTCGTGACCCGAGGTGAGACCGAAAAGCATCCGCAGGACCTCCACAAGCTGATCGAAGAAGCCGGCGCGCTGGCGCTGGTGGGCGCGCGCGAACTGGGTGTGCGGACGGTTTTTGATTTCAGGGCCGATCACAGGATGTTTCTCGTCGATCGCGTGCAGATCCAGCAGGTTCTCATCAATTTGATGCGCAACGCGATGGACGCTATGAAGGACAGCGAGCGCCGCGAACTGGTGGTCAGAACCGAAACGGTCAGCGAGGGGGAGGTCATGGTCGAGATATCCGATACCGGTCCCGGCGTATCGGAGGAAATCGTGACGCAGCTCTTCAAGCCGTTCGTGACCACCAAGCCGGGTGGCATGGGAATAGGTCTTTCCATTTCGCGCAGGATCGTTGAGGCGCACGGGGGCGAACTGACCATGCGACGCAACGAAAAAGGGGGAGCCAGCTTCCGTTTCACGCTTCCAGCGGTCAAGGAGCAGGAGCTCGGAAATGAGCAGTGAAGTAGTCATCCATGTTGTCGACGACGAAGAACCGGTCAGAAAATCTCTCGCCTTTCTCCTGACGATCTCCGGATATGCCGTGCGTGTCCATGCGTCGGCGTTGTCTTTCCTTGCGATCGCGAAGGAACTGAACAATGCCTGCCTGATCACTGATCTGCGCATGCCCGAGATGAGCGGCCTCGATCTTCTGCGGCGGCTGCGCGAGGAGGATGCGATGCTGCCGGCCATCGTCATCACCGGCAATGGCGACGTGCCGATGGCGGTAGAGGCGATGAAGGCAGGCGCGATGGATTTCATCGAAAAGCCGTTCGAGGACGAGGTGCTTCTCGATGCGATTGGCCGGGCTATCGTGCAATTGGAAAAACGCCCCCGCGACAAGGACAGCATTGCCCAGATCCGGATGCGGCTGGGTGAGCTTTCCGACCGGGAGCGGCAGGTCATGCGCGGAATCGTTGCCGGCCTTCCCAACAAGACCATCGCCTATGACCTCGATATCAGCCCGCGGACGGTCGAGGTTCATCGCGCCAATGTGATGAGCAAGATGAAGGCCAAGAGCCTGCCCGAGCTGGTGAGGATGGTTCTGGAAGCCGGCGAGCCCTCTTCCTGAAGAAGGTCTGTTTTCAGGCGATTTGATCTATCGCAAGGTGGCTGTGCGCAATGGATGCGCATGATGTCTGATGGCGCAGTCCAGCCAATCAGGAAACAGCCTTGCCAACCGGTAGCACATTCATTCTCGTCGTCGCGTCCGATCCCACATTTCGGCAGTCGCTGGGCTTTGTCCTCGAAGCCGAGGGATGCCGTGTCGATCTGGCCGGGCAACTGCCGCATGCCGACGACGCGATGGACGTAACACTGGGCGGTTATGACTGCGTGGTCGTGGACGATCGCTCGATCGGCGAAAAGCCCGGCGATCTCGCGAAACTGCGGATACTTGGCAAACCTGTCGTCCTTCTGGTCAACCATCTTCAGGAGGTGGCGGAGGGCTTTCCGATCCGTCTGGTGGAAAAGCCTCTGCTCGGCCGCACGCTCGTAGATGCGGTCCGCACATTGCTGGAGCCGGCACCCTGACTACGCAGTTTCCCGTAAGGACATAACCGAATTTTCCCGTAACGCGATCCGGGCCACTGATGAGCTGCAAATCGGAGGCTCTCAGATGCTTGCTCACAACACTACCCGTTCTTCCCCTGCGGCCATTTCCAAGTCCGGGCGCATCGCCCGCGACAACAAGCCGGGACAAATGCCTCCAGCTTTCGCGGCACAGCCGCACCAGGTTCTCTTCTGTACGCCAAACAAGGAGATCTACGCCCAGGGCGGGCGGGCGACCGCGCTCTACCAGGTGGAATTCGGAGCCGTCCGCATCTACCGTCTTCTCGCGGATGGACGCCGCCAGATCAGCGCCTTTCATGTAGCGGGCGAGGTGTTCGGGTTCGAGGCCGACGGCCATCACCGCTTCTTCGCCGAGGCCGTGTGCAATTCCGCGATCCGCGTCTATCGGCTGCCGGTCGGCGCCGATCTATCCCGCGATGTCCTT
This sequence comes from Mesorhizobium sp. RMAD-H1, assembly GCF_014191375.1. Lineage (GTDB taxonomy): Bacteria > Pseudomonadota > Alphaproteobacteria > Rhizobiales > Rhizobiaceae > Paramesorhizobium. The sequence continues at coordinate 466,639 of NZ_JACHWN010000003.1, forward strand.
CCGGCTGCGTTGCTGGCGCTGGTGCGCGCGCAGGAGCATCTGCTGGTGATCGGCCGACAGAACGCGGCCGAGCGCGTGGCCGCATTCCTACTCGATCTGGCCGCGCGCCAGGGAAGCCTGCCGCAGATCGAGCTCGCCATGTCGCGCACCGATATAGGCGACTATCTCGGGCTTACCATCGAGACCGTCTCGCGCGTCTTCTCCAAATTTCGTGAAAATGGTTATATCCGTCTTCAAGGCGCACGCACCGTGTTACTTTTGAAGCCGGAGGCGCTGCGCGCGATGTGCGCTTGAACTTGAGGGGTATGGGACGATGCGGATAAGGACCATGTCCGATCTGGATTGCATCAGGCTTCTGGAGAGCAACCGCCTCGGCCGACTTGCATGCGTCAATGACGGGCGCCCCTATGTCGTGCCGGTCTTCTATGCTTATGGCAGCAATCGTCTCTACGCGTTTTCGATGCCGGGGAAGAAAATCGACTGGATGCGTGCGAATCCCATGGTCTCCGTCCTGGTGGAGCAGCATGAGGCGGGGCGGGAATGGAGGAGCGTCATCGTCGACGGCCGCTACGAGGAGCTCCCCGACCGCATTGGCCACAAGGTCGAACGCGATTATGCCTGGAGGCTCCTCAGCAAGCACGCCCGCTGGTGGGAGCCGGGTGCCCTGAAACCCGTCACACCACCCGTGTCCGGCCACTCGCCGCATGTGTTCTTCTGCATTCACATCGAGCAGATGTCGGGACGCGAAACGCGGGAATAGCGGCTGCTGCAGGCCGCTGTTTGATCTGGATCAAAGAAGAACCGAAGCGCCGCAATAGGGTCGCAGGATCAAGAATCCACATCCGGTGCCGGAGGGCGACCCGGAGAGCAGATTTCCATCCTTGCTGGGGACAATCGGAATGATCTCACAATTGACGAAGCACGAGCGTAATCTCGCCGGCTTCACATTTCTTGTTCTGCTGTGCCTCGGGGTGGCCATGGCCGCCGCCGGGCGCGACGACCTTCTTGCGACGCATGGCTGGATCGTGGCGCTGAGCGCGATCGCAGGCATGGTCGCGCTGCTGCGAGGCTACGATGCGCCGGAGCCGTCTCCGGCGCGCCTTTCCGAATATTATGACGATCCTAGCAAGGTCGGCATCGTCCTCACACTCATCTGGGGCGTGATCGGCATGGCCATCGGCGTCTGGGTCGCCGCGCTGCTCGCCTGGCCGGACCTCACCTTCGACGCGGCATGGGCGAGTTACGGCCGCCTGCGTCCCGTGCATACGAGCGGGGTGATCTTCGGCTTCGGCGGCAATGCGCTGATCGCCACCTCCCTGCACGTTCTGCAGCGCACGACCCGCGCCCGCCTGCCGGACCAGTTCAGCCCCTGGTTCGTCCTCTTCGGCTACAATCTGTTCTGCGTGTTGGCGGCGAGCGGCTACCTGATCGGCATCACCCAATCCAGGGAGTATGCCGAACCCGAATGGTATGCCGATATCTGGCTCGTCGTCGTCTGGGTCGTCTACTTCCTGATCTACATAAGGACGCTGCAGCGCCGTAAGGAGCCGCACATCTATGTGGCGAACTGGTACTACATGGCCTTCATCCTGGTCGTGGCGATGCTGCACATCGTCAACAATCTCGCCGTCCCCGTCTCGCTCGGACATGCGAAGAGCTATTCACTCTTTGCCGGCGTGCAGGATGCGATGACCGAGTGGTGGTACGGCCACAATGCTGTGGCCTTTTTCCTGACGGCCGGCTTCCTCGGGATGATGTACTACTACCTGCCCAAGCGCGCCGGCCGCCCGATCTATTCCTACCGAATGTCGATCATCAGCTTCTGGGGCATCACCTTCATGTATATGTGGGCGGGCTCGCACCACCTGGAGTTCACGGCCCTGCCGCATTGGGTGCAGACGCTGGGCATGGCCTTTTCAGTGGTGCTGCTGGTTCCCTCCTGGGCTTCCGCCGGCAACGCACTGCTGACGCTCAATGGCGCCTGGCAAAAGGTGCGCGACGATGCCGTCCTGCGCTTCATGATGCTGGCGGCGATCTTCTACGGGCTTTCCACCTTCGAGGGCTCGTTCATGGCGATCCGCGCGGTCAATTCGCTGTCGCACTATACCGACTGGACCGTCGGCCATGTTCACGCCGGCGCGCTCGGCTGGGTGGCCATGATCACCTTCGGATCGCTTTACGCCCTGACGCCGTGGCTCTGGAAAAGACCCGCCCTTTATTCGGCGAGGCTGGTGGAATGGCACTTCTGGCTCGCCCTGGCGGGAACGGTCGTCTACGTCTTCGCGATGTGGAATTCCGGCGTGGTCCAGGGCCTGATGTGGCGGACCTACAATGACAGCGGCACGCTGAGCTATTCCTTCATCGACAGCCTCCTCGCCGTCTATCCCTACTACATCGCCCGCACCATCGGGGGACTGCTCTTCCTGACGGGCGCACTGATCGCTCTCTACAACATCGTGATGACGATCCGCATGCCCGTGCCGGTCTCGTCGGAAGCTGCTTCGGACATCCCCCTGGGCCTCAGGCCCGCCACCCCGATCGCCGAGGCTGGAGAATAGACATGTTCAATTTTCACTATCGGCTTGAACGCAACGCCGTCGGCTTCGTCCTTGCGATCATCCTTGTCGCCAGCATCGGTGGTTTCATCGAAATCGCTCCTCTGTTCACGATCGACGAGACGGTCGAAAAGGCGCCGGACATGCGGGTCTATACGCCGCTCGAAGTAGCCGGACGCAACATCTACATGCGCGAGGGCTGCTACGCCTGCCATTCGCAGATGATCCGTACGCTGCGTGACGAGGTGGAGCGGTACGGGCCATATTCGCTGGCGGTCGAGTCGCAATATGATCATCCCATGCTCTGGGGATCGAAGCGCACCGGGCCGGATCTTGCCCGCGTCGGCGGGAAATATTCCGATGCCTGGATGACCGCGCATCTCAATAACCCGCGTGATGTCGTGCCCGAATCCAACATGCCCGCCTTCCGCTGGTTGTTGCGCAACACGCTGAAGACCTCCGATCTGGGTGAGCACCTCGCCACCTTGAGAACCGTCGGTGTGCCTTACACCGACGAGATGATCGCCAATGCCTCGAACGATGCGCTCGGCCAGGCCAATCCCGACAGCAACCTGGCCGCCGGCGTGACCGAGCGATATGGCGAGAAGACCAATATCAGCCTGTTTGACGGCAATCCGGGCGCCGTCACCGAGATGGATGCGCTGGTCGCCTATCTCCAGGTTCTTGGACGGCTGACGGATGCCGCCCACAAGTCAGCACAAAACGAGGTGGAATGACATGATGATCGATCATGACATGTTGACCGGTTTTTCCAAATCATTCGGCCTGTTCTACCTGATCGCCATGTCGGTCGGCGTGCTGGTCTATGCCTACTGGCCATCGAACAGGAAGCCTTTCGAACATGCGGCCGCCGCCGTGATTTCCGAGGAGGAGGACAAGCCATGTCGGTAGGCGAGCGCGACCCGCATACCGGTCACCAGACGACCGGGCACGAGTGGAACGGCATCAAGGAGCTGAACACGCCGGTTCCCAAACCGGTCTGGTTCTTCCTCATCACGCTCGGCCTCTTCGGCATTGTGTGGACCACGCTCATGCCGAGTTGGCCGTCTGCGACCGGCTATTTCAAGGGGCTGCTCGGCGCCGACCAGAGGCAGGCAGTCCGGCAGTCGATCGAAGAGGCCGCCGCACAGCGGGCGGCATGGATGAGCCGGATCGGCGAGGAAAGTCTGAGCCAGATCCAGGCCGACAACAACCTGATGCACGTTGTCCGCGAGGATGGACGTACGCTTTTCGGCGACAATTGCGCGGCCTGCCATGGGATGAACGGCAGGGGCAACAAAGGCTATCCCAACATCGTGCAGGCGCCGATGATGTGGGGCGATGACCCGGAGACGGTGCTGCACACGATCTCCGTCGGCATCAACGGCACCGATCCCGAGACACGGACATCCCAGATGCTCGCCTTCGGCCGTGACGGCATGCTGACGCCGGAGCAGATTTCGCTGCTGGCGGGTTTCGTGAAATCGCGTTCGGATCCCGCTGCAATCGCCGGCGAGAGTGAGGACGACATTGCTAAAGGCAAAGAGCTCTTCGCGGCCAACTGCGTCGCCTGCCATGGAGAGGATGCGACGGGCCTTGCCGAGACTGGTGCGCCGAACCTTGCCGACGGCTACTGGATCTATGGCGGAAGCCGCAGCGACATCTACCAGACCATCTTCAATGGCCGGCAGGGCCATATGCCGAGCTGGAGCGCGCGGCTTACGCCCGCCCAGATCAAGATCCTCACGCTTTATCTTCTCGATTTGAGGAAGCAGGCGGCCGGAGCGCCGGAGGTGGTGGCGGGAGGCCAGTCATGACACGAGCGCTGCCACCCAAACTGTGGATATCGCTGGCGGTTGCCTCAGGTCTGGCGGTGGTGATCCTTGCCAATGTCCATCTCGTTTACATCGCCGTTCAATCGCAGCCCGATTGCATCGGCCACCAGAAACTAAAGAGCCTCGAGCCCGGTGCATACCGGGCCGCCAAGTCCTCTTGCAACCCATAGAGCATTTGTGCGCCCAAGTGGGCGCTTGGGCCTCGCATGAATGCGGCTAAACCAGGAAAAAGGCTTGCGATGAAAATCCCGGCAACCGTTCCGCCTCTCCCCAGGGCAATCGACCGCAACCGGCATCTTGCCACGAGCCAGGCTTTCGTCTGGTTCGCCCAGGGCTGGCGCGATTTGTGGACCAATCCGTTTCCCAGCCTCGCCTATGGCACCGGCGTGGCGGTCGTTTCCATCGTGATCGCCGCGGGGATCCTCTTCTACAATCTGGATTATGCGTTCTTTCCGGCGCTTGCGGGCTTTCTGGTGGTCGGTCCTGCGCTGGCCACGGGCCTCTATGTCAAGAGCCGGCGTCTCGCCAGGGGGTTGCCCGTCACCTTCGCCTCGATGATCGTTCCCGAGCGCGGCACCACTCAGCATGTCCTCTTCGTCGGAGCCGTGCTGCTCGGTTTGATGCTTCTGTGGATGCGGGCGGCAGTGCTGATCTACGCGCTGTTCTTCGGCTGGCGTCCGTTCCCCGGCATCGATCATATCGCGCCGATGCTGTTCGGCACGCAGATCGGCCTGTGGATGCTCGTCGTCGGCGTGGCTGTCGGCGGCCTATTCGCCGCCTTCGCCTTTGCCATCAGCGTGTTCTCCATCCCCATGGTCCTGGACAGGAAGGCCGATGCCTTCACCGCCATGGGCACGAGCATTTCGATCGTCTGGAACAATCTGGCCGTCATGCTGACATGGGGCGCGATCGTGCTCGGCCTCACGCTCGTGGCGCTCATGACCGCCATGCTCGGCTTCATCGTCATCTTTCCCTTGCTCGGCCATGCCACCTGGCATGCTTACATGGCGATGCGCGATCCGGATTGACGAGATGACCTGCTGCGCTCCCGTCATACCTGCGTCTGCCGACACCCTGCGTCCCTCGTTCGACGAAATCAGGCTGGCCAGCCGGAATATCGGCAACGGTATCCTGCAGACGGAGATCTCGGTGCCGTCGATCCATTGCGGCGGCTGCGTGGCCAAGATCGAGCGGGAACTGGCAAAGCTCGACGGCGTGCGGGGCGTGCGGGTCAATCTGTCGAGCAAACGCCTGGCATTGCGCTGGTCCGAGCGGGAAACGCCGCCCGATGTCATCGGGGCCTTGAAGCGGCTCGGCTATGACGGTCATCTCTTCGATCCGACCGAGGCTGTAGAGCCGAAAAGCGAGCTTGCGGGGATGATCAGGGCGCTGGCGGTTGCCGCATTCGCCTCCATGAACATCATGTCGCTGTCGGTCTCCGTCTGGGCCGGTGCCGAAGGGGCGACCCGGGACCTTCTCCACTGGATCTGCGCGGGCATTGCCCTGCCGGCGCTTCTCTATTCCGGGCGCATATTCTACCAGTCCGCCTGGCGCGCATTGCGGCACAGCCAGACCAATATGGACGTGCCGATCTCGATCGGCATCGCCGCAGCCTTCGGCCTCAGCATCTACGATACATGGCATGGCTACGACCATGCCTATTTCGATGCCGCGACCTCGCTGGTGTTCTTCCTGCTGATAGGGCGCACGCTCGACTACGTCATGCGGGAGCGGACGCGGACGGCGGTGAAGGGCCTCGCGCAGCTTTCGCCGCGCGGCGCGATGGCCGTCACCGCCGATGGCGAATATGAATATGTCCCGTTGAAGGAAATCAGGCCGGGCATGCGGCTGCTGCTCGCTGCCGGCGAGCGGGTCCCCGTCGACTGCCGGGTCGAAAGCGGGATTTCGGATGTCGATTGCTCGCTTGTCAACGGCGAAAGCGTGCCGCGCCAGGTGGATGCCGGTTCCACCCTGCATGCGGGAACGACGAACATTACCGCCTCCCTGACGGTCATTGCCACGGCTGCCGCCGAAGATTCCTTCCTGGCCGAGATGATACGGCTGATGGACGCTGCTGAATCCGGTAAGTCGGCCTATCGCCGGATCGCCGACCGTGCTTCCCGTCTCTACGCGCCGGCGGTTCATCTGACGGCACTCGTCAGCTTCATAGGCTGGATGATCCTGCAGGGTGACCTGCATCAAGCGGTCACCGTCGGTATCGCGGTGCTGATCATTACCTGTCCTTGTGCCCTCGGGCTTGCCGTGCCGATGGTGCAGGTGATGGCAGCGCGGCGGCTCTTCGAAAATCGCGTGCTGGTCAAGGACGGATCGGCGATGGAGCGTCTCAACGAGATCGACACGGTGGTTTTCGACAAGACCGGCACACTCACGCTGGGTGAACTGCAGATCACCAATATCGACCGCATCGATCCGGATGCGTTGGCGATCGCGGCGGAACTGGCCCCCCATTCGCGCCATCCCAATGCACAGGCGATTGTCGCCGCGGCGCGCCAGACCACAACCCGGCCCGCACTTCGCTTCGACCGGGTGCAGGAGCGTCCGGGCCTCGGGCTTGAGGCAATGGCGGGCGGAAAAGTCTACCGGCTCGGCCGGGCTTCCTTTGCCTGCACTGGCAGCGGGCAAGGGGCAGCCGAGACGGTGTTTTCCTGTGACGGACGACCGCTTGCCGCCTTCACCTTTTCCGACCGGTTGCGACCGGGTGCGAAAGCACTCGTGGAGCAACTGCATAAAGCCGGAATTGCCATGGAAATCGTCTCGGGTGACAGCGAGCAGGCGGTCCGCGCGGTCGCCGAGCAGTTGGGCATCCCGCAATATCGAGCGGGCATTCTGCCAGGCGGAAAGCTTGACCGGATCAGAGCCCTGACGGGGCAGGGGCGCAAGGTGCTGATGGTCGGCGACGGCCTGAACGATGCGCCGGCGCTGATGGCGGCGCATGTCTCCATGGCGCCCGCCACCGCGGCGGATGTCGGGCGCAACAATGCCGATTTCGTCTTCCTCCAGGACGGTCTCGAAACCGTGTTCCTCGCCTACCGGATCTCTCGGGACGCAGGGAAGCTGATCCGCCAGAACTTTGTTATCGCCATAAGCTACAATGTCGTGGCGCTGCCGATCGCCATCATGGGCTATGCCACGCCCTTCATTGCGGCGGTGGCGATGTCGCTGTCCTCGATCATCGTCGTCGCCAATGCGTTGCGCCTGAAGGGCGCCGGAACACAGCCGCGGCCGCAGCTGCGGCCGCGGCTTCAAACGGAACTCCGGCAGGTGGCGCAATGAGCGATTTCTTTTATCTCATCCCGATTTCCGTCGCCCTTGGCCTGACGGGACTGGTGGTGTTTCTCTGGTCCTTGCGGAGCGGCCAGTACGAGGATCTGGATGGCGCCTGCGAACGCATCCTCTATGATGAGGATAAGCCGGCCGATTCCGCAGCTCTGGATTTCTAGAAACCGATCTCCTACAGTGCCCGTCCGGAAAAGGGGGATCAATGAGTCTGTCAGATATCTTCGCTCGTCTTGTTGCGTGGGTTGGTGCTGTTGCGATTTTCCTGCGGCACAGAAACGACAATCTGAAGGAGCAGGCCTTCGGCACTGCACCCGCGATTCCGCCAGCCAAACCGCAGGGCATTCCGACGCTGAAGATGCCGACGGCGAAGGGATGGGTCGAGGGCCAGACGCCGGTTGCCGCGGCTGGGCTCAGGGTGAACGCCTTCGCCGCCGGCCTGAAACATCCGCGCTGGATCCATGTCCTGCCCAACGGCGATGTGCTGACGGCCGAGGCGCTGAGTGTGCCGGGCGGCATCAGCTCCATTTTCGATTATGCCCAGTACAGCACGATGAAGCGTGCCGCCGCGGTGGGGGAAAGCCCGAACCGCATTACGCTGCTGCGCGATGCGGACCACGACGGCGTGGCCGAGACCCGCGAGATATTTCTCGACAAGCTGAACCAGCCTTTCGGCATGGCTCTCCTGGGGGATACGTTCTATGTCGGCAATACCGACGGCGTGATGGCGTTCCCCTACAAGGCCGGTGAAACCCGCATTGCCGGGAGAGGGCGGAAGCTGAACGATCTCAAGCCCGGCGGGCACTGGACGCGGAGCCTGCTTCCGAGCCCGGACGAGAAGAAGCTCTATATCGGTGTCGGCTCGCTCAGCAATATCGGTGATGAAGGCATGGAGGCCGAAGAGGGGCGTGCCGCCATTCACGAGCTTGACCTTGAAACCGGCAAAAGCCGCATCTTCGCCTCCGGCCTGCGTAATCCCGTCGGCCTGGCATGGGAGCCCACGACGGGCTTGCTCTGGACCGTGGTCAACGAGCGCGACGGTCTGGGCGACGAGACACCGCCCGACTATCTGACGTCGGTGCGCGAGGGTGGCTTCTACGGCTGGCCTTACTGCTATTGGGGACAGATCGTGGACGACCGGGTGCCGCAGGATCCGGCCATGGTCGCCAAGGCGATCAAGCCGGACTTCGCGCTGGGCGGGCATACCGCCTCGCTCGGTCTTTGCTGGATGCCAGCCGGCACGCTGCCGGGCTTCCCCGATGGCATGGTCATAGGGCAGCACGGCTCCTGGAACCGCAGCAAGCTCAGCGGCTACAGGGTCGTGTTCGTGCCGTTCGAGAACGGACGTCCCGCCGGGCCGGCGCGCGACATCCTCACCGGCTTCCTCTCGCCGGACGAGCGGGCCGCCTATGGACGGCCGGTTGGCGTCACCATCGGCCCCGACGGCTCGCTCCTAGTGGCGGACGATGTGGGCGATGTGATCTGGCGCGTGACCGGCGCAGTCTGAGCGCCGGATTCCTGATATGCCTCACGGTACGCTGGGCAGATATTCCCGGCGCTGACTTTTCCGCAGCGCGTCGTAAGCTTCCTCCGGCGATAGCGAGGCAAGGCGTGCCAGAACGCCGAGCGCTGCCGTCAGGAACTGGCGTTCGATTTCGGGAAGCGTCGAGTGCTCGGTAAGGTCGGCGGCAAGCTCGATCGTGGCGCGGGGGCCGAATTCATTTCCGTCCTGAGCAGAAAGCTGAAGCCGAACCAGACCGCTTACCGTCGCGCCGTCAAAACTCTCATGACGCTGCAGGCCGGAAACCTGAACATCGGTCACCGAACGGTTCTTGTAATTCATGTATAGATCCTCCCGTATATTCACACACCGCAAGTTTAATGAACAGATCACAAATTTCTTATGCAGTATAGGCTCTTTCAGAACAGTTTTCCAAAGATATCATTGCTGTCTAATAAATACACCGCGATCACAACCTACTACCAGGCTATGCACTTGCTATAAAGGTGTCAAAAAAGCCCCTATTTCCCACTTTACGATAGGCATGCGCCTGCCCATTTTCCGCGGCGCGTGGGAATTGAATGCTGCAATGCTGCAATGCAGCTTGCAGCCGCCTAATCGGTAATTGCGCGATGTAACATGGCACCGGCAAATCGTGCATTGTGCATTTCTGTCCATGACAGGCGCAAGGTGCCATGGGACGGAAATCTCTTCATTGATCCAGCGCAAGGCACTAACTGAAAGGCGGCCACATTCTCGATATCATTTCGCAGGGTCACCCGTAAGAGAGAGGTCGCCTATTCGGGATGCGGGCGTGTGTATCAAACACAAGGAGAGGCGACGATCAGCAAACAGCTCAATGAATAGTTGAACGAAAATAGCAGCCGGGCCGGCTGGCAGCCATCACCTATTCACCGACAGCGGAAGACAATTACTATTTCGGCTCCGGCTCGAACCCGACCGCTCCTAGATCTCCACGGCACCATCGTGCTCGGCAGGCGCCGCAAGCTCGTGGCGATCTGTCATGGCTGCTGATCGGCGGGAAAATTAGCATGTGTTGTGGCGAGGTCCGCGAAACGGCGCTGGACGGCGGTCGCTAGAGCTTCTCGGAGTGGTACAGGTTCACCGCCCATCTCGGCATCGGTGCGTGCCGACCTGCACATGGTCAGGCACTGGGATGCGTCCCTGAAGGGCCGGGCCGGGTCATGCACATGCCGGCGGCCAGGACCACCGATTTCGGCGCGCTCGTCGCCGTCTATCGCCATGTCGGCGAAAACTTCAAAGTCGGCGCCGGTTACAATTTCGGCGTCTTTCCGACGATCTTCGGGACCTCACTCTCAACGATCGGGGTATGTTCCTGAACCTCATCGTGAAGTTTTAAAAGACACATGAGCGTGGCCGGATGTGCCCTTGGTCGCGCTTTCATTCAGGCCTATGGCATTCGGTCGGCAGAAGCGGTCGCAAACGGTACTTTGGGGTGTACGCGAATGGTTCAACCCGTTTGTCGCCGCAGGTGATGAGGTAGTGTCCAGCCGAAGGTCATTCCCGCAACAGCCGTCAGGATTGCAATCGATCCGGCCAGTTGCGCCGGCTGCAGCAGGTGCCCGAAGGCGAGCCGGTCCACTGCGAGGGCGGCAATCGGATAGATGAAGGAAAGCGCGCCGGTCACATGCGTCGGCAGTTTCTGGATCGCGCTGTAGAGCAGAATGTACATCAATCCCGTATGAACCGCGCCCATGGCGATCAGGAGTGCCCATTGATACGCCTCCGTTGGCAGGCCTCTGGCCCCGGCGAAGGGTAAAAGCAGCGCAAGTCCGGTCAAGACCTGGATAAGCGCGATCAGATGCGGCGGCGTGCCCTTCAGCTTCTTCGCGACCAACGCCGCCAATGCATAGAAGAACGCGGCGCCGAGCGCCATGGCAATGCCGACCAGATATTCCTCGCCGGTCGATGCGCCTGACGGTCTGGCCTGGACGATCGCGATCATTCCCGCAAACGCGACTAGGAGCCAGAAAAGCTTGAGGGCCGTGATCCTTTCCCTGAAGAACAGGGCGCCAAACGCCAGAAGCATGAAGGGCTGGGTGTTGTAGACGATCGTGGCAATCGAGATCGACGCGCGGGAATAGGCCGCAAACAACAGCAGCCAGTTGACGACGATGGCGATGCCGCCGAGCATGGCAAGCATAGACAGCCGCCACGTCAGGATTCCGGCGCGAAAATGGCCGAGAAGACCGCAGACGGCGAGAAGCGTCAGCGCGCCAAAGAGGCATCTCCAGAGCACCACATCGATGACCGGTTGTCCGGACATCAGCACGAACCAGCCGATCGTCCCCGATATCAGCATGGCCGCGGTCATCTCAATGCTGCCGGTCTTGATGTCCTTTTCCATCACGCTCACCCCTTTTGTCGGTGGTGAGAAGATAGGCCGGAGCGTCGGCGCTTTATATGGATTATGTAAGAGGAAAGTGCTATTCTGCCTAACCATGGAAGGCAGGATGTCGATTTTTCCTTATGGAGTATCTTATGCTTGATGATCTGGACCGCCGCCTTCTCGGCATATTGTCCACCAATGCGCGGGTCTCGCTCAAGCAATTGGCGCAGGAGGCAGGGCTTTCCTCGCCGAGCACGACCGACCGGCTCCGGCGGCTGGAAGACCGGGGCGTCATCACGGGCTTTACGATTGACGTCAGCCCGGCGGCGCTTGGCTATAATCTTCAAGCCATCGTGCGGGTGCGGCCGATGCCAGGCATGCTGCACATCGTCGAGAAGCTGATCCAGGATACACCGGAGTTCATCGAGTGTGACAAGGTGACGGGCGAGGATTGCTTTATCGCCAAGCTCCTGGTGCGCGACATGGCACAGCTCGATGCCATTCTCGACCGGGTCGCGGAACGGGCCGAGACCAACACCTCCATCGTCAAATCATCGCCGGTAAAGCGCAGACTACCGCCGCTCGGCAGCGGCCGATAGCCATTCCCGGGCAGTTTGCTAGTCCTTGAGGATCGGCCGATGATGCAAGGGCTGCAGCGGGCGGGCATTATAGGGATAGAGCGCTGCAAATCGAGCGATCTGATCGGCCGAAACCTCTACCGGTTCGACCAGGATCATCCAGTCCACGGCTTCGCTGCAGGGCGGCGTCAAGGATCCGCTGTAGCGAATGTAGTGGAGCTCGTCGGGAAGCAGATCGCTGATGGCAAGATGCGCGTCGGGGATTTCTATTTTCTTCCCAGGTTCTTCTGGTGCAAGTTTCAGAATTCGCTTTAAGAGATCATTGCGGCGGCCTTCCTTCAGCAGAACGCCGATGACCGCGATTTCATCATCATCGAGGCGATGGACGAAATGGCATTCGAGCGGAAAGCGTACCCTTGAGAAGATGTTCGCCGGGATGATGAAAACGGCACTGGATGAGATTGTAGTGCTCGCCATCCACGACCAGCTGGTTGCCCTTGCCAGCCGTCACAAGCACGGTGTGGCTGTTGTTCTCGACGGAGGTGAAATTGTCTCCATATTCGATGTCCAGGCGGGGAAGCGAAGCCCGGATGCCGTGATCGAGATTGATGGGAGACTGGCTGACACCGGTGCTGCAGCTTCGATATTCCGCCGAAAGTTCGCTCTAATGTTGTGGATGATTGCCTTCATGGTCCAGTGTGGTTCGGCCGCGGCTGCAGGTGGATAAAATGGAAGGCACAAGCTGGACAAGGTTTTAAGAAAATTCCGTCTATTCATGATCAAATACCTGGATGCTGAAATAGCTATTCCATAAGCGATATGGACGCCGGCGTAAATCAATATGCGCCATTGAGAGGAGACGTCATTCCTCTGAGCTATCCAGGCTCCGCGGCGACAGTTGAATACCGCTGTCGCGCTCCGATGATACGGTACCGGTCGCCGGACGTGCGTGCGACATGACCTACATCTGGGTGCCGCCCGACCTCATGTGAATTTCTTACGCACTCTCGCGCTCGATGACTTCGAAGCCGACATCCACCCGCCGCGTCTCGGCGGGCTTGCCGGCAATGCGGGCGAGCAGGGCTTCGGCAGCCCGGCGTCCCAGAAGCGAGCGGTCGACCCTGATGGTCGAAAGGGTGGGGAAGGTATGCGCTGCGAAATCCTGATCGCTGAAGCCGATCACCGCGATCTCGCCGGGAATTTTCAGGCCGCGCGCCTGCGCCTCGATCAGCACCCCATGGGCGAGGAGGTCGGAACTGCAGGATATGGCGCCGTTGGAAAAGCCTTGCTCCAGCAATTGCTTCAGCCCGTCACGCCCGTTGGCGATCGATGCCGGCGTATCGAAACAGACCACCGGCGGGCTCGGATAGCCGAGCGACACCAGTTCCGCGGCGAACGCGTCCTTGCGCCTGATCGCACGCGGGTCACCGGCCGTGATCACAGCGCCACATGCATAGCCTTTCTCGTGTACATAGCGCGCTGCCGCCCTGCCTGCCTCCCAATGGGAAAAGCCAACGCACACATCGATCGGTGTTTCGGATTCGTCCCAGACCTCGACGACAGGTAATCCGCTGGCAAGCAGCATTCGGCGGCATTCGGCTGAATGGTGGACGCCGGTCAGCAGCATGCCCTCTGGCTGCCGGCTGAGCAGGCTTTGTACCATGGCCTGCTCGTCCTCCAGCGAAAAGCCGGTTTCGGCCAGGATGACCTGATAGCCGGCATTGCGCGTTGCCTCGATAAGCGGGCGCAGGAAGCTGCTATAGGTAAGATTGGTGATCGAAGGGATCAGGGCGGCGATGATGCCGCTGCGCCGTGATGCCAGCGCGCCGGCCACGAGATTGGGCACATAGCCCGTGATCCTGATCGCTTCCTGAATACGCGCCAGGGTATCGGGGGCTACCTTGTCCGGGTGGTTCAGGGCACGCGAAACGCTGACCTGCGAGACGCCAGCAAGCCGCGCGACCATTTCCATGGTGACGGCCCCCGGTTTCTGTGTGCCGGTGGCCGAAGCACCGGATTGCTGCTGCGGTCGTCGCACTGCTGTCTATATCCAACATATGGCGGGGACAGTCGCTTGTGAATGAGGCCGACCCCGCCGATCCTTCTGGCATGAACCGCTGCCCGCCCGCAATAGGCAGCAGTTCCGGAAACCTATATCACGTTTCGTCATTATGACGCGCCGTGCTTCTGGACATCCATATGGACAGGCCGATGGAAATGGCGATCAATATCCAGAGGACGACGGCGATCCAGCTCTTTGTGAAGAAGATTGAGACCGTTCCGAAGGATTCCAGGCTTTTCACGAAATAGATCTCCGCCGACGGCCCCAGAATGAAGCCGATAACGAACGGGGCGATTTCAAGCTTGATGTGATGTGCCAGATAGCCGAACAGCCCGAAGATCAGCAGCGTCCAGACGTCGAACATGATGCCGTAATTGATGGTGTAGGAGCCGACGACGCACATCATCAGAATGATCGGGAGCAATATGTATTTCGGCACCGTGACGATCTTGGCGATGTGGCGGATCGCGAAATACATGACGGCGAACATGCAGATATTGGCCACGAGCATCGCCACGATCATGGAATTCCAGATCTCGAGATTGTCTCCGATAAACAGGGGGCCCACCTGAATGCCCTGCAGCGTGAAGGCGCCGATCAGGATCGCCGTGGTGCTGTCACCGGGAATTCCCAGGGAGAGAAGCGGAATGAGAGCGCCGCCGGTGAGACCGTTATTCGAGGTTTCCGAGGCGATGATGCCTGAAGGATTGCCCTTGCCGAAGGATTTCGGGTTCCTGGAGAAGGCTTTGGCCTGGCTGTAGGACATGATGGAGGCCGCGCTTCCGCCCACGCCTGGCAGCAGGCCGACGAAAGTGCCGATCGATGCCGAACGAAAAAGGTTCTTCCATTCCCCGCGAAAGACCGACAGGCTGAACTTCTTGCCCTGCCCAAGCGCAATATTCGCGGCATTCGCATTCTCCGGCACGCCGGCCTCAGCTTCGATCAGGATGCTCGACAGGGCGAAGACGCCGATCAGCACTGGCAGAAGGGAAAAGCCGCTGCTCAGATAAGGCTCCATGAAATCGAACATCAGCCGATATTCGCCATTGCCTCCATCGGAAACGTCGTAGGCGCCGATGAGGCTGACGAGGATGCCGAGCACACCGCTGAAAATGCCGATCAGCATGCTGCTGCTCAGTGCCGCCATGACGGTGAGCGCGAGAAAGATGATCAGGAACTTTTCGACATAGGAGAACCGGATGGCGAAATCGGCCAAGGCGGGCGCGAAAAGGTAAAGAACCGCCAGGCTGAATAGGCCGCCGATCAGCGACGAGTAGATCGCGATTTTCAGGGCTGTTTCCCCCTCGCCACGCTGGGTCATGGGATAGCCGTCGAAAGTGGTGGCGATAGAAGCGGGGGTGCCTGGAATGTTGAGCAGGATCGCCGGTACGAGACCGCCGGAAATGCCGCCGACATAAAGCCCGAGCAGCAGGGCCAGCCCGTTCTCCAGTCCCAGCGAGTAGGTCAGCGGCAGACAGACCGCGACGGCCATCGTTGCCGTCATGCCGGGAATTGCGCCGAAGACGATCCCGATCATGGTGCCGCAAAGGATCAGGACCAGGAAAAGCGGCGTTATCAGCGAAAGGAAATCCATGACATGTGTCCAATGCGATTGGCGGGCGGCGCTCAGGGCAGGGTGAGATTGAAGACGGTGGAAAGCATGTACCAGACCACCGTCGGGGCGACCGCTGCATTGATGGCGGCGATGACGACGTATCTGCGTGTGCGCTGGTGCAGGTAAAGCAGCGACATCAAAAACAGGAAGGGAATCGAGGCGATCAGAAAGCCATAGCCTTCATTGGGAAAGAGATCTCCGATTTCCGGCATTGCCAGGAAATAGAGCACGGTCAGGGCAATCGTTCCGAAGAAGCGCAAATGGTCGATGCCGGACGGCCAGTAGGGACCGGTCGTCAGCGCGCCCCATATTGCCCGCCAATGCGTTGCCAGGATCGCCACCAGCAAAATGCCGAGAAGGATCGAGATCAGCGTCGGGAAGACCAGATGCGACGTCTCGAAATTGATGGAAACACTTGGAAATGACGCGAAATTCATGGGAACTCTGCCGTGATTTGCGCAAAATCCGCCCCTTGGCGGCACAAGAAATGAAGGGGCGCCGGTGGTGAAGCCCGCGCCCCTGCTGCCCGCTATTCGCGGATAGCTTCAATCACTTTCTTGTAGTCGTCCCGCTTCTTCTCGAGATAGGCGGCCGCCTCCTTGGAGGGCAGGTAATGCGGAACGAAGAAGGCGTCCTTCATCGACTTTTCGATCGCGCCCTCGGCATAGATTTCCTTCAGACCGGCATCGATCGCCTCGACCATCGCCGGATCGACATCCTTGTTGTAGATGATGAAGAAGTCCTTGTCGAAAGTGAAATCCCTCTCGCCGTCGAGTGTCACGCTGGACTTTGGCGTGGCATATTGCAGAAGGGTATCGCGGCTGGTGCCGCCCAGTCCTTTCTCGTTCACCTGATCCAGCGTTTCCTTCGCCGCCGTCAGCCAGATGAACCGCATGGCTTTCTGATCGTCCTCGGGCAGGCGAGTATATTGCTCGTTGGACTGGACCGAGCCGTTGATCACATCGGCCTGGCCGTCGAACAGAAGCTGGTCTTTGTCGGCCTGCGAGCCGGTATTGACGGAAACGAGGTTCTTTTCGGCCCCGGCTTTCTTGATCTTCGCCGCGTTCTTCAATGCCGAGAAGCCGATTTCCGACACGCCGCCCGGCTGGATGGCGACACGGACGCGTGTGCCGTTGACCGCGGCGTCGATGACATCGGAGATCGATTTATAGGGCGATTTCTTCGGCACGAGATAGGCATTGCCGGGATTGATCGTCAGCGTAGGGCCGATCTTGTAGGTCGTGAAGATGTCTTCATAGCCTTTGACGCCATAGAGATGGCCCAGATAGGACTGATCATGATGGATCATGATCGTCATGCCGCGCCGGTCGCGCGCGATGGCCTTGAATGCCTCGGTCGGCCCGACGGCATCCACCTTGGCATTGATGCCGAAGTGCTTTGACATGGCATCGGCGACGAAGGATGCCGCCTGGTAGGTGTCGCCGCCGGTCGATGTCGAGCCGATGACGACACGCAGGTTTTTCGGCAGTTCCTGTGCAACGCCGCTCGTGGCCGTCACAAGCGCGAGGCCGGCTGCAAGGCCGAGCCTGGTGAACAATCCTGTCATGTTTCCCTCCCAGAGTTTATCGGTTTAAGGCCCCAGGGCCCTGCTCCTCGACCATGGCCGGGCTCCTTCCCGGCAAGCTGCAAACGATGGCCATATCGGGCGCATTTTCGAAGGCTGAACGGGTCCGCCATTTCTTAATGAATGCGCATACATAAACTCTTTGCACGTCGAAAAGACTTATGTCAAGGCGTCATTCTTGAAAATCCGATGATGAACCGTGTGAAATCGTTTCGCATCTCGTTTCAATCAGACAGGGTTGATCTTCGTAATGAAAGCGCATACACAAGCCGCTGCCGGCGAGGAAATGCAGGCTTTAAGTGCCGTGAATGCGAAGAGGGAGGCTGATTGAATGAGTAAAACGCAGGGAAAGAACCCTGGTGACCTGCGGAGCGCGCGCTGGTTTGCTCCCGATGATCTGCGCAGCTTCGGCCACCGCTCGCGCCTGATGCAGATGGGCCTCGGGCCGCAGGACTGGGAGGGCAAGCCGTTTATCGGCGTGCTCAATACCTGGTCGGAGCTCAATCCGTGCCATGCGCATTTCCGCCATCGGGCCGAGGATGTGAAGCGCGGCGTGCTGCAGGCCGGCGGCATTCCGGTCGAACTGCCGGTGATTTCCGTCGATGAAAGCTTCACCAAACCCACATCGATGCTCTACCGCAATCTCCTGGCCATGGAGACCGAGGAGCAGATCCGCTCGCATCCGCTAGACGGCATCGTGCTGATGGGCGGCTGCGACAAGAGCACGCCCGGCCTTGTCATGGGTGCGCTGTCGGCTGGCGTGCCGATGATCTATCTGCCGGCCGGGCCGATGCTGCGCGGCAACTACGCAGGCACGGTTCTGGGTTCGGGTTCGGATGCGTGGAAATACTGGGACGAGCGACGCGCCGGCAACATCACCGATGAGCAGTGGCATGGCATCGAGAGCGGTATCGCCCGCTCTTACGGCACCTGCATGACGATGGGAACGGCTTCGACCATGACGGCCATCGCCGAAGCGATGGGGCTTTGCCTGCCGGGCGCTTCTTCCATTCCGGCTGCCGATTCGAACCATATCCGCATGTCGGCCGCCTGCGGACGCCGCATCGTGGAGATGGTCTGGGAGGATCTGACGCCGGACAAGATCGTCACCGATGCC
The DNA here is from genome assembly GCF_014191375.1 of Mesorhizobium sp. RMAD-H1. Lineage (GTDB taxonomy): Bacteria > Pseudomonadota > Alphaproteobacteria > Rhizobiales > Rhizobiaceae > Paramesorhizobium. The sequence goes on from NZ_JACHWN010000003.1 coordinate 485,155, forward strand.
TCGATCCGCAACGCGGCGATCGTGGCCATGGCGACCGGCTGCTCGACCAACGCCGTTGTGCATCTCCTGGCGATGGCGCGGCGTGGCAAGGTGGCCCTCGATCTCGACGATCTCGATGCGCTGGGCCGTGTCACGCCGCTCATCGCCAATGTCCGCCCGTCCGGCTCGGGTTATCTGATGGAGGATTTCTACTATGCCGGCGGTCTGCGCGCCCTGATGAGCCGTCTTGCCGAGCGGCTGGACCTCAGTGTCGTGACCGTCACCGGTAAAACGCTTGGCGAGACGCTGGAAGGGGCGGAAGTCTATAATGACGATGTGATCCGGCCGCTATCGAACCCGGTCTATCACGAGGGCTCGCTCGCGGTGCTGCGCGGCAATCTCTGTCCCGACGGTGCGGTGATCAAGCCGGCCGCCTGCGATCAGCGGTTCCAGTATCACGAGGGCCCCGCGCTGGTCTTCGACAGCTATCCCGAAATGAAGGCGGCGGTCGAGGATGAAAATCTCGATGTCACGCCGGATCATGTCCTGGTGCTGCGCAACGCAGGGCCGCTTGGCGGCCCGGGCTTCCCCGAATGGGGCATGCTGCCGATCCCCAAGGCGCTGATCAAGCAGGGCTACCGCGACATGCTTCGCATTTCCGACGCCCGCATGTCAGGCACCTCCTATGGCGCCTGCGTTCTGCATGTGGCGCCGGAATCCCATGTCGGCGGACCGCTCGCTTTCCTGCGAACCGGCGACATCGTGCGGCTCGATATCCCCAATCGGCGGCTCGACATGCTGGTAAACGAGGCGGAGCTGGAAGCGCGCCGCGCCGCCTGGGTGGCTCCGCCACCCCGCTACGAGCGCGGCTATGGCTGGATGTTTGCCCGTCACGTCACGCAGGCCGACAAGGGCTGCGATTTCGATTTCCTCACCGCCGCCTTCGGTCCTTCCGCGGGCGAGCCGGATATTTTTTGAGCCGTCATGGGAACAGGACCAATGAACCCCGATACACACGCCAAGCTGATGACCGTCTCGACCGCGACCCTTTGCACCGCACTGTTCAAGCGCGGGCTCAGGAACCAGTTCATCCAGGATGTTCGTCCGGTAAAGCCGAAGGGGCGCAACATGGTCGGTCCAGCCTTCACCCTTCGCTACATTCCCGCGCGCGAGGATCTCAACCAGCTCGAAGTGTTCCGCGATCCCGAACATCCGCAGCGCGCCGGCGTCGAGCAGTGTCCGCCCGGCGCCGTCATGATGATCGACAGCCGCAAGGATGCGCGCGCGGCCTCGGCCGGCGGGATTCTCCTCACCCGGCTGATGGTGCGCGGCGTTGCCGGTGTCGTCACCGATGGCGGCTTTCGCGACAGTCCCGAGATCGCCGAGATGGCGATGCCTGCCTATCATGCACGCCCGTCCGCGCCGACGAACCTCACCCTGCATCAGGCGATCGATCTTAACGTGCCGATCGGCTGCGGTGATGTCCCGGTCTTCCCGGGGGATATCGTCGTGGGCGACGACGAGGGCGTCGTCGTGCTGCCGGCGCATCTCGCCGACGAGATTGCCAACGAGGCGGTGGAAATGACCGCCTATGAGGATTTCGTCATGGAGGAAGTGGGGAAGGGGCGCAGCATCATCGGCCTTTACCCCGCAACACGGGAAGAATCGAAGCAGGATTTCGCCAAATGGCGCGCCGCAAACGGGCGCTGATCGGCCGAAAGGATGGGGATAACGACCATGACGAAACTCACCGAAGCCCTTACCGGAATTTCCGGCATTCTCGTCACGCCTTATGACAGCGGGGACCGGATTGCGCCGGCCCTGCAGGGGCCGATCGTCGAGCGCGCCATCGCGGCAGGCGTCCACATACTGGTTGCCAACGGCAATACCGGTGAATTCTATGGACTGACCATGGATGAAGCCGAACGGATGGTCCAATCCGCCGCCGAGCACATCAACGGCCGCATACCCCTCCTGGGCGGGGTAGGGCGCAGTGTCAAGGATGCCTGCCATCTGGCCAAGGCGTCCAAGAACGCCGGTGCGGACGCCTTGATGGTGCACCAGCCGCCGGATCCGTTCTCAGCGCCGCGCGGCTTCATCGAATATGTCCGCCGCGTCGCCGATGCGGCCGACGGCCTGCCTCTGATGCTTTATTTGCGCAATGATGCGATCGGCACCGGGGCAATCGCCGAGCTCTGCTCGATCGAAGGTGTGGCGGGCGTCAAATGGGCGACTCCCAACGTGCTCAAGCTTTCCGAAGCCATCAATGCGACCAACCCGTCGATCATCTGGGTCGGCGGACTTGCCGAAACCTGGGCGCCGCCGCTCTATGCGGTCGGTGCCCGCGGCTTCACCTCCGGTCTCATCAATGTCTGGCCGGAACGCTCCGTCGCCATTCATGCGGCGCTCGCTCGTGGTGATTACGAGGCGGCGGCATCGCTCATCGCCGGGATGAAGGTCTTCGAAGAGATCCGGGCCGAAGAGCTGAACGGTACGAATGTGACGGGCGTCAAGGCTGCGCTGAAAGCGCTCGGCCATGATTGCGGCCATGCGCGTCCGCCTTCGGCCTGGCCGCTGACGGAGGCACAGCAGCGGCGGCTCGACGCCTTCATCACGGGACAAAAACTGCCGCGCTTCTGAGCCGGCGGCCTGTGCCGCTTACCGGGTCACAGGTCATGAGAAGTTTCACAATGGCAAAATTTGGAGGAGGAACTGCCATGGGAATGACACGTCGGAACATTCTGTCGATGGGTAGTGCGGGGCTTGTCGCCGCCGTTGCCGGCAAAGCCTGGGGACAATCTTTCCCTGTTGTGTTGAACCAGCGCTATCCCGATCCTTCGGTTGAAATCCTCGACCCGAGCTTTGCCAAATACCGTATCTATTCGGCCTCGGTGGAAAAGCTCGCCACCGGCATGCGCTGGGCAGAGGGACCTGCCTATTTTCCCGAGGAGGGATATCTTCTCTTATCCGATATCCCCAACAACCGGATCATGAAATATGACGAGGTGAACGAGACCTTCACCGTCTTCCGCTCGCCCGCCAATTTCGCCAATGGCAATGCCCGGGACAGGGAAGGGCGGCTGATCACCTGCGAGCACTCGGTCACGCGTCGCGTTACGCGCACCGAAAGGGACGGCACGATCACCGTCCTTGCTGACCGGTTCGAAGGCAAGCGGCTCAACGCGCCGAACGACGTGGTGGTTAAATCGGATGGAACGATCTGGTTCACCGATCCGCTCTTTGGCATCCATGGCAATTACGAAGGCGAGCAGGCGGAGCCTGAGCAGGCGACGACGAATGTCTATCGCATCGATGCCGATGGAAAACTCAACGCCGTTATCACCGATCTGGTGAATCCCAACGGGCTTGCCTTCTCGCCCGACGAGAAGAAGCTCTATGTGGTGGAATGGAAGGGCACACCCAACCGCAGCATCTGGAGCTATGATGTCGGCGCGGATGGTACTGCATCCAACAAGACCAAGCTGATCGATGCCGCCGATTTCGGCGCGCTCGATGGCTTCAGGGTCGATCGTGACGGCAATCTTTGGTGCGGCTATGGCAGCAATGGCGCGCTGAAGGAGAAGCCCATCAGCGTGGCCGGCCGCGACGTCTATGAACTCAAGGGCAAATCGGAAGATCTGGACGGCGTCATGGTCTTCAACCCGCAAGGCAAGCCGATCGGCTTCATCCGCCTGCCCGAGCGTTGCGCGAATCTTGCTTTCGGCGGGCCGAAGGGGAACCGCCTTTATATGGCGAGCAGCCACTCGCTCTATGCACTCTATGTCGGCGCACAAGGCGCCGTATGACATAATCGATCAGCCTGTCGGCCCCTTGCCCTTGCCGGGTGAAGTGAGCGCCGCCACTACATCAGGACGAGCCGGCTCCGGTGGACGGGGTTCCATCGGAGCCGTGTCTTTCATGGAACCTTGAGGACGCTCACGAGATCGTCGCGGACTGCCGCCACGTGTTCGGCAAGGAAGCGGGCGGCCCGGTTAAAGCGGCCTGAACGGCAGAGGTGAATGAGCTCGGCGTGTTCTTCCATCGCGCGCTGCATAGCCGCGGTATTGGAAAGCTGAATGCGGGTATATCGATCACTGGTCTGGAGGAGAGACGCCACGATCTGCTGGGTGCGAGGCATGTCCGCCAGATGATACATGGCCATATGCAGCTCAGCATTCAACCTGCCGTATTCGTTGACTGCGTTTTCCTCGATGGCCTTGACGTAGCTCTCGTGCTTTTCCTTCAGGCGATCGAAATCTTCCTCGGCCAGCTTTGGAGCGGATGCCGCCAGGAGGCGTGGTTCCAGCAGGATCCGGAGCTCGAACACGTCATCAATCTCATTGCGTGACAGGTCCGAGACCACCGCGCCCCTTTGCGGCAAAATCTTCACCAAACCCTCGGCTTCCAGCTGGAACAGAGCCTCGCGGATAGGGATACGGCTCACTCCGAATGACTCCGCGAGCGCATCCTGGCGAAGCTGCGTTCCCGCTGCGTAGCGGCCGGACAGAATGCCCTGTCTGATCTCCTCCAGCAGAGCCCCGGAAAGCGTGCGGTGTTTGAGAGATGATTTGACCTGCATCGCGAAAAAGAATCCTCAGGGCTATTGACACTGAAAATGTATAAAATCTACGTTATAAAAAACAAGGGGAACTTGGATGCATGCAGTGCCACCTCCGGCGGGGCCGCGGCCATTTGGGCTTGTCCGCCTGGTCATCTGCCTTTCCGATGCGATATTCGCCTGCGAGAAGGCCGTGGTCGGCGGGCTGATGGCGCTGCTGCTTGGCCTTATCCTTCTGAATGTCGGGACGCGTTACGCGGGGATGCCGCTCTACTGGGTCGATGAAGCGGCCGTCTATGCGATGGTGTGGCTTGCCTTCATCGGAGCCTCGGCGTTGACGCGGTTGCGGCTGGACTTTGCCGTCACGCTTCTCTCTGACAAGCTCTCCGAAAAAAATGCCCGCCGGATGAAGGCGGTGGCCAGCCTCTTCGGCACCGTGTTTGCCCTGGCCTTATGCGTCATGTGCTGGCGATGGATGGATCCGGTCGGCATCGCGTCAGCAGGCTTCGACGCCAAGGCCTATGCGGGGGAGACCTTCAACTTTCTCTATACCGAGAAAACGCAGACGCTGCGCTGGCCGACTTGGGCTGTCAGCCTGGTCATCCCGATTTTCGCCATCACGATGCTGATCCACACACTAGCCAATTTCCTCGAAGACCTCGGCTTTTCGACGCCCCGCGCGCATCCCGGTTTCACAAATGCAGAGGGCGTGAACTGATGGCCACCGCTGGCGTCTTCCTGTTTCTCATGCTGATCGGCGTGCCGATAGGGCTATGCCTCCTCCTGGTGAGCATGACCTATATCCTCGACAGCGGAAACATGCTGCTTTTCGACAGCCTGCCGGTGCAGCTGTTCGGAGGTGTCGACAATTACGGCCTCATCGCCATTCCCCTGTTTGTCCTGATCGGTGAAGTCATGAATGGCGGCGGCATCACCCGCCGGATCATCGATATGACGATGGCGTTCATCGGCGCCCTTCGGGGCGGTCTCGCCTATGTGAACCTCTTTGCAAACATGTTCGTCGCCTCGATCCTCGGTTCCGCCACGGCACAGGTCGCCATCATGGCGCAGATGATGGTGCCCGAGATGGAGAAGAAGGGCTATGACAAGACATTCGCGGCGGGCTTGACTGCCTATGCCGGCATGTTGGGGCCGATCATCCCGCCCTCCATCATGTTCGTGGTCTATAGCGTGCTGGCACAGGTGCCGGTGGCGGATATGCTGATGGCCGGGCTGGTGCCGGGCATATTGCTGACCGTGCTGTTCTGCATCGTGATCGCCATCATGGGCTTCGTCTATAGCTATCCCAAGGGCGAGAGCATGACGGTGCGCGCCCGGGCGAAGATCGTACTTGGCGCATTGCCGACGCTGCTTGTGCCGATCATCATCGTCGGGTCGATCCTCGCCGGCATCGCCAATCCGACGGAAGCGGCAGCCGTCGGCGTCGTGGCCGCTTTTCTCGTTGGCCGCTACTGGATCGGCGAGCTTTCCTATTCGCAGCTTCCCATGATGCTGTTGAGGGCGGGCATCTATTCCGCCGTCGTTCTCTTCCTGGTGGCCGCCGCCGCCGTGTTCTCCTGGGTTCTCGTCTACGGAATGGTACCTCAGAAAGTAGCGGCGTGGGTGCAGACGGTTGCATCGGACCCGATCACCTTCATGCTTCTGGTCAACGTCATCCTGCTGGTGATCGGCACGGTTATCGACGGTGCCCCCGGCCTGATCATGACGGTGCCGATCCTCCTGCCGATCGCCACCGAGGTCTATGGGATCGACCCGGTTCATTTCGGTGTCGTCGTGGTGATCAATCTCGTGCTGGGCTTCCTGTCGCCGCCGGTCGGTCTCTCCTTCTTCGTCGCTTCAGCCGTTACAGGAGCAAAGCCGGGCAAGATGTTCATCGTCACGCTGCCGTTCTTCCTTGTCGCGTGCCTGCTGCTCGTCCTGCTCTCGATCTTTCCTGAGCTTTCCACCTTTTTTGCCGGATAATCGACTAACCTTCAGAGGAACAGAACCATGAACATGACCCGCAGGAACTTTATCCGCACCGCCTCCGTCGGGGCCGCCCTTCTCGGCATGCCTTCGATTGCGCGCGCCCAGGAGAAGAGGACCTTCCGCCTCGGTATCACCACACCGCCGGGCCATCCCTGGAACAATGCGGCGTTGAAAGTCGGCGAGATGCTGAAGGCCGAAACCAACGGCCGCCTCGATCTCGCGGTCTTCCCGGCAAACCAACTCGGTACCGAGGCGGCGATGATGCAGCAGATGCAGGCCGGCTCGCTCGATTTCGGCTGGATCATGACGGCGGAGCTGGGCTCGCGCATCCCCTCCATCGCTGCCATCAATGCGCCCTGGATCGTGGATTCCACGGCAAAGGTGGCAAAGCTCGTCCGCCAGCCGATCGCGATGAGCCTGCTCGATGTCCTTCCTGCGGAAACCGGCACGATCGGGCTCGCCTGGGGCATCACCACCATGCGCGTCGTCTTCACCGCAAAGGAAATCAACGGGCTTGACGATCTCCGCGGTATGAAGCTGCGCATCAACACGACGCCGGCCTACAAGGACTTCTATGAACTTCTGGGAGCCGCGCCGACGCCGATCCCGACGCCGGCCGTGTTCGACGCCATGTCAAACGGGCAAGTGGACGGCCTGGAGGCTGACCTCGACTTCTCCTGGAACCAGCGCTTCGACAAGGTGTCGAAGACGATGCTGAAAATGAATGCGATCTTCATGCCTTGTGTCGCGCTCGCCTCCGGGCGGGTATGGAAGGGGCTGCCTGAGGCCGATCGCGAGCTCATCACGCGTCTGACGAAGGCTGCTCTCGACGAGCAGATCGATGCCACTGTCGCCGACGAGCCCAAGCGGCTGGAGGATTTCGGCAAGGTGATCACCATCAAGGATGTCCAGGTGGCCGATGCCGGCAAGATCATCGAAGCATACGACAAGATCTGGCTGCCGAAGGCTCCGGTGCTGGCGGATCTCAGAAAGGTCGGCGCTACCCTCTGATATCTTCTTGAGATCATGGTGCCGCTCCGGAATATCCGGGGCGGCATGCCTGTTTTAAGCCGCGTTGAATGCTCGACGAAAGAACTGTCCTTTCCGTTGCGGAATTGTCCGCTCGGGTGAAGGAAATCTTCGTGTCGGCGGGTTGCAGCGAGCGGCAGGCCGGGGCCGTGGCACGCGTGATCGTCGCCGGCGAGCGCGACGGTTGCAAGTCGCATGGCATTTACCGGATCGAAGGATGCCTGCGCACGATCGGCGCCGGCAAGGTCGTGCCTGATGCCGTGCCGGCTGTCATATCCGATGAGAGCGCTATCGTGCGCGTCGACGCCAATGGCGGATTTGCCAATGCGGCCTTCGAGCTGGGATTGCCCGTGCTGGCGGAGCGGACCCGCGCTCTGGGAATGGCTGCGATGGTCGTCAACAATTGCACGCATTTCTCGGCGCTCTGGCCGGAGGTCGAAGCCGTCGCGGAACTGGGGCTGGCCGCGCTCGCGATGTGCCCGAGCTATGCCACGGTGGCGCCGGCCGGCGGACGAAAGCCGTTGCTCGGGACCAATCCCATGGCGTTCGGATGGCCGCGTGAAAACGATCATCCCTATGTCTTCGACTTCGCAACGAGCATGGTGGCAAGAGGGGAAATCGAGCTTCATCGCCGTGCTGGCAAGGCTCTGCCGGAAGGCTGGGCTCTGGATCAGAACGGCGAGCCGACGACGGATCCTGAGGCAGCGCTGGCCGGTGCCATGCTTCCCTTCGGCGGCCACAAGGGATCCGCGATCTCCACGATGATCGAGTTGCTGGCCGGGGCGATGATTGGCGATCTGATGAGCCCGGAGGCTCTCGCATTCCTCGGCACGACCACTTTGTCCCCGCATCATGGGGAACTGATCATCGCTTTTGATCCGGTGCGATTTTCCGGCCAGTGCAGGGGCAATCCGTTCATCCAGGCGGAGAGCCTCTTCGAGGCGATCGCGGGGCAGGGCGCTCGTCTTCCGTCCCGGAGAAGGTTCCGGGCCCGCTCGCAATCGCTTGCCCAGGGTATCGCATTGTCAGCGGCCGAGATGGCGCAATTGCAACGGTTGCTCCAGGTGGGGCTTGCTGCGGTCGAATGATCCCCGCCGGTCGAGGAGGCGGGCAGCATGCAAACGCCCGCTCCGCAAAAGCGGAGCGGCGTTCTGTCTGCTAGTTGAGATGGCGGCCCGTCAGGCCGCCATTTTATATTCCGGCTGCAGCGATTTGCTCCACCCGGCATACCATGCATTAAACAGCGCGAACTGCTGCTCGACATAACCACGCTGGCTGTCACTCAGCTCGTCCGTCTCGTTGAAGTGCAGGATATATTCCTTGTCGCCCTTCAGGACCATCATATGCTTGAAGTAAAGGACCAGGTCCGGCCCCTCGTCAAAGGAGGAGAGCACGCCAAGCGCCGCTTCCAGTTCGAGCGCCAGACGGCGGGCTTCGAAATCGCCTTTCGCGGCGGCCGTGCAGAGGGCGCAAAGATGCAGGACCTCCCTGGGCAGCACATTGCCGATGCCGGTGATAGCGCCCGTGGCGCCGCAATTGACGAAGCCATGGAAGACCGCCGTATCGACGCCGACCATCAGGGTAACTTCCGCATCCCGGCTGGTGATGTTCTCGGCGGCGTAGCGCATGTCCGCCGGGCCGCCGAACTCCTTGAAGCCGACGAGGTTCGGATGCTCCGCCCGCAATGCGAAAAAGAGATCTGCGCGGGTCGCGAAGCCATAATAGGGGCTGTTGTAGATCACGGCCGGCAGATCGGGCGCCGCCGACAAGATGGCCTTGAAATGGGCTTTCTGCGCCGAGATCACCGAACCCCGCGACAGGACGCGGGGAATGACCATCAGTCCCTTGGCGCCCACTTTCCGGGCATGGGCCGCATGGGCGACAGCCTGCTTCGTATTGACAGCGCCCGTGCCAACAATCACCGGAATGCCGGCATTTACCAAGCGCTCCACACCTTCCATGCGCTCACCGTCCGTCAGGAGCGGCCAATCGCCCATCGATCCGCAATAGACGACGGCCGACATTCCCGCTGCCAGCAGTTCTTTCGCCTTTCGCACGAGAGCGTCGTAGTCGGGTGTGCGATCCTCTTTGCAGGGCGTCATCAGCGCGGGGATGCAGCCGGAGAAAATTTGAGCAGCCATCGGAGATCTCCATCTCATGCGGGTTATAACGGGCTGGAGTTTCCTCCGCCTTTTTCCAGGCCAGATTACATCATGTATAATTTTTGTCGACACAATAGTGCGGCGTGCGGCAAAATTCTGTTTCACAGGGGAATGTTGCCGACGGCGCCCCGCGAAATCATGGTCTGGATCTGGCTGACGATCTGGTCGGCGTGGGCCTTGGCGAGGCGGTCGCAGGCGTTGATGTCCCGTGCTTCGATGGCCGCGATCATCTGCTCGTGCTCCCCGACATAGCGCTTCGGCAACTGGTCGTTGAAGGAGGAGTAATAGAGCCGGAGAATGCGCTGGTCCTCGTCGAGGAGACGGCAGAAGAGACCTGTGAAATAGGGGTTCCGGCCGGCTTCCGCGATGGCCGCATGGAATTCCCGGTTCGTGGCGATCATGGCCAGTGCGTCCTGGCGATCCACGGCCCGGGCAAAGTCCGCCTGCCTCGAGCGGATGATCTTGAGATCCGCTGGTGTGTGATATTCGCCGGCAAGCCGCGTCGTCACGCGATACATCAGGGTGAGCGCGTCGAAGAAGGTATGCAGATTGAAGAAGTCGATATTGGCGACAACAGTCGACCGGTTGGGAAGGGGTGTCACAAGCCCTTCTCCGGCCAGGCGGACGAGCGCCTCCCGAATTGGGGTGCGCGACATCGACAGCCGCTCGGCCAGCTGGTTTTCATCGATCGGACTGCCGGGCGGAAGGACCAGATCGAGAATTTCCTCCCGCAGGATCTCGTAAACATACTGGGCGCCGGATCCGCGTTTCCGCGTAGTTTTTTCCGTCATGGCATTCCTTGCATGCACCTGGCCGCGACATTGTGGGGCCTTCATAGCATCTGTTCGCTGGCGGGGGATACATGGAAGTGCACGGGTGCGCCGGTCTGCGCGCCGGCACTGGCGCCATTTTTCCCAGAGAGACCGCTGCATGATGGCGGGTGAGGGTCGCAGCAGTTCATCCCGGAGCGGTGACGAGCCCCTCCTACATTGAGGAGGGGCGGCATTTCCTTCTAGGAATGGACCACACGGGCGGCCCCCCCTTTTTACCACCTGACTCTGAGGCCGATATTGCCGGATATGATGTTGCTGTCTGCGAAGTTGTCGATGGAGGTTTTTGCGAGGGCCTGTCCGTAGAGGGAGTATTTGTCGTTGTTCCAGTTGTATGATCCGCCGATGCCGATGCCGGCCCAGAGGGGCTCGTTCTTGGTGGTGAAGGGGGTTGATGCGACGTCGATGGTGGTGGCGTTGTCGAAGTCGTAATAGAGGTTTGCCAGGCCGTAGGCATGGATGCGGCGGGTCTGGCCGAGACTGTCCTGCCATTCCCTCTCGTGGTCGAGGGCGAGGCCCATGCGGGCGAGCAGGCTGTCGCCGTCATGGAGGGTGACGTCGGCGTCGAAGCCGTCGGAGAAGCCGTCGAAGTCGACGCGGGACCAGGCGAGCTGGGCCTGGGGGGTGAAGAACCAGTCGGGGCGGACGGGGATGCGCTTGCCGGCCTCGATGGAGAGGGCGTAGCCGCGGCCGTCATTGCCGGAGGCGAGGCTCTGGTTGGCGGTGGTTGAGGAAAGATCGCTGTCGTACCAGGTGAGCTTTGCCTGGCCGTCGAGATAGAGCCCGTCATTGCCGTACCAGGTGAGGGTGCCTGCGATGCCGTAGCCGGTGGCATCGATCTTGCCCTCGCC
>NZ_JACHWN010000004.1 GCF_014191375.1 Mesorhizobium sp. RMAD-H1
TTGGATTCGGCGATGTTCGCCCCGATCCCGGCAAGCTCCGTCGTCACCGCAGCCACAATCCCCGGCTGATCCTCGCAGGAAAGCGTCAGGATGTAGGCGCTGGCATGCTTCAGGGCGGTTTCGGTTCCCATGGCGGGATTCACGGAAAGGTTCATCGGTCTCATGCTCCGGCAAGATCGTTGAGAAAGCGGTCGAGTTCGTCACGGGGAATCCGGACGACATGGCCCGGCCCGGGATAGACGCCCTTTTCGACATCGGCAACGAATTCCGCAAAGGCGGCGACGCGCTCCCGCTGCAGGCGGTCATATTCGGCGGCGAAATTGCGGTAGACCTTGGCGTGGCGCGGATAATGGCGGCGATGCGCGCCGAGCACATCCTCGGCGAAGAGATATTGCGCGTCGCAGCCCGCGCCGGCGCCCATCGAGATCATGAAAAGCGAGGTGCGAGCGGAAATGGCGGTTGCCACCTCGGAGGGCACGACCTCGATCTCGGCGGCGAAGGCGCCCGCCTCCTCGAGCGCCCGCACCTGTTTCCAGACGCGGAACGCGCTTTCAGCCGTCTTGCCCACCGCCTTGAAGCCGCCCGTCCATGTGGCCCTGGATGGGATCAGCCCGACATGGCCGCAGACGGGGACGCCCTCCGCCCGGAGCGTGCGGATGGTGTCGAGCCCTGCCGCGCAATAGACGGCATCGGCGCCGGCGCGAATCATGCGGAAGGCTTCGCCGAGGCATTCGTCCTTCGCCACATAGACGCTCTTCTCGCCGCCCGGCACGGCAAAGCAGGTCGGCGCTGCCTCGCGGAACCGTGGGTCGGTCATCAGCTCCGGCGGCACCGAAAGCATCTCGACACCGGCCTTCTGCGCGGCCTCCGCCTCTTCCAGCGTGGTCACGCGCAGCATGGTGAGCTGCTTCCTGCCTTTCAGCGCCAGAATATCGGCGACCGTCGGTCTTTTCGGCGACATGCCGTTCCTCCCTTTCAATGGATTATGCCGGATTATGCCGCGAGCAGCGTCTTGAGCCTGGTCGCCGGCGAGGCCAGATGCCGCGCGTCCGGCTTCGCGCCTCTGGCGATCAGCATTTCGGCCAGCCGGATGTCTCTGGCGACCGCCGTTCCCTGCCCGATACCGCTCGCCGCCACCAGCCTGCCGTCATCGGCGAGATGGAACAGGATGAAGGCATCCTCGCCCAGGTCACGGCGCACGACATGCCCGCCCTCGTCGCAGAGCCCGGCGATCTGCAGCCCGAGATCGTACTGGTCGGACCAGAACCACGGCACGGCACTGTGCGGCGCGGCATGGCCGAGCATGTTCCGCGCGGCAAGCGTCCCCTGTTCCTGCGCGTTGCGCCAGGCTTCGAGCCGCATCCGTCTGCCGCCGTAAAGCGCAAGGGGAAACGAGCAGCAATCGCCGGCGGCGAAGATATCGGGATCACTTGTTCGCAGATATTCGTCGACCGCGATGCCGTTCTCGATGGCAAGCCCCGCGGAGCGCGCCAGATCGGTGGCGGGAGCCGCACCGATGCCGATGATCGCGAGATCGGCCTCCACGCGCCGGCCGCTCGCCAGGCGAAGGGTGACGCAGGCGCCACCCTCGGTCATATCGGCAATGCCGTCGCCTGTGACGAGCTCCACGCCCTCCGCGCGATGGCGGGCATCGATCACGGCGGCGATCTCCTGCGGCACGCCGCGCATCAGGATACGTGGCTGCGCCTCGATCAGCGTTACTTCCGCGCCGACCCGGCGCGCGGCAGCCGCGAGCTCCAGACCGATGAAGCCGCCGCCGATGATGGCGATGGATCGGCCGGGGCCGAGATGGCGGCGGATCGCCAGTGCGTCGTCGAAGGTGCGCAGGTAAGCCATGCGCGGCCCATGGGCAAAGGGCAGGCGGCGCGGTGTCGCGCCGGTCGCAATGAGCAGGCGTTCATAGGCAAGGCCGGTGCCATTGCCGAGTAGCACCCTGCGCGCATGGCGGTCTATGCCTGTTGCCGCCGTCTCCGGCATGAAATCGATACCATGCGCCGCAAGCCGCGCATGATCGGCAATGGTTTTTGCCTGCGGATCGTCCGCGGCCATCGCCTCCTTGGAGAGCGGCGGCCGCTCATAGGGCAGGTGACGCTCCGCGCCGACCAGCGTCACCGACCCGTCATAGCCCTGTTCGCGCAATGCGACGGCGGCGCGCGCGCCGCATTCGCCCGCGCCGATGATGACCATTCCCGCACCCATCGCCATCACCCGATTCCGATGAAGACCTTTCCGGCTTCCACTTTCACCGGATAGGTTCTGAGGTTGATACAGACCGGCGCGCCCTTGGCCTCGCCCGTCTTGTAGTTGAAGCGGCCATTGTGTTTCGGGCATTCGATGATCTCGTCCATCACGAGGCCATCCGCCAGATGCACCTGCTCATGGGTGCACAGGCCGTCGGTTGCGAAAAATTCATCGTCCGGGCTGCGATAGATGGCGAATGTCCGTCCGTCATGATCGAAGCGGATGACGTCTTCTTCGTCGATCTCGTCCGCCGCGCAGGCTTCGATCCAGTTGCTCATTTCTTTCCTCCCATGCTTCTGGAAAGCGATGCCGATCGGCTATTCCGCAGCCTGAGCAATGGCATCGCTGTGGAACTCCTCCCGGTAGGGCTTGGCCGTCGGCGGCAATTCGCGCTTGAGGAAATAATCCTCGTTGCGCAACTGCCGGATGAAGGCCGGGATCATCTCGCGATAGCCATCGAGAATCGATGTGTTCGGCGCCGGCAGATCGTGCCTGATCGCTTCATGCAGCTTCGGCAGCGCATGATAGGGCACCATCGGGAACATGTGGTGCTCCACATGATAGTTCATGTTCCAGTAGATGAAGCGGCTGACCGGGTTCATATAGACCGTGCGGCTGTTGAGCCGGTGGTCGGTGACATTGTCGGCAAGCCCGCCATGCTGCAGAAGCCCCGTCAGCACGTGGTGCCAGGCGCCGTAGAGCCGGGGCAGGCCGATCAGCATCAGCGGCAGGATCGATCCCAGATGGAGGGCGAGCGCGATTGTTGCCGCATAGATCGCCACCCAGATGCGGGCGATCCGCACCACCTTGTGCTGCTCCTGCTCGGGGATGAAGGTCTTCTCCTCCGCGCTGACATTGCCGCAGGCATTGCGCAGCATGTCGCCGATGGCATGCCAGGCGTCGAGGAGGCCGAAGAAATTGAGGATGAGGCGGAGAAGATCCGGCGGCCGCATCACCGCGATTTCCGGATCGCGCCCGACGATGATGGTGTCGGTATGGTGCCGGGCATGGCTCCAGCGCCAGGTGACGGGATTGCGCACCATCATGAAGGAGGCGATCTGGTAGACCGCGTCGTTCATCCAGCGCGTCTTGAACGCCGTGCCGTGCCCACATTCGTGCCAGCGCGAATCCGCCGCCGAGCCGTAGAGCACGCCATAGGCGAGGAAGAAGGGAACGCACCACCAGCTGCCCCAGAAAGCGATGCCGAGCCCGCCGAAGAGGATCATGCAGCCGAGCCAGATGGTCGTGTCGCGGATCGCCGGCCCGTCGCTGCGCTTCATCAGTTCCTTCATCTGCTTGCGCGGGACGTCGGTGTGATACCATTCGGCGGCGGCAAGCCCGTTTGCCACGGCGGCCTGCGCGTCACGTCCGATCAGGCTGTAGTCGCGTCTCGTCGGTATGGCATTCATGAGAGCCTCCTCTCTCTGCATTTCCAGCCGGCAGAACATTATCCCGGGTGGTTGACGGCCTCAACGAAGCGATGATATTTTCTATCACAAAGCATCATTTCAGCCTTGCAATTTTGATGTATTCTTCTCATGGGAGAGCCCAATGGCGAAGCGCCCGACCATTGCCGATCTGGCTGCCGAGGCCGGCGTCAGCGTCGCGACGGTCGACCGGGTGCTCAATGGCCGGCTGCCGGTGCGCGAGGAGACGGCGCGCCGCGTCTATGAGGCGGCCAACGCCATCGGCTATCACGCGGCGGGGCTGATCCGGCACAGGCTGCAGCAGGATCTGCCGCATCATCATCTGGGCTTTATCCTGCAGCGGCCCGACCAGCCCTTTTATCAGGCGTTCGCGCGCGAATTGAAAAGCGCGGTCGAGACCGCGCAAGGCTTTCGCGGCACCGCCCATATCGATCATTTCGTCACGCGTACCCCGGCGGAGATTGCGTCCAAGCTCAAGGAGGTGGCCGCCCGTTGCCGGGCCGTCGCCATGGTTGCCGTCGATCACCCCACCATCACCGCGGCGGTCGCTGACCTCAGGGAGAAAGGCATTCCGGTCTTCTCGCTGCTCTCCGATTTCGCTTCCGGTGCGCGCGAGAGCTATATCGGCCTCGACAACCGCAAGGTCGGGCGCACGGCGGCCTGGATGATCGCCAAGGCGGCGAAAAAACCGGGAAAGGTGGCGATTTTCGTCGGTAGCCACCGCTTTCATGGCCATGAGCTGCGCGAGATTGGCTTCCGTACCTATTTCCGCGAGCATGCGCCGGAGTTCGAGGTCATCGACACGCTCGTCAATCTGGATGACCATCACATTGCGCAGGAGGCGAGCTTCGATCTTCTGCAGCGCTATCCCGATCTTGCCGGGCTCTATCTCGCCGGTGGCGGCATGGAGGGTGCGATCGCCGCGCTGCGCGAGGAAGGGCTTGCGCGCGCCAGCAGCCTCGTCACCGTCTGCAACGAGATAACGCCGGACAGCCGCGCCGCCCTCGCCGAGGGCCTCATCACGCTGGTGATCGCCACGCCCCTCGAGCGGCTTTCACGTGAGCTTGTCGCCCAGATGGGCCATGCGATCGAAACCGGCGGAACCGGTACGCCGGGGCAGATCTTCCTTCCCTTCGACATGCATATTTCCGAGACGATCTGATCCTTCTTGTCTGATGGAAATCCATCAGTCCCGAACGGCATTCCATCAGCCCTGATAGGTTCTGGATTCGTGATCCCGCATCCAGATTGACTTTGCGCGAGGCCTGGCACTGGATTGAGGCATCTGCATTGGCGCCGCTCGTGGGCGGCGCCCGACTGGCTTTGGGAGGATGAGAGATGACTGATCGCAGCGCTTCGCCGCGTTTCGCTTTGAACCACATGACTGTGCCCGGATTGGACATGGCCGGGCTTTTCGGCCTTGCCCGGCGGCTCGGCATGAACGAGGTGGAGATCCGCAATGATCTCTCGGAGAACGGCTCGCCGGCAAAGGGCGATATCCGTGCCGTGCCCGCCGGGGAAGCGCGCCGCCTGGCCGAAGAGAGCGGCATCGCCATCATCTCGATCAACGCCTTGCAGCGCTTCAACGCGTGGACGCCGGAACGCGCCGCCGAGGCCGTCGAGCTTGCCGACTATGCCAGGGCGAGCGGCGCCCGGGCGCTGGTGCTGGTTCCCGTCAATGACGGCACCGGCCAGGCGGATGGCGAGCGCCAGCGCAACCTGCGCGAGGCATTGACGGCCTTGAAGCCGATCCTGGCGGAACGCAGGCTCACAGGGCTGGTCGAGCCGCTCGGTTTCGAGATCTGCTCGCTGCGCTCCAAGCGTGAGGCGGCTGATGCCATTGCCGATATCGCGGGAGAGAATGTTTTCCGCCTGGTGCACGACACCTTCCACCATATGCTCGCGGGCGAGGACGCCTTCTTTCCCGGACTGACCGGTCTCGTCCATATCTCAGGCGTGGCCGATCCGGCGCTGGCCTATCCGGAGATGCGCGACGCCCATCGCGTTCTGGTCGATGAAAGGGATCGTCTCGGCAATGCCGGCCAGATCCGGACGCTGCTCGAGGGCGGCTATGACGGTCCCCTGTCTTTCGAGCCTTTCGCGCAGGAGGTGCATGATTTTCAGGAACCCGAGCGCGAAATCGCCGCCAGCATGGCCTTCATCCGCCATGCATTCGCAAAAGCGGCCGCTTGAACCGATCCCAGGCAAACCCAGATGCCGCCGCACCGGAGATGGCTCTGGTGCGGCGGCATTTTTATCGGTTTGCGCCGCTTGCCGCCAATTGCGGAATTGACGGCGCGCAAATAAAATGGAATAAATATTTCACTAAATCGAAAAACGGTCCATTCATTCCGTTTTGCTGATGAGTGACCGCGGTCGCGAGGAAGCGGGAAGCGTTGGGAGTGCTTCCACTCCAGCAAGTCCAGGAAAGCGCATGAGCCGCTTTTCGGGAAAGCAGGAGCTGTTTTCCTTCGGGCCTGCGGAAAAGCCAAAGACCGGAGCGTCTCCGGTTTCAGGGCCGAGCCGCTCTGACGGAGGAATGGCCAAGAATTCCCCTGGGAGGGGGAGTTTCCGGATAAGGGGGTGCAGCCGGGCACCGATAAGTGGAGGAGAAGCGAAATGAAGAAATTTCTTTTGGCCGCGGCCGTTTCGGCGCTGATGACGGGCTCGGCGCTCGCCGAGAATATCGGCGTGTCGATGGCGCTGTTCGACGACAACTTCCTGACCGTTCTGCGCAATGGCATGCAGGACTATGCCAAGACCAAGGACGGGGTCAATCTCCAGGTCGAGGACGCGCAGAATGACGTTTCCAAGCAGTTGAGCCAGATCCAGAACTTCATCGCCCAGGGCGTGGATGCGATCGTCGTCAATCCGGTCGATACCGATGCCACGCCGAAAATGACCAAGCTTGCGGTCGAGGCCGGTGTCCCGCTCGTCTATGTCAACCGCATGCCGGCGGATAAGGAACTGCCCGAGAAGGTCTCCTTCGTCGGCTCGAACGAGGTCGATTCCGGCACGCTGCAGATGAAGGAAGTCTGCCGTCTGATGGGTGGGAAAGGCGATATCGTCGTGCTCATGGGCGAGTTGTCCAACCAGGCGGCGCGCCAGCGCACGCAGGATATCGAGGATGTGATCGCCACCGACGAGTGCAAGGACATCAAGATACTGGACAAGCAGACCGGTAATTGGCAGCGCACGCTCGGCACCGATCTGGTGACCAACTGGATCAGCGCCGGCCTGAAGCCCAATGCCATCGTCTCCAACAATGACGAAATGGCGATCGGCGCCATCCAGGCCCTGAAGGCATCGGGCATTTCGACCAAGGACGTGATCGTCGCCGGCATCGACGCGACGCAGGACGCGCTGGCGGCCATGAAGGCGGGCGACCTGCGCGTCACCGTTTTCCAGAACGCCGCCGCTCAAGGGTCGGGCGCTATCGATACCGCGCTGAAGCTCGCCAAGGGTGAAAAGGTGGAATCCATGGTCTGGGTGCCGTTCGAACTGGTGACGCCTGAGAACATGGACCAGTACATGGCGAAGAACTGACCTTGCCGAATGGAGCCGGCATCCATGGGTGTCCCTCATCTGCCGGCTGGGGTCGAGCCGCGGGTCTCGGCCTCCGCACATGGGGAGAGGAAGATATGGAGACGCCCATCTCCTCTCCCTGTCCTTCAGCTTGAGTCTGCCGGATGGCCGGAGGAGGACGGGGAGAGGGTGAAGGCCGGAGACGAGCAATCGGTCCGAAAAAGGGAGGAAGCGGAATGATAAGCCCTGTGACGATGCGCGCCGTGCGCGATTCAGGTGCGATTCCCAACTCGGAATTCCTTTTGGAAGTCGAGGGCGTGCGCAAGGCCTTCCCAGGCGTCGTCGCGCTGGACGATGTCTCCTTCCGGCTTCGGCGTGGCAGCGTGCATGCGCTGATGGGTGAGAACGGCGCCGGCAAATCGACGCTGATGAAGATCATCGCCGGCGTCTATACGCCCGACAGCGGCTCATTCAAGCTGCGCGGCAACGAGATCGAGCTCAATTCGCCGCTCGACGCGCTCGAAAACGGCATCGCCATGATCCATCAGGAGCTGAACCTGATGCCTTTCATGACCGTGGCGGAGAATATCTGGATCAGGCGCGAACCGAAGAATGCATTCGGCTTTGTTGATCACCGTGCGCTGCGCGAGAAGACGGAGGAGCTGTTCGAAAGGCTCAACATCCGCATCGATCCCGAGATCAATGTCGGTGAACTGTCGGTCGCCAACCGTCAGATGGTCGAGATCGCCAAGGCCGTCTCCTATGAATCCGATGTCCTCATCATGGACGAGCCGACCTCGGCGCTGACAGAGCGTGAGGTCGATCATCTCTTCCAGATCATCCGGGCCCTCAAGGCCGAGGGCAAAGGCATCGTCTACATCACGCACAAGATGAACGAGCTGTTCGAGATCGCCGATGAGGTGTCGGTGTTCCGCGACGGCCATTATATCGGCACGCACACGGCCGAAGAGGTGACGCGCGACGACATCATCCGCATGATGGTCGGCCGTGAGATCACGCAGATGTTCCCCAAGGAGGAGGTGCCGATCGGCGATGTCGTCCTGTCCGTGCGCGATCTGACGCTGAAGGGTGTCTTCCACGATATTTCCTTCGACGTGCGCGCGGGCGAGATCCTAGGCATAGCGGGGCTTGTCGGGTCGGGCCGCTCCAATGTCGCCGAGGCGCTGTTCGGCGTCACGCCTGCCACGTCGGGCGAAATTTCGATCAACGGACGGGTCGTCGATATCCGGACACCGGCGGTCGCCATGCGTCATGGCATGGCTTTCCTTACCGAGGACCGCAAGGATACCGGCTGTTTCCTCGTCCTCGACACTCTCGAAAACATGCAGATGGCGGTGCTGCGCGACCGGTATGTCAAGCGCGGCTTCGTCTCGGAAGCCGAGATCGCGCGCGAGTGCGAGCGCATGCGCGAGGCGCTGCGCATCAAGACGCCCGATCTCAACGAGAGGATCGAAAACCTCTCCGGCGGCAACCAGCAGAAGGTATTGATCGGGCGTTGGCTGCTGACGCGCCCGCGCATCCTCATCCTCGACGAGCCGACGCGCGGCATCGATGTCGGCGCCAAGGCGGAGATCCACCGGCTGATCACCAGGCTCGCGGGCGAGGGCGTGGCAGTCATCATGATCTCTTCGGAAATGCCCGAGGTGCTTGGAATGAGTGACCGCATCATGGTGATGCACGAAGGACGTGTGACCGGCTTCCTCGATCGCGCCGAGGCAAGCCAGGTCAGGATCATGGAACTGGCCGCGCAATAATCTCATCACGCGCTGGAACCGGGAGGGAGCAATGGCGATGGAACAGGTAACGCAACCCGCGCAGCGGCTGGATCGGCCGAAGCACCGGCGCAAGATGCCGACGGAGGCCAATATCTTTCTGGTGCTGATCGGCATCGCGCTGATCTTCGAGCTTCTGGGATGGCTCCTCGTCGGCCAGAGCTTTCTTTTCAACAGGCAGCGCCTGGTGGTGATGATCCTTCAGGTCTCGGTCATCGGCATCATCTCCGTCGGCGTCACGCAGGTCATCATAACAGGCGGCATCGATCTTTCGTCGGGCTCCGTGGTCGGGCTGACCGCGATGATCGCGGCGAGCCTCGCCCAGACTTCCGATTATGCTCGTGCCGTCTATCCCATGCTCACCGACATGCCGGTTCTCGTGCCCGTGCTGGCGGGGCTTGCCGCCGGCGCCGTCGCCGGCCTCATCAATGGCAGCCTGATCGCCTATACCGGCATCCCGCCCTTCATCGCCACGCTCGGCATGATGGTCGCCGCCCGCGGCATGGCAAAATGGTATACGCGCGGCCAGCCGGTCTCGATGCTGAGCGACAACTATGCCGCGATCGGCTCCGGCATATGGCCGGTGGTGATCTTTCTCGTGGTGGCGCTCATCTTCCATATCGCGCTGCGCTATACGCGCTACGGCAAGTTCACCTATGCCATCGGCGCCAACATGCAGGCGGCGCGCGTCTCGGGCATCAACGTTGGACGTCATCTGATCAAGGTCTATGCCATTGCCGGCCTGCTTTCCGGTCTGGCCGGCGTGGTGCTCTCGGCCCGCGCCATCTCGGGCCAGGCAGGCATGGGCGTTGCCTATGAGCTCGACGCCATCGCGGCGGCCGTCATCGGCGGAACCTCGCTGTCGGGCGGCGTCGGCCGCATCACAGGAACGGTCATCGGCACGATCATTCTCGGCGTCATGACCTCCGGTTTCACTTTCCTGCGCATCGACGCCTATTATCAGGAGATCGTCAAAGGCATCATCATCGTCGCCGCCGTGGTCGCCGATCAGTATCGCCAGCGCAAACGGCGCAAGGCTTGAATTCGGCAAAAACGGCCGATCCCGGCCTTGCAAAGCCGGAAGGACCGCGTGAAAAAACCCGAAAAACGGATCCGTTTTTCGGTTTTTCTGGAAAATTCCTGATTTTTCCCGTCACATTCCGTTCGCCGTCCTGCCATGGCCGGTCCGGTTGCGTCCGGATGCGGAGCGCAGGATCAGCCCCGCTTCCTTTGCCGCATGGACGAAGGCCCGGCGGGCCTTGGTCACCGGCTTCAGCCCGTCCAGCGCGTCAAGGCAGGTCCGGAGGGCTTGCCGGTAGGTGCGGCCACGATCGCGCGGCCAATAGGTCTTGAGGCATTCGACGGCCTCCCAGGCGCTGGCCACGACGCGGCTGCGCGCCTCGCCGATGCGAATGACCACGGGAACGGGGAAACGTTTGTCGTCCATCGCTTTCTCCATTTCGAAAACGTTGCGGAAGGCGGGTAAGCCCAAAGTTGACCCCAAGCCAAATCCAACCATGAACGCATGAGCTTATCTCTCGTTCCCCTGAGATATGGAGAAAATCCCGGCTTTAAAGGCCGGGGCCGGAAAATTTTGCCCGCGCCCGTAGGACCGGCGGCGGACCGCTGCCGCACGGAACGCATATCCTCAAAAGAAGTGCAATAATTGCAATAAGTTGCTGCAATGCGGTATTTTCGCAGGTCTTGCGGTTGTCTCCTCCGAACGTCCGAACTACCTTTAGGCCCATGTCTGTAAAAGAGCATGACCCGATGGCCCGTCCTCCCAAGACCGCACCATCCGAAGTCCCTGCCTATCCCCGTGGTTTGCCCGACGGCAGCCGCAGTTCGCTCGCCGGCTGGGCGATTTTCCTCGATATCGACGGAACGCTGCTCGATATCGCCGAAACGCCGGAGGCGGTCCGCATTCCGGAAGGGCTGACCCCGGATCTTGTCCGTCTTTCACGCAAGCTCGATGGTGCGCTGGCGCTGGTGACGGGCCGTTCCATAGCCTTCGTCGACGAGATCTTTCGCGGCGCGCGCTTTCCCGTGGCGGGCCTGCATGGCGCCGAGCGCCGCGATGCGATGGGCCGCATCAGCCATGTCGAGCTGACGCCTGATTTCCTGCGGGCGAAGGACGAATTGAAGGAGCGGGCGCTCGCCTGGCCGGATATCCTCGTCGAGGACAAGCATGCCGCGATAGCGGTGCATTACCGCCAGGCGCCGCAGCATGAGCGCGACATGCAGGAGCTCATGCGCGAGATCGCCGCAATCGCCGGCCCGAAATGGACCCTGCAGCAGGGCAAGATGGTCACGGAGCTGCGCCCCGCCGCGCATGACAAGGGCCATGCGCTCGCAGCCTTCATGGCCGACCCGCCCTTCTCGGCGCGGCGGCCGCTCGCCTTTGGCGACGATGTGACGGACGAGGCGATGTTCAGGGCGGCCAATGCGGCCGACGGTCTGTCGGTGAGGATCGGCGGCCCGTCGGATGGAACATCGGCAGCCGGCCTTTTCATGGAATCCCCCGCCACTTTGCGATCATGGCTATCGGAAATTGCACAATGAATAATCCAAATCCCTTTGCGAACAATTCTCCCCTCGATCTGAAACAGCTCCCCTCGCTCGACCTGGGCGTCATCGGCAATTCTGCCACCGCCGCCCTGATCGACCGTTATGGCAAGTTCGTCTGGATGTGCATGCCGCGTCTGGACGGCGACCCGATCTTCTGCAGCCTTCTGGGCCAGGGCAATCCGGAGCAGGAGGGCGGCGACTGGGCGATCGAGATCGACAATCTCGTCTCGAGCCAGCAGCGCTATCTGCGCAATACCGCGGTTCTCGAAACGGTGCTGACCGATGAAAAGGGCAACAGCCTGCGCATCCGCGATTTCGCCCCCCGCTTCAAGCATCACGACCGCATCTTCAGGCCGATGGCCATCATCAGGCTGGTGGAGCCGATCGTCGGCACGCCGCGCATGACGATGCGCCTGCGCCCGCGCTTCAACTACGGCGCCGCCATCCCCGAGACGACCCGCGGCTCCAACCATCTGCGCTTTTTGACCGGCCCGCAGGTGATCCGCCTCACCACGGATGCGCCGATCAGCTTCATCCAGGAGGAGACGCCCTTCATCGTCGATCGCCCCTATGCCTTTGTTCTCGGTCCCGACGAGACCCTGCAGGAATCCCCCATGCGCGTGGCGAAGGATTTCCTCGATGAGACCTGCAATTACTGGATCGAATGGGTGCGCTATCTCTCCCTGCCGGTGGACTGGCAGGATGTCGTCATCCGGGCGGCGATCACGCTGAAATTATGCGCCAATGAGGAGACGGGCGGCATCGTCGCCGCACTCACCACCTCAATTCCCGAATATGGCGCGAGCGGGCGCACATGGGATTACCGCTTCTGCTGGCTGAGGGATTCCTATTTCACGGTCAAGGCGCTGAACCGGCTCGGAGCGACCAGGACCATGGAGGACTATCTGCGCTATGTCACCAACATAGCCGCAGGCTCCCCCGACGGCTATCTTCAGCCGCTGTTCGGGCTCGGCCTGGAGCGCCGGTTCGACGAGGAATTGATGGCGAGCCTCCCCGGCTACCGCAATCTCGGGCCGGTGCGCAGCGGCAATGCCGCCTATATGCAGGTGCAGAACGACGGCTATGGCTCGGTCATTCTCGCCATCGCGCAATGCTTCTTCGACGAACGGCTGCCGACCATGGGTGACGAGGCACTGTTCCGCAGCCTCGAACCGCTGGGCGAGCAGGCCGCGGCGCGCTGGAACCAGCCCGATGCCGGCCTATGGGAGTTCCGCACCCGCAACGGCGTCCACACCCATTCCAGCGTCATGTGCTGGGCCGCCTGCGACCGGCTTTCGCGCATCGCCACCAAGCTCGGCATTGAGGATCGCGCCGCCCATTGGCGCCAGGTTGCCCAGGCGATCCGGGAGGAGACGCTCACCCGCGCGTGGAATGCCGAGAAGGGATATTTCGCGTCCGCCTTCGACGGCGAGGATCTCGATGCCTGCCTGCTCCTAATGCCGGAGGTCGGCATCCTGTCGGCGTCCGATCCGCGTTTCCTCGCAACGCTCGACGCGGTTGAAAAACATCTGCGTTTCGGCAATCATCTCTACAGATACCGCACGCCGGACGATTTCGGCGAGCCGGAGACGGCTTTTACGGCCTGCACGTTCTGGCTGATCGAAGCCCTGGCCCGTGTCGGGCGCACTGAAGATGCCCGCGCCGTTTTCGAGGAAGTGCTGGCGCACCGCAATCATCTGGGCCTGCTTTCGGAGGGATTGCATATCGAAAGCGGAGAATTGTGGGGCAATTTTCCGCAGACCTACTCCATGGTCGGCCTCATAAATGCCGCCATGCACCTTTCGCGCTCGTGGGAGGAGGTATTGTAAGGGAGGAGATATCATGGGCCGACTTGTCGTCATCTCCAACCGGGTCCCGCTCCCGGATAAAAGCGGCACCGCCCCGGCAGGGGGGCTTGCCGTCGCGCTTCAGGCAGCGCTTGAGGAGCGCGGCGGCGTATGGATGGGCTGGTCGGGAAAAACGACCACCTCCCGCGAACGGGCCGGATTCCACATTCACAAGCATGGCAAGATCACTTACGCCCTGGTCGATTTGAGCCGCAAGGATCTCGACGAATATTATGCGGGTTTCGCCAACCGCGTTCTCTGGCCGCTCTGCCACTACCGCCTGGACCTGACCGAGTATGCGCGCAAGGACATGGCGGGATATTTCCGGGTCAACCGCCTCTTCGCCCATCATCTCGCGCCGCTGATCAAGTCTGATGACATGATCTGGGTGCATGATTATCACTTGATCCCGCTTGCTTCGGAATTGCGTCAGATGGGGCTGAAGAACCGCATCGGCTTCTTCCTGCATATTCCCTGGCCGCCGGCGGACGTGCTGTTCACGCTTCCGGTCCACGAGACGATCATGCGCGGGCTCGCTTCCCATGACGTCATCGGCTTCCAGACCAGCCATGACGTGGAGAATTTCGCCGGATGTCTGAGGCGTGAGGGTATCGGACGCGAGATCGGCAAGGGCCTGTTCGAGGCCTATGGCCATGCGTTCCGGGCCGAGGTGTTCCCCATCAGCATCGATACGGCCGCTTTCGCCCATGTCGCGCAGAATGCGCAGCGCCATGCCATGGTGCAGCGCATGCAGAAGAGCCTCGGCGACCGTGATCTGATCATCGGCGTCGACCGGCTGGATTATTCCAAGGGCATCACCAACCGCATCGAGGCCTTCGAGCATTTCATCACCAACAATCCCGGCAGCCAGGGCAAGGTGACCTTTCTGCAGATCACGCCGAAATCCCGCTCCGAAGTGCCCGAATATGAGGAAATGCAGCGTACGGTGGCCGAGCTCGCGGGGCGGGTGAACGGCGCCATCAGCGCGGTCGACTGGGTGCCGATCCGCTATGTCAACCGCTCCATCGGGCGCAATGTGCTTGCCGGCCTCTACCGCATGGCGCGGGTCGGGCTGGTGACGCCGTTGCGCGACGGCATGAACCTTGTCGCCAAGGAATATGTCGCCGCGCAACGTTCCGAGGATCCGGGCGTTCTCATCCTGTCGCGCTTTGCCGGCGCCGCGCGCGAGCTCGATGGCGCGCTCCTGGTCAACCCCTATGATATCGAGGCGGTGTCGAACGCCATCGCCCGCGCGCTTTCCATGCCGCTCGAAGCCCGCCGCGAGCGCTGGAACCAGATGATGCCGCATCTCCTGGAGCATGACGTCTCCCGCTGGTGCGAGGATTTCCTCAAGGTGCTGGCCGCCGAACCCGGCGGCAGCACGGGCGCCGACCAGGCCGCCTGAACCACCTGTTCCGCATGGATTCGGAAAGGCCCGCTTGTTTGCGGGCCTTTTCTCCTTTAGGCGGTTGGTTCCATGAAGATTCTCGCTCTCGATACCGCCGCCAATCTCTGCGCCGCCGCCATCTATGATGCGGATGACACCCAAGTGCTCGCCGCCGTCAGCGAGAATATCGGCAAGGGCCATGCCGAGGTGCTGATGGGCTATATCGAGCGCACGGTTGAAGAAGCGGGAGTAGCCTTTAACGACATCGGCCGGATCGCGGTGAATGTCGGGCCGGGGTCTTTCACCGGCGTCCGCATCGGCGTCTCGGCGGCGCGCGGCTTCGCGCTGGCGCTTGATTGCCCCGCCATCGGCGTCACGGCCTTCGAGGCCCTGGCGATGGAAGCGCGCGATGCGCATCCGGACACGCCGGTGCTGGTGGCGATCGACGCGCATCGCGGCGAAATCTATGCGCAGCTTTTCGGGCCGGACGGCGATGCCATGGGCGGACCGCTGGCGGGAAATCCCGATGATGTGGTGACGCTCCTTTCGAAAGCTCCGCAAAGCGCCCTGCTCACCGGCTCGGCGTCACGGATCGTCAATGAAAGGCTGGGGCAGCCGCTTGCCGTCATGGGCGAGGCCGCGACCGGCGCTATAGCCACGATCGCGCGCATCGCCGCAGTGCGCGAGCCGGGAGAGGCGCCGAGGCCGCTTTATCTCCGGGGGCCGGACGCCAAGCCGCAGACGGGCTTCGCCCTGCCTCGGAAGAGTGCGTCATGATCAGCCTGCCCTTTGGCCCGTTCGCGCGCAGGAATTTCGCCATCGAGCCGCTTGCCGCGGCCGACTGCCCGCATCTGCACCGCATTCATGTCGAGACTTTCCGGCATCCCTGGAGCGAGGAGGACTTCCATACGCTCATCGGGCAGGACACGGTTTTCGGCTTCATGGCGCGCGAGGAGGGCAGGCCGGGCAGTGCGGCAGGCTTCGTGCTGGCGCGCCTCGTCATCGATGAGGCGGAGATCCTGACCATCGCGGTCCCGCCCGCCCTGCAGCGCAGGGGCGTGGGGCGTGCGCTGATGGATGCGGTCCTGCGCCATCTTCATGGTGAGCGGGCGCGCAGCCTCTTCCTGGAGGTCGATCAGGCCAATGTGGCCGCGCAGGCGCTCTATAGCCGCCTCGGCTTTGTCAAGGTCGGCGACCGCCCGGCCTATTATGAGACCGAAGGCGGCCGGTCGGCGGCGCTGATCCTGCGCCGCGATCTGGGCAGTCCGGCATGATGTGGCGATGATGAGCGGTCTGCGCGTAAGCCTCGTACTGGTCGGCGTTGCGGCCCTCGTTCTGGTCGTGGTGCCGCTTCAATACGTTCTCGTGAAGACCGGATCGGCGTTGGGAAACCGTCTGCCGCGGCTCTTTCACCGTCTTCTGGCGCGGCTTCTCGGCTTTCGCGTCCATGTCCACGGCAAAATGGTGAAGAGCCGCCCGCTGCTTCTCGTGTCGAACCATATCTCGTGGAGCGATATCATCCTCCTTTCCACAGCGGGCGACATCTCCTTCATCGCCAAGAGCGAGGTGCGCAGCTGGCCCTTCTTCGGCAGCCTGGCCGTTCTGCAGCGCTCCGTCTTCGTCGAGCGCGAACGGCGCGGCAAGACGGGCGAGCAGGCATCGGAGATCGCCAGCAGGCTCGCGGCTGGCGACGTCATGGTGCTTTTCGCGGAAGGAACCACGTCCGACGGCAATCGTGTCCTGCCGTTCAAGACCTCCCTCTTCGGCGCGGCTTCCGCCGCGATCCGCGAAACCGGCGCGGAGGCCGTGACGGTGCAGCCCGTGGCGATCGCCTATACCAGGCTTCACGGCATGCCGATGGGTCGCTATCATCGCGCTGTCGCCTCCTGGCCCGGCGATGTCGAATTGCTGCCGCATCTCAGGACTATTCTTCGGGAAGGTGCGCTCGATGTCGACATCCGCTTCGGCGAGCCGATGGCCGTTACAGCAGGCACGGACCGCAAGGAGCTCGCCCGCATCATGGAAAGCCGGGTGCGCGCCATGCTGCAGACGTCGCTGATGGGGCGGGAGATGCAGAGCGAGGTGTAGTTCGTTATATGGAACCTATTCTCAATCGCGCCGAAAAGCGCTAGAAGCCCCGGAATGAAGGATAGAACGACCATCCCGACCCGTGAAGCCGCCGGCGCAGCCTCCGTTTCCCCGGCCGGCTCCAACGCCCGCAAGGTCTTCGTCAAGACCTATGGCTGCCAGATGAACGTCTATGACAGCCAGCGCATGACCGACAGCCTGGCCGAGCAGGGCTATGTGGCGACCGAGACGCCTGAAGAGGCCGATCTGGTGTTGCTCAACACCTGCCATATCCGGGAAAAGGCGTCGGAGAAGCTCTATTCGGCGCTGGGCCGCCTGCGCAAGTTGAAGGACGAGCGGGCGGCTGACGGCCGTGAGATGCTGATCGGCGTCGCAGGCTGTGTGGCGCAGGCCGAGGGCGAGGAGATCATCCGCCGCGCGCCATCGGTCGATCTCGTCATCGGGCCGCAGACCTATCATCGCCTGCCTGAGGCATTGACCCGTGTCGGCCGCGGCGAGAAGGTGGTCGAGACCGAATACGCCATCGAGGACAAGTTCGAGCACCTGCCCGCGCCGAAGAAGGAGCGGGTGCGGAGCCGCGGGGTATCGGCCTTCCTGACCGTGCAGGAGGGCTGCGACAAGTTCTGCACCTTCTGTGTCGTGCCCTATACGCGGGGATCCGAGATTTCGCGACCGGTTTCGCAGATCGTCGCGGAGGCCGAGAAGCTCGCCGCCGGCGGCGTGCGTGAGCTGACCCTGCTTGGCCAGAACGTCAATGCCTGGCATGGCGAGGGTGAGGATGGTCGCGAGTGGGGTTTGGGGGAATTGCTGTTCCGCCTGGCGGAAATTCCGGGGATCGCCCGGCTGCGCTACACCACCAGCCACCCGCGCGACATGGACGATGCGCTGATCGCCGCGCATCGCGATCTCGACATGCTGATGCCCTATCTGCACCTCCCGGTGCAGGCGGGGTCCGACCGCATTTTGAAGGCCATGAACCGCCGGCACACTGCCGCCGATTATCTCCGCCTCGTCGAGCGTATCCGCGCCGCGCGGCCCGACATCGCCCTTTCCGGCGATTTCATCGTCGGCTTCCCAGGCGAGACCGGGGAGGATTTCGAGGCGACCATGCGGCTCGTGCGCGAGGTCGATTACGCGCAGGCCTATTCGTTCAAATATTCGCCGCGTCCCGGCACGCCGGGTGCCGACCTGTCGAATCACGTCGATGAGGCGGTGAAGGACGAGCGGCTGCAGCGGCTCCAGGCGCTCCTGACCGGGCAGCAGCAGGCCTTCCAGGCTGGTATGATCGGGAGGACGATGGATGTGCTTCTCGAAAAGCCCGGCCGTCTGCCCGGCCAGATGGTCGGCCGCTCGCCATGGCTGCTACCCGTAATTGTTGGTGAAAACCCCGGAGAAATCGGCGACATTATCGATGTACGAATCATCGCCACTGGAACCAACAGCCTTGTGGCCGAGGCGGTGGCCGCCGAAAGCGCCTCCATGGCGTTGAATAGTATCAATGCGTGACCCATTCATGAGGAGAGCCGGTTGAACGCCACCGAAAAGCTGAAATCAGCCCCCGCCGGGGCCTCGGACATGGCGCATATCGTACTGACATTCGACAACAACCGGCTGGCCAGCGCGCTCTTCGGCCAGTTTGACGAAAATCTCGCCCGCATCGAGCAGAAGCTCGGCGTCGATGTGCGCTCCAAGGGCAACCAGCTTTCGATCCGGGGCGAGCCGGGCGCGACCGAGCAGGCGCGCCGCACGCTCGACCAGCTCTACAGCCTCGTCCAGAAGGGACACGAGTTGACGACGTCCGACGTCGACGGGGCGATCCGCATGGCGATCGCCGCCGACGACCAGCTGACGCTGCCGACGATGGAAAACAAGAGCAAGATGGCGGCGGCGCAGATCTCGACGCGCAAGAAGACCATCTTCGCCCGCACGCCGACACAGGACGCCTATATGCGCGCGCTCGACCGCTCCGAGCTCGTCTTCGGTGTCGGTCCGGCGGGAACCGGCAAGACCTATCTCGCCGTCGCCCATGCCGCCATGCTCCTTGAGCGCGGTCTGGTGGAACGCATCATCCTGTCGCGTCCGGCGGTGGAAGCGGGTGAGCGGCTCGGCTTCCTCCCAGGCGACATGAAGGAGAAGGTCGATCCCTATCTGCGCCCTCTCTATGATGCGCTCTATGACATGATGCCGGCCGACAAGGTCGAGCGGGCGCTGACGGCGGGCGTCATCGAGATCGCCCCGCTCGCCTTCATGCGCGGACGCACGCTGGCCCACGCCGCCGTCATCCTCGACGAGGCGCAGAACACGACATCCATGCAGATGAAGATGTTCCTGACCCGTCTCGGCGAGAACGCGCGCATGATCGTGACAGGCGATCCGAGCCAGATCGATCTGCCGCCCGGCCAGAAATCCGGCCTCGTCGATGCGCTGCGCATCCTCGACGGCGTGCCCGGCATCGTCACCGTGCGCTTCAGCGAGGCTGATGTCGTGCGCCATCCGCTGGTCGCGGCGATCGTCACCGCCTATGACCGCGACGCGAAAGGACATGCGAAGACGTGACCAGGCGAAAGCCAGATGATCGTCATTCGCGGGACAGGTCCATTTGATCGATATTGATATACTGATCGAGACGGAAGGCTGGCCGGACGAGGCGGCGCTGCGCCGGCTCGCCGAGCGCGCTGTCTCGGCCGCCTGGCAGGAGCTGGGCTTCGGCTCGCTCGAGAACGCCGAGGTTGAGACCGAGCTCAGCATCGTCTTCACCGACGATGCCTCGATCCGTCAGCTCAATGCCGAGTGGCGCGGCAAGGACAAGCCGACCAATGTCTTGTCCTTTCCCGCTTTTCCCGTGAAGGCAGGCGAGTGTCCGGGGCCGATGCTGGGCGATATCGTCATTGCGCGCGAGACGGTGGAGCGCGAGGCGGCACTGGAAATGAAGCCTTTCGATCACCATCTCACACATCTGATGGTACACGGCTTTCTGCATCTCCTCGGCTATGATCACGAGGATGATGAGGAGGCGGAGGAGATGGAGGGCTGGGAGCGCCGGATTCTCGTAGCGCTTGCCATCCCCAATCCTTATGCTGTATCCCAGAAGGACCATGAAACCGATTGACTATGCCTGACCTGACAGACCAACCTCCGCCTGCCGCCGAAGCCGCGCAGGCGAACGACGCCGAGGGGCAGAGTACGCAGCGGCCGCTACAGGCCGAAAAGCGCTCGCTCCTTTCAGGCATCTTCCCGTTCCTCCGTTCCCGGCAGGGCCATTCCCTTCGCAAGGATCTTGCCGAAGCTCTTTCGGACAAAACCAGCACCGATGCTGCGTTCTCGCCCGAGGAACGCGCGATGCTGCACAACATCCTGCGGTTGCAGGAGATCCGCGTCGATGACGTGATGATCCCGCGTTCGGATATCGAGGCGGTCGAAATCTCCACGACGCTGGGCGAGGTGCTGGAACTTTTCGAACAGTCCGGCCATTCGCGCATGCCGGTCTATGCCGAGACGCTCGATGACCCGCGGGGCATGATCCATATCCGCGACGTGCTCAGCCATATCACCCGCCTGGCCCGCCAGAAGAACGGCCGCCGTCCCGCCGCTCCGCGCAAGAACGGCGCCGCCGCGCCCAAGGCCGCGGTCAAGACGGCGAAGCTCGATTTGAGCCGCGTCGATCTCGAAAAGACGATCGGCGAGTTGAACCTGATGCGCAAGGTGCTGTTCGTGCCGCCCTCCATGCAGGCGAGCAGCCTGATGGCGCGGATGCAGGCGAGCCGCATCCAGATGGCATTGGTCATCGACGAATATGGCGGCACCGACGGGCTGGTTTCGCTCGAGGACATTGTCGAGATGGTGGTCGGCGACATCGAGGACGAGCATGACGACGAGGAGGTCATGATCGCCGAGGAGGCCGACGGCGTCTTCATCGTCGATGCCCGTGCCGATCTCGAGGAGCTTGCCGAGAGGATCGGCCCGAAATTCGTCGTCGGCGAGCATGGCGAGGATGTCGACACGGTCGGCGGTCTGATTTTCTCCGTGCTCGGCCGCATTCCCATCCGTGGCGAAGTGGTCCAGGCGGTGCCGGATTTCGAGTTCCATGTGCTCGAGGCCGATCCCCGCCGCATCCGCAAGGTGCGCATCGTGCCGCTGCGCGCGGCCGAACGTCGCCGCCGCCCTCTCCGCGCCGTCAAGGCGGAGCCGGATGTCGAAAGTGCGGCGGTAGAGGGGGAAGGATAAGGCGTTCGCTTCCGCCCGAGATTGGCAGGAGACGGCAGCGCTGTTAGGTTCCGGGTGATGAAACCCATTCTTGCTTTCTTCACCTCCCTCCGGCCTGCCGGCCATCTCCCCCTCATCGGGGGAGATCACGCTGTCATGCACGCCGGTTATCAAGCGCGGATGCTGAGGAACGGGCGTCAAGGCTCGCATCGACCAGTCTCCCCTCTTGAAGGGAAGATGGCCGGCAGGCCGGAGGGGTATGAATGACGGGGGCGGATATTCCCATTCCGGCCGCAGACGAGCCTGGGCGGCTGTTCGGCCGGCTTTCCGGCTGGATCATCTTGTTGAGCGGATGGCGCCGCGCGCTTGCGGCCTTTCTCGCGGGTGCGCTGGCGACGCTTGCCCTGCCGCCTTATGATTTCTTCGCCGTCTGCCTGGTCTCCTTTCCGGTCCTGGTCTGGCTGATCGACGGCGCCGTTGATACCGCCGATGGAGGCTGGCTGCGGCGCGCGCTGCCGGCGGCCGCCGTGGGTTGGTGGTTCGGCTTCGGCTATTTCGTATCAGGCCTGTGGTGGGTCGGCGCGGCGCTTCTCGTCGACGCGCAGAATTTCGCGTGGGCGCTGCCGCTCGCTGTCCTGGGACTGCCGGCGTTCCTGGCCTTCTTCTATGCGCTGGCCACGCTTGTTGCCCGTCTTCTCTGGTCGGACGGATTGGGTCGCATTTTTGCGCTCGCCTTCGGCTTCGGTCTTGCCGAATGGCTGCGCTCCTTCCTGTTTACCGGTTTCCCCTGGAACGCCATCGGCTATGCCGCCATGCCCGTGCCGCTCCTGATGCAGTCCGATGCCGTCGTCGGCCTCTATGGCATGAATGCGCTCGCCGTCCTCGTCTTCGCCGCGCCTGCGCTTCTCGCCGACAGGCGGCACCGCAGGACCGGGCTTGCGATTGCGCTGGCGCTCGTCGCCGCTCATGTCGGGTTCGGCCTCTACCGGCTGCACAATGCACCGACGACCACCGAGGAGGCGGCCGGCAACGGCGTGCGCGTGCGCATCGTCCAGCCGTCGATCGCCCAGACCGCAAAATGGGACAATGCCGCGCGCCGCGCCATCTTCGACAAACATATCGCATTGACCGAGACGCCGCCGAAGCCGGGCGAGCCGAAGCCCTCCGTCATCGTCTGGCCGGAGACCTCCATTCCCTACATATTGACGCAGACGCCCGAGGCGCTGGCGCGCATCGGCGAGGCGTTGTCGGACGGGCAGGTGCTTCTGGCCGGCGCCGTGCGCGAGGAGCAGGGCACGGGCGACGCCGGGCCGCTCTATTACAATTCCATCTATGCCATCAACGACCGGGGCGAGATCACCGACGCGGTGGACAAGGTGCATCTGGTGCCGTTTGGCGAATATCTGCCGCTGGAAAGATGGTTGCGCGCGCTGGGGCTCCAGGAAGTGGTGGAAATGCCCGGCGGCTTCACCATGGCGACGAACCGGCGGTCGCTGAGGGTGAACGAGACTTTGTCCTTCCTGCCGCTCATTTGCTATGAGGCGATCTTCCCGTCCGAACTCGCCTATACCGGGCCGAGAGCCGCCGCGATCCTCAATGTGACGAACGACGCCTGGTACGGCGATACGCCGGGCCCCTACCAGCATTTCCGGCAGGCGCAGCTGCGCGCGGTGGAGCAGGGACTGCCTGTGATCCGCGCCGCCAACAATGGCTTGTCTGCGATTGTCGATCCCTACGGTCGAATCACCGATGGCCTCGCGCTGGACGCGGTGGGGGTCGTCGATGCTTCCCTACCGTCAGGAGTTGACCCGTTTTGGGGCACACCTCCCGGTCCAATGCGGGCATGGGGGATTTTAACACTCCTGCTGGTCATTTCCTGCGGATTTACAGTGTCTTCCGGCAGGCGTTTCGATTGACATCCCATATTCGATACTATGTTATGCGCCCGCGACAAATGTTCTAAAAGTCATTTGTCCGACTACCTCCCACAGTAGTATTTTAACCTGTTCGCCGCAGGACAGATGATGCCGAAAGCTCGCATCGGCGAGGAGCAACCATTGATGATTGAGAACAAGAAGAAACCAAATCCCATCGATGTTCATGTCGGAAGCCGCATCCGCTTGCGTCGCAACATGTTGGGCCTCAGTCAGGAAAAACTGGGCGAAAGTCTCGGGATCACCTTCCAGCAGATCCAGAAATATGAAAAGGGGACAAACCGCGTCGGGGCCAGCCGGCTACAGGCTATTTCGGCGATCCTGAACGTCCCCGTATCCTTCTTCTTCGAAGACGCACCAGGCAGCACGACGCCCGGCAGCGGCAGTTTCGGCGAAGACAGCGAGGCGACCTATGTCGTCGATTTCCTCAACTCGAATGAAGGCGTGCAACTGACGCGCTCCTTCACCAAGATTTCTGACCCCAAGGTCCGGCGCAAGATCATCGATCTCGTCAAGTCGCTGGCCGACGACAACGAGTGAGATAGCGGCCCCGGGGAAGACAAAATTCCCCTCTTCGGCGGCTTTCCGAAACGAATCTCCATTGACGGTTCCTGCCTATATTGGCAAACAGTTGCTGGCCGCTCCGGCCATCGTTCTGTCTGCGAAATATTGTTTCGCAGGACTTTCAAGAGGGGTTTCCCGTGCCACGCAGTTCCTATCTTTTCACCAGCGAATCTGTATCCGAAGGCCATCCGGACAAGGTTTGCGACCGCATCTCCGATGAAATCGTGGACATGATCTACAAGGAGGCGCGCAAGACGGGCGTCGATCCCTGGTCGGTCCGCATCGCCTGTGAAACGCTCGCCACCACCAACCGTGTCGTCATCGCCGGTGAGGTGCGTGTTCCCGAGACGCTTTTGAAGAAGGACAAGAACGGCAACGTCCTCAAGGATTCCAGGGGAAACCCGGTCATCAATCCTTCCCGCTTCCGTGCCGTCGCCCGCCGTGCCATCCGCGACATCGGCTATGAGCAGGATGGCTTCCACTGGAAGACGGCCAAGATCGACGTGCTCCTGCATTCGCAGTCGGCCGATATCGCGCAGGGAGTCGACAGTGCCGCCGACAGGCAGGGCGAGGAAGGGGCAGGCGATCAGGGCATCATGTTCGGCTATGCCTGCCGCGAGACGCCGGATCTCATGCCGGCGCCGATCTACTATTCCCACAAGATCCTGGAGCTGCTCGCCGCTGCCCGCCACAAGGGTGAGGGCGATGCCGGCAAGCTCGGTCCCGATGCCAAGAGCCAGGTGACCGTGCGCTATGTCGACGGCAAGGCGGCCGAGGTCACGCAGATCGTGCTTTCGACCCAGCATCTCGATTCCAGCTGGGATTCGAAGAAGGTGCGCGAGGTCGTGGAGCCTTATATCCGCGAGGCGCTGGGTGACCTGCCGATTGCCCATAACTGCAACTGGTACATCAACCCGACCGGCAAGTTCGTCATCGGCGGGCCGGATGGCGATGCGGGCCTGACCGGGCGCAAGATCATCGTGGATACCTATGGCGGCGCGGCCCCGCATGGCGGCGGCGCGTTTTCCGGCAAGGACACCACCAAGGTGGACCGTTCGGCCGCCTATGCCGCGCGCTATCTCGCCAAGAACGTGGTTGCCGCCGGTCTTGCCGACCGCTGCACCATCCAGCTTTCCTACGCCATCGGCGTTGCCCAGCCGCTGTCGATCTATGTCGACCTGCACGGCACCGGCAAGGTATCGGAAGCCGTGGTGGAAGGCGCGATCCGCGAGGTGATGGATCTGTCGCCGACCGGCATCCGCAAGCATCTGGACCTGAACCGGCCGATCTACGCCAGGACCTCGTCCTACGGCCATTTCGGCCGCAAGCCGGGCCGCGACGGCTCCTTCTCCTGGGAGAGGACCGATCTCGTCAAGGCGCTCAGGGCGGCCGTCGCGATAGCGGCCTGAAATCATGACGGATGAACTCCGCCGCAAGCGCGCGACCGAAGGTTTCTTCGGTCGCCGCCACGGCAAGCCTTTGCGGCCGTTCCAGCGCGCCACCCGTGAAGATCTTCTGCCGCGTCTGCGGCTCGATCTGACGTCGCCCGCACCGGCCGATGCGCGTGCGCTTTTCGGCGTGCCGGTCGAGGGCGTGCGGCTCGAGATCGGTTTCGGCGGCGGGGAGCATCTGCTCCATGAGGCGCGGCGCTTTCCGCAAATGGGCTTCATCGGTGTCGAGCCCTTCGTCAACGGCATGGCCAAGCTGCTCGCCGCGGTGAAGCAGGACCCGCTCGCCAACCTGCGTCTTTACGATGAGGACGCGACGCAGGTTCTCGACTGGCTGCCGCCCGCCTCGCTCGACGGTATCGATCTCTTCTATCCCGACCCGTGGCCGAAGAAGCGCCACTGGAAACGGCGGTTCGTCAGCGACAAGAACCTCGATCGCTTCGTCCGCGTGATGAAGCCGGGCGGCCGTTTCCGCTTCGCGTCCGATATCGAATCCTACGTCAACTGGACGCTCCTTCACTGTCGCAGGCACGAGGCCTTCGAATGGCAGGCATCCTCGGCGGCCGACTGGCACACGCCTTACGAGGCCTGGCCCGGCACGCGCTATGAGGCGAAGGCGATCCGCGAAGGCCGCCGCGCGGCCTATCTCACCTTCATCCGCCTTTGAGCGGTCACGGGATCAGACCGTCTTCCGTTCCTGCGTCGATATTGACAATCCAGCCCATGCAGGGCTTGCTTGCCCTGAGAGGCGGGATCGTTCGCAGGTCAAGGCGTTGGTTCCGGCTACGGTATGATTCCTCCGGTCGAGGGATCGGAGGAGAGGGCGGAAGAATCCGCAAGGGAGGAATTGGAATGCGTAAAATTTTGCTGACCTTCGCCGCAATGGCAGGCCTGGTCTTTTCCACGTCGGCTTTTGCCGCCGATTACAAGATCATGGCGCCGGCCGCGCCCGGTGGCGGTTGGGACCAGACGGCGCGCACCATGCAGACGGTCCTCCAGGAGGAGGGCATCTCCGGCAATGTCCAGGTGGTGAATGTCCCGGGCGCCGGCGGCACAATCGGCCTGGCGCAGTTCGTCAACCAGGCGAAGGGCGACCCCTCGCAACTGATCGTCGGCGGCTATGTCATGGTCGGCGCGATCCTGACCAACAATTCCCCGGTAACCCTTGCCGATGTCACGCCCATCGCGCGTCTCACCGGTGAATATGAGGCCGTTGTGGTGCCCGCCAGCTCGCCGATCCAGTCGATGAAGGATCTTGTCGACAAGCTGAAAGCCGATCCGGGCTCCGTTTCCTGGGGCGGCGGTTCCGCCGGCGGCACGGATCACATTGCTGCCGGCCTCATCGCCAAGGCCGTGGGCGTCGATCCGACCAAGGTCAACTATATCGCCTTCTCGGGCGGCGGAGAGGCGCTTGCCGCCATTCTCGGCGGGCAGGTCACGGTCGGCATCTCCGGCTATGGCGAATTCGAATCCCAGATCAAGGCCGGCGCCCTGCGCATCATCGGCATTTCCAGCGAGAAGCCGATCGATGGCGTCGATGCGCCCACCTTCAAGGACGCCGGCGTCGACGTCACGATCCAGAACTGGCGCATGGTCGCGGCTGCTCCCGGCATCACCGACGAGCAGAAGGCGGCGATCACCGCCGACATCGAGAAGATGGTTCAGTCGAAAAGCTGGAAGGATGCCCTTGCCGCCAAGGGCTGGCAGGATACTTTCCTCGCGGGCGACGCCTTCGACAAGCAGCTTGCGGCCGACACCGAAGCCACGACGGCGATCCTGAAGGATATCGGGCTCGTCAAATGACGAAGCAGAGCCAAAATGAACGCCGCGAAAGCCCGGCAAAGCCGGACAAGGCGGCGTTCGTCATCGCCGCCGGGCTTGCGGTTCTGGCCATCGTGATCTTCTGGAACACGGCGACGATGGGCGGCGCGGCGAATTATGCCCGCATCGGGCCGGCCGCCTTCCCCTACGCCATATCCGCGGGGCTCTTCATCCTTGCGATATGGACGGCGGTCGAGGCCTGGCGCGGTGATTTTCCCGAGCGCGGGCCGCAGGAAACGGTGCCGATCCTCTGGATCGTCGGCGGCCTTGCCGCACAGATGCTCCTGTTGAATATCGTCGGCTTCTCGATTGCCACTGGCCTGCTCTTCGCCGCGACCGCACGCGGTTTCGGCCGCGGTCCGCTGTGGCAGACGATCCCCATCGGCATCGTGCTGGCCTTCGTCATCTGGTTCGTCTTTGCCAAGGGGTTGCAACTCTCGTTGCCCGCTGGCCCGCTCGAGCAGTTGTTCTAGGAAAGGCAAGTCCAGGAAAAGTGGGAATCGGTTTTCCGTCCGGGCTTGCGTAGATTAAAGATAAAGCAGCATCCGCATGGAAACATTCGCCCTCCTGGCACAGGGTTTTCTCGTCGCCCTCGAGCCGATGAACCTCCTCTACGCGCTGCTCGGCGTGACGCTCGGCACCGCCGTCGGCGTGCTGCCCGGCATCGGCCCGGCGCTGACGGTGGCGCTGCTCCTGCCCGTCACCTACAAGCTCGATCCCGGCGGCTCGCTCATCATGTTCGCCGGCATCTATTATGGCGGCATGTATGGCGGCTCGACGACATCAATCCTTCTGAACACGCCGGGCGAGAGCGCCTCCATCGTCACCGCCCTCGAAGGCAACAAGATGGCGCGGGCGGGGCGCGGCGGCCCGGCGCTGGCGACATCGGCCATCGGTTCCTTCGTCGCCGGGCTGCTCGCCACCATGGGGCTGGCGCTCTTGGCACCCTGGGTGGTCCGGTTCGCGCTGTCCTTCGGCCCGGCGGAATATTTCGCGCTGATGGTGCTGGCCTTCATGACGGTCTCCGCCGCCTTCGGCGATTCCACGCTGCGCGGGCTCACCGCGCTCTTTCTCGGCCTGGCATTCGGTCTGGTGGGCATCGACCTTCAGACCGGGCAGGCGCGGCTTGCCTTCGGCATTCCGGATCTCCTCGACGGCATCGAGGTGACGACGCTCGCCGTCGCGCTCTTCGCCATCGGCGAGACGCTGAGCGTCGCGGCGACGCAGGGTTTGAGCAAGGAGGAGATCGAGCCGGTCAAGGGATCGATATGGATGAACCGGGAGGACTGGGCGCGCTCATGGAAGCCATGGCTGCGCGGCACGGCGATCGGCTTTCCGATCGGCGCCATGCCGGCGGGCGGGGCGGAGATCGGTACCTTCCTGTCTTATTCCGTCGAAAGGCAGCTTGCCAAAAAGCCGGAGGAATTCGGCCATGGCGCCATCGAGGGCGTGGCGGGGCCTGAAGCCGCCAATAATGCTTCCGCCGCCGGAACGCTGGTGCCGCTGCTGACGCTTGGCCTGCCCACCACCGCGACGGCGGCGATCATGCTGGCCGGCTTCCAGCAGTTTGGCCTCCAGCCGGGGCCGCTGCTGTTCGCCACCAACGCGCCGCTGGTCTGGGGGCTGATTGCCAGCCTGCTCGTCGCCAATCTGATGTTGCTGGTATTGAACCTGCCGCTGATCGGCCTGTGGGTGCGGCTCTTGTCGATCCCGCGCCACTGGCTCTATGCGGGCATCGTCACCTTCGCGACGCTCGGAACCATCGGCGCCAATCCGTCGACATTCGAGCTAGGGATGCTGCTGGTCTTCGGCCTGCTCGGCTATTTCCTGCGCCGCTTCGGTTATCCGATCGCGCCGGTGGTCGTCGGGTTGATCCTGGGCCCCATGGCGGAGCAGCAATTGCGCCGCGCCCTGTCGATCAGCCAAGGCGATCCCACCGTCCTGGTGCACTCGCCGATTGCCGTCGTTCTGCTGCTGCTCGCCGCCGCGGCCGTCATCGTGCCGCTCGTCCTGCGCTCGCGCGGCAAGGGCAAATTGCTTGCACAGCTGGCAGGCGACGAGGATTGATCGCGTGAGCCGCCGGAGCGTTTAGCTCTGGCGGATCTTGCGGAACTGCGCGGGGTCGATGCCAAGCACTTCCAGATCGCGGACGTTCGGCTGACGACCCTCGCGGGTGGCCGAGGCAACGGCTATCGAGCTGCCGAAAATGGTGAAGAACCGCCCGATTCGGGCCGGCATTTGCTTGTAGGTCATGATCTCGGATCCTCTGCGCCCATCTTGCATGTTGCGTTGCAGCATAAATAGGCGTTTTGCCCTCGAAATAGCAGGGGCGCTTATGGCAGGGCTGCTATGCGCGGGACGCAATGACCGTTAACGGTTTTTCAACGCATCATTGATCGGATTTTAATGAAACCGGACCGGAGCCCCGCAAAGAGGGCATTCTTCCTGCTGCGCCCTTGAAAAACATCGCCCCATCGGGTATATAAAGATCAAATTCTTGGTCGTTAGAACAAGAGTGGGTCCGGCCGGTCCCGCTCTTTTTTGTTACCTGACGACCGCTTATGCCAAAAAGGGATGGGTCCGGGTGACGGAAAAAGCTGCAAAGCTTCATGAAAACACGCTCCAGGAAAGTGGGGCACCTGCCGATGACGAGCGGATCATCCGTGAGACCGGCATCGATGCGCGCGTAGCAAGCATTATCGAGCCGGTGCTGGAGGCGCTGGGCTTTCGCCTGGTGCGGGTCCGGCTTTCCGGCCTCAATGGCCTGACGCTGCAGATCATGGCCGAGCGTTTGGACGGCACGATGACGGTGGAGGATTGCGAGCTCGTCAGCCGCACGATCTCTCCCGTCCTCGATGTCGAGGATCCGATCGATCGCAAATATCATCTCGAGGTCTCCTCGCCCGGCATCGACCGGCCGCTGGTCCGCAAGTCGGATTTCGCCGACTGGCAGGGCCATATCGCCAAGGTCGAGACGTCGCTCGTCCATAGTGGCCGCAAGAAGTTCCGTGGCCGCATTGCGGCGGTCGACGGCGAGAGCGTGACCATCGAGAGCGATCAGGCGAGCTATGGCGATGATCCCGTCGTGCGCATTCCCTTCGATCTTCTTGCCGATGCGCGGCTGATCCTGACGGACGATCTGATCCGTGATGCGCTGCGCAAGGACAAGGCGCTGCGTGAAGGGCGCATTCCCGGCGACGGCGCGGAAGCGCTGGAAGAACAGGCGGAAGACGACAGCGACGCGGACGGAAACGACGCAGGCAGGAATTGATCTAACGATCTTCAGGCGTCCGGCGATGAGGAAAATCGCAGGCGCGACACCAAGGAGAGAATCATGGCAGTCAGTGCAAACAGGCTAGAGCTTCTGCAGATCGCCGATGCGGTCGCGCGCGAGAAGTCGATCGACCGCGAAATCGTCATCGCGGCGATGGCCGA
This sequence comes from Mesorhizobium sp. RMAD-H1, assembly GCF_014191375.1. Classification (GTDB taxonomy): domain Bacteria; phylum Pseudomonadota; class Alphaproteobacteria; order Rhizobiales; family Rhizobiaceae; genus Paramesorhizobium. The sequence goes on from NZ_JACHWN010000004.1 coordinate 30,303, forward strand.
CGCCATCCAGAAGGCGGCGCGCTCACGCTACGGTCAGGAGACCAACATCCGCGCCGACATCAACGCCAAGACCGGCGAGATCAAGCTGCAGCGCCTTCTCGAAGTCGTGGACAATGTCGAGGATTACGCCACGCAGGTATCGCTGGAAGTGGCCCGCGAGCGCAATCCCGATGCGCAGATCGGCGATTTCATCGCCGACCAGCTGCCGCCGATGGATTTCGGTCGCATCGCCGCCCAGTCGGCCAAGCAGGTCATCGTGCAGAAGGTGCGCGAGGCCGAGCGCGACCGGCAGTATGAGGAATACAAGGATCGCGTCGGCGAGATCATCAACGGCACGGTCAAGCGCGTCGAATATGGCAATGTCATCGTCGATCTCGGCCGTGGCGAGGCCATCGTGCGCCGTGACGAGCTGATCCCGCGCGAGACCTTCCGCTATGGCGACCGCATCCGCGCCTATGTCTATGACGTGCGCCGCGAGCAGCGCGGGCCGCAGATTTTCCTGTCGCGCACCCATCCGCAGTTCATGGCGAAGCTCTTCACCATGGAAGTGCCGGAAATCTATGACGGCATCATCGAGATCAAGTCGGTGGCCCGTGACCCGGGCTCGCGCGCCAAGATCGCGGTCGTCTCGCGCGATGCCTCCATCGATCCCGTCGGCGCCTGCGTCGGCATGCGCGGTTCGCGTGTGCAGGCGGTCGTCGCCGAACTGCAGGGCGAGAAGATCGATATCATTCCGTGGTCGCCTGATGCGGCTTCCTTCATCGTCAACGCTCTCCAGCCCGCCGAAGTGGCCAAGGTCGTGCTCGACGAGGATGCGGAACGTATTGAAGTTGTGGTGCCGGATGACCAACTATCGCTTGCGATCGGCCGTCGCGGACAGAACGTCCGCCTCGCCTCGCAGCTCACCGGCTGGGACATCGACATTCTGACGGAGCAGGAAGAATCCGAACGCCGCCAAAAGGAATTCGTCGAGCGCTCGAACCTCTTCATGGATGCGCTCAACGTCGATGAGATGGTCGGTCAGGTGCTGGCATCGGAAGGCTTTGCCTCGGTCGAGGAAATCGCCTTTGTCGATTCCGATGAGATTGCATCCATCGACGGTTTCGACGAAGATACGGCAAGCGAAATCCAGGAGCGCGCCAGGGAATATCTCGACCGTATCGAGGGCGAGCGCGATCAGCGCCGCAAGGAGCTCGGCGTTTCGGACGAACTGCGCGAACTGCCGGGGATAACCACCGCCATGCTGGTGGCGCTCGGCGAGGATGGCGTCAAGACCGTCGAGGATTTCGCGGGCTATGCCGTCGACGAACTGGTCGGCTGGCGCGAGCGCAAGGAAGGTGAGACGATCAACCATTCCGGCGTGCTGACGCCCTTCGAGGTCTCGCGGGCCGACGCCGAGCAGATGGTTCTGGCCGCGCGCCTGAAATGCGGCTGGATCTCGGAAGAGGATCTGGAGAAGGGCGAAGAGGAAGCCGCCGAGGAAATGGCGGGCGAGGCGGCGGCGGAATAACGCCGTTGTGGCGCCCCGGGTGGGCCGGGGCGCGAACCGGGTGGAGTTGTCGGGCGCGCGGGTTTGCGCCAGAAGCGGGAGTAGTGCCGCGTGGGGCCGGAGATGAACGACAGGACCTGTATCGTTACGCGCGAGAGCGGTCCCGCCGATGACATGATCCGGTTCGTGGCCGGGCCGGATGGGTCCGTCGTCCCGGATTTGAAGCGCAACCTCCCCGGTCGCGGCTGCTGGGTCAGGGCCGAACGGCGCCATGTGGATGAGGCGGTGCGCCGCAAGCTGTTCCCCCGCGCTCTGAAGGAGAGCGTGACGGCGCCGGACGACCTGGGCGCGCTGGTGGACCGGCTCCTGGTGAAGTCAGCGCTGGGCAGCCTGTCGCTGGCACGCAAGGCGGGCGTCGTGGCGACGGGGTCGGCCAAGGTCGACGCAGCCATACGCAGCGGCAGGGCGGTCATGGTCCTGCATGCGCTGGAGGCGGCCGCGGACGGCGTCAGAAAGATCGATCAGGCCCGTCGTGCGTTTGTTTATGCGGGCGGGCCCGATATTCCCGCCCTGTCTCTTTTCACGGGAGACGAAATGGATTTGGCATTCGGGGGCGGAAATGTGATACATGCTGCCGTGCTCGAAGGAATGGCGGCGAACGGGTTCGTCAAGCGGGCGCGCCTGCTGCATCATTTTCGCGGCGGAAGCGCAACGAATTCGGACAGATATGCGGTGGATGCCGCGAAGGAAACGGAAACGGAATGAGCGATAGCAAATCGACCGACGACAAGACGCTGAGCGTCAATACGAAAAAGACGTTGACCCTGAAGCGGCCCGGCGTCGAGCAGAGCACCGTGCGGCAGAATTTCAGCCACGGGCGCACGAAGTCCGTTGTCGTTGAAACGAAGAAGCGCAAGTTTTCTCGGCCCGACGAGAAGCCGGAGGCGCCCGCTGCCGCCGCGCCCGCGGCCCAGCCGGTGACGAAGCCGCATGTGGCGCCGCCGCCCACGCCGCGCACCGAGACGCCGCCTCCGCCGCGCCCCACGCCGGCGGACCGGTCCGGCATGGTGCTGAACACCCTGTCGCGCTCGGAGATCGAGGCGCGCCGCCGTGCGCTTGAGGGCGCCAAGGTGCGCGATGCCGAGGAGCGCGCCCGCGCCGCCGAGGAGGCCAAGCGCCGCGCCGAAGAAGAGGCGCGCCGGGCCAAGGAGCGCGAGGATTCCGCCCGCCGTCAGGCCGAGGAGGAAGCACGCCTCAAGGCCGAGGCCGAAGCGCGCAAGCGCGCCGAGGAAGAGGCCCGCAAGCGTACGCCGGAACAGGCCCCCGCGCAGGAGCCCACCACGCTCAAGCCGGCCGCTGCCCCCGTGCGCAAGGGGCCGCTGGTCGCCGATGAAGAGGAAGAGCGCCGTGGTCCCGCCGGTGTTCGCCGTGGCGCTCCGGCCAAGCCCGAAGTGCGCACGCCCAAGGTCACCAAGACCGATGACGACCGCCGTCGTGGCAAGCTGACGCTGACCAGCGCGCTCGACGACGACACCGCTCGCGGCCGTTCGATGGCGGCCATGCGCCGCCGTCAGGAAAAGGCCAAGCGCGCCCTGTACCAGGAAAATCGTGAGAAGATTTCCCGCGAGGTGACCGTCCCCGAGACGATCACCATCCAGGAACTGGCGCAGCGCATGACCGAGCGTTCGGTCGACGTCATCAAGTACCTGATGAAGCAGGGCCAGATGATGAAGCCCGGCGACGTCATCGATGCGGATATGGCGCAGCTCATCGCCGAGGAATTCGGCCATACGGTTCGCCGCGTTGCCGAGTCGGACGTCGAGGAAGGCATCTTCAACGTCGAGGACAAGGCGGAAGCGCTGAAATCCCGTCCGCCTGTTGTCACCATCATGGGTCACGTCGACCACGGCAAGACTTCGCTGCTCGACGCCATCCGCCATGCCAATGTGGTCTCCGGCGAAGCCGGCGGCATCACGCAGCATATCGGCGCCTATCAGGTGGAGCAGAACGGCCAGAAGATCACCTTCATCGATACGCCGGGCCACGCCGCCTTCACCGCCATGCGCGCCCGTGGCGCGCAGGCGACCGATATCGCCGTGCTGGTCGTGGCCGCCGATGACAGCGTCATGCCGCAGACGATCGAATCGATCAATCACGCCAAGGCGGCCGGTGTTCCGATCATCGTTGCCATCAACAAGATCGACAAGCCGCAGGCCGATCCGCAGAAGGTCCGCACCGGGCTCCTGCAGCACGAGGTCTTCGTGGAATCGATGGGCGGCGAGACGCTCGACGTCGAGGTTTCAGCCAAGACCGGCGCCGGTCTCGACAAGCTGCTGGAAGCGATCCTGCTGCAGGCCGAGATCCTCGACTTGAAGGCCGATCCCGAGCGCACCGCCGAGGGCGTCGTCATCGAGGCGAAGCTCGACCGTGGCCGTGGTTCCGTCGCCACCGTGCTGGTGCAGAAGGGTACGCTCCATCCGGGCGACATCATCGTTGCAGGCAGCGAGTGGGGCCGCGTGCGCGCGCTCATCAATGACCGTGGCGAGAACGTCAAGGAAGCGGGCCCGGCAATGCCGGTCGAGATTCTGGGCCTCCAGGGTCCCCCGCAGGCCGGCGACCGCCTCGCCGTGGTGGAAAACGAAGCCCGTGCCCGCGAGATCTCGGAATACCGCCAGCGCCTGGCCCGCGAGAAGGCCGTGGCAAGGCAGGCCGGGTCGCGCGGCTCGCTCGAGCAGATGATGAATCAGCTCCAGGTGAGCGGCGTGAAGGAATTCCCGCTGGTCATCAAGGGCGACGTGCAGGGCTCGATCGAAGCCATCGCCGGCGCGCTGGACAAGCTCGGCACCGACGAGGTGCGGGCGCGCATCGTGCATTCGGGCGCAGGTGGCATCACGGAGAGCGACGTGTCGCTGGCCGAGGCCTCCAATGCGGCGATCATCGGCTTCAACGTGCGCGCCAACAAGCAGGCGCGCGACGCGGCCGAGCAGCAGGGCATCGAGATCCGCTATTACAACATCATCTACGATCTGGTGGATGACGTGAAGGCGGCCATGTCGGGCCTCCTCTCGCCGGAGCGCCGCGAGACCTTCCTCGGCAATGCGGAGATCCTCGAGGTCTTCAACATCACCAAGGTCGGCAAGGTCGCGGGCTGCCGTGTCACCGATGGCAAGGTCGAGCGTGGTGCGGGCGTCCGCCTCATCCGCGACAACGTGGTCATCCACGAGGGCAAGCTCAAGACGCTCAAGCGCTTCAAGGACGAAGTCTCGGAAGTCCCCGCTGGCCAGGAATGCGGCATGGCTTTCGAGAATTACGACGATATCCGCGCTGGCGATATCATCGAGGCCTTCCGCGTCGAGCACGTCACCCGTACGCTCTGACATCGACCGCCACCAGCTGCTGCTGAATCCCGAACCGCCGCGGTTCGGCCTGGCAGCAGGCTGGCAACGATAGGAAAGACGTATCCGCCGGTCTGATCCCGGCGGATACGATTTCTGGGAATTTTGCCTATGCCTCGTTCTTCTTCCCCCGGCCTTTCGCAGCGCCAGCTTCGCGTCGGCGAGCAGGTTCGCCATGCTCTGAGCAATGTTCTCCAGCGCGGCGATGTGAGCGATCCCGTTCTGGAATCGAGCGTCCTTTCGGTTTCCGAGGTGCGCATGTCGCCGGATCTGAAAATCGCCACCTGCTTTGTCACGCCGATTGGTGCGACCGACAGCAACGCCGTCATCAAGGCATTGAGTGCGCATGCGAAATTCATTCGCGGTCGTGTCGCGCCGGAATTGCGGCAGATGAAATACATGCCGGAGTTCCGTTTCCGGCTCGATACCAGTTTCGATAATTTCTCCAAGATCGATGCGCTGCTGCGCTCGCCGGAAGTCGCCCGCGACCTGCCCAATCCCAGGGATGAGGACGATGACGGCGATGCCGATGGCGATGGCGGCACGGATGGTGGAGACGGCGGGAGCGATTGAGAATGGCAAGACGCGGCAAGAAGAAGGGCCGGCCGGTTTCCGGCTGGGTGGTGTTCGACAAGCCGAAAGGCATGGGCTCCACCGAGGCGGTCTCCAAGATCAGATGGCTGTTCAACGCCGAGAAGGCGGGCCACGCCGGCACGCTCGATCCGCTTGCCTCCGGCATGCTGCCGATCGCGCTCGGCGAGGCGACGAAGACGGTGCCCTATGTCATGGACGGCGCCAAGATCTATCGCTTCACGGTCGCCTGGGGCGAGGAGCGCTCCACCGATGATCTGGAGGGCGGGGTGACGGACACGTCCCCGAAGCGCCCCACCAAGGAAGACATCCTGGCGCTGCTGCCCCGCTATACCGGTATCATCCAGCAGGTTCCGCCGCAGTTCTCCGCCATCAAGATCGCCGGCGAGCGCGCCTATGATCTGGCGCGTGAGGGCGAAAGCGTCGAGATCCCGGCCCGCGAGGTCGAGATCGGTCGGCTCGATCTGGTGGATATGCCCGACGATAGCCATACCGTCTTCGAGATAGAATGCGGCAAGGGCACTTATGTGCGCTCGCTCGCCCGCGATATGGGGCGGGATCTCGGCTGCTATGGCCACATCGCCGATCTGCGCCGTGTGGAGGTCGCGCCCTTCACGCCGGAGGATCTGGTGACCCTGGAAGAGCTGGAGGCGGCCTGGCCGCCGCTCCCGCCGAAGGACGCCGCAGAGGATGGCGGTGAGATCCCTGCGCCTGTTCGCGATTTCAGCGCGCTCGACGCGCTGGTGATCGATACCGGCGCCGCACTCGACTGCATGCCCCAGGTCGCCCTTTCCGATGATCAGGCTCATCGCATTCGCATGGGCAATCCGGTGATCCTGCGCGGCCGCGACGCGCCGGTCGAGGCGGACGAGGCCTGTGTGACTGTCCGTGGCCGGCTGCTTGCCATCGGCTATGTCGAACAGGGCCAGTTCAAGCCGAAACGCGTTTTTACAGCCGGTTGAATGCCCTTATCCGGCTCAAAAATAGAAATAACTGGTGTTATCGCGCCTTTTGCACTATATGCGCCGCATCGATGGGGTTTTACCCCTCGTATTGAACCGGCCCCCGCTGGACGACATCCTGGCCGTGGGCGACTTTTTCTCCTCTCATAAGAAAGGATTTGCGATGTCGATTACTGCTGAACGCAAACAGGCTCTCATCAAGGAATACGGCACGAAGGCGGGCGATACCGGCTCTCCGGAAGTCCAGGTCGCCGTTCTTTCCGAGCGTATTGCCAATCTGACCGAGCACTTCAAGGACCACAAGAAGGACAACCATTCCCGTCGTGGCCTCCTGAAGCTCGTCTCGCAGCGCCGCCGTCTCCTCGACTATCTCAAGGGCGTGGACGAAGGCCGCTACCAGACGCTGATCGGCAAGCTGGGCCTGCGTCGCTAAGCATTTTTTTCGGCGGGCGTTCATGACGCCCGCCGAATTCCATTCGGATGCCTGGGCATCCGGGATTTGGAAGACGAAGAATTGGAGCGGGTCACATTCCGTTGAAGCCGGAACCGCTCTTAAAAAGGCCTCCGTTCCATGGGATGAAGGCCAGCCATGGACCTGTCATGGGGCAGGATTGCAGGCAGCTTGGCCAGGATGGGCCGACATCCATTTTCCAAGCTTTCTGCTGTCTTGCCCATGGCCTGTCCGCCAACGAAGCAGGGAAGGCATCGCGCCGGATGCGCGGCTTTCCCCAATGCCAGGGACTAGATATGTTCAATACCCACAAAGTCGAAATCGAATGGGGCGGCCGTCCGCTCATTCTCGAAACCGGCAAGATCGCCCGTCAGGCTGACGGTGCCGTGCTTGCCACCTATGGCGAGACCGTCGTTCTCGCCACCGTCGTCTCCGCCAAGGAGCCGAAGCCGGGACAGGATTTCTTCCCGCTCACCGTGAATTACCAGGAAAAGACCTATGCGGCCGGCCGCATCCCCGGTGGCTATTTCAAGCGCGAGGGCCGTCCGAGCGAGAACGAGACGCTCGTCTCCCGCCTGATCGACCGTCCGATCCGCCCGCTCTTCGCCGATGGCTACAAGAACGACACGCAGGTCATCATCACGGTCATGCAGCATGACCTTGAAAACAATCCGGACGTGCTCTCCATGATCGCCGCCTCCGCGGCGCTGACGCTTTCCGGCGTTCCCTTCATGGGTCCGATCGGCGGTGCCCGCGTCGGCTATATCAACGGTCAGTACGTGCTCAACCCGCACATTGACGAAATGCCCGAGTCCAAGCTCGATCTGATCGTCGCCGGCACTTCGGAAGCCGTGCTGATGGTGGAATCGGAAGCCCAGGAGCTTCCCGAGGATGTGATGCTGGGCGCCGTCATGTTCGGCCAGCAGGCATTCCAGCCGGTGATCGACGCGATCATCCAGCTCGCCGAGGTGGCCGCCAAGGAGCCGCGCGATTTCCAGCCGGAAGATCTCTCCGCCATCGAAGCCGAAATGCTCGCATTCATCGAGAGCGATCTGCGCGAGGCCTACAAGGTCATCGACAAGCAGGCCCGCTACGCCGCCGTCGATGCCGCCAAGGCGAAGGTCAAGGCGCATTTCCTGCCCGAAGGTGCGGAAGAAACCAAATACAATGCCGAGCAGATCGCGACCGTGTTCAAGTCGCTGCAGGCTAAGATCGTGCGCTGGAACATCCTCGATACCGGCACCCGCATCGATGGCCGTGATCTCAAGACCGTTCGCCCGATCGAGGCGCAGGTCGGCATCCTGCCGCGCACCCACGGCTCGGCGCTCTTCACCCGCGGCGAGACGCAGGCGATCGTCGTTGCCACGCTCGGCACCGGCGAGGACGAGCAGTTCGTCGACGCGCTGACCGGCATGTACAAGGAAACCTTCCTTCTGCATTACAACTTCCCGCCCTTCTCCGTCGGTGAGACGGGCCGCATGGGCTCGCCCGGCCGTCGCGAGATCGGTCATGGCAAGCTCGCCTGGCGCGCCATCCATCCGATGCTGCCTGCCAAGGAGCAGTTCCCCTATACGATCCGCGCTGTCTCGGAGATCACCGAGTCGAACGGCTCGTCCTCCATGGCGACCGTCTGCGGCACCTCGCTGGCGCTGATGGATGCGGGCGTTCCGCTCCAGAGCCCGGTGGCGGGCATCGCCATGGGCCTCATCAAGGAAGACGACCGCTTCGCCGTCCTGTCCGACATCCTCGGTGACGAGGATCATCTGGGCGACATGGATTTCAAGGTCGCCGGAACGGAAAACGGCATTACCTCGCTGCAGATGGACATCAAGATCGCCGGCATCACCGAAGAGATCATGAAGGTCGCTCTGGATCAGGCGAAGGGCGGCCGCAGCCACATCCTCGGCGAGATGTCGAAGGCGCTTTCCGGCGCCCGTGCCGAGCTGGGCGAGTTCGCCCCGCGCATCGAGGTGATGAACATCCCGACCGACAAGATCCGCGACGTGATCGGTTCCGGCGGCAAGGTGATCCGCGAGATCGTCGAGAAGACCGGCGCCAAGATCAACATCGAGGATGACGGCACGGTCAAGATCGCCTCGTCCAACGCCAAGGAGATCGAGGCGGCGCGCAAGTGGATCCATTCCATCGTCGCCGAGCCGGAAGTCGGCGAGATCTACGAGGGCACCGTCGTCAAAACGGCAGATTTCGGCGCTTTCGTCAATTTCTTCGGCCCACGTGACGGCCTCGTCCACATCTCCCAGCTCGCGCAGGAGCGCGTGCAGAAGACCACCGACGTGGTCAAGGAAGGCCAGAAGGTCTGGGTCAAGCTGATGGGCTTCGACGAGCGCGGCAAGGTCCGCCTGTCGATGAAGGTCGTTGACCAGGAGACCGGCAAGGAAATCGTCGAGGATAAGAAGAAATCCGAAGAGGCGGAAGCCGACGCGGATTAATCTCTACCCGCAGACCAGGAAAAGCGCGCCTTCGGGCGCGCTTTTTATTTGTCCATGATTCCGCTTTTGCTGCGCATGCTGTAAGGGACCGTCATGGCTTCCCTCGCGCAACAGACACTTTTCCTGCCTTTCGAGAATGGCATCCTGCCCCCGCCGGGCGGCGGCGCACGCTTCCTCGCCTTCGGCATCGAGGCCGATGCGGCGCTCGAGGATGCCTGGAAGGAGGTGCTTGCCATCGTCCAGCCCTTCCGTCCGGCTTATCTGAAGCTGGAGCGGGCCGGATTCCATGTCGTGCCCCGGCTCGAAGGCGACGCTCTTTTCGATGGCGGGCTGATGCTGCTGGCCAAGCATCGTGGCCGCAACGAGCAATGGTTTGCCGATCTCCTCTCACGCGTCGCATCCGGCGGCTCGATCGTCATCTGCGGTGAGAAGAAGCTCGGCATCGACAGTTTCCGCAAATGGGCGGGAAAGATCGCGGAAGCGGAGGACAGGCTTTCCAAGAACCACGCCGTCGCCTTCTGGATGAAGCGCCCCGCCGGCCTGCCGGGCGAGACCATTGAGGCGCTCTACCCGGCGGCAAAGCGCGTCGACGGCCGGTTCCACACCGCTGCCGGCATGTTCTCGCATGGCGAGATCGACAAGGGGTCGGCACTGCTCGCCCGCCATCTGGAGGGCCGTCTGAGCGGCGCCGTGGCGGATTTCGGCGCGGGCTGGGGCTATCTCTCGGCCGAATGCCTGAAATATCCGCGAAAGATCACGAAGCTCGATCTTTATGAGGCGGATTTCGAGGCGCTGGAGGCCGCGCGCGGTAATCTTTCAGGGCTCGCCGGCAATATCCCGGTGTCCTTTCACTGGCAGGATCTGGTGTCGGAACCGCTGACGGCAATCTACGATACCGTCGTCATGAACCCGCCTTTCCATGAAAGCCGCGCGGCGGATATCTCGCTCGGCCGGGCGTTCATCGCGGCCGCCGCCCGCCGGCTCAAGTCAGGCGGCAGGTTGCTTCTCGTCGCCAACCGGCAATTGCCCTATGAGGTGACGCTGAAATCGCTCTTCCGCTCGGTCGAGACATTGGAGGAGGGGCAGGGCTTCAAGGTGGTCGAGGCGAGAAGGTAGCGATCTAGCTCTTCGGCTTGTCCTTGAGCATGTTCCAGGAGTTCTGCTGGGCGAGCATTGCGCGCAGATACTGGCTATTGGCTTCCGCCTGCTGCGGCGAGAGCTCGCGGCGGGCGATCGCCTCCGCCTCCTGGAAGCGGCCCTGCAGGCCGACCACCAGCGCCAAATTCTGCCGCACGCGGCTGTCGGCCCCCGGAGCCGCGGCAGCGGCACGCATATGGGTTTCGGCCGTCTTCAGATCGCCGGCGAGCATATAGGACATGCCGAGATTCGACAGAACCGACGACTCGCCCGGCTGTATATCGAGGGCGCGGCGATAGAGCACGCGTGCCGCTTCCGTATCGCCCATCTGGTCGAGGATGGCGCCCTCGGCGGAGAGGAGCCGCCAGTCGGGATAGGCCGGCGTCTGCGCCCGGCGCACGGCATCGAGCGCCGCCTCGAATTGGCCGGCGCTGGCGAGCGATTTGCCATAGGCGGCGAGCACCTGGCGGTCCTGCGGGTGAGCGATGGCGAGCGCCCGCATCACCGCGAGCGCCTGGTCGTTGCGTCCGGTCATTCCCAGCACGTTGGCATAGGCAAGCGCCAGCGGCTTGTCCCTGGGATTCTTCTGGTATTGCAGGCCATAGCTTCGCACGGCCTGGGCAAGCTCCAGGCTGTTCATCTGTTCGAAAGGCCGGGAAGGGGAGCGGGCGATCGACCCGGTGGTCGTGCGGTCCGTCGTGGTGCAGCCGGCAATGCCGCCCGCCAGCAAGATCGCCGCCATTGATGACAGGAAGCGGCCTCTGCCGCCAATGCCCCGCATGAGTGCCATGTCCCGCTCCAGAAAACCGGCTTCGCTACCCGATCGAAGCCGCTGCCCCACATGATTTCGCCTGAAAGAAATATTCCGTTAACCCTAACGGATGGTTAAGAATTGCCGTGCTTGAACCATCCATTGGCAAATTCCGGAGTAGGTTCATCGCATGCCCGTCGACATTATCGCCCGCAAGACATCTGAGAGCCGGCCGGTCTGGCTTGTGACAAGTGAGGGTTTTGACAAGCTGCCGCTGCCGGACGGCGCTGCCGCCTGGGCGCGGGCAAACGGCTTTACGGGCCAGGCAGGGCGTGTCCTCCTGATGTCGAATAGGGAAGGCGGCATAGCGGGCGCGCTGCTCGGCGTGGAAAAGGCGGATAAAGACGGGCAGTCTCGGCTTCTCCCCGGCAAGCTGGCGCGTGATCTGCCGGAAGGCACCTGGCATATCGAGGGCAACGTTGCGGACGCGGGCCTTCTGGCGCTGGCCTTCCTCATGGGCGGCTACAGCTTCGACCGCTATCGCAGCAAGGCGGAGAGCGCCAGGAAGGTTCTCGTCCTGCCCGAAGGAGCCGAGGAAGCCGAGATAAGGCGCATCTTTGCCGGCGTGGCGCTCGCCCGCGATCTCATCAACACCCCCGCCAACGACATGGGGCCTGACGCGCTGGAGGAAGCCGCGCGCAAGCTGGCGACGGCGCATGGCGCTGAAATCGCGGTGACGGCGGGGCAGGAGCTTCTGGACCGTAACTTCCCGATGATCCACGCGGTCGGCCGCGCAGGTGCCCAGGCCCCGCGCCTCATCGACATCACCTGGGGGAGCGAGGATCATCCGAAGGTTACGCTCGTCGGCAAGGGCGTGTGCTTCGATACCGGGGGTCTCGACATCAAGCCGGCGAGCGGCATGCTGTTGATGAAGAAGGATATGGGCGGCGCGGCCAATGTGCTGGGCCTCGCCCATATGATCATGGATGCGCGCCTGCCCGTCCGGTTGCGGGTGTTGATTCCCGCCGTCGAGAATGCCATCGCGGGCAATGCCTTCCGCCCCGGCGATATCCTGACGAGCCGCTTGGGCGTCACCGTGGAAATCGGCAATACCGATGCCGAGGGCCGGCTGGTGCTGGCCGATGCGCTGGCGCTCGCCGACGAGGAGGCGCCGGAGCTCCTGATCGACATGGCGACCCTGACCGGTGCCGCGCGCGTGGCGCTGGGACCGGACCTGCCGCCCTTCTATACCGATGATGACGGCTTTGCCGGAGAGGTGGCGGAGGCCGCCCGCACGGCCGCCGACCCGGTCTGGCGCATGCCGCTCTGGGAGCCTTACGAGAAAAAGCTCTCCTCGCGTGTCGCTGACATCAACAATGTCACAAGCGACGGCTTCGCCGGCTCGGTGACGGCGGCGCTCTTCTTGAAGCGCTTCGTCGAGAAGGCGCGCATCTGGAGTCATTTCGATATTTTCGGCTGGACACCGGTTGAAAAACCCGCCGCACCAGTCGGCGGCGAGGCGCAGGCGATACGCGCCCTTTACCATCTCATGAAACAGCGCTTCCCCACGTGCTGAATCGCTTGCGCAAGCAGGGCAAAGCCGGTTGAATGATACGGAACCGAAACGATATGGGTCCGTATGCCCGTCGAACTCAAGCCACTGCAGGCGCTGACGCTTTTGAAGAACGTGGCTCTCGCCGAGGTCCGCGACGAGATGCCCGACCTGACATGGCGGCAGATGGCGATCCTGCTGACGATCTATCTGGAGCCGCCGCCGCACACGGTGCGCGGCCTGGCGGCCAGACTCGGCGTCACCAAGCCGGTCATCACCCGCGCGCTTGACACGATGGGGGCCATGCAGCTCGTTTCGCGCCATCGTGACGAAAAAGACCGGCGGAATGTGCTAATAAAGAGAACCGTAAACGGCGCGCTCTATGTCGAGCGGCTGGGCGATCTGGTGATCGCCAAATCCAGGGAATTGCCATTATGACCATGCCGCAGCAGTTTGCTCTAGATCGCCGTCTCCATGCCTTCCGCCCCGATCTTGCCGATGCGAGGCTGCGCGGCAAGGTGGAGGCCGAGCGCTTCGCCGAGGGAAAGCCGATGCGGGTCGCGCTTCCGGTGGTGGACCTGCGCGAGGCGCCGCGCGTCGACAGCGGGCCGCAGACGCAGCTTCTCCTGGGCGACGAGGTGCGGGTTTTCGAGGAGGCCGACGGCTGGTGCTGGGTGCAGGCGGTGCGTGACGGCTATGTCGGCTATGCCAGCGATTTCTCGATTGAGAATCCACGCGGCGCGCCGACCCATATGGTCTGCGTCCCGCGCACCTTCGTCTATCCCGGGCCGGATCTGCGCTTTCCCCATACGCGCGCACTCTCGCTGGGCTCCCGCATCGCCATCACCGGCGAGGCGGAGACGCGTGGAACACGCTACTCTATCCTCGAGAGCGGCGAGGCGATCATCGCCCGCCATGTGCGGCCGGTCGGCGAGCACGCCGATGATTACGTCGCTGTCGCCGAGACGCTGCTTCACACGCCCTATCTCTGGGGCGGTGCATCAGGCTTTGGCATAGACTGTTCGGGCCTTGTGCAATTGTCGATGCTGATGACGGGACGCAACGTGCTGCGCGACACCGACATGCAGGCGGCGACGATCGGCACGATCGTCGAGCCCGACGCCGATTACGGCAATCTCAGGCGTGGCGATCTTGTCTTCTGGAAGGGCCATGTCGCGATCATGGCCGATGACGGGACGCTGATCCATGCTAATGGCCATACGATGAGTGTCACCTTCGAGCCGCTGCGCGGCGCGATCGAGCGCATCGCCTATCTCTATGATTATCCGACTGTGATCAGGAGGCCGGATTAGGGCAGTGGGGCAATAGGGCAAGTATGGCAACATGTTCGGCTGTTGCCATCATCCGCTTGCGCAATATCGTCCCTATTCCCCTATTCCCCTATTCCCCTATTCCCCTATTCCCCTATTCCCCTAGACCCGGTCCGGCAGCACCCGGTCCGGCGGCCGGTGGCCGTCGACGAAGGCGCGGATGTTGATGATCACCCGGTCGCCCATGTCGGTGCGCCCTTCGATGGTGGCGGAGCCCATATGCGGCAGGATCACCACCTTGCCCTCGGCCGCGAGCTTGACGAGCCGCGGATTGACCGCCGGCTCGTGCTCGAACACGTCCAGACCCGCGCCCGCGAGCCTGCCCTGCTCGATCTGCTCGATCAGTGCGCTTTCATCGATGATCTGGCCGCGCGCGGTGTTGACGAGATAGGCTGTCGGCTGCATCAGCGCGATGCGGCGCGCCGAAAGCAGATGGAAGGTGGCCGGAGTCGAGGGGCAGTTGACCGAGATGATGTCCATGCGCGCCAGCATCTGGTCGAGGCTTTCCCAGTAGGTGGCCTCCAGCTCCTCCTCGATCTTCGGGCTGACGCGATGCCGGTTGTGGTAATGGATCGACAGGCCGAAGGCCTTGGCGCGGCGGGCGACGGCCGTGCCGATGCGGCCCATGCCGACGATGCCGAGCCGCTTTCCCCAGATGCGGCGGCCGAGCATCCAGGTGGGAGACCAGCCCGGCCATTTGCCGGATTCGCCGAGCACATTCGCCCCTTCCACCAGGCGCCGCGGCGTCGCCAGGATCAGCGCCATCGTCATGTCGGCGGTATCCTCGGTCAGCACATTCGGCGTGTTGGTCACGGTGATGCCGCGCTTGGCGGCGGCGGCCACATCAATATTGTCGACGCCATTGCCGAAATTGGCGATGAGTTTCATGTTCGGTCCGGCCTGCTCGATCACCGCCGCGTCGATCACATCATTGATGGTGGGGACGAGCACGTCGGCTTCCTTCATCGCCGCCACGATCTCGGGCTGGGTCATGCGGCGATCATCAATATTGAGCCGGGCGTCGAACAGCTCGCGCATGCGTGTTTCAACCGGATCGGGAAGCTTCCGCGTAATGACGACCAAAGGCTTCTTCCTGCTCGACATTTCCACCCTTTCCTGAAGGCCGCCCACCCCTTTTTGCATCCCGCGTTGAGACCTCTTTAACCAAGAGGGTGCAGACTGCAAACTTGTCCAGACCTGTTGTCTGTCTACCAAGGCAGCGCGCCAAAGACAAAGAAAAACACGGGACTGGCACTTTGTCCCAGAGATGTGACGGCAGAATCGGCGAGGGCGATATTGTACAAGGGTTTTCGACTTCGTTTCCCCATTCTCCTGGTGGGGTGTGTTTCACTTTTCCTCATGGGCGCACCGCTAGGCATTCCACATCATCATCACGCCGCCGCCGCTCCGGCAGGCACCGTCGTCGGACCAAGCGGGCTGCCCCTGCCACGTTTCGTCAGCCTGAAGCCGAGCCGCGTCAACCTGCGCGTCGGGCCGGGGCGGCAATATGCCGTCTCCTGGCTCTTTCAGAAATCCGGGCTGCCGGTCGAGATCATCCAGGAATATGACAATTGGCGCCGGATTCGCGATGCGGACGGCACCGAAGGCTGGGTCTACCAGTCCCTGCTTTCGGGCAGGCGCACCGCGATCACCGCGCCGTGGAAGAAAGACGATCCCAAGGCGATGCTGGAGCTTTATGGCAGCCCGAGCGAGACATCGGGCATCGTCGCCCATGTCGAGCCGGGGGTCATCGGCGCTCTGGATGAATGCAACGGCGAATGGTGCCGTCTCGAGATCAAGGGGATACGCGGCTGGATGAAGCAGTCGGAGCTCTGGGGAGCCTATCCCGGCGAGAAGTTCGATTGAACGATTATTCCGCTTGACGGAAGCCCATAAACAAAAGCGGCCCTGAAGGCCGCTTGTTCATTTCATCGGAATGGACCGCTCTTACTGGCCCTTGCGCCGCAGGCGCACGATGATGTCGACATTGACGATCTCCATCCCTTCCGGCGGTTCCGGCAGATTGCCGACGACCGGCTGCCCCTTCGGACCGTTGGGAATGTCGATGACGGCATTATCGCCCTCGACGAAGAAATGCTGGTGATCGGACGTGTTGGTGTCGAAATAGGTTTTCGCGCCCTCGATGGCGAGAATGCGCAGCATTCCCGCCTCGGTGAACTGGTGCAGCGTGTTGTAGACGGTGGCAAGCGAAACGGGCACGTCCGCGCTCACCGCCTCCTCGTGCAGTTCCTCGGCGGAGAGGTGACGATCTCCCTGAGCGAAGATCAGGCTTGCAAGCGCGATACGCTGCCGTGTCGGGCGCAGCCCGGCAAGGCGCAGACGGTCCTCTATACTGGCCACATGCGAAGGATGTATGTGCACGGTCTTTCCGTCAGCTTCGTGTCAAATTTGCCCAAAAGCGCCACGGGCAGTTGCCCATGATGCATCTCCATTGATATATGCCGTCGCAAGACAACGATCAATAGGCGTTTCCCTATGCCACAAATGCCGGGAAAAAGCCATTGGCACGGTTTTACTGTTGGAAACACTCCGTGTTAGGGATGTGTGAGACATCCAGGGCGCCGGTCAGCGGCCTGGACATATCGATGGGAGACATGATGGCAGAGCAGAAATCGAGCTACGGGTTTGAGGAACTCCTTTCCTGCGCGCGCGGCGAAATGTTCGGCCCCGGCAATGCGCAGCTGCCGGCGCCGCCGATGCTGATGTTCGATCGCATCACCGACATTTCGGAGACCGGCGGGGAATACGGCAAGGGCTATGCACGGGCGGAGTTCGACATAAAACCCGACCTGTGGTTCTTCCCCTGCCATTTCATCGGCGATCCCGTCATGCCCGGCTGCCTCGGCCTGGACGCCATGTGGCAGCTGACGGGCTTTTTCCTCGGCTGGCTCGGCGAGTTCGGCAAGGGCCGCGCCATTTCCACCGGCGAGGTGAAATTCTCCGGCATGGTCACGCCGCAGACCAGGCTTGTCGAATACGGCATCGATTTCAAGCGCGTGATGCGCGGCCGGCTGGTGCTCGGCATCGCCGATGGCTGGCTGAAGGCGGATGGCGAGATCATCTACCGGGCAAGCGACCTGCGCGTCGGCCTTTTCAAGGAAGCGGCCGCTTAGGGCAGGTCCCGGACAAGAATCGGCCAGACCGATAACCCATGAGCATGGCACGTCCCGCACGGGAATTTTTTCGAAGCCATGCTCAAAACGCATGAGAGAGGCACCTATTTTCCGTATTCAGGGCCGGAGCCCGGGAAAAGACAGGCGCAAAGGAGAGTGTGATGCGGCGTGTGGTCGTCACCGGAATGGGGATCGTATCCTCGATTGGAAACAATACGCAGGAGGTGCTCGCCTCGCTGCGCGAGGCCAAATCCGGCATTTCCCGGGCGGAAGACTATGCCGAGCTCGGCTTCCGCTGTCAGGTGGCAGGCGCGCCCGAGATCGATACCGAGGCGCTGGTCGACCGCCGGGCCATGCGCTTCCACGGGCGCGGCACGGCCTGGAACCATATCGCCATGGATCAGGCCATCCTCGATGCGGGGCTTGAGGAAAGCGAGATTTCCAACGATCGCACAGGCATCATCATGGGGTCGGGCGGCCCGTCGACGCGCACCATCGTCGAGGCAGCCGACATCACCCGTCAAAAGGGCGGCCCGAAGCGGATCGGCCCCTTCGCGGTTCCGAAGGCGATGAGCTCCACCGCATCGGCGACGCTCGCCACCTTCTTCAAGATCAAGGGCATCAACTATTCCATCTCCTCGGCCTGCGCGACCTCCAACCATTGCATCGGCAATGCCTATGAGATGATCCAGTACGGCAAACAGGACCGCATGTTCGCCGGCGGCTGCGAGGATCTCGACTGGACCCTGTCGGCGCTGTTCGACGCCATGGGCGCGATGTCGACGAAATATAACGACCGTCCCTCCACGGCATCGCGCGCCTATGACAAGAACCGCGATGGTTTCGTCATTGCCGGCGGCGCCGGTGTACTGGTTCTGGAGGAGCTCGAGGTCGCCAAGGCGCGCGGTGCGAAGATCTATGGCGAGATCGTCGGCTATGGCGCGACCTCTGATGGCTACGACATGGTGGCGCCCTCCGGCGAGGGCGCGGAGCGCTGCATGAAGATGGCGCTCTCCACCGTCAAGGACAAGATCGACTACATCAACCCGCACGCCACCTCGACGCCTGCCGGCGACGCGCCGGAGATCGAGGCGATCCGCCGTGTCTTTGGCGCAGGCGATGATTGCCCGCCGATCTCGGCGACGAAGTCGCTGACCGGCCATTCGCTCGGCGCTACGGGCGTGCAGGAGGCGATCTATTCGCTCCTTATGATGAAGAACGACTTCATCTGCGAGAGCGCGCATATCGAAGAACTGGATCCTGCCTTTGCCGACATGCCGATTGTCCGCAAGCGCATCGACAATGCTCGCCTGAACACAGTCCTGTCCAATTCATTCGGATTTGGCGGAACGAATGCGACGCTGGTCTTCCAGCGATATCAGGGCTGACGGAGAGGGAATATCATGGAAGGTTTGATGAAGGGGAAACGCGGCCTCATCATGGGCGTCGCGAACAATCACTCGATTGCCTGGGGTATTGCCAGGCAGCTCGCGGCACAGGGGGCCGAGCTCGCCTTCACCTACCAGGGCGATGCGCTGGGCAAGCGCGTGAAGCCGCTGGCCGCGCAGGTCGGCTCCGATTTCGTTCTCCCCTGCGATGTGGAAGACATCGCGACCGTGGATGCGGTCTTCGCCGAGATCGAAAAGAGATGGGGCAAGATCGACTTTCTCGTCCACGCCATCGGCTTTTCCGACAAGAGTGAATTGAAGGGCCGCTATGCCGATGTGACCACGCGCGAGAATTTCAGCCGCACCATGGTCATCTCGGCCTTCTCCTTCACGGAAGTGGCGCAGCGCGCCGAAAAGCTGATGAAGGATGGCGGCTCGATCCTGACGCTCACCTATGGCGGCTCGACGCGCACCATCCCGAACTACAATGTCATGGGCGTGGCCAAGGCGGCGCTCGAGGCGATGGTGCGTTATCTCGCCGCCGATTACGGGCCGGAAGGAATCCGCGTCAACGCCATCTCCGCTGGCCCCGTGCGCACGCTGGCCGGCGCCGGCATCGGCGATGCCCGCGCCATCTTCAGCTATCAGCGCCGCAATGCGCCGCTGCGCCGTACCGTCGATATCGACGAGATCGGCAGGTCGGCCCTCTATCTCCTTTCCGATTTGTCGAGCGGGGTGACCGGCGAGATCCATTTCGTCGATTCCGGCTACAACATCGTTTCCATGCCGACGCTGGACGAGCTGAAAAAGACCGACGAGAACGGCGAGTGATTTCGGAGCGGAGGGGGATCTCCTCCTCGGCGGCGCCGGTCACTGGCCGAAGATGCCGCCCTGCGCGCTGATCTGTATGAAGGCCGGGCCGAGAATCACCATGAAGAGCACCGGCAGGAAAAAGATCACCATCGGCACGGTCAGCTTTGGCGGCAGCGCGGCCGCCTTCTTCTCCGCCTCCGTCAGCCGCATGTCCCGGCTTTCCTGAGAAAGCGTCCGGAGCGCCTGCGCGACCGGCGTGCCGTAGCGCTCGGCCTGGATGAGCGCCTGCGTCACCGATTTGACCGGTTCCATGCCCGTGCGGTTGGCGAGGTTTTCGTAGGCCTGCCGGCGCTCCGGCAGGAATGACAGTTCCGCATTGGTCAGCACGAATTCTTCCGCCAGTTCCACGGACTGCACGCCGATCTCCTCCGCCACCTTGCGGAAGGCGGCTTCCGTCGACATGCCCGATTCCACACAGATCAGCATCAGGTCGAGCGCGTCGGGCCAGGCGAGCTGGATCGACTGCCGGCGCTTGGCGGCGCGGTTGGAGACGTAGAGATTGGGCGCGTAGAAGCCGGCATAGCCTCCGAAGATGCAGACCATGATGCGCACGAACAGCGGCTGTTCGGCGAGCACGCCGAGCCCGAAGATGTAAAAGCCTGTGAGCGTCAGGCCGACGAACGGCAGGACGAAGCGCATGAACAGGAAGACGTTGAGCGGGTTCTGCCCGCGGAAGCCGGCATTGCGCAGGGCCGCGACGGTTTTTTCGTCGGCGAGCGCGCGTTTCAGATCGAGCTTTTCGACGAAATCGCGGATGCCCTGCTTCTGCGTGTGGCGCAGGCCGCGCCGTTTGTCGCCCTCGGCGGCGAGCCTCGCCCGCTCGCGGGTACGGATCGCGTCACGCTCCAGCGCCACCGCTTTCATGCGCGATTTCAGGTCATTGGCACCAAGGAGCGGCATCAGCAGGGTGAGAAGCGTCGCGAAAACGGCGACCCCGACCAGCGTCGCAATCAGGAACTGCGGATCGGTCAGCTTTTGCGCTATGAGGGAAGCCATGCCACCGTCCACCTACATGTTGAAATTGATCATCTTCTTCATGATCAGCATGCCGATCGTCATCAGCACGGCGGAAATGCCGAGAAGCAGATGGCCCGTCTGGCTGGTGAAGAGAAGCAGGATATATTGCGGGCTCGAGAGATAGATGAGCAGCGTGACGATGAAGGGCAGGGCGCCGATGATGGCGGCGGATGCCTTGGCTTCCATCGACAGGGCGTTCACCTTCGCCTTCATCTTCTTGCGGTCGCGCAGCACGCGCGAGAGATTGCCCAGCGCTTCGGAGAGATTGCCGCCGGCCTGCGCCTGGATCTGGATGACGATGGCGAAGAAATTGGCTTCGGGGCAGGGCATGGAGTCTGGCATTTTTGCCACCGCCTCGGGGATGGAGAGGCCCATCTGTTGCGCCTCGACGATGCGACGGAATTCGCTGCGCACGGGCTCGCGCGCTTCGCTGGCGATCAGCCGCAGCCCGTCATTGAGCGGCAGGCCGGAGCGTACCGAGCGGATGATCACGTCGAGCGCGTTGGGAAACTCGTTGAGGAAGGCCTTGATGCGGCGGTTGCGCATATAGCCGATGAACCATCGCGGCAATCCGGCGCTGCCTGCGAGGAAGACACCCGGCGCAAGGAGCAGCGGCACGCCGAGAAGGATGGCGATCAGCGTGATCATAACAGCCGCCGCCACCGAGTAGATGTAGAACTGCCGCACCGTGATGTTCAGCCCCGCCTGGGCCAGGAACATGCGCAGGGGCGGTGATTTCTGGTTCTTTTCCCGCAGCTTTTGCCTGGTTTCGAGATCTTTCAGATTGTCCTGCAAGGATTTGCGCCGCCGCTGGATTTCCGCGGCCCGGTCGCGATCGGCCTTTTTGCTGGAGATGCTGGTCGCCGATTGCTTGACGGTGTTGAGCCGCCGCTCCTTGGTTTTCCCCTCGGCGATCCTGTCGAAGAGCAGCACGTAGACGAGCGCCGCCGCGGCGACCGCGGCAAGCAGCACGAAGGCGAGGGTGGAACCAATCGATCCGAACATCGTCAGCGCCTCTCGACCATCATGGCTGGGCCTGCTTCTCCATCGCATCGAGGGCGGCGGCAAGCCGCTGTTCCTCATTGTAGTAGCGGGCGCGATCCCAGAAGGCGGGACGGCCGATGCCGGTGGAGACGTGCTCGCCGATGATGCGGCCCTGAGCGTCCTCGCCCCTGATGTCGTAGGTCATGAGATCCTGCGTGATGATGACATTGCCCTCCATGCCCACCACCTCGGTGATATGCGTGATCCGCCGCGAGCCGTCGCGCAGGCGCGCCGCCTGGATGATGATGTCGACCGAGCCGACGATGATCTCGCGCACGGTCTTCGGCGGCAGGGTGAAGCCGCCCATGGCGATCATCGCCTCTATGCGGTTGAGGCATTCGCGGGGACTGTTGGAATGGATCGTGCCCATCGAGCCGTCATGGCCGGTGTTCATCGCCTGCAGGAGGTCGAAAACCTCCGGCCCGCGCACCTCGCCGACGATGATGCGCTCGGGCCGCATGCGCAGACAGTTCTTGACGAGATCGCGCATGGTCACCTCGCCCTCGCCCTCCAGATTGGGCGGGCGGGTTTCGAGGCGCACTACATGCGGCTGCTGCAATTGCAGTTCCGCCGAATCCTCGCAGGTGATGATGCGCTCGCCCGCGTCGATATAGCGGGTCAAACAGTTGAGCAGGGTCGTCTTGCCGGAGCCGGTGCCGCCGGAGATGATGACGTTGCAGCGCACGCGGCCGATGATCTGCAGGATCTCCGCGCCATGCGGCGAAATCGCGCCGAAACGCACGAGCTGGTCGAGCGTCAGCTTGTCCTTCTTGAACTTGCGGATGGTCAGGACCGCGCCGTCGATGGCGAGCGGCGGGGCAATGACGTTGACGCGCGAGCCGTCGGGCAGGCGCGCGTCGCAAATCGGGCTCGATTCGTCGACGCGCCGGCCCACCTGGCTGACGATGCGCTGGCAAATGTTCAAGAGCTGTTGGTTGTCGCGGAAGCGGATACCGGTTTCCTGCACCTTGCCGTCGACTTCGATATAGGTCTTGCGCGGGCCGTTGACCATGATGTCGGCGATGTCGTCGCGCGCCAGCAGCGGCTCCAGCGGGCCATAGCCCAGCACGTCATTGCAGATGTCGTCGAGCAGTTCCTCCTGCTCGGAGATCGACATGGCGAAATTCTTGATCGCGATGATGTCGTTGACGATATCGCGGATTTCCTCGCGCGCCGCGTCGGCTTCCATCTTGGAAAGCTGCGAGAGATCGATCGTGTCGATCAGCGCGGAGAATACCTGCGACTTGGTCGTGTAGTAGCTGTCGCTCTTCTCCCGCGCCGGAGCGGCGCTAGGCTGCGCATGAGGGGCGGACCGCATATGGGGCGCCGGGCTGCCGGGCTCGATCACCGCGGCGGCATGGACCGCCGTCGGCGCCAGGCTCGGCGCCGGTAATATGGCGGGCGTCGGCACGGTCGTGCCGAGCGGGCGGAAATTCGCCTCCACGCGCTTGCCGCCGTCACTGCCTCTCTTGCCGAACATGCCTATCCCGCCGCTCCGTTGCTCATTTCCCGCGCAGCCTGTCGAAGAGGTTCGTCAGTCCGCTCTTCTTCTTGTTCTTCACCTCGATGCGGCCCGTCAGTATATGGGCGATCTCGGTGATGCTCTGTACGATGGCGTGCGATGGATCTGTTTCGCCCAGCATGCGGCCATTATTGGCGGCATTGCCGAAAAGCTGCGGCTCGAAGGCGATCAGCGCGATCGGCTCCACGCCCAGCGGTTCCACGAAATCGCCGGGCGAGATCTCGGGACGCTTCGGTACGCCCACCTGGTTGAGGATGAGGCGCGGCGGCGCATCGTTGGGCCGCAAGGCTTTAAGCGTGTCGATCAGGTTCTTGGCGTTGCGCAGGTTTGCGAGCTCGGGCGCGGCCACGATCACCACCTCGTCGGCACGCGCCAGCGTCGTGCGGGTCCAGCCGTTCCAGCCATGCGGCACGTCGAGGACGAGATGCGGAGCGGAGCGCTGGGCGACATCGATCAGATTGGCGAAAGCGTCTTCGCTGAAGTCGAATGTGCGATCGAGCATGGAGGGCGCCGCAAGCAGCGACAGATGGTCGGCGCATTGCGCCAGCAGGCGATCGAGATAGACCTCGTCGATCCGCTCCGGCGCGAACACCGCATCGGCTATACCCTGCGCGGGGTCCTGGTCGAAATTGATGTTGGCGGTGCCGTAGGGAAGGTCCATATCGGCGATTACCACATCGTTCTCGAACTGGCGCGAGATCGTCCAGGCGACATTGTGGGCGATGGTCGATGCGCCGACGCCGCCCTTGGCGCCGATGAAGGCGAGCGAGCGGCCCAGCGGCTCGGCTTCGGGTGCGACGAAGATCGACGAGATGATGGCGATGATGTCGGCGAGCGATACGGGCGCCACGATATATTCCGAGATGCCGCGGCGGATCAGCTCGCGATAGAGCCAGACATCGTTGGAATGGCCGATCACCAACACCTTCGAACCGGGATCGCACACCTCCGAAAGCCGCGTCAGCTGGTCGAGCAGCGCGCGCGGCGCGGCCGAGGATTCGATGATCATCAGATTGGGCGTCGGCGCCGTGTGGTAGAACTCGACCGCCGCCTCGATGCCGCCCATATGCACCTTCAGATGGGTCTTGGCCATGCGGCGGTCTTCCCCCGCCCGCTCGATCGGCTTGGCGACGCCGTCCGTCTCGCAGAAGGCCTGGATCGAAACGCGTGGGATCGGCCGCAGCGACTGCAGGACCGCCATGCTTTCCTGCCGCAGGAGCGGATCGGTGCTTTCGTCGTGTTGGTATGCCAGGCTGTTCATCACTCGCTCCGCTCCGATCAATATTCGGCTTGCTCGCTGCGCGGCTCCTGCCAGATTTCGCTCACGCTCTGCGAATGGTCCTGATAATCGCTGATGACGTTGCCGCGCCGCGTCGCGTCGATCTCGCCGGGCGCGCGGGGCCCGAGCAGATCGGCCGGATTGGCGATCTGCGCGGCCAGATTGTTCTGATTGGCGCAGCCGAAATTCGTGTAGTGCCTGTTCTCGGCGGTGTTGAGCATATCGTCCGGCCACCGGCCGCAGGGGGTGGTCGCAGCCGTCATCGCGTAATAGCTGATGCGGACCGGCGCGGCGTCGGGCGACTGCACCGCATAGCTTTCAGTCGCGATATTGCTGGGCCGTACGCCCCCCTTGCGCAGCACATCCGCGATCTCGGTGCTGAGCCTGTAGGCGGCAGCCTCGTTGGGCGATCCCGACGGCAGCATGATGTAGACCATGCCGGAGCCATTGGCGCGGTAGTTGACGAGCGCGTTCTGCACGATGCTGCGCTGGGTGGGCGAAAGGCGCCGGTCGCCGTGGGCGACGGGAATATCCACCACCCGCTCGCGCTCGGCGATGGTGATGGGGTGATTGGTGCGGTAATCGTCGGGAAGCGCGCTCACCGTCATGTTCTGACGGTTGGCGCAGCCGGAGATGGCAAGGGCCGCCAGCAGGGCCAGAGCGGGCCTGCTGCGGAAGGATCGTCTAAGCCTGAGCATCACCCCATTCCCCTTATTTGTAGATATAGCCGACGACGCCGTGGTAGCGCCCTGACGGCAGTTGCGCCTGGGCCGTGCCATAGACGCGGTTGACCCGGCCGAGGATGTAGCCCGCCGCATCGCTGGCCGGGGCCAGATTGTCGTCCGGCCGCGCGAGCTCGTTGCGCGCCACCGGGCGCACCAGATAGGGCGTGATCAGGATCACGAGCTCGGTCTCGTTGCGCACGAAATCGCGGCTGCGGAAAAGCGCGCCAAGGACCGGGATCTTCGACAGCCCGGGATAGCCGGAGATCGCCTGCCGGGTTTCGTCGCGGATAAGGCCGGCGATCATCATCGAGCCGCCGGAGGGCAGCTCGACGGTGGTATCTGCCAGGCGCTTGCGCAGCGACAGGACGTTGCCGGCGGGATTCGACACGCCGCCGCTCATGACGATCGAGGATTCCAGCACCGGCTCGGAAACGGCGGTGCGCACCTTCAGGCTGATGCGGCCCGGCGAGAGTACCACGGGCATGAATTCGAGGCCGATGCCGTATTCGATCTTCTCATGTTCGATGACGGGCGTTTCCTTGCCGGTGACCTCGTTGACCTGGACGTCCTGGCCGCTGATGATGTTGTATTCGCCGCCGACCTTGAACGTTGCCTTCTCGCCGGAGATGGCGGTCAGCGTCGGTTCGGCGAGCGTCTTCATCACGCCCGCCAGTTCCATGGCATTGAGATAGGCCGACAGCGTCCCGCTGCCGAACTCGCCGGAAATGGCGGCACCGGAATTGGTGATCGCCTTGCCGACGAAGCCGGCGACGTTCTCCGAGATGCCGGCATAGCTGATGCCGTTGCCGCTGCCCGAGCCGATCATGTTGACGCCGAGCTGTTTCATGACGGAGCGGTTGACCTCCGCCACCGTCACCTTCAGCGTCACCTGGTCCTCGCCGGTGATCTTGATGAGGTTGACGATCTTGCTGGAGCGCCGCTGCTGGTCCGGATTGTTGATGTCGACGCCGCCGCCATCGGTGGGCGCCGAGGCGGTGGTCGTGTATTGCCCCGTGGTGGCTTCACCGCCCGAGACGAAGAGCCCGGCCAGCTTCGCCGCCTTGGCCGAATCCTGCGGCGTCTGCACGGTTCCCGTCAGCACGACGTTGTCGTTGATGAGCTCGACGGTGATGTCTGAGCCGGGGATATATTTCTTCAGATAATGGTTGAGGCCCGTCACATCGCGCTCGATCTCCAGGTCGAGGCTGGCGATCTGCTCGCCGTTCTGCCCGAAGACGAAGATGTTGGTCTGCCCAACCTGCTTGCCGAAGAGATAGATGCGCCGTGACGTGCGCGTCACCGCATCCGCCACCTCCGGATTGGCGACGAGGATGTCATAGGCATCGCGCGGCAGGTCGACGACGATCGATTTGTTCAAGCCCAGCTTGACCCGCTTGGCGCCGCCGTTCTGGCCCGTCAGCCGCACGACGCTGCCTTCGGCGTGGGCCTGCGGAAGGAGCGGCCCGGTCAGGACCGTCGCGAGCAGGCCCACTCCGATGGCGAGAAGCCGGACGGGACGTCCCGCGGAAATCCTCTGATCTCCGCCCCGGATGTGTGAAATGCCCCCCATGATATTTATCGTGCTCCCACTTCCGTCACGGTTCCCGATTTTATGAGCTTCACCGTCCCGCGCCGCCCGGGCGCCGAAACCAGATAGTCGGCTTCCTTGTCCGCGGGCTCCTGTGCGTCATGCGTCGAGCGGAGCGAAAGGCTCAAGCGGTCCGCCATCTGTTGCGCCACGGTGATGATCTCCGCCTGCTGCGGGGTCACTTCCAGCGTCGCGGTCTGGCCGACGATGACCTTGTTGCCCTTTTCGTCTTCCTGGATGGCCTGGTCGATGGCCAGCACGCGGATGTTTTCCAGGATCGTTTCGGTGAGGAAGGCCGGCCCCGAAGAATTGTTGTTGTCCTGGCGCCGCCGCGTCATGATCACGTCGACGAAATCATTGGGGAGGATGAAGCCGCCCGCCGAGGTATCGGCGGAGATCTGTGTCGCCACGGCGCGCATGCCGGGCGGCAGCATCGCCGACATGAAGCTCTGTCCCGGGCCGATCAGCTTGGCCTTGCGGATGGGCTCGCCCGCCATGAACTGCAGCCGGACGGTCGATCCCCGGAGCTCGTCCATCGCCTGCGGCTCGGCGTTGCGCGTGATGTAGCCGTCACTGATCGCCGCAGCCGGCCAGGGCTGCCAGCGCATCTGGTCCTGTATCTCCGCGCCGACGCCCAGGTTTTCGCTGGCGACGAGGACATCCTGCAATTCGATCTGTGGTGCTGGTGCGGCGGTCTCGACGACGGGCGGCGGTGCCGCCGACATGGTCATCGCGATATAGCCTGCGCCTGCGGCAGCAATGACCGCTACGGCCAGAACGACCAGGCGTGCTGATTTCATTTTTCCCACCCTGCACAACTGCGCCCCAATACGCAAAGCCGAACATGCAGCGGAATCGTGTAATTATGGTTAACGCAATCTTATTGCCGGGCGGAAAAGATTAAGTCCCGGTAATCAACGGGCGTCACAGGGATGAAAGCCGGGCGAGAACCCAGGCGCCAAGCGCCGATTGCGGGAAGGTCAGAAGGCCGGTCGCGCCCAGCGCGATGCCATAGGGAATGCCGATATCGTGCTGCGCCAGACGGCGCATGAATTCGAAACGCCCCGCAACGACCGCCACCGGTGATCTGCGATAGGCCAGGATCGCCAGCGTCAGCATGCCGCCCAGCACGGAGGCGGTGGCGAGATAGGTTACCAGATGGATGTCCCAGCCGAACCAGACGGCGGTCGCCGCCATCAGCTTGGCGTCACCCCCTCCCATGGCGCGGACGGCGAAGAGGCCGAAGGTGACCGTGAGGACTGCAAGTCCGGCAACGAAGTGCATGGCGTAGACATCCCATGCCATGCCGGTCAACGGCGCGAGAAGGGCGAAAGCGCCGACCAGGATCAGCGAAACCCGGTTCTGGATGGTCATCGACAGGAGATCGGAGACCGCAGCGAAAGCCATCGCGAAAGGAAACACAATGAGAATGGCGGCTTCGATCATTATTCCCCCCGGAAAAGCTGAATACGCCTGCGGCGCGGGCTTATTTCATCGTGTCGGAAACAAGCGTCGCGATGGAATCGAAACTGAGGTTCGCTGAGAGCTGCAGGATTGCGGCAAGATTGGCGACCGAGATAAGCGCGCCGATCAGACCGTATTCAACCGCGGCTGAAGCCGTTTGGTCCTGAAGAAAGCGTTTGAAAACTGTCATCGGAGCGGTTCCTGCAATAGAAATGATAATTGCCGCCTATAAAAAGGCGGCAATTATATCCAGCTAAAGGAAATATTAGTTTGGTGTGGTGCCTTCGTTGGTCGTAGCATCGCCAACGGCTGTTGCGATCTCGCCGAACTTGGTATTGATGTTGTTGCCGAGAACGGAGGCACCGCCGATGACTGCGACGGAGACGAGGGCGGCGATCAGGCCGTATTCGATGGCGGTCGCGCCGGATTCGTCCTTGGCGAAGCGAATGAAAAGGTTCTTCATGGTTTTGGCTCCTGAAATCTTTGTTGGTACAGCACTCCGTCAACTGTTCTTGTCTCGTTGATCGGATGGCCGGAACCTAGAAGCCCGGGATTGCAATCGGCTTAAAAAACAGCCTTAGGAAAAGGTAAATCCGCTGCTTGCTTCGGCGTGGTTAATCCAAGGCAAATAATTTGCGGCTATTTTGAAGTAATGATCGGCGGCTGTTTTTCGCCTCTAATTTAGGGCTTTTGAATGTTCGCGGATTCCCTATCAAGGCGTATTTCAGGCAGACGGGCCGGCGAGCGCTGGTCCACGGGCCGGCGGGCTTAATCGTTCCTTCACCAATCTCCTTCATCTTCACGCAGGAACCATCCGGGGCGGGAGAAACGGCGTGTCATATAAAGGCCGATATGTTTTTCGGGGCGCGATAGGCGGAGCCTCGCTCTTTTTCTTTGCGCTATTTGCCGGAGCAGGCGGCGCCTCCGCCGATGAAGGCATCAAGCTGGTGACCAACCAGGCCCGCGTGCTGCGTCTCGTCCGCCCGGCCGAGACGGTCGTCATCGGCAATCCGGAGATCGCCGACGCGGTCGTGCAGGACGCGCGGACCGTGGTTTTGACGGGCAAGGGTTTCGGCGTCACCAATATAGTCATCATGGATGCGGACGGCACGGCAATCGTCGACGACCAGGTCGTGGTCGGCCGCGATGATACGAAGACGACGCGGGTCTATCGCCGCGCCGATGTGCAGATGCTGTCCTGCACACCGTTCTGCGAAAAAGCCTATCAGGGCGACGCCACCCTCAACTAGGGCAATCCCGGTTCGTTCCGCACCTCCATCATGGTTGACGCGGCGTAAAGATTTTTCCTCGAATTTGCTGTCGCGCTCATACGGGAAAGCAAGATGTCGCGTTTATGATCCCGCTACAAATAAAGAATAGTGGGGCAGTGGGACATGCGGGGCGCAGCAATTGCGGCGAGGGACAGGCAATCAACGTGGCTGAAGAATTCGGCGCGCATGACTGCGTTGATACCCGGTTTCAGGCGTGATCGCAGCGGCACGACGGCGGTGGAATTCGCCGTGCTTATCTTTCCCTTTATGCTTCTTATTTTCTCCGTCATCGAGATCTGCATCAGCTTCATGGGGCAGCAGCTTCTTTCGGACGCGACCGACAGGATCGCCCGGCAGTTGCGCACCGGTGAGCTGAAGGCGGCTGATGTGGCCGGCAGCAAGCTGCATGATCTGATCTGCGAGCGCCTGGAAATCTTCGTGCCGGCCGGTTGTCCCGAGCTTACGGCCAACCTGGAAACCTACACGAGCTATGCCAATGTGCCGAAGGCCGGCATCGTTGATGCCACGGGCCGCCTGCGCCTCGGCAACACCGTCAATCCCGGCGGCCCGGCTTCGATCAATCAGCTGAACGTGCTTTATCGCTGGCCGCTCCTGACCGATATCATGCGCCGGCAAATGTTAAGCGCCGGCAGTGACGGCAAGCTGCCGCTGTTTGCCACAAACACCTGGCAGAACGAGCCTTTTCCGGACGAGTGACAGAGGCGGGCAAGTTAGGGAACTGGGGATGGACATGCCAAATTATTACAAGCGTCTGAGCGGGCTGGTTGACATCGTTAGCCGGTTCAGGAGCGACAGATCTGCCGCCGCGGCGGTGGAGTTCGTTCTGGTCGTGCCGTTGATCGTGTTGGTCTATCTCGGCGCGGTCGATCTGAGTGGGGGCATCGAAACCGACAAGAATGTCAGCCGGGCGGCCGGCATCATCGCCGATATCGTGGCCCAGCAATCGACCGTATCGAAAACCCAGCTCGACGATATTTTCGAGATCGGCGAAGCGACGATCTTCCCCTATGACCGCGCCAAACCCGGTATCAAGGTCACGGCCATTCAGGTTGCCGCGAGCCCGCAGACCAATCCGCCGGCTACAGTCGCCTGGTCATATTCGAATGGGAAGCTTTCCCCGGACACCAAGGGCCGCACCATCGATATCCCGGTCGGGTTCCGCACCAACGGAACCTATCTCATCAAGGTCGAGGTGGCGCTCACCTATGTGCCGGTGACCGCCTGGGGCATGCGCAATCTCGTCTCGGCGGATGGCGGTCTGCCACTTTCCGAAACCTATTATCTCAGCCCGCGTCTGGCGGATACCGCCTGCTCGAACTGCTGAGCGCCCGGCGTTTTCAGAGTTCCTTCGTCTGCCCGGTCATGGCCGAGAGCATCTTCAGCGGCAGGCGGTAATCATGCGTGCCGACGGCGACGAAACCGCCGCCATGCATCCGGTCGATGAGATCGTAGGCCTCGGGATCGCTAGAGGAGAGGGAAACCAGAAACCGGCGCAGGATGAGCTTGGCGTCGGGCGCGAGATTGGCCCGCACGGCATGCGGCCCGTAGCGCAGGAGCGAGGATTCCCACGCGATGCGATAGCTGTCCTGGTCAATCCCTAGTGCGGAGAGCCGCGCCAGCGTCCCGCCCTGCGGCTGCTTTTCGTCGCCATTCGCCGGCACCCAGCCGAAGAAGCCGTCGATCTTGCCGGCGGCGAACAGCTT
This sequence comes from Mesorhizobium sp. RMAD-H1, assembly GCF_014191375.1. Taxonomy (GTDB): domain Bacteria; phylum Pseudomonadota; class Alphaproteobacteria; order Rhizobiales; family Rhizobiaceae; genus Paramesorhizobium. The sequence continues at coordinate 61,441 of NZ_JACHWN010000004.1, forward strand.
CTCGGCGTTTTCCAGCGAGCCGGCATTGATGAAATTGTCATGGGGAGCGGCGGTGTCCTTGTCGGACAGCATATAGGCCGAGACTGGGACGAGTGCCGGCGCCTTGTTGGGGTCGGAGGGCAGGGCGATCCGTGCGCTCTTCAGGTTCTGCGCATCGACGTCCGACCGCACGAGCAGGATCGAGCGGATGCCGAGGGAGCCGTCTGCCCCGACCGGGGCGACAAGGGGCTCGACGCATTCGCAGGCCATATAGGCGGCCGCATAGGCCGCGGACGTCTCCATCGCATAGTCGACGCGCTCGGTCGCCTGCGCGTCGATCAGGGCGGGGATATCGGGCAGGACCACCAGGTCGACCGGCACGCCCAGCGCCGCCGCATAGGCCGCTTTCAGCTTGCTGATTTCAGCGGGATTGAGCTCGGCGACACGCGGTGCCGCCACGCCGATGCGGAACCGCCCCATTTCCTTGCGCCAGTCGGCATGGGCGGTGCCGCTGAACCCCATGATGGCGATCGCGCCGAGGAGCATCATTCTGGAAAGAGCACGGGCTGAAAGCATTGGCCGAAAAACCTCGATGGTTGCCCACTTGGTTGGCTGCCCGCTTTTGTGGCAATGCTTTGGTTCACCCTGATAATGATTTTGCCGCGCCAAATCTTAAGAAAGCGTTAACATCTGCCGGATGGCATTAACCATGCGGGCTCTCAGGATCGGAACTGGTTCCCCGTTTGTCATCGGGCCGGTTTTCTCCTATCTGTATGCTAGGCATCGAAAGAAAATTGCATGGCTCGGGTCTTCCTCTTCGTACTTGATTCCTTCGGCATCGGCGGTGCGCCGGACGCCGGACAATTCGGCGACGCGGGCGCGGATACGCTGGGCCATATCGCGGCGGCCTGCGCAGCCGGCGCGGGCGATCGGGAGGGCCTGCGCAAGGGACCGCTCGCCCTGCCGAACATGACGGCGCTCGGCCTCGCAAAGGCCGCGCAACTGGCGACAGGCAGGGTACCGGCAGGGCTTGATGGCCATGTGGCGCCGCAGGGCCTGTGGGGTGCGGCCGAGGAGGTCTCGCGCGGCAAGGATACGCCTTCGGGGCATTGGGAGATCGCCGGTGTTCCCGTGCCGTTCGACTGGGGCTATTTCCCGCATGAGATCCCGGCCTTCCCGGGCGATCTCCTGGACGAGATCGCGCGCCGGTCGGATATTCCGGGCACCCTCGGCAATTGCCATGCCTCCGGCACCGAGATCATCGAGCGCTTCGGCGAGGAGCATATCAGAACGGCCAAGCCGATCTTCTATACATCGACGGATTCCGTCCTGCAGATCGCCGCGCATGAGACGCATTTCGGCCTGGAGCGTCTCTATGCCCTGTGTGCGGTCGCGCGCGAACTGGTCGACCCCCTGAATATCGGCCGCGTCATCGCGCGGCCCTTCATCGGCGAAACGGCTTCCACCTTCCAGCGTACCGGCAATCGCCGCGACTATTCGGTTCCGCCGCCGGAGCCGACCGTCCTCGACCGGCTCACGGAGGCCGGGCGCAAGGTCATCGGCGTCGGCAAGATCGGCGATATCTTCGCCCACCGCGGCGTGCCGGATGTGCGCAAGGCCAATGGCAACATGGCGCTCTTCGATGCGACGCTCGAGGCGATGAAGGATGCGCGCGAGGGGGATCTGGTCTTCACCAATTTCGTCGATTTCGACATGCTCTACGGCCATCGCCGTGACGTGCCGGGCTACGCCGCAGCACTCGAGGCCTTCGACCGCAGGCTGCCCGAGGCACTCGCCCTGATGAAACCGGGCGACCTCCTGATCCTGACGGCGGACCACGGCTGCGATCCGACCTGGCAGGGCACCGACCATACCCGCGAGCGCGTTCCCGTACTCGCCTATGGCGCGGGCGCGGGCGCGATCGGTATCCGGCCGACCTTCGCCGATATCGGCGAAAGCGTCGCCGCCCATCTCGGCTTGCCCGGGGGTAAGCATGGCGCGAGCTTCCTGAAAGACGTGGGTCGGAATGCCTGAACTGCCCGAGGTGGAGACCGTCCGGCGCGGCCTGCAGCCGGTCATGGAGGGCGCGCTGCTCGTCTCAGTGGAGCAGAACCGCGCCGATCTGCGCTTTCCCTTCCCTGAGCGTTTCGCCGAAAAGCTCGAAGGCCGGCGCATCGAGGCGCTGGGCCGGCGCGCGAAATATCTGACGATCCATCTCGAAGGCGGGCTCTGCGTCATCAGCCATCTCGGCATGTCGGGCTCCTACCGCATCGAACTGGACGAGGGGACAGGGACCCCCGGTGCATTTCACCACGATCGCTCCAGGAACGTGCTGCATGATCATCTCGTCATGACCGTGGAGCGCAGGGGCGGCGGCCGGGCGCGCATCGTCTACAACGATCCCCGGCGCTTCGGCTTCATGGCGCTGGCGGAGCCCGGCATGCTCGACAGCCATCCGATGCTGAAGGGGCTGGGCGTCGAGCCCACGGGCAACGCGCTGAGCGGCGAATTACTGGCAAGCCTCTTTGCCGGCAGGCAGGCGCCGCTCAAGGCGGCTCTCCTCGATCAGCGGCTGATCGCCGGCCTCGGCAATATCTATGTCTGCGAGGCATTGTGGCGCGCCGGTCTTTCGCCCCTGCGCAAGGCGGCGACCATCGCCACGCCGGCAGGCCGGAAAACGCCTCGGGCCGAGGCGCTCGCCTTCGCGGTGCGCGACGTCATCGCCGATGCGATCGCCGCGGGCGGATCGAGCCTGCGCGACTACAGGCAGGCCGACGGCGCGCTCGGCTATTTCCAGCACAGTTTTTCCGTTTACGACCGCGAGGGGGCGCCTTGCCCGCGGCCCGGCTGCGGTGGCACGGTGGGGCGCGTTGTCCAGAGCGGACGCTCGACATTCTTCTGTTCCCGCTGCCAGAGATAATCATGCACAGGCACCATGATCACCAGGAGGAGCTGCCATGGCCTATGAGAACATCATCGTCGAAACACGTGGCCCCGTCGGCCTGATACGGCTCAACCGTCCGCAGGCGCTCAACGCCCTCAATGCCGCCCTGCTCACCGAATTGAACGCCGCGCTTTCCGCCTTCGATGCGGACGGGCGGATCGGCGCCATGGTCATCACCGGTTCGGAAAAGGCCTTTGCCGCCGGCGCTGACATCAAGGAGATGCAGTCGCTCGAATTCGTTGATGTCTATATGGAGAATTTCCTCGGCGACTGGGAAAGCGTGACGCGCATCCGCAAGCCGATCATCGCGGCCGTGGCCGGTTATGCGCTCGGCGGCGGCTGCGAGCTCGCGATGATGTGCGATTTCATCATCGCGGCCAAGACCGCCAAATTCGGCCAGCCCGAGATCACGCTCGGCGTGATGCCGGGCATGGGTGGCACGCAGCGGCTCGCCCGCTTCGTCGGCAAGGCCAAGGCGATGGACCTCTGCCTCACCGGGCGCATGATGGACGCCGAGGAGGCGGAACGCTGCGGCCTGGTGGCACGCGTCGTGCCGGGCCAGGACCTGCTCGAGGAGGCGATCCAGGCGGCCGAAAAGATCGCGTCCTTCTCCCAGCCTGTCGTCATGATGACCAAGGAGACGGTCAACCGCGCCTTTGAGACGACGCTCGCCGAGGGGCTGCGTTTCGAGCGGCGGATTTTCCATTCCATGTTCGCGCTCGAGGACCAGAAGGAGGGCATGGCGGCCTTCACCGGCAAGCGCACGCCTTCCTTCAAGAACCGGTGAGGACACGTCCCGCCGACGGCGGCGCGAAGCCGTGATGGGCTCCTCCCTTATTAAAGAGCTCCACGATCGAGAATCCTCGAGGAATTGATTGACGCGAGGGGAAAGCTGATCTATAAGCCCGCCACGGTTTGGCGGCCCCTCGGCTGCCCTTGATAGTTTTGTGCCCGGCGATATCGGCCGGATAGCTGACAGAAAAAGAGAGGCATTCATGGCCAACACTCCTTCGGCCAAGAAAGCGGTGCGCAAGATCGACGCCCGCACGCAAGTCAACAAGGCCCGCCGTTCGCGTGTCCGCACCTTCCTGCGCAAGTTCGAGGATGCGGTTGCCAGCGGCGACAAGGCGGCCGCGCAGGCTGCCTTCAAGGCGGCCGAGCCGGAGATGATGCGCGCTGCAAGCAAGGGCGTCGTTCACAAGAATACGGCTGCCCGCAAGGTCTCGCGCCTTGCCAAGCGGCTCAAGGCGCTGACCGCCTGACCATTTTTTTGGCACAATTTTATAGGAACCCGGCTTATCATTAGCCGGGTTTTTTGTTTCTGGCCCAATGGGTTGGCGTTTTCCGGCTTGCTGCGGGCGATTGTCCGTGTCCACATACGGGTAACAATTGTGTAAAAAAGCATTTGTATCCTGAAACGACGTTGTTGTTTTTATTGTAGTATTTTCAATGGTTTGCGCATCTTTATCAACAGATATCCACAGGGCGGCGAAGAATCCGCGAAGCCGCCGAATGTCAAGCATTTTTTTAAAATTTTTTTCCAAGCCGTGGCTGTTGCCGGAAGGAGAAAACAGCCGCCGAAAAACGTATTGAATCCGAAGACCTTATCTCATTTACCATTTTTATCCGCCAAATGGAGCACCCTTCAGACCGCAGCAAACCCTTAAAAAACGGTTACGTTCGCACTTGCCCTCGACGCCCCGGGTTTTGTAATGTCCTCTCATCAAGAGGGATGGGCCACCGGGTCCAGGGTCAAGCAACAATCCGCCGTTCAGTTCGAACGCAGGCCATGTCTGCGAACAGAATTCTGTTGTCGAATGCGGCGGTATGAGGCGGGGTGCGCTGTAGTGCGTTTTCAGTCATTTACCGGTTGTTTACCGGAACGAACTTTTGCGCGGCAAATGAAAATTGAGTGGTTGTTGAGCGGCGGCGTACAGGCAATCAGCATGGAGTGAAAGGAGACTGAGTCGTTGGACCAGCCGACCGGCTGGGGTGATGCGGGGTCCGAGCGGCCACGAAATGAGAAAGCGCTGAAATGGCGTGCCGGAAATGAAATGACAGGCGAGGCGAGAATGATATTGAGCAGCAAGGCGAACAAAGAGATGCGCAGCGAGGCGTACAACACCGCCCTTCCGGCAATACCCACTTCAGCTTGCGAAAGGGATGCAATGGATCCGAGCATCAGTTCCGGCGAAGCCGCGTTTGAGCGGCTGACGAGCAAGCTGAAGGCGCGTGTCGGCAGCGAGATCTATTCCAGCTGGTTCGGTCGCCTGAAACTCGACGAAATCTCGAAGAGCGTCGTCCGCCTCTCCGTTCCCACCGCCTTCCTGCGCTCGTGGATCAACAACCATTATGCCGATCTCCTGACGCAGCTCTGGCAGGAGGAAAACGATCAGATCCTGAAGGTGGAGGTCGTGGTACGCAGCGTCAGCCGCGCTGCCCGGGTGCCGCTCGTGGCGGCGTCGGGCGAGACCACCGAAACGCGCGTGCCTGTGCGCGAGAAGATCGCTTTCCCCGTCGGCCAGACCAGTCATGAGAAGCGCATCCCGCAGGCCATCGCGGAGGCCGCGAGCCAGGGGGCCGTGTTCGGTTCGCCGCTCGATCCGCGTTATACCTTCGAAAGCTTCGTCGACGGCGCTTCCAACCGCGTCGTTCTCGCCGCCGCCCGCACCATCGCCGAGGCGGGTTCCAGCGCGGTGCGTTTCAACCCGCTGTTCATCCACGCTTCGGTGGGCCTCGGAAAGACCCATCTCCTGCAGGCGATCGCCGCGGCCGCGCTGAAGCGCCATGAAAAGGCGCGCGTCGTCTATCTCACGGCAGAATATTTCATGTGGCGCTTCGCCACCGCGATCCGCGACAACAACGCGCTCTCCTTCAAGGAGCAGCTGCGCGACATCGACCTGCTCATCATCGACGACATGCAGTTCCTGCAGGGCAAGTCGATCCAGCATGAGTTCTGCCATCTCCTCAATACGCTGCTCGACAGCGCCAAGCAGGTCGTCGTCGCCGCCGACCGCGCGCCGTCCGAGCTGGAATCGCTCGATGTGCGGGTGCGCTCGCGGCTCCAGGGCGGCGTGGCACTGGAAATCGCTCCCCCGGATTATGAAATGCGCCTGGAGATCCTCAAGCGCCGGCTGGTCGCCGCGCAGGCAGAGGATCATAGCCTCGATATCCCGGAGGAAATCCTCGCCCATGTGGCGCAGACCGTCACCGGCTCTGGCCGCGAACTGGAAGGCGCGTTCAACCAGCTCCTTTTCCGCCAGTCCTTCGAACCCAATCTTTCCATCGATCGCGTCGACGAGCTGCTGGGGCATCTGACCCGCGCCGGCGAGCCGAAGCGCATCCGCATCGAGGAAATCCAGCGCATCGTCGCGCGCCACTACAACGTCTCCAAGCAGGACCTTCTCTCCAACCGCCGCACGCGCACCATCGTGAAGCCGCGCCAGGTGGCGATGTATCTCGCCAAGATGCTGACGCCCCGTTCGCTGCCGGAGATCGGCCGCCGCTTCGGTGGACGCGATCATACCACCGTCCTGCATGCCGTCCGCAAGATCGAGGATCTGGTCGGCGCCGACCAGAAGCTGGCGCAGGAGCTCGAACTCCTGAAGCGGCTCATCAACGATCAGGCAGCCTGATCCCGTCTTCCGGGGTGAGAACGACTTTCAATCTGGTCGCAAGTTGTTCTAATTAAAGCTCCAGTTATCAACAGAAAGCCGGTCCGTGCGGGCTTAGCAGCCTTTCCCGGACTTGCTTTCGGGCCTCGATATCTGCCACTTTACACCCCCTTGGGGCGGGCTCCCGCCCCGTTCCGGCTAGGCGGCGCCGATGTCCGCTTTGTCCGGTCAGAAGTCAGCGAGTCCGGTTACCATGCGTGTCACTCTCGAACGTTCCAATCTCTTGAAGTCGCTCAATCACGTTCATCGCGTCGTCGAGCGGCGCAACACCATACCTATTCTGTCGAACGTACTGCTTCAGGCCGATGGCGCGAGCCTTCAGCTGAAGGCGACCGATCTCGACCTGGAGATTACCGAGGCGACCGCGGCGATGGTCGAGCAGGCCGGCGCGACCACCGTGCCCGCCCATCTGCTCTATGACATCGTGCGCAAGCTGCCGGATGGCGCCGAGGTGCAGCTTGCCACCAATCCGGACGGCAATTCGCTCGCCGTTCTCTCCGGCCGTTCGAATTTCCGGCTGCAATGCCTGCCGCAATCGGATTTTCCGGAGCTGACCGCCGGCTCCTTCACCCACACCTTCCGGCTGGAATCGAGCGCGCTGAAGCGGCTGATCGACCGCACGCAATTCGCCATTTCCACGGAAGAGACCCGTTATTATCTCAACGGCATCTATCTGCACGCGATTGAGAACAATGGCGCGCTGAAGCTGCGGGCCGTCGCCACGGACGGCCATCGCCTGGCGCGCGCCGAGCTTGACGCGCCTGCCGGCTGCGAGGGCATGCCGGGGATCATCATCCCCCGCAAGACCGTGGCCGAACTGCAGAAGCTGGTGGACGATCCCGATGTCGTGGTCACGGTGGAGCTTTCCGATGCCAAGATCCGCTTCACCATCGGTTCGGTTGTCCTCACCTCGAAGCTGATCGACGGCACCTTCCCGGATTACCAGCGTGTCATCCCGACGGGCAACGACAAGAAGCTCACCATCGACCGGCAGAGTTTCGCCTCGGCTGTCGACCGCGTCTCGACCATTTCGAGCGAGCGCGGGCGGGCGGTGAAGCTCGCCATCGCCGATGGCCAGCTGACGCTTACTGTCAACAATCCGGACTCCGGCAGCGCCACCGACGAATTGCCGGCCGATTACGATGCCGATCCGATCGAGATCGGCTTCAATTCGAAATATCTCCTCGACATCACCGGGCAGCTCTCCGGCAGCGATGCCATCTTCATGCTGGCCGATGCCGGATCGCCGACACTGGTGCGCGATACGGGCGACGAGAACGCGCTTTACGTGCTGATGCCGATGCGCGTGTGACGGCCGAGAGGTGACCGACACGACCGATGCAGACAGAAGGCGACCGGATCGGGTTGCGGTCCGGCGCCTGCGCCTTGCGCATTTCCGCAATTACCCCGGCCTTTCCCTTGCGCTCTCGCCAGCCCATGTCGTGCTGACCGGCGAGAACGGCTCGGGCAAGACCAATCTTCTGGAAGCCGTTTCCTTTCTTTCGCCCGGGCGAGGCCTGCGCCGCGCCACCTACACCGACGTAACGCAGAATGGCGCGCCGGATGGTTTCGCCATTCATGCGACGCTGGAAAGCACCGGTTATGGCGAAGTCGAGATCGGCACCGGCCTTGCCGGCAATGCCGTTGGCGATACTGCCCGCAAGGTCCGCATCAACGGCGTGCAGGCGGCCTCGAGCGACGCGCTGCTCGACTATTCCCGCATCGTCTGGCTGGTGCCGGCCATGGATGGGCTTTTTACCGGGACGGCTGGCGACAGGCGCCGGTTTCTCGACCGTATGGTGCTTGCCATCGATACGTCCCATGGCAAGCGGGTGCTCGACTACGAGAAGGCGATGCGCAGCCGCAATCGTCTTTTGGCTGAGGAGCGCAGCGATGCCCGTTGGCTGGACGCGATCGAGGCGCAGATGGCGGAGCTGGGCACCGCCATTGCCGCCGCCCGCGCCGAGATGATGCGGCTCATCACCGCCATGATCGAGCGCCTGCCGCAGGAAGGGCCGTTTCCGAAATCCGAATGTTTCCTGGAAGGCGCGCTGGAAAGCCGCATCGGCATCGAGGCCGCGGTCGACCTGGAGGAGGATTTCCGGCGTTCCTTGCGCGACGGGCGGCCGCGCGACCGGGCGGCCGGGCGCACGCTCGAAGGGCCGCACAGGACCGACCTCGTCGTCCATCACCGGCCGAAGGCGATGCCGGCGGCCCTTTGCTCGACGGGAGAGCAGAAGGCGCTGCTGATCGGGCTCATCCTCGCCCATGCGAGGCTCACCGGCGAATTATCGGGCATGGCGCCGATCCTGCTTCTCGACGAGATCGCCGCTCATCTCGACGAGGGCCGCCGCGCCGCGCTTTTCGGCATCATCGATGATCTCGGTGGTCAGTCCTTCATGACGGGCACCGACCGCGCGCTCTTCGACGCGCTCGCCGGTCGCGCCCAGTTCTTCACCGTCTCGGGCGGTACGCTCAGCGCGCAATAGGCCGGGACAAGAATCCGGCTGACAAGCATCGGGCGCGGTTCTATTGTCCGGCCTAGGAGCGATCTCATGAGCCATCATGACGAAACCATTTTGTCCGGCCCCGAGCTGGAACGTTACGCACGCCATATCGTGCTGCCGGAGATCGGCGGGCCGGGGCAGCAGAAGCTGAAGCGTGCCCGGGTGCTGGTGGTCGGCGCGGGAGGGCTGGGCGCGCCGGTGCTGCAATATCTGGCGGCGGCGGGCGTCGGAACGCTGGGCATCGTCGATGACGACCGGGTTTCCCTTTCCAATCTGCAGCGGCAGGTGATCCACGATACCGGGAGCGTCGGCGAGGCGAAGACGCAAAGCGCCGCGCGCGGCCTGGTCCGCATCAATCCGCATGTCAAGGTCGAGCTCCATGCGATGCGGCTCGATGCGGCCAATGCCGAGGCGCTGATCGCGGGCTATGATGTGGTCGTCGACGGCTCCGACAATTTCGAGACGCGCTATGCCGTGGCCGATGCGGCGGCAGCAGCCGCGAGGCCGCTGGTGACGGCGGCGATCGGGCGCTTCGACGGATCGGTGACGGTGCTGAAGCCCTTCGAGGCGGGTGAGGACGGCAGACCCAACCCGTCCTATCGCGACCTCTTCCCCAGTCCGCCGCCCCCCGGCCTGGTGCCCTCCTGCGCGGAGGCCGGCGTTCTCGGCGTGCTGCCCGGCGTGCTGGGCACCTTGCAGGCCATGGAGGTCATCAAGCTCATCACCGGTACCGGCACACCGCTCGTCGGCCGGCTCCTGCTCTATGATGCCCTTGCCGCCCGTTTCGAGACGATCCGTTATAGTGCGCGGCCCAAGGGATAATCGACAATGGCGCTGGTGCTGACTGAGGAAGAGCGGGCGATCGCCTCCGGCCGCATGGGCGAGGGGGCCGCGATGGCGATGCGCATCGTCGCCGAGACCGCCCGGCTGATGGGCGCGCCGCGGCTGCTCTCCATCGCCTCGGCCCATATCGACGGCGCGCTCTATCATGGCGACAGCGGCACGCTCTTCGCCGAAAGGCTGGTGGAGGGTGGCGCGCGGGTGAGGGTGCGCTCGACGCTCAATGTCGGCTCGATAGACCTGACGGGCTGTTCACGCAACCGTCTGGGCGAGCATGAGCGCGGCATGGCGCGCCGCATGATGGAGGCCTACCGCAGTCTCGGCTGTGAGCCGAGCTGGACCTGCGCGCCCTACCAGGCGGGCCATCGCCCGGCTTTCGGTAGCGATGTGGCCTGGGGCGAGTCCAATGCGGTGGTGTTCTGTAATTCGGTGCTGGGCGCGCGCACCAACCGCTATGGCGATTTTCTCGACATTGCCTGTGCGATTGCGGGCAGAGCGCCCGATTATGGCCTGCACCGCACGGAAAACCGCCGCGCGCGCATGGTTTTCGATATTTCCTCGATCGCTCCTGCCTTCCTAGCCTCCGAGGTGGCGTGGCCCGTCCTCGGCAATCTCTACGGTCGTCTGCTCGGCGATGCGGTGGGCGTGGTCGCCGGCGCGGCAGTCCATCCGGACGAGGATGCGCTGAAAGCCTTCGGCGCGGCCTCGGCCTCGTCGGGTGCCGTCGGCCTCTTCCATGTGGCGGGCGTGACGCCGGAGGCACCGGATCTCGCCGCCGCGCTTCACCATCGGGAGCCGGAAGAGAGCATCCATGTCACGCCCGAGATGCTCGCGGAGACGCGGCGCAGGCTTTCGACGGTAGCGGATGTCTCCGCCATCGACGCTGTTGCTATCGGCAGCCCGCATCTTTCGATCGCCGAGTTCGACCGCCTGGAAGCATTGATCGCCGGCCGCCGGCTCCGTGTTCCGCTTTATGCCTGTACCGGCCGCCACGCGCTGAACCTTCTGGAAGACGCCGGCCGGCGGCGGAAGCTGGAGGATTGCGGCGTGACCATCGTCGCCGATACCTGCGTCGTGGTCACGCCGATCCTGCCGGAAAAGCCGGGCGCGGTGCTGATGACCAATTCAGGCAAATTCGCCCATTACGCCCCCGGCAACACCGGATATGGCGTCCTCTATGGCTCGCTCGCCGAATGCGTGGAAAGTGCCGTCGCCGGCCGCCCGATTTTCATGAAGGAAGCGGCATGACGACGGCGGAAATGCAGCTTCAGGCGGATATTCTGGTTCCGGGGGCGGAGGTGCGGGCCGAGGCGCTGGTGCTGTCGGCGCCGATCAGCTTCTGGGGCGGGGTCAATCCGCAGACGGGACTGATCGCCGATGTCCGCCATCCCCAGCACGGCGTTTCGATCAGCGGGCGCGTCCTCTGCCTGCCGGGCACGATCGGTTCCTCATCGGCCGCCGCCGTGCTGCTCGAGCTGGTCTATGCCGGCCTCGCGCCTTCCGCGATCGTTCTGAACGAGCCGGATGCAATCCTGCTGCTCGGGCTGATCGTCGCGCGTGAAATGGGCCATGGCGTCCCGCCGGCTCTTCGTTTGGACAAGGTGGAGTTCCCCCGCCTCACGGGCCGGATGCTTTCCATCGATGCGGATGGCCGTATAGCGGTCGCGGGCGGGGCGGGTTAGGCTTCCTCAATACCGCGCGTTGCGATCCACCAGATTGGCCAGCGGTTCGCCGCGCTCATGGGCCTCGATCTGCGTGACGATCAGCGGCACGAGCGCACCGGGTGCGGAGCTTGCCGCCGCATGCGGCGTCACGGTCACTTTGGGATGCGCCCAGAGCGGGCTGTCGGCCGGCAGCGGCTCCTTCTCGAAGACATCGAGTGTCACGGCTGACAGAAGCCCCCGGTCGAGCGCCGCCAGGATGTCGGCCTCGTTCTGCAGGCCGCCGCGTCCGGCATTGATCAGGACAGGCGCGCCCAGCGGCCCTTCCTGCTTCATCCGGGCAAACATCGACATGGAGAGAATGCCCTTGGTCTCCGGCGTCAGCGGCAGAAGGCAGACGATGATGTCGGCGCCGGCGAGGAAGTCCCCGAGCCCGTCTTTCCCGTGAAAAGTCTCGACCCCCTCCATCTCATGCGGCCGCCGGCTCCAGCCGGTCACACGGAAGCCGAGCGCCAGGAGCTTTGTCGCGGCATCACGTCCGAGCACGCCGAGACCGAGGATCCCGACGGTCACTTCATTGGCCGCCGGCTGCCGCCGGTCCTCATGCCAGACGCGGGCCTGCTGCTGCCGGCGATAGCGCGGTCCGAGCCGATGGTGGTCCAGCACCTGCCAGACCACATATTCGCTCATCCGCATCGACAGATCGTCCGAGACGATGCGGACGATGGGGACGTCAGGAATATGCGGATCATGGAAGATATGGTCGACGCCGGCGCCGAGCGAGAAGATCGCCTTGAGATTGGGCAGATTGGCGAGCGAGCCGGGTTTCTGCTTCCAGACGAGCGCATAGCGGATCGTCTCGTCGCCTGGATGATCCGGCGCGAGCACGACGGGTCGGCCGGGCGCCACTTTGGCGAATTCGCCGCGCCAGACTTCCGGGTCCCAATCCGTGACCGACAGGAGAATCCGTCCCTTGCCGCCCTTGTCCATGCCATTCGTCATTGCGCCACCACTCCCCCGTCTGCAGCCTCCATGCGGAACGCCGCCGCCATCAGCGCCTTCGTGTATTCCTCTTTCGGCCGGGCGAAGATCTCCACCGCCGGTCCATATTCCACCGCCTTGCCATTGCGCATGACGAGAACATCATTGGCGAGCGCCCGCACCACCTTCAGATCATGGCTGATGAAGAGATAGGCGAGATCGTGCTTTTTTTGCAGGGCGCGCAGCAGGTCCACCACCTGCGCCTGCACGCTCATGTCAAGCGCCGATGTCGGCTCGTCCAGCATGACGAAGCGCGGATTGAGCACCATCGCCCGCGCGATCGCGATGCGCTGGCGCTGCCCGCCGGAAAATTCATGCGGATAGCGGAAGCGGGTCTCGGGATCGAGATTGACCTCCTTCAGCGCCGCCACGACCCGCGCGTCACGCTCCTCGGCCGAAAGGCCCGGCTCATGGATCTGCAAGCCCTCCGCGATGATCTCGGTGATCGACATGCGCGGGCTGAGCGAGCCGAACGGATCCTGGAAGACGATCTGCAATTCGCGCCTGAGCGGCCGCATCTGCTTGAAGCTGAGATTATCGATTTCACGCCCGGTGAAGCGGATATCGCCCTGGGATGAAATCATGCGCGCCAGCGCCAGCCCCAGCGTCGTCTTGCCGGAGCCGGATTCGCCGACGACGCCGAGCGTCTGGCCGGCCCGGATCGTGATGTCGATGCCGTCCACCGCCTTCACATGGTCGACCGTGCGGCGCAGGAAGCCTTGTCTGATCGGGAACCAGACTTTCACATCGCGGCCTTCCATCACGGAAGGCGCGGCCGGATTGGCAGCCGGCGGCTCGCCCTTCGGCTCGGCGGCAAGCAGGTGCCTGGTATATTCATGCTGCGGATTGTCGAAAATTTCCCGGGTAGGTCCGCTTTCGACGATTCGGCCCTTGGTCATGACGCAGACCCGGTCGGCGATCTTGCGCACGATGCCGAGATCATGGGTGATGAACAGCATCGACATGCCCTGCGCCGCCTTGAGGTCCGCGAGCAGCTTCAGAATCTGCGCCTGGACGGTGACGTCGAGCGCCGTGGTCGGCTCGTCGGCGATGAGCATCGCCGGCTTGTTGGCGAGCGCCATGGCGATCATCACGCGCTGGCGCTGTCCGCCCGACAGTTGGTGCGGATAGGCGTTGAGCCGCTTTTCCGGCTCGCGTATGCCCACCTCATTCAGAAGCTCCAGCGTGCGCGCCCGCGCCGCCCTGTCGCTCATCCCCTGATGCACCTTCAGGGTCTCGCCGACCTGCCGTTCGATCGTGTGCAGCGGGTTGAGCGAGGTCATTGGCTCCTGGAAGATCATGGCGATGTCGTTGCCGCGCACCCGGCGCAGGTCGCTTTCGTCGCGGTCGAGAAGATCGCTGCCGTTGAACAGGATCTGGCCCGATGGGTGGCTTGCCGAGGGGTAGGGCAGGAGCTTCAGGATCGAGAGCGCCGAGACCGACTTGCCGGAGCCCGATTCCCCGACGAGCGCCACCGTCTCGCCCTTGGCGATGTCGAAGGAGATGTGGTCGACGGCGAGCGTCTCCTTGCCGCCTTGCGTGAAGGCGACGGAGAGATCGCGGACGGAAAGAAGGGGATTGCCGCTCATTTGAACGCCTTTCGCGGATCGAAGGCATCGCGCGTCGCCTCGCCGATGAAGATCAGGAGCGACAGCATCAGCGAAATGACGATGAAGCCGGTGAGGCCGAGCCACGGCGCCTGCAGATTGTTCTTGCCCTGCGCCAGCAATTCGCCGAGCGAGGGCGAGCCGGGCGGCAGGCCGAAGCCGAGGAAGTCGAGTGAGGTGAGCGTCGTGATCGAGCCGTTGAGGATGAAGGGCAGGAAGGTCAGCGTCGCCACCATGGCGTTGGGCAGCAGATGGCGCCACATGATCGTGCCGTTCGGCACGCCGAGCGCGCGCGCCGCATTCACATATTCGAAATTGCGCGCCCGCAGGAACTCCGCCCGCACCACGCCGACAAAGGCCACCCAGGAGAAGAGGAGCATGATGCCGAGCAGGATCCAGAAGCCGGGCGGCAGCACGGCCGCGATGATGAGCAGGAGATAGAGCACGGGGATTGCCGACCAGATCTCGATGAAGCGCTGGAAGAGGAGATCGACCCAGCCGCCGAAATAGCCCTGCACCGCGCCCGCCGTCACGCCGATGAGGGCCGAGGCCGCCGTCAGGATCAGGCCGAACAGGACGGAGATGCGGAAGCCGTAGAGCGCGCGGGCGAAGACGTCGCGCGCCTGGTCATCGGTGCCGAGCAGGTTCCAGTTGCCGAAGACGCAGTTTTCGTCATTGACGCCCTGCGGATAGCGCTGGCAACGCTCCTCCTTGGTATAGAGCCAGAAGGGCTTCGAGGGTGCGGCCTCCGGGATCTCGTTGTTCACCGTGCGGTAGGAATAACGGATCGGCGGCCAGATCATCCAGCCATGGGCCTTGATCTCGTCCGATATGACGGGATCGCGGTAGTCTGTGACGGCGTAGAACCCGCCGAATTTCTCCTCGGGGTAGTCGACCAGAACCGGCATCAGCAGCTCGCCCTTGTAGGAGACGAGGATGGGCCTGTCGTTGGCGATGAACTCGGCGAAGAGCGAGGCGATGAACAGGAAAAGGAAAAGCCACAGCGACCACCAGCCGCGCCGGTTGGCCTTGAAATTCTGCCAGCGCCGCTGGTTGAGCGGCGAGAGCCAAGGGCGTCGCGCCGGCGTGGTTTGTGTCTGCGCTTCCGCCTTTGCCGAGACCTGTGCCATCACACGTCCCTCCGCTCGAAGTCGATGCGCGGATCGATCCATGTGTAGATCAGGTCGGAGAGAAGCCCGACGAAGAGGCCGAGAAGCGAGAAGATATAGAGATTGGCGAAGACCACGGGATAGTCGCGGTTGAGCACCGACTGGTAGCTGAGGAGCCCCAGCCCGTCGAGCGAGAAGATGGTCTCGATCAGCAGCGAACCGGTGAAGAAGGCCGAGATGAAGGCGCCGGGAAAGCCGGCGACGACGATGAGCATGGCGTTGCGGAACACGTGGCGATAGAGCACCTGGCGGTCGGTCAGCCCCTTGGCCCGCGCCGTGGTCACATATTGCTTGCGGATTTCTTCCAGAAACGAGTTCTTGGTGAGAAGCGTCGTCATGGCGAAGGCGGAGAGCACCAGTGCGGCGACCGGCAGCGTGATGTGCCAGAGATAGTCGACGATCTTGCCCCACAGCGAAAGCTGGTCGAAATCGGGCGAGGTCAGGCCGCGCAGCGGGAACCAGTCGAAGAAGGAGCCGCCGGCAAAGAGCACGATCAGCAATATGGCGAAGAGGAAGCTTGGAATAGCATAGCCCACGATAATGACGGCGCTGGTCCAGACGTCGAAATGCGAGCCGTCCTTGATCGCCTTGCGGATGCCGAGGGGGATCGAGATGGCATAGGACAGGAGCGTCAGCCACAGGCCGAGCGAGATCGAGACGGGCATCTTCTCGATGATCAGGTCGAGCACGCTGATATCGCGGAAATAGCTGCGGCCGAAATCGAAGCGCAGATAGTTCCACAGCATCTGGAAGAAACGCTCCAGCGGCGGCTTGTCGAAGCCGAACTGCTTTTCGAGGCTGGCGATGAACTGCGGGTCGAGACCCTGCGCGCCGCGATATCGGGAATTGATGCTGCTGTTGTCGAAGCTGCCTCCCTGAAGATCGCCGCCGCCGCCGCCCAGGCGGTCCATCGCGTCGCCGCCCTGGCCGGAGAGCTGGGCGATCACCCGTTCGACCGGACCGCCCGGCGCGAACTGGACCACGATGAAGGAGATGGCCATGATGCCGAACATTGTCGGGATCATCAGAGCCAGGCGGCGCAGGATATAGGCGCCCATCAGCGATTCATTCCCAGGGTTTTGCTGTTTCGTTCAAGCCTTGCCAATAGCCCGTGCCTTTTTTTCATCCACCCACCAGAGCGTCTCCACCGGAAATCCGTAATCGGGCTTCGGTTCCTTGAACCCGAACCTGTCCCAGTAGGCGACCAGGTGATTCGCCGAGGTCCAATTTGGAATCCAGTCGCGCCTGAGACGCAAGAGGCGATCGAGCACCTGCAGGACGGGCACGAGCTCGTCGCGCGAGGTGACCTTGCCCACCTCCCCGATCAGCTCGTCGATCACCGGATCGGCCGTTCCCGGATAGTTGCGTGTGCCGGGTATATTGGCCGATTTCGATGAAAACATGCTGCCGAGTGAATCCTGCGTCGGCGTCGCCGTCATCGAGACGGCCATCCCCATGATGTCGAAGTCGAAACTCTGGATGCGGGCCTGATACTGCACGGGATCGACGAGCCGCAGCGATGCGTTGATGCCGATCGCCCGTAAATTCTGCATGAAGGGATTGTAGATGCGGGTGAAAGCCTCCGAATCGATCAGGAATTCGAGATCGAAGGGCCGGCCCGCCTCATCTGCGAAGCGCCCGTTCTCCCGTTTGAAGCCCGCTTCCGTCATCAGCTCGATGGCGCGGCGGAAGAGCTTGCGGTCGCGCCCCGAACCGTCGCTGACCGGCATCGTCACCACCTCGCCGAAGATCGCCTCGGGCACCCGCCCGCGATAGCGCTCGAGGATGGCGAGCTCGGTCGGAGAAGGCTTTCCCTTTGCCTCGAAATCGGAACCGCCGAAACAGGACTGCGAGCGCTTGTAGAGGTCGTAGAAGAGGTTCTTGTTGGTCCATTCGAAATCGAAGCAGAGTGCGATCGCCTCGCGCACCCGTGGATCGCGGAAGCGCTCGCGCCGCTGGTTGACCGCCCAGGCCTGCATGCTTGGCCGTTTTTCGCGCGGGAAGGTGCGCTTCACCACCCGTTTTTCCAGGATCGTCGGGAAATTATATTCCGTTGCCCAGAATTTTGACGAGCTTTCCCAGCGCCAGTCGAGCTCGCCCTTCTTGAAGGCCTCGAACTCCGGCTGCCGGTCGCGGTAGAACTCGATGCGGATGCGGTCGAAATGGTAAAAGCCGCGATTGACGGGTAGATCGCGCGCCCAGTACTCCTTGTTGCGCTCATATTCGATGAACTGCGCCGCCGAGAACCGTCCGACTTTGTATGGTCCTGAACCGAGCGGCGGCTCCAGTATCGAGGCCGAGAAATCGCGGGCCGCATACCAGGCTTTCGAAAAGATCGGCATGCCCGCTGCGTCGAGAATCGCCCGGGCGGAATGCTTGCCGGAGAAGGTGAGCCGCAGCGTATGTTCGTCTTCGGCTTTGGCCTCTTGAAGCTCCGTGAGCGCCAGCAGGAGTTCCGGATGGCCTTTTTCCTTGAGGGTCATGTAGCTGAAGGCCGCGTCCTCGGCGGTGAGCGGTGAGCCGTCGGAAAACCGGGCCTCCGGCCTGAGCTTGAAGATATAGGAGTTGCGGTCGTCCGAGATCGTCACGCTTTCGGCGACGAGGCCGTAGATCGCATCGGGTTCGTCCAAAGCCGAAGCCATCAGCGAATCGAAGCAGAGCTCCATGCGGGGCGGCGCATCGCCCTTGTTGGAGAAGCTGTTCAGCGTATTGAAGGTGAGCGGGCTCTGATTGTAGACCCAGTTCGGCGGGCCGAAGGTGAAGGTGCCGCCTTTCGGCGCATCCGGGCTCGCATAGTCGAAATGCGTGAAATCGGCGGGATATTTCAGCTCCCCGAAAGCCGAGAGGCCATGCAGCGGCGTGCCCGTCGGCGCATCGGCGAAGGCGCGCCCCGGCAGGAAGGCGGCGATCGCCGCGCTGCCGGAGAGCGAGAGGAAGGAGCGCCTGTCGATCATTCGCCGCTTACCTTCAGCGCCCGTTCCTTGGCCGGGTCGACCCACCAGGAGAACGGGTCGATGCCCGAATAGTCCGGCTGCTTCTCGGGAATGCCGAACTTGTTCCAATAGGCGACGTGGATCTCGTCATCATACCATTGCGGCACGACATAGTAGTTCCATAACAGAACACGGTCGAGTGCATGGGTCGCGGCAACGAGTTCCTCGCGGTCCTTTGCATAGACCACTCGGTCGATGAGCTTTTCGATCGCCGGATTCCTGATGCCGGAATAATTGCGGCTGCCCTTGAGATCGGCCGCGGCGGAGCTCCAGTACTCCCGTTGCTCATTGCCGGGGGAGGTGCTTTGCGCGATGATAGTCGCGATCACGTCATAATCGAAATCGCTCACCCGCGCCTGATATTGCGCGCCGTCGACGATGCGCACCGTGGCCTGGATGCCGACGCGGCGCAGGTTTGCGACAAAGGGGTTGAAGATGCGCTCGTCATTGGGGTCGTTGCCGAGGAATTCGATGGTGAAGGGTTTGCCTTGCCTGTCCAGAAGAACGCCGTCCTTGAGCGTATATCCCGCCTGCTCGAAAAGCTGCAGCGCGTGCCGCAGGTTTTCCCGCGTCGCCTGCGGCGTGTCGAAGACCGGTTCCTTGAACTCCTTGGTGAAGACCTCAGGCGGCACCTCGTTACGAACCGTCTCGAGGATTTCCAGTTCCTTCCCCTTCGGCAGTCCGCTGGATGCGAGGTCGATGCCGTCGAAATAGCTTTCGATCCGCTTGTACTGGTTGAAGAACAGGAGACGGTTCATCGATTCGAAATCGAAGACCCAGTTCAACGCCTCGCGTACGCGCCGGTCGGCGAACTTTTCGTGCCGCGTATTCAGGAAATAGGCCTGCATCCGGCCAAAGGAGTGGATGGGAAAGGCGCTCTTGACGACGTCGCCGCGCTGCACGGCGGGAAAATTATACTGTTCCATCCAGCGCTGCATGCGGTTTTCCAGCCTGTAGTCGTAGAGGCCGCCCTTCTTGAAGGCCTCCCAGGCGGCGTTTGCGTCCATGAAATAATTGTACTGGATGCGGTCGAAATTGTTGCGCCCGACATGGACCGGCAAATCCTTGCCCCAATAATCCGGCACGCGGGCCCAGACGATGGTGCGGCCGGGCACCACTTTCTCGACCTTGTAGGCCCCGGAGCCGAGCGGGATTTCCAGCGTGGGGCGCGAGATATCGCGCTTCTTGCCATTGGCGTCGGTCCCTTCCCACCAGTGCTTCGGCAGCACCGGGAGCTGGCCCATGATCTGCGGCAATTCGCGGTTGCCCTTTTCGGAGAAGGTGAACTGGACCTCGTGCTCGCCCGTCTTTTCCGCCTTCGCCACATCCGCATAATATTTGTTGTAGGTCGGCGTATTTTTTTTGACCGTCTCGAACGACCAGATCACATCCTCTACGGTGATCGGCTTGCCATCGTGCCATCTGGCCTGCGGGTTGAGTTTGAACTTCACCCAGGAGAAATCGTCCGGATACTGCAGAGCCTCGGCGATCAGCCCATATTGCGTCGAGCCCTGGTCGAGCGAATCCGACATCAGCGTGTCGTAAAGGTACCCTCCGCCCAGAGGCGCAAATCCGGCGGCGGCGACGCCCTGCACGACATAGGGATTGAGGCTGTCGAAGGTCCCCTCCGCCACCTGATTGAGCGTGCCGCCCTTGGGCGCGTCGGGTTTGACATAGTCGTAATGCTTGAAATCGGGTGGGTATTTCGGATCGCCCAGAAGGCTTGAGGCGTGCCGCCACTCGGGCTCCTGGTTCTGCGCGGCTCCGCCTGTCGGAAACCCCGCCACCACAGCCAGCGCCATCGCGCCTGCCAACATTGCCCTCATGTCTCTTGCCTCCAATGAGTGGAACTCATCGGAAAAGAGTATGGCATTTTGCGGAGGAAGAAAGGCGTTATCCCGCGAAAAACGAAAAAAAGCCGGGCTGGATGCCCGGCTTTTCAATGGGATGACCAATATGATTACTGATTGGTGGCGGGCGGTTCACCCTGTGCCGGTGCCGGCTGCTGACCTTGCGCCGGGGCGGTCTGTCCGCCTTCAGCGGGGGCGGGCTGCTGTCCTTCTGCCGGAGCCGTATTCTCGGCGGGCTTTTCGCCGGCAGGCGGGGTCGCCTCGCCCGCGGGCTTCTCAGCCTCGCCCGCGGGCTGGGCCGCTCCGCCTTCAGCCGGCGCGGCGCCCTCTGCGGGAGGCTCGGCGGCAGCCGGTGCTGCCGGCAGCGGCGCCGGATTGTCGGAAAGCGTGCGCAGATAGGCGATGAGGTCGGCGCGCTCGCTGTCGTTCTTGTCGCCGGCAAAGCCCATGGCCGTGCCCTTCACATAGGTTTTGGGCGAGGTCAGGAAGCCGTTGAGATGCTCAAAGGTCCAGGTCTTGGCGGTCTGGGCGAATTCCTTCATGCCGGCGGAGTAGCTGAAGCCCGGATGAGATGCGATCGGACGGTTGACGATGTCCCACAGATCCGGACCGACCTTGTTCGGTCCGCCCTTCTCGCCGGTATGGCAGGCCTGGCAGCGCTTGAATACCTGCTCGCCTTTCTTGGGATCGGCGGTCTGCAGCAGCGTGGCGATCGGCACCGCCTTCGGTGCTTCTTGCTCCCCGCCGCCGGACGGCTGCTCGAGCGCCTGGATGGCATAGCCTTCTTTTTCAGGCTTGGGACTATCGAAGATGACATCGGATAGTAAGCTGACGGACATGACGACGAAAACCGCCGCGAGAAAGGCCATAATGAATTTATTGGATTGAGACGATTCCATCGGCAGTCAGCGCTCCCCCTTTTGAGAGGTCCTCAATATGCGGGAAACGCGAACCCGTGCCGGGCCGGTCCCCTCCTTGTCCAAGATGGCGCGGAAACTAGGTCTTTTGCTCCGCACTTGCAACACCTATAAGGACGCTCCGGCCCGTGACTTTTTGACACTTTTGGAAAACCCAGTTTTATGCTCCAGACGATGAAGACCCTGACGCTCATTCCGGCGCGCATCGCATCGACGCGCCTGCCTAACAAGCCGCTGGCCGATATCGCCGGCAAGCCGATGATCGTCCATGTCGCCGAGCGCGCCGCTGCCGCCCGCCTGGGCCGCACGGTGGTGGCCACCGACAGCGAGGAGATCGCCAGCGCGATTCGCGCCCATGGCTTCGAGGCGGTGATGACCCGAGCCGATCACGAATCGGGTTCCGACCGTATTTACGAAGCGCTTTTGTCGGTCGATCCCAATGCCGAGATAGAGGCCATCGTCAATGTGCAGGGCGATCTGCCCACCATCGATCCCGCGATCATCGCGCGCGCCCTGCGGTCGCTCGAGGAGGGGCCGGCCGATATCGCCACCCTCGGCGTCGAGATCACGGAAGAAAGCGAGAAGACCGCCCCCAGCGTCGTCAAGATCGTCGGTTCGCCGCTGGCGGACGCAAACCGCCTGCGCGCGCTTTATTTCACCCGCGCCACCGCGCCCTGGGGCGAGGGGCCGCTCTATCATCATATCGGCCTCTACGCCTACCGCCGCGAGGCGCTGGAGCGATTCGTCAGGCTCGGGCCGTCGCCGCTCGAGCGGCGCGAGAAGCTGGAGCAGCTTCGCGCGTTGGAGGCTGGCATGCGCATCGATGTCGAGATCGTCAAATCCGTGCCGCTCGGCGTCGACACGCCAGCCGATCTAGAACGGGCGCGTGCGCTTATTTCCCAGGGTATATAGCAGAAAGACATCCACAATGGCGGGCAAGACCAACAAGATATCGTTTCAGGGCGAGCCGGGGGCAAATTCCGATACAGCCTGCCGCAACATGTTTCCGGACATGGAGCCGCTGCCCTGCCCGACATTCGAGGATGCGTTCAATGCCGTGGAGACCGGCGCCGCCGATCTGGCGATGATTCCGATCGAGAACACGATCGCCGGCCGTGTCGCCGATATCCACCATCTCCTGCCCGAATCGCGGCTGCATATCGTCGGCGAATATTTCCTGCCCATCCATTTCCAGCTGATGGTGCTGCCGGGCACGAGGCTCGATGAGATCAGAACGGTCCACAGCCATATCCATGCCCTCGGCCAGTGCCGCAAGATCATCCGCAAGCAGGGCTGGAAGCCGGTGGTGGCGGGGGACACCGCGGGTGCCGCCCGCATCGTCGCGGAAGCGGGCGACAAAACCATGGCCGCGCTCGCGCCGCGCCTGGCCGCCGATCTCTACGGCCTCGACATACTGGCCGAGAATGTCGAGGACATGGAAAACAACATCACCCGTTTCGTCGTCCTGTCGAAGTCGAAGAAATGGGCGCCGCGCCCGACCGATGGCAGCCGCATTGTCACGACGTTCGTCTTCCGGGTGCGCAACGTCCCCGCCGCGCTCTACAAGGCCATGGGCGGCTTTGCCACCAATGGCATCAACATGACCAAGCTCGAGAGCTATCAGATCGGCGGCACCTTCACCGCCACGCAGTTCTATGCCGATATCGAGGGCCATCCGGAAGAGAGGTCCGTGAGGCTTGCGCTGGAAGAGCTGGAGTTTTTCTCCAAGGAGATGCGCATCGTCGGCGTCTATCCAGGCAGCTCCTTCCGCGATACGCAGAACGAGCCGGGGGAATAGAAAGCTTCGTTTTCGTCGGAAGAGGGCGGATCAGCTCTCCGCCCAGCTCCGGATGAGATGGGCGGCGATTGCGCCGGGCGGTGGCGTCATCAGCCCTTGCGGATGCGTGCGGTCGAGCATGGCGAGCACTTCGCCGCGCTCGAACCAGCGTCCGTCCTCCAGCTCCGAGCGGTCGATGACGATCTCGTCCGACAGCGCCTCGGCATGGCAGCCGATCATCAGCGAATAGGGGAAGGGCCAGGGCTGGCTCGCATGATAGGCGACGCGGCCGACGGGCACGCCCGTCTCCTCGCGCGTTTCGCGGCGCACCGCCGCCTCGATGGTCTCGCCCGGCTCGATGAAACCGGCGAGGCATGAATACATATCAGGCGCGAAATGCGGGCTTCTCGCCAGCAGGCATCGGTCGCCACGCACCGCCAGCATGATCGCCACCGGATCGGTGCGGGGAAAATGCTGGGCCTCGCAATGCGGGCACACGCGCTTGTAACCGCCGGCTCGCATTTCGGTGAGCATCCCGCAGCGCCCGCAATAACGATGGTTCTCATGCCATGCGATCAGCGCTGCCGCCTGCGCCAGCGCGCCGAGCTCGTCGGGCGGAAGCAGCCCCTGCATATAGACCGAGCGGTAATCGACCGCCTTGAACGGCTCGGGCAGCATGTCCGGATCCGTGGCAGTGACCGCGGCAAGCAGCGGCCGCTGGTCCTGCCTGCCGAGCAGCACCGCCTCGTGCAGGAGAGGCTCGAACCGGGCGATCTCACCTGATTGGAAAAAAGCCCTCGGTCGTGCGCCATCCTCGAGGAAGAGGTGCACGCGCCCTTTGCCGAGAAGCATGATTCGCGCTTCCGGCTCGGTCAGGGCTCGCTCGGTTGCATCGTCGGAGCGCTTCTCCGACAGCCGGTCGATGATGTTGCCGGCAAAGCCGACCGCCTGGCTCGGCTCGATCTCCGGCAGGTCGAACAGGCGCAATCTCATGGAAGCTCCGGGTGATATCAGATGTCTAAGGCGCGTTTGATGGCGAGGGAGAACTGTTCCGCCGCCTCCGGCTGGTATGGCTCGCGCGTGCCATGGCCCCATACCGGGTCGGGCCAGGCGGGGTCGCCGCTGCTGCGGGCGATCACATGCACGTGGAGTTGCCGCACGATATTGCCGAGCGCGCCGGTATTGATCTTCTCGCAAGCCGTCACGGATTTGAGCGCCTGCGCAGTCATCGCCATCTCGAAGGTGAGCATGGTCTGGTCGAGCGGTGTCAGGTCATGCAGTTCCACTTTGTCCGGCCGCTGCGGCACGAGAATGAGCCAGGGCCAGCGGCGGTCGTTCATGAGCCGCAGCTCGCAAAGCCCCAGCCTGGCGACCGCGATCGTGTCCGCGGTGAGTTTTTCATCAAGCACGAATGTCGTCATGCGCGTGAGATAGCAGTTTTTTTGTGCCTTGGCTTGCTTTTTGCGTACCGATTGACGATATGAAGGCCGGGAGGTTGGTGGTGGACGAGCCACTCGCCAACCGGGTCAGGTCCGGAAGGAAGCAGCCCTAACGAGCCGGGCACGGGTCACCGTGCCAGCCTCCCACCTCTCTCTTTCGCGGGCATGGTTTGCGGTCGCAGGGTTCTTGGCCGGGTTTCGCCTCGATGTGAGATTGACGGTGCCGTGTCCGGCGGTCCAAACTCCGTGGCACAGGTGCGCAACGAGGATTAGGACACGCTCGGCATGGAGACGAAAACGGCAGACGGCGCCTATCGCGTTCTCGCCCGAAAGTACCGTCCGCAGAATTTCGGCGATCTCGTCGGCCAGGAGCCGATGGTCCGCACCCTCACCAACGCCTTTCATACCGGCCGTATCGCCCAGGCCTGGATGCTGACTGGCGTCCGCGGCGTCGGCAAGACGACCACGGCGCGTATTCTCGCGCGGGCGCTGAACTACAAGACCGATACGATCGACCAGCCAACCATCGATCTCTCGATACCCGGCGAGCATTGCCAGGCGATCATGGAAGGCCGCCATGTCGATGTCATCGAGATGGACGCCGCCTCGCACACCGGCATAGACGATATCCGGGAGATCATCGAGCAGGTGCGCTACCGCCCGGTCTCGGCGCGCTACAAGGTCTATATCATCGACGAGGTTCACATGCTCTCCAACCAGGCCTTCAACGGCCTGCTGAAGACGCTTGAGGAACCGCCGCCGCATGTGAAGTTCATCTTCGCCACCACCGAAATCCGCAAGGTTCCGATCACGGTCCTGTCGCGCTGCCAGCGCTTCGATCTGCGCCGCATCGATTCTGGGCTTCTCGCCGCGCATCTGAAAAACATTGCCGGGCAGGAAGGGATCGAGATTGATGATACCTCGCTGGCCATGATCGCTCGCGCCGGCGAAGGCTCTGCCCGTGATTCGCTCTCCATTCTCGATCAGGCCATCGCCCATGGCGGCGGCAGGGTCGAGGCGGAGACGGTGCGCGCCATGCTGGGCCTCGCCGACCGGGCCCGCATCATCGACCTGTTCGAGATGCTGATGCGGGGTGATGTGGCGGCGGCGCTGAAGGAGTTCCGCGCGCAATATGATGTCGGTGCCGACCCGGCGGTGGTGCTGACCGATCTCGCCGAGTTCAACCACCTGGTGACGCGGTTGCGCTTCACGCCTGAGGTGGCGAACGACATGTCGCTGTCGGAAGACGAGCGTGTGCGCGGCCGTGATTTTGCCGAGAAGCTGTCGATCCGCGTCCTCTCGCGCACCTGGCAGATGCTGTTGAAAGGCATCGGCGAGGTCGAGACAGCTTCCCGTCCGGTGCAGGCCGCCGAAATGCTGTTGATCCGCCTGGCGCATGCCGCCGATCTGCCGACGCTCGACGAAGCGCTGAAGGCGCTCGAAAGCGGCGCCGTGTCCGCGCCACGTCCCGGGGCTGACGCGCCACGGCCCAATGGCGGGGCGCTGATGTCGGGTGGTCGTCCTGCCGATGCGGTGGCCTCGTCCTCCATGGCCGTCGCCAGCGGCAACGGCTCGACGGCGATGCGTCTTGTGGAGCCGGAACGAGAGGCGCGTCCCGCCCCCGAATCTCAGCCACAGACGGTGCCCGCCGAAGCGCCTGCCGCTTCCCCCGCTGTCCCGTTGAACAGTCTTGCCGATATCGTGGCGCTTGCCGACAGGCACCGTGACATGCAGTTCAAGATCATGGTCAAGAATTGCGTGCGTCTCGTCGCCATCGCGCCGGGACGGCTTGAGATCGGTTTGACCGACGGTGCTCCGAAGACGCTTCCGAGCGATATCGCGCAGAAGCTTCTCGCCTGGACCGGCATTCGCTGGATGGTATCGGTATCGCGCGAGGCGGGTGGCCAGACCATCGCCGAGACGGAGGCTGCGCGCCGTGACATGCTCGTCACCAATGCCCGCGCCGACCCGGATGTGGCGGCGATCCTCGCCCAGTTCCCGGGCGCAAGGATCACCGACGTGCGCATCACCACGAGCGAGGCGCAGGAGGATGCCGGCGCCGATCTCGACGCAGAATTGCCTGATGTCTCGCTGACGCCGGACGATGATGATTAGAGCATGATCCGGACGTTGCAGGTTTTTGAACAAGATCAGGCGGCCAGAATAAAAGAAAACAGGAGTTCGACCCATGCGTGACATGATGGGCATGCTGAAGCAGGCAAAGGAAATGCAGGCCAAGATGCAGGCCATGCAGGAGGAGATCGCCAATCTCGAGGCGACGGGCACATCCGGCGGCGGCCTGGTGAGCGTCACCTTGAGCGGCAAGGGCGTGATGAGCGCGCTCAAGATCGATCCATCGCTCCTGAAGGAGGACGAGGCGGAAATCCTCGAGGATCTGATCGTCGCCGCCCACAACGAGGCGAAAACCAAGATCGAGGCGTTGATGGCCGAGAAGACGCAGGCGCTCACCGCCGGCCTGCCGCTGCCTCCGGGCTTCAAGCTGCCGTTTTAGTGAGTAGGGAATAGTGAGTAGTGAGGTAGATAGCCGGGGACTTCCGCCGGCCCATTCTTATTCGGATACTGCTCAATTCCTCTATCTCACTGTTCACTACTCGCTATCTCACTGAATCATGTCCAAACGAATCGCCGGTCCTGAAATCGAACGCCTGATCCAGCTCCTTGCCCGCGTGCCGGGGCTGGGGCCGCGTTCGGCCAGGCGTGCGGCGCTCCATCTCATCAAGAAGAAGGAGGCGCTGCTCATCCCGCTTGGCAGTGCCATGCAGGATGCGGCCGAGAAGGTGCGCGTCTGCTCGACCTGCGGCAATGTCGATACCAGCGATCCCTGCACCATCTGCACCGATCCGCGCCGCGATCCGGCAACGCTGATCGTCGTCGAGGACGTGTCCGATCTCTGGGCGCTGGAACGCGCCGGCACGATGAACGTGCGTTATCATGTGCTGGGCGGCAGGCTCTCGCCGCTCGATGGCATCGGGCCCGATGATCTCAACATCCGCGGCCTCGTCGAACGGGTCGGGGCGGGAGAGGTGAAGGAAGTGATCCTCGCCGTCAACGCCACCGTCGAGGGCCAGACGACTGCCCATTATATCACCGATCAGCTTTCCGGCTTCGACGTGCGCGTGACCAGGCTCGCCCATGGCGTGCCCGTCGGCGGAGAGCTCGATTATCTCGACGAGGGGACATTGGCGGCCGCGTTGCGGGCGCGAACGGCATTATAGGGGGACAGATGCGCAGACTCGGTGCGGCGTTCAAATGCCTGGCGGTCGTGGCCGTCTTCAGCTTTTCTCTCCTCACCGGGCCGGCCACCGCGGCGCCGTCAAGGGCCGAGACGGAGGCTCAGTTCAGGACGTGGCTTGACCGCGATCTGTGGCCGGAGGCGAAGGCCAAGGGGATTTCCCGCGCTACCTTCGACAAGGCTTTCTCCGGCGTGAGGCTCAATTGGAAGCTGCCGGATCTGGTGCCGCCGGGCACCAGGCCGAAGACGCCGAGGGAGCAGGCGCAGGCGGAATTCGGCTCGCCCGGCAAATATTTCAACGAAAGGACGATCGGCCATGTGGTCGCCGGCGGAAAGACGCGCGCCGGGCAATATGCCAGCACCCTTGCGGCGATCGAGAAACAATATGGCGTGCCGGGCGCGATCGTCCTGGCCATATGGGGCAGGGAGTCCGGCTTCGGCGGCGTGAAGATCCCCTATAATGCCTTTGAGGTGCTGGGCACCAAGGCATTCATGGCGACGCGCAAGGAAATGTTCCGCCAGGAGCTCCTGGCAGCGCTGGAGATCGTCCAGCACCGCTATATCGATGCCGGCGCAATGAAGAGCTCCTGGGCAGGCGCGCTGGGACAGCCGCAATTCATGCCGACCTCCTATATGAAGCACGCGGTTGATTTCGACGGCGATGGCAAGCGCGATATCTGGAACTCCGTGCCCGACACGCTCGCTTCCATTGCCAATTACCTGCGCCTGCATGGCTGGCAGAAGGGGCGTGATTGGGGCTTCGAGGTCAAGGTGCCGCCAGGGCTGACCTGCGCGCTGGAAGGTCCGGACCAGGGGCTGAAGATCGCCGATTGGACCAAGATGGGCATCACCCGCGTCAATGGAAAGCCCTTTCCGGCGAACGAGCTTGCGGATGAGGGCTATCTCCTGATGCCGGCCGGCCGGCATGGGCCAGCCTTTATCGTCACCCCCAATTTCTATGTGCTGAAGAGCTACAATATGAGCGATCTCTACGCGCTCTTCATCGGCCATGCGGCCGACCGCATCGCCTATGGCGCCGGTGACTTCTCGCGCAAATGGGGAGATGTCGGCGGCATGTACCGCTCCGATATCGCCGCCATGCAGCGGGCGTTGCAGGCAAAGGGCTATGACGTCGGCAAGGCCGACGGTCTCCCCGGTTTCAAGACGCGCCGCTCCATCGGCGACTGGCAGGCCAAGCAAGGGCAGGCTGCCACCTGCTTCCCCGAGAAATCGCTGATCGGCGTGATCAGATGATCTGAACGGTTTCGTGCAACCGATGCGCCGCTGCGGAGTTCCAACTCGAACTGCTGGAGAGGGACGAAGACGCAGATGGCGACGCAATCCGGTTCCAGGAAGGTCATCTACGCCGCGCTGATCGGCAATCTGCTGATCGCCGTGACGAAATTCATCGCGGCCTTCTTCACCGGCAGCTCCGCCATGATGTCGGAAGGCTTCCATTCCCTCGTCGACACCGGCAATGAACTGCTGCTGCTCTACGGGTTGCGCAGCGCGGCGCGCCCGCCGGATGTGGACCATCCGTTCGGTCACGGCCGCGAGCTCTATTTCTGGAGCTTCATCGTCGCTCTTCTGGTCTTCGCGGTGGGTGCGGGCATATCCTTCTATGAGGGCATCAGGCATGTCCTCTCCCCAGAGCCCGTGCGCAATCCGTTCGCCAATTATGTGGTGCTCGCGCTCTCCGCGGTATTCGAAGGCGTGACATGGCGTATCGCCCTGAAGGAGTTCCGCCGCAAAAAGGGTCCGCTCGGCTATCTCGCGGCCGCCCGGCGCAGCAAGGACCCCAGCGTCTTCACCGTCCTGTTCGAGGACAGCGCGGCGCTCCTCGGGCTCACGATCGCGTTTACGGGCATTCTGGCCGCGCAGCTGCTCGACATGCCGGTTCTCGACGGCGTTGCCTCGATCGGCATCTCCTTCGTCCTTGCCGCCACGGCGGTCTTCCTTGCCCGCGAGAGCAAGGAGCTTCTGATGGGTGAGCCCGCCTATCCCGAGGTCCAGCGCGCTGTCCTGACCATCGTCCAGGCCGATCCCGACGTGCAGAAGGCCAATGGTGTCCTCACCGTGCATCTCGGTCCGGAGCAGGTGCTGGCGATGATCAGCGTCGAGTTCGAAGACCGGCTGACGGCGCCCGAGATCGAGGCATGCGTCGAACGCATCGAGGCGCGGCTCAAGGCGGAGCAGCCGACCATAATCGCCCTCTTCGTCAAGCCGCAGACTACAGGCACCTGGCGCAGGCAGTTGCGGGCGATCGAAACAGCCGGTAGCGCCGATCCTCAATAAAATGGCCAAATGGGCCGGCGGGATGCGGCGCGCGGGTCGGTTGCGTTCATTTTCCGATATCAAATATAAGTTGTATTAATAAGTATAGTGCAACTTAAACGCGATATAGTGATTGCTGCCGAATAGAGAGCACGATGGCTTCGCGTTCCGGTTCCCGAAAAGTGATCTATGCCGGATTGGTCGGTGATCTTCTGGTCACGCTGACCAAATTCGGCGCGGCTTTCTTCACCGGCAGTTCCGCCATGCTGTCGGAAGGCGTCCATTCCCTGGTCGATACGGGAAACGGGGTTCTCTTGCTTTTCGGGCTTCATCGTGCCCACCGCCCGGCCGATGCCACCCATCCTTTCGGCTATGCGCGGGAACTTTATTTCTGGAGCTTCATCGTAGCGCTCCTCGTCTTTGCGCTCGGTGCCGGCGCATCCTTCTACGAAGGGGTCAGGCATATTCTTCATCCCGAGCCGATGAGCGACCCATTGGTCAATTATGCTGTGCTTGGCCTGTCCTTCCTGTTCGAAGGCTGGGCATGGCTGGTCGCGTTCCTGGAGTTCCGCCGGAGCAAGGGGCGCTATGGCTATTTCACGGCTTTCCGCCGCAGCAAGGACGCGCCGGTCTTTACCGTCCTCTTCGTCAATACGGCCGATCTCCTGGGGCTGATCGCCGCCTTTCTGGGTATTTTCACCGCCCATATGTTCGATATGCCGGTCCTCGACGGCGTCGCCTCCATCTGCATCGCGCTCGTGCTGGCGGCGACGGCCATATCGCTTGCCCTGGAAAGCAAGGGGCTTCTGATCGGCGAGGCGGCGGTTCCCGAGGTCGAGGCCGAGATCCTGGCCGTCGCGGAAGCCGACCATGCCGTGCAGAAGGTCAATGGCGTGCTCACCGTCCATCTCGGGCCGCAGGAGATATTGACGGCGCTCAGCGTCGAATTCAAGGACAGGCTCACCGCCCCCGGCATCGAAAAATGCGTCGATCGCATCGAAAGGCGGCTGCAGTCGAGGCGGCCGGACATTACGCTTCTCTTCGTCAAGCCGCAGACAGCGATGACATGGCTGAAACGGCGGCCCGCCTTCGAGACGGTCGCCGACAGTCAGGCCGGGTCGTGAAGGACGTGAAACGTCCGGCGCCATCACCAGCCGATCCGGCCGCCTGAAGCAGGCGGCAAGTCTTTCCATGGCTTTTTAACGTTTATACGGTTGAATTCTCTCTCCCAGCCAGGGGGAGAAGATGGAAAACACCTCGGTCAGCCACGGAATGACCCCGGAAATCTTTGTCCATATCCGGGTCATCGTCGGTATTGTTCTCGGCTTATGTATTTCGAGGCTTCTCACCGGCTTTGCCCGCTTCGTCCAGCATCCGGGATTGCAGATCATCTATCCCATACATCTGGCATGGGTTGGATTCATATTCCTGGCGGTCGTGCATTTCTGGTGGTTCGAATTCTACCTGCACTGGATCAAGATCTGGGACTTCGAAACCTATTTTTACGTCATCTTCTATGCGAGCCTTTATTTTCTCGCCACTACCCTGCTGTTCCCCGACAACATGGCGGAGTATACGGGCTATCGCGATTATTTCATGTCGCGCCGCAAGGCATTCTTCAGCATTCTGGCGCTGATCTTTCTCGCGGACGTTGGCGATACCCTGCTGAAGGGCCGGGACCACTATCACTCCTTCGGCATCGAATACCCGCTTCGGACTGTCATTTTCGTCGCTGGGAGCATTGTCGCCATGTTCACGCGCAACCAGCGCTTTCACGCTATATTCGTGACGCTGGTGCTCGTTTATGAGATCGTATTCATCTGGTACCGGTATGCGATCCTGGAATAGACGTTGCGCCTCCCTCCGCCAGCATCTCGACCAGTGAATGGAACGCCCTGCTGCGATATCGCTCCTTGTGCGAAAGCAGGAGGAAGCGCCTTTGCGGCAGGGAGAAATTGGCCTTGGTGAGCCGCCCCGTGGCGAGATGAGGAGCCGCCGCGAGTTCGGATAGCACCGCTGCATAGGCCCCCGATTGCACCGCCGAAAGCACCGCCTCGTTGGATGGCAGTTCCAGCGCGATCTTCAATGCCGATGGATTGAGGCCGTGCGCGCGGATGGCGCTTTCGAAGGCCGAGCGGGTTCCGGACCCGTATTCGCGCATGATCCAGTCGGCCTGCGCGATGTCGTGCAATTCCAGCGCACGGCCGTCCGCCCAGGGATGCGAGGCGGAAACGATCGCGACCAGACGGTCCTCCCCCACCGGGCGGGCCGAGAGAGAGGGGTCGTCCACTTCGCCCTCGACGAAGCCCATATCCGCGTCGCCTTCGACCGTGGCGTGGGCGACGCTCTGCGTGTTCCCCACCGTCAGGCTGATGGCGACGGCCGGATAGGTGGCATGAAAGCGCGCGAGAAACGGCGGCAGCCAGTAGCTCGCGATTGTCTGGCTGGCCTGGATGCGCAAGGTCCCCCGCTTCAGCCCGCCCAGTTCGGCGAGCGCCAGCTCCGCCGCATGCGCCCGCGCCAGCACCGCCCGCGCCTCTTCCAGGAAGATGCGTCCGGCATCCGTCATCTCGATCCGGCGTCCGATCCGGTTGAAGAGCATCGTGCCGTAGCGGTCCTCCAGCGCGCGGATTGCGGAACTCACCGCCGAAGGCGTCAGCCGCAGGGCCTCCGCGGCGCGGGTGAGGTGCTCGCGCTCGGCGACGGCGATGAAGATCCTGAGCTGCTCGAAAGTCATGATGTGCCGGAATGTTCGATTTTGTCGAACGGAATATGCCATATTATGGAATGGATTGAATATGCGATTTTTCGGATAACATTGGAAAATCTTTCTGGAGTACGGCAGTGATTGCCGATAATCGTCTAAAAATCAGCCATATCTTACCGGGAATTTTTCTGAGCGCTGCGGTGGCCGGTTTGGCCGTGCTGCTGCAGATGCTGGAAATCCGGCTTGCCGGGCGCGCCTGGCTGGAAGGGCTTGTCCTGGCGATCCTCATCGGCGCGGCGATCCGCAGCTTCTTTCGTCCGGCACCGCATTTTGACGCCGGCATCGGATTCTCCGCCAAGACCCTGCTGGAGGTCGCCATTGTGCTTCTTGGTGCTTCCGTCAGCACCGGCGCCGTTGTTGCCGCCGGTCCGGGGCTGATCGCCGGCATAGCCGGTGTCGTGGCCGTCGCCATCGTCCTGAGCTACGGCATAGGCCGGCTTCTGCACCTGCCGCACCGCATGGCGGTGCTGGTCGCCTGTGGCAATTCGATCTGCGGCAATTCGGCCATTGCCGCCACGGCGCCAGTCATCGGCGCCCATAGCGATGATGTCGCCGCCTCGATCGCCTTCACGGCGGTTCTGGGTGTCGTGGTCGTCCTCTGCCTGCCGCTTCTCGTACCGCTCCTCGGCCTTTCCGTGGCGCAGTATGGCGTCTTCGCGGGCCTCACCGTCTATGCCGTGCCGCAGGTTCTGGCGGCCACTGCTCCTGTCGCTCCGTTGAGCGTCCAGCTCGGCACGCTGGTGAAGCTGGTGCGGGTGCTGATGCTGGGGCCCGTCATTCTCGCGCTGGCGCTCATGGGCGAGGGGCGTCGGGGCGCGAGCCCGTCGCTCCGCCACCTCGTTCCCTGGTTCATCATTGGCTTCCTGGCGATGATGGGGCTGCGCTCCCTCGGCTTCATCCCGGATGCGCTGCACGCGCCCATCGAGAAGGCATCGACCTTCCTGACCGTCATCTCGATGGCCGCCCTCGGCCTCGGCGTCGATGTGCGCACCGTCGCCCGCGCCGGCGGCCGGGTGACGCTCGCCGCCATTCTGTCCCTGCTCGCGCTTGGGGCGGTGAGCTATGCGCTCATCTTGATGCTTGGAGTGTAACTATAGCGAGGAGTGGGGCAGCCATATTGCGCGGCCCGCTTCTTTCTTCTCGTGGTTTCCAATGCCTTTGATCGACGGCGCTCATTCGGGTTGCCCCGTCGTTGCGATAAACGCCGGGCTCCGCATCAATTTGCATGCACATACAAATACATTGACTCACCAATTTGTTCGAGATAATGCATGCACATACAAATAATCACCGACCAAGCGCATGCTTGGCAAATCAACCAGCAATGAAAGGAAAATACGATGAGCTGGCTCTATCTTGGAATCGCCGTGGTTTTCGAGATCGCGGTTGCAATCAGCGCCGGCAATGCAAAGGGGTTCACGAAGATAGGGTGGAGTATTGCCACCCTGATCAGCGGGGCGATCGCGACTTACTTCCTCAGCCTCGCCCTTCTTACCTTTGACGTTGGCGTGGGTTATGCCATTTGGACTTCCGTTTCAGGGGTAGGGATCGTCGTTCTGGGCTCCCTGTTTTTCAGACAGCGACTGAACTGGAAAAAGGTTCTTGGGATCGCTCTGGTGATCGGAGGTGTTGCCGGCCTGCGGCTCAGCGGTGCTGCATAGAGAGCGACCCCTTCATTCAATCAAGCCCACACGAAAGGAACCAGACATGACAACAACCAATCAAAATCATCAAGGCAGCGGACGCGCATGGCTCATGTTGCTGCTCGCTGGCGCTTTTGAAATCGGCTATGCGCTTAGTGTAGGGGGAAGCCAGGCGTTTACAGTATTGAGCTGGTCTGTCGCTGCCTTCATTTTCTTCCTGCTCACGCTCTATTTCCTTAGCACTGCCTTGCGGACCATCGACGTTGGCATCGGCTACGCTGTTTGGGCGGGTATCGGCTCTGTTGGCGCGGCCGTCCTCGGCAGCGTCCTGCTGGATCAGCCGCTCACGCTCGTCCAGGCATTCTGGTTGGCAGTCATCATTGCCGGAGTCGTCTGGCTGAAGCTCGCCGATAGCGTGAAGCTGCAGGAGCAGGTCGGATGACCACCGTTCCCTTGCCACGCTATCATCCCGCTCATGGCAGCGGCGGTCGCCATCCCGCAGGCATTTGGTTCAGCGTTCTATAGCACAATGCGCAGAGCCCCTTGAGCCGGTGCTTGTATGGACATACATGGAAGTCATCGCTGATGCTCGAGAGGAGTCGGTTCTCATCATGCCCAAAAGAACGGATGCATGGCTCAAACTGGTTCATGTCGTGACCGACGTCGAAGCCGCATTGGGCAGGATGTTGCAGGAACGGCACGGACTTGGTCTGTCGGAATATCGTGCGCTCCAGATATTGTCGCGGTCTCCGAATTCAGAACTGAGAATGCAGGAGTTGGCCTCACATCTGCGCCTGAACCAAAGTTCGGTTTCGCGAATGGTCGAGCGTCTGGAACGGAGCGGGCTAACCGTCCGCGATCTCTGCCCCGACGATAAACGTGGGGTTTATGCGGTTCTCACCGACAAGGGACGGTCACGCCTTGAAAGTGCGCAGCCCGACTACGAGGCGGCCTTGACTGCCGCTATCAAGGAACATGGCTGCGACGAATTGCTGTCGGCGAGCTTTGCCAAGGCTGGATAAGCATCGATCTTGAAAGCCAAAGAAAAACCCGCCGGTGCGAACCGGCGGGTTTCGTTTCTGAGCCTTCAAAAGAACAGCTTAGTTCTTTTCCTGCTTCTTCAGCGCGGCGCCGAGGATGTCGCCGAGCGAAGCGCCGGAGTCGGTCGAGCCGTACTGGGCAACCGCTTCCTTCTCTTCGGCGATTTCCAGCGCCTTGATGGAGACCTGCAGCTTGCGGGTCTTCTTGTCGAAGGCGATGACGCGGGCGTCGACCTTCTGGCCGACCGAGAAGCGCTCGGGGCGCTGCTCGTCGCGGTCGCGCGACAGGTCCGAACGGCGGATGAACGAGTCGATGTCGTGATCGACCAGACGCACCTCGATGCCGCCATCGGTGATGCCGGTGACTTCGCAGGTGACGACGGCGTTCTTGCGCAGTTCGCCCGAGGCAGCCGCTTCGCCGACCTTGTCGCCGGTCAGCTGCTTGATGCCGAGCGAGATGCGCTCCTTCTCGATGTCCACGTCGAGAACGACCGCCTTGACCACGTCACCCTTGTTGTACTCTTCGATGACCTGCTCGCCCGGACGGTTC
Source organism: Mesorhizobium sp. RMAD-H1 (assembly GCF_014191375.1). Taxonomy (GTDB): domain Bacteria; phylum Pseudomonadota; class Alphaproteobacteria; order Rhizobiales; family Rhizobiaceae; genus Paramesorhizobium. The sequence goes on from NZ_JACHWN010000004.1 coordinate 97,366, forward strand.
CAGTCGAGGTCGGAGAGATGGACCATGCCGTCCACATCGCCGTCGAGGCCGATGAACAGGCCGAACTCGGTCTTGTTCTTGACTTCGCCTTCCACGACGGTGCCCGTCGGGTACTTCTGGGCGAAGGTCGTCCACGGATTGTCGAGGGTCTGCTTCAAGCCCAGCGAAATGCGGCGCTTGACCGGATCGACTTCGAGCACAACCACTTCGACTTCCTGCGAGGTCGAGAGGATCTTGCCCGGATGCACGTTCTTCTTCGTCCAGGACATTTCGGAAACGTGGATCAGGCCTTCGATGCCCGGCTCGATCTCGACGAACGCGCCGTAGTCGGTGATGTTCGTCACCGTGCCGGTGATCTTCTTGCCGACCGGGTACTTGGCGCCGATGCCATCCCACGGATCGCTCTCGAGTTGCTTCATGCCGAGCGAGATGCGGTGGGTTTCCTGGTTGATGCGGATGATCTGCACCTTGACCGTCTGGCCGATGTTCAGGATCTCGGACGGGTGGTTGACGCGGCGCCATGCCATGTCGGTGACGTGCAAGAGGCCGTCGATGCCGCCGAGGTCGACGAACGCACCGTAATCGGTGATGTTCTTGACGACGCCCTCGACCACCTGGCCCTCTTCGAGGTTCTGCACGATTTCCGAACGCTGTTCGGCGCGGCTTTCCTCAAGCACGGTGCGGCGCGAGACGACGATATTGCCGCGGCGCTTGTCCATCTTGAGGATTTCGAAGGGCTGCGGGTTGTGCATCAGCGGGGTGACGTCGCGGATCGGACGGATATCGACCTGGCTGCGCGGTAGGAAGGCCACGGCGCCGTCGAGATCGACCGTGAAGCCGCCCTTGACCTGGTTGAAGATGACGCCTTCGACGCGCTCGCCGGCGTTGAACTTCTGCTCGAGCTTGACCCAGCTCTCCTCGCGGCGAGCCTTCTCGCGCGAGAGAACTGCTTCGCCAAGCGCGTTTTCGATGCGCTCGACATAGACTTCGACTTCGTCGCCCGGCTTCATCGAGCCGTCTTTGCCCTTGGCGCCGAATTCCTTCAGCGGCACGCGGCCTTCGACCTTGAGGCCGGCGTCGATGATCGCCATGTCTTTTTCGATGGCGACGATACGGCCCTTGACGACATAACCTTCGGCAAGGTCATGGCTGGCGAAGGACTCGGCGAGGAGGGATTCGAAATCCTCCCGCGTGGGATTAGATTGTGACATATGGACTCCTGATGTACCCGGGATTCATCTTCGGGTACGGCGCCGGTGGTTTGCGTTTCGTTCGCCTTGCATCCAGTCCGCCCTTCATGGGCTTTTCCGGCGCATGGACTGGAGGCAGGCAGGTTCATGTCATATATGGTTCAGGCCCGGCGGTTCGCCAATGCCTCATCGACCAGCCGCCTAGCGGCCAGAAATGCCGCTTCTATATCCATTTCGGTGGTATCTAGCAAGTGCGCATCCTCCGCCGGCTTCAGCGGCGAATCGGTGCGGCCCATGTCGCGTGCGTCGCGCCGGCTGAGATCGGCGAGGATTTCGGCAAAATCGGCTTCGCCGCCGGCGCCCAGAATCTCCTCATAACGGCGTTTTGCACGCGCCTCGGCCGAGGCCGTCACATAGAGCTTCACCGGCGCGTCCGGGCAGACGACCGTGCCGATATCGCGCCCGTCCAGCACCGTTCCGGGCGGCGTCTCGGCGAAGGCGCGCTGCGCCGCCACCAGCGCCCGGCGCACGGAAGGCATCACCGCCACTTTCGATGCCGCCTCGCCCACGTCGTGAGCGGAAAGCGCTTTGCGGTCGAGATGCTTGAGATCGAGACTGCCAGCCATCCCGGCGGCGATGGCCTCATCGTCGAGCGGCAGGCCCTGATCGAGAAGCGCCTTTGCCACCGCGCGATAGGTGAGCCCGGTATCGAGATGATGGAAGCCGTAATGCACGGCGAGCCGCCGTGCCAGTGTCCCCTTGCCGGATGCCGCCGGCCCGTCGATGGCGATCGTAAACGTCCTGCTCAATGGTTTCCTTCCAGCTTGCCGTAGCGCTTCACCAGATCCTGCATTTCATCCTCTCCGGCCATTGCGCCGAGGCCAGCCGCTACACCTTCGCGGTCTGCGACCGGCCGGTTCTGGCTGACCTTCCACTTGCCTTCGATCGAGGCAATCTCGATCTCAATGCCGACGATGCCCTTCAACTGCGCCCGGACGAAATCATCAGGCGCGTCATGAACGGTCCAGGGCTTTTCACGCCGGCTTTCATGCTGGCCTGTAATGGCGTCTATCTGCGCCCGCAGCCAGTCGCTGTCGTGGATCACCCGGGCAGGCCCCCGCGCCTGGACGATCACATAGTTCCATGTGGGGACGACTTTGCCGGTCTCCTGCTTGGTCTGATACCACGAAGGTGTCACATAGGAATTCACGCCCTGAAAGACGGCGAGCACGGGAGCGCCATCCTGAATGTCGCGCCACTGTGCATTGGCCTTTGCCAGGTGCAGCCTGAGCGTCCCCTTTTCGGATGCTTCCGCATCCAGGTGGAACGGCACCGGATTGGCGATCAGACCTGAGCCGCCCGCCGTTATCAGCAGCCCGAGGGGATGCGCCCGGATCAGCGCATGCTGTACGCCCAGGTCGTCTTCACGAAAATGCGGCGGCTGATACATGATTAGCTCCGTTCGATCTTCGCCCCAAGCCCCGCCATCAGGTCCATGAATTCCGGGAAACTGGTCGCGATCATCGCCGAATCGTCGATCGTCACCGGCTTTTCCGCGGCAAGGCCCATGACGAGAAAGCTCATGGCGATGCGGTGGTCGAGATGGGTCGCGACCGTTCCGCCGCCGATGCCCTTTCCGCCCGGAACGCCGCGCACGATGAGCGACGCCTCGCCTTCCGTGCAATCGACGCCATTGGCCTTGAGGCCATTGGCGACCGCGGAAAGGCGATCGGATTCCTTGACGCGCAGTTCCTCGAGCCCGTCCATGACAGTCTCGCCTTCCGCAAACGTCGCGGCGACGGCAAGGACCGGATATTCATCAATCATCGACGGCGCCCGCTCCGGCGGCACGCTCACGCCTTTCAGCTCCGAGGCGCACACCCGCAGATCGGCCACATCCTCGCCGCCGGCAAGCCGCGCGTTGAGGATATCGATCTTGGCGCCCATTTCCCGCAGGGTGAGGATCAACCCCGTGCGGGTAGGGTTCATCAGCACGTTGCGGATCGTCACGTCGGACCCCGGCACGATCAGCGCCGCCACCAGCGGGAAGGCGGTGGAGGAGGGGTCGCCCGGCACGTCGATCGTCTGGCCCTTGAGTTCGCCCTGTCCGACGATGCGGATATGGCGCACGCCATCCCGGTCGGTCTCCACCGTCAGGTCGGCGCCGAAGCCCTGCAGCATCTTTTCCGTATGGTCGCGCGTCATCACCGGCTCGATAACGGTGGTGACGCCAGGAGTGTTCAATCCGGCGAGCAGTACCGCCGATTTCACCTGGGCGGAAGCCATCGGCACCCGGTAGGTGATCGGCGCGGCCACTTTCGGCCCATGCAGGGTGAGCGGCAGGCGGTCGCCCTCGGCGGCTTTCACCTGCACGCCCATCTCCCGCAGCGGATCGAGCACGCGGCCCATCGGGCGCTTCGAAAGCGAGGCGTCGCCGATGAAGGTCGTTTTCATGTCATAGGTGCCCACGAGCCCCATGGTAAGGCGCGCGCCGGTGCCGGCATTGCCGAAATCGAGCGGCGCTTCCGGTTCGAGCAGGCAGCCATTGCCGGTGCCCTGGATGATCCAGGTGCCGCCGTCCTTCTTTATCCTGGCGCCCATGGTCTGCATGGCGCGGCCGGTATTGATCACGTCCTCGCCCTCCAGGAGGCCGGTGATCCGGGTCTCGCCCGAGGCCAGCCCGCCGAACATGAAGGCGCGGTGCGAAATCGATTTGTCGCCGGGAATGCGGATGTCGCCCGCAAGATCGCGCGAGCGATGGGCGGTGGCGGGTTTGGGTGAAGCGGTATGGGACATGGTCGATCCGTTCGTGCCGCGTTTTCGGGCGGTGGAGCCGCCCTGGTTTCAGAAATGCGCCGGTTCCCTAGCATAGCTCCGCCTGCGGGTCATCCGGCAATATGGCCGTGCGGCGGCAGGAGAAAACCCGCTTCGCCGGCTCGCTATGTGATTCGCGTGTCGTTAAGCTTTGACAAAGGCGGCAAATTGCGCTTAAGGACCGAAAACCCAGTAAGAAGGCTTATCCTTTTCACTCCGGCGTGTTGGATTGGATATGTCAGCAGCCAGTCAGTAACGAGGCTCCCCGTGGCAAAACCCGAACTTGGCACAAAGCGTGTCTGCCCTGAAACGGGCCGAAAATTCTACGATCTGAACCGCGATCCCATCGTATCGCCCTATACGGGCCTGTCCTATCCGCGCTCCTATTTCGAATCGGGGGCGGAAACCCGCGTCACCGAGGACGAGGTCGAAGAGGAAGAGGTCGATGCCGTCCTCGAGAAGCCGGAATTCGTCTCGCTCGAAGAGGCGGACGACGAAGCCAAGGGCGGCGACGACCTGCCCGATCTCGGCGACGACGATGTGGATATCGACGACGGCGAGGACGATCCGTTCCTCGAGGAGGACGAAGACGAGGATGATGATGACGTCACCGGGATTCTCGGCGGCGGCGTCGGCTCGGACGACGAGGAAAGCTGATCCTCGTCCGTTTCCTTTGTGGCGCGGGCCTGCGATCAGGAAAATGCCCGTGCCGCAAAATAAAATCGCATCTTGCCCGATGAGATGCGATTTAGCTCTTGATCTTCACGGCGGCGCCATTTAATAAGCCGCCTCGTCAGGGCGCTGCCCCTGATGAAACCCTGCCGGATGCGATTTTAGCCGCTCCAGATATCCGGCGGCGAGATGGGGCCATAGCTCAGCTGGGAGAGCGCCTGCATGGCATGCAGGAGGTCAGCGGTTCGATCCCGCTTGGCTCCACCAAGTTCAAAAAAGCAGTTCTTCTTTCATTTTCTGTATAGAGCTGCGTTTTTTCTGTGATTTTTGCAGCGTGGACGGGTTGTTAACCTTTTGTTAACCATATTAGCGTTAGCCTTATCTTTGTTCCTTTATGGGATGGGGTTCTGGGGGCAGACGCTATGCAACGATTCAGGTTCGATCACCGGACCATACTTCTCGAGGCGATCGTGGAGCTGCTCAATCGCGGCGTGGGGCCGGACGAGATCGATATCTATTTGAGCCGCATCGGGCCGGTGGATCTCGATCTGTTCCAGCAATGTCTTGGCGATGTGCTGGGCGGGTTTGCAGATGAACAGTCATATTATTCGGAAGCGCGTGTAGCCGCGTGAAAGAAAAAAGAAAGCAGTTGTCATATGCTTGAAATAGAGAGCTGCTAGACTTACATAGGTTTCAGAAATTCGTCTCCGCCTTTGACCACGGATGTACTGGCACTGGTGTCGAGATGGATGAGGAAAGGTCGGGCTTGTCCCGGCCTTTTTTATTGTGCCTGTCCTCCTCTCTTTTTATTGATCGGGCCGGTGTGGAAGGGCCCCGATATTGGGATTGACGCGCGCAAGGCGGGGATCGAAAGTAGATGATGCCGCTTTGCGCGGCATACAGAATTGGCCGGGGCGGGCATCGGTTCCAGACCCGGAAAGAGGTGCATATTGAATCGTCGGCTTGTTCTTTGGCTTGGAGCGCTAGCGCTGGCGATTGCCGCTTTCGCCTATTATTTCCTGACAAGCAATGCCGGGCTCGAGCCCCCGGCTGCCCCTCCGCAGGGCAGGACCACCAGCGAGCCGCCCCGCCGCGCCGTCGGCGGCGCCATCGCCTGCCAATGATGCCGCCGCCTTGCAGAAGGCCGGCTGCCGCCAGAGCGCCCGGGATCTCCGCCTTTATCAGGACGGGACGGTGCCCGATGACATCCGCCCGCGCGATATTCTCAGCGCCGAAGTGCGTTATTGCCTCGAAACCGGCATCCTCGTCCCGGAGGAAACGGCCGGTCTCGATCTCTCCGATTGACCTTCGCCTATCTCTCCAAGGATAAAATTCCATGATCCGTCATATCGTTCTCGTCCGCTTCCGCGAGGAGTTGGATCGTGCTGAAATCGACAGGCTGCTGAAAAGCGTTCATGCGCTCAAGGACAGGATTCCGGGCATACTGGCGGTATCGAGCGGCGCCGACGGCAGCCCCGAAGGTTTGGACAAGGGCTTCGCCCATGGCTTCGTCGTCGATTTCGCGGATGCGGCCGCGCGCGACGCCTATCTGCCTCATCCTGCGCATGTGGAGGTCGGGAAAAGCTTGGTCGCCGCAGCGAAAGATGGAATAAATGGTATTATCGTCTTCGATCTTGAGATGTAGTTAAAGTAATTAATCGCCAATATTATTCCATTGTAAACGTTATAATTGGAATTTCCTTGCGGATATAAGGTCATCATCTATCGTTGGATGAGAGTATCTTTCGCAGGGGATTTAACATGAGTTTGCGTGGCGGTATTTTTTCGGCCGTTCTTTTCTCGGCTGCTTTGTTCTCGACGTCCGCTTTGGCGGAAATCGCCTACACCACCGGATCGATCAATGTCCGCACGGGCCCAAGCGCGGGCTATGCCCGTGTCGCGACCTTGCCGGCCGGTGCCGATGTCGATGTGGGCGCGTGCAGCGGCGGCTGGTGCCGCATCAGCACCGGCGGCATCCGGGGATGGGTTTCCGCCCGTTATCTCTCTTTCGGTTCCCAGCCCTCCTACAGCAGCGGTAGCAGCGTGGTGATCATCGGGCCCGGCCCCGATCCCTTCTGGGGTCCCGGCCCGTTCTGGGGATCGCCGCCCTACTGGCGTCATCGTCACCACTGGGGTCCCCGTCCCTTCTGGGGTGGCCCGCGCTTCGGTGGTCCGGGCCCCGTCCTTCCGCCGCGTCCCGTTTGGGGTGGCCCGCATTGGGGCGGACCGCACTTCGGTCCAGGGCCGGCCTTTCCTCATGGCCGCCCCTGGGGGGTCGGCCGGTAAAATCCGCACGTCCGTAAAAAAAAGCCGCAGATACAGAAAAATCCCGCCGGAAACGGCGGGATTTTTCGTTGGCTCTTTGTTGCGATTGGCGGGCGCGGTGGGGCTCGATAATTAACAGTTCATTGACATAAACGATCAGATTTTAGACGAGTGTTTTGCCGTTCCCCGTTAGCTGTGCTATTGCCTGATTGGTCCTTTGGGGGAGGGGCTCCATACCGCAGAGCGCGGGATTTTCAAGGTGAGCCGGGTTTTTCGTCCTGAGTACTTTTTGATGCATGGACCATTTCGAAGAATCGGCGCCGCCGTGCTGCTTCTTGCCGCACAGTTTTCTCCTGTTGTTCTCTCCCCAGCTGCCGCCTTCGAGATTTTCGGGATCAGGCTGTGGGGCGAGGAGAAAAAGGACGACGCGGATGCGGTGATCGCCGATCCCAAGCGCTACAAGGTCAATGTCGTCATCACCGGCAATACCAGGAACCACGACGGCAGCGAGAGCAACGTCAAGGAGACGGTCGAGGGCGCCTCGAGCCTCGTCACGGACGAGGACAAGCCCGCCTCCGGTGCCGCCGGCCTGCTCGCCAAGGCGAGGGGTGATTACCGGCGCATCCTGGCGGCCCTTTACGGCGATGGGCGCTACGGCGGGACGATCAGCATCAAGGTCAATGGCCGCGAGGCGTCCGACATCCCTCCCGATGCGGATATCCCGGATAATGCGACGGTCCAGATCTCCGTCGACCCCGGTCCGCAATTTCTCTTTGCCCGCACCAGCATCGATCGGCTGGCGCCGCCGCCTGTCGACCGGAAGGATGTGGTCAAGCTTCCGCAGGACGAGGGATTCGCACCCGGCGAGGTGGCCCGTTCAGCGACCATCCTGAAAGCCGAGGTCCTGGCCGTCGATGGCTGGCGCCACCAGGGCTTCGCCAAGGCGAAGACGACCGGACAGGACATCACCGCCGACCATAGCAACAATACGGTCGATGCCGACATCACGGTGGATCCCGGTCGCCGCGCCCATTACGGCCCGCTGGCGGTCAGGGGCACCGAGCGCATGGATCCGGAATTCGTTGCCCGGCAGACGGGCCTCAAGCCCGGCCAGGAATATGATCCCGACGATATCGAGCGCGCCAGGAAGCGATTGAACCGGCTGGAGGTCTTCCGCGCCGCCACGATCACCGAGGCGGAGAACATCGAGCCCGATGGCAGCCTGCCCATGACGCTGACGGTGCAGGAGCGTCCGCTGCGCCGCTTCGGCGTCGGCGGCAGCTATTCCACGCTGGACGGCGCCGGCGTCGAGGCCTACTGGATGCACCGCAATCTGTTCGGCAGGGCCGAGCGCCTGCGCTTCGATGCCAAGGTCAGCGGCATCGGATCGACGGATAGCAACGCCTTCGATCCCAAGAACTTCAGCTATCTGGCAGGCGTGACCTTCACCAAGCCGGGCGTCTTTACGCCCGATACCGATTTCGTCACCTCGCTCATCGCCGAGCGCGAGGTGCTCGACGCCTATACCAGGACGGCGGTCACCGGCCAGGCCGGCTTCACCCATATCTTCAATGATCAGCTGACGGGGCGCATTTTCGCCAGCGCATCGCGGGCTGAGTTCGAGGACGATTTTTTCGGGACGCGCGATTTCCTGACCATCGGCATGCTGGGCGGCCTCGTCTATGACAGCCGCGACAATCCCGCCGATGCCACGACAGGCTATTTCCTCGAAGGGGTGGTCGAGCCGTTCTACGAACTGGAATACGGCAATTTCGCCACCAGGCTCACCGCCGAGGGGCGCACCTATTACGGCTTCGGCGAGGATGACCGTGTCGTCCTGGCGGGGCGGCTGAAACTTGGCGCGCTGGCAGGCGCGTCGATCGCCGAGCTGCCGCCCGACAAATTGTTCTTCGCCGGCGGCGGCGGTTCGGTCCGCGGTTATGAATACCGCAACATCGGCGTCGTCACCTCGACCGGGGATGTCATCGGCGGCCGCTCGTTGATCGAAACGTCGGGTGAGGTCCGCGTTCGGGTGACCGAATCCATCGGCGTCGTCGGCTTTGTCGATGCCGGCTATGTCGGGGAAGACACCTTCCCGGACTTTTCGCAGGAGATGCGCGTCGGCGTCGGCGGTGGCCTTCGCTATCAGACCGGCCTCGGCCCCATCCGTTTCGATGTCGCCGTTCCGATGAACCGTCGCTCCGGCGACCCGAGTGTGGCATTCTATGTTGGCATAGGACAGGCATTTTGACCCGGTTGCTCGCTCTCATAGCCATTCTGCTCTTCGCTTTTCCCGCCTTTGCGCAGGACAATGCGGAGGAGGAGAAGTCGTATTTTCTTTCCTTCGTGGAAGACAAGCTTTCCGCGCCCAACCGCCAGATCAGCATTTCCAACATCCAGGGCGTCCTGTCCTCGGAGGCCTCAATCGGCTCGATCACGATTGCCGATCGTCAGGGCGTGTGGCTGCGCATCACCAATGCCCGCATCGTCTGGAGCCGCACCGCCCTTCTGACGGGGCGGCTCAGCATCCAGACGCTTGCCGCCGAGCGGATCGACGTGATCCGCAAGCCCCTGCCCGATGACAGCCTGCCGAACCCGGAATCCAGCAGCTTCAGCCTGCCGGAACTGCCGCTCGCCATCATCCTCGACCAGTTCGATGTCGCCCATCTGACATTCGGCCAGGATATCTTCGGCCTTGCGTCGGAAGTCTCGGCCACCGGTCGGCTGCGGCTCGAGGACGGCTCGCTCGATTCCGCCTTCCAGATCCAGCGGCTCGATGGGCCGGGCGGGCAGCTCCAGTTGACCGCCGCCTACGCCAATCAGACGCGCAACCTCGATCTCGACTTGAAGCTTTCCGAGCCGGCGAATGGCATCGTCGCCAATCTCCTGAAAATCGAGGGCCGCCCGCCCGTCGATCTGACGGCGGCCGGCTCCGGTCCCCTCGATGATTTCGATCTTGATCTCACGCTGGATGCCGCCGGCAACCGCGTGCTGACCGGCATCGTCAGCCTGGATAGGCAGAATGACGGCCTCGGCTTCCGCAGCGATTTCCGCGGCCCGATCGCAGTGCTGGTGCCGCCGGTCTTCCGGGATTTCTTCGGTGCGCAGACGACGCTCGCCGCCAATGGCCTCGTCAAGGACGCCGGTGGCGTCCGGGTGGACAATATCGATCTGACGAGTGCGGCGATGACGCTGACCGCATCCGCCGAGACCGGTTCCGACGGTTTCCTCAACCGTTTGCGCATCGACGGGCGCATCGCCGATCCCACCGGCAAGAGGGTGGTGCTGCCGGTGGCCGGTGGCCAGACGACGGTGGAGAACGCGGCTTTGCAGGTCTCTTTCGGCGACCGCCCCACCAATGACTGGACCGGCTCGCTCGATATCGCCAACCTTGCCACCAGCAATTTCGCCTCTCGAACGATTGCGCTGAAGATGGGCGGCGTCGCGGAAAATCTCGACCTGCCGACGGCCCGCCATATCACCTTCAAGGTCGATGGGGACGTGTCGGGCATCACCTCTGAGCGCGCCGATATTGCCGAGGCGCTGGGCGATCGTATCGCGCTGGCCATTGACGGGCTGTGGCGGGCCGGCGCGCCCGTGCATCTCGAAAGAGCGGAGATCACTGGAAATGGGCTGACCGCGGGCTTGAACGGCGATATCGCCGATTACGCCTTCAATGGCGATATCGCGGTCAAGGCCGAGAGCATCGCACCGTTTTCGTCGCTGGCCGGCCGCGATCTCGCCGGCCGCCTCGATCTGAAGGCCGACGGCACCGTCCGCCCGCTCACCGGCGCCTTCGATCTGGCGCTCGACGGCAATGCCACCGGCATGCGGACCGGCACCGATGTCGTCGATCGCATCATCGCCGGCGAGACGCGCATCAGCGGCGGCCTTGCGCGCAGCGAAGCCGGCCTTACCGCCCGCAATTTCCGTATCGGCAATCCCCAGAGTGAAATCACCGCCAACGGCACGTTCTCCAGCCAATCGGCGGATTTCGATTTCGGCGTCAATTTGGCGGATCTGGCGCTGCTCTCCGACAAGGCGACGGGCAGGCTGGCGGTGAACGGCAGCGCCAAGGGGCAGAACGATCTGATCGCGCTTGCGCTGAAGGCCGACGTGCCGCAGGGAACGCTGGTCGGACGCAGGCTCTCCGATGCCGTCGTCAATTTCAACGGAACGCTCGACAAGGGAAATCTGAGCGGCAGGCTTCAGGGGCTTGCCTTCCTCAATGGCGAGCGTGTCGATCTCTCGACCTTGCTTGCCGTCGTCGGCGACGAGAAGCGCCTGAGCGATCTTTCCTTCACCGCCGGCGGCACCCGCATCACCGGCGGCGTGACGCAGACGGCAGAGGGCCTCTATCAGGGCAGGCTGTCGCTTGATGCGACCGATGTCTCCACCGCCGCCGCCTTGCTTCTCATGGAGGCATCAGGCGCAGCCAGGGCCGATATCGGCCTGGATCATGAGGGCGGACGCCAGAATGCCGATGTCCAGGCCACGATCCGCAATCTCAAGGCCAATGGCAACAGCATCGAGACGGCGGATATCGCCGCCAATCTGCGGGATATCTTCAATGTTCCCACGGCGAACGGCACGATCAGCGGCCGCAATATCGCGATCGCCGGGCAGGTGCTCGACACTCTTGACGCCAGGGCCACGCAGGCCGGCTCGAAGACGGATTTCACCGCGAACGCGAAGCTGAGGAACGGAACGACCGCGGCGGTACAAGGTGCGCTGGAGCCGCGGAATGGCGGTTACCGGCTCTCGCTCGGCTCGGCCGATCTGCGGCAGGGCGATCTGGCCGCGCGGCTGGTCCAGCCCGCGACGATCGATGTGCACGGTTCCAACATCGCCTTCGGCGATATCCTTCTCGATGTCGGCAGCGGCCGGATCAATCTGCGCGGCGAAGTGGCCCAGGCGCTCAATCTTTCGGTCGGCATAAGGGACCTGCCGCTGGCGATCGCCAATACCGTGCGCCCGGATCTGGGACTCGGGGGAATTGTCAACGGCACGGCCAATATCACCGGCACGCGCGAGAAGCCCGATGTGACCTTCGATCTTAATGCGCGTTCGGTGACGGCAGCCCAATTGAAGCAGGCGGGCATCGAGGCGTTGCAGCTGGAAGCCCGGGGGACCTCGACCGCCGACCGGCTGAACGTCGATGGCCGGGTCACCGGCTCCAATGGTCTTGATGCGCGGGTTTCGGGCGGCGTGCCGCTGGGGCGTCAGGGCGATCTGGCGCTCGACGTCAATCTGGCGAGCCTGCCGCTCGCGACGCTCAACGGCGTGGCCAAGGGGCAGGATCTGGCTGGGACGATCTCGGGCACCGCCCGCGTCACCGGCCCGCTGCGCAACCCGGCTGCGGAGTTCAATGTCAACGGCACCGGGCTTGCGGCAAAGCCGTTGCGCGACAATGGCCTTGCGCCTCTCACGCTGCGCGCTGCAGGCCGCTATGCGGACAGGGCGGTCCATCTTTCCGCCGTCAATATCGACGGCCCGCAGGGCCTGACGCTGTCGGGAAGCGGCCGCGTCCCCTTCTCGGGCTCGGACCTCGGCATCGATGTGACCGGCAGCGTGCCGCTCTCGCTCGCCAACCGCTTCCTCGCCGATCGCGGCGGCCAGGCGTCGGGAACGCTTTCGCTCACCGCCAATGTCTCGGGCAGCTTCGAAAGGCCGGCAATCCGTGGCATGTTCTCGACCAGCGGCGCACGGATGATCGATCCAGAAACCAATGTGCAGCTGCAGAACATCAATGTGATGGGCAGCATGGACGGCCAGACGGTGACGATACGCTCGGCCACCGCGGGACTTTCGACCGGCGGCTCGATCAGCGCCAACGGCACTGTTTCCATCAATCCCGACACCAATTTCCCGGCCGATATCCGCATCACCTTCAATCGGGCCCGCTATGCCGATGGCAATCTCATCGTGGCGACGGTCAATGGCGGCCTCGCAATCACCGGCCCGCTCCTGCGCGACCCGCTGATATCGGGCCGCATCGATGTCGAGCGGGCGGAAATTTCCGTGCCGGAAAGCCTCGGCGGTGGTGCGGCCAATATCGATGTGAAGCATATTCACACGCCGCCGGCCGTGGAGCGCACGCTGGAGCGCGCCAAGGTGGAAACCCGCGGCGTCCCCACCCCCACCGCGCGCCCGAGCGTCGTGCGGCTCGACGTGCAGGTCAACGCGCCGAACCGGATATTCGTGCGCGGCCGCGGCCTGGATGTCGAGCTTGGCGGGTCGGTGCGCCTGACCGGCCCCGTCACCAATATCCGCCCCGTCGGCGCGTTCGAACTGCGGCGTGGGCGGCTGGACATCCTCGCCCAGCGCATTACCTTCGACGAGGGCCAGGTCACGCTGGTCGGCGATCTCAACCCGCAGCTCAACTTCGTCGCGCGGGCGGAGCGCAGCGATATCGTCGTCCTCATCACCGTCACCGGCACGGTGGACGATCTTCACGTCGCCTTCTCCTCGCAGCCGGAACTGCCGCAGGACGAGGTCCTGGCGCGGCTGATCTTCGATCGTTCGATCAATGAATTGTCCGCCTTCCAGGTCGCCCAGCTCGCTGCCGCCGCGGCGGAGCTCGCAGGCGGCAGGAACACCTCGCTCCTGGGCAGCCTGCGCAAGGGCACCGGCCTCGACGATCTCGATATCGTCACCGATTCGAGGGGCAATGCCGGCGTGCGCGCCGGGCGCTACATCCGCGACAACGTCTATCTCGGCGTGGAGGCGGGCTCGGGCGGCAACACCAAGGCCACCATCAATCTCGACATCACCAAGAACCTGAAGGCCAAGGGCGCGCTCGGCACCAGCGATTCGAGCGTCGGCCTCTTCTATGAAAAGGATTATTGATCGCGGCCGCACCTTCTGATGGGCCCGTCTCGCCTCGTGATAACGCGCTGATTGCGGTTTAACCCTTCATCAACCACAAATGCGGCAATGTCGGCGCCAACGCTTCAGCTTGGGGTCGAAAAGGGTCAATGCCGAAACAATCAGATCACTTGAACCGCCGCGGGTTCATCCTCGGCGCCGGTGCGGCGGCGCTCACCGGTGCGGCGGGCTGCTCGCAGTCCATGGACATGTCGGCGCTGCAGATGAATATCGACCCCATGCCGACGGGCGCGATCCGCCCGCAGATCAGCGTCGACAAGGCGGTCACGACACCTGACGTGATGTATGCCGCCGTCCAGGAAGGGCCTTATTCGCTGCCGGCCATTCCCTACCAGAAGGTGCCGAAGGAGTTCCGCCGCCAGATCGTTCCTGATCCGACGGGCGAGGCGCCGGGCACCATCGTGGTCAGCCTCAAGGACCGCTTCCTCTATCTCGTGCAGCCGGGCGGCGATGCGATCCGCTATGGCGTCGGCATCGGCAGGGAAGGCTTCCTATGGTCGGGCCGCGCCAATATCCAGTACAAGAAGATGTGGCCGCGCTGGACGCCGCCGCCGGAAATGATCCAGCGCCAGCCCGAACTGGTCAAGTACCAGGGCGGCATGGAGGGCGGGCCGCAGAATCCCCTCGGCGCCCGTGCGCTCTATATCTTCAGGGATGGCGCCGATACCGGCTACCGCATCCATGGTTCGCCCGAATGGTGGTCGATCGGCCAGTCGATGTCGTCGGGCTGCGTGCGCCTGATCAACCAGGATATCATCGATCTCTACAACCGCGTTCCCGGCAGGGCGCCGGTGGTGGTGGGCTGATTTGGAGGCATCTGCTCCGGCTGGGGCCGGCTGCAGGAATAGCGCACCTCGTAATAGGGATCGACCACCAGCGTGATGTCGCGGGCCTCGCATTGCCGCCCGGTGCTTGCCAGATATTCCTCCGCCGCATCGCGGGAAACGACCGGCGGCGTCGCGCCGATGCCCGACCCGAGCGAGAAGCCCTTGATGAAGCCGCCGGTTGCCGATGAGCTGATATGGGGGCCGATCATCAGGCGCTGTTGCCGCGGGTTGTCGACGATGCGATAGCTCGCACCGTCCTTCGCCCTGTATTGCACGGCGGGCACTCCCGCATATTTCTGCGAGACGTAATTGACGCCCGCGCATCCGGCGGAAAGGGCGGCGATCGCAATGATGGCCAATGCGGATTTCATGAATTCACGACCTGTCATAAAAGCAGGGACATCCTGTTGGCTGGCGAAACTGGAGATTTTATGTCCGGTCGGGACGCAATCCATGCGCTGAAAAAGTGAGGCCCGGATGGGTGATTGCGGGGGCAAGGGCTCCGGGCCTCACGCGACCCGAAGGTCAGCGCCAGATAACGCGCCGGCCGCGCATTGGTTCCATCACGGCACGAGATAATGTTGCTGCCATTCGCTTTCGGGAATGGCGCTGCCGATCGCATATTGGAACGACAGCACCTTCAGATGGTCGGGCGAGGTCTTGCAATTGAAGGAAAGATGAAACCATTTGCCGCCGCTGCGGAACGCCGCGCCCGAAGTGCGGATGGAATCATTGCCGATGACAGGCTCCGCAAAGGCATAGGCGAGCACCTTGTCCGGTGAGAAGCGGGAGGGATCGGACCGGATGCGCTCCATGGCTTCCACGTCGCATCGCTGCTCGAGACGGGTTGCGGGATCGAGCTTCATCAATTGCTTGACGACCGAACCGCTCATGGCCATTGCCGGCAGGATTGTCGTTGCCAGAATGAGCGGTAGGATGAGCCAAGCCTTCATTGCGGTCCTTCGCCTTTGATTGTCGGGGAAGCGGCAAGCGCTCTATCGGCGACGAATGGGACCAGAATAAGAAATCCGCTTGGAATTGCCCGCATTTTCCCGCGGTCAGGCGGCGAAGGGGCGCTGCATGCCTTCGGCATAGGTGCGGTTGCGTCCCGCCTTCTTGGCCGCATAGAGGATCTCGTCGGCGCGCTTGACCGCCGTCCACAGATCTTCGTTCTTGCGGTACCGGGTGACGCCGAATGTGCAGGTGATGATCTGGCCCGAGTCGACCTGGTCGAAATGCCGGTTCTGGACCGCCTTGCGTATGCGCTCGGCGATGCCATAGGCGTTCTGCACCGTCATGCCTGCCAGCACGAGGACGAACTCCTCGCCGCCGACCCGGGCGACGAGATCGGTGGAACGGACGGTTTTCTTCAGGATATCGGCAAAATCCGCCAGCACGACATCCCCCACCGCATGGCCATAGGTATCGTTGATGCTTTTGAAATAATCGATATCACAGACGACGATGCTGACCGGCGCCTGGCTGCTCCTGGCCAGAAACCGGAGGATGTGGTTGTCGAGGCCTCTGCGGTTCAGTGTGCCGGTAAGGGGGTCCGTATCCCGCTCGCTGCGCAGCGCCATGATCATGTCGGCGCCCGAAACGGTAAGCAGCCCCAGCCCGACCGCGGCCCCGAGTAGGGCGACGGAAATCTTGCTCCAGTTCCAGAAGCTGGTCGTGCCGAAATCCTTGATCAGCTCGGCGCGCGGCAGATGCTCGATCGCTGTCACGGACCCGACAGTCAGAAGCGTGCGCAGGAAGAAGTGCAGGGCAAGCGCCACGATGAGCCAGAAGAGAATGCGGTCGGTGACCGTTCCCCGCCGCAGGAAATTGGCCCGCGCCGCCAGGTAAAGGAATATCGCGCCCATCCCGAAATTGAGAAGGTAGATGCGCACGATGACGTTGCTGTCCACATAGAGGAAATAGGCGGTCGGCAGCAGAATGGCGAAGAAGGCCATGGGGTAAAAGGCTGCCGGCAGGGTGCGGCCCGATCTCTCCAGAACGCCCCTGGCCAGAAGCAGGCACGCGCCGACATAGAGCGAGCCTGAGACCATCGCGTTGGAAGCCACGCCGGGCGGCAGAGACGCGACCTGCGAGAACAGCGCCATGCTGAAGACGAGGAAGGCCGCCCCATAGATCAGCAGGAAATCGCATTTGTGGTCCGGCACTGCGACGCGGCAGGCGCCCCAGATTCCGCAGAACGTCAGTGCGAAGAGTGCCAGCAATGCGGATGGAACGAATGTCATGGGTTCATACACGCGAGAAGATCAGCGGCACGCAGGCCGCCGGGACCATGTCCCAAACCGATGCTGTGATTATCCTATGCCCGATAAACCCAAAACCGCCCATCACCGCGCGCCGGAGAGAATGACCCACATGATCGCAGATATCACATATAGCCGTTCTCTTCATGAACGCAGCAGCCTCCCGACACCTTGATGTCGGTAGACTAGCACATCCGCCGGTATCGCACTCGAATTGAGGACGGTACCGGCCGAAAATCAGAAACGATTTCCGCGACAGCTCATGTAGGTATGCAATAGATGCAAATTCAATAGTCGGCTCTGCATCCCTGGTGCACATCTCTGTGTATCCCCGATGCACATCTCTGTGTATCCCTGATGCGCATTGCAGAAAAGGCCGGGAATGGTTCCCGGCCTTCGCATTCGACAAAAGGGGATCTGCAGCCGGACCGGCTATTCCGCTGCGATCTTGAAAACCGGCTTGGCGCGGTCTTCGGCGGGCAAGGCGGAGGCGATATGGCCGGCCACCATTTCCGCCGTCGCAGCCGAAAGCGTCCAGCCGAGATGGCCGTGACCGGTATTGTAGAAGACGCGGGAGCGTTTGCCCGGTCCCACGCGCGGCATCATGTCGGGCATCATCGGCCGCAACCCGGCCCAGGGAACGGTGTTCGACGTATCCATGCCGGGGAAGAGATCGGTGCTCCAGTCGATGAGCGGCTTGATCCGGTCGTAGCGGATATCACGGTTCTCGCCGTTGAACTCCGCCGTGCCGGCAACGCGCAGACGGTTCGCGCCAAGGCGGCTGGTCACGATCTTGGCGTCGTCGTCGAGCAGGCTCACCCAGGGCGCAGCCTCCTGGCTCTGGCGGTCGGCGAGATTGATGGTGATCGAATAGCCCTTCACCGGGTAGATATTGACCCGGTCGCCGAGCTGTGCGGCGAATTTGCGGCTTACCACGCCGGCACATATGACGATGCCGTCGAAGCGCACCTTGTCGGTCTTCGCATCTTCACCCTCGGGCGTAACTTCGCCCCACTCGACGGTGACGCCGTCGTCGCCATGGTTCAACTGCCGGACATCGGCATTGGTGATGATGGTCACGCCCCGCTTGAGGCAGGCATCCGCCAGGCCCCGGGTGAATTTGTGAATGTCGCCGGTGGAATCAGAGGGGGTGAAGAAGCCGCCATAAAGCGGCCCGGTCAGCGCCGGCTCGATATTGCGGATCTCGGACGCCGATACGGGGTTGCGCTCCAGACCGCCCGCCGCCAGCAGTTTGTTGACGCGTGCCGCATGGTCATAGCCCTTGGCCGAGCGGTAGATATGCAGGATGCCGCGCCGCTCCAGGTCGAAATCGATCTTCTCTTCCTCGGCGATGGCGAAGAGATATTTGCGCGCCTCGATGGCCAGCCGCGTCGTGGCGATCGTGTTCTTCTCGTAGTTGGGGATGTTCATGACGAACTCGGCCATCCACGAATATTTGTGCCAGGACGGCATCGGGTTCATCAGCAGCGGCGCATCCTTGCGGAACATCCACTTGATGCCCTTGAGCACCGTTGCCCAGCTGTTCCAGACCTCGGCATTGGAGGCCGACAGCTGGCCGCCATTGGCGAACGAGGTTTCCATCGCCGCATAGCGGTTGCGGTCGAAAACGGTGACCTCATAGCCCTGCCGGGAGAGGGCATATGCGGTGGTGATGCCGGTGATTCCGGCTCCGATAACGGCAATGCGGGTCATTTTCAAAGTTCCTTGCGACACCGGGTTTCTGCCTTGCCACCCCAAGGGCAGCGACGAAACCCCATCTGTCACGGAACCTGAGAGCTTGGCCCGGAGCGGAAGGCCAGGTGTTCGTCACCTGTGTTCCAACCGCCGGTTCCAGTCAGCGCATTGAAACGCACGACCGGATTGGGCTTTCTCCTTCGGTGGGCGCCGCACCGTCCAGGATGCGGGAGGCCACTCTCCAGATGTTCACAACCATTCTGGTCCTTTTGCCTGAGAGTTTCCGGGGCGGTTGCTCCGTCGGCGCCGGATTTTACCGGTCTCTCCCAGATGGTCTTAACGAACGAGCTAAATATATCGCAGTTGCGAAGACCATACAACTCCCCCGCCGAGAGAGCGACAATTCCGTTGTTGATTGCGACGCCGCCATGCGGCAGGCGGAGAACCGGCCTTGATTTCCCGGCGGCAACGGTGTTTTGGTTCGCCTGTCCGATCGATGCCGAACGGCCCCCGCAAATGGAGGAAGAGTGATGAAGCCGGTTTTTCTGCAGCTGCAGTGCGCCCCTGGCAAGACCTATGAGGTCGCCGACGCCCTGTTCGAGCGTGAGATCGTCTCGGAGCTTTATTCCACGAGCGGCGAGTACGATCTCCTGATGAAGATCTATATCGAGGAGGGGCAGGATATCGGCAAGTTCATCAATCAGAACATCCTCGATATCCCGGGCATCGTGCGTTCGCTGACCACGCTCACTTTCACCGCATTCTGAACCCTTTCCGATTAGTCCTTATTAAGGATTGGTTTACCGCAATTGGCTCATATTCAAGCAATTGCGGGAACCTCCGCTTTAGGCACGCATTGTCTGTCCAACCGGGCCTGCGAGCAATCGCCGCATCGGTAATGAAGAGGATCAGAGGAGCGCGATTGCTCCACTCACCGGGAAAAAGCCATGGACGATCTCGAGCGTAAACGGGTTCTCGTCGTCGAGGATGAGGTGTTTGTCGCGCTCGACATGGCGGCAACGATCGAAGATGCAAACGGCACCGTGGTCGGACCCGTCGCCACCGTCCGCCAGGCCCTGGATATTCTCCAGCACGATCACGTCGATGCGGCCATTCTCGATGTCAACCTGCCCGATGGGGATATCGAGCCCATCGTAGATGCGCTTTCCGATCAGCACACCTTCATGGTGATCTATACCGGCGGTGGTGTGCCCGAGAGGCTCGCCAGCCGCTATCCCGAACTGCAGGTCTTCCATAAGCCGACGCCTCCGTCGGTGCTCACCCACACGGTCGCCTCCGCGCTGATGCATGCCGGGTGATCATCCGGCTCTTGCAACTTGGCCGCCGATATGCGCTTCTCCTCATCGTCTGGTGTCCGTCGGGAGGCGGAAGAATCGGAAATCCGGTGAAAGACCGGAACGTGCCCAACGCTGTGAATGGTGATGGCCGCGCATGATGTCACTGGGGTTTCCCGGGAAGGCGCGCGGATCAGGTGATCCTCAGTCAGAAGACCGGCCAGACGGGATGGCTCGCGCCGCGCGGACGGCGGCGGGAGCGCCGACGCCCGGTTTCGATGCGGAACCGGCGCAGCCATTGTTGGGGATCGAACAATGCTCGATAAACCGGATACGGACATCTTCGGCGAAGCCGCGGTCTTCACGGATGAAGAGCGCGCCGCAATCTACAAGGCGATCTACACCCGCCGCGACGTGCGCGACGAGTTCCTGCCCACTCCCATTCCGGATGAGGTCTTGAGGCGCCTGCTCGACGCGGCGCACCACGCGCCTTCCGTCGGCTTCATGCAGCCCTGGAATTTCATCGTCATCCGCGATGAGGGCCGCCGCGCCCATATCCATTCGCTTTTCACCAAGGCCAATGAAGAGGCGGCGGCGATGTTTCCCCCCGAGCGGCAGGCGCTCTACCGCTCCTTGAAGCTTGAAGGCATCCGCAAGGCGCCGGTCAATCTCTGCATCACCTGCGACCGTACGCGCGGCGGCAAGGTGGTGCTGGGCCGCACCCATAACCCGCAGATGGATCTCTACAGCACCGTCTGCGCCGTGCAGAATTTGTGGCTGGCCGCCCGCGCGGAAGGCATCGGCGTCGGCTGGGTCAGCATCATCGATGACGCCGCCCTGCATCAGGCGCTTTCGATCCCTGAGCATGTCGAGATCATCGCCTATCTCTGTCTGGGCTATGTCGACCAGCTCTATCGCAGCCCCGAGCTGGAGGTGAAGGGCTGGCGCCGTCGTCTGCCCCTGGAAGAGCTGATCTTCGAGGAGGAATGGCAACCGAAATGAAAGAAATCCGCCTGTAGGTTCGGCTCGTCGCAGCGGGAAACAGGGCGGATGCAAGCGCAAAGACGAAAAAATCATGCGGATTTCGCGTCGATCCTGAGCGAAATCGAGCGTCAATCCGCCGAATCTTCCGAAAATCTGCGTCCGGTTTCCTTCGATTTTCTCGATGGTCTGCTCCATCTCGCCGCCACCCATGCGGTGGACCGCCGGTCCGATTCCATTCTTTTCGAACCGGAAATCGAGGCGGAATCGCCGCTCCCGAGCACCGATCCGGACGAGATCGCACGCGAATTGCGGCTTTCATCCGGCATGTCTTCCGCCGAACTCGCGCAGATCCGTCGCCGTTTTGCAGCGCTGAACCATCCGGACCGGGTGGCACCGCATTTGCGCGAACGCGCGTCCGACCGCATGAAGATCGCCAATGCCCTCATCGATCGGGCGCTGGCGGGCGGCATATCACGCGAAATTTAATTTCGCGCGGCGGCTGATCTTTTGCTTTATATTGCGATTGTGCTAAAGCGGGCCCCGAAAAGCCCCGCGCAGGGGCAATTTGCGCTTTGCGCGGTTTGACCTACATTAGTAAGACCGACCGCAGGCCCGAAATCGAGATTATTCCGGCAAGGATTGCACGAAATGCCCGCTTATCGTTCACGCACCACCACCCATGGCCGCAACATGGCCGGCGCGCGCGGCCTCTGGCGCGCCACCGGCATGAAGGATGCGGATTTCGGCAAGCCGATCATCGCGGTGGTGAACTCGTTCACCCAGTTCGTGCCGGGCCATGTGCATCTGAAGGATCTGGGACAGCTCGTCGCACGCGAGATCGAGAGCGCCGGCGGCGTCGCCAAGGAGTTCAACACCATCGCGGTCGATGACGGCATCGCCATGGGCCATGACGGCATGCTCTATTCGCTGCCCTCGCGCGAGATCATCGCCGACTCGGTCGAATATATGGTCAATGCGCACTGCGCCGACGCCATGGTCTGCATCTCCAATTGCGACAAGATCACGCCGGGCATGCTGATGGCGGCGCTCAGGCTCAATATCCCCGTCGTCTTCGTCTCGGGCGGCCCGATGGAAGCGGGCAAGGTCGTCTGGGAAGACAAGGAAAAGAAGCTCGATCTGGTCGACGCCATGGTCGCCGCCGCCGATGACCGCATCTCGGACGAGGAGGTGCAGGTCATCGAGCGCTCGGCCTGCCCCACCTGCGGCTCCTGCTCCGGCATGTTCACCGCCAATTCGATGAACTGCCTGACCGAGGCGCTGGGGCTGTCGCTGCCGGGCAATGGTTCGACGCTCGCCACCCATGCCGACCGCAAGCGGCTGTTCGTGGAGGCCGGGCATCTGATCGTCGACCTCGCCCGCCGCTATTACGAGCAGGACGACGAAAGCGTGCTGCCGCGCTCCATCGCCAGCTTTGCGGCGTTCGAGAACGCCATGACGCTCGATATCGCCATGGGCGGCTCCACCAACACCGTGCTGCATCTCCTCGCCGCCGCCCATGAGGGCGAGGTCGATTTCACCATGTCGGATATCGACCGCCTGTCGCGCCGCGTGCCCGTGCTCTGCAAGGTCGCGCCTGCCGTCGCCAATGTTCATATGGAAGATGTCCATAATGCCGGCGGCATCATGGGCATTCTGGGCGAGCTCGACCGCGCGGGTCTGCTCGACACCTCGGTCGGCTCCGTCCACGCGACGACGCTGGGCGATGCGCTCGACCGCTGGGACGTCAAGCGCACCGAGAACAAGCTGGTGCATGATTTCTACCGCGCCGCCCCCGGCGGCGTGCCGACGCAGGTCGCCTTCAGCCAGGACCGCCGTTTCGAAAGCGTCGATCTCGACCGCGAAAAGGGCGTCATCCGCGATGTCGAGCACGCCTACTCCAGGGATGGCGGGCTTGCCGTGCTCTATGGCAATCTGGCCGAGGATGGCTGCATCGTGAAGACGGCGGGCGTCGACGAATCGATCCTGAAATTCTCCGGCCCGGCGCGCATTTTCGAAAGCCAGGATTCGGCGGTGCTCGGCATCCTCAATGGCAAGATCGTGCCGGGCGACATCGTGCTCATCCGCTATGAAGGTCCGCGCGGTGGCCCCGGCATGCAGGAAATGCTCTATCCGACGAGCTATCTGAAGTCGAAAGGGTTGGGCAAGGCCTGCGCCCTCATCACCGACGGCCGCTTCTCCGGCGGCTCCTCCGGCCTCTCCATCGGCCACGTCTCGCCGGAAGCGGCGGAAGGCGGCGCGATCGGCCTGGTCGAGGAAGGCGATATCATCGAGATCGATATCCCCAACCGCAAGATCCACCTGGCGGTGGACGATGCCGAACTCGCCCGCCGCCGCGAGGCGATGGAGGCCAAGGGCGACAAGGCCTGGAAGCCCGCCGAAGAGCGCAAGCGCAAGGTGACGACGGCGTTGCGCGCCTACGCGGCAATGGCCACCAGCGCGGCAAAGGGCGCGGTACGGCAGGTGCCTTGATCCGGGGCGCTCTAAGCACCCCCCTCTGGCCTGCCGGCCATCTCCCCCTCAAGGGGGGAGATTGCGCCTTCATAGAAGTCAAGCACCGATCGCAAACGTTGCAAAATGGGAGCCGCGAGCCATGTCAGCTAATCTCTCCCCTTGAGGGGGAGATGGCCGGCGGGCCAGAGGGGGGTACCTACCCGCTGACGGCCTATTTTAATCTCAACCGCTACCCCGCCAGCGCCCTCTCCACCACCGGCATAAGCTCATCCCGAATCGACTCCGGCGTGAACGGCCCGACATGCTTGTAGAGGATCTTCCCGTCGCGTCCGACGAGGAATGTCTCGGGCACGCCGTAAACACCCCATTCGATCGCTGCGCGTCCGTTGTCGTCGGCGCCGACGGCGGAGAAGGGATTGCCGAGATCGCCGAGGAAGCGGCGGGCGTTTTCCGGGCTGTCCTTGTAATTGATGCCGACGAGGCGGACGCGTTCGTCGCTGGCCAGTTGCATCAGCAGCGGATGCTCGACGCGGCAGGGCACGCACCATGAGGCCCAGACATTGACCAGCGTCACCTCACCGGTAAAGGACGCCGGATCGAGGCCGGGCACCGGCCTGCCATCTTTCATGAGGCCTTCCAGCGGCGGCAGCGTGATGGCGGGCGCCGGCTTGCCGATCAGCGCGGAAGGAATGACGCTCTCGTCGCGCCCCGACAGGAGCTGGATCGTGAAGATTGCCGCCAGCGCCAGGAAGATCGCCAGCGGCAGCAGCGCCAGCAAGAGACGGCGGCGTGGGTTGGGCGCCGATGTCGCCTCGCTGTTGCTCATGGCTGCTGCGCCTTTTGCGAGCGCCGACGGATGCCTTGCGCCTCGAGCCGTTGCAGCTCCGTCCGCTGTGTCCGCTGGTCGATCAGGAGCCATGTGATCAAGCCGCCGAGGACGATCGCCGAAGCGCCATAGGAGAAAAGGACGAACGCGAGATGGCTCATGTCGCCTGTCCTTCGTTCTGGTCGGCCTTGCGCGCCGCCATGCGCCGCATCGCGATGACGCGCCTGCGCCAGATCTCGTTGCGCATCGCCATCATGTGCAGCGTGAAGAACAGAAACGTGAAACCGACGGCCATCACCAGCAGCGGGTAGAGCATTGAAGGGTCGATCGTCGAGCCGCCGGCGCGGAAGACCGAGGCCGGCTGGTGCAGCGTGTTCCACCAATCGACCGAGAATTTGATGATGGGGATGTTGATGAAGCCCACCAGCGTCAGCACCGCCGCGGCCCGCGCCGATTTCGCGGGATCGTCCAGCGCGCGCGACAGCGCGATGATGCCGAGATACATGAGAAACAGCACGAATACGGAGGTGAGCCGCGCGTCCCACACCCACCATGTGCCCCACATCGGCTTGCCCCAGAGCGAGCCGGTGATGAGCGCGAGCGCCGTGAACGCCGCGCCGATGGGGGCTGCCGCCTTGGCCGAGACATCGGCGAGCGGGTGGCGCCACACCAGCGTGCCGAGCGCCGAGAGCGCCATCAGCGTGTAGCACATCATCGAAAGCCAGGCGAAGGGCACATGGATGAACATGATCTTGACGGTCATGCCCTGCTGGTAGTCGTCGGGCGCGTTGAACGACATGGTGAGCCCGACCGCCAGGAGCAGCACCGACAGTCCCGCAAGCCACGGCAGAAGCGTTCCCGCCAGCGACAGGAAGCGCGTCGGGTTGGCGAGATCGAGCAGTCTGTTCGGCTGTGCTGCAGTATCGGTCATGCTGTTTACATAGCGTTACCAGGCAAATCCGGCAATTGACCTTTGCCCGATGCGTCAATCGGTCGAGAATTTCAGCGCCGCCGCTGCGGCAAGCGGGCCGATCACCGCAAAGAACAGGGTGATTGCGGCAAGGATGAGAAAAGGCGCCAGGAAAGGCGCATTTTCCGTCATGGCGCCATAGGCGGACGAAACCCCGAAGATCAGCACCGGGATCGTCAGCGGCAGCACGATGACGGAGACGAGCAGTCCGCCACGCGGCAATGAGACCGCCAATGCGGCGCCCACCGCGCCGATGAGCGTGATCGCCGGAGTGCCGACGAGGAGGGTGAGTGCGGTCGCGCCGATGGCGGGCGGGGTCATGTTCATGAAGAGGCCGAGCAACGGCGCCGCGACGACCAGCGGCAGCACGGTGGCGCTCCAGTGCGCCAGGCATTTGACGAAGACGGTGAGGCTCAGCATGTGCCGGTCGGCGGCCATGACGAGAAGATCGAGCGAGCCGTCGTCACGGTCGGCCTGGAACAGCCGGTCGAGCCCGAGAAGGGCCGCGAGCAGCGCCCCGATCCAGAGGATCGCCGGGCCGATGCGGGAGAGAAGGTTGAGGTCCGGCCCGACGCCGAACGGCACCACGGTGACGACGGCGAGGAAGAACAGGATACCCACCAGCGCCCCGCCGCCTGCGCGCAACGCCAGCCGGAAATCGCGGAGGAAGAGGGCGATCATGAGTATGCCCTCTGTCCGCTGCGGTGGAGGGGGTATTGATTAGCGAAATGCGCTTGAACACCCCCCTCTGCCCTGCCGGGCATCTCCCCCTTAAGGGCGGAGATTACGCAATCATGGCCGCTCGGCACCAATCGCAAACGTAGCAGGGTGAGGGCGGAGCGTGCTGTCAGCCAATCTCCCCCCTTGAGGGGGAGATGCCCGGCAGGGCAGAGGGGGGTATTGCAGGTGTAGAGGGATGTAAATGGCGCGCTCATCCCCGTCCCCCCATCCTCAGCTCCTTCGCATCCTCCAGCCCCAGCGGCAGATGCGTGGCGGCGACGACGATGCCGCCTTCGTCGAGATGCCCGCGCATCAATGCCGCGAAGCGGCTCTCCGAAACCTTGTCGAGCCCCGCCGTCGGCTCGTCGAGCAGCCAGATGGGGCGGTGGCTGACCAGGAGCTTCGCGATCGAGATACGCCGCTTCTGCCCGGTCGAGAGATAGCCGAAAGGCAAATGGTCGATCCCGTCCAGACCGACGGTCTCGAGCGCCTCGTCGATATCCTGTCTCGGCTCGCCGTTGAAAGCCTGCCAGAAGGCGAGATTCTCGCGCACGCTGAGCGCCGGCTTCATCGCATTGTTATGGCCGAGATAGTGACAGGCGGGTTGCAGGACGGGGAAGGAGGCTGCCCCTTCCAGCCGGACGCTGCCGGAAAGTGGCGCCAGCAGTCCGGCGATGATTCGCAGGAGCGTCGATTTTCCGGAGCCGTTGGGCCCCGTCAAGAGAAGCGCTTCTCCCGCCGCGGTCACAAAATCGAGATCTGAAAAGAGTGCCTCCCCGCCGCGTTCTCCGCTCAGTTTCTCGGCTATGAGCCGCATTTTGCCTCCGGTTTGCTCATGCTGCGGGGGCGGCGCAACAATTCGCCGCAACTACCAATTTTGCGCAATAACAGTCTGGAACAGTTTTAGGAAACTCATTATACAGCAGCTACCACGCCAGCGGTCGGTGTGGAAACCATTTTTGGCCGATCTCAGATGCCTGCTTCCTTGACGGCAGACAACGGGACGGACAGCGGAAATGACTGCACCCGCACCTTGAGCCGCGTCCTTGAAACGCTGGCATTAGGCGTTCGTCCTGGTTTTTCGGCCAGCAGCATAAGGACGAACGTTCGTGTCACATATCGATAGTTTCAAATGCCGAAGGACCCTCAAGGTAGGGGACAAGGAATATGTCTATTACAGCCTGACCGAGGCCGAGAAGAACGGTCTGGACGGCATTTCCCGGCTTCCATTCTCGATGAAGGTTCTGCTTGAAAACCTGCTGCGCTTCGAGGACGACCGCTCCGTCAAGAAGTCCGATATCGAGAATATCGCCAAGTGGCTTTCGGACCGCGGCAAGGCGGGCGCGGAAATCGCCTATCGTCCGGCCCGCGTGCTGATGCAGGATTTCACCGGCGTTCCCGCCGTGGTCGATCTCGCCGCCATGCGCGACGCCATGGTGTCGCTCGGCGGCGACCCGGAGAAGATCAACCCGCTCGTGCCCGTCGATCTCGTCATCGATCATTCGGTCATCGTCGATGAGTTCGGCAACCCGCAGGCCTTCAAGCGCAATGTGGACCTCGAATACCAGCGCAATGGCGAGCGCTACCGCTTCCTGAAATGGGGCCAGCAGGCATTCCGCAATTTCCGCGTCGTGCCCCCCGGCACCGGCATCTGCCATCAGGTGAATCTCGAATACCTCGCGCAGGCCGTCTGGACGAAGGAAGAGGACGGCGTCACCGTCGCCTATCCCGACACCTGCGTCGGCACCGATTCGCACACGACAATGGTCAATGGCCTTGGCGTGCTGGGCTGGGGCGTCGGCGGCATCGAGGCCGAGGCGGCGATGCTGGGCCAGCCCGTCTCCATGCTTCTGCCCGAGGTCATCGGCTTCCGCCTGACCGGCAGGCTGAAAGAGGGCGTCACCGCCACCGACCTCGTGCTGACCGTCACGCAGATGCTGCGCAAGAAGGGCGTCGTCGGCAAGTTCGTCGAGTTCTTCGGCCCCGGCCTCGACAACATGACGCTCGCCGACCGCGCCACCATCGGCAACATGGCCCCGGAATATGGCGCGACCTGCGGCTTCTTCCCCGTCGACGGCGAAACGCTCAACTACATGAACATTTCGGGCCGCGACGAAGAGCGCATCAAGCTCGTCGAAGCCTATACCAAGGCGCAGGGCATGTGGCGCGAATCGGGCTCGCTCGATCCGGTGTTTACCGACGTTCTGGAGCTGGATCTGGGCGATGTCGTCCCCTCCATGGCCGGTCCGAAGCGTCCCGAAGGCCGCATCCCGCTGCCCGAGATCGCTTCCGGCTTCGCCAAGGCATTGGAAACGGAGTACAAGAAGACCACCGGACAGACCGCGCGTTATCAGGTCGAAGGCGAGGATTTCGATCTCGGCCATGGCGACGTCGTCATCGCCGCCATCACCTCCTGCACCAACACCTCCAATCCGAGCGTGCTGATCGCCGCTGGCCTTCTCGCCCGCAATGCGGTCGCCAAGGGCCTCAAGACCAAGCCCTGGGTCAAGACCTCGCTGGCTCCGGGATCGCAGGTCGTCGCGGCCTATCTCGAAAGCGCCGGGCTGCAGAAGGACTTGGACGCGCTGGGCTTCAATCTCGTCGGCTTCGGCTGCACCACCTGCATCGGCAATTCCGGCCCGCTGCCGGCGCCGATCTCCAAGACGATCAACGACAAGGGCCTGATCGCCGCGGCCGTCCTCTCGGGCAACCGTAATTTCGAAGGCCGCGTCTCGCCGGATGTGCAGGCGAACTACCTCGCCTCGCCGCCGCTGGTCGTCGCCCACGCGCTCGCCGGCACGGTGACGAAGGATCTGACCAAGGAGCCGCTTGGGCATGACCAGAACGGCAACCCGGTGTTCCTGAAGGACATCTGGCCCTCCTCGCAGGAGATCCAGGACTTCATTGCCAAAAACGTCACCCGCAAGCTCTTTGCGGAAAAATACGCCGACGTCTTCAAGGGCGACGAGAACTGGCAGGCGGTGCAGGTGCCCGCCGGGCAGACCTATGCCTGGGACGACCAGTCGACCTATGTGCAGAACCCGCCTTACTTCGTCGGTATGGGCAAGGTTCCCGGCAAGATCGAGGATATCAAGGGCGCGCGCGTCCTCGGCCTCTTCGGCGACAAGATCACGACGGACCACATCTCGCCCGCCGGTTCCATCAAGGCGCAGTCTCCGGCCGGCTCCTACCTCATGGAGCATGGCGTCGGCGTCGCCGACTTCAACCAGTATGGCACGCGCCGCGGCAATCACGAGGTGATGATGCGCGGCACCTTCGCCAACATCCGCATCCGCAACTGGATGCTGGGTGAGAACGGGCGTGAGGGCGGCTACACGATCCATTACCCCTCCAAGGAGGAAATGCCGATCTATGACGCCGCCATGAAGTACCGGGCCGAGGGCGTGCCGCTGGTGATCTTCGCCGGCATCGAATATGGCAACGGCTCCTCGCGCGACTGGGCGGCAAAGGGAACGAACCTCCTGGGTGTCCGCGCGGTCATCGCCCAGTCCTTCGAGCGCATCCACCGCTCGAACCTGGTCGGCATGGGCGTGATCCCCTTCGTGCTCGACGAGGGCGTGAGCTGGCAGTCGCTGGGTTTGAAGGGCGACGAGATGGTCGAGATCGACGGCCTCAACGACATCAAGCCGCGCCAGAAGACGGTGGCAAAAATCACCTATGGCGACGGTACGGTGAAGGAAGTGCCGATCTGGTGCCGCATCGATACGCTGGATGAACTCGACTACATGAAGAACGGCGGCATCCTGCAATACGTGCTGCGCGATCTGGCTGCCTGATCGAACCTTTACGAGGAAAAGCGAAGCCGCCGGAGCGATCCGGCGGCTTTTTCGTTCAGAGGGGCCTGGTCGATCTCACCGCAACGTGACTTCCTATTGATCCGGCTGTTTTCTAGAAGTAGATGGCAATGCCAATAATTACAGGAAACGCCTGATACGGCACGCTATGACAACGATCGCCGGAAGAGCAGAACGGTTGGAACCGATCGCAAGCCGACACCCGTGGGCCCTATATATGCGGGGGTGGAATTTTTCACTGTTTGCCGGTGTCCTTGCTCTGTCGGCGCAGTTCGCCCCGGCGCAGGCGCATGATCTCGATGAGCCAGGTATGAAGCGCGCGCCGATCACCACGCGCGGTGTCGTCGAGCTCTTCACCAGCCAGGGCTGTAATTCCTGTCCGCCGGCGGATGCGCTCCTGAGCGATCTCGCCAAGCGCAACGATGTCGTGGCGCTCGCCTTCCATGTCGACTATTGGGATTATCTCGGATGGCGTGACACGCTTGCCTCGCCGGAGAATACGGGACGGCAGACGGCCTATCGCAACGCCATGAAGGGCAGCATGATCTACACCCCGCAGGTGATCCTGAACGGCCGGGTGCAGGTCAACGGCAATGATGCGGCGGGTATCCGGGCGGGACTTGCCAGGATGTCCGACGGCCCGGGCGGCCTGACCGTGCCCGTTTCCATCACCAGGCCGGATGACAAGCGCATCGTCATCGAGGCGGGCGCCGGTCCCAAGCCCGGCACGCCTGTGCATCTTATCATCGCCTATTTCGACGATACGGCGATCGTGCCGATCAGGGGTGGGGAGAATAACGGCCGTTCCATCGTCTACCGCAATGCCGTCCGCGATATCGAGACGATCGGCATGTGGGATGGCAAGCCGCTGCGCGTGGAAATCCCCGCTTCCGAGCTTGCGAAGAAGAAGGCCTCGGGTTGTGCCGTGCTTCTGCAGGAAGTGAGCGGCGACGACCGCCTTGGCCCGATATGGGGCGCATCCATGCTGAGACCGCACGATCTTCCGGTGATCGAGCGCTAGCCTTTCCCTGTGGTCTATGAGCCGTAGCACCTGCGGTCACGCGGCTGCTGTGCGAGCGATCCAGTCCGACATGCCCTGCCACGAGAATCCGAATCTGGCGTGAGATAACAAAAGGCGGAGAGGATGACGGCGAGAGATGAAGCCGGTAGCGCCGGTTCGTCGCGTCCTGTCGGAAATCCGGCCAAAAAAAAGGCCGGATCGTTCCAGCCTCGAGTGTCGTAGCTGTTGCCGTTGCGGATGTTGGAGAGCTGAGTGTTTCCAGCATCCATTTTAACCCAGAGCATGCCGCTCTGTTGCTGGTTCGGTCTGGGCAGCCCATTGGGCGGGGGGCTTGGGGTTAGGCTGATCCAGACCGAACCGTCTCAGGCAACGGGATGAATCTTGCTGGCATATTCGGGCTGCAATGCGAATTCGACAAGGCGAAAATGTGGCGAGGCGTCACCAATGGAAACAGGGTGTAGCGTTTCGTGAGACAGAATTCGACGATCTGTGTCCGGAATTTTAACCGGTTGGCTCTTTTGGGCTTGAAAAGGAGCCGGGAAGGCTTCAACCTCTGGTCATCGAATTGTCATGCAAGCTCCTCGGCGGTGGATCATTGCCGTTGATTGAGGCAGGGCTTACCGGCTGGATATGGCTGGACAGGCATCGCCCGGACGCTTTGGCAAAGAGGACGTGATGGACGGCGGAAGCGGCGGAAATAGAGGTTCATCCGAGGACGAAGCGTCAGCTATTTCCATCGCGGCGGCGAGGACACGCCGCCAGGCGCCGTCGGTGACGTTCAACAGGCACGAGCTCAACAAGATCCTTCGCATCTATGGCCAGATGGTCGCATCGGGCGAGTGGCGGGATTACGCCATCGATCACTTGAGCGACCGCGCCGTCTTTTCGGTTTTCCGCCGCACGAGCGAAGTACCCCTGTTTCGCATTGAGAAGAACCCCAAGCTGGCGCAGCGCCAGGGCGCCTATTCAGTCATTGCGACCAGCGGGCTGATCCTCAAGCGCGGCCATGAGCTGGAACGCGTCCTGCGGGTCTTCGACCGGCACCTGCGCCTCGTGCAGGCTTAACCCGCTCCATTCCTCGACAGGCGTATCTCCTGCAGCGTGTTCTGCCGGAGAGCTTCGGCAGGTGCCTGATCCGGCGCGTCGGGAAGCTTTTTCCGGATATGTCTTGAAGGAATATACGAATCATATATGATTCGTATAAAGCGAAGGATACGCCATGGGCATCGTAAAGATCAGCGACGAACTGCATGAGGAACTGCGCAAGGCGAGCGACGTCATGTGCCGGTCGATCAACGCGCAGGCCGAGTACTGGATGAAGATCGGCATGCTGGCGCAGGCCAATCCGGATATGTCCTTCAACGAGATCGTGCAGATGCAATTGCGGGCTGCCGATGTCCATCTTCCGCCCATGCCGATAAGGCCGTCATGATCAAATCGGCAGCGGATATGGAAAAGATGGCGGTGGCCGGCTCGCTCCTGGCTTCCGTCTTCACGCTTCTCGACCGGACGGATCTCGCCGGCATGACGACGATGCAGGTGAACGATCTCGTCGAGGATCATATCACGCGGGTCTTGCAGGCGCGGCCGGCCAGCAAGGGACAGTATGACTATCCCTATGTGCTCAACTGCTCGAAGAACCAGGTCGTCTGCCATGGCATGCCCTCCGACAAGGACATCATCGCGGAAGGCGAGATCATCAATTTCGACATCACGTTGGAGAAGGACGGCTTCATCGCCGATTCCAGCAAGACCTATATGATCGGCGATGTCGCGCCCTTCGCCTCGCGTCTGGTGCGCGTGACCTATGAAGCCCTGTGGAAAGGCATCGCCGCCGTGCGCCCCGGCGCCTTCCTTGGCGATATCGGCCATGCCATCGAGCGCCACGCCAAGCGGCATAGCTACAGCGTGGTCCGCGAATATTGCGGCCATGGCATCGGACGGCAGATGCATGAGGAGCCGCAGGTGCTGCATTTCGGCAGGCCGGGCACGGGCGTGCGCCTGCGTGAGGGCATGGTCTTCACCATCGAGCCGATGCTCAACCAGGGCTCGGCCAGGGTGAAGACCGAGGAGGATGGCTGGACGGTCGTCACCCGCGACAGCAAGCTCTCCGCGCAGTTCGAGCATACGGTGGCGGTGACGTCCGATGGCGTCCGCGTGCTGACCCTGCGCCCCGGCGAGGAGAAGATGCTGGCGGGGCTGAAACGGGCGGCGTGATGGAGTTTATTGGAAACGCTGGCGGAACAGCACCCCCTCTGTCCCGCCGACGTTTACCGCAATGGCAATGACTACCGCCGATCCCGCGCCGCCAGCGTGCGCAGGCGGAGCGCGTTCAGCTTGATGAAGCCGGCGGCGTCCTTCTGGTCGTAGGCGCCCTGGTCATCCTCGAAGGTGACGAGCTTGTCGGAATAGAGCGACTTCGGCGATTCGCGGCCGACGACCATGACATTGCCCTTGTAGAGCTTCAGCGTCACCTCGCCCTCGACATTCTCCTGGCTCTTGTCGATGGCCGCCTGCAGCATTTCGCGCTCCGGCGAGAACCAGAAGCCATAGTAGATCAGCTCCGCATAGCGCGGCATCAGCTCGTCCTTCAGATGCGCCGCGCCGCGGTCGAGCGTGATGCTCTCGATGGCGCGGTGAGCGGCGAGCAGGATCGTGCCGCCGGGGGTCTCATAAACGCCGCGCGACTTCATGCCGACGAAGCGATTCTCGACCAGATCGAGACGGCCGATGCCATTGTCGCGGCCATAATCGTTGAGCTTGGCCAGAAGCGTCGCGGGCGAAAGCCGCTCGCCATTGATCGACACGGCGTCGCCCTTCTCGAAGCCGACCTTGATGATCGTCGCCTTGTCGGGCGCGGCCTCGGGCGAAATGGTGCGCATATGCACATATTCCGGCGCGGCCTCGGCCGGGTCTTCCAGCACCTTGCCCTCGGAGGAGGAGTGCAGGAGGTTCGCGTCGACGGAGAACGGCGCTTCGCCTTGTTTGTCCTTGGCAACCGGGATCTGGTGCTTTTCAGCGAATTCGAGCAGCTCGGTGCGGCTCTTGAAGGTCCAGTCACGCCAGGGGGCGATGATCTTGATATCGGGGTTCAGCGCATAGGCCGAAAGCTCGAAGCGAACCTGGTCGTTCCCCTTGCCGGTCGCGCCATGGGCGATGGCGTCGGCGCCGGTCTTCTTCGCGATCTCGATGAGGTGCTTCGAAATGAGCGGGCGGGCGATGGAGGTACCGAGCAGATAGACCCCCTCATAGACGGCATTGGCCCTGAACATCGGGAAGACGAAATCGCGCACGAATTCCTCGCGCACGTCCTCGATGAAGATCTCCTTGATGCCCAGCATCTCGGCCTTCTTGCGCGCGGGCTCGAGTTCCTCGCCCTGGCCGAGATCGGCGGTGAAGGTAACGACCTCCGCGCCCAGCTCCGTCTGCAGCCATTTCAGGATGATCGAGGTGTCGAGGCCGCCGGAATAGGCGAGCACGACCTTTTTGACGTCTTTCCACTTGTTCATGTTCTTGTCCGGTAAGATGGGCCTGTGAATGGGGTGTGACGGGTCTTTTACCAGTTGGGTGCCCGCGCGCAAGCGACATGGCGGCCACACAGGGAACAGACCGCATGAAACCGATGGCGGAAAGCATGAAAGCGCGTTAGTTTCCGCCCTGATCACCGGAGCATAAACCCATGTCCTTCATTCCCGATTGGCCAGTCCTCGTCCAGTTCGCGATCGCGACCTTCATACTGTCGATCACGCCGGGACCTGACATGACGCTCTTCGTCGGACGCGCGCTCGCCCATGGCCGCGCCGCGGGCTTTGCCTGCCTTGCCGGCGCCTGCACGGGCATCGCCATCCACACCTCGATGGTAGCGCTCGGCCTTTCGGCTCTCATCGTCGCCTCGCCCCAGGCCTTCCTCGTGCTGAAGATCGTCGGCGCAGGCTATCTCGTCTGGCTCGCCATCCAGGCGATCCGCCACGGCTCGGCCTTTTCACCGGAGAAAAAGGGTAGCGGCACACAGAGCCTTTTCAGGAACTGGGCGACGGGGCTCGGCATCAACCTGCTCAATCCGAAGATCATCCTGTTCTTCATGACCTTCCTGCCGCAATTCGTCTCGGCCAGCGATCCGCACGCGCCGGGCAAGCTGTTTTTCCTCGGGCTCTCCTTCATCCCGCTGTCGCTGCCCTTCGTCATCCCGATGATACTGGCAGCCGACAAATTTGCAGGACTGCTCAAGAAGAATCCCACCGTGACGCGGATCACAGACTGGCTGTTCGCCGGCGTCTTTTCGGCATTCGCGATGAAGATCCTGATGACGCAGGCGAAGTGAGGTTCAGGCGCGATAGCGGCCGGCGGACCGGCCGGCGATCAGCCAATAGATGAAGCCGGCGACGACGCCTGCGCCTGCCGCCGAGGCGACCATCACCGGATCGCGCGCCTCGGGAATGCCGGCATTGAAGCCGTAAGCGGCAAGCACGATGGCAATGATCAGCCCGGCAATCGCGTAGAAAAGCCAGTCGCGTTTTGCGGTCAATTCACCCCACGCGATGGCAATGAGCGATGGGAAGAAAGCGAAATAGCCAATCAGGATTCCCATAAAGGGGGAGGAGACCAGAAGGCCGGGAAGAAAACCCTGGTCGGGATCGTTAGGCAGCACGCCAAGTGCTGCCAGAATAAGGGCATTCAGGAAGAATCCTGCGCCGATGACCGCGCAGCAATAGCCAAGCACGATAAGGGCAAACCGGGCGAGGTAATAGAGAACGTCGTTCACGCCTCGCCGTGTCCCGCGATCATCATGGCTTCGAGCGCAAGGCGGTCCGCCTTGCGCATGCGCTCCGATTCCGATTTGAGCTGGCCGCAGGCGGCGAGGATGTCACGGCCGCGCGGCGTGCGGATCGGCGAGGCATAGCCGGCATTGTTGACGTAATCGGCGAAGCGCTCGATCTGCTCCCAGTCGGAGCACTGATAGTTCGTGCCCGGCCATGGATTGAAGGGAATCAGATTGATCTTGGCCGGGATGCCCTTGAGCAGGCGCACCAGTTCCTTCGCATCTTCGAGGCTGTCGTTCACATCCTTCAGCATCACATATTCGAAGGTGATGCGGCGGGCATTCGACAGGCCGGGATAGGCGCGGCAGGCGGCGATGAGCTCTTCCAGCGGATATTTCTTGTTGATCGGCACCAGCATGTCGCGCAGATCGTTGCGCACGGCGTGGAGCGAGATGGCGAGCATGACGCCGATTTCCTCCCCGGTGCGGTAGATCTCCGGCACGACGCCTGAAGTTGAAAGCGTTATGCGGCGCTTCGAGAGCGACAGGCCGTCGCCGTCGGAGGCGATGAGCAGCGCCTTCTTCACTTCCTCGAAATTATAGAGCGGCTCGCCCATGCCCATCATGACGATGTTCGTCACCTTGCGCCCCTCGGCGGGCACGATCGCGCCATCAGGCGTATCCTTGTCGGGGAAATCGCCGAGGCGGTCGCGCGCCGTCAGGAGCTGTGCGAGGATTTCCTCGGCCGTCAGGTTGCGCACCAGTTTCTGCGTGCCGGTATGGCAGAAGGAACAGGTCAACGTGCAGCCGACCTGGCTCGAAATGCAGAGCGTGCCGCGCCCTTCCTCGGGGATATAGACGGTTTCGATCTCCACCGGCCTGCCTGCTCCACGCGGGGGAAAGCGGAACAGCCATTTGCGCGTGCCGTCGCTCGAAATCTGCTCGTCTACGATCTCCGGCCGGCCGATCGAGAAATGCTGCGCGAGAAGTGTGCGCATGTCCTTGGAGATGTTGAGCATATCGGCGAAATCCGACACGCCGCGCACATAGAGCCAGTGCCACAATTGCGCGACGCGCATCTTGATCTGCCGCTCGGGCACGCCGATGCCGGCCAGCGCCTCGCCCATCTCGGCGCGGGTCATGCCGATCAGCGACGGCTTCGGCGCAATGCCGGCGCGGGCTGCTTGGCCAAGCGCGTCACGCGCTGCAGGAATGGTCAGGTCAAACGAAACGGACATCGGTCTCAAACTTCAGGAATTTCGGGATAATATGGGTATTGACCCACCGCCGCGCCAGCAATGGGGCGAGCATCTCGCGCGGGCTCATAGCATGGAACGGACCTAACGTCACTCCCATAAGGGCCGGTGAGGGGGATGCATGAAAAAGGCCGGGCACAAGCCCGGCCTTTTTCAACCCGTATCAGCAGGCGCTTAGTTGCATTTCTGGATCGCCTGAAGGGCGGCCGAGATGCCCTTGAGCGAATAGGTGTAGCTCGTATTGGTGCCGCGCTTGGAGACGGCCTTGACCGTCATGTCCGAGCCGGCGCGCATGGCCGCGATGAGCTGCGGCTCCTCGGCCGCATTCTCCATCCAGCCCGACTTGCCGTTGATGAACATGTTGAAGGTGCGGTTGCCGACGGTGACGGTCACCTTCGAATTGGGGCGCAGTTCGTACCCCGCCATGAATTGCGGTTCGAAACTGACGTTCTGGCCGGGCTTCTGGCTCACCAGGAAGAAATTGTCGCCGTGATCGACGTTGGCCGGCAGCTTCTGGGTCGGGACCGACAGGACGTAGCAGACCTTGCCATTGCCCGACTGGTAGCTGTATGCGCCCCACGCGTTGAACTGGCTGATCTGGCTCGGGGTCTGGGCAAGTGCCGTGCCCGCCATCCCCATCATGAACACAGAAGCCGCGACGATCGATTTTCCAAGCATGTTTCCTACCGGTTCTCTTTCGTTTGCTTCATACCCAAAACCCGGGATGGTGCCGCTTGCTGCGCCGCCCCCGCTCAATTCCCCTTAATTTGACTTAATCTGGGTTACCAAACGGTGAAGTTTTGCAGAAGCGCCATGCTTTTCTCGATGAAAAACCCA
This sequence comes from Mesorhizobium sp. RMAD-H1, assembly GCF_014191375.1. Classification (GTDB taxonomy): domain Bacteria; phylum Pseudomonadota; class Alphaproteobacteria; order Rhizobiales; family Rhizobiaceae; genus Paramesorhizobium. Next base: position 134,933 of record NZ_JACHWN010000004.1, read on the forward strand.
AGCCTTGAAGCGTTACCCTTGCAAGGGAGTTCATCCAAAAGAAAGCGGCGAGAATGTGTTCCCTCCGACAGCCATCCACTGGGACGGCCGTCCCGCGATGGATCGGGGATCGCGGCGGAAGTGGCTTCGCGGCGCTATCCAGCGCTAGCCTTGGATGAATCGGCTTCTTCCAGCGCCTTGCGCGCGGCCTCGCGATGCGCCGGGGTGATATGCGAGCGGATGGCTGCGAGCGCGGTCATGAGGACCGCCACGTCGTCGGTGAAACCAATCCCCAGGAGGATGTCGGGAACGAAATCGAAGGGGAGCACGAAATAGGCGAGCGCCGCCAGCAGCGTGCCGCGCACACGGAACGGCGTGCGGGGATCCATCGCGCAATAATAGGCGGCCACTACCTCGTCCATGAAGGGGATGGACCGGGCGGCCTTGCGGGCGGTCTTCCAGAATCCGGCGCGCACCTGCTCGGCCCGCTTCTTCTGCTGCTCTTCGCTGCCGGGCTCCAGAATCTCGCCTATCTTCACGTTGTCCATCATCTTGGTCTCCGGATGAAAAACCGAATGGAAACATGGGATGGCGGGTCGGCGCGCGCAAGGGTAGTGCCTGTTTGGCATTGCAATTGAAGGGCTTTTCCGGCAAACGGCTGCCGGTCCAAGCTCAGGAAACGCCGCTCCCCATGCCCGAGACGCGCCCCTCGTCCGTTCTTTTCGTCTGTCTTGGCAATATCTGCCGTTCGCCGCTCGCCGAAGGCGTGATGACGGCGGTGCTGAAGGAACGCGGCTGCGATAACGGCATTGTGATCGATTCGGCCGGCACGAACGGCTATCACACCGGCGAGGCGCCTGACCGCCGGTCGATCGCCGTGGCGGCGAAATACGGCATCGATATTTCAAACCAGCGCTGCCGCCAGCTCGAAGCGGCGGATTTCACGAAATTCGACCTGATCCTTGGCATGGACCGCGGCAATCTTGCCGCCATCCATCGGCGCAAGCCGGCCCAAGGCAGGGCCGGCATCGGCATGTTCTCGGCGGTCGCGCTCGGCAGGGACATCGAAATCCCCGATCCCTATTATGGCGGGCCGGAGGATTTCGAGCAGGTCTACCGGATGATCCTGGCGGCTTCCCAGGCGTTCGCCGAAAGGTTCTGACGGCTGCTGGAGCGTGATTGGAGGGGCCACGCTTCCTCGACGATATAGGGCCCGCCGCCGATCGAATCCCGTGACGACATCAGCACGAAACGGCCGACCCGGAAGGGCACCGTGGCGAAATTGCCGCGTGAGGAGAGATAGCGCGCCACGTCCTCGGCGCGGGCGTTCTTGAGCCGGGCGATCGTGACATGCGGGGTGAATTTCCTGGGGTCCGCAGGCAGGCCCAGCCGCTGGCATATGCGCTCGATCTCCGCCTGCAGCGCAAAGAGATCGGGCGAAGGCGAAACGCCCGCATAGATGCTGTGCGGCTTTTTCGAGCCGAAAGCGCCCACGCCCGAGAGATTGAGCATGAATTCCGGCCGGTGGACGCGGTCGAGCGCGTTGGCGATCTCGTCGGCCACATGGCCTTCGATGTCACCGAAGAAGCGCAAGGTTATGTGGTAGTTTTCTACATCGATCCAGCGTGCGCCGATGAGGCCGCCCCGTAACAGCGAGAGCGAAAGCGCGGCGTCGCGCGGAATTTCGAGGGCAGTGAAAAGACGCGGCATGAGCACATCCTCCTCGAATCGTTCTACATCTCTAGCGAATCATCGAACGGGGGCAAGAGCAAGCCTTTATTCCCCGTCCCTTAAATACCGGCGCCTATGTCCCCTCCTTTCTGACCGCCTGCAAAACTTTCTCGACGGAGGGCAAAATGCCTTCCACCATGCGGGCGACACCCTCCGGATTGGGGTGCATGCCATCCTCCAGAAGCAGGCTTTTCTGCGCGGCGACGCCATCGAGGAAGAACGCGTAGAGCGCCACGCCGTGCTTTTCCGCGAGGCGGGGATAGATGGCGTTGAACCGGTCGGCATAATCCTTGCCCATGTTGGGCGGGGCCAGCATCCCGGCAAGGATGACGGTGATGCCGCGCTCCTTCAGCCGGGCCAGCATGGCGTCGAGGTTCTTCTCGGTGATCTCGGGCGAAACGCCGCGCAGCGCGTCATTGGCGCCGAGTTCCAGGATGACGACCTCGGTGCCATCGGGCACCGACCAGTCGAGCCGCGCCAGGCCGCCCGCCGTCGTATCGCCGGAAACGCCGGCATTCTCGATCACGACATCGTAGCCCGCCTTCTTCAGCGCCTCCTGCAGACGGGCGGGAAAGGCATCCTGCGGCGGGAGCTGGTATCCGGCCATGAGGCTGTCGCCGAAGCCGACGATGCGTACCGGCTTGCCGCCTGTATCCTGCTGTTCGGCTTGCGCCATCGGCGCGACAATAAGCCCCAGGATGAAAACAAATGATGCGAGCGGTTTGAATCTCATCGGCGGCAACCCATATCAAAAAATCCCTTCGGGAAATCAGTCTGTGATATCCCTATCATCACACATATAGGAAGCTCTGCCCGTGACAGAACCCGTGATCGCTCTCGAAAACGTTCATCTCACCCTCGGGAGCGGCGCTTCGACGGTTCACGTCCTCAAGGGCATGTCGCTGGAGATCGAGGCAGGACAGTCGGTCGGCATCGTCGGCCCGTCCGGTTCCGGCAAGTCGACGCTTCTGATGGTTCTGGCGGGACTGGAGCGCGTCGACAGCGGCACGGTCCGGGTGGCAGGCGCAAAGCTCAACGCCATGAGCGAGGACCAGGCGGCAGCCTTCCGTGGCCGCAATATCGGCATCGTCTTTCAGTCCTTTCATTTGATCCCGAACATGACCGCGCTGGAAAATGCAGCCGTGCCGCTCGAGCTTGCGGGCCATCCCGATGCTTTCGAAATTGCGGCGCGGGAACTGAAGGCCGTCGGGCTCGAACACCGCATGACGCATTATCCGGGCGAACTCTCCGGCGGCGAACAGCAGCGCGTGGCAATCGCCCGCGCGCTGGCGCCCTCGCCGAAAATCCTGATAGCGGACGAGCCGACCGGCAATCTCGACACCGCCACGGGCAAGCAGATCACCGATCTCCTGTTCCATACACAGCGCGAACATGGCCTGACCCTGGTGCTCGTCACCCATGATGCCGCGCTCGCCGCGCGCTGCGACCGCGAGATCCGGGTGCGCTCCGGGCGGATTGAAACCGACGGAGCGGACAAGCCTGCTGCTCCCCATGTCGTCGCGGTGAACCCATGAGTGACGGCGCGTCCTTGGGTCTCTCTTTGCGCATGAGTGCGCAGGGAAAGCCGCTTTACACCTTTCCTGGACTTGCTCTCGCCCTGCGCTTCGCCTTGCGCGAAATGCGCGGCGGACTTTCCGGCTTCTACATCTTCCTCGCCTGCATCGCGCTCGGCGTCGCGGCCATCGGCGGGGTCAACTCGGTGGCGCAATCGGTCGGCGAGGGCATCGCCACGCAGGGGCAGTCCATCCTTGGCGGCGACATGCGCTTCGAATTGAACCAGCGCGAGGCCTCGCCGGAGGAGCACGCATTCCTCGCTGCCCAGGGTCGCCTTGCGGAAAGTGCGTCCATGCGCTCGATGGTCCGTCTCGCCGACGGCTCGGATCAGGCCCTGGTCGAGGTCAAGGCCGTCGATGCTGCCTATCCGCTCTTCGGCAGGCTTGAGACCGCGCCGGCAATGCCGCACGATGCCCTCTTCGGCGAAAAGGACGGCGCCTATGGCGCAGCCGTGCCGCAACTCCTCCTCGACCGGCTCGATCTCAAGCTCGGCGACCGGGTGGCCCTCGGGCAGGCGACATTCGAGTTGCGCAGCCTCATCGTCAACGAACCGGATCTCCTGTCGGACGGTTTCGGCTTCGCGCCGCGTTTCATGGTCTCGCTCGATGGCCTCAGGGCTTCGGGCCTGATCCAGCCGGGCAGCCTGGTGGAGCATGTCTACAAGCTCGCGCTCCCCGCCGGGACCACGGACGCCGCCGTCAGGGCCATCGAGCAGCAGGCGCAGCAGGAATTTCCCGAAGCCGGGTGGAGCATCCGCACCCGCGGCAATGCCGCACCCGCGCTTGCCGCCAATATCGAGCGCTTCTCGCAGTTCCTCACGCTCGTCGGCCTGACGGCGCTGATCGTCGGGGGCGTGGGCGTGGCCAATGCGGTGCGCGCCTATCTCGACGGCAAGCGGGGCGTCATCGCTACCTTCAAATCGCTGGGCGCGCGCGCCAATTTCGTGCTCACGGTCTATCTCCTGCAGATCGTCATCATCGCCCTGATCGGTATCACCATCGGTCTTGTCCTTGCGATGGCGGCGCCTTATGCAGCCGCGGCCGCGCTTGCCTCTTTCCTGCCGATCGCCAGCGCCGGTGGCTTTTATCCCGGCGCGCTCGCGATGGCCGCAATCTTCGGCCTGGTGACGACGCTCGCCTTCGCCATCCTGCCGCTCGGCCGCGCCCGCGATATTCCCGCCACCGCGCTTTTCCGCGAGCAGGGATTCGACCAGCGCGGCTGGCCCCGCGCCGTCTATCTGGCCATTGCCGCAGGGCTGATCCTGTTGTTGGCAGCCCTTGCCATCCATTTCGCCTATGACCGGATGATCGCCACGATCTTCATCGTATCGACGGCTTTCGCCTTCCTGGTCCTGCAGGCGGTCGCCCGCGGCGTGCAATGGCTGGCGCGGCGCTCGCCGCGCGTCCGCTCGACGGCGCTCCGGCTCGCCATCGGCAATATCCATCGCCCCGGCGCGCTGACGCCCTCCGTCATCCTGTCGCTCGGGCTTGGATTGACGCTCCTCGTGGCGCTTGCCCTCATCGATGGCAATCTGCGTCGCCAGATCAGCCAGAGCATCCCCGAGCAGGCGCCGAATTTCTTCTTCGTCGACATCCAGAGCACGGAGGTCGACGGCTTCCGCAAGCTGCTGCAGGAAGCGGCTCCAGACGGCAAGATCGTCAGCGCGCCGATGCTGCGCGGCCGCATCGTCCAGTTCAACGGCGTGGACGTCTCCAAGCTCACCATTCCGCCGCAGGGCGCATGGGTGCTGCGCGGCGACCGCGGCATCACCTATGCGCGCAACATCCCGGAAAACTCGACGCTGACCGAAGGACAATGGTGGCCGCAGGACTATTCCGGCGAGCCGCTCGTCTCCTTCTCGGCGCAGGAGGCGCGGGAGCTGGGCCTCAAGCTCGGTGATACGGTGACCGTCAACGTGCTCGGCCGCAATGTCACGGCCAGGATCGCCAACTTCCGGCAGGTCCAGTGGGAATCGCTGGCCATAAACTTCGTCATGGTGTTTTCGCCCAACACTTTCGCGGGGGCGCCGCATGCGTGGCTCGCCACCCTGACGGAGCCCGACGCGACGCCGGAGCGGGAAGCGGAAATATTGCGGAAGGTGACGCAGGCTTTCCCGGCGGTCACCTCCGTGCGCGTCAAGGACGCCATCGACGTCGCCAATGATCTGGTCAGCCAGCTTGCGACCGCCATTCGCGCTGCCGCGGCGGTGGCGCTCGCCGCCTCGGTCCTCGTCCTCGGCGGAGCGCTGGCGGCCGGCAACCGGGCGCGCATTCACGATGCGGTGGTGCTGAAGACGCTGGGCGCCACACGGCGGACCCTGATCAAGGCATTTTCTCTGGAATATCTGATACTTGGGCTTGCGACGGCGATCTTCGCGCTTCTCGCCGGCGGCATCGCCGGCTGGTATGTGGTGGCGCGCGTCATGCGGCTGCAGGCGCAGTTCCTGCCCGATGTGGCGCTCTCGACGGTGGTGATCGCGCTTGTGCTGACGGTCGGCTTCGGCCTTGCCGGAACGTGGCGGGTGCTCGGCCACAAGGCGGCTCCCGTCCTGCGCAATCTATGAAAGAGATGTAATAATCATGTAACGATTCGACTCATGGCCGGTTAACGCATTGTGCATAAAGGGAAAATGCCGGGTGCTTGCGCGGGTGCCCCGGCGGCCTTTTTCGCCATGGGGTACTTGTGTCAAGCCCGATGAATCCCCATAATCTTGCGTAGGCATGCTGGGGTCCCGCCAGCGGCGCCTGGGGATTACCCCCGACACCGGACGGGACAACGCAAGAGGAAACACATGGTTGACTATCGAAACATGCAAGCCCGAAGCCCGGCTGGCGTCCGCGTAGACACAGGCATCGACCAGGGCCTTCGCAGCTATATGCTCGGCGTCTACAACATGATGGCCATCGGCCTCGCCGTTACCGGCATCGCGGCTCTTGGCACATCGGTACTCGCCCAGTCGAACCCGGCTTTCGCCCAGCTCCTTTACGCCAGCCCGTTGCGCTGGGTAATCATGCTGGCTCCGCTCATTGCCGTGTTCTTCCTGAGCTTCCGCATCCAGAACCTGAGCGTTGCCGCCGCGCAGGCGACGTTCTGGATCTATGCGGCGCTCGTCGGTCTGTCGCTGTCGTCGATCTTCCTGGTCTTCACCGGGCAGAGCATCGTGCGGACGTTCTTCGTGACGGCCGCCGCCTTCGGCGCACTGTCGCTCTATGGCTATACGACCAAGCGTGATCTCTCCGCGATGGGCTCGTTCCTGTTCATGGGCGTGTTCGGACTGATCATCGCCTCTATCGTCAACATCTTCCTTGGCTCCACTGCGCTGCAGTTCGCCATCTCGGTCATCGGCGTGCTGATCTTCGCCGGACTGACGGCGTTCGACACGCAGCAGATCAAGGAAATGTATTACGAAGGCGATGCCGCCGACACGGCGGGCCGCAAGGTCGTCATGGGTGCGCTGCGGCTCTATCTCGACTTCATCAACATGTTCATGTTCCTGCTGCAGTTCCTGGGCAACCGCGAATAAGCACCGGAACAGTCAGAACACGAAAAGGGCAGCGGAAGCGCTGCCCTTTTTCTTTGGCATGATGGGCTTCGACCCGAGTATCCATTCCGGAAAGTCGAAATCACATCCATCGTTTGATATGCGGGCGCTGCATCGCGGTTCCGGAATGGATCATCGGATCAAGTCCGATGATGACGTCGGTGGGTGCATGCCCGCCTCCCCACCGCGTCGGCAGTGCGGAACGGTCTGCAGGTCGAGCGATTCCATCAAAACGAAACGCTCTAATGAAAGTCGCGTGATTTCGGCAGGATGCGCACATTGCGCCGATGCCGGGCAAGCGATTTTGTGACCGACTGGATGGAGCCTGCATGCGGCGGCTCCCGATGCGACCGGTCGGAGAGGGTGGTGAGTTCATGCGAGCGGTCGAAAAGCCGCTTGGCCACGATATGCACCACATTTTCCTTGCTGCGCTGCACCTGGCCCTCGACCATGAGCAGGCGGGATCCCATGACCTCCTTGCGCTGGGCCTTCATCAGTTTCGACCAGACGACGATATTGGCGATGCCGGTCTCGTCCTCGATGGTGATGAAGACGACGCCCTTGGCGCTGCCCGGGCGCTGCCGGATGGTGACGACGCCGGCGATCTTCACCCTCTGGCCATTTCCTGCTTCCCGGGCCTCACGGCACGTGACCGCCCCCTCGCGCGTCAGGCCTTCGCGCAGGAACTCGAGAGGATGCCCCTTCAGCGACAGGCGCGTCGTCTCGTAATCGACGATGACATGCTCCGGCATTTTCATCGCAGGCAATCGCACTTTTTCCTCTTCCGCCAGCTCCGCTGCCTGCGCCGCCTCGAAGAGCGGCATCGTCTCGTCATTCGGCAGGCGGCGCACGGCCCAGAGCGCCTGCCTGCGATCGATATCGAGCGAGCCGAACGCATCGGCATCTGCGAGAGCCATGAAGGCGCGACGATCGAGATGGGTACGGCGATGCAGCTCCTCGATGCTGGGGTAATTTCCACCGCCGCGCCTTTCGCATAGTTTCTTCGCCCAATCCTCCGAAAAGCCGTCGATCTGGCGGAAACCGAGGCGCAGGGCGAGCCTGCCGTCCTCGCTACGTTCGAGCGTGTTGTCCCAGAAGCTGTGATTGATATCGGCGGGGCGCACTTCGACGCCATGGTCGCGCGCATCGCGTACGATCTGGGCCGGCGCATAGAAGCCCATGGGCTGTGAATTGAGGAGTGCGGCGGCGAAGACCGCCGGGTGGTGGCATTTGATCCAGGCCGAGACATAGACGAGCACGGCAAAGCTCGCCGCATGGCTCTCGGGAAAGCCATATTCGCCGAAGCCCTTGATCTGGTTGAAGCAGTTCTCGGCGAAGGTCGGATCGTAACCACGCGCGATCATTTTGCCGACCATCTTCTCCTGCAGTTCATGGATCGTGCCCATATGCCGGAAGGTCGCCATGGCGCGGCGCAGCTGGTTGGCCTCCTCGGGCGTGAACCGCGCCGCGTCGATGGCGATGCGCATCGCCTGCTCCTGGAACAGCGGCACGCCCTTGGTCTTTTCCAGGATCTTGCGCAGCTCGTCCGCAGGGCCGTGCTCGGGAGAAGGGGCGGGATAGACCACCTCTTCCTCGCCATTGCGGCGGCGCAGATAGGGATGCACCATGTCGCCCTGGATCGGGCCGGGGCGGACGATCGCCACCTCGATCACCAGATCGTAGAACTCCCGGGGGCGCAGGCGCGGCAGCATGCTCATCTGCGCCCGGCTCTCCACCTGGAAGACGCCGATCGAATCGGCTTCGCACAGCATGTCGTAGACGGCTTGGTCTCTCTGCGGCACCGTCGCGAGCTCCAGCCGCGGCCCGCCATGGAGGTGGATCAGGTCGAAGGCCTTGCGGATGCAGGTGAGCATGCCCAGCGCCAGCACGTCCACCTTCATGAGCTTGACCGCGTCGATATCGTCCTTGTCCCATTCGATGAAGCTGCGGTCCTTCATCGCCGCCGGTCCGATCGGCACGGTCTCGTCCAGCCGCTCCTGCGTCAGCACGAAGCCGCCGACATGCTGCGAGAGATGGCGCGGGAAGCCGATCAGCTCCGAGGCAAGCGCAACGGCGCGCCTTATCATCGGGTTTTGCGGGTCGAGGCCCGCCTGCCGCACCTCGCGCGTCTCCAGCCCGCTGCCGGAAATGCCCCAGACGGTGCCGGCGAGCGCGGCGGTCACGTCCTCGGTCAGGCCCAGCGCCTTGCCGACATCACGGATAGCGCTGCGCGAACGGTAGGAAATGACGGTGGCGACGATAGCCGCGCGTGTCCTGCCGTAGCGCTTATAGACATATTGCATCACCTCCTCGCGCCGCTCATGCTCGAAATCGACGTCGATATCAGGCGGCTCCCGCCGCTCGGCGGAGATGAAGCGCTCGAAGAGGAGATCGCCTTGGACGGGGTCGACCGCCGTGATGCCAAGACAGTAGCAGACGGCGGAATTGGCTGCCGAGCCGCGTCCCTGGCAGAGGATATTCTTCTCCCTGGCAAAATGGACGATGTCGTGGACGGTCAGGAAATAGGGCGCATATTTCAATTCCCCGATCAGTTTCAGCTCTTTTTCGAGGAGATCGCGGACTTTTTGCGGGATTTTTTCCGCACCATAGCGCTCTTCCGCCCCCTCCCAGGCGAGATATTCCAGATGCTGCTGCGGCGTCTTGCCCGGCGGCACCGGCTCGTCGGGATAGGCTTCGCTGATATTCTGGAGCGAGAAGGTGATGGGTGCGGTGAAGGCCTGTGTGGCGGCGATCGCCTCGGGAAAGCTGCGGAACAGGCGCGCCATCTCGGCCGGGGATTTAAGATGGCGCTCGGCGTTCTTCTCGAGCTTCCGTCCGGCCGCATCGATCGTCACATGCTCGCGGATGCAGGTGAGGACATCCTGCAGGGGACGGCGCTCCGGGACATGATAGAGGACGTCGTTGACCGCCAGAAGCGGCAGGCCGGCATCGCGCGCCTGCCCGGCCAGGGCTTCCGCCCGCCGCGCGTCGGCACCCTGGCGCGGCATGGACAAGGCGAGCCAGACAGAACCCGGTGCTGCAAGCCCGATTTCCCTGAGAAAGGCGGGAAATCGCGCATCCGGCTCCTCGGGCGGCAGGACGGCGATCTGGAAGGCCTTTGCCCGGAACAGGAAATCTTCCCACCGCAGGTGACATTCGCCCTTTACGCCCGCTCGTTCCTTGCCGTCGCTCAGGAGACGACAGAGCTGGCCATAATCAGCCCTGTCGCGGGGATAGACGAGCAGGTCCGGCGTGCCGTCGATGAAGACCAGGCGGCAGCCGATGAAAAGCCGGATGGGAAAGCCCTTCTCCTCCAGATCCTGTTGGGCGCTATAGGCGCGGACGACGCCGGCAACCGTGTTGCGGTCGGCGATGCCGATGCCGGCGAGGCCGAGCTCCACCGCCCGCTTCACCAGCTCGCTCGGATGGGAGGCGCCAAGCAGGAAGGAGAAATTGGTGGTGACGGCGAGCTCGCAATAGTCCTGCATGATCCTCACCTCACGCAAACAGCCCGTGCAGGAACCATTGCGGCGCCGGGTCGTGGCCATAGAGCCCTTCGCGGAAAATCCAGAAGCGGCGACCGGCATTGTCCTCGATCCGGTAATAGTCGCGGGTCGCTGCCGCGGGATCGCCGCGCCACCATTCCGGCGCGATCCGCTCCGGCCCCTCGGCAAGGGCGACCTCATGCAGGACGCGCCGCCAGCGGAACTGCATCGGCGGCCCGTCAGGCACTTCGGCCATCGCCTCGATACGCTGCGGCGGCTGGAACAGACGGATGGGACGCGCCGGCGGATCGCCCAGATAATGCGCTCCGGTGCGATAAGCCTCCGCCGCGAACCGGAAACGCGCCAGCGCCTCGTCCGCCGTCTGGTGGATGGCCGGCACCATGGAGAAGGCCCGCTCGGGAATATGCGTATCAACAGCGAGGGGACGCAGGACACGGACCGGGCCGAGACGGGCGGAGAGACGGTCGACCAGCGCATCGACGCCGGATGCCGTCTCCTGCCGGCTGTCGAGGCTCGTCTGCCTGTGCACCACCCGCTGCACGCGCAGCGCCGCCAGTTGTACCGCATCAAAACCATAGCCCGCGTCGAGCGGCTCGGCGAGCGCGGAAAGCCGCTCCCGGATCAGGCGGAAGAAGGGTGCCGTCTCGACCAGCGGCCGCCCGGCCTGGATTGTCACCCGGCGCACCAGCCCGTCGACGCGGAAGAAGGCCGCCTCGATCTCGCGGGCGCCTTCTCCGCGCTTTTCCAGGGCGGCAAACAGCTCATCGCCCAATTGCCGCAGCAGCACTTCGACGGCTTCCATGATGATCAGCGGCTCCGCCATCCGTCGCGCGGCCATGCAAACCGGGACGATGCGCAGCGGCGAGACGGGCCTCGTGGCGCGGCCGAAAAGCGCGTCGAGCCGTTCCACCAGCGCTTGGCCGAAACGCGCCGTCAACGCCGTGCGCGGCAAGTCCGCGACATCGCCGATGGTGCGCAGGCCCGCCCGCTTCAGCCCAACGAGGCTTGCCTCCTCGATTTCGAGGGCGACCAGCGGCAGGCTGCGCAAGATGCTATCCTCGTCATTGGCGGGAAAGACGCCGCCACGCGAAAAGCGGGCAAGCGCGCGGGCGGCGCTGGCATTGCCGGCAATGGCGCTCTTCACCGCCAAGCCGTGCTTGCGCAGCCGCGTCACCACATCCCGCAGCATGGCCTCCGGCCCGCCGAAGAGATGCTCACAGCCGGTGATATCGAGCACGATGCCATGCGGCGGATCGAGGGCGACGAGCGGCGAATAGCGGTGGCACCAGTCGGCCAGCCGGTCGAGGAGATGCTGGTCCTCGGCGGGCGCGGCATTGGCCACTTGCAGATTCTGGAACAGGGCGCGCGCATCCGTCAGCGCCATGCCGATCTGCAGGCCGGCGGCCGCGGCATTGCGGTCCACTGCCGTCAGCCGCAGCGCATTGGCGATGCGGTCGACGACGATCAGCGGGGCGTCACCCGCCCTGCGCCACGGATTTTCGCGCCGCAGCCGGTCCGTGGGAAGGTGCGGGAACCACAGCGCCAGAAAATGCCTCGACGGGCTTGAAGATGTTCTCATCGATATTCCATTCCATGATCCAATGTCCGGTCGCGCCCGAGCGATTGCGCGAGAGCGCGGCGTCGAAGGCCGGCAGGCCCGGCGCTCGCGCGCCGCTCGATCGCGACGGCGCAGCGGCGATCCGCCAGCGCGTCAGCGCCGCACTGCCCTCCGGTGCGCCGCCATGCCTCAGGAGCAGGGCCGGCACGCCCGCTGCCTGTGCGGCCAGATGCAGGCGGCGCGAGGCCGTCAGGTCCAGGCATTTCGGCGCCCCCCAGGGCGCGATCACCACGGCGCCGATGCCTGCCACCTCCAGCGCATCGGCAGCGCCCCGCAGCACATCCCTGGCCGACGGGCAGCGCACGACCAGAAAGCGCCGCGGATCGATGCCCAGCGCCGCAAGGCCCGGCGGATAGATGCCGCCGCTCTCGCCGGCCGCCACGTCCTCCTCCAGCCAGACGACCGGCCGGGCGGCATCCGCGGCGCGCAATGCAAGCGCCAGGGCAAAGCCCATCGCCGCGCCGGTATCACCCGGCGCTGCCGCGAATATCTCGTGCAGCGCACCCCGCCGCAGCCCGTTGGCGAATGCCCGATCCGCCTCGGCGAAGCCCAAGGTGAAGACGGAATGGCAAGAGCCATCCCGTTGGGTATCCTTGCCGTCAATGGCCGCGACAGCGCGCCGCAACGCCGAAAGATCGACGGTGCCCACAACACAAATCCTGCAATTGTTCTCTATTTGTTCCAGTATGGAATCCGATCGACGGAAGAGTCAAGCAGGAATCGGGAAGGGCTGGAACAGGAGGGAAGGAACCCGTCAGGCCTCACCCCGCCGGCAGGATCGGCGAGCGGGGTTCATCCATCCCTGGATCCGGTTGTTTCACGCCGCGATCCAGAACTCTGCACAAGCGCTATTGCCTTGGCATGGGCGCTGCCATTGTCTCAAGGCGTCGAGAGCGAATAGAACACCGCGCCGTAATGCAGCGCCGCGCCGGTGATGACGAAGCCGTGCCAGATCGCGTTCTGGAACCGCAAGCGCTCCCAGACGTGGAAGATCACGCCGAGCGAATAGACGATGCCGCCCGCCGCGATCAGCCAGATGACCGTCGGAGACAGGGATTCGACCATCGCGTCATAGACGAGGACGCCGCTCCATCCGAGCGCCAGATAAAGCAGGATGGAGAGGCGGTCGAAGCGGCCCGGCAGGAACAGCTTCAGGAAGATGCCTATGACGGCGATCGTCCAGATCGCCGCCAGAAGCGGCCAGGATTGTGCGCCCATCTTGATAGTGAAGGGCGTATAGGTCCCGGCGATCAGGAGATAGATCATCGAATGGTCGAAGCGACGCAGGAACCATTTCGTCGGCGTGACCGGCCAGATGTTGTAGACCGCCGAAACGCTGATTGCCGCAACGAGGCTCAGGACATAGATGATCGCCGCTATCGACAAGGCCGGCGGTTCGGCATTGAGCGAGAAGGTGACCATGGCGATCGCGCCGATGACGGCGAAGACCACGCCGATCACATGGATGACGCCGTCGGCCCACAATTCGGCGATGTCGTAATTCCAGCGGAACTGACGCGGCATTCTCTCGATCATCCCAATCCTCATCTTCCCAACGTCAGGCCAACCTATCCTATCAGGAAAGGATGAACCTGAAATTTGTCAATTGGATGTAGGGCCGGAGGATTCGGTGTCGAGGGCGGGGCGGATGCGCGCCGTTCCCGCACTTTTCAGATTGAGCATGTTGCCGGCGAGGATGAGCGTGGCACCGAGCACGGTGATGGTGTCCACCCGTTCGGAATAGATGAGCCATCCCGCAAGTGCGGTGAGGGGCACGCGCAGGAAATCCATCGGCACGACCACGGTGGCATCGGCATGGAGCATCGCCCGCGCCATGCAGTAATGCGAGAAGGTGCCCCCGAAGGCGATGACGAAGAGCCATGGCCAGACCTCGAGCGAGGGCCAGCGCCAGACGGGAATGGCCGGTATCAGCCCGATCAGCGACTGTATGATCAGCATCCAGAAAATGATCTTGACGACGCTCTCCGTCCGGGTGAGCGATTTGACCATCACCACCGAGATGGCGAAGCCGACGGCGGAGGCAAGCGCATAGAGCTGGCCGGGATTGATCCCGCCGCCGGGCCGCACGATGATGGCCACGCCGATGAGGCCGAGGACGATGGCGGTGTTCTTCCAGATGTTCATCCGCTCGCCGAGGAAGACGACGGCAAGGATCGCCGTCCAGATCGGCATGGTGAATTCGATGGCGATGAGCTGCGCCAGCGGGATCAGCGTCAGCGCGTAGAGCCAGAGATACTGGCCGGTATAGTGCACCACGTTGCGGCCGATATGGCCGAGGGGCCGCGCCGTTTTCATGGCCGCCAGCCCGCCGCTGGCATGGACCAGCGGATAGAGCATGAAGAAGCCGATGACGGAGCGCACCAGCATGACCTGGAAGACGTCGAGCTCCCGCGTCGTCTCACGTCCGGCAATTGCCGTGACCAGCATCAGCGAAAGCCACCCGGTCATCCACAGGGCGGCTTTGAGAATCGAGGGTTGCGCCTTCATGGTGCCTTATCTGCCAAAGCGGCAACCGCCCGACAAATGATTTTCATTGATCGGTTGCGGCCGGTACGCTGATGTCTCCCCGCGGCGCGTCCATCGGCAGGGGGATGGCGGCGGGCGCCGCCGGTTCGGCGGAGAAGGCCTGGGCCTTCAGCCCGGTCTCCTCCAGCAGCCCTTTGCGCTTGGCGTCGTAATAATAGCCGCGGGAATAAAGCCGCACCGCCTGTGCTTCGTTGCCGCCGGCCACGAGATAGGCGCCCGCCAGATATTTCACGCCATATTTGAGATTGGTTTCGGCATCGAGCAATCCGCGCGCCGGGCCGGAATAGCCCATGGTCCGCGCCGTATCGTGCCTGATCTGCATCAGCCCCCAATGGGCGCCGTTGCGCGCCGAGGGGTTGAACCTGCTTTCGCGCGCCACCACGCGCCGCACCAGGGCTTCGGGCACGTTATAGGCCGCCGCATATTTGGCGATCAGCCCGTCGACGCCGCTCCTGGTTTCGGACGCTTGAGCATCGGCCTTCTGTTCCTGCGCCGCTGCCGGCTTCGGCTGCTCGTTCTTGGCCGTCGTGCAGGCGGACAGCGCAAGCGGGCAGAGGACGAGCGCCGCCACGAGATTGCGCAGGGAAGACAGGCGTGCCGCCTCACATGGCAAAAGGGATGGAAGGTCCATGCAGTTCTTCAGGAACCGAAATCGGCTTCGAGCTGCTTTTCGAGCGCCGCCAGATCATCCGGCAAGGGCATGCCATAGGCTTTCAGCTCGTTGAGCTTCTCGCGCAGGGCTTCGCGGATCTCATGCGCATCCTGGGGCTGGTTTGACATTTCCCTGAAAAGAAGCGCGATCTCCGCCGTGATGTCTTCGAATGCCATGGAGCGTTCCTCTCGTTCCCGATTGTCCTAGCATGGTTGATTATCGGCGCGAAAGCGGGGAATTTTATGATGCCATGCATCGATGGAGCAAAAGAATGCTCCTAGAGCAATCGCGGCAGGAGAATGCTGATCTGCTCCAGATTGGTTGCGGTGAATGTCAGCGGATCGATATCGAGCCCGCCCGCCGCATCGAGAAGCGAGATGGTCATCCACGCCAGCAGCGCAAGCAGGATGAACGCCAGCGCCAGCAGGAATGCGAGGCGCTTGCCGAGAGACGATGCCGGCAGAAGCTCCGGTGGCCTGTTGTTCGTGTCGCCCGCCATGTCAGTCGTCGTTGGTGGCGTTGAGCTCTTCGGGCGGTGTGCCTTCTTCAGGCTCCGCCGGCAGATAGCCGTTCTTCACCAGCCAGTCGCGCAGGATCATGGCAATGGCCTCGGTCTTGTTGATGGTCCCATGCTTCCGGGCAATGAAGCGCTCGAGCGCATCCTGCAGGTCTTGGGGAAGGTAGGTGCTCATATCAGGCTTTTCCTCCAGAAACGCCCTTTATTGCAAGAATCATAGGGTACAATTATCTGTTACGGCGATTGTTCCACAAAATGACATGGCGGGGCAATCGAACACATGGACGAGGAAAGAGCAGCGATTTTCGCCCGTTTTCAGGCGGCCACGCTGAGCCCGCCGGCAGCCTCGATGAAGGCCACGACCTCGTCGAGCCCATCGCGCCGCAGCATGTCGGTGAAGACATAGGGCTTGCCGCCGCGCTGGTTCCTCGTGTCGCTTTCCATCACGTCGAGATCCGCGCCGACATGGGGCGCCAGGTCCTTCTTGTTGATGATGAGAAGGTCGGAACGGGTGATGCCGGGGCCGCCCTTGCGCGGGATCTTCTCGCCCTGGCAGACGGAAATCACATAGATCGTCAGGTCGGCCAGATCGGGCGAGAAGGTAGCGGCCAGATTGTCGCCGCCGGATTCGATGAACACGATATCGAGGTCGGGATGGCGCCTGCTCATCTCGGCGATGGCCTGGAGATTGATCGTCGCATCCTCGCGGATCGCCGTATGCGGGCAGCCGCCGGTCTCCACGCCGATGATCCTGTCCTCGGGCAGCGCCTGCAGCCTGTTGAGGATCAGGGCATCCTCCTTGGTGTAGATGTCGTTGGTGACGACGGCGACGGAATAGCGCTCGCGCATCGCCTTGCACAGCATTTCGGTGACCGTCGTCTTGCCCGAGCCGACAGGACCGCCGATGCCGACGCGCAGAGGACCGTTGGATGATTTCATGAGCGGAAAACCCTCGAATATTGCGTCTCGTGTTGCATGGCCATGATATCGGACAGGATCGCGGCGGAACCAAGATCGTCGAGTGTCGACTGCGCCGTGCGTGCGGCCAGTCCGACGATCGTATCTTCCAGCGCGGCCAGCACCGCCACGCCGTCGCTCTGGCCGAGCGGCACCAGCCTGACGGCACCCTGAATGAGATTGGATGCGAAAGCATGGAGATAGGCGGTGAGCGCCGCCTCAAGCCCGATGCCATGCGCCGCGGCAATTGCGCCGACCGCCACGGGATAGGCGACATCATCCCTGAGCCTCTGCAGGACTGGGGTCGGCCATGCCGCCGCTGCTTTCAGGAAAGCGCTGCCCTGCAGCATGGTTTCCATATGCCGCTCGCGCGATCCGGCGAGCGCTTCGGCAAGCTCGGCCACTTCGCGCGGGTCGCCGCCTTCCGCCCGCGCCTGCCGGAAGCTTTCCGCGAGAAGCACCGCGTCGTTCCAGCCCGAACCATGGCGGAGGAGATCGGTCAGCCATTGGGAAAGCGTTTGCCGGTCGTTGATCAACCCGTCATGGATCGCCCGTTCCAGCCCGTGGCTGTAGGAGAAGGCGCCGACGGGAAAGGCGGGCGAAAGCCATGTCAGGAGGCGGATCAGCGCCTGGCTCGCCGCGATTTCAGTCATGATGGTGATGGTGGCTGCCGGAATGGGCGTGGTCATG
Organism: Mesorhizobium sp. RMAD-H1; assembly: GCF_014191375.1. GTDB lineage: Bacteria > Pseudomonadota > Alphaproteobacteria > Rhizobiales > Rhizobiaceae > Paramesorhizobium. Next base: position 152,246 of record NZ_JACHWN010000004.1, read on the forward strand.
ATGATGATCATGCCCGTGATCGTGCGAATGGCCGTGATAGGCGCCGTGCACGGGATGGAACGGTTCGGTGATCTCCTTCACCGTCGCGCCGAGGCCTTCCAGCATCGCCTTGATCACATGATCGCGCAGGATGACGATGCGCTTCTCCTCGATCTGCGCGGGCAGATGCCTGTTGCCGAGGTGCCAGGCGAGTTCGGTGAGATGCAGCCGGTCGCGGGGGATGATTTCGTAGAGGTCTTCTTCCGCTGCGATGATCTCGACCAGCCGCCCGTCTTCCAGCACCAGCACGTCGCCATGGCGGAACGCGACCGGTTGGGGAAGGTCGACAAGCACCTGATCGCCATGCGCCAGCGTCAGCATCTTGCGGCGCAGATGCCGTTCGTCATGGGCAAGGATGACCAGGTCGAAGGGCGTGCCCTGATAATGGCCGGCATGGTTGTGAGAGAAGGCGCGGATCATGTTGTTCCCCTTGGGCTGGTGGAGCCGATCGTCCTTCATCATCGGGAAGAAATCAATCGCCGGCGCATTGCTTGCGGCGGAATGCCCGACCGCGCGGACGCGGCCGGGAAGAGCATTGCCGGGTGGGGTTCAGGCGGCGGCTGCCTCGCCTGCCCGCAGGTTCTCGAGAATGTTTTGCGGCGAGGAAACGCCGTAGGGATCGGTTTCGCAATTGTCGGAGAAGCCTTCCTCCTCGAACCACTGTTCCACGATGCCGTTGTTGATGACAGCCGCATAGCGCCAGGAGCGCATGCCGAAGCCGAGATTATCCTTGGCGACGAGCATGCCCATCTTGCGGGTGAACTCGCCCGAGCCGTCCGGGATGAGCTTGACGTTCTTCAGTCCCTGGGCCTTGCCCCAGGCATTCATGACGAAGGCGTCGTTGACGGAGATGCAGTAGATCTCGTCGATGCCTTCGGCCTTGAACTCCTCGTGGAGCTTCTCGAAATCGGGAAGCTGATAGGTCGAGCAGGTCGGGGTGAAGGCGCCCGGCAACGAGAAGAGGACGACCCGCTTGCCCTTGAAATAGTCGTCGGAAGTCTTGTCCTCCCAGCGATAGGGATTCGGGCCTTCGATGGATTCGTCGCGGACACGCGTGCGGAACGTGACCGACGGAACTTTCTTCCGGATCATTCTTCTCTCCTGTTTTGGGTCTCCGCAACCCGCGCCTTTGGGAGGGAAGGGGAGTGCGGACGGACGATTGTGCAGCGCGAAAATAGCGATTGCGCCGGTCCTGTCCAGCACTGGATGCGCGACCTCAGGACGCGGTCCACAATTGTGATCCCAATCTCTTGGAGATGTGCCTTCTCGATAGGCAATTGCCCGTTTTCGGCCAGCCTGTTTCGCCTATCTCCCGGTTTTATTTGCGATATCTCCGAAAGCCGTCAACGGCTTGAGAGCGCCATGGAGCCGCCCGAGGCGATCAGGACGCCGCCGACCAGGCGGTTCAAATGAACGAAGATGCGCTCCGATTTCAGCGCCCTGCGCAAGAGCACGCCGGCGATCACATAGATGAGTACGGCACCGATTTCGAGCAGGAGGAAGACGACGCCCATCGCCGCAAGCTGGCTCCAGGCGGGCTCGGAGGCATCGATGAATTGCGGGAAGAAGGCCGTGAAGATCGCAATCGCCTTCGGGTTGCTGATGGCGAGGGTGAAGTCGCGCCGCATCAGCGCCTTCATGCTCACATCGGCTGAGCGCATCGAAGCCAATTCCCGCGCCTTTCGCCAGAACTGGATCCCGACATAGATGAGATAGATGGCGCCGGCGAATTTGATGATCGTGAAGGCCGTTGCCGATGCCGCCAGCACCGCGCCAAGGCCCAGGATCGTGATGAGGATGAGGAACGCGAAGGCCGGCATCCTGCCCAGCCCGCCGAGCATTGCGGGCCCGGCGCCAAGCCGCGCTGCATTGGAGAAGGCCAGCATGTTGTTCGGCCCCGGCGCGCAATTGAGCGCGAAACACGCAGGAATGAACACGGACCAGGCGATCATGGGTGAGTCCTTCTAGTGCAGGTCGTCTTTTAGACGGGTATCCATGCTAAGCAGCTTTTCATATTCCATGGTGCCATGGAAGATGCGAAGGATTTCGACGTCGGACGTCTTTATCCGATAGACGATGAGATAATTGCCGCAGACGCGCCGCCTTACGCCAGTATTTTCAAAGCCGTCGAGGAGGGCAAATCTTTCGGGCATCCGACTGAGGCCCAAGCACTTCTCGCGCAGGTCCAGAATGAATTCACGCGCGCGCCGGGGGCCAACTTCCCGGCTTATGCGATCGCCGATCGCGCGCATATCGGATTGCGCCAGCTGGGAAAGCCGCACACGCATCAGTCGGCGTATCGCTGCAAGAGTTCGTCAAAGACGAGGTCGGCGTCGTCCAGCTCCCCTCGATCCGCGGCGTCGATGCCTTTCTGCACCTCTCGCTTGAACACTTCCAGCTTTAATTCCCGCTCCTGCACCAGCCGGATGCCTTCCCGCAGCACCTCCGAGCGGGAGCGGTAGCGGCCGGACTTGACCAGTTCCTCGACATAATCCTCGAGCGGCTTTCCGAGATCGGCGCTGATTGCCATGGCTGAACTCCTTTCAGACGAGCGGATTAATAATAGTTATTAAATCCGCCCGAGGAAAGCTTGCTCAGAACAGGAAATATCTCTGCGCCATCGGCAGGACCGTCGCCGGTTCGCAGGTGAGCAATTCGCCGTCGGCGCGCACCTCATAGGTCTCGGGATCGACCTCGATATGCGGCGTGGCCGAATTGTGCACCATGGAGGCCTTGGAGATGCCGCCCCGCGTGTTCTCGACGGCGAGCATTTCTTTCTCCACGCCGAGCCTAGCCTTGAGCCCGGCATCCAGCGCGGCGCGGCTGACGAAGGTGACCGAGGACTGGCTGACATTTTTGCCGTAGGCGCCGAACATATAGCGGTAGTGCACCGGCTGCGGTGTCGGGATCGAGGCGTTGGGGTCGCCCATGGGGGCGGCGGCGATCGAGCCGCCGAGCAGCACCATGTCGGGCTTGACGCCGAAGAAGGCCGGGTTCCACAACACCAGATCGGCGCGCTTGCCCACCTCGATCGAGCCGATATGGGCGGAGATCCCGTGGGCGATGGCGGGATTGATCGTATATTTGGCGATATAGCGCTTGACGCGGAAATTGTCGTTGCCGCTGCCCTTGTCCTCGGGCAGGGCGCCACGCTGGCGCTTCATCTTGTCCGCCGTCTGCCAGGTGCGGATCAGCACTTCGCCCACACGGCCCATTGCCTGGCTGTCCGACGAGATGATCGAGAAGGCGCCGATATCGTGCAAGATGTCCTCCGCCGCGATCGTCTCCTTGCGGATGCGGCTTTCGGCAAAGGCGACGTCCTCCGGGATCGACGGCGACAGATGGTGGCAGACCATCAGCATGTCGAGATGCTCGGCGATGGTGTTGCCCGTATAGGGCCGTGTCGGGTTGGTCGAGGAGGGGATGACGTTCGCCAGGCCGCACACCTTGATGATATCGGGCGCGTGGCCGCCGCCCGCTCCCTCGGTGTGGAAGGCATGGATGGTGCGGCCCTTGAAGGCGGCCACCGTATCCTCGACGAAGCCGCTTTCATTGAGCGTATCGGTGTGGATCATCACCTGGATGTCATAGGCATCAGCGACGGAAAGACAGTTGTCGATCGCCGCCGGCGTCGTACCCCAGTCTTCGTGCAGCTTCAGGGCGCAGGCCCCACCCAGCACCATCTCCTCCAGCGCCTTGGGCAGCGAGGCATTGCCCTTGCCGGAAAGGCCTATATTCATTGGGATGGTGTCGAAGGACTGGATCATCCGGCCCATATGCCAGGGACCCGGGGTGCAGGTGGTTGCCAGCGTGCCGTGCGCCGGGCCGGTGCCGCCGCCGAGCATGGTGGTGACGCCCGACATCAGCGCCTCCTCGATCTGCTGCGGGCAGATGAAATGGATATGCGCGTCGAAGCCGCCGGCGGTGAGGATCTTGCCTTCGCCGGCGATCGCCTCCGTGCCGGGGCCGACGATGATGGTGACGCCGGGCTGCGTATCGGGGTTGCCGGCCTTGCCGATGCCTGAGATGCGCCCGTCCTTGAGCCCGATATCGGCCTTGTAGATGCCGGTGACGTCGACGACCAGCGCATTGGTGATGACGGTATCGACGGCGCCGTCGGCGCGCGCCGCCTGGCTCTGGCCCATGCCGTCGCGGATCACCTTGCCCCCGCCGAACTTCACCTCCTCGCCATAGATGGTGAAGTCCTTTTCCACCTCGACGAAGAGTTCGGTATCGGCGAGCCGCACCTTGTCGCCGGTCGTGGGGCCGAACATCTGGGCATAGGCTGATCGGGAAATCCTGGCGGGCATCAACGGCTCCTAGCGTATGTACGGGGGACGAGCTGTCGGGTTTCCGGCCTTTTTTCCGCCACGTTATGGTCACGGAAAAACCCGAGGGGTGACAGCCTCAGAGCGAATTCGTCGTGTGGGGTATGATGGTTAACGGAAGGTCGCCGGCCGCTCTGATTCGCGAGGCGGCCGGCTGGTCGAAATGCCAATCGAAAGGATAAAGCATGCGCAGGACGATGATCAGAATGACTGCCCTGGCTGCCTTCGCCGCGCTGCCTCTTGGCTTCGCGGCTCACGCGCAAGCCCAGCAGGCGCCGTCCGCCCAGACGCCGGCTACGCCCGGCCAAGGCGAGGCGCAGCAACCTGCAAGTCCCGGCATCAAGCGCGTCGCCATCGTGGATATCAGCGAGTTGCCCCCGGCCACGCAGGAGCAGGTCAATGCGGCTGTCGCCCAGACCGGCGATGAGGACCTCAAGGCCTTGCGCAGCTCCATCGACGCCACGCCGCAGCTGACCGCCGCGCTGAAGGAAAAGGGCGTGACCTCGGCTCAGGTGATCGCCGCCAATGTCGACAATGACGGGACCCTGACGCTGGTGACGAAGAAGGCGAGCTGACGTCCTCGCCGTCTTGGGATCGGCTGAGTGGAGGTTGCCGGGAAGGCAGCCTCTGAAAGGTGCTGCCCGTTTCGTCACAGCCTGCCCATGATTTGCTGCCGGAAGCCATAGACCCTGCGGCTGCCTGAAAGCGGCACCAGCGTCACGTCGCGCTCCTGTCCCGGCTCGAAGCGGACGGCGGTGCCGGCCGCAATATCGAGACGCATGCCGCGTGCCTTTTCCCGGTCGAAGACAAGGCCTTCATTCGTCTCGAAGAAATGATAGTGCGATCCGACCTGCACCGGACGGTCGCCGGTATTGGCGACCTTGAGCGTGACGGTCGGTGCGCCGGCGTTGAGTTCGATCTCGCCATCGGCGGTGATGATTTCGCCCGGGATCATGGTCATTCTCCTGTACGCTCAGCCGGCCACAGCCAGCCAGATGCCGGCCAGCGCCGTTGCGCCGCCCGCGAGACGCGCGACGGTCCGGCCCATATCGCTGCCGAAAAGCCGCGGCAGTCCAAGGCCGATACCGATGCCGGCGACGTGCAGAATCGCCGTTGCAAGCGCAAAGCCGAGACCATAGGCGGCAGCACCGGCCGATCCCATCTCGCCGCCATGGGCGTGCCCGTGAAACAGCGCGAAGAAGCCGACCATTGCCATCGCGGCTGGTGTCGGAACCTTGAGCGCGATTGCCGCCAGAAGCCCGATCGCCACCACCGAAGCCAGGATGACCGGCTCGACGAAGGGCAGCGGCGCGCCGGCGAGCGCCAGCATGAAGCCGGCCATCATCGTTGCGACGAAGGCGGCAGGCACCAGCCACAGCGCGCGGCCGCCCAGGAGCGCCGCCCAGAGACCGACGGCGACCATCGCCAGAATGTGGTCGGGGCCGAAAAGCGGATGCGAGAAGCCGGCGGCGAAGGATCCGTGCTCGGCCGGGTTGAGATGGGCGAGGGCAGGCGTCGCGACGAGCGTCAGGATCGCAGTGGAGAGAAGGGCGGATTTGCGCATCTTGTTCCCTGTTGTGATGGATTGATAATTGCTTGAAGGGCTAACGGATCGGCTCGTGCACCGTCACCAGCTTGGTGCCGTCGGGAAAGGTCGCCTCGACCTGGACGTCATGGATCATCTCGGCGACGCCCTCCATGACCTGATCGCGGGTAATCACATGTGCCGCCGCTTCCATCAGCTCGGCGACGGGGCGTCCGTCGCGCGCCCCTTCGACAACGAAATCGGTAATCAGCGCAATCGCTTCGGGGTGGTTGAGCTTGACGCCGCGTTCGAGCCTTCTGCGGGCCACCATCGCCGCCATCGCAATCAGGAGCTTGTCTTTCTCGCGCGGCGTCAGATTCATGTCTCATCCTGTTTTCACGTTGACCATACTTTGGGCAGCTCTGCTTTTTTATTGAGCAGGCCGATCAGCGGTATCAGCCTCTTCCTCAGCGAATAGGCGTCCTCATCGACAAGCCGAGCAAGAAGCTTGCCAGACCAGGCCGATACGCCGCCTTCCCTGCCGACGATTGCACGTGCACCGTCGAGGTGCCGCTCGCAGTCCCCTGCGACAAGCAGCACGGTCGCGAAGACGCGCCTGTCGCCCAGCAGCGCCGGCCGCGCCAGCATCGCCCCTGCATCAGGGCCGACGGAGAAGTTTTCCGCATGTTCGAGCCTGCCACCGCGCCGGATGCGCCAGCAGTCGCGAAAGCTTGCCTTGCCGATGTCCTCGCCCATCGCCTTGCGGCCGAAGACGACCGCCTCGACGATCAGCGCCGTCGCCGTCGGGGCGAGATCGACTGTCAGCCTGCGGGAGAGTGCCGAGCGTTCGAAAAGGATCGTTTCCTGCGGCAGCCAGGCCATCGCCCCGCCAGCCGCCACCTCGATGGTCGTGTCCACCGTCGCGGTGGAGCCTTCCTCCGCCTTATAGATCTTCTCGCAGGCCTGCGTCGTGAACGACGCGCGGCAATCCGCACCAAGCGCGAAATGCCAGCGCATCCGGTCGCCGCCGGTCAGCCCGCCCGCCGTGTTGATCATCACCGCTTCGAGATGGTTGCCCGGGGCCTGCGGAAAGCGCAATTTGGCTGCGCCTTCCTGGAAGAGCGTTCCGATCCGCGTCCGGTCTTCGACCTTCTTCAGCGACAGCCGCCCCTCGCCGGAGGTGCGTTGCGGTGCGGGGCCTGTTTCCGGCATGGGCATCGGGTCGCTTGGATATCTCATCCCTTACGCAATAGCTGCAAACGCGGGTGCCCTCAACGCGTTAATCCCTGACCACATAATCCGCCGGCCGCGATGACGAGACGACCAGCTGCGCATTCGGAATATCGTTGGAAAGGGCGCGGTTGCGCGCCTCCTCCGGCGTATGATCGTGGTCGAGCCAGCGCTGGATCAGCCGCCGTTCGAGTTCATCGAAGGGCACGTCGAGGAAGATGGTGAGATCGAACAGCGGATGGAGCCGGCTCCACGGCGCCTCGTCGAGCAGCAGGTAATTGCCCTCGACGATGAGGATGCGATGTTTCGCCAGGACCATCGAGGCACCGGCGCGGGAGAGATCGAGCGTCCGGTCGAAAACGGGGATGACGATATCCTCGTCCGCAACTCTGAGCCGCTTCAGGAGCATCTGGAAACCGGCGCAGTCGAAGGTCGGCGGCGAGCCCTTGCGGCTCCTCAAATTCCGTTGATCGAGGATTGCATTGTCGAGGTGGAATCCATCCATCGGCACGATGGCCGACGGCCCGTCGCCGCCCTTGTTGAGCGCATCGCGCAGCTGTTGCGAAAGCGTCGACTTGCCGGCGCCAGGCGGCCCGGCGATGGCGACCAGAAGGCGCTCGCCTTCCTTCAGCCGCGACAGGATGGCCGAGGGCAACGTCTCGCGGCTGATGGTCTCCATATTCCCCCCGAAGCGAAGATCAGGCGGCGGCCATTTCCGCCGGCGGCTTCATGGCGCCCGTCATCAGGGCCACCGCATCCGACATCGAATAATCGGAAGGCTTGATTACCGCAAGCCTGCGCCCGAGGCGGTGGATATGGATGCGGTCGGCGACCTCGAAGACATGCGGCATGTTGTGCGAGATGAGCACGATCGGCAGCCCCCGCGCCTTCACATCCTGGATGAGATCGAGGACGCGGCGCGACTCCTTGACGCCGAGTGCGGCCGTCGGCTCGTCCATGATGACGACCTTGGAGCCGAAGGCGGCCGCGCGCGCCACCGCCACGCCCTGCCTCTGGCCGCCGGAAAGCGTCTCCACCGCCTGGCCGATATTCTGGATGGTCATCAGTCCGAGCTCGGAGAGCTTTTCGCGCGCCGTCCTCTCCATGGCCGGGCGGTCGAGCATGCGGAACCAGCTTCCGAGCACGCCGGGCTTGCGGATCTCGCGGCCCAGAAACATGTTGTCGGCGATCGACAGCGCGGGTGAGAGCGCCAGGTTCTGATAGACGGTTTCGATGCCCGCCGCTCGCGCATCCATGGGCGAATGGAAGTGGACCGGCTTGCCGTCGAGCCGGATCTCGCCCTCGTCGGGAGAGACCGCGCCGGAGAGCGCCTTGATGAGCGTGGATTTGCCCGCGCCGTTGTCGCCGATCACGGCAAGGATTTCGCCGGGAGAGAGATCGAAATCGGCGTGATCGAGCGCCGTCACCCGGCCATAGCGCTTGACGAGGCTGCGGGCTGAGAGAATGGGTTGCACGGATGCGTTCATGCTGCAGCCTTTCTGATCCACTGGTCGATTGCGACGGCGGCGATGATGAGGAGGCCGATCATCAGATAGGTCCATTGCGGGTCTGTGCCCCACAGCCTGAGCCCCAGCGCAAAGACGCCGACGATCAGCGCCCCGAACATGGTGCCGAGGATCGAGCCGCGGCCGCCGAAGAGCGAGATGCCGCCGATCACCACCGCGGTGATCGATTCGATATTGGCGAACTGTCCGGCCGTCGGCGAGACGGAGCCGAGCCGCCCGATGAGCGCCCAGCCGGCCAGCGCGCAGATGAGGCCGGAGAGCACATAGACGGAGACCAGGACGGGCTTGACCCGCACGCCGGAGAGCTCCGCCGCCTGCGCGTCGTCGCCGATCGCGTAGACGTGACGCCCCCATGCCGTGTGGTTGAGCACGTACCAGAGCAGGAAGACGAGCAGCACGAAGGTGACGACGCCATAGGTGAACACCGCGCCGCCGAGCCGGATGCTCTGTCCGAAGAATTGCAGGATAGGCGCTTCCGCGCTGATATCCTGGGCGCGGATGGTCTCGTTGGCGGAATAGAGGAAATTCGTGGCAAGGATCACCTGCCACATGCCGAGCGTGACGATGAAGGGCGGCAGCCTGACATAGGCGACGAGAAAGCCGTTGATGAAGCCGCACAACGCGCCGACGGCGAAGCCGCAGAGGATCGAGAGTTCCGCCGGCAGGCCGTAGCGGAAGGTGAACTGGCCCATGACCACCGAGGACAGCACCATTATGGCGCCGACCGAGAGGTCGATGCCGGCCGTCAGGATCACCAGCGTCTGCGCCGCCGCAACGATACCCGTGATCGCCACCTGCTGCAGGATCAGGGTCAGCGAGAAGGCAGAGAAGAATTTCGATCCCACCAGAAGGCCGAAGACGACCAGCGAGACGATGAGGACGATCAGCGGCACGGCGGCCGGATTCCCGTGCAGGAACTCGCGTCCCCGCTGCAGAGGCGTCTTGCCGGGATGTTCGAAGGAAGCGACCTCGCTGGCGCTGCCTGAGAGCACGCTCTCGAAATTCTGAGACGGCGTCGCAGCCGTTTTCGGCTCAGTCATGGATAGCTCCTCATGATCAGGGGAGCAGGGAGTATGTGGAAATAATCCCCCTGCTGCCCTACTCCCCTGTCCTTTATTCCCTTGCGAGCGAAGCGAGCCGCTCAGCCCCAGCACTTCTCCAGGGCGGTCTTGGTGTCGATGGAGGGGATGCCTTCCACCGGCTTGTCGGTGACCAGCGCTACGCCGGTATCGACGAAGGTCTTGCCTTCCGTCGGCTTCGGCTTTTCGCCGGTGTCGGCGAATTTCTTGATGGCCTCGACGCCGAGCGCCGCCATCTGCAGCGGATATTGCTGCGAGGTCGCGCCGATGATGCCTTCCTGCACGTTCTTCACGCCTGGGCAGCCGCCGTCGATGGAGACGATCAGCACGTCCTTCTCCCGGCCCAGCGCCTTCAGCGCCTCGTAGGCGCCTGCCGCAGCCGGCTCGTTGATGGTGTGGACGACGTTGATCATCGGGTCCTTCTGCAGAAGGTTCTCCATGGCGCGGCGTCCGCCTTCCTCGTTGCCGTCCGTCAGGTCGCGGCCGACGATGCGCGCATCGTCCTCGTCGCCAAGCCGCGTCTCGTCCTTGGGATCGATGCCGAAGCCCTTGTCGAAGCCCTGGTCGCGGAGCACATCGACGCTCGGCTGGGCGGCGGTCAGGTTGAGGAAGGCGACCTTGGCGTTCTTTGCCTCATCGCCGAGCGTGGCGGCCGCCCATTTGCCGACCAGTTCGCCCGCCAGGAAATTGTCCGTGGCGAAGGTGGCGTCGGCGGCGTCGGCAGGCTCGAGCGGCGTATCGAGGGCGATCACCAGAATACCCGCGTCGCGCGCCTTCTGCAGGCTCGGCACGATGCCCTTGGTGTCGGATGCGGTGATCAGAATGCCCTTGGCGCCGTCGGCGATGCAGGTCTCGATGGCCGCCATCTGGCTTTCGCTGTCGCCGTCGATCTTGCCCGCATAGGTCTTGAGGTTGACGCCCAGTTCCTTTGCCTTGGCCAGCGCGCCTTCCTTCATCTTGACGAAGAAGGGGTTGGTGTCGGTCTTGGTGATGAGGCAGGCGCCGACATCGGCCGCATTGGCAGGCATGGCGGCGACGCCGAGTGCAAAGGCGGCGAAAGCCGACGATAGGATCATCTTCTTCATGAATTCCTCCCGAATTGTGCCGGTATTGGTGCCGGCTGAAAGAGCAATGGCCTGATGCGTTCTCCGCCGCATCGTCCAACTTCGGTTCAGTGCACGAGCCTGCCGCAAGGATCGGACGGTTTTCAGGCATCATAGCACTAAATACGCTGGCCTCGTGGTTGAACATTTGATCCAGACGCCAGCACATTCGATCATAGGGAAACACGCGAATAAGGGACCTGTCAATAAATAAATCCGCTTGATTTATTAATCCGCTGTGTCAACCTTGATGGGAGAGAAGCCGCCGCTCCAGATGCGCATGTTGTCGCGGCGGCCCGCCGGCACGCCATGTGAACAGTTCCAGCACTTTGACTTGACAAGTGTTTTCACTAGAAGGCGAAACTGTCGGGATGCAACTGGCGGTTCAGGGATTACGGATGACTGCAGATACAGGGAGAGAAAAGGAATCCGTCGGGGGAGGGCGCGCTGGTGGTTTCAGGCCCGAATATGCGGTCGAGCATGGCCCCGCCATCAGCCGTGGTTCGAACCAGACAGGGGTGCGCGCCTATAATGAGCGCCTGGTCCTCTCCCTCGTCCGCCGCCGCGGCGCCCTGCCGCGCGCCGAGATCGCAAGGCTGACCGGCCTTTCCGCGCAGACCGTCTCCGTTATCATGCGCGGGCTGGAGGAGGATGGGCTTCTGACGCGCGGCGAGCGCGTGCGCGGCCGCGTCGGCCAGCCTTCGACGCCCATGCGGCTCGCCGCGGAAGGGGTTTTCTCCTTCGGGCTGAAGATCGGGCGGCGCAGCGCCGAGCTGATCCTGATGGATTTCATCGGCAATATCCGCATGCGCCTTCACGAGACCTATCGCTGGCCGGTTCCCGATGCGATCAGGAAATTCACCCTCGATGGCATCGGTCGTTTCAGTGCCTCGCTCGATGCCGCACAGCGCCGCCGCATCGCCGGGCTTGGCATCGCCGTTCCCTTCGAATTGTGGAACTGGGTGGAGGAGGTCGGTGCGCCGCAGGCGGATCTCGACGCCTGGCGCGACGCCGATCTCGTGCGGGAATTCGGTGCGCATTTCCCCTTCCCGGTTTTCATGCAGAACGACGCCACCGCCGCCTGCGGCGCGGAGCTGACCTTCGGGCGCGGACCCGATTTTACCGATTTCGTCTATTTCTTCATCGGCTCCTTCATCGGCGGCGGCGTCGTGCTCAACAATGCGCTTTATGCCGGGCGGACGGGCAATGCCGGCGCCGTCGGCTCGATGCCGGTGCCCGGACCCGCTCCGGACCACGTGCCGGGAAAGAGAAGCCGGCCGAGGCAATTGATCGATGCCGCTTCGGTCTTCGTGCTGGAGCGCATGCTGCAGGAACGCGGCGACGACACCACCGCCCTCTGGCTGTCGCCGGAGAACTGGGAGGATTTCGGCGCCCCGGTCGATGAATGGATCGCGCTCACCGCCCGCAATCTCGCCCATGCCACGGTCGCGGCTGCCTCGGTCATCGATTTCTCCGCTGCCATCATCGATGGCTGGCTTCCCGCCTCCGTGCGCCATCGCATTGTCGAGGCCACGCAGACGGAACTCGCCGGGCTCGATCTGCAGGGCATTGCCGCGCCCGAGATCGTCGAGGGCAAGGTTGGCGTTCATGCAAAGGCCGTCGGCGCCGCCAGCCTGCCCCTCTTCAACCGCTATCTCTTCGACCAGAGCGTCCTGTTCAAGGAAGCGGTCTAGCAAGTCCGGGAAAAGCGGGAACCGGTTTTCCGTCCGGCCTTGCGTGAATAAGAACTCCTTATTCGCACCCGCACAAATTATTATCCGCAAACAAGAAACTTGATCTATTCTGTCGCACAACCGGCATGGAAACCGGTGATATCCGGCATAGCTTTATCGCGCTGAGAAATTCCAACCAGGGGTCCGCATGACTGTTCTGACCATTGCCACCAAGCCCTATGACGATCAGAAGCCCGGCACATCGGGCCTGCGCAAGAAGGTTCCCGTCTTCCAGCAGCCGAACTACGCAGAGAACTTCATCCAGTCGGTGTTCGATTCGCTGGAGGGCTTTGAAGGCAAGACGCTGGTGCTCGGCGGCGATGGCCGCTACTACAACCGCGAAGTCATCCAGAAGGTGCTGAAGATCGCCGCCGCCAACGGCTTCGGTAGGGTCATGGTGGGGCAGGGCGGCATCCTTTCGACGCCCGCTGCCTCGCATCTCATCCGCAAATACAAGGCTTTCGGCGGCATCATCCTTTCGGCAAGCCACAATCCCGGCGGGCCGAAGGAGGATTTCGGCATCAAGTACAATATCGGCAATGGCGGTCCGGCGCCGGAAAAGATCACCGAATCCATCTTCGCCCGCTCGAAGGTGATCGACCGCTACCTGATCCTCGATGCCGGCGACATCGATATCGATGAAATCGGCGAGAAGAAGCTGGGGGACATGACGGTCGAGGTGATCGATCCCGTCGCCGACTATGCCGAGATGATGGAGCAGCTCTTCGATTTCGATGCGATCCGCGCGCTCCTGGAATCCGGCTTCGCCCTGCGTTTCGACGCCATGCACGCCGTCACCGGGCCCTATGCCAAGGAGATATTCGAGCGCCGTCTCGGCGCGCCCGAGGGAAGCGTGGTCAATTTCGTGCCGCTTCCCGATTTCGGCGGCCATCATCCCGACCCCAATCTGGTCTACGCCAAGGATCTCTACGATCTGATGATGTCGGCGGATGCGCCGGATTTCGGCGCGGCGTCCGATGGCGACGGCGACCGCAATCTGATTATCGGCCGGGGGATATTCGTCACCCCGTCGGATTCGCTCGCCATGCTCGCCGCCAACGCGCATCTGGCGCCCGGCTACAGGCAGGGGCTGAAGGGCATCGCCCGCTCCATGCCGACCAGCGGCGCCGCCGACCGGGTGGCTGAGAAGTTGCGTATAGGCATCTATGAAACGCCGACCGGCTGGAAATTCTTCGGCAATCTCCTCGATGCCGACATGGCCACGATCTGCGGCGAGGAAAGCGCGGGCACCGGCTCGAACCATGTGCGCGAGAAGGACGGGCTCTGGGCGGTCCTGCTTTGGCTCAACATCCTTGCCGCCCGCCGCGAGAGCGTGAAGGACATCGCGGTAAAGCACTGGCAGACCTATGGCCGCAACTATTACTCCCGCCATGATTACGAGGAGGTCGATGCCGCTGCCGCCAGCAGGCTGATGACGGATCTGCGGGGCAAGCTCGCCTCCCTGCCGGGTACCTCATTCGGGAACCTGACCGTCGCCAAGGCCGATGATTTCGCCTATCACGACCCGGTCGATCATTCGGTGAGCGAGCATCAGGGCATCCGCGTCATTTTCGAGGGCGGCTCGCGCGTCGTCTTCCGGCTTTCGGGCACCGGCACCTCCGGCGCCACCATCCGCGTCTATATCGAGCGCTTCGAGCCTGATCCCGCGCGCCACGATCTCGATACGCAGAAAGCGCTGGCCGATCTCATCAGGGCGGCGCACGAAATCGCGCCCATCAAGGCCTATACCGGCCGCGACAGGCCGAGCGTGATTACTTAGGCGGAAGCGTCGGGACCGATCTGCAGATACCAGAACAGGGCCGTTTCGGTGGTCTGAGGGTCCTCGCCGGTATAAAGCAGGCGATCGAAGCCGCCTAGAACGAAGCCGCATGACTCGTAAAGCCGGCATGCGGCGACGTTGTTGCTCTGCGTTTCCAGCATGACACCAGGCAGCCGCCTTGCTGCCGCCCAGGAGATGGCCTGTTTCATAAGCGCCCGCCCCACGCCACGGCGGCGGCAATGCGCATCCACTTCGATATTTTCGATCAGCGCGAACCGGTTCCAATTTTCCCGAACCAGCAGCCGCCCCGCCACACGATCGTCGAGATAGGCAATGAAGCCCGCATGATCTGGCGTATCCAGATATTCAGACAGCTCCTCCAGGTCAGCGTCCCGGTAGCGTTTGGTATAGGCATCGACGGGAATGGTTCTTTGCCGGAATGATCCGGCCTCGAACGACAGCACGAGCTCGGCATCGACGACGAATGTGCCGTCGACGCGCCCTATATCCTCGAGATTGTGCCGGCTAAGGCCTTCGATCGTCAGCGCCACGCCGCGCCGCCTATTCGAATACAATCGCCGGTGCGGATCTCGTCTGCGTCGCGCGAGCCGTCTCCACGCCCTCCCAGGTCTTGGCGGCGATGTCGCGATAGACCTTTGCGTGGACGCCGTCAGGCTCGCTGACGGTGACGGGCGTTCCCGCATCCGACATCTCGCGGATCTGCATGTGCAGCGGCACCTCGCCGAGGAAGGGCACGCCGAGGCGCTCGGCTTCCTTCCTCGCGCCGCCATGGCCGAAGATGTCGTAGCGCGTGCCGGTATCGGGCGCGATGAAATAGCTCATGTTCTCGACGATGCCGAGCACCGGCACATCGACCTTGCGGAACATGTTGAGCCCCTTGCGCGCGTCGATCAGCGCCAGGTCCTGCGGTGTCGAGACGATGACGGCGCCGGCCAGCGGCACCTGCTGCGCCATGGTCAGCTGCGCGTCGCCGGTGCCGGGCGGCATGTCGACGACGAGCACGTCGAGCTCGCCCCATTCCACTTCGCGCAGCATCTGCGTCAGCGCCGACATCACCATCGGCCCGCGCCAGATCATCGGCGTCTCCTCCTCAACGAGGAAGCCGATCGACATCACCTTGAGCCCGTAATTCTCCATCGGCTTCAGGATGCGGCCCGAGACCGTTTCCGGTCGGCCGTGGATGCCGAGGAGCCGCGGCATGGAAGGCCCGTAGATATCGGCGTCGAGAATGCCGACCTTGAGCCCGTTGGCCTTGAGCCCCAGCGCCAGATTGACCGCCGTCGTCGATTTGCCGACGCCGCCCTTGCCGGAGGCGACCGCGATGATGGCGCCGACGCCGGGAACGCCGGGCTTGGACGGCGTCTGCGGGCGCGGCACGCGCGGCGGCGGAACGGCGCCCGCCGGAGCCGGGCGCTGCGGGATAGGCTGCGAGGCCGGGCGGGGAGAGGGGCGTGGCGGGGGCGCATCGTCGCTGGTCCTGCCGCCCTTCTTTTCCGCCGTCAGCGTCACCAGCGCGCCCTGGATGCCCGGTATCTCCTTCACCACCCTCTCGGCGGCGGCACGCAAGGGCTCGAGCTCCTGCGCGCGTTCGGCCGGCACGGTGATCGAGAAGAACACCTTGCCGTCGGCAATGAAGATATCGGAGACGAGGCCGAGCGTGACGATATCGCTTTCGAAATCCGGCCCGGTTACCGTCTTGAGCCGTTCAAGAACCTGTTCGCGCGTGACATCTGCCATTCTGTTCCCATCCCGCTGATCAGCCTGTGGAGCGGTTCCGACCGCTTCGATTTGCATCTGAGATAATGCAGTTCGCTGCAAAGGCCAATGGCGCGGGCGTTCAACAATGCAGCAGAGTACCGGGAACAATCCGCAGCCGCTTCGCTTAGATAGCATCCTCCCCAACTACCGGCACGGGCCTGAAAACCTGTGCCGGGTTTTTCCGTCCTCGCGCTGCTCGTGTTTGTCGCATTTCAAAGCGACCGGCCTTGCGCTAGAGCAATCTTTGATCTGGCCGAAGTTGCTATAGGATCGCCGGTGGTGATAAAACCGCGCGGCAAACGGGAAAGCCCATGCGTGAAACCTTGTTGAACGGGCGGAATATGGTGCGCTTCATCTGCGCGCTTGCGCTCGTCCTGCTCGCATTTGCGCACAGGCCGGTCGATCTCGGCCATGGCAGCGGCGTCGATCTCGCCGCCTACACCTTGCCGGACGGTACCGTTCCCGTTCTTTGCCTGCCCTCCGGCGGCAATGGCGGCGACCATGGCCACCATGACGATTTCTACGGCAACAGCTGTGAGGCCTGCCGCATCTCGTCGGCCTTCGCCTGCCCGGTGCCGCCGAAGACCGCCGGTCCGGTCCTCAGCCCAGGCGAGACCGTCGCATTCGCGCCGGCGCCCCCCGTCATCTGGCGGAATGCCTATCCGCCTTCGGCTCCGCCGCAGGCGCCGCCCTTCGTCTGACCTGAAAACACCCATCCGGCCGGCCACGGCCATCGTGCGCGGCCGCCATGCATATCGATCATTCAGGACAAGACGATGAAAAACATGAACTCCGCCGCATTCGCGGCAACCCTTCTGGCATTCACTTGCCTTTCCGGCGCTGCCCATGCCCACGCCACGCTCGAACAGGACGAGGCCAAAGCCGGCAGCGCCTACAAGGCGATCCTGCGCGTTCCCCATGGCTGCGACGGCAAGGCCACCACGGCCGTTACCCTCAAGCTGCCGGAGGGCTTCGTCTCCGCCCAGCCCATGCCGAAGCCCGGCTGGAAAACCGAGGTGGTCAAGGGCGATTACCAGAAGGCATACACCGTCCACGGCAAGGAGGTCCGTTCCGGCATTACCGAGGTCCGCTGGACGAACGGCAATCTGCCCGATGATTTCTACGATGAGTTCGTCGTCGTCGGAAAGCTGGCGAATCTCGACAAGGATACGGTCCTCTATTTCCCCGCCACGCAGCTCTGCGGAGCCGATGCTTCGGTTGCCTGGACGGAAATTCCGGCCGAAGGGCAGGACCCGCATGATCTGAAAGGCCCGGCGCCGCAGCTCAAGGTCATCGCCGCTTCCGCGGATGAACATGCCGGCCATGGCAGCCATGATCATGCCGCGCAGGCTGCCGTCAAAGCGGGATCGATCGATATCTCCGGTCCTTTCCTCCGCGCCATGGTGCCCGGCGCGAAGGTCGGCGGTGGCTTCGTCACGCTCGAGAACGAAGGCAAGGACGCCGACCGGCTGGTCGGTGCGAGCTCGCCGGCGGCCAGGCGCGTTGAAATCCATGAGATGACCATGGAAAACGACGTCATGAGGATGCGCCAGTTGAAGGACGGCATCGAGGTGCCGGCCGGCGGAAAGGTCGAACTGAAGCCGGGCGGCCTACATCTGATGTTCATGGATGTGGCGAAGCCTTTCAGGGAAGGCGACACGGTGCCGGTCACGCTCGAATTCGAGAAGTCCGGCAAGGTGGAGGTCATGTTCAAGGTCGGCGCGGCTGGCGCATCATCGACGGAGCACCAGCACTGATGGATATCAAGACCATTCGTTACGGGCTTTGGGCGGCGGTAGCCGCCCTCTGCCTGTTCCTCGTCGGCGCCTATGCGCTCGGCAAGTTCCAGCCCGCTTCTGAGACGGCGGAGCTCGGCGCACCGTTCAATCTCGTCGATCAGGACGGCAAGCCGATCACCGAAAAGGCCTTAGAGGGCCATCCGAGCGTGCTTTTCTTCGGTTTCACCCATTGCCCGGATGTCTGCCCGACCACGCTCTTCGAGCTTGCCGGCTGGCTCAACCAGCTGGGCGAAGAGGGCAAGGACCTCAGGGCCTTCTTCATCACCGTCGATCCCGAACGGGACACGCCGGAGGTCATGAAGGCCTATACCGGCAATTTCACCGACCGCATCACCGGCATCACCGGCGATCCGGCCGAGATGGCGAAGCTGGTCAAGGGCTGGAAGGTTTATGCCAGAAAGGTGCCGCTCGACGACGGCGGCTACACAATGGACCACACCGCCTCGGTTTTCCTCCTTGACCGCAACGGCCACTTCAAGGGCACGGTCGCCTATGGGGAAAACCCCGATACCGCGCTGCAGAAGCTGAAGCGGCTGGTCGCGGGATAGCCAGCGGCTATGGTTTCCGCCATGGCGGCGGTAGCGCTGCTGAGGCGTGGATTCCAGTGCGTGCCACTGGATTCCGCCTCGCCATCTCCGCCTGGCAAAGTTGCGGAATATCAAAGGTCCGGATCCAGGGGTAGACAATCCCGTAAAATATGACTATTCTACTCTAGAATAATTCTAACATATTGATATTTTACATCTTTTTGGAAAATATGGTTTGACTTTTTCCCATTCTGCCGGCTTTATGCAAGCGTGCCCGCATGGGGCATGCCTTTGATGTCTGGGCCTTGAACCCTTTCGATTGGAGGACCTGATGATTGGTCTTGATGTACACCGCCTTGGCGCGGTGGACGGGCTGTCATGGCAACTGGATCTGTTGCCGACCGGCCGTTTTTGCCCCCAGCCGGAGCTTGCGCGCTTCGGCAGATCGGGTGTCTCGCGCAGCGCGAAGAGCGCGTCCTTTCATGGCGAAGCGATGGGAGGCCGGCGTGAATATTCGCATTTCCGAGCTTAACGGTTCCAACAGCTGCTATTTCGAGCGTTTGCCCGAGAAGCTGGTGCTGGAGGGCTATCGCCGCTGGACGTCGGGCTATGAGACCGGTTCGGTGATCCCATGGGAAATGGCGTGGACGCTTTATGCCGAAGCGCTGGGCATCGCCGAGGGCAAGCAGGCCCTGGCCGAGCTGTCGCATTTCATCCGCGTGCTCAGGCATTGCGCGGCCTGTCCGCTGCGCTGCTTTCCGTTCGATTCCCATCATGTTTGCCGCGAGGAATGCCTGACGCTCGGCCTGATTTCGGCCATGCAGAACAGGGACGAGCCCACCGCCCACACCTGCCTTGCGGCGATCGCCTGCCCGGTGCGCTGCGACGAAGTGGCCGATGCAGCCCGTATTTTCGCCGACACTCTGGCCGAATTCGGCCAGACTTTGCTGCCTATACCCAAGCACGCCATCGACGACATTCTCTTCCGCCCGAAGCGGGCCACTTTCCACTGAGGAGACGGATCATGAATTCACGCACCGAAAAACGTCTGGGCATCGCCGCCGCTGCGGCACTCACCGTTGCCGCCTTCATCGTGCCGGCCAGCGCCGACAGGAACGCGAATGCCACGATCGCGACGGAGATCGCCCATGACCGCGCCCTCATCCGCTACGCCTACGCCGATACCGCCTTCGCGATCAGGGATATCTCCCATATCGTGCGCGATCATCGATAGGGTGAAGACGGCACTTGATATGCGCGAGGCCGGATAGTGAAATTTGCACCCATTCCTGCTGCGGTCGGGCAGCGTATTGGGACAACATTTCCCGTTCCTTCCCCCTTTTGCGGAAAAATTTTATAAATCCTACTAAAATAGGTGGTTTATAGCATTCCCGCCGTCTCCCGTGATCTGATAGCCTTTCCAGTATATCAGCACGGAGAAGCGCAATGGCCCGATACACTCTCTCCATCCCCTTCGCGGCGTTCTTGGCCGGGTTCGTGGTTTTCGGCGCGATCCCGCCGGCTTTTGCCGACCAGACCATTCT
The DNA here is from genome assembly GCF_014191375.1 of Mesorhizobium sp. RMAD-H1. GTDB lineage: Bacteria > Pseudomonadota > Alphaproteobacteria > Rhizobiales > Rhizobiaceae > Paramesorhizobium. The sequence continues at coordinate 172,238 of NZ_JACHWN010000004.1, forward strand.
CAACGTTTCCTATGATCCGACCCGCGAGCTCTACAAGGATTTCAATGCCGCCTTCGCCAGGCATTGGCAGGGGGAAACCGGCGAGACGGTGACGATCCGCACTTCGCATGGCGGTTCCGGCAAGCAGGCCCGCTCCGTCATCGACGGTATCGACGCCGATGTGGTGACGCTGGCCCTCGAGAGCGACATCACGGCTATCGTCCAGCAGGCGGGCCTCATCGACCCCAATTGGCGCCAGCGGCTGCCCAACAATTCCGCTCCCTATACGTCGACCATCGTCTTCCTCACCCGCAAGGGCAATCCCAAGGGCATCAAGGACTGGGGCGATCTCGTCAAGGACGGCGTCGAGGTCATCACGCCCAATCCCAAGACATCGGGCGGCGCGCGCTGGAACTATCTGGCCGCCTGGGCCTGGGCTTCCAAGCAGTATGGCGGGGACGAGGCGAAGATAAAGCAGTATATGGCCGAGCTCTTCCAGCATGTGCCGGTGCTCGATACCGGCGCGCGCGGCGCCACCACCACCTTCGTTCAGCGCCAGTTGGGCGACGTGCTGCTCGCCTGGGAGAACGAGGCCTATCTCTCCGTCGCGGAATTCGGTCCCGATGCCTTCGATATCGTCGTGCCGCCGCAATCGATCCTCGCCGAGCCGCCCGTCGCCGTGGTCGACAAGAATGTCGATGCCAAGGGCACGCGCAAGGTGGCGGAGGCCTATCTGCAATATCTCTACTCCGAGGAAGGCCAGCGCATCGCGGCGAAGCATTTCTATCGTCCCGCCAAACCGGAGCTCGTTCCGGCGGAGGAGCGCACCAAGCTTCCGGACTTGACGCTTGTCACGATCGATGATCCGATTTTCGGCGGCTGGAGCAAGGCGCAGCCCTATCACTTCGGCGACGGCGGCACCTTCGATCAGATCTATAAGCCCGGCAAATAAGAGCCCCGGCAAACAAAGAACGAGAGTGGGAACGAAATGAAATGACCTCCATTCCTGTCGCCTCGCGGGCAGGGTGGCAGATGAAAAGGCCGAGCATCATCCCCGGTTTCGGGCTGACGCTCGGCTTTAGTCTTGCCTACCTCGCGCTGATCATCCTCATCCCGCTGTCGGGTCTGGTACTGCGCACGACATCGCTGGGCTGGTCCGGCTTCTGGGCCATCGCCACGGATCTGCGCACGCTGCGCGCGCTTCAGACGAGTTTCGGCACGTCCTTCGTGGCGGCGCTGATCAATGTGGTCTTCGGCGTCATCGTCGCCTGGGTGTTGGTGCGTTACCGCTTTCCGGGCCGCCGCCTTGTCGATGCCATCGTCGATCTGCCCTTCGCGCTGCCCACGGCCGTGGCCGGCATCGCGCTCACCGCGCTCTATGCGCCGAATGGCTGGATCGGCAGCCTTGTCGCGCCATTCGGCCTGCGCATCGCCTTCACCAAACTCGGCATCATCGTGGCGCTCACATTCATCGGCCTGCCCTTTGTCGTGCGCACCGTGCAGCCGGTGATGGAGGAGATCAGCCGCGAGATCGAGGAAGCGGCAGCGACGCTGGGCGCGAGCCGTTTCCAGACGATCTGGCGCGTGCTTCTTCCGGGCCTGCAGCCGGCTATCCTCACCGGCTTCGCGCTCGCCTTCGCCCGCGCCGTCGGCGAATATGGCTCGGTCATCTTCATCGCCGGCAACACGCCCTATCAGACCGAGATCGCGCCGCTCCTGATCGTCATCCGCCTGGAGGAATACGATTATGCGGGCGCGACCGCCGTCGCCACCATCATGCTGATCATCGCCTTTGCGATGCTCTTCATCATCAACCTGATCCAGGCTTGGAGCCGCAGGAGGTATGGCTATGGCGCCTAGTCCGGTGAAGGTGAGACGGCGCGCAAGCCATCCCGCGCGCCACAGCGCGGTGACGGAGACGCCCGGCGCGCGCTATGCGCTGATGGCCGCGGCGTTCGTCTTCCTCGCCCTGTTCCTGCTGCTGCCGCTCGTCTCCGTCTTCGTCGAGGCATTCAGGAAAGGCCCCGGCGAATACATCGCCGCGCTAGTCGAGCCGGACGCGCTCGCGGCGATTCGCCTGACCCTGCTGGTCGCGGCCATCGCCGTGCCGCTTAACCTCGTCTTCGGCATCGCCGCCGCCTGGGCGATCGCCAAGTTCGAGTTCAAGGGCAAGGCATTCCTGACGACGCTGATCGACCTGCCGTTCTCGATCTCGCCGGTCATTTCCGGCCTTGTCTTCGTGCTTCTCTTCGGCAGCCACAGCCTGCTCGGCCCATGGCTGAAGAGCTACGGCATCGAGGTGCTCTTCGCCGTTCCGGGCATCGTGCTGGCGACGATCTTCGTCACCTTCCCCTTCGTCGCGCGCGAACTCATCCCGCTGATGCAGGAGCAAGGGACCGGCGACGAGGAGGCAGCGCTGTCCCTGGGCGCCAGCGGCTGGCAGACCTTCCGCTATGTCACGCTGCCCAACATCAAATGGGGCCTGCTCTACGGCACGCTTCTCTGCAATGCCCGCGCCATGGGAGAGTTCGGCGCCGTGTCGGTGGTTTCAGGCCATATTCGCGGATTGACCAACACCATGCCGCTGCATGTGGAAATTCTCTATAACGAATACAACTTCGTCGCCGCTTTCGCGGTGGCATCGCTGCTTGCCCTGCTCGCGCTCGTGACGCTGCTTCTCAAATCGCTTCTGGAGATGCGATACAGCACGGAGCTTGCAGCCAATAATGGACACTGAAAGGGACTGATGCATGGATGTTCGCGTTGTCGATGTGCGCAAGGAGTTCGACCGGTTTCCGGCGCTGCACAATGTTTCGCTCGACATCAATTCGGGTGAATTGATCGCGCTGCTCGGACCTTCCGGCTCCGGCAAGACGACGTTGCTGCGTCTCATCGCCGGGCTGGAAACGCCGACGGAGGGGACGGTCTATTTCGGCGACGAGGATGCCTCGCAGAAGACCGTCCAGGAGCGCAATGTCGGCTTCGTCTTCCAGCATTATGCGCTCTTCCGCCATATGACGGTGCTCGACAATGTCGGCTTCGGCCTCAAGGTGCGCCCGGGCTCCAGCCGCCCCTCCAAGGAGGAGATCCGCCGCCGGTCGCTGGAGCTTCTCGATTTCGTCCAGCTCGGCGGGCTGGAGAAGCGTTACCCGACGCAGCTCTCCGGCGGCCAGCGCCAGCGCGTGGCGCTCGCCCGCGCCATGGCGATCGAGCCGCGCGTGCTGCTGCTCGACGAGCCTTTCGGCGCGCTGGACGCGCAGGTGCGCAAGGAACTGCGCCGCTGGCTGCGCGAGATCCACGACAAGACCGGCTATACCACCATCTTCGTCACCCACGATCAGGACGAGGCGTTGGAGCTCGCCGACCGCGTGGTCGTCATGAGCCAGGGCCGTATCGAGCAGGTGGGCACCCCCGACGAGGTCTATGACCAGCCGAATTCGCCCTTCGTCTACGGCTTCATCGGCGAATCGAGCGCGCTTCCCGTGAAAGTCGAGAATGGCGTGGTCTGGAGCGCCGACCGCAATATCGGCTTGTCTGCGGATGGCGTGCCGGATGGCGACGCCACCCTCTATTTCCGCCCGCACGATGTGGAATTGCTCAACGGCTCCGGCCATTGCATCGCCGGCACGGTCGTGGCGAGCCGCCGGGCAGGCGGCACGCGCCGCGTCGAGCTGGAGGTCGGCGGCGGGCGCGACCGTGTCGAGATAGAGGTCCCCGCCGAGCACCCGGCCGCCGACAAGAGCCGCGTCGCCTTCAGGCCGAAGCACTGGAAGCTCTTTTCGGCCAAGGATTAGTATTCTTTTTCTCCGTACGGCCCGCATTCACAAGGCGCGCAGAACCGCCTTGCGGATGCCTGTCTTCTAACGCAAGATTACCGGGCAGAACGATTTGTGCGTTGCGGATAAAACGATTTAGCCGGACTGAAGCCGCGTCTGACGCAATTTGGCCAAAACTGGCCAGCAACCACGGGTCGGGGGCTGGGGCGCATCGTTTCAACGGGATGCGGCGCAACCCGTCTGCTCCGGGGCAACTGCCCGGACGCTTGAAAAAAGTCTCATTCATAAAGGCTACAGAGGCATATGCCGGCTTTGTCTTTTACCGTTTCGTCTTTCTTTTCCCGCAAGCCAGAGGGAAAGCTCATTCCTGAACTGCCGATTCCGATCCGGGCGTCCTACAAATCCCCGGAGGATCTGCAGAAGCTTGCGGCCGCTGTCGCCCGCAATGAGAATATCCGGCTGCCGGAATACGAGCCCTTCGCATTCGATAAGCGCCTGTCGGAAAATGCCCGACTGATCCTGCATGTCTACCGTACGTCGGACGCCGCCTCCCGCGCCGGGGAGACGATCACGCCGGCCGCGCAATGGCTCCTCGACAACCATTATACGGTGGACAAGAACATCCAGCAGGTGCGTCGCGATCTGCCCGCGCGCTTCCTCCGGCAATTGCCGCCCTTCCCGCCGGTCGAGGGCATGCCGCGCATCTTCGCGCTGGCCTGGCTCTATGTCGCCCATACCGACAGCAATTTTTCGCTGAAGACGCTGACGGCCATCGTCAACGGCTTCCAGACGGTGGAACCCCTGCGCATCGGCGAATTGTGGGCGCTGCCCTCCGCCGTCCGTTTCGTGCTCATCGAGAATGCCCGCCGCCTGGCGCTGCGCGTCGACCGCGCCCGCCGGATGCGCAATTTCGCCAACAGCGTGGCCGACGAGATCGCCCTTGCCGGGTCCAAGGAGGAGCTGGACCAGGTTCTGTCGAAATATGGCGATGCCGCCTGCGACACGACCTTCGCGACCCACCTGCTTTATCGCCTGCGCGGCAGTTCCAACGATGTGGGCGCCGCTGCCGACTGGCTGGAGAGCGAACTCGAAAAGCACGGCAGCGATGCCGAGGACGCCATCATCCAGGAGCATGCCCGCCAGTCGACCGGCGGCGTCTCGATGGGCAACATCATCCGCAGCCTGAAGGCGATCGACGACGTGGACTGGACCTCGTGGTTCGAGACCGTCAATGAGGTCGATGCCATCCTGCGTGAGCACAGCGATTTCCAGAAGCTCGATTTCCGCTCCCGCAATGCCTATCGCGTCACGATCGAGAAGATGGCGCGCCATTCCCGGATGGGCGAGATCGACATCACCTGGGCGGCGCTGCGGCTTGCCGAGGACGGCAACCGCGCGGAGATCGCCGGTCATGAGGAAGCGAGGGGCACCGGCGCCGTCGCCTATTACCTGGTCGGCGACGGCAGGCATGAGCTCGAGCGCGTCTGCGGCTACAAGCCGCCGCTTTCCCTGCGGCTGCTGCGCTTCTACCGCGGCCTCGGCCTCTGGGGCCTGGCGGTGCCGATCGCGATCTTCACGCTGGTCGCGCTTGCCCTCGTTCACTATTGTCTGGGGTGGCTCGGCGTGTCCTCGGGCATGGCCACCGCCTTCACGCTTCTCGCCGTCTTCCCGGCGGTCGAGGCGGCATATGCGCTCTTCAATTCGCTGGTGCCGTGGTTCGTCCAGCCGACGCGGCTCATCGGCTATGAGTATAAGGAAGGCGTGCCGGCCGAGGCGCGCACGCTGGTGGCGGTGCCGACCTTCATCACTTCGCGCGATTCCGTCGACGAGCATATCCGCAACCTCGAGGTCCACTATCTCACCAATCCGCGCGGCGAGGTCTATTTCGCTCTCGTCAGCGACTGGGTCGATTCCGACCAGGAGATGACGGCGGCGGATATGGAGGTGCTCGAATATGCGCGCGCCGAGATCGCCAAGCTCAACTATCACTATACCGGCGAAGGCCAGCCCCGTTTCTTCATCCTGCACCGCCGCCGCCTCTATAATCCCAAGCAGGGCTGCTGGATGGGCTGGGAGCGCAAGCGCGGCAAGCTGCACGAGCTGAACCTGCTCCTGCGCGGCGACCAGGATACGAGCTTCTTCCCGGCTGACGAAAGGCTGCCCTCGGGCGTGAAATTCGTCATGACGCTCGATGCCGACACGAGGCTGACGCCGGAATCGGTCACCTATCTCTCCGGCAAGCTCAGCCATCCGTTGAACCGCCCGGTCTTCGATGAGAAGACGGGCCGCGTGGTGCGTGGCTACGGCATTCTGCAGCCGCGCGTCACCCCGTCGCTGACGACCGGCGACGACGCCTCGTTCCTGCAGCGCGTCTTTTCGGTCAATCGCGGCATCGACCCTTACGTGTTCGCCGTTTCCGACGTCTATCAGGATCTCCTGGGCGAGGGCACCTTCACAGGCAAGGGTCTTTACGAGATCGATACGTTCGAAAAGGCGATGGCCGGGCGCATCGAGGAAAACACCATCCTCAGCCACGATCTGCTCGAAGGCGGCTATGCCCGCAGCGCGCTCGTCAGCGATGTGGAGGTCGTAGAGGACTACCCGACCGGCTACAATGTCGACATCTCGCGCCACCATCGCTGGGCGCGCGGCGACTGGCAGCTTCTGCCCTATCTCTTCTCGACCGACCGCGGCGTCAACCCGATCACACGCTGGAAGATGGCGGACAATCTGCGCCGCTCATTGAACCCGATCTTCTGGGTTCTCGCGTCCATTGCCGGCTGGACATTCCTGCCGCTCGGGGTCGCGGCCCTATGGCAGTTCTTCCTGCTGGCCAGCATGTTCGTCGCGCCGACCTTCGGCCTGATCACCAATCTGATCCCGGCCAGCATGGATTATTCGCTGAAGGGCCATCTGCAGTCGATCCTCACCGATATCACGCTCGGCATAGCGGATGTGGCGCTGCGCACCACATTCATCGCCCATTCGGCCTACCTGATGGCGGATGCGATTGTACGGACCCTCTATCGTCTCACCGTCTCGCATCGCGATCTCCTGGAGTGGCGCACCGCCGCGCAGGCGAAATCCTCGCCCGACACGCTCGGCTATTATACGAGGCTGATGTGGCCGGCCATGGCCATCGCCGTCTTCGGGCTCATGATGCCGCTCCTCTTCGAAAGCAAGGCGTTCCCCATCGCGGTGCCCTTCGCGTTCATCTGGTTCTTCTCCCCGCTCATCGCCTGGCTCGTCAGCCGCTCGGCCAAGCCGCAGGATACGCTGGAGGTCCGCTCCTCCGACAAGGGCGATCTGCGCCGTTTCGCCCGCCGCACCTGGCGCTATTTCGAGACCTTCACCACCGACGAGCACAATCATCTGCCGCCCGACAATTTCCAGGAAGATCCCTTCCCGATCGTGGCGCCGCGCACCTCGCCGACCAATATCGGCGTCTATCTTCTCTCCGTCATCGCCGCGCGCGATTTCGGCTGGATCGGCTTCGACGACGCGCTGGACCGCATCGACAAGACCCTTTCCACCGTCGAAAGGATGGAGAAATATCGCGGCCATCTCTACAACTGGTACGATACGACCAGCCTGAAGCCGCTGATGCCGCTCTATGTCTCCTCCGTCGACAGCGGCAATCTGGCGGGCCATCTGGTCACCCTCTCCTCGGCGCTCGAGGAATGGGCCGAGGCCCCCTCCGTCTATCTCCAGAGCGATCTCGACGGCATTCTCGACGTCAACGACATTCTCGAGGAGACGATCGCGGAAATCCCCGACGACAGGCGCATCCTGCGGCCGCTGCGCCGCCGGCTGGAGGAGCGGATATCCAATTTCCGCCGTGCCGTCCGCTCGGTGAAGGAGGAGCCGGAAACCGCCTCCTTCCGCACCATCAATCTCTCGCTCTTCGCCAACGACATCGTCAAGCTGACCGATGAGCTCAACAGCGAGATCGGCAGCCCCGAGAGCCTCGCCGCCAGCCAGTGGGCGCGCATCCTCGTCGATACCTGCAAGGCGCATACGGACGACGCGATCGGCGAGCATGACACGGACGCGCTGCGCGAGCGGCTGCGCACCCTTGCCACCCGCGCCCGGCAGCTCGCCTTCGACATGCAGTTCGATTTCCTCGAGCGCAAGGAGCGCCGCCTGCTCTCCATCGGCTACCGCGTGCAGGAAAACGAGCTCGACGAGAGCTGCTATGACCTTCTGGCCTCCGAAGCCCGGCTGGCGAGCCTCTTCGCCATCGCCAAGGGTGATATCCCGGTCGACCACTGGTTCCGCCTCGGTCGGCTCCTCGTTCCCGTCGGCTGGAAGGGGGCGCTCCTTTCCTGGTCCGGCTCGATGTTCGAATATCTGATGCCGCCGCTGGTGATGACCGAGCCGCTCGGTTCGCTGCTCGACCAGACCAACAAGCTGGTCGTCAAGCGCCAGATCGAGTATGCGACCTCGCGTGGGCTTCCCTGGGGCATCTCCGAAGCCGCCTATAATGCCCGCGATCCCGACATGAACTATCAGTACACCAATTTCGGTGTGCCGACGCTGGGCCTGAAGCGCGGCCTTTCGCGCAATGCGGTGATCGCCCCCTATGCCAGCCTGCTCGCCGCGCAGTACCAGCCGGCGGAAGCCGTGGCCAATCTCAAGCGTCTGCAGGCGCTCGGCGCGCTCGGCCCCTACGGCTTCCACGATTCGGTGGATTTCACGCCCTCGCGCGTCCGCGAGGGGGAGAAATGCGCCGTCGTCCGCAACTACTATGCACACCACAGCGGCATGTCGATCATCGCCGTCGACAACGTCATCTTCGACGGCCGCATGCGCGAGCGCTTTCACAGTGATCCCGTCATCGAGGCGGCGGAGCTCTTGCTGCAGGAGAAGGCGCCGCGCGAAATCCCGATGGTGCACGCCAAGACGGAAAATCCGATGCGCGTCGACGACGGCGGCTTCGACGATGCGCCCATGCGCATCATCGAAACGCCGCTCAAGGCGCCTCGCGCCACCCAGCTCATGTCCAACGGACAGTATGCGGTGATGCTGACGGCCAACGGCTCGGGCTACAGCCGCTGGAACAATCTGTCGATCACCCGCTTCCAGCCGGATGCGGCGGAAGACATGCAGGGAACCTTCCTGTTCCTGCGCGATGTGGAAACCGGCAACTGGTGGTCCGCCACCGGCGAGCCGACCCGCAGCGCCGAGGGCGAGGCCAAGGTCGTCTTCACCGACGACAAGGCCGAGTTCTTCAAGACCGTCGGCGACATCAGCACCGTCGTCGAGTGCATCGTCGCCTCCGAATGCAATGGCGAGGGCCGGCGCATCGACCTCATCAACACCAGCGCGCGCGATCGCGTCATCGAGGTGACCTCCTATGCCGAGCTGGTGCTGACCACCGATGACGTGGACAGCGCCCATCCGGCTTTCGCCAAGATGTTCGTCGAGACGGAGATCGCCGCCAACGGCACGACGATCTATGCCACCCGGCGCAAGCGCGCGCCCTCGGATCCCGATATTCATGTCGCGCATTTCGTCGCCGACCTGAGCGGTGCCGCGCGCGAGGCGGAGGCGGAAACCGACCGCCGCGTGTTCATCGGCCGCGGCCGCAGCCTGCGCAATCCGGCGGCGTTCGACGCGGATGGCCATCTGACCGGCAGCCAGGGATGCGTGCTCGACGCGATCGCCTCCGTGCGCTGCCGCGTGCGCGTTCCCGCGCGCAAGAAGGTAAGCCTTGTCTTCTGGACGCTCGCCAGCGACTCGCGCGCCGGGATCGAGGAAGCCGTTTCGCGCTACCGCCATCCCGAGTGCTTCGCCCGCGAGTTCTCCTTGTCCTGGACGCGCTCGCAGGTGCGCCTGCATCATATCGGCATCGGTCCCGCGCAGGCCGCCGAATACCAGAAGGTCGCGACCTATCTGCTCTATCCCGACCGGGCGCTCCGCCAGCCGCCGGAGGCGATCGCTTCGGGCCTCGGCCCGCAATCGGATCTCTGGCCGCTCTCCATATCGGGCGATTTCCCGATCTTCGCTTTGCGCATGGACAGCGAGGCCGCGCTCGACGTGCTGCGTGACGTGCTCCAGGCACAGGAATACTGGCGTGCCAAGGGGCTTGTGGTCGATGTCGTCGCCATCAACGAGCGCGCCTTCTCTTATGCGCAGGATTTCCACCGCGGCATCGAGTGGATCTGCGACAATTACCGCGCCCGCGGCGCTCATCAGGGGCCGCGCCAGCATATCTTCGCGGTCCGCCGTGATCTCATGAGCGACGAATCCTACAACACGCTGCTGGCATCCGCCCGCATCGTCATGCATGCGCAGAATGGCTCGCTCGCCGAGCAGCTCCGCCGCACGGAGGAGATATCGGGCGATCTGGCCGCCCGCAGCGAGAGCCTCGCCGAGGCGGAAAGCGCCGTCGTCGCCGCCGAGCGTGCCGCCGAAACGGCAAAGCCGGTGCCGGCCCTTGTCTCGCCGCCGATGGAGCATGCCTTGCCCGATGGCGGGGACCTGCGGTTCTGGAACGGCTATGGCGGTTTCGATGCCGAGGGCGATTACGTCATCCGCCTCAACGGACGGCGCACCACGCCGCATCCCTGGATCAACGTCATCGCCAATCCCTCCTTCGGCTTCCATGTCTCTGCCGAAGGCGCGGGCTTCACCTGGGCCGGCAACAGCCGCGACTATCAGCTGACGCCCTGGGCCAACGATCCGGTGACCAACCGCACCGGCGAGGCGATCTATATCGTCGATCTCGATACCGGCGTCGCCTGTTCGCCGGTCGCCTCTGTCCTGCGCGACGAGGCGGCGGTCTATGAGGTCAGGCACGGCCACGGCTGTTCCAGCTTCTCCACCGAGCAGGACAACATGGCCTTGACGCTGACCCACACCGTCGATCCGGAAAAGCCGGTGCGGCTGTCGAGGCTTGAGATCGCCAATCGCGGCAACCTGCCCAAGCGGCTGCGCGTCTATGGCTATGTCGAATGGGTGCTGGGCAATCTGCGCGCCAGGAACGCGCCGTTCATTGTGCCCGCGCATGATGCCAAACTCGACGCGCTCTTCGCGCGCAATCCCTATCACGTCGATAAATCCGATCAGGTCGCCTTCTTCGCGGCTTCTCGCCAGCCGGCCTCAGTATCGTCGGACCGCGTCGAGTTCATCGGCGCCACCGGCTCCGTCGACAGGCCGGATACGGTCGTCCAGGGAAGGCCGCTTTCCAATACGGTCGAGGCGGGCCGCGACCCGTGCGCCGCGCTTGCCTTCGATCTGGAGATCGCTCCGGGCGGTAGGGAAGAGGTCGTCTTCTTCATCGGCAGCGTCGAGGGTGAGGAGGCGGCGCGCCGCCTCGTCGCGGAAGCGAGGAAGCAGTCCTTCGACAAGACACTGGAGGCAGGGCGCACGCTCTGGCGGGACTTCCTCGGTGGCCTGCAGGTGGAAACGCCGGATCCGTCCTTCGACCTCATGGTCAATCGCTGGCTGCCCTATCAGAGCCTTGCCTGCCGCATATGGGCCCGCGCGGCCTTCTACCAGGCAAGCGGCGCCTATGGCTTCCGCGATCAGCTGCAGGATGCGCTGGCGCTGCTGGCGCTCGATCCCTCGCTGGCGCGCCGGCAGCTCGTCAATGTCGCCTCGCGGCAGTTCCCTGAGGGTGATGTCCAGCATTGGTGGCTGCCGGCGACGGGCGCCGGCGTGCGCACGATGATCTCGGATGACGTCGTCTGGCTCGGCTATGCCGCCGCGCTTTACACCGAGGTGACGGGCGATACCGCCGTTCTCGACGAGGAAGTGCCCTTCCTCGAAGGAAAGGCGCTCGAAGAGGGAGAACATGACGCCTTCTATCAGCCGACCGTCTCGGAAGATAAGGCGAGCATCTACGAGCATTGCGCTCTGGCGCTCGATCTCGCCATCGCCCGCACCGGCCGGAATGGCCTGCCGCTGATCCTCGGCGGCGACTGGAACGACGGCATGAACCTTGTCGGCATCCACGGGCAGGGCGAGAGCGTCTGGCTCGGCTGGTTCCTCGCCCATACACTGCAGAACTTCATCCCTATCGCTCAGGCGCGCAAGGATATGGATCGCGCCAGGGCCTGGCAGCAGCATGTCGACGATCTCACGACCGCGCTGGAAAAGGCAGGCTGGGACGGCGAATGGTACCGCCGCGGCTATTATGACGATGGTTCGCCGCTCGGCTCGAAGGAGAGTGACGAATGCCGGATCGATGCCATCGCCCAGTCCTGGGGCGTGCTGTCGGGCATCGCCGATGGGACGCGTGCCGAACGGGCGATGCAGTCGCTGCGCGAGCACCTTCTCGATGAGGAAGGCGAACTCCTGCGCCTCTTCACCCCGCCCTTCGACAAGACGCCGCGCGAGCCCGGCTACATCAAGGGCTATCCGCCCGGCGTGCGCGAGAATGGCGGGCAGTATACCCATGGCGCCACCTGGGCGATCCTAGCCCTGACCCAGCTCGGGCACAATGAAGAGGCCTATCGCTGGTTCCAGATGATCAACCCGATCCATCACAGCCGCAACCCGGACGCCTATCGCGTCGAGCCCTACGTGGTCGCCGCCGATATCTATTCGGTGGAGCCGAGGCGCGGGCAGGGCGGCTGGACCTGGTATACCGGCTCCGCCGGCTGGCTCTACCGCGTCGCCACGGAAGGCATTCTCGGCCTGCGCCGCCGTGCCGACAGGCTCTTCGTCGATCCTGTGCTGCCGCCGCAATGGGATGGCTGCAAGGTGTCGCTCCGCGTCGGTGAAGCCACTTACCGCATCGTGGTCCAGACCGGCGCCAGGACCAAATCGGTCAAGCTCGATGGCAGGAAGGTAGCGAATCCGGAAAAGGGCATCGCGCTGAAGAAATCCGGTGATCACGAAATCGTCGTGGAGCTTCCCAAACCGGCCGCGAAAAGCTAAACGAGGAGCGGGGGCTTTCCCCGCTCTTTCATTTTTCCGGCGCCATCGCGATCCTGTTCATGAGTCCACGACATGGTGCGGGAGGAGTTGTATTCGCCAGCAAATCCGGCGCGCTGCTTGACAACGCCGCCCGGCAGCCAGCACATATCCCGCGCCCATCCCGATCCGGCGAATGGGAGTCATTCGGGAGAGAGGCAAGATGACCAGGACTGATATCGCGCGGCGCGTCTACAATCACACCTGGAAGCTCGATCCGATCATCCGCAGCCTGCTGGATACGGATTTCTACAAGCTCCTCATGCTGCAGATGATCTGGGGCCTCTATCCCAAGGTGGATGCCACGTTCACGCTCATCAACCGCACGACCTCCGTGCGCCTTGCCGACGAGATCGAGGAGGCGGAGCTGCGCGCCCAGCTCGACCATGCCCGCACGCTGCGCTTTTCCAAGAAGGAGATGATCTGGCTGGCGGGTAACACCTTCTATGGCCACAAGCAGATCTTCTCGCCGGACTTCCTCGCCTGGCTCGCCGATTTCCAATTGCCGGAATATGAGCTCATTCGCCGCGAGGGCCAGTACGAGCTGAACTTCCACGGGCCATGGATGCACACCACCATGTGGGAGATCCCGGCGCTTGCCATCATCAACGAGCTGCGCTCCCGCGCGGCGATGAAATCGCTCGGTCCCTTCGCGCTCGACGTGCTCTATGCCCGCGCCAAGGCGAAGATGTGGAGCAAGGTGGAGCGCCTGCGCCGGCTGCGCGACTTGAAGATCTCCGACTTCGGCACCCGCCGCCGCCATTCCTTCCTCTGGCAGCGCTGGTGCGTCGAGGCTTTGAAGGAGGGCATCGGCGAGGCCTTCACCGGCACAAGCAATGTGAAGCTCGCCATGGATACGGATCTGGAGGCGCTGGGCACCAACGCGCATGAGCTGCCGATGGTGCTTGCCGCTCTCTCCGACACGGACGAGGAGCTGCGCACCGCGCCCTATCGCGTGCTGCAGGACTGGAACCGCTATTATGGCGGCAATCTGCTGATCGTGCTGCCCGACGCCTTCGGCACCACCGCCTTCCTGCGCGATGCGCCGGACTGGGTGGCCGACTGGACGGGCTTCCGCCCGGATAGCGCCCCGCCGATCGAGGGCGGCGAGCGCATCATCCGCTGGTGGGAGGAGAAGGGCAAGGACCCACGCGACAAGCTCCTGATCTTCTCCGATGCGCTCGATGTCGACACCATCGAGGAGACGTATCACCATTTCCATGGGCGCGTCAGGATGAGCTTCGGCTGGGGCACCAATCTTACCAATGACTTTGCGGGATGCGCGCCGACCAACATAGACGGCCTCACCGCGATCTCGCTTGTCTGCAAGGTCAGCGAGGCGAATGGCCGCCCGGCGGTCAAGCTCTCGGACAATCCGCGCAAGGCGACGGGCGATCCGAAGGTAGTTCAGCGCTATCTCGAATTCTTCGGCAACGAGGATCGCGTGGAGCATCTCGTGAAGGTCTGACCTATCTCGCAGCTGTCCGGACTTTCAGGGGAGAAGGAGCAAGGGCGGATGCAGGGCGAAGCAGCTTTGCCGGAAAGAAAAGCAGGATAGCATTTTCCATCTGGACTTGTGCTGGATGTGATTTGCAAGTCTAGGAAGAGTGGCTATAGGTCTTCCGCGAGATTTGCTTGCTGCAGGGAATGGATTGGCCAGCTGGAGGAGATGGCACATCATGTATCTGGGAATTGACCTCGGCACTTCGGGCATCAAGGCGCTGCTGATCGATGGCAAGCAACGGATCACGGCGTCCGCCTCCGCGTCGTTGAATGTCTCGCGCCCGCATTCGGGCTGGTCAGAGCAGAACCCGGCGCACTGGGTCGATGCGCTGGAAACCGTGCTCGACGTGATGAAATCCACCTTTCCGGCCAGGCTTGCTGCGGTACGCGGCATCGGCCTTTCCGGCCAGATGCATGGCGCGACCCTGCTGGATGGCAGCGGCAAGGTGCTGCGGCCCTGCATCCTGTGGAACGATACCCGCGCTTACAAGGAGGCGGCAGCCCTCGATGCCGATCCGCGCTTCCGCAAGATCACCGGCAATATCGTCTTTCCCGGCTTCACGGCGCCCAAGCTCCAGTGGGTGAAGAACAACGAGCCGGAGATTTTTGGCCGGGTCGCACGGGTTCTCCTCCCCAAGGATTATCTGCGCTTCTGGCTGACGGGCGAATATGTCTCCGACATGTCGGATTCGGCGGGCACGTCCTGGCTCGATGTGGAGGAGCGCCGCTGGTCGCCCGAGCTTCTGGCCGCCACCGATCTCGACGAAAGCCATATGCCGTCGCTGGTCGAAGGCACGGAAATTTCCGCCGTGCTGAAGCCGGAGCTCGCCAGGCGCTGGGGCATGCGCGAGGATGTGGTCGTGGCCGGCGGCGGCGGCGACAATGCTGCCTCGGCCTGCGGCATGGGCACCGTGTCGCCCGGCCATGCCTTCATCTCGCTCGGCACATCCGGCGTCCTCTTTGCGGCCAACGGCGCCTATATGCCCAATCCGGCGAGCGCAGTGCATACCTTCTGCCACGCCTTGCCGAAGACGTGGCATCAGATGGGCGTCATCCTGTCGGCGACGGATGCGCTCAACTGGTATGCCGGCATCGCGCGCAGCGATCCCGCCAACCTCACGGCGGAGCTGGGGGACAGGCTGAAGGCGCCATCCGGCGTCACCTTCCTGCCCTATCTCTCGGGCGAGCGCACGCCCCATAATGATGCCACCGTCCGCGGCGCCTTTGTCGGCCTCGGCCGCGAGAGTGATCGCGCCGCGCTGACCCAGGCCGTCGTTGAAGGCGTCGCCTTCGCCTTCCGCGATTGTCTGGAAGCGCTGGCCGCCGCCGGCACCAGGCTCGACCGCGTCACGGCGGTGGGCGGCGGCTCGCGCTCCGATTATTGGCTTAAGGCGATCGCCACGGCGCTCGATCTGCCGGTGGACCTCCCCGCCGATGGCGATTTCGGTGGCGCGTTCGGCGCGGCTCGCCTCGGGCTGATCGCGGCGGAGAAGGCCGATCCCTGGGAGATCTGCACCTTGCCGGCCATCGCCGAGACGATCGAGCCGGAAGCGCGCCTGCGTGGCGCCTTCGAGGATGCCTATGCCCGTTATCGCTCTCTCTATCCGGCGCTTCGAAACTGAAGCTGGACTAATCCGCCATCTCGCTCTGCCACGGGGGATTGGCCCCCGCGCGTGAGACGGTAATTGCGGCAGCCCGCACGCCGAGCGCCACTGCCGCATGCACCTGGTCTTCCGTCAGATTGGCGACCGCTTGCTTGGTGAGGAGCCCCTGCCGGTGGAGGCTGACCAGCACGCCGGCATTGACGGTGTCGCCGGCGCCCACCGTATCGGCCACGGTGACCCTGACGCCCGGCACGCTGATCTTGCCGCGCAGCGTATAGGCATCGGCCCCTGCGGCGCCGCGGGTGATGATGACGAGCTTCGGCCCGCGCGTCAGCCAGTCGGCGGCGATCCTGTCGTGGTCGCCATCTTCCTCGAACCAGGCGATGTCCTCGTCGGAGAGCTTGACGATATCGGCCATGGCGATCATGCGGCGCATGCGGCTGAGATGCTTTTCCCGGTCGGCGATGAAGCCGGGGCGGATATTCGGGTCGAGCATGATGACCCGGCGTCCCGCCTCGCGCGCCATCAGCGTTTCATAAGTCGTGCCGCAGGGTTCCGGGATCAGGCTGATCGCCCCGAAGTGCAGCGCGGAGACACGGTCGTCGAGCTGCGGCAGGTCGGCTTCCGTCAGCATCCGGCCTGCCGTGTTCTCGTCGTAGAAGGCATAGCTCGCCTGGCCGTTGACGAGGCGCACGAAGGCAAGCGTCGTCGGGCGGTCCGAGATCGCGCAGAAGGAGGTGTCCACATTCGATCGCTTCAGCGTCTCGCGCAGGATGTCGCCGAGGAAATCCGAGGACAGGCCGGAGAAGAAGCCGGCCGGTGCGCCCAGCCTGCCGATGGCGATGGCCGTGTTGAACACCGAGCCGCCCGCATAGGGGGCAAATGCTCCCTGTCCATCGGCCGTCTCGCGCGGCAGCATGTCGATCAGCGCTTCACCGCAGGACACGATCATGCGGGCTCTCCTCTCTCAAATCCCGGACCGGATGGCCATCTAAACCGATTGAAACGAGGAAAGCGCTAAACGTTTTGCACCGCCGTTGCAAGCATGGAAAGCGTGGTGCGAGACCCTCATACGTGCTGGCCGCCATTGATGTGGATTTCCGAGCCGGTGACGTAGGACGAGGCTTCCGAGCACAGGAAATAGATCGTCTCCGCCACTTCCGATGTCTGGCCAAGACGGCGCAAGGGCAGATGCTCGATGAGCTTCTCCGTGCCCGGCGACAGGATCGACGTCTCGATCTCGCCCGGCGCGATCGCATTGACACGGATGCCGTGCGGCCCGAAATCCGATGCCATCTCGCGAGTCAGCCCGGCAAGCGCCGCTTTCGATGTGGAATAGGCGGTGCCGGCGAAGGGGTGCACGCGGCTTCCGGCGATGGAGGTGACGTTGACGATCGAGCCTTTGGCGGCCTCCAATTCTTTGAAGAGGCCCCGCGCCAGCATGATCGGCGCGAAGAAATTCACCTGGAATACGTCGCGCCACACCTGCATCGGCGTCTCGATCGAGTTGAGCCGCCGCCCGCCTTCGGCCTTGGGCGAGATGCCGGCGTTGTTGACGAGCGCGTGCAGCTTGCTGCCCTCCGCCTCCAGCCGCCGGCGGATTTCCGAAATGCCGCGGCCGATATCCTCGGGATCGGCAAGATCGATCTTGATGTGATCCTCCGGCCCGGCGGGCCAGGGGCAGTTTTCGGAGAAGTCCTGACGCGAGCAGGTGATGACGCGCCATCCCGCGCGCGAGAAGCGTTTGACGGTCGCATGGCCGATGCCGCGGCTCGCCCCGGTTAGCACAAGCGTCTTCTTGGTGGTGATATCGGTCATGAAAGGTGCCTCATTGGGTGTCTTTTAATAGACGATACCGCTCAAGATTTCGAGGCTGTTGATTGCAAATCGCAAATTGCGTATCGGCGGAGGATGCGGACCGACCTCATCCCTTTGAAAGCTGCACAATTTCGTTCGAACCGATTCCGGTTTTGAGGCGGATGCGCTAGGCTCCGCCCGCCAATGGAGGAGGAATCATGGCGGACTACGTACTTGCAATCGATCAGGGGACCACGTCGAGCAGGGCCATCGTCTTTGACCGGGACCGCCGGGTGGTGGGTCTCGGCCAGCAGGAATTCCCGCAGATCTATCCCCGCTCTGGCTGGGTGGAGCATGACCCGGAGGATATCTGGCGCTCGGTCGTGGCGACCTGCGGCGAGGCGATCCGCAATGCCCATATCGAGGCGGGGCAGGTCGGCGCGCTCGGCATCACCAACCAGCGCGAGACGGTCGTCGTCTGGGAGAAGGCGACGGGCAAGCCGATCCACAACGCCATCGTCTGGCAGGACCGCCGCACCGCCAATCTGTGCCGCAAGCTGAAGAAGCAGGGCCTGGAGAAGATGGTCAGGCGGAAGACCGGCCTGCTGCTCGACCCTTATTTCTCCGGCACCAAGCTCGCTTGGCTCCTGAGCAATGTACCGGGCGCGCGGGCAAGAGCGCGCAAGGGCGAGCTCCTCTTCGGCACGATCGACAGCTTTCTGATCTGGCGTCTGACCGGTGGCAAAAACCATGTGACGGATGCCACCAACGCGGCGCGCACCCTGCTCTTCAACATTGCCGAAAACCGCTGGGACGAGGAATTGCTCGAGCTCTTCGACATCCCCGGGGCGATGCTGCCGGAGGTGAAGGATTGCGCCGCTGATTTCGGCAGAACCGATGCGGAAATCCTGGGCGCGGAAATCCCGATCCTGGGCGTGGCGGGCGATCAGCATGCCGCGGTCATCGGCCAGGCCTGCTTCGAGCCGGGCATGATCAAGTCGACCTATGGCACCGGCTGCTTCGCCCTGCTCAACACCGGCTCGGAAATGGTGCTTTCCAAGAACCGGCTCCTGACCACCATCGCCTACCGGCTCAACGGGCGCACCACCTATGCGCTGGAGGGCTCGATCTTCATCGCGGGCGCGGCGGTGCAATGGCTGCGCGACGGGCTGAAGGTCATCGGCACGGCGGCCGAATCCGGCAAGCTTGCCGACAGCGCCGATCCGAACCAGGAGGTCTATATGGTGCCGGCTTTCGTCGGCCTTGGTGCGCCGCATTGGGATGCCGATGCCCGCGGCGCGATCTTCGGCCTGACGCGCAATTCCGGCCCGGCGGAATTTTCCCGCGCGGCGCTGGAATCCGTCGCCTACCAGACCCGCGATCTTCTCGAAGCCATGAAGAAGGACTGGAAGGCCAATGGCCGCAAGACGGTGCTGCGTGCCGATGGCGGCATGGTCGCCTCAGACTGGACCATGCAGCGTCTGGCCGACATTCTCGACGCGCCGGTGGACCGCCCCGTCATCCTGGAGACGACGGCGCTCGGCGCGGCTTGGCTCGCCGCATCGAAGGCGGGCATCTGGCCGAAGCGGGCGGATTTCGCCAAGAGCTGGGCGCTGGAAACCCGCTTTCTGCCGAAGATGGACGACAGGACGCGCAAGGCCAAGATCGCCGGCTGGAAGAATGCGGTGCGGCGGACGCTGACGGTGGAGTGAGATAGTGAGTAGAAACTCACTGCTATCTCACTATTCCCTACGCACTCTCACTTCTACTGCGCATTGCCCATGATGAGATCGAGCAGCGTCGTCGTTCTGCCGCTGGGCTGCGGACCGCCGCCGACATCGGCGGGCGGGACGGGGCCGCGCGCGGCAACGGGCGCGCTTTCGATCATGCGCGTCGAGCCGGTCGCGGCTGCATCGGGCGCGGGCGGCCAGTAGCCCTCATCCTCGTTCGCCATCGGCGTGCCGCCGGCCGGTCCGTTCGGATCATAGGGCGAGGGTGCATTGGAATCGGGCAACTCGTCGCTGCCGCCCGGCAGAACGTTCTCGATCTGGTAATTGCCGGGAAGCTCGGCCACGGGCACGCCCTTGTGTGCGGCGACCATGAATTCCTTCCAGGCCTTGACCGGCAGCGAGCCGCCGCTGACATGCTTCATCGGCTTTCCGTCGTCATTGCCGAACCAGACGCCGGTGGTGAGGTTTGCCGTATAGCCGATGAACCAGGCGTCGCGGAAATTCTGGCTGGTGCCGGTCTTGCCCGCCGCCGGCCATCCGAATTTGCCGCTCTTCGCTGTTCCGTCTTCCACGGTCCGGCGCAGCATGGCGTTCATCATGCCGACGATCCGGGGATCGACGACGCGCTCGCCGCCGCTCTGCTTGTTCTCATAGAGCACCTTGCCGTCGGCATCGGTCACGCGCTTGATGATGTGAACCGGCGCCCTGTAGCCGCCATTGGCAAAGGGAACGAAGGCATCGGTCAGTTCCAGCAGCGTCACTTCCGAGGTGCCGAGCGCCAGCGAGGCATTGGCCGTCAGCTTGGATTCGATGCCGAGGCGATGAGCCGTATCGGCCACCGTCTGCGGGCCGACTTCCATCACAAGCTGCGCGGCGACGGAATTGAGCGAGTGTGAAAGCGCGGTCGCCAGCGTCACCGGGCCGAAATATTTGCCGTTATAGTTACCTGGCGTCCATTTGCCGATCTTGACGGGCGCGTCGTTGCGCACCGAATCCGGCGTGCGGCCCTGTTCGAGCGCGGAGAGATAGACGAAGGGCTTGAAGGTCGAGCCGGGTTGGCGCTTGGCTTCCGTGGCGCGGTCGAACTGGCTGTTGGCATAATCATAGCCGCCGACCATGGCGCGCACCGCACCCGTCCCGTCGACGGAGACCAGCGCGCCTTGGCTGACATTCATCTTCTTGCCGTTGGCGGAGATGAGATCCCGGATCGATTCCTCGCCGATCTTCTGCAGATCGAGATCGACCGTGGTGTCGACGATCACGTCTTCCTTCACCTCGCCGATCAGCGCCGGCAGCTCCCGCATCACCTCGTCCGCGACATAGTTTTCCGAGCCTGACCAATAGGCGGCGGCGCGCGTCGGCGGTTCGCTCATGGCTATGGCCAGTTCATTGTCCTTGATCATGCCCTGCTCGCGCATGGCATTGAGAACCAGCTTGGCCCGGTCGGCGGCGGCTTCCGGGTCGCGGGCCGGCGAAAGACGCGAGGGCGCCTTCAGCAATGCCGCCAGCGTTGCCGCTTCCATCAGGTTCACGTCGCGCGCCGGCTTGTCGAAATAGCGGCGAGAGGCGGCCGCCACGCCATAGGCGCCAGATCCGAGATAGACCCGGTTGAGATACATCTCCAGGATCTGGTCCTTGGAATATTTGTGCTCCAGCCAGAGCGCCAGCAGCACTTCCTGGACCTTGCGCTCGATGGTCCTCTCGGGCGTCAGGAACAGGTTCTTCGCCAGCTGCTGGGTGAGCGTCGAGCCGCCCTGCACCGTGCGCCCGCTTATGATGTTGGTGACCATCGCGCGCGCCAGGCCGATCGGGTCTATGCCGAAATGCGAATAGAAGCGCCGGTCCTCGATGGCGATGACCGCCTGCGGGATATAGGGCGACATGTCGTGCAGGCCGACGGCCTCGCCGCCCGTCGTGCCGCGATTGGCGATCAGATTGCCGTGGACATCGACGATCTTGACGTTGGGCGGCCTGTCCGGGATCGTCCAGGTGGTCGTTTGCGGCATCTGCGCCGCGAAATAGATGACGATGCCGGCAAGGGCGATGCCGCCCCAGAGGCCCAGCACCAGCGACCAGTAGACCATGCGGCGCAGATGTCCAAAGAAGCCGCGTCTCTCGCCACGACCGTCACGCCTGCGGCCCCGCTTCGAACCGGCCTTTGCCGATTTGGGTGACTTGCGGCGTGCCGGCGCAGGCGCAGCGCGGTCGTCCTCGTGAACGCGCAAATCATCGTCCCGTGTTCCGCGGACATCGTCCCCGAACGATGGTTCGATGCGCTTGCCCCTGTCTCCGCCTGAAGCCATACCCTTTGGTCACCCGTTTGCTGATTTTTCAGTCATAATCACCCCATCGGTTGCAGGGTAAATGCGGCGGTTTAAAGGGTCGTTAAGCCATAATTGTGCGAATCGGCATGCCCGCTGCCGGGCCGTGAAAGCACCGGCGTGCCGGACAGGCCCGCAAAGAAAAAGCCCCGCGATATCGCGGGGCTTTGATCCTGGCTGATCTGAATGCGATCAGAACTTGTAGGCAACGCCGAGGCGGATGTCGTGCGACTTGAAATCGACATTGTAGTCGTTGCCGCCGAGATCGTAATCCTCGTCGCCGAGGTCGGTGTAGCGATATTCGAAGCGCACGATCACATTGTCCGTGGCCGCATAATCGACACCGGCGCCGAGCGTCCAGCCCGTCTGGGTCTTCTTGTCGTCGAGGATGCTCACACCATTGATGTTGGCATTGTGCTCGACTTCGCCGAAGGCGACACCGCCGGCGATGTAGGGCAGGAAGCGGTCAACCGCGTAACCGGCGCGGGCACGCACCGCACCTTCCCAGCGAAGCTTGGATTCGCCGGTGAAGAGATAGGTGCCGCCGCTGAAGAAATCGGCTTCTTCCTGAAGGTCGGCATAGCTGATGTCGGCGTCGAGGCCGAGCACGATGTTGTTGCCGGCTTCCCAATTGTAGCCGCCATAGATGCCGCCGAGGAAACCGTCCGGCTTCAGCTCGGTGGAAAACGTATCGGCGACGTCACCTTCGGACTTGCCCCATCCGTAGCCGACCTGGGCACCGATATAGGCACCCGTCCAGGTGAAGACCGGAGGCGTATATTCCGGCGTGGGCTCCTGAGCAATAACAGCATCTGCCGCCTTGGCGCCGGTGGCCGCAAACAGCGCGATAGCGGAAGCTGCGATGAAATGCGTAACTTTCATAGCGTTTCTCCAGTCATTTGATGTCACACTTATATACGCCTGAGTTGCAGCTTGTCTGTAGCGCAAAGGACACAGCGCCCGGAAAAGCAGGGATGTTTCTGACACGAAGTTGCCACAGTCTCGTCACGAGTTTGTGAACAGTTCAACCAAGGAGAGAAAATGAGAGGCGAATTTCGCCTTCAGATGACGTTACGTTAAGTCTTTTTTAAATAACCATTTCTCCAACATTTGCGGATGTGCTAACTCCCTCTTCGCGCTGGGGCTGAGATACCATGGAAAAGCAGAGAGTCGACTGGGTCGATATCGCGAAGGGCATGTGCATCATCTTCGTGGTGATGATGCATTCCACATTGGGCGTCGAAAAGGCTGCCGGCGCGGAAGGCTGGATGCATTACGTCGTCTCCTTCGCAAAGCCTTTCCGCATGCCCGATTTCTTCCTGATCTCGGGGCTGTTCCTGGGGCTCGTGATCGACAGGCCCTGGCGCCGCTATCTCGACCGGAAGGTCGTCCACTTCCTTTATTTCTATATCCTGTGGCTGACGATCCAGTTCGTCTTCAAGGCGCCGGGCATCGCCGCGGAGCAGGGCGCCCACGGTGTGGTCTCCGCCTATCTCCTGTCCTTCGTCGAGCCTTTCGGCACGCTCTGGTTCATCTATATCCTACCGGTGTTCTTCCTGGTGACGCGTCTCGTCAGGAGGGTGCCGGCCTGGCTCGTCTTCTGCCTGCTCGCGCTTCTGGAGACACTGCCCATCCACACCGGTTGGGTGATGATCGATGAGTTCTGCGGGCGTTTCGTCTATTTCTTCGCCGGCTATGCCTTTGCCCCTGTCATCTTCCGAGCCGCCGACTGGCTGCGCCAGCGGCCGGTGCTCGGGCTTGCCGGACTGGCGGTATGGGCCTTGGCCGAATATGTGCTGGTGTTCACGCCGGCGCCTGCTGCGCTCGCCTGGCTGCTCACGCCGGAAGCCTTCATGGCCGGCGGTCGCGGCGGCTGGAGCGAACTGCCGCTCGTTTCGCTTTTCCTCGGCCTTGCGGGCGCGTTCGCCATCGTGGCGACATCGGCGCTGCTCTCGCGCCTTGCCGAGGCCAACCCGCTGCACTGGGCGCTGAGCTGGCTCGGCGCCCATTCGATCGTCGTCTATCTCGCCTTCTTCCTGCCGATGGCGGTGGCGCGCACGGTGCTTCTCAAGAGCGGCGTCATCACCGATATCGGCACGATCTCGGTTTTAACCACTGCCGCGGGTGTCATCGGCCCTGTCATCCTCTATGCGCTGGTGCAGTGGAGCGGCTATGGCCATTTCCTGTTCCGGCGACCGGCATGGGCCATCATCGACCGGGCTCCCCAAAAGAAAACGGCGGCTGTCGCCGCCGAATAACACGTCTGGCCCTGCCGATGGATCAGCTATGGGCGAAGATGTCCTCTTCGGCCCAGCCCATCAGGTCGAGCCGGGCGCGGGTCGGCAGGAAGCGGAAGCAGGCCTCGGCCTCCTTTGTCCGCCCGTCGCGCTTGAGCCTCGCCTCCAGCACATCCTTCAGCCGATGCAGGTAGAGCACGTCCGAGGCCGCATATTCGAGCTGCGCCGGCGACAGCACCTCCGCCGCCCAGTCCGAGGATTGCTGCTGCTTGGAAAGCGTCACGTCGAGGAGCTCGCCGCAAAGCTCCTTCAGCCCGTGCCGGTCCGTATAGGTGCGGGTGAGCCGTGAGGCGATCTTGGTGCAGAAGACCGGCTGCGGCATGACGCCGAACGTGTGGGCGAGCACAGCGAGGTCGAAGCGGCCGTAATGGAAGATCTTGGTAATCGAGCGGTCCCTCAGGAGCCGTACCAGATTGGGCGCTTTCTTCTGTCCGGGCGCGATCTGGATCACATCGGCCGTGCCGTCGCCGGGCGAGATCTGCACCACGCAGAGCCGGTCGCGATGCGGGTTGAGGCCGAGCGTTTCGGTATCGATGGCGACGGCGTCGACCTGATAGTGGGAAAGGTCCGGCAGGTCGTGTTTGTGAAAGCGGATGCTCATGCGGCAGGTTCCATTATTTCTCGGCCAGGGCGGCAAGGATGCGCGCCCAGGAGCGCTGTCCCTTGTGGAAGGATTGGAGTTCGTATTTCTCGTTGGGCGAGTGGATGCGGTCGTCCTCGAGCCCGAAGCCGACGAGCAGAGATTCCATGCCGAGCATCCTCTGGAAATCGCCGACGATCGGGATCGAGCCGCCCATGGCGATCAGCACGGCCGGTTTCGGCCATTCGTCCGAAAGCGCGTCCTTGGCCTTGGCGACCAAGGGTGAATCATAGGGCAGCTGGATCGCCGGCGAACCGCCATGGGGGTGGAATTCGACCGAGCAGTCGGCCGGGATGCGCGCACGCACGAATTCGTGGAAGGCGGCGCGAATTTTGGCAGGGTCTTGGCTGTGGACGAGCCGGAAGGAGATCTTCGCCGAAGCCTCCGCCGCGATCACCGTCTTGAAGCCTTCGCCGGTATAGCCGCCGGTGATGCCGTTGACCTCCGCCGTGGGGCGCGCCCAGGTCAGTTCCAGAACGCTGCGGCCCTTCTCGCCCGCCGGAATGGAAAGACCGATGGGGCCAAGGAAGCTCTCCGCCGTGCGGCCGAGACCCTCCCACATCTGCAATATCTGCGTCGGCGTTTCCTCCACGCCGTCATAGAAGCCG
The DNA here is from genome assembly GCF_014191375.1 of Mesorhizobium sp. RMAD-H1. Classification (GTDB taxonomy): domain Bacteria; phylum Pseudomonadota; class Alphaproteobacteria; order Rhizobiales; family Rhizobiaceae; genus Paramesorhizobium. The sequence continues at coordinate 197,415 of NZ_JACHWN010000004.1, forward strand.
GGCAGCGTCACGCGGCCGGTCTCGTCATGCAGATCGGCGAGGATGCGTGTGAGAATATGGATCGGGTTTGCCGCCGCGCCGCCGAAGAAGCCTGAATGCAGATCGCGATTGGCAGCCTTGACGGTGATTTCGTCGGCCACCATGCCGCGCAGGCCGACCGAGATGGCGGGCGTCTCGCGGTTCCACATGCCGGTGTCGCAGACCAGCGCGAAATCCGCCTTGAGTTCCTCGGCATGGGCCTCGAGGAAGGGCTTCAGCGAGGGCGAGCCGGATTCCTCCTCGCCCTCGAAGAGGATGGTGATGCGGCAGGGCAGATTACCATTCACGGCCTTATAGGCGCGGCAGGCCTCGACGAAGGTCATCAGCTGGCCCTTGTCGTCGGAAGAGCCGCGCCCGGTGATGATCTTGCGGCCCTCGCCCGCATCCTTGATCGCGGGAGCGAACGGATCGCTTTCCCAGAGGTTCAGCGGATCGACCGGCTGCACGTCATAATGGCCGTAGAAAAGGGCATGAGGCGCATCCGGCGTCGCTCCCTCGTGATGGGCGACGACCATGGGGTGCCCCGGCGTATCGCGCACGCTCGCGGTAAAGCCGATCGACTTCAAATCCTCCACCAGCCACTCCGCCGCCTTGCGGCATTCGGCCTTGTAGGCGGGATCGGTCGAGATCGACTTGATCTTCAGAAGCTCGAACAGCCGGTCGAGGCTCTTGTCGAGATTGGCATCGAGATGGGAGAGGACGGGATCGAGCGTGGACATGCGGCTAACCTGATTTCGATTCGCGAGGAGGGCCGCAGACTATTCCATTTTGGGGGATTGTGCACAGGGGCGAGTTGGGGCGATGTGTCTCGGCGATGTTTCATGAGCGCTGCCCCAAAAAGACTTGACCGCTGCGGCGAGGGGGTACCGCAGCGGCCAGATCATTATATAGAGCGGCAGCCCGGAGAGGGGGGATGAGGCTGCCGCCTGATCCGGAATCCAGCGGGGGACGGGCCAGAAGACCGGATATCGACATGTCGTCGACGCTCCTGATTTGGCGAGAGGAACATGGCGATTCAAGGGCACGAAACATTACATATTTGTAACAAAAGCGTGAGTTCGTGAAATGCGCATGGCAGCCCCTTCGCGCCGTCGGTTTGGCGTGGATCGTTTGGTCTCCTGACAGAGACTTCATTCCATTTTTCACGGGATTGTTCTAAGTCTTGCCCCATGAAAAACGGCGATCATCTCTTTCTCGTTGACGGCTCGGGCTATATCTTCCGCGCCTATCACGCTCTCCCCCCGCTCACCCGCAAGAGTGACGGCCTGCCCGTCGGCGCGGTGTCAGGCTTCTGCAACATGCTGTGGAAGCTCCTGAAGGACGCGCGCAACACCGATGTCGGCGTGGTGCCGACCCATTTCGCCGTCATCTTCGACTATTCCTCCAAGACCTTCCGCAACACGATCTATCCCGAATACAAGGCCAATCGCAGCGTGCCGCCGGAAGATCTCATTCCGCAGTTCGGCCTGATCCGCCAGGCGACCAAGGCATTCAACCTGCCCTGCATCGAGAAGGAGGGCTATGAGGCCGACGACCTGATCGCCACCTATGCCCGGCTCGCCGTGGAGGCGGGCGGCGACGTGACGATCATCTCCTCCGACAAGGATCTGATGCAGCTCGTCAATCACAAGGTCTCCATGTATGACGGCATGAAGGACAAGCAGATCTCGATCCCGGAAGTGATCGAGAAATGGGGCGTGCCGCCGGAAAAGATGATCGATCTGCAGGCGTTGACCGGCGATTCGACCGATAATATTCCGGGCATTCCCGGCATCGGGCCGAAGACGGCGGCGCAGCTCCTGGAGGAATATGGCGATCTCGATACGCTGCTCGCTCGCGCTTCGGAGATCAAGCAGCAGAAGCGCCGCGAGAACATCATCGCCTTTGCCGACCAGGCGCGGCTGTCGCGCCAATTGGTGACGCTGAAGAACGACACGCCGATCGATCTCGGGCTCGACGCGCTCGTGCTGGAGCCGCAGGACGGCCCGAGACTGATCGGCTTCCTGAAGGCTATGGAATTCACCTCGCTGACCCGCCGCGTCGCCGAGACGACCGGCACCGATGCGGCCGAAATCGAGCCGGTTCCGGTGGAGACGGAATGGGGCGCGGCGGCGCATGGGCCCGATCTCGACAAGGGAGAAGCCGATGGTTCGGCGGAAGCGACAACGGCGGAGGTGGCCGGCGGCTCCGTTGCTGCGTCCGTTCCCACCGTCTCGTCGGAAGCCGCGGCGCTCACCCCTGCGGCGCTCGCCAAATCCCGCGCCGATGCGGCGCTCGGCCAGAAGATCGACACGACCGGCTATGTCTGCATCCGCGATCTCGCCACTTTGCAAGCCTGGATCGACGAGGCGACCGAGACCGGCTTCGTCGCCTTCGATACCGAGACCAACTCGCTCTTTCCGATGGAGGCCGAGCTGATCGGCCTGTCACTGGCGCTGGCGCCGGGCCGCGCGGCCTATGTGCCGCTGGCGCATAAATCCGGCACGGGCGATCTTCTGGGCGGCGGCATGCTGGAAAACCAGATCCCGCTCGATCAGGCGCTTGCCGCATTGAAGCCGATGCTCGAGGACCGCTCGGTCCTCAAAATCGCCCAGAACATGAAGTTCGATTGGCTGCTCATGCACCGCTACGGCATCGATATCGCGCCGTTCGACGATACGATGCTGATCTCCTATGCCCTTGATGCCGGACCCGGCGGCCATGGGATGGACAGCCTGTCGGAGCGCTGGCTCGGCCACAAGACGATCCACTACAAGGAAGTGGCCGGCAGCGGCAAATCCGCCGTCAGCTTCGACATGGTCGATCTGGAACGCGCCACCGCCTATGCCGGCGAGGATGCCGACGTGACGCTGCGGCTCTGGCGTGTCCTGAAGCCCCGCCTTCCCGCCGAGGGCGCCGTTTCCGTCTATGAGCGGCTGGAGCGCCCGCTGGTGACGGTGCTGGCGCGCATGGAGGCGCGCGGCATCTCGGTCGACCGGCAGATACTGTCGCGCCTTTCCGGCGAACTGGCCCAGTCGGCCGCAGCGATCGAGGACGAGATCTACAAGCTTGCAGGCGAGCGCTTCAATATCGGCTCGCCGAAGCAGCTGGGCGATATCCTGTTCGGCAAGATGGGCTTCCCCGGCGGCTCCAAGACCAAGACCGGCCAATGGTCGACCTCGGCCCAGGTGCTGGAGGATCTGGCCGCCGCGGGCCATGAGCTGCCGCGCAAGATCGTCGACTGGCGTCAGCTCACCAAGCTCAAATCCACCTATACGGACGCGCTGCCCGGCTATATCAACCGCGAGACTGGCCGCGTCCACACCTGCTATGCCATGGCCGCCACATCGACCGGACGGCTTTCGTCCTCCGATCCGAACCTGCAGAACATCCCGATCCGCACGGCGGAAGGCCGCAAGATCAGGACGGCATTCATCGCCGGGCCGGGCAACAAGCTCATCTCCGCCGACTACAGCCAGATCGAATTGCGCGTGCTCGCCCATGTGGCCGATATCCCGCAATTGAAGCAGGCTTTCGCCGATGGCATGGACATCCATGCCATGACGGCGTCGGAAATGTTCAACGTGCCGGTCAAGGACATGCCGAGCGAGGTGCGCCGCCGCGCCAAGGCGATCAATTTCGGCATCATCTATGGCATTTCCGCTTTCGGTTTGGCGAACCAGCTTTCAATTCCGCGCGAGGAGGCTGGGCAATATATCCGCACCTATTTCGAGCGCTTCCCCGGTATCCGCGACTATATGGACGCGACCAAGGCCTTTGCCCGCGAGCATGGCTATGTCGAGACGATCTTCGGCCGGCGCGCGCATTATCCGGAGATCCGTTCCTCCAACCCGCAGATGCGCGCCTTCAACGAGCGCGCCGCGATCAACGCGCCGATCCAGGGCTCGGCCGCCGATATCATCCGCCGCGCCATGATCCGCATGGACGATGCGCTGGCCGAAGCGGGGCTCTCGGCCCGCATGCTCCTGCAGGTTCATGACGAGCTGGTGTTCGAGGCGCCTGACGAGGAGGTCGACAAGACCATTCCCGTGGTCCGCCATGTCATGGAAAATGCAGCCATGCCCGCGGTCTCGCTCTCCGTTCCGCTGCAGGTGGATGCCCGCGCGGCGCAGAACTGGGACGAGGCGCATTGAGAAGCCGTTAGGGTACGATTTGCGCCTCATCCGCCTGCCGGACCTTCTTCCCCTCGCACCGCTTGCGGGGAGAGGGGAAGGGTGAGGGGGCATTTTCGTTGACGTCGAAGGGCTGACCCGCTAAAGGACGTCCAAACGTAATTTATTCCGCACCGCCCGCCGCTTGAAAAACTGCATGGGTCCCGCAAGGATCGAACGCAGCGGCGGCCGTGCCAGCGAAAGTCATCCATGTCCCTGTCCATTTCCATCGCTCCGGCGCTGTCCGGCGCTCTCGCCGCTCGTGGCTATACGGCGCTCACCTCCGTCCAGACCGCCGTGCTCGCGCCAGAGGCGGAAGGCGCCGACCTGCTGGTCTCGGCGCAGACCGGTTCCGGCAAGACGGTCGCCTTCGGCATCGCCATTGCCCATACGCTGCTTGACGGCGCGGACCGTTTCGAGGCGCCGGGTGCGCCCCTGGCGCTCATCATCGCGCCGACCCGCGAACTCGCCCTGCAGGTCCGTCGCGAGCTGGAATGGCTCTATGCCGAAACCGGCGGGCAGATCGCATCCTGCGTCGGCGGCATGGATATCCGCACCGAGCGCCGGGCGCTGGAGCGGGGCGCGCACATCGTGGTGGGCACGCCGGGCCGTCTGCGCGACCATATCACGCGCGGTGCGCTCGACATGTCGGCATTGCGCGCCGTGGTCCTCGACGAGGCCGACGAGATGCTCGACCTGGGCTTCCGCGAGGATCTCGAATTCATCCTGGGCGAAGCGCCGGAGGATCGCCGCACGCTGCTTTTCTCCGCCACGGTTCCCAAGCCCATCGCCCTTCTCGCCAAGCGCTTTCAGCGCGATGCCCTGCGCATCACGGCAACGAGCGAAAAGGAGCAGCATGGTGACATCAGCTATCAGGCGATGCTGGTCGAGCCGCGCGAGCGTGAAAACGCCATCATCAACACGCTTCTCTTCTTCGACGCGCAGAATACCATCATCTTCTGCTCGACCCGCGAGGCGGTGAAGCACCTCACCAGCCGTTTGTCCAATCGCGGCTTTTCCGTTGTCTCGCTCTCGGGCGAGTTGAGCCAGGCCGAGCGCACCAATGCGCTGCAGGCGATGCGCGATGGGCGCGCCCGCATCTGCGTGGCGACCGACGTTGCCGCCCGCGGCATCGACCTGCCCAATCTCGATCTCGTCATCCATGCCGATCTGCCGACCAACCCCGAGACGCTGCTCCACCGCAGCGGGCGCACGGGCCGCGCCGGCCGCAAGGGAACCTGCGTCCTGGTCGTGCCGTTCTCCCGCCGCCGCAGCGCCGAGCGTCTCCTGCAGATGGCGAAGCTCGAGGCGGCGACGATAAGCGCGCCGGGCATTGCGGCCATTCAGGAGAAAACCAAAGAGCGCATCCTGCACGATCCCGCGCTTTCGGAAGCGGCTGACGAGGATGAGATGGAGCTCGTCAGGGAGCTTCAGGCGCTCTACACGCCGGAGCAGATCGCCGCCGCCTGGCTGCGCCGGGAGATGGCCACACGTCCGGCGCCGGAGGAGATTTCCGACGCGCCTGTCCGTCCGCTTGACGGCGGCAGGAAAGGCCGTGAACGCACCGGCCGGGCGGAGTATCCGGAACGGAATGAACAGGAGGGGCGGTTCGAGAAATTCGAAGGCGGCGCCTGGTTCTCGCTCTCCCTCGGGCGCAAGCAACGCGCCGATCCGCGCTGGCTGCTGCCGCTGATCTGCAAGGCCGGCGGGGTGACGAAACGCGATGTCGGCTCGATCCGCATTCTGGAGACCGAAACGCGTTTCGAGATCGCTGCGTCAAAGGCGGAGGATTATCTCAACACCGTCCGCGAGCGCGGCACCGGCGAAAAGGGCGTCACCATCCGTCCCGTCACGAGCGGTGGCTCGGCATCTGCTCCGCGTGAGAGGGAGCGTTTCGAGCCGAAGGCGAAAAGCTGGAAGAAAAAGGAAGGCGCCGGCAAGGCCTATCGCAGCGACAAGCCGGCAAAGGGCAAGAAGCCGCGCTGAACACGCTGGGCGTGCTCCAGCGGCTCGACAATGTTATAAGTAACGGCAATGGCCCTGTTGAGGGCCGGATTCCTGCGACAAGCACAGGAATGACGGAAACTCGTGCGTTTCCGACGGCTTGCAAGCGCCTCAACCTCCGGGCTTTCTCGTGAAGCGAGGTCATTCCGGTGCTTGTCACCGGAAACGCGCCTCGCCCTTCCCGCCGGGCCGCTGGCGCAGAAGACTTGCGTATGAAAATAGCCGGCTATCCAGCACCTGATACCAATTAATTCTATTTTTAAGAACTTCGTGGAAGCTACAACCCAATGGGGAAATCCGTCGCGCGGGGAAACGCGACGGAGTTTTAAAAATGGGGGAGTGTGGGGCGATGTTCTTAAAGGCATCCAACAGGAACAGGCTGCGCGAACTGGAGCGCACCTATCTCGTATGGGGCATGGCGATCGGCGCGGTGCTCACGGTTTCGGGTTTCGTTCTCGACACCCGTTACAGGCTGCTGATGGGGTTCGGCGGCGATATGTGGGCGACGTTCACCGGCACGATCATGCATTTTCTGATGCTGTTCCTGCCCTTCATCATGGGCGGCATCTTTCTTGAGCTTGGCCGTCGCCAGCAGCGCTTTCTCGACCAGATGCATCAATTCGAGCAGGCGGAGGAACTGACCCGCAAGCAGGCGCACACCGACACGCTGACCGGGCTGTTCAACCGCACCTATCTGGCAAAGACGATGGAGGAGGGGCTTTCGACCGGACGCTGGGAAGCGCGCCGCGCCTATGCCTATCTCCTTGATCTCGATGATTTCAAGCATATCAACGACACGATGGGCCATGTCGCCGGAGATCATGTCCTGGTCGCTGTCGCCCAGCGGCTGAGGCAGACGGCGTCCGAGGACGACGTGGTGGTCCGCCTGGGTGGCGACGAGTTCTTCGTCGTGCATTTTCTCGATGACGCGCATCAGGATCCCGGCGTGTTTGCCGACCGGTTGATCGCGGCGGTGACCGGGCCCATTTCCTTCGGCGATGCCCAGATAACGCCCAATACCAGCATCGGCATCGCCAGGATCGGCCATGACGGCCGGACGCGTTCCGACATCCTGCGCTGCGCCGATCTTGCGCTCTACGAGGCAAAGGGCGAGCCGATCAGCACCTATCGCTTCTATAGCGCCGAGCTGAAGCTCGTCAGCGATCACCAGGCCGCGCTCGAAACCGAAATGCGCAGAGGCATCGCTGGGCGTGAGTTCCAGGTTTATTATCAGCCGATCTATTCCGTTTCGACGGGAAAACTACGCAGTTTCGAGGCGCTTTTGCGTTGGAAGCACCCTGAACGCGGCATGATCTCGCCTGCCGATTTCATTCCCATCGCCGAACGCTCGGGAATGATCATCCCCATCGGCCATCAGGTCCTGCGCGATGCCTGCCGGGCGGCCGCCTCCTGGCCCGATCATATCGGCGTGGCGGTCAATCTGTCGGTGGTCCAGTTCAAGGATTGCGGTCTTGTCGCCAAGATCGAGAGTGCCCTGCACGAAAGCGGCCTTTCGCCCGACCGGCTGGACCTCGAGATCACCGAAAGCCTGCTGCTGGAGCCTTCGCCGCGCGTCATCAGCGCCATCGAGCGGGTGCGGGAGCTCGGCATCCGCCTCACCATGGATGATTTCGGCACAGGCTTTTCCAGTCTCAACAACCTGCGCCGCTTCCGCTTCGACCGGCTGAAGATCGACCGCTCCTTCACCCGCGATCTCGACAAGAGCGACAGTGCCGAGATCATCAAGTCGATGATCGGCCTGTCGAAGGCGCTGCAGATGGAAGCGACCCTCGAAGGCGTCGAAAACGAGACGCAGCTCGCTTTCGCCCGCAATGAGGGCGCCACGGAGGTGCAGGGCTTCTACTATGCCAAGCCGATGAGCGTGGAGGATGTCGCGGTCCTTCTGCGCGACCAGCTCGGCATGAAACGCGGCGGCGTTGCCGCCTGATCATCCCGAAGGGGTGCCCGCCCTTCGGGTTCTCCGTATGTTTCAGACCTCACATATAGGGCGAAACGCACTGGCGGCGCGGGCCGTTATAGGGCTGGAACGTATTGTCCCACGCTCTGTAGGAGCGGTAGCGGTTGTAGCACCAGCGCGTGTGGGCGCTGCCGCCGCGGCTCTGGTTGGCAATGGCGCCGCCGACGATCGCGCCGCCCAGGAAGGCCGCCGGTGGGAACCACCAGCCATTGTGCCGGCGCCAGCCCGGACGGTAGTTGCGATAGCCGCGATGGCCGCGGTAATAGCGGTAGCCACCACGGTCGCGATAAAACCCGCGCCGCGCGTCCCTTCTGTCGCGCCAGCGGCGCATTTCCCTCCGGTCCCGCCTATCCTCACGCCAGCGGCGATACTGGACATTCTGCAAATCGGGATTGGCTTCGACTTTCAGCGGCTGAACCGGGCCCGCCAGAGCGGGCGCGGCGATAAATTCGGCCGAGGAGGCAGCCATCAGCGCCGCGCAGAATATTGCGACGAGCTTTTTCATAATGCTCTCCTTTACTCCTTCGGACAGTATCCATGCAGGGGTAAGTAGAAGACACCCTCCGCAAGTCAAGCAAGCACCCTGGTAAGACACCCGTCATCAAAGCTTCATGGAAGCGTCAACCGGTCGACATCCACAAGCCCTATCGGGACAGGACCGATCACTCCAGACACAGGGTCTTTCCATGAAAGCGCTTCTTCTGTCGACAGCCGCTATCATTGCCATGCTGCTTGCCGCGCCGGCACTCTCCGAGGAGACGAAGTTTCCCGCAACGCTGAAAGCCCAGGCCATCCTGCCGGCGAATTCGATGATCAAGGCGCCGCAGGACGCGCCGGAGCATCTCCGGACGTCGGGCAAGTTCACCGCGAAGAACCGCCACCGCGCCGCCGGCCTCGGCACCGTGCCGGGCATGGACGAGAACCGGCCGACCGGGCTGGCACTGCCTTTCGATGGCCAGCCGCTGCAGGGCTTCTCCGGTATCAAGGCGATGGGCGATGGCACCTTCTGGACGCTTTCGGACAACGGCTTCGGCAATAAGCTCAATTCGCCCGATGCCGCGCTCATGCTGCATCACGTCGAATTCGATTGGGACGCCGGCAAGGTCGAGCGGATCGAAACGCTTTTCCTCTCCGACCCCGACAGAAAGGTGCCTTTCCCGATCGTGCTGGAAGGTACTGAGAAGCGCTATCTGACCGGATCCGATTTCGACGTGGAATCGATCCAGCCGGTGGATGACGGCTTCTGGATCGGCGAGGAGTTCGGCCCGTTCCTCATCCATGTCGATCGTACCGGCAAGGTGACCGATGTGGTGGAGACGGTGGTGGATGGCGAGCCCGTCCGCTCGCCGGATTATCCCTCCCTTGCGCTTCCCGCAAATCCGGCTGCCAAGAACCCTGCCTTCAACCTGAAGCGCTCGGGCGGTTTCGAAGGGCTGGCGCGCTCGAAGGACGGCGGCAAGCTCTATGCGCTGCTTGAAGGCCCGCGCTATCTCGCCGACGGCTCCGTCGAGAAGGTGGGCGACAATCCGGCGCTGCGCATCATCGAGTTCGATATCGCGGGAAAGAAATGGACGGGTCGCAGCTGGCTCTATCCCCTGAGCGGGGGTGGCGAGGCGATCGGCGATTTCAACATGGTCGACGACACCACCGGCCTCGTCATCGAGCGCGACAATGGCGCGGGCGTTGCCGCCAAGGCCTGCGCCGATCCCAAGAACCCGCAGCCGGACTGTTTCTCGACGCCCGCCAGGTTCAAGCGTATCTACAAGATCGAGATGAATGAGGCCAATGTCGGCGGTGCGGTCCGCAAGATCGGCTATATCGACCTGATGGCGATCAGCGATCCCGACGGCAAGGCCCGCCAGGGCGGCGGAGAGGGCTTCTACGACATGCCCTTCGTCACCATCGAGAATGTCGACGTCGTGGACGAGAACCACATCGTCGTCGGCAACGACAACAATCTGCCGTTCTCCGCCGGCCGTGCGCTGGATAAGGCCGACGACAACGAGTTCGTCCTTCTCGAGGTGGGGGATTTCCTGAAGGCGAAATAAATCCAGCTTCCGTAAAAGCTAACCCTCGGGCGCTGCCCGAGGGTCCAATGCACTCCGGAACATAAAATGCGGCTGGTCAGACGTCCAGATTCGCGACGCTCAGCGCGTTTTCCTGGATGAACTCGCGGCGCGGCTCCACATTGTCACCCATCAGGCGGCTGAAGAGCGTGTCCGCGTCGGTCGCGTCGGAGACCTTCACCTGCAGGAGCGAGCGGGCGTTCGGGTCGAGCGTCGTCTCCCAGAGCTGGTCGGCGTTCATCTCGCCGAGACCTTTGTAGCGCTGCAGCGTCAGGCCCTTTCGCCCGGCGGCGAAGACGGCATCGAGCAGAGCCAGCGGCCCGGAGATCATGTCGCTCTTGTCCTTGCGTCGCAGCGTGGGCGGCGTGCCATAGATCTCATTGAGGCGCGATGCATAGCGGTCGAGCTGGCGCGCGTCGGCGGAGCCGAGCAGCGCCATGTCGAGCGTCGTGACGTCACGCACGCCGCGCAGCATCCGCTCGAAGCGGTAGCCGCCATCCGGCGCCACGTGGCCCGCCCAGCCGCGTTCCGTCTCCTCGGCGATGATGTCGAGGCGCTGCGCAATGTCGTTGGCCGCCGCCTGCGCCCTTTCCGGATTGGCGACGGCTTCGGGATTGAGCGCGCCGGCGATCGCCGCCTGCTCGACGACATTGCGGCTGTAGCGCGTGTGCAGCCCGTTGAGCAGATGGCGGACGGTCAGCGCGTCGTTGAGGACGGCGCGGAGATCCGGACCGGCCCGCACTTCGCCATTGGCAAGCTGCAGCGCGCTCTCCTCAAGGCCTGATTCGATGAGGAATTCCTCGAAGGCCTCCTCGTTCTTGATATATTGCGAGGACTTGCCGCGCGTCACCTTGTAGAGCGGCGGCTGCGCGATATAGAGGTGGCCGCGCTCGATCAGCTCCGGCATCTGCCGGAAGAAGAAGGTCAAGAGCAGCGTGCGGATGTGCGCGCCGTCCACGTCGGCGTCGGTCATGATGATGATCTTGTGGTAGCGCAGCTTGTCCGGGTTGAACTCGTCCTTGCCGATGGAGGTGCCCAGCGCCGTGATCAGCGTGCCGATCTGATCCGACGACAGCATCCGGTCGAAGCGCGCCCGCTCGACATTGAGGATCTTGCCGCGGAGCGGCAGGATCGCCTGGTTCTGGCGCGAGCGCCCGCCCTTGGCCGAGCCGCCTGCCGAGTCACCCTCGACGATGAATATCTCGGATTTCGCGGGATCGCGTTCCTGGCAGTCGGCGAGCTTGCCGGGCAGCGAGGTGATGTCGAGCGCGCCCTTGCGCCGCGTCAGCTCGCGCGCCTTGCGCGCCGCCTCGCGGGCGGCCGCGGCTTCCACCACCTTGCCGATCAGGATCTTGGCCTCTGCGGGATGCTCCTCCAGCCAGGTGGAAAGCGCTTCGTTGACGAGGCCTTCCACCACCGGGCGCACTTCCGAGGAGACGAGCTTGTCCTTGGTCTGGGAAGAGAACTTCGGGTCGGGGACCTTGACCGAAAGGACGGCCGTCAGCCCTTCGCGGCAATCGTCGCCGGTAAGCTGGACCTTTTCCTTCTTGGTGAGGCCCGAACTCTCGGCATAGCCCGTCACCTGGCGGGTCAGCGCGCTGCGGAAGCCGGCAAGGTGCGAGCCGCCGTCGCGCTGCGGAATGTTGTTGGTGAAGCACAGCACTTTCTCGTGGTAGGAATCATTCCACCACATCGCCACCTCGACCGTCATGCCGTCTCTCTCGCCGGTGATGTACATCGGATTTTCGAGGAGCGGCTTCTTCGTCTGGTCGAGATATTTGACGAATTCTTCCAGCCCGCCATCATAGTGCAGCACCTGCTCCTTGATGTCGGCATGGCGCTTGTCGGTCAGGAGGATGCGGACGCCCGAATTGAGGAACGCCAGCTCCCGCAGGCGATGTTCGAGCGTCGCATAGTCGAACTCCACCATGGTGAAGGTCTCGGAGCTCGGCAGGAAGGTGACTTCCGTTCCCGTCTCGTTGCCCGCCTCGCCGGTGACGGCGAGCGGGGCGTCCGGAACGCCATGGGTGAAGCTCATCTCGTGGATCTTGCCCGCGCGGCGGATCTTGAGCTTCAGCCAGACCGAAAGCGCGTTGACCACGGAAACGCCGACGCCGTGCAGGCCGCCCGAAACCTTGTAGGAATTCTGGTCGAACTTGCCGCCCGCGTGAAGCTGCGTCATGATCACTTCCGCCGCCGACACGCCCTCGGTGGGGTGGATGGCGGTGGGGATGCCGCGGCCATTGTCGGTGACGGTGCAGGAGCCATCGGGATTCAGCGTGACCGTGACGAGCGTGGCGTGACCCGCCAGCGCCTCGTCGATCGCATTGTCCACGACCTCGTAGACCATGTGATGCAGGCCGGAACCATCATCCGTATCGCCGATATACATGCCCGGGCGCTTGCGCACCGCGTCCAGCCCTTTGAGGACCTTGATGGATTCCGCCCCATATTCGGGAGTTGCGCCGGAGATGGTTTCCGGTGTCGTCTCGGGTATTTCGCTCATGAAAAACTTTCGTCTGTCTACCGAAAAGGCGGCGCGTACGAAGTCCCCTCGAATCACGCGCCGGAGATGACGTTAATATAGGTGTTAAAGCCAGTTTTTCCAAATCTTTGCGGCGATTTTGCGGGGGAATGAGCCATGATGGAGAGGCTTGTCCGGCAGGCCGGTCTTTCCGCTTGTGGCGGGATGGCCATTCCCCTCCTATATTGGATGAACGGCGCCGTAAGGCTGGGAGAGTTCGTTCATGAGCGATATGGTGATGGGCACGGAATGTACGAGGACGGCGGGTCCGGCGAGACCCTTCGTTCCGCCGGCGCCGAGCCCGCGGGAAAAGCCGGTGGGCCGTCTCGAGCTCATCCGCGTCATCTACCGCAATCCGCTCGAACTGTGGGGTAAGCCCTCCTATAACGAGCCCTGGGTCGAGGTGGACTGGATGGGGCAACACACCATCATCGCCAACGATCCCGGGCTGATCCGCCATGTGCTGGTCGACAATGCGAGGAATTACCGCATGGCGGCGGTGCGCCAGCGCATCCTGCGCCCCATCCTGCGCGATGGCCTGCTGACGGCGGAGGGCGAGGTCTGGAAGCGTTCGCGCAAGGCGATGGCGCCGGTCTTCACGCCGCGCCACATCCATGGTTTCGCGGAAGCGATGCTGGAGCGCTCCGAGGCCTTTGCCGAGCGCTATGAAACGCCTGGTATCGTCACCGATGTCGCCCGTGACATGACGCTGCTGACCTATGACATCCTGGCCGCGACGCTCTTCTCCGGCGAGATCGCCGGCGAGCCGGGCCAGTTCGCCAGGGAAATCGACAATCTGTTCGAGACCATGGGCCGTGTCGATCCGCTCGATCTTCTCGGCGCGCCGGATTGGCTGCCGCGCTTCACCCAGATCAGGGGCCGCCGCTCGCTCGCCTTCTTCCGCAAGATCGTCGCCGATACGGTCGCCATGCGAAAGGCGCGTATGGAAAAGGGAGATCATGTCCCCAATGATTTCCTGACGCTGCTGCTGAAGACCGAAGGCCCGGACGGCCTGTCGCGCGCCGAGATCGAGGACAACATCATCACCTTCATCGGCGCGGGTCACGAGACGACCGCCCGTGCGCTCGGCTGGACGCTCTATCTCCTGGCTGAGGCGCCCTGGGAGCGCGATATCATCGAGGCGGAGATCGACGCCTTCATGCGCAACGGGCCGGTGCCGCCGCATGAATGGCTGGACAACCTGCCTCTAACCCGCGCGGCTTTCGAGGAGGCGATGCGGCTCTATCCGCCCGCACCCTCCATCAACCGGGAAGCGGTGGAGGATGATCGCTATCGCGACCTGAAGATCGGAAAGGGCTCGACGGTGCTTGCCATGCCCTGGACGATCCACCGCCACCGTCTCCATTGGGAAAACCCGGATGCTTTCATTCCCGCGCGCTTCCATCCGGAAAATCGCGGGCAGATCGATCGTTTCCAGTATCTGCCGTTCGGCGCGGGGCCGCGCGTCTGCATCGGCGCGAGCTTCGCCCTGCAGGAGGCCGTCATCGCGCTGGCCGTCCTCCTCTTCCGCTACCGCTTCGATACGGTGAGCCAGACCAGGCCCTGGCCGGTGCAGAAGCTGACAACCCAGCCCGAAGGCGGCCTGCCGATGAAGGCGACGCCGCGGCAACTTGATTTCAAGTGAAAGTTGCTCTACCTATTATTCCATAGGAAACGGAGAGCAGGCCATGCAAGGGTTCTCTGGGACACAAGCGCCATTTGGCCGGGCACGGCCTGAACCAGGTCCGTCGGAACGCGCGTCCGTCGTAACCAAGGCGCTCATCCGCGCTGCTGACCTTCTCGCTATCAACGGCAAGGAACTGGCCCTGATCATCGGGCTGTCGGAGGCCTCGCTTTCGAGGCTGCGGCGCGGCAGCGATGCCGTGCTGACCGGAAAACCCTATGAACTGGCGCTTCTCTTCATTCGCCTCTACCGCTCGCTCGATGCGATCATGGGCGGCGATGATGCGGCGGCGAGAGAGTGGCTGCGCGCGGACAATACGGCGCTTGGCGGCAAGCCGCTGGAGCGGATCAGGACCATAGACGGCCTTGCCCATGTCCTCGCCTATCTGGACGCCCGCCGCGCTCCGCTCTGAGGCGCGCCCGCGTGAGGGGACCTGCTGGCGGCTGGTCGAGGCGCAGCATCGCGTCTCCACCATGAAGCTGGTCGATACGCTGGATGAGCAGGCGCTTCTGGAAGAGGCGCTGGAAGCCACCAAACCACCCCTGCCGCCGGAATGCCGCAGCCTCGATTATCTGCTGGCCACGCCCTTCCGCTATGGTCGTTATCCCGGCAATTCGCGTTTTCGCCGCGCCGGCTATACGCCGGGCGTCTTTTACGGCAGCGAGGCGATGGAAACCGCCGTCGCGGAGACCGCCTTCTATCGGCTCCTGTTCTTTGCCGAGAGCCCGCAGACGCCCTGGCCGCGCAATGCGCTGGAATTCACCGCCTTCCAGGTGAAATTCGCGACCGATGCCGCGATCGACCTGACCGCCGGACCCTTCGTGAAGGATGAGGCGCATTGGACCCATCTCACCGATTATTCCGCCTGCCTGAGCTTGAGCGATGCGGCACGGGCGGCGGAAATCAGCCTCATCCGCTATCGCTCCGTACGCGACCCCAACGGCGGCGCCAACCTCGCCATTCTCTCCTGCCGTGTCTTTGCGGGCCCGCGCCCGGCGCGCTTCGCCACCTGGCGCATGGTGTTTTCGGGCTATGGCGTCAGCGCGCTCTGCGACATGCCGGAATTGCGGCTCGGCTTTCCCAAGGCGCTATTTGCCGGCGATCCGCGCATGGTGCGTTGAAGGAATTATCCCTTCAGCCGCTCCGCATGCCAGCGCAGATGGTCGGCCATGAAGGTCGAGATGAAGAAATAGGAGTGGTCGTAGCCCTCGCGCATGTTGAGCGTCAGCGGAATGCCGGCCTTGCGGCATGCCTCCTCCAGGAGCCATGGGCGCAGGCCTTCGTCGAGGAAGCCGTCCGCCGTGCCCTGATCGACCAGCAGTTCCGGCACGCGATGGCCGTCCTCGATCAGCAATGTTGAATCATAGGCCCGCCAGGCCTTCTCGTCCGGCCCCAGATATTTCTCGAAGGCGGGCCGCGACCAGCCGGCGGTCGAGGGCTGGACGATCGGCGCAAAGGCGGAAACGGATCTGAAACGGCCGGGATGCTTCAGGGCAAGCGTGATCGCGCCATGGCCGCCCATGGAATGGCCGAAGATGCCCTGGCGCGTCAGGTCGACGGGGAAGTTCTGCGCCACCAGTGCAGGCAACTCCTCGGCGATATAGGTCGCCATCCGGTAATTGGCGGCATAGGGCGCCTGCGTCGCATCGAGATAGAAGCCGGCGCCGCCGCCGAACTGCCAATTGTCCTTCTCGTCGGGAATGCCCTCGCCGCGCGGGCTCGTGTCGGGGCAGACGATGGCGAGGCCGAGCTCGGCCGCCGCCCGGCGATACTCGCCCTTGTCCATCACGTTCTGGTGCGTGCAGGTGAGGCCCGAGAGATACCATAGGACCGGCACCGGGCCCTCCGCCGCCTGCGGCGGCAGGAACAGGGCGAATGTCATGTCGCAGGCGCAGGCCTCGCTCCTGTGGCGATAGACGCCCTGCGTGCCCTCATGGCTCTTGGCGGTGGAGATGGTCTCGAGTGTCATCGGCTCTCTCATTCTGGTTCAAGCGGCAAGGCGCATGTCGACATGCGGAATGCCGTCTTCGAGATATTCCTCCGAAACGGGCGCAAAGCCGAGAGCGCCGTAGAACGCCCTGAGATGGCTCTGCGCACTCAAGGCGATATCCTTGCCCGGGAAATGTGCCCGGCAATGGGCGATCGCCTCGCGCATGATCCTGTCGCCCAGCTTCCTGCCGCGATGGCCTGGCGCAACGATGACGCGGCCGATCCGCGCCGGCCCGGCGCCTGCGGGTGGAAGAACGCGCAGATAGGCGGCGAGTTCGCCGTCCTCCAGCACACGCAGGTGCAGCGCGTCCGGATCCTTGCCGTCCAGCTCCGGATAGGGGCATTTCTGCTCGACGACGAAGATGTCGACCCGCAGTTTCAGCATGGCGTAGAGATCGCGCGGAGCGAGCCCGTCGAGCCCGCTCCAGACGAACTGCAACTCGGTGCCGGTCATCAGTAGACCACGACCGAGCGGATCGACTTGCCCTCATGCATCAAATCGAAGGCGGTGTTGATCTCGTCCAGCGGCATGGTGTGGGTGATCAGGGAATCGATGTCGATCTTGCCCTCCATGTACCAGTCGACGATCTTCGGCACGTCGGTGCGGCCGCGCGCGCCGCCGAAGGCCGAGCCCTTCCAGACGCGGCCGGTGACGAGCTGGAACGGACGGGTGGAAATCTCCGCGCCCGAAGGCGCGACGCCGATGATGATCGACTCGCCCCAGCCGCGATGGCAGCATTCCAGCGCCTGGCGCATGGTGTGGACATTGCCGATGCACTCGAAGGAGAAATCCGCGCCGCCGCCGGTCAGGTCCACGATCGCCTCGACCACCTTGTCGCGGCCGACCTCGTCCGGGTTGACGAAATGGGTCATGCCGAATTTCTTCGCCATCTCCACCTTGGCAGGGTTCAGATCGACGCCGATGATCTTGTCCGCGCCGACCATGCGCGCGCCCTGGATCACATTCAGGCCGATGCCGCCGAGGCCGAAGACCACGACATTCGCGCCCGGCCAGACCTTGGCCGTATAGACCACCGCGCCGATGCCGGTGGTGACGCCGCAGCCGATATAGCAGATCTTGTCGAAGGGCGCGTCCCCGCGCACCTTGGCGACCGCGATCTCCGGCAGGACCGTGAAATTGGAGAAGGTCGAGCAGCCCATGTAATGAAACACCTCACCCCCGTCGCAGGAGAAGCGTGAGGTATGATCAGGCATCAGCCCCTGTCCCTGGGTGGAGCGGATGGCGGTGCAGAGGTTCGAGCGCTGGGACAGGCAGGTTTTGCACTGGCGGCACTCGGGCGTGTAGAGCGGGATGACGTGGTCGCCGACCTTCACCGAGGTGACGCCCGCGCC
The DNA here is from genome assembly GCF_014191375.1 of Mesorhizobium sp. RMAD-H1. Lineage (GTDB taxonomy): Bacteria > Pseudomonadota > Alphaproteobacteria > Rhizobiales > Rhizobiaceae > Paramesorhizobium. The sequence continues at coordinate 215,203 of NZ_JACHWN010000004.1, forward strand.
CACCTCACGCACGATGCCCGCGCCCTCATGGCCGAGGATGGCCGGGAACTTGCCTTCGGAATCGAGGCCGGAAAGCGTGTAGGCGTCCGTATGGCAGACGCCGGTCGCCATGATCTCGACCAGCACTTCCCCGGCCTTTGGCCCGCCGATCTCGATGGTTTCGATCGTAAGCGGCTTGTTGGCTTCCCAGGCCACGGCTGCACGAGATTTCATGACAATCTTTCCTTCCAGTTCGATAATTAGGCGCTTATTTCAGATAAGTGCGCAAAATCCGCATGATGTCGTCGATTTGCGCGTCGGGGTCGGTCCGCCCGGCGACGGGTTTCCCCGCATGCCCGAAGGTCTCGCGGAAATGGCTTTCCAGCACCTCCGCCATCAGCCCGTTGGCCGCACCGCGCAAGGCCGCGATCTGCTGCAGGAGCGCGGCGCATTCCGTGCCGGCCTCCACCGCACGCTCAAGCGCTTCGGCCTGCCCCTTGATGCGGCGCAGGCGCGTCAGCGCGCGCTTCTTGTCTTCCGGCGAATGCGGCATCAGACCTCCCGAATGCTGCGGACGGTATATACTATGGGGGAGTATGTCAATCGTCCGTCGGCTTCTGTTCGCCGAGACGCATATGAACGAGCGGATAGGGACGGCCCTGGTCGTCGGTGGGAGAGCGGCCGGTCTCGACAAAGCCCATATGCCGGTAGAAGCGGACGGCCTGGACATTCTGCTCGTTCACATCGACAGTCGGGATACCTGCGAGCGCTCTCGCATGGGCGATCATCTGCCTGCCGATGCCCTTGCCGTGCTGGTCGGGCGCGATGAACAGGCTGTCGATATGGCTCTCCGTCATCCCCAAGAAGCCGACCGGCCTGCCGTCCTCGACGGCGACCCATATCTCGGCTTTCAGGAGATATTGTTCGCAAACGAGCTTTTCGATTTCGATGAAATCGTCACGGCTCAGGAAATCATGCGTCGCCAGAACGCTGTCGCGCCAGATGGCGGCAAGCGCGGATGCGTCGTCCCTGCCGGATTTTCGGATATGGATCACGTGCACTCCTTATGTGATAAGCACCACAGCGAAACGCATCTATCCCATGGAACGTCTTTTGCCGAGCCTGCCCGATCTTCCCGTCACACGTATTCTGCCCGCGCTCGATGAGGCGCTGGCGAGCCATGCGAGCGCCGTCCTCGTCGCGCCGCCCGGCGCCGGCAAGACGACTCTGGTGCCGATCCACCTGCTTGAGGCGGAGTGGCGCGGCGATGGCATGATCGTGCTTCTGGAGCCGCGCCGGCTCGCCGCGCGCGCCGCCGCCCGCCGCATGGCCGCGCTTCTGGGCGAGGAGCCGGGTGAAACGGTTGGCTATCGCATGCGGCTTGAGACGAAGACCTCGCCCCGCACGCGCATCCTCGTCGTCACCGAGGGCGTGTTCGCGCGCATGATCCTCGATGATCCCGATCTGAAGGGCGTTGCCGCGGTTCTTTTCGATGAGTTCCACGAGCGCAGCCTCGACGCTGATTTCGGCCTGGCGCTGGCGCTCGACGTGCAGGCTGCGCTTCGGCCCGATCTGAAGCTTGTCGTCATGTCGGCGACGCTCGATGGCGCGCGCGTGGCAAGGCTTTTGAACGATGCGCCGGTGATCGAGAGCGAAGGCCGCTCCTTTCCCATCGACATACGCTACCGCGAGCGCAAGCCCGACGAGCGCATCGAGGATGCAATGGCGCGCGCCATCCGCGAGGCGCTTGCCGAGGAGGCGGGCAGCATCCTCGCCTTCCTGCCGGGGCAGGGCGAGATCGAGCGCACGGCGCGGCTGCTCGAAGACCGTCTGCCCGCCGATGCCATCCTTGCGCCGCTCTATGGCGCGATGGAAGGGCGCGATCAGGATGCCGCCATCCGCCCGGCTCCTCAGGGAAAGCGCAAGGTGGCGCTGGCCACATCCGTGGCCGAAACCTCCATCACCATCGACGGCGTCCGCGTGGTGATCGATTCAGGCCTTGCCCGCCTGCCCAAATATGAGCCCGCCACCGGCCTCACCCGGCTTGAAACCGTGCGCGCCTCGCGCGCGGCGGTCGATCAGCGCGCCGGCCGCGCCGGGCGAACGGAGCCGGGCATCGCCATTCGCCTCTGGCATTCCGGCCAGACGGCGGCGCTCCCGCCCTTCACGCCGCCGGAAATCCTCGAAGCCGATCTCTCCGGCCTCGTGCTCGATTGCGCCGCCTGGGGCGTGGCGGATCCCGCCACGCTCGCCTTTCTCGATCCGCCGCCCGCTCCCGCGCTGGCCGAAGCCAGGACACTCCTGAAGCGTCTCGGAGCGTTCGACGGAGATGGCCGGCTGACGGCAGATGGCGAGGCCATGCGCGCGCTGGCACTGCCCGCGCGCCTCGCGCATATGATCGTTGCCGCCGCGCGACGTGGCGAGGCAGGCCGGGCGGCCGAACTGGCGGTGCTTCTGACCGAACGCGGCCTTGGCGGCAATGATGTCGATCTCGATGTCAGGCTTTCCCGCTTCCGCAGTGACCGCAGCGATCGCGCCCAGCGGGCGAGGGGGCTCGCAAAGCGCCTTGCCTCGGCGGTTCCTTCGGTCTCTTCGGGGGAGATTTCCTCCGCCGGACGCCTGCTGCTCGATGCCTATCCCGACCGGATCGCGAAAGCCCGCGGCGCCGCCGGGCAATATCTGCTGGCAAACGGCAGGGGAGGCGAGGTCGATCCCGCCCTGCCGCTGTCGCGCGCGCCCTGGCTGATCGTCGCCGATCTCACAGGGCGGGCGGAGCGTGCCCGCATCCTTGCGGCGGCGGAAGTGAGCGAGGAGGAAATCCGCGCGGTGCTGGGCCCGCGCGTCGAGAGCGGACGGCAGATCGTCTATGATCCCGAGAAGAACGCGCTGCGCGCCCGCGAAGCGACCCGCATCGGCGCCATCGCGCTTTCGGAAAAGCAATTGCCCGCTCCCACAGGCGAGGAAGCGGACCGCGGCGTCATCGAGGCGGTGCGCCGGCACGGACTCGCCATCCTGCCATGGAGCAAGGAGGCGCAGACCTTGCGCCGCCGTCTCGGCTGGCTTCATCGGGGTTTGGGTGATCCCTGGCCGTCGATGGAGGACGATCATCTTATGGCAGCGCTCGAGGACTGGCTGCTGCCGTTCCTGACCGGCGAGGCCCGCCTCGACCGCATCCCGCCTTCGGCGCTCGCCAACGGCCTGCGCTCCCTTGTGCCTTATGATCTGCAAAGGCGGATCGATGCCCTGGCGCCGACCCATTTCGAAGTGCCGACCGGCTCGCATATCCCGATCCGCTATGATGCCGAGGAGCCGGTGATCGCCGTGCGCGTGCAGGAACTCTTCGGGCTCGCCGCCCATCCGGCCATCGCCGACGGCAAGGTGCCGCTGCTGCTCGAACTGCTCTCTCCCGCCCATCGGCCCATCCAGATCACCCGTGACCTGCCGGGCTTCTGGCGCGGCTCCTGGGCCGATGTGCGTGCCGACATGCGCGGGCGATATCCCCGGCATGTCTGGCCCGAGGACCCGCTCGCCGCCGATCCCACCCGGCGCGCCAAGCCGCGCGGGCAATAATCATGGTAGGCGGGGCGGCTTGGTGCAATGGTATATTCTTGCGCGAGAGGAATGCTTTCCCGCATAAGGAAATGCCAGAAAGATAAATGATGAATCCGGATTTCAGCAATCGCGCATCCTATCTCTCGCGCCGGCTCCGGCTGACGACGCTGGTGCGCCTGCGCTGGCTGGCGATCGCCGGGCAGACCGCGGCCGTCCTCTTCGTGATGCTCTATCTGGAGTTTCCGTTTTCGGTCGGCATCTGCTTCGGGCTGATCGCTGCATCGGCCTGGCTGAACCTGTTCCTCTCCTTCCGCTATCCCGTCAATCACCGTCTGCAGCCGGAAGCGGCCCTCGCCGTCCTCGCCTTCGACCTGTTCCAGCTTGCGGGACTGCTCTATCTGACCGGCGGGCTGCAGAATCCCTTCGCGGTGCTGATGATCGTGCCCGTCATCATATCGGCCACTTCGCTGCCGGCGCGCAGCACCATGGCGCTCGGCGTCCTTGTCGTCATCTGCACGACCGTCCTCGCGTTCGAGCACCTTCCGCTGCCCTGGTATCCCGGCGTGCAGATGACGCTGCCCTTCCTGCTCATATCGGGCGTGTGGTGCGCCATTGTCTCCGCGCTGGTCTTCACCGGCGTCTATGCCTACCGCGTCGCGGAGGAAGCGCGGCAGCTCGCCGATGCGCTGGCCGCCACGGAACTGGTGCTGCAGCGCGAGCAGCATCTCTCGGCGCTCGACGGCCTTGCCGCCGCCGCCGCGCATGAACTCGGCACGCCGCTCGCCACCATTGCCCTCGTGGTCAAGGAGATGCAGCGGGCTCTCACCGGGGACGACCGCGTGGCCGACGATCTGGAGCTGCTGCGCTCGCAGACGCAGCGTTGCCGCGAAATCCTGCAGCGGCTGACCAGCCTGTCGTCGGAGAGCGAGGAGCACATGTCGCGCCTGCCGCTCTCCTCGCTGATCGAGGAGGTGATCGCCCCGCACCGCAATTTCGGCATCGTCATCGAGGTCAACAAGACGGGCGGGGAGGGGCCGGAGCCGGTGGCACGGCGCAATCCCGGCGTCATCTACGGGCTGGGCAATCTGATCGAGAACGCCGTCGATTTTGCCCGCACCAGGACGAGCGTGACATGGGGCTGGACCGAAGGCACGGTGGAGATCACCATCCTCGACGACGGCCAGGGCTTCTCGCCTGATATTCTCGACCGCATCGGCGAGCCTTATATGACGAGCCGCGAGGCACGCAACAATGGTGGCGGTCTCGGCCTGGGCCTGTTCATCGCCAAGACGCTTCTGGAGCGCTCCGGCGCCCAGATCAGTTTCCACAACCGCAGCGATCCCGGCCAGGGCGCAGAGGTGCGGATAATCTGGCCGCGGGCGGCCCTGGAGGGGAATATCGCCTGAAATTCAATGCCTATTTGACTTTTTGACGCAGGGCTATCAATAAGGGGCAAAAGATAAAGACAAGTAGGAAACAACCTGATGGAAGATGCAGATCAGGACAGTGCCGGCGCGATCGGCAGTGATCCCTCCCTCCTTCTGGTCGATGACGACAAGCCGTTTCTGCAACGTCTCGCCCGCGCCATGGAAAGCCGTGGCTTCCAGGTGACGACGGCCGAATCCGTTGAGGAAGGAATAGCGGCGGTCAAGAATTCGGCACCGGCCTATGCCGTAGTCGACATGCGGCTTGGCGATGGCAACGGCCTCGACATCATCGAGGCGATCCGCAGCCGCCGCGAGGATACCCGCGCCATCGTGCTGACCGGCTATGGCAACATCGCCACTGCGGTCAACGCGGTGAAGCTCGGCGCCATTGATTATCTCTCCAAGCCCGCCGATGCCGACGAGGTGTTTGCCGCGCTGACGAGGCGCGCCGGCGAAAAGGTCGCGCCGCCGGAAAATCCGATGTCCGCCGATCGCGTGCGCTGGGAGCATATCCAGCGGGTCTATGAGATGTGCGATCGCAACGTCTCGGAAACCGCCCGCCGCCTCAACATGCACCGCCGCACGCTGCAGCGCATCCTGGCCAAGCGCGCGCCGCGATAAGGATTGAGGAAATAGGGCAACAAGTGAGTAAGGGAATGCGGATATCCTCCCTTACTCCCCCATATCCACATCCGGCATTGTCAGCCCTGCAAGCTCGGCGAGCGTCAGCCGCGCCGCGCTGATGCGCGCGAGGCGTAGCGTCATCGCCTTGCGCGTTGCCGCCGCCAGCCGGTGCTCCGGCGCATCGCGCAGGATTTCCGCCCCATAGCCGTCGGAGAGGATGAAGCCGCAGTCCTCGGGAAAGATATCGCGCGGCACGCCGGGATGCGTGGCGAAGAACAGCCTGTCGCAATGGGCCCGGTAGATCGGCCATTTGCGGTCCGCCTTCCAGTCCTCGATCGAGGATTTGATCTCGACGATCCAGATGTCGCCGTTGCGCGTCAGCGCCACGAGGTCGGCGCGCCTGCCCGAGGCGAGCGGCAGCTCGGGCGCCACCGTCAGCCCCATCTCCAGGAACAGGCGCTGCACGCCGCGCCGGACCAGCATGGCATTTTCCGACTGGCGCCCGTCGGCGAGCGGATTGGTCTGGTGGGGATTGACGATCGGCATGGCAATATTTTGCGTCAATAAGGCGCTGACAGTCCAGACGCAAGCGCAATCGGCAGAGTAAATGCCGGTTTGCAGCAATTGAAAATGTGGCTTTTCTGCGCCACTTTCGCCGTAAAAGCGGCGAAAATGGGAAAAAACTCGCATTACGGTTAATCCATGGTTAAGAAAACAACCCATAGATTGCTCTTATTGGAAGGGTGATTCGCCCGGACCGGATATATATTGGACGAGGGAAAATATATGGATATCAAGCCGTTGCTGCTGGCTTCCGGGATGATTGCCGCAACCGCCCTTGCCGGTTGCTCGACAGTCGGGGGATCCGTCTACACCGCTTCATACGCCTCGGTAACGGATGCGGGATACAAGCTCCCGGCCATCCCGGTATCGAAGGTTCCCGAACAGTACCGCCGCCAGATCGTCAGTTACGAGACGAAGGAAAGGCCGGGCACGGTGATCGTCGATACCACGAGCAAGTTTCTCTATTTCGTCATGCCGGACGGCAAGGCCATGCGCTATGGCATCGGCGTCGGCAAGGAAGGCTTCGAATGGTCCGGCACGGCGCGCATCGCGATGAAGCGTGAATGGCCGGTATGGACCCCGCCCGCGCCGATGATCAGGCGCCGGCCGGAACTGGCGGTCTATCGCGGCGGCATGCAGCCAGGGCTGCAAAATCCGCTGGGCGCCCGCGCCCTCTACCTCTACAAGGGCGGCCGCGATACGGGTTACCGCCTGCACGGCACACCGGAATGGTGGTCGATCGGCAAGGCGATGTCGTCGGGCTGCATCCGTCTCCTGAACCAGGACATCATGGATCTCTACGATCGCGTCGAGGTCGGCGCGAAGGTGATCGTGAAATAGCGGCCTGCATCTGCGGAAACGAAAAAGGCCGCTGAAGGCGGCCTTTTTTATGCCTGTCGCTGCTGTCTCGTCAGACCGATTCGACGTGCTGTACCTCAGGCACGAAATGGCGCAGCAGGTTCTGGATGCCGTGCTTCAGCGTCGCCGTGGAGGAGGGGCAGCCGGAGCAGGCGCCCTTCATGTTCAGATAAACCGTGCCCGTATCCTTCTCGAAGCCGCGGAAGGTGATGTCGCCGCCGTCCTGCGCCACGGCGGGACGCACGCGTGTCTCCAGGAGCTCCTTGATCGTGTCGACGATCTCGATATCGGCTTCGTCAAAGAACTCGCCTTCGCCATGATCGGAGGCGGCGCTCTCCTGCACCGACATGACCGGGCTGCCGGCCATGAAATGCTCCATGATCGTGCCGAGGATTGCGGGCTTCAAATGTTGCCAGTCAGGGCCGTCCTTGGTGACGGTGATGAAGTCATAGCCGAAGAACACGCCCGTGACACCGGGAATGGCGAAGAGCTTGGCGGCAAGGGGCGATGTGCCCGCCGCCGTCTCGGCATTGCGGAAATCCGCCGTGCCTTCCGGCATGACCACCTTCCCCGGCAGGAATTTCAGGGTCGCCGGATTGGGCGTTGTCTCGGTCTGGATGAACATCGCGTTCTCCCGCGCTGGTTCTTGGAACTGTTCTAAAACTAGGCCTGTCGCCCGGGCGCTGCAAGCCTCGGCGCAATGACGTTTGCGTGACCTATATAGGAGCCTTACGCGACCGCATCAATGTCTTCGTCGGTAAGGCTGTAGGGCACGACCGTGACCGGAACGGCAAAACCCGCGCCGCGGCCCGCGATCGACTGGACGAGTGGCCCCGGCCCTTCCTTGCCTGCCCCTGCCGCCAGCACCAGGATGGCGATGTCCTGGTCCTCGTCGATCAGCTTGTGGATCTCCTCCGCCGTCTGTCCCTCGCGCACGACGAGTTCCGGCTCGAGCCCCTGCTCCTCGCGCACCTTGGCGGCGTATTTGTTGAGCGTCCCCTGCGCGCGTTCCTCGGCTTCTGCGCGCATGATGTCGCCGACGCCCAGGAACTGCTGGAAATCGGCCGAATCGATCACGAAGAGGAGTACCAGCGCGCCGCCCGTGTTCTTGGCACGGCGCGAGGCATAGGCGACCGCGCGGTCGCATTCCGGCGTCTCGTCGATAACGGCGAGGAACTTGCGGCGGTGTCCGGCTTCCCGGCTGAGGCGTTTTGAAACCATGGCGTCAATGTGTCATCGCGTGGAGAAACCTGCAAGGCGGTGAATTTCGCATCAATCCTGCAAGAACCCGATGATGTCGCGCACATGGCGCATGGTCGCCTCGGCGATCACGCCGGCGCGCTCGCCGCCATCCTTCAGCACCGCGTCCACATAGGCCTTGTCGGCCGAGATGCGGCGCATTTCCCCGGTGATCGGCGAAAGCCGCGCCACGGCGAGATCGGCCAGCGCCGGCTTGAAATCCGAAAACTGCCTGCCGCCGAAATCGCGGATGACCGCCGCCTTGTTCGTTCCGGAGAGCGCGGCGAAGATGCCGACGAGATTGTCCGCCTCGGGACGGTTCGCAAGCCCCTCCACGTCGGAGGGCAGGGCCTCCGGATCGGTCTTCGCCTTGCGGATCTTCTTGGCGATGGTGTCGGCATCGTCGACGAGATTGATGCGCGAAAGGTCCGAAGGATCGGATTTCGACATCTTCTTCGTGCCGTCGCGCAACGACATGATGCGCGTTGCCGGCCCGCCGATCAGGGGCTCCGCCAGCGGGAAGAAGCCGGAGACGGTCTCGTCGCCCACCGCCATTTCGACGCCGATGCCGAGCGAGGCGATGCGGTCGGAATAATCATTGTTGAATTTCTGCGCGACGTCGCGGGTCAGCTCCAGATGCTGCTTCTGGTCCTCGCCGACGGGCACATGCGTTGCCCGGTAGACGAGGATATCAGCGGCCATCAGGCTCGGATAGACGAACAGCCCGGCGGAGGCGTTCTCGCGGTCTTTGCCGGCCTTGTCCTTGAACTGCGTCATGCGGTTGAGCCAGCCCATGCGGGCGATGCAGTTGAACACCCAGGCGAGCTCGGCATGCTGGCGCACGCGGCTCTGGTTGAAGACGATATGCTTCTTCGGGTCGATACCCGCGGCAAGGAACGCTGCCGTCACCTCCCGCGTCGAAACCATCAGGTCGACCGGGTCGGGGTTCACCGTCAGCGCATGCATGTCGACCACGCAATAGATGCAGTCGTGGCTGTCCTGCAGATCCACCCAGCGCTTGATCGCTCCCAAATAATTGCCGAGATGCAGATTTCCGGTCGGCTGGACGCCGGAGAAGACGAGCGGTTTGAACGTGTCCATGGGTAATATCCCTGAAGCTGGTGGAGAGCCGGGTGGTTGATCCCGGGGCTTTTGGCAGAGCGTTGCGCCCCGATCAAGCGGCAATTAATGAGCTGAGCCATTCAGCGGCGGCTATATTCGATGAGATCCCATTTGTTGCCGTAGAGATCCTCGAATACCGCGACGATCCCATAAGTTTCGTGGCGGGGATTTTCGAGAAAATGCACGCCGGCCTGTTGCATGGATGCATGATCGCGGCTGAAATTCTCGGTGCTGAGGAAAAAGGCCACTCGACCGCCTGTCTGGTTGCCAATATGCGCTTCCTGCTCGCTGCCGCTGGCTTTGGCAAGAAGGAGGCGCGTTGTTCCTCCGCCCGCCGGTTCCACCACGACCCAGCGCTTGCCATGCCCCAGCGCGGTATCCTCGACCAGTCGAAACCCAAGCTTTTCGGTGTACCAGGCGATGGCTTCACCGTAGTCACGGACCACAAGCGTGACGAGAGCAATGGACTGGGTCACTCGGCTGTTTCCCGTGCCTTGCCGCCTCGTTTCAGATTGCGCCGGATCATGCCCGCATTGGCGCCGCCGAGACCGAAGGCGAGGGCGAAATAGACCACCATGCCGGCGAGGACAATGCAGCCCAGCGTCGCCGCCCGCACCAGGAGGGGAACGCCGGTGGCAAGCAGATGGCCGAACCATAGCGTTGCATAGTGGAGACCCGCCGCCATGATGGCGGAGGCCAGGATCAGGCGCGGAATGCGGGTGAGGAGGGGAATGTCCCTGCCCCAATGCTTGCGCCAGACGAGCATGGAGAACAGGAGGACGGCATTGACCCATCCCGCGACGATTTCCGCCGTCGCGATGCCCGCTGCCGCGAAGACAGGAAAGAGCGTCAGGGCGAGGGTGATGTTCACGGCGACAGAGATGCCGGCGAAGACCATCGGCGTGCGCGTGTCCTCGCGGGCGAAGAAACCGGGGATGAACGCCTTGATCAGCACGAAGGCCGGCAGCCCCAGGCCGTAAATGGCCAGGATATCGGCGACGACGCGCGTGGCGTCGGGCGAGAACTGGCCGCGCTCGAAGAGGAGCCGCACGATCGGCTCCGACATGACGAGCAGCGCCGCCGCCGCCGGCAGCGTCAGGAACAGGGTGAACTCGACCGAACGGTTCTGCAGATTCGCCGCTTCCTTCAGATTGCCGGAGCGCAGCGCCCGCGACAATTCCGGCAGGAGGACGGTCGCCACGGCGATGCCGACGACGCCGAGCGGCAATTGGTAGACCCGGTCGGCATAGACCAGCGAGGAAACCGCGCCCGCCTTGCCCGATGCGATGTTGGTGTTGATGAGCAGATTGATCTGGGTGATGCCGCCGGTCACCGCCGCCGGCAGGGCGAGAACGAGCAGGCGCTTGACATTGGGTGTCAGCCGCGGGCGGCGGAAGCCGATCGCGATGCCGGCATTGCGCACCGCGATCCAGACGATGGCGAGCTGGACGAGGCCCGCCGCCATCACGCCCCAGGAGAGACCGTAGCCGACGCTGATTGCGTCATGGCCGCGATACCAGGCCCAGGCCAGAACGCCGATCAGGATGATGTTGAGGAAGACCGGCGCGATCGCCGCCGCGAAATAGCGGTGCAGCGAATTCAGCATGCCGCTCATCATCGCCGCCAGCGACATGCAGGCGAGATAGGGGAACATGATGACGGCGAGCTTCACCGTGCTCTCGAACTTCTGCGGATCGTCGGCGAAGCCCGGCGCGATCACATAGCGCACCAGCAGCGGCATCGACAGTTCCATGACGATGGTGAGGAAGAGCAGCACCGTGAAGAGGACGCCGAATACTTCCTCGGAGAAGCGCCGCGCGCCCTCCAGCCCGTGTTTCTCGATCTCCTTGGCGAAGAGCGGCACGAAGGCGGAGTTGAACGCCCCCTCAGCGAAAAGCCGCCGGAACGTGTTGGGAAAACGGAACGCCGCGTTGAAGGCGTCCGCCACCGGCCCCGTGCCGAGCGCCGCCGCCATCAGCATCTCGCGGGTAAAGCCGAAGATGCGGCTCATCAGCGTGCCCGACGCGACAGTGGCGAATTTTTTGACGAGGCTCATGATGCGATCTTTTCGTTTTGATGCAGAACCACCGGCGGGACAGCGCCCCCCTCTGCCCTGCCGGGCATCTCCCCCGCAAGGGGGGAGATTACGCCTTCATAGACGCGTGGCACCAATCGCAAACGTTGCAAGGTGAAGACGGAGGGGCGTGTCAGCCATTCTCCCCCCTTGCGGGGGAGATGGCCGGCAGGCCAGAGGGGGGCGCCTAGCGATTCCATTCAAACGAACCAATTTTATTCCGCGGCCTGGTGCGAACGGCTGCTGCCGCGCGCATGGCTCTCTTCCTTGCCGAAGAGCGCCAGAAGCTTGCGCCTGATATTGCCCTGCCGCGCCGGGTTGGAGATCTTGTGGCCCACGAGATCGGTGACGTAGAAGGTGTCGATCACCTTCTCGCCGAAGGTGGTGATATGCGCCGAGGCGATGTCGAGCGAGAGATCGGATATCACGCCGGTCAACTCCGACAACAGGCCGGGCCGGTCGAGACCTTCCACCTCGATGACGGTGAATTTGTTCGAGAGCGTGTTGTTGATCTCCACCCGCGGCTCGACGCGAAAGGCCTTGGCCGCGCGTTTGGGCTTGGTGCGCTTGGCGAGCATGTCGGGCAGGAAGGAGCGGCCCGACAGCACGTCCTCGATCAGCCTGCCGACGCGCTCTGCGCGCCTCCTCTCGTCTTCGTCCGTATCGAACTCGCGATTGATGAGAATGGTGTCGAGCGCCCGCCCGTCGCTGGTCGTGAAGATCTGCGCATCGACGATATTGGCGCCGGCGCCGGCACAGGCGCCCGCGATCACCGAGAGCAGGCGCGGATGGTCGGGCGAGAGCACGGTGATCTCGGTCACCGCCTCGAATGCGTGCGGCTGCACCATCGTGGCGAGCGGCTTGCCCGCCGCATCTGTCTCGCGGATGAACCTGGCGTGCCGCACCTGGTCTTCCAGGCTGACAGTGAGGAAATAGTTCGGGTAATGCAGGTTGAGATAGGCTTCCCGTTCCTTCTCGGGCCAGGAGGAGAGCGCGGTGGCAAGTTCCGCGCGGGCGCGTTCGAACCGGTCCTGCCGCGACACTTCCGAGAAGCCGCCGGTGAGCAGCAGCTCGGTTTCGTAGAAGAGGGTGCGCAGGAGCTGGCCCTTCCAGCCGTTCCAGACGCCGGGGCCGACCGCCTTGATATCGCAGACGGTGAGGATGAGAAGGAGCTTCAGCCGCTCCAGCGTCTGCACGGTCGCCGCGAAATCCTCGATCGTCTTGCGGTCGTTGAGATCGCGCGACTGCGCCACCATGCTCATGGTGAGGTGCTCCTGCACCAGCCAGGCCACGGTCTCGGTCTCGGCGGGCGAGAGCCCCAGCCGCGGGCAGAGCCTGCGCGCGATCCGGGCGCCCGCCTCCGAATGGTCCTCGGGGCGGCCCTTGGCGATATCGTGCAGCAGCAGCGCGATATAGAGGAGGTTGCGGTCCTTCTTCAGCGCCGGCATCAGCGTGTTGGAAAGCGGGTGTTCGTGCTCCAATTCGCCATGCTCGATATCCGAAAGGATGGCGATGCAGCGCAACAGATGCTCGTCCACCGTATAATGGTGATACATGTTGAACTGCATCATGGCGACGATCTTCCCGAAATCCGGGATGAAACGGCCGAGCACGCCGGATTCGTTCATCCGCCGCAGGATCAGTTCGGGATTGCGCGGCGAAGTCAGGATTTCGAGGAACAGCCGGTTGGCTTCCGGGTTTTCGCGCAACTCGGCATTGATGAGCTTGAGCGAGCGGGTCAACTGCTGCATCGCCTGCGGGTGGAATTCCAGCCCGTGTCTGTCCGCCAGATGGAAAAGCCGGATGATATTGACCGGATCGCGCTCGAAGACGCCCTCGTCGGCGATGTTGATGCGGTGGTTGTCGGCGATGAAGTCTTTCGTCCCGGCGAGCTTGCGCTTGCGGCGGGAGAAGGTGAGGAAGATGCGGTTGAAGCCGGGGACGTGCTTGGCCTGTTCCTCCTCCAGCGCCGCGCAGATGATGCGCGTCAGATCGCCCACATCCTTGGCGACGAGGAAATAATGCTTCATGAAGCGCTCGACATCATGAAGGCCGGGATGGGAGGTATAGCCGAGCCGGCTGGCGATCTCGCGCTGGATATCGAAGGAGAGCCGCTCCTCCGCCTTGCCGGTCAGGAAATGCATGTGGCAGCGCACCGCCCACAGGAAATCCTCCGCCTTCATGAACAGCTTGTGCTCGGCGCGCGACAGCACGCCCGCCTTCACCAGTTCCTCGCTCGTGTGCACGCGGTAGAAATATTTGGCGATCCAGAACAGCGTGTGCAGGTCGCGCTGTCCGCCCTTGCCTTCCTTCACGTTCGGCTCGACCAGATAGCGCGTCTCGCCGGTCTTGCGGTGGCGGGCGTCGCGTTCGGCGAGCTTGGCCTGGATGAATTGCGGCGCGGTCCCTTTCACCACCTCCTCGCCGAAACGGCGGGTCATCTCGTCGAAGAGCTCGCGATTGCCGCAGAGATAGCGCGCTTCCAGAACCGCGGTGCGGATGGTCATGTCCTCGCGCGAGAGGCGGATCGTCTCGTCTATGTTGCGCGTGGCGTGGCCGACCTTCAGCCCCATGTCCCATAGCATGTAGAGGACATATTCCACCACCTGTTCGCCCCAGGGCGTCTGCTTGTAGGGCAGGAGGAAGAGGAGGTCGATGTCGGAGCCGGGCGCCAGCGCGCCGCGCCCATAGCCGCCGACGGCGATGATCGCCATCCGCTCGGCCTTCGAGGGATTGGTCGCGGGATAGACCGTGGTGACTGCGAAGTCGTAGAGCGTCTCGATGATGACGTCCATCAGATGGCAGAGGCGGGTGGCGCAGCGCGTCCCGCCGCCATCCTTCATCAGCATCGCCTCCGCGGTGGCGCGCCCGCGCGCCAGCGTGTCCTTCAGCGTTTGCAGCACCAGCCCGCGCACCGCATGGCTGGCGCCGTCGGCCTCCGCTTCCTTTACGAGCAAAACGAGCTTCTGGCGCAGTTTCTCCGCATTGACGATCTGTTCAAGCTTCAGGTCTGATGCGCTCATGAAGGTGGTCCGATGAATGGATGCTCCCTATAGCGCGTTTTCTGTGGCGTGGGTATGGGGAAGGTGAAGTCGTAGAACACTCCTGCCGGCACCCTTCCCAGTACGCGGCGAAAGAGCTCTAAAGATATCGCTCCGCGTCCATGCGGCCATGCAGGACGCGAACTATGATGACTTCCTTCTCCGCCTCCCGGAAATAGATGATATGCGCCCCCACCGCATATTTCAGGTATTCTTTGCGGCTGGTTGCAACGCGGCGTCCTTTTTTCGTTCCCGTCGCTAGCCCCTCAAAAGCTGCCGCAAGTTGATCCTGATAGCTATCCGCCTGTTCAACGGACCATTGGTTGGCCGTGTAGAACCATACATCTGCAAGATCGCGCTCGGAAGCCGGTGAAAGCCGGTACCGCCGCTTAACTCCCATACGCGGCTCGCATTCTCGCTTTGAACGCTTCGTTGTCAAACGGTTGAGGTTCGCCCGATTCCTCGCCTTCGACCAGCGCCGCCTCCAAGGCCTTCACTTTCGCTTCGTGTTCTTCCAGCAGGCGAAGACCAGCCCGCACGACATCACTTGCTGAACCGTAGCGACCTGTTTTCACTTGGCGGTCAATGAATCCGCTAAAGTGATCGCCAAGGGAAATGGATGTGTTCTTCGCCATTTTTGGCAGGCTCCTGAAAAAAAACGATACCAAAAATTACCAATAAATCACATTCCACGCAATAGAGTGCGCCCCCTGGAGTCCTTGGGCGGGGCGCAACGTCTCATCTTCCTCACGTCGTCGCGTTATACGCAGCAATCGCGGCCATATTCACGATGTCGGAATCCTTCGCGCCGAGCGAAACGATCTGCACCGGCTTGTCGAGGCCGACCAGCAGCGGGCCGATCACCGTCGAGCCGCCCAGTTCCTGCAGCATCTTCGTCGAGATCGACGCCGAGTGGAAGGCGGGCATGACGAGCACGTTGGCGGGGCCGGAGAGGCGGATGAAGGGATATTGCTCCATCAAGGCCGGATTGAGCGCCACATCGGCGCTCATCTCGCCGTCATATTCGAAATCGACGCGGCGCTTGTCGAGGATCTTGACCGCTTCCTGGATGCGCTCCGAGCGCTCGCCGCCCATATGGCCGAAGGTGGAATAGGCGAGCAGCGCCACGCGCGGCAGATAGCCCATGCGCCGCGCCATGCCCGCCGCTTCCTCGGCGATATCGGCAAGCTCCTCGGCATCGGGCATTTCATGCACCGCCGTATCGGCGACGAAGACCGTGCGGCCGCGGCAGAGCGCGATCGAGACGCCGATCACCTTGTGTCCCGGCTTGGCGTCGATGACCCGGCGCACATCCTCAAGGCCCGTGGCGTAGTTGCGCGTGACGCCCGTCACCATGCCGTCGGCGTCGCCCAGCGCCACCATGCAGGCGGCGAAATGGTTGCGGTCGTTGTTGATGATGCGGTGGCAGTCGCGGAAGAGATAGCCCTTCCGCTGCAGCCGCTCGTAAAGATAGTCGGCATAGACCGTGTTGCGGCTGGAAAGCCGGGCATTGATGATCTCGATCCCCGCTTTGGCGAGGTCGACGCCGGCTGCCTCCGCCGTTTCGCGGATGCGCTCCTCGCGCCCCAGCAGGATGGCGGTGCCGAGACGCTGGTTCGCGTAGGAGACGGCGGCGCGCATGACCTGCTCCTCCTCGCCTTCCGCGAAGACGATGCGCTTCGGCTGCCGCCGCACCCGTTCGTAGATGCCTTGCAGCGTCGAGGCAATGGGATCGCGCCGGGCGGAGAGCTCGCGCGCATAGGCTTCCAGATTGGTGATGGGCCGGCCGGCGACGCCTGTCTCCATCGCCGCCTTGGCTACCGCCACCGGGATGGCGGAGATGAGCCTGGGATCGAACGGCACGGGGATGATGTAGTTCGGCCCGAAGCGCGGACGGTTGCCCTGATAGGCGGCGGCGACATCGTCCGGCACGTCCTCACGCGCCAGCGCGGCGAGCGCATTGGCGGCGGCGACCTTCATCTCCTCGTTAATGGTGGTGGCGCGCACGTCGAGCGCGCCGCGGAAGATGTAGGGGAAGCCCAGCACATTGTTGACCTGGTTCGGGTAGTCCGAGCGGCCCGTCGCCATGATCGCGTCGGAGCGGATGCGCGCCACTTCTTCCGGCGTGATCTCGGGATCGGGATTGGCCATGGCGAAGATGATCGGGTTCGGCGCCATGGAGCGCACCATGTCCTCCGTCAGCGCGCCCTTGGCCGAGACGCCGAAGAAGATATCCGCGCCGTCCATGGCTTCGGCAAGCGTGCGCTTGGAGGTTTCCACCGCATGGGCGGACTTCCACTGGTTCATGCCCTCCTCGCGGCCTTGGTAGACGACGCCCTTTGTGTCGCAGAGGATGACATTCTCCGGCGCGAAGCCCATGGCCTTCACCAGCTCGATGCAGGCGATTCCGGCCGCGCCCGCGCCGTTGCAGACGAGTTTCGTCGTCTTCATGTCGCGGCCCGTCAGGTGCAGCGCGTTGATGAGGCCGGCCACGGCGATGATCGCCGTGCCGTGCTGGTCGTCATGGAAGACGGGAATATCCATCAATTCGCGCAGGCGGCTTTCGATGATGAAGCAGTCCGGCGCCTTGATGTCCTCCAGATTGATGCCGCCGAAGGAGGGGCCGAGATAGCGCACGGCGTTGACGAAGGCGTCGATATCGGTGGTGTCGACTTCAAGGTCGATGGAATCCACGTCGGCGAAGCGCTTGAACAGCACCGCCTTGCCTTCCATGACAGGCTTGGAGGCCAGCGCGCCGAGATTGCCGAGGCCGAGGATCGCCGTGCCGTTGGAGATCACCGCCACCATGTTGCCCTTCGAGGTGTAGTCATAGGCGCGCGCCGGATCCTCGGCGATCGCCTTCACCGGAACGGCGACGCCGGGCGAATAGGCGAGCGACAGGTCGCGCTGCGTCGCCATCGGCTTGGTCGGGTTGATCTCCAGCTTGCCGGGACGGCCATCGGCGTGGAAATCGAGTGCTTCCTTTTCGGTCACCGAAGGTGCGGACCGGCTGCTGGTCTTGGTGGTGGGCGTATCGACAGGCATCTTCCCTCCGGTGCTTTGTTCTGTGGAGAAATGTCCGATACCGCTAGCGCAGCGGTGTGTAAACAGCACGATACGTAATAGGTATTTATCTCGAAGCGACCAATACGCATTGAAGCCGTCATGGAACAACTCCGGGAAGCCGCATTGAACGACCAGCCGCAAATCACCGACGACGTCGAGGCCGGCACCAACCCGTTCGACACGGGCGCGCGCCCGACGCCGATGATGGAGCAATATATCGAGATCAAGGCGGCGAACGAGGGATCGCTCCTGTTCTATCGCATGGGCGACTTCTACGAGCTTTTCTTCGATGACGCGGTGGAGGCATCGAGGGCGCTCGGCATCACGCTCACCAAGCGCGGCAAGCATCTGGGCGAGGATATCCCGATGTGCGGCGTTCCCGTCCATGCCGCCGACGATTACCTGCAGAAGCTGATCGCCAGGGGCTATCGCGTCGCCGTCTGCGAGCAGACGGAGGATCCGGCGGAGGCCAAGAAGCGAGGCTCCAAATCGGTGGTGCGGCGCGACGTCATCCGCCTCGTCACCCCCGGCACGCTCACCGAGGAAAAGCTGCTCGATCCTTCGGAGGCCAATTTCCTGATGACGCTCGGCCGCGTCAAGGGCGCGGAGGAGGGGCGCATGGCGCTCGCCTGGATCGATATCTCGACCGGCACTTTCCGCGTTTCCGAGACGTCGGCCGGCCGACTCCTCGCCGATATCATGCGGGTCGACCCCCGTGAACTGATCGTCGCCGAACCGGTGTTTCACGATCCGGAGCTGCGCCCCGTCTTCGATATGATCGGCCGCGCGGTGACGCCGCAGCCGGCAAGCCTCTTCGACAGCGCCACCGCCGAGACGCGCATCAAGCGCTATTTCGAGGTGGCGGCGCTCGACGGTTTCGGCCAGTTCTCTCGCTCGGAGCTCTCCGCGATCTCCGGCGCCATCGCCTATATCGAGAAGACGCAGATCTCCGAGCGCCCGCCGCTGATGCATCCCGAGCGCGAGCAGGAGGGCTCGGCGCTCTTCATCGACCCTGCGACGCGCGCCAATCTGGAGTTGACGCGCACGCTTTCCGGCAGCCGCGACGGCAGCCTGTTGAAAGCCATCGACCGCACGGTGACCGGCGGCGGAGCCCGGCTTCTTGCCGAGCGTCTCACCGCGCCGCTCACCGATCCGGCTGATATCGCCATGCGTCAGGACGCGGTCTCCTTCTTCCTGGGCGAGCAGCAACTGGCCGATGGCTTGCGGATGGAATTGAAGGGCGTGCCCGATATGCCGCGCGCGCTTTCACGGCTCGCGGTCGGGCGGGGCGGACCGCGCGATCTCGGCGCGCTGCAGCGCGGGATGGAAGCCGCGCGGTGCATCGCGGCGCTGTTTGCCGGCCGTGACCTGCCGCCTGAACTTGAGGAAGCCCGCGCTGCGCTGGCCGCCCTGCCGCGGGACTACGCCGAGCATCTGGACCGCGCGCTTGATGACGAGCTGCCCCTTTTGAAACGCGATGGCGGCTTCGTGCGAGCGGGATACAATGCCGAGCTCGACGAGATGCGGGGTTTGCGCGACCAGTCGCGCCGGATCATCGCCGGCTTGCAGGCCCGCTATATGGACGAGACGGGCATCAAATCGCTGAAGATCAAGCACAACAATGTGCTGGGCTATTTCATCGAGGTGCCCGCCAGCCATCAGGAAACCATGACCGGCAGTGCGGAGGCCAAGGGCCGCTTCATCCACCGCCAGACCATGGCGAGCGCCATGCGCTTCACCACCACGGAGCTGGCGGAACTGGAATCGAAGATCGCCAATGCCGCCGACCGCGCGCTCGCCATCGAGCTTGGCGTTTTCGACGAGCTGACCAACGAGACCGTCGCCCATGCCGATGCGATCCGCGCCGGCGCGGCGGCCCTTGCCGTGCTCGACGTTTCCGCCGCCCTTGCAGCGCTTGCCGAGGAGCAGGGCTATTGCCGCCCGGTGGTCGATTCGAGCCTCGCTTTCAACATCGTCGCCGGCCGCCATCCGGTGGTGGAGCAGGCGCTGCGTCGCCAGGCGGCCAATCCGTTCGTCGCCAATGATTGCGATCTCTCGCCCCAGGGCGATGAGAAGCATGGCGCGATCTGGCTTTTGACCGGTCCTAACATGGGCGGTAAATCGACGTTTCTCCGCCAGAACGCGCTGATCGCCATCCTCGCCCAGATGGGCTCCTTCGTCCCGGCGGGGGCGGCACATATCGGCGTGGTGGACCGGCTCTTCAGTCGCGTCGGCGCGTCGGACGATCTGGCACGCGGCCGCTCCACCTTCATGGTCGAGATGGTCGAGACCGCCGCCATCCTCAACCAGGCGGGCGAGCGTTCGCTCGTCATCTTGGACGAGATTGGCCGCGGCACCGCCACCTTCGACGGGCTCTCCATCGCTTGGGCGGCGGTCGAATATCTGCACGAGAAGAACCGCTGCCGCGCGCTTTTCGCCACGCATTTTCATGAAATGACCGCGCTTTCGGAAAAGCTTGCCCGGCTGGCGAACGTCACCATGCGCGTCAAGGAATGGGATGGCGACGTGGTGTTCCTGCACGAGGTGGCGAAGGGCGCCGCCGACCGCTCCTATGGCGTGCAGGTCGCCCGCCTCGCCGGCCTGCCGGAGGCGGTGGTCAACCGCGCCCGCGACGTGCTGCACCAGCTGGAAGCGGGCGAGACATCGGGCAAGGCCGAAAAACTGATCGACGATCTGCCGCTGTTCTCGGTCGAGGTGAAACGCGAGCCGCCGAAGCCGCAAAAAGGCAACGACGCGCTTCTCGAGGCCGTCCTGGCGCTCAACCCCGACGAAATGACGCCGCGCGAGGCGATGGATGCGCTTTACCGGCTGAAGGGATTGGCGGCGAAGTGAGGGGAGCCGGGGAGTAGGAAAACCTGCTATTCCCTAGTCCCCTATTCCCTTCCTCACATAAACCGGTCCGCTTCTGCGCCATAATAGGTGATGTAGCGCGTGGATATATGCGAAACCGGCAGGATGATGAACACATCCGTGGTGCCGAAAGCGTGGTCGACCACGGCCCCGTCGCCGATCATCGCGCCGAGCCTGAGATAGCCCTTGATGAGCGGCGGCATGGAGAACAGCGCCACCTTCGGATTGATCGCCTCGCGGGGCATCAGGTCCATCGGGTGATAGCGCTGCGGCAGCGCCCGCACGTCCCAGTCCGCGTCCGCGCGGCAATTGTGATGCAGGAACGACAGGGCGAGCGCGTGCGCGGCGGGGATGGCGCCGCTGAACGAGGCGCAGCCGAACATCACGTCGATGCGGTGGCGGCGGCAATAGGCCCAGATGCCCTGCCACAGGAGCTCTACCGTCCGCTTCGAGCGGTATTCCGGCTTGACGCAGGAGCGGCCGAGCTCGAGGAAGTTGAGATCCGGCTTGGCCAGCGTCAGCCGGTCGACATCGTATTCGCCGGCCGAATAGAAGCCGTGTGCCTCGCGCGCCTTCTCGCCGCGCAACAGCCGGTAGGTGCCGACGATCTGCCGGTGCTCCGGCTCCGCGATGGCCGTGTCATAGACGAGGAGATGATCGCAGGCGGCATCGAAGCGGTCCGCATCGCGCTCCTCCAATATGGCCGCGTTCTCCTGTTTGGCGCCCAGCTCGTCGAAAAAGATCTTGAAGCGCAATTCCTGCGCGGCGGTAATTTCTGCTGCCGTCCTCGCAAGCCGGACTTCCAGCGAGCCGATGCGCCCGAGGACGCCGGGGCTGTCGGGCGAGGTGAAAAGGGCCGTGGGTGTTTCGATGCTCGACATGCCAGCATCATTGATGATTTGCCGGGAAATTCCAAGCAAAGTGCTCATGGCAGTCTTCTCCAGTCCTTTTATTCCGCCTTGGGGGAGGGGCTGCGGAATAAAATCTAAAATTTTCAATCAGTTGAAAGTTTTTCGCGCCGTTCGGGCGGAATGCGCGAGCCTGTTCAACACTCGAGCCAAGGAGATAAAGCGCAACTGCTACATCACGATGACAGCACGGTGACATGAATATGGCTATGCCTCCTTTGCCTTCACATGTTCCGTGATCGCGAGGGCAAGCTCCGTCGGGTCGACCGGCTTGGCGATGAACCCGGTCGCCCCGAGTTTCATCAGCCGTGCCCGCGTTTTGGCCTGGTCGTCGGCGGTCAGCACCAGGATGGGCACCGCCGGCATGGCCTGCGCCGCCTCGAATGTGCGAATCGCCTTGATCGCCGCGCCGCCGTCCATGCGCGGCATGTGCAGATCCATCAGCACGATGTCGAAGCCGGCGCCGTCGAGCCTTGCCTGGCGGAAGGCGGCCACCGCCGCCTCGCCGTCATTGGCGATGAAAGCCTCATGCCCGGCGCGCAGGAGAACGGCGCGCGCGAGCTGCAGATTGATCTCGTTGTCGTCGGCGATCAGCACGCGCAGCGGTGGCGTGTCCGGCGCCAGCGCCTGTGGCACCCGGATGGCTTTCCACAAGGGCTCCGGCAATTCGGCGGTCAGGATGCGCAACAGGCTCCCCGAACGCACCGGACGCACCAGAAAGGCGTCGAAGCCCTGGCCCATGATCGCCGGCAGGTTGTTCTTCTCCTCCGGCTTGATCAGGATCACCGCCTTGCGCACGCCCTTTTCCCCCGCCGGATGGGTGCGGAGGAGCGGCGACAACACCTCGGCGAAAGCCATATCGGCCAGAATGGCGTCGAAGTCCCGCTGGCCGGCCATATTCAGGGCTGCCTGGCCATCGCCGGCGAAAAACACCTCGGCGCCATGGTCGCCGAGTGTGTACGCCAGCGCGTCGGCTTCGTGACGGTTGGCGCTGAGAATGAGATACTTCCGCTCCGCGAGGCAGAGATTTTCTTCCGGCGACGCCGCCTCGGCAAAGGGCAGGGTGAAGAGGAAGCGGCAGCCCTTCTTCCACTCGCTCTCGACCGTGATCGCCCCGCCCATCGCCGCCGCGATCTTCTGCGAGATCGCCAGGCCCAGCCCGGCGCCGTCGCGTGGTCCCGCCGAGCCGTCGTCGGCCTGCTCGAATTCCTCGAAAATGCGCTCCTTGTCGCCGGGCTTGAGGCCGGGCCCGCTGTCGGCAACGCTGAAGAGAAGCGTTTTCCCGTCCACCGAGACGTCGAGCAGCACGCCGCCTTCATCGGTGAACTTGACGGCGTTGCCGATCAGATTGATGAGAACCTGCCGGACGCGGGCCTGATCGATGCCGATCCTTGCCGGCACCTTGCTCGAGACATGACAGCCGAGGCTGATCCCTTTCGCATAAGCGCGCGACGCCAGGAGCTCGGTCACCGATTCGCAGAGCGGCACGATGTCGGTCTCCACGGATTTCGCTTCGAAATGCCCTGCTTCGATCTTGGAGAAATCGAGCAGATCCTCGATCAGCAGGAGAAGCGCGTCGCCCGATTGCAGCACGGCATCGGTATAGGCGCGCTGTTCGCCGGTCAGCCCCGTCTGCGAAAGCAGTTTAGCCATGCCGATGATGCCGTTGAGCGGCGTGCGGATCTCATGGCTCACGGTGGCGAGGAAGCGCGATTTCGCCCTGTTGGCGTTTTCGGCGCGCTCGCGCGCCTCGATCAGAAGCGCTTCCGATTCGAGCTTTTCCGTCGCCTCCCACAGCCTGTCCGCCAGTTCCTCGATCTTCTGGTGCTGGGCCTCGATCTTTTCTTCGAGGGCGAGAATACCGCCCGTTTCGGGCGTGCGGGTGAAGCGCTGCCAGCCGATGGCGCCCGTCAGGGCCATCAGCCCCGCCAGGATGAATGTCAGGGACAGCGGCCATTCCGCCAGTGCCGAGGCGGTGGCCGCCATGCCGAAAAGCGGGCAGAGGAGGAGCACGGCTCTCGTGCCGATCGCACCGTTTCCCGCATCCTGCAGACGTGCCGCCCGTTCGCGTTGCTTTGCCGCCTGCAGCAACGCCCTTCCGTCGCGCGCGGGCGGACGGTTCCGTGCAGACGGGGAGGCGTTCTTGGCGGTCGGGCCGACGGTGCTCATGCTCCGCCATAACATGGAGCAGTTCAGGTCCGGTTTCCCGGAACGATCAAATTTTTATAAAGCGCTGTAGCAATTTCCGCGGAAAAACCGCGCATTGTCTATCGGTCTTCGATCTTGCCTTTGCCCTTTTCGTTTTTCCAGGCGATGAGCTCTTCCAGGATGATCAGCCCGGCGCCGATCGTGATAAAGGCATCCGCCAGGTTGAAGACGGCGAATGACCAGGTCGCGGTGTGGAACAGCACGTAATCGATCACATAGCCGTGCAGGCTGCGGTCGATCAGGTTTCCGATGGCGCCGCCGATGATCAGCGCGAAGCCCAGCCGCGAAAGCCATCGCTCCGGCGCGCTCGACCACCAGAGATAGAGCACGAAGGCGATGACGACGAGCGTCATGACGATCAGGCCGGTATCGCCGACCGACGACAACATGGAGAAGGCGATGCCGTCATTATGTGTGCGAAACAGCGCTAGCACGGGCAGGATATTGATCTGCTGGTGGTAATCCATGCCCGTTTCGACCAGATATTTGACGAACTGGTCGAGAATGACGGCCAGAATCACCACGAAAAAATTCAAGAAAACGGTTTTCCGGATCATTTTTCGCCCGGCCTTTCATCGAGAACGAGCGCCTCGCGCCGGATTTCGAACAGCATGACACCGGTGGCGATGGCGAGATTGAGCGAATCCGCGCGCCCCGCCTGCGGAATGCGGGCGAGCTTGTCGCAGGTCGAGGCGAGGCTTTCCGGCAAGCCCTGCTGCTCATTGCCCATCATCAGGATGACCGGCCTGCCGGCATAGGGAATGCGGCGGTAGTCGACCGCCCCTTTCAGATGCGTGCCGACGACGAGACCGGAGAAGCCCTTCCGCCAGGCGAGGAAATCGGCCTCGCTCGCGCGATAGAGCGGCAGGGCGAAGACGGAGCCCATCGTCGCCCGCACGGTCTCGATCGAAAACGGGTCGGTTGTGTCGCCGATCAGGATCACGCCCTTCGCCCCCGCCGCGTCGGCGGTGCGGATGATGGTGCCCAGATTGCCGGGGTCGCGCACCCGGTCGAGCGCGACATAGACGTCGTTGCCCTGCGGCCTGAGGCTGCCAAGCGGCTGGTATTTCTGCTCGAAGACGCCGACGACCATCTGCGGGTTGTCGCGCCTCGTGATGGCGGAAATGACCTTTTCGCTCACCTCCAGCACCAGCCCGCCCCTGGCGACGGTGCGCGCCGCCACCTGCTCGACGAGGGCGTTGCCCTTGCCGGCCTTGGCGAAGACCAGCGTGCGGATGCGCCAGCCGAGGTCGAGCGCGTCGATGACGAGCTTCAGCCCTTCGGCAAGGAAGACGCCCTGCTGGTCGCGGAACTTCTTCACCGACAAGGCGCGCAGGTCCTTGATGATCGGGTTGGTCAGGCTGGTGACTTCCTTCACCTTGCCCGTCTTCGGAAACTCGTCGTGACCCGTCATTCACGCCACCCAGCGGCTGAAAAGCGATGTGGAAAGCGCGCGCCCGGCGGAACGTTCGCGCAGGATGAGCTCGCCCGATTCCACCCGTCCGCCGAGCCCGGTGAAGGCATCGCGCATCAGTTCATGGATGGCGAAGAAGGAGGCGCGGATCGAATAGGCGGTCAGCACCACGGCGAGCGGCTTCGGCGTCAGGATCGAGCGGCAGAGATCGACCATGTCGGGCAGATTGTCGAACAATTGCCAGACCTCGCCATTCGGTCCGCGCCCATAGGCGGGCGGGTCGAGCAGGATGATGTCGTAGCGGCTGTCGCGGCGCTCCTCGCGGGTGACGAATTTGACCGCGTCGTCGCAGATCCAGCGGATGGGCTTGCCCGACAGGCCCGCCATCTCCTGGTTCTCACGCGCCCAGAGGATCGCCTTCTTCGAGGCGTCGACGTGGGTGACTTCCGCGCCCGCCCGCGCGGCGACCAGCGAGGCAAGCCCGGTATAGCCGAAAAGGTTCAGCACCCGCACGGGGCGCCCGGCTTTACGGATGAGCCTATCCATATAGGACCAGTGCGAGGCCTGTTCGGGGAAGACGCCGACATGGCGGAAGGAGGTAAAGCGGCCCAGAAACGGAATGCCGTCATATGCCATGGGCCATGTCTCGCCGAGGGGGGCAAGCGGGAAGTGCCAGCGCCCCATGCCTTCTTCGTCAGTATTGCCGGTGAAGACGGCATCGGCCTTCGCCCATTCCGCCTCATCCCATGCGGGAAGCCAGAGCGCCTGTCCTTCCGGCCGCACGATGCGGTAGGGCCCGTATTGCTCGAGCTTGCGGCTATTGCCGCTGTCGAGCAACGCATAATCTTCCGATGGCTCGGTTTCGAGGATGAGCGGCAGCTTCTCTTCCGGCCGCTTGCCGTCGCGCCGCTGGAGAAGCCGCGATCGCGCGGGTTCGGGGGCTGGGCGCGCCTGCTTTTCCGGCACCGGCTTTGCTGCAGGCTTGGCCCGTGGGGAAAGCGGCGCGCACGCTCCGACCGGCGTCTTGTCGCCTCGCTGCTGCCGCTTGTCTTTTCGCTTCGGTGGTTTCAACCCTGTATTTCCCGTTGCCCTGGCTTCCTCCTACAGCATCGGCCTGAAAATCGGAATCGATTTCGGAAAGCCTGATGCGTAGATTCAATAGTCTGCAGCGTCCTTTGTGCGTTCTAACGGACGCACGGCGCTGTAGGATAAAGAGCGGGCTTACGACAAGGGAAAAGACGCCCGGGTTTCACCCGGCGCCTTTGGCGGAGGCCTTTTCGTAGACCAGGATCCCGGCTGCGAGGTCCTCGAGCGCCGCCCCGACCGATTTGAACAGCGTGATCTCCTCAGCCGAGCCGCGGCCCTCCGCCTTGCCCCGCGTCAGATCAAAGAGATCGCCGAGCACATGCCTCTCCCGGATCACGCCGGCCTTGAGCGGCTGGACGATATCGCCGCCCTCCTTCAGTGCGCCTTCCCTGGTGTCGACGAACACCCGGGCGCGCCTTATGCATTCATCGTCCGTCTCGCGCATGGTAGGTGCGAAGGCGCCGATCAGGTCGACATGCGCGCCCGGCTTCAGCAACTTGCCGTGGATCAGCGGAATGGTGGAAAGCGTGGCGGCGGAGACGATGTCGGCCTCGGCGATCGCCGCGTCGCGATCCGTCGCCACACGGGCATTCAGCCCTTCGGCGGTCAATTGCCGGGCGATTTTTTCGGCGCCTTCCGGATTGCGGTTCCAGATAGCGATGTCGCGGATCGGGCGGACGGCGCTGTGCGCCCTGGCGATGAAGGTCGAAAGCGATCCGGCGCCGATGATCACCAGCTTTTCCGCGTCCTCGCGGGCGAGATAGCGCGCGGCGAGCGCCGAGGCGCCGGCCGTGCGCCAGTTGGTCAGCCTCTGTCCGTCGATCAGCGCCTTCGGCTCGCCGGTCGTACCGTCGAGAAGCAGGTAGACGCCCATTACCGCGGGCTTGCCGATGGCGCCATTATCGGGCGAAACCGTCACGATCTTGACGCCCATGTAGCCTTTCGAGGCATCTTCAAGCCCCGAGAAATCGGACCATGCGGGCATCAGCAGCAGCGTCGATGCCGCACCCTGCGGCCGCTCGACCGTGTGGTGATGGCGCACGGGCTGGATCATGCCTTCACGGAAAGCGCGGTCGAGCGCGTCGACCATGTCCTTCCAGTTGAGGACGGCATCGACTTCGTCGGCGGATATGTTTTTCATGGCGTTCCGGAACCGCGAGTGCTCAGCGCAGGGCGGGCATCTGCGTCTGGGAAGCTGTTTCGCCTGCTTTCCCGGTTTCACTGTTCTGACGCAGCCTGTCGGCCTCCGCTTTGCGGGTGCGGGCGAGCTTGCGGTATTTGCCCTGGGTGAACCACGTCACCACCCCGCCCAGAACGAGCCCGGCGATCAGCATCCCGAACAGCCAGACGAACAGCGGCGCCGAATAGGAGAGCGCCGGATTTCCCGGATTGAAGGGATCGAGCGTCACGGTGACATCAGCGCGATTGGCGACCGAAAGCGCGATCAGCACGATCGCCAGCGGCACGAAGACGATGATGGTGACGAGACGGTTTGCCATGGATTATCGATCGCTGCTGTTCAGGCGGTCGCGCAGTTCCTTGCCCGTCTTGAAGAACGGCACCCACTTCTCCTCCACGCTCACCGCCTCGCCGGTGCGGGGGTTGCGGCCGCTGCGCGCGGGGCGGTTCTTCACCGAGAAAGCGCCGAAGCCGCGCAACTCCACCCGGTTGCCCTCGGCCAGTGCGTTGGTGATTTCGTCGAACACGGCGCCGACGATGTTTTCCACGTCGCGTTGAAAGAGATGCGGATTACGGCTGGCGATGATCTGCACGAGTTCTGACTTGATCACGGCGTTCGACCTCTCTTTGCACATTGTGTTCTGTTTATGCGGATACATTAGTATTCGCATAAACATTGATATTCAATAGCTTATTGGCCTTTGACGGGCGCTGTCTCGGTGTGCCAGATCGAAAGCAGGCCGGGGGCGAAGATGCGCTCGCCCGCCACCTCGCGCAGCAGGCTGCCGCTCTCCTCCGGCAGGCCCAGTATCCGCGTCAGCAGTCTGGCTGCCGATTCGGAGAGAAACCAGCCTGTCCCCGATTTCTCCGGCTTCCATTCGATGACCGAGAGATTGCCGTCCACGCCCTTGCTCTTCAGCCAGTCGACAGCCGCGTCCTCGCCGCCCAGCGCGTCGACGAGCTTGTTGTCGAGCGCCTGCCGTCCGGTGAAGACGGCGCCGTTTG
This sequence comes from Mesorhizobium sp. RMAD-H1, assembly GCF_014191375.1. Classification (GTDB taxonomy): domain Bacteria; phylum Pseudomonadota; class Alphaproteobacteria; order Rhizobiales; family Rhizobiaceae; genus Paramesorhizobium. Next base: position 243,420 of record NZ_JACHWN010000004.1, read on the forward strand.
CCAGCGCCAGGGTCTGGGCGTGATCGAGCGGGCGGCGGCTTTCGACGAGGCCGACGAACCAGTCGTAGGAATCCATGATCATGTTGCGGATCATGGCCTTGGCCTCTTCGCTTGCGGGGCTGAAGAAGTTCGGCTCGGCCTTGAGCGGGCTTGATTTGATGGTCTCGACCTTGACGCCGAGCTTGGTCAGGAGTTGCGAAATGTCGGGATACTGGAACAGGACGCCGATGGAACCGACGATCGAGGACTGGCGCGCCACGATATGGTCGGCCGCGCTGGCGATCATATAGCCGGCGGAAGCGGCGAGCGTGCCCACCTGGGCAACGACCGGCTTCTTCTCGGCCACCTTGCGCAGGGCGTCGAAAATGGCCTCGCCGCCCGCCGTCGTGCCGCCAGGCGAATCGACGGAGACGATCAGGCCCTTGACGGCGTTGCTCTCGGCGATCTTGTCGAGGCGGTCCAGCAATTCGTCGTCTTCGAGAATCGTGCCTTCGATCTTCACCTTGGCGATATGCGGCGTGTTGCGCCCGATGCCGCTGGTGAAGTTGATCAGCGCCGCGATGCCGAGCGCCACGATGACCAGAGTCGCGATACGCCAGAAGGTGAGCTTCCGCCGCAGCCGCCGCCGGTCTATAATTGCGTCGGCAGATTGTGTCATGGCTCTAACCCGTATTCGTTGTTGCGCGATATATTGGATACCGTATAAACGGTTGTATGAAATCATGAAGGAATTTAGCCGCCACTTTAGGTGCAGCTTAACCCCGGCGGCAAGACACCGTTATCTTCTATTTGGTATTGTATCCCAAAATAACCATATTGGAGTGTGAAGGGGCCGTGAAAATGGCCCGGAAGTACGAAAGAATTTAGTCATATGAACGCGAAAAAGAATGGCTTGAACCGGAGAGCCGAGGCTTCCGGGGGTGGCGCGACGGGCACCCATATGATGGACTTCGGCGCCTCGGAGAAAAGCGCTGAGATTTTCGAGGCGGCGCAGCGCCACTCGGGCCGCGTCCGCGTGCTCAAGACCGCGCTGCCGGTTGCCGCGGTCGCCATTGCCGGCGTCTTCTCGTGGTTCACATTCCTTGCGGCTCCCTCCGCCCCCGTCACGGTCAAGGTCGGGGCGACGGAAACCGAGGACGGCAAGCTGGTGATGACCAATCCCAAGCTCGACGGCTTCACCAAGGAAAACCTTCCCTATTCGATGACGGCCGCCCGCGCGATTCAGGATGTCGCCAATAACGGCGTCATCACGCTTGAAAACATCGATGCCGAACTGCCGCTGGGGCCCGACGACCGCGCCAAGATAGAAGCGAAATCCGGTATTTACGATAACGCCAACGAACGTTTGCAACTCGATAAGGATTTTACGGTTACTACCAGCAGTGGATTGAAGGCGAAGCTGAAATCGGCGGATGTCAACATTTCCACCGGGCGTATCACAACGGATCAGCCTGTCGATATCCAGAACGGCAATGCGCATATATCGGCGGACAAGATGCAGATCCAGGATGATGGCGAGGTGTTGGTGTTCGAGGACAAGGTAAAGCTTGTCATCGAATCGCCAAAAGAGCAAAAGAGCGATATTTCGGTTCCGGGTAATGATGGCTGAGGGCATGGCCTTGTCGGAAGCCCGGCCGGGCAGGTCGGGTAAAGGGCGGACATCGGGCGCTGCCGGTTTTTAAAGGGGATGTGGAGAATGCAGCGCAGATTCGCAATACGCAAAGACCTTCTCTCGAAACATCGGGATTTCCGCCTCGCAACGGCAGTGGCGGCCGCATTCTGTGCTGCCATCGCCTTTGTTCCGGCGCCGGCGCTCGCCCAGCAGCAGAACCCGCAGAGCGTCCCGTTCGGCGGTCTCAACCTTTCCAACGGCAAGGAGCCGGTGCAGATCAATGCGGATCGGCTGGAGATGCGCGACAAGGAAGGCATTGCCATCTTCACGGGCAATGTCTCGGTCGTGCAGGGGCAGACGGTGCTCAAGTCGGGCAAGATGACGGTCTATTACGCCAGATCGGGCGAGAACAACGGTTCGCAGCAGGCGCAGCCGCAGGCGGCGGCAGGCGGCCTGGGCGCAGCCGGCATCGATCACCTCGAGGTGAGCGGCAAGGTCTATCTCAAATCGGGCACGCAGATCGCCACCGGCGACAGCGGCACATATGATGCGAAGACGCAGACCATGACGCTCCAGGGCAAGAAGGTCGTGCTGTCAGACGGCGACAATGTCGCCACCGGCTGCAAGCTGACGGCGAATACCGGTACCGGCAGGGCATTCCTCGAAAGCTGCAAGGGCCAGTCCGGCCGGGTGTCGATCATCCTCACGCCGAAGAACGAACAGCAGGGCAATCGTGCCGGCAGTGCAAGTCGCAACTGAGCCAGGCCGCCACAGTGTCATTTTTCTCGCGTACCAAGCTGCAGGACAAGGACGGTGCTCAACCGGCTTCCGCCGTTGCGCCCGCCGATAGTGCCGGCCCGTCCCGCCCGGGATCGGGTGATCTCAAGCGACTCAAGGGGACGCTGGTCGCGCGCGGCCTCACCAAGAGCTATCGCGGCCGTCAGGTGGTCAACGGCGTTTCCTTCGGCGTGCGTGCCGGGGAAGCGGTCGGCATTCTCGGCCCCAACGGCGCTGGCAAGACCACCTGCTTCTACATGGTGACCGGCCTCGTGCCGGTCGACAGCGGCTCGATCGAGATCGACGGCTTCGACGTCACCACCATGCCCATGTACCGGCGCTCGCGCCTCGGCATCGGCTATCTCCCGCAGGAAGCCTCTATCTTCCGCGGCCTCTCGGTGGAGGACAACATCAAGGCCGTTCTTGAGGTCGTGGAGAAGGACAAGAAGAAGCGCGCCAGCGAGCTCGACGCCCTGCTCGAGGAATTCCACATCGCGCATCTGCGCAAGGCGCCGGCGCTTTCGCTCTCCGGCGGCGAGCGCCGCAGGCTGGAGATCGCCCGCGCGCTCGCCTCGCGGCCCAATTTCATGCTCCTCGACGAGCCGTTCGCCGGCGTCGATCCCATCGCCGTGTCCGACATCCAGCAATTGGTGCGCCACCTGACGAGCCGCGGCATCGGCGTGCTCATCACCGACCATAATGTGCGCGAGACGCTGGGGCTCATCGACCGCGCCTATATCATCCATGCCGGTCAGGTGCTGACCCATGGCCGCCCGGCGGAGATCGTCGCCAACCCCGATGTCCGGCGGCTTTATCTCGGCGATCAGTTCATGCTTTGATCCGTCGCGGGAGGGTGGGAAATTCCCCTTCCGTTCCGCCTTTTGCAAAAAAAAGAATCAGATGAGTGCGATTCTGCCCGTTTTGCGGCGCCGGAACGCCCAAATCCGCACATTCTGAATTGACAAGCAAGGTTTGTACCAGTTTTGTAGGAAGAAGGGGACAGGGTAGCGTAAGGGGGAGTGAAGCGTAGGCCATGGCACTTTCGCCAAAGCTCGATCTGCGGCAATCGCAGTCGCTCGTCATGACGCCGCAGCTGATGCAATCCATCAGGCTGCTGCAGATGACCCATATCGAGCTGGAGCATTTCATCGAGCTGGAAATCGAGAAGAACCCGCTTCTGGAGCGCATCGAGCCGGCCAATGACGACATCGCCTCCGATGGCCGTCCGGCGCTGGAGCGTTCTGACCCGACGGGCGATGCAGATGGTGCCGCCTTTGACGTCGCCCGTGCTTCCGGCGGGCAGGACGACGAAGGCATCGACTGGATGGACCGCCCCGCGCCGGATGCGGACGCCATGTCCGAGACCTTCGACAGTTCGCTGGAGAACGTCTTCCCCGACGATCCCGGCCGCTACGAGCAGATCGCGCCGGATCTCGCCTCGCAATGGAAATCCTCCGGCGGGGACGGCTATGTCTGCGGCGGTGGTGACGGATTCGACATCGAGCAGGTGACGGCGCACCGCATCTCGTTGCGCGATCATGTCGGCGAACAGATCCTTTTCGCGTTCAGCGATCCTGCCCAGAGGCTCATCGCCGCCGAACTCGCCGATCACCTCGACGATATGGGCTATCTCAGGGCCGATATCGCGGAAATCGCCGGGCTTCTGGGGGCGGATATCGCCATTGTCGAATGCGTGCTGGCGACCTTGCAGGCCTTCGAGCCCGCCGGGCTCTTCGCCCGTGATCTCGCCGAGTGCCTCGCCATCCAGCTCCGGCAGAAGGATCGCTTCGATCCGGCGATGCAGGCGCTCATCGCCAATCTCGAACTCCTGGCCAAGCGGGATTTCCAGACGTTAAAGCGCCTGTGCGGTGTCGACCAGTCGGATCTTCTCGATATGCTGGCGGAGATCCGCCTGCTGGATCCCAAGCCGGGCGCACTCTTCGCCGTGGGCGTGGCCGATGCCATCATTCCCGATGTCCATGTGACGCCCGCCCATGGCGGGGGCTGGGATATCGAGATCAACCCCGCCGCCCTGCCGCGGGTGCTCGTCAATCATGATTATTATACCACCGTCGCGCGCGGCGTGGGGCCGCAGGAAAAGGATTTCCTGTCGGAATGCCTGCAGAACGCCAATTGGCTGACGCGCAGCCTCGACCAGCGTGCCCGCACTATCCTGAAGGTGGCGCGCGAGATCGTGCGCCAGCAGGATGGTTTCCTGGTCCATGGCGTTTCGCATCTCAAGCCGCTCAATCTGCGGATGGTCGCCGACGCCATCGGCATGCATGAATCGACGGTGAGCCGCGTCACAGCCAACAAATATATGCTGACGCCGCGCGGCGTCTTCGAGCTGCGCTACTTCTTCAACGCCGCGATCGCTTCAGCCGAAGGGGGCGAAGCCCATTCCTCCGAGGCGGTGCGTCATCAGATACGCCAGTTGATAGATCGGGAAAGTCCCGATTCGATATTGTCCGACGATGCCATTGTCGATATTCTCAACCGTGATGGCGTGGATATCGCGCGGCGGACCGTCGCCAAATATCGGGAATCGATGAACATTCCATCATCGATTCAGCGGCGGCGGGAAAAGAAGGCGATTGCCGCGTCCGCGCGGTAGCTTATGGTTTGAACCGCATGAGGCGGAACAACGAGGGAAGGAGTCCGTTAAGGACTTCTTAAGTTTGGATTGACTTTCGCAACGTCACTCAATAGAAGCCCGCTCGCGCGATGATGCGCGGGCTGTCCGAAGCTGCACGGCCGGGAAAGGCCAGAAGTCAGGGATGCGCGGCAGCAAGTGGTTAACCGGAACGGGAAAGTTGGTCATATGATCCGTGCGCAACGTGCCGGATCGCTTTGCTCACGCCGCGACCTTGTGGTTAGATTGAGTCGCAAGGAAAAACGCAAACGAGGTATAACCACATGAGTCTGCGTGTATCTGGTAAGCATATGGATATAGGCGATGCGTTCCGCATCCGGATCGAAGATCGGATCAGGGACGCGGTCGGCAAATATTTCGACGGCGGATATTCGGGCCAGATCACGGTCGAGAAATCCTCGTCCCGTTTTTCGGCAGACTGCTTGCTGCATCTTGATACCGGTGCGACCCTGCAGACCACGGGTGAGGCACAGGATCCGCAGCTGGCTTTCGATGCGGCTGCGGACAAGATCGAAACACGCCTGCGGCGCTACAAGCGCAGGCTGAAATCGCATCAGGTCGCCAACAACAATTCCGCCTATGATGACGTGGCCTACCGGGTCGTGTCTCCGGCGCCCGAGGATGACGAGGACGTGGCGGAGGATTATGCTCCCACCGTCGTTGCCGAAACCTCGGTGTCGTTGCGTACCATGAGTGTCGCCTCCGCGGTCGTGGAGCTCGATCTCAAGGATAGTCCGGTTCTCGTGTTCCGCAATGCGGGCAACAACGAAGTCAATATCGTGTATCGTCGGGCCGATGGCAACATAGGTTGGATCGATCCCTCGACGGTGACGGGGCAGAAACTATCCCGCTCCTGAGAGCAACCTTGAGGGCCTCCGCGTCGTTTGGGGTACGTGGAAGTCTATAGAGTCGGGGTCGTCTGATCCCGCATAGAGAAGGAATGGAGAGAATGGATCTTAGCGATCTGATTCAGCCCGCGGCGATCATCCCTGCGCTGAAAGCAAGCTCCAAGAAACAACTGTTACAGATCATGGCCGAGAAGGCCGCGGAACTGACGGGTCTTACCGAACGCGAGGTATTCGATACCATCCTGCAGCGTGAGCGGCTTGGCTCGACGGGCGTGGGGAATGGCATCGCCATCCCCCATGGCAAGCTCAACAGCATCAAGCGCATCACCGGCATCTTCGCCCGCCTTGAAAATCCGGTGGATTTCGAGGCGCTGGACGACCAGCCCGTGGATATCGTCTTCCTGCTGCTGGCGCCTGAAAATGCGGGCGCGGATCATCTCAAGGCGTTGTCGCGCATCGCACGCCTGCTGCGCGACCCCGACATGGTGACCAAGCTTCGCGGCACGCATGACGCACAGGCGCTTTACGCCTTCCTGACGACCCAGCCGGCCTCCAACGCCGCCTGAGGGATGAACCAATCCCGTTGCCGCCGCAGCCGGCGCCCGAGTTTCCAGAGCGAAACGGCATGAGGCGCGTTGCGGTTGCTGCAAATGAAAAGGGCTGCCTTCGGCAGCCCTTTTGCGTGTGGCCGGAATTGCGGAAGGATTACTGCAGCATCACTGTGCGCAGTTCGTGTTCCTGTGCCCCGGCGAGAATGTTGGCGCGTGCGTCGGAAAGCACGATCGGTGCCCCGTCGGCTCCGAACAGGGCCCAGAGTTCCAGCCCCGGAGCCATGGGCGGCAAGGCCGGGAAGCTGCGTGCCAAGTCGTCAGTACGCATTTTGCGCATATAGGCGATTTCGCCGGCGCCCAGATGCGCGAATTCGGATTCGGTGAAGATTTGCTTATGATTGCTCATTGTAAGCCTCCATTTCAAGACAAGTCATGAACGACCTTGTCTCCAAGAGCTGTTTACGGCGATCTGCCGGGGCGGGGCTCAGTCCTTCACGGTTATATCAATACGTTTGACTAGCCGTTCCGGTTCCGGGCGGTCGAGATCGATCGAAAGCAGCCCGTTTCGCAGTTCCGCGCCAACGACGCGCATTCCATCCGCCAGCACGAAGACACGCTGGAACTGCCGTGCGGCAATGCCGCGATGCAGATATTCGCGTTCCTCTTCGTCCGTCTGCCGACCGCGGATGACAAGCTGGTTGTCTTCCGTCGTCACCTCGAGATCGCTGTCGGAGAAACCCGCGACCGCCAAAGTGATCCTCAAGCGTTCGGGGCCGGATTGGGTGCGCAGACGCTCGATATTGTATGGCGGATATCCGTCGCCGGATTTGGCGATACGTTCCAGTGTCTTTTCCATTGTATCGAACCCGAGCAGAAGAGGGCTCGAGAACGGTGTCATGCGTGTCATTTGCAGTCCTCGTCAAAGCGACCGTAAGGGGAAGAACCCGTTTCGGCATTTCTTCCTTGCCTTGAGATATGGTCCGTGAAATCTGCGACTTCAAGAGCCGAATCGCATTCGCCACAGGCTGCGGACAACAGGCACAGGAAAAGGACAGGGCGGCAATGGCGCGCAAGATCATCATCGATACAGATCCCGGGCAGGACGATGCGCTGGCGATCCTGCTGGCGCTGGCGAGCCCGGAGCTGGAGGTCGTCGGCATCACCGCCGTTGCCGGCAACGTGCCGCTCGCGCTGACCGAGAAGAATGCCCGCAAGATCTGCGAACTGGCGGGCCGGCCGGAGACGAGGGTCTATGCCGGCGCCTCGCAGCCGCTGATGCGCAAGCTGGTGACCGCCGAGCATGTCCATGGCCGCACCGGGCTCGACGGCCCGGACCTGCCCGAGCCTCAGATGAAGCCGCAGCCCGGGCACGCGGTGGATTTCATCGTGGAAACCATCATGCGCGAGGAGGCCGGCAGCATCACGCTCTGCCCCATCGGGCCGCTCACCAATATCGCGCAGGCGCTCATCCGTGCCCCGGAGATCGCGCCGCGCATTCGCGAGATCGTGCTGATGGGCGGCGGTTTCTTCGAGGGCGGCAACATCACGCCGGCCGCCGAGTTCAACATCTATGTCGATCCCGAGGCGGCGAAAATCGTCTTCGCCTCCGGCATTCCGGTCGTCGTCATGCCGCTCGACGTGACCCACCGGGCGCTGACCAGGGCCGACCGCATAGACCGCTTCCGCGCGATGGGTACAAAGGTCGGGGACGCCTGCGTGGCGCTGCTCGAATTCTTCGAGCGCTTCGACGAGGAGAAATATGGCAGCGACGGCGGCCCGCTGCATGATCCCAACGTCATAGCCTATCTCCTGAAGCCCGAGCTCTATTCGGGCCGCTATTGCAATGTCGAGGTCGAGACGCAGTCCGAGCTCACTCTCGGCATGACCGTCATCGACTGGTGGGGCGTCACGGACAGACCGAAGAACGCGCTCGTCATGCGCGACGTCGACCACGACGGCTTCTTCGAGCTTCTGGCGGAGCGGATTGGAAAGCTTTGAGGCATGGGCGCTTATAACACCCCTTCTGCCCGGCAAGGCAGAGGGGGGTATCGGGCAAACGCTTTCATCTGAAGGACACTAGACCGGCAGCTCCGCCGCAAACGGAATGGCCGGCTGCGCGCCGGGCTTCAGGCAGGCGAGCGAGGCGGCCGTCGCCGCCCGGCGGCAGGCATCCTTCAGGTCGAGCCCCGCGTCGAGCCCGGCGGCGAGATAGCCGCAGAACGTGTCGCCCGCGCCGACGGTATCGACGGGCGTGACGGGATAGGCGGGGACAGTGAAGCGCGCCTCGGGCGTGGCGACGCGCAGGCCCTCCGCGCCGAGCGTCACGATCACCGTGCGGCCCGTCTTTTCCGCGAAATCCGCCATTCGCGTCTCGCGGTCCGTGCCGTCGAGCTTCAGCCTGTCCGCCGCTAGGTCGAATTCCGTCTCATTGGCGATGATGATATCGGCAAGCGGCAGCAGTTCCGCCGCTTCGTCGCGCCAGGGCGCGATGTTGAGTATGGATGTGGTGCCGCTGGCGCGCGCTGCCTCAAGCGCGATCTTGACGAGGGGCAGGGGGATTTCATGCTGAAGCAGCAGATGCCCGCCGGAAAGCTCCGCCGCTGTCACGTCGTCTTGCGAAATCGTTCCGTTCGCGCCCGGCACGACGACGATCACATTCTCGCCCGATGCCTCGACGGTGATGAGCGCTATTCCCGTCGCCATATCCGTCTTCCGTACGAGGGTGAGATCGACCCCGCCCTCGTCGAGAAGTGCCAGCGCTTCTGCCGCAAAGGCATCATTGCCGATAGCGCCCACCATCCGGACTTGCCCTCCCGCGCGCGCCGCAGCCAGAGCCTGGTTGGCGCCCTTGCCGCCGGGCGCGGTCTGGAAATCGGAGCCCGATACGGTTTCCCCCGGCTTCGGAAGCTGCGCGGTTCTGGCGATGAGATCGAGATTGATGGAGCCTATAACGGTGATCATGGGAGCCCTGTTGCATGGTTGGAACCACGCATATACAGGCTATCGGCTGGGGATGGCCAGACCACTACGCATTCGGGGTCCTCACCGTCCCCTTGCCGTCGCCAGCGCCCGGCTGAAGGCGGTGGCGAAGCTCTCGCGATCATCGGGGTTGAGGAAGGAGCCGATCGACACCAGGCGTCCTTCGCCTTCGACATTCATCGCCGTGATGCCGATCTCGTCATGCCGCGAGACGCGGAAGCGCGCCCAGAACGGGTTGAAGCGATGTTCGCGCGTCCGCCCCGACGGCGCGATCTGCCTTATGTCGAGCGCGGTGCGCGAGACGGATATCTCTTCCCGCGCCCGGCCCGCCCGATAATTCAGCCGGAAGGCGAGATAGACGAGGAGAACGTCGAGGCCGAAGAAGCCGAAGACCGGCCATGCGCCGATCGAAAGGAACAGGATGCCGCAGAACGCCCATCCCGCGAGAAGCGCCGCCATCAGCACCAGGAAGCCGGTACGCCCGAGCGAGCGGTGCGGCACCAGCAGGGCGCGGAAGAAAGGCGTCTCGTTTGTCTCCGGCTGGGCTCCGTCGGGGTGGCTCATTTTGTCGGGCTCCGCCTTGTCAACTCAGACCCAAGCTTGCAATTGTCATGCGGCAAGCAGGATGAGTATAGAGATTGAATGAAAAACGCCAAAGTCAAATCATCGGAATCGGCCGCCCGCAAGCGTCCCTCCCGCGTCGCCGGAACGCTTTATACCAAGCAGGAGATCCATGAGATCTTCAGGCGCTTCTCCGTGCAGCGCCCGGAGCCCAAGGGCGAGCTCGAACATGTGAATGCCTTCACCCTGCTCGTCGCCGTGGTGCTGTCCGCGCAGGCGACGGATGCCGGTGTCAACAAGGCGACGCGGGCCCTTTTCAAGGTCGCCGACACGCCGGAGAAGATGCTGGCGCTGGGCGAGACGAAGCTGGGCGAATATATCCGGACCATCGGCCTGTGGCGTGGCAAGGCCAAGAACGTCATCGCGCTGTCGGAGGCACTGATCCGTGATCATGGCGGAGAAGTCCCCGGCGATCGGGACGCGCTGGTGAAACTGCCCGGCGTCGGCCGCAAGACGGCCAATGTCGTGCTCAACATGGCCTTCGGCCAGCCGACCGTGGCGGTCGACACCCATATTTTCCGTATCGGCAACCGCATCGGCCTGGCGCCCGGCAAGACGCCGGACCAGGTGGAGAACATGCTGCTGCGGGTCGTGCCGCAGGAATATCTCCTGCATGCGCATCACTGGCTGATCCTGCACGGGCGCTATGTCTGCAAGGCGCGCAAGCCCGAATGCGAGAAATGCGTCATCGCCGATCTCTGCAAGGCGGCGGTCAAGACCTGTGATATCCCCGCGCCGCTGGTGCCGCTCGCCGCCTGAGCGGTCAGACGGCGGCGGCCGGAGCCGGGTCCTTCCGGCTGATCGCCTTGTGCAGGTGCACCATCATCGCGGCGGCGAAAAGCGGCGTCAGCAGGTTGACGATGGGAATGGCGAGGAACGCCGCGATCACCAGTCCCGCCAGGAACACGGTGACGGCATGCCTGGAGCGCAGCGCCCTCGCATCGTCTTCGCTGCGGAAACGCATGGCGGCGAACTCGAAATATTCCCGCCCGAGCAGATAGCCGTTGACGATGAAGAAGGCGATGAGATTGATGCCGGGCACCAGGAGCAGGAACAGCGCGAAGATATTGCCGAGGATCACGACGCCCAGAAATTTCAGCGAAAGGACAAGCGACCGCATGACCGGCAGCGCCTTGCCCGGCGGGTCGGCGGGATAGTCTTCCCGCTCGATGACTTCTGCCGCATCGTCAAGGAAAAGGCCCGCGATGATGGCCGTGACGGGCGCGATCAACAGCGCCAGCGCCAGCGCGAGGCCAAGACTGGCGAAGATCGCCGCCACCGTGCCGAGCCAGCCCGCCCATTGCGGCAGGCCCGGCAGCATCTGGTCGAGATAGGGCCAGGCCATAGCGGTGAAGAGCTCGCGCAGGGCCACCCAGAGGACGATCAGGACGAGAAGCGTCGCGCCCAGCGATTTCCACAGCACCGAGCGGAATTCCGGCGTGAACAGGCGTTGCAGGGCGGCGCTGGCGGCATCGAAGATCATCGGCGTTCCTTTCTCGGGCGCGGCACCCGCCGCATCCAAGACATAGGAAGCCTGCATCGGTTGCAAAAGGTCAAGGGCCCCCGGGCTAGCCAAGACCGTTGCAAAACGTTACACCCATATCGCAATCGCCCTTTCGGGGTCTGCTCCAGGGCTCTCGCCGCTATCGTCAACGATCCAGGGTTGCTGAATTTTCCATGACAAAATTCGATGTTCTGTGCATCGGCAATGCGATTGTCGATATTCTCGCGCGCACCGATGACGCCTTTCTGGTGAAGAATGCCATCGTCAAGGGCGCGATGAACCTGATCGATGCCGAGCGCGCGGAACTGCTTTACGAGCGCATGGGACCGGCGGTTGAGATGTCGGGCGGCAGCGCCGGCAATACGGCGGCGGGCGTTGCGAGCTTGGGCGGCACGGCCGCCTATTTCGGCAAGGTGGCGGCCGATCACCTCGGCCGCATCTTCACGCACGACATTCGCGCCCAGGGCGTGGCGTTCGATACCCGCCCGCTGGAGAACGGCGCGCCGACCGCCCGCTCGATGATTTTCGTCACGCCCGATGGCGAGCGCTCGATGAACACCTATCTCGGCGCCTGCGTCGAGCTCGGCCCCGAGGATGTCGAAAGCTCGAAGGTGGCCGACGCCAAGGTCGTCTATTTCGAAGGCTATCTCTGGGATCCGCCGCGCGCCAAGGAGGCGATCAGGCTCTCCGCCAAGATCGCGCACGAGCATGGCCGGCAGGTGGCGATGACGCTTTCCGATCCCTTCTGCGTCGACCGCTACCGTGAGGAGTTCCTCGACCTGATGCGGTCGGGCACCGTCGATATCGTCTTCGCCAACGAGGCGGAGCTGAAATCGCTTTACCAGACGGAATCATTGGAAGTGGGGCTGGAGGCGATCCGTGAGGATTGCCGACTTGCCGCGGTCACGCGCTCGGAAAAGGGATCGATCGTCGTCACGCGCGAGGAAACCGTTGCCGTTCCGGCGATCGAGATCCGCGAACTGGTCGACAGCACCGGCGCGGGCGATCTCTACGCCTCCGGCTTCCTCTACGGTTACACCCATGATTTTTCGCTGGAGGACTGCGCCCGCCTCGGTTCGCTGGCGGCCGGCGTCATCATCCAGCAGATGGGCCCGCGTCCTCAGGCAAGCCTGCGCGACATCGCCGAACAGAGCGGCCTCATGCAGACTGCCGGTGTGACGGGCTACGGCCTTTAAGCCGTCCCTATTGCACAATTCGATAAAATGGCCGGGGAAGCTTTCGCGGCCCCGGCCATTTTCAATCCGGAAGGATTTACGGAGGGGCTGAGACGATCAGCCGTTGCCCTCGGCTTGCGGATTTTCCGCAGCCGCTTCGGCCGCCGCCTGCTTCGGCCCGCCGCGTGATACGCCGACGAGCGCCGGGCGCAGCACGCGGTCGCCGATGACGAAGCCGGCCTGCACCACCTGCAGCACGGTGTTGTTCGGCACTTCCGTATTGGGGATTTCGAACATTGCCTGGTGGAAATGCGGGTCGAATTTCTGGCCCTCGGGCTCGATCTTCTTCACGCCATGGCGTTCGAGCGTGGAAAGCATGGTGCGTTCCGTCATCTCCACGCCTTCGGCGAGCGCCTTCAGACCCGCATCGTCCTTTTCCAGCGCATCCGCGGGGATGGCCTCGAGCGCACGGCGCAGATTGTCCGATACTGCGAGCATGTCGCGCGCGAAATTGGCGACCGAATAGGTCTTGGCGTCGTGCACGTCGCGGGCGGTGCGCTTGCGCAAATTCTCCATCTCCGCGGCGAGCCGCAGGAGCTGGTCCTTCAATTCGCTGTTTTCGGCCTGAAGCGCGGCCGCGGGGTCTGCGGCGGCCTCGTCTTCGGCCACTTCCGCCCGCGCCTCTGCCTTGCGGCTTTTAAGGAAATCGTCGGCCGCGCGCTTCAGCGCCTCCCGGTCCTTCGGGTTGTTGATGTCGCGCTGCTCAAGATCGGGCGTCTCGCCGGTGTTCTTTTCTTCAGCCATTCTCGTCTTCCGTCTTGAATCCTCGTTGCGCCGGATATCGAGCTTTAGACTCGGAAAATCAAGTGCATGTGCAGGAAAAGCTGCTCACCGCAAGAGACGGGAGACGAGCTGGGCAGTATAATCGACCATCGGCACGATGCGCGCATAGTTGAGCCGCGTGGGGCCGATGACGCCCAGCGCGCCTACCACGCGCTGCTCGGCATCGCGATAGGGCGCGACCACGAGAGACGAGCCGGAAAGCGAGAAAAGCTTGTTTTCCGAGCCGATGAAGATGCGCACGCCGGATCCCGCTTCGGCAAGCTCGAGAAGCTGGATCATGCCTTCCTTGGTTTCCAGATCATCGAAGAGATGCCGGAGCCTTTCGATATCGTCCTGCGCGTGAATGTTCTCCAGGAGATTAGCGCGCCCGCGCACGATGAGCCGCGTCGGCTGGTCGTTGCCGCCGCCGCTCCAGATGGCGAGTCCCTGTTCGACCAGATGTTGTGACAGCTCGTCGAGGGCCTGCCTGGTATCCTCCTTCAGCCGCGCCAGCTCGCCGCGTGCTTCCGAGAGCGTGCGCCCCTGGATATGCGCGTTGAGGAAATTCGATGCCTCGATGAGCTGCGAGGCCGTCACCCCCGGCGGAAGGTCGACGATGCGGTTTTCCACATCGCCGCTCTGGGTGACGAGGACCGCCAGCGCCCGCGTCGGCTCCAGCCGCACGAATTCGATGTGCTTCAGCGCGCCTTCCACCTTGGTCGCCAGCACCAGTCCCGCGCCGCGCGACAGGCCGGAGAGGATCTGGCTTGCCTCGGTCAGCACGTTTTCCACCGAATGGCCGCTGCCGGCGGCGCGCACCTGCGCCTCGATCGATTTGCGTTCTTCCGGCGGCAGATCGCCGATTTCCAGAAAGGCGTCCACGAAGAAGCGCAGGCCCATCTGCGTCGGCAGGCGCCCCGCCGAGACATGCGGCGAATAGATGAGGCCGAGCTGCTCCAGATCGCTCATCACATTGCGGATCGTGGCCGGTGAAAGCGCCAGCGGCAGGATGCGGGAGAGATTGCGCGACCCGACCGGCTCGCCATCGCTCAAGTAACTTTCGACGATGCGCCGGAAGATGTCGCGCGAGCGCTGATCGAGGGTAGCAAGCGTTTCGGGAACTGCTGCCTTCATCATATCCGTTGCATGCCTCCATTGACCCATGATTGCCTGTTGGCGGGATCGGACATGATTATATATGCTGGACTTTCCGGGGATCAAAGCGCCCTCGAACCCGCAATCACGGGTAAAGCGGGCAAATCTGCTTCCTATTTGCGCGTTTGCAGCCTAAAAGCCGCCTTAAGAAACGGAATCGAGGTTCAATCCATGCGTCCATCCAAGCGCGCCGCAGACGAAATGCGCGCCGTCTCCTTCGAGCGCGGCGTTTCCAAACATGCCGAGGGTTCCTGCCTGGTCAAGTTCGGCGACACGCAGGTGCTCTGCACGGCGAGCCTCGAGGAAAAGGTGCCAGGCTGGATGCGCAATTCGGGCAAGGGCTGGGTGACGGCGGAATATGGCATGCTGCCGCGCTCGACAGGCGATCGCATGCGCCGCGAGGCCTCGCTCGGCAAGCAGGGGGGCCGCACGCTGGAGATCCAGCGCCTGATCGGGCGTTCCTTGCGCGCCGTAGTCGATCTCCAGGCGCTGGGCGAATTGCAGATCACCGTCGACTGCGACGTCATCCAGGCCGACGGCGGCACCCGCACCGCCGCCATTACCGGCGGCTGGGTGGCGCTGCACGAGTGCCTGCGCTGGATGGAAGCCCGCCAGATGGTCAAGCTCGACAAGGTGCTGAAGGACCATGTCGCCGCTGTTTCCTGCGGCATTTGGGAGGGCGCGCCGGTCATCGACCTCGATTATGCCGAGGATTCGACCGCCGCCACCGATGCCAATTTCGTCATGACCGGCAAGGGCGGCATCGTCGAGATTCAAGGGACAGCCGAGGGCGAACCTTTCTCCGAAGAGCAGTTCGCCGCGCTGATGGCGCTGGCGCGCAGCGGCATAAACCGGCTCGTCTCCCTGCAGAAGATGGCTGTTGCCTGAAAAGTTCAATAACGGGACAGAAGGGGGTCAGTCGTGAAGCTACAGCCCGCCGCCGTTCTGGAGTCCGCCCTCTATGTCACCGATCTGCCGCGCGCGGTCGCCTTCTATCGAAACGTGCTCGGCCTGGAGCCGACCGGCCATGCCGATCATCGCGCCGCCTTCTTCCGTTGCGGCGCCGGCGTGGTGATCCTGTTCGATGCTGACGAAACCATCAAGCCTGCAGCGCCCGGCAGGCTGCCCGTCCCCGCCCATGGCACGAAGGGACCGGGCCATCTCTGCTTCCGCGCCAGCCGCGACGAGATCGCCGAGTGGAAGGCGCATCTTCAGGCCAATGGCGTGGAGATCGAAAGCGAGTTCGACTGGCCCAACGGCGCCCGGTCGATCTATTTCCGTGACCCTTCCGGCAATTCGCTGGAATTCGCCGAACCGAAACTATGGAATATGGAATGAGAAAGCTCGAGAAAGGCCGGCTGGTCGTCGCAACCCACAACAAGGGCAAGCTGCGCGAGATCGATGATCTGATCGGCCCGTTCGGCTTCGAAATACAGTCTGCCGCCGCGCTGGGCCTGCCGGAGCCGGACGAGACGGGCACGACCTTCGAGGAGAACGCTGCCATCAAGGCGCTTGCCGCAGCGAAGGCGACCGGCCTGCCGGCCCTTTCGGACGATTCCGGCCTCGCCGTCGATGCGCTCGGTGGTGCGCCCGGCGTCTACACCGCCAATTGGGCGGAGCTGCCCGACGGAACGCGCGACTTCCTGTTCGGCATGCGCAAGGTCGAGGATGCCTTGCAGGAGAAGGGGGCGCTGACAGCAGACAAGCGAAAGGGCCGCTTCGTTTCCGTCATCTGCATCGCCTGGCCCGACGGGTACACGGATTTCTATCGCGGCGAGGTGGAAGGCGGCATCGTCTGGCCGCCGCGGGGGGAGAGAGGCTTCGGCTATGATCCGATCTTCCTGCCGGACGGCCATGAGAGGACTTTCGGCGAGATGGAAACCGATGAGAAACATGGCTGGAAGCCGGGCTCGGCCGAGGCGCTCTCGCACCGCGCCAGGGCTTTCCGGCTTTTTGCCCGCGATGCACTCGGCATCGAATGATACGATTGGAACGAGATGGGTTATGTGACGCGGCCGGACCGGGTGAACAAGGCGATTGAGGGCGAGAATGCCTTCGGCGTCTATCTCCATTGGCCGTTTTGCGCGGCCAAATGCCCCTATTGCGATTTCAACAGCCATGTCCGCCACCAGCCGGTCGATCAGGCGCGCTTTGCGTCCGCCTTCGCGCGGGAGATGCGCACCATGCGGGCGCGCACCGGTCCGCGCACCGTCACCAGCATTTTTCTCGGCGGCGGCACGCCGTCGCTGATGCTGCCCGCCACGGTGGAGCGGCTGCTCGGCGAGATCGCCGCCAACTGGAGCGTCGCCGAGGGTGTGGAGATAACGCTCGAGGCCAATCCGTCGAGCGTCGAGGCCGATCGCTTCCGCGGCTATCGCGCGGCGGGCGTCAACCGCGTCTCGCTCGGCGTGCAGGCCTTGAACGACCGGGATCTGAAAAGGCTGGGCCGCCTGCACAATGTCGAGGAAGCGCTGAAGGCGATCGGCCTGGCGCGGGAGATATTCCCCCGCCTGTCCTTCGATCTGATCTATGCCCGGCCCGACCAGGCGATCGCGGAATGGCGCGCCGAATTGGAACAGGCGATCGCGCTTGCCGCCGATCATCTGTCGCTCTATCAGCTCACCATCGAGGAAGGCACGCCCTTCTATAATCTCTGGAGGGCAGGCAAGCTCGTCACGCCCGATGCGGATCATGCCGCCGCGCTTTATAAAGAGACGCAGGACGTGACGGCGGCGCATGGCCTGCCGGCCTACGAGATCTCCAATCATGCGGCGCCGGGTGCGGAATCCAGGCACAATCTCGTCTACTGGCGCTATGGCGAATATGTCGGCGTCGGGCCGGGGGCGCATGGCCGTTTTGTCGAGAAGGGCATCCGCACCGTCACCATGACCGAGCGCCATCCCGAAGGCTGGCTGGAAATGGCCGAGCGGCAGGGCCACGGCGTCGTCGAGGAGGAATATCTGACGGGCGACCAGGAAGGCGACGAGTTCCTGATGATGGGGCTGCGGCTCACCGAGGGGATCGATCTCGCCCGCTATCGCCGCCTGACCGGACACGACATCGATCAGGGCAGGCTCGAAAGCCTCGTCAGCCAGCACCTGATCGAGCCGATGGGCGGCACGCGCATCCGCGCCACGCCCGACGGCGCGCTCCTGCTCGATGCGGTGGTGGCCGATCTGGCGGCTTAGATAGCTTTGCAGCCGGGCATAATTTTATCGTGTTGCGGCGGAACGGTTGAGGCATGGATTCCTGTGACAAGCACAGGAATGACGACAGGTTGCTGTTGAGGCTGAATTTCAAGGTCTTTGCCAAGGCAGAACGGTTCCCGTAAAGAAAAAGCATCTTTACCCCGTCATTCCTGTGCTTGTCACAGGAATCCATGCCTCTACTGTGCAATTGCTGCAGCGTATAAAACCACGCACCGTTAGGAAGCCTTCATTGATCACAGCCGCCTCCGAACCGC
Organism: Mesorhizobium sp. RMAD-H1; assembly: GCF_014191375.1. Classification (GTDB taxonomy): domain Bacteria; phylum Pseudomonadota; class Alphaproteobacteria; order Rhizobiales; family Rhizobiaceae; genus Paramesorhizobium. Next base: position 261,580 of record NZ_JACHWN010000004.1, read on the forward strand.
GAGATTACATCATCGGCCAGGCGCGGTTTCATGCCCGGCCGCTGGAGCCGGCGCTCTATATCGTCGCCACGCCGATCGGCAATCTTGGCGACATGACGATCCGCGGCCTCGAAACCCTGGCGGGCGCCGATATCCTTGCCTGTGAGGACACGCGGGTCACCCGTGTCCTGCTCGACCGCTTCGGCATCGCCAGGCGGCCTGTCGCCTATCACGAGCACAATGCGGCCGAAGCCGGACCGAGGCTCATCGCGGCGCTGAAGGAGGGCAGGAGCGTCGCGCTCGTTTCCGATGCGGGAACGCCGCTCGTCTCCGATCCGGGCTACCGGCTGGTGGGCGAGGCGAGGGCGGCGGGCATCCGCGTCGTGCCTGTTCCCGGCGCCTCCGCCGTGCTGGCGGCGTTGACCGCCTCGGGCCTGCCGACGGACAGCTTTCTTTTCGCAGGCTTCCTGCCGTCGAAACAGGGGCAGCGCCGCGCGCGGCTCGAGGCCCTGGCCCGGATCGACGCGACGCTCGTCTTCTTCGAATCGCCCAATCGCACCCCCGCCACGCTGGCGGAGATGGCAGCCGTCTTCGGCGAGACCCGCAAGGGTGCGCTCTGCCGCGAGCTGACCAAGGCCTATGAGACGGTGGTGACCGCGCCGCTGGGCGAGCTGGCAAGCCGGTTCGACGGCGAGGACCGGCTGCGGGGCGAGGTTGTCCTTCTGGTCGGCCCGCCGGAACAGGCGGGGACTCCGGCAAGCGCGGAAGACATAGATCAACTGCTCCTGTCGCTCGCCGCCGAGATGTCGCCGTCGAAGGCGGCGGGCGAAGCCGCGCGGATGACGGGCGGGCAGAAGGGCGTGCTCTATCAGCGTCTGATCGAACTCAGGGCCGGGCAGGATGACGGCGCTTGAGAAGAGGCGCAGGGCGTTCTTTCGCGGCCATTCGGCCGAGTGGCTGGCTTCGCTCGCGCTGATGCTGAAGGGCTTCCGCATCGTCGCGCGCCGTTACAAGACCCGGCTCGGCGAGATCGACCTGATCGCCCGGCGCGGGTGCCTCGTTCTCATCGTCGAAGTCAAGGCCCGCTCATCGCTCGAAGCCGCCATGGAGGCGGTCAATCATACCTCCATGCACCGCATCGAGGCGGCCGCCGACCTCTGGCTGGCGCGTCAGCCCGACCGGGCCCGGCTGTTCCTGCGCTTCGATCTCGTCGCTGTCCTGCCCTGGCGCTGGCCACGGCATGTGCCCGCCGCTTTTACGGCATCCCGATAAAAGGCTTGCATGAAGCCCTAAATCCTATAAGATTTATAGAGTAAGCGATTTGTCAGTATGGGACGAGCTTTTCTGCCGCGCGGCGCGCATGGCGGAACCGTTGCTTTCGGCATATCGGCTGGGAACGAAAGTTCCTGCTTTCCCCCGTTTTGGGAAAAACGATGCTCCGGAGCATGTTCCGGCGCAAGTCTGTTCCTTATAAATCCTTGATAAATGTCTGATAATCCGGGGCGCTATCCAGTAAGGATTTTGTCTCGTGGCATTTGGCTCATCGACATTGTCGGTCTTCCCCGCCTTCTTCCGCATCCGGAATGAAGTGGCGGTGATCGTTGGAAACGGCGAGGAAGCGCTCAACAAGGCGCGGCTTCTCGCCCAGACCAGCGCCGTGGTCCGTGTTGTGTCGGCCGATCCGGAACCGGCGCTGGCCAAATATATCGCCGAGCAGGGCCTGCAGCATGTGGCCGAGAATTTCGCGCCGGCCCATCTCTTCGGCGCAAAGCTCGTTTTCGTCGCCACGGGAGAAGAAGACGCGGATACGGCCATCGCCGCCGAGGCGCGCCGCCAGCGCATTCCCGTCAATGTCGTCGACCGCCCCGCACTTTGCGATTTCTTCACGCCCGCGATCGTCAACCGCGCGCCGCTTGCCATCGCCATCGGCTCGGAAGGCACCGGCCCGGTGCTGACCCAGATGATCCGCGCCAGCATCGATGCAGCGCTTTCGCCGCGTCTCGGCGATCTCGCCCGGCTGGCCGATGCCTATCGTCCCGCCGTCGAGAAGTTCCTGCCCAGGGGCGTGGCGCGCCGGCTCTTCTGGCGCTCCTTCTTTTCCGGCGATGTGGCGCGCGGGGTCGAGCGTGGCGACCAGGCCGCCGCCGATGCCGCCGCGCAGAGATTGCTGCGCCAGCAGGGCGCCCCGCAGGGCTATGTCTGGCTTGTCGGTGCGGGGCCCGGTGCGGAAGACCTGCTGACGCTTCGCGCCCAGCGCGTGCTGATGGAGGCCGATATCATCGTCCATGATGCGCTGGTTCCGGAAGCCATCATCGCCATGGGCCGCCGCGATGCCGAGCGTATCCCCGTCGGCAAGCGCAAGGGCTGCCATTCCAAGAGCCAGGACGAGATCAATGCGCTGCTCGTGGAGCTTGCCCGTGAAGGCAAGCGCGTCGCGCGGCTCAAATCCGGCGACCCACTGGTTTATGGCCGCGCGGGCGAGGAGATGGCTGCCCTGCGCGAGGCCGGCATCGGCTTCGAGATCGTGCCGGGCATCACCTCGGCTTTTGCCGCAGCCGCCGATATGGAGCTGCCGCTGACGCTGCGCGGCGTCGCCTCTTCGCTGGTCTTTACCACCGGCCATGACATGTCGGGCGAGATCCTGCCGGATTGGGCACGGCTTGCTCTTTCGGGCGCCACCATCGCCGTCTATATGGGAAGCTCCGTTGCCGCCTCGATCGCGGCCCGGCTGATGAGCGCGGGGCTTCATGAAGATACGGCAGTCGCCGTCGTCGAGAATGCCAGCCGTCCGGACCGCCGCATGTTCCATGGCCTGCTGAAGGATCTGCCCGCGCTGGAGAAGCGCGACGATCTGGCAGGCCCGGTCATGGTCGTGATCGGCGATGCCGTTGCCGGTGCGGCCATCCACAAGGCAGAAGCGCTGGCGCTGCGCCAGCATGAAGTTACAGCCTGAACAGCTGAGTGAAGGACGAAGTTGATGACGATCAAGGTTCTGACCGCCAACCGCCTGACCGACGGCGAGGTCGTCTGGTACGGGGCTGACGGCGAGTGGCGTGAAACCATCGAGGGCGTGCTGATCGCCCGTGACCCGGAAACGGCGGCGACACTCGAGGATGCCGGCAAGGCGGCAATCCGCGCCAATCTGGTGGTCGATGCCAATCTGATCGATGTCGAGGAACGCAATGGCGAGCTCTACCCGCTGCGCCTGCGCGAGCGCATCCGTATCTCCGGGCCGACGATCGATTTCGAACCCCGCAGGAAGCCGGCCGCTTCCGCAGCCTGACCAGAACGAACTAGCCAGACAGCCAAACGCACCAGGAAAATATTTGAGCCATGTATCGTTACGATGAGTTCGACCACGCCTTTGTCGCCGCCCGCGTCGAGCAGTTCAAGGATCAGGTCGAGCGCCGCCTGTCGGGCGAACTGACGGAGGAGCAGTTCCGGCCGCTTCGCCTGATGAACGGCGTTTACCTGCAGCTCCACGCCTATATGCTGCGCGTCGCCGTTCCCTATGGCACGCTGTCGAGCCGCCAGATGCGCAAGCTCGGCCACATTGCCCGCGTCTATGATCGCGGCTACGGCCATTTCACCACGCGCCAGAACATCCAGTACAACTGGCCGGCGCTGGCCGACATCCCCAAGATCCTGGACGAGCTGGCGGAAGTCGAGATGCACGCCATGCAGACGTCGGGCAATTGCATCCGCAATGTCACCGCCGATCATTTCGCGGGCGTCGCCGCCGACGAGGTGGCCGATCCCCGGCCCTTTGCCGAGATCCTGCGGCAATGGTCGTCGCTGCATCCGGAATTCTCCTATCTGCCGCGCAAGTTCAAGATCGCGGTTACCGGCGCCGAGCATGACCGCGCGGCGATTCAGACACATGACATAGGCCTGCATCTGAAGAAGAACGAGAAGGGCGAGCTCGGCTTCGCCGTCTATGTCGGTGGCGGTCAGGGCCGTACGCCAATGGTGGCGAAGAATATCCGCGATTTCCTGCCGGCCGAGGATCTGCTGTCCTACACCACGGCCATCGTCCGCGTTTACAATCTCCATGGCCGCCGCGACAACAAGTACAAGGCGCGCATCAAGATCCTCGTGCATGAGACGGGCGCGGAGGAACTGACCCGCCAGATCGAAGCCGAATGGCAGGCGCTGAAGGAGAGCGATCTCAAACTGCCGCAAGGGGATATCGACGCTATTCAGGCCTATTTCAGCCCGCCGGTTCTGCCTGAGAGGCCGGAAGGCTGGGCGGCGCTTGCCGCCGCGAAGAAAGCCGATGCCGGCTTCGCCGCCTGGGTGGACCAGAACGTCACGCCGCACAAGAACCCGGATTACGGCGTCGTCACCATCTCGCTGAAGCCGATCGGCGGCATCCCGGGCGACGCCAGCGCCGAGCAGATGGAGCTCGTCGCCGATATCGCCGAGAAGTTCAGCCAGGACGAAATCCGCGTCAGCCACGAGCAGAACCTGGTGCTGCCGCACGTGGCGCTTGCCGACCTCCACACGGTCTATCAGCTGCTCTTGACCGATGGGCTCGCCACCGCCAATGCGGGATTGATCACCGACATCATCGCCTGCCCCGGCCTCGATTATTGCGCGCTCGCCAACGCCCGCTCCATCCCCGTGGCGCAGCGGATTTCCGAGCGCTTCGGCGCGGCCGAACGCCAGGCGGAGATTGGCGAACTGAAGATCAAGATCTCCGGCTGCATCAATGCCTGCGGCCATCACCATGTCGGCCATATCGGCATTCTGGGCGTCGAGAAGAAGGGCGAGGAGCTCTACCAGATCACGCTTGGCGGCTCGGCCGACGAGATCACGACGATCGGCGAGATCACCGGCCGCGGCTTCTCCTCGGAAGAGGTGGTCGATGCCGTCGAGAAGATCGTCGATACCTATCTGACCCTGCGCACCAGCAAGGAGGAAAACTTCCTTGCCGCCTATAGGCGTGTGGGTGCGACACCGTTCAAGGAGGCGCTTTATGGCCCTGTCAGCCGCGCTGCCTGATACCGACGAAAGGGCGATAGCCGACGAGGCCCGCGCGCTGGAGGCGCGCTATGGCGGGCTCGATTCCAGGCTCATTATCGAGCTTGCGATCGACCATCTCTTCAATGAGGAGATCGCCGTCGTTTCCTCCTTTGGCGCGGAATCGGCCGTGCTTCTGCATCTCATATCCGAGGTCGACCATACGACGCCGGTCATCTTCCTCGATACGGGAAAGCATTTCAGCGCGACGCTCGCCCATCGCGACCGCCTGATCGAGGAATTGGGCCTGACGGATGTGCGCAATATTCAGCCGCTGCAGAACTCGCTCAAGCGGGAGGACCCGTTCGGCGCCTTGTCCATGACCGACAAGGATCGCTGCTGCTATATCCGCAAGGTTGAGCCGATGGCGCGTGCCGTGGCGCCCTATCGCGCCTGGATGACCGGCCGCAAGCAGTTCCAGGCGTCGACCCGCGCCGCGCTCCCCGTTTTTGAAGCGGTGGGATCGCGCATCCGCATCAATCCGCTGGCCCGCTGGCAGTCGTCCGATCTCACGGCCTATATGGCCGCCCATGGCCTGCCCGCCCATCCCTTGGTCGAGAAGGGCTATCGCTCGATCGGCTGCATGCCCTGCACGAGGCCGGTCGAGGACGGGGAAGACCAGCGCGCCGGGCGCTGGGCCGGCACGGACAAGACCGAGTGCGGCATCCATCTCACCGGTCTTACTGATACGCTGACCAACATTTCGCTGACGGAATCCAATTTATGAGTGAAGCGAGCGAGCAGAACGGAAAGAATTTTCCGGAAAAACACCTCTGGGGCCGTGAAGGTTTCCGCGACGATCCCTATATCGAGGCCGAAAGCCTCGAGGCGGCGGGCGACGCACCGGCCGTCATCCTGCCGCTTGCCGCATGGCTGGGCCTGGATGACGATGTCAGGCGGACCAGCAATCGCAGGATCGGCGTTTCCGTCGCTCCGGGCGAAAGCATCGATCCGCTGCTCGACAAGCTCGACACGATCCCGTTGATCGCGCTGCAGTTTCCAGCTTTCAACGATGGCCGCTCCTATTCCAAGGCGCAAGTCCTGAAAGGGCGCCAAGGGTTTCAGGGCGAGCTGCGCGCCGTGGGCGACGTGCTGATCGACCAGGTGGTGTTCATGCTGCGCGCCGGTTTCGACACGCTTGAGGTGACGAACCCGGTGGCGCTGAAACGCCTGAGCGCGCACGACCTGCGCGACACGCCGGGCTATTACCAGCCGGGGCGCGGATCGGCGAAGGCGGCGGGCGGCTTCAGCTGGCGCCGCACGCCGGCCGCATGAGATTTTGACGGATTTGAACGACAGGAAGCACTTGATGCCCGAGACTATCAACGAGACCATTGAAACGGATGTTGTGATTGTTGGCGCGGGGCCGGTCGGCCTGTTCGCCGTGTTCGAGCTCGGTCTTCTCGACCTGCGCGCCCATGTCATCGACATTCTCGATCGTCCGGGCGGCCAGTGCGCCGAACTCTATCCGGAAAAGCCGATCTACGACATTCCGGGCCTGCCGGAGGTCACCGGACAGGCGCTGACCGACAATCTCTTGAAGCAGATCGCGCCTTTCGATCCGCAGTTCCATTTCTCGACCATGGTGACAGGGCTCACGCGCCTCGAGGATGGCCGCTTCCGCGTCGAGACCGATGCGGGCGAGACCTTCCTCACCAAGGTGGTGGTGATTGCCGCCGGTGGCGGCTCCTTCCAGCCCAAGCGCCCGCCCGTGCCGGAGATCGAGCACTATGAGGGCAAGAGCGTGTTCTATGCCGTGCGCAAGATCGAGGCCTTCCGCGACCGGGACGTCGTCATTGTCGGCGGCGGCGATTCCGCGCTCGACTGGACGCTGAACCTCGAGCCGGTGGCAAAATCTGTGACGCTCGTCCATCGTCGCCCGGAATTCCGCGCCGCGCCCGACAGCGTCAACAAGATGTGGGCGCTGGAGAAGGAAGGCCGCGTGAAATTCCGCATGGGGCAGCTCGCGAGCCTGCATGGCGAGGACGGCGAATTGTCGAAGATCGTGCTCAAGGGTGCCGAAGGCGAGGAAGTGCTCGAGGCCGACCGGCTGCTGCCCTTCTTCGGCCTGACGATGAAGCTCGGCCCGATCGCCGACTGGGGCCTCAATCTCGACCAGAACCTGATCGCGGTCGATACGGAGAAGTTCGAGACGTCGGAGCCGGGCATCTTCGCCATCGGCGACATCAACACCTATCCGGGCAAGCTGAAGCTCATCCTCTCCGGCTTCCACGAGGCGGCCTTGATGGCGCAAGCGGCAAAACGTATTGTCGCGCCGGGCGAGCGGATCATCTTCCAGTACACCACCTCGTCCACTTCCCTGCAGAAGAAACTGAAGGCAGCTTGAGTCTAGTGTCCGATACCCTTCTTATCCACGTTACCGACCAGAACGGCGAGCGCCACACGCTGGAGGCGCTCGAAGGCTTCCGCGTGATGGAGATCATCCGTGACTGGGGGCTCGACATCAAGGCCGAGTGCGGCGGCGCCTGCGCCTGCGGCACCTGCCATGTCTATGTGGATGAGAACTGGCTGCCGAAGCTCTACGAACCGCTCGACGAGGAACAGGATCAACTCGACCAGACCTTCCACGTCGAGGAGAATTCCCGCCTGTCCTGCCAGTTGATCATGACGCCGGAGCTGAACGGCCTGGAAGTGACGCTGGCGCCCGGCACCAATTCGGGCCGTGTCGCGGCATAGGGAAGTAGGGGAATAGGGCGGACCTCCCCCTTGCTCCTTACTCCCGTTCACATCTTTTCCATGAGTGATTCCGTTTCTGCCCGAGATGGGGTAGAGCATGTCCGCACCTCGCGGACATGCGGGTCGGTGGTGCGGAAATATCGAGTGGAAAGGAAACAGTCTTGATTCGGCACATCGTTTTTTTCACCGCCAAAGAGGGACAGTCTCTCGACGAGATGCGCGCCGGGCTGGAGCAACTGGGGACGATTCCCCATTCCGATGTGTTCGAGGTTCTGGAGAATACCAAGGTCGATCCGTTCTGCGACAGGATCGATCTCGTGGTCTATGCTGAGTTCGCCGATGAAGCGGCCCTTGCCGCCTACAAGGCCCACCCCACCTATGACAAGACCACCCGGCAGGTGCGCCCGATGCGCGAAATGCGCTTTTCGGCGGATGTGGTGTCGAAGGTCCGGTAGAACCTTCCAGCCCGGAAGTTTTCGCTTCTCCCCAAAATCATCGCCGCTGCGGCTTCATCGCGAGCGGCAGATTGCCGAAGAGATCGGGCTCGCCGCTGGTCCTCGCCCCTTCGATGGTCAGCATCCGCAATTTCGTCTCGGCGCCGCCATTGGCCGAGAAGCCGCCGGTCTTGCCGCCTGAGCCGAGCACGCGATGGCAGGGCACGATGATGGGGAAGGGATTCTTGCCCAGCGCCTGCCCGACGGCCTGGGAGAGGCTGACATCGCCGATCCTCCTGGCGATCATGCCATAGGTCATCGTCTCTCCCGGCGGTATTTCGAGTGCAATCTCATAGACTTGCCGGTGAAGCGCCGGCAGTCCCTCCATGTCGAGTGGAGCCCCGGAAAAGTCCACCTTCCGGCCTTCAAGAAGCGCGACGATGTCATTGATCACGTCCTGCACGAAGGCGGGTGCCGGTCCCTCTTTTGCAAGGGGAAACCGCTTCTGCAGCCGTGCCCGCGTCGCTGCCGCATTCGCCTCCGGCAGCTGAACGCCGACAATGCCCTTTTCGCCCCAGGCGATGGCGCAGGGGCCTATGGCGGTTTCGAAAGTGGTCAGCCCAGGCGATTCCATGCCGCGGATCTTAACACATTTCGCCGAATGGTGCTGTTGAAGCCGGGCCCGAATAATGGTTGTCTGGGCAAAAGGGTCGGTGATCGGGCTGATAAGGCGAGACATTTTTGCGGCATCCGCCTAGAAATAACCACGGAAGCGGAGAAGCTTCCGAGTCGCGTGCCGGCTTGTGAATTGAGGATTGGAAATGGACGATTACGAAAGATATGCCACGGGACTGCTGATCGTGTTTGGCGCGCTCATCATCGGCGGGCTGATGGCTGTCAACATCACGGTTGGCGACAAGCCGGGCTTTCTCTTTGCCCTTGGCGCGGCCATCGTGGCGTGGTTTTCGGCTTTCGCGGTGCTGTTCGACAGGCCGCGCCTCTACGGCATCATGATCGCGCTCGCGATCGCGCTCGTCGGCGCGTCGATCGGCGCCTACGTCACGTGAACCTCCGCATCCTCCGGTAAATCGTCATCCGTCGGGAAAAGCTCCCGGTCGAGCAGGGTGCGCCCGAACGCGTAGACGAGCTCGGCCGCCCCGTCATTGCCCTCGCTCTTTAGCCGGTTGTAGATCTTGCCGGCCGCATAATTCATGCGCCGGGCGACGCTGGTGTCCGTCTCGTGCATGATCTGCGCGAGGCAGATGACGATCTCCATCATGCCGAGGGCAGTCTGTTCCGTGCTTGGTCCGCTCATTTATCCCTCCCGTAAAACAGGGTCCGGATGTAGCTTATCCCTAACCGGCACGAACGAAAAAGCCCCGGAAAAACCGGGGCTCTTTATTGGGATGGGATAGGCCTTCCGCCTCAGATATAAGGCGAAACGCACTGGCGGCGCGGACCGTTATAGGGCTGGAAGGTATTGTCGTAGGCCCTGTAGGAGCGGTAGCGATTATAGCACCAGCGCGTATGCGCATTGCCCGCCGGGCGGCGGTGATAGTAGCGCGGCCGGTAATAGCGCGGCGCATCCCAGCCCCAGCCGTAATAGGGGCGGTAGTGCCGGCGGTGATGCCAATGACGGCGGTGATGCCAGCGCGGCCCGTCCCAGTGCCGGTGGTGATGGCGCCAATGGCGGCGATGGTGCCACCGCGGCCCGTGCCGGTATTCACGGTGGCCGATCTTCTCGACCGGTCCCGTGGTGGTACCCGCCTGCGGATTGGCGATCGAAAGCGGAGCGGCATTCGCCGTTCCCGTTATGCCGGGCAGCCCCATGGCCAGGGTCAGAAGCACGGCGAAGATCGCCGAAATACGAGCTCTCATATTACCTCCTTCTGCGCCTTGCCGGTCAGGTTCTCATCGGATTGGAAGCGGCAACTCGCAGGAAAAATGTCCCTTTCAAGTCTCACTTGCAGGCAATTATGGCGCAGCAGTGGTGGAATCACAGTCAAAAGCCGTCATTTCGGGTCACATTTTGCGCTGATCCTTCACAGATGGTTGAATTTTCCGCTGCCATTTGTGCTCCCGTCAGCCCCTTGTTGTTGACATGATCGGGGCGCGCGGTGCTAATGGAGCTATCGAGGTTCCTTCGAGTCGGGCTGAGCATGATCCCGAAAAGTTGCAGACTTTTCGGATAAGATCATGCGCTAAACCGCAAGAAGGCTAAGAGGGAAGCCGGTGCGTGCCCGTCATCAGGGTGCAAGGCCGGCGCTGCCCCCGCAACTGTATGCAGCGAGTTGCTGTCATTTGGAGCATTTTGCAGCCAGTGGAAATTGGCCTTGCATGATGCAGCTGAAGCAAAAGCCACTGATCCGGTTCTGGATCGGGAAGGCCGGACAGCCGCGATGACCTGCGAGCCAGGAGACCTGCCCCGATAAGGGACGCGAAAGCGTCCGCTAGAGGTCAACGGGCGGGGTGTCCCGGTGTATCGCTTGCTCGGATGGTTCCAGGATCATCGCCTGTCCGGCATGTGTACGCCTGAATGTCCCCGCTGCCATCATCGGGGATTTTGATGCCGACTGCCGAACTGCAAGCCAAGACGTTCGCCGAACGTCGCAAGACTGCCCGCAAATCGCCGGAAGAGATTTTTCTCGCTTGGCTCATCTGGCTGCCGAAGGAGGCCGACATGGCTGCGGCCGCCGCCGAGGAAGTGCGCAAGCTCGATCTCTACCGCGGCAATCTGGCAGGCCCATATCAGTTGCGGAAAATGTTCATCGCCCTGATCGCCTCGCTCGCAGGGCCGGCGCGAAACTGACAAAACGCTTCCCGTGTCAGTCTGATTTCTCCCGCGCTCTTTGTAAAGCCCGGGCCGCGTCGTCGTGCCCGGAATTCAGTGCGTCTCATTGACATAAACATATCTTTATGTCATTAAATCAGCTCGCCCATTCGATTGTCCGGCAGAGCAGGTAGTTTTTCGCAATGAGTTCTCTCGACGATCTCTTCGGTCCGGAAACGCCGAGGCGGGACGGTTCCGAAGTTCTGGCCGCGCTCACGAAGGCGGCGCGGGAACGTATCCTCATCCTGGACGGCGCGATGGGAACGCAGATTCAGGGGCTCGGCTTCCACGAGGAGCATTTTCGCGGCGAGCGCTTCGCCGCCTGCGAGTGCCATTTGCAAGGCAACAACGATCTCCTGACGCTCACCCAGCCCAAGGCGATCGAGGATATTCACTATGCCTACGCCATGGCGGGTGCGGATATCCTCGAAACCAACACGTTTTCCTCCACCTCCATCGCTCAAGGAGATTACGGCATGGAGGCGATGGTCTATGAATTGAACCGTGACGGCGCGCGGCTTGCCCGCCGCGCCGCGTTGCGCGCTGAACAGGCCGATGGCCGCCGCCGCTTCGTCGCGGGCGCGCTGGGGCCGACCAACCGCACCGCCTCCATCTCGCCCGACGTCAACAATCCGGGCTACCGCGCCGTCACCTTCGACGATCTCAGGATTGCCTATGCGGAGCAGGTGAGGGGGCTCATCGATGGCGGCGCCGACATCATCCTGATCGAGACGATCTTCGATACGCTGAATGCCAAGGCGGCGGTTTTCGCCACTCAAGAGGTGTTCGCGGAGAAAGACATCCATCTGCCTGTCATGATATCAGGCACGATCACCGACCTCTCGGGCCGCACGCTTTCCGGCCAGACGCCGACCGCCTTCTGGTATTCGCTGCGCCATGCCCGGCCCTTCACCATTGGCCTCAATTGCGCGCTCGGCGCAAACGCCATGCGCGCCCATTTGGCGGAAATATCGGGCACCGCCGACACCTTCGTCTGCGCCTACCCGAATGCGGGCCTGCCCAATGAATTCGGCCAGTATGACGAAAGCCCGGAGGCGATGGCCGCGCAGATCGAGGACTTCGCCCGCGAGGGACTGGTCAATGTCGTCGGCGGCTGCTGCGGTTCGACGCCCGACCATATCCGCGCCATCGCCAGGGCCGTTGCCGGTCACAAGCCGCGTGTCATGCCGCAGGCTGAGCCGCTGATGAGGCTGTCCGGGCTGGAGCCGTTCACGCTGACCAGGGACATTCCCTTCGTCAATGTCGGAGAGCGCACCAATGTCACCGGCTCGGCGAAGTTCCGCAAGCTGATCACGGCGGGCGATTATGCCAGCGCCCTCGACGTCGCGCGCGACCAGGTGGAGAACGGCGCGCAAGTAATCGACGTCAACATGGACGAGGGGCTTATCGATTCGGCCAGGGCGATGACCGAGTTTCTCAATTTGATCGCCGCCGAGCCTGACATCGCCCGCGTGCCCGTCATGATCGATTCCTCCAAATGGGAGGTGATCGAGGCGGGGCTGAAATGCGTGCAGGGCAAGCCGGTGGTCAACTCCATCTCGATGAAGGAGGGCGAGGAAGCCTTCCTGCATCATGCGCGGCTCTGCCGGGCCTATGGCGCCGCCGTCGTCATCATGGCCTTCGATGAGCAGGGGCAGGCGGACACGCAAGCGCGCAAGGTCGAAATCTGCACCCGCGCCTACAAGCTCTTGACCGAGAAGGTCGGCTTCCCGCCGGAGGATATCATCTTTGACCCGAATATCTTCGCGGTCGCCACCGGCATCGAGGAGCACAACAATTATGGCGTCGATTTTATCGAGGCCACGCGAGAGATCATCCGCACCCTGCCGCATGTCCATGTGTCCGGCGGCGTCTCCAACCTCTCCTTCTCCTTCCGCGGCAATGAGCCGGTGCGCGAGGCGATGCACGCCGTTTTTCTCTACCACGCCATCCAGGCGGGTATGGATATGGGCATCGTCAATGCCGGGCAACTGGCGGTTTATGAATCGATCGAACCGGAGTTGCGCGAGGCCTGCGAGGATGTGGTGCTCAATCGCCGTCCCGACGCGACCGAGCGCCTTCTGGAACTCGCCGAGCGCTTCAAGGGCGCGGCGGGCAAGGAGGCCAGGGAACGCGATCTTTCCTGGCGCGAATGGCCGGTCGAGAAGCGGCTGGAGCATGCGCTCGTCAACGGCATCACCGAATATATCGAGGCCGACACCGAGGAAGCGCGGCAAAAGGCCGAGCGTCCCCTGCACGTCATCGAAGGCCCGCTGATGGCCGGCATGAATGTGGTGGGCGATCTCTTCGGCTCCGGCAAGATGTTCCTGCCGCAGGTGGTGAAATCCGCCCGCGTCATGAAGCAGGCCGTGGCCGTGCTCTTGCCCTATATGGAAGAGGAAAAGCGCCGGAACGGCGGCGAGGGCCGCCAGAGCGCCGGCAAGGTGCTGATGGCGACCGTCAAGGGCGATGTGCATGATATCGGCAAGAACATCGTCGGCGTCGTGCTCGCCTGCAACAATTACGAGATCATCGACCTTGGCGTCATGGTCCCGGCGGAGAAAATCCTGCAGGTGGCGCGTGAGGAGAAGGTCGATATCATCGGCCTCTCCGGCCTGATCACGCCCTCACTCGACGAGATGACGCATGTGGCCTCCGAGATGGAACGCGAGGGCTTCGACATTCCGCTCTTGATCGGCGGCGCGACGACCAGCCGCGTGCATACGGCGGTAAAGATCCATCCGCGCTATGAACGCGGGCAGGCGGTCTATGTCGTTGATGCCAGCCGTGCCGTCGGCGTCGTTTCCAGCCTGCTGTCGCCGGAAGAAAAGCAGACCTATATCGACGGCGTGCGCGCTGAATATGCCAAGGTCGCCGCCGCCCACGCCCGCAACGAGGCGGAGAAGCAGCGCCTGCCGCTCGCCCGCGCCCGCGCCAATGCGCTTAAGGTGGACTGGGGTGCCTATACGCCGCCGAAGCCGAGCTTCCTCGGAACCCGTGTGTTCGAGAACTGGGATCTGGAGGAACTCGCCCGCTATATCGACTGGACGCCCTTCTTCCAGACATGGGAGCTGAAAGGCCGCTTCCCGGCGATCCTTGACGACGAGAAGCAGGGAGAGGCCGCGCGCCAGCTTTATGCGGATGCGCAAGGCATGCTCAAGAAGATCATCGACGAGAAATGGTTCCGCCCGCGCGCCGTCATCGGCTTCTGGCCGGCCAACAGCGTCGGTGACGATGTCAGGCTTTTCACCGGAGAGGATCGTGAAAAGGAACTCGCCACCTTCTTCACGCTCCGCCAGCAGCTCTCCCGTCGCGGCGACAAGCCGAACCTCGCGCTCTCCGATTTCGTCGCGCCCCATGGCAGCAAGCCGGACTATCTCGGCGGTTTCGTCGTGACGGCGGGCATAGAGGAGGTGGCGATTGCCGAACGCTTCGAGCGCGCCAATGACGATTATTCCTCCATCCTCGTCAAGGCGCTGGCCGACCGCTTCGCCGAAGCATTCGCCGAATTAATGCATGAACGCGTGCGCAAGGAATTCTGGGGCTATGCGCCCGATGAAAACCTGACGGGCGACGAGCTTATCGCCGAGACCTACCGCGGCATCCGACCCGCGCCGGGCTATCCCGCGCAGCCTGACCATACCGAGAAGGCGACGCTGTTCCGCCTGCTCGACGCGGAAAAGGCGGCGGGGGTGGAGCTTACCGAGGGCTATTCCATGTGGCCGGGCTCATCCGTCTCGGGTCTCTATTTCTCGCATCCCGAAAGCTATTATTTCGGCGTCGCCAAGGTCGAGCGCGACCAGGTAGAGGATTACGCCGCCCGCAAGGGCATGACGGTCGAGGAGGTCGAGCGCTGGCTGGGACCGATCCTCAACTATGTGCCGGGCGAACGGGCGGCATCCGTGGAAGCGGCGGAGTAACGCTCGCGATTTCGTGAAGCCGGCACCCCATCGCATTACCGATATTTAATCCCACCATTCATGTTCCATTCATTGCCTCAGGGCGATGGTAGGCGCGTGAAATTCATTGCCTCAACAAAGGAATTGAAATGAAACGCCTTGTCATTGCCGTTACCGCCCTTGCCATGCTCGCTCCCACGGCCGCCCTTGCCCAGTATCAGCCGAAACACGGCTATGAGCATCGGGTCGAGAAATCCTGGGGCAAGCGCCATGACGACCGCCGCGACATGCGCCGCCATGACGACAGGCGCCATCACTGGACGCGGGGCAGAGAGCTGCCGCGCAGCTACCGCAGGCATGTGGTGCGCGATTACGGCCGTTACCATCTGCGCAAGCCGCCGCGCGGTCACCAGTGGGTGCGGGTGGACAATGACTATCTCCTGATCAGCATCGCCAGCGGCGTCATCTCTTCGATCGTGTCTGGCCGGTAGTCCACCCGGCGCCACGCCGGAGTCTCCCAGGACGCATTGACGCAAAAAGCAAAGGCGGCATTTGCCGCCTTTGCCATTTTTGTTTGACGAGGTCACCATTTGACCTTGAATCCGGCGTTTCCGGTGAACTTGTAGCTTTCGCCGGGGTGTGCGAGGCCTGTTTGTGCGGAGATGGCGCCGAAGAGGACGTAGCGGTCGTCGTTCCAGTTGTAGGTGCCGCCGGCGCCGATCTCGGCCCAGGTCTTCTCCTCGGTGCTTTCGATGGTATGGCGCTCGAACTTCATCCTGACCTCGTCGAGGAAGGCCTGGTGGAGGTTGAGGATGCCGTAGAGATCGGCGCGCCGGCCGTAGCCGTCCTGGTCCTGCCATGCGGTCTGGTAGTTGGCGGCCACGCCGATGCGGCCTGTCAGCCTGGCATTGTGCCGGTAGTTGACCCTGGCGCCATAGGGATCGGTGAAGTCGTCGAGCATGGCCTGGGCATAGGTGATCTGGGCCTGGGGTGTCAGCGTCCAGCTGTCGGTGAGGCTGTAGCGCAGGCCGGTTTCGCTGGAGAGCGCATAGCCGATGGCCTTGTCGCCGTCGAGGAGGGTGCGGCCGAGGGTTGAGGAGTTGAGGTCGCTGTCGAACCAGGTCACTTGCGCCTGGCCGTCGAGATAATAGCCGCTGTCGTCATACCAGGTGAGCGCGCCGCCCAGGCCGTAGCCGCTGGTTTCGATCTTGCCGTCGCCATAGAAGGCCTCGATATCGGCCGAGGCATTGCCATAGCTGACCCAGATGCTGCCGATCAGCCTGCCGCTCTCGTCCTCGTGGAACTGGCCGTCGATGCCGATCTGGCCCTTCCACAGGTCGATGTCGTATTCGGCCCCGGTGGTCGATGTGTCGGGCCGGTGATGGGCATGGGCGGCCTCGATGCGGTTCCAGATGAGGACGCCGGTCTCGAGGAAGGCCTGGGCCGGCCCGCTCTCGGGCGGGTAGGGGACGGCTTCGTCGGGGATGCCCGGTCCGTCGCCCTGCGGGATGGGCATGTGGCCGGTCCCGGCCCAGTAGCGGTTGCCGGTGCGCTGGGCGAGGGTGGGCAGCGTGTTGAGGTGGTTGAGCACCTGGCCGTAGACCTCGTAGAGGGGGGCGCCGGGCTGGAAGATATATTCGCTGCGCAGGTACCAGTCGCCGTCGCGGGAGGTGGGGGAGGCGAGGCCGTTCTTGTTGAGCGTGTAGGCATAGGCGCCGCCGACGACGGCGCTCTTGCCGTCCTTGGTGGTGTAGTCGCCGATGAGCGTGAAGGTGCCGTCCGACTGGCCGCCGACATCGATGATCTTGATGCCGTCCTCGGTCTGGGCGCCGAGCCCGCCGCGGTTGAGCACCCGGACCTTCGAGGCGCCGGAGGTGTTGCCGGTGATGACCAGCAGGTCGGTTTGCGAGGTGTCGTCGCCGAGCACGGTGTTGAGCCTGATGAGGCCGCCATTGCCGGCATAGTCGCCGTTGATGGTGAGGGTGCCCAGATCCTTGCCGCCATTGCCGGGGGCGATGGTGCCGGCATTGGCGGTGGAGCCGACCATGCCTTCGCCCTGCAGCATGCCGCCGGCCAGCACGTTCATCGTCCCGCCGAGCCTGTGGTCGACCTGTAGCGCGCCGGCATGGATGTTGGTGGTGCCGGTGAAGCCGGCATTGTCGGCGGTCAGAAGGGTGGTGCCCCTGCCGATCTGCTCCAGCGTGCCGGGGCCGGTGAGGAGGTTGTCGGCGGTGAAGATGTCGGAGCGGTTGAAGGCGAGCAGCCCGTCGATGGCGATGCCGCCCTTGACGCTGCCGGTATTGCCGCCGTCGCCGATCTGCAGGGCGCCCTTCGGGCCGACCGTGGTGCCGCCGGCATAGGTGTTGTCGCCGGAGAGCACCTGCCGCCCGCCGGTGACGGCGAGCCCGCCGGCGCCGTCGATGACGCCCGCGAAGTCGTCCTCTTGCGCGGCGGTGATGACGAGGCCCTTGTCGCCCAGATGGACGCGGCCGTCGCGCCCGCCGGACAGGCCCTTGATGGCGGTGGTGTCGGCGGTGATGCCGGATATGTCGAAGCCGGCGTCGGCCGTCACCCCGGCGGAGGCGGCGATGTCGCCATTGCCGGCGAGCGCCAGCGTGCCCTGGCTGACGATGCTGCGGCCGGCATAGCTGGCCGCCCCGGTCAGGGTGAGCCGCCCGGTGCCCGTCTTGTGGAGCGCGCCCGCCCCGTCGATGCTGCCGGCGAGCGTGGTGTTGAAGGCCTGGGTGTCGATGATGTTGTCGGCCGCCGCCAGCGTCACGCCATGGGCGGTCTCGAAGGAGGCGCCGGCCTGCAGGCGCCCGCCATTCATCGTCACCCGGCTTGCCGCGTCGCCGAGGCTGGCGGCGGAGGCGACGTTGAGGGTGCCGGCATTGATCTCGGTGCCGCCCTTGTAGCTGTTGGCGCCGCGCAGCATCGTCGTGCCGGTGCCCGCCTGCACCACCTTGCCGTCGCCGGAGATGGCGCCGGCGAGCGTCAGGCTGTCGGAGCGGTTGGCGACGAGGCTGGTGCCGCCGGCAAGCGCGATCGCGCCGGCGATGCTGCCCGATGTGCCGCCGTCGCCCAGTTGCAGCACGCCGCCCTCCACCGATGTGCCGCCGCTGTAGCTGTTGCTGCCGGTCAGCACCAGCCGGCCGAGATCGTTCTTGACGAGCTTCGCCGTGCCGGTGAGGCGGGAGGCGATGGTGGCCTGGTAATCCGCCCCGGCCCTGGTGCCGTCGCCGACGCGGATCATCGCCGGGTCCTCGCCCAGCTCGATGTCGCCGCCCCTGACGACATAGCCGTCGACGGCGAACTGCATGCCCTCGGCGCGCACATTGCCCTTGCTGTTGTCGACGGTCACGGTGCCGGCCTTGCCGGTGAAGATGGCGAAGTTGTTGTCGGTATAGGGGACATTGAACCTGCCGGTCTTCTCGGTCCAGTTGTCATTGCCGCCCCTGGCCTGCCAGACGCCGTCGCCGCCCTCGATCCTGCCGTCGTTGCGCCCGCCGCTGCCGTCCCAGAAATTGGCGCTGGCGCCGACATAGCTGACCAGGTTGACCTGGTGGTCGACCGAGGTCTGCAGGAAGAAGTCGCCCTCCGGGAGCGTGCCGAGCGCGGCACCGTTGTCGGTCAGCGTGCCGGCATAGTTGATGAGCCGGTAGAGGCCGGGGATGGGGAAGGCGGCGCCGGAGCTGTTGCTGACATTGATGGTGCCGTCGAGGGTGAGGTCGCCGCCGACATTGACGGCCAGCACATTGGCCGGCACGCCGCCGGCCGTCTGGCCGTAGCTGTAGTCGATGGTGGCGCTCTGCCCCAGCGACAGGTCGCCCCTGATGGTCAGCGCCCGCGCCCCGCCGGCATCGCTCGAGACCTGCAGCCTGCCGCCGTCGCCGATCGCCACGTCGCCGCCCGTGACCCCCTTGCCCGAAAGCGTCGCCCCGCTGCCCACGCTCACCAGCCCCGTCGCCGCAGACTGGTTGCCGTCGATCACCAGATGCCCGCCCTGCACCTCCGTCCCGCCCTTGTACCCGTTCGCCCCGCTCAGCGTCAGAACCCCGGACCCGATCTTCGTCAGCCCGCCGGCGCCGGTGATCGGACTGTCGATCGAGCTGGCATTGGCCATGGTATCGACCGTGCCGCCACCAGCAGCGAGCGTCACATTGCGTTTCATGGCGAAGCCGGTGCCGAACTGCAGCCCGCCGCCATCAAGCGTCACGCCGCCCTTCATGTCTCCCAGATTGGCATCCGAGGAGATGTTGATGAGGCCTTTCTTCACCAGCGTCCCGCCCGAATAGGTGTTGGTTCCCGTCAGCGTCAGCGTGCCGGCCTCTTCCTTGATGATCTGACCGCCGCCCGAGATGACGCCTCCATAGGTTCCGTCATCGGTCTGCAGGAACTCCACCGTGCCATTGTCGTTGTGCACCTGCGAGGGCAGGCTCTGGGCGCGCGCCGCCAGGGTCGCGCCGGGATCCACGGTGATGATGCCGGTGGCGTTCGAATTGTTGCCGGTCAGCACCAGCTTTCCTTCCCTGATGTCGACCTTGGTGAGACCCGCGATCGTACCGCTCAGCGTCCAGGTGCCGGTTCCCCGCTTGGTGAATTCCTCGAAGCCGTCGAGATTGCCGGCAAGCGTGTCGTCACCGTCGCCTTCGAGGAATATCTGGTCGGTCCCGCCGCCGCCATTCATGCTGCCGGTGATGACCGAGCCGGCAAACAGATGCAGGATATCGTCGCCTCCGGCAAAGAGCAGGTTGCCCTCGATCCGGCCCTTATTGGTGAAATCAGTGGCGCTGTTTCCCATGGAGCCGATCACATTGCCTCCGGCCACGCCAGTGCTGATGACACCTGTCTCGTTGTTGTTGATGATGGTGTTGCGCTGGTTGCCGGTTTCGTTTTCAAAGAAGATGGCGGATGTGTTGGCTCCATGAATCCGGCCACTGTTGATGATCGTGTTTCCGCCGGTTTTGACATTGATTGCTTCAGCGCTTCCCTCCGTTCCGAGCGCCTCGACCACCGCGCCTTCCTCGATTGTCAGCATGCCGTTGCTGAGAAAATCGATGGTATTGGAACCCATTCCGTTGCGGCCGCTGGTCCCCGTATTTACCGTTCCGCTGACGGTTGCGCCGCTCTTGATGGTGATCTGGACGTTGCTGCCGAGTGAGATGGCGTTGTCTTCGCTGACCTTTATCTGCGCCCCGGATTCGACGATGACGATGCGGTTGTCTTCCGCCGTGCCGCCATTGCCGACAGTGGTCGTCCATGGGTTGGGTGTGGCGGTGTCGCAACTCGTCGTCAGCCCCGTGGTGACGCAGGCCGCTTCCGTCTGCGTCGGCAGGAAAACCGCGGCGCCCATGGCCGACAAGGCTGAAACGGATGACAATAATTGCTTTTTGGTAAACAGATAACGGGAAATCAAGGCAGCCTCCGACGATGCTGGATTCGGGGTTCAAATAACGCGGAGAACAACTGGAAATAGCGCTGAAGATCGTGCCGCGTGCGTGGCACCGATTCGGCTGGAACACGGAATGTGTTAATTAAGGATGAAGGATTCCCGTTCCGTCTTTCTCCAAAGGACGGGATTTCCAGAATTGCGGCGGCGATCGTCAGGTTTTAACTGTGGCGGCCTGCATATTCTCGCCCAAGTTGCAGGGCTGCAACATGCCGCGGCGATTGGGGGCCGGGCGATTTGGCCGGGAGGGAAGAGCATGGGGACCGCGCGCCATTGACGCATCTCCTCCGCTCTCGATGAGGACTCCTCAGGACGCGATTTTCTCACCCTCCGGCTCCCACGCGATGCCGAGGCGCTTGGCCAGAGACAGGGCATCGGCGGGTGCCCGCACTTTCGCGTCATTGTCGAAATAGATATAGACGTCCCGCCCCGTCCGAAGCGGCCTGGTCGGCGCAAGCACCCGCTCGGCGTCTTCCGGCTCGCGCCCATGCGCCCAGGCGCGCACACGTTCGGCCCAGCGGTCGAGCGATTTCCCGTCATAGCCGCTGGTATAGAGCTCTTCCGAGCCATGCAGGCGGCAATAGACGAAGTCGGCGGTGAGGTCCATCAGCAGCGGCCATTCCACTGTATCGGCGCAGACCAGCGCCACGCCGTGGCGGCGCAGGAGCCTGATGAAATCGGGCGAGCGGAAGCTGTCATGGCGGATCTCGATTGCATGGCGCAGCGGCCGCTTCGCTTCGCTGGTCGTGAAGGCGCGCCCTTCGAGCCGCGCATCATGGCGTCGCGCCAGCGCCGCCGCCTGCTCGGTGTCGCGCGGCAGCATGGCGAGGAAGGTTTCGAACAGTTCCGGATCGAATGCCATGCGCGGCGGAAACTGCCACAGGATCGGCCCGAGCTTGGGCCCCAGCCGGAGCAGGCCCGAAGCCATGAAATTGGCGAGCGGTGTTTCCACGTCCCTGAGCCGCCTGAGATGGGTGATGTAGCGCGATCCCTTGATGGCGAAGACGAAATCATCAGGGGTGGCCTCGTCCCAGCGGGCGAAGCTTCCGGGCCGCTGCAGCCCGTAAAACGTGCCGTTGATCTCGATCGAGGGAAACTGCTCGGCGGCGTAGGTCAGCTCCAGCCGCTGCGGCAGCCCCTTCGGGTAGAACATCCCGCGCCAGCGTGCATAGGTCCATCCCGATATGCCGATGCGTATCGTTCCTGCCGTCGTCATCCTGATTTCGCCTGCCCATCGAAGGAGTTCGATGGGCGGGGAACGCCCGCCCGGCCATATCGTTCCCGGATACGCGGGATCACCTTCCATCCTTCCTCGACCATTCCAGGACACGTCGGATGAAGGATCTCTTCAGGATGCGGCGTGCTTCGCTGCGGCTTAATCCCACATCCTTCAGCCAGTGATCGTCATGCCTGTCTAGAATGTCGGCCAGTGCGCGCCGCCCTGCGGCCTCCTCGCGCAGAAAAGACAGGAAGGCGTTGAGCCGTTTCGGCGGAGGAGCGCCGCAATGGCGTTTGTGCTGATCCATGCCGCTCTCCCGCAAAAGCCTGATCGAGCGGGCATGATCCCGGGAAATTTGACATCAGGCAAACAAATAGTGACAATGGCAATCATAAGAAAATCAGATGGCGAGGACCATGTACGCTCCCCTCGAAAGCGATCTCCTGCGCACCTTCCTTGCCGTCGCCGAAACCGGCAATTTCACCAGGGCGGCGGATGGCGTGGGGCGCACCCAGTCGGCCGTCAGCATGCAGATCAAGCGGCTCGAGGACATTCTGGGCGAGGAGCTGTTCGAGCGGGGGCCGCGCGGCGTTGTCCTGACGGGGCGCGGTGAACAGCTTGTGCCCTATGCGCAGCGCATCATCGGCCTTCTCGAGGAAGCGGCGGCGGCCATGCGGGTCAAGCCTCTCGACGGTCCGGTGCGCATCGGCATCCCCGAGGAATACAGCCAGACCGTGCTGCCGCGGGCGCTCGCCGCCTTTTCCGAGCGGCATCCCGCGGTGGAGGTGACGGTCCGGTGCGACTACACCGCCCGCCAGATGGCGGCGCTGGAAAAGGACGAGCTGGATCTCGCCGTGGTGTTCGACTGGCACGAGCGGGCGGTCGGCGAAGTCCTGCTGATCGATCCGACGGTGTGGGTGACCTCGTTGACCCACCGGCTGCATGAACGCACGCCCCTGCCGGTCGCCGTCTATGGCAATTCGGAGTGGTGTACCGAATTCGCCATCCGCTCGCTGGAGCAGCACGGGCTCGACTACCGCGTCGCCTTTACCTGCGACACCAGCGGCGGGGTGAAGATCGCCATCTCGTCGGGTCTCGCAATCGCTGCCCTGTCCCGCAGCAACATCCCCGTCGATTGCCGGGAGCTCACGGCGGATGACGGCTTCCCGATGGTCGATTCCTCGCGCGTCGTGCTGAGGCGCAACCCCTATCATTCGAGCCCGGCGGTCGAGGGAATGGCCGAGATGATCCGCGAGGCCTTCCGGCCGATGTCGCTGCATTCGCGGTAGCGGTCCGCCTATTCCTCGTATTTTGCCCCTTTGGACTTCGCCATGATGCGCTCCAGCCAGCCGAGCATGACGGCGGAGACCACGAAGGCGAGGTGGATGACCGTGTACCACATCAGTTTCCAGTTGTCGTACTGGCTGGCATTGAGGAATATCTGCAGGAGATGGATGGAGGAGATCGCCACGATCGACGAGGCGACCTTGATCTTCAGGCTGCCGGCATCGAGCTTGCCGAGGAAGGAGACATCCGATTCCGCCTCGTCGAAACGGCTGACGAAATTCTCGTAGCCGGAGATCATCACCATCACGATAAGGCTTGCCACCAGCGCCGCATCGATGAGACCCAGCATGGCAAGGATCATCTCCGCTTCGCTGAAGGTGAAGACATTCTGGGCGACTTTCAGGAATTTTCCTGCGAA
Source organism: Mesorhizobium sp. RMAD-H1 (assembly GCF_014191375.1). Taxonomy (GTDB): domain Bacteria; phylum Pseudomonadota; class Alphaproteobacteria; order Rhizobiales; family Rhizobiaceae; genus Paramesorhizobium. The sequence continues at coordinate 284,814 of NZ_JACHWN010000004.1, forward strand.
GGAGACCGCGTAGACGGCGAGCGCCGCCACGAGGCCGAGATAGAAGGCGACGAGAATCCAGCGGCTCGACAGGATGATCCGTTCGACCAGCAGTTCCAGCGATTTCATGCGATTCCCCGTGAATCTGAGACCAATGCTACTTAATCAGGGACGATGAAGGCTACAAGACGGCGCTTTCCGGGCCTTAGGACGGTCTGCGCGCGCGATAGGCGCGAACCGCACGACCTAGTCCCCATCCGACGACAAGACCGACGGGCACGAACAGGAACAGATTGGCCATGAGCGTGAAGAACAGGCCGATCGGTGCGGTTGAATGGGGTGGTCCGATGAACATGGCATGTAACGTAATCATGTCATCGACGAGTGCGAAGAGTGCGCCGGAAAAGCCGGCTGCGGAATTGACCCAGGCCACGATTGCCCAGCAAATCGCGTAGGGCAGGCAGGAATAGAGGAATAGCCGGACGTCGAAATGCTCTTCGGAGAGGATGAAAGCAGTATACCCCTGCAGCAGGATGCCGGCCAATGCGGGAGAAAAAGCGAGAAAGCGAGGAAACTGAAACATTGAAATGATATACCTGCTAAAAAACGGCAGTATACAACTATGGGATGCGTATTAAAAAGGGCAGGCTGCGCTTTCGGCATCACGCGAGGCGCACTTTCTCACGGGCGTTTGAGCTTCGTGATGTCCGATGCCGAGCCGACCGTCGGATCGGGATGTGCCGGGCCGCGCTTGTCCTCGGAGCTTGCCGCCTCGAATTCCTGCACCGCCTTGTCCCAGCATGCCTGTTCGCGGTCGGGACGAAGGCCCTCGCGTTCCCACAGCTGGCGGGCCCGCCGCTTGATCCATTCCTCCCTGCCTGTCTCGTCTGCCATTGCGCTCTCCAGCCGTCCTGTTTGCGGAGTCAAACGCGGTGCTTCTGCTTTCGTTGCAGAAAGGTAATGCAGAAAGGTGATATGGAGGGATTTTTCGGACATTATGCTCTTGGACACGTCCGCTTGTGCGAAGGATATTGCCAATCCTAAGAAGCTTGAAGAGCGAAGCAGGATGGCGGTGAGAGAGGGATTCGAACCCTCGATACGGTTTCCCGTATACACGCGTTCCAGGCGTGCGCCTTCAACCACTCGGCCACCTCACCGTCCGGTTCCCGCGGCGGGGAACGGATAAATAAATGCACCGGGGAATCGATAGCGCTGGTCGGGCGCCTGCCATCCGGTGCGGCGCGCACTATAGTCAGAAAAGCCGCGGGTTCAACCGCTATTTCGCATGAATCTGAAAACAATATGATCCATGCTATGATGATTGCGTCCTGCGCTCCCAGTCCCTAATTCTAAGGGAGGGTCAGGCCTGCGGGAAAAGCGTTGTTTTGTGCGGGCACCGCACGGATTTTGGAACTACAGGATAAAGATGCCGGCCCATTCATCGCGAGGGGCCGGCGCACGAACCGGGACGATGGAGGATACGCGCAGAAGTCTCCAATCCCGGGAAAAAGGAAGAGTGGAGACATACGCCCGTGTTTCGTTTCATGTTTCGCGCGCTCGCCGTCGCGGCCCTGGCTCTGGCCGTCATCTTTGCCGTTCTGGATGCGGCGCGCTCCATCGGCGCATCGAAATTCATTGCCACGCCGCTTGGCGACATATGGACGTCCGCCTCGCCGCAGACGGTGGCCGATGCCAAGTCGTGGGTCGAGCACCATATAAGTGTTGTGGCATGGGACCCGGTGCTGGTCTGGGTGCTCGGTCAGCCGGCCTGGCTGATCCTGGGCGTTCTGGCGCTGCTCTTTTATGCCATGGGTTATCGCCGCGAGCGCGGCTTTGGCCGGTTCGCCGCCAATTGAAGACATTCTCTGGAGTCTTCCAAGGAGAGATCCGATGTCCCTGATCGACAAGCTCAGCAGGAAATTGAAAATGCCGGCGCCGGAAGAGGCGCTGCCGGGCCGCCCCGAGCCGATCCCCACTGCGGCGACGCACTTCGTCACCGGCAGGTCGCTTAAAGGTCCGTGGCCGGACAACATGAAGAAGATCATGTTCGGCATGGGCTGCTTCTGGGGCGTGGAGCGCCTCTTCTGGCAGGTGCCGGGCGTTTATGCCACGGCGGCGGGCTATGCCGGCGGCATCACCCCCAACCCGACCTATGAGGAGACCTGCACCGGCCGGACCGGGCACAATGAGGTGGTGCTGGTGGTCTATGATCCGGAGATCGTCAGCCTCGCCGATCTCCTGAAGATCTTCTGGGAGGAGCATGACCCCACGCAGGGCATGCGCCAGGGCAACGATATCGGCACGACCTATCGCTCCGGCATCTACACCTTCTCGCCCGAGGACCGGCAGTTCGCCGAACAGAGCCGGGACGCCTATCAGACGGCGCTCGACGCCAGGGGCCTCGGCCGGATCACCACCGAAATCCTCGATGCGCCCGAATTCTATTATGCCGAGGATTATCACCAGCAATATCTGGCCAAGAACCCGAACGGCTATTGTGGCCTGAGGGGCACGGGCGTGGCCTGTGTCGTGCCGCAATCGGCGACGGCGTGACGCCGGATCGTGGGGCGGGCCCGCCGGCCCGCTTTCGTCGTTGAAACGACGCAAAACTTTTCCAACCGGTCAAGATTCCGCGTGAAATTTGTTCCCTACCATGCCAGATTGGAGGCAAGTGTGCGGGTGGGTTCTGCGCGCTATGAGTTTAGTGATCCAGAGGGTTCTTAAAAAATGAAACATCTTGTCCTGGGCCTGATGGCCGCGACCGTCCTGTCGGTGCCCGGCCTGTCATCCATCGCATTCGCGGCCGACGAGAAGCCGGCCGTCGTCTATGATCTTGGCGGCAAATTCGACAAATCGTTCAACGAGGCCGCCTATGAGGGCGCCGAGAAATACAAGGCCGACACCGGCATCGCCTATCGTGAATTCGAGATCCAGAACGAGGCGCAGCGCGAGCAGGCATTGCGCAAATTCGCGCAGGACGGCAATTCGCCCGTGGTCATCGCCGGCTTCTCCGCGACCGCGGCTATCGAGAAGGTGGCGGACGAGTTCCCGGAGACCAAATTCGTCATCATCGACGCCGTCGTCGAAAAGCCGAATGTCCGCTCTGTCGTCTTCAGGGAAGAGGAGGGCTCCTATCTCGTCGGCCTTCTGGGCGCCATGGCTTCCAAATCAGGCACGGTCGGCTTCGTCGGCGGCATGGACGTGCCGCTGATCCGCAAGTTTGCCTGCGGTTATGTCGCGGGCGTCAAGGCTACCAACAAGGACGCGAAGGTCATCCAGAACATGACCGGCGACACCCCCTCGGCATGGAATGATCCGGCCAAGGGCGGCGAGATCGCCAAGTCGCAGATGGACCAGGGCGCCGATGTCATCTACCACGCGGCCGGCGGCACCGGCATCGGCGTGCTCCAGGCGGTCGCCGACGCGGGCAAGCTCGGCATCGGCGTCGATTCCAACCAGAACGCCCTGCATCCCGGCCATGTGCTGACCTCGATGGTCAAGCGCGTCGATACGGCCGTCTATGACGCCTTCAAGGACGTGGCCGACGGCAAGTTCACCGTTGGCGTTCAGGTCTTGGGCCTCAAGGAGGACGGCGTCGACTACGCCATGGACGAGAACAATGAGAAGCTGATCAGCCCGGAAATGAAGAAGGCCGTCGAAGCCGCCAAGGCCGACATCATAGCCGGCAAGATCAAGGTCCACGACTATATGACGGACAACAAATGCCCCTATTGATCGGCCGGCTTGTGGTTTGATGAATGCAAAATCGCCGGGTGATGAGCCCGGCGATTTTGTTTTGGGAACCCGATTCTGCCCGTCATGAACAGTCCTGAACCGTTGTTGCGGCGGATAGGTCGAGGCATGGATTCCAGTGACAAGCACTGGAATGACGGTAATTTCGTCCGCTCCCAACGTCCGACGTCCCACTTGCCTAGACGTTCTTCGTTGGCGACAACTCCTCCACCTCGTCATTCCAGTGCTTGTCACTGGAATCCATGCCTCGCCATCTCCGCTAGGCGAACGGCCATTCTTGCCTGCAACCAAAGATTGCGTATATATTTGTCTCATGGTGCGGCGGGGGTATGTCTATATTCTGGCATCGCAAAAGAACGGAACGCTCTATGTCGGAATGACAAGCGATCTGGCTGGGCGGCTGTTGCAGCACCGGTCAGGGCAGGGCTCCAAGTTCGCAGCGCGATACGGCGTTATGCGGCTCGTATGGTTTGAGGAATTCGAACTCATCACAGACGCCATCATACGCGAGAAAACCATCAAGGCATGGCCTCGGCAGTGGAAGATCAATTTGATTGAACAGAACAATCCTCATTGGCACGATATCGCGTGGCATCTTGTATAAGCTGCATATGCGTCGAACCTTGTGACAGCGTTGAACAGAGAGGCATGGATTCCAGTGACAAGCACTGGAATGACGAGGTGGGGATGGTCCGCCTTCTCTGAAGCCGTTCCGCTGATGAGGCGCTGGCCGGTAGCCCGAACAGCCAACTTCCCGCCATTCCAGTGCTTGTCACTGGAATCCATGCCTCGCCGCCGAAAACGTGCGGAACATCGAAGATAGAACCGAAACCCTCACCAATGCGGGGGCTTCGTCACCGGAATGTCGGGCGCGGCCTGCTCTTCCAGGACGAGGAAACGGTTTGTCAGCGCATCGAGCTTCTTGCGCAATGCTTCGATGGTCTTCCATTGTTCGGCGATCTGGCTGGAAAGCTCCTCGATCGTCTTTTCCTGCTCCGCGGCGCGGATTTCCAGTTCGACGATTCGTTCCGCATCGCTCCCGCTCATCGCTTTCTCCTCACCATGCCGCCTTGTAGATCGCATAGGCATCCGCCTCGCCGACGTCACGCGGATTATTGACGAGAAGGCGTGTCTGTTTCATGGCATCCGCCGCCATCGCCGGCAGGTCCGCCTCCGTGATGCCGACATCGCGCAGCCGGTTCTTCAGCCCCAGCAGGGCGGAGAGGTCGGCAAGCCGGTCGATGAAGCGGGCGCAGATGGCCTGCGCGCCGCCTTCCGCGCGCAGATCGGGAAAGACGTGAGGCCCGAGCGCGGCATAAAGGGCGAAGGAGCCGTTCGCCGCGTCGGCGGCGTTGAAGCGCAGCACATGCGGCAGGACCAGCGCGTTGGAAAGCCCGTGTGGCACGTGGAAGCGGCCGCCGATGGGATAGGCAAGCGCATGCACGGCGGCGACGGGCGAATTGGCGAAGGCCTGGCCGGCCAGCATCGAACCGATCAGCATGGCCGAGCGTGCGGCGCGGTTCCCGCCGTTGAAGACCGCCTCCTCGATATTGCGCCCGAGAAGCCGCAGCGCCTCCACCGCCAGATTGCGCGATATCGGGTTGTTGTTGGCGTTCCTCGATGCATAGGCTTCGATAGCATGCACCATGGCGTCGATGCCGGTCGCGGCCGTGATGTGCGGCGGCAGGCCCGTCGTCAGCAGCGGATCGAGGATTGCGACATCAGGGAGATTGAGCGGCGAGGAGACGCCGCGCTTCTCGTCCTCTCCCACGGTGATGATGGCGACGGGCGTCACTTCCGAGCCGGTCCCGGCCGTCGTCGGGATCAGCGCCAGCGGCAGGCGCGGCCCCCTGGCATTGTTGACGCCCCAGGCCGTGTCGATCGCCTGGCCCGAGCCGGCGAAGAGCGCCGTGAGCTTCGCCACGTCGAGCGACGAGCCGCCGCCGAAGCCGATCACGCCGGTGGCACGAAAATCGAGCGCCATCGCGATGGCGCGTTCCAATGTCGCGAGCGAAGGGTCGGCCTCCACCTCGCCGAACACCCGCACATCGGCGCCTGCCTTCTTCAGCGAGGCAATTGCCGGTTCCGCGAGACCGAGGGCGACAATGCCCGGATCGGTGACGATCATCAGCCGGTCCTGCGCCGTCGTACCGAGATGATAGGCGAGTTCTGCCGCCGCGCCTTCGCAGAAAACGATGCGCGGCGTGGTGTGGAACGAAAAGGAAGGGATGGCGTTGGCCTGTGTCGCGTTCATTGTCATGGGCGGGACATTGCCAGAGACGGGAGTGTGAATCCACCGCTCTTTCCGGCTCTTTGCAGCCTTTGAGGTTGACATGGGCGGCGTCGCCGGAGAATGCGTTTCTAGGCTGGCAACCGCGGGAACCCGTGCTAGGTTTGACCATCCGGAAAAGAAAAATCACCAGCGGATGGGGATATGGCGGAAGCTGCAATCGAACTGGTCGGCATCGACAAGCGTTTCGGGTTGGTCCATGCCAACCGCGATATCCATTTGCGCATCGAGCAGGGTACCATCCACGGCATCATCGGCGAGAACGGCGCGGGGAAGTCGACGCTGATGTCGATCCTCTACGGCTTCTACCAGGCCGATCGCGGAGAGATCCGCGTCAATGGCAAGAAGGTCGCCATCACCGATCCCAATGCGGCCATCGCCGCCGGCATCGGCATGGTGCATCAGCATTTCATGCTGGTGGAGAACTTCACGGTGCTGGAAAACGTCATGCTCGGCGTCGAGGGCGCGCCGCTGCTGGCGAAAGGCATCGCCAGGGTCCGCGCGGAGCTGCGGCGGCTGGAGCAGGAATACGGCCTGGAGGTCGATCCCGACGCGCTGATCGAGGATCTGCCGATTGGCCTGCAGCAGCGCGTGGAAATCCTGAAGGCGCTTTATCGCGGTGCCGATATCCTGATCCTCGACGAGCCGACGGGCGTGCTCACCCCGGCCGAGGCCGATCATCTCTTCCGCATCTTGAGGCAGCTGAAGGAACAGGGAAAGACCATCGTCCTCATCACCCACAAGCTGCGCGAGATCAAGGCGGTGACCGACAATGTCTCCGTCATGCGCCAGGGCGAGATCGTCGCCACGCTCAAGACATCGGAGGCGAGCGTCGAGGAACTGGCCGAACTGATGGTCGGGCGGCGCGTGCTGCTCCGCGTCAACAAGGTGGCGGCGAAGCCGGGCGCGGTCAAGCTCACGGTCGAAAATCTCAACGTCCGCAACAACCGCGATTGCCTCGCTGTCGACAATGTCTCCTTCGATGTGCGCGCCGGCGAGATCGTCGGCATAGCCGGCGTGGCGGGCAATGGCCAGTCCGAGCTGATCGAGGCGATCGCCGGCATCCGTAGGGCGGTTTCCGGCAAGGTCCTGCTCGACGGCCAGCCGGTCGATGTCACCGGCCGGGCCAATCCGGCGGAGCTCAGGCAGCGCGGGCTCGCCCATGTGCCGGAGGACCGCCACCATATGGGGCTGGTGCTCGCCTTCGAGGAAAGCGAGAACGCCATCCTCGGCTATCATGACGATCCGCGCTATCTGAAGGGCCCGTTCCTCGATCTCGCGGCGATCCGTTCGGACGCGCAGAAGAAGATCGCCCAATATGATATCCGCCCCGCCGATATGCGTCTCAAGACCGCCAATTTTTCCGGCGGCAACCAGCAGAAGATCGTGCTCGCGCGTGAGATCGAGCGCGACCCCTCGGTCCTTATCGTCGCCCAGCCGACGCGCGGCGTCGATGTCGGCGCCATCGAGTTCATCCACCGGCGCATCATCGAGATGCGCGATGCCGGCAAGGCGGTGCTGCTCGTCTCCGTCGAGCTCGACGAGATCCGCTCGCTTTCCGACCGCATCCTGGTGATGTTCGCCGGCCGCATTGTCGGCGAGTGTGGGCCGGAGGCGACCGAGGGTGAAATCGGCCTGCTGATGGCGGGCGTGGAAGAGAAAGCGGCAGCGGAATGATCGAAGGCCTCTCCCATATGACCTTCATCGTCCGTGATATCGACCGGATGTCCGAAATCCTCGGGGCTGTTCTTGGTGCCAGGGAAATCTATTCCAGTGGTGAGGAACGGTTCTCCATCGCACGGGAAAAGTTCTTTCTGATCGGGGACATCTGGATCGCGATCATGGAAGGCGAGCCCCTTCCATCCCGCAGCTACAACCATATCGCCTTTAAAATCGCCGAGGCCGATTTCGACAGCTATGTGGAAAAGATAAAGGCACTCGGCCTTGATATGCGCCCGCCGCGTTCTCGTGTCGAAGGGGAGGGACGATCGATCTACTTCTATGACGAGGACAATCACATGTTCGAATTGCATACCGGGACGCTCGCGGAACGGCTGGCGCGCTACACGACAGGACAGGCAGCGGAATGACGGCGACACAGGCACTGGTGGTCATCGATGTGCAGAAGGCGATCGATGATCCGAAATGGGGCAGGCGCGGCCAGCCCGGAGCGGAAGCTGCCATCGCACGATTGCTCGCCGCCTGGCGCCAGCGCCGCCTGCCGGTGATCCACATCCGCCATGATTCCACCGATCCGGCATCGCCATACCGTCCCGGCACCAGCGGCAATGATTTCAAGGCGGAAGTCGCGCCGCAGATGGGCGAGCCTGTCGTCGACAAGCGCACCAACAACGCCTTCATCGGCACCGACCTGATGGATGTGCTCGACGAGTTGCAGATCGGCCGCCTCGTCGTTGCAGGCGTTCTCCTCGAAAACTCCGTCGATGCCACCGTGCGCATGGCCGCCAATCTCGGCTTCGAGGTCACCATTGCCGAGGATGCGGTGGCGAGCGTCGACCGCACCGATCACACCGGCCGCAAGTGGACGGCCGAAGAGGTCCATGCCCTTACCCTGTCCATCCTGGATGGCGAATACGCCCGCATTTCCACCTCGCAAGCCATTATCGAGGCCCTGCCATGAGCCAACCCTTCGCCAAATTGCCCGCCTGGGCGGATTACGGGCTCATCCCGCTCGTCAATCTCGCCGTCGCCTTTCTCGTTGCCGGGCTGGTGGTGCTGCTCGTCGGCGAAAGCCCGCTGCAGGCGGCGGCGCTGATGGTCAAGGGCGCCTTCGGCTCCGGCGAGGGCATCGGATATACGCTTTATTACGCCACCAACTTCATCTTCACCGGCCTCTGCGTCGCGGTGGCCTTCCATTGCGGCCTGTTCAATATCGGCGGCGAGGGACAGGCCTATATCGGTGGTCTCGGCGTCACGCTGGTCTGCCTTTCCCTGGGCGATTTCCTGCCGTGGTGGCTGACCTTCCCACTTGCCACTCTGGGGGCAGCGCTTGCCGGCGCATTGTGGGCGCTGATACCGGCCTGGCTGCAGGCGCGGCGCGGCTCCCATATCGTCATCACCACCATCATGTTCAATTTCATCGCCGCCAGCGTCATGGTCTATCTCTTGGTCGGCGTGTTGAAGCCGCTCGCTTCGCAGGCGCCGGAAACCCGCGTCTTCGGCGAGGGCGGGCAATTGCCGCAGCTGGGCTGGCTCCTGCAGCTCTTCGGCCTGCAGGTGCGTTCGGCACCGCTCAACGTCTCCTTCCTCCTGGCGCTTTTGGCCGCCTTCCTTGTCTGGGTGCTGATCTGGCGCACCAAGCTTGGCTATGAGATCCGCACCATGGGGTTCAGCCCGCGCGCGGCCGATTACGCCGGCATCAATCACACCAGGATCATCGTCATCACCATGCTGATATCGGGCGCGCTGGCCGGCATGATGGCGCTCAATCCCGTCATGGGGGCGCAGCACCGCATGCAGCTCGATTTCGTCTCCGGCGCCGGCTTCGTCGGCATCGCCGTCGCGCTGATGGGCCGCTCGCATCCCGTCGGCATCGTGCTGGCGGCGATCCTGTTCGGCATGCTCTATCAGGGCGGTGCGGAGATCGCCTTCGACATGCCCAATATCTCGCGCGACATGATCGTCATCATCCAGGGTCTGGTGATCCTGTTTGCCGGTGCGCTCGAGCATATGTTCCGCCCGGCGATCCAGCGGCTCTTCGGGCGCATCGCCGGTTCCGATCTGCGCGCCGCACCCATCGCCACCGGGGAGAGCCACTGATGGATAGTTACGTCACGCTCGTCCAGCTCCTGGATTCCACCATCCGCCTTTCCGTGCCGCTGCTCTTTGCCTGCCTCGCCGGGCTCTATTCCGAGCGCGCCGGCATTTTCGATATCGGCCTCGAGGGCAAGATGCTGGCCGGCGCCTTTGCCGCCGGCACGGCCGCCTATCTCACCGGCTCGGCGGTGGTCGGGCTTCTCGCCGCCGTGCTTGTCTCGGTGCTGCTCGGCCTGGTGCATGGCTTCGCCTCGATCACCCATCGCGGCAACCAGATCGTCTCCGGCGTCGCCATCAATTTCATTGCGGCGGGAACCACGGTCATCCTCGGCCAGGCCTGGTTTCGGCAGGGCGGGCGCACGCCGTCGCTGCCGGGAGAGGCGCGTTTCGCTGCCTGGCAGCTGCCGGGGGCGGAAGCGCTGAAGGACGTGCCGGTCATCGGCTATCTCTATTCCGAGCTGCTCTCCGGCCATTCGGTGCTGGTCTATCTCGCTTTCCTCATGGTGCCGTTCACCTGGTGGGTGCTCTACCGCACGCGTTTCGGGCTGCGGCTGAGGGCCGTCGGCGAGAACCCGGCCGCGGTCGATACGGCAGGCATCTCGGTGCCGTGGCTGCGCTATCGCGCGGTGATCTGCTGCGGCATCCTCTGCGGCTTCGCCGGCGCCTATCTCGCTGCCGCGCAAGGCGCGGGCTTCGTCAAGGACATGACAGCCGGCAAGGGCTATATCGCGCTCGCGGCGCTGATCTTCGCCAAATGGCGCCCGGTCAATGCCATGTTCGCCTGCCTTCTGTTCGGCTTCCTCGATGCGCTGGCGATCCGCATGCAGGGCCATCCGCTGCCGCTGATCGGTGAGGTTCCGGTGCAGTTCATGCAGGCGCTGCCTTATGTGCTCACCGTCATCCTGCTGGCGGGCTTCATCGGCAAGGCCATTCCGCCCAAGGCCGGCGGCATTCCCTACGTCAAGGAACGCTGATACCGGGAATCGCATTTCCTGCTGCATCACGGAAGGACATTCATGTCACAGGATTTATTTGACGCCGCCTGCGCTGCAATGCAGAAATGCCATGCGCCCTATTCGAAATTTCCGGTGGGCGCCGCGTTGCGCACCCGGGATGGACGCATCTATTCCGGTTGCAATATCGAGGTGATTTCATTCCCCGAAGGCTGGTGCGCGGAGACGACCGCGCTCTCGCATTTCGTCATGGGCGGCGGCGGCGAGATATCCGAGATCCTCGTCGTTGCCGAGAAGCTCGAAAAATGTCCGCCCTGTGGCGGTTGCCGCCAGCGTCTGGCCGAGTTCGCCGGGCCTGAAACGCCGCTGCATCTCTGCAACAACGAAGGGGTGGTGGAGACCGTGCGCCTGGGGGACCTGCTTCCCCACGGTTTCAAGACGGATGTGATCGGAGGATAGGCCGGATGAACGAAGCCGCCAACCGCATAGAAGCAAGGCTCAAGGGATCGGTGCCGAAACTGGCCATCGTGCTGGGATCGGGTCTCGGCGGCCTTGTCGACGCGGTGGAGGATGCGGTGCGCTTTTCCTATGCGGAGCTGCCGGGCTTTCCGGCGAGCGGCGTCACCGGCCACGCGGGTGAGCTGATCGCCGGCCGGCTGTCGGGCAAGCCGGTGTTCATCCTTTCAGGCAGGGCCCATTATTATGAGCATGGCAATCCCGCCGCCATGCGCCCGGCGCTGGAAACGCTGAAAGTCCTCGGCGTCGAGACGCTGATCCTGACGAATGCCGCCGGCTCCGTGCGCGAGGACCTCGCCCCGGGCAGCGTCATGCTGATCGACGATCATATCAACTATTCCGGCCTCAACCCGCTGATCGGCGAGCCTTCGGATGCGCGCTTCGTCGGCATGACCGCCGCCTATGATCCCGGCCTCAAGGATGCGTTCGAGGCAGCCGCCGCCAAGGCCGGCGAGGCCTTGCCGCGCGGCGTCTATATGTGGTTCTCCGGCCCGTCCTTCGAGACGCCGGCCGAGATCCGCATGGCGCGGATGCTGGGCGCGGATGCGGTCGGCATGTCCACCGTGCCGGAGGTGATCCTCGCCCGCTTTCTGGGCCTGCGCGTCGCCGCCTGCTCGGTGATCACCAATTTCGGCGCAGGCATGACCGGGGCAGAGCTGTCGCATCAGGAAACCAAGGATATGGCGCCTGTGGGGGGCAGGCGCCTGCAGGCCATATTGCACCATCTGATCGGAGAGAGCGCATGAATGTAGATGACCGCAGAGCCTTGGCCCTTCGGGTGCTGCCCTTGATCGACCTGACCGATCTCGACGAGAATTCGTCGCCGCAGGCCGTCGCCGCCTTGAGCGCCCGGGCGATCACGCCGCACGGGCCCACGGCGGCGATCTGCATCTGGCCCCGTTTCGTCGAGACGGCGAAGGCGCTGCTGCACGGCACCGGCGTACGCATCGCCACGGTCGTCAACTTCCCCCATGGCGGCACCGATATGGATGCGGTGCTGGCCGAAACGGAGAAGGCGATCGCCGACGGCGCCGACGAGATCGACCTGGTGCTGCCCTATCGTGATTTCGCAGCCAATGGCGCGGTCATCTCGCGGCAGATGATCAAATCGGTGAAGAAGCTCTGCGGCAACAAGGCGCGGCTCAAGGTCATCCTCGAAACCGGCGAGCTGGCCGATGAAGCCCTGATCGAGGCGGCTTCGGAAGTGGCGCTCGAAGAGGGCGCGGATTTCATCAAGACCTCGACCGGCAAGGTGGAGGTCAACGCCACGCCCGAGGCCGTGCGCATCATGCTGGAGGCGATCCGCGAGTTCCGCCGCGACGCCGGGATAAAGCCTTCCGGCGGCATCCGCACGCTGGAGGATGCCGGCCACTATCTCGATCTCGCCGACGAGGTCATGGGTGAGGGATGGACCGCGCCGGAAACCTTCCGCTTCGGCGCTTCCAAGCTTCTGGACGATGTGCTCGCTGCCCTGAACGGCAATGGCAGCGCCGCCGCGGATTCGGCCGGCTACTGACATGCTGCCGCAGGAGATCATCCGCGCCAAGCGCGACGGGAAGGTGCTCGGCGCCGAGGAAATCGCCTTTTTCGCAAGGGGCATCGCCACGGGCGCGGTCAGCGAGGGACAGATTGCCGCCTTCGCCATGGCCGTCTTCTTCAATGGCATGAGCCGCGACGAGGCGGTGGGGCTGACGCTCGCCATGCGCGATTCCGGCGATGTGCTCGACTGGTCGTCGCTCAACGGCCCCGTGGTCGACAAGCATTCGACCGGCGGCGTCGGCGATAATGTCTCGCTGATGCTGGCGCCCCTCGTCGCCGCCTGCGGTGCCTATGTGCCGATGATTTCCGGGCGCGGCCTGGGACATACCGGAGGCACGCTCGACAAGATGGATGCGATCCCCGGCTATGTCAGCCAGCCCGATAAGGCGCGCTTCGTGGAGACGGTGCGCGAGGCAGGCTGCGCCATCATCGGCCAGACCGCCGATCTCGCGCCGGCCGACAAGCGCTTCTATGCCATCCGCGACGTGACGGCGACGGTGGAATCGATCCCGCTCATCACCGCCTCGATTCTATCGAAGAAGCTCGCCGCCGGCCTCCAGGGACTGGTGCTCGACGTCAAGGCCGGCAGCGGCGCGTTCATGGCGAAGACGCGCGATGCGGCGGCTCTTGCCGAGAGCCTCGTCGCGGTCGCCAATGGCGCGGGTCTCCCCACCACGGCGCTTTTGACCGATATGGACCAGCCGCTGGCTCTCGCCGCCGGCAATGCGGTGGAAGTGAAGAATGCCGTCGACTTCCTGACCGGCGACCGCCGCGACGCGCGGCTCGAGGAGGTGACGCTGGCGCTCGCCGCCGAAATGCTGGTCACGGCCCGGCTCGCGGGAACGCCGCGCGAGGCGATGGAGCAGGCGCGTGCGGCGCTTGACAGCGGGCGGGCCGCGGAAACTTTCGGGCGCATGGTGGCGCTTCTGGGCGGGCCGAATGATTTCGTCTCGCGCGCCGCGCATTATCTCCCCGCCGCGCCGGTCGTCCGCGAGGTGCCGTGCCCGCAAAAGGGTTTCGTCGGCTCCATCGAAACCCGGGCGCTGGGCCTCGCCGTCGTGGCGCTGGGCGGGGGGCGTACTCGCCCCGAGGACACGATCGACCACGCCGTCGGCCTCACGGCCCTGCAGCCGATCGGCGCCGAGATGGACCGCGGCGATCCGCTGGCCCTGGTCCATGCCCGTGATGAGGCGGCGGCGGAAGCGGCGGTCAGGGCGGTTCAGGCCGCCTATGGCTTCGTGCCCCTGCGCCCCCGCGCCATCCGCCCGGTCAAGCGCCGGATTACGGAATGATGGTTCTCTGATCGTCTACTTCGTACCGTACATGCGGTCGCCGGCATCACCCAGGCCGGGCACGATATAGCCCTTGTCGTTGAGATAGCTGTCGATGGCGGCGGTGAAGACGGGGACGTCGGGATGCGCCTTGGTGAAGTGTTCGATGCCCTCCGGCGCCGCGAGCAGGCAGAGGAAGCGGATGTTGCTCGCCCCGCGCTCCTTCAGCTTGTCGATCGCCGCGATGGCCGAATTGGCGGTGGCGAGCATCGGGTCGACCACGATGACGAGCCGGTTGACGATATCCTCCGGCGCCTTGAAATAATATTCGATCGGCTGCAGCGTATCGTGGTCTCGGTAGAGCCCGATATGGGCGACGCGCGCCGCCGGCACCAGGTCCAGCATGCCCTCCAGCAGGCCGTTGCCGGCGCGCAGGATGGAGGCGAACACCAGCTTCTTGCCTTCCAGGGTCGGCGCGTCCATCGCCGTCAGCGGCGTCTCGATCCGCATTGTCGTCAGTTCCAGGTCGCGCGTCACCTCATAGCAGAGCAGGAGCGAGATTTCCTTCAGCAGCCGCCGGAAGCTGGCTGTCGAAGTCTCCTTCTTGCGCATGATGGTGAGCTTGTGCTGGACAAGCGGATGGTCGACGACTGTAACGCCCATGGTGTCTGCTACTCTCTCATACTGACGGAATTTTCCGCGACCTTAGCGGCAGGCGGCGGGCGTGGAAACGCCTGCGTGCATCACACGCACAGTTTTATGCCCGCTTTTCCCCGCTGGAGAGCTTTGCAAGAAGCCTTGCGCGTGTCTCCTCGTCGATGAAGGCCGCCTCGATGGCGGTGCGGGTGATGCCGTGCAACGCCCCGTCGTCGAGCCCGAAAATGTCGTGGGCGATCCGGTATTCATGGGCGAGATCCGTGTGGAAGAAGGGCGGATCGTCGGAATTGAGCGTCACCCTTGCGCCGGCATTTCTGAGCGTCATGAATGGATGATCCCGAAAGCTCTCGTAAACGCCGAGCGCGATATTGGAGCCGGGGCAGCACTCGAGCACGATCCCGTCTTCCGCCAGCCATTCCACCAGGTCGGGATCTTCGATCGCCCGCACGCCATGGCCGATGCGCGCCGGCCTGAGCGCGTCGATGGTGTCGCGCACGCTCGCAGCGCCGGCAAACTCGCCGGCATGAATGGTGAGGCCCAGCCCCGCATCGCGTGCGATATCGAAAGCGCGCATGAAATCCGCCGCACGGTACATCCGCTCGTCGCCTGCCATGCCGAAGCCGGTGAGGAGTGGATGCGGGTTTTCCGCCACGAAGCGCGCCGCGCGTTCCACCGCTTCCGGCCCCATATGGCGAAGGCCGATCGCGATCATCCGGCATTCGATGCCGGTCGCGTTCCTGGCGCGTTCGATGCCCTCCGCCAGTCCTTCCACATAGGCACGGGGATCAAGCCCCGCGCTTGCCGCATGATCGGTCGAGATGAAGAATTCCGAATAGATCGCGCCGTCGCGGGCAAGCCCGGTGAGATAGCGCTCTGCGAGATCGGCATAGTCTTCCCCGGTGCGGAAGAGCAGCGATATCGCGTCATAGGCCGCGAGAAAGCTGGTGAAATCCTGCCAGACATAGGCGCCCTCCCGCACGAAGGGCGAGATATCGACGCCGTGGAGCGCCGCCTTTTCCAGCGCCAGCGCCGGGCTGGCGGTGCCCTCGATATGGCAGTGCAGTTCCGCTTTTACCACCATGGCTCTTTCCATTTGCGAAACATGATCGTGCCTGCTTGTATCGCGCGGTGCAAGCTTTATATCGGATGTCATCGGGCATGGCCGGGAAGTTGACAGGCTTGCCGGAAAAGACCATGCGTTGAACCAAAGACTTTGTGCATGATGGCGGTTCGGCCGGATTCATCAGAAACGGGCAGGTGACGATATGAGCCAGGGATACGGCAGTTCGGACCGCGTCGGCGCCAGGGGCGGGATGGAGAAATCCTTTGGCTTCCGCAATGTCGACGAGGGCGAGAAGCAGGGGCTGGTCAACGACGTGTTCCACCGCGTCGCCTCCCGCTATGATCTCATGAACGATCTGATGTCGGCTGGCATGCACCGGGTCTGGAAGGATGCGATGGTCAACTGGCTTTCGCCGCCCAAGCGCGAGGGCTGGCAGGTGCTCGATGTCGCGGGCGGCACGGGCGATATCGCCTTCCGCATTCTGGAGGCCTCCGGCCGCAAGGCCCGTGCCACCGTGCTCGACATCAATGGCTCGATGCTTGCCGTCGGCCATGACCGGGCGGTGAAGAAGGGCCTCGCCGACAATATCGAGTTCGTCGAGGCCAATGCCGAGGAACTGCCCTTCGCGGACAACCGCTTCGATGCCTATACGATCGCCTTCGGCATCCGCAACGTGCCGCATATCGACCGCGCGCTGGCGGAAGCCTATCGCGTGCTGAAGCCGGGCGGCCGCTTCCTTTGCCTCGAATTTTCCGAGGTCGACATGCCGCTGCTCGACCGCATTTATGACGGCTGGTCGTTCAACGCCATTCCCCGCATCGGCGACCTTGTCGCAGGTGACGCCGATTCCTACCGCTATCTGGTCGAGTCCATCCGCAAGTTCCCCCGCCAGGCCGATTTCGCCGCGATGATCCGCGCCGCCGGCTTCGAGCGCGTGACCTGGCGCAATTATTCCGGCGGCATCGCCGCGCTTCATTCCGGCTGGAAGCTTTAGTTTAGATGGAAATGAAGCTCGCTTTGCCCCCGCAAATCACCCCCCTCTGGCCTGCCGGCCATCTCCCCCTCAAGGGGGGAGATTACGCTCCTGTCTCCGCTGCCTTCAATCGCAAACGCTGCAATATGGGAGCCGAGGGGACTATCAGCCAATCTCCCCCCTTGAGGGGGAGATGGCCGGCAGGACAGAGGGGGGTGTTCGGGCGCGAAGGAAGACCGTTCATTCCAATAAGCACGAGTACCATCGCATGAGCAGTCTCGCCGCCGCCTTCCGGCTGATCCATGCCGGGTGGATCATGACGCGCGAGGGCGTCATCACCGCGCTGCCGGCCGAAGGGCTGACGGGCCTGCCTGCCTTCGGCCATCGCATCGCCGGGCTGCTGGCGCGCCGTCGCGTGCGTTCGACCAAGCGTTCCGAGCGCATGTCGCGCGCGATGAACCGGCTCGGCCCCTCCTATGTCAAGCTCGGCCAGTTCCTGGCGACGCGCCCCGATATCGTCGGGCGCGACGTGGCGCTGGATCTCGCCCTGCTGCAGGACCGGCTCGACCATTTCTCGCAGGAGGCCGCGATCAAGGCGGTGGAAGGCTCGCTCGGCCGCTCGATCGATGATCTCTTCGTCTCCTTCGGCCCGCCGATCGCCGCGGCTTCCATCGCCCAGGTCCACCCGGCGGAGGTCATGCGCGATGGCGTGCCGCACAAGGTCGCGGTCAAGGTGATCCGGCCCGGCGTGCGCCAGCGCTTCGCCCGCGACCTCGAAAGCTTCTTCATGCTGGCGCGCCTGCAGGAGCGCTATGTGCCGGCGACACGGCGCCTGCGCCCGGTCGAGGTGGCGCAGACGCTCGCCCAGACGACGCGCATCGAGATGGATCTGCGGCTCGAAGCCGCCGCCCTCTCGGAGATCGCCGAGAACGTGAAGGACGATGTCGGCTTCCGCGTGCCCACCGTGGACTGGGAGCGGACCGGCCGCGACGTGCTGACGCTCGAATGGATCGACGGCGTCAAGATGTCCGATATCGAGGGCCTGCGCGCCGCCGGCTACGATCTGGTGAAGCTTGCGGAAACCCTGATCCAGTCCTTCCTGCGCCACACGCTGCGCGATGGCTTCTTCCATGCCGACATGCACCCCGGCAATCTGTTCGTCGACCCCCAGGGCACCATCGTCGCTGTCGATTTCGGCATTACCGGCCGCCTCAGCAAGAAGGAGCGCCGCTTCCTCGCCGAAATCCTCTATGGCTTCATCAAGCGCGATTACCAGCGCGTCGCCGAGGTGCATTTTGAAGCCGGCTATGTACCGCATCGTCACGATGCCGCAAGCTTCGCCCAGGCGATCCGCGCCATCGGCGAGCCGATCCATGGCCAGTCCGCGGAAACCATTTCCATGGCCAAGCTCCTGACCCTGCTGTTCGAGGTCACCGAGCTTTTCGACATGCAGACGCGGCCGGAGCTGCTGCTCTTGCAGAAGACCATGGTGGTGGTCGAGGGCGTGTCGCGCACGCTCGATCCGCATTTCAACATGTGGAAGGCCGCCGAGCCGGTGGTGAGCGACTATATCAGGGAGAGTCTCGGGCCGGTCGGCATCATGGCCGATGCGCGTGAGAGCGGCTTCGCACTCCTGCACCTCCTGCGCCAGACCCCCGATCTCGTCAAGCGCTTCGAGCGGATATCCTTCGAGCTCGACAGGATGGCTGAAAACGGCCTGCGCTTCGAGCTTGAAACCTCGGAGGCGATAGGCAGGGCCGCTGCGCGCGGCTCGCGCTGGGGCAGATTTGCCCTTGTATTGATTGCACTTGCAGTCCTGGGAATAGGTTTCGGCTTCCATTTATAGGAAATCCGGCCTAATCTGATTGCAATGATTGCGCTTTAGCGGCGCTTTGTAGGAGAATGCAATCAAATGGCCAGCATCACCATCCGCAATCTCGATGACGCGGTCAAGGAGCGGCTGCGCCTGCGTGCCGCCCGCAATGGCCGCTCCATGGAAGAGGAGGTACGGCTTTTGCTGGGGGATATTGACGCCCCTGATATCCCCGTACCCACGGTAAAAGCGGGTGCCATATCCCCGTCCCTGGGGGGTAAAAGGATATTGCTGATCATCGGCGGCGGCATTGCGGCCTATAAATCCCTCGATTTGATCCGTCGCCTGCGCGAGCGCGGCGCGCGCGTCCGCCCGGTCATGACGCGGGCGGCGCAGGAATTCGTCACGCCGCTTTCGATCGGGGCGCTCGCCGCCGATCACGTCTTCACCGACCTCTTCTCGCGCGAGGATGAGCAGGATGTCGGGCATATCCGCCTGTCCCGCGAGGCGGATCTGATCGTCGTCGCCCCCGCCACCGCCGACCTGATGGCCAAGATGGCGAACGGCCTTGCCGATGATCTGGCCTCCGCCGTGCTTCTCGCCGCCACCGCGCCGGTGCTTGTCGCCCCCGCCATGAACCCGCTGATGTGGGATCACCCGGCAACCCGGCGCAACCGCGCTACGCTGGCAAATGACGGCATCCGCTTCGTCGGGCCCAACAAAGGCGAGATGGCGGAAGGCGGCGAGGCTGGCCTTGGCCGCATGGCCGAGCCGCTGGAAATCGTCGCCGCCATCGAAACCTTCTTCAGACCCGCAGATCTAAAATTAGCCGGCAAAAAGATCATCATCACCTCCGGGCCGACGGTGGAGCCGATCGATCCCGTGCGCTATATCGCCAACCGCTCCTCGGGCAAGCAGGGCCATGCCATCGCCGCCGCCCTTGCGCGGCTCGGCGCGACCGTGCATCTTGTTTCCGGCCCGGTATCGATACCTGATCCGGAAGGCGTCTCGGTCATCCATGTGGAAACCGCGCGCGAGATGAAGGCGGCGGTCGAGAAGCTCCTGCCGGCCGATGCAGCGGTGATGGTCGCCGCCGTCGCCGACTGGCGTAGCGAGGGCGAGGCGTCGCAGAAGATCAAAAAGCAGCCGGGCGGCGAGCCGCCGGTGCTGCGGATGGTGGAAAACCCCGATATTCTTGCCGGCGTCGGCCATCATGCGCAGCGCCCGGGCCTCGTCGTCGGCTTTGCCGCCGAAACGCAGGACCTGCTCGCCAACGCGCGGAAGAAACTGGAAAAGAAGGGTGCGGATTGGATCGTCGCCAATGATGTCTCGCCGGCAACCGGCGTCATGGGCGGCGACCGCAACCACGTCCGCATCGTCTCGCTCGACGGCATCGAGGAATGGCCTGACATGAGCAAGGAGGACGTGGCGAAGCGGCTGGCGGGGAAAATCGCAGGGGTGCTCGAAGCAAGGTCACCCCCCTCTGCCCTGCCGGGCATCTCCCCCTCAAGGGGGGAGATTACGCGTTCATGAACGTGTGGCACCAATCGCAGACATCGCGGAATGGAAGCGGAGCGTCGTGTCAGCCAATCTCCCCCCTTGAGGGGGAGATGCCCGGCAGGGCAGAGGGGGGTAATTGCCAGCGACATCTAAAAATTCATCCACTATGTCACATTGGCCCCTCCTGTCTCGTCTAGGCATCGCATAACCCCAAGACAAGGAGCCGTACGATGCAAGCGAGAATGAAATATTATAATGTCGTGCCGCAGCTGATGCAGGCGATGCTCGATCTGGAAGAGAAGGTGAAGGCCAGCGGGCTGGACGAGACGATCCGCCACCTCGTCAAGATTCGCGCTTCGCAGATCAATGGCTGCGCCTATTGCATCCACATGCACACCCGCGAGGCCCGCGCCCATGGCGAGACGGAGGAGCGCATATACCTGCTCGATAGCTGGCGCGAATCGCCCCTCTATACGGACCGCGAGCGTGCCGCTCTGGCCTGGACCGAGGCGCTGACGCTGGTGGCGGAGACCCGCGCGCCCGATAATGTCTATGAAGCGCTGAAGGCTCAGTTCAGCGACGAGGAAATCGTCAAGCTCACCTTCGCCATCACCACCATCAATGCATGGAACCGCATTTCGGTCGGCTTCCGTTCGATCCATCCGGTGACGAAGGCTCATGTCGCAGCCTGACGAACCCATGAGGACTGCCCCGGAAGACGCCGGGGCAGTCTTCGAGGCTCTGCGCCCGCGCCTGATCCGCATCGCCTATCGTATGCTGGGATCGGTCGCGGAGGCGGAGGATATCGTGCAGGATGCCTGGCTGCGCTGGACGAGCGCGGAGCGGACTCCCGTGCATGATCCGAAAGCCTTTCTTGCGCGCGTCGTGACAAGGCTCTGCCTCGATCATCTGAAATCCGCGCGGGCGCGCCGTGAGACCTATCCCGGCACCTGGCTGCCGGAACCGGTCATCGATCCGGTGGAAGATGAAAAAGATGATCTCACCCTGACGCTGATGATGGCGCTGGAGCGCCTTTCGCCATTGGAACGCGCCGCCTTCCTCCTGCATGACGTGTTCGATGTGAATTTCGACGAGGTCGCGCGCATTCTCGACCGCGACCCCGCCGCCTGCCGCAAGCTTGCCAGCCGCGCGCGCGACCATGTGCGCGAGAGCCGCCCACGCTATCCGCTTCCTGAGGATCGCGGGCGCAGCATAGCGGAAGCCTTCTTCCAGGCCTCGCGCAATGGCGATATGACCGCTTTGCAAGGGCTGCTGGCGGAGGATGCGGTGATGTATTCCGATGGCGGCGGCATCCGCATCGCGACGCTCAATCCGATCTTCGGGCGCGAAAAGATCGTGCGCTTCTTCGTCGCCATCGCCGAGAAGCCGACTGGTCGCATGCCGCCGGCCCACCGCTTCGATCGGATCGACGGTCTGCCCGGTATTCTCACGCTCGAGGAGGACGGCCTGCCGCAGACCGTGGCGCTCGATATTGCTGATGGCGTCATCACCGCCATCTATATCGTGCGCAACCCGGACAAGCTGCGGCATTTGGGGATTTGAATTAAGCGCTGGCGGGACAATGAATTGAACGCTGGCGGGACAGTACCCCCCTCTGCCCTGCCGGGCATCTCCCCCTCAAGGGGGGAGATTGGCCTTCATTCACGTTTGGCACCAATCGCAAACGTCGAAAGATGAGAGGCGGGGGTTCTGTCAGCCAATCTCCCCCCTTGAGGGGGAGATGCCCGGCAGGGCAGAGGGGGGTGCCTGCCTCGCGATTCCGCCAAAAAGAACCGCTCTAAAAAAACTCGTCCAGCAGCCGGTAATAGGCGATCTTCTTCTCGTCCACAGCCGGTCCGCCATAGGCTTCGAGGAAAGGCTCCACCCAATCCTCCCCGAGATTGTAGCGGATGCTCCATGTGGCAAGCGCCAGGTCCTGGTGCCGGTCGGCAAGGCCCAGTCGCCCGCAATCGATGAAGCCGGTGAACGCGCCCGTGCCCGCCATGAAGTTCGGCAGGCAGGCATCGCCATGGGTGACGACGAGTTCCTCGCTCGCGGGCTTCAGGCGAAGAAGCTCCTCGAACACACTTTCCGCCGTGCGGCCCGCCCGCTCATCATCGAAATCCTCTTCGTCCACTTCTCCGGCTTCCACGCGGGCGCGGGCATCCTCGATCCGGATGTCTATCCGATGGTCGAAGGGGCAGGCAGCGGGATCGATGGCATGCATGGATTTCAGCGAATCCGCGAGGATCTCCACGATACGCTCCGGAGCGAGCCTGCCGACGGATGAGGCGAGGTCGGCGCCGGCAAGCCGCGTCATCAGGAGCAGGCTGCGCTCGGGCCGGATTTCGAAATCGATCACTTCGGGGCAGGGTAGGCCCTGGCCTCTCAGCCATTCGAGCCGCGCCGCCTCGCCAGGCCGCTCGCTCACCGGGCCTGCCGGCTCGATCTTCAGCACCAGCCCCGGCTTCGCCTCATGCTCCAGCAGGAGCACATGCGCCGAAGAGCAGCCGAGATCGTCTTTCCTGCTGCGATAGCCTTCCAGGCGATCGAGGACCGCCTGGGGCAGATCGAGCGTGACCAATGCGGAATCGGTCATGTTTTCCCCGTCAGGCGGCCTTGTCGCGCACCTGGTAATCCTTGACAGTGGCAAAGCGGATGGCCTTCCAGCGCTCTGCTTCGTAGTTCAGCGAGAAGCCGTTCTGGGCGAGGAACACCGGATCGCCGTCTAGATCGTGCGCGATATCGGCGCGGTGCGCGGCGATGAAGCGGGCAAGCTCCGCCGGGTCATCCGCCGAGATCCAGCGGCAGACGGAGAAGCGCGACATCTCGAAGCCGACGGGGAGCGAATATTCCACCTTCAGCCGCTCGGTCAGCACATCGATCTGCAGCGCGCCGACGACGCCGACGATGGCGGGCGAGCCGTCATCGGGCAGGAAAAGCTGCACCACGCCTTCCTCCGCCATCTGCTGCAGGGCTTCCTTCAGCTTCTTCGCCTTCATCGCGTCATCGAGCCGCACCCGGCGTAGGATCTCAGGCGCGAAATTCGGCACGCCGCGGAACAGGATGTCCTCGCCCTCGGTCAGCGTATCGCCGATGCGCAGCGTGCCGTGGTTCGGAATGCCCACCACGTCCCCCGCAAAGGCCTCATCGGCGATCTGCCGCGTGCGGGCGAAGAAGAATTGCGGCGCGGAAAGGCTCAAGGGTTTGCCGGTGCGCACCAGCTTGGCTTTCATCCCCCGCGAAAGTTTGCCCGAGCAGACGCGCAGGAAGGCGATGCGGTCGCGGTGATTGGGGTCCATATTGGCCTGGATCTTGAAGACGAAGCCGGTCATCCGCTCCTCGGTCGCCTCCACCTCGCGCGTGTCGGCGTCCTGCGCGCGCGGGGAGGGGCCGTAATCACAGAAGGCCTCGATCAGGTCGCGCACACCGTAATTCTTGAGCGCCGAGCCGAAATAGACCGGCGTCATGTGCCCCTCGCGGAAGGCCTGCAGGTCGAAGGTGCGGCAGACGCCCTGCGCCAGCTCCACCCCGTCGATCCATGCCTGGCGCTCGTTTTCGGGCAGCAGCTTGGCCGCTTCCTCCGGACCGCTCACCTTGGTCGGCTGCTCCTCGGCGTCCTTCTGGCGCAGCGTGCCGTTGTGAAGGTCGTAGGTTCCGGTGAAGCTCTTTCCCGAGCCGATCGGCCAGGTGATGGGCGCGGTGTCGAGCGCCAGCTTCTCCTCGATCTCGTCGAGAATTTCGAGCGGGTCGCGCGCCTCGCGGTCCATCTTGTTGACGAAGGTGATGATCGGGATGTCGCGCATCCGGCAGACTTCGAAGAGCTTCAGCGTGCGCGGCTCGATGCCCTTGGCCGCATCGATGACCATCACCGCCGAGTCCACCGCCGTCAGCGTGCGGTAGGTGTCGTCGGCGAAGTCCTCGTGGCCCGGCGTGTCGAGCAGGTTGAAGACGCAATCCTTGTATTCGAACGTCATCACCGAGGTGACGACCGAGATGCCGCGCTCGCGCTCGATCTTCATCCAGTCCGAGCGGGTCTGGATGCGGTCCTTCTTGGCCTTCACCTCGCCGGCGAGCTGGATCGCGCCGCCGAAAAGCAGGAGCTTTTCCGTCAGCGTCGTCTTGCCGGCGTCAGGGTGCGCGATGATCGCGAAGGTGCGGCGTCTGGAAACGGGATGATCGGCTGCGGACATGGGAAGGCTCGTTTCAGAATATCGGGATTGCGGGCTTCTACCAGCCCTTGAGCCCCCCGTCGACCATCAATTGCGTGCCGCAGCCGCCTCTCTAGCTTGCTTTGACCGATGGGGTGGGGGTGGCGCTGCCGAAAGTCTTGAGACCGATGCCGAAGGCAATGAACGACCAGCCCTGGAAGATCAGGTCGATCGCCAGGAACGCGCCGAGGATCCACAGGCTGTTGACGGGCCAGCCGAGCGCGATGACGATGCCCGCCAGCGCCGTCAGCACGCCAGCCGCCACGATCCAGCCCCAGCCCTTGGCGGGCTTGCTCTGGAAACCGGCCCAGAGGCGGATGAGGCCGGTGGCGATCAGCGCCGCGGCAAGCAGGAAGGTCAGCACCGCCGAGGCGAGAATGGGATTGATGAAGGCGACGATGCCGGCGGCAGCATAGAGCAGCCCGCTCAGCGCCCAGAACAGGAAGCTCTTCCAGTCCTTGACGCCGAAGGCGTGGACCAGTTCGATGATGCCGCCGATCAGCATCAGCATGCCGATGAAATAGACCGAAGCCACCGTGGCGATGAGGAGATTGCCGAGCGCGATGCCGCCGAGGATGAGCAGCAGAATGCCGATACCCACGAACCAGCCCCATTTGCTTCTGAGTTCTGCGGGAATATTTACCTGCGAAACCTGATCTGGTGCTGCGGCCATCGTATTTCTCCTGAAAATTGTTCAATAGTACTTGCAGTATACATTCGTTTTCTGTCGGCGCTAGTGGAGCGGATCGGCTCCGGATTGGTGCGATTAATAGCTTCCTAAGCACGCGGAATGTATTTCATGGGCCGCCTTTCCATGCTCTTTCCAAAGTTATTGATTTCGCGGATAAAGTCAGGCTGTCATGCTTGAAGCCATTTCCACCCACTGGGCGCAGATCCTCGCCGTCCTATCGCTCGTCATGGGCACGGCCGCCGCCATCCATGCAACGATGACCAAGGAGGAGGTGCGTTCGGCGATCGGCTGGGTCGGCGTCATCGTCCTGTCGCCGATCCTCGGCACGCTGATCTATGCGGTGGCGGGCATCAACCTCATCCGCCGGTCGACGCTCACGCTGCAGCGCGCCGGCATGACGGCGGTCGAGCGTCATCATCTGGCCGGATATGACGTGGGCGGCGAAACGGTGGAGCGGGATTTCGGCGACACCTTCGCCGCCATGAAGACCCTGGGCGATCGCGTCAGCCGCTGCAGGCTCACCTCCGGCAACACGATCGACATGCTGGAGACCGGCGACGCGGCCTATGCCGCCATGCTCGCCGCCATCAAGGGCGCGCAGCGCAGCATCCTGCTGGAAACCTATATTTTCGACAAGGACGTGATCGGCATCCGCTTCGCCGACGCGCTGGTGGATGCGGTCAAGCGCGGCGTCGAGGTGCGCGTGCTGATCGATGCCGTCGGCGCGCGCTATTCCATCCCCAGCATCGTCGGATATCTGCAGAAGGGCGGTGTGCCGGTCGATGTCTTCAACGGCAACATCATCATGGGGCTGCGGTTGCCCTATGCAAACTTGCGCACCCATCGCAAGATCCTCATCGTCGATGGCGGCGTGGCCTTCACCGGCGGCATGAACATCCGCGCCGGCTTTGCCGCCGAGATCGCCGGCGCCGTCGCCGCGGGCGATACCCATTTCCGCGTCACCGGCCCCATCGTCGCCGATCTCTTCCATACCGCGCTCGAGGACTGGCGCTTCGCCACCGGCGAATTGCTGGACGGCCCGCCATGGGCCGTTGTCGTGCCCGAGAGCGATCCCGGCACCGGCGTGCTGGCGCGCGTAGTGCCCTCCGGGCCGGACAAGAGCCTCGAAACCAACCATCGCATGATGATGGGGGCCTTCTCCGTTGCCAGAGACTATATCCGCATCATGTCGCCCTATTTCCTCCCCGACCGCGAGTTGATCAGCGCGCTCACCACAGCGGCGCGGCGCGGCGTCGCCGTCGATATCCTCGTGCCGGGGGTGAACAATCTCAAGCTGGTCGACCACGCCATGACGGCGCAGTTCGACCAAATCCTGAAGGATGGTTGCCGCATCTGGCGGGCGGCCGGCCATTTCAACCATTCCAAGCTGATGGTGGTCGATGGCACCTGGGCCTATATCGGCTCGTCCAATCTCGACCCGCGCTCGCTGCGGCTGAATTTCGAGGTGGATATCGAGGTGTTCGACAGGCATTTCGCCACGGAGGTGGATGCGCGCATCTGCGCCGCGATGGAAGGCGCGAAGCCGGTCCTTCTCAAGGAGCTGCGCGCCCGCCCGTTTCCGACGCGCCTGCTCGAGCGCATCATATGGCTTGGTTCACCCTATCTGTAAGCTGCTCGCCAGTCCCTGATACAAGCGCCGATTCCAGATCGATATGCGCCTTGATCGGCAGATGATCGGAGGCGATGCGGGCAAGCGGCGTGTCGTGCACCTCCACCGCCGTGACGAGATCATGCGGATGGCCGAGCACCCGGTCGAGCGCCAGCACCGGGAAGCGCGAGGGAAAGCTCGGCACCGCGCCTGAAGACGGGTCGAAGATCGGCCTGAGCGAGGAAAGCGACGAGCGCTTGCCGACGCGCCATTCGTTGAGATCGCCAATCAGGAGCGTCGGCCGCGCCTCCTCGGCTTCGAACGCTGTCATGATCGTTTCCGCCTGCTGCTCGCGCGAGCGCCTGAGGAGGCCGAGATGCGCCGCGATGATGCGCAGCTGCCCGACGGCGAAATCGATGTCGACCACCAGCGCGCCCCGCGGCTCGACGCCCGGCAGCCGCAACTGGCGCACATTGCGCACCGTTCCCTTGCGCATGAGGATCAGATTGCCGTGCCAGCCATGGCCGGTGGGCGACATGGCGTTGATCGGCACCGGCACCAGCCCGCTTGTCCGCTCCAGCCAGTCGAGATCGAGCAGGCCCGAGCGCTGGCCGAACCGCTTGTCCGCCTCCTGGATGGCGATCACATCCGCATCGATCTCGGTAATGACGCGCGCGGTACGCTCCGGGTCGAACTGCTTGTCGACCCCGACGCATTTATGCACATTGTAGGAAGCGATGATCGTGTCCCCGCCATGCCGGTTGGCGGCAGGCGGCCTGTGGCCGGGGCGGTTCCTGATAGCCGTGAGAATGCTTGCGGAGAGCTTCTTTTCCTTGAGGGTCCTTCGCACCTACGCTTCCTTTTCCGTTCTCCGCAAAACGGCTTTTCTGCCATTGGCTGTCCCCGGGCCGCCATGGCAGCGCTCTCTAGAATAATCGTTTCCGGCCCGGTGACGCAAGTTTCGCTGTGCTGTCGCGCGAAATCCCTCAGAAGATCCGGATGGCGGAGGTGGCGATGATGATGATCGCCACGGCCACCATCAGCGGGCGCACCGGAACGCGGCTGACCACATAGGCGCCGAAGGGCGCGGCTATGACGCCTCCGATGATCAGCCCGATCGCCGCGTTGAGTTCAGACCATCCGAGCGTCAGGATGAAGGTGATGGAGATCGACAGCGTCACCAGGAATTCGGTCAGATTGGTGGAGCCGATCACCTTCTTCAGGTCGTGGCCGCGCCCGACGAGCGAGGTCGTCACGATGGGCCCCCAGCCGCCGCCGCCCGCGGCATCGAGTATGCCGCCGCCGAAGCCGACATAGGGGATGATCCAGTCGCGCATGTCGCGCGGCCAGAGCGGCCGGAACGCCTTGAACAGGATATAGAGCCCGATGGCCATCAGATAGGCGGAGACCAGGGGTTCCACGGCCTTGCCGTCGATCTGCGTCAGGAGATAGGCGCCGATGACGCCGCCGAGGATCCCCGCCGGCGCCAGCCGCGCGACGAAGTGCCAGTTCACATTGCGATGATAGACGTGCGAGATGCCCGAGGCGGCGGTGGTGAACACCTCGGTGACATGCGCCATCGCGCTCGCCGTCGCCGGCGGGATGCCGATGGCGAGAAGGCTGGTGGTCGACAGCACGCCAAACGCCATGCCCAGCGCCCCGTCGACCATCTGCGCGCAGAAGCCGATGAGAACGAAGGTGAAAAAATCGGCTGATAAAAAATCGAATGACATGGATCCCCCTGCCGGTGAAAATCGGTTCGGCACAACTCTCTCTTCCGGTGAAAGGTTCCTTCATGATGGAGAAGGAGGCAAGCAGGCGTTTCAACCGCGCGGGAAGATAGAAAGCAAAAAGCCCGCGAGAGCGGGCTTTTTGATGATTTTTTCAACTGATCGCGAGACCTGAATGAAAAGGGAAATGGTGCCCAGAAGAGGACTCGAACCTCCACGCCTCGCGGCACAGGTACCTGAAACCTGCGCGTCTACCAATTCCGCCATCTGGGCAGCGGGGTCCCATGTAAGGGGCGGACCGCACTCTGTCAATCGGGTTCGGGAGGATTTGTCAGCTTTTTTGCTGGCTTTGTTCAATGCCCTCCCGGAAGGGGTGTTTTCCGCCGGGATCAGGCGGCAGAACAAGGGGGCGGTTGCAATTCCGGTGGAAGAAACTGCCCCGATAGATCCTATCCCTGCAGAACCTCCTTCGAGGCGATGGTGGAATCGGCATTGAGCCTGTAGACGATCGGAATGCCGGTGCCGAGCTCGCGCCCGATGATTTCCTCGCCCGTAAGTCCCTCCAGCGCCATGATCAGCGCGCGCAGCGAATTGCCGTGGGCGGCGATCAGCACCGTCTCGCCACGCAGCACATGCGGCTGCACGTCGTGCAGGTAATAGGGCCAGACGCGAGCGCCGGTGTCGCGCAGGCTCTCGCCGCCGGGCGGTGGCACGTCATAGGAGCGGCGCCAGACATGCACCTGCTCCTTGCCCCATTTCTCGCGCGCATCGTCCTTGTTGAGGCCGGCGAGCTCGCCATAGTCGCGCTCGTTCAGCGCCTGGTTACGGATCGTTTTCAGATCGGGCTGGCCGACCTCGTCCAGAATGTGCTGGCAGGTGACCTGCGCGCGCGAAAGCATGGAGGTGAAGGCGATGTCGAATTTCAGGCCCGCCGCCTTCAGCCGCTTGCCGGCGTCCTTGGCTTCGGCATGGCCGAGCTCGGTCAGGCCCGGATCACGCCATCCCGTGAAAAGGTTCTTGAGGTTCCATTCGCTCTGGCCGTGACGGACGAGGACGAGGGTGCCGGACATCGCATTGCTCCATGATTGACGGGATGAGGGAGGGATTAATCGTTGAGGCCGAGCACGTCGAGCATCGAATAGAGCCCTGGTTTGCGCCCGCGCGCCCAGAGCGCCGCCTTGACCGCCCCGCGCGCGAAGATCGTGCGGTCCTCGGCATGATGGGAAAGGGTGATGCGCTCGCCCGTGCCGGCGAGGATGACCGAATGGTCGCCCACCACCGAGCCGCCCCGCAGGGTGGCGAAGCCGATCGTGCCGTTCTCGCGCGGGCCCGTATGGCCGTCGCGCACCCGCACGCTTTGCTTTGCGAGATCGATGCCGCGCCCCCTGGCCGCCGCCTCGCCGAGGAGGAGCGCGGTGCCCGAAGGCGCGTCGACCTTGTGTTTGTGGTGCATTTCCAGGATCTCGATGTCGAAATCCTCGGGGCCGAGCGCCTTCGCCGCCTTCTCCACCAGCACGGAGAGAAGATTGACGCCGAGGCTCATATTGCCTGATTTGACGATGGTCGCGTGGCGCGCCGCGGCGCGGATATTTTCGTCGTCCGCCGCCGAGCAGCCCGTCGTGCCGATGACATGGACGATGCGCGCCTGCGCCGAAAGCATGGCGAATTCCACGGTCGCGGCGGGGGAGGTGAAGTCGAGCACGCCTTCGGCGGCGGCGAAGACGGGCAGGGGATCGTCCGATATGGCGATGCCGAGAGGGCCGACGCCCGCCACTTCGCCCGCGTCGCGGCCGATCAGCGGCGAGCCGGGCCGCTCGATCGCGCCGCAAAGCCGCGCGCCGTCGGTCTCCTGGATAGTGCGGATCAGCGCCTGGCCCATGCGCCCGCCGGCGCCGACCACCACCAGCCTCATGTCGGATGTGGAGGATTCCCCTTCGCTCATGCCTTGTTTCCTGCTTTTCCGCGCCGTTTCGTCTGGATTTCGGGAGCTTTTTCGCCTGTTTCCCCCATCTCGTCCATAATGAGATCGTCCACCACCTGCCAGTCGGCGCCGCCCTGCAGCTTGTGGAAACGGGTGTAGATGCTGTTGGGATCGGCGATCAGCGTCTCATGGCGGCCTTCCTCGACGACGCGTCCCGCCTCCATCACCACGATATGGTCGGCATTGACGATGGTCGAGAGCCGGTGCGCGATGACGATGGTGGTGCGTCCCTGCATGATGCTGTCGAGCGCCTGCTGCACCCGCTTTTCCGACTCATTGTCGAGCGCCGAGGTCGCCTCGTCCAGGAGCAGGATCGGCGCGTTGCGCACGATGGCCCGCGCGATGGAGAGGCGCTGGCGCTGCCCGCCGGAAAGCGTCACGCCGTTTTCGCCGACCGGGGTATCGTAGCCCTCTGGCTGCTGCAGGATGAACTCATGCGCATGGGCGAGCTCCGCCGCCGCGATGATTTCCTCCATCGTGGCATCGGGCCGCCCGTAGCGGATATTGTCGGCGATGGTGCCCTCGAAAAGATAGGGCTGCTGCGAGACATAGGCGATCGACTGGCGCAGCGACTGGACGGTCACCCCGGCGATGTCCTGGCCGTCGATCAGGATGCGGCCCTTCTCGATGTCGTAGAAGCGCTGCACCAGCGCGATCAGCGTCGATTTGCCCGCGCCGGACGCGCCGATGATCGCCGTCGTCTTGCCAGCCGCCGCGACGAGGCTGACGCCATGCAGCACCGGCGCCATATCGGAATAGGAGAAATGGACGTCCTCGAAACGGATCTCGCCCTTCTCGACAGTGAGCGGCACGGCGCCCGGCCTGTCGCTCTGCTTCGGCTGGGTATCGAGGATTTCGTAGATCATGCGCGCATTGACGAGCGAGCGCTCCAGCCCGACCTGCAGGCGGGCGAGGCGGCGCGCCGGATCATAGGCGAGCAGCAGCGCGGTGATGAAGGCGAACATCGCGCCGGGCGGCTGCTGGTTGAGGATGGCGCGATAGCCGCCATAGGCGATGACGCCGGCGACGGCGAAGCCGGCGAGGATTTCGGCGATCGGCGTCGTGCGCTCGGAGACGCGGGCGATCTTGTTGGTCCGCGCTTCCGCGCGTTCGATCAGCCCGCCGATCTTGGCGCGCAGCTGGTCCTCCATGGTGAAGGCCTTGACGATGGCGATGCCCTGGGTCGCCTCCTGCATGGCGCCGAGCAGGTGCGAGTTGAGTGAGACGACCTCGCGCGTCACCGAGCGGATGCGGCGCGAGATATAGGCGACTGCCAGCACCAGCGGCGGCCCGATCAGGAAGACGATCGCCGACAGCGCCGGGTCCTGATAGAACATGACGGCGACGAGCGAGACGAGCGAGACCATGTCGCGCGCGATCGAGGTGATGGTGATGCTGAGCAGATCGCGCACGCCCGCGACGTTCTGGTTGATCTGCGCGGCGAGATGGCCCGAGCGCGTATCATTGTAGAAATTGAGCCCGAGCTTCATCAGATGGTCGAAGATGCGCTTCTGGTAGCGCGCCACCAGATTGTTGCCGATCTTGGCGAGTTCCACCGCCTGCACATAGGTGGCGATCCCGCGCAGCACGAAGGCGGCGAGGATCGCCCCGCAGATCACCGCGATCAGGTCGATACGCTGCGCGTAGAAGATCGTGTCGATCACTTCCTTCATGATATAGGCGACGAAGGCGGTGGTGCCGGCGATCGTCAGCGCCGCGCCGATGGCCAGGACATAGGCGCCCCTGTATTCGCCCGAGTTCTCGGCAAGCACGCGCCGGATGATGCGGGTCGCCTCCGAGGGGTCGATTTTCTTCTTCTTGGCTTGGCCTATGCTCACGGTCAGGATAGTCCCGGATAAACTGTCGAGCGTCCTATAGCCTTATTGCGCTGGTTTGCCTATCCCAAGTGGCGCTATGCCATGGAATGCCCCTCATCCGTCTGCCGGCACCTTCTCTCCGCAGGCCGGGAGAAGGAAGAAGCGGCAACGCCTATGCCCCCCTCTCCCCGCTTGCGGGGATGGGGTAAGGGTGAGGGGCAAACTGGGTCCGCTCAGGCGCCCTTGCGCCAGCGCCGTCCCTCGGTCGGCACGCCGAAGCGCGTCGGCGTGCGGGCATAGGCCGAAAGGCCGCTGAGCGCGGCCAGCGGATGGGTGATCACATAGACCGGAATGGTCTTCATGATGTCCTCATGCGGCGCCTTGTCCTCGAAGGCCTCGCGGAAGGAGCCGTCCTTCAGCGCCGGGATGATGCGCTGCACGATGCCGCCGGCGAGATAGATCCCGCCTTGGGCCATGAAGGTGAGGGCGAAATCGCCCGCAAGCCGCCCGAGATAGGTGACGAAGAGCTCCAGCGTCTCCTTCGCCTCCCTGGACGAGCCGTCCAACGCGGCGCCGGTGATGTCCGCCGGCGTCATCAGGACAGGCTCGACGCCGTTCGCCTTGCAGACGGCGCGGTAGATGTTCTGCAGGCCCCGCCCGCACAGGAGCTGCTCGGCCGAGATGCGCCCCTTGATGCGTTCCAGATGCGGAAAGATCTCGAAATCGCGCTCCGTCCGCGGACCGAGATCGACATGGCCGCCTTCGCCGGGCACCGGCACCCAGGTCTGGCGGGTGCGGATCAGCCCCGCCACGCCGAGCCCCGTGCCGGGGCCGAGCACGACGCGGCTGCCGTTCGGCTCGCTGGTGCCCTCGCCGATCTTTTCCAGATATTCGCTTTCGAGCGAGGCGACGGCCAGCGCCTGCGCCTCGAAATCGTTGAGGACGGTGATGTCCTCCAGCCCCAGCGTCTCCATCATCTGCTTAGGTCTAACCACCCAGGGACAGTTGGTCAGGTCGATCTCGTCGCCATCCACGGGCCCGGCGATCGCCAGCACCGCCGAGCGCGGCTGGATCGAGGTATGGTCGAGGACGGCGCTCTGGATCGCATCGTCGATCGTCGCATAGTCCGCTGTCTGCAGGATCGGGAACTGCTTCGGCTCGGCATAGGAATCGACGAGGATGGCGAAGCGCGCATTGGTGCCGCCGATATCGCCGACGAGAACCGGGAAATGCAGGAGGCTTTCGGTATCGATGCTGGAGATCATTGTCATTTCCCGTTCTGCTCCGGAAGACGGATGCCGGACGTTCCCGGATTTTTCCTAGTTTCCATTGGCCAGCTTCTCCACCAGCAATTCCGCCGTAGCACGGTTGAGTGCCATCGGTATGTCATAGACGGTGCCGAGTCGCGTCAGCGCCTTGACGTCCACATCATGCGGCATCGGCGACAGCGGATCGATGAAGAAGATCATCGCCTGAACCTCGCCCTCGGCGATCATCGCGCCGATCTGCTGGTCGCCGCCGAGCGGCCCGCTCTTGACCCGCTGCACGACTAGCGAGGGGCAGGCCTCCTGCACGAGACCACCGGTGGTGCCGGTCGAAACGATCTCGAAACGCGAAAGCCAGCGCTCATGGGCGCGGGCGAAGGCGACCATGTCATCCTTCTTCTGGTCATGCGCGATCAGGGCTAGGCGTAACGACTTCGGCACGAGAAATCCATATCGGCAACAGTGCTAAATCGATTGAAGCCTATAGCGAAACCGGCCCCGCCTGAAAAGGGCCGATCGCCATTTACCTCTTACCGGGCGGATCGGCGCTGTCAGTTCCGAGGCCGCGGAACCGGCAGCGGAATGCTTGCCGGGGGTGTCGGCGCGGCGAAAGCAGCCGCCGGCACCGCCGGAGCGGCAGGGATGGCCTCCTGAACGCCGTTCGGGGCCGTGGCCGCCGCCGTGGCGTTGCGGCCGAGACCAAACGTCACATCCGCGATCGAAGCGGGGGCCGGCTCGTTCAATATGCGCGCGCAGGCAGGCGGCAGGTCTGAGAGCATCATCGGCTTTTTGGGTTTCGGCGGCTTGGTCGGCTTCACCGGTTTGGCCGGCTTCCACGGCTCGTCGGTGAACCACCAGGCGAGCGACTTGCCGCAGCCATCATCATTCCTGTTGATCGGCTCCTGCGGCTTGCAGCCGGGCGAGCCGGGCTGGCAGGATATGCGGACATGGAAATGATAATGATGCCCCCAATAGGGGCGGACCTTGGCCATCCAGCCACGGTCGCCGGTGACGGTGTCGCAAAGCTTCTTCTTGATGCCGGGGTGGACGAAGATACGCTCCACTTCCGGATAATTCGCCGCCCGCTTCAGGAGAGCCGCATGGGCCGGCGTCCAGATGTCGGGATCGACATAGAGCGAATCCTTTCTGAGCATCGAGACGGCACTGGTATTTTCACGCTCTTCGGCGGTGAGGCGGCGGTTCGGCATCGGCGTGAGCCAGATATCGGCGTCGAGGCCGATCTGGTGCGAGGCGTGGCCCGTCAGCATCGGGCCGCCGCGCGGCTGCGAGATGTCGCCGACGAGCAGGCCGGTCCAGCCGTCCTGTGCGGCCTCGCGTGACAACCTTTCGAGGAGCGCGATCATGCGGGGATGGCCCCAGCGCCGGTTGCGCGACAGGCGCATCACCTGCCAGTTCGGCCCGTCCACGGGAATGGCGACGCCGCCGGCAAGGCAGCCTTTGGAGTAGAAGCCCACCGATTCCGGCTTCGCCACGGCCGGCAGCTTCTGGCCGCCGAAAGCTTGCTTCGCGGGCTGCTCGGCCAGCGCATCGCTCGCGCTCATCATTTCCAGCGCGGTTGCTGCGCAGAGAAGGGCGGCAAGCCCGATGCGGGTGAGGCGTTTTGCAGACATCGGCGGTTTCCCCCCATTTTGGCCTGGAGCATGGCCGGAAAATACACAGGCTTCGAAAAATCTGCCCGATTCTGTCCCGAATATCGATGGCATTATGATGGCGGTGGATGCCCGCGGCAACGCTTGAAGCCCCGTGGATCACCCGAAGGCCGCGACATTCACCCCCTCCAGTTGCCCTCCCGCCACAGCGCATTGAGGCCGTGCCGGTAGCTCGGATAGCGGAACTGATAGCCGAGCTTCTTGATCTTCGCGTTGGAGACCCGCTTGTTCTCGCCATAGAAGGAGCGTGCCATGGGGGGAAGATCGGCTGTCTCGAACGGGATCTCCGGCGGCGGCTCGACCCCCATGATTTCGGCCGCGCAGGCCACCACATCCTGTGGCGGGGCCGGTTCGTCATCCGTGATGTTGAAGATGCCGTCCACGCTGCGAGACGCCAGAAGCGCGAGGCTGCCGGCAATATCGTCCACATGGATGCGGTTGAACACCTGTCCGGGCTTGACGAGCCGTCGCGCCGTGCCTTTCTCGAGATTGACGAAGGCGTTGCGCCCCGGCCCGTAAATGCCGGCAAGCCGCAGGATCGCCAGCGGCACGCCATGGGCGCTGGCGAGGTCCTGCCAGCTTCGTTCCGCCGCCAGCCGCTCGACGGAGCGCGCCGAGACGGGGCTCGGGGGCGTCTCCTCGTCCACCCATTCGCCATCGTGGTCGCCATAGACCCCGACGGTCGAGAAATAGCCGATCCATTCGAGCGCAGGCGCTGCATCGCGCAGCATGTCGCCGAAATGCGAGAGAACCGGGTCGCCTCCCGCGGCTGGCGAGATGAAGACGACGAGATGCGTCGTCCGGCCCAGTTCCTCCGTAATCTCGACGGGAGCGGATATGCCGTCGAAGAGAAAAGGAGCTATCCCCGCGCGTCCGAGCGCGGTGAAATGGCTGAGCGTCCGGGTGGTTCCGGCGATCCGGTCCGCGGTTTCGCCGATTTCGCGTGCGGCGGCCTGCCCGCAATAGCCCGCGCCGAAAATGAAAAAATGCATTCTACCGCTCTTCCCCCGTTTCTTCTTGTTCGATCATCTGCCATTCGGCAAGAACCGTATCATCCAATTCAGAGGCTGCCAGCTTTTTGCGCAATTTTATGAAGATTTGCGGCGCCGCCAACCGGCCAAGCGCCCAGACGGCGGCGCCGCGCACCAGCGGCGCGGGGTCGCCAAGCAGCTGTTCCACCTGTGCAAGCAGGCCCTCATCGCCCGAATTGCCGGCGGCGATCAGCGCATTGCGCAGGAAACGGTCGCGCCCGATCCGTTTCACCGGCGAGCCCGAGAAGAGGGCGCGGAAAGCCGCATCGTCCAGCGCCAGGAGCGTATCGAGCCTGGGGGCTTTCAGGTCCTCGCGCGCCCTGAGCTTCGCCTCATGCGCCTCTTCGGCGAATTTGTTCCAGGGGCAGACGGAAAGGCAGTCGTCGCAGCCATAGATGCGATTGCCCATCGCCTTGCGGAATTCCGGCGCGATCGGTCCCTTGTGCTCGATGGTGAGGTAGGAGATGCAGCGCCGGGCATCCAGCCGGTAGGGCGCGGGAAAAGCTTGCGTCGGGCAGATGTCGAGGCAGGCCCGGCAGGAGCCGCAATGGTCCTTCTCCGGTTCATCAGGCGGGATTTCGGCGGTGGTGAAGATCGAGCCGAGGAAGAGCCATGAGCCGAACTCGCGGCTCACCAGATTGGTGTGCTTGCCCTGCCAGCCTATGCCGGCGGCCGCCGCCAGCGGCTTTTCCATGACGGGCGCGGTATCGACGAAAACCTTGACGTCGCTTCCCGCCCGCGCGGCGAAGCGGCTGGCGATCTGCTTCAGCTTGCCCTTGATGATGTCGTGATAGTCGCGGTTCTGCGCATAGACGGAGATGGCGGCGCGGTCCTTGCGCTTGAGCACCGCCAGCGGGTCCTCCTGCGGGCCATAGTTCATCGCCAGCATGATGATCGAGCGCACCTCCGGCCACAGCGTGCTGGGGCTCGCGCGCCGCTCGGCGGTCTCCTCCATCCATTCCATGGTGGCGTGATGCTGGTCGGCCAGGTACTGACGAAGCCGCTCGCCGGCCTGCGGGATCGCATCCGGCGTGGTGACGGCCATGAGGTCGAAGCCTACGGCCTTGGCTTCTTCGGCAAGGAAGCGTTTGAGCTTTTCGTTATTGGCGCGTTTCATTTTCATTATATGGAAACGCTCGCGGGAGATTACCCCCCTCTGCCCTTCCGGGCATCGCCCCCTCAAGGGGGGAGATTGGTTTACACCGCTCGCAGCCTTCATCCTGCAATGCTGACGATCGGTGCAGGGCATTTATGAAAGCGCAATCTCCCCCTCTGAGGGGGAGATGGCCGGCAGGCCAGAGGGGGGTGCCTGGCGATTCCATCAGAACCGGAGCCCTTTAGAAATCGAGATCGCCATAATGTGCGACCGGGGAAAGCCCGCGCACCCGGTCCGAAAGCAGCGGGCGGAAGGACGGGCGGGATTTCACGCGGCTATACCAGTCGCGCG
Organism: Mesorhizobium sp. RMAD-H1; assembly: GCF_014191375.1. Lineage (GTDB taxonomy): Bacteria > Pseudomonadota > Alphaproteobacteria > Rhizobiales > Rhizobiaceae > Paramesorhizobium. The sequence continues at coordinate 322,350 of NZ_JACHWN010000004.1, forward strand.
CCGCCGGGTGATCCGCCCACTCGATTTCGCCGAGATAATCGAGGATGGAGATGGCGCCCGCCGCGGCCATGTCGGCATAGCTCGGCAGCGCGCCGCCCAGCCAGTCGCGCGTCGCCGCCAGCCAGTCCACATATTTCATGTGCTGGCGGATATTGGCGCGCGCGGCGCGGATGGCGGTCGAATCCGGCGAGCTGCCGCCCTGTTCCGCAGCCATCTGCAGCTTGTAGACGCGCTCGCGCGCAATGTGCCGCGTCACCTCATTGTCGAGTTTGCCGAGGAACCAGTCGACCAGCCGGCGCACCTCGGCACGCTCGATCGGGCTTTCGGGCAGGAGCCGGCGGTTGCGCTTCAGCGCGCCGCGCGTCTCGTCGAGATATTCGGCGATCACCGTCGGCCCGACGATCGGCACGTCGTTTTCCGCGAGCAGCACCGGAAGCGTGCCCGCCGGATTGAGCGCCAGGAACTCCTTGCGCCGCGCCCATGGCTTTTCCTCGATCAGCTCTGCCTCGATGCCGTATTCATTGAGGATCAGCCGCGCATAGCGCGAGCCGGTGGACATGGGATGATGAAAAAGCGTCAGCATGGTCGAGCGCGATGGGTCTTTCGAGCTGGAGCGTTGAACAACAATATCTGGGCACGGTCGCGATCTTGCCGCGGTTCTCGTGCACCGGTATTCAAGCCGGGCTGGCATTTCATCCGCCAGCGGCGTATTTCTTCCGCTGTCTGATTCCCGGCCAGTCCCTGTCGGCCAAACCTATAGGGGCAACGGCTGCGGGAAACAAGCGATCCCTGGCGGCATGGTTTCGCCGCTGCCAGTCTGCCGCACCCCTGTCGCAACCGTTTCAAGCGAAGGTTCCCCCGCATGGATATGAAGACCCTCTTTGACGCCCTGATCCTGGGCCTGCTCGAAGGCTTGACCGAATTCATCCCCGTTTCCTCGACGGGACATCTGCTCCTGGCCGGCCATTTCCTGGGGTTTCACTCGACAGGCAAGACATTCGAGGTGCTGATCCAGCTGGGTGCCATCCTCGCCATCCTCAGCGTCTATTTCGGCAAGCTCTGGAAGATGCTCCTCGCCCTGCCGCATGATCCGCGCACCAGGCGCTTCGTTCTCGGCATCCTCATCGCCTTCCTGCCCGCGGCCGTCATCGGCGCGATGGCGCACGGCTTCATCAAGGCGGTGCTGTTCGAAACGCCGATGCTGGTCTGCATCATGCTGATATTAGGTGGCTTCATCCTTCTCTATGTCGACAGGCTCAATCTCAAGCCGCGCTATCACGACGTGATGGATTATCCCCTGTCGCTCTGCCTGAAGATCGGCTTCGTCCAGTGCCTGGCGATGATCCCCGGCGTGTCGCGCTCGGGTTCCACCATCGTCGGCGCGCTTCTGATGGGAGCCGACAAGCGCTCGGCGGCGGAGTTCTCCTTCTTCCTCGCCATGCCCACCATGGCCGGCGCCTTTGCCTACGACCTCTTCAAGAACCGCCATATCCTGAGCTTCGACGATGCGACGGTCATCTTCACCGGCTTCGTCATGGCCTTCATCGCCGGCGTCTTCGTCGTGCGCTATCTCCTCGACTATGTCTCGCGCCACGGTTTCGCGCTTTTCGCCTGGTGGCGGCTGATCGTCGGCGCCGCCGGCCTTGCGGCGCTGCTCGTCTGGGGGTGAAGGCTGTCCCTCATCCGCCTACCGGCACCTTTTCCCCGCGAGCGGGGAGAAGGAAGAAGCGGCAACGCTAATGTCCCCCTCGCCCCGCTTGCGGGGAGAGGGTAAGGGTGAGGGGCAAATGTCCGCTTACGCCATGCCCTTCTTCGTGAACTGGCCCTGTTCGCGGAAACGCCAGAGATAGGTGGGCAGCACCGCGTCGGTGGCCGTCGGGCGGATGCCGATGCCCTCCAGCGTGCGGCCTTCGCTTGCTGCCTTGTCGGAAACCACATTGTCATGCTGCAGGAGCGTCACCTGGTCGCGTGTCAGCATTGGCTTCGGCAGAAGGCCCGCGATCGAGCCGATGAGCTTCGCCGCGAACCACGGGATCGGCACCAGAGTGCGCTTGCGGTCGATCACCCGCAGCATCTCCTCCATGCAGCGGCGGAAGCTCATCACCTCAGGCCCGCCGAGCTCGTAGATCTTGCCGTGTTCGAGTGTACCGTCCACCGTGCGCGCCACCGCTTCCGCCACGTCGCCGACATAGACCGGCTGGAACTTCGTGTGACCGCCGCCGATCAGCGGCAGGAAGGGCGAGAAGCGCGCCATGTCGGCGAATTTGTTGAAGAAGCCGTCCTCCGGCCCGAAGACGATCGAGGGCCGCAGGATGATGGCGTCGGGCAGCACCTCGTGCACGGCCTTCTCGCCCTCGGCCTTGGTGCGGGCATAGGCGGAGGCAGACTGCGGGTCGGCGCCGATGGCCGAGACGTGGGTCAGCGGGATGCCCTCGGCCCGGGCGGCCTCCGCCACCGCGCGTGCGCCGAAGGCCTGCACGGCGTTGAAGCGCTGGCCGCCGCTCTCATAGAGGATGCCGACGAGGTTGATCACATGGTCCGCGCCCTTGACGGCCCGGTCGATCGACCAGCGGTAGCGCAGATTGGCCTGCACGGTCTGGATCTGGCCCATATTGCCGAGCGGCTGCAGATAGGGGGCCAGCGTCGGCCGGCGCACCGCGACGCGCACCCGGTATCCGCGCTGGGCGAGCGCCGCCACCACATGGCGGCCGACGAAACCCGAACCGCCAAAGACGGTGACGAGTTTCGGTTTGTTGAGAATCCCCGTTTTCTCGACGGCCATGGCACAATCTCCTGCAAGGGCATTCGCATGCCCGGGGATGCGCCCGGGCATGCATGATGCGGCTCAAATAAAGGTCCGGCGGCGCAGCCTGAACGCCACCCTTTTCCGGCCGTGGTGTAATGCGTTTTTTCGCGGGCTGAAAGGGGGCATGATGATGCAGGGGCCAAACGGGCGCTTTTGCCGCCGCATTCTCCTTTATTCCCCCTTTGCCTTTTCGCCCCCGCCTGCTAAATCGCGCGCATGAGCACACCATTGGACCATATCCGCAATTTTTCCATCGTCGCCCATATCGACCACGGGAAATCCACCCTTGCCGACCGGCTGATCCAGATGACCGGCGGGCTGGATACGCGCGAGATGAAGGATCAGGTCCTCGACTCGATGGATATCGAGCGCGAGCGCGGCATCACCATCAAGGCTCAGACCGTCCGCCTGCATTACAAGGCGAAGAACGGCGAGGACTATGTCCTGAACCTGATCGACACCCCCGGCCATGTCGACTTCGCCTATGAGGTCTCCCGTTCGCTCGCCGCCTGCGAGGGCTCGCTCCTGGTGGTCGACGCCAGCCAGGGCGTCGAGGCGCAGACGCTCGCCAATGTCTATCAGGCGATCGACAACAATCACGAGCTGGTCGTCGTCCTCAACAAGGTCGATCTGCCGGCAGCCGAGCCCGAGCGCGTCAAGCAGCAGATCGAGGAGGTGATCGGCATCGACGCCTCAGAGGCGGTGATGATCTCGGCCAAGACCGGCCTCGGCGTCGAGAATGTGCTGGAAGCCATCGTCGAAAAGCTGCCCCCGCCCAAGGCGGGCGACCGCAACGCGCCGTTGAAGGCCATGCTGGTCGACAGCTGGTACGACGCCTATCTCGGCGTCATTGTGCTGGTGCGCATCATCGACGGCGTGCTGAAGAAGGGCCAGACCATCCGCATGATGGGCACGGGCGCGAAATATCCGGTGGAGCGCACCGGCGTCTTCACGCCCAAGATGGTCAATGTCGACGAACTCGGCCCCGGCGAACTCGGCTTCATCACCGCCTCCATCAAGGAGGTGGCGGACACCCGCGTCGGCGATACCATCACAGAGGACCGCCGCCCGACAGAGCATATGCTGCCGGGCTTCAAGCCGGCGCAGCCCGTCGTCTTCTGCGGTCTCTTCCCCGTCGATGCCGCGGATTTCGAGGATCTGCGCGCCGCCATGGGCAAGCTGCGTTTGAACGACGCCAGCTTCTCCTTCGAGATGGAGACCTCCGCCGCGCTCGGTTTCGGCTTCCGCTGCGGCTTCCTCGGCCTCCTGCATCTGGAGATCATCCAGGAGCGGCTGGAGCGCGAGTTCGATCTCGACCTCATCGCCACCGCGCCCTCCGTCGTCTACCGCATGAAGATGACCGACGGCACGGTGAAGGAGCTGCACAACCCCGCCGACATGCCTGACGTGGTGAAGATATCAGCCATCGAGGAGCCGTGGATCCGCGCCACCATCATGACGCCGGACGATTATCTCGGCTCGATCCTCAAGCTCTGCCAGGAGCGCCGCGGCATCCAGGTGGACCTTTCCTATGTCGGCCCGCGCGCCATGGTCACCTACGACCTGCCGTTGAACGAAGTGGTGTTCGATTTCTACGACCGACTGAAATCGATCTCCAAGGGCTACGCCTCCTTCGACTACGCTCTGTCGGAATATCGCGAGGGCGATCTGGTCAAGATGTCGATCCTCGTCAATGACGAGCCGGTCGACGCGCTCTCCATGCTGGTCCACCGCTCGGCGGCGGAAAAGCGCGGCCGCGTGTTGTGCGAAAAGCTGAAGGAGCTGATCCCGCAGCACATGTTCAAGATTCCGATCCAGGCCGCCATCGGCGGCCGCATCATCGCCCGCGAAACCATCTCGGCCCTGCGCAAGGACGTGACCGCCAAATGCTACGGCGGCGACGTCACCCGCAAGCGCAAGCTTCTGGAAAAGCAGAAGGAAGGCAAGAAGAAGATGCGCCAGTTCGGCAAGGTGGAGATCCCGCAGGAGGCGTTCATCCAGGCGCTGAAGATGGGGGATAATTAGGAAATCCGTTCCTTCACCCTGAGCTTGGCGAAAGGAGCCGGCGACCTGGCCGGTTCCGCTAAATGGAGCTGTCCAGGACCGCATGCCCGCCCGCCTTCTCCTCTGGCTCCTACCGCTTTTCCTCGCTGCCTGTGCTTCGCCAGCCCAGCGTTCGGCTGCTCCGATGATGGAGAATACGCCGCCCCTTTTACCGGCCAGCATTAAGCCGCTGACGGTTGAGCAGGAAGAACAAATCGCGCAATAGGCGTAAGCCGATAGAACGGACAAGTCGCTGGTTTCCGTCGCTCACCAAGGCGACGTTCCATTTCGGAACGGCAAGACCAGCCGCAACGGAGCCTTCTCCTCAAAAACTTATCCCACAGTTCCCGCCCCACCTTTATCCTTGCTCCAGTTCTTCCCGCGGGAACGCGGCTCGCGACGGCGGGTCTCGCGGGGAAGGACCGGCGCTTTCGGTTCCACCGCTGACGCAGTGGTGAGCCGGCAGGCTCCGTCCAGGGTTTCCCCTCACGGGAAGGGCCGAGACGGGACGTGGGTGAATGAAGCTCCCGCGACGATCCCTAGCTCTTCCCCAAGCGGAACGGACGGACATCGCCGACGGGCGGTCTTGCGGCCGCAATTGAATTTTATAATGAGCGTTGGCAAGACCGCCCGTCTTCCCATTCCCGGATCGGGGTATTCTTTCTCAATGGCCAGACGGAGACATCCGGGCGTGGTAACCACCTTCCATTGCATGCGCGATGTGATATCAGGTGGCACATGACCGACAAGCCACGCATCACCATCACCTATTGCACCCAGTGCAGCTGGTTGCTTCGCGCCGCCTGGATGGCGCAGGAGCTGCTCTCCACCTTCGGCCAGGATCTGGGCGAAGTGGCGCTCATCCCCGGTACAGGCGGGATTTTCGAAATCCGTGTCGGCGACGAATTGATCTGGGAGCGTAAGCGCGACGGCGGCTTTCCCGAGGCGAAGGTGCTGAAGCAGCGCGTCCGCGATATCGTCTGGCCCGAGCGCGATTTGGGCCATTCGGATCGGAAGGACGGGGACACTTGATACATTGCCCCTCATCCGCCTGCCGGCACCTTCTCCCCGCACGCGGGGAGAAGGAATAAGCGCCAACGTCTACGCCCCCCTCGCCCCGCAGGCGGGGAGAGGGTAAGGGTGAGGGGCAGTAACTCTACTCCTCCTCCACCACGCGCAGACGCAATTGCCCGGTCTTGCTGTCGGCGATCTTGGCTTCGCCGCTGCGGGCGGAAGGTGCGGGCGAGGGTGCGTCGCCGGCCGGCTCGCCGAATTCCAGCGCCTCGATCCTCTCGCCGCGCTTGGTCACCTTGCCGGAGGAGACCAGGATGTCGTCGATATCCTTGTTGGCCTGCATGAAATGGGTCTGCAATTTGCGCACCCTGTCGTCGAGGCGGGCGACGTCCTCCATCAGCCGGATCACCTCGCCCTGGATCAGATGCGCCTGCTCGCGCATGCGCGCATCCTTCAGGACGGCCTGGATCACCTGGATCGACAGCATCAGGAGCGACGGCGAGACGATGACGATGCGCGCGCGGTGCGCCTTCTGCACCAGCCCTTCGAAATTCTCGTGGATCTCGGCGAAGATCGATTCCGACGGCACGAACAGGAAGGCGGTGTCCTGCGTCTCGCCGGAAATCAGATATTTCGCCGATATGTCGCGGATATGCACCTCGACATCCCGGCGGAACTGGGCGATGGCCGCCTTCTTCGCCTCCGGCCCGTCCGCATCGCGGATCGCGCTCCAGGCCTCCAGCGGGAACTTGGCGTCGATGACGAGCGACGGCATGCCGTTCGGCATGCGCACCAGGCAGTCCGGCCGGTTGCCGTTCGAAAGCGTCGCCTGGAATTCATAAGCGCCCTGCGGCAGGCCATCGGCGATGATCGCCTCCATGCGCGACTGGCCGAAGGCGCCGCGCGTCTGCTTGTTGGCGAGGATCGCCTGCAATTGCACCACCTGGCCGGCCAGCGCCTGGATGTTGTTCTGCGCCGTGTCGATCACCGCCAGCCGCTCCTGCAGCTTGGCAAGGTTCTCATGCGTCGACTTGCTCTGCTCGGTCATCGTCTGGCCGATGCGGCTCGTCATGCCGTCCAGCCGCTCGCGGATCGACTGGTTGAGCTCCGCCTGCCTGGCGCCGAAGACCTCGGCCATGGTCTGCATCCGGCCCTGCATCTCGGCCTGGGCCTTGAGGATCTCCGCCATGCGCATCTCAGCGTCGCGGGCGCGCTCTGCGGCCTGGACCTCGGCGATGGCGCGGGAGCGGGCCGAGCGCCACGCCGCGATGAGAAAGAAGAGCGCGAAAAGCACGACGATGGCCGCGCCGAAGAGCAATGCTCCGCCGACGGAAATCCTGTGCACGCCGAGCTGCAGGAGCGGGGCTGCGAGAAGTGTGCTGTTGTCCATGATGCCAGCCTATCCGATTCGCGCCGCCAATGTGAGATCAAAACAGGAACATTTTTTATGGGAGCGATTTCAGTCCATTGACGCTTCGCCCCCGAGCGATTAGGTGAAGGCCATGTCTATCAAGCCGCTTGTCATCCTTCCCGATCCCATCCTGCGCCAGGTGTCGAAGCCGGTGGAGCGCGTCGACGATCAGTTGCGCGCCTTTGCCGACGACATGCTGGAGACGATGTATGCCGCGCCGGGCATCGGCCTTGCCGCGATCCAGGTGGGCGAGCCGTTGCGCATGCTGGTCATCGATCTCTCGAAGGAAGATGAGGAGAAGGCGCCGCATGTCTTCATCAATCCCGAGATCGTCTCCTCTTCCGAGGAGCGCAGCACCTATGAGGAAGGTTGCCTGTCGATCCCCGATTATTATGCGGAGGTCGAGCGGCCGGCGAGCGTGCGCGTCACCTATCTCGATCGCGAAGGCGTGCGCCGGGAGATCGCCACCGAGGGGCTGATGGCCACTTGCCTGCAGCACGAGATCGATCATCTGAACGGCGTGCTCTTCATCGACCATATCTCCAAATTGAAGCGCGACATGGTGGTGAAGAAGTTCAAGAAGCTGGCCAAGGACCGTCCTCCGAGCCGGCTCGCGGTCTAGGGACGCACATCATGTCGCTGCGCGTCATCTTCATGGGCACGCCGGATTTCTCCGTGCCGGTGCTGACTGCGCTCATCGGCCAGGGCCATGAGATCGCGGCGGTCTATTCGCAGCCGCCCCGCCCCGCCGGCCGGCGCGGGCTGGAACTGACCAAATCCCCCGTGCATGAGAAGGCCGAGGAGTTCGGCATCGAGGTGCGCACGCCGAAGAGCCTGAAAAGCGCGGAGGAACAGGAGGCGTTCCACGCGCTTCAGGCCGATGTGGCGGTGGTCGTCGCCTATGGGCTCCTGCTGCCGCGCGCCATTCTCGAAGGCACGCGGCTCGGCTGCTATAACGGCCATGCTTCCCTGCTCCCGCGCTGGCGCGGCGCCGCGCCCATCCAGCGCGCCATCATGGCCGGCGACCGCGAGAGCGGCATGATGATCATGAAGATGGATGAAGGGCTCGATACCGGCCCCGTCGCCATGGTCGAAAGGATAACGATCACGCCCGACATGACGGCTGGCGAATTGCACGACCGCCTCAGCCAGATCGGCGCCGACCTGATGGTGCGCGCCATGGCCGCGCTCGAGCGCGACAGCCTGACCCTGACGCCGCAGGCGGAGGAGGGCGCCACCTATGCCGCCAAGATCGACAAGGCGGAAACGCGCATCGACTGGACGGGTCGCGCGCAGGACATCCACAACCGCATCCGCGGCCTCTCGCCGTTTCCCGGTGCGTGGTGCGAGATGGAGATCGGCGGCAAGCCTGAGCGGATAAAATTATTGAAATCGATTCTGGCGGAAGGGTCGGGCGGCTCTCCCGGAACGATCCTTCCAGGCGACGGGCTCACGATCGCCTGTGGTGAAGACGCGGTGAAGCTGACATTGCTGCAAAAGGCCGGCGGCAAGCCTCTCCTCGCCGCGGATTTTCTGCGCGGAGCGCCGGTAACGCGGGTTTTCTGATGCGTACGGCTTTTCGACCTGTCACCCCCCTCTGCCCTGTCGGGCATCTCCCCCTCAAGGGGGGAGACTGGCTGACACAACCCACGACATTCATCCTGCAACGTTCGCGATTGATGCCGCACATTGATGAAGGCGTAATCTCCACCCTTGAGGGGGAGATGGCCGAGAGCCCAGAGGGGGGTGCTGGCGCAACGCTTCCCCTGGGATGGCACTAACATGCCGCGCTACAAGCTCACCATCGAATATGACGGCACGCCCTATGCCGGCTGGCAGCGCCAGGAGAACGGCCATACGGTGCAGGCCGCGATCGAGCAGGCGATCGGAAAGTTCTGCGGTGAGGACGTCGCGCTCGGTGCCGCCGGGCGCACCGACGCGGGCGTCCATGCGCTGGCGCAGGTGGCCCATGTCGACCTGACGAAGGACTGGGGCGCGGCCAAGGTGCGCGATGCGCTGAACGCCCATCTGGTGATGGCGGACGAACGCGTGGTCATCCTCAATGTCGAGCGCGTGCCGGAGAGCTTCGATGCGCGGTTCTCGGCCACGGCGCGTCATTATCTCTACCGCATCGTCAACCGCCGCCCGCCCATTGCCATCGAGATGAACCGCGCCTGGTGGGTATCGAAACCGCTCGATGTGGAGGCGATGCATGCGGCCGCGCAGCGGCTCCTCGGCAAGCATGATTTCACCACCTTCCGCGCTTCGCAATGCCAGGCGAAAAGCCCGGTCAAGACGCTCGACCGGCTGGATGTCACACGCAATGGCGAACTGGTCGAAATCCGCGCCTCGGCGCGCTCCTTCCTGCATAACCAGGTGCGCTCGCTCGCCGGCAGCATGATGGAGGTCGGCGTCGGCCGCTGGACGGGCGATGATCTCGTCGCGGCGCTTGAGGCGCGCGACCGCGCGGCATGCGGGCAGGTCGCGCCGCCCTACGGTCTGTATTTGATTGGGGTGGATTACGAGTTGGTCCAATGCTCCCCTTCGTCATCCTCGGGCTTCTCCCGAGGATCTACTACGCGTGCAATTTCATAACCCCTCACCAGCCACGATTTTGTAACGGCAAGGTCGGCAGATCCTCGGGACAAGCCCGAGGATGACGGTGTGGTATTCAGCGATGCAGCAGCGTGTTGTCCGCCGGGCCGGGATAATCGATGCCGAGCAGGTGCTGGAGCATGATGGTGATGAAGATCGACCCGATGAAGAGCACGACATAGAAGGGCAGCGCGAATGTATGCGGCCTTTGCAGCGCCACCTGCGTCAGCCGGTAGGAAAAGACGATCGACAGCCCGAACAGCATGATCGAGATCAGCGCCATGATTTCGTTCGATATCGGGAGGAACAGCCGTATCAGCGTCGCTGGGACGAACAGCCAGGCGATCAGCGCCGTGCCCCAGTTGGAGGCGATCACATAGGGCGCGAAGCGCCGCGAGATGCCGATGCGCTTGGCGAGGAGCCCGAGCGCCACGATCGGCAGCACCCATGAGATCATGTCGACCATGGCGGTGCGGATGACGATGCTGAGGCGCAGGGCCGCCTCGTCGTCGCCGCGGGCGAGATCGGCCGCATAGGCGACCCAGCCGGCAAAAAGCGGCGGTATCGCCACCACCATCGCGAAGAAGGATTGCCAGAAGCCCTCCGCCGATATGTCGAGATGGACGAGGCCGTCCGGCCGGCCCCGCATCATGCGCCAGCTTCCGTAGAGATAGCGATGGATGTCATCGAGCGTCGGCATGGATCATCTCATGCGAAGAAATCGGCCAGGAAACGTTGGTAGATTCTGGTCAGCATTTCCAGATCGGACAATGCGGCACGTTCGTCGACCATGTGCATGGTCTGCCCCACCAGCCCGAATTCCACCACCGGACAATAATCCTTGATAAAACGGGCATCCGACGTGCCGCCCGAGGTGGAAAGCTGGGGCTTTCTGCCGGTGACGGCCTCGATCGAGGCGCTGAGCGTGCCGATCAGCTTGTCGTCGCGGGTGAGAAAGGCCGGGCTCGGCCTGTCGCGCCAGAGAAGCTCGTAATTGATCGGCGTTTCACGTCCCGGCCGCAGCTTGGTTGTCGCCGCCGCGCGATCGAGGCGATTGTGGATTTCCGCCATGATCGTCTCTTCGCTCCAGCTGTCGTTGAAGCGGATGTTGAACGATGCCGTCGCCTTTGCCGGGATGACATTGGTCGCCGGATTGCCGACATCGATGGTCGTCACCTCGAGATTGCTCGGCTGGAAATCCTGCGTGCCCTCGTCAAGGAGCGGGTCGAGCAGGCCCTCGACGAGAGTGACGAGACCGCGCACCGGATTTTCCGCCAGATGCGGATAGGCGGCATGTCCTTGCACGCCATGCACGACAATGGTGCCGGACACCGAGCCGCGCCGGCCGATCTTGATCATGTCGCCCAGCCGTTCCGGATTGGTCGGCTCGCCGACGATTGCGGCATCCCAGCGCTCGCCCCTGGCCTTGGCCCATTCGAGCAGCTTCACCGTCCCGTTGATCGCCGGACCCTCTTCGTCACCGGTGATGAGAAAGGAGATGCTGCCCTTGAGCGGCCCATGCTCGGCTGAATGGCGGGCGACGGCTGCCGCAAAACAGGCGATGCCGCCTTTCATGTCGACGGCGCCGCGCCCGTAGATTTCGCCATTGTCGATCGTGGCCGAGAAGGGCGGATGCTTCCAGGCGCTTTCGTCGCCCGGCGGCACGACATCGGTATGGCCGGCGAACATCAGATGCGGCCCGTCGCCGGAAAGCCTGGCGTAGAGATTCTCGATATCGGGCGTGCCGCTCTCCGAAAAGACCGGCCGTTCGATGGAAAAGCCGAGCGGTTTCAGCATGTTGGCAAGCGCGGTCAGCGCGCCGCCTTCGGCCGGCGTCACCGAGGGGCAGCGGATGAGCGCGGCGAGATTTTCGGCAGGATCGAGGGGCAATGTCATGGCTTGATCGTCATTACAGGAGTTGCAAGAAGGCTGCACCAGCTATTTTCATCGGGCCGCGGAAAAGGGCTGTCCGCCGCCATGTTCGTATCACCGAGGTATGAACCGACATATAAATTTAACTTGACCTCACCGTGATCGGCATCGTTAGTTAACGGGACATTGCCGAAGAGCCCGGGAAACGGGCCATGTTTGATAACGGTAAAGGGGAACCAGCGATGCGCAAATTTGCGGTCGTGGCGTGTATGGCGACTGTGCTCGCCGGCTCAGTGGGTATTGCCGAAGCGGCGCAGCGTCTTGCCGCCGGCGGTCTGACCAGCATTCCTTATGGCCACATGGAATTCTGCCAGCGCACTCGCGGCCAGTGCGGGGCGCACCGGGTTTTGCCGCCCATCGCGTTGACGCAGGCGAACTGGAAAAAGATCGAGCGGATCAACCGGTTGGTCAATGCCACCATCAAGCCCAAGTCGGATCTCGAGGTCTACGGGAAGCGCGATTACTGGACCATACCGACCAACGGCATGGGCGATTGCGAGGATTATGTGCTCATGAAGCGGGCGAAGCTGCTTGCCTCAGGTTTCGGCGCATCGCAATTGCTGATCACCATGGTGCGAAACAGGGGCGAGGCCCATATCGTTCTCACCGTCAGGACGGACCGGGGCGATTATGTCCTCGACAATCTGCGTGATGATATCCGGCCGGTGGAAGGCACCGGCTATTATTATGTGAAGATGCAGGCGCCGAACCACTCCGGCCGCTGGATCGCCATATCCGGCCGGGCTGCCGAGATCGCGTCGAATTGAAGGCCACGGTGATTGTCATCCGGCTGTCATGAAAATCGGGCATGTAGCCGATCGTTCTCGATTATTGAACGCTACATTAGAACACACTGTTCAGGGCAGCCGAACAATGCTAGCCGAATAACGATCCCGTGAGGACGTAAGAAAATAATAAATACTTGATTTTTAATAACATTTTTTTCGAATAGTAAGACGGTCACGGAATTTCAAGAGCACAAATCCGTGAGCGGTTGAACAATTTCGTTATTGGAATTCCCCGCCATTGTCTCCCATCTGAGCTGCATCGAAACGGCGATTCCTCCCACAAAGCCAGCCGTTCCGAAAAAAGTTCAAGGAGATAGAACATGAAGAAGATTGCACTCGCTGTTGCCGCCCTTTCGCTGAGCGCCGGCGCTGCTTTCGCCGAGAACCCGAATGTCAGCACGCCTGCCGATCTCTATGCGAACGACAGGACGCCTGCCGTCACGCAGAAGGTCGACTATGCTGCGCCGGCTTCGATCGGCAAGTCCGTGGTCGATCAGACCAACCCGGCCGCAAACCGCTTCGGCGATGCGTCCCCTGCCAACCAGCAGTAATCGATAAAAGTGCTATCTCCCCGGCGGATGGCGGGCAACGCTTCAATCTCTTTGCGTGGAAGCGACCGCCATCCAATGGGGCGATGAAAGGAAGATGAAAATGAAGAAGATCGTTCTTGCTGCCGCCGCCCTCGCTCTGAGCGCCGGCGCCGCCTTTGCCGAAAACCCGAATTTCGGCATCCCCGCCGACCTCTATGCCAACGACCATACGCCGTCCGCGCATAGCCGCGTCGACTATACGCCGACCGCGACCATTCGCCAGAAGGCGCCCGAGACCACCGTCAACGCCACCAATCCGGCGGCCCACCGCTTCGGCGATGCCTCCCCGGCAAACGGCGAGTAAGGTCTGAGGCGGCAGGCAGGCCGTTCTCCAGTCCGGCTGCCCGCAACCGCCTTGGAATTGGTACCGAAAAGCGGCGAAGCTCGGCTTCGCCGCTTTCTTTTTGGGCCCGGGTTCCGAGTTAACCTTGATAGGAAACGCTGGCGGGACAGCGCCCCCCTCTGCCCTGCCGGGGCATCTCTCCCGCATGGGGGAGATTGGCTGTCATTGATAACGGCGTTATTTCTTGCAGCGCTGGCGGTTGGCGAAAGCAGAACTCATAAGCAATCTCCCCCCTTGCGGGGGAGATGGGCGGCAGCCCAGAGGGGGGCGCCTGGTGATTCCGTTAGAACAAAAGCCGTTCTAGATGTTCAATCTCGCAGCAGCTCGTTGATGGACGTCTTCGAGCGGGTCTTTTCGTCGACGCGCTTGACGATCACGGCGCAGTAGAGGTTCGGGCCCGGCTCGCCATTCGGCAGCGGCTTGCCCGGCATGGTGCCGGCGACGACGACGGAATAGGGCGGCACCTCGCCATAGAAGACTTCACCCGTGGCGCGGTCGACGATCTTGGTCGATTTGCCGATGAACACGCCCATGCCCAGTACCGAGCCTTCGCGCACGATGCAGCCCTCGACCACCTCCGAGCGCGCGCCGATGAAGCAATTGTCCTCGATGATCGTAGGACCCGCCTGCATCGGCTCCAGCACGCCGCCGATGCCGACGCCGCCGGAGAGGTGGACATGCTTGCCGATCTGCGCGCAGGAGCCGACCGTCGCCCAGGTATCGACCATGGTGCCTTCGTCGACATAGGCGCCGAGATTGACGAAGGAGGGCATCAGGACGGCGTTGGGGGCGATATAGGCCGAGCGGCGCACGACGCAATTGGGCACGGCGCGGAAGCCCGCCTTCTCGAATTCATGCGCGCTCCAGCCGTCGAATTTCGAGGGCACCTTGTCCCACCACACGGACTGGCCCGGACCGCCCTTGATGATCTCCATCGGATTGAGGCGGAAGGAGAGGAGCACGGCCTTCTTCAGCCATTGGTGGACATGCCAGTTGCCGTCTGCGCCTTTTTCTGCGACACGGGCTTCGCCGCGGTCGAGGGCGGTCAGTGCATGTTCGACGGCGTCGCGCACTTCGCCGCGTGTATGCACATTGACGCCGTCACGTTCGTCGAAGGCCTTGTCGATGATCTTTTCAAGGCTGGCAAGGTCTGGCTTGGACATCGGGAAATGGCTCCTAAACGGGCTGTTGACGATCCGCCGGCTAAGCTCCGTATCCTGACCGGCGGCGCGGCTTTTGCGGAAAATGGTCTAAGGCTGATAAGCGAAGGCGGCAGGGGGGTCAATCGCAGGAGCGATTCTATATATCCGGGATGCGGCAAACCGGTCGAATTGGCCAGGTTTGACGGAATGGCAATGGAGTAGAAAAAGCATGGATCCGATGGAAAAGAACGGCTGGACGCCATTTCCCCATTCAGGCGAAGCCGTCAGGCAGGCCGAGACGGTGCCGGATACGCCGCAGACCCGCGCGCCGGCCTACAAGCTTGCCTTCACCGACCAGGATTTCCTCACCCGCCGTGAGCTGCGCCCGGTTCGTCTCCAGCTCGAGCTTCTGAAGCCGGAGATGATCTTCGAGGACCGCGGCATCAAGTCGACCGTCGTCCTCTTCGGCGGCGCCCGCATTCCGGAGCCGGGCGGCGAGGCATGGGCGGCCAAGAACGAGACGCAGAAGAAGAACCTCGAGGCCAATTCCCGCTATTACGAGGAGGCGCGCAAATTCGCGCGCCTGTGCTCGCAATATTCGGCCACGACCTACTATCGCGAATTCGTCATCGTCACCGGCGGCGGCCCCGGCGTCATGGAGGCGGGCAATCGCGGCGCCACCGATGTCGGCGCGCCGACCATCGGGCTCAACATCGTGCTGCCGCACGAGCAGGCGCCCAATGCCTATGTGACGCCCGACCTCTGCTTCAACTTCCACTACTTTGCCATCCGCAAGATGCATTTCCTGATGCGCGCCAAGGCCTTTGCCGTATTCCCCGGCGGCTTCGGCACCATGGACGAGCTCTTCGAGACGATGACGCTGATCCAGACCGGCCGCATGGAGCGCGTGCCGCTCCTGATGTTCGGCAAGGAATTCTGGACGAAGGCGATCAATATCGAATATCTGGCCGAGCAGGGCACGATCTCGCCCGCCGATGTGGAACTCCTCACCTTCGTCGACACCGCCGAGGAGGCATGGGAGAAGATCAGGACCTTCTACAAGCTCTGACCGCGCGCGCCCGCTTCCTTCTCGTCATCGAGCGGACGTGGCGGGTGCACCCATGTCACCAGCACGACGGAAATGATCATCAGGAGATACCAGGAGCCGAGTTTCGAGAGCGAAACCGGCGTCCAATGCGTCGCCTGGCCGGGATAGAGCCAGGCTCGCGACCAGGTGCCGATATTCTCTGCGAACCAGATGAACAGCGCCACCAAGAGGAAGGCGACGAGCAGCGGCATGCGGTGGCGGAAGCGGAAGACGCGATAGTGCATCACCGTCGGCCAGTAGAGGAGGGCGGTGAAGGCGAAGAGCGCCAGCCGCACGTCCGGCAGATAGTGATGGGCGAAGAAATTGATATAGATCGCCACCGCCAGAAGCGCGGTCGCCCGGAAGGGCGGATAGCGGTTGAGGCGGATGTCGAAGATGCGGTTGATGCGCGCCATGTAGGAGCCGACCGCCGCATACATGAAGCCCGAGAAGAGCGGCACGCCGCCGATGCGCAGCAGATTATGTTCAGGATATATCCATGACCCGGCATGGGTCTTGAAGATCTCCATCACCGTGCCGACGACATGGAAGATCAGGATGACCTTGGCTTCCCCGATGGTTTCGAGCTTGAAGATCAGCATGCCGAGCTGGATGACGAGCGCTGCGACGAACAGGAAATCGTAGCGCGCCAGCGGCATGGCATCGCTCCAGATGAACTTCGTCGCGATGATGAGGCCGAGCATCGCGCCGCCGAAAAGGCATGCCCAGGCCTGCTTGAGCCCGAACACCAGGAATTCGACCAGCGCGCCCGAGAGCCCGTGGCGCGGCATCCGGTCGAGCAGCACATGCGCCGTCGCATCGATGCGCGCCTCGACGGATGTGAACCGCTTCTGGGCCTGCAATTATGCGGCCTTTTCCGGCAGGATGCTTTCCAGGAATTGTGCCAGATTGTCGGTGACGTAGTCCACCTGGTCGGTATATTCCGGATCGCTTTCCCAGATTTCCGAGAAGGTGGGCTCGAAATTCCTCGGCACGATCAGCACGGTCTTCATGCCGAGCGCCTTCGGCACGACGAGGTTGCGCGCCAGATCCTCGAACATCACCGCATGGCGGCTGTCGACCCGGTGCAGGCCGAGGAACTTGTCATAGGTCTCGCGCGCCGGCTTCGGCGTCAGGTCCGCGGCGACGATATCGAAAATGTCGTCGAAATGGTCGAGGATGCCCAACTGCCGCGCCGAGCGCTCGGCGTGACCGCGATTGCCGTTGGTGAAGATGAACTTGCGCCCCGGCAGCCGCTTGATCGCCTCGCCGAGCGCCGGATCGGGCGCGAGCCAGGAATAGTCGATGTCGTGCACCTTTTCCAGGAAGTCGTCCGTATCGATCTGGTAGCGCTCCATCAGCCCTTTCAGCGTGGTGCCGTATTCCTGGTAGAACTGCTTCTGCACCTTGCGCGCCTCCTCGCGCGGCAATTGCAGGAGCTGCGCGACATAGCTCGTCATCTTCACATCGATCTGCGAGAACAGGTTCGACGCATGCGGATAGAGCGTATTGTCGAGATCGAAGACCCAGTCGGTGATATCGGCGAATGCTTGGGGCTGCAGCGTATTGGTCATGGCATTCTTATGCCATGAATCGCGGCAAATGCCAGTGGCGGAGAGGAATGAGGTAGTGAACAGCGAGATAGTAAGTTGGGGTTTTCTACTCACTATCTCACTGCTCACTATCTCACTATGGAATTACGGCACGATCAGCGTGCCCGCGCCATGCTCGGTGAATAGCTCGAGCAGCACCGAATGCGGCGTCTTGCCGTTGAGGATGACCACGCCTTCCACGCCGCGCTTGATGGCGTCGATGCAGGTTTCGACCTTGGGAATCATGCCGCCGGAGATCGTGCCGTCCTTGATCAGCGCCTGCGCGTCGGCGACGGAGAGTTCCTTGATCAGGTTCTTGTCCTTGTCGAGCACGCCGGGCACGTCGGTCAGAAAGAGGAGGCGCGAGGCGGCGAGCGCACCGGCGATGGCGCCTGCGAAGGTATCGGCATTGATGTTGTAGGTATGGCCGTCGCGGCCCGGCGCCACCGGCGCGATGACGGGGATCATCTCGGAGCGGGCCAGCAGGTCGAGCAATGTGCGGTCCACCTCGACCGGCTCGCCGACAAAGCCGAGATCGAGCACCTTCTCGATATTGGAATCGGGGTCGACCACGGTCTTCTTCGCCTTCTCGGCGAAGACCATGTTGCCGTCCTTGCCGCACAGGCCGATCGCCCATTCCCCCTCTGCATTGATGAGCGCCACGATCTCCTTGTTGATCGAGCCGGCCAGCACCATCTCGACCACTTCCACCGTTTTCTCGTCGGTGACGCGCAAGCCCCCCTCGAAGCGGGACTCGATGCCGAGCTTGGCGAGCATCGCCGCGATCTGCGGCCCGCCGCCATGGACGACGATGGGGTTGATGCCCGACTGCTTCAGGAGCGCGATGTCGCGTGCAAAGGCCTTGCCCAGTTCCGGATTGCCCATGGCATGGCCGCCATATTTGACCACCACCGTCTTGTTCTCATAGCGCTGCATATAGGGCAGGGCGGCGGAAAGGAGTTGCGCCTGGATTTCCGCATTTTCGGGGGAATGGGCCATGGGTATCGCGGGCTCCGCAGAAAAGAGGGGGTAGGAGTTGCGCGGTCTCATAACGCATGTTGCCGCCGGGGAAAACATCTGATTGAAGCGCGGGCGCCGCAATCGCAATATTTCCGATATCCACCGCCATGATCGGCGGAACCTTCGTTATTGTGGTTGTGCTTCGCCCGATGCGCGGTATCGTGCGTCATCCAAGGGAGGCAAATCCTGGAGACGACGCCTGAAGACCTGTCCAAGCTGATCTCCCGCGTCGCCATGCGTGACCGGGCGGCTTTCGATGCGCTTTATCGCGCCACCAGCGCGAAACTTTTCGGCGTCTGCCTGCGTGTCTTGAAGGATCGCGGCGAGGCGGAAGATGCGCTTCAGGACGTTTATGTGAAGATATGGAACAGGGCGGATCGTTTCGCGGTCACGGATTCGAGCCCGATTTCCTGGTTGGTGGCGATCGCCAGGAACCACGCGATCGACCTGTTGCGCGCCCGCCGGCCCGTGGACGATCTGGAAGATGCCGGCGAGATCGCCGAGCCGTCGCCCGGGCCGGAGCGCAGCGCCCTGGCGGCGAGCGAGGCGCGCCGGATCGATCGCTGTCTGGAGGAGCTCGATCCCGCGCGGGCCGATGCCGTGCGCGGCGCCTATATGAATGGGGAGAGTTACGAGGAACTGGCAAAGCGGCATAACGTGCCTTTGAACACCATGCGCACCTGGCTGCGCCGCAGCCTCATCAAGCTCAGGGAATGCCTGCAGAGATGACGACGGAACGAGAGGAACAGGAAAACATGCCGGAGGGCGACGATCTCGTCGCCGCCGAATATGTGCTCGGCGTTCTGGCGCATCAGGAACGCATGATCGCTGGCCGGCGCATCGAGACGGAGAAGGCGTTCGCCCTTCACGTGGCCCGCTGGCAGAAGCATTTCGACAGCTTGTCGGACGATTATCAGCCGGTCGAGCCGCCGGCGGCGCTGAAATCGGGCATCGACCGGCGGCTTTTCGGCGAGGCGCGCCAGGTGCAGATACCCTCGCTCTGGTCGAGCCTCGGCTTCTGGCGCGGCCTTGCCGCGGCCTCGCTGCTTCTGGCGGCCGTCGCTTTTGGACGCGAGTTTATGCCCCTGCCGCGTCATTCGTCCGCTCCGATGGTCGCCTCGCTGGAGGCGACCGGCAGCCCTTACAAGACCATGGCCGTCTTCGATCCCAGAACCGACATGCTGCGGCTGAAGATGATGGAGGGCGAGATGCCCGCCGACCAATCGCTGGAGATCTGGCTGATCGCCGGCAACGGCGAGCCGGTTTCGCTGGGGCTGATGAAGCGGGACGGCCCCACCGAGATGCCGGTGAAACCGGCCATGGCCGCCAGGATACGCGACGGCGTCCGGCTCTCCATCACCGCCGAGCCGATGGGCGGCTCACCGTCCGGCAAGGCGACAGGCCCGGTCATGGCCTCGGGCGTTGTGCGGACGATTTAGAGCGTTTCACGGTCGGGTGGAAACAGCGGCGAATAATATTCTCATGGAGTAACTGCGGCCCCGTCGAGGCATGGGTTCCAGTGGCAAGCACTGGAATGACGGTAGGTTGGCTGTCGGTGAAAATGTTCCGGCGGTCTCCGTCTGCAGGGCAGTTTCGACATAGCGAAAGCCTCTCCATCCCGTCATCCCAGTGCTTGTCACTGGGATCCATGCCTCAACCTTTCTAGCGCAACAACGACTGGAGATTATTCGGATGACGCCATCAAAAACTGAACTTCCCTAATTCCCCCTTGAGGGGGAGATGCCCGGCAGGGCAGAGGGTGGTGTGACCGCATCAACGCCCCCAAAACCGCCCCTCACTCCCGTGTCAGCCGCACGATCGCCGCGCGCAACTCGTCGAGGCCAACGCCCTTCTCCGACGAGGTGGCGATGATGCCGGGGAAGGCGGCGGGCCTCTTGGCGGTCGCCTTTGCCGTTTCCTCCATCAGGCGCGGCACGCCGGCGGCCTTGATCTTGTCGATCTTGGTCAGCACGATCTGGTAGGAGACGGCGGCCTTGTCGAGAAGATCCAGCACTTCCGCATCATTCTTCTTGATGCCGTGGCGCGCGTCGATGAGCACGTAGACACGCTTCAAGGTGGTGCGCCCGCGCAGATAATCGAAGACGAGCCTGGTCCAGGCGTCGACCTGCGCCTTCGGCGCTTCGGCGAAGCCGTAGCCCGGCATGTCCACCAGCGCCAGCGGCGGCAGGTCGCCCTTCTCGCCCGAATAGCCTTCCGGCACGAAATAGTTGAGCTCCTGCGTGCGGCCCGGCGTGTTGGAGGTGCGCGCCAGGCCCTTCTGGCCGACGAGCGCGTTGATCAGCGATGATTTGCCGACATTGGAGCGCCCCGCGAAGGCGATCTCCGTCGGCCCTTCGGGCGGCAGGAATTTCATCGCCGGCACGCCGCGGATGAATATCCAGCCCTTGGCGAAGAGCATCCGCCCCGCCTCGATCAGTTCCGCCTGTTTCTCGTGCGCTTCGCTCACGTCGCCCGTTCCAGTTTTTCCAAATCCAGTCCGCCGATGGCATCGATGTTCCGGGTGATCTTGTCAACCGGCCAGTTCCACCAGGCAATGTCCAGGAGGCGTGAAATGGTTGCCTCGTCGAACCGCATCTTCACCACCCGCGCCGGGTTCCCGGCGACAATGGCATAGGGCGGCACGTCGCGCGAGACGACCGAGCGGGTCGCGATGACGGCGCCGTCGCCGATCGTCACGCCCGGCATGACCGTGGCGTTCATGCCGATCCAGACATCATTGCCGACGACGGTATCGCCGCGAACGGTCCTGCCGAGCTTTTCCATGTCGAAGGCCGCCGCCCAGTCCCCGCCGAAAATGCCGAAAGGATAGGTGGAGAAGCCGTCGAGCGGATGGTTGGCGCCGTTCATGATGAAGGTCGTTCCCGCGGCGATCGCGCAGAACCTGCCGATGATCAAACGGTCGCCGATGAAATCGAAATGATAGAGGACGCAATGCTCCTCGAAGCGCTCCGGCCCCGCCGGATCGTCGTAATAGCTGTAATCGCCGACGATGATGTTGGGCCGCGTGACGAGGTTTTTCAGGAAGCCGCAGCGCGTCTGGCCGGGCATGGGATGGATGGTGTCAGGATCTGGTGCTGGCATGGAGGGCTCCGGCAAAGGAAAAGCTTTCGGAAAATGGAAAGCGGCCTGCCCGCCACAATGGGTCACGGGGACGTGACATGGACGTGGAAACTGCAGACCTGAGTTCAGTTGCGCATTGGGAAGCATCCTCTGTGACGATGCGGCCTATAAAGCATTTTGCGGCCGCAGAAACAAGAAAAGCCCCCCGGAGAGGGGGCTTTTCCTCGAAATTCCAGCGCTATTTCGCCGTTTTGGGTTTTGATTTGAAGAGGCCCTTCAGATTGTCCCAAAGCTCGACCTTGGCGCCCTGCCGCTTCATGATCACCGCCTGCTGGATGATCGACAGCGTGTTATTCCATGCCCAGTAGATGACGAGACCGGCCGGGAATGTCGCCAGCATGAAGGTGAATATGATGGGCATCCAGGTAAAGATCGCGGCCTGAGTCGGGTCCGGCGGCGTCGGGTTCATGCGCATCTGCAGGAACATGGTGATGCCCATGATCAGCGGCCATACGCCGATCATCAGGAACGGCGGCACCGCATAGGGCAGGAGCCCGAACAGGTTGAAGAGCGACGTGGGGTCCGGTGCGGCGAGATCGTGGATCCAGCCGAAGAACGGCGCATGGCGCATTTCGATGGTGACGTAGAGCACCTTGTAGAGAGCGAAGAACACCGGGATCTGCACCAGCACCGGCCAGCAGCCGGCCAGCGGGTTGATCTTCTCGGTCTTGTAGAGCTCCATCATCGCCTGCTGCTGCTTGACCTTGTCGTCCGCGTATTTCTCGCGGATCTCCATCATCTTCGGCTGCACCATCTTCATCCGCGCCATCGAGGCGTAGGACTTGTTGGCGAGCGGGAAGAACAGCGCTTTCAGGAGAACGGTGACGAGCAGGATCGCCACGCCGAAATTACCGGAGAACTTGTAGAGCCAGTCGATGAGATAGAACATCGGCTTGGTGATGAAGTAGAACCAGCCCCAGTCGATCAGAAGCTCGAACTGCCGGATGCCGAGGTTCTTCTCATAGGCGTTGATCTTGGCCACTTCCTTGGCGCCGGCAAAGACATGGTTCTCGATCGAGGCCGACTGGCCGGGCGCGATCGTCACGGGATCGCCGAGGAAATCCGCCTGGAAGCGCGAACGCCCGTCGGTGAAATAGGAGAAGCGTGCCTGGTAGGTCTCGTTCTGCGGCGGGATCAGCGTCGCCGCCCAGTATTTGTCGGTGATGCCGAGCCAGCCGCCCATCGATTTCGGCGGCGAGACGGCCTTCTCCTCCTCGATCGTGGAATATTTGATCTCCTGCAGGCCGTCATCGCCGATGACGCCGATCAGGCCCTCATGCAGCACATAGGTCGCGCTCGGATGTTCCGGCGGCGAGAAACGCGTCACGCGCCCATAGGAGGAAAGCGAGACCGGCGCGCCGGAGGCGTTGGTGACCGTGTCGGCGACGGTGAACATATAGTCGTTGTCGACCGAGATCACGCGCTTGAAGGTAAGGCCCTTGTCGTTGGTGTAGGTGAGCGTCACCGGCGTCGAGGGCGTCAACGTGTCGTTGCCCTCGACCTTCCAGACCGTGGTCGGACCGGGCACGGCGCCGGTCTGGTCGTTGCCGGCATAGCCGAGCTCGACGAAATAGCCCTGCTTCAGCGGCGAGGGCGCCAGAAGCTCGATATTGGGCGAGCTGTCGTCGACCGTCTCGTGATAATCCTTGAGGTAGAGATCGTCGAGGCGCGCGCCCGTCAGGTTGATCGAGCCCCTGAGGCTCGGCGTGTCGATCCTGATGCGGCCGGACTGCGCGATCGCTGCCTCGCGGCTGAGCGTGCCGTTTGCCGCATTGTCCGGTGTCTGGCCGGGGATGCCCTGCTGGCCGGTGGCGCCGGGAATATTGTCCGCATGGCCTTCGCCACCCGGCGCAGTTCCCGGCTGGCCCTGCCCGGCAGGAGCCTGCGCCTGCCTTTGCGCCTGTTCCTGGCGTTGCGCCTCGATCCGAGCCTGTTCCTTTTGCGCTTCGACCTTGGGGTTCATGTAGAACACCTGCCACAGCGTCAGGATCAGAATGGACAGGGCAATGGTGATGAAGAAATTGCGGTTGTTTTCCATTGACGGTCCCAGGTCCGGCCAGGGGGCCGGATCAGCGTTTAGGTTCAGCTTTCTTGGCAACCCGCCTGGCGAGTTCCCTGACAAGTTCGGTGAACGGCGCGTCGAGCGCGTCACGGCGTGCAACGATCACATAGTCGGTCCCGTCGGCCATGTCACCTGCGGCGTGGGTGCGCACCGCTTCGTTCAAGCGCCTGCGGATACGGTTTCGGACGACTGCGTTGCCGTTCTTCTTGGTGACGGTAATGCCGAAGCGCGGCCTGTCGCCTGCCTTGGCCGCGGCGGATTCCGCAGGCTCGCGCTTTCTGACTTCGAGCAGGAAGAACGGACCACGCCGTTTCTCCCCGCTCCTTACAGCCAAAAACTCCGCTCTCTTGCGAAGGCGGAGTGGCTTTTGCTCGTTCATAGTCTCGTTTATCACCGCGCCGTTTGCGCGGGACCGGCTTAAGCGGAAAGCCGCTTGCGGCCGCGCGCGCGGCGGGCTGCGATGACTTTGCGTCCGCCCGGCGTTGCCATGCGGGAACGGAAACCGTGGCGGCGCTTGCGGACAAGCTTGGACGGCTGATAGGTGCGCTTCATTTATTTAATACCGCGGCGTGCGGCCCTTCTTGATTCTGCTTTTGACAGGAGCTGGCTCGGCCGGCTTTCAGGCAACATAATTGCCGTCTGGCCAATGAAGTCCGAACGTGGGCCGGCTTATAGATGCAACCTCGGAGTAAGTCAATTCGGATGCGCCGAAAACCGCGCCGGATGCCGATTCCGCTCTGGGGCGGACCGGATGGCAGTGCAGACGCAGGGTTGTGTTTTTCTATCTCAAGTTGATAAATCAGGCTTTACAACCATTATTAAGAATGAGTTAATCAATCCATCGAGGGTTGATTCGCAGCCAGTCACTGAGGAGAAACCCTTGAATGTTCGGCATTCCGAAGGACCCCATCGCCTGCGGGATGACCCGAACAGCCGGATAGCTTGCAGGGCGCTGGTCCCCGTGTGGTCAACCCATCCCTCCATGCGGCGTGGTTTCCTGCAATGCTCGCCACGGCCTGGCTCGACGGGGCCAGGCCGTGGGGTCTCACCCGGATGGTTCTACCGTCGCATTCCTCGTTGTCGCGTTTTTGCGTCTCCTCGTTCAGTCAGGCGTCTCAGGTCAGTCCTACCCAGAATGATTTCGGGAGAGATCGAATGAAGGACGGAGCATCCCTTCAGTCCATTATGTGGGCCCGGCAGCCGGGCAACGACAATTACAGAATCGCATCCGATGCCGTCGCCGGTGTCCGCACCAGGAAAACCTTGCGCGGCAGGGAGCTTCCCGCCCTCGTGCTCATCGAGGCCGGGCTCCTCGTTCTTGCGGTTTTCTGGTGGATATGACGCGCGGATAGAAGGCCGGTATCCCGGCCTTCGGGCAGGCGCGTTTCCGCCCCACTTCCCGTGGATACATCCTCTCCATCCCGGCCGCACCATTGTCATCGCCCGGCATCCGGCTATTAAGAAGCCGCTGCGGGCATCATCCGGTCCGCGGCAATGGCTTCATTCCGGTCGATCCGATCGGGCCAAATCAGGAAGAGGAGTTTGCAATGTCCATCCGCCGCATCGAACCCGGTCCGCGCATGAGCCAGGCTGTCATTCACGGCAACACCGTCTATCTCGCCGGGCAGGTCGGCGCGCCGGGCAAAAGCGTCACCGAGCAGACGAAGGCCATTCTCGCCACCATCGACGAGCTTTTGGCGCAAGTCGGCAGCAGCAAGTCCAAGCTGCTCCAGACGATCATCTGGCTCGACGACATGGCCGACTTCGCCGAGATGAACGCGGTCTGGGACGCCTGGGTCGATCCGGCCAACACGCCCGCACGCGCCACGGGCGAGGCCAAGCTCGCAAGCCCCGAATACAAGGTCGAGATCATCGTCACCGCCGCCCTGGATTGATCCTGCCGTAAGGATTGCCGGGAAAGGCGCCTTCCGTCATGGATCCTCGGGCTGAATGATTGACCTGAAGATCCATGACGAAGGGGCATGTTCGGCGGGATGGAGCTGCCTCCGGCACCTCACTCGCCGCGGATGCGGGCGGAATAGCCGATCGGCCCTCCGTCCGCCCGGGCGCCGATGGCCGCCTGCCTTTCGATGTCGGCAAGCGGCGCGCCATTGGCGATCAGCCCTTCTTTGTAGAGATATCCCGGCAGATAGCCCGAGAGCAGAACGCGATAGTCCAGCGGAAAGCCCGGATTGAGCGTGCGCGCCATGTCGAACACCACGGTCGTGCAATTGGTGGTGATCGTATTGTAGAACTCGGCTTTTTTCGCCAGCCTGTTGGCGGTGTCGAGATAAAGGAGGAAAAGCGCCCTGGCCGCGGCCGGATCGATCCTGATCGGATAGCGATAGACGTGTTCCCCGCGGACATTGGTGCGCAGGCGGATGATGTCGCTTTCGTCGGCGGCGATCATCGCCAGTTCGAATTCCTTGAAGAAGCCGCCGATTTCGGAGAATTCCTCGTCACGGGTCTTGCGGATCTCGGCCGAGAAGACGACATGCCGCCCGTCGGAGAAGCCGAAGCTGACGAGTGTGTGCGCGATGGCCGGACTGCCCCAATAGGACAGGAAGAGATCGACCGTTTCGATCTTGTCGAGATCGTAAGTGTCGGTCTCCCAGCGCGGCGTGAAATCGGTGGTCGTGCGCCAGTCGAAATGCCGCACATTGTGGAGCGTGACCTGATTGCCGTCGATGGTGGCCGTCACCGTATGCGCCACGTCGGGCGCCCAGTCGCGCGTCAGCGACGGCTTGATCGTCGACCACCAGGCAAACAGGGCGAGCATCGCGATGCCGGCTGCAAGGCGCGAGAAGCGGCGCTTGCGCGTGAACTCCGCCGCCAGGACGAAGAGCGAGAATGCGCCCCAGACGACGAGCGCCGCGATACGTCCGCTCTCGCCGAGCGGCAGCTGGTACCAGAGGGCAAGACCACCCCAGAGAAAGCATAAGACCAGAACAAGGAAGAAAAGCAGCCGGCCGGTGAAACGCAGCATCGAGGCGAATATGGTTGTCATGTTTCTCCGGCAATATCGGCTTCGAGAACGATGGTTTGTCCCGATAGCAAATCCGTTATTGGACTCTTATCTCAAAAGGTGCGAATATTTTACTATCAGGAGGATGACGCCATGACCGCAATGGTTCATACGCATGCCTCGAAAGCGATAGTCAACGAGGTGAAGGATTACCTCAAGGCCAAAAATCCCCGGCAGAATGTCGTATCGACATCTGAGATTCGGACGCGCCTGCGGAAGAAATTTCCGCATTGCGGCCTGTCGGATTCGGGATTGGCCGAAGTGATCGGCCGCGAAGCGGTCGAACAGGGCTTCAGCATTCACTTCGACAAGCAGGACTGATTTGGCGAAGTGCGGCGTGTCGGACGCTGGGCTGCTGCTCGTGCTGATCGGCGCCATCTGAGGAAGGATGGGCGCACGATCCGCCATGTCAGCAGGACGGTCACGATCGCGGCATAGATCACCGGCTCGGCCGGCCAACTCTTCACCGACAGGATGAAATGGATCGCCCCGCCGGCTGCCGCGACATAGATCAGCCTGTGCAGCCTCGTCCAGTTGCGCCCCATACGCCTGATCGACCAAGCATTGGACGTGACCGCGAGCGGCACGAGGATGAGAAGGCTGGCCATCCCTATGGTGATGAACGGCCGTTTGACGATGTCGGCGAGGACGGCGTTCAGATCGAGCGCCTGATCGAGGATCATGTAGACGCTGAAATGCATGACGCCGTAATAGAAGGCGAGCAGCCCGAGCGCCCTGCGGTAGCGCAGGAGGTTGATGGAAAAGATCTCGCGCAATGGTGAGACCATCAGCGTCAGGATCAGGAAGCGCAGGGTCCAGAGCCCCAGCCGATGCTCGAATTCCTTCACCGGATCTGCGCCGAGCCCGCCGGTGCTGCCGAGATAGAAGCTCCACAAAGCCGGCAGAAACCCGATGCCATAGAGCGCCCATATCAGCGCATCGCCGCGCCGTTTGGCGCGTCGCGCAATGTCGGTGGCAGCCATCTCAGTAATAGACCTTCAGATCCATGCCGGAATAGAGCGAGGCCACTTGTTCGCCATAGCCGTTGAAGGGCAGGGTCTCGCGCCGTCCGGATCCGAAGAACCCGTCCTCGCCGATCCGCCGTTCCGTCGCCTGGCTCCAGCGCGGATGATCGACCTCGGGATTGACGTTGGCGTAGAAGCCGTATTCCTGCGCGTTCTGCTTGTTCCACGAGGTCGGCGGCTGCTTGTCGACGAGGCTGATGCGCACGATCGACTTGATGCCCTTGAAGCCGTATTTCCAGGGCACCACCAGCCGGATCGGCGCGCCGTTCTGGGTCGGCAGCGTCTCGCCATAGAGCCCGACCGCCAGGATGGTCAGCGGATGCATCGCCTCATCGAGGCGCAGCCCTTCGACATAAGGCCAGTCCAGCGGCTGGAACAATCCCTGCTGCCCCGGCATCTCTTCCGGCCGCACTATGGTTTCGAATGCCACATATTTCGCCGATGAGAGCGGCTCGACCCTGTTCAGCAATTCCGAAAGTTGGAAGCCGGTCCATGGAATGACCATCGACCAGGCCTCGACGCAGCGCATCCGGTAAATCCGCTCTTCGAGCGGCATCTTTGCGATCAGGTCGTCAATGTCGAATTCTGCCGGTTTCGAGACGAGGCCATCCACTTTCACCCGCCAGGGCTTCGGCTTGAAATTGCCGGAATTGGAGGCCGGATCGGTCTTATCCGTGCCGAATTCATAGAAATTATTGTAGGTCGTCACGTCCTTGAGCGGTGTCAGCTTTTCGTCCGTCGCGTAAGGGCCGCGCGGCGCCTTGAGCGCCTCCGCCCGCGCCGCCGGTATTCCCGAAACGCCGACCAGCCCTGCCGCCATCGCGCCGGCCAGGAACTCGCGGCGGCGCAGATAGACCCGTTGGGGGGTGATTTCCCGGGAAGGGACGGGCGGGATGCGGTAGGCCATGGCGTTTTCTCCCAATTCGACCGTATCAGAAACGGTTAACGGTTCCTGCATAGAAACGGAATGGCCGCGCCGGGAAGTTTCAACTTCACGAAAGCGTGAAACCGTTCAGGCGTGCAAACGTTGGAGCAAGCATAGTCCCTCTGTGGCATGCATGCATCAGCTCTTTCTAAAAGACCCCTCGTGAAGACACCAATGCTCGAAGGGCACGGCATGTTACGCTAGATTACATTGTGTGATTTATGGTGAAGCGACCGCGCCACGACACGGAATTCGTTGGCCCCGAAAGCTCGAATGTGGGGCCGAGTTCTAAAGCTTGGTTAACTTCTCACTGTCAGGATCGACCTATGGTGAAGAATCGTATTACCGGCGTATTTTCTGCCCTTGTTTTTCTGGCCCTTGCCCTGCCTGCGGCGGCCTCCGAATTGTCGCAATCCACACCGGCTGATATGGCCGCCAATGCGGCTTTGGCCGCGAAACCGGCTGCCGCGTCGGACGTGAGGAAAGGTTCCGTCGGTGTCGGGCTGGGCGAAGGGGTGACGATGAGAAAGAAGATCGAAACAACCGGGCAGGCCGCGGGCCAGAAGATCATTCGCAATCCGCAGTTTCTTTATCGTTTCTACCGCCCCGAGAACCCGACCGGAAAGACGGTCATTCTCCTGCACGGCTCGGGCGGCGACGAGACGAGCCTTGTGCCGCTCGCCTCAAGGATATGGCCCAATGCGGTGCTGCTCGGCGTGCGCGGGCGCGTGCTCCAGGAAGGCCGCACCCGCTGGTATCGCAGCATCACGCCGGTGAAATTCGACCAGAAGGATGTGCGCGCCGAGGCCGATGCCTTTGTCGTCTTCCTGACGAAACTCGCCAACAGCCAGGGCCTCGATCTCAGCCGCGCCACCTTCGTCGGCTATTCCAACGGCGCCAATCTTCTTGCCGCGACGATGCTGCTGCACCCCGATCTGGTCAAGCGCGCGGTGCTGATGCGCCCGATGCCGGTGCTCGACAAGACGCCGGCCGCCAATCTGTCCAAGGTCAATGTGCTGACCATCGCTGGCGCTGAGGACGAGATCTATGCGCCCTATGCGCCGGCCTTGTCGGCGCTCCTGCGCTCATCCGGCGCACGGGTTGAATCCCGCACCGTGGCGACCGGGCATCTCCTCGGCGACGAGGACGTGCGCATTGTCGGCGAATGGCTTGCCGCACAGGGGCCGGATGGGGCGCCTGCCGTTTCGATGCAGACGAAATAAGCAATTCGCCGTCATCACATAAAGGAGAGGGCGGACCGTTGCCGTCCTCTTGATCTCCATTCTTCTGCCCTATGGTCTTGAAAGCGTGTCTGCCTGCGCGTAGGAAACAGCGCAGCAAACTTGCAGAGCCGAGAGGCACGAAGGGAAGGATAGGGCGAATGACACTTCACAAGAATCTGATTGATGGCGAATGGATCGGTGAGAGCGGCGTGCCCAACATCAATCCGTCCGATACCAATGATGTCATCGGCGAATATGCGCGCGCAGGCCTGGAGGAGGCGAAGGCCGCCATCGCGGCCGCCAAGGCCGCGGCGCCCGCATGGGCGCGTTCGGGCATCCTTGAGCGCCACGCCATTCTGCGCAACACGGCTGATGAGATCATGGCGCGGAAGGAAGAGCTGGGTCGGCTGTTGTCGCGCGAGGAGGGCAAGACCCTTGCCGAGGGCATCGGCGAGACCATCCGCGCCGGCCAGATCTTCGATTTCTTCGCCGGCGAGGCGTTGCGTCTTGCGGGCGAGACCATCCCCTCGGTCCGCCCGGGCATCGGCGTCGAGATCACGCGTGAGCCGGTCGGCGTCGTCGGCATCATCACGCCGTGGAACTTCCCGATCGCCATCCCCGCCTGGAAGATCGCACCCGCGCTCTGCTACGGCAACACCATCGTGTTCAAGCCGGCCGAGCTGGTGCCGGGCTGCTCCTGGGCCATCGTCGATATCCTGCACCGCGCGGGTCTGCCCAAGGGCGTCCTGAACCTCGTCATGGGCAAGGGCTCGGTCGTCGGCCAGGCGATGCTCGACAGCCCCGACATCGACGCCATCACCTTCACCGGTTCGGTCGGGACCGGCAAGCGCGTGGCCGCGGCCTCGATCGAGCATAACCGCAAGTTCCAGCTCGAGATGGGCGGCAAGAATCCCTTCGTCGTGCTCGATGATGCCGATCTCTCCGTCGCCGTCGAATCCGCCGTCAACTCGGCCTTCTTCTCCACCGGCCAGCGCTGCACGGCCTCCTCGCGCATCATCGTCACCGAAGGCATCCACGACAAGTTCGTCGCCGCCACGACGGAACGGCTGAAGAGCCTCGTCGTCGACAATGCGTTGAAGCCCGGCACGCATATCGGCCCGGTGGTCGACGAGACGCAGCTGAAGCAGGACATCGACTATATCGAGATCGGCCGGAGCGAGGGCGCGAAGCTCGCCTTCGGCGGCGAGCGTCTCAACCGCGAGACGCCGGGCTTCTATCTGCAGCCGGCGCTCTTCACCGAGGCGAACAATGCCATGCGCATCAGCCGCGAGGAGATCTTCGGCCCGGTGGCGTCCGTCATCCGCGTCAGGGATTACGAGGAGGCGCTTGCCGTCGCCAACGACACGCCGTTCGGCCTGTCCTCCGGCATCGCCACCACGAGCCTGAAACATGCCACCCATTTCAAGCGCAATGCGGAAGCCGGTATGGTGATGGTCAATTTGCCGACGGCGGGCGTGGATTTCCATGTGCCCTTCGGCGGCCGCAAAGGCTCGTCCTACGGCCCGCGGGAACAGGGCAAATATGCCGCGGAGTTCTACACCGTCGTCAAGACGGCCTATACCCAGGCCTGAGCATCGCGATTGCCGCAGTTACGAAAAGGGCCCGGTTTCCGGGCCCTTTTTGCTGCTACCGTCCATCGGTTTCCTTCGACCAGCTCGCCATGCGCCGCGCCGCGACGGAGGTGACGGCGTGGAGAAGCACGGTGAAGGCCGCCAGCACGAAGAGGGCGGCGAACATCAGGTCGACCTTCGCCCGGCCATTGGCGAGAAGCATGAGATAACCGAGCCCTTTCGACGCGCCGACCCATTCGCCGACGACGGCGCCGATCGGCGCATAGACGGCGGCGAGCCGGAGGCCCGAGCCGAAGGCGGGCAGCGCCGCCGGCAGGCGCAGCCGCAGAAGCGTGCTCATCGGTGTCGCCCCCATGGTCCGGGCGAGATCGAGCAGCCCCGGATCGGTGCGCCGCAGGCCGTCATAGAAGGTGGAGACCACGGGAAAGAAGATCATCAGAACAGTCACCGCGATCTTCGATGCCATGCCGTAGCCGAGCCACAACGTCAGGATCGGCGCGAGCGCGAAGATCGGGATCGCCTGGCTGAACACCATCAGCGGCAGGAGCAGCCGCCGCGCCATGGGCGAGATCATCAGGTGCAGCGCCGTCGCGCCGCCGATCGCCGCGCCGAGCACAAGCCCGATCAGCACTTCGATGATGGTGGTGCCGGCGTTCTCCGCGATCAGCGCGCGGTTGTCGATGAGTGCGGTGAGCACGTCGCCAGGACCGGGCAGGATGAAGGATGGAACGCCGGTCAGCCAGACGACCGCCTGCCAGAGCGCCAGCGCCGCGCATGCGGAAAGCAATCCGTCGATGAAGCGGGTTTTCATTGCGGCAGCTCCCGCAGCCGACGCAGGAGATCGGATTGCATGGCGAGCGTTGCGGGCGCATCGGCGGCCCGCAGCGGACGGCCTTCAAGACCGTCATAGCGGCTGAGCCCGTCGGCGCTGACGATGATAACATGGTCGGCGAGCCGCACGGCTTCCGCCGGATCATGCGTCACCAGCACGACGGTGCGCCCTTCCAGCGTTTCATGGGCGAGCTCCTGCATCTCGCTGCGCGTGCGGGCGTCGAGCGCGGCGAAAGGTTCGTCGAGCAGCGCGATCGGCCGGTCTTCCATCAGCATGCGGGCGAGCGCCGCGCGCTGCCGCATGCCGCCGGAAAGGCTCGCCGGGCGCTTGTGCCGGTGGGGTTCGAGGCCCACACGGGCGATCAGCCGCTCGGCGCGTGCCCGGTCCGGCGTCTCGCCGCGCAGCCGCGCGCCGAGGACGACGTTTTCATAGACGTCGAGCCACGGTGCCAGGAGATCCGTCTGCGCCATATAGGCGACCCGCTCCGCAATCGGATTCCCGTCGCCTGCCGCGACGCTTCCCGAAAATTCCCCGCCCGTATCGAGGCCGGCGATCAGCCGCAGGAGCGTCGATTTGCCGACGCCGGACGGGCCGACGAGGCAGGTCCACCGGCCCGCCTCGATCCCGAGATGGATGTCCCGGAAAAGCGGCTGCCCCGCATGATGGAAATCGCCCTGCAGGTGAAGCGCGGGCGGCGCTTCATGCATGTCCGCGCAGCCCCATCTGCCAGAAGGCGGCCTCGAGCCTGGTGGCGATGCGGAACTGCCTGCAGAGATGACGCCAGCGCTCGGTTTCCCGCGGCGTGGAGCCGAGCCGGTCCCGTGCCGCCTGCTCGATCAGCTGGCCCGCCCGGTGGCAGACTTCCTGGTAATCCTGCCCGGCATAGGTATCGATCCACCGGCGATAGGGCGTGTCGGCGGCGGCCGTGGCGGCAAGCCGTGTGCCGATCTCGCCATAGCCCATCACACAGGGTGCCAGCACCGCCATCAGGTCGAGAAAATCGCCGGAATGGCCGGCATCGAGCACGAAGCGTGTATAGGCGAGGTTTTCCGGCGCTTCCTCGGCGGCGAAGAGCTCGTCCTCGGAGATGCCTTCCTCTGCGCAGATGCCGACATGCAGCGGCAGCTCGTGATTGACCAGCGCGTCCACCGTCGAGGCCGCGATGCGCATTTCCTCGCGGCTGTTGGCCTTGACCACGGCGAGCGCCCAGGCACGGGCGAAATGGCGCAGGAACACATAGTCCTGGATGAGGTAATGGATGAATGAGGCGCGCGGCAATGAGCCGTCGCCGAGCCTTCTTACGAACTCATGGTCGATATAGGCCGTCCAGTCGTCGCCCGCCGCCTCGCGCCAGGCGGCGAAGACGGGTGAGGAGAAATCGGTTCTCACGGATGATAGGACGTTCATTGTGCCGGTCCTTCCGCGTTGACGTCGATGGCGATTTTGCTGACGGGCAGGATGGACGGCACCAGGCCATGCTCCTTCAGGAAGGCTTCGTAGCGCCGGTAGCGCCCGATATCGAGCGCGGCGGGCCGGAGCGCGAAGCGTGGCAGCGTGTCAAACCAGGCACGCTTGTTGGCCTCGTCCTGCAGCTCTTTGCCGGTCGAGGCATAGATCTCGTAGCTCTCCTGCGGATGGTTGAGAATGAACTGCGTCGCCTTCTCCGTGGCCGCGAGGAAGCGCGAGATCTTGTCCTTGTCCATGGTCTTCGCATTGGCGACGTAGATCAGCTCGTCATAGGGCGGCACGCCTTCCTCCTCGACATAGAAGCAGCGGCCCTTCACCCCCTCGACCGCCATCTGGTTCAGCTCGACATTGCGATAGGCGCCGATGACGGCATCCACCTGCTTCGACATCAGCGAAGGCGCGAGCGACCAGTTGACGTTGATGAGCTCCACATCGCTCATCTTCAGGCCGTTCTTGGCGAGGATCGTCTGGAGGATCGATTCCTCAACGCCTGCGACGGAGAAGCCGACCTTTTTGCCCTTGAGATCAGTGATCGATTTCACCGGGCCGTCGGCAAGCGTCAGCAGGCAGTTGAGCGGCGAGCCGATGAGCGTGCCGACCCGCAGCAAGGGCAGGCCCTCATGCGCCTGGAGATGGATCTGCTGCTGGTAGGAGACGGCGATGTCCGCCTGTCCCGCCGCCACCATTTTCGGCGGGGCGGAAGGATCGGCGGGCGCGATGATGTCGACATCAAGCCCTTCCTCGCGGAAGAAGCCCTTTTCCCTGGCGATGATGATCGGCCCGTGATCCGGGTTCACATACCAGTCGAGGATGAGCGAGAGCTTGTCGGCGGCGAGCGCCGGTGTTGCCGCCAATGGCAGCGCCGTCAGGAGCGCGAGCAGGAAACGCGGGAACTTCACGGGGTATCTCCTCCGGTTGAAAGATGGTCAGTTCGGGTCGCCGGCCGCGATCAGCGCGATCTCGCCCGGCCAGTAGCGCTTGAGGGCGGAGGCCGCGCGCCAGGCGCGCAGCCCGCTGCGGCAGCACATCACCACCCGGCGGCCGTCGGGCGGGACGATGCTTTCCGCATGGAACTGGTCGACGCTGGCGCGAAGCGCGTCGGTGCGCAGCGATTGCGGCGCCTCGTCCGTTCCACGCAGCTCGACCAGAAGGTCATCGTCCCGAAGGGCGGCTGGCGCGATGAACGGGAAGGGGATGCGCCCCGGCTCCGGCGCATTGTCGAAGCGGAAGCTGCGGAACGAAAAGCGCTTGAGATCGACGGAGATCATATTGCCGAGCGGCGAGGGCTCCAGGCCGAGCAGGACGGCCAGCGCCATCTGCGCCTGCAGCGCGCCGAACGTGCCGACGACGGGGCCGAGCACGCCGGCGGTCGCGCAGGTGGCGAGCGTCTTCGGCAGGTCGGGGAAGATCGCCCGCAGCGACGGCGCGCCGCCGCAGAAGCCGCCGACATAGCCGGTGAGCCCCAGGGCCGAGGCTGAGATCAGCGGCGTGCCGAGCGCATGGCAGGTGTCCGACAGGATATAGCTCGCGGCGAAGCTGTCGGCGCAGTCCATCGCGATATCCGCTTCGCCGACCAGCCTTTCCGCATTGGCGGGATCGAGCGCGGCGACGACGGGTGTGACCTCCGTTTCCGGGTTGAGATCGCGCAACGCATCGCGCGCCGCCAACGCCTTGGGCTGGCCAAGGCTTCTTTCGCCATAGAGCGGCTGGCGATGCAGATTGCCGCGATCGACGATATCAGGGTCGACGAGCGTGATCCGGCCGACGCCGGCTCCAACCAGATATTGCAGTGCCGGGCAGCCGAGACCGCCCGCGCCGACGACGAGCACATGCGCCTTTCTGAGCTTCTCCTGACCTTTCCCGCCGACTTCGGGCAGGATCTCCTGACGTGCGTAGCGGTTCATCTGCTATAGCCTCGCGTCGCTGCGACCCATTCCGTGACCCGTGCCTCCGGATCGGGATTGAGCGTGATGTCGGTCACGACGGAAACGATGTCTGCCCCGGCGGCGAAAGCGCCGGGCGCGCGCTCGACGGTCATCCCGCCGATCGCCACGAGCGGGATGTCACCGATCCGCGCCTTCCATGTCGTGAGCCGCTCCAAGCCCTGCTCGCCCCACTTCATCTTCTTGAGAATGGTCGGGTAGATCGGTCCGAGCGCGATATAGTCGGGCCTCACCGCCAGGGCGCGGTCGAGCTCCGCCTCGTCATGGCTCGAAACGCCGAGCTTCAGCCCGGCCTTGCGAATGGCTTCAAGATCGGCCTCGTCCAGATCCTCCTGGCCGAGATGGATGAAGTCGCAGCCTTCCTCGATGGCGAGCCGCCAGTAATCATTGACGATGAGCTGGCATTGGTGCCGCGCGCAGAGATCGCGGGCTCGGCGGATTTCCGCGCGTAAGCCGGCCTCGTCCTTGTCCTTGATGCGCAATTGCACCAGCCTGATGCCCAGCGGCAGAAGCCGCTCCAGCCAATCGGCGGAATCGAAAATCGGATAGAAGGGATCGAGCGCCATCAAAGGAATGCCTTTCCCATGACCGGTGTGGACGGGGCGGCCATGTCGCGCGCCTCGATCGGATCGGCTTCAAAGCCAAGGCGCCCGGCTTCGATCGCCCTAGCGAAAGCTTCCGCCATCCTCACGGGATCGCCCGCCTTGGCGACCGCGGTGTTGAGGAGGATCGCGTCATAGCCAAGCTCCATCGCCTGCGCGGCATGGGAGGGCAGGCCGATGCCGGCATCGATCACCAGCGGAATATCGGGGAAATGCGCCCGAAGCGTCCGGAGCCCATAGGTATTGTTGAGCCCGCGGCCGGAGCCGATCGGCGCGCCCCACGGCATCAGCACCTTGCAGCCCGCCTCGATGAGCCGTTCGGCGACGATCAGATCTTCGGTCGTATAGGGAAAGACCTCGAAGCCTTCATCCGAGAGGATGCGGGCGGCCTCCACCAGTCCGAACACGTCCGGCTGCAGCGTATCCTGCTCGCCGATGACCTCCAGCTTGATCCAGGGCGTACCGAACACCTCGCGCGCCATATGCGCCGTGGTGACGGCCTCGCGCACCGAGTGGCAGCCCGCGGTGTTGGGCAGAACCCGAACGCCTAGTCCTTTGATCAGCGCCCAGAAATCCTGCCCGCCGCGCCCGGATTCGCGCCTGAGGGATACGGTGACGATCCCCGTGCCGGAAGCGCGCACCGCATCGGCGAGGATGGCGGGCGAAGGGTATTGCGCCGTGCCGAGCAAAAGCCTGCTCGCAACGGGCGTGCCGTAGATTTCCAGCATGTCAGCCTCCCTGCATGGGCGCGAGAATTTCCACCTGGTCGCCGTCGGCGAGCCGGGTATCGGCCCGCTCCGCGGCGCTTACGAACGTGCCGTTGACGGCGGTCGCGACCACCGCATCGGCGAAATCGAGTTCGGCGAGAACCGCGTCCAGCGTGGCGGCATCGGTCTCATGCGGATTGCCGTTCAGGATAATTTTCATCCATCAGCTCCGGTGTGTTGGTGGGGTCGGTGACGGCCTCGACGGCCATGCGGGCGAGCACGGGGGCCAGCAGGAAGCCGTGGCGGTAGAGCCCGTTGACATAGAGGGTTTGGCCGCGCCTGCGGATGCGCGGCAGATTGTCGGGAAAGGCCGGGCGGGCATCGACGCCCGTTTCCAGGATTTCGGCTTCCGCGAAAGCCGGATCGAGCGCGAAGGCCGCGCCCAGCAGTTCCAGCGCCGAGCGCACGGAGATGCGGCCGCCCGCATTGCTCTCGATCATCGTCGCGCCGACCATGTAGATGCCGTCCCCACGCGGCACGATGTAGAGCGGAATGCGCGGATGGAGCAGGCGCACCGGGCGGTGGAGGTTAACTTCTTGCGAGCGGATGATAAGCATCTCGCCCTTGACGCCGCGCAGGTCGGCGAGCGCGTCCCTTGCTGCAAGGCCGCGGCAATCGACGATGAGATCGCTCTCGATGCCGGCAGCATCCCGGTCCGTGCCGAGTTGCAGGCGCACGCCGCGCCGGCGGAGCTTTTCAGCGAGCTCACCCAGCGCCTTGCGTGGATCGAGATGGCCCTCGCCGGGGAAGAAGAGCCCCTGCCGGAACCGGCCTGCCAGATCCGGTTCGAGCGTTTTGATCCGCTCCGCATCCACGGTTTCATAGGCGCTGGTGCGGCGGGAAAAGCGCCTAAGCTCGGAGGCGTCGCGCGTGTGGGAAAGGACGAGCGTGCCCTGCCGCTCGACGCAATTGGTGTGGCGCTCCCACCAGTCGATCGCCTGCTGGCCGAGCCGCACCACCGGCTCCTCGGCGCTCTCGCCCTCGCACCATGGTGCCAGCATGCCGCCCGCATACCAGGAGCAGCTGTCGTCGCCGATGCGTTCGCTGCGCGCGACGACCGTGACGTCGAAGCCCCGTTCGGAAAATTCCGTGGCGCATGTCAGCCCCGCCACGCCCGCGCCGATGATGGTGATGCGCATGGCTCTAGCTCCACATCGCATGGAAATGGTGCACAGGGCCATTGCCCGAGCCGACACGGAGGCGATCGGCGGAAATGATCGCACCCTGCAGATAGACATGGGCCGCGGCAAAGGCCTCTTCCATTGAAAGCCCCTTCGCCAGCCCTGCCGCAATGGCCGATGAGAGCGTGCAGCCCGTGCCATGCGTGTTGCGGGTGGCAATGCGCGGCGCCGTCAGCCTGAAGGGCGGCATGCCGTCGCGGATGAGGAGGTCGGTGCAGTCCCCGCCATCCTCCGCATGCCCACCCTTCATCAGCACCGCGCCGGCGCCCAGCGCCAGCAGCGCCTTGCCCTGTTCGATCGCTTCCGTTTCGGTCCGGGCGGCATCGCAATCGAGCAGGCAGGCGGCTTCCGGCAGGTTCGGCGTCAGAAGCGTTGCCTGCGGCAGCAGCCTTTCACGCAATGTTGACACGGCTTCCGGACTGAGCAGCCTGTCGCCCGATTTTGCCACCATGACCGGGTCGAGCACGATGGGCTTGCCGAAATGGACAAGCCCCGCCGCCACGGCCTCGATCGTCTCCGGCACCGAGAGCATGCCGATCTTGACGGCATCGACGGCGAGATCGCTGAACACCGCGTCGATCTGCGCCGTGACGATATCGGCCGGAACGTCGTGAACGGCGGTGACCGCTTTCGTGTTCTGCGCGGTGATCGCGGTGATGACGCTCGCGCCATAGACGCCGAGCGCGGAGAAGGTCTTGAGGTCGGCCTGGATGCCGGCGCCGCCGCCGGAGTCCGATCCCGCGATGGTGACGCAGATCGGTATGCTCGAGGTTGAAAGAGAACGCGAAATTTCTATTCTCGTCATGGCGTTTCCGTTCCGAACGGAACTTGGGAAACGCTTGGGACCAGGATGGAATGAGACTTCCAAAAGGGGAATGATCCCCGGTCCGCGACGTGCCAAACTCCGTTCCCTACGCAGGTATTACCCTGGATCAGGTTCAATGGGTTGGTACGTTAAGCACCTCTCAGCCTTTCGGCACCCCAACGAATTTTGCTGGCTTTGAGATAGGCCCAAAATGGGAGGAGGTCAAGCCGGCCAGGAATAATGGCGCCATGGCGGCAATCCGGATTACCGCGGCGGTGATCGGAATTGCGGGCGAGCAAAGATGAACGAAATCAAGGCATAGCATTATTTATTTAGAAATTTATGCTTTGTTTCGCTGGGGTTTCATGGGACGCATGACGAAGGGGACGATCGGATGCGCTATGCAGCAATGGGAACATATAAGGACAGAACCATATGACGGATTCTGAATCCCTTGCGTGCGGCGAGCCGGTCGACGCAGCGGAAACCGACGAGGATTTCCGCGTCCTTTTTACCACCCATCCCACGCCCATGTGGGTTTATGATCCGCAAACCCTGCAGTTTCTCATCATCAATCAGGCTGCCGTCCAGCTCTATGGCTATGACCGCGAGCAGTTCCGGCAGCTGACCGTCCTCGATATCCGCCCTCCGGCCGAGCGCGAGCGCATGCTGGAGGCGATCAGGGAAAAATCGGATCTCGACCGGCCGCAGCGCTGGCAGCATCTTAAGGCCGATGGCGAGATCATCGATGTCTTGACCTATGGCCGGCAGGTGCGCTTCAGGGGTCGCGATGCCGTTCTCGCCATCGTGCAGGACCGCACCGAGGTCAGTGAGGCCTACAGGCAGGTGCATCACACCCGCTCCCTTCTCGACAATCTGGTGAGCAATCTGCCCCTCGGCGTTTTCGTCAAGGATATGGAGGATGACGGGCGCTACGTGCTTTTCAACGAGGCGGCCGGCGAGATCAGCGGCCGCACGCCGGCTGAAGTGCTTGGCAGGACGACCGGCACCATATTTCCGCGCCGCGAGGCGATCCGCCTCAACCGGCAGGACCAGGTGGCCATGCGTCGCAGCGAGGTGCTCTCGCTGGAGCAGAAAATCGTGCGGCCCGATGGCCAGACGCGCATCATCCGCACCATAAAGCGTCGCATCCCCGCCAATGATGGCGCGCGCCCGCGCTATCTCATCGGCCTTTCGGAGGATGTGACGGAAAAGCGGGAAATCCTGTCGCGCATCGAACATGTCGCCATGCATGACGCGCTCACCGGCCTGCCCAACCGCGCCTATTTCACCAGCCATGTCGGAAAGCTCCTGAAAAAGGAGCACGAGGCGGAGCCCTTCGCCCTGCTTTATCTCGACGTTGACCATTTCAAGCAGGTCAATGACAGCATCGGTCATCCGGCCGGGGATCGGCTGTTGCGGGAAGTGGCCGCGCGGCTGAGCAAGCTGATCTCGCCCGATGATTTCATCGCCCGCATCGACGGCGACGAATTCGCTCTCGTCTTCATGGATGGCGATGTCACGGAAATCAGCATCTTTGCCGAAAAGCTGATGGCTGCCTTCGCCGAGCCCTTCCGTCTCGACGACAATGAGGAATATGTCTGCTGCAGCATCGGCATAGCGCTGGCGCCGAAACATGGCGACGAAGTCGATCTTTTACTGCGCAATGCCGATCTGGCGCTCCATACCGCCAAGGCCGACGGCCGCTCGACCTTCCGCTTCTACGAGCATTCCATGCGGCTGGCGGCGGAAAAGCGCCACATCATGACGCTTGAGCTGCGGCAGGCGCTGAACGAAGGCCAGTTCGAGCTTTATTACCAGCCGATCTTCACGCTCGCCGACGACAGCATTTCGGGCTTCGAGGCGCTCATCCGCTGGCGGCATCCGCAGCGCGGCATGATCTCGCCTGCCGAATTCATTCCCGTGGCGGAAGAGACGGGGCTGATTGCGGGAATCGGCGAGTGGGTGCTTCGGGAGGCCTGCATGACGGCGGCGCGCTGGCCCAAATCAGTCAAGATCTCCGTCAATCTCTCGCCGGTGCAGTTCGGCCAGGCCGGCTTGCTCGACAGCGTGATGACCGCGCTTGAGGAGGCCGGTCTCGAGCCGCACCGCCTGGAGCTGGAGATCACGGAATCTGTCTTCCTCTCCAACAGCCGGCAGAACATCCAGCTGCTTTACGGCCTGCGCGAGCTCGGCGTGCGCATCGCCATGGATGATTTCGGCACGGGTTATTCCTCGCTCTCCTATCTGCGCTCCTTTCCCTTCGACAAGATCAAGATCGACCGCAGCTTCGTCTCCGGCATCGAGGTGGATACCCGCAACCTGGCCATCATCCAGGCGGTCGCGGTTCTGGGCGCCGGCTTCAACATCACCACCACGGCGGAAGGCGTGGAAACGGCACAGCAGTTGCACCGGCTGAAGAACGAGCAGTTCGGCGAGGTGCAGGGCTTTCTCACCGGCAGGCCGATGCCGGCCAGCGAGGTCGAGACATTCATTTCCGAAAAGGGAAGAGTGTTTCTCTCCGCCAGGGATTGAACGCAGCCTTATCCTCTGCGATGACAAGGCGCGATTTGGGCCGGCGTTGCGGCTCGAATTGAGGAGGATTCAATCATGGCATTCGAGGAGCGCTGCCAGTGACCATATCGGCGGAAACATTCGAAAACGGAACCTTTGTCGGGCGTGTCTGGCGGCCGGACGTTGAGGGACCAGCGCTCGTCGTGCTGCGCGGCGGCGTGCTTTACGACATCACCTCCAGGGGGGCGCCGACCATGCGCGACCTCCTCGAGCAGGACGACCCGGCGGCGTTCGCCCGCGCAGCGAAAGGCGAGGCGCTCCTGTCTCTCGATCAGCTTGCGGAGCAGTCGGTCGAGGCGGCTGGCGATCTGACGCAAATCCATTTCCTGGCGCCCTGCGACCTGCAGGCGGTCAAGGCCTGCGGGGTCACCTTCGCCCGTTCGATGATCGAGCGCGTGATCGAGGAAAAGGCCGCCGGCAATCCGGCGCTGGCGCTGAAGATCCGCGAGCGCGTGACGGCGATCATCGGCGATAGCCTGCGCAATTTGAAGGCCGGCTCGCCTGAGGCGGCCAGGGTCAAGGCCGCGCTGATCGAGGAAAATGTCTGGTCGCAATATCTGGAGGTCGGCATCGGGCCGGATGCGGAGGTGTTCTCCAAGGCGCAGGTCCTCTCCGCCGTCGGCTGGGGCGCTTCGGTCGGCCTGCACCCGATCTCGAACTGGAACAATCCCGAGCCGGAGATCGTCCTGGCGGTCGACAGCACGGGCAGGGTGAAGGGCGCCACGCTCGGCAACGACGTCAATCTGCGCGATGTCGAGGGGCGTTCGGCGCTGCTGCTCGGCAAGGCGAAGGACAACAACGCCTCCGCCGCCATCGGCCCATTCATCCGCCTCTTCGACGAGACCTATTCGATTGACGATGTCCGCAATGCCGATCTCGATTTGATGATCGAGGGCGAGGACGGCTTCGTGCTCAAGGGGCACAGCACCATGAAGGAGATCAGCCGCGACCCGCTCGATCTCGTCTCGCAGACCATCGGCGCCCATCATCAATATCCCGATGGATTCATGCTTTTCATGGGCACGCTGTTCGCACCGGTCGAGGACCGCGACGTTCCGGGGGAAGGCTTCATGCACAAGATGGGCGATGTCGTTACCATCTCCAATCCGGAGCTCGGCAGCCTGACCAACACGGTGCGGCTTTCCACCCAATGCCCGCCATGGACCTTCGGCACGGCCGCCCTGATGCGCAACCTTGTCGCGCGCGGGCTTTTGTAAGCGAAGCTTTTTCTGGAGCTGGAAGCCCCGGAGGGATTGTCCTCCGGGGCTTGTTTCATTGGTTGGTCGGCAGCGTATAGGCGATGACGTAATCGCCCGGCTTGGTGCCGACGGAGCCGTGGCCGCCTGCCACGATGACGACGAATTGCCGGCCGTCCTCGGTGGTGTAGGTCATGGGTGTTGCCTGCCCGCCGGCCGGCAGTCGCCCCTGCCAGAGCTGTCGGCCGGTCGTCAGATCATAGGCGCGGATATAGTCGTCCACCGTCGCGCCGAGGAAGGCGACGCCGCTTGCCGTGATCATTGGCCCGCCGATGCCGGGCACGCCCACCTTGAACGGCAGCGGGATCGGCGTCATGTCGCGCGTCGTGCCGTTCCTGTGTTTCCAGGCGATATTGCCGGTCCTCAGATCCGCTCCGGCGACATAGCCCCAAGGCGGCGCCTGGCAGGGAATGCCGAGCGGTGACAGGAAGGGCTTGAGAATGACGGCATAGGGCGCGCCCTCATTGCGGTTGAGCCCTTGTTCGCTGCCCTTGGTACCTTCGCTGGGCGGCGGCACCTGGTCGCGCGGCACCAGCTGTGAAATGAAGGCGAGGTAGGTCGGCATGCCGAACATCACCTGCCGCGCCGGGTCGACCGCGATGCTGCCCCAGTTGAACACGCCGAAATTGCCGGGATAGACAATCGTTCCCTCGAGCGAGGGAGGCGTATAGCGGCCCTCATATCGCAGCCTGTGAAACTGGATCCGGCAGGCGAGCTGGTCGAAAAGGGTGATGCCCCACATATCC
Organism: Mesorhizobium sp. RMAD-H1; assembly: GCF_014191375.1. Taxonomy (GTDB): domain Bacteria; phylum Pseudomonadota; class Alphaproteobacteria; order Rhizobiales; family Rhizobiaceae; genus Paramesorhizobium. Next base: position 365,879 of record NZ_JACHWN010000004.1, read on the forward strand.
TTCTCCGTCAGCGGCGGCGGCTCGAAGCTGAGGCCGGAGACGGGCTGGGTCGGCGCGGTGAAATCCTCCGGTATCGCGCCGCCGGGGGCGGGGACCTCCCTGACCGGGATGATCGGCTCGCCCGTGCGCCGGTCGAGCACATAGATGTCGCCCTGTTTCGTCGGGCCGACCAGCGCCGGCACGACCGTCCCGTCCTCCCTTGTGATATCGAGGAGCGCCGGCTGGGCCGGCACATCCATGTCCCAGAGATCGTGATGCACCGTCTGGCGCACCCAGCGCATCTGGCCGGTATTGATGTCGAGCGCGACGATGGAGGAGGAAAATCTCTCCACATTCTCGCTGCGGCCCATCCCCAGCTGGTCGGGAACCTTGTTGCCGAGCGGCACATAGATAAGCCCGAGATTCTCGTCCACGCTCGATACCGACCAGCTGTTGGGCGAATTGGCGGTATAGGTCTGGCCAGGAGGCAGCGGCGCCGTCTGATCCGGATTGCCCGAATCCCAGTTCCAGATCAATGCGCCGGTATTGACGTCGAAGGCGCGGATGACGCCGGATTGCTCGTGGATGGAATAATTGTCGTTGACGGCCCCGCCGATGATGATCTTGTTGGCCGCGATGACCGGCGGCGAGGTCGAATAGTAATAGCCGGCGGGATTGTACGGCATGCCCTGTTCGAGATGCAGCGTGCCATTCTCGGCAAAGAAGCTGCAGACCTGGCCGTTGGCCGCGTCGAGCGCGATCAGCCGCGCGTCGGAAGTGGGCAGATAGACACGCTCGGCACAGGGCTGGCCGGGCGTTGCCGCCGGATCGGCATAGTAGGTGACGCCGCGGCAGGTCTGGTGCTGCCGGTCCGGATTGAAGCCGACATTCGGGTCATATTTCCACTTTTCCCGGCCGGTCGCCGCATCGATGGCGATCGCCCAGTTATGCGGCGTGCAGAGATAGAGCGTATCGCGCACTTTCAGCGGCGTGACCTGATAGGTGGTCTCGCCGACATCCTGCGGCTGCTTGATGTCGCCCGTCCGGTAGGTCCAGGCGACCTGCAGCCTGCCGACATTTTCCGGCGTGATCTGGGTGAGCGGCGAATAGCGCTGGCCAAAGGGCGTGCGGCCATATTGATGCCAGTCGCCGGGCGGCACGTTGCCGCCCAGATCGGGATTGGCGATCACCTGCTCCGTCGGCAGCGATCCCTGCATGTCGTAGGGATCCTGGAGCAGCGAATATCCGGCCACCGCCAGGGAAGCCAGTACGGCGATTGCAAGCGGCACGACACCCCCCGTCCTCCTCCAGATCCAGGGGATCAGCAGCCAGAGGCCGAGGAGCACGATGACGCCGCCGCGCGTGCCCAATTGCCACCAGTCGAAGCCGACTTCGTAGACCGCCCAGGCGAGAGAGCCCAGAATCACCAGGGCATAGACCCACAGGGCGGCAGCACTTCTCCTGAACAGGAATATCGCCGTCAGGAATATGCCGATCGCCACGATCAGGTAATACCAGCTTCCGCCGAGTGCCGCGAGCCAGGCTCCGCCGATACCAAGGACGATAGCGATGAGGAGAAAAAGAACCGCGGTGATGGATATCAACAAAGCCAATCTCCTTGAGAATTGCGTCCGCCAGATAAACCGCCTCCGTATCGCCCTGATGACGGCCGGATCCGGCTTTTGATGATCGCTGTGGCCGGCGTGATGCGACTACCCAACTACAATGGATGAGTTGAGTTCCCGCGGCAATGGTGTGATTGGGCTCCCGTCGTGCAGCAGTTGCCGCGCCATCATGCGAGACAAACCGTCTTCGCATGAAGCACAGTTGCCATTTTTCCAGGCCCTTGCACTGCATACCGGTCCCAAGCAATGCATGCGGACGGTCTCCTGGAACGGGAGGTGTCCGCTGGCACGAGGCAGGTTACCTATACAACCGGCAGGCAGTTGCGGGCCTGCAACCGCCAAGTGTTCACTCCTCCACCGCCTTGCCGCTGCGCGTCTCCAGCCGATAGCGGGTGCCGGGATAGACGAGGCGGGCGAAGGAAACCACCTGCCTGGAGGACCATGTGCGCCGGCGGATCATCAGGCATGGCTCGTTGCGCGGGATGACCAGGAGCTTGCATTCCCAAGGCTCCGGCATGGCGGCCTCGACGATATGCTCGGACCCGCCGAGCGGCGCCTCGCGCGTGAGATAGGCATTGGGCGTGATGGTGGTGAAATCCTGTTCGAGATAAGAAGGTGCCGCTGCCGGATTGACGTAGCGGTCCTCGATCTGCACCGGAACATCGTTCTCGCTATGGACGATCAGCGAATGGAAGACCTTGGCGCCGATCGGCATGTTCAGTGCATCGGCGACGGAAGGGGAGGCGTCTTCCTCCTTGAGCAGAACCACCGAGGCAAGGTGCGTATGCCCCCTTTCCGCGATCTCGTCGGCGATGTTGCGCACCTCGAAAAGCGCCGAAGTGCCCTTGCGCTCGGCGACGAACGAGCCGACTCCCTGGATGCGGACGAGCTCGCCCTCGCTTGCCAGTTCGCGCAGCGCGCGGTTGGCGGTCATCTTGCTGACGCCCAGCTCCGCGACGAGTTCGTTTTCGGAAGGGACGCGATGCTTCGGAGGCCATTCGCCGCTGTGAATGCGCTCGAGGATCATCTGCTTCACGCCGGCATAGAGCGGTGCGCCATCCCCGGTCTTCTCGCTACCCCTCTCGTTCGGCATGGATGATCCCTCCTGTTATGGCGATCGGCGCCTGGAAAATTGCGTCGCGCCGCCGCTCCTTTGGTTCCCTCGTCGCCCGTTTTTTGGGCAGAAGCAGAATCTGCTTCCGTCCGATAGTTTGCTCTTGCATACCATAATAATTGACATATGGTACCCTATACAAGCTGAAGAGAATGGCCAGGCTTTACTTGGTCATTGTCGTCGCCAAGCCGGCGCAGACCGGCGCATCAGAACGTTTCCGAACCACCAAGAGGAGAATATCGATGAAAGCCTACAAGATGTTGCTGGCCGGCGCCATTGCGCTGGCAGCGGGTGCATGGTCTCCGGCCCAGGCCAAGGAATGGAAGACCGTGACGATCACCCTGGAAGGGGCTTACGCCCCGTGGAACATGACCAATCCGGACGGCACGCTCGGCGGTTTCGAGCCGGAGCTGGCGAAATATCTCTGTGACCACATGAAGGTGGAATGCAAGCTGGTGGCCTCCGATTGGGACGGCATGATTGCGGCCCTCAACGCCGGCAAGTACGACGTCATCATGGATGCGCTGTCGATCACCGAGGAGCGCAAGAAGGTCATCGATTTCTCCATTCCCTACGCCCATACCCATGCGGCTTTCGCCGCCTCGAAGGATGGCTCATACGCCAATGCCCCCGGCACGGGGACGGTGGTCAAGATGGAGCCGGACCTGAGCGGCGGCAAGGATGCGGTGGAGGCCATGCGCACCGCCTTCAAGGGCGCCACCATCGGTATCCAGGCGGCGACCGTCTACGCCAAGTTCATCTATGACAATTTCGGCGATATCGCCACGATCCGCGAATACAAGACCGGCGCCGAGCGCGATCTCGATCTGGAAACCGGACGCATCGATCTTGCCTTCGACGATGCGGTCTATCTGAACACCACTTTCGAGAAGGCCAATGGCGCGCTGGGCTTCACCGGGCCCGAAATCGGCGGCACCATCTTCGGCATCGGTGAGGGACTGGGCGTGCGCAAGTCCGATCCCGAGCTCAAGGCGATGCTCGACGACGCCATCAAGGCCGCGCTTGCCGAAGGGGTCGTCAAGGAGCTGTCGATGAAGTGGTTCAAGACGGATGTGACGCCTTAAGCGACTTATCCCGACGGGGACGCTGACATTCACCTCCACCCTGCCAGCGATTTCCCCGCAGGGGCAGCCATCGCCTTCAAATGCCCTCATCTGCCTGCCGGCATTACCGGGGTCGAGCCACGGGTCTCGACCCGTCCTTCGGCCCCCGCACGCGGGGGAGGGGGAGAATGAAGCGGAAACGCTGGCGTCTCTCTCGCCCCGTTCGCGGGGAGAGAGTAAGGATGGGGGGCAGATTGCCATATGCGATTGCCCTGCCCTCAAGGGGATGGCCGGCAGGCCGAGGGGGTGAAGGCATCGCGTTAGCCCCGGATTTCGCCAGGACAGGCAACATGGGAACTCTGATATGTGGCTAGTGGAGACACTCGGTTTCGGGCAGACCGGCTGGGGCGGGCTTCTGCTGATAGGCGCCCTGATGACGTTGTGCGTCACGCTCACCGCCCTTCTGCTCGGCGCCATACTGGGTGCTATCGTCGCGGCGGCCAAGCTGTCGCCGAACCGCGCTGTCAGAACCGCGGGGGGGTTCTACACCACCATCTTCCGCGGCGTGCCGGAGCTGCTCATCATCTATCTCGTCTATTTCGGCGGCTCCAGCGCCGTCACCGCGATCGGCGTCTATTTCGGAGTCGAAGGGTTTCTGGGCATGCCCTCCTTCATCGCCGGTGCCCTGGCCGTCGGCCTCATCTGCGGCGCTTATCAGGCGGAGGTCTATCGCGGCGCCTTTCTGGCGATCCCGAAGGGAGAGCTGGAGGCCGCCCAGGCGATCGGCATGCACCGTTTCCTGCGTTTCCGTCGCATCATCATGCCGCAAGTCCTGCGCCTCGCCATTCCGGGCATCGGCAATGTCTGGCAGCTGAGCCTGAAGGATTCGGCGCTCGTCTCCGTCACCGGCCTCGCCGATCTCATGCGCACAAGCCAGGTCGCCGCCGGTTCCACCCGGCAATATTTCCTGTTCTTCATTGTCGGCGGCTGCCTCTATCTCATCCTGACCAGCATGTCCGACCGCCTGTTCGGCTTTGCCGAGCGGCGCGCCAGCCGCAGCATGCCGGCCGGCATCGGCCAGATATGAAGGAGGGCGCGATGGATTTCCCCTTCCTTTTCCAGACCATGAAAACCCTGCTCGCCGCCCTGCCGGTGACGCTTGGTCTCTTTTCCCTCTCGGTGTTCTTCGGCGGTCTGCTCGCCATCCTGATCGTCTGGATGCGGGTCGGCGGCAATCCCGTCCTCAGCCGGTTCGCGCGCGGCTATATCTTCGTCTTCCGCGGCTCGCCGCTGCTCATCCAGATGTTTCTCGTCTTCTACGGCCTCGGCCAGTTCGGCATCATCCGCCACTCTTTCGTCTGGCCGGCGCTGCGCGAGCCCTTCGTCTGCGCCGTCCTGTCGCTGGCGCTCTGCACGGCAGGCTATACGGCGGAGATATTCCGCTTCGGCCTGCGCGCGGTCCCGCCGCGCGAGATCGAGGCCGCGCGCGCCATCGGCATGTCGGACTTCCTGCTGGTGCGCCGCATCATCGCCCCGATCGCCTTCCGCCACGCGCTTCCCGCCTATTCGACCGAGATCGTGATGATGGTCAAATCCACCGCGCTCGCAAGCCTCGTCACCGTCTGGGAGGTGACCGGGGTTGCGCAGCGGCTGATCTCGCAGACCTATCGCACGATGGAGGTGTTCCTCTGCGCCGCGATCATCTATCTTGTGCTCAATTTCCTGATCCTGCAGGCGATGGCGCTGCTCGAGCATTATCTTTCGCCGCATCGGCGTGCCGCCGCGCCTCTCGTCCCCGGCAGCCTTCCGGTATCCCGATGACGACGCCAGAAACCAAAATGGAGGGGAACATGGCTGCGGCCACCCGGCTATCCGTCCGCAACATCCACAAGAGCTTCGGCGGCCATGAGGTGCTGCGCGGCATTTCGCTCGAGGCGCATGATGGCGACGTCATCTCGCTGCTCGGCGCCAGCGGTTCGGGCAAATCCACCTTCCTGCGCTGCATCAATCTTCTCGAGATCGCCGATCAGGGCGAGATCATCGTCGACGGCGAGCGCATAGAGATGATGGTGAAGAACGGCCGCAACGTGCCGGCCAGCCGCAAGCAGGTGGACCGCATCCGGGCCGAACTCGGCATGGTTTTCCAGTCCTTCAACCTGTGGTCACACATGACCATCCTCGACAATGTCATCGAGGGCCCGGTGCATGTGCTCAAAAGGCCGCGCGCGGAGTGCATCGCCGAGGCGGAGGCGCTTCTCGAAAAGGTGGGGATCGCCGAAAAGCGCCACGCCTATCCCGCCCATCTCTCGGGCGGCCAGCAGCAGCGCGCCGCTATCGCCCGGGCGCTGGCGATGAAGCCGAAGGTCATGCTTTTCGACGAGCCCACCTCGGCGCTCGATCCCGAGCTCGTCGGCGAGGTCCTGCGCGTCATGCGCAGCCTCGCGGAGGAGGGCATGACCATGCTGGTCGTCACCCACGAGATGAGTTTCGCCCGCAATGTCTCCAACCGCGTCATCTTTATGCGCTCCGGGGAGATCGACAGCGACGGCCCGCCGGAAGAGCTCTTCGGCAAGGGCGGCTCGCCTGCCTTCCGCCAGTTCATCGGCACGTTCGGGAAGTGATCATGCGCAGGGTCACGCTGGAAAGAACCCTTGATTGGCGGGCGGTCGCCGCCATTGCCGGAGGCGCCGGGCTGGAACTCGGAGCCGGTGCATGGGAGAGGATCGACCGCGCGGCGCAGATCGTCGCCGCGCTGGTCGAACGCGGCATTCGCGCCTATGGTGTCAATACCGGCGTCGGCGCGCTGGCCGATACGGTGGTGGATCGCGCGTCGCAGCGCCGCCTGTCGCGCAACATCCTGATGAGCCATGCCTGCGGCGTCGGCCCGCTTTTGCCGGCACGCGAGGTACGCGCCATCATCGCCGCCCAGATCAACAATTTCGCCCATGGCCATTCCGGCGTCCGGCCCGAGATCGTCCGGGCGATTCTGGCGCTTCTCGATCAGGATTGCATTCCCGATGTGCCCTCGAAGGGCTCCGCCGGCTATCTCACCCATATGGCGCATATCGCGCTGGTGCTGATCGGCGAGGGCACTGCGCATCTGGAGGGCCGGGAGGTGAGCGGCGCCGAGGCGCTGGCCGCAATCGGCGTCGAGCCTCTCGTGCTGGAGGCGAAGGAAGGCCTGAGCCTCGTCAACGGCACCTCCTGCTCCACCGGCCTTGCCTGCATCGCGCTTTCCCGCGCCGAGCGCCTGCTCGAATGGGCGGATGCCATCGCCGCGCTGACGCTCGAGGCGCTTGGGGCCCAGATGCCTGCCTTCGGGGAAGACGTGCTGGCGCTCCGGCCTTCGAAAGGCATCGAGACCGTCGGGCGCGCTTTGCGGAAACGGCTTGAAGGAAGCGGGTTCATCGCGGCAAACGCCGGCGCGCGCACCCAGGACGCCCTGAGCCTGCGCGCTATCCCGCATGCTCATGGCGCGGCGCGCGACGGCTTTGATTTCGCCGCCGAAACCGTCAATCGCGAGCTCGCCTCCGTCACCGACAATCCGGCCGTCGCCGGCACACCGGAGGCGCCGCTGGTCTGGTCCGAGGCCCATGCCGTCGCGCCGGCGCTGGCGCAGGCGCTCGACATGCTGGCGGTCGCCATTGCACAGATCTCCGCCATGAGCGAGCGCCGCATCGACCGTCTGGTCAATCCGCTGGTGAGCCGGCTCCCGGCCTTCCTCGCCGATGATCCGGGTGCGGGTTCCGGCTTCATGATCGCGCAATATACGGCGGCTGCCCTCAGCAACGAGAACCGCCGCCTTGCGGCGCCGGCCAGCCTCGACGGCGGCGTCACCTCTGCCCTGCAGGAGGATTTCCTGGCGCATCCGACGGCGGCTGTGGTGAAGCTTCTCGCTGTGCTGGACAATGCCGAGCAGATCTTCGCCATCGAGCTTCTGGCGGCGGCGCAGGCGCTGGATCTCCATCCGGGCCAAGCCTCGCGCGCCAGGGGAACGGATGTGGTTTACCGCGCCTTGCGCGACATCCTGCCCCGCTATACCGATGACCGGCCGCTGGCTAAGGATATGGCGGCGGCGCAAGGGCTCCTCTGGGAGGCAAATCCGCCAGCCGTGCCTGTCTGAACGGGACAGGCCTGAATGCACCATCGGAACGATCGGGGGGACCATGTCCAATCAATTTGATGTCGCCGTCATCGGCCTTGGCGCGATGGGCAGCGCCACGGTCGCGCATCTGGCCGCGCGTGGCGTCAGGGTCATCGGCCTGGAGGCCGCCTTCCCCGCCCATGCGCAGGGCTCCTCCCATGGCGATTCCAGGTTGATCCGGCTCGGCTATTTCGAGGACCCGTCCTATGTGCCGCTCCTGCAGCGCGCCTATGAGAACTGGCGCGCGATGGAGCAGCGCCTGCGCGAGCAGGTGCTCACCATCACCGGCGTGCTCCAGATCGGCCGGCCGGAGGATAAGATCGTCAAGGGCACGCGTGCTTCCGCCGAATTGCATGGACTCGCCTCGGAGGTGCTCGACCGGGAGGCGATGCTGAGGCGCTTTCCCGCCTTTGCGCTCGATGCGGACGAGATCGCGGTTCTCGATCCCGAAGGCGGATTTCTGAGACCGGAAGCGGCGATCTTCGGTTATCTCCGGTTGGCGGCGGCGGACGCCGCCGTCCTGCATTTCGGCGAAAAGGTGACGTCGATCGAGCCCGGCGACGGCGGTGTCGAGATCGTCACGGATACGGCACGCTATCGGGTGGGCAAGGTGGTGGTGTCCACCGGCTCATGGATCGCCGAGCTGGTGCCGCAACTGCGTGGCCTAGCCGTGCCGATCCGCGTCGTGGTGGGGTGGTACCAGCCGCGCGACGGCTTTGCCACCGCGCTCGGCCGCATGCCGGCCTTCATCCGTGACGAAGGCGACACCGGCTCCTTTTTCGGCTTTCCCGTCATCGGGCCGGATGGCGTCAAGGTCGGCAAGCACGCGCATTTTCGCGAAGAGATCGATCCGAACCGGCCCAACCCGCCGGTGAACGATACCGATCTCGCAATGCTCGACGATTTCATCGCCCGCCGTCTTCCGGCGGCGGCCGGCCTGCGCGTCAGAGCCATCACCTGCCGCTACACCATGCTGCCGAGCGAGGATTTCCTCATGGATATCCTGCCGTCCGATCCCCGTATCGTTGTGGCGTCGCCCTGCTCGGGGCACGGGTTCAAGTTCACCAGCGTCGTGGGTGAAATCCTTGCGGACCTGGCGCTCGAAGGCGGCACGCAGCTGCCGATCGATGCCTTCTCCTTCGCGGCCATGGATCGCTTCGTGAAAGCGCGGCAGGGGGAATAGCGGTCCACCCGCCCCGGCGCGTTCGGCTCAATTCTTCCATACGACTCAAGCGGGTAAATAGGCTAATGTCCGCCCCGCTATTCGTGAATCAGGGAGAATGGGATTGAAGCGCCCTGTGGTAACGCTCAAGGACGTCGCGGCGGAAGCCAGGGTTTCCCGCGCCACGGCCGCCAGAGCCCTCAACAGCTATGGCTATGTCGGGGATGAAACCGCGCTGCGCGTGCAGGAGGCGGCGGAGCGGCTTGGCTATCGCGGCAACCGCGTGGCGCAGGCGCTGCGGCGCGGGCAGTTGCCGATCATCGGCTTCGTGCTGGGCGATATCCAGAACCCCTTCTTCGCCCGTATCGCACATGATCTGGAAGGGGAGTTGCGCAAGCGCCGTCACAATCTTCTGATTGCCAGCAGCGAGGAAGACACCGCACAGGAAAAGGCGCTGTTCGAAAGCCTGCGGGGCTTGAGCATCCGCGGCTTCATCGTTGCCCCGACATCGGCCGATGACAACGCGCATCTGGAAGAGACCGTCCGCGAAGGCGTGCCGGTGGTTTTGATCGACCGCGCGGTGAAGGGCCTCGAATGCGACAGCGTCGTGGTCGACAATGAAGGCGGCGCGCGGCAGGCGGTCGATTATCTGATCAACAGCGGGCACCGCCGCATCGGCCTGTTGCAGGACGAGACCCGCATCTTCACCTCACAGGAACGTCTTGCGGGCTATCGCAATGCACTGGAGGCGCACGGGATCGAGCTTGACAATTCCCTGATCAGCGTCTCGCCTTCCACGGTCGAGCATGCCATCGAGGCGACGATCAGGCTGTTCAGCCAGCGCAAACCACCCACGGCGCTTTTCACCGTCGACAGCCTCATGACGCAGGGGGCGCTGCTCGCCCTGCGTTCGATGGGGCTCTCCGTGCCCAAGGACGTGTCGCTCATCGGCTTTGACGATTTCAATCTGGCGACCTTTACCGATCCGCAGATCACCGTTGTCGCGCAGCCCATTGCCGAGATCGGACCGCTGGCGGCGCAGATGCTGATCGACCGTCTTTCGGGAAAAAAGGACCCGCCGAGGAACGTGCGGTTTCCCACGCGGCTGATCATCCGCGGCTCCGTCTCGCGCCGGGTCGAGGCCTGACGATCTTTCCGGCGACCTAAAAAATTATCCGGAGGGCTCTTGTCAAAAACCTGAAAACATGTGTTTCATACGCGTATGAGATCGATCTCATAAATTTGCATCCGTTGGCTCGGCCGACTGGACGCTGGGGCAAAAAATGCCTTCCAGCGAACGGGTTTGCTGTGCCTTGCGACGACCACATGGGAAGGTTTTTATGCTCAACTTCGACAAAGAGCGCTTCGTGAAAATCCAGAGCGGCGCCGTTTCCATCGCCGATAAAATGCGTCCGCTGATGCGCCGGCTTCTTGATGAAGGGCTCGAGCGCGTCTTCTTCATGGGCACCGGTGGTGTGCAGCTTCTGACACTGCCGGCGATCGAATTTGCGGCAAGCGCGTCGGTGTTTCCGATTTCGGCTGCATTCCCCGCCCAGGTCGTGATCAAGCCGCCCGCGGGACTGGATGAAAAGGCGCTGGCCATCCTGCCGTCGCTCTCGGGCACGACGAAGGAGAGCGTGCAACTGCTTTCGTTCCTGAAGGCGAGAGGTGTTAAAACGCTATCCCTGACGGGCCACGCCGATACGCCGCTCGCCCGCGAGGCCGATTTCAATTTCACCAATTTCGCGGAAGACGATACATCGTCGGAATCCTTCTATCTGCAGACTCTGCTGATCGTCCTGGCGCTGCTGGCCGAACGCGGGGAATATGCCGATTACGACGCCACCGTGGATGAGCTGAAGAAGCTTCCATCCCTGCTGGCCGATGCCAAGGCCGCTTATGAGACGACCGCCGCCAAATTGGCACGGGAAATCAAGGACGAGACCTATCACATCTTCACCGGCGCCGGCTCCGTCTGGCCCGAGGCGCATTATTACGGCATGTGCATTCTGGAAGAGATGCAGTGGATCCGCACGCGCCCTGTCCATGCCGCCGATTTCTTCCACGGTACGCTGGAACTCGTCGAGCCGGGCGTCAGTGTTTTCGTTTTCAAGGGCGAGGATGCCTATCGACCGCTGTCGGACCGGGTGGAGAACTTCGTCAGGCGCTACACCGACAAGGTGCGGGTTCTCGATAGCGCTTCCGTCGAACTGCCGGGCATTTCGGCTTCCGTTCGCAGCCTGATCTCCCCTGTCATCCTGGCAACGCTGCTCGAGCGCCTGAGCGCGCATCTGGAGGTGCTGCGCGATCATCCCCTCACCACCCGGCGCTACTACAAGCGCGTCGAGTACTGAACCAAGCGAAGAAGAAACCGCAGAAGGGAACTGAAAGATGAAACGTTCAACCAAAATCCTGTCGATCGCCCTGGCCGCGCTCGCCACATCCGTGGGCTGCGCGGGCCAGGGCTTTGCTCAAGCCGGCAAGGAGATCGTTGCCGAACCCGGGATGGAAGTCGAATACAAGGGCACGCTCAGCATCCTGACCAAGTTCGGCTTGCAGCAGCTTTCGCCCTATTTCGTCAACATCGCGAAGGAATATGAAAAGCTTCATCCCGATGTGAAAGTCGAGCTCATCCAGGAGAGCGACGACAGCGTCAAGGGCAAGACCAAGGCGCTGGTGGCTTCCAATTCGCTGCCCGATATCTACTTCACCTGGACCGGTAGCTGGGGCGGCAATTTCGTGCGCGGCAAGCGCGCCGGCGATCTCAGCAGGATCATCGGGCCGGATACCGAATGGGGCAAGACCTTCGCCCCGGCTGCCGTCTCGGCGTTCCAGTACAACGGCAAATATTACGGCATCCCGCTTTATCTCGATGCCAAGTTCATGGGCTATAACAAGACCATGTTTGCCGATCTGGGCTTGAGCGAACCGAAGAATTTCGACGAGCTTCTGCAGAGCTGCGATGCGCTTCGCAATGCGGGCAAGACGCCGGTCTCCTTCGGTAACAAGGAAGGCTGGCCGGCGGTTCACTTCGCGGGGCAGCTGCTTGCCTATAACGTCCCGCAGGCAACGCTGGAGAAGGACTTCGATCCGAAGACCGCGGAATATTCCGATCCGGGCTATGTGGAGGCGCTGAAGCAGCTCAAGGAGCTTATCGATCGCTGCACCGACGGCGCCGCGACCAATGGCACCTCCTATGCTTCGGCCCAGCAGGCATTCAGCAATGCCCAGTCGGCGATGTATTATCAGGAGATCATCGAGTTCGACCAGAGCGCCATGCCCGATAACGCCCTGAAGCCGAGCGAGTTCGGTTTCTTCGTGCTGCCTGTGCCGGAGGGCGCCAAGGGCGATCCGAAGGCGATCGAGGGCGCGCCGGAAGGCTATATGATCAATTCGGCCTCGCAGAATATTCCGCTCGCCATCGACTTTATGAAGTTCGTCACCTCGCCGGAAAACGCGCGCGTCCTCTCCGCCCCGCCCTATGGCCAGCCAAGCGCCACCATCGAGGGCGTCGCCCCTGATAAGATGAACCCGGCCGTGGTCGGCGGCCTCAAGGAGATCGCCTCCGCCTCCTATCTGATGCCCTGGCTCGATACGGCCAATCCGCCGCGCGTCGCCGCGGCCTGGCTCTCCGGCCTGCAGGCCTTGATCGGCGGCTCCCTGACGCCGGAAGAGCTCGTCGAGAAGGTGAAGGACGCTGCGGCGGCAGCCAGGTAACGGCAGGGCGGCCGATGACCATGAACAGGGTTGGCACAGGCAATGGAGCCGTTGCATATGGCTCCATTGCGCAGAGGAAGGACAAGGGCGGCGCTCGCTCCGCCCTTTCCGTCCTTTTCTCGTTTCGCTGGGTGGCGATCGCACTGATCACCATCGCATGGTTCGTCTACTATCCGATCGTCGACAATTTCATCGTCAGCACCACCGATCAGGATATCTTCACCGGCGAGACCACCCATGTTGGCCTCGCCAACTATCAGCGTCTGATCGACGATCCCGTGGTCTGGACGGCGCTGTGGAACAACACGCTCTATGCCGTTCTCTCGATCGCATTCCAGGTGTTCGGCGCGTTCATTCTGGCCGCCCTCATCGAGGGTTTGCGGGATGAGAAATGGCGGCGCTTCTGGCGCGCGATCTATTTCGTGCCGTCGGCCATATCGATCACGGTTACCGGCCTTCTCTTCTATTTCATCTACCAGCCGGGGACCGGGCTTCTCGACGCCGCACTCAACCACCTCGGCCTCGGCAGCCTGTCGCGGGCATGGCTGGGCGATGAGGACACCGCGATCTACGCGATCATCGCGATGAGCCAGTGGCAGGGCTTCGGCTATTCCACGCTGCTCTTCGCCATCGCCATCCAGAAGATCCCGCGTGAACTCTACGACGCCGCGATCATGGACGGTGCAGGTCCGCTCCGGCGTCTGTGGAACATCACCTTTCCGCTGACGCGTGAAATGACCGGGCTGATGATCATCGTCACGATCACCGGCGCGTTCCAGGTCTTCAACGAGGTGATGGTGATGACCGCCGGCGGGCCGAATAATTCCAGCCAGGTTCTCGGCACATGGCTCTATCAGCAGGGCTTCATCGAAAACAATTTCGGCTATGGGGCCGCGATTGCCGCCGTCATCTTCTTCGTGACGCTCGCCACCGGCTTCGCCCAGCTTTGGTACACGAAACGCCGGAGGGTTGAGCTGTGACTGCGCTCAAACGTTATGACGAAAGCCGCTCCGCAAATTTCTGGGCCGTTCTTGGCCGAACCTGCCTCGTGGTGTTCCTGATCTGTCTTGGCATCATCGTCATCTATCCGCTCCTGTGGATGGCGCTGAACGGCTTCAAGAGCAATGCGGAAATCTTCGGCGATCCCTTCGCCCTGCCGAAGCGACTGACATGGGAGAACTATGTTGCCGCGTGGAACCGGGGCGTGCGCAATTACGTCCTCACCAGCGTGATCGTCACCGTCGCCTCGGCGATCTGTACCGTGTTGATCAGCGCATGGACCGCTTACGGCCTGACCCGCTCGAAAATGCCGGGCAAGCCGCTCTTTGTCGGCATCGTGCTCGGCGGCCTGATGCTGAGTCCGACGGTGGCGGTGATCCCGCTGGTGCGCATGATGCAGGACCTTGGCCTCTACAACACCTATTGGGCGCTGATCCTGCTCTATACGGCGTTCCGCATCCCCTTCACCACCTTTCTCATCCGCGCCTATATGCTCGACCTTCCGCGCGATCTCGATGAGGCGGCGACGATGGACGGGGCGAGCGAGAGCCAGATATTCTGGCGCGTGATCCTGCCGCTCTGCAAGCCGATCATCGTCTCCTGCGTCATCCTGCACGTGCTCTTCGCGTGGAACGAATATCTTTTCGCTATGATCTTCACGAGCGGCGCCGACGTGCAGACTTTGCCGGTCGGCCTCACTTCCATCATGGCAAAGCACGGCACGAACTATGCCGTAGTCTTCGCGGCCATGACCATCTCGGCCCTTCCCATCGTGATCACCTTCTTCGCGGCCCAGCGCTACTTCATCCGCGGCCTTGCGGAAGGCATCGGCAAATAGCCCCTGAAAGGCATGAAATGTCCAAACTGAAACCGGAACAGCTGATAGGGGCGAATTTTGCCTTCCAGCATTTTCCCTTCGAGAAAGTGGCCGCCACGCTCCGCGAATTCGGCTTCCGCCAGATGGAACTCTGGGGGATCGCGCCGCATCTCGATCTCTTTCATATGAGCGAGCGCAAGCTCGATGAGGTCGCGCGCATCCTTGAGGACAATGACCTGACCGTGCGCGCCTACACGCCCGAGCAGGTGCTTTATCCCATCAACATCGCCTCGGGCGATCCGGAGCTGCGCCACGCCAGCATCGAGCGCTTCTGCCGTGGGGCCGACATATGTGCGAGACTCGGGGCGGATTATCTCTTCCTGACGCCTGGACGCGGATTCGAGAACGAGCCGATGGAGGACGCATGGGCGCGTTCGGTAGAGGCGATTTCGAGGATCGCCGAATATGCCAAAAGCCTCGGCATCCGCTGCCTTATCGAGCCTCTTCAGCGTACCGAAAGCAATATCGTCACCGATGTGAGCGGGTTGAAGCGCATGTTCGACGAGATCGGCGCGGACAATATCGACATCGTCCTGGACTTGGTTGCCATGGCGACGGCGGGCGACAGCGTTGCCGATTATACTGCGTTCTTCGGCAACAGGCTCGTCCACGTCCATATTGTCGATGGAACCCCGTCCGGCCATCTCGTCTGGGGCGATGGCAATTTGCCGCTCGGGCAATATCTACGGGAATTGGGCGAGGCGGGCTTCTCGGGGACCCTGACCTTTGAACCGCTAGGACAGGCGTCCTATGCGCTCGATCCCGTCGCCGCATGGAAGCGCAATCTGGAGGCGGTGAGGCCCTGGTTCGATGATGCGGGGCAGGGCGCATGAAGCACAAACCGAAACTTGTCGCGGTCGGCGACAATTGCCTCGACGTCTCGCTTTCCAAGGATACCGTGACCGTTGGCGGCAATGCGCTCAATGTCGCCGTGCAATGGCGGCGCAATGGCTGGAACGGGCGGTATTTCGGCGCGGTAGCCGGCGACCCCGAAGGCGAGGTGGTGCTGGACGCCCTCACTCCCACCAGCCTGTCGCGCGCGGATGTGGAAATCCGGCCCGGCGATACCGCCGTGACCCTGCTGAAGGACGAAGCGGGCGAGCGGAAAATCCTGCTGGAATCATTGGGCGTCGGTATCGATTATATCCCCGACGACCAACGCTACCAGGCCATGCGGGAGGCCGATTGGGTGCATCTTGGCACCAACGCCGATGAAAGGCTGGTGCGCAGGCTTGTCAGCGACGGCATTGCCTTCAGTGTCGATGTCTCGACCGCGCATTTCGTCCTCTCGCTTGCGGGCGTTCCGCTCGTCTTCGCCTCCGGGCCGGATGATCCGGATGCGGTCGTGGAACCGCTGATCGAAGCCTTGCGCCGGTCCGGAGCCGCGCAGGTGTTGGTGACATGCGGGCGGCGTGGCGCCTTCTTCCATGATGGACGGTCGATCTCCTTTGCCCCGGCGCTCGAAATCGAACCGGTCGATACATGCGGCGCGGGGGATAGCTTCATCGCCGCTTTCCTGACCGCTTATCTCTTCGAAAGGATGGAAGCGGAAGCGGCGCTGCGTCACGCGGCCGCGAAAGCCGCTGAGACCTGCATGCATCCGGGCGGCTTCCCGCAGCAGGTATTGCCCATTCCTGGCTGGCTCCGGGCAAAATACGCGGAATTCATCCGGCAGGTGGAGGACGTCTGACATGGCCGAAATTCGTTTGCGGCAGCCGGTCGTGGCCGCGCGGCAAGACCGCTCCTTCTGGCTGCAGGATATCGGTGCGGGGCCGAAGACCGGGCCGCTCAAGGGCGAGGCGAGCACGGATGTCGCCATTGTCGGCGGCGGCTATACCGGGCTTTGGACGGCGCTGCGCATCAAGGAACAGTCCCCCGAAACGCGGGTGACGATATTGGAAGCCGATTTTTGCGGCTCCGGTGCGTCGGGCCGCAATGGCGGGCAGGTGCACACCTGGTTTGCCGAGATCGACCAGATCGCCGCCGTGACTGGCATCGAGGAAGCCCGCCAGCTTTGCGCCGATACCGCCGATGCAATTGAGGAACTGGCGGCGCTGCAGGCAAGGGGCGTCATCGACATGGATCTCCGGCTCGATGGCTGGCTCTGGACGGCAAGCTCCATCGCGCAGGAAGGCGCTTGGGACAAGGCGTTCGAGACGACGAGAGGTCTCGGCATCGGCCGGTTCCGCCTGCTCGACGCGGCGGAAATCGAGCGCGTGACCGGCTCGCCCGTCTCCTATGCCGGCATTGTCGAGGAGAGGGCAGGGACCGTGCAGCCCGCGAAACTCGCGTCAGGCTTGCGTGATCTCGCCTTGTCACGCGGCGTCGTCATCCACGAGCAAAGCCCCGTTCTCGGGATTATCCCCGGAAGGCAATGCGAGCTGCGCACGGCCGGCGGCGTCTTGAAAGCCGAGAAGGTGGTGCTGGCGGCCAATGCCTGGCTCGCCGCCATTCCCGAATTGCGCCGCCATCTCTATGTCGTCGCCAGCCAGGTGATCGCCACCGCGCCGGTGCCGGAACTGCTCGACCGCATCGGCTGGAAGAACGGCGCGTCCATCTGCGACGCGCAGGCCCATGTGCTCTATTACCAGCGCACGCCGCAAGGGAGGGTCATCTTCGGGCGCGGTTCGGGCAATATCGCCTTCCGCGACGATTTCGGCGCCAGCTTCAACCGCAGCCCGAAGCGCGGCTTCGACAACAAGCGGGAACTCCACCGCGTCTACCCCTCCTTGCGCGGCGTCGCGGTCGATTACGACTGGGCCGGACCGATCGACTGCATGGCGGAGCATGTGCCCGTCTTCGATCATCTGAGAGATCATCCCAACATCTTCTACGCCATGGGCTTCAACGGCACCGGTATTGCGCAAACGCCTGTGGCGGGCCGCATCCTCGCCAGCCTCGTTCTGGAACGGAAGGACCGCTGGAGCGCCAGCGGGCTGGTCGGATTGAAGCGGCGCAAGGCGCTGCCGCCGGAGCCGTTCCGCTATCTCGGCGCAAAGCTGGTGCGCCGGGCGGTCCGCCGCAAGAACGATCTGGAAATCCAGAACAAAAGGGCGGATCGGCTGACGGAATTCGTCGCCGGTTTCATGCCCGGAAACAGTAGCGAATAAGCCGTCCCGGAACGGCATCATAAAAAGGAGCGGGAACATGGCCGGATTGAGCCTGAAGAACATTCGCAAATCCTATGCCAGCCTCGACGTGCTGCATGGCATCGACCTGGAGATCAAATCGGGCGAATTCATCGTCTTTGTCGGCCCGTCTGGATGCGGAAAATCCACGCTGCTGCGCTCGATTGCCGGGCTGGAGCAGATCACGGCGGGCGAATTGCGCATCGACGGGGTCCTGATGAACCATGTGCCGCCGTCGAAGCGAGGCATCTCGATGGTCTTCCAGTCCTATGCGCTTTATCCCCACATGACGGTCTTCGGGAACATGGCCTTCGGCCTCAGGATCGCCGGGATGAGCAAGGCCGAAATCGATCGGCGCGTGCGCCGGGCGGCCGACATCCTGCAGCTGACCGATTATCTCGATCGCCTGCCGAAGGCATTGTCCGGCGGCCAGCGCCAGCGTGTGGCCATCGGACGCGCCATCGTCCGCGACCCCAGGGTCTTTCTCTTCGATGAGCCCCTGTCCAACCTCGATGCGGCCTTGCGCGTCGCCACCCGCATCGAGATTGCCAAGCTCAAGGAAACCATGCCCGATACGACCATGATCTATGTCACCCATGATCAGGTCGAGGCCATGACGCTCGCCGACCGCATCGTGGTGTTCCGGGACGGCCGCATCGAGCAGGTGGGAACGCCGATGGAGCTTTACCGCAAGCCCGCCAATCTGTTCGTTGCGCGTTTCATCGGCTCGCCGGCGATGAATGTCCTGCCCGCATCCATCGTCGAGACCGGCGCAGCCACCACCGTCAGGCTTGCATCGGGCGGCGTGGCGGTGCTGCCCGTCCATACCTCCGCAGAGCATTGCGGTGCTGATATCAGCTTCGGCGTTCGTCCGGAAGATCTCTTCATCGCGGAAGGCGGGGACGCGCGGCCTGCCTTCCAGGGCACTGTCGACCACATAGAGCAACTGGGCGAAGTGCAGCTCGCCTATATCGATCTCGGGCTCGGTGGCGAGCCGTTCATCGCGAAGCTGCCGGGCGGCGCGGAGGTGAAACGGCGCACAAGGATCGCCCTCGCAGCCGGTGCCGGCAGTGCCCATCTCTTCGACCGGGGAGGCAGGTCGCTCGCGGCGGCGCAGGCCGACCGCGGTCCGGGCTAATCCACCCGGAACGTGCGGATGTGGTCAACCAGCGCCCGCAGCTTCAGCGGCTGCCGGTGCCGTCTGGGATAGTAGAGATAGAAGCCGGCAAAGGGAGGACAATAGTCATCCAGGAACGGCACGAGCTCGCCGCTGGCAAAATAGGGCTCGAAGGTCTCGAACATGCCGAATGTGATGCCGGCGCCGGCGCGGGCCATGCGGATCATCATCCCCATCTCGTTGGTCGTCATTACAGGATCGACCGCAATATCGAAATCGCGGCCGTTCTCTGTGAACTCCCATCGGTAGGGCGCTGCGTCAGGCCTCGGCCGCCAGCCGATGCAGACATGGTCGAGCAGGTCCCGCGGGTGGCCGGGCGCACCGTGGCGGGCGAGATATTGCGGCGAAGCGACCGCGCAGTGCCGCTGCTCCGGTGAGACGGGCACGGCGATCATGTCCTGCTCGATCACCTCGCCCAGCCTGACACCGGCATCGAAACCCTGTTCGACGATATCGAACTCCTCGTCGGTGATCGTGACGTCGAGCTTCACCTCCGGATAGGCGGCCATGAAACCTGCCAGCAGCGAGCCGGATATGAAGCGTTCGGCGATAGACGATACCGCGATTTTCAGCAATCCCGTGGGGCGGGCCTGCATGTCGCGGACGGCCTGCACGGCCTCCAGGGTGTCGCGCGCCGCCGGCCGCACCAGCCCGAGGAAGAGTTCGCCCGCCTCGGTCAGCCGCACGCTGCGCGTCGTTCGCTGGACGAGCGCCACGCCGATCCGGTCTTCCAGTCGCTGGAGCGCCTGGCTCACGGCGGAGCGGGTCACGCCGAGCCGCTCGCCGGCTACGCGGAAGTTCCGCGTCTCCGCCACCGCCAGAAACACCGAAATGCCTTCGAAATCGTCTGCCATTGGTTAGCAATTCTAACCAGCCTATCCCGGATTGGCAAGTCGATCGCGCGGTTGGCCAGTCTTATGTTCCGGTCGTGCTGAACAGGAGACGACGAAAGCCCAGGCAGAAGGCGCAATATCTGGCGCTCGGTCCGGCTTCCCCCCTTCAGTTCCGCTGACGGTTATTCCTGTCGCCTTCGAAGAAAGGATCCAGCGATGAGCATGTCCCGACTGAACGGAAACCTAGTCCCTGCCGCCCGTGTCCTGCTGATTGCTTCGGCTTTTGTGGCAGCGGCGACGGTAGCCCGTGCTGATCGGGCGGATATGAGCGCCCGCAACGAAGCGATCGTGCGTCAGGCCTTCGAGAGCTGGCGGGCGGGTGGCAATGTCTTTGCCGAGCTGCTGGCGCCGGACGTAAAGTGGACCATTCACGGTTCCGGCCCGGTGGCCCGCATCTATACCGGCATCGATGATTTTGTCGCGAACGCCTCGGCCCCGCTGATCAGCCGTCTCGCAACCCCGCTCGTCCCCAAGGTGCAGGGCATCTGGGCGGCGGGCGACACCGTGATCATCCGCTTCGATGGCGCGGCCACCACGACCTCCGGCGCGCCTTACACCAACGCGTTCGTCTGGATTTTCCGTATGACGGACGGCCGTGTGACCGAGGCGGAAGCGTTCCTCGATCTCGCCGCCTACCAGGAGGTCGTCGACAACAACCCGCCGCGTGCGGACTGAAATTTGCATTCCCTCGATCAGGAGACAGAAGATGACGAAATCCGTAGCCACACTCATGGCAATCGCCCTGCTCGGGCAATCGGCCGCAGCAGAAGAAACGGCCGCCACGGCAGAGCACCCCTATGTCGGCATGTGGGTAACCGATGACGGTTATGTCAGGCATGAACTTCTACCCAACGGCCGCTACGACGAGGCACGCGGCAGCCGGCAAAGCGCCTATCAGGGCCGTTACGAGGTGACCGGCACCCATATCGAATATTGGGACGATACCGGCTTCACCGCCGATGGCGACTTCGTCGACGAGAACACCCTCCACCATGGCGGCATGATCCTCCGCCGCCGATGACCCCAGAATCAGAGATGACAGGAGAACAGCATGCTTGGAATTGAAGGAAAAGTCGTCGCGATCACCGGAGCGAGCAGCGGCATCGGCGAGGCGACCGCAAGAGTGCTCGCCGCGGCCGGCGCTCATGTGGTGATCGGCGCCCGCCGGGCCGACCGGCTGCAACGTCTGGCCGAAGAGATCGGCGCAGATGGCGGATCGGTCCGCGCCCGGGCTCTCGACGTGACGCAGCGCGGGGATGTCGAGGCTTTCGCCCGATTTGCACACGAGGCGTTCGGCAGGCTGGACGTCATCGTCAACAATGCCGGCATCATGCCGCTGTCGCCGCTCGAAGCCCTCAAGGTGGACGAGTGGGACCGGATGGTGGACGTCAACATCAAGGGCGTCCTCTACGGGATCGCCGCGGCCTTGCCCCTGATGAATGCGCAGGGCCATGGGCAGATCATCAATCTGTCCTCGATCGGTGGGCACAGGGTCTGGCCGACCTCCGCTGTCTATTGCGCCACCAAATTCGCGGTGCGGGCGATCTCGGACGGGCTGCGGCAGGAGACGGACCGCATCCGCGTCACGGTAATCTCACCCGGCACGACCACCTCGGAACTGGCGGGCACGATCACCGATCCGGGCGCGCAGGAGGCCATGAAGGCCTTCCGCGCCATCACGATCAGCCCGGATGCGGTCGCTCATGCCATCGCTTATGCAATCGGCCAGCCCGGGGATGTCGATGTGAGCGAGATCGTCGTACGGCCGACGGCAAGTCCGCATTGAACGGCTTCTGATTTCCCTCAAGCCATCGCGTGAGGGAACGTTCTCCGGGGTGGACGATGCCGCTGTCGGGACGCGTCCCGGCCATCGGGAACTGGTGCTTCCAGAAAATCTGCGCTCTATTGTCGGATCGTCAGGGCCTCATTCGTCCTTGGCGCATGGATCGGCATTCACTGAAGCCGGCCATTCCGTCAATTCATAAGGAAAACGCATATGCCCAGTACCATACGCCTGCACCGCGTTCTGGCGACCAGCCCGGAGAAGATCTATCGCGCATTCCTTGAAGCGGATGCGCTCGCCAAATGGCTTCCGCCCAACGGCTTCGCCTGCACGGTGTATCATCTGGAGCCCAAGGCCGGCGGCACGTTCAGAATGTCCTTCCGCAATTTCACGACCGGCGAAAGCCATGCTTTCGGCGGTGAGTATGTGGAACTCGTCCCCGGCGAACGCCTGCGCTACACGGACAAGTTCGAGGATCCCAACCTGCCCGGCGAAATGCAGGTGACCGTCACGTTGAAGAAAGTTTCCGTCGGCACCGAGGTGGATATCGTCCAGGAAGGCGTGCCGGACGTCATCCCGCCCGAGGCCTGTTATCTCGGGTGGCAGGAATCGCTGCGAAACCTGGCAAGGCTTGTCGAACCTGAAATCAATCAATAAGCTGTCGGAGAAGCCAAAGCGCCGGCATCGGACATGCGATTATGTCCGATGCCGGCGTCACGCCTATGTGGCCAATCTCGCGGTCTTTCTCGCCTCGGGGCGCGCCGTGACGATCACCGGCGCTGAATTTGTCATCGATGGCGGGACCGTTTCGGCGGTTTAGGCACGCACGCCTGGGAAACCCCGGGAAAACTTTGATGGGCAGCCTGCCTTTCACCTGCCCGGATGTCTCTCGGTCAGGCTGGCGAGTTTCCGCCGATATGAGTGTAGATCGCATCGCGGAGCGCCCTGACTTCCCGATTGAGCTCGCCCAGATGTGCCGCGCTTTGCCCGGAGGCTGCGAGCAGTGCGTCGCCGAGGCAACCGGCCCGGGACCTGAGGGCACGGCCCTGGTCGGTCAACGCGACCACCACCTGCCGTTCATTCTCCGGGTTCCGCGTGCGGCGCACGAGCCCGGCCGCTTCCAGCCGCTTGAGCAGGGGCGTCAGCGTGCTCGATTCCAGCGCCAGCTGCTCGGCGATGCCGCCCACCGTCTGCTCGTCCTCGCGCCATAGCACGTTGAGCACGAGATATTGCGGATAGGTCAGCCCCAGCTCGTCGAGCAACGGCTTGTAGGCGCGCTGAATGGCGATGCCCGCCGAGTAGATGGCATAGCAGAGCTGGTCATCCAGCGGCACGGGATTGTTCTCTTTTTTCCGGGTCATGGCGGTCTCCTTGCCACCCATATAGCGGCTCTGATCGCAAAAATGAATATCGCGATAAAAATTATGCTGGACAAAGTAAGTGGGCTGCATTAGCTTTAATTATCGCAATAATAATTATCGCGATTAAAAAGGAGAGAGCCAATGAACATTCTCTATCGTACCCAAGCCACCGCCACGGGCGGCCGTACCGGCAGGGCTGCCACGACCGATGGCGCGTTCAGCGTCGCCCTCGTGACGCCGAAGGAACTGGGCGGTCCCGGCGGAGAGGGCGCCAATCCCGAGCAGCTCTTCGCGTCGGGCTATGCCGCCTGCTTCCTGGGCGCGCTCAAATTCGTCGCCGGCCAGCGCAAGGTGAAGATATCAGACGACAGCACCGTCACGGCGGCGGTCGGCATCGGCAAGCGCGATGACGGTCAGGGCTTCGGCCTCGATGTCGCGCTCACCATCGCGCTGCCCGGTGTCGATCCCGGTGTCGCCCGCGAGCTCGTCGAAGAGGCGCATGTCGTCTGCCCCTATTCGGACATGACCCGCAATGGTCTCGCCGTCCGCCTGTCGCTGGCCGCCTGAGCCCCCACTCTCATTTTTTGAAAAGGAACATCATCATGAATATGAAGACAAGAAAACTTCTGGCGGCGATGGCTGCCGCTGTCAGCCTTGGCGTTGCCGCGCCTGCGCATTCCGCCGACCGGATTCCCGACGATCAGGCCGTCAGGAACGTCGTGCTGGTGCATGGCGCATTCGCCGACGGTTCGGGTTGGCGCGGCGTCTATGACGAGCTGACCGAACGCGGATATCGTGTCAGCATCGTCCAGAACCCGCTCACCTCGCTTGCCGACGATGTCGCCGCGACCAGGCGCGTTCTGGATCGCCAGGACGGCCCGACCATCCTCGTCGGGCACTCCTGGGGCGGCACCGTCATCACCGAGGCAGGCGTCCACCCGCAGGTGGCCGGCCTCGTCTATGTCTCCGCGATCTCGCCCGACGCTGGCGAGACAACGGCCCAGCAATATCAGGGGTTCACCACCCCGCCCGAATTCGTCATCGACACGCAGGGGGACGGCTTCGGCTTCCTGAATTTGGAGAAGTTCAAGGCCGGTTTCGCAGCCGACGCCAGCGACACGGATGCCGCCTTCCTGCGCGACTCGCAGGTGCCCATCAACATGTCCGCCTTCGCCACCAAGCTGGAGCATGCGGCTTGGAGAACCAAGCCGAGTTGGGCGGTCATCGCCACACAGGACAAGGCGTTTGACCAGAAGATGCTGTTCCACATGGCCGAGCGGATCGGCGCCGGGATCACGGAGGTCGAGGCCAGCCATGCCGTCTTCATGACGCAGCCCAAGGCGGTTGCCGGCGTCATAGACCAGGCCGCACAAGGCGCCAAGACAACGGCGCGCTGATGCAGGCAGACCAGTCCAGGCAATTCAGACAGGCGGCGCTTCCGGCTCCGCCTGTCATTTGTCCCACCGATGCGCATCATTCACCGGCACCACGTCGGGGCGGCGTGGCATTCGACGGCAATCCTATCGGCCCTCCCTGGGCATTGCAGTCTCAACCGCGCTGGCAGGACAGGAAGCTCGGCACCAAGGAGGCCGGCACCGGAATTGGGCTCGTCGGGGCGTCATGCACCATGATCTGGGATGTATCGGCCTGGAACAGCGGACCTTACAATCCATCGGCAATCCGCTGAGCGCGGATTTGTCACCGATGCCTCGGGTTGGATCTGTTGCCCATCTCTTCGGTAGAGACAACTCAAGAATGGCGGGCTGTCGCAGGCGAAGATGAGAACTATGTTTGCGCTATAGCCCTATAAATGAGAGGTGTCATCGGTCGGAACTCGCAAAATAACGGCAGGAATCCGGCCTAGGCAGGTTGGCTCTCGCTGGATCATAGGGCGATGAAGTCGGTCCTAGCTGCGCCGGCCGATGCATTGCCTCTGGTCCCGCGAAAGGTCACGAGCAGCAATCTAAACTCATGGCGTTAAAGGGGTCGCAAGCTGCCTGTCCCCTATCGAGATGAATCACCGACAAGCTGCCATTCCCGTCGCGACCCCATCTAAGACGTTCCATGTTCTACCGGGATGGCCAAAATCCATCATCCATGTAGGAACCCCGCCGCCTGGATTGCGGCGATATCCTGAGGCGCGCCATAAGATGAGATTGGCTCTTGCCCCTCCCCCGGCACGATCGTTCCGTAACACTGAGGCCTTGGTGTCGTCCTCGTGATATATTTGGCGATCTCAAACAGCTATTTGACGCCTATATTGGTCAATGATTGTGGCAATACTCTAGACAATTTGATCGCGTTTCCGGCAAGGAGAGGGAGGTAAGCCGCCATCCAACAAACGGTCGTTTGCCAGTACTCTCTGTATTTAGCGACGGACGGAACTTAGCCTGGTCAGAGTTCATCACGGAGGTGTCAGTGACGGCGGTTACGAAATGATCATTATCGTTGATCAATCCAAGCGGCGCACTGACTGGCTTGCCTGTGCGGGTGTAGTTAAGCACTCAACGTTATAAGCGTGCCATCAGTGCCCCAAGCACGTTCCCGCGGGTTGAGAGATCACGCCATAGAATATGCTCATCGGTGGTATGAGCCCCGGCGCCCGTGCATCCCAAGCCGTCAAGCGTCGGAACTCCGAGCGCAGCAGTGAAGTTGCCGTCGGAGACTCCGCCCCGGAAGCTCTTCTTCAGATCGAAGCCTGCCGCAGCCGCAAACCCTTTTGCGACTTCATACAAGCGGAGCGTTTCCGGCGTTTCGACCATTGGGGGCCGGTTTATCGACCCGCTGATGTCAATGCGAACCCCATCCCTTTCGTAAGCCAGCGCTCGAATTGCTTGTTCCATTTCCGTCGCTGCCTGTGCTGTTTCCACGCGCAGATCGATCTTGCAGCCGGCAGAATCGGCAATGATGTTTGGCAGCACACCACCCCATATGGGAGCAATATTGGTCGTTGTTCCCTCCTCAGGATTTGAAAGCGCACTGATCCTCAAAATCAGGTCTGCGAGAGCCACTGTTGCGCTGCGGCCATCACTCCATGCGACGCCAGCATGAGCGGCTCTGCCCGTTACAGAAGCTTCAAACATGCCGAGCCCCTTCCGTGCTGTGCAGCAGGCACCAGACTGCGCCGTGGCAGGTTCAGGAATTAGAACCGCGGCTGCGTTCGCAGCTTCCCTTTCGATCACCCACCTGGAAGCGTGTGAGCCAATCTCTTCATCCGGCGTAAACAGCAGCGTGATCGGCCGTGTGGTGGCAATACCTTCGGCTAGGATTTTCCTGAAGGCATAGAAGGCAAGAAAGGCACCCGCTTTCATGTCGAGGATACCGGGGCCGTAGGCCCTGTCTCCTTCCACCCGAAAGGGCATTGAGCCCGTGAGGGTGCCATGGGCCCAAACAGTGTCGAAATGGCAGCATACGAGGACAGGCTGGCCATTACCCTTCGTCCTGGCAATCAAGTTGTCGCCACCGCCATCTAGCCCGCGCACTCTGTCGATAGCCGCGCCGGCACTATCCAGTTCTGCTTCAATCTTGTCCATCAGCGTGCCGACCGCGGCCGGATCGCTGCTTGGGGTCTCGATTTTGACCCACTCCGCAAGTTCCCGCAGCAGGATTTCGCTTGGCTCGATTTTGAATGGCAATTGCGTCACGTCAGCCGAAGCCCGGTCCATTGTTGTTCCTCCCGATTGCGCGGCTCCTTGTGGGCGGCAAGCGCTCAGCCTAAGCACAGTCCTCATTGACAGGCGCTTCGAGCTTCTGCTGAAGCCGCTTGACAATGGCATGAAAACTGGAAATGTTCAATATCAGGAACGAGGTTCATAATCATGAACGATGAAAACAGATCAGCAGGCCGGGTCCTTGACGTCCTGGAGCATCTTGCAGGGCGGCCAGATGGCGCGTCGCTGACAGAGATCTGTGCGGCGCTGGAGCTGCCCAAGAGCAGCGCGCACGTGCTTTTGAGAACGGTACTGGCACGCGGATATGTGACGAAGGATCGAAGCGAGCGTTACGTACTGAACGAAGTGTTTCGCACCTACGGTTTTGGATGGGGCGGTCACCGTCACGCACACCTGATTGCCGTGGCCAACCCTATCATGGAAGAGTTAGCCGCTGCCGTCGGCGAGACCGTACTGCTTGGAACGGTCGAAGGGGGAGTTGTCAGAACGCTCTCCAAAGTGGTCGCCGACCAGGTCATTCGCTACGACGTGTCGCTCTCAACCCCCTCGCCATACTACTGCACCGCAATGGGGCGGGTTGTCGTGGCATTTTCTCCTGAGAGCCAGCGGGACCTCAGGCTGCTGTCGACCGAGCGGGAAAAGCACACCGACAAGACAGTAACAGATTTGCATACGCTCCGCAGGATCATCGAGCGGGTCGCAGAAGACGGCTACGCGATTGTGGAGGAGGAATTCGTGGTGGGAGGAACGGGGATTGCAGCACCCGTTTTCGGAAAAAATGGAGAGGTCGTCGCAGTTCTGGACATCGGCTGTGTGTCCGCACGCTTCGAGGCGAACAGAGAACGCCTGATCGAAGCTCTTCTTTCATCTGCAGGGCTGCTGTCGCAGCGCCTGCTCGGAAACAGTGACGCTCATCTAAGGGGAGGAGCAAAGGATGACAATCCAAGCAGTAGAAGAGGTTCAAAGCGACAGCCCGGGTAACATGTCGCTGGCCACGCGCCGGCGTCAGCTCGCGTCGGCCTGCATCGGCAATGTTCTGGAGTTTTACGACTTTGTGATCTATGCGTTTCTGGCGAGCATTATCGCTCACCAGTTTTTCCCGAGCGATAACGAAGTCGCTTCGCTTCTGGCTTCGTTCGCCGCGTTCGGCGTAGGCTTTCTTGCACGGCCCCTGGGGGGCATCATAATTGGCCGGATCGGCGACAAGCTCGGCCGCAAGTATGCTCTGCTTCTGACGATATTCGGTATGGCGTTGGGAACAGTAGGCATCGGCATTCTGCCCACATACCAGACCATCGGCATCCTGGCTCCGATCCTTCTGGTCGCATTGCGACTGGTCCAGGGACTTGCGGCCGGAGGAGAATGGGGCGGAGCGACGGCATTCATCGCAGAATCGGCGCCCAAGGGCCGGCGGGGGCTTTATGGTGCGATCGGACAGGTGTTGGTTTCCACGCAGAACTGAGCCGGTTAGGCGCATAATTTCCATTGAGAATTGAGCCATGTGAACCTTCCCCCAGCGCGGAGAGCGACGGGG
>NZ_JACHWN010000005.1 GCF_014191375.1 Mesorhizobium sp. RMAD-H1
CGAGGCGCGCGTGCTCGCCCGCGCCGTCAAGCAGCATCTCGAAAGCCGCGTCATGCTCAATGGGCACAAGACCATCGTCTTCGGGTGAGGGGCGGCTCCCGTCCTCCCTGCTCCTGCCTCAGGATGAGCGTGCGGCGCGGTTTTCCGGCGGACTGTTCCGATCCCGTTGCGGATGACGGATCCGTTTCCGCCTCTCAGCCTCGGATCCCCGGGGCAGGCCCGAGGATGACGACGAGGAAGCGCCGGCCCTTCCAGTACCGGCGCGGCCCCGAAAGCAGACAGGTGCCCCTCACGCCACCCATTCACCACCGCGCATGACCGGAATGCGGCTGCCGTCCTTGCCGATGCCATCCACATTGATCTTGTCGGAGCCGATCATCCAGTCGATGTGGATGAAGCTCTTGTTGCCGCCGCGCGTGGCGATCTCCTCCTGCGACAGCGAGGCGCCGTTGATGAAACATTTGGAATAGCACTGGCCGAGCGCGATATGGCTGGCGGCATTCTCATCGAAAAGGGTGTTGTAGAACAAAAGCCCGCTCTTGGAGATCGGCGAGGAATGCGGCACCAGCGCCACTTCGCCCAGGCGCCGGGCGCCCTCGTCAGTATCGAGCACCTTGTTCAACACCTCCTCGCCCCGGCTCGCCTTCGCCTCGACGATGCGCCCTTCTTCGAAGCGTACCGAAATGTTCTCGATGAGCGTTCCCTGATGCGACAGCGGCTTGGTGCTGGTGACATGGCCCTCCACCCGGCGGGCATGGGGCGTGGTGAAGACCTCCTCGGTGGGGATATTCGGATTGCAGGTGATGCCGTTCTTGGCGGTCGACGCACCGCCATGCCATTCATGGCCGTCGGCAAGGCCCACCGTCAGATCGGTTCCCGGCCCGGTGAAGTGGAGCGCGTGGAAGGCATAGGCATTGAGCCATTCGGTGCGGCGGCGCAGCGCGGCATTGTGCGCCTTCCAGGCCGCGACCGGATCGTCCCCGTCGACACGGGAGGCGGCGAAGATGGCATCGGCGAGCTTGGCCGTCGCGACATCCTCCGGATCGCCGGGGAAGACCTGCCTGGCCCAGGACGGGTTGGGATAGGAGACGATGTTCCAGTTGATGTCGAAATTGGCGATCTTCTCCAGCGCCGGCTGATAGGCGATCGAATTGGCCTTGTTGGCGCGGGCCACCTTCTCCGGATCCTGCGAGGAGAGCAGCAGCGGATTGTCGCCGGCGATGGCAAGCCGTGCCGCACCCCCGGCAAAGGCCCTGGCCATGCCCTCGTAAAGCCAGCCGGAGGCGCGGTCGAAGCTGGCATCGGGCGCATTGCGATAGCGCACCAGCGTGATTTCCTCATCGGCGAAGAACGGTGTCACCAGCCCGGCGCCCGCCTTATAGGCATGCTCGGCAATGCGGCGCACCAGCGGAAGGGCCGCGACCGGCGCCGTCAGGACGAGATCCTGACCCGGCTGGAGCTGCAGGCCGATCCTGACGGCCACTTCCGCCAGACGGTCGAGCTTGACGGGATCGATGATTGCGGAGACGTCGCGGGAATGTGTGGTCATGGCGCACCCGATTCTGAAAATGACGGAGACAACATTCATACCGCCTCATGGCCGGGCTGGCCACCGGCTTTGTTTCCCCGCAAATTCGCTGGAAAGCCGTTCCTGCCTCCGGACGGAAAACCGCTTCGCACTTTTCCTGGACTTGTCTTTTTGAACACCGCAAGTCCGGACGGAAAACCGCTTCGCACTTTCCTGGACTTGCTTGAGACGACGAACTTCCGCCATCAATCGGCTATCTGCTATAAGCGACCGCGGATCAGGTCTCGGAATGAAAGGCAACCCGATGAAGAAACTCACATTTTGTGGTCTCGTTCTCATCGCCATGCTCGCCGGATGCCAGACGATGACGCCGGAAGAGCGACGCGCTGCCGACGGCCAGACCTGCCGATCCTACGGCTTCCGCCCGCAGACCGACGCCTTCGCCAATTGCCTCCTGCAGCTCGAGCTGGACAGGCGGGCGGCGCGCCGGGCGGCTTTTGACGAACCATTCTACGGCCCGCCGCTGGTGGTCTATCAGCCGGTTCCCGTGCGCGTCCGGCACCGCTGAAGGCGAACCGAACGCTACTGGAAGGCGGGTTCCGGACGGTCCTGCGACAGAAGCAGTGCGCCGATCGCATCGACGGATTTCTGCTCGGTATACCCAAGCGCCGTTTGTGACGAGACGGTCGCCGCATGCGCTTCCATTTGCGATGACGCGGGCTGAAGGGAGGCGGCCTGCGATTCCGCCATTTGGGCGGTGACGCGATCGCCCTTGGCGCGCGGGCCGAAGCCCTGGTCCCGCACGATGCTTGCGACCTGCACCTGATCGACCGGAGACGGCGTCGGCACAGGCACGGCCTGCGGCCTGGCCATATCAGGCATCGCAGGCGCCTGCATGATATCGGCCTGAGCGACAAGCGTCGGCGGGGCCGGAACGGGCGCCTCGAGACTCCCGTCGCGGCGGCGCTTTTCGTAAAAGGCATTGCCGCCGGCGACCAGCACGTAATGCATGTTGCGATAGGGGAATTTCAGCCCGGCGGTGTGGAAGAACATGGCGTTCCTGAGCTTGGAATGACGCTCCCCTCTCAGCACCGCATCGGCGGCCGCCTCCACATCCGGCAGGGCGGAGGATTTCATCCTGCGGGTGAGCACCCCAGGCGCAAACTGGTTCTTCTGGCCGACCACGCCGCAGATCGTATCAGGATATTTCTCGGAGGCGAGGCGGTTCATCACCACCGTCCCGACGGCCAGGAGGCCGTCCTTGCTGGAGCGGTTCGATTCGAAGAACATCGCCCGCATGAGGCATTCCTTGTCCCTGGCCGTATAGGCGTAGGTCTTCGCCGAACCCGACTTCGTGACCACCCCCTCGGCCAGATGGCTCGCGCCGCCTTTCGACGTCGTGCATCCCGCCACCAAGGCAGGCGCCACGATAGCGCCGGCGCAAACCAGGATTTTCCAGTGGCTGGCGCTCTTCAAAAGCTCAGTCTCATGCTTGGACCCCTCAACAGACTGCGGCCATGAAGACGGACGTTTTGGGCCAAAGAATGGCGAAGAGGCCTATGAACCGGCAGGCGAATAGCGCGCCAGATGAGCTTAACTATTTGTTAACACAAGCAAAGCCGAAAAGTTATCGTTACTTTTCCTGGACTTGCCTTTTTGATGCCACAACTTTTATGGGAAAGCGGCGCCCCGCTTTCCCGGCAAAATCCACGCGCATTTCCTTCTGAATCCGGCTTTATCCGAATGAATAGCCGGCGCCGCGCACGGTGCGAATCGGATCAGCGGCACGGCCGGTATTGATCGCCTTGCGCAAGCGCCCGACATGGACGTCGACCGTGCGGTCGTCGACATAGATGTCGGGGCCCCAGACGCCGTCGAGAAGCTGGCTGCGGGAGAAGACCCGCCCCGGCGACATCATGAAATATTCCAGAAGCCGGAATTCGGTCGGCCCCAAGCGGATTTCGCGATCCTTGCGGTAGACGCGGTGCTGCTCGCGGTCGAGCACGAGATCGCCCACCTTCAGGACATGCGACAGGAGGCTCGGCTTGGCGCGGCGCAGCATCGCCTTGACGCGGGCGAGAAGCTCCGGCGTCGAGAAGGGCTTGACGACATAATCGTCGGCGCCGACGCCAAGGCCGCGCACGCGTTCACTCTCCTCGCCCCGGGCGGTCAGCATGATGATCGGCAGGCGCTCCGTCTCCACCCGCTGGCGCAGGCGGCGGCAGAGTTCGATACCGGAAACGCCCGGCAGCATCCAGTCCAGGATCAGCAGATCCGGCACGTTCTCGCGCAGGGCGATTTCCGCCTCGTCACCGCGCAGGATGGTATCGACCAGATAGCCCTCCGCCTCGAGATTATAGCGCAGGAGGACGCTCAGCGCCTCCTCATCCTCGACGACCGCAACTTTGGGTGCATGTGCCATTCGTCAACTCCTCGTCAGATGGCTTTTAAAGCCACATGATCCTATCCAAAAAGTCCGCAACTTCTTGGGATCGTGCTCTAAGCCTGCCTGGCTTCATCGACGACGATGCCGTGGCTGAGATCTTCCTTCGGCCGGTCCGGCGGCATCTGGTGGCCGGTCACGATGTAATAGACCGTCTCGGCGATGTTGGTCGCATGATCGCCGATGCGCTCGATATTCTTGGCGCAGAAGAGAAGATGGGTGCAGGCGGAGATGTTGCGCGGGTCCTCCATCATATAGGTGAGGAGCTCGCGGAACAGCGACGTGTACATCGCATCGATCTCGTCATCGCGGTCGCGCACGATGTTGATCTGCTCCACCGAGCGGGAGGCGAAGGCATCGAGCACGTCCTTCAGCTGGGTCAGAGCCAGCTCGGCCAGCGTCTGCAGGCCACGATAGACCTTCAAAGACTGACGCGCATCGGAGGTGGCGGCGACGCGCTTGGCAATGTTCTTGCCGAGATCGCCGACGCGCTCCAGATCGGCGGAGATGCGGATGGCGCCGATGATCTCGCGCAGGTCGACAGCCATGGGCTGCCGCTTGGCGATGATGGCGATCGCGCGGTCATCGATCTCGCGCTCGCAGGCATCGAGGATGAGATCGTCGGAGATGACCCGCTGGGCCAGCGCCCTGTCGGCATTGACGATGGCCGTCACGGACTGCTCGACCATGCGCTCGGCATGGCCGCCCATCTCGGCGATCTTGTGGGCCAGGAACTTCAGCTCCTCGTCATAGGAGCGGACGGTATGCTGGGATTGCATTTTGTTTATCCTCGTGTCTCGAACCGCAATGGTCCGGGTAAACCGCCTAGTGCTTTACTTTCAGCCGCATGATCTTGTCCGACTCCGGGATCATGCTCTAGCCGAAGCGTCCGGTAATGTAGTCCTGGGTCCGCTTTTCCTTGGGCGTCGTGAACATCATCTCGGTGTCGCCCACCTCGACCAGATTGCCCAGGTGGAACATCGCGGTCTTCTGCGAGACGCGCGCGGCCTGCTGCATCGAATGGGTGACGATGACGATCGTGTAGTTCTGCCGCAACTCGTCGATCAGCTCCTCCACCTTGGCGGTGGCGATGGGGTCGAGCGCCGAGCAGGGCTCGTCCATGAGGATCACCTCGGGGCTGACCGCGATAGCGCGGGCGATGCAGAGGCGCTGCTGCTGGCCGCCGGAAAGGCCGGTGCCGGCGTCATGCAGACGGTCCTTGACCTCCTCGAAAAGGCTGGCGCGGCGCAGGCTGCTCTCGACGATCTCGTCGAGCTCGTGCCGGTTCTTGGCGAGGCCGTGGATGCGCGGGCCGTAGGCGACGTTCTCATAGATCGACTTCGGGAATGGATTGGGCTTCTGGAACACCATGCCGACGCGCGCCCGAAGCTCCACGACATCGATCTTGGGATCATAGATATCCTCGCTGTCGAGGGTGATCTTGCCGATAACGCGGCACCCCTCGATGGTATCATTCATGCGGTTGAGCGAGCGCAGGAAGGTGGACTTGCCACAGCCGGAGGGGCCGATCAGCGCCGTCACCATCTTTTCGGGAATGTCGAGGTCGACATCGAAAAGCGCCTGCTTTGCCCCGTAGAAGACAGAAACCTTATCGCCCTTCATCTTGGTGGGATTGGCAACAGCGTTCATCTTGTCTCCTACCGCTTTTTCGAGAGATCTTTCGGTCATCAGGTTCATGTGTCTGTCTCCCGTTTACCAGCGACGCTCGAAACGGCGACGCAGGATGATGGCTGCAATATTCATGATAGCCAGGAACAGAAGCAGCACGATGATAGCGCCTGACGTGCGCTCGACAAAGGCGCGTTCTGCTTCATTGGCCCACATATAGATCTGCACCGGCAAAGCCGTGGCCGGATCCATCGGCGTCGTCGGATAATCGGCGACGAAGGCGACCATGCCGATGAGCAGCAGCGGCGCGGTTTCGCCCAAAGCCTGGGCAAGGCCGATGATCGTCCCGGTCAGGATACCGGGAGCGGCCAGCGGCAGCACGTGATGGAAGACCATCTGCGTCTTGGAGGCGCCGAGGCCGAGCGCGGCGGCGCGGATCGACGGCGGCACCGCGCGCAAGGCGGCGCGGGTCGCGATGATGATTGTCGGCAGCGTCATCAGCGTCAGCACCAGCCCGCCGACCAGCGAGGCCGAACGCGGCAGGCCGATCAGATTGATGAAGACCGCCAACCCGAGCAGGCCGAAGACGATGGACGGCACGGCCGCAAGATTGTTGATGTTGACCTCGATGATATCGGTGAGGCGGTTCTTCTTGGCATATTCCTCGAGATAGATCGAGGCGGCGACGCCGATCGGCAGCGACAGCACCAGCACGATCAGCATCATGTAGAGCGAGCCTACCAGGGCCACGCCGAGACCCGAGGTTTCCGGACGGCTCGAGGCGCCGAAGGTGAAGAGCCCCGTGTTGAACGCCTGCTTCATCACGCCTTCATCGGCGAGCTGCTTCATCCAGGCGACCTGCCGGTCCGAAACCTTGCGGTTCGCCTCATCAACGTCCAGGTCGATCTGCCCCTTGAAGGCGGAGTCGATATCGGCGCCGGCCAGCACGGGAATGGTCTGCGTGGTACCGATCAGAGAAGGATTGGCGACCAGCATTTCGCGAAGCTGGTTGCGCACACCGTCGGAGACCATCTTGCCGAGGTCCCGCATGGCCGGCCGGTCGGTGGTGGAAACGCCGAGCTTCTCGGCAAGCGCGTCGCGGACGAGACGCGGATAGTTGGCCGTCAAAAGCACGTTGGGATTGGTCGCACGCTGGTTGCTCGGATCGATCACCTTCTCGTCGAGATTGACCGGGAGTTCGATGGTCGTCTGCCAGAAAGCCGTGTAGCCGTTGGAGATGACCGAGAACAGCAGCGCGAACAGAAAGAAGATGCCGATCGCGATGGCGGCGATGCCGTAGAAGCGGAAGCGGCGTTCCGCGGCATAGCGGCGCTTGATGCCGATATCGCGGCGTACCGGGCGGCTTACGGCCGCGACATTCGAATTGAGCGTTGCGTCGGTCATTCGTACTGCTCCCGGTACTTGCGCACGATATAGAGGGCGAAGATGTTCATTGCGAGCGTGAGGAAGAAAAGGGTGATGCCGAGCGCGAAGGCAACCAGCGTCTGCGGCGAGTCGAACTCCAGATCGCCGGTGAGCTGATTGACGATCTTGACCGTGATGGTGGTCATCGCCTCGAAGGGATTGATGGTCAGCCTGGCGGCCACACCGGCGGCCAGCACGACGATCATCGTTTCACCGATGGCGCGGGATGCGGTCAGGAGCAGCGCGCCGACGATGCCGGGAAGCGCGGCCGGCAGGATAACACGCTTGATGGTCTCCGACCGGGTGGCACCCAGGCCAAGCGAGCCATCGCGCATGGCGCGGGGAACGGCGGTGATGATGTCGTCGGAAAGCGAGGAGACGAAGGGAATCAGCATGATGCCCATGACAAGCCCGGCCGTCAGCACACTCTGGGCCATGATGAAGCCGGGGCCGCCGGAGATCGCGGCGCTCAAATCCCGGAGGAAGGGCCCGACGGTGACGAGCGCGAAGAAGCCGTAGACGATGGTAGGAATGCCGGCCAGGACCTCGAGAAGCGGCTTGACCGTGGCACGAACCCTGGGCGTGGCGTATTCGGCCATGTAGATGGCGGCGAACAGGCCGACGGGCACGGCAAAGAGCATGGCGACGAAGGCAATATAGAGGGTGCCGGCCAGAAGCGGTATGAGGCCGAACTGCCCCTCGGAACCGCCGGAGCCGGCAGCCGCAAACCGGGGATCCCAGACCGTGCCGAAGAAGAAGTTCCACGGCGAAACGGCGCTGAAGAAATTGATCGTCTGGAACAGCATCGAGAAGACGATGCCGATGGTGGTGAGAATGGCGATAGTCGAGGCGGCGAGCAGGCCCCAGAGGACGATCCGCTCGACATTGTTGCGGGCACGCGCGCGGGGTCGGATGCCCGACAGGCCGAAGATCAGCCCGGCAACGGCAAGAGCGATGGCGATACCGGCGCCGACCGTGCGGGTCACGGCCGCCTGCCTGTACCAGCGCTCGGCAATCGGGACCATATAGTCCTGGCCTTCCGAGGCAAGCGCGACACCCTTCGAGCCGAGAAGGGCGCGCAGGTCCGCATAGGATTGCGGCAGGTTCTGCAACTCCGTTGAATCCAGGCGATCAAGCCCTGCGGCGAGACTTGAGACGATCCCGAGGGCGAGGCTGCGGCTGGCGACGGCGCTCTCGGCTGTCTGCGGCGGCAGGCTGGCTTTCGCGGACTGCTCGAGATAGATCGATGATCCAGCGGACCACAGGACGATGAACAGCACCGCCGGGAGGACCGTTACGAGAAACACCCACCAGCCGTGATAATGCGACCGGGAATGGACCTTCACCTCTCCGGTTTCATTGGCGCGTGCACGCTGGCGCCCGATGAAGAAGCCAACGAAACCTATTCCGAAGACAATAAGCAGAACCAGCAATACGGACATCAGAGTTCCCCGGTAGCCCACTAATCCAGATGTGTGGGCACAGGCGGTGTTCGCCTGTGCCCGATCGTGCGGCTGACCTTATTTGGCCTGCATGGTCTTGCCTTCGGCGAAGGCGGCGCGCTGTGCTTCGCGCTCTGCATCCGGAGCAGCAACGAGGCCATATTCGGCGAGCGGCGAGTCAGGGCCGATCATCTGGTCGGACAGGAAGAAATCGACATATTCCTTCAGGCCGGGGATGACGCCGATATGGGCCTTCTTCACATAGAAGAACAGCGGACGCGAAACCGGATACTCTCCGCTCGAGATGGTCTCGACGGAAGGAACGATGTCATTGACGGTGGCGATCTTCAGCTTGTCGGCATTGTTTTCGTAGAAAGCGAGGCCGAACACGCCGATGCCGGTCTTGTTGGAAGCGATGCGGGCGAGCGTTTCGCTGTAATCGCCGTCGATGTCGACGGCCTTGCCGTCCTTGCGCACGGCGATGCAGGCCGAACCGACGGCCTTGTCGTCCATGCCGCTCGCCTTCATGGCTTCAGCCGCACCGGTTTCCTCGCAGCCCGCGGCGAGAAGCTTTTCCTCGAAAACTTCGCGGGTGCCGTGCTTTTCACCGGGGATATAGGCGGCGATGTCCCAATCCGGCAGGTTCGGATTGACCTGGTTCCACTTGGTGTTCGGATTGTCGACCAGCTTGCCGTCGACAACGATCTTGGCGGCGAGAGCCGAATAGACATCCTTCGGCGTCAGCTTCCAGTCCGGACCGTTGATGTCGGTGGCGAAAACGATGCCGTCATAGCCGATGCGGACTTCCTGGACGTCCTTGACGCCGGCGTCGATGCAGGACTTCAGCTCGCTGTCCTTCATGGCGCGCGAAGCATTGGCGATGTCGATGGTGTTTTCACCCACGCCCTTGCAGAATTCCTTGATGCCGGCGCCCGAGCCGCCGGATTCGACGACGGGCGTCTTGAAGTCCGGATAGGTCTCGCCGAAGGTCTCGGCAACGATCTTGGCGTATGGCAGCACAGTCGAGGAACCTGCCACCTGAATCTGGTCGCGAGCCTCAGCGGCGGATACCGACACGGCGGCGGCAATCGCCAGCGCAGCGGTCGTGTAAATCATCTTGTTCATAGGAGCAGCTCCTGTTGGAATGTTAAGTGACGC
The DNA here is from genome assembly GCF_014191375.1 of Mesorhizobium sp. RMAD-H1. Lineage (GTDB taxonomy): Bacteria > Pseudomonadota > Alphaproteobacteria > Rhizobiales > Rhizobiaceae > Paramesorhizobium. Next base: position 9,626 of record NZ_JACHWN010000005.1, read on the forward strand.
CTCCGACGTCGCTAGCCCTCTACGGAATCTATATTACAGTGATATGACAGCAATGTTACAGGAATGTATCATCTTGCCCGACTCTCCGAATCGCCACTCTTTTTCCCAATAATTTGCGGGTTTTAGCGATTCGGTGTTTTTTCGCCGGCACCTTCTCCAAGCGCCTCTTTCATCGGCTTGCCGGCGACATAAACCTGCTCGACGGCGCGGTCGTCGCCCGTCGTCTGGAGCAGGAACAATTCCTCGGTGAGAGTGCTCGCGACATCCATGCGCATGCGCATGGCCGGCGTGGCGCGGCTATCGAGGACAACAACGTCTGCCTCCGTTCCCGGTTCCAGCGTCCCGATCCTGTCCTCGAGCGAAAGGGCGCGGGCATTGCCGAGCGTCATCATGTAGAAGGAATGGAGCGGCGAGAGGCGCTGTCCGCGCAATTGCAGGACCTTGTAGGCCTCGTCCAGCGTCTTGAGCATGGAGAAGCTGGTGCCGCCGCCGATATCGGTGGCAACGGCGATGCGCACGCCCTCGGCCTTCAAACCATCCCGGTCGAACAGACCGCTGCCCAGAAACAGGTTGGATGTCGGGCAGAAGACCGCGACCGCTCCCGTTTCGGCCAGGACCTTCGCCTCGCGCCCGGAAAGATGAATGCAATGGCCGAGCAGGGTCTTGCGTCCGAGCAGGCCATAGTGCTCGTAAATGCCAGTATAATCCGGCGCTTGCGGGTATAGCGAGCGGGTAAGCGCGATTTCCTCGCGGTTTTCCGAGAGATGCGTCTGGATGTAAGCCTCGGGATGCTCGCGAGCGAGCGCGCCGCTCATTTCCATCTGCTCCGGCGTGGAGGTGATGGCAAAGCGCGGCGTGATGGCATAGTGCAGTCGCCCCTTCCCCTGCCAGCGGGCGATCAGCGCCTTGGTTTCGTCATAGCCCGATTGCGCCGTGTCGCAGAGGGCCGGCGGGGCGTTGCGATCCATCATCACCTTGCCGCCGATCACGCACATATTGCGGGCTTGCGCGGCGCGGAAGAAGGCATCGACACTCTGCGGATGCACCGAGCAGTAGGCAGCGACGGTGGTTGTGCCGTGGCGCAGGAGCTCGTCCATGAAGCGTTCGGCGACGAACTCGGCGTGCTGCTCGTCGGCAAATTTCTGCTCTTCGACAAAGGTGTAGGTGTTGAGCCATTCGAGGAGCTGCGCGGCATAGGATGCGACCGCCTGCATCTGGGGAAAATGGATATGCGCGTCGATGAGACCGGGCAGCACCAGATGCGGGCGGTGATCGGCGACGGGCGTCTCCGCGCCCGCGATCCGCGCCACATCGGAATATTCGCCCATGGCGATGATGCGGCCCTCCGCAATGAGCAGGGCGCCATCTTCGAAATAGCGGTAGGAATTCGTGTCAGCGATATCCCGCGGCTCGTCGACAAAGGTCAGGACCCGCCCGCGGATCAGCAATTCAGTCATTTCGTCGTCCCTGCCTGCACGGCCGTCTCATACCAGGCCGCGAGAAGGTTGCGCTCCTCCGCGGTCACGCCGGTCACATTGGCAGGCGGCATGGCATGGGAACGCCCGGCCTGCAAATAGATCTCGCGGGCATGAGCGGCGATTTCCACATCCGTCTCCAGCATGACGCCTTTCGGCGGCGCGACGATGCCCTCCCAGGAGGGCTCGCGCGCATGGCACATGGAGCAACGGCCAAGCACCGTGTCGCGCACCTCTGGGAACCGGTCGGACGCGAGGAAGGATTGCTGCAGGGCGGACGCTTTCGCTTCCCCCGTGCCCTGCTGAAGCACTTTCGGCTCGGTGGAGAGCCACATGATCAGAATGAACAGGATCACCGTGACGAGCCAGGTCCATGCCGGGTCGCCCTTGCGTGCATGGCGGGTGTTGAACCAGTGGCGGATGGTGACGCCCATCAGGAAGACCAGCGAGGCGATGACCCAGCTGTAGCGCGTGGCGAAGGCCAGCGGATAGTGGTTGGACAGCATCAGGAAGACGACAGGCAGCGTCAGATAATTGTTGTGGGTCGAGCGCTGCTTGGCCTGCTTGCCGAGCGCCGGATCGGGCGTGCGGCCGGCGATGAGGTCGGCCACGACCTTCTTCTGGTTGGGAATGATGATCATGAAGACATTGGCCGACATGATCGTCGCGGTGAAGGCGCCCAGATGCAGGAAAGCCGCCCGGCCGGTGAAGAGATGAGTGTAGCCCCAGGCCATGGCGACGAGCACGAAATAGAGCAGGACCATCAACCGCGTGTCATTGCGCCCGAGCGGCGATTTGCAGATCAGGTCATAGACGATCCAACCGAAGGCGAGAGAGGCGAGCGAGATGACGATCGCCACAGGGGCCGAAACGTCGAGCACCTGCGGATCGACGAGATAGAGATCGGCACCGGCATAATAGACGATGCAGAGAAGCGCGAAGCCCGACAGCCAGGTCGCGTAGGATTCCCATTTGAACCAGGTGAGATGCTCCGGCATATGGGCCGGCGCGACCATGTATTTCTGGATATGGTAGAAGCCGCCGCCATGCACCTGCCATTCCTCGCCGTGAACGCCCTTGGGCAGGTTGGGCCGCTTCGTCAGCCCCAAATCGAGTGCGACGAAATAGAATGAAGAGCCGATCCAGGCGATGGCGGTGACGACGTGAAGCCAGCGGGCGGCGAAACTCAGCCAGTCCCACGCGATGGCATATTCATACATGCGGTTCCCCTAACGACTGCGCAGGATGCGTGCCTTATTGCCCGAAACTATAGAAGAGAATTCCGGATGATGGCCATATGCAATCGTCGCCGTCGGGAGATGTCCGGCCCGCGATGAAGGAAAGCCGGAGAGCAGTAAAAAATTGAAACGGCATTGCGATGCCCCGGGGGTCCTGCAGAAGCGGAACCGCCCGGCGCCAGACCGCATCCCTACTGGACCGAGCCGACGAGCAGGTTGCTCGGCGCCTCGATGCTGACCCAGCGGCCGGTATAATTCACCGCCTGGCGCTTGAGGTAGGTGTAGTTGGTCTGCTGCCAGTTTTTGACTTCGTCGGTCAGATTGTCGAGGATGAAATCGCCGCGGTCGGTGCGTACGGTCAACACCGCATGGCCTTCGCCATCGCGCTTGCGCACCACCGTTATCAAGAGGTTAGCGAGCGAAATCCCGGCCTCGTTGAGCTCGCGGCGCTTCAGGAGCACATAGTCCTCGCAGTCGCCGAAGAGTGTCGGATAGGCCCAGTATTCTTCCTTGCCGTAGATTTCCTTGTCGGTCAGTGGCTTGATCCGCTCGTTGACGGAGGCGTTGACCGTGATGAGATGCTCCCACATGTCATGCGTCAGCTTCAGCGGCGCGGTATCCTTGTTGTGGATGGAGCATTCCTGCGGCATGCGCTTGCAGAACTCGTAATGGCCGATCGGCTGCGAACTCAAGCCACCGATGCGCATGAAATCGTCCGATGCCGCAGACGCGCCGGAAGAGCCGGAAACGAGTGTACTGAGAAAGATCGAAACCCCAACCACCCCGCAAGACCAGACGCCCCTGAACATACGCAAACACTCCGCCGCACCGCTTATCGTTAACAAAACGTTAAAGGCTGAAACGGAGATGAGTCAATTCATAATACAGTCACCAAACTGCCCAATTCGGCTTATGGTTACCACGCGAGAATGCCGCGGAGATTCAACCCTGAGGCTAAGAGGGCAAGCAGCCTGCGGCCAGCCTGGAACGGCTCTGCGCTACATGCCAGAAGGAGATGATATCGCGTATAAGTGGAGATCGCGCGGCGCGAGGCGAAAGTAGCCTTCAGCGCTTGCGGGCGCGCTTTGGCGATGAAGCCGGCGCCTTTTCAGCCGATTTGTCGTTGGCGCGGACGAAATCGACGATGCGCGGCGCGATCTCGTTGCGGAAACGCGAACCGTTGAACACGCCGTAATGGCCGACCCTGGGTTGCAGGTAGTGCATCCGCTTTTGCGCCGGGATGTTGACGCAGAGCTTCTGCGCCGCTTCCGTCTGGCCGACACCGGAAATGTCGTCATTCTCGCCCTCGACCGTCAGCAGCGCGACATTGCGGATCGCAGAAAGATCGACAGTGTTGCCGCGATGCTTCATCTTGCCGCGCGGTAGATCATGGCGGATGAAGACCGTCTCGACGGTCTGCAGGTAGAATTCCGCCGTCATGTCCATCACCGCGAGATATTCATCATAGAACTCGCGGTGCTTTTCGGCGGAGTCGCCATCCTCCTTCACCAGATGGAAGAAGAAATCCTTGTGGGCGGCGATATGCCGGTCGAGATTCATGCTCATGAAGCCCGACAATTGCAGGAAACCAGGATAGACCGGTCGCATGACGCCCGGATGCGGCCATGGCACGGGCATGACGACGTGATCGCGGAACCAGTCGATATCCTTTTCCGCCGCCATTTTATTGACGGCGGTCGGGTTGATGCGGGTGTCGATCGGGCCGCCCATCAGCGTCATCGAGGACGGAGCAAACCGGTCGCCGCCCTTTTCCATCATCGCCACGGCCGCCAGCACGGGCACGGAAGGCTGGCAGACGGCGACCACATGGGTATTCTCGCCGAGGACGTGGAACATCTCGATGAGATAGTCGATGTAATCATCGAGATCGAACCGGCCTTCGCCCAGTGGCACCATGCGGGCATCGACCCAATCGGTGATGTAGATTTCCGCATGCGGCAGCAGGGTCTCCACCGTGCCGCGCAGCAGCGTCGCATAATGGCCGGACAGGGGCGCGACCAGCAGGATCTTCGGATCGGCCGCGCGACCTTCCGGCAGATCGCGGCGGAAATGGAGAAGATTGCAGAACGGCTTCTGCCAGACGATCTCCTCCGCTACCGCTGTCTTCTTGCCGCCGACAGTGGTTTCCGGAAGATTGAAGACCGGCTTGTCGTAGCGCCGCGTTGTGCGCTCGAAAAGCTCCATCAGCGCTGCGATCGAGCGGCCATAGGAGCTCTGCGATATCGGATTGAGCGGATTTTCGAAGAACAGCCTGGTGGCGTCCGCAAGGGCCCGGTAAGGCTGAAGCGCCGCATGATTGAGTTCGTAGAGCTGATAATACATTTTCCAAACCTCTGCGAAGCGCGTAAAAAGAGATACAGGAAAACCTATATACTGAAACAGCATTCCTTTATTCTGAACATAGTGCAATTCGAGGATATTGCAATGCACACATTCTTGAGCGGTTTTGCTGCCCCGCACCAATCCGCGCTGCCTGCCCCGCCACAATCCCGCCAATCTCCTCATGCTTGCCTCTGCTGCTAGCGGGCGGGCCCTGCCATCCCACCAGCCATAGCCGCATTCCGGCGCTCCATTCCAAAGGCCACGACATGACAGGCGCTGTAACGCGCAAGGCCACGTCCGACGACATAGAGGCGCTTCTGCGCATAGAGGAGCGTTGCTTCGACACGGACCGGATCTCGCGGCGTTCCTTTCGCGCGCTGATCGCGCGGCCGACGGCGGAGACCATCGTCGCGAAGGAAGGCGAGGCCATCGTAGGCTACGCGATGATTCTCTTCCGCAAGGGCACGGCGCTCGCGCGGCTTTATTCGATCGCGGTTGATCCGGATGCGAAATCGCGCGGCATCGGCACGCTGCTGCTCAATGCGGCCGAGCAGGCAGCCTTCGACCACGACCGGCTGCTCCTGCGCCTCGAAGTGCGGGAGGACAATGAGCGGGCAATCGCGCTTTACAAGCGGCATGGCTACCGGCCGATCGGGCGCTGGCTCGATTATTATGCGGATCATTCCAACGCGCTGCGCTTCGAAAAGACACTGCGCGGGGGCGTGCCGCTCACCACCAGCGTTCCCTATTACGAGCAGACGACGGATTTCACCTGCGGCTCGGCCTGCCTGATGATGGCGCTTGCCAATCATTTGCCCAAGGTCCGGCTCGATCCCGTGCTCGAAATTCGCCTGTGGCGCGAGGCGACGACGGTTTTCATGCAATCGGGACTGGGCGGCTGCGAGCCATTCGGCCTTGCGGTCGCCGCCCATGAGCACGGCCTGAAGGCCTCCATCATGGTCTCGACTGATGAATTGCTGTTTCTGCAATCGGTGCGCGATCCGGAAAAGCGAATGGTGATGGAGCTCGCCCAGACCGATTTCCGCCGCCGCGCGAAAGCCTTCGGCATCAAGGTGCGCCATCGCGGCTTTACCATGGACGACATCCGATCGGCCCTGAAGCGCGGCGCCTTCGCCATCGTCCTTGTCAGCGGCTATCACATGTTCGGCAAGAAGGTGCCGCACTGGGTGCTTGCCCATGGCGAGGATGGGCGCCACATCATGATCCACGACCCGTGGGTGGAAGACGATGTCGGCGAGACGGTCGCCGATGCCGCCAATGTCCCCATTCCATACGCTATTTTCGATCGCATGGCGCGATTTGGCGCAAGTGGCCTGCGCGCGGCGGTCTTTCTGGAGAAAAGGACCGATTGATGCCTATCTGTGTCATTCTGGTCGGGCGGCTGTCCGATATCGACAATGGCGCGACCCCTCACAAGGTCATGACCAACCGCGACTATCTCTCTCATCCCGCGCTTTTCAGCGGACAGCGGCCGCGCATCATCAACCTGTCGCGCTCCTACGCCTATCAGAGCCGCGGCTATTATGCCTCGCTTCTCGCCGAGGCGCGCGGCCATCGCGTCATTCCCTCGGTCGAGACCATGATCGATCTTTCGGAGCGGCGGCTCTATGAAAACGCCATCCCCGAACTGGAGGATACGTTGAACAAGGCGCTGGGAGGCCATCCGGAGGAGGCGCCCACCACAATTCGCATCTATTTCGGCTATGCCCCCGGCCATCACCTGGAGCGCTTTGCCCGTCTTCTCTTCGACTGGTTCCGGGCGCCCGCCCTCGAAGTCTCGGTGAAACCGGGCGAATGGGCACGTATCCAGAAAATTGCCTTCGCCAATCTGGCCAAGCTCGACGAGGAGGAGAAGGCGCATTTCAATCAGGCGCTCGAGCGCTACACGCAGCGCGAATGGCGCGCCGCCAAGCAGAAGACGCCGGCGCGCTACTCGTTCGCCACCCTATGCGATCCGCATGAGACGATGCCGCCCTCCACCGTCTCGTCGCTCAAGCACTGGGCCCGCATCGCCAGCCGCCTCGGCGTGGACGTCGAGCCGATCGGCAAGAAGGATCTGCCGCGCCTTGCCAATTACGATGCGCTGTTCATCCGGGAGACGACCTCAATCTCCAACCATACCTATCGCTTCGCCCGCCGCGCCCAGCAGGAGGGAATGCCGGTCATCGACGATCCGGTCTCGATGATCCGCTGCACCAACAAGGTCTATCTGAACGAGCTGATGCAGGCCAATGGCGTTCCCGTGCCGCCGACGGTGATGATCGCCGGCGACGAGGATCTGACGCGCGCCGCCGATCTGCTCGGCTTTCCCATGGTCATCAAGATACCGGATTCCTCCTTCTCGCGCGGGGTCAAGAAAGTCGGCTCCTGCGAGGAGCTGAAGGCACTCGCCACCGAATGGCTCGCCGACAGCGACCTGCTGATTGCGCAGAAATACATGCCCACCAAATTCGACTGGCGTGTCGGCGTGCTCGGCGGCAAACCGCTTTTCGCCTGCCAGTATCTGATGGCGAAGCACCATTGGCAGATCGTCAATCACGATACCGGCGGCAAGCCGCTCGAAGGCGGCTTCCGGTCCTTCACGCTGGCGGACGCACCGCCGCCCGTCGTCGAGACGGGGCTCAGGGCGGCCCGCTGCATCGGCAACGGGCTCTACGGCGTCGATCTCAAGGAAACCGAGGATGGCGTCGTCGTCATCGAGGTGAACGACAATCCCAATCTCGAGCATGGTATAGAGGATGCGGCGGAGAAGGACGAAGTCTGGCTGAACCTGACGCGCTGGTTCATCGAGCGGCTGGAACGCACGAAATAGCGCTATCTCAGCCGGTCAAAGCACACCTTCGCATGTCCGGCGCTGATAAAGCCGAGACGCTGCGCCGCGCCCTTTGAGAGGTCGAGGATGCGTCCCTTGATGAAGGGCCCGCGATCATTGATGCGCACGACGAGCGACTTGCCATTTTTCTGATTGGTCACCCGCACCTTGCTGCCGAGAGGCAGGGTGCGGTGCGCCGCCGTCATCGCGGCGGGGTTCATCCGCTCGCCCGAGGCCGTGCGCGAGGTGAGTGCATACCAGGAAGCCCGCCCGCATTGCGCCGAAGCCCCGATGGCGGTTGCAGAAAGAATGCCGGCTGTCATCGCAGCCAGAAAAGCCATACGTATTTTGAAGCTCATACCGTCTTCGCTTGCTGTTTCGAAATGCTTCCGGAAGTTGGACCCCGTTGGAAGCAAAGATTTGCTGCAGTGGAAATGTGGCGAGAAATGGTTTCACGCGGCATTACATTGTGATTCAACAATGTGATGACGGAGGAAAATTATCCCACAAAGAGGCTTTACGAAAATAATTCTGAATTTCTATTCAGATATACTACTTCACCAATACATGTCCTTGGCATTCTATTTCTTGAGAGGGATGATTGGACGGAATGCCCTTGGAGAAACCGGAGGGCAACGATACTTGGATTCCAAATAGATTCCGTCCTGTCCGGCGCCCTTAGCGGCCCAGCCACGAGATGTTTATTTGAACGGCAAGTTCTTCTCTGAAATTCTTCGGCAGGCCGAAATCCGGCAATTTTTCCGCCCCAACCCCGAAATTTCCCTCTATAGAGCATGGACGAGACAGTGCGCAGGGAGCATGCACCCGGAATGAAGCCGGATACCGGCAAGGACGAAACGGAGCAGGAGGCGGCGGTGCGCCGGCCGGTGACCGGCACGCTGCGCTGGGCCTATCTTGCCCTGGGTTTCCTGATGCTGCTGCTCGGTGTGATAGGAGCATTCCTGCCCGTCATGCCGACGACCGTCTTCATCATCCTTGCTGCATGGTTCTTCGGCAGGTCCTCGCCCAGGATCGAGGCCTGGCTGCTCGGCCATCCCACCTTTGGCCCGGCGCTGCTCAACTGGCGCGACAGGGGCGCCATTCCTCCGCGGGCCAAGATGGCGGCCTCGGCGGGCATGGTCGCCGGCTATGCGCTGTTCTGGTGGAGCGCCCGTCCGGGCTGGCCGCTTGCGGCAGGCGTGGCGCTGTTCATGCTGGGCTGCGCCGCTTTCGTCCTGTCGCGTCCGGATTGAAAACTGCGCCTGTCAGCCGAGATCGCGCAGATAGCTGTATTCGGCGATTGCCGCTTCGCGCGCCGCCAGATCGATATCGGCGAAGCGGAGTTGTTCCTCCGCATCGCCGATTTCCACCAGCAGGCTGCCATCGGGTGCTGCGAGCCGCGACAGGCCGGCGAAGGTGAAGTTCTCATCTTTTCCCACATGGTTCACATAGGCCACGAAAAGCTGGTTCTCGAAGGCGCGGACCTGGATCATCTTGTGAGCGATGAATGTCCCGGACGGCCCCGCCGGCAGGGCGGTCGGCACGATCACCAGATCCGCCCCGGCGAGCGCCAGCCGCCGGACATTCTCTGGGAATTCCACGTCGTAGCAGATCAGCAGGCTGATCTTCAGCCCGCCATGCTGGAACAGGCAGGTCGCGGGCGGGGCGGGCTTGAACAGCGCGCGCTCGTAATCGCCGAAGAGATGCGACTTGCGGTAGATCGCGCGTTCGCCTTTGCCGTCCACATAGGCGGCGCTGTTGTAGACCGCCGCGCCGTCGCGTTCGGCAAAGCCCGAGACGATGGCGATGCCATGCGCCGCCGCGATCGCTTCGAGCTTTGCGAGTTGCGCGCCGTCGGCAGGTTCGGCGAGTGTGTGAATGATATCGCCTGCGCCATAGCCCGTCAGCGCCAGTTCCGGGGCGACGAGCAGGCTTGCGCCGTTATCGGCCGCCCTCTGCGCCGCCTCGGCGATGCTTCCCAGATTGGCCCCGACATCGCCGCTTGCCGCCTGCATCTGGAAGAGAGCGATACGCATCACTTGTCCTCGGATGAAAGGGCGCCTAATAGCTTCGGCAGGTCACCAAACCAGGCAACGAGGCCGAAGATCGCGGCGGAGACGGCAACGAACAGCACCGTCACCGATGCCATGGTCGGCGTATAGCCGTAGCGCAGCGCGTTGAAGATCTTGATCGGCAGGGTTTCGAGCGTGAAGCCCACCGTCATATAGGCGACGATATATTCGTTGAGCGACAGCACGAAGGCGAAGGCATAGCCCGAGACGATATAGGGCAGGATCAGCGGCACGATGACGGTGAGAAACACCGTGCGGTCGTCGGCGCCCATGGTCGAGGCCGCTTCCACCAGCGAACGATCGATGGAAGAGAAGCCGAGTGAGAGCGTGACGAGCGGCAGCGTGACGAAGAAGATCGCGTGGCTGATCACGGCCGTCCATGGCTGGCCATAGAAACCGGTCGTCGCCCAGAAGGTGAGAAGCCCCAGCGCGGTGATGACCGGCGGCAGGGTGAAGGGCGCGATGCCCAGCACCTGGAAGATATTGGTCCAGGGCGCGATGCGCCGCCAGGAAAACCAGGCGAGCGGCAGCGCGATGGCGACGGCGAGCGCCGCGGAAAGCGCCGCCAGCGTCACCGAAGCGAGAAGCGCGTTGCGCCATTCAGGATTGGTGAAGATCTCGCCATACCAGGAGAGGGAAAAGCCCTTCGGCGGAAAGGTGAGGCTCTGGCGCTCGTTGACCGAAACCCCGGCGACGACGACCAGCGGTGCGGCGAGAAAGATGGCGATGAGCGTGAAATAGAGCCGCTGCAGCATCCGGTTCATGCGGCTTCTCCCTTGCGCCCGAGAAGGAGTGTCAGCGCGACCAGCGCCAGCGTGACGAGGACGAGGAACACCGCCATCGCCGCCGCGAAGGGCATGTTCGACTGATAGATCGCCTGGTCGGTGATCAGCACGGACAGCGTCCAGTGCTGCGGCCGCCCGAGGATCTGCGGCAGGAGATAGGAGCCGAGCGCGAAGATGAAGACCATGATGAGCGTTGCGACGATGGTGTTGCGCAGGGCCGGGATCACGACGTTGAAGAAGGCGCGCAGCGGCGAGGAGCCGAGCGTGCGCGCCGCTTCCGTCAGGGTCGGGTCGAGCCGCACCAGGGCGGGAAAGAGCACCAGCACCGTATAGGGAAAGGCCTGGTAGACCATCCCGGTCAGGACCGCGCCGAAGCCGGGATAGAGCGCCTGCGGGCTATCCATGAGGCCCATCGCCACCAGGAGATTGGTGATGCCGGCCGTGCGCGAGAAGAGCGTCGACCAGGCGAAGCCGATGATGACCTCGGAAAGCGACAGCACGGAGAGCAGCCCCACCAGCCAGAGCACCTGCGCGCGCCGGCTCATCCGGGCCAGAAGATAGGTGAAGGGCAGGGCAAGCACCACACATGTGACGGCGACCGCGATGGCGAGCATCAGCGAGAAGCCCAGCACATTGCCGAAGAAGGCACTCAGAAACCGCTCGTAATTGCTCCAGACGAAGGCCGGCGTATAGAAGCCGCCCTGCTGGCGCTGGAAGAAGCTGACGGCGATCATCGTGCCGAAGGGCACGACGAAGAAGACGGTCAGCATGGCGGCCGGGAAGAAGAGCGGCCCGTAATCGGCCCATGTCCGCGCCGGCTCGCGTTTCATTGCTTCAGCACCACGCAGGCTTCGGACGGAAGCACCACGCCCACCTTCTGGCCGACGGCAACCTGAGGGCGGGCCCGCGGCGTGGAAACCGCGACGACGGACTGGCCCGAGACGTCGATAAAGGTCTCGATCGTGCCGCCGAGATCGCGGACGAAAGTGACGGTGCCGTCGATCGTATCGCCGCCCGGCGCGGTCAGATGCACATCCTCCGGCCGGATCGATACGGAGGCCCTGGCAAGGCCGGAGGGAAGCTTGAGCCCCGCCACCGGCTTTCCGCGAAAAGCGGCGCGGCCGGCGCTGTCTGCGGAAATCTCGAGAAGGTTGGTCGAGCCTATAAAATCGGCGACGAAGGTGTCGGCCGGGTTGCGGTAGATCTCGACGGGCGATGCCGCCTGGCGGATCTCGCCGCCATTCATCACCACCACGGTGTCGGCCATGGTCATGGCCTCGCGCTGATCATGGGTGACGACGATGGTAGTGATGCCGAGCCGCTGCTGCAGCTGGCGCAATTCCACCTGCATGGCTTCGCGCAGCTTGGCATCGAGCGCCGAGAGCGGCTCGTCGAGCAGGAAGAGACTTGGCGAAAGCGCCAGCGCGCGGGCGATGGCGACACGCTGGCGCTGGCCGCCGGAGAGCTTTGAAACCGGGCGGTCGCCATAGCCCGGCAGGTGGATCATCTGCAGCAGCTCGTCGACGCGCCGTTTCTGCTCTTCCTTCGCCACGCCGCGGATGCGCAGGGGATAGGCGATGTTCTCCCCGACATTGAGATGCGGGAAGAGCGCCAGCGACTGGAACACCATGCCGAGATTGCGCTTGTGGGTGGGAATGGGCGTGATATCCGTGCCGTCGAGCAGAATGGCGCCTTCGCTCGGCTCGTCGAGCCCCGCGATCATGCGCAGGAGCGTCGTCTTCCCGCATCCCGAGGGCCCGAGCATGCAGACGAATGTGCCGTGCGGCACGCTGAGATCGACATGGCTGACGGCGGTGAAATCTCCGAACCGCTTGGATATGTCTTTCAGAACCAGTCCGGACATCCGTCTCTCTTGTTCATGGTTTTGCGGTTTTCAAGCCCCGTCTTTTGCAGCCCTCTCCGGCCGGCAGGCCGGAGAGGGGTATTCACCTATCCGACAATCAGTTCCGTCCACTTCTGGTTCAGCCAGTCCGATTTGGTCTGGTAGAGATCGTAGCGCGGGATGATCGGCTCGATATCGGAGGAAACGGCCGCGAACTCCTTGTCGGTGAGATCGAGCAGATCACGCTTCACGGTCGGCGCGGTGCCGACCTTGCGCGACAAGGTCGCCTGGATCGCCGGCTGGCACATATAGTTGATGAAGATATGCGCCTCTTCGCTCTTCTTCGAAGCGCGCGACAGCGCCCAGCAGCCGGAATCCTGGATGCCGCCTTCCTTCGGGAAGGTGGAGCGCACAGGATTGCCGTCGGCGGCCGCGAGCCCCGTCACGTCGTGATAATATTGCCCCATCGGGATTTCGCCGGATTTCAGCGCCTGCTCGAACTGCGCCTCGTCGCGATACCAGAGCCGCACATTCGGCTTGACCTCGGCCAGCTTGTCGAAGGCCTTGAGCAGGCCGTCCTCGGTGCTCAGCATATCAGTGCCGCCGAAGAAGGTCTTGGCGGTCACTTCCAGCAGGAAGGAGTTGGAGACGAGGGCGAGGAGACCGAGCTTGTCCTCATTCGCCTTGTCCCAGAAGGCCGCCCAGGAATCCGGCGCTTCCTTGTAAACATCCGTATTGGTGACGAGAGTGATGTACCAGGCCACGGCGCCGATGCCGGCGATGCGCCCGTCCGGATATTTATTGACGAAACGGTCGAGAAGGTTCGGGGCATTGGGTATCCTGCCCTGATCGAGCGGCGTCCAGAGCTCCGTCGCCTGCCCCTTGAGCATGGCGACCTGCGACATCATCGAGACATCCGCCGGCGCCTGCCCGGCGCGCGCGGCCTGCTCGAGCTGCACCAGCCATGCCTCGCCCGTGGGTTCCGCGACCGATTCCACCGCGATGCCCGTCGCCTTGGTGAAATCGGGAAAGATGTTCTTGTCGAAGGAATCCTTGAAGTAGCCGCCATAGACGCCGATTTTCAGCGACTTGTCCTGCGCGCGCAGCACGGACGGCATGGCGAGCATCGCAGCGCCCGCGACGCCGACACCAAGAACGGTGCGCCGGCTCACCTTCTTCCTATTCACGTCCATTTCTCTTCTCCTTTGTACCGGCTCGGGCCGGCTGTTCCCATCTGCTTGTCATTATATCAGCGAAATATCAGTCGCGCCCGCCCGTGATGAAGGGGCTGAACACCATCAGGCTCAGGATTTCGAACAACACCTGCGCGCCCGCATGGGCCGTATTCGCCGTCGCGTCATATTGCGGCGCCACCTCGACGACATCGCCGCCCACCAGATTGATGCCCTTGAGGCCGCGGATCAGTTCCAGCACCTCGCGCGTCGTCAGCCCACCTACCTCCGGCGTGCCCGTGCCGGGGGCAAAGCTTGGATCCAGGCTGTCGATATCGAAGGAGAGGTAAGTCGGCCCGTCGCCGACAATCGCCCGCGCCTTCTCGATGATCGCGGGGATGCCGAGCCCCGTCACTTCTTCGGCATGGATGACGGTCATGCCCGCCTCATAGGAGAACTCCCAGAGATATTCGGCCGAGCCGCGAATGCCGATCTGGATGGTGCGCGTCGGGTCAAGCACGCCGTCGAGCACGGCATTGCGGAACGGGCCGCCATGATGGAACTTGGTCTGGTCGAAGGCGCCGCCCGTGTCGCAATGGGCATCGATATGGATCATGCCGACGGGCCGCTCCCTGCCGATGGCCTTCAGGATCGGATGGGTGATCGAGTGGTCGCCGCCGACGACAAGTGGCACCACGCCGGCGGCCACGATCTGGCCGATCCGCTTTTCGATATCCGCATGGCTCTGCTCCAGCCGGTAGCGGCTGGCGAAAGGCACATCGCCGATGTCTGCCACCCGCAGGTCAAAGACCGGCGCCGTGCCGAGCACGTGATTGTAGGGGCCGATGCGCTCGATGGTGCGCAGCGCCCGCGGGCCGAAGCGCGAGCCGGGGCGGTTGGTGACGCCCAGGTCCATCGGCACGCCCGTTATCGCCACCTGCAGATTGCCGAAATCGGGTTCGTTAGCGTCGACCGGCATATAGGGTGCGGAAAGGAAGGTGGGCACGCCGGCATAAGGGGCGAGCCGCGTGCCGCTTTTCGAAAATATCTTGTCAGCGACCTTGCGGAATTCCGGATCGAAAAGTTCGCCGCCGTGGCTCTCGCCATATTTCGCGCGCAGCGCTTCGAGCTTCTTTGCGTCCCAATCCATCTTCGGTCGTCCTCGTCATCAGAGCACGATCCCGAAAACTTGCCGATTTTTCGGATAGATCGTGCGGCTAGAACAAAATGTCCGACGCAGGCGAAAATCAGGAAAAGCTTAGAAACAGCCGCGCAGCTTCAGCGCACGAGCGAATTTTCATTCTGTTCCCCTGGGCTTTCAGCCTCGTCTTTGGCCCATTATCGATACAAATGACTTTGAAATGCAATTGATATTGTTATAGGATTTTATGTGAAATTTTCTCACATGGCGCCGGACCCGTTCTCCTCATGTCAAGCCGCCTTCCCCCGCTCAATCCGCTACGGGCCTTCGAGGCGGCGGCGCGCCATGGTTCGGTTTCGCTGGCCGCACAGGAACTGAACGTCACCCATGGCGCGATCAGTCACCAGATCAAGGCGCTGGAGGCGACGCTCGACGTCAAGCTGTTCGAGCGGGGCGCACAGCGCCTGAAACTCACCGCACAGGGCGCGCTGCTCCTGCCCGCCGTTTCCAGCGCCTTTGCCGAAATCGCCGCGGCGACCGCCATGGTGAAGCGCCCCACGACCAGCGGTGAGCTCAGCATCACCTGCGTGCCGGCGCTGCTCTCGCTGTGGCTCATCCCGCGGCTCAACCAGTTCACCGAGCAGTATCCCGATATCCGCCTGACGCTGACGGCATCGAACGATCCGGATCATCTGCGCTCGCCCGATGTCGATATCTGCATCCTTTATGGCGACGGCAACTGGGCCGATTGCTGGACGAGGCTGTGGAGCCATCTCCGGCTCTTTCCCGTCGTCAGCCCGACATTGCTCAACAGCCGACCGCTGCGCACCCTGCGCGATCTGCGCGACCATGTGATGCTGCATGCCGATGACGGGCGCGAATGGAACACCTGGCTGGCGGCGGCCGATGCAACCGGCCTCCCGCGCGGGCCGCAGCACTTCATGAGCGATGCCCGTCTTTCAACGGAAGCCGCGCTGCACGGCCAGGGGGTTGCGCTGGGTGATACGATCACCGCCAGCGATCTGATCGCCAAGGGTGAGCTGATCGTGCCTTTCGGCCTCACCGTCCCGGCGAACAACGCCTTTTACGTGACCTGCCGCAACGAGGTGCGTGCCGCCCCTATCGTCAGGGTATTCATCGACTGGCTTTTCGCGTCTCTCGGCGCGGACAGCATCGCCGAGCCCCAGACGGCCGCCCGCCACATCATCCGCCGCCGCAACGGCAAGATCGCCGGCGAACCCGCTGCAAAAGGCAACGCACGCGGCCTTGTCTCCAAACAGGCACCGGCCCGTCAGGCCAAGCGCCGCCTCAAACCCTGATCTTCCCGGATAGCCAAGGATTTCCCAGATGCCTGCTCCGCTTTTCAATCCGCTGGTGGCGAACCTCTCTGCGCCGCCGATCCCGCTGGTGCAGGCCTGGGCTGACGCCTATTCGGGCGCGCATGGGCCGCTGATCGACCTTTCGCAGGCGGTTCCAGGCTATCCGCCGCATCGCGACATGCTGAAGTGGCTGGGCGAGGCGGCCTCTTCCGACGCCTATGCCGGCTATGGGCCGATCGAAGGCGAAGCGGTGCTGCGCGAGGCCTATGCCGAACACGTCGCGGGCCTCTATGGCGCGCCTGTCGCAGCCGACAATGTGCATATCACCGCCGGCTGCAACCAGGCCTTCATCGCCGCCATCATGGCGGTGGCCGGGGCGGGCGATACGGTGCTGATGACCAACCCCTTCTATTTCAATCATCAGTCGACGCTGGCGATGCTGGGCATTAAAAGCCGTACCGTCGAATGCAGCGCGGCGAAAAGTTTCGTCCCCGAGGTACAGGCCATTGCCGGCGCGCTGACCGGCGACATACGCGCGCTGGCCTTGGTGACGCCGAACAACCCGACCGGCGCGATCTATCCGCCGCAGATGCTCGAGGCCATTTACGATCTCTGCCGCGCCAACGGCACCTGGCTCATTCTCGACGAAACCTATCGGGATTTCCTCCCGTCCGGCAGCGAGGCGCCCCATGGATTGTTCCGCCTGCCGGGCTGGCAGGAAACGCTGATCCAGCTCTACAGCTTCTCCAAATCCTTCTGCATTCCCGGCCATCGGCTGGGCGCCATCGTTGGCGGTCCGAAGGTGGTGGAGAATGTGGCAAAGGTCATGGACAATCTGCAGATATGTGCGCCCCGCGCGCCGCAGGCCGCCGTCGCTCGCGCAATCGCGCCGCTCACTTCATGGCGGGAGGCCAACCGCGCGGAAATCGCCGGCCGCGCAAGCGCGCTCCACGACGTGATGAGACAACTTCCGGAGTGGCGGCTGGAGGCGATCGGCGCCTATTTCGCCTTCATCCGCCATCCGTTCGATAGGGTATCCTCGGTCGAAGTGGCGGAGCGGCTCGCCAAGGAAGCCGGCGTGCTGGCGCTGCCGGGCGCCTTTTTCGGTGAAGGACAGGACCGCTCCCTGCGCTTTGCCTTCGCCAATGCCGACGCCGCGACGATCCGGCTGCTCGAGGGCCGGCTTGGCCGGCTCTCCTCCAGCGCATGAGAGCCATCGCTCCTGCGCATTTGCCGCCCTCCTACACAGGCCGCGATTCCACGGCAGGTCAGGCGGTCGCCATCACCCTTTCTCCGCTCATGCGATAGGAAATCGCCTCGGCGAGATGCAGCCGCCCGACCTTCTCCGCCCCGTCGAGATCGGCCAGCGTGCGCGCCACCTTCAGGATGCGGTGATAGGCGCGGGCGGAAAACTTCATCTGCTCGCTGGCATCGCGCAGCAGCCTCGCGCCGCCGGCATCGGGTGCGGCGATCTCCTCGATCAGCGCGGCGGAGCACTGCGCATTGGTCGAGACATGGGAAAGACCCCGCGCTTCATAACGGCGTTTCTGGATCGATCGCGCCCGCGCCACCCGCTCCGCCACCGCCTTGCTGCTCTCGGCCTGTGACGGACGAATGAGATCGGCGGCCGAAACGGCGGGCACCTCTATGCGCAGATCGATACGGTCGAGCAGCGGGCCGGAAATGCGCGCCTGATAATCCGCCTGGCAGCGGGGCCCGCGCGCGCAGCGGTGGCCCGGCTCGCCGGCCATGCCGCAGCGGCACGGATTCATCGCGGCGATGAGCTGCATCTGCGCGGGATAGCTGACGCGGTGATTGGCGCGGGCGATCATGCATTCGCCGGTTTCCAGAGGCTGGCGCAGCGAATCGAGCACCTGCGGCGTGAATTCCGGGAATTCGTCGAGGAAAAGCACGCCATTATGGGCAAGCGACACCTCCCCCGGCCTGGCCCTGATGCCGCCGCCGACCATCGCCGCCATGGAGGCGGAGTGATGCGGCGCGCGGAAAGGCCTGCGGTCGGAAAGCCTGCCGCCGGCGAGTTCCCCGGCGATGGAAGCGATCATCGAGACATCCAGCAATTCGCGCGGGGAAAGCGGCGGCAGGATGGAGGGCAGGCGCTGCGCCAGCATCGACTTGCCCGAGCCGGGCGGCCCGACCAGAAGCAGATTGTGATTGCCCGCCGCCGCCACTTCGAGCGCCCGCTTCGCCGTCTCCTGTCCTTTGATATCAGCAAGATCGGGCAGATCGTCCGCCCTTTGGCGCATTGCCGGCTCGGGACGCGACAGAACCTGCGTGCCGCGGAAATGATTGGCGAGCGCGATCAGGCTGCGCGGCGCCAGGATGTCGATCTCACTGCCGGCCCAGGCGGCCTCCGGACCGCAGGCATGGGGGCAGATCAGGCCCTTGTCCTGCCGGTTGGCACCGATGGCCGCCGGCAGCACGCCGGCGACGGCGCTGATCGTGCCATCGAGCGAGAGCTCGCCCAGGACCACATAGGATTGCAGGGCGTCACCCGGCAGCGCGCCGAGCGCCGCCATCAGGCCGACGGCGATCGGCAAGTCGTAATGGGAGCCCTCCTTGGGAAGGTCGGCCGGCGCGAGATTGACCGTGACCTTCTTGGGCGGCATGGAAAGGCCCGAGGCATGCAGCGCGGCCTGCACCCTTTCGCGGCTTTCGGCCACTGCCTTGTCGGGCAGGCCGACGATGGACATGCCCATCTTGCCGGGCGCAATCATCACCTGCACATCGACGCGGACAGCCTCGATCCCCTGAAACGCTACGGTGCTGACCCGCGATACCATGCCGCTGCCCCCCAAAACGCCCTCTCCGCGTCCCCACGCGGAAGCTCAACAGGCTTAATCTCTGGAGATAAGCATAGATCAGCCAGGCGGACAAGAACATTAATGGAACAAAGACAACCTACCGGATATTAAACAGGTGCATCAGGTTGTGCCACCAGAACAAAAGAGGAAGTATCCGGATACATGCGTAGTAGAACTTCCTTATATTATTATATACTTGGAAAATAAAATAATAAGAACGGCCTCCCTTCGAGTGGGAACCGCTCCAGGAGATAGTATCCGAAGATTCCGGATCGGCGATTGTCAGGCCTTCCGGCGCTTGGCCTCGACGCAATCCCAGAAGAGCACCGCCACATCGGGCCCGCCGAAGCGCTTGATCTCGCGGATGCCGGTGGGCGAGGTGACGTTGATCTCGGTCATGTAATCGCCGATGACGTCGATGCCGACGAGGATGAAGCCCCGCTCCCGCAGCGAAGGGCCGATGCGGGCGCAGATTTCCCGGTCGCGCTCGGTCAGTTGCGCGGCCTCGGCCCTGCCGCCGACATGCATGTTGGAGCGGGCATCCGTTTCGGACGGAACGCGATTGATGGCGCCGACCGGCTCGCCGTCGATCAGGATGATGCGCTTGTCGCCGGCGCGCACGTCCTTCAGATAACGCTGGGCGATGAAAGGCTCGCGGTACATCTGCGCGAACATCTCGAGAAGCGAGGCGAGGTTTCGGTCGGCATTGGCCAGATGGAAAACGCCGGCGCCGCCATTGCCGTAAAGCGGCTTGACGATGATATCGCCGAACTCGCGGCGGAAATCCGCCACCTCCTGCGGGTCCTTGGTGATAAGGGTTTCCGGCATCAGGTCGGGGAATTCGGTGACGAAGATCTTTTCCGGGCTGTTGCGCACCCACATGGGATCGTTGACGACCAGCGTCTTCGGGTGAATGCGTTCCAGGAGATGCGTCGTGGTGATGTAGTTCATGTCGAAGGGTGGATCCTGGCGCAGCAGCACCACATCCATCTCCGAAAGGTCGCGGCGCTCAGGGCTGCCCAGCGTGAAATGATCGCCCTCGGTGTCGCGCACCTCAAGCGTCTCGACCACGGCCGAGACGACGCCGTCGCGCATGGAAAGACGGTCGGGCGTATAGTGATAAAGCGTGTGGCCGCGCCTTGCCGCCTCCAGGCAGAGCGCGAAGGTGGTGTCGCCTGCGATCCGGATGGAACGGATATGGTCCATCTGGACCGCGATTTTCATTGCCATGATGTCCTCAGCGATTCGCTACGGTCGAAAACAGGGCGCCAAACTGTCACGGGCAAGGGCGTGATGCAATTAAACGGAGAGGCATCACGCTCGGCTTTCGTCTTAGCCGCATGACCTTATCCGAAAAGTCTGTAACTTTTTGCTGCCGCCGACCTTCGGTTCGGGATCATGCTCAGGCCCGATAACAGGAAATTTTATTTATCATACTATACGATTTCGCTGAATTCCGCTAAGCGTCGGGCCGGCAAAAGCCGCAACAATCGTGCAAGCCCATCTGGGAGGATCCTTCATGCTGCCATCGACCGTGTTTCCCGACCTGAAGGACCGCTCCGTCCTGATCACCGGCGGCGGCTCCGGCATCGGCGCCTCCTTGACGGAGGGCTTTGTCGCCCAGGGCTCGAAGGTCGCCTTCATCGATATCGCGAAGGAGCCGTCGACGGCACTGGTCGAGAAGCTGGAAAAGAAATATGGCAGCCGCCCGCTCTATCTCGATGCGGATCTGCGCGATCTCGAGGCACTGCGCAAGGCGGCAGCAGAGGCGCAAGCGGCACACGGCCCGGTCGCCGTTCTCGTCAACAATGCCGCATGGGACGACCGGCACACCGTCGAGGACGTGACCGAGGACTATTGGAACCTCAACCAGTCGATCAATCTGCGCCCGCAGTTCTTTGCAGTGCAGGCGGTGCTGCCGGGCATGAAAAAGGCCGGCGGCGGCGCGATCGTCAACTTCACTTCCATTTCCTTCATGATCAACCAGGGCGACCTGCCCGTCTACACCGCGGCGAAGGCCGGCGTCATCGGGCTCACCAAGGGGCTTGCCGGAGCGCTCGGTCCCGATAAAATCCGTGTCAACGCGATTGCGCCCGGCTGGGTGATGACGGAGCGCCAGAAGGCGCTCTGGGTGACGGAGGAAGGCTTGAAGGCCCATATCGGCAAGCAGTGCCTGAAAGAAGAGGTGCAGCCGGACGACATGGTCGGGCCCTGCCTGTTCCTGGCTTCCGACGCCGCCCGCATGCTCACCGCGCAGACGCTGATCGTAGACGGAGGCTGTTTGTGAGCAGAGACGGAGAACCCGCTTTCGCCGGGGCCGATTGGGGGACGAGCCGCTTCCGGCTCTGGCTCATGGACAGGGCGGGCCAGGTGCTCGCCGAGCGACGCAGCGACGACGGGCTCGACGCCTCACGGACAATCGGCTTCTCGCAAGTTCTGGAAAGCCATCTCGCAGCACTCGGCGCGCCGGCCAACCTGCCGGTCGTCGTCTGCGGCATGGCGGGCTCGCGGCAGGGCTGGGTCGAGGCATCCTATGTGGATATCCCCGCCGACCCGGCGACCATCCTGGCGGCCTCGGCGCGCATCATCGATACAAAGCGCGATATCCGCATCGTGCCTGGCCTGGCGCAGCAGGGCGCGCAACCCAATGTGATGCGCGGCGAGGAATCCCAGCTTCTCGGCCTCGTCCACGGCAGGCCCGGTTTCTCCGGCCTCGTCGCCATGCCCGGCACCCATTCGAAATGGGTTTATCTGGAAGGCGGGAAGGTCTCGCGTTTCTCCACCTATC
This sequence comes from Mesorhizobium sp. RMAD-H1, assembly GCF_014191375.1. Taxonomy (GTDB): domain Bacteria; phylum Pseudomonadota; class Alphaproteobacteria; order Rhizobiales; family Rhizobiaceae; genus Paramesorhizobium. The sequence goes on from NZ_JACHWN010000005.1 coordinate 31,457, forward strand.
TGACCGGCGAGCTTTATGCGCTGCTCTGCGGCCAGTCGATCCTGCGCCATTCGATCGGCGCGGTGGCGGAGAGCGTCGATGCGGATCATCCGGGCTTTGCCGCCGGGCTCGGGCAGGCTCTCGCCCCCGGCTTCAGCCTGCTCGGCACGCTTTTCGAGCTCCGGGCGGCGATGCTGCTCAACGGGCAGAGCGAGGCGGAAGCCGCCGCGCAGCTCTCCGGCATGGTGATCGGCTCGGAAGCGGCCGACGCGCGCGCCAAGGCACCGGCTGATATCAGGACAGTGCAGCTCGTCGCCTCGGGGCGGATGGAGCGGCTCTATCGCAAGGCGCTCGGCGCGGCGGGCTTCGACTGCGAAACGGTGGATGCCGAGGATGCGGTCCGGAAGGGCCTGCATGCCGCCGCCGCCGGCCTGTGGTTCTCCTCCCGAAAGGAAACGGCATGACTCACGTTCCCTCCGTCGCCTGGCCGAAGCTGAAGCGCGACCTGATCGCCATCCTGCGCGGGATCCGGCCGGAAGAGGCGGTGGATATCTGCCATGCGCTGGCCAATGCCGGCTTCGAGGCGATCGAGATACCGCTCAATTCGCCGGAGCCGTTCCGCTCCATCGAGATGGTCGCAAAGGCGCTGCCAGCGCATGTGCTGGTCGGAGCGGGCACGGTGCTCGACACGGCCAGTGTCGCACGGCTCCATGATGCGGGCGGGCGGCTGATGGTGAGCCCCAATGTGGATGCGGAAGTGATCCGCGCCGCATCCGCCTCCGGCATGGTGACGATGCCCGGCGTCTTCTCGCCGACGGAAGCGCTGGCCGCGCTGAAGGCGGGGGCCTCGGGGCTGAAGTTCTTCCCAGCCAATGTGCTGGGCCCCGACGGCATCAAGGCGGTGAGCGCCGTCCTGCCCAAGGGCACGGTGGTCGGCGCGGTCGGCGGCGTTGCCGAGGGCGATTTCGCCGCCTATGCCGAAGTGGGGATACGCGCCTTCGGCCTCGGCTCCAGCATCTACAAACCCGGGATGAATGCGGCGGATGTGGCGGAGCGTGCCCACCTGACGATCGAGGCCTATGATGCGGTTTTCTTTGGAGAGACATACGCATGACGACCGTGCCTGCCACCGTCTTTTCCGATACCGTCTGCGAGCTCGGCGAAGGGCCGGGCTACGATCCCCTGACCAGTACGGTCTGGTGGTTCGATATCCTGGCGGGCAGGCTCATCGAGAAGAGCTGGCCGGACGGCGACAGCCGGGTGCAGGAGCTGGGAATGATGGCGAGCGCGCTCGCGGTCATCGATGCGCAAAGCCAGATGCTCTGGACCGAGAAGGGGCTCTACATCCGCGACCGCGAAAGCGGCGCGCTGACACTGCACAGGGCGATCGAGGCCGACAATCCCGCCACCCGCTCGAATGACGCGCGCGTCCACCCCTCCGGCGCCTTCTGGCTGGGAACGATGGGCAAAAAGGCCGAGGAGGGCGCAGGCTCGATCTGGTGGTATCGCGAGGGCGAGGTCCGCCTGCTCTTCTCCGGCATCACCATCACCAATTCCATCTCATTCTCGCCCGACGGGCGGATCGCCTATTTCGCCGATACGGACAAGAACATCCTCTGGCGCGTCGACACGGATCCGGAAACGGGCCTGCCGGTGAGCGAGAAAAGCGTCTTTCACCATCGCGTGGAGGACGGCGGACTGGACGGCTCGGTGGTGGATGCGAACGGCGTCCTCTGGAACGCCTGCTGGGGTGCGGGAGCAGTGCACGCCTATTCGCCTGAGGGCAGGTTGATCCGCTCCGTGCCGGTACCGGCCCGCCAGCCCTCCTGCCCGGCCTTTGTCGGCCCTGATGCCGATCGCCTCCTCGTCACCACGGCACATGAGGGCATGAGCGAGAGCGAGCGCAAGGCCGACCCCAATGCCGGCCGGCCATTGTTGCTGGATATTGCCGTGCAGGGCGTTTTCGACCGGCCGGTCAGGCTTTGACGGTGCAGGGCCGTTGCGTGACCGGAAAAGGTCGGGGCCGTAATTCTACCCCTCGTAACCTTCCACGATGACGATCTCGCCGTCGGCGACGGTCTGGCGGATGGCCTTTGCCGCCTGATATTCCGATGAATTGTAGCAATCGAGCGCGTGCTGGATGGAGGGGAACTCGATAATGACATTGCGGGCCCGGCCAGGGCCCTCCACGGCATGCGCCGTACCGCCGCGCGCCAGAAACCTGGCGCCGTAGCGCTCGAAAGCGGGCTTCGCGGTCGAGACGTAATCCTTGTAGCGCTCGGCGTCCCTGACATCGACACGCGCGATCCAATAGCCTTTTGTCATATTTTCCTCCTTCAGCTAATCTGCCGGCTGGGCGACTGCCGCCGCCATTTCGGCCAGAATGGCGCGGGCGGCGGCCTGCCTGTCGGCGGCAGCGACGATGGGGCGCGCGACGACGAGATGGCTCGCGCCGGCCCTCAGCGCTTCCGCCGGGGTCATGACACGTTTCTGATCGCCCTTCTCCGCCCCAGCGGGACGGATGCCCGGCGTGACCAGAGCCATGTCCGGGCCGATGATGCGACGGACGGCCGAGGCCTCCGGAGCGGCGCAGACGATGCCGCCCATGCCGGCCTCGCGCGCCTGCCCGGCACGGCGGAGAACAAGCGTCTGCGGATCGGCGAGATAGCCGGCCTCGGCCAGATCCGCGCCGTCCATGGAGGTGAGTACGGTAACGGCCAAGAGGCAGAGGCCAGAGCCTTTCGCCGCCTCTACGGCAGCGTGCATCGCCTTGGGGTAGGCGTGCAGCGTCAGCATGGAGACGCCCATCTTCGCGATGTTCTCCACGCCCTTGGCGACCGTATTGTCGATATCGAGGAGCTTCATGTCGAGAAAGACTTGTTTGCCCGAGCGGACGAGCTCGCCGGCGAAATCCAGTCCCCCGGCAAAGGCGAGCTGGTAGCCGATCTTGTAGAAGGACACCGTATCGCCCAGGGCCGCGACCACCGCCTCGGCTTCCCCCACCGTCGGAACGTCGAGACCGACGATCAGCCGGTCGCGCACTCTATTCTCATCCATGGAAATCACCGCTGAATGTTTCAACCGGTTCCCAATCGCACAGACACGCGCGGTCGGAAAGCTGGAAGGCGAAGATATTTCCGCCGCCAGGTGGTTGATCACGATCGCGCGCAATCGGCGTACCGGCGAGATGGCACTTCAGGAGCGTGCCAACGCCGCCATGGCCGACAAAGGCCACCGGACCGGCTCCAGGGCAGCGCTCCAGTGCAGCACTGACGGCTCGGACGATGCGGGTCTGGGCGTCCACCGCCCGCTCCCATCCCCGGAAACTCGTTTCGGGTTCAGCGAAGAAGCGATCGGCCGCTTTTTCGAATTCGGGTGGCGGCAGGAAACCGGTCGACGAGCGGTCGTTCTCGCCCATCAGGGGATCGATCGCGATCGGGCAGCCGGACTTGCCGGCCAGGATTTCCGCCGTCTCGATCGCCTTTTTCTCGTCGCTCGAAAATATCCGGGTGAGCGAGAGCGCCCAAGGCCTGGCCGATATGGCATCGATCCGCGCGCTTCCCGTCTCGGACAACCCCCATTGCGGAACGGGAACCGCCGGGTCCATCACGATCTGCGGGTGGGTGATATAATAAGCGTACATCAGCGCCTGAACGACACCATCTGCACATGCTCGATGAGCGAGCGGCAGACCCTCGTCATCATTTTCGCGGTGCGCTCATCCCTTAAGGAGCCATCCTCGTTGAAGGCCTCCGACGCCCGCGCCACGGAGCATTGCTCGGTGACGATCTGGGTGCCGACATTCATCAGCACCGAGCGCAGGTGATAGAGGCCGCGGATGCCGCCATAATTGCCGTCGGACGAAGAGCAGAGACCGACGATCTTCCCGGCATAGGGCCGCAACACGCGATCACCGTCGCGCGAGATACGGCTGACCCAGTCGATGGTGTTCTTCAGGAGCGGCGGGATGGAGGAATTATATTCGGGTGAGCAGATCATGAGCCCTTCATGGGCCGCGAACATGCGGCCCAGCCGCATGGCGTTCTCCGGGACGCCTTTCTCCCTCTCCAGATCCTCGTCCATGATCGGCAGGGGATAATCGGCGAGCGAGATGCGCGTGACCTCGGCGCCCTGCAACGCAAGCTCCTTGACGGCGGCATCCGCCGTCCTGCCGCTATAGGCTCCCGAACGGATCGATCCGGCGAAAACGATAATTCTGGGAGCCATGCTGGGCCGTCTGGACAGAGAAAATCAGGTGCGCCCGCGCTTATAGACCCATAGCCGCGCCGGGGGAACATTGCGGATGACGAAATCATAATGCTGGACGACATAGTTGCCGCGCCCCGCCGGCACCGGCGACAGCGGGCCATAGGTGATCTGTATCACGGGGCGGCCCTCAGGAATCCTGTTGAGGAGATCCTCAAGGATCGCCACCCGCTTTTCGACGGGGAAGCTGAGGAGCGGCACGGCGGAGATGACGCAGTCGAAGACCAGATCCTTGTGCTCGCCGAGCGTGGTGTCGAGGTCGAAGGCATCGCCGTGGATGATGTTGACGTCGGGGAAGTCCTCGCGCAGGTGGCGGACGAAATCCTCCGAATATTCGACCGAATAAAGGTCGGACGGCTTCACGCCGCGCTGCAGGATCGCCTTGGTGATGACGCCGGTTCCGGGCCCGAGCTCCAGCACAGGCAGGCCGGAATGGATGTCGATGACGCTCGCCATGCGCCGCGCCGTGATGGAACTCGTCGGCAGGATGGCGCCGACCGCCTTCGGACCATCAATCCAGCCCTTGAAGAACCGGATTTCCTCGTCGAACTTCTCCGCCAGCTTCTTGCCGAGGGGTCCTGCCATGGCGTACTGCTCCCAAATGTCGTTACCGGGCAGATTCACGACGCTTTGCATGACAGACGCAAAGCATCATGACAAGTCTGTGCCCGAACTATAACGCCTATTCGCCGATTCCTTCAAAGAATTCCTTCATCCGCGAGAAGAAGCCCGTCGATTGGGGGCTGTTCTCCTTCGAGGAAATCTTCTCGAATTCCTCCAGCAGCTCGCGCTGCCGGCGGGTGAGGTTCTGCGGCGTCTCGATGGCGATCTGGATATAAAGGTCACCCATGGCCGGCTGACGCAGGACGGGCATTCCCTTGCCCTTCAGGCGGAACTGCTTGCCGTTCTGCGTGCCCTCGGGGATCTTGACGCGCGTCTGGGTGCCGTCGAGCGTCGATACCTCGAACTGGCCGCCAAGCGCCGCCGTCGTCATGGAGATGGGCACCTTGCAATAGAGATCGGCGCCGTCGCGCTGGAAGAACTCGTGCGGCTTGATGGAAAGAAAGATGTAGAGATCGCCCGACGGGCCGCCGCGAAGCCCCGCCTCGCCCTCGCCGGACAGGCGGATGCGGGTGCCGTCCTCGATACCGGCCGGGATATTGACGGAAAGCGAGCGCTCCTGCACGACGCGGCCCTGGCCCGAGCATTTCGGGCAGGGGTCCTTGATGATCTGGCCGCGCCCGTTACAGGACGGGCAGGTCCGCTCGATGGAGAAGAAGCCTTGCGCCGCGCGCACGCGCCCCGCACCGCCGCACATCGAGCAGGTGACGGGCTGCGTGCCGGGCTTGGCGCCGCTGCCGGTGCATTCCTCGCAGACCACGGAGGTCGGCACCCGGATCTGCGCCGTCTTGCCGGTATAGGCCTCCTCCAGAGTGATTTCCATGTTGTAGCGGAGATCGGCGCCGCGCTCGCGGCCATTGGCGCGGCGCTGCCGACCACCGCCCATCATCTCGCCGAAAATATCCTCGAAAATATCGGCAAAACCGCCTGCCGCACCGAAACCATGAGCGCCGAAGCCGCCGCCATTCTCGAAAGCAGCATGGCCGAAGCGATCGTAGGCGGCCCGCTTCTGCGGATCCTTCAGCGTCTCATAGGCCTCGCCGATTTCCTTGAACTTACGTTCCGCCTCGTGATCTCCGGGATTCCTGTCCGGATGATACTGCATGGCAAGCTTGCGGAAGGCACTTTTCAGGGTCTTTTCGTCCGCGCCCCTGTTGACGCCGAGCGTTTCGTAATAATCAGGCTTCATAGACCAGTCATCCCGATGACAACATTCACGTGGCCATGAATCATGGCGTCCCCGTTTCCGAGTAAAATTGGCCAGTGGTCCGATTCCGACTTTTGCCTGACTTGGCAGCACCCGCCCGAGCAAATGCCGGAATCACAAGGATCACCAGATAAAATTCTGATTCCAGCGGAGCTTTGAATTTGACATCCGAGCAACAGCCCGGCCTCAACCGGAACTCGGATGTCAAATCCACTCCACTAGAACTGCTATTTAGGCGTTCCGCGTGGCGAATGCCATAGCCGAACGGAAATTCCAACCCCTGTCATGATTACGCCGATCCGGGGAAGCAGCTTCCACTTTCCTGGACCTTGACGCGGGATGAACAAGCCCCGACCCTGCATCGGCGCATCATCTACGGAGGAATGAACATGCATGATCTCCACAAGAAGACCGTTGCGGTCCTCTTCGCCTTTACCCTCAGCCTGTCGCCGCCGGCGCAGGTGTTCGCCGCCTCGCCCGAACCGGTCGAAGGCCAGCATGGAATGGTGGTCACGGCGCAGCACCTGGCATCGGATATCGGTGTCGATGTCCTGAAGAACGGCGGCAACGCGGTGGATGCGGCGGTTGCCGTCGGTTATGCGCTGGCGGTCGTCTACCCGACGGCGGGCAATATCGGCGGCGGCGGTTTCATGACCATTCGCCTGAAGGACGGCAAGACGACCTTTCTCGATTTCCGCGAGCGCGCGCCGCTCGCCTCGACCAAGACGATGTATCTCGACGACAAGGGCAATCCGGTAAAGGGGCTGAGCACCGATGGCTATCTCGCCGTGGGCGTGCCGGGCTCCGTGATGGGCCTTGAGACCGCCCGGACCCGCTACGGCACGAAACCGCGGCAGGAGCTGATGGCACCGGCGATCGGGCTTGCCAGAGAGGGCTTCGTGCTGGAACAGGGCGATGTCGCCTCCTTCGCCGAGAATGCCGAGACGCTGGCGAAGGATCCTGCCGCCAAGGCCATCTTCCTCAAACCCGACGGCAAACCCTATGCGGCCGGCGAAAAACTGGTCCAGTCCGATCTTGCCGCATCGCTCTCCCTCATCTCGGAACAGGGGCCTGATGCCTTCTACAAGGGACCGATTGCCGATGCGATCGTCAAGGCGAGCCAGGAGAAGAAGGGTATTCTCGCGAAAGAGGATTTCGAGCAATACACAGTGCGGGAACTCGAGCCGGTCAAATGCAATTACCGCGGCTATGACATCTTTTCCTCGCCGCCGCCGAGCTCGGGCGGCGTGATCATCTGCGAGATCCTGAATATTCTCGAAGCCTATCCGATCTCCTATCTGGGCTACGGCTCGGCGGACACGGTGCATCTCATGGTCGAGGCGATGCGCCATGCCTATGTCGACCGCAACACCGCACTGGGCGATCCGGATTTCGTCGAGAACCCGACCGCAAAGCTGCTCGACAAAAGCTATGCCGCCGATATCCGCAAGGCGATCAACCCGTTCAAGGCCGGCGTATCGCAGGAACTGATGCCGAAAGGTTTCGGTGAAAGCACGGAGACCACGCATTATTCCATCATCGATGACGAGGGAAATGCCGTCGCGGTCACCTATACGCTCAACGGCTCCTTCGGCGCCGGCGTCGTGGCACCCGGAACCGGCATCCTCCTCAACAACGAGATGGACGACTTCACCGCGAAACCGGGCGTGCCCAACCTCTACGGCCTCGTGCAGGGCGAGGCGAATGCGATCGCGCCGAAGAAAACGCCGCTGTCGTCCATGAGCCCGACGATCGTGGCAAAGGACGGCAAGCCGTTCATGGTCATCGGCAGCCCTGGCGGCGCGCGCATCATTACCATCACGCTCGAGGCGATCATCAATGTCATCGACCATGGCATGAACATCCAGGAAGCGATCGACGCGCCGCGGATCCATCATCAGTGGCTGCCCGACAGGGTCTATATGGAGCCCTACGCGCTGTCGCCCGACACACGCCGCCTACTCGCCGGCATGGGCCACGACGTCGGGATAGACGAGGACTGGCCGATATGGGGCGAGGCGGCCGGGATACTGGTCGGCGGAAAGAGCCTCTCCGACATGGAGAAGGCGAACGATGCCGGGACCGGCAGCCGCTATTACGGCGCCATCGACAGCCGCGCCGCTTCGGGTGCCGCGCGCGGCTATTAATGACAAAGGGCGTGGAGCAGGCCGCTGTTCCATGCCGCTGACGCAAGGGAGACGCCCGGCCATGGGTCCCGGTGAGAAGCACCGGACCCATGGCCCGATGACGCCGCAATCACTGCCATTGAAATGGGATCACTTGAATAACCCAAGGGCCAGCATGCCCGCCCCTGTGGAGGCAATAGTTTTAAACGCCGCCCTGGAATACAACCCTCCTCAACCAAATAACGACAGCATATTTTGAATCCAGGAACATTAATACTATAATTACTCTCCCTAGGAATTGGCTATATCTGCTATAAGATATCTTTTATTCTACAGCATTCCGGAATGGTTCCTTAACCAGCCACCAAGAAATACAACCACTTAGTGCATTTTTATTTTCACCCTCGCTGAAATGCATGGCACTTTCCGTGCCGTGACGACGAGAAATGGTTCCGTCGGAGAAGCAGGGATATGAATAATGAAGACCTTCACTCTTACCATTGCAGCCTTGGCTTTGAGCGCAGGTGCAGCTTTTGCCGAGAATCCGAATTTCGGGATTCCGACCGATCTGCAGGATCCTACCCAGCTCGGCATCGACCACACGGCAACGAGCGACATCGGTACCTCGGGCCTTTCGACAGAGCATTTGCCCCGCCCCACAACCGCTCTGACGGGGGATTCCGTGGAGATGGACAATCCGGCCGCAAATCGTTTCAGTGACGCGTCACCGAAGATCGATGTGGGTCTCTGATCCGGCGACCATCCAAATGGCAAGGGCGGCGAAGGAACCCTCGCCGCCCTTTCCTTTTATGCCTGGCCGATGACGACCGTCTGCGCCCTCACCATCTGACGCGGAGGCCTATGGATCCGCCGATGGAATAGCTGTCGGGGAAGCTGGCGAGGCTGGTGCGTGCGAAGGCCTCGCCATAGAGGGAATAGCGGTCATCGGCCCAATTGTAGGCGCCGCCGACGCCGAGGCCGCCCCAGATGCGGTCGTTCTCATTGGCGAAGCTGACCTTCCTGACGCTGCCGACGCTCACCCGCGTTCCGTCGAGGAACTCGTAATAGAGATTGCCGGCGCCATAGGCGCTGATGCGGCTGGTGGTGCCATTGTCCGCCTGCCAGCTCTGCTGGTAATCGAGCTGCAGGCCCGTCCGGCCGAGCAGGCTCTCGCCCTTCTCCAGCGACACATCCGCCAGGAAGGGCGCGCGGTCGGTGAAGTCGTCGAAGTCGATGCGGGAATAGACGAGCTGCGCCTGCGGTGTCAGCGTCCAGCGCCCGTTGAGCTCGAAACGCCGGCCCGTTTCCACGCCGGCCGCATAGCCCAGGCCCTTCAGCCCGGAAGCCATGCTGCTGCCCAGCAGCGACGAGGTGATATCGCTCTTGTACCAGGTCACCTGCGCCTGGCCGTCGACATAGAAGCCGTCATAGCCGTACCAGGTCAGCGCCCCGCCAAAGCCCGCGCCCTTGGTCTCGATCTCGCCGTCGCCATAGGGCGAGGAGACATCTGCCGTGCCGGAGGTGTAATGGCCGGTCAGCGAGCCGATGAGGACGCCGCTTTCATTCTCGTAGAACTGGCCGTCCAGACCGGCCTGCCCGCGCCACAGCGTCAGCTCGGACTCCGCGTCGCTCGTCGACGTCTCAGGGCGCATGCGGCTATAGGAGGACTCCACCCTGCCCCAAACCGCCCGGCGCTCGACAAGGGCGGAGGGTCCGGCATCCTCCGGGCTCGGCGGGACGTCGGCGATGCCGGGGCCGTCGCCCTGCTCGATCATCAGATTGCCGGCGCCCGACCAGTAGCGGTTGCCGACGCGCTGCCTCAAGGTGGGCAGGGTGTTCATCGCCAGGAGGAGCTGCGGATAGGCTTCATAGAGTGCGACGCCGGGCTGGTAGGTTCCGCGCAGATACCAGTCGCCATCATCGGGCGTGGAAACGCCGCCCTTCTCCAGGCTGTAGCTGAAGGCGCCGAAGCCGATGCCCTGCTTGCCGTATTTGTTCTGGTAGTTGCCGACCAGTTCGAACAGGCCGTCCGATGCACCGTCAACATCAACGATCTTGATGCCCTCTTTGGTCAGGTTGCCCAGCCCGCCCATATTGCTGACGATGACATAGGACTTGCCCGAAGTGGCGCCGCCGACGTGAACCATGTCGGTCGGCGAGCCATCGCCATCGAGCACGCTGTTGAAATGGACATAGCCCTCCTGCCCGGCATAGGCCTGGCGGGTCGTCAGGGTCGTTCCCGGCCTGCCGCCCAGATTGACCAGGCCGGCATTGGCGAGCGACTTGACCGTCTGGTCGTAGCCGGCGAGGTCGAGCACCGTCTGCTTCCTGACGATGTGGTCGGAATTGGCGCTGAAGGTGTTGCGCGCGCCGGCCGCCAGGGTGCCCCGGTCGACGGTCGTTATCCCGGAATGGCTGTTCTTGCCGGTCAGCACCGTTTTTCCGGCGCCGACCTGATGCACGTCGCCAATTCCCGAAATATCACCCCCGAATGTATAGAGGTCGGAGCGGTTGAAGATGAATGTGCCGTCATCCTCGACATTGCCGGTGATGCTGCCGGAAGTGCCGCCATTGCCGAGCTCAACAACCCCCGCCTTGCCGATCTTCGTGCCGCCCGTATAGGTGTTGGTGCCGGTCAGCGTCTCCCATCCGCCATCGACATTCAGCCTACCGGTCCCGTCGATGACGCCTGCGAAGGTGTCGTTGGCATTGGTGATGACGAGCTCCTTGCTGCCCAGATGCACCCGGCCCGTCCCTGCGCCGGCGAGGCGGCGGATCTTCGCGCTGGGTCCGCTGATGCCCGATATGTCGAACACCTGGTCGGCCTTGACCCGGTTCGACTGCTCGATGCTGCCGTTGCCCACCAGCTTCACCGCGCCTTCGTCGATATTGGTGTCGCCGGTATAGGTGTTGACCGCCGTCAGCGTCAGCCCACCGGTGCCCAACTTGTTCAGCGCGCCGGCGCCATCGACGACGCCGTTCAGCGTGTTGTTGTTCGCCTGCGTATCGATGGTGCTGGTCTTGTCGGTCAACGTGACCCTGCGGTCGGACGCGAAGCTTCCCGCGAACTGCAGGCTGCCGTCGCCGATCGTCACCCTGCTGCTGACATGGCCGAGGTTCCTGTCGGCGGCGACATTGACCGTGCCCTGGTTGATCCGCGTGCCGCCGGCATAGCTGTTGTTGCCCCGCAGGACCAGCATGCCCCTGTCATTCTTGACGACGCCGCCATCGATGCCGTCGCCCGCCGGGTCGGGATTGTTCGCATTGCCGGGGCCGTTATAGGAATCGCTGGCGATGTCGTCGTTGACAGTGATCGTCTCCCCCTGGCCGGCAATGAAAGTGGCGTTCGTCCGGCCATTCAGGAATATCCCGCTGCCAAGGCCGAGGCCGCTGTGATACCCGCTGCCGCCGATCGCCGAGTTGCCGGACGACCTGCTGTTGCCCTTATAGCTGATCGTGCTGCCGTTCTCGCCAAAGACCCCTCCTCCGAAGCCAGCGCCACCGCCGCCATTATTAGGTCCTCCGGCTCCGCCCCCATATTTCGATTTTGATGATTCACCTGCACGGGAAGTACCGCCACCACCGCCGCCGCCGAAGCCACCGTCACCGCCGCGATCCTCGGTTCCCGCGATGCCTGAGGCACCGCCGCCGCCGCCGCCAAAGCCGCCATTCCCGCCTTTTGCCGGCCCTACACCACCATTACCACTACCACCACCGCCGCCGCCGCCAAAACCACCATTCCCCCCGTTCCCATTGTTGCCACCGCCGCCGCCGGAATAGTCACCGCCATTGCCGCCACCCTGCGTCCCCCCATTCGGGCCGCCGCCATGATTGTTAGCGGCGTTTGCGCCGGCGCCGGTTCCCCCACCGCCGCCACCTACCCCGCCGGTGTTGGTCTCGCCATTGCCGCCGTTCAGCCCGCCACCGCCGGCTCCGGTTGGGGTGCAACATATACTCTGAGTAACGGTCTCTCCCTTTCCACCCTGCGCCGTGTTACCCTCCACATCGACATTGTCGAGGGTGACATCACTGCCATCGCCGGCGAAGAGAGCACCTCCGGCACCCATCCCGCCGCCCGACGCATACCCTGAGCCATTCACGCCCAGATTTCCGTCCCCGCCCTTGGCGCGTCCGTTGACCAGGCTGAGGTTGCGGATGGTGACATCGATCCGGTTGCCGGAGTTGGGATTGTCGGGCCGGACAAAGAAGATCTCGCGCTCATTGCTGCCGTCGATGGTGAGGCCCGGAACGTCGGAACCATCGATGGTGACGCCGGCGGAAATGCGCGGCGTCTGCACATTGGTGCCGGTCATGGTCAGCTTCGGGTCGGTGCCGGTGAAGGCCGCCGGATCGAAGGCGATGGTTTTGTTGCCGCCGGCATTGGCCTGTGCAATCGCCCAGCTAAGGCTCCCCTGCGCGTTCACATCCCCATTGTCGGTCGTCCGCGTCACACAGATCGCGCCCGCGGCACACGCCGCCTGCGCGCTGTCCGTGAGGAATGCCGGCAGGATCGCAGCACTGCCCAGAAGCAGAAGAACCAGCTGGAAATGCCTGTTCTGACGAGTAACCTGTGTGTTGCGGAGAGAAGTGGAATTCAAAAATACCGGATCGGACAGCTCAATACACTTCACTTCTGGAATCCTTAAAAACAATTTTTTAGATAGTTTGATTTAAGTAAAAACTCGCTTAGGTTGTATTTCCTGATATGGAGATTATGCAACTCCAATTTTGTGGGTATTCACATATCCACAGGGGTACCCCCGGCCGAAGCACGGCGATTGGAGCTTCAATTCTGAAAAAAGCGGAGGAATATGGAAAGGAACCCGGCGCGGAACTGGCCCCGGGGCGCCGCGACGTGATCGGAAAAGATCACGGACCGATGGAAATGCCGCCCCGGCTCATGGTCATGTCAGGCTTCAACCGATTCGAATTCGATGGAGAAGACCGCAGGGCCGGGGCGCTCATTCGGTGAAACGGCCTTATCGCCTGACAGCCCGTCCAATCGCGATCAGGACGCATGCGCCGATGAAGCCTGCGACGAGATATCCGATCCAGCCGGTAAGCGTGATACCGAAAAGCCCGAGGATCGCATTGGCGATGATGGCTCCGACGATGCCGAGAAGAATATTGGCGATAACGCCCATATTGCTCTTCATGAACATTTCGGCGAGCCAACCCGCGATGCCGCCGATGATGATTGCTGCGATCCAGCCGACGCCAGCATTTTCCATTCAAGTGTCTCCCGTCCTAGATGATCGAAAAGATATCAATGAACCAAAGCCGGCCATCATGCACTCAGCCTGGAGGGCCGACATTCGATCATAGCGCCGCCTGCTGCCGGTGAAAACAGCCGAATGGGCTTTTCAGCCCGACTGATCGAGAGCATGCGGCGGCATGTTCTGTTCCGGCTCGTCGCGCGACAGCTGTACGGCCATAACGATGGCGATGGCGGCGATGACGGCGATGATGAGCGATCCGATGAACAGTTTTGGATTCTTCATTGGCCTGATCCGGTTTCCTCACCTCAAAAACCGCCGTCATCCGGGAAAGTTCCCCTGGCTAATGCACCAAGGGCTTGTCCTGCTTGGAGCGGGCGGCCGCCAGGGCTTCCAGGAACTGTTCGACCGTGTCGCGGTCGACCAGGACGCGCTGTGACGGATAGGCGAATTCTATATTGTTGTCCTCGAACCATTGCGCCACCTGCACCAGGATCCGCTGATGGATATCCATGTAGGTGTTGTAGTCGGCGGAAAGGACGTAATAGACCGTTTCGACACGCGGGCCGATCTGATCGAATTCGGCCAGATGCGACCGGTCGAAGCGTGTCTTGTCGATCGCCTCGATCACGCTGCGGATATAAACCGCCAGCTCCTGGAGCTTTGCTATCGGCGCCCGGTAGTGCGCGTGCAGATCGAAGACCACACGACGCTCCCGCATCCGCTTGAAATTATGCAGTCGCGCGTTGAGCAGCGTATCATTGGAGACCGAAATCTGCTCGCCCGACAGGGACCGGATGCGCGTGGTCTTCAATCCGACCTGCTCGACCGTGCCCATGGAATTATCGAATATGATGAAGTCGCCGACGACGAAAGGCTTATCGAGGATGATGGCGAGCGAGGCGAACAGGTCCTTGAGCAGACTTTGCAGGGCAAACGCAATCGCTATGCCGCCGATGCCTAGGCCGGCCACAAGACCGGTGATGTCGATGCCGAGATTGCTCAGCATCACCAGCACGACGGCTGACCAGACCACGGAGAACCCCATGATCCGCACGATCTGGGCGGCGCTCGAACGGGCGGGATCGGGCTGGCTCGGGCCAAGAAGATGATTTTCGATCCAAAGACTGACGAATGCACCGCCCCAAAGGCCGATCTGAACCATGGTCGCGGTCAGCACGATGCCAGAAATGATGCGATCGACGCGAAGCGGCAGAACCAGAAACTGCACCGCCAGCCAGAGAGAGACCGCCGCCAGGAAGAACCGATAGGTGTGGCCGGTCAGCGTCTGCAGAGTTTGCAGAAAGAGATTTCTTCCCCTGCCGGCGGCCGCAAGCCGCCTGTCGATGACGGAGCGCAGTTTTGCCATGGCGGCAAAAGCGACGACGAAAACAAGCGCTGCCAATGCCCAGACGAAAACGTGATTGCCGAAAATTTCCCACGAATGGGTGAATTCCACGATTTCAGGCAATGTCCCTCCATCCATCCGTAAGAAATCGCCGGCCCGCACTGGTCAGCCATGCGCGAGCAACCCGGCCAGGTGCACTGCATCCTCTGGATGCGTATTATTTGTGCCCTACGCCGAACCGTTGCATGACAGAATTGTTCCTCCGCGAAAGATCTCATTTCATCAAAGCATGGCCGCCCGCGGGAGCGACGGCGCCGGCCTCGCGCAACGACCGGGCCGGCACGGAAATCCTGGCCGTGAGCGGCAGGTGATCGGAAGCGGTGCGGATCAATCCGTCGGACTGCACCTCCGCCTCGATCGGCACGACACCATTGCCGACGAATATGTGGTCGATCCTGAAGAGCGGATAGCGCGAGGGAAAGGTCGCCCGCGGACGGGTTTTCGCGCCAAGGTGCACATCGGTCGCGAGCCGCGTGATGGTGCGATAGACCACCGACGACGGCCGCGCGTTGAAATCGCCCAGCAGGACGAAAGGCGAGCTCCGGCACATCGGATTTCCGAGCCAGCCCGGGCCGAGAAGCGCGACGATCTGGTTCATGCGCTCGCGCCGGCGCAAACCCAGATGGGTGTTGACCACCTGCAACTCCGTGCCTCCCACATCCACCGAAACCCATATGGCGCCCCTCGGCTCCCCGACCGAGGGCAGCGGACCGGCCTTTATGAGACGCGAGGGCAGCGCCGTCAGGATCGCGTCGCCATATTTCTCGTCAGCCAGATGCAGCGCGGGATGGAAATGCACCTCCATGCGCAATTGCGATGCGATGACATGCGCCTGATCGATGCCATGGGTGCGCGCCCGTCCGACATCGACCTCCTGCAGCGCGATGATATCCGCGCCGCAATGCGCGATCACCCTGGCGATGCGTGCGGGATCGACCTTGCCATCCGTTCCCCGACAACTGTGCACATTATAGGTGAGCACACTCAGCGACCGCGCAGAATTTGAGCGGGGTAAATCCATGGCGAGGGAACGCTTACCTTCTCCGGTTCGTTCCGGAAGCGGATGCCCCTGTTTCAGAAAGAGCACCATGACCGCTTATCGGCTTTTCTTCAGATTATCCATTCTGCTGACGATCGGCGTCGCGGCCTACCTGCTCTATCGCGCGGTCAGCCGATACAGCCTCGACGAGATCATGCAATCCGTTCAGGCCATTTCCGCCGGCAGGCTGATGGCGGCTCTCGGTTTTGCCGCGGCTTCCTATCTCTGCCTGACGGGCTTCGATACCCTGGCAGTGCGCTATCTCGGCAAGAGGCTCCCCTATCGCCGGATCGCACTCGCCTCTTTCGTCAGCCTGTCGATCGGCCACAATATCGGCGTGGCGGCGCTGAGCAGCGGCGCCGTGCGCTACCGCTTCTATTCCCGCTGGGGCCTGACCGCCGGCGACGTCGCAAAGATCATCCTCTTCACGGGAATGACCGTGGTTCTCGGACTGGCGACGCTGGGCGGCATCGGGCTTTTGCTCTATCCGGAAGACGCCAAAGTCCTGACCAGTCTCGGCCCGCATGCCATCCGGGCGCTGGCAATCGCGAGCCTGGCATTTTCCGCGTTATATCTCGTCCTGTCGATTTTCGTCCGTAAGCCGTTCGGCTATGGCAAATGGAAGCTCGAACTGCCGCCTTTCCGTCTGGCCGCCGGGCAGATCGCTGTCGGAACCCTCAATTTCGCCTTCGTCGCGGCCTGCCTTTACCAGTTGGTCGCCGCGTCCACAGAGGTCCGCTATCTCGACGTGGTCGCCATATACACCACGGCCAACGCAGCCGCCATCATAAGCCATGTCCCCGGCGGCATCGGCGTTCTCGAAGCGGCGGTGATCTATCTCCTTCCGGGCGCCGCTTCCGTCGGCGCGGCGGTTGCCTTCCGCGTCGTCTATTTCTTCGTCCCGCTTGCGTTGGGACTGCCGCTCCTCCTCATCAGTGAGCATGTGCTGCGCAAGCGCGACGGTCGAAAGACCTCCCAACCGGATGCGGATATCACCGGCGGAGCGCCTGCCGAACGGGTGGCGACCCGATGAGCTTTCCGTGACGTCAGAAAAGTTTCGAGAAGAAGGAACCGACAAAGCCGAGCGCCCGCTGCAGGGGCCAGAACGGCTCCTTAGGATCAAGCAGGCCGGTACCGACGAGCGGCGTCGTCTTGCCGTCGGACGGGTCGACGGGGAAGGCGCGCAGCCCCCTCGGTCGGATGTTCAGCGCATCGACTGCCGCAACCAGCGATCCGGTATGGGCCAGCGTTTCTTCGAGTGCCTGCGGCGCGGCATCGAGATGTTCGGCGAGAAGCCGGTTGCGGAAGCCGGTGATGAGCCGTCGATGGACATCCGTCTTCGCCTCGATAGCGATATCGCATTCGGTATCCAGGCCCTCCGAACGGTTGTTCAGGTTCGACGAGCCGATGCGGACGAAGCGATCATCGACCACCAGCACCTTGGAATGGATGAGGACTTCCCGCTCCGTGCCGTCATCTTCCAGCACAACGGCATAAACGACGCGCAACCGGCCGAAACGATCGGCCTTCTTCAAGCGGCGGATCAGCCGGTTGCGGTTGTGCCCCATGACGACATGTTCCAGATAGCCGCGGGAACTATAGGTTGTCAGGATGACGATTTCCGGCCCATCGGGTTCCTCCAGCCGCCTGGCCAGTATCTTGCCGACAACGAAGGAGGCGAGATATTGCGTTTCGATATAGATATGGCTGCGGGCTCCGGCCAGCGCGCTGGTGGTGAGCCTGAGGGTTTCATGTGCGCCGACCTGCCCAAGGAGCGCCGGTTCGGCGCGGGCGATCGCCACGTCGCAATCCGACATCTCGCAATCGAGGCCGTCGGGCCAGATCCACCGTCCACCCGCCATTGCGCCGACGTTCTCGCCGGTCGCCTTCTTCCAGCGCTCCCGCGCGAGATCGCCGATTGCGCGGGCAGCCGCGCCCGAAACCATCGCCTGCACGTCATGGACAGGGCCGTAATCATCGCCCCTGTGGGTAATGCGATGCCTGGAGCGGGCGAGATGCTCGCTGGTGTCCCAGCGCCCGAACGTCAGGTCGATGCCACCCACGAAGGCGACCGCATCGTCGATGCAGACCATCTTCTGGTGATGCGATCCGCGCAGGGCATGCCTGCCGTCGAACCGCAGATGAATCCGCGGATGGTCCGCCCATCCCCGCCGGATATAGAGCTTCAGCGACTTGCCCGAATAAGCCGGTCCCATGGACCAGACGAGGATACGGACCTCGAGCTCCTGGTTTTCGTTCACCAGCCTTCGCAGCAGGCCACCGAGCGTCTCGCCTTCCGGCTCGCTGTCGGGCCGCAGCCGGATTTCGGGATCGAAATCCCAGCCGACGATCAAGATGCTCCTTCTCGCTTCGATGAGCATCTCCCTCAGCCGGTCGAAATAGCTTTTGCCGTCGACCAGAAAGGCGGCCCTTTCCGCAGCCCGGACCCGCCAGGCATTGCGGCCCGCCCGCACGATCGGCCGGGGCGGAGCGGTCATGAGAGAGCTCGCCGGAGCCATTTTCATCGCCCCGCCTGCAACATGGCCGCACTCCCGGTGCCGACCTGAAGTCTCCGCCCGCACGGCTTCACTGTCTGTTTCTGCCGAACGGGCGTTATCCTGAAGATGGTTCATCCGAAATCCGTTGCTGCTGAAACCTCACCCGATATCAACCCCAAAACGATGACGAAGGTTCCAGTCGCGCATTCCGGCCCGGACGCCGCATCACAGCCGAATGCCATCCTGCCCGCCCTCGCAAATTGCCCGGAACATTCGCGGCGGCAGGCCGTTGGTCGGAGAAGAAATGGAGTTTAGCGATGACAGGAAACAAGCATGCGAAACGCAAGGTGCCCGATGATGCCGACCTGAAGAGGAATCCCGGCATCGGGACATCGAAAGGCACCATCAAGGAAGGCGACGAAACCGTACTGGAAGGCGAGACCACCTTTGAAGGCGATGTCGAAAACGACACGACCAGAGGCGGCGGCATCAACCCCTCGCAGACCGGACGCACGAACAAGTGAGGCTACCATGACCGGACGAAAAACCCACGAGCAGCAATTGCGCATCATCGAAAAGCGGGAGAACACCGCCAATGCCGAGGACGATTTCGACCCGCGCACCGATCTGAAGACCCCGAAGCGGATACGCGAGGCCCAGCAGGAAGAGACGAACTCGCCCGCCGCCCGCAAGCGCGCCCTGGAAACCGACGATCGCAGCATGTTGCGAGGCGAACACCAGGAAAGCCAGCATCATAAGAACCGCCCGGATGATTAAGAAGTCCTGGCCATTGCGGAGCGATTCTATCTGAGAGAACCGCTCCGTTTCCATTCTCTTGCTATCTTCGAAATGGCCGTTTAATCATCCGGCCGGCGATTGCCGGCGTGGTCGTGATATTGCTCCGTTTCCACTTCCTTGCTGTCGAGCCCGCGCTGGCGCGGGTGCTGCGCCTTGTCCCTGTTGGAGAGGACGGCGTTCTCCTCGATCTTGCTCTTGTCGATGTCGGTCATCGCGCCCGTGCCGTCGCCCTTGCCCTGCGTGCCGGGGCCCATGTGCTTCTTGCCTGCTTTCGCCATTGATCTTTTCCTGTTCTGCCTGCCGCATCAGACTTTCTTGCCGGCCTTTCTCAGCGGATCATGGGTATGGTGGCTGTCTCTTTCGCCACCACCGCCGGAGACCTTGCTCTTGGCGCGGCGATCGGAATCCGCAGGCGGCTTGTTGATATCCAGCGGCTCCTTCGCATTCTCATGCGATGCGCCGGGGCCGCCCTGCCGGATGGTCGCGGGTATCTTCTTGGAGGTTGACATGATTTACCTCAGCGATCCTGTTGATAGCCCTGATGCGTCGTGTTGATCTTCGTGTTTCCCGACTGGCCCTGCTTTTCCGGGTTGGCGGCGGCAGCCCCCGCTTTCTCGTCAGCGGCGGCGACCTTTTTCTCGCCCGTTCCTTTGGGCGAGCGGTTTTCAGGGGGAGCCGGAGGTATTCTTCCCGTCATGGTCGTTCTCCTTCTTTCGGGCAAACGCACCAGATGGGCCGATGTTCCGACCAGATCGCGCATCCGTTCCTACAGGCTGGCCGGCCGCAGCGGCTCCCGCGCCGGACCGTGGATCACCGATCCGTCGGCCGAGAAAATGGAGCCATGGCAGGGACAATCCCAGGTGCGGTCGGCGTTGTTCCAGGTCAGGATGCAGCCCTTGTGGGTACAGGCCGCCGAAAAGGCATGGGTTTGGCCCGTTTCATCCTTCCAGACCGCGATCTTCTCATCGCCCTTCACCAGAACGCCGCCATGACCCGCGGCGATATCGGCCACCGAAGTGACGATGGAACGGCTTTCGCCGTTTCGATGGAAATCCTCGGGATAAGGCCGAATCGGATCGTAGAGAGCCTTCCAAGGGCTGCCGCAACCGCAGATCAGATCGGCGATCATCGCACCGGCGGCGGTGCCATTGCTGATGCCCCAGGCATTGAAGCCCGTGGCGATGTAGAAGTCGGGTGATTTTTCCGGGTCCGGTTCGCCGACATAGGGCACGCGGTCGGGAGTATCGTAATCCTCGTTGCACCAGCGCCAGACTACGTCGCCGACGATCAGGTTGCTGCGCACCCAGTCTTCCAGCTCCAGGAACCGGACGGCGACATCGCCCTCGTGGCCTGTGTCGAATCGCGGGCCCAGCACAATGAGCAGCGGGCCAGCGGCATCGCGGCCGGTGCGCAGGGAATGTCCGGGATCCTCGGCGCTGATGAACATGCCGTCGATCAGCTTCTCGTCGGCGATGCGGAATGCCATGGCGATATGGCTGCGGGGCTGGGTGCGATTGGCCATGCCGACCGGGCTTTTTACGGTCATGTTGGTGGCCACCACCAGATTTTCCGCTTCCACTTCACCTTCATCGGTCTTGACGCGCCAGCGATTGCCCTCCTCGATTACCCGCGCGCGGCTGTTTTCGAAGATGCGGCCGCCATGGGCTATGAACGCATGCGCAATCCCCACGAGATAAGCGGCCGGATTGAACTGGGCCTGATGCGGAAAGCGCAGCGCCGCAGCGGTATCGAAAGGGAGCGGGGCGCGATCCAGCACCTCGGCCGTGAGCCCGAGGCTGCGGGCCGCGTTGGCCTCCGCCTCGATGCGGGGGCGCAGAGCGGCATCTCTGGTGTAGACATAGGCATCCCTGCGCTCGAAATCGCATTCGACGCCATAGCTGACGACCCAGCGATCGATGAGATCACAGCCGTCGCGATTGGCCTCGGCATAGAGCCTCGCCATCTCCTCGCCACGCGTGTCGATGAGATCGCGATAGATCAGGCGGTGCTGGGTGGTGATCTTCGCCGTCGAGCGGCCGGTTACCTGACGGCCGACCGAGAGCCCTTCGAGGAGAACCACGGAACGCCCCTCCTCGCACAGGCGCAAGGCCGTCGTCAGGCCGACGATGCCGCCGCCCACAACCACGGTCTCCGCCCGGACCGCCTCGCGCAGGACGGGGAAATCCGCCGGCGGCACGGTTGAGGTCCAGCAACTGCCGGCCTCCCCGGGAAGTTCCGGCATAGGCTGTGCCCCGGCGCGCCGGACTGGAGAACCCTGCATCTATCGGGCCTCGTAAATGCCGACGAGCTCCGTTTCGGCGATGATATGGGGCCCCGCCGTCTTCAACACGGTGTCGATATCGGCCTTTTCGTCGAGATGGAGCGTCTCGGTGTCAAGTGCGGCAAGACGGAAGTGATAGTGATGAATGCCGTGCCCCTTTGGCGGTTGCGGCCCGTCATAGTGCGGATTGCCGAAATCATTGACGCCGTGCCCGAGGCTCTCCGTCTTGGCACCCGCCGTGGTGCCCTCGGGAAGCCGGTCGCGGCCGGGATTGATATCGTAGACCGCCCAATGGCGGAACGTGCCGGATGGAGCATCCGGATCTTCCACGACCAGCATGAAGCTGCGGGTGCCTTCGGGCGCATCCTTCCATATGAGCGGCGGCGAGATGTTCTCACCGTCGCGGATATATTTCCGCGGGATTTCGCCACCATCACCGAAGGCAGGGCTTTGAAGCGCAAATGCCATGGTTTCCTCCTTTCGAACGGCTCATCCACGAGCCGTCCGGATCTCGCGATCCGGAACAGCTCTTCGACATCATTTTACGGACAGCGCGCGGTGTAGCGGCGCCCGTAACGATCGCGGTAGAGACAGCGGCCTGGTTCGCTGGCCCTGCCGATCAACGCACCGGCCACCGCGCCAGCGGCGCCTCCCACCACGGCCCCGCCGACGCTGTCGGATACAGCCCCGCCGATCGCCGCGCCGCCGAGGCCGCCGATGGCCGCACCGCGCTCGGTCGCCGTACAGCCGGCAATCACCGTCATGGCGGCAAGCGCAAACAGAGCATTTCTCATGGTATCTCTCCTTTTCTCCTTCTCCCTGGGATCGAACCCTGCCGGGCAAGGTTTGTTCCGCGTGAAGGTCATGGAACATCCGGTCAAAGCGGACGTTGGAGCCGTAATCAGGAGACTGGAAATGGCAAAAGACAGACCGCAGGACCCACCCACGGTTGACCGGATGCGGAAGGATATCGACAGGGGCGAGACCCGGGAAAAAGTGCCTTGGCCCGATCCGGCGGCAGCACCGATGGGAACCGACGACGAGGCGGCTGGAGCGCCGCCGGGCGAAATCGAGCGTCGCATCGAAGCAGAGGCGCGGCCCGAGCCCGTCCACGCCGGCAGAAGAGAGCCCTCGGCGGTCGCCACCTATGTGGTGATTGCCATCATCGCCGGCTTCGTCATCCTGGCCATTGCCATGGCTCTCCTCAATCGCGGCTGAACACCGCTCTCCATGCCGGAGTGCAGTGTTCAGCGTCCTCCTCCCCGATTATCCGCTCACATGCTGGTATTCGCGCGCGCCCTGCCTCGACGGCCGTGTCCCCCGGGCGACCGTACGGCGCTTGCCGCGGCGCGGCTTGTTCCTGTCTTCGAAGGCCGAGAACCACTCGATCGTCCGCACCAGCCCCTCTTCCAGAGGTACTTTCGGCTCCCAGTCGAGGAGACCCCGGGCCCGGCTGATATCCGGCCGCCGGCGCTGCGGATCGTCCTCAGGCAAGGGCACGTACTGGAGCGGCGAGCCCGTCGGGATATGTTCCAGGACAAGCCGCGCCAGTTCGAGAACAGTAAACTCGCCGGGATTGCCGAGATTGACCGGCATGCGGGGATTGGGCTCCACACGCATCAGCGCCAGCAGCCCTGCGATCAGGTCCGACACATAGCAGAAGGAGCGCGTCTGCTCGCCTGTTCCATAGATCGTCAGCGGCTTGCCGTGGAGCGCCTGGATGATGAAGTTGGAGACGATACGGCCATCATCGCTCTGCATCCGCGGCCCATAGGTGTTGAAGATGCGCGTGACGCGGGCATCAACCCGGCCGGCACGCAGGAAATCGAAACACAGCGTCTCGGCCGCGCGCTTGCCTTCGTCATAACAGGCTCGCGGGCCCGTGCAGTTGACATGGCCGCGGTAGGACTCCTTCTGCGGATGCTCCTGCGGATCGCCATAGACCTCGCTGGTCGAGGCCTGCAGAAAGATGGCTCCGTTCTTCTCGGCAAGCTCGAGGAGATTGGCGGTTCCCACAACGCTCGTCATCAGCGTGTGGGCGGGATCGGCCTGGTAGCGCGGCGGCGATGCGGCGCAGGCGAGATTGAATATCTCGTCGACCCGCTCGCGAATTCTGAGCGGCTGGCAAATATCATGTTCGACCAAACGAAAGCGCGGGTGGTTTTCCAGAGCCGCGACATTCTCCACGGCGCCGGTGAGAAAGCTGTCGACGCAAATGACGGCATGGCCCTCGGCCAGCAGCGCGTCGCAGAGATGAGAGCCGACGAAACCTGCGCCG
The DNA here is from genome assembly GCF_014191375.1 of Mesorhizobium sp. RMAD-H1. Taxonomy (GTDB): domain Bacteria; phylum Pseudomonadota; class Alphaproteobacteria; order Rhizobiales; family Rhizobiaceae; genus Paramesorhizobium. Next base: position 55,174 of record NZ_JACHWN010000005.1, read on the forward strand.
CCCGCAACCAGAACAGTCTTTGGCTTGTTCTTTCGTATTCCACTCATGAGATATACCTTCTTTCAAATCACCGGACGGCCATTGATGGAAGTGCTGCGTTCGAGCGCTCGATCGCCCTTATCATCTCGCGCGCCCGCGCCCGGCCGGTATGCGCGGTCAGAACCCGCCTTCGCGCGGCATCGGCCATGGCCTGCCGCTCCGTCTCGGGCAGCGAGGTCAGATGGCGGACGACATCCTCGGTCGTGTCGCCGATGATGATCGCCTCATGCTCCGGCATCAGCTCATCGAGCCCCCGCCAGCGGTCGCTGATGATCGCCGTGCCGCAAGCGGCAGCCTCGAACAGCCGGACGCTGGGGGACCAGCCGAGCTCGACCATGTCGCGACGCGTAATGTTCAGCGTGAAGCGCTGGCGCGTATAGAAGGAGGCGTGCTGCGATGGCGGAAGATGCTCGAACCGCTCGACATTGGACGGCCAGTCGATATCCTCCGGGAACTGCGCGCCGGCGACGACGAAACGCAGATGCGGGAGGCGCCGCGCCGGCTCGATGAGGAGCCTTTCCAGTCCTGGCTGGCGATCCGGGCTGTAGGTGCCGAGATAGCCAAGATCCCATTCGAGCGCCTCACCGGTATTGAAATGCTGTGCCGGATCCACCGAGCAGTGCAGTGCTTCGGCGCGCCTGGCGCGATAGCGGTTTTCCAGGAGATCGAGCACCTTTCCGCCGGAAAAGGAGAAATAGACGTCGAAGAGCGGTATCTGCCGTTTCGCCAGATAATCCTCCTCGCCACGGTCGAGCCGGGCGAGCGTGACCGGTGTGTCGATATCGTAGAAGCAGAGCACCTCCGGGGCGGCGGATGCCACGAAATCGATGATCTTGACGCCCTCGGGCACGAAAGAGCCGACGATGACGGCATCGGCATTTCTGATCGCCGGCAGATAGCGGCGCAAATCGTCGATACCGGAATAGAATTCCAGCGTGCAGAAATCGGGATCCGGCAGATCGCGATGCTCGGCATACCAGGGCACGTCCCTTTCGAGGAACAGGATTCTGTGCCCCTCCTCGCGCAGGCCGCGCAAAAGTGCGCGCCAGGTCGTGGCATGGCCATTGCCCCAGGACGAGGAGAGCGAGAGGCCCAGAACGACGAGTGTGAACGGTCCTGCCATCATACCGTCTCCATCCGGCGTGCGGCGACGCGCTTGCGCACGATCCCGTCGACCTCGGCGGCACGCCTGTCATAGGTGTGTTCGCGCAGAACGCGCTCCCTGGCGCGGCTGCCGATCTCGGCCGCGCGCCGGGACGTCAGCTCGTTGAGCAGGTCCACGACATCCCAGCCATCGCGGGCGGCCAGCACCTCCTCGCCTTCCTTCAGGAAGAGGTCGAGCCCCGCCCAGACGTCGGTGATCAGGCAAGCGCCCGCACCGGCGGCCTCGAAGACGCGGGTAGCCGGGGAATAGCCGTTCGATGCCATGCTGGAACGGCTGATGTTCAAAACGGCCTTGGGCGAGACGTTGAAGGCATTGTGATCGGCGGTGCCGACATGGCCGATATAGCGCACGTTCGGCGACATGGGCTTGTCTTCCCAGCCAGAGCCGCCGAGCAGGAAGGTCCGCTCGGGAAGAAGCGCCGCGGTGCTGAAGAAGAAATCATCCACGCGCTGCTCCCGATCCGGCAGCCGGTTACCGAGGAAAGCGAGGTCGCAGACGAAGCGCGGATCGTGCGGCACGGGGTGATGCGTCTCGGGATCGAGCGCATTGTAGATGGGGATGCAATCGGTCACGCCGAGCGCGCGGTAGCCATAGACGACCGGATCGCCGCCGCCATAGGTCAGCACGAGATCGACGCGATCCAGATGCGCGCGCAATGGCTGGTCGCTGTCAACAGCCAGCGAGGCGAGCGTTGCCGGGGCATCGACATCCCAGAAGATGGTGAGCGCCTGCGGGCCCGCCGCATCGAGAACCTGCCCGAACAGGGCGTCGTCCTCGAAGCCGACTCCGCTCGCCTTGACGACGATATCGGCCTCGGCGGCGCGGGCGGTCACGGCCTTCATGGCAGCCGCCGTCGGCTGGTAGACGACGACCTTGCACCAGTCGGGCGGGTCGATATCGCGGTTCTGCTGCCTGCCATAGACATCGGGCTCATAGAAGGTGACGTCGTAGCCGAGCGCGGCGAGCGCCTTGATGATGCCCCTGTAATAGGTGGCGGCGCCATTCCAGCGGGAGGAAAGCAGGCTCGATCCATAGAATGCGATTTTCATTTCACGTCCTCCTGCAGCAACAATGTCGATTGAGCGCCGGTCACCTCTCCCGGTATGTGTCCCGCTCCCAGCCTGTCGAGCACCTGGAAGAGCTCATCGACCCGGTGGGCGCAGGTGTGGCGCGCGCTGATGGTTTCCAGGCCGGAAGCCGAAAGCGAAGCGGCCAGATCGCGGTCGGCGATGACGTCACGCATGCGTGCGGCCATCTCGTCGCCGTCACGGGCAAAAAGAAAGTCACGGCCCGCACGGAACAGGCCTTCGCTGTCGCTCCAGGGAGCCGAGATCAGCGGAATGCCTGAGGCAAGCGCCTCGAACATGCGGATGGTGGGAATGCCGGGCAGCGCCTCAGTATACGGCCGGCGGGGAATGTGCACCGTGAGACGATGGCGGGCGAACACCTCGGGCACGTCGGCATTGGCGATCCAGCCGTGATAGGAAATGCCTGATGCGGCGAGCCTGGCGCGGGCATCCTCGGGATAGCGCACGCCATGAACGCTGCCGCTCAACCCCAGCCGTTGGACGGGTTCGATCAGGAAGGTCTCGATCTCGACGGTTCTCTCGCCATCGCCCCAATTGCCGACCCAGACGATATCCGCAGCCGGCTCCCTCTCCTCATGAGGGCGGAACAGGCGCGTGTCGGCAGCCTCGTGCCAGGTGAAGGCCTGCCGGCCCCATCCCGCCCTGAGATAGCGCTCCCGCAGCGTTTCGCCGAAAGCAAGGATGCCATCGTAATCCTCCAGATCGAGGGCGGCGATTTCGGTTGCCGCCGATGCCGCGCGGTGATGGGTATCATGGAAGAGCAGCGTGAACGCCCCGCCGTCGCGCCGGGCCCTGCCGATCCGCCTTACCAGCGCGGGATCCGTCCATTCATGCACGATCACCACATCGGCGCCCGCCACGACCTCCTCATGCGGAAAGGCCGAACCATAGGTGATGGAGACGAGGCCGGGAAAATCACGGCCGAAGCGCTCCAGCGCCTGCGGCCCCTGATCCCTGACGATGTTCTGCCTGCTCCATCCGTTTTCCGGCTCCAGGGCAACGGCCTTGTGGCCACGCGCCAGAAGCTCGCGCATCACGCCGCGCAGGAAATGCGCATTGCCGTGATTCCAGTCGGAAACGAGCGAATGGGTGTAGAAGATGAAACGCATCACGCCTCCGATAGTGATTGGCGCGCCGGCGGCGAGACGAGACCGCGATAGATCGCGGCCACGTCCCGCGCCTGGCGCTCGGGCGTATAGTCGAGCGATCGCGTGAAGGCGCGTTCTCCCATCCGGCGGCGCAATTGCGGGTCGCCGGCCAGGAGATCCACCGCTTCGACGAGCCGGTCCGGCGCAGCGGGGTCGAAGAAGATCGCCGCCTCGTCCCACAATTCGCGATAAACCGGTATGTCGGACAGGATCAGCGCCGCCCCTGCGCGCGCGCCTTCCAGCGCCGCCAGCCCGAAGGGTTCGTAAAGCGAAGGCGAAACCACGATGCCGGCGCGCTGCACCAGCCCGAGCACCTGGGAATGCGGCAGACTGCCGAGGCTGCGGGCATGATGGAGAATGATCGTCTGGCCGTTGGGCCCATCGAGCGGACCCGCGAGATGGATGGGCCAGGCCGATTTACCAGCCGCGGCATCGAGGACCGAGACATTCTTGCCGTCGTCCCACCAGCGGCCGGCGGCGAAGACGAAGGGCTGCTTGTCCGCCTGATCGAACCGCGCCGCCGTTCCATTGGGCACGACCGACAAGCGGGGGAGCGTTCCATAGCTGCGCGCCACGGCCTCGGCATGGGAGCGGCTCGGCGTCACGATCGCATCGGCGCGGGAAAAGCCTTCCGCATTGCGGCGGCGATGCCAGAGCCAATGGTCCGGCAGCGGTCCGGTCCGCATCGTCTCCCACCAGGTGGCAAGGCAGGAATGGGAGACTGCGACGACAGGGATATCGCGCCTTATCCCGACCGCCTGCGACGGCAGATTGAGATGGAGAATATCGATGCGATGATCGTCAGCCAGTTGCTCCAGCACCGGGGAAATGGCTTCGAGCTCCCTTTCATCCTCGGCCATCCAGTCGAGCGGCTGGTCGAGCCAGACGAGTTCCCCGATCTCCTCCGCTTCCTCCCTCTGCTCCGGCGTCGGCTGCGGGCCGAGGCCCGCGAAGACCGTGGAGACGCCCTGCTCCCTCAGCGCACCAGCACAATCCATCGCATAGCGCCAGACGCCGCCGACGGCATCGACGGTCATCAGCACACGCAGTTCCCGATCGCCGGGGCGCAAGGCGGTGTGCGGTGATGTTCCACCGCTGAAGGCGGACAAGCTCATGCCGAAATCCTCTCACGATCGCCAAGAGCCGCACCCAGCCCCCTGTAGTCGTGGAGCCAGACGGCGAGATCGCGCAGGCCCGCGCGCCAGGACACAGTGGGCTTCCACCCGAGCCGGTGCTGCAGCGCGCGCGTATCGGCGACGAAATAGGCCTGGTCTCCCGGCCGCCACTCCGCATGCTCGACGGCGCACTCGCTGCGGATGAGTTTGGCTATCTCGGCCAGAACCCGCCTGAGGCTGACGGCATTGGCCGGGCCGCCGCCGAGATTGAACGCCTGGCCGCTGACGCTCTCGATCGATTGCAGCAACATCCGATAGGCGGCGACGGCGTCCCTGACATGGAGCACGTCGCGCACCTGCTTGCCATTGCCGTAGATGGTGATCGGCTGGCCTTCCAGGGCGCGAATAAGGAAATGCGCCACCCAGCCCTGATCTTCATTGCCGAACTGGCGGGGGCCATAGACGCAGCTCATCCTGAGCACCGCCGTCGGCACGCCGAAGGACTTGGCGTAGTCGAGCACATACTGGTCTGCCGCGCCCTTCGAGCAGCCATAGGGCGTGCAGAAGTCGAGCCCCCGGTCCTCGCCGATCCCGTGCTGGCGGATATCACCGGCAGCCGGGACATATCTGTCCTCGACCTCGATCAGCTTCAAATCGTCGAGCGCGCCATAGACCTTGTTGGTGCTGGCGAAGATCACCGGCGCGCGATGGATGGAGCGGCGCGCCGCCTCCAGCACGTTGAGCGTCCCGCGCGCATTCACGTCGAAATCGAGAAAGGGCTCGCCCAGGCTCGTCGTCACGGCGGTCTGGCCGGCAAGATGGAACACCGCCTTCGCATCCGCGAACGCAGGTTCGATCGCCGAAAAATCCCTGACATCGGCAAGAAGCGCATGCACGCGAGCGCCATGCTTCTCCTTCAGCCACTCCAGATTCTGCGCGACGCCGGGCCGGGAGAGATTGTCGAGGATCACCACCTCCTCGCCGCTGCCGAGCAGGCTGTCGGCCAAGTTGGAGCCGATGAAACCGCTGCCGCCGGTGATCACGATGGGCGCAGCCTTGCCGATCAGCGAAGGCGCCTCATGGCGCGAATCGTTGTCGCTCATGTCACCAATCCCCGTGTTTCGAGATTGCGCCGCATTTCGGCTCCCTTGTCGACGGCGCGGGAACGGGCGACCCACTCCGCGAACTCGACAAGCGAATTCTCCAGAAGGAAACGGGGCTGGAAGCCGAGAAGCTCGCCGGCCTTGGAGATATCGGCAAAGCAGTGCCTTATGTCCCCGGAGCGGGCGGTCTCAAGGATTTCCGGCTCGATCTCCGGCACGCCCATGGCCTCGGCCAGGAGCCGCGCGACGCCCGCAACGGTATAGGAGCGGCCGCTGCCGATATTGATCACATGGCCATTGGCCTGCGGCTGCTCCAGCGCCAGGCGGAACGCCCGGGCCACATCCCTGACATGGACGAAGTCGCGGCGCTGCTCACCGTCCTCAAAGATCATCGGCCTCTGCCTGTTGGCGAGGCGCGATGAGAAATTGGCGAGCACGCCGGTATAGGGGTTGGAGAGCGCCTGGCCCGGCCCGAAAACGTTGAAGAGGCGCAGCGCCACCGCCTGGCGGGCATAGGCCTGGGCGAAGATGAGGACCGCCTTCTCCTGGCAATATTTGGTGAGGGCGTAGATGGAGGCGATATCGACCGGCTTCTGCTCGTCGGTCTTGACCGGCTCCAGCCTGCGCCCCTCGGCATCGGCCGGATCCCAGCGGCCCGGCCCGATGGCCTTGGGAACGCGGCGGACGGTGCGTTGCAGCTCGCCCTGATCGTCCCGGTAAAGGCCTTCTCCGTAGACGCTCATGGAGGAGGCGACGACGATGCGCTCCACCGGAAGGTCGATCATCTCCTCGAGCAGGACCGCGGTTCCCAGATCATTGGCGCCGACATAGCGGGCGATCTCATACATGGACTGGCCGACGCCGACCTCGGCGGCTAGATGCACCACCTGGTCGATCCCGCGCAGCGCGGAGCGCAGCGCATCGCGATCCCTGATGTCGGCGAACACATATTCGACGCGGCTGTCGCGCTCCGGTACCTCCTCCCCATGGACCTGTTCAACAAGGCCATCCAGAACGCGCACGCCATAGCCGTTTTCCAGAAGTTCTTCGGCGAGATGGCGGCCGATGAAACCGCATCCTCCGGTGATCAATATCTTCTTGTTCACGCCGGCTCCTCATATGGACTTGAAATCAGTGGACTTTCCCCCCGAACAGGAACAACGAAGGTTTGTTCCCGATGTTGATGAAGATCATGAAGAAGCTGGAGAAGGCCGGCATTTCGGAGAGGGGCGACAGCGATGCTGCTCGCCTACAGGAACATTTTCAGGCGCGATTGGTTTCTATCGGTCCCGCTTTTTCTGTCTCATGCGCATGTCGCCAGGGTGAGAAGGCCGGGAACCAAACGCAATGAAGTCGGATGCGTTTTCGTCAGGAGAGATCAATGAGCGAATCGAAAACCACCACCGATCATGAAACCATCCGCAAATGGGCCGAGGCGCGGGATGGCCATCCCGCCCGGGTCAAGACCTCGGGTCCCGGCGGGATACTCAGAATCGATTTCGGCGAGCCGGAGGAAAGCCTGGAAGAGATTTCATGGGACGAATTCTTCAAGATCTTCGACGACAACGATCTGGCCTTTCTCTATCAGGACACCGCATCGGGCGGCGGCAAGAGCCGCTTCAACAAATTCATCGAACGCGGCTCCGAACACCGGTAACGGCGCCTCCCGGCGCCGCCTTTTCTCATACATCACGGATCGCTGTATCCGAGCGCCCTGACGCGGAGCTGCGCCGTGCCGGGATCGGAATTGAAGAAGAAGGCGCCGCGCCGCGTCGAATTCCGGGGAATATAATCGAACTCGATCTCGGCGGTTTCGACGGTCGCTCCATTGCGCTCCAGAACGCCGCTCATCCGCACGGCCTCGGCCGTCTCGCTTCCCTGATTGGTGACGGTGACCGGAACGCGGAACGCATCGCCCACCCGTTCGGTCCTGCCGATCTCATAGGCGAAGCGCGGCGGATCGGATGAAACGAAAAGCGCCTGGTAAAGAAGGAAGCCCAGCAATCCCAGGATGGCCAGTGCAGAGATCGCGCCCAGCACCCATTCGACGGGATGGGCCGTTCCCTCCTTGACCACCGCCTCCTGCCTCCCGGTTTCTTTCGCCATATCCAGCCTTTCCTGCCCGTTGCGTTCCACACCATGATCAAAGGATCAGCCGCGCCGCCGCCGCGCCCACCGACGACGGGAAGGCCAGCACGATCATCGCCATGACCGCCTGCCCGAACGTCAGATCGTCGGTGCGGCCGAAAATCCAGAGAACGAAGAGGCTCACGCCCGCTGCGATCACATAGCCCGGCAGGGTGAAGCGGATGAGCGCGCTCCACCACGGCGTCTGCGGCGAGAGCTCCGTGCCTCCCTGGAAGCCGAGGGCGAACACGAAGCCGTGCATGACGGCGAGCGAGAGCAGGACGAGCGCGATCGCATACCACTGCGTCATCCGATAGGAGATGAGCATGGGTTCCTCGGTCGGTGCGATGTTGAAGCCCAGGAAGAGGGCGCCCACGCCCATCAGGAACAATTCGCTTCCATAGGAATCTTCCCGCTGCTGGTCCGGCTCGTTGGAAGCCGCCACGAACTGGCTGCGCGCGAGCAGCGCGCCTATGCCCGCCGGGATCGTCTGTAGGGCGATCGTGCCTGCGATCTCCGTTGCAGCCATATCGAAACTGATGGCCCTGAAGAGGATCAGCACCGTCGCGCTGGTAATGACGCCGATACCGAGCGCAAAGACGGCATCGAGGATAATGTCCGGCCAGGATGGGCTGTGCCGGAACCCGATGCGATGCGACAGCCCGATGAGGAGCGGAAACGAAAGGGCCATCAGCACCGCCAGCCGGACCGGCTCGGCGTAAAAGCCGAGCCACCACATCTCCATCGTCATCAGCATCGGCAGCGAAAAGATCAGCGCGCCGCCCACCGCCCGTCCGCTGTCCTTGAAAAGCTTACCGGTGGAGGAGCGCATCTGCCTTTTGCCGGCAGACGAACCGGATATTCCCTTCCCTTTTCCATTGCCGCTCATCGGTTCACCTGATTCCCGTTCAGCGCTCAATTGTCCTGGGGCTGATCAGGTACGGTGCCGGGCGGGATGACGGGCGTCTTGCCGGTATCGGGAGGGGGGATGTCCGATTCGGTGTCTCCCGTGGGCGGTGGCTTCAATACGCCCTTGCAGCGTTCCAGCCGCTTCGCCAGATCTTCGCGGGTCTCGCCCTGCTCTGCGTCCTTCTGCCCCCCCTCCGGCTGCGCCCGGCATTCCGGCGGAATTTCTCCGCTGTCCTTCCGGTCCTGGCCGCCCGTCCCGTTGTCCTGGGCAATAGCGGGCAGCGATGTGCAGGCAAGCAGCGATATGCCGAGCAAAGCGATGATTGTTCGATTGGGCATGGAGACCTCGCTTTCGTCGCCGCAGCGTTTCCCGCTGCTATTCCATGCACATAACGCCCGGGCTTCATTCCTGTTCCTCCACTGCGGCGCGCGGGAACATGTCGGGTTCTGCATTGTTCGACGGTTTCGAAGCAGAAGGGGATGATCATGACGCTGAACAAGCCAATGAAGCTCGAAACGCTTTCACCGGTGCGCATGATGAACGCCGCCGTCGTCACCGGACCGGGTGAATTGCGCATCGAAACCGTTGCGTTGCCCGAACCGGCGGCCGGCCAGGTGCGCGTGAAGCTGCAAGGATGCGGGGTATGCGCCTCGAACCTGGTGCCATGGGCCGGGCCGGAATGGATGCAGTTTCCGACGGAGCCCGGCGGCCTCGGCCATGAAGGCTGGGGGATCATCGATGCCGTCGGTCCGGATGTAGATACGGTCAAGGAAGGGGACCGGGTCGCCGCCCTGTTCTATCACAGCTATGCCGAATACGATATCGGCGATGCCGAGGCCGTCGTGAAAATACCGCCCGAAATGGCCGATCAGCCTTTCCCCGGCGAACCGCTCGGCTGCGCGATGAACATCTTCCACCGCAGCGACATCCAGCCCGGCCAGGTCGTGGCCATTGTCGGCGCCGGTTTCATCGGCGCGCTGCTCTGCCGTCTCATCACCCGGGCTGGCGCCGATGTGATCGCCCTTTCCCGCCGGGGCTTCGCCCTTGACATGGCGAAGCGGATGGGCGCCAGCGAGACGATCGCACTTGACGACCATCATGCCGTCATCGACCGGGTGAAGACGTTGACGGGCGGCCTCTTCTGCGACCGGGTCATCGAGGCGACAGGCAAGCAATGGCCGCTCGATCTCGCCGCCGAGATCACGCGGGAGCGCGGCCGGCTGATCATCGCCGGCTATCACCAGGACGGCGCCCGGCAGGTCAACATGCAGCTCTGGAACTGGCGCGGGCTCGACGTCATCAATGCCCATGAACGCGATCGCGCCATCTATATCCAGGGCATGCGCGAGGCGGCCGAAGCGGTGGCTGCCGGGATGCTCGACCCCCTGCCGCTTTACACCCATCATTTTCCCCTGTCGCGCCTCGACGAAGCGCTCAATGCGACGAGGGACCGCCCAGAAGGTTTCATGAAAGCCCTGGTGATGATGCAATGACGGTACTCGACCAGATGCAGAGATCGAACGCCACGCTCAAGCGGCCGAGGCTCGGCTTCCTCGGCGTGGGATGGATCGGCCGCCAGCGCATGGAAACGGTCCTGGCCTCGGGCTATGCCGAAGCGGCGGCGATCGCCGACCCGTCGCCGGAAATGACAGCCGCCGCCAAGGAAATGGCGCCCTATGCGGAAACGGTTTCGTCGCTCGACGAATTGCTCGAGATCGGTCTCGACGGTGTGGTGATCGCGACGCCGAGCGCCTTGCATGCCGCGCAATCGATCGAAGCCCTGAAGCGCGGCGTGGCGGTGTTCTGCCAGAAACCGCTCGGCCGCACGGCCACGGAGGTCGAGGAAGTGGTGAGAACGGCTCGCGAGGCGGACCGGCTGCTGGGCGTGGACCTCTCCTACCGCTTCACCGAGGCGATGCGATGCGTACGCGACAGCATCCAGAGCGGCGAGATCGGGCCTGTCCATGCGGCGGAACTCGTCTTCCACAACGCCTATGGGCCGGACAAGCCATGGTTCTACCAGCCGGAACTGTCTGGCGGCGGCTGCGTCATGGATTTAGGCATCCATCTCGTCGACCTCGCCCTGTGGGCGCTGGATTTTCCCGCCGTCGCGCAGGTTTCCGGCAATCTCTTCTCGGAAGGCGAGCGCCTTGGCGCAAATCCCGAGCGGGTCGAGGATCATGCGGTGGCGACGCTTGAATTGGAGACGGGCGCGGTGGCGCGCCTCGCCTGCTCCTGGCGGCTCCACGCCGGATGCGACGCGGACATCTCGGCCACCTTCTATGGGCGGAACGGCGCCCTCTGCTTCTCGAATGTCGGCGGCTCCTTCTATGATTTCAAAGCCGAACGGTTCACCGGCACGAGCCGGCAGACGCTGATCAGCCCGCCCGATGCCTGGGGAGGAGTGGCGGCCGTGGACTGGGCGCGACGGCTCGCGGCCGGCTCCGGCTTTTCGGCCGCGGCCGAGGACTATGTGAAGGTCGCAGCCGTTCTCGACCGCATCTACGGGCGTTAGAGCACGCAGTATTTCAGGCGATGTGATTGTTCCCCGGGCGCTCGAGCCAGCGCAGCACGACCGCCTCCTCGGGATGGAGCCCTTCCGGCGGCTTGCGCATGTGGCGGCGGATCGCCCCAAGCTCGCCGGCGAGCCGGCCATCGCTCCACGCCGCCATGACCGAGGGGTGGATATAGCATTGGCGGCAGATGGTGCGGGTATTGCCGAGCTTTGCGGCGACCTGGTCGATGACGGTGTTCATCACCCGGGCGCGCTCGCGTTTGGTCTCCGGCACCTCCGTCTCCGCAAAAAGGCCGGCCGCCCGCACCGTGCCGCCCCAGGTCCTGAAATGCTTGGAGCTGAAGGAGGTGCCGGCTACCTCACGGATATATTCGTTGACGTCCTGCGATACGACGGAGCGGCGCTTCCCCTCGTCATCGAGATATTGGAAAAGCCGCTGGTCCGGCAGGTCCTGCAGGGCCCGTATCACCCTTGCGATGCGGCGGTCGGTGATCCTGAGCTTCCACTCCTTTCCCGATTTCCCGCTGAACTGCAGCCGGAGCGTCGAGCCCTCCAGCTCCACATGCTGCTCGCGCAAGGTGGTGAGGCCGAAACTGTTGTTCTCCCTGGCATAGGACGGATTGCCGATGCGGATCATGGCGCGGTCGAGCAGCCATACGATCGAGGCGAGCACACGCTCGCGCGGCACGCCATGCCGGCGCAGGTCGCGGTCCACCTGCGCGCGCAGCTTGGGCAGCGACCGGGCGAAGGCGGTGAGGCTCGCGAATTTCACCTCGTCACGATAGAGGGTCCAGCGGGGGTGGTAGCGATATTGCTTGCGGCCGCGGGCATCACGGCCTGTCGCCTGGATGTGGCCATTGTCGGCAGGGGAAATCCAGACATCGGTCCAGGCCGGCGGAATAGCGAGGCTTCTTATGCGCTGCAGCGTTTCCTCGTCGGTCACCTTGCCGCCGCCGGCCCGAACATACCAGAAGCCTCTTCCGGCCCGACGACGCCGGATTCCCGGCTCCGTGTCGCTGCAATAGACGAGGGAAGCGGCCCGCGCTGTCGCCTCGGCGTCCACATATTCATTCTCCCCGATTTCCGGTGCCTTGAGCACGATACCCTCCGAAGCTGAAGCTGCCGCAAGGAAGCAAACGGACGATGATGCAACCGGTTCCACGGACGGCGAAAACGGGAACATAGGGAGCCGCCGGCGCGTTGACCCGGCAAACGAAGGGGAATCAAGCGATGACGGAAATCACACATGAGGAAATCGAAGGCCGACTGATCGCCCAGCGCGAGATACTGGGCTTCATGCTTGCGCTGCTGGCCCGGCGGGAAGATGTGGGCGAGCCGTTCTGGAACGCGCTGGAGGAAAGGGCGACGTTCCAGAACCAGCAGGAGGATCCAGGCGTTCTGCCGACACGCGCCTTCGCCGCGGAAGCCGCCATGATGCGCGAGTTCAGGCTGATCTTGGACGAAGCCCGGGCACGGTTCAACGAGGCCAAGGGGAAAGACCGGAACCATTCGCAGCCGCCCGAATTAGAGGAATAACCGCGCCGGCAAAGATTGGAGGGCCGCAAAATGACAGACACCCAAACAACCGACAGGATGACGATAAGGGCTCATGACGGGCCTGTGACGGTGCGCTATCTCGATGTGGTGATCGCCTCGACACGGCGCGCCAGGGAACTGCACGAGCCCGGTCACGACCCGGTCCTCTACATCCCGTTCGACGACATCTATTTCGTCCATCTCGAGAAAAGCGCCAAACGGACCGAATGCCCGCGGAAGGGAATCGCCAGCTATTGGCGGATCCTCGCGCAAGGGCATGCCGCGGAGGACGCGGTGTTGACCTACGACGATCCCAATCCGAGCGTTGCTTCGCTCAAGGGCTATGCCGCCTTCGACGCATCGAAAGTGAGTTTCGAATGAAACCAGCGGTGGGAGAGGATTATGCCTGAAAACTTTCTGTGGTTCCTCATCGTGGCGGGCGGGCCCGTTCTCCTCGGCGCGCTGATCGCCTATGGCATGATGAAGACGCGAAGGCTGAGGCGCGACGAGCGGGAAGCCCGTGACCGCGCAACCCGAAAACTATACGGAGACGAGTAGCGCCGCATGCCGGGGGCGGCCCAGCGCTCACATCTGCAGGGGCTTCACCACATTGGGATCGATCCGGCCGTGGAGCACCGCACGCGGGCCCTGCGCCGGAAACGCGCCGCTTTCGTCTTCGATCACCGTGTAGAGCTTGTCTTCGCGAAACGCGCTCCACATCCGGGTCGAGGCATCATCGATGAGGGCTGCGTCGATCTCGAGGAAATCCTTTTCCGCCTCTGATGCAACCAGCCGCGCGTCGGCCGCCGACCGCGCCCGCACCACCACCTCGCCCTGATAAGGGGAATTGTCCCAGCGCGGATCGTTGGGTTCCGCGATCGGGACCAGCCGGAAGATTTTCAACTGTTCCATTGTCCCATCCGATTTGCCGGTATGAATGACCGGATATTCAACGGCGTCCTGCACCGTTTGTTCCGGTCCTACGCCCGTCCGCGGCCTTTGCGTCTTCATGCACGAATTCCGCCGCTGTCCTCAAATCACGGACGAAGAGCTCACGCTGGAGGGCCATGTCGTCGCGCACGCGCAGGAGATAGGAAGGGTGGACCGTGAGCAGCAGGGCTTGGTTTTCCATGAAAGGAAGGATGGCGCCCCTGTCACGCATGACCTTGAACTTGCGTGGCGCGATCGAGTTGGCCGCCGTGGCGCCCAGCGCGACGATCAGCCGTGGGCGGACAAGCTCCAGTTCGCCATTGAGCCACCACCGGCAGGCCTGGATCTCGCCCGCGTTGGGCCGCTGGTGCATGCGCCGCTTCCCCCGCAGCCGGAATTTGAAATGCTTGACCGCATTGGTCACGTAGCATTCCGATCTGTCGATACCAGCCTCTTCCAGGCATTTGTTGAAGATGTTGCCGGCAGGCCCGACGAAGGGAGCGCCGGCAAGATCCTCCTTGTCGCCGGGCTGTTCGCCGATGAAGAAGATCGACGCGTCAGGCGATCCCTCTCCGAACACCGTCTGGGTGGCGTTGCGGTAGAGATCGCAACGGGTGCAGTGCTCCGCCTGGCGGGCCATTTCCCGGAGCTTCTTTTCGGGCGTGCCGCCATGCAATTGGGCGGCGGCGCTTATCGGTTCCTTGTCGAGCAAGACAAGTTCCTTTCGAACCAGAAACGACAAAACAAAACCCGCTCTGCGCGAGATCGTTCCAAAGCCGGCGGCCGCGCCAACCCGTGACGCGGCCGCCAAACCGATCGTCCCTTCAACGAAGGGAATCGACGTGAGCTTACTGTGCCGACGGGTTAGGTGTCGCCGGCGCCGGTGCGGCCGGGTTGCCTTCCTTGGTTCCGTCGGTCGTATTGCCCGGCATCGTCTCGTCCTGCTTGTTCCTGTTGGCCTTATCAGGATCGGCGATGCCGCCCGTATACATCTCGGACCGTTCGAAGGCCGGCGCGCGGTTCAATTCCTCCTTGCTCACGCCACTGGCCACGAACCAGCGATCGCCATCGGCCTGGGTTGCAAGCTGAAGCCGGTCGAAACCAACCGCGACATCCTTCTCGCCAATGCCGAGGAAACCGCCGACACCGATCACGGCCGCCTGGGCGACGCCGTTCTGGCCGATGACGATATCGTTGATATCGCCGATCCTGTTGGCCTCGTTGCCGGATCCGTCATAGACGGGTTGTCCGATCACACCGGAGGCGAGCACCTTGCCGTCAACCGCACTGAAATTCTGATCAGCGGGGACTTTCGGCGTGACCTCCGGCGGATACTGGAAGACCGTGCTGGTCTGTGCCGGCGGTTCGGGTTGCGCCTGCGGCGTCGTCTGATTGGTGTCGGTCGACTGGGCAAACGACACCGTCGACAGCATGGCTATTGCCGCTGCACTTCCTAAAAGTCGTTTAAGCATGGCAAGTCTCCTTTCTATCGGTCTTTCCAACCGAAGCCTTCGCTCCATCAGCCTTGGTAACGAAACAGGCCAGTCAATCGTTCCCGAAATATTCCCCCGGCATTCGGATGAAATAACCGGAACTTTGCCAGATGCCGGGGGTTAGACAGCCGTCACAACGAGGTCAGAAAAGCAGGGCCGGCGCCGATTGCCAGCAAGCAGCGGGCTGCCCGTGAGGAGCCATCATGGACGCGGAAAAATGGAATAGGAAAAAGCTCGAAGAGCTGAACGACATGTCGCGGCAGCAGACGGAAATCTATCTGCGCCGCTCCTCGATCGGATTTCTGGAATGCGCAATCAACCTCATGGCCACGCATATGCCGCTCAAAGACGTCGCCGAAATATTGGAAGCCGAGGCCAGATCGATCAAGGAACTGGGCTAGCAGCCGCACCGGTGCTACACTGGGGGCGTGGAGGAACCAAATGTTCTCCCAGCGGTTTTCATGGGTCTGTTCCTGAGAAGAAGGGAGAAAGCGATGCAATTGCGCGAGACGCGGATCGTTCCGGCTTCGACGCCCGACGAGGCACCTTCGGTGGAATTCATCGGCATGAAGGGAGAGCGGGTGACGGTGAGATTTGCCGCAGGGGAGGACGCAGCGCCTTCGGATCGCGATCGCCTGATCTCGAAAGCGACCCTCATCCTGGCCGAGCTGGTGAATGCCGACACGGCCGGCGATCTCGACAAGAAAAATGGCGGCCGTCCATCGAAGGAGAGGACGGAAAATCCCGCCGAGCTGGAAGAACAGTTGCAGGAGGGTCTGGAAGATACGTTCCCCGGGAGCGATCCGGTTTCCGTCGTCTCAACCGGGATTCCCGGCAAGCCCACAAAATAATCATCCACATCGAAACCGGAGCCGGCTTTAGCCGGCTACCGTATACGCATCGTCCTCGATGCGCGGGCAATCCGGTATCGTTTTGGAGAACCCGCAAGGCGCCTTTCTCAGCGCTTCAAGGAACGTGGTCTGCCACCAGCGCGCATCCGTGCGCCTGATGCGCTCCAACAGCCGCTGGTGGCGTTCTCTCCGCTCCTGCAGCGGCATGGTGGCCGCCCGCTTCATCGCAGCCGCGATCTCGCCCGCATCATAAGGATTGACAATGAGCGCTTCGCGAAGCTGCTCGGCGGCACCGGCAAATTTCGACAGGACCAGCACACCGGGATCGCCCGGGTGCTGAGCGGCTACATATTCCTTCGCCACGAGATTCATGCCGTCGCGCAGGGGCGTGATCAGCCCGATGCGGCTGGCGCGGAAAAGACAGGCGAGCTTGTCGCGCGGGATACTGCGATTGATATACTGGACCGGCGACCAGTTGAACTCGGCATATTTTCCGTTGACCGCACCCGCCAATTGCTCGAGCTCGGCCTTGATCTCGGTATAGGCCGGAACGTCCTCACGTGATGGGGAAGCGATCTGCAGATATTCGGCACATCCCCGATATTCGGGATAGGTATTCAGGAATTCCAGGAAGGCCCTGGTGCGATCGGGAAGCCCTTTCGAATAATCGAGCCGATCGGCCGAGATCATCTGGATGCGCCCCAGCACATCGCGCCGCATCCGCTCCAGCTCCACCGCGTCGTCTACCTTCTCCGCCATTTCAGCGAATTGCGCCACGTCGATGCCGATGGGGAATGCGCCGATCCGGATGGTGCGGCCGGACGCCCTGATGAGATCGTCGGAGATGAACTCCACATCCGAATTTTCCACGAGATAGAAGCGGAAATTTTCCAGGTCCCTGCTCGTCTGAAAGCCGATCAGATCGAAGTCCAGAAGGCAGTTGCGCAGCCATTCATGCCGCGGCACGGCCGAGAAGATTTCGGCGGACGGAAAAGGGATATGCAGAAAAAACCCCATCTTGTGGTTGCTTCCAAGCTTGCGTAGTTCGCGGGCAACGCCGATCAGGTGATAATCGTGAACCCAGATGAGATCGTCCTTCTTCAGCTCGGGAAAGGCGATCCGGGCGAACCGCCTGTTGACGGCCGCATAGGCCTGCGCGAAATCCTCGTTGAACTCTATGAGGTCGAGACGGTAGTGGAACGAAGGCCACAGCACCCTGTTGGAAAAGCCGAGATAATAGTTCTCATGTTCCTCTTGCGTCAGCGAAAAGGTAAGCGTCGTTACCGTTTTGTGATCCCTGCGGCGGGCCGCCGGATATTCATCGTCGCTGCTGACGCAGCCGTTCCAGCCCACCCATAGACCTCCGCCCCGCCTCAGCGCATCGGCTATGCCGACTGCCAATCCACCGATCTGCGTTTTCTCGCCGATTTCGGCGACACGATTCGATATGATGACCAGACGCTCCACGACACCTGCTTTCGAATGAACCCTCGGGGTTCATTAACTCTTGCGGGCCGAAGCAGTTCCGGAAGAAAGAAGAAAAACATGCAGCTCGCGGGACGATCCCGTGCACCGCGGGGCACCCTCAACGGGCGCCGAGGACCATCTCGCGCAACCAGCGCAGAAGCAGAAAATCATAGGCCTGCTGGCATTCGCGGGTGTTCAAGGCGTGATCGGCGCCCTCGATCACACGGGAGGTGAGCGAACGGGCGTAGAGAAAGGCCGCGCGATAGCTGGCGATGACAGTGAAGGGAATGATCTCGTCATTCTCGGACGAGACGATCAGGACATCGCCCTTAAACGAGCGACAGTTGCGCAGCGCCCTGTTTTCCTCGGCCGGGATGATCGACGAGCGGTAACGGGCGAGATCCTCCCGATCCAGAGCCGCCTTGGGGACATCCCAGTTCTGGTCCCTGTAAAGAGCCGGCGCCCGCAGGGCCAGCCAGCGGACCGGTCGCTGCGAGGTCAGGATGGAGGCCAGATAGCCGCCATAGCTGCTGCCGACGACGGCGATCGAATCCGGATCGACGGAGGGATGCGACGCCAGCACGTCGTAGGCGGCAAGGACATCGCCGAGATTGTCGCCCCTCGTCACCGACGGCAACTGCGAGCGCGTCCCGGCATGGCCGCGCATGTCGAAGGTGAAGCAGATGCAGCCGAGAGCAGCTATATCCTGCGCGCGCTCCATGTCGCGCTCCTGGCTGCCGGCCCAGCCGTGCAGGAAAAGAATGCCGGGTGTTCCCGTCTTCGGCAGGGCAAAGGTGCCGAGAATCTCCTCATGATTCACTCCTATCGAGACCTGTCTGCTAAACATGATATCGTGCCTCCAATCTTGCGTATTTCGTCATTGGTCCTTCCTGTGGATCCTCCCCTGCAAAGCAAACCAGATCGGCCCGGGTGGCGGGCTCCGTGCGGCCGAACACCTCGTATGACGCGGCCTCGACAGCGGCGAGCGACGGCTTCTCCTTGAAAGCCTCGAGGGCGAGAAGCTCGGCACTGCTGGCGCCTCCCAGCCGCCAGGACTGTTCCAGCACACCGATCTTCCGCTTGCCCCGGCTATCCGTCCCGACGAGGACGTCATAGTTCTTCCGCGAGGCGACCAGCTTCAGGACATCGTGCGCGAGGTCGTCATAGAGCTTCCCGGCCAGGACGATGCGCGTCGCCGCCGCATCCTTTAGCCAGCCCGTCAAAGCGGACCAGCCGCCGCGTACGGCGCAGAAGCGCGTCCCGCCATAGGCCGGCTGGTTATGGTTGTTGGTGGTCATCCTCTGGGTACCGAAATAGGAAATGCAGATATCGTCGAGGATCACCTGACCGACGCTGTAGGTCATGGCCTCCTCCATGTCTTCCTCCACGACGTAACCTCCCGCCAGGCTCGCCGGCTCCAGAAGATCGAGGAAGCCATAGAGGGCCATCCTGTCGGCGATCACCATCTGGCCACGGCCTCCGTCGGCGAGCGCCGACTTGACCCGGATGCGGCCCTTCGCCAGCAGATCCTCGGCGGCGCGGATCAGGTCCTTCGTGGTGAAGACCGAGAAGCCCTCCAGCACAATTTTTTCCAGCTGTGCGCCCAATCCGTGCTGCCAGTTCGCCGGTGCATGGGCAGCGTCCGCCACCAGCGGATGGGAGATGACTTTCGTCGCCATGAAAGCATTCGGCACGATGCCGCCGAAGAGATCATGACAATTGAAAGCGGCCCGGTCGCCAATACCGTCTTCCAGCGCTATCGTTTCGAGCGGGACGTAGTAGCAGTCGGCCATCGTCCCGAACGCAGCAGGCAGCGCTGCCTCCAGAAAGGTGCAGCCCTTCAACTCTGCGATCTTGCGGCCGAGACTGGCCAATGTGGCAAGCTTGTGGGACGGGTGATCGCCCGCATAAGCAAGAACGACGTTTCTCATGGCAACTCCATGGATCGAGCCTGTCGCTAACCGTCAAATCACAAGCCGGTTGCGGGATGTTTGTTCCCACGGTCCCGTTGCGGCGCGTCCGCCCGATGAATTTGCCGACAGAGGAACGCTTCGCGGGGACGAGGCGTTAGGAATGGCAGAACAGGCCCTTGCACTTCGCCGGGAGATGGACATGAAGCCGACCACCGTTGCCGTTCTTACCCTCTTGCTCGCCCTTGCCGCCTGCAACAACGAGGAACAGGACCGCACAATGGACAATACGACGGAGCCCGATCCCAAGGTACGGACCGACAAGACCCCGGATACGGGAACAGGCGGGCCTGTGCCGGAGACGCCCACGGACGACGATCAGCAGAAGATGCGCAGTCCGTCCGACTGATATTGTTTCGCCGGATCTGCTCCGGCTACAAAAAAGCCGCCGAGGCGGAACCTAGAACCTTCGGTGACGTTTCCCCCCGATCAAAAATAAATTCTCTTGATCTTACAGGAGCGTCCAATGCAAGCCGTCAGTGAGCGCCAGCCGGATCATGTTGTAAACGATTTAAAAGATCAGATGGCGTCTATCCTGCCTGCGCTGAGAGCTTTTTCCCGCACGTTCTTCAAAAATCCTGACGACGCCGACGATCTAGTTCAAGAAACACTTAGAAAAGCTTTGGGAAGTCTTCATCAGTTTACTCCAGGAACAAGCATGAAATCATGGTTGTTCACTATAATGCGCAATACTTACAATACAGCAGTGAGACTAAAGCTAAGAGAGGTGACCGGATCAGAGCGCTGTATTTCCGAAAACTGCAGTACAAGCGCAAATCAGGAATGGGTGTCGCGTGCCAGGGAATTGCAGGATGCGCTGCACGAAATCCATCCGGAGATGCGCGAGGTGATCATCCTGGTTTCCGTCATGGGGAGCAGCTATGAGGAAGCTGCCGAAATCTGCGGCTGTGCGATCGGAACCATCAAGAGCCGATTGAACCGTGGAAAAGCCCAGCTTCTCGAAAAGCTCGGGGAGGAGAACCGCCATTCCGTGCTGGAGACGCCGCAGCAGGGAAGGTTCTGAAGGAAGCGGCCTCTGCTTACTTCCTCTCTTTATCGTCTCCTTTCTCTTTCTGCTTTTCGAGCTGCCGAACCAGCTGGAACTGCAACTGTTCCCATAAACGCCGGGTTTCGGCGGGCACCGGAATTGCGTCAATATACTCGCCGAAGCGGCGCAGCTCCTCATCGAGCTCGTTGAACGACGTTGCGCCCTCGCCGTCGGTTTTTTGTTCTTTTTGCTTCATGCGACGCGCTCCCTTTCCATCAACGCCCCTTCCAACAAATCCGGGATTGGCATGTTCCTGAAACATTCCGCGGCATGCGCAATAATGGCATGCGCATCGAACAAGCCCTCGGGCCTGCGCTCAGCCAGCAAGGTCATATGGATCATTCCCCCGAAGCCCGTAGAAGCATAACGCCTACGGCTTTCCAATTTGCAAACACCACAGGCTGCCGGATCGCGTGTCGCCCACAGGAACAATCCCCGGATGAAACGGTTAGTCGTCCACGTACAAATGGATTGAGGAGCTACAGGATCGTGACCCAACTCGAAGCTTTTCTGTATGTGATGGGGATCGGGCTGGCTATATGCGCATTTCTGGGGGTCGGCATCCTCGTCCTTTACCTGAATTCACCGGACAAACCGAAAGTGCAGGCCGTCCCGCCGAAGGGCGAGCGCAGGCCGGCGGAAGTTTCAGCATAGGAGCCGAGCGATGGCACGTTCCGACATTCTGATCAATTACTGGCTCCGGGATGCACATGCGATGGAGGAACAGGCCATCACGATGCTGAACGGCCAATTGCTGCGGCTGGAAAACTATCCCGAACTGAGTTCGCGGATCAAAGACCATGTCGAGGAGACGAAAAGGCACGCCGAGCTCATTCGCGGCTGCCTGGAACGGCGCGGAGCAGGGCCTTCGACGGTCAAGGACACGACCGGCAAGCTTATGGCCATGGCGCAATCCCTGGGCGGCATATGGGTGAACGACGAGGTGGTGAAGGGCTCGCTCGCCAGCTACACCTTCGAGCAGATGGAGATCGCCAGCTACCGCATATTGATTGCGGCGACGGATTACGTCGGCGACCTCGCCACCAGAAAGATCTGCGAAGAGATCCTCAAAGAGGAAGAAGCCATGGCCGGATGGCTGGCCGAGAATTTCTCCCCGACCGTCAAGCAGTTTCTCCAGCGAGATCAGGTGGCGTCGGAAGAAGCCAAGCGCTAGGACCTGGCCACGGCTCTCTCAGCCCGCCTTGCCTGCATGGACGCATTCGGCTCCACGACGCGGCGATAAAGGTGCCATGTCGCATGGCCGAGCACCGGAATCACGATTGCCAAGCCGGCGAACAGGGTGACGAAGCCCACCACCAGCAGACCTGCAACGATCAGCCCCCAAAGCAGCATGGCGACAGGATTGACCAGAACGGAACGGATCGAGGTCACGATCGCCGGGAATGCGCCGACATCGCGATCGAGCAGCAGGGGGAATGTGACGACGCTGGTGCACAGCACCACCAAGGCAAAGCCGAAGCCGATGAGATTGCCCCAAAGGATGAGGCGCAGCCCCTCTTGCGTGGTGAAGACCTGACTGATGAATTCGCCGATCGTCCGGGGGACCGCGGCGCCGAACAAGTTCTGGTAGAGCGCCTGCGCGGTGAGAAGCCAGGCGATGAAAATGGCAAAAAGCAGGATACCAACGGCCATGACGGAGGGAATGGCCGGAGAGCGCACCACGTCGAAGGCATGCCGCCAGGACGTATCGAGCCCCAACTCCCGCCGGCGGCTGATCTCGTAAAGGCCGATCGCCGCAAGCGGGCCGAGCAGCGCGAAGCCGGACATCAGAGGATAGAGGAGCGGCAGCGTGTTGGCGCCCGATGTCCAGCGGGCGATGACGAGGCCGGCGACGGGATATATCAGGCAGAGAAAGACGTAATGGGAAGGCTTTTCCCAGAAATCATCGAAACCCTGGCGAAGGGCGGCGGCGACATCCGAAACGCCGATCCGGCGCACCTCCGGATAGACGGGGGCTTCACTTGCACCGGCAATGACATGAAATTGGGCCATGACTGCTTCTCCGGGTTTGCTGTCGCATCGGCCGGAAAGGAGGACCTGTTTCCGGAAGAAACGATGCGAAGACTGACACCTACAGCCTGGTGCATCCTGGGAAGGCACGGCTGCAGAATACAGAACGGAAGGCCACCAATGGCACCCATGCGTCAGCCCGGAGCCATGGGACCGAAACCTGCACGTGGGACAAGGATACGACAAATGGCCGCGTTTTGCCAGTAACGAGCTTGGGAGACGAAAAACGCGGGACTTCCTTGGCCGGAAATCCCGCGTTTCTGTCATAGCCGGCAATCAGATCAGAACGGCGAATCCGGGAAATAGAATTCGTTGGCGTTCTCCTTGGTGATCAGCGTGGCATCCAGGATATAGTTGCCGCGGATCGGCACCTGATCGTAGAAATTGGCCGCCGTCAGCTCCATGGCGGTGGCGATCATCGCCGGCGGGTAGAGCACGTCGACCGGGATCATGCTGTCGCCATCGGCAACACGCTTGATCATCTCCTTCATGCCGGCGCCGCCGACCACGAACTTGATATCCTTGCGGTCGGCCTGCCGGATGGCCTCGAGAACGCCGACGGCCATGTCGTCATCCTGGCACCAGACGGCATCGATTTTCTTATACTTGGCGAGATAGTCCTGCATCACCTTGAAGGCATCGTCGCGCGACCAATTGCCGAACTGCCGGTCGAGCACATTGATCTCGGTGCCCTTGATCGCCTCGTCGAAGCCCTTCTGACGCTCCTCGTCGATGACGATGGGCAGACCGCGGATGACGACAATATCGCCCTTGCCGCCGAGCTCCTTCTTGATGTACTCGCCGGCGACGCGGCCGAGCTCCGGATTGTTGCCGGCGACATAGAGATCCTGGATCGTCTGATCGGACAATGCCCGGTCGACGACGGTGACGAAGATGCCCTTTTCCTTCACCTGCCGGATGGGGTCGGTCAGCTCGTCGGAATTATGCGGCAGGGTGACGAGCGCATCCATGCCCTGCGCGCTCAGATCCTCCAGCGCATTGGCCTGGGATGCACCGTCGGGCGAGGTCTTCACCGTGATCTTCAGCCCGGGATAGCGGGCTTCCAGCGCCTTTTTCGCCCGTTCGGCATGATAGACCACGCCGCCGGTCCAGCCATGGTCGGCGGCCGGAATGGAAACGGCGATATTGACTTCCTTGTCCTGCGCCTGCACCCCCGTGGCCACCGACGCAAGCGCGAAGGCCGCCAAACCCATCAAAATGCGTTTCATCTGTCTCTCCCTAGAGCATGACCCGAAAGCTGAGAGGCGTTTCGGATGCGGTCATGCGGCTTTTTGATAAGGGCCTCTCTGACGAATGGCGGCCGGCCCCTTCGCCGCCTCTCCTCCACGACGTCCGCCGGAAACCGATCCGGCGGCCGCACTCGTACTCACCGTCGCCCGAGCGAGCGCTGGATCAGCATGGCGATGATGATGATCGCCCCCTGAACGGCCCCGATGAGATATTCGCTGACGAGATCGGAAAGCACCATGATGTTGCCGACCATCTCCAGTATCAGCGCGCCGCAGATGGTGCCCCATATGCGCCCGACCCCGCCGCGCAGGGCGGTGCCGCCGATGACCACCGCCGTGATCGCCTGCAGCTCCCACAAAAGACCGGTCGTCGGCGTGGCTGCCCCCAGACGGGGCACATAGACCAGCACCGCAACAGCGACGCAAAGGCCCTGGATGACATAGGTCAACGTGCGCACCCGGTTGACGGAGATGCCGGAATAGCGCGCCACCTCCTCGTTGGAGCCCACCGCCGTGACATGACGGCCGAAGCGGGTCCTGTAGAAGACGAAGGCGCCGAGCAGCGCCACCACCAGGATGACGATGACGGGAACCGGCACGCCGAATACATCGCTGAAATAGACCGGCCGGTAGGCCGCGCGCAGCTCCTGCGACTTGATGGCGATGGAACCGCCCTCCGCCAGATAGATCGTCAGCGCGCGGAAGATGCCCATCGTGCCGAGCGTCACGATGAAGGGCTCGATCCGGCCCAATGTGGTTATCAGCCCGTTGGCGAGCCCGCAGAGGGCACCGATTGCAAGCGCCAAAAGCATGGCGGCGGCGATCATCCCCACATCGCTCGCGATCACGCCGGTGTTGAGGAAGAGGATCATCGTGCCGGCGACGAAGGCCGACATGGAGCCCACGGAAAGGTCTAGCCCGCCCGCGGAAATGACGAAAGTCGCGCCCACCGCGATGATGGCGATGAAGGCGCTGCGGGTGACGACATTGAGCAGATTGTCGACCCCGACGAAATTCGGATTGACCAAGGCGCCGAACACGAACAGCACCGCCAGCGCCACGAAGGGCGCAACGGCCCGCAGATCGATATCACCCAGGGATCGTCTGGGACTTTGCGCTGCCGTCGTGTTGCTCATGCACTTTCCGCCACCAGGGCGGCCTCCCTCATTGTTGCGCCGGTTGCAAGCACGACGATTTCCGCTTCCGTCATATGCTCGCCCGAAACCTCCCCGGCGATCTCCCCATTGCGCATGACGATGATGCGGTCGCAAATGCCGATCAGCTCCGGCATTTCCGACGAGATGACGATAACGGCCTTTCCCTCGGCTGCAAGACCATTGATGAATTTATAGATCTGCTCCTTGGTGCCGATGTCGATGCCGCGCGTCGGCTCGTCGATGACGACGATCTCCGGACCGAGCAGCATCATCTTGGCGAGCAGCAGCTTCTGCTGGTTGCCGCCCGAGAGCTGGCCGGCGGTGAGATCCCGGTTGCGCGTGCGGATATCGAAATCCCGAACCGCCCGGTCGAGCGCCTCATCCTCGCGCTTGCGGTCGACAACCAAGCCGCGCACGAAGCGGTCGAGGCCCGCGAGGGTGAGATTGACCTTCAGATTTTGCCCAAGCAGCAGGCCCTTGCCCTTGCGATCCTCGGAGAGGTAGACGATGCCCGCCTGCATGCTCTCCTTGACGTTGCCGAAATGCACCGGACGGCCATGAAGGCGAACAGTGCCGTGCGCCGGCTTGAGCCCCAGTATCCCTTCCAGCAATTCGGTCCGTCCCGCGCCAACCAGCCCGGCGAAGCCCAGGATCTCGCCGCGCTTCAGCGAAAAGCCCGCATTCCTGACAAAGCCCGGCACGCTCATGTTCTCGACCTCGAGAACGGTTTCGCCGGTCTTCGCTTCGGCACGGTCAGGATAGAGCTTCGACACATCGCGTCCGACCATCAGGCGGGCCATGTCCACCGGCTGGAGATCGGCCGCCTCATAGGTGCCGACCAGTTGTCCATCGCGCAGGACCGTGATGCGGTCGGCAATGGTCTTCACTTCGGGCAGCCGGTGGGAAATATAGAGGATCGCCGCATCCTTCCCCTTGATCGCCGCGATGACCTTGAGCAAAGCCTCGGTCTCGACCGGGGTGAGCGAAGCGGTCGGCTCGTCGAAAATGACTATTCTGTGCGGAACGAGCAAGGCGCGGGCGATCTGGACGAGCTGGCGCTGGGCGATCGACAGACGGTTGACCACCGTTGCCGGATCGATATCGGCGCCTAGATCGAGAACGGCGCGGTGCGCGCCCTCAGCCATGGTCCGCTCGTCGAGCACCAGCCCCTTGCGCAGCTCACGCCCGAGATAGATGTTCTGCGCCACCGTCAGATCGGGTGCCAACAGGATCTCCTGATGGACGAGGACTATGCCGTGCTTTTCGGCATCGACCGGGCCGGTGAAGGTGATCTTCTCGCCGTTCACCCGCAAAGTGCCTTTCGAAGGCGCGAGATGGCCGGAAAGGATCTTCATCAGGGTGGATTTGCCGGCCCCGTTCTCGCCGATGATGGCGTGCACCTCCCCCCGCTTCAGCTCAAGGCCGATATCTCGCAGCACCTCGACAGGCCCGAAGGACTTCGAAATGCCTGTCGCTTCGAGCAGGATGCTGCCGGCGGCCTCCGCCGGCGCAGGGGAAGGGTTTTCGCTCATCCGACCTTGATCCATTGATTGCTGGCCCTCGAAGAGGCGACGGCGGCTTCGATAAACTGCATGCCGGCGAGCCCGTCCCTGACGGTCGGGAAGATGACGTCATCATCCGGCTTCTCGCCCTTGCGGGCGGCCTGGATGGCGCGGGCGGCCTCGGCATAGATATTGGCGAAGCCTTCGAGATAGCCTTCCGGGTGCCCGGCCGGAACGCGGGTGACCCGCGCGGCTTGCGGCCAGGCACCCGCGCCCCCGCGCGTAAGCAGTTGCTTTGGCTCGCCGAAGCGGGTGAACCAGAGATAGTTCGGATCGGCCTGCGTCCATTCGAGCCCGCCCCTGGTGCCATAGACGCGCAGCTTCAGCCCGTTTTCGTTCCCGACCGCGACCTGGCTTGCCCAGAGCATGCCCCTGGCGCCGCCCTTGAAGCGCATGAGTATCTGCACATCGTCGTCCAGCTGCCTGCCCTCGACGAAGGTGGTGAGCTGCGCCAGGAGCTCGTCGAGCTCAAGCCCGGTGACGAAGCAGGCGAGGTTATAAGCGTGGGTGCCTATATCACCGATGCAGCCGCCGGCGCCGGAGCGCTTGGGATCGGTGCGCCACTCGGCCTGCTTGCTGCCGGTGCTTTCCGCCCGCTCGGTCAGCCAGTCCTGCGGATATTCGGCCTGGACCAGCCGGATTTCGCCGAGTTCCCCTTTTTCCACCATGGCGCGGGCCTGGCGGATCATGGGATAGCCGGTATAGTTATGGGTGACGGCAAAGACCTTGCCCGTTTTATCGACGAGATCGACAAGCTCCTTCGCCTCCTCGACATTGAGCGTCAGCGGCTTGTCGCAGATGACGTGGATGCCCGCCTCGAGGAATGCCTTCGCCGCCGGCGCATGCATATGGTTGGGCGTGACGATGGCGACCGCCTCTATACCGTCGGGCCGCGCGGCCTCGGCCTTCGCCATCTCCTCGAAGGAGCCATAGGCGCGGTCGGGCGCGATGCCGAGCTCGAGCGCTGACGCCCTCGCCCGCTGCGGGTCGGAGGAAAGCGCGCCCGCGACCAGCTCATACTGATCATCGATGCGCGAGGCGATGCGGTGCACCGCGCCGATGAAGGCGCCCTGGCCGCCGCCGACCATGCCGAGGCGGATGCGTTCCGCGCCCTGTTCCTGCCTGCTTGCTTCAATCGTCATGTCCCACCCCTTTACTTCAGCCCGAGCATCTTGCGGTTGGCGGCATCATCGGTGCCGGCGCCGGCGAAATCATCGAATGCGTGCTCGGTGACGCGGATGATATGGGCGTTGATGAATTCCGCGCCCTCGCGCGCGCCGTCTTCCGGATGCTTCAATGCGCACTCCCATTCGAGCACGGCCCAGCTGCCATAGTCATAGGCGGTGAGCTTGGAGAAGATCGCGCCGAAATCGACCTGGCCGTCGCCCAGCGAACGGAAACGCCCCGCGCGGTTCACCCAGCTCTGGAAGCCGCCATAGACGCCTTGGCGGCCCGTCGGGTTGAACTCGGCGTCCTTCACATGGAAGGCTTTGATCCGCTCGTGATAGATGTCGATATAGTCGAGATAATCGAGCTGCTGCAGCACGAAATGCGAGGGATCATAGAGCAGGTTCGCCCGGGCATGGTTCTTCACGCGATCGAGGAACATCTCATAGGAGATGCCGTCATGCAGGTCCTCGCCGGGATGGATCTCGTAGCAGATATCGACACCGTTCTCGTCCGCATAGTCGAGGATCGGGCGCCAGCGCCGCGCCAGTTCGTCGAAGGCCGTCTCGACAAGCCCCGCCGGGCGCTGCGGCCAGGGATAGACATAGGGCCAGGCGAGCGCGCCGGAGAAGGTGGCGTGCGCCGTCAAGCCCAGATGTTTCGACGCGCGGATGGCGCGTTTGACCTGGTCGATCGCCCATTCGGTGCGGGCCTGCGGGTTGCCACGAACTTCAGGCGCGGCGAAACCGTCGAAAGCGATGTCATAGGCGGGATGGACGGCGACGAGCTGGCCCTGCAGATGCGTGGAAAGCTCCGTGATCTCGAGGCCGTGTTCGGCCGCGATGCCCTTGATCTCATCGCAATAATCCTTGGAGTCGGATGCTTTCTTCAGGTCGAAAAGGCGGGCATCCCATGAGGGGATCTGCACGCCCTTATAGCCCAGCGACGCCGCCCATTTGCAGATGGAATCGAATGAATTGAAAGGTGCGGCATCTCCTGCGAACTGCGCCAGGAAAATAGCCGGTCCTTTGATTGTCTTCATGATCTTCTCCTTATCGATCTGCAATCTGGCTGGCGTGAGCGGGATCAGACATTCATCGCGCCGGGCCCGGGAACGGCGCCCGGCGGGCATTTGCCAAGGATGATCATCCCCAGCACCTCGTCCTCCGTCACGTCCTCGACCCGTGCGGTGCCGACGACGCGGCCGTTCTTCATGACGACCACGCGGTCGGCGAGATGAAAGACGTCATGGATGTCGTGGCTGATGAGGAAGATGCCGATGCCTTCGCTCTTCAGCTGCTGGATCAATTCACCGACCTGCGCCGTCTCCTGCGGCCCGAGCGCGGCCGTCGGCTCGTCCATGATCAGGATGCGGGCGTTGAACAGGATGGCGCGGGCGATCGCCACCGACTGGCGCTGGCCGCCGGAAAGCGCCTTCACCGGGTCCTTGAAGCGCTGGAAGCGCGGATTGAGGCGGCCCATCACCTCGCGCGCCTTGGCCTCCATCGCCACATCGTCGAGCGTACCCCAGGGCGTCATGATCTCGCGGCCGAGATAGAGATTGGCGGCGGTATCGACATTATCGGCGAGCGCCAGTGTCTGGTAGATCGTCTCGATACCATAGGCCTTGGCATCGCGCGGATTGTTGATGACGGCCTCGTCGCCGTTTATCCGGATCATGCCGCTGTCGCGCCTGTAGGCACCGGACAGAATCTTGATCAGCGTCGACTTACCCGCGCCATTGTGGCCGAGAAGGGCGACCACCTCTCCCGCACGAAGATCGGCGGAGGCGTCGTCGACGGCGCGGATGCCGCCGAAGGCGATCGAGATGTTGTTCATCTCCACGAGCGGCACGGTGCTCATAGTCTCCTCCCAGGCATTCAAGATACGCGGCGACGATAGATGGTATCAAGCCATACGGCGATGACCAGCACGATACCGACCACGATGTTCTGCAGCGGCGTGTCGAGGCCGAGAAGCACCATGCCCGACGACAAGGACTGCATCATCAGCGCGCCGAGCATGGCGCCGGCGATCGTGCCGACACCGCCGGCAAGCGACGTGCCGCCGATGACGGCCGCAGCAATGGTCAGGAGCTCGTCGAGCGTGCCCTGCGCATTGGTGGCCGCATTGAGGCGGGCGGTGGAAATGGCGGCCGAAACGGCGCAGAGGACGCCCATCAGCATGAAGATCTTCGTGATCACCCATTTGGTGTTGATGCCGGCCAGCTCGGCCGCTTCCGGATTGCCGCCGAGCGCGAAGACATAGCGGCCGAACCGCGTGCGCGTGGTCAGGAATGTCATCACGATACCGACCGCGACCGCGATGAGCACGGGGATGGCGATGCCATGCGCGATGAAGAGGCCGCCTTCGGGAACCTGGATATTGTGCTCCTCCGCATACCGCCTGACGATGGCGGCAGGCCAGGGATAGGCATTGGCGATGGCGACGGCGCCAAGAACCAGCGCGCTGCCGACGGCCGCCAGCAGAACTTCAGCCCATATCGGGCGACGCGGAAAATTGAAGCGCTTGCGCTGCCGCCGCGCATTGACGATGTAGCCGACGATGCCAAGACAGGCGACGATGGCGACGACCCAGCTCCATGTCGCGCCGATCGAGCCCGAGGGGCCGCCGCCCATCAGGCGAAAGGTGGCGTCCATCGGCGCGACGGTGCGCCCCGACGTGACCCACCAAGCGGCACCACGCCAGACGAGCAGACCGCCGAGTGTGACGATGAAGGAGGGGACGCCGAGAAA
Organism: Mesorhizobium sp. RMAD-H1; assembly: GCF_014191375.1. GTDB lineage: Bacteria > Pseudomonadota > Alphaproteobacteria > Rhizobiales > Rhizobiaceae > Paramesorhizobium. The sequence continues at coordinate 85,602 of NZ_JACHWN010000005.1, forward strand.
GGCGATGATGAAGCCCTGCAGGCCGCCGATCGCGGCGCCGACAGCAATGCCGATCGCGAGGGTGACGATCCAGGTGGCGGGATTGCCGAAGCCCAGCACCTGCGGCAACAATTCCGTCTGCGTCACACCCATGATCATGCCGACGAAGCCGAGGATGGATCCGACGGAGAGATCGATATTGCGGGTGACGATAACCAGAACCATGCCGGTCGCCATGACGGCGATCGATGCCGTCTGCACCGACAGGTTCCAGAGATTGCGCGGCGTCAGGAACAGCCCGCCGGAAAACACATCGAAGATGATCCAGATGACCAGCATGGCGAAGATCATGCCAAGGAGACGGGTGTCAAGCTCCGTCGCCTTGAAGAACCGCGCAATGATGCCAAGTTCAGCCGCTCGAGCCCCGTCGGTCGAGTTGGACCCAGTGCTCGCAATATCGCTCATGCTGCCCCTCCCACGGGCTGCGGACAATTCCGGGAAAGCGCCGCAGCGTCACCGCCGCGGCGCTCGCGTCTCAGTTACAGGCAGCCACGCTGCCGGAGGCGACGCCCTGGCAGACGACATCCTTCGTCACCCAGCCGGCATCGATGACGACATTGAGATTGTCCTTGGTGATCGGCACGGGCTTGAGGAAGATGGAATTCATCTCGACGCCCTTGGGGCCGCCGCTGAATTTCTGCACGCCCTCGATCTCCTCCATCTTCGTGCCGTCGGCCAGTTGCGAAGCAATGTTCGCGGCATTCTTTCCGAGCTCCCGGCTGTCCTTCCAGACGGAGACGGTCTGCGTGCCGAGCGCGATGCGGTTGAGCGCGGCAAAATCCGCATCCTGACCCGAGACGGGCACCGAACCGGCGAGACCCTGCGCGGAGAGCGCCGCGATCGCGCCGCCGGCCGTGCCGTCGTTGGAAGCCACGACCGCATCCACCTCATTGTTGTTGGCGGTCAGGATCTGCTCCATGTTCTTCTGCGCGTTGGCGGGCAGCCAGCCGTCGGTATAGGCCTCGCCGACATTCTTGATCTTGCCGGCATCGATCGCCTCCTTCAGGACTTCCATCTGCCCGGCAAACAGGAAATCGGCATTGGGATCGGCCGCATTGCCCTTGATGAAGGCGTAATTGCCCTCTGGCTGGACCTCGAAGACGCCGCGCGCCTGCATGCGGCCGACTTCCTTGTTGTCGAAGGTGATGTAGAAGGCATCCGGGTTCTCGATAAGCCGGTCATAGCCGACGACGGGAATGCCCTCGGCGACGGCCTTTTCGACGGCTGGGCCGATCGCGTCGGAATCCTGCGCCAGGATGATCAGCGCGTTGGCGCCCTGCGCGATGAGGCTTTCCACATCGGTCAGCTGCTTTGCCGCCGAGGACTGCGCATCGGCCGAGATGTATTTATCGCCATTGGCCTCGAGCGCGGCCTTGATCGCCGCCTCGTCGGTCTTCCAGCGCTCCTCCTGGAAATTGGACCAGGAGACACCGATGACCTTGTTCTTGGCGAAAACGGGTCCCGCGAAAGACACGGCAAAGACCGCGCCCGCGAGAGCTGCTGCATACTTCTTCATGACATTCCTCCCCAGTGCACGCGGCACTCTAAAACATGATCAGAGACGATCATCACCTGCCCCTCCATTGGCAGGTCGGCCTTTTATTTCGAGGCTCGAAAAAAATAGTGACTAAAATTCCTTTCCATGTCAACATCGAAAGTGGAGAGCCTAAGTTGTTGCAGTGCAAGAGAAATTTTGCGCCGCAACGGAAAATGAGGGAGGAGAACGCCTTGGCTGGAGCGATCGCACGCTCGGACGATGTGCGCCGGCAGAACCGCAAGCTGGTTCTCACCGCGATCAGACGCAAGGGCGCGCTTTCCCGCACCGACCTGACGACGATGACCGGTTTGAGCGCCTCCACCGTTTCGGCGATCGCGACGGCGCTCATCTCCGAGGGGGTGCTGCTTGAGAGCCGTGATGCCGAGAATGGCGTCACACGCCGTGGGCGGCCGCAGGTCACCCTCATGCCCAACCCGGATATCGCCAAGGTCGGCGTCGTCAATCTCTCGCTCAACAGCATCACGGTGGCGCTTGTCGATTATGCGGGCGGCACTATCGACAGGCAGACCGCCGAACTTCCCACCTGGCCGGCGACCGGCAGCGGGCTGGCGACGGAGATCGGCGCCATGCTGCGCCGGCAGCTCAAGTCCAGCGCCGGCAGCGGCGGCAAGCTGATGCATATTTCCATGTCGGTCCAGGGCGTCACCGACGCGGCCGGGGAAAAGATGCTGTGGGCGCCGATCATCCGCGAGCGGAACATCGCCTTCGGCCCGGCGCTGGCGCAGGCCTTCGACGTGCCGGTATCGCTCGCCAATGACTGCACAATGCTCGCCGAGGCGCTGCGCTGGACCGATCCTGAGCACTATGGCGGGGATTTCGCCGCGATCCTCTTGTCCTATGGCATCGGCATGGGGCTTTACCTGAAAGGCCAGCCCTTCTCCGGCTCCCATTCGTCGGCGGCGGAGTTCGGCCACATGGCGCATATTCCCTATGGGGCGCTCTGCCGCTGCGGCCGGCGCGGCTGCATCGAGGCCTATGCCGGGGATTACGCCATATGGCGCAACGCCATGGGCATGCCGGATACGGCGCCGCCGGCCTTCAGCATCGACGCCACCGTCTTTGCCGAGCTTGCCGAGCGCGCCCGGGAGACGGCGGGTGTCGAGCGCGAGGCGTTCCACACCGCCGGGCGCGCCATCGGCTTCGGCCTCAACAACCTGTTCTCACTCATCGATCCCGTGCCGATCGCCTTCGTCGGGCCCGGCGCCAAGGTCTTCGACCTGATCGAGCCGGAAATCCGCAACGCCATTTCGGGCACCGCCGGCTGGGACGGCGCGCAGGAACTCAACATACGCTGCTATCCCGAGGAACACCCGCTGATCCTGCAGGGCTGCGCGATGACATCGCTTCTGCGGCTCGACGCGGATGTATTTTCGGGCGGGGAGACGCGCGGGCTCTCGCAGACCAGCGCGGCATAGGGACAAGCATCGGGATCAACGGGCGGCGGGCCATCAAATCCAACAGCATAGGAGGAGCATCAGCATGAGCACCGGTTTTTTCGGCGACATCGGCAAGATCAGATATGAGGGGCCGGAGAGCACAAATCCCCTGGCCTATCGCTTCTACAACCCCGACGAGATCGTGCTGGGCAAACGGCTGGAGGACCACCTGCGCTTTGCCGTCGCCTACTGGCATTCCTTCGTCTGGCCGGGCGGCGACCCGTTCGGCGGCCAGACCTTCGAGCGCCCGTGGTTCGCCGACACGATGGAGGCGGCGAAGCTCAAGGCCGATGTGGCGTTCGAGATGTTCTCGCTGCTCGGAGCGCCCTATTTCTGCTTCCATGATGCCGATGTCCGGCCGGAGGGGGCGACATTTGCCGAAAGCGCCAGGCGGCTCAACGAAATAGCCGATTATTTCGCCGGCAAGATGGAGCAGACGGGCACGAAACTCCTGTGGGGCACGGCGAACCTCTTCTCCAACCGCCGCTACATGGCGGGAGCGGCAACCAATCCGGATCCCGACGTTTTCGCCTATGCGGCGGCGACCGTGAAGGCCTGCATTGACGTCACGCAGAAGCTCGGCGGCGAGAACTATGTGCTTTGGGGCGGCCGCGAGGGCTATGAGACCCTGCTCAACACCGACATGAAGCGCGAGCTCGACCAGATGGGGCGCTTCCTCAGCCTCGTCGTCGATTACAAGCACAAGATCGGCTTCAAGGGCACGATCCTGATCGAGCCCAAGCCGCAGGAGCCGACCAAGCATCAGTATGATTACGATGCGGCGACGGTCTATGGTTTCCTCAAGCGTTTCGGGCTGGAAAGCGAAGTGAAGCTCAATCTCGAGCAGGGCCATGCCATCCTGGCCGGGCACTCTTTCGAGCACGAGCTTGCCACCGCGGCGGCGCTCGGCATCTTCGGCTCGATCGACATGAACCGCAACGACTACCAGTCGGGCTGGGATACGGACCAGTTCCCCAACAATGCGGCGGAAGTGGCGCTCGCCTATTACGAAATCCTGAAGGCCGGAGGCTTCACCACGGGGGGCACCAATTTCGACGCCAAGCTGCGGCGCCAGTCGCTCGACCCCGAGGACCTGATCATCGCCCATATCGGCGGGATGGACACCTGCGCGCGCGGCCTGAAGGCGGCCGCCAAGATGCTCGAGGACAAGGCGCTGGCCGACTTCGTATCAGAACGCTATGCCGGCTGGAACAGCGCCGAGGCCAAGGCGATGCTCGCCGGCGAACGCTCGCTGGACCAGATCGCCGCCCGCGTGGAAAAGGAAGGCATCGAGCCGAAGCCCCGCTCCGGCCGGCAGGAATATCTGGAAAACATCGTCAACCGCTACGTCTGATCTTCGGGAGATAATTCCGGTCACAATGGAGGGCCTGAATCTTTCAGGCTCTCCGGACGGCCTCCCCAGAAAGATCGCTACCCCACGGTGGAAGGGCCATTCTGCAGACAGAATGGATACATCGTTTCCATCGAAATACTCTAAACAAGACGCGGAATACCGCAATTCGGCGATCTGCGCCCCACTGAAAAGGCGCAGCATAAGCCCGTGCTATCTTCAACAATCCATGCTTTCGCCTCTTGGAACGCCTTGGAGTGCTGAGGGAGCGCGTAATCCGCCGGGTTTCCCCTCCGACATCATATTAGCTTAACCTTTTATGCGCATTGTTACCCAAAATGGGGAATGACTGAAACGCAAATGCAACGCCTGTCGAATGAGTCCGGCCACCGGCATTTCTTCCTGAAGACGGGCTTGCCGATCATTCTGGCAGCGGTCGCAGTGGCAATCGCCTTTTGCACACTCATCATCTGGTCCAGCCATGAAACCGATCAGGTGGCCATAGAGCGGCAGGAGCGTCTTGTCGCGCTGGTGGTCTCGCAGCTGAGAGCTTCGCTCGCCCACGATCAGGAGAGTGTGACCGTCTGGGACGATGCCGTGAAGGCCGTCAAGTCCGGTACCGCCGATCAGGAGTGGATCGACACCAATCTCGGGACATGGATGCACACCTATTTCGGCCATGACGGCGCCTATATTCTCGATCCGTTCGATCGGCCCGTCTATGCCTTTCTGGGTGGTGAAGTCGCGAAGCCGTCGGCCTATGACAAAATTGCATCCAGCGCGGAACCGCTGGTGAAAGCCCTGCGGGCAAAGTTGCGCGCTTCCGATACGACAGGCATCAACGACAAGATCCTCACGCCCGGTGAATCCGATCTCTCGGTAATCGCGGGCCATCCGGCCGTGATCAGCGTGAAGCCCATCGTTTCCGACACCGGCAAAATCAGGCAAACACCGGGATCGGAATATCTGCACGTCGCAGTGCGGTTCCTTGACGGCAGCTTTACGCAGGAACTGCAGAAGGATTACCTCTTCAAGGGACTGCGATTCTCCTGGCACAACGACAATTCATCCGACGAAGCGAGCTATGCGCTCAAATCCGTTTCGGGCAAGACCATCGGCTATTTCATCTGGGAACCCTACCGCCCCGGCTCGTCGGTCCTCGATTCCATCATGCCGACCCTGATCGCCCTGCTCGCCGCGATATTGACCACCATCGCCGCGCTCGTCGCCATCCTTCACAAGCGGTCCATAAAGCTGCAGATGAGCGAGGCAAGGCTCCATCACCTGGCCCTGCATGATCCCTTGACCGGACTGCCGAACCGGACCCTCTTCAACGCCAGGCTCGATCAGGCCCTGGAACGGCTGAAACGCAGCAAAGGCAAGCTGGCGATCCTTTATCTCGATCTCGACCGGTTCAAGCAGGTCAATGACACGCTCGGCCATCCGGCCGGTGACGAGCTGATCCGCGAATTCGCCGAACGGCTGAAGAAGCTGGCGGGCGATACCAATACGATTTCGCGCATCGGCGGCGACGAGTTCACCATCATCGTTCCCGACTTGAAGCGGGTGAAGGATATCCATCATTTCTGCCAGCGCATCATCGACACCGTCAGGCATCCTTTCGATCTTTACGGCAGCCAGGTCTTCGTGGGTGTCAGCATAGGCGTGGCCTTTGCTCCAGCCGACGGGCTGGAACGGACGGAACTGACCAGGAAAGCCGATGTCGCGCTTTACCATGCCAAAAGTACCGGCCGCAGCCGCTATGCGGTGTTCGGCAAGGACATGGACACGCTGCTGCAGGCCCGTCGCAATATCGAGCAGGACTTGCGGGCGGCCCTGCAGGCCGGCGACCAGATCCAAGTCTATTATCAGCCCATCTACTCGGCCACCAGCAGGAAGATAACCGGCGTAGAGGCCCTGCTGCGCTGGCAACATCCCACGAAGGGGTGGATTTCGCCTGATGTGTTCATCTCCATCGCCGAGGAAGCGGGGCTTATCGAAACCCTCGGCGAGAAGGTCTTGCGCGAGGCCTGTGCCGCCGCGAAGGCCTGGCCGCTCGGCACGATCGCGGTCAATGTTTCGGCCATCGAATTGCGGAACCCGAGCTATGCCAAACGGGTGGCAAAGCTCCTTTCCTCACTCGGGATGGACCCGCACAGGCTGGAACTGGAGATGACCGAAAGCGCGCTGACCGACAGCCTGGGCCAATGCGAAGAGAATGTGAAGGCATTGCGCGAACTGGGCGTGCGCATCGCGCTCGATGATTTCGGGACGGGCTTCTCTTCGCTGAGCCGTCTCCAGCGGCTGGATGTGGACCGCATAAAGATCGACCGCAGCTTCATAAAGGGGTTTGGTTCGACGAATGGCGACGAGGCCATTGTCCAGGCGATCGTTGAACTGGCGCGGGCCACGGCGCTGAAAACCACGGCCGAAGGCGTGGAGACAGACGAACAGGGAAAATGCCTGGAGCAGATAGGCTGCGACAATCTGCAGGGGTTCTTCCTCTCCCGCCCGCTGCCCGCCGGCGAGATCGACGCTCTTCTCGGCGCCGGCCCTTCCTCCCGTCTCGCAGAGGACGCAACCGCTCCGTAAACCGCGGGATGGCCTGGGTTCAGCCAGCCCTTTTCCGCGTGACCGTCTCTTCATAAGCGGCCTGCAATGTGGCCAGGACCGACGGGCCCGCGGCGGGCACGCCCAGATGAAGCGTCCGCAGCTCGGCCATGAAGTCCTCCCACATCGGCGGGCCGCCTTCTTCCAGAAGCTGCGCGCGGATCGACAATTCCTCCGAGACGGGCGTATGCCGGCGTCCCCACGCCGCCATCTGCGCCAGCAATGGCACGAGCTGGATGGCCGGCTCGGTCAGGCTGTAGATCGCCTTCTGCCGGTGGCTCGGATCATCCTGCCTGGTGAGCAATCCTTTCTCGACCAACCGCTTCAGGCGGTCGGCGAGAATATTGGACGCGATCCCCTCCTCCGACTGGTTCAGCAACTCGCGATAATGGCGGCGATTGCCGAACATGATGTCGCGAATGATGATCAGGCTCCAGCGGTCGCCCAGCACTTCCAGGGTCAGGTTGATCGGGCAGCCGGAGCGGTGCGCATTCTCCATCGAACAATTCTCCAACAAGACTGCTTGCAAAATAGGATCAGTTGCGCTACAAAGCAACCACTTGCAAAATGAAAGCAGTTGCAGCCAGAGGAGGAAGAGATGGCGAAGCTGGTTCTATCGATGTTCATGAGTCTCGACGGCTATATCGAAAAACCGAATGGCGAATTCGCGCCGCCGGCCTGGTCGGACGATCTGAGCCGTCACTGGTCGGGCTATGCGCTCGAACGCGCCGGCCATCTCATCTATGGCCGTACCAATTTTCTCTTCAACAAGGGTTTCTGGAGCGCGGCCGACACCGATCCCGAAAGCCCCGCGGCCGGCATTCCCTATGCCGGCATCATGAACCGCCTGCCGAAGACGGTCTTTTCCACGACATTGACGGGTGATCCCGGCTGGAACGCCATGCTGGTGAAGGATGACATGGCGGGCGCGATCGCCCGGGCGAAAACGGAAGCGAAGGGGGATATCTACAGTTTCGGCGGCGCCGGTGTCGCCAACAGCCTCGTCGCGCTCGACCTTGTCGACGAATACCGGCTGATGGTGACGCCAGTGCTTTTCGGTGACGGAAAGCGGCTGTTCGCGGATGGGCGGCCCGAGATAAAGCTTACGCTGATCGAGGCGAAGCCGCTCGATACGGGCGCGATCATCCTGCATTACCGGCGCGACCGGGCGATTTGAGGAGGCCGGCATGACCCTGCAGTTCTACGCCCATCCCTTCTCTTCCTACAGCCAGAAGGCACTCATCGCGCTTTACGAGAACGGCACGCCTTTCCAGTATCGCTTTCTCGGCCCAGAGGACGAAGGCACGGTGGCTGAGTGGCAGGCGCTATGGCCGATCAAGCGCTTTCCCGTGCTCGTGGATGGCGACCGCACGGTGATGGAGGCAAGCATCATCATCGAATATCTCGGACTCCATCATCCCGGGCCAGTGCGGCTCATCCCCGAAGACGCGGACACCGCGCTCGACGTGCGGACGATGGACCGCTTCTTCGACAATTACATCATGACCCCGCAGCAGAAGATCGTCTTCGACGCCATCCGCCCGGCAGAGGCGCGCGATGCCTATGGCGTCGAGGAAGCGCGGACCATGCTCGATGCGGCCTATCGCTGGCTCGACGGCAGGATGGCAGGGCGGGAATGGGCTTCCGGCGACGCCTTCAGCCTCGCCGACTGCGCCGCCGCGCCTGCGCTGTTCTATGCCGACTGGAGCCATCCGATCGGCGAGGAATTCGTGCATGTCCACGCCTATCGCCGGCGGCTTCTGGCGCGGCCGTCCTTTGCGCGGGCGGTGGACGAGGCCCGTCCCTATCGGCCGCTTTTTCCACTCGGAGCGCCTGATCGGGACTGATCTCCCGCGCCGGCCGCACGCCGCCAGATGGCGACGAGCGGACCGTCCCTGCCTTCAACCGGATCGGACTGCGGCAACGGGAGCCGTTCGATCCGCTCAAGATCCTGCTTCGAAGGCGGATCGCGGCGTATATCGGCATGCTGGCCCGGCGGATAAGCTCCGATCACCAGGAAATCGACGCCCGCATCGAGCCGGCAGTGCCCCGTACCGGCGGGAAGCACCAGCACATCGCCTGCCTCGACCGCCATTTCCCTTCCCTGCGGGCCGCCGATCAGGAGCCGCGCCCGGCCTGACGCGACGCCGAGGACCTCATGGCCTTCGGTGTGGTAATGGTGATAGGGAAAGACACCGTTGCGCCAGGTGCCGGTCCAGCCATTGCAGGTGAAGAGCACCTCGATATGGCCGGCAGCGTCGCCTTCCCCCTTCGCATGACCCCGATAGAGAAGAACCGGCAGGCGCGGATTGTTGGGCACGCTGCCGCCGGCCGCGAACATGAATGTCTCGGGTCCCATGAAAATCTCCCTCGTTTTCCGGCGTTAATGGCTATAATCGGCGACAGGTTCCCGCGATTTCCCGCAAACCGACCGTTCCTACCGGGGTGAAATTGCGGAAAAAACGTGGACAGTACATGTTTTTGGGGTTCTCACTAACCGGGAACTCCGTCTAGTTACGCTGAACCGTTCCGGCATGTGCTCATGCCGCCTTTGCCTGGAATGATGCCTTTGCTCATTGAAGAGCCGGGAAACCGAGGGACGCCCATGGATACCATTATTGATTTTCTCAACACGATCTTCTGGGGCTATATTCTGATCTACGGCCTTCTGGCCGTCGGCATCTTCTTCACCCTGCGGCTGAAATTCATCCAGATCCTGCATTTTCCGGAGTTTTTCCGCTCGGTCCTTGCGGCACCTACGGAGGACAAAAGCGGGATCACCCCCTTCCAGGCGCTCTGCACCAGCCTTGCCTCGCGCGTCGGAACGGGCAATATCGCCGGCGTCGCCGTAGCGCTCTATCTCGGTGGCCCGGGTGCCATTTTCTGGATGTGGATGGTGGCGCTGGTCGGCATGGCCACCGCCTATTCCGAAAGCTCGCTGGCGCAACTCTACAAAATTCGTGACGAGCACGGCCAGTATCGCGGGGGGCCCGCCTTCTACATCGCCAAGGGCTTGAACGCACCCTGGGCGGCAATCATCTTCTCGATCTGCCTGATCGTCGTTTTCGGCCTGGCGTTCAACGCCGTACAGGCGAATTCGATCGCCGACGCCATGGAAGGCGCATTCGGCTTCAATAAGCTTTATGTCGGCATTGCGCTCGCCCTCCTCTCCGCAGCCGTGATTTTCGGCGGCATCAAGCAGGTGGCCCGCATCGCAGAACTGGTGGTGCCGTTCATGGCGGTCGCCTACCTCCTGGTGGCGATCTATGTCCTGATCGCGAATATCACCGAAGTTCCCGCCGTGATCGCACTGATCGTCAAGAGTGCGTTCGGGCTTGAAGCAGCGGGTGGCGGTATCGCCGCGGCCATGCTGAACGGCGTCAAGCGCGGCCTGTTCTCCAACGAGGCCGGCATGGGCTCGGCCCCCAATATCGCGGCAGTGGCGACGCCGAACCCGCATCATCCCGCATCGCAGGGATTCGTGCAGGCGCTCGGTGTCTTCATCGATACGATCCTGATCTGCACGGCGACAGCCGTGATGATCCTCATGTCGCACAAGCTGGTTCCCGGCTCCGAGCTCACGGGAACACCGCTGACGCAGGAAGCGATGGTGGTTCATATCGGCGAATTCGGCCGCTATTTCATTGCCATTGCGATCTTCTTCTTTGCCTTTACCTCGATCATCGGCAATTACGCCTATGCCGAGAATGCGCTGACCTATCTGCGCGCGGATCACATCTCCGGCTTGACCCTTCTGCGTCTGGGCGCCCTCGCCATGGTGGTCTGGGGCGCGTATCAGACGGTGGCCACCGTCTTCAACACCGCCGATGCCGTCATGGGCCTGATGGCGACGATCAACCTGATTGCGATCGTGCTGCTTTCCGGAACAGTGGCCAAGCTGACCACCGATTTCATCGCACAGCGCAAGGCCGGCATACCGCATTTCGACGTGACGCAGTATCCCGAGCTCGCCGGCAAGATCGACATGGATATCTGGAGCGAAAAGGAAGCTCCAGCAGCGGCAAAGAAGAGCTAAGGGCCCTGCACAAATGCATCGGCCCGGTCGACGGGCCGATGTTTCAAGGCTGAAAAGATCAGCCGATCTTGATGACCGCCTTGGTCAATCCGCTCTTGTCATGCGCCCGGCGGGCGAGGTTCTCCGGCACGGCATCGATGCCGGTCCGGCGTCACCAGGAGATCGAGCGGGCATTACCGGTGGCGTATTGAAGCCCTTGCCACCCATTGTCCGGGCCACGGTTCAGATGAGCGGCGAGACCGCGGCGGTGGAGGCGGGGCGCTTGAGGCCGAGACGGCGCAGGAACCAGTTGCCGACAGGCTTTTCGAACCAGCGGTAGGAGAGGACGGCCACGATCATGGTGGCGGCCATCGGGATCGGCAGAAAAGCGTAGAAATCGATGATACCGAGCGGCGCGACCAGTCTTTTCCAGACCAGGCCGAACATGAAGACCTCGACCACCGGGTGCCAGAGATAGATGCCGAAGGAGACGGCCGCGAACGGCCGCAGGAAGCCGGGATAGACCGGGGTCTTCTGGTCATTGCGCTCGCAGACCGCGGCCAGGAACACCGCAATGCCCATGACGATGACGCTGTAATAATAATCGACCTCGAGCTGCATCAATGTGCAGGAGGCCAGGATGATGAGCCAGGCCGGCCAGCGCGCCGTCAACCGCAGACGGCTGCGGGAGGCGAGCACGGCGATCAGCGCGCCGGCGATGAAATCAGCAAAAGCGCGCCAGGCGCCCCAGGTGTCCGCCGCCAGCCAATGCCTGCCCGGCATGATATGCAGCGCCAGCAGCATCTCCAGAAGGCCGATCCACAAAAGCAGGAGCACGACGAGCCCCTTCGCCCCGCCAACCCGGTTGGCGAAAAGGATCAACGGCAACAGGAGATAGGAGAACCATTCCGCCGACAGCGACCAGGAAACGAAATTGAATGTCAGTTCGTGCGAGAAACCCCACGCCTGGACAAGCAGCAGGTTGGGGATGACCTCAGCCATGTCATAGCGTTCGGCGCCGCCGAAGGGGCGCAGGAACCCCATGTGATAGCCGATGCCGATCAGGAGAAAGAGGACGAAGGTGATGAGATGCAGCGGATAAAGCCTGGCAAAACGCCGGAGTATGTAGGCGGTATAGCTGCGCCAGCCGGTTACCCTGTCGCCGTAGTGCAGGAAAATCAGGAAACCGGATATGATGAAGAACATGTCGAGCAGCGGACGCAGGCGCTGCAGCCAGACGATCAGCCATTCCGTTCCCGGCGGTCCATTGAAGGAAAAATGGTAGAGCATGATGAGGAGCGCGGCAATCAAACGCCAGAACTCGAACAGCCGGAAGTACATCGCTTCTCTTTTCGCCCGCTACCGATCCGGGCGAGTATACCCGGGATCGGTTAACAACAAAAAAGCCCGGCGCTAAGGCCGGGCTTTTCCGTTTCCTGAAGCCTGCGCCTTACGCGGACTTCTTCTTGTCGTCGTCGATCTCCTCATAGTCGGCATCGACGACATCATCGTTCGACTTGTTGTCGGAGGCGGCCGCTTCCTCGCCGCCCTCGGAAGCCTGGGCGGCCTCATACATGGCCTGACCGAGCTTCATCGAGGCTTCGGCCAGGGACTGCGTCTTGGCCTTGATATCCTCGGCGTCGTCGCCCTCCAGCGAAGTCTTCAGGGCTGCGATCGCATCCTCGATGGACTTCTTGTCGTCGGCGGAAATCTTGTCGCCATAGTCCTTGAGCGACTTCTCCGTCGAATGCAACAGGGCTTCGCCCTGGTTCCTGGCCTCGACCGCCTCGCGGCGCTTCTTGTCCTCTGCGGCATGCTCCTCGGCGTCCTTGACCATCTTTTCGATGTCTTCGTCGGAAAGACCGCCGGAAGCCTGGATGCGTATCTGGTGCTCCTTGCCGGTGCCCTTGTCCTTGGCCGAAACGTTGACAATGCCGTTGGCGTCGATGTCGAAGGTCACTTCGATCTGCGGCACGCCGCGCGGTGCGGGCGGGATACCGACGAGATCGAACTGGCCGAGCAGCTTGTTGTCGGCCGCCATTTCGCGCTCGCCCTGGAAGACGCGGATCGTCACGGCGGACTGGTTGTCCTCGGCCGTGGAGAAGGTCTGCGACTTCTTGGTCGGGATCGTCGTGTTGCGGTCGATGAGGCGCGTGAATACGCCGCCCAGCGTCTCGATGCCGAGCGAAAGCGGGGTCACGTCGAGGAGCAGCACGTCCTTGACGTCGCCCTGAAGCACGCCCGCCTGGATCGCGGCACCGATGGCGACCACCTCATCCGGGTTGACGCCCTTGTGGGGCTCCTTGCCGAAGAACTGCTTCACCACTTCCTGCACCTTGGGCATGCGGGTCTGGCCGCCGACGAGGATGACTTCGTCGATCTCGCCCGCCTTGAGGCCGGCATCCTTGAGCGCCGCCTTGCAGGGCTCGATGGTGCGCTGGATGAGATCGTCCACCAGGCTTTCGAACTTGGCGCGGGAGAGCTTCATCGTCAGATGCTTCGGACCGCTCGCATCCGCCGTGATGAAGGGCAGGTTGATTTCGGTCTGCTGGGCCGACGAAAGCTCGATCTTCGCCTTTTCCGCAGCTTCCTTCAGGCGCTGCAGGGCCAGCTTGTCATTCTTGAGGTCGATGCCCTGCTCTTTCTTGAACTCGTCGGCCAGATAATTGACCAGACGCATGTCGAAGTCTTCGCCGCCGAGGAAGGTGTCGCCATTGGTTGACTTCACCTCGAACACGCCGTCGCCGATTTCCAGAACCGAGACGTCGAACGTGCCGCCGCCAAGATCGTAGACGGCGATGGTCTTGCCGTCCTTCTTCTCAAGCCCGTAGGCGAGCGCCGCGGCGGTCGGCTCGTTGATGATGCGCAGCACTTCAAGGCCGGCGATCTTGCCCGCGTCCTTGGTGGCCTGGCGCTGGGCATCGTTGAAATAGGCGGGAACCGTGATGACGGCCTGCTCGACCTTTTCGCCGAGATAGGATTCGGCGGTTTCCTTCATCTTCTGCAGGATCATCGCGGAAATCTGCGAAGGCGAATATTTCTTGCCGTGTACCTCGACCCAGGCATCGCCATTGTCGCCCTTGACGATCTTGTAAGGAACAAGGTCCTTGTCCTTCTTGACCATCGGGTCATCATAGCGGCGGCCGATCAGGCGCTTGACGGCGAAAAGCGTTCCTTCCGGATTGGTGACAGCCTGGCGCTTGGCAGGCTGGCCGGCAAGGCGCTCGTCACTATCCGTAAAGGCAATGATGGAAGGGGTCGTACGCGCACCTTCCGCGTTTTCGATAACTTTCGCGTTCTTGCCGTCCATGACGGCGACGCAGGAGTTGGTCGTTCCCAGATCGATGCCGATTACTTTTGCCATTTTACATTTCTCCATTCAGCAGGCTGCCGGGACCTCTGCCGAGCATTCCATTCAGCAGCCCCTACCAGGGGTTTAAGACGGCACGTGGCCCCTTGGCCGAGAACCAGCACACCGTAACGCGGCGTATATAAGAAGGGCAGTTTTTCACTGCAAGTCACAAGAGACGCACAAGCGCGGTAAAATCATGGGCCCGCTATGCGCCGCGAGCCTGCGCGATCAGACTTCTTCCCAACCGCCGCTCTCGCCCGCCCTGTAGATTGCATCGATAAACCTTTGATTCGCAACAGAGCTCTCCAGCGGGAAGACCGGCACATCCTCCCCCTGCGCGGCACGGGCGAAACTCTGCGCCTGAAGCTGATAGTGGTTAACATCCTGAAAATTCCACTCCGTGGCCTGGGTGTGTCCGGCGTCGTTCAGCGTCACCCTGGCATGGCCGTATTTGCCCGTGTTGAACGGGGCGTGGACCTCGATGAACCCCTTGTCGCCATGGAAGACCATCGACTGGCGGCCGGCAAGCTGCGTGGCCACGTAGAAGGAAAGATCGAAACCGTCGAATTCGGCCGTGACGCTGGCATAGCGGTCGGTGCCGAAATCCGGATCGCGCTCGACCACCGCACGCACGCGCCTGGGCTCCTGGCCGGTGGTCATCCGGGTGGCGACCGTCGGGTAGACGCCGATATCGGGCAATGCACCGCCGCCGAGCGCCACCTGGTTGCGCATGTTGCCCGGATCCCTGTTGAAATAGGTGAAGGCGCCCTGCACATGGCGAAGCGTGCCGATGGCGCCGGAGGCGATCAGCTCGCGCACCTTGATCCATTGCGGGTGGTAATAGACCATGAAGGCCTCGGCGATCAGCACGCCATGGGTGTCGCGCGCGCGGATCAGCGACGCGATCTCGCTCGCGTGCAGCGCGATGGGCTTTTCGCACAGGACGTGCTTGCCCGCTTCGGCAGCCCTGAGCGCCCATTCCACATGCTGGGAGGTCGGCAGCGGAATATAGACGCCGTCGATGGTGTCGGAGGCGAGCAGTTCCTCGTAAGAACCGAAAGCATGGGCCAAGCCGAAACGGTCGGCAACGGCGCGCGCCCTGGCCGGATCGCGGCTGGCGATCGCCGTCACCACGCCATTGTCGGAGGCGCACAGCGCCGGGATCACCAGCGTCACACCGATTTTCGCCGTCGAAAGAACACCCCAGCGGAACATGGACCCACTCCCTTTTTGCGTTTGGGCGAACCTATCGGGCCGGCAGGTAAAAGAAAAGCCGGGCACGGATCAGGATTTATAGAAATCGATGAAGGCACGCAGCACCGGACGCATCCGCCGGCGGCTCGGATAATAGAGGTAAAGGCCCGGGAAGGGCTGACACCAATCCTCCAGCACCCGGACAAGCCGACCATCCGCAACGGCTTCGGCTACCTGCACATCCAGCATGAAAGCGAGGGCGGCGCCCTGAAGCGCCGCCTCCAGCGCCAGCCTGTCGTCATTGACGATCAACGGGCCATCGACCGCTATTTCGAAGGTTTCGTCTCCCTTCTCCAATTCC
This sequence comes from Mesorhizobium sp. RMAD-H1, assembly GCF_014191375.1. Taxonomy (GTDB): domain Bacteria; phylum Pseudomonadota; class Alphaproteobacteria; order Rhizobiales; family Rhizobiaceae; genus Paramesorhizobium. Next base: position 101,518 of record NZ_JACHWN010000005.1, read on the forward strand.
CAGCGATAGATACGGCCCGAGGCGAAGCGATGACGCACACAGCGGTGATAGGTGAGATCCGCCGGATGCCTGGGAATGCCATGGCGCTCGAAATAGGAAGGCGCGGACACGATGGCGCCGCAAAGCTCCGGGCCGAACCGCACGGCGATCATGTCGCGCTCGAGGCTTTCATTGAGCCGCAATCCGGCATCGAACCCTTCCGCGACGATATCGACGAAATGATCTTCCACGCATATGTCGAGCGTGACCTGGCTGTAGGTTTCACAGAACGCGCCAAGCCGCGGAGCCAACAGGAGATAGGCGAGCCGGGGCACGCTCAGCCGCAATGTGCCGGAAACCGTATCCTTCATGTCGACCGCGGCGCTGAGCGCCAGTTCAATTTCACCGAGCGCCGGCGCAAGCCGTTCAAGAAGCCGCCTGCCCGCCTCGGTCGGCGCCACGCTGCGGGTGGTGCGGGCAAGGAGCGCCACGCCGAGGCTTTCCTCAAGGGCAGCCACCGCATGGCTGACGGCCGATGGCGCGATCTGCAATTCCCTGGCCGCTGCGCGGAAGCTGCCATGGGCAGCGACGGAGGCAAGAACGGCGAGTTGCGACAGCTGATTCCGGTTCATTATTCTAAATTATAGAATAGCCCGTAAAATTAAAACGCAATTATCGAACTGTCCGTTCAGTCCTATGTTCGGCGCTCCAGCAAAGGAGCATCCACATGAAAACACGCAAACTCGGCAACGAACTCACCGTATCGGCCGTCGGTCTCGGCTGCATGGGCATGAGCTACGCCTATGGCGGGCAGGAGGAGAAGGATGCGATCCGGACATTGCAGCGGGCGGTGGAGATCGGCGTCACCTTCTTCGACACGGCGGAGGTCTATGGTCCTTTCGAGAATGAAAAGCTTGTCGGCAAGGCTTTGAAGGATGTGCGCGACCGTGTGGTGATCGCCACCAAATTCGGCTTCATGATCGATCCGGCCCAACCGGGCGGCGCAGCGATCAGGGGTCTCGACAGCCGGCCCGAACATGTGAAGGAAGTGGCCGAAGCCTCGTTGAAACGGCTGGGCGTCGATGTGATCGACCTTTTCTACCAGCACCGCGTCGACCCCAATGTCCCGATTGAGGAAACCGTCGGCGCCATGGCCGAGCTGGTGCGCGAGGGCAAGGTGCGGGCGCTCGGCCTTTCCGAGGCAAGCGCCGCCACCATCCGCCGCGCCCATGCGGTGCACCCGATTGCGGCGGTGCAGAGCGAATATTCGCTGCAGAGTCGCGAGCCGGAGGAGGAGGTTCTGGATACCTGCCGCGAGCTCGGCATCGGCTTCGTTCCCTACAGCCCGCTCGGACGCGGCCTGCTCACCGGCACGATCCGCAAGGCGGACGAGCTCGGCCCGGACGACTGGCGCAAGACCTTGCCGCGCTTCCAGGCCGACAATCTCGCGGCCAATGTGGCGCTCCTCGATACGCTCACGGACATCGCCCGGGAGAAGAACATAACGACGGCGCAGCTGGCGCTTGCCTGGGTCCTGCACCAGGGCGACTTCATCGTGCCGATCCCCGGCGCACGCAAGATCAGGCATCTCGAAGACAATGTGGCGGCAGCCGATATCGTGCTCGACCGCGGCGAGATCGACCGGATCGGCGAAGCGCTTTCGCCGTCACGCGTTGCCGGCGAGCGCTATACGGAAGCAATGCTGGCACTGGTGGACCGCTAATCCGCCGGCAGGACGCTGCGAGGCCCCGCTTCGTCCTGAGCGGGGCCTTCCTTTCGGCCTATCAGGCCGCCCGCGCCACGGAAAGCCCCATGCGGCGGGCGAGCATCCGCTCGACCGCCGAGAGCCCGTCATAGATCAACACGGCGAGCGCTCCCACGATCAGCCCGCCCTGGAGGACGAAGGCGAGATTGTTGGAGATGAGGCCGGCGATGATCACCTCGCCCAGCGTCTTTGCGGCGACCGTCGAGCCGATGGTGGCCGTAGCGAGGCTGATCACCACGGAAAGCCGGATGCCTGCCAGGATGACCGGCAGGGCGAGCGGGAGCTCCACCTTCAAAAGCCGCTGGCGCTCGTTCATGCCGACGCCCCTCGCCGCCTCGACCACGGCGGGTGGCAGATTGGTGAGCCCGGTGAGCGCATTCTCGAAAATCGGCAGTAGCCCATAGAGAAACAGCGCGATCAGCGTCGGCTTCTCGCCGAATCCGATGGCGGGAACCGCCAGCGCCAGCACGGCGACGGGCGGAAACGTCTGGCCGACATTGACGAGGCTGCGCGACAGCGGCAGAAACTCCGCACCGACGGGTCTGGTGACAAGGATCGCCAGAGCCAGGGCCACGGCCGTGGCGGCAAGCGTTGCGATGAAGACGATGCGCAGATGCTGGAGCGTGAGTGCCAGCAGACTGCCCTGATTGTAGATCGCGGGCGCATTGTTCTGAGTCAGCGGCCTGAAGACGGGCTCAAACCAATCGGGCCTGACGAGAAAGGCGACCAGCAGAGCGAGCACGAAGAGCCGCAGCAGAACCGGCAGGGAAAGCCTCATGCCGGCCTCGCCGCGCGCCGGATCAGCCCCTCGACCGTGACGCGCCCGATCAGCTTGCCGTCCGCCTCGACGGGCAGCGCGGTGCGTCCCGACCAGAGCAATTCGGCAAGCGCATCGCGCTGCGTGGCCGATGCCGGCAGCGCCTCGCCCTCCGCCGTCCCCGGCTCCACCGCCTCGCGCACCTCGTTCAGCGACAACAGACGGAACGGCCGGTCGCCGGTGCCGATCAGCGTCTCGACAAAGGACGTGGCGGGCTTAGCCAGGATCTCGGCCGGGGTCGCATACTGGATCAGCCGGCCCTCATCCATGACGGCGATGCGGTTGCCGAGATGGATCGCCTCCTCCATGTCATGGGTGACGAGGATGATGGTGGTGCCGAACCGCTTCTGGATGGCAAGCAGATCCTCCTGCGCCTTGGCGCGGATCACCGGATCGAGCGCGCCGAAGGGCTCGTCCATCAGAAGGACATTCGGCTCCGCCGCGAGCGCGCGGGCGACGCCGACGCGCTGCTGCTGGCCGCCAGAGAGCTCATGCGGGTAGCGCGGGCCGAAGGTGGCGGGGTCGAGCTGAAACAGCGACAAGAGCTCGTCCACCCGCGTATCGATGCGGGCCTTCTCCCAGCCGAGCAGGACCGGCACGGTGGCGATGTTCTGTGCCACGGTGCGATGGGGAAAGAGCCCGTGCCCCTGAATGGCATAGCCGATATGACGGCGCAGCTCATAGGCCGGCACTGCGCGGTTGTCGCGCCCGTCGAGCCTGATCTCCCCCGAAGTCGGCTCGACCAGACGGTTGATCATGCGCAACAGCGTCGTCTTGCCGGAGCCGGAGGTGCCGACAATCACGGTGACAGTGCGCGGCTCGACGACAAACGACACGTCCTTGACGACTTCTGCTTCGCCATAGCGCTTGGTGATATTCTCGATCTCGATCATGCGCTTTTGCCCTGGTTGCCGTTGAACGCGCTCATCTCCGTGAGAGCATCGAGAATGACGGCGGCCGCGAAGGCGAGCGCCACGGTCGGCACCGCGCCGAGCAGCACGAGGTCCATCGCCGTCTGGCCGATCCCCTGGAAGACGAAGACCCCGAAACCACCGCCGCCGATCAGCGCCGCTATCGTTGCCAGCCCGATATTCTGCACCAGCACGATCCTGATCCCGGTGAGGATCACGGGAAAGGCGAGCGGGAATTCGATCGAGAACAGCCGCTGGCGGGCGGTCATGCCGACGCCGCGCGCCGCATCGTTCGCCGCCGGCGGCACGCCGGCGAGCCCGACCACCGTGTTGGCCACCACGGGCAGGAGCGAATAGAGGAAAAGCGCCACGAAGGCCGGCGCCGTGCCGATGCCGCGGATGCCGATTTCGGCAGCGCCCGGCACATGGGCCGCGATCCAGCCGAGCGGCGCGATAAGGATGCCGAAAAGCGCTATGGAGGGGATCGTCTGGATGATGTTGAGGACGTTGAGAACGCCATCCCGCAAAACCGGCACGCGATGGCAGAGGATGCCGAGCGGCACGCCCGCCAAGACGGCGGCGGCGAGCGAGCCGAGCGCCAGCGTCACATGCTTGGCGGCCTCAGCCCAGAAACTGTCGGCGCGGTTGGCATATTCCTTCAGGATCGAAAGACCGTTCCAGCTGCCTGAATAGAGGATGGCGGCGAGGGCGAGCGCCGCAAGGGCCAGAACGGCAATGCGCGCCGTCGGCCCGAGGCGCAGCCGCGTCAGGCTGTCGGCGGCGAGGAGCGCGAAGGCGAAGTTCAGAAGCCAGAAGCCGGAGGCCGGCGAGACGCGGGCATAGGTATTTTCAGGTGGTACAAGATGGGTCGCTGCCAGGCCGATGAGCAGCATCAGAGCGGCAAGTGCCGCAATGCTGGCGGCAAGACGCCAGGACAGGGGTGCGCGCAGGAGCGCGATGATCGTTGCTGCGGCGAGGACGAAAAGCAGCGTTACCGCCGCCCATGGAGGCAGGGCCTCCAGGATGGTGCGCCCCTCGCCCGGAACGATACGGTTGGCGCGAAAGGTGGCGAAGGGCGCGAGGAAGACGGCACTTGCCGCAATTGCGGCGATGACGACGCCAAGCTTGTCGAGGCCGATGCGGTTTCCGCTCATCGGACGCCCCCTCTCATCATCGCAACCGCAGCGCCATGCCGCGCGCCCTGTCCGTGCCCCTACTTCAGAAAGCCATTCTTCTTGAGGAAGTCCTCAGCCACGGCCTTTGCCGGCTCGCCGCCGACCTGCACCCGACCATTGAGATCCTGCAATGTGACGAGATCGAGCTTTTCGAAGACCGGCTTCAGCAGCGTATCGATTTGCGGATATTTCTTCAGCGCCGCCTCGCGAACGATCGGCGCCGGCTGGTAGACGGGCTGGACGCCCTTGTCGTCCTCCAGCACGACGAGACCGGAAGGCGCGATGCCGCCATCGGTGCCATAAACCATGGCTGCATTGGCATTGTTGGTCTTGTTGGCGGCGGCGGCGATGGTGGCCGCCGTATCGCCGCCGGAAAGCGTGATGAGCTGATCGGGCTTCAGCGTGAAGCCGTAAGTCTTCTGAAAGGCGGGAAGGGCCGCGGCCGAATTGACGAATTCCGAAGAGGCGGCAAGCACGACCTCGCCGCCATCCGAGACATATTTGCCGAAATCGCTCAGCGTAACGAGCTTGTTCGGCTCGGCGACATCCTTGCGCATGGCGATCGCCCAGGTGTTGTTGGCGGGCGACGGCGTCAGCCAGACGATCTTGTTGGCGTCGTAGTCGAGCTTCTTGGCTTCCGCATAGGCCTTTGCGGCATCCTTCCAGACCGGATCGTCGGCCTTTTCGAAGAAAAAGGCGGCATTGCCGGTATATTCGGGATAGATGTCGATCTCGCCGGCGAGGAGCGCCTTGCGCACGACGGGCGTCGCACCGAGCTGGATGCGGTCGGTGGTCGGGATGTCGTTGGCGTTCAGCACGGCCAGGATGATGTTGCCGAGAACGCCGCCCTCCGTATCGATCTTGGAGGAGACCACGACCTGTGCGCTGGCGGCACCGACGGAAAGACCGATGGCCCAGGCGGCTCCCAGGACGGCACTGAGAAAGATATTCCGGTAGGACATGTTCGTATTCCCCTTTTCGATGCCTGATGCATCTTTTCTATCATGGAATTCCGAACCGATCGGAGAACCATGTTCCAGAAACAAAACGGCTCAGGGAAAAGGAAACATTTATACGGGCAAAAAGAAAGTACCGATCACCCCACCCAACTGACAGAAGCTGACTCGGATCTGCTCCGAGGCATCCGCAGCCCCTCCTTCAGGACACTTTGAGATTACGGACGAAATCCGCCGCCTCATGCGCGTGAATGCGGGTGCAGCGGATCAGCTCGTCGAAATGGCGCTGCATGGTGCGGATCGATTCGGCATTGTTGAGCACGAGATACATGCCGCCGACGAAGATCGCGGCGCGCTGCGAGCCGAAGACCGTATAGGGCACGGAGAAACGCTCGCGCCCATCGAAAATGAACAGGCGCAACGACGGATAGAGCTCGTCGACGAGGTCTGCCATGTGCCGGAGCTGTTCGGCTCTCGCCGCGCGGGCAAGGCCGCTCCAGATGCCGCTGCCTTCCGCCAGCGCTTCGAGCGTCTGCCGGGGCATGCAGACTTCCATGTCGGTGCCGGGCTGGCGGTTATAGTCCAGCCGGAAGGCCGTCTCGCTCGTCTGACTCACCACACTCTGATGGGCCGCTGCCGCTTCATAGGCGATGGTCTGCGGCGTACGCAGCAGATCGGGGATGCGCGAGGGCACGTAGCGTATCTTCGAGCCGGCCGCCTCGGCATGCCATTTCATCAGCAGCGTGACGTCGTAGCCGTCGCTCCCCTCCTCGATCTCGAGGCTCGGGCGCAGCTCCCCCATCAGCCCCTCGTCCTGCGAAAGGCCGAGCAGCCAGTCGAGCGAGACGGAATGGCGCTCGGCGATGTTGAGGAGCGTTTCGACGCGCGGCAGGCGCGGAGACGTGCCGGAGAGAAGCTGCGACAGGGCCGACCGGTCGATCCCGATCGCCCCGGCAAATGCGGACTGGCTCTCGCCCGACCGGGCGACGAGCTCGATCAGCCGCTTGCGAAACAGTTCCGCCAGATCTCTTTTGTCCATCTTTATCCCGAATTGTTGATAATGATCAACATCTGCAGGAAACGATTACCATATTCAACACTCAGTCACCATAGACTCGTTGCTCCCTTCCATCGGCAATGTGATTCTTGAGCCGGCAAATCGGGGCACACTGATATGAATGGGAAATCTGCTCGTGAACGGGGCGTGCGCGCACGCCGCGCCAGATCATTTCGGGTCGAATGGCCGACGCTGGCGCTGATCGTCGGCTGCTACGCCTTCTGGCTCTTGGCCGGTACCTATCTCTTCCCCGTCATGCCGGCTCTCGCCATCGTCCTGATGGGCGTAGCGGTAGCGCTCCACTCGTCATTGCAGCATGAGGCGCTGCACGGGCACCCGACGCGCAGCGCCGGCATCAACGAAGCGCTGGTCTTCCTGCCGATCGGCCTGTTCTACCCTTACCGGCGCTACAAGCAGACGCATCTGCAGCACCATGCCGACGAGCGGCTCACCGACCCCTACGACGATCCCGAAAGCTATTACCGGGCGCTCGCCGACTGGCAGAAGCTGCCTTCCTTCCTGAAAGCCCTCCTGCGGCTCAACAACACGCTTTTCGGGCGCGTCAGCATCGGCCCGGCGCTGATGGTCGCTGGCTTCTACATCTCCGAATGGAAGACTATCCGGGCGGGTGACCGGAAAATCCGCTCCGCCTGGCTGCTGCATCTCGCCGGTCTCCTCCCCGTCCTGCTGATCGTCTCCTTCGTCCTCGGCATGCCGATCTGGCTCTATCTCCTGACCTCGGCCTATCTCGGCCTCTCCATCATCGCCATCCGCACCTATTGCGAACACCAATGGTCGGAGCGGCCGGATGGGCGGACCATCATCGTGGAGAAATCGATCCTGGCGCCGCTCTTCCTCAACAACAATCTGCATTTCGTGCATCACAAGCAGCCACGAGCGGCCTGGTACGAGCTGCCGGCGCTCTATCGCGCCAGACGCGAGGAATGGCAGCGCATGAATGAGGGCTATGTCTTCCGCAATTATTTCGAGGTGCTGCGTGCCTTTGCGGTCAGCGCCAAGGAACCCGTCGTTCATCCCGCATGGCGGCGCGGCGAACCGGAAATTCAGCCCGAGACGATCTCCGATCAGGCCTTCCGTCCGCGCCGTTTCAGCATAAACATCCATGGCGGCGCGACCGCGCCGATCCCGGCGGAGCCGAAGCACGAGTGAGATATATCGCCGCCCTTCCCATGTATGACTGGCCGGAGCTGCGCGACGAGACGGATGCGCGCTGGGCGGCGATGCGCGACCAACTGCGCCGGCAGGGCATCGACGCACCCGAGGATCTCACGCGGCGCAATGGCGACATGCCCGCGGCTCCAGGTGGCATTCGCGACGAGAAGGGCAATGTCATCGCTGCCGACCCGGCGACCCTGCCTCCCGATGAACTCGACCTTGGCATGCTCTGGCGCCACCCGAACCTGCTGGTGGCCGAGGCCTGCTGGGGGCCGATGGAGCTGGGGTTGGGCTCCCATGTGAGCGTGGCCGGGCAAACCGATTATGACGGGATCGCCGGCGGCAGCGGGGTGTTCTATTCAAGCGTGATCGTCGCGCGCCGGGGCGAAGGGCAGCCGCTACCGCCTCCCGCCGATGGACGTGCCTGCCTCCCCATCGGCTTCTTCCACGGCCGGCGGCTCGCCTTCAACGAGCATCAATCGCTTTCGGGCTATCTGGCGCTCGAACGCGATCTGAAAGCCACCAGGGCAAGTCTCGCCATTTTTGCGGACATGGTGCAGACCGGCGCGCATCGCGCCTCGATCCGAGCCGTTGCGGAGGGCCTGGCGGATGTCGCCGCCATCGATTGCAAGACCTGGGCGCTCGCGGAACGGTTCGAGCCGGCGGCGAGGGCGCTTCACCCCATCGGCTGGACGGCGCAGCGAAAGGGGCTGCCGCTGATCCACTCCAGGACACTGCAGATCAACGTAATCGTCCCTGCCCTCTAGGACACGAACCCGCAATCTTCTGACAGGCCTGGAGCGTCGGTCGGGGAAGCTATTTCCGGAAGCTCCCTGCGAAGAGGCGGTTGAGATCGGCGACGACGCTCGGCGCGCCCTCTCCACGCCGCAGTCCCTCGTTGAGACGATCGGAACCGGCCTCCTGAAACGCCATATAGCCATCATGGCGCGGGCGCAGCCAGGCGCCTTCCAGCGTGGGGCGGGTGGCGGTGTAGAAATCGTTCGTCATGGCGTTGACCGTCTCGTCTTCCCAGGCGCTGGCATGGCCCGGCTGGCCGCCGGCCGCGGCATAGGGGCCGCGCTGTACGTCACCGCTGGCGATCCAGTAGGCGAAATCGACGGCTTCGGCTTTCGCCCCGGAGAAAGCCGAGACGGCGATGCCGGTGCCGCCCAGCGCCGAACCGACCGGACCGGCAGCGCCGGCCGCAGGAATATCGGCAAAGCGGATCAAGGCGGGGCGGAAGCCCGATATGGCGTAGTTGACATAGCCATAGATCAGCGGCGCACAGACGATGGGCGAATCCGCCTCCGCCATCCGCTCGAAAACCGCGATCGGGTCCATCTCGAAACAGGCGGGATCGACCAGAGCAGCGATCTCGCGCAGCATCTCGAATATGGCGCATCCGTCCTCAATGCCGATGAGATCGCCCGGACCCTCAGCGGAACATGGATGGCCGAGATTGCCGGCGAGCGTGAAAAAGCTCATCAGCGAATGGGGCGAACGCAGGGGCAGGAGCACGCGGCCCTGCCGCGCCAAGTCCAGCACCTCGCTCCACCGGGTGGGAGCAGCGGACAGCCGGTCCGGCCGCCAGGCCTGGACCTGCGTCGCCGCATCGATGGGAAAAGCCCATTGCCGGCCCTGCCAGTGATAGCTCGGAAAGGAGTTTCCGACACTTCCCCCGGCCAGCGCGGCGAGATCGGCTTCGCGGCCGTCAATGTCGAGCGGCGTGAGACAGCCTTCCTCCGTGATCTGGCCGACATGCGGATGATCGATGACGATCAGATCATAGGCTTTCGCCAGTTCCTCGACGGGAAAGCTCTCGAAATCCTGCAGCGAACGCTTGTGCCATTCGATCGCGACGCCGGTCTTCTCCTGCCACAGGCGGGAGCAGGCGACCATCGGATCGTAGCCGCGCGGATGGCTCCAGGTCATGCCCTTCAAAACCCGGTTCACAGGCCGAACTCCTCGCGGATTGCCGCGCTCTGCTCGCCGATTTTCGGCGCGGCGCGGGTGAAACTGGGCCTGACACCGTCGATCCTGAGCGGCGAACGGGTGGTGTGGATCGTGACGCCGTCATCCCGCCGCACCGTCTGCAGCATGTCGAGCACCTTGAAGCCCTGGCTTTCCATGAGCTCGTTCCAGTCGAGCACCTTGGCGCACCAGATATCGGGCGGCTCGAGGATGGCCAGCCATTCCTCGACCGTCCTGGTGGCGATCCTCGCCGCGATCTTCTCCTTGATCGCGTCGCGCTCGGTGAACCAGCTCTTCGGATCGTCGCGATAGGGGGCAAGCTCATCCATTTCGAGCAGGTCGGCGAGCTTCGATATCGGCGTCATGGCGATGGCGAGATAGCCGTCGGCGGCAGGATAGACGCCGTAGGGCGCCGCGAGATAGGCATGGGCGCTCCTGAACTGCGATCGTTTCGGCAGCCGCCGGCCATCGTTGAGATGGGTGGTCAACACCTCGAACTGCAGGTCGATCAGCACTTCAAGCAGGCTCGTCTCGACATGGGCGCCCTTGCCGGTGACGCCACGGCGCACCAAAGCGGCCAGAATGCCCTGCGCCGCGGCAGCACCCGCCAGCATGTCGGCGATGGCGAGGCCGAAGGGCACCGGGCCCTGGGCCTCGTCGCCATTGAGCCACATCACGCCGGAGCGCGACTGCGCCAGCAGGTCCTGCCCCGGACGCGTAACCCACGGCCCCTCCTCGCCATAGCCGCTGATCGACGCATAGACCAGGCGCGGGTTGATGCGGCTGACCGCCTCGTAATCGAGACCGAGGCGCCCGATGACGCCGGGGCGGAAATTCTGGATGAGGACGTCAGCCCGGGCGAGCAGCTTGCGCAGCGCCGCCAGATCGTCCGGATTCTTCAAATCGATCGCCAGGCTCTCCTTGGCCCGGTTGATGGCGTGGAAAATGGTGGAGTCGCCGCCGATCTCGGTATCGCTCAGGTAAAGCCGGCGCGAGAGATCGCCGCCGTCCGGCCGCTCGATCTTGATGACGCGAGCGCCGAGATCCATCAGGCGCAGCGAGCAATAGGGGCCGGAAAGGAACTGGCTCATGTCGATGACGAGGAGCCCCGCCAACGGCAATTCGGAATTATCAGTCATTTGGCTGGTCTTCTCCTCCCGGCCCCAATCTTCTTTTATGAATAATATTTTCACATATGAGTTTTGTTGGCAAGAGCCGGAAGCGGCCCCCAGGAACTCCGGCCCACAGCAACGCGAATAGCCCCGCCCTGGAGAGGCGAGGCATGATCCGCGTTTCGAATAGGGATGGTCGGCGCCTAAAAAATCTTCTGGCCGAAGAGGCTGCCCATCAATTCCACGAGCAGATAGGCGCTCTTTCCCCGATCATCGAGGAAGGGATTGAGCTCGACGATATCGAGCGAGGTGACGAGGCCGCTGTCATAGAGCATTTCCATGGCGACATGCGTCTCGCGATAGGTGCCGCCGCCACGCACGGTGGTCCCGGTGCCCGGCGCTATATCAGGATCCAGGAAATCCGTGTCGAAGCTCAGATGCAGCAGTCCGCCGGCCCGCTTCACCGTTTCGATGATGCGTTTCATCGCGGCGACGATGCCGTTCTCATCGATGAAGCGCATATCGAGGACGTTGACACCGGCTTTCGCCAGTTCAGCCCGCTCATCCGCATCGACCGACCGGATGCCGCACATGAAGACATGTTCCGGCGCAACCGCGGGCCTGTCATCCGGCAATATGCCGGAAAAGCCGTCAGCGCCGCAGAAGAACGCCACGGACATGCCGTGCATGTTGCCGGAGGGCGAGGTGGCGGGCGTGTTGAAATCCGCATGGGCGTCCATCCAGAGGACGAAGAGCTTGCGGCCCTGCTCCTCGGCATGGCGCACAGCGCCGGCCACCGTTCCCATGGAAAGGCTGTGGTCGCCGCCGAGAAAGACCGGCAGCCGGCCCTCCTTCAGCGCCTCATAGGCGGCGCGCTCCAGCGTCCGCGTCCAGCCGCCGATCAGGGCGGCATGTCTCGCCAATCCCGGCAGGCTGAAGCCCGCCATGTCTTCGGGCGCAAGATTGCCCCGGTCTTCTACCTTGTGGCCAAGCTTTTCCAGCGCCGGCTGGATGCCGGCAAGGCGCAGCGCCGCGGGGCCCATGGCGCAGCCGAGCCGGCCGGCGCCTTCCTCGACAGGTGCACCCAGGAGAACGATATTCTTGTGGTCGATCCGGCTGATCATGTTTATCCCGCCCGCGCCTTCCGCCCGCATCCGGCGATCCTGTCGCGGAAGCAGGCCTTTCCTATCCGAACTATCCAAAATTTCCGTTGAGGCGCCGACCTAAGACGTCAGCGCGGGAGCCGGACGTCCCGTCGTGGAACCGTTCCCGGCGAGAAGACCGAAAAGGTCGCGCGGGTCGGCCGGCTCGGCAATCAGATCGATATCGGCATAGAAGCCCGTGCCCTGCACCTGATCACGGAAGAAGCGGAGGGCGGAAAAATCCTCCACCGCGAAGCCAACGGAATCGAAAAGCGTGATCTGCCTCGGCGACGTTCTTCCCGGCTTCTCGCCCGCAATGACCTGCCAGAGCTCCGTCACGGGATAATCCGCGTCGAGCTGCTGGATCTCGCCCTCGATCCGGGTCTGCGGCGGGAATTCGACGAAGATATCCGATTTCAGCAGGATATCGCGCTGCAATTCCGTCTTGCCCGGGCAATCGCCGCCGACCGCATTGATATGGACGCCTGCGCCGATCATGTTGTCGGAAAGAATGGTCGCGCGCCGCTTGTCGGCGGTGACGGTGGTGATGATATCCGCACCCATGACCGCCTCCTCGGCGCTTGTCGCTTGCGTGATGCGGATGCCGGATTCAGCCATGTTGCGCAGGAATTTCGGGTAGGCCGCCGGATCGACATCGAAGACGCGGAGCTCGCGGATACCCAGAATGGCCTTGAAGGCAAGCGCCTGGAACTCGGCCTGGGCACCGAGACCGATCAGCGCCATCGTTCGCGCGTCCTCACGGGCGAGATATTTCGCCGCCATCGCCGAGGTCGCCGCCGTGCGCAGCGCCGTGGCGATGGTCATCTCGGAGATGAATTCCGGATAACCGGTCGCGACATCGGCGAGCACGCCGAAGGCCGTCACCGTCTGCAATCCGTGGACAGGATTCTGCGGGTGGCCGTTGACATATTTGAAGCCGTAGAGATCGTGATCGGCCGTGGGCATCAGCTCGATGACGCCATTCTGGGAATGCGAGGCGACGCGCGGCGTCTTGTCGAACTGGTTCCACCGGATGAAATCCTGCTCGATATAGGTCACCAGCTTGCGGAAGAGATCCTCCAGACCGATCGATCCGACGAGATCGATCATATTCTGCGTCCCGACAAACTGAACCATCGCGTCCTGCCCTCCATAAATTCCAATCATCACGATAGGGGGACGACGTTTTAAAAGAAATGCCAAACAGTTTTAAACTTCGGCACCGTTTTGCTAATATTGCATAGCGAATTTGCGCATTTTCACAGGATGGCTGGCAATGGACGATCTCGACGCCCGACTCATAGCAGCACTCAGGCAGGACGGGCGGGCGCCGCTTTCCAAACTGGCCGACATTCTTTCGGTCTCACGCGGGACGGTGCAGAACAGGCTCGACCGGCTCATCGCCAGCGGCGTCATTCTCGGCTTCACCGTGCGCGTCAAGGATATGGCGGGAGCCGAGCGTATCCGGGCGATCATGATGATCGAGGTGGTCGGCCGCAACACGCACCAGGTGGTCCAGAGCCTGAGGAAACTTCCCGAAATCCTCTCGCTCCATACGACCAACGGCGCCTGGGATCTCGTCGCCGAAATCGAGGTGGCAAGTCTCATCGATTTCGACCGGGTGCTCAATTCCATCCGGCTCATCGACGGCATCGCGCGATCCGAGACGAGCCTGCTGCTGGCGCCGGCGTGACAGCACCCCAGACGTCCTTGCCCCTGTGGAAAGGTTGAGGCCTGGATTTCAAGGCATTTCAGCGGTTTAACAGAAGCGGCGTTTCAATGCTCCGGCGACAGGCATCGAGGTAATGGCGGCCTTGGGCGACGGGGAAAAACATCGCAATTGCGTCATCATCGGGCTCCGACCCGAGTATCCATTCCGGACCATCGAAATCATACCCACCGTCTGATAGGCGGGCGCTGCATCGCCGCTCCGGAACGGATCGTCGGATCAAGTCCGATGATGGCGCCAATGGGTGCATGCCCGCCGCTCCTTTTTGCAAATAATTCCCAGTTGCATGTTTTGATAAAATATATAACCTTACAGTTAGGAATGAATTGCAGTTGCAAAAGCTCGCAACAGGCGGGCCGAAGTGGGAAAGGAAAGACTGGACATGTTCGACCGCATCAGACGCCAAATTCTTGCCGGTATTGCGGGGGTGCTGGCCTTGGGCCTCGCGCCGGGGGTTTCGCAGGCCCAGGACAAGTTCAAGGTGGTGACCACCTTCACCGTGATCGCCGACATGGCGAAAAACGTCGCGGGCGAGGCGGCCATCGTGGAATCGATCACCAAGCCCGGCGCCGAAATCCACAATTACCAGCCGACGCCGCGCGATATCCTGAAGGCGCAGGATGCGCAGCTGATCCTGTGGAACGGGCTCAATCTGGAACGCTGGTTCGAGCGGTTCTTCCAGAATCTCGAAGGGGTTCCGGGTGTGGTGGTGACGGAAGGTATCGAGCCGATGGGCATCGCCGAAGGACCCTATACGGGAAAGCCCAACCCCCATGCATGGATGTCGCCCAGGAACGCGCTGATCTATGTCGACAATATCCGCGATGCCTTCGTCAAATACGATCCGGACAACGCCGCGACCTATGAGGCGAATGCGGAAGCCTACAAAAAGAAGATCACGGATGCGATCGGGCCGATCCAGGCAAGGCTCGAAACCATTCCCGAGGACAAACGTTGGCTGGTGACCAGTGAGGGTGCATTCAGCTATCTCGCCCGCGATTTCGGCCTGAAGGAGCTTTATCTCTGGCCAATCAACGCCGATCAGCAGGGCACGCCACAGCAGGTGCGCAAGGTGATCGACGCAGTGAAGGCCAACAATATCCCGGTCGTCTTCAGCGAAAGCACGGTATCGCCGAAGCCTGCGCAGCAGGTGGCGCGGGAGACCGGAGCGAGATATGGCGGCGAACTCTATGTGGATTCGCTCAGCGAGCCGGATGGCCCGGTCCCGACCTATATCGATCTTCTGCGCGTGACCTCCGACAGGATTGCAAAGGGATTGACCGAATGAATGCGCGGATAACGCCATTTGCCTCGCCCCCGCCCCATGCTGCCGGGGCGGGACTTGCCGTGCGGGATATCACGGTCACTTACCGCAACGGCCACACGGCGCTTCATGACGCCAGCTTCGAGATACCGACGGGGACGATCAGCGCGCTCGTCGGCGTCAATGGCAGCGGGAAATCGACCCTCTTCAAGGCGGTCATGGGCTTCGTCCGCCCTTCGAAAGGGACGATCTCAATTCTCGGCCAGCCGGCATCCCAAGCGCTCAAGAAGAACGTGGTGGCCTATGTGCCGCAGAACGAGGATGTCGACTGGAATTTCCCCGTCCTGGTCGAGGACGTCGTGATGATGGGCCGCTACGGCCACATGAACATGATGCGCATTCCGAAGGCACGGGACCACGAGGCAGTGGCGGCAGCGCTGGAGCGCGTGGGCATGGCCGATTTCCGCAAGCGGCAGATCGGCGAGCTCTCCGGCGGCCAGAAGAAGCGCGTCTTTCTCGCCCGCGCGCTGGCGCAGGACGGGCGCGTCATCCTGCTCGACGAGCCTTTCACCGGCGTCGACGTTAAAACGGAGGACGCGATCATCGCGCTGCTGCGGTCGTTGCGCGACGAGGGCCGGGTGATGCTGGTTTCCACGCATAATCTCGGCAGCGTGCCAGAATTCTGCGACCGGACGATCCTCCTCAACCGGACCGTTCTCGCCCAGGGTCCGACGGCAAAGATCTTCACGCAGGAAAATCTGGAGAAAACCTTCGGCGGGGTGCTGCGCCATTTCGTCCTCGGCGGCCAGGCGGGAGAGCAGGGCGGATTCAATGTGCTCACCGATGACGAGCGGCCGCTCGTGCTCCATGGCGACAAGTTTGCTGCACGTGGGAGCCGCGACGGCGGAAAGGCGCGGGAATGATGGCCTTTCTCCTCGAACCCTTCTCCTACGAATATATGATCAACGCCATGTGGGTCAGCGCGCTTGTCGGCGCCGTGTGCGCCTTTCTCTCCGCCTATCTTATGCTCAAGGGCTGGTCGCTGATCGGCGATGCGCTTTCGCATTCCATCGTGCCGGGGGTGGCCGGCGCGTATATGCTCGGCCTGCCCTTTGCGATCGGCGCCTTCTTCTCCGGCGCGCTCGCCGCCGGCGCCATGCTGTTCCTGAACCAGCGCACCCGGCTGAAGGAGGACGCCGTCATCGGACTGATCTTCACCTCCTTCTTCGGGCTGGGGCTGTTTATGATGTCGCTGTCGCCGGCTTCGGTGAATATCCAGACCATCATCCTCGGCAATATCCTCGCCATCACACCGGAGGATACGCTGCAGCTCGCCATCATCGGCTTCGTCTCGCTCGCCATACTCCTTTTCAAATGGAAGGACCTGATGGTGACCTTCTTC
Organism: Mesorhizobium sp. RMAD-H1; assembly: GCF_014191375.1. Lineage (GTDB taxonomy): Bacteria > Pseudomonadota > Alphaproteobacteria > Rhizobiales > Rhizobiaceae > Paramesorhizobium. Next base: position 117,974 of record NZ_JACHWN010000005.1, read on the forward strand.
GACGAGAACCATGCCCGCTCCATCGGCCTCAATCCGTCACTCCTGAAGATCATCTTCTTCACGCTGCTCTCCGCCTGTACGGTCGCGGCGCTGCAGACAGTGGGGGCATTCCTGGTCATCGCCATGGTGGTCACACCCGGCGCCACCGCCTATCTCCTGACAGACCGTTTCCCCCGGCTGCTTGTCATCAGCGTGGCGATCGGCGCGGTGACCAGCCTTGCCGGAGCCTATTTCAGCTATTTTCTCGATGGCGCGACGGGCGGCATCATCGTCGTCCTGCAGACGCTTATCTTCCTCGCCGCCTTCTTCTTCGCGCCCAAGCACGGGATGCTTGCGGCGCGCCGGCGCGCGGCGCAGGCGCTGGAGGGCGCACGATGAGCCTTTTCGACACCCTCATCCTGCCGTTTCAGTTCGAATTCATGCGCTATGCGCTGGTGATTTCCGTGCTCGTAGCCGTTCCGACGGCGCTCCTCTCCTGCTTTCTGGTGCTCAAGGGCTGGTCCCTGATGGGAGACGCCATTTCGCATGCGGTGTTTCCCGGCGTGGTCATCTCCTACATCGTCGGGATACCGTTCGCGATCGGCGCCTTCGCGGCGGGGATGATCTGCGCGCTTGCCACCGGCTTTCTGAAAGAGAACAGCCGCATCAAGCAGGATACGGTGATGGGCGTCGTCTTCTCCGGCATGTTCGGCCTGGGGCTCGTGCTCTACACCAAGATCCAGTCGGACGTGCATCTCGATCATATTCTGTTCGGCGACATGCTGGGCATCGGTCTGCGGGACATTCTCGAAACCGGCATCATCGCCGCGATCACCGCCGGCATCATCGCCCTCAAATGGCGTGACCTGCTGCTCCACGCCTTCGATCCGGTGCAGGCGAAGGTGGTCGGCCTGCCGGTGCGGCTGCTGCATTACGGGCTGCTCGCGATCCTGTCTCTGACCATCGTCGGCGCGCTGAAGGCAGTCGGCATCATCCTCGCCATCGCCATGCTGATCGCGCCGGGCGCCATCGCCTTTCTGCTGACACGCGCCTTCGGCCCGATGCTGGTGCTTTCGGTCGTCATCGCCGTGCTCGCATCTTTCCTCGGCGTCTATTTGAGCTTCTTCATCGACAGCGCGCCGGCGCCGACGATCGTGCTCCTGATGACGATCGCCTTCATCGGCGCCTTCCTCTTTTCGAGCAGGAAGGCGGCCATGCGAAACCGGCAAACAGCGACTATATTGGGGGGCGGGGAACGGCCCCGGATTTGAAAGCAAGGGCCGGAGTGTTCGGCTTTGCCGGTGGCGATAGAAAGGCTGACAAGAGCAATTGAAGGAACTGAAGCAATGAACCTTGTCGCCAACTCCCACAAAATGACAGCCGCGGAGCAGGATCCGCGCTGGATGGCGCTCGTCCACCGCGACCCGGCCTTCGACGGAAAATTCGTCTATTCGGTCAAGACCACGGGCGTCTATTGCCGCCCGACCTGCCCGTCGCGCCTCGCCAAGCCTGAGAACATCGCCTTCCACGCCGATTGCGGGGAAGCCGAGAAGGCGGGCTTCCGGCCCTGCCTGCGCTGCCGGCCGAATGAGGCCTCGCTCGCCGAGCGGCATGCGGCTGTTATCGCCGAGGCGTGCCGCAGGATCGAGACGGCGGAGGAGCTGCCGGTCCTGGATGCACTTGCCAAGTCGGTGGGCATGAGCCCCTACCATTTCCACCGGCTTTTCAAAGCGATCACCGGGCTCACTCCAAAGGCCTACGGCGCGGCGCATCGCGCCCGCCGCATCCGCGACCAGCTCGCGCAGGGCAAGGGCAGCGTCACCGAGGCGATCTACGATGCCGGCTTCAACTCGAGCAGCCGCTTTTATGAGACCTCAAACAAGGTGCTCGGCATGACCCCCAGCGCATTCCGCGCGGGCGGTGTGCAGGCGGAGATCAAATTCGCCGTGGCGCAATGCACGCTCGGCGCGATTGTCGTCGCAGCAAGCACGAAGGGCGTCTGCGCCATTCTCCTGGGCGACGACCCGGACGAGCTCGTGCGCGATCTGCAGGACCGGTTTCCCAAAGCCGATCTGATCGGCGGCGACCCGGAATTCGAGGCCCTGGTGGCGAAAGTGGTTGGTTTCGTCGAAGCGCCCGCCATAGGCCTCGATCTGCCGCTCGACGTGCGCGGCACGGCGTTCCAGGAGCGGGTCTGGCAGGCGCTGCGCGATATTCCGGCGGGCGAGACGGCGAGCTATACCGAGATCGCCAGGCGCATTGGCGCGCCGAAGGCGGTGCGCGCCGTGGCGCAGGCCTGCGCCGCCAACAAGATCGCCGTGGCGATCCCCTGCCATCGCGTGGTGCGCCAGGACGGCGACCTCTCGGGCTATCGCTGGGGCGTGGAGCGCAAGCGCGCCCTGCTGCAGAGTGAGCGGGGGTAGGCCAGCCGGGTCCCCGGTGCTTCGCACCGTCCCGTCATTGGCTGGCCGTTCATCGTGCCACTGGCACGATGAACCTGCCTCCGGCAGACCCGCCGCTCACCCCCGCAGCACGCCGCCCGTCTGCTTGCCGACACTTTCAACGATGCGCCTGGCGAGACCGTCGAGGTCCTCGTCGGTCAGCGTGCGCTCCTGCGGCTGGATCGACACCTCGATGGCGATCGACTTCCTGTCTTCGCCGAGCGACGGACCTTCGAAGATATCGAAGACCTGGATGCCCGAAATCAGCTTGCGGTCGGCGGCGCCGGCCGCGCGGATCACCGCTGCCGCCTCCACGGCCTTATCCACCACGAATGCGAAATCGCGGCGCACCGTCTGGAACGGCGAGAGCGTAAGCGGCGGCTTGGTGCGCGTCGCCTTCTGCTTCGGCTCGGGGATCGCATCGATGAACACCTCGAAGCCGCAGAGCGCGCCGCCCACATCGAGCGTTTCCAGCGTCTTCGGGTGGAACTCGCCGAAATGGCCGAGCACCACCTTCGGGCCAAGCTTGATCGTGCCGGAGCGGCCCGGATGATACCAGGAAGGACCGCCCGCCTCGATCTGCAGCTTGTCGACCGGCGCGCCGCAGGCTTCAAGAACCGCCAGAGCATCGGCCTTGGCGTCGAACACGTCCACGGCTCTCGCGTTGCCCGCCCAGTGCCGGCCGGCGCCATCGAGCTTGGCCGTGCCACGGCGCACGCCGGCGGCGACGCGGCGCTGCTTCTCGGGCGTGTCGCCCTCATAGGTGCCCGATACCTCGAACAGCGCCAGATCGTGAAAGCCGCGATCGGCATTCCTCTGCGCCGCCGCAAGCAGGCCCGGCAGGAGCGAGGGCCGCATGTCGGACATGTCGGCGGCGATCGGGTTGGCGAGCTTCAGCTCCGGCGCGCCGCCGCCGAAAGCCTCGGCATGGGCGGTGGGAATGAACGACCAGGTCACGGCCTCCATAAGCCCACGGGCCGCCAGCGCGCGCTTTGCGGCGCGGGTGCGGATCTGCAGCGTGGTCAGGATCTTGCCGTTGACCGCCGCATGGCTCGGCAGAGGCTGCGGCGCGATATTGTCGACGCCGTGGATGCGCATCACCTCCTCGACCAGATCGGCCTTGCCGTCGACATCGGGCCGCCAGGACGGCACGAGGACATTCACCACATCGCCATCGCCCTCCGGCTTGAAGCCGAGGCGCTTCAGGATATCGAGGCTTTCCGATTTCGCCACATCGATGCCCGTCAGACGCTTCACCTCGGAAACCGGGAAAGGAACCTGCTTCGGCTGATGGCCGGCATAGCCGACCACCTCCGTCTCCGCCGGCGTGCCGCCACAGAGATCGAGCACCATGCGGGTCGCCAGCTCCAGCCCCGGCACCATGAATTCGGGATCGGCGCCGCGCTCGAAGCGGTAGCGCGCATCCGTGATGATGCCGAGCTCGCGGCCCGTGCGGGCGATATTCTGCGGGTTCCAGAGCGCCGATTCGATCAGCACGTCGGTGGTCGCCTCATCGCAGCCGGAATGCTCGCCGCCCATGATGCCGGCGATCGATTCGACGCCATTATCGTCGACGATGACGCAGACCTCGCCATTGAGCTCGTATTCGCGCCCGTCGAGCGCCAGCACCGTCTCGCCTTCACGCGCGCGGCGCACCACGAGATCGCCCTTGACCTTGGCGGCGTCGAAGACATGCAGCGGGCGGCCCCGATCGAAGGTGATGTAGTTGGTGATATCGACCAGCGTGTTGATGGGCCTGAGGCCGATCGCCATCAGCCGCTGCTGCAGCCATTTCGGGCTCGGGCCGTTCTTCACGCCCCTGACCAGCCGCAGCGCGAAGCCGGGGCAGAGATCCGGCGCCTCGATCGTCAGCCTGACGGGCGTCGCCCCCTCACCCTTGACCGGGACAACGGCGCCATCCTTCAGCTTGCCCAGACCCGCTGCCGCGAGGTCCCGCGCGATGCCGTAGACGCCGGTGGCGTCCGGCCGGTTCGGCGTCAGATTGATCTCGATCACCGGATCGTCCAACCCGGCATAAGCGGCGAAGCTCGTCCCCACCGGCGCATCGGCCGGCAGGTCGATAATGCCCTTATGCTCGTCGGAGATCTCCAGCTCGCGCTCGGAGCACATCATGCCGTGGCTCTCGACGCCCCTGATCTTGCCGACGGCGAGCGTGACATCGATGCCCGGCACGTAGGTTCCGGGAGCCGCGAAAGCGCCGATCAGGCCGGCCCGCGCATTGGGCGCGCCGCAGACGACCTGGACGGGCTTGCCGTCGCCCGTATCGACGGAGAGCACCTGCAGCTTGTCGGCGTCGGGATGCCGCTCCGCCGTCAGCACCCTGGCAATTTTGAACGGCTTCAACGCCGATTTGTCGTCGACCGTCTCGACCTCGAGGCCGATCATGGTGAGCGTCTCGACGATCTCCTCGAGCGTGGCTTCCGTCTCGAGATGATCCTTGAGCCAGGAGAGTGTGAATTTCATGATGCTTTATCCCCTGTTCACGCGCTCAAACCGCCGAACAGCGTCGGCATGTCGAGCGGGCGGAAACCGTAATGTGAAAGCCAGCGCACGTCGGCGTCGAAGAAGGCGCGCAGGTCCGGCATGCCGTATTTCAGCATGGCGATGCGGTCGATGCCCATGCCCCAGGCGAAGCCCTGATATTCGTCCGGATCGAGGCCGCCGGAGCGCAGGACGTTGGGATGCACCATGCCGCAGCCGAGGATCTCCATCCAGTCATTGCCTTCGCCGAACTTCACTTCGGTTCCCGAACGGTCGCACTGGATATCGACCTCCATCGACGGCTCGGTGAAGGGGAAGAAGGACGGGCGGAAGCGCATCTTCAGGGACGGCACCTCGAAGAACGCCTTGCAGAATTCCTCCAGAACCCACTTCATGTTGGCGACATTGGCCTTTTTATCGATCACCAGCCCCTCGACCTGATGGAACATCGGCGAATGGGTCGCGTCGGAATCCATGCGGTAGGTCTTGCCGGGGATGACGATGCGGATCGGCGGCTTCTGCGTCTCCATGGTGCGGATCTGCACCGGGGAGGTGTGCGTGCGCAGAAGCTTGCGCTCGCCGTTCTCGTCGGGATTAAAAAAGAATGTGTCATGCATTTCCCGCGCGGGGTGCCCTTCGGGGAAGTTCAGCGCGGTGAAATTATAATAATCCGTCTCGATATCCGGCCCCTCGGCGATGGCGAAGCCCATATCGGCGAAGATGGCGGTGATCTCGTCGATGACCTGACTGATCGGGTGGATACGCCCGCGCTCGGCGGGCGAGGCGCGCACCGGCAGGGTGACGTCCACCTTCTCCTTTTGCAGGCGGGCGGCGATCGCCACATCCCGCAGCTCCGCTTTGCGGGCGGCCAGCGCCTCGGTGATGCGGTTCTTCAGCCCGTTGATGGCGGGGCCTTGCGTCTGGCGTTCTTCCGGCGACATGGCGCCGAGCGATTTCAGTTTCTCCGAAATCGAGCCTTTCTTGCCGAGGGCGGCGATGCGAACGGCCTCGATGGCCTGCTCGTCTTGCGCCTCGGCGATCTCGGCCAGAAGGGTCTGTTCCAGTTCAGCGATGTCGGACATGGGAATCAGGTTCCGTGGATTTTTTGACGGGAAACAAGAGAAAACCCGCGCAGGCCCAAGCCAGCGCGGGTTTCCCAAACAATAACCGGTCGAAGCTTTGGGAGAGGCGGCTGGCTTAGCGGACAGCGCCTTCAAAAGCGTTCGGGGTCGTCTCTTTCAGATATTCCAGCGCCTTCTTGGCCGAAGCGACCAACGCGTTGAACGCCTCCGGCTCATGGATGGCGATGTCGGAAAGAACCTTGCGGTCCACTTCGATGCCGGCCTTGGAGAGACCGTCGATGAAACGGCCATAGGTCAGCCCCTGCTCGCGGACGGCAGCGTTGATGCGCTGGATCCACAGGGCGCGGAAGGAGCGCTTGCGGTTCTTGCGGTCGCGATAGGCGTACTGCTTCGAACGATCGACGGCGGCCTTTGCGGCGCGGATGGTGTTCTTGCGGCGGCCGTAGAAACCCTCGGCCTGCTTGAGAACCTTCTTGTGCTTGGCATGGGCGGTAACGCCCCGTTTTACGCGTGCCATGATATGATCTCCTTAAAACTCGGGGTCGGCTCAGAGGCCGTTCGGCAGGAACTTCTTCACGATCTTGGCATCGGGTTCAGCGAGAACCATGGTGCCGCGAGCATCGCGAATGAACTTGTTCGAGCGCTTGATCATGCCATGGCGCTTGCCGGCGGCAGCGGCTCTGACCTTGCCGGAGGCAGTCAGCTTGAACCGCTTCTTGGCAGCGGATTTGGTCTTCATCTTGGGCATTTTGCTTCTCCTTCTTGAGGTCCCCGTCGTTCCTTCGGAACTCCACGCCTCTTGCTATTTTGGCGTTTCCTGTCGTGCCTACGGCACTCCACGCCTCTTGATCTTGGCTGCTTCAGGCCGACCAAAGCCCGAAAAGCATGAAAAACCGCCACGGCATGCCCTGCCGGGCGGTTCGAACGCGGCCTTATAGGCATGAATGCCTGGAAAATGCAAGGGATGAATCGCGCCCTTGCCGCGCCTCTCAGTACAATCTGAACAGCACCGGCAGGACATGCGCTCCCTGCAGATATTCGATGAATTCGAAGAAGGGATAGGCGACGAAGAAGACCAGGCCGTCCATCAGCGTCCGATAGACCCTGTCCGGCCTGACGGTCAGCTCGGCACTGTCGCGGAAGAGCGAAAAGCGCGGGAAGAACCGCGGCACTTCGGCCAGATAAGCGCGATAGGGCTCGCCAAAGACCTTTTTCAGATATTCCTCTTCCGCGCGGATGACGACCAGAAATGCCAGATAGCAGAGGACGGCGAAGCCGAGCGCGATGATGAGGCTGCCGGTCAGCGCGCCGATGCCCGCCGCGCCCAGGGTGCTGAAGACATAAAGCGGATTGCGGGTGACGGAATAGGGGCCGTCGCGGACGATTTCCGCGCTCTTTCTGCCCCCGATATAAAGCGTGCACCACATGCGCCCGACGATCGCCAGCACGATGAAGCTCAGTCCGACCGCCTCGATATATTCATGGATATCGTATTCCGGGATATCCATCACATCATTGTCGCCCCAGGCGGAGCCGACGAACAGCAGCGCCAGCAGCAGCAGCGTGATGATCAGCGCGATGACCACGCGCCTGCGCTGCTGGAACCGGCCCATATCACTTAATGTACGCATTGCCGAAATCCCCGCCGACAGGATGATGATTGCCGTCCTCTCGGCGCACTTCGTGGGCAATTTGTGGCCGAAACCGGCCGATCCCCAGCGGACAACAAAAAAAGCCGCCCGAAAGGCGGCTTTTCAAGAACAGGCATGACGGCCGGATCAGCGCGGCGCGAGGACCATCATCATCTGGCGGCCTTCGAGACGCGGCTCGGCCTCGACCTTGGCGATCTCGGCGGTGTCTTCCTTGACACGCTCCAGGAGCTTCATTCCCAGCTCCTGGTGGGCCATTTCGCGGCCGCGGAAACGCAGCGTGATCTTGACCTTGTCGCCTTCCTCGAAGAAACGCCCGACGGCCTTCATCTTCACCTCGTAATCATGGGTGTCGATGTTCGGCCGCATCTTGATTTCCTTGATCTCGACCGTCTTCTGCTTCTTGCGCGCTTCGGCAGCTTTTTTCTGGTTCTGGTATTTCAGCTTGCCGAGATCGACGATCTTGCATACCGGAGGTTCGGCATTCGGCACGATCTCGACGAGATCGAGCCCCGCCTCCTCGGCGAGCGCCAAGGCTTCCTGGATGGACACGTTGCCGTGGTTCTGGCCTTCGGCATCGATAAGCTGAACCCGGGGAACCCGGATATCTCGGTTGGAGCGCGGTCCGTCTTTCTGGACCGGCGACGCTCTGAACGGTCGGCGAATGGTCGTTATCTCCTGAACTGTTTCATCTGGTATTCATTGCCCGCACAACATGCCTTTGGACACGATTGCGCTCTTCGGCGGCAATGTCGCCAAGCTGGCGCCGTTGTCAATAGCATCTTTCAGGCGAGAAATCACCCCCGCGGGCAAAACCTCTCATCTGCCCGCATTGGGTGAAATATCGGCTACAATCCCTGATATTTCAAGTCCGTTCCGCGCCGGTGCGGCGGGTTGAGGGGTTTTCAAGCCAACCGGTTGCATGGCACAAGGCGATAGCCGATGCGGGTGAAGGCAAGAGGAGACGATCAATGGACGCCCAAGTACCGGATTTCATCGAGGTGAACGGGGCGCGGATCGCCGTTCGTCATCGTCCGGGCAGACAAGCGCCTGGGATCGTCTGGCTGGGCGGCTACCGGTCCGACATGATGGGCGGCAAGGCGGTGCATCTGGATCAGTGGGCGGCGGAAACCGGCCACGCCTGCCTGCGCCACGATTATTCCGGCCATGGGGAATCCGGTGGCGATTTCAACGCGGGCACCATCTCGCGCTGGCTCGATGAGAGTCTCGCCGTCTACCACCGTTTCGCTGAAGGCCCCCAGATACTCATCGGCTCCTCCATGGGCGCATGGATCGCGCTTCGCATGGCGCAGGAGCTTGGCCGCTCCGGCTCTTCCAATTCCCTGTCGCACCAACGGCGCTCCACGCCTCTTGCGCCCGCCGGCATCGTGCTGATCGCGCCTGCACCCGATTTCACCGCCGAACTGGTCGAGCCGCAGATGACGGACGAACAGAAGCGCGACCTCATGGAAAAAGGGTATTTCGAAAAGCCGTCCGAGTACTCCCCCAACCCTTACATTTACACCCGCAAGCTCATCGAGGACGGGGGTAAGAATCTGGTTCTCAGGGGTATCATCGAGACCGGCTGCCCCGTGCATATATTGCAGGGCATGCAGGATGCCGACGTGCCCTACCGCCACGCGCTCACCCTCGTCGAGCACCTGCCGATGGATGACGTGACGCTGACGCTGGTGCACGACGGCGACCACCGCCTGTCGCGGCCACAGGACCTCGATCTCCTCACCCTCACCGTTTCGGCGCTCGCCGAGCGCATCGCCTCCGGGGAGTGACATCATGCGCCTTTCGGTCATCGCCTCGGCAAGCGTGGCCGCCTTGGTCGGCTTCGGCGGCACGCTGGCACTCATCATCGCCGCCGCGCAGGCGCTGGGGGCGACGCAAGCCGAGACGGCAAGCTGGGTCACGGCGATCTGCCTCGCCATGGCCGTCTCCTCGACCTGGCTGAGCTGGCGCTACAGGATGCCCGTCATCACCGCCTGGTCCACGCCCGGGCTGGCGCTCATCGGCGCGAGCGCCGGCTTCACCATGCCGGAGGCGGTCGGCGCCTTCATCGTCACCGCCATCGCCATCATCCTGACCGGGCTGATCAAGCCGATCTCGACGCTGGTGTCGCGCATCCCGGCCTCCGTCGCCTCGGGCATGCTGGCGGGCGTCCTGATGAGCTTCGTCATCGGCGCGGCGAAGACGCTGCCGGTCGATCCCGTCCTCGTCCTGCCGCTGGTGGCGCTGTTCTTCGTCATCCGCCTGTTCAATCCTGCCATGGCCGTGCTGACCGTGCTTTTTGCCGGCGTCATCTTCGCCTTCGCGGCCGGTCGGGTGCCGGAACTCCCCACGCCTGAGCTCTCGACGCTCACCTGGATCACCCCGGTGTTTCATGCCAATGCCATGATCGGCCTGGCACTGCCGCTCTATCTCGTGACGATGGCCTCGCAGAACCTGCCGGGCTTCGCGGTTCTGCGCGCCGCGGGTTATGAGCCGCCGACCGCCGCCTGCCTGCAGGTGACGGGCCTCGTCTCGCTCCTGACCGCGACCTTCGGCGCCCATACCAGCAATATGGCTGCGATATCGGCGGCGCTCTGCACCGGGCCGGACGCACATCCGGACCCGCAGCAGCGCTGGCTGACGGGGCCGGTCTACGGGCTCTGCTATCTGGTTTTCGCCATATTCGGCGCATCGCTGGTGGCGCTCTTTGCCGTCCTGCCCGGGGTGCTGATCGTGCTGAGCGCCGGGCTTGCCCTCATCGCTCCATTCATCAACGCGCTGGCGCTGGCGCTGAAGGTGGAAGACGAGCGGCTGGCGGCGATCGTCACCTTCGCGGTCACCGCCTCCGGCATCGCGATCGGCGGCATCGGCTCGGCCTTCTGGGCGCTGGTGGCGGGACTTGCCGTCGCGGCTCTCGACCATGCCAGGAATGGTTTCAAGCCCCTTAAACAGAAGAAATCGGCCTGAACTGCGGCCGAAAATCGTATTTCGGCTCCTTGAAAAGTCATTATTCGTTCACCAACTCGATATTCAGGCCGCCAATAGGGGCCGGCTGTTGATTGAAACGGGGTTGATATGACTAGTTCCGCATTGATCCGTCCGGCATGGACGCCGGCCACCATCGCCCTGATGGTCATCGGTTTCGCCATTTTCTGGCCGCTGGGGCTCGCCATGCTCGCCTACATCATCTGGGGCGACCGCCTTGAGGGCTTCAAGCGCGATGTGAACAACGCCACGGACGGCGTTTTCAAGGGTTTCAGCCGCGGCTGCGGCCGCGCCGGCGCTGCCTTCTCGACCGGCAATGTCGCCTTCGACGAATGGCGCGAGAAGGAGCTCGAGCGGCTTGCCGAAGAGCGCCGCAAGCTTGATGAAGCCCGCGCCGAGTTCGAGAGCTATGTGCGCGAGCTGCGCCGCGCCAAGGACAAGGAGGAGTTCGACCGCTTCATGGCCGAACGCCGCGCTGCGGGCAAGAAAACGCCTGCCCGCAAATCCGGCTCCGACATCACCGATGTCGAATAACCGGATCCTTTTCACAGTTTGATTTCCGGGACGGCGCGGATTCTTCCGCGCCGTCTCTCTTTGCGCCAATTTTTCACGAATCATCTATTCTCGTCCCATGGTCCTGTCCCTGTTCCGCGCCGCGCCTAAAAAGAGTCCCCAAGTGACTGATGACCGCGCCTATGAGGTCGCCGGGCGCACCCTGCCGCTGCGGGTGGTGGAAAACCCGCGCGCGACGCGGCTGACCTTGCGCATCGAGGCCGGCGGCAAGGGCCTGCGCGTCACCATCCCGCCGGGGCTGCCTGCGCGTGAAGTTGAGCGCTTCCTGTCGCGACATCAGGGCTGGATCGAAGCCCGCATCGCGAAGCTGCCGGACCGGCCCACGGTGCGCCCCGGCATCAAGATCCCGATCCGCGGCGTGCCTCACCTGATCGTGCATGAACCCGGGCGCGGCACCGTGAAGCAGGCGGCCGGCGAGGACGGCACCCGGATGCTGATCGTTTATGGCGACCGGCTGCACCTGCCGCGCCGCGTCGCCGATTTTTTAAAGCGCGAGGCCAGGCGCGACATGGAAGCGCTGGTCGCCCGCCATACGGCGAGCGTCGGCCGGCGCGCCAAAGCGGTCCGCTACAAGGACACCAAAAGCCGCTGGGGATCTTGCACCTCCGACGGCGTCCTCTCCTTCTCCTGGCGCATCGCCATGGCCCCTTCCCCCGTCATCAACTATCTGGTGGCGCATGAGGTGGCGCATCTGATCGAAATGAACCACGGGCCGAAATTCTGGAAGCTGTGCAACGAGCTCTGCCCCGATACGGACCGCTGCAAGGCCTGGCTGAAGCGCAATGGCAGCGCCCTGCAGGCGATCGATTTCTCATGAGCACCGCCATTCACGACGCAGCGCGCACGCTGTGGAACTACCACCTCGTCCATGACGAATTGCGGCCCGCAGACGCGATCATCGGCCTTGGCAGCTATGATCTGCGGGTGGCGAGCCGAGCCGCGGCGCTCTATCGGGAGGGACTGGCGCCGATCCTCCTCTTTACCGGCAAGTCCGGCAACTGGACCGAAGGGCTTTATGAGAAAAGCGAGGCGGAAGCCTTCGCCGAAGTGGCAATTGCCGAAGGCGTGCCGAGGAATGCAATCAGGATCGAGCCCAATGCGACGAATATCGGCGAGAACATCCGCTTCTCGCACGATCTCCTTGGAGACGATCTCCGGAGCGTCATCATCGTGACGAAGCCGCAGACGCAGCGCCGGGCGCTCGCCACCATTGCCAGGCAATGGCCCGAGGTGGAGGCGCTGATCACCGCCCCGCTGACCAGTTTCGAGGAGCAGCCGACATCAGCCTATCCGTTCGAGAAACTGGTCCATGAGATGGTCGGCGATCTCAAGCGCATGCTCGACTATCCGGCGAAAGGCTTCCAGATCGCCCAGCCGGTGCCGACTGAAGTGATGAAGGCTTATGATTTTCTCGTCGAACATGGTTTTGACGAACATCTGCGCTAACGGATGTCGCGGAAAAGCTCGACTCGCCGGCTAAATTATGCGACGTGGCAGGCCATGGCTCTCGATATCAAAATCTGCGGTTTGAAGACCCCCGAGACGGTTGCCGCCGCGCTCGATGGCGGAGCGTCGCATATCGGCTTCATCTTCTTCGGCAAGAGTCCGCGCAATATCGACCCTGAAACGGCGGGCCGGCTGCGGCTGGCAGCACAGGGCCGGGCAAAAGCGGTGGCCGTGACGGTCGATGCCGACGATGCAACGCTCGACGCGATTGTCAAGGCGGTGCGGCCCGACATGCTGCAACTGCACGGGCATGAGACGCCGGAACGCACCGCCGCGATCAGGACCCGCTACGGCCTTCCCGTGATGAAGGCCCTCTCGATCCGCGAGGCAGCCGATCTCGCCGCGGTCGCGCCCTACCGGGACATCGCCGACCGGCTGCTTTTCGATGCAAAGCCGCCGAAGGGATCCGATCTGCCCGGCGGCAACGGCGTTTCCTTCGACTGGAGCGTCCTTGCGGCGCTTGACGGCGATGTCGATTACATGCTTTCCGGGGGCTTGAATGCGGGCAATATCGCCGAAGCGCTTGGGACAACGAACACCAGGGGTATCGATATCTCGTCGGGCGTGGAAAGCGCGCCGGGCGAAAAGGACGTGCGCCTGATAGGGGAATTCTTTCGAGCCGTGCGCGCGGCGGCGGCCAAGATGCCGGGCGCGGCCTGAACATGATGGAGCGAGCATTGAACAAGCCGGCTGAACCAAACTCATTCAGGACAGGCCCCGACGAAGAGGGCATGTTCGGCATTTTCGGCGGGCGTTTCGTGGCCGAGACATTGATGCCGCTGATCCTGGAATTGCAGGAGGCCTATGATTCCGCCAAGAACGACCCGGACTTCAAGGCGGAGCTGCAGAACCTTTCGACCCATTATGCCGGCCGGCCGTCCAAGCTCTATTACGCCGAAGGGCTGACGAAGCACCTGGGCGGCGCGAAGATCTATTTCAAGCGCGAGGACCTGAACCATACGGGCAGCCACAAGATCAACAATTGCCTCGGGCAGATCCTCCTCGCCAAGCGCATGGGCAAGACGCGCATCATCGCCGAGACCGGCGCCGGCCAGCATGGCGTTGCTTCCGCCACGGTCGCGGCGCGCTTCGGCCTGCCCTGTGTGGTCTATATGGGCGCGACCGACGTGGAACGGCAGAAGCCCAACGTCTTCCGCATGAAGCTGCTCGGCGCCGAGGTGAAGGCGGTCAGCGCCGGCAACGGCACGCTGAAGGACGCCATGAACGAGGCGCTGCGCGACTGGGTCACCAATGTCGAGGATACCTATTATCTCATCGGCACGGCCGCCGGGCCGCACCCCTATCCGGAACTCGTCCGCGATTTCCAGTCCGTGATCGGCACGGAAGCGCGCCAGCAGATCCTGGAGCAGGAAGGCCGCCTGCCCGATGCCATCGTCGCGGCGGTCGGCGGCGGCTCCAACGCCATCGGCCTTTTCCATCCCTTCCTCGACGACAAGGACGTGAAGATCTACGGCGTCGAGGCGGGCGGGCACGGGCTCGACGGAAACGAACACTGCGCCTCGATGAATGCCGGACGCCCCGGTGTGCTGCACGGCAACCGCACCTATCTCCTGCAGGACGAGGACGGCCAGATTCTCGAGGGCCATTCGGTTTCGGCCGGCTTGGACTATCCCGGCGTGGGGCCCGAGCATTCATGGCTCAAGGACACGGGCCGCGTTTCCTACGTGCCGATTCTCGACAATGAGGCGCTCGACGCCTTCCAGCTGACCACGCGCGTCGAAGGCATCATCCCGGCGCTCGAATCCGCCCATGCTATCGCCTATGCCGTCAAGCTCGCGCCCACCATGGGCAAGGATCAGGTGATGATCGTCAATCTGTCGGGCCGTGGCGACAAGGACGTGCACACGGTCGGCAAACTGCTCGGCATGGATATCTGAGGATTCCGGCACTGTTCATGAATATCGCCGCAGCCGATACGTCCATCTATGCTCCGCGCACCGCCCGGTTCGCGGAGCTGGTGGCGTGCGGCCCCGCGACGATCAAGCTCTCGGTCATCGAGGCCCATGCCGCGCAGGCCGTGAAAGGCGCTGCAATCGAGGCGGCCAGGGCGATGATTGCCGGAGCCGGCGACAGGCTTGCCGCAACCCGGCATCTCAACGCCGGTTTTGCCATCCTCCACCAGGGGGAAGAGGCGCTATGGTTGCTTCTGCACTGGTGGCTGGAAGGCGGGATCGCGACGCATCTTCTCTGGCGGTCCGATCTCGACGGAGAACCGGCGTTCGTTCCAGCCGAGCCATTGCTCATGGCCTGTGTCTGGGAGCTTGGAATCATCGATTTTGAACGGCGCGCATGGATGGAGACGGCGATGTCCGGAAAACCCATTTCCGACTATCTGACGCGCACCTTGCCACGAGGCACAGTATGACCACACGCATCGACAGGAAATTCGCCGCATTGAAGGAGGAGGGGCGCCCGGCGCTCGTCACCTATTTCATGGCCGGCGACCCGGATTACGAAACCTCGCTGAAAATCATGAAGGCGCTGCCGGAAGCCGGCGCGGACATCATCGAACTCGGCGTTCCATTCTCGGACCCCATGGCCGACGGACCGGCCATCCAGGCGGCCGGCCTGCGCGCGCTCAAAGGCGGGCAGACGCTGGCGAAGACGCTGGCCATGGCGGCGGAATTCCGTGAAAGCGACGACACCACGCCTGTTGTGATGATGGGCTATTACAATCCCATCTATATCCATGGCGTCGAGCGTTTCCTGCAAGAGGCCAAGGAAGCCGGCGTGGACGGGCTGATCATCGTCGACCTGCCGCCCGAGATGGACGAGGAGCTCTGCATTCCGGCGCTGAAAGCCGGCATCAACTTCATCAGGCTGGCGACGCCGACCACCGATGACAAACGCCTGCCCAAGGTGCTCGAGAACACCTCCGGCTTCGTCTATTACGTCTCGATGACCGGCATCACCGGATCGGCACTGCCCGATACGTCGAAGGTGGCCAGCGCCGTGGGGCGCATCAAGGCGCATACCAGCCTCCCGGTCTGCGTCGGCTTCGGGGTCAAGACCGCCGAACAGGCGAAGGTCATCGGCGCCTCTGCCGACGGCGTGGTCGTCGGCACGGCCATCGTCAACGCGGTCGCCAACACGATACGACCGGACGGCTCGCTGGTCGCCGATCCGGCGGAGGCGGTCGCCACCATGGTGCGCGGGCTTTCCACCGGGATTCGCGCCGCGCGCCTTGCCGCTGCTGAATAAGCGCTTAGATGTACGGGAAGAAAAGAACGGAAGCGAGATCATGAACTGGATCACCAACTATGTCCGGCCCAAGATCAATTCGATGCTCGGCCGCCGCGAAATGCCGGAAAACCTCTGGATCAAGGATCCGGAGACCGGCGAGATGGTGTTCCACAAGGATCTCGAGAGCAATCAGTGGGTGATCCCCTCTTCCGGCTATCACATGCGGATTCCGGCCCGCGAGCGCCTGCGCTTCTTTTTCGACGACGGCCAATATGAAACGCTGGAAAGCGTCAAGGTCCCTGTCGATCCGCTGAAATTCCGCGATGAGAAGCGTTATATCGACCGTCTCAAGGACTATCGCGCCCGCACCGGCCTGGACGACACCATCATCAATGCACTCGGCACCATCGAGGGGCTGCCCATCGTCGCCACTGTCCATGAATTCGGCTTCATGGGCGGCTCGCTCGGCATGGCGGCCGGCGAGGCGATCGTCAAAGGCTTTGAAACGGCGATCGCGCAGAAGCGTCCGCTGGTGCTGTTCTCGGCCTCCGGCGGAGCGCGGATGCAGGAAGGCATCCTGTCGCTGATGCAGCTTCCGCGCACCACCGTGGCGGTGGAGATGCTGAAGGAAGCGGGCCTGCCCTATATCGTCGTGCTCACCAACCCGACGACGGGCGGTGTTTCGGCTTCCTATGCCATGCTGGGCGACGTGCATATCGCCGAGCCCGGCGCGCTGATCGGCTTTGCCGGGGCGCGCGTCATCGAGCAGACGATCCGAGAAAAGCTGCCCGAGCGCTTCCAGACCGCCGAGTACCTGATGGAACACGGCATGGTCGACATGGTGGTCTCGCGCCTCGAAATGAAGGCGACCGTCGCACGTATTCTCAAGCTGATGATGAAGCAGCCTGCGACAGCCCCCGCGGCGGCGGCAGAAGAGGCCGAAACCGTGCAGGAGAGCGCGCCCGAAGGCGCCGCCGCCTGACATCATGGCTTTGAAAACCGCCGAGCAGGAAATCGAGCGGCTTCTCGGCCTGCATCCCAAAGGGTTCGACCTGTCGCTCGACCGCATCACGCGGCTCCTCGACGCGCTCGGCAATCCGCATCTGAAGCTGCCGCCCGTCATCCATATTGCAGGCACCAACGGCAAGGGTTCGGCGAGCGCCTTCGCCCGCGCGCTCCTCGAATGCGCGGGGCTGACCGTGCATGTCCATACCTCGCCGCACCTCGTCAACTGGCACGAGCGCTACCGGCTGGGCCAGCCCGGCGGGGGCAGGCTGGTGCGCGACGACGTGCTGGCCGAAGCAGTGTCGCGCGTGGCGGAAGCCAATGCCGGCCAGCCGATCACGGTATTCGAGATCCTCACTGCCGTTACCTTCGTGCTCTTCTCCGAGCATCCCGCCGACGCCGTGGTGCTCGAAGTGGGGCTCGGCGGCCGGTTCGACGCCACCAATGTCATTCCCGAGCCGGCGGTTTCGCTGATCATGCCGGTCTCGCTCGACCATCAGTCCTATCTGGGCGACCGGGTCGAGCTCATCGCGGCGGAGAAAGCGGGGATCATCAAGCGCGGCTGTCCCGTCGTCATCGGCTATCAGGAAGACGATGCCGCGCGCATGGTCATGATGGAGACCGCGGAGCGGCTCGGCTGCCCCCTTTCCGTCTATGGGCAGGATTATTTCGCCTATGAGGAGCATGGCCGGCTGATCTATCAGGACGAGACCGGCCTGATGGACCTGCCGCTGCCACGCCTGCCCGGACGCCACCAGCTTGCCAATGCCGCCGCGGCGATCGAGGCGGTGCGGGTCGCCGGCTTCGACATTCCCGATCGCGCCATCGAGAAGGCGATGACGGTGGTGGACTGGCCGGCGCGGATGCAGCGCCTCACCCATGGGCGGCTGGTCGATGCGGCGGTGCCCGGCGCCGAAATCTGGCTCGACGGCGGGCATAATCCGGGCGCGGGCATCGTCATCGCCGAAGCCCTGGCGGAGCTCGAGGAAAAATCCTCGCGGCCCCTGTTCCTGATCACCGGCATGATCAACACCAAGGACCCTATCGGCTATTTCAAGGCCTTCACCGGCATGGCGCGCCACGTCTTCACCGTGCCGATCCGCTCCAGTGAGGCAGGCATCCCGCATGAGGCCTTGGCCGTCGCGGCGGCAGAGGCGGGTATTTCCGCCGAGCCGGTCCATTCGGTGGAAAATGCGCTGAAGCTCCTGCGCGATACCTGGGATCCGAACGACATCCCGCCGCGCATCCTCATCGGCGGCTCGCTCTATCTGGCGGGCGAGGTTCTGGCGGACAATGGCACGCCGCCAAGCTGAAGATCTTGAGAAGATACTCTCTGTTTTCTGCTATTTTTCAGGAAAATTCGCGGAAAAACCTCTCGAAACACCAAAAAGCCCGGTCGGAACCGGGCTTTTTCAATCATTGTAAAGGGATATTCGATTACGCAGCCGAGGCCTTGATCCAGTCGGACAGGCGGCTCTTGGGCGCCGCGCCGACCATGTTGGCGGCCAGCTCGCCATCCTTGAACAGGAGGAGCGTCGGGATGGAACGCACGCCGAACTGGGCGGCGAGTTCCGGGTTTTCGTCGATATTCACCTTGGCGATCTTGACCTGACCGGCCATTTCCGACGCGATTTCCTCAAGCGCGGGCGCGATCATCTTGCAGGGGCCGCACCATTCAGCCCAGAAATCCACCACGACAGGCTCGCTGGACTGGAGCACGTCGGACTGAAAATTGCTGGCGTCGATCTTTACGGTTGCCATCTGGCTTTCCTTTTCGATTAACAGGTGGCGCATCATGTGGTGAGTCTCATGGCGCGCGTCAAGCACCTGTTTCTCACGAGTGCGCGAGGCTTTCAAGGTTCGCAATGGCCTTGTCCATAAGCTCGGTGGGGACCGAAACAATATGCGGCCCCTCGGTGAAGAGCAGCGCCACCTCGACGGGAAGGCCCGGATAGAGCGGCTGGAGCAGTGCACGATAGAGCGCCAGCTGGGCGATATACTGGCCTGGAACCTGGGCTATTTCACGGGCGGGCGGCCGGTTCGTCTTGTAATCGATGATCGTCACGCGCCCATCCCCGACGGCAAGACGGTCGATCTTGCCGGATACCGCATGCTCCCTGCCGCCGAGCCGCAAGGTGCCCATGATCTCCACCTCGGCACGCGAATTTTCACTGAAAACGGACGAAAAAGCCGGATTTTCCAGCACGGCGAAGACCGATTCGAGCGCTTTTTCGCGCTCGATTTCCGGCCAGTCGCCGGCGGCGTGCGCCAAATAGCGCTCCGCCACCGCCCGCCGCTCCGCCACGGCCAGATCGGGCAGGCGCTGCAAGAGAGCATGGATGATTGTCCCGCGCCGGATGGCAAAGCCGGGCGCGGCCTCATCCGGCGCCAGCACGGGCGAGCCCAATATGTCGGGCATTTCATCGCCCGCCTCGATCAGCACCGACGCGCCGGAGGGGGAGAGCGGGCGCGGCAGGCCCGGCTCGCGCGGCATGGTGCGGCGGTAGCTTTCCGGCAGCGGCTCGGGGCCCGGGCGGGCCGCCCCGTCCTTCTCCGCGATCGTGATCTCGCCCGGCATTGTCTTGCGGTAGCGCCGCGCCGCCACACCCTCGACCGGATGGTCTATCGTCTCGCACTTATCCGCCAGCGCGTCGGCGATCAGGCGATGCCAGGTCTCGCCGCCGTCGCGCACGCCGCGATAGCCGCAAATGATCAGCCGGTCTTCCGCCCGCGTCATGCCGACATAGAGCAGGCGGCGATATTCCTCCTCCGAGCGGCGCCTGAGCTCGGCGATCCGGGCCGCGGTGAAGGCGGTCTCATAACTGCCATTGGGCTGCCAGACGAAGCCCTTGCCCTCCCAGCCATCCGGCTCCCGCATATCGAAGGGAATGAGTTTCGGCGCGCGGTTCGCAGTCCAGGCGGCACTTCCGGGGTCGATGAGGAAGATCACCGGCGCCTCCAGTCCCTTGGCGGCATGCACCGTCATGATGCGCACCTCGTCGCGGTTCTGGTCGAGCTCGCGCTTGATCTCGGGCGTTGCCGCATCGAGCGTCTCTAGGAACGCCTGAAGGCCGGGCAGGCCGGTCCGCTCGGCCGCCAGCGCATAATTCTGGAACTCGTCGATGACGTCGCCGGCCTCCGCCCCCAGCCGGGCCAGAAGCTTGCGCCGCGCACCGTCGGCGCCGAGAACACGGGCATAAAACTCGAAGACCGGCATGGTATCCGCCCGGCCGCGCCAACCCTGCAGCGTTTCGTATATCGAGCCAAGCTCCGGATCGTGCTCCGTCTCCTTCCCCATGCGCTCGAACAGCGTCTGCGACTTTCCACGCGGATGGGCGAGCGCGAAAAGCCTGTCATCGTCCCAGCCGAACAGCGGGCTTTTCAAAAGGGCGGCGAGCGAGAGATCATCGGCCGGCTGCAGCACGAAGCGACCGAGCGCCATAAGGTCCTTGATGGCGATATGGTCGGTCAGTTTCAGCCGGTCGGCGCCTGCGACCGGCACGCCGCGCTGTTTCAATTCCCGCGACAGGGCCGGCATGAACTGATCGCGCTTCCTGACCAGCACCATGATATCGCGCGGCTCGAGCTTGCGCTGCTGCCCGGGGATGATCTCGCCCTTGTCGAGCCACAGCCTGATTGTTGCGGCGATCTGCTCGGCAAGCCGCACCGCCGGCGCGGCCAGATGATCGACGGGCACGCGCCAGTCGTCCGGCTCCTCGACCGCCTGCGGCGTAGCCAAGTCCCATATCTCGACCTCGCCGGGCGCGTCGCGGCGGATCGCCTCGTGCTGCGTCGGCCCCGGCTCCAGGCCAAGACCGCGATAGGCCTCCGGCCGCTCGAAGACGAGATCGACGGCGGAAAGCACATCGGGCGTGGAGCGGAAGGAGAAATTCAGCCTGACATCACCGAATGTGAGCTCCGCCTCTTCCGCTTTTTTCCTCACCATCATGCCCGAGGCGGCGAAATCCTCCGGCACGGCCCCTTGAAAGGAATAGATCGACTGCTTCTCGTCGCCCACGGCGAAGAGCGTGCGCCTGATATTGCGCTGACCGCTGCCGGCGAAGAACTCCGCCGAGAGCATGCGGATGACCTGCCACTGCTCCGGGCTCGTATCCTGCGCCTCGTCGACCAGAATATGATCGATGCCGCGGTCGAGCTTGTACTGTACCCAATGGCCGGCGCCCTCGCGCGCCAGAAGCGAGACGGTGCGGGTGATGAGGTCGTCGAAATCGAGGAGACCCCGGCTGCGCTTCATCGCCTGATAGCGCGCGAGCAGATCATCGATCAGCACGAAGGCGGAGAGGTTGAGCCGGATCAGGCGCAACTGCTTCAGCCGGTCGAGCGCCTGATGGACGCGCCCCGCCGTGCGGTCAAACGCCTCCTCGAAATCCGGCATGACGGCCAGCACCGGTTTCGAGCAAACATAGCTTCCGGCCTTCGGTTCGCCCGTCGATGATTTCAGAAAGGCGGCGCGCAGGATGGCCTCGCGGTCGAGCACGGTCGAAGCCTTCCGCATCTCGCGCAGTTGCAGGGCGAAATCCTGTGCGCGCGAAGCGCCTTTCGGGATGGCCATGATGCGATCGAGCACCGCATCGGAAAACACCGGCAGCGGCCAGACCTCGCCCAGAATATCCTCCTCCCGCTCGTCGCCGGAAAAGCCGAAGGCGCCATAGAAAAGAGGTTTGCGGCTTTCATTGCCGCCCACCTCGCGGATGAAGCGCTGCAGGGCATGGCGGCAGTTTATCGCCTCGTCGAGCAAGGTCTGCAGCCCCATCTCGCCGGCGACGCTCAGGACATCGTCGAATGCCCTGGCGAGTTCCGGATTGTCGCCGGTGCGAGCGGCTTCCAGCAATTGCCGGCGCGCCTCGCCCACCAGCGCGCCCTGCATCAGATCGTCCATCAGCTCGAAATGGCCGGCGATATTCGCCTCCAGCGGAAACTGGTGCAGGATCGCCTCGCAGAAGGCATGGATGGTCTGGATCTTGAGGCCGCCGGGCGTCTCCAGCGCGCGGGCGAAGAGCCGGCGCGCCGTGGCAAGACGGGAAGCACCCGGCCGCTTGCCTTCCAGCTGCGTCAGCTTTTCGGCAAGGGCGTCGTCGGGCAGGATCGCCCATTCCGATAGGCGGGCGAAGACGCGGTTCTGCATGACCGCCGCCGCCGCCTTGGTGTAGGTGAGACAAAGGATTTTCGAAGGGTCGGTGCCTTCGAGAAGCAAGCGGATGACGCGCTCGGTCAGGACATGGGTCTTGCCCGAGCCGGCATTGGCCGACACCCAGACGGAATCGTGCGGATTGGCGGCGCGTGCCTGGGCGGCCAGCGTTTCCGGCGGGATGAAAAGGCGCTTCTTCATTCGCCTCCCTCCCCATTGCCGCCGCCGGCCGACCATTCGAGCACGCGGGCGAGATGGTCGTAATCGCCGGTCAGATCGGTCTCGCGGAAAGGCAGCGCGCGGGAGAGATAGCCCTTCTCCGGCTTCGCATATTCGGCGAGCAGCTCGCCCAGCCGCCGCCAGGCTTCCTCGCCGATCTCCGGCGCGGACTTGAAGCTCTTGTCCTTGCCGCCGAGGGTGAGGATCGATTCCGGCTCGACCGCGCCATTGCCGCGCAGGCGGACATAGAGAAGGTCCGACGCCTGAACGGCGCCGACATCGCCGAAGGCGCCGCGCGCCAGGAGGGCCGCTTCCAATGCAAGCTGCGGGGAAAGCAGGACATGCGCCTGCCGGCGCGACGGGGTGGAGCCGGTCTTGTAATCGATGATCTCGGCCGTGCCGTCGCGTAATCGATCGATGCGGTCGGCGCGGCCGGAAAGGGTGACGCCCTGGCCGTCCACCTCCAGCGCCTGCGCGGCGATCTCGGCATGGCGTGCGGCGACGTCGCGCGCGCGCTCCCGCTCCCAGCGCAGGAACTCCGGCACGAGCGCGGCAAAGCGCGGCCACCACACCGCCTCGATCTCTACCGGCAGGGCGGCAGCCTCAAAGAAACGGCGCCCGAGGTCGAACAAGGCCGCTTCGGCCCCCTGCCCCGTCGGATCGATGCGACTTTCAGTGAACGCGCCCAGAATATCGTGGAACAGCGTGCCGCGCTCGGCCGCCGCCGGATCGCGGATGAGCGGCTTCAACGGGCGCAGCCGCAATATCTTTTTGGCGAAAATGGCGTAGGGGTCCCGCCGCAGGGTCTCGATTTCCGTGACGGAGAAATGTTTCGGCCGGGCTTTGACAGGCGGCGACGGCTCGGGCCGTTTGACAAACGGCACGTCGGGGGCGGCATCGATCTGGCGCGCCCAGTGGAGATAGCGGCCACCCCTCTCCCGCATCGCCCCGGTTTCGTCCGGTCCCAGCACCGTCTCCAGCCGCTGCAGCCAGCGCGACGGCACCGTCGGCGCGTTAGCGGAGCGCTGGGATCGGGAAAGGACCACGCGATCGAGCCCGAGCGCCATCTGGAAATCATGGGCAGCGAGGCCTGTGCGCCGCTCCGGCGGCTCCAGCGCGATCGCCGCCTTCATCGGACGCGACATGAAGGGATCATTGCGGGTCTTGCCGGGCCAGGTGCCCTCGTTGAGCCCGCCGATGACTGTCGTATCGACCGTCTGCAGGCGGGCCTCCAGCGCACCCCAGATGAACAGGCGCGGATGGCCGCCCTGGCGCGGCTTCACCGTCTCGCCCGAAATCAGCGCATCGGCGATCGCTGGCCATTCCCTGATATCGAAATCGAGGCCTGAATCCGCCGCAACCAGATTGCGCAGGAAGGAGGCGAACTTCTCGCCTGCCTCGCCCTCATAAAGCCTCGCGACGCTGCCCTTCTCGTCCCGCGCCAGATTTTCCAGCGCCTCGACGCTGGCGCGGATGACCGCCGCCATGT
Source organism: Mesorhizobium sp. RMAD-H1 (assembly GCF_014191375.1). GTDB lineage: Bacteria > Pseudomonadota > Alphaproteobacteria > Rhizobiales > Rhizobiaceae > Paramesorhizobium. The sequence goes on from NZ_JACHWN010000005.1 coordinate 141,757, forward strand.
CGACCGGCGCCTCGACGCCCGCCATGCGGGCAAGCGGCGTGACGGCTTCCGACAATGCCGTGCAGAGCGCGCGGGCCCCTTCGAGCATGGCGGGGCCGACAGTCTCATGCCAGGCGGGAGGCCGGGAGAGGGCCGCACTTTCCGCGACCCACCGGTCGAAGAAGGAAGGCAGATCAAGGATGGACGCCCTGCCCGTGCCGCCGCGAAAGGCGACTAGCTCCAGCGTTTCTGCGGCGCGGCGGACGGCGGCGCGCTGCTGGCCGACGCTGGTGAGCGGATGTTTCGCCAGGGCCAGGAGCGCCACGGGATCGCCGGGATTGAAGACCGTTTCCAAACCCAGGCGGAACAGCGTCGCCGGTTCGGTGTCGCGCAGCGCACGCCCGCCGGAGTCATCCGCCTCGATGCCGAAACGGGCAAGCTCCACCGAAACGCGCCGGGCGAGATCGCGGTCGGCCGTCACCAGCGCCGCCGTGCGCTCCGGCTCATCAATGGCATGGCGCAGCGCCAGCGCGATCGCCAGCGCCTCCTCGCGCTCGTTCGCCGCCTCGATCAGGGCAACATCGCGCATGGCGGCGGCCCGCGCCGCCGGATCGAGCGTGAGAGAGCCCCAGGCATCCGTCGTCTCGGCAGGACGCAGCGCCTCGCTGACGATCAGCTCGCGCATTCTCTTTTCCGACGGCAGCGCGCCCAGATGCACCACCTCCTCGCGCAGGCCGCCGACACGGGCGATGAGCTTGCGCAAGCCGAACTGCGGATGGCCGAAGGTGGAGGGATTGGCCTCCGCCTCATCCAGCATTTTCCAGGAAGCGGGATCGAGATCACGGTCGAGGCCCGGCAGCACCACGGCACCGTTGGGCAGGCCGGCGATGACCGAGATCAACTCCGCCGTCGCAGGAATGGAGCCGGTGGAACCGGCGGCGATGACCGGGCCGGCGGGCGGATGGAGGCGCAACCGCTCGGCTTCCAGCGCGATCAGCCGGTTGCGGTGGGCCGAAGGGTTGGAACGCTGCCGCTCGGCGAGGATATCCGGCCAGAGACGGGTGACGATATCGAGGAAACCGAGCGTCACGCGCCACCAGTCGGCAAGCTCGTCCGGCGTGATGGCGGCAAGCTCACTCCAGCTCGCCCCCTCCGTCTCGACCTGATCCATGAGATCGGCAAGATCGCGGGCAAGCCAGATGGCATCGGCCGTGGTGGCGGGGACGGCCACGTCCTCATTGCCGAAAAGCGCACGGACATGAGCCGGCAAACTTTCCCGCCAGGGCCGCACCAGCCGCGCCAGCAACAGGAGCCGCTCCGCTCCCCCGATAGCCGGGGCAAGGTCGAGAAAGCCACGCGGATCTGCATCGAAAGCCGCCGCATCCTCATCGACATCGCCGAGCGGGCGGATCGTCGGCAGGATGGCCGATTTAGCCGGATTCATTTCCACCAGCAGCGAGCGCAAAGTGCGGGCGGCGCGGCGGGTCGGCACATAGATGGTAGCGGATGCAAGCGCCAGCGGATCATCCGCTTTTCCGGGAAATCCCGATATCAGCGTGCCGTCGAGAAGCGAGCGGACGAGCGTCGGCAGAAACGGCGTTCCCGGCGCGATCGAGAACAGGCGTGGCGGGCGTCTCGCCATCACACCTTCGCCGCAAGCACGGCCTCCGCTTCACCGATGGCATCGGGCGTGCCGACGGTGAGCCACAGGCCATCCATCTGCATGCCATAAAGCCGGCTCTCCGCAATCGCGCGGTCAAAATAGCGGTTGAGCGATTCCGGCCCACCGGAGGCGTTCGCGAAGATACGGGGATGGATGATGGCCGCACCGGCATAGATGAAGGCGGAACCGGCGCCGTCACTGAAGCGGACAAGCCGCCCCTCCCCGTCCATGACGAAATCGCCGCGCCCGGTATGGCCCGTGGCCTGGCCGGGCGCCGCCAGCATGAGGAGAATGTCCATGCGGCCATCATTCCAGCGAGCGGCGAGGCGACGCAGGTTCGAAGTCGCGCCATCGATCCAGAACGTATCGGCATTGAGGATGAAGAACGGTTCGTCTCCCAGAGAAGGCAAGGCCCTGACGATGCCGCCCGCCGAATCGAGCAGTTCTTCGCGTTCGTCGGAAATGACGACCCGCGGCGCGGTCCGGCGCTTCAGATGCGCCTCCATCTTGTCGGCGAGGTGATGCACATTGACCACGGCCAGAGGCACGCCGGCCTCCGCCAGCGCATCCAGGCTCCAATCGATGAGCGGCCTGCCGGCCACGGAAACGAGCGGCTTGGGGATGGTGTCGGTGATCGGCCGCATGCGCTTGCCCAGCCCCGCCGCCAGTACCATCGCCCTTTGCGGAACGGATGCGCCAGCCGTCATGTCACCCTCGTCAACCAGAATTTATCTCAGGCATGTGCCGCAGCCTGATTCGGAACGTCCAGCAGGCCGTTTTCCTCATACCACATCCGCACGGGCCGGAGCACCGGGTGAGCGAGTGAACGCAGGAGATAGGCGCGGATGCGCGGCAGGTGCTTCAGATAATAGGGCTTGCCGTCGCGCTGGTCCAACCGGACGAAGATGCCGAGGATCTTGGAATTGCGCTGGGCCGACATGATGGCATAGGCGGCGCGGAAATTCTCCGCATCGAAATCCCCGCCGATCTTCCGCCTCTCGTCGCAATAGGCCTGGAAAAGGCGCGCCTCCAGCTCCGGCGCGATCGTCACCCGCGCATCCTGCGCAAGCGAGGCCAGATCGTAGGCGGCGGGACCGATCATCGCATCCTGAAAGTCGATGATCCCTATGCGATCATTGCCCTTCGCAGCGGCCTGCCAAAGGATGTTTGGGGAATGGAAATCGCGCAAGGTCAGGCTTTTTTCCGCCTCGTGCAGATGCTCGAAGACCGCGTCCCATGCCGCCTCGAAGGAAGCCTGGCTCCGATCGTCCAGCACCCTGCCCGTCATCCGCGGCACATACCAGGCGCTCAGGAGCTCCGCCTCGATCATCATCGCGTCACGGTCGAAATCGGGGATGGTGTGGATGATGCCTTCCGCGACCGGCGTCTGGCGCGGCCAGTCCGTGCGATGGATATGGGCGAGGAACCGCGCGCAGGCCTCATAGCGCTCGGGGATGGGTCGGCCCGCGGTATCGAGCACGCCATCGCTTCCCATATGCTCGATGAGGAGAAGGCCGTTTTCGATATCCTCGGCAAGGATCTCGGGCGCATGGAAGCCCTTTGCCCGCAACAGCCTGTCCATGCCGGTGAAGGCATTGATGTTCTCGGCCAGATGCGCGATCTGGCGATAGGGCCTGCCGTTCTTGACCGGCGGGTCATAGGGCATCGGCGGCGCGTTCATCAGCAATTCGACGCCATCCGGCCCGGTCACGGTCTCATAGCCGCGCGGGCTGGCATCGCCCAGGAGATAGCGGCGCTCGGCACCCTGGCGTCCGCTCCTGTCGAGAAAGCGCCGGATGGACAGCGACCGCTCCAGCCGCCGGCGCGGCTCGCCTTCCGCCTCTATGACGATCCTGCGCCCCTCCCCTTCGTGGAGAAGCGTCACGGCAAAGGCCGGCGCCGGTAGATAGCCTTCCGCATGTTCCGGCCATTCGACCAGCGCAACGCCCTCCTCCAGCGCCTCGTCGAGACCGAGCTCATCCAGTTCGGCACCGGAAGACAGGCGGTAGAGATCGGCGTGAGCGACGGGCAGCCGCAGATCGGGATAGGATTGGACCAAGGTGAAGGTGGGGCTAGGCACGTCAAGCGCGGAATCATTAGCCAGCGTACGAATGATGGCGCGGGCCAGAGTGGACTTGCCGGCGCCCAGATCGCCCGAAAAAGCCGCCAGATCGCCTCTGGCAAGCGCCAGCGCCAGGTCTTCGCCGAACCGAATGGTCTCGACTTCATTAGCCAGCAAAATTTCCAGGGCGCTCATCAAAGCAACATTCATTATTCCGCGGCGGCACGGAACGTGCGGGCCTCGACGGGGAAGCGGCAGACGACAGTGGTTCCCTTGTTTGCCGCCGTGTGAATCGCGACCGAGCCGCCATGCAACTCGACGAAGCTCTTGACGATGGAAAGGCCGAGGCCGGCGCCACGGCGACGGCCGCCATTGTTGCGCGGCTGGAAACGCTTGAACACGGTGTCGAGCACGTCTTTCGGCATTCCCGGCCCGTCATCATGGACTGAAAAGACGATCTCGTCATCTTCACGCCGGCCTGAAAGCACGATGGTGGAGCCTTCCGGCGCGTAATTGGCGGCGTTGCTCAACAGGTTGAACAGCACCTGGCGGACACGGTTGGCATCACCCCGGAAGGAACCGATGCCCGGGGCGAGGTCGATCTGCAGGAAAAGATTGTGCTCGCGCAGGCGGTCGCCGATGCGATCGGCAGCGGCGGCCACGGTATCAACGATGGACACCTCGTCGATGTCGAGCTCCATGATGCCGGCGTCGACGGTGGCGAGGTCGAGAATATCGTTGACGATGGTCAGAAGCACCGAGGAAGACGTGCCGATATGATCGAGATATTCGCGCTGACGCTCGTTCAGCTCGCCGAAGGAGGGCGTCTGCAGGAGTTCGGTGAAGCCGATGATGTTGGTGAGCGGCGAACGCAGCTCATAGGAGACGTGCTGGACGAAATCGTTCTTGATCTGGTCGGCAAGCTCGAGCGCCTCGTTCTTGTCCTTGAGCGCCCGCTCGACGCGGACGGTGTCGGTCACGTCGACAAAAGTCAGCATGGTCTGCCCTTGCGGGAGCGGCACCAGCGCATAGGACAGGATGGCCCCCGCCGCGAGCTCGGTCTGGCCGGCCTCACCCTCGCGCTTGTCGGCGAAGCCGGTGACGGTCGCCACGAAATTCTCCCATAGCGCCGGATCGGAAACGGTTTCGCAGAAAGCGCGGATCGCCGAAATATGCGTCCCCTCGACCGCCAGATTGGGAGGAAGAGACCAGAGCGTGGCGAAAGCCGGGTTGGAAAGACGGATCCGGCCATCGGACCCGAACACGGCCACACCTTCCGCCAGATGGTCGAGCGTCTCGCCCTGAACCCGGATCAGCGTGTTGTAACGGCTTTCGAGATCGAATTTTTCGGTCAGGTTCTCGAATACCCAGGTAACGCCGCCATTGGGATGCGGATTGGCGACGACGCGCAGGATGCGCCCGTCGGGCAGATGCCACCAGTGCTCCTGCGGATCGACGGCGCGATAGGCCGCAAGCACGGAATCCTTCCAGCGGCGCCATTCCGGCTGCTCCGGCAGTTTGCCTTCGCTGCGCAGCCGGTCGAGCAGCAGGGCATTGCTCGGACGGGTATCGAGAAATGCCGTATCGAACGCCCAGAGCTTGGCGAAAGCCTGGTTGAAGAACTGCAGCTTCATGTCGGTATCGAAAATGGCGACTGCCGTATTGAGTTGGTCAAGCGTTTCGGCATGGCTGCGGACGGTGCGCTGCAACTCCTCGCGCACCTGCTCGATCTCGCTGACATTGGCGGCGACGCCGGCGGAGCCCGCGGCACAGGCCACATCAGTCACCTCGAACATATGCCTGTCGCCGCCGATGACGGTGGAGAGACGGTCGTGGAAACACGCCTGCGCTGCCCGTTCGCGCTCGATACGCTGGCGCGCCTGCGTGCCGAAAAGCTCATGGCCCTGCGTCACCACCTCGGCGACGTCCGCCGCGCCGACAGCCTTCACATAGGTTTTGTTGACCCAGTCGAGCCGGCCCTGCGCATCGCGGGTCCAGACGGTCATGTCGAGCGCGTCAAGAAGGCCGCGCAATGTGGCGAGCGCCTCCGAAAGCTGGCGGTTTTCCGTCTTCAGGAAAGCCCGCTCCGCCTGAACGCCTTCAAGGCTGACAAAACGGGCGATCGCATAGCTGCCGGACGTGCGGCCCTGCACTTCGAGCGGCGTTCCGTTCACCGTCTCGACGATGAGATCAAAGGACTGCGCCCGCTCGCGCAAGGCGGTGACCGCACGCTCGAAGGCGGTGACGGAATCGGCGCGGAGCCAAAGGCCGAAGGCAAGAAAGCCGGCGCGGTCCTGCGGCGCGCCGCTTGTCCCCGGCAAGGCGCCCACCACTTCGGGTTTTCTGTCGGTGCCGTCCCAGACGACGATCCGCTGATCCTTGAGATTGAGAAGCGCCTCGCTGCGTTGGGCAGTATGGCTCAAATCGGCAAATTTTGCGCGCAAAGTCGCGTTTTCCTCGGCGATCTTGCCGCGGTCGCGGATGAGCCAGCCGGCCGAAAGCAGGGCCGCGCCCATGGCGCCCAGGAACATGGCGAACTGGATGATCTCGAACGCGCCAAGCGAGGCGCCGAAGGGCGTGGAAATCTGAGCCAGAGGTCCGGTGACCTGCGCCGACGCGGCGGTGGCGGAGAACAGGGCGGAAGCCGCCACGCCGGCCCGCAGGGCCTGCCGCCGCAAGCTCTTTCCCTCAATGAGAGCCAGATAGGTTCCGCGTGTCCTCGCATACGCGGAAATATATTCCCAAACGCCCCGTGACGGGCACCCGTCTGGCATATCCTGTCCTCTCCGCCGCTTGTTCAGTCATCATCACCGACTTTGACCTACGTTCGATCCCCGTCCGCAGACATGTTCGATCAATGCCGCCGATCCACCTCGAATCACTTCAAAATACCCTCATGGCGAATCGCCGTGAAGCAGGCGCGGGGCAAAAATAAATGTCGGGCGGCTTGTCAACCACCCGACATCAATATGTAGACTATAATTAAAACGTGGTTAATACCTGTAGTGCTCGGGCTTGTACGGCCCCTGTGGAGTGACGCCGATATAGGCCGCCTGTTCCTCCGAAAGCGTGGTCAGTTTGGCGCCGAGCTTGCCCAGATGCAGGCGCGCGACCTTCTCATCGAGGTTTTTGGGCAGGACATAGACCTCGTTCTTGTAGTTTTCACCACGCACGTAGAGCTCGATCTGCGCCAACACCTGGTTGGTGAAGGAGGCGGACATGACGAAGCTCGGATGGCCGGTGGCGTTGCCGAGATTGAGCAGACGGCCCTCGGAAAGCAGGATCAGCCGCTTGCCATCGGGGAACTCGATCATGTCGACCTGCGGCTTGATGTTGGTCCATTTCAGATTGCGCAGCGCGGCGACCTGGATCTCATTGTCGAAATGGCCGATATTGCCGACGATGACCATGTCCTTCATCTTGCGCATATGGTCGAGCGTTACGACGTCCTTATTGCCGGTCGCCGTGATGATGATGTCGGCCGTCGGCGCGGCCTCGTCGAGCGTGACCACCTCAAAGCCGTCCATCGCCGCCTGCAGGGCGCAGATCGGGTCCGCTTCCGTGACCTTGACGCGCGCGCCGGCGCCGGCCAGCGACTGGGCCGAGCCCTTGCCGACATCGCCATAACCGCAGACGATGGCGACCTTGCCGGCCATCATCACATCGGTGCCACGGCGGATGCCGTCGACCAGCGATTCCTTGCAGCCGTATTTATTGTCGAATTTCGACTTGGTGACGCTGTCATTGACGTTGATGGCGGGGAAGGGCAGGAGCCCCTTCTTCTGCAACTGGTAGAGACGGTTGACGCCGGTGGTCGTTTCTTCCGTCACACCCTTGATCGCCTCGCGCTGCCTGGTGAAGAAGCCCGGCGTCTCGGCCATGCGCTTCCTGATCTGGGCGAAGAGGACTTCCTCCTCCTCGCTGCCCGGGTTTGAAAGCACGTCCTCGCCAGCCTCAGCGCGCGCGCCGATCAGGATATACATGGTGGCATCGCCGCCATCGTCGAGGATCATGTTGGAATATCCGCCGTCCGGCCATTGGAAAATCCGGTCGGTATAGGTCCAGTATTCCTCCAGCGTCTCGCCCTTGACCGCGAAGACCGGGGTGCCGGCGGCGGCGATGGCGGCGGCGGCGTGATCCTGCGTCGAGAAGATGTTGCAGGAGGCCCAGCGCACTTCGGCGCCCAGCGCCTGCAGCGTCTCGATCAGCACGGCGGTCTGGATCGTCATGTGCAGCGAGCCTGAGATGCGCGCGCCCTTGAGCGGCTTGGAGGCGCCAAACTCCTCGCGGGCGGCCATGAGGCCCGGCATTTCGGTCTCGGCGATCTCGATTTCCTTGCGGCCCCAGTCGGCGAGGCTCATATCCTTGACGATAAAATCGTGTTTCGTGGTCATCTCGTGCTCCAATCCGGACAATTCAAATGACGATAGGCAGGCGCAGGCCGAACGGCACGCAGGCGCGGTTGATCGGCCTTAAATCTGCTTTTGCGTAGCAGATCGGACACAAACGCACAATGGAATATAAAGAAATCTTTATGCGTGCATATCGTTGAAGTTATCCGATTGCCGGATCAACAACAATCAAAGGCAGTTCTATGCCCAGTTTTTCCAGCATGCCGCGGAAGCCCGCGACCGTATGGGTTTCGCTTTCCGTCACCAGCGCGAGCGTAAATCCCGACCCGGCTTGCGATGGAGCCAGGGTGGCGACGACGTCATCCGCCGGATCGAGAAACCGCCAGCCGGGGCGCGCTTTTTCGAAGAAGGACCGCAGCCACGGCAAATGCGTACTCGACAGGGTAAGCGTATCGATGGCCGGATAGGCTGCTGCAATGGAGCTGCAGAAATCAGCGACCTTATCGGCCGTCGCTTCCGACTGAGACAGGAACGCGCCGCTTTCCACAAGCTTGACCATGGGTGATGCGTTGATGAGCGCGACCTTTTCCGGAGCGGGTGCGTGCGCGCGCACAAACGCCCTCAGTTCCGCGCTTTCGATCATGGACCGAACACCCAGAACCGCGACTTCGCCGCTTCCGCTCGCCGCCTGCGCCTCGCGGACCGGTGGGGCCACTCCATGGATGGGCACCTCAATATCGCCTTTCAGCTCATCGAGCACCATGATCGACGGCGCATTGGAAGCCAGAACGATCGCTTCGGCCCCGAGCGCGAGGAGATAATCAACGGTGTCGCGCATGATGGCCAGCAATTCACCACGCGACTTGGCCCCGTAAGGAAACCGCGCACGGTCGGCAAAATAGATGATATCTCGTCGAGGCTGACGGCGCCGTATCAGGTCAACCAGCGCATAGCTGCCGATCCCCGCGTCGAAAACCGCTACCGGTTCGGCAAGATCCGCAACAGATGCGGGGTGCATATCAGCACTCTTCGCCGAACTTGTTGGCGATCAGCTCCTGCAGGGCGTCGAGAACCGCTTCCGCCTGGACGCCCGATGCGCTGACCTCGATGCAGCAGCCGGGGGAGGCAGCCAGCATCATCAATCCCATGATGGAGGTGCCGCCGACGATGACGCCGTCCTTTTCCACCCGGACATGGGCATCGAAACTGTCGACGAGCTGAACGAACTTCGCCGATGCGCGCGCGTGCAGGCCGCGCTTGTTGAGGATCTCGAAGGAGCGCCTGAGGGCTTTCGCCTCGTCATAGGTTCCGGTTGCAGCATTTGTAATATGCATGGCCGGCTATTTCCCCGTCAGGACCTGGCTTGCAACATTGATATATTTGCGGCCGGCCTCCTGCGCCTCGCGGAGAGCCGCCTGCATGTCGCCGGCGATGCGGACGCTGGAAAGCTTGATGAGCATCGGCAGATTGACGCCGGCGATCACCTCGACCGTGCCGGGCTTCATCACCGAAATCGCCAGGTTGGACGGAGTGCCCCCGAACATGTCGGTCAGGATGATGACACCCTGGCCTTCATCGGCGCGACCTATGGCATCGACGATGTCGCGGCGACGCTGTTCCATATCGTCTTCCGCGCCGATGCAGACGGTCTCGAAATTCTCCTGGGGACCGACAACATGCTCGACTGCATGATGAAACTCTTCGGCCAGCCTTCCGTGCGTCACAAGCACGAGTCCGATCATTCTCAAACTGCTCCCGTCATGCGCTTGCACCCACCCACATGAAAGACATCAACCCGCAAGCGCCTGTGGCCACCGGATATCACCCATCTCCGGCAGGTTGCACATCTTGACAGCCGGAAATGCGATATCAAGTGAAAAATCTCGCACTTGCCTTGATTTAGCCGATATGCCGCAGCGCAGCAACACGAGGGTCAATTTACGAGGTTTTAACCTTAATCACCGGAGGCCGGCACCCGTTCTCCGCGGTTTTCAGGGGATTTCGGGCGGCCAGGGCGGCATGAAAAGCGCCGCCTCCACCGCACGGCAGGCATGGAGCGATTCGCCCTGTCCGGGCGCCAGGGAGGGCAACGTGAGCAACGGGAGGGTAATGCCGCAGAGAATGCGGCGCGCGCCATCGGGATAACGCACCGCCTCCCCGGCGGCGACCAGATCGACCAGAAGATGAATGACGGCCGCCTTCTCGAAGGCCGTGCCGAACAGGCCTGCGCCGCGCACCTCGACACCGCCCGCGAGCGTCCCGGGCGCGGATGCCAGAAGCCTGCCATTTGCCACGCGCAGGATGGTGCGGTCGTCCGAGACCAGCGCGGCGAAGCGGCCTGCGGCGCGCTGCGCGGCGATCAGCGCGAGCGCCAGCGCGGACTTGCCAGCGCCCGACGCACCGGTGATCAGAACACCGCGGTCGGCGACCAGGAGCGATGTGGCATGGATGGTCTCGCCGGCAGGATCAGGCATCACGACTCGGCCGGGAGATCGACGATGAACCGCGCACCCAGATAATGATCGGGGGAGGCGGCACCTGGCGACGCAGGATCGACGATGTTTTCCGCCGTCAGCGTGCCGCCATGCGCCTCGACGATCTGCCGGCTGATCGAGAGGCCGAGGCCGGAATTCTGGCCGAAAGCTTCAGCCGACGGCCTGTCGGTATAGAAGCGCTCGAAAATGCGCTCGATATTCTCCGCGCCAATGCCGGGGCCGTTGTCCTCGACAAGGATGCGGATCCGGTTGCCGGAATAATTGAGGGTCACGGTGATCAGCCCCGTATCGTCAGGCACGAAGGAGCGGGCGTTCTCGATGAGGTTCGAGACGACCTGGCTCAACCGCAGATCATGACCGGAAACGAAGAAGCCCTTGCGCCCGGGCGGCAGCTTGCCGACCTTCAGCTCGATCTTCGTTCCGGACTTGTTGCGCTGCACCTCCTGCGCCGCGGCGACGAGATTGGTCAGCAGCGCCTTGATATCGACCCTTTCCGACTGCTCGCGCGCCAGCTCCGCATCCAGACGCGAAGCGTCTGAAATATCGGTGATGAGCCGGTCGAGGCGGCGCACATCGTGCTGGATGATGTCGAGCAGGCGCTTGCGCGATTCTTCCGTCTTGGCGAGCGGCAGCGTCTCGACGGCGCTTCTGAGCGAGGTCAGCGGGTTCTTCAGCTCGTGGCTGACATCGGCGGCGAAGCTCTCGATCGCATCGATGCGCGCATAGAGCGCGTTGGTCATGGCACGGATCGAAGCGGAGAGATGGCCGACCTCGTCCTGCCGGTCGGAGAAATCCGGTATCTCCACACGGCTCTTGACGCCATAGCGGACGCGGTCCGCGGCGGCCGACAGCCGGCGCAGCGGATTGGCGATGGTGGATGCGAGGAACAGCGACAGGATGACCATGACCACGGAAACGACCGCGAAGACGCGGAAGATGGCGTGACGCTCGCCCTGCACGATCTTGTCGATATCACCGCCCTGGGTCGAGAGCAGCAGCACGCCGAGCACCGCACGGAAGCGCTGGACGGGGACGGCGACGGAGACGACCAGCTCGCCCTGTTCGTTGCGGCGCTGCGCCGTGGCGGGAGAGCCGGTCAGCGCCTTGACGACCTCCGGCAGGGCCGAGCCGTTGCCGCCAGGCTGCTCCTGATCGAGCGGCAGGCTCCCGGTCTGGTAGAAATGCGAGATCCAGTCGATGAAACGTTCGACCAGTCCGCGCTCCTCGGTTTCGATCGGCGGCAGCTCGTAGCGCAGCACCTGCCCGTGCGAATAGGAATAGAGGCGGCTTGAATCGAGCAGCAGATTGGCATCGCGGTCATAGATGCGGGCGCGCGTGCTGGTCGGCGAGATCAGCCGCCGCAGCAGGGGCGCCACCCGCTCCGGATTGATCGGGAACTCCCAGTTTTCGGGCGAATCGGGGGAGGGGGTTATGCTCTGGCCGGCCTGCAGCTCGAGCAGCTTTTCCGGATCGATGGCGATAGAGTTGGTATCGACCGTCGCCGACGCGGCGATGGCGCCGGCAATGATCTCGCCCTGGGTCATCAGGCTCTCGATCTTGGCGCCGACCAGCTCATCGCGGAACTGGTTCAAATACATGATGCCGGAGACGAGCACCGCCAGCGCCGCCAGATTGAGGAACAGGATGCGGCGGGTAAGGCTGGAGAAGACATAATGGCCGAGCAGACGGCGCGCCGGCGAGAACAGGCGGCGCATCAGAAGCGAGCGCTGCCGGCGCGCGCGACGTTCCCTGCTTACGCCTGTGACGGCACTGTTCTCGGCTTCTGCCACCATAATGCGGATCGTGATTCCTGTTCAGCCCCCGCCCTGAGGCAAGGCGATCACGCCTCGCGGAAGCGGTATCCAACCCCGTAGAGCGTCTCGATCATCTCGAAGCTGTCGTCAACCGCCTTGAACTTCTTGCGAAGGCGCTTGATGTGGCTATCGATGGTGCGATCGTCAACATATACCTGCTCATCATAAGCCGCATCCATCAGCGCGTCACGGCTTTTCACGACGCCGGGGCGCTGTGCCAGGGAATGCAGGATGAGGAATTCGGTAACCGTCAGCGTCACCGGCTCGCCCTTCCAGGTGCATGTATGACGCTCCTGGTCCATGACCAATTGGCCGCGCTCCAGCGATTTCGATTGCTGGCCGGTCGGCTTCACCGTGCCGTCGCGGGCCGCCACGCGGCGCAGCACCGCCTTGACGCGCTCCACGAGAAGCCGCTGCGAGAACGGCTTGGTGATGAAATCGTCGGCGCCCATCTTCAACCCGAAGAGCTCATCGATCTCGTCGTCCTTGGAGGTGAGAAAAATGACGGGCAGATCGGATTTCTGGCGCAGGCGGCGCAAAAGCTCCATCCCGTCCATGCGCGGCATCTTGATATCGAAGATGGCGAGATTGGGCGGACGGGCCATCAGGCCGTCAAGCGCCGAAGCACCGTCGGTATATGTCTCAACACGATAGCCTTCCGATTCCAGCGCGATGGAAACCGAGGTCAGAATGTTGCGATCGTCATCAACGAGCGCAATCGTCTGCATTGCTGGTATCTCCCTCATGCGGCGCCTCTCCTTAAACGTCAAATCAGTCGGCAACAGGATTTCAGTCGACGCGCTTTTGCAGGACAAATTAGGTACAAAATGTGGCATAGCACTTTTCCTGCCCGGAAAACAAATGTTCCGGCCATCAACACGCCAGAGTTGTCAAACCCGGACATCTTCCCGCTATTGGCATTTTTAAACGATTTAATTTTTTTTGATAATTTTTAAATCGATTAATCGTTTGAAATTATTCGGCTTTTCTGTTGTCAAAAATTCGGGCTGTCCTTTCCTGGTTCCTGGAGGGAAGCCTTTATCAAATTTTGACCAGATTGGCGGAGAGACAATGAAAGAGACCGGCATCCGCAATGCGGCCGCTTCCATCACAGCTTCAGGACTGAAGGATATCTCCGCAGTCTTTTATAATCTCGGACCGGCAGAGCTTTACGAGCATTCGATCCGGCGCGGCGAGGCGGAACTGACCGCTCATGGCGCGCTGGCCGCCCGCACCGGCCAGCATACGGGCCGCTCGGCAAAGGACAAGTTCATCGTCCGCGACGCCGACACCGACCCACATATCTGGTGGTACAACAACAAGGCGATGAGCCGGGAGGCCTTCGACGCGCTGCACGCCGATTTCATCGAGCACGCCCGGGGCAAGGAGCTCTTCGTGCAGGACCTGATCGGCGGGGCGGATGCAGATTACAGCCTGCGCGCCCGCGTCATCACCGAATATGCTTGGCATTCCCTCTTCATCCGCAATCTGCTGATCCGCCCCGATGCGGGCGCTCTCGCCTCCTTCGTGCCTGACATGACGATCATCGACCTGCCGTCCTTCCGCGCCGATCCGGCGCGCCATGGCTGCCGCAGCGAGACGGTGATCGCGGTCGACCTCACCCGGATGATCGTGCTGATCGGCGGAACCTCCTATGCGGGCGAAATGAAGAAATCCGTCTTCACCGCGCTCAACTACATCCTGCCGCCCAAGGGCGTGATGCCGATGCACTGCTCCGCGAACCAGGGAGCGGACGGCGACACGGCGGTGTTCTTCGGCCTGTCGGGCACCGGCAAGACGACGCTTTCCGCCGATCCCAGGCGCACGCTGATCGGCGACGACGAGCATGGCTGGGGCGCGCACGGCGTCTTCAACTTCGAAGGCGGCTGCTACGCCAAGACCATCCGGCTTTCGGCGGAAGCGGAGCCGGAAATCTTCGCCACGACCAGGCGTTTCGGCACGGTGCTGGAAAATGTCGTGCTCGATCAGAACCGCGTGCCGGACTTCGATGATGGATCGCTCACGGAGAACACGCGCTGCGCCTATCCGCTCGATTTCATCCCCAATGCCAGCGCTACCGGCAAGGCGGGGCAGCCCAAGAACATCATCATGCTGACGGCGGATGCCTTCGGCGTTCTGCCGCCGATCGCCCGACTGACGCCGGCGCAGGCGATGTATCACTTCCTCTCCGGCTATACCGCCAAGGTGGCGGGCACGGAGAAGGGCGTCACCGAACCGGAAGCGACGTTCTCGACCTGCTTCGGCGCGCCTTTCATGCCGCGCCATCCCAGCGAATACGGCAATCTCCTGCGCCGGCTCATCGCCGAGCACGGTGTCGATTGCTGGCTGGTCAATACCGGCTGGACGGGCGGCGCCTATGGCACGGGCAGCCGGATGCCAATCAAGGCGACGCGCGCGCTGCTGACCGCCGCGCTCGACGGCTCCCTGAAGAACGCGGCGTTCCGCACCGATCCGAATTTCGGCTTCGCAGTGCCGGTGGCGGTACCCGGCGTCGATGCGGCCATTCTCGATCCACGCTCAACCTGGACCGACAAGACCGCCTATGACGCACAGGCGACGAAGCTGGTCCGGATGTTCGTCGCCAATTTCGAGAAGTTCGAAAGCCATGTGGACGGCGAGGTGAGGGGAGCGGCCCCCGGCCTGGCGCTCGCCGCCGAGTGATATTCTGCTAGAGGGGAGGAGGAAGGACCCGGCGGGAAACCGCCGGGTCTTTGTGTTTGCGTTAGAATATGAGGCCCGATCTGCTATATCTCCCTTAATGGAACAGAACCGCCGCCAGATTCGCATCAACCAGCGCATATTGGTCCACGAGGATGACCTCGAGGAGACGTTCATCCGCGCGGCGGGGCCGGGTGGGCAGAACGTCAACAAGGTCTCGACCGCGGTGCAATTGCGGTTCAGGGCAGCGCGGGCCGGATTGCCCGAGGATGTCCTGCAGCGCCTCGTCAAGCTGGCAGGCCAGCGCGCCACCAAGGAGGGCGACATACTCATCGAGGCGAGCCGCTACCGCACGCAGGAGCGCAACCGCGAGGACGCGCGGGAGCGGCTCATCGCCCTGATCACCAGGGCGGCCGAGCCGCCGCCGCCGCCGCGCAAGAAGACCAGGCCTTCGAAAGGCGCCGTCGAAAGGCGGCTCAAGGAAAAAGCCGGCCGTTCCGGCATCAAGAAGATGCGCGGGCGGGTTACAGGCGATTAATATTGCGGGCAGCCGCGACTTTCCATTTGCGAATTTAAGTGCGAAATTATTTGGCGATTCATTTGCAACGACCAAGGAGAGCGGAAGATGAGCATGTTCGACTTTGTCAAATCTGTCGGAACAAAGCTTGGCATCGGCGACGGCGCGCCGCAGGCGGACGACCTGAAGAAGGAGCTCGATTCGCATAATCTCGGCACCAGTGGCGTGCAGGTGAGCACGGATGGCGACAAGGCGATCCTGAAGGGCAATGTGAACGATCAGTCCGCCTTCGAGAAGGCGGTCATCGCGGTCGGCAATACGCTCGGCGTTTCCAAGGTCGAGGCATCGGAACTGAAGGTGGGCAACGGCGCCGCCTCCGCACCGGTCCTCTATACGGTCAAGAAGGGCGACAATCTCTGGAAGATCGCCGAGGCGCAGTATGGTAAGGGCAATGGTGCGAAATACACCCAGATATTCGAAGCCAACAAGCCGATGCTGAGCGATCCGGACAAGATCTATCCGGGTCAGGTGCTGCGCATACCGCCGCTGAGCTGATCTGCGAGAAACAGGCACGGATTGAGGGCAATTCGCGCCGCAATATCCGGGCGTAACTCCATCATGACGGATCTGCCGGCAGGCCTGCGCTATCTTCCGGATCACTTCGACCGGGCGGAACAGGAAGCGCTGGTTGATGCTGTCAGGCAGATCGTTGCCGAGGCGCCGCTCTTCACCCCTGCCATGCCGAAGACCGGCAAGGAAATGAGCGTGCGCATGACCAATTGCGGCGCACTCGGCTGGGTGACCGACAAGGATCGCGGCTATCGCTACCAGCCCACCCATCCCGTGACCGGCCGCCCCTGGCCGGCGATCCCCGACATGCTCATGACGCTCTGGCGCGAGGTCTCGGACTATCCGCACCCGCCGGAAGCCTGTCTTATCAATTTCTACACGGACAAGGCGAAGATGGGCCTGCATCAGGACCGCGACGAAAGCGCGTTCGACGCGCCGGTGGTCTCCGTCTCGCTCGGCGACGCCTGCCTGTTCCGGGTCGGCGGCACGAAGCGCGGCGATCCGACACGATCCTTCAAACTCAAAAGCGGTGATGTCGTGGTGCTCGGCGGCGAGGCCCGGCTTGCCTTCCACGGCGTCGACCGCGTCTATCCCGGCACCTCGACATTGTTGAAGAATGGCGGGCGGATCAACTTAACAATGCGTCGGGTGACGAAGGCGAGCGGATAATTCTGAGCCGTTGTGACGGGTGGAAAGGTCGAGGCATGGATCCCAGTGCTTGTCACTGGGATCCATGCCTCTGCGGTGCCGTGGTCGCAATATGGAAAAATTCAGGCACTCATTCGTACCAGAACAGAAGGCGCTCAAATCTTCCTCAGCGCCACTTCCTCGACCAGATGGTTCTTGCCCTTGCGCAGGATCAGGTCGGCGCGCGGGCGGGTCGGCAGGATATTTTCCTTGAGGTTCTTCAGATTGATGTTGTTCCAGAGCCCCTCGGCGATGGAGAGGGCGGCTTCCTCCGACAGCTGGGAATAGCGATGGAAGAAGGATTGCGGATCGCGGAAGGCGGTCTCGCGCAGCCGCATGAAGCGATCGGAATACCATTTGCGGATTTGCGCGATTTCCGCATCGATATAGATCGAGAAATCGAAGAAATCGGAGACGAAGGGCACCATCTTGCCGTCTTCCGGCAGATCACGGACCTGCAGGACGTTGATGCCCTCGAAAATCAGGATGTCCGGGCGGTCGATGAGGACATATTCGCCCGGCACCACGTCATAGGTGAGGTGCGAATAGACCGGCGCGCGGACATTGCGCATCCCCGCCTTGATCGAGGACAGGAAGCGCAACACGGCGCCGACATCATAGCTCTCGGGAAAGCCCTTGCGCTCCATCAGGTTTTCGGCGCGCAGCGTCGCGTTCGGATAAAGAAATCCGTCGGTCGTCACCAGATCGACCTTGGGGCTCGAAGGCCAGCGGGCAAGCAGCTCCTTGAGGATACGCGCCGTCGTCGACTTGCCGACGGCGACCGAGCCGGCGATGCCGATGATGAAGGGCGTCTTCACCGCATCGTCCATCTTCAGGAATTGCTGGCGCTGGCGGAAGAGAAGCTGGCTCGCCTCGACATGGGCCGACAGGAGCCGCGAAAGCGAGAGATAGATGCGGCGGACTTCCTCGAGATCGATCGGGTCGCCCAGCGAGCGCAGCCTTTTCACCTCGTCATAGGTCAGCGTCAGGGGGGTATCGGCGCGGAATTCCGCCCATTCTTCCGCCGAAAACAGGCGATAGGGCGAATATTTGCTGGGGCTCAGCTGATCGATCGATTCCCACATCGGCCGCGCGCCTTCAGGAGGCTGTTCGTCCGGCCTTTTCCGCAAGGCCGGATTGCACGGTGCGCCGTTCCAGCTCGGCCAGAACGGCTGAGAGCTCGACGCCTGATATCTTCCAGACGACCAGAAGATGATAGAGAAGGTCGGCGCTTTCGGTGATGACGCCGTCCTTGTCGCCGGATACGGCAGCGATCACTGTTTCGACTGCTTCCTCGCCGAGCTTCTGGGCAGCCTTGGCGACGCCTCTCGCGACGAGGCTCGCCGTATAGGAGGAACCGTCCGTCGCGCCAGCCCGCTCGGCCACGATGCGCTCCAGATCATCAAGCGTGAATTCACTCATCTGTCCTCCCGCGCGGGCCGCGCCGCGCTCGGATAAGGCTTTGACTTTTTGCCGCATGATCTTGTCCGAAAAGTCTGCAACTTTTCGGGATCATGCGAGGGCGGGATCGAGCCGCATCGGAACCCCGGCTTCCGCCATATAGCGCTTCGCCTCGCCGATCGTATAGGTGCCGAAGTGAAAAATCGATGCGGCGAGAACCGCCGTGGCATGGCCGTCGCGGATGCCTGTCACCAGATGATCGAGATTGCCGACGCCGCCGGAGGCGATGACCGGCGCGCGCACGCTATCCGCCACGGCGCGCGTCAGCGCGATGTCGTAGCCGGCCTTGGTGCCGTCGCGGTCCATGGAGGTGAGCAGGATCTCACCCGCGCCGAGATCGACGACCCTTTGGGCGAATTCTACGGCATCGATGCCCGTCTTCTCGCGCCCGCCATGGGTGAAGATTTCCCAGCGGTCCGTCTCGCCGGGGGCGGACACCTTCTTGGCATCGATGGCGACGACGATGCACTGATTGCCGAATTTATCGGCGGCCTCGGCGACGAAATCCGGATTCTTGACCGCCGCCGTGTTGATGGACACCTTGTCGGCCCCGGCGAGCAGCAGCTTGCGGATATCGGCCACGCTGCGCACCCCGCCGCCCACCGTAAGCGGCATGAAGCACTGTTCCGCCGTGCGTGCCACCACGTCGAAAATCGTCTCGCGGTTTTCGGAGGAGGCGGTGATGTCGAGGAAGCAGAGTTCGTCCGCACCGGCGGCGTCATAGGCCTTCGCCGCCTCGACGGGGTCGCCGGCATCGACCAGATCGACGAAGTTGACGCCCTTGACGACGCGGCCGTCTTTCACATCGAGGCAGGGAATGACACGGGCCTTGAGGGTCATTGGATGGCTTCCTTAGCAGCCAAAAAGTCCACGAGGAGATGTTCGACGACCATCGGAACCTGGTTGTCAGGATCGAATTCGGGATCATAAGCACTGATGGTCAAACCCGAAATCTCCAAACTCCGCGCAGTATCGCAGAGCGCCTTGCCGAGCGTTTCAGGGCTGGGACCGCCTTTTGTCGCATAACGGTTCACGCGAATGTTATCGGGGTCGAGAATATCGAGGTCGAGATGAAGATGGGTTCGAAGCTTTCCGGTTGGAAAGAGATCATCCAGCCGCTTTCCGAGGTCTTCGCACGCAACCTGCGCAACAGGCAGGTCCTCAAGCAATTCAATTTCATCGGCATCAAGATCGCGCGCATCGACGAGAACGCATCGCGAGGGATCGACAGGCTCGAAACCGGGTATCGAAGCAGCCATCGGGCGCCAACACAGGCCGAGGGTCGTCGCCAGCGCCATGCCGTCCAGAAACCCGTAGGGAGATGTTTCCGGGGTATTCAGGTCGCCGTGCTGATCGAACCATATGATGGCCTTGGACCGCTCGCCGGCCACCGCTCCGGCGGCGGTCAGGCAGTTGCCTGTCAATACGACAGGAAAGCGCTGTTCGCTGCAGGCAATGTCCACCGCCGCGGCAACCGCGCGGCAGACAGCGAAGCCAGTTGCAATTTCGCGGCCTTGGGATTCACCAACCAGGCCGATATCCTTGATCTCGACGCCATGACCTGAAGCATTCAGCCTGTCGATGATGCCTGAAGCGAGAATGGCTTCCGGCCCCTTGCCGAGGCCATCGCGATAGTGCCCGCTATCATAGCATGCGGTGATGAGGGTGAGTTTCATTGCCGGTCCAGACTTTCGCCCACCGAACCGAGGATCGCCAGCGCTTCTCCAGGGTCGATGCGCCCATCATAGAGCGCACGGCCGGAAATGGCGCCTTCGAGCTTCCGCGCGTCCGGCATGGTCATGCGCCTGATGTCCTCGATGGAGGCAAGGCCACCGGAGGCGATGACGGGGATTGAAACGGCATCGGCCAGCGCCAGGGTCGATTCCCAGTTGATGCCGGCCAGCACGCCGTCGCGGTCGATATCGGTGTAGATGATCGCAGCGACGCCCGCGCCCTCGAACTTCTTCGCCAGTTCGATGACGCCGAGCTCCGAGGCCTCCGCCCAGCCTTCGACCGCCACCTTGCCGCCCTTGGCATCGATCCCGACGGCGATTTTGCCCGGAAATTTCCTGCAGGCCTCGATGACCAGCGCCGGATCACGCACCGCGACCGTGCCGAGGATGACGCGCGTGAGCCCCTTCGCCAACCAGTTCTCGATATGGGCAAGCGTGCGGATGCCGCCGCCGAGCTGCACCGGGTTTTTCGTGGCCTTGAGGATCGCCTCGACCGCCGCGCCATTGACGCTCTCGCCCGCAAACGCACCGTTCAAATCGACCACGTGCAGCCACTCGAAGCCCTGCTTTTCGAAGGCTTTCGCCTGGGCGGCGGCATCGGGATTATAGACGGTCGCCTGCGCCATGTCGCCGAGCTTCAGGCGCACGCACTGACCGTCCTTCAGGTCGATGGCGGGAAAGAGGATCATGGCTTCCACTTCAGGAAATTGGCGATGAGGGCCAGGCCGAGCGCCTGGCTCTTTTCGGGATGGAACTGCGTGCCCGCCAGATTGTCGCGGGCGACGGCGGCGGTGATCTCGCCGCCATAATCCGTCGTTGCCAGCACATCCCAAGGGTTTTCGGCATCCAGCATATAGGAATGGACGAAATAGGCGTGCAACCCGTCCTTACCCGTCCTGATGCCTTCGAAGAGCGGATGGGAATGTTTCACGTGAATCGTGTTCCAGCCGATCTGCGGGATCTTCAGGGCAGGGTCCGACGGCGTCATCTCCCGCACGTCGCCTTTGATCCAGCCGAAGCCCTCGGTCACCGTCTTTTCCAGCCCGCGTGAGGACATCAGCTGCATGCCGACGCAGATGCCGAGGAAGGGCCGCGCCTTTTCGATGGCCACCTCATGAACGGCTTCCGTCATGCCGGGCACGGCATCGAGGCCCCGGCGGCAATCGGCATAGGCGCCGACACCCGGCAGGACGATGCGGTCGGCGGTGCGCACCCGCCCGGCATCGGCGGTCAGCTCGACCTCGGCCTCGATGCCGCTCTCGCGCGCGGCGCGTTCGAAAGCCTTGGTGGCAGAGCGAAGATTGCCGGAACCATAGTCGATGATGGCGACACGCATCGCTCAGTGCTCCTTGGGGTAGCCGACGAGGCCGAGCGTCCCGCCCGGCCGCGAGGGCGCAAACGGTGCAGGGCGGGGCGCCTGCGTGGCGGGCACCGCGACGGGCGCCTCATCCGAAGCGCCGCCCGCGAAATAGCGGATTTCGGCTTCCTCCCGGCTGTCCGCCTCGATCACGCCCTTTTCGGCATAGCCCCGGCGGCGGAGCGAGGCGATGCGCCAGTTATTGCCTTCGAGCCCCACCAGGGCTGAGACCAGAAGCGACAGGACGGCGGCGGTGCCTGCCAGGTTCCAATAATCGCCTGCAAGACCCAGCGCCACGGCCGCAGCCACGACGAGGATCGCCTCGAACCAGAGCCGATGAAACAGAAGCCACAGGAAAGGCATGAAGAATGCGAGAAGCGAAAAGCCGTCGCGGACGAAAAGGGTGCCTTCCGCCGCATTCCTTCCCGCTTTTGCCGGCGGTTCCATGATGACGAAGCTTGCCATCGCTCAGCCCTTCAGGGAGCCCTTGGTGGAGGGGATCGCATCCTTCTGGCGCGGATCGACCTCGATCGCGCTCCTCAGCGCGCGGGCCACCGCCTTGAAGCAGGTTTCGGCGATATGGTGGTTGTTGGCGCCGTAATGATTGGTGACATGGAGCGTGATGCCGGCATTCTGCGCCAGCGCCTGGAAGAATTCGCGCACCAGCTCGGTATCGAAAGTGCCGATCTTGGGTGCCGTAAATTCCACCTGCCAGACGAGGAAGGGCCGGCCCGAGACGTCGAGCGCGGCACGCGTCAGCGTCTCGTCCATGGCAAGGTCGATCGAGGCATAGCGCATGATGCCGCGCCGCTCGCCGAGTGCCTTCGCAATGGCCTGGCCGATGGCGATGCCGGTATCTTCCACCGTGTGGTGGTCGTCGATATGGAGGTCGCCCTTGGCCGCGATCTTCATGTCGATCAGCGAATGGCGCGAGAGCTGCTCCAGCATATGATCGAAGAAGCCGACGCCGGTGGCGATCTCGGACGCGCCGGTGCCGTCCAGATCGACCGAGACGGCGATGCTGGTTTCCTTGGTCGCGCGTTCGACCATTGCTACGCGGTTGCTGCTCGAGGCCATGATCGTTTCCACTGCCTGATTATCCGTGCCCGCGTTCTAGAACAGGTCGCGGGTTTTGCCAAACGCTTTGATCGGCCACAATGAACGGGTGGTTTGCATTTCCTTCACCCGAACATACATAGACTGGGCACAACATTGGGTGTGTACACAGGGGTTCGCATCGCCGCCGTCAGGGGCATGAGGGCCTGCTATAAGGAGTTTCACATGATCGAACATAATCCCTCGACCATTTACGGCACGACCATCGTCACCATCCGCAAGGGCGGGAAGGTGGTGATTGCCGGCGACGGACAGGTCTCGCTCGGCCAGACCATCATGAAGGGCAATGCGCGCAAGGTGCGCCGCATCGGCAAGGGCAATGTGATTGCCGGTTTCGCCGGGGCGACTGCTGACGCCTTCACCCTTCTCGAAAGGCTCGAGTCCAAGCTCGAGCAATATCCCGACCAGCTGATGCGCGCCTCCGTCGAGCTCGCCAAGGACTGGCGCACCGACCGCTATCTGCGCCGCCTCGAGGCGATGATGCTGGTGGCCGACGCCCAGGTGACGCTGGCGCTGACGGGCACGGGTGACGTGCTGGAGCCGGAAGAGGGTGTGATGGCTATCGGGTCCGGCGGCAATTATGCGCTCGCCGCGGCACGCGCGCTCATCGATACCGACAAGAGTGCCGAGGAGATCGCACGCAAGGCGATGCAGATCGCGGCCGATATCTGCGTCTACACCAACGGCAACATTATTCTCGAAAGCCTCGATGCCGCGTGAGGGGTGCGACCGGCACGCCGCCGCAGGGCTTCATCCCGCCGCCAGACGACCTATATGCGGCTCATGACCCTTGCCGGCGGTGCCGTCCGCGAGAATCTAACCCAATAGATCATGCTGGCTGCATCCGACGATTTACGGGCAGCAGCGAACTGGAACCTAAGAAATCATGACGACATTTTCTCCCCGTGAGATCGTTTCCGAACTCGACCGCTTCATCATCGGGCAGAAGGACGCCAAGCGCGCAGTGGCCATCGCGCTGCGCAACCGCTGGCGCCGGCAGCAGCTCGAAGGGCAGATGCGTGAAGAGGTGATGCCCAAGAATATCCTGATGATCGGCCCGACCGGCGTCGGCAAGACGGAGATTTCCCGCCGCCTCGCCAGACTGGCGGGCGCGCCTTTCATCAAGGTCGAAGCCACGAAATTCACCGAGGTCGGCTATGTCGGCCGCGATGTCGAGCAGATCATCCGCGATCTGGTCGAGGTCGCCATCGGACTGGTGCGCGAGAAGAAGCGCGAGGAAGTGAAGGCCAAGGCCCATCTCAACGCGGAAGAGCGTGTGCTCGACGCGCTCGTCGGCAAGACGGCAAGTCCGGCAACGCGCGACTCCTTCCGCAAGAAGCTGCGTGACGGGCTGCTCGACGACAAAGAAATCGAGGTCGAGGTGGCCGATACCGGCTCCGGCATCCCCAATTTCGAGATACCGGGCATGCCGGGCGCCAATATCGGCGTGCTCAATCTCGGCGACATGCTGGGCAAGGCGATGGGCGGACGCACCAAGACGCGCAAGACGACGGTGAAGGATTCCTATGCGCTGCTTATCAATGACGAATCCGACAAATTGCTCGACCAGGAGCAGATCGTGCAGGAGGCGCTGCGGGCCACGGAAGACGACGGCATCGTCTTCCTCGACGAGATCGACAAGATCGCGGCGCGCGACGGCGGCCTTGGCGCCGGCGTCTCGCGCGAGGGCGTGCAGCGCGACCTCCTGCCGCTGGTCGAGGGCACCACGGTCGCAACGAAGTATGGGCCGGTGAAGACGGACCATATCCTGTTCATTGCCTCGGGCGCCTTCCATGTCTCCAAGCCTTCGGATCTTCTGCCCGAGCTGCAGGGCCGCCTGCCGATCCGTGTCGAGCTCAACGCGCTGACGCGCGAGGATTTCCGCCGCATCCTCACGGAAACCGAGGCGAGCCTCATCAAGCAGTATATCGCGCTGATGGCGACGGAAGAAGTGACGCTCGAGATCACCGACGACGCCATCGACGCGCTTGCCGATATCGCCGTCGATCTGAATTCCAGCGTCGAGAATATCGGCGCCCGGCGGCTGCAGACGGTGATGGAACGGGTGCTCGACGAGATTTCGTTCTCCGCTCCCGACAAGACGGGTACGACCTTCATGGTCGACGCGAATTATGTGCGGAAAACGGTGGGCGACCTCGCCAAGAATTCGGACCTCTCGCGCTTCATCCTTTAAAGAGAAGGAAGCGGGCAAGAGCAAAATATTGCTCCCCTGAGGCAGCCAGCTGTGTCTTTCCGGCATCGCTCGCAACTTATTGCAAAACCCCCTCGACTTGCGCGAGGGGGTTTTCTATTTTCCGGCGATCTCCTTCATCTGGATTGCGGGCCGCGTTGCGGCCTGTTGCTTGGGGCTGACAACACTGGACATGAGAAGCCGACTGAAACTCGTCGCCGGCATGGGCTTTCTTGCCGCGAATATTCTTGCCGTCGCCTTTTGCGGCACTGCCAGTGCAGCCGTGCTGGTCCCGCCCGGCAACAGGCATGCGGAGCAGCCGAACATTCCCGGCGCATCGGCCAAGCGCACCCGCGAGCTGAGAACCACCTACGAGGCCAAATACCGCAAGATCTATAATCTGCTGGCCGTCGACAAAGGGCTGCGGACGAAGATCAAGAGCACGGCTGCCGCCTATGGCATCGATCCGATCCACATTGCCGGCGCCATCGTCGGCGAGCATACCTATAATGTCGACGTCTATGACCGGCTGCAGACCTATTACGTCAAGGCGATGTCCTATGTCAGGCAGGGGGTGAGCTTCGACTACAAGGGCGAATCGATCGGCGATTTTGTGAAAAAATCCGAATTTTCGGTCTGCGCGAGCTTCAAGGACAGCTATTCGCTCTGGGATTGCCGCGAGCGGGTCTGGGACACCAAATTCCGCGGACGAACGGTGAATGGCCGGTCCTATCCTGACAACCGCTTCAGCGCGGTGTTCTTCCAGCCCTTCTATGCCGGTCAGACCTTCGGTCTCGGCCAGATCAATCCGCTGACCGCCCTGCAGATGTCCGATGTGGTGAACCGCGTTTCCGGCCTGCCGAAGCTCGACGCCGAGAACGGAAACGCCGTCTACAAGACCATCATGGATCCGGACCTGACATTGCCCTATATCGCGGCGACGCTGAAGCATGCCATCGACGCCTACCGGCAGATCGCCGATTTCGACATATCGAAGAACCCCGGCATCACCGCCACGCTCTATAATACCGGCGGAGCCGACGATCGCGCCCGCGTGCTCGCCAGGGAGAACGCCAAGCGCAAGGCCGCGGGCCAGGAGCCGCTTCTGCCGCAGGAAAACTATTATGGCTGGCTGGTGAACGACAAGCTCGACGAGCTGAGGGAGCTGTTCTAGGAACGGATGCTCCTGCGCCGCTTCTTGGCGGCCTTGACCTGCTCGGTAAGGACAAGGATCGTCTCGCGGTCGATCATCCGGATGCCCGAGGCAATGAGATTGGCAAGCTCGGTCGCCTCCGGCGAAAGGCCCGCCGTGTCGATGACCACACGCGGATGGGAAATCTTCGCCAGCTGCTGCAGCTCCTCCGCGTCGTCCCAGATGATGTTGAAATAGGTGATGATGCGCTGCAGGAGATCCCAGGTCGGCTGGCCGCGGCGACCATGTTCGAGCGCCGAGAGATAGGCGGCGGAAACGCCGATCGTCGCGGCCATCTGCTTCTGTGAGACGTTCCGCTCCTCGCGCAGTTCACGCAGGCGTTTGCCGAATGGTGTCATGGTTCTATTCCCCCAGATCGCCCATGCGGCGCACGCGCACATAAAGCGCGCCATGGCCGCCATGCTTGCGCGCCGCATCTTCATAGGCGCTGACCAGAATGCGGAAAGCGGGTGTGGAAAACCAGTGCGGCACCGCCTGGCGCAATATGCCTTCGCCGCCGGATGAAGACCCCTTGCCGGTGATCACCAGCACATGGCGAAGCCCGCGGCTGCGCGCGTCGAGAAGGAATCCGTAGAGAAGGTTATGAGCTTCGTGCTGGGTCAGACCATGCAGATCGATTCGCGCCTCGATGTCGAGGCGGCCCTTGGCGATCTTGCGATGCGTCGTCCTGTCGAGCGGGTGAAGCGGATAGGGCTCGCGCGGCTTTGCCGGTGGTTTCGGCGGGGCGGGAGGGTCGATTGACGTGCTTTTCTGGGCTTTCGACGGCGGGACAGGGCGCCGCGCGCCGATTTCCGCCTCCCACAGGTCGAAATCATCCGGCATTTCCGGCCGATTGCGGCGCTGCGGCTTCATCGGCCTGGCGGTGCGGGCTACGGTTTCCCAGAGGATACGGTCTTCCAGCCGCAACCGATCCCCATCGCGGGGAGGCGATCCGTCCTGCAGTTTTTTCGGCAGTTTATCTCGGGGCGTCATGGCTCACCCCTTTATCAATGTATGTGGCACCAGCACATAAAAATCGGCTTCGTTGCGGATCACGCCGGCGATCTCGCCCGCCGCATCACCCGAACCGGCGAAGAGATCGCCCCGCGCCGGGCCGACGATTGCCGAGCCGGTATCCTGCGCGATCATCAGACGGCGAAAACCGGCAGAATCGAAAGCGTGGAGATCCGGCGCATCGATGAAAACAGGCGTGCCGAAGGTATGAAGCAGGCGATCGACGGCAATGGATCGCCCGGGCGTCAGCGGAACCTTGGCGGCGGCGATGGGCCCGAGTTCCGGATCCTCGACCGGTGCCTCACGGAAGAAGATATAGGAACGGTTGCGCCAGAGGATCTCATCCACGCGATGCGGTTTCTTGTGGAACCAGGCGCGGATCGACTGCATGGTGACGTCCCGCGCGGGCAGTTCGCCCAGTTCGATCAATACCCGGCCCGGCCCGGTGAAGGGATGGCCGGATTTGGCGGCATAAGTGACGCGCCGGCTGCTGCCATCAGGCATATTGAGCCGTGCCGCACCCTGCACATGGGCGAAGAAGGCATCGACCCTGTCCCCGACATAGGCGATTTCGAGCCCCCGCCCCTCGAGTGCGCCCGTCTCGATGGCGCGGCGATCATGATATTCCGCCAGGCCGGCTCCGCTCCTGCGGGCGAAAGCGAAGGACGGATCGATATGGGCCGGGCGGTTATGCTCGTCCAGTTCAACGAGATCGTCGGGCTTTCGATGAAAAGGAACATGAAACCGAGCGGTTTTAACAGGCGATGCGGCTATTTCCGGCTCGTAAAAACCGGTGACAAGGCCTTTTTCACCGCTTTCCGGGCGCAACAGGCATGGAAGAAAATGCGTTTCGAAGAAATCGCGCGCCGCCTGCGCGCTCGGTGTGCCGGTCTCGCGGGCAATGGCAAAGATCGGCGCCAGCGAATCAAAAGTGATGCCGAGGCTGCCGCTGCGATAGGGCTTTTCCAGAACCCGGACGGCGGACCGGCGGAAGGCTGCGAAAGCGCCGGCATGGTCATCCTCATGCCAGCCGGGGCAATCCGCATAGGTTACGGGGCTGAGGAGCCTCGAAAGCATCGCCGGTGATCTGTTTCCGTTGAGGGTCGCATCGATCTGCCGGAATCAATCCTCGGCTTCCGTGGCCACCAGCTTCCAGTTGGGGTCGCGGGAGCGGGTATCGCGCGCGAAAGTCCAGACATCCTTGATCTCGGCCACGGAATCGGGATCGCCCTCGATGACCTTGCCCTCCTTGTCCAACGTGGCGGAGATCAATTGGCTGACGATGCGCACCGTCACATGCGCGTCACCGCCTTTCATCTCGGCGCCGACGATATCGGCCTTGTCGATCCCGACGAAGGAGGAATTGACCTTTTCGCCCCTTGCCTCGCGTTCGCTGATGGCGGAGACAAAACCTTCATAGACCTCCTTGGAAAGCAGCGTCTTCAGCGCCTTGCGGTCGCCATCGGCAAAGGACATGACGATCATCTCATAGGCCATCTTGGCGCCGTCGACAAAACGAGCGGGATCGAAGGAGGGGTCGGCGGCGCGAATCGCCCGCAGGCCCTCGTTGAGCGGTGTTCCCGCCGGCGAGACGGCGTCGATGCTGGTGAAATCCTTTTCCGTTCCGGCCTCCGCGCGCCGCGGCAGCGCGACGACATTGTCGCCATTGCCGGCCTGCTTCTGCGCATCGCCCGTGCGGGCGGAATAGGGATCGAAAGGCGGACGTTCACTGCCGGTGCGCCGGCCAAGGACATTGCGCAGCTGCAGGAAGATGATCACCGCTGCCACGAAGAAGAAAATCGTCCCGAAATCGAAGAATTCCATACCGTCTGCCAATCATGGGATGTGAACCAGCATCTGCGATCCAACATCGGAATTTTGTCACTGAGCCTGAAAAACATATAGTCCGGCACGTTGAATCATTCAAATGCCGATCTGCAGATCATATGTAGAGAGAAATGAAGGATTTGCCTTCAAAAATGAATTCGTTCAAACGAAAGGGCGGTTTTCGCGTGCCATCTTCTCTCATTGCGCTTCTCCTTTTCGCGATGCCATTCGTGGAAATTGCGGGTTTTGTGATCGTCGGCAGCCATATCGGCGTCCTGGCGACCCTCGCTCTGGTGGTGTTCGGCGGCATGCTCGGCTTCTTCCTCCTGCGGGTGCAGAGCTTCGGCCTCCTGCAGAAGATCAGAGCCGAGGCGGCCGCGGGGCGCGTTCCGGATCGCGAGCTGGTGCATGGCGCCATGCTGGTGCTGGCGGCGATCCTCCTGATCATCCCCGGCTTTGTCACCGATATTTGCGGGCTTCTGCTTTTCATCCCGCCGGTGCGCGATCTCGTCTGGCGATATCTCTCGCGCAGCGGCGTCATCGTCACCGCGGGCAGCATGCGCTACGGGCGCGGCTTTGGCGCGGGTGACAGGCCGCAGCGCGACCAGGTCATCGACCTCGACCCGGAAGATTATTCGCGCAAGCCCGATCCCAATTCGCCTTGGCGCGATGATCGCGGGAAGGAATAAACCTAAAGTTGTGAACCCTTGAAAATGCACCATGTTGCCTTCTTGCCTCGCCGGGTCACACATGCTAGCCAACCGCATTAACTTCAAGGCCGTGACGGTCATTCCAAAGAGAAGGTCTCCTGACGATGGCAAAAACGCCAAACGATACAACAGCAACGGCTGGCGAAGCAAAGAATGGTAACGGTTCGGGCCTGCAACCCTCGCTGAATATACTGGCGCAATATGTTAAGGACCTGTCTTTCGAGAGCCCCGGTGCGCCGCTTTCGCTGCGCCCGCGCGAAAAGGCGCCGTCGATCAACATCAATGTCAATGTCAGCGCCAATCCGATCGCCGAAGGCGATTTCGACGTCGTGCTGACGCTCAATGCGCAGGCCGGCGAGGGCAAGGACGTGCTGTTCAACGTCGAGCTCGTTTATGGCGGCGTCTTCCGCATCCAGGGCGTGCCGCAGGAACATATGCTGCCGCTGCTTTTCATCGAATGCCCGCGGCTGCTCTTCCCCTTCGCGCGCCAGATCATCGCCGAAGCAACGCGCAATGGCGGCTTCCCGCCGCTGATGATCGATCCGATCGATTTCGCGCAGATGTTCCAGCAGCGCATGGCCGAGGAACAGGCCAAGGCGGCGGTCAAGAGCTGACGCTCCGTTCCACGAATATTAAAAAGCCCGGCATGGCCGGGCTTTTTTGTTGACGATTATTCCGAAACTTCGGCGAATTTCGCCCAGATCGCCTTCGAGCCGATCTTTTCGACAAGCGCGGCATGGGCGGCCGCCTGCACAGGCGAGAGGCGGGAGGGCAGGGGCTCCGGACGGGCTGCGATGATGATGACGGTCTCATCGGTCCTGCCCGCGCCGCTGCTGTCGCTTTCGAAGGTGAGGCCAAGGGCTGTCTGCTTGCCGCCGATCAGCTCGATATAGACTTCCGCCAGGATCTCCGAATCGAGAAGCGCGCCGTGCAGCGTGCGATGGCTGTTGTCGATACCGTAGCGCCGGCAAAGCGCGTCAAGCGAATTGGGGCCCATCGGATGCCGGCGGCGGGCAAGCGCCAGCGTGTCGACGATCCGCTCCGTCGGTATCGGCGGCTGGCCGATACGCTCCAGCTCGGCATTGATGAAACCGATATCGAACATGGCATTGTGGGCGATCAGCTTGGCGCCGTCGAAGAAATCCAGAAAGTCATTGGCGATTTCGGCAAAAATTGGCTTGTCGGCAAGCTGCTCGTTGCTGATGCCATGGACCGCAAGCGCATCCGGATGGACGGCGCGGCCCTGCGGATTGATGTATACATGGAAGGTGCGGCCCGTCGGGAAACGGTTGACGAGCTCGACGCCGCCGATCTCGATGACACGGTCCTCGAGCCGGTCGAGACCGGTCGTTTCGGTATCGAATACGATCTCCCGCATGATCTCACCTTTCCAAAGAATCACTATGCACAGATTCGCCGAGCGGGAAGCCGCTTGCAAGCATGACAGCCACCTTATCCCGCGGCCTCTGCCCGCAACCGGCGGATTATGTCCGTGACCTGGTCGCGTGCTGCATCCATGCCTTTGCTGGTGTCGACGATGAAATCGGCGCGGGCGCGCTTTTCGGCATCCGGCATCTGGCGGGCGAGGATGGCATCGAGCTTCGCCTCGGTCATTCCGGGGCGGGCGAGGACGCGCTGGCGCTGCACCTCGGCCGGGGCGGAAACGACGACCACCCTGTCGACACGGTTTTCGCCTCCGGTCTCGAAAAGAAGGGGGATATCCAGCACCGCCAGAGCCGCCCCGCCCCGCCGGGCTTTTTCCAGAAAGACCTGCTCTTCCTCGCGCACAAGCGGGTGGACGATCGCCTCGAGCTTTCTGATCGCTTCCGGCTTGCCCAGAACGGCAGCGGAGAGCTTTTCCCTGTCGACGCCGTTTTCACTCGTCGTGCCGGGGAAAGCCGCCTCGATCAGCGGGGCGCCGCGGCCGGAATAAAGCCGGTGCACGGCCTCGTCCGCGTTATAGACGGGAATGCCTGCATCGGCGAACATCCGCGCCGTTGTCGATTTTCCCATGCCGATGGAGCCGGTCAGGCCGAGGATGATCACCGGACGGTCTCTTCCTGTTTCGGCATTTCCATGTCGGCCAGGATATGAGCGCGCAGTTCCGGCGTCACCTCAGGGCGCAGGCCGAACCAGTGCTCGAAACCGGGAACCGCCTGATGAAGCAGCATGCCGAGACCATCAACGGTTTTCAGGCCGGCCTTCCTGGCGGCCTGAAGAAAAGGCGTTTCGAGTGGGACATAGACGATATCGGTGATGATCGTCGCCGGATCGGCTTTCGCAAGGTCGAGCGTGAACGCGTCCTTGCCATGGCCCTCCATGCCGAGCGGAGTCGTGTTGACGATCAGGCCCGCGACGGCGGCCAGCGCCTGCGCCTCATCCCAGCCATGCGCTGAAACAGTCGCGCCGAAATGCACGGTCAGTTCCTCGGCCCGCGCCGTGGTGCGGTTGACGACATGGATATGGGTGAAGCCGCGGTTTTTAAGCGCGTGCACGATGGCGCGGCTGGCGCCGCCGGCGCCGAGCACCAGTGCGGTATCCGCATTGTCCCAGCCCCTGGCATATTCATCGAGATTTGCGGCGAAACCATAAGCATCCGTATTGCCACCATGGAGCCGGTCATTCTCGAACCAGAGCGTATTGACCGCGCCGATGCTTTCCGCTGCGGCATCATGCGCCTCGCAAACAGCGAAAGCGGTTTCCTTGTGCGGGATCGTGACATTGCCGCCCGCATATCCCTTCTCCCGCAGCGAGGCGATGAAGGCCGTGAAAGCGTCAGGCGCGGTTTCGATCGCCTGATAGGAGCCTTGCAGCCCATGAGTCTTCAGCCAGAAGCCATGGATCAGGGGCGAACGGGAATGCTTTATCGGAAAGCCGGTGACGAATGCCTTGACGGGTTCAGCCATCGATTGCCCCCAGCCTGCGCAGCTCATCGAGAAGCGGCAGCATGGGCAGGCCGACAATGGTGAAATAATCACCATCGATCTTCTCGAAAAGCTGCAAGCCTTCGCCTTCGACCTGGTAAGCGCCGACGCTCGAAAGAGCGATATCGCCGACCCTCGCCAGATGGCGGCCGACAAAGGCCGGATCGAGGCTGCGCATCGTCATATGCGCCACCCCGACATGACGCCAGATCGCTTCGCTGCCGCGGGCCAGAACCACCGCGCTGTTGAGGTTGTGGGTCTTTCCGGAAAGCTTCAGGAGATGCCGGCGCGCCGCCTCCATATCGGCCGGTTTATGGAATACCTCATCGCCCAGCGACAAGGTCTGGTCACAGCCGATGACCAGCGCATCGGGATGACGGGCGCTGACTTCGAGCGCCTTCGCCTCTGCCAGCACCAGCGCTACGTCTTCCGGCGTCGTGCCCGTGTCATCCAGCGCCGCTTCCACGGCGCGTTCATCGATCTCCGCGCTCTCCGTCAGAAAAGAGATGCCGGCATTTTTCAGAAGTGCGGCGCGGAACGGGCTTTTCGATGCCAGGATGATCGGTGTGGCCATGGTAATTCCTCTTGAAAGAGGCCCTTTCGTTAGCGATTGCGCGGGCGAAGGGCAAGAATG
This sequence comes from Mesorhizobium sp. RMAD-H1, assembly GCF_014191375.1. Lineage (GTDB taxonomy): Bacteria > Pseudomonadota > Alphaproteobacteria > Rhizobiales > Rhizobiaceae > Paramesorhizobium. The sequence goes on from NZ_JACHWN010000005.1 coordinate 174,734, forward strand.
GCGGCGGCGGTTTCTTCGATCGAACGGCGCGTCACATCGATGATCGGCCAGCCATGGCGGGTGCAAATGTTGCGCGCATAGGCAAGCTCCTCCGCGATATTGGCGCGATCGGTATAATGGTCGATATCGTAGCCGGGGGCCGAACTGAGGATCCTGTTCTGCCGGATCTGCGAGATGCGTTCCGCCGTGGCAACCAGGCCGACGATGAGGGGCCTCGTCGCGGTGACCAGCGCCTCGGGGATGGGAATGCCCAGAACGATGGGGATGTTCGCAGTCTTCACGCCGCGATTGGCGAGATAGATGCTCGTGGGCGTCTTCGAGGTACGCGAAATGCCGATGAGGATCACATCGGCCTCGTTCATGTCGAGCGGCAACTGGCCGTCATCATGCTCCATCGTGAAGTTGAGCGCATCGATGCGCCGGAAATAATCGGCATTGAGCACATGCTGCGCGCTGGCGCGGCGATGAGCCGGGGCACCGAGATAAGACTGGAACGTCGTCAACACCGGCTCGAGCACGGAAACCGAAGGCACGCCCATAGCGGCGCAGGATTCATCGATCATCGCCGCAAGTCTCTGGTCGACGATCGTATAGAGGACAATGCCGGGTTCGGCGTCGATATCATCGAGCACCTTGCGCAGCTGCTTTTCCGTCCGGATCAGGGGATAGATGTGCTCGATCGCCCGCGCATTAGCATATTGGGCGGCCGCGGCGCGGCCGGCGGCCAGGAGAGTCTCTCCAGTCGCATCTGAAATCAGATGAAGATGGAAGTAGGAAAGCGGTCTGGTCACAGATTTCTACCGTTCCTGTTGATGGCTGTGGGTAAGGCGCAGCTTTATCAACACAGGGATGACAGCGACGGGCGGACTTGGCAAGTCATCCACAATGGGCGGACCTGTGGGCAATGCTTCAGGGCCCATGTGGAAGATGCCGCAGATTTGCGATTTGCCATCACTTATCCGCAGCTTCTCCACAGGCAGGCAAGAAGCCGAGAATTTCCAAGCCGCTGCTTTTTCTCACTGAATCCTGTTATCATTGCTTTTTGCAATTCGATGGGCGATTTATCCCCGGAACAGGGGAAACCCTATCTCCCTGTGGGGAAAGAGCCATCATGTGTTAATCCCCGGAACAAACAGACTCTAAGAATCAGAAGAATCCAGAAATTCAAAATTTCTTTTTTGAAAGAGGCTGGGGAAACCAGCACAGGACGGGATGATGGCACGCAAGCTATTGAGAGTGATCCGTGGTGAGACGGTCTATCCGCCACCGATCTGGATGATGCGCCAGGCCGGCCGCTACCTGCCCGAGTACAGGGAAACGCGGAACCAGGCGGGAAGTTTCCTGGAGCTCTGCTATTCACCGGATCTCGCTGTCGAAGTGACCCTGCAGCCGATCCGCCGGTTCGGCTTCGACGCGGCGATCCTGTTCTCCGATATTCTCGTCGTGCCGCATGCGCTCGGCCGCGATCTGCGCTTCGAGGAGGGCCGTGGCCCGGTGATGACGCCGATCGACGCGGAGGAGATATTCTGGCTGGAAACCGGCGGGGCGGCAAAACGGCTGGAGCCGGTCTATGAGACGGTTCGGCTTCTGCGCGCCACACTTCCTGATGAAACGACGCTGCTCGGCTTCTGCGGGGCGCCCTGGACGGTTGCGACCTATATGATCGCCGGGCACGGCACACCGGATCAGGCGCCGGCACGGCTTTTCGCCTATCGCTACCCCGATGCGTTCCAGAAGCTGCTGGACGACCTTGCCGACGTCTCGGCCGAATATCTGATCGAGCAACTCGATGCCGGAGCGGATGCGGTGCAGATATTCGACAGCTGGTCGGGCGTGCTCGACGAGATCTGCTTCGAGCGGTTCTGCGTGAAGCCGGTGGCGCGGATCGTCGAGAAGGTGCGCGCGGTCCACCCGGAAGCACTGATCATCGGCTTTCCAAAGGGGGCCGGGGCGCTCTACGCGCATTATCGCGAGAAGACCGGCGTCAACGTGCTGGGGCTCGACTGGTCGGTTCCCCTGTCCTTTGCGGCCAAGCTGCAGGAACACGGCGCCGTGCAGGGCAATCTCGATCCCTTGCGGGTCGTGGCCGGCGGTGCGGCGCTCGACGAGGGCGTGGATGCAATTCTCGATACGCTGGGAAGCGGGCCACTGATCTTCAATCTCGGCCATGGCATCACACCCAACGCGCCGATCGAGCATGTCGAACGGATGGTCGCCCGCGTGCGCGGTCAGGCCGGTGGAGGCGAGGGATGAGCAGCAGAACGCAGGAGAACCCGGCCGCATCGGGCAGGAGGGCGGCGATTCGCGCCGTTGTCGGGCTTGCCGTGGTGGCTGCTGGACTGGCGCTGATGTTTCACGTGAATCCGGATGTCGCCTATCCCTGGATCAAGGCGATCCACGTCATCGCCGTCATCTCATGGATGGCGGGGATGCTCTATCTGCCCCGGCTTTTCGTCTATCACTGTGATGCCGCGCCCGGTTCGGTCCAGTCGGAGACCTTCAAGGTGATGGAGCAGCGGCTCCTTCGCTATATCATCAATCCCGCCATGGCGGTGACCTGGATCATGGGGCTGTGGCTCGCCTGGACAATATTCGGCTTTTCCGGCGGCTGGCTGCATGTGAAGCTCGCCGCCGTGGTGCTGCTCTCGGCCGTGCATGGCTATTTCTCGAAAGCGGTGCGGCTTTTCGCGGCAGATGAGAACACGAAATCGGCGCGCCACTGGCGCATGATGAACGAAGTGCCGACCATATTGATGATCATCATCGTCATCATGGTGATCGTAAAACCGTTCTGACCTTGATTTTTCCTCTCACCGCCCGAAGTTGGTACTTGTCCTGCGGTCGGTGAGGGGTTATGTGTAAGGTCTCCTCCCTCAGGAAATGCAGACTTGTCGATGCCGGCCATGACTTCCATGGCCATCCTTCCGAACAACTGCTCTTTTCCCTTCCCAATTGAATGAGTTCCGCACACATGCAGGAAATGAAACTACAAGAACTAAAGAATAAAACACCGGTGGATCTGCTGGCCTTCGCGGAAACGCTCGAAGTCGAAAACGCCAGCGTCATGCGCAAGCAGGAGCTGATGTTCGCGATCCTCAAGAAGCTCGCTTCGCAGGATGTCGAGATCATCGGCGAGGGCGTGGTCGAAGTGCTGCAGGACGGATTCGGCTTCCTGCGCTCGGCCAACGCCAATTATCTGCCCGGTCCTGACGACATCTATATTTCGCCTTCGCAGATCCGCCGCTTCTCGCTGAAGACTGGCGATACGGTCGAAGGACCGATCCGGGGGCCCAAGGAAGGCGAGCGCTATTTCGCGCTTCTCAAGGTCAATACGATCAATTTCGAAGATCCCGAGAAAATTCGCCACAAGATCCATTTCGACAATCTGACACCGCTCTATCCGGACGAGCGGTTCAAAATGGAACTCGAAAATCCGACGACGAAGGATCTGTCCGCCCGCGTCATCGATCTCGTAGCTCCGCTGGGCAAGGGTCAGCGCGGCCTGATCGTCGCGCCGCCGCGCACCGGCAAGACCGTCCTTCTCCAGAACATCGCCCATTCGATTACGGCGAATCATCCGGAATGCTATCTGATCGTTCTCCTGATCGACGAACGCCCGGAAGAAGTAACCGACATGCAGCGCTCGGTGAAAGGCGAGGTGGTGTCCTCGACATTCGACGAGCCGGCCTCCCGCCACGTCGCGGTGGCGGAAATGGTGATCGAAAAGGCGAAGCGCCTGGTCGAGCATGGCCGCGACGTGGTCATCCTGCTCGATTCGATCACGCGTCTCGGCCGCGCCTATAACACCGTCGTGCCGTCATCCGGCAAGGTGCTGACCGGTGGTGTCGACGCCAATGCGCTGCAGCGGCCAAAGCGTTTCTTCGGCGCGGCGCGCAATATCGAGGAAGGTGGTTCGCTCACCATTATCGCCACCGCGCTGATCGATACCGGCAGCCGCATGGACGAAGTGATCTTCGAAGAGTTCAAGGGCACCGGCAATTCGGAAATCGTGCTCGACCGCAAGGTGGCCGACAAGCGCATCTTCCCGGCGATGGACATCCTCAAATCAGGTACCCGCAAGGAGGACCTGCTGGTCCCGCGCCAGGATCTGCAGAAGATCTTCGTGCTGCGCCGCATCCTGGCGCCGATGGGCACGACGGACGCGATCGAGTTCCTGATCGACAAGCTCAAGCAGACGAAGAACAATGGCGAGTTCTTCGATTCCATGAACACCTGACAAGAACGCCTGCGAAGCCTTCAGGGTTTTTCGATCAACAAGGCGTGCAGTTCCCCCGCCGTCTCGACAGGCGGCAGACAAACGAGCCCGCGGCAAAGATAGGCCGCGGGTTTTGTCATATCTGGAAGGATATCCTGCGGCAGGCCGGCTTCTGCCGGATCGCTTCCCACAGACATGACGATATCGACACGGCGCGGGTCCGGAATTCGATTCGCCTCCGCAACAAGCAGGTGATTACGATCGGGCACCACTATCACCAGCTTCCATGGATCCATCACCAGGCTGGCAGCATTGATGATTCCGGCCTGTCCATAGGCCAGATTGCGTATGCGGCCGATTGCGTGCTCAGCCACGGCCACCGCCCGCTCCTGCAATTGCTGCTCTCCCGTCGCGATGCCAAGCCTGGTCAGCGCTTCGATAATCTGGCTGGTGGCGCTGGGGATAGCTTCGTCCTGGTCGCCGCGAATGCGCAGGATGACATCATCCGCATCGCTGGCTGAAAGGCTGTAGCCGCCATCCTCGGCGATGTGCCAGTCGTCGAGCTGTGCCAGGAAATGCTGGGCGTCTTCGATATAGGTCCTGTCCCCGCCGATCTCATAGAGGGAGAGGGCGGCGTTGATCATCGCGGCGTAATCGGTGGACAAGGCGGGAAAGAGCCTCGCTTCGCCCATGACCGAATGGGGAAGACGGCCCTCGCGTATAGATTCGGATATGGAACGATAGGCTCGCCGTGCAAGTTCGGCCCAATCCTCGCGCCCGAAGATCCTTGCGGCTTCCGCCAACGCCCGGATCAGAAGAGCGTTCCAGTCGGTCAGCGCCTTGTCATCCCGCCCGGGGCGGACTCGCTCCTCGCGGACGGCCAGGAGCTTTTCCCGCCCGGCCTTGAGAACACTCTCCTCTTCGGCACTGTCCGGTTCCCGCGAGCGAAGCCGGTTGAGAATGGTCTTTCCCTCCCAGTTTCCTTCCGGCGCCACGTCATATCGCGTCTTGAAGAGCGAAGCGTCCGGCAGGACGGCATCGATCTCCTCCGCCGTCCAGACATAGAACTTGCCTTCCTCGCCTTCGCTGTCGGCATCGAGAGAGGATGCGAAGGTGCCATTCGGCAAGAGCATTTCACGCTGGAGCCAAGCGATCGTTTCTTCGATTCGGTTACGAAACAGTGGATTGCCGGTTTCGGCATAGGCCCAGCTGGCATGGCGGAGCATTTGGGCGTTGTCGTAGAGCATCTTCTCGAAATGCGGAACGAGCCAGCGATCGTCGACGCTGTAGCGCGCCAGACCGCCGCCCAGATGATCATATATGCCACCCTGCAGCATGATCTCCAGGCTGAGAAGGAATGCATCGCGATGGGCCGCATTGCCGTTGCGCAACCAGGAGAGCCACAGCGCGTCCATGAAGGGCGCATTGGGGAATTTCGGCGCGCCCCGGATGCCTCCGTGCTGCAGGTCCATCATCGAATGGACCTGATCGGCGAAGCGGTCGGACAATGATCTGTCGAGCGGGGAAGGGGAAGCCGTTGCGGCGAGCCGTTGAGCGATATGGGAGGAGAGTGCCGCGACGTTATGGTTAATGCTTTCCTTATCCGCTATCCAGGTGCGGTGGATGGCATGAAGGACGTCGATGAAGCCCGGCCGGCCATAACGCGCGTACTTGGGAAAATAGGTCCCGCCCCAGAAGGGCTGTCCCTCCGGCGTCAGGAACATGGTGAGAGGCCAGCCTCCCTGCTCGCCCATGGCGGTCAGCGCCGCCATGTAGATCTGGTCGATATCGGGCCTTTCCTCGCGATCGACCTTCACATTGACGAAAAGATCGTTCATGACGCGGGCGACTTCGCGGTCCTCGAAACATTCATGCGCCATGACATGGCACCAGTGACAGGCCGCGTAGCCGACGGAGAGAAGAATGGGCCGGCCGGTTCGTCTGGCCTCGGCGAGCGCCTCCCGTCCCCAGGGCTGCCAATGGACGGGATTGTCGGCATGCTGCCTCAAATAAGCGCTCGGCTGGTCGCTCAGGCGGTTTTCAGCGAGAATGGACATCCGGGCAGCCTTTCCTTTGTGGCCATATTGGCATAGGCACAGCGCATAAACTGGAACGATAATGATGATAGCGCAATTGGGGTTCCCCGATACGATGTTTGCCTTGTCGAGCGGCCGGCTGCCATCCGGCGTCGCCGTTATCCGGCTGTCCGGAGTAGCCGTTCGATTCGTCATCGAAACAATTGCAGGAGAATTGCCGAAGCCACGCATGGCAGCTTATCGTCCATTCCGCTCCCGCACGGGAGAGATACTGGATCAAGGATTGCTGCTGTTCTTTCCGGGTCCTCATAGTTTCACCGGCGAGGATTGCGCTGAATTCCATCTCCATGGTGGCGTTGCGGTCGTCGATCGTTTCCTGCAGGAACTGTCCGGCTTCGATAATTGCCGGATGGCCGAGCCGGGCGAATTCACCCGCAGGGCTTTTGCCAATGGCAAGATGGACCTCACCATAGCCGAAGGGCTGGCCGATCTGGTTTCGGCCGAGACGGAGGGGCAGCGACGACTCGCCCTGCAGGTTGCATCCGGAGCGCAGCGCGATCTTTATACGGGGTGGCGCAAGGAGCTCATCCAGGCGCGTGCCCTGATCGAAGCGGAGCTGGATTTCGCGGATGAAGCGGATGTTCCCGGTTCGGTTTCGGCGAAGGTCTGGCAGGCGATGGAACTTCTCTCGGGCCAGGTCGCCCGTCATCTGGCGGAAGGCCAGAGGGCATCGGTGTTCCGCGACGGGCTCCACGTGGCGATCGTCGGCGCTCCGAATGCAGGAAAATCCAGCCTGCTCAATGCGCTCGCCGGGCGGGATGTGGCGATCATTTCCGAGGAGGCGGGCACGACGCGCGATCTGATCGAGGTGAAGCTCGATCTCAGCGGCATACCTGTGTTCCTGACGGATACGGCCGGGCTGCGCGAGACGGAGGGGCAGGTGGAGAAGATCGGGATCGAACGGGCCCGCGCCCGCGCTGCGTCGGCCGATCTGGTGCTGCTTCTTGAAGATATGAGCCGGCCGGAACCTGTTGAACAGCCGCATTCCGGTGGTGAGATCTGGCGTGTCGGCAATAAGAGGGATCTGGCAGTTTCGGTTCCAGGAGAAAAATGGGATTTCGTGATATCGGTACGCTCTGGCGAGGGAGTGGATGAGCTCATTGCTGCCATCACGCGATTTGCCGGGGAAAAAGCCGGCGGCATCGGCGACGTGGTGCCGACGCGGCGCCGGCACATGGATCTGCTTGCTGAAACCCGGCGCGAAATTGACGAAGCCATAAGGCAGGAAAATCTGCCGCTGGAATTGCGGGCGGAGCACCTTCGCCGGGCTTCGCAGTTTTTGGGGCGCATTACGGGTGACGTGGATGTGGAAGACATCCTTGACGTGATCTTCTCCCAATTCTGCATCGGGAAATGATTCACGTGAAACACTTCAGCCGGGGCCCATGGTTTAATGCGGCCTCCGATTTCAGCTCTGCCCCAAAAGGACGATAGAGTAACCGCCAGCGCCGGACAGCCACAAGGCGGCCGTTATGTTTCACGTGAAACATCTGTGGAATCTGCAGACTTGACTTGACTCTCGCAAGCGCGCATGACGACTGCCTCGCGGAGAGCGCTATACCCGATCAGGTCGCGGGATCGCCAAAAATCCTTTACCGATTCATCGAAAATGGATTCCGATTTTCGGGCCGATACGGTAGTGAGTGAGATAAGATGCAAAGTTTTGATGTCATCATTGTCGGAGGCGGGCATGCCGGCTGCGAGGCAGCGGCGGCTTCTGCGCGCTTCGGCGCACGCACGGCGCTGGTCACGCATCGCTTCGATACGATCGGTGTGATGTCTTGCAATCCGGCAATCGGCGGCCTTGGCAAGGGACATCTGGTCCGCGAGATCGATGCGCTCGACGGGTTGATGGGCCGGGTAGCCGATGCCGCCGGCATTCAGTTCCGACTGCTCAACCGCCGCAAGGGACCGGCAGTGCGAGGCCCGCGCACGCAGGCCGACCGCAAGCTCTATCGCCTGGCCATGCAGGAAGCGATCAGCGCCCAGGAAAACCTCACTGTCATCGAAGGCGGTGTCGACGATCTGATCATCGAAGAAGGGTCGGTTTGCGGCGTCAAGCTGAGCGACGGGCGCGTGTTCCAGACGGGCGCCGTCGTGCTGACATCCGGCACGTTCCTGCGTGGACTCATCCATATCGGGGAAAGGAAGATACCGGCCGGTCGCATGGGCGAGCAGCCGGCCCTCGGTCTTTCGGATACGCTGAAGGCGCAGGGTTTTGCGCTCGGCCGCTTGAAAACGGGCACGCCGCCGCGCCTCAATGGCCGTACGATCGATTGGGTCGGGTTGGACGTGCAGAAGCCGGATGACGTGCCGGTGCCGTTTTCACTGATGACCGACCGGATCACCACACCGCAGATCGATTGCGGCATTACCCGGACGACGCCGGAAACGCATGCAATCATCCGCGCGAATCTACACCGGTCGGCAATGTATTCGGGATCGATCGAAGGTGTCGGGCCGCGTTACTGCCCGTCCGTTGAAGACAAGATCGTCAAGTTCGGCGACCGTGACGGGCATCAGATTTTTCTGGAGCCGGAAGGGTTGGACGACGATACGGTCTATCCGAACGGCATTTCCACATCCCTGCCGGAAGATGTCCAGCTGGCGCTGCTCAAGACCATTCCTGGGCTCGCGCAGGCGACGATGCTGCAGCCCGGCTATGCCATCGAATATGATTTCATCGATCCGCGCGAGTTGGAGCGGAGCCTGGAGACGCGAAAGGTGCAGGGCCTGTTCCTCGCCGGGCAGATCAATGGCACCACCGGTTATGAGGAAGCGGCAGCGCAAGGGTTGCTGGCTGGGCTGAATGCGGCGCGGCGGGCGGGCGGTGCGGAGCCCGCCATCATCCATCGGACCGAGGCTTACATTGGCGTGATGGTCGACGATCTGACGTCCCGTGGCGTCAGCGAACCCTATCGCATGTTCACCTCGCGCGCCGAATTCCGGCTTTCGCTGCGCGCCGACAATGCCGATCAGCGGCTGACGCCGCTGGCGGAGAAGCTGGGTATTATTGGTGAAGCCCGCGGAAAGCGTTTTGCCGAACGTCAGGCAAGGCTCAATGCAGCGCGCAATCTGGCGCGCCAGCTGTCGCTGACGCCCAATGTGGCGGAAAAGCACGGGCTGCAATTGAACAAGGACGGTGTTCGCCGCTCCGCCTACGATCTGCTCGCCTATCCCGAGATCGATCTTCAAAGGCTCGCGGAAATCTGGCCGGAACTCCGGTCATTCGATCCGGTGACATGCGAGGCGCTGGAAATCGAGGCGCAGTATGCGGTCTATCTGGAGCGGCAGCAGTCGGATATCGCTGTGATGGAACGGGAAGAGCGCCTGCTCATTCCGGACGGGGTCGAATTCAGTGCCGTAGCGGGCCTCTCGAATGAGCTGAAGCAAAAACTGCTGCAGAGGAAGCCGAAATCCATCGCCGAAGCGCAGCGGATCGATGGAATGACGCCTGCTGCCCTGGCGCTGATCATCGCGCAGGTTCGTCGCCACGGCGCCACCGCTCAGGATGAGATTGCAGGCGGGCGGGTCGCGTGAACGAAGACCGCTTCCAGCAATTGCAGCAGATCATTCCGGCTGTTTCACGTGAAACAGCCGAATCGCTTATGGCGTTCGAATCGCTTTTCCGGAAGTGGTCTGCTGCCATCAACCTCGCATCCCCTTCGACGCTTTCCGAGATTTGGGGGCGGCATATACTCGACAGCGCACAGCTCTTTCCCTTGGCTCCACAGGCACGGAAATGGCTCGATCTGGGATCGGGCGGCGGGTTTCCGGGTGTGGTTCTGGCGATTCTCCTGAAGGATCGGGCGGGTTCGGCCATCGACCTCGTGGAAAGCAACGGCAAGAAAGCTGCCTTTCTGCGAACAGCGATCGCCCAGACCGGCGCGCCGGGGAGGGTGCATGCCGAGCGGATCGAAGCCATGCGGGAGCGGATCGGAACGCCGGAAATCATTACGGCGCGGGCGCTTGCGCCACTTCACACGCTGTTTGCGCTGGCGGAGCCATGGCTGACCTCGGGGGCGGTCGCCCTTTTTCAAAAAGGACGGGATTATCGCAGGGAGATCGACGAAAGCCATGACGGCTGGGCGTTCGATCTGGTAGAACACCCCAGTGCTGTCGGAAAAGAGTCGGTCATCCTCGAGATCAGTAATCTAAGGAGATCGGGACATAGCGGCCGGATTTCCCGCTGAATTCCGAAAGCATGAGCAGTAGCCGAGGGCGACAGCAATGATGAACGAGACCCGTATCATAACGATAGCAAACCAGAAGGGTGGTGTCGGCAAGACGACGACCGCCATCAATCTGGCGACGGCCCTTGCGGCCATCGGTGAAACGGCGCTGATCGTCGATCTCGATCCGCAAGGCAATGCCAGCACCGGCCTCGGGATCGATCGGCGCAACCGCGAATATTCCTCCTATGACGTTCTTACTCAGACCGCTTCCGTCCAGGAGGCGGCCGTCGCCACCGATGTGCCCAATCTTCATATCGTTCCGTCGACGCTGGACCTCCTCGGGATCGAGATGGAGATTGCACAGGCTCCGGACCGAACGCGCCGGCTACGCAATGCGCTCCGTTTCGATTCACAGGTCACCGAACGCTTCAGCTATGTGCTCGTCGACTGCCCGCCATCGCTCAATCTGCTGACGCTTAATGCCATGGCCGCCGCGGATTCCGTCCTCGTCCCGCTGCAATGCGAATTTTTCGCCTTGGAGGGCCTGAGCCAGCTCCTGCAGACGGTGGAGCAGGTGCGTAATTCCCTCAATCCGGAACTGTCGATCCAGGGCATTGTGCTGACAATGTTTGATAGCCGTAACAATCTGGCTTCGCAGGTGGTCGACGATGTCCGGTCTTTCATGGGCGAGAAGGTCTATCGGACCGTGATTCCCCGCAATGTGCGCATTTCCGAAGCGCCGTCGCACGGAAAGCCGGCCATTCTCTATGATCTCAAATGCGCCGGCAGCCAGGCATATCTTCAGCTGGCCTCTGAAGTTATCCAGCGTGAACGGCAGCTGAGAGCTGCCTGAATTCGATTCGAATACGAAACAATTGGAAAGTTGCTGCAGATGAACGAGGATCCTTCAAAAAAACGCCTGGGCCGTGGATTGGCGGCTTTGATTGGCGAGATGGACCGTCCGGTGGAAAGCAGGAAAGCGCCATTCCCGCTTGAGCGGCAGGTCCCGATCGAATTCATCAGCCGCAACCCGCGCAATCCGCGCCGCGTCTTCACCGATGCCGAACTGGAGGATCTGGCGCAATCGATCCGTGAGCACGGGGTTGTGCAGCCGGTCGTGGTGCGCCCGGCGCCGGGGGCTCCGGACCGTTATGAGCTGATCGCCGGCGAGCGTCGCTGGCGCGCTGCGCAGCGCGCCGGGCTCGATGCATTGCCGATCATCCTGCGCGACGTTAATGACCGTGTGGCACTTGAACTCGCCATCATCGAGAATGTCCAGCGCGCCGATCTCAACCCCGTTGAAGAGGCGGCTGGTTATCAGCAGCTCATCGAAGAGCACGGCTATACGCAGGCCGATCTGGCGCAGGTGATCGGCAAGAGCCGCAGCCACGTGGCAAATACACTGCGGCTGCTCAAGCTGCCCGCAAATGTCCAGGACATGATCACCGACGGATCGCTCTCGGCCGGCCATGCGCGCTGCCTGATCACGGCGGACAATCCCGTCGGGCTTGCCGAACGCATTGTCCGCGAGGGCCTTTCGGTGCGCCAGGCCGAGGCGCTTGCGCAGGCGGAAGGGAAGGGTGGAACCGAACCCAAGGCCGAGAAGGCGCCGGCGGTCGAGAAGGATGCGGATACGAAAGCGCTGGAAAAGCTGCTTTCCGATGTGACGGGGATGAAGGTCGAAATCAATCACCGCGAAAAAGGCGGCGAGGTCCGTATCCGCTATGCGTCGCTGGAGCAGCTCGATGAGATCTGCCGCCGGCTGCAGAGCTGATTCACGTGAAACATGCTGCAATGAGCTGGCCTCATTGAGATGAGGCAGCGGTAAATCTTCTCAATTTAGCGGCTTTTGCACCGTTAAGACATGATTCCAGCGACAATCGCCGGATTCATGCCTCGGCATTTTCGCTTTGATATCGTTTCGAGAGATCAAAAAAACACGTAATTCCAATAGATAGGGATTAACCCGATCTTCGATTCGCCTATGGAACGAAATCCCGAAGCCGGTGATCACCTGCTTCTGCCGGCACGAGCGGCCTCGACGGTGAAGGCGAGCAGTGTCTGGCGGATGATCGGGACGGCAAGCGTCGCGTTCTGGCGGCTTTCGAGCACCGTTTTCTGCAGCCGCTCCAGGACCCGCACCAGGCTTTCGCCGGTCCAGCGGCCGAGCGCATTTTCGATCAGTTTCCGGCGATTGAAGAAGATGGGCGGCTTGGCGGCGGCAACCACGGCCGCTACCGTCTTGCGTTCCTGCTCGACAGCATAGCGCAGGACCTGAAGCTGCTGGAACTGCCGCATGGCGGCATTGAGGATGAGAAAAGGCGGCGAACCCGACTTCACGACGCGCTCGAAGGCGGTACTGAAGCGCGAGATATCGCCTATGAGAACGGCATCAACGATCTCGTCATGGGAGAGGGCGCTGACGTCGCCCACCGCCTCGCGGACATCATCGATGGTAATCCGGTCCTTGCCATGGGCATAGAGGCAGAGCTTTTCCAACTCTCCGCGTGTTGCCAGGCGGTCGCCGCCGAGGCTGTCGCGCAGCATCTGCCGCGCATCCAGCGTGATCTGCAGGTTGCTGCGCGAAAGCACATCGTCAATGACGGCGTCTATTCCACGTGAATCATCGCTGTAACAGGGAAGCGCCATGGCGGCGAATGCGCCTTCGACTGCTGTGCGCAACGCGGCGCCCTTCTTCAGGTCGCCCGCCTCTATGAGGATGCGGGCATCGGTCGGCGGATCGGCCGCCAACAGCTTGACGGCTTCCGCCATGCCCTTCTGACCGGCCGCGTTGCGCACCCAGATCAGCCGCTCGCCGCCAAACATGGAGATGGTACGTGCCTCGTCCGAGAGGCGGGCAGGGTCGGAATCGATATCGTCCGCCTCCAGCCTGATGACGGCGAAAGGATCATCAAGCGCAAGCCCGGTAGACCTGGCGAATGTGGCGGCGCGCTCGCTGACGAGCCCCTTGTCAGGACCGTAGATGAGTACGATCACCGACGATTTATCGGGGCGATTCAGGAAAGCATCGACTTCGTGGGATTTTTTCTGCGCCATGATTCCTGCTCAGGTGGGCTGAGGTCCGGGTGATGGGCCCTGCAAACAACGTCTCTCCCGCGCTTCCGGCGCCCGTGTACTGAACGTCCACGCGCTCCGGTTCTCGAAGAACGTCTTCACCCTAACCCGAATCCCAACACACCTAAACCGAATCGGAGCCGAAAGGAACCGTCCGGCGGCCCCGCAGAACCGGGCTGCGGGAAACTGCCGATCATTCGATCAGAAGCGCGTCATCATCGAGATTCTGGCCACGGACGCGGCGGAACATCTCGATCAGGTCTTCGACACTGAGATTCTTGCGATTATCGCCCGTGACATCGAGTACGATGTTGCCGCCATGCAGCATGATCGTGCGGGTGCCGAAATCCAGCGCCTGGCGCATCGAGTGGGTCACCATCAATGTCGTCAGCCGGTTTTCATTCACCAGCGACTGGGTGAGCTCCATCACATACTCGGCCATGCCGGGGTCGAGCGCCGCCGTATGCTCATCAAGCAGCAGGACTTCCGACCCGGCTAGCGTCGCCATGACGAGTGACAGAGCCTGCCGCTGGCCGCCGGAGAGGAGCTCCATGCGATCATGCATGCGGTTCTCGAGGCCCAGATTGAGCGCGGCGACCCGTTCCTGGAAATGGGCGCGGCGCTTCCTGCTGAGCGCCGGGGCCAGGCCCCGCCGCTGGCCACGGGCTGCCGCAAGCGCCAGGTTTTCCTCGATGGTGAGCGTACCGCAACTGCCGGCCAACGGATCCTGGAAGACGCGGGCGACAAGAGCTGCCCGCTCGGCCGTCGGCTTGCGGGTGACGTTCTTTCCGGAGATGACGACCTTGCCTTCCGTCGGCAGCACATCGCCCGCCAGCACGCCGAGCAGGGTCGATTTACCGGCGCCGTTCGAGCCGATGACGGTGACGAAGGCGCCTTCCTCGATCGTCAGGTTAACGCCCGAGAGTGCCTGCTTCTGCAGTGGTGTACCGCGCCCGAAGACGACGCCGAGGTTGGAAATCTCTATCATGCGGCGGCTCCTCCGCGGCGCAGGCGCGGCAAAACAAGCGCGATGGTGACGAGAACGGCGGTGACCAGATTGAGGTCCGACGCCTGCAGACCGAGAAAATCGCTCGACAGCGCGAACTGGATGGCGATGCGATAGATGATCGACCCGCCGACGCAGCCGATGAGCGCAATGAGGAGGAGACGGCTACGGAACAGTGTTTCACCGATGATGACGGCGGCAAGGCCGACGACGATGGTTCCCACACCCGCGGTGACGTCGGCAAAGCCGTTTGTCTGGGCGAAGAGCGATCCGCCGAATGCGACCAGAGCGTTCGAAAGCGCCATGCCGAGATAAATCTGACGATCGGTCTTCACGCCCTGCGCCCTCGCCATGCGCGGATTGGCGCCGGTCGCGCGCATGGCGAGGCCCATGTCGCTTTCCAGGAAGCGCCATACCAGAAGCACCGCAACGGCGACGAGCACGCCGACGAAAAGCGGGCGCACGTAGAAATCGGGAAGACCCAGCCCGTAGAAGGGCGAGATCATCGTCTCCTGGTTGATAAGCGCGACATTCGGCCGCCCCATCACCCGCAGATTGACCGAGAAGAGGGCGATCATCGTCAGGATCGATGCGAGCAGATTGAGAATGCGGAAGCGCACGTTCAACGTGGCGGTGACAAGCCCGGCGGCAGCACCCGCCAGCATGGCGATGCCCGCAGCCAGCCAGGCATTCATGCCGGCGATGATCAGCACGGCAGTGACGGCGGCGCCGAGCGGGAACGAGCCGTCGACGGTGAGATCAGGAAAATCGAGCACGCGAAACGCCAGATAGACGCCTATCGCGACAAAGGAAAAGACGAGGCCCAGCTCGACCGCACCCCAAAAGGCGATCTGGCTCACAGTGAACGATCCTTCAAAATGATATGTTTCCCTTAAGTCGGTCTGCCAGAAACCGCTGTGCGAGCGCTTTCTAGAGCGGTTGTCATCCCGATGGAAGCGGTTTTCCCGCAAATCCGGGCCATTTTCCCGAATTCGGTTCCGTCGGCGAATAATATCCGCCATCAAGAATACGGCGGCGGAAAATCCGCCGCCGGTTCAATGGAAAATTATCGCGCGGTTGTCCAGAGGTCTTCCGCTTACTTGATGACCTTGGTCGCACGATCGACCAGCGCTTGCGGCAGCTCCACGCCCATCTTCTTGGCGGCGACGAGATTGACGACAAGGTCGGTGCCGGCCGCCACCTTGACCGGGATGTCGCCCGGCTTCTCGCCGTTCAGGATACGAGCGACCACGGCGCCGGTCTGCTTGCCGACATCATGATAGTTGAAGCCCAGCGCCGCGATCGCGCCACGATTGACGGAATCCGTATCGGCGGTGAAGAGCGGTATCTTGTTCTCCTCGGCAACGGCGACCGCGCCTTCCAGCGCCGAAACGATGGTGTTGTCGGTCGGGACGTAGATGATGTCGGCACGTCCGACGAGGGCGCGCGCCGCGCCCTGCACGTCGGCGGAACGGGTAGCAGTCGATTCGACGACGGTGAGGCCGGCTTTCTCGGCCGCTTCCTTCAAGGCCGCGAGAAGCGAGACCGAATTGGTTTCGCCGGAATTATAGAGAAAGCCGATGGTCTTGGCGTTGGGCAGGATTTCCTTGATCAGGGCGACGTGATCGGCCACCGGCGACATGTCGGAAAGGCCGGTGACATTGCCGCCCGGCTTTTCGAAATCCTTGACCAGCTGCGCGCCGACGGGGTCGGAGACGGCGGTGAAGACGACGGGGATATCCCGCGTCGCCGAAACCACGGCCTGGGCGGAAGGCGTGGAAATGGGCACGATCACATCAGGATTGTCGCCAATGAACTGCCTTGCGATCTGGGCCGCAGTGCCGGCGTTGCCTTGAGCGGATTCGTAGATGAACTTGAGATTTTCACCTTCCTTGAAACCTGCCTCGGCGAGCGCTTCCTTCACGCCGTCGCGCGTGGCATCGAGCGCGGGATGTTCGACAATGGCCGTCACGGCCACGGTCACGTCCTTCGCCAAGGCTGATGTTGTAATAGCGGTGGCGGCGAGAAGCGCCAGTATGGTCGAACGCATGAAAATCTCCCTGTTAGCGTATCGAAGCGTCATTGTTCTTGCGCAAATCCGGTGGAAAAGTCGTTTCTGCTTTTTCGGAAAGCTGCACCGAACTATTCCTGGACTTGCTCACCCGGCAGCTGAAATCAACGCGCCGTCCAAGACGCTGCGGTTCATTCGTTCCCCCGGTTTTTGGGAGTATCTTTACGCGAGCAGATTTTGTCATGCAAATAATACAAAGCGGTGGATGATACGAAAGGCTGAGCGCACTCGGGGATTGAAGGGCGGGGCGCAGGCGGCAGTGGTGATCCCGACAGGATTCGAACCTGTGACCCTCAGATTAGGAATCTGATGCTCTATCCTACTGAGCTACGGGACCACTCTCTTTACCTTTGACCGCCGCGTGAATGCGGCCGCCAAATGATGGGCTGCCAGAGCCCATGCGACACATACTGTTTTTCACCGCGTTAGCCAAGCCTGCAGACCGAGGAGATTTGATCAGGCCGCGAGCGCGGTTTCCGCCAGCGTCACCCAGTAGCTGATGCCGTGCGGGATGGCGTCGTCGTTGAAATCATAGGCGGGGTGATGGAGCCCGGCGGTCTCGCCGTTGCCGATGAAGATGAAGGCGCCGGGACGCGCCTCGAGCATATAGGAGAAATCCTCCCCGCCCATCATGGGGGCGATGGCGGTATCGACGCTGGTGTCGCCCGCCACCTTGCGGGCAATACCTGCCGCGAAATCGGTCTCGCCGTCATGGTTGAAGGTCAGGGGATAGTTGCGATGATAGCTGACATCGATCCTGGCACCCGTGGCGTCGGCGACCGCAGCCGCATGGCTGCGGATGCGGCTCTCGGCGAAATCGCGCATTTCGGCATTGAGCGTGCGCACCGTGCCGGCGAGATCAGCCGTTTCGGGGATGACGTTGTAGGCCTCGCCGGCGTGGAACTTGGTGACCGAGACGACGAGCGCGTCGAGCGGATCGGCCCCGCGCGAGACGATGCTCTGCAGGAAGGTGACGAACTGCGCGCCGGCGACGATCGGGTCGATCGTACGGTGCGGCTGCGCCGCGTGGCCGCCGCGGCCCTTGATGTGAATGGTGAATTCGTCCGTCGCCGCCATGATCGGCCCCTTGCGGATGGCGAATGCGCCGACCGGAATGCCGGGCATGTTGTGCATGCCATAGACTTCCTTGATGCCGAAGCGCTCCATCAGCCCGTCCCTGACCATGGCGAGACCGCCGGCGCCGCCTTCCTCGGCGGGCTGGAAGATCACCGCGACCGAACCGCTGAAATTGCGCGTCTCGCAAAGATATTGCGCCGCACCCAGCAGCATGGCGGTGTGGCCGTCATGGCCGCAGGCATGGGCGCGGCCCTTCGTCCGCGACATCCATGGCTTGCCCGAGGTTTCTGTGATCGGCAGGGCGTCCATATCGGCCCTGAGGCCGATCGTCGGACCGTCTCCCCGCCTGCCGCGGATGATGCCGACGACGCCGGTGCGGCCTATGCCCGTCTCGACCGCATCGCAACCGAATGTCTTGAGCTTGTCCGCGACGAAACGCGCCGTTTCATGGACGTCGTAAAGCAGTTCCGGGTTCTCGTGGAGATGGCGGCGCCATTTCGAGACTTCCTCCTGCATCTCGACGGCGCGGTTCAACAAGGGCATGGGCAATCGGCTCCGGTACAGGATTTCCGGAAGACATCCGGAATGGAATCGTGGACTACTAAGGTTATGACGTTTCGGTGAAGTGCGGCAATGGCTCTTTGCCTTTTCTCCGCCACATGAGATAGATAAGGCCATTGCTATTCGGCGTGAAGTCCTGTTCGGCTCATGTCTTCACCCATAATGCGGCCGGTTTGAGGGCCGGGTATGGCGGGTGCCGCCGGATTGAGGCGAACCCATCCGGCCTTCCCCTGCGGCAGGAGGACACGGCCGGACGGTATTGAATTCGAAAGTGCGAGAGAAATGTCGAGACTTCTGACGATCTGGATGATGGCTGTGATGTTTGCAGGCGCGGGAATGACTGCCGCCTCCGCTACTCCCTCCATTGCGGTGGATGTCGGAACCGGCAAGGTCCTGTCGCATGAAGATGCCTTCGCGCGCTGGTATCCGGCGTCGCTGACCAAGCTGATGACCGCCTATGTGGCCTTTCGTGCGCTCGCCAACGGGCAGGTAACGCTCAATTCGCCGGTGCGCATGACGCTCAACGCCTCCAAGGAGCCGCCGAGCAAGATGGGCTACAAGCCCGGGTCGGTGATGACGCTCAATACCGCGCTCAACATCATGCTGGTCAAATCGGCCAATGACGTGGCGGTCGCCGTCGGCGAGGCGATCGGCGGAAGCGAGGCGGCCTTCGTTCAGCGGATGAACGCGGAGGCGCAGCGCCTCGGCATGTTCGGCTCGCATTTTGCCAATCCGAACGGGCTGCATGATCCCAACAATTATTCGACGGCGCGCGACCTCGCCGTGCTCGCGGTGCAGATCCGCCGCGAATTCCCGCAATATGCGCATTATTTCGCGACCGAAGCGATCGATCCGGGCAAAGGCAAAAAGATCCAGGCGAACTACAACATCCTGCTCGGCCGCTTTGACGGCGCGGACGGCATGAAGACTGGCTTCGTCTGCGCCTCCGGCTTCAATCTGATCGGCTCCGCGACCCGCAACGGCCGGACGATCGTGGCGGTGGTGCTCGGCGAATCCCGCCAGGAGACGCGGGCGGCGAAGGCGGCGCAGCTCATCGCCGAGGGCTTCCGCATCGGCGGGAAGGGCGCGCCGACGCTGGCGACGCTGCGCCCCTATGGCGCAAACCTGGCTGAGGCAACCAATTTGCGCGCGGCGCTCTGCAATCAACAGGCGTTGGCCGATCGCTGGGACGGACGGGATGTCGAGGGCAAGCTGAAGATCAATTCGCCCTATATCTATGCGATGACGCGTGAGCCGAGGGCCGTTCCGGTCGGTCTCATCGCAGCGGCTCCCGTTGCAAAGCCCGGTTCCATCGATATTTCGCAGGTTCCCATTCCGCTGCCGCGGCCGAACCGTCTCCCCGCCTCGACACAGGCTGCTGTGAACTGATGCATTTTCCTGCCCATCCCATTCCCGTCTCGGTGCTGACCGGCTTTCTCGGCTCCGGCAAGACAACGCTCCTGAACCGGCTCCTGAAGGACCCGGCCCTGAGCGATACGGCGGTTATCATCAACGAATTCGGCGATGTTGGCATCGACCATCTGCTGGTCGAGCAGGCGAACGAGGGCGTCATAGAGCTTTCGGACGGCTGCCTGTGCTGCACGGTGCGCGGCGAGCTGGTCGACACGCTCGCCGGGCTCATCGACGGGCTGCAGACGGGGCGGATCAAGCGGCTGAAACGCGTCGTCATCGAGACGACGGGGCTTGCCGACCCGGCTCCTGTGCTGCATGCGGTGATGGGGCATCCGGTGCTGATGCAGGCCTTCCGGGTGGACGGCGTGATCACGACCATCGATGCGGTCAATGGCATGGCGACACTCGACGCGCATCAGGAGGCGGTGAAGCAGGCGGCCGTCGCCGACCGGATCGTCATCACGAAGACAGAACTGCCGGAAGCGCGCGCCCGTCTCGGCGATCTCCGGCTCCGGCTCTCATGCCTCAACCCGGCGGCGGATGTGATCGAGGCGCGTGATCCGCGCGCCGGTTATGCGGCGCTTTTCGAATGCGGGCTCTACAATCCGGAGACGAAGACGGCGGACGTTCAGCACTGGCTCAGGGCGGAAGCCTTCGAGGAGGCCGGGCACCATCATCACCATGATCACGATCACGACCATGATGACCATGATCATGGGGCGCATGACCATCACGACCACCATCATCATGATGTCAACCGCCATGATGCATCGATCCGCTCCTTCGCGCTGAAGCACGACAAACCGGTGCCGTTCTCGACCTTCGAGATGTTCATCGACCTGTTGCGCTCGACGCATGGCGAAAAGCTGCTGCGGGTCAAGGGCATCATCGAGATCGCCGAAGATCCGGAGCGACCCCTCGTCATCCACGGCGTGCAGCAGATATTCCACCCGCCGGCGCGCCTCCCCGGCTGGCCGGAGGGAAAGCGTGAGACGCGGCTGGTGATGATCACCAAGGACCTGCCGGAAAGCTATGTCAGGCAATTGTTCGACGCGTTTCTCGGCCGCGTCCAGATCGACACGCCCGACCGCACGGCGCTGACCGACAATCCGCTTGCCATCCCCGGCCATTCCGTCCGCGTCTGAGGGGCGGATCAGCCTTTGCGGATCAGGAAACGGTGGCCCTCCTTAACGGTGATCGTCTCGATCAAGCTATGGCCGTTCTCGGCGCAAAAATGCGGTATGTCGATTGCCGCCAGCGGATCGCTGGTTGCGATCCACAGGCAGGCGCCGGAGGGCAGATCCTGCAGTTTTCGCCGCGTTTTCAGGACGGGCAGGGGGCAATTCAGCCCCCTGAGATCGTAAATTCCGATGCTTTGATCGCCCTTGGAGCCGGGATCTGACCGCCCGGCGCGGCTTTTGGGGTCCATCAGCGCCCGAATACCTTCCACCATGGCTTCCCGGCAGCTGCCGCGTCGGCGGCCTGCACCGCTTCCGGCATCGGGGATGCCATCGGCGTTTCGCCGGCGGGATTGCCTGCCGCAACGTCACCCGCCGGTGCCTGCGCGACGGGGTTCGGCTGCGGTACCGGCGTCGCTGCGGGAACGGGCGGCATTTCGGCAGGTGTCTGCTGCTGCGGGGCGGCAGCGATAGCCTGCTGCGGCGCCGGCTGCGCGGCAGCGGGTGCCGTCTTGGCCGTCATGACCGGGTCGATGTCAGGCGCATTTGGCTTTTCGGCGGAAGCGGGCGTCAAGGAAGGTGGCTCGCGCGAGACCTTTTCACCACGGGCGCGGGCGGCGCTCCAGGCGGCCACGAGCTTCGCCTCCGCCTCGCCGGCGATGGATGGCGCCGGTGCCTGCTTGCTCGATTTCTTCTGAGCAGTCGAAAAGGCCGTCTCGAAGGTCTTCTGATAGCTCATATAAGACATGCGCAGCGCGTCGGGCTGCCCGACGGTGGGGCAGGCCGCGTCCGGCGCGATCCCTTCGGGACCGATCGCGGTGTTGTTGAAGACATAGCGCTTCTCGCAGACATCCACCTTGGGCGGAACCTTGGTGATCTCGAAAAGATCGTAGCCCTCCTTCAGCATCTTCCAGAAGGGATAGTTCGGATCGTTGCGATAGCGCGCCATGTTGGCCGCCGTCATGCGGAAGGGGAAGGCCTGGATCTGGAACGCCGTCTGGCCGCCGCGGAAGGCATCGCGCGCAAAGGCATAGATCTCGGCAACCTGCTCGTCGGTCATGGAATAGCAGCCGGACGAGGAACAGGCGCCGTGCACCATCAGATGCTGGCCGGTGCGGCCGTTGACGCGATCATAGGCGTTGGGAAAACCGATATTGAAGGAGAGATAATAGCTCGATCTCGGGTTCATCTGCGCCGGGCGCACCGTATAAAACCCTTCCGGCGCCTGGCGGTCGCCCTCGATATATTTCGGGCCCAGCTTGCCCGACCATTTGCAGATGTCGTAGGTGGCGATGACGTCGTAACGCCCGTTGTCCTTGCGCTTCCAGACCTCGAGCTGCCCTTCCTCCTTGAAGATGCGGATCATGATCGGCGAAGTGGTGGTCATCCCCTTCGCCTTTATCTTGGCGACAATCTTCTGCGGCAGCGGCTTCTCCGCCTTGGGCGAGATATCGTCGAGGGACGAACCCTGGCAGCCGGCCAGAAGGGCAGATGCCATGAGAGAAGCGAGGAATGCGTTCTTGAGCTTCATTCGTATCGAGCCTGTGAGCGGTCTGTCCCCGAGGAACCCCATAACCGGAATGATTTGCCTAACAGCAAAACCTTTCGGTATCGTTGACGAATTCTTACTGCAATGGCGACAACTCTCCGATCACACTGATGTCACCAGTCGCGGAATGTTGTCAACTCTCCTGCTGAACCGGCGCTTTTTATGGCGGACGCCGAAGATGCGTCAATCCTGGAAGATTGAACGCAGACAGGGTTAATGGCCCGTAAACCGGGTTGTGGGGCTGGTTGGCTTCCGGCTGTCGCTCAGAGATTGCGGCCGATGGCGAGATATTTCTCGCGCCGCTCCTTCTTGAGCGTTTCGCCATCGATACCGGCCATGGAGCTGAGCGCCTTCTCGATGGTTTCGCCCGCGGCGTCGATCGCCGCTTCCTTGCCGCGATGGGCGCCGCCGACCGGCTCGGGGATGATCCCGTCGATGATCTTCAGCTCCAGGAGGTCCTGTGCGGTGATGCGCATCGAGGTGGCGGCGTCCTTGGCCCGGGTGGAATCGTGCCACAGGATCGAAGCCGCTCCCTCCGGCGAGATCACCGAATAGATCGAATGCTCGAGCATGTAGACGCGGTTGGCGGTGGCGATGGCAATGGCGCCGCCCGAACCGCCTTCGCCGATGACGACGGAAATCATGGGAACGCGCAGGTTGAGGCAGGCCGCCGTCGAGCGGGCGATCGCTTCCGCCTGACCGCGCTCCTCGGCGCTGACGCCGGGATATGCGCCGGCGGTATCCACCAGGGTGATGACGGGCAGGCCGAAACGGTCGGCCAGTTCCATGATGCGCACGGCCTTGCGGTAGCCCTCAGGCCGGGCCGAGCCGAAATTATGCTTCAAGCGGGATTTGGTGTCGGCGCCCTTTTCCTGGCCGATGATGACTACCGCCTCTCCGTTGAAGCGGGCAAAGCCCGCCTGGATCGCCTCGTCCTCGGCGAATTTGCGGTCGCCGGCGAGCGGGGTGAACTCGGTGAAGAGCCTTTTTACATAGTCGAGGCAGTGCGGACGATCGGGATGACGGGCGATCTGCGCCTTCTGCCAGGGCGTCAGCTTGCGATAGAGCTCCCTCAGCGCGTCGGCGGAGCGCTTTTCCAGGCGGCTGATCTCGTCGCTCATCTCGACGCTGCCGCTTTCCTGCGACAGCTTCTTCAGCTGGAGGATCTGGCCTTCGAGGTCGGCGACGGGTTTTTCGAAATCGAGGTAATTATACATATGGCCTGACTGTTTGTGCGCTACTTAAGTCCAAACGTGCTGGGTCTTATGAGGATTATTCCTCGACAGCTATCTCTTACATGCCGGCTTGCCATGCAAAAAAGACGTCAAAAAGACGCCTGACAAATGGAAGCCGCGTTCCTCATAACGGCCACGGGCTCAATCGGCAAGCGGATGATGCTCGCTGACCAGCTGATGCAGCCTCTCTTCCAGTACATGGGTATAGATCTGCGTGGTGGAAATATCGGAATGGCCGAGCAATTGCTGCACGGCGCGCAAATCCGCCCCGTTCTGCAGAAGATGGCTGGCGAAGGCATGGCGCAGCACGTGCGGCGAAACCGCAGCCGCGGCGATGCCGGCGCGGGCGGCGAGCGCCTTCAGCTCCCGGGCAAAGACCTGCCGCGCCAGATGACCGCTTTCCGAAAAAGCCGGAAACAGCCATGGATTGTCGGCGCTGCCCGGCAGGGTGTCGCGCAGCGCGAGATAGCGGCCCATGGCCTCTCGCGCCTTGGCTGAGAGCGGCACCATGCGCTCCTTGGCGCCCTTGCCGCGCACCAGGAGGAAGCGATGGTCGGAACGGGCGACGCTGACGGGAAGCCCGACCAGCTCGGACACGCGCAGGCCCGTGGCATAGAGCGTTTCGAGGAGCGCATGAAGGCGGACGGCGCGCAGCCTGTCCGGGGCCGCCGGATCGTCGGCCTCCAGCTTCGCCCGGTCGAGGAGGCGGCCGACAACGTCCTCGCTCATGATCTTGGGCAGGGAGCGCTCCTTCTTGGGCGCGTCGAGGATGCCGGTCGGGTCGTCCTGGCGAAACCCTTCCGAATAGAGAAAACGGAAGAACTGCCTGAGCGCGGAAAGCCGGCGCGCCTGCGAGGAAGCGGCAAAGCCGAGCCGGTTCATCTCGTCGAGATAGGCGCGGATGTCATCCGAGGCGGCTTCCGGCAGGCCGGCGCCCCGGGTAGCGATGAATTCGGCCGCCGCCTCCAGATCACGGGCGTAGGAGGCAAGCGTGTTTTCCGCGGCCCCACGCTCGGCGCTCATCATTTCAAGGAAATTCTCGATCGCCGCCGTCGCCCGCATGGTCACTCGGCCGTGGTGCGAGCGGTTTGCGCCGTGCCGCCGGAGACGCTCGCCAACGGCGTGGCGGCCTGCGGCAGGGAAGCGGAGCGCGGCTTGGGGGCAAGCTTCTCGGGCGGGATCCGGATGGTCATTTCGCTCGGGACGGGATGCACGAAGGTGACGAGCGCAACCATTCCGCCATAGACCAGAAGGGCCATGGCGGCGAGAGCGAGGAGAAGGCGCGTCAATGTCGGCATTGTTCCCTTATGATGCGCAAGCGGGGTGAATGCAAGGATTGCGGGCGTGAATATGCGGAGATGGCTTCGCGTATATTCTCGTCATATGTGATAGAGCATCCTTTACAAACAGATCGTTTTCATGTGGAAACGCTGCTCATGAGCATAACAGACGATCAAGCGCAGCATCACGTCCAGGCAGCCCTCATCCGGGAGCGCCTCGGCGCGCGCCCGCTGGTAATCGTCGGGCTGATGGGCGCGGGAAAGTCGACCATCGGCAAGAAGGTCGCGCATCTGCTCGGTCTCCCTTTCTTCGATGCCGACAATGAGATCGAAACGGTGTCGCGGATGACGATCCCCGAGCTGTTCGAGACCTATGGTGAGACGGAATTCCGCGACCTGGAGCGGCGGGTGATCCAGCGCATGCTCGAAACCGGGCCCATGGTGCTGGCAACGGGCGGCGGCGCCTATATGAATGCGCAGACGCGCGAGGCGATCGCCGTCGCCGGTGTGTCGGTCTGGCTCAACGCCGATCTCGACCTGCTGATGGATCGCGTGTCGCGGCGGCAGAACCGGCCGCTGCTCAAGAACGACAATCCGCGCACCGTCATGCAAAGGCTGATGGCCGAGCGCTATCCGGTCTATGCGCTGGCGGATATGACCGTCACGTCGCGCGACGAGAAGAAGGAAATTATCGCACAGGAGGTGGTCGAGGTGCTCGCACGCTATCTCGGCGCGTCCGACGAGGCCGCAACAGGAAGCATCCGTTCATGACCATCGCCGCGCAACGACCTGAAATCACGACCGTTCCGGTGTCGCTGGGCGATCGTTCCTATGAGATATTGATCGGCTCCGGGCTGATCGCGCGGGCCGGCGAAGAGATCGCCAGGCGCCTGAAGGGCGTGCGGGTCGCCGTCGTCACCGACGAGAATGTCGCGGGCTTTCACCTCGATGTGCTTATGCGGGGCCTGGAAGCCGCTTCGATCGCGGCAACGCCCATCATCGTCACGCCGGGCGAGAAGTCGAAGGGGTTCGCCACGCTGGAAACGGTAACCAATGCGGTGCTTGCGGCAAGGCTGGAGCGCGGCGATGCGGTGATCGCGCTCGGCGGCGGCGTCATCGGCGACCTCGCCGGTTTCGTGGCAGGGATCGTGCGGCGCGGCATGGGCTTCGTCCAGATGCCGACGTCGCTGCTCGCGCAGGTCGATTCCTCCGTCGGCGGCAAGACCGGCATCAACACCGCCCATGGCAAGAACCTCGTCGGAGTCTTCTACCAGCCGCAGCTCGTGCTGGCCGATACGGATGTTCTCGATACGCTCACGCCTCGCGAATTCCGCGCCGGCTATGCGGAAGTGGCGAAATACGGGCTGATCGACCAGCCGGATTTCTTCGCCTGGCTGGAGAAGAACTGGCAGCACGTTTTCGCCGGCGGGGCCGAGCGTACGCAGGCGATCGCGCGCTCCTGCCGCGCCAAGGCGGCCGTGGTGGCGCGCGACGAGCGGGAAACCGGCGACAGGGCCCTCCTCAATCTGGGCCATACTTTCGGCCATGCGCTTGAAACCGCGACGGGCTATGATTCCAGCCGTCTGGTGCATGGCGAGGCGGTTTCCATCGGCATGGTGCTGGCGCATCAGTTCTCGGCGCATATGAACCTCGCCAGCCCGGATGATGCGAGCCGGGTCGAAGCACATCTGAAGGCGGTCGGCCTGCCGGTCTCGATTTCCGATATCCCCGGGGCGATGCCGCCGGCCGAAAAGCTGATGGACTATATCGCGCAGGACAAGAAAGTATCGCGCGGCACGCTCACCTTCATCCTGACGCGGGGCATCGGCCAGTCCTTCATCGCTAGGGATGTACCCGCTTCCGCCGTATTGGGTTTTCTTCAGGGAAAGCAACCGACATGACAATGGCACTGTGGATCATGTGTGGCATCATCGTGCTGTGCGTGCTCCTCTCCGCCTTCTTCTCGGGCTCGGAGACGGCGCTTACCGCGGCTTCGCGCGGGCGGATGCTGACTCTTGAAAACAATGGCGAAGCCCGAGCGGGCCTGGTCCAGCGGCTGATCTCGCGCCGCGACCGGCTGATCGGGGCGCTGCTGATCGGCAACAATCTCGTCAATATCCTGGCGTCCTCGCTCGCCACCAGCATCTTTCTGGCGCTGTTCGGCGATGCCGGCGTCGCCTACGCCACGCTGGCGATGACGGTCATCCTCGTGATCTTCTCCGAGGTCCTGCCCAAATCATGGGCAATTGCGAATCCGGACCGCTTCGCCATCGTTGTCTCGCCCTTTGTTGCCGTGGTCGTGGCGGTGGTCGGACCGCTGTCGAGCGCCGTCAACTGGATCGTGCGCAGCATCCTGAGCCTCTTCGGGGTCAATCTTGCCTCCGGCCAGTCGATGCTCACCGCGCACGAGGAATTGCGCGGCGCGGTCGAGGTGCTGCATCGCGAGGGTTCGGTCATCAAGGTGGACCGCGACCAGCTGGGCGGCCTGCTCGACCTGCGTGAGCTGGAAGTGTCGGACGTCATGATACACCGCACGGCGATGAGTTCGATCAATGCCGACGATCCGGCGGATATCATCGTGCGGGAAATCCTGGCGAGCCCGCACACGCGCATGCCGGTATGGCGCGGCGACAACGACAATATCGTCGGCGTCGTCCATGCCAAGGATCTGCTGCGGGCGCTTCACGATGTCAACAACGACTTCTCGCGCATCGACATCATGAAACTCGCCAACAAGCCGTGGTTCGTGCCGGATACGACGACGCTGCAGGACCAGCTCAACGCGTTTCTCCGGCGCAAGGCGCATATCGCCATCGTCGTCGACGAATATGGCGACGTGCAGGGCCTGGTGACGCTGGAAGACATTCTGGAGGAGATCGTCGGCGATATCGCGGACGAGCACGATATCGAGATGCAGGGGTTGCGCCAGCAGCCGGACGGATCGCTGATCGTCGACGGCTCCCTGCCTATCCGCGACCTCAACCGGACGCTCGACTGGAATCTTCCCGACGAGGAAGCGACGACGATTGCCGGCCTCGTCATCCATGAAGCCCAGTCGATCCCCGAGGAGAAGCAGGCCTTCACCTTCTATGGCAAGCGCTTCACCGTGCTCAAGCGCCAGAAAAACCGGATCCTGAGGTTGCGGATCGTGCCGCTCGACGCCGGCGGCAAGCCGGTGAACCAATCGGTGAGCTAGTTCAGCGCTGTCTGCGTGTCGCCTCTCCCGGAGCGGAGGGTTCGAGCGCGAGCGCATGTACGCCGCTTTCGAGTTCTTCCTTCAGAAGTGCGTTGATGGCGCGGTGGCGGGCGACGCGGTCCATGCCGGCGAAGGCCTCCGAGACAATGCGCACGCGGAAATGCGTTTCGCCCGATCCATCGAACGCGCCGTGATGGTCGCTGCCGTGGTGATGATGGCCGGCATGCAGATGGCTTTCATTGATGACTTCGAGCGCCTGGGGGGCAAAGGCGCTTCTCAGTTTTGCCTCAATGATCGTCTGTTTTGTCGTGGGAATGGACATTCGCTTCTCCTGTCCCCATATAGCGGTCATCACCCTCATTTATGAAGCCGCAATCTGGGTCAAATTCGCACATGATCGCGATTATTTTGGCGATTCAGGCGTTACGGTGCTCATGGGCGAAATGTCAATTCTTGTTTAGCTGAACGATCTCCCCATAATCCTGATTCGATGAAACTGAATTCAAAATATTTCGACCGTATTCGCATCCGTCCGGAGAAAGAGGCGGAGGCCGAGCCGCGCGCGCCGCGCTGCCAGTGGGACGGCTGTGAAGAACCGGGCACGCATCGCGCGCCCGTCGGGCGCATGAGGGAAGGCGAGTACTTCCACTTCTGCATCGACCATGTGCGCCAATATAACAAGAACTTCAATTATTTCTCGGGCCTTTCCGACGGTGAGATCGCCCGTTTCCAGAAGGATGCGCTGACGGGGCATCGCCCCACCTGGTCGGCGGCGGCCAATGCATCAGCACGGGCCGCGCCCGATTTCGCCCAGAAGCGTTCGGGCCGCGCCGGCTATTACAACAAGGTGCGGGACCCCTTCAATCTGTTCGGCGAAGCGCAGGCGCGCGCCAGTGCCGCGCCCAAGATGCGCAAGCCCCGGCCGCTCGAAGCCAAGGCGTTCGAAACCCTCGGTCTCAGCGCAAATTCGACTGGCGATCAGATCAAGTCGCGCTATAAGGAACTGGTAAAGCTCCATCATCCGGATGCGAATGGTGGGGACCGGGGTTCCGAAGATCGGTTCCGCGATGTGATCCAGGCTTATCAATTGCTCAAGCAGGCCGGTTTTTGCTAAAGCCACCTGAAGGATTGGGAGCCCGTTTCATGGGTATCCCGGATTACTTTCGATTGCGTTGGAATCTGCGGCGGGTCACTTTCCCTCCGCTCTGGAGGCATGATGAACAAGGTTGAACGGGATATCGCCAATCTGCCGGACAAGACGGTCTCGGTGCGCGAGGTGTTCGGGATCGATTCCGACATGACCGTGCCGGCCTATGCGGCGGGCGATGCCTATGTGCCGGAGATCGATCCGGATTATCTTTTCGACCGGCAGACGACGCTCGCCATCCTCGCGGGCTTCGCCTACAACCGCCGGGTGATGGTGTCGGGCTATCACGGCACCGGCAAATCCACCCATATCGAGCAGGTCGCCGCCCGCCTCAACTGGCCTTGCGTGCGCGTCAACCTCGACAGCCATGTCAGCCGTATCGACCTTGTCGGCAAGGACGCGATCGTCGTGAAGGACGGCATGCAGGTCACCGAGTTCAAGGACGGCATCCTGCCCTGGGCCTACCAGCACAATGTCGCGCTCGTCTTCGACGAATATGACGCCGGCCGGCCCGACGTGATGTTCGTCATCCAGCGCGTGCTGGAATCGTCCGGCCGCCTGACGCTGCTCGACCAGAGCCGTGTCATCCGCCCGCATCCGGCCTTCCGCCTCTTCGCCACGGCCAACACCATCGGCCTCGGCGATACGACGGGGCTCTATCACGGCACGCAGCAGATCAACCAGGCGCAGATGGACCGCTGGTCGATCGTCACCACCCTCAACTACCTGCCGCATGACAACGAGGTCGCCATCGTTCTGGCCAAGGCCAAGCACTACCAGAACGCGGAAGGCCGCGAGATCGTCTCGAAGATGGTGCGTATCGCCGACATGACGCGCTCCGCCTTCATCAATGGCGATCTTTCTACCGTCATGAGCCCGCGCACGGTCATCACCTGGGCGGAAAATGCCGAGATCTTCAAGGATGTCGGCTTTGCCTTCCGCCTGACCTTCCTCAACAAGTGCGACGAACTCGAGCGTCCGACGGTTGCGGAGTTCTACCAGCGGGCATTCGGCAAGGAACTGCCGGAATCGGCAATCAACACGGTCCTCGCATAAGGCATTGGCATGGCGGGTCCCGGCGACAATACGCGTGAACGGCCGAAAGGGCCGGTGGATGCGGAACCGTTCAAGCGGGCCGTAACGGCCTGCATGCGGGCGATCGCCGGCTCGAACGAGCTCGAAGTGGCCTTCAGCAACGACCGGCCGGCACTGGCGGGGAACCGCGCCCGCCTGCCCGACCTGCCGAAGCGGCCGACCGCGCATGATCTGGCGGTGACGCGCGGCATCGGGGATTCCATGGCACTGCGCCGCGCCTGCCACAATGCCCGCATCCATGCGACGCTGGCGCCGGAAGGCAAGCAGGCGCGCGCGATCTTCGATGCCGTCGAGCAGGCCCGTATCGAGGCCATCGGCGCGCGGGCGATGGATGGCGTCGGCGACAATCTCGCCTCGATGCTTTCGGACAGATACAGCCGCGCCAATTTTCCCGCGATCACCGAGAAGGCCGATGCTCCGCTCGAGGAAGCCGTGGCTTTGATGGTGCGCGAAAAGCTCACCGGCCGCAGCGCGCCGGCGGAGGCCGGCAATGTCGTGGAACTGTGGCGTGACTGGATCGAGGAAAAGGCCGGCACCGATATCGCGCATCTGAGCGACAAGCTGGAAGACCAGCAGGCCTTCGCCCGGGTCGTGCGGGAAATGCTTGCCTCCATGGATATGGCGGAGGAGCTTTCCCAGCAGGAAGAATCCGCCGACCAGGACGAGCAAAGCGAGGAGACGCCCAAGCCCGAGGACAATGAGGACGGCGGCTCGGAGGAGCAGGAAGGCTCCGACGCGGCGGAGAGTGATGATGCCGACAGCTCGAGCGAGGACGGCGAGCAGGGCGAGATGGAAGCGGCCGATTCCTTTGCCGACGATATGGATGGCGACGAGGACGTCGACGCCGAGACGCCGGGAGAGGCCCGCCGCCCGAACCAGCCCTTCGCCAATTTCGCCAGCGAGATCGACTACAAGGTCTTCACGCAGGAATTCGACGAGACCGTCGATGCCACCGAGCTTTGCGACGAAGCGGAGCTCGACCGCCTGCGCGCCTTCCTCGACAAGCAGCTGGCCAATCTGCAGGGCGTCGTCGGCAGGCTGGCCAACCGGCTGCAGCGCCGGCTGATGGCGCAGCAGAACCGTTCCTGGGATTTCGACCTCGAAGAGGGCTATCTCGATCCGTCACGGCTGGTGCGCGTCGTCATCGATCCGACGCAGCCGCTTTCCTACAAGCAGGAGCGCGACACGGATTTCCGCGATACGGTGGTGACGCTTCTGCTCGACAATTCGGGCTCGATGCGCGGCCGGCCGATCACGGTTGCCGCCACCTGCGCCGATATCCTTGCCCGGACACTGGAGCGCTGCGGCGTCAAGGTCGAGATCCTCGGCTTCACCACGCGGGCGTGGAAGGGCGGGCAGGCGCGCGAGGCATGGCTCGACCGCGGCAAGGTGGCCAATCCCGGCCGCCTCAATGATCTGCGCCACATCATCTACAAGAGCGCCGACGCGCCCTGGCGGCGGGCACGCCGCAATCTTGGCCTGATGATGCGCGAGGGGTTGCTCAAGGAAAATATCGACGGCGAGGCGCTGATATGGGCGCATCAGCGCCTCATCGGCCGTCCTGAACAGCGCAAGATCCTGATGATGATCTCCGACGGCGCGCCGGTCGACGATTCCACGCTATCGGTTAATCCCGGCAATTATCTCGAACGGCACCTGCGCGCGGTGATCGAGGAGATCGAGACGCGCTCGCCGGTCGAGCTGATCGCCATCGGCATCGGCCATGACGTGACGCGCTACTATCGCCGCGCGGTCACCATCGTCGATGCTGAAGAGCTCGCCGGCGCGATGACCGAGCAGCTTGCCGCGCTCTTCGATGAGCATGGCAACGGTGCCCGCGCGGGACGCCGTTGAAGGGGCTGCCGCGCCTCGTTCTGTTTTTCTGCGTAACAATATTGACTGTTTGCCGACCGGCAATCGGTCTGGCGGAGGACCATGTCGCGCATTTCGACGTGACCGCCCGCCCGATCACCCAGTTCCGCATCGGCTCGTCCGAACAGCGCTTCGGCGCTTTGGAATTCGTAGGCGGGCGGGAGTTGACGGCGGCGGACCGCGAATTCGGCGGGATGTCGGCGATCCGCTTCCTCGATGCCGGCCGGAACTTCCTCGGCGTCACCGATACCGGCTTCTGGTATGCCGGCCATATCGAGCGGGATGCCGATGGCCGTCCCTCGGGCATGGGCGGCTTCCGGATGGCGCCGCTCCTTGGCCCAACCGGCGAGCCTTTCGCGCGCAAATGGGATGCGGATGCGGAAAGCCTCGCGATTTCGGGCGACAGGGTGACGGTCGGCTTCGAACGCGAGCACCGGCTGCTGGAATACAAGCTCGACACGCGGGATTTCGCATCGCTGCCGAAAGCCCTGCCGCTGCCGCTCCCGCGGGAGGAATTGCGCAAGAATGCCAGCCTGGAGGCGGTTGCGGTCTCGCCAGCATCAGGGCCGCTCGGCGGCGTCCGCGTGGTGTTGACGGAGAAAAGCCTGAACCGCAATGGCGATCTCTTCGCGGCCGTGCTGGCGGGGCCGCGTCGCGGCATCTTCCATGTCCGCCGGACGGATGGCTTCGATATCAGCGATGCCGCTTTCCTACCCGATGGCGATCTGTTGGTCCTCGAGCGCCGCTATGCGCTGGTTTCAGGCGTGGCGCTGCGCATCCGCCGCATAGCGGGCGAGGCGATCCGGCCGGGCGCGACCGTCGATGGCGAAGTCCTGCTCCAGGCCGATATGGGCTACCAGATCGACAATATGGAAGGGATCGATGTGTGGACCGACGGTAACGGCCGTTCGGTCCTCTCCCTCATCTCGGACGACAATTATTCGCTCTGGCAGCGCAATCTCTATCTGGAATTCCGGCTGGCTGAGTAGACCGCCGGATGGAAGATCGCGAGGATCGCGCCATAGGGCACCAGCATCACCGTGCCCATCAGCACCTTCACCATGAAATCGCCGAAAGCAAGTGACGTCCAGAGCGGCACTTCGAAGCCGAACCAGCTCGTCGGGAAGGCAAGCGAGGAATCCTGCATCCCGGTGAGGGCGTCGATCCAGGCGAATTGCGCCGCAAAGGCAACCGAGAAGAAGATGAGGGTATCCAGGACAGAGCCGAACATGGCGGAGGCGAAGGGCGCTTTCCACCAGGTGAGCTGCCGGAGCCGGTTGAATACCGTGATATCCATGAGCTGGGCGATGAGGAAGGCCGTGCCCGAGGCGATCGCGATGCGCGGCGTCGCCAGCCATATGGACAGCACAACGCCGATGGCGAAGCCGAAATAGACGACCTTGCGCGCTGCGGCGGGGCCGAAGCGGCGGTTGGTCAGGTCGTTGACGAGAAAGGCGACGGGGTAGCTGATCGATCCCCAGGTCAGTAGGTCCTTTATTCCGAACAGTTCGAGCGGATACTGCACGAGGATGTTCGACGCGGTAACGGCCGCGCACATGGCGAGAATAGAGGGGATGAGGCTGCGCAATACAGACATTTTTTTATCCTGGGTGATGGAACCAGCATCAGAGCATGATCCCGGTAAAGTCCGTGGACTTTTCGGATGGATCATGCGGCTGAAACAAAAAGTAAGGGCCGACAAAAGTCGGCCCGGCTCAATTCGTCGTCATATGAGCGATCAGGCCGCCGCGGCTTCCGCCAGCTTCTTGGCGATCTGGCGCTTCAGCAGGCGGGCGCGCTGCGACAATTCCTTGTCGTCGGCCTTGGTCAGGAACGCGTCCAGGCCGCCGCGATGCTCCACCGAACGCAGGGCGTGGGCGGAAACGCGCAGGCGGTAGCTCTGGCCGAGAGCCTCGGACATCAGCGTGACGTCGCAGAGGTTCGGCAGGAAGCGACGACGCGTCTTGTTGTTCGCGTGGCTGACATTGTTGCCGTACTGGACCGATTTTCCGGTCAATTCGCAAGCGCGGGACATTGGTCTCACCTTCAAATTCTGTTATCAGGCCCCGGCCCTGTGTCCGATAAACTCTCTCGCATGAACGCATAACAACGATGCGGGGCTGCGGGCGCGCATTCTTCGGACAGGCGGCCTTATGGGAAAGTCGCGTTTCTATAGTGACAGGAGCCGTCCGCGTCAAGCCGCTTTCGGGAACACGGCCATTTTTGGGCCGATCCGGCCCTGTCTTGCCGCTTCTCCGGCCTTTTATACATCATAACTTCGCCTATTTTCTTCTATTGGACAACAACTCAAGAGCAATGATGCGGTCCGGCGTGCAACCCGGGTCCGCGGTGCGAGGAAAAAGATGGCGTCGTCTATGGGCATCCTGCGCCGAGCTGGCGCAACGGCAATAATCAGCGGCTTGGCTCTTGCCTTCGCCGGACATGCCGCCTTTGCGGCCGAGACCTACCGGACCTGGTATGAGGTCTCGATATTCGGGCTCAATATCGCGAAATCCGGGTTCGAAACGAAGGTGAACGGCAGCAATTACGATCTTTCGGGCAAGCTGTCGAGTTCCGGCGTGGCGCGGATCTTCGACAAGACCGACGGGACGATCCGCGTCACCGGCTCGGCATCGGGCGCGAGCGTGATGCCGGCCTCCTACGAGGTAAAATACAAGAACGGCAAGAAGAACAAGCGCACCATCATCGATTTCTCCGGCGACGGCTCCGTCTCGATGGTGGAGAACACGCCGCCGGTCAAGAAGCGCAATCCATGGGTGGAAACCGGGCCGAACGATCTCAAATCCGTCGCCGATCCTCTGAGCGGGCTGATGATCAGGGCCTCCGGCCCGCAGTCGGTCTGCGGGCGCACGCTGCATATATTCGACGGCCAGACCCGTGCCGACCTGCAATTGTCCTATCAGGGAACGAAGCCGTTCTCGACCAAGGGCTTCAAAGGCGATGCGGTGACCTGCTCGGTCAAGTTCGTGCCGATTTCGGGCTACCAGAAGGGCAAGGAGGCGATCGAGTATCTGAAGAACAAGAGCAAGATCAGTATCTCGTTTGCTTCTCTCGGCGATTCCGGTATCTATGCGCCGGTCGCGGCCAGCATCGGCACGCAGATCGGCACCGTGTCGGTTTTCGCGACACGGTTCGAAAAGGTCAATTAAGAGGGAAGGCGGGCCTCCCGCCGGGGAGGCGCTGACATGGTGAGACTGGCGACGCTGATCGGCTTTTCGGCCGTCGTCATGTGGGCGCTGCTGGCGCTGTTCACCGCCGCTTCCGGCAAGGTGCCGCCATTCCAGCTCACCGCCATGACCTTCACCATCGGGGCTAGCCTCGGGCTGATCTCCTGGCTGTGGCGGCCTGGTGCGGCGCGCCATCTGAAGCAGCCGCCGGTGGTCTGGCTCCTGGGCACGCTCGGCCTGTTCGGCTATCATTTCCTCTATTTCACGGCGCTGCGCCATGCCCCGGCCGTGGAAGCAAGCCTGATCGCCTATCTCTGGCCGCTCCTGATCGTCGTCGGCTCGGCGCTGATGCCGGGCGAAAGGCTCGCCTGGTACCATGTGGCGGGAACGCTTCTCGGCCTTGCCGGAACGGCGCTGATCGTCACCAAGGGCGGCGGTGTCGGCTTCGAGGCGAAATATCTCTTCGGCTATGCCATGGCCGGGCTTTGCGCGCTCACCTGGTCGACCTATTCCCTCCTGTCGCGCCGCTTTTCCGCCGTGCCGACAGATGCGGTAACGGGTTTCTGCGCCGTTACCGCCATTCTGTCTCTCCTCTGCCACCTGGCGCTGGAGCAGACCGTCTGGCCTGAAACGGCGACACAATGGCTTTCCGTGCTGGGGCTGGGCCTTCTTCCCGTCGGGGCTGCCTTCTATGCCTGGGATTTCGGCGTCAAGCGCGGCAATATCCAGGTGCTAGGGGCTGCAAGTTACGCCGCGCCGCTCCTCTCGACACTGGTCCTGATCCTTGCCGGGTCGGCGGAACCGTCCTTGCGCATCCTCGCCGCCTGTCTGCTCATCACGTCAGGCGCGGTGCTGGCCGCCAAGGACATGATCCTGTCGCGCCGCAAGGCGCAGCTCTCCGCCCAATAGAGCGGTTTCCGCTTTTGCAGAAGCGGAGGAACCGCTCCAGATCATTTAATGATCAGGGTGGATGCATTTCTCGTGATTTCCGAGGATCTCGATCACACGGCATTGATCGATCCGGCCATGGGCCGTGCAATCCAGCATGCGCTGCAATTCCGCTTTCAGGGATAACAGCCTGGCGATGCGATTTTCGACATCGATCAGCCGTGCGCGGGCGATCGCGTCGGCAATGGTGCAGGATTGATCAGGGTTGTCCTGCAGATCGAGAAGCGTGCGGATGGCGCCGATCTCGAAGCCGAGATCGCGCGCGTGGCGGATAAATAACAGCCGCTGGATGTCATTTTCATCGTAGAGCCTGCGATTGCCTTCTGTGCGCGGCGGCGACGGCAGCAGGCCGATCTGCTCGTAATAGCGGATGGTGGGTATCTTGACGCCGCTCGCCTTCGATGCCTCGCCGATCGGAATATCCGGATTCATTTGCTCTTGCTCCTCTAGTGACTAGAGGATGTAGACCTTGCCTGAGACAATTCAAGAGCAGTCCGGAAGAGCAGATATGAGCGAAACGCTGAACCAGATTCGTTTTCGGTTGGACGGCATGGATTGCGCGTCCTGCGCCAACAAGATCGATGCAGCCGTGCGCCGCCTGGCGGGGGTGGATGATGTGTCCATATCGGTTCCCTCGGGCATGATGACGGTCAGCCATGATGGCAGCGGCAACCCCGAGGCGGTTATCAACAAGCTGCGTGGGCTGGGTTATGGCGTCGAGCTCGTTACCCCTGGGAAAGAGCCGGCTGGACGCTGCCATGATCATGCGATCCAGGAAAAAGGCGCCTGCTGCGGGCATGGCCATGATCATACCCATGGCACGGAAATCGCGGCGAGCGCCGAGGATTTCCGCTTCCGGGTCGGCGGCATGGATTGTGCCTCCTGCGCGGCCAAGATCGACACGGCGGTGCGCCGCGTGGGCGGGGTCAAGGATGTTTCGGTTTCGGTCACCAGCGGTACCATGATCGTCAGCCATGACGGCACGGCCCGGAGCAGCGAGATCGTCGACAGGGTGGCCGCACTTGGCTACACGGCAGCGCTCGAAACGTCCGGCGAGGCATCAAAACCCCGGGTCCAGGCAAAGTCGCCACCCTGGTGGCGTACCCGGAAGGGCCGGACGATGCTTGCCTGCGGCACCGGGCTTGCCGCAGCCTACGGGATGGGAAAGCTCTATCCTTCCATCGAGCTATGGGCCTTCACGGCGGCACTGCTGATCGGCCTCATGCCGATTGCCTGGCGTGCTTACAGAGCGGCCATAAACGGCACACCGTTTTCGATCGAAACACTGATGACCATCGCCGCCGTCGGTGCCGTCTTCATCGGCGCAACCGAAGAGGCGGCGGCGGTCGTCTTCCTTTTCCTGGTTGGCGAACTGCTGGAAGGCGTGGCAGCCGGCAAGGCGCGCGCGAGCATAGAATCGCTGATCGACCTGGTGCCCAAGACGGCTTTTCTGGAGCGCGGCGGTTCCACTTCGGAAGTTCCGGCGGAAAGCCTGCGGATCGGTGACATCATCGCCGTTCGGCCCGGCGACCGCATGCCGGCGGATGGCGAG
This sequence comes from Mesorhizobium sp. RMAD-H1, assembly GCF_014191375.1. Classification (GTDB taxonomy): domain Bacteria; phylum Pseudomonadota; class Alphaproteobacteria; order Rhizobiales; family Rhizobiaceae; genus Paramesorhizobium. Next base: position 212,664 of record NZ_JACHWN010000005.1, read on the forward strand.
ATTGTCGCCGGCGAAAGCGCCATTGATGAAGCCCCCGTCACTGGTGAAAGCACGCCGGTCAGCAAGCGAGCCGGCGATACGGTCTTCGCGGGTACGATCAATGGCGAGGGTCTGCTGCGCATAAAGGTGACGGCGGCGGCAAGCGACAACACGATTGCCCGCGTGGTAAAGCTGGTCGAGGAAGCGCAGGAAGCCAAGGCGCCGACCGAGCGTTTCATCAATCGTTTCTCCACCTATTACACGCCGGGTGTCGTTGCGGTGGCGGCGCTGGTAGCAATCCTGCCGCCAATGGTGGCAGGCGCTGCCTGGGACGAATGGATCTATAAAGGCCTTGCAATCCTGTTGATCGGTTGCCCCTGTGCGCTGGTCATCTCGACCCCTGCGGCGATTGCGGCAGCCCTGTCATCAGGTGCGCGGCGAGGCCTCCTGGTAAAGGGCGGCGCGGTGCTCGAGACCATCGGCAAGATCACCGCGGCCTGCTTCGACAAGACCGGCACGCTGACCGAGGGCAAGCCGGAGGTGACGGATGTGCTGGCAGGGGCATTGCCGGAAAATGAGGTGCTGCGGCTCGCAGCCTCGCTCGACGCAGGCTCCAGCCATCCACTGGCACTGGCTATCATCGCCGCAGCGGGCGCGCGTGGGCTCTCGCTTTCTCCCATCGCCAATGGAAGGGCGCATGGCGGCAGGGGCGTTTCCGGCCGCGCCGGCAAAACCGAGCTGTTTCTCGGCTCGCGCATGGCTGCAGGCGAAAAAGCGGCCATTCCGGCCGGCCTGGCGGCGCGCATTGCCGCCTGCAACAATGAGGGCAAGACGGTTTCCGTGCTGGTGGCCGATGGCAGGATCGCCGGTGCTATCGCGATGCGCGACGAGCCCCGCGCCGATGCGGTGATGGGGCTCAAGCGCCTGAAGGAGGCAGGCATCCGCACGATGATGCTCACCGGCGACAACCGGCGAACGGCGGAAGCCATCGGCCGCGAACTCGACATAGAGGTGCGCGCCGAGCTTCTGCCCGGAGACAAACAGCGCATCGTCGGCGAATTGCGCAAGGAGGGCGAGATCGTAGCCAAGATCGGCGACGGCATCAATGACGCCCCCGCGCTGGCCGCCGCCGATATCGGCATCGCCATGGGCGGCGGCACCGATGTGGCGCTGGAGACAGCGGATGCCGCCCTGCTGCACGGTCGTGTCAGCGATGTGGCTGATATGATCGTTCTGTCAAATCGCACCATGCGCAACATTCACCAGAATATTGCCATTGCGCTGGGCCTGAAGGCGGTGTTCCTGATGACGACAGTTCTCGGGATCACGGGACTCTGGCCGGCCATTCTGGCCGATACGGGCGCCACCGTTTTGGTGACGATCAATGCGCTCCGGTTGCTGAACCAGTCTTCATGACGAAAAGGCCGAAGGAGACTTCGGCCTTTCACCCAATACCCGAGGGACCGTTCACTCGCCGATCAGCTGCTGGATCCGCGCCTTGTACTCGCGCCCGAAAGCGAGGTGCTCGGGATTGACGTCTCCCAGTTCATCGATCAATTGCGGTTCGTTCTCGGCTTCGGCCGCGGCAAGGCTGCTCATCAATGCGAAATAGCCGACAATGTAGTCGCGCGGCTTCACCTGGTGCTTCGTCAGGACGGCCATGACATCCGGCTTGGCCTCCACTCCGGCGGTCAGCGAATCGAGCGTTACCGGCTCTCCCGCATTCGTGTCCTCCTCCTGGCCGGTGAGGTTGAGTGCCTGGAGTTCGGTCTGGATCGCTTCCATCCGGGCGAGAAAATCCTCGGTCAGGGGAAAGGCGTTCACCTCGGCCTGGGTTTCGAGCGAGGGCTGTGCCATAGCGGGAGCGGCTGTCAGCAGGGCGAGGGCTGGCCACAGGATCAGGGCGGCTTTCAAGATCAGGCGGAACATATCGTTTTTCCCGGGTGGGTCCGATTTTCATTACGGCAGAACCGGCCGCAGGGAAAGCGGGATTATTCCGGAAGCGCGCCTGGTTCCGCCATCTCGAATTGTGCGAAGTCGAAGCCGGGGGCGACGGTGCAGCCGACCAGCGTCCAGGCGCCAAGGCTCCTGGCCGTCTGCCACCAGCCCGCCGGCACCACGCCCTGCGGGCGCTCGCCCTTCTCCAGATCGAGGCCAAGGCGGATCGTCCGCCTGGCGCTGCCATCGGAGAGTTTCAGCTCCAGCGGGCTGCCGCCATACCAGTGCCAGACCTCGGCTGCGTCCCTGACGCGATGCCAGGCGGAGATTTGTCCCGCCTCGAGCAGGAAATAGATCGCGGTCGAATGGCCGCGCCCGCCGGCGGCTTCATTGTCGCGGAAGGTCTCCACGAACCAGCCGCCCTCCGGATGCGGCTGCATGCCAAGCGTCCTGCGGATGGCTTCGGGTGTCGGCGTCATCAGAAATGATCCTTGCGCTTGCGGATCTCGGCGAAGACCTCCTCGTCGCTGGCATCCTGCATCCCGAGCCGCACGCGGATGCGCGGATCGTGCCAGCGCAGGAAGGGGTTGGTCGCCATCTCGAGCGCAATCGTCGTGGGCAGCGTCGGCCTGCCCGCCCCGCGCAGGCGGGCGATCTCCTTCGCGCGCTCCTTCAGCGCCGGGTTTTCCGGATCGATGGTGAGGGCAAAACGGGCGTTGCTCTCGGTATATTCGTGTCCGCAATAGACCGACGTGTCGCCCGGCAATTCTATGAGCCGCGACAGCGAGCGGAACATCGTCGCCGGCGTGCCCTCGAAGAGCCTGCCGCAGCCGAGCGCGAACAGCGTATCGCCGGTGAAGGCCACCTTGGCCTGCGGCAGGTAATAGGAGATCTCGCCCGCCGTGTGGCCGGGTGTCGCGATCGCCTGGACCTCGAAGCGGCCGAAATCAAAGCGGTCGCCGTCGGAAACGGTGCGGTCGATGCCGGGGATCGAGGCCTTCTCGGCCTCAGGGCCGATGATGGTCAGGCCGAATCTCTGCTTGAGCGGCAGATTGGCCTCGACATGGTCGGGATGGTGATGGGTGGTGAAGATGAAATCGAGCTCCCATCCGCGCCGCCTCAGCGCCGCCAGGATCGGCGCTTCCTCCGGCGCGTCGATGGCGGCGGTGAGCCCGCTCTCCGGATCGTGAATCAGCACGCCGAAATTATCGCTGCGGCAGGTGAACTGCTCGATATCAAGCCGGGGCAGAGGGGACATTGAGTGTACCATTTCGCAAATTCCAGTCTTGCGGCCCGGAACCTGCGGCTATCGCAGCGACCACGGCCGAGCCGCGCCCATAAGAGCGCGGTACGGCGGCTTGTGCAAGAAACAGTTTTGCGAAAGGGAAACCGCCCGATCGGAGTCTCCGGGCGTTGGCTTCAATGGCCGAGCAGGGCGTATTGCCTGACCCAGCCGGCAGCGCGGTTGGCGACCGAGACAGTGCCGGATATGGCCCTGTCGACGGTATCGGTCACGGTCTGGTAGCCGAAGCGGGTGCGCTTGGCCACAACGACCTTTGGTTCCACGGGAATGCCGGCTGCCGCATCCATTGTAGGCCTGTCGCCGATATGGGCGGGGAGGGTGACCTTCGGGCTCACCGACGCCAGGAGGTGCCGTCCTGCAGGGCCGGCCGGCCGGCATGTGGCGGTGATCAGCGGATAGGCCATGTCCCGGCCGCCCCTGATCTCGCGCGCCAGGTCCTTCTCGCATTCCTGCATGCTGGTCCAGCCTGCATCGGCCGTGCGGATATATTCGCACTGCTTGGCGTCGCAGTCGCAACCCATGAGGGTCATGACGATGAGTGCCGTTTTCATGTCCCCAAACTCCGAAGAATCACGCGATAAGCGGATTTATTTCAGGGGAAAACGGCAGCACTTCGCTCCGAAAATGGAAAGATTATGGACGAATTTCGCTGGATTACGCCGATATTGCCACAATTCAGGGTTGCTTTTCCCGCGAGGGCGTCAACTTCTTGTCTTCTGCGGCTTCCAACGAGTGCTTCATGATGAGACGCATCTGGGACAGGGTGAAGGCGATGGTGATCGGCATGATGCCCCACACCTTGAAGGCCACCCAAGTATCGGTGGAGAAATTGCGCCAGACCACCTCGTTGAGGACAGCAAGCAGCAGGAAAAACAGGCCCCAGCGGAAGGTGAGCTTGCGCCAGCCTTCGGCATCGAGCTTGAAGGCCTGGTCGAAGACATAACCCAGAAGCGACTTGCCGAAGGCGAGGCCGCCGAGGAGAACCACGCCGAACAGCGTGTTGACGATGGTCGGCTTCATCTTGATGAAGGTGTCGTTGTGCAGCCAGAGCGTCAGCGTGCCGAAGGCCAGCACCACGATGCCGGAGACGAGCGGCATGATCGGCAGGGTGCGGGTCATCGCCCAGGAGACGGTGAGCGCCAGAACCGTCGCCGCCATGAAGAGCGCGGTCGCTAGAAAGATCGGGCCGCCGATCGCGCCGAGAACGGGGAAGCGCTCCAGCAGCCATTCGCCGCGCGAGTTGGCGAAAAAGAAGACGAGCAGGGGGCCAAGCTCCAATGCCAGCTTGAGCAGGGGCGGCACTTCCTTGCGGATCGGGTCCGACCGGGTTGCCGGATCGGATGGATCGCGTTCGAAGATCGGGTGTTCCATTCATGCCACTCCTGCGATTGCGCGGGCGAAGTCCTTCGCGGCAAAGGGTTCGAGATCGTCGACACCTTCGCCGACGCCGATGAAATAGACCGGTAATTTGTACTTGGCCGAGATGGAGACGAGGATGCCGCCGCGCGCCGTGCCGTCGAGCTTGGTCATGACGAGGCCGTTGACGCCCGCGACATTGCGGAAGATTTCGACCTGGTTGAGCGCGTTCTGGCCAGTGGTGGCGTCGAGCGTCTGCAGCACGGTATGCGGCGCTTCGGGGTCGTTCTTGCCCAGCACGCGGACGATCTTGGCGAGTTCGTCCATCAGCTCGGTCTTGTTCTGAAGGCGGCCGGCCGTGTCTATGATCAGCACGTCGCTTCCCGCAGCCTTGGCCTTTTCCCAGGCATCATAGGCGAGCCCCGCCGCATCCGCACCGAGTTTCGAGGAGATTACCGGCGCGCCAGTGCGCTCGCCCCAGATATGAAGCTGCTCGATCGCCGCGGCGCGGAAGGTGTCGCCCGCCGCGAGCATCACCTTCAGGCCGCCGGCGGTGAGCTTGGCGGCGAGCTTGCCGATGGTCGTGGTCTTGCCGGTGCCGTTGACGCCGACCACCAGAATGACATGGGGCTTGTGCGAGAGATCGAGCTCCAGCGGTTTTGCCACGGGAGCCAAAACCTTTTCGATCTCGGCGCTCAGAACCGCGCGCACTTCATCCGTGGCGATGTCCTTGCCGTAACGCCCGGAGGCCAACGCGTCGGTGATGCGCATCGAGGTCTCCATTCCGAGATCGGCCTGGATCAGCACGTCCTCCAGATCCTGGAGCGTATCCTCATCGAGCTTGCGCCTGGTGAAGATGCCGCCGATGGAATCGCCCAATTGCTGCGAGGAACGCGACAGGCCCTTGCGCAGGCGCTCGAACCAGGTCGCCTTCTTCTCGGGTTCGGCGGGGGGAGGAACTTCCTCCTCGCGCGCCTCGACCGATTTTCCCACCGCGACCTTTTTCGGCTTCGGTGGCGCCGGTTGCGGAGCGGGTTCCGGTTGGGCGGCGATGGGCGGCTGCGGTTCTGCCTCTGCCCCGGACCGGGGCTCTGCCGGCGGCTCGACGGCAGGCGGCGTGTCGATAGGGATCTCGACTTCCGCGAGAGGGCTTTCTTCCTGCTCGAGCTCCGGCTCCGTCGGCTCGGGTTCGACTATCTTCTCTTCGTCAAAGGCCGCTATCTCGGCAGCGGATTGCGCCGGCTCCTGCGGCTGATCCTCTTCCGCAGGCTGTCCAACCTGTTCCTCGATCCTGATTTCAGGCTCGGCGGCCGCTTCTTGAGCCTTCGGCTCCTCGCGGGCTTCCTCGGGCTCAGCCGGTGCTTGTGTTGGAGAAGGCTGTGCTTCGGCCTCCTTCAGGGGAGCGTCCACGGGAACAGCTTCGGATGCTTCCGGAGCGGGTACGCCGGCCGCCTCCTCGGGCGCCCCCTCGACGGGCACCTCCTCGACCTCCTTCTTGCCGAAGGAAAAGATCTTCTTGATGAATTCCAGAGCCATGAATGCCGTTTCTGTTCGTTAAGCCGCTTGCCGGTCGGCCGGTGCTGCGATCAGCTTGTCGCCGTCATGCCCGGCGATCAGCCGTTCGACGATCGAGCCCGGCTCGCCGCCTTCGAGGGCGGTCAAGGTGAAGCCCTCGGTGCGACCCAGCCCCTCGCGCTCGACAAGGATCTTCTGCACGGTGCCCGCAAGCTTCGCCATATGCGCGGCATAGGCGCGGTCGCCTGCGCTCCTCAGCCGCGCGGCACGCTCCTTGACGATCTGCCGCGCCACCTGCGGCATGCGCGCGGCGGGCGTGCCCTCGCGGGGCGAGAACGGGAAGACATGCAGATGCGTCAGCCCGCATTCCTCTACGATCTTCACTGAATTTCCGAACATTTCCTCGGTTTCGGTCGGGAAACCGGCGATGATGTCGGCGCCGAAGACGATATCCGGCCTGATCTCGCGCACCGTCTCGCAGAAGCGGATGGAATCGTCGCGTAAGTGCCGGCGCTTCATGCGCTTCAGGATCATGTCGTCGCCCGATTGCAGCGACAGGTGCAGATGCGGCATCAGGCGCTTCTCGGTCGCCAGCGCCTCCATCAAATCGTCATCGGCCTCGATGGAATCGATGGAGGAAAGGCGCAGGCGCTGGAGGTCGGGCACCTGGGCGAGGATCGTCTTCACCAGCTTGCCGAGGCGAAGGCTGCCCGGCAGGTCGGGGCCATAGCTGGTCATGTCGACGCCTGTCAGCACCACCTCCAGATAGCCATTGCCGACGAGGCGCTTCACCTGCTCGACCACGGCGCCCATCGGCACGGAGCGTGAATTGCCGCGACCATAGGGGATGATACAGAAGGTGCAGCGATGGTCGCAGCCGTTCTGCACCTGCACGAAGGCGCGGGCGCGGCCCTCTATGGCGTCCACCATATGGCTCGCCGTCTCGTGCACTTCCATGATGTCGTTGACGCGAACTTTCTCGAATTGGTTGACGCCGAAATCCGGCAGCATCCGGTAGGAGCTGGATTTCAGCTTCTCTTCGTTACCAAGAACGAGATCGACCTCATCCATGGCGGCGAAATCATCGGCACCGGTCTGGGCGGCGCAGCCGGTGACGATGATGCGCGCTCGCGGGTTTTCCCGGCGCGCCTTGCGGATTGCCTGCCGCGCCTGCCGCACCGCCTCGCTGGTGACGGCGCAGGTGTTGAAGACGATCGCGCCGCCCTCGACCTGCCCAAGACCGGCGGCGTCGGCCTCGCGCTTCATCACCTCGGATTCATAGGTGTTGAGGCGGCAGCCGAAGGTGACGATCTCGACCGCCATTATGCCGCACCCCGCTTGATCGGCGCGGCGGCGGCGTCACGTGACCATGCGCCGGTGGCCGGATCGAAGGTGCCGGAGAACTCCCATTCCGCCGGCCCCGTCATGATCAGGTGATCGTCGTCGCGCCACTCGATCTCAAGTGGTCCGCCGGGGACGGTGACCGTAACGCGGCGGTCGGTACGCCCCGTTCGCGCGGCGCTGACGGCGGCGGCGCAGGCGGCAGAGCCGCAGGCACGGGTGAGCCCGGCGCCGCGTTCCCATGTGCGCAGGGTCAGCGCGTCGTTTGCCGTGACCTGGGCAATCGAGATGTTGGCGCGCTCGGGAAAGATCGGGTGATGCTCCAGCAGCGGACCGAATTTTTCCAGCTCAAAGGACCAGACATCGCGATCGACCCAGAAGATCGCATGCGGATTGCCCATCGAGGCGACGGATGGCGAATGCAGCACGGGTGCGTCGATCGGGCCGACCTGCAGCTCGATGCGGCTTGTATCGGCGAACTCCTCGGCAAGCGGGATCTCCCGCCAGTCGAAGCGCGGCCTGCCCATATCGACGGAAATGAGGCCATCCTTATGCTCAGCTGCCGTCAATATGCCCGCCAGCGTCTCGAAGGCGAAGCGGTCGCGGCCCGTCTCAGCAGCCAGCGCCTGCACGACGCAGCGCATGCCGTTGCCGCAGGCCTGCGCCTGCGTGCCGTCACAATTGATGATCTCGATATAATAGTCGGTGCCCGGCGTCTTCGGGTCGTGAATGGCCATGATCTGGTCGAACTTCGTCGAGGGATCACGCGCGAGCGCAATCGCCGCCGCCGGCGCGACATGGTCGCTCCGTCCGCGCATGTCGGCAACGATGATCTCGTTGCCGAGCCCGTTCATCCTGGCAAAAGCCGCCTGTTCGCCCATGGCCTTTTCGCTATGGTCCCAAATTCACCGATATTGGGCTTATATGGCGGAATTGACGGGGAATTGCCAGTGTCTGGTTTGACGCCCGTCCGGGAACGATGATTCCGGAGAATGTCAGGCCACGACGATACCGCCGAAGATGAGCGCCAGCAGCAGCACGATCAGCACGATGAAGATCAGAAGCTTGGCGCCGGTGGCGGCTGCCCCGGCAACGCCTCGAAAGCCGAGGAGGCTGGCGATGGCCGCCACGATGAGGAGAATGAATATCCATTTGATCATGATGCGATCCCCGGTAACGGTTCGACATGGGAGGAATTACCCGGGCCTCTAACGGGGGATCGAAGTTCGGGTTCCCATATCGGCCTTGCGACGAGGACGATGTGCGTCGAGGTGTGACATCCTTGTCCCAGTCACAGGATTTTTTGAACAAATGGCGGCGTGGAGGGTGGCTATGGTGCCGAAAAATCGGCCGTACGGTTGCATTTTCGACAACATCGCCATTTTATCACTACGCATCGGCTTGGAGATCGATTGCGATTTTCGGATCGCCCGGTGCGTGGATTCTTGGACGAGCCGCATGATCATGTCGGAAAAATCTGCAACTTTGCGGGATCGTGCTCTAGCATATTGACCAGAAGCAATGTCGGGAATACGAGGCCGGCCTTGCGTAAATGGAGATCATTATGGGAATTTCGAAAACGGGTCTGATGAGCCTTGCGTCGGTGGCCATCCTTGCCGCAGGGTGCCAGAGTGCGCGGCTCGGCAATCTCGATACGGTTTCGCCCCCCCCTCCGCCTCCGCCGCTGCGTCCGGCACCGACGGGCCAGGTGCAGCAGAGCGCCTTGCCCGCGCCAAACCCATCCCAATTCCCGGCCGCGCCCGGCGGCCCGCAGGACGGTACGCTGCCTGGCCAGGCCGGCACGCAAATGGCCAATGTCCCGCCAACCACCGCGCCGGACCTGACGGCCGGCAGCGTCGCCGGCGTCTGGACGGCCTCGGTCGCCGGCCAGAACTGCAAGGTGGCGACGCCGCAGACGAAATTCGGCCAGGGCTACCGCGCCGGCCCGCTGCGCTGCCCGGGCGAACTGGCGAATCTCGCTTCCTGGGCGGTCAACGGCAAGCAGCTCGTGTTCTATGATGCATCCGGCGGTACGGTGGCGCAGCTCTATTCGTCCGGCGAAGGCCGTTTCGACGGGCAGACCTCGACCGGACAGGCCATCAGCCTCTCGCGCTAAACCAGATGAGGGCGATGCCCACCTCGCCCTCATCCGAACGTCAACATAGCCTGTGCAATATCATTAGATTGCGGACCAAGCGGAAATGTCTTTTGATCAGAAGCTGAAGGCATTCCCTTCCGTGCGCGAGCATTACGACGCGATGGCCGCTGCCGGCGAGGTCGATCCCGATCAGGCGCAGCTGGCGCTTGCCGACCGGTTCGACCGGCTGATCGAGGAACTGGGCGAAAAGCGGCTCTCCAAGAAATCGAGCGCGCTCGGATGGCTGTTCGGGCGCAAGGCGGCGAGCCGGGAGCCGGTCAAGGGCCTTTATATCCATGGCGAGGTCGGCCGCGGCAAGACCATGCTGATGGACATGTTCCATGCGCTGGTGCCGGTCAAGCGCAAGCGGCGGGCGCATTTCAACGACTTCATGGCCGATGTGCACGAGCGCATCCACGCGCACCGGCAGGCTTTCAAGCGCGGGGAGACGAAGCAGGAAGATCCGATCCCGCCGGTGGCCGACGCGCTGGCGGAGGCGGCGTGGGTCCTCTGCTTCGACGAGTTCACGGTGACCGACATTGCGGATGCGATGATCCTATCCAGGCTCTTCAGCGCGCTGTTCGAGCGCGGCGTGGTGCTGGTGGCGACGTCAAACGTCAAGCCGGACGATCTCTACCGCGACGGGCTCAACCGGCAGCTCTTCCTGCCCTTCATCGATCTCCTGCGGCGCCATGTCGAGATCGTCAATCTCGATTCAAGGACGGATTATCGTCTCGAAAAGCTGAACCGGCAGCCCGTCTATATGACGCCGCTGGGACCGGAGGCGCGCCGGCAGATGGATGCCGCATGGGAGGCGGCGAAGGGGCGCGCGGAGGAGCAGACCGACGTCCTGATGGTGAAGGGGCATGAGGTGCCCATACCGCGCGCAGCCGGCAACGCGGCCCGCTTCTCGTTCGGCGATCTCTGTTCGAAGCCTTTCGGCGCTTCCGACTACATGGCGATCGTGCGACGCTATCACAGGATCTTCATCGACGACGTACCGGTGCTGGACTATGCGCGCCGCAACGAGGCGAAGCGCTTCATCCTCCTGATCGATACGCTTTACGATCATCACGTCAGGCTCGTCCTGTCAGCCGAAGCGGCGCCGGAAAAACTCTATGTGGCGCCGTCCGGCACGGAAGCCTTCGAATTCGACCGCACCGCCTCACGGCTTTTTGAAATGCAGAGCGCGGAATATCTGGAAACGGCGGGAAATGGCGATCCGCGTGCCGGCACGCAAGAAGCCACCTCAGGCGCCTGAGCGCCGGTTTTGCCTGAAAAGCTCTCCCCTTTGCCAAAATCCATTGACGTTTACGTAAGAAATTATAATTCTAAACGATTGAAATCATTGACAAGAAAAGAATCGGTTGAGTTCTTTTTCAAACGGGCATATCGACCTTCGAGCGCTGGGGCGTTACCGGCACCTGTCGGATCGGCTTCCCGCGTTTCTTGGCACCACAGTTCAGGGAAGAAAACCAGCATGGCACGCAACAAGATTGCCCTCATCGGCGCTGGCATGATCGGCGGCACGCTCGCCCATTTGGCCGGCCTCAAGGAGCTCGGGGACGTTGTCCTGTTCGATATCGCCGAAGGTGTTCCGCAAGGCAAGGGGCTCGATATCGCCCAATCGTCTCCGGTCGAAGGTTTCGACGCCAAATTCGTCGGCGCCAATGATTATGCCGCCATCGAAGGCGCGGATGTCGTCATCGTCACCGCCGGCGTGCCGCGCAAGCCGGGCATGAGCCGTGACGACCTGCTCGGCATCAATCTGAAGGTCATGGAGCAGGTGGGCGCCGGCATCAAGAAATATGCCGCGGACGCCTTCGTCATCTGCATCACCAATCCGCTCGACGCCATGGTCTGGGCGCTGCAGAAATTCTCCGGCCTGCCGAAGAACAAGGTGGTCGGCATGGCGGGCGTGCTGGATTCCGCCCGCTTCCGCTACTTCCTCGCCGAGGAATTCGACGTTTCCGTTGAGGACGTGACGGCCTTCGTGCTGGGCGGCCATGGCGATTCGATGGTGCCGCTGGCGCGCTATTCGACCGTCGCCGGCATCCCGCTTCCCGATCTCGTCAAGATGGGCTGGACCTCCCAGGAGAAGCTCGACCAGATCATCCAGCGCACCCGCGACGGCGGCGCGGAGATCGTCGGTCTCCTGAAGACGGGCTCGGCCTTCTACGCGCCTGCCGCTTCAGCCATCGCCATGGCGGAGGCCTATCTCAAGGACAAGAAGCGCGTTCTTCCGGTCGCCGCCCATCTCTCCGGCCAGTATGGCGTCAAGGACATGTATGTCGGCGTTCCCGTCGTCATCGGCGCCAATGGCGTGGAGCGGGTGATCGAGATCGATCTCGACAAGGCCGAGCAGAAGGATTTCGAGAAATCGGTTGCCGCCGTGGCCGGGCTCTGCGAGGCCTGCATCGGCATCGCACCGAGCCTGAAATAAGGATTTTCAACCGATCGTGATGTTCAGCATCGCGGTCGGTTCCATTTCTCCATCATTTGGAAATGTTCCGCGATTAGTGGATCAGGAGCATCCGAAAGGACATCCGCATGAATATTCACGAATATCAGGCCAAGCGCCTGCTCCACTCCTACGGCGCGCCGATCGCCAATGGGGTGGCCGTCTATTCCGTCGAGCAGGCGGAAGAGTGGGCGAAAACGCTTCCCGGTCCGCTCTATGTGGTCAAGAGCCAGATCCATGCCGGCGGACGCGGCAAGGGCAAGTTCAGGGAACTCGCCCCCGACGCCAAGGGCGGCGTGCGGCTGGCGAAGTCCGTCGACGAGGTGGTCGCCAACGTCAAGGAGATGCTGGGCAACACGCTCGTGACCAAGCAGACCGGCCCCGCCGGCAAGCAGGTCAACCGCCTCTATATCGAGGACGGCGCCGATATCGACCGTGAGCTCTATCTCTCGATCCTGATCGACCGCACCGTCGGCCGTCCGGCCTTCGTGGTTTCGACAGAGGGCGGCATGGATATCGAGGCGGTTGCCGAAGAGACGCCGGAGAAGATCGTCACTGTCGCCATTGATCCGGAAGCGGGCGTGACGGATGCGGATGCGGCGAAGCTCGCCGATGCGCTGAAGCTCGAGGGCGATGCCCGCGCGGACGGGCTGAAGCTCTTCCCGATCCTCTACAAGGCCTTCACCGAGAAGGACATGAGCCTCCTCGAGGTCAATCCGCTGATCGTGATGAAGGACGGCCATCTGCGCGTGCTCGACGCGAAGGTCTCCTTCGACAACAACGCGCTCTTCCGTCATCCCGATGTCGTGGAGCTGCGCGATACGACGGAAGAGGACGAGAAGGAGATCGAGGCTTCCAAATACGACCTCGCCTATGTCGCGCTCGACGGCAATATCGGCTGCATGGTGAACGGTGCGGGCCTCGCCATGGCGACGATGGACATCATCAAGCTCTACGGCGCGGAGCCGGCGAACTTCCTCGATGTCGGCGGCGGCGCTTCCAAGGAGAAGGTGACGGCGGCGTTCAAGATCATCACCGCCGATCCGGCTGTCGAAGGCATCCTGGTCAACATCTTCGGCGGCATCATGAAATGCGACGTCATCGCCGAAGGCGTGATCGCGGCGGTCAAGGAAGTGGGCCTCAAGGTTCCGCTGGTCGTCCGTCTTGAGGGCACCAATGTCGAACTCGGCAAGAAGATCATCAATGAGAGCGGCCTCAACGTCATTTCGGCCGACGATCTCGACGATGCGGCGCAGAAGATCGTCGCGGCGGTGAAGGGGAACTAAGGCATGTCTATACTCGTCAACAAGGACACCAAGGTTCTCGTTCAGGGCCTCACCGGAAAGACCGGCACCTTCCACACCGAGCAGGCGCTTGCCTATTACAGCACCCAGATGATCGGCGGCATCAACCCGAAGAAGGGCGGTGAAACGTGGACCGGCGCCAAGGGCGAAAGCCTGCCGATCTTCGCCACCGTCGCCGAGGGCAAGGAGAAGACGGGCGCGAACGCTTCCGTGATCTATGTTCCGCCGGCAGGCGCAGCAGCGGCGATCATCGAGGCGATCGAGGCGGAAATCCCGCTGATCGTCTGCATCACCGAGGGCATCCCCGTCATGGACATGGTCCATGTCAAGGCGAAGCTCGACAAGTCGAAGTCGCGCCTCATCGGCCCGAACTGCCCCGGCGTGCTGACGCCGGAAGAGTGCAAGATCGGTATCATGCCGGGCAATATCTTCAAGAAGGGCTCGGTGGGTGTTGTTTCGCGCTCGGGCACGCTTACCTATGAGGCAGTGTTCCAGACGTCGAACGAAGGTCTCGGCCAGACGACGGCGGTGGGCATCGGCGGCGACCCGGTCAAGGGCACGGAATTCATCGACATCCTCGAGATGTTCCTCGCAGACGATGAAACCAAGTCGATCGTGATGATCGGCGAGATCGGCGGCTCGGCGGAAGAGGACGCGGCACAGTTCCTCAAGGACGAGGCCAAGCGTGGGCGGAAGAAGCCGATGGTCGGTTTCATCGCCGGCCGCACTGCCCCTCCGGGACGCACCATGGGTCACGCGGGTGCGGTGATCTCCGGCGGCAAGGGCGGCGCGGAAGACAAGATCGCGGCGATGGAATCGGCGGGCATCCGCGTTTCCCCGTCGCCGGCACAGCTCGGCAAGACCCTGGTCGAGGTGCTGAAAGGCTGAGCATCGCAGCTGGATGCAATGTCTGGCGCGATATGGAGAAACAGAGAAGCAGGCCCACCACGGGCCTGCTTCCGGCATGAATACGAAAGCCATCGGGGCGGCGCGCGCCCTGACGGCACCAGAGGCAGAGGCCTCGAAGCGGCTAAAGGAGACGGAGCGAACACTCCGGCAGGACATATGGCAAGGCAGGAACAAGCCAACGACGTTTTCGCCCTCACATCGTTCCTCTATGGCGGCAATGCCGACTATATCGAAGAACTCTATGCAAAATATGAGGACGACCCGACATCGGTCGATCCGCAGTGGCGGGATTTCTTCGCCAATCTCCGCGACAATGCCGAGGATGTAAGAAAGAACGCACAGGGCGCCTCCTGGACCAAGCCGGACTGGCCGGTCGTCGCCAATGGCGAGCTTGTTTCCGCCCTGGACGGCAATTGGGGGGAGGTCGAGAAGCACATCGCCGACAAGCTGAAGGCCAAGGCGGCGAAGGGCGCCACCAATGGCACGGCCGCGGCGCCGGCCGTGAGCGAAGCGGAGATCACCAATGCCGCGCGGGATTCCGTGCGCGCCATCATGATGATCCGCGCCTATCGCATGCGCGGCCATCTCCATGCCAAGCTCGATCCGCTGAGCCTTGCCGAGCCGCCGGAGGACTATAACGAGCTGGCGCCGGAGGCCTATGGCTTCACGCCTGCGGATTACGACCGCAAGATCTTCATCGACAATGTGCTGGGTCTCGAATATGCGACGATCCCGCAGATGCTCGAGATCCTGAAGCGTACCTATTGCTCGACCATCGGCGTCGAATTCATGCATATTTCCGATCCGGCCGAGAAGGCCTGGATCCAGGAGCGCATCGAAGGCCCGGACAAGGGCGTCGCCTTCACACCGGAAGGCAAGAAGGCGATCCTGTCGAAGCTGATCGAAGCGGAAGGCTTCGAGCAGTTCATTGACGTCAAGTACAAGGGCACCAAGCGCTTCGGTCTCGATGGCGGCGAATCGCTGATCCCGGCGCTGGAGCAGATCGTCAAGCGCGGTGGTCAGATGGGCATGAAGGAAATCGTGCTCGGCATGGCGCATCGCGGCCGACTCAATGTGCTCAGCCAGGTGATGGGCAAACCGCACCGCGCCATCTTCCACGAGTTCAAGGGCGGTTCCTACACGCCTGACGACGTGGAGGGATCGGGCGACGTGAAGTACCATCTCGGCGCCTCCTCAGACCGCGAGTTCGACGGCAACAAGGTGCACCTGTCGCTGACGGCCAATCCGTCGCACCTCGAAATCGTCAATCCGGTGGTGATGGGGAAGGCCCGCGCCAAGCAGGATCTGCTCGTCGGCCGCAGCCGCGACGAGGTGGTGCCGCTAGCCGAGCGCGCCAAGGTGCTGCCGCTGCTCCTCCATGGCGATGCGGCCTTTGCCGGCCAGGGCGTAGTGGCGGAGTGCTTCGGGCTTTCCGGGCTGAAGGGGCACCGCGTCGCCGGTACGGTGCATTTCATCATCAACAACCAGATCGGCTTCACCACCAATCCGCGCTTCTCGCGCTCCTCGCCCTATCCTTCGGATGTGGCAAAGATGGTGGAGGCGCCGATCTTCCACGTCAATGGCGACGATCCGGAAGCGGTGGTCTATGCGGCGAAGGTGGCGACCGAGTTCCGCATGATCTTCCACAAGCCCGTCGTCATCGACATGTTCTGCTATCGCCGCTTCGGCCACAACGAAGGCGACGAGCCGGCATTCACGCAGCCGCTGATGTACAAGACCATCCGCGGCCACAAGACGACCGTGCAGCTCTATTCGGAAAAGCTGATCGCGGAAGGCGTGGTGACCGAGGCCGAGATCGACCAGATGAAGGCCGACTGGCGCTCGCGTCTGGAATCGGAGTTCGAGGCAGGCCAGAGCTACAAGCCGAACAAGGCGGATTGGCTGGATGGCGCATGGTCGGGCCTGCGCAAGGCCGACAATGAGGACGAGCAGCGCCGCGGCAAGACCGCCGTGCCGATCAAGACGCTGAAGGAGATCGGCAAGAAGCTGGTCGAAGTGCCAGCCGGCTTCCATGTCCACCGCACCGTCCAGCGCTTCCTCGACAACCGCGCCAAGATGATCGAGACGGGCGAGGGCATCGACTGGGCGACGGCGGAAGCGCTTGCCTTCGGCTCGCTGACGATCGAAGGCCATCCGGTCCGCCTGTCGGGCCAGGACGTCGAGCGCGGAACCTTTTCGCAGCGCCACTCCGTCCTCTATGATCAGGAGAACGAGCAGCGCTATATCCCGCTCAACAATCTGCAGAAGGGACAGGCCGTCTACGAGGTCATCAACTCGATGCTCTCGGAGGAGGCGGTGCTCGGTTTCGAATATGGCTATTCGCTCTCCGAGCCGCGGGCGCTGACGCTCTGGGAAGCGCAGTTCGGCGATTTCGCCAACGGCGCGCAGGTGGTGTTCGACCAGTTCATCTCGTCGGGTGAGCGCAAGTGGCTGCGCATGTCCGGCCTCGTCTGCCTGCTGCCGCATGGCTATGAGGGGCAGGGGCCGGAGCATTCGTCGGCGCGCCTGGAGCGTTTCCTCCAGCTCTGCGCGGAGGACAATATGCAGGTGGCCAATGTCACGACGCCGGCCAACTACTTCCACATCCTGCGCCGGCAGATGAAGCGTGATTTCCGCAAGCCGCTGATCCTGATGACGCCGAAGTCGCTGCTTCGCCACAAGCGGGCGGTCTCGACGCTGGCGGAGATGTCGGGCGAGAGCACTTTCCACCGGCTGCTCTGGGACGATGCGCAGTACCTCAAGGACCAGCCGATCAAGCTGCAGAAGGATTCGAAGATCCGCCGCGTGGTCATGTGCTCGGGCAAGGTCTATTACGACCTTTACGAGGAGCGCGAGAAGCGGGGCATCGACGATATCTATCTCCTGCGCCTCGAGCAGCTCTACCCGTTCCCGGCCAAGGCGCTGATCACCGAGCTTTCGCGGTTCCGCGGCGCGGAGATGGTGTGGTGCCAGGAAGAGCCGAAGAACATGGGCGCCTGGTCGTTCATCGATCCTTATCTCGAATGGGTTCTGGCCCATATCGACGCCAAGCATCAGCGGGTCCGCTATACCGGGCGTCCGGCCGCGGCCTCTCCGGCGACCGGCCTGATGTCGAAGCATCTCGCGCAGCTTGAAGCATTCCTCGAAGATGCTCTAGGCTCTTAAGGCAAACCAAACCAAAACGACTGATCACCAACGGAAGAGCAAGATCATGGCGACCGAAATCCGCGTTCCCACCCTCGGGGAATCCGTTACCGAGGCAACCATCGGAAAGTGGTTCAAGAAGGCGGGCGACGCAATCGCCGCCGACGAACCGCTGGTCGAACTCGAAACCGACAAGGTAACGGTCGAGGTTCCGGCCCCCGCGGCCGGAACGCTCAGCGAGATCAGCGCCAAGGAAGGCGATACGGTCGAGGTGGGCGCGCTGCTCGGCACGATTGAGGCCGGCGGTGCGGCTGCCGCTCCGGCCGCGAAGAAGGAAGAGCCGAAGGCCCCCGCGGCACCGAAGGCCGAAGCCGCCAAGCCTGCCGCTGCTCCGGCTGCAGCGCCTGCGCCAGCCGCTTCCGGTCCGGCCATGGCGCCCGCGCCTTCCGCCGCCAAGCTGCTGTCGGAATCAGGCGTTTCCGCCGATCAGGTGGAAGGGACGGGCAAGCGCGGCCAGGTGCTGAAGGGCGATGTGCTGGAAGCCCTGTCGAAAGGTATTCCCGCGGCTCAGCCGGCCGAGGCGCCGAAGGCGGCACGCGCACCGTCCAGCGCCGATGATGAGGCCCGCGAGGAGCGGGTGAAGATGACCCGCCTGCGCCAGACTATCGCGCGGAGGCTCAAGGACGCGCAGAACACGGCGGCGATGCTGACCACCTTCAACGAGGTGGACATGAAGCCGGTCATGGACCTGCGCAACCGCTACAAGGAGCTGTTCGAGAAGAAGCATGGCGTGAAGCTGGGCTTCATGGGCTTCTTCACCAAGGCGGTGACCCATGCGCTGAAGGAAATCCCGGCGGTCAATGCCGAGATCGACGGCACCGACATCATCTACAAGAACTACTGCCACATCGGTGTTGCGGTCGGCACCGACAAGGGGCTGGTGGTGCCCGTGGTGCGCAATGCCGATGAGATGTCGATTGCCGAAATCGAGAAGGAAATCGGCCGACTCGGCAAGGCGGCGCGTGACGGCCAGCTCTCCATGGCGGACATGCAGGGCGGCACGTTTACGATCTCCAACGGCGGCGTCTATGGCTCGCTGATGTCGACGCCGATCCTGAACGCTCCGCAGTCGGGCATTCTCGGCATGCACAAGATCCAGGAGCGGCCGGTGGTCGTCGGCGGGCAGATCGTCATCCGCCCGATGATGTATCTGGCGCTTTCCTACGATCACCGCATCGTCGACGGCAAGGAAGCCGTCACCTTCCTCGTGCGCGTCAAGGAGACCCTGGAGGATCCGGAGCGCCTCGTTCTCGATCTCTAAGCGATTTGGGATCGGGCTGCCGGATGGCCGGCCCGATCCGCTTCCCTTCCATCCGTCCGGAGAATGGACATGATGCCATATGTGATCGAGTTTGCCGGGCTGATGGCGGTGTTTTCGATCCTGATCGTGTCGCCCGGCGCGGATTTCGCGCTGGTGGTGCGCCAGAGCATCGTGCACGGCCGCCGCGCCGCCATCATCACCAGCTTCGGCATCGGTTGCTCGCTCCTCTTCCATATCGGCTACACGATCCTTGGGCTGGGCCTGATCGTATCGAAATCGCTCTATCTGTTCTCGCTCATCAAATGGGCGGGCGCGGCCTATCTCCTCTATCTCGGCGTGAAGGCGCTGAGGGAGAAGAATGTCGGCGTATCCGATATCGCCGTCGATCTTCCGGGAAAAGCGGCCGAGGCGGGGAGGATTTCCGGCGCGCGCTGCTTCCTTATGGGCTTTGCCACCAACGCGCTCAATCCCAAGGCGGTGCTGTTCTTCCTGTCGCTGTTTTCCTCGCTCGTCAGCCATGAGACGCCGATCGCCATCCAGGGCGTCTATGGATTGTTGATGGCGGCATGCCTGATCGCCTGGTTCGTGGCGGTCTCGACCTTCTTCACTCTCGCCCCGGTGCGGGAGCGTTTCGTTGCCTGGGGGCGCTGGTTCAACCGGGTCACCGGCATGGTCTTCATCGGCCTCGGCATCAAGCTGGCGACGCAGCAGGTCAATTGAGCGGGTGGTAAAAGGATGTGCAGGGAACGGCTCCTCTCCAGACTGGCATTCATGACGATGTTCGGCGCCAGCCTTGCCGCGCCATTTTCCGCCTATGCCGCCTGCACGCAGGATCGCGCGATCTATGGCGACCGGGACGACCATTACACGCTCGCCTTCAAGCCGATGCCGGAAGACGTGCCGGCCGTCACATCCAACGAATTCACGATCACGCAGAAGGACGACGGCCAGGGCAAGGCCTTCAAGCTCGACGGCGTGGTGATGTGGACCGAGGGCGTGGCGCGGCCGAACGGCATGATCATGTACAACTGCCCGGAGGGCGACGTCACAGGCGACGAACTCGAAGACTGCACTATATGGCAGGGCGTCATCTACGCGCTTAAAGAAGGTGCGGATGCCGATCTTCTGCCGAAGGCGAAGGAGCCGGCCGCGCAGGCTCTCCTCTTCCCGGATCTCGCCGGTTCTCTCGATTCCTTCGATTTCGGTTCGGCCAAGCCCGCAGAGCCGCTGTCGTGGGAGGTCTTTCGTTTCAAGGAATGTGCGCCCGAGGAATAGGCGCTGGTTGTTTCAGCCGCATTCAGGCGATGCCAAGGCATCCTTGGCTGCAAAATGCTAGATAAGAGGATAGCTCAATGACTTATGACGTCGTCGTCATCGGAACCGGACCCGGAGGTTACGTCGCAGCCATCAAGGCTGCTCAGCTCGGCCTCAAGGTGGCCGTGGTCGAAAAGCGCAAGACCTTCGGCGGCACCTGCCTGAACATAGGCTGCATACCGTCCAAGGCCCTGCTGCACGCTTCCGAAGTCTTCGCCGAGGCCGGCCATTCCTTCGATACGCTCGGCGTCGAGGTCGGCACGCCGAAGCTCAATCTGGAAAAGATGCAGGGGCACAAGGATGCGACCGTGAAGGCCAATGTCAACGGCGTGGAGTTCCTGTTCAAGAAGAACAAGATCGACACGTTCATCGGCACCGGCAAGGTCATGGGCGAAGGCAAGGTTTCGGTGACCACCGACGAGGGCGCGGTGCATGAAGTCGAAACCAAGAACATCATCATCGCCACCGGATCGGATGTCGCCGGCATTCCCGGCGTCAATGTCGAATTTGACGAGAAGGTGATCGTCTCGTCAACCGGCGCGCTCGATTTCACCAAGGTCCCGGGCCGTCTCGTCGTGGTCGGCGGCGGCGTGATCGGGCTGGAACTCGGCTCCGTCTGGGCCCGTCTCGGCGCCAAGGTCACGGTGGTCGAATTCCTCGACAAGATTCTCGGAACAATGGACGGCGAGGTTTCCCGGCAGTTCCAGCGCCTGCTGGAGAAGCAGGGGATCGAATTCAAGCTCGGCGCCAAGGTGACGGGCGTCGAGAAGGCGGGCAAGGGCGTCAAGGTGGTTTTCGAACCGGTGAAGGGCGGCGACGCCGAGGCCATCGAGGCCGATGCCGTGCTGGTGGCGACCGGCCGGCGGCCTTACACGGATGGGTTGGGGCTGGAAGCCGCGGGTGTCGTCCTCGATGAGCGCGGCCGCGTGACGATCAACGATCACTGGCAGACGAGCGTGCCGGGCATCTATGCCATCGGGGACGTGGTACGCGGGCCGATGCTGGCGCACAAGGCGGAAGATGAAGGCGTCGCAGTCGCGGAGATCATCGCCGGCCAGGCAGGGCATGTGAACTACGACGTCATTCCCAGCGTGGTCTACACACAGCCGGAAGTGGCTTCCGTCGGCAAGACCGAGGAGGAGCTCAAGGCCGCAGGCATCGAATACAAGGTCGGCAAGTTCCCGTTCACCGCCAATGGCCGTGCCCGGGCGATGCTGCATACCGACGGCTTCGTCAAGATTCTCGCCGACAAGGCCACCGACCGGGTGCTTGGTGCGCATATTCTCGGCTACAATGCGGGCGAAATGATCCACGAACTGGCCGTGCTGATGGAATTCGGCGGCTCTTCCGAGGATCTGGCGCGCACCTGCCATGCGCATCCGACCATGTCGGAGGCCGTGCGGGAAGCCGCGCTCGGCACGTTCTTCAAGCCGATCCACATCTGATCGCTATTGCAGGCGCGGGTCGTCAGCCCCGCGCCAGCGCATCCCTGAACGGCCGTATCAACCGATGTGAGAAGCCCGGAGCGATCCGGGCTTTCCGCTCAACCGGGAGCCGGGGCGGTCGGGGTAGCCGGTTCTGGAGGCGACGGCGCGTTGGCGGTATCGCCGCCCGCATAAAGGTAATAGCCGGCGATCACCAGGATGACGAGCAGGATCGCCGCAATGAGATATGTGCCCGACGGGCCGCCCCGCCTCACGGGCCGGGGCGGATCCTGCACAGTGTCATCCGGTCGGTTTTGTCTGCCCGGCTGCAGATTGGGGTCGAGAGGGTCAACCATCGCGCTCTCCTCCGCTTGGTCGAACTGTCAAACCCAAACAATGCGGAAGGCGGCGGTTTCGTTCCCGAAAAGCTAATTCGTGGAACCATCCACCCTGCTTATCCGGTAGCCTTTGGCGCGCAGAAGCTCGATCAGGCCCTTCTCGCCGGGCAAGTGCAGCGCGCCGACGGCCATGAAGGCATTGCCATCATCGAGAATGGGAACGGCGCGTTCCGCCATGACGGCATTGCGCGCCTCGATCATCGTCTGCTCGAAGGCGGCGTATCCGTCCTTCGATTTTCCGTCCTCCGGCTTGAGCGATCGCAGCAAGGGCATAACCATGCCCGTATCCCCCTCGGTGTAGAGGATCAGCATGGTCTCGTGGATGTCGTCCATGCGGCTTCCCAGCGCCAGTGTCTCGACAAGCCCCTGAATGTGGAATTCGAGGGGCAGGCTCGCCATGGCGTCGAGCTGCTCGACAACCGTCTCCAGTCCCAGGAGCCGCTTGCCCTGCGCTTTCGCGTCTTCGGCAAGCTTCAGATCGAGGAAGGAGGCGCCGGCCTTCTTGCGCGCCGTCTCGCAGGCCGGTACCGCCACCAGGCTGATCAGCATCCAGGGTTTCATCCGGGAAACGGCGGCGAGCGGAATGCCGCGCCGGGCGAGCGCGGTGCGGACTGTGTCGATCCTGTCGGCCGGCAGAAGCTGCTCAAGCGTCCTGCCGTCGGTGAACATCATGAGATCCGGGCGCTCCGCCATGGCTTTCACCGAGGCCTGCGGATCGAGGATTTCCGTCGTTTCGATGACGAGGGTCGCCGAAGCATCGAAGGCATTGCGTGCCGCCGCCGACAGATTGACGACACGCGGATCGGCCAGATGCATGGTGCCGAAGAGATAGGAGGGGGCAATGCCGTCCTTCTCGACCTTCCATAGAAGTCCCTCGCCATTGGCCGTTGCGGCGGCCGAGGCGCGAATCGCGGCGAGCTCCTTGGGATTGTCGCTGGCAAGTTCGGCAATGAGGTCCTTGCCGGTGCATGCGGTCGTTTCCGCCTTCGCAGCCGCCGCCATCATAAGCACGACGGCAAAGGACAGGAACAGCAGAAGGTTGAAGGCGAGGACGAGCCGGAGCACGTGATCGGCGATACGGTCGGCGCGGGCGCGGGACTGGGGATTTTTCATCACAAACAAATTACCACGATACGATGGGAGAGGTGCTCGAACGCTTCTTCATGCGCGCGGATGGGCCTTCTCGTAAATTTCCAGGAGCCGGTCGGTATCGACGCCGGTATAGACCTGGGTGGTCGAGAGGCTGGCATGGCCGAGCAGCTCCTGGATGGTGCGCAGGTCGCCGCCGCGCGCCAGAAGATGGGTGGCGAAGGAGTGGCGCAGCGCGTGCGGCGTCGCCGTATCCGGCAGGCCGAGAGCGCTGCGCAGCTTCTGCATCTCGCGCTGGATGATCGCCGGCTGCAAGGCCCCGCCTTTGGCGCCGCGGAACAGCGGTGTGCCCGGCGCGAGATCATAGGGGCAGAGGCGGCGATAGGCGTCCACCGCGCGGTGGACGACGGGCAGGAGCGGCACGAGCCGCGTCTTGCCGCCCTTGCCCCTGATGGCGATCGAGCGGGCGGTGTTGTCCCGGAGATCGCCGCCAACGAGGCCAAGCGCCTCGGAAATGCGCAGGCCGCAGCCATAAAGCAGCGTCAGCACGGCGGCATTGCGTGCGGCGATCCACGGCTCTTCGGCAAGCTGCTCGCGCGCCTCGACGACGCGTTTGGCGTCCACCGCGGCGAGGGGCTTCGGCAGCGATTTCGGCTGGCGCGGCGCGCATATGGCACCGGCACCGGCGGCATTGGCAAGGCCGCGCTTCTCCAGGTGCCGCAGCAGGGAGCGGATGCCCGCCAGGCCGCGACCGAGCGTGCGCGCCCCGGCGCCGCCATTGCGACGGCTCGCAAGGAAGGAACGCAGGTCGGCGACGCGCAAGGCGCTCACATCCTTGAGCGAAGGCGGCTCGCCCAGATGGCCGGTCAGGAAATGCAGGAACTGCCGGGTGTCGCGCTCATAGGCCTCAAGCGTGTTCTCAGACAGGCGCCGGGCATTTTTCAGCGAATTCAGCCATTCCTCGCGCGCCGCCAGAAGGTCGGCGCGAGCCGGCACGAGGAATTCCGCCGCCGCTGGTCTTGCTGTCATCAGGCTCTCCCACCAATCTCGCCCCGACCATGCCACGGAGTTGTTACAGAGTGGTTGAGCCCTTGGCGTTTTGCCTGGGATTGGGTAAGGCCAACGCAGAGAATTGCGCGATCATGAGAAACACATGCCCAAACCTGAAAATCCAGTCCAGCTCGCCGTGATCGGCGCACCGCACGGCACGCGCGGTGAAGTCCGGGTCAAGACGTTCACCGGCGATCCCATGGCGCTCGGCGATTACGGGCTGCTTTATGACGAGACCGGCCGCAGCTTCGAGGTGCTGGAGATCCGCCCGGCGAAGACCGTCGTCGTCGTGCGGTTCAAGGGCGTCAACAGCCGCAACGCAGCCGAAGCGCTGAACGGCACGGCGCTCTATATCGACCGCGCGCAATTGCCGGAGGAGCTGGAGGATGACGAGTTCTACCATGCGGATCTGATCGGCCTCGAGGCGGTGGATCTCGAAGGTGCCGTAATCGGACGGGTCACGGGCATTTTCGATTTCGGTGGCGGCGACCTGATCGAGCTCGGCATACCCGGCCGCAAGCCCTATCTGATCCCGTTCACCCAGAGCGCGGTGCCGGAGATCGATCTGGATGGCGGGCGGCTGGTGGTCGACCGGCAGGCGGCCGGTCTCGTCGCCGATGACGATCCTGAGGGTCCCGGCACGGGGCGGGACGGGCTGGAGCGCAAATGAGTTTCCGCGCAACGGTCCTGACGCTCTATCCCGAGATGTTTCCCGGTCCGCTCGGCATTTCGCTGGCCGGCAAGGCGCTGGCCGAGGAAAAATGGCGGCTGGAGACGGTGCAGATCCGCGATTTCGCGGAAGGCAAGCACCGCATGGTCGATGACACTCCGGCGGGTGGCGGCGCGGGCATGGTGATGAAACCGGATGTGGTGGCGCGCGCCCTCGACCATGTGGCGGACGAGCGGCCGAAGCTGCTGATGAGCCCGCGCGGCAAGCCGCTCACCCAGAAGCGGGTGCGGGCGCTTGCCGAAGGGCCGGGCGCCGTCATCCTCTGCGGGCGCTTCGAGGGCGTGGACGAACGGGTGATCGAAGCCCGTGATCTCGAAGAGGTTTCGATCGGCGATTATATCCTTTCGGGCGGCGAGACGGCGGCATTCGTCCTTCTCGACGCGGTGGTGCGGCTTTTGCCCGGCGTCATGGGCAACGAGCAGTCCGGCGAGACGGAGAGCTTTGAGACGGGGCTTCTCGAGCACCCGCATTACACCCGCCCGCAAAGCTGGGAAGGACGGCCCATCCCCGAAGTGCTCACCTCCGGCAATCATGGCGCGATCGACAAATGGCGGCGGGCGGAGGCCGAACGCATCACGCGGGAAAGGCGGCCCGATCTCTGGAAGGCTTACGAGAGAATGAAGGGCAAATGAACCTGATCCAGCGTCTTGAAAGTCTCTCACTTGCCCTTCTTGCTCTCGGCGCTTACTGGGCGAGCGGCGCGAGCTGGTGGGTGTTTGCCGTGTTGATTCTCGCGCCGGACCTTTCGTTTATCGCCTATTTGCGCGGCCCGCGCATGGGAGCGGTCGTTTATAATATCGCCCATAGCTGGATCGGCGTCGTTCTTCTGGCGGCACTGGGCTGGGCGATGAATTGGCGGATATGCATCGATATCGCGCTGATCTGGGCCGTGCATATCGGCGTGGACCGCGCGCTTGGATATGGATTAAAATATCGAACGGGGTTCCGGGATACCCATCTTGGCCGTATCGGAGAAGATAACGCGTAGCTGCTACGTATTGATTCATAGGCGGCGATAGTGTATTGCCCCCGCCAACTCTGGGAAAAATCCCGAGATCCACCAACCAATGAATGGTGAATTCGCTCCTGCCTCAAAAAGGGCATAGCTGTCCGGTAACGAGACTGTGCAGCAAGCGTTGGGCGCTCTGACTGTTCGAGAAGAACGAGAAGGATTGAGACGATGGACATCATCCGTCAGCTTGAGGCTGAGCAGGCCGCCAAGATCGAAGAAAAGCGCAAGCTTCCCGATTTCAAGCCGGGCGACACCGTTCGCGTGCAGGTGCGCGTCACGGAAGGCACCCGTACCCGCGTGCAGGCCTATGAGGGCGTCTGCATCGCCCGTTCCGGCTCGGGCCTCCATGAGAACTTCACCGTCCGCAAGATTTCCTATGGCGAGGGCGTCGAGCGCGTGTTCCCGGTCTACTCTCCGCTGGTGGAGGCCGTCGAGCTCGTCCGCCGCGGCAAGGTCCGCCGCGCCAAGCTCTACTATCTGCGTGGCCTGACCGGCAAGGCTGCCCGTATTTCCGAGAAGAAGGACTACCGCAAGGCCAAGGACGTAGTAGTCCCGGAAACCGGCAAGGCTGAAGCTGAAAAGCCGGCCGCGGCACCTGTCGCCGAATAAGCCGGAAAACATCGAATTTCGAAAAAGGCGGTCTTCGGGCCGCCTTTTTGTTTGGCGGTAGCAGCGCCGGTCATCATTTTCTTGCAACCATGCAAGGTTTCAGACAGGTTAAGTGCAGCGGGAGTCCGCGCGGCCATTCGGCCGATACGCAGATTTCAATGACCTGTGGCATCGTCGCGCCCCGAGAAGGGGCGCGACGACGTTGTGTGGCATGAATGGAGGGACGGGGATGAACCTGAAATCGCTGTTTTCCGGTGCGCTGGTGCTGCTTCTGACGTCTCTTGCCGCCCAGGCCGGAGGCCTGCCCGACCTCGGCGGGAAAACGGTGATCGTGGCGACAGAGAATGCCTATCCGCCGCTGCAGTTCATCGACCCCAATTCCGGTCAGGCGATCGGCTGGGAATATGATGCCATGAACGAGATCGCCAAACGGCTGAATTTCAAGGTGGTCTACCAGAACACGAGCTGGGATGCGATGATCCAAGCCGTTGCCGACGGGCAGTACCAGATCGGCATGAACGGCATCACCATCAAGGATGATCGCAAGGAGAAGGTCGACTTCTCCGATCCCTATATGCGTTCGGAAATGTTCATGCTGGTGCGCGGCGACGAGGATCGCTTTCACGACGCCAAGAGTTTTGCCGCCTTCCAGGACGGGCTCATCGGCGCGCAGGCCGGCACGACGCCCTTCTATGTCGCGGTTTATAACGTTCTCGACGGCAATGAACAAAATCCGCGCATCAAGCTGTTCGAGACCTTCGGCGCGTCGGTGCAGGCGCTGAAGACCGGCGATGTCGATGTGGTGCTGACCGACGGAACAGCAGGCAAAGGCTATGCCGAGGCCTCCGAAGGCGCGCTGAAACTTGTCGGCGGGCCGCTCGGCGCGGAAGATTTCGGCTTCATCTTTGCGAAAGGATCCGATCTCGCGGCGCCGGTCAATGCAGCCATCAAGACGTTGAAGGCCGACGGGACCTTCGATGCCCTGAACAAGAAATGGTTCCTTGACTATAAGCTCGGCGGCTGATCTTCATCGTAATGGCTGTCAGCGAGAAGAACAGAAGCCGCGACGATTTTCCCTGGTGGCTGCTCGCGGCGGGCGGATTGGCCGCGGCGGTGGCGGTGCTGATCGCGGCGAACGGCCTTTATGCCCAGATCTTCTCGGTCGTCGTGAAAGGCGTCGGCATCACGATCTTCGTGACGCTTGCCGGCTTCATGCTTGCATCGGCGCTCGGCCTTCTCCTGGCGCTGATGGCGCTCTCCGGCTCGATGGCGCTGCGCCAGATCGCCCGCTTCTATATCGAGATCATCCGCGGCGTGCCGATGCTGGTGCTCCTCTTCTACGTCGCCTTTGTCGGCGCCCCCGCCCTCGTGGCCGCCTGGAATGCCGTGACACAGCCCTTGCAGGAAGCGGGGCTGATGCAATCCCTGCAGGTGCGCGACATATCCCTGATGTGGCGGGCGATCATCGCGCTCACCATCGGCTATTCGGCCTTCCTTGCGGAGATATTCCGCGCGGGCATCCAGTCCGTCGATGAGGGCCAGGTGGAGGCGGCGGAGGCGCTCGGCCTGACGCGATTCCAGCGCTTCCGGCTGGTGGTCATGCCGCAGGCGCTCCGCGTCATCCTGCCGCCGTTCGGCAATGATTTCGTCTCCATGGTCAAGGATTCCTCGCTGGTCTCGGTGCTGGGCGTCGCCGACATCACCCAGATGGGAAAAATCTATGCCTCCGGCTCCTTCCGCTTCTTCGAGACCTATTCGATCGTCGCCTATATCTATTTGCTGCTGACGGTCAGCCTGTCGATCGTCTTGCGGCGACTTGAACGAAAGCTGCGCCAGAAGGGCCGCCAAGGCGGTTCTAGAGCGCGTCGATCCATGTCGTGACGGCGGCGTTTACCTCTTCCCTGCGGTCCTGCATTATCCAGTGGCCTGCGTTGGACCATAGGTCGACTTTCGACTTCGGGTGCGAGAACCATGATCGCATGCGGTCGACCTGAGCGGGATCGCGGCACAGGTGATAGAAGGGCACCGTCAGCCGTTTGCATAGGGTTGCGCTCGCCTCTCCGATGCCGACCTGGCCAGCTCCGAAGAAAAGCGGACCGAAGGATTCGCGTACGACCGGTGTCGGCATTCCCTGAACCCGCCGCGCATGCCAGCGCTTGAATGCCGGATCGGTGGCGGGGCCGTAGGCAAGCTGGAACAGAGCCGGGACCACGACGCCGGGATCGCCGGTATTGAGGTCGTCCGCCGTCTTTTTGAAGAGTTCGGCTGCGTCACTGCCAAAACCGAGCGCCCCGTCAACGGATATGACGGCACTGACCAGGTCCGGTCTCTCCGCCGCTAGACGGGCCGCAATCTGCCCGCCCATTGAGTGTCCCACGATGATGAACTGCTGCCCTGGGTATCTGGTCGAGATCAACGCCTCGATGTCGGCAACGTAATCATCCGGCGCGTAGGCGCCCGACGGCATGACCTCGGACCTGCCATGGCCGCGCAGGTCGGGGGCGACGACATGATATCTGCTCTCGAACAATGGCAGCTGCCCGATCCAATCGTTGGAATCGCAAGTCCAGCCATGCAGGAGCATCACGTTCTTGCCCGTGCCGACGTCGGTGTAGAAGAGCTTCGCCATTGGTGTCGCCGCCGGTGCGCTCCCGAAGACTTTGGTCGCCGCTGCTGCCGCAGCCGCCGCGCCAGCGAGCTTCAACAGGCTGCGCCGGGAAAAATCATGCTGTTTGGCTTCCATTTGCATCCTCTGTCATTTGCAAAGCCTGACGTTCGGTTCCCCGGATAACGTGGACGAACGCAGGGCCCTCGCGGTTGCGCGAGTTGCGAGGAAGATATCCATCGAATATCTAGGATCAAGAATGCACCTTCAGGTGCGTAGATATACGGAAGGATATCGGGATGACGTGCCAGGTTGATGCGGTGTTCTTTGCGGATTGCGCCGCACGCTCCTTTTTCGACCAGGTTGCCAATAAGTGGTCGGTGATGATCCTCACCGTTCTCATCGAGAAGCCGACGCGCTTCAATGAGTTCAGGCGGAGGCTGGAAGGCATCACCCACAAGGCGCTCACACAGGCCCTGCGGCGCCTGGAGCGCAATGGGCTGATTGCCCGGAAGGTGCTCGCCACGTCGCCGGTTGCGGTCGAATATTCAATCACGGAACTCGGGCGTACCCTTCAGGCCCCGCTCGGGGCGGCCTATAACTGGGCGATCAACCATTTGGATGACATCCAGCAAGCGCAAGTGGCCTATGACAGTGAAAAGCAGGGCCGGTGACCCGTTGTACCGATGTCTCTCCCCTCTAGAACAATTCTATTTGATTGCCTGAAAGGGCGAAAATTGGTAAGAACTGCCCCATGAACTTCAGGAATGAATGGAACGGGCATAAAGTGTTCGTGCTGCAGGACCGCAAGCGGCTGCCGCAACGCTTTTCCGCGCGCGTTTCCGGGGCGCTCACCAGCCGACTTAGCTGAGGCACGAGCCCAGGCTTGGCAGCCTTTTCTGCCATACCCAATTTCCCTCTGCTTTGATTTCAGGAATGGACAAGACCCATGAGCGCACCCCGCACTCTCTATGACAAAATCTGGGACGATCATCTGGTCGACCAGCAGCCCGACGGCACCTGCCTTCTCTATATCGACCGCCATCTCGTGCATGAGGTGACGAGCCCGCAGGCCTTCGAGGGCTTGCGCATGGCGGGGCGCAAGGTGCGCCATCCGGAGAAGACGCTCGCCGTCGTCGATCACAATGTGCCGACCTCGCCCGACCGCAAGAACGGAATCAAGAACGAGGAAAGCCGCATCCAGGTCGAGGCGCTGGCGAAGAACGCCGCCGATTTCGGCGTGGAATATTATTCGGAAAACGATATCCGCCAGGGCATCGTCCATATCGTCGGGCCGGAGCAGGGTTTTACACTCCCTGGCATGACCATCGTCTGCGGCGACAGCCACACCTCCACCCATGGCGCGTTCGGCGCGCTGGCGCACGGCATCGGCACGTCGGAGGTGGAGCATGTGCTCGCCACTCAGACGCTGATCCAGAAGAAGGCCAAGAACATGCTGGTGCGGGTCGATGGCCAGCTGCCATCAGGCGTGACGGCGAAGGATATCATCCTCGCCATCATCGGCGAGATCGGCACGGCGGGCGGCACCGGCTACGTCATCGAATATGCGGGCGAGGCGATCCGCGCGCTGTCGATGGAAGGCCGCATGACGATCTGCAACATGTCGATCGAGGGTGGCGCGCGCGCAGGCCTCATCGCGCCCGACGAGAAGACCTTCGAATATATCAAGGGCAAGCCGCGCGCCCCGAAGGGCGAGGCGCTGGAGCAGGCCATCGCCTATTGGAAGACGCTGAAATCGGACGAGGGCGCGCATTTCGACAAGATCGTCACCCTAGACGCCGCCAATCTGCCGCCCATCGTCTCCTGGGGCTCGTCGCCCGAGGATGTGGTGGCGGTGACGGGCGAGGTGCCCAATCCTGATGATATCGCCGACGAGACCAAGCGGGCCTCGAAATGGCGCGCGCTCGACTATATGGGCCTGAAGCCGGGCACGAAGATCACCGACATCGCGCTCGACCGCGTGTTCATCGGCTCCTGCACCAATGGCCGCATCGAGGATTTGCGCGAAGTGGCGAAGGTGGTCGAAGGCCGCAAGGTCGCGCCGACCGTCAGCGCGATGATCGTGCCGGGGTCGGGCCTGGTGAAGGAGCAGGCCGAGGCCGAGGGGCTGCACAAGATCTTCATCGAGGCTGGCTTCGACTGGCGCGAGCCGGGCTGCTCCATGTGCCTTGCCATGAACGACGACCGGCTGAAGCCGGGCGAGCGTTGCGCCTCCACCTCAAACCGCAATTTCGAGGGCCGTCAGGGATTCAAGGGCCGCACGCATCTCGTCTCGCCTGCCATGGCGGCGGCGGCGGCGATCGCCGGGCATTTCGTCGATATCCGCGAGTGGAAGTAACCGCTCCGGAAGCGTTTTAAGACATTGTAGATATGAACAGGATGCTTTCGAGCGTCCTGTTCGGCATTTTTTAACCTTTATTGCAGGTGATGGGACCTTTCCGCCGCGTTTTCCTGGTCGGCTGACCATAATTTACGCTTCTTTCTTCTGGTGCGGCTAGGCTTGTCACAAGCGGGAACAAAGCATGAGCGGCGCTCATTTCGTCCTTATCATCAACATGACCGTTGCCGGGCTGTTCGCGATCGCGTTTCTCGGCATCGCCGTCTATGAAAAGACCTATATCTCGGCGCGTCTTTTCGCCCTCGCCTTCGTCTTTGCGATGATGAATTTCGGCTCAGAGCTTCTGGTGCCTGCGATCAGCAATCCGAAGCTGGGCTATATGCTGGCCTTCACCACGTTCCTGTGCACGCTGATCTGCGTCACGATCGGCATGGCGCATAAATATGCGGTGCGGATCCCGTGGCTGGCGCTGACGGTCCTGTCAGTGGCGTCGCTCGTCATGGTCTATTCCATCTATGACATCGCGCGCGTGACGCTTCTGGGCATGCTTCTCTACCAGGCGCCCTATTTCGTCGCCTTGTGCTTCAGCAGCTACATCATCCTGAAATCGCGGGCGCGCGGTATTGCGGACATGCTGCTCTTCGCCCTGCTGTTCGTCAGCGCCGGGCATTTCCTGCTCAAGCCGTTCATCGCGATCGCATCCGGCGGAATGGGGCAGAACCCGCAGGACTACATCCACACGCAATACGCGCTTTTCTCGCAGACGATCGGCGCAGCCCTTTCCGTGGCAAACGGCCTTCTCATGCTGGTCATCCTGACGCGGGATTTGATGGCGGACATGTCGTCGCGTTCGGAAACCGACATGCTCTCGCGTCTCCTCAACCGTCGCGGTTTCGAAGTCCGCAGCGAGGCCGCCATCGGACAGGCCAGGCGTTCCGGCCTGCCGCTTTCGCTCATCGTCTGCGATCTCGATAACTTCAAGACCATCAATGACGGCTATGGGCATGAGCTGGGCGACCATGTCATCCGTGCTTTCGCCGCAGGCTTGCGGGAGATAGCTTCGGACAGGGATATCGTGGCGCGCATCGGGGGCGAGGAGTTCGCCATCCTGCTTCCCGGCATGGGCATTCATGCGGGGCGGCTGTTCGCGGAAAAGGCGCGGAGCAACTTTTCCGGCCGGCCGGTTGCCGGCCTGCCACCGGAAAGCCGTTTCACCGCCAGTTTCGGCGTCGCCGAGCTTCAGGACGAGGATGCGCTTTCCGATCTCATGCGGCGCGCCGACAACGCGCTCTATGACGCAAAGAAAAGCGGACGCAACTGCGTGCGGCTGGCGCCGCCGGTCGCGGGCGAGGACAAGGTCGTCGAGCTGCGCCTGCCGCCGGGCGGGCGCTTCGGTTGAGAGCCGTCATCGGCGGCAGTGCGGGTGGTCGAGCACCGGTGTTTCGCCCCGCGCAATCCCATACATGAAACCGCGTCCCTTCAGGACAACCGCACTTTCGCAAGTGGTGCCGGCAGCAGGGACGATCGCTGCCACCGAGGGATGGGTCGGCGGGCGGATGATTGAAACCCCGCCGTCGCCAGCGCCTTCCGGAAGGTAGGGACCGGCAGATGCGTTGCTGCTGCCGGTGTGCGGGCCGGTTGCCGCAAAGGCGATCTTCGTTTGGCCGTCCGTGTCGGCCCGGGCCGGCAGAGCGGCAAGCGCCGGCAAGGCGGCGACGCAGGCCGCGATGCGCAGGACGAGCCTCGTCGGGGACATATCAGCCATCCGCAATTCCTTTCGTCCGGTTCGCGGCATCGGGCCTTGATGTTAACCTGTTCTTTACGTTCGGGCGAGAGGGGTTGACGGCGGCACGGGGATCGATGACACCATTGCCGACGAGACGATTGGAGGATGACGACCGATGCCCGAGACCCAAGTCGCCCACGCTGTCGACATTTCGCTTCTCCACTTGCGCGATGCGCATGAATTCGCGCCGCTGCTGGCAAGCTATGCGCAGGCGCTGAAGCGCGGCGCGCCACGCCGCCCGGACGAATATTATGCCGAAAAGCTCCTGCAGGACCGCGTGGCCGAGATCGCCGGCGCGCGGCTCGACGGGGAGCTTGTCGGCTTCGTGATCTTCTATGATCTGCCGGAGCCGGTTTCGGGCATGCGTTGCGGCCAGGTGGATCACATCTATGTGCATCACGATCATCGCGGCAAAGGCATCGCCAAGGCGCTGATCG
Source organism: Mesorhizobium sp. RMAD-H1 (assembly GCF_014191375.1). Classification (GTDB taxonomy): domain Bacteria; phylum Pseudomonadota; class Alphaproteobacteria; order Rhizobiales; family Rhizobiaceae; genus Paramesorhizobium. The sequence continues at coordinate 246,185 of NZ_JACHWN010000005.1, forward strand.
ACGTTCTGGCCGACAAGGCGGAAGAGCGCAGCTGGTCGAAGCTCATCCTCAATGCGCCGCGCCAGCCCGAGGACGGGCGCAAGCTCTACGAGCAGGTCGCCGCCGCGGCGGACTGGACGAGCTTCGTGATTCGCTTCGGCGGGCAATAGCGCGCCGGTATCCGGCGGCGTGCCGGTAAACTTTTCGCGTTCAGATCCGGCTGGAACCGGGCGTTTTAAGCCGCTTTCAGCCTGTTCAAACGATTGAAGCGCGACCCTCTCCGCGGCGCTGCGGCAAAATGCGACTAAATGGTTGGCGCGGAATGATTATGCGGCTTTGACGCGGTGCGAAAAGAGCAGTAGATAACGGCGCGACATGGTCGTCGATCACGATCCTGCCGCATTTGGAGCGCCGCCCGCAGACGGATATTCAGGCTGCTTCAAGTTCAACCGACACGCGACCATTGGGAAGTCATCGACTTTTCAGGGTCGCGCTCTAGCCTATCCGGGCATGAGCCGGCTTTCGTCCAGCCGATTGTCCGGACAAACCGGGAAGACCTTCTGGGGGAGCCATGACGAGACCGACAGCCACCCGCCAACGCCCACTTTCGCCGCATCTTTCCATCTATCGCCCGACGATGACGATGACCATGTCGGTCGTGCATCGCGCCACCGGCATCGTGCTTTATTTCGGCACGCTGCTGGTCGCGCTGTGGCTGATATCGGCAGCGACGAGCGAGGACCTCTTCAACCTGGTCAACTGGTTCTTCGGCTCCTGGTTCGGGCGGCTGGTGCTCTTCGGCTACACCTGGGCGCTTCTGCACCACATGCTGGGCGGCATCCGCCATCTGATCTGGGACACCATCACCGGCCTTGAAAAGCACACGGCGACCAAGATGGCCTGGGCGACGCTGATCGGCTCCGTCACGCTGACGCTGCTCGTCTGGGTCGCCGCCTTCGTGCTGGGTTAAAGGATTAAGCTCATGAAAAACATGCGCACGCCCCTCAAGACGGTTCGCGGGCTTGGCTCTGCCAAGGAAGGAACCGAACATTTCTGGCGCCAGCGCCTGACGGCGGTGGCCAATGTGCCGCTTATGCTGTTCTTCGTCGGCCTCATCGTCTCGCTCAACGGCGCGGATTTCGCGACGGTGCGGGCGGCCCTGTCGCATCCGCTGACGGCGCTGGTGATGGTCCTCGTCCTCCTTTCGGCGCTTTATCACATGCGCATCGGGATGCAGGTCATCATCGAAGACTATGTGCATGGCGAGGGCGCGAAGGTCGCTCTCCTGATGCTGAACACATTCTTCGCGGTGGTGATCGGCGTCGCCTGCATTTTCTCGATCCTCAAGCTCAGCTTCGGAGGTTGATCGCCATTATGGCTAAAACGACAAAGCGCGCGCCTCAGGCCGCGGACGGCAAATCCTATCAGTTCGTCGATCACAAATTCGATGTGGTGGTGGTGGGCGCGGGCGGCGCAGGCTTGCGCGCGACGCTCGGCATGGCGGAGCAGGGGCTGAAGACCGCCTGCATCACCAAGGTGTTCCCGACCCGCTCCCATACCGTGGCGGCGCAGGGCGGCATCGCGGCCTCGCTTTCCAACATGGGGCCCGATTCCTGGCAATGGCACATGTACGACACCGTCAAGGGATCGGACTGGCTGGGCGACACGGACGCGATGGAATATCTGGCGCGTGAGGCGCCTGCCGCCGTCTACGAGCTCGAGCATTACGGCGTGCCGTTCTCGCGCACCGAGGAAGGCAAGATCTACCAGCGCCCCTTCGGCGGCCATATGCAGAATTTCGGCGACGGTCCCCCGGTGCAGCGCACCTGCGCGGCGGCGGACCGCACGGGCCACGCCATCCTGCACACGCTCTACGGCCAGAGCCTGAAGAACAACGCGCAGTTCTTCGTCGAATATTTCGCGCTCGACCTGATCATGACCGATGGGGTCTGCACGGGCGTCGTCGCGTGGAACCTCGACGATGGCACGATCCATCGCTTCGCCGCCAAGATGGTGGTGCTGGCGACGGGTGGTTATGGCCGCGCCTATTTCTCGGCGACGTCTGCACATACCTGCACCGGCGATGGCGGCGGCATGGCTGCGCGCGCGGGGCTGCCGCTGCAGGACATGGAGTTTGTGCAGTTCCATCCGACCGGCATCTATGGCGCGGGCTGCCTCATCACCGAGGGTGCGCGCGGCGAGGGCGGCTATCTCGTCAACTCCGAGGGCGAGCGCTTCATGGAGCGCTATGCGCCGTCGGCCAAGGACCTTGCCTCGCGCGACGTGGTTTCGCGCTGCATGACGCTTGAGATCCGCGAGGGACGCGGCGTCGGCAAGAACAAGGATCATATCTACCTGCATCTCGACCATCTCGATCCGGCGGTGCTGCATGAGCGGCTGCCGGGCATTTCGGAATCGGCGAAGATCTTTGCCGGGGTGGACCTCACCAAGGAGCCGATCCCGGTTCTGCCGACCGTCCACTACAATATGGGCGGCATCCCCACCAATTATTGGGGCGAGGTGCTGAACCCGACACCTGAAGATCCGGACCGTGTGCAGCCCGGCCTGATGGCCGTGGGCGAGGCGGGCTGCGCCTCGGTGCATGGGGCCAACCGTCTCGGCTCCAACTCGCTGATCGATCTCGTCGTGTTCGGACGCGCGGCGGCAATCCGCGCCGGGCAGGTCATCGACCGCAACGCCAAGATACCCGATATCAACGAGGAAGCGGTCGACAGGATCATGGATCGCTTCAACCGCCTCCGCTTCGCCGATGGCCATACGCCGACCGCGAAGCTGCGGGAGACGATGCAGCGCACCATGCAGGAGGACGCCGCCGTGTTCCGCACGTCGGAATCGCTTAAATCAGGCGTCGAGCGCATGGAGAAGCTCTGGCACGAACTGCCCGACATCAAGGTTTCCGACCGCTCGATGATCTGGAACTCCGATCTGGTGGAGACGCTGGAACTGGAGAACCTGATGATCAACGCGATGGCGACAGTCGTTTCGGCGGAGGCCCGCAAGGAGAGCCGCGGCGCGCATGCGCATGAGGATTTCCCCGAGCGCGACGACGCCAACTGGCGCAAGCATACGCTGGCCTGGGTGGAGCCGGATGGGCTGGTCAAGCTCGGCTACCGTCCGGTGCATCTCGATCCGCTCGTTCCGGAATCGGAAGGCGGTATCAGCCTCGCCAAGATCGCGCCCAAGAAGCGCGTCTATTGATAAAGGCATAGAGCAATGGCCGAATTTACACTTCCTCAGAATTCCAAGATCAAGCCGGGCCATGTCTGGCCCCGGCCTGCGGGCAGCAATAATCTGACGGAATTCAAGATCTATCGCTGGTCGCCTGACGACGACGAAAACCCGCGCATGGACACCTATTACGTCGACCGCGACGATTGCGGGCCGATGGTGCTGGATGGGCTGCTCTGGATCAAGAACAATGTCGATCCGACCCTGACGCTGCGCCGGTCCTGCCGCGAGGGTATTTGCGGCTCCTGCGCGATGAATATCGACGGCGCCAACACGCTCGCCTGCACCAAGGGCATGGACGAGATCAACGGCACGGTGAAGGTCTATCCGCTGCCGCATATGCCCGTCATCAAGGATCTGGTGCCGGACCTGACGGTGCCCTATGCACAGCTCGCCTCGATCGATCCCTATCTCAAGACGGTTTCGCCCGAGCCGGCCAAGGAGTGGCTGCAAAGCCATGAGGACCGCGCGAAGCTGGACGGGCTCTATGAGTGCATCCTATGCTTCTGCTGCCAGACCTCGTGCCCCAGCTATTGGTGGAATGGCGACCGCTATCTCGGCCCCGCCGTGCTCTTGCAGGCCTATCGCTGGCTGATCGACTCGCGCGACGAAGCGACGGGCGAGCGGCTCGACAATCTGGAAGACCCCTTCCGGCTCTACCGCTGCCACACCATCATGAACTGCGCCCAGACCTGCCCGAAGGGCTTGAACCCGGCCAAGGCGATCGCCGAGATCAAGAAGATGCTGGTGGAACGGCGGGTTTAAAACGCCTCCTTCACCATCCGCAGGAAATCATTGGACAAAAGCTGATGTTTTGACATGATTGCCTGAGGAGAAAACGGATGCTCGATCATATCGGCTTCAATATTTCGGATATGAAGAGATCGCGGGCGTTCTATGACGCCGCGCTGCAACCGCTCGGTATCGCGCCGGTCATGGAGTTCGGAGATTGGGTCGGCTATGGCCGCAACGGCAAGCCGGAATTCTGGATCGGCGCCCAGAAAGGCGCGCGCCTGCAAGGCGTGCTGCATGTCGCCTTTTCCGCCGGCACGCGCGCCGAGGTGGACCGGTTCTATGAGGCAGCGCTCGCGGCGGGCGGGCACGACAATGGCGCGCCCGGTATCCGCGAACATTACCATCCCGATTATTACGGCGCTTTCGTCATCGACCCTGATGGCCACAATATCGAGGCCGTCTGCCACCTTCCGGAGTAGGGCTCCGGAAGGGTGAAGGCCGGAACGCTCAGCCGAGTCTTGCGTCGAGGGTGATTTCGATCGCGCCGAGCGCCTTGGAAAGCGGGCAGGCTTCCTTGGCCTGGTTTGCGAATTTGCGGAAATCATCCTCGCTGATGCCGGGCACGGCGCCGACCAGCGTAATCGCGCTTTTCGTGATCTCGAAACCGCCGCCGGAGGCGGGATTGATGCTCACCGCCGCCGTCGCCTCCAGTTTTTCCGCCGGGGTGCCGTTTTCGGCAAGGAAATGCGAAAGCTGCATGGCGAAACAGCCGGCATGAGCGGCGGCAAGCAGCTCTTCCGGATTGGTTCCCGACTTGCCGTTTTCATCCTCGAAACGCGCTTTGAAATTATAGGGCAACTCCCGCAAGGCGCCGCTTTGCGTATCGAGCGTGCCCGAGCCGTCCTTGAGACCGCCCTTCCAGATTGCCATTGCCTTCCTGTCCATCTGCCGTCTCCTTTACATGAGAAAAGTTGCACTTTTGAGCACACCAACTGCCCCCAAAGCGTCATATGCGCGGAGGCTTCTGGATCAGATGGCCTCGCCCTGCAGAAGGCGCGGCGTGTTTCTCGTCAGCCCCGATGCCTGGCGGATGAAGAACTGCTTCATTCTCGGCATCCGGTCGACAAGGCCGAGGCCGATGTCGCGGATGGCGCGAACCGGCGTGATGTCGTTGGAAAACAGCCGGTTGAGGAGATCCGTGGTGACACCCATCTGCACCGTGTCGAAGCGCCGCCAGGCCTGATAGCGTTCGAGCGCGGCAAGCGAACCGATGTCGAGGCCGAGCCGGTCCGTCTCGACGATCACCTCGGCAAGAGCGGCCGCGTCGCGAAAGCCGAGATTGAGACCCTGACCGGCGATCGGATGGATGCCGTGGGCGGCATCGCCCACCAGCGCGAAGCGCGGCTTGACGAATTCACGCACCAGCATCAGCCCCAGCGGAAAGGCGCGGCGCGGGCCTTCCACCTTGATCTGGCCGAGCCTGTGGCCGAAGCGCTGCTCCAGATCCGCCTCGAACAGGAAATCGTCCTGCTTGACGATGCGCTCGGCATCCCGCGTGCGCTCGGTCCAGACGAGAGAGGAGCGGTTGCCCTTGAGCGGCAGGGTGGCGAAGGGCCCGGCCGGCAGGAAGTGCTCCTCCGCGCGGCCGTTGTGCGGGCGCTCGTGGTGGACGGTACAGACGATGCCGGACTGGCCGTAATCCCATTGCACCGTCTTGATCCCGGCGCGATCGCGCAGCCTGGAGCGGACGCCGTCGGCGGCGACAAGCAGCCGCGCCTCGAAGACGAGCCCGTCGCTCAAATGCACCGCGACGGTGTTGGCGCCTACGTCGAAGCTGTCGACCCCGACGCCTTCGATGATCTCCACCCCAAGCTCCCCGGCTTTCGCGTGGAGCGCTGCGTTGAGCGTCCTGTTCTCGATCATATGGGCAAAGGGCTCGCCCGGCACCACTTCGCCGTCGAAGGTGAGGAAGACGGGGCGGACGGGGTCGGAGGTGCGCGAATCGGTCACGATCATCTCGTTGATCGGCTGCGCCTCGGGGAGAATGGGCTGCCAGCAGCCCAGCCGGTTGAGCATGCGCGCGGCGGCGGCGGCAATGGCCGAGGCGCGCGGATCCTTTTTCCAGCTTCCGGGGGGCGAGGCATCGATGACGAGGACGCGCAGATGCATCGCCGCAGCCTTGACCGCCACCGCGGTGGCCAGGCCGACATAGCCGCCGCCGGCGACCAGGACGTCGATCGGGGGGGCATCGCTCGTGGCAGTGTGGTCGGAGGTTTGGCCGGTCATCGCTTCATTCCTTCCCTGCTGCTGAAGGGATTGTCATCGGGCCCGGGATTTTTTTCAAGCCGTCGAGTGAACATATATGCGTGCATGATCCCATCCGGAACGTCTGTCAATGTCCGCGATTTCCATGTCATTTCTTTGTCTTGCCGCCATTGGTCGTTAACCCCTGCGCCCTCGCCGCCTTGACATGGCATGCCGTTCCTGTTGAAGCGGAATGAAGGCAAAACTTGCTTTGGAGGCAGGCGATCCATGTCCGAAGCCATGAAGGAGCTTCTGTCCATTCTCGACCTCGAGACGCTGGAGCACAATCTGTTCCGTGGTCGCAGTCCGCAGGTGGGCTGGCAGCGGGTGTTCGGCGGGCAGGTCATCGGGCAGGCACTGGTCGCGGCGCAGCGCACCGTGGAAAAGGAAAGGCATGTGCATTCGCTGCACGCCTATTTCATGCGTCCCGGCGATCCCGCCGTACCCATCATCTACGAGGTGGATCGCATCCGCGACGGATCGAGCTTCACCACGCGCCGCATCGTCGCCGTCCAGCATGGCCACGCGATCTTCTCGCTTTCCTGCTCCTTCCAGGTGGAAGAGGACGGGCTTTCCCATCAAAAGCCGATGCCGGAGGACGTGCCGCCGCCGGAAAAGCTAATGAGCGACCGGCAATTGAAGGAGCAATATCTCCACCTGGCGCCGGAAAACGTGCGCAAATACTGGGAGCGCGACCGGCCGATCGAGATGAAGCCGGTATCCCTCACCCATTATTTTTCGCGTGACAAGCTGCCGCCGAAGCAGGACGTCTGGATACGCGCCACCGGCCCGGTGCCGGACGACCGTGCCATCCAGGCGGCGGTGCTCGCCTATATCTCCGACATGACGCTGCTCGACACGTCGCTTTACGCCCATGGGCGCTCGATTTTCGACCGCGACCTGCAGGTCGCCAGCCTCGACCATGCCATGTGGTTCCACCATCCCTGCAGGCTCGACGACTGGCTGCTCTACACGCAGGATTCCCCAAGCGCGGCGGGCGCCCGCGGCTTCAATCGCGGGTCGATCTACACCCGGGAGGGAATCCTTATCGCGTCGGTCGCTCAGGAAGGGCTGATCCGGGTGCGGGAGACTGATTAAATAAACGCCATCTGGCAGATGCCGGAAATATTGTGATCAGATTTTAGGCATTCCGCAATCGCGACATCGGAGCTGCCGAAGAATTATGTCGTCTATTCAAGGCGGTATGTGGTATTTTTGGTTTGGCACGGAGTTTGAATTGATCTCTGCAGTCACCGGAAAGGCGAGCCTTTCCGGAGATGGCTTCCAAACGCGGGCAACCGCATAAAGCAGGGGTACGAGCAGATGAAAATCGTGATGGCGATCATCAAGCCATTCAAGCTGGACGAGGTGCGCGAAGCCCTCACGGCGATCGGCATTCAGGGCCTGACCGTGACCGAGGTCAAGGGATACGGGCGGCAGAAGGGGCATACCGAAATCTATCGCGGCGCGGAATATGCCGTCAGCTTCCTGCCGAAGATCAAGATCGAGGTCGCCGTTGGCGCCGATCTCGTGGAGAAGACCGTCGAGGCCATCACCGCTGCCGCCAAGACCGGGCAGATCGGCGATGGCAAGATATTCGTCTATTCCATCGACCAGGCGGTGCGCATCCGTACCGGCGAGACCGATACGGACGCGCTCTAGGGGAAGCCGCAGCCGTGCTTCCCAACGCCGTCGCCTGCTCACCGGGCGGCATCGGGGCCTTCCGGTATTTGCTTAAAGGGCCGGCATAATTTGCGATAGTGCCTGTTTTTTAAGCAAAGCGTTGAAGCGAAGCACTGAACCCCATCGATCGGAAACAAATAAATCAGCCTTTACAGCCGGTTAAGCGCCATTGGGAGAATTGGCACGGAACTTGGTTATGGGGCATTGGGCCGGGACTCGTGACGCAAACTCGCGTTTGAAGCCGGTGTTCGACGGAGATTTTTGATGTTCACACTGAATAGACATATGCGTGCCGCTGTCGGCTCGCTTTCCCTCCTGGGCGCTTTCGCCGGGTCGGCAATAGCGCAGGATGCAGCGCCTGCCGCTCCCGCTTTCGACACCGGCGACACGGCATGGATGCTGACATCGTCCGCACTGGTGCTGCTGATGACCATTCCGGGGCTGGCGCTTTTCTATGGCGGCATGGTCCGCAAGAAGAACGTGCTTTCCACCGTCATGCAGAGCTTCGCCATCTGCTGCCTCATGAGCATCCTCTGGATGGTGGCCGGCTATTCGCTGGCCTTCACCGACGGCGGCTCGTTCAACGCCTATCTGGGCGGGCTCAGCAAGACTTTCCTCTCGGGCATCGACATGAACTCGGCGACGGGCACGATCCCGGAATATCTGTTCGTGATGTTCCAGATGACCTTCGCGATCATCACGCCCGCGCTGATCGCCGGCGCATTCGCCGAACGCATGAAATTCTCGGCAATGCTTCTGTTCATGGCCATCTGGCTCATCGTGGTCTACGTACCGGTGGCGCACTGGGTCTGGGGCGGCGGCTTCCTCGCTTCGGATGGCGTGCTTGATTTCGCCGGCGGCACTGTTGTCCACATCAATGCCGGTATTGCGGGCCTCGTCGCCGCGCTCATCATCGGCAAGCGCGAAGGCTATGGGCAGGTCAACATGGCGCCACACAATCTGGTGCTTTCGGTCATCGGCGCTTCGCTGCTGTGGGTCGGCTGGTTCGGCTTCAACGCCGGCTCGGCGGTGGGCTCCAACGCGCTTGCCAGCGTCGCCATGCTGAACACGCAGGTCGCCACCGCCGGCGCCGCCCTGGCCTGGATGTTCGCGGAATGGATCGTCGCCAAGAAGCCGAGCGTCCTCGGCATCATCTCGGGCGCGGTCGCCGGCCTCGTCGCGGTGACGCCCGCCGCCGGCTTTGTCAATCCGACCGGCGCGCTGATCATCGGCCTCATCGCCGGCGTGGTCTGCTATATCGCCGCCGTCAAGGTGAAGCATGCGCTCGGCTATGACGATTCGCTCGATGCTTTCGGCGTTCACGGTGTCGGCGGCATTGTCGGCGCGGTCCTGACCGGCGTGTTCGCCGATCCGGCGATCAACCAGGCGGGTGCGAATGCCTCGGTCGGCACGCAGATCTATGGCGTCATCTTCACCATTATCTACTCGGCCATCGCCACGGCGATCATCCTCTATATCGTCAAGGCGCTTGTCGGTCTTCGCCCGACCAAGCAGGAAGAAATCGAAGGTCTCGATATCAACCTGCATGGCGAAACCGTCCAATAATATCCGCGGCGCGGGGCGGACAGAGACCCGTCGGTCCGGCCCCGCTCCGGATATCCAATGTGCAAAGGCCCGGGAAACCGGGCCTTTTCTGTTATTCAGGCATGTGGCCGATGCTCAATCGGCATGGTTAATGCCGTCTTAACCATCCGTCCTCTAGGATCGGCCCCGATTCCGTCTTTCCAGAGGCATTCCCATGGGGCCTTCGGAAGATGCGGAGCAGCAGGCGACACGGCACGATCCCGAAAAGTTGCGGACTTTTCGGACAAGATCATGCGGAACACAGAGCATTCGGGAAAAGCTTCATGCGGCAAGGATACTCGCCCTCATATGCGCTTCGGGATGAGAGGATAAGGGGGGACCGGCTCGGCCTGGCCGGGATTTTCCGCCGGCAGGTGGATATTCTGCTCGGGCTCCTCATCCTCGCCTGCGTGGCGCTCGCGGCAGGGGCGCTCGCCACCTGGAATGTCGCCGATCCGAGCTTCAGCCACGCCACCTCCAACCCCGTCACCAATGCGCTCGGCTATCCCGGTGCGGTCTTCTCCGATCTGGCGATGCAGTTCTTCGGGCTTTCCAGCGTTGCCGCGCTCCTGCCGGCCGTTTTCTGGGGCATCCTCCTGGTAGCGCATGGCGGTATCGGCCGGCTGCCGCGGCGGATTTCTGCCTGGTTCGGCGCGGCGCTGCTGTTTGCCGCCATCGCAAGCTGTTTCTCGGTTCCGCCGAGCTGGCCTATGCCGATCGGGCTCGGCGGCGTGTTCGGCGATCTGGTTCTGAAGATCCCCGGCATCTTCCTCGGCGGTTTCCCGCGCGGCACCGCCGCCCTGGTGATCGCGGCCATTCTGCTCGTTCCCTCCCTCATGCTTTGCGCCTTTGCCAGCGGGCTGACCGGACGCGCGCAGCCGCTGACGAGCCCGGCCCGCCCGAAGGCGCGCAGGCCGGTGCAGGAAGAGATCGATGATGAGGATGACGAGGATACCGAAGATGGGAGGGAGGGCTTCTACGCGCTCGGCGCCGTGACGCACTGGTATCTGAGTGCGCGGGCGACGATGCACCGTCTCTTCTCGCGCGGCGCAGCGCTGCGCGGGAGACAGGAGGACGATCCGTTCGGCGATGTCGCCGTCTCCCGCCAAAGGGCAGGCGGACGCGACGACATGCGCCGCGAGCCGGGCTTCGACGATCGTCGCGAGCGGCTCGACGTACCGCCTTTCGACGATGACGAGACCTATGACGCGGAAGGCGACGACTGGGCGCCGCAGCCGGCCCCGCAAAGGCCCTCAGTGCCGCGACCGATGGCGACGGGCCGTGTCGAGACGCCGGCGCCTCGTCCGAAGCCGGGTGCGCGCATCCAGCGCGAGGCGCAGCAATCCTTCATCAAGAGCGACGCCTTCGAAATGCCGCCGCTGCATCTCCTGAGCGAGCCGAAAGCGGTGGTCCGCGATCCCAGTCTTTCCAAGGACGCGCTGGAGCAGAATGCGCGGCTCTTGGAAGGCGTGCTGGAGGATTTCGGCGTCAAGGGCGAGATCATCAATGTGCGCCCCGGACCGGTGGTGACGCTCTATGAGCTCGAACCGGCGCCGGGCATCAAGTCCTCCCGCGTCATCGGCCTTGCCGACGATATCGCCCGCTCGATGAGCGCCATTGCCGCGCGCGTCGCCGTCGTGCCGGGGCGCAACGCCATCGGCATCGAGCTGCCGAACCAGAAGCGCGAGATGGTCTATTTGCGCGAGATGCTGGCGAGCCGCGATTTCGAGCAGACCAAGACCAAGCTTGCGCTGGCGCTCGGCAAGACGATCAATGGCGAGCCTGTCATCGCCGACATCACCAAGTTCCCGCATCTGCTGGTGGCCGGCACCACCGGCTCGGGCAAGTCGGTGGCCATCAACACGATGATCCTGTCGCTGCTCTATCGCATGACGCCGCAGGAATGCCGCCTGATCATGATCGATCCCAAGATGCTGGAACTCTCCGTCTATGACGGTATTCCGCATCTGCTGACCCCTGTTGTGACCGACCCGAAGAAGGCCGTCGTCGCGCTCAAATGGACCGTTCGCGAGATGGAGGACCGCTATCGCAAGATGTCGAAGGTGGGCGTGCGCAACATCGACGGCTTCAACCAGCGTGTCGGCCAGGCGCAGAAGAAGGGCGAGCGCATCGCGCGCACGGTGCAGACCGGCTTCGACCGCGATACGGGTGAGGCGGTTTATGAGACGGAGGAGCTCGATCTCGAGCCGATGCCGTATATCGTCGTCATCATCGACGAGATGGCTGATCTGATGATGGTCGCCGGCAAGGATATCGAAGGGGCGGTGCAGCGGCTGGCGCAGATGGCGCGCGCGGCGGGCATCCATGTCATCATGGCGACGCAGCGGCCCTCGGTCGACGTCATCACCGGCACGATCAAGGCCAATTTTCCGACGCGCATCTCCTTCCAGGTGACGTCGAAGATCGACAGCCGCACCATCCTCGGCGAACAGGGTGCCGAACAGCTCCTTGGCCAGGGCGACATGCTGTTCATGGCCGGCGGCGGGCGCATCCAGCGCGTGCACGGGCCGTTCGTCGGCGACGACGAGGTGGAGAAGGTCGTCCAGCATCTCAAGCTGCAGGGCGTGCCGGAATATCTCGACGCCATCACCGAGGAGGACGACGAGGACGGCGGTGGCGGCGGTCCGGCCGGCACGTCCAATCTCGACGATTCCGAAGATCCCTACGATCAGGCGGTCGCCGTGGTCCTGCGCGACAAGAAGGCATCGACCTCCTATATCCAGCGCCGTCTCGGGATCGGCTACAACCGCGCGGCCTCGATCATCGAGCGGATGGAACAGGAGGGGATCGTCGGCCCGGCCAATCACGCGGGCAAGCGCGAGATCCTGGTGCCGAGCGAGGATGACGATTTCTGACGAGGGCCTGTTCCTTGCAGGAACGAACCGGGATCATCGCCCGTTGAAATGCCACACTCGCGTCAAACTGGCGCTTTAGCCTCGGAGCCAAGATGACAGGAGACAATTTTTCGATGAAGATGGAAAAAACACGGCTTTCTGCTGCGGCTCCGGGTATACGGAGCCTGATGCGCGGTGCCGTTCTCGCCGCCACGCTTGTGGCGGCCGCGATCCTGCCGCCGCTGGGCGGCGCGTCCTCTCCGGCCGCCGCTCAGGGAAGTGCGGCTGCGAGCGCGGCGGCGCAGCAGATCGCGGATCATTTTGCCTCGGTGCGCACCATGACGGGCGAATTCGTGCAGTTCGGCCCGCGCGGCGAGCAGACCGGCGGCACCTTCTATATCGAACGGCCGGGCAAGATCCGCTTCAACTACAACAATTCGCCGATCCGGGTGATCTCCGATGGCGAGTCGGTCGTCATCAACAACCGCAAGCTCGACACGTGGGATCTCTATCCCCTCTCCAAGACGCCGCTGAAGCTGCTTCTGGGCGACCGGATCGATCTTGGCGGCGGGCGCCTGAAACAGGTCAAGCAGGAACCTGACATGACGACCATCGTGCTGGGCGACAAATCGGTTTTCGGCGATTCGAAGATCACCATGATGTTCGATCCCAAGAACTACGAGCTCAAGCAGTGGACGATCACCGACGCGCAGAATCTCGACACGACGGTGATGATCTTCAACGTCCGCCAGGGCGTGCGCTTCGCCAAGGACATGTTCAAGATCGATTATCAGCGTATCGCGATGAAGCGGAAGGGAAATTGACGCGGGTGCGGCGACCCGCGTCCTGAAGCGACGGCGCCATACAGCCTTGGCGGTGGATGGCGCTCTGTCGCGGTTTCCTTTGAACATCCGTTGCTCTAGTGTCGCGCGCGACCCGATCACACGCGCGAGTTCTTCATGCCTTTTTCCATCGCCACCTGGAACATCAATTCCGTGCGCCTGCGCCTGCCCCTGGTCGAGCAGTTCCTGCGGGACTACCAGCCGGATGTGCTCTGCCTGCAGGAGACGAAGTGTCCGGACGATCTCTTTCCGCACGAGGCGCTCCGGACGCTCGGCTATGAGCACATCGCCATCAGCGGCCAGAAGGGCTATCACGGCGTGGCCACCCTTTCGCGCCGCCCCCTGAGCGAGGTCGACCGCATCGGTTTTTGCGGCATCGGCGACTGCCGTCATCTGAGCGCCGTCGTCACGGCGGGTGGCAAGCGCCTGCGTATCCATAATTTCTATGTGCCGGCGGGCGGCGACGAGCCGGACCCGGAGATCAATCCGAAATTCAAGCACAAGCTCGGTTTTCTCGAAGAGATGAAGGCCATCATCGCCGATATGGGGGACGGCTGTTCTTCGGTGCTCGTCGGCGATCTGAACATCGCGCCGCTTGAAACCGACGTCTGGTCGCACAAGCAGCTCCTCACTGTGGTCAGCCATACGCCCATCGAGACGGAGGGGCTGGAGGTGGTGCGTCGGATGGGCGGCTGGAGCGATCTGATCCGCCATCACATTCCGCCGGAGGAAAAGATCTTCACCTGGTGGAGCTACCGCGCGCGCGACTGGGAGGCGTCGGATCGCGGGCGCCGTCTCGACCATATCTGGGGGTCACCCGATCTCGAGGGCGATCTCTCGTCCGTCGCGATCCTGCGCGAGGCGCGGGGCTGGGATCGTCCCTCGGACCATGTGCCGGTGATCGCGCATTTCAATCTGGATTGAGTGGCCGTCGAGGATCAATCCTCGAAGAGGGGCGAGAGCTTTTCGATCTGCCGGATGAGATCGGTCAGATTGCGGCTGATATGGGCGTGGAGCGCCGCCGCCACATCGGGATATTCTTCCAGGATGCGGTGGAAAATGGCGCGGCTGAGACGGATGACTTCCGTCTCGCCATCGGCGAAGGCGCTGGTCAGCCGTGTGGTCTGGGCGATCAGCGCCATCTCGCCAAGGATCGCGCCGGGACCGACGGATCTGATCGTCACCCGCCCGTTCGGCCCGTCCCGGAAAAGGCTGATATTGCCCGATACCACCACATAGGCGCAATCGGCGCTCTGTCCCTCGCGGAAGAGTTCACGGCCGGCGCGCAGCACCAGCCGCTCGGCGCCGAATGCAAGCAACCGCAATTGTTCGGCCGTGAATGATTCAAACAAGCCTACGGTGCCAAGGATTCGGATATCGTCATCGAGCGCCATATTATGGTCAATACACCGCTCTCATCAGCGGAGCCATCAGGGAACGAGCTTGTATCCCCCGCTTTCTGTCACGAGAATCGCGGCATTGGACGGATCTTTCTCGATTTTCTGCCGCAAACGGTAGACATGCGTCTCGAGCGTGTGGGTCGTCACGCCCGAATTATAGCCCCATACCTCTTCCAGAAGCACGTCGCGGCCGATGACCTTGTCGCCGGCGCGGTAGAGATATTTGATGATCGCGGCTTCCTTTTCGGTCAGGCGGATCTTGCCGCCCTTCTCGTCAATCAGGAGCTTCTGTCCCGGCTTGAACGTATAGGGCCCGACGGTGAAGGTCGCGTCCTCGCTCTGCTCGTGCTGGCGCAATTGGGCGCGGATGCGCGCGAGCAGGACCGCGAAGCGGAACGGCTTGGTGACATAGTCGTTAGCGCCCGATTCGAGCCCGAGGATGGTGTCGGAATCGGTGTCGTGCCCGGTCAGCATGATGACCGGGCCCTTGAAGCCGCCCTTGCGCAGGAGCTTGACCGCCTCGCGCCCGTCCATATCAGGCAGGCCCACATCCATGATCAGGAGGTCGACCATCCCGTTGCGGGCCGTCTGGATGCCCTTCGTGGCGGTATCTTCCTGGAGGATATGGAATTCTTCGCAGAGCTCCAGCTGCTCCACGAGAATCGAGCGAAGGTCTTCGTCATCGTCCACGATCAGAATTGTACGGCCAGTCATGCGGTATCCTCATGTGTCGGTTGCGTCGGCATTGACGTTTTATGGCATTATGAGTTGAAGCGTTCAAACAAGAAAGCCAGCTATCGGACCTATCTGGAAGCTGTTATCCGTGGGGCGGGATCAATGAACAAAATGGCTGACGGCAAGACCTTGCGCCTGATCGACGTGCGGGCCCGTCCGGGAAATCCCGCACAGGGGCTTCTTATCACACGTAATCTGGTGTTGCGCTGCGCGCTCGGCAAGGGGGGAATCAGCGCTTTCAAACGGGAAGGCGACCGTGCGACGCCGCTCGGGGCCATGCGCCTCATCCATGGATGGCGCAGACGGGACCGGGATATCAGGGCTTTCTCACCGCTGCCGTTCCGGGCCATCCGCCGCCATGACGGCTGGTGCGACGCGCCCGACGACCGCAATTACAACAGGCCGGTACGCGCGCCTTACCGGGCGAGCCATGAAAAGCTCTGGCGGCAGGACGGGCTCTACGACATCTGCATCGTGATGGACTGGAACATCCGCCCGCGCCGGCGCGGATGCGGCAGTGCCATCTTCTTCCATCTGGCGCGGCGGGGCTACGAGCCGACGGAGGGCTGCATCGCGTTGAAGCGGGCCGACATGGCGCGCCTGCTGCCATATCTCGGTACGCAAACCATTATCCGCGTCCGGCGGTGAGGTCCCTCTCTTTTGTTTACAGGGCGGCGCGCATGGCGTCGTGCAGCACCTCGAAGATGCGCGGCTGGGCGGATTGGGCCACGTTGAAGCGCAGATAGTGCGCCGCGCCCTGCGACAGGCTGAACACATTGCCCGGCGCGAAGACCACGCCACGTTCCAGCGCGTGGCGGCTGATCAGCGCCGAATCCATGCCTTCCGGAAGCCTCGCCCAGAGAAACATGCCGCCCTGCGGCTCGGTCCAGAGTTCCAGCCCCGCGGCCTTCAGCCGGCCGGCGGTCAGCGTCATGGCGGCGGCCAGCTTGACGCGCAAGGTCTCGATATGGCGGCGATAGGTGCCGTCGGTCAGAAGCGTGTGGACGAGCTGGGCCGAAAGCTGGCTGGAGCCGAAGCTGGTGGCGAGCTTTAGGTCGGTCAGTCCCTCGATCCAGTCGCCGCGGGCGGCGATATAGCCGACGCGGGCGGCGGCGGTCAGCGTCTTGGAGAAGCTGCCGATATGGACGATCCTTTCCAGCCCGTCGAGTTCGGCGAGCAATGGCGAGGGTGCGGGATGGAAATCGGCGAATATATTGTCCTCGATGACGAGGATATCGTGCTGCTCAGCGATTTTCAGCAGCCGGTGCGCTGTTGCGGGGCTCATCATGCCGCCGGTCGGATTATGCAGCCCGGCATTGCCGATATAGAGCTTCGGCCGGTGCTCCTCCGCAGCGCGGGCAAAAGCATCGAGATCCGGGCCGCTCGGCGTATAGGGGATACCCACGAGCCGGACGCGGTGGGTGCGCAGCGCCGCCTGGAAATTGAAGTAGCAGGGATCGTCGATCAGAACGGCATCGCCGGGCTGGACGAAGAAGCGGCAGAGGAGATCGAGCGCCTGCGTGCCGGAATCGACCAGCAGCACCTGGGCTGGTGGCGCTTCGACGCCCTGCTCGGCGAGACGGCGCGAGAGATGCAGCCGGAGCGGCGCATATCCCAGGGGATCGCCATATTCGGTGAAGGCGGCGGTTTCGTCGCGGGCGAGCGCCCTGAGCGCGCGGCGGATGCCTTCCTGCGGCAGCCAGTCTTCCGGCAGCCAGCCGCAGCCGGGCTTGAGCGCCGTGCTGTCGGCCTCGAGCGACTGGCGCATGATCCACAAGGGATTGATCTCGCGGTCGAGGCGGGGGCCGGCGGCGGCCAGCGAAAAGGGTTGCACGCGGCCGGCGACATAGAAGCCGGCGCCGCGGCGCGACTGGATGACGCCTTCGGCGACGAGCCGGTCATAGGCTTCGACGACGGTCGATTTCGACACGCCCATGGTTTCGGCGAGGCGGCGGATCGAGGGCAGCCTTGCGCCGGGTGAGAGGCTGAGGGCGGCGATGCGTCCGCGGATGATTCCCATCACTTTCTCGACGAGGGTCGATTGACCCTCGGCGGCGCCGTCGAATGCCGAGCCGCGTGCTGCATTTTCGCTGGCGGCGGGTTTATGCAACATCTGTACTTCCTTTTGTACCGGTACAGTCCGGTCGAATTGTACTGCTACTGTCTCTGCCGTCCCGATGCAAGGCCAATCATTGTCCCCTGAAACAACTACATGATTTTGCAATGGGCTGGATAGACGCAATGGACAGAACGGCAGGATGGATCAACGGGTTTTTGGGTGTACTGATCTTCAGTGGCTCGCTGCCGGCGACGCGAATTGCCATCCTCGACATCGATCCGATGTTCCTGACAGTGGCGCGGGCGGCTATCGCCGGTGTGCTGGGTGCCCTGCTGCTCATCCTGTTCAGACAGCGTTTGCCCGAGAGGGGTGATGTTCTTCCGCTGTTCGTCGTGGCGCTTGGCGTGGTGGTGGGTTTCCCGCTGCTGACCGCGCTCGCCCTGCGTGGGATGACGTCGGCCCATGCCATCGTCTTCGTCGGACTGTTGCCGCTGGCGACCGCGATCTTCGCCGTCCTGCGCGGCGGCGAGCGTCCGCGGGGACTGTTCTGGCTGTTTTCCATCAGCGGAAGCGCAATTGTCGCCGGCTATGCCCTGGGACAGGGGAGCTCTTCCTCCGCTTTCGGCGATGGTCTCATGCTCGCGGCAATCCTCGTCTGCGGGCTCGGCTATGCGGAAGGCGCCCGCCTGTCGCGCAAGCTCGGCGGCTGGCAGGTGATCTGCTGGGCCCTCGTCCTGTCGCTGCCGCTGATGCTGCCGCTGGCGCTTGCCACGCAGCCGGCCTCATGGGAGGGCATCGGCTGGCGCGCGCTGGCGGGCCTTGCCTATGTCTCGCTCTTCAGCATGCTGATCGGCTTCGTCTTCTGGTATCGCGGCCTGGCGCAGGGGGGTACCGCAGCCGTCGGCCAGCTGCAGCTCCTGCAGCCCTTTTTCGGCCTGGCGCTTGCGGCAATGGTCGCCCATGAGACGGTGGGCTGGGGCATGGTGGCCACCGCCGCCGCCGTGGTGCTCTGCGTGGCGGGCGCGAAGCGCTTCGCCTAAGCGAAGGACCAGACGGTGGTGCGCTTGACCTCGGCATCCTCCAGGATACGTGTCACCGGCACGGTGTAGACCGCAAGGGCTTCAAGCCGCTCCTTCGGCAGATAGGCGCGGCCGGGATCTCCGACGATGACCGTTGCGCCGCGTTGGCGGAGGGCGGAGAACCACGGGATCAGCCGCTCCGCCAGAGGACGTTCGTAAAAGACATCGCCGGCCAGGAGCACGTCCCAGCCCTCATCCCTGCCGATCAGGTCCTCGATGCGGGAGGTGAGGACGACATCATTTGCCGCCGCGTTGAGTGCGATTGCAGCTTCGGTGAAAGGGTCGATGTCGCTGGCGGTGACGCGTGCCGCCCCGGCCCTGGCCGCCGCTATGGCGACCAGGCCGGAACCGGAGGCGAAATCGAGCACGGTCTTGCCGCGGACGGTATCGGGATTGTCCAGGACATAGCGCGCAACGCCCTGACCGCCCGCCCATGCGAAAGCCCAGAAGGGCGGGGGCAGGCCAATGGTGGCAAGCTCCTCCTCCGTCCTGTGCCAGAGATCATGCGCCTCGTCGGCAAGGTGCAACCTGATCTCCGGCACATGCGGCGGCGCCTGTAGGCCGGTGTTGGCAAGGATGAAGGTGCGGGCCCGATCGCCTGATGGATCAAGAGGTGTGCCGGGGCTCATGCCGCCTGACCGGTGATCATTGCGGCGCGGGATCGAGTCCGCCCATGCGGCAGACCTCCTGCCATTCCTCCTCGGTCACCGGCTGGACGGAAAGCCGCATGGAGGTGACGAGCGACATCTTGGCAAGCGCCGGGTTCTCCTTGACGGCCTTCAGCGTCACCGGCTTCGGCATGTCGCGGACGGCACGGATATCGACGCATTCCCAGCGCGGGTCGTCCGTGGTGGTGTCGTGATGGGCAAGCTTGCAGACCTCGACGATGCCGACGATCTCCAGCCCGTCATTGGAATGGTAGAAGAAACCCTTGTCGCCGAGCTGCATGGCGCGCATGTTGTTGCGCGCCTGGTAGTTGCGCACGCCATCCCATTGCGTGCCCTGACTGCCCGCCTTCTTCTGCATCTCCCATGACCATTTGTGCGGCTCGGATTTGAAAAGCCAGTAAGCCATGATGTCGCCTCTCCCGTTCAGCTATTGGCGGGATTGTTGATCGCCCAGTTCCACGGGCGGATCTCGACGGAGGCGAAAAGGCCGGCCTTGGCGTAAGGGTCCTTTGCCGCGATCGCCCTTGCGGCGTCCATATGGTCAGCCTCGACCACCACCAGGCTGCCGTTCGGCTTGCCGTCGTCGCCGAGGAAGGGGCCGGCGAATTTCAGCCTCTCGCCTAGGTTTTTCAGATAGTCGAGATGCGCCGGGCGGGTATCGAGGCGCAATTGCAGATGGTCGGGCTTGTCGTTGCAAAGGATGGCGAAAAGCATCGGGCTTCCTCGGTTCGGTTTAATCTTCGGTCTTGAGCGGGCGGTTGAGCAGGGCGGTCACCGCCTCGTCAACGGTGAGACGGCGTGCCAGCAGGGCCGTGACGGCACTGATGATCGGCGCGTCTACGCCGCGTTTGGCACAGATTTCCGCGGCAATGGGGGCGGTGGCCACGCCTTCGGCCAAAGGCAGGCCCTCCAGCGGCCTGCCGGCTCCCAGCGCCATGCCATAGGAATAGTTGCGCGACTGCGGCGAGGAGCAGGTGAGCATCAGGTCACCGAGCCCCGACAGGCCCATCACTGTCTCCGGCCGTGCGCCGAGCGCCTGGGCGATGCGGCGCAATTCGGCAAAGCCGCGGGTGACGAGGGCCGCCTGCGCGCTGGCGCCGAGGCCGCGTCCGGTGGCAGCGCCCGCCGCCAGCGCCAGCACGTTCTTCAGCGCGCCGCCGATCTCCACCCCGATCAGATCATCGGTCGAATAGCAGCGGAAGGCCGGGCCGGAAAGGAGCAGCGCCAGGCGGTCAGCCGTCTCGCTTTCGCTGGAGGCGATGGTCACGGCGGTCGGCAGGCCGCGCGCCACGTCGGTGGCGAAGCTGGGTCCGGACAGGGCGGAGATCGTATGGCCGGGCAGGATCTCGGAAACCACCTCGGAGATCAGCCGTCCCGTCGAGCGCTCGATCCCCTTGGCGCAGAGAACGATCGCTGCGGCCGGCGGGACATGCGATGCGATCCCGCCGAGGCCATCCCGCATCGCCTGCGCCGGGAAGACGGCAAGGACGAGCGCTGCATCCGCCAGAACCTTGGCGGCATCGGTGCTCGCCTTGATGCCGTCGGCAAGCGCGATACTGGGGAGATAGCGCTCGTTGCGTCTGTTGCGGTTGATGTCCTCGACGGTCGCTTCATCGCGGGCATAAAGCGCGACATCGTGTCCGCTGCGCGCGGCAATGGTCGCGAGCGCCGTTCCCCAGGCGCCGCCGCCGAGGACGGCGACCTTCACCCTTTCGTCCTTCATGCCTTGGCTCCCCGGCGGCCGGCGCCGATCAGAGGGGCGGCCGCCTGATCGAGCGGCCAGCGCGAGCGTGGCGCGACATCGAGGGTATCACCCTCGCCATATGCCGCGTGTTCGGCGCCCGCCCAAGCGATCATCGCGGCATTATCGGTGCAGAGGATATGGGGCGGAGCGAGAAAGCGGAAGCCGTGTTGCGCGCAGAGCGTTTCGAGCACCGCGCGCAGCGCCTTGTTGGCGGCGACGCCACCGGCCACCACCAATGTCGGCTCGGTAATCCCTGGGAACTGCTCGCGAAAGCGGAGGAGCGAGCGCGACACCCGGTCGGCCAGCGTATCGGCCACGGCCGCCTGAAAGGACGCGCAGATATCCGCAACGTCCTGATCGCCGAGCGGCACGAGCTCGGCGGCTGCCTGGCGCACGGCGGTCTTGAGGCCGGAGAATGAGAAATCGAGCCTTGCCTCGCCTTTCAGCGGGCGCGGCAGGGCAAAGCGGGCGGGATCGCCGGAAAGGGCGGCATTCTCGACGGCGGGGCCACCGGGATAAGGCAGGCCGAGGAGCTTGGCCGTCTTGTCGAAGGCCTCGCCCAGCGCATCGTCTATGGTGGTGCCCAGGCGCTCATATTGTCCGAGGCCGCGTACCAATATCATCTGCGTGTGGCCGCCGGAGACGAGCAACAGGAGATAGGGAAAGGCAAGATTGTCCGTCAGCCGCGCCGTCAGCGCATGGCCTTCGAGATGATTGACGGCATGGAAGGGCTTGCCTGCCGCCAGCGCCAGCGCCTTCGCCGTCATCAGCCCGACGATCAGCCCGCCGATGAGACCCGGCCCGGCTGTGGCGGCGACGGCATCGATATCTTCGAGCGGCGTACCGGCTTCCTCAAGGGCGCGGGCGACCAGCCGGTCCAGCGCCTCGACATGGGCGCGCGCGGCGATCTCGGGCACGACGCCGCCATAGGGCTCGTGCTCGGCGATCTGGCTCAGCACGACATTCGACAGGATGCGGCCACGGCCTGCCTCGTCGCGCTCGACGACGGCGGCGGCTGTTTCGTCGCAACTTGTCTCTATTCCCAGCACACGCATTTGGCTTTAGACCCTGCCTTCATTGCCCCTGGGGGCAAAGATCGTTAGAGCATTTGTTTTCGCGCACGGCCATGTCGAAAAATTTAATCATTTTCGGGACTGTGCGTCGCAAACCCGGTATCATGGACGACGGCATATGCAAACAGCATCCTTGAAGATCGGCACGCGGGGCAGCCCGCTGGCGCTGGCGCAGGCGCGGGAAACCAAACGCCGGCTGATGGAGGCGCACGGGCTTGCCGACGACGCTGTCGAGATCGTGGTGATGTCGACGGCGGGCGACCGGATCCAGGACCGCCCGCTTTCGGAAGTGGGCGGCAAGGGGCTGTTCACGCTGGAGATCGAGGAAGCGCTGCGCGCCGGCCGGATCGATCTCGCCGTGCATTCGAGCAAGGATATGCCGACGATCCTACCCGAGGGGCTGCATCTCTCGGCATTTCTTGAACGGGAAGACCCGCGCGACGCCTTCATCGGCCGGACCGTCGGGCGCCTCGACGACCTACCCGAAGGCGCGACGGTGGGTTCCTCGTCGCTGCGCCGGCAGGCGCTGATCCGCCGCATGCGGCCCGACATCAATGTGGTGAATTTCCGCGGCAATGTGGAAACGCGGCTGCGCAAGCTCAATGAGGGGCAGGTCGAGGGGACATTCCTCGCCTGTGCAGGCCTGAACCGCCTCGGCATGGAGCATGTCATCACCGAACTGCTCGATCCCACGCTGTTTCCGCCCGCGCCGGGACAGGGCGCGATCGCCATCGAGAGCCGGATCGGGGACGACCGGATCGATCCGCTGCTCGCGCCTCTCGACCATCGCGACACCCATGTCGCCCTCAGCTGTGAGCGGGCCTTCCTCGCCCGGCTCGACGGCTCCTGCCGCACGCCGATCGCCGGGCTGGCGAAGGTCTCGGGCGATCGGGTCAGCTTTTCCGGCATGATCCTGACACCGGACGGCCGCGAGGCGCATGAGATCCAGGGCGAAGGCTCCGTCGCCGATGCGGCAGCGATCGGCCGGGATGCGGCGGAACGGGTGCTCGCCAAGGCCGGGCCGCATTTCTTCAGCAGCTGGAGCTGAACGATGGCCGGGGCCGGACGCGTATTGGTGACGCGACCCGAACCGGGTGCATCGCATACGGCAGGGCGGCTGAAAGAACTGGGCTTTACGCCCATTGTGCTGCCGTTGAGCGAAACGGTCCCGGTCGCGGCTGAAACGCCGACGGGACAATATGACGCCGTGGCGGTCACCAGCGTCAATGCGGTGCGCCATGCCGATTCGGCGCTGGTGGCAAGGCTGGTGCATCTCCCTGCCTTTGCGGTCGGCGAGAAGACGGCGGCGGCGGCAAGGGCTGCCGGATTCGCCGATGTGACGGCGGCAGAAGGTGATGGGGAGGCGCTTGCGGCCGAGCTTTCACGCGCATTGCAGCCCGGCGCGCATGTGCTTTATCTCGCGGGAAAGGTGCGTCGGCCGGATTTCGAGGCGAGGGCGCGGGCCGCAGGACTGGCCCTTACCGTCCGGGAGACCTACGACACGGCTGCCATCGATTACGCAGATGTGCGCGAGCGGCTGGCGGAAGGGCCGATCGAGATCGCGCTGATCTATTCGGTCTTCGCGGCCAGAGCATTGATCGGGCTGGCGGAGCGGCCGGAAATTTCAGGTTTTTTCGAAAAAACCCGGTTTTTATGCCTGTCGTCCCGTATTTTCGAAAGCCTTCCGGAGCGGTGGAAGGCCCGTGCCCTCACCAGCCAAAGGCCCGAGGAGCAAGCGCTTTTCGACCTGCTCGCGGCACTTTGACCCTTTTTGCAGCGCAACCAATCCTTCATCTGCCGATTTTATCTGTTAAGTTCCTGATGAACGTTTCATTTCCAAGTCGAGAGGCACCATGGCGAAATCCGGAACATCGCGTCACTCGAAACCGGTCCGCAAGCCGGTCACGATCGATCTCGATCCATCCCAGGTGAAGCGCGTGTCGGAACCGGCGGCGAATGGAAAGGCCGGTCCTGATGCAAAAGAGGTGCCTCCGGCCGAACCGGTCGGCGATTTCAGCCAGAAGCCGAAAGCGGCCGCCGCGAAACCCGGTGCGGCAAAACCGGATACCGCCGGCATGAAAACGGAAGAGATCTTCGCCGATAAGCCGAAGCCACAGCCCTCGGCGGCGGCTTCGGCCCCAACGGCATCGAGCCGCCCGGCTGCCGCCAGGGCGCCGGCAAAGCCCGCCGCAAACGGCGGGGGAGGCCTTTCCCATCTTGCCGCCGGCATTGCGGGCGGCATCATCGCGCTGGCCGGTGCGGCGGCGCTGCAATGGGGCAATGTCATTCCCTCGCCGGGCGGCGGGGCCGCAGCCGACCGGCTGGCCCGTATCGAACAGGACATCGCCGAGCTGCGCTCGGCACCCTCCGCCGCGGGGCTCGACGAGCAGAGCCGGACGCAGCTGACCGAGGCGCAGGAAACCGCCCGCCAGGCGCTGCAGCAGGCGCAGGGGACGGCATCGGATATCGCTACACTCAGGCAGACCATCGAGGCGCAGCCGGCTGGCGGCAATGGCGCGCCGGCGCAGGAGCTGACGAACCGCATCGCCGCGCTCGAGGAAAAGGTCGCATCGGTTGAAACCCAGGCCACGCAGGCAGCCTCCGCCGCATCGCAGGATTCCGGCAGCCTCGCCGATATCCGGTCGCAGCTTGCGGCACTGGAGACCCAGGTCGCGGACCAGTCGCGTCAGCCGGCGGTTGCCGCCGCGATCGCGGCAACGGCGCTGAAATCCGCGGTCGACCGCGGCGGCTCCTTCACCGCCGAGCTCGACGCCTATGCGTCGGTCGCGCCGCAATCGCCGGATATCGAGGCATTGCGGAAATTCGCCGGCACGGGCGTTCCCACCATCATCGATCTCAGTGCCCGGTTCGACGAGGTGGCGAACAGGATCGTCGCGACCGAACGCAATGTCGACCCGAATGCCGGTTTTGTGGACCAGTTGATGGCCAGCGCCAAAAGCCTCGTGAAGGTCCGGCCGGTCGGAGAGGTCAGCGGCGACAGCGTGGGCGCGATCACGGCGCGCATCGAAACGGCATTGCGGGCCGGCGATCTCGACCGCGCCATCGCGGAATGGGAGACGCTGCCGGAGAACGCAAAGGCCGTCTCGACGCAATTCGCCGATGAAATGAAGGCCCGCCGTGACACGGACGCCCTGGTATCGCAAACCCTCGCTGCCGCCCTCAAGCCGTCAGCGCCGGCCACGCCGACAGCCAATTAAGGGAACGAATTGATGCTGCGTATCCTGTTCTTCGTTCTTCTGGTCCTGGTGCTCGGCGGCGGCTTTGCCTGGCTGGCAGACAGGCCGGGCGATCTCGTCGTTACCTTCGCCGGCATGCGCTACGAGGTCACGCTGATGGTCGCGGCCACGGCGATCGTGGCGGTCGTGGCCGCGGTGATGCTCGCCTGGTGGCTGATCAAGAGCATCGTCCGTTCGCCTTATGCCCTGCAGAGGCACTTCCGCGCGCGCAAGCGCGACCGGGGCTACCAGTCGCTTTCGACAGGCCTCATCGCGGCCGGCGCGGGAGACGCCGAGGCCGCGCGGCGCATGACCAAGCAGGCGGGCAAGCTCCTCAATGTCGACCAGGAGCCTCTGATCAAGCTTCTCGAGGCGCAGACGGCCATGCTCGAAGGCCGCACGAATGATGCGCGGACCACGTTCGAGGCGATGCTGGACGATCCGGAAACCCGGCTCCTGGGCCTGCGTGGACTTTATCTCGAAGCCCAGCGCGCCGGGGCCCGTGATGCCGCGCAGCATTATGCCGATGAAGCATCGAAACTGGCGCCGCATGTGGAATGGGCCTCCAGCGCCGTTCTGGGGCGGCTCAGCGCCGAAGGCGACTGGGACGAGGCGCTCAAGCTTCTCGACGCGCGCAAGGCGGGCCAGCAAACCGACAAGGAAACGGTGAAGAAGGAGCGCGCCGCCCTTCTCACCGCCAAGGCGATCTCCACATTCGATTCCGATCCGGCAGGCGCCAGGACGATCGCGCTCGAAGCCCACAAGCTCGCGCCGGATCTCGTCCCCGCCGCCGTCATCGCCGCCCGCGCGCTGTTCCGGCAGGGCGATCTGCGCAAGGGCTCGAAAATCCTGGAAGCGGCGTGGAAGAGCAGCCCGCATCCCGACATCGCGCATGCCTATGTGCACGCGCGCCCCGGGGATTCCACGCATGACCGGCTGAAGCGGGCGCGCCATCTCTTTGCGCTGCGGCCCAATAATCCCGAGTCCAGCCTCGCGCTGGCGCATGCCGCGCTCGACGCCGGCGAATATGCGCTGGCGCGCGAAAATGCCGAGGCGGTGCTGCGCATGGCGCCGCGTGAGAGCGCCTATCTGCTGCTCGCCGATATCGAGGAAGCGCAGACGGGCGATCAGGGCCGGGTGCGGCAGTGGCTGTCGCGCGCGGTGAAGGCGCCGCGCGACCCCGCCTGGACGGCGGACGGCTATGTCTCCGACCAATGGGCGCCGGTCTCGCCGGTGACGGGCAGGCTTAACGCCTTCGAATGGAAGGTGCCGGTCGAGCAGCTGGCACCCGTGATCGACATCGGGCAAGAGGTGCGCGGGCCGGAGCCGGAAACGCCTGACGTGCCGGTGGTGATCGAGCAGAAGCCCGAAAAAGCCGCCGAGTCTCAGCAGCCATCGAGGGGTGACGGAGCCGTGGCGCCGGTTGCCGAAAAGCCGAAGCTGAAACCCGCGAAGGCCCATGAGACGGCATCGCAGGCCGATGACGAGGATATCAAGATGCTCGTTGTGGACGACCCCGGCGTGGCGCCGGAGGACAAGGTGGATAACAGGCAGGCGCGCTATCGCCTGTTCTGATTTTGCCGGGACGGTCCTGCCTCCGGGCGTTGCATTCCAGTCACGGTCGACCCACAGCGAGACCTGCAGCCGCAGCGCTCGGTGATTGCCGGGTTGGCGTTCTCGCGGTTGCGGGTTATTTCTCCCTTAATTGGTCTTATGTTATCTGGGCTGAGCGAAAACACGGCGCGGGGTATCGATGTTCGATCGTCTTGTGACTTTTTTGAAGGGACTGCCTTTCGGGGAGGACAGGAACGGCAGGGCCTTCGGCAAGGACGACCCCAGGCTGGCGGTGGCGGCGCTGATGTTCCACGTCATCGATGCGGATGGCGATCGTCATGAGAAGGAACGCAAGCGCATCGCGGAAACGCTTTCGGAGGCCTACCAGCTCAAGGGCGACGAACTGAACGCCCTTCTCAAGGCGGCGGAAACCGCCGATCAGGAAGCGATCGATCTCTACAGCTTCACCAGCGTCATCAAGCGGCATCTCAACGAGCAGGAACGCATCCACTTCATCGAATTGATGTGGGAAATCGCCTATGCCGACGGCGATGTCGACGAGATCGAGGACAATGTGATGTGGCGCGTGGCCGAGCTGATCGGCGTTTCCTCGCGCGACCGTCTGACATTGAAGCATACCGTCGCGGCACGGATCGCCAAGGCCAGGACCAAGGCAAAATGAGGGTTTGCGATGTTCCGTGAACCGAGATCATCCAGCGGCCTTGCGGCAAAGCTCCTCGATCACGAGCCGTCACGGACATCGCCGAAAATCCTCATCGTCCTCCACCAGGAGCATTCAAGCCCGGGCCGGGTCGGCCATCTGCTCCAGGCGGCAGGCTTCCGCCTCGATATCCGTCGTCCGCCGCTGGGCGACCGGTTGCCGGAGACGCTGGAGGAGCATGCGGGCGCGATCATATTCGGCGGGCCGATGAGCGCCAACGATCCGGACGAATTCATCAGGCATGAGACCGAGTGGCTGGCCGTTCCCTTGCGCGAGGAGAAGCCTTTCCTCGGCATCTGCCTCGGGGCCCAGATGCTTGCCAATCATCTGGGCGCCAGCGTTGCGCCGCACCCGCAGGGCCATGTCGAGATCGGCTGGTATCCGCTGCATGCCACCGAGGCGGGCAGGGCGCTGATGGAGTGGCCGCGGATGGTCTATCACTTCCATCGCGAGGGTTTCGAACTGCCGCGCAGCGCGACCCTGCTCGCCACCGGCGACGTCTATCCCAACCAGGCATTCCGCTACGGCTCCCGTGCCTGGGGGCTGCAGTTCCACGCCGAGCTGACCCAGGCGATGATGCATCGCTGGGTGGTGCGCGGGGCGCACCGTTTCGAGCTCAGCGGCGCCCAGCAGGGGCGCCTGCACCTGGAGGGGCGGATGATCCATGACGCCGCCCTGAAAGCCTGGCTTGTGGCCTTCCTCACACGCATTTTCGGCGCGGTGGATCGTGCCGTCGTGAATTGCGTCTGACCTAAACCCTTCCCTGGAGATGGCGCGCCTTGCGCAATTGCGGGAACCAGTAGGCCCAGAGAAAGGCTACGGCAATCGACCCCACCCCGCCGAACACGACGGCGGGAACCGTGCCGATCAGCGCCGCCATGAAGCCGGCGCGGAATTCGCCCAGCTCGTTCGAGGCGCCGACGAAGACCATGTTGACGGCGTTGACCCGGCCACGGACATGGTCGGGTGTCCAGAGCTGCATCAGCGTCTCGCGGATATAGACGCTGACCATGTCGGCCGCGCCCAGGAGGGCAAGAGCGGCGATCGACAGCCAGGCGACCGTCGATACACCGAAGAGGACGGTGAAAAGACCGAAAAGGCCGACGCATACGAACATGATGATGCCGGCGTGGTCCCGCACCGGATGCCCCGTGAGCCACAGGGCGGTGAGAACCGCGCCGATGCCGGGGGCGCCGCGCAGCATGCCGAGCCCCCAGGGCCCGAGTTCGAGGATGTCGCGGGCATAGACGGGGAGCAGCGCGACGGCGCCGCCCAGAAGCACGGCGAACAGGTCGAGCGAGATCGCGCCCAGCACCACCTTTTCCTTCCAGATATAGCGGAAGCCGGCGAGCATGGTCTCAAGCGAGGGTTTTTCAGAGGATGTGTGCTGAGCCGGCTTCGGGATGGAGAAGATCAGGATCGCGCTTGTCGCCAGCAGCACTGTGGCGACCGCATAAGCGACGACAGGCGATATGCCGTAGAGCAGCCCGCCCGCTACCGGCCCGATGATGGTGGCGATCTGCCAGGCGGAAGAGTTCCAGGAAACGGCGTTGGCGAAGATCTCGGTGGGCACCAGGTTGACGACCAGCGAGGCGGCAGCAGGCCCGAGAAAGGCGCGCGCTATGCCGAAGGCGACGAGCGTCGCGAACACCGTCAGCGGCTCGAAGAGGCCCGCTATCGTGAGAAAAAGGAGGATGGCGGCGGCGACGGCTTCAACGGCAAGCGTGGTGCCCATGATCAGCCGCCTGCCGAAGCGGTCGGAGGCTGCGCCCGTCACCAGTACCAGGAGAAGGGCCGGCAGGAACTGGACGAGGCCGACGAGGCCGAGATCGAAGGGATCACGGGTGAGGTCGTAGATCTGCCAGCCGACCGCGACGCTGACGATCTGTATGGCGAAAGCGCTGGCGAAGCGGGACAGCCAGTATTTCGCGAAGGAGGAGTGGCGGAAGGCGGCATAGCGGTCGGCGGATGCATCCGCCTCGGGAGAAATCATCGTTGCATTCTCTATCTCGATGCATGTGACGGGTATATTTGGCGCAACCGCCTTGTGTCCAGACGGGAAGCGGTGCTGTGACGGGATAAAAAAAAGACCGGCTGCGAGCCGGTCTTTTGTTTCATCTATCGGCGTCCGGTTCAATCCTTGCCGATCAGCGCCTTCCAGATGATGGCGCCGAGGGCCGCGCCGATCAGCGGCGCCACCCAGAACAGCCAGAGCTGGCTCAATGCCGCGGTTTCGGCGAAGAGAGCCGCGCCGGTGGAACGCGCCGGGTTGACCGAGGTGTTCGTTACCGGGATCGAAATGAGATGGATCAGCGTCAGGCAGAGGCCGATGGCGATCGGCGCGAAGCCCGCCGGAGCCGTCGAGGCGGTGGAGCCCAGGATGACGATGAGGAAGAAGGCGGTCAGGACGATCTCGGCAACGAGGGCCGCGGTCATGCTGTAGCCGCCGGGCGAAAGTTCGCCATAGCCGTTGGAGGCGAAGCCGCCCGGCGTATAGCCCGCCTTGCCGGAGGCGATGAGGTAAAGCACGGCGGCGGCTGCGATAGCGCCGACGACCTGGGCGATCCAGTAGGGGATCAGATCCTTCCAGTCGAAGCGGCCGGCGACGGCGAGGCCGAGCGAGACGGCGGGATTGAAATGACCGCCGGAAATGCCACCGACGGCGAAGGCCATCGTCAGGACGGTCAGGCCGAAAGCGAGGGCGACACCCAGGAAGCCGATGCCGAGATCGGGAAATGCCGCGGCGAGGATGGCGCTTCCGCAACCGCCGAAGACCAGCCAGAAAGTGCCGAAAAACTCGGCCGACAGTTTATTCAACATGAGTTTCCCCCAGTAGAAAAAGTGTTCGGCTAAAAAGCGAATCAATGCTGTTAAAACATATTCCGGCTTCTTACTGCCGGCAATACTGAAAGATTGTCCGTAAAATTATCGAAAATCTGCGGCAAAAAGGTAAGCAAAGCTTAACTCGAAGGCCTTGCGATCCCAAACTTGCGAGGCTTCTCGCAGCCAGGCAATCGACGGGAAAACCGTCACCGTGTATGTATGGATCTCGTTTGAAACGCGATCGGGTTTCGCGGGGGCGCCTGAAACTCGGAGGACGAAATGGCTGGAATGTCGGCAGGTCAAGGACAAATGTGCAAGTTCGTTGGTGTTTTATCCCTGCCTCTGTTGATCGGCCTGTCGGGCTGCACCGCCACGGCATGGTCGGAGAAATTTTCCGTCGAGACGGTGGAGTTGCCGAAGGAATGCGCTGGCTGGCAGAAAATCGACATCAAACAGCGCACCACACTGGAGCTGATGCGGCTCGATCCGCGCCTCCTGGTGGACATCGACGCGCACAATCTGCGGGGTCGAAACCTCGGCTGCTGGAAATGATCCGGCGCCGGTGCGGGCGATCGTGATTTAGGGTGCGGTGCATGCATCTCGACATCATTGAATTCCGGTCCTTCTATGCGTCGAGCCTCGGGCATCTGGCCGAGCGCTCGATCGTCATGGCGCTGTCGCCGCTATGGGCCAAGCTGCCGGAAGAGCGTCTGGTCGGCATCGGCTACACTTTGCCTTATCTCGACCGTTTCCGTGCCGATACGGAGCGCACCTTCGCCTTCATGCCGGCGGGACAGGGGGCGATCAGCTGGCCATCCCTCGAGGCCTGCGCCACGGCGCTCGTCTTCGATGAGGAGTTGCCGCTGCCCGATTCCTCCGTCGACCGCATCCTGCTCGTCCATGCGCTGGAGCATGCGGAAAATCCGAGCGAGACGCTGAAGGAGATGTGGCGCGTGCTGGCGCCCAACGGCCGGCTGGTGATCGTCGTTCCCAATCGCCGGGGCGTGTGGGCGCGGTTCGAGCACACGCCCTTCGGCAGCGGCCGGCCCTATAGCCGCGGCCAGCTCGTCCGGGTGCTGCGCGAGGCCAATTTCACCGCCGGAACGGTGGTGGAGGCGCTGCATTTCCCGCCCGCCACGCATCGTTGGATGCAGCGCCCCGCCGCGCTTGTGGAAAGGGTCGGGCGCCGGCTGTGGCCGATCTTCGGAGGCGTGCTGATCGTGGAGGCCACCAAACGGCTCTATCAGGGACTGCCGGTGGCGCAGCGCTCCTCGCGCCGTGTCTTCGTTCCCGTGCTGGCGCCGCAGGGATCGGCCATGCACCGGAAGAGGCCGGACCGGGAGTTCAGCGCCTGAGCGGACACATGGCTTTCCTGCCGGACAATCCGGCCGTTTAAGGCATGGCGGGTTGCGGCGCCTCGCCGATATCCTCCAGCGCGTAGGGCGTGGTCTGGTAGACGCGGTTGATCCAGTTGCCGAAGAGCAGGTGGGCGTGCGAGCGCCAGCGGTTGAGCGGGCGGCGGGCGGGGTCGTCCTCCGGGTAATATTCGTGAGGCACCTCGATCGGCACGCCGGCGGCCACATCCCGGTCATACTCCTCCTTGAGCGAGGTGGAGTCATATTCGATGTGGTTGAACATGTAGAGCCGGTTGCCGGTCGTCTCGGTGAGCAGGCAGGGACCGGTCGCCTCCGATTCCATCAGCACTTCCAAACCCGAGCCGGAGGGAATGTCGGCGGAGCGGACCTCCGTCCAGCGTGAGACGGGAATGGCGAAATCATCCGAAAAGCCGGCCAGATAGGGCGAGGCTGGGGCATTGTTGCGATGCCGGAAGACGCCGAACGCCTTCTTCTCCAGCGTGTGCTTGGGGATGCGGTGGAAGTGCCAGGCCGCGGCCATCGCCCCCCAGCAGATGAAGAAGGAGGAATGGACGTTGGTGGTCGTCCAGTCGAAGATGCGGGAGAGTTCGTCCCAATAGGTGACGTTCTCGAAAGACAAAAGCTCCACGGGCGCACCGGTGACGATGAAGCCGTCGAACTTTCGTGCCGCGATCTCCTCCCAGGTTTGGTAGAAGGCGATGAGGTGTTCTTCCGGCGTATTCTTGGCCCTGTGATTTCCGATGCGCACCAGCGTTAGCTCCACCTGGAGCGGCGAGGCGCCGATCAGGCGGGCGAACTGGGTCTCCGTGCGGATCTTGTTCGGCATGAGGTTGAGGAGCGCGATCTGCAACGGACGGATATCCTGGCGCAGTGCCGTCCGTTCGTCCATGACGGACACGCCCTCGCGCACGAGCACCTCGCGGGCGGGAAGCTGATCGGGGATCTTAATCGGCATCGCACGAGCTCCAAACAAAAAAGACCGGCAGCGCAATCGCGGCCGGTCCCAACGGATTCCTGTATCCATCGGCCTTTTTAGCGAGTTGTTTTACGTGGCTGCAAGCCGGCCGGCCAAATCACCACAACTACGAGTGCTTTTAAGCCCCCCAACCCTTTGCGTCAATGGAGTTGATGGGATAAAGGAGGCGGCTCTGAATTTTGTTTCCACACAAGTCCGGATAGAAAACCGCCTGGCACTTTTCCTGGACTTGCTCTGTTAGGACCACCCGATGATCTCGTCCGACCGCCCTGTGCCCAAACCCGGTGTCCTCGACATCGCAGCCTATGTGCCCGGCAAGGAAAGCGCACCGGGCGTGGCGAAGGTCTACAAGCTCTCCGCCAACGAGACGCCGCTCGGCCCGAGCCCGCATGCGGTCGAGGCCTATCAGGCGGCGGCGCAGCGGCTTTCGCTCTATCCCGATGGCCATGCAAAGGCATTGAAGGAGGCGATTGCCGAGACGCAGGGGCTCAACCCGGCCAACATCATGTGCGGCAACGGATCGGACGAGCTGCTCGGCCTTCTGGCGCAGACCTATCTCGCGCCCGGCGACGAAGCCATCATCACCGAGCACGGCTTCCTGGTCTACAAGATCCAGACGCTTGCCGCGGGTGCTGTGCCCATAACGGTCAAGGAGAAGGACGAGCGCGTCGATGTCGACGCCATTCTGGCGGCGGTCGGCCCTCGCACGAAAATCGTCTTCATCGCCAACCCGGCCAATCCGACCGGCACCTATCTGCCGTTCGAGGACGTGCGGCGGTTGCATGCCGGCCTGCCGAAGGACGTGTTGCTGGTGCTCGATGCCGCCTATGCGGAATATGTCCGCCGCAATGATTACGAAGCCGGGGTGGAACTGGTCTCGTCCAATCAGAATGCGGTGATGACCCGCACCTTCTCCAAGATTCATGGCCTTCCGGCCCTGCGCATCGGCTGGATGTACGCGCCGGCGCATGTGATCGACGCCGTCGACCGGGTGCGGGGGCCGTTCAATCTCAACAGCGCGGCGATCGCCGCGGGCGCCGCCGCGATCCGCGACCGGGCGCATGTCGAGATGTCGGTCGCCTTCAACGAGAAGTGGCTGCGCTGGCTCGATGGGGAGCTGACGGCGCTCGGCTTGAGGGTCACGCCTTCCGTCACCAATTTCCTGCTCTTGCATTTCCCCGACAATCCCGAGAAATCGGCCGAAAAGGCGGACGCTTATCTGACTTCGAAGGGCTATATTCTGCGCCGCGTCGGGGCTTACGGGTTCCCCAACGCGCTGCGCCTCACCATCGGCCCGGAAGAAGCCAATCGCGGCGTCGTTGCCGCTCTCTCCGATTTTCTGAAGTAACAAAATGTCCGATATCCATTTCGAGAAAATAGCGCTGATCGGCATCGGTCTCATCGGCTCGTCGCTGGCGCGCGTCATCAGGCGTGAAGGGCTGGCGGGCAGCATCGCCATCGCCACGCGCAGCGCGGAAACGCTGAAACGAGCCGAGGAGCTGGGCTTGGGCGACAGCTATACGGCGGACAACCGGCAAGCGGTGCAGGATGCGGATCTCGTCATCGTCTCGGTGCCTGTCGGCTCTTCCGGCCTGGTGGCGGAGCAGATTGCCGATAATCTGAAGGAGGGCGCCATCGTCACCGATGTCGGCTCCACCAAGGCCTCCGTCATCGCGCAGATGCAGCCGAAACTGCCGGACAGCGTGCATTTCATCCCCGGCCACCCGCTGGCGGGTACGGAATATTCCGGCCCCGATGCCGGCTTCGCCGAGCTCTTCACCAACCGCTGGTGCATCCTGACGCCGCTGCCGGACACCGATGCGCAGGCGCTTGCGAAACTCACGGCCTTCTGGGAGGCCTGCGGCTCGCGCGTCGACCGGATGGATCCGCAACATCACGATCTGGTGCTCGCCATCGTCTCGCACCTGCCGCACATCATCGCCTACAACATCGTAGGGACGGCGAGCGACCTGGAGCAGGTGACGAAATCGGAAGTGATCAAATATTCCGCTTCCGGCTTCCGCGACTTTACCCGGCTTGCCTCGTCCGATCCGACGATGTGGCGCGATGTCTGCCTGAACAACAGGGATGCCATCCTCGAGATGCTCGGCCGCTTTTCCGAGGATCTGGCCTCATTGCAGCGCTCCATCCGCTGGGGTGACGGCGATGCGCTGTTCGATCTCTTCACGCGCACACGGGCTGTCCGCCGGGGCATCATCGAGGCGGGGCAGGAAGTCGATGCCCCCGACTTCGGCCGCCAGGCCGCGGTGCGTTCAAAGGGTGGGCAGAGTTCCTAGCGGGATAAAGCCGGCGGTCGCCTTGCCACGCTTGACATTGACGGTAAGGGTCGGAGCGCCGTTCTCGTCCTTCGGCATGGCCGAGAGGGCGAAGAGCACGGTGGCGATGTTGCGCTCCTGATCGGGGAAGATGGTGCGTGCGGCCTCGGCAAGGGCCGAAGGGTTGGTGAGGCTCACGCGGAAAGAACCGTCAATTACACCCTCCTCATCGACGGAGAAGGGGCCGGAGAGCGTCAATGCTCCGCCCGAAGGCAGGGCGAGGGTCGCCTTCCTGATCTCGCCGGACTGGCCGCGCAGGCGCTCCTCGATGGCGCCCGGACGCGGCTGGTACAGGGCGGCCGCGTCGGAGAACTGCACATCCGCCGAGCCGGAAAGCGGCGGAACCGGCATATCGCCGACCGCCGCCTCGGAAAGCTTCAGTCCGCTAAAAGCAAGGACGGCTTGCATCGGGCCGCTGAAGCCATTTGCCTCGAACTGCAGATCGGCGATTTCGGCGAGCGGCGTCGCGCTGGTGGCCTGCGTGCGTACGCCAATACGCAAGCCCTTTGCGGTGGTGGAAATACGGGACGGTGCGGGGCGGATAAGCTGTGTGCTCGATGTCAGCTTGTCCCAGCGCAGCTCGAGCGGCAGCAGGCCGGGAATGCCGATGAAGGCGGGGCTGGTGATTTCATTCGTCAGGTTGCGCGGCGCATAGACCGGTGAACCGGAACTGATGCGCCCGGCAAGAAACGAGATCCCGGCGTTCGGCCGCTGCCAGGAAATGCTGTCGCAGACGATGTCGACGCGCAAGGGATAGCCCGAGACGTGCAGGTTTTCGCAATTGGCCGAGATGCCTTTGGCGCCAAGCCCGGCCAGATCGGTTCTCGCGCGGGCCTCCAGCTTGCCCGCCAGATAGAACCAGCCCGCCGTATAGGCGGCCGCTGCGGCAACGAGAATGCCGGCGGCCAGATAGAGCAAGCCCTTTCTGTTCCTTCTGGATGAGACGCTTGACGCCATGGAGGAAGCCCCGTTATCGATCTTAAGTGCAATTCTCTGCAGTATTTGTCTTCCCGGCACCAAATTTCCATATGCCGGACACCAGTTACTGGAATGGATATGGGCGATTTTTGGGTGTTTGGCTATGGTTCCCTGATGTGGAAGCCAGGTTTTGCCCATGTGGAAACGGCTCGCGCCCGGCTTTACGGCTACCGGAGGGCGCTCTGCATCCATTCCCATATTCATCGCGGCACGCCGGAGCATCCGGGCCTGGTGCTCGGGCTCGACCGGGGCGGCTCCTGCCTCGGCCTTGCCTTCCGCGTGCCGGGCGATCTCACGGATGAGGTGCTTGCCTATCTGCGTGCACGCGAGCTCGTCACCAAGGTCTATCTGGAAAGGCGCCTGCCCCTGCGCCTCGGCGACGGGCGCTTGGTCGAGGCGGTGGTCTATGTCGCCGATCGCCGGCACGAGCAATATGCCGGCGCCCTGCCGGCGGCGAAGGCGGCGGAAATCGTCGCGGGCGCCTCAGGCCAGTCGGGGCCCAATGTCGATTATGTCATCAGCACGGTCGACCATCTGCGCAAGATGGGCATCCGCGATCACTGGCTGGAGAGCGTGGCGGGAATGATCGACGGCAAGACGAAGGGCGGCGGCTGATCCGCCCTATTGCGAGACACGCGGCGGCTCGACGCCCAGTTCCTTCAATCTCTGGATGGCCGTTGGCGGCATGGGCGGCGGATTTTCGTCTTTCGCGGCCGCGATCAGCAATTCGTCGCAGGCGGCCTCCGTCACCTCGATCAGGCGCTTGAAAAACACCTCCTTGTCGAGGCCGGCCTCGATAGGGGGCAACACCCGGCAGCGTATCGTGCCGGGATAGCGGCGGAATTTGCGGCGCGGCCAGTAAAGGCCGGCATTGTGGGCGATGGGAACCACCGGCAGGCCGAGCTCGGCATAGATATGGGCGATGCCGTATTTATACTGCGGCGGCGCGCCGGGCGGGCGGCGGGTGCCTTCGGGATAGATCAGAATCTGGCGGCCTTCTTCGATAGCCTTCTGTGCACCGAGCGTGATGGAGCGCAGCGCCTTGGCGCGTGTGCCGCGGTCGATCGGGATCATGCGCATCTTGGCGACATACCAGCCGAAGAGCGGGATCCACATCAATTCCCTCTTCAGGATCATCACGGGATCGTCAAGCCGCGGCAGGAAGGCGAACACGTCCCAGAAGGACTGGTGCTTCGGCGCGCAGATATAGGCGCCCTCGGGGATGTTCTCCAGCCCCTCGATGGTGTAGTCCGTCCCGGCGATCACCTTCTGCAGCCAGAGATTGGAGAGGGCCCAGTTCTTCGGCACCACCCATGCCTTCTTGCGCGGCATGAGAAAATAGACCGGCGTGAAGACGATCATCTGGACGATGATGCTGACATAGAATGCCGTGTTGAACAGCAGTGAACGGATGACGGTAATCAAGCGTGCGCGCCCCAAGGCCGATGCCGGAATGGCGACACCGATATAGCAGATCGCCTCATCTTTCCAGACGCAAAGCGGGCGCTTCTTCGAAGATTCACTTGCCGAAGGAACCGGCGTTTTCCGCGGTTGACGACGGAAAGATCGCCGCCCGCGCCATGGACCTCAGATATTTGACATATTCGGTCATGAGCACGCGCAGCGCATCGCCCTGCTTGATCCAGCTATCCTGGTTCAGATCGGTCCTGACCACGGGATAGGGGATGAATTCGACATCGGGCATGGCGCGCGAGAGTTCCGCCATGCTGCGCGGTATATGGTAGTTGTTGGTGACGACGATGACGCGGCGATAATCATGCGCCTTGATCCATTTGGCGCTTTCGGTGGCATTGCCGACGGTATCGAGCGCCGAACGGTCGATATCGATGCAGCAGTTGAACAGGGCGGCGTCGGCATGGGTGACGCGCTGCAGTGCCTGCCGCTTGGTCGAAGGATGCACACCGCTGATGAGCAGCCGCTTGCCGTGCTTCTCCTTGAGGAGGTTGATCGCCGTCTCGATGCGGGCCTGCCCGCCGGTCAGCACGATGATGCCGTCGGCGACCGGCACGGTCGCGGGTTCCTGCATGTTGATCACCTTTTCGCAGAAGGCGAGAAACCCCACCGCGAAGCCGAGGACGAGCACGATCAGCAGTACGGTGACGGGCTGGAAGAATTTGCGCAGGCGGGCGAACAGGCGGGTCATGATATGGGTCAGCAGGCGACGGCGCTTGGCGGAAGGCTGCGGAACAGGAGCGCGGTCTTCCTCATATTGGTCCGGAGGGCTTTCCTCCACTGCCGTGGCGAAATGCGTTTCCATCGGCGTACCCTATTCAGAAGTTGAGGCATAGGGTAGCCGCGATTGCGACGGGAGGACAGAATTTCGTCTTTCCACAGATCGAGGTAACCGGCTTTTCCACAATTGAAGGATGTTTCATCAGATGGATTCCGCTCCACGGTTGTCCATCTCCTTCAATTGGGTGATGACCGTCAGACGCGTGGTTATCATGGTCAGCACGCTGACGAGCAGGATGATGACCGCCACGCCGAGATAGCCGTCCCTGCCGATGGCGAAATTGCCGAAGAGCGCCGTCGCCTGATCGGCCTCGGGTGTCGCAAGGTTGCGCGACGACCACCAGGAAATCAGCAAAAACACCAGGACGGCGGCTCCGCCGCCGCACAGCGCTCCCTTGAACGCGGTGCGGAAGAAATGGCGCTCGAATTCGCGCGCGACAAATTTCGCCTCGGCGCCGATGAAATGCAGCACCTCGATGATGTGGTCATTGCCGGCCATGGCGCCGCGCGTGGCGAAGATGACGGTCAGCACCGTCGCGGCGATGACGAGCGTGAGCACGCTCATGCCGATGAGCACGGTGGTGCGGGCCATAGCCACGAGACGATCGACCCAGGTGCGGTGGTCGTCGAAGCTCGCGCCCGGCACATTGCGGATGAGCTCGGCGCGCAGATTGGGGAAATCGGGCGGTGATTCCTCGTCGATCGAGACGACGACCAGCCGCGGCACGGGCAATTCATCGATGTCCAGCCCGCTGCCCAGCCACGGTTCCAGCAGGCGCGCGGTAGCGGCGCGGTCGATGATGCGGGTCGAGGTGACGCCGGCGAACCCTTGAGCGATCTTGCTCGCCTGGGCGAGAAGCGCCTCCATGTCCTGGCCCTCCACGGGCTTGACCTGGATCGTCGCCTCCTTGGAAATCTGGCTCTGCCAGGCGGCAGCTGAATCGCGCACGAGGCTGACGCCGCCGAGCGTCAGGCAGGCGAGGAAGGTCATGATCGCGATGACGATGATGAGCGCGGTGCCGGCGACATTTCCCTGCGGGACGATGGGCGACTGGCTCGGCCCCCTGCGCCATCCTTCGATCAGCCGGAACGCGGCATCACGGACGAGATCAAGGCGCTGCAAGACCTCATTCATAGATGTCGAGCCTCCCGTGATCGAGGATCATGCGGCGGGCATTGACCTGATCCATCAGCGTCAGATCATGGGTGGCGATGATGACGGCGGTTCCCGAGCGGTTCAGCTCGGCGAAAAGGCGCAAAAGACGGCGGGCGAGCGGGGGATCGACATTGCCCGTCGGCTCGTCGGCAAGCAGCAGCTCGGGCTGGTCGATCAGGGCGCGGGCGATCGCCGCGCGCTGCTTCTCGCCGCCGGAGAGCACCGGCGGCAGCACGCGCATGCGGTCGCCGAGCCCGACCCATTGCAGGAGCTCCTCCACCTCGTGGCGGTAGGTCGCCTCCTCCTTGCCGCGCACGCGCAAGGGCAGCGCCACATTCTCATAGGTCGTCATGTGGTCGAGCAGGCGGAAATCCTGGAACACCACGCCGATGCGGCGGCGCAGGAGCGGCAGCTCGTTGCGGTCGAGCGTGGCAACGTCCTTGCCGAACATGTTGATGAGCCCGCGCGTGGGCTTGAGCGCCATGAAAAGGAGGCGCAGGAGCGATGTCTTGCCGGCGCCGGAGGGGCCGGTGAGAAACTGGAAGGAGCGCACCGGAATATGAAAGCTGACGTCGCGCAGGACCTCAGGACCCATACCATAGCGCAGCCCGACATTCTCGAAGCGAATCACGATGCAACAGTCCCGGACTTCATGGGATGGTTCATAAGCCGGAATGACCATTGAATGCTATGGTTAATCACGCGTTAAGATCCCTTGCTTGGCCTTGGAAAAATACCGGGAGGAAAGCCTTAACCATTTTCATTCAGTCTTCGACGGCTGCCCGGCGCATCGGCCTGAAACCGGAGCGGTTCCGGAAAGTGGAGATAGCGCAGGTCCCGATATCTTACAGCGCCCTTCGCGCATCCCGAAGGAGGCGAGGGCGCTTCCGGCAGAAATTGCGCAGAGGAACGTGACTGCACGATGGCAGGGATCTCTCGAAGGGAAAGGTTTTGCGATGCCGGAGCCGTACGCTTCAGCATCGACGAGGCGGTAGAGGATGCCGAGTTCGAGAGCATCGCGCCGCAAGGCAATCGCGCGCGGACGAT
Source organism: Mesorhizobium sp. RMAD-H1 (assembly GCF_014191375.1). Taxonomy (GTDB): domain Bacteria; phylum Pseudomonadota; class Alphaproteobacteria; order Rhizobiales; family Rhizobiaceae; genus Paramesorhizobium. The sequence continues at coordinate 286,630 of NZ_JACHWN010000005.1, forward strand.
GCCGCTTCCGGTTCCCGTGCCGTTCAAGCCCGATCAGCTCTCCATCCTCAAGAAGGGAACCGGCAGCGATTTCGCGCCGGCACGAGCGCGGCTGCCGGGCGCATCCTACTGGTTTCTGGTGCTGCTGGCCGCTTTCGGCGCTTTCTGGATGTCGGGCGGCCATGTCCTGGCGCGCTACTGGCAGGCGCCAGGTACGGCTGCCGCCGGCATGAAGCTCGGCGATGTCAGCACGCGGGTCGAGGCGCATGGCGGCGGCGATGTGATCTTCGTCACGGCGAGGGTCAGCAATGAAGGGTCGCAGCCGGACGTGGTTCCGGAACTCACCGTCACGCTCAGGGAGCGGACGGGGGCCGAACGCGCCTATTATCTGGGGACAAGGGGGCAATTCATCGCGCCGGGCGCGAGCATCTCCTTTTCCAGCCGCCTGCCTGGGCTTAAGGACAGGGTGGAGGCGGTGAGCGTCAGGTTCTCGCCGCGTTAGACCGGAACCGGACGGCGGATATGCACTTCCGCCTGTTTCAGGTCCGGCGCAAGACATTCAACAAGAATTCAGGCGGAGAACATCCGATGCCGGAAGTCGGCGGCAAGACCATCGAAACGCTGTTCAGCGCGGAAGAGATTGCCGCGCGCAATCTCGAACTGGCGCGACAGATCGCCGACAGGCATTTCCACGACCTTCTGGTGATCTCGATCCTGAAGGGCTCCTTCATCTTTGCGGCCGATCTCATCCGCGCCATGCATGATGTGGGCGTGGAGCCGCATGTGGAGTTCATCACCGTCTCGAGCTATGGCGCGGGCACGGAAAGCGGCCAGGTGCGGCTCCTGCGCGACATCGACAGCGACGTCTCCGGGCGCGACGTGCTCCTGATCGACGATATTCTCGAATCCGGCAAGACGCTGAAATTCGTGCGCGACCTGATGCTGGAGCGCGGCGCGCGCAGCGTCTCGATTGCCGTGCTGCTCGACAAGTCGGTACGTCGAATGACCGATATCGAAGCCGATTTCAAGGGGTTCGAATGCCCGGACTATTTCGTCGTGGGCTATGGCATGGACGTCGGCCATGCCTTCCGGCAATTGCCGTTCGTGGGGTGGGTGAGGGAATAGTACCTCCCGTCCTCACTTGCGCTCCGGCAAGGGGAGAACGAAGGGGTGACGAAGCTGATCCCGATCAGTCGAATTTGAGCAGCCGCTCCAGATAGTCCTTTTCCACCTGCGGGCTCAGCGAATTGCCGAGGCGGCGGCGGATTTCTTCGAGGATCTGCCGGGCGCGCTGGATATCGATCTCGCCGGGAACCTTGACGCTATCGCCGAAATCGGGGCCGGTCGTGGCGCGCGGGCGGCCTAGCGGGTCGCGGTCGTCAGGCGATTGCTGGCCGCGGTTCCCGTTGGGGCCGTTTTCGCCCATGGCCTGCTGCATCTGCTGCATCATGTTGCGTGCACCGCGCCGCAGCGCGTCGAGCGCATTGGCCTGCTCGTCGGTCGCCTCGCCGCCTTGCGCGCGGCCCAGCGCATCGCCGGCACGGCCCATCGATTCTCCGGCTTCGCCCATTTCCTGGCCGGGTTCCATACCCATGCCCTTAAGACTGTCCATCAGCTGCTGGAGCTCGGACTGGAGCTGGCCCTGGCCCTGCTGCAGCCTGCGCATGGCTTCGGCCAATTGTTCCTGCGTCATCTGGCCGTTCTGTCCCTGTCGGCCTTGTCCCTGCTGGCCTTGTTGGCCCTGCTGCCCCTGTTGACCTTGCTGCCCCTGTTGACCTTGCTGCCCCTCCTGGCCCTGCTGCCCCTGCATCTGCTGATCGAGGCGGAAGGTCTCGTTCATCATCTCCTGCTGGCGGCGCATGAGATCGCCGAGCTTGTTCATCTGCTGGCGCATCTGGCCCTGTTGTCCCTGCTGGCCTTGCTGCCCCTGCTGGTTCTGGCCCATCTGCAGGTTGTTCATCATGTTTTCGAGCTGCGAAAGGAGCTGCTGCGCCTGGTCGCGCGAGCCCTGCTTCGCCAGGTTCTCGATCTGGTCCATCATGCGGTCGAGATCCCTTTGCGTCAGCATCTGCATATTGGGATCGAGCATCTGCTGGGCATTCGGATTCTGCTGCTGGCGCTGCGCGAACTCGCGCAGGAAATCCTGCATGGCCTGGCGCAGCTCGGCCATCAGCTTTTCGATCTCCTCGGGGCTGGCGCCGTTCTGGATTGCCTGCTTCAACGCTTCCTGCGCCTGCCGCAGCCGCTTTTCCGCATCCGAGAGCTGTCCGTCCTCAATGCCGCGCGCCACCTGCCACATATAGGCGACGACATCGCGAAGCTGATCGTCATTGCGGGCGAGCCTCAGCCTGGAATAGACGCTGCGCAGGGCGAGATAATGCGTCGCGTTCTTGACCGTGTCCTCCGGGCGCAGCGTGATCGCGCTCAGCATGTCGAGCACGCGGTTGCGCTGGTTGGCATCGAGCGCCAGGATCCGCCGCTGTTCGACCACGGCGCGGGCCAGCGGATTGGAGAAAGGACGCTCGGGAAGGACGAGGATCTTCGTTTCGCTGCGGCCTTCCTGTCCGGCATCGTCGGCGGCGACCAGCGTCAGCCGCACTTCCGATCCCGCCCAGGGATGCTCGGTGACGTCCTTCGACGTCGTCGCCTCCTTCGATCCCGCGCCGCGGCGCGGCAGCACGAGCGGCACATCCGGCGCCTTGAAGAGCGGGTGGGCCCCGGCGGCGGGCGGCTCGGCCTGCACGATCTCGGCACGGCCCTTGGCGGCGCCATAATCATCATCGATGGAATAAGAGAGTTCGAGCGTGCCGTTCAGCGCCCGGCTCGGCTCCTTGGTGAAGCGGACGAGCGGCGGCTGGTCTGGAATGACGGCAAAGGACCAGTGTGCAAGCGTCCCGCTGTCGTAGAGGGTGAGTGCCGTCTGGCTTTCCAGCGGAAACTCGAAATTGCGGGCATTCTTCCCCACGGCCGATGGAGCCGCCGGGGCCTTGCCGTCCGGCTGGGTGGCCGCACCGTTCCCGGTCGGGGAAACATCGCGCTCGGCGCCATCGGCGCCGGTGGCGGTCAGCGTTTCATGGCCGCTTCCGCCGATCACCCGCACCGCGACGACACTGCCCTGCGGAACGGTGAAGTCGGTTTCCTCCGTGTTGGCCTGGGTGGTCAGGAAGATTGGCGCGCGGCCGGTATAGCGCGGCGGCGTCACCCAGGCATCGATGCGCGGGGGAACGCCGCCCGCGGCGTAGCGGATATTGAGCGCGTCGGAAAGCCTGCCGCCCGATGGGCCGCTGGCATAGGCAAGTGCGGTGACGAAGAGCAGGGCGACGGCGGCGCGCAGGCCCCAGGGATCGCGCTCCGGAATGCGCGGGCGCGGCGTGCCTGCCTGCAGATTCTTCAACTTTTCGGCCATGCGGCTGCGGTGCTCTTCCCACAGCGCTCTTGCGAACGGATCATGGTTGCCCGAGGCCATCACATCGGCCTGGACGGAAATCGGCTCATGCACCAGCAGATTGGCCGCTTCCAGCCGGCGATCGACTTCCGATCGCGTCGGGATGCGCAGGCGGGTCGGCAGGTAAAGGGCGACGAGGCCGGCAAGGGCAAAGACTGCGAGCACGCCGATATGCAGCCAGCCGGGCATGCGCTGGAACAGACCCAGCCAGGCGATGGCGGCAAAGAGGGCAGCGAGGGTGAGAAGCGGCAGGACGAGCGGCCACAGGCGCTCGAATGTCATCGAGAGGAAGGCGGTGCGACGAACCCGGCGGATGGCGGCAAGCGCCGCCGTTTCGCGGGGCGCCGTCCCGACGGTTTCCGTTCCGGGCATGTCGTCGCGTCGATCTGCCATGCTCGCCTCGTTCAATTCAACCGCGCGCACGCGGCGTTACTATCCTTAGAATAGCACTCATCATGGCAAAGACGAGACTATGCCATGAAAAAAGCCGTTTCGGCGCCGTTTTTGTTTATATCGGACGTTGCTGCCGTCAGAGCCATTCAGGCACGGAATCGAGGCCGATCAGCTCGTCATAGCCCGTACGTGGGCGGACGACATGGTAACGGTCGCCATCGACCAGCACTTCCGGCACCAGCAGCCGGGTGTTGTAGGTGCCGGACTGGACCGCGCCATAGGCTCCCGCCGTCATCACCGCGAGAAGATCGCCCGGCGCCGGATATGGCAGGTCGCGGTCAAGGCCGAGATAATCGCCCGTCTCGCAGACCGGGCCGACGATATCGGCGCGGATGCGGCGCTGGCCGTCCTTCGGTGCGATAACCGGGCGGATATCGTGGAATGCGTCATAGAGCGTCGGGCGGATCAGATCGTTCATCGCCGCGTCGACGACGATGAAATTCTTGGCGTCGCCCTCCTTCACGAAGACGACTTCGCAAACCAGGATACCGGCATTGCCGACGATCAGCCGGCCGGGCTCGAAGATCGTCTTCAGGCCGAGCGGGCGGATATGTTTTCGCACGATGGCGGCGTAAGCGTCGGGCAGGGGCGGCGGGTTGTTGTCGGTGCGATAAGGAATTCCCAGGCCGCCGCCCAGATCGATATGCTCGATCGCGTGCCCGTCCGCCTTCAATTGCGCGACCAGTTCGGCAAGCAGTGCGAATGCATCGTCGAAGGGCTGCAATTCCGTTATCTGGCTGCCGATATGCATGTCGATGCCGGTGACATGCAGGCCCGGCAGGCTTGCCGCCCTGGCGTAGACGGCGCGCGCCTTCTGATAGGGGATGCCGAACTTGTTCTCGGCCTTGCCGGTAGAAATCTTGGCGTGGGTGCGCGCGTCCACATCCGGGTTGATGCGCAGAGAAACCGGCGCGGTCCTGCCGGCCGCCACGGCGCGGGCGGAGAGGAGCTCCAGTTCCGGCTCGGATTCGACGTTGAAGCAGCGTATGCCGGCGGCGAGCGCGAAATCCATCTCGCCTGCCTTCTTGCCGACGCCGGAGAAGACGATCTTGTCCGCCGGGATGCCGGCTGCGAGCGCGCGGCGCAATTCGCCTTCAGAGACCACATCGGCGCCGGAACCGAGCTTTGCCAGCGTCTTCAGAACGGCCTGGTTGGAATTGGCCTTCAGCGCATAGCAGACCAGCGCGTCCATATCGGCGAAGGCTTCCGAAAAGACGCGGAAATGGCGCGCCAGCGTGGCTGTGGAATAGCAATAGAACGGTGTGCCGACCGCGCGCGCGATATCGGCGACGCTGACATTCTCGGCGTGCAGGACGCCGTTCCGATAATCGAAATGGTTCAAGGTCTTGGTGCTCTTATGGCGCAGCCGGTCGGCGGCGCGGCTACTGGATCAGCTTGTCGAGAATGAAAGGCTTGTCCTCGACCGGTTTCGGCTGGGTCCGGCCGTTTTCGTCGGTGACGACGGATGCGGGCGGCGGCTCGAGATCACCGCGCCGGCCGCAGGCCGAAAGTGCGCTGCCGAGGACAGCGGCCAGGAGAAGGGTCGAGATGAAGGAACGGCTGGTCATGCGGTTGGTCCTGAACCCGAGGGTGCGTTGATATTCAGGTGAGGGCGTGCTGCAAATGGTGCTTTTCGGCGCTTCCGGTGCTCATGTACTGAAAGTACACTCCGCTCCGGTTCTCGAAAACCGCCATTTTCGCCTCACCCCCACCAGAATCTCAGCGCACCCTAACGAAAGAGCGTGCGCATTGCACCCCGCTTCTCCCGACATTTTCACGTCTTGGCGATGCGCTTCTTCCAATACCGGATCTGGCGGCGCACCTGCTCGGGCGCGGTGCCCCCATAGGATTTGCGGCTGCGCACCGATTTGTCCACTGTGAGAAAGCCGAAAACAGCCTCGGTGATGCCGGGATGGATCGATTGCAACTCTTCGAGCGAGAGCTTGGCGAGATCGCATTTCCTGCTTTCCGCAAGCGCCACGGCGCGCCCCGTGACATGATGCGCCTCGCGGAACGGCATGCCGAGCTCCCGCACAAGCCAGTCGGCGAGATCGGTGGCGGTGGAATAGCCCGAGCCGGCGGCCTTTTTCATCGCGGCCGTATTGACGGTCAGGTCGCTGACCATGCCGGCCATGGCGGCGAGGGCCAGTTCCAGGGTTTCGGCGGCGTCGAAGACGGCTTCCTTGTCCTCCTGCATGTCCTTGGAATAGGAGAGCGGCAGGCCTTTCATGACGGTGAGCAGGCCGACGAGCGAGCCGGTGATGCGACCGGTCTTGGCGCGGACGAGTTCCGCCGCATCCGGGTTCTTCTTCTGCGGCATGATCGAGGAGCCGGTGGAGAAGGCGTCGGAAAGCCGGATGAAGTTGAACTGTGGCGTCGACCAGATGACGATCTCCTCGGCAAGGCGCGAGAGATGCGTGGCGCAGATGGCGGCGATGGAGAGGAATTCCAGCGCGAAATCGCGGTCGGAGACGCTGTCGAGCGAGTTGCGCGTCGGCTCGCGGAAGCCCAGCTCCTTGGCTGTCATATGCCGGTCGATGGGGAAGCCGGTGCCGGCAAGGGCGGCGGCGCCGAGGGGCGATTCGTCGAGGCGCTCGATGGCGTCGCGGACACGGGAGAGGTCGCGCCCGAACATTTCGACATAAGCCATGCAATGATGGCCGAAGGTGACGGGCTGCGCCGTCTGGAGATGGGTAAAGCCGGGCATGACGGTCGCCGCATGCTCCTCGGCGCGCTCGAGAAAGGCCTCGATCAGCTTTTTCAGGGCCGTGGCCGTCTTGTTCAGCTCGTCCTTGACCCAAAGGCGGAAATCCAGCGCCACCTGGTCGTTGCGCGAGCGGGCGGTGTGCAGCCGTCCGGCGGCCGGGCCGATCAGCTCGGCCAGCCGCGCCTCGATGTTCATGTGGATGTCTTCGAGCTTGCGCGAGAAGGTGAATTTGCCGCTCTCGATCTCTGACAATATCGTGTTCAGGCCCGCGATTATCTTGTCGCGGTCCTCCGCCGCAATTATGCCGGTCTTGGCAAGCATGGCGACATGGGCGAGCGATCCCCGGATGTCCTGGGCGTAAAGCTTCTGGTCGAAGCCGATCGAGGCGTTGATCTCTTCCATGATCGCGTCGGGACCGGAGGCGAAACGCCCGCCCCACATTTCATTGCTGGACTTTTGTTCGGTCATGGTCGAATGCCTTGAAAAGAAACACGGGAAGAACGGATATGGCAGAAGGCAGCGAAAACGATAGAGCTGAAAAACCGAAAAGCGGAAGGATCGTTCTTCTTGCCGGTCTCGCAGGCCTCATCGCCGGTGCCGTGGCGGTATACGTGATGGAACGGCCCTCTGGCAATGTCGCAGCGGCAATCGAAGAGACGGCGGATGGCGGGCAGTGCGCGGTGAAGGCGGCGGCCGCCAAGTCGCTCGATGCTGCCGCGACGGGTTCGGTCGCCGCCATGCGCGCCGCGGAAACCCCGCTGCCGGTGCAGAATTTGAGCTTTACCGGGCCTGACGGCGCCAGGATGACGCTCGCCGATTTCAAGGGCAAGACGCTGCTCGTCAACCTCTGGGCCACCTGGTGCGCGCCCTGCCGCGAGGAGATGCCGGCGCTCGACAAGCTGCAGGCGGAGGAAGGCGGCGACGATTTCCAGGTCGTCGCGATCAATATCGATACGGGTGACGATGCGAAGCCGAAAGCCTTTCTTTCGGAAACAGGCGTGCATGCGCTGCAGCTCTACCGGGATCCGACGATGGGCGTCTTCAACGAGCTGAAGAAGAAGAACCTCGCCTTCGGTCTGCCTGTCACGATGATCGTCGACAAGGACGGCTGCCAGGTCGCGGCGATGAACGGCCCCGCCGACTGGGCGGGAGAGGATGCAAAGAAGCTTATCGCAGCGGCCAGGGGAATGGACCAGTAGACATATAGCCGTTTCTATGGATTGCTGTGGCTTCGACCATCCGGAGCGCGTTCATGACCATCGAAACCTGGCTCGCCTTCACCGCCGCGTCGGCAATTCTCGTTCTCATTCCGGGGCCGACCGTGCTGCTCGTCGTCTCCTATGCGCTGGGGCAGGGGTGGCGCACGGCTTTCCCGATGGCCTGCGGCGTGGCGCTCGGCGATTTCACAGCGATGACGCTCTCCATGCTCGGCGTCGGCGCGCTGCTGGCGGCCTCCGCCACGGTCTTCACGGCGGTCAAATGGATCGGTGCGGCCTATCTCATATGGCTCGGCATCAAGCTTTTCCGCGCCGGCGGCACGATGGAGGCCGAGGCGCGGCGGGATGCCGCCTCGCCCTTGCGGATGCTGGCGCATGCCTGGCTGGTGACGGCGCTCAATCCCAAGAGCATCACCTTCTTCGTCGCCTTCCTGCCGCAGTTCATCGATCCCAACGGGGATTTCGTAACGCAACTGGTGATCTTCGAGACGACATTCCTCGTGCTGGCCTTCGCAAACGCCTTCGGCTATGCGCTTGCAGCGACGCGGGCACGCAGATTGTTTCGCAGCCCGCGCGCCATCGGCATCTTCAATCGGGCCGGCGGAACGCTGCTGATCGGCGCGGGCGTCGCCACCGCGACGATACGCTCGTCATAATCAGGCGGTGAAGCCGGCGCGCTTCAGCCTGACGATGGCGAGGTCGAGCGCGGAAAGGAAGGCCGAACGGTCGCGAGCGGCAAAGGGCGGCGGGCCGCCGGTGATCTGCCCTGCGGAGCGTAAGCCCTCCATCAGATTGCGGGTCGCCAGCACGTTACCGATGGAAGCTTCGGTGAACGCGCGGCCATTGGGCGCGATCGCCGCGGCACCCGCATTGATCGCCCGGCTCGCCAGCGGAATATCCGCCGTGACGACGATCGCGCCCGGTGCGGCGCGCTCGGCGATCCAGTCGTCGGCCACATCGAGGCCGCTCGGCACGATCACCCGCTCGATCAGCGGATCGCGCGGCACCGCAATGAACGAGTTGGCGACGACATAGACCTTCACCCCGTGGCGCTCCGCCACGCGATAGACCTCCGCCTTCACCGGGCAGGCATCGGCATCGACATAGATGGTGATCGGTCGGGGCTGATCATTCATGCCGTCATCAGTTGGCAGAGACGGCCCGATGTTGCAAGCAGCGGCTCATATTCTCCTGCTGAATGCTGCGATCAAAATAATGAACTGGCCTGCGGGGCTCGAGCGGAATAAAGGCAGGGCGAATCATTCTCGTTTGCGCAAGCTTCGGTTTTCAGGGGCTTGCTCTGGAAGCAGCCATGCCCGTCAAATATTTTCCCGCCCTCTTCGTCCTGCTCTGGGCCACCGGCTTCATCGGCGCGGGCTATGCCATGCCCTATGCCGAACCGTTCGGCTTCATGACGGTGCGGTTCTTCATCGCGGCGGTCATTCTGGGCGTGTGGGCGCTCGCAAGCGGCAGTCCGTGGCCGAGCCGGCGCGGCGCGTTGCACGCCGCCATTGCCGGCTGCCTGATCCATGGCATCTATCTCTCGGGCGTCTTCTGGGCGGTGCACCGGGGATTGCCGGCCGGCATGTCGGCGCTGGTCGTGGGGCTGCAGCCGCTGATTACCACGCTGATCGCCGGAGCGACGCTCGGGGAGAAAATCGAGCGGCGGCACTGGGCTGGCCTCGCCATCGGCTTCGTCGGCGTCGTCATGGTGCTCTGGCCGAAATTTTCGCTCGATGCCGGCGGGATCAATGCCGTGACCGTCGGGGCGGTTTTCCTTGCAGTGCTTGCCATCAGCAGCGGCACGGTGTGGCAGAAGCGCTTCGTCGGGCAGGTGGATCTCAAGGCCGGCACCACGATCCAGTATCTGGCAGCGGCGATCCTGACCGGCATCGCTTCCCTGTTCTTCGAAAGCCATCAGGTCATCTGGTCGCCCTGGCTCCTCTTCGCCATGGCCTGGCTGGTGCTGGTGCTTTCGATCGGCGCGGTGCTGCTCCTCATGGTGCTGATCCGGGAGGGCGCGGTGTCGAAAGTGGCCTCGCTCTTCTATCTCGTGCCGGGAACGACGGCGCTGATGGCCTATTTCCTGTTCGGCGAGACCCTGAGCTTCGTGCAGCTCATCGGCATGGCGATCACCACTTTCGGCGTGGCGCTGGCCACCGTGCGAAGCAATTTTCAGCTCTTCCGCTTCGCCCGCCAGGCCATGCGGTTGCGATAGCGCAGGATCGCGGCGTTGATCTCGGCGCCGAGGATGAAGATCGCCGCGATAATGTAGAGAAAGACGATCGCCACCATAATCGAGGCAAGGCCGGCATAGGTGGAGACGTAGTTGGCGAAAGTCTGGAGATATTTGGCGAAAAGGATGGAGCCGGCCAGCCAGGCGAGCAGCGTCATGCCAATGCCCGGCAGGATATCGGCAAGGCTGCGCTTGCCGGCGGGCAGCCAGATATGGACGGAGAGGAGCCCCACCACCAGCACTGCGACCGCGATGATATAGCGCCAGATGTCGAGACCTCCCGTATAGGGGCTGATCGCGGGAAACCATTGCTCGGCAAGCCGGACGGCAAGCGGGGCGAGGACGAGAAGCACGCTGATCGCCATCAGGCCGAGTGTGGCGATGATGACGAAGCCGAGGCTCTGCAGGCGGCAGAAAATGACAGAACGGGTATCGTTGACGCGATAGGCGCGGTTGAGCGCGATGCGAAGCGCCTCTATGCCGTTGGAGGCGAAATAGGCCGCGGCGATGACGCTGACCGTCAGGAGGCCGCCGCGCTGGACGGTCAGCACGTTCATCACCTCATGGGCGATCGGCCTGGCAATGGTGTCGGGCCAGGTGTCGAAAATGACGTGGACGGCCGTATCGGCGAAGGCGTTGGCGCCGAGGAAGCTCGCAAGCGAGGTGGCGAATATCAGGAAGGGGAACAGCGCCATCAGCCCGGAAAGGGCTATATGGCTGGCAAAGGCCCAGCCGTCGTCGGAATAAAAGTGGCCGAACGCATCGCATAAAACCTGCCACAGGAACGTTCTTATTTTGCTCATCGGCAGATTTTTTCCTTTCCGACCGGCGACAGGACGGCCGTTTTTCCGACGTGCCCCGATGACGCGCAGATTGCAACGGGCGGTGCGATATGGGAAGCCTGCAGTAACTTCATCCACGCAAGTTCCATCCGCGCGGGATACAAGAGAGGGTTTGGTGCATCAACCGATGTCGAAGCGCAAAACGATCATTGTCACGGGATGTTCCTCCGGCATCGGGGCATTCTGCGCCCGGGCTTTGAGCGAAGAAGGGTGGCGGGTCTTCGCCACGGCGCGCAAGCCGGAGGATCTGGAGGCGCTGCGGCGCGACCGCCTGGAAGCGCATTATCTCGACTATCGTGAGCCGGAGTCGATCGATGCGCTGGTCAAAGCTGTCCTGACGGCAACGGACGGCAGGCTCGATGCGCTCTTTAATAACGGCGCCTATGCGCAGCCGGGCGCGGTCGAGGATCTGCCGGTTCATGCGCTGCGCGAGCAGTTCGAGGCCAATTTCTTCGGCTGGCACGATCTGACGCGCCGGGTCATTCCCGCCATGCGGGGGCAGGGGCATGGCCGCATCGTGCATTGCTCGTCCATTCTCGGCCTCGTGCCGATGAAATGGCGCGGGGCCTACGTGGCCTCGAAATTCGCGCTGGAGGGGCTGATGCTCGTCGAGCGGATGGAGCTTGAGGGCTCGGGCATCCATGTCTCGCTCATCGAGCCGGGGCCGATCGCCTCACGCTTCACCTTCAATGCGGCGCAGTGGGTCGAGAAGAACATCGATATCGGCAATTCCGTGCATCGCGCCGATTACGAACGGCAATTGGCGAAGCTGAAAAGCGGCGGCACGCAATCGAAGTCGAAGCTTGGCCCCGAAGCGGTTTATGCGGTATTGCGTGACGCGCTGGAAAACCCTCGGCCCCGGCCCCATTATCTGGTAACACGGCCGGCGAAACTTGGCGTGCTCGCGCGGCGGCTGGTGCCGGCCCGTATGCTCTACCGGATGCTCGCGGATCAATCCTGAATCTGTGCCGGTGAAAGGCCAGCCTGAATACTGAAAGGAAGTGAAATGGAATTCCTGTTCAAGATCGCGGCGATGGTGGCCATTGTCGCCGTCGCGGGCGTTCTCCTGGTCGGCCTGCGCAACATGATGCGCGGGGGCGACGGCAATTTTTCCAACAAGATGATGCAGCTGCGCGTGCTCCTGCAGTTCATCGCCGTCCTGCTGATTGTTGCCGCGATCTATTTCGGTCGTCATCATATGTGACCTTGAACGACTCAGGAGGGGCACATGGTAAGGCTGAACAAGATCTATACGCGCACTGGCGATGACGGCACGACCGGGCTCGGCAATGGCGAGCGGCGGTTCAAATGCGACCTGCGCGTGGAGGCCTATGGCACGGTGGACGAGGCGAATGCCTGTGTCGGCTTGGCGCGGCTCCATACAGGCGAGAGCCACCCCGAGCTCGACGCCATGCTGGCACGCATCCAGAACGATCTGTTCGATCTGGGAGCAGACCTCTCGACGCCCGACAACGGCGCTGCCCTCGAATACGAGCCTTTGCGCATTATCGAGGCACAGGTGCTGCGTATCGAGGCCGAGATCGACCAGCTGAATGCCAGGCTCAACCCCTTGCGCTCCTTCGTCCTGCCGGGCGGCACGCCGGCCTCCGCCGCGCTGCATCTGGCGCGCACGGTCTCGCGGCGGGCCGAACGCATCATGGTGGAGCTGGCGCAGAAACCGGGGGAACGGGTGAGCAAGGCGGCGCTGCAATATATCAACCGCATCTCCGATTTCCTGTTCGTCGCCGCCCGCGTGGCCAATGACAATGGAGTGCGCGACGTGCTGTGGGTGCCTGGTGAGAATCGCTGATGAGTTCATGACAGAACGGTGATTGACGTGCACGTCAATCGCAATTACGGTCCCGCCCCGGTTCAGGCACGGATTGCGGCATTGCCGCGATCCGTACCCAGGGAGGGTCCATTTCCGTTGCCTCCATGTCGGCATCTGGCAAGTGGGCGGTCGTGCGTGACGGTATATCCGTCGAAGAGTTCATTCGGGAAGGGTCAGACGCATGAAAGTGCTCGTCGCTGTAAAGCGTGTCGTTGATTACAACGTGAAGATCAGGGTGAAGGGCGACGGTTCGGGCGTCGAGCTCGCCAATGTGAAGATGTCGATGAACCCGTTCGACGAGATCGCGGTGGAAGAGGCGATCCGTCTGAAGGAGGCCGGCAAGGTCGAGGAGATCGTGGCGGTGTCCATCGGCCCGGCGCAGGCGCAGGAGACGATCCGCACCGCGCTCGCCATGGGCGCGGACCGCGGCATATTGGTCAAGGTCGACGATGTGGTCGAACCGCTGGCGGTTGCGAAGATCCTCAAGGGCGTGGTCGAGGCGGAACAGCCTGAGATCGTCATCCTCGGCAAGCAGGCGATCGACGACGATGCCAACCAGACCGGCCAGATGCTCTCCGCGCTGCTCGGCTGGAGCCAGGGCACCTTTGCTTCCAAGGTGGAAATCACAGATGGTGCCGCGAAAGTCACCCGCGAAGTGGATGGCGGGCTGCAGACGGTCGAGATCAAGCTGCCCGCGATCGTCACCACCGATCTGCGCCTGAACCAGCCGCGCTATGCGTCGCTCCCCAACATCATGAAGGCGAAGAAGAAGCCGCTCGACGAGAAGACGGCGGCCGATTACGGCGTCGATACCGCGCCGCGGCTGAAGGTGCTGAAGACCGAGGAACCGGGCGGCCGCAAGGCGGGCGTCAAGGTCGCCAGCGTCGCCGAACTGGTCGACAAGCTGAAGAACGAAGCAGGTGTTCTCTAGGAGGACCCGTGAGGCCCGCCTGCAGATGGCGGGGCCCGACAGGTTTCCGGGAGTAGCAATTTAAAGGACAAACCCAATGGCCATTCTTCTTGTTGCCGAACACGATAACCAGCACCTTTCCGACCAGACGGCGAAGGCGCTGACGGCCGCTGCCGCGATCGGCGGCGACGTCGATATCCTCGTCGCGGGCAAGGACGCGAAGCCTGCCGCGGATGCGGCCGCAAAGCTCAAGGGCGTGCGCAAGGTGCTCATCGCCGACAGCGACGAGCTGGAAAACCGCCTTGCCGAGCCGACCGCGGCGCTCGTCGTCTCGCTTGCCGGCAATTACGACACGATCATCGCGCCGGCGACCACTTCGGCCAAGAACATCCTGCCGCGCGTCGCCGCCCTGCTCGACGTGATGCAGGTTTCCGACGTCATCGAGGTGGTGTCGGCCGATACGTTCAAGCGCCCGATCTATGCCGGCAACGCCATCCAGACGGTGCAGGCGACGGATCCGAAGAAGGTGATCACCGTGCGCACCTCGTCCTTCCAGGCGGCGGGCGAGGGCGGCCCGGCTCCCGTCGAGACGGTCAGCGCCGCCGGCGATCCGGGACTGTCGAAATTCGTCGAGGCGAAGCTTTCCGGCGGCGACCGTCCGGAACTCACCTCGGCCAGGATCATCATCTCGGGCGGCCGGGCGCTCGGCTCCTCGGAGAAGTTCAGGGAGGTCATCCTGCCCGTCGCCGACAAGCTCGGCGCTGCCGTTGGTGCTTCGCGCGCCGCCGTCGATGCCGGCTATGCGCCGAACGACTGGCAGGTCGGCCAGACGGGCAAGGTCGTCGCCCCCGATCTCTACATCGCCTGCGGCATCTCCGGCGCGATCCAGCATCTCGCCGGCATGAAGGATTCCAAGGTGATCGTCGCCATCAACAAGGACGAGGAAGCGCCGATCTTCCAGGTCGCCGATTACGGCATCGTCGGCGACCTGTTCGAGATTCTGCCGCAACTCGAAAAGGCGCTTTGAGACTTTTATAACTGATCGATTAAATTATGATGGCCGGGGTAGACGAACGCTACTCCGGCCATTTACTTTGCACGCATTGCACTGCACAAAAGAAACATCAAGGGTGGAATATGGGCGCGACCATCAAGAAGATCGGGATCATCGGAGCGGGTCAGATGGGCAGCGGCATCGCCCATGTCTGTGCAGTTGCCGGCTATGACGTGCTGTTGCACGACGCCTCGGTGGAGCGGCTGGAGAACGGCATCGCCACGATCAACGGCAACATGGCCCGGCAAGTCGGCTCCGGCAAGCTCGATGAGAAGGCTCATCGCGAGGCGATGGCGCGCATCAGGATGGCCAACAAGATGGAGGACCTCGCCGGGGTCGATCTCGCCATCGAGGCGGCGACCGAGGACGAGACCATCAAGCGCAAGATCTTCGCGCAGCTTTGCCCGGTCCTCAATCCGGAGGCCCTGCTGGCCACCAACACGTCCTCGATCTCGATCACCCGCCTCGCTTCCACGACGGACCGTCCGGAGCGCTTCATCGGCATCCATTTCATGAATCCCGTTCCGGTGATGAAGCTGGTCGAGCTGGTGCGCGGCATCGCCACCGAAGACGTGACGTTCGAAACAGCCCGCAACTTTGTGACGAGCCTGGACAAGACCATCACGGTGGCGGAGGACTTCCCGGCCTTCATCGTCAACCGCATTCTGCTGCCGATGATCAACGAGGCGATCTACACGCTCTATGAGGGCGTGGGCTCCGTCGAGGCGATCGACACGGCGATGAAGCTCGGCGCCAACCATCCCATGGGGCCGCTGCAGCTTGCCGATTTCATCGGGCTCGACACCTGCCTGTCGATCATGCAGGTGCTCTATGAGGGGCTCGCGGATTCCAAGTACCGGCCGTGCCCGCTTCTCGTGAAATATGTCGAGGCGGGATGGCTGGGCCGCAAGTCCGGGCGCGGCTTTTACGATTATCGCGGCGAGCATCCGGTGCCGACGCGGTAGGCGCTTTTCGGGACGAGTCGGCCTTACAATCTCTTAACCATCCGCGTTCAGAGAACATTCATTTTTAATTGTTAAATTTGTCTTTAAGGCAGCTGTGGAGCCGGGCGCTCCGCAGGGCTGTCGATATGAATTGCAGATTTCAGGTACAGGACGATGAGCATTCTTGTTCAACTGCGCCATAGCGCCACCGTCATTCGCGAATTTTTGGCCCCCAGCTACCGGCCGGAACGCCACTATATGCGCGGGCCGGGCCCGGCCTGTGCCGCGCGCACTCGCCACTGAGCAGGCATGTTCGTGAAATGAGAAAGGCCGGAGCGGCGACGCTCCGGCCTTCTTGTTAAAACCGGTTCGGCAGGATCAGCCCTCCAGCCCCTCGAACAGCGCGGTCGAGAGATAGCGCTCGGCGAAGGAGGGGATGATGACGACGATGTTCTTGCCCTTGTTCTCGGAGCGCTTGCCGACCTCGACGGCTGCCGCCAAAGCCGCGCCGGAGGAAATGCCGACGGGAATGCCTTCCAGCCGGGCGATCAGGCGGGCATTGGCGAAAGCATCGTCATTGGAGACCTGGACGACCTCGTCATAGATGGAGGTATCGAGAACCTTCGGCGCGAAGCCGGCGCCGATGCCCTGGATCTTGTGCGGGCCCGGAGTGCCGCCGGAGAGAACCGGCGAATCCTTGGGCTCGACCGCAACCACGCGGAAGGACGGCTTGCGCGCCTTGATCACCTGTCCGACGCCGGTGATCGTACCGCCGGTGCCGATGCCGGAAATCAGGATGTCAGCCTCGCCATTGGTGTCGTTCCAGATTTCCTCGGCGGTCGAGCGGCGATGGATCTCCGGATTAGCCGGATTCTCGAACTGCTGCGGGATGATGGCATCAGGGTTTTCGGTCACCAGTTCCTCGGCCTTGGCAATGGCGCCCTTCATGCCTTTCGCCCCCTCCGTCAGCACCAGTTCTGCGCCGAGCAGTTTCAGGAGCTTGCGCCGCTCGACCGACATGGTCTCCGGCATGGTGAGGATCAGGTGATAGCCCTTGGCCGCGGCGGCAAAGGCTAGCGCAATGCCGGTATTTCCGGAGGTCGGCTCGATCAGCGTCGTCTTGCCGGGAACCGCCTTGCCGGCTTCCTCGAGCGCCTCGATCATGGCAAGGCCGATACGGTCCTTGACGCTCGCCAGCGGATTGAAGAACTCCAGCTTGACCAGAAGATTGGCCTCGACACCTTTCTCGCGGGCGAATTTGTCGATGCGGACGAGCGGCGTGTCGCCGATCGTATCGAGAATGGAATCATAAACGCGGCCGCGTCCCGGAACGCGCGCATTCTTTGAGGCTACGGGCTTGTTCATGAGATGGTCTCCCTCAGTTTGTGCTCCGATAGTAGGGCGAATGGCTGGAAAAACCTAGTTTGCGATATTCACCCCAGACGCGATCCTTTGGAATAAAAATCCAAAAGATCGGCTTCGGGGAAAAAAGACTGCGGCCTCAACCGTTTTGCGCAACCGGCGCGTTCCGCGGCGGATTGCCGAGCTTGCGCCCCAGCACGATGATCGGCCGTGAGAATTGTACTTTTGGGGAGGCTTTCAAAGCGGCGTTGGTGGAGCTGAGGGGGATCGAACCCCTGACCTCGTCATTGCGAACGACGCGCTCTCCCAGCTGAGCTACAGCCCCGTCCACCGATGCGAGCGGCATTTAGGGGCGGCGACGGGGTGCTGTCAAGATCGATATGCGCCGATTGCATCGTGCAGGCAAAATGGTTGTGCGCGGCAATGCCATATATGCACGGAAGGCGGCGCGCCGGCCCGAAGTGCCCCGCCCGCCGCCTTAATTTCCCGATAAGCCTGCCGCCCGATAGGTCTTGTCCTTGCAACCGGCAGCCGCTACATGTCGATGACTTCAAGGAGATATTCATGCTCGCACTGATCCGCACCATCGATCTGGCGCTCGACATCTATACCTGGATCATCATCGCCAGCGCGGTATTTTCCTGGCTCTATGCCTTCAACGTCATCAATTCCAGCAACCGCTTCGTGGCGTCGATCGGCGATTTCCTCTACCGGGTGACCGAGCCGGCGCTGCGGCCGATCCGCAATCTCCTGCCCAATCTCGGCGGCATCGATATCTCGCCCATCATCCTTCTCCTGATCATCTTCTTCATCCGCCAGCTCCTGTGGACGACGATCGCGCCCATACTTCTGTGATGGACGGCGCCTTCCGCACGAAAGAGGACGGCATCACCGTCTTCGTGCGGCTGACGCCGAAAGCCGCCAAAGACGCGGTGGAGGGCGTCGGAGAGGCCGCGGACGGCCGACGCCATCTCATCGCGCGGGTCCGCGCCGTGCCGGAGGACGGCAAGGCCAACAAGGCGCTCGAAAAACTCCTTGCAAAGGTGCTGGGCGTCGCCGGTAGCCATGTGGCGGTGAGGAGCGGCGCCACTTCCAGGCTGAAGCAGGTGCATATTACAGGCGATCCGCAAAGGCTGGCCGGCAGCCTGCGCAGTGCCTTGTATCCGGCAGAAGGTGCAACATGATTGGGAATGGCCTTCGCCGGCAGCCGGCGGTATAAGGTTCTCTATTTAAAATAGAGACATTTTCATGAGACATGTGCTTTTAGCTGTATCGACCATCCTTCTCGCCGGCGGAGCGCAGGCCGCAGGGATCGAGAGCGCTTATACGAAACTCGACAGGAAGCATGACTGCAAGCCGGTAGAGGCTGGCGGAGCGGAAGGGGGAGACCGGGAAAGCCTCGTCTGCACGGGCTATAGGGATTATCCTGTCCTCATCTCCTATGATGATGGGCGCGAATCCATCTTTTATGGTTTCCCGTCGAAGAAAGCCGGGCGCGAATGGGAGTCCTTCGCAGGGTTCAACTACAGCGGGGATACCGTCGAGTGGCGGATCGTTCGAGAGAGGAAGAAGGACATTCCCTTCGCCACCATCCATCGCTGGTTCGTGGGCGAGCCGGGCGATACGGTCGAGATCCTGGTGGTTGAAAAGGTGGGCCGGGCCGGAGGAGGAGAGGGCTGCGCCGTCGGCTATGTCGCGGCCACGGGCAACACGGACGCCAATGAAGAGGCGCGACGCATCGCCGACAGCCAAGCCCGCGTTTTCTCCTGCGCTACCGACAAGCCCGTCATCAAGGCCGGCCGTGTCGCCCTGCCGGCGTTGGCGCGGCGCTGAAAAAAAGCGGCCCCGCCGAAACGGAACCACTCAAGCTGAAATATCAATTTGATCCGCGCTTACGCCTTCTTGGCCTTGGCGCGCTCGATCGCCTCGGTGATGAACTGGCGGGCGTAATCCTCGTCACCCCAATCGCCGATCTTGACCCATTTGCCGGGCTCGAGATCCTTGTAATGCTCGAAGAAATGGGCGATCTGCTGCAGCGTGATCTCCGGCAGGTCGGTATAATTGTGCACCTTCTCATAGCGGCGCGTCAGGTGCGGCGACGGCACGGCGATGATCTTCTCGTCCTTGCCGGAATTGTCTTCCATGACGAGCACGCCGATGGGACGCACATTGATCACGCAGCCCGGCACCAGCTGGCGGGTGTTGCAGACCAGGACATCGATCGGATCACCGTCCTCGGAAAGCGTGTGCGGCACGAAGCCGTAGTTTCCGGGATAGGTCATCGGTGTATAGAGGAAGCGGTCGACGATCAGCGCGCCCGCCTTCTTGTCCATCTCGTACTTGATCGGCTGACCGCCAACCGGCACTTCGACAATGACATTGACATCTTCGGGAGGATTGGAGCCGATTGAGATGGCATCGATATTCATGGACACATCCTTTCGTTTGGCGCCCTGATAACGGGTTTCATGACGCGGCGCAACAAAAACGAAACGGGCTGAAAGTGTGAGAAAAGGCAGCAGGGAATAGGGAGCAAGCAACAGGTTTTCCTATTCCCCACTCCTTATTCCCTACTGCCTTAATTCCAGACGAAGGCGACCTTCTTCAGCGTCTTGCCGTCAAAGCATTCGATGCCTTCGGCAATGTCGCGCCCGCCGGCGCCGCGATAAAAGGAGAGGGCAAGCGTATTGTCCTCCAGCGCCCAGACGACGGTGCCCTTCAGTCCCATATCGGCAAGGCGGCGGCGCGCCGTGCGCAGGAGCCGGCCGCCCAGGCCGATGCCCTGATATTCCGGCTTGATGTAAAGCTCGTAGATCTCGCCCTTCTGCGCGAGCTGGCGCGCCCGGTTGGGGCCGAGCGTGGCATAGCCGACGACCTCGCCGCTGACCTCGGCGACCAGGATCTGCGTGGAACGGCGAATGGCGCGGGCCCACCATTCGGCCCTGCGGCGCTGCAGCATGGCATTGAGCGCCTTATAGGGGATGATGCCGGCATAGGCGCCCCGCCAGGCGTCATGATGCACGTCCGCGATCGCTATCGCGTCGTTGAGGGCGGCTCGCCTGATATCTACGGTCACGGTCGACATGGCCCTTAACCATAAGCGCAGCCGGCCACCGGCGGCAACGAAAAAGAGGGGGCAAGAAAGGCAATCCCCAAGCTGTGATGAAAATGCCCTTAAGGGGAAATCGAGAATTGCTGAGGGGCAAAAGAAAACGGCGCCCGATCGGGCGCCGTCGTCCTCATCATGTATATGCGCCCGCTCATGCCGCGCCGGCTGTGCGGCTCTTCTCGAAGCGCTTGCGCTCGTTCGGGTCGAGATACATCTTGCGCAGGCGGATCGACTTCGGCGTCACTTCCATCAGTTCGTCGTCCTGGATCCAGGAGAGCGCGCGGTCGAGCGTCATGCGGATCGGCGGGGTCAGCTTCACCGCCTCGTCCTTGCCGGCGGCGCGGATGTTGGTGAGCTGCTTGCCCTTCAGCACGTTGACCTCGAGGTCGTTGTCGCGCGAGTGGATGCCGATGATCATGCCCTGATAGACCTTGTCGCCCGGTTCGATGATCATCGGGCCGCGGTCTTCCAGGTTGAACATGGCATAGGCGACGGCTTCGCCGGCGCCGTTTGACAAGAGCACGCCGTTGACCCGGCCGCCGATCGCGCCCTTATAGGGCTGATAGTCATGGAACAGGCGGTTCATGATCGCCGTGCCGCGCGTATCCGTCAAAAGTTCCGACTGATAGCCGATGAGGCCACGGGTCGGCGCGTAGAAGACGAGGCGCACGCGGTTGCCGCCGGAGGGGCGCAGTTCCACCATCTCGGCCTTGCGTTCCGACATCTTCTGCACGACGACACCGGAATGCTCCTCGTCGACGTCGATGACGACTTCCTCGATCGGCTCGAGCAGGGTGCCGTTCTCGTCCTTGTGCATGACGACGCGCGGACGCGAGACGGCGAGTTCGAAGCCCTCGCGGCGCATGGTCTCGATGAGGACCGCGAGCTGCAATTCGCCACGTCCGGAAACGTAGAAGGAGTCCTTGCCCTCGGCTTCCTCGATCTTGAGCGCGACATTGCCCTCGGCCTCCTTGAGCAGGCGGTCGCGGATGACGCGGCTCGTCACCTTGTCGCCCTCGGTGCCGGCGAGCGGCGAATCATTGACGAGGAAGGACATGGTGACCGTCGGCGGGTCGATCGGCTGGGCCTTCATGGCTTCCGTGACGGAAGGATCGCAGAAGGTGTCGGCCACGGTGCCCTTGGAGAGCCCGGCGATGGCGACGATGTCGCCCGCCTGCGCTTCCTCGATGGGCTGGCGCTCGATGCCGCGGAAGGCGAGAATTTTCGAGATACGGCCCTGCTCGATGAGCCTGCCGTCCTGGCCGAGCACCTTGACCGCCTGGTTCGGCTTGACCGAACCCGACGCGATGCGGCCCGTGATGATGCGGCCGAGGAAGGGGTTGGCCTCCAGGATCGTGCCGATCATCCGGAAGGGACCTTCCTCCACCTGTGGCTCCGGAACGTGGCTGAGCACGAGATCGAGCAGCGGTGCGAGGCCCTGGTCCTTCGGGCCTTCCGGATTGAAGTTCATCCAGCCGTCGCGACCGGAACCGTAGAGGATCGGGAAATCCAGCTGCTCGTCGGTGGCGTCGAGATTGGCGAAGAGGTCGAACACCTCGTTGATGACTTCCTCATGGCGGCCATCCGGACGATCGATCTTGTTGATCGCGACGATGGGGCGAAGGCCGACCTTCAGCGCCTTGCCGACCACGAATTTGGTCTGCGGCATCGGTCCTTCCGAGGCGTCGACCAGAACGATCGCGCCATCCACCATCGAGAGGATACGCTCCACCTCGCCGCCGAAATCGGCGTGGCCGGGAGTATCGACGATATTGATGCGCACGCCCTTCCATTCCACCGAGGTAGCCTTGGCAAGGATGGTGATGCCGCGTTCCTTTTCCAGATCGTTGGAGTCCATCACGCGTTCGGCAACGCGCTGGTTCTCGCGGAACGAGCCGGACTGCTTGAGAAGCTCGTCGACGAGGGTGGTTTTCCCATGGTCGACGTGGGCGATGATCGCGATGTTGCGCAATTGCATGTAGGTCACTCTGTAATGGGGGTTGGGACGCCGCCTGCGAGCGCCGCTGTCATTTGACGCGCTGCATACAGGTTTTTCCGCGTTTGCGAAAGGGGGAGGCGTATTTATAGGTTACCGGCAGTTCCCCGGCGGCACCACAGGCCGCCGGGGAGCCGTAGACCTTAAAGTAAGGTGCCGGACAGAAAGATCAAGGCTACGGAGAAATAGATCACCAGCCCGGTGACGTCGACCAGGGTGGCGACGAAGGGCGCCGACGCGCTTGCGGGGTCGAAGCCCAGCCTCTGCAGAATGAATGGCAGCATCGATCCGGCGAGCGAGCCGAAAGTGACGATGGCGACCAAGGCGGTGGCGACGGTGATGGCGATCAGCATCCAGTGCGGCCCATAGTCATAGAAGCCGAGCGTCTGCCATGCGGTGATGCGGATCACGCATATGACGCCGAGCAGCGCGCCCAGCGCCACTCCCGTCGGCATCTCCCGCAGCGCCACCTTCCACCAGTCGCGCAACTTGATATCCTGGAGCGCCAGAGCCCGGATCAGCAGCGAAGTCGCCTGGGAACCGGAATTGCCGCCGGAGCTCATGATGAGGGGTATGAAGAGCGCCAGCACCACCGCTCTTTCCAGCTCCACCTCGAAATACTGCATGGCGCTGGCGGTCAGCATCTCGCTCAGGAAGAGGATGCAGAGCCAGCCGCCGCGCTTCTTCAGCATCTCGCGGAAGCCGATTTCCATGTAGGGCTTGTCGATCGCCTCGAGACCGCCGAACTTGTAGGCGTCTTCGGTCATCTCCTCGGTCATGGCGTCGAGCACGTCATCGACCGTGACGATGCCGATGACGTGGCGATCATCGTCGACCACCGGCACGGCGAGCAGGTCGTGCCTGCGGAAAAGCCGGGCCACTTCCTCGCGGTCGGTCAGAGGCGAGATGGCGACAGGCTTCTCGTCGCGTCCGATGGAGATGATGGGCGCATCGGGCTCGCTGGTGATGAGGCGGCGCAGGGTGACGACGCGCTGCAGCACCTTCGTCTTGGGATCGACGACATAGATCGCGTAGACCGTCTCGCGCGAGCGCTCGACCTCGCGGATATATTGCAGGGTCCTGGAAACGGTCCAGGTGGCGGGCACGGAGATGAACTCGGTCGTCATCAGGCTGCCCGCCGTATCGTCCGGATAATGCAGCAGCTTTTTCAGCGCGGCCTTGGTTTCCGGGTTCAGGATGGCGAAAAGCCGGGTGCGGATCGGGTCTTCCAGTTCCTGGAAGATATCGGTAACCCGGTCGGCCGACATGGCGTCGAGAATGGTGCCGGCCCGATCCAGCGGCAGATGCTCGAGGATCTCGCCGGCCCGGCGCAGTTCCGGCTGGTCGAACAGGCGTACGGCCTGCTCGTACGGCAGATGCGCGATTGCTGCGATGGCATCGTCTATGTCGAGATCGTTGAGGACCTCGATCGCATCGGCCGGGCGCATCGCGGCGAGATGCTGTGCGATCGCCACCGCTGGGAGATCGGCGATATCGAGGATTTCCGGGGTGGTGACTTCCGGGGAGAAGCTGTTTGGGGTCATCGGTTTGCCTTTCCGTCGATCCGCCGTCATGGGCAGATCGTGACAAACCGGTTCCAAGCGGTCAGATCACGGCTGCCGATGACGGCTGAGACAATCGACTGTGACTGTCGCTTGGCATGAGAGTTGAACTCCGGTTAAAAAACTGCCGCCGCGGAACGCTGCGGCAACGCGAACATGATTTGCTACCGGGCCCCGGCAAAGTCAAGGGCCGCCATATCGGCAGCACGATGCGGCAAGGGGCCGCGCCGCGCCACGTCTGGACCGTTGAAGGTATTTTGCCTTGTGACGGAGCAGTCCGGGGCCTAGATGTGAGGGTGTATCGCCCCGCCCATACCGATCGGAGTTTCGCCCATGTCCAGCACGAAAGCCGCCGTCAATCCCGCCCTGACCAATTGGTCCGGCCCGCTCGGCCTTCCGGATTTCACCGCCTTTTCCGACGAGGATTTCGGGCCGGCCTTCGACGCCGCACTGGCCGAGGACTGGGCGGAGATCGAGGCAATTGCGGCAAGCACGCAAAAGCCTGATATCGACAATACGCTGAAGGCATTGCAGCTTGCCGGCAAGGCGCTTGAACACGTTTCCGCGATCTTCTGGCTGCGTGCCGGGGCGCACACCAACGACACGATCCAGGCGATGGAGCGCGAGATCGCGCCGAAGATGTCGCGGCATTATTCCAGGATCATGATGGACAGCCGGCTGTTCTCCCGCATCGATGCGCTTTATGCGCAACGCGACAAGCTTGGCCTCGACGAGGAAACGCTTCGGGTGCTGGAGAAAATCTGGAAACGCTTCATGCGCAGCGGCGCCAAGCTCGACGACAAGGGCAAGGCGCGTCTCGCCGACATAAACGAAAAGCTGGCGGCCCTGGGCGCTGCCTTCGGGCAGAATGTGCTGAAGGACGAGGCGGACTGGGCTCTCATCATCACGGACGAGGCCGACCTTGCCGGCCTGCCGGATTTCGTGCGCCAGGCCATGCGCGGGGCGGCGGAGGAGCGCGGGCGGCCGGACGCCTGGGCCGTGACGCTGGCGCGCGCCATCATGGAGCCCTTCCTGTCATTCTCGGAAAACCGCGCATTGCGCGAAAAGGCGTTCCTCGCCTGGGCGAAGCGCGGCGAGAATGGCGGCTCGTCGGACAATCGCGCCATCGTGGCGGAAATGGTCAGTCTGCGCGCCGAAAAGGCGAAGCTGCTCGGCTATGAGAGCTTCGCCGCCTACAAGCTCGACGACACCATGGCGAAGACGCCGGAAGCGGTGATGGATCTGCTCGAGCCGGTGTGGGAAAAGGCGCGGACGCGCGCGGCGGAAGAGGAGGCCGAGCTCGAACGGCTGATCGCCGCCGAGGGCGGCAATCACAAGGTCGCGCCTTGGGACTGGCGCTATTATGCGGAGAAGCGCCGGGCCGAACGCTTCGCCTTCGACGAGACGGAGCTGAAGCCCTATCTCCAGCTTGAAAAGATCATCGAGGCGGCTTTTGCCGTCGCTACCCGGCTTTTCGGCATCCATTTCGAGGAGAAGAAGGGTATCCCGACCTGGCATCCGGATGTGCGTGTCTGGGAGGTGAAGAACTCGGACGGAAGCCGTCGAGGCCTGTTCCTCGGCGATTATTTCGCCCGGCAGTCGAAGCGGTCGGGCGCGTGGATGAGCGCCCTGCAATCGCAGCACAAGCTCGACGGCGGGGCGGAGCCGATCATCTACAATGTCATGAACTTCGCCAAGCCGCCGAAGGGCGAGCCGGCGCTCCTGTCGCTCGACGGTGCGCGCACGCTGTTCCACGAGTTTGGCCATGCGCTGCACGGGCTCCTGTCGGATGTGACATGGCCCGCCGTCGCCGGCACCGCCGTCTCGCGCGATTTCGTCGAACTGCCGTCACAGCTCTACGAGCACTGGCTCACCGTGCCGGAGGTGCTGGAAAAATATGCGCTGCATTATGCGACAAACGAGCCGATGCCGAAGCAACTGCTCGACAAGATGCTGGCGGCGAAGACCTTCAATGCCGGCTTCGACACGGTGGAATTCACCGCTTCCGCGCTCGTCGATATGGCCTTCCACGCGAGCGGCGAGCCGGTGGCCGATCCGCTGGCCTTCGAGGTGGAGACGCTGAAGAAGCTCAATATGCCCGACGCGATCATCATGCGCCATCGCACGCCGCATTTCACCCATGTGTTCTCGGGCGACGGCTATTCGGCCGGCTATTATTCCTACATGTGGTCGGAGGTGCTTGATGCCGATGCTTTCAGCGCCTTCGAGGAGACGGGCGATGCGTTCAACCCCGATCTGGCCGCAAGGCTCAAGCAATATATCTATTCGGCCGGCGGGTCGCAGGACCCGGAAGTGCTCTACAAGGCGTTCCGTGGCAAGATGCCGACGCCGGACGCCATGATCGAGAAACGCGGGCTCGCCTGAATAGCCGCACGATCCTGCCGGCATGTAGGTCCTCGGGCTGGACCGAGGACCTAAACCATCTCGTTCAGTAATCGCCGAGCTTGATATCGGGCGTATAGTCGACGCCCTCGACCTGCTTCACCACGGCCTGCCCGCAGTGGAGCGTGCCGGTGGCGGCGTTGAAGGTGTAGGCAGGCCCGCCATGCAGCTGCCAGCCCTTGTTGAGGGCGGCGGTGACCCGGTGGCAGAACTGGGAATCGTCGGGTCCGGTGATAAAACGATAGAGCTTCATCTTTTCTCGATGTCCTTGGCTGGTGTTGTGATCCTGCTTGCCTTGGCCAGGAGCCTTTCGGCCATGGCGAGGTGCAGCCGCTCGACCATCCTGCCCTTGAAAGGCAGAACGCCCTTGCCGGCATTTTCAGGCTGCATGAAGAGCTCGACGATGGCGCGGGCGTCGGCGATCTCCGCGTCGCAGGGAGAGAAGGCACGGTTGGCTCTCTCGATCTGCGAGGGGTGGATGAGCGTCTTGCCGTCGAAACCCATGGCGGCGCCCTGCCGGCATTCGCGCTCGAAGCCTTCGGCATCGGCGAAATCATTGTAGACGCCGTCGAGAACGTCGAGTCCGCCGGCGCGGGCGGCAAGCACGATCTGCATCAGCCAGGGAACCAGATATTTGCGTTCTCCGGCCGGATCGACGCCCGTCTCCCGGGCGATATCGTTGGTGCCGACCACGAAACAGGCAAGCCGCGCCGAGGAGTGAAGCCCGAGCTGCGCCACCTCGTCGGCATTGAGGATGCCGCGCGGCGTCTCGATCATCGCCCACAGCGCCAGCGTCTCGCTGGCATCGGCTTCATCGAGTGCGCCCGCGGTCTCGATCAGATCGCGCGGATGCTCGACCTTGGGCAAAAGGATGGCATCCGGATTGCAGGCGCGGGCGGCGAGGATGTCCTCGGTGCCCCATTGCGAGGCAAGGGGATTGATGCGGATGACGCGCTCGCACGCGGCGACAGGGTATTGGCGGAAATGCGCCCGCAGGGCCTCGCGCGCGCCTTCCTTCGCCTCGGGCGCCACCGCGTCCTCCAAATCGTAAATAATGGCGTCCGCCGCGAGCGTGACCGATTTCTGCAACGCCCTCGGATTGGAAGCTGGAACATAGAGCACCGAACGGCGCGGACGCGGGATATTCTTCATAGGTGCTTTCTGCCCGCATCCGCCGGCTCACGCAAGATGTGCCGTGCTGCCGCAAGCGCCCGCGTGGGCTTTTACTCCGCGCCAAGCTGGTGTAAAGCGTTGCGCTTGGAAAGAATATTAAGCCGACAGGTCAGATCATGGACAAATTCACCAAGCTCACCGGCGTTGCCGCTCCCTTGCCGATCATCAATATCGACACGGACATGATCATACCGAAGGATTATCTGAAGACGATCAAGCGCACCGGGCTCGGCAAGGGCCTTTTTGCGGAGATGCGCTATCTCGAGGATGGGTCGGAAAATCCGGATTTCGTGCTCAACAAGCCTGCCTACCGCCAGGCGCAGATCCTCGTTGCCGGCGACAATTTCGGCTGCGGCTCCTCGCGCGAGCATGCGCCTTGGGCACTGCTCGATTTCGGCATACGCTGCGTGATCTCGACCTCATTCGCCGACATCTTCTACAACAACTGCTTCAAGAACGGCATTCTGCCGATCACCGTCAGCCAGGAAGATCTCGACAAGCTGATGGACGATGCCTCGCGCGGCGCCAATGCGACGCTGACCGTCGATCTGGAAGCCAAGGAAATCCGCGGTCCCGATGGCGGCGCGGTCAAGTTCGACCTTGACGATTTCAAGCGGCATTGCCTGCTCAATGGCCTCGACGATATCGGGCTCACGATGGAAAAGGCCTCGAGCATTGCCCGTTTCGAGGCGCAGAACGCCGACAAGCGTCCCTGGGCTTGATTTTTTGATCATTAGCGCCAGGCGCTGCTGTGTTGGAGCGGCGCCGGGCGAAAGGAGAAGACATGGCCCGAACCGATCAGACCGGCGATTGGGCTAAGCGTTTTTCCCCTTCGCTGGACGAAATGGAATCGCTCGCGATCGAAGCCTTCGCGCATCTGCCCGCGCAGTTCCGCAGGCTTTGCGGCGATATCATCATCCAGGTCGCCGATTTTCCCGAAGACCAGATCATGGACGATATGGGGCTGGAGACGCCATTCGATCTCCTGGGCCTTTTCGAAGGCCGGGGCATTGGCGAGCGCTTCACCATGACGACCGGCGAGGGCCCCAACCGGATCACGCTCTATCGCCGCGCCATCCTCGACTATTGGGCGGAGCATGAGGAGACGCTGGGCGACATCGTCACCCATGTGCTGATCCACGAGATCGGCCATCATTTCGGCCTGTCGGACGAGGATATGGAGCGGATCGAGACGAGTGCGGATTCGCAGTAGCCGGTTGTCCCGTCAAAAAGCGCACAAAAAACGCCGGACGAGCCGGCGCTTTTCAGCTTGTTCAGGAGATCGAAAGCTCAGGCAGCGAGCGCCTTGGGCTTGACCAGCCCGCGGGCGATCAGCAGTTCGGCGATCTGGATGGCGTTGAGAGCCGCGCCCTTGCGCAGATTATCCGAGACCACCCACATGGCGAGGCCGTTTTCCACCGTGATGTCCTCACGAATGCGGGAGATGTAGGTGGCGTCCTCGCCGGCGGATTCGTAAGGCGTGACGTAGCCGCCGTTCTCGCGCTTGTCGATGACCTGACAACCGGGTGCATCGCGAAGAATGTCACGCGCTTCGTCAGCGGTAATCGGCTTCTCGAACTCGATATTGACGGCCTCGGAATGGCCGATGAAGACAGGCACGCGCACGGCGGTGGCGGTCAGCTTGATCTTGGGATCGAGCATCTTCTTGGTTTCGGCCACCATCTTCCATTCTTCCTTGGTGTAGCCGTCCTCCATGAAGACATCGATATGAGGAATGACGTTGAAGGCGATGCGCTTGGTGAACTTCTTCGTCGTGATCGGGTCGGCCACGAAGACCGCGCGGGACTGCTCGAAGAGCTCGTCCATGCCTTCCTTGCCCGCGCCGGAAACCGACTGGTAGGTCGAGACGACGACGCGCTTGATGGTGGCCGCGTCATGCAGCGGCTTCAGCGCCACGACGAGCTGCGCCGTCGAGCAATTGGGATTGGCGATGATGTTGCGCTTGCGGAAGCCCTCGATGGCATCGGGGTTCACTTCCGGCACGATCAGCGGCACGTCGGCGTCGTAGCGCCAGGCGGAGGAATTGTCGATGACGACGCAGCCCTGCGCGCCGATCTTCGGCGACCATTCCTGCGAGATCGTGCCGCCCGCCGACATCAGGCAGATGTCGGTATCGGAGAAATCATGCGTGTCGAGCGCCTTCACCTTCAGCGTATGGTCGCCATAGGAAACTTCCGTGCCCTGGCTGCGGCGCGAGGCGAGCGCCACCACCTCGTCGGCCGGAAAGCCGCGTTCGTCGAGAATATTGAGCATTTCGCGGCCCACATTGCCCGTGGCGCCGACAACCGCAATCTTGAAACCCATTGTGCTTTTCTCCTGTCCCTCTCCGCTTCTCTTGAAGAAACCCGGTGGCCATGCGGGTTTTCCTTCCCCGGGCCGGACCCGGGGAGAGGGCGAGCAGGCCAAGGGAAATCAGACCGTTTTCGTGGTCGTTTTCGTCGTGGTTTTGGCCGTGGATTTGGTGGAAATGGAGAACATGCGCCCGCATCCGGCGGCAAAGCCGGAAAGATGCGACGAAGCTGGCGCTGCCGATACGCGATGCACGCGGGTTCTCCTTGTCCGCTGGTGCTTGTACGCCGTTTGCGGAAAGAGTCAATCGCCCTGTTGATCGAGCGTAAAGCATTCGGAAACATGCCCGTGTGGCGGCAGCTTTACAGCATTTGCCGGCGCGATCTTAGACTAAAGTCATAAGCCGAAAGAATACTGCCCCAATTCCCCGTTTGAGGTCATGATGTGCACGTATCAGGTGAAGCATGCGGCTGGAGGATTCCGCGTGCTTCGCGGTCAGCGTTTACATGCTGTCTTGGGAGGACACATCAATGACTGTCACGGCAAGTGCCGATATCGGCACGCAGAAAATGACGCGTGAGGAGAAGAAAGTCATCTTCGCCTCGTCGCTTGGCACCGTTTTCGAATGGTATGATTTCTATCTCTACGGCACGCTCGCCAGCTTCATCGGCGCGGCCTTCTTCAGCCAGTATCCGGAGACGACGCGCAATATCTTCGTGCTGCTCGCCTTCGCGGCGGGCTTTCTCGTGCGCCCCTTCGGCGCGCTGGTGTTCGGGCGGCTCGGCGATCTCGTGGGACGCAAATACACCTTCCTCGTCACCATCGTCATCATGGGCGCATCGACCTTCCTGGTCGGCCTTCTGCCCGGCTCGGCAACGCTCGGCATTCTGGCGCCGACGATCCTGATCATCCTGCGCATGCTGCAGGGGCTGGCGCTCGGCGGCGAATATGGCGGCGCCGCGACCTATGTCGCGGAACACGCGCCCAACAACCGGCGCGGCTTCTTCACCTCATGGATCCAGACCACGGCGACGCTCGGCCTGTTCATGTCCCTGATCGTCATCCTGTTCATCCAGAACATGATGAGCAAGGAAGATTTCGCGGCCTGGGGCTGGCGCATTCCGTTCCTGGTTTCGGTTCTCCTGCTCGGCATTTCCGTCTGGATCCGTCTGCAGATGAACGAGTCGCCCGCTTTCCAGCGCATGAAGGAAGAGGGCAAGGGCTCCAAGGCGCCGCTGTCCGAGGCCTTCGGCACGTGGAAGAACGCCAAGATCGCGCTGATCGCGCTTTTCGGCCTCACCGCCGGTCAGGCGGTGGTCTGGTATTGCGGCCAGTTCTACGCGCTGTTCTTCCTGCAGAACGTGCTGAAGGTGGAAAACGTCTCCGCCAATATCATGGTGGCTATTGCTCTCGTTCTGGGCACCGGCTTCTTCGTCTTCTTCGGCTGGCTGTCGGACAAGATCGGCCGCAAGCCGATCATCATGGCGGGGCTGCTGCTCGCGGCGGTCACCTATTTCCCGCTGTTCAAGGCGCTCACCTATGCCGCAAATCCGGCCTTGGCCCAGGCACAGCAGACGATCAGGGCCACTGTCTCGGCGGCTCCCGGCGATTGCACCTTCCAGTTCAATCCGACGGGAACGGCGAAGTTCAACAATTCGTGCGACATCGCCACGGCATTCCTTTCCAAGGCCTCCGTGCCTTATGAAACCGTTGCCGGCCCCGCCGGTTCGCCTGCTACCGTCAAGATCGGCGACATGACGGTCCAATCATTTGATGCCGCTGCGGCCGGCGCCGGCGCGACTGCGGCGGCCGCCAAGTTCGCCCATGACATGAACCTGGCGCTGCAGAAGGCCGGCTTCCCGCTGGTCCGCGATCCGGCCAAGGTGCCGGATTCCAAGCTCGACGCCTTTGCGGCGGCCAATCCGGAACTCGGCCTCGACGTCAACGCGATCCGCGCCGGCGAAAAGACCACAATGTCGACGGCAGATCTGGTTGCGAGCAAGCTCCTGACCCCGGCGGAAGCCGAAGCGCTGGGTGGCGCGGACCAGTCGGTCTTCACCATCCCCAATGGCGGCGCGTTCAAGATGGTCGCCGATCCCGAGGCCATCAACTGGCCGCTGACCATCGCCATCCTGACGCTGCTGGTGATCTATGTCACCATGGTCTATGGTCCGATCGCCGCCATTCTGGTGGAGATGTTCCCGACCCGCATCCGCTATACCGGCATGTCCCTGCCTTATCACATCGGCAATGGCTGGTTCGGCGGGCTGCTGCCGGCAACGGTCTTCGCGCTCAGCGCCGCCAAGGGCGACATCTATTACGGCCTCTGGTATCCGATCATCATCGCGATGATGAGCTTCGTCATCGGCATGATCTTCGTGCGCGACCGCAAGAATGTGGACCTGCACGCGGTCGACTGATCTTTATCGATCCCAAAATAAGACGCCGCCTGAAAGGGCGGCGTTTTTCTTTGGAGAGCAGCTAGTTCCCCCGATACCGCGTCTCGATCTCGATCAGCTTCTGCTTGCGCCACAGGCCGCCGCCATAGCCGGTGAGCGAACCGTCCGCTCCGATGACACGGTGACAGGGGATGATGATGGCAATCTGATTGGCGCCGTTGGCCCGCGCCACCGCGCGCACCGCAAGCGGCTTCTCGATGGCTTGCGCGATCTCGCTATAGCTGCGTGTTTCGCCTGCCCCGATCTTCTGCAATTCGCGCCATACACTCTGCGTGAAGGCGCTGCCGTGCATCACCAGCGGCAGATCGAACATGGCGGATTGCCCCGCGAAAAAATCGCCCAGCTGGCGTTCGACCAGATCATGCGTCGCGAAGCGGCCGATGCCGAGATCGCCGCGACAGACGGCATGGAGCTTTTTCAGCTCCGCCGGAAGCGCCTTCCGGTCGGCAAACTCCAGGAGATGCAGCCCTTTTGCATCGCAGACAGCGATCATGGTGCCGAGCGGCGTCCGGATCCAGTCCGCGCGCAATAGGCCGTCCTTGCGCAGCTTCGCCGGCTGCAGCCCCAGAATGCGGGCGAAGGCGCTGCGGAACGCTTCGGGCGATTCGAAGCCTGCATCGATCTGCGCGTCGATGACCCGCGCGCCGTCCGCCAGCGCCTGAAAGCCGTGGCGCAGGCGCTCCTGCCGCGCCATTTCCAGAAAGGTCATGCCGAAGTGGCGGCGAAAGCTGCGGCGGACAGTGGACGGATCGAGCCCCATCCGCGCCACATCGTCCTCGCTCCATCGCCGCACAGGATCGGCTTCGAGCGCATCCAGCAGCTTCTTTACGGCAGGGTCCGCTTCCGCGGCGGGCTGGAGCGGATGGCATCTTTTGCATGGCCGGAAACCATCGGCCATGCACTCGGCGACCGATGCGAAGAAGCGGCAGTTCTCCCGCTTCGGCTTGCGCGCCGGACAGGTCAGGCGGCAGAAAATGCCGGTGGAGGTAACGCCGACATAGGCCCGGCCTTCATAAGAGGCATCGCGGGCGAGGAGCGCATCGTAGAGTTTGTCTTGGTCAGGAAGTGTGAACAGCATGCCGCTATTTTTAGCGGCTGAGCTGGAAATTACAGCCTCGAATCGGGCAGTTATTTTCTAAATTGACAAGTCGGCGGGACAGAGGGGGCACTGTCCCGCCGGATCATTCCAATTAAGCCGAAAGCGCCTTGAACTTCGCCAGAATCGCGTCGCCCATTTCCGAGGTGCCGATCTTCTTCGTGCCTTCAGACCAGATGTCGGCGGTGCGCAGCCCGTCGTCGAGCACGCCGGAGATGGCGGCTTCCAGCCGGTCGGCTTCAGCGACCAGGTTGAAGGAATAGCGCAGGCACATGGCGAGCGAGGCGATCATGGCGATCGGGTTGGCGACGCCCTTGCCGGCGATATCGGGCGCGGAGCCGTGTACCGGCTCATAAAGCGCCTTGCGACTGCCGGTCTTGGCGTCGGGGGCACCCAGCGAGGCCGAGGGCAGCATGCCGAGCGAGCCGGTCAGCATCGCCGCCACATCCGACAGCATGTCGCCGAAGAGATTGTCCGTGACGATGACGTCGAACTGCTTGGGCCAGCGCACGAGCTGCATGCCGCCGGCATCCGCCAGCATGTGTTCGAGCGTGACATCGGAATATTTCGCCTTGTGCGTCGCGGTCACCACCTCGTTCCAGAGCACGCCCGATTTCATGACGTTGCGCTTTTCCATCGAGGTGACCTTGTTGCCGCGCGTGCGCGCCAGCTCGAAGGCGACGCCGGCGATGCGCTCGATCTCGAAGGTGTCGTAGACCTGCGTGTCGATGCCGCGCTTCTGGCCATTGCCGAGATCGATGATCTCCTTCGGCTCGCCGAAATAGACGCCGCCGG
Organism: Mesorhizobium sp. RMAD-H1; assembly: GCF_014191375.1. GTDB lineage: Bacteria > Pseudomonadota > Alphaproteobacteria > Rhizobiales > Rhizobiaceae > Paramesorhizobium. The sequence continues at coordinate 320,513 of NZ_JACHWN010000005.1, forward strand.
TCAGTTCGCGAACGATGAGAATGTCGAGGCCTTCCACCACTTCCGGCTTGAGCGAGGACGAGCTCGCCAGCGCCGGGTAGCAAATCGCCGGGCGGAGATTGGCAAAGAGCTCCATGTCCTTGCGCAGGCGCAGAAGCCCGGCCTCGGGGCGGACATCGTAGGGGACGCCATCCCATTTCGGGCCGCCCACCGCACCAAAAAGCACGGCATCGGCGGCCAGCGCCTTGCCCATATCCTCTTCCGAGATCGCCTTGCTATGCGCGTCATAGGCAGAGCCGCCGACCAGCCCCTCCTCGGTTTCGAAGCCGAGCCCGAGATCCGCATTGAGATGATCGATGATCTTGCGGACTTCCGCCATTGCTTCCGGGCCGATGCCGTCGCCGGCCAAGAGGAGGAGTTTTCTGGATGCCATGATATCGCGCCTTCGCTGGAGGGGTGAATTTCCAGCGTGTCTTAGACAAGCGGCAGCGGCATTTCAACTATGCTGGATGGATTGCGCCGATGCGCGGGACCGCTATTCGATGCTGCGGGCTTCCGAGGGCAGCATGATCGGGATGCCGTCGCGCACGGGATAGGCGAGCTTGGCCTTTTCGGAGATGAGCTCGCCATGCTCGGCGTCATAGACGAGGCGCCCCTTCGTCAGGGGGCAGACGAGAAGCTCCAGGAGCTTGGGATCGATGGCGGGTGGTTGTCTGGCTTCGCTCATGTCGTGCTCGCTTGGCATTCCGCAGATTACTGCAGGCTGGAGCCGAAATCGTCCTTGTCCTTGGCCAGGGCGATCTCGGTGATAGCGATCAGCGTTTCGGCACGCGTCTTCAAGTCCGCTGCCTCGAGCAGCGCCTGCTTCTCGGCCGGACCGAAAGGCGACATCATTGCCAGTGCGTTCACGAGGGTCTCATTGCCGGCGCGCGAGATGCTGTCCCAATCGGCATCGAGATTATTGGCGTCGAGATAATCGCGAAAAGCCCTGAGCAGCGCCTGGCGGTTGACTTCTTCGGTGCCCGAAACCTCTTCGAGATCTGTGAGGAAGGGCGCTATGCGGCACTGGCGGAAGGGCTGGCGGCTCATCACCTCCTCCAGGACACGGAAGCGGCAGATGCCCTGCAGCGTGATGAGGATGCGCCCATCTCCGGTCTCGGCATAAGTGGTCACGCGGCCCATGCAGCCGACTTCGCACAGATCGGAGACCGGCCGGGCGGCGGCATGGCTGTCGCCGTCAAGGCAGGGCTGGATCATGCCGATGATGCGCTTTCCGGCCATGACGGCATTCAGCATCTCGATATAGCGGGGCTCGAAGATATTGAGCGGCATCTGCCCGTTAGGCAGGAGCAGCGCCGCCTTGAGCGGAAAGACCGGAATGATTTCCGGAATGTCGTTCATGGTGCGGTAATGGGCATTGCCCGCCTGCATCGAAAGCCACTCCCAAAGTCGCCATCACCTGAACAGCAACATATTCCAATCACATGGACGGATCTTCTATTCCAATCAAGAGATGGGGCGCGAGGGCATAAACTCAAGCCGCCCGCGCCTCTTTTTCCCGCGCCTTTTCTCCGGCCCGTCACGAAAAGAGCAGCGAGGACAGTTTGCGCCGTGCGGCAAGCGTTGCCGGGTCGGCTGGGCCCCAGGCCTCGAAGAACTGCAGGAGCTGCTTGCGCGCGCCGTCATCGTTCCAGCCGCGGTCCGCCTTCATGATCGCCAGAAGCGCGTCGGCCGCTTCGGCGCGGTTTCCCTTGGCATTATGGATCATGGCGAGGTCGAAGCGTGCCTGATGGTCCTTCGGATCCTTCGCCAGCCTGGTCTCGAGCGCGGCCGGATCACCCAGCTTCGCGACCTGCTCGGCAAGCGCCATTTTCGCTTCCACGGCACGGATCGCGGCATCGTCCTTCTTGCCCTCCGGCACCTGTTCGAGCACCTGGCGGGCCTTCTCCGTCTCGCCCGTTTCGAACAGGCAATTCGCAAGTCCGGCGAGCGCCACGATATTGTCCGGCGCTTCCTGCAGGACGGCGGAATAGAGCTGCGCGGCCTGGGCGAAATCCGCATGGTCGACAAGTTCGGCCGCCGCGGCCAAGGCTTCTTCGATCGCCGCATCCTTGCCGCCGCCGGGGCCGGCGATCCGTGCGATGAACTCCTTCACCTTGGATTCCGGCAGAGCGCCCATGAAGCCATCGACCGGCTGGCCGTTGACGAAGGCGATGACGGCGGGGATCGACTGGATGCCGAGCTGGCCGGCGATGGCCGGATGCTCGTCTATGTTCATCTTGACCAGCCTGACGCTGCCGCGGGCCTCCCTGACCACCTTTTCCAGAACCGGCGTCAACTGCTTGCAGGGGCCGCACCAGGGGGCCCAGAAATCGACGAGAACCGGTGTTTCGCGCGAGGCGGCGATGACATCGGCGGAAAATGCCGCCGTCGTCGTGTCCTTGATCAGGTCTCCGCCGGCGCCTGCGGCCCCATCTGCCGGCTTTGCCGCATTTCCATAGGAGACGCTGGCGCTCATCTGGCCGCCGCTGGCGGCGAAGGGGTTGCTTTCACTCGTCATCATTCATCCCTTTGCGGATTCATCCTGCGGTTCGCGGGCCGGATATCGACCATCGCCCCAATCTCCCCGGCGCCGCATTCCTTCCATTGGTCAGTTCGTGTCTGAGCCGGGTCGTTTCAAGGCACGCCGGCCCGCATGCAGGCATTATTGCGCCAGCGCGTCCGCCGTTGTGGCGACAGCCAGGATCTCCGGCTGGTGGCCCGTGGCGCGCAGGAAGCGGACCAGATCGTCGCGGCCGATCGAGGTGGTCGCCTCGTTGGTCAGCGGATGGACGTTGATGATATCATGCCGCATCAGTCCCTCGTCGAGAATAATCTTCACCTTCTTTTCAGTGTCATTGATGGCGCCGAGCGCGCTGACGGAGCCGGGAAGGAGGCCCAGATACTCCATCAGTTTATCCGGCTTGCCGAAAGAGACGCGGCTTGCCGCACCGATGAGCGTGTGCACCGTCTTCAGGTCGACAACGGCATCCTCCTCCACGGTCAGGAGGAAGAAATTGTCCTTCTTGTCCTTGAGAAAAAGATTCTTGGTGTGCCCGCCCTCGATCTCGCCGCGCAGCGCCTGCGAATCGGCGACGGTGAAAAGCGGCGGATGCTTCACCGTTTTCACCGTGATCCCGATCTCATCGAGGAAGGCAAAGAGTTCGTCAGGTGTTTTCGGCATGGGAACCTTCGGTCTTCATTCGGGAATGGTCGGATCAGACCGGTCTACAGCATGACCCGAGAAAACGGAATGCTTTTCGGGAGGACAATGCGGCATGGCGGCGGCGCCGGCGTGCGATATCGTGAAGAATTCACAGCCGAAAAAACAATTGCATTTTTCCGTCGATTTCCTGTTGCATTCGTCAGGCTGTTGAGCCATATAGGCGCGGCCTAGACGACTAGCTGGCGCGAGCGGGTGTAGCTCAGGGGTAGAGCACAACCTTGCCAAGGTTGGGGTCGAGGGTTCGAATCCCTTCGCCCGCTCCAGTTGGTCTTGAGGCTTCAAAAGCCCCGCATTGCGGGGCTTTTTGCTTATCTTGGACTCGATCCAATTTTCATTGAGATCGGCGTTTTCGGGCCGCGATTGCCGCGCGGTTACAGCTTCGCGGATATCAGCAATTACGAAATCGACGTGTGGCAGGGCTTGCACATATTTGAGAAGATGACGTTAAATCAGCGCCTCTAGAATCCAAATTTGTACTACCCCGATCGGAATATCTGAAGATGCTGTTTTTGGATGACTCGGAGGGCCAGCCGTGAAGCATGAGGATGTCGGGGACATTGCTTTGGGTATTTTGCCGGATGCCCAACACGGCCAGACGGACGACCCGACGGGAAAAATCCGGCTATTACGAAATCAAAATTTTCCGTCATTTCAAACCAGAACTGTTTGATATTCTGGCTCATGCGGCCAGCGAACCGGATCGTCGATGGCGGCTTTCCGGTTGTCGCTCGTGGTATCGGCCGGCCTTTGGCGGAAGTCATATGACTTATGAGATCTCAAACGGCTCCCGACCTGCGGGCCTGAGGACGTCAGAATTTGTAGCCGATCCCAAGGGAAACCGAGGGCTGCAGTTTTTCCTGGACAATGGGGCTGTCGGCAGCGTCTCCGGTCAATATGCCAAGACCCGCCTGGCCGCGGACGAGCCAATTGTCGGTCAGCAGATATGTCGCGGAGGCTGAGACATTGACGCGCTTGAGGCCCGCCTTCGCCTTGTATTCAGGCAGGCCGGAGGCCGCGGATTGCGCGGAATCGACGCCGAAATAGGCCTCCATGTGCTTGTCGTTCGCGACGATCGCCTCGGCTCTGGCGCCGAGGATGAGCTTCTCCGTGACGGGCGCAGAATATCCGACACCGAATGTGCCGATGAGACTTTCGCTGCCGCCGATCGTCTGGTCGACCTCGGCATAGAGTTCGACCGGCCCCCATTCATAGGCCGCCTTGACCCCGACGGTGGCTGCCAAATCGATGTCGCCCAGGCCTCGAAGCCTGTCGTGATCGCCCGCATCCCTTCCCGATTCGTAACCGACCTTGCCGGAAAGCGAAAAGCCATTGCGTTGCAGGGCGGTGACCGTAACCCCCGTGGGATCGATTTCGAGCCAGTCGCCATAGGTAAACTGAACGAAGGGAATAGGGCTGATTTCGAAATCTTCGCTTCCTTCATATTCCGGCTTGTATCTCGCGCCGCCGCCTATGATCAGGCTCCAGTTCCGCTCGGGCTCGAACCGCTGGTCGAACCGTTCCTGGTCCAAACCCGAGCCGGATGCCGGTTCCGTTGGAGAAAGATCGGCAGCGGACGCGCTCGCCGCCATGCCCATGATTCCCATTGCGAGGCCGAATACCGGGGCCGGGGCGCGCCGATTGTTCCGAAATATTAAAGACATGAGAGCTCCAAAGCGAGGTGTCAGTGCCGCGCCATTTCAACGGGCAGCGAGACCGGGGACAACGCTACATTTCATGAACAACCGGCTTCGGACATGTCGTTATGTTAAAGTTTGTTACAAAGGCGTTCCCGGAACAGCCGGCGCCGGCCGGCAGGGCGACGGCCGCAACAAAACTTAACAATCAACCAGGCCGGAGAGGCGCCCGCCATGTTACAAGGCTGGCAACCAAGGACCTTTCAACGGCAGGGAGGGTGATGAAATTGCGCGTGCCTCTGGGCTTGAGAACCATTCATGGGCAGATCACTGCCCTGGCCATACTCGCGCTATTGATAATCATCGTCCTGGCAGGACCCGTGCTCGAGCGCTGGGTGCGGGACGATCATAGGGTATTGGATATCGAGCAGGTTGCCGAACATGTCCAGGCGGTAAGCGACTTACTGGCAGTGGCGACCCCGGACGAGAGACGTGTCATCCTCGACGCCGCCCGGCGGGCGGGCTGGGATCTGACGCTGCAACCCCTGTCCTTGAGCGAACGGTTCACAACGTCGTCCCCTCAATGGACATTCCTGGCAGCGGCCATCGAGTGGCTGTTTCCCCCCGACAATTCGGTTTCCCCGTTGGGTGGCTGGAGAACGTTTCTGAACGGCAACCGCGTCGTTGCGATGCGGGTGGACGATGCGACGATGCTGGTCACGCCCGTTTCTTCCGATCCTTTCCTGACGAGCGATTTCGCGGTGCGCGGATCCTATTATCTGGTCGCGCTGGTTACCATGATTTTCATTTTCTCGGCCTTTGCCGTCTGGGCGATCATGCTGCCGCTCCGGCGGATATCACGGGCGGCCATGAACGCGGATATTTCGAATGACGGGGAGGTTTTCGAGGAGCGCGGCAGCGTCGAGATCGTCGCCCTGGCCAGGGCTTTGAACAGCATGCGCAAGCGGATCGCGATCATGGTGGAATCCCGAACCCGCATGTTGCGCGGCATCAGCCACGATTTACGGACTCCGCTGACGCGGTTGCGGCTCAAGGCCGAGCGTCTGCCCGCGGATACGGCCCGGGACGCGATGCTGTCCGACATCAACCATATCGACCGGTTGCTGGGGGAAAGCCTCGATTATCTGCGCGACAATTACCGCAAGGAGAAGTTCGAGCGGACCGATATCGCCAGCACCCTGCAGACAATCTGCAGCGAGTTTGCCGATGTCGGCTTCGACGTGGCCTATCGGGGGCCGAACAGGCTCATCGTGAACTGCAAGCCTCTGGCGATCACGCGCGCCGTCACGAATCTTTGCGACAACGCCACGAAATTCGCCAGCTCCGCGGTTGTCGCGTTGCGGGCCGATGCCGGGACGATGATCATCGACGTCATCGACGATGGTCCGGGCATTCCCGAAATATACCGGCAGCGTGTTCTGGAGCCTTTCTTCAAGATCGATGCCGCACGAAACGACGCGAATGCCGGCTTCGGGCTGGGACTTTCGATCGTTGCCGAAATCGCGCAGGCCCATGGCGGCAAGCTGGAATTCCTTGACCGGCAGCCTCATGGCCTCATCGCCCGGCTGACATTGCCCGCCGGTTAAGGCCAGCCTTCCTTTAATACAATGTCAGCTGGGGAAGGTCAGGAAGCAGCCGCAGGAGCGCCCTGATCAGGAAGGCAAGCAGGACGAAAGCCATTCCGTCCATGATCGTGCGCCTCAGCACGCGTGGATCGGCAGCCACTGAATCGATATCCTGCCACAGGGCCGGGCGGGGGAGAAAGCGGGGAACCGAACGACGGTACGCATCATAGTTTTGTCCATGGACGGACGACAGTCCCGCCTCCTCGCGCAACACGATCGGCAAAAAGATCAGATAGGCGACCAGCGTCATAAGCGCTGCCATGCTCATGCTGCCGGTCTGCAGCCCGAGCCCCGCGACAGCGACAAATGAAAAGAAATAAAGAGGGTTGCGCGAAATCGAATACGGGCCCGTTTTTACGAGAACCACCGTTTTTCGTCCGCCGATATAGAGCGTGCACCAGGCCCTGCCGAGGATGGCGACGAATATCAGCATCGCGCCTATATCCTCGATCCAGTCACGTTGCCACGACCCCACCTGGAAATGGGCCGTGGTAAAGAAGATGACGGGTGCAAAGCAGATGCTGATCCACCATATCGCGGCCTTCCGGCGCGACTGGACCGTTGTAAGATGTTTTTGGACTGCCTGGATGTCCGACACTGTTGGCTCTCCCCATGAAATTCAGGCGACCTTCGGCGCCAGCAGAAAAGGGAGTAGCGTGCCGCGCAGGGACACGACGTTTCGTTTTGTTGCGATATATAAATTTTGGGAGGCCCCCGCGATAAGCGGTTATGCTTCCTCGATCGTCGCGGTGAACATATAGCCGCCGAGCCTGACCGTCTGAAGCAGCGCCGGCTCCTTGGGGTTGACTTCGATTTTCTGTCGAAGACGGCTGATATGGACGTCGATGCTGCGTTCGATCGGACCGGCCAGGCCCGAATGCGTCAATGAAAGCAGCTCCTCGCGCGTGATGACGCGGCCCGGATTGCGGCAAAAGGCTAGCAGCAGGTCGAACTCCGTGGTGGTCAGCGCGACGCGGGCATTGCTGGGGTCGTGAAGCTGGCGGCGCATCGGGTCGAGCTGCCATCCATCGAACCGGAGCTTCCGCTGGCTGGTGTTCTTGACCAATCCATAAGACGCCCTCCGCAACAGGCTGCGCACGCGCGCGACGACCTCCCGGGGGCTGAACGGCTTCGTCACGTAATCGTCGGCGCCGACTTCCAGACCGACAATCCTGTCGATCTCCTCACCAAGCGCCGTCAGCAGAATGATCGGAATGGTCCTCTCGGCACGAATTTTCCGGCAGATGCTCAAGCCGTCCTCGCCGGGCAGCATGACATCGAGGATGATGAGGTCGTATGGATTGTTGCGCAGAAGCGATTGCATCACGCGGCCATCTTCGGCAATGGTCGGTATCATGCCGTTGTCCTGCATGGTCAGGGCAAGCAGACTTGCGATTTCCGAATCGTCTTCGACGATCAGGATCTGGGCATTTTCTGAATTCGATTGCATGAAGCCTCTTACCCCAATCCGCATACCATGCACACCGGAGGGAGCCCGGATATTTCGGTTTGTTAAGATTTGTTGCGGCGTCGCGAACGCCACGCTTGCGTGAGAATCGGGCGATTGTGCGTTTTGAGAATAAGCGCCTTTGTCGATGGCTGGAAGAGGAGGGCCGGACGGTCACCATCCGGCCTCCCTTTCACGCCACCCCCCGATGTGGCGCCGTGGGCTGCATTCGGTGCGGCTAGATCTCCGCCGACTGGAGGAGCGGCCTGAAGATCCGGGCGGTCCGATCGCCGAAACCGGAAACGATGATATGCAGGGAAGGGATCACGATCAGGGAAAGAAGAGTGGAGGCCAGAAGACCGCCGATGACGGCGATGGCCATGGGCGCGCGGAATTCGCCGCCATCGCCCACGCCGAGGGCGGAAGGGATCATGCCGCCGGCCATGGCAAGGGTCGTCATGACGATCGGGCGAACCCTCTCGGAACAGGCCTCGATGACGGCGTCAAGCCGCGAAAGCCCGTGCGCTTCCCGCTCGATGGCAAAATCCAGCAGCATGATGGCGTTCTTGGTGACGATGCCCATCAGCATCAGGATGCCGATGACGACGGGCAGCGATATGGCGCTGCCACTCAACCACAGGCCCGCGGCAACACCGCCGATCGACAGGGGGAGAGAGGCCAGGATCGTCCACGGCGCGAGCACGCTGCCGAACAACAGGATCAGGACCACGAAGACGAGCATGATGCCCGATCCCATCGCTATCGCGAAGCTTTCGAAGACGGTGCTTTCCGTATCGGAATCCCCGGTTGCCTGAAGGCGAACGCCTTCCGGCAGGTTCCTGACGCTGGTGAGTCGAAGCAGCCGCTCCATCCCTTGCCCCGACGTCAGTCCTTCGGCCATATCGACGCCGATCTCGATCCGGCGCTCCCGATCAAGCCGCTCTATGGCGGATACCGTCTCGTCAAAGCTGATATCGGCCACGGCGGACAGGGGGATGTGGGTTCCGTCGTCGGAGGGAACGGTCAGCATTTCCAGCGTCGGCAGATCATCTCGGGCGTTGCGGTCTATGACTACGCGGACGGGGATTTGCCGTGGGCCGTCGGTGAAGCTCGGCAAACGGCTGTCGGCGTCGCCGATGGTGGATATGCGGATCGTCTGGGCAATCGCGGCCGGCGATACGCCGAGCATCGCGGCCTTGTCCGTCTGGACCTGCATCTTGAGTTCAGGCCGCATGGCGGCATTGTCTATGGCCGGATCGACAAACGCCTGATCGGCTGAAAGCTCTTCCACGATGGCGTTCGCGGCTTCCAGGGCCAGTTCCCCATCGGTGCCCAGAAGGGCGAAGGACAGGTCGCGGCCGCCGCGCGCGTTGAGGAATCTCAGCTTCACATCGGGGATGGACGAAAGGCTCTTCTGGATCTCGGCTTCGATCGCGAAGGATGAGCGATCCCGCGCAGACTTATGGGACAAGTCGATGAGGACAACCGCATAGCGTACGTCCTCCAGCCCCGAGATGCTTGCGCCGGCACGGGCGAATACGCCCTCCACCTCGCGAACTTGCCCTGCACGCTTCGCGATATCGTCCGATACAGCCCGCGTCTCGTCGAGTGTGGAACCGGGCGGCAGCTCGACCGAGAGGGTCAGGCGCCCGGTATCCTCCTCCGGCAGAAAGGTGGTGGGTATCGACAACAGGGCGAGCATTGCGAGGGCGAAGGAGCCGGCGGCGAGCCCGACGGTTATCCACCGCCAGCGCAGGCTCGTCCGCAACAGCCGCTCGTAAGCCAGGATGAAGCTCCCCTTTTCCTTCTCGACCGGCGGGGTCCCGGTCATGAAATAGGCGGCCATGACAGGGGTGATCAGCCGTGCCACCAGCAGAGAGAAGAAGACCGCGATGGCAACCGTCAGGCCGAATTCCCGGAAGTACAGGCCCACTTCGCCGCTCATGAAGCCGACAGGCGCGAACACGGCGATGATGGTGGCGGAGATGGCAATGACGGCGAGGCCGATTTCGTCGGAAGCGTCGAGCGCCGCCCGCCAGGCGCTTTTGCCCATATCCCGGTGGCGGACGACATTCTCGATTTCGACGATCGCGTCGTCGACGAGGATCCCCGTCACCAGCGTAACGGCCAAAAGACTCAGGATATTGAGGGAAAAACCCAGGAGTTCGATCGCGAAAAAGGTCGGAATGATCGACAATGGCAGTGCCACCGCGGCGACGATCGTGGCCCGCCAGTCGCGCAGGAACAGGAAAACAACGACGACCGCAAGCGCGGCCCCCTCGAACAATGTGCTCAGGGCGGAGGCATAATTGCCTGCCGTGTAGGTGAAATTGTCGTCGACGAGACTGAAGCGCACATCCGTGTCGCGTGCCCCCAGCTCCGCCAGCGCCCCGGAGACCGCATCCGCGACGGAGACCTCGCTTGCGCCTTGAGAGGGATAGACCGCAAACCCCACGACATCCGCGCCGGCGAGCGTGGCGAAGGACCGCGGCTCCGCCACGGTATCCTGAATGCTTGCCAGATCCCCCAGCCGCACGGCAGCCTGCGGGGAAAGCGCAATGCGCTGCTCGGCAAGTTCCGGGACAGTCCTGGCGGCGGCCACGGTTGTCAGAGCCTGCTCACGGCCGCCGAGATCGCTTCTCCCGCCGGAATTCTCGATCTGGGTTCGCAACAGGCTTTCGTTGACGGCGTTGGCGGACAATGAAAGCGCCTGCAGCCGGTCGGGATCGAGCTCGACGCTGATCTCGCGATCCGCCCCGCCGACACGTTCGATCCGCCCCACTCCCGGCAAGCCTTGCAGGCTGCGGGTCACCAAATCGTCCACATACCAGGAGAGTTCGGCAACCGTCATGCCGGGGCTGCTGACGGCATAGGTCACGACGGAGCGGGCCTCCTCTTCGACCCGTTCTATAACAGGCTCATCGATGGCCGCTGGCAGGTCGGAACCGATTTTTGCCACGGCATCACGGACGTCGACGATCGCCCGGTCCGGCGAGACCACGCCCAGCTCGAACTCGACATTGGTGACGGACCGCCCCTGGCCGATGGTCGACGTGATTTTCTTGATGCCGGTCAGCGGCGCCACGGCATTCTCCACCCGCCGCGTCACCTCGGTCTCAAGCTCGGTCGGTGTCGCTCCCGATTGCTCGATCGTGACCTTGACCAGCGGGGTGATGATTGTCGGGAAGTAGGTGAGCGGCAATCGGGAGAAGCTGTAGAGACCCGCTGCCGTCAGGATCACAAAGAGCAGGACCGACGGCAGCGGATTGCGGATGGCCCAGGCTGAAATATTTGCGTTCATCAATGGGCCGTCCCTTCCGAGCGGTCAAATGAAACCGTCTGGGATACCTCCCGCTGCGGATCGCCTTCCGCCGATATGACGACAGGCTCGACGCGGTCCTGATCCTTCAGGAAGCCGCCCGCCTTCAGGACGATCATCTCACCATCCTCGACACCTGCGAGGATTTCGACGAGATCATCCTGACGCGCGCCGATCCGCACGCTTCGCGCTTCAACGACATCGTCCCTGACGACATAGACGCTATGGGAACCGCGCATGCTTCTGACGGCCGTTGCCGGCAGCAGAACATTGGTCCGTGTCGACATGTCGATGACGCCGCGGGCAAACACACCGGGAATGAGGCCCTCGCCCTCATCGAGGGCGACACGCACGGTCCCGCTCCGGGTCTTCGGGTCCAGCTGGGCCGCATTGAGCCGCAGCGTGCCGGCAACAGGTTCGTCACGGCCTGGAACGGCAATCTGCGCACGCATGCCTTCGCGCAGCCGAACGAAATTCGTTTCCATTACCTCCGCAACGAACTCGATCTTGCCGTCCTTGGCGATACGAAAGAGCGGATCGCCCGAACTCGAGGTCATCACGCCGAGGCGGGCGTTTCGTTCCAGGATCAGGCCTGGCGCGGGGGCGCGCAAAGTGCTCCTCTCGATCGTCAGCTCGATTTCTTTCCTTTCCTGCGTGATCAGCTGTTCTTCGGCTTGCGCCAGGGCCAGTGACTGTCGCGCGAGTGCGGTTTCGGCAACGGCACGGTCATAGGCGTTCCGGTTGTCGTCGAGAACCTGCTCTGAAACGATCCCCTTCGCCTGCAGCGCCTGGCTGCGCTCCAGCTTCCGGCGGGCTTCGCGCTCGGCAACAAGCGCCACGTCGACCTTTCCGGCCTCGACGGCCACGGCCGCTCTGGCGCGAAGGGCGCTCACCGTGTTCTTGTCGAGGGCGAGAAGCGCATCGGTCTTGTCGAACAGGGCAAGCGGCTGGCCTTGCTGGACCCTTTGGCCGATCTCCAGGAGGATGTGCTGGATTTCCCGGCCTGTGGCCGACGGATGAACCTGCACCTCCTCGCGCGCCGCGAGCGTCCCCACGACCGATATGCGCTGTGTGATATCGCCCCGCTTGGCAACGGTGACAGTGACCGGCATCTGCTGCCGGGCCTGTGCAACCGGCACGAGAGCGGCGAGAAGCGCGGCGATGATCCCGCATCGGACAGCCCGCCACGGCGGGCATAACGGTTTGAGCCACGCATTTATGCTCATGAAACGACCTCTCTTCTCCTGCCCCGGCATGACGAGCCATGGGCGAGTTCGGTCGCACCCTAACGATCAAGGAAGATCGCGGTGTTGTATCGCATTAAGATTTGTTGCGCTTGAAAGCGCTGGCCGCCCCAGCAAAGGGCGACATTTCGCGGTCCCGGCCTGCTGCAACAGAATTTAACAAAAGGACATGCCTCTGCTGGGCTGCGAAGTGGCACGGTTGCGGTGACCGTAACCGGATTACAGGCAGGCGGCGCAGCGTGATGGACGAACCCGGGATTGAAGCCAAGCTTTCCTCATATCGGCGATCGATCGACAATCTGGACGCGGCCCTGGTCCGCATCCTGGCCGAGCGCTTCCGCTGCACCGGGGAAGTCGGCCTGTTGAAGGCCAGGCACGAATTGCCGCCGGCCGATCCGGCGCGTGAGGAATTTCAGGTTGCGCGGCTGAGGCGGCTTGCCGAGGAGGCCCGTCTTGATCCGGATTTCGCAGAAGAGCTGCTGGCCTTCATCATCAAGGAAGTCATCCGGCATCATGAACGGATCGCAGCTGATCACAGCGCTACGAGGACCGCATAGAGGCCCTGAAATGGCCGAGGCCGCACTGGAGCACCGGCCATTTCAAGTAAAGACGATCCTGTGGCTGACCTAGAATTGCCATTGAGCGGGGATCCAGGCATAGCCGCCGTCCGTCTTCAGCATCCGCCCAAGGCCCGGAAACGGATAGTGAAATCCCAGAACCAGCAGACGCTCGCTGGCGGCGCGATCAAAGATGCGCCGGCGGGCCTCCAGCGCGGCATCCTTGTCCCGGTCCGGCCCGGGCCTCCAGGGGTTATCGACATTGAGGAGCGGATGATAGGCGAGATCCGCGGTCAGCAGCAGCTGGTCATTGCCGGAATGGACGAGGAACGTGACCATCCCCGGCGTATGGCCCGAGGCGGCGATCGTGGTGAGGCCCGGGACGATTTCCGTGCCGGCTTGATAAAGCTCGATTTTATTTCGAACCGGCTCAAGGCTGTGTTTGATGGCTGCCCCAAATCGTTGCCTGAACTCCTGGCTTACAGGCATATAGGAAAGGTCGGGCGTATCCCGCACGAAGAACTCCCAATCGGCCTGCGGCACGAATACTGTGGCGCGCGGGAAAGCCGCGCCGCCATCTGCTGTCCGTAGATTGCCGACGTGATCCGGGTGGGTGTGCGACACGATAATCGTATCGATGTCCTCCGGGCGAAGACCGATTGCCGCCAGATTATTGAACAGGCGCCCTCCGTTCGGCCCCATCGTCTGGCCGGCACCTGCCTCGATCAAAACCCGCTGTCCAGCCGTCTCGATCAGCAGGGTATTGAGGTTGAGCGTCGTCATGTCGCTGGGGAGGAACGCCCGGGACAGTACCGTCCGCAGATCGGCCTCGGGCGCGTCGCTGGCGTAGATGCGCGGAGGACCGGAAAGGGTTCCGTCGCTCAGCACAGTGGCCTGAATTTCACCGACACGAAAGCGATAGTAACCGGCGTTATGGATTGGCGGCGGCGAGCTCTGGGCCAGGGCGTCGCCAGAGGCTCGGCCCAACACAGTCGCGGATGCGCCGGCAACCGCCGAGAGCATGATGGTACGGCGATTGATCGTGAAGAAGCTCATTTTCTCGCTCCAGATGCTGATTGCACGAAAGGGACGGCAGTCTGTTTCAAAGTAGGTGCTCGATGCGGATCGGCAGGTCGCGCACGCGTGTTCCGGTGGCGTGGAACACCGCGTTGGCGATCGCGGCTGCGACGCCGACCATGGCAACTTCGCCCAAGCCCTTCACGCCGGACCGGTTGAGACGCGTATCCGGCTGATCGATGAACTCCACCTGAATGTCGCCGATATCCGCGTTCACGGGGACGAGATATTCGGCAAGATCATTGTTCAAGGCGCCGCCATATCGAGGGTCGATCTCGGCTGCCTCCCGCAAGGCGGCGCCTATGCCCCAGACGACACCGCCGAGCACCTGGCTTCTTGCGGTCCGTCGGTTCATGACGGTGCCGCAATCCACCACGCTCACCACCCGTGGCACGCGGATCCGGCGCGTGACGGCTTCGACATGCACTTCAACAAAATGCGCGATGTAGCTGAAGCTTACAAATTCCGGATAATCGGGGCCGCCTGCGCCGGGCAGACCTTGCCGGAGGCGATCGAAGATAGCTTCCGGCTGACCCGGCGCGCGATGCCGGGCCTCGACCTCAATGTAGGGGCGCCGCAGGCGCTGCAGGGCCTGATGAAGATTCCCCCCGAGGGTGCGTTCCTCCCGCAGCTCGTCAAAAGCGGCAAGAAAACGGTCGACGGCAAGATCGACGACAGGCACGGCACTCGCCGTGCCCCAGGAGCCGGCGGTGACGTGCTGGGGAGCGGCATCAGGATCGCCGATCGTGACCGACAGACCTTCCGGGTCGATGTCGAGCCGCGACAACAAAGCAGCCGTGATCGCGGTCCGAATGCCTTGCCCCATTTCGTGGCCGCTGAGGCTCAGCCGGGTGGTTCCGTTCGCCCCGACCCTCAGGCGCGCGATCGCTGGCGAAATGGAGGCCTTATAGGCACCGCACGCCACTCCGAAGCCTATCTGCGTCCCATCGGGCGCACGCATCGAGCGGGGCTCGGGCTGGCGGGCCTCCCAACCAAAGCGCTCCGCTCCGATACGCAGGCACTCGGCGAGATGACGCGAGGAAAAAGGCCGGCCCGTTACGGGATCACTCGCGGCGTCATTGGCAAGGCGGAAGGCAAGCGGATCGCGGCCGGCGGCATAGGCAAGCTCATCAACCGCACTCTCGAATGCGAATGCCGCGGGATGCTCGAACGGGGCCCGCATGAAGCCGGGAGACTGGGTATCGGTGCGGATGCCGCGCGCCTGGGCGGTGAAGTTCGCAATCGCGTAGAGTCGTGCAGTAATCTCGCCGAAGGGAGCGTTGAAAGCATCCTGCCGGCCATTCTGCTGGTCTGCCGAATAATGGGCCGCGACGATACGGCCATCCGCATCCGCGCCAAGCCTGATCCGATGCCGGCTTGCCGGCCGGAAGCTGGCCGTGTGGAAGAGCTGTGCCCGCGGGACGACGAGTTTGACCGGTCTTCCAACAGCGAGCGCGGCGCGAGCGACGAGCACCGTCTGGCTCTGCAGCGAGTTCTTCTGGCCGAATCCGCCGCCCAGATAGGGACTGCTGACGTGAACCCGGGAGGGATCAATGCCAAGCGCCCGTGCGACGCCGAACTTCAGCGATCCCGAGTTCTGCGTTCCCTCATAGATGAAGAGGTCGCCATTGCGCCATTCCGCGGTCGTCGAAATCAGCTCCATTGGGTTCTGGTGCTGGGCGGGATGGAAATATTCGGCCTCGACAGAATAGGCTGCGGCGGCAAGCGCAGCCCCGGCATCGCCGATCGATACGCCCGAGGGAAAGGCCTGAACATCGGCGCCGGGAGAAACCATGGTCGCCGTGAACGGTTCGGCTTCATAGGTTGCGGCCACCAGGGATGCGGCGTGTATGGCGATCGGCAAGCTCTCGGCGACGACCAGCGCTATGGCTTCGCCCCGATGGACAATACGGTCCGACAGCATGGGCTGGTGGCTCTGGAAGCCGTAGCCGCCGCCGGCAAGATAGCCGGCCGATTTAACGCCTGCGAGATCGCTGTGGGTGAGGACGGCCAGCACACCGGGCAGCGCCCGTGCAGCGGCGGTGTCGATCGATATCAGCCGGCCCTTGGGAAGGCTGGACGGGACCGTCATCGCATGGGCGATGCGGTCGGGCGCCATGTCCGCCGCGAACCGCGTCGCGCCCAGGACCTTGTCGCGTGCGTCGACACGCGGAAGATTTGCCACGTTCGTGCCACTCATAGGCGGGCTCCCCGATCTGATGCAATGCGGATGGCTTCGGCGACCGTGCGGGCGCCAAGTTCCAGCTTGAAGCCGTTATGCCGGCCCGGCTGTGCGCCTCTCATGGCCATCCGTCCTGCCTCCATCGCAAGGCGCTCGTCGAATTTCTGCCCGGCAAGCATGGCTTCCGCGTCCGGCACCCTCCATGGACGGGTGGCGACGCCGCCGAGGGCGATCCTGGCGGAACGGATGACACCGCCTTCAATGTCCAGCGCGACGGCGGCCGAGGTCAGCGCGAACGCATAGGATTCGCGATCGCGGATCTTGTGATAGGTGGAAGCCCGGCCATATGGAGCGGCCGGCACCATGATGCGGACGATCATCTCCTCCGGCTCGAGGATCGTCTCGACATGGGGTGTGGATCCAGGCAGCCGATGCAGCTCGGCTACCTTGTGCCGCCGCCGGCCTCCCGGCCCCAGCGTCTCGATCTCCGCGTCGAGTGCCACGAGAGCCACTGCAAAATCACCGGGATAAACAGCGATGCAGGCCTCGCTGCCACCGAGAAGCGCGTGGTTGCGGTCGAGGCCCTCCCGGGCCGCGCAGCCGCTGCCGGGCGAGCGCTTGTTACACGGATAGTGCAGGCCATTGCGAAAATATGCGCAACGGGTGCGCTGGAGCAGATTGCCGCCGAGCGTCGCCATGTTGCGCAACTGCTGGGACGCGGCTTTGGCGAGGGCCTCGGCGAGTACCGGATACCGTGCGGCAAGCCCGGGATGTCCGGCCACGTCGCTCATACGTGCCAGGGCGCCGAGTTCGATCCTTTCCGGGCCGAGCAGAATGTCGTCGAGACCCTGAAGGGAGGCGATGTCGACAAGATGCGTCGGCGTCTCGACATCGAGCTTCATCAGATCATAGAGGGTCGTGCCGCCGGCGAGGATGCGCGTGCCGGGTGACGAGAGGGACGCAATGACCTCTTCCTCGGTGCGCGCTCTTGTATAGGAAAACGGCTTCATCAGGCGCGCTCCATCTTCCGGGCGGCCTCTTGAATTGCCGCCATGATGCCGAGATAGGCTCCGCATCGACAGATGTTGCCGCTCATATATTCACGGATGTGCTCCGCCGATTTCGCATGCCCTTCATTCACGCAGGCAATGGCCGCCATGATCTGCCCCGGCGTGCAGTAGCCGCATTGCAGGGCATCATGGTCGATAAATGCCTGCTGCATCGGGTGCAGCGCACCGTCGGGGCCGACGATGCCCTCGATCGTCAGGATATCACGACCATCGGCTTTCGCCGCGAGCGTGAGGCATGAGGCAACGCGGCGACCATCGACGTGAACCGTGCAGGCTCCGCATTGGCCATGGTCGCAGCCCTTCTTGGCTCCGGTCAGGCCGAGATCCTCGCGCAGCACGTCGAGGAGCGACGCCCGCGGATCGATCGCGAGTTCCACTTCCTGGCCATTTACCTGGGTGACGATCCGCATGAAGCCAGGAGGGACCACTTGTGCGTCGATCGCAGATGGCTGACCGGAGGCCGCCATTGGCCGAGCCATGGCCGCGGCCGCAGTCAGCGCACCGATAGCCAGGGCTTCCCGCCGGTTAACCGGCAGGGCGCAGACCGGCTCCGATTGCTGGGGGATACGCTTCTCGCTGTCCTTCGCAGACATCCTGGCCTCCAAACTTGACGTCGAGATAAAAATAAGCTTCCTGATTGATCTGATAAGATGCTCAAATCTTACAGGGTTGATAAGGCAGGCTTTTCAATGCGGGATGTTCGTCTCGACAGCCTCGAGGTATTCGCGGCGATCGTCAGAGCCGGCGGCTTTCGAGCCGCGGCTGTGGAGCGGGGGGTGTCGTCTTCGGCCCTAAGCCAGTCTGTCAACGCCCTTGAGGAAGCGATCGGCATCCGCCTGTTGAACAGGACGACGCGAAGCATCGCACCCACGGAAGCCGGCGAGCGCCTGCTCAAGCGGCTGCAACCGGCGCTTGCCGATATTCGTGCGGCTGTCGACGACCTCAATTCCTTGAGAGAACAGCCGTCCGGTACGATCCGGATCAATGCACCCGGGCCGGCGGTGGATCATGTTCTCTGCCCGCTGGCGTTCGATTTCATGCGGCTGTTTCCGGATGTGAATGTCGAGCTCATCAGTGACGCGGCTATCATCGACATCGTGAAACAGGGGTACGATGCGGGTGTCCGGTTCGGCAAACAGGTCGAGCAGGACATGATCGCCGTGCCCCTGGGCCCGGTCCTGCGTTATTCGATAGTCGCTTCCCCGGATTACCTTGCATCGAACGGCACGCCGTCGACGCCTCACGACCTCTTTGAGCACAATTGCATCCAGCGCCGCTTTCCAGGGGGCACCCTGGCGAGCTGGCGTTTCGAGAAGGATGGTGAAGGGCTGGAAATCAAGCCGAAGGGACGGCTGACGCTGAGTTCGGCACATCAGGAGCTGCAGGCGGCACTGGCGAGCCAGGGCATAGCCCATATATTCGAGGAGTATGCCAGACCGCATCTGGAGAGCGGAGCGCTCGTGGAAGTTCTGACCGAGTGGAGCCCACGGCTGCCGAGCTGGTATCTATATTATCCCAGCCGACGCCATTCCAGCGCGGCAATGCAAGCCTTCCTCCAGCACATTCGAAACTATTCCTGGTAGGGCAACAGGTTCCGGCGGCGGCAAGCAGATCGGGTTGCGCCGCGGGATCGGCCGCGCTTCATGGAAGGCGGAGGGGATGTCAGGGCCTTCCTCCGTGCTGCCGTGCCGCGACGCCGGCAACCACGTCCTCGACGATCTCCTGCAGTTCTGCGGGTGATACGCCGTCCCGGGCCTGGATCGAGATCCCCTGCATGACAGCAGCCAGATGCCGGGCCAGGCGAGGCAGCTCGTCCGCATTCGCGAAGGGCTGCAATGCCTCGGCTATCTTCCGGCGTATGGCGTCGCGCCGCATGGCGAGGTCGCTCGCGAGGCCGGCATGCTCTGGATGGCACTCGACCATGCCGCTGGAGATCATGCAGCCCCGCTCGCGATCAGGGTGGGTAACCGCCCGCACCGCGCCATCCAGCAGGAGGCGGACGGCTTCAGCCAGCGTCGTCGCCGAACCGAGGCGGCTCATGTTGAGACAGCCGATGCTCTCCTCGTAGCGGGCAAGCGCTTCCCGATAGAGCCCAGCCTTGCTGCCGAAGGCGGCGTAGAGGCTCGGCGGCGCTATCCCGATGGCCTTGGTCAGATCGCCGACGGATACCCCTTCATAGCCGTGACGCCAGAACAGCCGCATCGCCGCATCGATCGCCTCGTCGCGATCGAAGCTCCAGGGTCGCCCGCCACGTGATTTCGCATCTGGTTTCATAATGATCACTAAATAACATCTTGACAGGCGTCGTCAAGTCAGTTGAATAGCAATCACTAAACAACATGGAGTATCCAGATGGACCATTCACGACGTCGATTTCTGGCCGGCGCCGCCGGGCTTGCGGCCCTGGCCGTCCAGGCCAAGGGCTATGCCGTGTCTCATGCACAGGCGGCTGAAAATGCTGAATCGGCTGCGGCAGGGAGCGTTCCGGCCGCGCGCGAGGTGTTCTCCGTCCGCTCCGCCGACGGCACGCTGCTGACGGGAGAGGCACAGGGTGATCCGGCTGCACCCGAGATCCTCTTCATCCACGGCTTGCGCCAGAGCCGGCTCAGCTGGGACAAGCAGTTCACCGATCCCGCTCTTGCGGGCTTCCGCCTGGTCCGTTTCGATCTGCGCGGCCATGGAGATTCGGACAAGCCGGCCGCGCTCGAGGCCTATTCCGATGCCGATCGATGGGCGGAGGATATCGCCGCCGTGATCGGGGCGGCGAAGCTCCGCCGTCCCGTTCTGGCCGGCTGGTCGCTCGGCGGCTATGTGGCGGGCGCGTATCTACGCAAATATGGCGGCTCGGCAATCGCCGGGGTCAATCTGGTCGATGCCGTCACCAAACTCTCGGCCGATCTCCTCACCGCGGAGGCCGCCACATTCACCCGTACCACCACCTCGCACGATCTGGCAGAGCGGACCGCGGCGACGGCGGACTTCCTCGCCGCCTGTTTCCACCAGCCGCCGACGCAGATCGAACTGCAGCGCATGCTGGTCATCAACGGCATGACGGCACGGGCGGTGAATGAGGGCTTCGTCAAGACCGCGACAACCGACCTCGAACCGGTCTTCAAGGCTTATGCGGGCCCGATCCTGCTGACGCACGGGGTGCATGACCGGCTGGTGCGTCTCGCCATGTCGGAGCGGATCAGGACGCTTCACCCGGACAGCCGCCTTTCGGTCTATGACAATAGCGGCCATAGCCCGTTCTATGAGGAACCGGCCCGGTACGGGCGAGAACTCGCCGCATTCGTCACGGCTGCGAACAAGGGCTGAGGCATGAGCCGGGGCGGATCGATTGT
The DNA here is from genome assembly GCF_014191375.1 of Mesorhizobium sp. RMAD-H1. GTDB lineage: Bacteria > Pseudomonadota > Alphaproteobacteria > Rhizobiales > Rhizobiaceae > Paramesorhizobium. The sequence continues at coordinate 341,277 of NZ_JACHWN010000005.1, forward strand.
CCGCCCCCGGGGACATCGGCCGGCATCCGGCCCAGGCATTTCTCGGGCAGGGAGCCCGAACGGACCTCTTCTGCCTCCTGAGGACGGGCATGGCTGTGCCGGCCGAGCTGCCTAGTGCCTTCCCGTAAAATTCCGGATGCGGTTGCGGACGATGCGGGCGATGTCGAGCGTGCGCCGGTAGAGGTGGATCTGCGAGGCAGCCTGCTGGGTTGCCCGATCCGCGCCGGGATTGAGCCCGATCACCAGCGTCTCGATGGTTTCCCGCTCGCTGAAAAGGCGCGACATCACGGGGTGATCGGGAACGGCGCATGAATCGGTACGGGCGATGTTGGGATCCTCCAGATGGTTCTTCACCACCTCGATCATCAGAAGCGTGCCGGGCGAATAGGCGCTCAAGTCTTCATCATAGGCGGTCTTCCACGTCCAGGCCTCGCCGGATTCGATGAAGACGATCAGGATGGCGATGACCCGGCCGTCGAGCTCCAGCGTATGGATACGGGCGAGATCGCGCTCGGCCAGCCGGTTGACGGCCTCGCGGGCAAAGGCGGCGCGGTAGCGGTCGACAGCCATGGCGCTGCCGCGCTTGCCCTTCCAGCCGCTGGCTTCCAGCGTCAGGAAATCCTCGCAACGCTGCCTGATCTCCTCCGGGCTGCGGGCCACGCTGTAGGTCAGGTTGCCCTGGGCCGCGAGCTTCCGCCAGAGCCGCGCATAATCGCGGCGGTGATGGGAACCGATGGCGTGCCGCAGATAGCTGTCACCCTCCATCTGGCTTTCCAGGAAGGGGCGCTCGACGCGCTCGATGGCGGTCAGCGGCAGGTTGCGGCCGATGGCGATGCTGCGGATGAGCTGGGCGACGGGGCCGTTGGCGCGCATCTGCGGCAGGACGAGCACTTCCGGCATTTTCAGATGCTTGCGCGAGAGAATGTCGAAGAGGTCTTCCAGCACGCTGACGGGATCGTCGCGGTCGATGAGAGGCGTGCCCTGCGGGCCGAAGGGCGTGGCCCAGGCGCGGATGATGGGGGCCGAAACGGTAAGGCCGGGGCGCTCGATCGTATAGGGCATGAGGAAGCGCAGCCGGCTTCTCACTTCGTTTTCGTCGCGCATCACCATGAAGCGGACCTGCCGGTCGTCGAGACGCGGCATGGCGGGTGCGAGGAAGCGCGGGTTGAAGAAGACGTTGGGCTCGATGGTGCGATAGGTGAGATAGTCGAGTTCCTCGAGCAGCTCGAAGCCGGCGGATGCGCCATAGATCGAGAGCTTGCGGGGGATATCGCGGTGCCCGAGGCTTTCCTCCAGCTTCTTGGCGACATCGCCCATCGCATCGGTCTCGGCGAGTTCGGAGACGAGGCGTGCGGTGGAACCTCCCGCTGCTTCTTCGAGAATGGGAATGGCTACCATCAGGATTGTTCCTTCGGTCGGGAAAGTTTCGCTGCGGGAGCGAAAATGAACATGGGGATGCCGAGACGGCGATAGACCGTCAGCGAAAGGGAGGAGGCCTCGAAGGCCATGGCGGCGGCCGTCGCGATTGCCGCGCCCATGAGGCCGAGACGCGGGATGAGCAGGATGTTGAGCGTGACATTGATGCACAGCGCGACGGCATAGAGCGCGGCGCAGACATTCTGGTTGCCCGACATGTTGAGCAGGCTCTCGGTCGGCCCGACGCTGGCGCGCGCGATGACGCCGATGATCAGCACGAAGAGAAGCGGATAGCCCTCGGTGAAGGAGGCGCCGAACAGCGAGAGAAGCGGTTCGCCGAGGAGAAGCAGGATGATGCCGAGGACGAGCGTCGGCCAGAAGGTCCATTTGACCGAATCCCGCACGAAACTGGCAAAGCGCTCGTGATCACCGCCATGCAGGAGCTGCGAATAGCGCTGGGCGACACCGGCCTTGACGGCGAAATATACGAAATGCGCCAGCGCCAGGATCTTGGTGGTGGCGAAATAGACCGCGACATGGTCAGGATCCATGAAATGGCCGACCATCAGCACGTCGACATTGATGAGCAGGAAGAAAAAGCCCTCGACCAGGAAGATCGGCACGGAGACGGCGAACCACTCGCGCAGCCGCAGGCTGCGCGCGCCGGCGGGGATGATTTGGGCGAGGCTGCCTTTGACGACGGCAAGCTGGCCGAGCGTGGTCACATAGGTGGCGAGGATGGCGGCCGTGAGCGCGGTCACCGCCGTCGGCGCGAAGCCGGCGAGCACCGCCGCCACCATGAAGAGCAGCGAGAGAAGAGGCCTTACGATATAGGTCGGCGTCAGCGCCGTCAGCACCCAGGAGCGGGAGCGCGCGGTGCCGTCCAGCATGTCACCCAGCGCGATCATAGGCACCGAGACGAGGCCGAGATAGAACGGCAGGATATAATAATTCTCCATGCGATCATGCAGGAGATAAACGCCGAGCGCGCCGACAAGCGCCACGAAGGTGGAGGCGAGGATGCCGAACACCCGGCCGGTCCACAGGATGCCGCGGACGTCGTCGAGGAGATTGCGCTCGAAATATTCCGGCACATAGCGAATGATGGTGGTGTGGAAGCCGAGGCAGGACAGATTGCCGATGATGATGGCGGTGATCCAGACCAGGACGTAGATGCCGTATTCGAAGCCGCCCATCCAGCGGGCCAGTATGATCTGCGCGATGAGGGCGATGGCGGCGCTGACGATACGGACGGAGAAGGCGGCCAAAGAGGAGCGCTGGGCGCCGGCCTGCGGATTGGACGCGGTCAACAGCGCATCGACGCGCTCCGCCAGCGGGCGCAGGCGCAACGAAAACTTCTCCGGCAGGAGCCGGTCCGCCGCTGTAGCCGCAGAAAAACGCAATTGAAACAGTTCTCCGCCTGTCGAACCGGCTCAACCTAGGGCAAAAATCTTTAAAAACGGTTCGCCAGTGTCACCGCCGCATGCCCCTTAACCATAACAAAAGGCCGCGCATTTGTGCGCGGCCTTTGTGTCAATGCAATGACATGCGCATTCGTCGCCGCCATCCTCGCCCCTATGACGAGCATGACGCGGTGAAGGGATCCGCTCAGACGAATGCGCCGTGGCAGTGCTTGTATTTCTTGCCCGACCCGCAGGGGCAGAGCTCGTTGCGGCCGACCTTGCCCCAGGTGGAGGGATCGGCGGGATTGCGCTCGGTCGGATCGACGGTGCGCGTGTCCTCTTGCCGCACCAGAAGCTCGCCCTCGCCGAAATCGTTCTCGCCGGTAGTGCCGTCGATATGCTCGCCGAACATCTGGGGAAGCGCAGGCTCCGGCGCGGCCGATGCCTCGCGCACGATCTCGACGCGCATGAGCTGCGCGGTCACAGCCTGGCGCAGATTGCCCAGCATGGTCTGAAAGAGCTCGAAGGCCTCGGTCTTGTACTCGTTCAGCGGGTCGCGCTGGGCATAGCCGCGGAAGCCGACGACGGAGCGCAGATGGTCGAGATTGACCAGATGCTCGCGCCAGAGATGGTCGAGGGTCTGCAGGATGATCGATTTCTCGACATAAGCCATCACCTGCGGGCCGAAGCGCTCCGCCCGCTCGGCGGCCGCCTTCTCGGTGGCCTCGCTCAGGCGGGTGAGGATCTCTTCCTCGGCGATGCCTTCTTCCTCCGCCCATTCATGGACCGGCAGGTCGAGATTGAGCTGGTTGCGGATCGCTTCCTTCAGCCCGTCAATGTCCCATTGCTCGGCATAGGCGTTTTCCGGAATATGGGTGCGGACCAGATCCTCCACCACTTCCTGGCGCATCTCGGCGACGGTCTCGCTCAAGTTCTCGCCATCCATCAGCTCCAGACGCTGCTCGAAGATCACCTTGCGCTGATCGTTCATCACGTCGTCGTATTTGAGCAGATTCTTGCGGATTTCGAAGTTGCGCGCCTCGACCTTCTTCTGCGCCTTTTCCAGCGCCTTGTTGATCCATGGATGGACGATGGCCTCGTCCTCCTTGAGGCCCAGCTTCTGCAGCATGCCGTCCATGCGGTCGGAGCCGAAGATGCGCATCAGGTCGTCCTGGAGCGACAGGAAGAATTTCGAGCGACCGGGGTCGCCCTGACGGCCTGAACGGCCGCGCAGCTGGTTGTCGATGCGGCGGCTTTCGTGGCGTTCGGTGGCGAGCACGTAAAGGCCGCCGGCGGCGAGTGCCTGTTCCTTCAGCTTGGCGATGTCGGCCTTGATGGCGGCGATGGCGGCGTCGCGCTCCGGTCCTTCGGGCATGTCGGCCAGCTCCTGGCGGACGCGCATTTCGAGATTGCCGCCGAGCTGGATATCGGTGCCGCGGCCGGCCATGTTGGTGGCGATGGTGATGGCACCGGGAACGCCGGCCTGTGCGACGATATAGGCTTCCTGCTCGTGATAGCGGGCGTTGAGCACCTGGAAGCCCTTGATGCCTTCCTTGCGCAGCCGCTCGGCCAGATGTTCCGATTTTTCGATGGAGGTGGTTCCGACAAGGATGGGCTGGCCCTTGGCGTTGGCCTCGCGGATGTCCTTGACGATGGCCTTATATTTCTCCTCGACCGTGCGATAGACCTCGTCGTCCTCATCGATGCGGCGGACCGGGAGGTTGGTTGGCACCTCGGTCACTTCGAGGCCGTAGATATTGCCGAACTCTTCCGCTTCGGTGTTGGCCGTTCCGGTCATGCCGGCCAGCTTCTTGTACATGCGGAAGTAATTCTGGAAGGTGATGGAAGCCAGCGTCTGGTTTTCCGGCTGGATGGTGACGTGTTCCTTGGCTTCCAGCGCCTGGTGCAAGCCCTCGGAATAGCGCCGCCCCGGCATCATGCGGCCGGTGAACTCGTCGATGATGACGATCTCGTCATTGCGGACGATATAGTCCTTGTCGCGCTGGAACAGCTTGTGGGCGCGCAGCGCGTTATTGACGTGGTGGACGATGGCGACGTTCTCGACGTCGTAAAGGCCGTCACCCTTCAGGTGGCCGGCTTCCTGAAGCATTTTTTCGAGCTTTTCCGTGCCTTCCTCGGTGAAGGTCGCGGTCTTCTGCTTCTCGTCGATCTCGTAATCGGAAGGCTCGAGGCGCGGAATGAAGGTGTCGATGAGGTTGTAGAAATCGGAACGGTCCTCGAGCGGACCGGAAATGATGAGCGGCGTGCGTGCCTCGTCGATAAGGATCGAGTCGACCTCGTCGACGATGGCGTAATGGTGGCCGCGCTGAACCATCTGTGCGCGGTCATACTTCATGTTGTCGCGCAGATAGTCGAAGCCGAATTCGTTGTTGGTGCCGTAGGTGATGTCGCAGGCATAGGCCTCGCGGCGCTGATCGTCGTCGAGGCCGTGCACGATGACGCCGACGGTGAGGCCCAGGAAATTGTAGAGGCGGCCCATCCATTCGGCGTCGCGGCTGGCGAGGTAATCGTTGACGGTGACGACATGGACGCCCTTGCCTTCGAGCGCGTTCAAATAGACGGGCAGGGTCGCCATCAGCGTCTTGCCCTCGCCGGTGCGCATCTCGGCGATGCCGCGATTGTGCAGCACCATGCCGCCGATGAGCTGCACGTCGAAGGGGCGCATTCCAAGCACGCGCCTTGCGGCCTCACGCACGGTGGCGAAGGCATGCGGCAGGAGGTCGTCGAGCTTTTCGCCCTTTTCGAGCGCGGCGCGGAATTCCGCCGTCTTGCCCCGGAGCGCTTCGTCGCTCAGGGCCTGATAGTCCTTTTCGAGCGCGGTGATCTCGTTGGCGCGCGGGCGCAGACCCTTGACGCGACGGTCGTTGGAGGAACCGAAAATCTTGCGGGCTAGACCGCCGAAGCTGACCATCACTGGTCCTTTCTCATCCGTTCAGCCGGCTGAATCCGGCATTGTCGAAGGCTTTATTCACTCTCATAGAAAGATTTGCAAGAAAAGTAGTGGCTCGACCATAATTGTCGATTGGTCCCAAAAACCGGGCACACTTCTTCCGGCAAGCTCTCTGGACGCAAAGCCGTTGGACAGATAAGAGGGGGGTCGAGCGATGTCAACGTTGAAGCATCGGGCGGAAAGCCGGGTGTTATTGGCCCGAGGTCGATCCTGTTCATGAGTCCAAAACCAATCCGCGCTTCGTTCCCGTGGCGCTTTCCGGACCGGGCCCCGTCTTGTCCAGAGAAAAGAGCGTTCTTCAATCGAAAGACGGAATGTTTCCGTTTCGGCCGGAACGGCGGAAACGGAGCCGTTCCAGGCAAAATTCCGCCGCATTCATGGGGCCGTAAGGCCTTCGAAGGAGTAACCCCTATGACCTATTACCGTAAAGCCCTTTCCGCTTTCGCCGCAACCGTGCTGATCGCCACCGCAACATATGGCGCATCCGCTCAGGACAAGGCGGCAGCTGCCAAGGATGCCAGTGATCCTGCCAAGGTTCTGGCGACCGTCAATGGCGAGCCGATCACGCAGGGCGAGGTGGACCAGGCGTCGAACGATCTCGATCCGCAGTTCTCGCGCCTTCCGGACGAGCAGCGCCGGCTTGCCGCGCTTGCCGCGCTCATCGACATCAAGGCGCTGGCCGCCGAGGGCAAGGCCGAGAAGCTCGACCAGACGGACGAGTTCAAGCAGCGCATGGCCTTCCTTCAGGACCGCGCCCTGCACAACGAGTATTTCAAGAAAGAAATCGTCGACAAGATTTCCGATGCGGATGTCCGTGCCCGCTATGACAAGGAGATCGCCGCGATCCCGCCGCAGAATGAGGTGCGCGCTCGCCATATCCTGGTGAAGACCAAGGAAGAAGCGGAAGCCATCATCAAGAAGCTCGACGGCGGCGCGAAATTCGAGGATCTGGCGAAGGAGAATTCGACCGACGGCTCCGCGGCCAATGGCGGCGATCTCGGCTATTTCGGCCAGGGCCAGATGGTGCCGGAGTTCGAAAAGGCGGCCTTCGCGCTGGAGCCGGGCTCCTACACCAAGGAACCGGTGCAGACGCAGTTCGGCTTTCATGTGATCAAGGTCGAGGACAAGCGTACCCAGCAGCCCCCTGCATTCGACCAGGTCAAGGACCAGGTGCGCTCGATCCTCATGCGCGAGCGCTATGTCGATCTGGTGAAGAAACTCAGGGACGAGCTCAAGGTGACCTATGCCGACCCGGCGATCGAAAAGGCGATGAAGCAGGCCAGCGGCGAGGAACAGGCCGCTCCTGCCGAAGCGGCGCCGAAGCAATAATCGGCGCCAGCGCTTCTTCTGTCACTTTGACCCGGAGGACTCATGTCGGCGTCTGTTTCTCCACTCGCTCCAAAGCACTATCCGGCAATGCCCGCAATCGAGGGGGTGCGCATCGCCACTGCCGAGGCAGGCATCAAGTATAAGGGGCGCACAGACGTGCTGCTCCTCGTCTTCGACAGGGAAGCCGAGGCGGCGGGCGTCTTCACCCGCTCCAAATGCCCTTCGGCGCCGGTCGATTTCTGCCGGCAAAACCTCGCCGGCGGCAAGGCGCGCGCCGTCGTGGTCAATTCCGGCAATGCCAATGCCTTTACCGGCAGGAAAGGGCGTGAAGCGACTGCGATGACCGCCGCGGCCGCATCCGCCGCGGTCGGCTGCACGTCCGGCGAGGTCTTCCTCGCATCGACCGGGGTGATCGGCGAGCCGCTCGATGCCGGCAAATTCGCCCATCTGCTCAAGGGCATGGCGAAGGAAGCCCAGGCGGATCGCTGGCTCGACGCCGCAAAGGCGATCATGACCACCGACACCTATCCCAAGGTGGCGACGGAAACCATCCTTCTGGGCAGCGTGCCGGTGACGATCAACGGCATCGCCAAGGGCGCGGGCATGATTGCGCCCGACATGGCGACGATGCTCTCCTTCGTGGTCACCGATGCGCCGATCGCCGCCCCGATCCTGCAGGCCCTTCTCGACAAGGCGGTGAGCGGCACGTTCAATGCCGTGACGGTCGACAGCGATACCTCGACATCGGACACGCTGATGCTGTTTTCGACGGGAACGGCGGCGGAGCGCGGCGCTCCCGCCGTCACCGAGCTCGGGGACGAGCGGCTGGCCGAATTCGGCAAGGCGCTGGACCGTGTCCTGCATTCGCTGGCGCTGCAGGTGGTGCGTGACGGCGAAGGCGCGCGCAAGATGATCGAAATCGAGGTGACCGGCGCCGAATCGGCGGCCTCTGCCAAGCGCATCGCGCTGTCGATCGCCAATTCGCCGCTGGTCAAGACGGCGGTGGCCGGCGAGGACGCCAATTGGGGCCGTGTCGTCATGGCCGTCGGCAAGGCGGGCGAACCGGCGGACCGGGATCGCCTGACGATCTGGTTCGGCGATATCCGCGTCGCCCATCAGGGCGAGCGCGATCCCGCCTATTCCGAGGCCGAGACCTCCGCCTACATGAAGAGCGAGGACGTCAGGATCCGCGTCGATCTTGGGCTCGGCGAGGGCAAGGCGACGGTGTGGACCTGCGATCTCACGAAGGAATATGTGGCGATCAATGGCGATTACCGTAGCTGAGGCGGATGCCGAGGTGCGTTGCTGATGGCGGACCTCGCGACGGTCAGGCAGATCGAGGCCGTGGGTTTTCGCGCTTGGCCGGCGACTTCGGTGCATTATGACGGCACCTGGGCGATCCGCATGACCGCGGCTCACCCGTCCAAGCGGCTCAACTCGATCAATCCGCTCGATCCGGCCGATATCCGGGATGTTCCGGCGCGGGTCGAACGCGCATCGCAGCGTTTCCACGCCTATGGAAGGCGGCCGGTGTTCCGGCTGTCGCCGCTCGCCCCGCCGGAACTCGACGATTATCTGGCAAGCCAGGGCTGGAATCGGCTTGACGAAACGATCGTCATGACCGCCGATCTGACGACAATGGATCTTGCCGGGACGATCGACCAGATCCCGCTCCGCGACATCGGCCGCTATGTCGATGCCTCGCTCAAGGTGCATGAGCGCGACGCATCCCTGCGCGCCGGCTTTTCGGAGTTGCTCAACGGGATCCGCCCGGTCAAGGGCATGTTCGTGATCGAGGAAGAGGGGCAGCCGGTCTCGGTGGCGCTGTGCGTCCATGACGGTGCGATGGCCGGGCTTTTCGACATCGCCACCTCGCGCGAGAGCCGCAGGAACGGCCACGGCCGCGCCATCGTCGCCTCCGCGCTCAAATGGGCGATGAAGCATGGCGCCAGGACGGCCTGGCTGCAGATCGAGGCGGCCAATGCGCCGGGGCTGGCGCTTTATGACGGTTTCGGCTTTGCCGAGATCTACCGCTATGCCTATCGGGAAAGCCCTGAATCATGAAGGACGAAAATCCGAATCGCCGCATTCTTCTCGTCGCCGCCTGCGCGCTGGTCGATACGGATGGCCGCGTGCTCCTGGCGCAGCGCCCGGAAGGCAAGCCACTTGCCGGGCTCTGGGAGTTTCCGGGCGGCAAGGTGGAGCCGGGCGAGACGCCCGAGGAGACGCTGATCCGCGAGCTCAAGGAAGAGATCGGCATCGTCACCAAGCCCGCCTGCCTGGCACCGCTCACCTTCGCCAGCCACACCTACGAGGATTTCCACCTCCTGATGCCGCTCTATATCTGCCGGCGCTATGAGGGGATCGCGCGTTCACTGGAAGGGCAGGCGCTGAAATGGGTCAGGCCGCGCGACATGCGGGATTATCCGATGCCGCCGGCCGATGAGCCGCTCATCCCGTTCCTGATCGATCTTCTGTAAATTTTCCCGCATTTTCAGAAGGTTCAGGCGAAAAGCCGGCGCAGGGCCGGATCGCGTTAATCGATCTTTCACCTCGATCGGGCATCTTCCGTGCGGGACGGGGCCGGAGTTTGCCAATATGCATTTTGACGATCATTCCTTTAAAAAGGATCATGGTTCCTATTACCCGAATTCCATCGCAGGCGCGCGCTCGGGCGCTTTGCGGATCGCGCTTCTGTTCGGTTCCGCCGCGATCGCGCTGTCGCTGATCCTGGTGCCCATTCTCAGCGAGCGCTCCAGAAACGTGGCGTCGCAATCGCTGTTTCCCGACGGGGTGGATTCGATCTCGACAGGATCGATCAGGCAATCGCGCGCCTATACGGTACGCAAGAGCGTGCTGCAGACTTCGCCGGAGGCGATCTGCATCATTCAGCCGGATGGCAGCAAAAACGGCGATTGCTGAGAAAAAAGCGCCGATCGTTCTCGAAATTTTTCCGGAATTTCGCGCCGGATTTCTCGTCTTTTACCGCTCATTTCTTCGATTTTTCCGCTTCCTCCAGGGCCGCGGCGAGCGATGCCTTGGCGGAACCGGGCTTGAGCGGCTTCTGCTGCGAGGCATGCGGCGCCCAGCCCGACATCCAGATGATGGAGAAGGTGGCGCGGATGCGGCCATCGGGATCGCTGAAGCGTTCGGCATAGATCTCGGCGGCGCGCAGGAAGAAGCGCCGCGACACCGGCCTGCGAGACCGCCCGAGAAGGCTGTTCTGCATGCCCATGGCGCGCAGGTCGGCGATCAGCGCGAACATGTTGTCATAGCGCACCGTCAAACTTTCCACGTCGGTGACGGGCAGGGTGAAGCCCGCCCGCTGCAGGAGGCTGCCTGCATCGCGCACGTCGGCGAAGGGAGCAATGCGGGGCGAGGCGCCACCGGTCAGCTCCACTTCAGCCGCAAGTAGGCTTTCGCGCAATTCGCCGAGCGTGCCGCCGCCGGCCATCGCGCCGAGGAAGAGGCCGTCGGGTTTCAGCGCCTGGCGGATCTGGAAAAGCGCGCCCGGCGTGTCGTTGGTCAGCTGCAGGGAGAGGAGCGAGACGATCAGATCGACGCTCGCGGCGCCAAGCGGCAAGGCTTCATCATCGGCGACGATCGCCGGAAGCGGCCCCTGCAGGAAGGCGGCATCCTGCTCGATGCGGATGATCTCATCCGCCTTGCCGGAGCGTGCGATGGCCTCGGCTGCCAACCCAGTATGGCCGCCGAGGTCGACGGCGACGGGGAAACGGCGCTCGACCGTGGCAAGACGATCTTCCAGATCGTCCGCCGCCCGCGCCAGCAGGAAATCCGTGCCGGAAGCGAATTTCGCCAGGGCGCGCCTGCGGTGCGCCTGGATCAGTTCGCGATTGAACAGCCCGTTTTCCTGCATGCGATTGCCTGCCTTTTCCTCGTTGGCGCATTCCTGCATGATGCGTGCACGCTATAGCGTGCGTGACGAGCACTAAATGCGTCCGAATGGGGGCGATTGCAATGGACGAAGGGGGACAAGGGCGGATGAACGGTGCGCGCGGGATCGCCGCGCGCCTAGCCCGGCAGGTGGCCGGCCTCCTGTTTCCGCCGCAATGCGCCGGCTGCGGCCGCGAAGTGGCCGATCCGGGAACCGTCTGCGGCCGGTGCTGGTCGCGCCTGCGCTTCATCGACCGGCCCTATTGCGCGGTGATGGGAACACCCTTCGCCCATGATCTCGGCGAGAATTTCCTCTCCGCCGAGGCAATCGCTGATCCGCCACCCTTCCGCCGCGCACGGGCGGCGGTCGTCCATGACGGCGTCCCCAGGCGGATGGTGGTCGGGCTCAAATATCACGACCAGACCAATCTGGCGCCGTGGATGGCGAAATGGATGGTGCGCGCCGGCGGCGAGCTGATTTCGGATTGCGATGTCGTCATTCCGGTGCCGCTCCATCCGTTCCGCTTCTGGTCGCGGCGCTTCAACCAGGCGGCGGAGCTTGCCCGCGCCGTTGCCCGGATGGCGGGGAAGCCGTTCGAGCCCGACGCGCTCATCCGCGTCAAGCGTACCCGCCAGCAGGTGGGCCTCGTGGCCACCGAGCGGCAGCGCAATGTGAGCGGGGCTTTCCGCGTTCCGCAGAGGGAGGAGATCAAGGTCCGGGGCCGGAACGTCCTTCTGATCGACGACGTCTATACGACGGGCGCCACCGTGAAGGCGGCGACGCGAGCCCTCATGCGCGCCCGTGCCGCCTCCGTCGACGTACTGACCTTCAGCCGGGTTCTGCCGGATATGGGCACTGAATAAGGCCGGCCTGCAGATGGCGATTTCCCGGTGCTCGCAGATCACCAGCCTGGACACGCTACATGCCCTCTGCGATCCGGCTTCGCCTCATCCATTTCCAACCCGCAATCAGACTTGTTAGCCGGGGGCTTCCGGCAAAGGTCTGCGGCGCTTATATACGTTCCAGAGAAATCCGGAGAGTTCCATGGTTGATGTGACGATCTATACGCGCCAGATGTGCGGCTTCTGCACGGCGGCCAAGCGTCTGCTCGATCAAAAAGGCGTGGCCTATACCGAGCACGATGCTACCGTGAAACCTGAATACCGCCAGGAGATGATACAGCGTTCGGGACGGATGACCTTCCCGCAGATCTTCGTCGGCAATGTGCATGTCGGCGGCTGCGACGATCTCCACGCGCTGGAGCGCGAGGGTCGTCTCGACAATCTTCTGGCCACGGGCGAACTGGTTTAAGGGACAGGAATCATGAGCACTTTTCGCGCTGCCGCCATCCAGATGCGTTCCGGCACCGACCCGCAGGCAAATGTCGCGGCTCTCGAGCAGCTCGTGGACGAGGCTGCGGCCAAGGGGGCGGCCTATGTGCAGACGCCGGAGATGACGGGCGCGGTGCAGCGCAACCGTGAAGGGCTTGCCGCCGTCCTGCGCGACGAGGAAAACGACCTGGTGGTGCGGGCGGCATCGCGGCTGGCGGCAAAGCACGGCATTCACCTGCATATCGGCTCGACGGCGATCGCGGTTGAGGCTGGCAAGATCGCCAACCGCGCCTTCCTGTTCGGCCCCCGTGGCGAGAAGATCACCTCTTACGACAAGATCCACATGTTCGATGTCGATCTCGACAATGGCGAGAGCTGGCGCGAATCGGCCGTCTATGCCGCGGGAGCCGACACGGTCATCGCCGATCTGCCGTTCGGGCGGATGGGGCTTGCGATCTGCTACGATGTCCGCTTCCCGCAGCTCTTCCGGGCGCAGGCGGAGGCGGGCGCATCGATCCTGACGGCGCCGGCGGCCTTCACCCGGCAGACGGGCGAGGCGCATTGGCATGTCCTGCAACGCGCCCGCGCCATCGAGAACGGCGCATTCATCATCTCCGCCGCGCAAGGCGGGCTGCATGAGGACGGGCGCGAAACCTATGGCCATTCGCTGATCGTCTCTCCCTGGGGCAAGGTTCTCGCCGAGGCCGATCACGATGAGCCGGCGGTGATCGTCGCCGATATCGATACGGCGGAGAGCGCGGCGGCACGGCGCAAGGTGCCCAACCTCAAGAATGCGCGCCCGTTCGGCATCCGCGTCGCGGGCAGTGAGGCAGCGCCGGAGGCAGGCGAAAAGAAGGAGAGCATCGCGGCGTCATGATCCACTTCACGCTTCTTTGCGATCAGGAACACGAGTTCGAGGGCTGGTTCCGCAACAACGAGGATTATGAGAGCCAGACGGCGCGCAATCTCGTCTCGTGTCCGGTATGCGGTTCGCTGAAGGTCGGCAAGGCGCTGATGGCGCCCTCCGTCTCGACCTCCCGCGCCAAGGAGAAGATCGCCGTCGGCATGGGCGAGGCGCAGCGCAAATTGCTCGAGCAGATGCGCGAGCTGAGCCGGAAGGTGCGCGAGAATGCCGATTATGTCGGCGACAAATTCGCCGAGGAAGCGCGCAAGATCCATTTCGGCGAAACCGATCCGCGCGGCATCTATGGCGAAGCGACGCGCGAGGAGGTGACGTCACTGGTCGATGAAGGCGTCGAGATCATGCCGCTGCCGGTGTTTCCCGAGGATCGGAATTAGATAAGGGAATTGGGGAGCAGGGATTCCAACAATAGTGGTTCATGTTGGGATGGGACCGTTCTGGACCGTTGTTGCTGTGGAAAGGTAGAGGCATGGATCCCAGTGACAAGCACTGGGATGACGCCAGATTTGCTGTTGGCAGCTAATCTCCAACATTTGCCGAACGAGAAGAATGGTCCTCATTGGGCATTCCATCTCCACCCCCGTCATCCCAGTGCTTGTCACTGGGATCCATGCCTCTACGTGGGCACTGCCTCGCCGGTCCAAAAGAAATCTATCTAGAAGTGAATTGGTCTGGCTCCCCTCATTTCCTTGCCAGCACCATGTAGTTCACGTCCATATCTCGCGATCGGTTCCAGCTGTCGGTCAGAGGGTTGTAGGTGACGCCCTGGCGGTCGATGATCGCGAGCCCGGCGGCGTCGAGCGCCTTTTCCAGCTCTTCCGGGCGCACCAGCTTTTCATATTGATGGGTGCCGCGCGGCAGCCAGCGCAGGACATATTCCGCGCCGATGATGGCGAGGCCAAGCGCCTTCAGCGTGCGGTTGATGGTGGCGACGAACATCAGGCCGCCGGGTTTCACCATTTCACCACAGGCGGAAAGGAAGAGATCGACATCGGCGACATGCTCGACCACTTCCATGTTGAGGACGACGTCGAACTTTTCGCCTGCCTCGGCGAGGGCCTCCGCCGTGGTGGCGCGGTAGTCGATGGCAAGGCCGGTTTCGGCGGCGTGGATTTTTGCCACTTCGATGTTGGTTTCGGAGGCGTCCGCGCCCACCACCGTCGCGCCCAGCCGCGCCATCGGCTCGCAGAGCAGGCCGCCGCCGCAGCCTATATCGAGCAGGCGCAGGCCTTCGAGCGGACGGGGAGCGAGCGGATCGCGCCCGAAGGCGGTGCAGATCTCCTCCTTGATATAGGTCAGGCGGGTGGGGTTGAACTTGTGCAGCGGCCGGAACTTGCCCTGCGGGTTCCACCATTCGGCGGCAATCCGCGAAAAGCGCTCGACCTCGGCGGAATCGATGGTGGTGCGGGCGGTCTCGGCCATGGCGATCTCCTTCCTGTCATTCGTGGAGTCTGCTGCGCCCGCGGCAAAGTCAAGCCGTCTGCTTGCGGTTTCTTCGCATTTTGGCTATGTGACGCGCGGTTCCTCTGCCGGGCAATCTGGCAGAGAATGGTAGCAATTCTCAAGCCTCTCGGGACAAATCCTAAAATGGCGCGCATCGTGATGAAATTCGGCGGCACTTCGGTGGCCGATATCGACCGCATCAGGAATGTGGCGCGTCACGTCAAACGTGAGGTCGAGGCGGGTCACGAGGTGGCCGTCGTCGTCTCGGCGATGGCGGGCAAGACCAACGAGCTGGTCGCCTGGACCCGCGCGGCCTCGCCGATGCATGACGCGCGCGAATACGATGCCGTGGTAGCCTCCGGCGAGCAGGTGACGGCGGGACTGCTTGCGATCGTGCTGCAATCGATGGGCATCCATGCGCGTTCGTGGCAGGGCTGGCAGATCCCTATCCGCACCGACAACGCGCATGGCGCGGCGCGCATCACCGAGATCGACGGCTCTTTCCTGATCAAGCGCTTCGGCGAGGGGCAGGTGGCTGTCATCGCCGGCTTCCAGGGGCTGGGGCCGGATAACCGCATCGCGACGCTCGGACGCGGCGGTTCCGACACCAGCGCGGTGGCCATCGCCGCGGCGGTGAAGGCGGATCGGTGCGATATCTATACGGATGTCGACGGGGTCTACACCACCGATCCGCGCGTGGAGCCCAAGGCACGCCGCCTTGCCAAGATTTCCTTCGAGGAGATGCTGGAGATGGCGTCGCTCGGCGCCAAGGTGCTGCAGGTCCGCTCCGTCGAGCTTGCCATGGTACACAGGGTGCGTACCTTCGTACGCTCCAGTTTTGAGGACCCCGATGCGCCGGGCATGGGAGATCCGATCAATCCGCCCGGAACGCTCATTTGCGACGAGGAAGAAATCGTGGAACAGCAGGTCGTCACCGGTATAGCCTATGCGAAGGACGAAGCGCAGATTTCGCTGAGGCGCGTCGCCGACAGGCCGGGCGTCTCGGCGGCGATCTTCGGGCCGCTCGCCGAAGCGCACATCAATGTCGACATGATCGTGCAGAACGTCTCCGAGGACGGCTCGAAGACGGACATGACCTTCACCGTGCCGACGGGCGATCTCGACAAGGCCGTCGCGGTTCTGGAAAAAGTGAAGCCGGAAGTCGGCTTCGATGCGATCCAGTCGGAGGCAGGGCTCGTCAAGGTCTCGGTCATCGGCATCGGCATGCGCAGCCATGCGGGCGTCGCCGCCACCGCTTTCAAGGCGCTGGCCGAAAAGGGCATCAACATCCGCGCCATCACCACGTCGGAAATCAAGATATCGATCCTGATCGACGGCCCCTATGCAGAGCTGGCCGTCCGTACGCTCCACTCGGTATACGGGCTCGATAAACATTAATGCTATTCGCGCGCGTATGGGGGTTTTTACCCTAGACGCATGCAATAAAAATGCCCACAAAGGATGAGCCGGAACTTGTTCCGGCTCTGGCAATAATCGTTCGACCCTGTCCGCGGGCCGGCGGCATGAAGGAGCAATCGACCGTCCATGCGTGAGCTGACCACCGGTCCCCGTGTTTTGCTCAGACGCTTACGCGAATTGATGGCGGAGGCGCTCGAGCCGCAGGAGCGGCTTGACCGGATCGTGCGCGAGATCGCGCAGAACATGGTCGCGGAGGTCTGCTCCTTCTACGTGCTGCGCTCGGACGGCGTGCTCGAACTCTATGCCACGGAAGGCCTCAATCCGCAGGCCGTGCACCTGGCGCAATTGCGGCTCGGCCAGGGCCTGGTCGGCACCATCGCCGCGAGCGCACGGCCGCTGAACCTCACCGACGCGCAGACGCATCCGGCCTTCACCTACCTGCCCGAGACAGGGGAGGAGGTCTACAACTCCTTCCTCGGCGTGCCGATCCTGCGAGCGGGCCGCACGCTCGGCGTCCTCGTCGTGCAGAACCGCACCAAGCGGGCCTATCGTGAAGACGAATTGGAGGCGCTCGAAACCACTGCCATGGTTCTGGCCGAAATGATCGCTACGGGTGACCTCACCAGGCTGACCCGGCCTGGCGTCGAACTCGATCTTGGCAAGCCGATGAGTTTCTCCGGCAATTCGTTCAATGACGGCGTGGGCCTTGGCCATGTCGTGCTGCACGAGCCGCGCATTGTCGTCACCAATCTCTTCAACGAGGATTCTCAGCGTGAGCTGGAGCGTCTGCAAGAGGCGATCGGTTCGCTGCGCATCTCCATCGACGACATGCTGTCGCGCCGCGATGTGGCGGCGGAGGGCGAGCACCGCGCCGTGCTCGAGGCCTATCGCATGTTCGCGCATGACCGCGGCTGGGTGCGGCGCCTGGAGGAGGCGATCCTCAACGGGCTGACGGCGGAAGCGGCGGTGGAGAAGGTGCAGAGCGACACCCGCGCGCGCATGATGCACCTGACCGACCCTTACATGCGCGAGCGGCTCAGCGATTTCGACGATCTTGCCAACCGGCTGTTGCGTCAGCTGATGGGCCGCGACATCAAGACGGTGGCCGAATCACTCGTCAAGGATGCGATCATCGTCGCCCGCTCGATGGGAGCGGCCGAACTCCTCGACTATCCGCGCGAGCGGCTGCGCGGGCTGGTGCTGGAGGATGGGGCGCCGACGAGCCATGTGGTGATCGTCGCCCGCGCCATGGGCATTCCAGTGGTGGGTCAGGTCAAGGGCGTCGTCTCCATGGCGGAGAACAACGATGCGGCGATCGTCGACGGCGACGACGGCAAGGTGCATCTGCGCCCGCAGTCGGATATCGAATCGGCCTATGCGGAGAAGGTGCGCTTCCGGGCGAAGCGGCAGGCGCTCTACCGCGAATTGCGCGACAAGCCGGCGATCACCAGGGATGGGGTCGAGATCGCGCTTCTGATGAATGCGGGGCTTCTGGTCGACCTGCCGCAACTGGCCGAATCGGGGGCTGCCGGCATCGGCCTCTTCCGCACCGAGCTGCAGTTCATGGTCGCTTCGACCTTCCCGCGCGCCGAGCAGCAGGAACGGCTCTACCGGTCGGTTCTGGATGCGGCGGAGAACCGCCCCGTGACCTTCCGCACGCTCGATATCGGCGGCGACAAGGTGCTGCCCTATTTCCGCAATTCCGGTCCCGAGGAAAACCCGGCGATGGGCTGGCGGGCGATCCGCCTAACGCTCGATCGCCCCGGCCTGCTGCGCACGCAGCTGCGGGCGCTTCTGAAAGCCGCGGGTGGGCGCGATTTGCGGATCATGCTGCCGATGGTGACGGAGGTGGCCGAGGTCCGCGCCGCCCGCGACATCATCGAGCGCGAGGTGCGGCATCTGTCGCGTTTCGCCTACAGCCTTCCGACACGGTTGCAACTCGGGGCGATGATCGAGGTGCCGTCGCTGCTCTGGCAGCTCGACGAACTGATGTCGGTGGTGGATTTCGTCTCGGTCGGGTCGAACGACCTCTTCCAGTTCGTCATGGCGGTGGACCGGGGCAATTCGACCATCTCCAACCGTTTCGACCAGTTGTCGCCGCCGTTCCTGCGGGTGCTCCGGCAGATCGTCGAGGCGGGGGCACGCAACGGCACGCCGGTGACGCTGTGCGGCGAAATGGCCGGCAAGCCGCTCTCCGCCATGACATTGATCGGGCTCGGCTTCCGTCATATATCGATGTCGCCCGCCGCTATCGGCCCGGTCAAGGCGATGCTCGGGGCGCTCGATACGGCCAGGCTCAACACGCTTCTCCTCGAAGCCATCCACAAGCCGAACGGCTCCCACTCGCTGCGCGAGATGCTGATGGGGTATGCAGAAGATAGCGGCATTCCGCTGTAGCTGCGCTGATGTTCAGGTGAAGGCGGGCTGTCGTGCCGTCATTCTCGGGCTCGTCCCGAGAATCTGCGACGAGGAAGAGAAAAGCAATTACCGTAGCAACAGATTATGCCGTGGTAGATTCTTGGGACGAGCCCGAGAATGACGGCAGAGGGAATTGAATGATCGCATTGCCGCAGGACCGCATGGACCAGCTCCTGAAGCGCTTCTCGTTGATCGAGACGCAGATGGCGGGAAATCCGGATTCCGAAACTTATGTGAAGCTCGCCTCCGAATATGCCGAGCTGGAGGAGGTCGTCGGAAAAATCCGCGCGCTTGTCGCAGCTCGTCAGGAGGCGGCGGACCTTACCGCCATGCGCGATGACAGTTCGGTCGATGCGGAGATGCGGGCGCTGGCGACAAGCGAGCTGCCCGAGGTGGAGGAGCGGATCGAGACGCTCGAACACGAGGTGCAGATCCTGCTCCTGCCGAAGGACGCGGCGGACGAGAAGAGCGCGATCCTTGAAATCCGCGCTGGAACGGGCGGCTCGGAGGCGGCGCTGTTCGCCGGCGACCTGTTCCGCATGTATGAGCGCTATGCCTCGCTCAAGGGCTGGCGCGTCGAGGTCGTTTCGGCGAGCGACGGCGAGGCGGGCGGCTACAAGGAAATCATTGCCACCGTGTCCGGCAGGGGCGTGTTCTCCAAGCTGAAATTCGAATCGGGCGTGCATCGCGTGCAGCGCGTGCCGGAAACGGAGGCGAGCGGGCGCATCCACACTTCGGCGGCCACCGTCGCCGTGCTGCCGGAGGCAGAGGATATCGATATCGACATACGCGCGGAAGATATCCGCATCGATACGATGCGGGCGTCGGGATCGGGTGGCCAGCACGTCAACACCACCGATTCGGCAGTGCGAATCACCCACATACCAACCGGTATCATGGTAGTGCAGGCGGAAAAGTCGCAGCACCAGAACCGGGCGAGGGCCATGCAGATCCTGCGCGCCCGGCTCTATGACATGGAGCGGCAGCGGGCCGACAGCGAGCGCTCGGCGGCGCGGAAGAGCCAGGTGGGCTCGGGCGACCGGTCCGAGCGCATCCGCACCTATAATTTTCCGCAAGGACGGGTCACCGATCACCGGATCAACCTGACGCTCTACAAGCTCGACCGGATCATGGAAGGCGAGCTCGACGAACTGGTCGACGCGCTGATCTCCGATCATCAGACCGCTCTTCTGGCCGAGATCGGCGAAAACGCCTGATGACCAGCGAGACGCTCGCCGCGCTTCATGCCCGGGCGCGCAAGGCCTTGCGCGATGCGGGCATCGCCACGCCGGAACTCGATGCACGGCTTCTCGTGGAATGGGCGACGGGGACGACCCGGCTCGACGCGCTGAGCACGCCCGAGCGAATCATCTCGAGCGAGGCCGTCGGGACGCTTGATGCGGCAATCGAACGACGGCTCAGGGGCGAGCCGGTACACCGAATCATGGGAGAGCGCTCTTTCTATGGCCTTGGCTTCCGGCTTTCGCCGGAAACGCTGGAGCCGCGCCCGGATACCGAGACGCTGGTCGATCTGGTGCTGCCTTTCCTGAAGGCGCGGATTGCCGAAAAGGGGGTCGCCGACCTGATCGATATGGGGACCGGAACCGGAGCCATAGCAATTGCGCTGCTCGCGCAGCTCGACAGTCTGCGCGCCGTCGGCGTCGATATCGCGCCGGGCGCGCTCTCGGCCGCGCGGGAGAATGCACGCATGGCCGGCGTGTCCAGACGTTTTGCCGCAGTTCGCAGCGACTGGTTCGCCGAGGTCACCGGCAAGTTCGACCTGATCGTCTCGAATCCGCCTTATATTCCGCGCCATATCATCGCCACGCTGGATCGGGAGGTGCGGGAACATGATCCGCTTCTGGCGCTGGATGGCGGAGAGGACGGACTTGATTTTTACCGGGCCCTTGCAAGCGGCAGCGGTTATCACCTATATGAAGGGGGTGCAGTTGGCGTCGAGATCGGCGCGGGGCAGTTGCCCGACGTGGAAAACATCTTTGCGAAGCAGGGTTTTCGACTGATCGAAGTCTCGCGGGATATCGGTGGACACGAGCGCGCACTCCTTTTCGAGCTTTGAGTTTTTGATTACCAAGAGCGCCAAAAAAAGCTTGGAATTTATGGAGAAGGCGTTTAGTTTCCACGCACCGTATCAAGCCAAGCAGGCTTTTGTTCCGCGTATCGCCAGGGCGGTAAATCTGCTTTGTGGTGTTTGACACCGTTACTCCGGTCGGAGTGGCCCGTACGGCAGCACGCAACTTTTAGAGATCTTTTATACGATGGTAGTGCGGGGCGCGCTCCAGTTCGTCACATAACAAGCGAGACCCAAAGGCCAATTCAGGCCATGGGGATCTGCGCCCCTTAATCTGAAAAGAGAAGAGTATGAGGCCAGGACAGCAGAACAGGCGCATGCGTGGACGGGGGAACAACAACCGCAAGGGGCCTAACCCGCTATCACGCAATTACGAGAGCAACGGACCCGATGTGAAGATCAGGGGCAATGCCCAGCACATCGCGGAGAAATATGCAGCGCTGGCGCGGGACGCCCAGGCCTCCGGCGATCGTGTCATGGCCGAGAACTATCTCCAGCATGCCGAACATTATAACCGCATCATCATGGCGGCGCAGGCCCAGGCGCCCGTGCAGTTCCAGCGCGACGACGTCTTTGACGATGATGAAGGTGATGATGAAAACGGTTACGACCAGCCCGTGGCTGCGGCGGCTCAGAAGCCGGTCAATGGCAGCGGCCCGCAGCCGGTGATCGAAGGCACGCCGGCCGAGGTGATCTTCGGCGAAGATGGCGCGGAGACGCAGAAGCAGCCGGCGGATCGCGGCCGCGGTCAGGGCCGCAACCAGAACCGTCAGCGTCGCCCGCGTGGCGAACGCCCGGAAGCTGCGGCCGAAGCGGCCGAGAAGGATGTGGCAGAGGCGAAAGGCGAGGCGGCACAGCCGTCGCCGGCTCCCGAGGAAGCTCCCGCCGCGATCAATGACGGAGCCCATGGGGAAGCCGAAGCCGCGCCCGCCGCAGAAACCCGCCGTCCGCGCCGCCAGGCCCGTCCGCGCCGCACGGCGAGTGCAGCAGCCGGTGAAGCCGGCGAAACCGACAGCGGCGCTGCCGGGGACGGCGATGCGCCAAAGGCGGCGGAAACGCCTGCCGTGCGCGTCGAGGCCGGTTCCGACGCCTGATTTTTCAGCGCGCCCGATGGGAAAGCGGTTGCTGCTCCCAGGAGGAAACCGCCGGGCCTGCACCAGGATCCTTTCCGAATTCTTGCCGAACGGCGCGGGAATCATCCCGCGCCGTTCGTCTTTTATTATTTTATTTCTGCTTCCCTTGATGCTCCTTGCGGGGTCCGAGCGCCTTTCCCATATCAATCGGGACATTGAACTCGCCTGAAAGGGAGTTCGTCACCAGTGCCTTCGTCGGTGCCTACTCAACAGGGCCGGGAAGATAAGGAGACAGACATGAATATTGAGAAATATACCGAGCGCGTCCGCGGATTCATCCAGGCCGCACAGACATTCGCGCTTTCCCAGAACAACCAGCAGTTCACGCCGGAACATCTGCTCAAGGTCCTTGTCGACGACGATGAGGGGCTGGCCACTTCGCTGATCGAGCGGGCCGGCGGGCGGATCGCCGATGTGCGCCTCGGTCTGCAGGCCGCACTCGACGCCCTGCCGAAGGTCACCGGCGGCAATGACCAGCTCTATCTGTCGCAACCGCTGGCGAAGGTTTTCGCCACGGCCGAGGAGCTTGCCAAGAAGGCAGGCGACAGTTTTGTCACCGTCGAGCGACTCCTCACGGCGCTCGCGATCGAGAAATCGGCCAAGACCTCCGATATCCTCTCGCGCGCCGGCGTCACCGCCACGGCGCTCAACCAGGCCATCAACGATATCCGCAAGGGGCGCACCGCCGATTCGGCTTCCGCCGAGAGCGGCTATGACGCGCTGAAGAAATACGCGCGTGACCTCACCGCGGACGCCCGCGCGGGCAAGCTCGATCCGGTCATCGGCCGCGACGACGAAATCCGCCGCACCATCCAGGTGCTGTCGCGCCGCACCAAGAACAATCCGGTGCTGATCGGCGAGCCGGGCGTCGGCAAGACGGCCATCGCCGAGGGGCTGGCGCTGCGCATCGTCAACGGCGACGTGCCCGAATCGCTGAAGGACAAGCAGCTGATGGCGCTCGACATGGGCGCGCTCATCGCCGGCGCTAAATATCGCGGCGAATTCGAGGAGCGGCTGAAGGCCGTGCTCTCGGAAGTTCAATCGGCGGCGGGGCAGATCATCCTCTTCATCGACGAGATGCACACATTGGTCGGCGCGGGCAAGGCGGACGGCGCGATGGACGCCTCCAACCTCTTGAAGCCGGCGCTGGCGCGCGGCGAGCTGCACTGCATCGGCGCGACGACGCTCGATGAATACCGCAAATATGTGGAGAAGGATGCCGCGCTCGCCCGCCGGTTCCAGCCGGTCTTCGTGGACGAGCCGAACGTGGACGACACGATCTCGATCCTGCGCGGCCTCAAGGAGAAATACGAGCAGCACCACAAGGTGCGCGTCTCCGATTCGGCGCTGGTGGCGGCGGCGACGCTGTCGAACCGCTATATCTCCGACCGTTTCCTGCCCGACAAGGCGATCGACCTCGTCGATGAGGCGGCGTCGCGGCTGCGGATGCAGGTCGATTCGAAGCCGGAAGAGCTCGACGAGATCGACCGCCGCATCATGCAGCTCAAGATCGAGCGCGAGGCGCTGAGGAACGAGAAGGATGCTGCCTCGAAGGATCGCCTCGAGCGCCTGGAGAAGGAACTCGCCGATCTCGAAGAGGAATCGGCGCGCCTGACCGGCGCGTGGCAGGCGGAGAAGCAGAAGCTCGGCCTTGCGGCGGACCTCAAGAAGCAGCTGGATGAAGCGCGCAATGAACTCGCCATCGCCCAGCGCAGCGGCGAATTCCAAAGGGCGGGCGAGCTGGCCTACGGCAAGATCCCGCAGCTCGAGAAGCAGCTGACAGAGGCCGAAAGCAGCGAGAACAAGGGATCTCTGCTCGAGGAAACCGTGAGTTCGGACCATGTCGCGCAGGTCGTCTCGCGCTGGACCGGCATTCCGGTCGACCGGATGCTGGAGGGCGAGCGCGAGAAGCTGTTGCGCATGGAGGACGAGCTGGCGAAGCGCGTCATCGGCCAGGGCGAAGCCGTGCAGGCGGTGTCGAAGGCCGTCCGCCGCGCACGTGCGGGTCTGCAGGATCCGAATCGTCCGATCGGCTCGTTCATCTTCCTTGGCCCCACCGGCGTAGGCAAGACGGAGCTGACCAAGGCGCTGGCTGCATTCCTGTTCTCCGACGAGACGGCGATGGTGCGCATCGACATGTCGGAATATATGGAGAAGCATTCGGTGGCCCGGCTGATCGGCGCGCCTCCCGGCTATGTCGGCTATGAGGAAGGCGGGGTACTGACGGAAGCGGTACGCCGGCGACCTTACCAGGTCATTCTCTTCGACGAGATCGAAAAGGCGCATCCGGATGTCTTCAACGTGCTCCTGCAGGTGCTCGATGATGGACGGCTGACCGATGGCCAGGGCCGCACGGTCGATTTCCGCAACACGGTCATCATCATGACCTCCAATCTGGGCGCGGAATATCTGGCAGGGCTCAGCGATGATCAGGATGTAGAGAGCGTGCGTGACGAGGTGATGGCGGTGGTCAGGGCGGCCTTCCGTCCGGAGTTCCTCAACCGCGTCGACGAAATCATCCTGTTCCACAGGCTGAAGCGCAGCGAGATGGGCGCCATTGTCGATATCCAGCTGCAGCGGTTGCAGCTGCTTCTGGCCGATCGCAAGATCAGGATCGAGATCGATGACGATGCCCGCAACTGGCTGGCGCAGAAGGGCTACGACCCCGCCTATGGGGCGCGGCCCCTGAAGCGCGTCATCCAGAAGGAGGTTCAGGATCCGCTCGCCGAGCGCATCCTCCTGGGTGAGATACTGGACGGCTCGACGGTGAAGATCACCGCCGGTTCGGACAGGCTGAACTTCCGCGCCAAGGCGCCGGCCAAGGCAGCGGAAGCAGCCTGACCGGCCGCTCGCCGATCGGAAATGGCCGCTTTGGCAGTGCATTCGAATTCGACGTATGGACCCGTACGGGCCGTCAAACGTTAAATTCGGGACTCCCGGCGGCCATTTTCATGTCCAGTTCATCTGGCATGGGAAGAATTCGGATAGAATCGTCAGATAGCCGCGATTCGTTCGCTCTTTTATGGTGTTTTTGTTCATGCCGTGCATTCCTCCCCTGTTTCGCCTTGCATTGCTCGCTTCCGCAACCGGCACGATATTCCCAGTATCCGCAGAGGCCGGGCAGATCGGCGGGAGGGACGGGTTCGAGGGTAATCGGGGCGCCATCCAGCTGGCACAGCTCTATGATCCCGGCGAGGAAGTCTATCGCGACGGGCGCATCCGCATTTACATCGACCCGAACGGCCGCCGGATCACCATGGACCGGCGCGGGCGTATCCTGTCGATCGAGGAGCCGGAACCGGAATACAGGCGCGTGCGCCGCGCGCCGGCGCCGGAGGACAACTGGACGCTCGACGGTCCCGTCGGTGGCGGAGCGCCCTATGACGGGTTCGGCGGCGTGCCGGAGGATCCCTATGCGCGCTATCCCGACACGCCGCCCGCTGACCCCTATTATGACGCGCCGCCGGCGGGGACCTATGACGGAAACAGGGACGGGCAGATCGAACGCTCGGAGCTGCCGCCGCCCGACACCTCCGCTTCGCTCGAGGATGATTCGCGGCGCCCGGCGATAGAGCCGCCGTCGGCGGCTATGCCCGCGCCCGGCGACATGGCCCCGGCGATCGAAATGCCGAAGGGCGAGCGGGCCAAGGAACGAATCGCCGCCTATCAGGTACTGCTCGACCGGGCCGGCGCGTCACCGGGCGTCATCGACGGGCGGGCGGGCAGCAATGTCGACAAGGCCGCAGCGGCTTACGGCGAACTGACCGGCAAATATCTGGATCCCTCGAACGAGGCGGCCATCAATGCCGAGCTGGAGGCGACGGGCGGGCCGGCCTTCACCGAATATACGATCACCAATGAGGATGTGGGCCGGCAATATGTGGCATCGATTCCGGAAGATTATGCGCACAAGGCGCAGCTTCCGGCGATGGCCTATACGTCCGTCGCCGAAATGCTCGGCGAAAAATTCCATATCGACGAGGCTTACCTAAGGGAAATCAATCCGGGCTTGGACTTCAATCAGCCGGGCACGGTCGTTCGCGTTCCCAATGTCGGCAGGCCGGTCACCGCCAAGGTGGCGCAGATCGTTGCCGACAAGCAGCGCAAGCAGGTGCGCGGTTATGACGAATCGGGACGGCTGGTCGTCGCCTATCCCTCGACCATCGGCTCGTCCGACAATCCCTCGCCCTCCGGCATCGTCCAAGTGGAGCGAATCGCGATCAATCCCAACTATACCTACAATCCGAAGATCAATTTCAAACAGGGCAATAACGACAAGATCCTGACCATTCCGCCCGGGCCGAACGGACCGGTAGGTACGGTCTGGATTGCGCTTTCCAAGCCGACCTACGGCATCCACGGCACGCCCGAGCCCTCGAAGATCGGCAAGACGTCAAGCCATGGCTGCGTCCGCCTGACCAATTGGGACGCCGAGGAACTGGCAAAGCTGGTGAAACCGGGTGTGACGGTCGAATTCGTCGAGTGAGGCGGCGGTATTCCCTCTCTCTCTCTCTCTGTGGAAGAAGGGAACCTGGGAATCAGCCGTTGACGGAACCGGTCGCGGCGAGCTTGGTGCCGTTGTCCTTCTGGTCGTTCAGCAACTGATCGATGCGCTCGCGCTCGCGCTGGAAAGCCTCCAGCTCCTTGCCTTTCAGGGTCTTGTTGTCCGGCAGCCGGATGCGCATCGGGTCGACCTTGGTGCCGTTGACGATCACCTCATAGTGCAAATGCGGTCCGGTGGAGAGGCCCGTCGAGCCGACGTAGCCGATGACCTGTCCCTGGCGCACGCGGGCGCCGGGCGTTACCCCCGATGCGATGGCATTCTGGTGGGAATAGCTCGTCTGATAGCCATTGGCGTGGCGGAGGATCGTTTGATTGCCATAGCCGTTGGTCCAGCCGGCCCGCTCGACGACGCCGTTGCCGGCGGCAATGATCGGCGTACCGCGGGGGGCGGCCCAGTCGACACCCGTATGCATCCTGAGGAAGCCGAGGATCGGGTGGCGGCGCATGCCGAAAGGAGAGCGGAAGATGCCGTTGGGCACCGGATTGCGCAGCAGGAACTGCTTCGCGCTCTTGCCCTTCTCGTCGTAGTAATCGGTCGTGCCGTCCGGCGCCTGGTAACGGTAGAACCTGCGGGTGGTGCTGCCGAATGTGGCGGCGACGTAGAGAATCTCGGATTCCTCGCCTGCCCGGTCGGAATTTTCCGGCAGCGAGAAGAAGGCCTCTATCTGGTCGGTGGGCGAAATCGTTGCCTGCAGGTCCACGTCGGAAGCCAGCATCTTGACCAGCTGGGTGGTCATGGTCTCTGTCATGCCATAGGCGAGGGCGGCACGGCAGATGCCATCATAGACGGTCGGAAGATCGCCGCGAATGCGCGGCAATGGCGCGCTGCCGTCGAAAGCGGTGCGCAGCAGCGGCGTCATTTCCGGTTCGTCCGAGGGCACATATTGGCCGCGGTCGTCGAGCGCGACGGTCAGCAAATGCGTCGTGCCGTTATAAATGCTGGCGCGGACGATCCTGTCCACGTCATCATGCGATTCGACGCCGACGCGCAGGACGCTGCCGGCCTTCAGGCGCGGCGAGTTCATGAGCTTGGCCAACGCCTCGGCCATCTCGGCGGTATTGCCGCCGTCATAGCCCGCCTTGGCCAGGGCGTCGACGATCGCCTCGTCACTGCGGAAGGGAAGCACCTCTTCCGAAAAACCGTCGCTCACCGCATCCGGGCCGGCACGCGGGGCGATGCTCACGTTCTCCTGGACGATGCGTACATCGAGCGGCGGGGTCAGCGAATAGGGCGATTCGCTGTTGCCGAAGCGCAAGGGATCGACATAGTGGAGCGAAGCCACCTGCATGTCCCCGTCGGTGAGCAGCATGCCGGTATTGCGCACGACCTTCTCGACCTCGTCCGCGGTGAGATCGGCGGATGTATCGAATTCGGCCGTCGCCAGCGGAAAATCCGATGTCCGCAGGCTGACTTCGCTTTCCACCTTGGCGCCATATATCTGTCCGGTGCTCGCCGTCTGGGTCGGCGGGGCGCCTTCAGAGAAGATGGCGAGCGCGTTGAACGGCGGATATTTGCGGCTGCCGGGATGGTCGGCGGCGAGCGCCATGCGCACATATTCGAAAGGACGGGTGCGGATAACCTCGCGCTCGCCGACCTTCTGCATGGTCGATACGTCGAAACGGCGCCGGTCGCGATTCTTCTGGATCGCGGTGGTCGCGGCAACGCGATCGCCCTTGGACGTATCGCTGTCGGAATCGGGGCCCTGCATCTCGTTGCGTGCAAGCAGCTCCGGCGGGGTCGCCAATTGCTCGCGCCCGTCAAGGGCGGCGAAGAGCGCGACGCCCATCAGCATGCAGGATGTAATGCCTGTCAGGAAGGTGCCGGCGAGCCAGCGGGCGGAAATCTCACGGCGGTCCGGCGGCCCGCGCCGCCCGTCGGTGATGAGCGGCGGTTCGTTGCCGGGGTCTATCGCGTGCCGCTCGTATTCCTTCATCCTGTAAGCTGCCGGTCCTCTGGTCGTGCCGTATGTGCGAGCGTGCCCGATCGCGCGCCGGCCAGTCCTATAGGCTGGAAAGATGAGGGGCTTGCCCCGTGAGTGATCCGAGTTTTGCCTGCCGCAGGCTTCGAAGTCAACGCGAAGCCGTGGGCGAGCCGGTTTTCCCCTTCATACCCCACAATTTGCTAACCGCAATTGCCGAACACAGGCCCTGAACGTTATATCGCTCGCAATCGAAAGCAGGGCTAAAAGTCGAATAGGGCAGGTTTGTGACGGGTCTTGATTTGGCGCGCTTGGCACCCGATATCCACGCTGTCCACTGAAGCATGCAGAAAGACTTCGGGTCATCCGCGTTGAGCGGGAAGAGCCTGGGGCCGGCATCGATCGGAATTAACCAATTCAAGGCCTCCCGGGCGCAAGGCCTTGAATCGGACTGTTTCGCCCCCATATCTATATAATCCATCCGATCATTGATTTCGTTGAACGGCGGTTCCGATCCGGGAGCTCATGTGCGACGGAAATATGACGGTGGCATTGCCTTGCGGGCGCCAACTCCCGGGGGCAAGAAAAGGCCGGCGAAATTTTTTCGAAAATTCGCACATAATGCGGTTGACAGTTTTGGAGGTGTGGTCGTATATAGCGCCACAACGAGGGCGGCGGCGCCGCTGGCGAGTGAAGAGTTCG
>NZ_JACHWN010000006.1 GCF_014191375.1 Mesorhizobium sp. RMAD-H1
TCGATCCGGCAGGACAGGCGATTGGATCAAGATCAAATGCACCCAGAGCGAAAGCTTTGCGGTAATCGGTTACGAACCATCCCAAAAGGTGACGGTGACGTGCCCCCGTTAAATTAAGCCATTTGGAACTGGAATTTTCCACTTATTGAAGTGCTCCTCGATTCTGGGCCAGCGAGAACTGGAATTTCCGGGGTTATGAAGTGCTCCCCGATTCTGGGCCAGCGAGAACTGGAATTTCCGGGGTTAATTGAAGTGCTCCCCGATTCTGGGCCAGCGAGAACTGGAATTTCCGGGGTTAAGGCTCAGCTCGGCGGGGGTGCCGATGAGCCGTTCATGAGCGAAATCGGCACCTTGTTGCCGAGGGCGCTGTGTGGCCGGAACTCGTTATACTCTCTACGCCAATCCTCCATCTTTGCCCGCGCGTCGTCAAGGCTCATGAACCAGTGGGCGTTCAGGCACTCGGCGCGGAACTTGCCGTTGAAGCTTTCGATGTAGCTGTTGTCGGTCGGCTTGCCTGGCCGGGAAAAGTCGAGCACGACACCCTTGTGATAGGCCCAAAGATCGAGGTCTCGCGAGATGAACTCGCTGCCATTGTCGACACGGATCGATGCCGGATACCCCACCTGCCGGCACACCCGCTCCAGTGTCTGGACCACATCCTCGCCTCGATAGCTGAAGCGGGCATCGATTGCCGGTGAGAACCGTGAGAAGGTATCGACGACGGTCAGCACCCTGATCTTGCGGCCGGTGGCCAATTGATCGTGCACGAAATCCATCGCCCAGACATGGTTGGAATGGGTGGCCTCCGTACGGTCGGCCCGCAGCTTCGCCCTGACCCGCCTCTTCGGCACCTTGTTGCGCAGCTGGAGGTCCATCTCCTTGTAAAGACGATAGATTCGCTTCGCATTGACGGGCCATCCGTCACGCTTGAGAAGCACGTGTACGCGACGGTAGCCATAACGCACCCGTGTCTGGCAGATATCCTTGATCCTGAGCTTCAACTCGGCCTGCCCGCCGCGCCTGGACTTGTAGACATAAAGCGACCGGTCGATCTTCAACACCGAGCATGCACGCCGGATCGAGACCTGCCAGTCCGCCTTGATCGTGTCGACAAGCTCGCGCTTGCGGGCAGGCCTCAGAGCTTTTTTGACAGCACGTCCTGAAGCATCGCCTTGTCCAGCGACAGGTCCGCGACGATCCGCTTCAGCTTGGCGTTCTCCTCTTCGAGTTGCCGCAGCCGCTTCATCTCCGAGGGCATCAGGCCTGCATACTTCTTGCGCCAGTTGTAGAACGTCGCGTCCGAAATCCCGGCCTTGCGGCACACTTCGCCAACCGGCGTTCCGTCCTCCGCCTGCTTCAAAACAAACGCAATCTGCGCTTCCGAAAACTTCGAAGCCTTCATCGAATTCTCCTCTTCTTCCCGACAGGGATCATAAGTGGAAAATTCCAGTTCCAAATGGCTTAATTTAACGGGGGCACGTCATTAACCCCGGAAATTCCAGTTCTCGCTGGCCCAGAATCGGGGAGCACTTCAATGGGTGGCGGAGGTGCAATTCAATGCATGGACGCGGGATCGACGGGTGCGTCAGGCATCTTTTAAAGGCTTGCGAGATGCGGCTGACAACGCAGAGATTTATGAAGTGGAATAGGTCTACTGGAGTGTGTGAATGGCAGACAGAAAAAGCGCGGAACCCAAATGGCTGAAGGCGGTCGGTCTCGACGCCCAATATAGCAGCGATGATGAACTTGTCGGCATCATGGTTTTGTACGACGTCGATGGGAACCCATACCAGTTCTTTGTCGGCCCAGAGACCGCCGAAGGTATCAAAATGGCGATGACCAATTATCTAAATGCACGCGCCGGCCAGCCTATGTCTTTCCCTCCGCCAGGCGAGGAAACGCCGTCCTAACCTTTCTTGAAGAGAGCCGCAATTTGCTCGGCAATGAAATCATTCTCGATCATGGCGAGTGCACGGTGATCGGCGAGTTCAATAATCGCACTGCATGCCTCGGCTTCGTTCCAACCCGCATTCACCGCCCGCGCCATCAATTCCTGAAATGCGATCTCCAGTGCCGCCTGGCATTCCAGAGAGCGGTCGGCGGCGTCTTCAGGGCTTTTCGGCGAGGGAATATCCTTGATCATCCCTCTTAAATGCGTCTGCCCGGTGTTTTCCGCAATACCACTCCACACCGTAGCGGCCGGCGAAGCCAAAACTCCCCCAAGCTTTGCAGCCAGGGTGCATACACCAATGCTCCACAATGCCCGGCATTGTTTTGTCCTGCAGCCTTATCGGTGCGCTTTCATCACCCATTTTTATCTATTCCAGCATCGCTTCGATTGGAACTTTCGCGAGAACATAACCCTCGTCATTGGAATTCGCGAAGATGTATACCTCTCCGTGCTGCGGATGCATGCCTCTTGTCGCAAAGTAGCAGGAGGGGCCAGAGTGTTTTTGACGCGTGAAGGATGGAGTGCCGATCTCATCGAGAGCGATCGCATAGCAGTTCGGCATTTCCTCGATCTCTTTCAGAGTTGGGCGCAAAGCATGATAGTCATCGATGTTAAGGGCTCCGAAACTCCATCCATCGAAAATGAGGCTGTTGAAGTCGATCATACTGTCACCTTTGGTGGATCGACATAGTTCCTGACGCCAGATCATTTCTGGCTCGATTACGACGGTTGTAAGAAAGCGGGCTAGCTCGTGCCCTAGCCGACAGCATTTGTTTCGCGGCACGATAGCAATCTTTCAAAGACCTTTTTTGTAACCTGTGGGATTTGATAGGTCCAGACTCTAACCGGCCCGAAAGCTAAATGACCTCTCGCAGCACGCGTCTCCGATGGTGAGGGAGCATCAGCTACAGGGCAATCAGCAATTCGACAGTGGCACGCATTTCCTGATCTGGTTTCTGGAGTTGTTGGAATGACTCCATGACAGGTAAACCGCTCTCGCCGCGACTATGGAATCGCTCTACAATCCCACTCCCCGCTTGCGACCAAATTCCGTCGATGCCACCACCGTTGCGAACGAAACCGGATACATGCTTGACGCGCCGAATCGGCTCGTCCTCCCTGACGAGACCGGCAGGACGGCCAAGATGGCCCGTCTGCGGGGCGGATGTCCGAAGGGGCAGCGGCTGCGCTTCACCCCCCCCCTGCTCGCATTGGAAGACCCAGACCTTTCTTCGCCGGACTGAGATGCTCCGGCCCTAACCGACCCTTGGTGGTGGACAAGCCGATGAACCGGCGCATTGTAGAAAATATATCAAGACCCAACTCACCCCGACCTGTCGGCCGGCCGCCCACAAAGCCCGAAAGGCCGAAGCCGCCACCAAGGCGAGCAGCGCATGGATCGTCTTCCTGCCGCCCTACAGCCCCATCTCAATTATCCAAATGGCCTTCCAAGCTGAAGGCCAACTTTCGGGCACGCGCCATCCGCGCCAAAGACGGCCTCCGAAGGCGACCGGCGGCATCTGTGCCCCTCAATTCACCCAAGGGATGCCACAGTACTCGAAACCGCCGGGTCAGAGTGCGCGTTGCCCTAGCCCGAGAATGCGGACTGAAACGCCGAAATCGTGCTGATGGGCGAGACGGTGACCTGACAATTGGCAGACGGATAATCGATCGTGCGGATCCATTCCTGCGAGTGCGGAAGAGCCACTTTGACCTTGTCGCCATTCGGGCCATCATCGCAAGCGGTGGGGGCGCATGATCCGACGATATTGTGAACAGCGGCGCTGCTGTCGTCCACCTACGCTAAGTACTCAATAACAACAGACTGCATTAAACATCTGTCCTGGCTCGACACTTGGGATGTTTCGAAGCCCAAGATCATGCCGCTTACAGGGCTCGCTCCAGCAATTCGACCTTACCGACACTTGCTTGCGCAAACCCGATCAGTCCCAGAACCACGCTCTCGGGATTTTGATTTACCTAGGCTGCTTCCGGTACCCGATCGCATTTGGCGATCAACACACAACGAGACTGATCTCCTTCTACCAGCTCCAAAACCGGTGACAGGAGCGCTTTACAATCCCAGCCCGCGTTTCCGACCGAAATTCCAGTCAATGCCACCATCGTTACGGGTCACGCCGGAAACGTGCTTGCCAAGCTCTTTTTCCAGCGAAGGACTCCAGGGAACGAGTTGGAAACCTAGACCGTCGTCGATCATGGCAAAGCGGCCGGAAGCAAGCGCGAAGCGCCGGCGATAGGTGCCGGCGACATATTCGCCGCTGTCGGGGCGGTTGAACGGCTGGCCCGTTTCGGCGGCGAGCTTTTCGCCGAGCGCATCCAGTTCGCGGCGGCGCAAGGTGTCGATGAGTTTGCGCGCGAACACCACGCCGTGCCCCTGTCGCTCGGCGAGACCCCGCTCGATGAGGTGGTCGGCGCGCCGATCCATAGCCTGCTGCACCTCGGCACCGAAGCCGCCATCGGAGAGTGACAGCGGCTCACGGGCAACCGCTTGCCGGTCGAGCCAGGTCGCGCCCGATGCAGTCACCTGTCGGTCGATGTCGAGATCGGAGCGGACGGCAAGCGCGACGCGGCGCCGGCCGCGCGCGTCATCGTATTTGCGCAACTCGACAATAGAACCGGAGGCGCCGTCGCCCGTCGCGTCGAGATCGGGCAGCCTGATGTGGTGAGTGCGGCCATCAACACCATCCACCACGGCATAAGCCATGCCCTTCAGTTCGTCGTCAAGACCGCGTTCGATCAACCTGCCGACAATAGGCTCATCCAGGCTTTCGCTCGCCAGCACATAGCTCGCTGCCCCCCGCTCGATGCCGCGTTCCGTCAGGGCCTTGTGCATCCGCTTGATGATGTCGCCGCGCTCACCGAGCTCGCGCAACACCGCCTCAGCTTCGGGCTTGATGAACCATTGCGAGTGGCCGACCTGTCCCGCCAGCCCAAGGATTTCCAGTTTCCGAAGCCGCCCAACCTTCAGGGCATGAAATTCGTCGGGCGGGCAGTCGGATCGCGGCGCGAGATCGATGATCCCGGTTTCTCGCGCATCGCGGACGAGCTGACGGTCGAGCTGGGTCCAGCGTTCCGCTTCGATCTGGCGCTCCAGCGAGCGGCGAATGTCGAGGTCGGTGCGTGGCCCCAGTTCCTGGGTGATGAGATCACGCGCCCGGTCTCGCATCCCTTCCTTGATGTAGTCGCGCGAGATGACGAGATCCTGTCCATCGTCGCGGACACCGCGCACGATCAGATGGACATGCGGATGCTCGGTGTTCCAATGGTCCACGGCCACCCACTCGAGCCGGGTGCCGAGATCCTTCTCCATCTGGCTGACAAGATCGCGGGTGAAGGATTTTAGGTCGGCCATTTCCAGCGCATCATCGGGCGAAACGATGAACCGGAAATGATGCCGGTCATCCTGGCACCGCTCGGCGAAGGCACCGGCATCGGCATTTTCAGTACCAGGCCCGAACAGACGCGCCTTCTCCCCGTCTCGGGTCACGCCTTCCCGGCGCAGATAATTGAGATGGGCGCCGAGCGGCGCGCTGCGTATCGAATGGCGAACAACGCGCGCCTTGACGACGGCGCCACGCGAACGGGAGGATATCAGCCGATTGGCCTGGATGCTGGCGCGCTGGCCATGACCGAAGCGCGAGCGATTGCCCGGAACGACACGGCCGGAGCGCGACACGCCACCGCCAGCCTTCTTGGCCGCGGCGAGCGCCTGCGCAATGAAGGGCCGCGCCGATTGCGTCCGCCTGGAACGGATACGTCCCGGACGGACGCGGAACTGACGCTCATCGGCCATCGCCCACCCCCGCAATGTTCAAAAAATGTTTCGGTACCAATGGCTTGGAGCGTTTCGGCACATTGCTACAAAGCTGAACAATGTGCGGAGCGCACCAGAAATCCCAGCAAAAACAAACACCCGACCGCCGCGCAATGTGCACTGTTTTATCCTGCCATCGTCCGGTTGCTGCTACCGCTTCCACTCCCGGCGCCGTCCATGATGCGCCGCAGCACGATGGCATGCGAGAGAGCAGGTTGACCGTCATTGCGGCCCCTCCCCCTCGCGACGGGTGAGGAAAATGGGCGCTGCCTGAGATCCTGAAGCGCTATCGGCCTGCGCCGGAACGGGAGGTCGCAGGCGGTTCTGCAGACGATCGGTGGCAGGTTGGCGGTCCTCCTCGCGCGCCGCAAAGAGCGGCGCCTCGCGCCAATCGCGGGATTGCCGGAGCGCGGTTCGTGGTCCACCCAACGGCACAGCGCTGCCGAGAGCGGGCGCGAGCAAAGCGACATAGGCGCGCGTTTCGGCCGGCAGGGAACGGCCAGCTGCGAGGTGCTCGTCGTAGCGCGCCGGCCCCGCATTGTAGGCAGCGAGCATGGCCGGAACGGTGCCGTAGCGATCAAGCATCTCGCGCAAATAAGCAGTGCCCGCGATGATGTTGTCGCGCGGATCAAATGCATCGCTGCCGAGGCCATAGCGAGCGCGCAGTTCGGCCCATGTTTCGGGCATGATCTGCATGAGCCCGAGCGCGCCGGTGGACGACACAGCGCGCAGGTCGTTATTGCTTTCAGCGCGCTTTACCGCGGCGATCCACGCCTGCGGGATCCCGAAGCGCTGCGACGCCTCGGCGATATGCGCGGCATAGGGATCGCCAGCCGCGGCGCGGGTCGCTGGCGGCGTCTGCGCGAAAACCGGAAGCGTTGCGGACGTGGCGGAGGCCAGGCCGGAAAGGAGAAGAAGGACAGCCCTATGCCGGACGGAGAACGTCCGTCCGGCTACCGAGCGACGCATCCGGCGCACCGCTCAATCCTCCCTGCGTGGTTTGGCGGGCCGGTTCATGTGTAGGCCCCAGAGGGAACCGTCGCTGCTAGAGTTGAAAAGATTGGCGCGCAGCGGCTTGGCGAAGAGCGGGCTGTCGATCTCGATCGAAACATATTCGCCAGCGCGGTCGCCGATATGCGTCCAGCCAGCACCGATGTCGAAGCCCTCCTCGTCGCCGAGCAGAACGCGATAGCTCGGGGCGTTCTCGGAATCCGAGGGCTCGGCGGGAACGAAGGTGATTTCCGCCTCGATGCCAAGCGCTTTGAGCTGCCCTGAGAAGCCGGATTGCGTACGAATAAATTGGCCGATCTGGGCCATGGTCGCCTCCTTTGGATTTGCGGTGAGGATGGGCATGGCCACGCCGTCACCGCGTCGGCGCGCGCCAGACGAAGCGGCCATCGCCGTCTTCATCGGTGTAGAGAGGAGTTGCCCGGCCGATGACCGTGGCGGCCGGAAGCGGCCCGAAGTAGCGACCGTCGAGGCTGTCGCGGACTTTCACGTTCATGAGGAAAAGCTCGTCAGCCGCAATGATGCGGCAGCCCCGCCAGACCGGGAGCGGACGGCCGACACGATCATGTTCCAGCGCATCGCCCATTTCGATACCGTCAACGGTGATGACGCGACCGATCCGGCAAACCTGTTGTCCCGGAAGCCCCAGAACACGCTTCAACAGCGGCGTGCCGCGACCGACATAGCCGCGCTTCGCCATGAAGTCGGCCAGCGGTTCGGACGGCAGGACGGCGACCAGGTCGGGCACCTCGAGCCGGTCGACCGGCGCGACGGTATAGAGCCCGACCGGCGCGCTGCTGGTAGCGTTCCAGATAAGCCTGGTCGACGTCGGGATGAACGCGGCGACGGCAACGCTCATCGCCGCGAAATACGTCACCATGGCGTAGCCGAAGCGGGTCACTGTTCGGTTCCCCGCCGCTTTAGCCACGCCTGATGACGCTCAACGGTGTACGCTCGCGGCGCCTCACCGGCCTGCATGCGGTGAGCGACGTGGCGCCAGTGATCGGGTGCGACGTCGCAGGCATCGATACCGGCGCGCTCCACGGCATCGATGTGGTGCAGAACGGCTTCCACCTTGGGCCAGCCTTCGACCTTCAGAAGGATTTCGCCACCAGGGCGCACGAAGGGCAGCGTCTGGTAGGCTTCGCCCGGCTCGACGGCACGCACGATGTCGATGCGGGACATGACCGTGCCGAAATCATTGGCGGCCCAGCGGACGAACGCAAAGATACTGTTCGGCCCGAAAGAGACGACACGCCTGCGGCGGTCGAGGATTTCCAAATGTGCCTCGCGCCCGAACCTGATCCAGAATTCGATCTTCTTCTCGATCCAGGTCAATTCGACCTGGGTCATGCTGCCGATGGTGCGTGCGGACGGCAACAGGTCGCCGCGCAAGCGGGAAGCCGCGTTGCCGGTCATAAATGGTCTCCTTCAGTCGGAAGGAATTGACGCGCGAGCAGTTCGCGCAGCATGTCGGCGACGGTGACGCCGCGCCGGAATGTGACGCGCTTTCCTTGCGCGGCCCCTTCACAGGCGAGGTTAAGCGCCAGCGTCGTCGTGCCGACACCGCCTTTTTGATTGAGGAAGGCCCCGATCATCGCGAACATCCCCGACGGTTAGCGAGATGGGACGTTTCAGAAACCACGCAAGCAGACGTGTCGGGACGATCAGGAGCTGATGGCGCGCTATTCTTCGCGGCTGTGCTGAGGCTTCCGGCTGCGCCGCAGACA
The DNA here is from genome assembly GCF_014191375.1 of Mesorhizobium sp. RMAD-H1. Lineage (GTDB taxonomy): Bacteria > Pseudomonadota > Alphaproteobacteria > Rhizobiales > Rhizobiaceae > Paramesorhizobium. Next base: position 8,525 of record NZ_JACHWN010000006.1, read on the forward strand.
ACGTTTTCCACATCGCGCGCGCTCTCTTCAAAGTTAGAACCTCTGTTAGATTCTAAGTTAAGGGCGGGATTTTCCCTTTTGCTATCGTGGATTAAGACCGGCTTGCGTTCCCGATAGCACGATACTGACGTTCCCGATGGCACGATATCTTGCGTTCCCGATAGCACGAGGCCATCCAAAGGCTTTCCACAGGGCGCGAAAGCGAGAAGCATTCGGCCGCCTACCTCCATCTCGATGAACAGGGTGTAACCGGGCAATGGCTGACGCCGGACGATGTTGCGCAGTTCGAAAACGAAGCGCCGGAAAAGTGAAAGGCTGCCGGATTTCTGGTGAAGATGGCTGAAGTCGAAACGCCAGCCGTCGCGCTGATGGCCGCCGTGTTTCCGCACAAGACGATATAGCCAGCGGTCAAGGCCGCCTGTCAGCCCGAAATAAGCCCGATCGATGGTAAGCACGAGGGCATCGTCAAGAACGGCCTGGTAGAACCAGTCCGGAAGGATCATCTCGATTCCGTCTGGCCGACCATCGCGATCCGTCAGCTCCTTCCACTCATTGATCCAGGAGAAGCGATGCCGCCGCCCTTCGGCGGGCTGGCGGATTGTGGTGGCAACGGTGGTGGACTGGAGACGGTCGAGCGCGGCTTTCAGGCGCTGATAGTCCCTGAGCGATGTGCCGCGGCCAATGAATTTGAGGATCTCATAAGGCGTTGCGGCCATCAGGCGAGATGTACGAAGTCCGGCATCGCGAGCTTCGACGATCTGGCTCGCCGCCCAGATCAGGATGTCGGCATCCCAGATCGTAGCCATGCCATGATCCGGGACGGCTTCGACCCGGATAGACACGTTGCCGGCGGAAAAGTCGATCGGCGCGACGCGATGGGTCTTGGAGAGGGAGAAAAATGGGAAAGCCATGAGATCCTGCGCGTCTCTTGGCGCGAAGTCGCTGCTAGGGAGCGCGCGGAACAGATCGAGTTGCCTGCGCTCCGAGGGAGACAGATGCCGCGCCGTCATTCGGAACACCGCCGCAATCAGCGCGCGTAGCGGCCGGGTTGCGGCGTGGCGGGAAGCGTTTGACGCTTTGCCGGCAGCACCTGGCCACGCGGGTCGGAGGTCGAGGTGACGGCGCCGCGCGCAGCCCAGGCAACAAGATCATCGACGGAATAGACGACGCGGCCGCCGAGCTTGCGATAGGCCGGACCGGTTCCGTAGGTCCGGTGCTTTTCCAGGGTACGGGCGGAAAGACTGAGGAACTCGGCGGCTTCCTTGGTACGCAGGTAGCGCGGCGGCAAAATGGCTAGATCGGGTCGCATGGATCGGGCCTCCGTGACGTTGCGGGTTGCTGCTGCGGTTCAGCGGCGGACGGCGACCACGGTGGCGCAGCGAACGCGCAAAGGGGGATGGGGAATTTGCGGGGATCTAAAATCCCCACCCCCTGCAAGCGCTACGAGCGACGGCGGTGGCGAAGCAGCTGCCGATAACCACCGGCGATGAGCGCGAGCCCTTCCTCGACGAGTCCGATGATCGTGTCGCGCAGCGGCGAGGTCTTCCAAGGGTCTGAGGCAACACGCGCTTTGCCGAAAATTGCGAACGCGATCTCGCGATAACTCGCACCATTCATACGGCCATCGGCAGCCTGAAGCTTCAGACGCAGGCGACGGCGCTGGTTGGCGGTGATACGCGTATCGCATGGCACCGGACGGCCTTGCGAAGCCCGCCAAAAGCGGGAGAGCGCTTCGATTCGACCTAGTGTGTCTGCGTCGAGGGGGATCAGCGCCGTGAGTGGATCACTCGGGATAGCGCCGGGGAGAAAAAGGAGCTGCGTCGAAAGAACATCCTGGAAAGCGTAGCGGCCTTCAGGACTATCTGGGCCGGCAATAATCCCCTGGCCAGGCGGTCCATCTGCAATCGGCAGCCCGTCAGGGAGCCGCGTAAAAAGCACCACACTCGGATCGGCAGAAGGTGTCCAGAGCACCTGTTGAGAGGAAAAGGAAAGGTTGGGCCGCGCCGGGAAATCGCAGCCCCCAGCGGCGTTGCGCTTCCTCTGGAAGCGGAGCGTTTTCGGTGTTTGCGGCTACGAGCTCCTGATAGTACTGCTGATAAGGCTCACAGCGACGAAGGCACTCCCAGGCGAGACCTTCAACTGGAAGCGCATCGAAGGAATCGTAGCTTTCACGGTTTCGCCAATTTGAAGTATCAGGCCTCATACGCCAACTCCCCGCCTGTATCCCGTAGGTCGAGGGGAATTGATTCCGACACACACAGGTTGATGGAAGCCGGCCAGCCGGCATCACCCTCTGCTGCGTCGTCATCACCCATGAAAGAATAGCCCGCTCCAGCAATCAGGCGCGGGGTTCACGCAAAAGATGACGATAGCCGGTATGTGTCATCCAGCGAGCCCGGGCCAAATGGCTGTCATGCAGGCGGCGGGCACGTTCTTCGTCAATGGTTGGATCAATTCCGAATAGTACCAGGACGGCCTCCTGCCAATCGGCGCCATCAGCCGCGGCATCGAGCAGCCGTACATAAAGCTTGATGTGCGCACGATCATAGTCGGTCAGTTCCGGGCTGGTCGGGGCAAGTTCGTCAAACGGCTCAATCATGATCCGACCCGGTTCTATAGTTGGTGTTGCGACGGGGGATTTTTACAGGAACGATACGGCAAATGGACGACCACCAGCAGGCATCGCCTGGTGTTCATTTGGCATCACCCTCCCCCAAGGAATAGCGCGACGTGGATCTTCCCAACGATCTGCATCACCCGTCGCGCTCACAGTAGAACCGTCTGTTACATATTATAGTTGATAAACTTAAAGTATGTAAATCGCGATCCTCCTGCGCATGGACATGCGCAAATTGGTCGGTCGGAACTTTGCCCGCCTGCGTCGGGAGAAGGGCCTGACCCAGGAAGAAGTCGAAGTGCGTTCCGGCTTCAGTCAGCAATATCTGAGCAGTCTTGAGCGCGGGCGGAGGAACCCGACCGTGATCACGCTCTATGAACTCGCCCAGGCGCTCGGTGTTAGTCACGTTGAGCTTGTCGAGCCAGACGGTCAGGACTGAGAAGCGAACCCGGCGGCTTTCGCCGCCGGGCCTTCGACACGCCATTCAAAATGGGATGTCGCTCTCATCTACCAGCTGGCCTTCCTCCTTTTCAGCCGGCGTTGCCCGGCTCAGGAAATCCACCGTTTCGGCGATGATCTCGGTGCTGTAGCGATCGACGCCATCGCGATCGGTCCATTTCGTGTAGTGGATGCGGCCGCGGACCAGCACCTTCATGCCCTTCTCGCAATACTGTTGGACCGTCTTGCCGAGCCCGTTGAAGGCGGTGATGCGGTGCCATTCGGTATCCTGGACCCGGTAGCCGTTCTCGTCGCGGACGATCCTGCCTTCCGAGTAGCGGGGGCGCGAGGTGGCCAAGGTGAAGTGAGTGATGCTGGTGCCGCCCTGGGTGATCCGGGTTTCAGGGGCCTGACCGATGTTGCCGGCGAGAATGACGATGTTCTGCATTTTAGTGTCTCCGTTGCTCCGCGGAGGGACCATTCCCTCCGACGAGACCCGGCCAAGGCCGTCGGGAGCCACCTGCAACTGGCGGCGCGCCGCCAGCTCGCCCCCAAGGCCCCGGGTGGAGCGGGCAGCCGCGCTTGCGCGGCAACACGGCCGGCGGCCGCGGGGGTTGCTGGTGGAAACCGAACGGCCTTAGGGGATCAGTCAGTCGGAGGGATTGGTGCCTTTCGAGAGCATAGCGGGGACGCGCAACAGAACCATCGTCCCTCCCGGCAACAGCGTACGGCAGGCTTCGCGCGAAACCGCATCATACGATGCGTGCGCACGAGCTCCTCTTCATCGGCCATTATGCGCCGCTGCCCGTAGGCAGGCCGGGACTTAACGGTAGCTGCCACCCGGTTCCGGACGCATATGGCGCGCTCCTACCTTATGGGTAAAAGCACGGTCCCGCGTATTGCGAGAAGGGCATGAAGGTGCTGGTTCGCAATCGTTACTATGCGAAGTAGAGCGTCTGACGCGTGCCGATTGCTTTGGCTCACCAGAACACAGCCGAGACGGTAGATTTCTTGAGTTGGACGAGGCTGGCCTAAGAACGACGGCCACCACATCACAGACAAACCACTGCGTGTGAGCCGGTGCCGGCACCCGACTTCGCCGAACTAAGTGTCACAGGCCGCTACATCGCACGCTTGGCCTCGACATAGTCACCGTTGGTGCGCAGCTTCACCGTAACGGCCCCGCCAGCGATCGCGCCAGAGCCCGCCGTGATCGCCGTGGAAGGCGGTCCGAAGAACACCTTCGATTCCGGGAAAACCAAGTGAGGCGTATGCCCACATTGAAAGATCCCGTCCAGGGGGATAGTATTATGCCATGAATGATCACCGTCATGTCCACGAAATCCACCCGGAGTTTGTAAAGCGGCTGAAGCGCGCGCACGGCCATCTCAAGGGAATCATCGAAATGATCGAGGCGGGCAGGCCCTGCCTCGACATCGCCCAGCAGCTTCATGCGGTCGAGAAGGCGGTCTGCCAGGCCAAGCGAACGCTGATCCAGGACCATCTCGACCACTGCCTTGAAGACCTCGTCGGACCGCTGGCGCGTGACCAGCGCCGCTCGATCGACGAGTTCAAGGAAATCACGAAGTACCTGTGAGACCCCGTTGCCGTCCTTCGCCGAGCTGATCCAGCAGAGTTCCGCGCACGCTTGGCTGTTCATTCCAAGCGCCATCCTGCTCGGCGCCCTCCATGGATTGGAGCCAGGCCATTCCAAGACGATGATGGCCGCCTTCATTGTTGCGGTTCGCGGAACAGGGACCCAGGCCGTCCTGCTGGGGCTCGCGGCGACGGTCTCGCACACTCTTGTGGTCTGGGGCATTGCGCTCGGCGGCATGTATCTGTGGCGAGGCGTCGATGCCGAGACCTTCGAGCCCTATTTCCAGCTCGCCTCAGCAGCGATGATTATCGGAATCGCCTTGTGGATGCTGTGGCGCACGTGGGAGGATCAGCAGCAAGCAAAAGCTGCGGCCAGGCACGCCCACGGGGAGGATATCCGCCCGATCGACACCGGTCACGGCGTGATCGCCGTCGAGGTGTTCGAAGACGGCGTGCCGCCGCGCTGGCGCATCCGCACCGAGGGCGGCCATCGTTGGGTCGCCAACGAGGTGACCATCGTCACCGAGCGGCCGGACGGAGCCCGGCGGGCTTTCACCTTCGTCGATCGCGGTAGCTATTTCGAATCCGTAGACGCAATTCCCGAGCCGCATGAATTCATGGCGCGGGTCAGCCTCGGTCATGATGGCCACACCCACGACTACGATCTTGCCTTCGTAGAGGGACATGGTCATGACCACTTGCACGAAGAGGTGCACGGGCTCGAGGTTGCTACCGACGGTATCGAGATGCGCACGAACTGGCGCATGCCAACGACATCCGCCGCCAGTTCGCCGATCGCAACGTCACCACCTGGCAGATCATCATGTTCGGGCTGACCGGCGGGCTTATTCCATGTCCGGCGGCGATCACGGTGCTGCTGCTCTCCTGCAACTAAAGGAGTTCACGCTCGGCTTCGCGCTCGTGTTGTGCTTCTCGATCGGGCTCGCCATCACCCTTGTCACGGTCGGCGCCGCCGCTGCCCTCAGTGTGCGTCATGCGACCAAACGATGGTCGTGGTTCAGCACCTTCGCACGGAAGGCCCCTTATTTCTCCAGCGTCCTCATCATCCTTGTCGGCCTCTATGTCGGCTACCACGGCTGGGCTGGTCTTACGGTTCAGGCCGGAACCGTCTCCGGCTGACGTGCGTCAGGCTCGGTGTTCTCGCCAACCGGCCCTACCGGCGTCTGCTTCTTGCCCAAGTTACTGCGCTTGAAGGCGTAAGCGGCGCTTTATGCGCCGCCGTCGAACTTCATGACTGGGATGCCGAGCTTGCGGGCCTTGTCCGCGAGGTTCTCCTGGATCCCGGTACCGGGAAAGACGAGGACACCGACCGGCAGGACATCGAGCATGGCGTCGTTGCGCTTGAACGGTGCGGCCTTGCCGTGCTTCGTCCAGTCCGGGCGGAAGGCCACCTGCGGCACTTTGCGGCTATCTGCCCAGCGGCAGGCAATCAGTTCGGCGCCCTTCGGCGTGCCGCCATGCACAAGCACCATGTCAGCGTGCTTGGCGCGAACCTTATCGAGCTTCTCCCAGATCAGGCGATGGTCGTTGAAGTCGGCGCCGCCGGTCACGGCAACCTTTGGTCCGGCGGGCAGCAGCACTTGCGCTTCGGCCCGGCGCTTCGCGGCAAGGAAGTCGCGGCTGTCAATCATTGCCGAGGTCAGGTTGCGATGGCTGACCATCGAGCCGGCTCGCGGGCGCCAGGCGATGCCGGTGTGGTGCTCGAAAGCTTCCGCCGAGAGGTCACGGAAGAGTTCCATGCTGTTGCGCCGCTCGATAAGCGTCTGCCCCTCTGCCGTACGGCGTTCGAGTTCGACCGACTTCACCTCGCTGCCGTCCTGTTCCCGCTGATGGCGATGCTGCGCCCGCTCATTGTCATCGAGTTCCCGCTCTACCCGGCCCACGGCGCGGTGGAAGAGATTGACGACACCCCAGAGCAGATCGTCGAGGTCGGGTTCGAGGCGGGTGTCGCCGAGCGTGGCGACGAGGGCATCGAAGATGTCGGCGATCGCGGTGGCGATCGTGCTGCCCTCCGGCAGTGGCCTCGGATCGGGTTCATCGCTGTAGGGACGCCAGCCATAGAGCTGGAGCTCGGTGAGGAGTTGGTCGGTGGGGGATGGGGCCGGCTCGAAGCTGAGATTTTCGTCTTCTTTCATCATCGGGAGCATCCTTCGTCTGAGACCGCGCGACGTACGCGGCCTTCGCAGGCGTCGAAGCTCACAGGCGGGACGGACTGGCACTCGGAGCGAAGCGCAGGGCTCGATGGCCAAGGCGGACTATTTTGCCTCGCGATGCAAAAGCGGCGCGATCCGGGGCCCCGCGCGACCTGTCGCGTGGGGTGGTCAGCCGCTGGCGGAAAATAGCCGGCCGCAGCGCCATTGCCCGGCCGGCCCGTTTGTGAGCCGATCGCCCTCTCGAGAAGGCCGTGGGCGCGGCTCTCTTCGACAATGAAGGATATTTTCGATGATGAACGCAGACAGCAGGTGGAGAGCCCGGGCCGCGCTTCATTCCCCGCCGGCCTCCTCACTCCTCCATGAACCGGCTGACGTCCTCGGGATGAAGCTGTTCCTTGAGGGCCGTCCGGAGGGCATCGACGCCGCGCTGGCGCAAATCGTCGTTGAAGTCCGCGCCAATTGGCGATACCGCGGTCGCCTCGATCCCGACCCTTTCTGCTCTGGCAATCAGGCTGTCTCTTGCAGCATTGCCGGCCGGGTCGCGATCTCGCAGGACATAAAGCCTGCGCAGCGTTGCCGGGAACAGGATTGCGGCGAGGTGTGCGGCCGAGAGCGCCGCCAGCATCGGCATTTGGGGCAGCACCTGACGGGGCGACAGAACGGTCTCGATCCCCTCCCCGGCGGCGAGCACCTCATCGGCGATACCGAAGCGGACGCCATGCCCGAGAAGATCCCCCATCGCCCGTCTCGGCGTCTCGACCGGCGCCTTGCCCGAACCGTCGAGGGAGAGCCAGGTGCGGTGCGCGCCGGTCTGCCGCCCCTCGAGGTCGGTGACGGAAGCGATCATCGCCGGCCAGATCTCTGTGGGAGAACGCTCGCCCGCCCGGTAATAGCACCGTGGATGGTAGCGCAGCGCGGCGGTGCCGGCGAGCGACCTGATCGCCCGCCCGTTGAGGTAGATCTCCGCAAGCGTGCCGGTAATTGGCCGGGACATGGCGAAGAGCCGCCGCGCCGCTTCGGGCGAACTGACCGCCATATTCGTTGTCCCTCTGGTCAGTATCCTCATTCTCTCCGGTTGGGGATGCGGGAGCGAGAGGAACCGGCGCGCTTCCTGGGCCACTTGCCTGAAGTCGACAAGGCCAAGCGCCTCGCGGATGACATCGAGGAGGTCGCCGTGCTCCCCCGTCGCCATATCGGTCCATTTGCCGGCCGCTCCCTTGCCGGTTTCCGGCCCGGTCAGGCGCACGAACATGGACCGGCCCGGACTGTTCTGCACATCGCCGACAATCCAGTATCGCCCGGCGCGACGGCCGGAAGACAGATAGTGGCGGCAGACCGCCTCGGCGTTGCGGCCGAGACGGATTGCCAGATCGGAAGCATCTTGGCGGGACATCAGGCGGCCTCCCGATCCGAGATACGTTCAACCGGATAGGTGTCGAGCAGCTTGGCGAGGACAGCCGGACCGGACGCGTCGACAGGCACGAAGAAGCGGAGCTTCCACGAGATGATCTCCGTGAAGAGACCATAGGCGCGCAGGCGCTCCCGCATGGCTTCGGTGAAACCGGCAAGCTCGATACGGTACGTGCCATCACTGCGGGTAATACTGGCCGCCTCCATCGCCGCATCGAGATGATTGTGGATGATGGCGAACGCTCCTGCATGGGCATCGTAGATGCTCCGCTGTTCGTCGGTGAGCTGGTGCTCGACCAGCTCGTATTCGACGCCGTCATACGACAGCGAGCGCGCGGTATAGAGGCCGAGCGGGCGAAGGTCGCGGGCCACAACCTCCATCGCCGCGACGCCGCCAGCCTCGATCGCTTCGACGGACACGGCGCGGGTTGCGAACTGAAAATCCTCGCCGCCACATAGCCCGAGCCGCTGCGCATAGGCGAGATTGTGGACGGTGATGGCGCCCGTGGCGGACACATGGACGACACGGGCATCGGGAAGCACGTGCCGCAGCCGCAGGCCGGCGCGCCCCTGCCGCGAAGGGGCGACGTCGTCGCGTTCTCCCTTGCCGCCGCCGGCGTTCTGCATCGCGTGGCTCTCGTCGAAAATGATCACTCCATTGAAGGCTTTCGGGTTCCCTGTCGCGGCTTCGCCGCTCCCCGCCTCCTGGCCCAACCATTCGACGATTTGCCGGACGCGCGAAACCCGTGTCCCGCGGTTGTGGGAGCGTAGCGTGGCATGGGTTGTAAATAGGATGCCTTCATGGAGCGTGATGCTTGCGCCTTGAGGGAAGCGCGACAGCTGCGTGATAAGCAGGCGCTCCATGCCAAGCGCCGACCAGTCGCGCTGCACATCCTCGATCAGCTTGTCGGACTTCGAGATCCACACGGCCTTGCGGCGTCCGCGCAGCCAATTGTCGAGGATGATACCGGCCGACTGGCGGCCCTTGCCCGCGCTGGTGCCATCGCCGAGCATGAAGCCACGGCGGAAGCGCGCCGCGCCCTTGGCATCGGCGGGCGCGGCCTGGACGAGATCGAAGGTCTCATCGACCGTCCAGGATCCGGCGAGATAGCCGGAATGCGCCTCAACGGCATGGATGACAGTCTCCGAGGTGAGTTCATCGAGGCCGGCCTCGACGTCGATTTCGCGAACATTGCTGTCCGACAGCCTGATCCGGTTGAACGGAATATCGCGCGCCGGCGAGAAAACGATCATCCGGACAGCGGGTTTCTCCTTGGTAGCTTTGGCCATGGTGGTTTTCTCCGTGACGGGCGCCGAGAGCCTTTCTCTCAGCCCGAAACCCGTCACGAAGCGAAGCGCCGCCCTCTCACTGTATGAAGGCAGCGCCACGCAATCGGCAAACCAGAAATGCGCGAAGCCGGAATGCGCAGCCCCCATTTTCGGCGTATCGAAATCCGGAGGGCTCGGCAGCAGGAGTGACTGGTTATGCAGCCTTCCTGTCGACCAGGTTTTCCGGTTCGGCATCCGGGCGCTCGGTGTCCGGCAGGAAGGACAGCAGCCAATCGGCCGCCTTGCTCGCCTGGGATGCGGCGCGCACGATCGCGCGCTTGTCTTCGCGCAGCACCTCGAGCCAAGAGCCTATATAGTCCGCATGCCGGACGGTCGGCGCGATGCCAAGCGACGCGCAGCAGAAGGCCGCGTTCATCTCGGCAACCAGTTCCTCGACGGCGTATTTCTTGCTTCCGAAGCTGCCACTCAGGTCGCGGCAAAGACGAGACGAATGGCCGGTCGCGTGGCCAAGCTCGTGTAGCGCTGTCCGGTGCCAATTGATCGGCTCGAAATAGGCCTGCGGCGGCGGGACCTGTACATAGTCGAGCGCTGGCACGTAAATCGCGCGGTCGCCGCCAATGCGAAAGTCAATGCCTGTCGCGCGGATCAGGGCCTCGACCTTTGGCTCGATCAGGCCCGCCATCGGTGGCGACGGAACAGTCGCGAGCTCGTCGGGCAGGTTCTCGCATTGCGCGGCGTTGAACACGGTGAACCGCTTCAGGAACGGAATCGCCTGTGCTTCTTCACCGGTCTCTCGCGCGCGTCGCTTCTCGTCGTCGGGCACGAAGCGGTCTGCGTAGACGATGGTCGTGCCACGCTCGCCCTTCCGGACGTTGCCGCCGAGCGCGAGGGCCTGGCGGAAGGTGAGCCAGCTCTGACCGGGGAAACCGTGTTCGATCACCGCATCCCAGAGGATCAGCACGTTGATCCCGGAATATCGCCGGCCGGTCGCGGCGTTTCTCGGCATGGCGAGCGGCGCCTTGGCTGCCGCCGTCCCCCAAGGCTGCACCCACGGGACCCGGCCGGCCTCAAGCTCGGCGACGATCTTGCCGGTGATTTCGTCATAGAGGCTCGCCCGTGCCTGGCCGAGGCGAGCGGATGCGGTTTTTCTAGACATCGCGGATCTCCACGACGGGCGCCGGAAGCCTCTCTCCCAGCTCTCAGCCCGTCATGGCAAACCCGGTCCGCACTCTCACTCTAAGGAGGTGTTGCGGGGAACTCCCGCTGAACGGGTTGGTGGAGACGAGGCTCCGCCGCGGGGGAAAGCCTTCCCCTCAAATTCGCAATCCTGCAATCACGGCATTCAGGCTTTCCGGGTTTCGAGGTGAGTATGTCGTTCTCGAGCGCCCACTCCACTGTGGCTTCAAACTTGGTGGAGGTGAGCCGAAGCTGGATGTAATGAAGGCTGGCCATGGTTGGAACGCATGGACGAGACGATCAAGATCCTCAGATTGTCGTCTGCTATCTCAAGAACACTGTCCCTCTTCCTTAAGCGCAATAGAGATATTGTTGCTATTCTTCGGATAGATATTGATGGCCTCCTCAGGGAATATGATACACTCACCCGGCTCTTCTTGCTCTTCCATGGTGCTCCCCTTTTTTGCGTCGCTTCAGCGGCCACCAGCCGCGGGCTTCCGATGGTCGCGTCATCAAGATTTCCCGGTTGAGATGCTTTCAGGCCGGAAGCCGGAAAGGCGCGCTGCGTCATGCGCCGCGAACACTCCCTCAACGGATTGATGATCTGAAGCCCGGCAAAATCCTTCTCGTTGTCCGTCACGACGGCGCAGTCATTGGCACTGGCGATGGCGGCGATCATGTCGAGCGCACTGCGCGGACGGCCGGCAGCCTTCCCTTCCGCAATCAACCGCGCCCAGATTAATCCAGCCTTGTCATCGAAGACGAGAACACGCCCCGCGAACAGCGCTTGTGTGGGCCCTCCGGCCCGGCAAACCAGGCCTTGAGGGGCATCTTTCTTCTTGCCGCGCGGCTTTCCGAGAATGCCGCGCCGGATTTCCGCGACCGTCAACGAGGCAATGAACAGATCCTCATCCCGTTGCGCCGCCATCCAGGCAAGCAGCGTTTCCGACGGTCGCGGCTTGACGATATCGCTGATGATGTGGGTGCCGAGAAGATAGCGCATCACAGGTCGACCTTGCGCCCCTCTTCACGCGGGCGGGAAAAGTCGAGGTCAGCGCCAACCAGCGGCGAGCGGCGCAATGCAGCGAGAATGCCGCCGGGCTTGGGTGGCTCGCCTGCTACAAGAGCCTTCACGGCCTGCCGCGCCTGCTCCGCTTCCGGGCCGTCCTCGGCGAGGCGGCGCGCAAGGGAATGGATCAATTCGCGGCCGGATTCCGGCGCCATGACTTCAAAGCGTCTGAAGCCGCGCTGCGTCAGGCGCGCGGTAGTTCTTGATCGCTCTCTTCTGTGCCGCATTGCCCATGACTAGCCTCCGTTCTATATCTGGATATATAATCCGACTATCCAAGGCGTGGGCGGCCCGCATCCCTTGAACGCTGATCATCCGGGCCGTGCCACTTTCCCATGTCGTCCCCTTTCGGTAGGCCTTCAAAGTCGCAATATTTCAGCGGGATGTGGCGAAGCGTTCCAGTTTGCCCAAGGTCTGCTGTCCCAGTTCCTCGGCACCGAAGCCCTTCGCCTCCTGGAACTCGGCAGCCGTGTTGAATACCATACCCAGCGTCACCTGCGTCGCCCCGTCCTGATCCTCGAACGAGGCCCAGGCGTCGGCGTGTTTCGGCCCGTTCTCGCCCCAATGCAGCGCATAGCCGATCCGCTCCCTGGGCCGGACCTCGTTATAGAGATGATGGTTCGGGAAGACAGTGCCGTCAGGCGCGATCATGTCGAAGACCCATTCCCCGCCCGCTCGCAGGTCGATCCTCTTGGTTCGACAGGAGAAGCCGTCCGGCCCCCACCATTGCGGCAGCGTTTCCGGGTTCATCCACACGCCCCACACGATGGATCGCGGGGCCTTGATCACCCGCTGCAGCACCATGGTTCGTTCAGCCACATCAGCGAGATTGTCCAGTCCCGCGCCGAAGCCTTCCTGATAGCCGGCCTCCATGTCCTCCGCCAGCGAAGAAAGCTGCACCGTCACGGCCAACCGGCTGCGCTCCTGCATGCCTGAGATATCAGCCGTCACCAGTGCAACCGATTGCGTCACGCCTTCGGATGAGATCACCTCGTAGTTGACGCTGCGCCACGTCGGCTGCAAAGCCAGCCAGCCGCATTCGCAGCGGATATCCGGCTGCCCCTCCACCTTGCACAGAGAGATCTCGCGTCCACCGACCCTGGAGTCGGCCTCCAGGAACTCCACGGTGACGGATGGCGATGGCGCAGCCCAGACCGCCCGCGCGGTCGGGGCCGTCCATGCCTCCCACAGCACGACCACTGGCGCGGCGACGTCCCGTTCGAAGGTGAGCGTCGCAAAGCGGCCTTTTCCAGGCACCGCATGGGTCGCACCGTTTGGAGCGAGGTTCTGTGTCATTCTTTGCTTTCCTTCATCACCTTCATCACAAATGCATCCAACCGATCCAGCCGGGCCTCCCAGATGGCCCGCTGTTCATCGAGCCATGTCCGCACCGGATCGAGTGCCTCGGGCACGATGGCGCAGGTGCGTATCCGCCCGTCCTTGGAGGTGGCGATCAACCCTGCCCCCTCCAGCACGGAAAGGTGCCGCATCACCGTGGGCAGCCGTAGTCCAGTGGGCCCAGCCAAATCCGTTACCCGCGCGGGCGCTTGGGCAAGCCGTGTCAGGATCGACCGGCGGGTCGGATCAGCGAGCGCGTGAAAAAGCAGCGAGAGATCGAGGTAATGCTTAGCCATGTAGCTAACTATAACTCAATTTTCCGGCAGCGCAAGCGAAAACTTAGTCAAATTGCTAAGTTTATCCCCGGACGCACGGCGTTCTTGAGCAGGCGGCTTCCACTGCCCAGTCCGCTGGAACGTTGCTTACTGCAGCGTAGCTTCCCGCAAGCCGCCCAGACCGGGTTTCTGCGATGGCCCGGTCAACCTGGCGAAATGATTTGAGACCGGACCCGATCAGCCGGATACGCGCCCTGAAACCCGCCGGACGAGATCGTTGCGATCGAGGACATCGGGGGCGAGCGACGCACCGAGCCCCGGCCCGTCCAGCGGGGCGATGAAGCCTTTTTCGAACACCGGCAGATCGGTCATGACATCCCTGTAGAAGCCGCGGAGATGAGAACGGACCGTTTCCGCGATCAGCCCGTTTGGCGCATGGGCGAGAAGATGGAGATTGCAGAGAAGCGTCACCGGGCCGGTGCAGTCGTGCGGGGCGATTGGCCGATCGAAGACATCGGCCAGATGGGTAACGCGCTGCGCCTCCGTCAATCCGCCCGTCCAGGTGACGTCAAAGGTCGCAAAATCGATCGCGCCTCGCTGGAAGGCTTCACGGAACCAGGGCGCGGTTCCGAGATTCTCGCTGGCTGCGACCTTGGCATTCGACGCCCGCCGGAATTCGGCAAGATCGGCGAAATTGTCGAGCACGATCGGATCCTCGTGCCAGAAAATGCCGTAATCGGAAAGCGCTCGGGCGATCTCGACGGCGGCCGGCAGCCTCCAGAGCCCATGATACTCGACCATGATCTCCATGGCATCGCCGACCTCCTTGCGGATTTCCTCGACCGGCCAGAGCCCTTTTTTAATGTCCACCGGCGAAATCCAGTTTCCTCCCTCCCGCAAGGCAAAGACATCGAAGGGCCAGATCTTCATTGCGGTGATCCCCTCGTCGAGCAGTTCCCGCGCAAGCCGGGCCGGTTCATAGACCTGCATCGACAGGTCCTCATATTGTCCGATCTTTTCCGGCGGCGCCTCGTCGCGGCTGAACATCTGGTAATTCTGAGCGTGCCGCACCCTGTTGTTGTATTCACTGTTTGCGCATGTGTTGTACATGCGGATCCGGTCGCGCGACTTGCCGCCAAGCAGATCGTAAATGGGCAGACCAACCATCTGCCCGCACAGATCCCATAGCGCTATATCGACGGCCGAATTGCCGCGGATTTCGATGCTTCTCGTCGGAAATCCCTTGAAGCTGTTGCCGACCCTGTCACGCAGCGTTCGGCTCAGGGCCGTGCGATCCCTTGGATTTTTCCCTATCAGGAATGGGGCGCAGGTCTCATGGACATAGGCCACGACCGCCTCGGGATTGCGGAAGGTTTCGCCGAGGCCGATCAATCCTTCGTCGGTATGCAGCCGGACCCAGACGATATTGCTGAACTCGACGAGCTGAATGGTTTCCAAACCTGTCACTATCATGGGGTATGCTCCAGCGCGGCGTTTCAGGCTACGTCCGTCTCTTCGGCTTCGTGGACGATGTTCATGCAACGGCCGCCACTGAAATAGGCGTCGATATTGGCTGCCATTGTCTGCGCGCGGCGCCGAATGGTGCCATTGGTCCAGCCGGACATGTGCGGCGTCATCACGATATTATCGAGGCGTTCGAAGGGCAGCCTGGAGGGCAATGTCGGCCCGTCATCCTTGTCGGGATACCGGTACCAGGTATCGATGATCGCTCCGCCGATCCTGCGCGCGGCAAGCGCGTCATAAAGCGCCTGTTCGTCTATGACCGGCCCTCGTCCGACATTGATGATGGTTGCCTCCTGCCGCATGCGCGAGAATGCCTGCTCACCGACGAAACTCCTCGTTTCGTCCGTCAATGGCAGCGACACGACGATGAAGTCGGCCGAACCATAGAAATCGTCCAGTTGCCGAAGGCTGAAATAGGCATCGACATCCTCACCGGTCGCCACCACGCTTCGGTTGGCGGCAAGCACGCGCATGCCGAAAGCCCTGGCCCGGCGGGCGATAGCCCTGCCGATATGCCCATAGCCCAGCAGGCCCACCGTCAGACCGCCAATCTCACCGTGCACCGTCGAGGTCGAGCCAGAGCGGAACAGCCACTTGCCTTGCCGCAGGCTCGCATCGGCCGCCCGGAGCGGTATGCGCGCGCCAAGGATCGCAGCCATCACATATTCGGCGATCGCCTGCTCATGGCCGAAGCAGTTGCAGACCATGACCGATGGCGGCAGCGCTGCAAAGTCGACGCCGTCATAGCCCGCCGCCGAGACGTGGTAGAATTTCAGCCGCAATGGCTTTGGCATCGAGGAGGTCAGACGGTTGCCGACGATGACATCGGCGTTTTCGAATGCTGCGATATCCGCATCGTCACGCAACTCGTCGGGCAGAATGACCACCTGCGCCTCACTCTGCAGGAAATCACGGAATTCATCGTGATAGGTCGCCGCGTTGCGTCCGTGAAAGACGATATTGATCATGCTTGGAAGGCCTTTGTCGGGTTGTCCTGTGGCAGTGGCTCGGGGAATTGCACCTGCAGCTTTCTGGCCCATGGGGCGATGGCATCGCAGATCTCACGGCTGATATGGAGACCGTCCCTCATCTGGCGGTCGGCCCTTGTCCTCGCCCCGTCACCCGGCACCCTGACGCTCTCGCCAGGCTTGCGGCTGCGGGAATTGCGCGTGGCCTCTGCCATCCATTCCGTCTCATCCAGGAAAGCACCCCGTCCGGCAAAGGCATCGGGATCGATCAGTTGCAGGAAAAAGCCCTGCGCTTTTTCGCCCGACAGACGCCCGAACCCCGGTAGGGCGAGCGACATGGCGCTCACCAGCATCGCGATGGCGTAGCCTTTGTGGCCGTGCGTGATGCCGCCGAGCGGCAGGATCGTCCCCGGTGGGTCGGTGAAGAGCACGGATGGATCGTCGCTGACCTCTCCGGCCGCCGACAGGAGCGCCGGCCACGGCAGCTTCTCGCCGCGGGCATGCGCCCGCTTGGCATATCCGTTGCTCGTCAGCGACGTGGTGGTGTCGACAAGGATCGGCATGCTGCGCGTCGGAATGCCCGCGGCGATGGGCTCGCTGGTGAGAACGGGATCAAGCCCGCCAAAGGGGGCGACGGAGCGTACCTGCGAATCCGTAACCCAGAGCACGCACATATAGCCCCGATCGGTCGCCATCGTCAGATAGACCTGCAGGGCACCGACATGCTGGCACCGTCGGACGGCTATGTTGGCCACGCCATAGGAGGGCACCCGTTCCATGGCCGCGGTGAAGGCCTTCTCGAGAACCCAATGTCCGGGAAGCATCCCCGCGTCCCAGAGCAGGCATGGACCGCGCTCGCAAACCGTTTCGATCCTCCCGCGTCTCGAGGTGATCCCTTCCTCGATTTCCATCAGATACCGCGGCAGCAATGCCAGACCATGCGTGTCATGGCCAAAGAGATCGGCATCAACGACGCGCCGGGCGACAACCGAGGCGATTTCACCGTCCACATCCGAGGCCACCAAGCACCGCGCTGCAAAGGCGACGAGATCGCCGTGGGAATAGCGTTCAGGGACATCTTTCATCCGTTGCCTTCCAATCCGTTGGCGTGCGAGCCGCGCTTGCCGGAATTTTCTTTCTCTAAGATCCGTCCCTCGCCAGATCCTTCTCCTCGCAAGCGATCCACTTCGGACGCGGCGTGGCGGCAAGGAGGCTTCGGGTGTAATCGTGTCGAGGGTTGTCGAAAATCGCCGTGGTCGAGCCCTCCTCGACCACCTCTCCCTGTTTCATCACGAGGATGCGATCGGCGAAATGACGGACGATCGGCAGGTCGTGCGTAATGAAAATGTAGGACAGACCGAGGCGGGACCTGAGATCGGCCAGCAGATCGATAACCTGCATCTGGATCGACACGTCGAGCGCCGACACGGCCTCGTCGCAGATGACAAGCTCCGGCTCGCTGGCCAGGGCCCTGGCGATCGCGATGCGCTGGCGCTGACCGCCGGAGAACTGGTGGGGATAGCGTTCGGCGTGATCGGGGGACAGCCCGACGAGTTCCAGCAGTTCGGCCACACGGTCGCGCCATTCCGGCTTCGGCAGGATATCGCGATGGATGGCCCAGGGTTCGGAGATGATGGATCTTATGTTCATCCGTGGGTTCATCGACCCGTATGGATCCTGGAAAACCATCTGCACCTTGCGACGGAATTTGAGAAGCTCCCGCGCATGCATGGCGAAAACATCGTCGCCGCGGTAGAGCGCCCGCCCGGAGGTCGGCTCGGCCAATCGCAGCAGCATGCGGGCAATGCTCGATTTGCCGGAACCGGATTCGCCAACGATGCCGAGCGTCTCGCCTCTGCCCACATCGAAGCTGACGTCGCTGACGGCCCTGAATGTTCTGGGCTTGCCGAAAATGCCGGACGGAAGCGCGTATTCCTTCGTCAACTGCTCGACCTTGAGGATGGTCCCGCCGGCCGCGTCCCTCGAGCGTCGATGGGAAGTCTCCACGGCCGAACCATGTGGCAGAGCCGATATCAGCCGTTTCGTATAGGCGTGCTGCGGGTTGGAGAAGACATCCCTCGCCGGCCCGGTCTCCACCACCTGTCCGCGGTTCATGACCACCACCCGATCGGCCATCGCGGCCGCGACCTCGCGGTCATGGGTGATCAGGATCAATGCCATCCGGGTCTCGCGCTGCAGATCACGCAGCAGGTCCAGAATCTGCGCTTGGACACTGACATCGAGAGCTGTCGTCGGCTCATCCGCGATAAGAAGGTCCGGCTTGAGGGCAATCGCCATTGCGATCATCACGCGCTGGCGCTGTCCTCCGGAAAACTGATGCGGATAATGATCGACCCGGCGTTCGGGATCCGGAATGCCGACGCGCCGCAAAAGGTCGATCGTCCGTTCGCGGATCTGCGCGCCTGGCATCGAGCCATGACTTTCGAACACCTCGCCGATCTGGCGGCCGACCGTGTAGACCGGATTGAGATAGGCGAGCGGATCCTGGAAGATCATCGCGATCTGGCGGCCATTGATGCTTCGCCGCGCTTCCGCATCGAGGCGGCCGAGATCGGTTCCCTCGAACACGATATTTCCGGCGACGATATGGCCGGGCGGCCGGTCGACAAGGTCCATCACCACGCTTGTGCTGACGCTCTTGCCGGAACCGCTCTCGCCCAGGATCACCAGCGTCTCGCCACGCTCGATCTGAAACGAGACGTTGTCGACGGCGCGCACGGGATCCTGGTCGGAAAGAAAGTCGACCGTCAGGCCCTCGACCTTGAGAATGGGGGAATGGACCATGTTCATCGCGTTGACTTCCGCAAGGTCTGAAGACGCCAGCGCTGCTGCGGATCGGCGATGGTGCGCGCCCAGCTCGAAAGCAGGTTGAGTGAAAGAGTCGTCAGCATGATCGCCAGCCCCGGCCAGAAGGCGATCCACCAGGCATTGGCGAGATAACCGCGGCCATTGGCCACCATTGAGCCCCAGGTGAAATCGGGCGGCTGGATGCCGAGGCCCAGAAAGCTCAGCGCCGATTCCGAGAGGATGACGGTGGCGAAATCGATGGCGCCGATGGTGATCAGCGTCGGAAGGACAAGCGGCGCTATATGGCGCACCACGATCCTGAGCGGCCCCGCCCCCATGGATTTCGCGGCGCTGACAAACATGCGCTCGCGAAGTTCCAGCACCTCCGCCCGTGTGGTGCGCAAATATATGGGCATGCGGGTGATCGCGAGGACGATGATGACGTTCGTCACGCTTGGCCCGAGCGTATAAAGCACGATCAGCGCGAGAAGCAGCGAGGGGAAGCTCATCACGATATCCGCGAGCCGCAGGATGAGATGGCTGTACCAGCGCTCCGTGTAGCCCGCAATGAGCCCGAGCGCTCCCCCGAGAAGCAGGGAGCAGCAGACGGCCGCTGCGGCGATGCCGAGCGTGTTTTGCGCGCCGACGATCAGGCGCGCGAGAATGGAGCGGCCCAGTGTATCCGCACCAAGGATATACATCCAGCCATGCTGAAGGTTGAACGGCGCCAGATTGCGCTGGCGCAGCCCGAGCTTCTGCGCCGCATCCCCGACCAGCAGGGGACCGAAAACCGCAATGACGAGCAGGATCGCCAGATAAATGGCCGCACAAAAGGCGAGCTTGTCATTCTTGAGATAGTTGAAAAGCGCGCTTGCCCCTCGGGCAGGTGGCGCCGCTTTGTTTTCTGTCGCAATCGCAGCCATGGTCAGTACCGAATCCGCGGATCGAGCGCCGCGTACAGGAGGTCGATGATGATGTTCAGCACGAAGATTGCCGTCGCCGTGACCAGGATGGTCGACTGAACCACGGCGAAGTCGCGCTGTATGATGGCGTCGATCATCAGTTTGCCGATGCCGGGCCAGCCGAAAACGCTTTCCACGACGACCGCGCCATTGACGAGGCTCGTGGCAAGGTCGCCGGCAACGGTTACGACCGGGAGAAGGGAATTGCGAAGTGCGTGGCCGAAGATGATCCTGTAGCGCGACACGCCCTTGGCCTTTGCCGTCTTGATGTAAGGGGATGCGAGCGCGCCGAGCATGGTACCGCGAACGACCTGGACGAGAAGTCCGAAAGGCCTGAGCGTCAGGACGAAGATCGGCATGACCCAGTGAAGAAGGGTTCCGGTCCCCGAGGTCGGCAGGAGATCAAGGCCTACAGCAAAGATCAGGATCGCGACGATGGCCACCCAGAAGTCCGGAGCGCTGGCTCCCGCAAGCGATATGATGGTGACGAACCGGTCAAAAATGCCCCCCGGCCTGGATGCCGCAAGCGCTCCGACGAGAACGGCGAGCACGGTGGAGAGTATCATCGCAACGAAAGCCAGCTTCAGCGTTTGCGGAAAGGCCTGAAGCGCGACGGCCATCGCCGAGCGGTTTTGCCGGACAGATTCGCCGAAGTCGAGATGCAGGAGATTGCGGAGATATTCCCAGAATTGCCAGTAGATCGGCTGGTCAAAGCCATGCAGCTTGGCAAAGGCCGCCCTCGCCTCCTGCGTCGAATCGAGCGGAAGATAGAGAGCGGACGGATCACCTGTCAGGCGCGTGAGAAAGAAGACGAGCGCCAGCAGCCCTATGACCGAAACGATACTGTGCGACGCGCGTCGCCCGATATAAGCTAGCATTCACATGGTCCTTCGATCCTGATCATGAGGGAGCGGAGCGGAAACGACATAAGCTGCTTCCGCCCTGCTGACCGCCATCAGTTCTTCAGGTGAATGTTCGCGAGCGGAATTTCGCTATTGGTCGTAATGTCGGGCTGCCAATCGAGCCGTTTGCCGACACGCGTGTAGCCGATCATATGAAACATCGGGATATCGAGCACGATCTCGTTGCGCATCTCATCGAAGATCGCCTTGAACGCCTTGGTACGCTCCTCGCCTGTCGCCGAGAGCGCAGCATCGATCTGAGCATCTATCTTCGGATCGCTGAGCGTCGAATACTGGCCGGACGAGCGATAGAAGATCGGAATGGTGAAGGCCGCGTCGCCCTTGTTGTTGTCATGCATCATCTGGACGAGGTTCGCCCCGCGCTCTGCGGGGAAGGGCTTCTGCAGGTAGCGGATCCAGTCGGCAACATCGAGCATCGTCAGCTTCACGTTCAATCCGGCGGCCTGCCACATGGTCATCATCGCCTCCATGGCCTCGCTGCCATTCGGATAGATGCCGTTGCGCCCGATGAGCTTGATCTCCGTATCCACGGGAACGCCTGCAGCCTTGGCCTCGGCCACAAGCTCTGCCGCCTTTTCCGGATCCGACTCCCAAGGCTTCAGAGCGTCGTCATGGCCGTTTATGCCGGGAACGACCATCTGGGCCGCCCGCAAGGTGGCATCACCGAACAGGCTCTTCAATCCTTCCCAATCGATGGCGAGATTGAGCGCCTTGCGAATGCGCACATCATTCAGCGGCGGCTGCGTGGTATCGATGCGAACCGCCGTCGTCTCGGAATTCAGATAGGAGAAATCCGTTTGCGGATTGGTGGCATCCTGAAGAGCAATCGAAGGCGTGAGGTCCGCCTCTCCCGTTTCGACCATTGCAGCGCGAATGGACGATTCCGGACGCCACACATAGGTCGCCTTGTCGATTTGGGGCTTGTCGCCCCAATAACCATCGAACCGGTCGAGGATGACGGTTTGCGGGTTGAATGTCGTAAGCTTGTAAGGCCCCGTGCCGATCGGATCGTTCACGGTCTTGTCGGCGGGCGTGGCGGGCGAAACCACCATGACGACGCTCAAGAGCGTCGGCAGGATCGGCTGCGGCTTGTCGGATTTGATCTCGATGGTCAGATCGTCAACCGGAGTGACCGTCAGCTTGGCATCGCCGAATTTGGCGATGTTGTTGCAGGTGATCGCACCGCTCGTCATCCGCCGGATTGAATGGGCGACGGCCTCCGCGTCCATGTTCTTCCCGTCATGGAATTTGACCTCGGGACGCAACTTCAACCGCCAGGTCAGATCATCGATCTGCGTCCATTCGGTCGCAAGCTTCGGCATCGGCTGGCCGGTCTTGGCATCAATGACCGTCAGCGACTCCGTCACGTTCTGGCTCAATATCTGACCGACGCTGGTGATGATCGTGCCGCAGGGCTCGAGATTGCTCGGCTCCTCCGGCAGTACGATCCTGATCTCCTTGCTGTTGTCTTGAGCAAAGGCGGGCAGCGCGGCCGAAGCGATCAGGACGGCCGCCGCTATTCCAAGAATTCTTGCAGGTTTCATCCTACTCCTCCCATTGAGTCTGCACCTGATGCGACGCCTCGGCAGAGGTCGTCGCCTATCGTCTCCCATGACCGCACATCCTCCTTATGCGGCGCATCCCTCATATCCGCGCAACCAGCTTGCGCGATATGTCCTTCTCCTCAATCTTGAGATCGGCAGACGAACAGGTCGCGCCAGCGCCCTACTCTTCTCTAGTGATATCAATCGGCCATCTCATAATATGTCATTGGAAATGTCATATTATGAATTTTGGAAGAATGTCAATGCTCCTCGGAGACGAGAGGCGCCTTTCTGCTCGTCAGCGCCCGATAGCGCGTAATGCCGGTGAGAAGATGCCTGCGCATGGCTTCGCGGGCCCGATCGGGATCGCGCGCGAGGATTGCGTCGGCAACGGCGGTGTGCTCGGCAAGGATGATGTGGTCGCGACTCGGCAGAGGATCAATTCCGCCCATGGCCGAACGGAACTTCACACGCGGAATGATGCGCCGTCCGACATGCTCCAGAAAAGTCTTGAAACGTGCATTGTTCGTGGCTGTCGCGATCGCCATGTGAAAAAGGAAATCGGCTTCGTCCGTGGGCTTCCCTTCCGCCATCAGGAGCGCGAAGTGGTCCAGTTCCGCCTGAATCGCAGCTTCCTGAGCGGGTGAGCTTCTCAGGGCTGCAAGCCCCGCGGCCTCGACCTCGACTCCGATGCGCAGTTCGAGCTCCTCGATGATATCCGAAATCTTGTCGGTTGCGTGGGTGAACAGCTTCAGCGTTTCCGGAGATTGCTTCGGCCCGAGCACGAATACGCCCGCCCCCTGACGTGAATCGAGCAGGCCATCTGCGCGTAGCGCGGCGATCGCCTCGCGGACGACCGTCCGGCTCACATTGAATTTTTCCACGAGAACCGGCTCTGTCGGGATCTTGTCGCCCGCCGCATACTCGCCTGCCTCGATCCGTCTGCGCAACTCGTCCGCTACGTGAGACGAAAGCGTCTTGCGCGCCCCTGCAGGTCCGCTCATGATGAAGTCTGCTCCGTTGTTGCAACAGGCAATATAATCATCATATCAAAATACAGGAAGCGAAAAACCGCGCCTAATTCATATTATGACTATCGGCATGATCGCGGCGATCGTCCAATCCTGCTTCTCCAGTTTCAGACGCTGATGACCCCCGACAGGCCGATCGACTTCGTCACCGGCTTCATCGGGGGCTGTTGAGTCTCGCGATGCCGAGATCAAAGAAAGGACGGATGGCGATAAACTCCGCCATCCGTCCGGCTTCGTCAGACGTCCGGTCAAGCCGGACGCTATCTTGTTGTGCGAGGGCGCTCAGACATCAATGTGGCGGTCCGCCGGCTCCGGCTCAAAGAGGCCCTTTTTCATAACGAACTTGACCCAGATCGCCGCCAGAATGGCGCCTGCCAGAAGCGTGCCGCCCGCCACCGAGAACACCGTCACCGTCAGTTCGGGCGCCGGCGAGGCGTAGTAAATGGCATAGAGCATACCGGCAATGCCGAGGATCTGCGGGAGCGGGTAGAGTGGCGTTTTGAAAGGCCGCGCGATTTGCGGATAGCGCCGCCGCAGGACGATGACATCGATATGGGCGATGATATAGGCGATGAGCCATGCGATGGCGGCGCCGACAAGCAGCAGCAGGATCGCATCAGCCTTCACCCCGTAGATGAGGATCGGGAGCGCAGTGACGAGCCCGACCAGGATGATCGCCACCCAGGGCGTGCCGTACCGGGGGTGGAGCTTGCCGAACACGGTGAAGGTCTGACCGTTCTGCGCCATGCCGTAGATCATGCGCGGAACCGCCGCCAGCGAGGTGTTGACCGTGCTGCATGTGGCCGTGAAGGCGGCAACAGTCAGGAAGATCAGTCCGGCCTTTCCCAGCACGGCCTCGACATAGGCGTAGTGCGGGAGCGGCGAGGATGCGAGCGTCGCGGTCGGCACATAAAGCAGCGCGCCCCAGCAATAGAGCAGATACATCACCATGATCACCGTAGCGCCAGTAATCATGGCGCGCGGGATGGTCCGGGCCGGATCCCGCGTCTCGTTGACGAGTGGACAGGAAAATTCGAGCCCGACAAAACCCCAGATGGCGACCGCAAGCAGGGCAAGCATCCCACCACTGAACGGTCCGACGCTTTCGGTCACCAAGTCCACCGGCCGCGGCATGCCGACGCCCGTGAGCGCAATGATGCCGAGCAATGTGATGGTGATCACCATGATGAAGGAGAGCGCGGACTGTACCGTGGCGAAGACGTCGATGCCCATGATGTTGAACACCGTGAACAGCGCAAGCAGGCCCAGAAGCACCAAGCCGGGCGGCAGTTGAAGCCCCGTGATTTCCACCAGCATCAGTTCGATCAGCACCAGTTCGGCGGAAAGCGCGAACATGGCGACGACGAGATAGCCGGAGAACACGGCAACGATCGCGGGAAAGTTCCCGATCGCCACCTCGGTGAAGGTGGCCAGGCTGCCGGGGCTGCGGAACATCAGCGTCAGCTCCGAGAAGGAGAAGACGTAGGTCAGCGCCAGTACATAAGCCAGCAGGATCGTCATCAGGAAGCCATAGCCCCCGAAACCCGCGCCCTGCAGCATGATGACCATCACACCTTGCGAGACGACGAGCCCGACGCAGACCGCAAGCTGCGACCAGAAGCCGAGCGATCCCTTGAGATGGCCGGTATTTTCAGCCGGCCCGGTATCGTTGATCAATTCCATTTTTGTTCCCCTTTTGTGTATAGCCGGGCATCGGATCGAGGATGAATGCCTGTCAGCCGATACGCCTTTCCATCATTCCAACTGCTTCCCCAGATCAGGAACCATCTCGAACAGATCGCCGACGATGCCGTAATCGGCGACCTGGAAGATCGGCGCTTCCTCGTCCTTGTTGATGGCGACGATCACCTTGGAATCCTTCATGCCGGCGAGATGCTGGATCGCGCCGGAGATGCCGCAGGCGATGTAGAGATCGGGGGCGACGACCTTGCCCGTCTGGCCGACCTGCCAGTCGTTCGGCGCATAGCCGGCATCGACGGCGGCGCGCGAAGCACCAACGGCAGCGCCAAGCTTGTCAGCGACGGGCAGGATGACCTCCCTGAACTTCTCCGAGGAGCCGAGCGCCCGGCCGCCCGAGATGATGATCCTGGCCGAGGTCAGTTCCGGACGGTCGCCGCCGGAAAGCTTCGCCTCGACGAATTTCGACAGTCCCGGATCGCCGGCGGCGCTGACCGTCTCGACGGGAGCCGAGCCGCCCTCGCCCGCCGCCTGGAAGGACGAGGTGCGCACGGTGATCACCTTCTTCGGATCCGTCGCCTGCACCGTCTGGATGGCGTTGCCGGCATAGATCGGGCGCTTGAACGTATCGGCCGACACCACTTCGATGACGTCGGAAACCTGCATCACGTCGAGCAGGGCGGCGACGCGCGGCAGGATGTTCTTGGCCGAAGTGGTCGCCGGCGCGATGATCGTGTCGTAATTGCCGGCAAGCGAGACGACGAGCGCCGCGGTCGGCTCGGCAAGCTGCTCCTTCAGGGCCACGCTTTCGGCCAGCATCACCTTGCGTATGCCGGCGAGCTTAGCCGCGGCGTCCGCCACCGCCCCTGCGCCATCGCCTGCCACGAGAATATCGATCTCGCCAGCGATCTTCTTCGCCGCCGAAAGGGCCTTTGCCGTCTGGTCAGAGAGCGATTGATTGTCGTGCTCAGCTATAAGAAGAATTGCCATCGTTTGTCCTTCCTGTCGCGCGATTACAGAACGCCCGCTTCGTTCCTGAGCCGGTCGACGAGCTCGGCCACGGAGGCCACCTTGATGCCGGCCTTGCGTTTGGCTGGCTCCTCGGTCTTCAAAACCTTGAGCCGTGTCTTCACCTCAACGCCGTAATCCGCCGGGCTCTTCTCATCGAGCGGCTTCTTCTTGGCTTTCATGATGCTGGGTAGCGAGGCATAGCGCGGCTGGTTGAGCCTGAGATCAGTTGTCACGATCGCCGGTAGCTTCAGTTCCACCACCTGCAGGCCGCCGTCCACCTCGCGGGTCACCATTGCCTTGCCTTCATCGATCTCGACGCTGGACGCGAATGTCCCTTGGGCCCAGCCCAGAAGGGCGGCCAGCATCTGCCCGGTCTGGTTGGCGTCGTCATCGATCGCCTGCTTGCCCAGCAGGAACAGCTCGGGCTTCTCCTGTTCCGCCACGCCTTTCAGGATCTTGGCCACATCAAGCGGCTCAACGATCGTGTCTGCCTTCACGAGGATGGCGCGGTCGGCGCCCATGGCGAGAGCTGTGCACAGCGTTTCCTGCGCCTGCGCCGGGCCGATCGAAACGGCCACGATCTCTTCCACCTTGCCGGCTTCCTTGAGCCGGATCGCCTCCTCGACCGCTATCTCGTCGAACGGATTCATCGTCATCTTGACATTGGCAAGCTCGACGCCGGAACCGTCCGCCTTCACGCGCGGCTTGATATTCGCGTCTATGACCCGCTTTACGGGCACGATCACCTTCATAGGCTGGCTTCCTCCACGGATTCGGTCTCTATTTGCGTTTGGCCCGCCGCATCACCCATATGCGAGGGGGCATGCGCGGCAAGAAAAAGGGGGCTCATGGTGTCAGCTCCGCGATGGGACCGAGCATCGCCTGCGGAACGAGCGCCCGCTCGATTTCCTCATGCGTCATGACGCCGAGATCGAGGGCGGTTTCGGCAATCGTCCGCCCGGAAAAACTGGCAGTCTTGGCAATGGCAGCGGCCTTTTCATAGCCGATATGCGGAACCAGGGCCGTGGCGAGCACCAGGCTACCCCGCAGCAATTCATCACAACGCGCCACGTCAGGCTCGATTCCGCTGACACAGCGGTCAGCGAGAATGGCGAGCGAGCGCGTCAAGATCCGCATCGACTCGAGCACGTTGAAGATGACCACGGGCTCCATCGCGTTCAACTGCAATTGCCCCGCCTCCGCCGCCATGGTGACCGTGAGATCATTGCCAATCACCTGATAGGCGACCTGATTGACGACCTCCGGGATGACCGGATTTACCTTTCCCGGCATGATCGATGATCCCGCCTGAACGGCAGGCAGGCGAATCTCGCCAAATCCTGCGCGCGGCCCGCTGCTCAGCAGCCGCAAATCATTGCAGATCTTCGAGATCTTCACGGCGATGCGCTTCAGCACCCCGGAAAACGTGACAAAAGCACCCAGATCGGACGACGCTTCCATGCGATTACGCGCCTCGACCAGCCTGTATCCAGATATTTCCGAAAGATATTTGACGGCGAGCGCCGCATATCCCGGTGGAGCATTGACGCCGGTGCCCACCGCGGTGCCCCCGAGATTGACTTCCTTCAGAAGCCCGCCGAGCTGGATAACCCGCTCGACATCCTCGTCGATCGTCGCGGCAAAGGACGCGAACTCCATGCCGAGCGTGATGGGAACCGCGTCCTGCAACTGCGTTCGCCCGACCTTCATGATGCCCGAAAAGGCGGCTGCCCGCTCCTCGAAAGCCTGGCTCAAACGCCGCTGCGCCATGCAAAGCGGCTCGCATCTTTGAAGCGTTGCGAGACGTATGGCTGTTGGATACACGTCGTTCGTCGACTGCGAACGGTTCACATGATCGTTCGGATGAAGCTGATCATAGGCGCCGTGGAAATAGCCGAGTTTCGCCAGCGCCAGGTTGGCGATCACCTCGTTGACATTCATGTTGGTCGATGTCCCGGCGCCTCCCTGGATCATGTCGACGACGAAATGCTCGTGATGCCGGCCCTGGATGATTTCGTCACAAACCTCGATAATGGGATGGGCAAGTTCGGGCGCCAGCACGCCGAGGTCGCGGTTCGCCAGCGCCGCGGCCTTCTTGACCATGGCGAGCGCGCGCACCAGTTCGGGGAAATGGCTCAGCCGGACATCGGTGATCGGGAAGTTCGTCAGCGCACGGGCAGTGTGAATTCCATAGACGGCATCGCGTGGCACGGGCAGATCGCCGAGAGAATCCGTCTCGATCCGGAATGAATTTTCGACCTGCATCCTCATGCCTCCCTCATGCTGAGCGACCGCTTCAGCATTCCTCAAATCGAAGGGGCACCCAATTATCGTTTGCCGACGCAATGCTGAGGCGCAACCTAATCGTGGGGCTGGCCGCGGCATTTAGGATCAACCTAACCATCACCACGTGAAATCGTAATTTTCGCCGTTTCGCCCCTCCGCTAGACCAGCGTTCAGACGCAGACGAATGCGCAGATGTCGGGAGAAGCCAGAAAGGGCGCGAATATGTCAGTTGAAGAAGTAGACACGCTTGTTGTCGGTGGCGGCCAGGCCGGCTTGGCCATGAGCGAGCATCTGAGCAAATGCGGCATACCTCACCTTGTTCTCGAGCGGGATCGCATTGCTGAGCGATGGCGCTCACAGAGGTGGGATTCCCTGGTTACCAATGGCCCCGCCTGGCATGATCGCTTTCCCGGAATGGAGTTCCCCGGCGCCGCCCCCGATGACTTCATCCATAAGGAGGCCGTTGCCGATTATTTTGTTGCTTATGCCAAAATGATTGCAGCGCCGATCCGGTGCGGCGTGGAGGTGAGGGAGGTCCGAAGAGAAGCCGGCCAACCCGGTTTCCGCGTCGAGACCTCAGCGGGCGTGATCGCGGCAAAGAGCGTGGTTGCCGCCACCGGGCCATTTCAGCGTCCCATCATCCCGCCTGTCGTCCCCGAAGATGCAGGGCTGACGCAGATACACTCCAGTACCTACCGCAACCCCGGTCAATTGCCGGAAGGTGCGGTATTGGTGGTCGGCGCCGGGTCGTCGGGCGTGCAGATCGCCGACGAACTGCTACGAACTGGCCGAAGCGTCTTCCTGTCGGTCGGTCCGCACGACCGTCCTCCGCGCGCCTACCGTGGGCGCGATTTCTGCTGGTGGCTGGGCGTCCTCGGCAAATGGGACCTTCAAACGCCGAGGCCCGGCATGGAGCATGTCACCATCGCGGTGAGCGGTGCGCGCGGCGGTGAAACCATCGATTTCCGGCGTCTTGCCGCGCAGGGGATGACTCTCGTCGGCTGCACGAGAAGCTATCAGGACGGCGTCATTACCTTCGCGCCGGATCTCAACGAAAATATCGCACGCGGCGATGCCAACTACCTGTCGCTGCTGGACGAGGCCGATGCCTATGTCGCGCGCAATGGCCTGGACCTTCCCGAAGAGCCGGGGGCCCGCAAGATTGACGCAGATCCGGAATGCGTGACGAATCCGATCCTCGAACTGGACCTCGCCCGGGCCGGGATAAGGTCCATTATCTGGGCGACCGGCTTTGGCGTCGATTACAGCTGGCTCAAGGTCGATACGTTCGATGAAAATGGCAAGCCGAAGCATCAGCGGGGTGTTTCGACGGAACCGGGAATCTATTTCCTGGGGCTGCCATGGCAATCGCGCAGAGGATCCAGCTTCATCTGGGGCGTCTGGCACGACGCCAAGTTCCTGGCCGACCAAATCGCCACGCAACGCAAATATCTCGCGTACCATGAAGCGGCGAAGCAGGGGGCCAACGATCATCACAACGCGACGGCCGATAATTCGCAATCAACGCAGATCACGCGTCCAACCCGTGCTCCTGCCCCAGTCGGCGACAAAGCCTGATCATACCTGCCTGATCCATGGAGACCAAAATGGCGCATACGCGAATCCGCAAGTTCAACACGAAAGATACCTATCCCGAGCAGAACCTTAATAACGATCTCTGTCAGGCAGTGGTGACCCAGGGCGGCAAGATCGTCTGGCTGCGTGGCCAATGTCCGCAGAATCTGGACGATGCGGTGAATATCGACAGCCACGATCCCGTCGAACAAACCCACAAGGTCATGCAGAACATCAGACAGCTGATCGAGGAAGCGGGCGGCCGCATGGAGCATCTGGTGAAGGTCGTGGTCTACCTGACCGATGTCAGGCATCGCGAAGCGGTGTACCGCACGATGGGCGAATATATCAAAGGCGTGTATCCCGTTTCGACCGGCCTCGTCGTCCAGGCGCTGGCCCGGCCCGAATGGCTGGTGGAGATCGACGCCACCGCCGTGATCCCGGAGTGATCCCATGACCTTTTCGCTCGTCGCCCGCTGTCGCGATACCGGCATGTTCGGCATCGCCATTTCCTCCTCCTCTCCCGCAGTGGCGGCACGATGCGCCTATGCGCGCGCCGGCGTCGGCGCGGTCGCCTCGCAGAATGTGACGGACCCAACCTTGGGTCCCCTCACCCTCGACCTGATGGAACAGGGATTGAGCGCCGAAGCCGCCATCGCCGAGGTGAAGAAGCGAGGCAGGTTCATCGAGTACCGGCAGGTGCTCGCGGTCGACCGCGAGGGGCGCACGGCGATTCATTCCGGACCGAACGCCCTTGGCATCTGGGCGGAGGCGCTGGGCGAAGATGTCGCCTCAGGCGGGAATTTGTTGGCCAATGACGGCGTCCCGCAGGCGATCGTCGATGGCTTCCTCGCCGCATCGGGCCATCTGGGTGATCGCCTGATTGCCGCGATGCGGGCAGGGCTGGCGGCCGGCGGCGAGGCCGGCCCGGTGCATTCGGCAGGGCTCAAGATCGTCGACAAGGTCAGCTGGCCTGTCGCCGATCTGCGCTGCGACTGGACCGATGGCTGCCCGATCGAGGCGATTGCAACGGCCTGGAATATCTACAAACCCCAATTGGAGGCCTATATCCAGCGCGCCCTCGATCCGCGCCAGGCTCCATCCTACGGCGTGCCCGGAGACGAATAGACCGGGCGCGCGCGCACTGCCCCCGATCATGCGGTAAGGACACGATTCGGAGCACCCGATTTGTTATAAAGCAGATCGGGTTTCTCTCCTTGCCTGTCACCGACGCTCTCGATCTATCTCAGGGTGCGATTTACAGATAGAGGCTTGTGGCCGCCTTCGATGACAGCAGCTCCTTGGCAGGCCCTTCCTGGGCTACCCTACCCTTGACCAGAAGATAGCCGCGATCGGCAATGCTGAGACCCATCTCGGCATTCTGCTCGATCAGGAGAATGGTCGTTCCCCGGCGGTGAATTTCCTGGGTGATTTCGAAATATTCGCCGATCAGCTTGGGCGAAAGTCCCAAAGACGGCTCGTCCATCACCACGAGCTTGGGCTCGCCGATCAGTGCCCGCGCCAGCGCGACCATGGCCTGCTCCCCACCCGACAATGTCCCCGCCTCCTGCCGCAACCGCTCCCGGATGCGTGGAAACAGCCCCGACATCTTGTCGAGCTGGGTTTCGAAGTTCAGCCGGCCGCCGGAAACGGCGTCATAGCCAAGACGCAGGTTCTCGAGAACCGTCAGGCTCGGAAACAGCCGCCGCCCTTCGGGGACGAGGCCGACGCCGAGCGCCGCGAGGTTGTCGGTGCCAAGCGCCGCGACGTCCTTGCCCAGCAGTTCGACCCGGCCGCGCTGAGCGCGCACGACACCGCAGACGGTCATGAACGTGGTTGTCTTGCCCGCGCCGTTCGGCCCCAGCAGGCAGACCAGTTCACCCGCGCGGACACTCATCGTCACATTGCGCAGCATCGGAACCGCGCCATAGGTGGTATCCACATCCTTCAGATCAAGCATGGGCGGCTGCCTTTCCCAGATAGGCTTCCTGTACGCGGGGATCGGTGCGCACCGTCTCAAAATCGCCTTCGGCAATGCGGCTCCCGTAGTCGATGCACATCACATGCTCCGCAAAGGCATCGACGACCCGCATGTCGTGCTCGATCAGGATCACGGACAGTTCGGGACGCTCGGAGCGCAGCCGCTTGATATCGGCCACCAGCGCATCCGTTTCGGTGTCGTCCATGCCGACCGACGGCTCGTCGAGCAGGATCAGTTTTGGTTGCGAGGCGAGCGCACGGGCGATTTCCAGCCTGCGCCGGTCGGCCTGGGCCAGCGTGCCGGCGGGGCGGTTGCGCTGCTCGTAAAGATCGCCGGATCCGGCCCGCAGCAGCGCTTCCGCTTTCTCCACACAGGCCGCCATCTCACGGCGCGAGGCACCGGGGCGGAACAGCGCATCCAGGACGCCGGTCTTCGTGCGCGTGTGCATCCCGATGATGACGTTGTCCAGCACGCTGAGGTCGGAAAACAGGCGCGATGACTGGAAGGTGCGGGCGATCCCTCGCTGCACCACCTCATAGGACGGCTTGCCGGTGATCTCGGCGCCGTCGAACCTCACCCGGCCCGTAGTCGGCTTGTAGACGCCGGTCACGACATTGAACAATGTCGACTTTCCGGCACCGTTCGGCCCTATAACCGCCAGCACCGAACCCTTTTCGATGGAGAAGCTGACATCATTCAGTGCGACCAGCCCGCCGAAACGCATGGTCACGTTCTCGACCTTGAGAAGCGCGCTCACCGATGAACTCCATATTGACGAAGACGCTGCGGGAACAGTCCCTGCGGACGGATCATGAGGAAACCGATAACGACAACCCCGAAGAACAGGAGGCGATAGTCGGAAAACGCGCGCAGCTTTTCGGGCAAAATCGTGAGAAGGAATGCTCCGACGATCACGCCCGGGATATTGTCCATGCCGCCGACGATGACCATCGTCATGATGGTGACCGAGACCAGGAAAGTGAAATTGTCAGGCGAAATGTAGGAGACGTAGAAGGCGTAGATCGTGCCGGCGAAGGCCGCTAGAAAGGCATCGACCGCAAAGGCCAGCACCTTGTACCAGGCAACGTTGATCCCTTGCGCCTTGGCGGCGATCTCGTCGGCCCGCAGCGCGTTCCAGGCAAGGCCGATGCGCGAGCCGTGGAGACGCCGTGCCGTGACAATGGCCACCACCACCAGCGCGGCTGCGAGATAATAGAAATTCGCCTGGCTCGGGAGCTTCCAGCCGAACACATGTAGCGGGCTGGCAAAGGAATGGCCGAAGAGACTCGGCGCGGGAATGCCGACCAGACCATTGGGTCCGCCTGTCCAGTCGAAATTGTTGAGCAATTGCTGCACGACCACGCCGAAGGCGATTGTGACGAGCGCCAGATAGGTATCGCGCGTCCTCATCGAGGGAATGCCGATGATGAAGCCGAACAAGGTCGCCGCCAGAGCGGCGATGGGCAGCGTCAGCCAGAAGCTCATGCCGAAATTGAGCGCCAGCAAAGCCGATACATAGGCGCCGATCCCGTAGGACGCGCCGGTGGCAAAGTTCGGGATGTTGGCGCTGCCGAGCTGGAAGTTGAGCGCCAGCGCCAGAACTGCGTAGAGCTGCGCCACGATCAGGAGATGCAGTATATAGGTGTTGGAGCCCACCACGAACGGAAAGCCCAGGACGATGACGGCGGCCGTCGCGGCGGTAACCAGCGGAACGCGCGTCAGGCTGTCCGTGATGAATTCGCTGATCCCGGGAAAACGCTCAAGCAGGAAGAAGCCGAGGCCGAGCAAGGCCAGGAGCGCTAACACCTGCCAGCCGCCATCGGCCTTGAGCAGCGCATAGAGAAAGGCGGCGCCGCAAAACTGTGACAGGATTGCGAATATGGCGGCCGTGGCTGCTCCCGGAGCAGCAGAGGAAGCTGGGCGTTCCATTGCTAGACCTTCTCCATGATGGTGCGCCCGAGCAGGCCTGCGGGGCGGAAGACAAGCACGACAATGACGAGGATGAAGACGAAGACCAGCCGGTAGGACGCCCCGTCCGGAACAAAGGTCTGGGCCAGCACCTCGATGCCGGCAATGATCAGTCCTCCGAGAATAGCGCCGGGCATGGAGCCCAGCCCGCCGATAACCGCCGCCGAGAAGCCGAGCAGACCGGCCATCACGCCGAAGTCGAAACGCGTGACGCCCGCATAGCTGGCAAACAGCAACCCCGCGATCGCGCCGATCGCAGAGGCGATGAAGAAGGTCGCCCGGAACACACGGCTATCGCGTATTCCCATCATCCGCGCGACGATGCGATCCTCGGATGCGGCACGGATGCGCAGGCCAAGCGGGGTCAGCCGCAGGAAGACGAAGAGCAGCGCGACCAGCAGAGCTGTCAGCCCGACGACGAGCAGCGCGAACCAGCCTACCGGCACGCCGGCGATTTCGAATGCCACGCCCGAAACCAGCCGTGGGAAAGCGTGCGGATTGGACCCTTGCGGATAGAGATGACGGATGAGCTCGCGGATGACAATGCCGAGCGCCACCGTCGCCACCAGCGCCATCATGGCCGGCGCCTCGCGGAAACGGCGAATGACGAATTTGTCGAGCACGGCACCGATCAGGCCAACGATGAGAACCGCAGCAATAACCGCCAGCACCAGCCAGGCCGGCCCAGAAGCCGCCAACGCCACGGCAAGCGCCTGCGCTGACGCCAGCGCGATGAACGGTGCCGTCATTGCGACATCGCCATGAGAGAAATGAATAACGTTGAGGACCCCGAAGATCAGGCTGAACCCTATGGCGAGCAAAGCATAAATGCAGCCAAGCGTGATCCAGTTCACTGATTGCTGGACAAACAGT
The DNA here is from genome assembly GCF_014191375.1 of Mesorhizobium sp. RMAD-H1. GTDB lineage: Bacteria > Pseudomonadota > Alphaproteobacteria > Rhizobiales > Rhizobiaceae > Paramesorhizobium. Next base: position 43,060 of record NZ_JACHWN010000006.1, read on the forward strand.
TCCGTCATCCGTTCCGCCTCTTTTGTAATTGGGAGGGACGATTATCAGTGATCCGAACAAGCGCCCATAATGAATCTCCGAAGTCACGGATAGCAATTTCCGAATTTCCCACCAAGTCACAGGTAGTTAGAGTTCACCGCAGCCGGCGATAACGACCGGCAGGCCGCGGGCAGTGCGGCGGATAATCCCTTTAGAGGTGGAACATGAAAACCAGGCCGAAAGCGCTCAATAGCGCATCCTCCTTCCTTGCCGGCATTGCGCTGGCGCTTGCATTGGGCGTCGCACATGCCCAGGCCGAGCAGATCAAGCTGGGCTTCATCGGGCCCTTGTCCGGTGGTAACGCCCAACAGGGCCTTGGTGCGCGCAACGGCTTCCTGCTCGCCATCGAGCAGGCCAACGCCGGCGGCTACCCCTATGAAGTCGAAGCGGTGGTTCTTGACGATGCTTCCGATCCCACTGCCGGCGTATCCGCAGCCCAGAAGCTGGTGAACGATCCGGCGGTCGTCGCCGCAACCGGACACTGGAACAGCCCTGTCGCGCTGGCGACCATGCCGGTCTTCAACCGCGCTCAGATGCCGTTCATCATCTGGGGCGCCGTCAGCCCCAAGATCACCGAGCAGAACCTTCCCAACGTGACGCGCGTCACGCCCACCCTCGTCAACGAGAACAAGCCGCTCGCCGAGGCGATCATCAAGGAAGGCAAGGTGAAGAAGATCGCGATCATCTCCGACACCTCTGATTACGGCGCTGCCAACACCAAATGGTTCACCGAGTTCTTCTCCGCGGCTGGCGGTGAGATCGTTTCGTCCGACGCCGCAGCGGTTGGGACCACGGATTTCCGTGCCATGCTGACCACAGCCAAGGCGGCCGCGCCCGACGCCATCTATTTCGGCGGGGTGGTGACCGAGGCGGCCCTTGTGCGCAGCCAGATGGCTGATCTCGGAATGGGCGATCTTCCGATGTACGGCATATCCGGTATCTTCGATCCGAAGTTCATCGAAATCGCTGGCGCTGCCGCCGAAGGCACGATCGTGGGCACCCCATCGGTGCAGTCCAATCCGAAGTTGCAAGCATTCGAAAAGGCCTATGAGGCCAAGGGCTTTGCCGAGCCTGCGGGATCCTATGCGAAATATGCCTATGAGGCGGCGCAAATCCTGCTTGCGGTCATCAAGGAGCACGGCATCGAGGACAAGGAGGCGCTGAGTCAAGCCATTCGCGGCATTCATCATGACGGAATACTCGGCAACATCTCCTTCGACGAGAACGGTCAGATCGATATGGCGGTGGAGATAGACCTTCACGTCGTTCGCGACGGCAAATGGGTCGACATGTAAGGCAATGTCGGACCGCCGCGCTGCTGCCGACAGCAGCGCGGCCAATCCCTTCAATTGAGACTTGCCACCAATCAGGGTTTCAAAATGACCGAGCTCAGCCACAAAGACTGGATCGAAAAGGCGTCGCAGATCCGTTTCCGCGACAAGGCGTTTATCGACGGCCGGTTCATCGAATCCAGATCGGGAAGGACGTTTGCCAGCGTCAATCCGGCAACCGGCGAAACGCTCGCTGAGGTCGCCTCCTGCGGAGAAGAAGAGATCAATCTCGCCGTGGCGGCTGCCCGGCGGAGCTTCGAGGCGGGGGCATGGTCACGCGCCGCGCCGGCTCATCGCAAGCAGGTGCTGCTGCGCCTGGCCGCACTGCTGCACGAAAACCTCAACGAGCTTGCCCTGCTTGAATCGCTCGACATGGGCAAGCTGGTCAAGGATGCGGCGACCGTCGATGTGCCGGGTTCGGCGGCGATCTTCCAGTGGTATGCCGAAGCCATCGACAAGATCTATGACGAAATCGCCCCGGTGGGCGAAGGCAACCTGGCGCTGGTGCGACGCGAGCCGCTCGGCGTCGTTGGCGCGGTGGTGCCGTGGAATTTCCCCCTCGACATGGCGACATGGAAGTGCGCTCCCGCACTTGCGGCCGGCAATTCGGTGGTTCTCAAGCCGGCGGAACAGTCGCCCTTTTCCGCACTGAGGCTCGCCGAACTTGCCATGGAAGCGGGATTGCCCGCAGGCGTTCTCAATGTGGTTCCAGGCCTCGGCGAGACCGCCGGTCAGGCGCTGGGACGCCATATGGATGTCGACTGCCTCGCCTTCACCGGCTCGACAGCGGTCGGCAAGATGTTTCTGCAATATTCCGGCCAGTCGAACATGAAACAGGTGTGGCTGGAGACCGGCGGCAAGAGTCCCAATCTGGTATTTGCCGACTGCACCGATCTGGATGCGGCGGCAGACATGGCCGCCTTTGGCATCTTCTTCAACCAGGGAGAAATATGCTCCGCCAATTCACGGCTTCTCGTGGAGCGCAGCATCAAGGACACGCTGCTTGAAAAGCTGGTGAAGCGGGCGGAGGCGATGCAGCCCGGCGACCCACTCGACCCGGATTCGAAGATGGGAGCAATGGTCGATGCCCGCCACACGGCGAATGTCATGCGTTTCATCGAGGCGGGCAAGCGGAGCGCGCGCCTGGTCGCCGGCGGCGAACAGGTGACGGTCAACGGAAGGGGCAGCTACGTGCAACCCACCATCTTCGACAATGTGCCGCCGAATGACACGCTGGCACGTGAGGAGATATTCGGTCCCGTCCTCTCTGTCATTCCTTTCGATGACGAGGAGGAGGCCGTCCGGATCGCCAATGACAGCGTCTATGGCCTCGCGGCATCGCTATGGACGGACAGCCTGTCGCGCGCGCATCGTATCGCCGACCGTCTGCGCGTGGGCACGGTTTCCGTCAATACGGTCGACGCATTGAGCCCGATGACGCCGTTCGGCGGCGTCAAGCAATCCGGCTTCGGACGGGATCTGTCGCTTCATTCGCTCGACAAATACACCACGCTCAAGACCACTTGGATCAAATATTGAAGGGATGCCGAGCGCTTGATTACAAAGCTGAAACCGGCGATATAGCCATCCATGCCGCTCCGCTTCACGCTTAGACAACTGGAATATTTCGTTGCCGTAGGCGAGGCTGGCTCGATAGCCAAGGCTGCGGAGCAGGTGAATGTGTCGCCGCCGTCGATCTCCGCATCGATTGCCCAGCTCGAGGAAGAGTTCGGCATCCAGTTGTTCGTCCGCAAGCATTCCCACGGCCTGTCGCTCACCGCGGGCGGGCGCGTCTTCCTCAAGCAGGCCCAGCGTCTGCTCGGCGACGCCGACGCGCTTCATGACGTGGCCGCCGATATCTCCGAAAAAGTCCGGGGGCCGCTGGCGGTGGGCTGTCTGCTGACATTTGCGCAAATCGTGCTTCCCGCGCTTCGCAGAAAATTCGAGGATGCCTTTCCCGAGGTGCGTGTCAGGCAGTTCGAGCGCCATCAAGGACAATTGCTCGAGATGCTGCAGCGTGGTGAGATCGATGTCGCGCTGACATATGATCTCGAACTGTCGCAGGACCTGACGTTCGAGCCGCTGATGCAGTTGCCCGCCTATGTCATGCTGCCGGCCGGGCATCGTCTCGCCATGCGGAAGGGCATTACGCCCGAAGAGCTCGTCGAGGAACCAATGGTTCTGCTCGACCTTCCCTTCAGCCGCGAATATTTCCTCTCGGCGTTTCAGCACAAGGGCTTGCGGCCGAATATCGCCGAGCGCACGGCAGACATAGCCCTCATGCGCTCGATGGTGGCGAACGGGTTCGGCTATGGCATCGCCAACATGCGGCCCCTCAATACGATGTCCCCTGACGGCAAGCCGCTGGTTTTCGTGCCGCTTGAGAGCGATCTGAAGCCGCTCACCATGGGCGTGGCCATGCCCAATGCCGAACACCGTACCCAGACGGTGCAGGCATTCCTCGACCATTGCCGCCGGTTCGTCCTTGAACAGGGTGTGTTCGGCATGGAACGGGCCGTCAAATGAAAAGGCGGCCGTGCTTCGCGCCGGAATTAGGCTGCGCCGAAGCAGAGCTTTCGCATTCCTGACTTTTCTTCGGCCTCCCGCTTCCTATGCTGGCGCGAAACAGAATGGGAGGTAGGATTGCGCGATCCTCGATACGACATACTCTTCGAACCGATGAAGATCGGCCCGGTGACGGCCAAGAACCGTTTCTACCAGGTGCCGCACTGCAATGGCGGCGGATATCGCGATCCCTCGGCTGCCGCCGAGATGCGCGGCATCAAGGCCGAGGGCGGCTGGGGTGTCATCTTCACCGAGCAGTGCGAAATGCACCATACGTCGGAGATCACGCCGTTCATCGAGCTGCGTTTGTGGGAGGACAAGGATATCCCGCAATTGCGCCGGATGTCGGAGAAGATGAAGACGCATGGCGCGCTGGCCGGAATCCAGCTCGCCTATTCCGGGATCAACGGCCCGAACCTTTATACGAAAGAGGTGCCGCTGGCGCCATCGGCCCTGCCCATCCGCACCTTCACCAATGATCCGGTGCAGGCGCGGGCACTGTCCTTGTCGGAAATACGTGATCTCCGCCGCTGGTTCGTCACCGCCGCCAAGCGCTCGAAGCTCGCCGGCTTCGACCTTATCTGCCTTTATGGCGCGCACGGGTTCGGCATATTCCAGCACTTCCTCAGCCGTGCGACCAATCAGCGGATCGACGAATATGGCGGCAGCCTGGAAAACCGCGCCCGCTTCGTCAACGAAGTGATTGCCGATATCCGCGACGCGGTAGGCGACACGATGGGCATCACCCTGCGCGTCAGCCTGGATGAGACCATCGGTGAACTCGGCTTCTCCAATGCGGAACTGCGCGATTTCATCGAGATGAACCGCAACCTGCCCGATCTGTGGGACCTGGCCCACGGCACATGGGAGGACTGCTCCGGCCCCTCGCGCTTCAAGGAGGAAGCCGCGCAGGAGCTGTTGGTTCGCGGCATTCGCGAGCTGTCGGACAGGCCGATGGTCGGCGTCGGCCGCTTCACCTCGCCCGACGTGATGGTCAGAATGATCAAGTCGGGCACGCTGGATTTCATCGGCTGCGCGCGACCGTCGATCGCCGATCCGTTCCTGCCGAAAAAGGTCGAGGAAGGACGGATCGAGGACATCCGCGAATGCATCGGCTGCAATATCTGCATCACCGGTGACATGACCATGTCGATCAGCCGCTGCACCCAGAACCCGACCTTCATGGAGGAATGGCGGCAGGGCTGGCACCCGGAGCGCATGAACGCAAAGGGCGACAGCGACACCGTGCTGGTGGTGGGATCCGGGCCCGCCGGACTGGAGGCGGCCTGGGCTCTGTGCAGGCGCGGCTATGACGTCGCCATCGCCGAGGCGCGCACGGAAATCGGCGGGCGCGTCGCGCGCGAGAGCAGGCTGCCCGGACTGAGCGCCTGGGGCCGCGTCAAGGACTATCGCGAATATCAGCTGCGCCAGCGGCCGAATGTCGAGATCTATCTCGACAGCCGCCTGACGGCCGACGAGGTGATGGCCTTCGGCTTCCAGAACATCGCCATCGCCACCGGCGCGACCTGGCGCCGCGACGGCGTCGCGCGCCAGCACGTCGTGCCGATGACAACCGCGGAGGGTGCAGCCGTCTACACGCCCGACGATCTGATGGACGGCAACATCCCCGGTGGCAATGTCGTGATATTCGACGACGACCATTATTACATGGGTGGTGTCCTCGCCGAATTGCTGGTGCAGAAGGGCGCCAAGGTCACTTTGATCACGCCCTCCGCCTATGTCTCGGACTGGACAAGGAACACGCTGGAACAGGGAACGATCCATGCCCGGCTCGACGCGCTGGGCGTGAACATCGTCCTGAACCGCGGCGTTACCGAAATCGCGGTGGACCATGTCGTCAGCAACTGCGTCTATACCGGCAGGACCTGCCAGTATCCGGCGGATGCGGTGGTGATGGTCGCCTCGCGCAGCGGCAATGATCAGCTATATCGGGATTTGGTGGTGCGGCAGGATGAATGGGCCGATGCCGGCATCAGGTCGGTCAAGGTCTTCGGCGATGCCGAAGCTGCCGGGCCGATCGCCTGGGCGACCTATGCCGGCCATCGCTACGCCCGCGAGTTGGATGGTGAACCGCGCGGGGATGCTCTGCCCTTCCGGCGGGAAATTACCGAACTCGCCGTCGAGCATGCGCCCTCCCCGGAGCTATGCCTTCATGACTGATACGACCGCGCCCTATGCAGCCACGCTCGAACTGTTGGAGCGGCTGGTTGCCTTCCCCACGGTCAGCGCCGAAAGCAATCTGGACCTGATCGATTTTGCCGATGCGCATCTGATCGGGGCCGGCTTCCAGACGCATCGTCTGCCTGACCCTTCCGGGCGAAAGGCGGGGCTGCTGGCGCGGCTGGGCCCCGCCGGGCCGGGCGGAGTCCTTTTGTCGGCGCATAGCGATGTCGTGCCGGTGGAAGGCCAGCACTGGACCCGCGCGCCGTTCCAGTTGACGCGCGAAGGCGGCAGGCTCTACGGCCGGGGCACGACGGACATGAAGGGCTATCTCGCGTCGATGCTGTCGCTCGCCGCGCGGGCGGCGAAACAGCCCCCTGGGCGACCGCTGATGCTTGCGATCTCCTACGATGAAGAGGTCGGCTGCGCGGGCATCCGGGAGATGCTGCCGGGATACAGGGCGCTGGGCTGGCAGCCGGAGATTTGCATCGTGGGCGAACCGACGGGAATGCGGCCAGCCACCGGACACAAGGGCAAGGCTGCATTCGTGGCGACATGCCACGGGAACGCCGGCCACTCCTCCCTTGCGCCGCGCTATGTCAATGCGCTGCATATCGCCGCCGACTTCATCGCAGCCCTGCGCCGGATACAGGACGACTATGCGGTCTCGGCTGCGCAGGATACCGGATATGATGTGCCCTATTCGACCGTCCATGCGGGGCGGATGCAGGGCGGAACCGCATTGAACATCGTGCCTGACTATGCGCGGATCGAGTTCGAGCTGCGCCACCTGCCCGACGATACCCCGGGGGATTTTCTATCGCGGCTGCGGCAGGAGACGGGCCGGATTCTGCCCCCCTTCCGCGCGCGGGGCAACGCAGAGATCAAAATCGAAGTCACCAATTCCTATCCCGGCCTCGAAATCGGACCCGAACATGAAGCGGTCCGTCGCGTGGCCGCGCTGAGCGGCTCCCATCAGACGATCAAGGTCACCTACGGCACGGAGGCCGGCTATTTCGCGCAGCTCGGCATCCCCACCGTTGTCTGCGGGCCGGGCGACATGGAAGGCCAAGGCCACAAGGCCGACGAATACATCACCATCGAGCAGCTTGGCGGTTGCGACCGCATGATGGACCGGCTGCTGATGCAATTGAGCGCATCGCCAGCCTTCGCTTGAAGGGCTACCTACCCCCGTTTGATCGCCATGGCAGATCGTGCGCTCTCCGACAAATTCAGCACTCTTTTGAGGATGAACGGCAATATGCCGCCTGCCTTCAAGGTTTGGATTCGACGTTCGTCTCGATCACCGTAAATCGAAGCTGCCCCGCGCCGGCAGGGCCTTGATCATATTGTTGCGGGAGATCGGGCCGCTTACGCATCTCGCCTGTACCGTTTGCCTAAACGGCCTCGCGCGCCTTGCGGGCTGCCTCATTGAGCGTCTTTACGCTTGCATCGAAGCGGTGTTCAGCCTCGGCATTGCGCTGGAAGCCGACACGCTCGACGAGGATTTCCCTCGGCGTCGGTCGCTCCTGGAACAACGACATGACCTCATCGATGAATTCTTCGAGCGGCAGATATCCTGGCCTCGTCGCCTGGCCGGGTGTGAGATCCGTCTGCACGGCTGGCGGCACCAGTTCAATGACTTCGACCTTGCCTTCCAGCGCCTCGCGCATGGTGACCGTGTAGCTGTGGATGGCGGCCTTGGTGGCCGAATAGGTTGGCGCGGCGACAAGCGGGACGAAGGCCAGCCCCGAACTGACGTTGATGATCGCGGCGTTGGATTGCCCGGCCAGATGTTCGACCAGAGCGTTGGTCAGGCGGATGGGGCCAAGCAGGTTGGTCGTGACAGTCGCCTCCGCGTCGCTCAGGTCCCGGAACCGATCAAGCGCCTCGAACCGCATGATGCCGGCATTGTTGACGAGGACGTTTACGGCCGGAAATTCGGTGATGAGCCGCTTGGCGAAAGACGCGACCCCCTCAGCACTTTCGATGTCCAGAGTCAGGGCATGCATGCGCGGCCGCTGACCGATCGCCTTTTCCAGAGCTTCCATCCGCCGTCCGGCGATGATGACCGTATTGCCGAGATCGTGAAAGCGGTGAGCGAGGGCCTCGCCGATACCTGATCCGCCCCCGGTAATGAGGATGGTGTTACCTGACATCTGCATGGGAATAACCTTTCTGCCGTTGTGTTTTGGCAAGCTAAACCCCATACTCTCCATTTTGAAGTAGGCACCGAAAAGATTTATACGCACCAAAAGGAGAGTGTATGATGCGCAGGGCGGAAGCGGACCCCGAAATCGAGGTGCGGCGGCACGAACCGATCCCCGAGCGGATCGACCCGGCCATCGAAGCTCTTGTCGAAGACATCATCGGCAAGGTAGCCGATAAATGGACCATGCTGATCCTGGAGGCACTGCAGGAGAATGGCACACTGCGATACACGCAGCTTCGCAAGAAGGTCGAGGGCATCAGCCAGAAAATGCTGACGCAAACCGTAAGACAGATGGAGGAGGATGGCCTCGTCCGCCGCACCGTGCACCCGGTCATACCGCCGCATGTCGATTATACGCTGACGCCACTGGGCGACAGCCTGAGCAAAGCCTTCTGCGGCGTATGGATATGGGCACAGACAAACTATGACGAGATCCAGCGAGCCCGACAAGCCTTCGCCGCCCAAGGCAAGTTGAACTCCGGCAAGCGGACCTCTTAACGAACCTTGCCCTCCCTTCCCGACTGGGAACCGTGGGGGGCAGCATCCTTATATCGCCCACGGGAACCGGCGACGGCCACTGAGCCGACAGGATTTGCGACAAGGAGCCTCCGAGACTTCCCTCCTCTTGTCATTCGAATTCGTTTTGAGTTGCCCATCGCGAAATGTTATTTTCGGGGTGGTCTTTCCACCTCAGGGGCGGCGATGGCGAAGGAGATTGCACAGAGCCTGGGCAGGTTTGTAGGCCTGGAACAGCCCCGCACGCTTACCACCCGTTTCCTGCAACTGGCGGAAATCACCGGCAGTCGTCTGCGCTGGAACGAATTCGGCACCGACGTTCCCGTCAAGATGGAACAGCGCGACGGCTATCTGCTGTGCCTGCAGCGACGCCACCTGGCCGAATTTCCATATTGGGTCAACGGCAAACCGGCGCCGTCAATGCCGCTCGATGCCGGGCAGTTTCTTTTTCTCGACCTCAATGAGGAGCATGCCTCCCTGACCCAGGGTACCATCGACTGCGTCTCCATGTTTATCGCGCGTGAGGCACTTCAGCGGTTCCATGAAGAGCACGATTTGCGGTCCATGGGTTCCCTTCGGACCGCCAACGGCGTCGCCTTCAGCGATGACGTCATCAGAAATCTGGGCGAGTGCCTGGTACCCGCCTTCGAACGGCCGGATATGGCAAGCCAGCTTTTTGCCGATCATGTCGCTCTGGCGCTCATGGCCCATCTTACCGCCTTTTACGCCGAGCGGCCCGCTGTCGTGCGCCCGACCCGTGGCGGGCTGGCGCAATGGCAGGAACGTCGTGCGAAAGAGATGCTGCTGGCCAATCTGGATGGGAAGATCGGCCTCGATGAACTGGCGCGCGCTTGCGGTCTGTCACGCAGCCATTTCGCGCGGGAATTCAAGACCACGGTAGGCATGCCGCCTCTCCAATGGTTGTTGACCCAGCGGATCGAGCGAGCAAAAGAACTGCTCTTGAACCCCTCCATGCCGATCGAGGTGATCGCGCGGCAATGCGGGTTCGTTGACCAAAGCCATTTCACCCGCGCCTTTTCCAGGGCTGTGGGTGCCACGCCTGCCGCGTGGCGGCGGGTTCAGCGCTTTTAGTCCGAACAATATCCCTGCGTAGTCTCTTCCAGGGCTCGAGCAATTCTGGTTGCGCTGGGCGAGCCGGAGGCGCGTCTTTCGCAAGACAGCACTGGCGTACAAAAAACAGCACTCCGTGCACTGGTCCGCGAGCAATAGACAAGTAGCGTTTAGGGCGGAAGCTGCGGATGCCCTGGCCGATCGGCCGAGTGCCATGCGTGGCCAGTCAGGAGGCCAAGATGACCAACCAACACCGGACAATACCGGGTGAGGCAGGCAAAGATGAACACTCGCCCCCTACCCCGGCACCATTATCCCGTCGCACGGTTCTTCAACTGGCCGGCGGCGTGGCGTCACTCGCAGCGTTGCCCGACGCGGAGGCGCAGTCACTCCCCTCAGCCAGAACGGACATTACGGCCGTCGAGCCGGTCCGCCTCATCGTGAACGGCGTATCAGGGGAACTGGAAATCGATCCCCGGCAATCATTGCTGGACGTGCTGCGTGAAATGCTCGACCTCACCGGCACCAAGAAGGGCTGCAATCAGGGCGCCTGCGGAGCCTGCACCGTTCTCGTCAATGGCAGGCGCATCGTTTCGTGTTTGACCCTGGCCTCCATGTATGACGGCGCCGAGATCGAGACGATCGAAGGGCTGGAAAAGAATGGCGCGCTCCATCCGCTCCAGGAGGCATTCATCGAGCATGAGGGCCTGCAGTGCGGGTTCTGCACGCCTGGCCAGATCATGTCCGGATTGGGCTGCATTGCCGAAGGCCATGCAAGTTCGCCGGAGGACATCCGCTTTTGGATGAGCGGCAATATCTGCCGGTGCGGCGCCTATCCGGGTATCGTCGCAGCCGTCGCCGATGCGGCCGGGAGGAGCTAGCCCATGTTTCCTTTTGTGTTGGAAAAAGCAGGCAGCACGCACGATGCGATAGCGGCTGCGGCCGCCGGAGCGCGCTACATCGCCGGCGGCACCACGCTCGTCGATCTCATGCGCGAGGAGGTCGAGCGTCCTGACCGGCTCGTGGACATCAATGCGCTTCCCTTGAACGGCATCCGGGCGGAGGGCGAGGATCTCGTTATCGGTGCGCTCGCCCGGATGTCCGACGTCGCCGCCCATCCGGACGTACAGCGCCTCCAGCCGGTGATCGCGGAAAGCCTGATCGAGGGAGCTTCGCCGCAACTGCGGAACATGGCCTCCATGGGCGGCAATCTGCTGCAGCGCTGCCGCTGTCCCTATTTCAGGATGCTCGACGCCGCCTGCAACAAGCGCGACCCGGGCTCTGGCTGCGCGGCGATCGATGGTCTCAATGCCGGCAACGCAATCCTTGGCACGAGTGACCATTGCGTTGCGACGCATCCTTCGGACGTCGCGGTGGCCCTTGTCGCCCTGGGGGCGACGATGCGCGTCCGCGGGCCTGACGGCGAGCGCAGCTTTGCCGTGGAGGATCTCTTCCGCCTGCCGGGCGACACGCCGCATCTCGAACATACGTTGCTGCCGGGCGAACTCATCCTGGATATCCGCGTGCCCGGCGGGCCCCTCAGCCGGCGCGCGCGCTATCTCAAGGTGCGCGACCGTGCGTCATACGAGTTCGCCCTCGTCTCGGCGGCGGTGGCGCTCGATGTCGAGGACGGTCTCGTCCGCTCAGCGCGGATCGCCGTGGGCGGTGTCGGAACCAGGCCGTGGCGTTTACGGGCCAGCGAGAAGGCTCTCGCCGGCAAGCCTGCGGACCGCGCAAGCTTCGAAGCGGCCGCACATCTGGCGACAGAGGGTGCCCGCCCGCTGAGCCATAACCATTACAAGGTCGAACTGTTGCCGCGCACCATTGTCCGTGCGCTCGAGATGGCGGGAGAAGTCGCATGACGGCCCATTTTATCGGCAAACCGCAAACCCGCGTCGACGGCCCCCGAAAAGTGACAGGAGACGCTCGCTACGCGGCCGACTTCAATCAGGCCGGTCAGGCCTATGCTGTTATTGTAAGCGCTACGGTTGGCCTGGGCCGGGTTACCGGCATCGACAGCGCTCCCGTCGAGCGGATGCCGGGTGTCACCGCGGTGATCACCCACCGCAACGCCGAAAGGCTGCCTTATCTCCCCCACAAGGCCGGTATCGATCCGGCAGCGGGCGAACGCCTCCATGTCCTGCAAGACGACAATGTACGCTTCTATGGTCAACCCGTGGCCCTCGTCATCGCGGACACGCTCGATCACGCGGAGCGCGCGGCCGCGGCGCTGCATGTTTCATATGGGGCCCGCCAACCGCTCGTCGATCCCACGGTGGCGCAGAGCATTGTTCCGGACGGTGCCATGGTCGACAGATCACGCGGCGATGCCGATGAGGCGATGGCACGGGCGTCGATCGTAATCGACGAGACCTACAATATCGCCCGCGAGAACCACAACCCCATGGAGCCGCACGCGACGATCGCTTCCTGGAGCGGCGATCGGCTGACCCTGTGGAGCAAGAGCCAGTATCTGGTCAACGAGCGGGCTGAGATCGCCGCCATATTCGGCCTGCCTGTCGAGAATGTCGAGGTCATCTGCCCGTTCATCGGAGGCGGCTTTGGAACCAGCCTCAGAACCTGGCCGCATGTCACGCTGGCAGCACTTGCGGCACGCCATATCCGGCGCCCGGTCAAGCTCGTGCTCACCCGCAGGCAGATGTTCTTCACGACCGGTCATCGGCCACGCACCTTTCAGAGGGTCAAGCTCGGCGCGACGCCTGAGGGCAGGCTTGTCGGGGTGGCCCATGAAGGAACGGGAGAAACCAGCCGCTATGAACAATTCACGGAGGCACTGACCACCGTCACCGATTACCTTTATTCCTGTCCCAATGTGCGCACCCAATACCGTCTGGCGGAACTCGACACGAGCACGCCCAATCATATGCGCGGTCCGGGCGAAGCTAGCGGCATCTTTGCGCTCGAGAGCGCCATGGACGAATTGTCCTACAAGCTCGGGATCGATCCCATCGAGCTACGGCGCCGCAACGAACCGCAGATCGACGAAGCCGAAAACAAGCCCTTCTCCAGCCGCTCGCTCATGCAATGCTACGAGCTTGGCGCCGAACGTTTCGGCTGGGCCCGAAGAACACCCGAGCCGGGTTCCATGCGCGACGGGCGCCTTTTCGTCGGCATGGGAGCAGCGACTGCCACCTACCCGGCGTTCCATGCGCCGGCGAGCGCCCGAGTGCGGCTGCTCGCCGGCGGGATGGTCGAAGTGGAGGCAGCCGCAAGCGACATGGGGCCTGGAACCTATACTTCCATGACACAGGTTGCGGCAGAATTTCTCGGATTGCCGCTGGAACAAATCCGCTTCAGGCTCGGCAGGTCGGATTACCCGCAGACCCCCTCTCACGGCGGCTCGTGGACGATGGCATCGGTGGGATCGGCAATCCGGGCGGCCTGCCTTGCAGCACAGGCGCAGGCGGCCCGTCACGCAGTGCAGGATGCAGGCTCGCCGCTCTCCGGGGCGCGGATGGACGATCTCGAATGGAGCGACGGGCGTCTCCGGCGCCGTGGGGATGCCTCGGCAGGCTTATCGTACCAGGACATTGTAAGCAGAACGCGTGTTCCGATCGAGGCAGCTGGATCTGCGCAACGCGATCCGAAAGTGGCGGAACGATATTCGATGCACTCCTTCGGCGCGGTGTTCGCCGAGGTTGCCATCGATCCCGATGTGGGCACCATCACCGTGCGCCGCATCGTCGGCGCGTACGGGATCGGCCGCGTGGTCAATCCTCTTCTCGCCCGCAGCCAGTGTACCGGCGGCATGATCGGCGGCATGGGCATGGCGCTCATGGAACGCACCGTCCTCGATCCGCGTGACGGACGGCCTGTCAATGCGGACATGGCCGACTACCTCATGCCTGTCAGTTTGGATATTCCGGAGCTTGAGGCGCACTTCGTCGACGAGGTCGATCCGCACGTGAACCCGCTTGGTGTAAAGGGGCTTGGCGAGATTGCACTGGTGGGTACTGCTCCAGCGATCGCCAATGCCGTTTTCCACGCGACGGGCAAACGCATGCGGACGCTGCCTATCACAATCGAAGATATTCTGACCGTCTAAAAAACCGCGATTACGTTCCGGACCGAATGTCGGCAACCGCAATGTCGGGCTGTTCGGTCCGGAAATTGTCAGCCTGATAACATTGCCCGCACGCCGCGGAATTGATCGCCGGCTCCAGGATCAGGCCTTTCTTACATTCAGCTTATCTACCTCAATTCATGCGCCTGGATACACCAACGGATTTGATGACAAACTCAAATCCAACTGAATATCATAGGTTCGGGTATCGCAACGCTCCGGCGACCAGAGGAGAGAGGGATGACGGAGACTGCTGATGGTCACGCGAGAAAGTTCAACGAAATCGATGCGCCGCCCCAGATCAGGGTCAGCGCATCGCAGTCGGCGGAGATATCGCTGACCTGGAAGATATCCAGATCCGGAAATCCGGCGCGGTTCGAACGTGAGGACGGCTACCTCATGTGCCTACGGCGGACCAATGTTCCCAAAAATCCTCGCAGGATCGATGGCCGAAGCGTGGTCATGCCGCGCATGATTCACGGACAATCGTTGCTTGCCGATCTCAACCGGAAGCATACCAAAACTATACATACGGCGATCAGCTGCATCTCATTCCACGTTTCCCGTAGCGCAATCGACCGCTTCCTCGAGGAGCACGGGCTGCCGAAAGTCGCGTTTCTTCGGGCAGTTCAGGGAACTGCACTGGATGATCCGATGATTGAAAATCTTGGCAACTGCCTGCTGCCTGCGTTCCAGCGGCCGGAAGCCGCCAATCAGCTGTTCGTGGACTATGTCGCGCTCGCGCTTCTCGCGCATCTGGTAACACGTTACGGTGAACGAGAAATCACAATGCCGCCTGCAAGGGGCGGGCTTGCGCCGTGGCAGGAGCGGCGTACCAAGGAGATGCTGCTCGCCAGTATCGATGGAAAAATCGGGCTCGACGAGCTTGCAAAGGGATGTGGTCTTTCGCGCAGCCATTTTGCACGAGCCTTCAAAACAACGACAGGAATGTCGCCCCTGCGGTGGTTGCACGTTCAGCGTATCAATCGTGCGAAGGATCTGTTGCTGAATTCCGCCCTGCCTGTTGATCAAATTGCAATTCAGTGCGGTTTTGCCGACCAAAGCCATTTTACCCGCGCATTTCTCAAAGCGGTTAACGCCACGCCGGGAGCATGGCGCCGCCGCGGCGCGCGCTGAAGGCGCCAGACATTTAGATCGCCTGCCGGACAGGATTGATACGGTCGGGACGAACTCATGAGATCGGCGTTGTCAGGTCGCTCGGCAGACATTCAGACGACGACAACCGGGATCTCTTCCACCCGTATTTGCCGTGTCGACATCTGCCGGCACGAATGCGCTCTGTTCTGGCAGAAGAAGCAGTGTTGCACAAGAAACACTGCCGGGTTTAAAACCTTACGTAGAGTATCCACGAGATTGACAACTTACAAATAACTGCCCCAATATTTGAATCTGTGGGGTGGCTTCGCACATGGGAGGACTCGTGATGCGGTGTCAGGCACGTTGTGGGTCTCGCGAGACGACCGCGGGTTCGTCGGGATGTCGGCCTCTCGGCACCCCTGGCCGCAATCGTCGGTATGTCATCGCATCTCCTGTTCCGCCGGTCCATTTTCCCAACGTGCTGCATGTCGGTCCGGGAGGGCACCGAAGCCGCCGGACCCTGCGCCATTTGCTTCTTCAATCCGTTGCATCGATCGCGCTTCTTTGCCTGGGAAAAACCTCCGCATGGGCGGATTGCGTCGCCAGTGGCGCTACGGTGACCTGCACTGACAATTCGGGCGCGCTTGTCATCCCTCCGCCAGCCGAGCCGGCGGTGACCGTGGATGTGTTCGATCAACTGAACGGCGGCATATCGATCACGGGCATTCCGGATTCGTTTGTTACCAACAACGGCAACATCAACGGCAATATCACCGTGAACGGCGGCATCAACTTCACCTTTGTCCAGAATGGAAGCTTTGGAGCAACCGCGATCATCGCAAACAACAGCGGGACAAATGGCCTGATCGTCAATCCGGGACATTCGGTCACCGATGTGACGATGACGGGACAGAACAACGCCATCGACAACAGCGGTGTGTTCAACACCAGCCTGAACCTCACCGCCACCGGCGCGAACAGCATCATCAACCGAGCCGGCGCGGTGTTCAATCAGGTCACGCTCAACGCACCGAGCAACAGGATCGACAATTCGGGGACGTTCAACAGCAGCATCCAGTTCACCGTCAATGGCGTGAACAGGGTCGAGAACCGGCCAACGGGCGTCATCAACGGCATCATTTCCAGTGGAACGTCGTCCGACAGCGTCTATAACGAGGGGCAGGTCAACGGCACCGTCTCGCTGGGCGCGGGCGACGACAGATACACCAATCTCGGCGCAACCGTCCGCGGCAATATTGACATGGGCGCAGGCCGGGACACGCTCTATATGAACGCCGGCCAGATCACCAGCCCGATCAACCTCGGCGACGGCAAAGACTGGGCCGCCATTCTGGGCGGAACCCTGTCGTCGGATTTCCAGGCTGGGGCCGGCGCGGACACCCTGCACTGGGCCGGCGGCACCATCATTGCCGGTGTCAGCATGGGTGCCGACGACGACCGTGCCATCTTCTACGATCTTGATCAGTCGCATCTGCCCGCCGGAGAACGGATCGACGGCGGGACCGGCACGGATACCATGACCTGGCAGAACACCACCGCCAGCGATGTCGGCCGCTTCGTCAACTGGGAGTTCATCGACCTTACCCGCGGCTCCCAGATGATCTTCTCCAATTTCAGCACCCTGACCATGGGCGATTCCGGAACGGGAACCGGCACGCTCACGATCGACGCGACCAGCATGGTTGCCGCCGGCAACGGTACACATACGGTTGCCCCGTTCACCTCCGGCCAGCTTGTCCGCGTCAACAATGCCGGCGTCATCGACCTGACCAACTCCGGCGAGTCGACGAGTGACCGCTTCGTCGTCCGCGGGAATTATCTCGGCCAGTCCGGCAGTCTCAATCTCCAGACATATCTGGGTGCCGATAATTCATCTTCCGACCAGTTGGTGATCCAGGGAGCCGGCGCGCGTGCCGCAGGTATCACTCTGATCAACGTCACCAACGTAAATGGCCCTGGTGACCAGACGACGGGCAACGGGATCAGGGTCGTGGACGACGACCTGGCCAGCGGCGCCACGACCGATAGCGGCTCCTTTGCATTGGCCAGGCGTGCGGCCGCCGGTATCTATGAATATCAATTGTTCTACGGAGGCATTGGCGCCGACACCGGAGACAATGACTGGTACCTGCGCTCGCAAGTGCTTGATCCAATAGGCCCGGTGTTCCCACCCCAACCTCCGCCATCGCCGCCACCTCCCGCACCACCCCCACCACCTCCGTTGCCGCCGGCACCACCTCCGCCACCTCCCGCGCCGCCTCCGCCGCCGCCCACGGAACCTCCGGAGGTGCTGCCCCCGCCCGAACCGCCGCCGGAGCCACCGGCGCCTTCACCTCCACCACCACCGCCACCGCCGCTTCCGCCGGAACCACCTCCGCCGGGACCGCCGCCACCTGCGCCACCGCCGCCTCCATCACCCCCGGCGCCGCCGCAGGAGGTACCGTTGATCCGTCCTGAAATCCCGGGTTACACGATCGCCCCGGCAGTCGCACAGCGGATGGGCATCGCCGCGATCGACAAGTTCCATTCCCGGCAGGGCGACCAGTCTCTGCTGAACAGCTATGGGACCGTTCCCGGAGCCTGGGGCCGGCTCTTCGGCCAGTCGTCGGACCAGGAGTGGACCACCAGCATCAGCGGCACGGACTTCCAGCTGGATCCGAAGTTCGACGGCCACATATGGAGCCTGCAAACGGGTCTGGACCTGTTCGGGCGCGATCATGACGACGGCAACCAGGACCGGATCGGCATTTTCTACACGCATACGGAAGCCCGCGGCGATGTGATCGGCAATACGCTTGCGCGGCTGGAGAGCAGGTCCGGCGAACTGGAGATCAATTCCGATGGATTAGGCGTTTACTGGACCCACATAGGTTCCACCGGCTGGTATCTGGAAACCGTGGGCATGTTAAGCTGGCTCGATGGCGATGCAACATCGGAGCTGGGGGTCGGAACGGAGATCTCCGGCAACGCCTTACTGGCCTCCCTTGAAGGCGGCTATCCCTTCGCCCTCGGGAATGGATGGACGCTCGAACCACAGGCCCAGCTCATATGGCAGCGCATTGACCTGGACGATACCCGGGATCCGTATTCCAGCATCGATTACGAGGCGTCCGATACGTTAACGGGCCGTCTTGGCGCCCGACTGGAAGGCAGCACGACGCTGAATGGCAGGCCGGCACAGCCGTTCATCGACATCAATCTGTGGCATAATTTTTCTTCCGATTACACGGTGGAGTTCAATGACAGGACGCTGGGAACCGAGTTGGACGGCACGTCGCTGGAGCTTGGCGGCGGCCTTTCGGCGCAACTCACCGAAAGCGTCAGCGCGTATGGAGCACTGCATTACACGACGGGTCTGGACGGCAATGACAATGAAGGCCTCGGCGGCAATATCGGTTTGCGCATCAGATGGTGACCCGGCCCGATGAAGGGACTTACCGCCTATGTCGTCGACGGACATGAACTGCGCATCCGGCCAGCACCGGTCGAGCGGGAATGGATGGACGATACCGATCAGCGGTTTGCTTATCGCTGTCTGCCATTGAACATAGCCAATGCCCATGGCTGGGAAATCTTATGCACGACCGCGTTTTCCGCGATTTGGGACGGCCGCCCGAGCCTTGATGCGGTTCGCATCAAATCGAGCGCGTCCGGAGGGGCACTTCAGGCAATCAGCCATTTCGGCAGCGGGACGCTGACCTTCCATGTCCCGTGTCTTTTCCGGACCGAGCCGGGTATCGAACTCTTCGTGACGGGGCCGCTGAACCGGCCGAAGGACGCGATCGCACCTCTGTCCGGGATCGTGGAAACCGACTGGTCGCCCTATACTTTCACCATGAACTGGAAATTCACCCGGCCGAACCACAGGGTGCATTTCGAGATAGACGAACCGTTCTGCCACATATTTCCCCTGCAGCGGGGCAGCCTTGAAAGCCTGATGCCGGACATCCGCCGACTTTCCGATGAGCCTGACCTCGAGCAAGAATTCAGGAAATGGTCGGAGAGCCGCAGTGTCTTCAATGCCGATCTGGGGAATGCCGGTTCGAAAGCCGCCAAGGACAAGTGGCAGAAGGCATATTTCAAGGGTATGCACCCTTCGGGTGCGCTCGCTGCCGAGAAGCATCGAAGCCGGCTGCGATTGCGACCGTTCAAGATATTTCCATCGCAAGACTAATTGCCATCGGCGGCGAGCTGATGCCGGCGTCCAAAAAGAGACGCAGAGCGCAGTATCGGGATTCTCAGCTAATTTCTTCCGGCATATCGGAAGATAGACTGTATTTCGGGCAACTGGGCACGTTGCTTTCCATCATGTTCCAACACAGGTGGTACTCATGTCCAACCTCATTGTCATTGTATATCCGACCGAAGCGAAGGCCGAAGAAGTGCGCAACAAGCTTTTCGGCCTGCAGAGAGAATACCTCATCAGCCTCGGCGATGCCGTGATCGCAACCAGAACCGAGGCCGGAAAGGTGAAGCTGAACCAGATCGTCAACACCACCGCTTCCGGCGCGGCCCAGGGCAGCTTCTGGGGACTGCTCATCGGTCTTTTGTTCCTCAATCCGCTGATCGGGGTTGCGCTGGGCGCAGCTTCCGGCGCGATCGCCGGAGCACTGACCGATGTCGGCATCAACGACACCTTCATGAAGGAGCTTTCGGCAAACCTGGAGCCGGGCAAAGGCGCCCTGTTCCTGCTTGTTCAGGATATGACGGCGGACAAGGTCCTGAAGGAAATCGAAGGATATGGCGGCACGGTACTCCGGACGTCGCTCGATGAGAGCAAGGAACAGGTTCTGCGCGATGCACTCGGCCGGGCGTCCGCCCAAGCGGAGGCGCCGGCAGCCTCGTGAGGACCCCGGAGAAAACCTGCAGGCCCGGTGACGATGCTTGAGTTCTCCGGCGCAATAGTGCTGGCCATCCAATTCCTTTTTGGCGCTGCCGTAGGAATTGCGCTTGGCCGCCAGGTTCACAGTTTCAGCTGGGGCCGGATGGCCGATGGCCTGATCGGCGGCATCGGAGGCCTGCTCTTTGTATGGCCTTCCCCGCGCATTCCGGGCGTCGGGCGCTTTATCGGTCATCTCGCAGATGGCCTCACGCCGACCATGGTGATCGGAGCCGCAATAGCAGGACTGTTGGGTGGCCTGGTCCTGATCCTGCTGGCCGGCTTTATCAGGGTCCTCATGAGGGGACGGCAGTAGCTTCACAGGAAGGGAGGACATACGATGTCAACCGGTGCTGGTCAGTTGCTCGCTTTCGTTTTCATCCTCGGCGCGGCGTCCGCCTGCACCGTCGCCCCCGACCACCGTCCGGTTCCAGGACGCACCACGGCGTGTACCTTCGAGAATGCACCGGTTTGCGCGCGGCGCGGTAACCAGTTGCGGACCTTCACCAATGCCTGCCTGGCCCAGTCGAAGGGTTTCCAGGTCGTCCGCAGAGGGCCGTGCCGCACAAGCGCTGGGCCGGTCTGGAACCGGCCGGCCGCCTGTACACGCGAATTCGCGCCGGTCTGCGCAGTACGAGCCAATGTCAGGCGGACGTTCGACAACAGCTGCCTCGCACGCGCGAGCGGGTTCCGCCCAGTGCGTCCAGGACGCTGCCGCTGATATCGCCGGCTGATATGCGCTCTGGCCTATCAGCGGCCGCCGCTCTGTCGGTTTAAACCCCAGAACGGCCAAACCTTGAATGGGCCGCGACAAGAGACGCAGGCATATCTGGAAAATCTTGGCCGGGCCGTGGAAGATATTGAGGAATATCCATTTCTCGTATAAAGTTCAATGAGGCGGGAGGCGGCTCTTTTTGCGAGAAAAAAGATGTTGCCGCTTGAACTGCATTCTACTGGTAGCTCTTCTTCCAAAGCAGAGTTGGCTGTTCGCGGCCCCTTCCCGACCAGGACATCTGATCGCATCGCGGTTCAGCCACCCTCGGCGCGACCGGAAAAAAAGCGGATACCCACCTTCGAATTCTCGACGCTCAGTCTCCCGCCCGAAGAGCAGTTTCTGGCCTGGCGCGCCAGCTATGCGCCGATGGTCGATCTGACGGAGCCCGATGATTTCTCGGTCGATTTCGCCGGTGAGCAGGTGCTCTGGGATCTCGACAATCTGGTCATCTCCCGTGTCAGGACGCACGGCCTGGGTTTCGCCAGCCTGGCCGGCCATGTGCGCCGCGACCCGATGGACCACTGGCTGATCACCGTGATGCTGAAAGGCAAATCGACAACGATCGCTCCGACGAGAACGCTCGAGGGACGCATCGGGTCGGTGCAAATACATCCACTCGGGAAGGTGTTCGAAGGACAACTCACCGACTGCGAAATGCTGCAGTTGTTCGTGCCGCGGGATTTTTTCCGCGGCATGGCCCATGTGCTGGATGCAGCGGAATTCTCGACGTGCGACGACGGGATGGCTAGGTTTCTCGCCGAGTATCTGATCGGCCTCGTCCGTTGTCTTCCGTCGCTGGATTCCGGTGACCTGCCCAGGCTGGTGAAGGCCACGAGGGCAATGATCCTTGCCTGCGTCGCGCCCTCTGCGAACCATTTCGAGCAAGCCGGAGATATGATTGCCAACGTTCTGCTCGAACGCGCCCGCCGCTTCGTGCAGGCGAACATCATCTCTCGCGACCTGAGCGCCAAAGTCCTGCAGCGCGAACTGGGTGTATCCCGTTCCCGGCTCTACCGCCTGTTCGAACCCTATGGCGGTGTGTTTCGCTACATCCAGCATCGCCGCCTGCTCGATGCCCATGCCGCGCTGGCTGATCCGAACGACACCCGGCGCATTCTGGACATTGCCGAGGAGTATGGCTTCACCGACGCGCCGGAGTTCAGCCGCGCCTTCAAGCGGGAATTCGGCTACAGTCCCAGCGAGGTACGCATGGCCGGAAAGGAAAACATTTCGCAACGCCCGGTCACCGATCTCGAGAACATCGCCGCCACCGACCGCTTGGGGGTGCTGTTGCGCCGGCTGCAGGCCTAAGAACCGTTCCGCCACATTGAACAGCCCCAGGGCTGTGATCCATGCCACCAGGATTTTTCGGAGATACGGCAATACCCGCTTTAGGTGAAATTCTCGATCCGCTTCGCAAGCAGGTGATCGACCTCAAGGACGCACTGGCGCATGCGCGCTATCGTTATGACGCGCTCGATCTGATGTTGGAGAACGTTTCCGATTCCAGGCTGCGTGCCGCCTCGCAGGAGATTTTTGCCGTCGCCGGCGAAAAAATGAATGAGGTGGACGACATGCTGGACGAACTCTATCAGCATCTGTCGGCGATCGATCGCATATTGGAATCCCGCGATGCATCGGAAAGGCGCAAGAAAGCCGACCGCGACTGACAGGAGTCCGGTCGATGCCGGATCAGCGCCGGCTGCCTTGGTTGCGCCTGATGATCTTGGTGACCAGCAGGAACAGGCCCAGAATGAGAGAAATGATCCCTCCTCCGATATACCAGGCCTGCCCGGACCTGTACCCCGCCGCGACCAGCAGGAAACCCAGAATAACAAGAGCCAGCCCAACGAGTTTGTTGATGAAAGGACTTCGCACTTCGTCATATGCGCCCATGACTACCTGACCTTCGCGTCAGCCGACGTGTTGTGCGACCAAGTATATTCCCCCGTTGACAAATGAGATCGGCAGGGAATCCCAGAGTAATGCTCAGCGTCCCTATTTTGAGCCGCCCCGGGGAATGAGAAGCTTGGAACATTTCATGTTCGGATAAAGCAGGAGCGTCGCGGAACGCCCCTCTTTCCATCTCGACCTGAAATACTCTAGACGGGAAACCGCAGGATGGCGGCCAGCTCCTTCTGGCCTGGAATGTCCGGCCGGCGCACGCTGAATACCCGTGCTCCGCTGGAAAGGGCGCGGGCGGCAATTTCGTCGACGATACCGTAGCTATCGGCATCCGAATTTTCGGCGAAGCTGACCGCGCCGGTTTTTTCGTCAACGTTTCCAGGGATGGCGGCGTCCATATCCACCAGCAGGGTTTCGACTGCGCCGAAAGTAGCCGCGCGCGCGGCGTCGGAGATATCGGTGGTCGCCCGATTGTCGTCCGCACGCTTGTCGAAGAGCGCTTTCAGCTCATCGACCTCGCGCGCATAGAATGCATCGAGAACGGGACGCGCGGCCTGGGCGAGCTCATCGTCCGATATGCGGTCCGGGCTGTCCTCAATGCCTTCCGGCAAGAGGTGCGGATAGCTGTTCACGGCACGGAATACGGACGCCAGCCGCCCCGTGGCTGCCAGGATCAACGGCGTTTCGCGTCCGGCGAGGAATGGCCGCAATGCGGCGTCGACCTTGCGCGCATATTGCTGAAAGCGGACGTTCTGGCCTTCCAGGCCGTGGATACGTCCGCTCGGAGAACGGTCGTTGAGCGTCGACTTGCCCGCCGCGCTCGCCGCGCTCTTCGGCATGTCGGCGATTTTCAGCGTGGCGGCAGGCAGGCCGGCGTGCATTTCCACAAGACGAACCGCGTTCTCGGAGAGCGCAAGAATGTAGGCCGAGTGCGGAAAGGTGATGGCACGCAGGAGCGGTTTCAGGTGAAACCGGTCCGAGACCTGGACCATGGGCGTGAGACTGTTGGCCAGCCGAAAAGTCCGCAGGCTGTCAGGGGTGGCGAGGATCGCGAGGCTGTTGGCCTGCAAACGCCAGAACTCCTCGTCATCGGCCATGGCGTCGAGCTCTTCCATCAGAAGCGCGAGCCGCCTCTTGTCGAGGCCTATGCTCATCAGTTGTTCGCGCGCCTGCCGGGCAAGGTTGCCCAGCTCGATTCGCGAAGCGTCGATGTCTTGCGTGAGCGGTGTCGTTCTCAGATAGATCGATACGCAAGCGTCGCTCCTGACGCCGCTGAGCGCGCCGAATTCGGAACGGGTGGGGATATCGACGTGCAGCATTTCACGGTCCCTCCTAAACGGTCCATCTGTGCGGCTGCTGACCTTCGCCCGGTCCAAGCAACGAGAATAGGCAGGGGCGATGCCTGCCGCCATAATGGCAACCATTGCGTGTTGAACATAATCAATCAATTTGCTCGTTTGGTCCATCGGATACCTTCCATGACAAGTCTGGTCCGCCTTCCAATCCTGTTCGATGCGTTACCTGAGTGCCCGAAGCGCGTTGAGAATGACGGCAATGTCGATGGCTTCCTGTATGAGCGCGCCCGCGACAGGTGGCAAAAACCCGAAGGCAGCGGCAACCATCGCAACGATTGAGAGGCCGAGTCCGACAAGCACGCTCTGCAGCGCTATTCGGCGCGTGCGGTGGGCGGCTTTCAAGGCAAGGGTGAGATTGTCCAGGCGATCGACCAGTAGAACGATATCGGCGCTCTCGGAGGACGCGGCCGAGCCGCGTGCGCCCATGGCGACACCGACATCCGCGCTCGCCAGCGCGGGCGCATCATTGACGCCGTCACCGACCATCATCGTAGGTGCGCGTGCCTGTTCTCGCGCCACGACTGCGACTTTCCCGACTGGCTCCAGCTCACCGAAGGCCTCCGCAAGGCCGAGGCGGCCGGCCACGGCATCCACCACGTCCTGCCGGTCGCCGGAAGCTATCACGATCCTGTGGATGCCGGCCATGCGCAGCCCATCCAGCATGGCGGAAGCATCGGGCCGAACCTCGTCGACGAGCATGATGATGCCGGCCAGAGCGCCGTCGACCGAGACGGCGACGACAACGCTGCCTTCCGGAACGCCGGCGCGAAGCGCATAGGGGTCGCCGTGGCTGGCCCGATCGCGCACAAAGCGGCTGCCGCCGACCACGACGGTATGGCCATCCACCACGCCTGAAATTCCCGTGCCTGCAACCTCGCTGATTTCTGAGGGCGGGGAAAGGACAAGGCCTCGCTGGCGTGCATCCGTGACCAGCGCCTCCGCGATCACATGGCTGGAGGCCTGGTCGAGGGACGCGGCCAACCTGAGTATTTCCTCTTCCGCCCAGCCCTCCACGGCCCTGATATCGCCGACCTTGGCCTGACCAAAGGTCAATGTGCCTGTCTTGTCCAGGATCGCCGTTCTGACCTTTGCAAGCGCCTCCAGCGCCCCGCCGCTCTTGACGAGCACGCCGCCCCTGGCCGTGCGCGACATCCCCGAGATGATCGCCACCGGCAGCGCGAGAATCAGCGGGCACGGCGTGGCGACCACGAGCACGGCGAGCGCCCTGATCCGATCCCCTGACAGCCACCAGGCAGAGCCGGCGATCAGCAAGGTGAGCACCAGGAACCAGACCGCATAGCGGTCGGCAAGGCGCTCGCTCGGCGCCTTGCTCTCCTGCGCCTGCCGGACCAGCCTGACGATATTGGCATAGGTGCTCTCGGCGGCGGGGCGCACGGTCCGGAGCTGAAAGGCATCGCCGACATTGGTCGAGCCGCTGAGAACCTCGTCCGCGGAACGCTTCTCCGCTGGCATGCTCTCGCCGGTCAGCGCCGACTGGTCGAGCAGGGCACTCGGGGAAGCGAGCACGCCATCGACCGGCACCACCTCGCCGTGGCGGACCAGGATCCGGTCACCGGGAGCAAGAGCATCGATAGGCGTTTCTTCCAGGCGGCCGTCCACGTAACGCATCGCAATGCGGGCAACACGGCCAAGCAAAGCGGTCATCTCCCGGCGCGCCCTGCCTTCAGCATAGCTTTCAAGGAACTGGCCGCCCGCATACATCAGAGCCACGACATTTCCCGCCAGTGGCGCCCCGAAAATCAGTGCGGCAGACATGGAAAGGCCGGCTATCAGATCGAGACCGACCTCACCCCGGCGCAAGCTGGTGACGATCTCCCAAATCAGCGCGGCCAATACGGGCAGCGTGCCGGCCGCCCATGCCCGATCCGCCCAGTTCAGACCAAGGAGCGATGCGATTGCGCCAATCGCCAGGCCCGCGAGGGCGACACCCAAAAGGAGTGCCCTAAAGGAGAGCAGAGTGGATAAGGGGCTTCTTTGCATGGCAAGCGATCCACACCGCCCGATGGGAAACAGGCACATGTCGGCAACAGCCGGGCAAAGGCTGACGGCAGGCGGACGGGCACCTTCTCACATCCATTTCGAAAGCCTGTTCTGGCCCGAAGTCAGCCCACCATTTTCAATGATGAAGTCCATCACGTCCTGGAGGCCCTTCCCGCGCGAGAGATCGGTGAACGCGAAGGGCCGTGTCCCACGCATGCGCGCCGCATCTGTCCGCATCACCTCCAGATCGACATCGACATAGGGGGCAAGGTCACACTTGTTGATGATCAGGAAATCGGATCTCGTAATACCTGGACCGCCCTTGCGGGGAATTTCCTCGCCTTGACACACCGAGATGACATAGAGGGTCAGGTCGGCCAGGTCAGGTGAAAAGGTGGCGGCGAGATTGTCGCCCCCGGATTCGATAAAGACCACGTCGAGATCGGGAAACCTGCGGTTCATTTCGGCGATCGCCTGCAAATTGATCGAGGCGTCTTCGCGGATCGCGGTGTGCGGGCATCCACCGGTCTCGACGCCCAGGATGCGGTCTTCCGGCAGCGCCTGCTGGCGCGCCAGTATGAGCGTATCCTCCTTGGTGTAGATGTCGTTGGTGATGACGGCGATGGAATAGTCCTGCCGCATCGCCTTGCAGAGCTGCCCGGCCAGCATCGTCTTGCCGGAGCCGACGGGGCCGCCGATTCCGACGCGAAGGGGTCCGTTTCTAGAAGACATGCGCGCAGCCTTTCGTTGTTCCTGAACTGAACCCCTCGGCGACACCACAGGAGAGATCGACCGCAAGCCGCTTGACGCTAAGTACCGCCTTCATTCGGTCTGAAGATGGACGATCCTCTTCTACTATCTAGTCTTATACGATGTTCTGCCGGACAAGAAGTGAAAGAGGAAAATTTGGGACGAGCGGATAAGTATACGGACGGACAGTCAATCACATCCTCGTTTCTGCGTGATAATTTGCCCGAGACAACCACAACTGCCTTAGGGATCGATGACGAACATGAGGCGCCCGCGGTCTCCGGCCGATTTCGTGCGGTCCAGTCCTGTAGCGACAGCGCATGCGCAATCCACGCTGCTGCCAAGCAGCTGGTTGGGAGAACTGGAGTTGTGGCTCGAGGCGCGCGACGGCAGGACGTCGTTGATGCGCTCCCGCCATGTTGGCCCTCTTGTCGTCCAACGGCCTTTTCACCCTGAAGCGGACGGCACCTGCCATGTCTACCTTCTGCACCCGCCTGGCGGGGTCGCCGGTGGTGATACGCTCGAGACGACGATTCATCTCGGACCCGGCACGAGAACCCTTCTGACAACGCCGGGCGCAACAAAGTTCTACCGCAGCACGCACGGCCGCAGCGAACAGCGCATGTCGATCTCCGTCGGCGAGGACGCGGTTTGCGAATATCTGCCGCAGGAGACCATCCTGTTTGACGGGGCCGACGCGCTGATCGACATGCAGGTGTCCCTCGCCGCGGGAGCGACCTACGCGGGTTGGGATTTCCTGAGCCTTGGGCGGCCCGCAGCGGACGAGAAGTTCACGAACGGGAGGATCAGGCAGCGCATACAGGTCTTCCACGACGGCAAGCCGGTCTGGTTCGAGCGCCTTCATCTGACCGCCGGCTCGCCGCTCTCGCGGGCGTCCTATGCGCTGGCGGACCAGCCGATCCTGGGCACGATGATCTATGTCGGGAATGCAGCGGAAGATTGCGCAGAACGGGTGCGTGAAGCGCTCCGGGAGCGCGCCGCGGCTGTGTTCTCGGTCAGTCAGCTGGAGGGGGTGATCGTGTGCCGTTATCTCGGTCCGCGGCTGTCGCAGGCCAAGAGCCTCTTTGCCCGCGCATGGGATGTGCTGCGGACAGCATGCCAGGGCAAGCCGGCGAATGCCCCCCGGATCTGGGCGACGTAGGGATGTTGAGCAAGGAACAGGAACGATGGAACTTTCACCGCGCGAGAAGGACAAGCTCATCCTCTTCACGGCAGGAATGCTGGCGGAGCGGCGCAAGGCCCGAGGTCTCAAGCTCAACTATCCCGAGGCAATCGCGTATATTTCCGCAGCCCTACTCGAAGGCGCCAGGGAAGGCAGAACGGTCGCCGACCTGATGTCCTATGGAGCCACGCTTCTGGCACGCGACGAAGTCATGGAGGGCGTTCCCGAAATGATCCACGACATCCAGATCGAAGCGACGTTTCCAGACGGCACCAAACTCGTCACCGTGCATGACCCGATCCGCTAGGCCAGAGAAATGCTTGAGTTTCGGCAACACGCCATCCTCCACAGCAACGGCGCGTTGCCTGAGTTCGCACAGCCGTCATTTGCCGGTTTTCCCATGAAAGGTCCTTCCATGATCCCTTCCATGAAGATCAGAAAAGCCGTCCTCGGTGCCGCCCTGCTGGTAGCCTGGGCGCTGCCCGCCCACGCCCATGTCGGCGTCGGCGAGACCTCGTCCTTCATTGCCGGCTTCTGGCATCCGTTCTCCGGGCTCGACCACATGACGGTGATGATCGCCGTCGGCTTGTGGGCGGCGCTCAAGGGCGGCAAGGCGATCTGGGCGTGGCCCGGCGCCTTCGTCGGCGTCATGCTGGTCGGCGGCGTCCTCGGCATGCTCCATGTACCGGTCCCCTTCGTCGAGCCGGGCATCCTCGCCTCGGTCGTGACGCTCGGTGTTCTGGTGGCGCTGGCGATCGATGTCCCGGTTTCCGCCGGTGCCGCCGTCATCGGCTTGTTTGCCCTCTTTCACGGCCATGCCCATGGGACTGAAGTGCCGGAAAATGCCGCCGGCATCGCGTACCTGGCCGGTTTCGCGCTGGCGACCGTCATGCTCCACGCCATCGGTATCGCCGCCGGGCTTGGCCTCGGCCTGAGGTTGCGCGGCCTGGTGCGAGGAGCCGGAGCAGCCTGCGCGGCGATCGGCGCAGGCCTCGTCTTCGGCGTGATCTGAGGAGAGGCGCGATGATCCCGGGTGAATTCTTCATCGAGGACGGTACCGTCAGCCTCAACGCGGACAGGGAGGTCCGCACGGTCGAGGTGGCGAATACCGGCGATCGGCCGATACAGGTTGGTTCCCACTACCATTTTTATGAAACCAACCCGGCGCTCCGGTTCGACCGCGAGCAGACCAGGGGTTTCCGTCTCAACATTCCGGCGGGAACCGCCGTCCGTTTCGAGCCTGGCCAGGAGCGTCCCGTCGAACTGGTGGCGCTCGCAGGCGACCGCACGGTTTACGGCTTCAATGCCAAGATCATGGGCAAGTTAGGAAAATGAGATGGGCTCGATCACGCGAGAGAACTATGCCTCCCTGTACGGCCCCACCAAGGGCGACAGGATTCGGCTCGCCGACACCGAACTGATCATCGAAATCGAAACCGATCACACGATCTACGGCGAAGAGGTCACCTTCGGTGGCGGCAAGGTCATCCGCGACGGCATGGGCCAAAGCCAGCGGCTGGCGGCCGAAGTTGCCGATCTCGTCATCACCAACGTCGTGATCCTCGATCACTGGGGCATCGTCAAAGCCGATGTGGGGATCAAGGCTGGCCGCATCTCAGGCATCGGAAAGGCCGGCAATCCCGACATCCAGCCCGATGTGACCATCATCGTCGGCCCCGGCACCGACGTCATCGCCGGCGAAGGCAAGATCCTCACCGCAGGTGCGGTGGACACCCACATTCATTTCATCGCCCCGCAGCAGGCCGACGAAGCGCTGGCGAGCGGTACGACGACTTTGGTGGGTGGCGGTACGGGTCCTTCGGTCGGAACGCTGGCGACCACCGTGACGCCCGGCCCGTGGTACATCCACCGGATGCTCGAAGCCATCGAGGACCTTCCGATCAATATCGGGCTGCTCGGTAAGGGAAATGCCAGCCTGCCTGAACCGCTGCGCGAACAGATCCGCGCAGGCGCTATCGGCCTGAAGCTGCACGAGGATTGGGGAACCACCCCTGCGGCGATCGACAATTGCCTGACCGTCGCCGACGAGGAAGACATCCAGGTCGCCATCCATACCGATACGCTCAATGAGAGCGGTTTCGTGAAGGATTCCTTCGCCGCGATGAAAGGGCGCGCGATCCACTCCTTTCACACGGAGGGTGCCGGCGGCGGCCATGCTCCTGACATCATCACGGCAGTTGGCGAGGAGAACATCCTTCCTTCATCCACCAATCCGACGCGGCCCTATACCATCAACACCATCGACGAGCATCTCGACATGCTGATGGTCTGCCATCATCTGAGCCCTCAGATCCCCGAGGATGTCGCCTTTGCCGAGTCGCGTATCCGCAGGGAAACGATCGCCGCCGAAGACATCCTGCACGATATCGGTGCGCTTTCGATGATGTCGTCGGATTCGCAGGCCATGGGCCGCATCGGCGAGACCACGGTACGCTGCTGGCAGACCGCTCATAAGATGAAAGTGCAGCGCGGGCCGCTGCCCGAGGATAGCGAACGCAATGACAATTTCCGGGCCAAGCGGTATGTCGCCAAATATACGATCAATCCCGCCATCACCCATGGCTTTGCCCATGAGCTTGGTTCGATCGAAATCGGGAAACGGGCCGACCTGGTGTTGTGGAAGCCGGCCAGCTTCGGCGTGAAGCCGTCGCTTGTGCTCATCGGCGGCATGATCGCCATGGCGCCGATGGGCGACCCGAACGCGTCGATTTCCACCCCGCAGCCGGTGCATTTCCGCCCGATGTACGGCGTTCTCGGCCGCGCGCGTTTTTCCACCGGCGTCACCTTCGTGTCGAAGGCGGCGTTCGATGCGGGTATCGGAGACGAGCTGCAGCTGAACAAGGCTCTGGTTGCGGTGAAGGGCACGCGCTCCATCCGCAAGAAGGACATGATCCACAACGCGCTCGCGCCGAACATCGAAGTGGACCCCCAGAATTACCAGGTGCGTGTGGACGGCCAGATCATCACCTGTGAACCGGCGGAGACCCTGCCGATGGCGCAACGCTATTTCCTGTTTTGAGGAAGTGGGCGCCGAACCTCGACAATGTTGCGGGAGCGCGCGTCGTGAAACTGAATTATTTTCAGGACCATCCGGTGCTCGGCTTCGCCGACTGGTCGCTTCGCGGCATCGGTCAGGTGGTGTTCCAGGACAATCCCCTGAGCGGATTGATCATACTCGCCGCGCTGTTCTTCAATTCGTGGATCTATGGGGCGATCTGCATCCTTGGAGTCGTGGTCAGCACCGCTACGGCGATGGCGCTGCGGGCCGACAGGGACATGATCCGCGGCGGGCTGTACGGCTTCAATGGCGCGCTCGTCGCCCTCGCCCTCATCGCGTTCACCAGTGAGAACTTTCGCACGGGCACGGTGCCTTCGCTTCATCTTACCGTCTACATCGTGTTCGCCGCGGCCATGACGACCATGGTTTTCGCCACGATCGGGACTCTGCTGGCCCCGTACAAGGTGGCATCTCTCACCATGCCCTTCGTGCTGGTCGGATGGCTCTTCCTGTTCGCGGTGCTGAAGTTCGGCAATATCGAGGCCGGCCCGCTGGCCAAGCCGGTGTCTCCGGATCAGTATGCCGAAGGCGTCGCCTATGTGCTGCCGACATGGTATATGGGGATCGGCAACGCGATCGGGCAGATTTTCTTCCAGGACAACTGGATCAGCGGCTACCTTATCCTCGTCGGCATCGCCATCCACTCGCGGATCGCCGCCGGCATGGCTCTGATCGGTGCGGCGCTGGCGGCGCTGGTGGCAGCCGTGTTCGGTGGACCGGAAGGAGCCATTCGCGATGGGCTGTTCGGATACAACGCGGCCCTCACAGCCATGGCGCTTGGCGGTATCTTCCTTGTCCTGACCTGGCGGAGTTTTGCCTACGCGCTATTCGGCGTGGTGGTGACGACCTGGCTTTGGGCCTCGGTTGCGATCTTTCTCGAGCCGATCGGCATGCCGGTCCTCACCTCGACTTTCGTCATCGTCACCTGGCTGATGCTGATCGGCACCCATGTGTTCAAGGCCCTGGAGCCGGTTGCCCCAGCCGAGGCAACGACGCCGGAAGGCAATCGACGACGACGACACACGGCCGTGGCGGACAGCAGGCCCTATCCGGAGGAGAGAATAGCGTAGCCTTCCAAGTCGCGCGCAGCATGTGTGCACTGTCACGGCACGGCCATCATATGCATTTCGGGCACGACATGTCCGACGGCCGATTGTGGAATTAGACTGCAATGAATGTTGACCGCCCGGCAGGAAGCACATTGAGGAGACCCAGCCTCGCCTCATCGCCTGCACCGCAGGCGGCAGAGCCCGTTCTCCAGGAAAAGGCCGTGGATCAGGAAGACGCTATCCCGCTTCATCTTCTGCGGCTTGTCAGCCCAAGCCTGCCGGTCGGGGCGTTCGCCTATTCGCGCGCCCTCGAAGGGGCGGTCCATGCCGGATGGGTGCAAGACCACGTGACAGCACGCGACTGGATCATTGGCGGCCTCGAACACATCTTCGCGGCGACGGACGGCGCACTTTTCTGGCGCATGATCCAGGCACTCTATGCCGAGGATCATGCGGGCTTTACCTATGCCAATGCCTGGCTTGCGGCATGCCGCGAAAGCCGCGAGATGCAGCTTGAAGATCGGCGCATGGCCGAAGCCCTCATGTCCTTGCTCAAGGCACTCGAGGTGCCTGCGGCGCAGAACCATGCCTGTTCCGGGTTGACATATCCGGCGAGCTTCGCGATCGCCGCTCATCGCTGGCACATTGCGCCGCTCCCGGCGCTGAAGGGGCTGATGTGGACGGTCGCGGATGCGCAGGTCGCGGCCGCCATCCGCCTGGTTCCGCTCGGCCATGTCATGGGCCAGCGCATCCTGATCGAGGCGGTCCCGGTGGTCGAACGAAGCGCAGCCTGGGCGACGACCCTCGACGATGACGATATCGGCAATCTGTCTCCCGCGCAGGCCATGGCAAGCGCATGGCACGAAACCCAGTACAGCCGTCTGTTTCGATCCTGATCGTTGGCGAGCCACGATAGTTGATAGCGCAGCGCATCGTTCTGCCGTTGAGACGTTTGGCCAAGTGACGGGACGGCAGGCTAATCACGCTGCCTCCGATCGATGCTAGGTTGCAGTCTGGTGGCCGCTGGTTCGTCTTTTCCAGGCCGCGAATTCGGTTCGTCTGGGGCGCAATTTATCGGCGATCCCGGTTTGGATGGAAGGCTGGAACATGGGATTGGTCGGGATATTGCTCGCGCTCGCCCTGCTGATGTGGCTGGCCTATCGCGGGTGGAGCGTGTTGATAGTGGCCCCAGTGGCCGCCCTCGTGGCCGCCGCGATCTCGGGCGAGCCGCTCCTGGCAAGCTGGACACAGACTTTCATGGGAGGCGCGGCCCGCTTCGTCGCACAATGGTTTCCCATGTTCCTGCTCGGCGGCCTGTTCGGCAAGCTCATGGACGACAGCGGTTCGATCAGGTCGATCGCACGGTTCCTGACCGAACGGCTAGGAACGCATCGCACACTGCTCGCGGTCGTGCTCGCCTCGGCCGTGGTCACATATGGCGGCGTCAGCGTCTTCGTGGCGTTCTTCGTGCTGGTGCCAATGGCGGACGAGATGTTTCGGGCCGCGAACATCCCGCGCCGGTTGATGCCGGCGACCATTGGCCTGGGTGCGTTCACATTCACGATGTCGGTGATGCCGGGAACGCCGTCGGTCAACAACGCCATTCCGATGCCGTATTTCGGCACCACGACCTTCGCTGCCCCCGGCTTGGGTATCATCGCTTCGATCATAATCTTTATTTTGGGAATGTGGTGGCTTGCCCGCGCCGAAGCGGCGGCACGCAAGGCCGGAGAAGGCTATGTCGACACGACCAGAACGGCCTTCGTCATCGATGATAAGACCCGCGAGCAAGCGGCGATGGCGGGCGATTTCGACCCGGCCGAGATCGATCACGGCAAACGCAGCGCCAGCGAGCCTCCCTTCATCCTCGCTCTGTTGCCGCTCGTGGTGGTCATCGTCGTCAATTTCCTGATGGCGTTGGTCGCGCTGCCGCGCATGGATTTTTCGTTCCTTGCCGAGGAGGCGTGGGGCGGGATCACGATCGGGGCGGTCGCCGGTGTTTGGTCCGTCATCCTCGCGCTTGCGGCAGCGGTTCTGACAGTCGTCATCGTCAATTACCGGCGTCTGCCTGCTCTGCGCGAAACCCTGGATGCAGGGGCCAATTCCGCCGCCGTGCCGATCCTGATGATCGCCAGCCTGGTGGGCTTTGGCGCCGTGGTCGGAACGCTACCCGCATTCGCAGCGGTTCGCGACGCGGTGCTGGAGATACCGGGAGGGCCATTGGTTTCGATCATTGTCGCCATGAATGTGCTTGCCGGCCTTACAGGCACGGCTTCGGGCGGCATGGCGATCACCCTCAACGCATTGGGAGACAACTTCATGGCGCTGGCGGCGGAACACGGCATCAATCCCGAGCTGATGCATCGCCTGACGACGATCAGCGCAGGAACGCTCGACGCGCTTCCCCACAACGGGACCGTTCTGCTCCTGCTTCAGATCAGCAGGCTCACTCATCGCGAAAGCTATCCCGACATGGTGATGACCGTGATCGTAAACGTCATCATCGCGCTTGTCGTGGTTACGGTGTTGGGTTCGATGTTCGGCTCTTTTTGACGTGAGGCGCGCATTCTGCGCAAGATGTGAGCTTCATGCTTGCGCTGTGCAGCGGAGCCCCGGTCGCCGCCGGGGGTAGTGCACTCCAGATCGCCACTGGAAGACACCGCGCCTGTTCAGACCAGCGCGGGGCGCGAGGCCACAAGGATGAAACGGCGGTAGAACAGCGTCCTCAGCCTGTTCCTCAGATCCGCTTTGCGACGTTGCGCCACGGCGATCGGGCGACGCGAAGGCAGCCGTATCGCCTCAAAGCCTGCCTCCTCCACCAGGGGTGCAAGCCTTTCAATCGTGAGCCCGTCACCGAAGGGGAGGCGCTTCATGATGTCGGCATGGCGTTCGCTCATCGCCCCATCATAATGGGGATCGTGACCGATGAAGCGTTCCAGTCCGCGCACCGCCATGGACGCCAGCTTTCCCAGCGGCGTCAGTTTCGCCCAGTCTCCGTCGAAGACGAGCAGCCTGCCGCCGGGTTTCAAAACCCGGAACCAGTCGGCAAGCGCCTGCTCCGGTTCCGTCAAGGTCCAGACGAGGTGGCGGCAGATGACCGCATCATAGGTTTGGTCGGGTTCCATCGTGCGTTCGGCATCGGCGAGAATGAAACGCACCTGCGCATTGCCCGCGTGCTTGGCACGCGCGATCTCGAGCATTGCCTCCGAGAAATCGAGCGCCGTCACCTCATGGCCAAGGGATAGGAGAACATTCGTAACCTCGCCGGTGCCACAGGCAAGTTCCAGCACCTTCTGCGGCGCAGGCCCGATCGCATCGCGCACCGCGGCCGCCCAGGCATCCAGCTCCGGTCCCGGCGCAATGCGATGGCCGAATGCCAGATCGAAGGTCTTCGAACGCTTCGACCAGTATTCGCGAATATCTTCCTTCAGATCGTGATTGCGGAGATCCATTATCACCCATTCCCATGGCCGCGCCGAGCGTGCGCACGATATCCTCCCGTGTCGCCTCCTGCACGACATCCTTCCCCGGTACGGTTTACCATCCACAAGGCAAGGCTATCGCAATTCTCAGGGTTGACAGCGAGCGCTTTTGTAATGTTATTACGTTCATAAACAAGTCGTAACTTAATAACATATCGATTGGGCTTAACAAGCCCAGCCCCATTCATTGCTGAAGAAAGGAACCGCATGAGACCGTCTCCCGCCCGAAACCGCCTGGTGGCCACCGTCGCCGCTGCCCTGGCGTTTGCCGCACAGGGCGCGCTTGCCAATGAGGATCACCAAACGAAGGCCTGGCGGCTGTTCGTCGCCGACCATACACAGCCGGTCGTCCGTGCGATCGACTTCGAAACGGGCAAGGAGCTTGGCCGCTATGATCTGAAGGGCCATGCGGCGCTGACCGCCAGCGCCTCCGGCCAAACCATTTTCGCCACGCAATCGGACCATGACATCACCCATGTCATCAAGAGCGGCATAGAATTCTCTGATCATGGCGACCACCGCGACCTCGACGTTTCAGATGTCGCGCTTCTTCCCGTCACCTTCGAAGGCCAGCGCCCGGGCCATCTGGTTCCGCATGACGACCATGCGGTACTCTTCTACGACCGTTGCGGCAAGGCTGATATTATCGACGAAGCAGCCCTTCTCCAGGGCAAGGCGCAGGTGCGCAGCATCGACACGACGAAGCCCCATCACGGTGTCGCCGTGACCATGGGCCGCCATGTCCTCGTATCGGTGCCAGACACGAAGGCCGAAACCGCGCCGGACAAGCTGCCGCCCCGCATCGGGCTGCGCGTTGTCGACAAGGATGGCAAGCAGGTTGGAGACATCGCGCCATGCACGGACCTGCATGGCGAAGCCATGTCTGCGCGACTCGTCGCCTTCGGCTGCAAGGAAGGCGTTCTCGTCGCCCGCCCGGGCGGCATCGACGGCCCGAAGCTGCAAATGCTCCCCTATCCCGCCGATTTCCCGAAGAGCTATACCAGCACGCTCATCGGCGGCAAGGCGATGCAGTTTTTCCTCGGCAATTACGGGGAGGATAAACTCGTCCTCATCGACCCGGACAATGAGAAGCCCTACCGGCTCATCGAGCTTCCGACCCGGCGCATCGACTTCGTGCTCGACTCCGCGGCGCTGCGCACTGCCTATATCCTGACCGAGGACGGCAATCTTCATGTGCTCGATGTGATCAAGGGCGAGATCGTGCGCAAGGGCAGGGTCACCGAGCCCTACAGCAAGGATGGCCATTGGCGCGATCCGCGCCCGCGCCTCGCGGTTGCGGACGGCCGGATTGCCATCACCGATCCGCGCCATTCCGCCATCCGTGTGGTCGATCCGGAGACGCTAAAGGAAATCCGGACGATTCCGGTCGAAGGCCAGCCCTTCTCCATCGTCGCCGTCGGCGGCTCCGGCGCCGCTCACGATCATGGGCATGCGCACAATCACGATGACCCGATCTACAAGGGCTATTTCGAGGACAGCCAGGTCAAGGAGCGCGCCCTCACGGACTGGGCCGGAAACTGGCAGTCGGTCTACCCCTATCTGCAGGATGGAACGCTCGATCCGGTGATGGAGCACAAGGCAAAGCAGGGCGACCAGTCCGCCGGGGAATACAAAGCCTATTATGAAATCGGCTACCGCACGAATGTCGAGCGGATCGAGATCAAGGGCGACACCGTGACCTTCTATGAAAAGGGCAAGCCGCTGCAGGCCCGCTATGCCGCCGACGGCCATGAAATCCTCACCTACAAGAAGGGCAATCGCGGCGTACGCTTCATCTTCAAGAAGGTGGAAGGTGACCAGGCCGCGCCGCAATACATCCAGTTCAGCGACCACAAAATCGCGCCGGAGAGAGCCGACCATTATCACCTCTACTGGGGCAACGATCGCGCTGCCCTGCTGGAAGAAGTGACGAACTGGCCGACCTACTATCCATCCACATTGAGCGCCAAGGAGATCGTGCGCGAGATGATGGCGCACTGACCAGACCTACCTGCCTTGTTGTCCGTGCCCGGCCTGTCAGGCCGGGCACGGCGTTCGCTTGTCACGCACGAAAAGGCTCGATTTTCCTCAATTTCTGCTATGAAAAGAGGTAGCTCACATTCATAAAAGCCAGTGATTCCTTGACAACCGATCCGCTTCAAATCCTCAAAACCGTCTATGGCTATGACGCCTTCCGTGGCCGCCAGGCGGAGATCGTCTCGCATGTGACGGCAGGCAACAATGCCTTCGTCCTGATGCCGACGGGCGGCGGCAAATCGCTTTGCTATCAGATACCGGCGCTGGCGCGGCCCGGTATGGGGATCGTCATATCGCCGCTTCTGGCGCTGATGGCCGATCAGGTCTCCGCGCTGCGCCAGGCTGGCGTGAACGCGGCGGCGCTCAACTCCGATCTTGCTGGCGACGACCGGCGCAATCTGTGGCGCGACATTTCCACGAGCTCGCTCGACCTGCTTTATGTCGCCCCCGAAACCCTGCTGAAGCCGGATGTCCTGAAGCTCCTGACCAGCGTGCCGCTTTCGCTGATTGCCGTCGATGAGGCCCACTGCCTGTCGCAATGGGGACACGATTTCCGCCCTTCCTATCGCCAGCTTGATGCGTTGACAGCGCATTTTCCCGATATTCCGCGCATGGCGCTGACGGCGACCGCCGACGAGCCGACGCGGGCGGAAATCCTGTCGCACCTCCGGATTGACGCGCGCGATGCCTTCATCGCCGGCTTCGACCGGCCCAACATCCGCTACACGATCATGGAGAAGGACAATCCCCGCGCGCAGCTGAAACGCTTTCTTGCGGATCACGAAGGGGAAAGCGGCATCGTCTATTGCCTTTCCAAACGCAAGACGGAGGAAACCGCCGAGTGGCTGTGCGGTTTGGGCTATGATGCCCTCCCCTATCATGGTGGCATGGACAAGGCGGCTCGGGAGGCGAACCAGGCGCGCTTCCAGCATGAGGAAGCCATCATCATGGTGGCTACCATCGCCTTCGGCATGGGTATCGACAAGCCGGATGTGCGCTTCGTCGCGCATATCGATCTGCCGGGAAGCATCGAGGCCTATTATCAGGAGACGGGGCGCGCCGGACGCGACGGCCTGCCGGCAGAGGCGATGATGCTCTATGGCTATGAGGACATCGTCCTGCGCAGCCGTTTCATCGAGGAATCCGAGGCCCCGGACCAGCGCAAGCGGATGGAGCGGCTGAAGCTCGACACGCTTCTGGGCCTCGCCGAAACGGCGGGCTGCCGCAGGCAGGTGCTGCTATCCTATTTCGGTGACGAATGCGAGCCGTGCGGCAATTGCGACACCTGCGCGGAACCGCCAAGCCTGTTCGACGGGACGATCGCCGCCCAGAAAATCCTGTCCTGCATCCACAGGACAGGCGAGCGCTTCGGGCAGGCCCATATCGTCGACGTGCTTCTTGGTGTCGAAAACGAGCGGATCAGCCGTTTCGGTCATGACCAGCTTTCGACCTATGGCATCGGCCGCGAGCATGACAACCGCACCTGGCGCGCCATTATCCGCCAATTGATCGCCCACCGGCTGGTCGACGTGGATTTCGCCGGGCATGGCGGCCTGTCGATCTCGCAGACGGGCCGGCGCTTTCTGCGCGAGAAGCAGACGCTCATGCTGCGCGTGCCGCCAAAATCGAAACCGACGCGCGACAGGGCCTCGCGCAGCCAGGCCGCGACGCAGTCACTGCCCGAGCGGGACCAGGCCTTGTTCCAGGCGTTGCGCGAAAAACGGTTGCAGATCGCCCGTACGCAGAA
The DNA here is from genome assembly GCF_014191375.1 of Mesorhizobium sp. RMAD-H1. GTDB lineage: Bacteria > Pseudomonadota > Alphaproteobacteria > Rhizobiales > Rhizobiaceae > Paramesorhizobium. Next base: position 82,420 of record NZ_JACHWN010000006.1, read on the forward strand.
CGTCCCGCCCTATGTGATCTTCCACGACCGCACACTGATGGAGCTGGCGGCCGCCCGGCCAGCCTCACGCTCGGAAATGGCCCATGTGCCTGGCATCGGCGAAACAAAGCTCGACCGCTACGGCCCCGCTTTTCTCACCGTCATAGCGGAACATCGCGAGGAGGCTTGAACGCGTGGCTGCAAGCAATCCGATTCATCACCTGACGCAGCACCTGCATTCAGCGTGAGCGCTCGCGGCGTGACATCGGCACCACATTACCTGTCGGCTGAGGTACCTTGTGGGAACACCGCTCGCCGTAGATATGAAAGACGTTATCTTTCTTGCCGGCGCTCGCCTCGGTTACCGTTTCGGTGAGATAACGCGCCGGTGTCGTGCCGAGCATGCGGCGGAACATGGCGATGAAGGCGCTCGGGCTCTCATAGCCCAAATCGAGAGCAATATTCGTTACGGATTCGCCCTCGGCCAGCCGCTGGAGCGCAAGGCCGACATGCAATTGCTGCCGCCAGCGGCCGAACGACATACCCGTCTCCCGCTGGAAAAGCCTCGTCAGGGTCCGGTTGCTCGCGCCGACGCGCGCGCCCCATTCTTCCAAATTCAGCCTGAGGGATGGATCCTCGATCAGCGTCTCGACCAGTCTTTTCAATCTCCGGTCATCAGGCATGGGAAGGCGCAGCGGCTCCAACGGAGCATTCTCGAGCTCGTCCATCAGCACTGACGCCAGCCGCTCCTCCCTTATATCGCCTTCCGGATAGCAATGCGGCTCGTGGACGAACCGCAGGATCAGTTCGCGCAGCAGAGGCTGAATGAAGAGGATGCCGCACTCGGTGCGCAGGCTGCGGCTATCGTCCGGCTCGATATAGAGGTTGCCCACCGAGACCTGCCCCGCCGCCCGGGCAAAATGGGTCACCCCGCCCGGAATCCAGATGGCGCATTGCGGCGGCACGGTCCAGACGCCCTGTGCAGCCTCGACCGTGATGAGCCCCTCGATGACGTAAAGCAGCTGGTCCTTGCGGTGCTTGTGCGGCTCTGTCTCCCCGACAAAGGCAAGCTCGACTTTCAAGCCGACGACAGGCCGCGCAATGGAGTCCGGATAGTTGGGAGGAGGAAGGATCGTATTGGTCATGGATATCTCGATGCCTGCGCCCCGCGCCGATGCTGCTTCCCCCCATCCTTTCCGGCTATAGCACCAACCACTCCCGCAAACCGGCCATTTTTTGGCGCGAAACGGCCATGCCTCAGCCGGGCCTGGGCGGCGTAAGGGGATTGGGCGGCGCCTGTTTCAGGGTGGCGGACAGGATGAGGGCGACGATCCCCATCCAGAAGACCAGATAGAACCCGTCCACATAGGACAGCACGGCGGACTCGCGCGCGACGATGGAGACGATGCCGGACACACCGCTCGCGACGGTGCGCGAGACGACAACAGGCTGCCCGACCTCCACGCCCGCCTTCAGCATCACGCTGTGAACGTCCGTCGAGAAACGCAGCGCGACCGTGATGATGCCTCCCGCTATCCCGGGCGCAAAGATGCGCGCCAGCGGCGCATAGAAACCGATGGCGACCCCGTGCGCCGGGTTCATGTTGACGACGATGATCGGGATGATCCCCATCAGCGTCAGGCATTCCCCTGTCGCGAAGAGAATGAGGGCGGGCACATATTGATCGGTCCGCCATTCATTGTTGATGCTCGCTCCGCACCAGGCCGAGGTGAAGACGATGATGCCGAGGCCAGCGATTAACAACAGCCGCGCATCCAGGCGCCGGACGAGCCACACGGCAAGCGGGGTCACGGCCAGATAGGTGGCGAAGACGATGAAGGAAGCACTGCCGGTCTGGAGCGGCTTCAATTTGCCCATCGCCGCAAGGAACCCCGGTATCAGCGTCGATGTCGGCGCCATCAGGAAGGCATGGAGGCAGGCGATCAGTAGCGCGGTGCGGACATTGTGGTTTCCCAGTGCACTGAAATCGACAAATGCATCCTTGCTGAAGGCGATGTGGGCTATCGATATTGCCAGCAGAAGGGAACCGGCGGTGAGAAAGGCCGTCACGACGCCGGAATCAAACCATCCCAGCGTTTCGCCAAGCGAGCAACCCGCAAACAGCATCGCCAGGCTTAAGGAAAATATCGCCATCCCGCCCCAGTCGCTGCTGCGCAGTCTGGCATAGTCCACCGGCGTCAGCGGAATCCCCTTCCAGGCCATCAGTGCGATGAGCGGTCCGGCGATCGACGTGGTCCAGTAAATCCACCTCCAGTCGACCACATCGACATAAATGCCTGATATGCCCACGCCCACATCCGTCCCGAAGGAAGCGCGCAGGCTATAGACCGCCATCGCCAGCAGCCAATATTGCGGCTTAAGGCTGCGCAGGGCCAGTGATATCGTCAGTGGAAGATAGGTTCCAAGGCACAGGCCAAGAATGGCGTGGAGGCAAAGGAGCCGTTCGTAATCGCGCACGAAGGGGATTGCCAGCGCGGCCAGCGCGATTGTGAGGCTCGGCACGATGACGACGCGCGCGGGCCCGAATATGAGCGAAAGCCAGACCGTGATCGGCATGGTCAGGAACTGCGCCGCATTCATCGCCGTGCTCAGCCAGGCGCCCTCGATGACGTCGAGACCGAACTGGCCCCTCAGATCTGCGAGCGAGATCGAGAAAAGCCGCCCCTGCAATGTGGTCAGGAATGCCCCCATGAAAACCACCGCCACCGTCAAGACAGGGCTCGGCGCACGTGCCGATCGCAGAACCCGGCCGATCGGCAGGGATTCAATGCGCGGCATTGGCGTAGGTCTCCTTCGCCGTGTCCAGCTGCTGGCGGGAATAGGCGGCAACTTTTGCGCCATCCGTATCAATCCGCGTCTCGGCGGACATGCCGGGCCGCAGAAGGGCGATATCCGCTTGTACCGGATCAAGCTCGATACGCACCGGAATACGCTGAACCACCTTGGTGAAATTGCCGGTCGCGTTGTCGGTGGGGATCAGCGAGGACTCGTTGCCGCTCATCGGCGCGATCTGCTCGACCCGTCCCCGGAAATGAAACCCAGGAAGCGCATCGACCGTGACACCCACCGGCTGTCCGGCGCGCACGTTTTTGAGCTGCGTTTCCTTGTAATTGGCGATGACATAGGGGCGAGCGAGCGGCACGATCGTGACGATCTGGGTTCCCGGCGCCACGAGGCTGCCGATTTGAACGCTGCGCCGTCCGATCACGCCGTCGAAAGGCGCGATAATCCGGGTGTAGCCCAGTTCAAGCCTGGCGGAAGCCAGCGAAGCCGCCGCCGCGTCGCGATCCGCCATGCGCTGGGCGCGCTCTCCTGCGAGCGTATCCAGCTGTCTTTGTGCCAGCGTCAGCGCGGCGGCTGCCGCTTCGCGGGAGGCTGTCGCCGCGATCAGATCAGCCTTGGCGTCATCTACTGCCTTCTGCGAGACGATTCCATTCTTCACCAGCTGCGCCTTGCGGTCATAGTCCTGCCGGGACTGCGCTAGCCGCGCCTCAGCGCTGCGAAGCGACGCCTCGGCCTGCGCGATGGTGGCGCGCTGCTGTGCTTCCTCGTTGCGCAGATTGTCGAGGACCGCCTGCGCCCTGGCGAGCGACGCTTCCGCCGCTTTCACCTTGACCGCATAATCGTCGCTCCCGATCTCCGCGATGAGATCTCCAGCCTTGACCGGCTGGTAGTCGGTGACCGGAAGACCGCGAACATAACCGCTGACGCGCGCGCTCAGCACCGCGGGCTCGGATTTGACGAAGGCGTTCTGTGTCGACTGGATGGCCCGGCTGCTCGTCCATGCATCCCAGTTGGAAACCGTATAGGCAACCGCGCCTATGGCAATGGCACAGGCCAGCCATGGCGCCAGTTTGAGCGGCCATGCATGGCGGCTGGGTGGCGATGACGGCGTCGGCGATTGGGGGGTATTTGCTGCGGGACCTGACATAAACTCACCAACTCGGCCTGTCGTTTGCTGTGGAAGCTCTTTCCACGGCAGTCGATTTCTTGCGCGCGCAAGAAGGACAGGAAATCACGCAAGACGGCCAATCGGGCCAACGCAAGCAGCGTTCGCGTGGATCTGAGCGAGGTCTTGCTCGGCAGGAAGCTGAATGGGCGAGGTCCCGCCGGCTATCGGGTGGACCTCCACCCTATTGACAAGCACATGCACCATGCGGACCCAATGTTCGGTATTGGCGACGGCAACGTAGAACGTCGTGTGCGGTGGCAGGTTGAAGCAGCATTGGCGTCCGGTTCGAAGATCGTTCGACATAGACATGATGTGGTATTCCTGGGGACGGCTCATCGAGATCACCATCTGCTGGTTTCCTCAGCAGAGGAGGACAATCCTCGTTCGACCACATCCATCGTAGGATCCCGCGAAACAGCCCGGTGTTGTAGGAAACTACAGGGCCGAGCCAGCATGGGGCCTGCACCGGAATGGGGCTCATCTCCGTCCGCAGAGCTTGACTGCTCCTCTTCAATGATCGGCGCGATCCTTCTCGCCACACCCAAACGATAAAACCGCCATTCCTTCACACCGCCGGGGCCCGACCATGCATGGACTGCCCGACTATACGCTGAGGCACAGATATTTGACCTCGATATAGTCCTCGATCCCGTATCTTGACCCTTCGCGCCCCTGGCCCGATTGCTTGATGCCTCCGAACGGGGCAACCTCTGTGGAAATCAGCCCGGTATTGATGCCGACCATGCCATATTCGAGCGCCTCCGCCACGCGGAAAACTTTGGATAGATCACGGGAATAAAAATAGGAGGCAAGGCCGAACTCGGTCGCATTCGCCAATTCGATGACCTCCTCTTCTGTCTCGAACCTGAACAGCGGCGCCACTGGACCGAATGTCTCCTCGCGGGCGACCTTCATCTGTGTCGTCACTCCGGTGAGCACCGTCGGCTGAAAAAACAGGCCGCCCCTGGCATGCCGTTTCCCGCCAAGCGCGATCGACGCACCTTTCGCTATGGCGTCGGCGATGTGATCCTCGACTTTCTCAAGCGCTTTTTCATCGATCAGCGGACCGGCATCGATCCCGTCTTCAAACCCGTCTCCCACCTTCATCAAGGCCGCTCTGGCGGAGAGCTTCTCCGCGAACGCGTCATACACCCCGGCTTGGACATAGAGACGATTGGCGCAGACGCAGGTCTGCCCGTTGTTGCGGTACTTGGAAACCATCGCGCCTTCGACGGCGGCGTCGAGATCGGCGTCATCGAACACGATGAAAGGTGCGTTGCCTCCGAGTTCCAGGCCGAGCTTCATGATCTGATCGGCGCCCTGGCGCATCAGGATGCGTCCAACCTCGGTCGAACCGGTGAAGGTCAGCTTGCGGACCTTGGCATTCTCCGTGAGCTCCCTACCGATCGCGGGCGCATCTTTCGACAGGATGATGTTGAAGACCCCGGACGGGACCCCCACGCGTTCGCCAAGCAAAGCGAGCGACAGGGCCGAAAGCGGTGTCTCGGCGGCAGGCTTGGCCACCATGGCGCAGCCGGCGGCAAGGGCTGGCGCCATCTTGCGCGCGAGCATCGCGCTGGGAAAATTCCACGGCGTGATCGCCCCCACCACGCCGATCGGCTGCTTTATCACGAGGATGCGCTTATCGCTCTGGTGGCCAGGGATCGTATCGCCATAGACGCGCTTGGCTTCCTCGCCGAACCATTCGATATAGGAGGCGCCATAGAGGATCTCACCTCGTGCCTCGGCAAACGGTTTGCCCATCTCCAGAGTCAGGATGGTGGCGAGATCGTCCGCATTGGCGACGACCAGGTCGTGAAGCCTGCGCAGCATCGCAGCGCGTTCCTTACCCGTCTTCCTGGCCCACTCCTTTTGCGCTTCGTAAGCGGCATCGATGGCGCGGGCTGCCTCATTGCGGCCCATATCGGGAAGCGTGGCGATCACTTCCCCGGTCGAGGGATTTATGACATCGAAAGTCTTGCCGCTATCGCCTGCATGAAGCCAATCGCCGCCGATACGCGCCTTGTCGGTCGCAAGGGAGGGGTCCTTCAGCTTTGAAAGCAGGCTATGGGACAGGGCCATGGATCAGACCTTCTGGATGATGAAAATTGCAGCCGGCTCATTGGAATGCGTGGACAGAACCGGTATCGAAACTCAGCCAGGCCTGATCGCCGCGATTGAGGCTGGAGATCGCCTCATGGCCGAAAGGCAGCCGCACCGACAGGCTGTCGCCCGTCCTGGTTCTCGTGCTGACCTCGATATTGTTGCCCAGGAAGGTGATGTCATCGACGGTGACCGGCAGCCCCGCCTCGACGGGCGCTCGCGACAGGAGCAGCCGTTCGGGCCTCAGCATCAGCGATGCCTTCTTGCCGGCCAGACGGCCGCCATGGATCGGCACACCGTCAATCATCGTTCCGCCCGGCAGCGCCAGCTTTGCCGTTCTGCCCTCGGCCGCCACGACTTCGGCGTCGATGAAGTTGCTGTCTCCGATGAAGCCGGCCACGAAACGCGTCGCCGGATTGGCATAGAGCTCCCGACCCGTGCCGATCTGGTCTATTTCACCCTGGCTGAAGACGGCGATGCGGTCGGAGAGACGCAACGCTTCCTCCTGATCATGGGTGACGTAGAGTATGGTAACGCCCGTCTCCTGATGGATGCGACGGATCTCGAACTGGATTTCCTCGCGAAGCTTCTTGTCCAGTGCGGACAACGGCTCGTCCATCAACAGCACCGGCGGGTTGTAGACCAGCGCGCGCGCCAGTGCCACGCGCTGCTGCTGGCCGCCCGACATCATGCCCGGCATGCGATCCTCGAACCCTTCCAACCGCACCAGCTTCAGCGCGGCCTTTACCCGCTCGGCGATCTCCGCTTGTGGCCGGCGGCGGATGCGCAGGGGAAATGCCACGTTCTCGCCGACCGAAAGGTGCGGAAAGAGCGTATAGCGCTGGAACACCATGCCTATGTTGCGCTTGTGGGAAGGCGTCGAAAGAAGGCTCTGCCCGTTGAGCAGTATGTCCCCGTCGGTCGGATCCTGGAAGCCTGCGAGGACATAGAGCGTTGTCGATTTGCCCGAGCCGGATGGGCCGAGAAAGGTCATGAACTCCCCTTCGGCAACATCCATCGTCACGTTCTTGACCGCCGTGACCGTGCCGAAGACCTTGCGAATGCCTCGGATCTGGAGAAAGGTTTTGGTCATGCTTTTCGTCCTTTGCGGAGGAAGGCCGCGGCTATCATCAGGATGATGGTGAATGCGATGAGAAGCGTGGATGCCGCCGCGATGACGGGGGTGAGGTCCTGTCTCAAGGTGGCCCAGATCTTGACCGGAAGCGTCTGCAGCGTCGGGCTCGCCATGAAGATTGCGAGCACCACCTCATCCCAGGAGGCAAGAAACGAAAAGATCGCGGCACCGAAGATGCCGTGGCTGATCGCCGGCACGGTTACCCTGAGCCGCGCTTCCCACGGGCTCGCGCCACAGAGAATTGCCGCGTCTTCCATCGACCGGTCGAAGCCTTCCAGAGCATTTCCAATGGAAATGATCGAGAATGGCAGCGCGATCAGCAGATGCGCGATCACGAAGGCGATGGTCGTTCCAGCCAGGCCGAGCTGGAGAAAAAGTGCATAGAGCGCAACCGCCAGCACCACGACCGGCAGGATCATCGGCGTAAGGAACAGAGCGCGCAGCAGGTCCCGGCCGGGGAATGTCCCACGGTTCAGCCCCAGCGCCGCAAGAAACCCGATGATCACCGAGAGCACGGTCACGATCACCGCGATCTTCAGGCTCGTCAACGCGGAGTAGAACCAGCGTGGATCGGCGAAGAGATCATTATACCAGCGCAGCGTCCAGGAAGGCGGCGGAAATATCAGCCACTGCGACGAGCCGAATGAGAGCGCCGCGATGAAGACGATCGGAAGGATCAGGAACAGACAGACCACGATGACGAGGCCGACGAGGAAGCCGCGCCACGCGCCAAGCTTGTCGAAATCGAGCAGCATGAGTCTACCTCGACTTGTTCTGATTGAAATATTTGAGCTGCACGGCATAAAGCGCGAGCGTGACGATGAGCAGGACCAGCGCCGCCGCACTACCCATGCCCCAGTTCACGAGGGACTGGACGAACTGCGCGACGAGTTCGGCGAGCATCATGTTGGAGGTGCCGCCCAGCAGGGCCGGTGTGACGAAATAGCCGAGCGACATGACAAAGACCATCAATGCGCCTGCCGCTATTCCGGGAAGCGAGAGCGGCAGCAAGACGCGCGTGAAGCATTGCCGCTTGGTGGCACCGCAGAGCGCCGCGGCCCGGAGGATCGCCGGGTCTATCGAGCGGATCACCCCCATCAGGGGCAGGATCACGAAGGGCAGCATGATATAGGTCATGCCGATGGTGACGCCGACTAGATTGTTGACGAGCGGGAGCGGCTTATCGATCAGGCCAAGACCGATCAGCGTCTTGTTGATGACGCCGGTGCGCTGGAGGAGCACCATCCATGCATAGGTGCGGGCCAGCAGGTTCGTCCACATCGACAGAATGATGATGGCCAGCACCAGCCGCGACCAGCGTTCAGGCATGATCGCCAGTGCCCAGGCGACCGGATAGCCGATCAGGAGGGAGATGAGCGTCACCACGCCGGCCACGATGAAGGTGTTGGCGAAAATCTTGAGATATGTCGTCGATCCCAGAAGCGTCGCGTAATTCTGCAGCCCCGGTTCCGGCTCCAATACGCTGCGCATGAGGAGCATCAAGACCGGAACGACGAAGAAGAAAACGATCAGGAGCAGCGCCGGGACGAGATAGCGGAAATTTATATCCCGCTTTCCTTTGCCGGTCATACTGACTGTCGCTGCCGAAAAAGTCATTTTGGATATCCGAATTGGGGTGCGGACCGGGCGAGCCGGCCCGCCTTCATCCTCAACGAAACCACTTATTGAGCCTGCCAGGCATACCAGCGGGTTCCGATCTCATCACGGTGCTCCGCCCAGTAGGTCATGTCGGCGTTCACCTGGGTTTCCGCCTGCTTGTCCGGCAATGTGCCTCGCTTGTCCGGGTCCATCAGGGCCGGGGATTCGAGATTGATCGGTGCATAGCCGGTGGCTGCCGCGAAATCCGCCTGGCTCTTGGCGCTCGTCGCATGGGCGATGAACTCCATCGCCGCTTTCTTGTTCTTGGTGCCTTTGGGAACGACTAGGGAATCCGCAGCCGTGATGTTGTTGACCCAGGACGTCTCGATACTGACGCCTGTTTCGGCCAGCGCCGTCAGCCGGCCGTTCCAGAACGAACCGTAGGGTGCCTCGGCAGATGCCAGGAGTTGCTGCGACTGGGCGCCGCTGTCCCACCAGATGATCTCGTCCTTGATCGTGTCGAGCTTCTTGAAGGCACGGTCGAGATCAAGCGGATAGAGCTTATCGGCCGGGACGCCATCGGCCAGGAGCGCCGCCTCGATCACGCCAGGGGCGGACCATTTGTAGAAGGTGCGCTTGCCCGGGAACTTCTGCGTGTCGAAGAGATCGGCCCATGTCTTCGGGCAGGCTTCGACGGCATCCTTGTTGCAGCCGATCACGAAGGAATAATAGAAGCTTCCGACCGAATAGTCGGTGACGAAGCGCGGATCGAGCTTTGACTTGTCGATGACGGAGAAGTCGAGCGGCTCGAGGAGCCCTGCCTTGCCCGCCTGCACGGCATAGTCTCCCTCCACGTCGACCACGTCCCATGTGACGTTGCCCGCTTCCACCATGGCCTTCAGCTTGCCGTAGTCGGTGGGACCGTCCTGCGTCACGTTGATACCGGTCTGCTCGGTGAAGCTTTCTGCCCAACTGGTCTTCTGGGCATCCTGCGTCGTACCGCCCCAGCTGGTGAAGACTATGTTCTGGGCATTTGCCGGGCCGGCCGTGCCGAACACCGCCGAAAGCAGTGCGATTGCGATCTTGCATTTCATATCTCATTCCTCCCTGTTTGGCTTTTCACCTTCCTCAGTCCGAGTGGTGAATTTCTCCCCCCAGCGGCGAAAAGGCTGCCGGTGTCATGATCTTGTTGTCCGCGGTGACGATCAGATCGCGGATCTTCGGCAGAAACGTCTGCCAATCGGGATCTGCCGCCAGACGCGCACGACGTGTCTGTCGGTCATCCAATGTCTCGTAGGCCCAGATATGGACGATCTCGTTGATCGGCCCGATCTCCGAAGAAAAATAGCCGACGAGGTGGCCGAGATGGCGCTTCTGAATGGCGATGCCGTCCTCGGCCACAGCCCTGAGATATTCCGGAATGCTGCCGTTCTTGAGCCGGTATGTTCGGATCTCGTAATACATGGATCACCGCATCACGAAGGGGTCGGGGAACGGATCGTCCGATGTCCTGAGCCAGACGGTCTTGGTCTTTGTATAATCGAGCGCGGCGGCGAGCCCGCCTTCCCGTCCCTGTCCCGATTGACCATAGCCGCCGAAAGGCGCGATGGGGGAAACGGCGCGATAGGTATTGACCCACACCACGCCCGCGCGGATCCGCTTGATCATGCGGTGGGCGCGGGTGAGGTTCTGGGTGAAGATGCCGGCGGCAAGTCCATAAGGCGTGCCATTGGCGAGCCGCACCGCCTCCTCTTCACCGGTGAAGGAGACGACCGAGAGGACAGGACCGAACAGCTCCGTCTCCACTGAGGATGCGTTGGCGCCATCGCAATCGAGGATCGTCGGCGGGTAATAGAAGCCATCCCCCGCGCCGGCGCGACCGCCAGTCACGACCTTTGCGCCTGATTGCACCGAGGACGCGACCACTTTCTCTATATGATCGCGCTGACGCCGTGTGCAGAGCGGCCCGACCTCCGTCGCCATATCGAGCGGTGTGCCGATGCGGATCGCCTCGGCCTTCGATTGGAGAAGGGAGAGGAAGCGTTCCTTCACGGAAGATTCGACGATCAGGCGCGAACCGGCGACGCAGCTCTGGCCGGTGGCGGCAAAAATGCCGGCGACCTGCGCGTTTGCGGCACTCTCAAGATCCGCGTCGGCAAAAACGACGAACGGCGACTTTCCACCAAGTTCCAGTGAGGTGCTGGCAAGGTTTTCCGCAGAGTTGCGCACCACATGCGCTGCCGTGGCCGGCCCCCCCGTGAAGGCGATATGCGCAACGCCGGGATGCTTCGTGAGCGCGCTGCCGCAAGACGGGCCGAAGCCTGTGATGATATTGACCACACCCTTGGGGAAGCCTGCCTCATGGATCAGACGGGCGAACTCCAGAAGCGGCGCCGGGCCGTCTTCCGATGCCTTCACCACCAGCGTGCAGCCGGCAGCAAGCGCCGGACCGATCTTGACGGCGGCGAGAAAGAGCTGGCTGTTCCAAGGCACGATCGCAGCCACGACGCCGACCGGCTCGCGCCGGGTCCAGACGTCCATATCCGCCTTGTCGATCGGGAGCGTGGCCCCCTCGATCTTGTCGGCGAGCCCGGCATAATAGCGATAATAATCGGCGACATAGGCGATCTGCGCCGAAGTCTCGCGGATGATCTTGCCGGTGTCTCGCGTCTCGAGTTCCGCCAGACGCGAGGCCTTGGCCTGCACGAGATCGGCCAGCCTGTAAAGCAGCTTGCCGCGCGCGGTCGCCGTCATCGCCGGCCAGGGGCCGTCCCGCAGGGCATGTTCGGCGGCCTTCACCGCGCGGTCGACATCCTCCTCGCGCGCCTCGGGCATCGATGCCCAGACCGCACCATTCGCCGGATCGACAGAATCGAACCGGGCGGAACCATCCTCGAAAACGCCGTCGATATATTGCTCAAACCGCTGCATGACCGCCTCACTGGAACGCTGGCATCACATTCTCGATGAAGCGCTCGAGAGACGCTTTCTTTCTTTCGAAGCTCATGCCGGTATCAATCCAGAAGGAATACTCGTCATAACCCAGCTCTTCATAGACTTTCAGGCGATCGATCACGTCATCGGCCGTGCCGATCGGCATGTTTGTCCGCATCATCTCCGGTGCGAGATTGGCATTTGCTGCAAGTTCCTCTTCCGTGAGGCGCTTGATCAGCCCCTGGCTGACGGGACGCTGGTTCTTGAACCAGGCGAAAAAGTAGTTGTAGTAGGTGCTGATTTCCCTGCATGCGCGCGCAATATCGGCCTCGTCGCTGCCGACATAGGTATGAAGGAGCAGCATGATCTTCGGCCGCGGCACATCGGGCGACTTCCCGCATGCTGCCTCAAAGCGTTCCATCAGGCTGGCAATCTCGGCCTCGCCATTGGCCAGCGGCGTGCATTGCACGTTGCAGCCATTTGCGACCGCGAATTCATGACTGTTGGGATCGCGTGCGGCAACCCAGATGGGAGGATGCGGCTGCTGCACCGGCTTCGGCGCTGACGTAGTGGCCGGGAATTTCCAGAACTCGCCGTCATGGGCGTAGTCGCCCTTCCAGATACCCTTGATCGCGGGGATGAGCTCACGCATCCGTTGCCCGGCGCCCCAGGCATCCAGTCCCGGCATCAGACGCTCATATTCGAAGCTGTATGCGCCGCGGGCGATGCCGAGTTCGAGCCGGCCTCCGGTGATGATATCGCTCATCGCGGCCTCGCCGGCGAGCTTGATGGGATGCCAAAAGGGTGCGATCACGGTGCCTGTGCCCAGGCGTACATTCCTGGTGCATCGCGCGAGATCGGCTATGGTTATGAAGGGGTTGGGCGCGATGGTGAAGTCCATCGCGTGGTGCTCGCCTGTCCAGATCGCGTGCATGCCGCCCTTGTCGGCAATCTCGCAGAGCTTGATGAACTCCTCGTAGAGCTGCTGATGGCTTTGACCCTCGTCCAGCCTCTCCATATGAACAAACAACGAGAACTTCATGGGCTTACCCCTTTGCCGCCACGACGTGCACGCGGCCCTTTTCCTGATTTCCGAAATAGACACCGAAATTTCCCAGGGTGCTCTCCTGGGCGTAGCGCTTCACGAGCTCGCGTACCGCCGGATCAAAGATTTGCCGGAGAGGCAGGTCCTGGATCAAAAAAAGCCGACCGGCCTGCGGCTCCCCCTTGCCCAGGCTCGCGCGATAGACGACATGCTGCCTGCCCGTCTTGGTATCCTCGTAGACCGAGTAGAGCAGCCCCGTCTGAATGCTGAGCCCAATCTGGCAAGCAAGATGCCTTTCAAGCGCCTCCAACCCGTCATTTTCCGCCTTCTCCACGAAGGGAAGCGTCCAGCTGCCCTTGCCATCGCCCACCAGCAGCACTTCGCCGTCCCGCTCGGCGACGGCGCCAAGCAGCAGGCCGTCCTCGGCATTGGCGAGAAGCGTCTTCTCCGCCAGCGCCGGCGTGAAGTAGCCACCGCGGGCGTAACCCAGACCCGTCCTGCCGCTGTTCTCGAAGCCCTCGATCCGGCCGATCAGGATCACATGATCGCCGGCATCGACGAGTTGATGCATCGAGCAGTCGAACCAGGCCGCAACATCGGCGAAGACCGGGGCACCGAATGGGCCTTTCTTCCATGTGACCGATGCGAAGCGGTCTTCGACCGGGCGAGCGAATGTATTGGAAATTTCCTTCTGCCCCTCCGAGAGAACATTGACGCCAAACCCCTTCGCGCCGGTCAACGCAGCGTAGTTGCGGGACGTCCTGGCGAGACACACCAGAAGAAGCGGAGGATCGAGCGAGACGCTCGTGAAGCTGTTTGCGGTGAAACCAATCGGATCGCCCTGCTCATTGAAAGACGTGACGACGGTTACACCGGTCAGGAACGCACCGAACGCATCCCGCAGCGTTCTGGGGTCAAACGTCATTTTCCACCTCCCAACTCAACCACTCCAGGAGCGCCTCATTCACCTTCTCAGGGGCTGTGAGATTCACCATGTGACGATGGCCCTCGATCACCACCGCCCTGCCACGCGGTGCTGCGGCAGCCATTTCCTGCGCCATCGCGGCAGTCGAATTCATATCGCCATCGCCGGTCAGGAAAAGCGCCGGGCATTTCACATGAGGCCAGCAGTCCGAATAGACGGAGTCCCCCGTGGCGAACGCTTTGTAAGCGGCCGCATAGCCGTGTGGATCGACCGTTCTGAGGAAGCTGTGAACGAGGTCGTAAGCCTTGCTTTCGCTTTCCTCGGCTGAAAACCACCGCTTGAGCGGCGCCTCACGATCGAAGCTGCCCGAGAAAATCTCGTCTGCCCGCGCCTCGACCGCCTGCCGGGCGGCCGGGGTTCGTCGATGCACGCCATTGAGCAGCGCGATCCGCCTGACCTTCTCGGGAGCGGTGGCCACGATGCCCGTGGCAATCAGCGCGCCCATCGAATGGCCGGCGATGTTGGCGGGACCGATCCCAAGCTCATCGAGGGTCCTGTCCAGCCATTCCACGAAAGATGACAGACGCGGCGGCTTTCCGAGCAGGGCGGAACTCCCGTGACCGGGAAGATCAAGCGCAATCACACGCCACTGGCGGGCGAGCCGGTCAAGTTGCGGCCCCCAGGCTTCGAGCCGCATCCCCACCCCATGGATGAGGACGATCGTCTCCCTGCCTTGGCCACTATCGATGAAAGCGGTGCCCGACGGGGTCTTAGACCGCTGCAGGGTTGTCAACATCGTGGCCGAGCTCTTTGAGGTCCTGATACCGATCACCAATGCGATGATGCGGGCGCCCACCGATGGAGGCACCAAGTGCGACGACGATCTCGTCGGCGGCGGGCGCATCCGGAATGGCGCACTGGATCGTCAGGTAGTGGGAACGCCGGCCCTCATCATTCTTGTCCATCAGGGGGATCATGATCGGCGCATTGGCCGGGCCGCGCGTATTGCAGAAGGCCAGATAGGATTTGGCGCCGACGGCCGTGCGATAATGATTGCCGAAGCGCAGCGTATGGATCAGCGCCGAAGCATGCTCGATCTCGCCGTCGAGGCCAACGACGGCAGCCTTGCCATAGGCCTCGACGGCATCGCCGGAACCTGCCGTTTCGATGATCATGCGCGTGAGAAGTTCACCCAGAACCGGTGCGACCGCATGGATTTCCGGCTTGAGATCCTCGACGAAGCCGCGCCCGGCCCAGGGATTCTTCACGACAGCCATGGCCGCGATCAGCTTGAGCGGGGTCGGCGCCTCCCGAGCGCCCTCGATGAGCGTGGTTTCCACATGCAACAGGGTTTTCCGGACGGTCGCGCCCACGGGATTCTCCTCCTTAATTCATCTTCTCGTATGATGGTATACCATAAGATAACGTGTCAAGTCTTGTGATATGGTTTTTTTGCGGCTACACCAAAGCATGGACAAAAACGCCGAGAACCTTGCGGCCCTCCGCATCGAAACCCCTCCCGCCACTCTCCGGGAAATTGCGCTCGACCGTTTAAGGCGGGCGCTCATCAGCGGCCTTTTCGAGCCGGGAGAGCGGCTGGTCGAGCGCACATTGTGCGATCAGCTCGGTGTCTCCCGCTCGGTGATACGTGAGGTGATCCGGCACCTTGAGGCGGAAGGCCTGGTCGAGATGCTGCCGAAACAGGGGCCTATCGTCGCGCGGCTCGGCTGGAATGATGCGCGGCAGATTTATGAAATCCGCGCTGCCCTGGAATCGGCGGCGGTGGCCGCATGCGCCCGCGTCGCGGACGCGGAGGTGAAATCACGGCTGAATCTGGCCCTGGAGGAGCTGGACCGCACCTCCAGGCTGGAATCGCCGCTTGGCATTCTCGACGCGACGACCGAGTTCTACAGGATCATCTTTGCCGCGAGCGGTCATAACATCGCCTGGGACATCGTTACCCGGCTGAACAGCCGCATTTCCCGGCTGCGCGTCATGACGCTCTCGACGGCGAACCGGACCGTCTCCGGCCCGGCGCAGATTCGCGGGATTTTTGCCGCTATCGAGCGCAATGACCCGGAAGCCGCCGCAGCCGCCTGCCAGGCCCATGTCAAAGCCGCCGCGGAGATCGCGAAGACGCTGCTCGCCCCTTCCAGATAGAATCCAGCCGGGCCCATTCCGCCGGAGCGGCGTTTGTGAGCGTCCTATCGCATCGTTATCTGTATTTTCACATCCTCAGGATGCGCCGCATCGGCTCGTTCGAAGGCCTCGATGCTTTTGCTGAAGGGATATGTCGCCGAAATCAGCGGTTTCACATCGATCTTGCCCTGTTCCAGCAGGGCAATGGCGCGATCATAGACATTTGCGTAACGGAAAACCGTAACGATGCGGATTTCCTTGACCTGCAGCGCGACGATATCGATCGGAACCGGCGCGGTCGGCATCCCCACACAGGCCAGCGTTCCTCCGGGGCGAATGCAATCGGCAATGCCATCAAAGGCCGCTGCCGCGCCCGAACATTCATAGACGATATCCACGCCCCAGCCTCCGCTCGCCCGAGCGATCTGGTCCGCGATCGAACCATGATGCCTATGGAGCGGCTCGACGCCAGCAAATTGGGCGGCAATATCGAGCTTTTGCGACGCCGGATCGAAAATCATCACGCGCGAGCAACCCGCCGACAGGGCAGAAAGCGCAACGAGAATGCCAATCGGACCGGCCCCCAGGACCAGCGCCATATCGCCCGCCGAAACACCTGTCTTGTGAACCGCCTGCAATCCGACCGCCAGCGGTTCGACCATGGCGCCTTCGGCCGAGGACACATTGTCCGGCAGCTTGTAAACCAGGTTTGCGGGATGCACGATCTCGGGCGTCAGGCATCCATGGACCGGCGGCGTTGCCCAGAAGGTCAGGGACGGATCGAGGTTATAAAGCCCTATCCGGCTGGGCCGGCTCGAAAAATCAGGGATTCCCGGCTCGATGCAGACGCGATCTCCTGTCCTCAAATTGCGGACCTTCTCGCCGCAGGCGATGACGGTGCCCGCTCCTTCATGGCCAAGGACCATCGGCGCGGTGACGACAAAGGGGCCGATTTTCCCGTGGCGATAATAATGCACGTCGCTGCCGCAAATGCCGACAACATCCATGGCGATACGGACATCGTTCTCCCCGACCGTCAGGTCGAGATCGATAGGACGCAGCGCCAGCTTGCGCGCGCTCTCCAGAACCAGTGCGACAGGCATCAAATCCCCTTCCTAGATACTCGTATAGCCTGCATCCGCGGTGACGATCGAGCCGGTCATCAAGCTCGAAGCGTCAGAGGCGAGGAACTGCACAACGGATGCGATCTCATCGGGCCTGCCCATCCTGCCGGCGGGCGTCAGGTCGAGCCAGCGCTCCACGAGGCCGGCCTGGCTTTCCAGGCCGTGCAGCAAAGGCGTCTCGATATAGGTGGGGGCGACCGCATTGACCCTGACACCGCGCTTCGCCCATTCAACGGCAAGCGAACGCGTGAGATGATGAACCCCGGCCTTCGAAGCGTTATAGTGGCACTGGGGCTGCGGCACGTTCACGATGGTCGCCGACATCGAACCGATATTGATGATCGAGCCCCTGCGCCGTTCGAGCATGCGCCGGCCGAAGGCGCGGCAGGTGCGGAATACGCCGCTCAGATTGACCTCGATGACCCGGTCCCATTCTTCGTCGCTCATCTCTTCGGCAGGAACATTGCTGACAATGCCTGCATTGCAGACCAGGATATCGAGCGCTGGCAGTTCGTTTGCCAAGGCATTCAACTGCCCGCTATCGGTGACGTCGAGTTGCCTGACCCTGGCTTCGCCGCCAAGGGTCCGGGCCGTGTTTTCAGCACGCGCCAGATCGATATCGGTGCAGATCACCACGGCACCGGTTTGCGCGAGCGCTTCCGCGCAGGCTGCTCCTATCCCCTGCCCTGCCCCGGTAACCAGAGCCAGCCGGCCAGTCAGATCCATCTTTGCACGATATGTCATTTCGTTTACTCAATCCGAATTGCACGACCCCATCATGGCGCCGGGCCGAGACCGGTACCGACTGCAGCGCTCCCGTCATGGCACGCATGAGAATCGGGAAGCATGCCTCTCCGCCCTGCCTATGTAGTAAAACTATTAAATCGAGCTGTGTTTCGCAAGACCGCAAAACATCAGCCCATCCACTTTGGAGCACCCACGCGATCGGAATGGCCCAAGTACGCTAGGTGGATATCACCATAACAATTTGAATTTGCTGGATAGACGCCATTTTTAGGATTGCCGTCACTTTTCCTCATTGGCAAATTGCGATCCGGACGATATGTAGTTATGCTATATCGCAATCAGCCTCCCAACTGGGAGCCTAGCTGCATGCAATGGCGCGGAGGAGCATATGGCAGACGTGATACCGTCCCGGATCAATGGCAAGCTGTTCATCGAGGGAAAATTCGTCGAAGGCCGCGGCGAACGCATCGATGTCAGGAATCCGGCGCGCGGCGAACTGATCGGGCAGATTGCGGCCACGACGCCCGCAGAAATCGAACAGGCCGTTTGCGCCGCGCGGGCGGCCTTCCGTTCCTGGTCTCGCCAACCGGCAAAAGTGCGTGCTCAGGCCCTGCACAGGCTTGGTGACCTCATCGCCGCCGATGCACAGCGCATGGCCCATATCATGACCCTCGAGCAGGGCAAACCGCTCAATGAAGCGAAAGGAGAAATCCTCAAGCTCGCGGAAGCCTGCCATTTCTACGGCGAGGAGGCCGTGCGGATTCTGGGCGAAATCGTCCCGAATGATCAAAACGGCTATCAAAGCCAGGTCATTCGCGAGCCGATTGGTGTCGTGGGCGCCATAACGCCCTGGAACTATCCCGCCGAGCTTATCGGCTGGAAGCTCTGCGCCAGCGTCGCCGCCGGCTGCGCGATCATCATCAAGCCCGCGGAGATCACTCCCTTCACCGCACTCGCCATTGCCGAGAAGGTGGCCGAGGCGGGCATTCCGGCGGGTGTCGTCAACGTCCTGACCGGAAAGGGTTCTCTCGTCGGTCAGGCACTGGTCGACCATCCCGGTATCGACAAGATCGCCTTTACCGGCTCCAGCGCCGTTGGCCTTCAGATCCAGCGCTCCTGCCCCAGCATCAAGCGCCTGTCACTGGAGCTCGGCGGCAATTGTCCGCTGATCGTGACGCAGGGCGCCGATATCGATGCGGCCGTGAAAGGTGCCACGCGCCGCTCCTTCCGCAATATGGGCCAGATCTGCATTGCGATAAATCGCATCTATGTCGCCCGGCCGCTTTATGAAATCTTCCTGGAGAAGTTCGCCAGGGCGGCCGACGCGTTGACCATCGGGGATGGCCTCCTCAATCCTGCCGCCGATCTTGGCTCCATGGCCTCCGCGGATCCGCTGGCGAAGACACGCGCGCATCTTGTCGATGCACTGGACAAGGGGGCCCGCCTCATCGCCGGTGGCAAGGCGCCGGAAGGCGAGGAATTCACCAAGGGTTTCTTCTTCCGGCCGACCATCGTCGCCGACTGCACACACGCCATGAAGGTGATGAGCGAAGAGACCTTCGGCCCTCTGGTCGGCGTCGCGCCATATGATACGCTCGGGGAAGCCATCGCGCTTGCAAATGACACGCCTTATGGCCTTGCGTCCTACGTCTATGCGCGGGATCTGCAGGAAATCTATCAGCTTTCCGCCGAACTCGACTATGGCAATGTCGCGGTCAACAATGTCGACGCGGGAATCATGAATGCTCCGTATGGCGGCCGCAAGCAAAGCGGCATCGGCTACGAGCATGGCCGGGAAGGATTGCTGGAATATTTCAACTTCAAGCACGTCCGTCTCTACCATGGTGTTGGAGCCTGAAACCATGGCTTCGGCTCTTCTGGGTATCGATATCGGAACGTCGGGGTGCAAGGCCCTGCTCTTGTCCGCCGCCGGTGAAATCCTGGCATCCAGCACGGCGACCTACGGGCTTTCGCAACCGCGCGTCGGTTGGAGCGAGCAGGACCCTGCTGTCTGGATCGAAGGGGCACGCAAGGCCGTCGGCCAGGTGATGGCGAAATGCCCCGATGTCAAGCTGATCTGCATCGGGCTATCCGGCCAGATGCATGGGCTGACGCCGTTGGATAAGGACAAGAAGGTCCTGCGTCCCGCGATCCTGTGGAACGACCAGCGAAACGCCGCCGAAGCGGCGGACATCACCGAAATGGCCGGCGGACTGGAAGCGCTCATAAGCCAGACCGGCAATCGGATGCTTGTCGGCTACACGGGCGGCAAGATCGTCTGGATGAAAAATCACGAACCGGAATTGTTCGCGAGCCTCCGGCATGTCCTCAATCCCAAGGACTATCTGCGCTTCATCCTGACGGGGGAACTGGCGACCGAGGTATCCGATGCATCCGGCACGGGTCTTTTCGACGTCAGGCGGCGCAAATGGGCATCCGGACTGATCGAGAAACTGGACATTGATCCTTCCCTTCTGCCCGAATGCCATGAATCGCATGAGATTTCCGGACGCGTCAGCGCCTCAGGCGCGGCGCTTTTCGGTCTGCCCGCCGGCGTGCCCGTGGCCGGCGGCGGCGGCGACAGCGTCATCCAGACGATCGGCTCTGGCGTGATCGAACCCGGCGAACTGCAAACGACCATCGGAACCGCCGGGATTCTGGCAGCCGCCCTCGACAGGCCATCACCCAGCGAAGATGGGCGCATTCAGATGTTCTGCAATGTCGCGCCGTCCAAATGGCACGCAATGGGCGTTTCGTTGAATGCCGGCGGCGCGATGGGCTGGTTCCGCTCCATTCTTGCCGAAACGGGGCACGGGGATCAGCTGACCTTCGACGCCATCGTGGAGGCCGCCGCATCCAGCAAGGCGGGCGCCCGCGGCCTGCTGTTCCTGCCTTATCTCAACGGCGAGCGCTGCCCCCACCCCGATCCGCTGGCGCGCGGCGCCTTCGTCGGCCTGACCGCCCGGCACACGCTCGGCGATATAGGGCGCAGTGTCATGGAAGGGGTTGTTCACGCTTTCCATGACATGCATGGGCTGATGAAGACCATGGGCATCGAGGGCAAACTCATCAAAGCGTCGGGTGGCGGGGCAAAATCGGCATTGTGGCGCCAGATACAGGCCGACATGTTCGGCTGCGACGTGGTCACGACGGAGGGCGCCGCGGAAGGGGCCGCGTTCGGCGCGGCCCTCATTGCCGGCGTGGGCGTCGGGGTGTGGAAGAATGCCACGGAGGCAGCGGGCATATTGCGGGAGTTGACACGCGAGCACGCAAGCGGCTCGGCAGGCGACGTCTATCGCAGAGCCCACCGCATCTACCGCGACCTCTACGCCGCTCTTTCACCCAGCTTCTGCGCGCTGAACGATCCTGTTTTTGCAGACTGACACTTGCAGGCAAACGAACCACAGGAGTGCCAACCCATGAAACAATATTCCGCTTTGATCTTTGATCTGGACGGCACCCTGATCGACAGCGCGCCGGACATTGCCTCCGCCGTGAACCTCTATATGGCCTCGCATGGGTGGCCGGAACTCGACGTGGACTATGTTGAACAGTTCATCGGCAACGGGCCGCGTCGTCTGCTCCTGGACATCTTCCTCGACCAGGGCTTGCCGTCCGATGATGCGACCGTGGATGCCGCCGTCAAAAGCTATATCGGGAATTACCATCGCAATCCGGCGGAAAGAACGCGCTTTTTCCCCAAGGTCCGCGAAGACCTGCAATGCCTCCATGATGCCGGGCTTCGTCTCGGCATATGCACGAACAAGCCGCATGCCCTCACGCATGAAATCCTCAAGATCCTCGAACTGGATCGGATAATTGAAGTCGCCCTGGGGGCGGACGCCGTACCGGCCTGCAAACCCGATCCCGGCCATCTGCTGGCGGTCGCGGAGCAAATGGGGCTGGGTAAGGAAGACTGGGCCTATATTGGCGACACCAATGTCGACAAGGCCACAGCCGAGGCCGCCGATGCTCCGTTCTTTGTCGTTCCCTGGGGGGGTGGAGCGGATGTAAAGGTGGAGCAGCATCAACGGCTCACAAGAATTGCCGATCTCATGGCGTATCGCCCTCGCTCAAAGGGGCGCGAGGAGCCCTCGAAGGAGCGAATTGCATGACAGTCAGCCTGCTGCAGCGCATATTCCAGGAAATGACTGAAATGGGAGCGGCCGAGCAGCGCATCGCGAATTTCGTGAGCACCTCGCCCGGCGAAGTCATCCATATGAGCATGGCCAAGCTCTCCGAGCGTTGCTCTGTCAGCGATCCCACGATCATGCGCTTTTGCCGCAGGTTCGGCTTCGATGGTTACCAGGACTTCAAGCTCCATCTTGCCCAGAGCCTCGTTCCATCGGCGCCGTTCGCCTACGAACAGATCATCCCCAATGACGGCATCGAGAACATCGTTCGAAAGACATGCCGCAATTCCTTGAACGCCATCCAGCGCGCTCTGGAGGATCTTGTTCCGCAGCAGATCGAGAACGCCGCCCTGCTCCTGCGCGACGCCAGCTGGACGGGCATCTATGCCAGCGGCATCTCGGAAGTGACGGCGATAGACGCGGAGCACAAGTTCCAGCGCCTCGGCATGCGCTGCGCCGCGATCATGGGAAGAAAGAAACAGTGGATGCATGCCGAAAGCGCGCGTCCCAACGAGATCGCCCTGATCTTCTCGCAGTCAGGTCACACCAAGCAAATGGTGGAGCTGGCGATTGCGGCAAGGGCCGGAGGCGCACGCGTCGTATCGGTCACGGCGGCAGACAGTCCGCTTGCCCGCGTAACGGATGCGCTCATCGCCGTTCGCCCATATGACCAGACGGAACTGATGACGCCACTGGCGTCCCGCCTCAATCACCATCTCGTCGTCAACATGCTTGTCACGGCGATCGCGGTGTCGAGCGGCAGCGAATTTCCCGACCAGTTGCCGGCCCTCGATTCCTGGCTGACCGACAAGATCCGGGATTGATCCCATTCTCGCACGAACCTCGGCGCCGCTGATCGCAGCCCCGTCCATCATCAAGGAAGACACATGTCCGAACAGCAGAATGAAGCAAAGAAAGTAGCCGGCCGCCGGGTGATCGAGGAGTTCGTCCGTGACGGCATGAAGCTGGGCCTGGGCTCAGGCACCACCTCGCATTTCTTCGTTCGCGAGCTTGGCAAGCATGTCGCAAATGGCATGAAGCTGACGTGCACGACGACGTCCCGCTCGACCAATGACGTGGCACGGGAAGTCGGCATCGCCATCACGGACCCCAATGAAATCGGCGAACTGGACCTCACGATCGACGGCCCGGACGAAATCGACCGGCGGTTCAACATGATCAAGGGCGGCGGCGCTTGCCTGTTATGGGAAAAGATCGTCGCCCACGCATCGAAGCGGATGATCACGATCTGCGATGAAACCAAGATCGTCGACAGGCTCGGCGCATTCCCGCTGCCGGTCGAGGTGGTCCAGTTCGCATGGAAACAGACCGAACGGATGGTCGAACGCGTGCTCACGGAGCACGGCATCAAGGCCGAAATCACACGGCGCATGCGCGACAATCAACCTGTCGTCACCGACAGCGGCAATTTCATACTGGACTGCAAATGCGGCGCCATCGCCGATCCAGCGTCCCTTGAAACGGAACTCAACCGTATCCCAGGCGTCGTCGAGAACGGCCTGTTCACCCGTGAATCGGCCGGGATGGTGGTGGGCTGCTTTGATGGCAGTTCCTACGTGAAGATGCGATGATGTAGTAAAACTTACAATCAGCAATACAGTTCCAATGCGCCCCGACATCACTCACGGGGCACATTTCGCGAAATATCGCCCGTTTTGGCGGAATTTCGATGTGTTCTTGGAACTGATTGCGTCATTTCGTTTGAATCAGCTTGACAACCAGAACCGCTATGTAGTGAAACTATATAAACATACCAAGGGAGGTGAGTATGGGTATCGATCTTAGATTAAACCGCCGTCATGTCCTGGCAGGCGGCCTTGCATTGGGCGCGAGCGCGCTGGCCGGGCGCGCATCCTTCGCGCAGGATCGCGTGTTCCTGCCATTCAGCAACAAGAGTCTGGACTATTATTTCTTCGTCATCGAGGAAGAGGCCGTGAAACGGTCCGTCGAAGGCAGGAAATGGGCCTTTCAGGCGACCAACGCCAATTTCGACAACACCAAGCAATTGGAGCAGTGGCAGAGCCTGATGCTGTCCCAGCCGGCCGGCATCATCTCCGATCCGATCGACAGCCAGGCAATCGTCAGTGCCATCCGCCGCTACAACCGCCAGAAAATTCCGGTCGCCATCATCGATACGCCGGCTGACGGCGGCGATGTCGCGATCACCGTCAGCTTCGACAATTATGAAGGTGGCGTGATGGCGGCGCGCCAGATCATAGACCGCCTGACAAAGAAGCATGGCAGCCCGCGCGGCAAGGTGCTCAATTGCTACGGTGCCCTGGCCAGCGTTGCCTGGCGCCAGCGCAAGGAAGGCATGGACGCGGAATTCGCGAAGCATCCCGACATCACCTATATCAGCCGGCCGACCGAAGGTCAGCTCGAGCAGATGCTCTCCGTCACGCTTGCGACACTTTCGGAACATCCGGATCTGGATGCGGTGCACGCTCCCAGCGATTCCCCGGCCCGCGGCATCGCCACCGCGCTCCAGCAGAAGAACCGCTGGAAGAAGGCCGGCGAGGAGGGCCATGTCATCTTCGTGACCATCGACGGCGAGCCTGTCGCACTGAAGTGGATCCAGGAAGGCTTCATGGATGCCTGCGTTTCACAGGACCCGATTGCCTACGGCGAAATCGCGGTGGAAATGCTCGCCGAGCATTCCATGAAGGGCCAAGAGGTGCCTCTTGGTACCTATGAGAACAAAAAATACTTCTGGGAGAAGGGTCAGATCGTAACGGGCCATACCGGTCCGACACTGATCATTCCCCCATTCGTCATCAATGGCGACAATGCCGCCGACCAGCGCCATTGGGGCCATGTCGCGGAAAAGGACTGGGGCGTTCCCTACACCTGATCATGGTGGTGCCATCCGGCCGTCCGCTCCGGCGGCCGGACACCTCATCATTCATGACCGGACCGCAATCAGGTAAGGATGGAATAGAACCATGACGACAGATCAGGCCATGCCAGAGGAAGCGACGACCCGGATCAGCGACGCCGCGTCTGGCGGCGACATCGCCTTGCGCGTCGAAAACGTCAGCAAGAATTATGGTTCCTTTTCTGCTCTAAGATCGGTCAGCCTGAGCATTCGCCGCGGCAGCATTCACGGGCTGCTGGGTGAGAACGGTGCGGGCAAAAGCACACTCGTCAGCATTATCTCCGGCCAGCGGGCACCGAGCAGCGGCACCATTTATCTGGACGGCAAGCCAATCCACGGCGCCGATGTGCGAACCATGGAAGAGGCGGGCGTCTTTCTGGTCACGCAGGAACCCATGATCATCGATCATGTGTCCGCCGCCGAAAACCTGATGCTGGGCATCTGGCCTTCCAGCGGCGGCTTCGTGCGCTGGAAAAAGCTCAAGGCGGATGCCGCGAACATGCTGAAGGGATCCGGTATCGATCCCGATGCGAATGCCGGAAAGCTGAATGCCGTCGCGCGCCGCAAGCTGAACATCCTGCGTGCCATGTTCTCGGGCGGCAAGGTCATCATCCTTGACGAACCGACGGCCGCCTTGACGGTTCCTGATCGCCGCCAGCTCTTCGATTTCATGCGGCAGCTGAAGAAGGAGGGGGTCACCTTCATCTTCATTTCTCACTATAACGACGAAATTCTCGAAATCTGCGATGCGGTTTCGGTGCTGCGCGATGGCTGGCTTGCGGGCGCAAGCGAGACTATCGCCGCCATGACGTCCGAACAGCTTTCCGAACTCGTCCTTGGGCGCGGGCTGGACCTGTTTCAGCGGCAGCGCCGGACGTTCACCGGCGAGCCGGTCGCAGTCAGCCTGCGCGATGTGGTCGCGCATCATGTCGACATCAGGAAGCTCGACATCAGACGGGGCGAGATCGTCGGCTTCACCGGACTGCCCGGGGCGGGGGCCAAGGAACTTGCCAGGGCGATCTTCGGCCTCAATCCCTCAACCGCCGGGACGATCAGCTTCGCCGGCGGAGACAACGAACCTCTGCCACGCCATCCCAAGGCGGCATTCGACAAAGGCATTGCCTATCTGTCGGACGACCGGCGCAAGGACGGCGTCGTCGGTCATCTCTCGATCTCGGACAATATCGCGCTGTCGTCATTGGATCGCCGATCCGCCTTCGGTTTTGTCCAACATAAGCGTGAAGCGGAACTGTGTGAGAGCTATTTCGCCAGCATGGGCATCAAGGCGCCCAACGCAGCCGCCGCGGTCGACATGCTGAGCGGGGGCAACCAGCAAAAGGTTTGCCTCGGTCGCGTCCTGGCCACGCAACCGCGTCTGCTGATCCTCGACGAGCCAACCAGGGGCATCGATGTGGGCGTCAAACAGGACGTGCTGCGTATCATCGACAGGCTCAGCAGAACGGGCGTCAGCGTCATCATCGTTTCGACCGATACCGATGAGCTAGTCCGTGCCGTGGACCGCGTATGCGTGTTCCGGCATGGCTCCATCCAGGAAATCGTGGAGGGCGACAAGATCACGACCGACAACCTGCGCAGCCTGGCACAGGCGTGACCGCATTTCGGTAAAGGAACAAGAAAATGAGCACTGTCATGACGGCGACCGGAAAAATGGACACCACGACGCAAAAGGAGCCGACGATGCACAAGGCGATCGGCTGGGTCCTGCACAATGTGGTCTGGATCTGGCTGGCGGCGCTGATCCTTGGCTTCGGGCTGTTCAACGAGTTTTTCCTGACCGTCATGAACATGCAGAACATCATGGTCCAGGCCACCGTGCTCGGCATTCTGGGCCTGGCTGTCGCGCTGCCGCTGCTGGTGGCCGAAATCGACCTCTCGATCCCCGCCAATCTCGGTTTTTCTTCGGCAATCGGCGCCCTGGCCTATTCCGATCTGGGAATGCCCTGGTTCCCGGCGATGCTAGTCGGCGTAGGCGTCGCCACGTTGATCGGGTTCTTCAACGGACTTTGCATCACCAAGCTGCGCATGGTCTCGCTGATCCAGACGCTTTCCATGATGATCATCCTGCAGGGAGCGCTGCTCGCGCTCACACAAGGCAAGACGCTCACCAACCTTTCCGATGGCTATGTCTGGATCGGGCAGGCCTCGATCGGCGGCTGGCCTGTCATGCCCCTCATCTTCGTTCTCGCGCTTGGAGCGATCGGCGTCCTGCTGCGGATGACCGTTCTGGGCCGCTCCATCTATGCGGTCGGCGGCAATCCGCTGGCATCGAATTCGGCCGGCATCCGCGTCGACCGCATCAAGATCATCACCTATACGATCGCCGGATTCCTGGCGGGCGTCGGCGGTTTTCTTCTGGCGTCCTGGCAGATGGCAATCACTTCCAACCAGGGCTCGAGTTACCTGCTTTACGCGATCGCGGCTCCGATCATAGGCGGCGTGAGCGTATTCGGCGGACGCGGCAATGTGATCGGCATTCTGGGTGGCGTGCTGCTGCTCACCGTCATTCAGGTCGGACTGGCCATCATCAATATTCCCTCTTTCTATGTCGGGATGATCGGGGGCTTCATGATCTTCATCGCCGTGGCGATCGACGCCATCCGGGTGCGGTACTTTGCCTGACGGTTTGTTGATGCGGCCATGAAGCCGGTGCGATAAAAACGACCCGCTATCCGCCGGTGCAAGGCTGGCGGATGGTTCCGTCATCCAGAGTAAAGAATATGCCCGGACTTGTTGAACAACTTCGCACGATCGTCGGCCGGCGGCACGTTTTGACGGGCGACACCGAAACGCGCCGGTTTCGTCAAGGCTATCGCTATGGCGGCGGTGCAGTGCTTGCGGTCGTACAGCCCGATACTCTGGTGGAGATGTGGCGCGCTCTGCAGGCATGCCACAAGGCCGGAACGATCATCATCTGCCAGGCCGCCAACACAGGTTTGACCGGGGGCTCCACGCCCGTTCCGGAAGGCTATGACCGGCCGGTCGTCATCATCAATACATTGCGCCTGCGCCGTCTTGATCTCATCAGTGACGGCGCCCAGGTCGTATCGCAGCCAGGCGTCACGCTCGACCAGCTCGAGAAGACCTTGCGGCCGATTGGCCGTGAGCCGCATTCGGTCATCGGCTCGAGCTGCATTGGCGCCTCGGTGACCGGCGGCGTATGCAACAATTCGGGCGGTTCGCTGATCCGCCGCGGTCCCGCCTTCACGCAGCTGGCTCTTTTTGCCCGGATCACGGCGGAGGGCGAGCTCAAGCTCGTCAACCATCTGGGCATTGAACTGGGCGAGACGCCGGAAGAGATATTGGGCAGACTGGACCGGGGCGATATCCGTGAATCCGATATCGTCACGCTTCCCGATCGCCGTGCCTCCGATCACGAATACTGTAATCATGTACGCGATATCTCGGCCGGTACCCCGGCCCGGTTCAATGCCGATCCGCGACGGCTCTACGAAGCGTCGGGTTCGGCGGGAAAACTCGCTGTCTTCGCCCTGAGGCTCGATACGTTTCCAGCCGACGAAGAAACGCAGGTCTTTTATATCGGAACCAACGATCCCGCCGAACTGGAGGAGATCCGGCGCCATATACTGGCCAATTTCGACAGCCTGCCGATTGCCGGCGAATACATGCACCGCTCCGCCTATGACGCCAGCAGGCGCTACGGCAAGGATATGTTTCTCTTCATTCGGGCCTTCGGGACCGACAGGGTTCCCCTCGCCTTTGCAATGAAAAGCCGCTTCGACGGCATCACCGAGAAACTCGGCATGGGCGGAGCGGTCAGTGACCGCCTCCTGCAATTCGTATCCGACCTCCTGCCTGACCATCTTCCGCAAAGGCTGAACGATTTCCGCGACAGATACGAACACCATCTGCTGCTCAAGATGGGTGATACCGGCATCGAGGAAGCGCGCGGCTATCTCGCCTCCCGCTTTCCGACGAAGAACGGGGCCTGTTTCGAATGCACGGAGAAGGAAGGAAAAGCCGCTTTCCTCAACCGGTTCGCGGTCGGCGGCGCAATCGTGCGCTACCGGGCGGTCCATCCCAGGACGGTCGAGGATATCGTCGCCCTTGATATCGCACTGCCGCGCAACACGCTCGACTGGTTCGAGCGCCTGCCGCCGGAGATCGAGCAGAAGATCGATTTCACGATGTATTGCGGCCACTTCTTCTGCCATGTCCTGCATCAGGAATATCTGGTCAAGAAGGGAGAGGATTGCGACGCCGTCAAGAACGCGATCCTGGCGTTGCTGCGGGCAAGAAACGCAAAGTACCCGGCCGAGCACAATGTCGGCCACCTCTATGAGGCCGAGGACAGTCTGAAGGCATTTTATCGGGAACTCGATCCGACCAACTCCTTCAACCCCGGGATCGGCAAGACATCGCGACTGCTGAACTGGAAAGAGGCCGGATACTATACTCGGGGAACGACCGAAGCATCGTCAGCCGCCACCAGGGACGAGCCCGCGCGGAGCTCTCTCGTCCATTAGGCTTCCCTCGAAAGGGCGAGGAATGAACCGGCATCCGGGCAACTCGACCCGGGAGCTTTCAGTGACATTTCTGCTTTTCCTCAAGCTTGAGCCCTGCGTCTCGGATGAGAGGCATTTACATTTTGCCGGCTTGGTGTCCTCATAAGGCGCATGGAGGAAAGAGAGGACGGCAGTTTGCGCCGGTGAGGTTCGTGTTTCCGCATTCCGACCATATCCGTGAGATCGAAAGGGTTGCCTCGGGCCAGACGACGGGCCGTGATGCGTTCGTGGTCGAATCCTGGCTTAGATGCATCAATACGCACCGGCTGGATCCCGCGCAGGCCTGTGAGGCCTTCATAGTGCCGGAGCAGCAGCTGAAGGAGCATCGCCAGCAATCGGAGGAGCTGATCTATATCGCCCGGTCCGGACTCGAGCAGCTTTATCAGCAGGTTGCAGGGCAGAATTACGTATTGCTGCTCTCCGACAGGGAAGGCGTAACGGTCGAGTTCCTGGGCGATCCTTTGTTCGACAACAACTTGCGCAAGGCAGGGCTTTATCTGGGTTCGGAATGGTCGGAATGGCGCGCCGGCACTTGCGCAGTGGGCGCCTGCCTGGAGTCCGGGGAAGCCCTCACCATCCACCAGACAGATCATTTCGACAACACGCACACGCCCCTCTCCTGCACCGCGGCTCCCATCTATGACACCCGCGGCTCCCTGTGCGCGGTGCTCGACATCTCGCTTTTGAGCTCGCCCATTCTCAAGGCCAGCCAGAATCTGGCCTTGCATCTGGTCAAGGCCACCGCGCGGCGCATCGAACTCGCCAATCTGATGGCGCAGACCCGGCACGAATGGGTTCTGCGCTTTTCCCGTTCGCCCGAATTTCTCGACGTCGATCCGGAAGCCGCGATCTCCATCGACGCGCGTGGACGCGTCATCGGGATGACGCATGGCGGGGCCCAGCTTCTCGCCCGCTCCGCCGGGCTCCATTGGCGCAGCCCCGATCTTCTGCTCGGCGAACCCATATCGCGCTTCTTTGATACCGACATAGACAGGCTGCCCGAGCTGACACGGGGTCGTCCAACACAGGAACGCGTGCTCTTCGCACGCGACGGCAACGCGCTCTTCGCCCATGCGATCGAGCCGCAGCCGCATCTGCGGGCCCGCCGGCCAAGAGCGGAGCGGCGACAGATCCCGCCGCCACTCAAACGGCTTGGCGGCGACGCGCCGGAGATCGTGGCGCTGCAGGCCAGGGCCGCCAAGCTCGCCCGCACGGCGCTACCGATCCTCATCCAGGGGGAGACGGGCACGGGCAAGGAGCATCTGGCGCGCGCCATTCATGAGGGCAGCGGCCTCAAGGGCCGCTTCGTCGCCGTCAATTGCGCCGCTATTCCCGAGCAGCTGATCGAGAGCGAGCTGTTCGGCTACGCACCCGGCGCCTTTACCGGCGCCTCCGCCAAAGGCCGCAAGGGGCTGGTGGAGCAGGCCGATGGCGGGACGCTGTTCCTCGACGAGATCGGCGACATGCCCTATGCGCTGCAGAGCCGGCTCTTGCGGGTGCTGGCGGAGCACGAGGTACTGCCGGTGGGTTCGTCCGATTCCCGGCCCGTGCGTATCCGCGTCATTTCCGCCTCGCACCGCCCGCTTCCGGAGGCCGTGCGCGACGGCTGCTTCCGCGAAGACCTCTTCTATCGCCTGAACGCCGCCGTCATCACCCTGCCGGCATTGCGCGAGCGCCCGGACTTCGACTGGGTGCTCGAACGGGTGCTCGAGCGCCACAGGACAGACGGCAAGGCATTGATCATTTCCGAGGCGGTGCGCGCCATGCTCAAGGCGCATCGCTGGCCCGGCAACATTCGCGAGCTCGAGAATGTGATCGCCGTCGCTGCAGCGTTCTGCGAAGACAACACGATCGAACTCTGGGACCTTCCCGCCGAGATCGGCGGCGCCGAAGCGGTTGATGGAGCTGATGGGGAAAGCTCAGCGCTGCGCCGCGTTCTTGCCGACTGCAATTGGAATGTTTCGGAAGCCGCCCGACGCCTCGGGGTGGACCGCACCACGGTGCACCGCCGCATGAAGCGGCAAGGCATATCCCACCCCCACTGACCTGCCGCACCTGTCGCGCCACACCTGTTGCAAGCGGCGATGCCGGTGCAACAGGACGCGCGCCACAAGCCTTTGATCCTCCGTCGCTTCTCCCCCGCACTCCTCTTGGCATGGAGCTTGCTGATCGCTGTTCAGACAACGACAGGAGGAAACCATGTCCGAAAAACTCAATGGGCGTTCGATCATCGTCACCGGCGCCGGACGCGGCATCGGCGAGGCGATGGCGCGCGGGCTGGCAGCAAAGGGTGCATCCCTCACCATCGCCGATATAGATGGCGGAGCGGCGGAGAAGGTTGCCGCGAGCATCCGCGATACCGGCGGCAAGGCGATCGCCGCCACGGTGGATGTGACGAAACGCGAGAGTGCCCGCAACATGATCGGGGCCGCTGTTGCCGCCCATGGCAAGCTCGATGTCATCTTCAATAATGCCGGCATTGCGCAAACCAAGCCTTTCCTGTCGATCACCGATGAAGACTGGCGGCGCGTGATGAACGTGAACGGGCTCGGTGTCCTCATCTGCATGCAGGAGGCAATCAGGCAGATGCTTACGCAGGGCCATGGCGGCAAGGTGATCAACACCGCCTCAATCGCCGGTCGGCAGGGTTATGAGCCGCTGGCCCACTATTCGGCCAGCAAGTTCGCTGTCGTTGCGCTGACGCAGGCCGCCGCGCGCGCCTTCGGCAAGGACAAGATCAATGTCAATGCCATCTGTCCCGGCGTGGTGGCAACCGACATGTGGAAGACAATCGACAAGGGCTTTGTCGAGGAAGGCCTGACGCAGCGCGACAACCAGGCCTTCGAAGCCTTCTCGGCTGACATTCTGCTCGGCCGCCCCTCCAGATCGGACGATCTTGTGGGTGTTGCCTGTTTCCTCGCCTCCTCCGCTTCCGACTACATGACCGGGCAAAGCCTGATCGTGGACGGCGGCATGGTCCTCCTCTGATGCGCTGAAAACGAGAGGAGAACGAGATGAAAGCTCTGCGTTTCCACGCGGCGAAGGACCTTCGCGTCGAGAACATCGAGAGGCCGGCAATGCGCCCGCCCGCGGGCCAGGTGCTGATCCGCAACCGCTTCGTCGGCATCTGCGGCACGGATCTGCACGAATATGCCCATGGACCGATCTTCATTCCAAAGGAGCCACATCCTTTTACCGGTGCACACGGCCCGCAGATCCTCGGCCACGAATTCGGCGGGGTGGTCGAAGCGGTCGGTGAGGGAGTGAGCGGCCTCTCAGTGGGTGACCGGATTTCCGTGCAGCCGCTCATCATGCCGCGCTCCGGCGACTATTTTGCCGATCGGGGCCTGTTCCACCTGAGTACCGATCTCGCGCTCGCGGGGCTAAGTTGGCCGTGGGGCGGCATGGCCGAATACGCCATGCTCAATGCCTATAACGTGCAGAGAATTCCGGACGAAATGTCCGATGAGGAAGCCGCGCTCGTGGAACCGGCGGCAGTAGTGGTCTACGCCTGCGATCGTGGCGGCGTGAGGGCGGGCGCAAGCGTGCTCGTCACCGGTGCGGGACCGATCGGCGTCCTCACGCTGCTTGCCGCACGTGCGGCCGGCGCCGCGCAGCTCTTCGTGTCCGACATCAACGACGCCCGCCTCGAATTCGCCCGCTCGCTCCTGCCGGACGTGATCACCATCAATCCCCTGCACGACCCTGTCGGCGACCTCGTGCGGGCGCGCTCGGAAGGCCGCGTCGGCTGCGACGTCGCGATCGAATGCGTCGGCAACGAACATGCGCTGAAAGCCTGCCTTGATGCCGTGCGCAAGCAGGGTGTGGTGGTGCAGACCGGGCTTCACCCGCACGAAAACCCGATCGACTGGTTCCAGGTCACCTTCAAGGACATCGATATCCGCGGCTCCTGGGCCTATCCCACCCATTACTGGCCGCGCGTCATCCGCCTCATCGCGTCGGGCCTCCTGCCCGCCAGGCGCGTCGTCACAAAGCGCATCGCGCTCGACGAGGCCGTCAGCGCTGGCTTCGACGCGCTGCTCGATCCTTCGGGTCAGCAGCTGAAGATCC
Organism: Mesorhizobium sp. RMAD-H1; assembly: GCF_014191375.1. Classification (GTDB taxonomy): domain Bacteria; phylum Pseudomonadota; class Alphaproteobacteria; order Rhizobiales; family Rhizobiaceae; genus Paramesorhizobium. Next base: position 115,767 of record NZ_JACHWN010000006.1, read on the forward strand.
TGATCGACCTGACCGAATAGGCCAGGCTTTCCAACCGGCGGCGATGGGAGGTCGCTGCCGCCCTGACCGTCAAGCACATGGAGGAGACAGAATGCTTGAAGACAGCCCCCATACCCGCATCGATACGGCGCTTGCCAAACTCGGCAAGGTCCTTGAGGCCAATGATATCGATGCTGCCGTCAACCTGTTCCAGGCCGATTGCTACTGGCGGGACCTGGTCGCTTTCACCTGGAATATCCGCACCATGGAAGGCCATGGGCAAATTCGCGACATGCTGTCGAGCCAGCTTGCGGCCATCAAGCCACAGCACTTCCGCCAGGATGAGAAAGAGCCGGCGAGCACCTCGGACGGGGTCACCGAAGGCTGGTTCGAATTCGAGACGGAACGCGCGCGCGGCTATGGTCATATCCGCCTGAAGAATGGCCTGATCTCGACCCTGCTTACGACCATGGCGGAACTGAAAGGCTTCGAGGAGCCGAAAGGTCTCCGGCGTCCCCTCGGCGCCGAGCACGGGCATGATCCGAACCGGAAGACCTGGAAGGAGAAGCGCGAGCAGGAAACGACCGAGCTCGGCTACAAGACGCAGCCCTATATCGTCATTATCGGGGGCGGCCAGGGCGGCATCGCGCTCGGTGCGCGGCTGCGCCAGCTCGGCGTGCCGACCATCATCGTGGAAAAAAACGAGAGGCCCGGCGACAGTTGGCGCAAGCGCTACAAATCGCTCTGCCTGCATGACCCCGTCTGGTACGATCACCTGCCCTACATTCCCTTCCCGGAGAACTGGCCGATCTTTGCGCCAAAAGACAAGATCGGCGACTGGCTGGAAATGTATACCAAGGTGATGGAGCTCAATTACTGGAGCTCGACCATCTGCAAATCGGCCTCCTTCGACGAGGAAAAGAAGGAATGGACGGTGGTGGTCGAACGCGAGGGCAAGGAGATCGTCCTGCGCCCCAAGCAATTGGTGCTCGCCACCGGCATGTCGGGGAAACCCAATATACCCACCTTCAAGGGCCAGGACATTTTCAAGGGCGAGCAGCAACACTCCTCGCAGCATCCCGGACCCGATGTCTATCGGGGCAGGAGGGTCGTGGTAATCGGCTCGAACAATTCCGCGCATGACATCTGCGCCGCACTTTGGGAGGCTGGCGCCGACGTCACCATGGTGCAGCGTTCCTCCACCCATATCGTGCGGTCGGAAACGTTGATGGAAATCGGGCTGGGTGACCTCTATTCCGAACGGGCCGTGGCCAACGGCGTAACGACGCGCAAGGCCGATCTCATCTTCGCCTCCATCCCCTACCGCATCATGCACGAGTTCCAGATTCCGCTTTATGACAGGATGCGCGAGAAGGATGCGGCATTCTACGCCGCGCTCGAGAAGGCGGGCTTCATGCTCGACTGGGGCGCCGACGGTTCCGGGCTCTTCATGAAATACCTTCGCCGCGGCTCCGGCTATTATATCGATGTCGGTGCCTGCCAGCTTGTCATCGATGGCAAGATCAAGCTCAAGTCCGGCCAGGACGTGAGCCATCTTACCGAGGATGCGGTGGTGCTGAAGGACGGCACGGAGCTCAAGGCGGATCTTGTGGTCTACGCTACCGGGTATGGCTCCATGAACGGCTGGGCAGCCGACCTGATCTCACGCGAGGTGGCCGACAAGGTCGGCAAATGCTGGGGCCTCGGTTCCGATACCCCGAAGGATCCCGGGCCATGGGAGGGCGAGCAGCGCAACATGTGGAAACCGACGCAGCAGGAAGCGCTGTGGTTCCACGGGGGCAACCTGCACCAGTCCAGGCACTATTCGCTCTATCTGGCTCTGCAGCTCAAGGCGCGCTTTGAAGGTCTCGACACACCGGTATACGGGCTGCAAGACGTTCATCACCTGAGCTAGACCTGCAGAACCTTCGCGCCCGACCCTTTCGCTGTCGGGCGCGGATCGGGCGGGCCCTGACGCAGGCATGCGTTCAACTTCGAAACGTTGCCGCCCCCGCTTCGCCATTGCCCCTTCGCCGGGAAAATACCAAGCAGGCGGCGGATCCCCTTCTGTCAATGTGGCACGCTTAAAGAAGGCAGAAGCCGGCATTTTGTCAGGAAATGTTCCCTGTCATATATCGGCTATGGCAAAGGTGCGGCAACTTGCCTATATCTGGCGCGCTTTGGCCGGGCGCGCTTCCCCGTGCGTCCCGCTGGCGCGTGAACCTGTTTCCTTCATCCCTTCCAGCGACGGTCTCATGCCAAACGCCATATCCATTTCCAATCTTTCGAAGACCTATGACGGGGGCTTCACCGCCCTCCATGGGGTCGATCTCGACATCCGCGACGGCGAGATCCTCGCGCTGCTGGGGCCGAACGGCGCCGGCAAGACGACGCTGATCTCCATCGTCTGCGGTATCGTCAATCCGACCACCGGCACGGTGGCCGTGCAGGGCCACGACATTATCAAGGATTACCGCGCCGCCCGGGAACTGATTGGCCTCGTGCCGCAGGAGCTGCACGTGGAAACCTTCGAAACCGTATGGGCGACGGTCAATTACAGCCGCGGCCTCTTCGGCAAGAAGCCGGACACCGCGTTCTGCGAGCGCATCCTCAAGGATTTGTCGCTCTGGGACAAGAAGGACAACAAGATCATGCAGCTTTCGGGCGGCATGAAGCGGCGCGTGATGATCGCCAAGGCGCTGGCGCATGAGCCGAAGATCCTGTTCCTAGACGAGCCCACCGCAGGCGTTGATGTAGAGCTGCGCAAGGACATGTGGCAACTCGTCCGCCGCCTGCGTGAAAACGGCACCACCATCATCCTGACCACCCACTACATCGAGGAGGCGGAGGAAATCGCCGACCGGGTGGGTGTCATCAACAAGGGCCGGCTGATCCTCGTCGAGGAAAAGGCGGAGCTGATGCGCAAGCTCGGCAAGAAGCAACTCACGCTCGAGCTGACGGAGGGCATAACGACGCTGCCCGACTCACTTGGGCACTACGATCTCGACGTGGAGGACGGCGGACGCCGCCTCATCTACCGCTATGACACGCAGGCCGCGCGCACCGGCATCGGCTCGCTTCTCGCTGATTTGAACCGCGCCGGCATCTCGATCAAGGAACTCGACACCAAACAGAGCTCGCTCGAAGACATCTTCGTCAGCCTTGTGGAGGAAGCCCGATGAATTTCGAAGCCATCAAGGCCATCTATCTATTCGAGATGGCGCGCATGCGCCGCACGCTCCTCCAGAGCGTCGTCTCCCCGGTATTGTCCACCTCGCTCTATTTCGTCGTCTTCGGCGCGGCCATTGGCGGCCGGATGCAGGAGGTCGACGGTGTGCCGTATGGCGCGTTCATCGTGCCTGGCCTGATGATGCTGACGCTCTTGCAGAACTCGATCTCCAACGCCTCATTCGGCATCTATTTCCCCAAATTCGTCGGCACGATCTACGAGGTGCTGTCGGCGCCGGTCTCCTTTGTGGAGATCGTCATCGGCTATGTCGGCGCGGCGGCGACGAAATCGCTGATCCTCGGAATCATCATCCTCGCCACCGCCTATCTGTTCGTGCCCATCGAAATCCGCCACCCCTTCTGGATGGTATTCTTCCTCGTCGCGACCGCGGTCACCTTCAGCCTGTTCGGCTTCATCATCGGCATATGGGCCGACAATTTCGAGAAGCTGCAGCTGATCCCGCTCCTCATCGTCACCCCGCTCGTCTTCCTCGGCGGCTCCTTCTATTCCATCCATATGCTGCCGCCGTTCTGGCGCGACGTGACGCTCTTCAACCCCGTGCTCTACCTGATCAGCGGTTTCCGCTGGAGCTTCTTCGAGACGGCGGATGTGAGCGTCGGCGTCAGCATCGCGATGATTTCGCTCTTCCTCGCGATCTGCCTTGCCCTTGTCTGGTGGATCTTCAGGACGGGCTATCGGCTGAAGGCTTAGCGCTATCGTTTTCATTGTCTGAGGTGGTCTGCGAAAGTCGTACCGGAATAGGATTCGCGGAACAGCCCCGCCTCGACCAGTCGCGGCACGAGTTCGTCCAAGACGAGGTGCAGGGAGGATACCGAGCCGCCTGGCACCGCGATGAAGCCGTCGATTGCGCCGGCTTCGGTCCAGTCGCGGATGGCTTCAATCGCATCGTCCACGGTGCCGATCACTTGCCAGTGCGCCGAGCCGATCACCTCCGGGCGCCACAGGAGCTGTTCCACCGTGGGCGTCTCGCGCTCGATGAGACGCCTGAGCAGATTGGCATGGGTGCGACTGCGGGGCTTGTCAAGCGGCGGCGGCAGGTCGGCCGCGGCAACGGCACGCTCGCGCGGCCAGTCCAGGAGATCGAGTCCCGTCATCTCCCGGATCATGGCGAACTTGCGGGCCTCGTCCGCGCGCGCATGGGTCTGGGCGAAAAGCTCGAATGCTTCCGCCCGGCTTTCCGCCAGGAAAAGGCTGAGGCCGGGCATGATGTTGATCGAATCCGGATGCCGGCCATATCCCTTGGCGCGCCGGCGCAAATCGAGCCGCAGGTCGATGGCCGCTTCCCGGTCCGGCGTCGACGCAAAGACGGCATCCGCAACGCAAGCCGCGAAGCTGCGGCCCGCCGGCGAGGCGCCGGCCTGGACAAGGGGGACCGGTGCCCTGCCATATGTCGGGAGGTTGAGCGGCCCACTCACTTTGAGATGCTTGCCGGCATAATCAACCGGCTGGACGAGAGACGGATCGGCGAACCGGCCGCTGGCCCGGTCCATCTTCAGCGCCTCTTGCGGATAGCTCTCCCAGAGAAGCTTCACCACCTCGGTGAATTCCGCCGCCCGTTCATACCGCTCCTCGGCGGAGGGCATCGCCGGCAGCCCGAAATTCTCGTGTCCCGCGAGCGCGGTGACGATGTTCCAGCCGGCACGCCCCTTGCTCAGCCAGTTCAGCGACTGGATCTGGCGCGCCACGACATAGGGCGGAAGAAACGTCGTCGAGATCGTCGTCAAGAGCCCCACATGGGTCGTCTCCCGGGCGATCGAAGCCAGAAGCATGGTCGGATCGAGGCTTGAGAAACCCGGCCCCGCTTCAAGGACCTCCGTGCGCAGAAACAGCGTGTCGGGACAAAAGACAAAATCAAGATGGGCTGCTTCCGAACGTCTGGCGATATCGAGATAGAAATCGCTGTTGAAGAGCCCCTCGATATTGCTGTCGGGCCGGCGCCAGGCATCCCCGCTCAGCCATGTCGGAGCAAGGGACATGCCGATGTGAAGCTTTCTTCGAGCACTCATTTTGAACCTCTCAAGATTGGCAAGCGTCTTGGGGGGAGCCGTTTCGCGTGATATCGAATTGTGGAGTATTTTATTATAGTTTAAGTTCGCGCCAGTGAAGGCAAGAGGAGTCGCTATTCGGTGCTGGAAGCCACGGACATAACGGCAAGCTACGGCTCAACCCCCGTCCTGCACGGGCTGTCCACGCGTTTTGCGGCGGGCCGCGTCACGGCCCTGGTTGGCCCGAACGGCTGCGGCAAGTCGACGCTCCTGAAGGCCATCATGGGTTTCCTGCCGATCGCACGCGGTGAAATACGGCTCGAGGGCCGGCCGATACGGCAGTACGGCCGGCAACCGCTGGCGCGCAAGATCGCCTATCTGCCGCAGGAATGCCACTGCCCTGACTACATGACCCTCGGGGAACTCGTAGAGCTCGCCGGCTATGCACGCTACTCGCTGGTCGGCGGGCCTTCGGAGCGCGACAGACGGCTGTTCCATGAAGCGCTCGGGATCGTCGGGCTTGCAGACAAGGCCGGGGCCCAGGTGAACGCGCTGTCCGGCGGACAGCGTCAGCGGGCCTGGATCGCCATGGTGCTGGCACAGGAGACGGATGTCATCCTGATGGACGAACCGGTCAATCATCTCGACATGAAATACCAGTATGCCATCCTCGGGCTCGTGCGCGAACTCTCCATGCGTCACGGCAAGACGGTGATCGTGGTCCTGCATGACCTCAATCTCACATCGGCCTTCGCCGACGACGTCGTCATGCTGCGCGACGGCAGGGTCGTCGCGGCCGGCCCTGTCGCGCAGACCCTTACCGCCGCCAATGTGGAGCGGGTCTTTGATCTCGAGGCGGATATCTTCGGGCGTGACGGCCGCATCGTCTGCCTGCCCCGCATGCAACCTACCCAACCAATCCCGGCATGACGCGACGCCTCGCCTTTCTTTCCAGCGCACCTTTCCTTCTGGCGCTTGTCCTCCTCGCCAGCCTGTCGCTTGGCGGCGGCTCGTTCCATTTCCGCGATATGGTCCAGGCACTCGTCGCGTTCGATGCCGGAAATTACGATCAGGCGGTTATCCTGTACCAGCGACTGCCGCGCGCGCTGATCGCCATCTATGTGGGCGCGACCATGGCATGCGGCGGCGCCGTTCTGCAGGGCCTCGTCCGCAATCCGCTCGCCTCGCCCTCGACGCTCGGCATCAATGCCGGCGCCTGCCTGTTCGTGGTTGCCGGAGCCTTTCTCTTCGATCTCGACATTGCGTCGCTGGGGCTGGCCGCCCTCGCCGGCGCATTCTCCGGCTTCCTGTTTTGCCTTGTGATAGCCCGGCTGGCGGGACGCACCAACGATCCGCGCGGGCTGTCGCTCATCCTTTCAGGCGCTTTGGTCTCCATGCTCCTCCTCGGCGTGACCAATGCCTTTCTCCTCTCCGATCCCGTGCGGCGCAGTGCGTTTCTCAGCTGGGTAACCGGCAACATCAACCATGTCTATATCGACAGGCTCTATGCCTTCTGGTGGATCGGCGCGGCGGCGATCGGAATTCTCGCCATCCTCGCGCGGCCACTGACGCTCATCCTGCTCGGTGCCGAAAAAGCCGCGTCCGCCGGGGTGAACGTCGCCATCGTCACACCTCTTGCCCTTGCCGCAACGGTTCTGGCCGCCGGGTCTGCCGTGGCGATCTGCGGCCCGATCGGCTTTGTCGGGCTTATCGTGCCGCACATTGTTCGCCCCTTCGCAGGCAACAATTTCGCTTTCCTGCTGCCCGCCTGTGCGTTCACCGGCGCGAGTGTCTGCCTGCTCGCCGATCTCCTCGCCCGGGAAGCCTTCCAGCCTTACGTCCTCAACACCGGTCTCCTGATGGACCTTCTCGGCGGACTCGTCTTCGTCGTCATCGTCAAGCGCTTCTATCTTTCGCCGGCGGCACGGAGGGAAGCATGAGGCGCGATCATGCGACGGACGGCAAGCCGGTGCTTCGCTTCGCCTCGGGCCTGCAAGTCCGGGTCGGCAATCTGAAAGCCGGTCTCGGGCTCCTGATCACGGCAACCCTGCTCGCGACGCTATCGGCGGGATTGGGCGTCACCCAAGCCGGCATCCCCGACCTCCTGCGCGCCTTGACCGGCACGGAAATCGGCGACGCACAGACATATGCCCTCTGGACGGTGCGGCTGCCGCGGATCGTCCTGGGGTTCATGGCTGGCTGGGCCGTTGCGCTTGCCGGCGCCATGCTCCAGTCGATCGCCCGCAACCCGCTGGCCGATCCGGGCCTGTTCGGCCTCAGCCAGGGGTCGATGACCATGATCATGATCCTCTTCGTTCTCGCTCCTACCGCCCCGAAGGTGATGATCGCACTCGCCGCAATGGCCGGCGGGCTTGGCGTGGCGATGCTTTTGATCTGGCTCGTCGGCGGCGAACGGTCGAGCGGACTGGCGATCCTGCTGATGGGGATCGCGATCGAGAGCATGCTTTCGTCAGTCGGCTCGCTCCTCATCCTCTACATGCCGCCGGAGGCCTCCCTTGCGCTGTCCGAATGGATGGCGGGATCCCTGTTCAAGGCCAGCTGGCCGACCATCGCCATCTTCGCGCCGCTGATCCTGCTGAGCATTGCCGGTATCTTCCTTTTCGGCCGGGCGCTTTCCGCCTACGACCTCGGCAACGAGACGGCCATGGCGATCGGCGAGCCGGTGGGGCGCTCGCGCCCCGTGCTGCTCGCTTTCGCCGTGCTGCTCAGCGCTGCTGCCGTCACCGCTGTCGGCCCTCTCACCTTTCTCGGCGTGCTGGCACCGCATCTGGCCGGCTTCATATCGCCCGCCATTTCGCGCGCCCGCCTTTTCCTCTCGGCGCTCATGGGCGGCATTCTGGTGATCGCCGCAGATGCCATGACGCGTGGTCTGGTGGGCGACATCCCCATGCCCATCGGGCTCAGCCTGACGATCATCGGCGTTCCGCTCTTCATCCTCGCCCTGCGCTTCCAGGCACTTCGAAAAATGCAGACACACTGAAAGGTTCACGCAATGCGACTGTCGATCCTTCTGGCCGCCCTTCTGCTCGCCAATATCGTCCATGCCGGGGAGCGTTCCGTCACCGACGATACGGGGCGCACTGTCGTCGTACCGGACAAGCCCGAGCGGATCGTCGTGATGCACGAGCCACTGCTCGGCCTGCCGCTCATGGATCTCGGCGTGCTGCCGGTCGGCAGCTACGGCCGAACCGACGACGGTAAATTCGCAACCACCGTCGACTTCATGGACACCGTGCTGGATACCGGGCTTCCCAAACCCAGGGGGATCGGCCCCTTCGGGCAGATCGATCTCGAGAAGCTGCGCGCGCTCGAGCCCGACCTGATCATCGGCACGGAACTCAATCTCGACAAGGTCGAGCAGCTCTCGACCGTAGCACCAGTCTATCTCCAGAACGTCAGTACCGGAAAGGCGTCCGGTTTCAGCGTCGAAGAGGACCTCGCCAAGGTGGTCAGCCGCGAAGATGCCTTCGCGAAACGCAAAGCGGCCTATCTGAACCACGTGGCCGCGGTCCGCAAGATGCTGCCCTCCGATCCTGCCGGCCTGGACTATCTCGCGGTTTTCCTGACTGACCAGCTCAACGCGGTCGGAGAGACTTCGGGCGCGGTCCAGGCGCTCGAGGACCTCGGCTATCGCCGGCTGGAACCGGGGCATGGAAGCAGGCCGGCAGCACAGGGCGGCTCGACGATGCTGGTGCCGCTCGGAGCGGATGCCTTCGGACGGCTTGAGCCCGATCTTCTGGTTGTGATGAACAGCTACATGAATGACGCGCGCGACGAGACGGGAACGCGCGCCGCGCTTGACCGGATCATGCCGGGCTGGGAGAGCTTCCTGAAGCCGGCCCGGGAAGGGCGCATCCTTTTCCTCGACTCCGCCAAAGTCATGACGCCGACGATAGCGAGCGCCGAACACGCGCTGGATGCGATCGAGGCGTGGACGAAACGGTAGATAAAGAAAAACGGGCCGGAATACGGCCCGCCGACTCATGCCGGAAGTTTTGGGAGGTCAGAACTTCACTCTCATCCCCACGCCAAATGTGCGCGGCTCCAGCATGGAGCCTACAATGGCGATCCCTCTGGCCGAGCGATCGTCATACTTCCAGGTGGGCGTGCGCTCGTCGAAGATATTGTTGACGTAGCCATAGATCTGGAAGCTTTCGTTCGGCGCATAGACGATGCGGGCATTGGCTATCGTATAGGAGTCGATGTAGTAGGCCGGATCGTTATTGTCCGTCGAGTGGTATCCGTCGGTGTGACGGACGTCGCCGCTGAGCCGGACTTTCTCCGTGATTTCCCAGTCCGCACCGAAGCCGAACATGTAACCCGGCGCCCTGCCGAATTCATTGCCTTCCTGGATATCCGCGGATGGATAGCTGAACTCGGTGATCTCGGTTTGGAGAAGGCCCGCCGAGGCCCTGATGCGGAGCGCGTCGAGAGCTTGATAGTCCGCGCTCACTTCCAGGCCATAGGATTTCGCCTTTTCAGCATTCACGACCACGTTCCCGAACAGTTGCCCATTGAGGTAGTCGGGCACGACGCGCTGTGAGTCGCGCTGATCGGTGTAGAACAGATTGCCGCTCAGCATCAGCCGGTCGTCGAGCAGGCGGGCGCGGGCGAACAGCTCGTAATTCCAAAGCGTTTCCGGCTCGAATGTGTAGAAGCTGGCGCTTGCGAACCTCAACCCCGCACCGCCCGGATTATAGCCGCGATTTACCAGAGCACCGACGGTCACATCAGGCGTCAGATCATAGGCAAGGGAGATCTTGGGCAGCAGCGTGTCGTACTCCTCGTCGAAATCCAGAGTATCGTTGCGCGCATAGCCCGGGGCGCTTCCGTAGCGCTGGACATGATCGAACTGGTAGCGCAGTCCGCCGGTCAGCGCCCAGCGCTCGGTAAAGCGCCAGGTGACCTCCGTGAACAGGCCGAGACTGTCCTTCGTGTCGTCAAAATCCGATACGCCGCGCAGATAGAGCGTATCGTTGGAGGTAACATGGCTGTAGTAAACGCCGGCAACGCCGCTCCAGGTGGAATCTTCCGTTCCGAAATTGATCCGGGTCTCGTTGGAGACGTCCCGGTAATCCATGGTGGCGCCGCCATTCGTCCACGGCTCCGCCTCACGGGTGATATCTCCGTACGAATATTGCAACTGGTTGGTCAGTTTGACATCGCCGAAATCATAGCTGACATCCAGAATGCCGGTGCTGACGCGCGTATCGTAGCTCGGCATCGAGAGCGTCTCGTTATCCAGATCCTCGTAGGGCGGATAGGCTCCCTCCGATGTCGGGCGGTTCAGCCGGCCATGTGAAAGGGTCAGCTTCGCCTGGAACTCCGGAATTTCCACCGGCTGCCAGAGAAGCTTCAGGCGACCGGTAAAGGATTCGAAATCCTGGTCCGTACTGCCATGGCCAAAATTGGGATTCGTATAGTCGATGAAGGTGTCGCGGCCGCTGTAGTCGACGACCAATCGCGCCGCGAATTCATCCGTAAGCGGTCCGGATACGACGAACGAAGCCCGTTTGTTGTTGAGGGTCCCGTACTCGACCTGTGCCTCGCGTTCGAGCGTGAATGTCGGGTCCTTCGTCTTCACGATGATGGCGCCGGCGACGCTGTTGGCGCCCATGGTTGTCGTCTGCGGACCGCGAAACACCTCGATGCTTTCGACATCCCAGATGGAGGTCGCCCCGAAGGTGGATTCATAGAAACTCAGATTATGCCCGTCGACATTGATCCGGGCGCGCGGAACGGTTCCGCCGAAGAAAGCGCCGGAGCCGAAATTGGGGCCCTGGCCGTCGACGCCACGGATAATCGGCGCGCCGACGGTATCGGTATACAGAACGTTCGGCGTGCCCCGGACCAGATCCGAGACATGAGCCGTCCCTACCCTCTCCCTGATGTCCTTTTCCGTAATGACATCGACGGAAGTGGCGGTTTCGAAGAGACTGCGCTGGACGCCCTCGCCCGTGACCGTGATCGGGTCGAGTACGATGGAACCGTCCGGACTGGCTGCTCCATCCTGACCGAATGCGGATGCCGCAAACACGGGCAAAATCGCAAGCGCGCTGACGCCCCGCCCCAATTTCCTCGCAAGATTTGACGCCATAGTTCCCCCGGCTCCCCATACAGAAAGAACGCTGGCTAAGGCAGGACCGTGGCTCGCGAAATGAACGATGCTGCGTCACAATGCACAACGCATTCCGCATGTCAAGAAACATGATTATTTCAGTCATGTATTTGGTATCGCGCCTGAACGACAGCCACGACATTCCTTCTGCGGCAGCACGAAAGAGCTCCAATTCCATGCATTCCGCCCGCGGCGGCCAGCCCGTGCCCTGCCCCTGATCAATCCTTCGTACAGCTTCTCTGCATTAACTTGAGTTTTTGAGACAAGTTATCTTGCGGGACAAGATCGGCGTTGCTAAGGTCCGCGTATCAACCGCAGCAGCTTCAGATTAAGGCTGATGAGGCCGCACGTTCGAAATTCACTTTTGAGCGGAAATGTTCCGCTGGGGGAACGATCCCTTGACGATGTCCTCCGGCGGATTCAGAAAAAGGATTGAAGCCATGAACATGCCGCAGAGCACGGCCATCCAGCAAACCGATCGCGCTCCGCAACGCCACCGCCACACTGTGCGGCTGCGCCACCTCAATGTGCGCAGCGTGCAGCCGATCAGCCGCTCGATGGTTCGTGTAATACTAGGCGGATCGGAGATCGAGGGCTTTGTCAGCCTGGGTTTCGACGACCACGTCAAGATGTTCTTTCCGATGCCCGGGGAGACGGAGCCGATGCTGCCTTCCGTCGGACCGGACGGCCTGGAAATGCCGAAGGGCCCGCACAAGCCGATCGCCCGCGACTTCACGCCCCGTCGCTACGATCCGGTCGCCGGGGAACTGACGATCGATTTTGCGCTCGGTCACGACGGGCCGGCGAGCAATTGGGCGCGCTCGGCAGCCGCTGGCGACAGCGCCTGGATTGCCGGGCCGCGCAGCTCCTTCGTGTTCCCGCTTGAGTTCGACTGGCATCTCCTCATCGCCGATGAAACCGGTTTGCCGGCCCTGGCGCGCCGTCTTGAGGAACTGCCGGCAAACAAGCGCGCCATAGCGCTGATCGAAGTGGACGATGAGAAGGACGAGCTCTTGCTGGAGAGTGCGGCCGGGGCGACGGTCATTTGGGCTCATCGCAAAGGCGAACCGGCAGGCGAAAGCCGCACCCTTTACCAAACGCTGCAAGCGCTCGCCCTGCCGCAGGGAGACTTCTTCGCCTGGATCGCCTGCGAATCCCGGGTCGCGAAGGAATTGCGCGGATTTCTGGTTCAGGAATGCGGCGCCAATCCGAAATGGACGCGCGCCTCGGGCTATTGGCGACGTGGTGCGATCGCCGTTCACGACCACTTCGACGAGTGAGCGTGCACGACGCGGGTTCAACGCGGTTCGGGACTGCGAGATGGCAGGGAGCAACCACCCAACGGACATGACCGGGACGATCGAGCGGATAAGAGGCGAACTCTCCCGGTTTATCGACGAGGACATCCGCAAGGTGTCCGCGGATACCAATCTTATCGAAATCGGGCTGCATTCGCTGGCGATCATGCATCTTGTCACGCCCCTGTCGCGACTTGCAGGAGCCCCGCTCGATTATGCCGATCTGGCGCGCCAGCCCTCGCTCGGCGCGTGGGGCGCGCTGATATGCCGGCTTCAGGATCGACAGAAAGCAGAGAGGGGCTGACGTCATAGCCCGTGATCGGCTGGACGCCGGAGCAAAAGGAGACAATCATGGCTGAAGAATCCGACCGTCTGATGACATGCGACGACGAGCAGCGCTTCAACAAAACCCTTGGAGCCTTGTCAGGTGGATCAGGCGACGCACGCATCCTGGCGCCGCATTCTGGCGGGAAGAACACCGGAGAAGCGCGTCCCTCCCAGCACGAGGAACGGACGTGGCTGATCCAGCAGCAGGATCCTGACACCGTCCTGAGGCGGGCTCTGGCCTACAGGCTGGGCGGGTGGCCGGATATTCCGAAGCTTGTGCATGCTGTCCGCACCCTTATCCGCTCCGTGCCTGACCTCAATGCGCGCTACAGCTTCGACGATGACGGCGAGTTGCGCAAACTTCATGCCGATGGAGAGGGGCAATATCTGGAGATACTCAGTGCCGATTCCCGGCACCAGGCGGTCGATATCATACTGGCCAGGCAGGCCGCCTCCTGGGATCCGGAGCACGAACCGCCTTTCAAGGCCCTGCTCATCCTGGAGCGTTGCGAAGTCGTGCTCGCCCTTCTCATGCACCGGATCCTCGACGAGACCTGCCGCCCCGAAGACCTCCTGCGCATGATCGCTCAGGTCTATAATGATGAACCGCCGGCTTCAACGGCTACGCTCCGATCCACGGTGCCGACAGCCGGAACGAGTGATCCTGCGCCTGTTGCCTGGATCCGTCGCGCCGACACCCGATCCAGGGTCGAGATCGTCGATTTCGGCGCGCCGGACGCGGTATCCTCCGCCGGGCGACAGGCTGCCCTGCGTTACGGAACCACCATCGAAGGGCAGGCCCTGAGCGACCTTGCCGGATCGCCGCCCGATATGGCGCGCCTTCTTGCCGCCATTTCCGTGCAGTTCGCGCGCTTCCTGTGCATGCTGGACGGGCACAGCAGGATCGCTCTCGTCCTGCCCCGCCGGCCCGAGGCACATCTCGGCGACCCTGGTGCCGATCCCGCAACGGCAGACCTGCTGCAACTGGTCCTTGAACGTGACCTGCCGGTGGCAGATGCCGTGGAACGCGTTCTCTCGCATCTGCACATGCCACAAACGGATAATTCCGACGGAGCACCGCCGATCCCGGCAGGCGATCTTCCGCAGGCCCGCATTGCCTGGCTGACGGATCCACGTCGCTTCTTCGCGCTGAAATCCGTCATCGTGGAGCGCCTGCCCATACCCACGCTCGAGATGCGCCCTGATCTCGAACTTGCCGTCGGCCTCAACACGCAGGGCAAAATCGTTTTGGAGATGGTGACGGGGCAGGCGGTCTCGCATCATGCCGGTCCCTTCCTGATGGAGCGTTTCGTCGGCTTCATCAACAGCGCCGAAACCCTCGGCTCCGGACGCGGTGCCATCCCGCTCTCATCGGCACAGGCAGCGAACCGGGCAGAAGCGCCGACCCCTCCTGCGGCGGATATCGACGCGATCGCCGCTCTCATCCTTTCCGAGTTTCGGGAGGCGCTGGGTTCGCCGGACCTGGGTCCCGACGACGACTTTTTCGACCACGGCGGACACTCGCTGATCGCCACCCGCATCATCGGTCGCCTTCTCGGCACCCACGGCATCGAGGTGCATTTCAACGACCTGTTCAGCTATCCGACAGCGGCCTCGCTCGCCCCGCATGCAGTACTTACCGGGCCCGCCGCCGGCCTCTCGTCCGGCGGGAAGGTCGACCAGTCGCCGACGGCACCGCTCTCGCTTGCGCAGATGTCGCTTTGGAAGGCCTATGCCGCCTTCGGCTTCAACGAAATCTTCAACATTCCCTTCGCGCTGGAGTTCCTCGCGCCGGTCGATGAGCATGTCTTCGAATGCGCCTTCACCGACATCCTCGAGCGGCATCCGGGCCTTCGCACACTGTTCTTCAAGGACGGCGAGACCGTACGCCAAGAAGTGGTGCCAATGTACGACCTGCCACGATACAAATGGTTCTGGTCGAGCCGTGAGAGCGAGGGCGTCGACCGTCACCAGGAAGCGCGTCACCATTTCGATCTCGCCAGCGAGCTGCCGCTCAGGCTTCGTTTCCTGATCGACCCGGCGACGAACCGCCAGATCCTCTCATTCCTCTTCCACCACATCGTGCTCGACGAATGGTCGGTCAATCTGATGATGGACGAGCTTGCCGAAGCTTATCGCGCCCGCGCGGCCGGCAGGGAACCGGCCTGGTCGACAACCCCAGCTGCCTTCCACGAATTCGCCCGGCAGCAGAATGAGCGAGGTGTCGACAAGGCGCATCTGGCCTATTGGACCGACATGCTGCGCGATGCCCCGAAAGGTCTGCCGATTTTCGAGCACAAGGAGGAGGCGCATGATCAGCCCGGCGACACATCGCCCGCCGGCGGCTGGGTCGAGCTCAAGCTCGAGCGCGCCGTCTCGGAAGGGCTTTATGCGCTCGCCAAGGAGAACAGCGCTTCCCTGTTCAACGTAGCCTATGCGGCGATTGCCGCCTCGCTCCACAAGCTCGGGCGGCTCAGCGATCTCGTCATAGGCACATCCGCCTCGGGTCGCATCGATCCCGACTTCTTTGATACCGTCGGTTACTTCACCACGGTCGTCGCCCACCGTCTCCTGTTCTGGCGTGAAATGACAGTCGGGGAGTTGATCGCGACGGTGAAGAACACGATCAACCAGTCCATGCCGCATACCGAGATCCCGATCGACCTCGTCGAGGACGCGCTCGGCATGACGCCCGGCCGCGATCACCTGTTCGAGGTGTTCATCCAGATTCATGCAAAGAACAAGTTGAACGGCACGCTCCCCACACCCGATGGCGGAAGCATTGAATTCCGCCAGGTTGATCCGGACAAGCATGAATCACTGCTGGGACTGCATTTCGAAGTGATGGAGGAAACCGTGGGCGGCGAACGGTCGATCCGTGTGCTGATGAGCTATCGCGCCGACCATTACGCACCGGAGCAGGTGGAGCGCATCCGCAGCATGACGAGCGGCCTGTTCACCCGGTTTTCCCACTCCGGAGCCTCCGCCATGACGCTGGCCGAACTGGCCCCGGAGCAGGAGCAGGCCTTGTCTAGCGGCTGACCTGGGCAAACCTGCTCCACAACGCGCCGGCCGGCCGTTCCATCGCGTCCGGCGACAGGCAATGATCGAGAAAGGCCGGCAAGTCCCGTTTGTGCCTGTTGAATTCATCCTGGCCGGTCATGGACGGGTCGGCGTCGACATAAAGCGTCAGGCGCCTGCCATCATCTTCTCCGCGGAACGTCAGGTTGAAGCCGTCGCCGGGGCCGCTTGCGAGGATATGGCGGGTCACGCGGCAACCCTCGAATTCGGGAGCGTTGAACGGCAGCACATTGACGAGGGGGGAGAAGAAGAAGCGGCTGCCCTTTGCCACCCCCTTGTCCTCGGCCATCTGCTCAATGCGGTAACGGCCGTGCAGCCGCTGCTTGCGGAGAATGCCCGCATTGCGCGCGAGTGCGGCGCGGAGCGTCTCCTGCGGATCGAGAGCCAGCTGGAAGGGCAGGATGTTGACCAGCATGGCAGGCACGTAAGCACCGATGCTGCCCCAGCGGCTCATGAAAGGCAGCCATATCGTCAGAACCTCCCGGTCCCCGGTCGGCTGCCGCGGCAAGGTGTTGTAGAGATAGAGGCCCGCAAACAGGACAAGCAGATCAGGCCAGCCGATTTCGACCGCAACCGCCGTTTCCCGGAGCTTTCCGCAAAAGGTAGCGGAAAGCTCATGGTGATGGTGAAGACCGGGTGCGCCATAGTCCTCATCTCCCCTGTAGAGCACAGGCAAGTCCCCTGATGCATCGAGATATTGCGTCCAGAAGGCCCGATCGGCCTCCCAGCGGCGGCTGGTGCTATATGCCTGCTCCTCGGCAAGGAAACTCGCAAAGGAGTGGAACGGCTTGCCCGCCTCGCCGCGACCACGCAAATGATTGTAAAGCTGGCCGCAACGCTGTTCGATCAGCGTAAGTCCGTAGCCATCGATGATGATGTGATGGGCGCGGATATACCAGAGGTAACGCTTTTCGCCGATGCGGAAGAGGGACTGGGCCGACAGCCTGTCCGTTCGAAGGTCGAGCTTGGCATGGATATCGGCCTCCATCAGTGTCTTCGCCTCGGCCAGCGGATCAGCGGAATCCCTCAGATCGATATGCGTGATGACCGGCGTCCGGCTTGCGTCAAAGCATTGCAGCGGGTCGCCGCCCTGCGCCTCCTGGAGGAAGCGTACCGACAGCACTTCCGATTCGCGGATTGTCTCCGAAATCGCCTTCGTCAGCGCATCCCCGTCGACATCACCCTCGATATCCAAGCAATGCGCGACCGTCGAGACCGGCTTGTCCGGATGAAACGAGAACTCCTCCCAGAAATCGAGCTGGGGCATGGTGAGCGGCATCCATCCGCCATTGGCGTCGATGTGCGACATGAACTTACTCCTCGCAATGGGGCAAAGGGGACTGGCTTGGGAAACCCTATGGCGGCAATGCACGACACCGGGTTCCCCGCGGCTGCCCGGAAACGTCATCGGCATTCGGCTGGAATAAGCTGCTCGACCTGACCGGCATTGCGGCAGCGCACCAGCTGCTGCGGGGTCAGCTCAATTCCGAATTCATCGCGAATGCGTGTCGAGATCGTCTTCAGATGCGAAGGCAGCAGGCCGATCGCCATGAAGTCGGTGGACTCGTCCATAGCCGCATTTCCGGCCTTGCCGAGCACACCGAGATAGATATCGAGCACACGGTCCGCCTTGCGCTTTGCCGGAACAGGCGCTGCCACCTTGCCGGCGTGGATTGCGCCATCGGAGCCGGAAGTCAGCATCTGGCGGGCATGGCGGCGGTCGGGCTTGCCGTTCGCGGAGAGCGGCAACGCGTCAACGGCGACAAAGCGGGTGGGAACATGGGATTCCGGCAGATGCCGCCGGGCAAAGCCGCGCAGCTCGGCGGCCGAGAGTTCCGAATGCGGCTCCGCGACATAGAGCGCTCCGATCGCGGCCTCCCCGCGCTGCTCGGCCCCGTAATCGACGGCGAGAACCTGCCGGATCGACGGGTGCTTGGCGAGCTCGTTCTCAATATCGGGCAGGGACACCCGGACGCCGCGAATCTTGACGTAACCCTGGACGCGGCCCGCGAAAAGAATGTTGCCGTCGGGCCGGTAGCGCCCGCGGTCGCCGGTTCGGAAGGCGCGAACGGGGACTCCCTTTTCATCGGCGATCGTCACGAAATCGTGCTGGGTAAGAACGCCGTTTTCCAGATAGCCCAGCGCGACATTGACGCCCGCGGTATGGATGCGGCCGACCACCCCTGCCGGGCAGTGCTCGCCCAGATCGTTCAGCACGAAATAGCGATTGGCTGGAAGCGGCCGGCCATAGGGGATGAGGTCGACATCATCCGGACCGATCTCGTGCCATATGCTCCAGATGGTGGTTTCGGTGGGGCCGCCGAGAGAGATCAGCCGGATTTGCGGCGCAAGCCGGCGCAGATCGGCGATGACAGCCGGCTTGATATAGTCGCCGCCCTGCGCGACAAGCCGCAGCGATTTCAGTTCATCGCCGCGGCGACAGGAGAGCAGCATCTCCAGGATGGCGGGGACGGAGCACCACAGGGTGACGCCATGGTCGGCGACGAGCCGGTTCCAGCGGATCGCATCCTTCTCCTCCTCACGCGTGGGCAGCACCAGGGTCCCGCCGGCGGTGAGGCAGCCGAACACGTCGAAGACGGACATATCGTGGTGGAGCGGCGTCACGGAGATGAAGACGTCGCGCTCGGTGACGGCCCATTCCTCTATGGTGCGCCCGATCACGTTGGCGGTGGCCTTATTAGCGAGGACCACGCATTTCGGCTTGCCGGTGGTGCCGGAGGTGTAGAGATAATAGGCAGCGTCCTCGCTTGAGGAGAGTTCGTCGAGCGGCGGCACCAGCGCTCGGGGATCGGCCGGCGCTTCGCCTGACAGCAGCGCCTCGGGGTTTACCGTCTCGAAACGCTTCAGCGTTTCGGACGAGATGACGAGATCGGGGCGGCAATTGTCGAGGAGATGGAGCAACCGGTCGGCAGGCGACGCGGCGTCGATCGGCACCCAGACCGCTCCGAGAAACGCGCAGGCGAGCGTGGCCGCCGTATGTTCGAGGCCGCGCGGCAGGCAGATGGCGACGACGCTGCCCTTGCCGATACCGAGCGTAACCAGCGACGCCATGATCCTGCCGACCCGGTCGCCGAGGGCGGCATAGGAAATATGGCTGGAGCCATGGATCAGCGCGTCCTTGTCGCCCCGTGCATCAAAGAGATTGTCTGCGATCCGTTTCAGGAAACCGCAGGAGGAAAAATCGCTCTCAGCGCTGTTCAGCCGATAATGCCCGTAATCGAGGATATCCAGAGCCGAAAATTCGAGTGTCCCTGCCGCGCAGATCGCGGCCGCCAACCTGTCGATGGCGGCGAGTATCTCGCCTATCACGCTGGAATCGAGCGCTTCCCGCGCATAATCGATGTCGAGGACCAGATTGCCCTCGCCATCGGCCGAGAAGCGGAAATCCATCGCCACCTGTGGTGTCTGGGTCAACCCGCCATGCAACCGGACCGGGTTCTCCTTGCCCAGGATCGGCCAAGACAGCCCGTTGGTGATGACAACAGGCAGCACCGGCCCCCCGGGATTGGCATTCATCAGGAGCCGGTTGATGTCGATGCCCGAAAAGGAGAGAT
Source organism: Mesorhizobium sp. RMAD-H1 (assembly GCF_014191375.1). Taxonomy (GTDB): domain Bacteria; phylum Pseudomonadota; class Alphaproteobacteria; order Rhizobiales; family Rhizobiaceae; genus Paramesorhizobium. The sequence goes on from NZ_JACHWN010000006.1 coordinate 135,401, forward strand.
GCTCGAGCCCTTCCAATATATCGCCCTGCAGTGCACGGGCGCGATCGGCGAAATTGCCCTGCCGGATATCCCAATTGACGGCGATGAAGGTCGAGCGGTTGGCAAAGGGGCCCCCGGCCTCGGGTGCGACCGGAACGCCGACACAGAGCGCACCTTCGTTCAGCCAGCGTGATAATGTCTCGAGGACGACCGCGGTCAGGGTCGTGTTCTTGAAGAGGTGCTGCCTGGCGCCGATGCGGGAAAGCTTGGTGAAGCTTTCCCGCCCTATGACCAGGCTTTGCCGCTCATATCGAGAAGTCTTGATGGATTCGAGCGGCTTTTTCCACGGCAATTGCGGCGCGCCTTCAAAGGACTGCAGCTTCCCTGCCCAATAGGCCGCATCCCGGCTGCGCCTCGACGCCGTTTCCGTGGCGGCCAAGGGTGCCGGGGCATTGCCCTCGACCGGCGATATCTCGCCACCGAACAATTCGACGATCAGCGAGGCGATCGCCCGGCCATCCAGGATCAGCGCGTCGAACAGGAGGAAGACGACCGCCGTGTCCCCGCCCGGATCGGACGCGTCCGGCTCCGCCAGCCGGAACGCGGTGACAAGCCAGGGAGAACGGTCGAGATCGAGCTGCTGATGCGCATGGTCCCCGCGCAGCGCATCGATCCGGCGAAGCGCTTCCGTGCGCGGCAGATCGCTGAGATCGACCGTTTCGAGATTGACGATCGGTTCCGTCGACACCGTCTGCACCAGCTGCCGGACGTCGATGCGGGTGCGAAGGCTCTCGTGGCGACGCACGAGATCGAGGAGGCGTTTTGGCAACGCGGCAAGATCAATGCGCCCGCGATATTCGCGGAACTCCTGCATGGCGACACCGCCGAGCGGCAGATGCTCGCTGCGGCCGAGGAGATAGGCCTGCTGAAGGGGTGTCAGCGCTCTCTTCATGGTTTCTTCTCCGGTTTCCGACATCCGGCCCGATCTTTCCTTTGAGGTGAGGATCTCCCGCAGGGACGCGTCGAGAAAGTCCGGCTCTCCGGCGACGCGGCGCACGAGGGACACGTAGATTTCGAACATCTCCCGGATCCAGCCCTCGGGGAGAGCGTCGAGCCGGATATCCCAGTTGATCAGCATGCCGTCGTCCATGCTGGCGACCTGCGCATCGAGCGCCACCTGCGGCCCCTGCGAGATGACCCAGTTCATCGCGCCGAAGAGGCGGGCGACACGTTCGGACAGGAGGTCTCCGCCTGAGAGATCCAGCCCCGCGGTGAAGACGACAGGGGAGAGTTCCATCGATCCGTGGAGACGTGAAAGGTCACGCATGACGCTGACGCCCGGATAGGCGGAGTGCGACAGAAGCTCGGTCAGTTCAGCACCGATCCGTTCACAAAGCGCCGCCGGCGTGTCGGGCGCGGCGAGGTCGATGCCAAGGATGAGGAGGTTGGAGAATTCGCCGACGATGCGCTCCACTTTATCGACCAGGGGCGGGCGCCAGAACATCGGCACGTTGAGGCGGAATCGTTTGGAACCCGTGACCCTGCCCAGCGCAATGGCGAAAAGCCCGAGCATGAGGGTCGAGCGGGTCAGCCGGAAGCGGCGTGCCGTTCGGCTCAGCGCATCCCGCTCCTCGCGCGACAACCGGGCCGCCAGGCGGTCGCTGCGCGGCGGCGGCGCCCCCTTTGCCGTCGATAGCGGCAGGGCCGGCGCCGGCGGTAGTCCGGCGAGCCGGTCACGCCACCAGTTGCGGTCCCGCTCCGCCCGCCGCTTCAGGTCCACATCGCTGTTCAACCGGTCGAGCCAGTCGAGGAAGCTTGGTGCCGGCGTCCCTTCACGCATGTCCGGATTTTCGTAGAAGCGTGCCAGATCCTCCATCACGATCCTGAAGCTCACGGGATCGACGGCGATCATATCGGTATCCACATGGAGCCGGCTGGCACCATCGGGCAGAAGGCTGAGCCCGAATGCCGCGGCTTTGCCGGAGGAGAGATCGAGCTGCTGATGGCTCCATGCCTTACGCTTCGCCGCGAGATGGTTTTCACACATCTCCTGCGTCAGGTGGCGCCAATCATCGACCGCAACCACGAGCGATTCGGCTGGAGTGCCGACAGCCTGGAGGCCATCGGCGCCGACACGAAGCCCGAGCATGGGATGGGCAAGGCACAGGCGATCGACGGCGCGCTGCAGCCGCTCCGCCTCGACATCCCTGCCGTCGAACTCCGCATAGAGATGCGCGCAAACGCCGCCAAGCGGCGCTCGGGACTGGCGGCCCACCCAGTAGGCGGCCTGCATTGGTGTCAGCTCTTTCATCGAAATTCGGCGATTGACAAAACATGATTACAATACTCAAGTATTAATCACCGTCAACCACCGGAGAAGATGACCCATGCAAACGGGAACTCTCAGGATCGATCACCCACACACAGCGGAGCTGGCCGGCAGCGAAGGGAATTTGCTCTTCACATCAGGCAATCGCGAACTCGTCGTCACCCGCATCCGCGAACGAATCACCGCCCCCGCACTCGGCGGATATGACCGCGAGAGCATCATCCAGACGATCATCGCGGAGGCGCTGGAGCGTGCCCGCAAGGCCGGCCAGGACAATCCGATCGTCATCGGCGCCATCCCCTTCGATCTCGGGGAACCCTCCTGCCTCTATGTGCCGGAGCACCACGCATGGCGTGACCGGGTGGCCGATCAGGCGACAACAGACAGCAGCATGCCGGGACTTGTCGCACAGCGCAGCCTGCCCGACGAAAACGGCTTCAAGCGTGCCGTCGAGCACGCGATCGTCAATTTCCGTCACAGCGATGTGCGCAAGGCGGTGCTGTCGGTGATGCGTGAATTGACGTTCGCCGGCTGCGTGGATGTCGAGCGCCTGCTCGCCAGCCTGCGTGCCCAGAACCGCGAAGGCTACCAATTCAGGGTGCCGCTGCCCGACGGCGGCGAGCTTGTCGGCGTCAGTCCTGAACTGCTGATGCGTCGGGAAGGAGACCGCATCGTCTCCAATCCCCTCGCGGGTTCGGCCAGGCGCCTGCCCGATCCGGAGGCTGACCGGGCCAATGCCGAACGTCTCCTCCATTCGGAAAAGGATCAGTACGAGCACAGCCTCGTGGTGCAGGATATCCGCGCGTTGCTGGAGCAGCATTGCGTGGAACTCGACATGCCGCAACAGCCGTCGCTCATCAATACGGCAGCGCTCTGGCATCTTTCGACACGCATCGAGGCGCGCCTGAAAGACCCCTCGACAACGGCTTTGCAGCTTGCCTGCCTGCTGCATCCGACGCCGGCCGTCTGCGGCTTTCCGACCGAGCGGGCCCGCAGGCTGATCCGGTTCGTCGAGCCCTTCGAGCGCGGCTTCTTTACCGGCATGGTCGGCTGGTGTGACGCTAAGGGCAACGGCGAATGGGTGGTGACGATCCGTTGCGGCATCGTCAAGCGCGAAACCGTCCGCCTCTTCGCCGGTGCCGGCATTGTCGAGGCTTCCCAGCCCGAATCCGAATGGGCGGAAGTGCAGACAAAGCTCGGCACCATGCTCAATGCCTGCGGCCTCGCCGCCTGACGCCCCAATCCGGTGAGATCCATGAAGATCGAGTTTCAACGCTGGCCCGACGACCTGGCCAGCCGGTACCGCGAACGCGGCTACTGGATAGACGAGCCGCTGACGCGCATCCTCGCAGAACAGCGGCGGCTCCGCCCCGAGGCCCCCGCCATTATCTGCGGTGAACGCCGTTTCACCTATGCCGAGCTGGATACGCTTTCCTCCAATCTTGCGGCACATCTGACCGCGCAAGGGCTCGGTCATGGCGATACCGCGCTCGTGCAGCTCCCGAATGTCGCCGAGTTCTACATCGTGTTCTTCGCACTGCTGAAGATCGGCGTCGCGCCGGTGAACGCGCTGTTCAGCCATCGGCAGCTGGAGCTGACCGCCTATGCCAAGCAGATCGAGCCGCGTCTCCTGATCGCCTCGCGCCGACACGAACTTTTCGGCGACGACGGCTTTGCCGCTGGACTGCGCGGAATGGTACCCGGCCTCGCGCTGATGCTCCTGCACGAAGAACCCTCTCCCGAGATCGGGCTCGATCACTGGATACGGGCAGCACCCGACCGGCGCTCCTCCTTCTCTCCCACAGCACCGGACGAGGTGGCCTTCTTCCAGCTCTCCGGCGGCAGCACCGGCACGCCGAAGCTTATCCCGCGCACGCACAACGACTATGATTACAGCGTCCGGGCGAGCGCCGAGATCTGCGGGCTTACCCCACAGACGCGTTTTCTCTGCGCGCTGCCGGCGGGGCACAATTTCCCGCTCAGCTCTCCGGGTGCGCTCGGCGTTTTCCACGCCGGCGGCTGCGTGGTCCTGGCGCCGAACCCGGAGCCGTTGACCTGCTTCGCTCTCATCGAGCGGCATGGCGTGGACATGGTGGCCCTGGTGCCGCCGGCCATTATGCTCTGGCTACAGGCCGCACCGGCACACCGGAGCGCTTTGCGCTCTCTGAAGCTCGTTCAGGTGGGTGGCGCGAGCTTCGCCGGCTCCATCGCGCGACAAGTGCCCGAGGTGCTTGGCTGCAAGCTGCAGCAGATCTTCGGCATGGCGGAAGGGCTCGTCAACTACACGCGCCTTGATGACGCGGACGAACGCGTCTTCTCAACCCAAGGCCGCCCGATCAGCCCGGACGACGAGGTGAAGATCGTCGACGAGGATGGCCGTCCGGTCGCCGAAGGCACGCCTGGCATGCTGGCAACGCGCGGCCCCTATACCTTCCGGGGCTATTATCGCAGCCCCGAGCACAATGCCCAGGTCTTCGACACCGAAGGCTTCTACTATTCCGGCGATGTCGTGCAGCGCACGCCGGAAGGCTATCTCAAGGTCGTCGGGCGGGTGAAGGACCAGATCAACCGCGGCGGCGAGAAGGTGGCGGCCGAGGAAATCGAGAACCTGATCCTGCAACATCCCGACGTCACGCAAGCGGCGCTGGTCGCCATGCAGGATGCCCTTCTGGGCGAAAAAAGCTGCGCCTTCATCGTCTCGCGCAACCCCGAGCTGAAGGCGCCGGCGCTGCGGCGGCACCTGCTCGCCCTTGGCGTGGCGGAATACAAGCTCCCGGACCGCGTCCGCCTCATCGAGGCCATGCCGCTCACCGCCGTCGGCAAGATCGACAAGAAGAAATTGCGCGATCAGCTCGCGCAACCCTCCGCAACTTTCTGATCTATCGAGGTGCCCCATGGCCATTCCTACAATCGCCGATTACCTGATGCCGCGGCCGGAAACCCTTCCGGCCAACAGGACGGCGTGGCAACCCGATCCCAAGCGGGCGGTGCTGCTCATCCACGACATGCAGCGTTATTTCCTGCGCTATTACGATGCTGACGGACAGTTGGTCAGACGGTTGGTCGACAATCTCGTCCGGCTGCGCGCATGGGCCGGGGAAAATGGCGTGCCGGTCGTCTACACGGCCCAGCCGCACGACCAGCCGGCCGCCGACCGCGCACTGCTCAACGACATGTGGGGCCCGGGGCTCACCGCCGCCGATCCCGCCTTGCAGGAGGTGGTGGCCGAGCTTGCCCCCGCCGCCGGGGACATTGTCCTGACCAAATGGCGCTACAGCGCCTTCAAGCGTTCCGACCTTCTCCAGAGGATGAACGAATGGGGCCGCGATCAGCTCGTGATCGGCGGTGTTTACGCCCATATCGGCTGCATGGTGACGGCAGTCGAAGCCTTCATGAGCGATATACAGCCCTTCCTGGTGGGAGACGCGGTCGCCGACTTCTCGGAAGGCGAGCACCGCATGGCGCTGCAATATGTGGCGACCCGCTGCGGTTGCGTTGTCGACACCCTTCGCCTGACCGCCGGCCCGGGCGAGGCGATCACCCGCGAGTGGCTGCAGAGACGCGTGCTGCAGCTCATCGAGGACGAAGCGGAACTCGATCCGGACGAGAACCTGATCTTCTACGGTCTGGACTCGCTTCAGGTGATGAAGCTTGCCGGCGAATTGAAGAAGCGCGGCGTCACCGTCGGCTTCGACGATCTGGCACGAGACCCCACTCTGAACGGCTGGTGGGCATTGATCGAGGAAAAGCGCCTCAAAGCCGCTTGATGCACGGGAAGCCATCGAGATGACGCAGCGACAATTCGCCGGCAGACGCGTGCTGGTGACAGGTGCAGCCAGAGGCATCGGCCGCCGGATCGCCGAACGCTTTGTCGAGGAAGGCGCTGACGTGACCGGTCTCGACCGGGACACGCATTCGGATGAAACAGCCTTCCGGCTCCTTCCGGTCGACATCAGCGACCCTCGCCAGGTCGAGACCGTCACCGATCAGATGAAGGCGGAAACGGATCGCCTCGACGTGCTGGTCAATGCGGCGGGAATTCTCAGGCTGGGCGCGGCGGATGCGTTGACCGCCGACGACTGGAGGGCATGCATCGAGGTCAATGCCGGCGGCCCCTTTTACCTGATGCGCCAGTGGATCCCGGTTTTCAAGGCGCAGCGCGGCGGTGCGATCGTCAATGTGGCCTCGAATGCCGCCCACGTGCCCCGCATTGGCATGACCGCCTATTGCGCCTCGAAGGCGGCGCTCGTCAGCCTGAGCCACTGCGTCGGGCTGGAGCTTGCGCCTTATGGCGTGCGATGCAATGTCGTCTCGCCGGGATCGACTGACACGCCGATGCTCGGCGGCATGCTGAAGAACCCGGCCGACCGGGGCCGGTTGCTTTCCGGCCTCCCCGAGCAGTTCAAGCTCGGCATCCCGCTCGGCAAGATCGCCACGCCCGACGATATCGCCGACATGGTGCTCTTCCTCGCCTCCGACCGTGCCGGACACGTAACGCTCCAGGACGTGGTGGTCGACGGCGGGGCGACGCTCGGCGCCTGAGCTTCGGGCGGGCGAGAGCGATGTACATAGCGCAATTGGCAAGGGACCTGCCCTCCGTACCGGGGCTGCTGCAATGCCTCTGGCCGTGGCCGGACGAACCCCGGGATTGCTGCTGTGTGGCGACGCGTTTTTCATGGGGAGCCGACTGCCTTGATCGGCCTGCCGGTCCTGACATCGATATCCCACCCTGGATCGCCCGGGCCGCCCCGCGGCGCCGGGCCGAGTATATCGCGGGGCGGTGCTGCGCCGGCGAGGCCCTGCGCCGCCTGACCGGCAAGACCACATTCCCCGGCCAGGCCGAAGACCGGGCGCCAGTCTGGCCGCGCGGTACCATCGGATCGATTTCGCATAGCGGGGACGTCGCGATCGCGGTGGCCGGATCATCCGCCCGCTATTGCGGGCTTGGCGTCGATATCGAAAAACCGCTGACGGAAGCCGAAGCGCGGGAGATCGCGCCGCAGGCACTGACCGAGCGGGAGCTGCAGAGGCTCCGCACCCCCGCCGACGCTTTCCTGATCGGTCTCACCTTTTCAGCCAAGGAAAGCCTGTTCAAGGCCCTTTATCCGACCGTTCGCCGGTATTTCGGCTTCCACGCATCGCAACTCGTCACGTGGAATCCGGCGGGTACGGGCCTTTTGTCACTGACGAGGGATCTCTCGCCGGAATGGCGCCGGGGACAAGAAATCCCCCTGCATTTCTGTTGTCTTGAAAATTTCGTGGCGACGCGTGTCTCTATCGAGTGGGCTGACCGGCAGGTTGATAGAGCCAGCCGGTACGAGCTATACTAAAAGGCCTGCATCATCTTCGCAATCGTCCGGAGTTGCCCATGGATCCGCTCTCTGACGTGCTCTCGCTCCTGAAGCCACGCAGTTACGTATCCGCCGGTTTTGACGCCGGGGGAGACTGGTCGATTCAGTTTGCCGATCAGCACGGCCGTATCAAATGCTACGCCGTCATCTCCGGCGGAGCCTGGCTGTCTGTCGAGAGCGTCGCCGATGCCGTGCGCCTGGAAGCGGGAGACTGCTTCGTGCTGCCGAGCGGGCGGCCTTTCCGCCTTGCGAGCGACATGGCCCTGACGCCCATCAGTGCCGGCACGATCTTTCCCCCCGCACGCGACGGTGGTGTCGTCACATACAATGGTGGCGGGGACTTCTTTCTGGCGGGCAGCCGCTTCGCTGTCGGCGGCCACAATGCGGGTACGCTGATGGCGATGCTGCCGCCTATCGTTCACATCCGCAAGGAAGCCGACCAGACCGCATTGCGCTGGTCCGTCGAGCGGATGATGCAGGAATTGCACGAGCCTCGCCCCGGGAGCGCTTTGATCGCCCAGCATCTCGCACACATGATGCTCATTCAGGCCTTGCGGCTGCATCTGACGGAAGCATCCGGAGGCGTGGGATGGCTTTCCGCCCTCGCCGACAGACAGATCGGAATGGCAATCAGCGCCATGCATGCCGATCCCGCGCATCGCTGGACACTGCAGGAACTGGCGGAGCGTTCCCACATGTCGCGATCGACTTTCGCCCTGCGCTTCAGAGAGATCGTCGGGGAAACGCCGATGGACTATCTGACGCGCTGGCGCATGCTCCTGGCGGGAGACCGGCTGGAGAATTCCGGTGATCCCATCTCCGCAATCGCGATATCCCTCGGCTATGAATCCGAAAGTGCCTTCAGCACCGCTTTCAAGCGGGTCATGGGCTGCTCCCCACGCCAATTTAGCCGCGGACGGCATCCGGCATCGCCCACGCATGTCCCCATTGGCGAACGCAACCGGAATACGCCCGGATATGTGGAGCCCCAGTTCGCGGGAGAATAAGCGGTTCGGGAGCGCGGGCAGTTGCCCGCGTTCCGCGGATATGAGCTTTGGCTCAGGCGTTCAGCGCCGCCAGCACCCGCTCGGGCAGGAACGGATAATGCCGCAACCGCACGCCGCCGGTGAGCCGCGCCACCGCATTGGCGATGGCCGGACCGACCGGCGGCAGGCCGACCTGCCCCATGCCTCCGACCGGGCTCCCGGACGTGGGGACGACAGCCACCTCGATTTCGGGCGCTTCGGACATACGGATCACCCGATAGGTGTCGAAGTTTCCTTCCTGCACCTCGCCATCGACAATGTTGATCTGCTCGAACAGGGCGTGGCTCGTCCCGTTCGTGATGCCGACAATCATCATGCCTTCGATATGGCGCGGCTGTATCGCCACGCCCGGATCAACCGCGCACCAGACCTTGTGCACCCGGATTGCGCCGGTCTGCCGGTCGAGCGAGATTTCCGCGATCTGCGCACAATGCGAACCGAAGGCATCGGAATAGGCGACGCCAAGCGCCCGGCCGTCACGCGGGCGGCTCCAATCCGCCATCCCGGCGACGGTCTCTATGACGTTGCGCGCCCGCGGCTGGTCCTTCAGGAGTTCGAGCCTGAGTTGCAGGGGGTCGGTTCCCCTGCTGGCCGCGATTTCGTCAATGACGCATTCGATGCCGAACCTGGTATAGCCGACGCCGACCGCGAACCAGAAGCCGATGTCCAGACCGTTGTCCTGGCGGATATAGTCGATCCGATGCGCCGGGACGGCATAGTTGAAATGCGCGCCTTCCGTCACGACATCGTCATGCCCGCCCTGGCTGGCGAAAAGGTCCGGCATCGTCCGGGCGAAAATGGAATCCGCCACGATGCGATGTCGCCAGCCGACGATGTTGCCCTGCGCATCGAGCCCGACCTGGATGTGCTGCGCTTCGAGAGGCCGGAACTTGTCGTGCCGGACGTCGTCCTCGCGGCTCCAGATGACCTTGACCGGGCGGCCTTCCACCTCTTTTGCCAGCGATACCGCATCGACGATGAAGTCCGCCTCGGCTTTGCGGCCAAAGCCGCCGCCAAGCAGCATCGTGTTTACCTTGACCTTCTCGGGCGTGGTGCCCGCCACCTCCGCCGCAAATCGCTGCGTGCCGGTCGGTCCCTGCGTCGGGGCCCAGATTTCCACGGTATCGCCGGTTACGCGGGCCGTGGCGTTCATCGGCTCCATGGTCGCGTGATAGACAAGGTCGCTCATATAGTCGGCCTCGATCACCGTGGCGGCTGCGGCGATCGCGGTCTCCGCATCGCCTTCCGAGAACGCGTTTACGCCGGGCTGGGAGAGATCGCGCGCCACATCGCGATAGTGCTCCAGGAGTTGACCGCTCGTATAGTTTCGAACCCGCGACGACGTGCTCCACGTCACGTGAAGCAGGTCCTTGGCCCGGTGTGTCGCCTCCACTGTCTCGCCGATGATCCCGACACCATAGGGGAGCGGAACGATATGCGCGACGCCCGGAACGGCCCTGGCTTGTGCATCGTCAATGGTCTCCGGCCGCTCGCCCTGGACCGGTGCCCGCAGCACCGCGCCGTAGAGCAGGCCGGGAAGCTGGACGTCGATGCCGTAGGTCGCGGTGCCGTCGACCTTCGAGGGCACATCGACGCGAGGGATGTCGCGTCTGCCGATATAGCGCCATCGATCGCGTGACTTCAGGTCGGCCTCGGTCGCCTGCGGCAGCGGATCGGGAAGTTCGCCGACCGCCGCGACCTCGCCATAGCCGAGCGAACGCCCCGATGGCCCATGCAGGACCCTGCCCGGCTCGGTCGCGAGTTCGCTCACCGGTACATCCAGGATGCCGGCGGCGCTTGCCAGGATGATCTTGCGGGTCTGCGCGCCGGTCAGGCGCAGCAGGTCGTAATAGCCTCGTGTGGATTCGCTGCCGCCGGTAAGCTGAATACCGTAGAAGCCCGGATTGCCGTATGTCGCCGCGTCGGAAGGCGCCTGGACGATGCGGATCCTGTCCCAATCGGCGTCCATCTCCTCGGCGATCAGCAGCGGCAAGGTCGTCATGATGCCCTGGCCCATTTCGGAAGCCGGCGACATGATGGTGACGGTGCCGTCGGCCGCGATGGTCACCCAGGCGTTCGGGCGATAGTTGCCACTCGCGGCCGATGCCACGGCGGCGCCCGAAGCTTCTCGCGGCAGGCCGCCCAACGCGACCGCGACGCCGAAGCTTCCGGCCATTATCAGGAAACTGCGCCGCGAGAGAGCGCGGCTGTGAAGCGCGACTGTCCTGATGGGCATGGCTCAGGCCTCCCTTGCTGCGCGCTGAATGGCGCTGATGATGCGCACATAAGTTCCGCAGCGGCAGATATTGCCGTCCATATGCTCGATGATCTGCTCGCGCGTGGGATTGAGGGTGCTTTCCAGGAGAGCCGCTGCCTGCATGATCTGCCCGGACTGGCAATAGCCGCATTGCGGCACCTGCTCGGCGATCCAGGCCTTTTGCAGCGGATGACTGGCGTCCGGCGACAGGCCTTCGATGGTCGTCACTTTTCTGCCCTCGACATCCTCAAGCCAGGTTACGCAGGAGCGTGTCGGCGCACCGTCGACGTGGACGGTGCAGGCCCCGCATTGCGCGATGCCGCAACCGAACTTGGTGCCGGTCAGCTTCAGATGCTCCCGGATCACCCATAGGAGCGGCGTATCGGGGGCGGCGTCGACCTCGACCGTACGCCCGTTGATCGTAAAGCTTGTCATGAATGCTTCTCCTCTCTGGCTATCGGCTTTCGAGATGGGCAATGATTGCGCCGCGTCGCGGTGCGTGCAGGCGCAGCCGCACAGCCGTTCGTTTGCGGGAGAAACAGGATTGGGTCAGGGGGCGAAGGAAAATTCATGGGACTACCTCCTTGAGATGGCCCCAGAATAGAAATGCAGGGGTGAGCGAGCCATGCTGCGAAGTCCGCTTTATCTTCGCGATCGTCCGGAATGGCTTCCGGATCCGTGACCGTGCCTGGCGGCATTCGGCATGAGACAAGCTGCCCGACGCGTCTTGGAATATCGGGGTCTTCAGGCCGAAAGACGCTCCGGAGAGACCGCCGTGTCCTCCAGTACGAAATGACCCGGCGAGGCCTCGCGATAGGTCCGCCTGGGCGGCACATAATCGAAGGGACGCAGCGGGCTGCGGATTTCCTCGCTCAATGAAGGGCGCCGCACCCCTCGCCGCGATGGGTCGGGGATCGGCACGGCCGAAATCAATCGCTTCGTATAGGAATGCTGCGGATTGTCGAAGATGGCTGCACGGGGGCCGATCTCGACGATCTCGCCAAGATACATGACCGCGACGCGATGACTCATGCGCTCCACCACCGCCATGTCATGGGAAATGAAGAGATAAGCGAGCCCATGCTTCTCCTGAAGGTCGAGCAGCAGGTTGGAAACCTGCGCCTTGACCGAGACGTCGAGCGCCGAAACCGCCTCATCCGCCACGATCAGCTTCGGCTCCAGCGCCAGCGCCCGCGCGATGGAAATGCGCTGCCGTTGCCCGCCGGAGAACTCATGCGGATAACGGTCTGCTACATCGGCAGGGAGCCCCACCTGCTCCAGCAGCTCCGCCACCCGTTCTTTCGCTTCGTGCTTGCTCCTCAGTCCGTGCGAGAGCATCGGCTCGGCAATGGCGGAGCCGATGCTGATGCGCGGATTGAGCGAGGCGAAAGGGTCCTGAAAGATCATCTGCGTGGCACGGCGGATGGCCCTCAATTCCCGCGCGCGCGCCGCCGCCACATCCTGCCCGTCGATGAGGACGGAACCGGCGCTGGCATTCACCAGCCGCATGATGGCCCGGCCGGTGGTGGATTTGCCGCAACCGGATTCGCCTACCAGCGACAGCGTCTCGCCGGGGCGAAGATCGAAGGAAACGTCTTCCACCGCATGGACGCGCCCATTCGGCGCATCGAACCGGACGGAGAGATTGGCAACGTTCAGGATGGGGACGCCTGCCGCCACCTGCCTCATCTCCCGGCCCTCGATCCCCTCCCCGGTCCTGGGGTCGATTTCGGGAAAACGCCGGGGCGCCTTTGCTTCGCCCATGGTGCCGAGGCGCGGGATCGAGGCGAGCAGCGATTTCGTGTAGATCGCCTTCGGCGCGGCGAAAATCGCCTCCGTGGGGCCGGTTTCGATCATGTCGCCCCGAAACATCACCACCGTCCGGTCCGCCACTTCCGCCACCACGCCCATATCGTGCGTGATGAACAGGACGCCCATATTCTCTTCCCGCTGCAATTCGCGGATCAGATGCAGGATCTCCGCCTGGATGGTCACGTCGAGCGCTGTCGTCGGCTCGTCGGCGATGAGCAGCTTCGGGCGGCACGCAAGTGCCATGGCGATCATCACGCGCTGGCGCATCCCGCCGGAGAATTTGTGCGGATATTCGTTTAGCCGGCTTTTCGCCGCCGGAATGCGCACGCGCTCCATCAGCCGCAGGGCTTCGGCCTCCGCCGCCTTCCACGACAGGTTCTGGTGCAGTACCAGCGCCTCGGCGATCTGGTTGCCGATGGTGAAGACCGGATTGAGCGAGGTCATCGGCTCCTGGAAAATCATGCCGATGGAGCCGCCGCGCACCGCCCGCATCTCCGCTTCGGGCACCTTGAGCAAATCCTTGCCGTCGAGGAGAATGCGCCCCTCGCATCGCGCCTTGCCCGGCGGCAGAAGGCGCAAGGTGGAAAGCGCCGTCACGCTCTTGCCGGACCCGGATTCGCCGACGATGGCGACAGTCTCGCCCGCATTGACCGTCAGGCTGATGTTGCGGATGACATCACGCCATCCCTCGGGCGTCTTGAACGCAGTCGTCAAATTTTCGATGGCCAGCACAGGCGAGGATGCAGTCATGTCAGCTTTCCTTCGCAAGGCGCGGATCGACCAGATCGCGCAGGCCGTCGCCGAGCAATTGCAGCGAAAGAACGGAGAAAACGATGGCCAGGCCCGGAAACACCATCAGCCAGGGCGCGTTGTTCATGTATTCGCGGCCCGAGGCGAGCATTGTTCCCCAGGTCGGCATATCGGTGGAAACGCCGACGCCAAGGAAGGATAGGCTCGCTTCCGCCAGCATGGCCGAGGCGAAGACGAACGTCGCCTGGACAAGGATCGGCGAGGCCAGATTGAGGAGCACATGGCGGGTGAGGATCTGCCATGTCGGCAGGCCCATGGCGATGGCCGCCTCGATATAGGGCAGTTCCCGCAGCACCAGCGTCGAGCCGCGCACGATGCGGGCCAGACGCGGCGCATAGGTGATGCCAAGCGCGAGGATGACCGTGGGAAGCGATGGACCCAGTGCCGCGACCAGCGCGATGGCGAGCAGGATATCCGGAAAGGACATCATCGCGTCGAGCAGGCGGGAGATCGGCGCGTCGAGCCTTCGGAAATAGCCAGCCGCGACGCCGAGGATGATGCCCAGAACCGTCGAGATCACAACCACGCCGAGGCTGACAAGCAGCGAGGCCCTCCCGGCGAAAATCGCGCGGGAGAAGATATCCCGGCCGAACTCATCCGTACCGAAGAAATGGCTCCATGACGGGGCCTTGAGCTTATTGACGATGGACAGCTTGTTCGGCGCATAGGGCGCGACCCACGGCGCGAGAATGGCCGCCAGCACGACGATTGCGAGAATGATCGCTCCAAGCAGGATGGCGCGGTTGCCGAAAAGGCGCTTGAGGCCGGCCGCATAGGGCATGGTGAGGGAGGTGAGCATCATAGCCGCACCCTCGGATCGGCGAGCATGTAGAGCATGTCCACGATGAAATTGATGAGCACGTAGATCGCGGCGACCACCAGGAGGGCGCCCTGGATGACCGGATAATCACGCCGCAACACCGCCGACACCACCAGATTGCCGATACCCGGCAAACCAAACACCGTTTCGGTCACCACCGCGCCCGCCACCAGCATGGCGATGGAAAGGCCGATGACGGTGATGATCGGCACCATGGCGTTTTTCAGCGCATGTTTGAGGATCACCCGCCGCTCGCCCGCGCCCTTGGCGCGCGCCGTGCGCACATAATCCTCGCCCAGCACGTCGAGCATCGCGGCGCGGGTGAAGCGGGTGATCAGCGCTGAATTGACGACGCCCAGCGCAACGGCCGGCAGGGCGAGATGATGCAGCCTTTCCAGGAAGGGCGTGTCCGGGCCGCCATAGCCGGAAGCCGGGAACCAGCCCTGCCCGACCGCCAGCGTCTGGATGAGCAGGAGCCCCAGCCAGAAGCTCGGCACGCTCGCCGCCACCATGGTGAGTGTCACCACGATCTGGTCGAAGAGCGTACCCCGCCGAACAGCGGAGAATATGCCGACCGGAAGCGCGATCGTCACCGCGATCAGGATGGAGAACAGCGTCAGGAAGAAGGTCGGCTCCGCCCGCGCTGCCAGCGCCTCAGTCACCGGCTGATTCAGGAAGATCGACTGGCCGAGATCGCCCTTCAATATGTTGAGCATGAACTGCCCATATTGCACGAGCAGCGGCGCATCGAGTCCCATCCTGGCGCGCAATTGCGCGATATCCTCCGGCGTCGCGTCCGACCCCAGCATGACGGCCGCCGGATCGCCGGGCGTCACCCGGACGATGACGAAAACGACCGTCGCGACAAGAGCGAGCACGACCACCATGCCGCCAAGCCGTTTCAACAGCGCCCGAGCGATCCGTGTCATTTAGGCAATCCTCAAGATTGGATGGAATCGCGAGCCACCCCCTCTGGCCTGCCGGCTCTCCCCCTCAAGGGGAGAGATTGGCTGACATGACCGGTTGCCCTCATCCTGCAACATTCGCGATTGGTGCCAAACATCGAGGCAGGCGCAATCTCCCCCCTTGAGGGGGAGATGCCTGGCAGGGCAGAGCGGGGTGTGGGGCGGCAACGTTTCCACCTGATGTCCGAAGAATCTCACTTCTTCGGCGTCACATTCCAGAAATGCGGCCAATAGGTTGGCGTGTAATCGGAAATCGAAGCGGCCACGCCGGTGAGCGCGTTGAAATTTCCCGCCTTGAACAGCGGCGCGTCGTCATAGATGACGGTCTGGATGCCTTCCCACGCCTTGGACTTGGCCTCGTCGCCCGTCGCTTCCATATAGGCCGCGACGGCCTTGGCCTTCTGGTCCGAAACATACCAGCCCGGATAGGTGTCGGTGATGGTGTTGATCGTGGTCGGGTCGCCGGGGAAATTGGAGTGGGTGATGAAGATGTCCCACTGCTTCGGGTCGGCGCGGCGGGTGGTGAGCGTCGCCCAATCCACCACCTGCAGGTCGACCTTGAACCCCGCCGCTTCGAGATAGGCCTTGGCCACCTCGCCGATCTTGTAGTGGAATTCATACTGGCGGCTGGTCATCAGGCGGATCGGCGTGCCGTCATAGCCGGCCTCTGCCATCAGCTTCGCCGCCATTTCCGGGTCGCCCTCGCCGTAGCGCACCACGCCCGCTTCCGTATGCCAGAAGAAACCCTTCGGGAAGATCGAGCCGTCGACCGAGAAGAAGCGCTCGTCCGAGAAGGCGGCCAGCATCATGTCGTTGGGGTTGAGCGCCGCCTGGATCGCCTGACGCAGCGCCTTCTTGGTCAGGACGCCTTCCTTCATGTTCATGTTGAGCGAGGCCCAGCCGGCATTCTCATAAATGACGGGCTTGGCGTCGCCGCTCCCTTCAACGCGCTCGAAGGCGCTGACCGGCAGGGAATCGGCAAAGTCGAACTGGCCGGAGATCAGGCCCTCGACGCGGGTGTTCGCGTCAGGCACCGGCACGAAGCGGATTTCCTTGGCGATGGCCACGCGCTTGCCGGCATAATTGCTGGGCTCGCCTTCGGGCGATTTGTAATCCTCGAAGCGCACGAGCTGCGTATACTGGTCGGGCTTGCGCTCTTTCAGGACATAGGGCCCGGTTCCGACAAATTCGGTGAGCGTGTCGGCAATCTTCTCGGAAGGAAGAATGATGGAGGCCTGCGACAGCGTCGCAAGCAGCGGCGCGTAGCGCGACTTCAGCTTGATGATGACGGCATGGTCACCGTCCTCGGCAAGGCTCTCCACGATCTCGGCCACCTGCTTGCCCTTGGAGTTCACCGCCATCCAGCGCTTGAGCGACGCCACCACGTCCTTGGCGTCGAAATCGCTGCCGTCATGGAACTTGACGCCCTCGCGCAGCGGAATGCGATAGGTGAGCCCATCCTCCGAAATTGTCGGCTGCGCTGCCGCCAGCAGCGGCACCGACTTCCACTCGCCGTCATAGGTGAACAGCGTCTCGAAGATGTGCTGATCGATCATCAGCACGATATCGGTCGGCGTCTGCATCGCGTCGAGCGTCGGCGGCTCGCCGATGGTCGCCACCGTCAGTATCCCGTCCGTCTTCTCTTGTGCAAGCGCGAGGCTGCTTGTGCCGGCCAGCGCCGCCAGCGTGATCCAGTAAAGTGCATTGTTCATTTTCGCTTCCCCTTTTGTTTGGCTGTTCAGGTCTCAAGGCCCAGCGGGTCGGCAACGCGCGGCCACAATTCGAGGCTTGCCTTGCGGTAAGGCGTCGTTGCCGGGTCCACCGGATAGGATGTGGGTGCGGCGATATAGACGATCTGCGAGGCGACCGGCTGGAATCCCGCATGGAAATGATTGGTCGATTTGACCAGCAGGAAGGACTTGGCTGCGAAATCGATCCCCTGATTGGAAAAGATGTCCGGCTCATAGGTCTGCGTCCGGCTGGTGATGAGCACGATATCGATGGAGGTGCCGATGAGGCGCACCACCGCGGCGCGGCCCAGCGTCACGCGACTGTTCTTGAAGCTCTGCCAACCCGCGTCGAAGACGCGCGTTACTGTGACCCGCAGATCGAGCGGCGCCCCGCCATGCGGGCCGGACTTGCCGCCCAGACGCAGATCAAGCTCCGCCCCCTCTCCCGCCGCATGGCAGAAGGTCACCGCGATCGGATCCCATATCGTTGCAACCGCGAAATCGTCAAACCCGCGCTCTGTCATGCGATTGAGGATATGGGTCGCATCCCCCGCCACACCGCCGCCAGGATTATCCCAGACATCGGCGATCACGACGGGCTTGTCCGGATGCGCGGCGCGAACCGCAAGCGCATGCTCGAGCCCGGCCTCGGTGTCGAACATCGGCATGGCAGTGTGCTTGCGCAGACCGTAAAGTTCGTGACCGAGCGAACGCGCCAGCGCGTCGCCTTTCGCCTTGTCATCATCGGTCACCACGACGATGCGGGTTCCCATATCGGGCACATCCCCCGCCATGAAGCCATGGATGACAGAGATCGACAGGATGCCGTCCTTGCCCTCCATAGCCTTCAGCCGGTCGACGAAGGAGCGCATCGGCTCGCGGCTGGTCGGGTAGATGGTGATCATCCGGCAATCGAAGACGGAGAGCACCGGCCTCACCTCGCCGCGCAACGCGCGGAGCGTCAGCTCCACCACATGTTCTCCACGCTCCTCGAAATCCGTATGCGGGAATTCCAGAAAGGCCGCCATCAGATCAAGATTGGCAACGCGCAGCGCGGTCAGATGGCTATGCGGGTCGAACTCCGCCGCGATCAGCACGTCCGGCCCCACCATCGCCCGGACGCGAGCGAGAAAATCTCCTTCCGGATCGTCATAGCCTTGTGCCGCCATGGCGCCATGAAGCCCGAGCACCACGCCGTCGACCGGCAACGCCGCCTGGAGCTCGCCCAGGATCTGGTCGCGCAGCATTTCATAGGTTTGGCGCTGGATGAGGCCCGCCGGCTCCGCCCAGCAGGACGTGCCCTCGATGACGGTAAAACCTTCCGCGCGCCCGCGGCGACGCAGGATCGGCACGACCGATGAGCAGAGCGTGGGCGTATCCGGATGCTCACCCGGCCCGGCATAGAACGCCGCCTTGAAGGCATAGATATCGGTCGGAACAGGGGAGAAGGTGTTAGTTTCCGTCGCAAGCGACGCCGTGAAAATGCGCATGTGGTGAAGGGTACCCGTTTGTTCCGCACTGTAAATTTTTTTCTCGATAATGTGAAGAAAAGCTATAAAGTCAACCGTATTCCGCATGGATGGCGGAATTTATGTAATTTTTTTACGATAGCATATCCGAATGGACTTCAACTAATGGCCGAGTCCCAAACTTGTGAGAAACGGGTCTCGTTGAAACGTCCTCGTTAGGAGAGAAAACATCCCTTCCCGTCATTCCAGTGCTTGTCACTGGAATCCATGCCTCGGCCATTCCACTGCCATCACGGCTCAGAACGGTTTTGAAATGGCGCCGATTGCCGAATCTGAATTCATCATGGCATCACTCATCGGTGCCCGATTCTTCAAGACGAGGATGACTCACCACACCGTCCCGCGCGCCGCGACGGGTTCAATCCGCGTCACGATGCCATCGCGGTGAAACACCATGCGGTCGAAAAGATTGCTCACCACGCAGGTATGATTGGGAACGATCCTCACCATCTGCCCCACGTCCGGGAAAGCCGATTGGCAATCCTTCAAATCCACCACCGCGTGTTCCTCCGACAGGGAGACGATGCGCGCGCCCTCGAAGCCGTCGATCATGCCGTAATCGCTGAAGCCCAGGAGGTCGGATGTTAGCGCCTTCGAACCCGCATCGAGCACCGCGCGGTACGGCGCGGGGCGTGAGACGACGGTGGCGAGAATGTGCATTGCCAGATCATCCGCCGTGCAATGGCCCGCGCGCACCATGCTGCGGTCATTATAGACATAGGTTCCGGCGCGATGCTCGGTCGCGGAAGGCACGAGATGCGCCGAGAAGAGATCAGGCGATCCGCCATTGGAGCGGATGGGGCAGTCGATACCTTTGGCTGTCAGCAGCTCCATCGCGCGGGTGATGAATGCCTCCACCTGCGCCGCCCCCCCGATGGCCGGATAGGTGAGAATCCCGGCAAAGCGAAGGCCCGGCGCGGCGGCGATCTTTTCAGCAAGCGCGCTCGCGGCTTCCGGCGTCTGCACGCCGCAGCGCTTGCCGCCCGTATCGCATTCGACCAGCACGGCAAGCGGCTTTGCGCCATCGAATGCCGCCGCCAGCCCTCTGACGACCGCCTCGCTGTCCGCCACCACGGCAAGCCGCGCCACCCGCTCATTGAGCGCCTTGAGACGCTTCAGCTTCGCCGCGCCGAGGATGTTGTAGGTGATCAATATGTCATCGAAGCCGGCATCAGCGAAGACCTCCGCCTCGCTCACCTTCTGGCAATTGATGCCGACCGCCCCCGCCTTGAGCTGCTGGCGGGCAATGGCCGGAATCTTGTGGGTCTTGATATGCGGGCGGAACGCCTTGCCGTGCCGGTTGCAATAAGCCTGCGCTTTCTCGATATTGGCGGCAAGCCGGCCCTCGTCGACAACCGGCATGGGGGTGACGATCTCAACGAGCGGCGTGCCGATTTCCGGCCAGGGATAGTTCATGGATGACACCTCGCATGATTGCAGCTATGGGACCATAGTGTTTAGAAAATCATTTTCATAGAAGCCTCGCATGGACCTTTTCCGCGCCCTTTCCGATGAAGACGGCAATCTTTCCGCCCTGGAAAAGAAGCTCGCGCAGCTCGTGCTGGAGGACGTGGATTTCGTCGTCAACGCCTCGATCAGCGATCTGGCCGAGCGCGCCGGGGTCTCGCCGCCCACGGTCACGCGCTTCTGCCGCAGGCTTGGATGCCAAGGCTATTCCGACTTCAAGGTCCAGCTCGCAAAGATGACCTATGTGGGCCTGCGCTATCTGAAGCCCGAAGCGCCGACGGCCACGCCTGCGGAAGTCGCCGAGGATATCATCACCAAGGCCCAGAATGCGCTCTTCCAGCTTCATGGCCAGCTCGACCTCGTCGCGCTCGACAAGGCGGCGCATCTGCTGCGCGGTGCGCAGTTCATCCAGGCCTTCGGCGCAAGCGGCAATTCGGCAATGATCGTCAACGAGCTGCACAATAGGCTCTTCCGGCTCGGATGCCGCATCAACGCCTCGAACGACCATAACATGAACCTGATGCTCTCCGCCGCGGCGGAACCCGGCACGGTGGTGTTCGGCTCCTCCTTCACGGGGCGCGACGTTGGCTTCGTCCACTGCCTCGAGCTTGCCCGGCAACGCTCCATTCCGACCATCGTCATCACCCAGAGCAATTCCCCGGTCGCCCGCGCGGCGGATGTGGTGATCGCCATCGACCTGCCGGAGGGGAAGAACATCTTCCGTCCCACCTCGACCCGGTATGCCTATCTCGCCACCATCGATATCCTCGCCAATCTCGTCGCCTATGCGGACCGTAACCGGGCCATCAGGGCGCTGCGCAGCATAAAGGAAGAGCTGGTCAACCGCCGCGACGGCGACGACCGCCAGTTGTTGGGAGACTGAGCGCGTTCAGTCGTCCAAAGGCTTATAGGCGATGACGTCCATCTCCACCTTCGCATCGACCATCAGCGGCGACTGGACCGTGGAGCGCGCCGGCGGATGATCGATGAAATGCTTCTCGAACGCGGCATTGAAGCTCGAGAAATCACGCGCATCGTCCAGCCAGACATTGACCTTCACCACATCGGCGAGCGTGCAGTCGGCAAGCGCCAGAACGCTTTTGACATTGGCGATGACCTGCTCCGTCTGGGCGACGATATTGCCGCTAACGACCTCGCCATCGACAGTGGGCACCTGGCCCGACACATAGACGAAATCTCCCGCGCGGACGGCCTTGGCGAAAGGGCGACGCTGGCCGCCGGCCTGATTGTCGGCAGCCTCGAAACGGATCAGCTTTTTATGGCTCACGGCAAACCCTGTAATTCTTTTTCAAATTCGGTATCACAGACAGCGAGTTACCTGATATTTCGACGGGAATCCACAAAGGAATGAAAATTATTTAAACCAGACACTGGCCGGCAGATGGCAACGCCCCGACCGGCTTCGAATGACAGCGCCCCTTCTTTAGCCTATTGGCCATGGCACCCGCAGGAGGCAAGCTCTTCCACTTCTTCCGGCGATTTGTCCTTCCAGTATCTGCTGTAATTCTCCATCGAGGCGAAGCTGCCGCCCAGCATCCGGTCGATATAGAGCGTTCCGTTGAGATGATCGATTTCATGCTGCAGGATGCGGGCATACCAGCCCTGTGCCTCGATGCGCACGGGTTCCCCCTTGTGATTGAGGCAATCCACCTGCACCGTCGGCGCGCGGGGCACGAGGGCGGTGAACCCTGGAAGGCTCAGGCAACCTTCGAAGAAGACCACATCGGGCTCGGACAGGAGCCGGATTCTTGGATTGATGACGACGTGAAAGGGCACCGGAGTCCGCCCGCGCCGGACAAGATCCTCTTCGGCAACGCCCTTGTGATATTCGGGCCGGTCCTCGATGACCGCCAATTGCAGCGACATGCCTACCTGAGGTGCCGCAAGCCCTACGCCGGGGGCATCGCGCATCGTTTCGCGCATCTGCTCGATCAACTGCTGGATCGACGGCGAATGGATTTCCTCCACCGTCAGTTCCCGCCCCACCTGCCGGAGGACGGGCTCGCCAACCGTGGAAATTTTAAGACGCAGCGACATGGCAAAACCCTTTCTTCATGAAAAAAGCGACTAAATAGGAAAAGCAAGACTACAGCACAAATACGGCTGGCCAGAAGAGAACACCGGAACATGGTTCTCTCTTTTCCTCAGGCCGATCGTGTATACTGACCCCGATTCCGAGGCTCGACGAATATCCTGCCGGCACCAGTATCCGCCATGGAGGCATCATTGGATCTACGATTGAAAGGGTTTCTCGCCGGTTCCGGCCTCGTCATCATCGTCGCATCCATCATCCTGGTCTTTACCGATCTGCCAAGGGCCGAGAGGCATGTCGCCGCGCCGCGCCTGATCTCCGAATGCGAAAAGGAAATCGTCGATGCCGTTCTGACCCCGACCTGGAGCGACGCCCGCCGGCACGACATGGCCCTCGAGATCAAGCAATGCGACGAAGCGGGCCTGGTTACACCGGAGGAGAAGGAATATTTCCTGAGCAGTCCGCTCGGCGACGAGATGAGGATGCAAGGATACTGACCGCCTAGAAGGGACGAGAAGCCAACGATTTTCCATCATCTTCGAGCTGCACGGTTACCAGCATGACATCTGCCCTGTGCAGGCTCTGCAGATCTGTTGCCCGGTGTTACGACCATCATCGAGGAAGGAAAAGGCACGGAACCTCCGCCTTGCGGCGGCCACTCCAAAAGCGAAAAATTCCTCGCATGATGAGCCGGAAATAGCCCTATCAGGCGATGCGATCAGCCCTGCGCCGGACTCCACTTGCCGCGCGCGATGAAAAAGGGATTGGCAAAATCGCAGCCATCAGGCTCTTTGCGCTTGCCATAGACGAGGGGGGTACCCTCGGTCGTCCAGGTTCCGCCGCCGGCGGCGCGCAGCACCGCGTCTCCCGCAGCGGTATCCCACTCCATGGTCCGCCCGAAGCGCGGATAGATATCCGCCGCGCCTCGGGCCACGAGACAGAATTTGAGCGAGGAGCCGACCGAGACGCATTCGGCAATGGCGAAACCGGCGAGATAGTCGTCCGTTTCCGCCGTGCGGTGCGAGCGGCTGGCGACCGCAATCATCCGTTCAGGGCATGCGCGCGCGGCGATCCGGCAGTATGGCCCCGGACGCCCCTCTGCATCGACCTCGGCCTCGCGTGCACCGTCCGGCCCGCCGGAAAAGAGCATCCTGCGCGCGGGCGCATAGACGACGCCGAGAACTGGCATGCCGTGGTCGATGAGGGCGATATTGACCGTGAAATCACCGTTTCGCCCAACAAACTCCCGCGTTCCGTCGAGAGGATCGACGAGATAGAAACGATCGCCGAGGTCACCCGGCATCCGCCCCTCGGATATCTCCTCCTCGGCGACAACGGGGATGTTGGGTGTGGCTCCGCGCAATGCCGCCAGGATCACCGCTTCCGCCGCCTTGTCGGCCTGGGTCACTGGTGAGTTGTCGCCCTTGAGCAGGACATCGAAATCACCGGCATAGATCTCCATGATAGCCCGCCCCGCATCGATCGCAGCGGTCTCCATCACCGACAGAAGCCCACTGTAATCGACCGCACTGTCAGCGTAGGAAAGGGTGCTCATTCAGATCGACCAGGAGTCGGCGCTGTAATTGTTGATGATGCCACGTTCGCCGAGATATCTCTCGACTTCCGCAGCCAGTTCCTCGGTTGTGCGCCCGCTGGTCCTCAAGTGAATTTCCGGATTTTCCGGCCTTTCATAGGGCGAATCCACGCCGGTGAAATTCTTGATCTCGCCGCGCAGCGCTTTGGCATAGAGTCCCTTCGGGTCGCGCTTGATGCATTCCTCGATCGGTGTGTCGACGAAGATCTCGATGAACTCGCCTTCGGGCAGGAGCTCGCGCACCAGCCGCCGCTCGGCGCGGAAGGGCGAGATGAAGGAGACGAGCACGATCAGCCCGGCATCCGCCATCAGCTTCGCCACCTCCCCCACCCGGCGGATGTTCTCCACCCGATCCTCGGCGGTGAAGCCCAGATCGCGGTTCAACCCGTGGCGGACATTGTCGCCGTCAAGAATATAGGTGTGCTTGCCGAGCGAATGGAGGTGCTTCTCCAGGAGGTTGGCGACCGTCGACTTGCCCGACCCCGACAGTCCGGTGAACCAGAGGACGGCGGGGCGCTGGTTCTTCTGGGCGGCGCGCGCGTTCCTGTCGACGTCGAGCGCCTGCCAGTGCACGTTGGAGGCGCGCCGAAGCGCGAAATCGATCATGCCGGCCCCGACCGTGGCATTGGTCATGCGGTCGATGATGATGAAGGAGCCCGTCGACCGGTTTTCCTTATAGGGGTCGAAGGCGATCGGCTCGCCGGTCGAGAGATTGCAGACGCCGACCTCGTTCAGCGCCAGGTGCTTGGCCGCTTCCTGGGCAAAACTGTTGATGTTGATGCGATATTTGAGATCGGTGATGGTGACGCTCACCTGATCGGTTTCGGTACGCAGGAGATAGGGCCGTCCGGGGATCATCGCCTCCTCGCCGAACCAGACGAGATGGGCGGCGAACTGGTCGGCGACATCGGGGCGAGCATCCGGCGCGACCAGCATGTTGCCGCGCGACACCTCCACCTCGTCCTCCAGCACGATGGTGATGGCCTGGCCCTCGAATGCCTGCTCGAGGTCGCCGTCCTGCGTGACGATGCGCTTGACCCGCGATGCCTTGCCCGATTTGGCAACCACGACGGGGCTGCCGACGGCGATCGTGCCGGATGCGATCGTGCCGGCAAAACCGCGGAAATTCTGGTTGGGGCGGTTCACATATTGCACCGGGAAACGGAACGGCCGGGCCGCATCGGTCTCGTCGAGAGCGACGGTTTCGAGATGGGTGAGGAGCGCCGGCCCGTCATACCAGGAGAGCTTCTCCGATTTCAGCGTGACATTGTCGCCGTAACGGGCGGAAATCGGGATCGGCTGGATGGTGGCAAAGCCGAGATCGGCGGCAAAACCCATGTAATCGGCGACAATCCGGTCAAACGCGTCCTGTGAATAATCGACAAGGTCGATCTTATTGACCGCCAGCACGATATGCCGGATGCCGAGCAGCGAGGCGATGAATGAATGCCGCCGCGTCTGGGTCAAGACGCCCTGGCGGGCATCGACCAGCACGATGGCGAGATCAGCGGTGGAGGCGCCCGTCGCCATGTTGCGGGTATATTGCTCATGTCCCGGCGTATCGGCGACGATGAACTTGCGCTTGGGCGTGGCGAAGAAGCGATAGGCGACATCGATGGTGATGCCCTGCTCGCGCTCGGCCTCCAGCCCGTCCACCAGGAGTGCGAAATCGATA
Organism: Mesorhizobium sp. RMAD-H1; assembly: GCF_014191375.1. Classification (GTDB taxonomy): domain Bacteria; phylum Pseudomonadota; class Alphaproteobacteria; order Rhizobiales; family Rhizobiaceae; genus Paramesorhizobium. The sequence continues at coordinate 160,818 of NZ_JACHWN010000006.1, forward strand.
TCGTCGCCATTGGTGCCGTGCTTGCGGCTATCGTTCTGCAAGGCGGCGAGCTGATCCTCGAAAATCAGCTTGGTATCGTAGAGAAGCCGTCCGATGAGGGTCGATTTCCCATCGTCCACGGAGCCACAGGTCAGGAAACGCAGGAGCGACTTCTTTTCCTGATCGGCCATGAATGCGAGGACTTCATCCGTCTCGTCGGCGACGGCGGGCAGATCGATCCTGTTCATCAGAAATATCCCTCGCGCTTCTTCTTTTCCATCGATCCCGCCTCGTCCTTGTCGATGAGGCGACCCTGCCGCTCGGAGGTGCGCGCGATCAGCATCTCGCCGACAATTTCCGGAAGGGTCGCAGCAGTCGATTCGATCGCGCCGGTCAGCGGATAGCAACCCAGCGTGCGGAAGCGCACCATGCGCTCTTCGACCGTCTCGCCGGCCCTGAGTTCCATGCGGTCGTCATCGACCATGATCAGCATCCCGTCGCGTTCGACCACCGGGCGCTTGTCCGCGAAATAAAGCGGCACGATGGGGATGTTCTCCTGCAGGATATATTGCCAGATGTCGAGCTCCGTCCAGTTCGACAAGGGGAAGACGCGGATCGATTCCCCCTTGGCAATGCGGGTATTGTAAATCTTCCACATCTCCGGACGCTGGTTCTTCGGATCCCAGCCATGCTGCGCATTGCGGAAGGAGAAGATGCGCTCCTTGGCGCGGGATTTCTCCTCGTCGCGGCGCGCGCCGCCGAAAGCGGCGTCGAAGCCATATTTGTCGAGCGCCTGCCTGAGCGCGACCGTCTTCATGATATGGGTATGGGTATTGGAGCCGTGGGTAAAGGGATTGATCCCCTGCCTGACGCCATCCTCATTGATATGCACGCGCAATTCGAAGCCCAGTTCCCGCGCCTGGGCGTCGCGGAAGGCGATCATCTCGCGGAATTTCCAGGTGGTATCGACATGCAGGAACGGAAAGGGCGGCTTAGCCGGATAGAACGCCTTCATCGCCAGATGCAGCATGACGGAGGAGTCCTTGCCGATGGAATAGAGCATCACCGGATTGGTGAATGTCGCCGCCACTTCGCGGAAGATATGGATGGACTCGGCTTCGAGACGCTGGAGGTGCGTCAAATTGTGGTTCATGACGGGTTGATTCCGTTCAGGTTTCATTTACCGACCGCGATGATGTAGCGTGCCCCGATGGTATAGATAAGGCAAGAGAAGAGGTCGGTTTTCGCGGGTCTTACTGCCTCGAAAGAAGCTCCGCAACCGCTTGCAAATGGCCGGATTGAAGAAAAGGATGAAATCACAGAATGTGTTTTCCGGACGCCAAAAACATGCTGCCGGAACGCAAGAAGACGGAAGAATGTTCCCGCCCTTTTTGCCTCTCTAACCCTTCGAAAATCCTACTGATTTTATGAACTATAGATCAGCCCTTCGATTTACCTTCCAGCCGGTGCAAACAGGCACAATCAGATGACATCAGGAAAAGCCCGCATATTGGTGACAGGTGCCTCCGGCTTCATCGGACGCGCGCTCGTGCCCAACCTGCTTGAAGCCGGCTATGCCGTGCGCGCCGTCTCGCGAAGCCCGGGGAAATTTTCCTCGAAAGAGGCGGAGACGGCAATTCTCCCCCCGCCCGATGCGCCGCCGCCAGCTTTCGAGGCGCTGGTTGCCGGATGCGATCACGTCGTTCACCTGGCGGCGATCGCCCATGCCGGGCGGCAGCAGGCAACGGCAGCCTATGAGGCGGTCAACCGGAGGCTTGCGGAAAGATTGGCCGAAGCCGCACACGGCGCCATTGCGGGCAAGTTCGTCTTTATCTCCTCCATCCGTGCGCAATGCGGGCCGGTCCGCCAAGGTATTGTGCGCGAGACGGATCCAGCCCAACCGGAGGACGCTTACGGACGGGCGAAACTGGCAGCGGAGAAGGCCATCGCCTCGATCTTCGCCGATACCGGGAAATTCACCATCCTGCGCCCGGTGTTGGTCTATGGTGCCGGCGTACGCGGCAATATGGGAATGCTCATCCGCCTGGCGCGCTTGCCTCTCCCGCTGCCCTTCGCCGGGCTCGACGCCAAGCGTTCGCTTCTCGACCGGGAGGCCCTGTGCGGTGCCATTCTGCATGCCATCCGGGAGCCACGCACAAACGGCGGCACCTATCTGGTGGCCGATGCCGCGCCGCTTTCAGTGGCGGAGATCATCGCCGCCATCCGCATGGGGCTCGGCCGGCGCACCGGCCTCTACCCCCTGCCTCAATCATGGCTGGAGCGGCTGGCGGAACTCACCGGCCAGTCCCGGCGTTGGCAGGCCGTCACCGGCGGGCTCGTCGCAAGCCCGCTTCTCCTCGAGGCCACCGGCTGGCAACCGCCCGATGACACCTTCAGGCGGATCGCCGAGAGCGTGCGCACCGAACGCCCGAAGGACTGACGTCGCCTTCAGATGTTGAAGGCCGCGCCGATCAGCGCCTTCGTATAGGAGGCCGCGGGCTTTTGGAAGATTTCATCCGTTTCGCCCTCCTCGACGATACGTCCGCTCTTCATCACCACCACGTAGTCGGCCATCGCCTTCACCACCGAAAGATCGTGGCTGATGAAGATATAGGACAGGCCGTGCGCCTCTTGCAGGTCACGCAGGAGCGCGATCACTTGTCCCTGCACGGAACGGTCGAGCGCCGAAGTCGGCTCGTCGAGGATGACGACCTTCGGCTTCAGGATCATCGCGCGGGCGATCGCGATGCGCTGCCGCTGGCCGCCGGAAAATTCGTGGGGATAGCGGTTGCGCCAGGCCGGATCGAGGCCGACTTCCTGAAGCGCCACGGCTGCACGCCGGTCGCGCTCCTGCCGGCTCAATTGTGGCTCATGGACGAACAGCCCCTCCGTGATGATCTCACCGACGGTCTGGCGCGGCGAAAGCGATCCGTACGGGTCCTGGAACACCAGTTGCAGCTGCCGGCGCAGGGGCCGCATCGCCGTCCGGTCGAACTTCGAGATATCCGTCGTTGCGAAACTGATATAGCCGCTGCCGGGGATGAGCTTGAGCAAAGCCCGGCCGAGGGTCGACTTACCCGATCCGGATTCGCCGACAATGCCGATCGTCTGCCCCTGCCGGAGCCTGATGCTGACGCCGTCGACCGCGCGGAAGGTCACCCCGGGACCGCCCAACAGGCCACGACCCAGCGAAAAATCCACCGTGACGTTGAGGCCCTCAAGGATGATCGGCGCACCAGCCGGCGGCGGCGCCTTCCTGCCGCTCGGCTCGGCGGCCAGAAGCATTCTCGTGTAGTCCGCCTGCGGCCGCTCGAAGATATCGGCCGTCGTCCCCTGCTCCACCACCTCGCCGCGCCGCATCACCGCCACCCGCTCGGCGAAATGGCGGACGATGCCGAGATCATGCGTGATCAGTACGATCGCCATGCCGAAGCGCTGCTGCAGCGAGCGCAGCAGGTCGAGGATCTGCGCCTGGATGGTGACGTCGAGCGCCGTCGTCGGCTCGTCGGCGATCAGCAGGTCAGGCTCGTTCGCCAGCGCCATGGCGATCATCACCCGCTGCCGCTGGCCGCCGGACAATTCGTGCGGATAAGAGTCGATACGCCGCTCCGGCTCGGGAATGCCGACGAGCTCCAGGAGCTCCAGCGCACGCGCTCGCGCCTGCTTGAAGCTGAGGCCACGGTGATGGACGATCGGTTCGGCGATCTGCCGCCCGATGCTGTAGAGCGGATCGAGCGAGGTCATCGGCTCCTGGAAGATCATGGTGATCCTGGAGCCGCGCACTTCGTTGAGCGCCTTGGGCGACAAGCCGATCAGCTCCCTGCCGCGATACCGGGCCGAGCCGGTGACGCTGCCGTTCCTGGCGAGCAGCCCCATGATGCCCATCATGGTCTGGCTCTTGCCCGAGCCCGATTCCCCGACGATGGCCAGCGTTTCGCCGGCCTTGACATCGAGATCGATGCCCCTGACCGCCTCGACCTCGCCGTCCGGCGTCGAGAATTGGACCTTCAGGTCGCGCACGGTGAGGATGGTTTCGCTTGGCTCCGTCATCTCAGCGGTCCTTCGGATCGAATGCATCGCGCAGGCCGTCGCCGACGAAATTCAGCGAAAACAGCGTCACGACGAAGAAGATGGAGGGGAAGATCAGAAGCCACGGCGCCGACTGGATATTGTTTGCGCCGTCAGCAATCAGCACGCCCCAACTTGTCAGCGGCGCCTGCACGCCGAGGCCGAGGAATGACAGGAAGCTTTCGAGCAGGATCACCTTTGGCACCACAACGGTGACGAAGATGATGACCGGTCCGATCGTATTCGGGATGATGTGGCGGCGGATGATCTGCCAGTCCGTCAGCCCCAGCGCTTGCGCCGCGCCGACGAACTCGCGCCGTTTGAGCGCCAGCGTCTGTCCCCGCACGATGCGCGCCATATCGAGCCATTCGACCGCGCCGATGACGAGAAAGATCAGGACGAAGCTGCGCCCGAAGAAGACGACGAGCACGACGACGAGGAACACGAAGGGCAGCGAGTAGAGGATCTCGACCAGCCGCATCATGACATTGTCGACCTGTCCGCCGACATAGCCGGAGGTAGCGCCGTAGAAGACGCCGATCCCGAGCGAAACGAGGCTCGCCAGCAGCCCGACGGCAATCGAAACCTGCCCGCCGAGCATGACACGCGCCATGAGATCCCGGCCGTTGCTGTCGGTACCGAAAGGGAAATATTCACGGCTGACCTTGCCCGTCAGCGTCATCGACCGGCCATCATCCCCGGTGGCCGCCACTTCCGTATCGCGGAATTCATTCGCCCGGTCGAAATAGCGGACGGTGCGCGGATCGATTGCGCGGTCGGACGTCACGGTGACGGTGAAAGTCTGCCCCTGGACGTCGAATGTCTTCAGCTCGACCCGCGCACGCGCGGCGACCCTCTCCATGACGTCCTGAAGCGCCGACGTATCCGGCCGCGGCTCGAGGCTGGGCGGCACCAGCACATAAGAGGGAAAGACCTGATCATAGGTGTGGCTGATGAAATGGGGTCCAAGGAACGAGAACAGCGCGATCAGGGCCAGCATGACGCAGCCCGACATGGCGGCGCGATTGCGCCGGAAGCGCAGGAGCGCCAGCTGAAACAGGCTGCGGCTTGCCGTTTCCGCTATCGATGCATGGGCAAGATCAGTCATGGCGCACCCTCGGATCAAGAAGGCCGTAGAGAATGTCGACGATCAGGTTGAAGACGATGACGAAGATGGCGATGAGGATCACCGTTCCCATGATCAGCGTATAGTCGCGGTTGAGGGCGCCCAGCACGAAATAGCGGCCGACGCCCGGAATGGTGAAGATCGTCTCGACGACGGCGGAGCCGGTCAGGAGCGCGGCGGCGCATGGTGCCAGATAGGAGACGACTGGCAGCATTGCGCCGCGCATGGCATGGGTGACGACGACGGTCCGCGATGGCAGCCCGTAGGCCCTGGCGGTGCGGATGTGATCGGTGTTGAGCGCCTCGATCATCGAACCGCGCGTCAGCCGTGCAAAGACGGCAAGCTGCGGCAGCGCCAGCGCAATCATCGGCAGGATCAGGAAGCGCAGCGACCCGTCGCCCCATCCGCCGGCGGGAAGCCATGCGAGCACGATGGCGAAGATCAGGGTCAGCACCGGGCCGACCACGAAATTCGGTACCGTCACGCCGATGGTCGAGACCGACATGATAATGAAATCGAGGAGGCTGTTCTGCCTGAGTGCCGCGATCGTGCCGGCAAGCACGCCGCCGATGAGCGCAAGCAGCAGCGCGTATGTCCCGAGCTCGACGGAATAGGGCAGTCCCTTGCCGATCAGTTCGGCAACCGTATTGTCCTTGTATATGTAGCTCGGTCCGAAATCACCCCTGACGGCATTGCCGAGATAGGTCAGATATTGCCGCCACAGCGGCTCGTCGAGATGATAGGTCCTGATCAGATTTTCCATGGTTTGCGGCGGAAGGGGCCGTTCGAGATTGAACGGCCCACCCGGCGCAAACCGCATCAGGAAGAAGGACAGCGTGACGACGATGAACAAGGTCGGCACGGCACTCGCCAATCGGCGCAGAATGAAAAGCAGCATGAGCGCATTCCCGGTCATGATGGGATGGCGCCTCCCCCGCCATCCCAAGCGATTACATCGCGACCGGACTCCTTACTCGCTGACGCTCAGATATTTGCTCAGATGCGAATTGACCGCATTATCCTGCCAGCCCTTGACCCGGTCCGAGACGAGCCAGAGATCGGCCTGCGTCATCAGCGGCGCGATCGGCTGTTCCGCCATGAGGATCTTCTCGGCCTCATGCAGGATGATCTTGCGCGCCGCCGGATCGCGCTCCGTATAGGATTGCTTCATCAGCGCGTCATATTCCGGATTGCTGAACTTGCCGTAGTTGAATGTCTTGTTGCTGCTGACGCTCAAGGCCAGGAAGTTTTCCGCATCCGCATAATCGGCAACCCAGCCCGCACGGGCGACATTGTATTTGCCGCCTTCCTGCAAATAGGCGTAATGCGAGGAAATATCGAGATTGTTGAGCGTAACATTAGCGCCGAACGTGTTCTTCCACATGTCGGCCACGGCGGTGGCCACGCGCTCGTGGTTCGGATTGGTGTTGTAGCGAATCTCGATGTTGAGCGGCTTGCCGCCCTCGCCATAGCCGGCTTCCTTCATCAGCTTGATTGCTTCGTCCTCGCGGTCGAGCTGCGACATGTCGGCGAAATCGGCCTTGGAAGGCTCGCCATAGCTCACCATGCCGGGGGGAACCATCGAGTAGGCCGGAAGCTGTGAGCCGCTGTAGATTTCCTTGGCCAGGAAATCGCGGTCAACGGCCATCGACAATGCGCGGCGGACGCGCACATCGTTAAACGGCTCCTGACGGGTGTCGAAGGTATAATAATAGGTCGAAAGCGAGGGTGTTGCATGGACAACATCATCGCCATAGGTCTTGCGCAGGCGCTCGATCTGGTCAGCCGAGAAATTGTAGGCGATATCCATCTCCTTCGCCTCGAACCGGCGAACCGAAGCCGCCTGATCGTCGATGGGATAGAAGATGACCTTGTCGAGCTTCACATCGGCCGCGCCCCAATATTCGGGGTTCTTCACCACGGTGATGCTGTCGTTCGGCACGTGCGCGACGAGCTTGAACGCGCCGTTGGAGACCATGAGGCCCGGCTGCACGAATTTCGCGCCATTCTTCTCGACGCTCGCCTTGTTGACCGGCAGCGCCGTCTCATGCGTCAGGAGCTCGAGGAAGAATGGCGTCGGCTGTTCGAGCGTGATTTCGAGGGTCTCGTCGTCCACCGCCTTGACGCCGAGCTGGTCGACCGGAAGTTCGCCCTTGTTCACCTTCTGGGCGTTCTTGATGGGATAGAGGATATTGGCGTAACCGGATGCCGTCTTCGGGTCTTCGATGCGTCGAAGCGAGAAAACGAAGTCTTCGGGTGTCACTGGCGAACCGTCGGACCATTTCGCATTCGGCCTGAATTTGAACGTGTACACAGTGCCGTCGTCGGAGACGGTCCAGCTTTCAGCCACACCGGGCACGACCTTGCCGGCGGGATCATAAACGACCAGCCCCTCATAAAGGTCGTTGAGGATGAACGATTCGACATCGATCGAGGTATGCGCCTGATCGAGCGTCTGCGGCTCACCGGCATTACCGCGGTGCAGGACGGCTTCGGCAAGCGCGGGACTGGCGCCGATCAGCAGGGAACCGAGCAGGACGGCGGCGCGGAGATTGATTTTGGGTAGTGTCATATTTGTTCTCCCTCTTCTGGGTTGTAAGAGGAGAGAAAGGCAAATTGCCCTCGAAGGCAAGGTTATTTCTTACCTAAACGTCAAATCCACAAGGCCAGTGGCGCAGCCTGGCCACGGCGTCCGGACCTTCCGCCCAATCGCTGTGCTTCCACCGCTTCATATGCTTTTTTCCATGCAGCGCAGGGAATGATTTTGTGCAAAGTTCCGGAGGAACTATGCCGGTGAAAGCGGCGCAGTAAAGGGAATGTGATGGACAGGATCGATTGTGTGATTGCCGGCGCGGGCGTCGTCGGCCTGGCGGTGGCGCGGGAAATGACCGCGCGTGGTTTCGAGACGCTGGTGGTCGAATCGGAGAACATGATCGGCACCGGCACAAGCTCGCGCAATTCCGAGGTCATCCACGCCGGTATCTATTATCCCGCGGGCAGTCTGAAGGCGCGTCTATGCGTCGAGGGGCGTGCCGCGCTTTACGCCTATGTCGAGGAACACGGTGTTCCCCATACACGCTGCGGCAAGCTGATCGTTGCCTGCCATGAGGACCAGCACGGCAAGCTCGACGCCATCGCCGGCCATGCGGCAGCCTGCGGCGTTGACGATCTCAAGCGCCTTTCCCCGGCCGAGGTGCGCGAGATGGAGCCGGAACTTGCCTGCACCGCGGCGCTTTTTTCGCCTTCCACCGGCATCATCGACAGCCACTCCCTGATGCTGGCACTGCAGGGCGACGCCGAGCTGAAGGGCGGAGCCGTTGCCTTCAATACCAGGCTGGTTTCGGGCGAAGTGGCGAAGAACGGCATCATCCTGCGGACGGTGGATACAAAAACGGGCCGCCCCTATGAAATGATCGCCGGCCGGTTCATCAATGCCGGCGGGCTCTGCGCGCAGGGGATCGCTGCTTCCATCGAGGGCATGCCCGCCGCTCACATTCCGAAACAATATCTTGCCAAGGGCAATTATTTCTCCGCGCTCGGCAGGACACCTTTCTCGCACCTCGTCTATCCGGTGCCGGAAGATGGCGGCCTCGGCGTGCATCTGACCCTCGATCTTCACGGACGGATGCGCTTCGGCCCCGATGTGGAATGGGTTGGAACGATAGACTACACGGTCGATCCGCGGCGGGCGAAGCGCTTCTACGCGGCGATCCGCGCCTATTGGCCGGCATTGCCTGATGATAGTCTGCAGCCCGCCTATAGCGGCATCCGGCCGAAGCTTTCCGGCCCCGGAGAGCCTGCTGCCGATTTCATGATCCAGGGTCCGCGGACCCACGGGATCGCCGGCATGGTCAATCTCTTCGGCATCGAGAGCCCCGGCCTCACCTCATGCCTGGCGATCGCCGGCTATGTGGCGGATATGGTCGCGCCCGGCTAGCGCGCCAGTTCGCTCCACCGGCTTCCGGAGCATCTTCCAGTTGCGATCCCGTGCCATCGAATTTGCATGGCAATGCAGCGCATTTTGCCTTTGTCGCAAGGCGAAAAATTGGATATGCCACGCGTGAGCACGACCCACTGCGTGCGCCACCCCCATTCGCGTCCCTTTCTTTTCATCGGAACCCGTCATGCTGAACGGAATTCTCCTGGCCTTTGCCGCCTATGCCGCCTTTGCGTTCAGCGATGCCTGCGTCAAATTCCTCGATGGAAGTCTCTCCCCCTATGAAATCGCCTTTTTCGGCGCGGTGTTCGGCCTGGCCGCCCTGCCCTTCATGAGGCGTAATGGCGAGAATTGGCGGGACATATTCATCACCCGCAACAAGCCGATGTGGCTGCTGCGCACCATCATGGCCACCTCGGGCGTGATCGGCAGCGTCGTTGCCTTCACCTATCTCTCAATGGCCGAGGCTTTCGCGCTGATCTTTCTTCTGCCTGCCTTCGTGACGATCCTCTCCGTCCTGTTCCTGAAGGAGCAGGTCGGCTGGAAACGGTGGTCCGCCGTGGTGATCGGCTTTGTCGGCGTGCTGATCGTGCTGCGCCCCGGTTTCCGCGAGCTGTCGCTCGGCCATCTCGGCGCCCTTTTTGCCGGCTTCAGCGGCGCTGTCGGCATCATCATCCTGCGCGTCATGGGCAAGCATGAAAAGCGCATCACGCTTTATTCCAGCGGTCTCATCGGCCCCATCATCATCTGCGGCCTGCTGACGGTGAGCGATTATGCGAGCCCAACGCTGGAACAGTGGCTCTATCTCGCCGGCTACGGCCTTCTCGCCGCGCTGGCCAACATCCTCCTGATGATCGCCGCCCAGCGCGCACCTGCCAGCGCCATCGCCTCCCCCCAATACAGCCAGATGATCTGGGCGATCCTTTTCGGCTATCTCGTCTTTCACGACACGATCGATCTGCCGATGCTGACCGGCATCATCCTGATCATCATCTCCGGCTTCTTCACTTTCGTACGGGAGGAAAAGAGGGGCGTCACGCAGCCGCTGTCGGTCGCGACCTCCGAGCCCGGTCCCGTTCTCGTGCCCGAGGAAACGCAATCGGCCTCCACGGGCGGCCTTTCCGACAAATCTCTGTGAAACCATCCGGGCTTTCGGTCGTTCGGCGCATGAGGGGGACGGGAAGATGTCACCCTTCAGAAAGGAGCGAACGATGAGCGCTACCGGATTGGAAGTTTTCGACAAGACCGTTCACGTCACCAATACCTGGCTGGACGAGATCATGGATGAAGTGGGGCCGGACCGGCAGCTGGCCTGGAAAACGCTCGGCGTGGTTACCCGCGCGACCAGAGACCTGCTGATGCCGGAGCTTGCCGCCCATCTCGGTGTGCAGCTGCCGCTTCTGGTGCGAGGCACCTATTACGAGCAGTATCAGCCCTCTCACCAGCCCAGTCAGGAACGCTCGCTGGATGATTTCATGAAGCATGTCGAGCAGGGCCTGGCCGGCTCCCGGCCGGTCAATCCTGAGGTTGCGGTGAAATCGGTGTTCCACGTCCTTTCGCATTATGTCGAGCCAGGACAGATCAGGAAGGTCCGTGATGCCCTTCCCGCCGATATCCGCCGGATGTGGCCCGATCCCGACGTGAAGCATTAGAGTCCGAACGGATAGGTCTCGGGCACGCCTGGCCTGACATGTTCGGGACCGAGCGGCGTGACGGCGGAAGTCTCGTCGAACCAGACATAGGCATCGAACTGCTGCGGCAGCGACGCATGGGCATAATGGCTCATGCGTTCGGTGTCGGGTCGGTAGATCACCCCGATGAACCGTTCAAGCCGAGGCTCCAGCAGGCGGAAGCGCAGCGCCTCGTCCCGCCGGAAATCGAGCAGGAAACGCGGCCTGTCGGCATCATGGCACAGCCTTTCATAACTTTCGTCGTGCGAGGGCCGGACCTGCATGATCTGCATGTCGCTGTCCCAATCATGGGCGGCGGCGACCGTGCCGGTATGCGTGCCCAAGCCGATCAGCGCCGCCTCGGCGCCGAAACGCTCGCGGCAGAGCTGGCCGATGTTCAATTCGTCCCGGATCGAGCCCATCTCGGTATGGCGGGCATCGCCGATATGGGAATTATGCGCCCAGACGACCGCCTTTGACGCCGGTCCGTGCGCCTCCAGAAGATGCTCGAGCGTTTCGAACATGTGGGTGTCGCGCAGGTTCCAGGATTCGGCACCGCCATAGTACATGATCCTGTAATAGCGCTCGGCCGATGTGATCAGCCGGGCATTCTGGGCCGCGTCGAGAAAGGCCTCGCCGTCCTTCAGCGCGTATTCGAGCCGCTTTTTCAGGAGCTCGCGGCACTGTTCGATCACCGCCTGCTCGCATTTGCTGTAACCCGACGTCAGCACGGCGCGGCCATAGGTCGAAGGCTCTCTCTGCCACGGTGTAAGGCAGCCATAACGCTCACGTGCGATTACTGCCGCTTGCGGATCCACCTCGTCGAGATATTTCAGCACCGCGGCGATGGATTCCCGCATGTTGTAGATGTCGAGCCCGTAGAAGGCGGCGCGCCGGTCGGCTGGCAGATCACGGTTGTGCTCGTGCATCCAGTCGGTGAACGCCGCGACATCCGTGTTGCGCCACATCCAGGTGGGAAACCGCTGGAACGGCAGCTGGCCCTCGGTCCGGGTTGCGCGATGGCGCACATAGCGGTCGACGGCCGAGGCATCCGGCCAGTCGGCCTCGACCGCAACGATCGTGAAGCCGTGCTTTTCGATGAGCCGCCTGGTGATCGCAGCGCGCGCCCGGTAGAACTCGGACGTGCCATGGCTCGCCTCGCCCAGAAGCACCACACGCCTGTTGGCGAAGCGGTCGAACAACGCCGCGAAAGCCGGATTGTCGATTTCCGGCAGGAGCTCGGCAGCGGCGGCGATCATCGCCGGAAGGCTGAGAGCAGGCGAGCGATGCAGCGCAGAATGCCCGGTCCCCGGGTTGCCGTCGCTCGCCGGACGTTGTTCTCCCCAGCCTTGTTCTCCGATGAGCGGCACAAACATGACGCCGCCCAGATCCTCCTCCTCGAATTTGGTGCCGCTCGTGCGCGTGATCTTGAGGAGGCGCTGGCTGTGGGTTTCTGGCCCGACGGGTATGACCAGCCGCCCGCCGATATCGAGCTGGTCCATGAGCATCTGCGGCGGCCCCGGCCCGCCGGCAGCGACAATGACGGCATCGAAGGGCGCGGCTTCCGGCCAGCCTTTCGTGCCGTCGCCGATGCGCAGTTCGATATTGTTAAAGCCAAGCTTTTCGAAACGCCGGCGCGCCACCTCGCCCAGCGCCGCATGCCGCTCGATCGTATGGACGCGTCCGGCAATGCGCGCCATGACGGCGGCCGCATATCCCGAGCCGGTGCCGACATCGAGCACCTTGTCGCCCGGCTTGATGCCGGCCGCCTCGATCATCAGCGCGACGATATAGGGCTGGGAGATCGTCTGCCCTTCGCCGATCGGCAGCGGTCCGTCCTCATAGGCGAATTCCTCGAAGCCGGGCTCGACGAATTCCTCGCGCGGAACGTCGCGCATGGCGTTCAGGACATTCTCGTCCTTGATGCCGCGCCGGGCCAGCTGATTGTCGACCATGCGGTGACGGGCATAAGCGAGGTCGAGCATGACATTCTCCTCCCGCTAGTCGTGATTCATCAGCGATTTCAGCGGTTCCTCGCTGATGTTTTCCTCGATCATCTCGTGTCCCGGCGTTTCCGGCAGCGCCTTGCGGAAATTGCTTTCGTAATCCGGCGGCATCCTGGGCGGCATCATCGGCTCGTAAGCATCGACCACGGCCTCGATAACGACAGGCCCTTCTGCCGCGAAGGCGGCATCCAGCACGGGTTCGACCTGATCGGGCTGCGCCACGCTGTAACCGATGCCGCCCATGGCTTCGGCGGCCATGGCGAAATCGATCGGCTGCAATTCGCAGCCGAACTGCGGATTGCCGAGGAACATCATCTGCTCCCATGCGATCTGGTTCAGCATGTTGTTCTTCAGGACCAGCACCTTCAGCGGGATGCGGTAGCGGACAGCGGTGGAGAATTCGCCGAGCTGCATGGCGAAGCCGCCATCGCCGACCACCGCGAAGACCGGCCGTCCGGGGAAGGCTATTCCCGCGGCGATCGCATAGGGCAAGCCGCAGGCCATGGAGGCGAGCGTGCCGGAGACGCCGAAATCCTGCCCCTCCCTGATGTCGATATGGCGTGCGGCCATCTCCGTATTCTGGCCGGAATCGGTGGCGAGGATCGCATTTTCGGGCAGGCGTTCCCCGAAGGCCTTCACCACCACTTGCGGCTTCAACGGCACATCATCCTTGTTTTCGGCAAGGGCCATCGCCGCGCGCCAGCGCTGCATCCCTACCTGCGCTTTCTCCAGGAAGCTGCGATCGCTCTTGCGCACGAGCTTCTCGTTGAGGAGGCGCAAGGTTTCGGCCGCGTCCCCGACCAGCCCGGCCTCCACCGGATAGCGCAACCCGATGCGCTGGGCGTCCCGGTCGATCTGGACGCCGCGCGCCTTCCCGGGCTCCGGATAATATTCGATATAGGGAAAGGTCGAACCGACAATCAGCAACGCGTCGCATGTCTCGAGCGCCTCCTGCGAGGGCAGCGTGCCGAGAATGCCGATCCCGCCGGTCGTATAGGGATGGTGGTCGGGCAGCACCGCCTTGCCGAGAAGTGCCTTGGCGACGGGAGCGGCAAGCAGATCGGCGGTCCGTTCCAATTCGGCGCTCGCACCACGGGCGCCGCGTCCGGCCAGAATAGCGACCTTGCCGGCGCTGTTGAGAATTTCCGCAGCCCTTTCCAGTTCTCGCGGATCTGGCAGTCTGCTGCCCTCGAACCATCTGTCCGGCACATGCGAGGGCCGGTTGCGCTTCGACCGCTTGGCCTGGCTGAGTGGAAGTTCCTGCACGTCGCTTGCGATCGACAGATGAGCGACGCCCCGTTTCGCCAAGGCGGAGCGGCAGGCAAGCCCCGCGAGATTTTCCATATGCGTGGCGTCGGTGACCTGGGCGTTGAAGACGGCGACATCGTTGAAAACGCGGGTGAGATCCACATCCTGCTGCGTGCATGTCTCGATGAGATCATGAAACTGCATGCCCGTGATGGCGAGCACGGGCGCCTGGTCGAGCTTGGCATCGTAGAGCCCGGTCAGGAGATGCGTGCCACCGGGACCGGAGGTGGCAAGGCATACGCCGAGCCTGCCCGTCCACTTGGCATAGGCCGAGGCCATGAAAGCTGCGGATTCCTCGTGTCGCACCTGCACGAAACGGATGCGGTCCTGGCACGTGCGCAATGCCTCCATGATGCCGTTGATGCCGTCGCCGGGCAGGCCGAAGACCACCTCCACTTTCCAGTTGATGAGCGTCTCGACGAGAATGTCTGCTGTGTTGGGCATGATGATCACCTTTCGGGCGCCCAACTCATCAGCCGGCCTATTGTTCCTACGGGAACAAACGACATTCCCGATCATTCTCCTGACATCCGAGGAACGCACGCCATGGCCCGCCGCACCTATTGGAAAGGCTATCTGAAACTCTCGCTCGTGACCTGTCCGGTGGCGATGACGCCGGCCACGACGGAGAGCGAGAAGATCCGCTTCCACACCCTCAACCGCAGGACGGGCAACCGCGTCGTCAGCCAGTATATCGACGCCGTGACGGAGAAGCCGGTCGATGAGGACGACGAGGTCAAGGGCTACCAGAGCGGCGAAGACGAATATGTCATCCTGGAAGACGAGGAACTCGAAGCAGTGGCGCTGGAGAGCACCCGGACCATCGACATCGACGTCTTCGTGCCGCGCGACAGCATCGAATGGATCTGGTACGACACGCCGCACTACATGGTGCCGGACGACCCGGTCGGCGAGGAAGCCTTCTCCGTGATCCGCGATGCGATGGCGGCGACCAATACGGTGGGCATCTCGCGCCTCGTCATGTATCGCCGGGAGCGCGCGGTGATGCTGGAGCCGCGCGGGCGCGGCATCGTGGTCTGGACGTTGCGCTATGGCGACGAGGTGCGCGACCCCGATGCCTATTTCGGTCATATCAGGGATGTCACCGCCGAAAAGAAGCTGATGACGCTCCTGAAAAAGCTGATCGATGAACGCACACATCCGTGGGACCCGTCGATGGTGAAGGACCCGGTGCAGGACCGCTTGCTCGACATCATCACGGCCAAGAAGAAGGGCCGGAAAAAGCCCGCCAAGGCAAAAGCCGAACCCGAGCCGGAACAGCCGAGCAATGTCATCAACATCATGGATGCGTTACGCAAGAGCATCTCGGCGGAGAAGAAGGCGAAGGGTTAGTTCTTCTCCGCTGCCCCTAAGCTCCTCGCCTGCGGCTCGTCGCTGGCAGCGGGAGGCAGTTGGGAACCGTTACCACGCCCGCCTGTCGCGCCTGGTCATTGAGGAAGAACGCCCAAGTCCGGGAGATGGGAAGACGGGCGGTAATGCGAACGCTCGATCTTTGGTAGTTTGACTGCGGTCACAGGACCGCCCGTCCGGCGATTTCCGTCTCCGCCCCTTCCAATCACGGAAAAAGCCGGCGGCATCCCATGCAAGTCTCACCCTCGCACCGGATATCCGCCGCTCTCCCCGCTTCGACGCCTTTTTCCGGCGCCACCGGTCGTAGTGCCGGCGAGGAGCGCTTGGGCAGAGCCTCCCCAGCCCCACCGCACGGCAGCGATGAACCGGAGGCGCCGGTCCTTCCCCGCAAAACGCCGTCGCGAGCCGCGTTCCCGCGGGAAGAACTGAGGGCAAAGATAAAGGCAGGGCGGGAGGTGTGGGATAAGTTTTTGGGAAGGAGGGTTCGTTGCGGCCGATCCTGCCGTTCCGGACCGTCTAAGTCAAATACCCAAACCACACCAGAGATGAAAGGCCCTAGGCAGCAGCCTTCTTCCCGCGCTTCTTCGGCGCCTCCAGCGGCACCGCCGCCGCGCGGAAACCATCCCATGGGTCCTTGCGCAGCGATGCCAGCCGGGTGGGCACATTGATGATGGTGAAATAGGCCGGGCCGATATCGGGACCGAGCTCTTCCCAGGTCAGCGGCGTCGACACGGCCGCACCGGGACGCGCCCGGCTGGAATAGGGCGCAACGGCGGTGGCGCCCCGCTGGTTGCGCAGATAATCGACCAGGATCTTTCCGCGCCGCTTCGATTTCGTGATGGTCGAGACATAAAGGTCCGGGCTGTCGGCCGCCATGGCATCGGCGATCGATTTCGTGAACGCCTTCACGGCCGTCCAATTGGCCTTGGGTTGAAGCGGCGCCACCACATGCAGCCCCTTGCCGCCCGACGTCTTGACGAAAGCGTTGAGGCCCGCCTCTGTCAGCCGCTCGCGCGTTTCCCGCGCGGCATCGACGACCGCATTCCACGATACGCCCTCGCCCGGATCGAGATCCATCACGATCATATCCGGGCGCTCCCAGTCGGCGACCGTCGAGCCCCATGGATGGATTTCCAGCACCGCGCCCTGCACCAGGCCGATCAGTCCGTCGAGATCGTTGATGCTGATCATCGGCTCTCCAGATTTGTCCTTCGGATCCTTCACCAGGACGATATTCGGATTGAGCCCCTTCCAGGCGTGCTTCTGGAAGAACGAGTGCCCGGCAATGCCCTGCGGGCATCGCACCAGAGCAAGCGGACGGCCGACGACGAAGGGCGCGATATGCCGCCATATCTCGGTATAGTAATCGGCGAGGCCCTCCTTGGTGACGCCCTCATCCGGCCAGTAGATGCGGTCGGGATGCGTGAGCCGGACCTTGCGCCGCGGCGTCCTGGATGTGGTCGGTGCCATCTTCGTCGTTTCCCGCACGACGCTCTCCGCAGGCTTGTCTTCCCGCAAGCCCCGGAAGGAAGCATGCCTGATATTGTCGCCGGCTGTCCAGCTGCGAAATTCGATCTCGGCGACGTTCTCGGGCCTGACATAGCGGACCTGCCTGGCCTCTTCCGCCGTCAGCCTTTCGGCAAAGGGGCTCGACGGGATGCGAATGCGCTCGAGCCGCCGGTAGAGATCTTCGGCAAGCGAGGCAGTGAACCCCGTCCCCACACGCCCGACATGCATGAGCTTGCCCTCGTCATAATAGCCCAGCACCAGCGAGCCGATCGCCTTGCGCGACGTGGACGAGGGAACATAGCCGGCAATCACGAATTCCTGCCGGGCCGAGCATTTGGACTTGATCCAGTCCTTCCCGCGTCCCGAGCGGTAGGGTGCGTCCCGCTTTTTCGAGACGATGCCCTCCAGGCTCAGCCGGCAGGCATGGGTAAGCACGAGACTGCCCTGCTCCTCGAAATGGGAACTGTAGCGGACCATTCCGGACCGGGACCCGACGATCCGCTCCAGAAGCGCCTTGCGCTCGATGAGCGGCAATCCACGAAGGTCGTATCCGTCGAGATAAAGGAGATCGAAAACATAAAAAACGAAGCGGTCGGACCGCCCTTCGCTCAGATCGGTCTGCAAGGCGGAAAAATCCGATGCGCCGACATCCGTCTCAACGACGAGTTCACCATCGATCAGCGCCGTGCCGACCGGCAGATCGCGCAGCGCCTCAGTGACTTCCTTGCCGAATTTTTTCGTCCAGTCGAGCCCGCTGCGCGTCAAGAGCTTGACGCGGCCGGCCTCGACGCGCGCCTGCAGCCGGTAGCCATCGAACTTGATCTCGTGAAGCCATTGCGCGCCCGTCGGCGGTTTGGGCTGAAGGGTGGCGAACACCGGCTCGACGAAAGCGGGCATCGAGGCCTTCTTCGCGCCCTTGATTTTCGAAGGATCAGGAAGCGGTGGCGATGCCTCGGCAGCGGCTGCAGCCGGAGCCGCCCTGGATTTGGCCTTCGCCGCCTTGCGCTCGATCTTTCCTGTCTTCGAGGACCAACCCGGTTCCTCGCCGGCAACCTCTTCGACAACCCGCCCGGTCTTCACGGATTCAGGCCGCTCCTCCAGAATATCCGAGGCGCCCTCCGGCCGTGCCGCCTCGTCCTCGCCCTTGATCAGGAGCCAATTATTGCGCTTTTCGCGCGGATTGCGCGCCATGCGGATCAGATGCCAGCGCCCTGCGAGTTTTTCGCCATGCAGCTCGAATTCGAGATGGCCCTTGGCAAGACCCTTCTTCGCATCGGCGACCGGCGTCCAGCTTCCCCGGTCCCAGACGATGACCGTTCCCCCGCCATATTCCCCCTTCGGGATGGTGCCTTCGAAATCGCCATATTCCAGCGGATGGTCCTCGACCTCCACGGCAAGGCGCTTTTCGCCGGGGACGAGACTTGGACCCCGCGTCACCGCCCAGCTCTTGAGAACACCATCCATTTCGAGCCGCAGATCGTAGTGCAGACGGCGCGCATCATGCTTCTGGATGACGTAGCTATTGCCCGTCTTGCGGGCTTTGCGCCCTTTGGGTTCAGGCGTTGCTCTGAAATTGCGTTTCGTGCGGTATGTCTTGAGCCCGGCCACGGATCAGCCTGCCTTGCGCCTGCTTGCGGCTGGCGCCTTCCTGGATTTGGCTTTTGCCGAGGCCGATTTCTTCGATGCGCCAACGGAGGCCTTCTTCTTGCTCATCCCGGCGCTTTCGCGAAGCGCTTCCATGAGATCGACCACCTTGGCTGCCGGGCGCTCCTTCCTAACCTCGATCGTCTTGCCCTCCATCTTCGCCTTGACCAGTTCCGCCAGCGCTGCCTCATAGCGGTCGTCATATTCGCCCGGGTCGAACTTGCCCATTTTTGTATCTATGATGTGCCTAGCGAGGTCGAGCATCTCGCCCTTGATCCTGATGTCCGGTATCTCGTCGAAGGCTTCCCTCGCAGCACGCACCTCGTAGTCGAAATTGAGCGTCGTGGCGATCAAGCCGTTATCATGGGCGCGGATCAGCACCGACCGGGCGCGGCGGAAGAGGACCGTATGAGCCAGCGCCGCCACATTCTTCGCCCGCATGCCGTCGCGGATCAGGACGTAAGCCTCCGCCGCCCGCTCGTCGCTCGGCGCGAGATAATAAGGCTTGTCGAAATAGACGCTGTCGATATCCCGGCAGGCGATGAAATCGGAAATGTTGAGCGTCTTGTCGCTTTCCGGCACGGCGGATGCCACCTCTTCGGGCTCGAGCATCAGATATTCGTCATTGCCGATTTCGTATCCTTTCACCTGCTCGTCTTTTTCGACCGGTTTGCCGGTCTGGCTGTCGACATATTGGCGCCGGAGCCGGTGATGCGTTGCCCGGTTGAGCATGTGGAAGCCGATGCGCTCGGATGTCGAGGCGGCCGTATAGAGGGCCACCGGACAGACCAGTTCGCCCACCTTGAGATAGCCTTTCCAATTCGCTCTCGGCGCCAATTTCACCTCGTCCGGTCTGCCCCTGTTCAGGAATGGGCACACGCGTAACGCAGGGGCTTGCGCATTGGTTCCTGCAGGCCCGCGCCGCCCGGAACCCTGAACAAAATCAGGCCTTCCCCGTTAGAGAGTGTCTGGAAATCGCTGACCGGGCGAAGGGCCGAGCACATGAAGCAACAACCTGCGAACGCCGATACTTCGGAAGACAATCAACACGATGGACAATCAGCGGTCGCCCGTCCGATAGAGCGCAATATCAGGGCGCTGGTGGAGCGGCGGGAAAGGGAACTTGCCGGGGAAGGCTTCGTCAGCAAGGTCGCCGCCGCCATAGCGAGTTTTGCGGGCAGCGTATGGTCGGTGATCCTTCACGCGGCGGTCTTCGGTTTCTGGATCCTGGTCAACACCGGCCTCCTGCCGGTCGTCCGTCCCTGGGACCCGTCGCTCGTCGTGCTGGCGATGGCCGCCTCCGTCGAAGCCATTTTCCTGACGACCTTCGTTCTGATGAACCAGAACCGGAGCGCCCGCATCGAGGACCAGCGGGCGGAACTGACGCTGCAGATCAGCCTTCTTGCCGAACATGAGATGACGAAGCTCGTCGAGATCGCTTCGGCCATAGCCCAGCATCTGGGTATCACCTCCCCCTCCCCGTCGGAACTCGACGAACTCAAGGAGAACGTGACGCCGGAGGCCGTGCTCGATGAGATCGAGCGGGAACGCTCGCGCCGCAATGAATGAGGGAGCGGCCTGTCATCCCTTCGTCTCGATCATCACGGATTATGAAAAATGCCCCGCCGGCTGCACCAAAACGCCATTCCGTGCGTTTCCCGGAGAACATGCGTTTTTCCGAAAGGAGGCAAATGATGGAACGCAAAGCGAAGATATCGACAGGGGCGAATGACCGCCCGCGCAACGAGACCATCGGCCAGACGGGTGAAGGACTGCCCGACGACAGCGCCCGGCCTCTCGATACCGACGAGCGTGAAATCGCCCGCACCCGCGAGCAGCTAGAGGACGACGCCCGTGAGAAACTGCGGAAGGAACTGAAGAAGGAGATCGAACTGCCGCAGAAGGGCTCGGTCTAGGCGTGTTCTCACCCGCATCCGGACGGAAAAGCCGGTTCGATTTCCCGGAGCGGGCTGGAGTTGATGCCGAAAGCGACGGAGTAGATTATGTTGCCTCAAGAACGCGATCCGCATCATCACACGCGGAAAATGAAGTCGAGGCTGCAGGAGACGATGGTGCATCTGCGCGAGGATATCGAAAAAGTGGGCGATCCTCAGTCCAAGGCCCTGTTGGAGACCTCCGCGGAGGTGCTCGAAGGGTTCACACAGGCGTTTAACCACTATGAGCGAAAGGGCGAAAGCGCATGGCAGGCTTGAGTCGATTCAGGAAAAGACACCAGCGGGAGCAGCTTTCCGCCCGCATATGCGGCAGACCGCGGCTAAGGCTCGGAACCGTCCGGTCAGGCCGGCGGAAGCGCTCCCGTTGCGTTGTCCTCATTTGGCCCGTCCGAGCCACCTTATACCGTAAGGTTCCAGTTCCAGACGCAATCGACCATTGGAAAAGTCCGGCCCACCATCCCCAAAGAGCGAACTGAGCGGGCCGACATCCAGTGGCAAATCGATCTCCACCTTCGCCTTCTCGCCCTTGAGGTTATGAAGCACGATGAGGGGCGTGTCCTCCGATTTGTAGTGGAGCGCCAACACATGCTCCGATTTGCAGCCGAGGATGGCATAGGCGCCGCTCTGGATCTCCTTGTGCAAACGGCGAAGCTTCGTCAGCCGCCTGATGAAGGAGAGAAGCGAATCCGGTCTGTTCAATTGCTCCTCCACATTGACCCGTGTGAAGCCGAATGGACCATCGCGGATGACGGGCTGGGCGAGCTTCTTCTGTGTGGAAAAGCCGCCATTGTCGCTACCGTCCCACTGCATGGGCGAGCGAACCGCGTTACGGCCCGGCTGCGAGAGGTCTTCGCCCATACCGATCTCGTCGCCATAGACGATGAGCGGGGCGCCAGGCATGGCGAACAGCAGGCTGAAGGCCATTTTCAGCCGCTGCTCATCGCCTCCCAGCATGGGTGCGAGCCGCCGTCGCAAACCTCGGCCATAGATGCGCATGTTCTCCTCCGGCGCGAAAGCCCGGAATACTGCCTGGAGTTCTTCGGGTTTCAGCCGCTCCAGATCCGCTTCGTCCAGGTTGCGCAGGAAATTTGCCCATTGCCCATTTGATGGCGCCTGCGGAAGCAAGGTCAAACCGCGCTGGATCGGTTCGGCGCGCTCCTCGGCGAGCGCCAGGATGAGATAATTGTCGAGCAGGAAGTTGAACATCATGTTCAGCCGGCTGCCGTCGAAGAATTTTTCCAGCTCCTGCGGGCTTTCGTCGACCTCTCCCAGCATCAGCACATCGGGCTTGAAGGTCGTCGCCCGCTTGTACATCTGTCGCAGGATATCGGGTATCTCCTCCGCCTCACTCGGTGTTGCGAGGGGATTCTCCAGAAGATGCGCCGCGGCGTCGACGCGAAAGCCGGCAATGCCGAAGCTCAGCCAGAAATCCATGATCCGC
Organism: Mesorhizobium sp. RMAD-H1; assembly: GCF_014191375.1. Lineage (GTDB taxonomy): Bacteria > Pseudomonadota > Alphaproteobacteria > Rhizobiales > Rhizobiaceae > Paramesorhizobium. The sequence goes on from NZ_JACHWN010000006.1 coordinate 182,832, forward strand.
ATGATCTCGTCACGCACATCCGGGTTGGCCTGGTTCAGCCCCGGCTCGAAATGATAGAAGCGATGGTGATAGAAGGCGCGCGCCACCTCGTCATAGGTCCACACGGTGTCTTCCTCGCCCGGAAAGATCGTGCCCTCGCCCGGCGCGACCGGCGGAGGATGATGGGCCCAGACATAATAGTCGCGATAGCGCGATTTCTCGTTGTAGCGGGCGGCCTGGAACCACGGATGCTGATCCGACGTATGGTGGACCACCAGATCGATGATCACCCGGATGCCGTATTCCCCCGCCCGGTGAACGAAATCGAGAAAATCCTCGAAAAGGCCAAAACGGGAATCGATCCGGAAATAATCGGTGATGGCATAGCCATTGTCCTCCTCGGTGGAGGGATAGAACGGCAGCAGCCAGATGCAGGTGACACCCAAATCGGCGATATAATGCAGCTTGGACGTCAGGCCCTTGAAATCGCCCACGCCATCACCGTTGCCATCATGAAAACGCTCGACGTCGACGGCGTAGATGATGGCGTCTTTCCACCAGGATTGGATCATGTAACCTCCGGAAAGGATTGCAGTTGAACGATAGAACGGCCTCACCGGAACGTTTGGGTTTGGGGAACGTTCCTGATCGGCAGAGTTCAGGAGGGAGAGCAATGCCGATCGGACGGAAAGTATGGGCCATCGCGGAAGGCTATATTCCAGGGAGCAGCCATGGGCCGGGACCTGCATTGACCAGCCATGAAGCAGCGTGTCTTCTCAATGCCGGAGATCGCGACGCCCATGTCGAAATCATGCTCTATTTCAGCGACCGCGCCCCGGTCGGCCCCTATCGCGTGGTGGTGCCGGCGCAGCGCACCTGCCATTTGCGGTTCAACGACCTCCAGGAGCCTGAGAGCGTCCCGCGAGACACGCCTTACTCAAGCGTCATCACCTCCGATGAGCCGATCGTCGTGCAGCATACGCGGCTCGACAGCCGGCAGGCGGAGAATGCCCTGTTATCCACCATCGCCTATTCGGAAGCCTAAGGCGTCGGAAGCGCCTCGACGACCGCTGAGCGAAAGCTTCCGACAACTGTTCGGCCTTCTTCCCGATAACCAAGTAAATATTCTCTAAGTATATTGTGAAAACCCCGTATATTATGAAAATTTCAACTTAAGATAGGTTATACTACAGGCCTTCTCATCTTAGACTTCAGAAGGCATGGCCATGGCACAAAGATACTTTTTCAAGATGTGTTCAGTATGTCTTTGAGGAAGAGGGCGGATATGCCGACAACCCGGGCGATCCCGGCGGCCCCACCAATATGGGCATCACCCTGCGGACGCTCTCAGCATGGGAGGGCCATACGGTCTCGCCGGACGATGTCCGCAATCTCACCAGGAAAGAAGCAACGCAGATCTACGAGGCGGAATACTGGGAGAAGATAGACGGAGACGAACTGCCTGCGGGGCTGGATTATGCCGTCTTCGATTTCGCGGTCAATTCCGGTCCGGCGCGCGCGGCGATGACGTTGCAGGAAATCGTCGGCGTCCCTCAGGATGGCGTGATCGGCATGCAGACCATCCGGGCGGTGGAAGGGCGGGATGTTGCAGACCTCATCAACATCCTGTGCGACAAGCGCAAGGCATGGCTTCAGACATTGATGGCGGCCAATACATTCGGAGCGGGCTGGACGGCCCGGGTGGACCGCGTGCGCTCGCGTGCCTTGGCACTTGCCGCCGAAAACAAGGATAGCCCCGCCGCTGCTGGCTCCGGCGATGCGACGGCCAAGGCGAGGCAGAGCGATACGTCCGTCACCTCGATCCTGACGAAACCGGAGGCATTGGGTTCGCTGGGAAGCGTCGCAACCGGCCTCGCCGCCATCACGACCGGTCGGGGCCCGGTGCAGTATGCCCTGGCGGCCGTCATGATCCTCTTCGCCCTCGTCGGCGTCTGGTATTTCATCCGCCGGGTCCGCAGCGAGCCCTGAGCCTCCACCGGGCGAGGCTCACCGGCCGCGACGCCGGGCGAGCGTCAACCCGGCAAAGGCGAGGGCGGCGGGAACCGCTGCTCCGATCAACTTTCGGGCGGTACTGGCCGCCATGATTGCGGCCCTTGGCCGGGCCTCGGCGCCGAAACGACCGCGGATGCCGAAATCCTTCTCCTCGTCTGCCGCTTCGAACAGATTGTCCTGGCGCTCGGTAGCCGGCTCGCCGCTGAACTGGCCGGACCAGCCGCGGCCCGCAAGCTTGCGGTCGAGATAGCCGGGAACCGCCGCGCTGCCGGCCATGACCTCAAGCGATGAGGTGGCAACGATCAGCTCGCGCGGGGCGGAATCGGCGGCCTGCAGGATGGCCGCCGCCGCCACCTCCGGCTCATGGACGGGAGCGACCGGCCGCGGCCTGTCCGAAAGCTTGTTGCGCGCCCAATCGAATTGCGGCGTATCGAGGGCTGGCAGGACGACGAAGGAGATGCGCACGCGGCTTCCCTCCCGGATCAGCTCGCTACGGATCGATTCGGTAAACCCCCGAACCGCGAATTTGGCGCCGCAATAGGCCGCTTGGAGCGGCAACCCGTGATAGGCGAGCGCCGAGCCGACATTGACGATCGTGCCGCGATCCGCCGCCCGCATGCGCTTCAGCGCGGTCATCGTGCCGAAGACCTGGCCCAGATAAGTTACCTCGGTCACCCGGCGAAATTCCTCTGCCGTCACCTCGGCGAGCGGGCTGAAGATCGTCACCATCGCGTTGTTGACCCAGACATCGATCGGCCCGAACGCGCGCTCTGCCTGCTCCGCGGCGGCCTCTACGGCCTCCGCATCCACCACATCAGTGGGAATGATCAGCGCCCTGCCCCCGGCCTTCTCCACATCGCCCTTCGCGCCCTCCAGACCAGCCCGGCCACGGGCGAGCAAGGTGACGCTTGCGCCTCGCCTTGCAAAGGCGATTGCGGCGGCGCGGCCCGCACCGGCGCTGGCTCCGGTAATGACGACATGTTGCGAGGGATTTTCCGGCATGACGACCTCGTTTCGAGAAAGAACTGTCCCTTAACGGCAGCAAAGCGCCGGAGTTCCGCGTCAGGCCAGCATCTCGACGAGCACGCCTTCATTGCCGCCAAGATGCAGTTTCTCCTCAATGTGTTCGTCCGTCCGGTCGCCTCCCGTGGCGAGGACGATCCGGCAAGGACCCGGTACCGTGATCTCGGACGCAGCCGGTCCCAGATTAAGCACGATGAGATATCGCTCGTCTTCCGTCTCGCGCATATAGGCCAGGACGTCGTCCGCGGCGTGAACGGTGCTGTATCTCCCGATGGTCAAGGCCTCGCTGCGGCGGCGCAGCGCCAGCAGGCGGCGGTAGAAGGAGAGCATCGAAGCGGGATCGTCGCGCTCGGCCTCGACGTTGAACTGTGCGACATCGGGGGCGATCGGCAGCCAGGGTGCAACCGCGCTGAAACCGGCATTGGGACCGCCGCTCCACTGCATCGGCGTGCGCTGCGGATCACGGCCGAAGCCCTGCCCCGGCACCCGGCGCTCGAAGGGATCCTCGACACGATCGAACGGAATCTCGACATCGGTCATGGCGATCTCGTCGCCATAATAGATGGTCGGCGTGCCGCGCAACGTCAGCAGCATCATCGCGGCGACGCGCGCCTGCTGCCGTCCGACCCGCGCCGCTATTCGCGGCTTGTCGTGATTGCTCAGTACCCAATTCGGCCAGCCGCCTTCCGGTAAGGCCGCCTCATATTCCTCGATCTGCCGTTGCAGGTGGCGGGCGTCCCATTCCGCTTCGATCAGGTGAAAATTGAAGGGCAGATGCGCGCCACGCAATTCGCGCCCGTAATAGGCGACAAGCCGGGCAATCGGCAGATAGATCTCGCCGATCAGCAAGCGATCCCTGCCATATTCCTCCAATACGCCGCGCATTTGCGAGACCACCTCGTGCACCTCAGGGCGGTCGGTATTGTAGATCTGGAGCACTTTCGTGTGCGGCGGCATCTCAGGCGTCCAATCCGGGTTCACCGGATTATCCCGGAACTGATCGTCCTTGATCAGGTGCCAGATGACATCGACACGGAAACCATCCACGCCCCGGTCGAGCCAGAAGCGCAGGACATCGTACATTTCCCGGCGCACCTCCGCATTGCGCCAGTTGAGATCGGGCTGCTCCTTCAAGAAGGCATGGTAGTAATATTGCTTCGTCGCCTCGTCCCATTCCCAGCCGCTGCCGCCGAAATTGCTCGGCCAATTGTTGGGCGGGCCACCATCGGGCGCGGGATCGCGCCAGATATACATGTCACGCTTGGGATTGTCGCGGGAACTGCGCGCCTCGACGAACCAGGGATGCCGGTCCGATGTGTGGTTGGGCACGAAATCGAGCAGCACGCGCAAGCCGCGCCGATGGGCTTCCGCGAGCAGATGGTCGAACTCGGCCAGCGTGCCGAACCGCGGATCGATATCCCGGTAATCGGAGATATCGTAGCCGAAATCTGCCATCGGTGAGGGAAAGATCGGGGAGATCAAGATTGCGTCGATCCCGAGCCACACCAGATAATCGAGCCGCTCGATAATGCCGCGCAAATCTCCGATGCCGTCGCCGCTACTGTCCTGAAACGAGCGCGGATAGATCTGATAGATGACGCCGCGCTGCCACCAGGCTTCCATCCTCGCCTGCTTCTGCAACCCCTGCGCCGCGCGCGTCAGATCGGCTGTCGTGTTGGTGTCGTTCATAATGCCGGGCTAACACCGGACGGCGGTCAATGTTCCGGCCTTTTTTGCCGGGAACGCCCTTCGAGATTTCGCCAACACGCCTCTTGAAGTCGATTTATGCGGCTCCTAGTTCATCCTCGCAGGACCGCCCTGTCGGTCCGGGCTCTATGACATCATTGTTCTGCATATGGAGGATTTGCATGCACTTCCGCCTGTTGTGTGATCGTGTTGTCGTACACGACATCCCTGCCGAAGGAGAAACGCGCACCGGTCATTTCATTTTCGAAGCATGCGAGGCAAAGCCCGCAGAAACGGGGAGGTGCTATCGATGAAGATAGCACAGATCGCTCCGCTTGCCGAATGTGTCCCGCCACGGCTCTATGGCGGAACCGAACGCATCGTCTCCTATCTTACCGAGGAACTGGTCCGGCAAGGCCACGACGTGACGCTATTCGCGAGCGCGGATTCGCAGACCGCCGCCAGGCTCATCGGCTGCTCGGATATCGCGCTACGGCTCAATCCTGCCGTCAGGGACCCGATCCCCTATCATGTCGTCATGCTCGATGAGGTGCGCCGGCGCGCCAAGGAGTTCGACGTACTGCATTTCCATATCGATCTCCTGCACTTCCCGCTGATCCGGGAAATGGCGGGACGCACCGTCACCACCTTGCACGGCCGTCTCGACCTGCCGGATCTGATCCCCTTCTATTCTGCTTTCCCCGAAATTCCGCTGGTATCGATCTCCCGGGATCAGCGACGGCCGCTGTCCTGCCCCGTCAATTGGGTCGGCACCGTCTATCACGGATTGCCGCGCGACCTGCTGCCGTACACGGCGAAACCGAAAGGCGATTACTTTGCCTTTCTCGGACGCGTCTCGCCGGAAAAACGGCCCGATCGCGCCATTGAGATCGCCGCGCGGGCCGGCGTGAAGCTGAAGCTCGCCGCCAAGGTCGACAAGGCCGATCAGGATTACTGGACCAATGTGATCGAGCCGATGATAAGGGCCCACCCCAATGTCGAGTTCATCGGCGAAATTAACGAAAGGCAGAAGGCGGAATTTCTCGGCAATGCCCGCGCACTTCTGTTCCCGATCGACTGGCCCGAGCCCTTCGGCTTGGTGATGATTGAGGCCATGTCCTGTGGAACGCCGGTCATCGCCTTCCGCTGCGGGTCCGTGCCCGAAATCATCCATGCCGGCGTTTCCGGCTTCGTCGTGGAGAACGCGGACCAGGCGGTTGCAGCGGTAAACGAGATCGGCGGGCTTGACCGGGCACGTGTGCGCACCGCGTTCGAAGAGCGCTTCACGGTGGACCGCATGGCCCGCGACTATCTCGACATCTATCGCAGCCTGCCCGATGTCGCGGCCGACGCCGTGCCCCTGCGCCGCAACGCCGGCCAGGATAGAGGATTGCAGGTGGTCGCCTGACAGCGGCCGCAAAGACGGAGATTTCCAGCCATGCAGACAGCCGGCGCCCAAGCCATACCCCACGCGCCGGCTCCCACTGGAGCCGGCATGTCGCAACTTGCGCAATTCTTCATCCCCGCCGCCGCATCCCTGCAGGAAAGGCGGCCGCGCACGCTGAAGCACGGCGACACCTTCGCCGTCTTCGACCATAATGGTGACGCGCTTTCCGGTCCGGGTAGTCCCGAGGGCATCTTCCACCGGGACACGCGCCACCTCTCGCATTTTTATCTCACCATGGCCGGATCGCGGCCGATGCTGCTCAGTTCGACGCTGCGCGACGACAACGCCACGCTGACCTGCGATCTGACCAATCCGGACATGTTCGACGAGGAGGGCAAGCTCCTTTTCGAGCATGACCTCATTCATCTTCGGCGCTCGCGCTTTCTCTGGAATGCCACCTGCTTCGAACGTCTGGCGGTACGCAATTTCGACGAGAAGCCTCGCCGGTTCAGCATTGAGCTTTCCTTCGCCGCCGATTTCGCCGACCTTTTCGAGGTGCGCGGCACCCGGCGGGAGGAAAAGGGCAGGCATCATCCGCCGGAGGTCGGCGATGACAGCGTAGTGCTAAGCTATACCGGCCTCGACGGCACCCGCCGGTCGACAAGCCTGCGCTTCGAGCCGGTACCGACGCGGCTCATGGGCGATCAGGCGGTATTCACATTCGAGCTGGCCCCCAAGGAATCCCGCTCGCTCTTCATCGAGATCAATTGCGGCACCGGCGGCGACAATCATCCCACGCGCTATGCCTTCTTCAGCGCGCTGCGCGATGCCCGGCGGGCGCTGCGTGCCTCGGCCTCGCGAGCGGCGGCAATCGAGACCTCGAACGACATCTTCAACGAGGCGCTGCGCCGCGGCGTGTCGGATATCTACATGCTGGTAACGGATACGCCGGAGGGGCCTTATCCCTATGCCGGCATCCCCTGGTTCAGCACCGTCTTCGGCCGCGACGCCCTGATCACGGCACTCGAAACCCTGTGGCTGGACCCGTCCATTGCGCGCGGCGTTCTCGGCCATCTCGCAGCCAACCAGGCAATAGCGATCGACCCTGAAGCCGATGCCGAACCTGGCAAAATCCTGCACGAGGTCCGCTATGGCGAGATGGCTGAGTTGGGGGAAGTCCCTTTCCGCCGCTATTATGGCAGCATCGATTCCACGCCGCTCTTCGTTATGCTCGCCGGCGCCTATCTCGAGCGGACCGGCGATGTCCAAACCGTTCGTCGTCTCTGGCCGAATATCGAGGCGGCCCTTTCCTGGATCGGAAAGCATGGCGACCGGGACGGCGACGGCTTCGTCGAATATGGGCGCCGGACGGCGGACGGGCTGGCCAACCAGGGCTGGAAGGACAGCCACGACTCCATCTTCCATGCCGACGGCACGCTCGCCAAGGGTCCCATCGCGCTCGTCGAGGTGCAGGCCTATGTCTATGGTGCGTGGCGCAGCGCCGCCGAATGCCTGCGCCGGCTGGGGCAACCGGAGCGCGCAGCGGCATTCGACGAGAAGGCAGAAGCGTTGCGCAAGCGCTTCGACGAATGTTTCTTCGATGAGGAACTCGGCACCTATGTGCTGGCGCTCGACGGCGACAAGGCGCCCTGCCGCGTCCCCTCCTCCAATGCGGGGCATGCGCTTTTCACCGGCATCGCCTATCCCGCACGGGCCGAGGCTGTCGTCAGAACATTGATGGGCAGCGCCTCCTTCTGCGGCTGGGGTGTGCGCACCGTCGCCGCCACAACGGCGCGATACAACCCCATGAGCTATCACAACGGATCAGTCTGGCCACATGACAATGCGATCATCGCGGCTGGCTTCGCCCGCTACGGCTTCAGGCGCGAGACCGCCCGCATCTTCGAAGGACTATTTGCCGCTTCAACCTATATCGAGATGCGGCGACTGCCGGAACTCTTCTGCGGTTTTGCCCGGCAGCGAGCCCACGGGCCGACCTTCTATCCCGTCGCCTGTTCGCCGCAGGCCTGGGCGGCGGCGGCACCCCTGTCGCTGATCCAGTCCTGCCTGGGGCTTGGCTTCGATCCCGAAGCACTGCACATCAGCTTCAACGAACCGGTCCTGCCGGCTTTCCTCGATGAGGTGGTGATCCACCGGCTTAGCGTGGGAAACGCCGCCGCCGATGTGGCGCTGCGGCGCTCCCGTTCGCAGGTAGTCGTCGATGTCCTCCAGCGCAACAGCCCGGTGCGGGTTCTCATAACATCATGAGCCCGAACGCAAGATCCGAACGGGACTGTCGATTTAGAGGTCCGGTGCAATGAGCTGGCGCTGCATTGCGCGCACAACGGTTTGCGTCTTGTTGGCAGCGCCCAGCTTGTCCATTGCGCTGACGATATGTGCGGTGACGGTGCGGTCTGCAATCTTCAGGATTTCGGCGATATCATGAGCCGTCTTGCCGAGGGCAGTCCACTGCAGAACCTCCCTTTCGCGCATGGTCAATGGTGACTGGACCGTCTGACGGTCGGCACCAACGACCTGCCGGATTCTCTCGGCAGCATATATGGCGATGAACTGAAGGGCCGGCTTGGCGCGCGCCGGCAGATCGGATTGCCGGCCGCTCATCGAAATACATGCCGTGCGGCCCACAAACCCAGGAAACGGCACGCAGAAGCCCCGCAACATGCCAAAATCCCGAGCCAGTTCCATAAGCTCGCCGGCACGAGGCTCCCGATCCCGATCATACGGTGCTTCCTTCCATTCAAAGGATCGAAACGTGCTTCGACACATGCGCGCTACGGGATCGAAATGGGCGTAGTTCTGCGTGGTGTAAAGTTCCGGCCATCCTTCAGGCAGCTTATCGAAGAAAACGAGATCTTCTATGTTTTCGTGTTGTTGAGGAAGATCAGAAACAACAATATTATAAAAGCCGAATTGAGAGATTCCTTTCTCCAATATACCAAAAACATCTATGATATTTTCGGACGAATCTATACATTCGACCAAGCTTAATAGATCTTGCCAGTGATAGTAATCCCTGTTGCTCATACTCTACTCTCGATGGAAGATTGCGAAGCTCAAAACTTATTAAATTGTATTCAATTCATTCTTATGAAATCCAGACCCGAACCGTCGTCGCGGTAAGCGCCCCGTAAGTTTGAAGGCAGTCGTCGGACGGTGGTTTGACAAGTAGGAATACGAGGCGCGCCACAGCATGAGAGGGTGCTCCGGTCTCCCGGAACGCCGGTTTCATGCATTGCTCCGGGCTTTTCCGGCTACGGATACAACGATGGTCTGTGGCTCATCTTGCCCCGCCTAGCACCACCGCAGCCCATGCCACCTGTAAGAAACTACAATACCGCTCCCTGTCTTCCTGCTTAGCCTTGGCAACCGGTACGGACCACCGCGAGACGTACCCAACTGGTCGCGTTAGCTTCGAAAGGAACAAGCAATGGCTGAGCAATCGATATGGTCCGGGAAACTGGACGCCAGCTCTGAACAGGGCGTGAAGACAGGCGTCACCCTCAACACCCGCGACCCCAAGATCACCATCACCGTCACAGGGTCGGCAAAATATGCGCAGAACAAACCGGATTTCGGTCCAATAGGCGATTCCAGCTATCAAAACCCGAATACGCTTTTACCCAGCGCGAATGTCGGTGCTGTCCTGATGAAGGTCGGCAACGGCCCTTACAGGGTCGTCGGCAACGGATTGCCCAACTGGACGATCCGGGAAGACGGTGAACTCACCTTCTTCTACAATGATTGGCCGGGCAAATATGGCGACAATTCCGGCTCGTTCGACATCAATGTCGCAAGGAACCAGAACGGCACGAATGATGGGGGCCATTATAATGATGGGGGCCATTATGATGTAATCCTGAACTACATAACGGGAGACAATACGACCTGGACCGCTCGTTGGGTGGGGGATATTTTCCTTCATACTCCAGCGGGGCCGAACCCGGGAGGAACCGAGCATCAGGACACAATCATCATTTATAAGATGTGGGACGACAGCTTCTGGCAGGCAAACTGGGACGCCTCCACCGAGAAATTCCGTCATGTGCCATTACCGGCGCCCAATCCACCAAGCCGTGTTGAGCATGAGGATGTGATCCTGAATTACATCACCTGGGACGGCAGCCGATGGACGGCCGTGCGTGACGGCGACGGCTTCTACCATACACCCGCGAAGTAAGGGTGGCGCTGCCTAAACCAGTCAGGGGAACATTCCCTCAAATTGCGAGCCCGGTCACCGGGCTCGGTTTTTTTGCTCGTTTGCAGCTTTTTACCGCTACCGATGCGGACGCTCCATTCCGCGCAACCTGTAAGAAACTACAATAACCATGCCCTCCCCGCCTGCTTAGCCTGAGCATGGTTCGCACTCCGAGCCATCGGGGCAGCACCAAATTGGCCACATTACCTTCGAAAGGAATAACCAATGGCTGAACAAACAAAATTATGGAGCGGCACACTCCAGGCTAACGCAGAGCAGGGCGTGAAGACAGGCCTCACCCTCAACACGCGAGATCCCAACATCACGATCACCGTCACGGGGACGACGAAGTTCGGGAGTGGCTTCCCGGAAGTCGGGCCCGAAGGCGATCCGAATTACACAAACCCGAAGGTCATTTTACCCAGCGCAAACGAAGGTGCGTGCCTGATGAAGATCGGTGACCATCTCATGAAGGTCGGCGCAGGGCTATCAGACTGGACGATCCGATACGATGGCGAGCTTACGTTCCTCTATAACGATGTACCGGGCGAGTACGCCGACAACACCGGCGCGTACAACATCAACATCACGAAAACCCCGGTCGTGTGGAACGGCACACTCGAGGCAACGAACGAACAGGGCGTAAAAACAGGCGTTACCGTCAACACAGCGGACAAGATTACGATCACGGTCACCGGGGAAGGAACATCTTGGCCAGGCCACGGGCCATTTGGCCCTGACGGGTTTCCCGGTTCAACCAATCAGTTTGACCCCAGCGCAAATTCCGCTGCAGTTCTGATGAGGATTGGTACCGGCCCTTATAGGCTCGTTGGCACGGGAATTTCCGATTGGCCCGTGGCCGAAGACGGCGAAATCGCATTCTTCTATAATGACGCTCCAGGGGCGTATGGTGATAATTCTGGCTCCTTCGAGATAACGCTCACCGTATACTGACCGCCGGTCAAGGCCCTTTCCTTCGCCGGGCCCGTTCATTGGGTCCGGCTTTTTGCTGAACTGCGGCTTTTCCCGCCACCGGTGCGGACGCTTCGTTCCACGCGACCTGTAAGAAACTACAATACCATTCCCACACTGCTTGCTTAGGCTGAACAGCGGATACGGGCCTCAGAACCCCAGAGGGACGTACCACATCCTCCAAAATCATCTTCGAAAGGAACGACCAATGGCTGAGCAACAAAAATCCGTACTGTGGACCGGCACGCTCGAGGCGACGGCGGAACAGGGCGTGAAAACCGGCCTCACCCTCAATACCCGCGACCCCAACATCACGATCACCGTCAAAGGGTCGGCAAAAAACGGGCCGGCCGCTCCGCAGGAAGGTCCTGAGGGAGACCCCAACAACAAGGACCCGAAGGCCCTTCTGCCCGGAACGAATATCGGTGCGGTTCTGATGCAGGTTGGCGGCGGACAGGCCGGTGGAGGCCCTCTTACGCCGATCGGCAAAGGACTGACCGACTGGACAATCCGATACGACGGCGAGCTTGCATTCTTCTACAACGATGTGCCGGGTGAGTACGGCAACAATTCGGGCTCGTTCGACATCGCGGTCCTGAGACAGCTCAAATGGAACGGTACGCTTCCGGCAAATGCAGCAGATGGCGTGAAGACAGGCATCGTCGTTAACACGAGAACGGACAAGATTACGATCTCCGTCACGGGTAAAGCAAGTTACGGGCCCGGTGGTCAGGAGTTCGGTCCTGATGGCAATCCGAATGATACCAATAACCCTGGGGCACTCCTGCCCAGTGCGAACTGTGCTTCATGCCTGATGAAAATCGGCAATGGGCCTTATCGGTTCGTCGGCACAGGAATTTCCGACTGGCCGGTGCGGGAAGATGGCGAAATCGCCTTCTTCTATAACGATGGGATTTTTGATGACAATTCCGGCTCCTTTCAGATAGCGCTCACCGTAAACTAACTGCTGATCAATGCTCCGATTTCAAAGACCTGCCAACGGAATCACCATGGCTTAAATCACGGTCCCGCATGTCAGCTTGAGCTATCCTGACCGCCGAGCCCATTCACCGGGCTCGGCTCTTTTTCATCTGCGTCTGCCTTTGGCCCACACCCTGTAAGAAACTACAATACCGTTCTTGGCCTTCCTGCCTAGCCTTAGCAATGGGTACGGATTCCCGGAACATTCGGAGAAACGTACCGGATCGTTCAAATCATCTTCGAAAGGAACAACCATGGCTGAGCAAGAAAAATCCGTATTGTGGACTGGCACGCTCCAAGCGACGGCGGAACAGGGCGTGAGAACAGGCCTCACCCTCAACACCCGCGACTCCAATATTACGATTACAGTCGATGGATCCGCGAAGTTTTGGCCTGGCGATGGGCCATGGGGTCCTGATGGAAAACCCAACGATGCCAATCAGGACAAAATGCTTGATCCCCAGGCGAATGCCGGTGCGGTTCTGATGAAAGTCGGCACCGGCCCTTACAGGGTCGTCGGCAAGGGAATGTCCGACTGGACGATCCGCGAAGATGGCGAACTAACGTTTTATTTTAACGATCAGCCGGGTGATTACGGCGACAATTCAGGCTCGTTCAATATCGCGGTCCTGAGACAGCTCAAATGGGGCGGCACGCTGCAGGCGACGAATGAACAGGGCATTAAAACAGGCATAACCGTTAACACGAGAACGGACAAGATTTCGGTTACTGTCAAAGGAGAGGGGACACCTTGGCCGGGCCATGGCCCATATGGACCTGAAGGGTATCCAGGTGCTTCCAACCAGGGTCAATTGCTTGATCCCAAAGCGGACGCCGGCTCGGTCCTGCTAAAGATCGGCAACGGCCCTTATACGGTCGTTGGTAACGGATTGTCCAACTGGCCAGTCCCAGTAGATGGCGAAATCGCTTTCTTCTATAACGACGTCCCGGGCTTATATGGTGACAATTCCGGCTCCTTTGAGATAACGCTCTCGGTGAATTAACGCTAATCAGGCGCGGCGACCAAACAAGGTTAACCGCCTCGGCCGGGCCCGTTCAACGGGCTCGGCTCTTTTCCGGCTCGATGCCGATGCCTTGTAAAACGAAGCTCACGGTCCAAACCGCGATTTGAGGATCGCGGAAAAGCGTGGATCGAAGGCCCTGGCGATTGGCTCGGCCGCCGCGCCCAGCGCAACTGCCCACGGGTTCGCAAGCCCTGGCTGGAGACGCGGCAGGCAGCGGTTGCGGCGCGCCGCCAGCGACGGCAGCAGCGGCTGCATATGCCCGATCAGCTGGTCGATCAGCATCCGCGGCGCGCCGCCGCACAAAATAATCGTCTGTGGATCGAAGACCGTTTCAAGCAGATGCACCATCCAGCGCAGCCGCTCGGACGCGCGTTTCATCCAGTCGTCCACACGCTGATCGGGCTTTTGCGCTGCCTCCTCGATTTTTTCGAAAAGCCAGGGATCGGAGGGGGCAATGTCGAGGATCTTGCACAGCGAGGCGAGCGACGCCTGATATTCGAGCGGCGCCACGAAAGGTGTGGCGCCCGCCTTCCCGGGGGCGAGGCTCATACCGATCTCACCGGCATTGCCGTTCTGCCCACTATAGAGCTCACCATTCAGGATCAGGCCGGCGCCGAGACCATAGCCTAGATAGATGCAGACGGCGTGATCGAGACCATGCGCCGAGCCCACCAGCCTTTCCGCCGTAGCGGCGGCGGCGGCGTCATTCTGCAGCGCCACTTCAAGCCCCGTTCCGGTGGCAAGCGTTTCGAGAAGCGGATAATTCTGCCAGCTCGCCATCATCCATTGGTTGTCATCGTCACCTTCGACGCCGAAAGGCCCGGGCATGGCGACGCCGAGGCCGACCAGCCGCCGCTCCGCCTCCGGCACGGCGCCCGCCAATGTGCCGCGGGCGCTATCGATCAGATCCAGGATGATCTTGACGCCGGTCTCCGGGCCTCCCGGCGGAAGCTCGGCGGATTTCTGCACCAGCACCTCGCCCACCAGATTGACGGCGATGACACGGCTTACATGGCGGTCGATCTGCAGGCCGAGGGCATAGGCGCCTTCCGGCACGAGCTCATAGGGTGTCGCCGGCTGGCCCCGGCCCTTCCTCACTATCGCCTGCGACCGCACCAGCCCGTCGCGCTCCAGTTCCTCGATGATGTTGGAGACTGTCTGTTTTGTTAGCCGCGTGGCGCGCGCAAGCTCGGCGCGTGACAGGGCTCCATTCAGGCGCAGCGCATCCACCATCACCCGCCTGTTGTGCGCGCTGGCACCTCCCAGATTGGTGCCGCTCGTCGCCCTGATTACTCGCGCATCATGCATTTTGAACCCTCTTGACAGCAGGTAAATATTGTTCAAGAAATAAGTCAAGACAATTGACTTAAAGAGGACCGGCAGAGTCCTGAAGCATCGGCCCGAAAATCGGAATCGGTTTGTCGAAAGACTGGTGCGCAGAAAAGGGGAACGAAAGCTCTGGTCGGCCGAGCGATGGCCGGACGGCGCAACGCTCCAAGATCACAGGGTGCGCGTTTCGTCTGTTGTCGCACCTCATATGGAGCCGGTATCGCTCATCGAGCGGCTCCGGAACCGCCTTGCCAGAAACTGGAGGATGACATGCTGAAATCCATCACCACGGCGCTTCTCGGCGCAACGCTTCTTCTGGGTGTCCAGGCGACACCCTCTCACGCTGAAACGACGCTCAACGCCCTCTTCATGGCCCAGGCCGCCTATAGCGAGGCGGATGTGCGGGCAATGACGGAGGCCTTCACCAAGGCCAATCCGGACGTGAAGGTCAATCTCGAATTCGTCCCCTATGAAGGCCTGCACGACAAGACCGTGCTCGCCCAAGGCTCGGGCGGCGGCTATGACGTCGTGCTTTTCGACGTGATCTGGCCGGCCGAATATGCGGCGAACAAAGTGCTGGTCGACGTTACCGACCGCATCACGTCCGAAATGAAGGAGGGTGTCCTCCCCGGGGCCTGGACGACGGTCGAGTATGATGGCAAGCGCTACGGCATGCCGTGGATTCTCGATACCAAGTACCTCTTCTATAACAAGGAAATCCTCCAAAAGGCCGGCATTTCGGCGCCGCCCAGGACCTGGGCCGAGCTAACCGAGCAGGCGAAGCTCATCAAGGAGAAGGGTCTCCTCGAAAACCCGATCGCCTGGAGCTGGGCGCAGGCGGAAGCCGCCATCTGCGACTATACTACACTCGTCAGCGCCTATGGCGGCAAGTTCCTGGAGGACGGCAAGCCGGTCTTCCAGACCGACGGTGGCCTCGATGCGCTGAAATATATGGTCGACAGCTACAATTCCGGTATCAGCAACCCGAATTCGAAGGAATTCCTGGAAGAGGACGTCCGGCGCGTCTTCCAGAATGGCGAAGCGGCCTTCGCGCTGAACTGGACCTATATGTACAATCTCGCCAATGACGGGAAGGAGAGCAAGGTGGTGGGCAAGGTCGGCGTGGTCCCTGCCCCCGGCGTCGAGGGCAAAAGCGAGGTCTCAGCCGTCAACGGCTCGATGGGCCTCGGGATCACCAACACCAGCAAGCATCCCGACGAGGCCTGGAAATACATCACCTTCATGACCTCGCAGGAGACGCAGAACGCTTATGCCAAGCTCAGCCTGCCGATCTGGGCCGCCTCTTACGAGGATCCCGCTGTCACCAAGGATCAGGAAGAGCTGATCAAGGCGGCAAAGGTCGCGCTTGCCGCCATGTATCCACGCCCAACGACGCCAAAGTACCAGGAGTTGTCAGCGGCTCTCCAGCAGGCCATCCAGGAGGTACTGCTCGGCCAGTCGGGCCCGGAAGACGCGCTGAACGCGGCGGCCGAAAACAGCGGCCTCTGATCGGCGCTTGCCCGAAAGCCCTCATCCGCCTGTGTCCTTCAGACCCTTCTCCCCCCAGGCGGGGAGAAGGATGAGGCGACAACTCCGACGCCCCTCACTTTGCTTGCAGGAGAGAGGTGAGGCGGGGCAAATCGTGTACAATCGCATTCGTAGAGTGGCGTAATCCCATGTCCCAAACCTGGATCACGACCAGAGCCTGGCTCCTGATGATGCCGCTGCTGATCGTGATGATTGCCGTCATCGGCTGGCCGCTGGTGGATACGGTGAGGCTCTCTTTCACCGATGCCAGGCTGGTCGGCACGCAAGGGCAGTTCGTCGGCATCGAGAATTACGCCAAGCTGATCTCCAGCTCCAATTTCCAGCGGGCCCTGACCACCACGGCCTTGTTCGCCATCCTCTCGGTTACGGCAGAGATGGTGCTGGGCGTGCTCGCCGCCCTGCTGCTCAATCAGGAATTCAAGGGACGTACCCTGCTCCGGGCGCTGATGATCCTGCCCTGGGCACTGCCGACCGTCGTCAACGCCACGCTCTGGCGGCTGATCTACAATCCCGAATATGGCGCGCTCAACGCCCTTCTGACGCAGGTCGGCCTCCTGGATGCCTATCGCTCCTGGCTGGGCGAGCCGGGAACCGCCATGGCCGCGCTGATCATCGCCGATTGCTGGAAGAATTTCCCCCTCGTCGCGCTCATCGCCCTTGCTGCGCTGCAGGCCGTCCCGCGCGATATCATGGCCGCCTCCATGGTGGACGGCGCTGGCGCCTGGGCGCGTTTCCGCTTCGTCCTCCTGCCCTATCTCGCCGGCCCGCTGATGGTGGCGCTGGTACTCAGAACCATCGAGGCCTTCAAGGTCTTCGACATTATCTGGGTGATGACCCGCGGCGGACCGGCCAACAGCACCCGCACGCTCTCCATCCTCGTCTATCAGGAAGCCTTTTCCTTCCAGCGCGCCGGCTCTGGTGCATCGCTGGCACTGATCGTCACGCTGCTGGTGACCCTGCTGGCGGTCGCCTACGCCATGCTCATCCGCAAGAGTGCCGGAGGAACCGCCTGATGGAACGCCGCAGCCTTGTTTTCCAGATCTTCATCCATATCTGCGCGCTGCTACTGGCGATCGTCGTGCTGGCGCCGATCCTCTGGCTCTTCGTCATGAGCATCTCCTCGACAGGCGACCTGACGGCGAAGCCGCTGCACTGGTGGCCGGAAGAGACGGATTTCTCCCGCTACAAGCTGCTGCTCGCCACAGCCAGCAACAGCGTCGGCGCGGCCTTCATCTCGGCCCTGCTGAACAGCTTGCAAGTGGCAGGCATGGCAACGCTGGCCGCGGTCGCGGTGGCCATTCCCGCGGCCTGGGCGGTCTCCCGCACCCCTGCGGTCACCTGGTCGCTCTATGTCGTCATCGCAACCTATATGCTGCCCCCCGTGGCGCTCGCCGTGCCGCTCTATATGGGACTTGCGGCGTTCGGCCTGCTCAATTCCGTCTTCGGCCTGGCGATGGTCTATCTCACCATTCTGGCGCCCTTCACCACCTGGCTTCTCAAATCGGGGCTCGACAATATCCCGCGGGAGATCGAAAGCGCGGCGATGATGGACGGCGCGCGCCTCGACCAGGTGCTCCGGATCATCACGCTGCCGCTCGCAGCCCCCGTCATGGCGACGGCGGCGCTCTTCGCCTTCCTGCTTGCCTGGGACGAATTCTTCTACGCACTGCTCTTCACCTCCGACCAGCGCGCCAAGACCCTGACCGTGGCCATCGCCGATCTCGCCGGCGGCCGCGTATCCGATTACGGGCTGATCGCGACAGCCGGCGTCCTTGCCGCCCTGCCGCCTGTGGTGATCGGCCTCGTCATGCAACGTGCCTTGATCTCGGGGCTTACCGGAGGCGGTGTCAAAGGATGAATATGACTGTAAACAGCTTGCGCCCAGCGGGCCTGATGGCGATCGACAGGGAAATGGCGCGCCAGCATGGCGATGCCCTGGCATCGCTAGAAAATGCCGGCGAAACCGCAAAAGCCATTGCCAATTCGCTGAAGCGCACCGGCAGGCTCCTGCTGCTCGGCATGGGCGGCTCGCATGCGGTGGGCCGGGCGATGGAGCCGTTTTACCGCGATTTTAGTATCGATGCGGTGGCACTGCCGCTTTCCGAACAGTTGAACCAGCCGCTGCCGCTTGCTGGACGCACCATCCTGGTGACGTCGCAATCGGGCGAAAGCGCCGAGGTGCTGCGTTTCCTTGCCGAAGCGGGCATCTCGCAAGACAGTCGACCGGAGGATGTTTTCGGCCTGACGCTGGAAGCCGGCTCGACCATCGCCCGGACGCTGCCGAGTCTCGTCGGCGCCGGCGGCACCGAGCATGCCTTTGCGGCGACCCGCAGCCTCACGGTGACCTTCGCGCTTCATGCGGCAATCCTCGCGGCGCTAGGCGAAGACCAGCAGCAGGCGCTCACGCTTCTCTCGCAGCCGGAAGAACCTGACGTGTCCGCCGCACTCGACGTCATGCGCGATGTCTCGACCATCGTCACCTCCGGGCGCCGGATGCAGGGCGTGGCGGAAGCCATCGCCCTCGGCCTGACCGAACTCTCCCGCCTCCCCTGCTATTCGCTGGAAGGCGGGCAATTGCGCCATGGTCCGATGGAAATGCTGGGGCCAAAGGTCGGTATTATCCTTTTCAGGGGCAGAGAGGCGACATCGGAGCTGGTCGCCCGCATGGCGCGCGATGCAGCAAGCGCGGGCTCGCCCGTCGTCGTCTTCGATGCATCGGGTGAGCAACCCGTGGATGGCGTCGTGACCGTTCCCGTAATTGCATCGGGCGGCATGGCGGCGATCTTCGCACTCCTGCCCGCCGCGCAGCGTTTCATGGTCGAATTCTCAGCCTCGCGCGTCGCCAATGCCGGCACGCCGGTGCGCTCGTCGAAGATCACGAGAAGCGAGTGAGCCGCATGCTTCCGCTCGCCGTCGTCGGAAATGTCAATGTCGACCTGATCATGGGGCCGGCCACGCCCTGGCCCGCGCCCGGCACCGAGATCATCGTCGATCATGACGAGCTGCGGGTCGGCGGGGCCGCGGGTAACAGCGCGCTGGTCTGGTCGGCGCTCGGCCTTGAATATCAGTTCGCCGCCAATACCGGCTCCGACCAATTCGGCAACTGGCTGCGCGAAGCCTTCGCGCCGCATTCCGCCTCCTGGCCGGTGGTGCCCGTCGGCACCACGCTTTCCGTCGGCATCACACATCCCAATGGCGAGCGCACCTTCTTCACCACGCGCGGCCATCTGCCCGCGCTCGACTGGCCGCAGGTGCGCGACATGCTGGACTGGAAGGCGCTGACCGGCGGCACGCTGCTTGTCTGCGGCAGCTTCCTCACCGACGCGCTGACGGCACAATATGAGGCGCTATTCGATCGCGCCGATGCGCATGGCATCAGGGTCGCGCTCGACACCGGCTGGCCGCTCGACGGCTGGACGGCGGCCAATTGCGGGGCAGCAAGGAAATGGCTGTCGCGCTCCGCCTGCCTGCTCCTTAATGAGGTGGAAGCCACGGCCCTGTCAGGGCAGCCCGAGCCAGAGGAGGCGGCGTCCGCGCTTCGCAGCCTCATGCCTGCCGGCGCGCTTGTCGTCGTCAAACGCGGCCCCGAAGGCGCGCTCGGCCTCGGCGCTGACGGCCGGCAGTGGTTCGCTGCCGCTCCGGATGTGACCGTCATCGACACGATCGGCGCGGGCGATGTCTTCAACGCGGCCTTTCTCGCCGCCCATTCCCTTGGCAAGCCGCTGAAGACAAGCCTGGAATACGGCGTGCACATCGCCTCGACGGCGATTTCCACCCTGCCGCGCCGCTACGATGCCGGTCCCGGTCTATACCTAAAGGAGGATGCCGATGAGCGCGCTTGACCTGATCGATATCCGCAAGCGCTATGGCAGCGTCGATACGCTGAAGGGCATCGACATCTCGCTGGAAAGCGGCGAGTTCCTGGTGCTCCTCGGTTCATCCGGCTGCGGAAAGTCGACGCTTCTCAACATCATCGCCGGCCTGGCGGAACCGACGGGTGGCGAAGTGCGCATCGACGGCCGTTCCGTCAACGGCGTGCACCCGAAGGACCGCGACATCGCCATGGTGTTCCAGTCCTATGCGCTCTATCCGAACCTCTCGGTAGCCCGCAATATCGGCTTCGGCCTCGAAATGCGCAAAGTCCCGCGCGCGGCACGCGAGGAAGCCGTGCGCAAGGCGGCAAGGATCCTGCAAATCGAGCAGCTTCTCGAGCGCAAGCCCTCGGAACTCTCCGGCGGCCAGCGTCAGCGTGTCGCCATCGGCCGGGCGCTGGTACGCAACCCGAAGGTGTTCCTCTTCGATGAGCCGCTCTCCAATCTCGATGCCAAGCTGCGCATGGAGATGCGCACGGAGCTGAAGCGCCTGCACCAGATGCTCGGCACCACCATCGTCTACGTCACGCATGACCAGATCGAGGCGATGACGCTCGCCACCCGCATCGCGGTGATGCGCAATGGTCAGATCGAGCAACTGGCGACGCCGGAGGAGATCTACAACCGCCCGGCCACGCTCTATGTCGCGCAATTCGTCGGCTCGCCGCCGATGAACCTGCTCAACGCCACATTCGAGGGAAACACGCTCTCAATCGACGGCGCAAACGCGCGGATCGTGCTGCCTCCCCATTTGCGTTCGGCTGAAGCGCCGCGACAGGTGATCATCGGCATCCGTCCCGAAGCCCTGCATCCGGTTGCGCAGGAAGGCGACCAGCCATCCATCGAAGCAGAGATCGAGATCGTGGAACTGACCGGACCGGAGCGCGTGGTCTCCGGCTCGGTCAGAAACCAGAAGCTCGTCGCCAGCCTGCCGCAGCAGACGGCGGTTGCCTCCGGCACGCTACAACGCTTCGGCTTCGCGATCGATGCGATGCACCTTTTCGACAGAAAGAGCGGCGAGCGGATCTGAAACCGCCCTAGAAAGCAAGCCGCACCGCCAGCGCGAGCACGATAAATCCCACCAGCCCGGCGATGAAGATGATGCGGCGCGTCCGCGTCCTCAGAATGATCTCCCCCTGCCGGGCTTTCTCGCCGGAATAGGTGAATTGTTCGGATTCCTTGTTCTTGGCCATGGCTCCTGCCCTTTTCATGGCCAAACAACACATTCCCCGGAAGGTTCCGGGGTTTAGGACATCCTGATGGTGTGACAGGCTTAATCGGCGCTCGCCCTCGCAGGAGGCTTGCTCTTGCCAACGATCTCGCGCGTGATAAACGCGCGGCGGCGGAACCATTTCCGCCTGATGGCGGTTACCGGATTAGCTCCACACAGCGGCCCACACCTGAATGGGCCGGAAAGCCGCGTATAGCCCATTTGCGGCGGCTAACAGACCGCCTTGCAGCGGCAGGCACAGATCAGGACGCATCTGAATATCTGTCTCATCGATCTGGCGAAAGGACGATCATCATGGAATCCGTACTCGCAGTGGTCGCGTGCCTCTCCACCCAACCCTTGTGCGAAGTGCACGTGCTCTCCGATCCGCTTCCCCGCGTGCAATGCGTGTCCATTTCCCAGCCCTTGGCGGCGCAATGGGCGGGCCAGCACCCCAATCAGAAGATTTCGCGGATCTTCTGCGCCGATCCGAAGGAGCTCAACAACATGCTCGGCCGCAGCCGGGCTTGACCGATCGGGCTGGCGCACCCCGGGAAGATGCGGCAAGATAGTTAGCCAAATAAAAAAAGGCCGGACTGGGAAGTCCGGCCAATGCTGAAGGTTATGACCTCCAGAGGGGAACAGTCGACGTGAAGAGTGGGAGGAGCGACCCGTCGACTGGTGCAATAAGAGGGTGATTCTCTTGTTTATTCAAGTTCTATTTTGTCAGCTTCAGCGTTGATTGCAAAAAATCAAAGTAAAGGGATAATATTTTCTTTCTCTGCAAATGATCTTCTCCTCCCAATTTGTTGCGATGCACTGATATCGGCACAATCCTTCCCATTACAGTACACATATCGACTGCACCGGATTTGGAACGATTTACATGCTCCGAAAAACAACCTTTGAGCAACTCCGGCCGACCTGCATTCAGGACTGAGGTACATGGCTCGCTGCAATCTTACCGGTTGATCCCGGTGGGCAAGCGTGCCCCATATCGCCACGGCTTCCGATCCGGCGGGAGACGCCTGCAATTTATTGAAGCACAACCTATCATGATCAAATTAGTGGCGCTGATTATCCGAAGCTTTTCCCGAATGCTCCCGTGTTAACAATGATTTTATTACAGGAATTTCCGGCGAACCTGCCCTTTATTAGACAATTTTAAAATACCTTTATCCGAAGCAGCGGCTTTTTATTTCTCGCTTTTATTTTCATAATATGTTTCAGGTCTGCACAATGAGACGTCTTATATTTTCTCTGATTTCAATTTATTCTCTTCCCGCTTTCGCCGTGGAAAGCCATATCATCTATAATCCGCAGGGCACGGCCGTCTTCGAGGTGCGGTTCTTCGATGAAACGATGCCCATTCGCCGGCGATCCTGAAAATCCGGATGAGGTCGCCAGATCTTCGTGGAACCTGAACGCACAGCAAAAAGAAAAAGTTCTTGCAGCCCTGGGCTATTGGGGGAGATCGTGACGCCCCGGCCCGGCTATCTCCCAGCGATCGTCAATGTCGGCACGTATGATGATGATAATGCGCAGGGCTGAAGCGATTTTGTTTCCGATGGGCCATTCAGCCTGACAAAGCTGCAGGCGGCGCTGACGGGGAAAGATCCGGGCGAGCCGGTATTCGGTTCCTATGTCGAGTTCATGCTCGGGAAAATGGCTTTTGATACGATTGTTTACGTACCTTCGCAGCTTCCTCGCTCCAGCGACGCCGATCTTGCGGCCACTGCGGTTCATGAACTGGCCCATGGTCTGGGAATTGGCAGCGCAGTCGGCGATTGGAATGGTAAGACTACGCCCTATTTCGGCTCCACGATCGGCAGCTGGGCCGAACACTTGCGCGATGACAACGGCAACCCGAGCAGGCCTGGCCAGGTAGTCCTGTGTTCAAAATGCAACAATCCCTATGACCCTGGCGGGTTCGATGTGCGCAAGGATCAAGGCTATTTTGCCGGGGAGCACGTCAGCGAGGTGCTTGACGGGGCGATGCCCGTTCCGGTGAAGATGCTGGCCTACACGCCTGTCGGGAATTTCCTTGATGACAATTATATGAGCCACCGCGAGCTGAAAAACAGCACGATGAGCCATCAAAACTATCGCAATTACACGGCCTTCATGGAGGCCGAACTCGCCGCCCTGCAGGATATGGGCTACACGATCGACCGGCGCAATTTCTATGGCTATTCGATCTATGGCGACGGCAAGGCGCTGGTCAATGACCATGGCTTTTTCCTGCGCAACAAGGAAGGCACCGCCTATATACCCGGCCAGTACAACACCGCCACGCTCGGCCTCGGACTGCAAGTCTATGGCAGCCATAACAACGTGGCGCAGCGCGCCGATCTGCTGACCAGAGGAGCTGGCGGCGCGGGCGTGCGCATCGATGGCGAAGGCAATCACTTCGCTGTGCTGCCAGGCACGCGAATTTAGGCCGACGGGCTCAATGGCCGGGGGGTGATGTTCACCTATGGTAAGGATTATACGTTCAACCACCGGGGCGACATCCAGGCGCTGGGCGAGAGCGGCATCGCAGCCAGTTTCGATTTCGGCAACAATAGGTTGGGAAATAAAAGTGAATATCGCGGCTCCTATATACATACCGTGAATGAAAAGCCGGCCGTACTTCTCGACGAGTTGAACGGCGCATTGGTCAAAGAGGCCAATATCAGCGGCCGCCTGGCCGGCAGGCAGGCAGCGATCTACATCTCGTCAAACGCGCTGGTGAACCGCATCAACATCCTGAATGGCGCCAAGCTGGAGGGCGATACCATCTCGCTTTACGACCAGAAGGACGAGAACGGCAGGCAGCGCCTGACCGAGATGACCTTCGGGTGTCTCGCCGACGATCAGGGCATTGCGACCGGCAAGGCCAATCCCCGCTTCAACCTCGTCTACGACAGCAATATCCGGGGTATCACCAACCTGAAGCTCAAGACCGTCGGCGGCTATACCGAGCTCAGTGGCAACCACCAGATCTACGGTATGGAGGTGTCGGCGGATATGACACTCGCCGGCAACAGCAGCTACAAGCTCAATGAAACCGGTAACGGCTTCGTCAACAATGGTACGGTCACACCGCGTGGCATCGGCTCCATCGGACGCATCGATATTGCCGGCGGCTACAGGCAGGGCCGCACCGGGCAGCTCTTCATCGATGTGAACGACAAGGGCGCATATGACGTCCTCACGGTCAGCGGTAACGCCGCACTGGACGGCCGGCTGACGCTGACGCTGGCGCCGACACCGAGCTGGTACGCCAATGGCTGGAAGAGCGGCGATATCCGCCCGCTGCAGGCCGGTTCCAGCGCATTCGGCAAGGTGGAAGGCCAGATAACCTCACCCACCCTCGCATTGCAGGCGAGCCGGAAGGATACCGATATCTACCAGCTGACCCTCAGCCGCAAGCCGGACGCCTATAGCCGATATGGCAGGAACGCCAATGCGCGGCAGCTCGGCCGGGCGCTGGACAGGATCGTTACCCAGGCCGGGCCGGACATCCAGCCTCTCTACAGCGCGCTCGATTTCTCGGCCGCCGACGGCAGCACGGTCGCAAGCGCGTTGCGCCAGCTCTCAACGGCAGGCTACAGCGCGATGTTCGCTGCCTCCCTTGATCGCGAGCGGCAGATCTCCGACATCGTCACTTCCGGCGCGCTCGTCGCGATCGTCCCGCAAGCAGGCAAGGAAGAAGGCTGGCGCGCTTGCCGATCATCCGGATGTGGTTTTGGGCTTCCACGGCGCATTCAGCCACCAGACGATCGACCTGAAATCCCCCGCAAGCGGCAAGGGCGAGATCAATGCCTTCGATCTCGGCCTGCATACGCGCTATGCCGAGGATCCGCTGGCCGGTGCCTGGCTCTTCGGCGCAGCCCGGCTGGGCATCGAGGACGCCAGCATGCACCGCCACTTCGGCTTCAATGGCTATGGCGGCAGAGGCGAGGCGGACTGGACAGGCTATAGCGCCACGATCGGCGTTTCCGGCGGCTATCGCTGGGCGCTCAGCGATACGGTGAGCGTCGGGCCCCTCGCCGGGCTGAGCTTCACGCGGCTGTCACGCCCCGAGTTGACCGAGCACGGCGATGGCGGCCGCCTCAGCCTGGAGACGGCGAACCTCAATTCCTTGCGCTCGAGCCTCGGCCTCGACGGCAGCTTCAACATACCGTTGGAATCCGGCTCGACGGTGAAGGCCACTCTGCAAACGAGCTGGGATCACGAATTCCTCAAGAACGAACTGGTGCAGGACGCCAGCTTTGCCGGCTATCCCAATGCCGGCTTCGAGACCCGCAGCCGGATCGGCGAGCGTGACGCTTTCAGGGTCGAGCCCGGCGTGAGCTATGACATCAATCCCGACCTGACGCTGGGCGCCAGCATCGGCAGCACGCTGTCGCGCTCCGGCCACGATCTTTCCGGCAAGGTGTCCGCCACCTTGCGGTTCTAAGATAAACAAACCGCCGGTGCTCGGGATGTTCTCGAGCGTCGGCAGCATAACGGCTTCAGTCGATCGGCGTCACGTCGAAGCCGAACCATTTCTCCGACAGCCGCTTGATCGTCCCGTCCGCCTTGGCGGCCTGGATCGCCTCATTGAACATGGCCTTCAATTCCGGCTCGTTCTTGCGCAAGCCGACGGAGCTGCCCTTGCCCAGAAAGCCACCCTGGAAGCGCGGACCGGTGACGGTCATGTCTTCATTGCCGGGCTTGGCGGCGGCGGTGGTGAGATAGGCCATGGAGGCCATCAGCAGATCGACGCGGCCGGCGACGAGATCGAGATCGTGCTGCTCCGTGGTCTTGTACTCACGCATGGTCACGACGCCCTTCAGATATTTGTCGACGAAAGCCGCGCCGGTCGAAGCCGTCTGGACGCCGATCGTCTTGCCCTCAAGCAAGGGCTTCAGCTTTTCCAGTGCCTCGATCGCACCCGCCTCGTTGGAAGCGAGCGAGAAGACCTTTCCCTTGAAGTCCATATCGGCGAGCGGGCTCGACTTCAGTGTCGCGAAGGCCTGACCGGTCGAGCCGTAGGACTCGCTGAAAGCGATCACCTTCTCGCGCTTGGCGGTCGCCGACATGCCTGACATGATGGCGTCGAACTTGCCGGCGTTGAGTGCCGGAATCATCCCGTCGAAATCCTGCACGACGAGCTTGCATTCCACCTTCATGTGGTCGCAGAGATATTTGGAGAGCTCGATTTCATAGCCATCCAGCGTGCCGTCCGGCCTGGTGAAATTATAGGGCTTGAAGGCGCCCTCGGTCGCGATGGTGATCTGTGTCCATTTCTTGCCCTCCGCATGTGCGCCAGAGGCAAGCATGAACGCCGAGAGAGCCAGCGCCTTGAGCATGAAAACTGCATGTTTCATTAAAGCTATTCCCCTTTTGTGATGTGGCCGATTGCCATCAGCCGCTGATGAACTGCTTGAACCGCTCGGATCTGGAATTGATAAAGACCTCCTCCGGCCTGCCGTCCTCCTCGACCACACCCTTGTGCAGGAAGACGACACGGCTGGAGACATCGCGCGCGAAACCCATCTCATGCGTGACCACGAGCATGGTCCTGCCTTCCGCGGCAAGGTCGCGCATGACGCGCAGCACCTCGCCGACGAGTTCGGGATCGAGCGCCGAGGTCGGTTCGTCAAAGAGCATGACCTTCGGTCGCATGGCGAGCGCCCGGGCGATGGCCGCGCGCTGCTGCTGGCCGCCGGAGAGATGCGAGGGATAATGGTCCCGCTTGTCGGCGATGCCGACCTTGGCAAGCAGCGCTTCCGCTTCCTCGATACATTCCTTGCGCGGGCGCTTCTGGACATGGATCGGCGCTTCGATGACATTTTCGAGGATGGTCTTGTGGGACCAGAGATTGAAGCTCTGGAACACCATGCCGAGACGCGAGCGGATGCGCTCCACCTGGGCCTGATCGGCGGGGTGGCTCTTTCCGTCCCGCGTGCGCTGCATGCGGATCGTCTCCTCGCCGACGATCACTTCACCGGAATCGGGTATTTCCAGGAGATTGATGCAGCGAAGCAAGGTCGACTTGCCGGAGCCGGAAGAGCCGAGAATGGAGACGACCTCGCCTTCGTATGCACCAAGCGAAATCCCTTTCAGCACTTCGACGCTTCCGAAGCTCTTGTGCAGATCCCTGACGTCGAGCGCCAGTTGCGTGGTCGGTTGCGCCTCGGGCTTCATTTGGTTTCTCCTTGAGCGGATACCCGCAGCCGCGGTGCGCGCAGATGCGGGGTCAGCGCATATTCGACCGCATGCACCAGCCGGGTGAGCAGAAAATTGATCGTCAGGTAGATCGCGCCGGCGACGACGAAGACCTCGATCGCCCGATAGGTCTCGGAAATAATCTTCGCGGCGACGCCGGTCACTTCCATCAGCGTGATGATCGAGGCGAGCGAGGTCGCCTTGACCATCGAGATCATTTCATTGCCGTAGGCCGGCAGCGCCTGACGGATCGCCAGAGGCAAGATAATCCGCCGGAAGAGCATGAAACGCGACATGCCGCAGGCGCGCGCCGCCTCCACCTGGCCATGGGGTACGGAAAGGAGCCCGCCGCGGATGATCTCGCTGGCATAGGCGGCGGTATTCATGGTGAGCGCGATGACGGCGCACCAATAAGGCTCGCGCAGGATCGGCCAGAGAAAGCCGTGGCGCACGGCCGGGAACTGGCTCAACCCGTAATAGATCAAAAATATCTGCACCAGGAGAGGCGTGCCGCGAAACACGAAGACATAGAGCCTGGCAAACCAGTCCAGCACGCGCATATTCGACAGCCGGAAAAGGGCCAGCACGAGTGCAAGACAAGCGCCTAGCAGGATGGAGGTCGCGGCGAGCTCAAGCGTCAGCGGAATGGCGGCGACGAGGCTGGCGAAGGTTTCGAGAAGGAATTCCCAGTCCATCAGTCCCTCCTCACGCCACGCGAAAAGTGCCGCTCGGACCATTGCAGCAACCCGCCGGAGAAGGTCGAGATCACGAGGTAGATGGCGCCAGCGACAATATAGAAATTGAACGGCATTCCGGTCGACCCCGCGCCGATCTGCGCCTGGCGGAGCAATTCGGTGACGCCCGTGATCGAGACGAGGGCCGATTCCTTCAGCACCACCTGCCAGACATTGCCCATGCCGGGCAGCGCATGGCGCAGCGTCAGCGGCGCGATGATGCGGCGGAAGCGCAGTCCGCGTGACATGCCGCAGGCGATCGCCGCCTCGATCTCACCGCGATGCACGGCCCGGAAAGCGCCGCGGAACACCTCCGTCTGCTGCGCGCCCGAGGTGACGCCGACGGCAAGCGCACCGGCGAGAAAGCCGGGAAAGCCGATGAAGCCCTCCGACCCGAAATAGCGGGCGATCCCCGTCACGGCGGCGCTGCCGCCGAAATAGAAGAGATAGATCACCAGAAGATCGGGAATGCCGCGCAGGACAGTCGTATAGCCATCGGCGATAAAGCGGATGATACGGCCGCCAGAGATCTTCGCCCAGGCGCCGAACGTGCCGATGACCGAGCCGATCGCAAAGCCCGAGAGGGCGATGAGGATCGTCATCCAGGCTCCGGCCAGAAGGGCGGCTCCCCACCCCTCCGGTCCGAAACTGACGACGTCAAGGAAGCTTGGCTGGTTCATTGCCGATAGGATCCGGAGCTGTAAAAACCGGCTTCAGGGACATGGGAAAAGGACATGGTGGTGACCTGACCTCCGGCGCGGCGCTCAGTTCGCGCCGAATGTCGGAGTGAGATCGAGTTTGCTCCATTTTTCGGAGAGCGTCTTGATTACCCCGGCTTCGGCGGCGGATTTGATGGCGGCGTCGAATTTCTCCTTCAGTTCCGTCTCGCCCTTGCGCATGCCCATGGCCACCTCGGTCGCCAGCATCGCGCCTTTCAGAAGCGGTCCCGTCATCTGGAGATCTTCATTGCCTGGCTTCATCAGCATGGAGGTCTCATAGACACCGCTGTCGAAGCCGGCATCGATGCGCCCGGCCTTGAGGTCTAGGTCGCGTTCGGGAGAATTCTTGTAGGTGCGCACCGTCACGTCATCGCCGAAATAGGCCTTGATGAGCTGCTCCTGGCTGGTCGAGCCGACGACGCCAACGGTCTTGCCCTTCAATGTCTTGCCGATTTCCGTCATCACCGCATCGGCCTTGGCATGATCGTTAAGGTTGAGCCGTTCCCCGGTCATGGGCAGTTCCGGCACGCTGCCATCCTTCAGGATCAGGAAGCTGGCGACGCCGCTGGCATAGGGCACGGTG
Organism: Mesorhizobium sp. RMAD-H1; assembly: GCF_014191375.1. Taxonomy (GTDB): domain Bacteria; phylum Pseudomonadota; class Alphaproteobacteria; order Rhizobiales; family Rhizobiaceae; genus Paramesorhizobium. Next base: position 212,307 of record NZ_JACHWN010000006.1, read on the forward strand.
AAATCGACGACCTTCCTGCGCTTTTCATTGATGCCGAGGGTCATGACGAGATCGAATTTTCCGGCATTCAGGCTCGGAATGAGGCTGTTCCATTCGCCGGTGATCAATTCGCACTCGACCTGCGCCCGTTTGCACAGATCCTCGACCAGATCGACGTCGAATCCGGACAATTTTCCGCTGGAATCGATCATGTTCCAGGGCGGAAAGGCGCCTTCGATGCCCACCTTGACATGGGTCCAGTCCTTGGCGTGCACGGCGGTCGCCGTAAAGGACAATGTTGCTGCGAGGATCGCCAGCATCAGTTTTTTCATGGTCATTCCCCTTTTATTGTGAGGCCATCGGCCTCGATTGCTTTGGGCCGTTCGGCCGTTTCAACTCAATGCCGCTTCCAGGGCCCTGTTCGCCTCCCGCACGGCATGGATGACGCGGTTGCGTGTTTGCCGCGCATGCACGGCATGGAAAGGCAGCTCGGCCGAACCCGCCGGCTGGCGCGCGAGCTCGCGGAGCCCCTCGAGCGACGGCCAGGCCGGTTGCGGCAAGGCAGGATCGTGATGGAAGCGTTCGCCGCTCGTATAGTTGAGCGGCACCAGCAGGCGCGAGGCGCGCATCAGCGCGGCGTTGATGCGCGTCGCCTCGGCATCGGATGCCGATTGCGATTTTGCGAGCAGGCTCGCAGCATTGTCCCGAAGCGCCGACACCACCGCATCCAGCGCGCCGATGTCCAGCCTGTCGGCCAGCTCGGCGCGAAGCCGGCCTATTTCCGCGCCGAGAGCGGCGGCATAGGCGGTGTAATCATAGGGCAAGACGCGGGCTGTCAGCAGGCGCTGCAGGACCAGGAGAACGATCCGCGTATCGCGGACGAGGTTCTGCGGGTCGATATGTTCGATCGTGTCATGCGGCGTATGCCACCACCAGCCCAGCGCGGTCAGCATCTTGACCGGACCCGGCGGCTGATGGCTGAGGCTGCCGAACATGGAGGGAATGCCGATGCCCCAGAAGGACTGGTCGGCGGCTCGGCCATGGCGCCGGCCGGCATGTTTCTGGCCGCTGACGGCTGCGACCGCGTCGAAGGCCACAGCTTTCAGCTCATCAACGACGCCAGAGTTGGTCAGGATGCTGGCCCCTGCCCCGCCGGTGGAATCGACATTGACATGGGCGACGCAGCGCCGCTCTAGCTCATCCCAATATTCGTCCGCATACCACGCGGAACCGGAATAACGCCCATGCGAATGGCCGGACCAGAAGCAGATGCGCAATCCCCTGCGCCAGGAGCCGCGCTCAGCGGCGAGCAGGCGGGCGGCCTCCAGCATGGTGGCATTGGCGCCGCCATTGTCCATCACACCGTAGTGCCAGGTGTCGTGATGACCGGAGAACAGCACGAAGGGCTCGCCGCGCGCGCCTCCCGGGGCACCAAGTTCGGCGACGAGCAGCGGCGTCTTGCGCCAGCCGGTATCGACCTCCGCCTGAATGGTGACCTCGACTGTCTCACCAAGCCGGCAGCGCTGGCGCAGGACAGCGCCCTCCTCCCGTGGCACGGAGCAGATCACCGCCGAGGGAAGATTGGCACGCGTGCGATGCGAAGGGCTGCCCCAGATCGGCGACACGCACATTTCATAGAGATGTTCATTGGGGCTGATGTGGAGCTGACCGGCCGCGCCTGCGGCGCTGGCAAGGGCCGCCACCTCCTCCGTCGCTATGCCATCGACGAGGACGATCTTTCCCTTCACATCGGCGGAAGCGAAATCCGCCTCGGTCCCCTCGCCCACATAGGCGAGCGTGGCCGAGACCCCGGCTTGAGGGGACGGGGCGGACATGGAATGGGTGATGCAGCGCAGGCTCTCACCATCCATAACAACACGCGCCTTGCCTGGCAGACTGATATAGGCATCGTGCTCGATCAGCCTGGTCTGATAGCCGTAGCTCTTCATCCTCGGTTCCAGGTAGCGGAAGCTTTCCAGTTCCTCGGGCGTACCGGACAGCTTAACCCTTCGCGAAAATTCGCTGATATGGGCCATCAGTCTTTCCGTATCCGGCAGCAAACCCGTCTCAGGCATCGGCCTTCTCCGGAAGGGGCGGCTCGACGTCATCCGGGATCGGGTTGACGAACGGGGTGCCCTCAAGGCGCTTGCGATGATCGGCCTTGGCAGCCTCGATGAGATCAGGCCGGGTGATGAGGTCGACCGCCGTGGACGCCATCACCTTTGCCGCATGCTCCATGCCCTTGTGCGCCGCCGGCAGCTTGCCCTGCGCCACCAACTGCCAGGAATGGCCCGGCGTGCCGATCGCATAAGTGGCGCCGCGCATCTGGACCGTCGGCACGACCCAGCTCACCGTGCCGACATCGGTCGAGCCGACGAGGGTCCCGTCGCCGCTGTCGGGCGGGAAGATGCTGTCGCAGAGCGCCAGCCCCTTTTTCGGGGTCAGGCCGAAACGCCTGTAGGAGGCGGCGATGTCCTCCGCCGAGAAGGTCGCCTGGAATTTCCGAGCGGTCTCGTGATCGGGCTCGCTGAACCGCGCCGGGCCGAGACGCTCCAGATGCGCGTGCATCAATTGTTCGAGCGGCGTGTTACCGACCAGATTGGCGTCGCCGCTGAGGACTCGGCTGCGCACCGTCGTCTCGGTCATCAGCGCGGCGCCTTCCGCCACCTTCTTCACCCGCTCCACGAGGCTGTTGAGCTCCGGCAGGGTCCGCGCCCGCACGAGATAGCGCACGGTGGCGCGCGCCTGCACCACATTCGGCGCCGAACCGCCGGTATCGGTCACCGCATAATGGATGCGCGCCGTCGAGGGCATGTGCTCGCGCATATAGTTCACGCCGACATTCATCAGCTCGACGGCGTCGAGCGCGCTACGCCCGAGATGCGGCGTCGCCGATGCATGCGAGGCGCGCCCGCTGAAATGGAAATTGATCTCGTTGCAGGCGAGCGACAGCGGCTTGTTCACGCCGGTAAAGGCCGCCGGATGCCAGGAAATGGCGATATCGACATCATCGAAGACGCCGGCGCGGACCATGAAGCCCTTGGAGGAGCCGCCCTCCTCCGCCGGGCAGCCATAATAGCGCACCCGCCCCTTCAGCCCGTACGCGGCGAGATAATCCTTGACCGCGGCGGCGGCCAGCATCGATGCCGACCCCAGGAGATTGTGGCCGCAGCCATGGCCGTTGCCGCCCTCCACCAGCGGTCGCTCTTCCGCCAGGCCCGCCACCTGGCTCAAGCCCGGAAGCGCATCGAACTCGCCCAATATGGCGATCACGGGTCCGCCCTCGCCCGCCTCGCCCATCACCGCCGTCGGCAGACCGGCGACCCCGCGCGTGACGCGGAAGCCTTCCTTTTCCAGGAGAAGGGCATGCTCGTTCGAGGATCTATATTCCTCGTAATTCGTCTCGGGCGTATCCCACACGCGATCGCTCAGTTCGAAGAACGCCTCGCGCTTGGCCTCGACCATATCCCAGACTTCACCCGAATTTCGCATCATTCCCCTGAGCGTTTCGCAATGGTTCCCAAAATTGGCGCCAATTTTAGATACAAAAATGATTTACGCAATGGCTGCGTAAAATTATTTTGTCTGCCATCATCCGCCAAACGAATCCGTCGCGGAAAATAGGGAAAAGCCGGGGAGAGACAATGAACCTGTCGAAAGCCAAATCCGGGGCGGCCCGGAAATCCGCCGATGTCACGGACCTGATTCTGCACGACATTCTCGCCGGCACGCTCGCGCCGGGCACATGGTTGAAGCAGATCGATCTCGAGCAGCGTTACAACTGCACGCGGCAGGAAGTCCGGCGCGCGCTTGACCGGCTGGTGCAGAAGCGGCTCGTCGAGCATGTGCCCAATCGCGGCTACCATGTCTTCGAACCGGATGGCCGCCAGGCGGATGAGGTGAGCGAGATCCGCGTCATTCTCGAAACCGGCGTGGCCGGCAGGATCATTGCCAACGCTTCCGATCCGATCATCAGGAAGTTGCGCGATCTGGCGCGCCGTTTCGATGATCTCATCATGAACGGGACGATGATCGAGCTCTATGAGGCTAATCTCGCCTTCCACCACGCATTGCTATCGTTATGCGGCAATCGCGAACTGGTGAGTCTTGTCGCCGAGATCAGGCAGAGGACGTCCTCCGCGCCGGTCTCGCAGTGGAAGACGCGGGCGCGGATCGAGCAGTCATCACGCGAACACCACCAGATGATCGATGCGCTTGCCGCTGGCGATATCCAAGAGCTGAAGCGTCTGACCGTCCAGCATATCAGGCAGTCGGGGACTTGAACCTCAAATGCCACCGACCAGCACGCCGCCTGCCGCCGCGACGAGGACGACGATCCATGGCGGGAATTTCCAGACCGTGAGCAGGACAAAGCAGGTGACGGCCAGCGCGAATTCATACGGGCCGACAATGGCACTCACCCAGACCGGGTTGTAAAGCGCGGCACCGAGAATACCGACGACGGCCGCATTGGCGCCGCGCATGAGCGCCTGGGCGCTTGCCCGTGCACGAAACGCATCCCAGAACGGAATGATCCCGATCAGGAGCAGGAAGCCGGGCAGGAACACCGCGACAAGGGCGATGGCGGCGCCCCACAGGCCGTTGGGTGCGGGCCCGAGCACAGTGCCGAGATAGACAGCGAAGGTGAACAGCGGACCGGGCACCGCCTGCGCCGCACCATAGCCGGCGAGGAACGCACTTGCCGATACCCAGCCGGGCCGCACGACCTCAGCCTCGAGCAGCGGCAATACGACATGGCCGCCACCGAAGACCAGCGATCCGGCACGATAGAAGGCATCGAAGACGGCGAGGCTCTGGCTGGACAGGGCTGCGGCGACAAGCGGCAAACCGAGCAGCAGAATGAAGAACGCGGCAAGCGCCGCCGCACCCGCGGCGCGCGAGACGGGAAAGCGCACATGACCGGTGACGGCTTCTCCCGGTGCCCGGCACAGCCAAAGCCCGGCAAGGCCGCCGACGATGATGGCCAAGATCTGTCCCATCGATCCCGCGACGATGATCACGATCAGCACCGCGGCAAGCGCGATGGTGGCGCGCTCCCTGTCCGGGCATAGGTTCTTCGCCATGCCCCAGACCGCCTGGGCGACAATGGCGACGGCAACAACCTTGAGCCCGTGAATGATGCCGGAGCCGATCGGCCCGCCGAACCAGGCCGCGCCGAAGGCGAACAGCACGAGCAGGATAGCCGAAGGCAGGGTAAACGCAGCCCAGGCAGCGGCAGCTCCCAGCGGCCCGCCGCGCAGCAGGCCCAGGGCGAAGCCGGTCTGGCTCGATGCCGGGCCGGGCAGGAACTGGCACAAGGCGACCAGATCGGCATAGCCCTTCTCGTCTATCCAGCGCCGGCGCACCACCAGCTCGTCGCGAAAATAGCCGAGATGGGCAATCGGACCGCCGAAGGAAGTCAGCCCCAGCTTGAGAAAGGCAGCGAAGACCTCGGCCGCGTTTCCTCTCTGGCCGTCACCGGTGGTCGCCATCGCCGCATCACTCATCTTTTACCGCCTCGTTAGCAGGAACGTACCGAACAAACTGCAGAGCGCCAAGAGCGTGGATTTTTTCATGGCCTCTCAAATGTCGAGATCGACCCAGAGTGCGGCATGGTCCGAGCCAGCCTCCTCCGGGCGCGTCAACTCCGTATAGACATCCCACTTCTTCGGGCGCACGCCCGGCCACATTCCCTTGCGGAAAACGCCACCGGCAACCACCCTGGCGTAGAGCGCAGGAGAAAGCAGCATGTAATCGATCTTGTTGGAGGCAGTGCACGGCCCATAGGTACCGGGATAGCCGCCGTCATCAAACGCGCCATGCTCGGACGCGTCCGTAAGCGAGGTGCCTTCGATCAGCGGCCTGAGAGGATCGCTGTCGGGCGTATCGTTAAGATCGCCGATGACAGCGACATGTTCGGTGCCCTGCTGGATCAGACCCTCATAGATTTCCGCGATCCGCTCGGCTTGCGCCTTGCGCTTGGCATCGGATGCCGCCTTCCCGCCATAGCCCTTGCTCTTGAGGTGATTGACCATGACGACGAGCCGCGCGCCCGTCGGCGTCGTGACCTCGAATTCCGGACAGTCGCGCGAGAAGACCGGCTCGCCATTGGGAAGAAGGTCGTCGACATGGCTGCGCATCGCGCCGATCGGATAGCCCTCGCGGCTCATCAGCCCGACATCGATGCCGCGCTCGTCATTGCCGTCGATCACCATGACATGGCGCAACGGCGCGCCGCCAATTGCCGGGAGAATTTCGCGATTGAAGGCGGAAAGCACCGGGCGGCTTTCGGCTTCGACCACGCCGAGCACGTCGGCCTTGAGATCGCCCATCACCCGTGCCGTATTGCGCATGGCATGCTCGTTGATCGGCTCGTCGCGCAGTTCCAGCGATCCGACCCAATCCGCACGCCCGTCAGCAACGATCTCCAGCCCACCCGATCTCGGCCGCTTGAGCAGGCCTCCGCGATTGCGCCGCAGGAGGACGAACGGCCCGGTGTCCGACTTCTCCAGCCCGAGCTCGATCATCAGCCTCGCCATCTCCGCCTTGTCGCTGCCGCTATAGGTTACCTGCCCGAGCAGGCTGTTGAGCGCTGCGAAGCGATCGAGAACGGGACGGCCTTCCGCCCAGCTTCCAAGGTTCATCGCCTTGGCGCGGTCGAACAGGTTCTCGACATTGTAGACAGCGAGCCGCACGTGCTCCTCCCCTGGCAACGAATGATCATTGCATTGTTACATTTCAACGATGCGACAAATCAAAGGGAAGGAGCCAATCAAAAGGAAGCACGGCCAACCATGCAAAAGGGGCGGAGAACAGCGGTCGCTCTCCGCGGTCATGGTGAGGATTACACCGCATCAATGCGCCGGTTTCGGCCGCCATATCAAAAGCCGGTTCTCCACCAGGGTCACCAGCCAATCGACGAGGAGGACGAAGAACGTCAGCACCACCATGCCGGCGAAGACGCCTGTGACGTCGAAGACGCTCTCGGCCTCGTGGATCAGATATCCGAGCCCCGCCGCCGAGCCCAGATATTCACCGACCACCGCGCCGACCACCGCAAACCCGACGGACGTATGCAGCGAGGAGAACATCCACGACATCGCCGAAGGCAGGTAGACGTGGCGCAGGAGCTGTCGCCCGTTCATGCCCAGCATCCGCGCATTCGAGAGAACGGTGGGGCTCACCTCCTTGACGCCCTGATAGACGTTGAAGAAGACGATGAAGAACACCAACGTCACGCCAAGCGCCACCTTGGACCAGATCCCGAGCCCCAGCCAGAGCGCAAATATCGGCGCCAGCACGACGCGCGGCAGCGCATTGGCGGCTTTCACATAAGGATCGAAAACGGCTGCGAGCAGGGGCTTGCGCGCAAACCAGAAGCCGATGATCACCCCGCCGACGGAGCCGATGAGGAAGGCGAGCGCGGCCTCGGTCAGCGTAATGCCGAGATGATACCAGATGGAGCCGTCAGCGAACCAGTCGACGATCCGCCGGCCCACGGCGATGGGTTCGCCAAAGAAAAAGCTGATGTTCTTGGGATTGCCGAACAGCGTGGTCGTGGAGGCGATGTGCCAGACGATCAGCACGATCGCCGCCACCGACAACTGCAGCAGGAACAATATGCGCTTGTCGATCATTGCCGCTCTTCCACCTGTCTGTAGCCCTTGAGCACCTCTTCCTTCAGCGCGTTCCAGATCTCGCGATGTATCGCCTGGAACTGCGGCTCCGATTTTATATCGGCTATTTCCCGCGGACGCGGCAGGGGAATGTGATAATCCCCGATGATCCGCGAGGACGGCCCCGCCGACATGATGATGACCCGATCGGCGAGGCTGATGGCCTCATCGAGATCATGGGTGACGAACATCACCGCCTTGCGGTCGGCCGACCATAGGTCGAGAAGGAGATCGCCCATGATAAGCCGCGTCTGCGCGTCGAGCGGGCCGAAAGGCTCGTCCATCAGGATGATCTTCGGATCGCGGATCAAGACTTGCGCCAGGCCCACGCGCTTGCGCTGGCCGCCCGAAAGCATGTGCGGATACCGATCGCAGAAGGCGGCAAGCCCCACCCTGCCCATCCAGGCGCGCGCCTTCTCCAGCGCCTCGCGGCGCGGCGTCCCCGCGACCTCGAGGCCGATCGCGACATTGTCGATGGAGGTCTTCCAGGGCATCAGCGAATCCTGCTGGAAGAGATAGCCGGCATGCGTGTTGAGCCCGGCCAGTTCCTTGCCGAATATGCTGACCCGCCCCCCAGCCGGGACAAGAAGGCCGGCGGTCGCGTTGAGGAGCGTGGATTTTCCGCAGCCCGTCGGCCCGACGATCGCCACGAATTCCCGGTCTCTTACCTTCAGCTGCGTCTGCCCGACGGCTTCATAGCGCGTGCCGTCCGACATCGGAAAGGCAATGCTGACATCCTGCAGCTCGACGGCATAGGAAAGCGAATTCCCTCCGCCGCCGGCCTGGGGCTCCTGCTCGATCTTCATTGACGACGTTTATCCCTGGACGAAGCGGCCATCGAAGGTCGCCGCGAGGTCGACATCGGCATTGGCGAATTGCGGATCGAGCGTCTTCAGCGTGTCGAGAACGGATTGCATGCCTTCCATGGTGAGCACGCCGTCGAGGGAATAGGTCGGCATCGAGTTCTTGACCGCCTGCAGGTAGAGCGACCTGTCACCCAGCAGATACTCCGCCGGTACCGTGTCCGCGATCTCATCGGGCGAGGCGGCATGGATCCACTTCAGGGATTTGATGAAGGCCCGGACCAGGGCACGGGAGGTGTTGGGATTCTCGTCGGCGAATTCCTTCTTGACGTAAAGCACCGCCGCCGGATTGGAGCCGCCGAACAGCGCCCGCGTGCCCTCCTGGGTGCGTGTGTCGATGATGACCTTGATATCGTCGTCGGATTCCAGCTTCGCGATCACCGGATCGAGATGGGAGATGATATCGACCTGACCCTGCTTGACGGCTGCGACCGCGCTGGCTCCGCCACCAACGCCGATGAGCGGCGCATCATTCGCCTTCAGCCCGGCCTTGACCATGGCATATTGCGCGGTGAGCGCCGTCGACGAGCCAGGCGCCGTGACGCCGATCTTGTATCCGGCGAAGTCGGCCGGCGACTTGATCTTGTCGGCCAGTTCCTTGCGCACCGCGATCACGATGGCCGGAAAACGTCCGAGCTCGCACAGGGCCCTGATGTCCTGGCCTTTGACCTGCATACGGATGGTATGCTCGTAGGCGCCGGTCACCGCATCGACCGATCCGCCGATCAGTGCCTGCAGGGACTTCGCGCCACCGCCGAAATCATTGACTACGACATCGAGCCCTTCATCCTTGAAGAAGCCCCGGCGCTCAGCGATCGTCAACGGGAGATAGTAAAGAAGAGGCTTGCCGCCGACACCCAGGGTGAGGCTCGTCTTTTCGAGCGCTCCGCCGGTCTGTGCCAGCGATCCGACATTCGAGGCACCCAGTACGGAAAGGGCCGCGGCCCCCATCAGAAATCGGCGACGTTGCATGTTTCCTCCACTTTTTTCTTCGCGGACATCAGGCCGGGGGCAGAATGCCACGGTATTTTTCGGGATTTTTTGAAAAAGCTCCCGCAATTTTCCACCGGCAGACCAGTCGGGTCTGGATCGAAAATTGCTCTAGCATCCGCTTTCCGGCAACGCAAGGCGCGGAACTTTTCGGCATATCCCCAAGCCAGAGAAGCATTATCCCGTCATCGATCAAGCCATTCCGGCTCCGCCTGCCGGACCGGAAGGCGGAGCCGTGCCCAGGATCGATGGGAAGAACCTAATGCAGATGCCGCAGTTTGTCGGGATTGCGCACCACATAGATGGCGGTGATCTTGCCGTCCTCGATTTCGAGCGCTGTCGTCTGGAGCTCGCCATCGGCTTCCAGCGTGATGAAGCCGGGCAATCCGTTGATCAAGCCCGCACGAACGAGTGTCGAGCCATTTTTGCGGAACAGGGCCGCCAGGGATTCATGCAGTTTCATGACGGCATCGAATCCGGTAACCGGTCCCGTGGCCGCCGAACGCTTGCCGCCACCATCGGCATGGACGCTGACATCGGTCGCCAGCATCGCGCCGAGTGTCTTCATATCGCCACTGCGAGAAGCGGCGAAGAATGCCTCGGCAAGCGCGATGCCATGCTGTTTGTCCACCTGGAAGCGAGGCCTCGCCTCGCGGATATGCGTGCGTGCACGCGCTGCGAGCTGGCGGCAGGCAGCCGGATCCCGCCCGATGGTGGCCGCGACTTCCTCGAACCCCAGCCCGAACACGTCGTGCAGCAGAAATGCCGCCCGTTCGAGCGGTGAAAGACGCTCGAGGGCCAGCATCAGCGGCAGCGTGATATCCTCCTCTTCTTCCTCCTCCACCACCGGATCGGGAAGCCAGGGACCGATATAGGTCTCCCGCTGACGGCGGGCTGATTTGAGCTGATCGAGGCAGAGCCGCGTGACCGTGCGGCGCAGGAACGCTTCAGGCTCGCGCACTTCGCTGCGGTCGGCCCCCATCCAGCGGATGAAGGCCTCCTGCAGGACGTCCTCCGCATCGGCGACGGAGCCGAGCATGCGATAGGCGACACGCATCAACTTGGGACGCAGCGGGTCGAAACTCGCCGCTGCGTCGGACCTGGCGTCGACCATCAGGCGGCCACCGCCTTGGCAGCCGCTTTCGCTGCTGCCGGATCGATCCACAGGCCGAAGCCGACCGCAAGACGATTCCAGCCGTTGATGACATTGATCATCAAAGTGAGCTTCACCTGTTCCTCCTCGGTGAATTGCGCCTTCAGAGCCTCATAGGCACTGTCCCGGACCTCTCCTTCGGAGAGCCGCGTCAGGGCCTCGGTCCAACCGAGCGCGGCACGCTCGCGATCGGTATAGCACGGAGCCTCGCGCCAGGCCGAGAGCAGGTAGATGCGCTGCTCCGTTTCTCCCTTCTCGCGTGCCTCCGCTGTATGCATGTTGATGCAATTGGCGCAGGCATTGATCTGGGAGGAGCGGATCTTCACCAGCTCGATAAGGCTGGGCTCCAAACTGGAAGCGACGGCGATCGATGTGGTCATCCAGCTTTTCATGAGCGACGGGGCCGCGGCAAAGGGATCGAGTTTGGCAGTCATGGTTGGGTTCCTTTCGTTGATTACAACACCATGACGAGCGAGATTGTGCGAGTGTGACATGGACGCCGATTTTTTTGATATACGCTCAAGATACAATCCTCGTCGAACCCGGCTGAAGCACCGCCGCAATCAAGACAGCGGAACCTGGCTTCATAAAATGAAGGAGACCAGCTGGATGGCCGGTCTCCCCAGTGAGGTTGATTGCCGCTCCTGCGGCCGAATATTCCCGCCCGATTGGCAGTCAACGCCGCGGCAGCAGCCTCTGCACCTCATCGGCGGCATCGGCCAGCGCTTCCTCCGGTGTCGCCGACTGCTCGACAATACGCGAGAGATTGTCGACGATGGTCTGCGTCACCTTCACGCCATTGGTTCCGGGAAAGGCGTACCACGGGATCATCAGGTTCATCTGGCTGAGACCGGCCTTGAACAGCGGGTTTTTCTCGTAGAAATCGGCGAGATATTCGTCCGATTTCGCGGCAAGCTCATTGTTCGGCACATAACCCGTTCCCGGGACGACCACGGATGCGCCGTAGGGACCGGCCGCGAATTTGGCGAATTTCCAGGCTGCATCCTGTTTCGCCGTATCCCTGGCGAGGATCACCACCGCGTTTCCGCCGGTCGGCAGCCTGCCCTTTTCAGGGTTCAGGAGCGGTATCGGCGCCGTGCGCAGATCGAACTTGTCGCCGACATTCTTGATCGTGTTGCGCAGCGCGCCCGTCGTCTGGAAGGCAAAGCCCACCTTGCCGGCGACGAACGCCTGCTCTCCGGCCTGCTTGGTGAAGACCGGCATGCCGCCTTCCTTGACCATGCGGCTGATCAGATTGACCGCGGCCAGCCCTTCCGGGCCGTCGAAGGCGACCTTCTTCTCATCAGGTGAAAGCATGGTGCCGCCGGCGCCGAAAAGCAGCGCGGAGAACATCCAGTCGTCACCCTGCCAGCGGAAGTCGATGCCCTCATTGCCGTTGCCGAGCGCCTTGATCTTGCCGCCAAGCGCGATGACCTCGTCCCAGGTCTTCGGCGGCTGGTCGGGATCGCCCCCCGCAGCGCGCACAAGATCGGCATTGTAATACATGATCGGGTTCGACGTGGCGAAGGCGAGGCCGACCTGCTGGTCGCCGACCTGGGCCAGCCGCAGGATATGATCGCTGAAGCCCTGCTCCGCCATATTGCCGTCCTTGGCGATGAACGGCTTGAGATCGACATTCACATTGCGCTCGGCCAGCATCCGCAGCCGGTTCAGGCCGATAAAGGTGATGTCGGGCATTTCGGCCGTACCGGCCTGGCGCAATATGGTCTGGATACCTTCTTCGTAAGTTGCCGACGGGCTGACGAAATTAATGCGGATATCCGGGTTTTCCTCCATGAATTTCTTGGAGATGACGTCCATCACATCCTTGAAGAACCCCGGCATCGGATAGTGCACGTTGAGTGTCGTGTCGGCAAACGCCGGCGCGCAAAGCCCCGTGGCGATCGCCACTGCAGCAATCGTCTTTTTGAAGAAGGTCATGGTTGGCTCCTGAGTTGACGCGGATGAATGATTGGCTCAGCCCTTGAGGCCCGTGAGCGTGATGCCCTCGATAAAGCGGCGCTGCGCCGCTAGGAACGCCGCCACCAGCGGCAACGTCACGATAAGGGTCGCGGCCATCAGCGCTCCGTAATCGTCGCCTGCTTCGGCGGCACGGAAGAACAGAAGGCCGAGCGGCGGTGTGGCGCGTTCGGTGCTGGTGACGACGATCAGCGGCCAGAACAGATCGTTCCAGTGCGCCACGACCGAGAAGATGGCGAAGGCGGTTATCGCCGGCCAGGCATTGGGGACGATGACGCGGCTGACGATCGCCGTCTCCGACATGCCGTCGAGCCGGGCGGCGGAAATCAGGTCGTCCGGCATGGCGCGGAAGAACTGCAGGAACAGGAAGATGCCGAACACCGATATGAAGAATGGCGCGGAAAGGGCGAAATAGCTGTTCAGCATACCGGTCTGGTTCAGGGCCACATAGATCGGCAAGGCGGTCGCGTGAATGGGAACGAGCAGCCCCAGCATCACCAGCGTCATCATCGCCTGCGCCGCGCGGAACTTCAGCTTCGCCATGGCGTAGGCGCAGGGAATGGCGATGACGACCTGTACGACGAAGATCAGCGCGCAGACGAAGACGCCATTGAAAAGGAGCTGCAGCATCGGCACGCGTGAAAACGCCTTGCCGAGGTTTTCCCACAAGGCCCAGTGCTGCGGCCAGAGCGATAGCGAGGAGGAGAATATCTCCTGGCGCGATTTCGCTGCCGTCGAAAGCATCCAGATATAAGGCGCCAGGAAGAGGAGCGCTCCCAGGGAGAGAACGGCAAGGCGCAGATTGCGCAGGGAAAAGAACGCCAGTGGACTCATGTGTAGTGCACCTTCCGGTCGACCACGCGGTACTGCAGGATCATCAGGACGATGAGCACGGCGAGGAAAATGACCGTCATTGCCGAGGCATAACCGACGCGCAGATAGACAAAGCCTTCCTGGTAGATCGTCCACAGAAGCACTTCCGAACTCTTGTTCGGCCCGCCTTCGGTGAGCGTCTTGACGGTCTCGAACACCTTGACGGCATTGATGATGCTGATGGTGATGACGAAGAGCATGGTCGGGCCCAGCATCGGCCATGTGACGAGCCTGAAACGCGCCCAGCTGCTCTTGGCGCCGTCGACCTGGGCGGCGGCATAAAGATCACGCGGAATGGCGGTAAGTCCCGCGAGAAACAGCACCATATTGAAGCCGACCGACTGCCAGATGCCGATGATGGCGAGGCTGATCAGGACGGTGCTGCTGCTCCCGAGCCAGTTCGGGCCGGCAATGCCGAGCATCGACAGAATAGCATTCACCGGGCCGATTGTCGGATGAAGCAGATATTGGAACACCGTCGCCATGGCGACGAGGAGTGACGCGACGGGAAGAAAATAGGCCGTGCGGAAGAACGCCCGCCCGCGCGTTTCACTCTCGATGAGCAGGGCGACACCCAAACCGATCAGGACGGAACAGGGTGCGACAATCGCGGTGTACAGTACCGTGTTTTTCAGCGAGATGAGGAAGGTGCGGTCGCTGAAAAGCTCGACGTAATTTTCAAAGCCGATGAACTGGAAATCGTCATAGCCCAGCTCGTAATTGGTCAGGCTGAAGACGAAGACCGCCAAGGTCGGCAACAACACCAGCACCAGAATGAGGATCATCGCCGGCGCGGCCAGTTGCCAGGCCATCCGTTCCTCGCGTCTGGCCGCTTTTGCCGCCGCCTGGCCGGCAAGCGATTGGCCCGGCGATCCTGTCATGGCGGCCGCGATCTCAGACATGGGCCATCTGCTTCATCGGAGCGCGCAGGGGAACACGCAGCCCATCCTTGCCGAAGACGAGACATGCGCCGGGATCGACTTCCAGGGCCACCGGCATGCCGGCGGTGATATGCGCGACATCCGCCGGCGCGGCCTTTACGGTAAAGCCGCCGATGCCTGCGATCTCGGCGAACACGATCACCTCGGAGCCAAGGAATTCCAGTCGCGAGACTGTTGCCTGAATGCCGCCTCCGCCTGCCGGCCGCAACTTGATGCGCTCCGGTCTGATCGCGATCCGCACGGGCGTGCCAACCGGCCCGGCGACGCCCTCCACCAGAACGTCTCCGCCCAGAACCACGGTGCCGTTTTCGGATGTGACGGCATCGAGCACATTGATGCGCGGGCTGCCGATGAACTGCGCCACCTCGATATGCCTGGGATCATCATAGATGCGGGAAGGCTCATCGATCTGCAGAAGCTTGCCGCCCATCATCACCGCCACGCGATCCGCCATGCTGAGCGCCTCGGCCTGATCATGGGTGACATAGAGCGTCGGAACGCCGGCGCGCCGGTGCAGATCGACGATTTCCGCACGGGTGTGCACGCGCAAATTCGCGTCGAGATTGGAAAGCGGCTCGTCCATCAGAAACACGCCGGGCCGGCGCACCAGCGCGCGGGCCAGAGCCACACGCTGGCGCTGGCCGCCCGACATCTGGCCCGGCTTGCGGTCGAGCAGATGATCGATCCTGAGACTGGCGGCCGTGGTCGTGACCTGCTGGCGGATGGCTTGCAAGCGGGCCGTGTTGCCGGGAACCAGGCGCCCGACGAACGGCATGCGCTCCAGCATGGACAAATTGCGCATCGCCAATGGCACCGCGATGTTCTGCGCCGCTGTCAGATGCGGATAAAGCGCATAGGACTGGAACACCATCGCGACATTGCGGTCGGCGGGATGCTCGGCGGTGATGTCACGGTCACCAATCCAGACGCTGCCGCTGTCGCCATGGTCAAGCCCGGCCGCAATGCGCAGGAGAGTCGATTTTCCGCAGCCCGAGGGCCCGACAAGAGCGATGAATTCACCTTCCCCGGCCTCAATGGTAATGTCGTCGAGAATCTGAGAGGAACCGTAACTCTTCGAGATGTTCGTGAGCGAGAACGCACTCATATCGCGGCTTCTTCCTTGGCAGGCGGATAGACTTCGTCAAGCACGTCGTCCAGGAGGAAGGGGGTGAGTTCCGCGATCTCGACGATCTCGGTCCGGACGTCTTCCGCGAAGGTATGGATGGCAGCACCCAATATCCTCTCACCCGGCAGCTCCCGCACCATAGCGCCGACGACAAAGGCCGATGCCGGTGCCCAGACAAGGTCGGCATCCCCCAGCTTTCCGGTCCAGGCGCGATGCAGATGTCCGCTGGCATGCAAGGCAATGTCGTGCCGGCCGATCAGGTCGAACAATCTCTTGCGCGCCGCCGGCCGGACGGCCCAATAGCCGGAATCGCCCTCCTCCGGAAAATCGACGAACAGGGGCTTATGGGCAAAGATGGCGATGCGGCGGCCCGCAGCACTTTTCAGGGTGTCCTCCAACCAGGCGAACTGCTCGGCTTCCCAGTTGCTGTCCGTCCCGAAAACGAGGCTGTTGAGGCCGATCAGGCGCCAGTTATCCATATCCTCAAACCAGAATTCCGGCCCGACCAGCCTGCGCCAACGCTCCAGACGTGCTGTATCGACCGGCTGGGCTTCATCATCCATATGGCCGATATCGTGATTACCCGGCACGCTGAGCACCGGGACCGGAAGCGCGTTCAGCAAATTGACCGAATATTCCAGATCTTCCGCGGTGACCGCGCCGTCCACCGAGAGATCGCCCGTGTGGATCACCAAGTCCGGTTTTTCCCCGGATATCCAGTCCGCCAATGGCTGCCAGTTGCCGTTGAAATGGGGTTTGGACGGGCCGAGGTGGGTGTCGGTAATCTGGATGATCCGCACGGTCTTGCTCACTTGCGATAATTCGGGATTGTCCTTGAACCAAGGCCGGAGAGCCGCGGTCCAAGCGTGCGCTTCTCTAGGCCTGCAAGATGACAGCAGCGTCTCAAACCCATGACAGTTCCATGACCATCCGCTGCCGGTGCGCATCCCGTCCGGCTCCGAAAGGCCGGCTTACCGGGCTTTGCCTGAAAAATGGTCATGCCGATTCCCGTGTTCAAAAAACAGCGAACCCTCTTGCGCACGATAAAAAAATATCGTTAGTGACATCAAAATGAAAATTTTCAGTCATGCCCCGGCTTGGCCGGCATGGATGAGGCGGAACAGAAGGCGAGATGGCGACAATCACCGGCAATCCCTCCATCGCACAGCGCATTGCCCATGCCCCGCTGTCGCCCTCGCACCGGCAGATCGCCGATTACGTGCTGGACCATCCCCTGCGGGTCGCGGCGATGCCGATCGACGAGCTGGCGTCGGTCACCGGCGTTTCGGTTGCCACCGCCAACCGTTTTGCCCGCGCACTCGGCTTCGAGGGCTATGCGCAATTCCGCGCCGCGCTGGTGCTCGGCTTCGAGGCGGCGCTGGCGCCAGTGGAAAAATTGCGCAGCAAGCTGGACCAATCGGCCGGCGTCGCAGACGTTATTTCCGCAGCGCTCGCCGACATGGCCGGCAATATCGAGCGGACCCGGCAGGGGCTGGATGCGCAGGAATGCACCCGCGCCGTCGAGGCCATTCTCGCCGCAAGACGGGTTTTCATCATGGGCTATGGCAGCAGCAGCTGGCTCGGCGGCCTGCTCCTGCGCAATCTCGAACTCTATTGCGAGAATGTGCAGTTGCTGGCCAACATCGAAGGCTCCTCCTACGCGGCCCGTGTGCTACATCGCCTGAAATCCGACGATCTGGTGATCGCCATCGCCTTCCCGCGCTATTTCACCGACACGGTCTGGCTGGCGCGGCGCGTTCATGAAGGGGGTGTCAAGCTCATAGCACTGACCGACGGGCCCAATTCGCCCATCGCCCCGTTTTCGAGCATCGCGCTCTACGCCAGCACCGATAGCCAATATTACGCCAGCTCCGACGCAAGCGCGCTGGCGCTGATCGAGGCGCTCAACAGCGCCGTCTCCCACGCCTCCGGCCTGTCGGTCAAAGCCGCGCAACAGCTCACCGAAGCCGTGCTGCCCTGGCTGCATGGCAGCCACTCCGACAGGCTGCGCCCGGTTGCCGAAGGGCGCAAGGCCGCCACCCGATCCCGCAAGGAACCCAAATGACCTCGATCCCACCAGTCATCGCCATTCATGGCGGCGCAGGCACCCTCACCCGCGCGAGCATGGAGCCCGCGCAGGAGGCCGCCTATCACGCAGCGCTTGCCGAAATCCTCGCCGAGGCGCAACAGGCGTTGAGCGATGGCGCGGCAGCGCTTGACGTGGTCGGGCTCGCGGTCAGGCGGCTGGAGGACAACCCGCTCTTCAATGCCGGGCACGGCTCCGTCTTCACTCGCGCCGCCACCCATGAGCTCGATGCCGCCGTGATGGATGGCGCGACGCTGCGCGCCGGCGCGGTCGCCGGCGTTAGCCATATCCGCAACCCGGTTCTGGCCGCCCGCGCGGTTCTCGACCAGGGCGAACACGTGCTGATGGCGGGCCATGGCGCGGAGGCGATGGCGCGTGAACTGGGGCTGGAAATGGTGGAGCCTTCATATTTCTCCACCGAATTTCGCCGCGATCAGCTTCGCCGCGTCCAGGGCACGACGAAATCCGTTCTCGATCACGATGGCGGCAGACCTTTGAATGAAGATCGGAAATTCGGCACGGTCGGGGCGGTGGCGCTCGATGCGCACGGCAATCTCGCCGCCGCCACCTCCACCGGCGGCGTCACCAACAAGCGGCCCGGGCGGGTCAGCGATTCCGCGCTGATCGGTGCGGGAACCTATGCCGACAACCGCACGGCGGCAATCTCCTGTACGGGGCTCGGCGAAGCTTTCATCCGCGCTGTCGCCAGCCATGATCTCGCGGCGCGCATGGCCTATGCGGGCGCGACGCTGGACCAGGCGGCGCGGCAGATCGTGATGGAGATATTGCCGCCGGTCGGCGGGCGCGGCGGTCTGATTGCAGTGGACGGACAAGGTAATGTGTCGCTGCCCTTCAACACCGAGGGCATGTACCGCGGCTATGCCCGCGTCGGCGAAGCCGTCCATACCGCCATCTTCGAACATCCGTCCGGCATTTCCGCCTTTTAAGATCGAGTGGGATCGTCCATGGCTTCCTCCGCAATCCTCACCGCTCCCCATCCCGTCCAACCGCCCGCGCTGGCGGAAGGACAGGTTCTGGACGTGCGGAACCTCACGGTGCGCTTCTCCACATCGGAGCGCACGGTAACGGCGGTCAACGACCTCTCTTTCAATATCTCGCATGGCGAAACGCTGGCGATCGTCGGCGAGTCCGGCTCGGGCAAGTCGGTCACCTCGCTCGCCCTCATGCGCCTGGTGGAGCATGGCGGCGGGCGCATCGCTTCCGGAGCCATGAACTTCCGCCGCCGTTCGGGCGCGGTGCTCGATCTGGCACGGGCGAACAACGCGACGATGCGTTCCATTCGCGGCGCCGACATCGCCATGATCTTCCAGGAGCCGATGACCTCGCTCAACCCGGTCTTCACCGCCGGCGACCAGATCGCCGAGGCGATCCGCGTGCATCAGGGCAAGAGCCCCGGTGAGGCGCGGGCGGAAGCCTTGCGGATGCTCGACCTGGTGCGCATTCCCGAGGCACGCAACGTGCTCGACCGCTATCCGCATCAGCTTTCCGGCGGCATGCGCCAGCGCGTGATGATCGCCATGGCGCTCTCCTGCAAGCCGTCGCTATTGATCGCCGACGAGCCGACCACCGCGCTCGATGTCACCATTCAGGCGCAGATCCTGCAACTCATTCGTTTGCTGCAGGAGGAAATGAAGATGGGCGTGGTGTTCATCACCCACGACATGGGCGTGGTCGCGGAAGTCGCCGACCGCGTGCTGGTGATGCGCCGTGGCGACAAGGTGGAGGAGGGTCCGTCCGAAGCCCTCTTCTCGACGCCACGCCATCCCTATACGCGCGCACTCCTGTCGGCTGTACCAAAGCTCGGCGCAATGACCGGGGCAGACCTGCCGCGTAAATTCGATCTCCTGCGCGTCGATGAAACTCACGCCCCCGCCGAGGTAGCAGCCCCCCAGGATGCAGTGAAGCCGGGCGCGGCGCCGATCCTGCGCGTGAAGGACCTAGTGACGCGCTTCGACATACGCGGCGGCCTTTTGAACCGCGTGACGCGGCGGGTCCACGCCGTTGAAAAGGTCAGCTTCGATCTCTATCCCGGGGAAACGCTGTCGCTGGTGGGTGAATCCGGTTGCGGCAAGTCGACCACGGGCCGTTCGCTGCTGCGGCTCGTCAATAGCCAGGGCGGCGCTATCGAATTCGATGGGCGAAACATCCTCGACCTGCCGAAAAGCGAGTTGCGCAGCTTGCGGCGCAACATCCAGTTCATCTTCCAGGACCCCTTTGCCTCGCTCGATCCGCGCGTCACGGTGGGCTTCTCCATCATGGAGCCGCTTTTGGTCCACGGCACCGCCAAAGGTGGCCAAGCGCGGGAACGGGTCGAATGGCTTCTGGAGAAGGTCGGCCTGTCGCCCGCCCACGCCCAGCGCTATCCGCATGAGTTTTCCGGAGGCCAGCGCCAGCGCATCGCCATCGCCCGTGCACTGGCGCTCAACCCGAAAGTGGTGATCGCCGACGAGGCGGTGTCGGCGCTCGATGTTTCGATTCAGGCCCAGATCGTCAATCTGATGCTCGACCTGCAGCGCGAGCTGGGCGTCGCCTATCTCTTCATCTCGCACGACATGGCGGTGGTCGAGCGCATCAGCCACCGCGTGGCGGTGATGTATCTGGGCCAGATCGTCGAGATCGGCCCGCGCCGCGCCATTTTCGAGAATCCGCAGCACCCCTATACGCGCAAGCTCATGGCGGCCGTTCCCGTTGCAGATCCGGCGCGCCGGCACCTGCGCCGCGAGCCGGATACCGACGAGTTGCCGAGCCCCGTGCGCGCCATCGGCGACGAACCCGTGGTCGAACCTCTTATCGAGGTCGGCCTTGGCCACTTCGTCGCCCGTCACGCGATCGGCGTTTTCGGACGCTGACCGCATCTATCCGCAACCGCTAACAACAGAGGGAACAATGTGATGAAAACTCTGCTCCACCGAGGCCGAAGATTGGCCTTGGGTCTTCTCGCCCTGACGGCGCTCGGCGCCGGACCGGCACTTGCGGGGAAAGACCCCGTGCTCGCCATCTATCAGGCGCCCGAGACGCTCGATCCCTATAACACCAACACGACGCTGACGACCGCCGTCACCAAATCGTTCTACGAAGGCCTTTTCGGCTTCGACAAGGATTTGAAGGTGCAGCCGGTGCTGGCGGAGAGCTACACCGTTTCCGATGATGGCCTCGTCTACACTTTCAAGCTGCGCGAAGGCGTGAAGTTCCATGACGGCACCGACTTCAATTCCGAAGCCGTCAAGGTCACGCTGGAACGCGTGATGAACCCGGAGAACAAGCTTCTCCGCTATAACCAGTTCAACCGTATCGCCAAGGTGGAGGCGACCGGGCCTTATGAGGTGAAGGTCACGCTGAAGGAGCCGTTCAGCCCTTTCATCAACACGCTCGCCCATGCCTCGGCGGCGATCATCTCGCCGGCGGCGCTCGCAAAGTACGGCAACAAGGACATCGCCCTCCATCCGGTCGGCACGGGCCCGTTCGTCTTCGAAGAATGGAAGCAGACCGACCACATCAAGGGCAAGAAGTTCGACGGCTACTGGAAAAAGGGCTATCCGAAGGTCGACTCCATCATCTGGAAGCCGGTCCCGGAGAACAATACCCGTGCGGCCATGCTGCAGACGGGCGAAGCGGACTTCGCCTACACGCTGCCCTACGAGCAGGCAAAGGCGCTGGAAGCCAATGACAAGCTCAATGTGACGGTCGCCCCCTCGATCATCCTGCGCTATGTCAGCTTCAACATGCTGCAGAAGCCGTTCGACGACATCCGCGTGCGTCAGGCGATCAACTACGCCATCAACAAGGAAGCGCTCGCCAAGGTGGCCTTCAACGGCTTCGCCGCCCCGGCCCAGGGCTTCGTGCCGGAGGGCGTGGCCTTTGCCTACAAGATGGACCCGTGGCCCTACGATCCGGCCAAGGCGCGCGAGCTCCTGAAGGAAGCAGGCTTCCCGAACGGCTTCGAATCGACGTTGTGGAGCGGCTACAACACCACCACCGCGCAGAAGACAATCCAGTTCCTGCAGCAGCAGCTCGCCCAGGTCGGCATCAAGGTGCAGATTCAGGCGCTGGAACCCGGCCAGCGTACCGAGCTGGTCAACGCCTGGCCAGATCCGAAGACCGCCAAGGTGCGCATGTACTATATCGGCTGGTCATCCTCGACGGGCGAGACCGACTGGGCGCTGCGTCCACTGCTCTCGACGGAAGCCTGGCCTCCCGGACTGAACAACACCGCCTATTACAGCAACAAGACGGTGGACGAGCTTCTCGCCAAGGCACTGCGCACGGTGAAGGACGATGAGAAGGCGGATCTCTACAAGCAGGCACAGGAGCAGATCGGCAAGGACATGCCCTGGGCCCCGCTGGTGACGGAGAAGATCCTCTACGCCACCTCCAAGCGCCTGTCGGGTGTCTATGTCCAGCCCGATGGCAACATCAATTCCAGCGAGATCGCCGTTTCCGAGTAAACGGGCATCGGACTGGCCGGCGCGCACCGCCCCCGTGGTGCGCGCCGGGCTCTACCATCAATCATGCAGATCGGTCTTGAACCATGCTCCACTATTTTCTGAAACGGCTCATGGGCTTGATCCCGACGCTGTTGATCGTTTCGGTGCTCGTGTTCCTTTTCGTGCATATGCTGCCGGGCGATCCGGCGCGGCTCGCGGCGGGACAGGATGCCGACGAGCAGACGATCGCGCTGGTGCGCAGCGAGCTGGGACTGGACCGGCCATTGCCCGAACAGTTCGTCACCTATTTCGGCCATCTGCTCCAAGGCGATATGGGCACCTCGATCCGCACGCGCCGCCCGGTCTCGACCGAGATCGCGGAACGCTTCATGCCGACATTGCTGCTCACCGTCACCAGCATGGTCTGGGCCGTCGCCTTCGGCATGGTGATCGGCATCGTTTCCGCCGTCTATCGCAATCAATGGCCGGATCGGCTCGGCATGGCGCTGGCCGTCTCCGGTATTTCGTTCCCCGCCTTCGCGCTGGGAATGCTGCTCATGCAGATCTTCTCCGTCCAGCTGGGCTGGTTGCCGACAGTGGGCGCCGATGGCTGGAGAAACTATATCCTGCCGTCGCTGACGCTCGGCGCGGCGGTCGCGGCCGTCATGGCGCGCTTCACCCGGGCCTCCTTCGTCGACGTCATCCAGGAGGATTTCGTACGCACCGCGCGGGCCAAGGGCTTGAACGAGCGCGTGGTGATCGCCAAGCACTGCCTGCGCAATGCGCTGATCCCGGTCGTCACCATGATGGGCCTGCAATTCGGCTTCCTGCTCGGCGGCTCCATCGTCGTGGAGGCGGTGTTCAACTGGCCGGGGCTGGGGCGTCTGCTGGTCGATTCCGTCAACCAGCGCGATTACCCCGTGATCCAGGGGCTGGTGCTGCTGTTCTCGCTGGAATTCATCCTGATCAATCTCATCGTGGACGTGCTCTATGGCTTCATCAATCCCACCATCCGCTACAAGTGAGGCGACGACGATGAGTGAAATCATTCCGCTCGACCCAGGCCTCGCCGCCGCCACGGAAGCCGTGCGCACGCCGTGGAGCGAGTTCTGGCGCAAGTTCCGCAAGCAGCCGGTGGCGCTCGCCGCGCTCGGCTTCGTGGCGCTCCTGGTGCTGCTCGCCATACTGGCACCATGGATCGTTCCCTACGACGCGGAGAATTATTTCGACTATGACCAGATCAATGCCGGGCCGTCCTGGTCGCATTGGCTGGGCGTCGATCCGCTGGGGCGCGATATCTTCAGCCGCATTCTCATGGGCGCGCGCATTTCGCTGGCGACGGGCATCCTGTCGGTGGCCCTCGGCGGGCTGGTGGGGACGGCGCTCGGCCTGCTCGCCGGCTATTACGAGGGCTGGTGGGACCGCATCGTCATGCGCATATCGGACGTGCTCTTCGCCTTCCCCGGCATCCTGCTCGCCATTGGCGTCGTCGCCATTCTCGGCAGTTCCATGGTCAATGTGGTGGTCGCCGTGTCGGTGTTCTCGGTGCCCGCCTTTGCTCGCCTGGTGCGCGGCAACACGCTGGTCTTGAAGCAGATGACCTATATCGAGGCGGTCAAAAGTATCGGCGCGTCGGACTGGACCATTCTCGTGCGCCACATCCTGCCGGGAACGATTTCGTCCATCGTCGTCTATTTCACCATGCGGCTCGGCACCTCGATCATCACCGCCGCGAGCCTCTCCTTCCTCGGCATGGGCGCACAGCCGCCGACGCCGGAATGGGGCGCGATGCTCAACGATGCCCGCGCCGACATGGTCAATGCGCCGCATGTGGCGCTGTTTCCCAGCCTCGCCATCTTCCTCACCGTGCTCGCCTTCAACCTGCTTGGCGACGGCCTGCGCGACGCGCTCGATCCGAAGATCGATCGGACGTAGAGGCAAGATATGAGAAGCGATGCCATCCTGCCGCCCCGCGTGGGCGCGCTTCAACCCGGCCCGTGCAACGCGATCACCGACGTTGCGGGCGTCACGGTCGGCCATACGACCATCGCCGATGGCCCCATCCAAACCGGCGTCACCGTCATTCGCCCCCATGGCGGCGATGTCTATCGCGACCGGGTTCCGGCTGCCGCCACGGTGCTCAATGGTTTCGGCAAGAGCATCGGTCTCATGCAGGTGGATGAACTGGGCGTTTTGGAAGCGCCGATTGCGCTGACCAACACCTTCTGCGTCGGGGCGATCGCACAGGCGCAGATTCGCCAATGCGTGGCGGCCAATCCGCAATGCGGGCGGAGGCTTCCGACGGTCAATCCGCTCGTTTTCGAGTGCAATGACGGCTATTTGAACGACATTCAAGCAATGTTGGTGAGCGAGGAGCACTATCTCGCCGCGCTCGCTGCCGCCGGTCCGGGTTTCGCGCAGGGCGCGGTAGGCGCGGGCCGCGGCATGTCCAGCTTCGGCGTCAAGGGCGGCATCGGCAGCGCCTCACGCATAGCGCCCATCGCCAACGGCGCCGAATACAGGGTCGGCGCGCTGGTGCTGTCGAATTTCGGCAGGCCGGCGCAATTGACACTGGCGGGCCACGCTATCGGGCCGATGCTTGCCGAAAGGCTCGCCGCCGCTGGCGAGCCGGAAAAAGGCTCGATCATCCTCATCCTCGCCACCGACGCGCCGCTCGACGCGCGGCAATTGCGCCGCCTTTCGCTGCGTGCAGGCGCGGGCCTTGCGCGGACCGGCTCGGTCTTTGGCCATGGCAGCGGCGACATCGCGCTTGCCTTTTCCACCGCCTATACCGTGCCGCAAGATTCCTCCCGCCCCATGCCCCAAATCGCGATGCTGCATGACGCGCTCGTCGACCCGCTGTTCCAGGCGGTGGCTGACAGCGCCGAGCAGGCGATCATCCATGCGCTCTGGCATGCCGAAACGGTGGAGGGGCGCGACGGGCATAGCCGCCGGGCGTTGCTCGATGTAATGGCGGACCGGATTTCCCAGTTTTCGGAGCAAGCCCCATGAAAATTCTCATCTCCGTCGATATCGAGGGCGTCGCCGGGGTCTACCACACCGAACAGACCCGGTCCGGCCATGCCGAATATGAGCGCGCACGTCTTTTAATGGTGCATGAGGCGAACGCGGCGATTGCCGGGGCCTTCGACGCGGGGGCGGATGAGGTGCGGGTCAATGATTCCCACGGCGGCTTCCGCAACATGCCGCCCGATCTTCTCGACCCGCGCGCGCTGGCGGTGCAGGGCAAGCCACGCTACTTGAGCATGATGGCCGGTGTTGAACAGGACGTCGACGCGGTCTGCCTCATCGGCTACCACTCCCGTGCTCATGGCCGCGGCATCCTGGCCCATACCATCAACAGCTTCGCCTTCGCGCGCATCGAACTCAACGGCATGGAATTGGGCGAGGCCGGGATCTATGGTGCGCTTGCCGGAGAATACGGCGCGCCTGTGATTTTGGCGAGCGGCGACGATGTGTTTATCGCCGAAAACCGCGATCTCTTCCCCGATACGGTGTTCGTCGAGACCAAGCGTGCCTATGGCTGCAACAGCGGCACCAGCCTTTCGCCCGATCGTGCGCGGGCCGCGATCCGCGAGGGGATGAAGACGGCGCTGGAGCGGACGGCAACGGTTAAGCCCTTCGTACTGCAAGGCCCCATCGAAGCGCGCATCCGGGCCCAGACGCCGGCGCTGGCCGACCTCTTCTGTCAATGGCCTGATCTGACGCGGCTTTCCGGCGACGAGCTCGGGTTCCGCGCGCCAAGCGTCGAGGCGGCGGTGCGCATCATCAACTGCCTCTCCGCCATGTCCGCCATGCTGCGCTGATCCTCCAACTATCTAACCTGCAAATCAGAAAGTCCTTTCCATGACCACCTCCCGCATCGTCTACGTCAATGGCACCTTCCTGCCTTTCGCAGAAGCATCCATTCCAGTCATGGACCGGGGATTTCTGTTCGGCGACGGCATCTATGAGGTGACGGCGCTGATCGAGGGGCGACTTGCTGACAATGAGGCGCATCTGCAGCGGCTGGACCGGTCGCTCCGGGAGATCGGCATTCCCAATCCCTATTCGACGGCAAAATGGACTGCCGTCCAGCAGGAGCTGATAACCCGCAACGGTTTGACCGAGGGGCTGATCTATATCGAGGTGACGCGCGGCGTCTCCGAGCGCGATTTCCTCTACCCTGCTGATCTGAAGCCGACGGTGGTGATGTTCACGCAGGCCAAATCGGTACGCGCCAATGCCGCGCTGGCGAAAGGCGCCGATGTGATCACCGTGCCGGATCTGCGCTGGGCCCGCCGCGACATCAAATCTGTTTCGCTGCTGGCGCAAGTGTTGGCCAAGCGAGCGGCGGCTGAAGCCGGGGCCAACGAGGCCTGGATGGTCGAGGATGGCGTCATCACCGAAGGCGCATCCTCGACGGCGTTCATCGTGACACAAGCAAAAGAAATTATCTCCCGTCCGCTCTCCCATGCGGTGCTGCCGGGCGTGACCCGCCGTGCCGTGCTGCGCCTGGTGGAGGAAAAGCACCTGAGCTTCATCGAGCGCACCTTCACCGTGGAGGAAGCTTTGCGCGCCCGCGAGGCCTTCTTCACCAGCGCCTCGACCATCGTCATGCCGGTCGTCTCCATCGACGGCCAGCCGGTCGGCGATGGAAAGCCCGGGCCATTGGCCCTGCAACTGCGCGAGCTCTATATCGAAACCCTGCTTGGAACCCGTTGAGTTCACCCTGTTGCATGTCCCGTGGCCCGGCTGGTGATGCCGGGTCGGCATGACGGTGTAAGGGTAACAACCGGAGGCCCCCTTGCCGACCGCAGGGCATGCGAGGCGGTCCATCTTGAACTCGCCCGAACATGCATGCTCTAAGGAGCCGCCAGCCAACGCCCAAACGGGAACCGCCCATGAGCATAGCCGATCGTGTCCGTATTGAAGAAGTCACCCTGCTTTCGGACGACTGGTACGTCCTGAAGAAAACCCGTTTCGCCTTCCAGCGCTCGAATGGGGAATGGCAGGTGCAGAACCGCGAGACCTATGACCGCGGCAATGGCGCAACCATCCTTCTCTATGACCGCGTCCGTCGCACGGTGATCCTGACCCGGCAATTCCGCTTTCCCGCTTTCGTCAACGGCCATGACGATCTGCTGATCGAGACGCCGGCCGGGCTCCTGGACGATATGAGTCCGGAAGAGCGCATCAAGGAGGAAACCCAGGAGGAGACGGGTTACAGGATCGGCAAGGTGGAGAAGGTGTTCGAAGCCTTCATGAGCCCCGGCTCCGTGACCGAACGCCTCTATTTTTTTGTCGGTGAGTATGAGCCGAAAGATCGCATTTCCAATGGCGGAGGCGTGGAGAACGAGGGCGAGGATATCGAGGTCCTGGAAGTCACCATCGATGAGGCGCTTGCGATGATCGCCGGCGGAAAGATCGTGGACGCGAAGACCATCATGCTCCTCCAGCATGCGGCCCTCCACATCTTTCGCGACTAGGTTATCCGAAACTCTTTCATAGCTCGCGTTTTCGATCGCGCATGGTGCCTGACCGGCGGATCATCCCATCATGACGCTTTTCCCGGTCAATGCTGCGACAATACGCCTGCAGCTTTCCTGCCACCTGATGGCACGTAGTTGATCTGGCACAAAGAGCGCAGCCCGCATCTCTGGTGATGGTTCTCCGGGTCCTGGGAAAAGTTTCCGGGACATGACTACGGAAACGAGCCATGAGCCACCATCAGCCAACGGGCCGCGGCGGGCAGACCAACGCGCTCGCCATGAGCACCGTCGCCTTTACCGTCTGCTTCGCCGTCTGGACAATCTTTTCGATCATCGGCGTAAGGATCAAGGATGAGCTGGGCTTGAGCGAGGCCCAGTTCGGGCTTCTCGTCGGCACGCCCATCCTCACCGGATCGCTGATTCGCATCGCCCTCGGCGTCTGGGCCGACCAGTATGGCGGGCGGCCCGTCTATGTCGTGGTCATGCTGTCGGCGGCCGTCGCGACCTTCCTGCTCTCCTACGCCGATACATACGCGCACCTGCTTCTGGCCGCGCTCGGCGTCGGCATCGCGGGCGGCTCCTTCTCCGTCGGCGTCGCCTATGTCTCGCGCTGGTACGACACGAAGAAACAGGGCACCGCGCTCGGCATTTTCGGCGCGGGCAATGTCGGGGCGGCGGTTACGAAGTTCTTCGCCCCCTTCGTACTCGTCGCCTATGGCTGGCAGACGGTGGCGCAGGTCTGGGCCGCCGGGCTCGTCGTCATGGCGGTCGTCTTCTGGTTCACCACCAGCGACGATCCGGTGACGCGCGAGCGCCGCGCCAAGGGCGAGAAGCCCAGAAGCGCCTGGCTCGAACTGGAGCCGCTCAAGAAGCTGCAGGTCTGGCGCTTCGCCCTTTATTATTTCTTCGTGTTCGGCGCCTTTGTCGGGCTGTCGCTGTGGCTGCCGCGCTATCTCATCGGCGTCTACGGCCTCGACATCACCACGGCGGGCATGATCGCCGCCGCCTATTCGGTGCCGGCCTCGATCTTCCGCGCCTATGGCGGGGTGCTCTCCGACAAATATGGCGCAAGGCGGATCATGTATTGGACATTCCTCGTCTGCGTCACCGTCGCCTTCCTGCTCTCCTACCCGCCGACGGATTATGTGGTGCGGGGCATCCACGGGCCGATCCCTTTCCATTTCGAGATCGGCGTCGTTCCCTTCATCGTGCTCATCTTCATCCTCGGCTTCTTCATGAGCCTCGGCAAGGCGGCGGTCTACAAGCATATCCCCGTCTATTATCCCGATAATGTCGGTGCGGTCGGCGGTCTCGTCGGCATGATCGGCGGGCTTGGCGGCTTCGTGCTGCCCATCGCCTTCGGCCTGCTCAATGATTACACGGGCATCTGGACGAGCTGCTTCATGCTGCTCTTCGTCCTGGTCGCCGTCGCGTTTCTGTGGATGCACCTCGCCATCCGCCGCATGGAGCGCGGGGTCGCCGCGCCGGAACTTGCCAAGCTGCCCGAACTGCCGGAAATGCAGGAGGCGCATGGTCCGAGCCAAGTGGGCAAGCTCGGAGCCCATCTCATCGAGGACTGGCGGCCGGAAGACCCCGCCTTCTGGGAAAAGACGGGACGCAGGATCGCCCGGCGCAATCTCTGGCTCTCCATCCCCTCGCTGCTGCTCTCCTTCGCCATCTGGATGGTGTGGTCCGTGGTGGTGGCGAAGCTGCCGGCGGTCGGGTTCGATTTTTCGACCAACCAGCTTTTCTGGCTCGCCGCGCTTCCCGGTCTTTCGGGCGCGACGCTTCGGATCTTCTATTCCTTCATCGTGCCGATCTTCGGCGGCAGGCTGTGGACGACGCTCGCCACGTGGTCGCTGATGCTGCCGGCGCTCGGCATCGGCTTCGCGGTGCAGAACCCGCAGACGCCCTATGTGGTGTTCCTCGGCCTTGCGCTGCTCTGCGGCCTCGGCGGCGGCAATTTCGCCTCCTCCATGGCCAACATCTCCTTCTTCTTCCCGAAGTCGGAGAAGGGTAACGCGCTGGCGCTCAATGCCGGGCTCGGCAATCTCGGGGTGAGCGTCGTGCAGTTCGTCATCCCCTTCGCCATCACCGCCGGCATCTTCGGCTGGCTCGGCGGCGAGCCGCGGGCCGCCGCCGGAACAGACGCCACGGCGCGGCTGTGGCTGCAAAATGCGGGCTTCATCTGGGTGCCGTTCATCGCCGCCTCCGCCTTCGCGGCATGGTTCGGCATGAACGACATCGCCTCGATGAAGGCGTCCTTCGCGGAGCAGGCGGTCATCTTCCGCCGCAAGCACAATTGGGTCATGTGCTGGCTCTATACCGGCACCTTCGGCTCCTTCATCGGCTATTCGGCGGCATTCCCGCTGCTCGCCAAGACCCTGTTCCCGGATGTGGACACGCTGAAGCTCGCTTTCCTGGGACCTCTCGTCGGCGCGGTCTCGCGCTCGGCGACCGGCTGGATCTCCGACCGCTGGGGCGGCGGGCGCGTCACCTTCTGGGTGTTCGTGGCGATGATGGCCGGGGTGCTCGGGGTGATCTATTTCCTCGACGTGAAGGATCAGCCCTATGCCTTCGCCGGCTTCTTCGCCAGCTTCATGCTGCTGTTCTTCGCCACCGGCGTCGGCAATGCCTCGACCTTCCAGATGATCCCCGCGATCATGCGGCAGGAGATCGCGCGGCTGGAGCCGGGCATGAGCCCGCCGGAGCGCCTGAAGCAGGCGGAGAAGGAATCGGCCGCCATCATCGGCTTCACCTCGGCCATCGCCGCCTATGGGGCCTTCTTCATCCCCAAGAGCTACGGCAGCTCCATCGCGCTCACCGGCGGCGCGGAGGCGGCGCTCTGGGGCTTCTTCGGCTTCTATGTGAGCTGCCTCGTCATCACCTGGGTTTTCTACACCCGTCGCGGCGGCCTGCTCCATGCGGTGGAGCGGGTCCGTCAAACCCCTGCCGTCCGTGCGGCTGAATGAAAGGAGCAAAAAGTTGAGCCACTTTCTCGACCGCCTCACTTTTTTCCGTAAGAACGTTTCCGAGTTCGCAGACGGTCATGGCATCGTCACCCATGAGAACCGGGACTGGGAAGAGGGCTACCGCGCCCGCTGGCAGCACGACAAGATCGTGCGCTCGACCCATGGCGTGAACTGCACCGGCTCCTGCTCGTGGAAGGTCTATGTCAAGGGCGGGATCGTCACTTGGGAGACGCAGCAGACCGATTATCCGCGCACCCGGCCCGACCTGCCCAACCACGAGCCGCGCGGCTGCCCGCGCGGGGCGAGCTATTCCTGGTATCTCTATTCCGGCAACCGGGTGAAATATCCGCTGGTGCGCGGACGCCTGCTCAAGCTCTGGTGCGAGGCACGCAAGGAGAAGACGCCGGTGGCCGCATGGACATCCATCGTTGAAGACCCGAAGAAGCGCGCTTCCTACACCTCCATTCGCGGCCATGGCGGCTTCGTGCGGGCGGAGTGGGACGAGGTCAACGAGATCATCGCCGCCGCCAATGCCTATACGGCGAAGCGCTACGGTCCCGACCGGGTGGCGGGCTTCTCGCCCATCCCGGCCATGTCCATGGTCTCCTATGCGGCAGGCACACGCTATCTGTCGCTGCTGGGGGGCACCTGCCTTTCCTTCTACGACTGGTATTGCGACCTGCCGCCCGCAAGCCCGCAGACCTGGGGCGAGCAGACGGATGTGGCGGAATCCGCCGACTGGTACAATGCCGGGTTCCTGATGCTCTGGGGTTCCAATGTGCCGCAGACGCGCACGCCGGACGCGCATTTCTATACGGAAGCCCGCTACAAGGGCACCAAGAGCGCCGTCGTCTCGCCCGATTATGCCGAGGCGACCAAATTCGCCGACATCTGGCTGCAACCGAAGCAGGGAACGGATGCCGCGCTGGCGCTCGCCATGGGCCATGTGATCCTGAAGGAATATCACCTCGACCGGAGAGTAGCATATTTCGACGATTATACGCGCAAATACACCGACATGCCGATGCTGGTGCGCCTTGTCGAGAAGGACGGGGCCTATGTGGCGGACAATTTCGTCCGCGCCTCCGATTTCGAGGGCAGTCTCGGCGAGACCGAGAATGCCGATTGGAAGACCGTTGCTCTGGACGAGATTTCGGGTGAGGCCGTCGCGCCACAGGGAACCGCCGGTTTCCGCTGGGACAAGCAAAAAGGCCGCTGGAACCTTGAGGAAAAGGACGGCAAGGGCCGTGAAACCCGCCTGAAACTGAGCCAGATCGGTGGGGCAAGCGAAACCGTCGCGGTGGCCTTCCCTTATTTCGGCGGCCGCGCGACCGAGCATTTCGTCAAGACGGAGCATGGCGAAATCCTCAACCGCAATGTCCCGGCCACCCGCGTGAAGCTGAAAGATGGCGAGGCGCTGGTCGCCACCGTCTTCGATCTGCTCTGCGCCAATTACGGTGTCGATCGCGGGCTGGGCGGCGACAATGTCGCCGCTTCTTATGATGACGACGTGCCCTGCACCCCGGTCTGGGCGGAGAAGATCACCGGCGTGCCGCGCAATGCGATCATCACCGTCGCGCGTGAATTTGCGACGAACGCCGAAAAGACCAATGGCCGCTCGATGGTGATCCTCGGCGCGGGGCTCAACCATTGGTACCACATGGACATGAACTACCGCGGCATCATCAATATGCTGGTGCTATGCGGCTGCATCGGCCAGTCGGGCGGCGGCTGGTCGCATTATGTCGGCCAGGAGAAGCTGCGGCCGCAAACCGGCTGGCTGCCGCTCGCCTTCGCGCTCGACTGGGGCCGTCCGCCCCGACAGATGAACGGCACCTCCTTCTTCTACGCCCATACCGACCAATGGCGCTATGAAACGCTGTCGGTCAAGGAAATCCTCTCCCCGACGGCACCCGAAGGCGACTGGTCCGGCAGCCTCATCGACTATAATGCCCGCGCCGAGCGCATGGGCTGGCTGCCATCCGCGCCGCAGATCAAGGCCAATCCGTTGTCCATCGCGGCAAAGGCCGAGGCCGCCGGGCTGGAGCCGAAGGATTATGTGGCGAAAGCGCTGAAGGCGGGCGAATTGGAGCTTGCCTGCCATGACCCTGATCACCCCGACAACTGGCCGCGCAATCTCTTCGTCTGGCGCTCCAACCTGCTCGGCTCGTCGGGCAAGGGGCATGAATATTTCCTCAAGCACCTGCTCGGCACCTATCATGGCGTGCTCGGCAAGGATCTGGGCGAGGAAGGGCTCGAAAAGCCGAGGGAAGTCGCCTGGCATGATGATGCCCCCAAAGGAAAGCTCGACCTCTTGGTGACGCTGGACTTCCGCATGTCCACGACATGCGTTTATTCCGATATCGTGCTGCCCACCGCCACCTGGTACGAGAAGAACGACCTCAACACGTCGGACATGCACCCCTTCATCCATCCGCTGACGGCGGCGGTGGACCCGGTCTGGGGCTCGCGCACCGACTGGGACATCTACAAGGGTATCGCGAAGAAATTTTCGGAAATCGCCCCCGAGGTGCTTGGCGTGGAGAAGGATGTGGTGCTGACGCCCATCCTGCACGACAGCCCCGGCGAACTGGCGCAGCCCTTCGACGTGAAGGACTGGAAGCGCGGCGAGACGGAGCCGGTTCCAGGCCTCACCATGCCGCAGGTCGCGGTGGTGGAGCGGGATTATCCCAACCTCTACAAGCGCTTCACCGCGCTCGGTCCGCTCATGGAAAAGCTCGGCAATGGCGGCAAGGGCATTGCGTGGGAGACGGCGCATGAAGTCGAGCTCTTGAAGGCGCTCAACGGCGCCGTGCTCGATGACGGCCCCGCCAAGGGCCAGCCGAAGATCGAGACCGATATCGACGCGGCGGAAGTGATCCTGACGCTCGCGCCGGAAACCAATGGCGAGGTGGCGGTGCGCTCGTGGGAGGCGCTCTCCCAGCGCACGGGCCGCGACCATACCCATCTCGCTTTGCCCAAGGAGGACGAGAAGATCCGCTTCCGCGATCTCGTCGCCCAGCCGCGCAAGATCATCTCCTCGCCGATCTGGTCGGGTCTCGAAAGCGAGCATGTCTGCTACAATGCCGGCTATACCAACGTGCATCAGCTTATCCCCTGGCGCACGCTGACGGGGCGGCAGCAGCTTTATCAGGACCATCTGTGGATGCGCGCCTTCGGCGAGAGCTTCGTCACCTGGAAGCCGCCGGTCGATCTGAAGACCGTGGCGAGCACGCTGAAGGACGTCAATGACGGCAGTCCGCATGTGGTGCTGAACTTCATCACGCCGCACCAGAAATGGGGCATCCACTCCACCTATTCGGACAATCTCCTGATGCTGACGCTCAATCGCGGCGGCCCGGTGGCGTGGATTTCGGAAGAGGACGCCAAAAAGGCCGGTATCGAGGACAATGACTGGATCGAGGTCTTCAACCGCAACGGCGTCCTGACCGCGCGCGCCGTGGTCTCGCAGCGCGTCAATCCCGGCATGTGCATGATGTACCACGCGCAGGAGAAGATCGTGAACACCCCCGGCACGGCCATCACCGGCCAGCGCGGCGGCATTCACAACTCCGTCACCCGCGCGGTGCTGAAGCCGACCCACATGATCGGCGGCTATGTCCATCAGGCCTACGGTTTCAACTATTACGGCACCGTCGGCTCCAACCGGGATGAATTCGTGATCGTGCGCAAGATGGTGGGCGCGGTCGATTGGATGGAAGAAAAATTGGAGGCCGCAGAATGACCATTCGCGCCCAGATCGGCATGGTGCTGAACCTCGACAAATGCATCGGCTGCCACACCTGCTCCGTCACCTGCAAGAATGTCTGGACGAACCGCGAGGGCGTGGAATACGCCTGGTTCAACAATGTCGAGACCAAGCCCGGCATCGGCTATCCCAGGGAATGGGAGAACCAGAAGCGCTGGAAAGGCGGCTGGGCGCTCGCCAAGGACGGCGAGATCGAGCCGCGCATCGGGGCGAAATGGCGGGTGCTGGCCAATATCTTCGCCAACCCTGACCTGCCGGAGATCGACGATTATTACGAGCCCTTCACCTTCGATTACGAGCATCTGCAAAATGCGCCGCTCTCCAAGGCTTTCCCGACCGCGCGTCCGCGCTCGGCCATCACAGGCGAGCGGATGGAGAAGATCGAATGGGGGCCGAACTGGGAGGAAATCCTCGGCGGCGAGTTCGGGAAGCGTTCGAAGGACCAGAATTTCGAGGGTGTCGAGAAGGAGATCTACGGCCAGTTCGAAAACACCTTCATGATGTATCTGCCCCGGCTGTGCGAGCATTGCCTCAACCCGGCCTGCGTCGCCTCCTGCCCATCCGGCGCCATCTACAAGCGCGAGGAAGACGGCATCGTCCTCATCGATCAGGACAAGTGCCGCGGCTGGCGCATGTGCATCTCCGGCTGCCCCTACAAGAAGATTTATTACAACTGGTCATCGGGCAAATCGGAGAAATGCACCTTCTGCTTCCCGCGCATCGAGGCGGGCATGCCGACCGTCTGCTCGGAAACCTGCGTCGGGCGCATACGCTATCTGGGCGTGATGCTCTACGATTCCGACGCCATCGAGAAGGCGGCGAGCGCGGCGGATGAGAAGGACCTCTATCAGGCGCAACTCGATTTGTTCCTGGACCCCAACGACCCCGCCGTCATCGCCCGCGCCCGCGCGGATGGCGTGCCGGATGCCTGCCTGGAAGCGGCGAAGCGTTCTCCCGTCTACAAGATGGCGATGGAATGGAAGGTAGCCTTCCCGCTCCATCCCGAATACCGCACGCTGCCCATGGTCTGGTACGTGCCGCCGCTCTCGCCGATCCAGTCGGCGGCGGAAGCGGGCAAGATGGGGCTGGACGGCGACATGCCCGATGTGCGCTCCCTGCGCATCCCGGTGAAATATCTCGCCAACCTGCTGACCGCAGGCGACGTGGAGCCGGTCGTGAAAGGGCTCGAGACCATGCTCGTCATGCGCACCTATATGCGGGCGAAGACGGTGGACGGCGTGACCAATGAGGCCATCGCCGGCAAGGTCGGCCTTTCCGGACGGCAGATCGAGGAAATGTACCGTATCATGGCCATCGCCAATTACGAGGACCGCTTCGTCATCCCGTCCTCGCACCGCGAACAGGTCGAGGACGCCTATGATCTGCGCGGCGCCTGCGGCTTCTCCTTCGGCAATGGCTGCTCCGGCGGCGACAGCACGGCGAGCCTTTTCGGCGGCAAGAAGCACAAGGCCAGAAACCCGATGGAGATTGCCCGATGAAAAGTCTCAAGGCGCTCTCCGCGGTCATTTCCTATCCGAAGCCGGACCTCGTCGCGGCGCTGCCCGATATCCGCGCCGCGCTTCATGAAGAGGGGTTGCTCGCCGAGGGGCTGCTCGCCGGTCTCGACCGCTTCCTCGACTGGATGGCAATGGCCGATGATTACGAACTCGAGGAAATCTATGTTCACCTGTTCGACAGGTCGCGGGCGCTATCGCTCAACCTGTTCGAACATGTCCATGGCGAATCCCGCGACCGGGGCCAGGCGATGGTGGATTTGAGGGCGCTTTATGAGCGCCATGGGCTCCATATGGGCCAGGGGGAATTGCCCGATTATTTGCCGCTCTTCCTCGAATTTCTTTCCATCCTGCCGCTGGAAGAGGCCCGCGCGCATTTGCGTGACGCGGCGCATATCGTGGCGACGCTTCATGAACGGCTCGTCAAGCGCGAAACGCCCTATGCGGCCCCTTTTGCCGCCATAGCGGCTCTGGCAGGGAAAGGCGCGCAAGATGTAGCAATCATGGATGACGACGGCATCGAGCCGGACGATCTGGCAAGCCTCGACGCCGCGTGGGAAGAGGCAGCCGTCACTTTCGGCCCCGGCGAAGCGCTCGACGGCTGTTCGAGCGACCGGCTGAAAATCCGCCTGCGTGCCGCCCATCGCGTGCCAAGCGCCACGGCCTGAAGCTCAGGAGACAGCAAATGTTGGCTTACACAAACAATCTCGTCTTCGGCCTTTATCCCTATCTGTGCCTGACGGTGTTCCTTGCCGGCAGCCTCATCCGCTTCGACCGCGAACAATATTCCTGGAAGAGCTATTCCAGCCAGCTTCTGCGGCGGCGGCAGTTAGTCTGGGGCTCGAACCTGTTCCATGTCGGCATCCTCGTCATCCTCATCGGCCATATGGGCGGCCTGCTCACGCCGATCTGGGTCTGGGATTTCCTCGGCGTGCCGCACGGGGCGAAGCAATTGCTCGCCATGGTCGCGGGCGGCATCGCGGGCGTCGCCTGCTTCATCGGGCTCACCATGCTGCTCCATCGCCGGCTGATCGACCCGCGCATCCGCAAGACGTCGAACCCGAGCGACATTGCTGTGCTCGTCATCCTCTATGTCCAGCTCATCCTCGGCCTTTCCACCATCTTCGTCTCCGCGCATCACCTCGGCGGCGAGGAAATGGTGAAGTTCATGAACTGGGCGCAAGGCATCGTCACCTTCCAGCCGCACGCGGCGAACTATATCGCCGATGTGAACCCCATCTTCCGGGCTCATATCTTCCTGGGGCTGACGATCTTCCTGATCTTCCCCTTCACCCGCCTCGTCCACATCTGGAGCGCCCCGGTCTGGTATCTCGTGCGGCGCGGCTACCAGATCGTACGCACGAAACGGTCTCCGGCGGAGCAGGCATGATGGCGTCGATCCGCATAGATCACCGCGCCCATGTCGCAACAGTTAAGCGGACGCATCTTCCGCTTACCGTAGAGCCCTTGGCCAGCCCACCGGTGGTGACGGTGAATGGCGTCACCATCGCGCAGGAGGCGATCGCCCGCGAGATGCAGAACCATCCAGCGGACGATCCGGCAATCGCGCGGGCGGAGGCGGCCCGCGCGCTGGCGGTTCGGGAGCTTCTGCTGCGGGAAGCCCGGCGGCTCAATGTGGTGCCGACGCCGGAAGAGAGAGATGGACGGAGCGAAACGGAGGAAGAAGCGCTCATTCGCGCCCTGCTCGACCGGGAACTCACCGTTCCGCAGGCGGATGAAGCTTCGTGCCGGCGTTATTTCGAGAAGAACCGCAACCGTTTCAAAAGCCCTGATCTCTTCGAGGCGGCGCATATCCTCTTTTCCGCCGACCGGCAGGACGAAGCCGCTTTCGGGAAAGCGCTTCGCTCCGCGCGGGCGGCGCTGGAGGTGCTGTCCGCGCATCCCGAACGTTTCGCTGATCTCGCCCGCGACTTCTCGGCCTGTTCGTCGTCGGGAAATGGCGGCCATCTCGGCCAGTTCACACGCGCTCAGGTCTCGCCGGAGTTCGCCAAGTCGCTCGACGGGCTGAAGCCGGGTGAAATCGCGACCGAGCCGGTCGAGACGCGCTACGGCATCCATATCATCCGGCTCGACCGCCGCATCGAGGGCAGTCCCCTCCCCTTCGAAGCCGTGCACGAGCGGATCGCCGCCTTTCTCGCCGAGTCGGTCTGGCGCCGCGCGGCGGCGCAGTATATCTCTCTGCTGGCGGGAAAGGCGATGATCACCGGCGTCGATTTCGACGCAGCCCGGACGCCGCTCGTGCAGTGAGGACGCGATGTTCGATGAACCGATTGCCCGTTCCGATATGCCAGCGATAGCAGCCGTCCGCGCGGATGCCGGTGAATCCGTTGATCCGATCCTGGCCGAAATCGCGGCCGCCCTGCGTCCTTGCGGCCTGCGCATCGGCGGCATTGTGCAGGAAGAGCATCAGGACTCTGGAGCCGCGCGGCCTGCCACGCGGCTGCGCGATCTTTCCGACGGCACGCTCATCCAGATTTCACGGGATCGCGGACGCCATGCCCGCGGCTGCCGTCTCGACCCCGGCGCGCTCGCCGAGGCCGCGCGCCGGCTGGAAGATACCGTCGAGGCTGGCGTCGACCTGCTCATCCTCAACCGCTTCGGCAAGTCGGAGTCCGAAGGCGCGGGCCTGCGCGCCATCATCGAGCGGGCCATGCTGGCCGGCGTGCCCGTGCTGACCGCGGTTCGCAGCGAATATGCCGCCGCATGGGACGATTTTCATGGCGGCATGGCGGTCTGGCTGCCGGTCGACGCGAACGCAGTGCTCGCCTGGTGTTGCGCGGTTACCGGGCTTGGCCGCATGCCGGCCCGCATCTTCGATATGAGCGCGAGTTGAACAGATCATGGTGCGCATCGGCATACTCACCATTTCCGACCGTGCGAGCCGCGGCGAATATGAGGATTTGAGCGGCGGCGCCATCGAGGCATGGCTCAAGCGCACCATCACATCCCGATGGGAACCGCTGCGGCGCATCGTGCCCGACGGCATCGAGCCGGTGCAAGATGCTCTCGTCACGCTTTGCGACGAGGACCATGCCGATCTGGTTCTGACGACCGGCGGCACGGGCCCGGCACCGCGCGACCTGACGCCGGAGGCTATGCGGCTGGTTATCGAGCGGGAGTTGCCGGGCTTCGGCGAACTCATGCGCCGCATCAGCCTGGAATCCGTGCCGACCGCCATCCTGTCACGGCAGATGGCCGGCACGCGCGGACGCACGCTGATCGTCAACCTGCCGGGCAAGCCCGCCTCGATCAGTGTCTGCCTGAACGCGGTCTTCCCTGCCATCCCCTATTGCCTGGACCTGATCGGGGCCGGCCGGATCGAAACCGACCCGGAACTGTGCCCGGCATTCCGCCCAGCCTGAAGGAGACACGCGCGCACTGCCATCCGGATTGACAATGCGTGTCGGCGAGCAGCGCAGCTACCCGGTTTGCCGGCTAACTATCTGATCATGAAACGCGGAGAACTCCCGGGAAAATCGGTCGATGATGTCCGAGCGGCTCTGGTTCGAAGGCCGGATAACCAGGAAGCCGGCATCGATGAAGATGCCGAAAGGCCGGAGCACGACGCCGCGTCCGACGAATTCGACCGCGGATGTCGGATCGATGATGGCGATCCCCGCACCCTCGCTGACCAGCGTCAGCGCCGTGTGGGAAAGGCGCGTCTCCAGTGTTGAAAGCCGCGAAACACCGGCGAGCGCCACCTCCACGCGCATGGCGAAGATCGTGCCCGGCTCAAGACTGATCATG
Source organism: Mesorhizobium sp. RMAD-H1 (assembly GCF_014191375.1). Classification (GTDB taxonomy): domain Bacteria; phylum Pseudomonadota; class Alphaproteobacteria; order Rhizobiales; family Rhizobiaceae; genus Paramesorhizobium. Next base: position 251,934 of record NZ_JACHWN010000006.1, read on the forward strand.
CGCTGGCCGTTGAGATCGGCCGGATGGATTACCTCCTTCGCGCAGAGCGAATGGCCTTCGGGAATGGCGACCACAGCGGCGAGCGAATGCGTCTCGATGGTGAAGCCGGGCCGGTCCAGAGGCCCGTCCGCATAGCCTATATCCGCCTGGCCGGCGGCAACCGCCTCCACCACCATCGAGGAGGGAAGGCCGCTGAGCGAGGCATGCAGGTTCGGCTTGTCGCGCAGGAAGCGCGCGAGGAACCGCGGCAGAATACCGTTGCCGAGCGCCGGCATGGCGGCGATGCGCAGGGTACCGGCCGCCTGCCGCGCGATTTCCTCCGCCACGGCGGCAATGCGGTTCAGCCCGACATAGGCGCGATCGACTTCCTTCCAGAGCGTCACAGCCTCCTGTGTCGGCGTGATCTGGTTGCCCCGCCGCTCGAACAGCCTCAACCGCGTCGCATATTCGAAATCCTGGATCAGCCGGCTTACCGCCGGCTGCGTTTTCGACATCAATTCGGCTGCCGCCGTCATCCGGCCTGTCAGCATCACCGCGCGAAACGCTTCCACCTGCCTGAGGTTCACCCGTCCCCCTCCATAACATTTGCTTATTCTCATATCCGATTTTCGAATTTGACCGAATGCTTTGTCCCATGCAAATCAATAAAGTCAATCGAAGGGACTGCTCTTGCCGGACAGGCCATCTGGCTGCCGGCCATCTTCCCGGAATGATGAAATCCAAGCTGGCGCAGCCATAAGTGCCAGAGAGACGACGCGTGCAAACACGCGCAGGGAACTGAAAGGCCTATCTGGTGAATTATCTGCAGCTCATGGGCTTCGGGCCTGATGGGTGGGGATATGACATGCTCGCGGCAACCGGGATGACGGTTGCGGTCGCGGTATGCGGCTTCCTCACCGGCGCTGTTCTGGGCTGCCTTGGTGCTGCTGCCGCCCTGTCGCGCTTCCGGGCGCTGCGCGCGGTGGCGGAAACCTATACGACGGTTCTGCGTGGCATACCGGATCTGCTCGTCATCTATCTCTTCTATTTCGGCTCGAGCTCCGTCATCTCCGCCGTCGCCGCGCTCTTCGGTGCGCAGGGCTTCGTCGGGGCGCCGGCATTTCTCACCGGAGCCCTCGCGATCGGGGTTGTTTCCGGCGCCTATCAGACGCAGGTCTTTCGCGGCGCGGTGCTGGCGCTCACCAAGGGCGAGATCGAGGCAGCCCGCGCCTATGGCATGCCGTCCTTTCTCATGTTCCGCCGCATCATCCTGCCGCAGGCGGCCCGTTTCGCCATTCCCGGTGTCGGCAATGTCTGGCAGCTCGTCCTCAAGGAATCCGCCCTTATATCGGTCATCGGGCTCGTCGAACTCATGCGTCAGGCGCAGATCGGCGCCGGTTCCACACGCCAGCCCTTCAGCTTCTATCTGACGGCAGCCGCTCTCTATCTGCTGATCACCTTCGTCTCCGGCCGGGGCTTCCGCCTTGCCGAAGAGCGCGCGATGCGCGGCATCAGGAGGCCCGTCTGATGCCCTTCGATCCCGCCTTCCTCGCAGAAACCTTCATGACGCTGCTCAAGGGCGTTCCGCTCGCATTCCAGCTTGCCCTCCTGTCGATCGTCGCGGGCGGGATCCTGGCCTTCGGCCTTGCCCTGATGCGCGTTTCGGACAGATGGTGGCTCGACCGTCCGGCGCAGTTCTACATCTTCGTCTTCCGCGGAACGCCGCTGCTGGTACAGATCTACACCGTCTATTACGGCCTCAGCCAGTTTCCCGCCCTCCGCTACAGCTTCCTCTGGCCCTTCCTGCGCGAGGCCTATTGGTGCGCCATCATCGCGCTGGCGCTCAATACCGCCGCCTACAGCGCCGAGATCATCCGCGGCGGCCTTCTCTCCGTGCCGGCTGGCCAGGTGGAAGCCGCCCGTGCCTGCGGCATGTCCGGCCCCCTGCTCTTCCGCCGCATCATCATGCCCCTGGCGCTCCGGCAGATGCTGCCCGCCTACAGCAATGAGATCATCCTGATGGTCAAATCGACGGCACTGGCCTCGACCATCACCTTGATGGAGATCACAGGAATCGCGGCCAAGCTCATCTCGGGGAGCTATCGGCCGGTGGAGGTGTTCGTCTGCGCCGGTGCCATCTATCTCGCCATCAATTTCATCATCGCCCGGCTCTTCGCCGGTCTGGAAACAATCACGTCGCCGGAGCGGCGAAACCTGCCCGCGACCGCCACCGATGCCGACAAGCGGGAGGAAATTCATGCCTGAACAAGCCAAGGTGCCTGCGGTAGAACTTTCCGGCATCCGCAAGAGCTATGGCCAGCTGGAAGTGCTGCACGGCATCTCGCTGGCCGCGCGGGAAGGCGACGTGATCTCGATCCTGGGATCATCAGGCTCGGGGAAATCCACGCTTCTTCGCTGCATCAACATGCTCGAGATCCCCAATGCGGGCTCGGTCGCGATCCACGGCGAGACGGTGAAGCTCCATCAGGCGCCAGGACAGGCACCGCGTCCGCTGGATGCGGCCCAGGTCAACCGGCTGCGCGTGAAAGCGGCCATGGTGTTCCAGACCTTCAATCTGTGGTCCCACCTGACGATCCTCGAAAACCTGATCGAAGCGCCGATCCATGTCCAGAAGCGCGACCGGAGGGAATGCCTTGCCGAAGCCGAGGCTCTTCTCGAGCGGGTCGGGATCACCGACAAGCGGCACGCCTATCCCGCCCATCTCTCCGGCGGCCAGCAGCAACGCGCGGCGATCGCACGGGCGCTGGCCATGCGACCGAGCGTGATGCTGTTCGACGAGCCCACCTCGGCGCTCGATCCGGAACTGGTGGGCGAGGTGCTGAAGGTGATGCGCGATCTCGCCGCCGAAGGCCGCACGATGCTGATCGTCACCCATGAGATGGCCTTCGCCCGCGACGTGTCGAGCCGCATCGTCTTCATCGACAAGGGCATCATCGAGGAGGACGGTCCGCCCTCCGACGTTTTCTCGAACCCGCGATCGGAACGCTTCCGGCAGTTCATCTCGCGGGAAGAAGCAGGATACCGCTGACGGCAAGGCCGACTGCGGCGCATGAGCAGACCCTGAAACCAACGATAAGGCCATATGAGGTGAACAGATGAAAATGAAATCGATCCTTGCCGCGGCCCTCCTGCTTGCCACGGCCAGCACGGCGGCCGCCGAAGAGAAGACCATCACGATCGCCACCGAAGGCGCCTATGCCCCGTGGAACTTCTCGGGCCCGAACGGCACGCTCGAAGGCTTCGAGATCGATCTTGCCAAAGTGCTTTGCGAGCGCATGAAGGTGAAGTGCGATATCGTCGCCCAGAACTGGGACGGCATCATCCCCGCACTGACCGCCAGGAAATACGACGCCATCATGGCCGGCATGAGCGTGACGCCGAAGCGTGAGGAAGTCATCGCCTTCTCGACGCCCTACGCCGCAGGCATCAACGGATTTGCGGTGCCTGCCGATGGTCCGCTCGCCGACATGCCCGATACCGGCGAAACCTATTCGCTCGACAGCCAGATGGACGAGGCGAAGAAGCGCATCGACGAGATCGCCGTCCTGCTCAAGGGCAAGACGGTCGGCGTGCAGGGATCGACCACCGCGTCGACCTTCATGGAAACCTATTTCAAGGACGATGCCGAGATCCGCGAATATAAATCGACCGAAGAGCACAATTTCGATCTCGTGAGCGGCCGCCTCGATGCGGTGCTCGCCAATGCGACCGTCCTCGCCGCATCGCTGGAAAAGCCCGACATGAAGGGCATCAAGATGGCCGGGCCGCTCTTCTCCGGCGGCGTCTTCGGGGTGATCGCCGTAGGCCTGCGCAAGGAAGACACGGCGCTGAAGGCCCAGTTCGACGAGGCCATCAAGAGCGCCATCGCCGACGGCACCGTCAAGGAACTCTCGATGAAATGGTTCAAGGTCGACGTCAGCCCGCGTGGCTGATCCCGTCGTGGTGCGGTCGAATCGACCGCACCACTTTTTGAGGAATATCGGAATTTCCATGGCATTTCCTGACGAATGCGAAATGGCCGTCATCGGCGGCGGCCTTGTCGGCGCAGCCTTGGCCTGGGGGCTCGCCCGTTGCGGCATCGAGACGATGGTGCTGGACGGCGAGGACTTGGATCTTAGGGCATCGCGCGCCAATTTTGCGCTCGTCTGGGTGCAGGGGAAGGGGCTCAACGCCCCTCATTATGCCCTCTGGTCCAAGGCGTCCGCCGCAAGGTGGCCTGCATTCGCCGCAACGCTTGCAGCCGATACCGGAATAGACGTCGGGCTGAGCCAGCGCGGCGCCTTCACCTTCGCCTTATGCCAGGAAGAGTTCGATACATGGCGCGCCGAGATGGAGACGATCGCGCAGCAGACGGGCGGTGCTGCCGCGCCTTATGAAGTCCTGAGCGCCGCGCAAACGCGCGACCGTCTCCCCGCTGTCGGGCCCGATGTCGTCGGCTCGATCTATTCGCCGGCGGACGGTCACGTGAATTCGCTGCGTCTTTTCCGGGCGCTCCATGCGGGCATGAAGCACCGGGGCATCGATTATCGCGCCCGCCACGGGGTCGAGCGGATCGAGCCGCGGTCCGACGGCTTTCGCCTCGTCGGGCATTGGGGCGAGGCCTTCGCCCAGCGCATCGTGCTTGCCGCCGGCATCGACAATGAACGCTTAGCGCCAATGGTCGGGCTTTCCGCGCCGCTGAAGCGCAGCAAGGGGCAGGTACTCGTCACCGAGAAATGCGCGCCCTTCTTCGATTATGCCGCAGCCACGATCCGCCAGGCGGATGAAGGCGGCGTGATGATCGGCGACAGCGAGGAAACGCAGAGCACGGCTATCGCCACCAATCAGGATATCAGCGCCGTGCTCGCCAGCCGCGCCATTCGCGTTTTTCCAGCGCTCGCCGAGGTCAATGTCGTACGCAGCTGGACCGGATTCCGCGTCAAGACGAAAGATGGCCTGCCGATCTACGAGCAGTCCGCCTTCCATCCCGGCGCCTTCATCGCCGTTTGCCATTCCGGCGTCACGCTTGCCGCCAATCACGCCCTGGTGGTCGCCCCGCAGATCGCCGCCGGCGCGCTCGGAGCGGACCTGACGCCGTTTGACTCGCGGAGGTTTCATGCTTGAGCGAATGCGCCAAACCACCGACCGGGTGAGCTTCACCTTCGACGGCATGGCCGTGGAAGCGGCACGCGGTGACACGCTTGCCGCCGCTCTTCTTGCCGCCGGCATCGAGACCTTCCGCGAGAGCGTGGTAGGCGGCGAACCGCGTGCCCCCTATTGCCTGATGGGTGTGTGCTTCGAATGCCTGGTGACGATCGACGGTATCCAGAACCGCCAGAGCTGCCTTGTCGAGGTGCACGAGGGGATGGTGGTGACAAGCCAACAGGGCGCCCGCACGATCGTGAAAGGCGGAAGCCAGTGACGGCGCGCACCATCACGCAAGCAGCGCAGTTTGCCCCGCGCTATGACCTCGCCATTGTCGGCGCCGGTCCCGCGGGCCTGTCGGCGGCTATCGAGGCGGCCGCGGCGGGATTTTCCATCGTGGTCATCGATGAGAACATCGCACCCGGCGGCCAGATCTACCGCGCCATCACGAAGAACAAACGGGAAGATCAGGGCTTTCTCGGGGAGGATTACTGGAAGGGGCGCGCCATCGCCGATGCGTTCCTCCAATCCGCAACCCACTACGCTCCCGCAACGACGGTCTGGAGTCTCGATCCTGCTGCGCCAGATGACCATCCGGGTGATGCGACGCTTGGCGTCAGTCTTGGCGGCGTGGCGCGGATGATCCGGGCGGGCGCGGTGATCATCGCGACCGGTGCGATGGAGCGGCCGATGCCGGTTCCTGGCTGGACGCTTCCGGGCGTCATGAGCGCGGGCGCCGCCCAGATCGCCCTGAAATCCATCTCCGGCATTCCCCGGGGAAAAACCGTCCTCGCCGGCTGCGGCCCGCTGCTTTACCTCCTCGCGGCTCAGCTTCTCGAAGCCGGCGCCGATGTCACCGCCCTGCTCGACACGTCAGACAGGAGACAGCGGTTCGCCGCGCTGCGCCATCTGCCGGATTTCCTGCGCTCGCCTTATGCCGCAAAGGGCCTCTCGCTGCTTTTCCAGGTGCGCCGGCGGATGCGGGTGATCTCCAGCGTGACGGCGCTTGCCATAAAGGGCGGGTGGAAGGCCGAGGCGGTGACCTTCCAAACCGGCAAAGGCGTTGAGACGATCGCCGCCGACTGCGTGTTGCTGCACCAGGGCGTGATCCCGAGCATCAACCTGGCCAGCGCGGCGGGATGCGCCATCGATTGGAACGAGCGCCAACGCGCTTTCGAGCCTCGAACCGACCGGCAGGGTCGGACCTCCATGCGCGGCGTCTTCGTCGCCGGCGATGGCGCCGGTATCGGCGGCGCGCAACATGCGGCTGTCAGCGGACGCATCAGCGCGCTCGCCGCCATCGCGGATCTCGGCCTCGCACCTTCAGCGGAAACGGTCAAACGGCTGCAGAAGCTTGAACGCGAGCGGCAGACCTATCTGCGAGGCCGGGCGTTCCTCGACACGCTCTACTTCCCCGCGGCGCAGTTCCGCGCTCCCCCGGATCCCGAGACCATCGTTTGCCGCTGTGAGGAGGTGCGCGCGGGGACGCTGCGCGAGGTGATCGCGCTCGGCCCGCCCGGACCGAACCAGCTCAAGACCTTCCTGCGCTGCGGCATGGGGCCCTGCCAGGGCCGTATGTGCGCCTCCACGATCACGGAAATCATGGCGGCGGAACGCGATGTCAGCCCCGCCGAGATCGGCACCTATCGCCTCCGCGCCCCCGTGAAGCCGCTGCGCCTCGCCGAGCTGGCGGCCCTGCCGCAGACGAAAGACGCAATCCTCGCCGTCACCGGGCGGGACGAAACCGAATCTTCCCGAAAAAAGAAAGGAAATATCCCATGACCAATCGTTACATCGCGACCCCGATCATGCATCGCGTCGTCGAGCATAACGGCCTCATCTTCGTCGGCGGCACCACCTGCGACGACGAAAGCCTCGACATGGCCGGCCAGACCCGCGAAATCCTCGCCAAGGTCGACCGCTATCTGGCGGAAGCCGGCTCCGACAAGACGAAGCTTCTGTCGGCAACGATCTTCATCACGGACATGAACCTGAAGCCGCAGATGGACGCGGTCTGGAAGGAATGGCTCCCGCAGGAGAGCTTCCCGACGCGTGCGACCGTCGGCGTCGCCGATCTCGGCGGAGACACGCTGATCGAAATCGTCGTGACCGCGTACAAGTAATTTCTTCTCCCCTCCCCCGAGCGCGAAGGCGTTTTCATGAAGATCAGCAATGTCAGCATCTACCAGATCGAAGGCGGCGGCCTTCGCCCGGTTCTCGTCGAGATCGAAACCGATGAAGGCGTCTCCGGCTTCGGGGAGGCGGGGGTCGCCTATGGCTACGGCGCATCGGCCGCAGCCGGAATGCTGCGGGACATGGCGCCGCACCTGGCCGGACGCGATCCCTCGGAAATCCGCCATATATGGCAGGATCTCTACGATCATTCCTTCTGGGCGAAAGGCGGCGGGGCCATTTCCTTCGCCGCCATCAGCGCCATCGAGCTGGCGCTCTGGGACCTCAAGGGAAAGGCGCTCGGCGTGCCGGTACACACATTGCTTGGCGGCGCCATGCGCAATGACATCAAGGTCTATGCCAATGGCTGGAACCACGAGCATGACGACGTGGTCAACTGGGCAAAGGCGGCCGCCCGGCCGCTCGCCGACGGCTACAGAAGCCTCAAATGCTATCCTTTCGCCCATGAGCTGGCGGACGGCACCTTCCGCCATGTTTCAGCCCGCATGGTCGACGACCGCCGCTTCCGCCGCGCCGTCGAGCGGGTCAGGGCGCTGCGCTCGGAAGTCGGGCCGGAGGTTGAGCTGATGCTCGACCTCTCGGGCGGTGTTTGCGACGACCAATTGGTGCGCCTCCTCGATGTCTGCCGAAATCTCGACATCACCTGGATCGAGGAGCCAGTCGATCCGTTCAACCTGGCGGGCCTCGCGCGCGTCGCATCCCGCACCGGCATCCCGATCGCCGTGGGCGAGCGCGTCTATGGCCGGGCGGGTTTCCGCAACCTGCTCGACACCGGCGCCGTCTCCATCGTCATGCCCGACATCGCCAATTGCGGCGGCATGCTGGAAGCGATGCAGATCGCCGGAATGGTCGAAACCTACAATGCACGCGTTTCCCCGCATAATTGCGCCAGTTCGCTATGCACGGCCGCCTCGCTGTCGCTTTGTGCGGGCATACCGAACGCGATGAACCTGGAGATCTATCCCTATTTCAGCGATGCCGACACCTATGTGCAGGTGCTCGAAAATCCGCCCGAGCGGGAGATCAATGGCGGTCGGCTGCGCGTCAACACCATGCCGGGACTGGGCGCCGTGATCGACCGCAAGGCCATCAGCCTGTTCAAAAGCTTCGAACTGCGGCATTGAGGCGATTGGCTAACCCACCTCGATTTCCCCCAGGAGCCACTGCCGGAATGCCTTCATGGCCGGGGTCTCGCCGCGGGATTTCAGACGTGTCAGCCAATAGCCGCCCGTCAGCGCCGTTATTGCGAATGGCTGGACGATCCGCCCTTCCACGATCGGGTGGTTGAACATGGCGACGGGTACGAGGGCCACACCCACCCCCTGGATCGCGGCGTCGACCAGCGTCAGGGAGGAATCGAACATCCAGCCGCGCAGGCTCGGCGGCTGAATACCGGCGGCCCGGAACCAGATCGCCCATTCGTCCATGCGGTAGGACCGCAACAGCTCCTCGCCCGCCAGATCCTTCGGCTCATGAAGCCGCTCGGCAAGCGCGGGTGCACAGACCGGGGAAAGCGGCGCATCCATCAGATGGATCGCATCCGTTCCATGCCACGCGCCGTCGCCGAAGCGGATGAAGAAATCGAGGCCGTCGAGGAGGATGTCGGAGCGATTATTGTTCGTCTTGAGACGGAAATCCACATGAGGGTGCGCGTCCTTGAAGCGCTTCAGCCGCGGCAGCAGCCAGCCGATGGCGAAGGTCCCCACCACGCCGACGGTCAGCACTTCGCGGAAATTGCCCTCCTCGAACTGGCTGAGCGTCGCGCTCATCCGGCGGAAAGCATCGGTCAGGACAGGCAGCAAGGCATGGCCCTCATCGGTCAGCGCGAGCCCACGCGGAAGACGCGTGAAAAGGGCCACGCCCAATGTCTCCTCCAGCACCTTCACCTGATGGCTCACGGCTGTCTGCGTCACCCGGAGTTCCAGTCCGGCGCGCGTGAAGCTGCCATGCCGCGCCGAAGCCTCGAAAGCGCGCAGGGCGTTGAGGGGAAGTTGCGATACATCCATATCCGAAAAGCCCAAATTTTTCTCATAGCAGAGCGAAGAAATCGTCGTTTGTCCAGGGCAAGCGCCTCGCGCATAGTCCGCCGCGTCTGACGGCCGATCAATTCCCCGGCATCGACACGCCACTTACCCAAGGACGGAAAAACCAAATGACGATATCGATTTCACGCCGGCAGGCACTTGCCGGCAGCCTGCTCGCGATTCCCGCACTTGCAACGCTGACAGCCGCTGCACCGGCGCGGAGCGGCGGCAAGCTGGAGAGCGAACTTGCCAAGCTTGAAGACAGACATGGCGGCCGCATCGGCGTCGCCATCATCAATCTGGCCACCGGCCGGCGGCTCACACATCGCGCTGACGAACGCTTCCTCTTGTGCAGCACCTTCAAGGCATTGACGGCCGGCCATATCCTTGCCCGCGTCGACAAGGGCGAGGAGCAACTCGACCGGCGGATCGTCTATACGAAGAATGATCTCGTAAACTGGTCCCCCATCACCGAAAAACATGTCGGAGGCACCGGCATGTCGGTGGCGGAGCTCTGTCAGGCGACGGTGACCCTGAGCGACAACGCCGCCGCCAATCTGCTGCTCAAGAGCTTCGGCGGACCGGCCGGGCTGACCGCGTTCCTGCGCTCCCTCGGCGACGAGATCACGCGGCTCGACCGTTTCGAAACCGAATTGAATGTCCATGAAAAGCCCGGCGACCTGCGCGACACCACGACGCCCACAGCCATGCTGGAGACGCTGCGCAAGCTCCTGTTCGGCGACGTGCTGTCCCGCTCCTCCCGCGCCCAGCTTGCCGCCTGGATGGTCATGAACAAGACGGGCGACGAAAAATTGCGCGCCGGCTTTCCCGATGGCTGGATGATCGGCGACAAGACCGGAGGCAATGGCGACAAACACGGCAACAGCAACGATGTCGCCGTCGCCTGGTCGCCCGATCGCGGCGCCGTCATCGTCACCGCCTATTGCGAGATCCCCTCGGTCCCCGAGAAGAAGCGCGCCGCCGTTCTGGCCGACATCGGGCGGATCGCTTCGCAGGTATAGTTCAGCATGACCGGACCGCACCGGCACCAACGCCGGCGCGGTCCGATCGGCATGTCACGGGAGCGCCTGAAACTAATCCTCCAGATCGGATTTCATGCGGTCGAGAACAGACATCGCATGGGTGGCATACTCACTGATCCAGCGATCGTGGATCTGCTTGATCGGCAGTGAATTGAGATGGTTCCACCGCTCACGCCCCTCGCGCCTGACGATGATCAGGTCGGCCTCTTCGAGCACCTTGAGATGCTGCATGACCGTGCAGCGGTCCATATCCCCAAACGCATCGCACAGCATACCGGTCGTGCGCGGCTCATCCTTGAGCCGATCGAGCAAGGCACGCCGGCGCGGATGGGCCAATGCCTTGAAAATTCTATCTTCTTTGGCCTCGCTTGACATGTTATAATTTTATAACATATTCTTCCCACATGCAAGAGGGAGGTAGTCCATGAAGCCGGAATTCAGAGTTTCAGCGCGCATAGCAAAACCGGTTGCAGAGGTCTTCGATGCTGTCGTCAACCCTGCAAAGCTCAGCGGCTATTTCACCACCATAAAAGGTGCAAGCGCGCCGCTCGTCGCCGGAACGACGGTGGTCTGGTGGGGCGACGTTCCCGTCGAGGTGGACGAAGTGCTGGTGGATAAGCGTGTGGTCCTGCGTTGGGACGGGCCGAGCACGGTCGATGGCGAGGCCGCCTACAAGACGCGGATCGAGATGAATTTCGAAGCGCTCGATGACGGTGCAACACTGGTCACCATCGCCGAAACGGGATGGCGTGAGGACGCCCAGGGCCATCGGGCCTCCTATCTCAATTGCGAGGGCTGGACACAGATGCTGTGCTGCATGAAGGCTTTCCTCGAGCACGGCATCAATTTGCGCGAGGGCTACTACAAGAATGAGCTGACGGGAGAGCCCGGCTGCGAACCCAAGACGGAAATCCATTGAAGCGGAGGAGGAAAGAAAATGACCGCGAAAATTTATGGCGGCATCGATATCGCGATCAAGGTACCGCCGCATCAATATGAGGCGACCATCGCCTTCTACCGTGATGTCATCGGCCTGGAACCGATAACGGCCAAGGCCCCGGCCATCGGCTTCGAATTCGGCCCCAACAAGCTATGGATCGACGAAGCTCCCGCAATGAGCCAGGCGGAAGTCTGGCTGGAGTTTTTCACCAGCGATTTCGATGCGGCGGCTGATCACCTTGACCAGGCCGGCGTGTTCCGCTGTGACGCGGTCGAAAAACTGCCGGAGGGGTTCAAAGGCGGCTGGATCACCAGCCCGGCGAATATCGTGCATCTGGTGCGCGAACCGGATGCCTGGTAATCCGGCTATCCCGCGGCGGCTGAAGCCGCCGCAGAGCTCATGAGCCCTGCGGCGACCCGGTTTTCCTTATCGCGGCGGGTGGGTACCCGTATTTGCGTGAAAAGGCCCGCGAGAATGCGGCGGCACTACCGAAGCCGACACGACCTGCCGCCGCCTTCACACTATGTCCGGCGGCAATTTCGGCATGCCCCAATGCCAGCCGCCACGCAGTGAGATAGGCGGCGGGCGTAACGCCGACGACTTTCGTGAATTGGGCGATGAAATGGCTGCGGGACATGCCGGCGATACGCGCCAGCGTCCCGGTTCGCCAGTCCCGGGTGGGATCGTCATGCATGGCGACCAGGCAGGGGTGGAGCACGGGATGGGCCAGCCCGGCCAGAAGCCCGGCATCGACTGTCCCCATGTCGATCGCGCGGCGGATCGCCATGACGACGATAATCTCGCAAATCCGGTCCTGAACCGTTTCCCCGCCGCACCGGCTTTCTTCGGCCTCGGCGACGAAGAGCTCCGCCAGGCCCCGCATCTGCGCTTGCTGGTCGAGCGGGAAGACCAGTTCTTCGGGCAGCGCCCCGACCAGCGGATTGGCGCCCCCGCCGAAATCGATCTTCGCTGCGGCCAGCACATTATCTCCGTCCAAGGGCGAGCCGCCCAGAACGCGGAAGACGATATGGGTCAGCTCCGGACCATCCTCCTCACTGACCACAAAAAGATTGGCCGTTGCCGCGTCCGCCTCATCCCTGAGGACCGAGGCGCGCAGACCAAAGGCTTGAAGAAAGGCGGTCAGCCGATCATGTTTTTGCCGCGACAATAGCATTTCGATCATGTTTTTTCCGGAAAAGATGATCCGTTTTATGCCAGCTTCAGCCTGAATTATAGAGGCTCCCTGCCACAGACATTGGAATGGACCCGCATGACCGCCGACGCCGCCGCAAAGTTCGATCCCTCCCGCGCCGCCGAATATGAAAGACAGAGCCGGATTGCGCTGGCCGGATATGACGCGTGCCATGATCTGGCCGCATGCATGCTTGCTGCATCGCTCGGCGCTGGTTCGACCGCGACGATCCTCGTGGCCGGCGCCGGCGGCACGGGAAATGAAATCGTCGCGGCCGGTGGACTCGAGCCGAGCTGGACATTCGTCGCCGTCGATCCCTCACAACCCATGCTCGACCTCGCCATGTCGCGCGTCACAGCCGCCGGACTGGCGGAGCGCACGCAGGCGATCCTGGGCACCATTGCCGATCTGGCCGCCGACCGGCTTTACGATGCGGCCACGCTGATCGGCGTGCTGCATCATCTCCCCGGTCCGGAGGCCAAGCAGGCGATCCTGCATGACATCGCGCTGCGCCTGAAAAGAGGGGCGCCGTTCGTACTGGCGGGCAATCACCATGCCTATGCCTCGCAGCCACTGATGATGGCCGCCTGGGCCGAGCGCTGGCGGATGAATGGCGCAACCGCCGACGAGGTCAGGGCGAAGCTCGGCAAGATCCTGCAAGGTGCCGATCCGCCGGAATCCGAAGAGGCCGTCGCGGCGCTACTCTTGGAGGCTGGCTTCGAAAAGCCGCAACGTTTCTTCTCCAGCCTGTTCTGGGGCGCCTGGATCACGCGGCGGACCTAGGGCAATCCGCTTTCGTGGAATCGCCATTTGCCGGAGGAGTTTCGCAGATCATAAAAAGCAAAATCAATGATAGTAACGTTTTCTTGAAATATACGTGAATAAACGCGTGATACTTTATTACATAAGTTTAACTATGCATCCAAATCAAAAGTTCCTAGCCTGAATTTTGTGACAGAATAGATCATTATCTTTTTGTCCAAAAGGAGTTACCCCATGAAATTGCGCGTTTTGTCTGCCTGCCTCCTGTCTGCAACGATCATTTCTTCTTTCGCAGCTCCAGGCTTTGCACAGACCCAATCCAATACCGCCGCAACAAATACCGCTGCCGCATCACAGGCCCAGCAGATGAGCCCTGCCCAGATTGCAGCGATCAAGAAGCTCAACGTCGTCTCCGATGAAGGCTATGCCGCAGTCCGCGGGATCGCCCTTGCCAGACTCGCCATTTTCCAGGGCGAGCCGGATCGCGCGAAGACCATCCTGACGGACGTCAAGAAAAACCTCGATCAGGCACAGGCCAGCACCGCCGATCTGGCCACGAAGCTCAAGCAGGCCGATGGCCCGCAGGACGAGATCGCCGCTATCCAGTCGGGCCAGGTTCCGATCGATTTCGCGGTCGGCGTCGATGACGACTACACCGTGACACCGGAAAACGCCAAGCACATCGATAACGCCAACCAGCATCTCGGCAACGGCAACACGCAGAAAGCCGTCGAGGAACTGAAGCTCGCCAGTGCCAATGTCTTCGTCACCGAAACCGACGCAAAGCTTCCTGATCTGGAAAAGGCGGTCGATGACGCACTGGCCCAGATCGCGAACCAGAAATATTACGAAGCGAACCTGGCATTGATGAAAGCCGGCGATGCCATCACCGTGCGCTCGCTGACGGAAAACCAGAATTCGCCGAATACGTCGAGCACGACGACGCAGCCCTCTGCCGCTCCCGCCGTCAAGCCCAATTGACCAGTCGTAGCAGACCCGCGCCCTGATGCGGTGCGGGTCTGCCACGAAACATCTGCTCTGAGCACCCCTTCTCCGGACCGGGACGCGCCCCTCCCATGACGGCGGCCGTCCGCCGATCTCAGCTTGCACATTGCATTCCCCGGCGAGGCTGCTATAAGGCGGCCAGCCTGGTGCAGGCATCATCTGCTGGTTGGGGAGGACGCTATGTCACACGACGCCCTCTTCCAATTGGGGATGGGCTCAGTCGAACTGGACGCCACCCAAACGGAAGAACCTTTCGCCACGCGCGCGATCAAAGCGTGCGTAAAGGTGCTTTATGCCGTTCGCCCGAGTGAGCGCATCGGTTTCACGGCTATCGCCTTCGCGATTGCCGAGCTTCTCCGCGCCGAAAAGAGAAGCCGGGGGAACAGCGCCAAAACGCTGATCTCCCCTGCGGGATATCTGACGAGCCCCGCAAGAGCCTGACGGCTCCGTCCGCACTTTCCGACCACGACAAGTCCGAATTCGCCGCCATGGGGCGACCATGGCTCTCCACTATCTGCTGTTTCACGGGATCCCTTCATGGAGAAGATCCAGACCCCCTATTACCTGATCGACAAGAGCAGGCTCCTGCACAATCTGCAAACGATCAAGCGCGTCCGCGAACAATCCGGCGCGAAGCTGCTGCTGGCGCTCAAATGCTTTGCCACATGGTCGGTCTTCGACCTGATGCGCGACTATATGGATGGCACGACGTCCTCCTCGCTTTACGAGGTGAAGCTCGGCCGTGAGAAGTTCGGCGGCGAGACCCATGCCTACAGCGTCGCCTATGCCGACCATGAGATCGATGCGGTGGTGGCCAATGCCGACAAGATCATCTTCAACTCGATCAGCCAGCTTGGCCGCTTTGCCGATCGCGCTGGCGGATTGAGCCGGGGATTGCGGCTCAATCCCGGCATCAGTTCTTCGAGCTTTGACCTTGCCGACCCCGCACGGCCCTTCAGCCGCCTCGGCGAATGGGATCCCGAAAAGATCGCCGCCGTCCTCGACCGCGTCAATGGCTTCATGATCCACAACAATTGCGAGAATGCCGATTTTGGCCTGTTCGACCGCATGCTTCACCAGATCGAGGAGAAGTTCGGTGGGATGTTCTCGAGGGTCGACTGGATCAGCCTCGGCGGCGGCATTCATTTCACCGGCGATGGCTACCCGGTCGATGCATTCTGCGACCGGCTCAGGGCTTTCTCGCAGCGCCACGGCGTGCAGGTCTATCTCGAGCCCGGCGAAGCCGCCGTCACCAGGAGCACCACACTGGAAGTCACCGTGCTCGACACACTTTTCAACGGCAAGGACATAGCCATCGTCGACAGCTCGGTCGAGGCGCACATGCTCGACCTGCTGATCTATCGCGAGAGCGCCCGAATGACCGCGGTCACCGGCGACCAACGCTACATGATCTGCGGCAAGTCCTGCCTCGCCGGCGATATTTTCGGCGAGTTCACCTTCGACCACGCGCTGAAGCCGGGCGACCGCATCTCGATCGAGGATGCCGCCGGTTACACCATGGTCAAGAAAAACTGGTTCAATGGTGTGCAGATGCCATCGATCGTCGTGCGCGAGCTCGATGGCAGCCTGCGCGTCGCCCGTGCGTTCTCGTTTGAGGATTATCTGTCGAGCCTGTCCTGAGGCTCTTCCTGGTGCTGTGAAGAAGAAGGAGGCCCCAGCCTAAAATGAAGAAAAACGTCCTGATCATCGGTGCCGGTGGCGTCGGCCATGTGGTTGCCCATAAATGCGCCCAGAACAACGACCTGTTGGGCGATATCCATATCGCTTCGCGCACGCTTGAAAAGTGTCAGACGATCGTCGATTCCGTGATCAAAAAGAACAGCCTGAAGACCGAAGGCAGGATCGTGGCGCATGCGCTCGACGCACTGGATGTGGAAGCGACCAAGGCGCTGATCGGCAAGACGGGCGTGCAGATCGTCATCAATGTGGGCTCGGCCTTCGTCAACATGCCGGTGCTGTCCGCCTGCATTGCCACGGGCGCAGCCTATATCGATACGGCCATTCATGAAGACCCGCTGAAGATCTGCGAAACGCCGCCCTGGTACGCCAACTATGAATGGAAGCGGCGCGCGGACTGCGAAGAGGCGGGCGTGACGGCCATTCTCGGCGCGGGCTTCGATCCCGGCGTTGTCAACGCCTATGCGCGGCTCGCCAAGGACGAGTATTTCGACCGTATCGACTCCATCGACATCGTCGACGTGAACGCCGGCGACCATGGCCGCTATTTCGCCACCAATTTCGACCCGGAGATCAATTTCCGCGAGTTCACCGGCCAGGTCTGGTCCTGGCAGAACAACCAGTGGACTTCCAACAAGATGTTCGAAATCCGCAAGGATTGGGACCTCCCGGTCGTCGGCACGCGCACCACGTACATGACGGGCCATGACGAGATTCATTCGCTCTCGCAGAATCTCGGCGTGCCGGATGTGCGCTTCTGGATGGGCTTCGGCGAGCGCTACATCACCGTCTTCACCGTGCTGAAGAATCTCGGCCTCCTCTCCGAGCAGCCGATCAAGACTGCCGAGGGGCAAGAAGTCGTCCCGCTCAAGGTGGTGAAGGCCGTGCTGCCGGACCCATCCTCGCTCGCACCCGATTACACAGGCAAGACCTGCATCGGCGACGTTGTGAAGGGCGTCAAGGAAGGGAAGGAACGCGAGGTCTTCATCTACAATGTCGCCGACCACAAGGAGGCATATAACGAAGTCGGCAGCCAGGCCATCTCCTACACCGCTGGCGTGCCTGCCGCGGCCGCCGCGATCCTGATCGCGCAAGGCGAATGGGATGTGGGCAAAATGGCCAATGTCGAGGAACTTCCTCCCCGGCCCTTCCTGAACCTCCTCAACCGGATCGGACTGCCGACCCGCATCAAGGATGCCGATGGCGACCGGCCGCTGGTCTTCGGGAGCTAAGGCTATCTGTGGCCGGAACGGGCCGACGGCTGTTCCGGCCAGGTGACAAGAGAACTCCATGGCAATCGCAGCAAGGGGCCAGCCGGTGGTCCCTTGCAGCAAGGTTCTAATGCCCTGTGAATGCCATGGTCAGAATGCGATCCTCCGTCATTTCGCTGCGGTCGAGTACGCCGGCGAGTCGTCCCTTGGAAAGGATGGCCACGCGGTCGCACAGCGCCAGGATTTCCGGAACCTCGGAAGAAGCCATCACGACCGTCAGCCCGCGTTCCGCCTCCCGCGCTATGATGCCGTAAAGATCGGCCTTCGCTCCAACGTCGACACCGTGCGTCGGCTCATCGAGAAGAAGAAGCCGCGGATCAGCCATGAATGCGCGGGCAAAGATGACCTTCTGCTGATTGCCACCCGAGAGAGTTGAAATCCGCTGATCGTCGGACGCCATGCGGATGCGCAGCGATTTGCGGAATTCCTCCATGCGGTGCCTTTCACGCATGCTGTTTGTAAACGGATTGCGTGAGAAGCGCCGAAGACTGCTGATCGAGGCGTTGTCTCTGACCGAATGCAGGGGCAGGATCCCAGCCGTTTTGCGGCCTTCCGGCACAATTGCGACGCCGGAACGAACCGACGCGCTCGGATCGCGCGCAGCATGCTTCTCGCCAAAAAGCACTATTTCGCCGGATTTTAATTGGCGGACGCCATGGATGAGGTCGAGAAGCTCGGTCCGCCCCGCGCCCACCAGGCCGAACAGACCAAAAATCTCTCCCTTGCGCACGCCAAAGCTGATCTCATGGAGATGTCGGCCATCGCCGACATTCTCAAGCTTCAGAGCCGTTTCGGTCGTCGCGATCTCTCGCGGTCGGTGCTCATAGATCGCGGGTTTACCCGTCATGTCGGTGACGATCTGCTCCCGACTGGTTTCCCGCGCCGAACGTTCGCTGACGATCGATCCGTTACGAAGCACCACGATGCGGTCGCAAAGCGCCAGCGCCTCTTCAAGACGGTGCGTGATGAAAACGATCGCCATGCCCGCGTTGCGCGCTTCGCGGACATAGGCCGTGAAGCCCTCGACTTCGTGTGGAGTGAGCGACGATGTGGGTTCGTCGAGGATGAGGAGCCGCGGCTCACGCGCCGCCGCCTTGGCGATTTCGACCAATTGCTGCTCGCCCGCGCGCAGTGTTCCAGCCTCTCGCACCGGATCGATTTCCGCCGCACCCACGCGCGCAAGAATGGCTCTTGCCGCCCCCCGCATCGCCGGTTTGTCGACAAAGCCGAACGCAGACTTCGGCATACGGCCCAGATGCAGGTTTTCGGCAACGCTCAGCGCGCCGATCACCGACAGTTCCTGATGGACAAAACTGATACCTGCCGCAATGCCTTGCGCGACGGTGGACAAGCGAACCTGCCTTCCATCAAGTTCGATCCTGCCTCCATCAGGTTGCAATCCGCCGGAGAGAATGTGCATGAGCGTCGATTTACCAGCACCGTTCTCGCCCAGAAGTCCGACTACCTCTCCCGGATAAAGGTCAAGGTTCACGGAATGAAGGACGCGGTTGCCGCCGAAACTCTTGGCGATGCCGCGCGCGCGGACAAGCGGCGCACGCGGCAAGGGGCCGACGACGGAACCGCCGGCTGGAAGAGCGAGATTACTTTGCATCGGCGGGCGTCAGCAGCTTGCCTACAACAGGAATGACCTTGGCGGGAGGCGTCTTCCCGGCGACGAGATAATTGTAGAGCATGACGCTGGCATCGAGCGCCTGCTGATATGGCGCCTGGTCGAGAAGACCCACCATTTCGCCCGTCTTCAGATACTGCATGTTATCGGGTGTGTGGTCGAAGCCGATGACGCCGACCTTGCCCGTAAGTCCCAGATCCTTGACCGCCTTGGCTGCGCCGAAAGGCCCGCCGGCGGTGACGTAGATCATCGAAATATCCGGATTGGACGTCATCATATCCTGCGTCAGTGAATAGGCCGCTTCCGCCTTGTCCTTGTTCTCGAACGGGCCGACGATCTCTATTTCGGGAAATTCGGCCTTGAGGTAGTCAATCGCACCATTCATGCGCTGCGTGTGCTGGGTCGCACCGAAATAACCGGTGATGACACCCAGCTTGCCTTTGCCATTCATCTGCCTGGCGATGAATTCGCCGATCTGTTTTCCCGCGGATGTTGCGTCCTGGCCAATAAAAGCCAGGCGCTGTGAGTGCGCGGCGCCTTCTGCCACGATGTTGAAGACCGGCACGCCTGCCTCTGTTGCCTCATTGATGATGCGCGCCGTCCCATCGAAAATGGGAACCACGACAATCCCGTCATATTTCTTGGCGAGCGCACCCTCGATCCCGGCTACGACGGCTTCTGCCGAAAGCGTGTTGCCGAGATCCACGAAATCAACGGCCGCGTTGAATTTCGACAGATATTCATTTGCCGCTGCGGCGCCTTCCGTTACCGGCGTCCAGAACGGATTGTTCTGGAAGGACAGGAATGCGATCTTGATCGGGCCCTTTGTATTTTCCACCGCGGCGACGGTGCCACCCTTCGGTGGCTCGGCCGCAGCGGCGGCAAAGGTAAGGGAAAGGGCCGCAAGGGCAGCGGATGCCGCTGCCTTAAGAGATTTCCAGTTCATGAATGTTTCCTCCCATATGAATTCGCACTAGTCTTCTTCCGCTCCGCGCTGAAGCCCGTCGAGCCCCACCGCGAAGATGATCACCAACCCCTTCGTCACCACCTGCCAATAAGCGGAGATGCCGAGAAGCACGAAGGCGTTGTTGAGGAGCGCCATCAGCAAGGCGCCGATGATGACGCCGACGATCGAGCCACGGCCGCCGCTCAGCGCCGTGCCTCCAAGGATGACGGCGGCAATCACGTCGAGCTCGTAGCCCATGCCGAGGTTCGGGTCGGCGCTTGCCAGATTTCCCGCCAGGATCAGGCCACCCAACCCCGCGAGAAATCCTGAAAATGCGAAGACGAAAAGACGGGTATGCTTGAGATTGACGCCTGCGAGACTCGCCGCCTTGGGACTGTCGCCGATGGCATAGATCTCCCGCCCTCTGACCGTGCGGGTGGCGAAGACATGCACGGCAATTGCCAGAACGATCATTACAAGGAGCGAGACCGGAATGCCGGCGATCCGCCCCGCGCCGACGAACTCGGCAAAGCCGCCAAAGGTGACGGGAATGCCACCGGTCATCAGAAGCGCGATGCCGCGTGCAACAGACAGGGTTCCAAGCGTGGCGATAAAAGGGTTGATGCGAAACCGCGTATAAAGCACACCGTTGACGAAGCCGCAGGCGAGCCCGGTCAGGAGACCGGCAACCAACCCGACCGTTTCACTTCCCGTATCGCGCATCAGCACGGCGGCGACGACTGCCGATAATCCTATGACCGATCCCACCGAGAGATCGATGCCGCGTGCGATGATCACCATGGCCTGCCCCAGCGCCACGATGGCGACGACGGATGCCTGGCGGCCGACATTCAGGAGATTGCGCGGCTCGAGAAAATAATCGCTCGCAAAGGCAAGATAGATGGCGACGGCGACCAGCATGATCAGCACCGAGGCTTCCCGCTGCCGGCCCAATGCCCTGATGGTATCTATTCCTCCCACATTTCTCTCCCTTAACGCCGGCGGAAGACCGGTTGTCGTTTTTCCTTGAATGCTGCCCTGCCCTCGGCGGCATCAGTTGTCGCAAAGCAAATGGTCTGAAGATCGCGCTCATATTCGATCGCCTTCTCCAGCGGCATCGAAACGGCTGCTTTCAAATTGAGCTTGGCGGTCTCCGCCGCGATCGGCGCGCGCGCCGCAATCGTTTGGGCAATGGCCCGCGCACGAGCCAGCAATTCATCCTGCGGCACGACCTCGCTCACCAGTCCCCACGACAGGGCCTTTTCAGCCGGGATCGGATCGCCGGTCATCAGCATCAGCGCCGCGTTCGATGCGCCGATTGAATGCAGGAGATGTGCCGCCATGCCGCCGCCGCCGATCCAGCCGAGCTTGATCTCGGGAGCAGCGAACTGGGCATTTTCCGAAGCCAGCCGGATGTCGCAGGACATGGCTGTTTCCAGCCCGCCGCCGAACGCATAGCCGTTGACGGCGCAGATGCTCGGTTTCAGAAGAGCGCGGAATGCGTCGCAGTAATCAGGCCGGTTCCGGAACTGCCATGGCGTCTCGTAGCTGTCGAGTTCCCTGATGTCGGAGCCTGCGCAGAAGGCGCGTTCGCCGGCGCCCGTCAGGATGACGCAGCGTATCGTATCGCTGTCGTTGCATGTCCTGACGGCGGCGACGATGGCCTGCGCCATCTCAGGCGTGACCGCATTGAGCTTTTGCGGGCGGTTCAGGGTTATCGTCGCTATCGCACCATCGACTTCAAACAGAATATCCTCGGTCATCCCGTCCTCCTATCGTTCGCCGCCGGCGGTGCGATGTTCGCTGTAAAGGTCCTGAAGGGCGCACAGCGTGTCTGTCGCGGCGGCCCGCGTCTCGAAAGCCTGTCGCAACAGTGCGGACGCCTTGCTCTGGAAGGCGATGTATCCGTCATGCCGTGGCCTGACGTACGCGGCCTCCAGCGTGTCGGCGGTATTGCGATAGAACCCGTTCCAGCGCGCGTTCACTTCAGGATCGTGCCATGCCTTGCGACTGGAGGGCTGACCGTCGTGAGCGGGAATGAACCCAATCTGCGCCTGCGTGCTCAGCAGCCACAACAGATGATCCCTGAGTGCGGGCGTCACCTCACAGCGGGTGGAAATGCCGATCCCGGTCCCGCCGAGCGTCGAGCCGGGGCGTCCTCCCGTAACAGAACGGGGCGCATTGTGGAATGCAATCGGGTTTCCAGACGAGGGCGCGGCATAATTCACATAGCCATAGATGAGCGGACACAGCACGACGTCATCGTGTTGTGCCATATGACCGAGAATGCCGATCGGATTCTTGTCACGGACTGATGCCGGGCTGCGGCTGGCGAGATCGAGCATGAGTTCGTAAACCGCCTTGCCCGTGCTTTCGGAAACAAGCAGATCCGGGTCCGCCTCTGCCGGCGGCTCTCCCGATGCGGCCGCGATCGACAGGAAGGAAAGAATGGCGTGAGGTCCGGCAAGCGACAAAGCCACCTTGCCCGTTTCCTTCGACAGGAGGGTTACATCTTCCCATGTCACGGGTATGGGCGAGGCAAGAAGATCGGCGCGTAACGCCATGACCTGCGTGGCCGCATCGAGCGGCAGCGCCCAGTGCGCGCCGCCGAAACGATAGCTCGCGAGGGACGGACCGATACTGTCGATCTCGAGGCTTGCAATGGTTTCGTTGCCGAAAACCGCTTCCAAAGGCTGAAGGCATGCCGACGTCACCGCTTCGCCGACATGCGGATGATCGAGCACCACCAGATCGTAGCGTGCGCACAGATCGGCGATAGGGTGACTTTCGAAGCCTTCGAGTGGCTGTTTATCCCATTCGATGGCGATCCCCGCTTCGGCAAGGGCGGGAAGCCTGGCGGCAGCCGCCAGTGCGTTGTATCCACGCGGATGATCCCAGGTCAGGGCCTTGTAGCGCTTCATGATCAGGACGCCCCAAGCGCGATGGCGCCTGATTTTGCCAGCGCTTCGATCTTCCCGGCGTCATATCCCGCCTCTTCGAGCACCTCCCGCGTATGCTCGCCCGTCAAGGGGGCACCCCGGTCGACCACGGACGGTGTTTTGGAGAATTTGATCGGGAAGCCCGGCGTCTTTACACGCCCCTCGGTCGGATGATCATATTCGACGAAAGTGCCGTTGTGTTTGATCTGTTCGTCTTCGACCAGATCGGCATAGCCATAGACCGGCCCGCACCAGATATCCGCGGCCCGCAAGAGCGCAAGCCATTCCTCGGAAGTCCTGGTCTTCAGCTTCTCACGGGTCTTGGCGAAAATCTCGTCACGTCGCGTCCAGGTATCGACATCGTCGACCATGGTCAGGAAGCTTTCCTCGCCGATCACTTCGCCAAGGGTCTTCAGCTTGGGGAAAGCGATGATGATGAAGCCGTCGCTGGTGGCAAAGGCGCCATAGGGCGCACGGATATAGACGTGAGCATGCGGCTCGGCTGACCGTATCTGCGGCTTGCCGCCAACGGTGAAGACCGACAGTTCCTGCATCTGAATGGTGGTGATGGCATCGAGCATATTCACCTGGACGAGTTGCCCCTCTCCAGTCCTCTCGCGATGCAGCAGGGCCGCGAGCGCTCCCTCGAAGGCGTTATAGGCCGTGACCGCGTCAACCAGATATTGTCCCGCAGCCGTCGGCGGCTCGCCCTCGCGCCCCGCCGAAAGCATGGCGCCCGACATGCCTTGCAAAACGAGATCCTGCCCCGGACGGTCGACATAGGGCCCGTCCTCGCCGTAGCCGGAGATGGAGACATAGACCAGCCGCGGATTGATCGCAGAAAGCGTCTCATAGTCGACGCCCAGCCTTTTCGCGACGCCAGGGCGATAGTTCTGCAAGAATACATCGGCATTCTTTACCAGGTCGATTAGCACTTCCCTGCCGCCTGGCGATTTCAGGTCGATCGCCAGGGACCGCTTGTTGCGGTTGAGCGAAAGAAACGACACGTTGATCTTCTTGCCTTCGGCTCCACCGGCCGCGACATGGCGCTGCCATTCACCGGTGACCGGTTCGACCTTCACCACGTCAGCGCCGAGATCGCCCAGTCTCTGTGCTGCGAACGGGCCCGCCATTGCGATCGAACAATCCAGCACGCGATAGCCCGACAATATTCCCATTGCGCAATTCCTTTCATGGACCTCGTCTCTTGTTCGGCCGGACAGTACGCAAAGATTTTGGTTTGTCTAGAGTGAGCGCTAACATTCTTCTGGAATTTTTCGTTCATGGCCAGTTGACAGAAGGACGGGTTAGCGCTCACTTTTTTATTGACCGACCTTCTGAAGATAAATAATCAATTTATGGGTGAAGGCGGCGGAAGGCCGCTGTGGAGGAGGAAATCATATGTCGGAATTTCGTTCAGGCGCCTGTCTGAAGGCGTTGACCGTCGCGTTGCTGGCCTTGCCGGCCGCGCAGGCACGAGCACAGGATCGGGCCGCGCTCATCGGCGCCCTGCCGGCAAGCCTGCAGGCACTTTATACTGATGCCATCGAAGTCGGTCCGTCCATGTATGCGGATTTCAAGGCACCGGCCAAGCCCTGGCGCTGGTGCCATTCCGAATCCTATATGGGGAACCCGTGGCGCGTCACATTCAACGATGAACTCAAGCGCCTGGTGGAAGGTGCGAAGGCCGCCGGCGACGTCTCGCAATTCGTCGTCTCGGATTCCAATGGAGACGCTACCCAGCAGATCTCGCAGATCCGGGCCTTCATCGAGCAGGGGTGCTCGGTCATCACCACGATCGCAGGATCATCGACCGCCCTCAATGCCGTCATCGATGACGCTTACAAGGCGGGCATTCCGGTCATCACCAGCGCTGGCGCGGTCACGACACCCCGCGCAATCAACGTGATGCACAATCAGAACCTCTGGGGCTACCAGATGGGCAAGGGAATCGCGGAAAACCTGCCCAATGGCGGAACAATCCTTCAGGTTGAAGGCATTTCCGGCCATCCGCTGGTCCAGCAGGAAAATGCCGGTCTGGAAAAGGCGGTTGGAGAAGCTGGAAACCTGACGATTGTCCGCAAGGTCAGCGGCGAATGGACTGGCTCAACGACCAAATCGGCCGTGCTCCAGGCGCTCGCGACAACCCCGCAGCAGATCGACGCCGTCTGGTCCACCGGCAGCGAAGCCCGTTTCATCGCTGAAGCGTTCCAGCAGGCTGGCCGTCCGTTGCCGTTGATCACGGCTTCGATCTCGGGCGACGCATTGGGTTTCTGGCATGAAAACCAGGACAGCTTCAAATTTTATGGCGGCGAGGTCTCACCGCATGTCGCGGCGCAGAACGCTTTCCGTGTGGCCTTGCGCGTGCTTGAGGGGCAGAAGCCGCTCGTCAACACCATCATCGCGCCGATGCCGACCATCACGCAGGCCGATCTGCCCACCTGGTACAAGGACTGCATGAAGCCCGATTCCGCGGCAATCTTTCCGATACCGCCAGCCGATCCGTTCCCGGAAGATCTGCTGAACGGTTATTTCTCCAACGGCACGGCGACACCGCTCTACGACTTCTCCAAGGTGCCGGCGTCCTGCGCCGATTGATCGCGTCGGCATGGACATGGCCGCAGTTCCGGTCATGTCCGTGCGGCGGCATTGAAAGATATCGCACGTCATGCTTGAGACCGCCAAACCGCAAGCCGGATCGCGCAGTGGGCCGTCGCGCGTTCACCAGGTGCTGCTGTCGGCCTGCGGCGACATCAGGCGTGCACCGCCCGTCACATCGCTCGGCATGGAGAATGTGAGCAAGCGCTATGGCGAAACGGTCGCGCTTGCCGCCGCCACGCTCGATTTCAGGCCTGGCATCCATACCATTCTAGGCGAAAACGGATCAGGCAAGAGCACGATGCTGAAGATCCTGTCCGGCGTTGTCGCTCCATCGGAGGGACGGGTGGTTCTCGACGGCCGGACCATCCTTGCCTCTTCTCCACGCGATATGCAGGATCTCGGCCTTTCGACGGTCTTCCAGGAGGTGCTGATCGCCCCGCATCGCTCCGTCCTCGATAATATTTTCCTGGGTTATGACGGTTTCTTCCGCAGAACGCTCGATAAAACGCGGAAACGGATGGCCGCTGAAGGCCTGCTTGCCGTCCTTAGCCGTTTTCCGATCGATCTCGACGCCTCGGCCGGTTCGCTCACACTGGCCGCCCAGCAACTCGTGGTGATTGCAAGAGCCTTCATGCGCCTTCCCTCAATCCTGCTGCTCGACGAGGCAACGGCCGCGCTCGACTATGCGGATCGCGGTCTCGTGTTCGATGCCGTGGAGGATTATGCCAGGGCAGGCAGCATCGTCATCTTCATTTCGCATCGCATGGAAGAGGTCAAACAGCTGTCGGATCGCGTCACCGTCCTGCGCAGCGGGCGTGTCATCGAAACCATCGGGCGTGAAGGCATCACCAGCCAGAGATTGCTCGACCTCATGGCACCGGAGGCGCGTATCCATGTCGAATGAGGGCGTCATACTGCAATATGAGAACCTCGTGCTGGCATACGGCCGGGCCCCGGTCTCCGGTACCTTGCGCGCGGGCGAAATCACCGGCCTGGCCGGGCTTGAGGGTCACGGACAGGAGCAGTTCCTGCTCGCCCTCGCAGGGTTCAACCGGACCCGCGGCAGTACGGTCCGCGTGAAGACCACTGGCGGGACTTTCGCGGATTACTCCAATCACCACGCTGCCGCTCGCCATGGCGTCGTCTACCTGCCGCGAGACCGGCGCGCGACCGGCATCTTTCCGGTGCTTTCGGTTCTCGACAATTTCGGTATTCCTTCCATGCCACGTTTTTCCGTCGCCGGCATTCTCGACCGCCGCAAACAGAAGGCGCAACTTGCCGCCTATATGGAATTCCTCTCCATCGGCTATCCCTCAATGGGAGCGCCTATCTCGTCGCTTAGCGGCGGCAACCAGCAGAAGGTTCTGCTTGCCCGGTTGCTCGCCCTCGAGCCGAGAGTGATGCTTCTCAACGACCCGACCCGCGGCGTCGATCTCAACACCCGGTTGAAATTCTATGAGGCTTTCCGCCAACTGGCCCGCGATAAGGGCATCGCGCTCGTCATCCTGTCGAGCGAGATCGAGGAAATCCTGCAGATCTGTGACACCGTATCGATCTTTCGCGATTTCGAGCGCACGGAAGTGATCGAAAAGAAAGCCATGACCATGAGCCGTGTCATCGCCGCCATGTTCGGCCAAAGCGAGGTGGTCCTATGACCGCGCGATCCGGACCTCCCGGCAGGCTCACCCGCTTTTTCGCCGAAAGGCAGGATACCCGGCTTGCGGCCTTGCTTTTCATCGTCCTGCTGGCAGCCAATATCTGGCTCAATCCCACACGGTTCATGCCATCCAATTGGGGTTCCGTCCTCGGACTGGCCGCGCCCCTCCTCCTCGCCTCCCTGGCCATAACCATTCCCTTTCTGGCGGGCCGCGGCTCCATCGATGTATCGGTCGGCCCGCTGATGGGCCTCATCAACGTGATTATCGTGAAAGTGCTCATCATGACGGCGGGAGTGACTTCCCCGCTGGTCGTTGTACCTACAGCGCTGCTGATCGGGCTCGCTTCCGGCGCGTTGAACGGTTTTCTGGCGGCGGTCCTGCGCATTCAGCCCATCGTCGCTACACTTGGAACCTATCTGATCTATGCCGGCCTGGCGTTGGCGATCCTTCCCTCTCCGTCGGGCGCCGCTCCGGCCTGGCTCACGGCGCTGGCCGGTCCATGGTCGATCCTGCCGGTCGGCTTCGCCGCGCTCATTTGGCTTTTGGTGAAGCGGCTTCCCTATTATGATCTTCTGATGGCCACCGGCAGTGACGATCGCGCCGCCTATACAGCAGGCGTCAACGTCCCGGCCGTGCGGTTCATTGCCTATATGCTTGCCGGATTCTTCGCCGGTCTCGCCGCGCTCTCCCTGACGGCGCTCATCGGCTCCGGCGATCCGAATATCGGGCCAGGCTATACGCTGATCGCCATCGCCGCCGTCGCCCTCGGCGGGGTGAGCCTGGCCGGCGGGATTGGCGGCATGACCGCGGCACTTTTGGGCGCGGCCGACATCTTCCTGCTCCAAAGCATGCTAACCGCATTCAACGTTTCGACATTCGTGCTGCAAATGGCCTATGGCGCAGTTCTCGTATTGGCTGTTTGCCTGAATTCGGAAAAGCTGAAACGCCTCTTCAAAATTCGGACGGTGATGCAGCGATGAACCCGATCCTTGCGCGCCTGGCAGGCAATCGGGCTCTGATTGCCTATGCCGGAGTGATCCTGGTCTTTTCGATCGGCGCCGTGCTGATACCCGGCTTTTCGACTATCTTCTCGATCCGGGCCATGCTGATCCTCGCTTCGCTCCTGGCGATTGCAGCCCTCGGACAGACCCTGGTCATGATCCTGGGCGGCATCGACCTCTCCATTCCCTTTGTCATCGGCTTTGCCAATGTCGTCTTTGCCGGCCTTTATGGGGGTGGCATGCCGGCCTGGGCCGCCTTCGCGATCGTTCTGGCGGGGGCGGCGCTGATCGGCACTTTCTCCGGCGCGATTTCCGCAACGCTGTCGATCCATCCGCTTATCGTGACGCTTGGCGTGGGGACCATAATCCAGGCGCTCGTGCAGATATGGACGCGTGGTCTGCCGACGGGATCGGCTCCGCCCTTCATCAACGAATTCGTCTCTCTCGGTGGCTCGGTTGGCCCGCTCCCGTTTCCCTGGCTGATACCATTTACCCTCGTTCTGACGATCGCCACGATTTTCGTCTTGCAAAGGACCATCTACGGCCGCAGGCTCTATGCCCTTGGCTCCAATCCGAAAGCGGCGGAACTTGCTCTTGTGCGGCCGGTCGCCATGTGGGCCATGACGTTTGGGCTCAGCGCGGTTTTCGCCGCTCTCACCGGTATCCTCCTTCTGGGTTTCACCGGTTCGTCCAGCGCCGGCGTCGGCACGCCCTATCTCTTCCAGACCGTTGCCGCCGTCGTCATTGGCGGCACTGCCCTTGTCGGCGGCCGCGGCGGATTTGTAGGAACGATAGCCGGCGCGATCGTACTGATAGAGCTCAGAACAGTGCTCATCGGCATGGGGCTTTCCGAAGCCATGGTTCAGTCGGCCCTGGGTGTGCTTATCCTGTTGTTGGTGGCAGCCTATGGGCGCGACCAGCACATCCGCAACCTGATTTGAGGAAGCCAGCGATGGACGAACGCCTTGCCAGGACCATAGCCGCTATCAAGGCGTCTGGTGCCGATTGGGGCCTGATTACCAGCCCGGACGGCATCGCCTATACGACCGGGCATATTGTATCCATCGAGGCTGGTCCTTCGCCCTTCGCGGGCGGCCCCAGCCTCGCAATCATCGGCGCCGATGGCCAATGCGGCCTGGTCGTCACGAATCTGGAAGCAAGCACGCCGAGCTGGGCGGACCGGATCGTGACCTATGAGGGATTTTCCTACAAGGAGCCGACGGATATTTTCGCCAATTACCGGAAGGCTGCGGCTGAACTTGTAAAGGAACTGGGTCTCGGCGGAACGATCGCAATCGAGGAGCAGAGTTTTCCCCTTTCGCTTCTGCCGCTTGTCGAGCGCTTTCGGCGCGTTTCGATAGAACCTGCCTTCAGGCGGGAACGGGCGATCAAGACAGAAACCGAGATCGGATTATTGCGCGAAGCGGCGCTGACGGCGTCGGCAGGACAACGCGCATTTCTTGAGACCGCACGCGCCGGGCGCAGTGAACTGGAAATCTTCGCCGATATCCGGCTGGCGATGGAAAGCCGGGCCGGCGAGCGCCTTCCGGTAACGGGCGATCTGATTTCGGGCAAGATGGGCACCTCAGCCTTCATGGGGTGGCCGGGCAACCGCCGGGTCGACGAGGGCGATCCGCTGATTTGCGATCTCGCCCCGCGCGTCCGTGGCTATTGGGGCGACAGTTGCGCTTCAGCCATGATCGGCACGCCCTCACCCGGCTTCCTCAAGCTCTATTCCGCAGCCAAATCCGCTCTGGAACTGGCGATCGAAACGGTACGGCCAGGCATCGTCATCGGCGAGCTCGACCGCGGCCTGCAGGACCACATACGCCGCCACGGCTATTCATATGCCCACCATTCGGGCCATTCGATCGGCACCGGCGTTCACGAGTGGCCACGCATTGTCGCCTATGAGAGGGAGGCGCTTCAAAAGGACATGATCATCATGGTCGAACCGACGGCGCTGGACCCGGAGATCGGCGGTGTGCGGCTCGAATTCATGCTGCATGTGACAAATGACGGCTGTGAGGTTCTGACGGATTTCAGACACCAGCCGCAGATCTAGCCGCTCTGGCGGATCATCAGTTCGAAGCCCACGTCGATGCGCTTTTGCGACGGCGCCTGCCCCTTCATGGCCTCCAGAAGAAGCCTGCCCGCCTCCCGGCCGATCCTTGCAGACGGCACGGCGACAGTCGTCAGCGGCGGATTGAGATGACGCGCCAGCTCGAAATCGCCGAAGCCGGTGATCGCGAGCTTTTCCGGTACGGGCAAATTGCGCCGCACGGCCTCGAGCAGCGCACCGGAGGCGATGATGTCGCTCGAGAACATCACCGCATCTGCATCCGGATGCTGGACGCCGACTCGGGAAAGCAGCTCAATGCCGGATTCCATCGCCAGCGGCATGTCATGCGCGATGCATAGCCGCGGCGTTTCACCGGGAAAAAGCTCCCTCACCGCAGAAAGAAACCCTTCCCGGCGTTCCGCCGCACGGCTGTCGCCGCGGCGCAGCACGCCGGCGAAAACGATCCGCCGCCGGCCCGAACGAACGAGATGCCGGGCCATTTCGGCAATTGCCTCGCTGTTGGAGAACCCCACGAGACCGTCAATCGGCCTTGCGGTGAGATCCCAGCCCTCCACGACCGGAATGCCGGCCCGGCGCAGAAGATTGATGCTGTTTCGGGTATGATGCGTGCCGATAATGAACATGCCATCGGGGCGGCGTCCGAGCAGGCTGCGGATCACCGCCTCCTCGCGGCTGGACTGGTAATCCGTATTGCCGAAAAAGATCTGATAGCCCGCCGCATTCAGCACATCGGAGAAATGCTGGATCGTCTCAGCAAAGACCGACGCGGACAGCGTCGGGATGACAGCCGCGACCGTGTTGCTTCTAGCCGATGCCAGATGGCTTGCGGCAAGGTTGTGCACATAGTGCGTTTTCTCGATCGCTTCCTCGATGAGCTTGCGGGTCTCGGCGGTAACCGTTTCCGGAAAGCGCAAGGCACGCGAAACAGTTTGCATCGATACGCCGGCGGCAGCGGCAACTTCCGCCATGGTGACGCCGGATCCCTTCCGGCGCGCCTTTCGCGAAGGAGGAGGCGTGTTGGTCACAGGCGGAACGGTTTCACGCAGACAGGGTTGTCGATTTCTACGCGACGTCCTGAATCTTTCAAGGTGCCAGTCTCCTGATCCCGGATGAAAATGACGATGCAGTCCTCGTTCTGATTGGCCACCAGCACCAGGCGCCCGTCCGGCGTCAAGGCAAAATTGCGCGGCGTCTTGCCGCCGGACGGTGTGTAGCCACGCGGCTCCAGGTGTCCGGTTTCCTGATCAACCGCGAAACAGGCGAGGCTGTCGTGCCCTCGGTTCGATGAATACAGGAAGTGTCCGTCCGGAGAAAGATGGATGTCGGCACCGTGGGTCTCGATGCCCGGCGGCGCCGCCGGAACCGTCTGGACGAGGGAGAGAACATCGCCGTTTCGCTCGATCAGCGAGACCGTGGAATCCAGCTCATTCGAGACATAGACGAACCGGCCATTGGCATGCTGGGCAATGTGGCGCGGACCGGCCCCATCGGGCAGCTTGACCGAGGAGATGCGTTGCGGCGCGCCCTCGCCGGTCAGCCGGTAAAGAATGACCTCGTCAAGCCCGAGATCCGCCACCAGGAAGGCACCGCCTTGCGGCGTTTCGGCCACGCAATGGGCATGGCTGCGCTCCTGCCTGTCCGGCACATGGGCAGCCGCCCCAGGATGCGCGGCACTTCCGCATGGAACGCCAAGCCGACCGTCCGCCAGTATCGGCAGCACCGCCAGCGACTGGTCTGGTCCACCCGATCCCATGGCATAGTTGGCGACCAGGAGGAAACGCCCGTCCCGGGAAATCGCGTTATGGGCGGAGATGCTGCCAAGTGTCGGCTGCTTGTTGAGATAAACCAGATCACCATTATCGAAACGGTAGGCGCTGACCGTTCCCTCGTGCCAGCCGAACACCTCGGAATTGGCGTAGATGGTTGCCGTCCCTGGATCAATGCTGAAGAAAGTCGGGTTGTCGATCGAGCCCGTGGAGGCGAGCCGTTTTACCTCCAGGCTTCCCTCGTCGAGGGAATAGATCGTCAGACCCTCGCCGCGCGCGCCCTGGAAATAGGGAGCCTCCCGGTTCAACGACCCGACCGCCAGAAACAAACGCCCACTCACCCGATTCCTCCCTAAGCACTTCTCCTCAATGAGGTGCTTTCATCGGCGCCGATAGTCAAGAAAAGATACCGGCAGCAGCATCAGTGCATTACCCAGCCTCCGTCGATATTGAGCGTCTGCCCGGTGATGAAGCCTGCCGCATCCGAGGCGAGGAACATCAATGCGTTCGAGATATCGCCGGGCGCACCGCGTCTCCTGATCGCCTGATGATCGAGCACGAAACGTGTGTAGCCTTCCGGGTCCGGATGAATCTTTTCGGCGTCCGTCGGAAAAGCGCCGGGCGAGATGGCATTGACTGTGATGCCATATGCACCGAATTCCCGTGCCCATGCTCGCGTGAGCCCTACCAGCGCGCCCTTGGACTGAACATAGGGCGACAGGTTCGCCCAGCCGCCATAAAACGTCACGCTGGCGATATTGATAATACGGCCCCAGCCCCTTTCCCGCATATGAGGCAGCCCAACCTGCACGCAGACGATGCCGGCATCGACATTGACACGCTGAACCACCTGCATCTCCTCCAGGGAATATTCCTCAAAGGGTTTCGAGGGATAGATGGCTGCGTTGTTGATGACGACATCGAAACCGCCCACAGCGGCAGAAACATCTTCGAGCTCATGCCGGAGTGCCGCGAGATCCGAAAGATCGGCGGTCCGGATCATCAGTTTCCCAAGTCCTTCGCGCTCCGCCAGGCGGGCGAGATCGGCGATCTTGGCGGGATTGTTATCGAGCGCCACGACCCTCGCCCCCGCCCGAAGAAAATCGAGCGTCGTTTCCATGCCGAGCCCACCGGCTGCTCCAGTATATAGAATGGTTTTATCGGCAACCGATATCATCGGCGATTCCTTTGTTTTGATGCTGTTCCTCAGCGTCCGCGAAGCGGCAGATGGTTGCCCGACGGCTGCGGATAATCATCATCTGGCTGAACGGCGACGGCGCTGATCCGGCGCTCGCTCGCGGCTATGGCGGCGAGATCGGGCAGGACGCGCATCGTCGTGTCGTAGCGCCGCTCCTCACCATGTTCGAGCCAGATCAGTTCGCCGCGTTCACGCGCCGCGCCATGCCCCTGGACATGATTGGTGGATGGCTCGATGCCGAGCGCATATTGCCCGGCCTGGAAATTCTGCCATTCATACATGCAGGGAAACTGGTCCTTGCGCGTCACCACTTCAAAGCCGATTCCAAGCCTGTCGTTGACCAGCGCCACGGGAACCTCACCATCGCCGTCCGCCCCCATTTCGTGCTGCCATACCTGCTCGTGGAACCGCATTTGCGGCGCCGGCATGAGGCGATAACCGACATTTTGTTTGAGATAGTTCTCGCCCGCATGCGCAGCCCAGACCACGTCTCTGATCGGCGCGAGATAACGCGAGCCCTCCGCAAGAACGGGATGTCCGACATTGATGTGGTAACAGTACATGTGCGGCGTGCGGTAAAAGCCGCGGTTCACGACCCTGTCGTGCAGGCGGATTTCATTCGTGCCGGCCTTGATCTCAATCCGGCGCACCAGTTCCAGATGCTCCCCGAAGACCGTACCCTGTGTGGTGATACCCTCGCACCATAGATAACAATCCTCGCCTTCCCACCGCTCGCCATAACCGACGAGCCTGGCTGGAATCGTGCCGATCCGCCCGTGGATCGAATGGCTGATCGATTTGCGCGGAGCGTAATTATAATGATCCGCTGCTTCCTCATACATGAAGAGGATGTGGTCAAGGCCGCAAGTCACCATCAGGCCGGAAAACGAGCGCATCCAGCCAAGACCGCCCTCCCCCTCATATTCATGCAGACCGGGATGTCTGAAGCCGGCCGGGGAATGCCAGCCAATTGCCATGCCGCGATAGTCGCAATCAGCTATGTCGAGCGCCCGGTCGACAAGCACGGTAAAGCGGAGACCGGTTCCGGAGCGGAACTCCAGCATACGGATGCCGCGTTCGACGCCGTCGCCAAGCGTCATCAGCCGCACGCCGAAGAATTGCGAGAAGTCGCCGGCACTGGCCGCTATGTCCCGGCGGGTTCTTGCTTCACCGTAGAGTTCAATCATGCTTGTTTCCTGAAATGGAGGGATGCGGCCGTGAACCGGCCGCATCCTCGATCAAAGCCCCAGCGCGCGCAGCTTGCCGTCGAGAAATTTCTTGGCCCGCGGCACATCGGCTTCGTCAAGATGTTCGATGATCATGGGGATGTTGGGATGTTTCTGTGCCAAGCGTTTGAGATAGAGATCATAATTCAACGATCCGAGGCCAGGCGCGGGCAGTTCGATCTCGCCAACGCCGCGGAAGGTATGGCTCTCCAGCGCATCCTCATCGCCGATATCGGCGTGCTTTTCGGACTTGTCGGAGCCTGCCCGTTTCACGTCCTTGGCATGGGCGATCTTGATCTTGTCCGACAGCGTGTCGAAGACCTGATTGAGGATATCGTCCATCCGGTCGATGTTGTGCGACTCGAAATAGTTGGTCGGATCCATCAGCAGGCCGAGCCCGGGATGGTCCACCTGAGCGAACATCTTCACCGTTTCCTCGACCGAGCCAACGACGTTGTTAACGTAGGTTTCGAGCAAAAAAACCGCGCCATGGTCATAGGCGTGCTGGGCGAGATCCGCGATGACCTTGCGGCACTCCTCGAAGCCTTCCTCGGTCTTGTTTTTCGGATGATGCACCCAGTCGGATTCGGTGTTGTAAGTCCCCGTTTCGGAAATCACATAGGGCGTGCCGAGATATTGCGCGTGGCGGACGATCTCCTTGAGATATCCTACCCGACGTTCGCGTTCCGCCTTGTCTGGATGGATGATGTTCGTATAGCCGGAAATGCATGAGATCGGCAGGTTGTGGTCGCGAAACGTTTCGCGGATCCGCACGCATTTCTCCTTCGTGATCTGTCCCGCCGACAAATCGATATCCTTGAAATGCATGTCGAGCTGTACCGTGTTGAAGCCGAGCGCCCTGATTTTCTGCGCGGTTTCCTCCAGCCCGTAGGGAAAATAGCCGCTGAAAATGCCTACCTGCATCATGATGTGTTCCTCCCAGAATTATTTGATTGGTATTTCTTCGAGCCTGACGGTCCGCCGCTCCGCAATCGAGCGGTAGCCGGCCTCCACCAGCGCAACGGTCCGCACATTGTCGGCCACCGAAAGTGCCGGCGGCTCACCGCTCCTCACGGCATATTGGAGCTGCTCCATCACGCCGATGAAGGCATGGGGAAACCACATGGTTTCCCAAGTGGGGGTCACCCATTTGCCGTGTGTCGTAATCTTCGAAGCATAGGAGAGCGTCGACGCCGTCCCGTCCGGCCAACCGATCGTGCCCTGGGCGACGCCCTCCGTCCCCTCGACCCGCCATTTGATGTAGTTGTCGTGCTCGAAGCCTTCTTCGCGCGGGCCGGCCCAAACGTCTTCCATGGAAACCGCCAGCAGCCCCGATCCGAACGTCAGTGTCGAAACGGTAATTCCGTCGTTATGCGCAAATCGCGTGCGCGGATCGCTGCGCGTCAGCGTCGTGATCGTCTCCGGTTCGCCGAAGAGAAAGCGAAGAACGTCCAGATGATGGACGCTCATATTGGCGAGCGTCAGCCGATCATAGGCTTCGAGAAAGGTCTGCCAGTGCGGAATGGCTCGCATCTCGATGGTCGCAATGACGGGCCCGCCAAGCTCTCCACGATCCAGTATCTGCTTCAGGACCCGCATCGACTGGTCATAACGCATGTTCTGGTTAACGGAGAGAATTTTGCCTGCCCGCGCCGCCTCGTCCCGAAGCGCGATGGCCTCCTCCAGAGTAAGGGCGAGCGGTTTCTGCGCAAGGATCGCCTTTATGTGCGGCTGCCGCAATGCCTCGCGGATGAGGTCCGGCTGCTGGTCGGGTGGAAAAGCAATATCGAGGATCTCGACATTCGGGTCCGCGATGAGACGGTCCGGCGTCTCATGCACCACCGGAATGTGCCAGCGTTCGGCGACGGCCTTTGCCTTTGCGGGCGTTCGCGAAGCAATGGCAACAACCGGAAATCCCGCCTGCCGATAGGCCGCAAGATGGCACTCGGACATGATCATCCCCGCGCCGATGCAGCCGATTCCATAATCCTTGACCCGAACGGGCGGATCGGGCGTGAACCCATTCCCGTCTGACATGATGCTCCCTCCCTGGCGTGCTTATGGATTGGCCGGAGAATGTACCTCCAACATGGCGGATATTGATCAGTGTTATGATGAGAGTCAACATCATATTAAATCATTTTACATCAAAAAAATCACTTTTTGCGGGCCTACCACCAAAAAGTCGACGCGATAACCGTTCAAAACTGTGCATTTCCCCCCAGAACATGCCTGGAGCGGATAAAACCGCTTGATTTCTCACTCCTAGAAATACATCATTTTCCATCATTTGGAGAATGAGCTTGCGTTTTACATTGACGGACATTGCCCGCGAGGCAGGGGTATCGAGCGCCACCGTTGATCGGGTGCTGAACAATCGCAGCGGCGTGAAGGAAAGAACACGGGAGATCGTCCTCGATACGGCCCGGCGCCTTGGCTACTTCGGCACGGCCGCGGGCGGCGCAGTGACCGCGCCAATCCGGCTGGACTTTGTACTCCCCGCCGGAACGAACGCTTTCATTGCCAGCCTGCGGACCCATATCGAACAGCAGGCCGCGGCGCAGAAGCATCTCGACGTGCAGGTGCACTCCATCGACGGCTTCAATCCGGATCGGTTGGCGCAAACACTCAATGGCCTGCAGGGCAAGACGCAAGGTGTGGGTGTGATCGCGCTCGACCATCCGACCGTGCGTGAAGCAATGCGGGCTCTCGCCGGCTCGGGCGTGCCCGTGGTGACCCTCGTGTCAGACATTCTGCATGTGCCGAGGATCTCCTATATCGGCATCGACAACCGCGCCGCCGGGCGCCTTGGTGGTTATCTCCTGGGGAGGCTGATCGGAGCCAGCGAAAAACGCAAAGTAGCTCTCTTGGCCGGATCGCTCTCATACCGGGGCCACGAGGAACGGGAGATGGGTTTCCGGCACGTTCTCGTGGAGGAATTTCCCCAGTTGGAGATCGTCGAGTTGCGGGAAATCCATGATGACCGCGACAAAGCCTATGCGGAAACGCGCAAGCTGATGGAAAAACACCCGGACCTGGCCGGCATCTACAATATCGGCGCAGGCAATCGGGGGATCGGGCAGGCGCTTCTCGAAATCGGCAAGAGCCGGTCCGTCATCTTCGTCGGACACGAGCTGACCAACGGCAGCAAGGCGCTGCTGCTCGACCGCACAATGGACGCGGTCATCGACCAAAACCCGCGGATCGAAGCCCGGGAGGCACTATCCGTCTTGACGCATGCGATCCGCGGCGAGCCGTTTGATTATCATCCCCCGCGCCTGCAGGTGATCTTTCGCGAGAATATTCCGGAGATATAGGCGGAGCCGAACTGTCGGCGTCGATCACCCGTCGGGCTGGGCAACTCAGGCCTCTTCAAGCAAATCCGCGGAAGGTAAAGAGGAAAGACGGCGAAGACGGCCCTCAGCCGCAAGAACACCCACCAATTGCCGCTCGGCGGCGAAGGGATGCCATTCCCAGCCGACATGATCGAAACCGGCGAGAACGACATCGTCATTGCGCCCCGCAAAGCCGGCAAGCACATCGGCAATGACGATCATGCCGCTCGACGGCACGACGTAAGGCTCAGGCGCAAACCGTGCGAGATCGCGATCGACCTGCTCATGCACGGCGGCCGGGATGACGCGGTGCATCCGGCGTGTTTCCCGGCTGAAACGCTCGAAACCAGCGGTATAATCGTCGCAGAAATCATCGAGATCAGGATGGGTTCTGGCCAATTCAGGACGCATTTCCGCGAACTTTTCGCTATCGCGCACGCTCCAGATCTCCCGCGCCTGCCGCACGCCCTCACTCGCCGTCCAGCCATCGCCATCGAGCATCGCCCGCGCCGGACGGCCGGTATTGCAGACGGCGACGATATCCGTTTTCGTTCCGCCGGCACCGATGGAGCGGCAATCATTGAAGCGGATCACCACATCGGCCGCGTCGATCAGGGCGCCACTCCCGGCCGGTATCCCCCCATTTCCCACGATCATGATGATACGACCTGCCTTCAAGGACCGTTGCTCCCATGGTGACGCATTTCAGGGCGGAGACGCCGGGCTGCCAGAACAGCCACCTAAACCAGGGAATTAGCACACATCTGTGAAGGTGGCGACACACCCTACGCTCCCGGCATTTCATTACGTGTGAAGAGTCTGAACAGGCGCCGATAATCGACCTGAGGCTCGCCGAAAAGGATCATAGATCCTGGTTCAGCTTCCGTATCTTTTTGATGTGGGATGTCGGAACCGAAGCGCCTCGTGCGTCCTATTGATATCAGCAACAGGAGAGATTCGATGAGTGCGCTTAACAAAAAGGCTTCCTCGGCCATCGTCGCGGTGAGCGACATCGAGCGGGCACGGCGCTTTTACAGCGATACGCTTGGCCTCGAACTCAACGAAGAAGGCATGGAGGGCGTGCTGGTCTACAAGACCGGCGCGACCCATCTTGTCGTCTACCCTTCCGAATTCGCCGGCACCAACAAGGCCAACGCCGTAGTGTGGGACTGCGGTGCCGACAGAGACGCCATCGCTGCCGATCTGCGCGCCAAGGGCGTGAAATTCGAGCATTATGAGATGAGTGGTGTGACCTATAAGGACGGCGTCCACGACGCCGACGGGTTCAAGATGGTCTGGTTCAAGGATCCTGACGGCAATATCCTGCATCTGAACAGTGCATGAAGCACCATCATGCCGATATCGGCATATCTTGCACGGAAGAGGGCGCGCCCTTGCAGCGCTGCGCAAGCCTTTGCACCGGAAGGAACCGTATATGACGCATTCCAACTCCTATGCGCTCGGCTTCACGACCCTGGACCACGAGATTGAGAACACGCCCCTGACGGTGACAGGCGCCCTGCCCGACTGGCTGAGCGGCAGCCTGATCCGCACCGGCCCCGCTCGGTTCGAGGTGGGCAAGCAGGCCTATATCCACTGGTTCGATGGTCTCGCCATGTTACACGCCTTCGCGTTCGACTCCGGATCGGTGCGCTATTCCAATCGGTTCATCCGATCACGGAGCTGGCGCGAAGCCGAGGAGAAGGGCCGCATTGCGCGCGGTGAATTCATGACCGATCCGTGCCGGACGATCTTCGGCCGGGTGGCAGCGCTTTTCGCCCCCAAGCTCACCGACAACGCCAATGTCAATATCGGAGTGCTTGGCCAGCGGATCGTCGCGCTCACCGAAACGCCGATGCCGATCCGCTTCGATCCGCACACACTCGAAACGCAGGGGCACCTCGCGCTCGGCGAAGCGGTGAAAGGGCAGGTCTCCACCGCTCACCCGCACAGCGATGGAATGCGTAGCTACTCTTATGTGATCGAGATGGGGCGCAGGAGCGTCTACCGCCTGTTTGTCGATGAGGGCGGGCAGCAGCGCGTGCTTGCCGAACTGCCGGCCGATCAACCGAGCTATATGCACTCGTTCGGCATGTCGCAACGCTACTTGATCCTCACCGAATTCCCGTTGCGCGTGAACCCGCTCCGGTTGGCGCTGTCCGGCCGACCGTTCATCACCAATTACCGCTGGCAGCCGGAACGTGGCACGATCTTTACGGTGGTCGACAAGACAAGCGGTACAGTGGTGGCGCGAGCCGAGGCGGCGCCCTGCTTTGCCTTCCACCACGTCAACGCCTTCGAAGAAAAAGATGCGGTACATGTCGACTTCCTCGCCTATCCAGACGCCGGAGTGATCGACCGCCTCCGGCTCGATCGGCTGCGTGCCGGCGGGCCGTCCTCCGCGGTCTCCACGCTGACCCGCTTCTCGATACCGCTGGGCGGGGCCGACAGCGGTTCGCAAGCGGTGGAGGGAGAAATTCTATGCGACACACCTTTCGAGCTGCCGCGCATCGATTACCTGCGTCGCGCCGGCAGACGGCATATCCACGTCTGGGGCGTCGGCCAAAGCGATGCGGCGACATTTCTCGATATGATAGTAAAGATCGAACTCGCCGGTGCAGCGCCTGTGGTGCGGCGATGGCATAAGGACGATTGCTACGCCGGCGAACCCGTGTTCGTGGCCCGCCCGGACGGCAATGCCGAGGACGACGGCATTCTGCTGTCGGTGGTGCTGGACGCGCGGGCGCAGACCTCATTCCTGCTTGTCCTCGATGCCGCGACGCTTGCCGAACGCGCAAGGGCCACGGTGCCGCACCACATTCCGTTCGGCTTCCACGGCAATCACTTTCCCGACCCGGCCCTCCCCGCTTCGGTGAGGACGCCGCAGCGCAGTAGACCTGTGGTGGGTTGACGTTGGTGCCGACATCCTGATCAACTTCGCGATATGACCGCCGAAATATCGCGAAAATTCCTGAAGACCTATGGAAATCATGAGGGCTTCCCTCCACGACCCCGAACAGATGACAAATCTTGCGAGGCGACGCGGCGATAAATGAGATGCGATCTGCTCCTGGATGGGCCGTCTAACTGTAGATCTCCTGCCGCGCGAACAACCCCTCCGCCGCTCAAGTGAACGCGCGCCGACTCCAAACAGTTCGAGATCACTGGAGCGGGAAGCGAGCGTGAACTGATAGCGACGCCAACAATCTGGCGCGATTACGAGCCGAAATACAAATCGTTTCGACCCACGCTCCGTGAAAAAAACGATTTCGGTCGCAGCGTCCATCATGTTGTCGTCTTACATCTTCCATCCGCGCTCCTGTGAAGAAGCGACGACATGCATCGCGCTAAAAATCGTAACCCTTAATAGTTTCGATCCACGCTCCCGTGAAGGAGCGACCGAGAGCCTCGTGAAGCGGTTCTTCGCCCAGGCGCGCTCCAGATGGATCAAGACCGCCTGCGCAGGCAATAGGCGCATGCTGGAGCGCAGAGAGGGGGATGGGCTCCATCTCGCCGCCATTTCCCCTTCCGCTTCCGTGGCTCAGAGCTTCTCGATGATGTCGACGCCGGCGGGGAGGTTCTCGCGGTCGATGGTGATCATGTAGTCCGAGAACTTCCGGGCCGGCGGGAGATTATCCAGGCGTGCGTCGATCTCGCGGAATTCGCCGTCGATGTTGCGGCCGATCCTGACGAGATCAAACAACTTGCCGGCGGGGGCGTCGCCGAGCGGGTTCCGATGCTTAAAGACGATCAGCTTGCGGCTGGCCATTTCGCCGCGCGCGGCGGAACGGTCGTGTTCGAACATGTTTTTCAGCGCTTCGAACAGGAGGTCGAGGTCGGCTTGGGAAAAACCGGTGCGCTCGGCAAATTTGGCGGAGATGAAACCGTGGGCAACATAGAGGCCATAGGGCACGATGTGCTTGCGGCCCATGGTGCGGTTGTCGGTGCGCTCGCTGGCGTCGCTGCCTTCGGTCTTCTGCTTCTTCTCGGCCTCGTTGGTCGCTGCCATGCGGGTGATTGAAATTTCCACCGGGACGATGGGCTCGACGGAGGTGGCGAAGGTCAGCTGAACCGGCCCTTTCACCTGTCCGGTATTAATGCCCGTCGACATGACCGCGCCGAAGGTGCGCACGTCGAAGAAGTTCTTGCACATGAAGTCGCGCAGCTTGATGGCTTCGGCGTCGTCCTTAGGATTGAGCGTCTTGTCCTTGTCCACCTTGGGATCGTCGGGGCGCAGCGCCTTATAGGCCAGCCGGTGCTTTTCGTTCAGGATCGCGCCTTCCTGCACATAGATGTGGTAGCCCTCCTGCTCCTCGCGCGCCAGCTCCACATAGTTACGGATCTTGCGCTTGAGGCTGACATCGGAGACGAGGCCGTGATTGGTTTCCGGGTCCAGGCGCGGCAGGTTTCCGGCATCCGGATCGCCATTCGGATTGCCATTGGTGACGTCGAAAATGAGGACGAAGTCGTGGCGATTTGCAAGCTTGGTCATCAGACGGTCTCCCGGAATCAGCCGCTTCGGTGTTCCTGCGCGATTTGAAAAATTCGCTGTGCTGGTGATGGTATCCCAAGCCGAAGAGTGCCTGCTCCTTTGCTGAGAAGGAGGACGGATAAGGATCGTTGCCCGGTTCCATCAGGTCCATGATTTCTTCCTGTAGCCGGGTGAGGTTGATCTGACGGCCCTTGTTCTGCTTGCCGATCTTGGAAAGGTGATTGGCTGAGCCGCTGTCGAGCATCGAGAAAACCTTGCGCGGCGTTGCGGAGGCGGAAGCGTAAAATTTATCCTTGATCGTCGCATTGACATTATTGCCAAGCGCGGCACGCTGCATTTCCTCATAGACCGCAAAAAGCCGGCCCAGCAGAT
This sequence comes from Mesorhizobium sp. RMAD-H1, assembly GCF_014191375.1. GTDB lineage: Bacteria > Pseudomonadota > Alphaproteobacteria > Rhizobiales > Rhizobiaceae > Paramesorhizobium. The sequence goes on from NZ_JACHWN010000006.1 coordinate 294,433, forward strand.
AGCCCTTGTTTCTTTCCTCCGGGTCCAGCGCCACGGGAACCTCCATATCGTAGTTTCGCATCAGAACGGCTTTGAGAATGCCGACGCGCAATGAATTCACCTCGCCATCGGCGCGGATGCGCATGAGCATGGTGGAGAGGAGCGTCAGCGGGTAGTTGGTGCCGGAAAGGATCGAACGCATCCAATCGCCGGCGAGATTGGGCGGAATGTTCTCGCGCTTGCCCAGCACGGCAAGCTCGATCAGGTAGCGCCAGAGTGGCGGATAGCCACCGCGCGGCGCCGGCTTGACGCCCACCTCGTTGAGGAAACGCTGGTAGCGCTCTGTCAATGTGCCGAAACTGCCCTCGAAAAAAAAGCGGATTGAAAGCCGCGCTGCATTGGGAGCGAGGCCGAGAACACAAAAATCGACGTCTTCGGCAAGCTCCGGCTCGATATCTTTCAACTGCCGTCCTTCACGGATCGCTTCGAGCTTATGTCTGACTGCGTTGGCCGCTTCGGAATCGTCGGCATCCGCGTTCACATAGGCGGCGAAAAGGCTTTCCGCTTCCTTCGCGACCTGTGCATTCGATGTGTCCGCCCAGAAGACGGTGGATGCATCGCCGATCTGAACACGCTGGCGGCTGTTGCGGTCGAGGAACTGGTTGAGAGCGGTGGTGTATTTCGCGGCAGCCCTCTCCGAAACGGGCGCGTTATTCCCTTGCTCATGCCCATAGGACGTGAACGCATCGAGATTGAACGAGACGAGCGCCGCGCCGGATGATTGCGCGCCCCAAACCCCTTTGATTGATGGGTGCAGCCGCGCCACGGGGCCAAACTCGCCGGTGACGAGACATATCTCGGACGATTTTCCTTCAGCGTCCGAAAGTTTCTCCCAGAAGGTCTTTGCCGCTGCCCGGTCATGGATGAAGCGGTTGTCGAGGCGCTCCTTTTCCAGAGCGAAGACCACATTCTGGTCCCTCATTTCCTCCGGCCAGCCAAGCTCGGAAAGCCGGTCGGCCGACCATCTCTGCAAAAACAATAAAAGCGCGTGAAGCCCTTCGTCCTTCGTGCCCTCCAGCGCCTCCACATGACGTTTGACAAACGCAGCATGCTGGTCCGCCGCCCGCTTGCCTTCACCGGCGGTTACGCCAAGCACATAGGAGGTCTTGTCCCAAAGGAAATTAGGGGCGATGCCGGCGGTCCGTTTCACCGGCTGCGGTACCAGCAGCATCGCCGGCTGTTTCTTCTTGCCTTCGCCGCTGCGCAAATCGGTCACACTGGCGACGCTGCCGTCCTCTTTCAGGCCAATGGCGAAACCTATCTTCTCGATGGAATAGCCGAATGGCGGGGCGTCCGGCAGGCGGTCATAGGCCCTGGCGAGCGAGGCCAGAATGCTCATCGCAGAATCTCCTTCGAATTCGGCCCGGGTATTTTGACGACCCCATTTTCCAGCTTGGCGCGGAAGAATAGCGACGGCTTGCCGGACGCGGCGTGGTCGATGTCCCAGAGCATCAGGCCCAGATCGCGGGTTTCGGCAACCGCTTCGGGGAGGGGCGCGTTCGGATCGAGAAGCTCGAAATGCGCCGCGAATTCGCGTGTGCCGAGGCAGGGCTGGTGGAAACATTGTCCCCGCGCGGCGCGCCGGTTGAAAATGTCCAGATGCTTACCTTCGTTGTCGTCGAGACGGGCCTTATCCGTCATCCCGAAATGCGCCTCGATGACATAGGCCGGCTTGACGAGAACGGTAGAGGCGCGCTGCTGGCGGTCTACATCGACGATCAACTGCAAATCTGCAAGGTCGCCACGCTTCATCGCGCTTTTGATCTTGCCGGCGGGCGCTTTGCCGCCCACTTCGTTGCGGCGGATCGATTGGAAGCGGATCGGCGCCAGCACATGGATCGCATCAATCACCCAGTGGATGGCTGGTTTCCAGTGGATCGCCTCAAGGATGCCGCGCGCGGCGGAAGGGGTCATCACGTCATAGCTGACGCGCTCCACCTTAAGCTCAGGGCGCGTGAAACAGGCATGGTCGCCTGAGACTTTCAATCTTATTCCATATGCCAAGATGTTTGCTCCCCACCCTTAATCCGCGTTCAAAGGATCGAGTTTTCCGCCGCCACGTAACCCGCATTGTCTTCCCACATCAGACCCGTCTCCGGTGTATAGAGACTGGCGTATTTCAAGACGGCGAACTGGTTCCCTCGTAGCTCCGGTTCGGCGAAGGCGACATGACCGTTGTCAAGCAGAAGTCGGCGGGCTTTGGGCGGAACCTGCACCGTGTATGTCTGCAAGGCGCGCGCGATTTTGCCGGAAGGGATCTTTTCATTCCGGAGTTCACTGGCGGCGGCCTGCGCAGTCTCGTCGCCGATGATAATCACCGGCTCCATACCGCTTTCGATCATGCGGAATTTTTCTGCGACCGTACGGAATGCGAAATCGGTGCCATACTTGGGATTCCTACTTAGCTTGAAATCACCGAGAATATCCTTCGCATCGAGCCCGTCCCTGCCCACCCTCAAGCGCCAATAGACTTCCCTGAAATAAGCCTCGATGGCCTCTGGCGATTGGAGATCGACCTTGTCGGCGCCCATGCGCTCCATATCGCGGATCAATCCCTTGATCTCGTTGGGCGGCGGATAATCCGGTGCCGAGAAGACGGTGACGATGCTCTCCTCTACCGGGCGCTTACCTTCGCGGTTCACACGGCCCGCGGCCTGGATGATCTGGTCCAGCCCGGCTTCCGCTCGCCATGCCTTGGGGAAATCCACATCGACGCCTGCCTCGATCAGGCTGGTGGCGATGACTCGGCAGGGCTTTCCTGTTTTCAGCCTGCCGCGGACATCATGTAGAATAGCTTGCCGGTGCGTGGCATATTGCCGGGTGGTCAGATGGACAAGGCCATCGAGCCCCGCGGATTTCGCATGCTTATAGAGCTCCAGCGCATGCTTGCGGCTATTGACGATGACCAGCGCCTGTTCTTCGTCATGGAGAGTGGCGACGAGTTCGTCGTTGCTCATCGGTCCGGCCTGGACGATGTTGGTGCGCCGCAGGGTGACCGAGAGCGGGTTCGGCGCCAGCTCACGATCCTCGTTTTCGTCCCCAAGTGACAGGCCGCCTTCCAGCTTTCGCAGGTCAAGCGCCGGTTGCGTCGCGGTGCATAGGATGATGCTGCAGCCGTAATTCAGCGCCAGTTCGTCGAGCATGCGGATCGCGGGCATCAGCAGGCCGCGCGGCAATGTCTGGGCCTCGTCCAGTATGATAACGCTGTTGGCGATGTTGTGGAGCTTGCGGGCGCGGGACGGCCGGGCGGCGAACAGGCTTTCGAACAGTTGCACATTCGTCGTCACGACAACGGGCGCAGCCCAATCCTCCATCGCCAGCCGCGTCTTGCTGACGCCCCACCGGTTCTTCTCCTCGAATGTCTCCTCATCGATGGCAGAATGGTGCTCGAGGACATTTTTCTTGCCCAGAATATCGCGGAAAATCGCCGCCGTCTGGTCGATGATCGACGTGAAGGGTATGGCGTAAATAATGCGCGTATGACCGTGAGCCCTGGCATGGTCCAGCGCAAAGCCCAATGAGGCGAGCGTCTTGCCGCCGCCTGTCGGCACGGTGAGGGTGAAGAGGCCGGGTCTTAGCGCAGCCTTGCCGCGGACATGGGTGAGGATATGGCGCCGCAGCCGGTTAATCTCGCTGTCCGTGTTGCTTTTCCCGGCCATATACGCATCGAAAGCGGCGTGAAATTGCGGCAGCATATCTTGCAGGCGCGGCGTCCCCCGGTCCGGAAGCCGGCCTTCCAGTTGGAAATAGTATTTTTCCGTATCCTTGAAGTCCGCGTCGACAAGGCAGGAGAAGATCATGCGCGTCATGACGGAAAACTGAAACGCGCGGATGACGGGATCGGTGCTCAGCCGCTGGGTGAAAGGCGGAACGAGACCTTTTGGGTCAACGCCGCACAGTTCCGTTTTCCAGATTGTATCCAGCGGCTCGCCGGCTGCCTCCACCCGGTATTTCAGACAGGCACTGGCTGACGTATTGCAATCCGGCAATCCGGCGTGATGGCCGGCGATGCAGTAGGCGATCAATTCGGCGATGTTTTTATCCAGTCCGCTCGTGAATTCGCCGAGCATCAGGCGGGCGCCGGCGGTCGAGTGATCGACGCGGATATTTTCATCGTTCAGCCGCTTCTGGAAAGCCTCGCAATATTTGCCGAGGTCATGGAAAAGGCCCGCGAGAAACGCTGCTTTTCCAAGTCCGATAGAAGCGGCCATCGAATCCGCAAGTTTGGCGACAGCGAAAAGATGATCTGCAAGACGCTGCCAATCGCTCTTGTCCTCTGCGCTTCCGGAATGCGCGTAATAGATCATCAGCCGCCCCCCAGCGCACTGCCGCCCATACGGGCTCAACCCAATTCGCTACCGGAGATTGCACATTTTCGGCGCGCTGTCGATCTTTATTTGCACGGCAAAGTTGTTTGACTTGCATCATTCCCGCTGCCGGCCTTATTGCTTTATCGGACATGACTTGCTAGGCCTTGCGGATGTCAGCAGAAAGCTCTTCCCACTCCGCCAATACCCGCGCCGCCTATGTTCGCGACTGGCGCCACTATGCCGGCTGGTGCCGGCGCCGCGGACTTGAGCCGCTGCCGCCCGATCCCAGGCAGATCGGACTTTACCTCACAACCCAGGCCGCGCCCGGCGGGGAAGACGATGCGCCTGCGCTTTCGGCCACTACAATCGAACGCCGCTTGGCCGGGCTCGCCTGGAACTTCGCCCAGCGCGGCTTCAGCTTCGACCGCGGGGACAGCCATGTCGCCGAGGCTATTGCCGATATCCGTCGTCGGGCCAGGCCGCCTGCCGCGAAAGAACCGGTGAGGGCGGAGGACCTTCTGGCCATGCTCGGTACCCTTAGCCACGATCTCAGGGGCCTGCGCGACCGCGCCATCCTGCTGATCGGCTTTGCCGGAGGCCTGCGCCGTTCCGAGATCACCGGCCTCGATCTTCGTCAGGGTGACAGCGCTGATGGCATGGGCTGGGTCGCCATTCAGGAAAAGAGCGTCCTCGTGACGCTTGCCGGTCCGAGCGGGCCGCGGACGATCGAGATCCCTCGCGGCCCATCCGAGCGCTCATGTCCGGTGGCGGCGCTCGAAAGGTGGATCCGGTTTTCCAGGATCGTCCGCGGCCCCCTGTTCCGTCGCATCCTGCGCGACGGAAAGACGATCGGCAATGAGCGGCTCAACGACCGGCATGTCGCGCGCCTGGTCAAGCAGACGGCCTTGGCCGCCGGCATCCGCGCCGACCTCGCGGAAGAGGCACGCAGCGCCAGATTTGCCGGCCAGTCGCTACGCGCCGGCAACCGCCGGCCGAGGCTCCCGATCTAGGCGCGTTATAGGACCCGTTTCCGGACCGCACTGCAGCCACATTCCGCACCGATCTGAATATCCCTTATCGATTCGAAAGACACTGGATCCCCATGCGCAAAATCTGGCGCCGTCTCCTCGTTCTCGTGCTGCTGCTCGCCGCTTTCGTCTATCTCAACAATACGAGCCTGCTCGCATCAAGGCCGGACAAGGCGCCTACCTTGCTCGCCCATCGCGGCATCGCCCAGCGCTTCGACACGGCTGGCCTGCAGAACGATACCTGCACAGCCGAGCGGATCCTGCCACCGGCGCATGAATTTCTGGAAAACACGATCCCCTCGATGCGCGCGAGCTTCGATGCCGGTGCCGATATCGTCGAAATCGACGTGCACCCGACGACCGATGAGCAGTTCGCCGTCTTCCATGACTGGACCCTCGATTGCCGCACCGACGGCACGGGCGTCACCCGCGTGCATTCGATGGCCGAACTCAAGAAGCTTGATATCGGCCATGGCTATACGGCCGATGGCGGCAAGACCTTTCCGTTCCGCGGCAAGGGCATCGGGCTGATGCCGTCGCTCGACGAAGTGCTGGCCGCATTTCCCGACCGGCGCTTCCTGATCAACGTCAAGAGCCGCGACCCGGAAGAGGGTGCGAAGCTTGCGACCGTGCTGAAAAACCGGCCCGAACAACGGCGGGCACAACTCATGGCCTATGGCGGGGACGAGCCGATTGCCACGCTCCGGAACCAGTTGCCCGAGGTCAGGACCCTCTCACGCGAATCCCTTAAGGCCTGCCTCATCCGCTATATCGCCTATGGATGGACCGGGATCGTGCCGCAGACCTGCCACAACATGGCGGTTCTTGTCCCGATCAATGTCGCGCCATGGCTATGGGGCTGGCCGAACCGCTTCCTCAACCGCATGGAAGCGGCGGGCAGCGAGGTCTTCCTCCTCGGCCCCTATGACGGAGGCGGATTTTCCACCGGCATCGATACACCTGATGAAATCAGGCGAATTCCAGCGGGGTATTCCGGCGGCATATGGACCAACGAGATCGAAATGGCGGCCAGGGAGCTGAATGCGGGGACGCGATAACGCCGGGCTTACGGCAGGACACGGCCTCGTCCGCCTTCCGCGCGTTTGCCATGCCGAACCGGAAACAGAATTGTTCAATCTGGTCGCAACTTGCTCTAAGCTTCTCCCCTAAGGGAGACTGAGCATGGAACGCCGGCTGGCTGCGGTCCTTGCGTTCGACATGGTGGGTTATTCCCGCCTTATGGGCTTAGACGAGCAGGGTACCTTGACTACCCATAGGCGACATCGAAGGGAAGTGTTTAACCCCCGGGCCACTCAATACCGCGGCCGTATCATCAAGTTCATGGGCGACGGCGCACTGATGGAGTTCGCCAGCGTAGTGGATTCCGTCTGCTTCGCCATCGACGTGCAATTGGCCCTGCTCAACGAGAATGCCGCTCTCGGCGAAGGGAGGCAGTTCCTCTATCGGATCGGCATCAATATCGGCGACATCATCCTGGATGAGGGAGATATCTATGGTGATGGCGTGAATATCGCGGCGCGCCTTCAGGAACTGGCCGATCCCGGCGGAATCTGCCTTTCCGCCTCGGCCTTCGATCAGGTCAAGGGCAAGCTCGACCTGACTTTCGAATATCTTGGCGAAAGGCAGGTCAAGAATATCGCCGAGCCAGTGACAGTCTACCGGGTTCTGCTTGACGAGAAAGCCACAGCACTGGCAGCATCAATCGTTCAGGTGCCAGCGGCCCGGACGAACCGCCGCAAATGGGCAACCCTAGCGGCCGCCGTCCCGTTGCTGATATTTGGGGGCATCACGCTTTGGTGGCAGCCATGGATGTCAGTCCCCCAGCCGGTGGCTGTCGAGCGCTTCGCCTATCCCCTTCCGGACAAGCCTTCGATCGCCGTATTGCCCTTCATCAATGTCAGCAGCGATCCGGAACAGGACCACCTCGCAAGAGGTCTGACCGACGATCTGATCACCGAGCTATCGAAAGTCTCGGGCCTGTTCGTCATAGCCCGCCATTCGGTCTTCACCCTCCAGGAGGCGGCCCGCAACAGCCAGAAAGCGGCGGCGGAACTTGGCGTCCATTTCGTTCTGGAAGGCACGTTGCAAAGGGCGGGATCGCGCCTGAGGATCAACGTCAAGCTAATCGATGCCCTTAGCGGGCTCTTTTTATGGGCTGAGCGCTATGATCGCAACTATGCCGATATTTTCGCGGTGCAGGACGACGTCATCGGCAAGATCATCTCCGCGCTGGCCGTCAAGCTGAACCAGCGGGAGCGCGACCAGTTGGCCCGTATTCCCACCGACAATCTCGAAGCCTATGACTATTATCTGCGGGCCGAGCAGGAAGGCTTCCTCTACAGCGATGTCCAGACATACCGCCGGACCTTGTCCTTCTATCAGAAGGCGATCGATCTCGACCCCGGTTTTGCGGATGCGCATGCCGGAATCGCCCGGATCGCGGTGGACGTCTGGCGCAATGACTACAACCTCATCTGGTCTGCGGCTGTAGCAAGGAAAATCGCCTATGATGCGGCCGGGCATGCCCTGAAGCTCGATCCCGACAATGCGCGCGCGCATACTGTTTTGGCGCTTTTGCAACTCGTCGACGGCCGCCAGGCAGAGGCAATAGATTCAGCGAACCGGGCAGTGACATTGCAGCCGAACGATGCAGAAGCGTTCGGCAATCTGGCCCTGGTGCTCGCGCATACAGGCGACAGCGAGCGGGCGGCCGCCGCGGTGGAAAAGGCGCTGCGGCTCGATCCCGCACCGGCACCGAGTTTCCAGTTGTTGACAGGCGTGGCGCTTTACACCGCGCGCCGGAATGAGCGCGCCATTCCCCTGTTGGAAGCGGCGCGCGATGGCCTGCCGCGTACCGAGCCTGCGCGCGAATATCTGGCAGCGGCTTACGTCCATGGAGACCACCCACAGCACGGAAAGCGGGAGGCAGCCAAGCTGCTGGAACTGTTTCCCGACACCAACCTGACCTATTACGGCTATCTCTACGACTATTGGCGCGAGGCGGACCTCAGCTACCATCTGACCGGCCTGCGGAAGGCAGGTATTCCGGAATGGCCTTTCGGCTTCGAAGGACGCAAGGCCGATCAAGTCGACGGGACCGAGCTACAGGATCTGGTCAGCGGCAAAACCTGGATCGGCAAACACAGGAACGGAACGGATTTCATCCAATATTTCGACAATGCCGGAAACACCGCCTATCGCAGCGCCAATACGAACATCACCGGCGTCATAGAAGTCCGAAGCGACCGTCTCTGCGAAAAATTCGAGGGATATTTCCTGAACCGGATGGCATGCGGATACATCTATCGCAATGCAGCCGGAGACAGACCCGACGCCCGATACATTCACGTCACTCCGCAGTCCCTGAAGTTCTTCTCTGTCGCCGCGCGATAGGTCATTCTGCCTGGCAGATGGAGGCATCGCATGCGCATTCCCCACCACATGTTCTGCCGGAGCATCTACCGGCCTTCCCCCGCCTTCTCCGACATCAGGGTCTGCTGGACTTCCGGCCAGTATTTCTGAGAATCGACAAGCTTGGTCGGCTTCTTCTCAAAACCTTCCGCGGCACCCGGATCATAGCTGAGATAGAGCTTTCCCTCGATGATCCGCCAAGCCTTGGGATCGATATTCGTGGTGATGGTCCCGAAGGAGACCCCATCCGCACAATAGCCACCATATTGGGGGGCATATTTGACTGGTTCACGCGCAAAGAGATCGCGATTTTCGGCGCTGACGAACTGCCAGGTCGCGCCCAGCCAGCGGTAGGAATATTGCGGAGAGCCCTCCACCGCCCGGTTTTGCGTGAAATAGGCAACCGGATCGTAACCCTTGATCGCAATATCGCCGAAATAGCCGGTGTTGACAGCCGCAGGCTCTTCGGCGGTGCCGGCCTGAACGAGCGAGAGCAGCAACGCGGCACTCCCGATCGCCGCAACGATAAACCTGTCTTTTTTCCTTCTATGGCGCATGATCATCCTCCCTTTCCGGCGCGGGCCGCCGCACCACAGATCATTCTCGCTTGCTGCATTCCTGATAAAGCCAGTCGCCCACGAGATCGGACTTCTGGCAGGTCGCGCCTGCCTTCATCAGCAGGCCCGCCGCATCCCAGTGCTCGCGCCAACCGGCCTGGGTGAGCGGCGTGTAGCCATTTCGTTCCTTCGCTTCGACATCGGCTTTGTTGGCCAGCAAAAACGCCACCACATCCGTATGGCCTTCCTCGGCCGCCGCATGCAGAGGCGACATTTTGTAGAAATTTTGATTGTCGTTGATCGCCGCGCCTTTTGCTACAAGCAGCTTCACAACATCGAGCTTTCCGCCATATGCGGCCGCATGCAGTGCGGTCAGCCCACCCTTGTTGCGAATATTGATGTCGGCACCGCGCTCGAGGAGCAAGGCGACAACCTCGGTATGCCCCGCCAGGGAGGCGACCAGCAGCGCAGGTTCACCCGCGGCATCGGGCGCTGCCAGATCAACGCCCTGATCCAGCAGTTGCTTCGCACGTTCGACATCGCCCTCCTTCGCCGCATCATGCAGAGGGCCCGCCATGGCCGTGGAAACCGTGAACAATAACACGGTAGCGGAAACGAAGAAATTGCGCATGACAAAAACTCCCTCCCCCGCCTCTATATTCTAAGCCGGTCGGGCAAATTTGTCAGCGGAAATCAGAAGCGCGAAGGATACCGCGAAAGAGGTATTCACCGCGCCCAGGATCATCGATGCCGACGGCCGTGGCCGCGGTCAGGCATCTTCCTTCGTCACAAGCAGCTTGTCGATGCGGCGGCCGTCGAGGTCCACGACCTCGAAGCACCAGCCGTTCTTGGTGAAGCTCTCTCCCAGTTCGGGGAGATGTTTCAGCTCTTCCAGGACAAGTCCGGCGACGGTCTGGTAATCGACATCGTTGTCGAGAGGATAACGCATGAATTCGGCGAACTCGTCGATGGGCATCCAGCCGGCCACCAGATAGGAGCCATCCTGACGGCGAACGATCGCCTGTTCCTCGGTCTCCCCCTCGGGGAACACGCCCATGATGGCTTCCAGAATGTCGCCCGAGGTGACAATACCTTCGAAATGCCCGTATTCATCGAACACCAGGACCATGTGCGTCGCCGATTTGCGGATGCCCTCGATCACCATATTGGCCGTCGCGAGATCCGAAACCACCACGGGCTCACGCACCAGAGCTTCGATATCGACGTTTCCGCCAGAAGATACCGCATTGTAGAAATCCTTGACGAAGAGAACGCCGACGACTTCATCGGAACTCCCCCTTCGGACGGGGAGGCGCGAATGGTTGGTGTGGCGCAGTTGCGTGCGGATTTCGTCGAAATCATCCTCCAGATCGACTACTTCGACATCCCTGCGCGGCGTCATCAGCGCCCTGGCGGTGCGGTCGGCGAGCCGCATCACGCCGGAAATCATCGCCGATTCCTCTCTCTCGATGACGCCGGCGCTCTGCGCCTCGGCAAGGACCGCCTTGATTTCTTCGTCGGTGACGCCTTCGTCCATCTTCCCCGATTGGCCGAGCAGCTTGAGAACCAGTTTGCCGGACGCATCGAGCAGCCACACCAGCGGCGCCGCCAGCTTCGACAGAAGGACCATGGCCGGCGCCACCTTACTCGCGATCCCTTCCGCATTGCGCAGCGCCATCTGCTTCGGCACCAGTTCTCCGATGATCAGCGAAAGGTAGGTGATGGCGACGACGACGGAACCGACCCCAAGCGCATCCGAGAGCCCGGGCGACAGTCCCTGTGATGTTAGCCAGCCCGTCAGCCGCGCGCCGAGCGTGGCACCTGAAAACGCGCCGGCAAGAATACCGACCAGGGTAATTCCGATCTGGACCGTCGAAAGGAACCGGCCGGGATTGTCGGCCAGTTGCAAGGCAAGCCGGGCACCTTTGCTGCCCTGATCCGCAAGGACCCGCAAACGGGCGGGGCGGGATGAGACGACGGCAAGTTCTGACATTGCCAGCACACCGTTGAGAAAGGTGAGCAGGACGACGATTGTTATTTCGAGGAGCAATTTCTGCCTGTTTGGTTGGTGGCGATCATCCAAGGATATGGATAAATTCGTCTCATGAAAAGCTCTCTACGCCATGTCGAGCAATTCTGGAATGCAATTTCGTGATTGAAAGACAACGAGAAGTTCCGGCGGCCAAGCTCTTGAGCCGAAAGCTTTCACGGTTGGATCGAAGAAGACCAGCCTACCTCCGCCTTTCATTCCTGCGCATTTGCCTGGCATAGACAACGCACTCATCGATCATGCTGGCGCAGAGCGCATTGAGGCTCGTGGGCGTGTTATTGTCGCCGGAAAAGCCGATCTCGGCAACACGGCCGTCGACCATCCTGATCTGGGTGCTGCAGGAGCCGCCCGGCGTCACGTTCACCCCACCGCCCACGCCGGGAACCGAGCCTATGCCGATCGTCGGCACCGAAACGTTCAAACTGCCCCGTGATATGTTGGGGTCCTGGTACGTCCATATTTTCCCGGCCATTCCAGCATCCGCCACGGCCGTCGGGAAGCCGGCGCACATGCGCATCTGGGTTTCGGTAAGGCCGACCAGCGCTCTGCGCGCTTCGTGAACCGTTTCGTCCTCCTTGATGGTGGACGACGTATCGCTGGGGATCGCGCAGGAGGCGGCCATCAGGACGCCGGCCGATGCAATCGCAAGCTTCAAGACCCGCTTGAGATGATGCTCCATGACAGTCCTTGGCACGCATTGGGGATAATGGCCGCCCACGAGTTACCCCGAACCACCGTGCGGGAGTGTTGTTCCGCAGGCAAAATCCTCAGTCGGCGTGTGCCAAGCTTTCGCGCAGCTTCTTCACATCCGCCGCCGAAACCGGTGCGGCTGCATTGCCCCAGCTGTTGCGCACATAGGTGAGAAGCGATGCGACCTCGTCATCGTTGAACCGCCACGCGAAGGAGGGCATGGCCGGCCCGGTTGGCGCGGCAGCGGTCGCAACACCCTGTGTTCCCTCCAGCACTATACGGATGAGCGTTGTCGGATTGCCCGATTGCACCACCGCGCTGCCCGCGAGCGTCGGGAAGAGACGTGGAATGCCAGCGCCCGAATCCCGATGGCAGGCATTGCAGCTATCCCTGTAGATCGCCTGGCCCGCCACCATCCGCTTATCCTCCGCCGCGACCGGCACGAGCGCTGTATTCTCACCTGATGGCATGTTCTTGAGATAGGTGGCGATTGCCGTCAGATCCTCATCTGAAAGTTTCGATGTGGAATTGGTGATGGCCTCTGCCATCGGGCCGGAGGCTATTGTGAACCGGTTTGCGCCGGTCTTGAGATATTGCACAATATCCTCCTGCGACCAACCGCCAAGCCCCTTGTGCATCGCATCAGTGATATTGGGCGCAAACCAGCTCTGTAGCACCGCCCCCTGCAGGGCGTCGTTATTCTTGTCGCCGCCGAGGATGGTCTTGGGCGTGTGGCAGGCACCGCAATGACCAAGCCCCTCGACGAGATAGGCGCCGCGGTTCCATTCAGCCGATTTGCCGGGATCGGGCTTGAACTCGCCCGGCGTGAAATTGAGCACGTTCCAGGCCAGCATGCTCGCACGGATGCTAAAGGGGAACGGAAGCTGGTTCGGCTCTATCGCATTTTTTACCGGCTCCAGCGTGTTGAGGAAGGCGCGGATGGCGAGAATATCCTCGCGGTTTACCTTTGCGAAGGCCGGATAGGGCATCGCCGGATAGAGATGGCCGCGTGGCGCAATCCCTTCCCGCATCGCCTGCACGAATTGGTTGTCCGTCCAGGCTCCTATACCGGTTTCACGGTCCGGCGTGATATTGGGCCCGACGAGCTTGCCAAAAGGCGTCTCAAGTGCGAGGCCGCCGGCATAGGGTTTGCCGCCCGGCGCGGTGTGGCAGGCGACGCAATCGCCTACGGTCGCCAAATAGCGACCACGCTCGATGGTTTCGAAATCAGCGGCCTGCGCCCATGCTGCCGAAACAGTCAGGGCTGCTATCGTCCATGTGCAAAGCTTTTTCATGACTGCACCAACGGTCCCGGCGACTTTAGATATTGTGTGCGGATAGCCTCGGCCGCCCAGAAGGCGAGCGCTCCGACGGTACCGGTGGGGTTGTAGCCGGCATTTTGCGGAAAGGCGGAGGCACCGACGACGAAGACATTCGGAACATCCCAGCTCTGCAAATATTTGTTCAGGGCACTGGTGGCTGGGTCACGACCCATGATCATTCCGCCGGTATTATGGGTGCTCTGATAGGGTACGACAGAATAGGGCTTCGTCCGCTTGTTGACGAAATATTCGCGCGGGTTGAGCGCTTTGATGATCTCCTCGAGCTTGTCGGTAACATAGGACGACATGCGGATATCGTTCTCGGGGAAATCGAACGTCATGCGCATTAGAGGGCGCCCGAAACGGTCCTTGTATGTGGGATCGAGATCGAGATGATTGCCGCGCGTCGTATAGCTCGAACCCTGCGTACTGATCCCGGTCGAGTGGAGATAATTTTCCTTCGTCGCCTTCTTCCACTCCAATCCCCACCGGGGCGTTCCCGACGGCACCGGCCGGTTCATGATCGGCCGCCCGTTAGTCGGAATGCAGTTGAAGCCGGCGCCGCCCACGAAATCCAGTCCGGAATGATCGAAATTATCGCCGTTGAAATCATCAACCGTCTGTCCCAACGCACCGGCGGCGATGAACGGGTTGATGATCTTGTCCTTGTCGAAGAAGAGGCGGACGCTGGAATTGGTCTGGTAAGCGTAATTGCGTCCGACGGTGCCCTCGCCGGTATTGGGATCGTACGGCTTGCCTATTCCTGAGATCAGCATCAGCCGGACATTGTCGAGAATGAAGGCGCACACGACCACGAGATCAGCTGGTTGTTCCCATTCCTGCCCCTGCGTGTCGATATAGGTGACGCCCGTGGCCTGCTTGCCGCTGGCGTCCAGATTGACCTTCATCACCTCGCATTCCGTGCGGGCCTCGAAATTCGGCTTGCGCATGAGGACGGGCAAGACATTGACCTGCGGCGACGCCTTGGAATAGTTGGCGCAGCCGAAGCGCTCGCAAAAGCCGCAGAAGGTGCAAGGCCCCATGGTGACGCCGAGCGGATTGGTATAGGCGCCGGAGGCATTCGCCGCAGGCGTCGGAAAAGGATGGTAGCCCAGCGATTTCGCGGCCTCGGCAAATAGCGTCGGCGCATAGGTCATTGGCAAGGGAGGCAAGGGGTAATCCCTTTCCCGCGGACCCTCGAAGGGGTTGCCACCAGGCTGCACGGCCCCCTTGATATTGCCTGCCTTGCCGGAAATACCCGCGAGATTTTCGAACTTGTCGTAGGAAAATTCCAGTTCCTCATAGGTGACGCCCCAGTCCTGGATCGTAAGCTCCTTGGGAATGAAGCCCGCACCGTAGCGCTCCGTCAGATGGCTGCGGATGCGGAAATCGGTGGGATTGAAGCGCCAGGTGTGGCCGTTCCAATGAACGCCGGCGCCACCGACGCCATTGCCGGGAAGAAAACCGCTGAACTGGCGGATCGGGAGCGCCGTCTGGGAGACGTTGTTGCGGAACGTGAGCGTCTGCTGAGCGGGGCGCAGGAAGAGATCCAGCCGAACCGCATAGCGCAGTTCGTCCGGCGCATAGCCGACATTAAAATCGGTCGCGGTATCGCGCCATGGGCCGCGCTCGATGGCGACGACGTCAAGCCCTTCGTCGGTCAGTTCGTTGGCGATGATCGAACCGGTCCACCCGAGACCAATGATGACGACATCCTTGCGTGGAAGCTTTCTGGCCATTGTCGCTTCAGCCTTTCTCGGTCCAGTCGGGACGGCCGATGATACTCATAGGGGGCAGTGGATAGGGTTGATTGTGCTTGTCGACGAAGCCGCGATAATCATATCGCGCACCGGGGAAGCCGATCATCGTCCAACTGACCATATCCTTGTTGCCGCCATAGATCGGATCGGCGAAGAAACCCTCCATGGTGTTCTGCAGCACCAATTCAAAAAAGGTCCTTGCGTCGGCATCGCCGAGATCGATCGAGCCTTTCTCCAGGTCTTGCAGCACCTTATCCTGATCCGCCGGCGCAAGGGCGGAAAAGACTTTGCCGGAAAATGTCTTGCGACAGTAATCATCCAGCGCCGCGATGCCGGCGCGGTAACGCTCGGTCGGCAGAACGGGCGATTGCAGACCCTGCTGCGGAAGCCCCTTTGCGAAAGGCCCCTTCATATAATGCCTCTCGGAACTACCGAAGAAACCGGCCAGCTGTCGGTCGATGAAAACCGCGCAGCCAGCCTCCTTGCCGCCAATGCTCAAGTCATCGGCGGGAACGAGCCGGTCGACGATCGCCTCAATTGTCTGCGCCTCGTCATGGGTGAAGAAGAGCCAGGGCCCCGGCCGCACTGGCGTCGGCGGATCGGCGGAAAACGGTTTCCATGGCAGCTGTCCCGAAAAGGACCGCGCCAAGGCATCCGGTGTCGAGGCGAAGAGGATTGAAACGGCGGTGGAGGCGAGAAACTGTCTCCGGCTCAGGCCAGAACCAAAATTTTTCTTCATTGGCTTCCCCGATTCGAAGTGGCTGACGCGGACGTTACAGTAGAACTGAAGGAGAGCGCAACCGACAGACGATTAAAAGTTGTGAAAATACTTTCAATCAGCTAGCGTTATCACTCACACTGATATAAAATGTTAAAACTACAAATAATGTTTGAATATATTATTGGTTATATCAATTATAATACATGAAATATGCTATCACTCACCACCGTCAGAGCCGCCTGTACGATATGGGAGCAATCCTTCCCGCCCGGTTGAACGGGAAGGTAGCATTGTCAGCGATGACCGCGAGCCTCGCGAGGATGGCGCTTTTCCAGCGCATCGGCGTGATGCGCCCGGCCGGTAGCGCGCAAACGCTTGAGATAGGCCGGCAGTTCGCCCCGGCAGTGGAAAGGCCCACCCTCCCGCATCACCGTCATCAGCGGATCGATATTCGTGGAGCTGCGCGCCATCATCTCCGCACGCCAGTTCTCCAGCAGATGACTTGCATGCTCGACGATCCCGGGATGCTTTTCGGCTACATTCTCCTGCTCATGTGGATCGTCAGTCAGGTTGAACAACGTTGTCGGCCCGAAATCCTTGTACCCGTCATGATAGGTCCGCAGCATCAGCCAGTCCGCGCCGGCGCGGCGAAATCTGACGCCGCGCTGCGCCGCCCAGGCGCCCTGGCTGGTGATGAGATACGCCCTCCCGCCATCGGCGCCTTGCGAAAGCGCGGCATTGAACGAGCGTCCGTCCCAGACATCCGGCACCTCGCCGCCGAGCCGGTCGATAAGCGTGGCCGGCCAGTCGAAATGATAGTGCAGCCCGCTGTTCACGCCCCGCATGTCGGGAGCGCCCGGCCAGCGGATGATCAGCGGCACGTTGCAGGTGAACTCATCCGCCGTCTGGTGATCGGCCCAGACATTGAGCTCGCCCATGTTCTCGCCATGGTCGGCCCCGATGACGATGATCGTCTTGTCGAAAAGGTCCTGCCTTTTCAGCTCCTCGACCAGAAGCGCGACATGATCATCCGCATAGCGGATGCCGGCATCGTAGCCGTCGAACCAGGCCTTGGCGCGTGCCATGCTGTCGATGGGCGTAGGCGCCCGGGGATAGCGCGACTGCTGATGGTCTTCGGTGAACCCGGTCGGCTCGAGCGGACTGTGCGGGCCATAGCCGGCGATTCCCCTGGCCAGCACCTCCTCCGTCATCCAGTCCGGCGCCGGCTCGCTGGCGAAAGGATCGCCATAGGCCTCGGGCACGCGATAGGGCGTGTGAGGGTCCCAGACATTGACATGCAGGAACCAGTCTTTGTCCGCGCCATTGCGGCGCAACCAGTCGACCGCCTTGGGGACGACCTCGTCGGCGCTTTCCATGCCCCCCTTTCCAGGATTGATCACCTCGTTGAAGCCAGCATACCAATGCCATGAGCCATGTCGCTCGCCGAAACTGCTGATCGTCGCGGTGTAATAACCGAGATCGCGCAAAACCTTCATCCAGCCGTCATGCTGGAAGGTTCCCGCCCATGCCCGCCCCGCCCCTTCGTGGAAGGGCTCGCAGGCGGTACCGCCATGGCCGACGACGCCAGTCCTCATTCCGAAGCGCCCACTCCAGAGCGCGGTGCGCGACGGATGGCAGGGGACATCGGAGACATAGACATTTTCAAACCGGATACCTTCGGCGGCGATCCGGTCGATATGGGGCGACGTGTTGCGGTGATAGCCATAGCAGCCGAGATGATCGCGGCGCAGACTGTCTATGTCGACATAAAGGATGTTCATGATTGCCTCTTCGATCTGACACGATGACGAGCGCCCCCGCCCCGCCCTCAGGCCCGGCGGTGGAACGAAAGCCTACCCTGCAACGAAGAGGTCGGCGGTATAGAACTCCTTGGGCGGTAGCGGTTTGTTGAGCTTGCCGAAAGACGTGAAGAGCGCGTTCATGCCCGACAGCCATTTGTCCACCGTGCCGTCCCTGGTGAAGTCGACGAGCTCGGCGGTGCTGAAATATTGGCAATTGGCCGCATCCGCCCTGACGTTCTCGACCGAGACACCGAGCAGGCCGGCGGTCAGTTCGATGGATCTCTCCATATTCGCGGCGCGATAATCCATCGCTTTCCGTAAGACCCGGAGGTATTTGGCGGTCAGCTCGGGCTCATCCGTCACCACGTCGTTGCGGGCGACCATGGCTGTGGGAAAGCTGTGCTCGGGATAGAAATCCCTGCTGCCGGCAAGCTCCTTCAGATCGGGTACGTTCTTCTTGATGATGCCGATCAGCGGATACCAGATGCCGGCGGCATCGATCTGCCTGGAGGAGAACGCGGCCACCACCGTGCTTGGATCCATCTTGATCTGCTGGATGTCGTCAATGGTCATGCCTGCCTTCTGCAGGGCAAGCCTCAACAGCATGTCTCCGGACGTCCCATCCGGCACGCCCACCTTCTTGCCCTTCAAGTCTGCCATGGTGTTGATGCCGGCCTGCGCGATCACGCGGTCGGCAAAGCCGATCGAGTTGATGGCGACCACCTTTGTCTTGCCGCTTGCCGGCAGCCACAGGGCGCCCGGTCCGATATAGCCGAAGTCGAGACTGCCGGCGCCCAGCGCCTGGATCTGCAGCGGACCGTTGGTGAAGACCTTCAGATCGGGAGCGAGGCCCTCCGGCTCCCAATAGCCCTGGTCCTCGGCGATGGCATAAAGGCTGCCGCCGTTGAAGTCGGCGATATAGCCGATGCGGACCGTCTGCTGATCGGCGCGGGCGCTGCGTCCGCCGAGGGCGAGTGCCGCGGTCGCCAAGGAAGTGCCTGCCACGAACTGCCGTCTGGTAATGCGCATTTCAGTTCTCCTCCAAAGTCTTATGATTTTCTGACTGCGATGCGTGCTGGTGATAGACCTCGTGCCAGACGCTGTTGCGAATGGCGGCGAATTCGGGCGACAGCCGGATGGCCTCGTTGCGCGGATAAGGCAGGTCAACCTCGATGATCTTGTGCAGCCTGCCCGGCCGGGCTGCCATGACGATGACCCTGTTTGCGAGATAGACCGCCTCGTCGACATCGTGGGTGATGAACATGACGGTGCGGCGCTCCCGGCTCCATGTGCTGAGGAGCTGGTCCTGCAACTGCACCCGGGTCAGTGCATCCAGCGCCCCGAAAGGCTCGTCCATCAGCAGGATCTTCGGATTGACCGCATAGGCGCGCGCGATCGCGCAACGCTGCTTCATGCCGCCGGAGAGCATTTTCGGCAGGGCGTCGGCAAAACGCGACAGGCCCACGAGCTCGATGAAATGGTCCGCCGTCCTCTTCCGCTCCGCGCGCCCCACACCTGCTATTTTCAGCCCGAACTCGACATTTTCCTGGACGGTCAGCCACGGAAAAAGTGCATATTGCTGAAATATCACGCCGCGTTCCGGCCCTGGCCCCGAGACCTCCACCCCATCCACCAGCACGGCACCCGCGCTCGGCCTGATCAGCCCTGCCGCGATGTTCATGGCCGTCGACTTGCCGCAGCCCGAGGGACCGACGACGGTGACAAATTCCCCGTCGGCTATGTCGAGCGACAGCCGATCGAGCGCCAGGAACACCTCTCCCTGTCCCAGATCGAACTGGCGCGATACACTCTGAAAGGAGATCTTGGGCTTCATACGCGCTCCTGCCAGATGGTGAGTTTGCGCTCGGCAAGGAGGAGAAAGCGATCCATGATCAGGCCGAGAATGCCGATGACAATGAGGCTGACGAAAATCGTCGGCAGATCGTAGTAGAGTTGTCCCTGTTGCATGCGGAAGCCGAGCCCCGACTGCGCCGCGATGAGCTCGGCGGCGACGACGGTCGCCCAGGAGGAACCGAGGCCGATGCGGATGCCCACGAGAATGAAGGGGGTGGATGCAGGTATGATAACCCGCCAGAAGATGGTGCCGTCCTTTGCTCCCAGGACCCGCGCCGCGTTGATGAGCGTCTTGTCGACGCTGATGACGCCCTGATAGGTCGCAACCACGCATGACAGGAAGGAGGCAAGGAAGATGACGAATATCTTCGGCGCCTCGTCTATGCCCATCGTCACGATCGCGAGCGGAATGACGGCCAGCGGCGGTATCATGCGGAAGAACTGGACATAGGGCTCAATCAGCCCGCGTGCCACCTTGTACCACCCCATCAGGAATCCGACGGGGATCGCAAGCGCCACCCCGAGGAGAAAGCCGGTCAGAACGCGCCGCAGGCTGGCCAGTATGTCGACCGGCAATTGCCCGCTACCGACGAGATCGACGAACCGCAAAAAGACGTCCCAGGGGCCAGGCAGACCAACGACGCCGAAATGCGTGACAAGCGCCCAGCCAATCAGCCCGATGGCAAAGGCACCGCTATTGAGCGCCAGCAATGCGGGGTCGGGAAAAAATCTCCACAGGCTTCTTGCCATCGGTCGTTCCCCTCTCGACTGCTTGCCTGCCAGCTTCAGCGAAGGGGCTGCGTTATGGGCCTGCCCCTGTGTCATGCGTGCGCCACGCGAGGCATTTTCATTGGCTCCGAACGCATCAGGCCCTGCAGCATTTCATGCGTAAGCTCCTGTTTGAGCGCGGCCATCTGCGGTTCGCCCCAAAGATTATTGATTTCGGCCGGATCGCCCTCAAGATCGAATATTTCGCCGTGGGGGCCTTCTTTATAAACCGTGATCTTGTAGCGGTCGTTCACATAGGAAATCAGATGCGGCATGCCGGGATTGTGCCGGTTCTCGCAAAGGATAAAGTCGCGTGCGCGCTCGTCCCTCCCGGTCCAGACGCCATATTGGGAGACCCCCTGCAGGCTCGCCGTCTGATTGCCAAGTCCCACTGCCTCGAGAACCGTGGGCGTGAAATCGACCAGGCTTTGCAGCGCATTGCTGACGATGCCGGCGGGCACCGTGCCCGGCTGGCGGACGATCATCGGGACGCGCAGCATGTCCTCGTAATGGAAGGGGCCCTTGGCCACGAGCCCGTGCTGGCCGAGGAAATGACCATGATCGGTGGAAAAGACCACCAGCGTGTTCTCCGTCATGCCGAGCGCATCCAGCCGGTCCAGAAGCCGGCCGATTTCCTGGTCGAGGAAACTCATCATGCCGTAATAGATCGCCATGTCCTTCTTCAGCTCATCGACGGGATAGAGATGGCTGTCGCATCCATGTGCCTCGAACGGTTTGTGCCAGGCGCGGAAGTCGGGCGAGACCTCCTGCGTCATCCGGAAATGCGGCGGGTTCTTATCGTGCTCGCCGGGCACCAGCGCCCCCGGCACCATATCGGCGGGATCGTACATCGAAGCCCAGGGCTCGCTGACCGCATAGGGCGGATGAGGATCATGGAAGCTGGCCCATAGGAAGAAAGGCGCACCGTCCCTGGCGCGCTCGTCGAGATAGGCGAGAGAGCGCTCGCCGGTCCAGCGCGTGTAATGCAGTTCCTGTGGCAGCTTCCATGAACGGTCCCGGCGGGACCAGTAGGGATGGTCTGCAAAGGTAGTCGGCGCCATGCGGGACTTTTCCCCCTGAACGGGCTGGAAATAGTCCTTCCAATCCTTCAGGCCATGTTCCTCCAGCCAGATCGCATAGTGCTGGCCAACATGTTTTTCGTCGGCATGGTTGCGCGCCAGTTCCAGATGCTGGAAACCGTACCACTGATCCTTGAAGCCGCGCCAGAAATCGAGGTCGCGCAGGGTCGGATGCGCCTCCAGCGACGGGCTCTCGGGCGTCGAGACAAGCGGCTGAAAATGCGCCTTTCCGATGAGGCCGGTCCTGTAGCCGGCTTCAATCAGCCTTTCGCCGATGGTCGGGACGTTTTCCGGCAGTTTGACGCCGATCGTCCACGCGCCATGGTGGGATGGATAGAGCCCCGTAATGATGCTTCCGCGGGATGGGGTGCAGACCGGGCTGGGGCAATAGGCGCGCTCGAAGCGCATGCCTTCCCGGCAGAGCCGGTCGAGATTGGACGTGCGGATCTTCGGATTGAGCACGCCGAGCGTCGAATAATGCTGCTGGTCCGTTGTGATGAGAAGAATGTTCAAGGGCTTCGGCACGCCATGCTCCAGATCGATCCGGCGTTGCGGCCGGCATAATGTTCAGCATCGGATTGGATTGCCGAGCGCCCGCCAGGGAACCCTCCCCGGCCACATTCACGCGCCATCCTCCCAAATGGCCTCATGCGTTTCGGCACTTTATTTTTGTCAGCATTCAGCGATGATGTACAATGCCAAGAAGTACGGAATTGATAAAAAAAGCTGATCGCATGTTTGACCGACTGCCTGATTTGAAGCGCGTGCTCGTCATTGTGGAATGCGGCAATCTGCACGCGGCCGCCCAGCGCCTGAACATTACCCAGCCGGCGCTCACCCGTTCCGTCCAAATGCTGGAAGAGCAGCTCGGTGGAAAGCTCTTCCTGCGCCATCCGCGGGGCGTGAAGCTGACGCAGTTCGGCGAGCACGTCGTCAATCATACCAAGCATATCCTGCGTGAATGCCAGGTCGCCGAAACGGAGCTCGGCACGCTCCTGCAAGGGGAAGCCGGAACGTTGAAGATCGCGGCGGCGCCGGTCTGGGTTTCCTACCTCCTGCCTCCGGCCATCGTCGCCGCACAAAAGCGCTACCCCGCCATGCAGATCCACCTGCTCTCGATGGACTATGCCGATGCGATGCCGCGGCTGAGAAACGGCGATCTCGACATCTTCTGCGGCGGGTTCACCAGCGAGGAGATGTTGCCTTCATTCCTGGCGCGCCGACGGTTCTTTCAGGCGCAGATGCATGTCATTTCCCGTCAGGACCATCCCATCTTGCGGGAATCGCCAAATGACCTGGAAAAGCTGCTCGACTATCCCTGGCTTTCCTATCAGAACGACTGGGGCTATCTCGATCTCGCCATGGAGCGCATAAAGGCGAGGACCGGCCAGCGCAAAAGCGCTTCCGTCTTCTGCGAAACCATCATCGCGGCGCTCATCATGATCCAGGAGGGCGACTATCTCTCCTATCTGCCAGACAATTTCATGCGCATCGTGCCCGGCTTCAATTTGCGCACCGTTGCCATCGACATGCCCGGCGATACGTTTCATTCCGGCATCATCTTCCGGCGCAGCCTCGAGACCAATCGTGCCTTCCAGACGATCGTCGCCACGGTCGACGACATGATCAAAAGGAAGATGGACCAGGGAACACGAGGGTTCTCCCTCTAGCCCCCAGCGATGATGCAATCGGGAACCTGCCGCTGATCCGTCAATTCATTACAAATTATTAATAAAACTATTCATTTTGTGTTCACATTGCAGGCTAAATATTACTCGCACGCCCTTCAACGGCGCATCTGAAATAAGTAATGGAGTTCTATAGCCATGAAAGCTATTCCGGTATATATCGCCCTCGCAACCTCTATTGTTCTTGCATCTCCCGCATTTTCGCAAGAAAACGATGAGGCCGATGCCGGCAACACGTCAGTAGAATCCTCAGAATCTTCTCAGAAAAGCTTTGGAAAAGAGCCAATTGATCTTACCAAGTTTTCGCGAATGGATGAGCTGAAGGCAGCCGACACGAATGGCGATGGCACGCTTTCCCGCGAGGAACTCGAAGCCCTGGCCATGAAGCGCATCGCGGCCCGCGCCGCCGACCGCATGGAGCGCCGCCTCGACGTCAACGGCGACGACAAGGTGACGCTTGAGGAGGTGGAGAAGCAGCGGGGCAAGGAATTCGCCGCTCTCGACCGTAACGAGGACGGCAAGCTCGATCGCAAGGAACTGCGCGCCGGCAAACGCTTTCATCATGGCCGGCACCATGGCGGCGACCGCCCCATGAAGCACATGCATCAGCCGCAGTAGGCGGCGGGGAAAGCCCGGGTCTCGTGCCCGGGCTTTTTTTATGACGCTATGCGTGCTGCTGGCCGGGAGCCGGCCAGAGATGACGGCGCCGGTAAGCCGATGGCGTGACGCCAACCAGCTTCCGGAAAACGTGACGAAACGCCGAGGGTTCGACATAGCCCACTTCGATGGCGATATCGTCGACCGGCATGGCGGTCGTCTCCAGAAGTTGCTTGGCCTCCTCGATCCGCAGGGTGCGCACATATTCCATTGGCGACTGCCCGGTCGCACGCTTGAAGCGCCGGAGGAAATTTCTTTCGGTAAGGCCGCTTCGGGCAGCCATCGCCGCAACTGGATTGGGATTGGCATAATTATCGGCCACCCATAATTGGGCGGCTGCGACGGCGTTGTCCTCGTGACGGCGGCCAACCGTCAGCGCGGCGAATGGAAGCTGCCCCTCGTCGTGCCAGCTGAGCAGGAACAGCTTGGCCGTGCGCCGTGCCTCCTCCGGCCCGGCAACGCGGCCAATCAGATAAAGCAGGAGATCGTGCCAGGAGGAGAAACCTCCCGCCGTGATCAGCCTGTGGCCTTCACCCGCATGCACGAGGATGCGCTCCTTGCGAAAGCGGATATCGGGGTGGCGGCGGGCGATCGCGTCGCAAAATGCCCAATGAGAGGTCGCCTCCTCCCCGTCGAGCAGGCCGGTTTCAGCCAGAAGCATGGAACCGGAGCAGAGCGATGCGACAAGCGCCCCACGCTGATATGCCGAGCATATCCAGTCGATGATCGGTGCGTAGGAATTGGGCAGCGGACGCCACGGATCGAGCAACATTTCCGGAATGATGATGATATCGGGCTCGGGATAATCGCCGAGAGCGCCATGGGGCTGGATAACCAGCCCGTGCAGATCACTGTAGGGCTCCCCGTCCACCGACAGCAGCCGGGGCAGAAAATATCTCCGGCCGGGCTCCTCGCCATGCAGATATTCCCAAAGAGAACCCACCGAAGCCAGGGCATCCATGATGATGAATGCTCCGGCGCCGACATGCGGCGTTGCAAGCACGGCCGTGAACAGAGGTTCATGCGCTTCGGATTTCATCGTCCGATGTCCGATTTGAACCGCTTCTCTCCGAAACAAACCTATCAGAAAAGCCGGTCTGCGAATAGATCAAGCAGTCACAGGCAGTGGAGAGAGCCGCGCCTGAAAAACCAGCAAATGGAGAGTGACCGATGACCACTGCAACAGCGGTGCGCGAGCACCCTGCTTCTGACGACCGCGAAACACAGGCCCTTGCCGGCAACGCCTCCCCCGCACGAGGCGGCACGCAAAAACACGGGACATGATCATGAGCACTGTCGAAACCACCCATGGATCATATGGATCGTCCGCCGGAAGCCGGATCGGGGCCGTTGCCCCGGCAATCCGGGCAAAGCTCGGTGGGTACCTTGCCGCGCTCGTCGCGGCGCAGCGTGCACGACGCACGGTCCGGCTGCTTAATGCGCTCTCGGACAGCCAGTTGAAGGACATCGGCCTGTCG
Organism: Mesorhizobium sp. RMAD-H1; assembly: GCF_014191375.1. GTDB lineage: Bacteria > Pseudomonadota > Alphaproteobacteria > Rhizobiales > Rhizobiaceae > Paramesorhizobium. The sequence continues at coordinate 319,668 of NZ_JACHWN010000006.1, forward strand.
AGATCCGATATCTGGTGGATCGTCCGTTCACAGCGCAACCAGACAGGCCCCGGACGTCCGGCACACCCAAGCAACTAACCGCAAACCTCCACTCCCTGGTCCGCCGGGGAACACCACTCGGTTCCGCACCCGAGTTACCGGCCTCGCTGCGTGAAGGGCGCATGGGGAACGGACACGCATTGCCCTTCGAAACCCGAAACAGGAGAACGACCATGAGAAAGACGCTTGCCATTGCAGTAATTGCCGCCGGGACCACCATGCTCGCCGGCTCCTTCGCGGCCGCGCAGGAAATGCCGACCGTCGAGCAGACCTACAGGGATATCGAGGCCACGTTCGGCACGGTTCCCACGCACTTCAAAGCCTATCCGAAATCGGCAGTCGCTGGCGCCTGGGCGATGACCAAGGGCCTGGAGATCAAGGGCGACAATGCCCTGGAACCGAAGGTCAAGGCGCTCATCAACCTCGCCGTCGCGGCGCAGATTCCGTGCCGCTATTGCACATGGTTCGAGACCAAGATGGCCAGAACCCACGGCGCGAGCGAGGCGGAAATCGCCGAGGCCGTCACCCAGGCCGCCTATGTCCGTCACTGGAGCACGGTGCTGAACGGATTGCAGGTGGATTTCGAAACCTTCAAGGCCGAATTCGGCGGCGAGTGAGACGATGGCGCCCGGCTGAAAGGCTGGGCGCCACCTTTCGCCGGCGCCATGTGGCAAAGAGAACATCCATGGACATCCTCATCAATACGGCAAACATCCTCTATGTCGTCGCCTATTTCACGATGGACATGCTGCGGCTGCGCATCCTCACGACCACGGCTGCTTGCTGCCTGGCCATCTACTTTTACAGCCAGCCGGTTCCGATGCTGAACGTGGTGGCATGGAATGTCTTCTTCATCCTGCTCAATCTGGCCCAAATCGCACGCATCATATTGGCGAGGTCCCGGAATGCGGGGATGTGACAATCTCTTTCCGGGCATGGAGCATCCTGCTTCGTGCCCCACGCCTCGCTGCGGCGATATTTGCCGGTCAAGACGTTCACGAGCTGCAGAAATTCCGGTTGATCTAAAATGCGTTGCTCGCCTATGCTGTGGGTGATGCGCGGGCATCCTTAAGCGGGGTCAGCGGACAGTTTTAGAAGGATGATCTTTGGTTTGTCGGCGACACTCCGAGCGGGCCATTCTGGCGATAGGCGTGCCGACCGGAGATAAGGTGTCCCGTCAGCCGCCATCGATCAATAATGCGAACGCAATCCCTTGCGGCGGGAGCTTTTCCCTACTGCCGGGCCGATTGGAATTATGGAGGCAAGGCCGGCAAGGCCCTGCCCCTGAATCAGTTTTTCAAAGCCGACGCAGCCGCATGCGCGCTTCGGAGGCGGGAACCGCCAGAGAGGTCCGGTCATGACCCAGCGCTTCGACGACGCCCGCATCCTGATGTACAGCCACGACACGTTCGGGCTCGGTCATCTGCGTCGCTGCCGCACCATCGCCCATTCGCTGGTGGAGGATTTCCGCGGGCTACAGGTCCTTATCATCTCCGGCGCCACGATTGCCGGCGCCTTTGACTACCGGGCTCGTGTCGATTTCGTCAAAACCCCGAGCGTCATCAAGCTCCGGAACGGCGAATACACCTCCATGGAACGTCATATCGACCTGAACGAAACCCTGAGGATGCGCCAGGCGATCATCCGCCGCACCGCCGAGACCTTCCAGCCCGACATCTTTATCGTCGACAAGGAGCCGCTTGGCCTGCGCGGCGAGATCGAGGACACGCTCTCCTATCTGAAAGCACGCGGCACCACGCTGGTTCTCGGCCTGCGCGAGGTGATGGATGCGCCAGACCTCCTGGAGGCGGAGTGGCGCAAGAACGATGTCATGCGCAAGATCGGCCTGTTCTACGACATGATCTGGACCTATGGCCCGCCCGATTTCTACGATCCGCTGGTCGGCCTGGACGTGCCGCCCACCATTCGGGCCAGGATGAAATTTGTCGGTTTCCTGCAGCGGCGCCTGTCGCATGCGGAATTGCCCGGTCACAGGCCGGAGGGCGACTATATCCTCGTCACCACCGGCGGGGGCGGCGACGGCGCCGACCTCATCCACGACGTCATCCACGCCTATCAGCAGGATCCTACGCTCAAGCATAAGGCGCTGATCGTGCTCGGCCCCTATATGCCCGCCCGCAAGCGGCAGAAGCTGATAGCCAAGAGCGCCGGCATACCCTTCATCAAGATGATCGAGTTCGACAGCCATATGGAAGAACTGATCGCCGGTGCGCGCGCGGTGGTGGCGATGGGCGGCTACAACACCTATTGCGAGATCCTGTCCTTCGACAAGCCGGCGCTGATCGTGCCGCGCATCCGGCCGCGCCAGGAGCAGCTGATCCGCGCCCGCCGCGCCGCCGAGCTGGGCCTGGTGCAGATGCTCCTGCCCGAGGAAGCCGAGGACGCGCTGCGCTTTGCCGCCGAGCTCAAGGCCTTGCCAAGCCGTCCCCGGCCCTCGCAAAGCGCTCCCGATCTCCGTCTGGAGGGGCTCGTCCATATCTCCGAGATCGTTGGCGACTGGCTCGAGCAGCGTTCGGTCCGCCATCTCGCTCTCGTTGAGGGCAGGAGCTGAACCCATGCCTTCCCACAGGAAGATCGTGGTGGTCCTGAAGGGCTATCCACGCCTGTCCGAGACCTTCATCGCGCAGGAACTGCTCGGGCTGGAGCGCGCCGGGATCGAACTCGTCATCGTCGCACTCAGGCGGCCCACCGACGGCAAACGCCATCCCGTGCACGACGAGATCAGGGCATCCGTTCACTATCTGCCGGAATATCTGCATGAGGAGCCGCTGCGGGTGTTCCGGTCGCTGCTGGCCGGCCTGCCCCGGATAGGCTTCCCGCGCGCATTCGGCGCCTTTCTCGCCGATCTGCGCCGCGATCCGACGCGCAATCGTATCCGCCGCTTCGGCCAGGCGCTCGTACTGGCCGCGGAATGGCCCGCTGGCGCCAGCTGGCTGCACGCCCATTTCGCCCATACGCCGGCCTCCGTCACCCGCTATACCAGCCTTTTGCGCGACCTGCCCTGGACCTGTTCGGCCCATGCCAAGGACATCTGGACCTCGGCGGACTGGGATTTGGCGGACAAGCTTTCCTCCGCCCGCTGGACGGTGACCTGCACCAGGACCGGCTTTCAGCATCTCAAGAGCCTGGCGAACGGCAGTTCCCGCGTGCATCTAAGCTATCACGGGCTGGATCTCACGCGGTTCGCAGACTTCGCAGGGACGCGCCCGCCACGCGACGGCTTGTCGCCCGACGATCCCGTCACCATCCTCAGCGTCGGCCGCGCGGTGGAAAAGAAAGGTTTCGACACGCTGCTGCAGGCACTCGCCCTCCTGCCCCCCGAACTGGCGTGGCGCCTCGAGCATGTCGGCGGCGGCGACCATCTCGACCGGCTGAAAGCACTGGCCGAAAAGCTCGGCATCGCGCCGCGCGTCACGTGGAGAGGAGCGCTCGCCCAGGAAGAGGTGCTCCGGCTCTATCGGCAGGCGGATATATTTACGCTCGCCTGCCGCATCGCTTCGGACGGCGACAGGGATGGTCTGCCCAATGTGCTGGTGGAAGCGGCAAGCCAGCGACTGCCTTGTGTATCGACCAATGTCTCAGGCGTCCCCGAACTCCTGACGGATGGCGAAACAGGCCTGCTCGTCCCGCCTGATGATCCCAAAGCGCTCTCATTTGCGCTCGAAAGGGCAATCCGCGATCCCGCCTTGCGCGTCCGCCTCGGCGATGCCGCCGAGCGGCGCGTCCGTGATCATTTTGATCACCGGTCGAGCATCGGCCAGCTGAAGGGCCTGTTCGAGCGGGAATGGCAGACAGCGACATGATGCAGCCGCGCATTTTCTTCTACGTCCAGCACCTGCTCGGCATCGGGCACCTTGCCCGCGCCAGCCGTATCGCCACGGCACTCGCCGCCGATGGCTTCGACGTGACGGTCGTCACGGGCGGCACGCCCGTGCCAGGCTTTCCGGGACCGGGCATACGGACCGTGAACTTGCCGCCCGTCGTCACATCCGACGAGAGCTTTTCCGGCCTGGCAGACATCGAGGGAAATCCCGTCGATGACACCTTCAGGGAAATGCGCTGCCGGATGCTCATCGAGGCATTCCGGAGCTGCAGGCCCGACATTGTCATTCTGGAGGCCTTCCCATTCGGTCGCCGCCAGATGCGTTTTGAGCTTCTCCCCCTGCTCGATGCCATCGGCGGCATGTCGCCGAAGCCATTCGTCGTCGCCTCCATACGCGACATCCTCCAGGAGCGGACGAAGCCCGGGCGAAGCGAGGAGACGGTCGACCTCGTCAATCGACATTTCGACCTGGTGATGGTACATGGCGATCCCGCCTTCGTAACGCTCGGCGAGACATTTCCGCTCGCCCGCGAGATCGAGGCAAAGATCGCCTATACCGGCCTGGTCGCTGCACCCCGACCAGCACCCGCTTCGCAGCATTTCGACGTGTTGATTTCCGTCGGCGGTGGTGCGGCCGGACGAAATCTCGTCGAATCGGCGGTCGCGGGCGCGCGGAACGCGCCGGACGGCCAGACATGGGGCCTGATAACCGGCCCCAATTTTCCGAAAGACGCCTTCGAAACGGTTCTCGGCGAGACGCCGCCGCATCTCTCGATCTTCAGGTTCCGCCAGGATTTCGCAAGCCTTCTGACCGGCGCGCGACTTTCCGTCTCGCAGGCGGGCTACAATACGGTTTGCGATATCCTGCGTGCCGGATGCCGCTCGCTGCTTGTCCCCTTCGCGGCGGGCGGCGAAACCGAGCAGACGCGCCGCGCCCTAGGCCTTCAAAGGCTGGGGCTGGCGCGTGTGCTGAACAAGGAGGAGCTGAACGCGGCGACGCTGGCGGCGGCGATCCACTCCGCCTTGGCAAGCAAACGGAAGGTGCACCACCTCGATCTTAATGGCGCGCCGGGCACGGGACGCATCCTTCGTGAGCGCCTGGGCCTCAAACAGTCCCTATCAGCATGAAGCGGGTGTAGTTCTTCGTCGGCAGCGCGCCGGAAAACCGCACCTCCCGCAGCCCTGCCATTTCTTCGAACGCTTCGAGCGAAGCCACGCAATTGATGTGTGTCGGCTCACTGAAATAGTCGTTGGATTGCAGAAGCACCAGCGTTCCGCCGGGCAGTTTGTCGAGCCAGCCCCGCACATCCGCAATGTGCTCGCAGCTTGAATTGATCACCAGATCCGGCCGGGCAGCGGCGTAGTCGAGCGCATACATATCGCTCGTCCGCGCCTGGAAGCGCTCTCCCGCCGCGCGGTTCAGTGTCTCGGCGATTTCCGCCACATGCGGGTCGATATCGATGCTCTCGATTATGCCGATCTCGAAGCGGTGGTCTTCGAGGAGCATCGCCGGCAGCACGCCGTACCAGCCGCCCAGCACCCATATGCGCCCGAACCGGCCGCCGCAGCTCTCGAAAAGCTTTTCCCTCGCCCACATCTTGCAGGCGACCTGCTTGTGATTGAAAGCATTGGCGATTTCAGCCTTGGGATGGCGGGCGATGACCCGGGCGAGCCCCTCGATCAGCGGGCTCGCCGTGTAGGCAGCGATCCCCCTCGCCAGATCGTAGGCGTGTTCATGCCAGTCCGTGGGCTGTCTGTCTGTCCGGGTAGCGTCCATCATATCCATGTTGTATGTTGGCATATCGAACGGCACAACAAAATCTCATCAGTCGAAAAGTAAATTTCCGCATGGATTTGAATATCTACGAAGATTCTTCGCTGCTGGCTGATGGCAAGGACCTGCCGCATCTCTCGGGTCCGGCCGCATCCATCCGTCAGGTTCTGGCCGCCCATTTCGTGCGCGATTGTCCGCATATCGTGGAGATCGGCGGGCATATCAGACCGGTCACCGGATATCTGACCCATAAGCCGCTTTCCGTTCTCTCCGTCGACCCGAAAACGCCTGCCTATGAGGCCGCCGAACTCAACGGTCATCCCTGCCGGGTACGCCATATCCCGAGGAAATTCCAGGAAGTCGATTACGATTATGCTCCCGGCAGCTACGGGCTGGTCCTCATCGGCTATTCGCTGAAGCCCCTCGGCAGCCGCGAGCCGCTCGGGCAATTGCTGTTCTCGCTCATCGACAATGCCCGCGTGGTGGTGATCGAATATCCGCCGGAGCTCGACCGCGCATCCTCGCAGGTTCCCGCCATCGTCAGCCGGCCGAACCTGAAGGTCCATTGCAGCATCGGGCTGACGCTCGATGATGAGGCGATCGCCGGGTCGCCCTTCGCAAAGAGGCGCTTTTACGTCCTGCATCCCCGCTGAACGGCCGGCGATCGCCAATGGAACCAAGCCTCGCCCGCTATATCTGGACGCATACCAAGAGGCACCAACTCTGGATCGTCGTCATCGTCGCCCTGTCGATGATCCCCTATTTCATGTCGTTCGACCTGCCCAAGCTGATCGTCAACGGGCCGATCCAGGGCGAAGGGTTCGAGGCGCCCGGCGCGACGCAGCCTTTCATGGCGTTGAGCCCTTACCTGCCCTTCATCGGCGAGGTTCACATCTTCTCCGGCTTCCAGCTCACCCGCGAGGGCATGCTGATCGCCCTCAGCATGGTCTTCCTGCTGCTCGTCATCATCAACGGCCTGTTCAAATTCTATATCAATACCTACAAGGGTCGTCTCGGCGAGCGGATGCTGCGGCGCATCCGCTTCGAGCTCGTCGACCGCGTGCTGCGGTTTCCGCCGCAATATTTCAAGCGCGTGAAATCGGCCGAGGTGGCGAGCCTCGTCAAGGATGAGGTGGAGCCGCTCGGCGGCTTCATCGGAGACGCCTTCGTACAGCCCGCCCTGCTTGGCGGCCAGGCACTCACCGCCCTGCTCTTCATCATGGTGCAGAATTTCTGGCTCGGCATGATGGCGGCCGCCATCGTAAGCGTGCAGATCCTGCTGATCCCGAGGATGCGCAGAAGGCTATTGCGACTCGGGCGTGAACGGCAGATCACCGCGCGGGCGCTCTCCGGCAGGATCGGCGAGATCGTCGACGGCATCGGCACCGTGCATGTGCACGATACCTCCAATTACGAGCGCGCCGACATCGCCACCCGGCTCGGACGCATCTTCAAGATCCGCTACGATCTCTATCAGTGGAAGTTCATGGTAAAGTTCCTGAACAATCTGCTGGCCCAGGTGACGCCGTTCCTGTTCTACCTGATCGGCGGCTATCTGGTTCTGCGCGGGCGCCTCGACGTCGGTCAGCTCGTCGCCGTCATCACCGCCTACAAGGATCTGCCCGGGCCGATGAAGGAGCTGATCGACTGGGACCAGGCGCGCCAGGACGTGCAGGTCAAATATGCGCAGGTCGTCGAGCAGTTCAGTGCCGAGGACCTGGTCGACCCCGAGATCCAGGCCCTCAGGCCCGGTCCGGTCGGCGTGCTGGGCGGCCCGCTTGCCGCCACCAACCTCTCCCTTGCCGATGACGGTGGCGCGACATTGGTTGAGCGGGCCTCCTTCGAGATACAGCCCGGCGAGACCGTCGCCATCGTCAGCACGACTGCCGGCGGCGCCGAGGCCGTGGCGGAGGCCATCGCCCGTTTGAACAGGCCGGAAGGCGGCAGGGTGACGGTGGGCGGCGCCGACCTGCTCGACCTGCCGGAGGCGGTGACTGGCCGGCGCATGGCCTATGCCTCGTCGGACGTCTTCCTCTTTCACGGCAGCCTGCGCGACAATCTTCTCTATGGATTGAAGCATGCGCCGCTACGGCCGACCGCCTATGAGGGAGCCGCGGCCGAGCAGCGCCGCTGGAATATCGAGGAAGCTCGCAAGGCCGGCAATCCGGATTTCGATCTCGGCAGCGACTGGATCGATTACGAGTCGGCCGGCGTCACCGGTCCGCAGGATCTCTTTGCCGCGATCCGCCACGTGCTCCAAGCGGTGGTGCTGTCGCAGGACATACTGGATCTCGGCCTGCGCTCGCCCATCGAGCCGACGCGCCACAGGGCGCTCATCGACCGGGTGCTGGACTTGCGCGGCGCGCTGCGCGACCGGCTGGAAGAGGAAGGTTTGAGCGAGCTGGTGGTGCCGTTCGAACCCGGCAGCTACAACAAGGAAGCAACCATCGGCGAAAACCTGCTTTTCGGCGTTGCCGTCGGTCCGGCGCTCGCCGACAAGGCGCTGGCCGCCAACCCCTATTTTGCCTCGGTCCTGCAGCAGGCCGGGCTCGACCGGACGCTCTATGAAATGGGGCTGGAGATCGCCGAGCAGGCCCTCGAACTCTTCGCCGACCTGCCGCCAAACCATCCCTTCTTCCAGCAGCTCGCCTTCATGACGCCCGAGGAGATCCCTGCCTACGAAACGCTGCTGCAGAAGCTGACCAACAGGCCCTATGAGAGCGTTTCGCCGGCCGACCGTGCCATGATCGTGGCGCTGAGCTTCGCCTATATCGAGCCGCGCCATCGTTTCGGCCTGTTAAGCGAGGAGCTGATGAAGCGGGTCGTCGAGGCACGCCGTCGCTTCTACGAAGGCCTGCCGCACGAACTCAGCGGGCAGATCGAGCGCTACGACCCGATGAGCTACATCACTGCAGCAAGCGTCATGGACAACATCCTGTTCGGACGCATCGGCCATAACCACCCCGACGGGCCGGAGCGCATCCGCGCCATCGTCACCGAAATCCTGGAGACGCTCGGCCTGCATGATGAGGTTCTGGATGTCGGGCTGGATTTCAACGTCGGGGCCGGAGGCCGACGCCTTACCGGCGGGCAGCGCCAGAAGGTCGATGTCGCCAGGGCGCTGCTCAAGCGCGCCGATTACATCGTCTTCAACCGGCCGCTCGCGGCGCTCGACCAACGCGCCCAGGGCCAGATCCTGCGCAATGTACTGGAGGAGGCTAGGCGCGGCGGCCGTTCGCCGGCCATCATCTGGGTGTTGTCAAACCCGGCCATGGCGGCGATGTTCGACCGCGTCATCGTGTTCAACGGAGGCCGGCTGGTGGAGGACGGACCGCACGAGACGCTTCTGGCGAGAAATGGTATCTTCAGGGAACTGCTTTCATAGCAGACGAATTTGGGAAAGGTCGCGACGTGCTTCTCAAAGACGAAGTCGGAATGCTGCAGCGAATACCCCTGTTCTCCGGCGTCGAGCCGGCGAAGCTCAAACTTCTCGCCTTCACCTCCGACCGCGTCAGCTATGGCCCAGGCCAGATCCTCTTCAGACAGGGTGATGAAGGCGACGCAGCTTACGTCATCCTGTCGGGCACGGCGGACATCCTGGTCGAATCGGAAAGCGGCCCGATCAAGATCGCCGAAGCCGAACCCAATTCCATTGTCGGCGAAATCTCGATCTTGTGTGATGTCTCGCGGACCGCAACGGTGCGGGCGAGCGGACCTCTCGAGGTGCTGCGTATTCGCAAGGATCATTTCCTGCGCCTGCTCAGGGAATTCCCCGAGATAACAATCGAGATCCTGCGCGTATTGGCCGACCGGCTGAGCCACACGACGGCGGAACTGATCGACGCGCGAAACGGCACCGGTTAGGGCGCTCGCAATCCATCACGGCAAAAGGGGGCAGGATGAACGACGATGCGTTGCTGGTGAAATTCTGGGGGGTACGCGGCAGCATTCCGGTATCCGGACCTGAATTCATGCACTATGGCGGCAATACCGCCTGCATCGAATTGCGGTGCGGCGGGCATACGCTTTTCCTCGATGCGGGCTCCGGGCTGCGTCCGGCCGGCGAGGCTTTGCGGGCGGCAGGGGCCAGCGACATCGACCTGTTCTTCACCCACTCCCATTACGACCACATCATCGGCTTCCCGTTCTTCATGCCAATCTATGATCGGAACGCCCAAGTTACCGTATGGTCGGGACATCTCGCCGGGCAGATGACGACGCGGCAGATGCTGAGCGAATTCATGCTCCCGCCCTGGTTTCCGGCAAAGCTCGACATGTGCAAGGCCAACATCGCCTGCAAGGATTTCGTCTCCGGCGACGTGCTGCAGCCGCGCGAAGGCATCATAATCCGCACCGGCTCTCTCAACCATCCCGGCGGCTGCATCGGCTACCGTATCGAATGGGGCGGACGGGCAATCGCCCTGATCAGCGATACCGAGCACGAGCCGGGCCAGCTCGATCCGGCGGTTCTCGACCTGATCGAAGGCGCCGACCTCGTCATCTATGACTGCACCTATCTCGAAGCCGAAATGCAGCTCAAGCGCGGCTACGGCCATTCCACCTGGCAGCAGGGTGTGAAACTCTGCAAGACGGCCGGCGCGCATGGCCTCGCCCTGTTCCACCACGATCCGAAACGCAGCGATGACCAACTCAAGGCCATGGAGCAACAGGCGAAAGACGCGTTTGCAGGCGCGTTCGCCGCGCGCGACGGGCAGGAACTCAGATTTACCCGCCGCTGATACATGACTGTTGGGCCGGCATCGCGCGCGAAGAGAGCCAGCGGACTCCGTGCCTGGACGTCACCTCGAACAGGCGCTGCATGAAGAGCCACACCGCCTCGTCATGCACCAGGTGGTGGGTCAGGAGACCGACGGGATCCCCACCGGCGAAAGCGCGCTTCAACTGCACGATGATCTCCTGGATCAGAAGGGCATGATCACGGCAGCCACGCGTGCCGTGCCAGTCCATCACATCGACATTGCTGTTGATCAGGCGGATCGGTGCGCGCTTCGGCCGCCCGAACACCGAAAGCGCCTTAAATCCCAGCCGGCCGAGATCTGGTATCAGGCCGGCATCGATCCTGTTCCATGGCGGCACCAGCAGAGGCCAGGCGCGCCCACCATGCAACTGCGTGATCACAGCCAGCCCCCGCGCCAATTCATCCAGGACGATAACCCGTGGACGATGCGTCCCCAGTTCCTGCTTCTTCTCGTTCCCAGGCGCATGGTTCTCATGCGCCCAGCCATGGACAACCACCAGGGCATGTTCCGCGCGAGCAAGCCTCGCCGCCAGCGCTTCTCCTGTGAAAGCGGGGACGACCGCCAATGTGACGGGTACTTCATAGCGCCCCGTCAAATCGAGCAGCCGGTCAAGCGCCGGCGTCGGTTCGACCGCATCGTCATCCCTCAGCCAGAAATCGGCCACGCGGCCGGCATCGTTCCAGCGCTCAAGCGCCTCGTGCAACGGTTGCCAGACCGAATCGTCCGTCATAGGGCGGGCACTTTCGGCAGCATGGCGTTGAGGCGAACGGAAGCGGCTTCGAGAGATCGCTCCTCATGCACAAAGCACCGGGCGGCATCGGCCATCGCAATCCGCTCCCGTTCATGTGTCAGCAGCCTTTCGATGGCGGAGGCGAAAGCCTCGACATCGTCCGGCGGGGTCAGCAATCCGGTCCGCCCGTTGACCACCACTTCAGGCACACCGGCCACATGCTGCGCCACCACCGGCAGGCCGGCTGCCTGGGCTTCGAGATAGGCGAGCCCGTAGGCCTCGCCGCAGCCCGGCCAGACATAGATACCCGCGCCGGCGAGGATATCCGCCACGGCGGAGGACTCCAGGCGACCATGCCATTCGATCCGTCCCGGCGCGAAACCGGCGAACAGCGCCGTGACTTCGGCGCGCGCCGGCCCGTCGCCGACCACCGACAGGCTCCAGGGCAGATGGTCGATCCTGCCGAGCGCCTCGGCCAGCATCCGGTAGCTTGCAAGCTTGTCGCCGGAGCGCATCATCGCCACGCAGACGAGACGCCGCGGATCGGCGGCCGGTTTTGCGGAAAACCCTGTGATGTCGATGAAGGGCGGCAGCAGATCGAGAACGGCTTCCGGCACCGCATCGGCGAGCCCTTCGCGGTCCCTCCGGGTGAAGCAGATATTGAGCGCCGCCCGTCCGACCGACCGCGCCACCAGCATTTGCGTCCTCGCCCATAGCCCGGTGTTGCGCCGCCTGGAATAGGAGGCTTCCGCCGTCACGTAAGCAATTCCGAAAGCGTCCGCCAGACCAGGCCCGATCAGATCAGGCGCTTTGTAATAGGGGTGGTAGGTGAACCAAAGATCCGGCGCGCCCTCGCGCCGCCACAGGGTGGCCAGCCTCGCGGCCTCCTGCGCTGCCTGCGTCTCAATCCTGGCGAACCGGTCGCGATCGGGATCACGTTGATAAGTGGAAAGCGCCGAGGCCAGTTCGACGCAATGGCCGTCCCGCTCCAATGCCCCGATCAACAATCGCGCCATCTGCCGGTCGCCCGAGGGAACCGGATGGGTGGGCGGTTTCATGGTCGCGTGAAAGGCAATTCGCATCGGTCGAAATCTATCGTCAGGAAATCGCTGCAAGTCAACGTCGCACGGCATTTCGCTGGTCCGCGTTCGATCGCAATATGCTAAATTATAAGCCATGGAGAAGCCAGCCGTGCCTGAATCATTCCTCGACGGTCTGCCAGCCTTGCGGGCATTCGAAAGCGTGGCCGATATCGACAATTACCGGCCACTCCCCGCCGGCTGGGCGCTGGCACTGGCCGATATCGTCGATTCGACCGGAGCAGTGGCCGCCGGCCGCTACAAAGCCGTCAACATGGCAGGCGCCAGCGTCATCTCCGCGCTGCTCAACGCGCTCTCCCGGCGCGATCTTCCTTTCGTGTTCAGCGGCGACGGGGCGCTGGTGGCCATTCCGCCTGAGGGGATCGAGATCGCCCGCAATACGCTGGCGGCCGTTCAGACCTGGGTCGCGGAGGAGCTGGGCATGAGCATGCGCGCGGCGCTGGTGCCGATCGAGGATATCCGCTCCGAGGGTCTCGACGTGCTGGTTGCCCGGTTCCAGCCTTCCGAGGAGGTGTCCTATGCCATGTTCGCCGGCGGCGGCGGCAATTGGGCGGAAGCCCGGATGAAGGCCGGTCAATACCGGGTCGGACCTGCGCCGAAAGGAGCGAGGCCGGATCTGACCGGCCTTTCATGCCGCTGGAGCCCGATCCAGGCCACGCTCGGCGATATCGTCTCCATCATCGCCGTGCCGGGACCGGCGCGTGACAGACGCGCCTTCCAGGCGCTGGTTTCCGATCTCATCGCCCTGACCGGACGAGAGCGGCGCGGCGGCCATCCGTTACCGGCGCAGGGTCCTGAATTCGGTTTCTCGCCGCAGGGGCTCGATATCGAGACCCGTGCGAATGCGCCGGCCGGCCGGCGGTGGCATTCAAAGCTGCGGATATCGGCGCTCCTGTTCAGCGCCATCGTCGCCGATAAATTCGGCTGGACGATCGGTGGTTTCAACCCGAAGGCCTACCGGCGCGAGGTGACCAGAAACTCGGATTTCCGCAAGTTCGACGATGGTCTCAAGATGACCATCGACGTGGGAGCGGCGGTATTGCGTCAGATCCAAGAGCGGCTGCAGGCGGCCGAGCGCACCGGCATCTGCAATTATGGGCTGCACCAGCAGAAATCGGCGCTGATGACATGTATCGTCGCCTCGCCGCTACAGCGTGACCACGTCCATTTCATCGACGGCGCGGCCGGCGGCTATGCCGTGGCGATGGCGAAACTGAAGGCAAAGCTGGCTTGAGAAACATCGCCCGTAATGCCGGAGAACGACTTGCGGGAGCGTGTTTTCCGCAATATTCATTTGCGAAGGTCCCCCGGGGACGAGGTCGGTTTCGCCATGGTGGCGGATGATCTGTCCACCTTGATGGAAAGCAGATCCTTGGACGCCTCTCTATCCGCATTTGATCGCCTTCTGGAACGCATTTCGACCCGTACCGCACGGGTGGGCGTGATCGGGCTCGGCTATGTCGGGCTGCCGCTTGCCATTGCCGTCGCGCGAGCGGGCTTTCCCGTCTCCGGCTTCGATATCGACGCGGAAAAGGTGGCGCGCCTCAATGGCGGCCACTCCTATATCGAAGCGGTGGCTTCGGCCGCACTCGCCGAGAAGGTGGCCGACGGCCGGTTCCGCGCCACGGCCGATTTCGCCGAGCTCGCCAATTGCGACGTCATCATCATCTGCGTGCCGACGCCGCTGACAAGACATCGCGAGCCGGACCTCTCATTCATCACCAACACGGTCGAGGTGATCGCCGGCAATCTGCGCGGCGGGCAGCTCATCGCGCTCGAATCCACCACCTATCCCGGCACGACCGACGGCGTCATGAAGCCCATCCTGGAGAAGAATGGGCTCCGATCGGGGACCGATTTCTTCATCGGCTTTTCGCCGGAGCGCGAGGATCCCGGCAACCGCAGCTTCGAAGTCGCGAGCATTCCCAAGGTGGTCGCCGGCGAGGGACCGGAAGCGGCCGCGCTGATGCAGGCCTTCTATCAAAGCGTGGTGAAGAGTGTCGTCCCCGTCTCCACCACGGCGACGGCGGAAGCCGTCAAGCTGACGGAGAACATCTTCCGCTCGGTCAACATCGCCCTCGTCAACGAGCTGAAGGTGGTCTTCGGTGCCATGGGCATCGATATCTGGGAAGTGATCGAGGCGGCCAAGAGCAAGCCCTTCGGCTATATGCCGTTCTATCCCGGTCCCGGCCTCGGCGGGCACTGCGTGCCGATCGACCCGTTCTATCTCACCTGGAAGGCGCGTGAATACGAACTGCCGACCCGCTTCATCGAGCTGGCGGCGGAGATCAACACCGCAATGCCGCGCCATGTGGTCGACGTGCTTGCCAGGGCGCTCGATTTCCACACCGGCAAGGCGCTGAGCCGTTCGCGCATTCTCATCATCGGGCTCGCTTACAAGAAGAACGTGCCGGATACGCGCGAGAGCCCGTCATTGCGGCTCATCGAACTCATCGAGGAGCGCGGCGGCAAGACCGATTTCCACGACCCGCATGTGAGCGAAATTCCCGCGACGCGCGAACATATGGCACTGAAAGGTCGGCGCTCGGTCGAACTGAGCGAAAACGCCCTGAAACGCTTCGATGCCGTGCTCGTCGCCACCGATCACGACGACATCGATTATAGGGCGATCGCCGACCAGGCGCCGCTGATCGTCGATACGCGCAATATCTTCGAGCGCCTCGGGCTGGAATGCCGGACATTGGTCAAGGCCTGACCTTCACGTCATCAATGCCGGTAGCCCGGCCGCCAGCGCATCGACGGCAAGGCGGGTCTTCAATGGCAAATGCGGCGTCCGCAGCCACAGGGCATAGTTTTCGAAGACATAGGGCGGCAGGTCCGCCAACAGCGGGACAAGCGCGCCTGTGCGAACATGATCACGAACAAGCCAGGAGGGCAGCCAGGCGAGGCCCATGCCGGCCGCCGCCGCATCGGCAATCGCGTCGAGATCGTCGAGCCGCAGCCGGGCGGGCGGCGTGACTTCCGTCGGCGACTTGCCCTCGCGCGGAAACAGCCACGGGTGGATCCAGCCCGGCCGGCTGTAGAGGATCGCCTGATGCCGGTCGAGATCCTCTATGCGGTCGGGCCGCCCGTGCATCTCGACATAAGATGGCGCGGCGCAGACGACCATGTGATGGTGCGCGATGCGGCGGGCCATCATTCCGGCCCTGTCCTCCAGACGTCCTGTCCGGACGGCAAGATCATATCCACCCTCGACAAAGTCGACGATACGGTCGCTGAAAGAAAGATCGAGCTCCAGCGCGGGATATTGCCGCGCGAGCGCCAACAGGATGGGTGCGACACACCGCCTGCCCAACAGCGCGGGCATGGTCATGCGCAGCCTGCCGCGCGGTTGGGAAAGCTGGTCCGTCACAAGCGCATCGGCAGCCTCCGCTTCCGCGAGAACCGCCCGGCAGCGTTCATAATAGGCCCGTCCAAACTCCGACAGGCTCTGGCGGCGTGTGGTCCTGTTGATCAGGCGCACGCCAAGGCGGTCTTCCAGAAAGCGGATATGCTTGCCCACCATCGGTGCGGACAGATCGAGTGCGTCGGCAGCGGCTGCAAAGGAGCCGAGGTCGACAGCTTTGACGAACACGGCCATGCTGGTAAGGCGATCCATATTCGAAACTTATGGTTTTTACTGTTCTTCCAAAAGCGCCATTTATCGCGAAATCACCCGTTGTCATAGCCTAATTCAAATCAATTCTTTTGGAGTTTGCTATGGCACGCATCGTTCGCTTTCACGAGGAGGGAGGCCCCGAGGTTCTCCGCATTGAAGAGATCGATCTTCCCCGCCTCGGTCAGGGTGAGGTTCGGATCCGCGTCAGGGCTCTGGGCCTCAACCGGGCCGAAGCATTGCTGCGTTCGGGCACCTATATCGAAAAGCCGGCCTTACCGTCGGGTCTCGGCCTTGAGGCCGCCGGCATCATCGAAGAGGTCGGCCCGGGCGTGGACGGCTTCACGCCAGGCGAAGCCGTCAGCATCATTCCGCCGATATCGATGGTGCGATGGCCCGCCTATGGAGAGCTCATCACATTTCCCGCGGAATTCGTTGTCAAACACCCGCCCTCACTCGGCTGGGTATCGGCGGCGGCCGTCTGGATGCAATATCTCACCGCCTACGGTGCGCTGATCGACATTGCCGGGCTCAACAGCCGGGACTTTGTCGTCGTCACAGCAGCATCGAGCAGCGTCGGTCTCGCCGCGATCCAGATCGCCGGCATGGTCGGCGCACCCACCGTCGCGGTCACGCGGACCTCAGCCAAAAAGCAGGCCCTGCTCGAAGCCGGCGCCGGTCACGTTATCGCATCCGCCGAGGAGGACCTGGAAAAACGGCTGAAAGAAATCACAGGCCCGGAAGGCGCGCGCGTCGTCTTCGACCCGATCGGCGGCCCGATATTCGAACCGCTGACGGCTGCGATGGCGAAAGGTGGCATTCTCATCGAATATGGCGGCCTGAGCCCCCAGCCAACACCTTTCCCGCTCTTCACCGTCTTGAGCAAGTGCCTGACGCTGCGGGGCTATCTCGTCCACGAGATCATCGGTGATGCAAAACGGCTGGACGCCGCAAAGACCTTTATCCTCAGGGGTCTGCAATCGGGTGCGCTGGAGCCCGTCATTGCCAGGACTTTTCCTTTCGAGCAGATCGTCGAGGCGCACCGGTTTCTGGAATCGAACGAACAGTTCGGCAAAATCGTCGTCACGATATGACGGAGAAGTTATCCGGCCCGGAGGGGCGCATTGCCGGGACTATCTTGTAATTTCAGCGACTGAACGATAGCTTTTCGGCATGAGCACACCACAATCCGAGATTTCCGGCATATTGATGGATAAGGTCGCCGACTGGCTGACCGAATCCTCGCAGGGCGGTGCCGATCTCAAGACCATCGTCAGGGGATTTTGCGAACGGCTTGCCGCGGCCGGGTTGCCGCTCGCGCGGGTGCATCTGAGCTTTTCGATGCTGCACCCGCTTTATGATGCGCTGAGCTTCACCTGGCGGCGCGGCCAGGGCATGGAGGTCGAAGGCTTCCGGAAGAAGCACTCCGGCCATTCCGACCGTTTCCTGCGCAGCCCCTATTATCATCTCCTGAGCAATAATCTCGATCATCTACGTCGGCGCATCGATCCGGACGGGCCCTCGGAGTTCCCCGTTTTCGATGATTTGAAACTCCTCGGCATCACCGACTATCTGGCCTTCGTTCACCCCTTCGGCGGCACTTCCTTCGGCAACAGCTCGACGCAGGGGATGATCGGATCATGGTCGACCGACAACCCGGGCGGTTTCAGCGACGGCATGATCGCAGCATTGCTGCGCATGCAGAACCATCTTGCGGTCGCCAGCAAGATGGCCGTCCTGCAGAAGCTTACCGACAACATGCTCACCACCTATCTCGGCGGCGATGCCGGCAAGCGCGTGCTGAACGGCCAGATCAAGCGGGGCGAAGGTGATACCATCCGCGCAGCTCTCGTCATGGCCGACATGCGCAATTCGACGAGGCTCGCCGAGACGGCCGGCCGCGACCTTTATATCGAGACCCTGAACCAGTATTTCGATGCGATCGCGGCGCCCTTCAACAGGGCGGGCGGTCAGATCCTCAGCTTCCTGGGTGACGGTTTCCTGGCGGTCTACCCCTGTGAGCGGCATCGAGCACCCTCGGAGGTCGCCTGCCAGGCCGCGCTCGCCGCAACCCACAAGGCAACGGCGCGGATGGCCGAGCTCAATGCCCGCAGGAGCCAAGAAGGGCTCCCGGAGATCGGCTATGGCATCGGATTGCACGTCGGCAACGTCATGTTCGGCAATGTGGGGCTTTCCGACCGCCTGACCTTCTCCGTCTTCGGTTCGGCGGTCAATGAAGTCCAGCGACTGCAGGCGCTCACCAAGAATTCCCCCTATCGGGTCATCGCCAGCAAGGATTTCGCCAATTATTGCGGCAATGGCAGCTGGGTGACCATCGGCGAGGAGAAGCTGACCGGGGTCAAACAGAAGTTCACCGTCCTCTTCCCGGATCTGTCGGAGCCGCTTGCCGATGACGATGGCGGCCTCGAGGCGACCTATGACAGGATATCGGACGCCGAACAGGTCATCCTTTTGCATCGCGACGCCAAGAAACTGCCCTCACCCGACGCGATTCCCGTTGTTAAGGATTTTCGATGAAGATCAGCTTGTTGCTTGCAGCCGGTCTGGCTGCATTCCTTTGCACGGGAACTCAGGCGGGGGCCGGTATGGAGGTTTTGAAGGACGGTTTTGACGGGCACGATTTCTCGCCCGAGGGCGGACTTTACTACAAGGAGAATTTCGAGCAGAGCGCCGGCACCGTCCAATTCCAGCGGGATGTGGCGGTCAGCGGCGGCGCGCTCAAGCTGACGGTTCGCCCGCTTTGCCCAGCCACCAGGCAGTCCTGCAGCGAACGCGCGGAAATCTGGGAAAAGCCGGAATTGCGCGTGCCTTACGACCAAGGTGTCTGGTATGGCTTCACCGTCAAATTCGGCGAGCCCATCCCCCAGGACGATCATCGCTATCTCATCGCACAATGGAAGCGCGAGATAGATCCTGGTGCCGAGGGCGATTTCAGCCCTTTCCTGGCGCTGCGGCTGAGGCAGGGAAAGCTCTTCGCCACGGTAGAGACCAATTACATCGCCCCCCATGCCACGCTGGCCACCGCCGCGGCGGGGAACACCGTTGCGACATGCGGGCCCGGCCAGACGCCCGTATGGTTGCGGCCGAAGACCAACCAGATGCGCGCGCTGGTCGCCACCGAAGCCTCATGGACGCCTGAAGACGGCGCCCTGTTTTCGAGCTGCACGGATGCCATTTCGGTTATCAATCACGGCATGCCCCTGCCCTCCCCGAATTCGGGCTGGATCGATTTCGCGGTCTATACCAAGCCCGGGCCGGACGGCTCCGGCCATATAGAGATTTTCGCAAACGGCAAACCGGTCGTCACCGTCAAGGGCCATATCGGCCATGCCGACAAGGGGCTCGGCAAGAACCAGTATTTCAAATTCGGCCCCTACCGCGCCGCCAATAAAGGCGAATGGACGCTCTATTACGATAATTTCCGGCGCTCGCCCCGGTGCGAGGACGTTCTGGCCAGAGATCTCTGCCTGGCCGTGTGATCAGGGGCAACATTCCCCGGCTCCTGGATCACTACCGGTCGACAGTGACATGTCCGTTTCCACGTACAAGCATACGCATGTTCGCCGGAGCCCCGGACGATCTTTTCGAAATCGGGGTCAAGATGCTGATAAAACACCACGATAAACCAATGGACCTGCCAATCAGCAAGGCGGTCCGGGGTTGTTTTTGAACCATTCGACAATGGCAGGCATGTTGCGCTCGAACCCACCGGGAATGAACACGTTCAACAGCCCAACACGCGCTGAGGTCCGGTTCTCGAAATCGTGCGTGATGCCGGCGGGGATCCGTAGAAATGTACCCTTCGGCGCTTCGAGCCATTTGTCGCCGGCGAGAATGCTCGCCGTCCCCTCGATCACATAGAAGAGCTCATCATTGGCTTCGTGTGCGTGTGCACCTGGTCCGGTGGTGTTTGGTTCAAGCCACCATTCCGACACACTGTAGTGCCCGTCGGTTTCATCTTCGTCGGCTTTGAATATGGCAGTCATCGTACCCAGACGGTAGGTGCGTCCTCCGTCAGGGGACAGGCAAAGCACCGCCTTTCCCATCGCATTTATCCTCCCGTGGATTGGCAGCACGCATCCTAGCCCGTCAATTTTCCCATGTCAGGTTTGTTTATCCGGTCGACGAAATGGTCTTTGTTTCCGCCACACGCGCATTGCCTGTTTCAAGAGGCAGGATAGACAGATCCCGTTTCAAGCCCCGCCTCTTGTGCATGGGTGATTGCTAGTTCTTCACCGTGTCCTCCAGGAAGAAGCGGCCAAGCGGGTTCTGATAGAAATCCTCGATGTTCTTGCGCGAGACGTTGATATAGGGGCTGTAATAGAGATCGATCCAGTGGACGTCGTCCTTCGCTATCTTCTGGATATCAACATACATCGCTTCGCGCTTTTTCGGGTCGAGCTCGATGCGGGCCGCTGCCACGAGATCCTTGACCTTGTCGTTCTTGTAGCGGGTCATGTAGTTCATGTTGGTATCGTGGCCGAGCACGAAGGTCGTCTTCTGATCGGGATCCAGGATGTCGTTGGTCCAATACATAACCGAAATGTCGTAGTCACCCGCCACCAGCATATCCCAGCTCTGGCTCGGGTCGACCTTCTGCAGATTGACGGTGATACCCGCCCCGGCGAGTTGTTGCTGCAGCAAGACCGCGATCTGTTCGTCCACCTCGTTACCGGCGTTGACGACATAGTTGAGCGTCAGGCCTGAGGCGCCGGCGTCGGCCAGCATCTGCCTGGCCTTCTCTGGGTCATAGGGCCGCTGCAGATTATCGGCATAGTGATAGAGCGCGCCCTTTGGGATATAAGAGTTGGCAACCTCGCCGATACCGAAGGTGACCGTATCGACGATCGCCTTCTTGTCGATCGCCATGTCGAGTGCCTGGCGCACTTCCTTCCTGGCGAGCGGCCCGTGTTCATGGTTGATCAGCAGATGGTCCTCGCGTGTCGAGGTATCGATATGCACGGTGAGGTTCGGATCCTTCTTCAGTTCCTCGACACGCGAGAACGGCACGAAGATCGCCGTATCCAGCTGTCCGGCCTGCACGTTCAGCATGCGGGTATTGTCGTCGGGCACGGAAATCCACTCGACCCCATCGAGCTTGACCCGATCCGCCTGCCAGAAATAGGGGTTCTTCTCCAGGATCACCCGATCGCCGCGGCGCCATTCCTTGACGACAAACGCACCCGAGGATGCCGTCGGCCGTTCGGCAAAGCCTTCCTCGTCTGCCTCAACAGCTTTCTTGGAAAGCACCGAGACGTTGGGAAGCGCAAGCATTGACAGAAACGGGGCAGAGGGCGTCTTCAATTTCACGACCAGCGTCTGCGGATCAGCCGCCTGTGCGGTTTCGACGATCTTGTAGCTGTCGCTCCACAGCGAGCCTTCATTGTCGCGGATGCGCAACAGGCTGAAAGCGGCATCCTCGGCCGTAATCGGCGACCCGTCTGAGAATTTGGCGTCGCGAATGCGAAACGTGTAGGTCAGGCCGTCATCGGAAATGGCCCAGCTTTCAGCCAATCCCGGCTCGAGTTTTGTGCCGGTCATGTCCACACGGATGAGGACGTCGAAGACGTTTGAGAACACCCAGTTGTCGACATTCTGGGCCGACTTGATCGGATCAAACGTGGTCGAGTCCTCACGCCGGCCGATGGTCAGAACGCCAGCGGCTTCGGCATAGGTGGCGCTGAGGCTAAGGGCCGCGGCAAAAGCCGCGAACCCAATGGATTTCCACTTCGTCATGACGTCGTTCCCTTCGTTGTTATAGGCAGTATTTGCTCGATGGCGTGATTTCCGGAGGTGCTGGCCGGGCAGCGCCGAGCAGCGGCTTGTCCGGATCGATGTCGGGAATCGCCGCGACCAGCGCGGCAGTATAAGGATGCCCCGGTCGCGAGAAGATCTGCTCGGACGGCCCCTCCTCGACCACCTCGCCGCGATACATGACGACGGTTCGTTCGCAGAGATTGCGAACGATCGCGAGGTCATGGGCGATGAAAAGCAGCGTCAGGTTCATCTTCGCCGTAAGTTCACGGAACAGATCGATGATCTGCGCCTGGATGGTGACATCGAGTGCGGCAACGCATTCGTCGGCGATGATCAGTTTGGGCTCGACGGCAAGCGCCCGGGCGATCCCTGCCCGCTGGCATTGGCCGCCGCTCATCGAGCGCGGCCTGCGGTTGGCGAATTGCCGGTCTAGCCCGACGAGATCGAGCAATTCATCGATCCGCGCGGAGATATCACCCTGGGCGACTTTACCCTGCACTGCCAGCACCTCGGCCAGCGTCTTCCCGATCGTCAACCGGGGGTTCAGCGCATTGAACGGGTCCTGGAACACCATTGCCGTCTCGCGTCTGAGCTTCGCCAGGTCCCTGCTCTTCTGCCGGGCAAGGTCGGTGCCTTCGAAGCTGATATGGCCGGAGGAAATCGGCGTCAGGCCGAGAATGGCGCGGGCGAGCGTGCTCTTGCCACTGCCCGATTCACCGACAATACCAACCCTCTCGCCGGGCATGATCCGGAGGCTGACGCCGCAAACGGCGCTGATCGTCCTTGCCGCACTCCCGCTGAAGAGGCTTCCGCCAGCCGGAAAGCGCACATGAAGATCGTCGATTTCCAGGATCGGCCTGATCGGGGCTGCCGCTCGCAGCGCGGCAATCTCAATGGCGGGCGCGGCATCAGGCATCGAAGGGTGGCTGTGGATCAGCCTGATCGTATAGGGGTCGCGTGGCCATGACAGGATTTGTCTTTTGGGTCCCTCCTCCAGGAGCTTGCCGTCACGCATGACGGCAATGCGATCACAGGTCTGCGCCACGATACCGAGGTCATGGGTGATGAGGATGATCGACAGCCCGCGCTTGTCGCGGATATCCATCAACAATTGCAGGATCTGCGCCTGGATGGTCACGTCGAGGGCGGTGGTGGGCTCGTCGGCGATCAGGATCTTCGGGTTGCAGGAAAGGGCCACGCCGATCATCGCACGCTGGCGCATGCCGCCGGAAAATTCGTGCGGATAGCTGTCATACTGGCGCGCAGGATCCGGAAATCCGACCTGCGCCAGGATCTCGGTCGCAGCGGCGCGTGCTTCCCGTGCATGCAGCCCCTGATGATAGCGGATGCCTTCGGCGATCTGGCTGCCGATCTTCATCACCGGGTCGAGATGGCTTGTCGGGTTCTGAAAAATCATGCCGATCTCGCCGCCCCTGACAGCAAGCATGTCCGCATCGCTGACAGCCATCAGGTCACGCCCGTTGAGGAGGACTTCTCCCCGGTCGATCTTCAGTCGGGAAGAGGGAAGCATTCGCACCAGGGAGCGGCAGAAGAGGCTCTTGCCGGAGCCGCTTTCGCCGACCAGCCCAAGGATCTCGCCTTCAGCCAGATCGAGCGAAACGGCATCCAGCAGGGTGCGCGTCTCATCATCGAGATATGCCTTGACGGTCAGGCCGCGGACGGAAAGGACCGAGGCGCTCATTCATGCACTCCAAGCATCTCGCCGAGCGCGTCGCCCAGAATGCTGAAGCCGAATGCAAGGAACACGATGGAAAGCCCCGGGAACAGCGTGATCCACCAGGCTGTGGTAATGAAGCTCTGCCCCTCGGCCACCATGACGCCCCATTCCGCAACCGGCGGCTGGACACCCAGCCCGAGATAACTCACCGCGGCCCCGCTGAGCAGAACAAGGACCGCGTCCGACATGGAAAAGACGATCGAGGCAGCGATCCCATTGGGAAGCAGGTGGCGAAACATGATCCGCATCCGCCCGAAGCCCAGGCTGACAGCCGCGACCGCGTAGTCGCTGTTTTTCAGGACCAGTATCTGCGCACGGATCAGCCGTGCGTAGGAAACCCAGCCGACCAGGGCCATGGCGATATAGAAACTGCCGAGGCCCGGTCCCAGAATGGCGATGATCGACAGCATCAGCACCAGGAAGGGAAAGGCGAGGATGATATCGACAATCCGCATGAACAGCGCATCGACGACACCGCCAAAGAAGCCGGCGATCGTGCCGACGAGCGTACCGATCAGGAATGGGAAGGCGACACCGATGAGTGCGATCTGCAGATCGATCCGTGTCCCCCAGATGATGCGGGAAAGAATATCCCGACCGAAATTGTCCGTACCGAAGGGATGCAGGAATGAAGGCGGCTGCAGGCGGGCACTGCCATCCTGAAGAATTGGATCATAGGGTGCGATCAGTGGTGCGGCTATCGCCACGACGAGGAAGAAAAGAAGGATGGAAACGCCGACCGTCAGCATCGTCCGTCTGCCAAACAGGATCCGCCAGCCCGCCACAGGCAATGAAACAGCATCTGTATTCATAGCCTCACCCTCGGATCGACCGTGACCGTGGCAATATCGGCAAGGAAATTGACCAGCACGGTGGCGCAGGCAAAGACCATGGCCACGCCCTGGACGACCATATAATCGCGGGAGAAGATGGCGCGCACCAGCAGTTGCCCCATGCCCGGAATTGCAAAGACGCTCTCGACGACGACGGTGCCGCCGATCAGCCAGCCGATATTGACGGCGAGCAGGTTTATGACCGGTACCAGCGAGTTCGGCACGACATGGCGCCAGAAAACGATGCGCTCCGGCATGCCGCGGGCGCGCGCCGCCGTCGCCACATCCGATTTCAGCGCATCGATCATTGCCGCGCGCAGGCTGCGCGTCAGCACGGTGGAAAGTGACAGGGCGATGGTCAGGCTCGGCAGGATCAGATGAGCCAGCTTGTCGTGCAATGTCGAACCGTAACCGGACACCGGCAGCAGGTCGAGCTTGACGCTGAAGAGGATGATCAGCATCAGGCCAAGCCAGAAGGGCGGGAAGCCGATGCCGAAGGTGGAGACGATGCGTACCGCGTGATCCGGCGGCCCTCCCGCATTGCGCGCCGCGATTGCCGCCAAAGGTATGGCGATCAGGATGGACAGGATCACGCTTGAGATGACAAGCGCGATCGTCGGCTCGATACGCGTCGCGATCAGCTTGAGGACGTCGATCTTGTAGAGGATGGACTTTCCCATCTCGCCATTGGCGAGGTTCTTCAGGAAATATATGTATTGCAGCCAGATCGGCTGGTCGAGCCCGTACTGGGCGCGGATATTGGCGATCGCCGTAGGCGTTGCACGCGTGCCCAGCAGATTGCGGGCAGGATCTCCGGGGATCAGTCGCACCAGCACAAACGTGATGATGCTGATGCCGAAGATGACCGGTAGGAATTGCAGCGGCCTGGTGAGAACGAACCTATAGCGATGCATGGCTATGCCAGCGCCTCCATCTTCTCGTGACGCTGCCGGTGTCGTGCCAGGAAATCGAGAAGCGCGGGATAGTAGTCGGTGGGGTTCTCGTAGAAGGGCATATGGCTCGCATTGGCGAAGACCTTGAGCTCGGCATTGGGAATGGCCAGCTTCATCTTCAGCGCGCAGGCCGGTGTCAGCTCGTCATGCTCGCCGACGGTAATAAGCGTCGGCACATTCATGCCTGACAGATCCGCAATCCGGTTCCAGTTCTTCAGATTGCCGATATAGAGGAACTCATTGGGACCTTGCATGGTGCCGTACGGCCCCATGTTCCAGTCGTCGAGCGATCGGCGCACGGGCGCCGGCCATTCCGGCAGCCGGCAAACGTGACGATAGTTGAGAAGGGTGACGGCGGCGAGATATTCCGGGTGATCGTAGGTCCCCTGCGCCTCGTGCTTCTGCATCATTGAAACGGTTTCCGGCCCAAGCGCGGCCCGCAACCGCTCCAGCTCCGAGATCAGATGCGGCATATCGGCGACGGTATCTTCCAGTATCAGGGTTCGCAGGTTCTCGGGATAGGTCAGCGAATAATCGATCGCCAGCCATCCGCCCCAGGAATGGCCAAGCATGTGCACCTTCCCCAGCCCCAGCGCCTTGCGGACTGTCTCGGTCTCCTCGACATAACGGCCGATCGTCCAGAGCGACGGGTCCGTCGGCCGGTCGGAGGCTCCGGTACCGAGCTGGTCGAATGCGACGACCCGATAGCCCGTGTCGACCAGACAGGAGTGCGCCTCGCGCAGATAGTCGCAGGGCAGTCCGGGCCCGCCATTGAGGCAAAACACGGTTTCCGCCCCTTCCCCGAAGCTGTAGGCGACGACCTTGTGACCGTCGACCTCGACCTCATGTCGAGCGTGGGGCTCGATCTCACGCCACATTGACCACTCCGGCAGAAAGATTTCACTTGCTCATTATTTAAGCACGGCTAAATTTTTACCTCAAACGCGGGTCGGCGCCAGCTATAAGAAGTGATAGGGTCCCGAACCATCGCGACCGGAGCCAGTGATGATTGACGAAATCGGGACGATCAGAAACCAGTTTACGGCGCATGCGACACTGGATGGCCGCATCGACCAGATCTTCGAGGCGATGAAAGCGATCGGATTCGAAGCCCTGATCTACGACTATACGCCGGTGCCTTACGATCTGGACGGCCAAATCATGATCCCGTCATTGCTGAAGCTCCGCAATATCTGCGAAGACATGCATGACTATTGGTGCAACCGCGGCTATTTCCGCATCGATCCGGTCCAGCAGGTGGCCTTGCGCACATCCACTCCGTTCTTCTGGAACTACGATGCCAATGCCGACACGCTCATTCGCCGCTTCATGACGGAGGACACGGCGCCCGTCACGCGCTATCTGAGCGAGAGAGACATGTCGACCGGCGTCACTGTGCCTGTCCATATGCCCCGCGGCGACTATGCAACCGTGACCGGCATCCGCTTTGGCGGCAATCAGGAATTCGAGCGGCACGCCCTGCGCTATATCGCGGATTTCAATCTGCTTGCGCATGTTTTTCACGAGGCGGCCTATTCGCTTTTCGACGCCGACGCCTTCAGCGTCGGCAAAGCCCGGTTGACGGAGCGGGAGCGGGAATGCCTGCGCTATTCGGCCGAGGGATACTCCGCAAAGGAAATATCCCGCATCATCGACCGCTCCGTCCCGACGGTGGTCATGCATCTCAATGCCGCGGCCAAGAAGCTCGGTGCCAAGAACCGCACGCAGGCCGTGGTGCGCGCCACGCATTACCGGCTTCTGGAAGACCGGACATCCTATAATTTGTGATAGCTGCCGCGCCGTTTTTGCCCGCGCTATGCTTTTCCATCGCTCGTTACGAAATGGAGATGCATGTGCTCGCAATTGCATCGAAGGAAGCCTTCCTGCCCTTTCGCGAATACCGGACATGGTATCGCATCACCGGTTCGCTGGACAGCGACAGACTTCCGCTCGTCGTCGCCCATGGCGGCCCCGGATGCACGCACGACTATGTTGATGCCTTCAAAGGCATAACAGAGATCGACGGGCGCCCAGTCATCCACTACGACCAGCTCGGTAACGGCAACTCAACCCGCATGCCGGAAAAAGGGCCCGAATTCTGGACCCTCGAGCTCTTCCTCGAAGAGCTCGATGCCCTCCTGCACCATCTCGGCATCCAGGATCGCTATGCGTTTCTCGGCCAGTCCTGGGGCGGCATGCTCGGCGCAGAACATGCCGTTCGCCGGCCGAAAGGATTGAAGGCGCTCGTCATCGCCAATTCGCCGGCAAACATGCGCACCTGGGTCGCGGAAGCCAATCGCCTGCGAGCGGAGCTGCCACAGGAGGTGCAGGATATGCTGCTGAAGCACGAACAGGCCGGGACGATCAATGATCCTCAATATATCGCTGCTTCACGTGTCTTCTATGATCGTCATGTCTGCCGGGTGGTGCCCTGGCCGCCGGAGGTGGCGCGCACCTTCGCCATCATGGACGAGGATGCCACGGTCTATCGCAGCATGAACGGGCCAACGGAGTTCCATGTCATCGGCACCATGAAGGACTGGACGATCGAAGATCGCCTGCATCTCATCGAAGCCCCTACTCTTTTGCTCTCCGGCAAATATGACGAGGCAACGCCTCTGGTGGTCAAGCCCTATGTTGACCGGATCAGGGAGTGCGAATGGGTGCTCTTCGAACATTCCAGCCATATGCCGCATGTCGAGGAGAAGGCCTTGTGCCTTGCCACCGTCTCGGCCTTCCTGTCGCGCCACGACCTCGGAGCGTGATCGCGCCTCCTGCCGATAGGCCAGTCAGCATCCAAATGAACTCCATAGCGGCTCATATGTGGAACAACCGGTGACAGGCAGTCAGCCGAAAGCAGGCATCATAAAACGCGGTGTGATGTTTTTTGTCCTGATCTTTTCCGCCAGTTCCTGGTTTGTGATCGCGGCGAGAATGCCTGTGAGCACCAGCACCCCATCGGCGCCGAAATCATTTGCGCCACGGATGTCGTGATCGAGACTGTCTCCGATACAGACGATCCTGCTCTTGTCAGGCATCCCGCACAGCATCCGGGCATATCGGTACATCGGCAGATACGGCTTGCCGACGCGCACGACCTTGCCGCCGAGTTCCTCATAGATATTGGCGATCATCCCGGCGGCCGGGGCAAGGCCGCCGGAGGCGAGCTTGTGGATATCAGGATTGGTACAGATGCAGGGTATGCCCCGCTCAGCCGCGGGGGCAAGAAGATCGCGGTAATGGCAAAGCGGTATGCGCTCAGCCTCGCTGCCGGCGATAATCACGATATCCGCCTCGGCGGGATCCGTCACGCTTCTCGCCCGCAGCCGGTCGGCAAGGTTGATATCGGCGCCGCTCGATATGGTGAAAACCCGCGTTTCGCGGCTGATTTCCACCGGAAGCTCTCCGGAGGAAAGCAGTGAATAGGCGACATCACCCGAGGTGACAAAATGGTCGAATGAATCACGGGAAAAGCCGAGACTTTCCAGCCGCTGCGCATTGAAATCGCCGCTGCGACCCGAATTGGAGAATATCACCACCCTCTTGCCGGCATCCTTCAAGGCGCGCAGTCCGGCTGCGGCTCCCGCATAGGCCCCTTCGTCGTCGCGCAGCACGCCGAACTGGTCGATAAAGAAGACATCATAAAGATCGATCAGACGCGCGAGATCGATCATTTCCAGCAACTGGTTCAATGCTTGTTCTCCTGCCGCAGCACGAGGGCCGCAGTACCGGCCGCTGCCTCCGTCGAGCGCGCTTCCAGAAAGGGCACACCCAGCTTGTTTCGGCGGATTTCCTGCCAGGCAGGATTGCGTGCACCGCCGCCGACGGTGCGCAGCGACGTCAGGGCGGGAGCGCCAAGCGCCATAAGCCGCTCGAAGCCGAGCCGTTCGATTTCCGCTATGCCTTCAAGAATGCCCTGGAAGAAAACCGCATCATCGGCAGGCCTGGGCGTCAGCCGCGGCGGATGATGCGGATCGTTGACCGGGAAACGTTCGCCCGGCTTGAGCAACGGATAATAATCGAGCTTTGTCGGCCTGGCCGGATCGAGCCGCGCGGTCAGTTCCGCCAGACGTTCATCGCCAATCAGTTGACGGATCACAGCGCCACCGCTGTTGGAGGCACCACCAACCAGCCAGAAATCCCCCACCCTGTGGCTGTAGATGCCGTATTGAGGTGCATCGACGGCACGGTCGGATGCAAGTTTCAGCACCAGCGTCGAGCCCAATGCCGTGACACCGTCGCCCACCTTGGAAGCGCCTGTGGCAAGAAAGGACGCGCAGCCATCCGTGGTGCCGGCAAAATGCAGGCAGGAAGGCGGCAGCCCCAACTCCCGGGCCAGTGGTCCAACGGGTCCGATTTTGGCTCCCGCGCGCAGGACGCTTGGTAGCAAATGGCGAGCCATGCCTGCCCGCTCGATCCAGTCCGGCCAGCTCTCGCAAGACAGATCATAGCCCGTCTTGAGCGCGTTGTTTTCATCCGAGATGGGCTCGCCCGCGCCGAGACGCATGGCGATCCAATCGGCCTGATGCACCACATGGGCAACGCCACGCCGGCGCGAAAGGAGGATGGCGCGGCCGAGCGCAGTACTCGTTCCGCGCGCCGGGCTGGCGGCGGGGGCTGCCGCATCAATGGCCGCAACCACCGAGGCGTCGGGACAGGGATCATTATAGAGAAGCGCCTCCCCGACCGGCTGTTTATCGCTGTCGAGCGCCAGCATCGTCCCCGATGTGCCATCGACGGCAAGTCCGCGCACCTGGGCAAGCGGGACCTTCGCGGCCAAGATCTTCAGGCAGATCTCGACACCCCGCCACCAGGCGGCGGGCTCACGGATTTCATGCGGCGTGGCGAAGGCGGATGCAGCGAACGCAACTTGTCTGCCGTCCCTGTCGAGAGCGGCAGCGCGAACGCCGGATGTTCCAAGATCAATGCCGATCGCGGCGGGATATTCGGTCGTCATGTCATTGCGCCGCAGTTCGCCGGTCGAGCGCCTGACGATATTGTTCGGCCTCCCAATGGGTCAGCTCGTATTCCTGTGCGCTATCGAGATAACAGATCGCTTCGTCCGGCGGGATGCGCGTGACCACCTCGGCAAGGCAGCGTGCCATGGCTTCCCCGCCCGGTGTCAGTTCCCGGGCGACAAGCACGCCTCGGCCGGGCGCGATCAGCATTTTGGGCGCCGGCAGATGCCTCCCGGCAAAATCGTCGAGCAATTCGGCAATCGATTGCCCATCCCGCAATACGCCGATCGACGTGCCGAGGAAAATGACATGATCGGGATAAAGCGAGCCTGAAAGCGCGATCTTCATCCCGATCGGACAAAGTGCCGTGGCATGGGTTTCCGCATCCGCTGCAACACGGTAACCGGTCGCGGCCGCGGCGTTTTCCAGCCATGGCAGATCGGCGGGCCCGACATGCCTGCGGGCAAGCCCCAATGCCGCCGTTGCCGTCTCGATACGCGCGGCAACGTCATCGACCGTTTCGCCGGCAACGATGATGCCATGATTGCAAAGGACGAGCACATCGGGCTTTTCCCCCGCGACCTTGTCTATCTCACGCGCCAGCGGTGTGCCCGGTCGCCTGTACGGAATAAGCCGCCAGGAAAGATCCGGCGCCCCGCGCGCCATACGTTCGGCGATCAGCGTCTCCCGGCGCTCCAGCACGGCAAGTGCGATGCTGTTGACACAGTGGAAATGCGCGACCACCGGCTGTGTCAACACCGCGTGGAAGCTGGTTTCGATCGAGGGCCTGAGCCTGCTCGCGTTGAGATTCTCAACAATGAAATCCGTCGCCTTTTCCGCGCGCGGATCACCGTCCCGCAAAGCGTTGACCAGTGGTGCCACGGCGACCGGAACCATGATGTCCCGCTCCAGTGCATGGGCCAGCCACGTGCCGGATGCTTTGACCCACATGACGCCGTCATGCTTGATGGATGTGTTCCCGCCGGCACCCTGAGTGCGCAGGATATTCTGGCCGAGCCGGGCGGAAAGCTCGAGAAAGCAGGCCATTTCCGGCGGGCCGTTCGGGTCGATACCCTCAGAAGCTTCCAAGATGTTCTCCTTCCGCCATTACTGTTCCCGCGCTGCCGCCCCTGATCGCCATTTTGATCGATCTCGTTCATGCAAACTATGGCATATGACGCAATAACGTCAATCATGAAGATGTTCAATCGATATGGCTTGCAGAATGGGTTTCCATGTGATTATAGTCAATCATCAATGCGTGGGAAGCATTGCGGAGGAGGCACTGTGAGCGATCTCGATCGTCACAAAATAATTACCGACCTGCTGCGCGAGCGTTCGTTCGCTTCCGTGCGCGACTTGCAGGAGCTGCTGGGCGTCTCCGCCGCCACCATCCGCCGCGACATCGACAAGCTCGACGAGATCGGCGTCGCCCGCAAGGTTTATGGCGGCATCTCCTCCTCCCAGGGGGCTGCGAGCAACCGACTTTCCGCCCGTCCCTATGACGAAAACCGCGACATTGCCGTCGAGGCCAAGCGGGCGATTGCCGAATGCGCGGAAACCCTGGTGCGTGATGGCGATTCAGTGATCGTCCATGCCGGCTCGACCTGCTATTATCTGGGTATCCGTCTGGCGCGGCGGAATGTACGCATCTACACCAATTCCATGCCGCTGGCGGCGCATCTGGGCGAACATGGAACATGCCAGGTGACGCTGGCGGGAGGCGACCTTTATCGCGAGCCCGGCATCGTCCATGCCGTACAGGATGGCAAGCCCGCCTATTTTGCCTCCAAATTCTTTCTCGGCACCCAGGGCATAAGCTCCGAGGGGCTGCTTGAATCGCATCCCCTGCTGGTCAAGGCCATCAGCGAGCTGAGCCTCTGCAGCGACGAGATCGTCGTTCTAGCCGACAGCCGAAAATTCGCCATCCGCCCGCGCAACATCGTTCTGCCGCTCTCGCGCATCGGCACGCTCGTCACCGACGACGGCCTTTCCGATACGAATGCCAGGATGCTCGAGGATGCCGGCGTCAATATCATCGTAGCCAGCACATCGGGGGAGCGGAAATGAGCGTGCGCCCGCCAGGAGATGCCGATGTGCTTGCGGTCTTCGACCTCGGCAAGACAAATTCCAAGCTGTTCGTCTTCCGCGCCGATGGCGCGCTTCTGGATGAGCGGAGGTCGAAGCCGGTCTGGCGCCGGGATGGGGACATCCGCGTTCTCGACGACGGCGCTCTTTTTGCCTGGATGCGCGAGGCGCTTGCCGCGGCCGTTGCCGATCACGGCGTCAATCGCATCATGTTTTCGGGCCACGGCTGCACGTTCGCGGTAACCGAAGGCGATCGTCTGGCCCATCCGGTGCTCGATTATGAACAGGAGCCGCCGGCCGATATCGCCCGTCATATCGAGAGCCGGATACCGGATTTCGCGGAGACATATTCGCCGCGATTGCCGCACGGGTTCAATTTCGGCCGTCACATGCTGTGGCTTCACGAGCGCGCGCCTGACGTCTTCGAAAATGCCGATGCCATTCTGGGTTACCCGCAGTTCTGGACGTGGAAATTCTCGGGCGTAAAGCTTTCCGAAGTTTCCTATCTCGGCTGCCATTCCCATCTCTGGGCCCCGTTGCGCCACGATTTCAGTTCACTGGTAGACACGCAGGGCTGGCGGGAAAAAATGCCCAGCTTTGCACGCGCCGGCGCGGTGGTGGGCGAATACAAAGTTGCCCTTGGCGATGGCACGCTCGTTCCGGTCAAGGTCCATAACGGTGTTCATGACAGCAACGCGGCGCTCTATTTCTACCGGTCCGCCGGCCTCAGCGATTTCACGCTTGTCTCCACCGGCACATGGGTCATCATCTTCAACACGGCCTGCCCGCTCGACGCGCTCGATCGCGAGCGCGACATGCTCGCCAATGTCACCGTGGATGGTGAACCAGCAGCCGCCATACGCTTCATGGGCGGGCGCGAATATGATGTGGCGAGCGGAGGCTGGGACCGGCCGATTTCGCTTGGTGCTATCGAAAGCGTTATCGCAAAGAAGATCTTTGCGCTGCCGTCCTTTGCACCAGGAGGACCGCTTCCGGGCCGCCAAGGAGAGTTCACCGGCCCCGAACCCGATAGGGAAGAAAGAGCCGCCGCCGCCCTGCTTTATGTGGCGCTGATGACCGATCTCTCGCTTGATCTGATCCAATCGCGCAATACCGTCATCGTCGATGGCGGCCTGGTGAAAACAGGCCTTTATACCGGGCTCCTCGCCCAATTGCGTCCCTCTCAATCCTTCATGACGAGCGCCAATGCGGAAGGAAGTGCGTTCGGAGCCGCCTCGCTTGCCTTCGAGGCCGCGGGAATCAGACCCTTCGCCAGCTCCTGCAGAGAAGCCCGGCCGGCGCAAATTACCGGCCTCGAAAGCTACCGGGCACGCTGGCGGGATCTGGTCGATCAGCGCCGCCAGCAGGCACGGGCCGGTGTACACGTCGGGGAGGAGCAATGATGACAGCTCCGGCGACGCATCAAACGGAAACTGCGCCTCTTCTGGAGATGCGCAACATCAACAAGACCTTCGGCGCCGTCAGGGCGCTGTCCGGCGTGTCACTTTCCGTCCGTGCTGGTGAGGTGCATGCGCTCATGGGCGAAAACGGCGCCGGCAAATCGACGCTGATGAAGGTGCTTTCCGGGGCTTATCGGGCCGATCCCGGCGGAGAGATCCTGATCAATGGCCAGCCGGTGCAGACCGGCAATCCGATCAAGGCGAAGGCAAGCGGCATTGCCGTCATCTATCAGGAATTGTCGCTCGCGCCGAACCTGACCGTTGCCCAGAACATGTTCCTGGGCGCCGAGCCTTCGCGTTTCGGACTGATCGATCATCGCGCCAATGAAAGAAAGGCGCAGCCGATTCTTGAGCGTCTCGGCGTCGGTTTCTCGGCGTCGGCACCCATTGGCGAATTGTCTCTGGGCGAGCGGCAGATGGTCGAGATCGCTCGTGCACTGACGACCAATGCGCGCATTATCGTCATGGACGAGCCGACCACCTCGCTAACGACACGCGAAACCGACCGACTCTTCGAAGTGATCGCCAGCCTGAAGGCGCACGGCATCGCGGTGATCTATATCAGTCACCGCATGGAAGAAGTCTATCAGCTTGCCGACCGGGTGAGCGTACTGCGCGACAGCACCTATGTCGGCACCCTCGATCGTTCGCAGCTTTCCGCCTCCCGGCTTGTTTCCATGATGGTGGGACGTGATCTCTCCTCCTTCTATAAAAAGGAGCACCGGTCGCCGTCCAGCGAGCGCAAGGTGGTGCTTTCCGTGCGTGACATGAGCGACGGCTTCCGCGTTCACAACTGTTCCTTCGACGTTCGCGCGGGAGAAGTTGTCGCCATGGCCGGCCTTGTCGGTTCCGGCAGGACGGAACTGGCACGCCTGATCTTTGGTGCCGACCATCGCCGCTCGGGAACGATTTCTGTCGACGGTCGCCAACAGGACATCCGCAATCCGCGCGATGCGATGGCGGCCGGCATCGCCTATCTGACCGAGGACCGCAAAGGCCTCGGGCTGTTTCTCGATATGTCGATCTCGGAAAACATCAATATCGGCGTTATCGGACAGGATGCACGGGCTGGTTCGCTTCTCGATTTCAAGGCGGCAGGCCGGCGCGCCGACAAAGCGGTCGGCGACCTTGCCATCAGAACCAAAAGCACCAGTATCAATGTCGGCGCCCTTTCGGGCGGCAATCAGCAGAAGGTGCTCCTGGCGCGCCTGCTCGAAACCAGGCCACGCGTGGTTATTCTGGATGAACCGACGCGCGGCGTCGATGTCGGCGCCAAGTCGGAAATTTACCGCATCATCGATGACCTCGCGCAGAACGGTATCGCCATTCTGGTGATCTCCAGCGATCTGCCGGAGGTGGTCGGCATTGCCGACCGGGTGCTGGTCATGCGCGAGGGACGGATCGCCGGAGAGATTGTTGCCAGCGCCGACAGCCCGATAACCCAGGAAGCCATCATGGTGCTGTCGACCGGCGCCTCCCAGGACCATGGATAGCCCAGATATGAGTAATGGATCTGCATGATGAGCGTAGCTGAGACGGACCGGACGAGACAAGAGAAGCTGAGACTCAGGGCGACCTTGACGGCGCTCGGAATGTTGCCGGTGCTCATCATACTGGCGATCGGCTTCGAGCTCCTGAGCGGCCGCTTCATGACCATCAACAATCTGTCGATCGTCATGCAGCAGGCTTCGATCAACATCGTGCTTGCGGCAGGCATGACGTTCGTGATCCTCACCGGCGGCATCGACCTTTCGGTCGGATCAATCCTCGCCGCCTCGGCGATGATTGCCGTGATCGTCTCGCTCGTGCCTGATTACGGCATGCTCGGGATCCCCGCGGCCATCGCTGTCGGCCTTGCCTTCGGCATCACCAATGGCAGCCTGATCGCCTTCCTGAAACTGCCACCGTTCATCGTCACATTGGGCTCGCTCACGGCGGTGCGCGGCGTCGCCCGGCTGCTGGGCGGCGACACGACGGTCTTCAATCCGGATCTGCCTTTCGAATTCATCGGCAACGGCACGCTTTTCGGCGTGCCGTGGCTCGCAATCATCGCGCTGGCGACCGTGGGAATATCCTGGTTCATCCTGCGCCGCACGGTGCTGGGCACCTGGATTTACGCCGTCGGCGGCAATGCCGAGGCCGCGCGCCTGACCGGCATCAAGGTGCCGCTGGTGCTTCTGTTCGTCTATGGCATGTCCGGTCTGCTATCGGGCCTGGGCGGTGTCATGTCCGCCGCCCGGCTTTATGCCGCCAACGGCCTGCAGCTTGGGCAAGCCTATGAGCTGGACGCGATCGCTGCCGTTATTCTCGGCGGCACCAGCTTCGTCGGCGGCGTCGGCTCGATCTGGGGCACCCTGATCGGCGCGCTGATCATCGCGGTCCTGTCGAACGGCCTCATTCTCGTCGGTGTCTCGGATATCTGGCAGTACATCATCAAGGGATTGGTCATCATCGCGGCGGTTGCTCTCGACCGCTACAGGCTCAAAGGATTGAGCAGGACGTGATGGTTGGTCGCAAGAACCGGAAACTCGCCGGGAGAACATGACGCGAGGAGCGTCATTCAACATGGCGTGAGGAGCGCCAATCATGAGGAGGAAAGCATGTCGAAATTCACCAGATTGCTGATGGGAACGGCTCTCGCCGCCATCATGGCGGTACCAGCCGCCGCCAAGGACCTCGAAAAGATCGGCATTTCAGTCGGTCTTCTGGGCAACCCGTTCTTCGTCGCCACGATCAAGGGTATCGAGGACCGCGCCAGGGAGATCAATCCGAACGTACAGGTCACGTCGGTTTCCGCCGATTATGATCTCAACAAGCAGGTGTCGCAGATCGACAGCTTCATCGCCGCGGGCGTCGACATCATCATGCTCAACGCCGTCGATGCGAGTGCGATCGCGCCAGCCGTGAAGAAGGCGCAGAATGCCGGCATCGTCGTTGCCGCTTTCGACGTGTCGGCCCCCGGTGCCGATGTCACGGTCATGACCAACAATGTCAAAGCCGGTGCGGAGGCCTGCCAGTACATCGTGGACAAGCTCGGCGGCAAAGGCGATGTCATCATCATTAATGGTCCGCAATCATCGTCGATCATCGATCGCGTCAAGGGGTGCAAGGACGTCTTCAGCAAGCATCCTGATATCAAGATCCTTTCCGACGACCAGAACGGCCAGGCTTCCCGTGAGGGCGGGCTTGCGGTGATGCAGGGGCTCTTGACCCGCTTCGACAAGATCGATGCAGTCTTTGCGATCAATGACCCGACCGCCATCGGCGCCGAACTCGCCGCCAAGCAGCTCAACCGCAGCGAATTCTTCATCACCGCGGTTGACGGCGCACCAGACATCGAGAAAGCGCTGGCAAGCGGCAATTCGATGATCAAGGCTTCCGCCTCGCAGGATCCTTATGTGATGGCCGGCAAGGCGTTGCAGATGGGCGTCGAGGTCCTGAACGGCAAGAAGCCGGCAGAGCCTACGGTTCTTCTGGATCCACAGCTCATCACGGCCGACAATGTGACCAATTACAAGGGCTGGACCGCCGCACGCTAGCCATCATGAAAACCCGTTCCGGCCTACGCCGGAGCGGGTTGCGCTGTAGCGCCAATCCTCAAACCATGAAATGGTGACCAATGTCGAAACTCGGGGTTCATTCCTTCGTCTGGAGCGCCGGCTCCTCGCAAGCCGAGCTTGAAGCCGCGCTGCAGAACACACACAAGCTCGGTTATGGCCTGATCGAGTTTTCCTATCTCAATCCCGTCGAGGTGGATGTGAAATGGCTTGCCCGTCGTATAGAAGAGCTCGGACTTGACGTGGCGATCAGCATGGGGTTGCCGCCGGAGGGCGATATTTCCAGCAGCGACCCGGAGATTGTCAGACACGGCCAGGCGATCCTCGACGGGGCAGTTGCGTTGACCCGTGATCTCGGCGGCACGAAGCTCGGCGGGATATTGAGCTCCGCCCATGGCAAGCAGGAAGTACCGCTCACGCGACAGGCGTGGGAGACCAGCGTCAACGCGCTCTCAAAGGTGGCCGACCGTGCAAAAGCGGCTGGCGTGACGCTCAATCTGGAGATCGTCAACCGCTTCGAGAGCAACATGCTCAACACGGCAGCGCAGGGGCTCGCCTATATCAGGGATACCGGTGCGTCGAATGTCTTTCTGCATCTCGATACGTTCCATATGAACATCGAGGAAGCCGATGTCGGCCTCGCTATCCGCCATGCTGCGGACAAGATCGGCTATGTCCATATCGGCGAAAGCCATCGGGGGTATCTCGGCACCGGCAGCATCGATTTCCCGGCGATCTTCGACGCGCTGGTTGCGATCGGCTGGGATGATTATGTGACGTTCGAATCCTTCTCCTCCGCCATCGTCGACAAGGACCTGTCGCTGAAGACGGCGATCTGGCGCAATCTGTGGACGGACAATGTCGAGCTCGCCAGGCACGCTCACCAATTCATCAGCCTCGGTCTCGATACAGCGCGTCGCAAGGCGGAACTGGTGCAGCAGGCGCATTTGCCGAGCTGAAGAAGGCCGCGCATGGGTGTCGGATACGATGGCTCAACCGCACCGCAGTTGAGCCTCAGGCGCTGCCTACTTCTGGAAGAATTGCCCGAAACTGCCGCGCGAGAAGCACAGGAGCTCCATCCTCAGAGGCTCCCGTAGGGTTGCGCCATGGCGAGCATGGCAGCCGCGCGGCCGAAATGATGCTCCTCGGCCAGGGCCGCAAAACATCTGATCTGCCGGAGTTCCATTGCCGTTTCCCGAGGCGACAGCCCTGCCCTCTGCCCTCTCTCTTGATCTACAGATAGTCGGTTACGCGGATTCGTGATCGGGTTTTCCGTCATGCGAGCTCGCTGTAGAGCGGCACTGTCGGAGCGTGTGCGTCGATCGATTCCAGGACGGCAGCGGCAAGAGGAAGATGCCTCTTCTCGGCCTCCCACGCCTGAAATCGCTGGACGGTTTCGGCAGCGGTATTAATGACGAGCTTTTCGGGCAGAAGGGCCTTGGCCGCCAGATGCCGAAGCTCATCCACATTGAACTCGGCCATCTTCTTGGTCCGAGAAAAGTTGAGGGGGGCGGAATCCTCCCCCTCGATATAGGGGATGGTCGACACCAAGTCATAGGCCGGCGATAGTGCGGCCGTGCGCCGGTCCGGATAGATCAACGACCAGTTCTTGAGGTGCATATCGCCATTGCCGATCAGGGCGCTGAACACGAGGCGGCGAATGAACTCGGCGGCGCCGGCATCGCCAGCCTCGGTGCCGATGACGCGGGCAATGTTAGCGTAGCTCGCGCGCTTGTACTTGTCGTCCGGAAAGACTCCGAACACCTGCGCGAAATCCTCGATGTGGACGGGGCCGTCGCCGGTTCGGTCGAAGCGGCTGATGGCAAGCACCTGTCCCTTTAGCTCCCCACTCCTTCTGGAATACCGGAGATCGCATCGAACGGCGTCATCGATGGGATGACAAAAAGAGCCTCGGCATTGTAGTGTCGGTTGGGATTGGTGGCGCGGCGGTAGGCGGCGGTTCGGCCGCCGCACGTCGGAGTCGTGTGCTAACCGCCCTTGAGGATCTGTTCCATCGTCAGGTCGCCTGCGATCCCATCGCGAGCACAGTCCCGCGCGCGGCGGCCGTCCAGGAAACCGATGTCGCGCTGGAGATGCTCCGAGAGCATACGCGGATCGAGGCGCTTGGGCCGCCTACGTGTGAGATAGCCGCCAAGCCGCGAGAGGAGCGACCGCGGAGAGGAGGCGTGTAGAGTCGTCTGCGCCATTGCCATGGTCGTCGCCTTTTGATCAGGTGAGTTAATCTTTCGGCATTTAATCTGACCTCAAACCAGCGTAGTTTCCAATCGAATGTCGATTAGCACGCATAAGGACAACTTATGGCAGAGCAGCTTCCGCCACTTTCCGCAGTCCGCGTCTTTGAAGCCACGGCCCGGCACCTGAGCTTCACCAAGGCGGCTGCGGAACTCGGAATGACGCAGGCGGCGGTGAGCTACCAGATCAAAGTCCTGGAGGACCGGATGGGTGGTGCGCTGTTCCTGCGGCGGCCACGGCAGGTTATTCTCACCGAGCTCGGCCAACGTCTGGCACCGGCCGTCACGGAAGCCTTCGAACTGATCAGGCAGGCATTCGTGACGGCGCGCAGCGGGGCACAAGGCACGCTGTCGATTTCAACTGTCCCGACCTTCGCCAACAACTGGCTGGCGCAGCATCTCGGCTCGTTCCAGGTCGCCCATCCTTCGCTTGCCGTGCGGCTGGACATGTCAGCGCGCGTCATCGACTTCGCGCGCGAGGACATCGACGTGGCGATCCGAGCCGGCGACGGAAACTGGCCTGGCCTGGCGGCGCATTTGCTGATACGGGCGGAATTCACGCCGATGCTGAGCCCGGAGCTGGCCGCAAGTATCGGCGGGTTGAAGGAGCCTGGCGACCTGCTGCGGCTGCCGATCATCGGGCCGGACGACCCTTGGTGGACGCTGTGGCTGACGGAGGCCGGCGCCTCGCCCGACGGATTGTTGGGACGGCCATCAAACTGGATGGGTTCGCAGACGGTCGAAGCGGGCGCAGCGATGGCCGGCCAGGGGGTGGCGATGTTGACGCCGGCATTCTTCAAGGCGGAACTTGCTTCCGGCCGGCTCCTGCAGCCGTTTGAACTTGTATGCAGCGACGACCGTGCCTATTGGCTGGTCTATCCCGAGGCAAGGCGCAACCTGCCAAAGATCAGCGCCTTCCGCACATGGATCCTGACGGAACTGGAGGTCAGCGGGAGAAACTAGGGCGTCGCGGTAGGCCGTCCGCGCGAGCAGGTGCGTGACCATAACCGGACCACAGAAAGGAGCCGCTGACATGCTACACGGAATACGGAGGCGGCAGCAGAACAATGTGCGGCATCTCTTGCAGCATGGCCATCTAATCCAAGGAGGGGCGCCGACGGCGCAAGTGGGCAAGAGTCCACTCGCGCCCTCTGGAAAGGCTCCAACGATTATAGATCATTGTCACAGATACGATGTCAGCTCAGGCGCCTGGTCCCAGGCGTCATGCCGTCCGTCTTCATAAATGATTGGCGCGTTCGCCAACTCTTCGCCTGAAGCATCATCAAGGCAGACGATATTAATCGCATAAAATCTCCCTCCCATGATTTCAAAGTCGGCGCTGGCGAAAGGATGAACCCCACACCGCTTGCAGAAAACGTGACGGATCATGCGCGAGCCGAAACGATACTCTGTGAGCATGTCATCGCCGGAGAGCAATGTGAAATCTTCGGGTGTGGCGAAGACCTTCCAGAAACGTGTCTTGAGGCAGGAGGAGCAGTTGCAGCGGAAAGTCGAGTTCCACCAAATGCCCGGCCGCGCAGGCTCCGATCGCTGCCCCTCCGGCGCGAGATCAAGATTGGCCGAAAAGCGGATTGCGCCGCAGTGGCAACTTCCATGATAGATCTTCTTCATGCCATCTGCTCCTTTTGTGCAGCGACATAGGTCGCGAGCCGATCGATGCATTCTTCCCAGCCCGCCATATGGCCGTCGCGGCTTTCGGTGGTGGGGAATGGCGCTTGATGGAAAGTGAGACGGGTACCGTTTCCAACCTCCTCCAGCGTCACAGTGATAATCGTATCCAAGGCGCCCTCTTCCTCCCAGGCGAAGGTGAACACGATACGGCTCGGCTCCACAATTTCACGGTACGTCCCACTCGCCCAGTAATCATCGCCCTTGGGCGAGCGGATGCAGGCGCGCCAAGCGCCACCTTCGCTGAAGTCAGTCGTCACCGACGGTGCCGAGAAGTCCTTCGGACCCCACCACCGGGCGAGATGCTCCGGTGTCGACCAGACCCTAAAGATGAGACTGCGTGGAGCATCGAAGACACGAGTGATGGTCAACTCGGGGCCAGGTTGCTCGGCGATGGCGGGTTCACGTGTCATCACTTCTCTCCTTGTGCTGGATTTCCTTCAAATAGCTGTCCAGGTGGTCGAAGCTCCCCTCCCAAAAGCGACGGTAACGCTCCAACCAGTCCGCCACATCCTTGAGGGGGCCAGGTTCCAGCCGGCAGGGGCGAAACTGGGCGTCACGGCCACGGCTGATAAGTCCAGCACCTTCCAGCACCTTGAGATGTTTGGAAATGGCGGGCAGCGACATGTCAAAAGGGGCAGCGATTTCATTCACCGTAGCCTCGCCCTTGCTGAGCCGCGCGAGCATGGCACGCCGTGTCGGATCGGCGAGGGCGGCGAAGGCAGCGCTAAGGGAATCAGGCTTCATGTACTTAACCTAATAGTTAATTATCTTTTCGGTTAAATACAGAGACCCACCTTGCCTGTCAAGCGGTCAAGAGCGATAGGATCCGACAGAAACTGCGCAGACAGCAAAAAAGGTCGATATTACAGGTCTAGTTGGCGCTAATGGATTGCACGCACATATGGCGGCTTTCAGCGGCTGTTTCCCATGGGCGAGA
Source organism: Mesorhizobium sp. RMAD-H1 (assembly GCF_014191375.1). GTDB lineage: Bacteria > Pseudomonadota > Alphaproteobacteria > Rhizobiales > Rhizobiaceae > Paramesorhizobium. The sequence goes on from NZ_JACHWN010000006.1 coordinate 361,777, forward strand.
GACCCTGCCCTGCCGCCGCGGCTCCTGGCGCGCCTCCGGGGGCTGGCGCACGGCTAACCGGGCGGTCGTCACCGCCGTCGGCTGGTCCCAGCCGGGAGGAACTCCAGGGTACAGCGGCGATGAATCAAGCCGCTTCCGCGAGGTCCTCTGCGAGGCGCGGCAACACCATATCGCGCCACCCGGGCCCCATATTATCGAAAGAATATCGGTGTTTGGGGTTATTGAGGTCAAAGCCGCGGTGCTCTAGACGAAGGACGCAGCCATTCTCCGTCGGCAATATCGTCCAGTGCAGTTCCCAGTCGGCGAACGTGTAGGCTAGCTTTGCATGTGGTACGACCTCCAGCACGCGACAAGGAACTTTGCCCCATTTTCCCATATCCATCGTGAATTCGTGCCCAACGGCAGGAGCAATATCACCCGGGCCCCACCAACGGGCGATACCTTCTGGCGTCGAAATGCGCTCCCAGACGCTGGCGGGAGAGGCGTTGATCGGTTGATCTACTGTGATGCTTTCAAGGCTCATTCGGCATCTTCCTCAAGTTGTTGCGCGAGTCGCACGAGTTGGACTTTCCAGTAGGTCTCAAACGGTTCGAGCCAGTTGCGTATCTCGGTCAGCGGCTTCGCATTGAGCGAGTAGACTCGCTCGCGGCCGGATTTCGTCTCACGCACCAAATTGGCTTGCCGAAGCACCCCCAGATGCTCCGATACCGCCGATCGGCTTATCTCGAATTCTTGCGCGATCGCGCCTGCCGTACGGTCGCAGTCCAGCAAGAGCAAGATCACCCGACGACGGACGGGATGAGCGAGAGCTGAAAAGACTAACTCGTTTTCCATATATTCTATTATGTCGGGAATACCCGACATGTCAACAATTCCCGACGCATTTTCCGCAATTGCGTTGAGGAGGCATCCATACAAGGGCGACGTCGCCGGCGGAATCTATTCTTGCGGTGTCACCGCCCAGGAAGGCCGACGCCTGATTTTCCTATTTAGACGCTCCGCTCACCGGCCACCGTTCTTTGCGCCATATTCGCCACGCGCCTCGCAGATCGCCTGATGGTGCTCGTTCGCCCAGACAATGAGAGTTTTCATCGGCACCAGGAAGGAGCGGCCGAGGTCCGTCAGTTCGTATTCGACGCGCGGCGGCACTTCCGGATAAAGGGTGCGGTGCACAAAGCCGTCCTCCTCCAAGCGCCTCAGTGTTTTGGAAAGCATCTGCTTGGAGATGTCGGTGATCGCTCGCTCGATCTCGCTGAAGCGCATGGTCCCATGCTCGAGCACTTCAAGGATGAGCAGGCTCCATTGATCTCCGATCCGGTCGAGAACGTCTCTGATCGGACAAGGTTGTTCGAACACGAAGGGGATGGATACGAGATTACCATGGCTCATTCTGCTGCGCTCCATAAGGCTCGTGGTCACATCGCGCTGACCTGATCACCGGACGATGACGTCTTGCAAGGGCGACCCCGATACCATAGGTGGCTGGGTACGGTCTAGTTTATAGACGAGATCACGATCTCAAACCGAGGGGGATGGATATGGCCCATATCGCTCTTATCGGCGCATCCGGCAATGTCGGCCCGCGCCTTCTCAGGGAGCTGTCCTATCGGGGCACGAGAACCCGCAGCAACCGTGCCAGCGCTTCACCCTCGGATTGGACCACAATTGGCGGCAACCACTGCTCCGATCCAACGGCCTGCCCCCAATGCGGAGCACCGCCGACTAGCAACCTGAAAGTGAACGTCGTGACCAAGACAATATATCTGACCTATCTCTTCGACCCGCTCTGCGGCTGGTGCTACGGTGCTTCGCCCGCGCTGGAGGGCCTCCTTCAACAGGACGGCCTTGTGCTGACGATCATCCCGACCGGGCTGTTCGCCGGCCCCGGTGCGTTTCCGATGAATGCCGGTTTCGCCGCGCATGCATGGGAGGCCGACCAGCGCATTGCCAAGCTTACCGGCCAGGTCTTCAGTGAAGACTATCGCAGGAATGTGCTGGAAAGCGGAACAGGTCGGTGGATTCCGGCCCCGCTACGTTGGCGCTGACTTCCGTGCACCTTACCGCGCCCGAAAGAGAGTTCCAAACCCTCAAGGCCATTCAGCGCGCACGCTACGTCGAGGGCCGCGACAATGGCGATCGCGCCGTCATTGCCCACATCCTCTCCGCCCTGGCGCTCGATGACGCCGCGGCGCGTTTTGCATCACCCGACGAAGAACTGCTCTCGGCCAACCGCGCCCGCATCGCTGCCGGTCGGGCCGAGATGCGGCGATTCAGTGCCCGCGGTGTCCCGACCCTTATCGCCGGGCAGGATCAAAACGCCCGCCTCGTCAACTCAAGCGCGCTCTATGGCGGTGCTGACGAACTGATCGCGGATCTGCGCGCCGCGTGACATCCCTAAACAGCAACGAACAAGGAAATCCCATGACCGACACAGCATTTCCCGCACTCGGGCACATCTACAAGGCGGATTATGGCGACCCCGTCTTTCGCGTCGCTTTCGACGCGGATGGCAAGACATTGCGATGGGCACCTTTCGCTGCCGAGGATTTCGAGGCCGTCGCCACGACCGAAACCTATCGGGCGACCTACATCCGCCCCGGCGTTTTCATGGTGACCTGGCAGGAGGCGGACGGCATCACCGTCACCCATGTGGAGGATTTCGAGAACGATACCGTCCACGCCGCCATCACGTTTCCGGACCACAAGTTCCTCACCCTCACCGGAAAATGGACGCGCCTGTCCTGAGTTCCTTTTCCACATGAAGCCGATATCAGGAGCATTCCATGTATACGAGAAGAGAAGTTATGAAAACGACGCTGGCCGCCGGTGCAGCCATGGTTGTCTCGCCGCCGCTGTCAGCATTGGCACAATCGTCGCTGTCGTGGGAGTTATTTTTCGACCAATGACAGAGGCTTCTTCCGTGCGCCCGTCCTCCTCAAGGGTTCCACCGAGGCGGTCCTCATCGACGGCGGTTTCACGCTCTCCGACGGCAAAGCCGTCGCCGACGCGATCAAGGCGACCGGCCTGAAGCTCACAACCGTTTACGTCAGCGTCAACGATCCCGACTACTATTTCAGTCTCGCTCCGGTGAAAGCCGCGTTTCCGGATGTCCGCGTGATTGCAGCGCCCGACACGGTCGCCGCTATCGAGAAAAAGGTCGCGGGGAAGATTAAGGCCTGGGGACCGCAGCTTGGCGATAACGGTCCGCAGTCAGTCGACGAAGTCGTGATGCCGGAACGCTCCGACGTGACGTCGCTTGCAGTCGATGGCGAGACGGTGGAAATCGTCACCATCGGCGACATGCATGATCGCCGCTACCACTGGGTTCCCTCGCTCGAAGGCGTTTTTGGCGGCGTCCTGGTGTATGGCGGTCTGCATCCCTGGATCGCCGACGTCCCTAACCCGGCGGATCGTTCGGCCTGGATCCGCGCTCTGGACGGCATCGTCGCGCGCAATCCGAAGATCGTCGTGCCCGGCCACATGAAGCCGGATTGGCCAACCGATCTCTCCGGCGTCAGCTTCACGCGCGATTATCTGGTCGCCTATGAAGAGGAGTTCGCAACGGCCAAGGATAGCGGCGAACTTATCGCGGCGATGAAGAAGCGCTATCCGGATGCTGGTCTGGATGTTGCCCTCGAGATCGGCGCCAAGGTCGCCAAAGGCGAGATGAAGTGGGGCTGATATGAGCACGAATCTCGAACTGGTACGGGGGACCTATGAAGGGTCCTCCGAAGAAAACGGCCGAAACCTTCTTGCCGTTCTCTCGCTGGATGTCGAGTGGACGGAAGCCCAGGGGTTTCCCTATGCGGGCACTTATAGAGGCGGGCGATACCTTCATCAGGAACGGCCTGTCGCTGATCATTGTCGCAGTCAATTCCGACACCTCGATCACGCTTACCGAGCCTTGGACTGGTGCAGCTCTATCTGGAGCGACCTACCGCATCCGGCGGGCGCATGATGCCTCTCGATATTCAGAGCTTGTGCGTGAGCCGCTGACTAAACTGTTCAACTGCAACATCGAGGCCCTGTCGGGCCTGACGCTGGCAGCAGGCAACTATCTGCGCGCCACTGGTCCCGGTGTGCCATGCAGGCGGTGAATGGCACTAACCTTGACGCCTTGAGAGGGCGCAAAACCAGTTGCCGTATTTCTCTAGCCCGACTGCGATGGCACTGACGGCTTTCCCCGCCGCCGCGCGCCCTCCTCAACCTGGCAGGCACGGCTGCTGCTGATCAGATGCCGTACCTCACCGGCACAGATGGCTGGCTTGCCCGACCTGCTCTAATCGTCGTCAACCGATGAAGCGGCGTGCTTTTGCCAGCAGCCGACCTGAAAAACGCACCGGCTTCGTGAGGAACCAGCTCTTTGACCGGTAGATCTGCTCCAACTTCGCGCGATAGAAATCTCGCTCCTCGATGAGGGAAGGCGAATGCTGATCGAGGGCCGGGATTAGCTTGGTAACCTCATTGGGGACCGGCTTAAGTGCAAGTGCATCAATGAAACGATCTACCGCCGCCTCGACCGATACGATATCGCGAAGTGCCGGCGCCGTCCTGCGCAGTTCCTCCATCGGATTTTCCAGCAGCTGCCGATAGAATTCGACGCCAGGGAACTCCGACGGCAGTACGATCGCATTCTTTCCATTCTCGATGATGCCTTGCAGGCCGAGTTCCTGCGCCACAACAGGAATGCATCCGGTAAAGGCCGCTTCGAGGGGCAGAAGACCAAGACCCTCCATGTGGCTGCAGTCGAGATAATAGCCGACCTGGCTGAAGAGCTTGGAAATCTGGGACGGGATCAACGGGCCATGGCACTTGGCTCCTCGCATGATATCCCACCCCTTCGGTTCGCCGAAGAGATGGATTTCGAACCCCGCCTTTTGCGCCATGATGAGGTTTGCGGCCAGACGGCCGGTTCCCTTGAGATCCGCCTCCCGAATGCACGCCGCGATGGCGCGCGTGTTGCGTTGGAGTTTGTCCGATGGATAGTACGCCAGTTTCGACGGGCCGAGCGGGATTTCGACTGCATCCGCGGCGAGAGCATGGATATATCGGGTCAGATACGGTGACATTGTCACGTTAGCGTCATAACGACTATAACGCTCCGCAATCTTTGCAGCGTGCCGGCCGCCGCCGAAAGCCGCCTCCGGACCTTGGACAAAACAGCAGAGCTTGGCGTTATAGTGGGACGCCAAAGCCTCGGCATGTTCGTGTGTGCTGAACCGCGCCGGGTTTGCCGGAGGCTCCAACTTCTGAGAAAGTGGAGCCGATATGAGCAAGACAACAAACAAATTTTCACCTGAAGTCCGCGC
>NZ_JACHWN010000007.1 GCF_014191375.1 Mesorhizobium sp. RMAD-H1
GCGCGGACTTCAGGTGAAAATTTGTTTGTTGTCTTGCTCATATCGGCTCCACTTTCTCAGAAGTTGGAGCCTCCGGCAAACCCGGCGCGGTTCAGGGTGTTTTGCCGACCATGATACGAATAGCAGCTTCAGGGATTTGCGCTCTGGGACACTACCTCTTGACTTAGAGTATACTCTAAGCCGTAGCTTCCTGTGCGTCGTGACGAAAGAAGGGCATTTATGAAGATTGGCGAACTGGCGAAGCGTTCGGGACTGTCGGCCCATACCATCCGTTATTATGAGCGGATCGGGCTGCTTCCCCATGCCGACAGGGACCAATCGGGCCAACGTGACTACGACGCATCGACCCTGATCTGGATAGAATTTCTCGGCCGTCTCAAAACGACCGGGATGCCTATCCGGGAAATGCTGCGCTACGCAGCCTTACGGGAGCGCGGCGTCGACACGGAGGCGGAGCGCCGCGCGCTGCTCGAACAGCACCGCGAGCGTGTCCGCGCGCATCTGGCCGAACTGCAAGCCTGCCTTCTCGTCCTCGACACCAAGATTGCCGGATATGCCGGCAAGGATCAGAGGATGAAAGAATATGACGCATCAATCCCCCAACGCAGGCGAAAGCCGACTGGAACGCGGCAAGCGGGCGCTCGCTGAAATCGACGGCGAGGCAGGCAACAACGTCATTGCCGCTCTGGCCGACATCGCGCCGGACTTCGCGCGTTACCTGTTCGAATTTCCATTCGGCGACATTTACAGCCGTCCCGGCCTCGATCTGCGTGCCCGCGAAATCGCCACCATCGCGGCGCTGACCGCGATGGGAACCGCAACCCCGCAACTCAAGGTCCACATAGAAGCTGCCCTAAATGTCGGGCTGACCAAGGATGAAATCACCGAAATCATCATGCAGATGGCGGTCTATGCGGGTTTTCCCGCAGCACTCAACGGGCTGTTCGCGGCCAAGGAGGTGTTCACCGCCCGGTTTCCCGTCGAGCAGGAGGAAGCGGCATGATGAAGTTTCTTCGCACCTTGACCGCCGCCGGCGCGCTCGCGCTCGTCGCGATTTCCGGCTCGCCGATTGCAGCTCCAACCGCCGCATGCGCAAACCCCGCCACGCCTGAAAAGCTATGGGGCGGCTTCAACTCGCCAGTTGGCATGGCCTTCGACGCGGCGGGGAATCTGTTTGTGGCGGAATGGGGCGCGGGCCGTGTCTCGCGCATCGATCCTGCCGGAAACCGTACCACTTTCGCGGATGGGCTTTCCGGCCCCTCCGGGCTGACGGTGGGCCCTGATGGTGCGATCTACGTTGCATCCTATTCGCGCGATGAGGTCTATCGCTTCACGCCGGCAGGAGAACGCAGCGTGCATGTGACCGGCCTTGCGACACCGGCCGGGCTTAGCTTCGACAGATCGGGCCGGCTGCTGATCGCCAACCGCCGCACCAACCAGATTCTCACCGTGACCGGGAGTGGCAATCTGGAACCTGTCATCGACGGCTTGCAAACGCCGGTCGGGGCCGTCCAGACGCCGGACAATGGCTATGTCGTGTCCAACATCGGCGGCGGGGTTACGATCCTGCGCCCGGATGGCTCACGCGTCGAGGCCGGCGAGGCGTTCGGCACGCCCGGTCCCGGCGTAGCAATGACGAAAGGCGGCCGCGTGTTCGTGGTGGATTATGGTGGAACGACCGTGCGGGAAATTCTGTCGAATGGGCAATCCCGTGTCATCGCGGACGGGCTGCGAAGCCCGGTCGGCTTGGTAGTCGCTCCTGACGGAGCATCTTTGCTCACTGCCGCTTGGGGCGATGGAACGATCTACCGGATTCCGCTCTCAAACTAGGTTGGGTGGTCGCCAAGAAATTCCCAAACGCGCACCGACGATCTCCCCCATTGCAAAGGCGGCAGGCATGTCGTGAAGCGTGGTGCTGGATCATCCGCACCCAACGGTGCGGATGATGTTGCCCAAAAGGCGGGCACGTGGAGCCCATCTGCTGGTTCGTCAGTCGAGAACGACCACGGCCTCGACCTCGAAGAGCATCGGGTCGATGGCAAGCCTGGGAACCGGAACCAGCGTTTGCGCCGGCAGGGTCTCGCCGAACACTTCGATCACGCTCCTGGTCAGGATGTCCAGCTTGGACATTTCATGATCGACAACGAAAACCGTCAGCTTGGCCACCTGATCGGGCCGTGCGCCGATCCCTCCGAGCACGGCGACCAAGTTGGCGTAGGCTTGCTCGACCTGTGCCGCGAAATCTGGCGACAAACCTCCCGTGGCGTCCTGGCCGCCCTGTCCGGAGATGTAGGCAATCCGGGCATTGGGGGACGTAATCACCGCCGTGCTGTAGCCGTTCGGCGTTGGGTCATAGAGGTTCTGTGGGTTGACGATGGTCAGCTTGCGGTCGTTCTCGCTGCCCGTCGCGGGCGGAAGTCCGGTGGTCATGGTGAATAGTGCTCCAATAAATAGATGGTTGATGGCGCGTGACACGGTTTCATGAGCACGCAGGGTCTGTTTCGGTTCAAGCTCCCGACCTTGAAATCAGGTCGGAGTCGCCATCGGGGTGTTGCCTGCTCCTGGCCGACGCCGGGACATTATGCGGCCATACCTGTCAATTAATGTCAGGTTGGATTATGCTTTTCAGATGCGTGCAAGCCGCCTTCTATCCATTCTGACGACCCTGCAAGCGAAGGGGCACGTTACTGCCCAGGCACTCGCCGACGAGTGCGAGGTTTCGCTGCGCACGATCTATCGAGACGTCGATGCGCTGAGTGCGGCCGGCATTCCGATCTACAGCGAGCGGGGCAGCAGCGGCGGTTATCGGCTGCTCGACGGCTACCGGGTCCGCCTGAATGGCCTATCCTCGACGGAAGCCGAGGCCCTATTCCTGGCGGGGCTCACGCGTCAGGCGGCGGATATGGGATTGGGTCCCGCTGCGGTCAGCGCACGCAAAAAGCTTCTGGCTGCGTTGCCGGAGAATATGCGGCCCGGTGCGATCAGGGCGCGCTTCCATCTTGATGCGCCGGCCTGGTTCGCCGAAGGAGAAACCCTGGCTCACCTGCCGCTCGTTGCCGATGCGGTGTGGAACGAGCGCCCCATACGCATGCGTTATCAGAGGCGGGAAGCAGAAAAACAACGCAGGGTCGAGCCGCTTGGAATCGTCCTGAAAGGGGGCGTCTGGTATCTGGTTGCTCAAGCCGGTGGCAGCACGCGCACTTACCGCATTTCCCGGATTCGGGAGCTGGATGTGCTCGATGATCGCTTCGAATATCCGAAGGCGTTCGACCTCGAGGCATACTGGACCGAGAGCACTCGGCGCTATGAGGCAGGGCTTCATCCGAACCAGGCTGAAATTCGCCTCTCGCCTTGGGCCATTAAAGTGATGGACGAATTTCTGCCTCCTTACGTTCGCACGGGGGCTGTGGTTTCCAAGGAAGCTGACGAGCAGGGCTGGCGGCGGGTCACCCTGTCCGTTGGTTCTGTCGCGCACGCAGCAATGGAGATCCTACGCTTTGGCGCCGACGCCGAGGTCGTCGGACCGCCGGAGCTTCGCGCCAAAATGGCGGAGGTCGTGGGCTCTTTGGCAAAAGTCTATGCTGGTGATCGGAAGTAGCACCGCGCCGGGCGAAGTTCTGCTTACTGGCTCGCGATTCAAAAACATTAACCGCTGCAACGGGGTTCACAACGGAACGGCAGCTTATCGCTGAGGTCGCACCGGAACCGGACCAACTGCATATGTGCCCGAGATGTAGCTCGCAGCAGAATAGCTCAGCAAGGCCGGCTTCGGGCGAGGATCTGCACCGCCCGGACGATCTGCGCCTCGTCCAGCGCCGCATAGCCGAGACGAAAAGCTTGCGGCGCCGGGCCGTCCAGCACGAAGCGGGCGCCAGGTAGAAGGGCCAGGCCCGACTGCCCGGCCCGCCCAGCCCAGAGATCCGCCGGCACCTCCTGACTGCGCAGCCAAAGCGCCAGCCCGCCGGCGGGCAGATCAAAGGCTACCCGCTCGCCCAGATGTTCCGACAAGGCTGCGGCCAGAAAATCGCGGCGGGTGCGATAAATCCGACGCGCCTTGCGCGCATGGCGCCCGATTTCTCCGTCGCGGATCAGTTCGGCCAAGGCGGCTTCCAGCGGCGCGTCTCCCTGCCGGTCGATCGCGGCCCTCGCCGCGGCCATGCGCGCCAGCAAAGGCTCCGGGGCCATGGCATAGCCCAGCCGGATGCCAGGAGAGAGCAGTTTTGAGAGCGATCCGACATAGATCAGCGGCAGCTCCGATGGGGCACGGGCCGCAAGCGGCAGGACCGGGTGGCCCTCGAAGCGGTACTCATGGTCGTAATCGTCCTCGATGAGCACGATGCCATGGCGCTGCGCCAGTTCCAGAAGCTGTAGCCGCCGCGCCGCGCCCATGGTCACCGTGGTCGGATATTGGTGGTGGGGTGTCACATAGACAGCCTCGATGCGCGGATCGGTTGCCAGCGCGGCCTCCAACGCGGCGACAGACAGGCCGCCGGCATCGACCGGGACGCCGCGAACCTCGGCGCCCGCGGCGCGGAAGGCCTCCCAAGCGAGTGGATAGCCGGGCTCTTCCACAACAATAACCTGACCGGGTTCGATCACTGCCTTAGCCGCCAGAAACAGCGCCATCTGACTGCCGCGCGCGATCAGCAATCGCGCCGGATCCGCGACCACACCCCGGTCGGAGGCGAGATAGGCGGCCAGCGCCTGACGCAGGATAAGCGTGCCGCGCGCGTCACCGTAGTCAGCGCCGGCACGAAAGGCCGGAGACAACAAAGCCCGGCGGAAAGCCCGCGCCAGCGCCTTGTCCGGCACCAGCTTTGGGTCAGGCGCACCATCTGTGAAGGCCAAGGCCGGGCGAACCGCCACTGGCTCGTCCGGGACGGGAACGACAAGCGGCGCCTCCATACCCTGCGGCAGATCCTGCGCAACGAATGTTCCGCGCGCGGGCACGGCCTGAAGCCAACCTTGTGTCAGCAGTTCCTGATAGGCGGCGTCGACCGTATTGCGATGCACTCCCAATTCCCGCGCCAGCGCGCGCGTTCCGGGCAGACGGGCACCGGGCGTCAAACGGCCACGAATGATGTCGCGCGTGATCGCCTCGGCAATCGCCAGGAAGCGGGGACCCCGCGGTTTCTCCTCGATAATCAGGGCAAGTGGGTCAGGCGCCACGTCAACCGGCCTATCTGATTTCTCCAAACTGGCTCTTTTTCATAGACCGGACAATTGCGAGACGGTAGCGAAAACGCAAGAGGACTTGTATGTCGAAATCCGCCCTGATCCTGCGCCACCTCGCCTTCGAGGATCTCGGCAGCTTTGCCCCCGTTCTGGAAGAGGAAGGCTATCGGCTAGTCCATGCCGAAGGCGGAATAGATCCCCTGCCCGACCCGCTAAGCGCCGATCTCGTGGTAGTCCTCGGCGGCCCGATCGGCGTGAATGACCGGCAGGCCTATCCTTGTATGAAGGCGGAACGCGACTGGCTTGTCCCGCGCCTTGCGGCCGGCCGTCCGACACTGGGGCTCTGCCTTGGCGCACAGCTCATGGCGGCGGCGCTTGGCGCAAGGGTTGCACCCATGCCAGGCAAGGAAATCGGCTTCGCTCCGCTGACGCTGACGGAGGCCGGACGTAGGAGGCCGCTCCGGGCCCTTGAGGATGTGCCGGTCCTGCATTGGCACGGCGAGACTTTCGATACGCCCGCCAATGCGGAAAACCTCGCAACGACAGAGTCCTGCGCCACGCAGGCCTTCGCGATAGGGCCAACCATTCTGGGGCTGCAATTCCACCCCGAGGCCGGCGAACTGCCCGCCTTCGAACGCTGGCTGATCGGCCACAGCGTGGAACTGGCACAGGCGGGCATTGCTCCAGAGGGCCTGCGTCGCGCTGCCAGGGAATGCGGACCCGCACTGACGGTCGCCGGACAATCCATGCTAAGAGCGTGGCTACAGGACCTGCCGGCATGACCGCAATCACGCTTCTGACCGGCCGCGCCAGGCCTCTGCCCGGCAGCGGCGCCCTGAGTGGGATCGTGAAAATACCGGTGGACCGGCCGCTGGCACTCGGCCCCGAAGGGCTGGAAAGCGACGAGCAGGCTGACCGGTGTGTGCATGGTGGCGTCGAGAAGGCGGTGCATCATTATCCGCTCGAGCATTATGCCCTCTGGCGCAAGGAACTCGGGGATCTGCCGCCGCTCTCCGCGCCGGGCGGATTCGGTGGGAACATCTCGGCGCCTGGCCTGACCGAAGCCAGTGTCGCCGTTGGAGACATCTTCCGGCTTGGCACGGCGCTCGTGCAGGTATCGCAGGGGCGGCAACCATGCTGGAAGCTCAACCACCGGTTCGACGTGCCGGACATGGCCCGCCGGGTGCAGCAGAGCGGCCGCACCGGCTGGTATTATCGTGTCCTTGAGCCGGGCAGCGTGGCCCCAAACGATCGGCTGGAACTGATCGACCGCATCGTGCCAGGCTGGACCCTACAGCGGCTCTGGCACGCGCTCTATGTCGACCGGCTGAATTCAAGCGAGCTCAAGGGCATCGCTGCGCTCGACGTTCTGGCTGAGGGCTGGCGCAAATATGCGGTCCGGCGCCTGGAAAGCGGCCGGGTCGAGGACTGGAGCGGAAGACTGGACGGCAAAGCATGACCCGCCCCCCTTTCGTGATCTCGATCCAGAGTCAGGTGGTTTTCGGCCATGTCGGCAACTCGGCAGCCCTATTTCCGATGCAGGCGGCGGGGCTGGAGGTGGCGGCGATTCCTACCGTGATCTTCTCAAACACACCCGATTACCCGACCCTACGCGGCCGTGCCTTGCCGCCGGAATTCTTTTCCGATCTGTTGCAGGGCGCGCGTGAGCGGGGACTGCCAGAACGGGCGGATTTCATCCTGACCGGTTATATCGGCTCGCTCGACGTGGCATTGATGGCGGCGGATTTCGTGGCGGAGGCGAAGGCCATGAACCCTGGCCTCACCTATCTCTGCGATCCGGTCATGGGCGATGCGGGGCCCGGACTCTATGTGCCGGAGGCCGTTGCCGATGTGATGCGGGAACGGTTGCTGCCGATGGCCGATATCGCAACACCGAATCCGTTCGAACTGAACTGGTTGACCGGCCACGAAGTCGCGACGCTGGCGGATCTGAAAACCGCGCGGCAGACCTTGCGCATCGCGCCCGACGCCCGGCTGATCGCCACCGGCTGCGCATTGGAAGACACGCCCGGTGGCTATATCGAAAGCGTTATCCTCGGCACTGAAGGTTTGAGCCGCCATCCGACGGAGCACCTGCCCATCGCCCTTCCCGGCACCGGCGATCTCTTCGCCGCCCTGATCATCGTGGGACTGGCGCGCGGGATGGCCCTGCCCCAAACGGTCGAGATCGCGCAGAGCCTTACCTCCCGCGCGCTAAACCGCGCCAAGACGCTTGGCGCTGGCGAAGTCGTCCTCAACGAACCGGAATTCCGCCGCGCGCTACTGGCGCTCGATTGCGAATAAGGAATGCTTCACTTTCGTTGAGAAGGTTGGCGATCCGCTTTCCGGAGAGAGAGGACGCATCCAGATCCTGTTAACAACATCGGGCTGCCGGTTCCTACCACCGAGCCCATTGGAGTAGGCCTGTCACACAGAGACCGATGCATAAAATGCAAAGAAACGTCTTCTAAGAATATTCGTCTTTCGTTGCCATGCTATGGAAAATATTCATCGCATGACGGAAGATAGAACGATGAATTGCAAAATATTACTGGCGTGTATGACGGCTTCTCTATTTTCTGTCTGCACCAATGCGACTGTCAAGATTGCTAATGCCCAGCCGCAGTCCTCTCCCTCAACTCTCATTACTCATCCAAAAATGGAACGGTACATCCTGAGTACAGCTGAGAAGCAGCGCGTCAGAAAAGGCGTCCTCGGATGGCTCAAGCATCCGGAAACTGCGCGGATTCGCCAAATTGCAGCTGTAAAGAACCGGGGGATTGTCACGGTCTGCGGATATCTGACTGCGCAGAATTTCTCCGACAAATATAAAGGATCTGTCCCATTTATCGGGACCCTCTTTAGCCGGGGTTTCGTGATGACGGGGGTAGCAATTGGAGACCAGACGGAAGTGGTGACGCGGACTTGCAACCAAAACGTCTTTCAGTAATCTTCTGCGATGGGCCTTTGCTCGGCAAGTCCCTTCGAGTGATCATCACGCCGCTGGGATCATGCTCTGTCGCCCAGCGGCTTTGAAGGGGTTGCTCAAATTCGGTTCGGCTGAATGATGTATCGGACTTTCGGATTTCCACTCCAAGCCTCTGCCACCTTGTTGAGCGGCAAAGTCTGAAACGGCGGCGCAAAGCCCGCCGCAGGGGAGGCAGCCAGCAATTCGCCAGCACCAGCTAGCAATTCCTTGACGGGAACGCTGCCAATACCGCTGCCCAACAGTTCCAGCCCCGAACCGCGCAGCATATCACCACGAAGCGGGATGACATCGCCCGCCAGCGTTCCCAATTGCACATAGCGCAGGCGGGGTTCGCCTCGAGGCGAGCCGCGATTGCTGGCTGCGGCCTTCAGGATGCGGCTGGCAGGCTCACCCCAGACGAAGTCCAGAACAATGTCGATCCCGGCGTCAAATTGCGCGCGCAAAGCTTCGTCGGCGCTGTCGTTCAGCGCGATCTTCACATCAGCGTCGAGCCCCTCGAGCCTGTCAGGCGTACGTGCGACGGCAACGGTCTTGCTGGCGCCCAAGTGGCGCGCGAGCTGCAAGGCCATCCGGCCAGCGGCCCCGTTGGCACCGGTGACGAGCACGGTTTCCCCATTCTGGAGTTTCGCCCGTCGCGTCAGCGCGATCCACGACGCCAGTCCCGCGGTGGCGATTGCGGCAGCCTGATCGTCTGCAAGCTCCTCTGGTACGGGAACGAGCATGCCGCTTGATACGAGGGCTCTCTCGGCCATGGATCCGAAGGGTGCCTTGGGGAACAGGAAGTAGACACGTCGTCCGTCCGGATCGGTGCCGACACCGTCGACGCCGGCCACGAAACCGGCGGAGCGGGCGCCTGCATAATGTCTGCCTGCCGCCAGCGCCCTGACGATGGGGCTCAATGGAGCGGCACCAACCATCACGACCGTTTCGCCCTCACCTGCCAAAGGCTCGTCGAAGTCGCCAAATTCCGGCGCCGCATCAAAGGACGTTACGACTGCTGCTTTCATCTTCGTACTCCGCACTTCATTGCCGGCCTTTTCGGAGGCCAGTTCGCGGACTTAGATAGACCCAAGGCGTTGTACGATCTATACGCAGAAGTCCATTATTTGTTCGCGATCATCCTGGTGTCTTATGGATCCTCTTTCCGAAATCTTCGCTCTGCTTAAACCGCGCAGCTATATAACGGCAGGTTTCGATGCCGGCGGGCGATGGGCGCTTATCCTCGATGACCTGGCGGGCCGCATCAAATGCTACGCCGTGCTCAAAGGCATGTGCTGGCTCTCACCGGGTGATGACAATGCCTCTGTTCGGCTGAACGCGGGCGACTGCTTCGTCCTTCCAAGCGGACGCCAGGTCAAGATCGGCAGTGATCCGACCGCCGAACCCAGACGCGCAAGCGAGGTGCTCGACCCGAACCGGAGCGGAGAAATCGTTACATACAATGGCGGCGGGGATGTCTATCTGGTCGGCAGCCGGTTCGAAGTGAACGGGCGACACGCCGAAATGCTGCTGCGCACGCTCCCGCCTCTTATTCAAGTAAAGACATCGGGCGATCAGGCGAGGCTCAGGTGGTCCATTGAGCTCATGATGGAGGAATTTCGGGAGGCACGGCCGGGATCGTCTCTTGTCGCGCAGCAGTTGTCACATATGATGCTGGTGCAGGCGCTCCGCCTTTATCTGGCCGAGGGCAGCCGTAGCGAAACGGGATGGCTGGCAGCGCTGGCCGATCCTCAGATGAGCAAAGCGATCGCTGCCATGCATCGTGACCCGGCCTTTCCGTGGACGCTGCAGGAACTGGCGCGGCACGTCGGCATGTCTCGGTCCGCTTTCGCTCAGAGATTTCGGGAACGCGTGGGAGAAACTCCTATTACCTACCTCACGCGCTGGCGCATGACCCTTGCAGGGGAGAGGCTGACGAATAGCCGCGACACCGTCGCTCAGGTCGCCGCCTCCTTCGGCTACACATCCGAGCACGCGTTCAACACGGCTTTCAGACGGACCATGGGGTGCTCACCAAGACGATATGCGAAAGAAGCCGCGGGCCACTCCGACCGCTGAGCTTCCTCCCTCGTCCCCGGACTGCTCTCCTGCACACGCAGGCGCCAATTCGATTTTGACTGCCAAGACACAAGTGGATTTATCCGTTGGGACAATTGCCGTTGATGTCTCGAGTTTCGCCATCATCCTGAGCAGCGGACGCCTTATGCTCAACATGTCTCACCATCAGCCACAAGATCGGCTCTGGAGTGCGAGGAGGGAGGAACATTCATCACGGCCTTTTGTTCGCTTGCTGTCAATCATTTCAGCAAAAGAAGGGAAGCCAGATGTTCTTTCGAACGAACCAGTTCCAATACAATGCAAAGCCTGATCGTCCCGATCCCGTCTATGCCAAGAAGCTCCAGGAGGTGCTTGGCGGCCAATGGGGTGAGATCAGCGTGATGATGACCTATCTGTTCCAGGGCTGGAATTGTCGTGCGCCTGCCAAATATCGCGACATGATCCTCGATATCGGGACCGAGGAGATCGCCCATGTCGAGATGCTGGCGACGATGATTGCGCGCCTTCTGGAAACGTCGCCCGTGGAGGCGCAGGAGGAAGCAGCGAAGAACTCCGCAGTCGGCGCTATCCTGGGAGGCTCCCGCCTTGAGGACGTGCTCGTTTCCGGAATGAACCCGCAGCATGCCATCGTCTCCGGTCTTGGGGCGACGCCCACCGACAGCGTCGGCTATCCCTGGAATGCGCGCTATACGATCGCTTCGGGCAATCTTCTTGCGGACTTCCGATTCAACGTCACGGCTGAATCGCAAGGGCGCCTCCAGGTCTGCCGGCTTTACGAAATGACGGATGATCCCGGCGTGCGGGACATGCTCTCCTTTCTGATCGCACGGGACACGATGCATCAGAACCAATGGCTGGCGGCAATCGCCGAACTGGAGGCGGATGGGCTGGAGGCTACGCCGGTGCCGCAGAGTTTCCCGCAAGACCTTGAAAAATCGGAGGTCGCTTATCAGTTCTGGAACTGCTCCGACGGTACGGACAGCAAAGCCGGGCGGTGGGCAAAAGGACCGACGCCCGATGGCAAGGGAGAGTTCCAGTATCTGGAACATCCGCAGCCGCTGGGGGAGACAGTCGAGGAGCTTGCCGCTGGTGATCCACTGCTTCATGGCACCCCCAAGAGGCCGATGCCTCCCGCCGCGTCATGAGCGTTGCAGTCGATTTGATGCGCTCCTTCGCAATGACTTCCGGCGCGAGTTGTCGGGTAAAGAAGCACCATTCTCTTTCGAGATGAGGCAGCCATTCTTGGGATAGCTGGAGTATGTTGAAACCTGGATCATGATCCCGCGTTCTGCGGCGATGGCTGAGGACGCGGGAACTTTTCGACAAAAAATTGAGCAAACCCGACGCCAAATTGAGCCACAGCCGCACACCGCAATCCCAGCCCCGTCCACAATCCGGCATTCTTGATGGCTAGCTACTGTTCAGCATGATGAAGCCGGGCATCGAGCTGCTTCGGCTTTCAGATGTTGTGGATATCGACTTCCCGTGGTGGTCGAGCAATATTGCGACGCCACCTGCGGAACAAATCAGCCGAAAATCGTAGGTCAGCGCAGAATGAGCGAGAACATCCAGCACCTCGAAGGGTTTTCGTCGCCGTCCACATCAACTTGGAAGTGGGTGTGGAGCAGCCAACTGGCTGAGCAAACATCCGGAAGAAGGAAGAGGCCCGGCCGAGGGGGTATGTTGCGGGTAGGGGCCGGGCCTCAGCGTCGATTAAGCATCGAACATCATAATTGTGGAATACTCCAATATGATATGCAACAACAATTTATATTGTACTTCTCATAATCAAGGATATTAACAGATATTCCTTTTGAAAATATCCATATAAGTTTCGAAGTATTGAACCATAATCTCTTCTATTTCCTTTCTGTCGCTGCTAATGCCGTGAATTCTTTGTCGACTAGCCAGGTGATTGCGATGCCAGGCGCAATCATTATTGCTGATCATTGAAGGCGATGATGGCCTCCTTGCTCGACGACGCAGGTTTCATTCTCTGCTGATGCGGGGGCAGAGAAGCAAACCGGCACGCCACATGGGTGATTTCGCCATGGCCCTCACCATGTGACCTTCAGTCCAAGATTGCCGTTGACCTTGTAACTGTCTGCGAAGTGTTCGAGGCTGGTCTCAACCGCGACCTCGCCATAGAGCGCGTATTTGCCATCGGCCCAGCTATAGGTGCCGCCGCCGCCGATCCCGCCCCAGGTCCGCTCGTTCTCGCTGGTAAAGCTCACGCCCGACACCTCGATCCGGCCGCCCTCGCGGAACTCATGATAGAGATTGGCGATGGCATAGACGCTGGACCGCACCAGCATGCCGTCATCGCCGCGCCAGGCCCGGCCGTAATCGGCCGAGAGGCCGAGCCGGCCCCGCAGGCTGTCGCTCCTGTCGGGCGACACATTGGCGCCGAACGGATCGTCGAAACCGTCGAAATCCACCTGCGACCAGCTGATCTGCGCCTGCGGGGTGAGCGCCCAGGCGGGGGTCAGCGCGAAACGCCGGCCCGCCTCCAGCCCCAGCGCATAGCCAAAGCCGTCATTGCCGTCGATGAGCGTGCGCTGCGCCGTCGCCGAGTTAAGATCGCTGTCATACCAAGTCGCCTGCCCCTGGGCGTCGAGATAGAAGCCCTCCTCGCCATACCAGGTCAGCGTGCCGCCAAGCCCGTAGCCGTCGGTGGTAATGCTGCCATCGCCATGGACGGCGCTGACATCGGCCTTGGCATGGCCGTAATGCACGGTCAGTCCGCCGATCAGGCTGCCGGCCTCGTTCTCGTAAAGCAGGCCGTCGAGGCCGGACCGCATCCGGAAGGTGTCGATGTCGTATCGGGTGGCGCTGGTGGAATATTTCGGCTCGAAGCGGCCATGCGACCCCTCGATCCGTCCCCACATGGCCGCGGCCATGTCGACGGCCGTCCCTGCATCGGGCGAAGGCACTGCATCGGCAAAGCCCGGCCCGTCGCGCTCCTCCAGCACAGGATTGGCCGCCCCGCGCCAGTAGCGGTTGCCGACACGTTCGCGCAGCGTGCCCATGGAATTCAACTGCTGCAGCACCTGCGCATAGGCCTCGTAGATCGGAACGCCCGGCTGGTAGTGGGGTTGGACCACGGGCCCCGGTCCGGGTTGCGTCGGATCGCCTGGATTACCCGGATCGCCGGGGAATGAGGGTCCCGGCCCTGGCTGCGTCGGGTCGCCCGGCTGAGGCCCGGGTCCGGGTCCGGGACCCGGCTGCAGCGGATCACCCTGGAGCGTCGTGCGCAAATACCAGTCGCCGTCGGTGGGCGTCGAAATCCCGTTCTTGAAGAGCCTGTAGGAATAGGCACCCGCCACCACTGCCGGATCGCCCTGGAAGGTATAGTCGCCCAGCAGGGTGAAGGTGGCGTTGGATGCGCCGTCGACATCGATGACCTTGATACCCTCATTGGTGATGGCGCCGTTGCCGCCGACATTCCGGACCGCGATCGTTCCCGTTCCCGAAGTCGAGCCCGTCACATGCATGCGGTGGGTTTTCGAATCGTCGTAGCCAAGCTGGCTGGCGAGCATAATCGCACCGCCCCGCCCAATATAGTCGCCGTTGACGGAAAGCGTCGTGCCGGGCGAGTCACCACCGAGATCTACCATGCCTGCATTGGTCAGTGAAGCAACGCTCTGGTCATAGCCGGCGAGGCCGAGAACCGCGCCCGAAGCGACGCTGAAATTGGACGCAGCGCTAAAGACGTTCGCCGCACCGGCCGCCAGAGTGCCGGCATTCACCGCCGTGTCGCCCAGATAGGTGCTGGCGCCGGTCAGCTTCAAGGTAGCGGAGCCAGTCTTGCTCATTCCGCCATGGCCATCGATCGGGCCGGTCAGTGTCAGATCGCCATCGGTCTGGAAAGTGCCGCCACCATCGTCCAACGTTATCGACCGCGCGGTGCTGAAGGCATTGGTATTCCGAAGCGTACCGCCACCGAAGATGAGTTCGCCGTCGGCCGCGCCGAGATTGGCGTCGGCCGCGATCGACACAGTGCCTTCGTCGAAGAAAGTGCCGCCTTGATAGTCGTTGCTGCCGGTCA
Organism: Mesorhizobium sp. RMAD-H1; assembly: GCF_014191375.1. Lineage (GTDB taxonomy): Bacteria > Pseudomonadota > Alphaproteobacteria > Rhizobiales > Rhizobiaceae > Paramesorhizobium. The sequence goes on from NZ_JACHWN010000007.1 coordinate 14,271, forward strand.
GCGTCAGCGTGGCGATGCCGGTCTTGAAAAGCGAACCGCCGCCGCTGATCTTGCCATTCCAGGTCAGGCTCTGGTCGGTCTGGAAATTACCGGTATCGTCGATCGTCACGGCGCGGCTGGAACTGAACTCCGCCGTGTTCTGCAGCGTACCGTCCCCGAAGGCGAGGTCACCCGACTGATCGCCGAGATTGGCATCCGAGGAGACCGAGAGGGTGCCGTGCTGAATGGTGGTGCCGCCGAGATAGGTGTTGGTGCCGGCGAGCACCAATGTGCCGCCATCGGTCTTCACCAGCCTGCCGGTTCCGGTCAGCTCGGAGGCGATCGTGGCAGTCAGCGACGCATTGCCGAAGCCCGTGCCGGTGCGGATGATGGTCTGATCCGCATCAAGCGCGATTGCATCTCCTTCGATGCGATAACCGTCGACGGCGAACTGCATGCCGGCGACATTGATCGCTCCGCCACTGTCGTTAACGGTAACCGTGCCGGCCGTCCCCTGGAAGATAGCAAAATGCCCGTCTGCCCAGGGGCGATTGAACGCGCCGTCCATCCCGGTCCAGTCATCGTTCGACAGGTTCCAGGTGCCCGACCCGCCATCGACCGAGCCATTGTCGTGTTGTGCGGTGCTGTCGCCATCCCAATAGCTGAGGGTCACGCCGCTGCTGTTGATCAGATTGACCTCATTTGCCACCGAGGTTTGCAAGGTGAGATCGGTTTGCACGATGCCCTCAGGCAGCGTGCCGAAATCAAGCCCATTGTCGGTGAGACTGCCGCTATAATTGAACAACCGGTAAAGGCCGGGGCTGAAGCCGCCAAGATCATGGATGTCAAGCGTGCCGTCCAGCGTCAGATTGCCCGCGACGTCGAACAGCCCCGTCGTCTCCGGCGTGCCGAGCGAGACATCGACTATGGCACCGCCGTCCAGCACGAGGTTGCCGCCGAACTTCAGTTGCTGGTTCTGCACACCGACCAGCGTGCCCGACACGGACGTGTCGCCCACCACGGTGCCGTTACCGCTGAGTGTACCCGAACTCAAGACGCCCAAGGTCCCACCAAGCGTTCCGTTCACCCTCAACTCGCCCTGCTCGACTGCGGTTGCTCCCGCAAAGCCGCTGCTGTCGCCGGCCACGACCAGGGTGCCGCCGCCCAACTTGTCGAACTCGCCCGTACCGGCGACGGCACCGGAGATCGTGAATTCGTTGTTGGTATCCGCGACGTCGATGGCGCCTCCACCATCACCGATATGGATGGCGCGCGCGGTCGAGGTATAGTTCCTGCCGTTCACCTGAAGCCCACCCCCGTCCAGCGTCAGGCCGCCAGAGGGATCTCCCAGATTGATGTCCTGGGAAACGGACAGCCAGCCATCGCCGTTCACCACCGTGCCGCCCCTATAGCTGTTCGCACCGGTGAAGGTCAGCGCGCCGGAGCCCGAGTGGGTGACGCTGCCATCTCCGCTGATAACGCCGTCATAGACGTATGGGTCGGAGCGGTTGAAAGCCAGCGCAGCATTGTTGGTGATATCACCTGCGATGCTGCCGCTCGTTCCGCCATTGCCTATCTGTAGAATTCCACCTGAAATAGTGGTCGAGCCCGCATAAGTATTGTTGCCGGTGAGAATGGTCGTTCCGGCGATCTGGTTGACCGTGCCGCTCCCGGATATCGCGGGTGCGAAGACATAGCCGGTGTTTGTGTGGTTGAAATTGATGATACCGGTGCCGGCCCCGAACTTCACGCCGCTCGCGGTGATGGTGCCGGCCCCCACTGCGGTTGCGGACTGCGCAGCACCGATGTTCAATGTTCCGGTAGAGCTGGATATCACTGCGATGCTCAATGCCCCCGTTGTCGAAACGCCGCCTCCCCCCGAGACGGTGAGTGCGCCTGTTCCGGCGTTGCCGATCGTGATACCGGCGCTGTTGGTCAACAGGGAATTGGCGCCATCGACGGCAACCGTGCCTCTGCCGGTCCCATTATCGCCAATCCTGACCGGCGATGCGCCGGCGTCCATTTTGCCGCCGGCGGAAACGTTAAGCGTACCGGCGCCGTAACCGCCAATGTGAAAAACGGTATTGCCGGTTAGCGTCCAGGCTGATCCGTCACCCGTAATGGTTGCAGTCGCGTTACCCGCCTGCTGCCCGGCGCCAGAACCGCCGGTCGCGAGCGCCCCGACCTCGCTGACGACCGTGCCTCCATTTTCGATCCAAAGCGTGCCGGTGCCATAGAAACCGAGGCTGACCCAACCTTGTTTGTTTGCAATAGGAACAGTTATATTCGAACCGGCACCGGTGACCGTCACCCGGCCGGTTGCGTTATTCTCATAGCCGATGAATAACTGGGAACCGCTGATCGCCGTCCCCGCCCCGAGCGATAGAAAACCCTCCAGGTCCTTGGCGCCTACTCTTACCTCACCCAGTGTCGTGCTGATCAGTTTCGAACCGGCACCGCTCAGGGTAACTGACGCACCAAACCCGAGGGCATTTCCGGCGATGTGAAGCACCTGACGGGACTGCATGAGGGATCCGCCATTATTAATCGTCAGTTCACCGGACTGATTGCTCCCTCCTACCGTTATTGGCCCCTGAAAATTGGTGATCGCAGTACTGATGGTCGGCGATAGCGTGGCCGAATTAATGATGACATTGTTATTGGCGGAAGGCGCATGGCCGAGAGACCAGTTGCCAGCATCATTCCAGTCGGCGCTGGCCGCTCCTGTCCACCTATTGATATCCGCAGCGACGGCCGCTGGAATATTCAAAGCCATATGGGTCAATGCTATAAAGGAAACGGAATAAAGGAGCTTTTTGAAGCGTTTTTCCAGGCAATGAGCCGGCGCGACCGACAGATTCTTGCAATTCATCCTGCCACTTCCCCCTCCCTTACGGGTACCACGGATAAATACTGGCACTCCGCAAAACCCCGATAATAGACAAACATCCCCCAAGAAGCTTTCCGCACTGCATCACAATAGATAACAGAATCCGCCCGACGCAGTGCAAGCGAAGCTCCAAAGCTATTCTTCATTGATATCTGAAATATTGTTTTTCACAATATTATCATTGCGCAATATTGTGAATAACTTCCGATCCGAGAAATTGGGAGGCGGGCCTACCGCTTCAACACAATTTCCGGCCACCATTCAACTCAAGTATATCATTGTAAGAAAAAGCAAAATTTATGATTTTACAATTGCGCGGCGTCGGATCACCCATATCAGTCACACCACCTTGCAGGTCGCGACGCGTGTCGTGAGCTGTAAATTCAAAGCCACGCCCAGGCCGCCTCAATGAAGTGCGCTCATCTTGAGTACGCTTCCACACGGCTAAAGCTGTGCGTGGCTCGATGCATGAGCCCATAGGCCAAATAAGTCCGCGCCCCCTTGACGTCCTGCGCTGACATTACAATCTATGCACCAACCCGCTGGTCCGGGCCCCTCTGGCAAGAGCCTCGGCACTCTTGTGATGTCGGACCGTTTTTCCGACAACCAGTGCCGATAGGGGATTTAGGTTTTGAACCTCTCATTTTTGTTCGTCGAGTGGCTGGGAACGCCACTGTGGATGTGGTCGAGCTTTTTCGCTCTCGTCCTTGCCATCCTGTCGTTCGACCTCGGCATTCTCCATAAGCAGAACAAGGAAATCGGTGTACGCGAGAGCGTCAAGCTCTCTGCTCTTTATATCGCGCTCGGCCTCGCCTTCGGCGGCTGGGTGTGGTGGTATCTCGGCTCCGAGGCCGGCCTTGCCTATCTGACCGGCTTCGTCGTCGAAAAGACGTTGGCGCTCGACAACGTCTTCGTCATCGCCCTGATCTTCTCCTTCTTTGCCGTGCCGCGCATCTACCAGCATCGGGTGCTCTTCTGGGGTATTCTCGGCGTCATCGTGCTGCGCGCCATCATGATCGGCGTCGGCGCGACGCTGGTCGCCGAATTCGCCTGGGTCCTTTATATCTTCGCCGTCTTCCTGATCGTCACCGGCATCAAGATGCTGGTCATCAAGGAAACCGAGCCCGACGTCTCGAAGAACGTACTGGTCCGCTTCATGCGCAACCGGTTCAATGTCGCCGACGAGCACCACGGCGAGCGGTTTTTCGTCAAGAAGATGCATCCGGCAACGGGCAAGATGACCTGGTTCATCACACCGCTCTTCATGGCCCTTGTGATGGTGGAGGTGGCCGACGTCATCTTCGCGGTGGATTCCGTCCCCGCGATTTTCGCCATCACCACGGATCCGTTCATCGTCTACACCTCGAATATCTTTGCGATTCTCGGCCTTCGCGCCCTCTATTTCGCCCTCGCGGCGATGATCCATCGCTTCCGATATCTGAAGCCGGCGCTCGCCATCGTCCTGATCTTCATCGGCTCGAAGATCTTCGTTGCCGATCTCATGGGCCTGGAGAAGTTCCCGGCCGCGTTTTCGCTCGGCATCACCTTCATGATCATCGCTGGCGGCGTGGTCTGGAGCCTCCTCAGGACGCGGGATCAGCAGCCCGTATGACCGGCTGCACCCAAAAACACCCAAGTTACGAAAGGAAACTGACATGATCTCGGATTTCATCGGCTGGATTTTCGCTCTCCTCGTTGTCGACCCGTTGCAGACCCAGATCCAGGAACAGGTCGAGCGCGCGAAGCTTCCCATGGAGATCGTTCGCCAGTCTCAGGCATGCCTGGTCACCCAGGGGCCGCTGCTCATCGAGCGCGCCGCAAGCGACTACGGCTGGGCGGCGGCCACCGTGGTCAATTTAGCGATAGGCCGCACGGCGCCGGCGGAGCTTCTCGATAGCAAGAACCCCCAATGCGCGGCCCTCGTCAGCGTCCTGAACGGGGCCGGCGAGGATGCGTGACGGCCAGCCTGGGTGAAATGGAATGGGTGAGATATCTGATCGGGACGAGAACCGCCGCGGTTTCGCCACCGCGCGGCTCACGGAGATGCTGGAACTCCCCGGCCAAAGGGGGCCTCTCTATTGCTAGAGCATTTTTTGCAGCCAGGCGGAATCACCTGACGTTCGCATAAATGCGGCAAACAAAACAGCTGGTGCGCCAGCGAATGCGAGCGCATCCCGCTCTAAGCCCTTTATTATTAGCCTTGTCCGAAGAGTCTGCACCTTTTCGGGATCATGCTCTAAGCAAAGCGTCGGGCGGCATCGAGGGCAAGCCCCAATCCCACCGATCCGAACTGGTCGGATTGGGCGATGCGGGCATTGGGAAAGCGCGATGCCACGAGTGCTCGCACCAGCGGAACCAGCGCGCCGCCGCCGGTCATGATCACGATATCGATAGCGCCGGCAGTCACTTTCGCCCCAAACAGCGCATCATCGATCGCCATGGCGATCTTCGCGGCCAGTTCAGCGCTCGCCGCTTCAAATGCCTCACGATCGACCGGCACCGCCAGAGACAGGCCAGGCTCGGCGAGACGAATCACCGTCTCGTATGTATCCGTCAGCTCAATCTTGGCCTTCTCCACCTGGGCCGCTAGCCGGTGGCCGGAGCGATAACTCAGCAGATGTTGGAATCGTGCCAGCTTTTCCGGTTCCGCTGCCTCCCGCGCCAACGACTGGATGTCGCGCAGGTTCTTCGCGGTGTAGAGCTGGTTGATCCTATGCCAGGTGGCCATGTCGTTGAAATACCAGACCGGCAGATGACGCTTGCCGTCGCGCGTCTTCGTGCCGAGCCCCATATGCGGCATTACCTCTGCAATATTGAGGCAGCGGTCGAAATCGGTTCCGCCGACATGTACGCCCGAGGTACTCAGAATGTCCCCACGGCGGTCGGTCGCGCGCGAGCGCTCAGGCGAGAGCCGCAGAACCGAGAAATCGGACGTGCCGCCGCCGATATCGACCACCAGCGCGAGCGCTTCCTCGTTGAACGTGCGCTCGAAATGAAGCGCTGCCGCGACCGGCTCGAACTGGAATTCGATGTGACGGAAACCCTCCGCGCGCGCGGCGGCCTCAAGCTGATCCTGCGCGGCGCGATCGGCAGTTTCGTCGCCATCGATGAAGAATACGGGCCGGCCCAGCACGACGTGATCCGGCATGCCGCCTGCATGCTGTTCGAGGCGCGCCTTCAAGTGCCGGAGAAAACGGCCGATCAGATCCTGAAAGGTTATGCGCTCACGGCCGACCACCGTTGTTTCCTCCATCAGGCTGGTGCCAAGGATCGACTTCAATGCTCGCATGAAGCGCCCTTCCGCACCGTCCATATATTCATGAACGGCCGATCGGCCAAAATGAACGCTACCATCCTCAAGGCTGAAGAAGAGCGCGGACGGAATGGTAACGTGATCCCCCTCGAGGGGGATCAGGAACGGGTCGCTGCCTTTTACGCAAAGGCCGACTGTGGAGTTGGTGGTGCCAAAATCGACACCACAATGGAAACGGCTCATGGAAACGGCTCGCAAAGGGAAATGGCGGGCGCAATCGCGCGCCGCGAATGATTGGGAGCGCGTCTGTAGCTCATTGCAGGCAGGTTGGAAACCCTTTCACGGGGTTCCGTTTTCACGGTTGCGCGCGCACCCGACGCCTTATCGCCATGTATCCTGTCCCATCTCATGACCGCTGATGCAGATCAGGCAGTGCCGTCGGCGCGGTGCTGCTCCGAGCGCTGGGAGCATTCTTCAGCGCGCCACGTTTCCGCATCGGCCTGCGGCTCATACATTGGCGTCCTGACGAGCGTTCACTGATAGCCGAACAGGCGCGGCAGGAAGAGCACCGTTTCCGGAAAGAAGATCATGACCAGAAGCGCTAAGATCAGAACGGCGAGGAACGCCCATATCTCCCGGATGATCGCGCCGAGCGGTATGCCCGTCACCGCATTGATGACGAAAAGCAGCACGCCATAGGGCGGCGTCACCAACCCGATCATGATATTAACGACGAGAACCACGCCGAGATGAATGGGATCGATGCCCAGCTGGCGGGCCGCCGGCAGGAAGAGCGGCACCACGACGAGCAGCAGCGTCGCGGCGTCGAACAGGCAGCCGAGAGCCAGGAAGATGATGTTGATGCCGATCAGGAACAGGATCGGCGACATTTCCAGGCCGTTCAGCTTCTCGGCGACGAGGCCGGGAATGTTCTCGCTGGCGACGACGTAATTCAGCACCAGAGCTGAGGCGATGATCATGCCGACGACCGATGTGGAACGTGCTGAATCGAGCACCATGCGGTAAAACTCGCGCAGGCTCAGCGAGCGATAGAGAAGCGCCGCCAGAAGAAGCGCATAAGCGGCTGCGATCGCGGCTGCTTCCGTCGGGGTGGTGGCGCCGCCATAGATGCCGGCGAGCAGGATCACCGGCATCAGGAGCGCGGGAAAAGCGCGAGCCGTGGTCCTCGGCATTTCCTTGAGCGGCACGGCCTTATCCGCCGGGAAGCCGCGTTTGACCGCCATATACCAGTTGAGCGCCATCAGGCAGACCGCAATGATAAGGCCGGGGATGATGCCACCGAGGAAGAGATAGCCCACCGACGAGCCGGAGATCAGCGCGTAGAGGACCATGGGGATCGACGGCGGGACGATCGGCCCGATGACCGCCGAAGCTGCGGTGAGGGCTGCCGCATAGCCGGCCGGATAACGATCGTTCTTGCGCATCATGTCGATGATCACCCGCCCGATGCCGGCGGCGTCCGCAATGGCCGAGCCGGACATGCCGGAGAAGATGAGGCTCGCCACGACATTGACCTGGCCAAGGCCGCCGCGGAAGCGGCCGACCAGCGCCACGCAGAAGGCAAGCAGCCGGTCGCTGATGCTGCCGGCATTCATGAAATTGGCGGCAAGGATGAACAGCGGAACGGCAAGTAGCACGAAGGAATCGAACAGACCGTTGAGGCTCTGCTCGGCGACAAGTGCCACATCCTGACCGGTGGCGAAGAGATAGGCGATCGCCGCCGCGAACATGGCGAAGGCGATTGGCACATTGGCGCCGGCGAGAATGAAGAAGCCCGCGAGCGCGACGAGAAAAGCAGTGCTCATAGGGCCTCCGGAGTATGCGACGGGCTTTCGTTCCGGCCACGAATGGCGCGGTAGAGCGCCAGCACCGAGCGGATGACGACGGCAGCAGCGAAAACCGGAAAGATGGAATAGATAATATCGAAACGGATGCGCGTGACCGGCGTCGAATCGATCTTCATGAAGCTGATATAATCAACGATGGCGGGAAGCGCGCTGGCGAATGCCAGCCCCAATATGACATGACCGATGATGGTGAGTACACGGCGCGCGACCGGGCTCACCGCATCGCTCAGCATAGAGAAGCTGACATGTTCGCTTTCATCGAGAAGGAAGGCTGATGTCCAGAAGACGGTCCAGATATAGAGGATGACGCATGCCTCGGACGTCCAGCCGAGCGGCTGGTTGACGACATAGCGCATGAATATCTGGAGGAGGAAGGCGGCGAACATGGCCGTGAGCAGCGCCACGGCCACGATCTCGGCGAGCTTGCGCGCCTTGGACAGCATCATCCGGCCTTACTTGACGGCGTTGATCTTGTCGACGATGCCCTCAGGCCAGCTCTTGGCGAACTCGGAGTCCTGATAGGCCTTCTGCACCCGCTCGCGGAATGCCTCGCGGTTGGGTTCATAGACGGAGAGCCCCTCGCCCTTGAAGAACTCGACCAGCTCCGCCTCATCCCTGATGCGGTTTTCGTCATTATAGGCGATTGCCTTCTGCGCCGCCTCAGTGACTTTCGCCTTCTGGTCGTCGGAGAGCTTGTCCCAGCTCTTCTTTGATATCGACAGGAAGATGGCGTCGACCAGATGGTTGGTCAGCACGATCTGCTTGGTAACTTCATAGAACTTCGCCGCCTTGTCGGTGGGCAGCGGATTGTCCTGGCCGTCGACGACACCGGTCTGCAGCGCGGTGTAGATTTCGCCGAAGGCAATCGACACGGGGCTCGCACCGAGTGCGGAACCCAGGAACTGCCAGGCATCGGAGCCCGGCATGCGCAGCTTCACACCCTTCAGATCGTCCGGGGTTTCGATCTTCTTGTCGCCGCGCAGATTGAGCTGGCGCGTGCCAAGATAGCCGACGTCGAGAATCTTGATGCCCATCTGATCCTCGACCAGGCGATAGAATTCCTTGCCGATCTCGCCACGGAACACCTTCTTCTGGTGTTCGGGATCGCGGATCAGATAACCGGCGGTGAAGACCGACCATTCGGGAATCTGCTTGGCAATATCCTGTGCGGAAATCATCGCCATGTCGAGATTGCCGCGCTGCATGGCCGCCGGCTCTGTGCCCTGCTTGAAGAGCGTCGCATTCAGGTGGATTTCGACGTCGAACTGGCCAGGCGCGAGCTTTTCCAGCTCATCCTTGAAGACCGGCAGCATCTTGGCGTGCCAGTCGGACTCGATGGCGGGCGTCGAGATGCGCAGCTTGATCTGATCAGCGGCAAAGGCGGGCATGGCACCCGCCATGAATGCGCTTGCGGCGGCAATCAGCGCGGTGCGTCTGGTTATCTTCATCATTTCCTCCCTGAATGTTTCCAACCCATATACAGAACCGGCAAAGGGACTCCCACCCGAGATGACGGCCATTCATAATTTATGTTACACGGCATTCTCCCTCTTGCAACACAAAAAACACGCAGTAACATGTCAGTTGTAAATCAACAGGAACCGCAACGTGACCGCACTTGAGAGATTCGGCCTTTCCGTCGCCCTGGCGACCCCCTTCAACCGCGATGGAAGCATCGATCTTGTCAAGCTGGGCGAACATGCAGCCAGCAGCATCGAAGGCGGCTGCGACAGCGTCACGGTCTTCGGCACCACCGGCGAAGGCGCGTCAATCAGCGCCGCCGAACGCCCCCAGGTGCTCGATTATATCGGCCGCAGCGCGGTCAAGCCTGAACGGGTGGTCATCTGCATCGCCGCAACGGCGGTGGACGATGCGGTGCGGCAATGCCGCGAGGCGCTCGATTTCGGCTGCAAAGCGCTGCTCCTGCCGCCGCCCTTCTATTTCAAGGGCGTCAGCGACGACGGTGTCTTCGGCTGGTATGCCAGCCTTCTCGAAAGGATCGGACCGGATGCCCGCGACGCCATTCTCTACAACATCCCTTCCGTCACCTCTGTGACGGTATCGCACGATGTGCTGGCGCGGCTACGCGCGGCCTTTGGCGGTGTGATCGCGGGTGTGAAGGATTCGGGCGGTGATTGGAGCTATACGGAAAAGCTGCTCGATGCGCATAGCGATATTGCCATTCTGGTCGGCGACGAGCGCCATCTCGCCGCCGCGGTCCGGCGCGGCGGCCAGGGCGCAATCTCCGGTATTGCCAATCTTTTCCCGGCGGAGTTGCGGGGGGGTGCCATAGACGGCCGCGACGATCCACGCATCAACGCGCTTGTCGAACTGGTCTTGCGCTATCCCGTGGTTCCGGCCATCAAGGTGCTGATGGCCCATATGTCGGGTCATGCAGAGTGGTCGAGCGTGCGGGCGCCGCTGATCGACGCAAACGGCGCGGCCGACACGCTGGTCAAGAGCCTGCAGGCCATCATGGCGCGAAACGCCGCCTGATCAGAGGAAAGCGAGGAGCTGGCATGCGCAACGACGAGGGGTCCACCAAACAGCGCGACCAGGCGTATCGTTCGTTCACGCGCCATCTCCTGGCGAGCGACATCCGCCCGGGCCAGTTCGTCTCCCAGCGCGAGCTCGTCGCGCTGACGCAGATGCCGCTCGGCGCTATCCGCGAACTGGTGCCGCGGCTCGAGGCGGAAGGGTTGATCACTACCATCCCGCAGCGCGGCATGCAGATCGCGCCGATCGACTTCAGCCTCGTACGCGACGCTTATCAGTTCCGGCTGATCCTGGAGAAGGAAGCTGTCCGGCATTTCACCGCGACAGCCAGCGACGAGGCCATTGCCGCGATCCGGGACAGCCATGAGGCCATCCTCAAGCGGGTCGAAACGGAAGGCACGACGGCGGATATCGTCGGCGACGCCCAGAGTGTCGACTGGGGCTTCCACGACATATTGATCGAATCGCTTGGCAATGAGATCGTCACCAACACTTACCGGGTCAATTCGCTGAAGATCCGCCTCATCCGCCAGGAACTGATCCGGATCGACGGTCATGTCGTGCCGGTGATGCATGAACATCTCGGCATCATCGCCGAGATCGAAAAGCGCCACGCGGATGCCGCTGCCGTCGCGCTGGAGCGCCACATCATCGGCGCACGGCAGCGCGCCCTCGGCATGCCCTGAGCAATCTGCAAAGCTGCCCCATCCCTCCTGCTCCCCTCCGATCTGTTGCGGGTTGCAGTTTCAGGAGAGGCAACACCGTGAGACGCATGCATTTCGGCTTGCGATGTGAGATCGTTCGAACATACGGGGACTTTTTATGTTCAAGCGCAGATTAGCGATGCTTTCTTTCGGCGAAAGCTGCTGGAGCTGCGCGGAACAGCAAAGAGACGGCCATTGGCCGTCCCTTATCTATCCAAGGCAGTTATTGGAGGTCAGGCGATGACAAGGACGATCTCCAACGTATCGGGATCGACGATGACAATCCTGCCGTCCGCCAGCAGGAAATAGCGATAGTCCTCATATCTTGGGACCACCTTGATGATGCGCGGAGGAAGCGGCTGCAGCTCAACCGTCTGCGGAATCTTGACGCCTACGTTGACATCGAAGTCCACGTCACGCACCGGCTCGACTTTCGTTTCCGTGATGACCTGCTTGATCTCCGTCTGCTGCTCCGTTGTCACATTGACGCTGCCGGTGGTTTCGGTTGAAGGCTCACTTTCCATTTCAACCGCCTTGTTATCGGGGGTCTCCTCCCGGGTACCAGCCGTACCTCCGTCCTGCGTGTCGGTTGGGTCGGTCGTCTTTTGTCGGGTGACCCCTTGCTGACCGCTATCCTGTTCCTCCGGTGTCTCAGCCCTGTCTTCGCTCTGCTGATCATCCCGCTTTAATTGTCGGGTGCCAGTCGAATCCTCGGTCTGTTGATCTGTTTTCAGACGCTGGCTATTGGTGCCTTCGTCCGCCGAGCCCTGCGTCTGCCGATCAGGCTGTTGCCCTTCCTTCAAGGGAGCGGCGCCGGCCTGCCCTTCTGTCTGCTGACCGGTTGTGGCGGCCCCTTGCTCTCCGGAGCTGCTTTCCGCCGGCTTCTGCATTTGGCCTTCACTTTGCTGGCTAAGATTCTTTTTCGGCATTTCGGTTTGGGCAAAGCTCACACCGGGCGCTACTCCGAGAGCGAGGATGACCGCACTTTTCAACATGATGTTTTTCATCGGGATATCTCCTGTTGTTTCGCCCCCGCTCGAGCGATGAGACGCGTTCTGCCGTTCACGGTCAGCCAAAGCCGGAAGAACGGCGATGTTCTCCCGGCATCTGGTTAGTCGACGACATGAATGACGGTTCGGGTTGAAGGGTCGACGATCACCCGCTGATGATTGACAACAGCATAGGCATATTTCGGACTGTCAGGGATGGGCGTCACGGTGACAGCCTCGGGCAAGGGCTCTCCGACAACAATTTTTTGCTGAACGACGACGTCCTCGCTCGGAGCCGGCTGCTCTTCCACATAGGTGATCACTTTTTTCGGCGGGGGATCAAGAAGTGTCCCAGCGATCGCGCCTGCCACGCCACCAACGGCAGCACCGGCCGGGCCACCGACTATAGCGCCGGTCACTGCGCCGCCAGCCGCACCATTCACGGTACCTTCCCCGGCCGATGCGGCGGTTGAAAATACCCCCAGCGCCATTGCTGTCGTTACGATCAAGGTCCTGTTCATAGGAAACCTCCTTCCAGTTGCTGATCCAGGAAGACGGCGCTATGGCCGTCTTATGCTTCCTGGAGCCGGGTCGGGAACTTTTCCGCCCGAAGCCCGGCTGCGGTGATATTCCCGGCTATCGATCCGGGGTGCAGGCTTTGGTCCGCGCAAAATGCCGATCTGTGTCGAAGGGCGGACTGCAAAGCTCCGAGGCAAACGCCATCATGATTGCAGCGTTCCTATATTGGGCTTCGGTCCAGCCATGTGCTGGACTTTGGTTAGCCAGAGGTCGGACGAAAGTCTGAGTCTGACGCGGCGAAGGTCTGAAACTTGACAACGCAAGTCGCAGGATTGTTGACATCTCAACCGGTGCCTGTTGATGTGGATGCCTGCAATCATATCTGAACAACAGTGCCGGATATCCGCCCTCCAGACACGCCAGCCCCTGCGCCGCAGTTCAGATGTTTGCGATGGCAAAGTCTGACAGCCATGGTCAGAGAGACGGCCTGCGGATAACTTCTCACAGGAGGCAGCTCATGTTTTCGGAGAGAAAGTTTGCCCTGATCCTTTATGGCGGTATCGCAACGATGGCGCTCGTCGCGACGCCATATGAAATCGTCAGCGGAGAGCAGTTCCTGAAACTGCATTTACACACAGCACTGGCAAAGGATGGAAATAACGGCGGCGGCCGCGGGGCCGGAAATGCTGGCGGCAACGGTGGCCGAGGCCAAGGCAACGCCGGTGACAACGGCAACGGCGATGGCAGAGGCCAAGGCAACGCGAACAGCGCTGAGGGGGCCTCAAAGGAGGGGCTGACCGGCCGGGATAACAACGGAAGCGTCGAATCCAAGGGATCCCTTGAAGTCCGTCATCCCGACGGCATGAGCGAAAAAATCCAAAACGGACGCTATGTGATGAAGGATGCAAGGGGCCGGACCATCATCAACCGCAGCGCCAATTCGTCGGACAGGTCCAGATTACGCTCGTTTATTCACTGAGATTTCAGGCTGCTGACGTCGTGCTAGCGTCATCGCGGCCTCTGTCCGGTTTTTGACCCCAAGCTTTGCAAAGATGCGCGTCAAATGATGTTTGATGGTCTTTTCATGAAGATCGAGTTCGATGGCAATATGTTTGTTGCTCAATCCAGCGGCGACCAGGTCCAGGATTTCGCGCTCGCGAGCAGTGAGTTTGGCAAGAGGATCGGCGTCAGTCGGAGCGCCGGACGACGCGGTCAAGTCGGAAAACAACCGTGCCGACAGTGACGGAGAAACATAGGTTTCCCCTGAGGCAACTGCACGTACGATCTCAGCCAGCGCCCGCGAACCGACACCTTTGAGGACATATCCCTTCGCCCCGCTCTTCAACGCCCTTACAATGTCGTTGACCGCTTCTGAAACGGTCAGCATGATGATCTTCTGATCCGGAACACACTGCAAAATCGGCAAAATCGCCTGTAAACCTCCACCGGGCATAGAAATGTCCATCAGCAAAATGTCGGGCCGCTGCTCCTGTGAGATTCGGATTGCATCCTCCCGCGTGCTTCCCTCCGCGACGATCTCGAAACCAACCTCGGCGAGACTGCGCGCTACACCCTCCCTGAACAGCGGGTGATCGTCTATCACCGCTATCCGTATTCCCGACATCATGCCGGCTCCATCTCATCGACTTCCAGCGACATGGTGACCTTGGTCCCATCTTGCGAGGATTCGATGATGAACCGGCCACCGAGACTTTCAACACGTTCTCTCAGACCCGCGAGCCCAAGACCATCAGGCCGGACAGAAGCCGGGTCGAAACCCGGACCGCGATCCGCGACCTCAATAATTATATGTCCGTTTTGGCTGGTTTGCGTTACCCGCTGTCCGATACCTCCGGCGTGACGGTAACTATTGTTCAGGGCCTCCTGGACAAAACGGTAGATGCAGATTCTGGCGGACGCGGAAAGCTGCGGGGAGGCACCCGAGGTAAACAGATCGACGGTGGTCCCGGTATGGTGCTGGTGAGCGTGGACCGCCATTCGGAGGATTTCCGGCAACGCAGCTGTTTCGATATGCGGCAATATCATGCCTTTGCAAATTCTGCGGATCTCACGCATCGCCTCGTCCAGGTTTTCTTTGATGGTGACGATCTCGTGCTCACGTGCCGGACCGGAGTTGGCCGGGTCAGTCAACGCTGCCCCATCCAGGCGCAATGACGCCAGCGCTATCAGTTGGGCAGGCCCGTCATGCAGATCGGCGCCAATTCGCCTGAGATAGCTTTCATTGAGCGCTGCGGCGCGTTTCGATGCCCGTTGGACGCGCGTATGCAACGCTCTGTTCTGCTCAAGCAGGGTAGAAAGTTCTTCGACACGCTGTCGCAGCACCTGACGTTGGCTGTCGATTGTTTGACTGCCCCGATACACAATCACTGATAAAGCAAGAAAGAAGGCCAGCGTGAATAGCGCCACCGCCAGCCAGCTATGCAGCCGTGCCTGGTCCAGGCTTTGCTGGAATTGGTCGGCAATTTCGGAAAATTCCGACACCGCCACGACCTTCCCCGACCATGGTTGGAGTATCGGGTTATAGATATCCAGGAGAGGTTTTCCGCTTGCCTGCTCAGTGATACGTCCAACATCATCGCCGATTCCGTGGAATTCGGCTGTCATTCTTCCGGCCAACGCAGCTTGCAGATTTTCGTTGGGATGAAACCTTTTGCCGACGAGACTTTTGTCGCTGGAATAAAGAATGGTCCCGTCGCGTCGCCAGAGCTTGAATGACACAAGCCGATCGCCCAAGGCGCCCTGACCCAACGTCTCGTCCAATGCTCGGGTTGCGGTGTCGCCCAGCATTTCGTTTGTTTGCATGTCGGGAAGCAGAGGGGCAATCACGCTGTCGACGTATAGCGCGGTCGTCGCAGCTGAATTCCGGGTAACGGCAGCTTCAATCAGATTCGTCACGAAACTTCCCACGAGGATCATCGCAGCAAATGAAACAAGCCCTCCGGTCAGCAGAAACTGCTTTGCCAAGGATTGCGAATTCCAGCGGTCGGCAAATTCATGAAACTTCATGAACATCCCGCTGTCTCCGCCTGCCTGCTCATTCCTGACCAGCTCGTCAGCAACCGGGCTGTACTCTTGCATGCCCAACCGATCGCGCCAGTGCCTCACCAGCGCATCACTGCGCCAAGAGCGGCGGCCATGCTGCCGATAGTGAGTTGATGGCATCCATAGCTTTCTCCATGTGATCGGGATAACCTGGAACGGACGGATGCTGCCTATGGTTCCGCAGGATCATCCGAGGTACCGGATGACTCAGCTTCAGGCTGTACAGCCGCAGGTGCCAAAAGTTCCGAGATCGATCACCTGTACAAAAACCCTCTCCGGGACGGTTCGGCGAAAAATCGATCTCAAGGATTTGCGGGCGCTACGCTTGTGGCAACCGAAAGTGACATGCCGTGGCTATCGCTCGATTAATAACTTGACAATTGAATACAAGTTTTTATTCCGTAGGCATATTTCGGGGCCAGCCATCGCAATACGGGTTCGCGTCAATCGTGGGTTTCAGCCGGTTCAACGGAACGAGCATACGCAATCGCAATGGGTTGCATTCCATGCGGGCGTTTTCGGCTGCCGTTCACCCGGACCACCACGCGGCAATATCGGGACAGGCGAGATGCCGGCAATCCTGAGCGACATCTTTCTGCTGAACAGAAGCGCGCTGGTCGGTACTGTTCTGCGGATCGTGCGTGACAGGCAAACGGCGGAAGATCTCACCCAGGAAGCTTATCTCAGGGCATGCAAGGCGCTCGAGACGAGCAGGATCGACCACATCGAGGGTTTCCTCTACCAGACCGCCCGCAATCTGGCGCTCGACCATCAACGTCGCCGCAAGGTGCGTGAGCGCTATGAGGAGATCGGCGCCGGCGGATATGAGATCGAGAGCGTGGCGTTCGACGCGCCCTCCGCCGAGGAAGCGATGATCGAGCAGGAACGGCTGCGCCTGTTCGGCGAAGCCCTGCGCGCCCTGCCGGAAAGGGCGCGCCATGCCTGGGCGCTTGCGCAACTCGAAGGATGGACTTATGCGCGGATCGCCGAGCATCTCGGCGTTTCGCGCAATACGGTTTATAACGACATCAAACTTGTCATGGGACACTGCCACGACGTGCTCGCCCGCCTGGATCGAAGCTGATGCCTGTTTGCGATACCGGGCCGACTATCGCGCCCTGTCCTCAAGCAATATATGGCCCCTCCGGAAAGGCTGCGTCGGCGGCCGCAGGGGAGATTTTGTGATGGCGGCGCTCGTCAAACGTCTCATTGGCAAGAGCGTCCGAAGCAACGACCGGCGGATGGCCTGATGGGACACAAGCAAGCAGGGGATTCCAGACCTGGCGAAACGTACCAGCATCCCGATCCGGTGACGGATGAGGCGTTGGACTGGTTCATGCGCCTGCGGGAGGAGAATGACCCCGACACGATGGCCGAGTTCGAGCGCTGGAGGAAGGACGACCCACAAAGGGTCGCAGCCTTCGCCCGGCTTTCCCGCCTGCACGCCATGCCGTCGCTGCGCAAGGCGACCGAGAAGGATGCGGAGCGGTTGGGCGTGGGAGCCACAGCACCGGTGGTTGTCGCCATGCCGCCACGGATGAGGGCTGCGCGGCGATGGGTTTCGGCCCTGTCAGCGATAGCCGCCATGCTGCTGGTGGCCGTGGGCTGGCAGCAATATCCGGCGCTGATGCTGCACTGGCGCTCCGACTATATGACCGCGACCGGCGAACACCTGACGGTCCCGCTTCCCGATGGTTCCGCCGTCACCCTGAACACCGCCTCCGCCATCGCCATCGATTTCGCCGGTGGCCGCCGCCGTGTCTCTCTTCTGGAAGGCGAAGCCTATTTCGATGTCCGCCACGACGCGGCGCATCCCTTTGTCGTGGCGGGGCATTTCTCCGAAGTCGAAGTCAAGGGCACCGCGTTCGGCGTCCGCACCGACGAGCAGGAAGACCTGGTGGTTCTGGAGCGCGGCCGCGTCGAGGTGCGCCGGACGGCGAACAAGGCCGATCTCGCCATGCTGGAACCCCGCCAGATGATTGTCGCCACCGCTTCCGGCCTTTCGCCGGTCCATAACGCCGATCCGATGCGGTCTCTCGCCTGGCGCGACGGCCGCATCGTTTTTCATGACAGGCCGTTCCGCAGGGCGCTCGCCGACCTCGAGCGCTATTACGACGGCACTGTCGTCGTGATGACGGGTCAGGCCGGCAAGCGGATGGTGAGCGGCAATTATCGCATCGACGATCCGGAAGCCGCGATCCGGACCCTCGCCACCTCCGCGGGCCTTGCCGTGACCCGCCTCCCGGGCGGCATCCTAATCCTGCGATAAATATTCAATTTTTTTGTGACGGCCCCTACCCCGCATCGTCATTGCTGTCGAGGGTGGAGTTCTCGCGCGGTGCGATGGCGACCCTTTATGCGGAAGTGGGGACTGGTCGCATGGCAGGGTTGGATAAGGGGCGTGGTGCGAGAGCTGCGGCGGCGCGCGGAAGGATCGTGACAAGACTGGTGCAGGCGCTTCTTGGCTGCGCCGCGCTCATGGCAACTCCTGTTGCCATGGCCCAGACGCCGGAACGGGCGAGCGCCAGCCGCTCCCTGCCCTTCTCTATCCCTGCGCAACCGCTCGCACCAGCCATCGACGCCTTCACCCGCGTAACTGGATGGCAGGTCGGCTATTCGTCGGATTTGTCGCGCTCGACCCGAACGAAGGCAGTGGCCGGCACAATGCCGCCAAGCCAGGCCCTTCAGGCGATGCTCGCCGGAACCGGCATACATATCCGCATCACCGGATCCGCGAGCGCCGCCCTAGTGGAAGGCCCGACCGCGAGCGTGGAAGCAGCCGATAACGACTCGATCATGCTCGCCCCCATCACCATCGAGGGAGCGCAGACCCAGTTCGGTTCGACCGATGGCTATATCGCCACGGGCGCACAGACGGCTACCAAGACGGGGACGCCGCTGATCGAAACGCCGCAATCCGTCTCCGTCGTTACGCGCAAGCAGATCGAAGACCAGAATTCCAAGACGGTTTCCGAGGCGCTGCGTTATACGCCGGGCGTCGCCGCCGAAACGCGCACGGGGCGGTACGATTATCCCAATATCCGCGGCTTCGGTTCGCCCGGCGGCTCGGAGGCGAACTGGGTCGGGCTGATGGACGGGCTGCGCATGCCGCGCGGCGTCTATTACATCGCGCCATCGATCGACCCCTATATGCTCGAGCGGGTGGAAGTCCTGAAAGGTCCCTCATCGATCCTTTACGGCGCCGTCAATCCGGGAGGCGTCGTCAACCTCTGGAGCAAGCGGCCGTTGAGCGAACCGCTGCGCGAGGTCGAAATCCAGTACGGCACGTTCGAGCGCAAGCAGGTGGGCCTCGACTTCAGCGGGCCGCTCAACAAGGACGAGACGCTGCTCTACCGTCTCACCGTTCTCGGGCGCGATGCCGACGCTCAGGTCGATTTTGCCGAAGACCGCCGGTTCTCGATTTCTCCCGCGCTGACCTGGCAGCCTGACGCCGATACGAAGCTGACCATCCTCGCCAGTGTCCAGCGCGACCCGAGCGCCGGCAATTTCAACTATCTTCCCTATGTCGGCACGGTCGTCGATGCGCCATGGGGAAAGCTGCCTCGCCATTTCACGGAGGCCGATCCCAATTTTGACGAGTCGAAGCGCGAGCAATACGCGCTGGGCTACGAGTTCGAACATCGCTTCAACGATGTCTGGACGATGCGGCAGAACCTGCGCTTCATGCATGCCGACTACCACTACAAGTCGGTTTTCCAGAACGGCTGGCTGACGCCGACCGAACTTTCCAGACAGTCGATTGAATCGATCGAGTCCTTCGACGGATTTGCCGTGGACAATCAGGCGCAGGCCGAATTTACGACCGGAGAAATCGAGCATACCGCACTGTTCGGCGTGGATTACCGCTACAACAGTGCCCATGTGAAGATGGGATACGGTGCCGTCGACCCGCTGGACGTGCTCAACCCCGTCTACTTCCAGGATATCGTCCCGCCGAGCCTCGACTATGCCACCGACCAGAAGCTCAGCCAGGTCGGCGTCTATCTGCAGGACCAGATGAAATGGGGCAGGCTGTCGCTGCTGACAGGCATTCGCGGCGACTGGGTCGATGCCGAAACGCATAACAATTACGCGCCGGAACATGTCCCGCAGTCGGACAACGCATTCTCGTGGCGCGCCGCGCTCATCTACAATTTCGACAACGGCCTCGCCCCCTATGCGAGCTACTCGACCTCGTTCGATCCGGTGCTGGGCACGGACTGGTTCGGAAATCCGTTCAAGCCGACCGAGGGCGAGCAATACGAAATCGGCATCAAGTTCCAGCCGGATGGGTGGAGAAGCTTCTTTACGGCATCTCTCTTCGACATCACGCAGCAGAACGTCAAGACCGCCGATCCCGAACCGTCGCATCCCTTTGCCTCCGTCCAGACCGGCGAGGTACGGTCGCGCGGCGTCGAACTGGAGGCCCATCTAAATCTTACCGACCGTTTCGGCCTGATCGGCTCCTATTCCTATGTCGATATCGAAAACACCAAGGATACCAATTATCAGGGCAAGCGGCCCTATGGCGTGCCGAGCCATCTTGCCTCTCTGTGGGCGAATTACGAATTCGACCATGGCCCGCTGGATGGCCTGAGCGTTGGCGGCGGTGTGCGCTATGTGGGGTCATCCTACGGCGACGCCGGCAATTCGCTTGATGTTCCGGCCTACACGCTGGTCGATGCGGCCTTGCGCTATGATTTCGGCAAGGTGAACCCGGACATGAAGGGGCTGCAACTGTCGCTCAACGCGATCAATCTCTTCGACAGGAAATATGTTTCATCCTGCTGGAACGGGAATTCCTGCTTCTATGGCAACGGGCGCACCATAACGGGTACGCTCAAATATCAGTGGTAGTGCCGTGTTCCGCTTGAGATTCCCGTTCCGGACAAGGACGATCCACGGCCCTGTGCGCCGCCGTCTCATGCCGGTCGCAGCGATGCACTGCGTGCTGGCCCTTGCCGCTCTGGTAGCGGCGCTTTTCGGCATCCCGGCGGCACACGCTCAAGCTTTGAGCTTCACGGACATAGCGGGGCGTCAGGTGGAATTGGCCCATCCGGCGCGCCGCATCGTTCTGGCCGACGGGCGGCTGCTCACGGCATTAGGCCTGCTGGAGGCGGACCCCACGCAGCGTGTCGTCGGCTGGGCCGAGAACATGGCCCGCTATGATCCGGCAACCTACGAGCAATACAGGCAGCATTTTCCCGGCATCGCCGATATCCCCCGCGTCGGCGGGACGACGGCCGACACGCTTTCCATCGAAAAAGTGCTGAGCCTCGAACCGGACCTCGTCCTCATCCCGCTCTGGTTCGGCACGTCGGGCAGCCTGGAAGCGCAATTGGGCGCTGCGGGTGTCGCCGTTGCCTATATCGATTTCTTCAACGATCCGCTGAAGAACACCGTCCCGAGCATCAGGATGCTGGGCCGGGCGATCGGGCGCGAGGATCGGGCGGAGGCCTATGCCGAATTCCATGAGAGCCACATGCGGCGCATCAGCGACCGGCTAGCCGCCGCCCGCGTCGCTCCAACCAAAGTGTTCCTGCATGCCCGCGCCGGCGGCTGGGAATGCTGCTGGTCGGCGGGCGGGCGCGTTGGCGCGTTCATCGAATTTTCCGGCGGCGAAAACATCGCCAAGCCTGTCGTGAAGGGCGCAACCGGCCAGGTCAGCCTCGAATATGTCCTGTCGCAAAATCCGGATGTCTATATCGCGGCCGGCGGCGCAGACCTGCCCGGCAGCGGCGGCTTTGCGATCGGGCCAGGTATTGAGCAGGCGACGGTCCAATCCGCTCTCGATGCCGCCCGACGGGAGCCGGGCATCGGTTCGCTCGGCGCTTTCGCCTCGGGCCGCGCGCATGCGCTCTGGCTCTTTTTCTTCCATTCCCCGACCAATGTGATTGCGGCGGAGGCGATGGCGAAATGGTTCCATCCAGAACTTTTCGCGGATATCGACCCACAACGGACGCTCGCGGAGATCAACCGGCGATTCCTGGCGGTGCCCATGAAGGGAACCTATTGGGCCGACTTGGAAGCGCCTCCCGGCAATGGAAAGGCACGATGAGGATGGCAGCTCTCCAGTCGCGTGATTGGGGGTTGCGCCAAGGCCAGCTCGCACGCTACCGGTTTATCCCTCTGGACCATCTCAGCGGCTGCTCCGGATCCTGAATCCATATTGATATGTTCAGCGTGCAGCCTCTCGTGCAGGCTGCGCAACCATGGTGAGGAGCATGAGGCCGATCCCCTGGAGCGCCGCGCCGGCGAGCCAGACGGCGCCGGAGAAGATTCCGGCAGTGACGGCGTAGAGCGAGGTCGCGGCAAGCGGCGCGATGATGCCGACAAGACTCGCCAGCCCCGCCAGCGAGCCCTGCAGTTCCCCCTGCTCGCTCTCCGCGACAGTAAACGACATCAACGCCTGCAGCGCGGGCTGTGCAACGCCGCCGAGGGCGAGCAAGGGCAGGGCCGCGAAGGCCACCCAGCCTCGCGTCGCGAGTGCCACGAGAAGATAACCGGCGCCATCGGTAATGAGACCGAGAACAAGGCCGCGCCTTTCACCAAACCGCTTCGTCACCGGGCCGGTGGCAAAGGCCTGCATCAGAGCGGATAGCGCGCCAAAGGCAGCGAGCGACAGGCCGACGGTTCCCGTATTCCAGCCGAACCGCTCCTCGCTGGAAAGTACCCACAGCGCGGCTGGAATCTGTCCGGCGATTTGCAGGATAACGTACAGGCACAGGAGTCGCCGCAAGCCCTTCAGACGGGTAAGTGCAACAAGCGACGCAAGTGCGTTGAAATCGCTGAAGCGGGCAGATTGGCGCACGCCGCGATGCGATTCCGGCAGGATAAAGAGCGCCAGAACCAAGTTGAGGCCGGTAAGCGCCGCCGCGGCGATAAATGGCGCGCGCAGTGACAGCCCGCCGAGGAGGCCGCCAAGCGCTGGACCGACTATGAGCCCCAAGCCAAAGCAGGCGCTCATATAGCCATAGGCCGTCGCCCGCTGCTTCTCGCTCGTCGTATCAGCGATATAGGCGGCGGCCACCGCCATATTGGCTGCGGTGACGCCCGCAATGATGCGGCCCAGGGCGAGCATCCAGAGGGCTGGGGCGGCGGCCATGAACAGATAATCGAGCGCGCCGCCGAAGAGCGACACAAGCAGAACAGGCCGCCGGCCGAAACGGTCACTCAAGGCGCCCAGGACCGGCGCGAACAGGAACTGCATGACGCCATAGGCAGCAAGCAGCAGGCCATAGGTCGTGGCAACCTGCCCTTCGCCCGTAAGCTCGCGCAAGAGACCCGGCAGCACGGGCATAACCAGTCCCATGCCGATCGCGTCCAGCGTGACGGCGGCGAGGATGATGACAAGCGCCTTGGTCATGGGATGAACTCCATCTCTCTATCATCGATAGAGTTGCATTCACCCTATCAATGATAGAGAGTCAAGCCCAAAGACGAACAGGAAGGAGATTCGGTTCATGCGGCTGACCCGGGAAACGGTGCTGCGCGCCGCGCTCGATCTGCTCGACGAGGTAGGGATCGATGGCCTCACCACGCGGCGGCTTGCCGAGCGGCTCGGTGTGCAGTCGCCGACGCTTTACTGGCATTTCAAGAACAAGCGCGCGCTGCTCGACGCCATGGCCCACGCAATGCTGGAGCAGCACACGCGATGCGTTCCAGAACCGGGAGAGGACTGGCGGGTTTGGCTGCGCGGCAATGCGCTGAGCTTTCGCCGGGCATTGCTTTCCCATCGCGATGGCGCGCGCGTTCATGCCGGCACGGGGCCGGAACCAGGCGAGTACGACTGCGCTGAAGTGCAGATCCGTCATTTATGCGAGGCGGGTTTTGCCCCGGGTGAAGCGCTATCCATCATGATTGCCCTGAGCCGCTTCATCGTCGGCTGGGTGCTGGAAGAGCAGGCGGAAGCCAAGGACGCCGCCGAGCGTGACGCGCCGGTCCCCTCCCCTTCGCCGAGGAAATACCCCCTCTTCGCGACGGCGCTCGAGGCAAGACGCGACGAAACGACCGACGCTGCCTTCGAAAAGGCCATCGGCTTCTTCATCGGGGGGCTCAATCCTTCGGACAAAAGAGCACCTGGCCCGTAACATCGCGACTAACCCACATCGAAATGAGCGGACGGGGCACAACATCCTCGCTGTCATAGAGGATAACGCCGAACACAAAGTGGTCGCCGCTCGGATTTCCGTGACGAGAGACGGCTGGGAATAGCAATCCGTAGAAATGAAGAGGCACTCCTACATGCGCGTGCGATTGCCAAGGATGGCAGCACCGGTCTTGCCGCGCCACCGGTGATAGATGCCTTCTGCTCGCTCGTGCGCACGGTGGCCAAGAAGAAGCATACAAGGGGTAAGGATCAACGTCAGGAAGGTGGCGAAGGCGAGCCCGCCGGCAACGGTCGTTGAAAGCTCGATCCAATATTGGGTCGAAGGTGCACCATAATCGATCTTGCGTTGGATGAAGTTGATGTTGAGGCCCAGCACCAGCGGCATCAGGCCTAGTATATCGTTGATGGATGTGAGGAACACGGGCCTCAGGCGTTGGGCACCGGTGCGGATGGCGGCTTCAGCCGGATCATGTCCCTTGCCGCGCATCTCGTTATAGGTGTCGATCAGCACGATATTGTTGTTGACCACGATGCCGCCGAGCGAGATCACGCCGAGCCCGCCCATGACGATACCAAAGGGGCGACCGGTGACGAGAAGCCCTATCAGCACGCCGGCTATGGAGAAGACAATCGCGCTCATCACCACCAGCGCCTGGTAGGCGCTGTTGAGCTGGGTCACCAGCACCAGGAACATGAGCGCGACTGCCGCGAAGAAGGCACCCAGCAGAAAATTCTGTGCCTCGGTCATATCTTCCTGCTCTCCCACGAACTCAAAGCTCACGCCTCGGGGCAACCCAGCCTGCTCGATGGCCTTGCGTAATTCCTCGATCTTTTCCGCCGGTAGCACGCCTTCCGCCACGTCGGCCTTCACCGTGACCACGCGGCTCGAATCGACGCGATTGATCATGCCGGTCTTCTCCGCAGGCACGATCGCTACGAAATTGGTGATAGGCATCTGTCCTTGCCCGGTAGGGATCGTCAGGCGGGAGAGATGGCCCAGCGTGCGCTCGGGCGCCGGGAAGCGGACCCGGATATCGACCGGCTCCTCCACATCTTCCGGCCGGTACTCGGCAAGCTTCAAGCCTTGCGTGAGGAACTGAACCGCCTGGCCAAGCGTGGCAACATCCGCACCGAAGCGGGCGGCGCTCTCGCGGTCCACATGGATGCGCCATTCCACCCCCGGCACCTGGGTATCGTCTTCCACGTCGATGAAGCCTCCCAGTTCCTGCATGAGCGATCGTACCTGGGCGGCGGCCTGTTCCATCGACTGCAGATCGGAGCCGGAGAGGTGCAACTGGATCGGCTTACCCTGGGCCGGACCTGTTTCCTGCTCGTTGGCGATGATCTTCACACCCGGGAGGCCGGCCGTGCGGTCCCTCACCTCCGCGATGATATCCCTGGCGCGCGGGCGCACGTCCCACTCCAGGAGATCGAGTTGAAGAATGCCTATCGTATCGGCGGAAATATCTTCGCCTTCCTGCTCCTGCGTCTCGTCTCCGACGGTGCGGGCGTAGATGTGCTCGATGCCCTTGGTGCCGAGGATCGCTTTCTCCACGTCACGCACCAGGCGATCCCTTTCATGGATGGAGAGATTGTCGCGTGCCCGGATCGTCACCTGCAGGAAGCGCGGCTCGATTTCGGGGAAGAACTCCACGCCGCGACCGAAGAATGCGTAGGCCGCCACCGCGAGCACGAGAAACAGGGATGTCCCGAGCAAGGTGAAGCCTGGCCGTCGGAGCAGCCGGCGCTGCACCGAGATATATGTTCCAGTGACGCGGTCCAGATCGTCGAGATTGCCACTTTCTGCCGCAGAGAGCGCCCTTTCCTCTTTCTCCGCGCGTGGATTGCGCTTGCCGATCATCCCGCCCAGAACGGGGATGAAGACCAGGCCCATGGCGAGCGAAGCGGTGAGGATTGCAATGACGGTGATGGGCAGGAATTTCATGAACTCGCCGACCACACCCGTCCAGAAAAGAAGTGGGAAGAAGACGCAGAGGGTTGTCAATGTCGAGGCGATGATTGGCCAGGCCATGCGTTTGGCCGCTTCGCGATAGGCGTCCCATGGTCGCTTCCCACCCGCCATCCAGCGATCCGCGAGCTCGGTGGAAACCACCGCCGCATCGACCAGCATGCCCAGCACCAGGATAAGGCTGAAGAGCACGATGATGTTGAGCGTGTATCCCATCCACCAGAGAAAGATAATGCCGGCAAGGAATGCGCCCGGAACGGAAAGACCGACCAGCAGCGCGTTGCGCCAGCCGAGCGTGGCCACCGTAATGATCATGACCAGGAGAACGGCCGCGACGACATTGTTCTGCAGGTCCGTCAGGGTTTCCCGGACTTCGGTCGACTGGTCCTGCAGATAGGTCACGGACACGCTGGCGGGCATGAGCGACCTGCTCTCCTCAATAACCGCTTTGACTGCCTCGACCGTTTCAATGATGTTTGCGCCGATGCGCTTTTTTACTTCCAGCGCCACCGCCGGCTGGCCATCTATGCGAGCGAAGCCGGTGGGGTCCTCAAACCCGCGACGCACCACAGCCACATCCCCGACCGTCACCACCGAATTGCCTGAAACCTTGAGCGGGATGGAGCGAACATCCTCGATGTCTTCAATGACGCCTGGCACCTTCAGCGTGAGCCGGCCCGCTCCCGTGTCGATGTAGCCAGCCGTGACGAGCTGATTATTGCGCTGAATGCTGGCGAGAAGCTGATCAAACGGCACACCATAGGCACCGAGCGCGGTCGGATCGATCAGCACCTCCATCACCTCTTCCCGGGCGCCGCCGATATCGACCTCAAGGACATCCGGCAGGGCCTCAAGCTGATCCTGAAGACGCTCCGCCATGTCGATCAGCGCGCGTTCGGATATGGGACCAGAAAGCATCACGGTGAGCACCGGGAAGAGAGCTACGTTCACTTCTTCCACGACCGGCTCCTCGGCCGTCTGCGGCAGGTCCGCACGCGCCGTATCAACGGCCTCACGGACGTCCTGCTCTGCCTGGTCGGCATCGAACCCTGCAACAAACTCCAGCGTGACGGCCGCGTAACCCTGCGCGCCCACCGAGGTCATTTCCTTCAGGCCTTCGATCGATTGCAGTTCCGTCTCCAGCGGACGCAGGATAAGGCGCTCGGCATCTTCCGGCGATATTCCCTCATGCGGTACCGACACATGGATGATCGGGATCGGGACGTCGGGCGCGGATTCCTTCGGGATGACCAGATAGGCATAGGAGCCAACGAGAAGGATCAGCGCGAACAGGATGATGACGACCCTGTTGCGATTGAAGGCAGCATCGATGATGGCGTTCATTGCGCACCACCCCCAGCGCCGCCCGGCGGCGTGGAACCTGTCGCTCCGCCACCCGACCCCGCCGGTGGTGGAGCGGCACCGCCTCCCTGTGGCGCGCCTCCTCCTTGTGCCGCACCGCCCTGCCCCTGCGTCGGGCCAGGCACTTGCGATGGTGGCTGCGCAAGCGGCGGTACGGAAACCCGCGGTGGAGTTATCTCGGGCGATGGTGCCACGGGGACTGATTGCCCGGAGCCCGCACCCCGCTGGGTGCCGGAATCTTTCGACATTCCCGGTGATCTGCCTTGGTTCCCCGCAGTCCCGCCGGTGGAGGACCCCACGCCAGGGCTTTGTGTAGAAACGTCGGCACCGGTGGAACCGGTGGGCATTGAATTCGTCGATATCCTGTTTGCCGCCGACCCCTTGCAGAGCACTTCGGCGGGAGGCGGTTCGATCAGATTCTCCGCCCTGTCGAAATGCTCCGCTTCGATCGTAGCGGTTGGCAATCGGGCTTCCTTGGCGGCAGCTTCCGCCGCATTTTGCTCCCCGCCTTCCGACCTCTTGACGCGCACCCGTTCACCTTCGCGCACAAAGCCCTGCCCAATGGTAATCAGTTGAGCCTTTTCCGGTAGGCCGGAAACCCAGATGCCGTTGTTTACGGCGCGGGTGATCTCCACCTTGTGGAAGCGCACAGCGCCGCCGTCGCCCACGGATTTAACGCCCAGCGTACCTTCCTCGTTGAGCGCGAGGATGGCGGGCGAGACGAAATGCGCCTCGGCTTCGCCGGTTTGGAATCTCACCTCCACGCTCACCACGGAAGGGACGTCTCGTGTCTCGTTGGGCACGCGGATTTCGACACGAAATGTGCGCGTCTCAGGGTCGGCTGCGGAGGCGACAAAACATACGCGCCCCTTGGCGAGGTCACCCGTGGCAAAGCTGACGGTTGCAACCCGGCCCACATCGACGCGGCCGATATCGCGCTGCGAGATGTACAGCGTGATACGCAAGGGCGAGTTGTCCACGATGCGCAACACGGCTGTCCCGGCACCCAGCGTCTCACCCGCATTGGCGAAGACGTCATTTACGACGCCCGGGATAGGTGCCTCGATCGTCGTATCGAGGATTTCTTCGCGTATGCTTTGCAATGAGGCACGGGCTTCCGCGAGTTGCGATTCCAGGTCGCGTACGCCCGATTCAGTGGCATAACCCTGCCCCTCCAGGTCGCGCAGGCCCTGCAGATCCGCTTCCAGGCTGTTCACCCGCGCTTGCGCGCTTCGAAGCTGGCTTTCACGCGCTTCCGGCCGCACCCGCGCAAGAACCGCTCCCGCTTTAACCTCATCGCCTTCCTTGACGAGCACCTGATCCAAAGTGCCGCCTGTGGAGGAAACGACATCCGCCGTCCGGTAAGGCTGGGCTACCCCTTGCGCATAGATATACAAGGGTACCGGTTCGGCCGTGGAGGGCTGCACTTCGACCAGTGTGGGCTGCGGCGGTCGGGCTGCTGTCGCGGCATTCTCCTTCCCCTCCTCACTCCCGCCAATGACAAGGCTGCTTGCAAACCACGCGGAAGCCGCCGCGAGGAGACCGATTGCGATCCAGGCCGACGTTCTCAAAGGACAGCCCTTTCCGGTAATTGGACAATCCCGTATCTAACCGCAAGGCTGGGCCGACTGTTCCCTCGAAGACCGTGACCATTCGCTCGGTCAAGTGGCGCGGAACGATTTGATACATCGCTGCTGAACCCGCA
The DNA here is from genome assembly GCF_014191375.1 of Mesorhizobium sp. RMAD-H1. GTDB lineage: Bacteria > Pseudomonadota > Alphaproteobacteria > Rhizobiales > Rhizobiaceae > Paramesorhizobium. The sequence continues at coordinate 43,178 of NZ_JACHWN010000007.1, forward strand.
ATGGCGCGATGCGTGAACCATCTCCTGAAGAGCGGATTTTTTGGTCTCCGGCCCGAAAGACGACCAGTACCGATAGCAGGAGACGCAGGGAGACCTCAGTTATTTCTTCCCCCGAGGCGAGGACATGTTCGGCATCAAAGTCCGCGGCTTTTCCTCGATCGGCAAACTCCCCGTGGCGAGCCGCTGCTGCAGCCTGGCAGATCACATGCTGATTGATGGGAACGCTGGAATAACGGCCCACCACGCCGGAGCGGGCGGCTCGGTAGCTGCAGGCGACCGAAACACGCGACCCCGCCAGCGGACACATCCTGATTCGGCCCACGGGGCGGTGATGATGTTCAGGCGGTTTTGAAAACTATCAGTTCGCGGGCGGAACGGGACAACTCAGATCACCTTCCTGGCAATTGAGATAGTTCTCGAAATCTTTGACACGGGATTGCGTGAGCGTGTTCATGCACTGCCCAACCAGCATTGGCCTTGCACGTCCTCCGGCCGCTACCGCAGTCTGGAAATCGCACTCCGCATCGCGAAATTTCACCCAATCCTGCTGGGCCTTGATGAGAAGCTTCCTGGTATCCGCATCGTCCTTCAGACGGGCTTCGATCTGTTTGTAAAGCTCGTTGAGTTTCTTGTCGGATTCCCTGAACGAAGCATCGGCGCACTGGTTCATGGTGGCCTGATCCTGGGCATCGGCGCACTTGTCCTTGGCAAATGCGAATGCCGGCATCACCAGAACCATCGCGGCAGTCAGTATCGCTGATTTCATCGATTGTCCTCCATTAGCATGCATCAGTTGATCAGCAGAAGCTCATGCACATTGTGCTCTGACATCATTCATCGCTTGTGACGGTCTCGGCGAAACATCTTGCCAGGATTTCCGGCGCTCCGAGCTTTTTCGCCCAGGCGATCAGTTCGGGTTTTTCCGACGGTTCGGCATAACCGCCCCACACGTCGCGAAACTGCTTCTTTCCGTTGACAGTCTGAAAGAACATCATGCCGTCATCGCTTATGGGCGTGGAAACATAAACGGCACTCCAGTTGCCGCTCTCCATGATAGTGCTGAACTTCACTTGGGCAGGTTTGATTTTGTTGTTCATCGCCGAAACGACAAGAGAACCATAGGCCTGCTTGCGCGCCTTCGTCATCTCGACCTTTATGGGGTCACAGGCCATGTTTGCGGCGAACGCGGGCGTCAGCGTCAACCCCAATCCCGCAAGTCCGATCACGGCATGCCGCCAAAGGAATCCCACGAACGCAGACATATAAGTCTCCTCCTTCTTGGGTGAGCGCCATCAATCCGAATTGTCATCGCCTGCTCTGAATGCAGGCGCCAGATGGCTCGCCACCTCGATAACACAGCCCAATTCGGAGAATGATCTGGTGAGGATGAACAAGCCTCAGTCGGCTTGGCTAGTATATCGGCATCCCTCTCGGCGCATCTATCTGATGCCCACCACCGCATGTGAATGTTCTATGAAAATCAGATTTCTTCAAGAATAAATTATAATCATCAAAGGAAACGCAGAATCTTTTCCAATATTAGTTAACAATCATTTAGAAAATTTCCTCTGCTGTACACTGATCTCATTTTATTCAGGATCTGTAATTGCTGCACCAGGACGTGGCTTTTGGTATCGTTTGATCAGCCGCTCCCGCTTTAGCCGCGAGAGCTTGTAGATCCAGAACAGTCCGTTGAGCTGATCGATTTCATGCTGATGGCATATGGCGAGCAGGCCCTCAGCCTCCTCGCTACGCTCGATCCCATCCAAGTCCTGGTAATCCACGCGCACACGTGCATGGCGCTCCACCTCCTCCCTGACGCCGGGCATGGAAATACTGCCTTCCGCATGCCGGGTCAGCTCGGGCGAGGTCCAAACGATCCGCGGATTGACATAGGTCCGCACTTCAGCACCATCCCAGAGATCAAGCACAACAAGCTGCTTTTGGGTGCCGATATGCGGCGCCGTGATGCCGATGCCCCCTGCTGAGCGCACCGTATCCAGAAGATCGGTGGCAAGGCCGCGGATCTCCTCGCCGAACGCAGTCACCGGTTCGGCGACCTTGCGCAGACCCGGGTCGGGAAACATGACGACGGGCCGGACGGTCATGGCTGCTCCTCACGCGTCGCATGTTCCAATTTTCCGGCCTTCGATATCGGTGCAAGCCGCCTCAAACGAATCTCCTTGATCGCGCCGGAATATACCGGATCAAAATAATCCCGTTTCCATATGGCGCTAGTCAAACGCTGACTCCCGCCTCCTCGCAATCCCAATTTCTGGATGGTCGAAACGAGGTTCCCCTCCTGAACGGCTGTTGTTTATTGCCCTGCCGCGCAATGCCTGTTAAAGCATCGGCTCCATTTACTGCCAATGCAAACAGGCCTCCGCCATGGGTTCGAAGCAATCAGACCGTTAAGCCGCAACGACATCCCCCTTGTTGTTGCGGCGTCTGTTCAGCCCAAATCCTGGAAATAGCGAGACAGACCGCCGCCGGATTCCAATATTCGAGCGGATGCTTTGTCATGCATGATAAAAACCTGAAGCTGTGGACCTACAGCCTGCCGGTCGCGCTTGCGCTTCTGGCCCCCTTCAACCTCCTGGCGTCGCTGGGCATGGATATCTACCTGCCGGCCGTCCCCGCGATGCCCGGCATTCTCGCAACCACCCCGGCGGTCGTTCAACTGACCCTCACGCTCTACATGATCATGCTCGGCGTCGGGCAGATCCTGTTCGGCCCGCTGTCAGATCGTGTGGGGCGGCGTCCGGTGCTGCTCGGCGGCGCCGTACTTTTTGCAATGGCCTCGTTCGGACTGGCGGCGACGTCGTCGGCCTACCTGTTCCTGGTGCTTCGGCTCATTCAGGCCATTGCCGCATCGGCCATGCTGGTCGCCGTCTTTGCGACCATACGCGACGTCTATGCCGAAAAGGCCGAAAGCGCCACGATCTACGGCCTCATGAACGCGATGCTTGCCTTCGTGCCGGCATTGGGGCCGATTGCCGGCGCGCTCATCCTGAATGCCTTCGGTTGGCGGGCCATTTTCGTCGCCCTGGGGCTTCCCGCCATTGCCACGCTGGCCGTTGCCCTGCCGAAATGGACCGAGACGCGGCCGGTCCAGCGCGGATCCCGCGAGTCAGGTTTTGGGCAGGTGATCAGGAGCCGGCCCTTCTGGACCTACACCTTTGCATTCGGGACGGCGATGGGCGCCTTCTTCGTCTTCTTCTCGACGGCTCCGCGGGTACTGATTGAAGGCGCGGGTCTGACGGAACTGGCGTTCAGCCTGGCCTTTGCCACGGTCGCCCTGGTGATGATCGCGACCGCCCGCTTCGCCAGGCGGTTCGTCCAGCGCTGGGGAATCCGCGGAAGCGCCGCGCGGGGCGCGATATTGCTGCTTCTGGGCGCCGGTCTTCTGATGCCCGGCCAGCTGTATCTGCCGCCATCCTTCACCGCTTTCATTCTCCCGATGTGGCTGATCGCCGTCGGCATCGTCCTGATGACCTCGGTTACGGCCAATGGCGCGCTGCAGGAATTCGACGCTTTCGCCGGAACCGCCGTGGCGCTCCATTTCTGCTTCCAGAGCATCATCGTGGGCGTGATCGGGACGGCCTTCGTCGTGTTTCTGAACGGTGAAACCGCCTGGCCGCTCATCTCATATGCAGCGGCAATGGCGACGATAACCCTGGCGGCGCTGCTGCGCATCGGCGAGCCTCACCCCAAGGCATAGCGCCTGATCGCACGGCGGGCACCCTCTGCCTGCCGTGCGAAATATTTTCCGCTGTCCTGTCGGCAAGCGCATGGATCCAACGTTCCTTGGTCGGGAGCACCGGCAATACGCATCCCGGCCGGACATGCTGCCTTACAACCTGTTACACCGATGGAGGAATGGCTGATGAAGATTATTCAACATCTCTGGTTCGAGAAAGACATGGAAGCGGCGGTCCGTTTCTATACTTCGCTCATCCCCGGCTCCAAGGTTCACTCGATTGCGCCTCTGATGGCCGAGACCCCGAGCGGGCCCGAGGGCAGTGTCAAGATCGCGTCCTTCACGCTCGGCGACCAGAACTATATGGCGATCGAAGCCGGCCCCCTCGATCCCTTCAATCACAGCTTCTCCATCATGGTCGAATGTGACACGCAGGCCGAGATCGACCGGCTTTGGGACGCGCTGAAGGAGGGCGGCTCAGTGGAACAGTGCGGCTGGCTGAAGGATCGCTGGGGGCTCTCCTGGCAGATCGTTCCCAAGCGGCTCGGCGAGCTGATGGAGGATTCCGACCACGCCAAGGTCAGGCGCGTCACCGAGGCTATGCTGAAGATGGTGAAGCTCGACATCGCAGGGCTCGAGGCGGCAGCCAAGGGCTGAACCTCGCACGGACGCCCGGGCCCGGAATGGGTGACGGGCGTCCGGTCCCGATCCTGGCGGAGCATCATTACAACGGTCAGGCAGCACTGTTCCATCTGGCCCGGAATTGCTTTAGCAACCGCGGATCGGCCGGATAAGCAAGAGGACCGGAATGCGCATTCTGTCTTTGAACGCCTGGGGAGGGAGGCTGCATGATCGCCTCATTCCCTATCTCAAGGAAGCAGACCCCGACATTGTGTGCCTTCAGGAAGTAACCCGGACGCCAAACGCTGAAACGGACTGGCTGATCTATCGGGACGATAATGTCGAGCTTCTCCAACGGGCCGATCTGTTCCGGGAGGTGGCCGGTCTCTTCCCTGCTCATCAAGCTTTCTTCTGCCCGGCCGCCCGTGGCGATCTGTTTGATGGCGAGAGGCGGCTCGCCTCGGAATGGGGACTGGCGACCTTCATCCGCCGGGCATATCCGATCATCGGGCAGGCGCAGGCTTTCGTCCACGGTGAATTCGCGCCATCGGGCTGGGGCGAGCACCCGCGCTCGCGAAACGCCCATGTGGTGCGCATCTTCGATTATGCGGCCGCACAGGCAATCACCATCGCTCATATGCATGGTCTTCGCGATCCGGCGGGCAAGGACGACACGCCGGCCCGCCTCGCCCAGGCGGCCCGCTTTGCCGATCTGATCGACCGTTCAAGGGGAGCCGGCGATCAGCTGGTGGCCTGCGGCGATTTCAACGTGCTGCCGCCGAGCGCGACATTCAAAACGCTAGCTAACCTCGGCCTCACGGATCTGGTCACCACGCGAGGATATACTGACACCCGCACCTCCCTTTATGAAAAGACTCCGCGATTTGCCGATTACATGCTGGTCAGCGCCAATGTGAACGTGCGCGATTTCGACGTCGTCCGGGAACCGGAAGTCTCCGATCATCGGCCGCTAGTCCTCGATTTCGCATAAGTACAGCTCCGGCAGCATAGGTTTCGGCTGACCGGTACGACCTTGCTGTGGGCTGCCGCTTTTTTCCCTTCATCATCGACATCTTTGCTGCCTGACCGGGAACCATTCCCGCGCCGGAAGGTTCGAACGAACGCGATCCACACTGTCGTGCCGGTTCATCGCTATCTGGGAGGGGAGAATGTCACGTCTCTTGAAGATCGGTTTGCCATGCGCAATCGGCGTCGTGGCCCTGGGTCTGGCCGCGGCCTCCGATCCGCTGCCGCCGGATCTGACCTACCGCACCCTGCCGAGCCTGCCCTTCTCGAAGGTGAAGGAGCTCGATGAGGCGCAGAAGCCGCGGGTCATGGAGCGGCAGAGGACCCTTCTTGAACAGCGCTACGATCTCTCCGACCGGCCGATGCAGGGCGTGATGATGTCAGGCGGCCGGAGAGTGGTGCAGGACGGCGTCCGCGTCAGGCTTCCCGATGGCCAGACCTGGGACAGCCTGGCGGCCATGAGCCCGGACGAGATCCGCGAACGCGGGCTGCTGCCACAGGGTTTCCTGCCGCTGCCGCATGTCAAGCAGGCGACTGGCGGGCAGGTCTTTCCCGAACATCAGATCAGGGAAATCGGTCGGCAGGAGGGCCGTGACCTCAGGCGTTTCGACGTCGATTTCGACTTTCCCGACCATCTGATACCGGAGTTTCCGCCGCCGATATTCCTGACGACCCATCCCGAACTGGGAGATGTCTCGCGCGGCGAGCTGCTGACGATCAGGAATTTTTACGAGATCATGAACGGCATCATCACACCGGTGCAGATGGAAGGATTGCGGTTGCTGTTGACGCCTTTTCCACAGGAGGAGTTCAACCAGACCGAGGACCGCAAGGTGGCCGGACAGAGCATGGGCGTCACCTGCCTCGACTGCCACGCCAATTTCAACACCAACGCGGCGTTTCACCAGACGCCGGACGTCCGGCCGCAATCGGCGCGCTTCCGCCTGGACACGACAAGCCTGCGGGGCATGTTCAACCAGCAGATCCACGGCTCGAAACGGTCGCTGCGCTCCATCGAGGATTTCACCGAATTCGAACAGCGCACCGCCTATTTCAACGGCGATCATGTCAGCGCCACGCGCAAGGGCGTACACCTGCCCGACCGCCCCAATCAGGTCGCCATGATGGCGCAGATGCAGAACATCATCGATTTTCCGCCGGCGCCCAAGCTCGATCCGTTCGGAAGGCTCGATCCGGCCAGGGCGAGTGAACAGGAACTACAGGGCGAGCGGGTGTTCATGGGCAAGGGTCGCTGCGCGGAATGCCATATCCCGCAGATGTCCTTCATGGACAACAACATGCACGATCTGAAGCTCGAGCGTTTTTACAAGATCGGCCAGACCTTCAATGATCTCGTTACGCTGCCGGACGGGCCGATCAAGACCTTCACCCTGCGCGGCATCAAGGATACGCCGCCTTATCTGCACGATGGGCGGCTGATGACGCTCGCCGACACGGTGGAATTCTTCAATCTGGTCCTCAGCGCCAAGCTCACCCAAGAAGAGAAGGATGCGCTCGTCGCCTATATGCTCACGCTGTGAGAACCGGCGAGGCCGAATGCATGATGGAGGAACCCATGCGCCTGCTTGCAATTGTCCTGACAGCGGCTCTCGCCCCGGCCCAGCCCGCTGCCGCGCAGATCGGCAATCCCGGCGGGCTGGCGCCCGACACGCGGTTTGACGCGCCGGGCGTGCCGGCGCCCAACCAGACCAATTATCAGGACCGGCTCTTTGCGCAGCTCGCGGCCGCCGGCGGCATGGCGGAAGTCCAGTTCGGCAGATTGGCGGCGGAAAAGGCCTCAAGCTCCGCCGTCAAGGAATTCGCCCAACATATGATCGATGACCACACCAAGGCGAACGACAAGCTCGCGGCGATCGCCGACGCCAGCAAGATTCCCCTGCCCGACAAGCTTGATCCCGATCATCAAAGGATTCTGGGCGAATTGCAGCGACTCGACGGCGCCACGTTCGACAAGGCCTATATCAGCGCTCAGGTGACCGACCATCAGAAGACGGCCTTGCTGCTGGAATGGGAGATTAATGACGGCGAGGATGCCCAGATGCAGCGCTTCGCCGCCGAGGCCCTTCCCACGGTGCTGGAACATCTCAGGATGGCGCGGGAACTTCAGGCGGAACTGGCGCGGCAGGCATTCGCCCGTTAGGGTCAATCGGCGGGTTTAAATCCAGACGAAAAAGCGGGGCCACAGGCCGCCGATCCCGCGGGTCGCCGTCATCATAAGAAAATCCTATCAATAATAACAGAAGTCCCAATTTGCCGTTATCGTCCGGCTTGTTTACCTTGGAACACCTCTAATCAACGAGGAGCTCACGCATTGGAGGAAGCCATGGACGCAAAGACGGAAGACAATGCGGGCAAATGCCCGTTCACGGGCGGCCGACGCGGCCACAAGAACCGCGACTGGTGGCCGAACCAGCTGGACATCCAGGTCCTGCACCACAATTCCAACCTGTCCGATCCGATGGGTGAGGATTTCGACTATGCCGAGGCGTTCAAAAGTCTCGACCTTAATGCGGTCATTGCGGATCTGCATGGTCTGATGACCGATTCGCAGGATTGGTGGCCGGCCGATTTCGGCCACTATGGCGGGCTGATGATCCGCATGGCCTGGCACAGCGCGGGCACCTACCGCATCACCGACGGCCGCGGCGGCGCCGGTGCCGGCCAGCAGCGTTTCGCCCCGCTCAATTCCTGGCCCGACAACGCCAATCTCGACAAGGCGCGCCGGCTGCTGTGGCCGATCAAGCAGAAATATGGCCGCAATATCTCCTGGGCCGACCTGATGATTCTTGCCGGCAATGTCGCGCTCGAATCGATGGGCTTCAAGACCTTCGGCTTCGCCGGCGGCCGCAAGGACGTCTGGGAACCAGAAGAGCTCTACTGGGGTCCCGAGGGCACCTGGCTGGGCGACGAGCGCTACAGCGGCGAACGCCAGCTCTCCGAGCCGCTGGCCGCGGTGCAGATGGGGCTCATCTACGTGAACCCGGAGGGGCCGAACGGCAAGCCGGATCCGGTTGCGGCGGCAAAAGACATTCGCGAGACGTTCTACCGCATGGCGATGAATGACGAGGAGACCGTGGCGCTGATCGCCGGCGGCCACACCTTCGGCAAGACCCATGGCGCCGGCGACCCGTCGCTGGTCGGTCCCGATCCGGAAGGCGCTGCGATCGAGGACCAGGGGCTGGGCTGGAAGAGCGGGCACGGTACCGGCTTCGGCGCCGATGCCATTACCGGCGGTCCGGAAGTCACCTGGTCGCAGACGCCGACCAGGTGGAGCAATTATTTCTTCGACAACCTGTTCAACTATGAGTGGGAGCTGACGAAGAGCCCGGCCGGCGCCTGGCAGTGGAAGGCGAAGAATGCCGAGCCCACCGTGCCCGACGCCCATAATCCTTCGAAAAAGCATGTCCCGACCATGCTGACCACCGACCTGTCGCTGCGGTTCGACCCGGAATATGAAAAGATCTCGCGCCGCTTCCACCAGAATCCGGACCAGTTCGCCGACGCCTTCGCCCGTGCATGGTTCAAGCTCACCCATCGCGACATGGGCCCGAAGGTGCGCTACCTCGGCCCGCTCGTGCCGAAGGAGACGCTGATCTGGCAGGATCCGATCCCGGAAATCGACCATGAGCTAGTCAGCCATCAGGATATCGCCGATCTGAAGGCGAAGATACTCGCCTCGGGCCTGTCGGTGTCCGAACTGGTCTCGACCGCCTGGGCCTCCGCCTCGACCTTCCGTGGCTCCGACAAGCGGGGCGGTGCCAATGGCGCGCGCATCCGCCTTGAGCCCCAGAAGAACTGGGAGGTCAATGACCCGGCGCAACTCGCAAAGGTGCTCGGCACACTGGAAGCAATCCAGAAAGCGTTCAACGAGGCCCAGACCGGCGAGAAGAAGGTCTCGCTTGCCGATCTCATCGTGCTTGGCGGCTCGGCGGCGGTCGAGAAGGCGGCAAAGGATGCCGGCGTTGATGTGACGGTACCCTTCACGCCGGGGCGTATGGATGCGTCACAGGAAGAAACCGATATCGACTCCTTCCGGGCGCTCGAGCCTCGGGCCGACGGCTTCCGCAACTATTTGAGCGGCCGGCAGTTCATGCAGCCGGAGGAAGAGCTGGTTGACCGGGCGCAGCTGCTGACGCTGACCGGGCCGGAGATGACGGTTCTCGTCGGCGGCCTGCGCGTACTCGGCGCAAACACCGGCGGAGCCGAGCATGGCGTTTTCACCAGGGAGGTCGGCAAGCTGACGAACGATTTCTTCGTCAACCTCCTGACCATGGACACGCAATGGCAGCCCGTCGCCGACGGTACCTATGAGGGCCGCGACCGCAGGACGAACGAGCTGAAGTGGCGGGCCACGCGCGTCGACCTGATCTTCGGCTCGCACTCGCAATTGCGTGCGCTTGCCGAGGTCTATGCCTGCGCGGATGCCCGCGAGAAGTTCGTGAAGGACTTCGTCAAGGCCTGGACCAAGGTGATGAACGCCGACCGTTTCGACCTGGTCTGATCGGCTGGTGGACGCCACAAAGCAATTGAAGCGGGCGCGGATCAATCCGCGCCCGCTTTGCCCTTCTCGGCGCTGAATCCCTAGCCGAACCGTTCGGGGCGGAAGGACTCCAGCAAAGGGTGCCTTTGGCCGGTGGCGATCTCGCCGGCCAGCAATTCGCCGGCGATCAGGCCGAGTGTGGCTCCGCTATGGCTGAACGCCACGTAATAGCCCGGGATAGCCTTTAGCTCTCCGAACACCGGTTCGCCATCCTCCGGGATCGGCTTCGGGCCGACCCCATAGCGTTTGATCTCCAGCTTCGGATTGCCCTCGAGAACTTTCGACGCCTCCTCCAGCAGGCCCCGCAAGGTCGATTGCTTCACCTCATAGCTGCCGTCCAGACGCACGATCACCTCCTCCTCCGACCAGGCGGAATCGAGCGCCAGCGTGCCTCCCGGCGCCGGCCGGACCGCCACGCGCGGTGTGTTGAGGACGGCGCGCAGGAGATGGGGCACCGGCATCGTCTCGACGAGCAATGCGACCGGTGTCGCATCGCCGATGCGCTGTCCGGCATCGCCCACCATGGCCGGGACAGAAGCGCCCGTTGCCAGCAGCACGGCATCCGCGTCAAGGCTGGCGCCGCTCGTCGTCACAATCCCGTTGGCGCGACCGTTCGCGATCCTGACCTCGGCGCGGCCCGCGTCGGTGACAAGCCGGCCTCCACGCGCCAGAAGTTCCTCGAGCAGCACCTCGATCAGCGACGGCAGATCGACCCAGCCTTCGCCCGGATTGAAGATCGCGCCCTGCGGCGTCACGGTGCGCGCGTCGACGCCCGGCGTGACCGCCGCCACCTCTTCCGCCGCGATATGCTGCGCGTCATAGCCAATGCGGCGCTCATGGGCGAAGGCGGCGGCGATCTCGTTGCTTTCGTCATCGGCGTCCCAGGTCAGCCCACCATCAAAGCGCAACCACGGCGCCTGCGGATATTTCGCCGCAAGCGTCCGGTAGCGGTCGATCCCGATCATCCGCAGGCGGTGATAGGCCTCCGAGCGCATGCGCGAGGAATTGAGCCAGGAGAGTGAACGGCCGGATGCGCCATTCGCGACGGGGCCGTCATTGACGAGCGTCACCGAAATGCCGAGGCGGGCAAGGTGGACCGCCGACGACACACCGAAAATGCCAGCGCCGACGACAACGACCTTCGAGACCTGCTTTGAAGCGGAGGAAAGGGAATTCATGGGAGTTTCTTTCGTCTTTCTATTGCAGTGGAATCATTCGGGGAGCATGCGTGCCGATGTCACAGCACCTCGGCAAGGAAGCACTTCAGCCGCGGATTTTGCGGGTTGTCGAAGATGGCGGCCGGCGTGCCTGCCTCGATGACGCGGCCCTCATCCATGAAGACGACCTGGTCGGCGACCCTGCGCGCAAAACCCATCTCATGTGTGACGACGACCATGGTCATGCCGCGCCGGCCGAGATCCGCCATCAGATCGAGAACGCCCTTCACCAGCTCGGGATCAAGCGCGCTCGTCACCTCGTCGAAGAGGATGACTTCCGGATCCATGGCGAGCGCGCGGGCGATCGCCACGCGCTGCTGCTGCCCGCCCGAGAGACCGGCGGGCTTGTGATGCATACGGGAAGCGAGACCCACATCGGCCAGACGCGCCTCGGCGATCCGGCGAGCCTCCTCTCTCGGCATGCCCTTGATCTTGACGAGCGCCAGCATCACGTTCTCAAGCGCCGTGTGATCGGGAAACAGGTTGAAATGCTGGAACACCATGCCGACGCGCCGGCGCAGTTTTTCGGGCTTCATCGTCAGGATGCTCTCGCCGTCGAGCAGCACCTCGCCTCCCCTGGGCTCGACAAGCCGATTGAGGCAGCGCAGCAGGGTCGACTTGCCCGAGCCGGATGGCCCTATGATGCAAGTCACGGTGCCGGGCCTTACAGTAAGACCGACACCCCTGAGCACCTCGACGTCGCCATAGGCCATGTCGAGATCGCTGACGGCAAGGCTGCCGCCCTTGAACCGCGGCCGGACCTCGCCGCTGCGCGGAGGGGAGGCCACGCCGGTGGAATTGCCGGCGTCTTCCAGTTCGCCCACCTCGGCAAGGCCGCTCGTGGCGGGACCGCCGCGATGTTTATCCAGCCTCAGACGATGATCGATGTAATTGACGAGGTGCGTCAGCGGCACTGTGATGAGGAGATAGAAGACGCCGGCCAGGAGCAATGGCGAGAGATTGCCCGTGACCACCGCCTGGTCCTGTCCCACGCGGAAGATTTCCCGCTCGGAGGCAAGCAGACCGAGGAAATAGACCAGGCTCGAATCCTTGACGTTGCCGATGAACTGGTTCACCAGCGCCGGCAGCACGCGCCGGATGCCCTGCGGGATCACGATCAGCCGCATGCCTTGGCTGTAACTCATGCTGAGCGCCCGGCAGGCCTCCATCTGCCCGCGCTCGACGCTCTGGATGCCGGCGCGGAAGATCTCCCCAATATAGGCCCCGGCGATCAGGCTGAGCGCGAGGATGCCGAGCGGATAGGGCGAAGGCCCGAAGAGATCGCGGCCGATGCGGGCGAACCCCTGGCCGATCAGCAGGATCGTGACGATTGCCGGAAGGCCGCGGAAGATATCGGTGTAGATGCGGGCGGGTATCCGCAGCCAGCGGGACTGCGAGATTCCCATGACGGCGAGCACCATGCCGATGATCACGCCGAGCACGGTGGAGGCCGAGGCGAGGATCAGCGTGTTCTTCAGCCCGATGCTGATCATCGAAGGCAGAACCGCCGCCATAGCGTCCCAGTCAAGGAAACTGCGGCGCAAATTTTCAAGCCAATTCATTCCATTCCCCTTGCTGTCGTGCCCCGCATCTGCGGCGTGACACTTTCTGCAGACCGATGTGCCTCAAGCGCAGCCCGGCCTCCGGCATGACGGCCGGAAGCCGGGACGCATCTCACTTCCTGGGAAGGTACTGCTCGGGCATCGGCGAGCCGGGGAACCACTTCTCGTAAAGGGTTTTCCAGGTTCCGTCCTGCATCGCCGCGTGCAGGGCGCCGTTCAGCGCCTCGCGGAAGGCATCATTGCCCTTGCGCACGACGAAGCCGGCGGGTGCGTCGAAGGAAGGGATGTTGACCGCAATCTTCAGCTCGGGATAACGCTCGCCATATTGTTTGGCGGCCTCGTAATCCAGGAAATGCGCGTCGATCGTGCCGTTGTTCAGGGCCGAAATGGCGGAATTGTTATCGGGGAATTTGACGAGATCCGTCTCCTTGAAGTTCCTGGCGGCGTAGGTTTCCTGCAGCGTGCCCTGCACCACGCCGAGCCGCTTGCCTTTCAGCCCGTCGGCGGCGCTTATCGCCTCGTCCGGCGTCAGGACCGAGAGATAGCCGGCGAGATAGCCATCGGAAAAATCGACCGTCTTCTTGCGCTCCTCCGTCGTGCCGATCGCCGCCACCGCGACGTCGAAACGCTCATTGGCGACGGAAGGCAGCAGCGCTGAAAACTCCTGGCCGGTGAAAATCACCTGGTCCTTCTTGAATCCAAGCCGGCGGGCCACGTCGAGGAACAGTTCGATGTCGAAGCCGGTGAACTGTCCATCCGCCGTGGTGAAGGTATAGGGCTTGGCGTCACCCATCGTGCCGACGCTGATCACGCCCGGCTCGATGAGATGATAGGGATTGTCCTGCGCCACGGCTCCCGCAGGCACGCCGAAAGCGGCGAAAAGCATTATCAGGGCCACCGCAGCAACCCGGGCGGGCGAAAGCAATGGCTGGAAAATACCTGTTGTTTTCATGTTTTCTCTCCTCTGGAGAATTTTTTCTGATTTTTGCGGGTGGGATTGCGGTTTTGCCTCTCCTCCTCAGGGCGCGCCGTCCACGGCAGCGAACACGCGAACGGAACACTTATCTGTCAAAAAGAGACCGGTCTCATTTAAATTGATACCGGTCTCATCGTCAACCGTTTGTTCCTCATTGACCAGGCATGAAAAACTCCTGTAGTGCTTCAGCGCATGAAAAATCCAGGCAAGACCCGCTCTGTTACGGTCAGTGACGTGGCGCGTGAGGCGAAGGTCTCAAAGGCGACCGCCGCGCGCGTCCTGGGCGGCTACGGCGTCTTCAGCGACAAGGTGCATGAAAAGGTCATGGCCGCGGCCAAGGCGCTGGACTACCGGCCCAACGAACTGGCGCGCAGCATGACCACGGGCAAGTCGGGGATCATCGGCGTGGTCGTCGGCGATATCGAGAACCCGTTCTTCAGCCTTGCCGTGCGCGGCATCAGCGATGCAGCGCGGGCCGCCGGCCTCAACGTCATCCTGACAAATTCGGGCGAGCGGATCGAGGCCGAGAAGGCCGCCGTGCGCGTCTTGATGGGTAAGCGCGTAGACGGGCTGATCGTGACGCCGGCGGAATCACGCGACATTTCCCATCTGCGCGACATCCACCGTTCGGGACGGCCGCTCGCGCTCCTAGACCGCGCACTTCCCGGTTTCGACGTAGATACCGTGACGGTGGACGATCACGAAGCGGCGATGCGGGCAACGCGCATGCTGGCCCAAGCCGGCCATCGGCAAATGGCCTATGTGACGGCCGTCGACTCCGCCCGGCACGAATATCGGGATATCGAGCAGATCTATACCTCTTCCGTCCGCGAGCGCATCGAAGGTTTTCTCGCCGTGTGCCGTCAAACCGACATCGAGGCGCCCGAACGCTTTGTGCATCTCGGCGCGACCGGCCCTGATGAGACGCGCGCGATCGCGGCCAGGCTCCTGTCGCGGGCCGACAGGCCGACGGCCATCCTGGCATCCGACAGCCTCATCGCGTTGGAGATCTTCAGGGTCGTTCGCCAGATGGGGATGCGTGTCCCCGATGATCTCTCGCTCATCACCTTTCACAATGCCGACTGGACGAGTGTGACGAGCCCGCCGATCACCGTTATCGACCAGCCGGTCTATGCGCTCGGCAAAAAGGTGGCGGAACTGCTGATCCGGCGGCTGAAGGGTGAGACGCAAGCGCCGGAACGGATCGTCCTTCCGACATCGATCATCGAACGGGGCTCGGTCGGTCCGCCACTCTCAAGCCAATAAACTTTCTCCAATCGGATGAGCGGATCCGTCCCAGCCTCCGGCCGCCGAAACCTCCCTCAGCATGTCAGCACCTCGGTTTCAACGAAGCCATAGCCCGACGAAATTGCCGACATGTCGCTGCCCAGAGAACTTCGCCTTTCGGTAACATCCTTGTCGTAAGCTACGCCTATCGCATGCTGCAACCCGGGCGAGCAACAAGGCCAAGGGAAGTTCCCATGCCCAAGACGATCGTCATTCTTTTTGACGGCACTTCCAACGAAATTTCCGCAGACCGGTCCAATGTCCTGCGCCTCTACGGCATGCTGGAAAAAAGCGAACGGCAGCTGGTCTATTATGACCCCGGTGTGGGTACGATCGGTCCCGAGAATGCCTGGTTGAGATTCTGGCGCAAGGCCGTCGAGATCTGGGGTGTGCTAACCGGCTGGGGCCTCGATCGCAATGTGAAGGAGGCATACCGTTTTCTGGTCGAGAACTATGACAAGGGCAAGCGGCAAGGAGAAAACTCCGCCGGTCGCGACGTGATCTGCATTTTCGGCTTCAGTCGCGGCGCCTATTCCGCACGGGTGCTGGCCGGTTTCATTCATGCGCTGGGATTGATGGAGAAGCGGAATCTGAACCTCCTCGACTATGCATACCGGGCCTACAAGCGCATAGGCGAAAATGCCGAGGACAGTTTTGCCGAGATTCGTCTCTATGAACGGATTCTTAATCCGGATCATCCGCCGATAAGGCTGCTGGGTCTGTTCGACACCGTCGCCTCCGTGATCGAGCACGGCCGCTATGGCCCCCGCCTTCGTTCACACGCCTTCACCCAGAAGAACCGCAGTGTGGATTCTATCCGGCACGCAGTGGGTATTGATGAGCGGCGAATTATGTTCCGTCCGCTGCTTTGGCCCGAAGGTGAAGAATATTGGGGCAATCCCTTCAACCGGTCGAGCGCCAAACAGCAGGACGTCCGCGAGGTCTGGTTCACCGGCAGTCACGGCGATATCGGCGGCGGCTATCCCGAAGAAGAAAGCGCACTTGCCAAAATTCCTCTCAAATGGATGGTTGACCAGACCAGGGCGATGGGGCTGCGCTACCGCACCCAGACCGTCAACGAGATCCTGCTTGGGAAGAACCCCGGCAAACCCTATGTAGCGCCGGATCCCATGGCGGCGCCACATAGTTCAATGAAGAGTGCTTGGGCGATACTGGAATTTCTTCCATGCTACCGTCCGAAGGGCTCCAGAAGGCCGGCCTTGTTCGGCTTTAGCATACCGCTGTTCGAGCGCCGCGCGATTCCCGAGGGAGCACGCATCCATCACTCCGTTGTCGAACGCGCGAACACACTCGGCAAAAAGCCGCCCAATCTTCCCGCGATATATTCAGTCGAAGAATAGCCGGCTTCTTTCTCGTATTCACCTCACACGCCCAACTGCTGCTTCACCGGCAATTGCCGGATGCGCTTGCCCGTTGCAGCGAAGATCGCATTGGTGAGGGCCGGAGCGACCGGCGGAACACCCGGTTCGCCTACGCCGCCAAGCGGCTGCGAAAAATCCGGCGCCGGCACCAGATGGACGTGGATCTCCTTCGGCGCGGCATCGATCCGGGCCACCTCATAGCCATCGAAATTGCTCTGCTCGACGCGCCCCTCCTTGAAGGTGATCTCGCCGAACAGCGTGTTGCCGATGCCCATGATGGCCGCGCCCTCCATCTGAGAGTGGACGCGCTCGGGGTTGACCTGTGGCCCGCAATCGACGGCGACATCCATCCGATGGATCGTCAGCACCCCCTGATCATCGACCTCAACATCCGCCGCCACCGCCACATAGGTGACGAAGCTGTAATGGGCGGCAAGGCCTATCCCCCTGCCCTTGGGCAGATCGCGGCCCCAGCCGATCTGCTCGGCCGCCAGCTCGATCACCCTTTTCAGGCGACCCGTGTCGAGCGGATAGAGCTTGGGGTCTTCCCCATAATTCCAGCTGTCGTCAATCGTCGTCGGATCGATCTTGCGGTCGGGGCCAATCATTTCGAGTAGATAATCCTTGTGGTCGCTGCCGGCCGCATGGGCAAGCTCCGCCACGAAGGACTGGATCGCGAAGGCATGCGGGATGTTGGACACGGACCGGTACCATCCGATCCGCGTCATCGCGGCGGCCTGCGGATTTTCGAGCCGCACATTGGGGATGTCGAAAGGCAGGTTCACCAACCCCATGCCGAGCTCGAACGGCAGCTCATGCTTCGGATCCGGCCCGAAGATCGAGCCGATGGTGGGAGCGACGCTGCGGTGCAGCCAGGCGGCGGGTTTGCCGCTCGCATCGAGCGCCGCCTCGATCCGCTCGACGGAAACGGTGTGGTAATAGGAGTGCTTCACGTCGTCTTCGCGCGTCCAGGTCACCTTGACCGGCGCACCGTCCATGGCCTTCGAAAGCAGGCCCGCCTCCACCACGAAGTCCGGCTTTGATTTCCGTCCGAAGCCGCCGCCGAGCAGCGTCACATTGACGGTGACGTCCTCAACCAACATGCCGAGACGGCTCGCCAGCCTTTCGCGGGTCGCCTGCGGCGCCTGCACGCAGGCCCAGGCCTCGCACTTGCCGTCGACGATGCGCACCGTCGCGGCGGGTGGCTCCATAGACGCCTGAGTCAGATGCGGGATATAGTATTCCGCCTCCAGCCGCTTCTCCGCCTTGGCCATCACGCCATCGACATCCCCGGCGTGCCTGACGACCTTGCCCGGCTTGCGTGCGGCTTCCTCCAGCGTCGCCTTATAGCTGTCGGACGAATAGGCCTTATTGGGACCATCGTCCCAGGTGATCTTCAACTTGGAGCGACCCTGGATAGCGGCCCAGGTATTTCTGGCGATCACCGCGACGCCGCCAAGCGGCTGGAACTCGGACGGGATCGGCGTCGGCTCGATTGTGACCACCTTGATGACGCCGGGCACCTTCAGCGCTTCGCTGTCGTCGAAGCTCGCAACCTTGCCGCCATAGACCGGCGGGCGGGCGACGACGGCATAGACCATGCCGGGCAGGCGGGTGTCGATGCCGTAAAGGGCGCGGCCCGTCGTCATGTCGAACCCGTCGATCAGGTTTGTCTGACCCTTGCCGATGTAACGGAACGCCGATGCATCCTTGAGCTTGATCGCATCGCCCTGCGGCACCGGCAGCTCCGCCGCAGCCTTGGCGACCGCGCCATAGCCGATGCGCCGGCCGGACGGCTTGTGAAGGATCTCGTGATTGCTCGCCTCGATTTCCGCGACCGGCACGCCCCATTGCTTGGCGGCGGCCTCCTCGAGCATGGCGCGCGCCGCGGCGCCACAGCGCCGCATCGGCATGAAGAAATGGCGGATCGAGCGCGAGCCGTCCGTATCCTGATTGCCGTAGCGCGCCTCGTCCCCTTGCGCCTGGATGACCTTCACCTTGGCCCAGTCCGCCTCGAGCTCGTCGGCGACGATGAGGGCGATCGAGGTGCGCACCCCCTGTCCCATCTCCTGGCGGCTGCACGTGACCGTCACCGTGCCGTCATCGGCGATGGCCACGAAAACCTTCGGATCGTCGCGTATGCCGTTGGGCATGCCCTCGGCGCCATATTTGGCCTCCTGCGCCCTTGCAGACATGTTGCCGGGAATGCCGACTGCCAGCACGAAGGCGCCCGCGCCAAATCCCGCGAGCAGTCCGCGGCGGCTGATATTGGTGATCGGGGACGAAGGATTGGAATGGTGGATCATAGCTTGGCCCCCTTCGTGGCGGTGGCTGCCTGCTTGATCGCCGCGCGAATGCGCGGATAGGTGCCGCAGCGGCAAATATTGCCGCTCATGGCACTGTCGATTTCCTCGTCGGTCGGCTGTGGGGAATCCTTGAGCAGCGAGGCTGCCTGCATGATCTGGCCGCTCTGACAATAGCCGCATTGCGGCACGTTGAGCTCGCGCCAAGCCACCTGCAGCGGATGATCGCCATCGGCAGAGAGGCCTTCGATGGTGGTGATCGACGCGCCTTCGGCATCACCGATCGTCGTCTGGCAACTGCGCATGGCCGTGCCGTCGACATGGATCGTGCAGGCGCCACAGAGCGCCTCGCCGCAACCAAACTTTGTGCCCGTCAGGCCAAGTTCGTCCCGCAGATACCAGAGGAGCGGCATGTCGGGATCACCGTCATATTGCCGCTCCTCGCCATTCACACGCACGATCGCCATGGTTGGGTCCCTCCTCAGGCCGGATTGTTCAAAGACAACCGAAAGAAAACCAGAGTATCACCGCCCGTCCCGCTCAGGTAAAGGGCGGGTGGAACCGATCACTTATTTGTGTGTGAAGCGGCGGAGCGCCTGTGACCGCCGGCATTTCTCTCCACCATCGCAACGATGATTTCGAAAAGCTCGTCCTTCGCCTGCGTGGCCGTGATGTCTCCGGTCGCCGCCGCATAGGACAGGGCCTCGGCCGCGCCCAGCATTCCCCACAGGCCGGCGGCGGCGATATTCCCACTTCCAGCAAACGGCGTGAGCACGATCCGGCATTTCTCGATGAACACCGCCTCATATTGGCGTTTGACCCTCTCAAGTTCCGGTGAACCGGCAAGCGCCGCGATCACATCCGGTATCTCGCGGCCTTGCAGGAGCACGCAATCGACATAGGAAGAGGCGATCACCGCCGCCTTGGCTTCCAATGTCGGCTCGCTGGCTTCAATCGCCGAATCCATGATAACCGTCTGGCGCGCATCGAATTCCCGATAGAGCGCCACCAGCAGCCCGGATCGCGTGCCGAAATGGTCATAAACGACTGGCTTCGTCACATGCGCCTGCTCGGCGAGCCGCCCAAGTGTCAGGGCTTCCGTACCCTCCTCCCGGACCAGCCGCCATGCGACGTCGACAAGCTGGCGATATCGGTCCTCGCGCGCCAGGCGGCGACGGGGCTGGGGATCGGAAGTCTGGCTTCTTGTTTCAGCGCTTGACATGCTTATATACCAAAAGTAACTTACTAAAAGTATATAACACGTGCTCTTCCTTTGCAACCAGTCCACTGGAGTTTACCCATGCACGCGCTCATCGTTGTCTCTCACCCTGACCGCGAATCATTCACCCACAGCGTCGCCGCGCATCTCGGCGAAGGCGTCGTCCTGTCCGGTCCCGGCAATTCCTTCGAGATAGCCGATCTTGCGGCGGAAGGGTTCGATCCCCGCTACACGGAAGCCGACATTGCCTATTATCTCAAACAAACGCAGCCTCCCACCGATGTCGCCGCCGAACAGGCAAGGATCGATCGCGCCGATGCCCTTGTCTTGGTCTATCCTGTCTATTGGTGGTCGATGCCCGGACTTATGAAGGGATGGATCGACCGCGTCTTCGCCAATGGCTGGGCTTATGACGACGATTTCAAAACCAGGGTGGTGAAGAAACTTCAGCGTCTCCCGATTCATCTGGTTGCCATCGGCGGCGCGGACCTGCGCACCTATGCGCGGCATGGCTATTTCGGGGCGATGCGGACGCAGATCGATCACGGGATATTCGACTATTGCGGTGCACCGGTGGTGACATCGGAGCTCCTGCTTCCATCGGAAACGGGAGATATGTCTCCTAATCTCGATACGGCACGAACCATCGGCAGCAATCTTTTCAGAGCGTCGCAGCGCGACCAGGCCGCGTGAGCATCGGAGCAGCGGCTTCACTGCCTGCTTTGTCCCGGTGCGTTCCTACTTTTGCCGCAGGGCGGCGACGCCGTCGCCCTGCGGCCAGACGACGGACCGGACCTGGTTCGTGGTTCAATCCTGGCTCAGATGCATTGGCACGTACCTTCGGGGCCCCGTCATGTGCTTTGGGTGATGGAAGCTGTATTCTCTCCCGCCACGATTGCCGCGAGACGCGGCTGCAGATATGTCGCGCCGGATGTTCGTGCCACATCGAGAAACGCGCCGATGCGACGCTCGACCTTCTGGGCGTGGTTTTGGGCAATATCGGCCAGCCTGTGATCGAGATATGGATTGGCGAACCGCTCCAGCGTCACAGTCATGTAATGCTCGGCTGCCTCGCCCTGCCCCAGATGCGCAAAGACCGGCAGCACTTCCTCTCGATAGATCGCCGTCAATTCGTCATGCACCTCGGGACGTGCAATGAAATCACGGACGATCGGATCGCCCTTCCCGCCATGCCGCTGCCAGATATCGACGAGAACGGTATGGCCGAGGTTCAAGATGTGCAGCTTCAGCCGCTCGATCTCCTTCAGGTCATCGACCATGATGATCGCCGGATGGACGCAGGGCGCAACGACACCCGGCTCCTTTTGAATGGCCCAGAGTGCGTAGGGTTCCGCCACCGCGCCGGCGGGCTCTATGGGTTCGGAGACGATGCGATCGACAAGGCTGCAGGCCCACACCACGTCATTTTCGATGTAGGAGCGAAGGTCCTGTGCGCACTTACGTTGAGCCGCGACCGCCAGGACGGCGTTTTTCAGGACCCTGCCATTATCGACCACGAGTTCCATCGGCATCACGATAATGGGCGCGGCGCCCGCGGCATGTCGAGCGGCGAGCAGGTGAAAGAGCTTGGCAGGGAAGCTCATCGCCGGGTGGTACTCCACCGCGCTATCCTCGGGTCGCGGCTGGTAACCGGCATCGCCCGTATTGGATAGAACGAACTCCGCCTCCTCGATGAAGACTCGCACCACTTCCGGCCAGTCCGTCGCGGCAGACAGGCAGCGCTTCACGGATGTGACGCTTCTCGTCTCGTCGATGGCCCGTCCCTCGGCAAGCCCGCGGATGCGCACCGGATAACCTTCCGGCGCGGCGAGGGCGGCAAGCCGCTGGGCACGCGCCGTATCGCCCGAAGTCTGTACCACGGTGATTGCACGTTTCGGGCTTCCTTCGAAAAGGAAGAGATCGGCATGAGCCTGCAGGAACCGGCTGGTTCCAAACTGGATGACGGGCGTCTTCATCGCGTTCTCCGCTGTCACAGCGCGAGTTCGCGCCGGAGGGTTTCCAGCCGCTCCATGGCGACCACGCCGTCACGGATCGTCGGCGCCGGCGTTTCCCTGCCGGCAAGCGCGGGGATAACATCGGCCAGCAGCGAATAATAGCCCTTCGGATCCTCGTTGGCGGCAGCGGTGAAGTTGGGCTTCCAGGTCAAGGTATCGACAGCATCGGCAAGGGTTGCAGCCGGATCGTCCACCTTGAAGGGCGGATTACGGTTCCAGCGCACCTCGATGACATTATCGACCTCGATGCGCTGGTGGTCCCCCATGATCTCGATGCGTTCCACCGGCGCGCCGCGCGACTGTGCCGTGCCCATGGCAATGGTGCCGATCGCGCCGCATTCAAAATCGAAATGCACGTGAAAGAGCACCTTTCCACGATCCTTCTCGACCTTGCGGGCCGTCAGCTTGCTGACAGGCGAGACAAGGAAGGAAACGAGGTCCATATAGTGTACGCAATGGTGGAGGAAGAAGCCGGTATAATCCACATTGCCGGCAAAATAGCCCGGCGCCGTCATGTAATAGCCGGTGAGGCCGTAGATCGGACCAAAACGGCCGGACCGCAGGATGTTCGCCGCGATCTTGTTGCCGGCGGAATAGCGTTTCATGAAGCCGAGAAGCAGCGGCTTGCCGGATTTTTCCGAGGCAGCAAGCAATTCGCGTGCGCCCGCGGCGCTGCCTGACGGCGGCTTTTCCATGAACACCGGCAGGCCCCGCTCCAGTGCCTGTCTGCCGAAAGCCAGATGCTGGTCCGGCCCGACGGCCATGCCGACAGCGTCGATATCCGGACGTTTGATGAACTCCTCCGCATCACTCGTCAGGTTCGTGACACCGAACTGCCGGCCGGCAGATGCGAGCCGATTGCCGTCGATGTCGCAGAGCGCGACAATCTGAACGTCATGGCGAACGAGCTGCGGCAGCAGCATCTGGGTGGCGTGCACGCCGCAGCCGATCCAACCGATCTTGAGTGTCATCGACGATATTCCGTAAGCAGGATGTGGGACTTGATGAATTCTGCACTCGCGGCGAGGCGTTCGCTCTCGTCCTCGTGCGGTGGCCGCCACTGGGCGAAGGGCACCCCGAAACGGTCGTCGTTGCGGCGGAAAGGTTCCAGCGAAACAGGCCCGCGATAGCCGATCTCGTGGAGCGCGCGGAACACCTCGACCCAATTGGTAGCACCCGTGCCCGGAAACCCGCGGTGGTTCTCATTGGCCTGGAAATGCACGATACGGCTGCCGCCGAGCCGGATCGCCTCGGCGATGGACGCCTCCTCCATATGCATGTGAAAGGTGTCGAGCATAAGCTGGACGGCGGGATGATCGACCGCGTCGAGCAATTCGTTCGCCTGCTGCGTGGTGCACAAAACGTCGCTTTCGAAACGGTTGAGCGGTTCGACGGCCAGCACGATGCCGAGTCCGGCGGCGTGGTCGCCTGCCTCTTTCAGACCGGCAACACAGCGGGCCTTGCGGGAGTGACGCTCCTCCTCCGACACAGGCTGCGGTGGCCGGCCGGCGAAGACCAGCGGATTGCCGGTGAGGGGGCCGCCGACAATGCAGGCGCCGAGCGCGGCGGCGCAATCGGCCGCATATTTGAGGTAGTCAATGCCTGCGCGATGCGCGGCGGGATCGTCCGATGAAAGGTTGCGCTGGAGATTGACGCGGGCGGCAAGCACGACGTCGAGGCCGGCAGCGCCGAGCGCATGGCGCGTTTGCTTCAGATCGAGCTCTCCCGGCTCAGGAACGAGAAGCTCGACGAAATCATAGCCCAGCCTCCGCATTTCGGCGAAAAGCGGAAAGTGCTCGGCCGTGAAGGGCCGCGCATATTGCATGGAAATCAACCCGACGGGGTTCATTGTCTGTCCTCTTTTATTGGCATCAGCCCTTCACCGCGCCCTGGGTCAGCCCGCCGATGAGGCGGCGTTGCACGAGAAGGAAAAGGATGGTCGCCGGCATGGCACCCACGACGGCGCCGGCGGCGAGCAGGCCCCATTCGATCTGGTATTCGCCGATCAGCGTCTGGATCGCGACGGTGACCGGTCGTACGTTCTTGCCGCCCAGAGTCAGCGCGTAGAGATATTCGTTCCAGGCGGTGATGAAGATATAGATGCCGGTGGAGATGATGCCCGGCATGGTGAGCGGCAGCACGACCCGCCGCAGCGCAGTGAGCCGCGAGCAGCCATCGATCATCGCCGCCTCGTCCAGGCTTTTCGGGATCGCGCCGACATAGCTCGTCAGCATCCAGACGGCGAAGGGAATGGCGACCGTCGCATTGGCAAGGATGAGGCCGAAATGGGTATCGAGGATGCCGGCCTTCCGCATCAGCACGAAAAGCGGAAGGATGAGCAACACGACCGGAAACATATTGATGAGCAGGAACTGCAACATCAGGACTTTGCGGCCGGCAAAGCGGAAGCGGGAAAAGGCATAGGCCGCCGTGACCGCGACGGCGAGCCCCAGAACCACCGTGCCTCCGGCGATGATCAGGCTGTCGAGCATGTTGCCGAGAAACGACGTTTGCCGCAGGAGGCGCACATAGTTGTCGAGGCTCCAGCCGGCGGGGGAGACGGAAACACCTGTGGCGTTCAGCGTTTCGGTCGGTGTCAGCGAGGTCAGCACCATCCAGGCGAACGGCCCCATGGCGAAAAGCACGATCACCAGAACCGGCAGATCGGTGGTCAGGATGCGGCGGAGCGTGGTCGGCTTGTTCATCGCTCGACCTCCCGCATGGTCCGGGCAAGATAGACCGCAACGATAGCGCCAAGGAGGATGGTGAAGGTGACGGCAATCGCTGTCCCATAGCCGAAATCGAGGTTCTGGCGGGCGCGGACGAAGGCGTAGAGCGGGAGTGTATGGGTCGCATAGCCCGGTCCACCGCCGGTCATGACAAAAATGACGTCCATGGAATTGGCGACCCAGATCACGCGCAGGAGCCCCGCCGTCGCCAGTATCGGCGCGATGCCGGGCAGCGTGATGTGCACGAACTGCCGCCATGCCGAGGCGCCGTCGATGGAAGCGGCTTCATAGTGGCTCCTCGGAATGCCCTGCAGGCCGGCGAGGATCATCACGGCGAAGAAGGGAAAGCCCTGCCAGGTCAGCGTGGCGATAATGGCGTAGAGGGCAAGGTCCGGATCGGCGAGCCAGGGCACGGCCGATTGCACGACGGAGAGGTAGATAAGGATGTCGTTCAGCACCCCTGTGTTGGGATCGTAGATCCAACGCCACATCAGCGCTATCACGACGCTCGGCAATGCCCATGGAATGATGATGAGCGCCCGTGCGAGACCCCGCCAGGGAAATTCCCGGTTGAGCAGGAGCGCCGTCACGAGGCCAAGCCCCATCTGAAGCGGCACGGTCAGGCCGATCCAGATCGCCGTATTGCCGAGCGCCGTCCAGAAGACAGGATCGGCGAAGAGCTTTGCGTAGTTGCCGAAACCGACGAAACGGCTGGCGTTCGGTTTCCATAAAATGAGGTCGTAGAAGCTGGTGAATACCGCTTGCATCATCGGAAAGAAGACGATGATGAGCGTCACGAAAACCGCCGGCGCCAGCAGCATGTAGGGCATCAGCCGGACACTCCATGGCGTCGGGATGGTCATGGCGGTTGATGGTGAAGCGGCGGTCGCGGTCATGCGGTCATTCCTGGCCGTTGGCATTCAAAAGTCCCCTCCGCCCTGCTCTTAAGGCCGTGCGGAGGGGAAAGGCTGGAGCGAGCGCGGGATCGCTCGCGCCTTGTGCGCTACTGCTGCGCGAACAGGGTCTCGAGCTGCTGCATCATCTGCTCGGAGGTGATCTGGCCGGTCAGCGCCTGCTGCATCGCCGTCTGCCAGGCCGTATTGACAAACTCCGATGTCGCCGTGTTCTGCGGTAGAACATGCGCGAAGGGCAACGACTGCACGGTTGCGTCAACGAAGCGGCGCTCATGCAGCGACCAATTGGCAGAGCCGCTCTTGGTCACCGTCATCTGGCCGGTCGCCTTGTTGAAATCGACGTTGTTCTGCCCCTCAGCCAGGAAGGAGATCCACTTCCACGCCGCGTCCTTCACTTGCGAGGAGGAAAAGACCGCCAGCGACTCGTCACCGTAGGACGTCCAGCGGCCGCCGCCGCATTCAGGTACCGGCACAGCCGAAACCTTGTCACCGAGCGCCTTCACCATGTCGTTCGACGAACCGATATGATGGATCGTCATGGCGGTGGTGCCGTTCTTGAAGGCGGCGGTGATTTCCTGAAAGCCGTCATTCGGCGCGGAGGGCGGAATGACCTTATCCTTCTGGAAGAGATCGATCAGCCATTGATTGGCGGCGATCGCCTGAGGCGTCGTCAGTCCCCCTGGCTCCAGCTTTGCGCCCTGCGAAAGCACGAAAGCGCCCCATTGATCCCAACCGCCCTTGCCGCCGCGCAGGCCGAAGCCATAGGTCTTGGGCGCCTGGGTCAGCTTGATGGCCGCATCGCGGAACGCCTCACAGGTCGTCGGCGGCTTGAGGCCGGCCTGCTCAAAGAGATCGGTGCGATAATAGAGATAAAGCACGACATACTGGATCGGCAGGTAATATTGTTGACCATCCGGCCCCTTATTGAGTTCGAGAAGGTTGTCGAGCAGGTCCGCCTTGCCCGGCCAGGCCTCGATGCGCTCGCCAAGAGGCTCCAGCGCACCCATTTCCACGAGACGCGGCTGGGCAAACAGTTTCACCATCGCCGCATCCGGGGCGTTGCCGCCGACGAGTGCCGTGTAGAGATTGTCGTAATAGCTGTTCCACGGAACATTTTCCGCTTCGATCTTGATTCCCGGATTGGCTGCTTCGAACTTGGCAACCAGATCGCTCATCGGGTTTTCCGGATTATCGAAGTGATACCAGAAACGAACCGTTTCCGCCGACGCGGTATTTGCCAGAAGCGCCGTCGCAAGCACGGCACCGACCGCCAGTTTCTTCCAGATTTTCATTGTTTCCTCCCGTAATAAAGATCAGTCCATGCCGGCCATTCGCCTGGCAGCGGCTCCCGCCGCCGCAAGCGCCTCCCGCGCGACGGCAAGATCGAACGTGTTCTGCAGGAAACCGTGCGTGACGCCGGGCACGATCGTCAGCGCCTCGCCGCGCCCGAGCTTTCCAAGGCGCCCGTGGAGCGCAATGCTGTCGGAAAGCAGCGGATCGACACCCGCCGCCATCAGATGAAGCGGCGGCAGGGCTAAAAGAGCCTCATCCGATGCCAGAAGCGGACAGGCGAGTGGATCGACGGAAACATCGCGGTCGCCGACATACCAATACCAGTAGCGTTGCATCTTGGCGGTCGTCAGGCCCGGTCCATCCTCGAAATCCCTATAGGAGTCCGTATGGAAGTTGTTTGCATAGGTTCCGTAGAAAAGAAGCGCACCGGCCACCGGCTGACGTCCCTCAGACTGTTCGTGGAGCATCGCTGCGAGCGCCAGGTTTGCTCCCGCGGAGTCGCCGGCCAGTATGAGCGGACCAGCCGACAGGCCGAATGGCTGCAAAACCGCGAAGGCCTTGCGGACCGCGGCAATGACGTCCAACAAGCCGGCCGGATAGGGATGCTCCGGCGCAAGGCGATAGTCCGGCAGCAGCACCGGCATGCCGCATTCGAGCGCTAGGACGCGCGCGCAGCGCTCGTGCGTTTCCGGGCTGCAAAAAGCAAAACCACCACCATGCACGAAGAGAACCGCGCCCTCCCCGGCAGTCGGCGGTACCAGCACCTTGATGCGTGTTCGCGCCGATCCGAGTGCCGGATCCGGATCGATCCAGGTCACCCCAACCTCAGCCATCGCGGGCAGATCGACATTCCAGCGCCGGTTGCCTTCAGCCGAGAGCGCCCGTCCCTCGGCTGGCGGCAGCATGGTCGGATCGGGCTGCGGCCCGGTTTCGGCGGCAACGCGGGCAAGCAATACCGCCATCTCCGGCGAAAGCTGCGATATATCCAGCACCGCGCTCACTGGCTTGCATCCGGAAAGACGTTCGGTCCGAGATCCACGATCGTCGCGATATGGTGGTGCAATGCCGCGCTCGCCTTCGCAATATCGCCGCTTTCGATCGCCTCGATGATCGAGCCGTGACGTTGGGCCGTTGCCACAAGGTCGCGCGGCGTCGTGCTGCGCGAGATCTTGAAACGGTGGTTGTGCACCAGACAGCGATGAAGAATCGGATCGAGGGCGGGAAGCTGCGCATCCTGGAAGATGCGGCGATGGAAATCGCGGTCGAACGAGGCAAGCCCGAATTCGTCACCGGCCCTGCCCGCGTCCAGCATCTCGGCAAAGAGCGCCCTCAGATCGGCAATCAATGTGCGGCTCGGCGCCCGCAGGGCCCTGACGATGCCGTTGCACTCGATTTGCTGACGCACGCGAAACATCTCCACCGCCTCGGCCTGCGTGCATTCGGAAACCTGCGTGCCGCGATGTCCTTGCCGACGCACCAGCCCCTCCTCCTGCAGTTGGAGGAGCGCCTCCCGAACCGTGCCCTGACTGCAGGAGAAATGCGCCGCCAGCTCCAACTCCGTCAACGCGGTCCCGGCCGGGAGCACGCCCAGCATGATATCGCGCTTGAGGGCATTGAAGGTGGCGGCCGACTTTGCCGGCTTTGTCGTGCTGCGTGCGGTGAGTGGCGCAGAAAAATAGGTCATTGGTCGGCTCGCGGAGTTGCCAATCCTAGTTAGTATCATTATTGATATTGATATCGATAATGAAGGTCAAGGGGACAACTGACCTTTCGGAGGAGAAACCCGTGACGGCAATCACATTGAGGCAGATTCGGAAAACCTATAGCTCGCTCCAAGTCATCCACGATATCGATATCGCTATCGCGAGCGGTGAGTTTCTGGTGCTTGTGGGCCCTTCCGGCTGCGGCAAGTCCACGCTCTTGCGGATGATTGCAGGGCTTGAGGAGATTTCCGGTGGCATTCTCGAAATAGGCGGCAAAGTCGTAAACGCGCTGCCGCCGTCCGACCGCGACATTGCGATGGTGTTCCAGGATTATGCGCTTTATCCGCATATGAGTGTACGGGAGAACATGGCCTTCGGTCTGAAGATGCGTGGTACGGCGGAGGACACAATCGACCGTCGCGTTTCGCACGCTGCGGACATTCTCAAGATCCAGCCGTTTCTGGATCGCAGGCCAGCGCAGCTTTCCGGCGGGCAGCGCCAGCGCGTCGCCATGGGACGGGCTATCGTGCGCGAGCCCTCCGCTTTCCTGTTCGACGAGCCGCTTTCCAATCTCGATGCGGCATTGCGTGTCGAAATGCGCCTGGAGATCGCCAAGCTGCACAACCGCATGAAGGCGACAACCGTCTATGTCACGCATGACCAGGTGGAGGCGATGACGCTGGCAGACCGCATCGTCGTGCTGAATGCCGGCAGGATCGAACAGATCGGCCAACCGCTCGACCTCTATCATCGACCCGCGAGCCTCTTCGTCGCCCGCTTCATCGGCAGCCCGACGATGAACACCGTACCGGTCACGGTGGGTTCGGACAGGCGCGGCAGCACGATACGCCTGAAGGAGCGTATCATGCCGCTGACCGGCGATGTCGGGCGACCAATTCCGGCGGGGGCGGCCATCTTGGGCATCCGCCCGGAAGACCTTGTCACCTGTCCGAAGGAGGACGCCTTGTTCAGCGGCGAACTCGCCGTTGCCGAACGGCTGGGCAGCCAGACATATGGCTACGTGGAGATAGGAGAGGGACGTATGCTGACGGTTGAGTTCCCGCGCAATTTTCCGATCACCGTCGGCGAGACGATTCACGTGCGGCCGAATGCGGAAGCTATTCACCTCTTCGACACCAAAACCGGCCGGCGGCAGAACTGAGCCAATTCACAAGCGTCCGTCGTCAGTCGCCTGCATGCAGGTGGGGTCCGCACTCCCACGTTCTGCAATGCGCTTTCTGTTTGACGTCGCTAAAAGCGCAGGATCGGCTTCTCCCCAATGAAAGGGAGCTACGGCGAGACTGATATTTTCGCAACAAATGCTTTTCCTGAGAGCCGCTAACCGTAGGATATTCTGTTTAAACATAAAATCCGCTGCATGCCCCGCTGGCCGGCGCGCTAAGATGCGCCAAAATACCGGAGTCCAGCCCATGCCCGCGCCGCTCATGCACATTGAAACCAATCCGTCCCTGCCGCGAGAAGCGGACGTCGTCGTCATCGGCGGGGGCGTGGTGGGCGTGTTCACGGCATATTATTTGGCGCGGCGGGGCGTTAGCGTCGCGCTTTTAGAAAAAGGGCGCATTGCCGCCGAGCAGTCCAGCCGCAATTGGGGATGGTGCCGCCAGCAGAACCGCGATGTGCGCGAGTTGCCCATGGCAACGAAAAGCCTCGATCTGTGGGAAAAGGTGGCCCGGGAAACAGGCGAAGACACGGGATTCCGCCGCTGCGGGCTGCTCTACCTGTCACAGGATGAGAACGAGCTGGCAGGCTGGGCAAAGTGGCGTGATTTTGCAAGAACGGTTGGAGTTACCACCCATATGTTGAGCGTAGAGGAAGCCAGCGAACGGGGCAAAGCCACCGGACGTCAATGGAAGGGCGGCGTCTTCTCACCAACCGATGGAACGGCAGATCCTTCAAAAGCAGTGCCCGTTGCCGCGCGCGGTATCATGGCATTCGGCGGCAGCGTGCACCAGAATTGCGCCGCGCGCGGCATAGAGCTGAGCGCCGGTCGGGTAAGCGGTGTGGTCACAGAAGCCGGCACCATCCGGACGAAGACGGTGGTCATGGCGGGAGGCGCATGGGCCTCTTCCTTCTGCAATCAGCTCGGCATTCGTTTCCCGCAAGCCTCTGTCCGCTCCTCCATTCTCGCCGTCGCACCGGGCGCGAACGGCCTGCCGGACGCCCTGCATACCGCGCATGTATCCCTGACAAGGCGCGGCAATGGCGGATATACACTGGCGATCAGTGGGCGGGCACGCGTGGATCCGACTCCGCAGCAGCTCAAGTTCAGCCGTGAATTCCTGCCCATGTTCGCCCGCCGCTGGCGCAGCCTTGCACCGGGAGCGCTCGAAGGCTGGCGCCAGGGTCATGAAACCCTGGCGAAATGGGCACTCGATGACATCACGCCGATGGAGAAGAACCGGATTCTCGATCCCAAACCCGACATGGGGCAAATTCGCCTGACGCATCAAAGAGCCCGCGAATTGCTGCCCGAACTCAACAAGGTCGGAATCTCCGATATCTGGGCGGGTTATATCGACAGCACACCCGACGGCGTTCCGGCAATCGGCGAGCTGGAAGCCATACCGGGCTTCATCCTCGCGGCGGGTTTCAGCGGCCACGGTTTCGGGATCGGCCCCGGCGCCGGCCACATGATTGCCGACATCATCACCGGTGATGAACCGGTCGTCGATCCGCGACCCTATCGGCCGGAGCGTTTGAACATGGCTGCTTGGGGCAAGGTCGCCGAGTTCTGAAAACGTTGCCGACAGGGCGCCATGGGAGGTTGCCATCCGCAGCAGAAGCCCCATTGCTGTCCCACGGCGTGGCGAAGATGCTGTCGCGGATAAGAGCGCTCGATGCTATGGCAATGTTCATGACGCTGGAATTTCAGTGGCTCGCCGAGCAAAAACCAAGCGGGAGCGGCGGGACCTGCTGGCAATCCGCAGTGCGAACATGTGACGGGGTTTTCTCATGAAGCTCGACAAGATCGACCTGAAGATCTTATCCGAATTGCAGAAGAACGGGCGGATTACCAATGTGGAGTTGGCGGAGCTGGTCAACCTTTCACCGAGTCCCTGTCTCATGCGGGTCAAGAAGCTTCAGGCGGAGGGGTTCATCACCGGCTATTCTGCCCAGATCGACATCGCCAAGCTTGGGCAAACCCTGACGGTTTTTACCGAGATCACCCTCAAAAACCACCGGCAGGTCGATTTCGCACGGTTCCTCGCGACGGTCGAAAAGGTGGACTCCGTCGTCGAATGCCACCTTGTTTCAGGCGGTTATGACTACCTCATGAAGTTTGTGACTGCGGGAATCACCGAATATCAAACGATCATGGAGCGCCTGATCGAAATGGATATCGGCATCGACAAATATTTCAGCTTCGTCGTGCTGAAATCCCCGATCGTGAAGGCTCACCTGCCTCTCGACACCATCTTCAACAAGGAGTGAGCCCCAGCCTCGCCATGTCAGTGTCGGGCGAACTGCCGAACCAGTTCCGGATCCTGATCCAGGCTGTCGAGCCAGCCTGTCTCGAGTTTGGGTACGGACGAGAAGAGAAGGCGTGAATAGGGGTGGCTCGCTTCGCAGCCCATCATATCGGGGCTTAATTGCTCGATCTTCCTGCCCCCATACATCACAACCACTTCGTCACAGATCGCACGGACCGTCGACAGATCGTGGCTGATGAAGAGATAGGACAGCGACAGCTCGCGTTGCAGCTCCTTCAACAGATCGATGATCGCGGCGGCCACCACCGTATCGAGTGCGGACGTTATCTCGTCGCATAAGATGAGTTTCGGCTCGGCGGCGAGCGCGCGCGCCAGATTGATGCGCTGCTTCTGCCCACCGGAAAGCTCGCCCGGCCGGCGGTAGCGAAGCGTCCTGGGCAGATGCACCATATCCAGGAGTTCGTCTATCCGTGCCTCGCGCTTCCCGGCATCCATGCCGTGATAGAATGTCAACGGGCGCGCCAGGATTTCCGCGATGGATTTGGCTGGATTGAGAGCGGTGTCGGCAAATTGAAATACGATCTGCAACTCGCGCAGTTCATCATGGCTGCGATGGCGCAGGTCGCGCTGCAATTCTTTGCCATCAAACAGAACCCTTCCACTGGTCGCCGGCAGGATTCCCGCTATAACGCGCGCCAAGGTCGATTTTCCGCAGCCTGATTCACCGATTATTCCCAGATTCTGGCCACGCGACATTTCCAGGCTGACGTTATCGACGGCTACCATGGCCGGTCCCCCGGATTTGGCGACCCCATAGCCGGCGACGAGGCTCTCGACCTGAAGCAACGGCGCCGGGCGTTCCGCTTCGGCAATATTGGGTGCGGCGCGCACGGTGGGTTCGAATGCGTCCAGCAATTCCCGGGTATAGGGATGATGGGGCCGCTGAAGAATTTCCTGCGTGCTGCCGATCTCCTGGATCTCGCCGTTCTTCAGCACCACGATGCGATCAGCAATCTGGGCGACTACCGCAAGGTCGTGGGAGACATAGACGCCGGCGATTCCATTGCGCTTCATCACGGATTTGAAGGCACGCAAGACCTCGATCTGGGTCGTCACGTCAAGCGCGGTGGTCGGCTCGTCGAAAACGACAAGTCTCGGATCGCCTATCAGCGCCATGGCTGCGGACAAGCGCTGCAATTGACCACCGGAAACCTGATGTGGATAACGCTCGCCGATTGACTCGGGGTCGGGCAGCGCCAGGGCTCTGAACAAGTCGACCGCCTTTTTGCGGGCCTCGGCTTCACACATCAGGCGATGGATCTTTGTCGCCTCGATGACCTGATCCATGATCCGGTGCGCGGGATTGAACGATGCGGCCGCACTCTGCGGGACGTAGGAGACAATCGTGCCACGCTTCGTGGAGCGCTTGCGTTCGGGCAGGCTGGTGATTTCATCGCCCGCGAGCGAAACGTGGCCGCTCACGATGCGGCAGCCGGGCCGTGTGTACCCCATCAGGCTCAATGCGATCGTCGTCTTGCCCGAACCGCTTTCGCCGATGAGCGCAACGATCTCCCCTTCCGCAATATCGAAGTTGACGCCGCGGATGATCTCAAGCTTGCGTCCGGAATCGGTTTCGGCATCGACACGAAGATCGCGAACCTCGACGATATTGCTCATTCACGCACTCCGGTCGCGGATTTTCTGTGGGAGGTTGTCGATCAGCAAATTAACGCTGATCGTGAGGCTTGCAATTGCGATGCACGGGAAAATCACCGCCGGCGCCGCAAAGGAAAGCCCGCCGATGTTCTCCTTGACCAATGCGCCCCAGTCGGCAAAGGGCGGCTGAACGCCAAGCCCGAGGAAGGACATGCTCGACAGGAGCAGGACAATGAAAACGAAGCGCAGGCCAAAATCGGCCAGAACCGGACCGATAATGCCCGGCAGGATTTCCGAACGGATGAGATAACCGATCTTCTCGCCACGCGCCCGGGCGACCGTCACATAATCCATCGTATTGATATTTACGGCCAGTGCCCGGGCGAAACGGTAGCTGCCCGGCGTATAGATCACTGCGAGTGTAACGATCAGGATGGGAATGGAGGATCCCACCGCCGCGACGATGACCAGAGCCAGGATCTTGCTTGGAATGGACGTCAGGGCATCGAGAAACCGGCTGAGGGCGGAATCGAACCAGCCGCCGACTACGGCCGCCGTCATGCCCAGCGCCACACCGCAGAAGCACGCCAGAAATACCGCTGCGAGCGAGATTCCAACCGTATAGCGGGCACCAAGCAGGATCCTTGAGAGCATGTCACGGCCAAGATAATCGGTACCCAGAGGAAAATGGGCACTCATCGGGCCAAAGAAGTCGAAATCAACAATTTCGCCGACAGGATGGGGAGCAATCCAGGGCGCCAATATCGCCACCAGCGCCCATGCCAGAATGATCAGGAACGATACCGCACCCACAAGGCTGACCCGGTAGCCGAAACGGGGCGGCTTCACCCGTCGTGTGTTTGAAAGGGAAAACGACACTATCGTAACCTCGGATTGGATACGATAGCGACGAGGTCGGCTATCGTGATGAGCAGGAGATAGGCCAGGCAGAAGATCATCGCGCAGGCCTGGATCAGGGGGAGGTCACGCGTGGCCACCGCATCGAGCATCAGTTTCGCGATGCCGGGATAATTGAAAATCGTTTCCACGATAATGACGCCCCCCAGCAGATAGGACAGCGAAAGCGCCACCGCGTTCACGATTGGGCCAAGCGCATTGGGGAGCGCATGGCGGATAACCATCCGGCTGCGCGAAGCTCCCTTGAGCAAGGCCATTTCGATATAAGGCGTGTCGAGTGTCTCGATGACGGCGGCCCGCGTCATGCGGATCATTTGTGCCGAAATCACAAAGCTCAGTGTGATCACCGGCATTGCAAAGGCCTTGAGCAAACCGGTAATCGACGTCACCTCATTTGCCATGGAGAGAGCGGGAAGCCAGCCCAGATAGACGGCGAAAACAATGACAGCCATCGTGGCCACCATGAACTCGGGGACGGAAATCACCGAGATCGTGAGAATTGACACGAGGCGGTCATAAAACGTACCGCGCATGATGGCGGCGGTGATACCGAGCGTCAGCGCGATGGGAACCGAGATCAGCGCCGTTACGCCGGCGAGCTTCAGCGAATTCATCAGCCGACCGCCAATAAGCTCGGCGATCGGCATGTTGTTGACGTAGGATGTTCCAAGATCACCCGTGAAAAGATTACCGAGCCAGTAGATGAAGCGCAGAAATGCCGGCTGATCGAGATGCATGGCCTGACGAAGCCCCGCCACTGCCTCCGGTGTAGCTGCCTGCCCGAGCAGAATTTCAGCCACGTCGCCCGGCAGCATCTGTGTCGCGAAGAAAATCGCGAACGCGACGATCAGAAGCGTTACGATGGCAATCGCGAGGCGCCTGACAGCGAGATTGACAAGAGGAGACTTCATGGTTCGGCCCTGCCCGCAGCTTGTAGGTGGACATTCGGCCCGGCCACAGAGCAAAATTATGGCCGAGCCAAAGGCGGCGATCAGGCTTCCAGCCAGGCATACTCGGCGAAGGCATATCCCATCATTCCGCCAAGCGGATTGGGCACGAGCCCGCGCAGCTTGGGCGAAACGCCGTCGACATTCGACATGAAAACGGGAATTACCGTACCCGCCTCATTCGATATCATGGCTTGCATTTCGCCATAGGTCTGCTTGCGTTTCGCATCATCGAGCATGCCGCGCGCTTCGATCAACAAGGCATCGAACTTGTCGGACTTGTAGCGGCTCTCGTTCCATGGAGCGTCGGATTTGTAAAGCAGCGAGAACAGGATATCCGGCGTCGGCCGGGCGTTGATATTGCCGAAGTGGACGGGATCCTTCAGCCAGTGGTTCGACCAGTAGCCGTCCGAGGGCACACGATCGATGACGACCTTGAGACCGATTTCGGATGCTGCCTGTTGCAATACCATCCCGTAGTCGAGCGAAGAAGACGCGGTCTCGGATGCGGTGATATGGATCTCCTGCCCCAGGACACCAGCCTTTTGGAAGAGTGACTTTGCACGCTCGGGATCGAACGCCCGCTGTTTCAGCTCCGCATTGAAATATCTGTTGGTAGCCGGGATCGGATGGTCATTGGCAATTTCCGCCAGCCCGCGCAAAACGGATTTCTGGATAAGCTCGCGATTGATGAGATATTTGAAACCTTCGGCGACACCCTGCTTGTCGCCCGGGGCCATATCGAGACGGACGTTGAGGTTGGTATAGGTCCCCAGCTTGGAGATAAACGGTTGGGCAGCCGGATTGTTTTCCAACACGCGCAGCGAGCGGGGATTGAGGTTCGCGCCAAGATGAATATCGCCCGAAAGCACCGCGTTCATGCGTGCGGTTTCGTCAGAAATCGCAAAGAATTCGAAGGAATCGAGATAAGGCCCGGTCTCCTTCCAGTAGTTCTCGTTGCGCACCGCGATAGAGCGGACACCTGGCTGGAACTCCTTGCAGACGAACGGGCCGGTGCCATTGCCCTTGGAAAAATCAGTGGTGCCGTCCGCCACGATCATGAAATGATGCAGGGCGAGAATGGTGGGCAGGTCCGCATTCGGATCCACAAGCGTGATCTCGACGGTTCCATCATCAACGGCCTTGATGTCGGTCATCTGCTTGGCGAGCGCATTCACCTTTGAACCCACGGCGGGATCGAGGTGACGCTTGAGCGAAAAGACCACGTCGGCTGACGAGAGCGACTTTCCGTCATGGAAGGTCACGCCCT
Source organism: Mesorhizobium sp. RMAD-H1 (assembly GCF_014191375.1). Lineage (GTDB taxonomy): Bacteria > Pseudomonadota > Alphaproteobacteria > Rhizobiales > Rhizobiaceae > Paramesorhizobium. Next base: position 79,929 of record NZ_JACHWN010000007.1, read on the forward strand.
TGCGCAGCTTCACCGTCCACACCTTCGCGTCATCGCTTTCGATGCTCTGGGCCAGCTCCATGCGGGTTTCGCCCTGGCCATCGAGGAACGTCAGGCGATTGTAGAATGCGCAACAGCGCACATAGTCAGTGGAATGCGATGCCTTTGCCGGATCGAGGGTATCGGCCGTGGAGGAGGTGAAGCCGGCAGCCTTGACGAACCCGCCTTTGACCGGCGTAGCGGCGATCGCCGAAGTGGCGCGCCCGAGGATGGTGGAACCGGCAAGGGCGGCAATCCCGCCCATCATCATCATTTGCAGCAATTCGCGTCGGCTCGCGCCGCGTCGAATGGCGTTCTCGATCATCAGATCATCGGCAGAAGTCCAATTCGTAATCTTCTCGCTCATTGCAGTTCCCCTTGTTGATGGTGGTATTGGGTGTGCTGGCTTATCCCCACCAGCTTCACCGGTTTCAGTGTTCGGACCGCGTCTCCTGCAGTATCAGCCCTAAATGGCCGGGCTGCCGGAATGGCCGATTCGGGCTGTTCTTCGAGCACCTGCTCCGCTCCATCCAATCCATTAGCTGGCCGATATCCTGCCTCTACTCCGGCGTAGTCACAGTCTCCTATGTCCAAGCGCGCCGATTGCGCTGAATCGATGAGCACCAGCAGCATAAAATTGCGAATCTCGCCGAATTGCGAAATCTGGAGAGGCAGGCGTGTGCATGTTTCGGGCGATTACCCTTTCATCGCCGCCCGCACGTCCTCGTCTTCCAATGTCTGGTCGAGCGTCATTCGCGTACGTTCAATGATTCCATCGACGTCTTCATCCGTGCAGCAGAGCGGCGGTGCATAGCCCAGCACACCGTTGGCAAAAGCGCGGACGACGAGACCATTATCCCATGCACGATCAAAAATGCGGCGCGCCGGATCGGCTTCCGCGGGCAAGGGCGTCTTGCGTTGCTTGTCGGTGACAAGCTCGATCGCCGCCAACATGCCGCGTCCGCGAACATCGCCAACCAGCGGATGATCGGCGAGCGATTGAAGGCCCGCCATCAGGCGCTTGCCAGCCCTCAGCCCGTTTTCAAGCAGGCCGTTCTCATAAAGGCGCAGGCATTCGAGCCCGACCGCGGCGCTTACCGGATGGGCGGAATAGGTATAGCCGTGACCAACGGCCGCCCTGCCGGCTCCATCCGCAATCGTGTTGTAAACGAGGTCGGAGATGAAAACGGCGCCGAGCGGCACATAGCCGGAGGTCAGCCCCTTTGCCGTGGTCATGAAATCCGGCACGACATCATCCTCTTCACAGGCAAAGAGCGGACCGGTGCGGCCGAAGCCGGTGATGACCTCGTCGGCAACGAACAAAATATCGTGCTCCTTGCAGATGGTGTGCATGGCTTTCAGCCAGCCTGCCGGCGGGACGAGGACCCCTCCCGAACCCTGGATAGGTTCGACATAGAAGGCGGCGACGCGATCTGCGCCCAGTTCCACGATCTTGGCCCGCAGGGCTGCGACCGACGCGGCGATGATCGCCTGCGGATCGGAGCCGACGGGATTGCGATAGGCATAGTGCGACGGAATTTTATGCTGCCAGTCATAAGGCACCCCGAAGCCCGCATGAAAGGCCGGTAGCGCGGTCAAGCCGGAGCCGGCTGTCGAGGAGCCATGATAGCCCTGCTCGACCGAAATGAACTGGTCCTTCTGCGGCATGCCTTTGGCGTGATAGTAATAGCGAATGAACCGGATCGTGCTGTCGATGGCATCGGAACCGCCAAGCGTGAAATAGATATGGTTCAAGTCGCCCGGCGCCCGCTCGGCGAGCTCCGCGGCCAGACGAATGGCAGGCTCGGAACCGAGCCCGAAATAGCCTGTCGCATAAGGAAGCTCACGCAGCTGCCGCGTGGCGGCTTCGACGATGCTGTCCTGCCCGTAACCGGCATTGACGCACCACAGACCCGCGAACCCGTCCAGCAGGCTATGTCCGGAGGCATCGGTCACCGTCGCCCCCCTTGCTGATTTCAGCACCCGCACACCCATCGCTTCATGGCCGCGATAGGATGCAACAGGGTGAACCAGATGGGCGCGATCGAGCTCGATCAGCGAGTTGCTCAGCATTTCATTCTCCCAATCAACCGAGTGCCTGACTGACCAGCGCATATCTGCGGTAATGCGCGATCCTGCTTTCCTGCTGCGCGACAGGTGCACGCCGCATCGCCACCCCGCCGCCCGCATGGGCAAGTCCCCGCCCTGCGAGCCATTCAGCGAGATTTGTGGAAACATCCGTGTCCAGGCGGACGAAACTGCCCTTGTGCTGGGCAAGCAGAAAATCGATCAGCGCCTTCGCTTCGGTATCGTTTCTCGCCACCACCGGACCGATGACAAGGCCGCGACCGAATGCACGAACGGCCGCAAAACCCTGCATCTCGCCATTGTCACGGATGACTGCGAATTTCGCCCGTTGGCGTAACAGCCGCATCAGCGCCGAGCGATCATGGCCCGTCGCCTCGCGATCCAGGACCGGGAGGCTGTCATGATCACGAGCCTCGGCCCAGGACACGCTATCCGGCAATCCAACGGGCAGCGCCTCACCTTGATATTGAGCAATATCGCCGGTCGCGACAAAACCCAGCTTTTCATAAAGCGGCAGCCCTTCCTGCGTTGCCACCAGAAGACAGGCCCGTTCTCCCGCCCTGGCAAGAGCCGCCTCCATCAGTTTGCGGCCAAGCCCGCGGCCTCGCATGGCGGCATCGACGATCACCATGTTGATGGTGGCGGCATCCTCGCCATAAGACGTGACCAGGGTGGTCGCCACCACGCGGTCGTCCTCCAGCGCGATGATTCCCTCACTGATCGACCAGACCAGTTCCCAGTCCTCACGGCGATGCGGCCATCCCGCCTGTCTGGATAGCGCAACAGCGCCGTCCAGATGCTCGGACTTCATCGTTTCAAGTGTGATCTCTCGTGTGGTCATGGGCATTTCCGGGCCAAGGTCTTGATGGCCCAAGGTAAACCGCCGCAGACAGCAGTTCCTCCCAACCAGCGGCGATGAGCAGCGCGTTTCCACTGTCCTGCGCCGCTGCTGCCGCATCTTATGCCGGCATTCTGATCCCTCTGTCTGCAACGCCGGCTTTGAGCCCGTGTCAGACGCAACTCTCTGCCGAAGCCCCGAGGCGATACAAAACAATCTGCTTCATGCCATGGCGAATGCGGTGATTAGTCCATGCCGCTCTCATTATAATGCTTCAGGCACAGGCATCGGGTTGCACAGGATTGGAAGGATCGACGTCATGACCCAGTTTAGACCGAAATACATCACCTTCGACTGCTACGGCACGCTTACTCATTTCGACATGGCCGGCGCGGCGAGAAGGATCTATGGCTCACAGCTCTCCCCTGAAGCGATGGCGCAGTTCATCACGAATTTTGCAGCCTACCGGCTGGACGAGATCCTCGGCGCCTGGAAACCCTATGCCGACGTCGTGCACAATTCCCTGGAGCGTACCTGCAAACGCAACGGTGTGACCTTCCGGGCGGAGGATGCGCAACGCATCTATGAAGAAGTGCCGACATGGGGCCCGCATCCCGACGTTCCCGCGGGGCTGGCCAAGGTTGCAAAGGAAATCCCGCTGGTGATCCTGTCGAACGCCATGAACAGCCAGATCGTGTCGAATGTCGAGAAGCTTGGCGCGCCATTCCATATGGTGATCACTGCCGAGGAGACTGGCGCCTACAAGCCGCAGATGAAAGGCTTCGAGTATATGCTCGACAAGCTCGGCTGCGGACCCGAGGACATCACCCATGTCTCATCCTCCTTCCGCTATGACCTGATGACGGCCTATGACCTGGGCATCAAGAGCAAGGTATGGGTAAACCGCGGCCATGAACCCGCGAACCCCTTCTACGAATATGCCGAAATCAAGGGCATCGACGGGCTAGCTGCCGCAGTAGGCCTCTGAGGAACAGACAAGATGCAGTTCAAGCCCTACTGGCATGACACCACGCCCCCTTTCACGCAAGCAGAGCGCGGCCCGCTTGAAGGACATTATGACGTCGCCATCATCGGCGGCGGCTTCACCGGCCTTTCCGCCGCGCTGCATCTCGCCAAGGCAGGCGTGAGGGTCGCCGTGCTGGAGGGCGGTCGCGTCGGTTCCGGTGCTTCGGGACGCAATGGCGGACATCTCAATAACGGTCTGGCGCATAGCTTCCTCGCCGCCAAACAACACCTTGGCGCTGAACGCGCCAGGGCCCTTTACCGCGCGTTTGACGATGCTGTCGATTCCATCGAGCGCATTGTCCGCGAGGAAAAGATCGACTGCGCCTTTCGCCGCGCAGGCAAACTGAAACTTGCCTCCAAGCCGGCGCATTTTGAATCCCTTGCCCGGAATTTCGAGGCGATCCATGCCGAGGTCGATCCAGATACCACGCTTCTGCGCCGCAAGGAGCTTGGCGCAGAAGTTGGATCGCATGCCTTTCACGGCGCGATGCTCTCCAGAAAGAGCGCAATGATGCACATGGGGCGCTATACCACTGGCCTCGCAACAGCGGCCGCCCGCCATGGCGCCAGGATTTTCGAGAACACGCTTGTAACAGGACGCCGGACGGTCAACGGCACGACGCAGCTTTCCGCTCCGCGGGGCACGATCCTCGCTGACGCGGTCATTCTGGCGACAGGCGCCTATACGACGGAAAGCTTTCCCTATTTTCGCAGGCGCCTCATCCCCGTCGGCAGCTTCATCATTGCCACACGGCCACTGACGGACAAGGAAATTGCAGCGACAATGCCAGGCAACCGCACCTATGTGACGTCGATGAATATCGGCAATTATTTCCGGCTGGCTCCCGATCATCGCATGATCTTTGGCGGACGGGCGCGTTTTTCCGCCACTTCGGACCAAGGTTCCGACGAAAAGAGCGGGGCTATTCTTCGTGCCAGCTTGACCAAGCTCTTTCCGCATCTCGCCGATGTGGAGATCGACTATTGCTGGGGTGGGCTCGTCGACATGACCCAGGATCGCTTTCCACGCGCGGGTTTTGCCGACGGCGTCTGGTACGCCATGGGCTATTCAGGCCATGGCGCACAGATGTCGACGCAGATGGGCATCTTCCTTGCCGATGCAATTCTCGGGCGCGGCGATCGCAATCCGATCGCAGGCCTCGAATGGCCAGTCATTCCCGGCTATTCCGGAAAAGCGTGGTTTCTTCCCCTCGTGGGGCTTTATTACAAAATGCTCGACAAGATCCAGTGAATGCCAGATATGTGAAGCGGAAGGGGCGGCTCACCGCCCCTTTTCTAATTTAGCCCGCCGACGTGAAGCGTCTTGACCTCAAGATATTCTTCAATCCCGAGCTGTGATCCTTCCCGCCCGAGCCCTGACTGCTTTACCCCGCCGAAGGGCGCGACTTCGGTCGAGATCATGCCGGTATTGAGTCCCACCATGCCGAATTCCAGCGCCTCTGCGACACGCCAAGACCGCTTGAGGTTTTCTGTATAAAAATAGGCAGCAAGACCGAAGGGCGTGCCGTTGGCAATTGCAATCGCTTCTTCCTCCGTATCAAAACGGAAGAGAGGCGCCACGGGACCAAATGTCTCTTCCGACGCCAGAAGCATATCGATCGTCGCTCCTCCAAGCACGATAGGACGAGCATATTGTGCGCCTTCCGGAACGATTTCACTCTGGGAGAGGATCTCCGCGCCCTTTTGCAACGCATCCGCTATATGCCGCTCGATCTTTTCTATGGCCGCCCGATTGATCATCGGCCCGATGACGATGCCTTCATCCGTTCCCGGCCCCACCTTCATTTTCGCAACCCGGCTGGCCAGCTTCTTCGCAAACGCGTCATAGATGCCGGACTGCACGAGAATGCGATTGGAACAGACGCAGGTCTGACCGCCATTGCGGAACTTCGACGCGATCGCTCCCTCAACGGCCAGATCGATATCGGCATCATCGAAGACGATGAAAGGCGCATTGCCGCCGAGCTCGAGGCTGAGCCGCTTGATGCTGTCTGCTGCCCCCTTCATCAACAGGGCGCCGACCCGGGTGGAACCGGTGAAGGAGATCTTGCGAACCGTCTCGTTTGCCATCAGCTCCTTGCCGATTTCGGTTGGCATGCCGGTAACGATGTTGATCACACCTGCCGGAATGCCTGCCCGTTGTGCCAGAACGCCCAAGGCCAGGGCCGAGAAAGGTGTGAACTCCGACGGCTTGATGACAACGGTGCAGCCGGTCGCGAGCGCGGGAGCCACCTTGCGCGTGATCATCGCGTTGGGAAAATTCCACGGCGTGATGATGGCGCAGACGCCGACGGCTTCCTTCAGCACCAGAATGCGGCGATCAGCAGTCGGCGAGGGAATGGTCGAGCCGCCGATGCGGCGCGCCTCTTGCGCAAACCATTTAACAAAGGACGCCCCATAGCGGATTTCACCAAGCGCTTCGGCGAGCGGCTTTCCCTGTTCCAGCGTCAGCAGAAGCGCCAGATCCTGTTCATGCTGGAGCATAAGGTCATGCCAGAGCTCCAGGAGCGCGGCCCGTTCGGCATGGGTCTTCTTCTTCCAGCTTCCAAACGCTTCGGCGGCAGCCTCGATTGCTGCCCTGGTCTCCTCGCCGCCCATGTCGGGAATAACGCCAAGAACGTCCAGGCTGGCAGGATTGATGACATCGACAGTCGCTTTCGTCACTGCCTCCCGCCAAACGCCGCCGATGAGCGCCTGCTGACGGAACAGGTCGGCATCTTTCAGAAAACTCGTTTTGGTAATCGCGTTCATGATCTTTCTCTACCCTCTCAGTTCAATGCCGCAAGGACTGCCTGGGTGATTGTTTCCGTCTTGTCCTTGCCAGCGATCGTGCCGATGCCGCGCGCGGTCGTAGCTTCGATTGCTCTCATTACATCCCTCGCCGCCTGCGCCTCTCCCAGATGTTCGAGCATCATCGCGCCGGACCAGATCGCGGCGATCGGATTGGCAATACCGAGATGCGCGATATCGGGCGCGGAGCCATGCACCGGCTCGAACATGGAAGGAGCGGTGCGGTCCGGGTTGATATTGGCGGAAGGGGCAAAACCCAGCCCGCCCTGAATGGCCGCGCCGAGATCGGTGAGAATGTCTCCGAAAAGGTTCGAGGCGACGATCACATCGAGGCTTTCCGGTGCCATCACCATGCGGGCAGCCATCGCGTCGATGTGGTAGTGCGAGACCTCCACATCGGTATATTCCCTTGCCACCTCGCGCGTGACATCATCCCAAAACACCATTGAATATTTCTGTGCATTGGACTTGGTCACCGATGCGAGCTTCTTCCGCCGGGCGCGCGCCTGCTCGAAACCGAAGCGGATGATGCGCTCCACACCGGCGCGCGTGAAGATGGCAGTCTCGACCGCAACCTCGTTAGCCGTCCCGGAATGGATGCGCCCGCCGGCACCTGAATATTCGCCTTCGGTATTTTCACGGATGCACAGAATATCGAACCCCTCAGAGCGAAGCGGCCCCTGAACGCCCGGCAATAGCCTGTGTGGCCGGATGTTGGCATATTGCGCGAAAGCTTTGCGGATCGGCAGCAGCAGGCCATGAAGCGAGACGGAATCGGGCACCTCCGCAGGCCAGCCGACGGCGCCCAGATAGATGGCATCGAATTTTCGCAACGTCTCAATGCCGTCCGGCGGCATCATGGCGCCTGTCTCGCGATAATACGCGCAGGACCAGGGGAAGCGCGTCCCCTCAAGCCCCAAACCGCTGCGCTTCGCGGCGGCCTGCAGCACCTGCCATGCTGCTTCCGTCACATACTTGCCGATGCCGTCGCCGGGGATCAGCGCTATCGAATAGGTTTTCATGGATTGTCTTCCTCAGAGATCGATGAGCACGCTTTTGGACTTGCGATTGGCAAGATAGGCTTCGCGCCCCAGATCCTTGCCGATGCCCGAACGCTTGTAGCCCCCGGTGGGCAGGATATGGTCGCGCGAGCGTCCGTAACGATTGACCCAGACCGTTCCCGCCTGGAGCGCCTTGGTGACGCGGATGGCGCGGGAAAGATCCCGGGTGAAAAGCCCCGCCGCCAGGCCGTAGGTGGGATGATCGGCAAGCGCGAGCGCTTCGTCTTCATCCCCGAATGTCTGGATCGTCAGCACCGGCCCGAAGATTTCTTCGATGACCGCCGGTGAATCCGCATCGACACCGCGAAGCAGTGTCGGCGCGTAGAAATAGCCCTCACGATCCATCGGTCCGCCGCCCGTAACGCATTCGGCTCCCTGTTCGACAGCCTTTCGCACGATTGTGTCAATCCGGTCCAACTGGCGTCCCGAGATGATCGGAGAATATTGCGTGTTCTCGTCCCAGGTGACACCCGGCCGGATATCGGCCATGTGCCGCGCGATCGCCTCGCAAAGCGTGTCCGCCACCTCATGCGCCACGATGAGGCGCGAGCCCGCGACGCAGGCCTGTCCGGCATTGGCCAGAATGCCGCGCGTAATGGCTGAAGCCGCAAGTTCCAGGTCAGCGTCGGCAAACACCAGTTGCGGGCTCTTGCCGCCAAGCTCCAGCGTCATCGGCTTGATACCGGTGTGCGCGATGTTCTGCATGATCGCGCCGCCCGCAGCGGTTGATCCGGTAAAGCTGACCTTCGCGATATCGGGATGACCGGTGATCGCGCTGCCAGTCGTTGGGCCATCGCCCAGAACGATGTTGATAAGGCCCGCGGGAATGCCCGCCTTTACAGCCAGTTCGGCCATGTAGAGCGTGGAGAAAGGCGTCATTTCCGATGGCTTGAGCACCACGGCATTCCCCGCGGCGAGCGCGGGGCCGAGCTTCCATCCCGCCATCGAGACGGGAAAGTTCCAGGGTGTGATGGCGCCGATAACGCCATAGGGTTCGGTGAGCGTCATGCCGAAAGTACCAGCGCTCGTTGGCACGACATCACTGCCTTCCTTGTCGGCGAATTCGGCGAAGAAGCGTATCTGCTCGGCAGTTGCGGCAATGTCGCCCTGAACGAGCTCCGCAATCGGACGTGTCGATGCAACGGCCTCAAGCCGCGCCAGCGTCAACGCCTCTTCTTCCATCAGATCGGCCCAACGATGCAGGGCGTTGAGACGCTCGCGCGGGCGCGCACCGGCCCAGCCGCTCATTTTCAGCGCTCGCTTCGCCGCCTCGACCGCGCGGTCGACGAGAGCTTCGTCCGCGACGGGACAGGCACCATAGGCCCTGCCATCGGAAGGCCTTCGCATTTCCAGCGCGCCAGCATCATCGATGCGTTCGCCGCCGATAAAGTGATAGAAGGGAAGCTCCAGCGCTTCAGGATCGAAGCTTAATGTCACGGCATACCTCGCACCATCGTTTCCTGGAACGATAGCTGTCCGCGCACCGCATTTTTGATTGAGGATGGCCCATCTGACGGCTCTGAATCGCGTCCGACGGGTTCCAAGCAGTCGATTGTTTCTGCCGGCAGGGGCGCCCGGAAGGGCGCACCCGACGCATCGCGCTATTCGTAAACGCAGACGTAGATCTTGCGCACGGTCTCGATGGTACGCCAGACACCCACGAAGCCGGGCTTCATGACGAAACTGTCACCGGCGCGGTAGGTCTTCGTCTCGCCACCCTTTTCCTCGATCTCCACGAGGCCGGAGAGGATGTGGCAGAATTCGTATGTCGTGCCCTTGATGGAATGCGTCTCGCCCGGCGTTGCTTCCCAGACACCGGTCAGCACTTTCTCCCCCTTTGAGGCGTCCTGCGCCCAGGTCTTGAAGGACGGGTTGCCCGAAATGAGCCGCTCCGGCATCGGAAGCGCCTCTTTTGGTTTGAAATCCGGATCCGTGTCGATGGTGATCAGAAGTGACATGTCATATTCCCTGGTTAGTAGCCGAGTGTCCGATCGACGAGGCCGATCAGTTTCTTGCCCGCGCGGTGGCGACGGATATTTTCAATGACGGACAGTGCCGCCGTGTGGGGTTGCGTCACGGAAGCGATATGCGGCGTTATCATCACTTTGGGATGCGACCAGAGCGGGTGTCCCTCCGGCAGCGGCTCGGGGTCCGTGACATCGAGCATCGCGGCGGCAAGACGGCCGCTGTCAAGCGCTTCGATCAGCGCCTGCTGATCGAGCTGTGGCCCCCGGCCGACATGCAGAACTCTGGCGCCCATGGGCAACAAGGAAAAGAACTGTGCATCGAGAATGCCGCGCGTTTCTTCCGTCAGCGGCAGCAGGCAGACGAGAATATCCGTCTGCTTGAGAAAGCCGGCCAGTTGGTCCGCGCCATGGACGCAGGTGACACCGTCGATCTCCTTTTTGCTTCGGCTCCATCCCGCAAGGGGAAATTGGAACGGCTTCAGGCGCTCGATCGCCGCCTGCGCCAGCATTCCGAGCCCCAGGAATCCGACCCGGCGTTCGCTGGCTTGCGAGACGGCGAGAGGCTGCCACACCTGCCTCTTCTGCTGCTCGCGATAGGCGATCATTTCCCGGTGGAGGGTGAGAACGCCAAGGACGACGTATTCCTGCATCATGCGAATGATGCCGTCCTCGACCATGCGCACTATCTTCACATGGTCAGGTATGCTTTCCCGCCTGAACTGGTCGACGCCCGCGCCGATGGAAAACAGCACCTCCAGATTGCGATAGCGTGCGATGTCGTCAGGCACCGTCCAGGTGACGAGATAGCGGACCTTCTCCGCGTCCGCATCCTCGCTGGAATGAAAGAATTCCAAGTCCGGAAGCTCGCGTGCAAAAACCTCGCGGAAAACGGCCCCGCGCTGCGCATCCGAATTGAAAAGGAATGCCATGGCAATCGCCCTGTTCTCTTATGCGGCAAGATGCGAGCCGAGATTTTCGATCATTTTGCGGCACGCGGCGAGTTCGCCGATCTCGATATATTCGTCGGGGCGATGCGCGCGGCCGATATCTCCGGGCCCGCAAATGATAGCATCGATACCGGCCTGCTGATAAAGCCCGGCTTCCGTCCCGTAGCTCACCGCCGTAAGAGCTTCCTGCCCCGTCAAAGTGATCAGGAGAGCCGCAAGCTTGCTCTCCTCGGGAAGCGAGAGCGCGGGATAGGCACTCAGCTCATGCCAAGCCACGTCAAACCCGCTGTCGCGGAGGGCGAAAAGCTGCGCCCTGACCGGTTCCAGCAAGCAGGACGGAGAAACGCCTGAAACGGCACGGACTTCGATATCGGCGGTGCAACGGTCCGGGATGATATTGACCGCCTGCCCTCCAGAGACGACGCCAACCTGCAATGAAGAATATGGCGGCTCGAAATTGGGGTCGAAAGGCCCGTTTTCCAGGGACCGGCTGTAGGCCACGGTCTGTGTGATCAAGCCGGCCATGGCGTGGACGGCATTGCGTCCGAGATCGGGACGGGACGAATGCCCGGACCGACCGATCACCTCGAGCCGCGCGGCAGCCTTGCCCTTATGCGCGCGCACCGGCTGCATCCGGCTTGGTTCACCGATGATTGCGCCAAGCGGCGTTGCGCAAAGGTCTGGCAGCGCGCCGATAAGATGCGGCACGCCGCGGCAACCCGCCTCCTCGTCATAGGAGAATGCAAGATGCAGAGGCCGCCGCAAATTCATGGCCGCCACTCCTGGCAAGGCCGCCATTGCGCAGGCGAGAAACCCTTTCATGTCGGTGGTACCACGGCCATAAAGCCTGTCACCCTCGCGGCGCAGCACAAACGGATCGGCAGTCCATGCCGGCTCACTCGCCGACACGACGTCCATATGCCCGGAAAGGATGTAACCAGGAACCTCGCGCGGACCAATTGTGACAAAGAGATTGGACCGGTCGCCTTCAGGGCCACGGAGGACCGTCACTTCGGCTCCGGCCGCCTGGCAATAGTCGCCTATCCAGTCGACAATCAGCTGGTTCGGCAGGCCAACGACAGAGGGAAACGCGATCAGCTTTGCGAGAATTTCTTCGATATACATAAGCGACCGCGCTGTTGCAGAGTTGGCCGGATATCGACCAATTTAACCCGCGGCAGAAGTTTTCCCTGCTGAATAGCCTCGTATTTTGGGCCGAAAATTTCGAATTGCCAGCGCCTGCGAGCGAAACTGCCGGCGCGCCCATGCAATGCTGGGAAAACGAATTCCACCGATTGCCATTGCAATCGGCGGTAGGATCGAACAGGACATATTCACCGGCCTGGGTGTAGGGAGCGGATAAGCTGAAATGAAAAATTCGGTACGCCTGAAATCGTTCGAACTGGTCGCACGAAACATGGCGGAAGTCGATGTGCATCTGCTTCACGCACTGTCGATCGGCGTCGGCTGGCCGCATCGCCCACAGGATTGGGATTTGCTGCGCCGCACCGGCCACGGTATCGTCGCCGTCGATGGTATTGGACGCGTTTTCGGAAGCGCGATGTGGTTTCCCCACGGAGACGATTTCGCCACGATCGGCCTAGTAATCACATCGCCGCGCACGCAATCGCAAGGAACCGGCCGGTGGCTGATGGAACAGGTGCTCGAGCAGTGCGGTGATCGCGATTTCAGCCTGAACGCCACCCATGCCGCCTATAATCTTTATGTTTCGCTCGACTTCACGAAAGAAGCGATGGTCTATCAATGCCAGGGAGAGGTCGCACCGACGCTTCCGGCCATGCCGGCTCCGGATGGTGAGTTGAGCGTGCTCTCAGCGAACGAGATCGAGGAGATCGCCGCACTCGACGCCCGCGCATTTGGAGCAGATCGCGGCAAACTGCTCGCATTGCTCTCGGAAAAGGCTGCAATTTGCGCCCTGAAACGCGATGGCAAAATCGTCGGCTATTCCATGGGCCGCGAGTTTGGACGCGGCCACGTGATCGGTCCTATTGTCGCGCAAAATGACCATGACGCGATTCATCTCACCGCCGTGCACCTGGAAGATTTGACGGGACGGTTCGCGCGCGTCGATACGCGCGAGAAGGACGGCCCGTTTGCGGAGTTTCTCCTGCAGTGCCGCCTCGGCCTCTACGAGACTGTCACGACCATGTCCAAGGGGCGCCCGTTCCTGCACCGGCAGGAAGGCGAGCCCTGGGTATACGGATTGGCCGGCCACGCATGGAGCTGATGAAAGCGGCGTATCCTGGGATGGGATTTCTGTTTGTGGCCAGAGGATCGGATCAAGCGGCTGAGCGTATCAGGTAAGATCAAGGATTGACGCTCATCCGAACCCTGCCGATGCTCCGCTTCTCATGCGAGACGATCTCGAATTATGGGTCACCCATCATGAAGGTCTCGCCGCCGGCCAGCAGATCCCCTAGGTGGGTCAGGATATAACCACCAGGATCGAATAGCGGTTGGCGTCGTCCATCAGGTCACGACTGATCGCTCCGCCGAGCTGCCGGATATCGAAGAAGCCGTCGACGAGCCAGAACCGTCTTCCTGACGTTCGAATGTGGCGGCTTCCTCGGTCGTCTCCGGACCTCGCCTGCGATCGGCTCAAGCAGGTCTGTCAGCGCGCGATGCCTTCATCGAAATCATCGCCATCTGGAGTTGGAATTTCGGCGGCTGCTCCATGGCATTCAGCACGTCGCGGAGATCCAGAGTAGCGTCACCAGCGCGACCGCTGCTGGCATGGCTGGGCCGCACCGCACCGCGCCATCAGGCTAATCCAACATCTCTCTATTGACAATATTCGATAACTTATCGACAAATGTCAAGAAACCTGGCGAGCGGGCAAAGGACGCGGCAGGCACGACCAGTGGTTTCGGTCCAATGGACGAGTGCTGGCGGATGAAGGATTCTGTATTGACAACCGACAAGGTAAGCTGACAAATGTCAATAAAGGGTGGCGATGGTTCTGGTCGCCAACTGCCGTGGAGGCGGCAGGCCCGTTGAGGAGCGAAAAGCACTTCAGTCTAGGGAGGACGGTGTGGCAGCGAACGGCCGGGATCGGCAGACGTTATTTCTTGCGTTGATCAACGTTGCGGTGCTGGCCGCGGGCGCCCTGCTGGCCGGCTCCAATTTCATGGACAGCTACAATCTGCAGTCCATGGCCTCGCAGGTCCCTGAACTCGGCCTTCTCGCGCTGGGTGTCATGCTGGCGATGATTTCCGGCAATGGCGGTATCGATCTTTCGGGAATTGCGTTGGCCAATCTCGCCGGCATCGTCGCCTTTCTGCTGACGCGCCAGCATATTCCAGCGGATGATGCGCCATTGCTGTTTTCATGGGCCTTTGCAGGCCTGGCGCTCGCCGTCGGGCTGGCCGGTGGTGTCATCAACGGGGTAGTCATCGCCTACGCAGGGCTCACGCCGCTGATCGCCACGCTCGGAACCCAGCTTCTCTTCACAGGCATCGCCGTCTTTCTGACCAATGGTTCGGCCATCAGCATGGGTTATATCGAGCCGCTCGATAATTTCGGCAATATGCCCGTTCTCGGCATCCCCATGTGCTTCGCGCTGTTTCTCGCCATAGCTGCCGCACTGGCTTTCCTGCTCAAATTCACGCCTTTCGGGGTGAAACTCATGCTGCTCGGCAGCAACGCCAAGGCTGCGCGCTATGGCGGCATCAATGAAAAGCGAATGCTGCTGATCACCTACACACTGTGCGGGCTCCTGGCGTCCGTTGCCGGAATCATCATCGCGGCGCGCAATTCGTCGGTGAAGTGGGATTATGGCGGCTCCTATGTTCTGATTGCGATCCTCATCGCCGTGCTTGGCGGGGTCAAGCCCGAAGGCGGCTACGGAAAGGTGCTTTGCGTGCTGCTGGCCGCGACAGCGCTGCAGATTCTCTCGAGCCTGTTCAACTTCATGAACATTTCGAACTTCTTCCGCGACCTCGCCTGGGGTGTCCTGCTGCTTGCGCTTCTGGCGTCGAGCCGCCTGCACCTAGGCTATTGGCTGCGGCCAAAGCGACAATAGAAACCATCTGCTTATATCAATGGAGGAGCAATATGAGCATATTTTCGAAACTCGTCACCGGGGCGATGCTTGCCAGCACCGCTATGGTCGGGACCGCGCTTGCCCAGGACAAGCCGTCCATCGTGACGGTGGTCAAGGTCACCGGTGAGAACTGGTTTATCCGCATGAATGAAGGGGTCGATGCCTATGGCAAGGACAACCCCAATGTAAGCACGAGCCAGATCGGTCCCGCTAAGGCGGATGCCGCGCAGCAGACCCGCATCATCGAAGACCTTGTTGCGAAAAACGTCTCGGCGATTACCGTCGTGCCAATGGATCCGTCAGCGCTCGAGGGCGTATTGCGGCGCGCATCCCAGCGCGGCATCAAGGTCATCACCCATGAAGGCGACAGCCTCAAGAACACGGACGTGGATATCGAAGCCTTCGACAACAAGGCATTCGGCGCCCGTATAAACGAAAAGCTCGCCGAATGCATGGGCAAATCGGGCAAGTGGACCTCCTTCGTCGGATCGCTTGGCAGCCTGACGCATAACCAGTGGGTCGACGCCGGCGCGGAGAACGCCAAGAAATATCCCGACATGGAATTGGTGGCCGAAAAGAACGAGTCGTTCAACGATGCCAATCGCGCCTATGAAAAGGCCAAGGAAATCCTCCGCAAATATCCCGACATCAAGGGCTTTCAGGGATCGTCCGCCATTGATGTGATCGGCATAGGCCGCGCCGTTGAAGAGGCTGGTCTGCAGGACAAGACCTGCGTTTACGGTCTGGGCCTGCCCAAGGATACCGGACCCTACCTCGAAAGCGGCGCCGTCGACCAGATTTTCTTCTGGGATCCGAAGGATGCGGGCTATGTCATGAACAAGGTTGCCGATCTCGTCCTGAAGGGTGAGGAAATCAAGGACGGCATCAACCTTGGCGTGCCCGGCTATGAGAAAATGACGGTTATCGAGGGACCGGGCAAGGGCATCATCATTCAGGGACAGGCTTGGGTCGACGCGGATAAATCCAACTACAAGAATTTCCCGTTCTGATCGGGATAACGCGTCAAGCCAGACTTCCGGGGCCGGTCCTCCCCCGACGGCCCCGGAAGGATTATTCGAGCGTTTCAGGAATCCGCCATGCACGCCACCAATGCCACGCCACACGCCTCGCCCCCCTTCCTGGATGTCAGGAACATCAGGAAATCCTTTGGCGGGGTCAGGGCGTTAAAGGATGTGAGCCTGACGATCGAGAGCGGGCAGATCTATCACCTGATGGGTGAAAACGGCTGCGGCAAGAGCACGCTGATCAAGATACTCTCGGGCGCCCAGCTTGCGGACGAGGGGCAGATACTGATCGATGGCAAGGCCACGGGCGAACGTGCCGGCGATCTCGGCGCTATCGGGGCGCTTCGCGCCGGAATCGAGACTGTTTACCAGGACTTGTCGCTGCTCCCCAATCTTTCCGTCGCCGAAAACGTCGCCTTCACCGAACAACTGGTCGAGGTTTCCGGGCGGCTGGCGCGGCGGCTGAACGTTTCCCTCTTGCACGAAACGGCCCGGCGCGCGCTGGCCGAGGTGCATCTTCCCACCGATAGCGCATTCCTTTCCCGCAGGACCGATACGCTTCCGCTTGCGACACGCCAGTTGATTGCCATTGCGCGCGCGGTCGCTTCCGAAGCGCGCCTCGTGATCATGGATGAGCCGACCACATCGCTGACGCGGCAGGAAGTGGACAATCTGCTCCATGTCGTCGAACGCCTGCGAGGCAAGGGCGTCGCCGTCCTGTTCGTCACCCACAAGCTCGATGAATGCAAATCGCTCGGCGGCCGCGCGATCATCATGCGCGACGGGCTCAAAGTAGCTGAACTCGATGTCGCCGGGCATAGCAAGGCTGAATTCAGCCGGCTGATGACCGGCCGCGAAATCAGCGAAACGCGCTATCGCACCAATCCGAAACTCGGCGAAGTCATGCTCAAGGTGAAGGGTTTGAGCGATGGAGCAGCGTTCAGGGATGTTTCGCTCAGCTTGAAGAAAGGCGAGATCCTCGGCATCACCGGTCTGCTGGATTCCGGGCGCAACGAACTGGCGCTGGCGCTGGCGGGCGCAAGACCGGCGACAGCGGGCAGGATATGGTTGAACGGGCAGGAAATAGCACCCCAATCAACCGCCGAGGCCATTCGATACGGCATAGGCTATGTGCCGGAAGACCGGCTGACCGAAGGACTTTTTCTCGAAAAACCGATACAGGACAACATTACCCTGCCGGTTCTCGATCGGCTGCGCAACGCGCTGGGCGTCATCAGTTCGCGGCGTGCCAGGCGCGTGGCCGAACAGAGCGTGGCCGATTTGCAGATCGTGGCACCGGATGTCACGGTTCCGGTTCAATCCCTGTCGGGCGGCAACCAGCAGCGTGTCCTGATCGGGCGATGGCTAACCATCAATCCGAAACTGCTGATCCTTCATGGACCGACCGTCGGCGTCGATGTGGGATCGAAGGATACGATTTTCCGCATTATCCAGCGTCTCGCCGATGAGGGAATGGGTGTCATCATCATCAGCGACGACCTGCCGGAACTCTTGCAGAACTGCGACCGGATTCTCGTCCTGCGTCAGGGCCGCATCGTCGCGGCTCACCCGGCGGAGGGGCTGACGGAAGAGACCATTTATCAGTCCATGGCCAGTGCGTCGAAGGAGATCGTTCAATGAGCGAGATCGCATCCGCAACCACCCCAGGCAAGGCGCCCCGCGGCGCCGGGCAGCGCCTGTGGGATATGATGGGGCGCCGGCCGGAACTGTTCACGCTGCTTCTGACCGTGGCGACATGCCTCGCCGTGATCGCCGCCAATCCCGATTTTCTGCAGATGAGCAATATCGTGGACATTCTGCG
Source organism: Mesorhizobium sp. RMAD-H1 (assembly GCF_014191375.1). Lineage (GTDB taxonomy): Bacteria > Pseudomonadota > Alphaproteobacteria > Rhizobiales > Rhizobiaceae > Paramesorhizobium. The sequence continues at coordinate 97,595 of NZ_JACHWN010000007.1, forward strand.
GGCATCCGTGGTGCGCGGGCTGTTCGCAATGGGCGTCCTGGTCGTTCTGGCTTCGGGCGGCATCGACGTATCGTTCACGGCCATCGCAGCCTTCGTGATGTACGCGCTTACCATGCTCGTCACGAACTGGTTCCCGGATATGCCGATAACGCTCATCCTGATCCTGGCGGCGCTCGGCGGGGCTGCCTTCGGCGCGGTGAACGGCCTTCTGGTACAGAAGCTGCAGGCGCCGTCGCTGATCGTTACCATCGGCACGCAATATGTCATTCGCAGCTTCCTGCTGACCTTCGTCGGCACGGCGCTGTTCATGAATATTCCAGCGGCAATGGATGCTTTCGGCAAGGCCTCGCTTTTCACGCATCATGCATCGAACGGCGTCGTGTCGGTTCTGCCCGCCACGGTTCTGGTGCTCGTGGCAGCCGCTCTCGTGACCTGGTTCATTCTCGAACGCACTTTAATGGGCCGCGCGATTTTCGCCGTAGGAGGCAATCCGGCCATTGCCGAGCGCCTGGGCATCAACCTGTTTCGCGTGCGGCTTTTCGTTTTCGCCTATGCCGGCCTGCTGGCGGGTATTGCCGGCGTTGTGCATGTCTCCAGCAACCGCCTCGCCAATCCTTTCGACCTGGCCGGCATGGAGCTGGAAATCATAGCCGCCGTCGTCCTGGGCGGCGCCCGCATCACCGGGGGTTCCGGTTCGGTCATCGGCACCTTGCTCGGTGTGCTGCTGATTACCCTTGTCAGCAATGTTCTCATTTTCGTGGGCATTCCCAGCACCCTGCAACTCGCCATCGTTGGCATCTTCATTCTGCTGGCCGGCACGATTTTCGCCTTGCGCGATCGCGCCTGAACAAAATCATCGCGCCTTTTCCGGGAGGGCTGGGAGGCGCGATTTCATACCATTTTCGGGAGGTTCTTCATGTCACATGATGTGTCGGTCGTCGGGCTTTATATTCTGGATGTGCTCGGCAGGCCCGTCGATGCCATTCCACCGGGCGGCAATGTCGAGTTCATCGACGAAATCCGCCTGACCGTCGCGGGCACGGCTGGCGGCACTGTGGTGGACCTGGCCAAGCTCGGCCTCAACTGTCTTGCTGTCGGCGCAGTCGGCGACGACGAGAAGGCGGATTTCGTCATAGCGACGCTTCAGCGTTTCGGCGTCGATACGGCGCAGATGCAGCGGCTGAAGGGCGTACCGACATCATCGACGATCCTGAATATCCGCCGCAATGGCGACCGGCCGGCATTGCACGCGCGCGGCGCATCCGATCATTTCGAGATCGCCGACAGCGCTCTCGATGCCGTCCTGGCACCCGCGATCATCCATCTCGGCGGCACGGGGCTTCTGGCCAGGCTGGACGGCGAGCCAAGCCGGAAGCTGCTCGCTGAGGCGAAAGCCCGCGGGAGGACGACGACATTCGACCTGCTCGGCGCGAATGATGGGACGCTCGATCTCATCGCTCCGCTTTTCCCCCATATCGACTATTTCATGCCTTCGATCGAGGAGGCGAAACAGATTTCCGGCGCGACCAGCGTGGAAGGCGCGGGAAAGTTCTTTCTCGAGCGTGGCGTAAAACATTGCGTGTTCACGCTCGGCGGTAACGGCGTCTGTTTCATGGACGCGTCCGGCGAAGTCGTGCGCCAGCCCGCGTTCCAGATCGAAGTCGTTGATACGACGGGATGCGGCGATGCCTTCGACGCGGGCTTCATTACGGCATTACACCGCAAGATGGACCTGAAGACTGCCCTGAATTTCGCTCAGGCCTCCGCCGCCCTGGTCGCAACGGGGCTGGGTTCCGATGCAGGCATCCGTTCGTTCGAGGATACGCTCGCATTCATGAACAGCGCGCCTGTCATACAATAAAGAAACAGGGCGGGCGCTGAGCCCGCTCCTCAACCGGCGAGCAACGCTTCGGCGGCATCCATGTCGGTGACCAGATGCGTGGCATAACCGCCGGCAAGAACCGCGCGGATCGCTTCGACTTTGTGTGCGCCACCGGCAACGCAAAGCCGGTTTGGAACGCGGCGCAGTTCATCCAGCTCGATGCCGATGACGCGGCGGTCAAGTTCGCGGACGATCTGGCTGCCCTCACGGTCAAGGAACCGGCAAATCAGGACCGCCGCCGCTCCCTCGGCTGCGTAGGCGTCGATTTCCTCGTTGGTGGCGACATCCGCAATACGCATCGTACTTTCCGCAGCAAGGCCGCCGACGCCGAACACGATCATGTTGGCCCGGGCGATCAACTCGAATTGGCGCTTGAGCACCGGCTCGCCCATCAGTGCATCGCGAAGGGCGGCGGTGCTGAGCACGGCCGGCGCCAGCATGTTGATGCTCGTCGCGCCCATGTTGCGGGCCATGATGGATGTGCACAGTTCGGCGGAGAATTCGCGTTTGCCGATCGACGAGCCGGTAACCTGAACCACTGTCAGCCCCTCCAGCGGCTGGGGCAGCGAGATGGCATCGGCGATGGCGAGCACCGTGCGGCCCCATGACACGCATATCGTTTCGCCGGGTTTGATCATCCGTTCCATCAGCCGGGCTCCGCCCGCGCCCAGCGCTTTCAGACGCGCTTCCGGCGTAACGGATTTTTCGGTCGGAATGACAAGCGCTTCGGCGAGCCCGAATCGCGCCGCGAGCTTCCGGGCAATATTGGTGCGCGCGACGATTTCCGGATTCATCAGGATCCGGACCACACCTCTCTGCCGGGCTTCCTGCAGGTAATTGACGATGGTTGCGCGCGAAACCCCGATCATCTGGGCGATTTCATTCTGGGTCAGCTGATTTTCGTAATAAAGCCACGCCGCCCAAATCACAGCATCATCGAACTCGGCGGGGATGGCGTGCGCAGACGGTGTTGGATCGCCCGGTGTCATGCTTGTTTCCTACTGTCTCTCACCTTCCTGAGTTGCACAGAAATGCCTCTCGATCAATTCGCCAATCAATCGTGTTGACTAATGTCAATTAGTCATGTCAATTGTACAAAAGGGAAGAGAAATCTTCATAAGCCTTTGTTGCACCGTGGAAAACCCGAGTTTTCCCGGATTGCGTCCTTGCGCGCGCATTTTGATGCGCGGGCGGTCAACTGAGGGAGCGGCAGATGAATTCAAAATGGTCACAGGTGGATTTCGACACGATTGTCGGCGGGTATGAAAAAGCCGGCATCAACCGCGATGTGGCTATCCGTACCTATACGACGCGGCTGTTGGGCTCCGAGCCGAAGCTCGTTCTGCATGGCGGCGGCAATACGTCGGTCAAGACGGTCTTGACCGATCATGATGGGAGCGAGGTTCCCGTGCTCTGCGTCAAGGGCAGCGGCTGGGACATGGGCAAGATCGAGCCAGCAGGCTTACCTGCCTTGCGTCTTGCTCCCCTGAAGGCGATGGTCAATTACGAGAGGCTTTCAGACGACGACATGGTGATGCTGCAGCGACGGTTGCTGCTAAATCCGGCTGCACCCAACCCTTCCGTCGAAGCCATTCTTCACGCCATCCTGCCGTTCAAGCATGTGGATCATACCCATGCCAATGCCATCGTGGCCCTCACCAACCAACCAGGTGGAGAAGAGATTATCCGGGAAACCTTTCCGGAGATGATCGTCGTTCCCTATGTCATGCCCGGTTTCGATCTCTCCAAAGCCTGTCTTGAGGCTTTCTCGGCCCGTCCGGACGCTCCCGGCATGATCCTGCTGAAGCACGGTATCTTCACCTGGTCGGAGGACCCGCGCGAGGCTTATGAAAACATGATCGCCGCAATCGATCGGGCGGAGAAGCGGATCAGCCGGGGCAAGCCGCATCCTTTCGGAAATGCCAGCGCCGTCCCCTCTCCGGCCCCCTCCGCGTCGATCAGCGATATCGCGCCGATATTGCGCGGTGCGATTGCCATGGCTGGGCTGCGGGAAGGGCGTCCGCGCCGCTTCATCCTGGAGCATCGCGTGAACGACGATATACTCGACTTCTGCGGCGCGCCCAACGTTGCGGACCTCGTGCGTCGCGGCAACGCAACGCCGGAACACGTCATCCATATCAAGCGCTATGGCGTTGCCCTGCCCAGGCCGGAAATTGGCAGCCTCGATCGGTGGACGAAAGACGTAAGAGAGGCCGTGGCGACTTATGCCGCTGAATACAAAGCCTATTTCGAGCGCAACAATGCGCGAGTCGGCGGTATAAAGAAAATGCTCGATCCGATGCCCCGGGTCTTTTATGTAGAAGGCGTGGGGATTTTCGCGGCAGGAGCGACGCAACAATCGGCCCGCATTTGCGCCGATGTCGCCGAAGCCACGATCGAGGTCATTTGCGGTGCGGAAGGCATAGACCGGTTCGAAGCCCTGTCCGAGGAAGATCTTTTCGACATCGAATACTGGTCTCTGGAACAGACCAAGCTGGCCAAGCAGACGGAAAAGCCGCTCACCCGGCAAATCGCGGTGGTGACCGGCGGGGCGGGCGGCCTTGGCCTCGCGATTGCAGAGCAAATGAAAAGCCAGGGAGCGGAACTGGCCCTTATCGACATCGATGCGGAACGGGTCGCAGCGGAAGCAAAGCGTCTGGGCGGTTTCGCCGTCACCTGCGATCTGACGGATCCATCCGCCACTGAGCGCGCCATCGCCGAGATCGTGAGGCACTTTGGCGGCATCGATATCCTGGTCTCCAATGCCGGCGCGGCATTTCAGGGGACCTTGACGGCGGTCGACGATCCTGTGTTCAGGGCTGCATTCGATTTGAATTTCTGGAGCCATCACTATATCGCGCGGGCTGTGGTGAAGGTGATGCAAAAACAGGGAACGGGCGGCTCGATCGTGTTCAACGTGAGCAAGCAGGCGGTCAACCCCGGCCCCGATTTCGGCCCTTACGGCACCTCGAAGGCGGCGCTTCTGGCCTTGATGCGCCAGTATTCGCTGGAGCATGCCGGTGACGGCATCACCGTGAATGCGGTCAACCCCGACCGGATACGGACAGGGCTGATGACCGATGACATGGTTGAGGAACGGGCACGCGCACGCGGGGTGACGCCTGATGTCTATATGCGCGGCAACCTCCTGAAACGCGAAGTGACAACGGACGACGTGGCTGAAGCGGTTCTGCATCTCGTACAGGCGCGAGCCTCGACTGGCGCGGTGATAACAGTCGATGGCGGCAATGTCGCGGCGATGATGAGATAGCTTCGGCTACACCGCAGCCCGCCTTCCGCAGCGACTGGGGGCGGCCAAAAATCGTGTGTAGAGCTGTCGGCGGTAAATACTTGCGCGTTGCGGTTTCGACGTAAATCGCAATCCGCCTTCAAGCGGCCGAAGCCAGTGGTCTGGCCCGTTCGATTCGCTCACGCTCACGCGGTGAGTGCATCGCTTTCCACAAATCGGTGCGGCGCTGCACGTTCAGCCAGAAATCGGGGCTATTGCCGAACACGCGCGCCAGTATGAGCGCGGTCGGGGCCGTGACGGTTCGCCGGTCATTGCAAAGCTCGTTCACATGCTTGCGCGGAACGCCCATCGCCTCGGACAACGCCGATTGCGTCAATCCCAAAGGCTGCATGAACTCCTCCACCAGGATTTCCCCGACTGTCGCCGGCTTACGTGCGGTCATAAGCATTCCTGTCACCTCATCGATAGCTGTGGTCGTCCAGATAAAGGCCAGACGCTTCGCCCTTGTTTCCATCCCATCGGAACACCAGCCGCCATTGCTTGTTCACGCGGATGGAATGGAAACCTTCGAGATTGCCTTTCAGCTTCTCGAAATGATTGCTCGGCGGCACACGCAAGTCCTGATCGGTCGCCGCGTCGTCGATCATCTGGAGCTTGCGGAACAAACGGCTTTCGAGATCGGCCGGGATATTGCGGGAATGAACATCATCCACGAAAAACGCCCGCAGCCATTCATCCCGAAACCCTGCGATCATTCCCTGCCTCCAACACTGTCACAGTGTACCACCTTACGGTACATTCCGCAAACTGTTTTCTTCATTATCGCGACGTTTCCGCCGCCCTTCCCTTCGTCGGAAGTAGAGCGCTGCGCTCCCACTCCCGCCTTATTCGGCTTCCCTGCGAAATGTCGGGGCGAAGGCGGGCGGTCAAGGATGGCTCAGCCACCGCGCAGCGGCTTGTCCTTGAGGGGCCGGCTTCGTTCCGACATACTTTCCCGAAGCAGACAAGGCTTTCCCTCGCTTCGGCAGGGCATGATCGACACGGCTCGCGTTCAGCGGCTTCTCTCGTTGTCGTTGTCAGCCCGCCACGCGACTGGGTTGTCAACCCATCGGTTAATGTCGGATTCCTTCCATCCCGCACCGTTGATGCTGATCTTCAGTTGGGCAGGAAACGTGCCCTCGGCGATCTTGCGGTAGATGGTCGAGCGGGACAGGCCCGTGCGGGAAAGCACGGTGTTCAAGCGAATGATACGGTCTGGCGCTGGCATTGCGGCACTGCCTGCTGCTGGTCGTTTCTGACGGCCCCTCAGACAGGAAGAATAGCGATTTATCGTTTGGCAAGAGATATTTAGCGGGCATCATACTGTTGCGTACAAACGGCAGCAAAAAGGAAAGTTCTAAAATCCAGGTCCCCGGTCTCGCGCAAGGCCGATGCCGTAGGTCCTTATCATCAACGCGTGATTTTCTTCGCCAGTCGCACGCCCGGACCGCCCCCGTTCTCCGGGATGAACTCGACGCCTCCAGCTTCGAACGCTGTGCGCAGAGCCGCAACTGTCGTGCTTTTTAACTCCTCGCCACGTTCGAAACGCGCAACGGTGTCGGGAGAAACATTAGCATTTCGAGCTAAGTCCCGAGTTCCCCAACCAAGTGCGGCCCGCGCCATTCGGCACTGAATAGAATTCATTTCGTAACACTGATACGATTTCTGTTGATCCATAAACCGGCTTGCATTATCGTATCTGTGGTACGATTTTGTTCGCCTGAAAGAGCGGCTGCCAACGATGTTGCGACCATCATTAGCAGCCTGACCACAACCCAAGCTGATAGGAGCTCGGATCAATGGCTGATTCGGAGATTACCACGACTTTGCCTTCCGTCACGCGCAGGATGTTGCTGACGGGTACGATGGCAGCGACAGTGACATGGCCGTTTGAAACTGGCGCAGGCGCCACCGAGCCGCTGGCTGGCAGCGCCGCCTCTGATCCCGCGCTGGACCTTTGGCGGCAATGGCTGGCAGCCTATGATGAAACGCAGCACCTATGGAAAATGCAGCTGGACCTTGAACGCAGGATGGTCGCCGCTGTCGGATTTCCGGAAGTGGAAATCACATTGCCCGGAGAAATGAAGCCGGTCCGTGCTTTCAGTCTGGAAGACATAGACCGGATATGCGGCGATGCATCCGGGCATCAGGCCGTGAGGGCGCAAGCAATAGCAGCCTTCCGGGAACGGCAGGAAGCCTGGGATCGTCTGGATGACGCCTTGGGATATAGTCGTGCCGAGAAAGCCGAGATACGAGCTGACCGCACCGAAATGAAGTTGGCCGACGCCCTGATGGCCACACCGGCCACGACGCTTGCCGGCGTGGCGGGCAAGCTCGATGCGGTCCTGCGCAAGGGCGAATATTTCGAGGCGGGCCCGGATTTCCCCTGGCCGCAGGTGCGTTCGGCACTGGCCGATCTCATGCGCATCGGGCAGGCCCTGCAGCCGGGCCTCTTCATGCCCGGCAGCGACGTCGAGGGCCTCCCCGCAGACAATGGGGGCGCATCATGAAAAGCCCGCTCGGAGAACCAGACGACGGCCCTCCTCCATACGCTTCACCGGAGGCTGCCGTGTCTGTGACGCTGCCTGAACGTCTCGGCGATCTTCCCGAGCACAGGCGCCGTGAACTGGAAAGGATCGCACGGATCCTCTTCGATGAATTCGAGGAGGCACAAAAGGGCAGGCTCGCAGACAAGGAGAAGGACGGCCGTATCCTGAAACTGGTTCTCTTTGGCTCCTGTGTACACGGTTATCGAGTCGAAGCGTGGCAGGGCGATGGTCGCTGCGAATATAACCTGCTTGTGGTCGTCAGTACCAAAACCTTCGCCGATCCACGTTTCTGGGACCGGGCCACGGATCGCTTGCAGCGGGAACTGGCGGTCACCAAAAGTCTGGCAATGCCGGTCAACTTCATCGTTCACTCCATCATGGACTTGAACAACCAGCTCGTGCAGGGCCGGCCCTTCTTCGTGGACGTCGCCCGCGACGGCCTTATCCTCCATGACACGCCGGGCTTTCCCTTCGTCAAACCCAGGCCGCTGGATTTGGAGGTCGCCAGGGCTGAGATGCGCCGGCATTTCGACTACTGGTTCCCGAGCGCCACGCATCGCTTCGAACTGGCGAAGGAGGCCATGGGACGTGGCTACAACAGGGAAGCAGCCTTTGACCTGCATCAGACCGTCGAACGGCTCTATCATGGCACCCTGCGTGTCCTGACGCTCCATAGCCCGAAATCCCACCGGCTGGCCTGGCTGCGCACGCATGCGGAGCGGGTCGCGCCCCGGCTGATCGCGGTCTGGCCCCGCGACAACCGCTTTGCCGAGCAGTGCTTTGCCCGCCTCGACAGGGCCTATGTCGAGGCCCGCTATTTGCACCGCTACGAAATCACTGACGAAGAACTGGCCTGGCTGGTCGGGCGTGTGAGGGTTCTGCAAGAAACCGCCGCCGCAATCTGCGCTGCACGCCTTGATGGGATCGACTGCGCGGCGGTGAAAACCGAGCCGCGCCATGACCATCAGGATGCCTGAGCGTCAATTATCGCCATGGATCAAAGCCCGAGCCCTCGCCCTCCGCCGAGCCCAAGGCTGTGGACGCTTTTCAGCTCGTCCGCTTCGGCACCGGTTAGCGATATACTGTTCGGCCGCTTCGCGCCCTCAACCCAGTCATTCAGGAAAACTTTGCGATACCAATAGCGGCCATTTCTGCCGCAGCCGCCAACTATGCCCGTGAGTTGTCGCGCGGTAGGGCGACCCCCCATCGAGATTCTGTTGTACATACCGCTGCACACAAACAGATGGCTCGACAGACCGAAACGAGAAAGTCGACGTGGGTCGGTCACGCTGCCTCAGAAGAGGCCATTCTTGCTGCTTGGCATACAGCAGCCCCACCTTCAGCGGACGTCTGCCTGATCATTGCGCTTAGGCCTCATTGTAACACCATATGAAGTGGCTCCACATCCTCTTCCTCCAGGGCGATTTCCGAAGGCGCAACGCTGCGCGTCGGCGGCAGGCAGATACTGCAGGAAACCGACGGCTTCTACATGCAGCCCACCGTCTTCGACGTGACGTCTGACATGACGCTCGCGAAGGAAGAGGTGTTCGGCCCGATCCTGTCGATCATTCCCTTCGATACGGAGGAAGACGCGCTCGCCATCGCCAACGCCACCGAATACGGCCTCGCCTCGCCGTCTGACCTCGAACCTGTCACGCGCCCACCACAAGGTGCACGGCATCCGGGCCGGCGTCGTCCATGTCAACACCTATGGCGGCGCCGACAACACCGTGCCGCTCGGCGGCGTCAAGCAGTCCGGCAACGGCCACGATAGGTCCCTGCATGCGCTCGACAAGTATGTGGACCTTAAGACGGCCTGGATTCAGCTCTGATCGGCGATCATATTGCGGAGGCTGCATGGCCTCCGGGTCTTTTATTCCGCAATAGCCAACGTCGGCAGGTCCACGGTGCCGGCGCCGCCGTCGATGGTCAGGATCGCGCCGTTGATCATCGACGCCTCGTGCGATGCGAGGAAGGCGACGGCATTGGCGACGTCCTCGGGCAGGAGGCGCGGCCGAGCGGCACGTCCTTCGTCACCAGCGCATAGGCTTCGTCCCGCGAGGCGAGGCCATGCTTCTCGATAATCATCCGCATCTCCTCGTCCGCCATCGGCGTCCTCACCCAACCGGCGCAGACGGTGTTCGTTCGCACGCCGTTTCGGCCGTAGTCGCGCGCCAGCGACTTGGCGAGACCGGTCAGCGCATGTTTCATGGTCACGTAGCCCGCCGCATCCGGCCCCGCGAACAGGCCGGCGATCGACGATACCATCACGATCGCGCCCCTGCGCTCGATCAGTGACGGCAGACAGGCCCGCGCGCTGACGAACGCCGTGTCGAGATTGAGCCGTGCCGCAAGCGCCCAGGTCTCGTCGGACATCTCGATCGTCGAACCGACGTCATGGCCGCCCGCAGTGCCACCAGCACGTCGATGCCGCCGAAGCGCTCCACTATCCCGCCGACCGCCGCCGACATGCCGGAACGGTCCGGGGCGTCGGCCTGGAAGATCGCCGCACCTGTTTCCGCGGCCACGGTTTCGAGCGGTTCGCGCCGGCGGCCGATAAGCGCGAGGTTGGTCCCCTCGCTGGCGAGCCTGCGCGCCGCCGCCGCGCCGATGCCCGTTCCGCCGCCGGTGATCACTGCCGTCCTGTCCTTGAAGCGCATATCGATCCTCCCTTCACCCGTCCGCATAATATTTAACGTGTGAAATATATTGACAGTGCCGGGCTCCCGCTGCAATCTGATAATTGAAAGGGTGGTTCACATATTGAACCGTGAGGAGGATGCCCCGACATGACAGTTTCACGCCACAGTCCCGACCTGATCCTGACCAACGGACGCATTTACACGGTCGGCGGCAAGGACATGTGGGTCGAGGCGGTGGCGATCACGGGCGGGCGAATTATCGCCGCCGGCAGCGCCGCCCAAATCGGCGCGCTTCGGGAACCGGAAACCGAAATCGAGGACCTCGGCGGCCGCATGGCGATGCCCGGCTTCGTCGACGTCCATAATCACATCCTGATGGCCGGCCAGTCGGCGCTCTACGAACTGCAATTCCCGCCGTCCTCCACTCTCGACGAGATATGCGGCCATGTCCGCGCCTATGCCGAGAAGGCCGCGCCCGGCCAGTGGATCGTCGGCAACCAGTGGGGTGCCGACATGATGGCAGTGCTCAACAGCGCAGAGTCCCTCGCCAGGCTTGACGACGCTAGCCTCGGCCACCCTGTCTTCCTGCGCGACGAGACCATGCACAACCGCTGGGCCAACAGCGAGGCGATGCGGCTGGCCGGCATCTTTGGCAACCAGCCCGATCCGCCGCAGGGCGCATTTCTCCGCGACCCCGCGACCGGCCGGCTGAGCGGCGTGCTGGTCGAATCCGCCTCGGGCATCGTCGAACTCGCCGCCTCCAAAGACTTCAGCCCCGAAATGGCGCGCGCCGCGGTGAAGCGCGCCGTCAAGATCGCCAACGGGCTCGGCGTCACCTCCTTCCAGGACGCGGCGACGACATTGCCGATCCTCGAAGCGCTCGCCGCGCTCGACCGCGCAGGCGAACTCTCGGCCTGGGCCGTTGCCTCGCTGCCGCTCATCCAGCCGAGCTTCCTGTTCGGCACGACGGGCGACGAACTGCTCGCGGTGCGGAACGACTACCGCACCGCCCATGTCCGGCCGGATTTCACCAAGATCTTCCTCGACGGCGTGCCGGGCGCCCAGACCGCGGCCTTCCACGACGCCTATGTCGCCGATCCCGCTCATCCGCACGGCCATCGCGGCGACCTGCTGGTGGACCTGCCTGAGATGGTCCGGATGGTGGACAAGTCCGAGCGGCTTGGCATGGGCCTCAAGGTCCATTGCGCCGGCGACCGCGCGGTGACGCAGATGCTCGATGCCGTCGAGGCCGTACGGCATTTCCGCGGCCCCACCACCATCCGCCACCATATCGCGCATGCGAGCTACATCCGTCCCAAGGACATCGGGCGCTTCGCCGAACTGAACGTCGTCGGCGATCTCTGCCCGATGATCTGGTATCCGACAACCTTCCTCGAAGGCCACAAGGCGGTCATGGGCGAGGAGCGCGCCACCCGCTTCTGGCCGATCGCGGAACTCCAGAAATCCGGCGCGCTGCTCGCCGGCGGCTCGGATTGGCCGGTCATCCCGGTGCCCGACCCCTGGCATGGCATCGAGGGCATGGTGACGCGCCAGAACCCGTCCGGCGCCTTCCCGGGCGTTTCGCTCTGGCCCGAGCAGGCGATCGACCTCGCCAGCGCCATCCGCATCTATACGCTCAATTCCGCCATCGCCATGGGCATCGACGCGATTACCGGCTCGATCGAGCCGGGAAAATCCGCCGACATCATCGTGCTCGACCAGAATGTCTTCGACGTCCCGGCCGACCGAATCGCCGACACGAAAGTGATCATGACCTTTTTCGAGGGCCGTGCCGTTCATCAGGCATGAGCCCGGGGAGCGCCGCGCGCGAGGAACGCGCGGCTAAACAAGAAAGGGAACGAAATGCAGATCCACAAGACAACCAGCACGGCGCTTGCGGGCACCGCAGCGCTGGCGCTTTCCGCCGGCCTCGCCTCGGCGGCGCCGACCTGCGAGAACGGGCCGATCCAGATCGGCGCCGTCTCCACCGTAACCGGCATCGTCGATTTCTCCGACGCCCCGAAGGCGGCCAAGGCCGTGTTCGACCAGCTCAACGAGGCCGGCGGCATCAACGGTTGCAAGATCGAATATTCGATCGCCGACGACAAGGCCGACCCGCAGGTCGCGGCCCAGGCGGCGCGTGACCTGATCGACAACAAGGAGGTCGTCGTTCTCGGCGGCGGCGCCTCGCTGCTCGATTGCGCAGTCAATGCCGGCACCTATGCCCGCAACGACGTGCTCTCCGTCCAGGGCGTCGGCGTCGATCCGCTCTGCTTCAATGCGCCGAGCGTCGCGCCGGTCAATGTCGGCCCCTATACGCTGACCACGGTCATGCTGGACTACGCCACCAGGAATCTCGGCTCGCAGAAGGCCTGCGCCTTCTTCGCCATCATCGGCGGCACGCAGGAGGCCTATGCGGCGGCGGTGGCCGACTGGGAAAGGATGAGCGGCAAGAAGATCACGCTCGTTGACATGACGCTGCCGCTGCAGGGCGACCTGACGCCCTATGTCATCAAGGCGCGCGACGCCGGCTGCGACGCGGTGCTGACCAACCAGGTCGAACCGGGCGTCGTGCAATGGGTCAAGACCGCCGACGCGCAGAAGGTCTCCGGCATCAACTGGCTGTTCCTCGCGCCGGGGTACACCGAAGGCGTCGCCAAGGCGCTCGCGGACTCAAAGCAGCCGATCTATATCGGCACGGAATGGGAGCCCTATACCGAGCAGGACAGCGAGGCGAACAAGGATTGGATCGCGACGATGGACAAAGCGGGCCTGCCGAAGACCGCCTTCTCGCAGGGCGGCTACATGGCGGCCAGGGTGCTGATCGACACGATCTCGGGCATCGAAGGCGAAGTGACGCGTGAATCGGTCACCGCCGCGCTCAAGGAGGGCAAGGAGCTGAAATACCCGATCGCAGGCAGCCCCTATGTTTTCGGCGACGCCGAAAAGCACTCGCCGATGAAGGCCTCGAAGATCATGCAACTGGTCGGCGGCAAGTGGACGGTGAAGACGCAGGACTGGTTCACGCTGCCGGCGGAGTGACATCGGAAAAGACCCCTCCCCAACCCCTCCCGCCGACATGCCGATTACCCGGAGACCATAATGAACTCTCTCTTCACAGCCGCGGTCGCCGGCCTCTCCGCAGGGGGTGCCTATGCGATACTCGGCGTCTGCGCGATCTTCACCTACCGGCTCGTCGCGGTGGTGAACTTCACCGGCGCGGCGATCGGCGCGGCAGGAACATTCGCCATGGTCGGGCTCTACGAACTCGGCATGCCGCTGCTGCTCGCATCCATCCTCGGGGTAATCGCCGGTGCGCTGGCCGGCGCCGCCATCGGCCTCGTCATGACCACATGGTTCGCCAATTCCATCGCTTCCACCAAGGCGGCGGTGACGGCGGCGCTGCTGGTGGGCATCATCGCGGTCGGCCTCAGGCTGACGGGCGGCCAGCATCCGCACTATTTCCCCGAACTGATCCCCGGCTCCGCGTTTCGGCTGGCCGGCGTGGAGGTCACCTGGGCGGCGGTGACGACGCTCGTCCTCGCCGTCGTCTTCACCGTGCTGACCGAACAGTTTCTCGCCCGCACCCGCACCGGCCTGCAGCTCCGCGCGCTGTCGCAGCGACCGATGGCTGCCGAGCTTATCGGCATCCGCGTGCGGCTGCTGGCACTCGGCGTCTGGGCGGTGACCGGCGCGGTGACCGCCTCCGCACTGATGATCATCGCGCCGCTGCGCTCGCCGGACTTTGCCTCGCTCAGCCTGCTTGTCGTCCCGGCGCTGGCCGCCGCGCTGATCGGCGCGTTCACCAGCTTCCGCGCAGCACTGGCCGGCGGTGTCATGATCGGCGTGCTGGAAGGCGCGGTCAGCGCCGTCGATTTCGTGAGCAAGTATCGCAGCACGGTACCCTTCATCGTCATCCTGGCCGTGCTTCTGTGGTCGCAGAGAGGAGCCCGCTGGGATGAGGCACGCTAGTTTCCGCGCCGCCGCCGTTACCGCGCTGTCGCTCGCCGCGGTCGGCGCGCTGGTGCTGCTGCTCCTGCCCAAATACTGGGTATTCCTGATCACCGCCGTCTTCATCGTCGGCATCGCGCTCCAGAGCCTCGGACTGGTCACCGGGCGCACCGGCATGATTTCGCTCTGCCAGATGTCGTTTGCCGGCGTCGGCGCCTGGGTCACAGGCTGGCTCAACGTCATCGATGCGCCGGGCGGCCTCATGGTCTGGATGCTGGCCGGCGGGCTTGCGGCCGTGCCTGTTGGCGTCGCCATCGGCCTGCCGGCGCTGAGGCTTCGCGGCATCAATCTCGCCATCGTCACGCTCGGCTTGGCCGCGGCCTTCGACACGGTGCTCGCCACCATCACCTTCCCCGGCCAGACCACATTTACGCAGGTCGCGCGGCCCGGCCTGTTCGACAGCGACCGGGGCTATTTCGTCTTCGTGCTGCTAGTCTACGGCATCATCGCGGTCGCGCTCGAATTCCTCAGCCGCTCGCGGCTCGGCGCCTCATGGCTCGCGGTCAGGCATTCCGAACGCGCCGCGGCCGCATACGGCATCTCCATCCCCCGCGCCAAGCTCAGCGCCTTCGCGATCAGCGCCTTTATCTCGGGCATTTCGGGCGGGCTGCTGGCGGGCTATCTCGGCACGCTGGTGTCGGACAATTTCTCGATGATGCAGTCGCTCGCGCTCTTCGCCGTCGCCACCATGGTCGGCGCGCATTTCACGCTCGGCGCCCTCATCGGCGGCATTCTCATTACGCTTTTCCCCGAGCTTCTCCGCCGCCTCAACCTGCCGCAGGATGTTGGCAACGTCTTCTTCGCGCTCGGCGCCGTGCAGGCGCTTTCGACCGGCGAGACGATCGCGGAGACCTGGGCGCGGCTCGGCCACAAGCTCCGGCCGAAGCGCAGGATCGAGACTGCGACGGCATCCGGCGCGCTGCCTGCCAGGGCAGATTACGGCCGGGGCATCGCGCTCGAAGTTCGCGACCTCACCGTCCGCTATGGCGCCGTCGCCGCCCTCGACAAGGTCAATCTGGACGTGCCGTCGGGCAAGGTCGTCGGCCTCGTTGGCCCCAATGGCGCCGGCAAGTCCACCATGGTCGATGCAATCGCCGGTTTCCTGGACCGCTACGAGGGCTCGATCCTCCTGAACGGCAGACCGCTCGAAGGATTGTCCGCCACCGCCCGCGCCCGGCTCGGCATCCGCCGCACCTGGCAGACCACCCGCATCGCGCCGGAGCTCGGCGTTCGCGAATATCTCCGCCTTGCGGCCGGCCCGATCCGGGAGAGCGAACTCGAAGGCCTGCTCGCCTGGATCGGCGGCCCCGGCCCGGATACGCCGATCGCCTCGGTCGATGCCGGCACGCGCCGCCTGCTCGACGTCGCTGGCGTGGTCGCGGCGCGCCCGCCGGTAATCCTGCTCGACGAGCCGGCAGCCGGCGTCTCCTATGACGAGGCGCTCAAGCTCGGCGAACGCATCGCGGCGATTCCCGAGGCCTTCGGCAGCGCGGTGCTCCTGATCGAGCACGATATGGACCTGGTGCGGCGGGCATGTTCAGCCATCACCGTGTTCGATTTCGGCCGCGTGATCGCCACGGGCAGCCCACATGCCGTGCTGGAAATGCCGGTCGTGCAGAAGGCCTATATGGGCGTGGAATTCGAGGAGGCTGCTGAATGACCAGGCTCTCGATCAAGGATCTTCATGTCGATCGCGGCGGCATTCCGGTCATCCGCGGCGTCGATTTCGAGGCTCGGAGCGGCGAGATCAGCGTGCTGCTCGGCTCGAACGGCGCGGGCAAGACGACGCTGCTCGAAAGCCTCTCAGGCATCATTCCGGCCAGATCGGGCGCGATTGCGCTCGACGACGCCGTGCTCACGAAGCTGCGCCCGGGCGCCCGGGCCAAGGCAGGACTCAGCCATGTCGAGCAGGGCCGCACCGTCTTCCCCGAGATGACGACAGAAGAAAATCTCAAGGTCGCGCTGCATCCCGATGCGGAACTTAAAGAGGCTTACGACCTCTTCCCCGAACTGATGCAGCGCCGCACCGTCAAAGCCGGCATGCTGTCGGGCGGCGAACAGCAGATGGTCGTCATCGCCCGCTCCATCGTCAGCCGGCCGCGCGTCATCATGATCGACGAAATGTCCTCCGGCCTCGCGCCCGTCATCGTCAGCCGCCTGATGCGCGCCGTGCGGCAGCTTGCCGACAGCGGCATGGCGGTGGTGCTGGTCGAGCAGTTTGCGGCGTTGGCGCTCGCCATCGGCAACCGGGCCTATGTGCTCCGACGCGGCCGGGTGGTCTATGACGGCGGCTGCGAGGCGCTGGCGCGCGATCCCGCGCATCTCCACCGTCTCTATCTCGGCGACGCGGCTGCCTGAGCCGCCCCGCCGCAACGAAAAGCCGGGTGCTGCGACCCGGCTCCAGTCTTCCGCGGCGTGGCTGCGCGTCATCCGCCAAAGCTTCCCACCTGTGTCGGCACGTTGACGTAGTTGCGGTCGAAATAGAGAAAAATCGGCTCGCGCTCATGAACAGCCTGGGAGGTAACTCGCGGTTCAGCTTTTTGCGTTGGGCCCCAGCTCTTTGCTTAAGGCCCCGTGCATGGCCCGGAGAGTAAGATAGGCCGATGCCGCCCCGGGGTCTATATGGCCGATCGAGCGCAGGCCAAGCTTGGCGGAACGGCCACGCCGGCTTTCGATTTTGGCGGTATATTCCATTCCGGCCTTGGCCGCGTCGCGCGCAACCTGCAACACCGTCACTTCATCGGCACCCGACAAGGCTGATTTTACGGCAGCCTCGGCGGCAGGCATCCAGGCATCAATCATCGTCTTGTCGCCGGCCTGCGCCCCGCCACGGGCCAGAATGCCGTCTTTCATGCCCTTGATCCAGGCAGCCAATGCAGTGCCGTTGAGGTTCAGGCGATCGCTGACAGCGGCTGCGGCGCTACGGAACCCACTTGCATAAAGCGGCCCTGACGACGCACCGACCGCCGTGAGAAAAGCTTGCGCCATGCTTTCGCATATCTCCGCAATCACAGCGTCTTGCGGTTGCCCACCCAGAACTTGCCCGACCGCGGTCCAGCCGATATCCATGGTAACGCCATGGTCGCCATCGCCGATGACGCCATCCAGTTTCGAGAGCCAATCCTTTTCCTTGTGGATGGCGACCGATATCGTCTGCATCATCAAAAGAAAGACAGCCGGCGTCACGCGGCCGCCGGCATCGAGCATATCGCGATTTACAGCCGCAAGCTCTTCCCTTGCACGGACTTGCCGGCTAAAGCGGCGCGCATCTGCCCGAGGCGTAAGGGGCGCGCCGATCGTCAGTGCCGGCGTGCGGCAGGGATGGTCCAGAAGCCTCACAAGCATATCGTTGAGCTTGAGCAACGTCACCGATGCGCCAGCCATTTCCAGCGAGGTTGCATATTCGCCAACCCAATTGGCATGGATGTCGATGCCCTTGGCATCGAGGATCTGCTTGACCCGGCGAAAGATCAGAAAGAGTTCCAGCTGCGTGGTGGCGCCGAGCCCGTTCACCAGCACGGCGACGCGGTCGTCCCGGCCGAGTTCCAGTTCCTCCAGAATGGGTTCCATTAGAACATCCGTAACGGCATCAGCCGGCGCCAATCGCTCGCGACGCATTCCCGGCTCGCCATGAATACCCATGCCAATTTCCATCTCCTCGGCGCCGAGTTCGAAATTCAGCGTGCCTGTCTGTGGCAGGGAGCAGGCGCCTAACGCCACACCCATGGAGCGGCATCTGTCATTGGCAAGACGCGCCAGTTCCTCGACGCGCTCCAGCGGCTCGCCGAGATCGGCGGCAGCGCCCGCGCATTTGAAGACAAAGAAATCGCCGGCAACGCCGCGACGTTCACCTCGACGTGCGAGCGGAGCGGATGCCACGTCATCGCTTACGGCTATATGACGGACCGGCGTACCTTCAGCCTCCAGTTCCTCGGCGGCCATGGTGAAATTGAGAACGTCACCCGTATAATTGCCATAGAGAAACACCACACCCGCGCCGCCATCTGCAGCGCGGCCAGCATCCAGAATCTGCTCTGGCGAGGGTGAGGCAAAGACATTGCCGACGGCCGCGGCATCGGCCAGGCCCTGGCCCACATAGCCGGCAAAGGCAGGCTCGTGACCGGAGCCGCCGCCGATGACGATGCCGACCTTGCCCTCACGCGGGCCGTGGCGCGCGACAACCGCACGGCTCGTGGTTCCTTCCACGCAGAGCATGTCGGGATAGGCGCCAATAAGCCCTTCGATGAATTCAGGGATGATGTTTTCGGGGGCGTTGATGAGTTTCTTGGTCTTTATGGGCATGGTCTGGTGCCATCCTTGGGCTTGCGCGGCATTGCCGCCGCAGCGACATCCGCTGTGCATTGATTTCGGAATGGCCTGCGCGGCACTCAAGCGGCAATATTTACCGGAACAAGCCGTTTGGCTGCGGCCACGGTGCGCTCCAGCCATTCATGCTCCAGGCGGCACGTGGCCTCCATATTGTCCATCTGCGGCAGCCAGTGCTCCAAAATCACGCTCATATCGTCAGGGCAGTGCGACAGGCAGGCGAGAATTTTCTCGATCTCCGCCATGCCCTCGCCAAGCGGCGTGCCATGGATGCGGAAGCCGACGCCGTAGGGATCCGGCATGATCTGATAATCTTTCAGATGCAGATTGATCGCATAGGGTGCCAGCATCTTCACCGTGGTCATCGGCCATTCGCCGGCGCAGATGGAGTTGGCCACATCCAGGCAAACGCCGAGCGCGTCATCGGCCACCGCATCCAGCAACGCCACCATGCGAGGCGACGGATAGTTGAAGTGGTTCTCGATGGCGAAGCGCAGGCCGGCCTTCTTGCCGTCCGGCAAGAGTTCGCGAATTTGCGCGGCAAGCTCGCGTACGGGGATCAAGGCATCCTCGGCATCAAGAGCCACACGCAGGATTTTCGAGCCGATCCGCTCACCGATCGGAATATAGCGCGCCAGTTCCTCGGCATTGAAAGATTGGGTGCCTAGCTCCAGCGCCATTCCATAGCTGTCGGCGCGCTGTTTCAACGCGAGGTGCTCGCGCGGCGTCAAACGGTCCAGCGGCAAGTTGTCTGCGTACTGCACAACACCAAGCCCGTGCCCATGCGCGATCTCCAGCACATCCATGGCCGTCATGGGCCTTTCCGGCTGCAGGTCCTTGATCCCGATCGACCAGCGGAAGGCATAGCTACCAAGCCCGATTTTCATGCATTCCTCCCGAGAGCTGAAGCGGCGGCCCCGTTTTGAAACGGGCCGCCGCTCAATCAATGAATCAGCGATCCGCCGTTAACATCGACTTCGGAGCCGGTGACGTAGGATGACAGATCGGACGCAAGAAACAGGGCACAACCGGCAACATCATCGGCGGTACCGGCGCGCCCCATCGGGATGCCGGCTTCGATTTCCTGGAGCTTTTCGGGCGTCAGCAAGCCCCCTGTGATGTCGGTCGCGATAAAGCCCGGGCAAATGGCGTTCACACGCACGTTGACCGGCGCCAGTTCGCGGGCCATCGCTTTCGTCAGACCGAGTACACCCGCCTTTGCGGCCGAATAGTGAGGGCCGCCAAAGATGCCGCCGCCGCGCTGCGCAGAAACCGAGGACAGGTTGACGATCTTGCCTTGCTTGCGCTCACGCATATGCGGAATGACAGCCTGGCTACAATAGAACGTGCCGCGCAGGTTCACGTCGAGGACGGCATCGTAATTTTCCGGGCTGATTTCCATGATCTTCAGCGGCTGGGTGATACCGGCGTTGTTGACGAGGATGTCGATCTGTCCCCACTTCGCAATCAGCGCAGCCATGACTTTTTGCGTGGTTTCCAGATCGGTCACATTGCAGGCCATGCCGACGTGCTGTGAACCGAGATCGGCGGCTGCCTCCTGTGCGGCTGCCTCATCAAGGTCGAGGATGGCGACGGTGGCGCCATGTTCGGCAAACAGTTTGGCCGTGGCCTTGCCGAGACCGCGCTTGGATGCCGCACCGGTAATGACGGCGAATCTGCCATCAAGCAGAGCTATACCCATTGTTTCTTCTCCCTTAGGTCAGGTCGCACCAGCGCAATCACGCGGTGCGAGAATGTGTTTGGAAAAAATCTCAGAGCCAACCGCGGATCTGGCGGATCACCGCTGCGGTGGAAATCCCGTAGCGTTCGTGCAGGCTCGGCAATGCACCGGCATCCAGGAACTGGTCCGGCAGGCCGATCACCTGAAAGGTCGGCGTGATCCCATTGACGAGCAACGTGGTGGCGACCGCCTCTCCCAGACCACCCACACGCGTGTGGTTTTCGGCGGTGACGACAAGGCGTCCACCCCTGCCCGCTTCCGCCAGAACGGTGGCGGTATCGAGGGGCTTGATCGTCGGGCAATGCAGAACGGCGACGGAAATGCCGTCTTTTTCCATTTCCACGGCCGCATCCAGTGCCCGCATCGTCATGAAGCCGGATGAAATGACAAGAGCGTCGGTACCGTCGCGCAGAAGCTTCGCCCTGCCGATCTCGAACTTATAATCCGGACAATGCTTGCGGATGACGGAAGGTACCTTTCCGCGCAACAGGCGCATATAGACAGGGCCCTCATGGGCTGCCATTGCAGGCACGGCTTCCGCCACGTCGATGGCATCGCACGGATCGATGATGGTCAGGTTCGGCAGCCCGCGGAAAATCGCCAGATCTTCCGTCGCCTGATGGCTGGGACCATAACCGGTGGTCAGGCCCGGCAGCGCGCAGACGAGCCTGACGGGAAGGTTTTCCTCGGCAATCGCCATGGCGATAAAGTCATACGCCCGGCGCGAGGCGAAAACGGCGTAAGTAGTCGCGAAGGGCATGAAGCCCTCGCGCGCCATGCCGGCCGCAGCCGAGATCATCACCTGCTCGGCCATACCCATCTGGTAGAAGCGCTCCGGAAAAGCGTCGGCGAAGACATGAAGGTCGGTATATTTCGCCAGATCGGCCGTCAGGCCAACAATCCTGTCATTGCGCTTTGCCTCGGCAACAAGTGTATGACCGAATGGGGCAGCCACAGTATCATAGCCTTCGGCCGCCAGCGACGCGATCATGGCGGAGGTGCGCACAGCCTCACCGCTCTTCGGTGGGGTCCGGGGCTGCCACTTGCGGTGCGGATCGTAGGTGCGGCTCATGCTCATATGTTTTCCTCACTCACTCCGGCTTGTTCGAATCCAGCACGGCCAGTGCCTTCTGCCATTCATCGGCCTCCACCCGCACGAAATGCGTGATCTCGCGGGTCTCGAGGAAGGGTACCCCCTTACACATCAGCGTATCGCAGATGATTACACGGGGCTTGATCTCCTTGACCGCACGGGCCGCGTCGAAGGCCGCCACGAGGGCTGCCATGTCGTTGCCGTCGACGCGCTGCGTGTGCCAGCCGAAGGCGGTCCATTTTTCTGCGAGTGGCTCCGAGCACAGCATCTGGGTGGACCTGCCATCGGCCTGCTGGTCGTTGAAATCGATGATGCAGATCAGATTATCGAGCTTGTGATGGGCGGCCGACATGGCCGCCTCCCAAGTGGAACCTTCGCCGAGCTCACCATCTGACATCAGGTTGTAGACGAAGGCCGGGTTTTTCTTCGCCTTTAGGCCGAGGCCCATTCCGACCGCGATTCCAAGGCCTTGACCAAGCGAACCGCCGGTGATCTCCATGCCTGGCGTATAAGATGCCATGCCGGACATCGGCAAACGGCTGTCGTCGGTGCCATAGGTTTCGAGTTCCTGCTCCGGCAGGATACCGGCTTCGATCAACGCTGCATAAAGCGCGATGGCGTAGTGACCGATCGACAGCAGGAAACGATCGCGGCCTTCCCATTCCGGGTTTTCCCGCCGATAGGTCAAGGCGTGGAAATAGGAGACTGCGAGGACATCGGCAATGCCGAGCGCCTGGCCGATATAACCCTGGCCCTGAACTTCGCCCATGCGGACCGCCTTGCGACGGATTTCCCAGGCCCGGCGCGCAAGACTCATGTTCGACAGCTCTGTCGCTGGATTTTGGCTGGCCATGTTTCCTCCCTTGCAGTGCGGCGCAAAACGGCGCCTCCACGGCAAGTTCTGGACCCAGTCAGCCTCCATCGGCAATTAAGAAAATCGAACGAATTGTTAAGCAAAACTTAGATGACGCCGTTGCAGAGATCAGACAGGGTCACAACAGGTAGAGCGGGGAGGACGCTCGCTGCATGCACTGCAGTGCTTGGGAGGGCTTCCGTTTCATCAGTTTCCCAGGCATGCCGGACAGCCGGCCGCACGCGTGCCGCAGGGGGGTTTCTCGCAAACCGGAACAGAATGATGCTCTCAGGGAGGAGAACCATGAATATTCGTCAGTTCGTTGCTGCGGCTGTGATGTCATTTTGCGCCAGCCATGCAGGAGCCCAGGAATTCCAGCTGTCGCACAATGCCGCAGCAGGCAATCCTAAGGACGTGGCATCGCAGAAATTCGCTGAGCTCGTTGAGCAGAAGTCCGGTGGCCGCATGAAAGTTTCGGTTGGCGCAAGTGCTCAGTTCGGCGACGACGCGGAAACCATCACCAACATGCGCCTTGGCACGATCGCCTTTTCGGCCAATTCTCAAGGAACCACTTCGGCCATCGTGCCGGAAATCGCGCTTCTCGGTCTTCCTTTTCTGTTCCAGGATCTCACGCAGGCCGAGGCCGTCATGGATGGCCCGGTTGGCGATAAGATTGCCGCAGCAGCCGAGCAGCAGGGTCTCGTGGTTCTCTCCTGGTGGAACAATGGCATCCGCGAGACGTCCAACTCCAAAAAGCCGATCGTCGTGCCTGCAGACCTTGCCGGCATGAAAATCCGCACGCCGCCGGATCCGATGACGGTTGACATCTTCACGGCTCTCGGCGCCTCGCCGACGCCGATGGCCTTCTCCGAGCTCTACATCGCACTCCAGCAGGGTGTGGTCGACGGCCAGGAAAACCCGCTGATCAACATCTTTTCTTCCAAGCTACATGAAGTTCAGCCCTACATCTCCATGACCAACCACAAATACGAGGCGACACCGTTCCTTGCATCGAAAATCGTTTTTGATGCGCTTTCGCCCGAGGATCAGCAGATCATCCGCGATGCCGCCAAGGAAGCCGGTGAGCTTAACCGCCAGATGGTGCGCGATCAGACCGAAAAGCTGCGCGGCGAGATCCAGGCCACTGGTGTCAAGATCAACGACGTCGACCCCGCCCCCTTCATCGTCGCGACCAAACCGGTCTACGACAAGTGGCACGCGCAATATCCTGAACTGGTCGATGAGCTTATCGCTGCAGCCAAGGCGGCGGCGGGCAAATGACGATGACGGATCACATCCGCACCGAGGATGCCGAGGCGGGTCCCCTCGCCTTGCGCATTGCCAATGCGATCGGCTTCGTGATGGATCGCATTGCGATGGTTATCGCCATCGTTTCCATCATCGCCATCTTTCTCGCCCTGATGCTTGAGGTCATCATCCGCTACCTGACGCATTCAGGTCTCGGCTGGCCGAACGAGGTGCCTAACCTGCTGTTTCCCTGGCTCATCATGGCCGGCATCGTTCTCGGCGCGCATCGTGGCTCGCATATCGCTGCGGAGGCGATCCAGGGCTTTCTGACCACCGAAAAGCTGCGCAAGCTGCTGATCCTAATCAACCTGCTGGTGGCGGTCTCCTTCGCCTATCTCGCCTATCTCTCGCTTCAGGTGATCTCGATCACCAAGGCACAGGTTTTCCCAATGACGGGCCTCGGCCAGGCATGGGCATACAGTTCGCTGCTGTTCGGCTTCGGCGGCATTGCACTTGCATCCCTGGCCAATCTTGTGCGGGTGGCCTTCAGCAAAGATCCGAAGAACCTTCTTCAGCCCGAACCGGAGCATACGATATGACTGCAGTCATGACCGGCATCTTCGCCGTCCTGCTGGCGATCTCGATGCCTGTGGGCTATGCGCTCATCATTGCGGCCGGTGCCGCCATCCTGTGGCAGGGCGGCACGCCCGGTGTGCTCGCCGTCGTCAAGCTGTTTCAGCCGACCCAGAGCTTTCCGCTGCTGGCCATTCCGTTCTTCATTCTGTCCGGCTCGCTGATGATGTCGGGAACGCTCGGCCAGAAACTCGTGGAGTTCGCAGCCAGGCTCGTTGGCCGCTTCCATGGCGGCATGGGACAGGTGACCGTTGTCGGCTCCACCATCTTTGGCGGTGTCTCAGGTTCGGCTGTGGCGGAAGCCTCCGCGCTCGGCTCCATGCTGATCCCGTGGCAGAAGAAGGAAGGTTATCCCCCTGCCTTTACTGCCGCCGTCACCGCATCCTCCTCGACCATTGCGGGTCTCATTCCGCCATCCATTCCGCTGATTCTGTATTCGACGGTTTCCAATGCGTCGATCGCCAAGCTGTTTTCCGCTGCGGTTCTGCCGGGTCTGATGCTCGCCTTTGGCATGATGCTGGTTTGTTACTTCTCGGGCAGAATTCGCAACTTCCCTCGCCTGACGGTCGATAAGCAACTGACGTCCTTTGGCAGATCCGTGCTGCTGGCGTTGCCGGCACTTGCCATGCCGTTTTTCATCGTCCTGCTGCTACGCGCCGGAATTGCGACGCCGACGGAGGTCAGCGTGATAGCTGTTTTCTACGCGCTGGTGGTCAGCTTGGCGATCTACCGCGATCTGACATGGCAACGCATCTACCAGGCCCTGGTCGGCACCGTCACCACGACCGGGGTCGTCATGCTCGTCATCGCCGCATCGAGCCTCGTCGGTCATGTACTGATCACCGAGCGCGTGCCGACCATCGTCGCGCAATGGGCGCAGGAAACACTGGTCAATGCCTTCCTGATCATCCTGATGATGAACCTCATCATGCTGGTCGTCGGTATGTTCCTGGATCTTCCCGCCGCCATCCTGCTGCTCGGCCCCACATTCGTTGCGATCGGCCATTCGATCGGGATGGATCCGGTCCAGCTCGGCGTGATGATCTGCATCAACCTCTCCATCGGCCTGTTCACTCCGCCGATCGGAACCACGCTGTTCATCGGTGCCGTCATTGCCCGCGTTCCGATCGGTGCGGTAGTCCGGGAGCTCTGGCCCTTCTACGCCGTAGCGCTCACCGTTCTCGTGCTGATGTCCTATGTTCCCGCATTGACGATCTATTGAGGCACAGCATGACGCAGAAGAAGACTATCGCATTCGTCGGCCTGGGCTCCATGGGCCTGCCCATGGCCCGGAATCTCGTAAGGGCGGGTCATGACGTTCGTGGTTTCGACATGCGCGCCGAAGCCATGGATGTGCTGGTGACCGCCGGCGGGAGCCGTGCGGCGACGCTCGCGGATGCCTGCACGGGCGCCGACATTCTCGTGCTGATGGTGGTCAACGCGCAGCAGGCCCGCTCGGTGCTGCTGCAGGCGGACGTGCTTGCCACCCTGACAGACGGCGCGCATATCTGCCTCATGGCCACCTGCCCGCCCGAGGAGGTGACGCAGCTTGCGGCCGAAATCGAGGGATCCGGCAAAGTCCTCGTCGATTGCCCGGTCTCCGGCGGAGTGGTCGGCGCCAGGGCGGGCACGCTCACCATCATGGTCGGCGCTCCGGAAGCCGCTTACCATGCCGTTGTCCCGGTCCTGCGTGTCATGGGTGACAAGATCTATCATTGTGGGCCGAGGCAGGGCCAGGGTGCAGTCGTCAAGGCCATCAATCAGCTTCTTTGCGGCGTGCACTTGGCTGTGGCCGGCGAGGCCATGGCGCTGGGCGAAAAGGCCGGCGTCGATACGGCGACCTTGCTCGAAATCGTTTCCGGCTCCGCAGCCTCCAGCTGGATGCTGAAGGATCGCGGTCCGCGCATGCTGATGAAGGAGCCGCCGGTGACCAGCGCCGTCGACATCTTCGTCAAGGATCTCGCCATCGCACTGGCTTTGGGGCACTCCGCCTCGATGTCGCTGCCGCTTGCGGCTGCCGCCCATGAGATGTTCCTGGCGGAAAGCGCCAGCGGCAACGGTATGGCGGACGACAGCCAGGTGGTCGCCGCCTATCGCCGCCTGAACGGCATCTCTTGACACACGCGGCGCGCGGGCCGCATAGACTAGGACGCGCGTGCTCGTTCCTCTGGCACCGATCGTTCGAGGCTCCGCAGCGGAGGCCAACTTGCCGATCAACCCCAATCTCAATACCCTTGCCTATTTCGAGGCGGTCGCCCGTACTGGCCGTGTATCGCTGGCAGCGGCCGAATTGGGGGTTTCCACGGCAGCCGTCAGCCAGCAGTTGAAGCAGTTGGAAGAACAGTGGGGCGTGCGGCTTTTTCGGCGCAATGACCGTCGGTTGGCCCTGACAATCGATGGCGAAATGTTGTTCCAGACAACAACAATGGCCTTCCGCATGATCCGCGGCGCACGTTCCGCGGTTCTGCGCCAGCACAATAGCCGGCAACTGAACATCAGATCGAGCCCAAGCTTTGCCGTACGCTGGCTGACGCCACGTCTGAAGGGCTTCCTGGATGCCAATCCAGAGTGGGGGGTGCGGGTGGATGCGACGCCTGAGTTCTCCAATTTCGAGACCGAAGTCGTTGACCTCGATCTCCGCTATGGATCCGGCAATTGGGAGAAGCTCCACACCGAATGCATCATCAATG
Source organism: Mesorhizobium sp. RMAD-H1 (assembly GCF_014191375.1). GTDB lineage: Bacteria > Pseudomonadota > Alphaproteobacteria > Rhizobiales > Rhizobiaceae > Paramesorhizobium. The sequence continues at coordinate 124,552 of NZ_JACHWN010000007.1, forward strand.
ATTTTGTGCTGCCGATGTGCAGCCCCAGCTATCGCGACAAGCTACATGCGTTCAGCGAAAATCCCATTTTACAGCTTTCACAGGCGCGGCTCATTCATTCCGTCAAGGCCCTCTATCAGTGGGATGTTTGGCTGCTGGTTCATGGCATAGACACGCCGACCGAACAGGCCCCGCTTCGCTTCGACCGCTCGTCCATGGCGATCCAGCTTGCTCGCGATGGTGCCGGCGTGGTGCTCGATTCTGCAACCCTCGCCCAGGAGGATCTGGAACGCGGAACGCTGGTTCCTTTGTCCACCACGTTCGAAGTCGTCGAGTTTCCAGCCTACTGGATTGTCTGCCCAAACCGCCATACGAACCGACGGCCCGTGCGCCTTTTCACCGACTGGATTCGCGACGAAGGCGCCAAGTTCGACCAATTCGCGCGCTCGCTTCTCGTTAACCTGGGTTGCTCGTTGCGCATCGCCCACGAGGGGGAACCCGGCCTGTTATAACACCGCGTAGAGATGATGGAGGCATCCGCGAGATGAGTTTCGCTCTCCATCCCTCTTAGACTGCCGTATGCTCTGTGACTCAGACCCTTTCCAAGGCAATGGCAATTGCCCTCCCCGCCTTCGATACACATCGTGGCCAGCGCATGTTTCCCGCCATTAAGCGACAGTTCCAACGCGATACCGGCCGGTCGCCTGTGGAGCTGCCGCACCGTATCGTTTTCGCTTAACGCAGTCGGGGAATGGCGCTTCAGCGCCGACGCTGTAACCTTCGGAGATGCTGCTCCGCTCGAAATGAACAAATCGAACTGCTGCGTCATTCGACTATCCCGGGCCATTCTCGATACGACTCTCCGGGCTGCACTGTCCGGCAAATCCGCTATAAGCCATCCGCTCGAACAAATCAGGAAGGAATCATGGAAACCGTGGAAATCAGCAACCGTAGCGACTTCGCCCTGTGGGCGATCCAGCGCGCGCAGGAAATCGTGACAGAAGAAGGCGCCGCCTTTGCGATGGCCGCTCGCGACATGGATGAGGAAACATTGGCGAAGACCGCGGCGGCGCTTGGCAAGGCCATCAGTGAGGCGATGCTCGAAGTCTTCGATGGACTCATAGGGGAGTAAGTTCAATCGAACAGATGTTCCCCCGCCAACGACCTCGGCGCGACGACTGCCATTTCGGCGCACTCAACGACGTATGAGGATGCCAGAGCGCCATATTACGAGAACCGCGATCGCCGATCAGGGCCGCATTGGGGCCGAGACGGCGACTGGCTGCCAGGTCTTGAACGGATCTGAACCGTCGGCCCCCTAAATGATTCGTCTAAGGCGTTAATTTATCTGTTATCTTAAAACTAGGTGGGCGGAGACTAATGTCTGGGTCGAATGTTGAGAGCGCTGACCAATCGGCTGGGTCAAACACCGCGTTGCAGGTATATGTCTCCTATGACATCCACTCGCTCCATCGCGGTATCCGCAAGGTCGCTCGATGCAAGCTCCAGGGCGCTTCGATCATCATGCTCACCGATAGAAGGCGGGACCCTTCCCGAAAGAAAAGCTAGTTGACCTTCGGGGGTAACTCGGCCCAAAAACCGTCGGTAGCGACAAGAAGTCGAGCGAATTTGTTATCGAAGTTCCGGAAAGCAGGGGGCATGAACTCGCGGGACCGAAAGCTGCGCGTCAGTAAGTGCCGCGAGCGCTCCTTCGCCAGCTGTTCGACGGGATGTCCGCGAGAGCGTTGGCGAGCGTGTCCGGCGCTGTCAGCCAGTTGATCGCTCCGCCATCGACGAACGTGCCGAGGATGCAATCGCCCGCATAGCCGACGAGGCAAGGGTGCTGCGGTTGCACGACAACAATCATGTAGCTTGCCGAGGAACGCGCAAATTTCCCGGCCAATGAACCGTGGATGTGCTGCAGTTGTCCGGATAGATTGCCCCCATCCACAGTCCCGCTCGTGCTGGCAAACCAGTCGACGATATTGTGGACCAGACATTGGGCGAGCTGGCCGTCAGCCACGACAGCCAGAAGGGAGTCGCCAGCCAACCCTATGCCCGCGCAATCCCGGTTGTCCTTGGTCCTGTTGCCGCCCTGGCTTTGCCATCGAATGCTAATCCGCATTGTCACCATCGTGCTTGCTAATTGCGGCAAAGCGTTTCTTGACGACGGCTGCGCGTCCCTGCTGTCGAAGGTTGCCGTCTAGGAAATCGTCGAAATCCGGGTGGCCGAGGAAATCTCGAAAACCCTGGCCGATAAACACCCTGACCTCTGCGGGTGCCGCGGCGATCTCTTCTACGAGATCGGGGCGCCCATCCACGATCAGCAGGATGTCTTCGGCATCTCGGCTCATGAAGAGGTCGTTCTGGCCGCGCCCGGCAAAAGCCTCGAGCTTGGTTGCCACGAACATGACGGGCGTGAGAATCTTGATATCGAGGCCAGTATCCAATGTGCTGGTAACCGCGGTCTCGATGCCGGCCGCATACCAACGATTGCTGAAACCGAGGATCGTTTCGTCATCAGGCATGAAGTCTACCTTCAATGGCCCAAGCCGCATTCGGCAGATCACAGCTTCGTCGGCCGCCTCCATGAAGCCCTTAAGTCGCAGGTCGTCCTGGAGGGCGGCCCATTCCGCATGCCCGGCGAGATCGACAATGAGGTCTATATCGTCTGTCGCCCTGACGTCTTCGAGCGTAATCGGGTCGGTGATGAAGAGCGCCGTCGTGCATCCGCCTACGAAAACCAACCGGTCGCGCAAATCGTCACCGAGCGCGGTCGCTACCGCCTTGAGCATGTCCAGCAACTGTGCACGGATCGCCGTCATCTGTGCAAAAGCTTCAATGAGAGGTGCTTAGTGGCAAGTCCGACTTCACGCTGGTTTCCGAGCCTTATCGCGTCCACCAGTGCAAGATATTCGTAGAGATGCTCATCCTTCATAACGGCTTCCGGAACGCTCTTGAAAAGTGGTTCGACGGACTGACCCATTTCCCTTCCTTCTGCATAAGGCCACACGTAATTATAGCTGCCGGCGCTAACCAGAAGGTCTCGCAACATCGGAGCTGCAAATGCCGTCGGTAAACCACGCTGCATTGAGCCTGGCGAAGCTGGAAAAACGAATTTTACCCCGTGCACGATGAAGTCGAAGAGATTTTTCCGGCGGGGCCGGGGCTCGTTAAGATCATTGTCCCGCCGGGCTATGCCGGACGCAACGCTTCTGTTGATTGACAGGCCGATCTCGGATTTGCTGATTCCGAGTAGGGCCTCTAGATTGCGGACGGAGTACGGGTCACCTCCGACAGCTTCAGCCCGGAGCCGACCGGCACCCTTTTCCATTTCCTGATCCTGCAAGCTGATAAGCTTCAGCAAGACGACGATATCCTGGCTTTTCATCTATCTGTCCATTGTCCAAGGACTAGGGACAGTAAGCCTCGGTTGGTCTATTTGTCAAAGACAATTTGCACGCATCAATGTATACCCTTGCACCACGGGCGAGTTGTGGAAGATGAATATCTGATTGGTGATCGCCTGCCAGATCACATGCGAATGCGGGCCGATGAGCAGGGTCGGCCCTATCCACGTCCATGCCGACGCCCAATCCGGCGCGCGATGCAGAGAACTGCCCTGCTTGGCGTCGCATGTTAATGCAATGAATTTCGCATGGTCTTAAAGAGATTCGAACTATAAACTCCGGTGTTTCACTAACGACGGCAGGGTCGCGCAGTTTGCGGTCGTTGGCGCTGCCCGGAGTGACCACCTGGGACAGAAAGTCATCCACTGCCAATCCGGTGTACTACACGAACTTGCTGAAGCAGCGCCTAGGCCTTCGCCTCGCCCTCGGCGCAGAACGCCACAGACTTGGCTTAAGCGACCTCTTAAGCGATCGGATCGGAGATCAGGAGCCACAACCGAGCGGCGAACTGGCGCTTGACGCGGCGATGGTACCTGATACCAATGAACACATGGCAAGATGCACAGCACCAGTAAATGGCCATCGCACAGCGAGCGGCAGAGCGGACTGCCCCGCATGTGGTGGTCGCTATCGCGGCTATAGCAACTACGGGTCGTCATGTGCCCGGCGCGCATCCTGCATGTCGAAGCGACCGAACGTCTCCTGAAGCTCGGTCCACGTCGCGCCGTCCGTCCAAGAGCGAATTCCCTTGCCGATGTGTCAGACATCGGCCGTCCCGCCGCTTCGGGCCAGCGCGTGCCATTCCATCATCTCCAGAAGCAGCTCCTTCATAGTCCAGTCGCGTTGCTTCACCTGATAGAGTTCGCCGCGAGCCAGATAGCGGGGGACGTGGAAGGCCTCGAACCAGAATTCCTCGACACGTTCGTGAAAGCGCGCTTCCGAAGGAAAAGGCCGGACGGGGACCGCAAAGCCGGAGGCTGGCAACGTCTTCCCCATCTCATCCTTGTCGAGAAGGACCCTATAACCCTGCTCGTAGAGCGGATCGAGGCCGGCCGCACCCAACATGCTCTCCAAACGCCGAACCCCGGCAAGCGTGAAATCGACCGTGATTCCGCCCTCGTAAATCACGAGCCGGGTTGACCACTCCTGACCGTCCTCCGCGTCAAGGTGCAGGATCGTGATAGGATTGCCAATCTCATGTATCCAAGCGTCGGTCTCGATCAGCGTAGCCGGATCACGCACCACAATTTCGATATTGAGATCAGAAAATTCGTCCGAGAGGCCATCGCGTCGAACAAGCGAACCCGTCTGCACGAGCGCCCGTACATCATCCTGCACGGTGGCCCATGCACGGATGGAAGCTAGAAGCGCGCATCGTTTGATTTCTATGTTGGTCACGGTGTTCCTTAGAACTGTCGTAAATTCTAAAAACCTGCGACACATTTTGTCTGTATTTTATGTTCGGTTCATGGTGCTGCAAACAGCCCGGTGAACGGCTGAAGCGGGGTCGGTTCCTGCCCGATCATCGATGAGAAATCTTGAACGTCTCAAGGGGGGAAGGGGACTGTCTGCTTCCGAGCGACCACCTATCACAGCAGACCCATTCATCATCGGGATGGCACCGGTACTGTCATGCCTTTTGGTCAAGCTGCTGAAGAAGCCCCGTCTCCCAAGCCAGATCAGGGTCGCCCCCATGCCGAGACGGGCGACGGCAACTCGTCCACCCACCGCACGCTCCAAACATCATTTGTGACGCCGCCAATTAGCCGCTCCAGACGGCTCACGTCTCTCCCAAAATGTTCAGTGCTTCCCAAGCCGTCCCAACACTATCCAGGCGTCAGCCCAGTTGAGCAAGGATATCGTCGACGACGCTCGGGACCGTTCCGGTCGTGTCGATACTAATCCCGGCGGGAAAGTGTTCGTTGTTCCTATGGTAGCGTACAATCACCGCACGCTCGTCCGGCGCGAAACCCGGCTCATTTGGCCGCCCGTCCAATCGTCTGTTCAACGTCTCGACATCGATGTCGAGCACAAGAACCATGTCGAACAAGTCTAGGAACTTATGGAAATTGCGGGAGCCGCCCCTGCATCTCGCAGCGCGATTGAAGCCGGTCCTACGGGATCACGTACAAGTGCGCGAACAGGCCATCCCGCCTTCAGTAAGGCTTTTGCAACCGATCCTCCCTGTCGCCCGGTTGCGCCGAAAACCAGAACTGGATGTTTATCATTAGTCATTGAGAGCCCTCGTGTTGAACAAGGGCAATCCATATATACGATTATGAAACATCCGGAAGACGGCACATTTTGTAGCATCGGGCAGCTGATGAGGCAGCAAAAGCAGGAAAAAGACGGATGGCGGTAAAATTCGGCAACTCACAACCCGTCCAGCTTCGCCGAGGCAAAGAGCCCGCAACCGGAGCCCAGGCAAAGCCTGTCCTCCGGGTCGTCACGCGCACTGCCGCTTCGGTTTCTTGCCGGTCGAGGCGCATTGCCCTTCAGGACGGCCACGGACGTTATTGTCCCGCTCCCGGCTCCTCCCTATATGAGCCTCACGTTTACTTGAACAAGGAATGATCATGACAACGATGCCCCGGGCCCGCTTTGCAACTCTCCTAGGAGGATTGATCCTGGCATTCTCCATGGTCGCCGTGGACCATGCCGAAGCGCGCCGCGGCGGCAGCTTCGGCAGCCGGGGCGCCCGCACGTTCCAGTCGGCGCCGCCGACCCGGACGGCACCGCAACCGGCCGCTCCCGTTGAGCGGTCGATGACGCCGAACACCGGCCAAAGCAATGCAGCCCGCCAGACGCCGGCGACGGCTTCCCGTCCCGGCTTCATGAACGGATTCGGCGGCTCGATGCTGCGCGGGCTGATGCTGGGAGGTCTTATAGGGCTTCTTCTCGGACACGGATTCGGCGGCATGGCCGGCATGCTCGGCTTCTTGCTCCAGGCGCTGCTGATCGGCGGTGTGGCCGTGCTGCTCATCAGAATGTTCCGCTCGCAATCAGCCCGTTCGCCTGCCCCTGCGATGGCCGGAAAATCCTCCGGTCCCGGCAGCTTCGCTCATCGCGAGGCTTCGGCTGATAATTTCCCCGGCAATCCTTCCCGCAATTCCAATGGCGCCGGATCCTTTGGCTTTTCGCGTCATTCGGATGCCGCGCTCCGCCCCGGCAATGCCGACGAGATCGGCCTGACACAGCGGGATCTCGACACGTTCGAACGCATGCTCGCAGAGGTGCAGGATGCCTTCGGGCGGGAGGACCATGGCGATCTGCGTCGGTTGGCGACACCGGAAATGGTGTCCTATTTCTCCGAGGAACTGGCTGAGAACGCCAAGAACGGCGTGAGGAACGATGTTTCCGACGTCAAGCTGTTGCAGGCGGATATCGCCGAAAGCTGGCGTGAGGGCGATCGCGATTACGCCACGGCGGCAATGCGCTACGCATCGCGGGACGTGCTCCTCGACCGTGCCAGTGGCAGCGTCGTGAAAGGGGATGACCAGCCGAGCGAAACGACCGAACTGTGGACCTTCACGCGGCAGAACGGCTCCGACTGGAAGCTTTCGGCAATCCAGGAAGTGTGATCCACCCAAGCCAGCTGCCGGGACGCGTGAACCTAGCGCGCCGGGCAGGCAATGTCGTTTCCCTGCGGAAGCTTTCCATCGGGATGGCCCGCCAGTTCCGGATTGGGATCATAGAACGGACCGACCACCAGTGGCCGGTCCGGTAACACCGATTGGTCGGTATTGGAGACGAGTGTCGTCTCGACCCGCTGCAGCTCTTCGCCGTTCCCGTCCAGGATGCGGATCGTCACCTGATAGGGCCGATCGGCGACGATGCATTGGACGGGTGGGCTTTCGACGGTGATCTTGTCGAGCGCCGGCCAGATCGTCTGGCGTTTGGAGAGCGGCGGACCGCCGGCCGGGTTCTCGAATGCGGCATCGAATTCAGCGCCCTCCGGCAGCGGCCGCAGCTTGGCCAGCGTCACGAGATAGGTGGCGACGGCGTTGCGGTAGTTGAAGACGAAGAGCCTGCCATTGACTTCGACATAATTTTCCGCCGGCATGTCGCGGCAGCCGACAATCAGCGTCGCTGCCAGCACGAGGGCGCCCGCCCATCCCGCCATTTTCCTGTCCTCACTGCGGCGCATGGTCTTTTCCGATCCCGGTCCGCTTGCGTTCGTAGTGGCGTCGGGCCTTAGCCCGGTTTCCACACACAGTCATGTCGCACCAGCGACGGCTGCGGTTGCGGCTGTTGTCGACATAGAGCCAATGACAATTGGGACAGACGCGGACGCGCGACAGGCGCTCCGGCTGGATGAGCCGCAGGCCGGATAGGAACGCCGCCACACCAAGCGGCAGGGTTTGTCCCGACCGTAACGCCCCGCCTGGGGAGAGCGCCATGTCGGGCGGAAGCCGATCCGTGAGAGCCGCCCCATGCGAAAGAAAGGCGGTGAGACGGCCTGCCCCGACCACGTCCTTTGTTGCCGCCTCACGAAAAAGCGCATTGATCGCCTCACGCAATGACAGGAGCTTGCCGGCCTCCGCCTCATCGCCGGGCGGGATCAGCGCTGTGCCGCCAAGCTCTTCGGCACGAAACCGGGCGGCCGCTTCGGCGAACCGTGGGATTTCCCGCCGGTCCGCAAAACGATCCAGGCGGCGGTCGGGCATCTCACGATAGATCACCGTGTTGACCATATCGAGCGCCAGGGCGCCCCCGCTGAAGCGGTGCTCGTTCCATTCGATTGCCATGAAAAAATTATAACTGGCCAAATGCGTTTTACAAGTTAGAGTTCATGAAACCGGATCGAGTGGCATGGGCTATTTCCTTCAGCTCCTGGCGAGCGGACTGCATGTGGGCGCGCTCTTCGCGCTGCTCGCCTATGCCTATGTGCTCGTCCACGGACTGACGGGACGCACCGATCTTTCCTATGGCGCGGTGTTTGCCTTCTCCGGCCAGTCCTTCATCCTGGCGACAGGTTTCGGCTGGTCGGTGCTTTGGCTGACGCTGCCGGTGGCTCTCAGCTTCGCCGCGCTCGTGACGCTGGCCGCCTGTATGCTTCTGGCAGTCGTCGTCGCGCGCTATATCTACCAGCCGCTGGCGCAGGCACCGCGCACCTCCATGCTGGTGGCCAGCCTGGGCTTCGCCCTCTTTCTCGTGGAGCTGTCGCGCCTTTCCGCCGAAAGCCGCGACTATTGGCTTCCGCCGATATTGTCTTCGCCGGTCCATGTGCTCGGCCCGACCGTGCCGGTGACGCTCACGCAATTGCAGGCAATCGAGATCGCCGCCGTGGCGATCATTATCGGCCTGTGCCAGTTCGCTCTGGAGAAGACGGCGGCCGGCCGCATCTGGCGAAGCGTCAGCGACGATCCGCTCGCCGCTGCCTTCTGCGGAATAGATTGCGCCTTTGTGCGGACCGCATCCCTGCTGGCTTCCTACGCGCTGGTCGCGCTGACCGGCTTCCTTGCCGCACTCCATTATGGCAGTATCAATTTCAGCACCGGGCTCATCTTCAGCCTCAAGATCCTTTTCGTGACCGTTGTCGGCGGTTTCCGCTCACCGCTCCACGCAGCGTTCGGCGCGATGGCCGTCGGCATGATCGACGTTTTCTGGAAAGGCTATTTCTCGCTTCTGTGGAGTGATGCCGCGGTTTTCGTCCTCTTGGTGTTCCTGCTCGTCGTCCGAAAGCCGCCCGAGCCCGCCCGGGTGTGAGCGGCGCCATTCTCCGCCCAACGGTCTGCGAAGAAGTTCTTAGGAATACCGTGGCATCATCGGCGTGGTAGAAAACGGCCCGGCGGAGGGGATTTGAATGCTCATGGTCCAGAAGCACAAGACGGGGCTTGCGATCCTTTCGGTTCTCCTGCTTGCCGCAGGCGTCGCCGCCGCGCTTGTCTTTGATCGGCCCGGCGAGGACGCCGCCTGCACGACGCAATTCATCACGATCACGCCGGAGGCTCCCGCCTGTGGTTTTGCACTGAGCCAAACGGGGACGTTCACCTGGAATGGGCAGACGCTCGCCGATCCGCTCGCCGCTTCCTACGTGGACGACGGCAGCGGGCAGAAAGCAGTTCCGGCAGGAAAGACGGTGTTGTTTCCGCCCTCCCCGTCCGGCCGGTTCCGCATCGTCCAGGCATGTGAGGGCACGGGAGCGGATGCGCTTTGCTGGCAGACCCTCGCCTTCGATCAGGAAAACGCCGCGCTCCAGAACACGTTCGCCGGCCGTTACGGTCCCGAACATTGGCAGAGCTGGGCTCCGGACGAACAGCATGTCGTGCTCATGAACACGGACGAAGGAGCCTCGTGGCTGCATGTGATCGACCCGGCGAGCGGCAAGTCACGCGATTTTCCAGGCGATGACGCAACGGAAAACTGGACCATTGACCCGCACACGCTGACCTGGACCGGGCCACATAGCTTTTCCGTGACTGTCAAAACCTGCGCGCAATGCCCGACCGCCCAGAAGGAAATACGGTTGTGAATCGCACGGAGATGAGGCCGGCACCTGGCTATTGATGAGTGCTCGGTCTCCTTCTCGAATCGTGAGGAGACCGAACATTTCGGTCGTATCAGGCTCGACGAGGTACACCTGTTACGTTGGCATACATACCCGATGTTCTGAAATCGCTTGGGTTGGTGCCGTAGAGCCGGCGGAAGACTTTCGAGAAATAATTGGGGTCTTCGAAACCGCAGAGGGCCGCCACCTCCTTGATCGGCATGTCCGCCGTCTTGGTCAGCAGCTTGGCTGCACGCCTGAGGCGCTTCTGCAGAACGAATTCCGCTGGCGGAAGGCCCTCGCTGGCCGCAAAGATGCGTGAGAAATGCGCGCGACTGAGACCTGCGACTTCCGCTAGTTCTCCAACTGACAATTTCCGGTCCAGATGGCTTTCGATGTAGGTAAGGACATGTTGCAGGGCCCGATATTCCTGGCTGAAGGTCGGGTGGGAGCCAAACACATCGTCATAAAGCACCATGGCCGCTTCGTAAGCAATGGCGGATGCAGCCCCCGGCGTCTCACCGCCCCGTATCAGCCGATGGCAACAATGGGCCAATTGGTCGATGGTCTTTGCCTGCAGGCGCAGGATAGGCCCGGCAATAGAGAGAATGGAGTGGTGAATGCGTAGCGCTTCCTCGCCATTCATCGAAATCCAGAAAAACTCCCAACTCTCCCCCTTTTCCAGCCAATAGCGATGATTGTGCGGGATCAGCAGCAGCAGGGTTTCACCGGGCCGAACAAAGGTGGTTCGTTGTTCATAGCGCAGATTGCCCCGCCCTGCGATGCAATGCTGGAGTACGGTGAAGGGCGCCAGTCCGCGTTTGCGACCGTCCCAGTCATACTCGTTTCCGTTACGGATTTCATAACCGCTGCTGGTGGGCATGGTGTGCAGAGATTGCCGCCCGCGCGGCAGCGAGACTGTACGCATGGCAGGACCGGCGCTGATCAGATCATTGAGCACAAAATTACCCATGAAAGCATAATCCTTCTCTGTCGCCGAGGAAGAATATACGCATAATCCGAACTCGAGGAGAATTAGAGAAGAGACGCCGGGCTGTCGATCGGGCTGGAAACCGCTGTTTTTGGGGTTTTGCAGATTTCCTGTGGATGCGATGCTAACTGGCTCGGCTGGAATTTCTCTTCACGCCAAATTCGCAGGGAGAATGCGACGGATGAGTTTCAAAATCGCTATCATCGGTGCCGGCAGCGTTGGTTTCACCAAGAAGCTCTTTACCGACATCCTGTGCGTTCCAGAGTTTCAGGACGTGGAGTTCGCCCTGACCGATATCAGCGAGCGCAATCTCGGAATGATCCGCGAGATTCTGGAGCGGATCGTTAAGGCCAACAGGCTTCCCGCCAGGGTGACCGCAACCACCGACCGCCGCCAGGCGCTGGATGGCGCCCGCTATGTGATCTCCTGCGTGCGTGTTGGCGGACTGGAAGCCTATCGCGACGACATCGCCATTCCGCTCAAATACGGGATCGATCAGTGCGTCGGAGACACGATCTGCGCGGGCGGGATCCTCTACGGTCAGCGCAACATCCCCGTGATCCTCAATTTCTGCAAGGATATCCGCGAGGTCGCCGAGGCCAACGCGAAATTCCTGAATTATGCGAACCCCATGGCGATGAACACGTGGGCGGCCATCGAATATGGCAAGGTGGACACGGTCGGCCTTTGCCACGGTGTGCAGCATGGCGCGGAGCAGATAGCGGAGGTTCTGGGCGCCAAATCGGTTCATGAGCTCGACTATGTCTGCTCGGGCATTAACCACCAGACCTGGTTTGTGGACCTGCGCCTCAACGGCCGGAAGATTGGCAAGGACGAATTGATTGCCGCCTTCGAGGCGCACCCGGTCTATTCACGGCAGGAGAAGCTGCGTATCGACGTGCTGAAGCGGTTCGGGGTCTACTCCACGGAAAGCAATGGTCATCTGTCCGAATATCTGCCCTGGTATCGCAAGCGCCCGGACGAGATCACGCGCTGGATCGACATGTCCGATTGGATTCACGGTGAAACGGGTGGTTATCTGCGCCACTCTACCGAGACCCGCAACTGGTTCGAAACCGAGTTCCCGCGCTTCCTGGAATCGGCGGGCATGCCCATTGACCCGGCCAGGCGGTCCAATGAACATGCGAGCCATATTCTCGAGGCGCTGGAGACCGGCCGGGTGTACCGCGGCCATTTCAACGTCAAGAACAACGGCGTGATCACCAATCTTCCGGCGGATGCCATTATCGAATCGCCCGGCTTTGTGGATCGCTTCGGCATCAACATGGTTTCCGGTATCACCCTGCCGGAAGCCTGCGCGGCAACGTGCATGGCATCCATCAACGTTCAGCGAATGTCAGTGCACGCAGCGATTTCCGGCGATATCGATCTCCTGAAGCTCGCTGTCCTGCACGATCCGCTGGTCGGCGCCGTCGCCACGCCCGAGGAGGTCTGGCAGATGGTTGACGAGATGGTGGTCGCTCAGGCGCAGTGGCTGCCTCAATATGCGGACGCGGTTCCGGCGGCGCGGGAGCGCTTGTCGAATGCCAGGGTGAAAACGCGCGAATGGTCCGGGGCGGCGCGGCGCAGCGTTCGCTCCATCGAGGAACTGCGGGCCGAGAAGTCCGCTCTCAAACAGGCCGGTTGAGAACAGGGCCGGAAAAAGGGAGTTTCTGCAGCCCGTCATCGTGGAGGAGTGGTGCCGCAGGGGATGCGGTTTCCAAAGGGAGGAATGAGACGATGCACCATCAGCGCAAAATGAGCAGGATTGCCGTGCTCACAGTCGGCGTATCTATGCTGGCCATGAGCGCCAATGCTTTCGAAACCGGCACGCCGCCAGAGCCGCCGCCGTTCCCGGCCGAAGCAAAGATCACCTATGTGGAGCGCGACTCCGTTCTGGAGTTCAAGACGCTGCCCGCCTATAGCGAGCCGGGCTGGGTCACGGAAAAATTCGTCAAGGCCGGCAAGCTACCGCCCCTGAAGGACCGCCTGCCGGAAGAGCCGCTGGTCTACAAGACCGGCAACATGCCGGACGGAACCGGTGTTTACGGGGACACCCTGCGCCACGTGATCGGCGGGCGCCCTGAGGGCTGGAACTATATGGCCGGCCAGAGCCAGGGGTGGGGCGGTCTTGACATTGCACTGTCGGAATGCCTGACGCGCACCGCGCCGCTATTCCAGGTGAAAGCACAGGATACCGAGCCGCTGCCAAACCTCGCCCGAAGCTGGGAATGGTCCAAGGACGGCCACACATTGACCATGCACCTCGTGAAGGGTGCGAAATGGTCCGACGGCCAGCCCTTCACCGCCGATGACGTCATGTTCTACTGGGAAGACGCGGTTCTCGACCCGAACGTTTCGCCGCTCAACGGGGGCGCGTCGCCGGAAGCCTTCGGCGAAGGCACGACCCTGAAGAAGGTTGACGACTATACCATCGAATGGACCTTCAGGGACGCTTTCCCGAAGCAGTATCTCTATACGATGGCCTATCCAAACTTCTGCCCCGGACCGGCTCATCTCTTGAAGCCAAAGCATCCGAAATATTCCAGCAATACATATGACCAGTTCAAAAACGCTTTTCCGCCGGAATTCATGAACATGCCGGTGATGGGCGCCTGGGTGCCGGTGGAATACCGCCCTGACGACATCATCATTATGCGCCGCAACCCCTATTACTGGAAGGTGGACGAGAAGGGCCAGCAGCTTCCCTACCTCAACGAGGTGCATTACAAGCTCTCCACCTGGGCGGACCGCGACCTTCAGGCAGTGGCCGGCTCAGGCGATATCTCCAATCTCGAGCAGCCGGAAAACTTCGTCGCATCGCTGAAGCGGGCGGCTGATCCCAATGCGCCGGCCCGGCTCGCCTTCGGTCCCCGTCTGATCGGCTACAATCTCTTGATGAATTTCTCGGCCAATGGCTGGGGCAGTCCGGATGAGCGCGGACAGGCCATTCGCGAACTCAACCGCAATCTGGAGTTCCGCCAGGCAGTCACTTCGGCGATCGACCGGAAGGCGGTCGGGGACAGCCTGGTGAAAGGGCCGTTCACGGCGATCTATCCAGGTGGGCTTTCTTCCGGCACGAGCTTCTACGACCGTGCTTCCGCGGTCTATTATCCGTATGATCTGGAGGGAGCGAAGGCCGCGCTTACGCGGATCGGACTCATCGACACGGACAATGACGGTTTCGTCAACTTCCCCAAGGGAACCGTCGGCGGCAAGAATGTCGAAGTCGTGCTCCTGGTCAACAATGGCTACGCAACGGACAAGAGCCTGGCGGAAGGCCTCGTCGGCCAGATGGCGAAGCTCGGCATCCGTGTCGTCATCAATGCGCTGGACTCCAATCAGCGGGATGCCGCACATTATTCCGGCAATTTCGACTGGGCGGTATTCCGCAGCAGGCCGGAATTGTCCTCCGTCGTCCAGAACACCGAGCAACTGGCACCAGTCGGTCCGAGGACCAGCTGGAATCATCGGGCGCCCGAGGGCGGGGATCTCGACATCATGCCCTTCGAAAAGCAGATGACGGATCTCGTCGGGCGCTTTATCGCCTCGCAGGATAATGCCGAACGCGCGGACTTGATGAAGCAATATCAGAAGGTCTATACGCAAAATCTCTATACGATAGGCCTGACAGAATATCCGGGCGCCCTGATCATCAACAAGCGCTTCTCCAACGTTCCGCCCGGCACGCCGATCTACATGTTCAACTGGGCGGAAGACGCGATTATCCGCGAGCGCCTGTGGGTCGCCTCCGACCGCCAGGGCAAGTACGAACTCTATCCGGAGCAGCTTCCCGGCAAGCCCGGCGACGATGGCGCGATCAACTAGCTCTCCCTCCCGAGCAAAGCTACCGGCCGCGCGTGAAGCGCGGCCGGACGGAATGATCCACCGGTTGCCGGCTCCAGTCGTCCTAGCGCAGAGGCAAGAGTGATGTTGAGATTTCTCCTGATGCGGATCGGGTCGGCCATACCGGTGCTGCTGATCCTGAGCGTGGTGACATTCGCGATCATCCAGGCACCGCCTGGTGATTATGCCGATTACATCCGGTCGCAACTGATGAACCAGGGAGGGGCATCCTACGAGCAGGCCGAAGCGCAGGCGCAGGCCTATCGCGTCGAACACGGGTTGGATAAGCCGATGATCGTCCAGTATCTGAACTGGATCATCGGTATCGTCACCCGTGGCGATTTCGGCTACAGCTTTTACTATAACAAGCCGGTCGCAGAAGTAGTCGGGGAGCGTCTGCCGCGCACATTGGCGCTCGCTCTCGTCTGCCATATTCTGGCGTCACTGTTCGGGATCGCCTTCGGCATATGGGCAGCCACGCGGCAATATTCGTGGGTCGATAACCTCTTATCCGCCATCTCCTTCCTGGGCATGACCATCCCGCGCTTTCTCATGGCGCTGATCCTCGTTTACCTGATGGTCTTCCACTACGATATTTCGGAAATCGGCAGCTTCTTCTCGCCGCAATATGGTGGGGCGCCGTGGTCCTGGGCAAAATTGGCCAATCTCATCCAGCACATCTGGCCCGTGGTCGCCATCGCCGTCTTCGGCGGGCTCGCCTACAACATGCGTGTCATGCGCGGCAATCTGCTCGATACGCTGAACGCGCAATATATTGAAACCGCCCGGGCAAAGGGGCTTTCCGAGGGCGCCGTCATCATGCGCCACGCGGTGCCCAACGCGGTGCATCCCCTGGTCATGTATCAGGGCGTCGTGCTGCCCTACATGCTGAGCGGCGAGATCGAGACGGCCATCATCTTCGCCCTGCCGACCGTGGGACCGGCGATCGTCGGCTCTATGGCGGTCGGCGACGTCTATGTCACCGCCACCTTCATGATGGTGCTCGCGGCGACGCTCGTGATCGGCAACATCATCGCCGACATGCTGCTCGCCCTGCTGGACCCCCGGGTCCGCCAGGTTGGGAGGGCCTGATGGTAGCGCTGAACGAAACGCCGGCGGATACCGCTGCATCCGGCAAGCCTGATGCGGCGACCTTCAATGAAAGCTACGGCGCTTTGGTGTGGCGCCGCTTTAAGCGGTCATTTACTGGCATGATGGGGCTCGTCCTCGTCATCCTGCTGGCGCTCACGGCGATCTTCGCGGATTTTGTCGCCCCGATGAGCCCGATGGAAACCGATGTGAGTTTTTCGCCGCCGCAGGCCATCAGCTTCCGCAACAAGGATGGTAGTTTCAGCTTTCGTCCGCGCGTCTATCCGATCGCCGAGACGCAGGAACTCGATCCCGTGACCTTCCAGCCCATTGTCGGGCCGGATTATGACAATCCGCTCTATCTCGGTTTCTTCGTCAAGGGCGCGGAATATCGCCTCTTCGGCCTTCTTCCGATGGACCGCCATCTTTTCGGGTCGACCGATGGCCGGCCGGTGCATTTTATCGGCACCGACAAAATCGGCCGGGACGTGCTGTCGCGCGCCATCCATGGCTCGCGCATATCACTGGCAATCGCACTGAGCGTGGTTGCGATCGTCACGGTGATCGGCACGGGTGTCGGCCTGATTTCCGGCTATTTCGGCGGTGTCGCCGATGCCTGGATCCAGCGCTTTGTGGAGATCATCCTCGCTTTTCCGCAGCTGCCGCTCTATCTCGCGCTCACCTCGCTGATACCTGTAACGGCGCCCACACACGTTTTCCTGACATTCGTGATCGTCGTAATGTCAGCGCTGGGATGGGCGCAGATGTCGCGCGAGATACGCGGCAAGACGCTGGCGCTGGCGCGGATCGAATATGTCCGCGCGGCGATTGCCGTCGGCGCAACCGACCGCCGCATCATCTTTCAGCACATCCTGCCGAATGTGATGAGCCATGTCATCGTCGCGGTAACCCTGCAAATCCCGACAGTGATATTGCTGGAATCCTTTCTTGGCTTTCTCGGTTTCGCCGTCAAGCCGCCACTCATTTCATGGGGGCTGATGCTGCAGGACACCGCGACCTATTCCGTCATCGGCTCCTATCCCTGGATCCTGACGCCGGTCGCCTTCGTGCTCGTTGCGGTCTTCGCCTTCAACGCTTTGGGCGACGGCCTGCGCGATGCTGTCGATCCCTATTGAGGAATATGCCAATGGCCCTTGCAGCGATCACTTCATTCGCTCCGCCGGAAAGGCTCGACAATGGCGAACGCCAGGGCAAGCCGCTGATCGATGCCCGCAACATCGCCGTTACCTTCAAGGTGGAGCATGGCACGGTCGAGGCAGTGAAGGATATCTCCTTCCAGCTTTATCCTGGCGAGACCGTCGCCATCGTCGGAGAGTCGGGCTCCGGCAAATCCGTCACCGCCCGCACGGTGATGGGGCTTCTATCAAAGCGCGCAACCATCGCGCCGCAGGCTCGGATTGAATTCAATGGCGCCGATATCCTGAAGCTCCCGCCGCGGGCGAGGAGAGCGCTGCGCGGCAACCGGATTTCGATGATCTTTCAGGAGCCGATGAGCTCGCTCAACCCGCTCTATACGATTGGCAGCCAGGTCATCGAGGCGATCCGGGTTCATTCGCGAATGGGGCGGAAGGCGGCTGAAGCCCGCGCCCTCGAACTTTTACGCCAGGTACAGATACCGGAGCCCGAGGCGCGGCTGAACCAGTATCCGCATCAGCTCTCCGGCGGTCAGCGCCAGCGCGTCATGATCGCCATGGCGCTCTCCAACGATCCGGACGTTTTGATCGCTGACGAACCGACGACGGCGCTGGACGTGACCGTCCAGGCACAGATCCTCAACCTCATCCGCCGCTTGCAGCAGGAAAGGGGGATGGCGGTTGTCCTGATCACCCACGATCTGACCATCGTGCGCAAGTTTGCCGATTATGTCTATGTCATGCAGCACGGAGAAATGCGTGAGCACAACAGGACCGCGCAGATATTCGAAGACCCGCGGCATCCCTATACCAGGAAACTACTCGGATCGGAGCCGCATGGCGCTGCCCCTCCGCTTCATCCCAGCGCCGAGCCGCTTCTGACCGCCGCCGGCGTGCGTGTGAGTTTCAT
The DNA here is from genome assembly GCF_014191375.1 of Mesorhizobium sp. RMAD-H1. Lineage (GTDB taxonomy): Bacteria > Pseudomonadota > Alphaproteobacteria > Rhizobiales > Rhizobiaceae > Paramesorhizobium. Next base: position 142,421 of record NZ_JACHWN010000007.1, read on the forward strand.
GATGCGCCATGGCGGGTTCTTCAGGCCGGACCTCCGGGAGTTGGTGGCTGTCAATGGTCTGGGCTTAACGCTTCGTCGCCATGAGACGCTGGGCCTCGTGGGCGAATCCGGATCCGGCAAAACCACGTTCAGTCAATCGCTGCTACGGCTGAACGAGCCGACGCAGGGCGAGATCCGTTTTGACGGGGAACGCATCGATGGCCGCTCACGCGCCGAAATGCGTCCGCTCCGGTCGCGCATGCAAATTGTCTTCCAGGATCCGTTTGCCTCGCTCAATCCCCGCATGACCATTGGCCAGATCATCGAAGAGGGCTTGGTCGTCAACGCCCTCGGCTCGACCAGGGGTGAGCGGATCGACAGGATCCGCGAGGCGCTGGAGGCGGCGGGCATGCCCGGCAACATTCTTTCACGCTTTCCCCATGAGTTTTCCGGCGGTCAGCGCCAGCGCATCGCCATTGCGCGGGCGATAGCGCTGGAACCGGAATTCATCCTGCTCGACGAGCCGACATCGGCCCTCGACCTGTCAGTGCAGGCCCAGATCATCGAACTCCTGCGCAAGCTGCAGGACGAGCGCGGACTGAGCTATCTATTCATTTCCCATGACCTGAAGGTGGTGAGGGCTCTCTGCCACCGCGTCGTCGTCATGCAACACGGACGCATCGTCGAGGAAGGTCTCGTGAGCGAAGTGCTTGCCAAACCTAAGACTGAATACACTCAGCGGCTCGTCAGGGCTGCATTCGAAATCGCCTGATTGCCGGAGGAACGACATGGCAAGACACCCTAAAATCACATTCATCGGCGCCGGCTCGACGGTGTTCATGAAGAACATCATCGGCGACGTCCTGCAGCGACCTGCCCTGTCCAATGCAACAATCGCGCTGATGGACATCAATGCGCAACGTCTTGAGGAAAGCGCCGTCGTCGTGGGCAAACTCATATCGACGCTCGGCGTGAAGGCCAGGGCGGAAACCTATACGGACCAGCGGAAGGCGCTTTCCGATGCGGATTTCGTCGTCGTCGCCTTCCAGATCGGCGGCTACGAGCCCTGCACGGTCACCGATTTCGAAGTGCCGAGAAAATACGGCCTGCGCCAGACCATTGCAGATACGCTCGGTGTCGGTGGCATCATGCGAGGCCTACGGACGGTCCCGCATCTCTGGACGATCTGCGAGGACATGCTGGCGGTCTGCCCCAATGCCATCCTGCTTCAATATGTGAATCCGATGGCGATCAATACCTGGGCCATCGCGGAGAAATATCCGGCGATCCGGCAGGTGGGGCTTTGCCATTCGGTGCAAGGCACGGCGATGGAACTCGCCCATGACCTCGATATTCCCTATGAGGAGATCCGCTACCGGTCCGCGGGCATCAATCACATGGCCTTCTTCCTGGAATTCGAGCATCGCCAGCCGGACGGCAGTTATCGCAATCTCTATCCTGATCTCCAGCGGGCCTATCGCGAAGGCCGTGCTCCGAAACCGGGCTGGAACCCGCGCTGCCCCAACAAGGTGCGCTATGAAATGCTGAAGCGGCTTGGATATTTCGTCACCGAGAGCTCGGAGCATTTTGCCGAATATACGCCCTGGTTCATTAAGGAAGGCCGCGAGGACCTCATCGAGAAGTTCGGCATTCCGCTAGACGAATATCCAAAGCGCTGTATCGAGCAGATCGAGCGCTGGAAAGACCAGGCGGCGGCCTATCGCTCGGCGGAGCGGATCGAAGTGAAGCAGTCGAAGGAATATGCCTCCTCGATCATGAACTCGGTGTGGACCGGCGAACCATCCGTAATTTACGGCAATCAGCGTAACAATGGCTGCATCACGTCGCTTCCGGCGGCATGCGCCACCGAAGTGCCTTGCCTCGTCGATCACAACGGCATTCAGCCGACCTTTATCGGCGAACTGCCGCCACAGCTGACGGCGTTGATGCGCACCAACATCAACGTACAGGAACTGACGGTCCGGGCGATCATGACGGAGAACCGCGAGCACATCTATCATGCCGCAATGATGGACCCGCACACATCAGCCGAACTCGATCTCGACCAGATCTGGTCGCTGGTGGACGATCTGCTTGCCGCACATCGGGAATGGCTGCCGGAATGGACCCAGCTACCGATGAAACTATCCGCCGCGAGCTAACAGCGTCGGCGCTTTTCCCGACCAAATTGGGGGATAACCGCCGCGGCTGTCGTGTCCACTAAATGTCCGATAATTGAGAGATTCCGATGCCTTGATCGACTATACCAAAAATCCTCCGTATTATCGACGGAAATAGCGGAATTCCCCTGGGAAAGTCTCACCGATATCTGCGGTGGCGGGCCCGTCCAGCTATTCCCTCTCTCATCTGGTCATCCGCGGTGCAGTCCCATTCGCCTTCAGCGCGGCCATGATCATCGGTTCCATCGAAAACGCCCCTGCCCGCGCCTTTTGCGTCAGGCTTCGCAGATAGGCGCCGGCGGATTGGATATGCTGGGCCCGCTGGGCGATGCAGGCGATGGCGATGGCAGCATTCTCCGGCCCAAGCACGCGCGACGCATCGTCGTAGGCCGAGGGTGAAATGCCGAGATAGCCTCTGACCTGGACAGCCGTTGCCATCAGGTCGCGCCAATTTTTAATGCCAGCGGTGGCATAATCCGCGAATTCTGGAAAAGCACGCAGAACCAGTTCGAGTGGATAGGCAGACGGACAGGCCCTGGAGGGATTTCCAGATCGCTGAACGAGTACCGGTTTTTCATTCAATTCATTTCCCAAAATAAATTTATATTCATTAAGGGATTCTGACTCTGAATTAGATTGCTGCCGTCCATTCTGGGATTCACTGCCGCCTGTATTTCCAGCATTCACATGGGATTCCAAGAGCTTATCGATTTCTTCCCGCAAAGCTGCCAATCGGGCCGCAATCGGCTCCAGATCAGCGAGAACGGCCCGGCGGGGGATTTCCGTGACGATGGCCCTGAACCGCGTCCACAGCGCATCCCAGGGGCCGGAGATGTCTTCCTGCCGGGCCGCCTCGATCAATTTATGAATATCGCGGCGATGCAGGGTGATGCGCTGCCTTGCGAGCCTCAGGGCGCGGTTTTCCGCCTGCACCCGCTCCGCCGCCTGCTCGAACTCCTCCGCGCGCGCGAGCAGCGGCGCCAGGGAGAAGCCGAAGGCTTCATGAATGTCCCCTCCCCTGCCCCGGCAGGCATATCGCTTGCCGTTCGGGCTGTCGCGGCGAATGATCAGCCCGCAATCGACCAGCGCGGCCAGATGCCGGCGCAGCGTCGTATCCGCCATGCCATGGGCCCTCAGCGCCAGCTGGGCATTGGAGGGGAAGACGACGAGCCCGTGCTCCTGCGACAGCTCGGTCTCCGGATAGAAGCTCAAAAGCGCATTCAGCACCGCCAGCGACCGGTCGGAAACGCCGATGATTGCCTTGCCCTCGCAGAGCCAGCGATAAATCCGCCATTTATCGGTCTTTTTGCCCTCAGGGATTTTGTCCGCCCTGATCTGACTTGCCATCATGGCAAGCGATATTGTTCGCCGCCCAAAGGGCGTCGTTATGCCTATATTCTCCATTTTCCTTCACCTTCGATCAGGCAAAAGAAATCTGCTCGCCAAATGACGCTAAAGACTCTTGACAGTGATTCGTGGAAATGGGATTCTCTGACTGCTTACATCTGAGAAGGGCTTCCACGACTGCGTCGTTGGGGGCCTTTTTCTTTTGCGGTTTCTAGTCTCCTGTTTGCTTCGCTTTTTCCGTATTCCGGAAATCCTCGTAAAGACGGTCGAGATTCTCGGCCAGATATTCCCCAAACCGGCCGGCATCCCGGGCTTTCAGCGCCAGGCTGAAGGTTTTGCCGGTATTGCGGATGTCACCCGTAACCTGCTTGTCGGGAGCGGCCCAGGCACGCGCATTCTTCGGCTCGATTGCCTTTCTGACCGGCTTTTTCCGTGCGCCGCTCAAATGATTGAAAAGCAAATCGAAGCGCTGCTCCTGATCTGCCGCCGTGAATTCCTCGCTCGCCACGAAAGCGGCGGCGGCCTCGGTATTCCTTGGCCGCTCGAGCAGCTTGCGCAATTCCAGCCAGCGATCACGGCCCACACCCTTGGCGGGGCCGATCGCCTCGATGATCTGCGCGGGAATGGCCTTGGGAATGGTCAGCATCTTGCTGAGTGTCTGATAGTCCACCGACAGCGCCGACTGGATCGTCTCGCGCCCATAGCCCAGCGTTTCCAGCCTCTCGGCGAACATTACCCGCTCGATGAACGTCAGATTGGCGCGGGCGGCGTTCTCCTGCCCCTGCGCGATGATATGGTCGATATCGGCCAGCGCCTTGACCACGGCGCGCACGGGCCGTCCGAGTTCCCTGGCGACCCTGACTCGGCGATGGCCGAAGACGATCATATAACGGCCGTTCTGATCGGGATGCGGGCGCACCAGGATGGGGGTGTCCTGCCCCCTCTCCCGGATGGCGACAAGCAGTTCCTGATAGGCCTCGTCATCGGCCTGCATGCGATCGGAAACGAAGGAGCCTTCGATCAGCTCGGGGTCGATTTCGACGATCGTCTCCCCTTCGGTGAGCTTCGAGGCCTGCCGGGCAAGCTCATCGATCGAAGAGGAAATGGATTTCGCCGCGCCGAATTTGCGAAAGCCGGAATCCTGCTGGTCCTCTTCCACGGCTTCCGGCGGCTCCGCGCGCATCAGACTGTCGAAAATGTTTTTTCTGGCCATCTCATCACATTCTTTGTTTCTGCCTAGACATCTGTTTTTGCGTCATAAATTCCTGATTTAGACGGCAGTCTACTTGGTTCGACCCCACGCCTGATGGATCAAATCCCGGATTTCAGAATTGACAGCCTCAAGCGATTCAATCGCGCGTTCATAGGTAGCCCTGGTCATTCCGGATTTTTCGACCTCGTAGAGCGTCTGCTTGGTCAGGCCGGCATCGGAAATCGCCGTTGACTTCAGCATCGGGTTCTTCAGCATCTGCTTTGCCAGCATCGACTGCATGAAGCCCACCATCTGCGCCTGCGGGATATCCGTGGGCTCATAGCGTGTGATGAGATAGCGGAACCAGTCGAGATCGACCGCGCCGCCCGCCCGGCGGATGGTCTTCAGGATATCGCCGAGCATTAGCAGGAACTGCGACATCGACATCAGGTCGAGCATCTGAGGATGAACGGTGATCAGCACCGACGTGGCGGCGGACAAGGCGGTCAGTGTCAGATAGCCGAGCTGGGGCGGGCAGTCTATAACAATGATATCGTACTGATCGTCCACCTGCTTGAGTGCGGCCTCAATCCGGTTCCAGAAGGTCTTGCCCTCCATCGAACTGCGGTCCTGCATGGCGAGTGGTGTGTCATATTCATATTCCTGCAGCTCGAGCGAGGCCGGAATGATGTTGAGCCCGGGGAAATTGGTCGGGCGGATGACCTCCGCGATGGGCTTGCGCTCCCCGTCATAGCGGATCGCCTCGTAGAGCGAGGGATATTTGTCGAGCTCCGGCTGTATGCCATGCAGGGCGGAAAGCGAGGCCTGCGGATCGAGGTCGATGGCAAGGACGCGGTGGCCGGTCAGAGCGAGGTGTTGCGCCAGGTGGGCGGCCGTGGTGGTCTTGCCCGAGCCGCCCTTGAAATTGACGACGGCGACGACCTGCAGCTTCTCGCCATTGCGGCGGTGCGGAACATATTTCTTTACGTCCGCGCGGCCGTTGCGGTCCAGATAGTGGCGGAGTTCCATGATCTGCTCGGCTGAATAGGTGCGCCGGCCGCCAGCATGGATATGCGGCTCCACGCCCTTTCCCTCCAGATGCAGCTTTTTCAGATTGCTCGTGGAGACGCCCAGAAAGTAAGCGGCCTCGGCCAGCGAAAACTGTCGTAAGGTCTTTGACGCATTCGGCGGGAAAGTCTCCAGACGGAGCTGGTTGAGCCGTTTGGAGATCTCGCGCCCCTGTGACAGAATGAGGTCATCAAACGGTGCCATGGGCTGGGGGGCAGAAAAATTCATTTCCGGGAACCTTCAAGTAACGGCATTCAAGCGAAATTTTCGCTAATGCCGTCATTATGTCCGATTCTCCAGGCTCAGCAAGAAATTTTAGGTTAATAAAAGGTTAACGAGTATTGCCTGGCAACCGGGAGCAATCGTTTTTCTTGAAAGGCTCCGATGGTCATCCCCGCGCTTGCTTGTGGGATACCCTCATCACTCCGCTCCGAGGGCGCCGCAAAATGCCCGACCCTTGGTCGCAGGATGCTTCTTCTCCCCGCAAAGGGCGTGTGAAAGGCGACGCGACCGCACGAGGATGCCTGCTGCCCGAATAAGCAGCTTATTCCATTGAAAACGCATCATAAGCGGAAAATAGACGGCCGTCTAAATCCGCGAGGAGAGGGAGCCGGGCGCTGCAGGCTGGAAGGCGCGCTTGTGCGGCGAAAGGAGATGAGGGGCTTTCCCGGCGTGCCTGGAGGGTGGCTGCGCAGGTGGCGCTCACCAGTCGCCAGTCGGCTTTGAACAGCCTGCTGGTGTCGGAATCGTGCTTTGCCGATCGTCTTCAAGGCAGGCAAGCTATGGAGAGCCGCAATGATCCCCACCATTACCGCATTCGAACGATCCCCCGACCGCGGCCGGGGTCTGGCGCGTGACATGCGCGTTCGCTGGGCGCTCGAGGAGGTAGGCCAGCCCTATGCGGTGCGGCTTCTCTCGTTCGAGGCGATGAAGGAGCCGGCGCATCTCGCGCTTCATCCGTTCGGGCAGATTCCGACCTATGAAGAGGGTGATCTCGCGCTATTCGAATCCGGGGCGATCGTCTTTCATATCGCGGAGCACCATACGGGCCTGCTACCCGATGATGCGAATGCGCGGGCGCGCGCGATCATGTGGATGTTCGCCGCCCTTAACACGGTGGAGCCGCCGATCTTCGACCGCGCCCTCGCCACCCTCCTTGAACATGACGAACCCTGGTACGGGCAGCGCCTGCGTTTCCTCGAAGACGGCATTCGCAAGCGGCTGGGCGGCCTTTCCGCCCGCCTTGGCGGGGCCAGTTGGCTCGACGGCGCATTCAGCGCCGGCGACCTCCTGATGGTGTCGGTGCTGCTGCGGTTGAAAGGATCGGGTCTGCTTGACGAATATCAGAACCTTTCCGCCTATGTCGCCCGCGGCGAAGCGCGGCCCGCTTACAGGCGCGCTTTCGACGCTCAGCTCGCGGTTTTCATGGCAGCATCGGCCGATTGACGCTCTGCTTTGTTGCAGCTCGGCGAATCGGCTATCTAATTGAAACAGAAGATAAAATCCGGCAAATAGACGGCCGTCTAACAGCTCATGCAGGCGATCGTGTAAACGGCCACCGCAGGGGGCCTGGTTGCTGTCTTGATGGGACGCATTGCCGTGGAGCCACTAGCTTTGTTCCTCAACAGGATGACTTATGGGTTGTGTGGATGGAGGAAGGAGGCCTTGAGATCAAGAATGGGGCGTATGCAAAGCGGGTGTTTCTGCACGCGTGCGGGCGGCAGCGGGCCGTCTGCCTGGCCGGGAACGATGCTCAGGCTTGGGCATTGTGAGGATCAGATGATTTCAGCAAAGGAGATCGAGCATGCGCCAAGCGACCCGGGAACGACTTCGCCTGTCCGGCGGCACGGAATTGGCCTTTGTCACTGCGGGAGAGGCGTCCAATCCCGCCGTGCTGCTCCTGCATGGCTTTCCAGGCTCTGCTGATTATTTTCGGGAGGTGGCGCCTGAATTGTCGCAGGTCGCATATGTGATCGCGCCGGATCTGCCGGGCTATGGCGAGTCGGATGTTCTGCCGACGCCCTCATTTGCTGCCTTCGGTCAGGCAGTTTCGGAGCTTCTGGACCGGCTTGCGGTGGGGCCGCGCTACATCTACCTTCATGATTTCGGCGCACCTGTGGGGTTTGACATCGCGATGCAGGCGCCGGAGCAGGTCCTGGGTCTTATCATCCAGAACGCTAACGCGCATAGAACCGGGTTCGGACCACCATGGGGCCCGGTGATAGACTATTGGTCGCATCCAAACCCGGACAACGAGGCGGCTGCGACCGCGCATCTGACATTCGAGGGCACGCGTAACGGGTATCTCGGCGGAATGCCGCCTGATGTAGCGGCACGGATCCCGGCCGAAGTCTGGGAGGAGGACTGGCGGGTGATGCAGTTGCCCGGCCGGATGGAGACGCAGCGGGCGCTCGTTGAGGATTACGGGAACTACGCCGCCCGGTTCGACGAAATCGCCGAATATCTCGCGCGCTGGCAGCCGCCTTCCCTGATGATATGGGCACGCCACGATCCCTTTTTCGATCTCGCCGAGATCATGTCGTGGATGCAGGCACTGCCGAGAATGGAAGCTCATATTCTCGATGCCGGACACAAGCTGCTGGAGACGCATGCAGCCGCGGCCACGCCGCTCATGCTCGACTTCATCAGGCATAACCGGAGAAAAGGCGAAAGAGCGAAATGACACTGTTGATAAGTGGCAGGTCCTCCGGCTCGCAGCCGTGCTATTTCGCGTCATCCTGACCAGGCTGCTATAATGCCTGCTGCTATGCGGCGTATCCGCTGGGTCTGTGCGGGCGGTCAAAGAACCGGTCGCAACGGATCTTCTTTCCAAAACTTATCCCACACTTTCCGCCCTGCTTTTATCCTTGCCGCGGGAACGCGGCTCGCGACGGCGTTTTGCGGGGAAGGACCGGCGCCTCCGGTTCATCGCTGCCGAGCGGTGGGGCTGGGGAGGCTCCGCCCAAGCGCTCCTGGCCGGCACTACGACCGATGGCGCCGGAAACAGGCGTCGAAGCGGGGAGAGCGGCGGATATCCGGTGCGGGGGGGAGACTTGCATGGGATGCCGCCGGCTTTTTCCGTGATTGGAAGGGGCGGAGACGGAAATCGCCGGACGGGCGGTCCTGTGACCGCAGTCAAACAAATCAAAGATCGAGTGTTCGCATGACCGCCCGTCTTCCCATCTCCCGGACTGGGGCGTTCTTTCTCAAATGGCCAGACGGAGACATCCGGGCGTGGTAACGATCCCCCGCTGCCAGCGACGAGCGGTCGAATTCAGACCGCGAGGAGCTTACGGGCAGCGGAATAAAACAGCAGGGGAGGGGCATTGCTCTCCTTGCCGGCGAGGATGGCGGATGATCGGCATGCCCGAGCCGGAAGAAAGGGTGGAATCTCCGCCCAAATGCTTGTCTCCACCGGCCCAGAAGCCTATGCTTGGACCATCCGGCGAATTTCTCCATGCCTAGCCGGTTTGCGTGCGATTATCGGACATAAATTCTTCACGACAGGCGCGGCGCTTTTCCTTCTTTCTTCCTGTTAAAAGCGCCGGCTGATCTCCAGCATCATGCAGGTAGAAACGGCAAGTCCATTTTCCCCAACCAGGGGCATAAGGGGGACCTCCCCCTGTTCTCACCTGTAGGGATCGGCCGCGTCACGCAAGCCATCGCCGAGGAAATTAAAGGCCAGGATCACCAGAATGACCGGGATCATGGGGAAGAGTAGCCAGGGATAGAAGGCGATGACGCTGACGCTGCGTGCCTCCGTCAGAAGAATGCCCCAGCTGGTGATGGGGGGCCTCAGGCCTAGTCCTAGGAAGCTCAGCGCTGTCTCGCCGAGGATCATGCCGGGGATCGAAATCGTCGCTGTCGCGATGAGATGCGACATGAAGCCGGGGATCAGGTGCCGGCGGATGATGCGGCTGCTGCGGGCGCCCATCAGCTGGGCGGCGAGCACGTAGTCCTCCTCGCGCAGCGCCAGGAGCTTGGAACGCACGGCGCGGGCGAGTCCGGTCCAGTCGAGAAGGCCCAGGATCACCGTGATGCCGAAATAGATGAGGAGAGGGCTCCAGGTAATCGGCATGATCGCCGCCAGCGCCATCCATAGGGGTATGCTGGGGATGGACTGGAGCACCTCGATGATCCGCTGGACGACGAGGTCGAATATACCGCCGTGATAGCCGGCAAGACCGCCAATGATGATCCCCAGCAGGAAGCTGAACGTAATGCCGATGAGCCCGATCGTCAGCGAGATGCGGGCGCCGTAAATGATGCGCGAGAGCACGTCGCGTCCCAGCCGGTCCGTGCCGAGAAGGAAGAGTTCGCCGCCCTTTGCCGGACAGATAAGGTGCAGGTCGCTCTCGAAAAGCCCCCAGAACCGGTATGTATCGCCCCTGCAGAAGAAGCGGATCGGCTGGATATTGCTCCTGTCGTCGGAATATTCACGCTTCAGCGTATCCATGTTCAGCGTCATCTGGCGGCCATAGACGAAGGGGCCGACGAACTGACCGGCATGGAAGAGATGCACGCGTTGCGGCGGCGCATGGATGAAGTCCATGTTCCTGGTATGCAGATTGTAAGGCGCCAGGAACTCGCAGATCAGGATCATCAGATAGAGCGCCAGGAGGAAGATGGCGGAAGCGAGGGCAAGCCTGTGCCGCTTGAACTTCCACCACATCAGGCGCAGCTGCGAGGCCTGGTAGACGCGCTCCTGTTCCTTCGTCATGACCTCGACCGATCCGGGGTCGAACGGTGCGCTCGAGACGTAATGTTGCAGCGGCGCGCCGGGCGGGGGGAGGGGAGAGTTCATTTGGTGCTGCCACCCTGCAGGCGGATCCGGGGATCGAGCAGTGCCAGCGCCAGATCCGAGATCAGCACACCGATGACCGTCAGGAAGGCGAGGAACATCAGGAAGGAGCCAGCCAAATACATGTCCTGGCTTTGCAGCGCCTTGATCAGCATCGGGCCAGTGGTCTCGAGTGAAAGGACGATCGCCGTGATCTCGGCGCCGGAGATGATGGCAGGCAGGATCGAGCCGATGTCGGAGATGAAGAAATTGAGCGACATGCGCAGCGGGTATTTGACGAGGGTGCGGAACGGGCCGAGGCCTTTGGCGCGCGCGGTGACGACATATTGCTTGTGGAGCTCGTCCAGCAGATTGGCGCGCAGGCGCCGGATCATGCTTGCCGTGCCGCCGGTCCCGATGATGACGACTGGGATCCAGAGATGTTCGAGGATCGACCGGGCCTTCTCCCAGCTCATCGGTTGACCCAGATATTTCTGGTCCATGAGATGGCCGATCGAGGTGCCGAACCAGATATTGGCGAAATACATCAGGATCAGCGCCAGCATGAAGTTCGGGATGGCGAGGCCGATGAGGCCGAGGAGGGTCAGCCCGTAATCGCCCCAGCTATATTGATGCGTCGCCGAATACATGCCGATCGGGAAGGCAATGAGCCAGGTGAAGACGATGGTGACGAAGGAAACGAGGATGGTCAGCCACATCCTGTCGCCGACGACATCGCGGACCGGCATTTCATATTCGAAGGAATAGCCGAAATCGCCGTGCAGCATGCCGGCGACCCAGTGGAAATAGCGCAGTACCGGCGGCTTGTCGAAACCATATTCATAGCGCAGCATCTGGATGCGTTCGGAATCCACGCTTTCGCCCTGGGCTCTCAGTTCGGCGATATAGCTGTCGAAGTAATCGCCCGGCGGAAGCTCGATAATGGTGAAGACCAGGGCCGAGATGATCAGCAGTGTCGGAACCATGACGGCGATGCGCCAGACAATGTATCGCAGCATGGGTCACTCCTCGCCAAGCCAGAACGTATCGGGCATGTAGACACCGAAATAGGAGGTCGGGTCGAAGCCGTAGAGCGCCTTGTCGGGCAGGTTGCGCAGCCTTGTGGACGCCACCACCGGCTGGAGCGTGCTGTTGACGATGCCGATCGAGAACACCTGATCGGTGTAGATCGAGAGCATCGCGGTCCAGATTTCCGCCCGCTCGTGGGATGTGGTCGATTTGCGCCAGCGTTTCACCAGCGATACGAGTTCCATCGCTTCCGGAAGATCGGGAGCCTCGCCCACCTTGCCATGCGAAAGGTAATAGGCGCCCCAGAGCGGCCATTGCAGCTGCTCGTCGGCGGTCGGAGCCAACTGATCCGGGTTCATGTCGGGGGTAGGAACGCCATTGTCGATGCCTGACCACATCGACATCATGATCTGGCCGGCCATGGCCCGGCTGCGGAAGACGTCGCGCTGCGACGGCCGGATGAAGAGGGCTATGCCGATCTGGCGCCAATGGTCGGTGACAAGTTCGAGCACATCCGTCTCAAGGGTGCTTTCGCCTGCGGTTTCCACGACGATCTGCGCGGCGCGGCCGTCGGGCAGGAGCCGCAGGCCGTCATCGTCGCGCTTTGCCAGTCCCATCGTGTCGAGCAGGGCATTGGCCTGGCCCGGATCATAAGCGATCCAGGCTTTCGCGTATTCGGGGCGATAAAGCGGGCTCTCGGGCAGCACCGTATCGGCGCTCTCCGCCGCCAACCCGTAGAACACCGCCTTGTTGATCTCGCGCCGGTTGATGGCGAGCGACAGCGCCCGGCGCAGGCGCACGTCGCGCAGGAGCGGTTTCCAGACCGGATCGGCGCAGTTCAGGTTGGGTAGCAGCGCCAGCCGCGAGCCTTGCGTCCGCTTCCACAGATGAACCTTGATCGGATAGCGCTTTTCAGCATCCTTCAGGAAAGTGTAGTCGGGAAAATCCAGCCCCACGCCTTGCAAGTCGCTTTCGCCAGCGCCGGTCTTGGCGGCGATGATGGACGAGGAACTGGCGTTGAGGACGAAGCGGTCGATATAGGGCAATTGCAGGCCATTCTCGTCGACCCGGTGAAAATAAGGGTTGCGCTCGAAGACGAATTGTTCCGCCGGCGGACTCACCGTGTTGCGCCAGGGATCGAGGGTCGGCAGATCCGGGTTCTCGGGGCGATATTGCCGCGCCATGCGGATATGAAGCGCGACCCAGTTGCGGGCCTGATACTCCTTCATCAGCCCTGCGAGCCGGAAGGGATCCTGATACTTCTTGTGGAACTGCTTGAGATAGGCGGCAGGCAGCACGAGGCTCAGCGCCTGGGCGGCGGCGAGTTTCGGCAGGAAGTCGGGGTTCGGCGCATCCCAGGAATAGCGGACGGTCAAGGGATCGACGATCTCGAAGCGGGGCGGCCTGCCGTCGACCCGCAGGGCGGTGATCGGCCCCCCACGCGAAAGCTCCTTGTTGAGCCAGACGTCTTCCAGGCAGTAGCGGAAATCCTCCGGCGTCAGCGGGGTGCCGTCGGACCATTTGTGGCCCTCGCGTATCCTGAAGGTGAAGACGCGGTCCTCTTCCACCTCGAAGCTCTCCAGGATGTCCGGGATCATGTTGAACTTTTCATCATAGCCGACGAGCCGCGCATAGCCGTAGATCGTCATCAGCCGGATGTCCTTCTGGCTGCCGATCAGCGTGCGCAGCGTGCCGCCGTAGCGGCCGGGGGCTCTGCCCATGGCCTTGAGGTTCACGATTCGCGGTCTCTTCGGCAGGCGGTCGGCGAGCTTCGGCAGCATGCCGGATCTGAGGAACTGCTCAAGAAAAGCGGGCTCGCGGTCCTCTGCGCCCCGGTCTTCGGCAAGAAGCTGGCCGGGTATGAGGGTCGAGGCCATCAGACCGAGTGCAGTGCGCCGGGTCAGCACGGGTGCAGCTCCCTGATATCGGCGGTGCGCCGGGCGAGTACCAGATGCCCGCCGCCGAGATCAAGCGGCGCCAGCGCATCCGCTTCGCCGTCGTCGCGAAACTGCGGCCCCCACGCGTTCATATCAGCCGCGCCGGTCAGCTTGAGCGTCTTGAAGTCCATCGGCCTGTCGAGATCGGGAAACGGCACCGCCGCCACGAGTGAACGGGTATAGGGGTGGACCGGCTTGCGAAGCAGGATTTCGCGGGGCGCCAGCTCCACGATGCGGCCGCGGCACATGACGGCGATGCGCTCGGCCATATAGTCGACCACGGCGAGATTGTGGGAGATGAAGAGATAGGTCAGCCCCAGCTCCTTCTGCAGATCCTTCAGGAGATTGAGGATCTGCGCCTGGACGGAGACGTCGAGGGCGGAGACGGGCTCGTCGCAGATGAGCAGATCGGGCCCCAGCGCCAGCGCCCGTGCGATGCCGATGCGCTGGCGCTGGCCGCCGGAAAAGGAGTGGGGATAGCGGTGGATGAAGCGCTGATCGAGCCCGATCGCCTGCATCAGCGCCTTGACCTTGGCGAGGCGGGAGCGGGCATCGCCGCGACCGTGAATCTCCAGGGGCTCGCTCAGGATGTTCTGAACCGTCATGCGCGGCGAGAGCGAGGATACCGGATCCTGGAAGACCATCTGAATCCTGATGCGAAGTTCGCGCAAGGCAGCCCCTTCGGCTGCCAAGACGTCGACCGGACCGGCCGCGTCATTGAGAACGACCGATCCGCCATCGGCGGTCACTGCACGCATCAGGATCTTGCTGACGGTAGTCTTGCCGCAGCCGCTTTCGCCGACGAGCCCGAGGCACTCGCCGCGCCTGATATCGAAGCTCACGCCGTCCACGGCGCGCACTGTGGTCTTGTGCTCCTTGCCCAGCCAGTCGGACTTGCGGGTGGTGAAAGTCTTTCTGAGATCCGCGACCGACAGGAGGATGTCCCCGCCCTTCGGCGGAGGGGCCTTGCGCTTGCTCAACAGGCTTTCGACATTGACCGGCACCTCGCGGATCGCAGCGAGCCGCTCGCCGGGCTTCAGGTCGAAATGCGGGACGGCGGCCATCAGGCCTTTCAGATAGGGATGGGTCGGCCGGCGGAAGATCGCCTCGACAGGTCCCGCCTCCATGATCTCGCCGTGATAGATGACCACCACCTCGTCCGCGATATTGGCCACCACGCCGAGATCGTGGGTGATCAGCAATATGGCCATGTTGAATTTGGCCTGGAGATCGCGCAGCAATTTCAGGATCTGCGCCTGGATGGTCACGTCGAGCGCTGTCGTCGGCTCGTCAGCGATCAGCAGGGCGGGGCGGCAGATCAGTGCCATTGCGATCATCGCGCGCTGCCGCATGCCGCCGGAGAGTTCGAAGGGGTACATGTCATAGGCGCGGGCGGGATTGGCGAAGCCGACGAGGCCCAGCATTTCCTCGGTGCGCGCCTTGCGCTCGGCCGCCGACGCGCCGGTGTGGATCTGCAGCGCTTCGCCGATCTGGTTGCCGATCGTGTGCAGCGGCGAGAGCGAAGTCATCGGTTCCTGAAAGATCTTGCCGATACGGCTGCCGCGCAGCGCGCGGATTTGCGGGCCGTCCCGTGGCATCTTCAGGATATCCACCGTCTCCCCCGGCGTTTGCGGGTCGGAGAACAGGATGCGGCCATGCACATGGGCGAATTGCGGCAGGATGCCCATCACCGCCTGGCTGATCACGGATTTGCCTGAACCGGATTCACCGACAAGTGCGGTCACCTTGCCGGGCAGGACGCGGAGGCTGGCATGCCGGACGGCGCGGATCGGCCCGCCCAAGATCGCAAACGAAATGCTGAGATCTTCGATCCTCAGCAGATCAGTGCTTGAAACCATCCCAGTACAGCCCCGCGTTCAAGCATTTGCCGCCCCGCTGCGGCTTACACGGAAGGGAGCTTAGCCCACTGCTACCTGCCTGCCTAGAGGCTGTCGGGGAGCTGGACCTGGATCGGAGTTGCGCCGCAACGCATATCCGTCAGTTTTGGAAACGAGAGGGCACGAATAGGAGCCGCTATTCGACGGCGAGCGGCGTCAAAATAATGGATTTGCGTGCAGCCTCCGTGGGATCGGGCCAAAATCGCTCCTGGATAGGTCGAAAATGCGCGACGGTGATTACGCCGCCCTGCACTTTTCTCCCGTTCACGAACGATTTTGGCTCAACCGAGTCCCGGTTCAAACGCCTGACGATCTTTAGGCCAGCCAGAAGACAAGGCCCGAAAAGGCGAAGCCGAGGAGCCCGACGAGGGTCTGCATCACCGTCCAGGTCTTGAACGTCGTCTTGACATCCATGTTGAAGAAACGGCCCACCAGCCAGAAGCCCGAATCGTTGACATGGGAGAGCATGACGGAACCGGCTGCGAGCGCGATGACGACCGCCGCGAGCTGGGCGCCCTCATAGCCGGCCACCTGTACCGCAGGCTGCACGAGGCCGGCCGCGGTTATGAGGGCGACGGTGGCCGAGCCTTGCGCGACGCGCAGCGCGGTTGCGACGAAGAAACCCGCCACGAACACCGGAAGCCCGATATCGGCGAGCGCGTTGGAAAGGGCGTCGCCGATGCCCGAGGCGCGCAGGACACCGCCGAACATGCCGCCCGCGCCGGTGATCAGGATGATGGAGCAGACGGGCCCGAGAGCCGAATCGAGAATCCGTTCGACGGTACCGCCGTCACGCCCGCGCTTGGGGCCGAGGACATAGGCGGCGACGAGCACGGAAATCAGAAGCGCGACGGGCGTGGCGCCGATGGTTCGCGCCAGCTGGAACCATGTCGCATCGGCACTGACCCATCCCTGCGCGCGGGCGAAGTCGAGGCCGGTGTTGACGAAGATGAGCAGCAACGGCAGAAGGAGAAGGCCGATCACGGTACCCGAACTTGGCGGGGTGAGCGACTCGTCGCTGTGCTCTCCGCCTGATAGGATATCGGGTATGGGCAGAACGATGCGCTTGCCGATCCATTGGCCGAAGAGTTGGCCGGCAAGGATCCATGTCGGAACGGCGACCAAAAGGCCGATTAGGATCAGCAGGCCGGCATCCGCGCCCAGGAGTTCGGCTGCCGCGACCGGGCCGGGATGGGGCGGAACGAAGACATGCATGACCGAGAATGCCGCTGCCACCGGGATGCCGTAAAGCAGAAGACCGCCGCCCAGACGCCGCGCCACCGTGAAGACGACGGGAAGCATCACCACGAGGCCGGCATCGAAGAAGATGGGGAAACCGAAGATGAGCGAGGCGATGCCGAGTGCCAGCGGCGCCCGCTTTTCACCGAAGCGCGCAACGAGATCGTCGGCGAGTGCCTGCGCACCGCCGGACACTTCGAGAAGGCGTCCGAGCATCGCGCCGAGACCGACGAGGAGCGCGACCCCGCCCAGCGTCGATCCGAAGGAGGAAGTGAGCGTGGTGAGCAGCGCCTGGGCCGGAATACCGGCGGCGATCGCCGTCAACAGGCTGACGAGAATGAGTGCGATGAACGCATGGATGCGAAACCGGATGATGAGGACGAGCAGGAGGACGATAGCCCCGGCTGCGATGGAAATGAGCGTACCGGCGCCCAATGTCTGTTGGAATTCTTGCACGTTTTCAGCTCCTTGAAGTGCGCGTCGGGCGCGCTCCTGATGTCAGCTTGTGTTTTCTGCCGTTTACCGCTTTGCGGGAGTGTCCAGGCCAAGCGCGACAAGGGCGCGTTCGACCACTCTTTCGGGAGGCGCGTCGACAGCGACCTTCACGCCGTTCTCGTCTTCATGGAGATCCTCGAGCGTTGCGAATTGCGATGCCAGGAGCGACGCCGGCATGAAATGTCCCTTGCGGTGGGCCATGCGCTCGGCGACGAGGTTCGGATCGGCGACAAGTTCGACAAACCGGACATCTGCCTTCGCCTCGCGCAGCGTCTCGCGATAAATGCGCTTCAGCGCCGAGCACGTGATGACGACGTTGCGCCCGGCGCTGGCCTCGTCGCTTATCCAGTCGCGGATCTTCTCCAGCCAGGGCGCGCGGTCGGTGTCGTCGAGGGGAATGCCGGCCGACATCTTCTCGATATTCGCAGGCGGATGGAAAGTATCTCCTTCCGCAAAAGTCCAGCCAAGCTTTTGCGAAATAAGTTCGGCCGTGGTGGTCTTGCCGACCCCGGAGGGTCCCATGACAATCAATGCGATCGGTTTATCCCCGTTCTTTGCTGGTCGGTGCATCTTGAATATTCCGTTGCTTCATGAGCCCCCGGGGCGTCGGTCCGCGCGAAAGAGAACAGAAGACGCCTTCTGTCAAGGCATGAGGCTGAGCAACTGTTCAACACATGGGCAAATCGCCGCCTGTCCACAGTTCCAATCTGTCGAACATAGCGGCGGGCCGCCGAAATATGCGAGCTGCTGTGCTGTCAGTCGCTCAACATTGCGTGATCTGCGATAAAACAGAGCCCCGGTTCTTCACGGTATCGGAAGAGGTCAGCGGCGCAGGGATTTACCGAACGTCTGTCGTAGCCGGGGGACTGCGTGGTCGATGAAAGCGCGCACGGCGCCACCACCGCCCCGACGGGGCTGGAAGACCATGTGTATTGGGATCGGCTCCGGTTCGTAATCTTGAAGAAGGCTGATCAGAGACCCGTCCGCGATCTGCCGCTCAACCTGGTAGGATAGGGGACGTACAATACCCATTCCGCGCTCGGCGGCTCCGATCGCCGCCGCTGCGCTGTTCAGCGCGAGACGGCATGTCACCCGCACCGAGCGGATGCGGCGTGCGGAGGCACTTTCCCGATAACGCCAAAGCTCCTGGGCTCCGGCTTCGTTCAACCCGATGCACCAATGGTTCATTAGGTCGGAGGGATGTTTCGGCGCCGGGCGTTCGGCGAGATAGCCGGGAGCGGCACAAGTCAGTTTGCGTATCTCGCCGATCCTGACCGCCGTCATGGACGAATCCTGCAGATCAGCAAGACGGACGGCGACGTCCACACCTTCCCCAACAAGGTCGACCATGCGGTTCAGGAGAAGCACCCGAACCTGGGCGTGGGGATGCGCCGCCAGGAAGCTCTCGACGACGGGCATCACGATCAGGCGCCCAAACAGTTCCGGAGCCGTGATGACCACGCTGCCGCTGACGGCGATGTCCCGCGACCGCGCTTCCAGATGACCGAGTTCTTCGAGGACCAGCCTGTATGTCGCGACATGGCGGGCACCGGCCTCAGTCACAGCAAAACGCCGCGTCGTGCGCACAAGAAGCCGCTCGCCGGCGATCTCCTCGAGATGCGCGACGGCGCGTGTCACTGAAGCTGGAGAGCAGCCGAGCTTGCGGGCGGCGGCCGCGAGCGAGCCGGTGTCAACGATCGCAACGAATATCGACATTGCTTTGAGACGGTCCATCAGCCTTTCCGATCCTGAAATCAAGCCTTGCTGGATTTCCTTATTATTTCGCTGATGGAAACACATTAATTTATTCGAAAGAAGAAAGGATTTTGACGATGACAACACGCTACGGATTTCAACAGGTCGGCGACGTCGACGTTTTCTACCGGGAAGCCGGATCGGGCGATGCGCCGGTGATCCTGCTGCTGCATGGCTTTCCTACCGCCAGCCACATGTTCCGCGACCTGATCCCTCTCCTCGCCGACCGCTTTCGTCTCATCGCGCCGGACCTGCCCGGCTTCGGGCAGACCAGGGCGCCGCAGCGGGGGACGTTCGACTATACGTTCGACCGCCTTGCCGACGTGATCGAGGGCTTCACCGAGGCCATGTCACTCAATCGATACGCGCTCTACATTTTCGACTACGGAGCGCCGGTGGGCCTGCGTCTGGCGATGCGCTATCCTGAACGGGTCTCTGCAATCATCTCGCAGAACGGCAACGCCTATGTCGAGGGGCTCAGCGATGAATGGGGACCGTGGGAGGCTTATTGGCGCGAGCCGAGCGCCGCGAACCGCGAAGCCTGCCGGTCCTCGCTTGCGCCGGATGCGATCCGGAACTGGCAGTACGGGACCGGAGCCGATCCAAGCCGCTTGTCGCCCGACGGCTATGAGCTCGACATCGCCTACATGGCGCGGCCGGGCGCGGAGGAGATCCAGCTCGATCTGATCCTCGACTATCGCAGCAACGTCGCGCTCTATCCAGCCTTCCAGTCCTACTTTCGCAAGCACCGTCCACCGTTTCTCGCAGTCTGGGGACGTCATGATCCGGCGTTCTTGCCCGCCGGCGCCGCCGCCTTTCAGCGGGATCTGCCGGATGCAAAAATCCATCTGCTCGACGCGGGACATTTCGCGCTGGAGACACATGCGCGGGAGGTGGCGGTTTTGATCCGCGCGTTCCTCGATAGCGCGATCGTTCCCGCAACGGTGAAAATCTAGCGCCGTCAGCTGTGGCCATGCAGGAACTTGCATGAGATCGTTGGCGCTGCTCCTGACCGGCGGCGCCCACGCATGTCCGCCGGTCTTGAAAGCTGCGCCTATCCCACCGTCTCATAGCGGGCGCGGCTGAAACTGACAAAGCTGGAAATCGCCGCGCAAATGCCCGCCAGGACGAGAGCGATGGCAGGCGCGCTCGATAGCGGACTGGTCGCGAAGATGATCGACATGCACACCGCGCCGAAGGTCTGGCCAAGAAGGCGTGCCGTGCCCTGCATCGCGCCCGCGGCACCACTGCGAGCCTTGGGAGCGGAAAGAAGCAGGATCCGGTTGTTCGGCGTCTGGAACAGCCCAAAGCCAGCACCGGCGAGGATCGTGCCGGCCAGGAAGGCGATTCCCCTGGGATCGGGCGGACACAGGCCGGCGATGAGGAGGCCGACCGCCAGGAGCGCTCCGCCGCCGGAACAGAGCCAGGCCGTCTTGACGCGTTCTGTCAACCGTCCCGAGATGGGTGCGATGATGGCTGTCGCCGCCGGCCATGGGATCATATAAAGCCCGGTGAGGACCGGGGTCATATGCAGCGTGTGCTGGAGATAGAACGGCAGCGCCACATAGCTGAGCATTTGGCCGGTGAAGCACGTGACTGACGCGATGACGGCGACCCTGAACGCGGGCTCGGCCAGGAGATCCATCGGCACGATCGGGGCGGAACTGCCGCGCTCAAGGCGCAGCAGCGCAATCAGGCACGCGACCGAACCGCCGATGAGGATGACGCCGGCGGCGGGCGCTGTGGCTATCAGGTCCGCGCCGGTGAGGAACAGGATGAACATCAATGTGTTGGCGAGCAATGCCTTTGCGTTCACCGGCCGCCGGATGCCCTGCACCGGTCCTAGAACGCGGCCGCAGACGAGCACGATCATACCGAGCGGTATGTTGACGGCGAACAACCATGGCCAACTTGCCACCGACAGGATCGCTCCGGCGACGGCCGGGCCGGCGGCGGAGGAAATCGCAATCGTCATCGCATTGAAGCCGATGATGGTGCCAAGCAGGCGCTGCGGCACTGCAAATCGCAGGTTCATTACCGCCAGCGCCATGATCGCCCCCGCGCCCAGGCCTTGCACGAACCGCGCAGCCACCAGAGCGGGCAGGGTTCCGGCAAAGGCACAGGCCGCCGAAGCGGCGGTGAACAATGCCACGCCGAGGAGGAAGACACGCCGGGGCCCGTGAATTTCTCCCAGGGCGCCGCAGGGAAGAAGGGCGATGAGCACGGCCAACTGATAGCTCGACACGACCCAGACGGTACGGCTGGCATCGGCGGCCAGCGAGGTCGCGATGGATGGCAGTGCGACGTTGGCGATAGCGCCATCCAGCACGACGAGGACGAGTGTCAGAAGCAGCAGGCCAACGGCCAGATATCGTCGCGGCGCCGGAAGGCCGTCATGGGCCTGGCTCGCAGGCGATATTGCAGACATGGGGATCACCTTGTCGGTTCGGTTGGATGAGCCATGGATATTCCACGCCAATGACTTGCGCCAGACGCAAAGTTGGAAAGCCACCGTTGTACCAAACGCCTTACCTGGCTATAAAGAACCGTGCCGAATATCGATCTGAACCTGCTTGTGGCGTTGGATGCCCTGCTCACCGAGCGGAGCGTGTCGGCGGCTGCGCGAAAGTTGGGCTTGAGCACATCTGCCATGAGCCGGACACTATCGCGGCTGCGGGCGGCGCTTGGCGACCCCATCCTGGTGCAGGCGGGACGCGGCATGCGCGCGACGCCCCACGCCGAAGCCATCGCCGATCAGGTCCATTCTTTGACCGGCGCCGTCCGGACCGTATTGAGCCCATCGCCTGCGGTTGATATCCGGCAGGTGCAACGGGATTTCACAATCCGGGCCAATGACGCTTTCGTGCTGCTTTATGCGGCGCGGCTTAGTTCTGCCGTTGCCAGCGCCGCGCCCGGTGTGCGGCTGCACTTCGCACCCAAGCCGGACAAGCAGATCCAGCCGCTGCGTGATGCGATGATCGATCTGGACATCGGGGTTATCTCGGGCGGCGGGGCAGAGTTGCGCGGCCAGACACTCTTTACGGATAGCTTTGTTGGTATTGCGAGAGCCGGACATCCCATATTGGCGAGGACGCCGGTTACCACGGAGCAATATATCGCCTGGGGACACGTCGTCTCTTCCAGGCGAGAGCGGTTTCACGGTCCCGTTGACGAGGCGCTGGCGGCGGCAGGCTTTTCGCGAAAGGTCAGCCTCGTAGTGCCGAGTTATCCAGCTGTCATCGCCGTCGCGGCGGCGTCGGATCTTCTCGGATTGGTGCCGCGATCCTGCTTCCCATTGGCTGCGGCAAGCAAGACCGAAATGTTCGAGCTGCCAGTCGCTACTCCCAGCTTCGCTATCGCCCAGACATGGCATCCGCGCATGGACGCGGACCCCGTGCACCGATGGCTGCGAGGGCTGATCTTCGAAACATTCAAGGCGTAGCGAATAGCCCGGCAAAGTCCGCAACGCACCATTATCCTAGCATTGGGCGAGGAAGGCGATCTCGCGTTGCTTGACGCTCAATCGGCGGTCGGTTTTTCACACCCCTGATCAAAGTAGACCGACGGTCGGGAGTTTCTGACCTCCAACAATGAATTCCTTTCGGCTTCCAAAATCCTCGCGGCCCTTACGACCGCGCCATGGCGCCGATGATGACGTGAAAAGCCGCCTTCTTTCGACGACGTGGTGCCCAGATCGAGAAGCTTCAGGAAACAATCGATAACTAGGCGACCGGGAAGGTATTCTGCGCCGACCAGGTCACCGTCACCTGATCGCCGCTCCCGAAACGGGTGCCGCTGGAATTCGGCACAACGACCCGGATCTCGCGACCTGACGTTTCGACATGGAATGTGGAACTGACGCCGGAGAACATCTTTCTGACCACGCGGCCAGCCAGCGTGTTTTCGGATGATGTCGGGGTTCCCTTCCCAAGATGCATGCGCTCTGGACGAATGGCGCATTGCATAGGCTCGCCCGGCCTGTGCTTCTCCGCACCCGAAACCAGTATCCTCGTTCCGTCGGTCATCACCATCGCGTCGCCCGACCAGGTGCCGGAGAGGATGTTCGCGTCCCCCAGGAAGGTCGCGGCGAAGAGGGTGCGCGGATGATTGTAGATCTCCTCGGGCTCGCCTTCCTCGACCAGCCGGCCATCCCTGAGGATGCCGATGCGATCCGCCATGGTCAGCGCCTCTTCCTGATCGTGGGTGACGAAGATCGTGGTGATGCCGATCTCGCGCTGGATGCGTTTGAGTTCGGCCTGCATATCGACGCGCAGGGCTTTGTCGAGGGCGCCGAGCGGCTCGTCAAGCAGCAGCACACGCGGATTGATGACGAAGGCGCGGGCGAGCGCCACGCGCTGACGCTGGCCACCCGAGAGCTGATGCGGCTTGCGTTCGCCGAGGGCATCGAGTTTTACGAGGTTGAGCGCCGCGCGGACCTTTTCGCGAATCTCAGCCTTCGGCAGACCGCGCATCTCGAGCCCGAAGGCGATGTTGCCGGCCACCGTCATATTGGGGAAGAGCGCATAGTTCTGGAACATCATGCCGATCTGGCGCTTCTCCAGAGGGACCCGCTCGACGCTTTCGCCATCCATCTCGATCCGGCCGCTGTTGGGGAAGTCGAAGCCGGCGATCATGCGGAGCAGCGTGGTCTTACCGGAACCGGAGGGACCGAGCAGCGCATAAAAGCCGCCGTCTTCGAAGCGAACCGAGACGTCGTCGAGCGCCTTGTGACCGCCGAACGCGCGGGTGAGATTCCTGACCTCGATGCTTGCCATTATTGCTCTCCCCCGAATTTATAGAAGCGTGCCGTTATCAGCATGATCCCCATCGAGAGCACGATGATGATGGTCGAGACCGCATTGATCTCGGGCGTGAAGCCCTTGCGGATCGCGGCGTAGATTTCGACCGGAAGCGTGGAGTGCCCCGGTGTCGCCAGGAAATAGGAGACGACGAACTGGTCGAAGGAGACGGCAAAGGCGAAAAGCCCGCCGGCGATGACGCCGGGCGCGATCCAGGGCAGGGTCACGCGCCACGTCACCTGCCATTGGTTGGCGCCGAGCGACCGTGCGGCTTCCTCCAGTTCCGGCGCCAGTGTCTTGAGCCGCGCGTTGACGACGATGATCACATAGGGCAGGGCGAGCGCCACATGCCCGAGAATGATCGCATGCAGGCCCCGGCCAATGCCGACGCCGAAGAAGAAGATCAGCATGGCCGTGCCCGTGATCAGCCAGGGAATGGCGATCGGCGGCAGGAGGGCTGCCTGCAGCAGCGACTTGCCGGGAAAATCGTAGCGATAAAGCGCCAGCGAGGCCGCGGTGCCGAGGATCGCCGATATCACCGTCGTGACGAGGGCGATGATGATGCTGTTCCATGTCGCCGCGATCAACTGGCTGTTGGAGAAGAAGGTCTCGTACCAGACCGTCGACCACTCGATCGGCAGCATGTAGAAGGGCGAGGCATTGAACGACATCAGCGCCATGATGATGATAGGCAGATAGAGGAAGAGCAGCAGCAGCCCGATATAGAGCTTGCCCAGGCCGTTCAGCGCGCGCGTCACAATGTTCATTGTGCCCTCCGCATGATGGGCGAGGCGGTAGCGAGGATGGCCAGCACCACGGCCAGCAGAATGAAGGAAAGGGCCGCGCCGAGCGGCCAGTTGAACACGGCCACGAATTGATCCTCGATGACGGTGCCGTAGAAGGTGCCGGTGCGGCCGCCGAGAATGCGCGGCTCCATGAAGGAGCCGACGACCGGCACGAAGATCAGCACCGCGCCGGCGACGATCCCGGGAAGGGCGAGTGGCAGGATCACGCGCCGCAGCACCCGCCAACGTGATGCTCCCAGCGACCGTGCCGCCTCGATCAGGCTGTCGTCAATCGCCTGAAGACTGAGATAGGAGGTCAGCACCACATAGGGCACGTAGGAATGAACCAGGCCGATGATAACCGCCGGGTAGGAGTACATGAGATCGATGTTGATCTTGAAGGGCAGGATGGCGTTCAGGAAGGTATCGAGAATGCCGCCTTCGCGCAGCACCATCGCCCAGGAGAAGATGCGCACAAGACCGTTGCTCCAGAAGGGCAGAATGACAAGCAGGAACACCGCTTCTCGGCTGCGACCCTTGAGCACCTTGGCCAGCGCATAGGCGGCTGGAAAGCCGATCAGCAGGCACCAGAAGGTCACTTCCAGCCCCAGCCTGAGCGAGGATCCAAGCAGCCTGATGTAGATGCCGGTGCTGAAGAAGGCCTGATAGTTCGCCAGGGTGAACGACCAATCGCCGCCGCTGAGCGGCATGTCGCTCATGAAGCTGAAGAAGACCATGGCCGACAGCGGCAGGAAGATCGCAAGGATCAGCCAGACATAGGCCGGGAGGAGAAGCGGCAAGGCCCGCCTCAGCCCCGATCCTGCCGGATTGGCCATTACCTCTGCCATGATCTCCTCCCGCCGTCGTCCGTCTCAGATCACTTCACGTTGACCTTGATCTCCTGCCAGATCGCCAGATATTGCTCGCGCTGGGCATCGGTGATCGGCGCCTGGAACGTGATGCGCGAGGCGATCTTGGGATCGCCCATCACGGCCCGGTTGAAGGCATCCGCCGGAAGCGCCTCGAGGGCCTTGGTATTGGCCGAGACCGGCGCACCGACCTTGGCCACCCATTCGGTGTAGAAGGCCGGATCTATCATGTAGTTGATGAAGGCGAGGGCCCCTTCCACATTCTTCGAGCCCTTGGGGATCGAGAAGGCATCGAGCCAGCCGACGCATCCTTCTTCCGGGATGACGAGGCTCACGGGCAGCTTGAAATTCGTCTTCGCGCGATCGGCCGAGCCGCTCCAATAGGTGCCGACGTCGATCTGGTTGGCGGCGACCATCTGGTTCCAGTCGTTCTCGGCGCTCCAGAAGGTGCGGATCTGCGGCATGAGCGAGGTCAGCTTGGCCTTTACCGCATCCATGTCCTTGATGTCGTTGATGTCCTGCCCGGTTGCGATGGCACCGAACTGGATGGCTTCCACGGCGTCGTCGCGCAGTACGACACGGCCCTTGTGCGCCGGGTCCCACATCACATTGATGGAGGTGGGCAGTGTGGGAAAGGATTTCTCGTTGACGGCGATCGCGGTCACGCCCCAGACCCATGGCACGCCATAGACCTTGCCGTCATGGTTCAGCATGGGAGACTTTGCCTTCTCCTCACCGATATTGGCGTAGTTGGCAATCCTGGAGGTGTCGATCGGCTCGATCAGGCCTTCGTTGAACGCCTGGTCGTTGAAGGCGGCGTTGATCATCACGACGTCGTATAGGCCGGGATTGGTCCTGAGCTTGGTGAGCATTTCCTGCTCGGAATTGAAGAAGTCGTTGATGACCTTGTGGCCGGTCGCCTTTTCGAAGGCTTCGATGGCCCAGGGCTCATCCGCGCCGTAGCCTTTCCAGTTCAACACATGCAGGTCGGCGGCCAGCGCCGATCCCGTCACAAGGGCCGTCATGGCTGCTGTTGCCATGGTCTTCGCAATCATGCTCGTCATGGTCATGACCATTCCTCTCTCCGAGTGCCATTGTTCCCTTTGTTTCCGCTGCACGCGGAATTCCCTTCCTGGGCACGTTTCAGGAATTCGTTGATTTCTTGCATATCGGGCGCCGTCGGCCCGCCATGGCGGGTGGTCGAAATGGCCGCCGCTGCATTGGCGTAGCGCAGCGCTTCGAGCGGGCCGAGGCCCCGGCTGAGAGCTGCGATGAAGGCGCCGACATGCGCGTCACCCGCGCCGTTGGTATCGACGGCATCGACGCGGAAGGCGGGCACGAAGACAGGATCCTTGCCGGCTAGCGCAAGCAATGCGCCGGCGGCGCCAGCGCGCAGGACGATGCCTTTTGCGCGCTGGCAGTGGCGCGTGAAAAGCCGCTGAACCATCCCGGCGTCGTCAGCCTGTTCCACGATAGCCGCGGCTTCGCTGCGGTTGAGGCTCAGCCAGTCGGTGCGGGCGAGCACCCGATGCATGACATCGACGGGAATCTCGCCGACAATGCCGGTGGGATCGAAGGCAAAGGCCGCATGATCGGGCAACATCTCGATGAAGCGCGTCTGGTTCTCACGGCTTCCGGGATAGGCGAGCGTGTAACCCGTCGTGAACACCCAGTCGCCGGGCGCTGGTATCATGTAGCGGAAATCATCAGCCGTGATCACGCCCTCGGCCCCGGGCCGGGACACGAAGCTCCTCTCGCCGTCGCCCTCGGTCACCAGAACCACGCAGGTGCCGCTGTCGATGCCGCGGCTGACCGGTTGCAGCATCTCGATGCCCTCGGCCTTGAGTGCAGCCGCTATCATGGTGCCGAACGGCCCGTCGCCGATCTTGCCGGCATAAGCGGTACGCATGCCGCTTCGCTTGGCGGCGACCATCATGTTGAAGCCGCCGCCCGGAAGAGCGGCGAAAGACGAGGCGGTAAGGTCGTCGCCCGGTGCCGGCAAACGGTCGATGCGGTAGATGAAATCGACCACCGCACTCCCGATATGGATGAGGCGGGGTTCAGCCATGACGCGCCTTCTCATCGGTGAGGCGTGCCCGGACCAGTGCGCGGGCCAGTTCCCTGACGTCATCGAGATCGATGCCGACAAGGCCGCCGATCCTGTCCTGCGGCAGGCGGTCATAACCAGCACAGGCGCCTGCCATGGATCCGGCGATTGCGCCGATCGTATCCGTATCGCCGCCCAGATTGGCCGCGATCACTGCGGCCTCCCAGGCGTCACCTTTTGCGAGTTTCAGCACGGCAAAAGCCGCGGGCACGGATTCTTGCGAGATCACGGCGGTGCCCAGACGATCGAAGACGCGGGCGATGCCCTCTTCGATCGAGCAGCCTTCGACCATGTCGAGCGCCCATTCGATGCGCGCCGCGATTGTGCCGCCCGGCACCCAGTGACCCTGCCTCTCGCCGGCCCTGGCCGCCGCGACGGCGAAGCCGATCGCCTCGCGCCAGTCCGCGCCGTCAATGCCATGGCTGATCACGCTCGCCACCGCCGCCGCGGAGGAGATGGCGAGCGTCGTATTGTGCGTGGCGCGGCAGCTCTCTGCCACCCGGGCGATCAGGGCCTCTCCCGGCGGCACGAGAATACCGACGGGGGCAATGCGCATCGCCGCTCCGTTCGTCTCACCACTGCGGCCGGCCTCCTCGGGCGGCGTGCCGGCGTTGATCGCATCGATCGCGCGCTTGGTCGAGGGGCCGAGCAGGTCATAGCCGCCGCGCGCCTTGATGTCCTTTTCCCAGGCGACCAATGCATTGACCCAGGCATGGTGGTCGAAGCTGTCGCCGGATTGCAGCAGGACGGATGCCATCAGCAGGGTCTGCTCGGTGTCGTCGGTAACCGAACCTGCTTTCAGGCCTTTCGAAACCGGATGTTCCGGAGCGGGATCGATGAAACAGTCGACGAAGCCATAGTTGGCCTTGATCTCGGCCGGTGAAAGAAGCTGGGTCGGCATGCCCATGGCGTCACCGAGCGCGCCGCCGATGAGCGCTCCCAAAGCTCTGTCGAATGCGATCTCCTCCCTTGTCCCCATCGTCAGAACTCCAGGTGAAGCGCGAAATAGGCCGGATTGAGCAGGCTCGTCACATATTCAATCGGCCTTCCATTGGCCTCACATGTGAGCCGCCGCGTCCGGAGGAAGGCACTGGCCGCGGCACAGCCGAGCAACTCGGCGTCGGCTTGGCTCAGCATTTCGATATCCGCCCATTCCTCGCCGTGATCAGGCACCAGGCCGGCTGCACGGAGCGTCTGCGTCAGCGAGCCGGAGCGCAGGCCGCGCAAGGGTACGTCCTCCAACTCGGGCAGGAATGGCACGCGGCTGCGTTCGATCGAGATCGGCTTCTGTTCCTTCGCCAGCAGGCGAAGGCGATCGACGGCGATGAAGGTGTCGTCCTCGAGCGTCAGGCGTTCGGCGAGCGCCGGATCGCGCGTCATCTCGATGCGCAGAACCCGGGTTTCAGTTTCGGCGCCGACATCGGCCAGCGCCTTCGACCAGCCCATGACATCGTGGATCATCTGACCGTTGAAGGTGACGAAGGAGCCGATGCCGACCTTGGTGGTGATCAGGCCGCGGTTGTTGAGCTCCTCGAGCCCCTTGCGCAAGGTGTTGCGGCTGACGGCGAAACGCTGGACCAGTTCGTTCTCGCTCTGCAAGCGGTCGCCGAAGGCGAGCACGCCGGAACGGATCTCCTGCTCGAGCACGGAGGCGATCTGTTCCGGCTTGGGTGCGCCGGGCTTCAAAGGGGGCTTCAGAGTTGTGCGCCTAGCCATTTCATGCCTGTTCAATGAACATGTTCAATCCTGTTCAATACCATCTCAGAAATCGCGGTATTGTCAATGGGGCGGGATCGCTCAATTGTCGCCTGGCTGCAGCGCGATCGTATCGCGAGTGCGGCGCGCCCGTTTCGGCAAGCAGCGCTGTGGCATCCGCCGACCTTCCGGATACCTCATGGCTATGGCCGACCGCCTGCCTACCCGAGGGTCGCTGTCAGAGGATCGTAGGCATAAACCCAGGCCGGATCCTCCGGCTCCTTCAGCCAGGTATTGGCATTGGAGATGGTCTGCACCTTGGTGGCTCGCTCGCGGCGTGTGGCTTCGTAGAGTGTGAAGGCGTCTTTGTAACCGCTGGTACCGGTTTCCTTCAGACAACGGGTCAGGATTGCGGCGTCCTCGATGGCCATGCAGGCGCCCTGCGCCATGTGCGGGCGCATGGGATGACAGGCGTCGCCCAGCAGCACAAGGCGGCCGCGACTCCAGAGGTTTAGCGGATCACGGTTCCAGAATGGCCATTTCGTTACCGTTTCAGTGGCGTCGATCAGTGCCTGAACCACAGGATGGGAGCCGCCGAAGATGGCCTCCATCTCCTCTCGCGAACTGTCGACGAAGCTCGTCTCGTGCTCCCAGCCGTCCACCGGGACGCCGGTGACATAGTAATACTCGCTGCCGTTGCCCTTCGTGGCATAGGCCATGATGTGGCGCGAGGCTTCCCACCACCATTTCACGCAGGCTTCGAATTCGAGCCCTGAGCTCCTCAGCTTGTCCATGTTGACGAGAGCGCGATGGCCAACCCAGCCGGAGAAGCGTGGCTTCTCCGGCCCGAGCAGTATCTCGCGGATCATGGAGTTGATGCCGTCGGCACCGATGACGAGGCCTGCAGCGACCTGGCGTCCATTATCGAAGGTGAGCAGAACGTCCTGTTCCCGCTCCTCGATCGCGGTCAGCCTGTGGCCGAAATGCAGCCGGTCCTGCGGCAGGGCGGCAATCTGCTCCGCATGCATGTCGCCCCGGTGGATGGTAATGTAGGATGCACCATATTCCTTGCGGCCGTAGTCGCCGAGGGGGATGCGGGAGAGATAATCGCCGGTCCTGCCGTCGCGGGAGAACCAGAAGTCAGGGTGGGAGCCGATCTCTTCAAGCCGCTTCTCAAGCCCGATGCGGCGAAAGATCTTCATGACATTCGGTCCGATGTGAATGCCCGCGCCGAGGCGGGTGAAGGCCGCCGCCTGTTCGAACGTGTGAACCGAAAAGCCGGCTCCGGCAAGAAGAGCGGCGGCAGCGGCCCCGCCAAGGCCGGCGCCGATCACTGCGATTTCTACCTTGTCAGTGCTGTTGGTCATAGGGAGGTCCTCTTGCAGTCTATAATATTTGTACACGAACGATATGGAGGCAATTGAGCCTTGCAGCGGAGGGGTGAACCAGATCCAGCGGATCCGGCTCGCGGATATCACCAGGGGGGCAGGTCGGGCGCGAAACGCCGCCGGAGATAGGCGGCAAGCGCTTCGCGATCGGCGGGAGTGAACTCGCGGTGGAATGACGGCATGTCGCGCAGGTCCAGTCCGTCCGGAGCCTTCAGGCCTTCGTCCAGCACTGTGTAGAGCGCATCCGGAACGGGCGCGCGAAGCGCCGCCGATCGGGTCAGCGACGCGCGGGCTGCCGTCACCGTTCCGGCGATCGCCGGTTCGTGGCAGACGGCGCAGGCGCTTTCATAGATCTGGCTCGCCCGAGAGGGGGCGAGGCGTGTCTGCGTGGTCACTGGCGCCGCATTGGCGGCAGCCGGTATCTCGACCTGGGAGGCAAGATAGGTGGCCATGGCCCTGACGTCCGCATCCCCAAGGGCCTTGAGGCCGGCCACGATTTCGGCCATCGGGCCTGAGGCGGTGGCCGCTTCCGCATGACCGTGCCGCAGATAGGCGAAAAGCGTGTCCTCGTTCCAGCCTCGGGCGCCTGCCTCTGACCCTGCAAGGGCAGGTGCATACCAGCCCTTTATCATGGCTCCGGTCAGTTCCGGCATTTCGGCTCCGGCCGCATTGCGCGGGGCGTGGCAGGCGGAACAGTGGCCCGCGGCCTCGATCAGGTATTTGCCCCGATTCCAGGTTTGGTTGCGCGCCGGATCGGGCGTGAAGGGGGCAGCATCGTGATAAAGCGCGTTCCAGACGGTCAGCACCGGGCGCAGGTTGAGCGGTGCGACCATCTGAGCCTTGGGTATTTCGCGACGCGTGGGTTTCAGTGTCTGCAGATAGGCGTAAAGCGCCAGCATGTCCTCGTTATTGATCTTCGCGAAGGACGTGTAAGGGAAGGCGGGATAGAGATTGCTGCCATCCCGGCTGATGCCATGGCGCATGGCACGCTCGAATGCTTCGAAACTCCAGTGCCCGAGCCCGGTTTCAGGGTCGGGGGTGATGTTGGTGCTCCATACCGTGCCGAAGGGGGTGACGACCGGACGTCCACCGGCATTGGGCGGTCCATCCTCGGCAGTGTGGCATGTGGCGCAATTGCCGAGGGCGAAGACCTGGCGTCCGCGCTCCAGTGTGGCCTGCGAGAAGGTGCCGAAGCCGGGTGCGATGGAGGGTGGTATGAAGCGATGCAACGGCATGGCGATTGCGCCGAGCGTCAACATGCCGCCGAGGGCGGTGCCAAGGCCGAGGATCTTCTTGGACAGAGCGCGGCGCGTTTTCGTGGGCCGGCGGGGAAGTGCGCCGAATGCCGGCGCCGTGCCTGAGGCGGCAAGGGCGGCGCGCATCCTCTCCGGCGTGAAGGGGACCTCGCGCATGCGCACGCCTGTTGCGTCGAAGATGGCGTTGGCGATGGCCGCCGCGCTTGGTACCGCCGCGCTTTCGCCGACGCCCAGGGGCGGGTCTTCGGGCCGGGCGATGAGCATGGTGTCGATTTCCGGGACCGCCGGAAAGGTCTGGATCGGGTAGGCGGCCCAGCTCTGCGGCGTGGGGGTGATCTCGTCGAAAGTGAGCTGCTCCAGAAGTACGCGGCTCGCCGTCTGGATGGCATTGCCGTGTATCTGCTGACGAACACCGTCCGGATTGATGATCATCCCCTGGTCCTGGCCGATGAAGACGCGGTCCAGCGTCACTTCGCCCGTCAGCATGTCGACGGTGACGTCGACGACCCAGGCCGCAGACGCTGCTGCCGTGCCGGGAAAGCTGCCATGCACATAGGTAGCGAAGGCAAAGCCTTGTCCGAAAGCCATTCGTCCCTCGCGGCGCAGGCGCGGGCCGGTGCGTTCCACCCAGCCCGCCTGCTCGGCCGTGCGCCGAACCAGTTCGGCCTGGCGCGGATCGTCCAGGTGGCGCAGCCGGAACGCGACAGGATCTTCTGCGGCCTCGAAGGCCATTTCATCCATGAAGCTTTCATGGGCGAACGTATTGGGAAGCGCTGAAACACCGCGCATCCAGGCCGCCCGGACGATGGGCGCCATGTCGTGCACGGTGATGTGTTTGTTGGGGATCCGGTATGGCGGAATGATCGTGCGATCGCCCATATCGGAGGGGCGCGGTTCCGGGCTGACACGTCCGGTCAGCAGCAAGGCCAGGTTCGGGCCCCGGTTTGAGGGATACCAGGTGTCGATGGAATAGGCATGGAGTGTGCCAGCCTTCAGGCCGCCGCGCACTTCCATGAGTTGGGCGGCGCCTTTCGGCTCCCACAGGTGTTCCTGGGCGCGGGTCAATTGGACCCGGACCGGCCGTCCGGTGGCGCGCGACAGCAAAAGTGCGTCCCCGCACACGTCGTCGGCGCAGTTTCGGCCATAGCAGCCGGCTGCCTGATAGCGCCGGATCTCGATCCGCTCGGGCGGCAGTTCCACCAGAATTGCAAGGTCGCCCCGCAGCATGTGTGGGTTCTGCGTGCCGGACCAGACGATGGGCGAGCCGTCGCTCCAGTCGGCGATGGCGCAGGAGGGACCCATGGAGCCATGCTCATGGTAAGGCCAGACATAGGTTCGTTCGCGTGCTATCTCGCACTCTGCAATGCCTCTGGTGAAATCGCCGGAGCGCTCGAGGCTGCGCGGAGTGGATGGATGGTCTTTGAGCGTCCGGCGCAGATCTGCCATGTTCGGTATTTCAGGTGGCGTGCACCAGTCGACGGGCAGGGCGTTGGCGATTGCCTGCGCCTGATCCGCACGCTCCGCCACGACACCCAGAAAGTCCCCGTGCCGGACGATCGCAATAAAGCCGGGCATCCGGGCGACGGCCGCCTCGTCATAGCTGATCAGGCTTTTACCGATGAAATTGCCGCTGTCGCGGCCTGCATAGGGCGGACGGATAACATGGCCATGCACCATGCCCGGCACATCCACATCCTGAATATAGGGGTGTGCACCACGCAATTTGTCCGCCAGGTCGCGGCGGCCGGCCTTGCGGCCGACGATGCGGTAATCCGACGGGTCCTTGACAGGAAACTTGCCGTCAAGACGCAACGAAATCTCCTGGCCGGCCACGAGGTCACCATAGGTGCAGGACTTGTCGCGCCAGCTGAGCGTTCCGTCTTCGACCTTGATGCCATCCGCCGGCGCGTTAAAGCGGCGGGCGGCTTCCGCGACAAGAAAGACCCGAGCCTGCGCGGCGGCGATGCGAAGCGGAATGGCTGCGACCTGTATCGTTTCCGAGGCAATGGTTGGCCCCTGGTCCGGTGTCAGCGCAGTGTCACCGAGTACCATGCGCACGGCGGGCAAAGACAGGTCCAGTTCCTCGGCAACGATCTGCGCCAAGGCTGTTTCGATGCCCGTTCCCAGATCGACGTGACCGTTGTACCCAGTGGCGATGCCGTTTGCGTCGATATGCAGAAAGACTGCGCGCCCGGTAGGCCGATCATCGTAAATAGACAGGCTGCCAAAGCGAAGCTGTTCAGTCACGGCGTGTTTCCCGCATCAGTTCGGCAGCGCGCTCGACCGAGGCAATAATTTCCAGATGGGTTCCGCAACGGCAGAGATTGTGGCGCAAGGCTGCGCGAATCTCGTCCCGTGAGGGGGCAGGAATCCTGGCCAGAAGAGCGGTGGCGGTCATAACCATGCCGTTGAGGCAATAGCCGCACTGCGCTCCTTCACATTCGAGAAATCCTTGCTGGACGAGAGAAAGGGCTCCGGTCACCGGATCGGCCAGGCCTTCCAGCGTGGTGATATCCCTGTCCTGTACCCGCGACGCGCGAAGGACACAGGCGCGGGCCGGAAGGCCGTCAACAAGGACCGTGCAGGCGCCGCATTGGGCCAGCCCGCAACCATATTTGGCTCCGGTCAGCCCGAGTTGGCTGCGCAAAAGATCGAGAAGCGTGCGGTTTTCCGGGCAAGGCAGCACATATCGCGTGCCATTTACCGTTAAACGGAACTGGTCGGTCATGTTACCCTCTGGACTGCTCTCTGGATGGAGCGTTGCTTCAATGTGAGCAGAAAATTTGTATGTATGCAAATGAATTTTGACGCCTCGCTCTGGTTGACGGCCGCGCGCCGTATCGCTGAAGCACAAAAGGCAGTTGTGCGGGCGGGGCTGACGGCCCGGTCAGCAGAGCGAAAAATCGGATGGCGTAACCATTGCAGGGCGTGGACACGTTGCGAACTACAGCCTTGACGCGATGGGACGAGATAGGGCAGTGCCAGAAGGGTGAGAAGAAGGCGCTGGCCACATGACGATCTCCCCAGACGACGAAGATTACGTCCTTGACGATCAGGTTGGATTTCTTCTGCGCCTAGCCTACCAAAGGCACATGGCCATATTTACAGGCCGGATCTCGTGCGGTCTTACGCCGACGCAGTTCTCGACGCTTTTTCGTCTGCGGGAGGCTCCGGGCCCCGTTTCTCAAAACGCGCTTGGAAGATTGGTCGGCATGGATGCGGCGACAACAAAGGGCGTGGTCGCGCGCCTGATCGCGCGTGGCCTTATCCGCATGGAAAAGGACGAGGAGGATCGGCGTCGGCACAACCTCTCGACAACGCAGGAGGGCCGCAAGCTGCTTGATGATGTCATGCCCCAGGTGCGCGGCATCACCGAGGCGACGCTTGCGCCGCTGACCCCTGCAGAGCGGGCGACGCTGGTAAAGCTTTTGAAACGGCTGATTTAATTATTCATTCGCACAATAATCTTCTCCACTGTGCTATTGCGTAGCCGGCGATCGAACAAGGAACAGGGTGTGGCTGAAGTCCGAACAAAATCCAAAACCAGGTCTCGCGGTCCGGGACGTCCATCCAGGGTGGAACCGGGGCAAAACGCCTCGGATTTGCGCGACCAGATCCTCGATCAAGCGGAGCTTGCCTTCGCCGAACTCGGCTTCGAGGGGGCGAACCTTCGGGATATCGCGGCAAGGGCCGGGGTCAGTCAGGCGCTTATCCGGTACTATTTCGGCTCCAAGGGCGACCTGTTCGAGGAGTGCTTCCGCAGGCGTGGCGGCATTCTTGCCGGACACAGGCATGTCATTCTCGATCGTCTCCTGGAATCCAACGATACCCCAACGGTGGAAGAGGTGGTCTACGCCTATCTGAAACCCCAGTGGGACATGAAATATTCCGGGCCGAACGGGGCGGCCTTCGTCGCCATGCAGGCGCGGCTTCACGCCGAGCCGGAGGAGCACGCGCTGCGCTTGCGCCGGGAGGTCTATGACGCGTCGGTCAAACGATACATCGCAGTGCTGGCCCGCATCCTGCCCGACATACCAAAAGACATCATAAGCGTCCGCATGGCCTTTCTCGTCGGCACCTATCTCTTCATGCTCAATGATCTGGGCCGCATCAGCGATCTGACCGAGGGGCATCTGACGTCTTTCGGCAAGGATGAGATGCTGGACCATCTCGTTCGATTCCTCTCCGCCGGATTGCGGGCCCCCGTCTGATCTTTTGCCTTGAGTGGAGCGGATCAAAATTTGGGCTTGTTATTGTTCAAATGAACAATTAACGTGGTTCCAGCATATCGACGGAGCCACGCATGAAGACCTATCGCATCGGGCAGATTGTCCCGAGTTCGAACATCACGATGGAAACGGAAATTCCGGCTCTCCTGCGAGCGCGCGAAAGCATCGCGCCCGAGCGTTTCACCTTTCATTCCTCGCGCATGCGCATGAAGCACGTCACGAAGGAAGAACTGGCGGCGATGGACGCCGATTCCGATCGCTGCGCGCTGGAGCTCTCGGATGCGAAGGTGGATGTGATGGGTTATGCCTGTCTCGTCGCCATCATGTCGATGGGGCATGGCTATCATTGTGTTTCGGCGGACCGCCTGCACGGCGTTACACGTGACAATGGCGCGGCTGCGCCCGTCATCACCTCAGCCGGCGCCCTGATCGAGGGGATCAAGGCGGTAGGCGCCAGGCGGATCGCGGTCGTGGCCCCATACATGAAGCCGCTGACCGAAATGGTCGTGGATTATATCCGAAACGAGGGTATCGAGGTCGCCACCTGGCGCGCACTCGAGATCCAGGACAATCTTGCCGTCGCGGCCCATGACCCGATGAAGCTGCCAGGCATCGTGAAGGAAATGGACACGTCCGATGTGAACGCCGTGGTGCTGTCGGCCTGCGTGCAAATGCCCTCCCTGCCTGCAGTTCCCATGGCCGAGGCGGTTACCGGCAAGCCGGTCCTGACGGCAGCCATCGCCACCACCTGGCAGATGCTCAACGCTCTCGGGCTCGATACACGCGTTCCTGGCGGCGGCACCCTGTTGTCCGGCGCGTATTGAGGAGAATCGAGAATGGCACGGGGATATAATGTCCATGCAAACGGCATCCGGCATCACCTTCTGCACTTCGCAGGGGCAGGACCG
The DNA here is from genome assembly GCF_014191375.1 of Mesorhizobium sp. RMAD-H1. GTDB lineage: Bacteria > Pseudomonadota > Alphaproteobacteria > Rhizobiales > Rhizobiaceae > Paramesorhizobium. The sequence goes on from NZ_JACHWN010000007.1 coordinate 179,356, forward strand.
ACCATGCTGCTTATTCCCGGAATCACGTCGCCGGCCGTGACATGGGGTTTTGTCGCCGAGCGGCTCGCGGCGGCTTTCGACGTGCATGTGCTGGATGTTCGAGGCCGTGGACTGAGCGAGGCCGGCGCTCTCGATTATTCTCTGGATGCGATGGCGGCGGACGCGGTGGCGCTGGTGGAGGCTGCGGGGCTGGGCAGGCCGGTGGTCCTTGGCCATTCCATGGGCGCGCGCATCGCTATTCGCGCCGCCCGCCGCTCACCCGGCGCTTTTTCCGGGCTTTTGCTGATCGATCCTCCCGTCTCGGGTCCGGGCCGGCGGCCTTATCCTTCCGCCTGGAACTGGTATGAGGATTCCATTCTTCTGGCTCGGAAGGGGTGTTCGGGAGAGGATATGCGCCGTTTCTGCCCGACCTGGACGGACGAGCAGAACGCCCTGCGCGCCGAATGGCTGCATAGCTGTCAGCTGGACGCCGTCCGAGCAGCCTATGACGGCTTTCATACGGACGACATTCACGCCGACCTGCCGCATCTCGCATTGCCCATGCGCCTCGTCGTGGCAGGCGGCGCTGCGGTTATCGGAAATGAGGATATCGAGGAAATCAGGACGCTCGCTCCGGCTATCGAGACCCGTATCGTCGAGAAGGCGGGGCACATGATCCCATGGGACGATCTTGAGGGTTTCCTCGCCGCGGTCATGGATTTCCGCCCCCTGGTTGACAAGAACTGAAAGGAACTCGAAATGGATCACGCCAGCTTTACCGAGATCTGCCTGCATCAGCTGAAAATGTCGGGCGTGCGTGAAGGCGAGAAACTCGTCGTTCTCACCCAGGGCAACGAGCGGCTGGACTATGCCGATGCCTTTATGGCGGCAGGGCAGCGCCTGGGCGCCCTGATGTATCATATGCGCCTGCCTGCGCCGCTGCCCACCGCCGGCTGGAATGTTGGCGTGACCGGACTTGCCGCCATGCCGGACGCGGTCGAGGCGCTGAAGTCCTGCGATATGCTGATTGATTGCATTTTCCTTCTCTTCTCGCCTGAGCAGATGGCCATCCAGGCCGCCGGCACGCGTATCCTGACCGCAATCGAGCCGCCGGAACTCCTGGCCCGCATGCTGCCGACCCGGGAAATCCGGGAAAAGGTGGAGATTGCCGGTGAACTGCTGTCGAAAGCCAAGGTCATGCGGATCACCTCGCCCCATGGGACGGACGTGACCTACAAGCTCAACGTCTACCCGACCGTGACCGAATATGCCTGCACGGACGAGCCCGGCCGCTGGGATCACTGGCCGTCGGGCTTCGTGTTCACCGGCGGCGATGATGATGGCGTTGACGGCCAGATCGTGGTGGCGCCCGGCGACATCCTCCTGCCACAGAACATCTATGTGCGTGAGCCGATCATCTACACGATCGAAAAAGGCTGGGTCACAGATATCCGCGGTGGTCTGGACGCCGAACTGGTAAAGTCCTACATGGCCGCCTTCAACGATCCGAGGGGCATGGGCATGAGCCATGTCGGCTGGGGCATGAATCCCAATGCCAAATGGCACAACCTCTTACCCGGCGCCTTCCCGGGCGGCATGGGCATGGAACCGCGCAGCTTCTATGGCAATGTGATGTTCTCCACCGGCCCGAACAACGAACTGGGCGGCCCCAATGACACGGCCTGCCATCTCGATATTCCGATGCGCGGGTGCTCGCTCTTCCTCGATGGCGAGCCCGTCGTAATCGATGGGGACATCGTCGTGAAGGACATCCAGATGGAGCGCGCCTGATCAGGAGTTCGTTTGGGAGAGGGACCACATGTCACAGGAACAGGTCTACAAGGCGGCCGGGTTTGGCCAAACAGTACCGCGCGGTACGCGCCCGGCGATCATTGTCGTCGACTTCGGCTACGGGTTCACCGACACGCTCTATCCAACGGCTGCCGAGATGTCGGCGCAGATAGCCGCAACGCGCCGGCTCACGGATATGGGGCGGGCCAGGGGCTTTCCCGTCATCTATACCACGATTGCCTATCATCCGGGTGAGATCGCCATGCTGCCGTGGCTGAGAAAGGCAGCGGGAATGGCGGCGCTCGTCGAAGGCAGTCGTCTCGTGGAAATCGACGAGGCGACCGGTATTCAGCCCGGCGATCCGGTCATTACCAAGAAGGGTGCTTCCGCGTTCCACGGAACGGCACTTGCGGCGCTGCTCACCGGTGCCGGCGTGGATACGCTCGTCGTGACCGGCGCGACCACGTCCGGCTGTGTACGGGCAACCGTTGTGGACGCGGTTCAGTCCGGCTTCAACGTTCTGGTGCCGGCTGATTGCTGCGCCGACCGGGCGCAGGCTCCGCACGACGCCAGTTTGTATGACATGGGGCAGAAATACGCTGACGTGACAGACGCAGCGGATATCGAGCGCTGGTTCGCCGCGCTCTGAGCTCCGGTCTATATAGGGCCGATCACGCTATTCCAGCCCGCAGGGTACAAGGCGAGCGGAAAATCCGTCAATCTCTAGAGGGAAAGTAACACATGTCGAAAATAGCGCTAGCATTCATATGCGTGGTTGTCCTCGCCTGCTATGTCGTGCCTTACACGCTGCTGTCCTCGGTGGCGGCCTGGTATGGCGCCTTCCTGTTCTGGTGCGTGGCCGGTGTGGCGATCATCGTCCTGAATGTTCTGGCTACGGCCGGTTTCGGGGAGGACGAGGCATGAGTGTCACCCTTGTTGTCTGGGGACTTGTTCTCTACGTCATTGCCTCTTTCGCGGTCGCCTACATCTCGCGGACAGGCAAGTCTTCAACCATGTCCGATTACTTCCTCGGCGACCGCTCCATGGGCGGGGTGCTGTCGGCGTTGAGTTATTCGGCGACAACCTATTCCGCATTCATGATGATCGGCCTTGCCGGGCTCACCTTCAAGGGCGGTGTGGGCGCGCTGGGTTTCGAGATCGTCTATTTTGCAGGCGTGTCGCTGGTTGTGATTTTCGGCCCCCGTTTCTGGGCGGTCGGCAAGAAATACGACTTCGTGACGCCGTACGAAATGCTGGGCGTCCGCTACGGAAGCCGGTGGGTCGCCGTTGCCGCGGGACTTGTCAGCCTCGTTTTCCTGATCCCATATTCGGCAGTGCAACTTTCCGGCGTCGGCTATCTGTTGTCGGGCATGACCGACGGTGGCATACCGTTTCTCTGGGGAGTGGTCATCGCCACTGTGCTTGCCATCATCTTCTCCTATGTGGCGGGCATCCGCTCGGTGGTGTGGACGGACAGCCTGCAGGCACTGATGATGATCGTTGCCTCCATACTGGTCTGTGGTCTCGTCATCATCGAGCTGGGGGGCTTCTCGGGCCTTTTCGGGACGATCAGCCAGACGAAGCCTGAGCTTCTGCAGGTGCCGGGCCCCGGCCTGTTCAGCTTCACTACCTTCCTGGGCCTGACCATCCCGTGGTTCTTCTTCGCCATCTCCAATCCGCAGGTCAGCCAGCGGCTCTACATGCCTGCTTCGCTCACGGCCCTTCGGCGCATGTTGCTCATCTTCCTGTGCTTCGGCTTCGTCTACACGGTGGTGTCGGTGTTGTGGGGCTTTTCCGCCTTCGTCGCCTTCCCCGATCTTGAAAAGGGAGATCTGGCCACCTCGTCACTGCTGGCTTCCGACCTCGTGCCGCCGGTCCTGGGCGTCATGGTGATGGTCGGCATCCTTGCCGCGGCCGTTTCCACGATCGACTCCATCCTTCTGACATTGTCCTCCGTGTTCTCCCGCGACGTATGGGGCAATGTGACGGGCGACAAGGACGACGGTCGGCAGCTTTTCATCGGTAAGCTGATCATTCCCGTCATCTCCATCGTCTCCCTGATTTTTGCTGCGATGGAATTTTCAATGATTGCCATCCTGTCGGTGGCGGCATCGGTGGGGCTTCTGGTCACCGTTCCCGCGATCGTGGGTGCGTTTTTCTGGCGGCGCGGCACGGCGGCAGGGGCGCTTGCGTCGATCCTGGGAGGAGTTGCCTTCGTCGTCTGGATGTATCTGACGGGCAATAAGCTCTTCGGTCTCAATGCAGGTGTTCTGGCGCTACCGGTGTCATCGCTGATCTTCCTGGGTGTGAGCCTGTTGACCCGGATCGAAACCAGACTGGCCGATGAGTTCCACGCGGCCTCGATCTCTTACAGGACGCGCAAGACGCCGGAGGGTGTTCCCGTTCCGGCGGAATGAGGCCCGCCTCCCACATTCTGAACAACAGGCTGCGGCCCTCCAAATTCTCTTGGAGGGCCGCTCAAGCCAGTATATCGAACGCTGTTCTCGCCAAAGCCAGGGTGCCAAGCGCAATCGAGCCCTCATCGGGTTGATAAACAGGGCTGTGCACCTTGTCGGAACGGCCGGGCTGCGAGGAGCCGACGAGAAGCCTGAAGGAAGGCACCATTTCGGCCATGAGAGCAAAGTCTTCGCCACCCATGCTCGGCTCATATTCGAACGCGACATCGCCGATCTGCGATTTTATTGCCGCCACGGTCCTCTCGAGCATGGCCTTGTCGTTGAATATGGGCGGGGTGCCGCGCCGGTAGGCGAGCTCGCAACTCGCCCCGAAGCTCGATGCCACGCCCTCGCAGATCCGGCGCAAGCCGGCTTCGGCCGCATCCCTGGCCTCCGGTTGCCTGCTGCGTATCGTTCCCTTCAATTCGCAGGTTTCGGGGATGATGTTCCGCGCCTCTCCGGCGTGGATCGACCCCACCGTGACCACGCATGCGTCGAGCGCGCGGACGTTCCTCGAAACGATGGTCTGCAGCTGGCTGATCAACTGGGCCGACATAACGATGGGGTCGATCGCGGCGTGAGGCCGGGCGGCATGGCCGCCTTTTCCCCGGATGAGGATGTCGAAGGAATCGACCGCCGCATTGGCGTAACCATGCACGATTCCGAACTGCCCCACCGGGATTTCGGGGCGGTTGTGCAGGCTCAGCGCCATGTCGACGCCGTCCATCACGCCGTCTGCGATCATCTCCTTGGCTCCACCTATGGCTTCCTCGGCGGGCTGGAAGACAAGGCGCACATTGCCTGCCAAACGGTCTTCAAGCCGTTTCAGCACGGCCCCCACCGCGAGTACCGTGGCCGTATGCAGATCATGACCGCAGGCATGCATGCGATTGGGGAGCTTGCTGGCGTAGGGGAGCCCGGTCTGTTCCTGCATGGGAAGGGCATCCATGTCCGCACGGATCAACAATGTCGGCCCGGGCCGCTTGCCGCGAATATGGCCGACCACACCGGTGCGACCGATCCCCGTCTGATGCTCGATGCCAAGGCTCCCAAGCGTCTCCGCAACGAGCGCCGCCGTGCGAACCTCCTCAAAGGCGATTTCGGGATGCTCGTGGATTCGCCTGCGGATCTCAATGAAACGATCCTCATTTTCTTCGACGATCGCCGCAATAAGCGATGTCACGTCATTGGCGCCGGCAACAGCGATCCTGTCGGCCATGATTTGTCTCCCTGGATGCGCGTGGAAAACTCAGGAATTGAGATGGCAGGCGGATAAATGTCCCGGTGCGATCTCTTTCTTCAGCGGCACTTCCTCCCGGCAGCGGGCCATCGCGAGGGGGCAGCGAGGATGGAAATGGCAGCCTTTCGGAGGATTGAGCGGGCTTGGTAACTCGCCTTCGACAGCCTTGAAACGGCGCTTGCCGGTCTCGATGCGCGGTACTTCGGCCAGAAGCGCCTTGGTGTAGGGGTGATTGGCGCGCCTGAATATCTCCTCGACCGGTGCTTCTTCGACGATCCGGCCCAGATACATGATCGCCACGCGGTCCGATATGTGCTCGACGACGCCGAGATCGTGGCTGACGAAAAGATAGGTGAGGTCGAGCTTGTCGCGCAGTTCCATGAACAGGTTGATCACCTGCGCCTGGATGGAAACGTCGAGGGCCGCCACGCTTTCATCGCAGACGAGGAATTTCGGCTGGACCGCGAGCGCCCGGGCGATGTTGACACGCTGGCGCTGGCCGCCTGAGAACTGATGCGGGAACCGCTTCTTCATCGCCGGATCGAAGCCGGCGAGCGTCAGATATTTATCGACATAGGCGCCGCGTTCGGAGCCGCGGGCGAGGCCATGGGTGTGCGGCGCCTCCCAGATCAGGTCTTCCACCGTCATGCGCGGATTGAGCGCCGCCATCGGGTTCTGGAAGATCATCTGCGTGACAAGACCGAGCTCGTGCCGCTGGCGGCCCGTCATGGCGTCGCGATTCATACCCTTCCAGAAAACATGACCGGCGCTTGGGGAGGTGATCCCCGCGATGACCCGGCCCAGCGTCGATTTTCCGCAGCCGCTTTCGCCGACGAGACCGACGACCTCACCGGCCCGAATGCTGAGGCTGACATCGTCGAGCGCGTGAACGACGGGGGCGGGCTTTGCCAGTTTCAGCCTGAGTGCGATTTTTGCGGCCAGATCGGGCTTTGGACCAAAGCGTTGCGAAACATTCCTGGCCTCGATCAGGGGGACGTCGGTCGCCGTCATCATGCTGTTTCTTTCAAAAGGGGATGAATGCAGCGGAAGGACCGGTTACCCTCCGGCGTGAGGGCGGGCATCGTGAGACAACCCTCCGTCGCGTAATCGCAGCGCGCGCGGAAACTGCAGCCCTGCGGCAGGCGATCGATCGCCGGCGTCATGCCCCTGATCTGGCGCAGCGGCTCTCCTCGCCTGTTCTGCGAAGGGACGGATGCGATCAGGCCTGCGGTATAAGGATGGCGGGGCGCGGACAGCACCTTTCCAACCGGTCCGGTCTCGACGAGCCGCCCCGCATACATGACCGCAATCTCGTCGGCGAGCCGGGAGACAATGGCCAGGTCATGGGTGATCCAAATGACGGCTGTCCTTGCTTCCTCGGTGAGCTTCTGGAACTCCGAGATGATCTGGCTCTGGATTGTCACGTCCAGCGCCGTTGTCGGCTCGTCGGCGATGATGAGGTCCGGTCTGTGGAGGAGCGCGATCGCGATTGCCACTCTCTGGCGCATCCCGCCGGAAAACTGGTGCGGATAGGCGGACAGTCTTTCCTCGGGGCTGGGTATTCCGACCTGCCCCAGTGCGTCCTTCGCCCGCTGCCGTGCTTCGTCCCTGGAGACGTTGTCATGGGCCCGGACAGCCTCGATCATCTGCGTGCCGATGGTGAGGACCGGATTGAGCGTGGTCATCGGGTCCTGGAACACCATGGCTATGCGCTTGCCGCGCAACTGCCGCATCTCCTCGTCGGAATATCGGGCGATATCCTCGCCGTCGAGCAGCACCTGGCCGCCGGCAATGCGGCCGGGCTTTTCGAGAAGCCGCATGACCGAGTAACCGGTGACGGATTTCCCGGAGCCGGATTCGCCGACGAGGCCGAGAACCCTGCCCCGCTCGACCGTAAAGGACACGTCGTTCACGGCCTTGAGACCTGGCCGGCCCTTACCGCCACCGAATTCGGTGACGAGATTCTTCACTTCAAGGAGTGGCGTCATGACACGTTCCTCGGATTAAGGACATCGCGGAGCCGATCGCCGACGAGGTTGATGGCGACGATGGTGATGAGGAGCGCGATGCCGGGGAAGAAGCTGATCCAGTAAAGACCGGTGAGCAGATATTGGTAGCCGGAGGAGATCAGCATGCCGAGCGACGGCTCGGTGACCGAAGCGCCGAGGCCGAGGAAGGAAAGCGTCGCCTCCAGCCCGATGGCCCGCGCCACCTGCATGGTGGCGATGACGATGACCGGCGCAAGGCAATTGGGAAGCAAATGCCGGAAGAGAATGCGCCATCCGGGCAATCGCAGCATGCGTGCCGCTTCGATATATTCCTTTTCGCGCTCCACCAGCGCTATGCCGCGCACGGTGCGGGCATAGGTCGCCCATTCGGCGATGATCAGTGCGATGACGACGTTCATGACGCCCTTGCCGAGGATGGCAAGCATCATCAAGGCCATGAGAATGGTGGGGAAGGAGAGTTGCAGATCGACGAGCCGCATGATCACGGTTTCCGTCCGCCGTCCCCGATAGGCGGCGACGAGGCCCACCGTGGTTCCTATCGCCGCGGCTGCGAAAGCCGAGAGCACACCCACCATCAGCGAGGTTCTGAGGCCATAGAGGATGCCCGAGAGGATGTCGCGGCCCTGGCTGTCCGTGCCCAGATAATAGACGAGGCCGGTCAGGGACTCCGATCCGGGCGGCAGCCTTCCGTCCATGATGTCGAGCTGCATCAGATCGTACGGGTCCTGCGGGGAAATCCATGGCGCGAGAAGCGCCAGGCAGCAGACGATGAGGAGGGTGATAAAGCCGATCGCCGCCACGGGCGAACTGAAGAAATCCGCGATGCCTTTCCTCAGCCGTCCAGGTCCTGTTGGCGCGGCATTGATATCGAGTTCGGTCATGGCTTCAGGCCTTTGCATCCAGCCGGACCCGCGGATCCAGAACGGTGTAACAGACGTCGATGATGAAGTTCAGGACGACGAAGAGGAGAACCATCATCATCAGGTAGGCGACGATGACGGGGCGATCGAGGAGGTTGATGGAGTCGATGATGAGCTTGCCCATGCCCGGCCATGCAAAGATGCTCTCCGTGACAACGGAGAAGGCGATCAGCGATCCGAACTCGAGGCCGATGATGGTGACGACCGGGATCATCAGGTTTTTCAGGACATGCACGGCGATGATCCGGCTCTCCCGCAATCCCTTGGCGCGGGCGAACTTCACATAATCCTGGGTCACGACCTCCTGCACCCCTGCACGCACCAGCCGCAGGATCAGCGAGGTCTTGAACAGGGCGAGATTGAAGGCGGGGAGAAGCAGGTGCCGTATTCCCTCCCAGGTCAGGAACGACCATTCGATACCGAAAAGCGCGATCGTCGGGCCGCGGCCATTGGTGGGCAGCCAGCCAAGCTCCACCGAGAATACCATGACCAGCATGAGCCCGACCCAGAATGTCGGCAGCGAAAAGCCCAGGATCGAGCCGCTCATGATGATCCTTGAGGAAATCCGGTTGGGGTAGAGCCCGGCATAGAGGCCAAGGGGCAGGCCGAAGATGAGCGCAATGCCGAGCGCCGTGAGGGCAAGCTCCAGCGTCGCCGGCAGCCGCTCGAGAATGAGGCCGAGAGCGGGCCGGCCATAGACGAAGCTGTCGCCGAAATCCCCGTGCAGCAAGCCCTGCAGAAACAGGAGATATTGCTTCCATAACGGCTGGTCGAGGCCGTAATGGGCGATGACGCGGGCGCGCTCCGCCTGATTGGCATCCGGATTGATCAGAATATCCACCGGGTTGCCAATCACGCTGACGCCGATGAAGACGATGATGGTCATTGCAAGAATGACGAACAGCGCCTGTATCAATCGCCTGATGATGGATGTAACCATTCAGCTCCTCCCAGGGCAGGACGCCATCACACTGAAGAGGCGTCCTGCTCTAAGTCTCTGTTTCCGCGTGACCGTGCCCGATAAGTCCGCGACTTTCCGGGATCGTGCCCTACACGACCGAGATAGCCACCCCGTCGCGCTGCGGATCGGCGGCGCCCCGGGAGACGCCGTTTTCGATCCTGATCGCATGAACCGCAGCAAAAGCGTATGTCTGCGGCGAGCGCGCGACCTTATAGCCCAACGCTCGCAATTCATCCTCAACCGAACGGCGGATGCGGTTGCAGATGTCGATGGTGTTCGACACGCCCATGATCCTCGGCGCCGAAATCGCCTCGAGCACGGACATATCGAAGTCGATCATGTTCATCAGGCATTGCGCAACGGAGGGCGCGATATAGCTGCCGCCGGGCGCGCCGATGACGATGCTTGGCTCATCGCCCTTGAACACGACCGTGGGAGCCGCTGAACTCGGGCGCCGCTTGCCCGGCGCGATGGAGCCCGGCTTGCCGGGGACCGGATTGAAGCGGCTCATAGTGCCGTTATACATGAAGCCCAGGCCATCCGTTATGGCGCCCGAGGGGCTGCCGAGCGTATGGGTCAGAGCGACGGCATTGCCTTCCCTGTCGATCACGGAGATATGCGTCGTCTCGCGCTGGGAGCGGTCGAGACGCGAGACACTGGCGATTTCCCCACTCCGGATCGAGCGGGCGTGCTTCGCCGCATGGTGTTTCGACAAGAGTTTCTCATAGGGCACGTCGACATAGGCGGGATCCCCCATATGGGCGTCCTTGTCGATCGTCATCCGCTTCATGGCCTCGAAGAGTATACGGACATGCTCGGTGCTGCCGTGCCGCATTGCGCCGACATCGAACTCTTCCATGACGTGCAGCAGCTCCAGCATCGGGAAGCCGGATCCCGGAGGCGGCGAGGTGGCGATCCGGTTGCCGCGATATTCGCCCCAGATCGGCGCCACCCGCGACAATTCATAGCGCGTTAGATCTTCGCGATCGATCAGTCCACCATTGGCCTTGAAATCATAGGCGATCTGATCGGCGATTTCGCCATGATAGAAGATATCCGAGCCGCCGCTGCGCGCGATCCTGTCGAGCGTATGGGCCAAGTCGGTATTGACGAGCGTCTCGCCGACATTTTTGAGACTGCCGTCTGCGTGAAAATAGACGCGCCTACCCGTCGCCGAAAAGCGCAGCTTGTCGATCGTGTTGGCGAAGCCGTCGTCCGACTGGTCCTTGATCCAGTACCAGTGCATGTGGTTACGGATCATGAAGCCGTCGCGCGCATAGCGGATCGCGGGCTTGATCACGTCGGCCCAGTCGAACGTGCCGTAATCGTTGAGCGCCGTTTCATAGCCCTTGAGCGAGCCGGGCGTGCAGACCGCGAGATAGCCGATGTCGGAGATATTGCCCTCAAGCACATAGCCGAAGCCATCCCGGCTCTGGTGCCTGATCTTGTCCACCCACATATCGGGCGTCGCCTTCAGCGGCGCACGGGCGTAGAACTCGAGGATCTCGTGCACACCCTTTTTCGGCATGTAGACATGCATGGAGCCGAAGCCGCCGATGCCGGCCATCTGCGGGTCGACCACGCCTTGTGCAAAGGCGCAGGCGAGTGCCGCATCCACGGCATTGCCGCCCCTTTCCAGAACTTCCGCGCCGGCTTCGACCGCTTCGGGCTGCGGCGCTACAATCGTTGCATTCTTCATTTCACGCGGCTTTCTGTCAGCACCTTCGCCAGAAAACCCTTGACATGGCCCAGCACCTTCATGCGGTCGTGAGCGACGCCCGGCAGGCGATCGAAGGTCACGTCGACGCCGGCATCGCGGAAGGATCGGGCAAGTGCGGCAAGCCGCTCGGGACGGGTATTACCCGCGTCGTTGGCCCCTTCCATGTAATATCGGCCGCCCGGCTTGTGGGTGATTTCCCATGTCTCCAGATCGGCATCGCCGACGACCATGTGGACCTGCACCTTGGCGAGTTCCATGGGATTGAACGCTTTGCCGAAGCGGCTCTCAATGTCGCGGATGCCGACCCACCAGTCGCGGGTGGGATCGAGAAGCGTGACGGAGCCCGGCGCGCCGATGGAGGCCGCCCAGAGCTTTTCGGGATGCAGGATTGCGAAGCGATGGGTGAAATGGCCGCCGCCGGAAAAGCCGAACATGGCGAATTTCGACCAGTCCTGCTGGTATTTGGCCGCCATCTCCTCGACCATGTCGATGACGACGCGGTCGTAGCGGATGTCGCCTTCCTGAATGTATTTGTAGCCGGAGCGTGCACCGTCGCCCAGAACACCGACCGGAAAGATCGGGCACAGGATGGCGCAGTCATTAAAGAGCCCGAACTCGGCGAAGCCGTCGCGGAATTCGATGGCAGAGGTGCGGCCGGTGCCGTGGACGGCGACCAGAAGATCGAGCTTGCGGCCATCGGCGGCCGTCGGTGGCACATAGAGCACCATATGAAGGCGTGGATCGATCCGGGAGGCGAAGATCGCCGTCTGGCCATAGTCGTAAACGGCCTTAGCCCGGGCGATGGCCTCGCCCGTTCCGAGTTCCTGCATGTATATCTCCTGGGGAAAATGCCGAGGGCTGCGCCGTCGCAGCCCTCAGGTCAGTGCTGCTTATTTCAATTGGCCAGCTTCACTTCGTAAGCGAGCGTGTATTTGTCGCCGCGCGGCATATAGGTGACGGTCTTCTTCGCCCCCAGCACCACGTTTTCGTAATGCATCGGCAGAAGCCAGAGATTGTCGAAGGTCTGCACCGACAGCTCTTCAAGCAAAGGCTTGCGCTCCGCTTCGTCGAGCGTCGAGCTGGCCTTGGCAAGCACCTCGTCGATCTTCGGATCGGAAACGCCGCCGCCATTATAGCGGCCGGTGCCCTTTTCCTCGTCGCGGGTAGCGACAAGGGCCACCGTGGGGTTGGTCGTCTCGCCGGAATTGACGCCCCAGGAGCCGAAGAAGACGCTGTAATCGCCCTTGGCATAGGCATCCGAATACATCGCCCAGGGCAGGACCTCGACCTTCGTCTTGATGCCGATGCGTGTGAACATCTGGCCCACGGCCTGCAGCACTTCCGCATCCTTGACGTAACGGCCGGAAGGGCCATGGATGGTCAGGCTGAAGCCATCGGGATAGCCCGCCTCCGCCAGAAGGGCTTTAGCGGCCTTCGGGTCGTAGCCCACCTTCTCGACCTTGTCCGAATGGCCGGCATAACCCTCGGCGACGAACTGATCGGCGACCGTGCCGTTCTTCTGCATGACACGGTCGACGATTGCGGGGCGGTTGATCGACATCAGCATCGCGCGCCGGACGCGGGCGTCCTTGAGAGGATTTTTCCCGAGGTTCGAGCCGTCCGTGGCTTTGACGAAAGGCGAGTCATCACGGCTGACGTCCATGCCGAGATAAACGAAGCGCGAGGACTGACCATTGATGACTTGGAGATTCCCGCTCGATTCCACGCGCGCCATTCCATCCGCGGGAAGGGTTTCGATGATATCGACCTCATTGGACAGGAGCGATGCGAGCCGGGCGCCATCATCAGGCAGGAAGCGCAGCGTGACATTCGACCAGTGCGAAGGTCCGGCGAAATAATGATCATTGCGCTTGAGCGTGAGATTGCTTCCAGGTGAATAGGAAACGAACGAAAAGGCTCCGGTTCCGATCGCGCACTTGCCATTGTCGAAATCCTGCACCGGCGCCTCCTTGCAGTCGGCGCTGATGATGCGGATCCGGCTGATGGAATTCAGGAGAAGCGGGTCCGGGATCTTTGTTTCGACGACGACCGTGTAGGGGTCCTTGGCGGTTACGCCGGCGATGTTGCGGGTATAGGCGGCAAAGCCCTGGCTCGGCTTGTCTCGCGCACGCAACAGCGATGCGATGACGTCATCGGCATTGAAATCGCTGCCGTCGTGGAACTTCACGCCTTCGCGCAGCTTGAACTCCCAATGGGTCGGGTCGACCGCTTTCCATTGCGTGGCGAGTTCCGGCGCATTGGCGGACCTGCCGGTCAGGTTGATGAGGCTGTCCCAGATATGCCGCGACGTCGCGTTGTTGGGGGCGGAGCTGTCCTCATGCGGATCGAGTGTCGTCGGCGTGGTGGACATGCCGATGCTGAGAGGGGTTTCCTGTGCGGCGGCAATTGCAGGAATAGCGATTGTTCCGAGCAGCGCCACTGCCCCACGCTTCAAGAATTTCGCGGTCATTTTCTTGGTTCCCATTCTTGTCGTGACCGGTATTTTCGGTCGTATCGGCGGCGATTTCAGCGTCGCTTCTGCAAAAATTGGTAGTTCTGCAAAGAGAGGGTGTCAAACACAAAAAATGCGTGTTACGCATGGCGTAATAACCCACATCGCCATGGTGATGTTCAAGAGTATTGGAATGGTTTTTCTATGAACGAGGAAAATTCCGCGATTACAGCAAATTTCATCCAATCTTTGGATGTCGGTATCGATGTTCTGATGGCGGTCGCCAAGCATCCCGATATCCGACTGTCGGAAATCGCTCGAAATATTTGTGAAACAAAGCCCCGAATTCTCCGGATGTTACGCACACTGGAACGCCGTGGTCTGGTACGCCGAAGCTCCGAAGGGACATATAGGTTGGGAAACACGGCAATCGTGCTTGGGACTGCCGCCTCCACGCAGGTCGATCTCGTCCGTGTCGCCAACCCCATCCTGGAAAGTCTGAGCCAAAAGGTGAATGAAACCACCCAGCTCAGGATCATCGACAATGGCGAGTCTCTTTGTATCGCCAAGTGCGAGCCGACACGCGACTTGAGAGTCCATTGCATGATCGGCCGACGACGGCCCCTTCATGCCGGCTCCTACAAGGTTCTTCTCGCTTTCCTGCCGCCCCAAATCCAGGCTCAAATGATACCCGTCACGCTTGAGAAGTTCACCTCGCGCACCATCACGAACAGGGCGCAGTTGAGCCTGGAGCTGCAACGCATCCGTGAGGCAGGCTATTGTGTAAGCCGGGGGGAGGTGAGCGATCAGCTCGTGTCGGTATCGGTACCCGTATTGGCCTTCGATGGCTCAGTGATCGCGGCTGTCAATATCGCAGCTCCGGCTTTTCGAACCCAGGAAAGTGACATTGAACGCTACATCGGACTTTTGAAGGATGCGGCGAATGAAATCTCCAAAGGACTTGGCTGGTAGCCTGCATCCGCGATGCTGCGGAACAGCGCGCAGGATCGTCAGAAGATGAAAGGTGGATGGTTCGCTATCGGCGCACCATTGCCATACGGCGGCGTGCCATCGCAAGGACGCGCCGGACGGCTGCGGGGCGGAATAGCCATGTCGCCAGCAGGAACATCGTGCCGCCTGCTGCGCCGCCCGCGATCAGCGCCATCAGAGGTGGCGAGCCGCGTAGCGGCGGGACGGCAAGGGTCGCGGCGACTCCGCTGGCGGCGGAGATGGTGAATGAAAGGGCGATATCACGCCAGGGGACGGGAACCGGCGTCAGCCGCTGGCTGATGAAGGCGCAGGCGATGAGCGCGATCAGCGATCCTCCGGCCAGCGCAAGCGCCGCGCCAAGCTCAGCCAGATGCGGAATGAGCAGCATCGACAGCGCGATGGTCGCGACTGATCCCAGAGACGTCGCGCCGATCAGGAGCCATGGCCGCTTATGCGCATATATGACAGTGCCATAGACGAAACTTGTCAGGTTCGCGCACAGCACGGCGAAGGCGATGACGGGGAAGAGCAGGCCGATCTGCCCGTGATAGCTCTGCGGCAGCAGGAGCCCGGTGATCGGCCCGTTGAGCGCGACGAGCATGGCGGCGACCGGCAGGCAAAGCTGCATCAGGAGCGCCATGATCTGTGACAGCAATTCGCCCGACGCCGCAGGCCCCTCTTCGTCGAAGCGGCTCATCACCTCCGGAAACGCCCCCATATTGATGGCATTGCCGACCATGTCGATCGGCTGGCGGGCGAGCACATAGGCCGCGGCGAAAATGGCGACGGCCGCCGCGTCATGGTAGGCATTGAGGAACAGGCGTTCGGCGCTGTTGAGGCCAAACCCCACCAGCGCCATGACGATAAGCGGCATGCCGAGCATGAAAAGCTCTTGCCCGGTGAAGCGTGGCGGACCGGCCACCACCCGCCGCATTGCTACGACGGAGGCGGCGATGCCGGCGATGAGCATGCCGGCGCTCGAGCCC
Organism: Mesorhizobium sp. RMAD-H1; assembly: GCF_014191375.1. Classification (GTDB taxonomy): domain Bacteria; phylum Pseudomonadota; class Alphaproteobacteria; order Rhizobiales; family Rhizobiaceae; genus Paramesorhizobium. The sequence goes on from NZ_JACHWN010000007.1 coordinate 194,860, forward strand.
AGCGACACCACCAGAAAATTATCCGGAAACACCATGATCGCGGCGATCGGCAGAGTGAGTTGCAGCAGGGCGCGCAAGGATTCGAGCAGTGAATAGGCCGAATGCCGCTGCTGCATCTGCAGCACGGTCAAGGCGAAACGCGCAATGGCGCCGACGACCAGATAGATGCAAACGGCGGTGGCGAATTCCATCCAGCGCGCCGGCACGACGAAGGCCGAGGCCACCGCGGAAATCACCAGCGCCAGCGCGGTCGTGCCGATGAGAACCTTGCCGGCGAGCGCAAGGCTGCCCCGGGAGATCTCCCCTTTGCCGCCGAGCCGCAGCAGGGCGATCCGCAGCCAGTTGGTCAAAGCCGTGTCCGTCATCTCGCCCACTGTCACGACGAGGGTCAGCAGGCCATATTCCTCCTGATTGAGGAGGCGCGTGACGATGACCAGCACCAGCAGCGCGGAAATCCGCGTCAGCAGGATGGCTGGTCCGTAGATGAGCGTTGAGCGAAGAAGCAAGGAATATTCGTCCTAAAGAAGAGAAGTACGCCGGTCACGAACGTTTGAGCCCCAGGGCCCTGAGCAGTGCTTCGTCGGGCACCGCGGGGCCTTTGGGCAGGATCAACGTCATGCCATGTGGATTGGAATATTCCCAGAGCGACCATGGAATATGGTATTTCTCGGCCAGCTCTCTGACGGCGGTGATGTAGCGCAGCCGGTCGGCGTTGAAAGCGCCGCCGCGGCCGTCCTGCGCCATGAGGATGACGCCGAACTCGCCCATGAATAGCCTGTCGGTCGGAATGCCGTGCTTGCCGGCCCATTCAGTTACTTCCTGGAACCGGGTATCGAGCTGCTTCTCACCCCAATTCTCCCGGAAATAATCGGAGATTATCGGGCGGACCTCTGCCATATTCGCCAGCTTTTCGGCCAGGCTCAAGCCAGCCTTGTCCATTCTCTTCGTCAGCGCCGCGCTCGCCGCCTTGTCCGTGCCGCCGGAAGCCGGCCATGGAAGGCCGGACATGAAGCCGCCGGAGCGCTCCGAACGCTGATGCGTGAAGGCGTGCGGCTCGTACATATGAAAGCTGTAATAGATATTCGCGTCGTCGAAATCGGGCGTGATGTCGGTGAGCCCTGTTATACTTCCACCGCAGGCGCCGGTCGCCACGATGGTGAGGTCACGGCTCACCGAGCGGATATCGTGCACGGTCCCCGCCATGATGCGCTGCCAGTCGTCGCTGCCGCTGTCATCGCACGGGTAATAGGCCGGTTCATTATAGGGCTCGATCGCAACCCGGGTCGTCCCCACGCGGACTAGCATGCGGGCGACGTCCTTCACCATTTCGCGGTAGCGGACGACGCCCTCGCTGTCCGCCCCGCCCTGAACGAGGTCCATGGAATAGGCGGGCACCTGCGAATTGCCATGGAGATTGAACACAACCTTGAGGCCAGACGATGTGACCTGCTCCATTGCGTCAGACAGGATTTTCAGCGCCTCCTGACGCTTTTTGCCCTCGCTCGCGACCAGCGGGCCGGGATCGACGGTAAGGCGAATGAAGTCGAAACCCATGGCCTTGATACGCCGGAACTCGTTCCCCCGCGGCCAGTCCGAAAGCGGCCTTGACCCGGAAAGCCATTCCTTCTCACTGCGGTATGGCGGCCAACGATAGGAGCCATCCGTATCGAGCGGCGACCAGTTGAGCCATTCATGCACGCCTATGCCGCGATGGAGCGGAAGAGGCGCGGCCCCGGCACTCGCGACCGCCAGACACAGCGCCCCAATAATGACTGTGAGTACTTTCAACCCCGGCATCTCCATTTCAGGACAACAAATGTTAAAGGGTGAACCGTAAAGAAGATTTCTCCACGGCACAGGATCGCCGAGGTGGGAGATGGAGACATTCCGATGAAACTCGGCTGGTATCTTAATCGACTGCGTAACATGGAACCAGCCGAAATTATGCACCGGCTCGTGGAGCACCAGCGCAAGATCGTCTCGAAATATCGCGATGGCGGCTGGCAAGCCGTTTCGGCGCGCGCGCTCAATCCCGTTTTCCCACAGTGGCGCGAAGCCCTGCTCAAGGCGACCCCGGCCCAGAAGGAGGCCATCGAGCGTGCCGCGCAGGCCGCGCTCCAAGGCAGGTTTTACGCGCTTGGGGCAAACTGGCCGGTCCGCGATCCCGAGCACCTCTTTCCCGCCGAGTTCTGGCGCCTCGACCCGGTGACCGGCACGCTCTGGCCCGCGGAAACCTATACATTCGCCATCGATTTCCGGCATTCCGCCACACGCGGCGATATCAAATATGTCTGGGAGGCCAATCGGCTGCAATATCTGCCGGTTCTGGCTGCTTATCTCGCCCTGACCGGTGACGGCCGGGCACAACGCGCCATCAAGGCCGCGATTGCGAGCTGGCATTCGGCCAATCCGCCCTTTCGCGGCGTCTCATGGGCCTCCGGCATCGAAGTGGCGCTGCGGGCTATCAGCCTCATCGTCACGCTCGACCTTGCCGGTGACGGGATCGGCGGAGAAAGCCGGGACCAGGTCTCGCAAATCCTCGCCGCGAGCGCTTATTGGCTCAAGCGGTTTCCCTCGGCCTATTCGTCCGCCAACAACCATCTGGTGGCGGAACTTGCCGGTGAATATCTGATCGGCCTCGCCTTTGGAGAGAAGGCGGCCGGCCCGCGCAAGGCATTGCTGGAGGAGACCTGCAAGCAGATCCTGCCCGACGGGCTTGGCGCGGAACAGAGCCCGACCTATGGCGCGTTCAGCGCCGAAATGATCCTTCTGTGCGTGGCGGCGGCAAAGGCCAAGGATGCGCCTTTCCCTGCGGATGTGACCACGCGGCTCGCCGCTTTCGCCGATGCCGTGAACTGGCTGCCGAAAAACGCCTCCTATGGCGACGACGACGAGGGCCGGGCGCTGACGCTCGGGAATGAGGACGACTATATCGGCTCGATCGCCGCGGCTATTTGCGGTTTTCTCGGCCGGCCGGGCCCTGTCCCGGATACGGATGATTTCCGCTCGATCTTTTTTGGTGCGCCTGCCAGGTTCCTGCCGAAGCCCACGGGGCTCAAAACCTTCGCGCATGGCGGCCTCTCCGTCTGGCGCGGTGCCATCAACGGCCGTGAGATCGAGATGATGTTCGACCACGGCCCGCTCGGCTATCTCTCCATCGCCGCGCACGGCCATGCCGATGCCCTGTCGCTCACGCTTTTCGTCGATGGCGAACCCGTTCTGGCCGATCCGGGCACTTGGGCTTACGGCTCGGGCGGCGTGTGGCGCGACTGGTTCCGCTCCACGCCGGCCCACAATACGCTGAACATATCAGGCAAAAGCCAGAGCATCATTTCGGGCAAGTTCAACTGGTCGCACAAGGCGGCGGCGACCCTCGTGCGGGCCGATCCGGAACCGGAATGGAGCCTTTGCGCCCGCCATGACGGCTATGAGGGGCGGTTCGCGGCGGTACACCAGCGCATTCTTTCCCGCAGCCCCGACGGTATCCTGGTGATCGATCAGCTTCTGGGGAAGGGGCAGGAGGCGGAAGTGGTGTTCCAACTCGCCGCGGGAATTCAGGCGCGGCTCGATGGCAACATCGTCACCCTCATGCGGCATACCGAGCCATTGCTGACGATCCGTTTTCCGGATCATGCCATCGACATCCGCGCAGGAGGCGATGAGCCGGGGCGGGGCGGCTGGGTTTCCCCGCGTTTCGGTCAGCGGCAGCCGGCGCCAAGAATTGCCTGGCGCGGCACTGTCACCGAGGCAGGGAGCAGCTTCGATATCAGCCTGATCGCGCCGCAGACCGGCAGCGGGCTCGAACGCCGCTCCCGGCAGGCTCAGGATTAATCATAGCGCGACTTTTATAGGTTCGGTTACGACTGATCTGCTAATGTCCCGGTTCTGAAATCCGTACAAGCCTATATCGGTCTCCGAGACGAACGTCGAAATCGGAAGGACGCTAACAGCTTATTGATTCGAATGTCGTCTTTATTGCGATACTAGTGTGCGCTCCAATCATCTGCACAGGTTGCCATGCTTATCGAAATTTCCGCCAAGATTGTCCAGAAGCTCTACAATATCGACTATATCACCCTGGGCTTGATCCTCGGTACAGCGCTTGTCTGCGCGCTGATCGTCTATTGGCGCACCGTCGAGGACAAATCGGCGCGGGATTTTTTCGACTTCATGTTCCCGGCGGAAGTCATCCTGCATCCTTCGGCGCGCGCCGACGCCATGTTCTGGATCACCAAGAAGCTGATGATGCCGTTCCTGCTCATTCCAGCCGGGGCCACTTTCGTGACCTCGGTGGGTTATGCGACAAACCGGCTCATAAGCTGGGCTTTCGGCCTGCACGGGCCGCTCATGGACGGTCCACCCGGACCGGTCACGCTCGTGATCTTCACGGCGACGATGCTTCTGGCCTACGACATTTCCTATTACCTCTACCATGTCGCCCAGCATCGCTTTCCATTCCTGTGGGAATTGCACAAGGTGCACCACTCGGCCCAGGTGATGGTCGGCATCACGAAAGACCGCGTGCATCCGTTGGATGATCTCATGAACCGCATGTGGGACGGGGTCATTCCGGGAATCTGCTTCGGCATCTGGAGTGTGATCGCGCTCAATCCGGTGGAGATCGTCGTCTTCGGCTTGAACGTCTATGTGTTGCGCAACATCCTGATGATGGACTTCGTGCGACACACCCATCTCCCGATCTCCTTCGGCCGCCTGGACAACGTCATCCTATCCCCTCATTGGCACCAGGTTCACCACAGCGTCGATCCGCGCCATTACGACAAGAATTTCGGCCTGCTGTTCTCATTCTGGGACCGGCTGTTCGGTACGCATTTTATTCCTGATCCGAAGGAACCGCTGAAATTCGGGCTGGTCGATCGGGACGCCGAGGACTACCAATCGCTGCGCGGGCTCTACATCCTGCCGCTGAAGAAAATGGGGCGGCACATCCTGCGTGGAGTTCGCCGTCTGCGCGGGGCACAAACACAGGACGCGTCCTCTTCATGAACCTGCATGTAAACCAAGCGATCAAGGGCGTGGACCGCCTGGAGATCGTCACGTCCCCGGACCGCCTGGCAGCGGTCGAGGACGAGTGGACGCGGTTGTGGCATCAATGCGATGCCCTCATCTTTCAGAGCCATGGCTGGATTTCAGCCTGGTGGAAGACGCTGAGGAACCCGGAGCAGATCGCCTTGCGCATCGGCCTCGCCTGGAACGGCGACCGGCTCATCGCCGTCATCCCGCTGGCGATCACCCGGCGCAAGGGGCTCGCCTTTCTGGAATGGGCGGCCGCAGCCCATTCCGACTATGGCGATATTCTTTGCGCGCCGGAATGCCCGGATGCGGCGCTGGATGGATTATGGGACGGCATATGCAAGGCGGGTGGCTTCGACCTCGCCTTCATCAACCGGCTTTTGCCGGATGCGGTGGCACGGCGGGTTTTCGCCCCCGGCAAGACGGCCGGCGTGAGGCTTCGCCTGAACCATCGCCAGGAAATCAGTTCCCGCATTGCCGGCGACTGGCAAAGCGGGGCGGCATGGCTGGCGACCCGCTCCAGGAAAGCGCGCAAGAACAATCGCCGCTGTATCAAGCTGCTCGAGGAGGGCGGGGCCGTGCGGATGCGCCTGATCGGAGCCGACGAGCCGCTCGGGCCTATCCTCGACCACCTGGCCGCGCTCAAGCGGAAATGGCTGGAGAATAGCGGGCGATCCTCCGAACTCTTCGAGGAGGGGACGCCGGCACTCAAAGCGCTGGTCGACGTGCTGGCGCGTGCCGGGATATTGCGTGTGTTCGTGATCGAGCGCGACGGCGTCATGGCCGCCATTTCGGTCAATTTCATTCAGCACGACACGATGATGGCGTGGGTGACGACCTATGATCCCGACTTTGCACGGGCCTCCCCGGGCATGGTGCTGATCTTCGAATATGTGCAATGGTCTTTCGACCATGGTCTGGGCATGGTCGACCTGCTTTGCGGCGGCGAGGCGTTCAAGGACCGTCTTGCGACCCATACCGTCACCCTGCAGACGCTGATCGGCGCGCGCACGGCGAAGGGCTCGCTCGCGCTTCTCGCGGACGGGCTGCGGCAGAAACTGCGGCGGCCGAAGGAGAAGGCTGTTGCGGCGGAAGAGGTAGACTGAACCCGCCCGCCATCAAACCCTTTCACTCCACCATCCGGATCACCGGCGGTGCCTTGCCGCTCTTCGTCCGCGTCACGCTATCCACCGTCCTGATCGCAATATCGATGCTGGATGGGATTTTTTGCCGTGCGTTGGCGAGGATGGCGTCAGTGCTTTTCTCGCCGAAATCCCTCAGCGGAACCACGTGGACCTCGATGCTAGCGAGGCTTTTCTGGATGATCTGCAGCTGCGCGATGCCGGGAACGCCGCGCGGTATCTGGTTCATGCCGTTGAGATGGCGGCCATCGGGCGACAGGATATAGTCCGAGCGCCGGCCTTCCACGCCCTGGAATGGAAGGAGGCCGAGCGTCACGGCCTCCAACTCGTCAGCACTCATCCCGCGGGGAAGCCTGACCAGATCTCCAGTCCGGAAACGCACCAGGGGCTGCGCGGCGTTCCAATAGGACGTCCCGACGATTTCATACAGGCTCGCCTCGCCGTCGTCATAGGCCGAAATGAGTTCGACCCGTCCATAGGCAGGCAGGAAATAGTGCTCGCCGGGCCGGACGGCATGGGAGGCGCAAACGCGCTCCGCCTGGCCGTAATAGTCGATGACCGGCACCTGAAGTGCGTCAGAGATTTCGCCCGACACATTCGCATCGAGCACCTCGGATGAAGCGAGGACGAGCTTGAGCCCGGCAATCCCGCCCTCTTTCAGGGCTGCCGCACCCAATCTCGTGAAGACCTCCAGAGAGGACGGATAAACCCAGAGCATCTGCGGCTGGAATGATCGGATGGCTTCAATGAAGCTGCCGATCGTCGAAGCGTTGAGGTGATAGCTCGAGCAAATGAGCCGCCGCCCTCCTTGGCGCAGCCGCCAATGCGGTTCGCTCATGTCATCCGGGCTCTTGACGGTATCGCCGCGCAAGACCGCGACGCGCGCCGTCTTCAAATTGAGGCCCGAATGCCGCCTCACCAGATAATCGAATATCGCCTGCTCGAAGACGACCGCCTCCAGGGATCGCGTGAGCGCGATCGGAACGCCGGTTGTGCCGCCGGTCGAAGCGGCGGCGGGCGGAACAAGCGTCCGTGCCGAGCAGAGGTGGGGATTCTGGCTGAGCAGTTCCTTTTCAAGAAGCGGCCACTGATCATAAGCGGCCTTCATCGCCATGGTCCGTCCATAGGGCGTCGCAAGGGCTATGTTGAGCGTGCGGTCGGTGAGTGCGTCGCGCAAGGCTCGCCGTTCATCGAGCAACATCGTCTCGGAACGGAGGATAAGCTTCATGAGCCGTGTGTAGATGCCGGGCGTCCGGCGGACCAGACTCTCCGCGATCGAATTCTTCAGATATGCGGTTGCACCCATCGCGGCCTCTTGCTGGCCCGCTCCGCAACGCCGCAGGGCAGCGTATTTTGACGGCGAAGGACCTCAGGTGACGATTGTCGGGGAACCCGGCTGGAGTCAAGCGGACTCATGTGTGGCGGCGGCGTCGCGCCAGACGGCGCAGATCCTGTCCGCATAAGGTCCGATATTCAGGTGCCGGCGCTGAAAGGCTTGCGCGGCAGCGCCGAGCCGGTGCCGCAACGTCTCTTCCTCGACCAGCCGGATCAGGGCGCCGGCCAGTGCCTGCTCGTCGCCCGGTGGAACGAGCAGGCCGGTTTCGCCGTCTTTCACGATATCCTCGATCGCTCCAACGGGCGTGGTTACGATTCCGAGCCCCGACGCCATGGCTTCGATGACCGAAATGGGCAGGTTCTCGGCATGCGAGGGGAGGGTCAGTATGTCGCCCGTGGCGAGGAGGCGCGCCGTGTCGTCCGGGCCCAGCCACCCCGGGACAGTCACCCGGTCCGCAAGGTCGAGGGCTTTGATCTCAGCCCGCAGAGCCTCGACCGCACCGTCGCCCGCCAGTGTCGCGCGCCAGCCCGGCATGTCCTTCATCCGTGCGAGGGCCTTGACCAGTTCCGGTATGCCCTTGCGCTCTTCTATGCGTCCGAGGAAGAGGATATGGACGCTCTCGCCGCCCCCGACATGGGCTATCCGCGGCTCTTCCACGGCATTGGGAATGATCGTAATGCGCGCTTGCGCGGACGGAACCTTCTCAGCAATGAAAGCCTGCCATGGCGTGCCCAGCACGATGATCCGGCTCGCCTTGCTGAAGAGACTATGGATCGAACGGCTTACAAGCACGCCGCTGCCATCCCAGAAGCTACGGAACTCCGCGCCATGCAGATGGACCACATAGGGAATACCCAGGGACCGCGCGACGGCCGCGATGGCGATCTTGCGATAGGTACTGCCATAGCTGGCGAGGTTGATATGAACGAGGTCGGCCTCCTTCCGCCTCCGCGCACCCGCCATCCGGGCGCAAAACAGCAGGAGGGGGTGCCACGAGAGCGCCACCGGCCCCTTGCCGCGCGTCGGCAGGAAACGGGCCGCGACATTGCGGGGGTGCTCTTCCAGCTCTGTCTTGAGCGCCGCCATGATGCGGTCGATCCCGCCTTGCCCGGTGCCGCCGGCGGGTGTCGCGACCAGAACGTTCAAGGGTTTGCCGGTTTCAGTCATGCGAGCAATGCTTCATAGCGGTCGCCGATCCTGGCGATGTCAAAATCGGCGGCCCGGCGCTTCAGTTCCGTCTGGGGCGTCGGGTGGTCGAGCATGTGCGCCATTGCCTCGGCCAAAGCCGGCGCATCGCCGACGGGTACGAGCATCCCGTAACGGTCGTTGTCGAGAATTTCACGTGGCCCGTGCGGCGCGTCAGTGGAAACCACCGGGACGCCTGCCGCCATCGCCTCGACCAGCACATTGCCGAAGCCTTCACTGGTAGATGAAAGAACGAACAGGTCGGCAATGGCATAGCAGGCATGCGGGTCGTTGACATAGCCCGCGAACAGTACGGCATCGCCGATCCCGGTCTCCCGTGCCTGGGTGCGCAACTCGCCATCGAGCGGGCCTTCGCCGAATATGACCAGCCTCGCGCGCCGCTTCGCCCGCAGCAGGGCAAAAGCTTGCAGCAGGGTGCGGTGATCCTTGACCGGAACCAGGCGTCCGGCGGTGACGATGACGGGACCGTCGCCCATCGCCGCGAGGTCCTGCCGCCAGCCATGGGAGTGTTCCGGTGATGCCACGGTCTGCGGCAGAGGGTTATGGATGACCACGACCTTGGAGGCGGGATAGCCGCGCGCTTCAAGCTCGCGCCCGATTCCGGCGGAAACCGCGATGGCTCTTGTCGCCCGCGCGGCGACGAGCGACGACATCGCATGCGCGACCCGTGCGCCCAGCCGGTCAGCCGTCAGCGCGCCTGCCGCATGGAACGTCGGGAAAAACCGCGCGGGGCTTCGGGCGAGAGACAGGGCGGCAGCGGCGAGAAGATTGACGAATTCCGGCGCACTGAAAATCGCATCGGGGGCGAGATTGCGGAGCAGGCGCGCCGTTCGCAAGAGGCCCTTCAGCGTGGTCGGCTTGCCATATCCTTCGCCCTTCAGCGGCAGGCCGAAATCGACGAGCTTGACGGCGCCGGAAATGAGAGCGGCATTGGGCCCGTCGGCGTTCCAGGCAAGCAGCGTCACGTCATGGCCGCGCGAGGCCATTTCGTTGGCCATGAGCACAAAAACGCGCTCGGCCCCGCCGCCCCGGAGACTGGCAAGAAGAAAGACAATCCGCTTCGACACGTCAGGCCGTCTTGCCGCGCTGGACGTCAGGCGGCAGGCGCAAATCCTGGCCGATGCCCCTTGCGATCGCCAGCAGCAGCCCCAGGCCGAAGCCGCCGAAAGCGCCCAGAAGCACCAGAAGCTTGGTGCTGGGGGGCCAGGAACGTCCCCTTGGAGGCGTGGGCGCGGAAATCACCTGCACGTTCGTGGTGTCGATCTGCTCCCGTTCGGTGAGCTGGCGCGCGCGCGCCAGGAAGCGTTCGTAAATGGCGGTCTTCGCTGCGGCATCCCGTTCAAGCTCACGCAGGGCGATTTCCGAATCCCCGGCGGTGAAGACGGTGCCCTGCAGCTTGTTCATCTCGGCGACCAGCGAATTCAGCGCGATCCTCGCCGTGTCGCGATTGGCCTTCGCCACCTCGACCGTGCGTCGATATTCGGCCCTGAGCTGGGCGTCTATCGTGTCCAGCGCGACCTTCAGCTTGAGGATCGACGGGTGCCGCGGACCGAGCTGCACGGATTGCGAGTTGAGGTCTTCCCGCACAGTATTAGCCTTGCTGCGCAGGTCGGCCAGCGCCGGCGAAACGGCGGGATTGGCGTTGGTGCCGTTGATGCCGCCGGCCACCAGCGTGTCGTAGCTCGCCTGCGCCGCCGCGACACGGGCGCGCGCGTCCATGATCTGCGTATTGAGCTGGGTCATGGCCTGCGAGCTGACGAGCTGGCCGTTACTCGAGGCGAGCTTGTGATTGCGCTTGTAGTCTTCGACCTTTGTTTCAGCCTCGAGCACGTCTTGCTTCATCTGACGCAGACGGCTGTCCAGTGCCGCTGCCGCGCGGTTCGCGCCTTCGGCTTCCGTCTCGGCAAGCTCATCCTGGAACGTCTTCACAATGGCCTGCGAAATCTCGATGGCCCTCCCGGGCGTTTGCGCCGTGACGAGGAGGGTCGTGACGAAGGACTGCTCGTCTGCCCTGACATCGATGCTCTCCTGCAGCTTCGCGAGGGCCGCGAGCCTGCGATCGGCTTCCGGGGCGCTCGTGCGGGGCGCAAATTCGGGATCATCGGCGAGGTTCAGTTCGTCCACGACACGCGAAAGCACGTTGCGGGAGGTCAGGATGCGCTGTCTGCTGCGTGCGACGAACACCTGGCCGTCGATCTGGCCGGATTGGGGATAGAGATCGTTGTCCACGATCTGCAGATTCGCCGGATTGATCAAAATGTCGGTAGCGACGGTATAGCGCTTCGTAGCCATAAAGCCGTAGATGCCACCCGCAAGCGCACCCAGGACAGCCAGCGCGAGCGCCAGCATCAGTCCGGCGCGCAGCCAGACGAAAATGCGCCGGAAATCCAGCTCGAGGAAATCTCCTACCTTTTCCATCGTCACCGGGGGAGGTGGCTCGCGTCCGGGAAGCGGAGCAGCGGCTGCCGCCGCCCGCTGCGCCGCGCCTCTCGCCGCGAGGGTGCTGAGAAGCGACGTATGCGGCCGCCGATGCAAACTCCCTGACGACAAACGGTGAGGAGGCTCCTCGGACATGGACATTTTACTCATGGACGCTGATGGGTGATGCCATCGTTAGGTCAGGTTCGTTAATATACGGTTATCCAAGTTTGTTTACGACTTAGCCGTCGAAGACCAGTGGTCGATGAAACCGCGCAAGTGAACAGGCAAGGCTGTGACCATACCCTTGAGAGAAGAGCAACTCACAATGATGGAAGTGCGTCGTCACAACGCGCTCTCGTTGATGTTTTTTCTTTGCGCGGCGTTCGCTTTCCTTCTGCGCGCGATCATCTCGCCGCAGATGCTGAACATGGTGATGTCCTATACGAGCGAAGGCGGCTCCTTTCCGGAAAAGCTCCACATCGGGACCTATGCCGTCTTCCTGGTGCTGGCGGTGATCTGCATCAGCAGGCCGATCCGGCTCATCGGGGACGATATCCGGCTGTTCAGGGCGACGCTGTCCTACGCATTCTTCCTCTCGCTTCTGGTGCCTTATCTCTTCATCGTCGGAAGGGCCGGCTCCGCCGGCTTTATCATCGATTCCTACCTCGTCGCATGTGCCGCGGTGCTGATCATGCTATGTCTGGGCGGAGAGATCGGCAGGGCGCTCGGAAATGTCCTCCTCGGCATGTTCATCCTGAGCGCCGTGATCGGAACTTTCGAGGCCATGACGCACTTTCGGCTTCTGCCCTATTCCAATACGGAGCTGCAGTTCCGGCCGACCGGACTGGCGCCTCACCCCCTGGCGCTGGGCGCACAGTGCGCCACGGCCATCGGCTTCGTCGCGCTGACGCGGTGGCGCCTCTGGGTGCGCGTGCTCTGTATCTTCATCCTGTTCGTCGGCACGGCGGCGGCGGGCGCACGCGCGGCCCTGCTGCTCGCCACGGCCGAGATCCTGTTCCTGCTCGTCTTTCTGCCCTGGCCGCGCCTGTCGCCCGGGCATCGGCGCCAGGCCAAATTGGTCGTTCTGATCCTGACGCTCATGGCCGGCGCCCTGCTGATTGGGGTGCTCTTCTCGGCGGGGTTCCTGGACCGTTTCAGCAATACGCTCTTCGACGAGAATTATTACGCGCGCGTCAAGATCTACGAGGTGTTCCATCTGGTCGAATGGAAGGACATCCTGTTCGGCATGAATGTCAACGAACTGCTGAAGATCGTCAACGAACAGCTGAACCTGCCCTTCATCGAGAGCACGCCTGTTGTTCTCACGCTGCTGTTCGGCCTGCCGATCGCCCTGATCTTCGCCGCCGCGTTCTTCCGCTATCTTCTCCAGCTTCTGTACAAGGCGCCCCTGGCCGCCTATGCCGCCTCGACCGTGTCGATCCTGGCGGCATTGTCCAACAATGCCCTTTCATCGAAAGGGCCGGATTTGATGCTGCTCTTCATCCTGATCATGGCCTACCGGCAGGCGGGGCACGCTACCGGGCTTCCGGCGGATCGATAGATCCCGATTTCCAATTGAATGGAAACGATGGCAAAGGAGGGCACCGGCCCCGCCTAGCCGCAGCTGTCCACCACCTCCACTCCGCCAACCCGATTGAGCGTGTGGATGCCTTTGCACTTCCAGGCCGGGCCGGGCAGGATTGGGCGGGGCGGGGAGAAGCGGATATCGCCATGGTCGAGCCGTTCGAGCCGCATCAAGCCGAGCCCACCGCCATAGGTTTGCGAGCCGTCCTGCACCGGGAGCAGCACCCGGCCATCCTGACGGATGAAGGCACCGCCGGGCCTGGCCGCGGCATGATCGACGGCGAGGGGATTGAGCCCATGGGGCAGCCACGGCCCACGCAATGCGGGGGCGGAATAGGCCACCATCGTGTCCGAGGCGCTGCCGTGTCCGAAGCGCTGGGTGCCGATGAGCCAGAGGCTTTCCCCCGCCTCGAAAAGCGTCGCGTCATTGATTTCGATATCGCGCATGAGAACAGTGTCGCGCACCCAGCGGCCGGGAAACTGCTCGGCGCGATAAAGGACAAGCTCGCGTGTCGAGGCGCTCTCGGGGATCATGTAAATCTCGCCGTCCCTTGCAAAGACTTGCGGATAGGACAGGTGATGCGGCTCTTCCAGCACCGGCTGCGGCGTTGCGAACGTGCCGTCCTCGCGCAGTTCCGATGCCGAAATGATCCCGCGGCCGCTTGCGTAGGGAAACTCCTCCACGAAAAGATAGACGCGCCCGTCGTGCTCGAAAACGAATGGATCGGCATAGAAACGCTGCCCGTCATCCGGCAGGACGGTAAATTCCGGCCCGTCCAATTTTCCGGTTTCGGCGATGCCCGGTCCGTCAATCCGGCGATACGCCACCTGCCAGTAAAAAGGACTATGGGCGAGCTTTTCGGCGGCCCGCTCCGCGACACCCTTGCCGAGGAAGAGCGGATAGCGCCAGGCGAAACCGCTCCTGTCAGCGGCAGCAAGGGGAGTTGCGGTAGCAGCAGGCTTTTCCCCCGCCGCGAACCGGGCAACGGCCTGCATGATGAGGGAAATGGCGCCGGCCAAGAGGTTATCCGATGCACGCGTCAGCCAAAGCCGGTCCTGGATCATCGGCCGGCCGCGCGCCACCACCGCGCCGTCGATCGAAACCGCCAGATCCGTTCTTCCGCCGTTTGCGACCATCTGGGCCAGACCTGCCGAAAAACTGTCCCGGCCGCAGAAGGTGAGCGTCAATGTCGGCGCGCCATATGTTGCCGGGCCGGACGTGAGATCGATGACGAGATCCGCCGGACCGTGATCGGCGGCCGGTGGAGGCGGGCATGGGCTGGCAAGCGACGAGCCGAACCGGAAGGCTTCCAGCGCCAGAACAGCCAACGGCCCGCCCGGCCCCGGCGCGGTCGCGGCTCCATGTTTCACCGAAACAGCATGGCCGGCCGCAGCCAGTCGCGCAACGAGTTCAACCTGCCATCGGCGGCATCCGGTGGACGGTAAAATGACGCAAGTCCGGATCATGAATGTTCGCTATCCGGCGGCGCCGGACTGCGCGAGGCTCCCGTCATGGAGGTATCGCCCGCGCGGCGGATGCGGCGGTTCCAGAATTCTTTCGCCAGCAATCCGATATAGGCGGTGTTGGTGTCGTAGTAGCGGCGCCACAGGCGTCTGGGTTCCTGTGCGACCCGGAACAGCCACTCCATCCCGATCGCCTGGACGAATTTCGGCGCGCGGGCAACCTTGCCGCCATAGACATCGAAGGCGCCGCCCACGCCCATGATGAAGCTCGGCTTCAACTCAGCTCGGTAGCGTTTGATGAACCGCTCCTTGCGTGGCGTCGGCATCGCCACCAGCATGCAGTCAGCACCCGAGGCGTTGATGTCGGCGACGATGCCTCCTTCATCTTCCGGCTTGAAATAGCCATTGCGCGCCCCCGCGACCACGAGCTTGGGATGGTCCTTGCCGAGCCGCTCGATGACCAGATCGAGAACGCTTTGCTCCGCGCCAAGCAGGAAGGGCTTATAGCCGTGCCGCTCGCACAGGTCGAACAGATGGAACATGATGTCGACGCCCGTCACACGCTCCGGCACGGAAACGCCGCAAAGACGCGCGCCCCACAGCACGCCCTTGCCGTCGACATTGACGATATCAGCCGAGGACACATCCTCATAAAGCTCGTCATTCTTGCGCATGTTGACGAGCTTGGCGACGTTGACGACCACATGGTGCAGCGGCTGCTTTGTCCGCATCGCCTCGTCGGCGAGCTGCATCGTCTCGTCCATGCTCAGCGCATGGATGGGCGTGGACAGAAATTCGCGCCGGCGCGCCGCCAGCAGCGGATGTTCGGCCCAGGAGGGAGTGTCCGGCGCGCTCATGCCACCTTGTCCGCGGCGGGTTGCTCGACATGCTTGCGGCCCTCGATGCGGGCGTCCGGCTTGCGCGCCTTGCGCCAGGTCCACAGGCCGCGCGTGTCGATGAGCCGCTTGTCCTTCAGCGCTTCCGGATCGATCAGGTTGAACTGGCGGTGATCGACCAGAAGGACGACGATATCGGCCTGGTCGATTGCCGAAAGGGCGTCGGTGAACTCTATGTCCTTGCCTTCGAGCTGGCGCGGCAGTCCGCGCGCGTTGGGT
Organism: Mesorhizobium sp. RMAD-H1; assembly: GCF_014191375.1. Taxonomy (GTDB): domain Bacteria; phylum Pseudomonadota; class Alphaproteobacteria; order Rhizobiales; family Rhizobiaceae; genus Paramesorhizobium. Next base: position 210,162 of record NZ_JACHWN010000007.1, read on the forward strand.
TCGGCAGCGATGATTTTCAGGTTCGGAATTTCCGACAGCAGTTCAACGACCTCGACCGCCGGGCTCTCGCGCATGTCGTCGATATTGGGCTTGAAGCTCAGGCCGAGGCAGGCGATCGTTTGCTTGGCGGTCGGGTCCAGCAGCGCCTTGATGTCGCGCACCACGGTATGCGGACGACCGGAATTGATGCGCCGGGCGGAGGCGATGAGCGGTGTGTCGTCGGGTGCGGAATCGATGATGAAATAAGGATCGATCGCGATGCAATGGCCGCCGACGCCGGGGCTCGGCTGCAGGATATTGACGCGCGGATGCTTGTTGGCGAGATCGATCACCTCCCAGACATTGAGCGACAGATGCTGGCAGACGGCGGCGATCTCATTGGCGAAAGCAATGTTCACATCGCGGAACGCGTTCTCGGTAAGTTTCACCAGCTCGGCGCTTTCCGGGCTGGTCAGGAACAAATCGCCAAGGACGAAGGTCGAGTAGAGGGCTGCGGCCCCTTGCGACGATTTGCGTGACAGGCCGCCGATGGAGCGGTCATTGTTGACCAGCTCCGTAAGCACCTTTCCCGGCAGAACCCGCTCGGGCGAATAGGCGACGAGCACGTCGGCATCCTCGCCATGGGTGACCGGAAATTTGAGATCGGGCCGCAGTTCCGCCATCAGCCTGGTGATGTCGCGTGTCGTGCCGACCGGAGAGGTGGATTCCAGCACCACGAGGTCGCCCGGCTTCAGCACGGGCGCGACGCTTTTCGCCGCCGCATGCACATAGGTGACATCGGGCTTTCGGTCGTCGGTCATCGGCGTCGGCACGGCGATGATGAAAGCATCCGCCGTCTGCGGCGTGCTGAATGCTTTGAGCTTGCCATTGGCGACGACCTTCTGAATCAGGCCGTCCAGATCCGGCTCGACGATATGGATTTCGCCCCGGTTGACCCTTTCGACGACGGTCTCGTTTATGTCGACCCCGATAACATCGAGCCCGTGACCGGCAAGGATGGCGCAGGTCGGCAGGCCGATATATCCCATGCCGACGACACATACTTTGCTGATTTCAGCCATGTAGCAATTCCTCGATGATGCGGCGGCCCGCCTGGCCGTCTCCGTAGGGGTTATGCCGCGCCGCCGTGCTGAGATAGGCATCGCGATCGTCCAGCAGATGGTTGGCGCCGGCAACGATTTTTTCGGTGTCGGTGCCGACCAGACGCGCCGTGCCTGCCTCGACGCCCTCCGGCCGTTCGGTATTTTCGCGCATGACCAGAACCGGCTTGCCCAGCGAAGGCGCTTCTTCCTGTACGCCGCCACTGTCGGTCAATACCAGATAGCTCTGCTTCAGCAAAAAGAGAAATGGCAAATATTCCTGGGGGTCGATCAGGTGGATGTTCGCTGTAGTGCCCAGTTCGGCGCTGACCACCGAGCGCACATTGGGATTGGGGTGCACGGGGTAGACGATCTGCACGTCCGGCCGCGTCGCCAGCGTCTTCAGCGCGGCGCAGATACGGTGAATCCCACCGTCGAAATTCTCGCGCCGGTGAGCCGTCGTCAGGATCATCCTTTTAGCGGGATCGAGGAACGGGAAGCGGCTGGCGAGCCCGGCGTGCAGGGTCGCGTTCGCATCGATCTCGGCGGAAAAATGCAGGAGCGTATCGATCACCGTATTGCCGGTGACGAAGATCTTTTCCGCCGGGACGTTTTCCGCCAGGAGATTGGCGCGCGCCTGCTCGGTCGGCGCGAAATGCCAGGTGGCGACATTGCCGGCGATCTTCCTGTTCAACTCCTCGGGGAAGGGCGAGTTGATGTCATGGCTGCGCAGGCCCGCCTCGACATGGGCGACCGGGATGCGCTTGTAGAATGCAGCCAGCGCCGCGGCCATGGCGGTCGTCGTGTCTCCCTGCACGATCACCACATCGGGCCGGGAGCGTTCCAACACGTCCGCCATGCCCTGGAGCACCCGCGCCGTGACGTCGAACAGCGTCTGGTTCGGCTGCATGATGTTGAGATCGTAATGAACGGGAAGTCCGGTCAGCTCGATCACCTGATCCACCATCTCGCGATGCTGGGCGGTGATGCATATTTCGGCGACGCAGTCTGTCCGGGCCAGCGCGGCCTGTGCGACGGAGAAGCATTTGAGGGCTTCCGGCCGGGTACCGAACACGATGAGAAACCGGCTTGGGGAGCTTTTATCTGGTAAAGGTTTCATGGCAGCCTGGAAAGGAGTTCACGGGGGCAACCTATAGCGGGCCACTTTAAGAAAGTTGAACGTCGTCCCCGCCAATACCCCATTGCGGGACGGCGCGAGGAAAATTCCTGATATGCTTAACGGGTAATGACTGCCCGCCGGGACGGTCATTTGAGATGAAGCGGTAGACATCTCCGACCCCCTCAATCGAGCGAGAGGTCGAGCTTCTGGTCGACGAAAGCCCGTTTGCCGCCACGGCCGCTGGCGATCCGATCGACCCGTTCCATCCGGAAATCGACTTGGCCCTGGCAGATCTTGGCCAAACGATCGACAACCTTGCGGGCGCATGCCTCATCCCCGTTGGGTGACAGCACATAGCGGAAAAGCACTTCGCCAGGCGTATCCTGATAGAACTGGAACTCCTGGACGTCGCCATAATGGTCAGGGTCTTCCGAGGTCAGGGCCATGGTGACGATCCGGCTACCATCGCGGGCCACCAGAATGCCTGGCTTGCGGCGCGGCGCGATGGCCTCCACCTTCAATCGTTGCCCGTTTGCCGCGCTTGGCAGCTCCACGAGCCGGGCGAAGTCCTTCGTGTCGTAGCGGATGAACGGCATGCCGGTCGAGAGGAAGCCAGTGCCGATCAGCCGGCCCTCCCGCCCTGGCTCGGTAACCGGGTTACCTTCGGCATCGACCAGTTCGGCAAGCCCATAGAGCGGGTTGAATTCATAGACGTCCGGCTGCCTGTCCACCTCGTTGGCGAACAGAACCTTTTCGCTCATGCCGTAAAAGCAGGAGACCGGCACATCGCCGAACGTCTCGCGGATGATCTGCCGCTGGTGCGCGTAGATAGGCTCGGAAATGAGCATGATGCCCTTGAGTGGAAGCTTCGGCTTGCGCCCGAGATGCCGCAGGTTGCGGCAGAGGATTTCGATCGCGGAGGGGTAGCCATAGAGATAGCGGATGCGGCGCTTGTCGATCAGGTCGAGATAAAGCTGCGTATCCTCGCGCGTCAGCGGAAAGGTCGCGAGCCGCAATTCCCGGAGCGCCGGGTCCCACCCATGGATATCGCCGGCCTTGGCGCCGACATCCACCCCGCGCAGGGTCGCCCTGCGCTCGCTCTCGGAAAAGCCGATCCGCGACCAGACATCATAAACGAAAGCCATCTCGCGCGTGCTGCGGTCCTTGTCGAGATAGAAGGCGAAGGGCTTTTCCCCGTTGGACCCGCTGGTTTCCGCGCGGTCGAGTGTCTGCTTGGGCGCGGCCAGAGCAGCGTCGCCGGCGGCCCCGAGCTCTTCTTTCGTGAGGATCGGCAAACGGCGTATGTCGTCGAGCGTGACACGGCTTGCGTCGAATCTGTTGTCGAATGCCCGGTCGATCAAGTCCCGGTAGAAGGGGCTGCCTTCATGCGCCTTTGCCAGCAAGTGGCGAAGCGCATCGAGATGCCTTTCGGCTGCAAAGTGCGGATCGGCGGCGGCCCGCGCGATAAGCTGCCGCCACTGCCAGTAGGTTCGGCCGAATTTCAGCCGTGTCGGCACGAGAGCGATGGCATGCCCCAGCGTAGCGCGCACGAAATGCGGGCTGTGCGCATAGGCGCCACGCGCTATGTCCATCAGCCGCCCGGACTTATGAGCCATCCATTCGTCCAATCAACGCGCTGGCATATAGGGGTTCTATGAGCATTTCCGCAATAACACCTACTAAGATCCCTCTCCGGTCGCGGGCGTTGTTTGGGCCTCGTAGCTCATCACAGTTACGGGATTGAACGATACACGCTGAGATGACCTGCGCGTAGATATACGTAAAAACAGCGTTGTGACAACCGCGTGTCGAACGGGTTGGCGCGCCCGTCCCTCATCACTGCTTCACGATTTTTCTGACCGAAAAAAATAGGGCCACCGGAAGACCGGGGCCCTTTAAGGTGTGAAGGTTAAAACCTCCAGAGGGGAACAGCTGATGCGATGGAACTGGGGGGAAACCACCGCGTGCATCAGCTATGGGCTTAATGCCCAGAATTTGGGCGATGCGCAAACAGAATTTGTGCATTGCAGCTATGCGATAATCGCAGCATGGCACCGATCGTCAGTGCAAATCGGTGCGTTGGTTGGACCCTCCCGCCCGCCTATTGTTCAATATGGCCTCTATGCCCGGGCAGGGCGAGCACCTGCGATCCACAGGATCAGCACGGCCGCAATAAGGACTGCCGAAAGATTGTAGAGCATGGCACCCGAGAACGCCGCGGCGTAGCGATCGGCACCCGGCTCGCCTCCAGCCGGATGCTCCGCGAGGAGACGGACGAAGAAGATGCCGACAACGGCGACGCCGAAGGCTCCGCCGACCTGCTGCATGGTGGAGACGATGCCCGCGGCCATGCCCGCATGGCGCTCCTCCACGAAGCCGATGACGAGATTGAGCAGCGGTGTCATCGAGAGGCCCTGCCCGAACCCGAACAGGACGAGTGCAGGTAAGAGGCTCCAAGCGTCATCCGGTCCGGCGAGGCCGCCGACCTTTACGACCAGCCACAGGATACCGGCCGCATAGATCAGGGCCCCGCCGGCAATAGCGCGGTCGCCGAAGCGCGCCACCAATCTCGGCGCAGTCAGGGACGCCGCGACGAAGCCGATGCTGGCCGGGGCAAACAGGCTGCCCGCCTCGAAAGGCGTGAGCCCGAGGCCGGACTGGACCAGGAGCGCGAAGCAGAGGAAGAGCGACGTCGCCGTGGAATAGATGGCGAGCACGACGATCATGCCCAGCGCAAAGCCGCGATTTGCGAAGAGCTTGAGATCAATGGCCGGCGCTCCGTTGCGATGAGCAAGGCTTCTTTCCCAGACGAGAAAGATGATGAGCGTCAGCGTCGAGAGGCCAAAGCAGCCCCATGTCCACAATGGCCAGCCTGTGTTGGGCCCTTCCAGGAGAGGCACGAGCATGAGCGTGAGGCCGAGTGTCGCAAGGCCGATGCCGATCCAGTCGACAGCGGCCGCCTCCGGCGCGCGCGACTCGGGGATTGCCCTGCTGAAACAGGCGGCGGCGAGGCCGATCGGCAGGTTGATGAGAAACACCATGCGCCAGCCGAGGCCGAACAGGTCACTTTCAACGATCAGGCCGCCGAGCACCTGTCCAGCGATGGCGGCGAGTCCCAGCGTCATGCCGAGCAGGCCGAAGGCGCGGCGGCGCCCGGCATCGTCATAGAGGACGCGCAGCAGCGCATAGACCTGCGGAAACAGGATCGCACCCGTCGCCCCCTGCAAGAAGCGCGCGACGATCAGGCTCGTCGCGTCCGGGGCAACACCGCAGAGAAGAGACGCTGCGGCGAAGCCGACCATACCGAGGACGAACAGGCGACGGCGGCCATACCGGTCACCGAGCCTGCCGCCTGCGATCAGCAGGACGCCGAAGGCGAGCTCGTATCCGGCAATGACAAGGCCGATTTCCGCGAAGCCTGCCCCGAGATCGGCCTGCAGCGAGGGGATGGCGACATTGACCACGAACAGGTCGAAAACGGTTATGAAGCCGCCGAGCAAGAGGATACTGAGCGCGAGCGGCGATATGACGGGACGGCTCGCGGCGAAAGACCGTGATGAGGCTCTGGTTGTTGAAGTGCAGCTATCGGACATGATGGCTCTCCTGGTTGAAAGCCATCGGATAAGTGGCCTATGATCCCGTTACTATGGAAGAAGTTATGCTGTTACTATGAGCAATATGGAAAGCCGGCTTGACCGCACGCGCACGGAATTGGCGGATTTTCTGCGTCGGCGGCGCGAAAGCCTCTTGCCGCTCGATGTCGGGCTCCCCCCGGGAAAGAGACGCCGGACGCCGGGGCTGCGGCGGGAAGAGGTGGCGGCGCTCGCCGGTGTCGGGCTCACCTGGTACACATGGCTGGAACAGGGACGCGATATTAACGTCTCGACTTCGTTTCTCGACAATATATCGCGGGTGCTGAAACTCGACGAGACGGAGCGGCGGCATCTGTTCCTTCTGGCACATCACCGCCCACCCGCCATCAACGGTCGATCCTGGTGCGTGCTGCCGCCGCTGGTCCGGCGGCTGATCGACGATCTGGCTTTACGGCCCGCTTACGTCATGAACCTGCGCTGGGACGTGATCGGCTGGAACGCGGCTGCCGAGCGGCTGATCGGGTTCGAGGCGCGCGATCCGGCGGAGCGGAACATGCTTTGGATGCTCTTCGCCGATGAGAGGCTGTCGAGCCGGATCGTGGAATGGGATATCCAGGCGCCGCAGATCCTCGCAAGCTTCCGGCGCGACTGCGCGCAGGCGCCCGAGGATGAGGACATGATCGGGCTGGTTGAAACGCTGGAGCAGCGTTCGCCGGCCTTTCGCGATCTCTGGCGCCGGCATGATGTGCATGGCCGATGCCAGGGGCGCCGCAGCTTCCTCGTTGATGACATAGGGGCGGTCGCATTCGAGCATTCGACATTCATCGTCGATGAAGAAGGGCATCTGCGTCTCGTGGTCTATGCTGCCGTCGAGGGAAGCGATCCGAGCAAGGCATTCGAGGGAATGGAGGCCGCCCCTTAATAGCCGACGAACGGCATCGGCGACAGGTCCGGAGTGAATTACTCGGGGATCAGGCGTTCCATGAGGATTTTTAGGTCCCTGGCTACGGCGAAGCTGTTATCTTGATGCTGGCGATTGCAGAACAGCTCACAGCTCCACCACCCGGTATAGCCTGTCGATTTGACCGCATCCACCCAACTTGACAGGTCGAGGACGCCCCGTCCGGTCGGAACATCGCGCAGGATGGCCTCATTCGGAATGCCGCCCGAATAGGGAAGCGAATCGCACAGATGCACGCCGTAGATCAGGTCCTTGTCGAGGTGGGCGATCCTCTCTGGCGTATCGCCAGACGTATAGGAGTGCCAGAAATCGACGACCACCCTGACATTGTCGCGGTTGCAGAGATCGAGAATGCGCAACTGCGCATCCATCGTGTTGAGCGGTGTCCAGGACAGCGCCTCAAGATAAACGAGAAGTCCGTGGTCGGCGGCGATATCGGCGACGGCCTTCAGATTGGCGGCGGTCCGTTCGCTTTGCTCGTCTTCAGGCAGATCGATAAGGCCGCGGTAGAGACCGGGATAGCGGCTGATTGCTCCGGGCTCGAAAACCCTGATGTCAAGCGGGCCGGTGATGGCCTCAATGCCCTTTGCGCCAGCAGCGGCGGCGAGGGCGCACAGATGCTCCGCTTCGCGCAACATTTCCCGGCGCCCATCGCATTGCCGCTCCAGATCGGTCAGGAAACCGATGCCCGGCAGGAAGAGGCCGTCCAGACGTTCTCGGAGCGCCTCTTCCGTATGGCCGGCTGCCAGAAAGGCGGCGATCTTGGCACCGGATGTTTCCAGCCCGTCGAAATCAAGGCTGCGGGCAATCTCGAGGTCGATCGCGAGCGAATTCGGCTTGGAGACCATGGAGTGGAAGATAAGTTTGTTTTTGGCACGGGCCATGGCTGCCGATCCTTCGTGTTTGTCTGGCATGGGTCAGTCGGCGGCGATCGGCAGATGTCGCTTTCTCCGGACCGCCGCAATCGCCTCCGCCGTTCTGAGGGCGACGACGGAATCCTCCCCCAGGCATATCCAGGTCGCCGATTTTTGCGTGGCGTCAAGGAAACCCTCGATCGTCGCAATGTGAGGGTCCCGATCACGCAATGGGATCAGTTCGTTCCTACCATGCAGGCGCCGGATAAGAGCACCCGGAGCCCTGCCGCTGAGCGTGCCATGGGCGATAAGTGTTCCACGGTCGCCCGCGAGCATGACTGTGCTCTCGAATTCAGCTGTGGCGAAGCTCTCGAGCGCCTGAAACAGCGCGCCGTCCGACATTCTTATTGCGTAGGAGAGCTGGTCGGCATCCGTGCCTTGCGGCACGGACGAGAGCGCCGAGACTTCGACCGGTTCCTGGCCGGTCAGAAAACGCGCAAGGTCGATGCTTTCAATGGACATGTCGAGCAGGATGTCGCCCTTGGTCTCTTCCTCTTCCATATGGCGGTTGGGTGGCGAGTGAAACGGCGCGCCGCGCACGATCGACAGCAATTGTAACGTGCCGATCTCGCCCTCCTGCACCAGCCTGCGCATCGTCTGGTGCGGTGATGCGGCGCGGGCGGGCTGGTTCAGGGCGAGAACGATGCCGGCTTGCCGGCATTGCTCGACAAGTCCGGCCGCCACACGGCTGCTTGCAGCAATCGGGCCGTCGCAGAGCACATGCTTGCGCTCCGAGGCGGCCGCCGCAATGTAGTGTCTGCGCCGCTCGCGAGCAGCGCTGACATAGGCGAACTTGACGAAGGGATCGTGCAGGGCTCGCCTTGCGTCAAGCGACGTATTGGGCACCTGCATGTCCTGCGAAAAGAGCTTCGCATATTCCTTGTTGCGGCTGACCACCCATCGGGGCTGGTGTCCGGCAGTCCGGATCGCTGCAACCATGTGCTCGGTTGCGATGGTGCCCGTGCCCATGACAGACCAGCCAAGCTCTTCCGTGGATCGCACCGCGCCCTCCTCTCGTTTCCCGAGAGATTGGCCGCTCGCCACGCACGTTACAACTTCGCACCAGATTGAAGTCATTAGCGATGTGACGCGGGAATGGAGCCGGATTGCGTCAGAGCGCGTAAGATTGAATAGCGCTCCATGTCAGTCTCTGCTCTTGCAGGGACGTGATTGATTGATGCCAAAAGCAGATGCGCGGCAAAATGGATGGAAGATGAAAGCTCTATTGGAACGATTAGCAGCGCGTTTCATGGATCAAATCAGCAGCGGACGCGATTGAAGTTTGCAGCATTATGAAGTATTGTCTGCGTCTACATGCTTCATATTCGGGGAATATAATGGATCATTTGGGGAGGGACGCCGCTGCGCTGGCAGCGAACCTGCGCACGTTGTGTGAGCGCCATGGCTCAGTCGCGGCTGTTTGCCGCAAGATCAACGTCAATCGCCAGCAATTCAACAAATACCTTTCGGGAGCCCACATCCCGTCGCCCGCGAATTTGCGGATTATCGCTAATTATTTCGGCCTAAGCATTCCGATCCTTTTCACCAATCCCGATGAGTTTCGTGCCCTCGTGGACGGCAACTTCTTTCATGCGATGGCAACGGTCCGGCAATTGCCAGAGTTCTCGCGCTTTGTCTCCAACATGATCGTCGAAAACAACGATGCTCACGACGACATTGTCGGTGTTTATGATCGTTACCAGTTTTCCTCCATTTACAAAGGATTCGTGCTGCGATCAGCTTTCTGTATCTACCGCAATAAGGAGTTTCTCCAGCATTACTATGTCGAGCGGTTCCCGAGCTATGACGACCCACGAAAGACAGAGTATGTCTTCAAGTATTATGGTTTCTGCTTTCCGGTGGCCGACCGTCTTTTCACGGCCGATTTTGAGGGGATCCAATCGAATGAGTTGACCTTCGGTGTTTATGCCCAAGTCAAGCGGAACTCAAAAAAGTTCATGTTTGGTATTTCCAGCGGCATTGCGGCGACTGTGTTCCGTCAGCCCTACTCAACAAAGGTCGCGTTGCACTACCGCGGGCCTGGCCTCTTGCGGCGCGAGCACCTCAAGGATCTAACCGTCATGGATCGTAATGATCCCTCGATACCTCGCGAAGCGCTACAGTATCTCGGTGATGGCTCAGACATGATCCAGATGAGCTAGAGCCCATCGCAGGCACTGCTTATCGATCGTTGCATTCCTTATGGATGCAGCTCGATCGCCAACCAGATACTGTCCGTAGTTGAATAGTAACGGTGCCACGGATAGGTCCACTGGTTCTCACCGGTTACCCTGCAGAACGGATCGTGGGAATAACCGCTGGGCATGACGACATCTTCGTAAAGCGTCGTTTCGTTCCGCTCCTTGAATTTCTGCATCCGCCCAAGGCCGTGGATCTGCGTATGGGTTTCAAGGAAAGGATGCTCGTTATGGATGAAGCAATCCGTATCCCCCGGCGCCCACCATAGGTTCAGTTTGAGCCGGAACGTCTGTGGATGTAGCGTCTCCTGACGCTCATTGGTGAAAACCCGCGCGTCGGTGGTTACCGTTCCGATTTCATCTTGTGGCGAGATATAGAGCGGAGTATCGCGCGGGAAGCTGCGGATGCGATTGCCCAGCCAATCCCAGCCGCGGAACATGCAGCCCCCCAGATTTGTCGGCTTCATCACCTTGATGACAGCGGCACGCTCAGAAGAGCGGATAACGCCCCCTTTGAGCCAAGTGGATTTCCACGCAGGGACAACGGCTGGATGTGTCTCACCGGTGATCATTGCGGTGGGGGAGATGTTGACGACCACCCCATCTTCGACGGAATAGTCGACGACATTCTCTATCAGGACTGCGGAAATGAACTCGTCCGCGAAAACCAAATCTCTTGTGACGTTCTGCACGCTGGTACTCCGTATCCTGCAAATTTTCCCATTACAGCCATACATGCTCAGCCATGCCAAAAAAGTGCGCGCCCAGATTATTTTATTCGCTCAATGACGCACAATAAGCTTCACAGTGCGAATATCTGGCCGATGTCACAACGCGCTTTCAGGCGAGGGAGTCCCCTTGCCTAAAGCCCCCATCCGGGAACTTGCGCCGCTACGCTGCCCGATTTGGGATTGCGGACGACGCAGGCTGAAACCAAACCAGCTTCATATTGCGTCAGTGAATCGAAGGCTGCGAACTTGCGGCTTCGGCCTCTTTCGGTCGATCAATGAGGGCAACCGTCGGGAATATGGGAGTTTATCTCTCCCGGCATAGAACAATCTCGTTCAAGAGGGTCGATCACATGAAGCTGACAGGCGGTCAGGTCGTTGCCAGGGCACTGAAAGAGTATGGTGTTGAATATGTCGCGGGCGTGCCAGGCCACGGCATCTGGTCGCTGTTCGACGCATTTTTGGAAGAAGGCTCTCAGATTCCTTTCATTCAGGTGATGCACGAGCAAAGCGCGGTTCACATTGCTGACGGCTACTATCGTGCTTCTGGTAAGCCGATGGCCTGTTCGACCTCCGTCGGCCCGGGCGCAGCCAATACCATCATCGGTCTGGCAACCGCCTACTGTGACTCCACCTCGCTCTTCTATGTTTCCGGTTCGCCGCAGACCTACATGCATGGCCACGGCACCATGCAAGAGCTGGAGCGCCAACAGGACAACGCATTTCCACGCATCACCGAGCAGGTGACCAAGCGTGCCTGGCAAGCAAATTCCGTGCAGGTCCTCCCAAGCATCATGCACCGTGCGTTTAGTGAAATGCTGACGGGCCGCCCGGGTCCTGTCCATGTCGAGGTTCCGATGGATGTTCAGGTTGAGGCGGCGGATGTCACCATTCATCCGCTGCAGAAGCGCCTGCCGGTCGGCATCGCCTATCCGGACCCGAAGGCCATCGAAGCTGCGGTGAAAGTTCTTCTGGGTGCCGAGCGTCCGGTCATCGTCGCCGGCGGCGGCGCGATTACGGCAAACGCCTCCGCCGAGTTGACGCGACTGGCAGAAAAGCTCGGCGCGGCCGTTTCAACCACTTGGAACGGCAAGGGAGCTATCGCCGAGGACCACGCGCTGTTCATCGGAGCCGTTGGCCAGACGGGAACGACCTGTGGCAACAAGATCACGGCATCAGCCGACGTTGTCGTCTCGGTGGGCTGCCGCTTCACCGACTGGTCTGCCTCATCCTATGCCAAAGGCGTTTCCTTCTCGATCCCATCGGCCAAGCTGATCCACATCGATCTCGATCCGCGCGAGATCGGTAAGAATTACGAGACCGAGGTTGGCATCGTTGCCGATGCCAGGGTGACGCTCGAGGCGATCCTCTCGATGATTTCGGATGCCGAATCGCAAAGAATGTTATCGCGCCGTGAGACGTTCCTCGCCGATGTGCAAAAGGCCAAGGCTGATTGGCGCGCTCAGGTCGAACCGCGCGAAAACAGCCGAGAGACACCTTTCACCTCGCAACGCCCGCTCGTCGCCCTGCGCAAGGTTCTCGACCGCGACGGCATCGTTGTGGTCGGTTCGGGCAATACGCAAGGATCGGTCAAGCAGAGCTTTCCGGTCTACGAACCGCGCACGCATCTTACTTCCGGTTCCTATTCGCCGATGGGCTGGGCCGTGCCGGCGGCGCTCGGTGCCAAGCTCGCCCGTCCGGATCGGCAGGTCGTGGCTATTGTCGGCGACGGCGACTTCATGATGTCGCTGCCCGAAATGGGCACCGCGGTTATGAACGGGATCAATGTCGTTTTCCTGGTGCTCAACAACCAGGGTTACATGTCAATCCGTGGTGGACAGCGCAAGTTCATGGGCCGTCACATCGCCTCTGAGTTCAACCACCACGCCGGCAATGGCGCTCCCTATTCGGCCGATATAGCCGCCTCCGCCCGCGCCTTCGGCCTTCAGGCCTGGAAAGCCGAAAAGGACGAGGACCTGGAAAGCAGCCTGAAGGCGGCGCTTGAATGCGGTGGCCCGGCTCTCGTCGAAGTTATGGTCTCGCGTGATGCTGCAGGCCCGTTCGCCACCGGATGGTGGGATTTCCCGTCGCCGGCCTATTACGAAAAGGAACAGGTTTCCTACGCCGCGATGCGTGCTCGCGAACAGCACCTCTGAACTTAGCGCGGAAGGGAGGCGCTGACCTCCCCTTACCTCCCAAAACAATGTTGGCACGGCGCTTATAGCGGCTGTGAACGAAGAGACTTCGTCATGATCCGGCATATCAAAGCAGCTAGGACTTCCATTGAAGACGGTGGTCCCGACAGCGCGATCACCAAAGCAGTCGAGGCGATCCTTGCGAAGGTGAGGGAGCGCGGAGACGAGGCGGTTCGCGAATTGTCGGTTCAGTTCGACAACTTCGATCGCGACTCCTACCGGCTGACGAAAGAAGAGATCGCCGGTTGCATTAATGCGTTGACCACGCGGGAGCGCGAGGACCTCGATTTCGCACAGGAGCAGATCCGTCGGTTCGCCGAGGTCCAGAAAGCCGCGCTGAAAGAGATCGAGGTCGAGACCTTGCCGGGTGTCGTTCTCGGCCACAAGAACGTGCCGATCCAGAATGTTGGATGCTATGTTCCCGGTGGCAAATATCCGCTGCTCGCGTCCGCCCATATGACGGTGCTGACGGCGCGCGTTGCCGGCTGCGAGCGGGTGATCACTTGCGCTCCTCCGTTCCAGGGCAAGATCGCCGAGAAGATCGTGGCCGCGCAGGCGCTTGCCGGCGCCGACGAGATCTATTGCCTTGGCGGTGTCCAGGCGATCGCTGCGATGGCCTATGGAACGGAGACGATCAAGCCGGTCGACATGCTGGCCGGGCCGGGGAATGCTTATGTGGCGGAAGCCAAGCGTCTGCTCTTCGGCCGCGTTGGCATCGATCTCTTTGCCGGCCCGACGGAAACATTGCTCATCGCGGACGACAGCGTCGACGGCGAGCTGGTGGCGACGGACCTGCTTGGCCAGGCAGAACATGGCGTCAACTCGCCCTCTGTTCTCATCACCAACTCAGAAAGGCTGGCGCGCGACACGCTCGTCGAGATCGAGCGTCTTCTGAAAGTCCTGCCGACAGCAGCTATTGCGGGTAAGGCCTGGGAAGACTTCGGCGAGATCATCTTATGCGACACGATCGAGGAAATGCTGGCCGAAGGCGATCGCGTGGCCTCCGAACACGTGCAGGTCATGACCCGTGATCCGGATTATTTCCTCGAAAACATGACAAATTACGGCGCACTCTTTCTCGGCGCCCGCACCAACGTCGCCTTTGGCGACAAGGTGATCGGCACCAATCATACCCTGCCCACCAACAAGGCGGCACGCTACACCGGCGGCCTCTGGGTTGGAAAATTCCTGAAGACCTGCACCTACCAGAAGGTCCTGACCGACGAGGCCTCCGCCATGATCGGAGCCTACGGTTCACGCCTCTGTCTGATGGAAGGCTTCGCCGGTCATGCCGAGCAGGCGAACATCCGCGTCCGACGCTACGGCGGGAGAGATGTCGGCTACGCCATGCCCGTCGAACCCAATTAACAGCGGCGCAAAAGAGCCCGCCAAGGGCCGCGATCAAACCAACCAGAGAGGATGAAACCATGTCTAAATTCATTGCCACAGCTCTTGCGGCGACCATGCTCATGCCAATAGCCGCCCGAGCAGAAGGCCAGATCGAGGTTCTGCATCACTGGGTCTCGCAGAGCGAAGTCGAGGCCCTCAACGTCATTCGCAAGGCACTCGAAGCCAAGGGATTTCAGTGGAAGGATTCGGCGGTCGGCGGGATGAGCGGCGCAAACGCGCAGCAGGCGCTCCGTGCCCGTCTGACGGCAGGCGACCCGCCGGGGGCTATGCAGTTTCTTGGCTGGGAAGGTGTGCAATGGGCTGAACAGGGCGTCGTTCGCGACCTAAACGATCTTGCTCAGGCGGGCGGCTGGCGGGAAGCGCTTGCACCGCAGCTTCTGCCGTTCGTGACCTCGGGCGAGGCCTTTATCGCCGCACCGATCAACATGCATCGCCAGAACTGGGTTTGGGCCAACAAGAAGATCTTCGACGACGCCGGCATCGCCGTGCCGAAGACCTGGGCCGAACTGATCGGGGCTGGCAAGAAGCTGAAGGAAAAGGGCGTCGTTGCGGTCGCAATGGGCGACGAGCCGTGGCAGATCGGGATCGTCTTCGACGCGCTTCTGTCCGACATCAACGGGCCGGAATTCTACCAGAAGACGGCGGTTGACCTTGACCCTGAGGCACTCGGCAGCCCGGAGATGGTGAAGGTTTTCGATACGCTGCGTGAGATCCGTGGTCTCGTCGACGACAATTTTGTCGGCCGGGACTGGGCCGTGGCCACGGGAATGGTTATCAACGGCGAAGCCGCCATGCAGTTCATGGGTGACTGGGCGAAGGGTGAGTTCCTCGCCAAGGGCCTGAAGCCCAATCAGGATTTCTACTGCTTCGCCACGCCCGGCAAAGTGACCTCCTTCCAGTATCTCGTCGACAGTTTCGGCATGTTCACCGTGAAGGACGAGACCGTACAGCAGGCTCAGGTCGCGCTCGCCGAGACGATCATGGACCCCGCGGTCCAGAAGGGTTTCAACCTCATCAAGGGTTCCATTCCAGCCCGTAACGACGTCTCAGTCGACGATTTCGACGATTGTGCCAAGCTTGGCTTCCAGGAGCGCGCGACCGCTATCGAGAAGGGCAGCATGCAAGGGGCGATGACACACGGCTTTGCCGCGAAGCCGGAATTCGCTTCCGTCTTCAGCGACGTGGCAGCGCAATTCTTTGTCGGCAAGATGAGCTCGGAGGACGCCGTGAAGATGCTGGTCTCCGGCATCGACAACGCCCGATAACCCGAAACGCCACCCCGGAGGAGCCGCACCTGTGGCTTCTCCAGAATGCCCGCCATCGGAGCTGACCCATGAGCGCCTTTACGCGCATGTCCTCGCGATTGGCAGGCTGGCTACCGCGCCTCGTCGTCGCTCCCAGCCTGCTTGTCGTCATCGTCACGGTCTACCTGTTCATTCTCTGGACTGGGGTGATCTCCGTGACCTCGTCGAAATTCGTGCCAACCTACGATTTCGTGGGCTTGGATCAATATGTCCGCCTATGGGCAACGCCCCGTTGGCACACTGCTGTCGCCAATCTCTTCATCTTCTCGGCGCTTTTCCTGGCACTCTCCACCGGCCTCGGGCTGCTGATGGCGATTTTGCTCGACCAGAATATTCGGGCCGAAGGGGCGCTCCGCGCGATCTATCTCTATCCGATGGCCCTCTCGTTCATCGTGACGGGAACCGCCTGGAAGTGGATCATGAACCCAGGTCTTGGCATCCAGAAGGTCGTCAACGATCTTGGATGGATGGCCTTCCGCTTCGACTGGATCACCGATCCGCAAATGGCGATCTATACCGTCGTGGTGGCTGGCGTCTGGCAATCCTCAGGCTTCGCCATGGCAATCTTCCTTGCCGGCCTGCGTGGGATCGACAATTCCGTCATTAAGGCCGCGCAGATCGAAGGCGCTTCGTTGCCGTTGATCTACCGGCAGATCATCATTCCCATGCTGCGCCCGGCCATGCTGAGCGTCATCGTCCTTCTCAGCTACATCGCCATCAAGAGCTTCGACCTGGTGCTGGCGCTGACCAATGGCGGGCCGGGCACTGCGACCGAGTTGCCGTCGACCTTCATGTTCTCCGCCACCTTTCGGCGAAACCAGATGGGGGTTGGCGCGGCAAGCGCCGTGATGATGCTCATGACCGTTGCGGCCATCATCATTCCCTACCTCTATTCCGAACTCCGGGAGCAGAAAAATGGCTGAAGCCCTCTCCCACTCCGGCAAGGGGCGGCTCGGCCGCATGGTCGTCTACGGATGCCTCATCGTCGTCGCACTTGTCTATCTGATGCCGCTCTGGGTCATGGTGATGACGTCGTTGAAGCCGCTCGACGAGATCTATAGCGGCTCGTTCATCGGCTTGCCGAAAATCGTCACACTCGATGCCTGGCGGGCGGCATGGTCCGAAGCCTGCATCGGCACCGAATGCACTGGCCTGAAGCCCTATTTCGTCAACTCGCTGCTGATGGTGATTCCAGCGGTTGCGCTGTCGACCGGCATCGGAGCGATCAATGGATACATCCTCACGAAGTGGAAGTTTCCCGGCGCGAATTTCGTTTTTGGCCTGCTGCTGTTTGGCTGCTTCCTGCCATACCAGGCGATCCTCATTCCCATGGCCCGCACGCTCGGCTTTCTGGGGCTCGCCGGCTCTATCCCGGGCCTTGTCGCGGTGCACGCCTCATACGGGATCTGCTTCACGACGCTGTTCTTCCGGAACTATTTCGTGTCGCTACCCGATGAGCTGACGAAGGCGGCGATGGTCGATGGCGCGGGTTTCTTCCGGATTTTCTGGAGTGTGATCCTGCCGACCTCGATTCCGATCATCGTCGTGTCCTGCATCTGGCAGTTCACGCAAATCTGGAACGATTTCCTCTTTGGCGTCTCGTTCACGTCAGGCTCCAGCAGTCCCATTACGGTGGCGCTCAACAATATCGTCAACGTGACTACCGGTCGCAAGCAATACAACGTCGACATGGCTGCCGCCATGATCGCCGCCATTCCAACATTGGTCGTCTACATTGTCGCGGGCCGCTATTTTGTCCGCGGGCTGACGGCCGGAGCCGTGAAAGGCTGAGCCATGTCCACTCTTGAAATCGATCGCGTCCGCAAGGCTTACGGCCAATTAGAGGTTCTGAAGGAGGTGTCGATCTCCATCGGAACCGGCGATTTCCTTGTGCTGCTCGGACCTTCCGGCTGCGGCAAGTCCACGCTGCTCAACATGATCGCCGGCCTGGAAACGATCACCGGCGGTGAAATCCGTATCGCCGGAAAGACAGTCAACGACCTCTCGCCCAAGGATCGGGACATCGCCATGGTGTTCCAGTCCTATGCGCTATACCCGACCATGACCGTACGCCAGAACATCGAGTTCGGCATGAAGATCCGCAGGATCGCCCAAGCGGATCGCGACAAGGCTGTGAAAACGGCGTCGGACCTCCTGCAGATCACCCACCTTTTGGATCGTAAACCCTCTCAGCTCTCAGGTGGCCAGCGCCAGCGTGTCGCCATGGGACGGGCGATCGTGCGGGAGCCGAAACTGTTCCTGTTTGACGAACCGCTGTCGAACCTCGACGCCAAGCTGCGCGTCGATATGCGCACTGAGATCAAGCGCCTGCATGCCCGCCTCGGCACGACCATCGTCTATGTCACCCATGACCAGATCGAGGCCATGACACTCGCCACGCGCGTCGCTGTAATGAAGGATGGTGTGGTGCAGCAGCTGGGCGATCCGCAGGCCGTCTATGACCGGCCTGCCAATGTCTATGTTGCGCGCTTCGTCGGCTCTCCGGCGATGAACATCGTGCCTGCGGTTCTCGAGGTCGAAGGTACCACGGCTACGGCCGTGGTCGATGTCCCCCGACGGTCAGCAGCGCGGATCGGTGGCATTTCGCTTTCCGCGCAAGCGCTACGCCGCTACGCAGGCAAGAAGGTGCTGGTCGGCATCCGCCCGGAAAATTTCTCCATCGCCTCAGCCGCTACCGGTCCATCGCTGACCGTGGATTTCGACGTCGTGGAACCGACGGGACCGGATACGTTGGCTGTCTTCCAGCTGGGCGGCGTCGAGGTGACCGCCCGTCTACCGCCGAGGCAAGCCCATGCGGGACGGGAGGCTGTGCTGGCAGTCGACACGACCAAGATCGTGCTCTTCGACGGTGAAACCGAAACGCGCATTGACTGAAAGACTTCTCATGATCCAGGCGGCAGACATTGTCATCATCGGTTCGGGCGTGGGCGGAGCCTCCCTGGCGTACAGCCTTGCGCCTTCGGGCCTCAGGATCGTCATTCTCGAGCGGGGCGCGCATCTTCAGGACAGCCCCGAAGCACGTGATGACGTGGCAATCTTCCAGAAGGGTTTTTACCGCTCGTCCGAGGAATGGCTGGGCACGGACGGCGAAAGTTTCCTGCCTGGCAATTACTACTATGTTGGTGGCAACTCGAAATTCTTCGGCGCGGTCATGTATCGCTACCGCCGCGAGGACTTTACGCCGCGCCGCCACATGGACGGCGTGTCTCCCGGCTGGCCGCTGTCCTATGAGGATTTGTCGCCTTGGTATGATGCGGCTGAGCAGATATTCCGGGTGCGGGGTTCTGTCACTGGTGACCCTACGGAGCCGCCGCACGAAAAACCCTACGGCTATCCGCCGGTTCCCGACGAACCGGCAGTCGCCGTCGTCCGCCGCCGGCTGGAAAAGGCCGGTGTCCATCCAGCGCCGCTACCGCTGTCGATCGATATCGACGCCTGGCTAAAACGGGCCAAGACGGGCTGGGACGCCTTCCCCAACACGGGACTGGGCAAGATCGACGCTGAGGTCGGGCCGCTGGCAAGTGCGCTTGCGCATCCGAATGTCAGCGTCGTGACAGGCGCGAATGTGGCCCACCTGGAAACCGATGGCAGCGGGTGCCGGGTCATTGCCGCCGTCTACGAGAGGAATGGCGCGGAACACAGGATCTCAGCTGACAGGTTTGTGATCGCAGCAGGTGCAGTCCAGACTGCGGCGCTGCTTCTGCGATCGGCAAACCGGGTGCACCCTGCAGGTCTTGGCAACAGTTCGGACCAACTCGGCCGCAACTTCATGAACCATAACACGACGGCGATGCTGACCATAGATCCCTTCGTTCGCAACACCTGCGTCTATCAAAAGACGATCGCCTTCAATGATTTCTACAACGACGACAACGAATATGGTTTTCCGCTGGGCAATGTGCAGCTTCTAGGCCATATCACCGGCAACATTCTAAAGGCCAATTTCCCTGTTGCTGCGCCGGCCTGGCTGACGTGGCTCATTGCCCGACATGCTTATGGCTGGTTTCTTACGAGCGAGGACCTGCCGAATCCCGAAAGCCGTGTGATGATCCGAAACGGCCGCATCGTCATGCACTGGGTCCGAAGCAACATGCGCGCGCACGAAGCGCTGATTGCGAAGACGCGGGCGGTAATGCGCAAGGCCGGCTTCCCGATCGTACTGACGCATACGTTTGGCCGCAAGACCACATCTCATCAATGCGGGACGGCCCGCATGGGCACCGATCCCCGCAATTCGGTGGTCAATCTCGATTGCCGCAGCCATGACGTTGATAACCTCTACATCACCGACGCATCCATTTTGCCGACCTCTGCTGCGGTCAATCCGGCTCTTACAGTCGCGGCCCTTGCAATCAGGGCCGGCAAATCCATTGCAGGAGGCAACTGATGGCATTCTGGAATATGGGATCGGCCAGGTTTGGCATCCGTCCTTTCCAAGCTGACGAACTGAACACGTTTGATTACATCGTCGTCGGCGGCGGCTCGACGGGTTGTGTCGTCGCCTCGCGGCTTTCGGAGAATCCGGACGTCAATGTCCTCCTTCTTGAAGAGGGGCCACGTGACTTGAACCCCTATATCCATATACCCGGCGCATACTACAAAACCGCACAAGGCAATCTGTTGAAGCGGCTTGAATGGGAGCCTTCCCCGGCGCAGGAGCGCACCGAAGCGCCGACGATGGTGCAGGCGCGGGTCCTGGGTGGTGGCAGCTCTGTCAATGCGATGATCTATATTCGCGGCGTACCGTCCGACTACGAGCAATGGGTGAGCATGGGCGCGGACGGCTGGGGCTACGCCGACGTTCTGCCATTCTTCAAGCGGGCAGAAGACAACAACCGCTTCTGCAACGACGTGCACGGGGTCGGCGGACCGCTGGGGGTTTCCGATATAGACTATATCCATCCACTCACGCGCGCTTGGCTGCGAGCCTGCCAGCAGGCGGGACTTCCTTATAATCCGGACTTCAATTCCGGCGACCCGCAGGGGTGCGGCTTGTACCAGATCACGGCCCGGAATGGGCGCCGCAGCTCGGCGTCCGTGGCCTATCTGAACCCGGCGCGTGGCCGGCGCAATCTGCGCATCAAAACCGGGGCCACAGTGACGCGTGTGCTGATCGAGAAGGGGCGGGCCGTTGGCGTGGAATGTATAGAGGGCAGGCGCAAGATGGTCTATGCGGCACAAAGGGAAGTCGTGCTCTCGGCGGGCGCGATCGCCACGCCCAAGCTACTCATGCTGTCCGGCCTCGGACCGGCGGACCAAGTAGCGCGCCAGGGAATTGCGGTTCAGGCGGATCTGCCGGGTGTCGGGCAAAACCTCCAGGACCATATCGAGATCTCGCTGGTCTACCAGCTCAATGGACCGCACAGCTACGACAAGTACAAGAAGTTGCGATGGAAAGCGGCGGCGGGCCTGAATTATCTGCTTTTCCGCAACGGACCTGCGTCCTCGAACCTTATTGAAGGGGGCGCCTTCTGGTGGGGTGATCGCTCCGAGATCAGTCCCGACATTCAGTATTTCATGGTCGTCGGCGCCGGAATTGAAGAGGGCGTAGATGCGGTACCGGGCGGAAACGGTTGTACTGTCAATCTTGGCCAGATCAGACCGCACTCCAGAGGTGAGGTAACGCTCGTGAGCGCCGACCCCTTGGTCAATCCGCGCGTCGAGCCACGCTACTTTTCGGACCCTTACGATCTGGACGCGATCACCGACGGTACGATGATCGCACTTGACATCATGGCACAGCCTGCCATCGACAAATATATCGCGACACGACACACGCCCCGAGCCGCCCTGCGCACGCGTGATGAAATCAAAGCTTTTTGCGGCAAGAACGCTCACGCTGCACTCCATCCATCCGGCACATGCCGAATGGGCCGTGACGGCATGTCGGTGGTCGATCCGCAGCTTCGCGTACACGGCGTTGAGGGATTGCGCGTTGCCGATGCCTCGGTGATGCCAACCCTAATTTCCGGTAATCCGAATGCCGTTTGTATCATGATTGGCGAGCGTGCCGCCTCGTTCTTGAACACTTGACCAAGAGCCGAGCGAACCGAACCAGCTGGATATACTTGGGTTTTTACAAAGGGACCTGAGTGCTGCTGGGCCCAGTGGTCGGCGAGGGACGGCCACTCAGGTTTGCGTGTTCATTCGGCAAACGTATTGCGCGAATATACACGTTCGTGCATAATAATGCATAAGCTGAAATGGAGACTAACATGGAGCCGCGCGTCGTCGTTTTCGATATCGGAGGTGTTCTGATCGACTGGAACCCCGCTTATCTCTACCGAAAGCTGCTGCCGGATGAGGCAAGCGTCGCGGCCTTCCTGAACGAAGTCTGCAACTCGACATGGAACGAGCAATTTGATGCAGGCGTGCCGTTTGGCGAAGGCATTGCCAATCTCGCCAAAGACCATCCGGATCGGGCCGATCTCATCGAAGCCTACTGGTCGCGCTGGCATGAGATGCTTGGTGGGGCGGTGCCGGGAACGTCGGGCATTCTTGAACGTCTGAAGACAGCAGGTGTTCCTGTACACGCGATTTCCAATTGGTCCGCGGAGACTTTTCCGCGGGCGCAGGCCATCTTTCCCTTCCTTGATCTCTTCGAGGTTCTCGTCGTCTCAGGACGGGAAAAGCTTTTGAAGCCTGATGCCGCGATTTTCGAACTCTTCCTTGAACGGGCAGGGGTGCGCGCCCAAGAGTGCATCTTCATCGATGACAACGCCACCAATGTCGCAGCAGCTGCCGCATTGGGCTTTCACACGGAGCATTTCCGATCCGCGGCAGCGCTTGAGGAGCGACTCGGCCTTTTTGGCCTTCTTTCACGCCAGGTCGAGGTATGGTGACATGGTAGAACAGCACGAACTCACCCATCTTTCGCCGGAAGAGCGGCAGGCCATTATCCTGGAGAAGATAAACGCGGCGGGCCGCGTACTTGCCACCGCCCTCGCGCAGGAATTCGGCGTTTCGGAAGATTCAATCCGGCGCGATCTCCGCGATCTTTCCGATGCGGGGCTCGTACAGCGTTTTCACGGCGGCGCATCGCGCTTGGTAAAGCCCGCCTTCGATTTTCACCGTCGCGAAACCTTGGCCACAGGGGAGAAGGAGGCAATCGGCCGGGCGGCGGCCGCAAACATACCGGATGGCGCTACACTTCTGGTCGATACCAGCACAACGGTTGTCCATTTCGTACGCAATCTCTCTCCTTCGCTCTCCGTGCGGATCATCACAACCGCTGTCGATGTCGCGGCAGCCGCACTCGACCATCCGCGTGCCGAGGTGATCATGCTCGGCGGGCGGTTGGGCAGGTTTACGCGTAGCGTCACCGGAGGCAGTGCAGTCGAGGCAATCCGTTCATTGAGAGCCGACTGCTGCATCCTCGGAACCTGTGGCGTGGACGACGGCCTCACACTTCGGGTCGAGGATTTCGAGGACGCCTATGTGAAGGGAGCTATGATCAAAGCGTCGAACAAGACGCTGCTTCTGGCTGATGCGGAGAAAATCGGCCAAGTCGCCACTTACGAAGTGGCGCCCGTTACGGCCGTATCCTCCCTTTTCACCAACAGCCAGGACAATACCATCCTGAAGCGTATCCGCGAACTCGGCGTCAACGTCGAAGCTGTCTGACACACGCTCCTTGCCATATGGAGAAAGACATGACGTTTTCTTTGGAACAGGACGCCAGGGCAGTCATTCTGCCCGCGTTCGATACGCTCGATGTCGCCGAGATAATGATCCCTTTTCTGGAAAAAGGCGGCTGTTCCCTCCTGATCGGCGAGACGCGCGCAGAATATGTGGCCCGCGCCATGTCTGCGGAACGGCTTGCCGTCGAGACAGCTGAGCTTTTTCGCGCCAGTATCGATAGATTGAGGTCGGTGTGCCCGCAGCTCATCGTCGCCGTTGACCAAGAACTGGGCGGCATTCAGCGTCTGGAGGGGATCGCCCCTCCGCTTCCATCGCTTGCCGAGGCTAGGGGGCTTACCGACGAAGCACTGATCGAACGGTGCAGATTAAGTGCTGCGGCTGCCCGCGACCTTTCCGTAACGATGTTTCTCGCCCCAATCGCCGATGTGGTCGATGGGCAAAATCCGTGGTTGAGGGGACGCACGATGGGTAGTGATCCGCAAAGCGTTGCTCGGCTGGCGGCCGCATTTGTCACCGGCGTCCAAAGCGCCGGCATCACAGCGGTTACAAAGCATTTCCCAGGTTTCAATGATCTTGCCGGTGACCCGGCGCTGGTCGACATCTCGCTGAAAAGCGCACGCGAGCACATCTTGCAGAACTCACTGCCCTTCCGGGCTGCAATAGCGGCGGGCACAAAGGCCGTCATGACCGGGCCCGCGCCCGTGATCGCCTTCGACGCGCAGGATGCGGCAAGCACATCAGCGGCAGTCATCGGCCTGCTGCGGGAGGAATTCGGCTTTAAGGGCTTGATCGTCAGCGATGACCTCGATGCGCCAGCCACCTTACGCGGCAGGACGCTGCTCGAAACGGCCATTGCGTCGATCAATGCGGGCGCGGATCTGCTGCTCGTCGGTGGCGGATCGCATCTCGGCGCGCTGTGCGGGGGCATCGCGGCGGCTGCCCGGATCGGACGCATCTCCGCGGAGCGGCTCGCGGAAGCCGCTGATCGCGTACGCCGAAACGCCGCCGGCCACTGACGAATTGGATCAAGAGCGTTGAAAAGGCTGCCGCGGGCAGCAGGGTTCATCTTCAAGAACACGTCCAATGTGACGCACGATCTATCGCTGATCCGGCCAAGTCGCTGTATCGCGGCGGGAGATACCAGCAACAGATCGACCCCCGGCGGGCAGAGCCTCGACGACAGCGTAGTCTGATCTACTGCCAGCGTTGGCTTGTGGTCGAGGCCGCAGGGGACATCGGAGTCCTTGGGAGCTTGGCATTTCGCTGATTGTTTTTGCCCTTGCTGCGGAGTGCGTCAGTTTGCGTCGGCTTGTTGATGAGTGCGAGATTGTTTGGCGGAAGATTGGCACTACAGATGAATGAACGACTTGGCCTGGCATCAGCATCGCGCTGCACCATCTTTAAGGATCTATTAACCATGTCGGCAATGCGCAATGACAAAGGCGCGCATAGTGTAAAACGCTTGAGCTGCAGCCTCTTCTTTGTGGCGGCAGGCGTTGGGATCGGCGCATGGGCGTCGAGCCTGCCTCTGCTTACCGCGCAGGCGAAACTGGACAAGGGGCAACTTGGCCTGGTGCTTCTGTGTTTCGCACTCGGCGCGATCGTCGTTATGGTGAATGTCGGACGCTACCTGGACCTCCTTCGGAAGGTCTCTTTAATTAGCGTTTGTGGCAGCGTGACATTCGGTGTGGCCGTCTCGATCATCCCGAACATTGAAAATCAGTTTGTGCTTGCCGGCGTTGTCTTCATCGCGGGTGCGGGATTCGGTGCACTCGATGTCTCCATGAATACGGAGGCATCAGAAATCGAACGGGAAACCGGCCGGCATCTGATGTCCTCTTTTCATGCGCTGTTTAGCATCGGAAACCTTTTTGGGGCATTCGCTGTGGGAAAGCTGATCGCGTGGGGGCGCGGGCTTCACGAATGCCTGATGGGCGGCGGCGGCGTTGTTTTGCTGATGGCTCTGTCGACGCTCTTCGTCTCGCAGAGGCCTCGCAAGTTGCCGCCTCACAAGGGCGCGTCCGCTAAAGCGCAAGCAAGTACCCCATTTACTGCGTCACAGAGATTACTGATCGCTATGTTCGGCGTGATCGGCTTCCTCGCTTTTCTGGCGGAAGGTGGCCTGATGGACTGGACGGCTATCTACATGGTCGATGTCCTCGGCACTACGGAAAGTAATGGCGCCTATGCCTTTGCCATCTTCGCCTCGATGATGGCTGCGGGACGATTGGCTGGAGATTATGCCACAAAACTGTTTGGCCATGTCCGGCTCCTGCAATTCGGCGGCGTTATCTGCGCGATCTCGCTCGTCGTGATGCTGACGGTCGACAGTATGCTCATGGCTTTCGGCGCCCTTGCAGTTTGCGGTGCGGGGGTGGCGAACATGGTGCCGACCGTGTTTGCTGCTGCCGGAAAGATTGGGGCGCAGGGGACCGGCAAGGCCATGGCGGCAGTAACCACGATGGGATACAGCGGCTTGCTGCTCGGACCTGCCATACTCGGATTTGTGGCACAGGCTTGGAGTTTGATGGTGAGTATTGCGCTGATAACGCTCGCATTTGCGCTGATCTTGGCCTTGGCCGCGTATCTCAAGGCTCGGCTGGAGCGCTATAAGCGCGCCCATCCCTATGCTGAAAGCTTCACCTAAAGAAGAGGAGGACGGATATGGATGCGGCATCCTCCGGACGACCGACGATTTTTTCGACCGGCAATGCCTTTGACCGACAGGAATGGGACCGGGAACGGAAAGCCGTCAGCGAGCGGATGGACAGAAGCTGGCTGGAGCGCCTGCCGGCTTGCAACATGGTGCAATACCGCAGGAGGATTGCAAAGGGCGGCAGACCGCTCTTTGTACTTGATCAATCCTCGACGTTTGCTAACCCCGTCTGGCTTCTACTGCTTGAGGAGCGAAATGGTACGTTGCTTCGGGTCACGACGCCGACCAACCCTCTGGCGCGGCGTCTGAGTTCGATCAACCAAGTCTATTCAATAGCTCGCAGCAGCGGTATTCGAAGCCTCACCGTCCCCGTCGAGCAAAAGCGGTGAAATGGCAAGTCCCAATTCGGCCCACTCACAACAGACCGGCGGATACCAAAACGCCCCCCACTTTTGAGATCGCCGGTCCCCGGCACGAAATCCGACCTGGATGGCGAGAGCGGTATGAACGAGATCGTTTTTTCGGGATGGGGGTTGTGAGGCTCTTGTCCGGGGCAAGTTTGAGCCCCACCTCTTTCTCTCCGGTCAGCGTTCACCGCCATGACATAGTCGGCCAGGTCGTGGTTGAGGCAACCAGCGAAGCGGATCGATTTCCGTCTCTTCCCTGGGCGCGATATTAAACCCCAGACGACACAGCCATACATCTGCCTATCGCAGTTCTGGGACATACGACCCGTCTCCCGTCGGCAATGCTCACCGCGCGCGGCATGCAAATCCGCTTGAAGGAAACGCTTTCATCCGAGACGGCCGCCGGCGCACCATGGCTGCGCGCTGGGAGATCATTATGGTTAAAGCGGAAGACATTTCGATCAATCCGCCCTGCCGATTTCGGTCGCTTGATGCGCCACATTCTTCCATCGCCCGTTTTCATGGACGTATACGCGAAGGTGGCGAGCTCTCTTCACCACGGAAGATCCGCTGCTTGTTCTGTACGCATTGTGATAGCGTCCAACGACAATGGCGACGTTGCAGTAAATCGTCGCTCTGTTTTCGTCGATGACGAAGGTGGAAAACAGCGCGCGCTGATTTCTGCGGCCTGCGATGAATTGCGATTTGTTGCGAGCGCCACCAGAGCTTTCGACATGGGAGTAGTCGTCGGCGGTGATCTCCTCAAGAAACTCCACATCATTGCGAAGCAATGCGTTGATGCGCATGGAATCCAGCTCGAGAACTTCCTTCTCGGCTTCCTCACTGTTCAAGCATTGCTGACTCACCGGCTGGGCGGTTGCGAGCGATGTGGGCAGGCATAGCGAAGCGATGGCCGCCAAGGCAAGAAGGTGATGAACCAATTGACATCTCCCTTTTATGTTTCGACGCTGACATGGCTATAATTCTCGTGCGGCGAAACGCAGATGACGCTGGGCAGCGGCCAGGGTGGGCGGAGCCACGCTTCGGCACTTCTCAGACGGCCTCTTCGATGTTTTGCAGATCATATAATTCCGCTCCGGATTCTGTCTCCGCCGACGGGTCGGTTATGCAACCTGGTTTGATGCGCTGCTCATGGGACTGTCGCCGGAACTCCGCCCCGGCTACCGGCAGCCGAAACGCGGGAGCATTTGGTCGCGGCCACGTGCGTGAGCGGGACCGAAAGAATTTGCCCATCAGGGTCGCCACGTCGCCCGTTCGTCAGGAACCAGAGGTTGCCGTCGCTCCCTTCAAGTACATGACGAACTCGCCCAAACTCGCCGGCGTAATATGCCGTTGCGTCAGGACTACCGGCAGCGTCGATTGTCACCGACCACAGCCGCTGCCCTGTCAGACCTGCAATGAAGAAAGTCCCGTCGACGTAGGCAAGCCCACTTGGGCCCATTTCTTGCGTACGCCACTGCATGACAGGGTCCATGTAAGCCGGGTTGCCTCCCCTGCCTTCGATGATGGGCCACCCGTAATTCCCGCCGGGCTCAATGCGGTTGAGTTCGTCCCATCCATCATCTCCAAAATCGGTCGCCCACAGCTGTCCCCTGTCATCCCAGGCCAGTCCTTGAGAATTGCGGTGTCCAAGGGAGTAGACGAGTGAGCCGTTGATGGGGTTGTCCGTTGGGACGCCGCCGGTAGGCGTCATGCGCAGGATCTTGCCAGCAAGGGAATTCCGATCCTGCGCGAGGTCGGGATTTCTCGTCTCGCCAACCGTGACATAGAGCATCCCGTCAGGACCAAACGCGATGCGCCCGCCATTGTGACCGCGCCCTCCGGGCAATCCGTCAAGGACGAGTTGCACTTCGCCGAGCGCGCCTTCGCTGTAAGCCATGCGCACGATGCGATTGCCCGAGCTCGTGCTGTGGTAAGCGTAAAGCCAGATGTTCTCATCCTCTGTTAGCACCGCAAGTCCAAGCATCCCGCCATCGCCTCGGGCCACGACGTCGGGCACGGTGCCGACAGATCGTAGCCCTTCGCCAAGCTGAAACGCCACGATCTCCCCAGTACCACGCTGACTGACGAGTACCTCGCTGCCGATTTGTACGGCGGACCAGGGTATATTGAGCCCGGAAGCAATCTCTGTCGGGTTGCCCACGGGCATCACGCACGATGTCGGGGATTCCACCGAGCGAGACGACTGGGCGTGAACGCCGGAGGAGATCACGGAGCCGAGCATGGTGAATGCGAGAACGATCGTCGAGGCCCGAACCACTGTGACACCGCGCCCGCCCGTTCCCAGCGCCTCAATCCGCATGTGGCCAGCACTGGTTCTTCGATCGAAATCTCGAGTCTTCATAGGCGGCTCTCCATTGAATCGGCTGAAGGCCGACCCTGCCAATCACATCACGCTGCCGTCTCCAGCCGCGATGAAGTGTTTCCAGCCTTGCGCTCCTGGAGCGCATCCAGGCTCCAGACACCCGGCCCGGCGGCCGAAATGTAGAGAAACAGGAAGCAATACAGCATCGCCGCTTCACCGTGGTTGAGTACCGGGAAGAAACCATTCGAGCTGTGCGCGATGAAGTACGCGAAGGCCATCAGCCCCGAAAGCAGGAAGGCAACCGGGCGGGCAAAGAGGCCAATCACCAAGAGGAGGCCGCCAACCACTTCGAGAACGCCGGCTGTGTATAGCAACGGGTTGAGAGGATATTCGAAGGGTGCAGGCCAGCTGAAAAGTTTCATGGTGCCATGAGTGAAGAATGATCCTGCTGCAAAGATGCGCAAGACACTTAGAATATGAGGTGCAAAGTTTCGGATGTAGGGTATCTGCAAAGCGGGCATGTTTGCCTCCAAGGTGACCGGACGGATTGCAAGTGGGTTAAAATCAGGTGCTCAACGACTCTGCTTCGTCAGAGCACGTCTTCTATGCGTATCGGCAGTTTTCGTATGCGTTTGCCTGTTGCGTGATAGATGGCATTGGCGATTGCAGGGGCTGTTCCGAGCATCACCAGTTCGCCCATGCCCTTCACACCGACCGAGTTGATCCTGGGATCAGGCTTATCTATCAGCCCGACATCCACCTCACCGATATCGGCGTTCACCGCCACCAAATAGTCGGCGAGATCGTCATTGAGGTATCCGGCGAAGCGCGGGTCGACCTCCGACTGTTCCCGAAGCGCTGTGCTGAACCCCCAGACGACGCTGCCGTACATCTGCCCCTTCGCTGTCCTGGGACTTGCGACCCGCCCTACGTCCGCCATGCTGACCGCGCGTGGCATGCGGATCCGCCGGGTCGCCGGGTCGATGTGAATCTCTACAAACTGCGCGATATAGCTCATCGATGTGAAGCCGGGGTATTCGGGGCCTGCCCCTGCTCGGCCGCCGGTGCGGTAGGCTTCGATAGCCGCCGCGTCCTGGCCCGGTGCCAGCTCTGAGACCTTGACTTCGATATAGGGGCGCTTCAGGCGTGCGAGCTGCTGGTGCAGATTGCCGGCTGGCGGATTGGCCCCGGCGAGTTCGCCAAATCTGGCGCGCAGAGCCTCCACCGCCTTTGCGGCCGTCGGCACACAGCTGGCCGTCCCGCGTTCGCCGACCGTGGCGAGCTGTGGGCCCAACGCCGTGTCGCCGAGCAGGACTTCCAGACGATCGGGGTTGATGTCGAGCCCCTGGATGATGACGTTTGCAATCGCAGTCAGTATTCCTTGGCCCATCTCGTGCCCGGAACTGATGATGCGTGTTGTGCCATCCGCCCTGACCCTGAGCGTTGCCTCGCTCGCGGACATCGACGCGCCGAAGATGCCGCATGCCACCCCAAGGCCGACCAAGGTCCCATCGGCCAGTCGCATGGATCCCGGTTCAGGAAGACGCCTGCTCCAGCCGAAACGGCTAGCCCCCTCTCTGAGACAGTCATTCAGAAAATGCGGCGATAAGGGTTGGCCGGCAATGATGTCGTTCTTGGCCTCGTGTTCAAGACGAAGCTCGACGGGATCCTTGCCCAGTTTGTAGGCCATTTCGTCGATCACGCTTTCCAGTGCGGAAAGGGATGTGTCCCTCGTGTGTGACGCGGCATCTGACGATCGATGTGGATGTCGCCCGCCGTCGCCCGAAAGTTCTCGATCGCATACAAGCGGGCGATATCTTCATGGTATCCGGTCGAGCGAAAGCCGCCGTCCGGAATATTTTCTTGCACCACATCGTAAATGATGCCCTGCAGACGCCCTTCCGCGCTGGCGGCAAGGCGGATGTTATGGACGCTGCGCGGCCTGTAGTTCGCTATATGGAAGAGTTGCCCGCGTGGCGTCACCAGCTTTACCGGGCGCCGGGTCAATCGTGCAGCCTGCGCGACCAGGGGGGTCTGCAACTTTGGAGGAGATTTCTGTCCGAAGCCGCCGCCGACTTGTTCTGATTTGACCACGACCCGGTCGGGCGAAAGCTCGAATGCTTTCATCAGCGCGCCCTTGACCGCGTCCAGATTTTGGCACCCCTCGTATACTGTCAGCCGGCCGTCAGTCCATTCCGCAACGGTGCCGAACAATTCCATGGCATTGTGATGCTGAGTCGGTGTTTCGAATGTGCCCTCTACGATGTGAGCCGCGCTTTGAAACGCGCTATCAACGTCGCCTGCATTGAACCCCTCCGCTTCTGCGCGTTGCGCACCAGGGCTCGTCATCAGCGGGATGTAGGGTGCCGTCTCGTAAACGGCAGAAACCGCTTCGGCGCCTTCGATCGCCGCTTCCACGGTCTCGGCAACGACCAGCGCGACGGGTTGGCCCCGATACACTATCTCTGCACGAAGTGTCGGGAAATCGCCTATGCCCAGCACCTGGACAACGCCTGGGATTTGCGTTGCGGGCGCCACATCGAGCGCGGTTACCTTGCCTTTCGCAATAGTCGCAGGCACCAGCATTGCATGGAGCATTCCGGGCAGTTTAACGTCGGCGCCGTACCGCGCCTGGCCGAGAACTTTGTCTCTCGCATCGACGCGTGCAATTTCCGAGAAGGCTTGCATCGGCATTACGCCCTCCTTTGCGCGGCGATGATCAGTGCATCGGCGATAACTCTCGCACCGAGTTCGATCTTGAATGCATTGTGCTGACCGCTGCGGGCGTCGGCGAAAGCCGCCCTTCCGGCCTCAAGGGCAAGTTCGCGTGTCAGGGGTGAACCAGCAACAACGGCCTCGGCAGCGCGCGACCGCCAAGGGGTGGTCGCGACACCGCCGAGCGCAATGCGGGCGGTGCGAACGGTGGCTCCATCCATCTCCAGTGCGACCGCGGCAGAGGCCAATGCGAAGGCATAGCTCTCGCGGTCGCGGATCTTATGATAGGTCGAGCGGCGGCCCGCAGGCGTTTTCGGTACGACAATCGCCGTCACCAGTTCACCCGGATGAAGGTTGAATTCGCGGTGGGGCGTATTGCCGGGGAGACGATAAAATTCGGCAATGGGAAGGGTACGCGAACCTTCAGGTCCGAGCATCTCGATCGCCGCGTCCATCGCCATCAGCGCTACCGGCCAGTCGCCGGGGGCCACCGCAGTGCAAGCCTGACTGGTGCCAAGAACGGCCTGAGTGCGATCGAGCCCGCCGATGGCGGCGCAACCGGAGCCAGGATCGCGCTTGTTGCAGGGATAGACACCGACCGTCGAGGACGATCCCGCGCCATTGCGAAAATACATGCAGCGGGTGCGTTGCAGGAGATTGCCGCCCACCGTGGCCATGTTCCGCAACTGCTGGGATGCAGCCTTGAGCAGGCTTTCAGAAAGCAGAGGGTATTGGTCGCGAACAATCGGTGCGTAGGCTGCATCGGTCATCAGAGCGCGGCTACCGAAGCGCAGAACCTCACCGTCTGTTTCGATCGCGTCCATCCCGTCGATCCGGCTGACGTCGATCAGATGCGTCGGGTGCTCAATCCCGAGCTTTATGAGATCATACAGGTTGGTGCCGCCGGCAATATATCGCGCCGAGCCCCGGGCTTCGGCAAATTGCGCGACGGCAGCTTCCGCGGAGGAGGCAAAAGTGTAGCTCAATGCCCGCATTTTTCAGCCCTCCATGAGCTTGGCTGCCTGCTCGATGGCAGCAAGAATCCCGACATAGGCTCCGCAACGGCAGATGTTCCCGCTCATGAATTCACGGATGGCATCGGGATGGTTTGCGTGCCCATCGGTCACGCAGGCGACCGCCGACATGATCTGTCCTGGCGTGCAATACCCGCACTGAAGCGCATCATTGTCTATGAAGGCCTGCTGCATCGGGTGAAGCTCCGCGCCCGTCGCGAGCCCCTCGATCGTGGTGACCTGCCGCCCGTCGATCTTGGCCGCCATCGTGAGACAGGACGAGACAGGCCGGCCATCCAGATGAACCGTGCAGGCGCCGCACTGTCCGTGATCGCAGCCTTTCTTCGTGCCGGTGAATTCCAGCCGCTCACGCAGCAGATCGAGGAGGGAAGCGCGCGAATCGATTTCAAGAGTGACCGGTTGACCGTTCACAGTCGCAGAGATTTGCACCGTTTGGCCGGTTTCGACCCGCGTGAGCTGCTGTTGTGCTTCAGCGCGCTGCTCAGGCGGCAACAGGCTTGCAGCAGCCGTTGCGGCACCGGTACCAAGGACAACGCGGCGCGTAACGCCGGTTCGGGGTTCTCTCGACATTTCGTCTGCCATGTTGATCCTCCGGCCCAGCAAGGCATCATTGTCAGGCTCTGACAATGTTTAGCATTATTGTCAGACCCTGACAATTGGTTTAATTCTCGGAGCAGTGAGGTTTTGAATGGTGCGGAAGGCAGAAAATGCGCGCGAGCGGTTCGAGAGTGCCGCGTACAGTCTTTTCGGCGAGCAGGGGTACGCCGCAACAACTGTACCGGAAATTGCCGCGAAAGCGGGATTAACGGAACGAACGTTCTACCGCTACTTCACTGACAAGCGGGAAGTGCTGTTCTGGCGGGCCGGTGTCCATCAGCTCACCATAATCAACGAGATCGCGAGGGCACCTGCCGGCATACATCCGCTGACAATGGTGGCTCGCGCTTTTGAAGCAGTCGCTCCCTTTATTGACAGTCATCGCCCATTCGTAAAGCTGCGCCAGCTCCTGATATCCACGCATGGCGATTTGCAGGAGCGGGAACTGATGAAGCTGCATATGCTGGCTTCTGCAGTCGATCTGGCGCTGCGGCAGCGGGGTATCCAGCCCTCGCTTTCGCGCGTCATAGCGGAGATGGGCGCAGCCATATGGAAAGTTGCACTGGAGAACTGGCGCGCTGACAAAGGGGAGGGGAACTTTGCAAGCCATGTGCAGGCGGCTCTCGCCGAATTTCGGGCAGGGTTGCATGTTTCCGAAAGGCCGGGCCTGATATAGCTATGCCGCGCCATCGTCATTCGCCGCACGGGAGGAACCGGAGCTGATGTCGGCTGACCAGCGGGCTTTCGTCGCCGCGATATCGGGAGGGTAGCGCTGAGATTGGAACTCTCCCTTTCCGAAGCTCGACGCATCGCGCTGACGGCACAGGGCTTCAGCGCCTCATGTCGTTCGGGCGCCGTCGGCGCGGCCCCCCTGCGAAAAGTGATCAATCGTCTTGGCGTGCTCCAGATCGACAGCGTGAACGTCCTCGTTCGAGCCCATTATCTGCCGCTCTTCTCGCGGTTGGGTTCATACGACCGCACTTTTCTGGACGAGGTGATGGCGGCCAAGCCGAAGCGCTTTTTTGAATATTGGGGGCATGAAGCATCGCTGCTGCCAATAGATTGCCAACCCCTCCTGCGCTGGCGGATGGCCCGCGCCCTTCGCGGACTGGGTATCTGGAAGCAGCTCGCGCCTTTCGCGAACGAGAAGCGAGCGGAGGCGAATGCCTTGCTACAACGGATTCAGGCCGAGGGTCCACTGGCCGCTTCCGACCTTGCGGGCAGCCGGGCCTCCAAGGGCATGTGGGTGTGGAGCGATGCCAAGCACGCGCTCGAATGGTTGTTCTGGGCAGGCCTGATCGCAGCGACCCACCGCCGGGGCAGCTTCGAGCGTGTCTATGACCTGCCCGAAAGGGTGATACCCCGCGCCATTCTCCAACTCCCCACGCCAGGCAGCGTTGATGCTCAGCGGGCGCTCCTTGCACGATCGGCGCGGTCGCTCGGCATCGCGACGGCGGACGACCTGCGCGACTATTACCGCGTTCCGGCCGCAGACGTGCGGTTGCCGATCGAACAACTGGTCGAGGAGGGGACCATCATTCCCGTGCGCGTGCGCGGCTGGCGGCAACAAGCCTATCTGCACAAGGATGCGCGTGCTGGCCGCAAGATCGCAGGCGCGGCGCTCCTCTCTCCCTTCGATCCGCTGATCTGGCATCGGCCGCGAACCGAAAGACTGTTCGGTTTCCGCTACCGGCTCGAAATCTACACGCCCGCTCACAAGCGCCAGCACGGTTATTATGTGCTGCCCTTCCTGCTGGATGGCGCGCTCGTCGCCCGGGTGGACCTGAAGGCGGATCGCAAGGCGAACACGCTCATCATCCAGCGGGCGCATGTCGAGCCGGATGCACCGCACTGTGCGATGGAACGGCTGGTCGGGGAGCTTCGTCTCATGGCTTCATGGCTTGGATTGGCGGACCTCCGCGTCGCACCGGCTGCTGTCATCGACCCAGTCCTTGCGGCGATCCCCCGCACACAATAGCGGTTCCCCCACCATCTCTGCGGCTATTGAAGGACAGCTCTAACATGAAAGCGATTGCGGAAAATCTGCTGGATACCGTATTCTGAGGTGCTGGCTAGGAGAATCAAATGCCCAGCAATCTTCCTTCAACCCATTCAGAACTTCTGGAACGTGTCTGCAATGCAGTCACCTCCGATGACCGATTCATCGCCTTGCTGATCGGCGGCTCCTACATACATGGGGGCCTCGACGAGCATTCCGACCTAGACTTTGTTCTCGTGGTCGAGGAGAAGCATTACGCGGACGTAATGGCAACACGCGTGGACTTCGCCCAAGCGATAGGAGGCCTCATTTCCGCTTTCACCGGCGAACATGTTGGCGAACCGCGCCTTTTGATCTGCCTCTACGGTCCGCCCCTCGTACATGTCGACCTGAAATTCGTTCTTGCTTCCGATCTGGATCATCAGATCGAGCGACGAGCAATCTTGTTCGCTCGAAACCCCGATGAGATCGAAAAACGAGTCCTGGCCGGCAGCGTCCTGTGGCCGAACCATTCCTCCGAATAGTTCGAGGCACGTGCCTGGATCTGGCTGCATTACGCGATTACAAAGCTAGGCCGTGGTGAGCTTTACGAAGCAATTGGCATGCTTGGCTTCTTTCGGGAGCAGGTGCTTGGACCGATGCTTTATCGCCGCGCCGGTCTCCATCAGCGCGGCGTGAGGCGTCTGGAGGCATTGCAACTGGACAAGGACGAAAAACTCGCCGCAACGGTTGCTTACCGCGACACGACTTCGATCAGGGAGGCTTTGGTTGCGTCCATCAATCTGTATCTCGATCTGCGCAGGGACGATCCACCAACCGACCCGCGCCGAGGCATGCCCAAACTGCTTTTCGACCTCCTGAAAGAAACAGAACCAGTCAGCCCAAAGACTGTGGGTTCATAGCACGCCAGCGGCTGTTGTTGGTCAGTTTGATCGTATTGGAAATTTCACCGCAACCGACTGGCCCCGTTCTTTACCGTCAGGACTGGTGGCCGGTTGCGGATCTCGGCTACCTCGCAGCCGGCGCTATGACCTGCGCCGGTGTGATGACCTGAAGTCGCTCGCTGAATTCACCGTATAAGAGTTCGACCACATGCACGCGATCAATGTTCGCAGAGTTTTCCTCCTGCCGCGCGAGGCAGATAATTGACGGAAATCACTGACGACTTAATCCTTCGCCGCTCAGATGTGAAGCTATGTGCAAACCCATTCACGGATCTTGCACTGCTTCTCCTCGCCTCCACAGAGATCTATCGCGTGCTGTTCGGCTTCACGACGCGTCGTTGCAGAAGCGGCACCCCAGAACGGTGTTTTCGCTTGAACGGTCCTGCCTACCGAAA
This sequence comes from Mesorhizobium sp. RMAD-H1, assembly GCF_014191375.1. Taxonomy (GTDB): domain Bacteria; phylum Pseudomonadota; class Alphaproteobacteria; order Rhizobiales; family Rhizobiaceae; genus Paramesorhizobium. The sequence continues at coordinate 246,399 of NZ_JACHWN010000007.1, forward strand.
GGGCAGCGCAATGTTCGTACGCAAAGCCGGTACCATCGTCATCGTCCCAATGACGATGGTTGCGGAACACTTTGACTACGCTGCAAGCCCGACCTTTCGCATTCTCGCAATGTTCAAGTGCGGTGTCTTCGGCTTCCTTTCGCTTGTCGGCGCCCCAGAAGAAGCCGTGCCGTCCGTCTGCAGGCGAAAAGGCTATTGCCCCCCAAATACCACTTTCCTCACCCGCTCGTTCAGGCGCCGGCGCTATCAGATCCGCAGCATTTCCGATCGGCAAGCCGGCAAAGATGGCGATCAGAACGAGCCAAAGACAGCGGTTTATCGGCATATTCGTACTCCCAAGCTGATGCCGGTCAGTATCACGGCATTCCGGTTCTTATCCGGCCAGTCTGGCCACCGAGACGACAACACAGCTGTTTCCAGTTGGAACCAGAAGAGCCTGGCCGCCATTGTTGGCTAGATTGACAAGCGTCGAATTGGAAAGATTGTCCGCCAGGACGCTGCCCTTCGGAAGAGTTTGCAGGACTTCCTGACAGGTCTTCTGGAATGGCGCTACTCGCACGAAACCTCCTTCGCAGCCCTTCCCGACAGGTGAAGCGAACACCACCCCGGCGGCCTGCGCCTTGTAATCAGGCAGATCATAGGTCATTCCGGCGATGGCCTGTACGGGATGCGTATCCGGTGATGCGGTGTTCCATTGCGTTTGCTCGGTATAAGTCGTGCCGAGGGTCAATGCCTGCCCGAGCGCGGCGAAGACGTTGGCGCAGGTGCGTATACCTGCCTGGCTGGCATGTTTCTGAAAGGGCGATTGGGCGGCCGCGGCCGCGCCGGCCTCTTGCGGCTTATTTTCAGCCTGTGCTTGTGATTGTGCCGAAGCTGTGCCCGCAACAAATTCCCCAAGCGCTGGATAGAAGCGGAACGACAGGACAACTGCGCCGGCGACTACGACTGCGAACGCTCCGGCGACCGCGATGTATCGCACTGCCCGCCAAGCCGATCGGGGCGCTGATGGCAGTCTCGCCAGCGGCTCGTCCGGCCCCGAGTTCTGTGAGGCGGTCAGTATCCGGTCCTGGATGGATTGGCGGGTCATTTTGGTTTTCTCGCTAGTTGATGGCCGACAGTGCGGCCTTGAGGCCCTTCAATGGGGCATCAAGGCTGATATTTGCGCCCGAAGGCATGGAATAGGAAATCTTGACGCTGCCCTCGCTTTCGATCTGCTGCCGAATAATCGGGCCGACGGGCAGATAGCTGAGGCAGATTGTGCTGTCGCATGCGTTTAACTGGACATCCACGGGTTTCTTCCGCCCGGCGAATCCGAGGGAGATCTTGCTCCCCGTGCCAAGCTGCGAGGGTGCGCGCAAGATCATGAAAGGCTTGCCCTTCTCATCTGCAGCCAGGGACCAGCTGAACACCAGTTCACTTTTTTGATCGATGAAAGACTGGCTGATGTTGCACACTCGGCGCTTGGCCTGAAGGTCCTCATCGCAGATGAGGTCCCAGTTTTCGAAGGGGCGGATGATCCGCCGGTAGCTGCCCAGCGGAACACCCTGCGGCAGGGTCACCTCTGACGGCTTTATCCTGTAGGCCGCCATGTCCTGGCTGGCGGCATACGCACCGCTAACCAGAAGAGCGGACGCCCCTGCTGCCAGAAGGATAAGACGTCCTGTACCGGCTCGATATCCCGTGCATGTGGCTGCGGCAATCGCTCGGGATAAGCGTGAGCTTTCCGGATATGCGGGGACCCGCCACTTGCCCATGCCTTTCCGATCCTCAGTTCAGGGTTACGCTGAGGCCTGCCCCAACGCCCCATGCGCCGCCTGCGGTCGTACCTGAAACATTGGCGCGGACGCGGCCGCTTTCGCTGGTGTAACCGGCGCCGAACGCAACTGCTCCCTCATTGCGCCAGTAGCCGCCGCCAACCGCCAGGCTGAGCTTGCCCGGCCGGTCGTCGTAACGCAGGGACGCTGCAGCCAGCCCGACCGCCGCGGCCTGGCGTGCCTCTTTCCGGATATCACCTATATCCGTATTGAGCTGGCTGAGCCGGGAATCGGTGTAGTCATTGGCCTGCTGCAGGGTCGTTCCGGCCACCTGGTCGGTATAGGTCTTTGCCTCGTCGACAGCCAGGCTTACCTGGTCGTTCGTATAGGATTTCGACGATGCCAACGTCGTCGCCATCCCATCATTGAACTGCTTGACGTTGACCGCATCGGTATCCGCCACGCCCGCTGCGACATTGCGGATCAGCACGGGGGCGCTCGGGTCACCACCCTGCAAGGTAATGTTATTGGTCTTGGTGACGGATCCGTCCGGGTTGGTGACGGTATCATACTGTACTGAATTGGCCGCTGTCTGCCCGATACTTCCGATCTGGCTACCCAGGCTGTCCACCGCCTGGTTGGTCGCGTAGAGTTGACTGCCGTTGATCGCGTCCGTGGATGTGGCGCTGATCCGGCCAGCTGCAACATTGGTGATCGTACGCTCGTTGCCGACGTCGCCTACGCTGACCGTGCTCGTCGGAGCAGTACCCGCGAAGGTGTAGTTCACATTGTTGATGGTGGTGCCGGTGGTCGCCACGGCGGCTGCGGTAGTCGAGCCCGCGCCGAGAGCAACGCTGCCCGGCTCATTGGCCGTGGCGCCGGCACCCAGCGCCATTGCCTGGATGCCGTTCGACGTCGCGTTCGTTCCGAGCGCGATGCCGTCGGCCAGATTGACGGTCGAGTTCTGACCGATGGCGACACCGCCCGGTGCTGTCATCTGAACGATGGCGCCATTGCCCATACCAATACCGTTGTCGCCGTTGACCGTTGTGCGCGGACCGATCGCCACCGAATCCAATCCGACTGCAAGTGAATCCGAGGCGGTCGAATTGGCGTGGAAATATTCGGTGGGTGACACCGCGAACGAGGTCAGCGCCCCCTTCAATTGGCGAAGGGTGACTGCATCCTGATCCTCGGTACCATCGGCAACATTCGTGATCTGCCGGTAGGATGTGGCATTGCCCACCGAGACCGCTCCGAGCAGGGATTTATCGGTCGTATTGTAGGGAACAATGCCCGTACCCGAGATGATGCTGCCGGAGGACGGCGCGACCGCGCGGTTCGCCACGGATTGCGAACCCAGTGCGACGGAGCCGTCGATCGTCGATTGCGTGTTCTGGCCGATGGCGAGTGAACCATCGGCGCCTGCCTGGGCGTTCAAGCCTGCTGCTAGGCTGTTATTGCCGGTTGAAACGCTCTGCGGACCGATGGCGACCGAATCGGTTCCCGCCGGACTTGAATCCGCGAGGGTCGAATTAGCACGGAAATATTTGATGCCGCTGCCGTTGAGGGCGCTGTCGAAGGTCGTCAGGCTGTTGTTAACGGCGGTGAATGCGTCGCCTATCGTGGTGTAGGTGTTACCCGCGATCGTGTAGGTCGGATTGCTGACGCTGCCATCGGGGTTCACGATGGCGCCGCCGCCGAGAATATTGGCGATGCTCAGCGATACGCCATAGAGCTGGGATCCGTTGACCGCTTCTGTAGAAGTCGAGGAAACCGTCCCAGGCAGAAGACCGGTGATCCCCGTGCCATTCATATCAAGACCGGAGGCGTTGAATACCTGACCACTCGAGAGTGCCAGGCTGTCGGCGGTGAGGGCCGGGGTCGTGGCGATCGTGACGTCGGTTCCGCTGCGCGTGATCGCGATGTTCTGCCCGCTGAGGAGTTGCACCGTCCCGCCTGGTGTGACGTTCGTGGCGGCATCGCCGTTCGCCTGCAGATTCCAGCCGGCAGAAGCCGTGCTGCTTACCGCGCTCAAGGCGGACTGTACGCTGTTATAGGTCGTGCTGCCGACCGCCAGCCCTGCGGTCACCTGGTTGGTTGTGGGATCATAGACCGACGTACCGCCGAGCGCCGTCGATATGCTGACGCCGAGTGTGTCGATGTCGCCTCCAACCGCCGTGATTGCCTGGTTGGTCGCGAAGAGCTGCGATCCGTTGATCGCATCGGTCGAAGTACCGGAAATACGGCCCGCCGCCACATTGGTGACGGTACGCTCCGTGCCCGGAGCACCGACGCTGACCGTCGAGCCCGGGCTGGTCCCGGCGAAGTCATAGGTCACGCCGTTGATCACGGTGTTGGGCGTGGGGACAGCCACCGCCGTGACGCTGCCCGAACCGAGCGCCACGTCGCCGGCATTGTTGGCGATCGCCGTGTCGCCGAAGGCTAGCGAGCCTGCCGCCAGCGCGCTGCTGGTGCTGCCGATCGCGACGCTGCCCTGGCCGATCACGGTGTTTCGATAGCCGAGGCCGACCGCGCCCTGCGCCGCCGTGCCGGGGGTGCTGACGGCCTGTCCGCCGCCGCCGACCATGTTGGTGTTACCCATCGCCACCGAGCCGTTGCCGGTCGCGGTATTATCCATGCCCTGCGCCACGGCACCGTCGCCGGTTGCCGTATTGGGATCGCCGATCGCGACCGCGCCATTGCCATTGGCGATGTTGCCGAACCCGATCGATACCGCCTTGCCGCCCGTTGCCCTCGCATTTGTGCCGATGGCGACCGCATCGGCGGAGTCTGCAGCCGCGCCTAGGCCGACGGCTACCGTATTCGCGGCAGTTGCGGCTGCATTATTGCCGACCGCCACCGAGGAGACGGCCGTGCTCTGTGCTCCCGAACCGGCCGCAACGGAGCCGAAGCCACTCGACACGGCCGAATTGCCCAAGGCCAGCGCGAAGTCGGCCGAAGCATTGGCAACATTGCCAAGCGCTGCTGAATTTACCCCCGTCGCATTTGCCTGAGGACCAACCGCAATTGTATTGCTGGCGGTAGCCATGGCATTGTAGCCGATCGAGGTCGTTGCATTGCTGCCAACGCCGATACCCGCATTGGTGCCGATGGCGATATTGTCGTTGCCCGTCACCAGATTGCCCGCGGAAGCTGCGAGCGTGCCGTCATAAGTGACGGAACCGTCGCCGGTTCCCATGGCGACGTTGCGCGCTCCGCTGACGCCGGAACCGGCGCCTCTCAGGACGCTGGCGATACCCCCGCCGACAGCGGAGTTCTGCCCGCCGCTGACGAGCGTTCCGGCCGCGATGCCGACCGCAACGGAACTGGCATTGCCGACGGTTGAACCAGCACCGGCGCCCTGACCGACGGCAACCGTGCTGTCGCCAACGGCTACGGCCTGCACTCCGAGCGCAAGCGCGCTGTTCCCTGTCGCCCGAGCCGCACCGCCGATGGCGGTGGCGGAAAGGCCCGTCGCCTGGCTGGCGCGCCCCATCGCAATGGCATCGACCTGAGACGCAGTCACATCCGTGCCGATGGCGATGGCGCTCTCCGCGAGAGCGCCCGTTCCCGCAGCAGTGCGCGAGCCGAGATAGACCGAGTTGATCGCGGATGCGTTCGACTGGAAGCCGATGGCGAGGGCGTTCTGGCTGCTTGCGCTGGCCGAACTGCCCTGGGCCAACGAATCCACTCCCGACGCGTTCGCCTGAAATCCGAGCGCGGTAGCGCGCAGCCCACTGGCAACGGCTGTCCGGCCTCCGGCGAACGACTGGCCGCCGCTGGCCGTGGCGGTACCGACCGCCGTGGATTGCGACCCCGAAGCAACGGCGTTTTGGCCGAGCGCAGTGGCCGCGATCCCAGTGGCGCTGGCGGAGATGCCGAGCGCGACCGTATTGGTGTTGTTTGAGACCGTACCAGCGCCCAGCGCTATCGCGCCGCCAGCCCCTGAGGCCGATGCGCCCTGACCGATTGCCACCGTATTTTGTCCCGACGCGACGGACTGGCGTCCCACTGCGATGGCGTCGAGCTGAGATGCCGTCACGTCCGTGCCGATGGCGATGGCGCTCTGCGCGAGAGCACCCGTCCCCGGCATAGTGCGCGCGCCCAGATAAATGGCGTTAACTGCAGATGAGGTCGCCCCCGTGCCGATCCCGACGGCATTGATCTGAGATGCTGTCGCAGAGCCGATGGCGATGGTGCCGGCGCCGGTCGCCGTGCCGCCGCCAGCCTGATATTGCGCCTGCGCCGGCGCGGAGAGGCCAAGCGCGACGAGTCCGGCTAGGCCACCGAGCGCGCCGGCTGAACGCAGCGCTCCGCCAGCGCCCAATGTGCCAAGTCCCAGCCGCTTGCGTCCCACGCCAAGCACAGAATGCGCAATGCGCAGCACCGCCATCAGCCGGCGGCGCTGCGAACGGCCGCAGCCGTCCGCACCACCAACCCAGTTTCCCGCAAACCTGGCCGGCTCGCGCCGGCTGATCTTTCCTTGCAAGGTCGTCATCGGGTTAGTGCCTCCTCTACCGCATTATTTTGGACAGCCGCAGGTTCCGCCGACCCTGCCGCCGATGGGTCTTTGTTAGTGAATGGAATGGCTTTGCCGCCACCGGCGCCTCGCGCAAGCAACGCATGACCGTGCTTTTTGCCGATTGCCTCAATGCGCTCAAGCGCGCTGACGAGCCAGTTGTCATCCGATGCAGGCGTGGCTTTGAGCGCTCTCGCGGCCCGCTCAGCCGGAATGATTTGTTCGAGATAGGATCGGATCGCCGCCAGATGATCCTCAGGCGTATCGTTCGCGTGGATCACCGATGTGAGACCGTAGAGGCAGTTGGCAAGCAGCATGTCGCGCTTGGCTTCGGAGAGCTCGCCCGCATACCGCTCTTCAAGAAGCTGGAACGTTTGCTGCACCCTCTGGCTAACCGCGTCGGAAAGTGTTTGCTGCATGTTTGCAGCCATACCGCGGCTCATGCGCGCATACTGTTCGCCAAGGCGTCGAACGCTGCCCTACAGGTGAAGAACCATAGCCTGTCTTCCGGACCGTTCATGAGCCCTATCCCTCTAATATCCACCTCTCCAGATCCAGCCCAACCGAAGCTGTAGAAAGGACATCGTCCCCTAAACCAGCATTCCCGGCCGCTAGATCCCCCAATCCTACACCACGGAAATAAGCCAGAATTGCCGGCCGCTGTATTTCAAGTTCTTACGGCTTTTTTCAGCTTCTCCTGAAATTCGAGAGGTGACGACTTGAGGAGAAAGGTTCCGATGCGCCTTTCGCAGACGATGATCGTACAGTCTTCAGAATTCCGGGTTATTTACCGGTCCGCCCCTGAATTCTGAAGGGCGTTTCACCTCTGTATTTACTCATCGCCGAGGTCAGATGACTCTGGCTCGAGAACCCGCTGAGATGCGCCACCTGCACGATCGTCATATCGCGTTCGGCAAGCAGCTTTTCGGCATAGACAAGGCGCAAACCCAGGAGATAGCGGTAAGGTGATTGCCCAAATGTCGCCTTGAAGGCATTTACAAAATGACTGGGGGAAAGCTCGCATATCGCCGCAAGATCAGCCAATGTGAGTTTTCGTGACAAGTTCTCCTTCATGAAGGCTTGAATGCGCTTCGCATTGTAGCTGGAGAGCTTGCCTATTGCCTTTGCAGGCGATTTGTCCTGCGTGTTTACCCGTAGCAGATGGACGCCGAGTTGCGTGAGAAGTGCGTCGAGGTAGCGCAGGCTTGCCCTCTCTTTCCGCATCAGTTCCGCCTTCATCATCTGGGCTATACCGAGCGCAAACGCATCGGCGCTGATCGGCACTGGCCATTGCGGCTCTACCGCTTCGGTTTCACACGTGGCCAGGTCCTGCAAATAGGAAGGCTGCAAAGCGACGATTGCGCTTTCCTTCACTGACGACCAACTGGCAAATCCCTCAAGATTCGCTGGAATGACCGCAAGCGCGCCAGCTGGAACATCGATGCCCTGCCACCGATTGACGCCGATTCTGAATTCCACGCCGCTAACGGGCGCGAGGAAAATCTCCACCAGATGCACATTTGCGGTGAAGGTTCGCGAACCCGGCGCCCGCACAGAGTGAGCAATTCCTCCTCTATCTGGGATCCACTGGAAGCCCGCGCCATCAGAAAGACAATCGAGCATATTTCAGCACCGATCTGGCCAGATGCTTTCCGTGCCATCCAAGTTTGGCAGGGTTGATCATCCCGCGTTTATCAAGCCTGTGGAGCGGATGATCAGCCGAGGTTTCACTGAAACCGCTTTCGGCTTTCCCACTGAAAAGATACGCAATTTCTTGTGACATGACGACTTCAACCGCAACTCCCCAGATGAAAGGGCAATACGGGACGGTCATATCATTGTAAACTGATCGTGGGTTGAAACTGCGCGTGGGGGCTTCGTCTGTCCCATGTGACAACTGCTGCAGTGCGAGACAGGAAAAGAGCTTTCCGGTCCTCCCAGGTGCTGAAAGGAGATAACACAGGGGGGAGCCGCGCGCTCCCGATCCGAAATGAACTTTTCAGCCGTTCAATATAGTCATCATCACATCTACTGGCCCGCTGCCGCCGGGCAGTCCGCTCGCCGAAATACCCACCCGAAAAAGCTCTCATCCGGGATTGACCGAACGAGCCACGCGATCAGAGCCGTCGCGGCGATTGCGAAAATGATCCGTCCAACAAGCACACCGAGAACATCCGCGCCCAACGCCGTCACAATCAAAGTGTCCTCGATAATGCTATGTGCAAATCCCATGAAGATGCATGAAACAAAGACCTGGCGGGGTGGTATGTCGCCCGACCGCGCTTCGCGGATCAGCAATCCGCCTCCGTAGGAAATACCCAAAAACAACCCGACGGCGGTGAATTGCCCTGCCTCGCCCTCTATTCCCGCGAGACGCAGTGAAGGGGCTAGTATCTTCATCAACAGGGCCATGAGCCCTGACTGTTTCAGGATCTCCAGCCCCAAGGCGAGGGCCACGAGAATGACGAACATGAAGATCAGCGCTTCCATCAACCCGGTGAGGAAGCCCGTCCAATCGGAGGAGGGGGACACCGGAATCCAGGCTGGGTCCAGTGTTTCCGACAACCACCCGGTCGCGGCAAGCAGATGATGGAGCATCATCGCATAGAGTATGCCGCCGGCAACGCGGATCAGTGTCGTGACGGCAAATCCCGGCCCGGCCTTTTGAATGATCTTCTGCTCGATTGGCAGACCATGGGCGAAAAGCAGAAGTGCTGACAAAACGGTTATGTCGGCAACGCTCATCGATACCGCCGGTACTAGCGTAAAGATCATGGGAATCGCTCCCCATATTCCCACGAGCATTCCGGTCAGCCAGGCCAGGCCCAATTCCGGCGGCAAACCGAAAAGCCCCATGACTGGTGCGAGAACCGGAGAGACGGCTTCTATCAATCCCGTCCGAAACGCCACCTCGGTCATGATCGTGACCGGAATGATGATGCGGACGAGCTCCCAATAGATCTGCAGGGTTTCCCGAAGCTTAAGGACGGCGAATCTGAGTGCTGACATCACAGGCTCTCCATGGCGTTGCCGTCATTTTCTACCCCGACGCGATCCGCATTTTTGGTCAAAAATTGCACTTCAATGCAATTTTATTGCATTTTAATCTCGCCTGATTTGGAGAAGCGTATGGACCGGATCGACAGGAAACTGCTGGATCTTCTGCAACGTGATGCGTCGCGAACGAATGCCGACATGGCCGACGAAATCGGACTGTCACCTTCGAGCTGTCTTAGGCGTATCCGGCGGCTGCGGCGTACGGGCGTGATCCAGCGGATTGTCGCGATTCTGAACCCGGCCACGATCGGGCGCCCATTGAAGGCGCTGGTGACGGTGGAGCTGAAGCTCCACGGCGAGCAGCATATGCGCCGGTTTCTCGATCTCGCGGTTAAAGAGGACGCGGTGGCGCAGGCTTATGCGGTCACGGGGGAAGCCGATGTCGTCTTGATGCTGCAGCTGCGCGACATGGAGGAATTCGATGCACTTTGTGACAGACTGTTCCGGGACCAGACGAATGTTGCGCGGTTCTTCACCATGATGGTGATCCGCACCGCAAAGAATGAAACAGCTGTCCCGCTATGATGAGCCCGGTCAGCGTGGGTGAATGACGTTTTGCCCGCAATTGCGGTTGCGAGCCGCGATAGGAGTGCTGGAGACGATCAGAGGCCCCGAAAGCATTGCATCGATCTCGCTACGCTTCGGCCCAGGATGAAGTCCGATTTTCTCAATCCTGCGAGGCTTCCGCAATCTGCGGACGCTCGCTGGGCGGTCCCACCCCCTCGGCCAGAACTGCGACCGTCCTGGTGAGGTGCTCTGCAGAAGGTCTGATCTGAATGATCATCCCTGAACGCGCCTCAGTTTGTCGAGGAGGCGGCGAGGTGGGTGTGCAGGAAGCCGATCTGATCGTGCACCACCCTTTTCCGGATCTCCTCCTTATAGAAATCGAAGTGGGAGCAGGGGTATTGCCGCACTTCCCCGCGCGGCGCACGATCTGCGATCCGGCGCCCGAGCGCGGCGGGTGTGTGCTTGTCGTCTTCCGCGAGACAGACCAGGAGTGGCATGGAAAGTCGCGGCGCTGCCCGGCTCGGGCGATACCACGCCATGTCCAGGAGGACGCGCGGGGCTATTTCGTTGCGCCATGTTTGATTGTCCATTGACCTGACAATTTCGTCAGCCTCTCTGGATGCCATGACGGCGAGTTCGCCTTCTTTTCCGACAGCGGGAATATAATGCGGCGGCTGGCCTCTCCAGCCAGCCCAGCGATCCTTTAGCGCGGCAGTCAATATCTTTAGGCTGTCGGCCATCGTGCGGCCCTCCACTTTTCTGGGAAAGCCGTTGAAGGGCACCTGAGCCACCACCGCGGTGATGCTCGGATCCCCGGCCGCCACCTCGATGACGTGAGCGCCGCTCAAGGAACTCCCCCATAGCGCAATCCTTCGGTCGGTATCGGGCAGCGAACGCGCATGGGCAATCGCCGCTTGCCAGTCCTCCTGCTGGGCGCGTATCGAAATGACCTGCCGGGGTTCACCGTCGCTTTCGCCGAAATTCCTGTAGTCGAAGGTCAGGGCAGCAAAACCGGCGCCTGCGAAATCCTCGGCGGTTTTGGCAAGCGAGCCCTCCTGCGTTCCACCAAAGCCGTGAGCCATGACGATACAGGGGAGAGGGCCGTTGCCTGCTGCCGGGCGGTATAGATATCCCCTGCACTCGACGCTATTGACCCAAAATGCAGTTCGGGACTTTTGCACCATGCTCCACCTATCATTCGCAGGAGAACCCCCAGCGTCACCAAGCTTCTGATAGAGCTCTACGGTGCTCACGACAAGGGCGGGCCCACAGACGTCCAGCCGAATGGCGGGTACATCACAGCCTTATCGCATCTCTTTCACATGTATTCGGGCATTGCAGTCGAACGTCTCGAAAACCTTCGAGCGCCCACGTGACTAGAAAGACAGTTCAAAGGGGGGACCAAATTTAAAATTCCTTTTCTCTATAGATTTAGTAGAATTAACTAGCCTGATCCTATTCCGATGCACATCCGTGCGAGCGATGAAAGGACAGGTTTCATGACTGCGCCCACGATCATAGGAATATCCGGCAGCTACAGCTACCCTTCGCGCACCCGTGCTCTGGTAGCAGATATCGCCCACAGGGCAGCACAACGCTATTCGCGGCGCGCGCAGGTCTACGATCTATCGCAGTTCGGCTCCTCCCTGGGAGCGGCGCGCAAGCTGTCCGATCTTGACGAAAGCGCCAGGCGGATCGTCATACAGATGGTTGAAGCGGAGGCGCTGGTCGTCGCCAGCCCCGTGTACAAGGGCAGCTATACCGGCCTCTTCAAGCATCTCATCGATCTCCTGGATCCCACGGCATTCGTCGGAAAGCCGATCCTGCTTGCGGCAACGGGCGGCGGCGACAGGCATGCCCTGGTGATCGAGCATCAATTGCGTCCGCTCTTCGGCTTCTTCGAGGCACGAACGCTGGCGACAGGCATCTATGCCGCAGAACGGGACTTCGCCGAGGGTTCGGTCTCGCCGGCGCTTGCCGAGCGGCTGGCGCGCGCGATCGAGCAGTTCACTCCTTATCTCGCGCGTCGGGAGGTAACCCATGCGGGAGAGCCGAACACCAGCACCCAAAGGGTGAATGGCACTCATGACCAGGCCGTCCGGCAGGGTGCGCAGGCTCCCATCTCCGCTCTGCGGGGCTGACCGGTCGCACATCATCGCATTCAGGAAGAGGAGGCCGATATGACCCGGCAGTTCACACAGGGCGCGTTTCTCCCGGGCGGCGAGCAGCCCGTCATGGCATGGCAGCATCTGGATCAGGCGGCGGATAGGGAAACGAATATCGGCTCCCGCAAGAATGCGGTTCGAGCCGATCAGGTAAGGCAAGCACGGCAAGACGGAGGCCGGTTTTCGCCGAGAACCCTGTCTGATCGCGAAATGCTGGCCGTCTCGTGGCTCGCACCGGTTCTCGTGGTGCTTGCCTGGGAAGGTCTTTCCGGGATCGGCTACATCAATCCGCAGATCCTGCCATCCCCCAGTGCCGTTCTGGGCACGGCACTCACATTGATATCGAACGGAACCTTGCCGGAGCATCTGGGCTATAGCCTGCTTCGGGCAACGGTCGGCTTTGCCATCGGGGGCGGCATCGGCTTCGTGCTCGGCGTGCTTGTCGGGTTCTCGCGTATTGCGGAAGCCGCCCTCGACAGATCGATCCAGATGATCCGCGCAATCCCTTTTCTTGCGCTGCTGCCACTCGTCATCATCTGGTTCGGGGTCGATGAAACCGGTAAGATCTTTCTCGTCTCCCTCGGAGTGATGTTTCCGATCTACATCAACACGGTGCTCGGCATCCGGCAGGTTGATCCCAAGCTCCTGGAGCTTGCGCAGGTGACCGGACTTTCGGTTCGCCAGCGGATCACACGGATCATCCTGCCGGGTGCGATGCCCTCGATCCTGACAGGGGTCCGATACGCCCTTGCCGTCGCCTGGCTCGCGCTGGTGATCGCCGAGACCATCGCCACCACAAAGGGGATCGGCTTCCTGGCAATGGATGCGCGGGAATTTCTCCAGACCAATGTCATCGTGCTGACCATCGTCATCTACGCCGCTATCGGCGTCTTCGCGGACGGCCTGGCCCGGTTCCTCGAGAAAAGGCTGCTCGCATGGCACCCGAACTACGCAATAGGGGAAAACCGATGAGCACACATAACGCCGCAGTCATGGTCCGCGGTCTTCGCCGTCAATATGGCGAGCGGGTTGTCATCAACGGGCTTGATCTGAGAATCGAGATTGGCGAGTTTGTCGCCCTGCTTGGAGAAAGCGGATGCGGCAAGACCACTCTTCTGCGCGCTCTTGCCGGTCTCGATCCTATCGACGGCGGTACCATTGATGGGCCATCGCAGCCAGCGGTGGTGTTCCAGGAGCACCGTCTGCTGCCCTGGGCTCCTCTTTGGCGCAACGTCGCCCTGGGAATGGAGACCCGGGAAGGCAGGAGGCAAGCCGAGGCGGCGCTTCGCGAGGTAGGCCTCGGCGGACGTGAGAACGACTGGCCGCGCAACCTCTCGGGAGGTCAGGCGCAGCGCGTGGCGCTCGCCCGTGCGCTGGTCCGTGAGCCGAAGCTCCTGCTTCTCGACGAGCCTTTCGCGGCGCTTGATGCCCTGACCCGCATCAAGATGCACGGCCTGGTCAAGGAACTCGTCAGCACGCACCGACCAGGGGTGCTTCTGGTCACGCATGATGTCGATGAAGCGATCGCCATCTCTGATCGCATCCTCGTCATGCGGGCGGGCGCGATCGCGGCATCTCACCACGTGGGCGCCGATACGCCTGCCGGGCGGCTCGCATCGCGGCAAAGATTGCTCAGCGAACTTGGAGTGGAAGCGCCCGGACACGCTGCCTGAGGCGCGCATTTCGGCGAGCCGGAACTTCTCAAATACCCTGAATACTGGAGATGAACATGATTGAGACAACGTCCCTCCCCATCGGCCGCCGTCGCTTCATTCAGGCAATGATGCTGGTGGCCGGTTCCGGTGCGCTGGCCGGCCTGCTGCCTGAAAACGGCTACGCCGAAGGCGCCCGCAACACGGATACCGTCCGGCTCGGCTGGGGACGCGGAGGTCTGCCGCTGATCGCACGCCAGCGCGGTGAATTTGAGAAAAGGCTTGCCGATCAGGATATCAAGGTCGAATGGGTCGGCCCTTTTCCAAATCACGCGCCTTCGCTTCAGGCCGTCGTCGGTGGCAGCGCCGATTTCGGCTTCTGGGGCAGCACCACGCCGGCGCTTGCGGCCATTATCGCGGGATCGCCATTGGTCTTCACGCAGTTCAACGTCTATAGCCCTCGCACGACCGCGATCATCGTCAGGAAAGATTCCGGCATCAACAATGTGAAGGAACTGGTGGGCAAGAAGGTCGCCGTCAACCGGTCGGGTCTGGGAGAATTCCTTCTGGTCGCCGCTCTCGAAAAGCATGGCGTCGATCGCAATACGGTCGAATTGGTTTATCTCAATCCCCCTGATGCGTCGCCTGCATTCGGGCAAGGCCGTGTCGATGCCTGGTCGATGTGGACGCCCGCTGTCGACATCGCGCGCGAGCAGTACGACGCCAAGAACATCTTCTTTGAAGGGACGGATCTCGATTTTCTGATCGACTATTCGTCGCTGGTCACGCTGCGCAGCTTCGCCACGGACAACTCAGCGCTCGTCCATGCCGTAATCGCTGCCTATCGACAGGAGGGAGAGTGGATCAGCAACAATGTGCTGGAGGCCGAGACCATCGCCCAGCGCGAAGGCCAATACAGTGACGCTGTCCGCGATCATCTCGCGAGCTATAGGCGCGTGAATTACTTCTACGAGGCCGACGACCCGGCGTTTCTCGCCGATTTCCAGAAAGCCGCGGATTGGCTGGCCGAACGCGCAATCCTGCCGCAGCGTGTCAAGGTCGCCGATCACGTTGTGCGCGTCTGATCCGTAGCCGGTTGCCGCCTTTGCCAATCATCAATTCCTTCAACCGGAGCCATTGAAATGCCCTCTCCCAAGTCTGTCCGTCTTGGTGTCAATGTTCTGGCCTCGGGCCGGCACGATGCTGCCTGGAAAACCTTGCCCGCTCCCAGGAGCGTTTCCACCGATATTGATGAATTCATCCGGATCGCGAGGCTCGCCGAGCGCGGCAAGCTCGACGCGCTGTTCCTGGCCGACGGCCCCGGTGGCCTTGTCGACGAGTCTTTTTACCGTCCCTGGCGGGCGCTTGACCCCATCACGCTGCTTTCAGCCCTGAGCCAGGCGACAAGCCATATCGGCCTTGTCGCCACGACATCCACCATCTTCGGCCATCCCTACGTGGTCGCCAGGCAGATCGCCTCGCTCGACCATATCAGCAAGGGTCGGGCGGCCTGGAATATCATCACCAGCCAGACGCCCGTTGCTCTTGCCGCCTATGGCGTTGAAAGCGGCTTCAACCAGGATGAACGGTATTGCCGCGCCTCGGAATTCGCGGAGATTGTCACCGGCCTGTGGGACTCGTTACCCGACGCAGCCATCGTCGCCGACGCGGAACGACACGTCTTCGTCGATGAGACCGCTCTGCGGCCGATCGATGTCAGCGGCAGCCATTTCAGGTCCAAAGGCGTCCTTTCGGCTCCGGTGACTCCGCAAGGGCGCCCGGTCATCTTTCAGGCCGGACAATCGGAGGACAGCAAGGCCTTCGGTGCCCGCTATGCCGATGTGTTGTTCACGGGCCAGCGTCTTATCGAGAGGGCGCGAGAGTTTTACAGCGATGTCAAGGCGCTGGCGCTCGGCAACGGGCGCAGTCCGGACCAGTTTCTCGTCATGCCCGGTCTCTTCCCGATCATCGGCAGCACCGAGGCCGAGGCTCACAAACGCAAGGCGGAGCTCGATGCCGGTCTCGACATCGGGTTTCTTCACCAGGAACTGGCACGCCATTTTGCACTGGAGCCTGACGACCTCCCGCTCGATGCGCCGCTGCCTTATGACAAGATCGACGCGGCGGAGCCGCGCGTCCCGATCGCGTCGAGATGGCCGCGCAAGCAGATCCTGTCGGAAGCCACCCAGTACGGGTGGACGGCACGCCAGGCGGCGCTCAGCAACATCATCGGCGGGCACCGCATGTTCGTCGGCACGCCGGAGCAGTTCGTCGCGGATATGCTGACTTGGATCGATACTGCCGCTTGCGATGGCTTCAATCTCAATATCGACATCCAGACCAGCGGGCTTGAGGACATCGTCGACGAGGTCATTCCGCTGCTTCAGAAAGCGGGGCGTTTCCGGCACGACTATGCCGGGCAGACACTGCGTCATCACCTTGGCCTCAACCATTATGTGGATCCGCGCGATGCCGCGCCGATCGCCCATACCGGGTCGGGAGGTTGAAAGCGAAAAATGCTGCAAACCGCATCACCAAAGCCCTCGCCACTTCATGCCGATCGCTGGAGCAGCGTTACCCGCCGGCTCGGCTTCGCGGACCTGTTCGAAGCATTCTCTTCAGGGGCGGCGCAACGCGATACTGCCCGCCAGCCGATCTTCGAAGAGGTGGCGGCTCTGAAAGCCCGCGGATATGGGGCGCTCCGCCTGCCTGAAACAGAGGGCGGCAAGGCGATTTCACTCCCGGAACTCTTTGCATTGACACGCGATCTCGCTTTTGCTGACCCCAATATCGCGCATGTCTACCGCAACCATTTCTTCGTCGTCGAACAGCACCTGCAGTCGCCCGACGCACCGCTTGCCAGGCGCGTTCTGGATCTGATTGCGCAAGGGGCGATGTTCGGCGTGGCATTTTCCGAGGCCGGCGGTGGGCCGGCAGGCAGCCGCGGCCAGGTGCCTGGCGCAAGATTGCAATGGTCGCAGAGTGATGGTCTCTACCGGATTTCCGGCAGGAAGATCTACAGCACCGGCAACATGTATGCCGATTATCTCTTTTCATCGGCCATCGATGAACGGAGCGGGGATATCGTGCAATTCCTGGTTAGGACCGATACCACCGGCGTGGTGCTCGACGACGATTGGGATGGGTTCGGCCAGAAGCTGACAGGCTCTGGCACGACCATACTCAACGACGTCGCCATTTCGCCGGCGGATATTTTCAAGGTGAACGAGCCACGGCCGGACGAACCGTACCTCTATGGCTTCACCTTCCATCAGATATATTTGACGACGATCATCTCCGGGATCGTGACCCGTGTGCTGCACGATGCATTGGCAACCATTCGCGGTCGCACGCGTAATTTTTATCACGGGCTTGCGGATCATCCTTCCGGAGAGCCGGAAATCCAGTCCGTGATCGGGCGCATCGCCGCATTCCGCTCCGCCATCGTTGCCGTCGTCGACCGCGCGGTGCAGGCGCTGAATGCGGCATGGGCAGGCGCGAAAGGCAGCGAGGCGGAAGGGCTGTCGATCGCAGCCAGCATCGCAGCGGCCGAAGCAAAGGTTGTCACCGACGAGGTCGCCGCCAATTTGGCAAGTCTGCTGATCGATATCGGCAGCGGCAGCGCGGTCTCCACGGCAAAGGCCCTGGACCGGCACTGGCGCAACATCAAGGTCATCGCCTCCCACAATCCGCGCATCTACAAGGAGCGCGTCATTGGTGATCACTACCTCAATGGCTCTCTGCCGCCTACCGGCGCTTTCTTTTGAGCAATAAAGTTAAAAGGGTTTAGGAATGACCAGGACGATTACGGCGCAAGAGGTTCGCGCATTCTGGCGTGATGGCCGCGAAATAGCTGTTCTCGACGTTCGCGAGGAAGGGCCCTATGCGCAAGCGCACCCGTTTTTCGCCGTCAGCTTGCCGGTGAGTGAAATCGAAAGGAACCTTCCCGGATTGGTGCCGCGCCTCTTCGCCCCCATCGTGGTCTATGACGATGGAGAGGGTTATGCAGAGCGTGCGGTCCGGCGGATCAAAGCGCTTGGATATAGCGACGTCGCCGTTCTGGCTGGCGGCCTGTCGGCTTACGCCCGCGTCGGAGAGCTTTATCGCGACGTCAACGTGCCTTCCAAGGCGTTCGGCGAGCTCGTGGAAGCGATCTGTCATACGCCCTCGCTGCCGGCGAAGGATGTGAAGCGTATCCTCGAAACGGAAGAGAACGTCGTCATCGTCGATGCACGGCGTTTCGAGGAGTTCAACACCATGAGCATCCCGCGCGGACGCAGCCTGCCGGGCGGAGAACTGGTCTACCGCATCCAGGATATCGTCTCCTCCCCTGATACGCTCGTCATCGTTAATTGTGCCGGGCGCACCCGCAGCATCATCGGCACGCAGAGCCTGATTAACGCCGGCTTTCCCAACCGCGTGGCCGCTTTGCGAAACGGTACCATCGGCTGGACGCTGGAAGGGCTGCAACTGGAAACCGGGCAAACGGCCAAGACACCGGAACCGTCTGAGGCGGCGCGATCCGAAGCCAAACGGCGCGCCGCGCGCTGGGCGCAGCACGTGGGTGTGCCGATCATCGCTGCCGACGATCTCGCCCGTTTTCGCGCGGAGGCAGAAGACAGGACGCTTTACACGCTCGATGTGCGCGATCCTGACCAATATCATAAAGGACATCCCAGCGGCTTTGCCTCCGCACCCGGAGGACAATTGATTCAGGCAACGGACGAATGGCTCGGCGTTCGCGGCGCGCGCGTTGTTCTCTATGACGATGACGGCGTCCGCGCCAGGATGACGGCGTCATGGCTGTTGCAGATGGGATGGGATGCATATGTGCTGGAAGAGGGCGCCGTCGTTCCGGAAGTCTTTCAAACCCCCAAATCCGCCCTGGTTCCCGATTTTCCCAAGGCATCGATCACCGCCGCGGAATTGCGGAATGCAAGAGACGTGGTGATCGTTGACCTTGCGCGTAGCACGACCTATTCCCGGGGTCATATTCCCGGAGCGTGGTTCGCTTCAGGTCCGGAACTCGCGCGCGACATCGCCGGATTGGGGGATAAAGGGCGGATTGTCCTGACATCGCCGGACGGTGATATCGCTGCGTTCAATCTGCGGGAGTTGCAGGAGAGTTCAACGCGGGAAATTGCATATCTTGAAGGCGGAACCCGTGCCTGGACCGCTGCGGGATTTCCGCTTGAAACCGAGCCGAGATGGCTGTCAGATCCGATCGATGTCTACAAGCGGCCCTATGAAGGGGTCGACAATGCACGCGCCAATATGCAGGGCTATATCGAATGGGAGCTGCAATTGGTCGCGCAACTGGCCAATGATGGCGTTTCGAGATTTCACGTCATCCGTAATGAACCCGGCCAGCCCGCCGAGCGTTGATCTGCTTCGCGGGCGGACTGAGCGGCACGACACACGCTTAGCCCGCCAATGAGTGCGGTTTTCGTCCGTACAATTGCGATATTACGGAAATCCAATGATTTCGGTCTTGTTTAGTACATTTATAGACTTTATGTCTCCGACAGGTCATGCGGCGGTCGGGGCGAACTGTCGATATGCGCAGGAAGAACGACGCCGCGCCCGGCGATTCCCACTTTCCGATATCGAAATCTCGAGATGCTCACCAGAAAAGGCAAATACGGCCTCAAGGCACTTGTTCACCTCTCGGAAATCCCGGTGGGAAAACTCGCCTTGGTCAATGAGATCGCCGTTGCCAATAATATTCCCAAGAAGTTTCTCGACGCCATTCTGGGTGAGTTGCGCAATGCCGGCTTCGTCCAGAGCCGGAAAGGACGGGAGGGCGGATACCGGCTGGCCCGCCCGGCCAGCGAGATCAAGATCGGCCACGTCATTCGCGTCCTTGATGGTCCGCTTGCGCCTATCCCGTGTGCCAGCCGCACCCGGTATGAACCTTGTGACGATTGCGACGAGGCCACATGCCACGTCCGTTATATGATGCTGGAAGTGCGTCAGGCCATGGCCGATGTACTGGACAACCGGAGTCTCGCGGAAATGCGAGATATGTTCGGTCGCGAAGAGATCGACATCGATGCTGCTGCGGACCTGAAATACAACATCTGAGGCTGCCCGATGGCGGCGGCCAGAGGGCCCTGCCATGAGCGACGAGCACAATTCCCGGCGATTGTCGATTATCATTATTGGCGGGGGGGCGAGCGGCGTCGTCCTTGCGGCGCACCTGCTGCGGCAGTCGAAGACAGATCTCCGTGTCACGCTGATCGAGAAGCGTCCCACCTTTGGTCAGGGAGTGGCGTACTCCACCCCTTTTTCGGATCACGTCCTCAACGTCACCGCACTCGGGATGAGTGCTTTTGCCGACGATCCCGAGCACTTCTGGCGCTGGCTTCTGAAGCGCGGCTTGGCACAGCCGGACAAGCCGCAGACCTATGTGCCCCGGTACGTCTATGGCGATTATCTCGCCGACATTCTGGATGACCTCCACCGCAGCCACGCGACAACGGGCCGGCTGCATCTGGTAAGGGAATTTTGCACCGCAATTGTACCAACGCCTTCGGGCGTCGAGGTCCAGCTTTCCAATGGCTCCAGCTTCATCGGGCATGTGGCGGTTCTTGCTGTCGGACATGAGGAGGAGCCCACGCGGGGAAACAGTGTCAAGCCGGGCTCGGCGGCCGATACGCCGCTCGATCCGGACGATCATGTCCTGGTCCTCGGTACGGGGCTGTCGATGGTCGATACCTGGCTTTTGCTCGAGCGCCGCGGTCATCGCGGCAGGATCACCGCGCTGTCGCGACGTGGGTTGCTTCCATTGGCCCACCATAACAGCAAGCCGATCCGTCTCGATTCGGCCGACATTCCGCTGGGAACGGAGTTGTCGTATTTCGTGAGATGGTTTCGCGATCTGGTGCGCGACACGGAACGAGCCGGCGGTGACTGGCGCGACGTGGTCGATGGCCTTCGCCCCTTCAACCGCCAGATATGGCAAAGTTGGCCGGCCAGCGCAAAACGCCGCTTCATCGAGCACACCCGCGCATGGTGGGATATTCATCGCCATCGCATGCCGCCCGAAATCCACGCAAGGATTTCGCAGGCCGTGGTGTCCGGTCGCCTCGAACCGAAAGCCGGAAAACTGCTCGGCACGCAACCCGCAGGCGACCGCGTCCTGGCGACCATCAGACCCCGTCATCAGATGAGCACCGAGACGATCGAGGTCGCCCGCATCTATGATTGCACAGGGATAAGCGCCGATCGCTCGAACAGCTCCAATCCGCTCGTCCGCTCATTGGTAAATCGCGGGATCGCGAAACCGGATCCGTTGCGCATAGGCCTGGACGTGACGTCCGATTGTGCGGTCATCGACAACAGCGGCATTGCCTCGGGGCGCCTGTTTGCCGTCGGTCCGCTGACGCGCGGCACCTTCTTTGAGATCGAGGCGATACCTGACATAAGGGTTCAGTGCGCCACTCTCGCGGAACTGCTGACGCACCGGGAATTGTCGATGAGGCGCAGCCTGTAGGCGGCACATTCAACCGCTATGTACGCCAGGCCTTCTGTCGAAGGCCCCGCCAGCCGGCAATGCCGGCCCGCCTGGCCGGCACCCCTGCATCGATTGCGCCTGCATGGTCGCCTGCTCGCGCACGGGCAGCTGAGCGGCGGACCATAGGAACCAGTCGATGGGTGAAAAGCGCCAGGCTCTTGGCGGCATGCAGTCCGTGAACGACGAACTCCGCTATGCCGAGCGCATGGTAGTCGAGCAGCGCGCGAGCGATCTCTTCAGGCGTGCCGATGAGCCGCATGGCTTCCGGGCGCCCCCTATCGGGCAGAGCCGGTTTCCGTTCCGCCCTTCGCCAGGCCTCGTCGCGCGTCTCGCCGAGAACCACCATGACCGGAAAGGAGAAACCGATCTTGTCTGCACGGCCGAAATTGGCCGCCGCCTCGCGAACCCGCATCATCATCGAACGCGTCTCCGATATGGTGCCGGGCGGAAGAGTGAAAATGTCGGCGTGCTTGGAGGCCAGCTTGACCGCAAGCCCCGAACGTCCGCCCATATGCAAGGGAATGAGCGGGCTTTGCCGCGGCTTCACCCCGCAGAAGCCGTTCCTGATGCTGTAATAAGGCCCCTCGTGATCGAACGGCTTCTCGTTGAGCCAAAGCCGTTTCAAAAGGACCAGATATTCATCGGCCCTGGCGATGCTCTTCTGGTGATCGAGCCACTCCCAATTCGCTGAGGGACCGGGCTCGCCGCCTGGAAAGATCCGGATAGCCATCCGGCCATTGCCAAGCTGGTCGAGGGATGCAAGCTGGCGAGCGGCGATCACCGGCTCGAGCGGCCCGACGCAATGTGACACCAGCACGCCGGGGCCCGACCTGCTGGCCAGGGCAAAGGCGGCACGGCTGTGATTGTCCGGCAGGTCAGGAGGACCGTCGATCGCTATCCGGTCCAGGCCTGGCCACTCCCCACCCTTCTGGCCATAAGCCGCAGAGGTCTGTTTGGCGAAACTGCGCGATTTCCCATCGTAGAACGTTGTCCAACACTCGGGGCCACCGGTGAACGTGATTGGCATGATGAACTCCTCCATTCCTCAGGCGTTCATATTCTTCGCCGACGCAGTTCAACTGGCCGGCTCACCAAGGAAGATGTGACCAGGAAAGTTTCAGATAGCCCTCGTTGCATTCGGAATGCGGATCGCTATCCCGCATCCGCGGGCTGATGACCACGGCTCCATCGGAGATCGAAAATGCCCGGGCATGTCTCGACCAGAGCCGTTTCAGCAGAACGGGGATCTTCACGCACCTAAACACGCCATTATCGCCTCCTCCGTTGATCCAGGTATGGGTCAGGCGTTCAGCCGTATTCATGGACCTTGGGAAGTATGGCACATGAGAAAGTGATGTCAATAAAGTCTATAAAATAACTAGACATTAGGTCAGGTTCAGTGCCAGCCCGGCAAACGCCTTTGAGCAGGGCTTGATTGAACTCATCCGGCCCCTCTGCCGGCCCGCACCGCCTGCAGCTAAACGGCTAGCCCTTCCAAGGCCTTCCAGTTTGGCCAGCCACCGCCGAGCGGAATAACTTGGGCGTGGTCCCGGTGCGATGCTTGAAAAGATCGTAGAAACGGCTGCTGGAGCCAAAGCCGCAATCATAAGCGATCTGGAGAATGGGATCGCCGGTGTCGGCCAGGCGCTGCATCGCCCGCGCGAGGCGATAGCGGGTCAGATATTCGTTGACCGAGATGCCAAGCACCTCGCGGAAGATCTTATTGGCGGTGCTGGGATGGATATTGGCGCGTTCCGCCAAATCCGCCAGCGTCAGCGGCTCGGCATAATGCGCGTTGATGAGTTCCGTCAGCATCTCGGCGCGCCGCACCGATGCATGGCCGACCGGCTGGCGTTCCACAGCCGCATCGGGCGCATCGAGCGTATCGAGAATGAGGCGGCGGACGCGCAGCCTGACCTCATCGGCGATGAGGCGTCGGCGGGCGGCATTTCCCTTTCCCCATTCTTCCACCCATTGCGCAAGCAGCACCGCATCCGCAAGGCTAGGCCGGGGATCGGCCAGGAACCGGCCTTGCATGATCGCCTGCCTGATATCGCGGTCGATCGCCAGCCCGAGAAAATCGGCGAGCGGCAGATAGATGCAGATGAGCGGCGCGCCGGGCGCGACATCGACGGTCCGGTGCGGGATCGCCGCCCAGAAGAGAACGAGCCTGCCCGCCTCGACCTGCTCCTGCCGCCCGTTGAAGAGATAGCGCATCGGGCCCTCCAGAAGGAGGTTGATCTCGACATGGTCATGCCAGTGTGCCGCGCTCATCGCATCAGCGATATGGCGTTCGATCAGAAAACCATCGTCGGGAATATCGAAGGGCTTATCCGGCGTGGCACTGCGCTCTTTCCCCATCATACCCTCCGGTCAATTGGCGCGGATTCAGGAATAAGTGCTTCCTTATCAGGAAGAATCTCCGGTTTGGAAGGCGTATTCGGTACCATGAGAAATTTCCATTCCCGGAGTTCGAAATGACCAAGATTTGCCTCGTCGGCGCCGGCAGCACCGTTTTCGCGCAGAACATTCTGGGCGATGTCCTCTCCAATCCCGCCGTTTCGGATTATGTCATTAGCCTCTTCGACATCGATCCGGAACGTCTCAAAACCTCTGAAATCGTCGCGCGGCGCATTTGCGAGGCGCTGAACCTCTGCAATGTCCGCGTCGAAGCGACGCTCGACCGACGCGAGGCGCTGAAGGGCTCCGACTTCGTTATCCTGATGATGCAGGTCGGCGGCTACAAGCCCGCCACCGTCACCGATTTCGAGGTGCCCAAGCGCTACGGCCTCCGGCAGACCATTGCCGATACGCTCGGCATCGGCGGCATCTTCCGCGGGCTCAGGACCATTCCTGTGCTGGAGGAAATCTGCCGCGACATGGAGGATGTGTGCCCCAACGCCCTCCTCATGCAATATGTGAACCCGATGGCGATCAATTGCTGGGCAATCAAGGAAATCGCGCCTTCGATCCGCACCGTCGGCCTCTGCCACAGCGTCCAGCACACCGCCGGCCATCTCGCGGAATGCCTTGGTGAGAACATCGCCGATATCAATTATGTTTCAGCCGGCATCAACCACGTCGCCTTCTTCCTGAAATATGAAAAACAGCTTGCCGATGGCTCGCGCGAGGACCTTTACCCGCGTCTCAAGGCGCTGGCTGCCGAAGGGCGCGTGCCCGAGGGTGACCGGGTGCGCTTCGATGTGCTGAAACGGCTCGGCTATTTCGTCACGGAATCGAGCGAGCATTTCTCGGAATATACGTCCTGGTACATCAAGGATGGCCGGAACGACCTGATCGACAGCCTCAACATCCCGCTCGACGAATATATCCGCCGCTGCAAGGTGCAGATCGCCGAATGGCACGCGTTGCGCCGGGATCTGGAGGGGGATAAGCCGATCGAGGTCTGCCGCAGCAATGAATATGCCGCCGGCATCATCCATGCCGCTGTCACGGGCGAGCCCGCGCTCGTCTATGGCAATGTGCCGAACAACGGCCTCATCGACAATTTGCCCGACCCTTGCGTGGTGGAAGTGCCCTGCCATGTGGATCGCAACGGCATCCAGCCCATCCGCATCGGTCGCATCCCGTCCCAGCTTGCCGCCGTGATGAGCTTGAGCATTTCCGTGCAGCAACTCACCGTCGAGGCGGCGCTGACGAAAAAACGCGACCGGATCTATCAGGCCGCACTGCTCGATCCCCACACATCGGCGGAGCTGTCGCCCGACCAGATCTGGAAGCTCGTGGATGAGCTGATCGAAGCGCATGGCGATCTGTTGCTGCAGTATCATTGACCGATAGCCGCTCAAACAGATCATAAAAAATCAGATTTATGATTGACTCTGATCTTATTGAATGGAATCGTGATTGAAACAAAGGCATTCGCTCAGCGGGGAGAGATGAGGGTGACGCAAGCCGGGGGAGTCAAGGCGGAACGCCTCGATGCCATTCGCAGCCATCTTTATGCGAACGGCTTTTCGACCATCCAGGCGCTGGCCGATGCGCTCGGCGCCTCGCTCGCCACGGTGCGGCGCGACCTGCAGATTCTCGAACAGCAGGGAGCGATTGACCGGGTGCATGGCGGGGCGCGGATCGCCGAGGGGTCGTCGGTGGAACTGGCCTTCCAGGAGCGGGAGAAGCGCCATCTTTCCGCCAAACGGGCAATTGCGACGGCTGCTTATGAACTGCTTGCCCCGCGCACGGCTATATTCCTCGATGCAGGAACTACGGTCCTTCAGCTTGCGCGCCTCATCCGCATCAATCCAATGCCGCTGCGCATCTTCACCAACGGGATTACGGTCGCGCAGGAGTTTCTCAACATCCCCAATCTGGAGGTGGTGCTGCTGGGCGGGCAATTGCGCAGCGAGAACGCCTCCATCGTCGGGCCGCAGGCCGAGGCGATGCTGGAGACGATCTGGTTCGACCAGCTTTTCCTGGGCGCCAGCGCCATCAGCCCCGATGGCGCGATCTACAGCGTCGACAGCGCGGAAGCGAGCCTTAACCGCTGCATGCTGACCCGCTCGGCGCACCGCTTCGTGCTCGCCGACTCCTCGAAATTCGGCACCATGGCGACCTACAAGGTCGCGCCGCTCAACACGGCCCGGGTCATCACCGACGCGGGCCTTTCGCAGGAATGGCTCAGGCAGTTGAGCGAATTCGGCGTCGAGGTGACCATCGCGGATGCCGGAGCGTAAGGATGGATAACGATCTGATCCTCGGCATCGACGGCGGCGGGACCAAGGTTCTCGTCGCGCTGGCGGATAGATCGGGCCGGATTCTGCGCACCGCGCACGGCGGCGGCATCAACCCGATGGATAATCCAAACTGGCGGCGGGAACTGGACAGCCAGCTTGCCTCGTTCATCGGCGTACCGCGGCTCAAGGCCGTGGTGGCGGCGCTTCCCGCTTATGGCGAAGTGGCTGATCTCTCCGAGCGCCAGCGGGAGGCGATCGGCGGGGTCTTTGCCGATGTGCCGCAGCTGGTGCTTAACGATGTGGATGCCGCCCATCTCGGGGCATTCGCGGGCGGTCCGGGCATTCTGATCCTTTCGGGCACCGGCTCCATGGCCTGGGCGCGCGATGCTGAGGGCAATTCCTCGCGCGCCGGCGGCTGGGGCGATGTCATCGGCGATGAAGGCAGCAGCTATTGGATCGGACGTGCCACCTTAAGCCTCGTCAGCCAGAGCCTCGACGGACGCGCACCGCCCACAGCTCTGGCCGAAGCCCTGTTCGAGCATCTTCGTCTCGACCAATCCGATCCTATCAATGCGCTCGCCGGTTGGGTGAGCGGGCTTGCCAGCCAGCGGTCCGGCATCGCCGCGCTGTCCGTCCTGGTGGATCGTGTCGCGCAAGCCGGCGATGCCGCCGCCATGTGCCTGATAGAACAAGCAGCGGATGAATTGGCCAAGCATTTCACGGCTATTTCCGGCTCGTGCGATCCCGACGCTCCATGGAGCTATGCTGGGGGCACCTTTGCCAGTCGCCGGTTGCTCGCCGCGCTGGAAAGGCGGACCGGCCGCCCCTCGGTCCCCCCACGGCTTCCTCCTATCGGCGGCGCACTCCTCGCAGCCGCCCAACTTCTCGGCTGGCCTCTCGACAAGGGCTGGATCGGGCAAATCGCGGCTGCGGCCAGAACGGCAGCCGCGTAGTCAGAAAGTCAGATGCAACAACGATAATGAAGGATGGGAACAGATGCGTAGACTGATTTTGCCTTTGCTTGCCTCAGCCGCTGCGGCGGCGCTCATCATCTCCGTGCCCGCGCTGGCGGACGATGCCAGGCCACTCGCTGGCCAGTCGATCACCGTCATCCTCCCCTCGCCGCAGGGGCCGGAAGTTGCTGCCGATTTCGAAGCAGAGACCGGCATCCACATCAATCTTCAGACATTGTCCTGGGACGATATCCGTCCCAAGCTCGTGACTGCGCTGGTCGCAGGTACCGCGCCTGCCGATGTCACCGAACTGGACTGGTCATGGACCGGTCAGTTCGCCGCCGCCGACTGGTATATGCCGCTCAATGATGTGATCGACGCCGAAACGATAAAAGATATCGGTGCGTCGAAAATCTTCACCGTCGACGGAAAACTGCTGGGCGTGCCCTACAGCAATGATTTCCGCGTCCTGCTCATAAACAAGAAGCATTTCGAGGATGCCGGCATCAAGCAAATGCCGAAGACGCTGGACGAGCTGGTCGCGGCCGCACGGCAGATCAAGGAAAAGGACGTCGCGAAATATCCCATCGGCCTGCCGCTTTCTGCCACCGAGGGCACGTCCACTGCCTGGTACCTGCTCACCAAGGCGTTCGGCGGCGAGCTTTTCGACAAGGATTTCAACCCGCAATTCGTCGCGCCCGATTCCGCCGGGCACAAGGCGTTGGCCTTCGAGCTGATGCTTTTGAAGGAAGGGCTGGTCGATCCGGCCTCGACGGGTCTGAAAGATTCGCAGATCAATGAGAGCCTGTTCGCCCAAGGTCTGACCAGCATCATGCTGGCAGGCGAGCCTGGGCGCCTGGGCAAGATGAACGACCCCAAGCAGTCGAAGGTGGCCGGACAGGTTGAAGCCATCCTCGTGCCGACTGTGAACGGCGAAACACGAACCTTCGGCCTTCCTGAAGCGGTCGGCATTCCGAAGACTGCGCAGAACAAGGAAGCGGCGGTCGCTTTCGTCAAATGGCTCACCAGCAAGGAATTCGAGAAAAAGAACTGGGCCAATGGCCTCTTGCCAACCCGCACCTCCGCCCTCGTCGAGCTCAATGAAGCGGGCAAGCTGAGCAGCGGCGACACCCTTGTCGAGCAGGCGAAGACCGTCGAGGCCTTGTTTCCGCAAGGCACGCCCGTCTGGTACCCGCAATTCTCCAGCGCGGTGAACACGGCGATCAACAGCGCCGCCAAAGACCAGATGACGGTCGATCAGGCCATGCAGAGCATCGCCGACGCAGTCAAGGAAGCAATGGCGCAGTAATGACGGTAATCGCCTATGCGGGCGGAAGGAACAAGCGTGGCGGCGACGCCATGCTTGGCTTCCTTCTCGTCGCCCCGATCCTCATCACCATGGCCACGCTGGTCTTTTACCCGATGGGAAAGACCTTCTGGGACAGCCTGCACCGGGTCAACCCGATGCAGCCGGGCACACCCTTTGTCGGCTTCGCGAACTATGCCCGCATGTTTTCCGACGGCCAGCTGGCCATAACATGGGAAAACACGCTGCTTTACGTCCTGCTCGCGGTGACGGCGGAGACTGTCTTCGGTGTTCTCGCCGCCGCGCTCATCAATCAGGTGCGCCGAGGGCGGCAATGGCTTCTCGCCGCAGTCGTGCTGCCCTGGGCGCTGCCCGGCGTCGTAAACGCCGTCATCTGGCTCTGGATCTACCAGCCGGGGGCGGGACTTCTCAACGGCATCCTCACCGCCTTCGGCCTGCCGTTCGAAAACCACGTCTGGTTCAACGATCGCACCAGTGCAATCATCGCCGTGACCGTGGTTCATGTCTGGCGCATGATGCCGCTGACGGTAGTCATCGTCCTCGCCGCCATGCAGAGCATTCCGGCGCATCTCTATGAAGCGGCGCGCATTGACGGCGCGACGCGGGCGCAGATGTTCACGCGGATCACCCTGCCCTTGGTGCGCGGCGCCATCGCTGTCGCCATGACCAATGCGACGGTCAACGCCTTCAACCTCTTCGACGAAGCGTGGGTGCTTGCCGGGGCGAGCCTCGAGACGAGGCCGGTGCTGGTCCAGATTTATCTCGAGACCTTCCAGAATCTCCGCTTCTCCTACGGCATGGCGCTGTCGGTGGTGATCACGCTCGTCTCGCTCATCGTTTCCCTCGTCTATGTCCTGCGCGTCTATCGCAACACCCGGTTCGACTGATGAAACAGACCCTTGGCTACCGTATCCTGATCTGGGCCGGCGTGGCGCTCCTGCTCTTCTGGTCGCTCGGACCGATTTACTGGACGCTGGCAAGCTCCGTGACGCCCAGCGAGGATTTCTCGGCGCGGCCCATCCATTTCGTGCCCCAGCATTTTACGCTCGATCATTTCTCGCGCATCTTCGGCATCGATATCGCGCGGATCGGGGGGGTGGAGGTGTGGGCGCAGTTCCGCGCGGCGCTCTTCAACAGCATCGTCACGTCAGTTGCCGCCACGGCGCTCTGCGTCGCAATCTCGGCGCTCGGCGCTTATGCCTTCACGCGGCTCGAATTCCCGGGGCGGCGCATCCTCTTCGGCGCCGTCATCGCCACGCTGGCGATCCCCGCCTATGCCGTGCTCATTCCGCTTTACCGGATCATGATCGGCCTCCACATGGTGGATAGCTATGTCGGCGTGTCGCTCATCTATGTCTCGGCCTATCTGCCGCTTTCGCTGTGGCTGCTGCGCAGCGTTTTCGAGCAGCTTCCCATAGCGCTTGAAGAAGCGGCGCAGCTCGATGGCGCGGGACGGCTCTATATCTTCTTCCACATCGTGCTGCCGCTGGTCGGGCCGGGCCTGACCGCGGCGGCGATCCTCACCTTTCTGGGCGCGTGGGGCCAGTATCTCGTTCCGCTGATCTTCTCGCCGCAGGCGACGAAGCCGATGACGGTGCTGATCCCGGAATTCGTCGGCAAGAACTTCATCGACTACGGGCTGATCACGGCGAGCGGATCCATCGCGATCGTCATCCCGGCCCTCGTCGTCATCTTTCTCAACCGATACCTCGTTAGCGGCTTGCTGGCAGGCTCGGTCAAGTAAAACCGGAGACATCAATGAATACGACGGAAAAAGTGATTTTCGAGCAGTTCCCCTATTGGGAAAAGGCAATCCGCTCGATATCAGCGCCGCATGAGGCCGAGCTGACGGTGTTCGTCGGTTGCGGCACATCCTATAATCTGGCGCTTTCCCTCGCCGCCCTATCGAATATTACCGGCAAGCCCGCCATCGCCGCCCCGGGCGGGGAATGGCTGAACCGGCCTGACGTCTTCTGGCCGCGCTGGCGGAAGTCGCATGTGGTGGCTCTCTCCCGCAGCGGCGAGACGACCGAGACGGTCGCCGCCGCCAAGGCGAGCCGCGCGGCCGGTGCGTTCGTGACCGCGATCACGGTGGAGCCGGGGAGCGCCCTCGCGCGAAACTGCGACCGGCTGGTCGAGGCCGCGACGCACAGCCAGGAAGGCATCGTCATGACGGTGTCGGCCAGCCTGATGCTGCTTCTCGGCATGGAGCTGATCGGCATGGATATCCCGCATTCGCTCGTCGGGGAGGCGGAAGAGCTTGCCCGGCGTGTCGATGCCACCTTGCCCGAACTCATCGCCGGGCGCTCGCATTTTGTCTTCCTCGGCAGCGGCCCGCTCTATGGCGTGGCACTAGAAGGCGCGCTGAAGCTCATGGAAATGAGCCAGATCGTGACGCAAGGCTTCCATCCGCTCGAATATCGACACGGGCCGATCAGCCTTGTGGATGAAAAGACCGCCGTGGTGATGCTCTACAGCGCAGATCAAAGGGAAGCGGAGGCGAAACTCGCGGCGGAATTGCGGGAAAAAGGCGCTGTTGTCATCGGCCTTGGCGGACTGGGGAATGCCACCTTCGACATCGCCTGCGATCCGGCGCTTGCCGGCCTCTGCCTGTTGCCCGCCCTGCAGATACTGGGCGAACGCGCCGCTCAAGCACGAGCGATCGACACCGTGACGCCGCGGCATCTGACCAAGGTGGTGAAACTGGCATGAATGCTTCCATCGAACACAATAGGGCAGGGGCGCTCGCACAGCTGACAGGGGATCGCGCGCCTTCAATGCCGTGGGGGATTGCGTCGGTCTGCTCCGCCCATCCGCTGGTGATCGAGGCAGCGCTGAAACGAGGGTTTGCGGAAGACATGCCCGTGCTCATCGAGGCGACCTGCAACCAAGTCAACCATGAGGGCGGCTATACTGGGATGACACCAGCCGATTTCCGGCGTTTCGTCGAAGAAATCGCCGGAAATATCGGATTTCCCCCTAACCGCATCATGTTTGGCGGCGATCATCTGGGACCCAATCCGTGGAAAGTGTTGCCCGCCGAAGAGGCCCTCGAAAAGGCGGAATCGATGGTGGCCGCCTATGTGGAAGCGGGCTTCGAGAAAATCCACCTCGATACCTCCATGGGCTGCGCCGGAGAGCCTGCCGCCCTTCCCAACGAACTGACCGCCTCCCGCGCCGCCCGGCTTGCCCGTGTCGCCGAGGATGCGGCCTTGCGAAGCGGTCTTCGCCCGCCGGTCTATGTCATCGGCACGGAAGTTCCGCCGCCTGGAGGCGCGACCCATGCGCTCGACACGCTCGAAGTGACGCGGCCGGACGCAGCCACGCAAACGCTGGAGGTTCACGCCGCCGCCTTCGCCAAGGCAGGCATTGAGGCGGCGCTGGAGCGGGTGATCGGCATCGTTGTCCAGCCCGGCGTCGAATTCGGCAATGAGAATGTCGCGATCTACAGGCCCGAGCGTGCGAAAGAACTGAGCGGCGCGCTGACGCAAATGCCTGGGCTGGTCTTCGAGGCGCACTCGACCGATTACCAGCCGGTGGAGGCGCTGTCGGCGCTCGTCGATGACGGCTTCGCCATTCTTAAAGTGGGGCCGGGCCTCACCTTCGCGCTGCGCGAGGCGCTTTATGGCCTCGACGCCATTGCCGCAATCCTCGGCGGCGGACCGCAGCCGGATTCGCTCACCGCGACGATGGAAACGATCATGCTGGAAAGCCCCGGCCATTGGGCCTCCCATTATTCTGGCAGCGCCGGGGAACAGCAGCTGCAGCGCCATTTCAGCTACAGCGACCGCATCCGGTATTACTGGCCCGATCCCCGCGCCGAGAAAGCCATTGCCCGGCTGTTCACGCGTCTTGACGGGGATATTCCGGAAACGTTGATCAGCCAGCATCTCGGCCGCATCTACCCGGGCGTCGCCGCCAGAAAAGTTGCGCCGCGACCCCGCGCGCTTTGCATCGCCGCAATCGACGCTGCGCTGGCACCCTATTACGCCGCGACGCGCGCCGGGAATTCGACTGGAGAAACGAAATGGCATCAGTGAGCGTCACGAATGTCCGCAAGGATTACGGTCACCTTGAAGTCCTGCATGGGGTGGATATCGATATCACGGACGGAGAGTTCGTCATCCTCGTAGGCCCTTCCGGCTGCGGGAAATCGACGCTGCTGCGCATGATCGCGGGGCTCGAGGATATCAGCAGCGGCGATATCGCCATCGGCGGGCGCGTGGTCAACGATATCGCGCCCAAGGACCGCGACATCGCCATGGTGTTCCAGTCCTATGCGCTCTATCCGCATATGACGGTGGAGGCGAATATGGGCTTTTCACTCAAGCTCGCCAGAGCGCCGAAAGAGGAAATCCGGCGGCGCGTGAGCGAGGCGGCGCAGATCCTAGGGCTCGAAAAGCTTCTCGATCGCCACCCGCGCCATCTCTCGGGCGGCCAGCGCCAGCGCGTCGCCATGGGCCGCGCCATCGTGCGGCAGCCGCAGGTGTTCTTGTTCGACGAGCCGCTCTCCAACCTCGACGCGAAGCTGCGCGTGCAGATGCGCTCGGAAATCAAGCAACTGCATCAGCGACTGAAGACGACGACGGTTTATGTGACCCACGACCAGATCGAAGCGATGACCATGGCCGACCGGATCGTCGTCATGCATGACGGCGTGGTGGAACAGATCGGCTCGCCGCTGGAGCTCTACGACAGGCCAGCAAACCTCTTCGTCGCCGGCTTCATCGGCTCGCCGGGCATGAACCTCATCCGCGGGCGGATCAGCGGGTCCGGACCGATCGAATTTATTGGTGACGGCGGTGCGCGCCTGCCATTGCCCGAATGGGTGAATGTCAAACGCGACGCCAAAATTGTCTATGGCATCCGCCCAGAACATTTAACGCTGGCCGATACCGGGGTCGAGACCGAAGTCGTGGTGATTGAGCCGACCGGCTCGGAAACGCAAATCTTCGCTCGCGTGAGCAATGACGAGGTGGTCGCTGCTGTGCGTGAACGCGTCGGCGTCCGGCCCGGCGACATGCTCAGGTTTCGCCCGGATCTTAATAAGTTGCATCTTTTTGACGCGGCAACGGGACAGAGGCTCGCGCCGACGGATTAATTCTCTGCTTTTGCATTGCATCGTTGATGCCGCTTTGGAAGGCTTTATAAATAGTTTTGAGCCGCTTGCGAACCTTGTGATCGTGCCGAATGGTAGGCGTCTGGTTTTGTTCAGGCGGACGGTCTGGCCGGATCAGATGCGATCCCTTCTGAATTTGGCCTCCAGGACCGATTGGCCGGACGCCATGTTCGCGCGCCTGGGTGCATTCCTTGGCGGTTACGCAATCTTGGCTGGGATCGCCCTTACGCCGGAGGTCGTCTGCTGCGGTACCGTTATTGTAGGCCGCCAAATTGGAAGCTTTTCGGAAGCATGCCGTCCTTTTGGGCTTTCACGGATGAGTTCTTCATGCAGGCGATCCGCGCACGCGAGAGAGGCGTGCCCTGCTCCGCGAGCGGTCCCCCTCTCCACGCTGCGAGCGAATGTCGCCGACCACCTCGATCCAGAATTTCATCTTCAATTGCACAATCCACCAGCACCCCTTTCCGGAAAAGGTCTCGATTAGCCGGAGGCTCTTACTCAATCTTTTTTCCGCTCTGGTGCCATCGGCAAGAAAGGGAAAGTTATCTAGCCGATTTCCGCCGCCGATGGCGAATCGGCTCGTTGTAGTCGAGTATGCGGGTGAGGCTTAAGGCCAGCAGCGTGCAGATCGCGCCGGAGATGAGATAGCCGCCGATGAAAATGATGCCGAAGCTGTTGGCGAGGCCCAGTGCAACCAGCGGCGCGAAGCCAGCTCCCAACAGCCAGGCGATATCCGAGGTGAGCGCGGCGCCAGTATAGCGATAAACGCGTCCGAACCGCGAGGAAACTGCGCCCGATGCCTGACCGAAGGAAAGGCCGAGAATGCCGAAGCCGATGAGGATGAAGGCGTCTTGTCCCGCGCTGCCCGCGTCAAGGAGGAAGGGCGCTGAAAACGAGAATATTCCGATGATGATGGCGCCGATCATCAGTTGGCTGCGTCGTCCGATGCGGTCGGCGACAAGCCCGGAAAGCACGATGCCGAGAATGCCGACAACCGCGCCCGCCACTTGCACCAGAAGGAATTTCGACACAGGCTGGCCGCCATGCAGCATCACCCAGCCCAATGGAAAGATCGTGACGAGGTGGAACATCGCGAAGCTCGCCAGCGGCACGAACGCGCCGAGCATCACGTCGGCGGCATGTTTGCTCAGCATCTCGAAGACCGGACGGGCTTCCAGTTCCTTGGCCTCCATCGCGACGCCGAACTCCTTGCTGGCGACGATGCGCAGCCGGGCGAACAGTGCCACGACATTGATCGCGAAGGCGACGAAGAACGGGTAACGCCAGCCCCAGGAAAGGAAATCCTGTTGCGAGAGGTTGGAGTAGAAATACCAGAACAGAAGGCTCGCCAGCGCGAATCCAATGGGTGCGCCGATCTGCGGGATCATCGCATACCAGCCGCGCTGGTTCTTCGGTGCGTTGATGTTGAGGAGCGAGGCGAGCCCGTCCCACGCGCCACCGAGCGCAAAACCCTGTCCCAGCCGGAACAGCGCCAGCAACGCCACCGCCCAATAGCCGATCGTCTCATACCCCGGCATAAAGGCGATGGAGGCGGTCGAGCCCCCCAGTATCAAGAGCGCGATCGTCAGCTTCGTGCCGCGTCCGTAATGCCGGTCGATCCATGTGAAGACGAAGGTGCCCACGGGCCGCGCCAGGAAGGCGAGCGAGAATATCGCGAAGGACATCATCTGCGCGGCGATCGGTGAGGACGCGAAGGGGAAGATCAATTTCGGGAAGACCAGAATGGAACCGAGGCCGAAGACGAAGAAGTCGAAGAATTCCGACAGGCGGGCAATCACCACGCCGATGGCGATGCTTCCCGGTGAAATCGGCTTTCCGCTGTTTACGCGGCGGGCGTCCCGTTCGAGGTCCGAAGAGGTGGGTCCTGCCCACGCGGGATCGCCGACCGTGCTCATGACCTCTTCTCCTGCTGCATTCACCCGCGAATAATGTCGAACAAAGCTGGGGAAAGATCAAGGAACCTTTCGACAAAAAGACATTTGCAGGATGAGGTAAGAATCTCCCTATATCTTGATTGCATGTTAACCAGTTGAATGTGTCATTAGTTCAGATTCGGTTTGATTCCCATATCATTCATCGAGATCGAACTTCAAATCGAAGTAACGCTAAATTCGATATTATCAATGTGTCATTCTATTCTGGACTTTGTAACGAAGCGACGAACTTCTAAATTGGTACACCTGCTGTGCGTAATGGAAGAGGCCCCCTATCGATGATTCACTGAAATCGCGCGTTGCTGCGGTGCAACAAATTGCTGCAATGCGGCCAACGGCCTCATTCCGCAAGGGCGGCGTTGGCGATACTGCGACCAAAATAAAGCAAAATACGAGCACGCAAGATGTCCATACACCTTAAAACCGTCGGACGATTGTTCGCTTTCCTTGTCTTGCCGGTGCTCTCCGGCTGCAACATGGTCGTCATGTCTCCCTCAGGCGATATCGCCAAGCAGCAGGCAGACCTGATTCTGATCTCGACGGCATTGATGCTGATTATAATCGTGCCCGTCATTTTCCTGACGCTGTTCTTCGCGTGGAAGTACCGTCAGTCCAACCGCGATGCGGCCTATGAGCCGGAGTGGAGCCATTCGACCCGGCTCGAAGTGATCATCTGGTCGGCGCCGCTCGCGATCATCATCGCGCTGGGTGCAATCACCTGGATGAGCACGCACAAGCTCGACCCGTATCGTCCGCTCGACCAGATCGCGCCCGGCCGACCCATCGCTGCCGATGTCAAGCCGCTCACGGTGGAAGTGGTGGCGCTCGACTGGAAATGGCTGTTCATCTATCCCGACTATGGCATTGCCAGCCTGAACGAGATGGCCGCGCCTGTCGACGTGCCGATCCGCTTCAAGATCACCGCCTCCTCGGTCATGAACTCCTTCTACGTTCCGGCGCTCGCGGGCCAGATCTATGCCATGCCGGGCATGGAGACGAAGCTGCACGCGGTCATCAACAAGCCGGGCGATTATGACGGTTTCTCCGCCAATTTCAGCGGCGCCGGGTTCTCTCATATGCGCTTCAAGTTCCTTGGGCGGGATCAGGCCGGTTTCGATGCCTGGGTTGCCTCGGTCAAGGAGAAGGGAACGGCCCTTACGCGGGCCGATTACCAGAAGCTGGAACTGCCGAGCGAGAAGGAGCCGGTGCGCTATTATTCGTCGGTCGATAACAATCTCTTCGATGCGATCCTCAATATGTGCGTCGATCCTTCCAAGATGTGCATGAAGGAGATGGCGATGATCGATGCCCAGGGCGGCGGCGGCAAGGAGGCTGCCGACACCGTGCTGCGCCTTACCTATGACCGGGAGCGTAAATGGGGCGCCATCGGCAATCAGTCGCGTCCGTTCCTGCTGTCGCAATGCACGCCGGAGGGCGCGGGGCCGGGGGGCAGCGTGTCGCTTCCGCCGCAGAACCGCTCGGCCTACCCGGCTTTCGGCAAGCCGAAGGGCGAAGAGTTCAGCAAGGCTTCGACCGGCACGGTCCTCAGATAATCCAGTATGTAACTGGCTGTGCCCGAGGGCGCCGCCATGTAAAGGTTTAGACGCATGTTTTCCAATCCTGACCTTCTGAAGTTCGTCTTCGGCCGGTTGACGCTGGAATCAATTCCCTATCACGAACCGATTCTCGTTGTGACGTTCATCGGCGTCGCGATCGGTGGCCTCGCCGTTCTCGGCCTCATCACCTATTACCGGCTATGGGGCACGCTCTGGCGCGACTGGATCACCAGTGTCGATCACAAGAAGATCGGCATCATGTACATCATCCTTGGGCTGATCATGCTGCTGCGCGGCTTCTCCGACGCCCTCATGATGCGCGCCCAGCAGGCCATCGCTTTCGGCGGCAATGAGGGCTACCTCCCGCCGCACCATTACGACCAGATATTCACGGCGCACGGCGTCATCATGATCTTCTTCGTGGCGATGCCGCTCGTCACGGGCCTGATGAACTATGTCGTGCCGCTGCAGATCGGCGCGCGCGACGTGTCCTTCCCCTTCCTCAACAATTTTTCGTTCTGGATGACCACGGCGGGCGCGATCATCATCATGCTCTCGCTGTTCATCGGCGAGTTCGCCAAGACCGGCTGGCTTGCCTATCCGCCGCTTTCGGGCATCGCGTACAGTCCCGACGTCGGGGTGGATTATTATATCTGGGGCCTGCAGGTGGCCGGCATCGGCACGACGCTCTCGGGCATCAACCTGATCGCGACCATCGTCAAGATGCGCGCGCCGGGCATGACCTTCATGAAAATGCCGGTCTTCACCTGGACCGCGCTCTGCACCAACGTGCTGATCGTCGCCTCCTTCCCCGTGCTGACGGCGGTGCTCGCTCTCCTGTCGCTCGACCGCTATGTCGGCACCAACTTCTTCACGAACGACCTCGGCGGAAACCCGATGATGTACGTGAACCTGATCTGGATCTGGGGTCATCCCGAAGTTTACATCCTCGTGCTGCCGGCCTTCGGCATCTTCTCCGAGGTGGTTTCGACCTTCTCCGCCAAGCGCCTGTTCGGCTACACCTCCATGGTCTACGCCACCTGCGTTATCATGATCCTGTCCTACATCGTGTGGCTGCATCACTTCTTCACGATGGGCTCGGGCGCTTCGGTCAATGCCTTCTTCGGCATCACCACCATGATTATCTCGATCCCTACGGGCGCGAAGATGTTCAACTGGCTCTTCACGATGTATAAGGGCCGCATTCGCTACGAGCTGCCGATGCTGTGGACGGTCGGCTTCATGGTGACCTTCGTCATCGGCGGCATGACCGGCGTCATGCTCGCCGTACCGCCTGCCGACTTCGTGCTGCACAACTCGCTTTTCCTGATCGCGCACTTCCACAATGTGATCATCGGCGGCGTGCTGTTCGGCATGTTCGCGGGCATCACCTACTGGTTTCCGAAGGCGTTCGGCTTCAAGCTCGATCCGTTCTGGGGCAAGATGAGCTTCTGGTTCTGGCAGATCGGCTTTTTCGTCGCCTTCATGCCGCTCTATGTGCTCGGCCTGATGGGCGTGACGCGCCGCATGAGCCAGTTCGACGATCCGTCGCTGCAGATCTGGTTCCAGATTGCCGCGCTGGGCGTCGTGCTCATCGCTATCGGCATTGCCTCGTTCCTCATCCAGCTCGTCGTCAGCTTCCGCAAGCGCGAGTCGCTTCGCGACTGGTCCGGCGATCCCTGGGATGGCCGTACGTTGGAATGGTCGACCTCGTCGCCCCCACCGGAGTACAATTTCGCCTTTACGCCGATCGTCCGCGATCACGACAGCTGGTATGACATGAAGAAGCGCGGCCACAAGCGTCCGCTAGAGGGCTACATACCGATCCATATGCCGAAGAATACCGGCACGGGCGCAATCCTCGCAGCCTTCAGCGTGGCCTTCGCCTTCGGTATGGTCTGGCATATGTGGTGGCTGGCAATCATCTCCTTCGTCGCCATGATCGCCATCGCGATCGGCCATACCTTCAACTACAACCGGGATTACTGCATCCCTGCCGAAACCGTGGCCGCGACCGAAAACGCGCGCACCAGACTGCTCGCGGGACAGAACTGAAACGATGAGTAAAGCAGCCCACGCCCACGCCCATCTGGCGACCCCGACAGCGGGAGATGAGGAATTCTATCTGAAGGATGAGCACCATCCGGAGGGCAGCACCATGCTGGGCTTCTGGCTCTACCTGATGAGCGATTGCCTGATCTTCGCCGTCCTCTTCGCCGTCTATGGAGTGCTCGGCCGCAACTATGCGGCGGGGCCTTCGCCTGCCGATCTGTTCGACCTGCCGCTCGTCGCCGTCAACACGGCGATGCTGCTCTTCTCTTCCATCACCTATGGTTTCGCCATGTTGTGGATGGAGAAGGGCGCGAAAGCTCAGACGCTGCTCTGGCTGGGCATAACGGGCCTTTTCGGCGCGATCTTCATTGTGCTCGAGCTCTATGAGTTCCACCATCTGATCCACGGAGGCGCGGGCCCGCAGCGTTCGGCATTCCTTTCGTCCTTCTTCACGCTGGTCGGCACCCACGGATTGCACGTCACCTTCGGCATCGTCTGGCTGATCACGCTGATGGTGCAGGTGGCGAAATACGGGCTGATCCTGGAGAACAAGCGCCGGTTGATGTGCCTCAGCATGTTCTGGCACTTCCTCGACGTCATCTGGATCGGCGTCTTCTCCTTCGTCTATCTGATGGGAGTCCTCGGATGAGTTCGCATACTCATGCTCACCACAATGCGGCAGATACCCATCACGACGATGGGGCCGCGCACGGCACCTTCAAGGGCTATATGACGGGCTTCCTCCTGTCGGTGATCCTTACGGCCATCCCCTTCTGGCTGGTCATGAGCGGTGCCACCGACAGCAAGGCGCTAACGGCGGTCCTCGTCATGGGGCTCGGCGCGATACAGATCGTCGTCCACATGATCTTCTTTCTGCATATGAGCCCGCGCTCGGAAGGCGGCTGGACGATCATGGCGCTGATCTTCACGCTCGTGCTCGTCGGTATTCTCCTCGCCGGTTCGCTCTGGGTCATGCATCATCTGAACTACAACATGATGCCGATGTCGCCAGAGGTGATGAAGAACATGCCGTAGGGATGCTCCCGGAAAGCCGCAGGCTTTTCGGATAAGATCCATGTGACAGAAAAGGTTGGTGTGGCCATGAACCGCGCTTCTACGGATAAGGCCGGGGAGACAATTCCCGGCCGCCCGCGCCGTTCCCGCGCCTTCATGATCGGCGCGATGCTGTTCCTGACAGCTGTTTTCATTGCCCTCGGCACATGGCAGGTGCAGCGGCTGTTCTGGAAGCTGGACCTGATCGCCCGCATTGATGCCCGCATTCATGCCCCGCCTGTCCCGGCGCCCGGGCCATCCGATTGGGCCAATATAACAGCGAAGAACGATGAGTACCGGCGCGTCACGGCTTCCGGCACATTGGACTATGACAAGGACGTGCTCGTCCAGGCGGTGACCGAACGCGGGCCTGGCTTTTGGGTGATGACACCGCTCCAACAGCCCGATGGCGCGACGATCCTTATCAATCGCGGCTTCGTTCCCAAAGACCGGCATGGCCGGGCCGTGCGCGCCGCCGCGGAAGTGGCGGGAAATGCCACGATTACCGGCCTTCTGCGCATGAGCGAGCCGGGCGGCGCGTTCCTTCGCTCGAACGATCCCGATGCCGGGCGCTGGTATTCCCGCGATGTCGCCGCCATCGCCGCCGCCGAACACCTCCACAACGTCGCGCCCTATTTCATCGATGCCGACGCCACGGAAAATCGCGGCGGCCTGCCAGTAGGGGGCTTGACGGTCGTCTGCTTCCGCAACACTCACCTGTTTTATGCTATTACCTGGTATCTGCTGGCGCTCATGAGCGTAGCGGCAGCCTATGCTGTCCGGATGCCGATCTAGCCATCCGGGACTGTAATTCGTATCATTGATAAAAGCGGTTTCGCGCAGATCGACTAGTCTGTTGCCGCTGGGCAGGGACAGGCGCGGGCATCGTGCTGATACTCATGCTGTATCTTCTCCGGGGATCTGCCCGGCCTGTTATGTGACGTGTTCATTTCGCGGAAAGTTGTTGAGCAATGTCGATTGAGCTTCTCAGCGCCTGCCATCCCGCTAGCGGTCGACCTTGCAACAATTATGTACGTCGACCTTTAAATACAAACTCCAAGAATGCGTTAGTAGTTTCGATGGGCTCCCGGTCCTGATTACGGCAGCCGAGATGCCGCCGTTCATAATTGTAGTAGGTAGCCATTGGTCGAAATCGGGCTGCAGTACCCCGACGGTATCATAGAAATTATTGCGCATCTTGATGCGAAAGAACGCGTTTCAACCCGTTGTTCGGCCATCCCATTGATAACTTTTTTCTGCGTCATCCCTCCAACCATTTCATCTGATCAGGCGTAAGGGTGATGTCGAGCGCCGATAGACTGTCCTCCAATTCCCGTAAGTTCCGCGGGCCGATCAGCGGAAAGACCGGAAAAGGCTGATTCAGCACATAAGCGAGCGCTATGTTGATGGGGCTGCGCCCAAGCTTGGCTGCGAGCTCAACGGCGCGGTCGCGGCGCCCGAAATTCTTCTCCGAATACCAGACCCGCACCAGTTCCTCGTCATCCTGCTTGTCGCGGCCGGCTCGCTCGGTGAAAAAGCCGCGCCCCTGGCTGGACCAGGCAAAGGTCGGCATCTGCCGCGCCTCGAGCCACGCTTTCCACTCATCGCTGGAGGCTGCGATGCATCCCGCCCAGATCGGCTCGATCATCTCGGCAAGCGAGAAATTGTTGGACAGCGCGCCGGGCGGCGTCTTGCCGTTCTTCAGCGCATAGGCGTTTGCTTCGTCCATGCGCTCCCGCGTCCAGTTGGAGCCGCCATAGGGGCCGCGGATACGGCCGGCCTTCACCTCGGCATCGATGGCATCGACGAATTCACCGACTGGTATGTCGGTGTTGTCCCGATGCATGAAATAGATGTCGACATGGTCGGTCCTGAGCCGGTCGAGCGAGGAGGCAAGCTGGTTGCCGATCACATCGGGATAGCAGAGTGGAGAATGTGCTCCCTTGCCGATCACGATGATATCCTGACGTGGTACGCCCCGGCTCGTATGCCAGTCGCCGAAAACGGTCTCCGTCTTGCCGTTGCCATAGATATAGGCTGTGTCGAAAAGGTTGCCGCCCGCCTCGAAATAGGCATCGAGCATCAGCGCACTTGCCGCAAAATTGGGAAAGAATTCGAACCCCAGGGCCACGACGGCAGCCGGCTTTGGCAGGCCGGGTATTGGCCGCTTCGGGACCGAATGTCCCTGCGTGAGCGGGGCACCGGAAATCGTCCTCGTTCTGTTTGCCGCCTTTTCGACGCTGTATTCCAGGCCGATCGATGCACGCCATTTGTCGAGCACCTTCAGATTGCCGGTCGAATCCGCCCAGGTCATTCCGGGCGAGGTGAACTCCTGTCTGCCCACGCGGATGGCCTGGCCTGCGGCGTCGACCTCGAAGGCATAAAGCCATCCATCCTCATGAACCTCGATCGTTTCGACCACGCCATCCGGCCTGATGATGTCGATCTTGCCGATGCCGCCCTTTTGGCCCGCCGCATACCAGAAATCCGCGACTTCGATGCGGCCCTTCGAGCCGATGATGCGCAGCGTGTTATCCTGCTTCGCCATGATCGAACAGGAGACTTCGGCGATCATGCCGCCGGGGAATTTCAGCACGGCCGACGCCCATTCGTCCACGCCTGTTGTCCCGATATGGCCGACGCCGAAGACCTTTTCCGGTTCGGCGAATGCCTTGCCTTCGATAGCGCCCGCGATAAGCCGGACCATCGAGACCGGATAACAGCCGACATCGAGGATTCCTCCGCCGGCGGTCTCGTTGGAGAAAAGCCGATGCTCGGGACGAACGCTTCCCATGGTGAAACCGAAGCTCGAGCGGATGAGCCGCACCTCCCCGATCACGCCGCTCTCGACCAGATGGATGAGCTTGGCCGTTTGCGGATGAAGACGATACATGAACGCCTCGCCGGCAAAGACGCCGGCTTTCGCCGCCTCGTGAAAAATCGCCTCCGCCTCATAGGAACTGAGCCCGATCGGCTTTTCGACGAGGAAATGCTTCCCGGCTCGGGCCGCCTTGATCGCCCATTCGGCATGCCCCGTATGCGGCGTCGCGATATAGACGGCATCGATATCCGGATCGTCCAGCAATGCTTCGTAGCCGGCGATGATGCGTGCGCCGGGGAAGCCATCTGCAAGCCCCGGCTTTTCCGGATTGCGCGTCGCGATCGCCTCCAGCCTTCCGGTGCGCGAATGGGCGATGCCCTCTGCGAAGGTTCGGGCGATGGTGCCGGGCCCGATGATGCCCCAACGGATCGGCGCATGTTCAGTCATTGAAAATATCCTCTTTGATCGTGTTGCGGCCCTTGGGAGATGGCCGTTTTGGGGTTATTTCAGCCGGTTGCCGGCACCATCGAAGAGATAGGCGCGGCTTGATCTGATCGAGACAATGAGACGGTCGCGATTCATCTCTTTGCGGGATTCCTCGCGCTCGATGACGAGTTGTTCGCCATTCGCGACATTGGCGTGGATGTAGCTCGTATTGCCGAGATGCTCCGCGACATCGACCTTTACCGCGAGGTCGGCATCACCCTGCCCGGCCTCGGCAAAATGCTCAGGTCGGATGCCGAGCGTCACCATTTCGCCGACGGCAGGTGCGGCATCGCCGATCGGCAAGGTCAATTGCACGTCACCCTGGTTGACGAGACTGATGGTGACGCTTCCGGACGATTTGCCGATGACCCCGGCGGCCATGAAATTCATCTTCGGAGAGCCGACAAAGCCGGCGACGAACTGGTTGGCCGGATCGTCGTAGAGATCGAGCGGCGCGCCGATCTGCTCGATATTGCCGCCGCGCAAAACCACGATCTTGTCGGCCAGCGTCATTGCCTCGATCTGATCGTGAGTGACATAGATCATGGTGGTGCCCAGTTCCTTGTGGAGCCTCGCGATCTCGATGCGCATCTGCACGCGCAACTCGGCATCCAGATTGGAAAGCGGCTCGTCGAAAAGAAAAACACGCGGTTCGCGCACGATGGCCCGGCCGATGGCGACACGCTGGCGCTGGCCACCGGACAATTGCTTCGGCAGCCGGTCCAGGAGTTCCGTGATCTGCAGGATCTCCGCAGCGCGCCTGATACGTTTCTCCGTATCCGCCTTGGGGTTTCCGGTCATTCGCAGGCCGAAGCCCAGATTCTGTTCGACCGTCATGTGCGGATAGAGCGCGTAGGACTGGAAGACCATCGCAATGCCGCGATCGGCCGGCTCGACGTCGTTCATCACCGCGCCGCCGATCCGGATTTCACCGCCGGAGATGTCCTCGAGCCCCGCGATCATGCGCAGCAAGGTCGACTTGCCGCAGCCGGACGGCCCGACGAAAACGACGAACTCGCCATCCTTCACCTCGAGGCTGGCATTGTGGATAACGTCGAAAGAGCCGAACCGCTTGACGACATTCTTCAGGGAAAGCTCAGCC
This sequence comes from Mesorhizobium sp. RMAD-H1, assembly GCF_014191375.1. Taxonomy (GTDB): domain Bacteria; phylum Pseudomonadota; class Alphaproteobacteria; order Rhizobiales; family Rhizobiaceae; genus Paramesorhizobium. The sequence goes on from NZ_JACHWN010000007.1 coordinate 290,690, forward strand.
ATGCAGCGTTCTCCGTTACTTGACCGCGCCGGCGGCGATGCCGGCGATGAAATGGCGTTGCAGAAGCACGAAGACGACCAGCATGGGGACAGTGAGCACGACCGCCCCCGCCATGATGCCGCCCCAGGAAACCTTGGTGAGGCCGATCAGCGTGCCGAGCGCCACCGGTGCCGTCATCATGTCGGGTCGCGAATTGATGAGTAGCGGCCAGAGATAATTGTTCCACGAAGCCAGGAAGAGGATGATCGACAGCGCCGCCATCGTCGGCCGGGCCAGCGGCAGGGCGATGCGCAGGAAGATCTGCCATTCCTTGACGCCCTCGACCCGCGCGGCATCGAACAACTCGCTCGGCATCATCGAAAACGCCTGGCGCATGAAGAGGACGCCGAGCGAATTGAACAATGGCGGCAAGACGAGTGCGATCCAGCTGTTGGCCATCTTGAACTCGCGGGCCACCATGATGAATTGCGGGATGACCACGACGAAATAAGGCAGGGTTATCGTGCCGAGAATAATGGCGACGACCAGCGAGCGGCCGAAGAAACGATAGCGCGCCAGCGCCCAGCCGGCCATTGATGTCAGCATCACCGAAAGGAAGGTATAGACCACCGCCACGCTGATGGAGATCATCAGCGCCCGCAGGAAATTCGCATCGGCCTGCAGGTTCCTGAAATTCTCGGCAAAATGCGTGGATGGCAGAAGCTCGATCCGCGGGCTGAATATGCCGTGATCGGGCATGGTGGAGAAGACCACCATCATCCACAGCGGAAACAGCCAGATAATGGCCAGCGGCGTAAGCGCCAGATGGAGCACGAATGAGCGGAGGGCCGTCGATCGCGATTTCGATTTCATTTCGGTTCACGCCCCAGCCAGAGATTGATCAGCGAAATCAGCACCGCGAGGGCGGCGATCGTGTAGGCTATCGCCGAGGCGTAGCCGAAATTCAGCGATACGAAGCCTTGCCGGTAGAGAAACAGGCCAAGGGTCTCCGTTCCTCCGCCCGGGCCGCCCCGGTCAGTGATAAGGAAGGGTTCGGTAAAGAGCTGCATCGATCCGATGATCGACAGCACCACGCAGAACAGGATGATCGGGCGCAGCAGTGGCAGCGTTATGAAGAAGAATTGTCTGAGCTTGCTCACCCGGTCGAGCGTCGCGGCCTCATAGACATCGTTTGGAATAGACTGGAGACCGGCAAGGATGATGATGGCGTTATAGCCGGCCCAGCGCCAGGTGACGGCGATGATAAGCAGTGCCATGGCGGCCGGCTTTTCCGCAAACCAGGACACCGGGGGAAGACCGACCGCGCCAAGGAGCTTGTTGACGATGCCGAAATTGAGATTGAACATCAGGCGAAAAACCGCGGCATAGGCGACCTCACCCACCACGACGGGTGCGAAAAAGGCAAAGCGGAACAGGCCCCGTGCTTTCAGAAGCGGGGAATTGAGCAGGACCGCCATGATGGTGGCCAGCGTGATCATCACCGGCACCTGAATGACCAGGATGAGCAGTGTATTTTTCAACGCGTTGTAGAAGGCAGGGTCGCGCGACAGCCGACCCCAATTGGCGTTCAGACTGAACGTCCATGGATTGACGCGGGTATTCTGAAAGGAAATCAGGAATGAATCGATAATCGGCCAGAGCCAGAAGGTCGCAAAGATAAGGAGATAGGGGGCAAGGAACGCGTAAGCGATCCGATTGCGCGACTGCATCGGTGTCCACCTCCATCAACCATTGAAATTGGGCCAAGATCCCACCTCGGGACGTCCCGGAGTGCCGGGCCGGGTCCATTGGATCCGGCCGGACAGAAGCGCGACATTATTCCGCGATGGGAAGGCCGGTGGCGTCGGCGATCTGGCTGGCGGCATCGTCCAGGGCGGCCTTCGCATCAGGATAGCCGCCGGCGAAATATTTGGTCTGGGTGGCGATATAAATCGCGTCCGCATCGCCCTGAAACTGTGTGCCGCGGGCCGGTACGATCTTGGGCAAGGTCGACAGAATATCGGCCCAGATCGTCTGATTGCCCCAATAGGCCTGTGGCTCCGCAACAAACGGGTCCTTGACCGCGCTTAGGAGCGAGGGGACGAGGCCGAAGGATTTGAGCATCGTGACCTGCCCCTCGTCCGTGCCGAGCGCATAGTTGACGAACGCCCACGCCGCTTCCTTGTTCTGGGAGGCGTTGCTGATGGCAAGCGACGAGCCCCCGATATTGGCAGCGCGCGGGCCGTCCGCCGTCAGGCTCGGCATGGGATAGACGCCCCATTTTCCGGCGAGATCGGGCGCCGTCGACCGGACGGAGCCCTCATACCAGCCACCATAAACCTGGCTGGCGACGGCTCCCGCCTTGTTTGCCTGGATCTTTTCATCCCAGTTCGCCGCTGTAATGATGCCGGCGTCCTTCATTTCCTTGATCTTTTCCAGCGCCGCGACGCAGGCCGGCTGGTTGATCGTGATCGACTGGCCATCAGTGGAGAAAAAGCCGCAGCCCTGCTCGTTGGTGATCATGCGGAACCACTCGCTGTCGGCGTTGAAATCGCCTTGCGTCATGATAACGCCGGGATTGGCCGCGGAGATCCTCTTGCCCGCCTCGATGAAATCATCCCAGGTCTTGATGGTCTGCGGGTCAACACCGGCCTTGTCATAGAAATCCCGGCGATAAAACACGGCCACGGGCCCTGAATCCCAGGGCATGGCATAGGCGACATCGCCGATTTCAAGCTCTGTACGCTTGAAATCAGGAAATTTTGCCTGGATCTCCGGCGTGTAGCCGAGCTCCTTGAGATTGGCGAAGCAATCCGGGAAGCGGTTCCAGTAGACCTCCGCTTCGAAATTCTCGATCGTCACGATATCCGGCAGGCCCTCTCCGCCCGCCGCGCAGCCCGCAAGCGATTTGTCGAAAACCTGGTCATTGCCGAGATCCTGGATGTTGACCTTCACGTCGGGATATTTCTTGTTGAACCCCTCCAATGTCGCTTTCAGCGACGATGCGGCGATATTCCAGCTCCAGATGGTGATCTCGCCCGATTGGGCAAGCGCGGGCAGGCAGCCAAGACCGGAAACGAGGCCGAGCGCGGCCGCGCCAAGAAGATTGAAGCGCATTGAAAATCCTCCCTTTTCAATTGCTTGTTCTTCGCGAACATTGCTAAATTAGCTGTAAAGGAGCGGAAGTCTCCTAAAAGAGGAACATGGAGTTGGCGGAAAGTAAGATTCGGGAAAGACCGATCTATCAACCGGGTGCAAGCAGCATCGAGGGCCTGCCAACCGCCTTGCAAATGTTTCATAATCATCCGCCCATCATGGCCATGCCGCACTGGCATGCGCAGGTGGAAGTCAATTTCATCATGCACGGCTCAGTCCGCTATCGCATGAACGGCCACTCGATTGAGCTCGCCGCCGGTGACATGTGCCTGTTCTGGGGCGGTCAGCCGCATCAGATGGATTTTTCGTCGAAGGATTCCATCTATGCCGGCGCGCATCTGCCGCTGGTACACTTCTTCCGCATGCGCCTGCCCGACAGCGTGTCCGCGCAGCTCATGCAGGGTGCGACGCTGATCACCGCCGCAACCGATGCCGCCGACATGGAGAATTTTCCGCGATGGGTACGCTATACCCGCTCGGGCGATCCGGCCAGGGTCGAACATGCCGTCAACGAATTGCTGCTGCGCATCGAGCGGATCGTCTTCGAGCCCTATCGGATGGTGCCGGAAAAGACGATGATCGCGGCCAACGACCAGACAGGCCAGCAGTCCTCGCGCACCGTCGCGCGCATGTGCGATTTCATCGCGAATAATTTTCTGCAGGATATCAACTCCGTCGATATCGCCGTCGCCGCCGACCTGCATCCCAAATATGCGATGAGCGTCTTCAAGAAATCGACCGGCATGACACTCAACAACTACGTCAATCTGCTCCGTCTCTCCTATGCGCAGGCAATGTTGCTGCGCGATGAAGTCAATGTGTTGCAGGTGGCCATGGAAAGTGGTTTCGGCTCACTGAGCGCGTTTAATAAGTCATTCCGCAACATCGCTGGCATGTCGCCATCCGATTTCCGAAGGAACATGCGCATTTGCGGTCGTTTCGCCTGACGGCGAATTGATCTTAATGATTGCCATCGACCATTGTGCCGATTCGAGGGTGCAAGAATTGAGCAAGCCGAACTATCGCGACATCGCCCGCCAGGCCGGGGTCGGCACCGCGACCGTCGAGCGGGTGCTGAATGGGCGTGGAGGTGTTCGCCCCGAACTCGTCGAGAAGGTGCTTCTTGCCGCGCGCGCCCTGAATTATCCGCGCAAGCTTCCCGATGTCCATCGCGGATTATTGCGCATAGAAGTGCTGATGGTTCGTCCCGAAACGACTTTCTATCAGCGGCTTTCCAGGGCATTCGAAAGGATTGCGGCCACTCTCGATCCGTTAATAGTCGTACATCGCAGCTTTGTCGAAGAGATGAAACCCGAAGAGATAGCCCGGCGCATTGTGTCCGTCGATCTTTCACGTGCCGGGCTGATCCTTGCCGTCCCGAGCCATCCGTTGATCGGCGCCGCGCTGGAAAGGGTGGACGCACGAGGTCTTCCGGTGGTCCACGTCGTGACCCGCGCATCAGGGCAGGTGGGAGAGTTCATAGGTATCGACAATTATGCCGCCGGTCGGACGGCCGCGCTCTATACCAGCCGCATGGCGCGTCGAACCGGACCAGTGGTTGCAATCTGTCATCCCATTTATCAGGTGCATCGCGATCGCATCCGCGGGTTTTCGGACTATTTTCGTGAAAATCCCGGCGCATCTGGCTTCGAATGGCTCGGTTTCGGCGGTGATGAAGAGGGCGCCAGCGCCGACCGGCTGTGGTCGGCACTGCAGAGATATCCTGATCTCGCCGGCCTCTATAACGCCGGAGGCGCCAATTCCGCTCTGATCGATGTTCTCCGCCGACATCCGCGCGGCCGCGATATATTCTTCGTTGGCCATGAACTGACAGATTACACACGCGCGGCCTTGCAAGACGGCATTATGGATGTGGTGCTGGATCAGGCGCCCGAGGCGCAGGCCAGGCGCGCGTTGGATTTGGTCCTGCGCCGCGTGGGTCTGACCGATATCGAGCCGGACAAGACTCCCATCCGTTTTATCACCATCACCAAAGAGGGACTTTGATCTAATCAGATCAAAGAAGGCTTCGGCGCTGGAAAAGTCCCCTGATATTTTGTTGTCAGGAAAGAGACCGAGGCGCCGCTGGACAAGCCCGCACAAGGTGTTCTCGTTCACCGGAGATATTGCACGGGCGTGAGTGATCCGCCCGAAGGAGCGCGCAATGGACGACCTGAAGTATGGAACGCGGAATAAGCGCGGCGACTGGGCACCAAACCAGCCAGTCGAGACGGCGCCGCTATTTGCCTTTCCGCCCCGTTTTCTGGCAATCCTGAAATGGTTGCCGCATTACTTCTTTCCCTGGAACGTGATCTTTGCCGCCTCGGCGGTTGCCTATTGGGCCTGGATCATTCCGCCGATCGAGACGATGCAGGCGATCAGCATCGGCTGGGCCACCTGGCTTTACGCTGTGAACGCGGCCTGCGTGTTTTTCTTCTACGGCGCATTCGAGCTCCATCTTTATGTCCTGAAGCGGCAGGAAAGCCGCTTTAAATACAATGGGAAATTCCCCGCGGAGCAGAAGAGCAAGGCGTTCTGGTTTCAAAGCCAGAACTTCGACAATATGCTGCGCACGTTCCTGTCGGGCGTGACCATCTGGACCGTGGTCGAAATTGTGATGCTATGGGCCTATGCCAACGGCTATGCACCTTGGCTCAGCTTCGGGGAAAATCCGTGGACGCTCGCTTTCATCGCGCTGGCGGTGCCGATCATTCACGAGTTCCATTTCTTCTGCATTCACCGACTGATCCATACCCCCTTCCTCTACAAATGGGTGCATTCCGTCCACCATAACTCGGTTAATCCTTCGCCCTGGTCGTCGCTGTCGATGCACCCGCTCGAGCACCTGCTCTATTTCGGAACGGTGTTCTATCACCTGATCCTGCCGTCCAACCCCGTCCTGATGCTCTATCAGCTCCATTATGCAGGATTCGGAGCCATCCCCGGTCACGTCGGCTTCGACAAGATCGAAATTGGCGAGGACAGGCTGGTCGATAGTCATGCCTATGCCCACTACCTTCACCACAAATATTTCGAGGTGAATTACGGCGACGCATTGATCCCGCTCGATAAATGGTTTGGCACCTGGCACGACTGCTCTCCTGAGGCCGAGGCCCGGATGCAGGAACGCTATCGCAAGCGCAAGGAGAAGCTCGTCGCCCGCAGGAGGCGCATCGGGATCAAGGAGGCTGTTGAATGATCTGGGTTTCTGCCTGCAAGCTCGACGACATTGAACAGGAAGGCGCCATTCGCTTTGACCATGGTGGCCGCACCTATGCGATCTACCGCGGACCCGACGACAGCGTCTACTGCACCGCGGGCCTCTGCACGCACGAAGCGGTCCACCTTGCAGACGGCCTGGTTATGGATTTTGAGGTGGAATGTCCCAAGCATTCCGGTGCCTTCGATTACCGCACCGGCGAGGCCTTGAGGCTTCCCGCCTGTGAGAATCTGATGACCTATCCGGCCCAGGTGGTCGATGGGGAAGTTCGCGTGGCGATCGACTAGAGCACTTAACATCGACCGGACCTTGTCTCGATGACCTGGGAATCCGGTCCGAAGGGAGGATAACAATGAAAAAGATACGTATGCGGCCGTTCTGGTCGCTCTGACGGCAAGTGCTGCCTCGGCCGAGACAATCGGTGTCTCGATGCAGAGCTCCGATAGCAATTCCCAAACATTACTGCGCGAGGGACTCAGTGTGAGAGCATCCGAACCAAAAGGACTCGATCTTCAGTTTGAAGATGCGCAGACCGACACCACCAAACAGCAATCGGCCAGTGCGCTGGATGCCGCCGTCGCGCTTGCCCGGGGCAAGAGCGTGGATAAGCAGGTCACGGTGCCGTTCGAAGTGGTTACGCCCGAGAACATGGACAACTACGCTCACCAGCACTGATCCTCCTCGGCCGGCGCGTCTTCTCCTCCCTACACCGGCCACTTTTTATGGAGCAATCTATGGATGGCATCGTCATTGTCGGCGCCGGGGAAGCGGGGACGCGTGCGGCCTTCACCCTGCGAGAATTAGGGTTTTCCGGCGGCATCACGTTGGTCGGCATGGAGCCGCATTTGCCATACGAGCGTCCGCCGCTCTCGAAGCCATTGAATGATACGGTGCACATGAAGCCGATCTGCAGCGCTGAAGCGTTGGATGCCGCCGGAATCGACTATCTTCAGGGGCTTTTGGCTTTGGGGCTGGATGCACGGGCACAATCCGTCAGTATAAGCGATGGTCGGACGCTTACCTATGACAGACTCCTCCTCACCACCGGTGCCCGTCCGATACGGCTGACATGCCGGGGGGCGGGACACGCACTCAACTTCCGCACCTATGCGGATGCGGCGGGGATATTCTCTCGTGGTGAAGGTGGCAAAAAATTTGTGATTATCGGCGGCGGTCTGATTGGAATGGAGCTGGCAGCAGTGCTGCGCGGCAAGGACAATGCGGTCAGTGTCATCGAAGCTGCGTCAATGCCGCTCGGCCGCGCCGTTCCGCCACGCTTTGCCGCAAAGCTCCTTGCCAGACACCAGGATGAAGACGTTGTGTTCCATCTCGGCCAGGGTGTCGCCGAAATCACCGACAATTCGGTTGTTCTTGCTGATGGTAGCTCAGTGCCGGCCGATATTGTCGTTGCCGCCATCGGCGTTGAGGCGGATGTTGCGCTTGCAGAGGCAGCGGGGCTCGCGGTAGGAAACGGCATTCTGACCGACAGTTACCTGCGTACCAGCGAACCGAATATCTTTGCGGCGGGTGATTGCGCTGCGGTGGCTCAACCAGGTGGCGGACACATCCGGTTTGAAAGCTGGCGAAATGCCCGCAGTCAGGCGGAGACAGCTGCCCGCAACATGGTAGGCGGCAAGGAGGCGTTCACTGCTACCCCCTGGTTCTGGTCGGATCAGTATGATCTCGGGCTGCAGGTGGTAGGCCTGCCGCGGCCTGGACATCAGAGCGTGGTGCGTGTGCTCGACCAAGGCGAACTGGAATTCTACCTGGATGAAGGCCGTCTCGTCGCTGCCGCCGGCCTTGGCATTGGCAATGGCTCGGCCAAGGACATCAAGTTGGCCGAGATGTTGATCGCAGCGGGGGTTAGCCCCGACCCTACGGCTTTGGCCGATCCCGCCGGGGACCTCAAAGCTCTCCTGAAGCGCGCACGAGCCGCCTGATGGCTGCATACTTCCAGGCCCTGGCAGGTGAAGCGACAAATGCGGCCACTTTTAATCTCCCCAATCACTGCGGGCGATGGAATGCGCGGTGCAGTTCTGGGTGATGTTTCGCATTTTCCTTGTCGGCGGAGAATTCGCGTGACCGGTGTTGGAAGAAAGCCATGGTCCATCCCCTCAGCCCTGAGCGTTTCACGGGCGGGTAGTTTCGAGAAAGCGGGTGCAGATAGAGATCTCGTGCCGCATCACGGACCCCGGGTCGACCTCCTTCTGGCTGGCGGGAATATGGAAAACGACTTCGAGTGGATCAAAAAGATTGGTATCGAGAATACTGTTGCGAAGGCGCATAACTGAGCATTGAGAAACGAGATCGATCGAACCGACCATGTCAGCCGATATTCCTGTGACGTCTTTGCCTTCCGGAGAAATGATACCTGTCCTAGGGCAGGGGACCTGGTTCATGGGCGAGGACAAGTATCGGTTTGGTGAGGAGGCCGCCGCGTTGCGGCTTGGCATCGATCTCGGCATGACGCTGATCGACACGGCCGAGATGTATGCCGATGGCAGGGCAGAGACGGCCGTCGGCGAAGCGATCATGGGACGGCGTGACGCGGTGTTCCTGGTCAGCAAGGTGCTGCCGTCGAATGCGTCACGGCGGGGGACGATCCAGGCCTGCGAAAACAGCCTCAGGCGCATGAAATGCGAAACCATCGATCTCTATCTGCTTCATTGGCGCGGTGGTTATCCCCTGGAGGAGACCATCGCCGCCTTTGAAGGCCTCAGGCAGGCGGGAAAGATCCGGAACTGGGGCGTCAGCAATTTCGATATCGATGACATGGGTGAACTCGCCCATGTCGTTGACGGCCAACAGATCGCCACCAACCAGATACTCTACAACCTTACCCGCCGTGGACCGGAGTTTGATCTGATGCCATGGTGTCGGGAGCGGGATATTCCGATCATGGCCTATTCACCGATCGAGCAGGGAAGATTGCTGGGGAACCAGGTGCTGGCGGAGATCGCAAGGGAATGCGTCAGCACGCCCGCCAGCGTGGCGCTCGCCTGGGTGCTGAGCCATGAGGGCGTCATCGCAATTCCGAAATCGAGCGATCCCGTGCACCTACGCGAAAACCGGCAGGCTGCCGATCTCAGGCTCTCGGCGGAGCAACTTTTAAGCCTCGACCGGGCGTTTCCGGCTCCCCGGCGCAAGGTGCCGCTGGATATGCTGTGAGCGGCATCTGTTCTGAGCGAGGCTCCTTGTAATTCCTATCCAGGAGGCAACGAGCAGCGCAGATAGACAGGGATGATCGGCCCTGTCGGATTTCCGGACTTTTATTTTTCTCCACGCAAAAGGCCTGCACGAAGCAGCGTCCCGGTATCCCGGCCCGGTGATGTTCCGAAGCGAATTCCCTTCGCTTCCGGACCGAAGCCCGCCAGCAGGGCTACGGCAAGCGCCACCACTGCGACGACGCTGGCAAGGGCTAAGGCATAGTCGCCGCCATAATGCATGGCGATACCCGCCTGCATCGTGGCGTTGGCCGAGGCAAGGAGATTGCCGAGCTGGTAGGTAAGGCCCGGGAACGTGCCGCGTACGGCTTCCGGGGACAGTTCATTGAGGTGTACCGGTACTACGCCCCACGCACCCTGGACGGCGAACTGCATGAAGAATGCGCCCGCCGCCAGCAGGTATGGGCTCGTTGCATAAGCCCAGAGAGGGACCAGCGGAAGCGCCAGGAGTGCGGCGATGACAATAGCACGGCGACGGCCCAGGCGTTGCGAAAGAGAACCGAATGTCAGGCCCCCGATAATGGCGCCGATATTATAGACGACGGCAATTGCCCCGACGGCATGGCTGGAAAGCCCTCGCTGCGTCTCGAGGAACGTGGGGTAGATGTCCTGCGTCCCATGGCTGAAGAAGTTGAAGGCCGTCATCAGCACCACTGCCCATATGAACAGCCGGATATTGCCGCGAATGGCCGCAATGATCCCACCATCCGCTTTCGCGTGTGTACGCTCGAGGAACGCCGGCGATTCACTGACGTGGCTGCGGATATAAAGGACGAGCAGGGCTGGCACGGCGCCGACCATGAACATCCCGCGCCATCCGATCAGGGGATAGAGCGCAAAGAAGACGATCGAGGCGAGGAGATAGCCGGCGGGGTAGCCGGCCTGGAGCACGCCGGAAACAATGCCGCGCGCTTTCTCGGGAATGGTCTCCATGGTGAGTGAAGCACCGACACCCCATTCCCCGCCCATCGCAATACCGTAGAGAGCACGCAGAGCGATAAGGACCATGAGTGAGGGAGCAAAACCCGATGCGAATTCCAGAAGCGAATAAAGCAGTACATTAATCATCAGGACCGGTCTTCGGCCGAAGCGGTCGGCGGCGAGCCCGAAGAGCAGCGCTCCCACAGGGCGCATGGCGAGCGTGAGCAGGATGGCCACCGTCACAGCCTCGACATTCGTGCCAAATTCCTGGGCGATGTCCTTCAGCACGAAAACGAGGATAAAGAAATCGAATGCATCCAGCATCCAGCCGAGGAAGCTGGCGATCACCACTTTCCGCTGTGATGACGTGAGCGTTTTCAATTCGGAGAAAATCACCATCATTCCCTCCCAATATCAGCAATGAGCGGATGGAATTCGGGCCAACGCTGTTCGCATCGAGCCCGGTTTGCCCGATGGTTGGCAGCATGACGAGAATCTGGTGGCAGAAATCGAAGATATATGGGTCATTGCACGCTCCCTTGGCTTGTTGGGTGCGTGGCGCCGCGCGCAGAAACCCGATACGGGTTTCCACCGCTCAGTGTCACAGGGCAGGAGCTCTCACCGGGTGGTTGGAAGATGCCTCCCACAAGGGAGGTAGGCAGGTGCAGTTCTGCCAGCAAGGCATACTTCCAACACGATGCCGTGAATGTGGTTGCTGCCTGCCGGGCGGCCCGTTTGGAGGGCGACCAGGGACGACCGGGAAACGATGCCGCGCTCCCCGACGGCCGAATGCCGATTGGCTCTAAAGGCGCGATCCGGCTTCATCGAAAAGATGAAGATCTTTGGCATCAAATGTCAGCCGGATCGCCTCGCCGGATGCAAGGGCATGCTGCCCGGCAAGTACCGCCAGGAGCCGTTCGCCGCCCGACGCATGGGCGTGGACGACGGTTTCCGAGCCAAGTCCCTCGACCAGATCGACTTTCGTGCTGATGCACTGCTCCCCCGGTCCGGCCAGACGGATGTGATGCGGACGGATCCCGACGGTAATTGCCTGTCCGACCGCACCGCTCTGGGCTTTATGGGCAACGGTCAGCGTTTCTTCACCCAGAACGGTTACGGTCGTCCCTTCTGAACCCACGCCGACGATGCTGCCCGACAGGAAATTCATGCTCGGTGCACCGATGAAGCCGGCGACGAACCGGTTGGCCGGGGTATTGTAGAGTTCAAGCGGGGTTCCCACCTGTTCGATCCGCCCGTTGCGCAGGACGACGATGCGATTTGCGAGCGTCATCGCCTCGGTCTGGTCGTGTGTGACATAAATCATCGTCGTCCGTAGACGCTTATGCAGGGCCGAAAGCTCGGCGCGCATGGAGATGCGTAACTCCGCATCGAGGTTCGACAAAGGTTCATCCAGAAGAAAGGCGGTCGGGTTGCGCACGATCGCCCGCCCGATCGCGACGCGCTGGCGCTGGCCACCGGAGAGCTGGCCCGGCCGGCGGTCAAGATAGTCGCCGATTTCCAGCATGCGGGCCGCTTCGGCGATGCGGCTTTCGATTTCGGCCTTCGGCATGCGGGCGTTCTCCAGCCCGAAGGCAAGGTTCTGCCGAACGCTCATATGCGGATAGAGGGCGTAGGACTGGAAAACCATGGCAAGGCCACGGTCGGCTGCCGGCACATCGTTGACATGGTTGCCGTCGATATGAATGTCGCCGCTCGTTGGTTTGTCGAGCCCGGCGATCTGGCGCAACAGGGTCGATTTCCCGCAGCCGGACGGGCCAACGAAGACGATGAACTCGCCGTCCCTGATGTCGAGGTCGATGCCGTGTAGTATCTTGACCGCACCAAAGGATTTGGTGACCTTTTCCAGTGTGATCCGGCCCATGCGCACTCCTTATTTCAGACCCGACGTGGCGATGCCGCGGGCGATGAATTTCTGCAGAAACACGAAAACGAGAATGACAGGGATCATGGTGACGACCGTCATTGCCAGAATGTACTGCCACTGGACGTTAAGCTGGCCGGCATAGACGTTGAGCCCGACCTGCAGGGTGTAGAGAGAGGAGCGGCTGAGCACGATCAGGGGCCAGAGGAAGTCGTTCCAGCGCCAGACGACCGAGAAGATCGCCAGGACCGCCAAGGCGGGGGCGGCGAGCGGCAGGACGATGCGCCAATAGATCTGCCATTCCGATGCCTTGTCCATGCGGGCGGCATCGATCAGTTCGTCGGGAATGGTGAGCATATATTGGCGCAGCAGGAACACCCCGGTCGGCGTTGCGACCGTCGGGAGAATGACGCCCCAGAGATTGTTGAAAAGCCCGAGGGCGGAGACGACCGAATAAAGCGGCACCATGATGACGCCGAGCGGCACCATCAACGTTCCAACGATGATGATCAGGATCAGATTCTGTCCGCGGAACTTGTATTTCGACAGCGCGAAGGCGGCCATCGAATTGATCACCAGTGTGATGATGGTCGCCGTCACGGTGACGAAGACCGAATTCCAGAGATAGCGCAGGAAATCGAACTGCAGGAAAGGTTCCGTATAGTTGGACGTGGCGAATTCCACCATGTCCACGGGTTTGCGGTCGTTGATGTTGATCTTGTGGACTGTTCCCGGGTCCTTGGGATCGACCATCTGGGCGATGACGCCGATACGCCGTTTTTCGGCCAGCCTGGCGGTGGTTCCATCCGGCAGTTTCACCTCATAGAGCGGCAATGGCTTGTCAAAGCCTTCGACGCGGACTTCCTGTGTCACATAAGGGAGGATCGTCGGCGGGAATTTGGAAAGGGCGGCTGGTGATTTGAAGGAGGAGAGGGTCAGCCAGACGGCCGGGCCGAACATGATGATCAGCCCGCCGATCAGCCATGTCCAGGTAACAACATCGGTCCAGTGCCAGCGCTCGCCGCCCCGCCGGCGGGTGATGAATTGCCAGACTGTCGACATCAGCGTTCTCCCTTCTTCTCGTTGCGGCGGGAGGCCGCCATCTGCATGAGGGTGAGCACCACCAGCACGGCTCCCATCAGGATGGATGCAGCCGCGGCAAGTCCAGGATTCCTGAGTTCGGAGGCAAAGCCCGTCTCATAGATGTACTGGATCAGATACATGGTGCTGGTGCCCGGTCCGCCATGGGTCAGGACGAAGACTTCGTCGAAGACCTGCACCGCGCGGATCAGCGCCAGCACCAGAACCACGACAAGGTTCGGCATCAGCAGCGGCAGCGTGATCCGCCAGAAGACGCGGGAACGTGAGGTGCCGTCCATTTGCGCGGCCTCGTAGAGATCTTTTGGGATCGCCTGCAGTCCGGCCAGCAGGATCAGCGTGTAGAAACCCATATGCGCCCAGACGGAAACGCCTATCGCTGCTGCGAAGGCGGTGGTGCGGTCGGTCAGCCAGTTGAACGGCTCGCTGCCGAAGGTTTCATAGAGGATGAAATTCAAAAGGCCTTGGCGGTCCAGGATCCAGCGCCAGATGAGACCAACGACGACGGGCGACAGGAGAACCGGGAAAAAGAAAACGGCGCGCCAGAAACTGCGGCCGACAATCTCGCGATTGAGGATGATGGCGGTGATGAGCGAGACCAATATCATCAGCGCCACCTGGATGACGACGAACCATGCCGTGTTGCCAGCCGCAATCCAGAAGCCGTCCTGCATGCAGCTGTTTGGATCGAGATAATTGGTGCAGGAGAATATCTGGCGATACTGATCCAGGCCGACATATTGCCGCTGATCAAGAAATATCTGCGCTCCGCCCGTCATCGAGTAGACGAAGTTGATAACGAAGGGGATCAGCACGAAAATCGTGAAGACGGCCATATTGGGCAGCAGAAAGAACGCGGCCATGCCCGTGCGTCCCGCAACCTTCTGCAGCGCCCTGAGGGGGATATCGATAACGCCCATGACCCGGCCGACGACGGCCAGGACCAGTGAGCCGGCGGCGCTTCGGATGCCTTTTCGATTATCAGCCATTCACACCATCTCCGATGACCGGCGCGCGAGCGCGCCGGCTTAAGCGTCAAGCGGCTTATTGGGCTTCCCTGACCCTGTCGGCGATATCCTGGTCGATGCGTTTATAGGCCTCGTCAAGAGTGAGTTCGCCGGCCATGACCTGGCTGATGCGGCTGACGAGCGCGCCATAATAGGTGTCGGACCACTTCCAGCCGGGGAGCTTCTGGGCCGCGGGCGCCGTTGTCGAAGTAGCCTTGACAAAGGTGTTGAGCGCCGCCTTGGCCAGTTGGTTGTCGGTCTTGAAATCGAGATCGCCGGCAAGGACTTCCTTGTTCGCCGGCAGGAACAGTGTGCGTTCGGAGAATTCCTTGACGACGGGCGTTGAGGCGAGGTAATCCATCACCCTGGCCACGTCCTTCGGGTTTTTGGTAGTCTTTATGGCGACGAAACCCGCACCGCCGGGCATGCCAGTGCAGGCGGTGGGACCGCATGGGCTGCCGGTCGCGACCCAGTCGAACGCATCGCCGATCTTGGTCATGAAATTCGGGATCTGCCAGGAGCCGGCATAGTAGAATGCCACCTGTGCGTTGATGAAATCATCGGCTGCCGGACGATAGGTGGTGCCGGCGGCAGAAACCCAGACGTCCTTCTCGGCGACCCCGTCCTTCGTCCAGCCGACCAGATCCGAGATGAACTTCTTGGCGCCGTCGTCGAGCGGCGCCGGCTTGCCGTCCGTGCCGATATAATTGGCGCCATAGGAGATCGCCGGACCGGTGATGCGGTGACCGGAACGGTCGATCGCGAACGGGTAGGGGATCTGCTGGCTGTCAGCCACTTTCTTGGCGGCCATGACCCAGTCCTGCCAGGTCGCGCCTTCACCCGGAAGCGGTACGCCAGCCTGCTCGAACAGCGTCTTGTTGGCAAAACCGCCGGTCAGTGTGATCTGTGTCATAAAGCCCGGAATGATGTCGGAGCCGTCGGGGCGCATCCAGTCAAGCTGGTCGCCATAATTCTTCTTCCAGAAATCGACATCCTTCAGATGGGGCGTCAGGTCGAGCCAGTAATGCGAGAGCGACTTCAAATTAGTGACGCGCGCGATATCCGGGCCGTGGCCGGCCGCGAGTTGAACCGGCAGCTGCTCCTTGATGGTCGAATAGGCCACTTCATCGACGGTGACGCGAATATCCGGATTTTCCTTCTCGAACCTCTTGATGAGGTCCTTGAAGACCTCTCCTTCGACGCCGTCCGAATACCACATGATGCGGACATCGCCAGCCCATGCCGCTGTCGTCGAAAACAGCGCCAAAGCGGCTGCTGCGAGAATTGCCTTGCTATTCATCATCGTCTCCTCCTTCGATGAACGGTCAACCCGCAAGATGTATCTGACGGCGCCCCTCCTCCCGGACCACCGTCTAATTCGTCACTCACCCCGAGCCGATCGGGCCCGTGGGAAGGGACTTCACGATGCCTTCAACGCTCCATTCGGCGGGGTCCATTACTCTGCCCTCGGCCGCGATGCGGCCATCTGCGTGGAAGGTGACCGGACCATAGTCCGGGTCGTTGATGACCAAGCTACCGTTTTCAGTCGGCGAAAGCAGGAGGCCCGCGAAACGGCTGGCAAACGCTTCTTCCGCCCCATCGTGCCCGGCATCGCCCAGCCGGATGATCCAAGTGGCCTTACGTCCCGGCAGCCTGATCTCATTACCAGCAGTCGGCCCCTCGCCGACCAGTTCGAAGGGCGCGCTGCCTTTCAGCAGCACCAGGCCGTTTCCTGAGCGCGCCACTGCGGTATCGCCGGACACCGTCGATGCATCAAAGACCTGCCTTGGGAACCAGGCATGGGTGAAGCTTGGCTGTTCCGGAGCGCACTCGAAGATCATCACCGCGAGAGCGCGATAGTGCCAAAGGCGCGGCAGACTGCCTGATCCGCCCCAGTAGGACGGACGCCCATAGCCTGAATGGATCGTCTCGCCGGGATGGTTGATCCAGAGCTGCGCATCGGGATTGTCGCCGAGCCGGATATGCAGGACCGTTTCCTGATAACCCCATTCATTCCAGCGGTAGCGTGCGGCTGTCCCGATCGAATAGGCTTGCGTCTTGTAATGGTAGAGGCGCGCCATCCGGTCCTGCCCCTGGGCGAAACACCACTCCTGCGCCTGGTCCATCTGCCAGTCGGCAACCGCGGCGAGTTCTGGCGGGATATGCAGTCCGCGATCGCGGAGGCACAGCGCCAGCTGTGGCAACGCATGGACCCGTCTGCCGTAATTGCCGGTGCCCCAGATGAGGCGGGCAATGCCGGACAGCTCCAGCGAGCCCGCAGCCCGCAATGTGTGTTCATAGGAACGCCCCTGCGCCCCGGTCAGAATTCCGTGGTGGGCGGAGCGGGCAACGATCGTGACGAGCCGGCGGATGGCGTTGCGGGCGCGTTCGCGGATATCGGCGTCCGGCGCAAGTGCGAAGAGGGCCGCCAATCCCTTGAGGTCGATGGGAAAATATGGCGCGGAATTGAATTCGGCCATCTCCCACTTCTCGAAATGGTCGAGCCAGGCGCGAATGCGTGATAGGCCTACGGCGGATTGCTCGCGGCCGAGCCGCCCCGATCGCTTGAACCGCGCCTCGGGCAGAAGCGCGCCGGCGAGATAGGCGGCAGTGTGGAAGAGGAGCGCATGGTTTTCGGAAAAATACCACTGAACGTCGTTCCCCGGTTCGTCCATCCAATAGCGGTAGGACAGGATTGCCTCATCGATCTCAGCGACCACCTCCTGCGCGATATCGGGCTCGTAAACGATCCGGCACCATAAAAGCGGCACCAGCGCGAAGTCGGCGCAGTCGTGGCAATCCATGATCGTCGGCAGCGTATCGGCGATCATCCGGTCCGTTTCCGGCCCGAAGCGGCCGGTGCCGAGGCGGGCGAGCGCCGTCACATTATCCGGTTCGCCATAGACCGAAATCTCGTCCAGCGCTTCGCGGATCCGGTCGGCAATATTGGCGGGCGCTTTGCCCTGCCGCTCGGCATGGCAGATTTCGACGCCAAAGACGCGCGACGCGGTGAAGCCGCCGACCGAGAGATCGGCATGGAAATGCCGGAAGTCGGAGGGCAGCGCGTCCGTTTCGCCTACCACGATGCGGGTTTTGCCCGCCTGCAGGTGGCGCAGGATCTTCATCGGCTCTTCACGCGACATGAAATCGCCGGCGATCGTCACCTCTGCCCTGGCATCGAGGGAGAGTGCGGCGGGCGTTACAAGCGCCACCTCGCCCGACCGGTAGACCGGTCGTTCGAAATGCATCTTGTCGAGCGCGGCTTCGATCTCCGCCGCCACTGTGGCCCGAATGGGCACCGGCAGCGCCTGCTCCGCTTCCGGGCCGGATACATAATCGAGCTGGAAGAAGTAGCGGGCGTCGCGTTCGGCGAGATCGTCGAAAAAAATCTCGATTTCGTTTTCACCGGCCTGCAACTCGACCGAAAACTCCTTTTTGGCTTCCAGATTGCGGATGTAATCGGCCATCCAGCCGATTTCAGTTCCGTTGACGAACAGAACCGCTCCCCCGCAGGTGCCGAGCCTCAATATCGCGGAACCGGTCTCCTTGGCGGTGATCATGGTCCGCGCCCAGGTGCCGATCACTGTCGGGCGGAACCAGAAGCCGGAGAGATCGACGCGCGGTGACCCGAAAGGCAGCCAGAAACGCGACAGGCTGAATGTGCCCGCAACATGTGGGTGCTTGCCCCGCCGTTCGGCAGCAAAATCGGTGCGGCAGGGATATTCGTGCGGAATGAAGTTCTTGTGCTTGGTCAGGAAGAAGAAGGGATCCATCTCCCCCTTCATGGGCTGGTCCGGCACGTCATAGCGCGCCTCGGCCGTCGCGCCGAGTTGCCAATACGTCAGTGGCAAGCCTTCACCGAGTGGGCGGCGGAGATAATCGATATTAGCAGCAGAGATAACAGCCATATTCATTTCAAATCCGCCACGGGAACGGGATCAACGTCGGTATAGGCCTGATTTTCGCCAGTCATGCCCCAGACGAAGGCATATGGCCCGGTGCCGGCGCCCATATGGATCGACCACGCGGGAGAGAGCACCACGTCTCCATTGGCCGCGATGAGATTACGGGTTTCGTCCGGCCGGCCCATCAGATGGATCACCCGGTCGGCATCCGCGAGATCGAAATAGCAATAGGCCTCCATGCGCCGTTCATGCAGATGCGGAGGCATGGTGTTCCAGACGCTGCCCGGAGCGAGATCGGTGATCCCCATCAAGAGAAGGCATGAGGGAGCAACCTCCGGATGAATGTACATCCGCAAGCGCCGCTTGTTCGACCGGCTGTCCTCACCCAGATCGAGCGGCTTGGCGTCGTCCCTGGTGATCAGGCGGTGCGGGATATCGCGGCCGGCCGGCACGGAGTTCATGTAGAAGCGGGCCGGTTTGGCCGGGTCGTCGCTTGCGAGCGTGATCTGTTCCGCCCCTCGGCCGATATAGAGGATATCACGGTTGCCGAGGGCGAAATCCTGGCCATCGACGGTGATCCTTCCGGCATTTCCGAGATTGGCGATGCCCATCTCGCGGGCGGTGAAGAAGAACGGTGTGCCGACATCCGAGCCGTCGCCGAAGCTGAGCGGCGTTTCCGCAGGGCAGGCGGCACCGACGACCATGCGGTCGACATGGGTGTAGGCGAATTCGATCCGGCCGGGCGCGAAAAGCCCCTCGACCAGGAACTCCGCCCTCAGCCGGCTGGTATCGAAGGAGGGGATGTCGTCGGGCGAGACGCCGTAAAGGATACGCATGGTCATGCCGCCACCTCCGCGGTGATGCCGCTGTGTCTGAGGCCTTCGGTCAGGCAGAGGATCGCCAGCGCCTGACCATAGCCGGTCGGCTGGATCGGGATATCCTTATAGAACTGCAGGTCGTGCCCCATCCGCGTGCCATAGGACACATTCGATACGGTACCTGTTTCACCGATATTGGCGAGCACCACGTTGAGTGCGCGCAAACCCGCCTCAAGACAACCCGTCGGGCCAAGCCCAAGCCGGGCCGCCTTCAGGAGTCCATAGCCGAAACCGGCGGTCGCCGAGATTTCCTCGTAAGAGAAGGGGTCGTCGAGCAATGTATGCCAGGCGCCTGACGGGGCCTGGAGCTTCAGCAGTGCCTCGATCTGCGTTTCCAGGACGCCAAGCAGGAATGTGCGGATCGGTGTGGGAATATCGGCAAGTTCGATCAGGTCGAGGATGCCGAGAGTGATCCAGCAATTGCCTCTGCCCCAGAGCGCCCGGGCGAAATTATGCCGGCCGTCGAACGTCCAGCCATGGAACCAGAGGCCGGATTTCGGATCGGCGAGATAGCGTGTGTGCAGGAGGAATTGACGGCAGGCTTCGTCGACGAGCTCCCGGCGGCCACTGGCCTGGCCGTAGGAGGCGAGGAACAGCCCGACCATTACCAGTGTATCGTCCCACAATTCGCTATCGTTGATCTTGTCCGAAACGATGTGCGGCAGACCGCCTTCCGGCGTGCGGGGCATTTCCGTCAGGATCCGGTCAGCCCAGTCGTCCATGATTTTGGCCCAACGTGGATTGCGGGTCTCGCGCCACAGGAGAGAAAGGGCGAGCATTGGTGCCGTGGTGTTGATGTTGAGCACCGGCAAGCCCTCGGCAATGCGGTTGGCATACCAGTTCTCCACCAGCGTTTTCAGGGCTTTGTCATTCGTCTCTTGCGAGAGCCGGACAAGACCGTAAAGGCCGATACCCTGAGGCCATTCCCATGAATTGAAGCTGATGTAATCGCCAGGCGTGCCGTCCAGATTGGGCTCGTGATATTGCCCATCATGACGCAGGCTCGTCATACCCGCGACGAGCAGTTTCAAGCGTTCACGCAAAGCGCGGCTGTCTGGCAGCATCCCGCATATCCTCCCAATTCCAGCCGTCGATGCCAGCAGTGCATTGTCCGGCAGCTTTTTGAAATTGGTGACACACGAAAATCTATTGCGCAATCTGAAAATTTTTTGCAGTTTGTGGTGTATCACTTCTTGGGGACAGACGCCATGGACACTGCCGGCAAGCGTGGGAAACCCAGCCGCAAGGTCAGGCTGGATGATATCGCGGCGCGCTGCGGGGTTTCGCTCAGCACGGCGTCGCGCGCGCTTGCGGGCGAGAAAGGCGTCCGGCCGGAAATCCGCACCCAGGTCATCGAGATGGCGAAGGCGCTCAACTACGCCGTTCCGTCCTCCATTGCTGGTAAAAAGGTGATCCTGGCGGCCAGCAGCGTCGCGATGATCGACTATGTGCGTAACCAGTTCACCGCGCAGGTTCTGGAGGGGCTGTACCAGCGGGCTGAAACACTTGGCGTGGAGATCGTTACACAACCTGTCTCGAGCGACGCGCAAGGGATCGGTGCTCTGCAGCGAGCGCTCGACGATGAAAGCGTCGCCGGCTTCCTGTTCCTGACCCTCGATGACGAGGAGGTGCTGGCCCTGACCCGCGATTTCGGCAAGCCGGTCGTCCTGGTCAACGGTGATGATCCATTGATGCGGCTTTCGAGCGTCACGCCCTGCAACCGCTCCGCCGCGCGCATGGGAACGGAATACCTGCAGCGCCTCGGCCACGAGCGCATCCTGTTCCTCATGCGTCGCGGACGGCGCACCATTGAGCGGCGTTTCGAAGGCTGGCAGGACGCCATGCTGGCCCATGGCGCCAAAGACTTCAGGGATCTGGTCGTGGAGGTGCAGGACTGGCTGCCAGAGCTTGCGGCCGACGCCATCGGCGGGCGCATTGCCGAGCGCGGTCTCGATTTTTCCGCTGTGCTGACGGCCGGCGAAAGTCTTGCCGCCGGTGCGATGCTGGGGCTGCAGAAAGCGGGCTACAGAGTGCCGCAGGATGTCTCGGTGATGGGCATGGACGACCTGCCACAGGCGGCTTTTTACGATCCACCGCTTAGTTCGATACACATTCCGATGCGCGATATCGGCGCCACGGCGCTCGATCTTCTGCTTGACGAAGTCAACAGCCATGCCGCTCCGGCGCGCCGCATCGAGCTTGCCTGTCACATTGTCGAGCGCCAGTCCACGGCGGCAGCCTGACGCGGCGGGCCGGGTGCTTGCGCGTCTGAACCCGCCGGAACAGAAGCGCCGCCGCCCGATCATCAGAGCACCCTGTAATGGATGGAGGAGAGATCGACCGCCTTGCCGGTCGCAGCGGATTCCTGCGCGGCGAGCCCCATGACAACGGCCCACCAGCCGTCCTCCAAAGTGACTTCGATCGGATCTCCGCTCACGACCGCTCGCTGAAAGCGCTGGTGCTGATAGAAGGTCGAGCCATTGTGATCACCGGCGGCAAGCAATTGCGGATCGACCGGTATCTCGACCGTCTTCGGCCCCTGGGGAGCGCGCGGTGAAACGATGACCTGGGCGACCGGCGGCTCACCGAGATGTGCTGGCCAAAACCGGCCCGGGCCCGGCACGTGGCATTCAATCTTGCCGGTCGGGCCGATTGCCGAGATTTCCTCCTGGTAGCGCGAGCCCTCGGCGAACATGCAAAGCTCCAGCATGGCTCGTGCGCCGGAAGCAAAATCGACGATGACATAGGCGTTGTCCCATATGTCGGAACGTTCACCGTCGTAGACCTCGTCGAGATGATTTACGGACTGTCCGCCCGACGCCATGATGCGCACCGGGTCCGATCGCAGGATATGGCGCATCAGATCAAAGAAATGGCAGCATTTCTCGACCAGCGTGCCGCCGGTGTTGCGGTTGAAGCGGTTCCAGTCGCCGACCTTTTGCAGGAACGGGAAGCGGTGCTCGCGGATCGTCAGCATGCGGATGCCGCCGGTCGCCGCTTCCGCTTCCTCGATCATGCGCGCCACGGGCGGCATGTAGCGGTACTCCATTGCCACCCAGATGGAAGCGGGATAGCTGGCCCTGAGCGCCGCCAGCCGCGGGGCGTCTTCGGGGGCGGTGAACAGCGGCTTTTCCACCAGAACCGGCAGGGGGCGGATTGCGGCGATTTCCTCCAGTTGTCTAAGGTGAAGATAATTCGGGCTGGCGATCAGCAGGCAGTTCACGGCCTCCACTGCCAGCAGTTGCGCAATCGAGCCGGCCATGACGGCGCCTGGCGCGGCTACGGCGGCTGCCTTGCGCATTACGGGATGGGGTTCGAAGATTGCCGCGACGGCGGCATCTTGCAGAAGGGTGATATTGCGCAGGTGCTCCTGACCCATCATTCCGCAGCCAATAATGCCGTAATTCAGCCGTGCCATATCTTTTCCTATTTGAGGCGCGCCACATAGCGGGCGATTTCGGGGTCGAACCAGGTGCGCGAGACTTCGGCGCGGACGCCGTCCCGTGCCTGGCTCACACGGGTGATGAGTGGCACCGGCGCATCGGCAGGCTGGCCAAAGATCGGCGGCGTCCACTTAGGGACGTTGCCCAGCCCCACCTGGTCCTCCGCCCGGACGATCCACAATCCGAGCTTTTTGCGATAATAGAGGTAGAGGGATTCCGAGAGGTCAGCCATGTCGATCGCCTCGACATAGCTTGCATCCAGCCAGATTTCCTCAAGCGCCGCCGGCTTGCCGGACAGCCGGCGGATGCGGCGGATGCGGTGTGCCTCCGCCGACCTGCCGAAATCCGGCAGGTCGGCAGGCTTGGCCAGCCGCCTGATATCCAGAATTTCCGCGGTGGGCAGACCGCCGCCGCCGATGAGTTCCAGCCTGAACATCGCATAGACGCTCTGCGGATCGCTGACCGCACGGATGTAGTTGCCGGACCCATGCACGCGCTCCAGTAGCCCACGGTTCTGCAATTCCGCCAGCGCCTTGCGCAATGTGCCGACGGCGATACCCATTTCGGCGGCCATCTCGCGCTCCGGCGGCAGCTTTTCACCGTCGATCAGGCGGTTGGCCGCGATGTCCCGGACCAATAGCTCCACGACCTGGAGATAGACCGGCAGGCTTGCAGGTGATTGATTGCTATACATTTTTCAGTCTTATTGGCCGCGAGCAAAAAATTGATACACTATTGATTTATATCAATGCCGATGTTACGCAAAGAAAAAAATGCACTCGGAAGGTGAACGTTCATGACCGTCGTCCCAGTCACATCCGCCGATCTCGATGCTGCGGAAGTGTCCTGGTTTTCAGCGCTTTGCTCTGACGATTATGCCTATCTCGGGGTGCCGGACGGTTCCCTGCGTTCGAGCTTCGAGCATTGCTCAGCGATTGTGAAAAAGGCCGAATCCCTCGGTTTCGGGAACATTCTCTGTCCGTCTTCCTACCAGGTGGGCCAGGATACGCTGAGCTTCGTCGCCGGCTGTGCGCCCCTGACCGACCGGATCAATTTCCTGGCGGCGGTCCGCTGCGGCGAAATGCAGCCGATCATGCTGGCGCGCACCGTAGCGACACTCGACCACATGCTGAAGGGGCGCCTGACGCTGAACATCATCAGTTCGGATTTCCCCGGTGAAAAGGCCGACAGCGCGTTTCGCTACCGGCGCAGTCACGAGGTCGTGGAAATTCTTCGCCAGGCCTGGACCCGCGAGACGATCGACTTCGAAGGTGAAGTCTATCACTTCAAGGGTGTGCCGACTGATCCGGCGCGGCCTTATCAGCAAAATGGCGGGCCGCTTCTTTATTTCGGCGGCTATTCGCCGGACGCACTGGAACTGTGCGGCGCGCAATGCGACGTCTATCTGATGTGGCCGGAAACCAAGGAGGAACTTGCCGGGCGCATGCGGGCGGTCAACGAGCGCGCGGCCGCCCACGGCCGGACGCTGGATTACGGGCTGCGCGTCCATATGATCGTCCGCGACACGGAAAAGGAAGCGCGCGAATACGCCGAGCATCTCGTCTCCAGGCTTGATGATGAATATGGCAGGCTGATCCGCGAACGCGCGCATGACAGCACCTCACTCGGGGTGGCGCATCAGGCCCGTGCCCGTGAGCTCGCGGATCAGTATGGCTATGTCGAGCCGCATCTCTGGACCGGCATTGGACGAGCCCGCTCTGGTTGCGGCGCGGCCCTCGTCGGCTCCACCGACCAGATCCTCGCGGAACTGGAGGCCTATCGCAAAATGGGTATCCGAGCCTTTATTTTTTCCGGCTATCCGCATCTCGACGAGGCCGAGCACTTCGGTACGAAAGTATTGCCGCAGCTCAAGACCTGCTCGCTGCCGCATGTCTATGGCCGGGTGCCGGCGCAGACGCCGGCAACGCCGCTTGGCAATGGGGAGCGCCGCTGATGGAACGCATCGAAATCGCCTCCAGCCTCAGCTTCAGCCGCATCGTCTATGGCATGTGGCGGCTTGCTGATGGCAAGGATACCACTCCAGCCGAGGTTCAAGCAAAGGTGGAAGCCTGCCTCGAGCAGGGCATCACGACCATGGACCAGGCCGATATCTACGGTGGCTACAGGGCCGAAGGGGTGTTCGGCGCTGTGCTCAAGGCTACGCCTTCACTGCGCGACCGGGTCGAAATCGTCACCAAATGCGGCATCGTCGCGCCGGTCGGCCGCCATTCATCAGCCCGCGTCAAATATTACGATACGACGGCAGCCCATATAAATGCATCCGTCGAGACGTCGCTGACGGAAATGGCGACGGACCGCATTGACCTCCTGCTGATCCACCGTCCTGACCCGTTCATGGATCCGGACGAAACCGGCCCGGCGCTCGACGCGCTGGTGCAATCCGGCAAGGTCAGGCGCGTCGGCGTGTCGAATTTCAGGCCATGGGATTTCTCATTGCTTCAATCCTCCATGGGAGAGACGCTGGTCACGAACCAGATAGAGATGAGCCTGCTGGCGCCCGAGGCATTCACTAATGGCGATCTGGCATTCCTGCAGGAGCGGATGATCCCACCAATGGCTTGGTCGCCGCTTGGTGGCGGAGCGCTGTTTTCTGGCCGGCATCAGGGGCTGGTGTCGGTGCTGGAACGGATCGGCGGCGAACAGGGCGTCAGTGCGACGGCTGTCGCGATTGCCTGGCTGCTGCGCCATCCGGCCCGGGCCCTGCCTGTGCTTGGCACCAAAAATCTGGAACGCATCAGCCGGATCTCGGAGGCGGAGAAGGTCGAGATCGACCGGCAGACCTGGTTCGAGCTCTATTCTCTGGCTATTGGAAAGGAGGTGCCGTGATGGCGGCTGCCGGCGACATGGGTCAGCGAAGCGAGCATCTGTTTGTCCCCGAACCGGCCAATGCCCGCAGCTTCCGTAACGCGCTCGGCAGTTTCACAACCGGCGTCACGGTCGTAACCGTGATGGGGCCGCATGGCCCGACCGGCATGACCGTTAACAGCTTTGCCTCAGTCTCACTGGATCCGCCGCTGGTGCTCTGGTCGCCAGCAAAGAGCTCGGCACGCCATGATCTGTTCACCGCGGCGGATCACTACGCCATCCATGTGCTGAGCGTCGATCAGGACGATCTGAGCGTCCGGTTCACCCGGGGAGGCGCAGGTTTCGAGGGGCTAGAGTGGCATTGCAATCGGGAGGGCGTGCCGATCATTCCGGGAACGCTGGCGCGCTTCGAATGCGCCCGCTCGACGCTTCATGACGCGGGCGACCATTCCATCATCATCTGTAGGGTTTTGCGGGCCGCGCATCGCGAGGGAGAGCCTTTGTGTTTCTCGCGCGGCAGTTTCGGACAGTTTTCCCGGAAGGTGCGCAGCGCCTGAGGCGCAACTGCCGTGCATTTGGTCGATCGTGTTTGGCGCCGGAACCCGCAGCAACCCGGATTCTTCGTAGCCGAGCCGGATCCGCAACGCATGCCTTCCGCATGCCAAACGTCCTGATTGGAGCAAGGCGGACTGCATGACTATGCAACCCACACACGATGAGGGGTGTTCGGAAAGGGATCTGTCCCTCCACCCAAGAGCCACCGAAGAACCTTGACCATGCCTGTCTCTTGGGTGCAGACCGAATTATCTCGAGAGGAAGCGTGCAGAGATGCCTAGCCAGACGGTTGCAATAGTCATTCACGAAGGCGTCCAAGCACTAGACGTGGCCGGGCCCGTGGACGTGTTTACCGAGGCCAACGCCTTTCTCGATCCGGCCGACCGATATAGGACCATTCTCGTTGCCGCCGACCGCAATCCTGTGCGTGCATCAAACGGAATCCGTTTGCTGGGCGACATGACTTTCGAGGACGCCAACGGAGGCTTCGATGTCATCCTTGTCGCGGGTGGCCCGATGCTGCCCCGAGCGGCGCCAGAGCCAGGTTTGATTGAATGGATCAAGGAAGCGCCATGGCGCTCAAGTATTTACGGGTCGATCTGCACTGGAGCGTTCTTGCTCGGCCATGCTGGTCTGCTCGATCGGCGGCGCGTCACCACCCATTGGCAGGATGCACAGACGCTGGCGGCGAAATTTCCCCAGGCAAGGGTAGAACCCGATCTGATTTACGTCCGTGATGGACGCCTGATCACCTCCGCGGGAGTGACGGCGGGAATTGACCTGGTGCTCGCCTTGGTGGGGCAGCGGCACAGCGCCGAAATCGCTCTCAAGGTCGCCAAGCGTCTGGTCGTGGTTGCGCAGCGCCAAGGGGGACAGTCGCAGTTCAGTCCGTATCTGAGCGCGCCTGCTGATCCGGGTTCTCCGATCGCGCGGGTCCAGGATCACGTGATGGCGAACATCCGAGGTCGCCACACGCTGGTATCTCTTGCTGAAGCGGCGAGGATGAGCACCCGGAATTTTGCACGACACTTCGCCCAGGAGACCGGAATGACGCCGCACGAATTCATCGAGCGTGCGCGTGTCGATGCGGCGCGCATGAAGCTGGAGGGAAGCGACCTGCCGTTAAAGGCGGTGGCACATGACTGCGGCTTCGGCTCGGCGGACCGGATGCGGATCGTGTTCACCGCTCGTTTTGGCGTAACGCCAGCGCAGTACCGGGCAAGTTTTCGTAAGGCGGACTCAGCCTGATGTCCGGTTGCGCTCCGCGGACCGGATCCATTTTCGCGCAAAGCAGCCGAAGTGAAGAGATCATTATAAAGCAACTCGCCTCGCGGATGCACTTCGCCAGGCCGAAAGCTGCGGTTGGCATGAAACGACGTGCCGTTGGCCAGATACGCAGGATCACCTTCGTTGCGCAGGAGCGATGCACAGAGCGAAATATACGCGAGGTTCAACGCAATGAAACCCGCGGGAGAAATGATCCGTGCGTCCGCCCTTACCCCCGTTTACCGAAGCAACCGCTATCGAGAAGGTCCGGCTCGCCGAAGACGTCTGGAACGGCCGCGATCCGACCAAGGTAGCGCTTGCATACACCCCTGACAGCCAATGGCGTAACCGTGCCGAGTTCATCAATGATCGCGCCGAGATCGAGGCGTTTCTGACGCGCAAATGGGCGCGGGAGCTCGACTATCGGCTGGTGAAGGAGCTGTGGACCTTCGCGGGCAATCGCATCGCCGTGCGCTTCGCTTACGAGTTTCGTGACGACAGCGGCACCTGGTTCCGGGCCTACGGCAATGAGAATTGGGAATTCGACAACGATGGGCTGATGCGCCGTCGCATCGCCAGCATCAACGAACATCCGATCCAGCGAAGCGACCGGAAGCTCCTGTGGCCGCTCGGCCGTAGACCTGACGATCATCCGGGGCTCTCCGACCTCGGCTTCTGATCGAGCACGCCAGCGCCCATTCACAACGAAAGGAAGAAAATCGATGAGCGACACGCGACCTCCCATGACACACGCGACCGGCGCGCCGGTGGCGGACAATCTGAACATCATGACCGCGGGCCCGCGCGGCCCGGCGCTGCTCCAGGACGTCTGGCTGATCGAGAAGATGGCTCACTTCGATCGCGAGGTGATCCCCGAGCGCCGCATGCACGCCAAGGGCTGGGGCGCATACGGCACCTTCACCGTCACGCACGACATCACGCGTTACACGAAGGCGAAGATCTTCTCGGAAGTCGGCAAGCAGACGCCGATGTTCGCGCGTTTCTCGACAGTCGCCGGCGAGCGCGGAGCCGCCGACGCCGAGCGCGACATTCGCGGGTTCGCGCTCAAGTTCTATACCGAGGAAGGCAATTGGGACATGGTCGGCAACAACACGCCGGTGTTCTTCTTCCGGGATCCGCTGCGCTTTCCGGACCTCAACCACGCGATCAAGCGGGACCCGCGCACCGGGCTGCGCTCGGCCGACAGCAACTGGGATTTCTGGTCGTTACTTCCGGAAGCGCTGCACCAGGTGACGATTGTCATGTCCGAGCGTGGCATTCCGAAGAGCTTCCGTCACATGCACGGCTTCGGCAGCCACACCTTCTCGATGGTCAACGCCGCCAACGAGCGGGTCTGGGTCAAGTTCCATTTCCGCACCCAGCAGGGCACCGAGAACCTCACCGATGAGGAAGCGGCCGCGCTGGTCGCGAATGATCGCGAGACACACGGCCGGGATTTGCTCGAGGCCATCGAACGGGGTGATTTCCCGCGCTGGACGCTGTTCATCCAGGTGATGACCGACGAGCAGGCCAAGGCCCACAAGCACAATCCCTTCGATCTCACCAAGGTCTGGCCGAAGGCGGACTATCCGCTGATCGAGGTCGGGGTGATGGAGCTCAACCGCTATCCCGATAACTATTTTGCCGAGGTTGAGCAGGCATCCTTCTCGCCGGCACATGTCGTGCCGGGCATCGGGTTTTCGCCCGACAGGATGCTGCAGGCACGCCTATTCTCCTACGGAGACGCGGCACGGTATCGGCTGGGTGTCAATCACCACCTCATTCCGGTCAACGCGCCGAAGTGCCCATTCCACAGCTACCATCGCGACGGCGCGATGCGCACCGACGGCAATCTCGGGGCTACGCCGAGCTATTGGCCGAACAGCAAGGGCGCATGGATCGATCGCGATCCGCAGCTCGCCGAGCCGCCGCTCGAGTGGACGGGTGCCGCGGCGCACTGGGACCACCGCGTCGATGACGACCACTATGAGCAGCCCGGTATCCTGTTCCGCAAGATGACGCCGGCGCAGCAGCAGCTTCTCTTCGAGAACACCGCTCGCGCTATGGGCGACGCGCGTCTCGAGGTGAAGCAGCGTCACATCGCCAACTGCGCCAAGGCCGATCCGGCTTACGGCGCCGGTGTCGCGAAGGCGCTGGGGCTGACCTTCACAGCTGAGGCGGCCGAGTAATCGGCCGCTCCAACATGCCACCACAAACCGCAAGACCTTCGCGTGACCGCTCACGCGGCGCCGGAGGCTTGCCCGCCAAGGAGACTATTTCCATGTCACAGATCATCGCCGGCATCCGCGTGCCCGACAGCAATATCGTCCGCGCCGCGACGCAGCTCGTCCGCGACACCGAGGACGAGCTGCTCTACAACCATAGCCGCCGCGTGTTCTTCTGGGGTGCGCTGACGGGTGAGCGCAAGGGTTTGAAGTACGATCCCGAGCTTCTGTATCTCGGCGCCATGTTCCACGACATGGGCCTCACCGAGAAGTATTCGAGCCCAGATCTGCGGTTCGAAGTAGATGGCGCTAACGCGGCACGCGCGTTCCTGAAGAGCTACGGCGTCCCTGAACGCGACATTGAAGACGTTTGGACCGCGATCGCACTCCACACCACACCAGGCATCCCCGAGCACATGCGTCCGACGATCGCACTTGTGACGGCTGGTGTCGAAATGGACGTGCTTGGCATCGCCTATGACCAGTTCTCCCACGAGCACCGGCATGAGGTTTGTACCTGCCATCCGCGTGAGGACAACTTCAAGGAAAACATCATCGATCACTTCTACGAAGGCATCAAGAAGAAGCCGGAGACGACATTCGGCAACGTCAAGGCGGACGTGCTGGCGCTGAAGGACCGGAATTACAAGCGGATGAACTTCTGCTCGATCATCCTTGGTTCCGCCTGGCCGACCTGAGAAGTATCAAGCAGACCTTCTTCGGGGTGCTAGCGGGGCGGTCGTTTCTCGGCATCGTCAACGTGCATCCGACGATCCAGACGGTGCAAGCCATCTTGCCTTCATTGCAAGCGAAGGGGTGGGGCCGGATCATGAACGTCACTAGCCTGGTGACCACGTGCATTCCGCTGCGCAGCGGCTATGCGGCTGCCAAGGCGGCCGTCAACAGTCTCACGCTACCCGGGCAATGGAACTGGCGGCGACGGGGGCACCGTGAATGCAGTGGCGCTTCGCCCGGTCGGGACGGAGATGTTTCGTCGCAACAGCCGGCCGGAGTGAGGCCGAAGGCGGTTCCTGTCGAGAATCCCGATGCGGCGCCTCGGCAAGCCGAAGGAGATCGCCTCCCTGATTTCCAAAGACGCCGGCTTTATCACTGGGCAACTCTGTTCGTCGTCGTGGTCGGTTCAATCGGCAGGGCCGCCCACGAACTTAGCCGAAGCAACACGAATACAGGAGTTATCAGATGCCCCGACAGGACAGCGTAGCCATCGTCGATAATTTTTGGCGTGAGGTGTGGCAGCAGCCGCAGAACCCCGATGCCATTGATCGCCTGGTCCATGAGGATTTCGTGATCACGTCGGGCGGTCGTGATATCGCCGGCCGCGAACCGTTCAAGGCTTGGGTCAGGGACTTCCTGGCTAAGGTCCATGACTTCCAGTTCCACATCGTCGAGACGTTCCAGAATCATGATGGCAGCCGCGTCGCGTCGCGCTGGCATGTCACAGGACGCAACAATGGCCTGATGGGCACGCAGCCGAATGGCGCCTTAATCGAGATGACGGGAACTGCGGTATGGGAGGTGGGGCCCGATGGTCTGCTGTGCCACAATTTGGTCGAGCGCAATGCCTTCGAGGTGCATGGCGCAATTACCCGCGAGGACGCGCGGGCCAACATCTTCTGAACCGAAGGAGGGCGTCTATGTCAATACTCCTGGAAGCCGCTTCCTTAGCCGCCGTGCGCGCCCTCGAAGATCAATCCACATGATCACGATGATTAATGTCTTCACGGTCGATCCGCCGAACCAGCAACGGCTGTTGGATCTGCTTGCTCGCGCCACGGACGAATTCGTGCGCCAAGCTCCTGGTTTCGTCTCTTCAACGCTTCACCGGAGCATCGACGGATCGAAAGTGGCAATGTATGCGCAGTGGCGGAGCATTGAGGACTACGAGGCTATGCGCGCAGATCCTGGACCACTGCTCCTTTTCAAAGAGGCGCTTACGTTGGCCAGATTTGATTCGGGCATGTATGAGGTAGTGCGAAGCTTCTCACCTCCGGAGGAAAGCGCGGAAAGGCCACCTCTTTCGTGAAGACCGCGTGGACTCTGACTGCAAAGCGTCTTTAGCGGGCTGCAGGCAGAACCGCCGCTTAATAAGAGTCAGGGAGTGATTTCGAACGCGGCATGCCTCCCCGTTGCTGACGTATCCAGAGGGGGTGAATCTTCGGCTCGGTCGGTATGGGGCTGTCCGTGTGCGATATGAAATGTGAGAAGCAGTCATCTCGCTTACGAGCAACCGCTTATAGTGGGGAGCCGTCGAAGGGCAGGCTGCGATACATTCTTCGCACCGCAGCAAAGACAGCGTGGGCGACAGCATCTGGGGCCGGCACGCCACCCGGCTCGCCCGCACCCGTTGGCGATGCCACGAACGGCATAACATGCACCTCTATCTCGGGCATCTCATCAATGCGCAGCACCTGAAAATCGTGGAAGTTTGATTGATCCACAGCGCCACGGGTCATAGTGGTCTGGCTATGCAGTGCGCTTGCGAGCGTAAAAGCGATAGAGCCTCCATCTGTGCACCGATTACATCGGGATTGATCGCAATCAACGGCACAAACGAGCGGTCGACCTTAACTTTGCCGTTCTCGGCCACGGTGACTTCTGCCACTTGCGCGGCAGGCGTCGAGTCAGCGTAGGCAAGCGCAATGCCGCGTCCTCTCCCAGCCGCAAGCGGTTCGCCCAACCGGGGCGCTCCGCAGCAAGTGCCAGGACCCGCAGTTCCAGCGGGTATTGTGCGACATGCGCGGCTTGATTCCCGCAGAGACTGCCCGGTACATCCGCTAAGTTCGGAACAATCGACCCCGACCCTCATCGCCCGTGATGACGTTATCCCTGGGGAACTCTAGACAGTCCCTCGAGCGTATGCTTATCTGTGGTTGTTGCCAAGGGGTATGGCAATACAACCCTGCCTGGGCAGGGTCGGATTGCGGGCCGCTCCACAGGTGGCCCTAGGGAGTGGGGGATAATGAAATCGACAGCGCTATTATTGTGCGCGGCCTCGATCGTATTAGGTTGCACCACTACTAATTCGACAAGATCCACGAGAGATCTGACCGGCGCTAATACGAACGCATTATGCCGAGAGCTCGTCACAAGTGCAGATCAGAACTATCGTCTCGAAGTCGCCAAACTGCTCGTGCGTCGAGGCGCTACGGTCGAGAAGTGCCAAAGGCTGATCGCAACCGACAATTCAATTATGACCGGGATCGCGGTGGCCGCTGTCGCCGGCGCGGCAGGAGCCGCCGCTCATAACGGATACGGTGGCGGATATTATCCTTCCTACCCTCGGGCATATACGGGCAATTGCCCAACACCTGATAGTCTTGATGCGGCTGGAAACCGCTGCGGAGCCCGAAGCGCGGCATCAAGGCCAGGAGGCTATGATGGATATGGATCGTGGGCACCGAGTTATGGGAGCAGTTATAACTCCTATGGTGGCTCCACCTATGTTCGCGGCTACTACCGCCGCGACGGCCCTTACGTCAGACCGCATTACAGGAGACGATAGTAGGACTAAGCGTGTTAAACGCTCGAATTACGGAACATCTCCTAAGACGAGGCACCATGTGACGCTCACTTCCATCTGAGGCGCCGCAGCTGCCGGCTGCGGTACCCATTTCTTGGTATTGCGATGTTGTTTGTCTATCTTCATCATTATCGGGTCGATAGATAATCGATGGAGAAGCCCGGCTCTCCCAATGCCCCCATGAGCTGGGCCTAATCATTATCTGCTATCCAGCCCCATAGGAACACATTCCTCTCCATTTGACTCTCTTTCCCGATGAGAACATTTTAGGAACATCGAAGGAAAGAGCCTTCGCATCCATCAATTTTGACCCCCCGCACGCCCTTGTGGGCGAACGATGGCGCGTGCCTGAGATCAGGGAGATTAGGAATGAACGCTCCTGCCCAGCAATATGACGACGAAATAGAGGAAGTGCTTGCCTACCACGGCGGTGATACGCGTGCTGCTATTAAAGCACTTTTGGAGGACCGGGATTTTCTCACGTGAGGTTGAGATAGCTTCGCTTGCCATGTCCGCGGGCTACACCCGCGGCTGGAAGCCTACGGTGCTGACGCGATGAGCAGGCCGCGTGGCGATCGGCCAAGGATGCTGATCATGGGAAAGAACCCCTTCTGGCCGTGCTTTACCTGACGGCTGACATCGAAAGAGCTTGTCCAGTGGATGAAGACCGCACGAGGCTCGGCGGGCATCGCCTTGACGACGTCTATCATGAAGGCGCCCGCTTCCCGATTGTGAGATTGCAGACGAGGAGAACCAAGAGAAGTTCATACGTTTATGGCGATGCGTCATATCGCCCGCCTGTTTCAGGGTCTCCCCGTTTGATGTTGACCGAGCTGCCAGCGAATAATTCCTCAAGCCTCCGCTTTGCCACAATTGCAAGCCGCTTCTCCGCATCGCATTTTCCCTTCAGCCAGTTGCCCTTATCGGCCTTATGGGCGGTATAGCCGCCCTCGTGCCCGAACATGAGATCAAGCGCCACCGGAAGCGTTTCCGTTGCCATGGTAGTTTCCTTCGATATCGTGGAGAGGTTTGGTGCGCGCCGGCGGTGCGCGGAGAGGTGAGTTTCGGTTCCTTCTCACCAAAGTCGTTTCATGCAATAGTTGCAACCAACGATCAAGTAGGGCGAAGTGGAGGAGATATGCCTGGGATGCGTTTAATAAAATGCCAAGTCACGGATGATGGCCATCCGGAGGTTGAACCGCGCCGGGTTTGCCGGAGGCTGTTTGGTCTAAGTTATGCAGCCATGGCTGGTTCGTCCAGCATGGCGTAGTACTGCTCCTCGGCTTCGG
>NZ_JACHWN010000008.1 GCF_014191375.1 Mesorhizobium sp. RMAD-H1
CCCAATCAATACCTTTGACGCGGGGTGGAGCAGCCCGGTAGCTCGTCAGGCTCATAACCTGAAGGCCGCAGGTTCAAATCCTGCCCCCGCAACCATCTCTACTCACCACCCCGCCGCACACGCCGCGGGGTTTTTGCGTTTGGCCGAAAGCCCAGGAATCCCGCCAAGATCACCCCAACACCGATCTCCATCCCTATCGTCAATCAGGCTCGCTGAGGCGATAGCCGACGCCGGTTTCGGTCAGGATGTAACGGGGCTGATCCGGCGTTTGCTCGATCTTCTGGCGGAGCTGGCGCACATAGACCCTGAGATATTGCACATCCGTCGCCCCGCCCCAGACCTGTTCGAGGAGGAAGCGGTGCGTCAGCACCTTGCCGGCGTGCTGCACGAGGATACGGAGGATGTCGTATTCCTTCGGCGAAAGTTTTACCTCCCGCCCGCCGATCCGGACGATCCGCTTGACGAGATCGACCGACAGGTCACCTGTCTGAAAGACAGGCTTCTCGCCCTGCTGCTGCAGCCGGTGGCGCAGCGCCACGCGGATGCGCGCGACCAGCTCGTTCATGCCGAAAGGCTTGGCCACGTAATCATCGGCGCCCGTTTCGAGGGCCTGGACGATGCCGGCTTCGTCCGTGCGGCTCGACAGGATCACCACCGGAACCGCCAGGCCATCATCGCGCCATTTGCGCAGCAATTCGTTTCCCGGAAGATCGGGCAGGCCGAGATCGAGCAGGATCAGGTCCGGCTGGCTCTTTTCGACCAGTTCCATGGCGGCCCTCGCATTGGGCGCTTCCAGAATGGTGTAGCCCTGCGTCGACAAGCCGACACGCAGGAGCTTCCGGATGGGCGGCTCGTCATCGACAACGAGTATTTTCACCGTGGAGGTCGTCATGGCATTTCCTCCAGGCTCGGCTCTTCCGGCGGTACCGGCATGGCGATGGTGAAGATCGCGCCCGAACGGTCCGCCCTGTTCTCAGCCGAAATCCCGCCCCCCATGGCTTCGACGAAACCCTTGCAGATCGACAAGCCCAGTCCCGTTCCCGCGCGCACCCGATCGCTCTTGCCGACGCGATAGAAGGTGTCGAAAACCCGCTCCAGATCCTGCGGCGGTATGCCGGGGCCTTCATCCATCACCTTGAGCACCACCGAGCCATCCTCCTCCAGGCCCTGGATGCCGATGGTGGAATCCGCCGGCGCATATTTGGCGGCATTGTCGAGGAGGTTGAACAGGACCTGCTCGAACAAGACCGGATCGAGCTTCAGCATGGGCAGTTCGGGTGGAATGTCGACCTCCATTCTATGGCCTGCGGTGATCTTCGCGGCCCGTTTCAGGGCGCTGCCGACGACATCGCCGACATAATGGAGCCCCAGCTGCGGCTCCGTCGAAATCGCGCCGGACTCGATCCTGGTCATGTCGAGCAGATTGGCGATGAAGCGGTTGAGCCGCTCGGATTCATCGATCACGGTCGCAAGCAGATCCGCCTTGGCCGCCTCGTCGAGCGCGGGCGCATAGTCCTTCAGCGTGCCGGTCGCACCCATGATGGCGGCGAGCGGCGTCTTGAGATCATGGGAAATCGAAGTCAGGAGGGCGGAGCGAAGACGGTCGGTCTCAACCGTGCGGCGGACCCTGTCCATGTCCTCCACCAGATGCACCCGTTCGATCGCCAGTGCCGCCTGATCGATCAGGGCGTCGAGCAGGCGGCGCTGATCGGGCGTCAGAAGTGGCCCGGGCTTGTCGCTGTCGATGCCGACAATGCCGACCGCGCCGCGTCCCGTGCGCATGGGCAGGAACAGGCGCTGGGCACCGGGGAGCGTATCGGCGCTGCGCCCCGCCGGGCGATTGTTCTCCCAGGCCCAGTTGGCGGCGGCCAGATCGGCTTCATCAAGCGTGTCTTCCGGCGGATAGCCGGCCTTGACGGCGATGGTGGCATCCTTTTCCGGCAGCAGCAGGACCACACGCACCTTCAGCATCAGCGCAGTCTGATAGGCGGTGACCCACAACACATCGTCAAGCGTGCCGATGCCGGCGAGCTTCCGGCTGAAAGTATAAAGCGATTCCGTGGTGCGCGCCCGCGCCATCGCCGCCACGGCCTGGATCCGCGCCCGGGCCGCGACATTGGAGACGACGATCGCCACGATCGCGAAGAAGACGACGGCGATGATATCGGTCGGGCGGGCCACGAGCAGGGTGTAATAAGGATCGGTGAAGAAGAAATTGTAGCAGAGCGTGGAAAGCACGCTGGTAAAGAGCGACGGCCACAGGCCGAAACGCACGGCGATGCCGACGATGGCCGCGAGGAAGACCAGATCGATGTTCTCGAGGCGGATCCACGGCCATAGCACAAGCCCGAACCCTGCACTGACTGCCACGGCAAGCGTCGCCACGGCATAGGCACGGAAATCGAAGGGCGGGGAGGGCTCCGCCGTTCCCACCGTTTTCCTCGGAATGGCGCCGCCGTCGATCTGTTCTCCGGCGATGACGTGGACGCTGATATTGCCGGCGCGGCGCACGAGCTCGTGCACCACAGAGCCGTGCAGGATTTCGAACCACCGCGAGCGGTGGGACTTGCCTATGATGATATGGGTGATGTTGTTCGCCTGGGCATAGCCGATCACGTCGTCGGCGACGCGGCGTTCGCTCCCGGGGATCGTGACGGCCTCTCCTTTCAACCCTTGAGCGAAGCGGAGCGTATCGGCGATGCGGTCGCGCTGCTCCTCGCTGAGCTGCGGCCCGCGCCTGGTTTCCACATAGAGTGCGGTCCAGGGGGCGTGCAGCCGGTCGGCAAGGCGCTTGGCGTAGCGCACCAGTCCGGCGGAGCGCGGGTCCTCGCTGACGCAGACCAGAACGCGCTCGCTCGCGGGCCATGGCCCCTCGATGGCGCCGGCCTGCATCTGTGTCAGCAATTGCTCGTCCACCTGCTCGGCGGTGCGGCGGAGCGCAAGCTCGCGCAGGGCGGTCAGATTGGCGGGCGAGAAGAAGTGCTCCAGGGCGCGGGCGGCCTGCTTGGGAACATAGACCTTGCCCTCCTTGAGCCGGGCGATCAGGTCCTCGGGCGTGAGATCGACCAGCTCGACGGAATCCGCGCGGTCGAAAATCGAATCCGGAACGGTTTCGCGGACACGAATCCGCGTTATCTGCGCGACGATGTCGTTGAGGCTTTCGATATGCTGGATGTTGATCGTCGTATAGACGTCGATGCCGTTATCGAGCAGCTCTTCCGCGTCCATATAGCGCTTGGGGTGGCGGCTCCCCGGCGCGTTGGTGTGGGCAAGCTCGTCGACGAGGACGATCTGCGGACGGCGTTCGAGAATGGCATCGATGTCCATCTCGTCAAGCCAGCGGCCTTTATACGCGATGTGTCGGCGAGGGATGACCTCCAATCCCTCCAGGAGGGCTTCGGTTTCCTTACGGCCATGGGTTTCCACCACGCCGGCGACAACATCATAGCCATCCTTCTGCCGGGCGCGGGCGGTCTGCAGCATTTCATAGGTCTTGCCGACGCCCGGCGCCGCGCCGACAAAGATCCGGAGCTTGCCGGCACGGGTTTCTTCCCGTTGCGCCGCCTTCAGCAAAGCCTCCGGCGAAGGTCGCCGGTCCGGATCACGTCTTTCCCTGGCCATCACATTTCCATACTACACCATTGTCATGGCCGCTTGCTCACCGCCCCTGTTGCTGGTCCAGCGCCAGATTGAGCTCGAGCACGTTTACCACCCGGCTCGACGTCAGGAAACCTCCCGGCGCGAAGGCGCGGGTCCTGACCAGCGCTTCGACCTGAGCTTCAGCGAGCCCGCGGGCCTGCGCGACGCGTGGTGCCTGGTAGAGCGCGGCATGCTCCGAGATGTGAGGGTCGAGACCGGCGCCGGAGGCTGCCGCCAGCTCCGGCGGCAGGGGATTCTCCGCCGTGGCGCCGTAGCGGGAGACGGTTTCCTTCGCGCGTTGCGTCAGATCGGTGCTCGTCGGCGATTTGTTGCTGCCGCCGGCGCCGGCGGCGTTGTAATCG
Source organism: Mesorhizobium sp. RMAD-H1 (assembly GCF_014191375.1). Taxonomy (GTDB): domain Bacteria; phylum Pseudomonadota; class Alphaproteobacteria; order Rhizobiales; family Rhizobiaceae; genus Paramesorhizobium. Next base: position 4,002 of record NZ_JACHWN010000008.1, read on the forward strand.
ACCGCCGACGGCCGCGGCCAGAAATATTTCGGCTGGGTGAAGCCTTGAGCGATCTGGCGGCTGCCGATCACCGTGCCGTCCGGCGCGGTGATCAGCGAGCCTTCCGCCGTTTCCGGCGTTATCGCCTGCCCCAGCGCCCATACTGCGGTGGCATAGCCGGCGACGCAGATCGCCAGGGTGGCGACGGTTACGCGGATACTGGCTAGGAGAGCTTCCATGATGTTGGTCTCCGGATTTTATTGATTGATATAAACGAAGTGCTCGGCAATCGGCCCAAGCGTTGCCGCCGGGAAGAAGGTCAGAGCGCCGACAACGAGGATCGTCGCCACCAGCATGCCGGCAAAGGTGCCGTCTTCCACGCTCAGAGTTCCGCCCGATTCGGCGCTGCGCCGTTTTGCAGAGAGCGAGCCGACGATCGCCAGCGGCAGGATGATCGGGATGAAACGGGCGAACAGCATCACGAGGCCGGTCGCAATGTTCCACGGCGCGGTATTGTCGCCGAGCCCTTCGAAGCCCGAACCATTGTTGGCCGAGGCCGACGTGAACTCGTAGAGAATTTCGCTGAAGCCGTGCGGGCCGATATTGTTCAGCGTGTCCCGGCCCCATGGTGTCGCGGCAAAGACGGCGGTCCCCACGAGGATGAAAAAGCCATGGGCGAGCAGAGCGAGCATGGCATATTTGACCTCGCGCGCCTCGATGCGCCAGCCCAGATATTCCGGCGTGCGGCCGATCATCATGCCTGCGATGAAGACGCCGACGATGATGTAGAGGAACATGTTGATCATGCCGACGCCGACACCGCCGAAGGTCGCGTTCAGCCACATGCCGATCATCGGCATCAGCCCTGTGAGAGGATTGAGGCTGTCATGCATGGCGCCGACGGAGCCGTTGCTGGTCGATGTGGTCAGCACGGACCAGAGCGGCCCGCCGGTCGGTCCGAAGCGCATCTCCTTGCCCTCGAGATTGCCGACATTCTGCTCGATGGGCAGGCCGGCGAAAGCCTCGGTCGGAGCAGCCTCGAAATAGACGGCGCCGGCGGTCTTGACGAGAAGCAGCGCCATCATGACGGCGAAGACCACCGCGGCGTGGCGGATACGGCCGACGATGCGGCCGAACATCCATACGCTCGCCATCGGGATGATAATGATGGCGGACATTTCCAGCGCATTGGTCCAGAAGCTGGCGTTTTCGAGGGGATGGGTCGAATTGGGGCCGAAGAAGCCGCCGCCATTCGTGCCGAGCTGCTTGATTGCCACGAAGGCCGCCACCGGCCCGCGGGCGATGGTCTGCTGGACACCCTCCAGCGTGGTGGCGACGACCGAGCCCTGGAACGTCATGGGCAGGCCGCCGATGACGAGGAGAGCGGCAACGATCAGCGCGATCGGCAGGAGCACCAGGAAGGAGGCGCGCTGCACATCCAGGAAGAAATTGCCGAGCGGCCGGCCACCCAGCCCCCGGGCAAGCGCGGCGAGCGCGGCGATGCCGGTCGCAGCGGAGACGAATTGGAGCCACATCAGTGCGGCGAGCTGCGACAGATAGGAGAGGGAGACCTCGCCCGAATAATGCTGAAGGTTGGTGTTGGTGGTGAACGAGGCTGATGTGTTGAAGATCAGGCTGCCTTCGATCGCCTTCTTCCCGTCCGGATTGAGCGGCAGATATTGCTGCAGCGCCAATATCGAGAAGCACAGGACGAACATGACGACATTGAAGATGAGCAGCGACACCATATAGCGCTTCCAGTCTTGCGATGCGTGCGTGACCGGGCCGCAGATCGACTGGAAGAGGCGCGTCAAGGCGTTGGCAGCGCCCCGACCGCCTTCGCCGGGGTCCATGGCCCAAGCCATGTAGCGGCCGAGGGGCCATGATATGAGCGCCGTGCCGCCGATGAGAAGCACAACGAATGTGATTGCTTGTAGCATGGGAATAACTCCGGAGTGCGTGGGCTCAGGCCCGGTCGGCAGCCGCGGTCAGGGCAAAGAGAAGCCCGAATACCACCAGCCCCAGAAGCAGATAGAGAAGGGTCATGGTTTTGTTCCTTTCGATCAGGCGAGATGGAGGGCGGTCACGATCATGTCGATGAGCTTGATGCCGGCGAACGGCACGATCAGCCCGCCAACGCCGTAGATCGTGAGGTTGCGCCGCAACAGCGGCCCTGCGCCGATCGGACGATAGGCCACCCCTTTCAACGCCAGGGGAATGAGGAAGATGATGATGAGCGCATTGAAGATGATCGCCGAGAGGATGGCGCTCTCGGGCGTTGCCAGCCGCATGATATTGAGCGCGCTCAATTGCGGATAGAGCGTGACGAACATCGCCGGAAGAATGGCGAAATATTTGGCGACGTCATTGGCGATGGAGAAGGTCGTCAGCGAACCGCGCGTCATCAGCAATTGCTTGCCGATCTCCACGATCTCGATGAGCTTGGTCGGGTCGGAATCGAGGTCGATCATATTGCCCGCCTCGCGTGCGGCGACCGTGCCGGTGTTCATCGCCACGCCGACATCGGATTGGGCGAGGGCCGGGGCGTCATTGGTGCCGTCGCCGCACATGGCGACGAGCTTGCCCCTAGCTTGTTCGTTGCGGATCAGCCTGAGCTTGTCCTCGGGCGTCGCCTGGGCGAGGAAATCGTCGACACCGGCCTCCGCCGCGATGGCCGCCGCCGTCATCGGGTTGTCGCCGGTGATCATGACGGTGCGGATGCCCATGCGCCGCAATTCGGCGAAACGCTCGCGGATGCCGCCCTTGACGATATCCTTCAGATGGATGACGCCGAGCAGGCGGCTGTCGCGCACCACGGCGAGCGGTGTGCCGCCGGCCTTGGCGATCTCATCGGCGATCGACTGGATCTCGCGTGCCATCCCGTTTCTGGCGCGGGCATTGCTCGTCCTGGATGCAGTTTGGTCGATATATCTCAGCACCGCATCGACTGCGCCCTTGCGAATGGAGGAGCCGTCCAGATCGACGCCGCTCATGCGGCTCTGGGCGGTGAAGGGCACGAAAGTGGCATGGAGGCTCGCCATGTCGCGGCCCCTTATGCCGCATTTATCCTTGGCGAGGACGACGATGGAGCGGCCTTCCGGCGTCTCGTCGGCAAGCGAGGCAAGCTGCGCCGCGTCCGCCAGCTCCTGCTCGCTCACGCCGGTTACCGGGCGGAATTCGGTCGCCTGGCGATTGCCGAGCGTGATCGTTCCCGTCTTGTCGAGGAGCAGCGTGTCCACATCGCCGGCCGCCTCCACCGCGCGGCCAGACATGGCGAGCACGTTGAAGCGCACCAGCCGGTCCATGCCGGCGATGCCTATCGCCGAGAGCAGCGCGCCGATGGTGGTCGGGATCAGTGTGACGAACAGCGCCACCAGCACGATGACCGGGATGGCCCCGCCGGCATAGGCGGCGAAGCTGGGGATCGTCGCCACCGCCATGACGAAGATCAGCGTCATCGTCGCAAGCAGGATGTTGAGCGCGATCTCGTTCGGCGTCTTCTGGCGCTCGGCGCCTTCGACGAGCGCGATCATCCGGTCGAGGAAGGTCGAGCCGGGGGCTGCGGTGATGCGCACGCGGATCCAGTCGGAGAGAACCTGCGTGCCGCCGGTTACGGCCGAACGATCGCCGCCGGATTCGCGGATGACAGGCGCGGACTCGCCGGTGATCGCCGCTTCATTGACGGACGCCACACCTTCGATGATTTCGCCGTCCGAGGGAATGATGTCGCCGGCCTCCACGAGAACCACGTCACCGACCTTGAGGCTCGTGCCGGGCACCAGCTTGTAATCCGACCGGTCGTCGCCAGCGAGCAGCTTAGCCTGCGTCTCGGTGCGGGAACGGCGCAGGGAATCGGCCTGCGCCTTGCCGCGCCCTTCCGCTACCGCTTCCGCGAAATTGGCGAAAAGCACGGTGAACCACAGCCAGAGAATGATCTGGAAGGAAAAGCCGAGATTGCCGGCCCCCGTCGCCAGATCCTTCACGAAAAGCACCGTCGTGAGCGCGGAAACGACGGCGACGACGAACATCACCGGGTTTCTGGAAAGGCTGCGTGGATCCAGCTTCCTGAAAGCCCCGCCTATGGCGGGAATGAGAATGCGGGCATTCATGATGCTCGCGGGTTTGGACTGGCTCATGGGAGACTCCAGTTGGATATTCCAGATGAATACACTGCTGCTCGCGTGATCAGATCGCGGTGAACACACGCGTGAGCGCGGAAGCGACGAACAGGACGACCAGCGTCACGCCGAGGATGATCTCTGAGGCGCAGGGCCGCTTCCGGGCTTTATGGGGATTTTCAGGCATGGCTTTGGTTGGCCGCACGCTCAAAAGCGCTCGGGGTGGAGCAGCACATAAGTGAGATAAACGGCGATGATGACGGTGACGAAGCCGCCCAGAAGATATTCAACAAGCATCATTAGGCCTCCGGATCCGCACGGCGGACTTAAAGTTCGCGGGGAATATGGAGCCATTGCGCATAAAGGTTCGAGAGAGCGCGGACAGGAAAGATATAAAAATTCCATAAAGACAATCGGGCTGCTGCAGCCGCTGCAGGCGTGCTTCAGCGGTTCGCCCTCACTGGCGGTGGGTGCGTATTGTCGGTTTCGAAGCGGCCTTGCATTTTTTCCGGGATGAAAATCTGCAGCAGCTCCGTATATGAGGCATGATCGGCACCAGGAACCGCTTCGATGTGATTGGCCAGCTCGGCTCGCTGCGCCGCTATGCGCGGGCGCTCACGCGCGACGAGGCGGATGCCGAGGACCTGGTGCAGGATGCGCTCGCCAAGGCCTATGAGCGTCGCGCCAGCTTCCGCTCCGGCGGCAATCTGCGCGCCTGGCTTCTTTCGATCCTGCACAACGCATTCGTGGACCGCATCCGCTCGCGGCGGGCCGAAACCGTGCGCATCGACGCTGTTAAGCAGATATCGGAAACCCAGGTCCAGCCGCCGCAGGAGCATGTCGTCCGGCTCGCCCAGGTGCGGCAGGCCTTTTTCGACCTGCCGGAAGACCAGAGGGCTGCACTTCATCTCGTCGCCATCGAAGGGCTTTCCTACCAAGAGGCAGCGGACACGCTGAAAATTTCCCTGGGCACGCTGATGTCGCGGATCGGCCGCGCCCGCGCGAGCCTTCGCGCCCTGGAGGCGGACAGGCCCACACTGTCCCGAACACATCTCAAAATTGTCGGAGGCCGCGATGAGTGAGCCACACGATCCCATTCTCGACGCCGATCTCGATGCTTATGTCGACGACCAGCTCGACGTCGCCCGCCGCATCGAGGTCGAGGCCTATCTGTCCGGACATCCGGACGTGGCTGCGCGCGTGATGGCGGATCTGAGGACGCGCGACGAGCTGCGCCTGGCGCTCGCGGGCTCGCGGGGCGGGGCGCGTCCGGCGACCACGGATGCTGCCCGGCGCCTGGAGCGGGGGCTCATCTATGGCAGGCTGCTTGGCAGCGTGCAGCGCGTCGCCGCGGTCACGCTGCTGGTGGCTGCCGGCTGGCTGGCGAACGAGGCGTTCGGACCGCTGAAGGTGAGGGAAAGCGTCGCCTCCACGCCGCCGCCCGCCTATGTGGAAGACGCGGTGCAGGCACACAGGACGAGCATGCTCCGCGCCGAGATGGTCTCACAACCGCAGATCTTGAAACTGGATACGGCCGAGATTCGCGCCGCTACCGCCATCGCCATCCCGGAGCTGCCCCGGAACTGGCATGTCAAGGACGTGCAGATCTATCCCTCGCAGTTCGGACCCAGTGTTGAGATCGCCATCGACAGCGAGGATCTCGGCGGACTTTCGCTCTTTGCGGTCCGGCCGGGGCATTTCGATGTCGTCCCGCCCAAGCTTGTGACGGTCGATGATGCGTCGGCCGCCTATTTCCAGATCGGCGACGTGGCCTATGCGCTCGTCGCCAGACCTGATGCCGAGCATCTCGACCGTGCGGCCGAGAGGCTCGCCCGTTCCCTCCACTGATCAATCCAAGAGGATAGCATGAACACGCCAAACTTCGGATACCAAAGGGCCTATGCCCGCACCGATACCGCCCTGTTCGACGAGGGGCTGCGCCAGCACATGCTGCGCATCTACAATTACATGGGCCTCGGGCTGGTGGTGACCGGCATCGTCGCCTTCGTCGTCGCCTCGACCCCGGCGCTCTATGTGCCGATCTTCTCCACACCGCTCAAATGGGTGGTGATGCTCGCGCCGCTCGCCTTCGTTCTGTTCTTCTCGTTTCGTATCCAGACCATGTCGGCGGCCGCAGCTCAGGGGCTGTTCTGGGCCTGCTGCGCGGTGATGGGCCTTTCGCTCGCCTCCGTGTTCCTGGTCTTCACCGGTACCAGCATCGCGCGCACCTTCTTCATCGCCGCCACGATGTTCGGTGCCACCAGCCTTTACGGCTACACGACGAAGCGCGACCTCACGCAGTTCTCGTCCTTCCTGATGATGGGCCTGATCGGGGTCATCATCGCGGGCCTCGTGAACCTCTTCATCGGCTCATCAGCGCTGCAATTCGCGATCTCCGTCATCGGCATCATCGTCTTCATCGGCCTGACGGCCTGGGACACGCAGACCATCAAGGAGCAATATGCCGAGAATTTCGACGCTGAATCCCAGCAGAAGCTCGCCGTGTTCGGCGCGTTCTCGCTCTATCTCAACTTCGTCAACATCTTCCAGCTCCTGCTGCAATTTACCGGTCAGCGTGAAGAATAACGCGACCGGATAACAAAAAGGGTTTTGCCAGACCATGGACAGAAACGACCAGCAAGCCATTGGAGGCCTGTTCGAAAAGCTCGCCGCCGTCGAGCGGCAATCGCCGCAACGGGATTCGGAGGCCGAGGCCTATATCCGCGAGCAGATCGCGCGCCAGCCCGGAGCGCCATATTACATGGCGCAGACGATCGTCGTGCAGGAGCAGGCGCTGAATGCCGCCCAGGCGCGCATCGAGGAGCTGGAACACGAGATGGCATCCAGACCCGCGTCCGGCGGCGGGCTTTTCTCGGGCCTGTTCGGCGGCAATTCGCGGCCGTCGCGGCCTGCCGGCTCTGTTCCCCGCATTGGCGGTTCGGCAATGGCGGGCCAGCAGCCGTTCCAGCAGGCACCGGCTCAGAGGGCAGGAGGCGGTTTCCTCGCCGGCGCGGCACAAACGGCTATGGGCGTGGCCGGCGGCGTCCTGCTCGGCAATATGATTGCCGGTATGTTCGACGGCGACAATCAGGCCCAGGCGGCGGAGCCCCAGGCGGAAGAGCCAAAAGCCGAGGAGGCTAGCTTCGAAGATGCCGGCCTGGATGACGGCGGCTTCGACGATATGGAAATCTGATATACGGGCAAATCACGCGAGGCCTCCATGGGCCTCGCGTCGCAGGAGCCATTGTTGCCTGCACCTTCCCGGCCAGGCGTGGCGGCAGCCCGGACGCCGGCGCATCTGCAATGTGGTTGGGCCCGGGTGGTCATTTCCTTAACAAGCCTGCGCCGTCATCCGGTGGCGGCCGATCGGGAGCATGATCGGCCGGCCTGAGGTGGGGTCGGTGATGATGCGGCTCTGAAGGCCGAAGACGTGGCGAATGGTCTCTTCCGTCAGCACCTCTTCCGGCCTGCCGGAGACATGCAGGCGCCCTCCCGCCATCGCGACGAGATGATCCGCATAGCGGGCCGCAAGATTGAGATCGTGCAGCACCATGACGATGGTGGTCCCACGCACCTGGTTGAGATCGATGAGCAGGTCCAGCAGCTCGACCTGATGGCTGACGTCGAGAAAGGTCGTGGGCTCGTCCAGGAGCAGAAGATCGGTCCGCTGCGCCAGCGCCATGGCGATCCAGACACGCTGGCGCTGGCCGCCCGACAATTCGTCCACCGGTCGGTCCGCCAGTTCCACGGTTCTGGTTGCCGCGAGCGCGTCCGCCACCGCTTCGTCGTCGCTGCGGGTCCAGCGGGACAGCATGCCGTGATGGGGGTGTCGCCCACGGCTGACCAGGTCGGCCACGGTAATGCCCTCGGGCGCGATGGGCGACTGAGGCAGGAGGCCGAGCGTCCGCGCCAGCTGCCGTGGGGGCATGCGATGGATGGACTTGCCGTCGAGCAGCACCTGGCCCTCGCGTGGCGAGATCAGCCGGGACATGGCACGCAGCAGCGTGGACTTGCCGCAGGCATTGGCGCCGACAATGGCGGTGATCCTGCCGGACGTCACGTCGAGATCGAGCCCGTCCAGGATGACCTTGTCGCCATAGCCGGCCGAAAGCCGGTCGGCGGTCAGGGTATGGGCGTTCATAGAGAGCCTCCGCTGCGATTGACGCGTATGATCAGGTAAATCAGATATGGCGCTCCCAAAGCGCCGGTGACGACGCCCACCGGATAACGGCTCGGCAACAGGAACTGGCCGGCATAATCGCCTGACAGGACCAGCACGGCACCGATCAGGGCGGACGGGATGAGCAGCGAACCGTTGCCGCCGACGATCCGGGCGGCGATCGATCCGGAAAGAAATGCTACAAAGGAGATCGGGCCCGTTACCGCTGTCGCAACGGCGATCACGCCGACCGCCGCGACCATCACGATGATGCGGGTCAACGGGACATTGGTGCCGAGTGCTGCGGCAGTGTCGTCGCCGAGCTTCAGCGTATCGAGATCGCGGGCGCGGCTCACAAGCAGTCCGCCGAAGATCGCCAGCGCCAGCAAGAGAGGGATCGCCTGATCGAGCTGCGCGCCGTTGACGCTGCCGGAGAGCCAGCGCATCGCCTCCTGCAGGTTCCATGCGGGGGCACGGGAAAGGGTGTAGGCGATGAAGCTTTCCAGCATGGCGGCCGCGCCAATGCCCACGAGGATCAGCCTCGTGCCGGCGACGCCATTGCGGAAGGACAGGGCATAGATCGCGAGCGCCACGCCCACGCCTGCGACCACGGCAAAGACCGATACGGCGGGCCCGTTCCACTGGAGAACGACGATGGCGAAGACCGCTGCCGCGCTGGCGCCGACATTGATGCCGATGATGTCGGGGCTCGCAAGCGGGTTGCGCAGCATGATCTGGAAGGCAACTCCGCCAAGCCCGAAGCTCAAGCCGGCGAGCAGCGAGAGCACCGCGCGGGGCAGGCGCAGCTGTCCCACGGTGAAAGTAGCTCCCGGGACGTCCTCGCCGAGCAGCACGCGCATGGCCTCGCCAAGAGGCGTATAGCTTTGTCCCAGTACCAGGGTCAGGGCAAAAAGCGCGGCAATGAGGGCCAACAGGAGTGCGATCACCAGCCGGCGCCTGCCCGCGCGGCTGCGGCGGCCATGAATGACGATATCGATGGGAGGGGACTGCATCGTCACAGGTCACGAACCCGCTGGCACCGGACAATCCAGATGAAGAACGGCGCGCCCACAAAGGCGGTGACGATGCCGACCTCCAGCTCGTTCGGACGGGCGACGATGCGGCCGGCGATGTCGGCGATGAGCAGCAGGCATGCGCCCGCCAGCGCGGAGAAGGGCAGCAGCCAGCGATGGTCGACGCCGATGAGCAGGCGGCATAGATGCGGCACGATCAGGCCGACGAAGCCGATCGGCCCGCAGACGGCGGTCGTCGCGCCGCACAGGAGGATTGCGCTCAGCGCGGCCATTGCGCGCGCAAGCGCCACATGCTCGCCCAGTCCCGCCGCCATCTCATCGCCGAGGGCCAGCGAATTCAGCTTTCGCGCCGAAAGAAGGCCAAGCACGAAACCCACGGCAAGAAAGGGCAGGGCATGCGAGAGGCCATTGAAGGTCGCGCCCCCGACCCCTCCCACCTGCCATGAGCGGATGCCCCCGGCGATATCGGTCCGCGGCAGGACGACGGCAAGGACCAGCGAGGAAAAGGCAACCGAGGTGGCGACGCCCGCCAGCGCCAGTTTCAGCGGCGTTGCGCCGCCCCGCCCCAGCGAGCCTATGGCATAGACGAATATGGCCGTGACACCGGCCCCCAGCACCGCTGTCCAGATATAGGCGTTGGCTGACGCTATGTTGAACCACACGATGCCGACCACGACCGCCAGCGAGGCACCGAGATTGACGCCCAGAATGCCGGGATCGGCCAGCGGATTGCGCGTCACCCCCTGCATGATCGCCCCGGCAAGGCCCAATGCTGCGCCGGCCAGACCAGCAAGCAGGGTGCGCGGGATGCGCGCGGCCACCGCCGCCTGATCGATGCTGTCGATCCTGCCGCCGAGCGCGACCATGATGTCGGCCCATCCGACGGAACGCGTGCCGACGGCGACCGAGAGGAACAACAGCAGGCCGAGGCCGGCGAGCACCGCAGCAAGCCACAGCATTCTGATCCCGTTCGCCCGGTGGGAAGAAATCGTCCGTTGCGAAGTTGTAACGCCGCCCGCCATCATCTGGCTTTTCGGGCGGCCTTGGCCAGCAGGTCCACGTAGTCGTCCAGGACCCACGGGATCGAGAGCGGCGTGGGATTGGCCGCCGTCCCCAGCGGATCGTGGCCCAGCATGACCACCGCGCCATGGGCGACGGCAGGCATTCGCGACATCAGGGGATCGGCGTTCAGCGCGTTCAGCAGTTCCTCACCGCCATAGGTCACGATAATATCCACATCGTCGAAGGCGTCGATCCTTTCGGCGCTGATCCCGCCCGAATACTGGCCGGGTCTCGAGGCGGCAACGACGCTTTGCGGCGATTTCAGCCCCAGATCCTGGAAGAATTTCACCCGCGTGTCATTGGTCGTGTAGAAATTGACGATGCTCAGATCGGTCGTGTCGAGATGGGTTATGAACATCGCCGATTTGCCTTTGAGCTCGGGATGTCGGGCGACGCCTTCGGCTATCTCGCCCTCGATCCGCGCGATGAGCGCGTCGCCCTCGGCGGCCAAGCCCAAGCCGGCGCTGTTGAAGCGGATCATCTCGCGCCAGTCGGTCGCCCAAGGGGATTCCGGATAGGCAACGACCGGGGCGATCTGGCTCAATTTGTCATAATCCGACTGGCTCAGGCCCGAATAAGAAGCCAGGATCACATCAGGATTGGTGGCGGCCACCGCCTCGAAATCAATACCGTCCCCCTCGTCGAAAAGCACCGGTTTGTCGGCCCCCAGCTCGGCCAGCCTTTTGGCCACCCAGGGCAACAGGCCGTCGCCATCGTCATCGCCGAAATTGGCCGCGGCAAAACCCACCGGCACGATCCCAAGCGCCAGCGGAACTTCGTGGTTCGCCCAGGCGACCGTCGCGACCCGTTCCGGCTTCCTGGCGATGGTCGTGGTGCCCAGGGCATGCTTGATGACGATGGGATAGAGGCCGTTCTCTGCGGCCCGTGCGCCGCTGAATGCGGTGATCGAAATCCATGCCGCGACAAGCAGCACGGTCAGGGGCAAGAACCGCGGCATTGGCGAAACGCTCCAGCTTGTTTAAGTGGACTTCCATTCTCAACTTCATTAGGCGGCGTCAAGCCGGATGCGGGCTTTCCCGCCTGGGAGCATCGAAGTTTCCGTAGAATCCTACAAAAACAGGGATTTTTACAATACTGGATAAAAGTGCTCAAGTTAGTAGGCGCGGTCAGGCTGCGTCAGGAATGGATCATGCTGGCGTGTGCCGGAAGCGGGCAACGGGACATCGAATCCGGGGACATAAACATGAAGATTGAAATGACAGGCGGCCACGCCAAACGAGCGGGAGTCTGCTACCGGAATGCGCTTCTCCTGGGCTGCACGGCGCTCGTCGCCCTTGCGCCGGCTTTCGCATACGCTCAGGAGGATGATGACTCGGGCGCTATCGTCCTCGAAACCATCACCGTTGACGGGGCCGCCGGCCGTGACGACGACGCAAAATCGATCGTCGCGACCAAGACTACCGCAGTCGGCAAGATGCCGGCGGATATTCTGGAAACGCCCGCTACTGTCTCCGTCATCACCTCCAAGGAAATACAGGAGCGCGGCGCGGAGAGCATCGAGCAGGTCATGCAATATACCGCCGGCGTGGTCACGGACTTTTACGGCTCCGACGACCGTTTCGACTATTTCAAGATTCGCGGTTTCACGCCCTTCACATATCGCGATGGTCTGGTCGTGGGCAGAACCTGGAGCGGAATCCGGGAGGAGCCCTATGCCTTCGAGCGCGTCGAGGTGCTGAAAGGCGCCAATTCCACCGGCTTCGGGGTTTCCGATCCCGGCGGATCGGTGAATTATGTCACCAAAACGCCCAGAGCCGAGCGTTTTGGCGAGATCTATGGCACGGGCGGCTCGTTCAAGCACAAGGAGATGGGTTTCGATTTCGGCGACAACATCACCAAGGACCACACCCTGTCCTACCGCCTGACCGGCAAGTTCCAGCGGTCGGACGCCGAATATGATTATTCGCGGGACGACGAGAATTTCATCATGGGCGGCCTGACCTGGCGCCCGACCGACGCCACCAGCCTGACATTCGTTTTCGATCATCTGGACAAGGACGGCACCCCCAGCAGCGGCGGCCATCCAAGATATACGGATTTCGACAGGGATCGCTTCTTCGGCGAGCCGGGCTATAATTATGATACGACGAACAGGAACACGTACAGTGTCATGTTCAACCACGATTTCGGGAACGGCCTGACCTTCAACTCCAATGCGCGCTACAGCAAGTCCGACACGGGATTCGGCTACGCCTATGTTTATGACGCCCTGGGCGCCCGCGACCCGTCGGACACTACGGTGGATCGCATTTTCTTCGGCGGTGATGGCTCCAACCGGCAGTTCGTCATCGATGCGCATTTCCTCTATGAAGCGAACTTCGATCAGGTGGAAAGCCGTACGCTTGTCGGCGTCGACCACAACAGGATCAAATCGGAGAACAACAACTACGCCTTATATCCGCCGATCTGGGGTGGCACGGCGCCTGGCATCGACTGGGAAAATCCGGTCTATTCCGGTGTGCCCGGCACCATTCCGGTCACGACGGCCAGGACAAACGACCAGACGACAAAGGCGCTTTATTTCCAGCAGGATACGACCTTCTTCGACAAGCTGACAGTGAGCGTCGGCCTTCGCAACGATTGGCTTGACCTTGAAGAGAAAAACCGGCTCACAGGCACGAATGCCACGGGCGATTACAGCGAACTCAGCAAGCGCTTCGGTGTGAGCTACAAGCTCACCGACGAGGTCGCGGTTTATACGAGCTATGCCGAATCCGTCGCGCCGCCGAGCACGGGGAACGAGCCCACATCCGGCAAGCAGTATGAGGTGGGGGTCAAGTATAGCCCGGATGCATTCCCTGCCTTGTTCACCGCGTCCGTCTACGACCTCACGATGGAGAACATCACGACCTTCGAGGCCCCGACCTATCTGCCGGCGACGGTCGAGAAGGTCCGGCACCGTGGCATCGATCTCGAAGCCAAGGCAGAGATAACTCATAATATCAACCTGATTGCCGCCTATTCCTACATCGATTCCCGGATCGTCGAGAACGGTGGCGGCGAGTACGATGGCAACCGCTTCGCGCAGGTTCCGGAGCACCTGGCTTCAGTGTGGGGCACCTATACGCTGGAGGGCAACGGAACGCGCGGCGATATGACCTTCGGACTTGGTGCCCGCTATACGGGCTCGTATTATTTCGACAACGCAAATACCCGGAAGTCGAAGGACGCCGTGGTCTTCGACGCCGCCTTCACCTACAAGATTCAGGAGAACACGACGCTTCAGATCAACGCCAGCAATCTGTTCGACGAAAAGCATATCGCCAATGATGACGGCGGCGCCTATTATTATAATCCCGGCCGGGCGATCTATGCGACGTTGCGGCAGACGTGGTGAGGAAATTGTTCTGTTCGAACATTTCATGCAGACGCCGGTTCTAGGTGCTCCCCTCCGTCCCGCCGGCGTTTCCGCTTCAGCGTGAACTGTCCTGCCGCCATCGCCGCCAGGCCGCCGGCGTTTCGCCGACGATCTGCCGAAAGGCCTTCGTCAGATGAGCCTGATCGGTAAAGCCGAGCTGGGCGGCGACACCCGCCACCGTCATCTCGCTTTCCGTCAGCAGCCTCTGCGCCTGCTCGATGCGTTTTGCGATAAGCCATTGCAGCGGCGTTTTGCCTGTCGTCTGCTTGAAGACATTGGCAAACCAGCTTTCGGACAAGCCGACGGTCTCCGCCATCTCGGCAACGGTCAACCGCCTGTCGCTGCGGGCATCGATGCTGGCGATGAGCTTGTTCATCTGGGCCTGCGTGAGCCTGCCATTGGCTTGCCTGCTGTCCTGCTCGGGGATGTCGAGAAGGCCGGTGGCGATGCTGCCCACGAGGCTTTCGGCGTAGACGGCGTGTTTGGACGGGTTCGATACCTCATCGACCAGCAGGCCCGCCAGCGCCTCGATAGCCCCGATGTCCTGAATTTCCACCGGGCGGCGCAATGCCGTCAGGGCGAGGGATGTTCCCACCGAGGGTGACAGGAACCTCAGCAGCCGATCCCTATGCAGATGAAGATCCAGATGCGAGAAGCGGTGCGGGGAGGTGAAATTGGTCCACAGGGGAACCCCGGCCGGCACATAGAGCGCGCGCGTCATCGGACGGTAATGCTGCCCGGATCCTCCCTCCCTGTTGGTCATCCTGATGTGGGATGATACGTCATTGAAAAAGATCACGATTCGCGGATCAGGCGACAGGTAATAGGCCCTTGCCCCGGATTGACCTTCCGCATCCCAGAAGACGCTCATCATCCCCTCCAGGCCGCGCCATTTGACCGGCGCGACCGCCCGGATGCCTTCCGTATAGCAGGTCATCGAATGCCGAAAGCTCATCGCCGGAAGCCGCTTGCGCTTGACGGGAGGAACAGCATGTCCGCCCGGCGAGGTGCCAAGGCCAGGCTTCTCCAACAACATTCCAGGAGCGATCCGCGGTGATACATACCAGCCCGAGCCTCTTTAACATGAGGATAAATATCATGTTTATTCATGATGGCAAGGCGCTTGATATATCCATCCGCCGGACGCCGGCTTCCTGTGTGCCCGGTTCGGCGCCGAGATCGTCCATGTCGGGGCGTCCGGCCTTTGCCCGCATCATGTGTTCTAAGTCCATCGCCGTAATGCTGCCGCAACCTTCATGGCGGAGAAGGACGGGCGAGAAAGCGAAGGAACGATGAGACTTCTGTTGATTGAGGACGAGAGGGAACTTGCGGCTGCGCTGTCGGTGGCGCTGGGCAAGCATGGCGTCGTCGTCGACCATACGATGCATCTGGCCGACGCCTTCGAACTGACGCGGCAGAACGAATATGACGCCATCATACTGGACAGGCGCCTGCCCGACGGCGACGGGCTGACATTCATCCCGGAACTGAGACAATCCGGGACGGACACGCCCGTCATCGTGCTGACGGCGCGCAACGAGCCCCTGGAGCGGGTCCGGGGGCTGGACATCGGCGCCGATGATTATCTGGGAAAGCCTTTCCTCGTCGAGGAGCTGATGGCGCGGGTGCGTGCGGTGCTTCGAAGGCCGTCCAACCTGGCGGAACCGCATATCATCGCAGGCCGTATGGTGATCGATCCGCTGCATCTGAATGTGAGGATCGATTCCATCCCGCTCGATCTCCCGCGGCGCGAGCTCCTCGTTCTCGTGGCGCTTGCCAAGAGGAAGGACAAGACGATCCTGCGATCGGCGCTCGAAACGGCGGTCTACAATTACGAAGAGGAAATCCAGTCCAACGCGCTCGATTCCCATATCTCCCGCCTGCGCAAGCGGCTGCTGGAGGCAGACGCCGGCGTGACGATCCACAATATCCGGGGCGTGGGCTATCTCCTGAAGGAAGAATGATGCGCGTGGCAGACAGAACGAACCCGTCGCTCTGGTGGAGGCTGAGCTGGCAGCTCAGCCTTGTTATCGTCGCTGTGGTGGTCTCGGTGATCGTCGGACTTTGCATTTGGGCCACCACAATCATGTCGCCGAACATCGCCATGGAAGGAAAGGTCGTTTCGGTGATTGCCGGTGCTGCGGCAAAGGACAGTCAGGGAAGGCTTGAAATTCGCGATACGCCCGAGCTCGCCTCGCTCAAGGAGCAGAACAGCGGGCTTTGGTATATCGCGTCCGCCATGGATGGCGCCTTCGTCTCGTATGGTCCCGTTCCTTCCGCCTATGTCCCACTCGCTCCTCTCGTCACCCTGTTCGATGAGGCGGATTTGCGCGGATCGCCCGCGACAGCGGAGATCGCAACGATCGAGAATGTCGAGACAGCAGCAGGGGAGGTCCGGGTTCTGTTTGGCGGCGTGGCCGACAAAGGCTGGCCCGTTCTCGCGCTCCTCGCCAGAAGCTACCCGATCTACATATCGCTTATCGCACTGGCTTTACCTGCGATCTTTCTCGCCGTTCCGCGTATCGTGCGGCGCGGGCTCGCACGGGTGAGCGACGTCGCGCAAAAGGCGTCCGAGATCGAACCGCGCCGTCCTGAGACGCGCCTTTCGGTGGAGGGCATTCCTAAGGAGGTTGCGCCACTCGTCATCGCGTTCAACGGCACGCTCGGGCGGCTCGAGAACGAGTTCCGCAAGCGCCAGCGCTTTCTGATCGACGCGGCGCATGAGCTCAGGACTCCGATCGCCATCATGCAGACGCGGATCGACGGCATGCCCGAGGGACAGGAACGCCGGCGGCTCCTGGACGACGTAGCGCGCCTGGCCGAGACGGCCGAACAGCTCCTCGATTTCGAGCGCAACGACCAGGCGACCGATCTCGATGAGAAGGTCGATCTCGTCGAGATCGCGCGGACGACCGTTGCCGATCTTGCACCGCTGGCGATCGCGGCGGGTTACCAGATATCCTTCGAAAGCGAGGTGGAAAGCATCGAGCGCAAGGGCAGCCGGTCCGCCTTGCAGAGGGCGATCACCAATCTGGTCCGCAATGCCGTCGACCATGGCGGCAACAGGGGGATGATCACGGTTTCGGTTTCAGCCGGCAGCAGGATCGAGGTGGCGGATGAAGGACCGGGCATACCGGCGGGAGATCGCGAGCTGGTGTTCGAGCCGTTCTATCGCGTCACGCCCATGAGCAGGGGCGCCGGTCTCGGTCTGAGCCTGGTGAAGCAGATCGTTGCCAACCATAAGGGGCAGGTCAGCATCGAAAGCAGCCCGGCCGGAACACGGGTGGCGATCCAGCTCTGACCCTGTAATGTTGCGGCAATCCTTGCTTCGCATGGTCTCCGAAACATCCCCGATGGAGACCGGAAAGCGTGCCCAGCAACTCATTGAACAAAGCATCCGGCCGATATGCCGGCCCCCTGTCATCATGGTCCCGGAGGTTCGCATGGGTCGCTCTGCCCCTGAGCCTGGCGGTTACGGGATGCGCCTCGGTGCCGCTCAATGAAGGGGGAACGCTCACCTCCTACGGCAATCTCGGCGCGCCCGAGGGAAAGTTGGCCAAGAAGCGGCTCTATGTCGATGGGCGGCACCTGGCCACGGTAAAGACAGTCAGTATCGTGCCGACCGCCTTCGTGCCGACCGCCGCAGCCCGCGTCAAATCGGCAGCGGACCGCTCGCTGGTGGCAAACGCGCTGGACCGCGCGCTCTGTGTCGCGCTCAGCGACAAATATCGAATGGTCCCGGCCGGACAGCCCGCGGATCTGAAGATCCGCTCCGTCGTCACCGACGTTCTTCCGACGAACAAGGCGATGGCCGGCATTGCAACCGTCGTAACCGTTGGTGCCGGCTTTGCCCTGCCAGATACGGGACCCATCGGCGTGCCCCGCCTGCCCTTCGGCCTCGGAGGGCTCGCCGTTGAGGCAGAGGCTGTCGATAGCAGCGGTGTTCAGCGGGCGGCGATGGTGTGGGCACGCGGGGCAAACGCGATCCAGGACAACCCCCGCTATTCAGAGGTGGGAGACGCCTATGGCCTCGCCTCCAAGTTCGCGAGCGATTTTTCCCGAATGCTAATTACAGGCGAGAAGCCAAAAATGCTTGACGTCTCCCTTCCCTCCCGGCATCGGGTGAAATCGTGGTTCGGCGGCAAACCGAAATATGCCGCGTGCGAAGCCTTCGGCCGGGCGCCGGGATTGGCCGGTGTCGTGGCGGCCAATTACGGCCTCCCACCGCAGTGGACCGACAAGAAGCCCAAGCCGGCGGCAGGGCAATGATGGTCCCGCCGAAGGCCCGGGCATGGGCGTCGATGGAATGGTTTCCCGCAGCGGACGCCTCAGCATTCGCCCGCGACAGGCAGTGCTTCGAGATCCGGGACGGTCTGCAGCTCGGCCACCTGCAATTCCGGCACGCTGATGATTTCCACCGGCGGCAGGAGCGTGATCTCGCGGCGTTCCTTTTCCGAAACCATGGCGAGATCGATCACCTTCTGCAGGTTGGCGGCATGGCGGAAGCTCGGCTCGAGCTGTTTGCCGGTGACGGCCGCCTCGACGAAACGCTCGTAATTGGTCGGCACCGCCGGAACCTCGATCGTCTTCCAGCTCGCTGTCTCGACATCGTCGCCAAGGCAGCCGCGCAGTTCCGAATCCGTCGGCCTGTGCGTGATCTCGAGGCTGCCGCGCTCGCCATAGATGCGCAGCTTCAGCTCGTTGAGATGGCCGGTCGCCCAGCGGCTCGCATGGATGACGCCGAGCGCGCCATTGGCAAAGCCGACAGACATGGTGAAGCTGTCATTGGCATCGAGCACATATTCGCCGATCCGGCCGCCCGGCGCCTTGTCGAAGGCCTTCATCCGGGAGAACACGTGATCGATGTCGGTGGCGGCGCCATAGGCGGCGAAGTCGAGAATGTGGATGCCGACATCGCCGAGCACGCCATTCGAGCCATGGCCGGTCGACAGCCGCCAGAGCCAGCGCGACTCGGTGCGCCAGTCGCCCCAGGCGCGGGAGACGAGCCAGCTCTGGAGGTAGGAGGCTTCGACGTGGCGGATCGTGCCAAGCTGGCCCGCCAGCACCATCTCGCGGGCATATTGCAGCGGCGCCACATTGCGGTAGGTCAGGTTGACCATGTTGATGACGCCGGCGGCTTCCGCGGCGCGGGTCATCTCCATGGCGTCGGCATGATTTTCGGCAAGCGGCTTCTCGCAGAAAACATGCTTGCCGGCGGCGATCAGCGCCAGCGATGTCGCATGGTGCATGCGGTCGGGCGTGACATTGGTTGCCGCGTCGAACTCGCCCCAGGCGATCGCTTCCTCCAGGGTGAAAAAGCGTTTTTGGATATCGAAATGATCGGCGAATTCGGCGAGCCGGACCGGATCCGTATCGACGGCGGCGACGATTTCCACGCCGTCGATGGCCTTGAAATGGTTGGTCTGGCTTTTGGCCATCGCGCCGGTGCCAACAACAATCAGTCTCATGTAAGTTCCTCAGCGATAACCGGCTTCGCCGGCCTTGTGCAATTTCGGTCCACGCTCGACGATCGGCTCATGGGCCTTTTCGACGGGCACGTTGGGCGCCTCGGTGATGGTCTTGAGATCGCCCTGCGGGTTGTGGGCCCATTTCACGGCGTTGATCAGCACCTTCCGGACATTGGCGTCGTGATAGGTCGGGTAGGTCTCGTGACCCGGGCGGAAATAGAAGATGTTGCCTGCGCCGCGCCGCCAGGTGAGGCCGGAACGGAACACCTCGCCGCCCTGGAACCAGGAGATGAACACCGTCTCCAGAGGCTCGGGAACGGAAAACTGCTCGCCATACATTTCCTCGTTCTCGAGGACGAAGCTCTCGTCGAGCCCGGCTGCGATCGGGTGGCGGGGGTTGATCACCCACAGGCGCTCGCGTTCGCCCGCCTCTCGCCATTTGAGCGCGCAGGGCGTTCCCATCAGCCGCTTGAAGATCTTCGAGAAATGGCCGGAATGCAGGACGATGAGGCCCATGCCTTCCCAGACGCGCCTGGCGACGCGTTCCACGATCTCATCGGAAACCTCCTTGTGCGCCTTGTGACCCCACCAGACGAGCACATCGGTTTCAGCGAGCCGGGCCTCGCTCAGGCCGTGTTCCGGCTCCTGCAGCGTGGCGGTGGTGGCATGAATCGCCGGATCGCTGTTGAGCGCGTTGGCGATCGTCACATGCATGCCGTCGGGATAGATTTCCCGGACGAGGGCATTGGTATTCTCGTGGATGTTTTCACCCCATACAATTGTGCGAACAGGCACTTTCGTCATTCCTTGATCTGATTTTCATGAGGAGGATTACGCGAGACCGGATCGGTCCGTCCGCCATCGGCCGATCGGTGACATGGTGAGCTCAGCGCACCGCACGGAGCTGCCATTCAGGCCGACGCTCCGATTGGCCGGATAATGAACGCTTTTGCCGGACGGCCCCCGCCAGCCTTTCGGCCCAGCTGTTGGCTGGATGCCGGCTTTCCGGGCGATCAGCGTTTGGCCTCCCTATATCGGAACAGACTCGCCTATCGCAACGGAAACTTCAATTTTCAACGTGGCGTAGCAGAGGGGCGGCCTCCATGCAATCCCGATATATTAGGGACCGATAATTCTTTGTGCATATCCATGGGAGTGGCAGCTACTCCCGTGGAATCAGCCGACCAGCGTCCCCTTGAGTGCGCCGGGCCGTCTGGAGGATGAAGCTGCCGGCGCAGGATCCTCGCCCTCGGCATGGGCCAGATCCTGGATGATCGGGCAGTCGGGCCGCGCGTCGCCATGGCAATGGGTGGCGAGATGGCGCAGCGTATCGGCCATCGCGCGCAACTCCCGCATCTTGGCTTCGAGCTCCTCCACATGCTGCAGCGCTATGCGCTTGACGTCGGAGGAGGCGCGGCTGCGATCACGCCAGAGCGCCAGAAGCTGGCGGATATGCTCGATCGAAAAGCCGAGATCGCGGCCGCGGCGGATGAAACGCAAGGTCGCCAGATCATTGGCGGAATAGACGCGGTAACCCGATAACGTCCGCTCCGCCGGCCCGATCAGTCCGATCGCCTCATAGTGGCGGATCATCTTGGCCGAAACGCCCGATGCGGCTGCTGCTTCCCCGATGTTCATGAGCCCGGTATTCATGGGCAATCTCCTGTCATTCGTCGGCCTTATATAAGGTGCCGGGCGGCTCGAGCCAAAGGAGAAGACGGACTTCTCCTGCGATCACAATCTGTTTTGGGGTCTATGATCGACGCCGTTTCCGCGATATTTCAGGAAAAATGCAGCCATTCCGGCTCATTATCGGGCGAAAAACCGAGATGGTTCCCACGGCAGTTCTGGAAAAAACCATGGATCACCGCATCGCACCCGCGGCATGCGCGAGGCAAGCTGCATGATATTCGGAGAACTTCCAATCGAGGAGGCGGAAGGCGCGATCCTCGCCCATTCGGTCTCGACAGGCGCGTCGAGCCTCAGGAAAGGCCATGTGCTGACGCGCGGGGACATCGATGCCCTCCAGGAGGCCGGCATATCGCGCGTGACGGCGGCCCGGTTGGCGGCAACCGATCTCGGCGAGGACGAGGCCGCTTCGCGGCTTGCCGGCACGCTCCGGATTGATGGCGTGCGGATAGGGCCGGCCTCGACCGGGCGAGTGAACTTCTTTGCGCTGGAAAGCGGGCTCTTCGCTGTCGATCCGGCTGTCGTCGACGGCATCAATGCGGTCGATCCCGCGGTGACGATCGCGACGCTGAAGAACCATGACCGGGTGCAGCCGGGCCAGATGGTGGCGACGGTCAAGATCATTCCCTTTGCGGTCGATGCCGCGATCATCGAGCGGATCGAAAAGCAGATCGCAGGCAGGACGGCTTTCGGCATCCGCCCGTTCCGCCCGCAGAGCATCGGCCTTGTCCAGACGGTCCTGCCATCGGTCAAGCCGAGCGTGCTCGACAAGACCAAGCGCGTCATGGAGGCGCGGGTGATCCGCAATGCCGGCACGATCGCCGGAGAAATGCGCGTTTCACACCGCGCGGCGGATCTGAAGGAGGCGATCCGGCAAATGGCGTCTCTATCCGATGCCCTCATCGTCTTCGGCGCCTCAGCCGTGGCCGACCCCGCCGATATCGTGCCGCAGGCGATCCGTGAAGCGGGCGGCACGGTGCATCATATCGGCATGCCGGTCGATCCCGGCAATCTGCTCATCCTCGGCGAGCTCGACGGCAAGCCGGTGATCGGCGCGCCCGGCTGCGCACGCAGCCCGAAGGAGAACGGCTTCGACTGGGTGCTCGACCGGCTGATGGCTGGCATCGGCATCACGCCGCGGGATATCGTCGGCATGGGCGTCGGCGGCCTGCTGATGGAGATCCCGACACGGCCGCAACCGCGTCAGGCGGAGCCCGCCGTCCGGCCGGTCACGGTGGCCGTCGCACTGCTTGCTGCGGGGCAGTCGCGCCGGATGGGCGGGCCCAACAAGCTCCTGGCGCAGATCGGCGGCGAACCGATCGTTCGGCTTTCCGCCCGGCGTGCGCTCGCTTCAGGCGGCCATCCGGTGATCGCCGTATTGGGCCATATGGCCGGCGAAATCGAGGCGGCCCTCTCGGGACTTGATGTGGTAACAGCGGTGAATGGCGCCTATGCCACGGGCATTTCTTCTTCCATCCGGGCTGCATTGCTTCATGTGCCGGCCGACACGGACGGCATGATGGTGCTCCTGGCCGACATGCCGGCACTCGGGCCGGAGCATTTGAGACGCCTCATCGAGGTCTTCGCCAAGGCGGGCGGAAGCGCCGTGGTACGCGCGACCTTCGACGGCAAGCGCGGCAATCCGGTGATCCTGCCGAGGAGCCTGTTCGGTTCGATCGAGCGGCTTACCGGCGATATCGGCGCCCGTCACCTGATCGAGAACGGTGATGCGCCGGTGATCGATGTGGAAATCGGGCCGGCGGCCATGGTGGACGTCGACACGCCCGATGATCTCCGGACCGCCGGCGGCGTTATCGCCTAGGGCTTCCGCCGACGGCCTGATCAGGCGTTACCTCCGTGGCTCGCCGCGCAGCACCTTCCATGTCGCATAGGTCATCAGCAGGAGCAGGATGGCAAAGGGGAAGCCGGTGGCGATGGCACCTGCCTGGAGTGCTGCGAGCCCGCCGCCGAGAAGCAATGCGATCGCCACGAGGCCTTCGAAGATCGCCCAGAAGACACGCTGCCTGAGCGGCGCATCGACCTTGCCCCCCGCGGTGATCGTGTCGATCACCAGCGAGCCGGAATCCGACGATGTGACGAAGAAGACAATGACGAGGATGATGCCGATCAGCGAGGTGACGGAAGCAAGCGGCAGGTCGGCCAGCATCCTGAAGAGCGAGAGCTCGGGGACATAATCGATCACCGTCTGCTGCACGCCCATATAGCCCTGGTCCAGGAACTGCTCCAGCGCCGTGCCGCCGAAGGTCGTCATCCACAGGATCGAGGCAAGCGTCGGGATGATCAGAACGCAGGTGATGAACTCCCGTACCGTACGACCGCGCGAGATGCGGGCGATGAACATGCCGACGAAGGGCGACCAGGATATCCACCAGGCCCAGTAGAAGGTCGTCCAGCCGTGTACGAAAGATTCATCCGTGCGGCCGATCCAGTTGGCGAGCGCCGGCAAATCCTTGATATAGTCATAGGTGTTGGTGAAGAAGCCGGTGATGATGGACATCGTCGGGCCGAGCACGATGACGAACAGCATCAGTGCAATGGCCAGCAGCATGTTGATTTCCGACAGGCGTTTGACGCCGGCATCGAGACCGGCCACCACCGAGCCGAGCGCGATCGCCGTGATGCCCATGATCAGCAGCACCTTCATCGTATCGGTGTTTGGCACGCCGTAGAGATAGTTGAGGCCGGCAAGAGCCTGGGATGCGCCGAAGCCGAGCGATGTGGCGAGGCCGAACAGCGTCGCGAACACCGCCAGCGTATCGACGATATGGCCCGGCCAGCCGCGTATGCCTTCGCCGAAGATCGGATAAAAGGCCGAGCGGACGGAGAGCGGCAGGCCCTTGTTATAGGCGGCAAGCGCCAGGGCGAGGGCGACGATGGCGTAGATTGCCCAGGGATGCAGCCCCCAATGATAGATCGTCGCCGCCATGCCGAGCTCGCGCGCGCGATCGACGGCACCCTCCACAATCGTTCCGTCGACGATCGGCAACGCCGCGCCGAGCGGCGGGTTGTTGAAGTGATACATCGGCTCGAGCACGCCGAAGAACATCAGCCCGATGCCCATGCCGGCGGCAAACAGCATCGAGAACCATCCGGAATAGGTATAGTCCGGCACGGCGTCGATCCCGCCGATCCTCACCCTGCCGAGCGGCGAAACGGCGATCACCAGACAGAACAGCACGAAGATGTTGGCCGAGATCATGAACAGCCAGTCAAATGTCGAGGTCAGCCATGTCCTGAGGCCCTCAAGCGCCGTTCCGGCGAAATCGCGAAAGATGAGCGCGAGGATGACAAAGCCCACGATGGTGACGGCGGAGATGAAGAAAACAGGATTGTGAACGTCAAGGCCGGCGATCTGGATATTGTCCTGGC
Organism: Mesorhizobium sp. RMAD-H1; assembly: GCF_014191375.1. Classification (GTDB taxonomy): domain Bacteria; phylum Pseudomonadota; class Alphaproteobacteria; order Rhizobiales; family Rhizobiaceae; genus Paramesorhizobium. The sequence continues at coordinate 28,280 of NZ_JACHWN010000008.1, forward strand.
CCGCTTCCAGACCGTGTTCATCAAATCCCGGCGCCGTGGCCGGCTCGTGTATCTGCGTCATGGTTCTCTCCCCTCTTATGTTGTTGTGACGGCTGATCGTGGCGCAATATAGCTGGTGTCGCAAATAGGATGCAAATCCGCCACTTCGACGCCACGATCATTTCCAATTCAACCATCTTTCAAAGCGATAGAGCACACGTAGAACGATTGCGCCAATTGCTGTCGCAAAAAAGCCAATGATCCAGAAACCATAGCCCGCCGAGAGACCGATCGCGGCGGCGAGCCACATGCCGGCACCGGTTGTCAACCCATGCACCTGACCCTTGCCGAAGACGATCAGCCCGGCCGCGAGGAACGCCACGCCGGCCGTCACCGCCTCAACGATACGCAGCGGATCGACCCTGACCTGCTCGATTTGATAAAGCGGCGCCGTGGTGATCTCGCCGGCAAGAATGCCGAAAACGGCGGCAGCCAGCCCCACGAGCAAATGGGTGCGCAAGCCGGCCGGTCTGCTGCGGGTTTCTCGGTCGATGCCGATCAGCGCGACGAGGATCATGGCACCGCAAATCCGCGCCAGGATGACGTGGTACGGAATGGCGGTATCGGGCAGCATATCGGCGGCGATATCGGCCAGTATCTTCTCCATGCCGGAAAAGGGCGGGAATGGCCGTTTGGTTCCACGGTGGTGCAATTGTTCCGATCCCGCTAGATTGGGCCGGAAGTCTTGCACAATCCACAGGGGCAGCGATGGATAAGGACGCGCATATCACCTATCCGCCGCTCAACACGCCGAAAGCGGTTTGCGACAATGTCTGGATCGTTGACGGACCGGTCATCCGGTTCGGCATGCCATGGCCAAAAATGCCTTTTTCGACGCGGATGACGGTGATCCGCCTCGGCAAGGACGATCTCTTCATCCATTCTCCCACGCCGCTGGCGCCATCGCTGAAAACCGAGATCGAGACCATCGGCAGGCCGCGCTGGATCATCGGTCCCAATCGTATCCATTACTGGTGGGTGCCGGACTGGCGCGACGCATTTCCCGAAGCGGAAGTCTATCTCGCGCCGCGCATCGAGGAACAGGCCAAGGGCCGCATCGATTTCACCTATACGCTGCTCGACCGGGATCGGGGCTATCCCTGGGACAAGGAGATCGCGACGCTCCCCGTTACCGGCGATTTCATGACCGAGGTCGAGTTCTTCCACCGGCCGAGCCGGACGCTGGTGCTCACCGATTTCATCGAGAATTTCGAGCCGCGAAAGCTCGATTCCTTCATCATGCGGTGGCTGACCCGGTTCGGCGGCGTGCAGGATCCCGACGGCCAGATGCCGCGCGACATGCGGCTGACCTTTTCCAAGCAGAAGCCGCAATTGCGGGCTGCGGTCGAGACGATGATCTCATGGCAGCCCGAGCGCATTATCCTGGCGCATGGCCGCTGGTACGACAGGAATGGCGCCGATGAACTGCGCCGGGCGTTCCGCTGGGTACTCAAGTAGAACCCGCGGTGCGGCTCTGACGCGGCGCGGCGCGCCTGGCGCGGGGCGCCTTCGTCTGCCGGTGCTGTGCGGCGATCGGTGAAATCTCCTCCATGGGGAAGGCGTCGACGGCGATGACGCGGGCGGCGGTCGCCTTCGCCTCGGCAAGCCGCGTGAATTCCGCTTCGCTGATGATGCCCTTGTCGCGGGCCTCTTCCGGATCACGCACCCGCTTCTCCCGCATCTTCTTCTCGATGGGATCGGCGGCCTCGACAAGCGCAAAGGCCTGTTCAAGATCCTGCAGCGGATGCTCTTGCCGGCCTTCGCCAAGATAGATATCAGGCGTCAGCCGGTCCCGCTGGGGCGAATTGCGCATCAGGGTCTCCGCCACTTCGTTGGTCAGCCTGTCCGACGGCGCATTGTCGGGAAGGCCTACGGGAAAGGCGATCAGCCGCACGAGAACCGCGGCCCAGCGCGCCGGCAGATTGTCGAGCACGCCGGCAAAGGCGGCGGCGATGCGGCCCTGCCCCTGCGCCATGACATAATCGACGATGGGCCTGTCCTCCTCCTGCCGACCCTCGTCCTCGAAGCGCTTCAGGACGGCGCCGAGCAGATAGAGCTCCGACAGGATGTCGCCCAGTCGGGCCGAGATCATCTCCTTGCGCTTGAGCGCGCCGCCGAGCGTGGCGAGCGACAGATCGGTAAGGAGCGCGAAGGCGGAGGCATAGCGCGAGAGCTGCTGCCAGTGATGCGGCATCGCCGCGCCCTCGGGCGCAGGGGCGAGACGGCCGCCGGACCAGCCGCGCGAGAACGCCCGCCAGGCAGTGGCGAAGGCATGGCCGATATGCTTCCACAATGTCCTGTCGAAACGGTCCAGGCCGCGCGCCTTGTCGCTATCGGAGAGGGCCTGCAATTCCTCCAGCATATAGGGATGGGAGCGGATCGCGCCCTGGCCGAAGATCATGAGATTGCGGGTCAGGATGTTAGCGCCCTCGACGGTGATGCCGATGGGCACGGAGCGGTACTGGCCGCCGAGATAGTTCCTGGGGCCGTCGATGATCGCCTTGCCGCCATGGATATCCATCGCCTTTACGATGGAATCGCGCATGCGGTCGGTGGCGTGATATTTCATGATCGCGGAGATCACCGACGGCCGGTGGCCCTCGTCGAGCGCCGCCACGGTAAGCCGTCTCGCGGCGTCGATCAGATAGGCGTTGGCGGCGAGATCGGCGAGCGGCTGACGAATGCCCTCGAACATGCCGATGGGCACGTTGAACTGTGTCCGGATGCGGGCATAGGCGCCGGTGGTGCGGGCGCAGATGGCGGCGGAAGCCGCCGATTGCGAGGGCAGCGAGATGCCGCGGCCGGCGGCGAGCGCCGTCATCAGCATCTTCCAGCCTTGGCCGATCCGCTCCTCGCCGCCGAGGATATGGTCGAGAGGCACGAACACGTCCTTGCCGTAGAGCGGGCCGTTCTGGAAATAGGTGAACTGCGGGATATGCCGTTCGCCATGGCTGACGCCTGGGGTCGATGTCGGCAGCAGGGCGACGGTAATGCCCAGATCCTCGCCGCGGCCGAGGTGGTTCTCCGGATCGTGCATCTTGAAGGCCAGACCCATCACGGTCGCTATGGGGCCGAGCGTGATGTAGCGCTTGTGGAAATTGAGCCTGATGCCGAGCGTCTTTTTGCCCTTCCACATGCCGTATTCGACGAGGCCGGTGTCCGTCATCGCCGCCGCATCGGAGCCGGCATCGGGCGAAGTCAGGCCGAAGCAGGGGATTTCCCGTCCGTCGGCGAGTCTCGGCAGCCAGTAATCGCGTTGCTCGTCCGTGCCGAAATGCATGAGCAATTCGCCAGGCCCGAGCGAATTGGGCACCATCACGCTCACGCCGGCGACGACGCTGCAGGAGGAAACCGTGCGCACCACCTCGGAATGGGCGGTGTTGGAGAAGCCGAGTCCACCATATTTCTTCGGAATGATCATGCCGAAGAACTTCTTCTCGCGCATGAAATTCCAGACCTCGGCGGGCAGGTCCCTGTCCTGCCAGACGATCTTCCAGTCGTCGACCATGGCGCAGAGCTGGCGCACCGGGCCGTCCATGAAGGCCCGCTCTTCCTCGGTGAGCTTCGCCGGCGGCATGGCGAGAAGCTTGTTCCAGTCGGGATCGCCGGTGAAGAGCGCGCCGTCCCACCAGACGGTGCCCGCGTCGATCGCTTCCCGCTCGGTTTCGGAGATCGGCGGCATGACCCGCGCGGCCTGTCTGAACAGTGGTCTTGTGATGAAGTCGCGGCGGAAGGTGCGCAGGTCCATGATCAAGCTCCCTGTTGGAATCACCATCATAGAGCGGTTCCCGTTTTGAGGGAAACCGTTGCAACTCCGGGCAGATGGCTCAGGCGGCTTCGCGGCTTTCACCGCGACCCAGCATCCAGATCAGATAGGTGCCGCCGATGAGCGAGGCAAAGAGGCCGAGCGGCAATTGATAGGGAAAAGCCACCATGCGCGACAGCCAGTCGGAAATGACCATCAGCCCACTGCCGATCAGCAAGGCGCCGGCAAGGGCCGGCAATGGCCGGTGAAGGCCGATGAGCCGCGCCAGATGCGGCGCGATCAGGCCGATGAAGCTCAAGGGGCCGACAAGCAGGGAGGCAACGGCGGTGAGGCCGGCGCACAGGATGACGAGCAGGAGCCGGCTCATCGCCAGCGGCAGGCCGAGGGCATGCGCGGTCGTGCGCCCCAGCGGCAGAACATCGAGCCACCGGGAGGCAAAGAACAGCGGCGTGATCAGGAGAGCGGCGGCCGACCATGCCAGCCAGGCCTCGCCGGCGGCAACTTCGCTGATGGAGCCGCTCAGCCATTGGAGAAGCTGGAAAGCCTGTCGGCTGCCCGTGGCGATGGCCGCCGTCAGGATGGCGCTGCACAGCGCGCTCATGGCAATGCCGGCGAGCAACAGGCGCTCCGGGCCGAAGCCGCTGCGTGCGGCGATCGCCAGCATGACGGCGAGCACCACGAGCGCGCCCGCGCCCGCGGCCGCAAGCTGGGCGCCCTGTCCCGGCATGGCGCTCAGATAGAGAACTGCGGCAAGCCCGACGCCGGCGCCGGTGCCCACGCCGAGGATTTCCGGGCTCGCCAGCGGATTGCCGGTCAGGCGCTGCATGATCGTGCCCGCGGCGGCGAGCATCGCTCCGCTGGCTGCGGCAATGGCGACGCGCGGCCCGCGAAAGGCTAGGAGATCCTGCAGCAGCGCGCCATGGGCCAGGTTCCAGCCGTCCGGCTCGCGGCCGAGTGTGAGCGCCAGGCCGGCCGCAGCAAGGGCCAAAGCCAGAAGAAGGCCGAGCAGGAGAGCCGGCCTGTCCGCGCGCCGCGTGACATGCGGCTTTGCGCCCAGTGAAGGCCATTCGAGCATTCGCAGGCGCGGCAAGAGCCAGAGGAGCAAGGGTCCGCCGAGCAGGGCCGTCGCCGCGCCGGTGGGAATGCGCTCGCCGCCCGAGCCGGCGAAGAGCTGCACGAGGCCGTCGGCGAGCCAGAGCAGAATGGCGCCGATGAGCGGTGCGGCGATGAGCTTCTGGCGCGGCGAGCGGGCGCCGCTCATATGGGCAAGCGCAGGGGCGGCAAGCCCGATGAAGCCGATGATGCCGACCTCGGCCGTCACGCTCGCCGCCAGCCAGACGGCAAGTCCGATCACCATGAAGCGGGTGGCATAGAGTGAGACCCCGAGGCTGCGGGCATTGGCATCATCGAGGCCGAAAATGGTGAGCGGACGCAGCAGCAGAAGCGATGCGCCGGCCACCAGCAACAGCCGTAGTGCGATCGAAAGGGTCGGTGCCCAGCCTTGCTGGGCGAGAGTCCCGCCACCCCAGATGAAGAGCGAGAACATATATTCGCCATTGGCGAGGATCAGCGCGGCGCTGGCGGCAGTGGCCGTCAGCGATACCATCATGCCGGCGAGCACGACCGAAACGGGTTCGAGGTCGCGGCGCCAGTTCAGAGCCAGGATGAGAGCCACAGCCGCCAACCCGCCCACGAGCGCCACGCCCTCGCGTCCCGCTTCGAGAAACGAGGGGGCGTAGATCGCGGCCGCAGCCATGGCGAGCTGCGCGCCGGCGGATATGCCGAGCGTCGAGGGCTCGGCGAGCGGATTGCGCAGCACGCGCTGCAGAAGCAGGCCGGAAAGGCCGAGCGCTGCCCCGCAAAGCACGGCCATCGCCGCCCGGGGCAAGGTGGCCTGGAAAAGGATCACCCGTCGCAGCGCCTGCGTACTGGCGCCGGGCGAAAGATGCTCCGCGATGATGAGCACACAGAGCATGGCGGCGCAGAGTGTCAGGAGAGCCCACAGGAGAACGGACCGGCGAGGAAGAGCGGCTTCAGCCATTGGCATTCGCCTGCAGGAATGGCCCGGCATTGCCAAGCAGGCGGATGAAGCGGCGCGCGGCGGGCAGGCCGCCGAAATGGTCGATTGGGTCCAGTATCGCCATGCGCCCATCGCTGACGGCGGGCAGCGCATTCCATATGGGACTGGCAGGCAGGATGGCGCGCGCCTCCGGCGGCACCGGGCCGATAACCACGATATCGGCTTCAGGCACGTTTGCCAGCGCCTCGATGCCGACGGGAGCGGTGGCCGAATAGCTGGTGGTGCCCTCCCATGCATTGGAAAGGCCGATGCGGCTCAGCACGTCGCCGAACATGCTGTCGCCGCCGAAGGCGCGGAAATGGCGGGCATCGCCGATGCTGATCAGGAAAACCGGACGATGGCTGCGGTTGCGGACGCGCCGGCGCAAAGCCGCTATGTCCTCCTCCGTCGCCGCCACATAGGCTTCGGCGGCCTTTTCCAGGCCTAGCCTTGTCCCCAGCGTCAGCATGGCGTCACGCGCCGGCGCGAAGGGCGGAGTGCCCGGCTGATAAATCGTGGGGGCGAAGACGGGGGCGATGCGCTCGAAAACGGCCCGGCGATATTCGTAAAAGCTGGAGCTCAAGATCAGGTCGGGCGCGACGATGCGCAGCAATTCCATGTTGGGTGCGCCCCGCAGGCCGAGATCAACGACGCTCTCCGGCACCTCCGGCTCGACGGCGATTTCACGGAACTGGATGAGCTCCGTCGCGGCGACGGGCGTGGCGCCAATGGCCAGCGCCGTCTCCAGCATGGCCCAGTCGACCGCCGCGATGCGGGGCAGGGGAGCGGCGGAAAGCACAGCCGGCCATGCGAAGGTGCCCGCCGCAAGGGCGAGCACGCTGCGTCTCGTCAGGTTTTGGCGGTCGACGGCCATCAGGTCCCGTAAAGGCTTGTCCGGGTCTTCGCAAGACTTGGCCTTGCTATCCCTTCACCATTTCACATGCGCCTTCAGCAACGCCTTGCGGCCTTCGCCATAGCCGCAGGAGAAGATTGTCTGGCAACCCGCCACATAGTCCTTGTCGAAGAGGTTGGTGACGTTGAGATCGACGCCCCAATTGTCCTTCTCGTAGCCGAGCTTCAGATCGACCAGCGCGACATCGGGAACCTTGTACTGGTTCTCCGCATCCGCATAGGAGGAGCCGACATAGCGCACGCCGGCGCCGAGCTGCAGCCCTTCGAGCGCGCCGTCGAGGAACGTGTATTGTGCGAACAGCGAGGCCTGCGTCTCCGGCACGAGATAGGGCTGGTTGCCGATGATGGCGGCATCCGCATCCTCGGTGACTTCGAGCTTATAGGTGGTGAAGGCAGCCGTCACACGCCATGCATCGGTGATGTTCGCCTGTGCTTCGATCTCGAAGCCGCGCGAATTGACCTCGCCGATCTGCTCCCTGGCCGTGGAGGGACCGGTCACCACATTCTGCTTCGTCAGGTCGAAGAAGGACGCGGTGATGAGACCATCGAACGCCTCCGGCCGATATTTGACGCCGACTTCATATTGCTGGCCGGTTTCCGGCCGCGCCTGACTGCCGTCGCCGAGGGCCTCGATCACCGGATTGAAGAAGGTGGCGACGCTCGCATAGGGCGTGAGGCCGTTTTCGAATTCATAACCGACGCCGAAGCGCCCGCTCGCCCTTCCCTCGTGGTCACGGTAGGCGGGAAGGCCCTCGGATTTATCCGACACATAGTCGTAGCGGCCGTTGAGCGTGACAATCCAGCCGTCGCCGAAACGCAGCTGGTCCTGGGCATAGATGCCGACCTGATTGCGCTTCAGATTCTGGTCGATATAGGGGTCAAACATCGGCCCCTGCGGTTCGCCATGGACCGGATCGACGGCGCTGATCGGCGTGGCGCCGCCCGTCTGCTGCATCTGGTCGATGTTGAAATATTTGTACTCGACGCCGAAGAGCAGCGTGTGCTCGATCGCGCCCGTCGTCACCTTGCCCTGCAGCTGGTTGTCGACGAGGAAGGTGTTGACCGTCGTGTCGTGGCGGAAATTGATGCGGGAGAGGTCGTAATTGCCGTCCACGGGCTGCGGCGAGAAGGGAACATAACCAAAGGGATAGAGGCTGTGCTCCCGGACATGGGAGAAGCCGTAGCGCAGGTTCTGGCGTACCGTCCAATCGTTCTCGAAGGTGTGTTCGAGCTCATAGCCGATCGAGGCCTGCTCGCGGTCGTAGCTGTCGATATCCGGCTCGGTGAAATTGGCCTTGCGCGATATCTTGCCGAAGGGCGCGTCCACCACCGTGCCGAAATAGGGCAGGAAAGCGCCGCCATTATGCGTCTCGTCGAGATGGGTGTAGTTGGCGAGAACGGTGAATTTCGTCGCCTCGTCCGGTTTCCAGGTGATGCTCGGCGAGATGACGCCACGAAAATCCTCGGAGAAATCAGTGTAGCCGTCGCCGCCGGAGATGATGCCATTAACCCGGTAATCAACCACGTCGGACGCCTTGTCGCCGATGTCGAAGCCGAGATAACCATTGCCGAACGAGTTGACGCCTGCCTCGACATAGCGCAGGCGCTCGCCGGTCGGCCGCTTGCTGATATAGTTGACCATGCCGCCCGGGTTGGCGCCGCCATAGAGAGCGGCGGCGGGTCCCTTCAGCACCTCGATGCGCTCGAGGCCGAAGCTGTCGATCAGGAATCCGCCGAAGCCATAGCTGAAATTCTGCAGGCCATCGAGATAGGTGCCGGACTGGGTGGCATCGAAGCCGCGGATATAGAGCCAGTTGGTGTCGGTGTCCGGGCCGAAGGGCTGGGCGAAGACGCCGGCGGTATAACGCAGCGCCTCGTCCACCTTCTGCGCGCCGAGATCGTCCATCTCCTCACGTCCGACGACCGAGACGGCCTGCGGGATCTGCTCGATGGGCGTGTCGGTCTTGGACCCCGTCGTCGTGCGCTCCGCGACAAATCCTCTGACCGGGCCGGTGGCGCTCGCCTCCCCGCCTTCCCCGCTCTCGACGGTGATCTGCTGCAACTGGATCGGCGTGCCGTTTTCCTGTGCGTAAAGCGGCGAAGAGAGGAAAACGGGAAGCGTCGCCGTGCTGCCCAGGAGGACACGGAGAATCAGCTTCCGGCGCGGTGTGATCATTGCATAAGCCCCTGCTTGACGGGATAACGGCCTCCGGTCCAGCGCGGCCATCGAAGGCGTCCATCTCCAACCCTGTCGAAATAAGATGAGTGTTTATATCAACAATCTACGTGTGGATTGTCGGTTTCTGCTGCGATTTGAATGGTCTTGGGCCTTTGTCGCGGTCCTCAGTCACCCTGCGCGCGCAGCCAGGCAGCAGGGGGCATTCCGACGAAGCGCTTGAAAACCCTGGTGAAATGGGCCTGGTCCGAAAAGCCGGTCGCCGCCGCCACCCAGGTCAGCGAGACCGATTTGCGGTTCATCAGTTCACGGGCCTTCCTGATGCGCGCCTGCATCTGCCATTGATGCGGCGGAATGCCGGTCGAGGCCTTGAAGGCATGGCTGAAATAGGTTTCCGACAGGCCGGCGAGTTCGGCGAGCTCTCGCAGCCGGATGGAGCGCAGGCAGTTCTCCTCGATGAAATCGATCGTGCGGCGCAACTGGCGCGGCGAGAGTTGCGAACGCCTCCGCTCCTGCTTCTGGCCGATCTTGAAGAGATCGGCGAAAAGCGCCGAGACCAGCCCTTCGCCATAGAGATCGTGCAGCGGATCATCGTTCAGGCATTCGGCGGCGATAAGGGCGGCGAGGCTGGCGATGCGCTCGTCGGCAAACATCAGGCGAGGCACGAGCAGCTTCTGCATGTCGAGCTCGCCGGCAAAGCGCCTGGACAGCGTTTCGATATCGAAATGCAGGTCGAGATGGCGAAGGAATCCGGTATTCTCCGCCTGTCCCCAGATCGGCATGCCGGCGGGGATATAGCTCATCCGGTAGGGGCCGGCGCTCCTGGCCACGGCCTGCTGATGCTCGCTCTGCCTGATCGCGAATCTGCCCACACCGTCATTCTCGAGCACGACGAAAAGGCGCGGCGCCCTGGAGACATACTGACCCGAAGCGCCTTCGGCGCAGATGACGGACCAGACATCGGCGATGACACCGTTCCACGCGCGCCAGCGAAGGCCATCCACGATGGAGACGCCTTCGACCTTGCTTTTCATCTGGGGATGGAACGTCATGAGCCCGATGCCATGCGGATTTTCGCCCGAAGCAAACAAAATATGTCTGTGAAAGTCAAGTTTGTCCGGATTTGGGCGATATGGCTGCAGGCCAAAGGAGTTGCGTCCATCCCCCGCCTGTCGCATTTTGAGGTATTGAGTTTAGCCGCATGATCTATCCGAACAACTTTTCGGGATCATGCTCCGAAAAGGCGGAAGCAGGTGACTTCAAGGCGCGACAACAACAATACCAGGCTCGACGATGCGGCGCGTGCGGGATGGCTCTATTACATCGCCGGCAATACGCAGGACGAGATCGCCGCCAAGCTGGGCGTCTCCCGCCAGTCGGCGCAACGCATGGTTTCGCTCGCCGTTTCGGAGGGGCTGGTCAAGGTGCGCCTCGACCATCCGATCGCCAATTGTCTCGAACTGGCGTCACGGTTGAAGAAGCAATTCGGCCTGCGCTTCGCCGAGGTGGTCCCGACCGACCCTGCGTCTTCCTCGACGACGCTCGGCGTGGCCGAGGCAGGGGCGGAGGAGATGGCGCGCTGGCTGAAATCGCCCGAGCCGATCATCATGGCGATCGGCACGGGGCGCACGCTGAAGGCGGCGATCGAGCAATTGTCGCCGATGGAGTGTCCGCAGCACAAGGTCGTCTCGCTCACCGGCAATATCGCCCCCGACGGCTCGGCCGCCTTCTACAACGTCATCTTCAACATCGCCGATGCGATCAAGGCGCGCAGCTTTCCCATGCCGCTGCCGGTGATCGCCTCCTCGCCGGAGGAACGCGAGCTGCTGCATGCCCAGGCGATGATCCGCCCGGTGCTGGACCTGGCGGCGAAGGCGGATGTCACTTTCCTCGGCATCGGCGATCTTGGTGACGACGCTCCTCTCTATCTCGACGGTTTCGTCAGTGGGGCCGAGCTGAAGGCGCTGCAGGAGGCCGGCGGCGTTGGCGAGATCCTCGGCTGGTCGTTCGACAAGAAAGGCCGGATGCTGGAGGGACTGACCAATGAGCGCGTCGCCAGCGCGCCCATCCCGAACGGCGGCAACTCGCTCGTCATCGCGCTCGCCAAGGGCAGGAAGAAGCAGCCAGCCATCGCAGCAGCAGTAAAAGGCAGCCTTATCAATGGCTTGATCACAGACGAGGCGACCGCCGCCGCGCTGCTGGCCCCCCAGGAATAGGCTTTTTCGGACATCAAGCAGGTCTTCCGTTGCTGCATTGCCGCGAGGAATGGGGCTTGACACTCTGCGCCAAATTGTGAGTAATTGCCCATATAAATAGCAAATGCTCGTTTCCATGTATCCTCGGATGCATGGCGCAAGGGTTGTCTTAGCCGCATGATCTTCCCCGGAAATCCGCAACGTTCCGGGATCATGCTCTGATGTTTGGGAGGAACAGATGATACTGAAATCACTGATGCTCGGCGCCTGCTCGCTGATCGCGATGGCCGGTTTTGCGCAGGCCGAGACGCTGACGATCGCCACGGTCAACAATGGCGACATGGTTCGCATGCAGAAGCTCGCCGACGACTTCAAGGCGAAAAACCCCGATATCGACCTGCAATGGGTGGTGCTGGAAGAAAACGTGCTGCGCCAGCGCGTCACCACCGACATCGCCACCAAGGGCGGCCAGTACGATATCATGACCATCGGCACCTATGAGGTTCCGATCTGGTCCAAGCAGGGATGGCTCCTGCCGCTCGACAAGCTCGCCGCAGACGAAAATTACGACGTCGACGACCTGCTGCCGCCGATCCGCAGCGGCCTCACCCATGAGGGCAAGCTCTATGCCGCGCCGTTCTATGGCGAGAGCTCGTTCGTCATGTACCGCAAGGATCTGTTCGACAAGGCTGGGCTCACCATGCCCGAAGCGCCGACATGGGATTTCGTCGCCGACGCCGCCCGCAAGCTGACCGACAAGGGCAACGAAGTCTACGGCATCTGCCTGCGCGGCAAGGCGGGCTGGGGCGAGAACATGGCGCTGCTCACCGCCATGGCCAATTCCTTCGGCGCCCGCTGGTTCGATGAGAACTGGAAGCCGCAGTTCGACCAGCCGGAATGGAAGGAAACGCTCGATTATTACGTCAATCTGATGAAGGATGCGGGCCCTCCCGGAGCTTCCTCCAACGGTTTCAACGAGAATCTGGCGCTGTTCCAGACGGGCAAATGCGCGATGTGGATCGACGCCACGGTGGCGGCCTCCTTCGTCAGCGATCCCAAGGAAAGCCAGGTGGCCGACAAGGTCGATTTCGCGCTGGCACCCGACAAGGGGCTCGGCAAGCGCGGCAACTGGCTGTGGGCCTGGACCCTCGCCATCCCGGCAGGATCGCAGAAGGCCGAGGCGGCCGAAAAGTTCATCAACTGGGCGACGGGCAAGGATTATCTCAATCTCGTCGCTTCCAGGGACGGCTGGCTCAACGTGCCGCCCGGCACCCGCACCTCGCTCTATGAAAATCCGGAATATCTGAAGGTGGCGCCCTTCGCCAAGATGACGCTCGACTCGATCAACTCAGCCGACCCGACCAAGCCGACGGTGAAGCCCGTGCCCTATGTCGGCGTGCAGTTCGTCGCCATCCCCGAGTTCCAGGGGCTCGGCACGGCGGTCGGGCAGCAGTTCTCGGCGGCGCTCGCCGGGCAGGTTCCGGTCGATCAGGCGCTGAAGAACGCCCAGCAGCTCAGCGAACGCGAGATGATGAAGGGCGGTTACATCAAGTAATCCTGTCCGGACTCTTCGCGGGCCGGGGCTGCCTTCGCCGACGACAAGGGTGGCCCCGGTCATTCCCGCTCCATTTGTTCTGGCCGCATTCATGCAATGCCGGGTCGTTCCACCTGGCTGCAAGAGGCTCTATCCGAAGAATGGGATAAGACCCATGGCAACTCTCCGCACGCGGTCCGCCGCCCGTCTGATGATGACCCCTGCCGTCCTTACGCTGTTCGTATGGATGATCGTGCCGCTGGCCATGACGCTCTATTTCTCGTTCCTGCGGTACAATCTCCTGATGCCGGGAATGGAGGAATGGGTGGGGACGCTCAACTATCGCTATTTCCTCACCGATCCGGCGTTCGGCACGGCGCTTGTCAACACGCTTCTTCTGGTCGGCGGCGTCCTCTTGATCACCATCGTCGGCGGCACGCTGCTGGCGCTCCTGCTCGATCAGCCCTTCTTCGGGCAGGGCATCGTGCGGCTTCTGGTGATCGCGCCCTTCTTCGTCATGCCGACCGTTTCGGCGCTGGTGTGGAAGAACATGCTGATGCACCCGGTCTACGGCATCTTCGCCTGGATCGCGCGGCTCTTCGGCCTGCAGCCGGTGGACTGGCTCAACAATCTGCCGCTCTTCTCGGTGACGATGATCGTCGCCTGGCAATGGCTGCCCTTCGCCACGCTCATTCTGCTCACCGCGCTGCAGTCGCTCGACGAGGAGCAGAAGGAGGCGGCCGAGATGGATGGCGCCGGCCCGATCTCGCGCTTCATCTATATCGTGCTGCCGCATCTCTCCCGCGCCATGACGGTGGTCGTGCTCATCGAGACGATTTTCCTCCTGAGCGTCTTCGCCGAGATCCTGGTGACGACCAATGGCGGCCCGGGCTACGAGAGCACCAACATCACCTATCTCGTCTATGCGCAGGCGCTTCTCCAGTTCGATGTGGGCGGGGCTTCCGCCGGCGGCATCGTCGCGGTGGTGCTCGCCAATATCGTCGCCATCTTCCTCATCCGCCTGATCGGCAAGAATCTGGAGGCTTGAGCCATGGCCCGTGCCGTCTCGACCCGCAGAAAAATCAGCTTCACCCTCATAGGCTGGCTCGTCGGCTTCGTGATCTTCTTCCCGATCCTCTGGACCATCCTGACGAGCTTCAAGACGGAAGGGGAGGCGATCGCCTCGCCGCCGCATTTCCTGTTCTTCGACTGGACGCTCCAGAGCTATTTCGAGGTGCAGAGCCGCTCCAATTATTTCAAGCATGTGATGAATTCGGTGGTGATCTCCTTCGGCTCCACCCTGATCGGGCTCGCGATCGCCATTCCCGCCGCATGGGCAATGGCGTTCTCGCCGACAAAGCGCACCAAGGACATCCTGATGTGGATGCTCTCCACCAAGATGCTGCCGCCGGTGGGCGTGCTGGTGCCCATCTATCTCATCTTCCGCGACTGGGGCCTGCTCGACACGCGGCTCGGCCTCGTCATCGTGCTGACCATGATCAACCTGCCGATCATCGTCTGGATGCTCTATACCTATTTCAAGGAAATCCCGGGCGAGATCCTCGAGGCATCGCGCATGGACGGCGCCTCGCTCGCCAAGGAGATCATTTATGTCCTGACGCCGATGGCGGTGCCGGGGATCGCCTCGACGCTGCTCCTCAATATCATTCTCGCCTGGAACGAGGCTTTCTGGACGCTCAACCTGTCGGCGGCCAATGCCGCGCCGCTCACCGCGTTCATCGCCTCCTATTCGAGCCCCGAAGGGCTGTTCTGGGCGAAGCTCTCCGCGGCTTCGACGCTCGCCATCGCGCCGATCCTCATCCTGGGATGGTTCTCCCAGCGCCAGCTCGTGCGTGGCCTGACCTTCGGAGCGGTGAAATGAGTGCGGCGGAAATCAAGAGAGGGAGGGTTTCATGGGAAGCATAACACTCGAAAAGGTCTCGAAATCCTTCGGAACCACCAATGTCATTCCGGAAATCAATCTGGAGATCGCGGACGGGGAATTCGTGGTCTTCGTCGGGCCTTCAGGCTGCGGGAAGTCGACGCTTCTGCGCATCATCGCCGGGCTCGAGGATGTGACAAGTGGCGCGATCCGCATCGACGGCACAGATGCCACGCATGAGGCGCCGGCCAGGCGCGGCCTTTCCATGGTGTTCCAGTCCTATGCGCTCTATCCGCATATGAGCGTCTACGGGAACATCGCCTTTCCGCTGAAGATGGCGGGAGAGGAAAAATCGACAATCGACGAGAAGGTGCGCGCCGCCGCCCGCGTCCTGAACCTTACCGACTATCTCGACCGCAAGCCGCGCCAGCTTTCGGGCGGGCAGCGCCAGCGCGTGGCGATCGGGCGCGCCATCGTGCGCCAGCCCAAGGCTTTTCTCTTCGATGAGCCCTTGTCGAACCTCGACGCGGCGCTGCGCGTCAACATGCGGCTGGAGATCAGCGATCTGCACCATCAGCTGAAGACCACCATGATCTACGTCACCCATGACCAGGTGGAGGCCATGACCATGGCCGACAAGATCGTCGTCCTGAATGCGGGACGGATCGAGCAGGTGGGCTCGCCGCTCGATCTTTATCGGAGCCCGAAGAACCTGTTCGTCGCCGGCTTCATCGGCTCGCCGAAAATGAACCTGATCAATGGCGAGGCAGCGGCAAGGGAGAAGGCAACGACGATCGGCGTGCGGCCGGAGCATATCGCATTGTCGACATCGGAGGGTCCCTGGCGGGGAAAGGTCACCGTGGTGGAGCACCTGGGGGCGGACACCTTCGTCCATGTCGATGTCGACGGCGTCGGCCAGCTGACGGCGCGCGCGCCGGGCGAGTTTGCGGTCAGGCATGGCGAAGACGTCTTCCTTACGCCGGAAGCCAGCAAGATCCATCGCTTCGGAGAAAATGGAGAGGCGCTGTGAGCGGACGTCTCGAGGGCAAATCCGCCTTCATAACGGGGGCGGCCCGCGGCATCGGCTTTGCATTTGCCGAGGCCTATGCGCGTGAGGGGGCCACCATCGTTCTTGCCGATATCGATCTCGACCGGGCACGGGAGAGCGCGGCGAAGATCGGCGCAGGCGCCCATGCCGTGCATATCGACGTGACCGATATCACATCGATCGAGAAGGCCGTCGCCGAAGCCGAGACGAAGACCGGCGGCATCGACATTCTCGTCAACAATGCGGCGCTTTTCGATATGGCGCCGATCATCGAAATCACCAGGGAGAGCTATGAGCGGCTCTATGCCGTCAATGTGCATGGCGTGCTCTTCACCATACAGGCGGTGGCGCGGTCGATGATCAGGCGCGGGCGCGGCGGCAAGATCATCAACATGGCGAGCCAGGCGGGAAGGCGCGGCGAGGCGCTGGTGGCCGTCTACTGCTCGACCAAGGCGGCGGTCATCAGCCTCACCCAATCCGCGGGGCTCGACCTGATCAAATACGGCATCAACGTCAATGCCATCGCGCCCGGCGTGGTGGATGGCGAGCACTGGGCGGGCGTCGATGCGCTGTTCGCCAAATATGAGAACCGGCCGCTCGGAGAGAAGAAGCGGCTGGTCGGCGAGGCCGTGCCGTTCGGGCGCATGGGCCGGGCCGAAGATCTGACGGGCATGGCGATATTCCTCGCCGGTCCCGAGAGCGATTACGTCGTCGCGCAAACCTACAATGTCGACGGCGGCAACTGGATGAGCTGAAAGGGCATATCGATGTATCTCGAAAAACTGAAACTCGACGGACGCGTCGCCGTTGTGACCGGGGGCGGGCAGGGTATCGGCGCCGCCTGCGCACAGGCGCTTGGCGAGGCCGGCGCGACCGTCATCGTGGCCGAGATGTTGCCCGAGCGGGTCGAGGCGATCGTCACGGAACTGAAGAAGCTCGGCATAAAGGCGCATGGCGTTACGCTCGACGTCACCAAATCGGCTGATGTGGACGCGGCTGCGGCCGAGATCGTCAAGGAGCACGGCCGGGTCGATATCCTCGTCAACAATGCCGGCGTCGCCAAGAGCGATGTGCGCGCCGAGGACACCACCGACGAGCACTGGCGCTTCCATATGGACGTCAATGTCGACGGCCTGTTCTGGTGCTGCCGCGCCTTCGGCCGGCAGATGCTTGAGCAGGGCAGGGGGGCGATCGTCAATATCGGTTCGATGTCCGGCTTCATCGTCAACAAGCCGCAGCCGCAGGCCTTCTACAATGCGTCGAAGGCTGCGGTGCATCACCTGACGAAGTCGCTCGCTGCCGAATGGGGCGCGCGGGGCGTGCGCGTCAACGCCGTCGCGCCGACCTACATCGAAACGCCGCTCACCGCCTTCGGCATCGAGGAGAATCCCGAGATGTACAAGACCTGGCTGGAGATGACGCCCATGGGCCGCGTCGGCCAGCCGGATGAAATCGCCTCGGTGGTGCATTTCCTCGCCTCCGATGCGGCAAGCCTTCTGACTGGCTCGATCGTGCTTGCCGACGGCGGCTATACGTGCTGGTAATGAGGCGATGGATGTGAAGGCGATCGATCCCGGCTTGGTGATTTTCGATTGTGACGGCGTGCTCGTCGACAGCGAGCCGCTGGCGATCCGGGTGCTGATGGAAACGCTCGCCGATGCCGGTCTCACCATGGATGCCGAGGAGGCCTATGAACGCTTCCTCGGCAGGAGCCTCGCCAGCATCACCGCCATTCTGAGCGAGGAGTTCCAGGTCGACCTCACCCATGCCGCGCTGGAGAAGGGGCGGGCGCGGCTCTACGAGGTGTTTCAGGCAGAGCTCAAGCCGATCCCGGGGATCATCGATGTACTCGACCGGCTGAACGTACCGTTCTGCGTGGCGTCCTCCAGCCAGCCGGAGCGTATCCGGCTTTCCCTGTCGGTAACGGGTCTCCTCGACCGTTTCGAACCCGATATATTCAGCGCCACCATGGTCAGGAAAGGCAAGCCCGCGCCGGATCTCTTTCTTCACGCGGCGGAACGGATGAAAGTCCCGCCGGCGGAGTGTCTCGTCATCGAGGACAGCCCGGCCGGCGTGCAGGCGGCGAAAGCGGCCGGCATGCATGTCTTCGCCTTCACCGGCGGCGGACATGCCGGCGGCCAGAGCCATCGCGAGACGCTGCGGCTGTTGGCGCCGGACCGCATGTTCGATGAGATGGCGCGCCTGCCCGACATGCTGTCTTCTTCCTCCACGGCATAGCCGCTTCACCTCCCATTTCTCCTGGACTTGCTCTATGTTCCGGCTTCGATCACCTCGGGAGGTTTCATGATGGGCGATAAATTGGTGGCGGTCGATGTCGGGACCGGAAGCGCGCGTGCGGGCGTCTTCTCGCGCAATGGCGACCTTCTCGGCCGGGCCGAACACCCGATCCTGATGAACCGGCCGAAGCCGGATTTCGCCGAGCATGATTCCGAGGATATCTGGCAGGCGGTCTGCCGCGCTGTACGCGCCGCTGTCGGCAAGGCGGGCATCGCACCCGGGGAGGTGGCCGGCATCAGTTTCGATGCCACCTGCTCGCTGGTGGTGCGCGACCGTAATGCCGATCCGCTCACCGTCTCGCCTTCCGGCGAAAACCGGTGGGACACCATCGTCTGGCTCGACCACCGCGCGCTCGCCGAGGCTGACGAATGTACGGCGACGGGGCATCGCGTCCTCGACTATATCGGCGGCGTCATGTCGCCCGAGATGGAAACGCCGAAACTGATGTGGCTGAAGCGCAACCTGCCAGCGACCTGGGAAAGGGCCGGATATCTCCTCGATCTTGCCGATTATCTCACCTGGAGAGCATCGGGTTCGCTCGAGCGCTCGCAATGCACGCTGACCTGCAAGTGGACCTACCTCGCCCATGAGGAGCCGGGCTGGAGCCAAGATTTCTTCGAAAAAGTCGGTATTGCCGATATGCGGCAGAAGGGTGCGCTGCCTGACAGGGCGAGCCCCATCGGCAAGGATCTGGGGCCGCTTACGGACAAGGCGGCGGCTGAACTGGGTTTAAGCACCGCCGTCCGCATCGGCGTGGGGCTCATCGACGCCCATGCGGGCGCGCTCGGGGTCTTGGGCGGCTATGCCGGCGATATTGCCGAGATCGATCGCCATCTGGCGTTGATCGCGGGAACGTCAAGCTGCGTCATGGCGCTTTCGCAGGCGCCGCGCCCAACGGCCGGTGTATGGGGCCCCTATTATGGCGCCGTGCTGCCGGACTGCTGGATGAACGAAGGCGGCCAATCCGCGACGGGCGCGCTGCTCGACCATATCATCCGCTGGCACGGAGCGGGCGGCGAGCCGGATGCCGCCATGCACCGGCGCATCACCGAGCGGGTCCAGAAATTGCGAACCGAGGAGGGGATGAATTTTGCCAAACGGCTGCATGTGCTGCCGGATTTCCACGGCAACCGCTCGCCGCTCGCCGATCCGCATGCGGTGGGAGTGATCAGTGGGCTGACGCTCGATTCCTCTTTCGACAGCCTCTGCCGCCTTTACTGGCGGACCGCCGTCGCCATTGCGCTCGGCGTCCGCCATATCCTCGAAACGCTGAACGCCAGGGGCTATACGATCGATACGCTGCATGTGACCGGCGGCCACATCAAGAACCCGCTCCTGATGGAGCTTTATGCCGATGCGACGGGCTGCACGGTCATCGAGCCGCAGGCGGAAGATGCCATGCTGCTCGGCACGGCCATGGTGGCGGCGACTGCCGCCGGGCTTTATCCTGATCTTGCTGCCGCCTGCGCCGGGATGCAGAAGGGCGGGCTGGAGCGCAAGCCCTCGCCGAAGATGCGCGAAGCGCTCGACCGCGATTATCGTATCTTCCTGACCATGCACAAACAGCGCGAGGCGCTGGACCGGATAAGCTGACCTCTTGGCCCGGCCGGGAGCGCTCTATCGCTTTATCCCCGTCAGGATCAGCGCATGGCCGAGGCCGTGCAGAAAGGCGGGAAGCCGGGTTTCAAAAGCCATCAGGGCAATGAGCCTGCGCATATCGCGGCTGCGGCGGCAGAAATTGTCGGGGAGAATATTGAGCGGAATGGTGTTGACTTCCGCCAGCGCGCCGAAGCAGTCTTTCAGCTCGCGCGGCGTATAGAAGCGCGCCCAGGAGGTGCAATCCCGGTGGGCATGTCTTACGGCGTATGGGCCTTCGCCCGAGCACAGGCCATTGCGCCAGAATCGCCTCAGCCGGGACAGCGCATATCTGGAATAGACCATCACGAGAAGCGCGCCGCCGGGCCTGAGCACCCTTGTCATCTCCGCCGCCGCCGCCCGCCCGTCCCTTACGTGAGAGAAAGCACCGTTGAGCGAGATGACGCAGTCGAAACTGCCGTCGGCAAGAAAATCAAGCCGCGTCATGTCGGCGGTCAGGAACATGGCTTCGCCACGATGATTGAGGCGATGGTTGCGACGCGCCCGCATCACCATCGCCTCCGAGATGTCGATGCCGAGATAATCATCCGCGATATCGGCGGTCATCGCTCGTCCCAATCCGGTTCCGCAGCCACAGTCGAGCAGGCTTCCGCCTGCCCTTATCGTCCTGTCGAGAATGGCCTTGACCACCGCATCTTCCGCTCGGCTGACCGGATCAATGAACATGCTGTCATATTGGGGGGAGATGAAATCATAATAAGCTTCCGGAGAAAGTATTTTTCTTCGGCGTTGCATGAATATTCCTCAAGTAAGATTTAAATATTATTAATAATGACTGTAATTACTTCATTTCTGCGTGGGGGAGCACAGAATGCTGGAGATAATGGAAAGAACGACACCGCCTTTCGGCTCTATCAATGCTCCGGCCCAGATGTTGGAGAATACCCGGCTGGCGTCGACGGGCGTGAGCCAGAGCGTGCGGTTATCGCAAGCTCGACCTTGACTTCGGCCTGCAGGGGGCTGCCGGCCACCGTCTGGGCGTAATGCCGCCTGATCTTCACTGCATCCGGGCCGAAGACGACCCGGCTGTGGCTGTAGTCGAGCAGGAAGCTCCCGGGCTCCGGCTGTCCGGTGCTGCACTTGTCTTCGCGTTCGCAGACGGTTTTCGATGCCGGCCTGCACTCCCAGACATAGCCGGACGCCCACATCGGATTGTTGTCCTCGGCGGGGGCGGCCCGAAGCGGCAGGGTAGCGACCAGCAGCAAGGGAAGTACGATCCAGCGTGATGTCATCATTGCCTCCCGGTGAAAGCCGCCGTTAGTCGAATGCTTCGGCCCTGGTGAATTTGATTTCGCTGACGACGCGCCTTCCGGCTTCGCGGCGGGAGAGCTGGATGACGATGGGGATCACCTCCTTCAGATAGGCCATGATCTCCTCGCGCGAGAGTTTCACCCCGCCCTGCATGACCATCAGCGCCAGGCGCTCATAGGCGGAGCGGGCCGAATTGGCGTGAACGGTGGTGAGCGAGCCGGGATGGCCCGTGTTGATCGCCTGAAGGAAGGCAAAGGCTTCGGCGCCGCGCAATTCGCCGAGAAGCAGCCTGTCGGGCCGCATGCGCAGGGCGGCCTCGAGCAGGCTCTGCGCATCGACCCGGGCCAGGCCCTGATCCCCCTTCGATGCCAGCAGCGTCAGCGAGTTCGCCGTTACCGGCTTCAGTTCGCGGGTGTCCTCTATGGTGATGATGCGTTCGTGCGGCGGGATCAGTTTCAGCAGCGCGTTGAGGAAGGTGGTCTTGCCGGTGGAGGTGCCGCCCGAGACGACGATGGAGACGCGGCTGCGTACGGCCTGGGCGATGAACGCCATCGGATCGCCCGAAAGCATGCCGATCAGCTCGCGCTCCTCGTCGGAGAGGTCGAGATCGGCTCCCATGCGGGTGTGATCGAACGCGCCCGCCGCGGCGTAATCGTCGAGCGTCATGTCCTTGATGACCTGCTTGCGGATCGATATGGCCCCGCCGTCGGGCGCGGCCGGCGGCAGGATGCACTGGATGCGCTCGCCGCTCGGCAGCGCCGCCGACAGGATCGGCCTTTCCTCGTTGACGATCTGGTCCGTCGAACCGGCGACGAGGGTGGCGAGATTGGCGATCCACTTCGCCGACAGGTTCCTGTCGACGATCCGCTGCATCTCGTTTTCCCCGAGCCGCTCGATGAAGATTTCGCCGGGCCGGTTGATCGACAGTTCGGAGACGTTCTCCTCCTGCAGGAAAGGCTGCAGCGGTTCCAGTTCCATGCGCAGGATGGGGAAGCGCGCCCAGATGTCGATCTTGGCCTGAGGACCGGCAAGCACGTTCATCGCATCACCGCTCAGTTTTCCGGTATCGGCGGAAACCAGTTGTCCTTCGGCGTCAGGTAGAGCGGGACGGGGTCGATGGCCCGGCGCGGCTTGCCGCCACGCCGCAGCCGCGCCAGCTCTTCCTGCACCGGATCTGCATAGAGATCGGAGAAATCGAGATCGCGGCGGACCAGAACGATGACGGGTGAGCCCTGGTCGACATTGATCGTGGGCGGGATTTTCCCGGCCCGCTTGAAATCCTCTTCCGCGATCTTGCCGAGGCTCGATGCGGCGGCGGCGCCTGCCTGAGGACCGGCATTGACGGTGACCTGCGTGCCCTTGTTGCTCCTGTCGCCGAGAGACGAGACGTAATCGACCCCGCTGCCGATGACGGAAAGCATGATGGCCGAGCCGAAGCGCTGCAGCCAGTGCCGGTCGATGCGGCCGGGCATGCCGGCGCGGCCGAGATTGTCGGCGCCCGGCGAGCCGATGTCGACCGAGACACCGTCGGTGCGGATGATGCGGCTCCAGACGATGAAGACACGGGCCTGGCCCTGCTCCAGATCGGATTTGTATTCGCCGACCAGCCGCGCGCCCTTCGGGATCAGGATGCGCCGGCCATCGAGCGAGCGGACGTCCTCGCGCACCACGGCCCGCACCAGCCCCGGCAGATCTGTGTTGATGGCGGTTTCGAGGAAACCGCGTATGACCGTGCCCTCGGCAATCAGCGCGTCGGTGCGCGGATTGCGCGAAGCCTTGGCCATGGCATTGCGATGCATTTCCGCCTGCGCCAGGAAAGCCTTGTTGGCGTCGGTGTCGGCGCCCGGCACCGGGATCAGCTGGCCGTCAGGAAGTATCGACATCGGATTGTCCGGTCGGGAGCCTCCCTCCGTTGCGTCGGTGACGATCTGGCTCGAACGCAGGCGCTCCCACAGGGCCTGCTGTTCCTGTTCGCGCCGCAGCCGTTCGGCCTCGGCCCTCTTGCGCGCCTCCTCGCGCAGCCGGGCCTCCTCCTCCTCACGCATTTTCTGCTCGAGCAGCCGGCGCTCGGCATCGAGATCCCTGCCGGCCTGGACCGATTGCTCGACACTGGCGGATTGCTGCAATGCCTCGAGTGCGGCGGGCGGCTGGCTCTGCTCGAAGGAAGGCGGCAGATCGCGGGCGGAATACTGACCGGTGCCGAATTCCTCGTCGCCGACCGCCGTGTCGCCGAAATTGGCCGGCCAGTTGACATAAAGGAGGCCGGCGGCGAGCAGAAGGCCGATGGCGACGGTGCCGACCTTTCCGCCGAAGCCGGCATTGCGCCGGGCGACGACGCTGGCGCCGTCGAGATCGTTGTGATCAATCTGCGACATCAGCGGTCCTTTCCTGGAAAGAGCGGGCCGCTCTTGCGCTGGCTGATCCTGGCCGGGCCGTAGATCTGCTCGACCGGATCGGCATTCAGCGGATGCGACTGGCGGTTATAGAGGCACAATGTCCTGTCACCGGCCCGGAGCGTGAATTGCGGCGCCACCTTGTCGACGATGGTGTACTCGCCCTCGGTGCGCAGGTTAACGAGGGATTCGCGGCCCTTGCCGTCCACCACGAAAATCGCCGGCACGTCGCCGGTGAACTGCAGGAACATCTTCTTGCCGTCGTCGAAGGCGACGCGTGGTTTCAGCGCGTCGTCTCCCTTATAGGCATAGTCATAGTTGAGATCGGCCCGGTCGAGGTTCTTCAGCGATGGATTGCGGGCGCTCTCCTGCGCGAGCGACAGGAGACGGGCGTTGACGTCTTCATCAGGATATTTGAACCGGACCTGGAAAGCCGTCCTGACAGCGGCGCTTTGCGAGCTCCTGAGGAGCAGCGAATAGAGCCGCTTGTCGGTGACGACATTGACATTGGTCTCGGCCCTTTCGACCAGCGGCTTGACGAAGAGGATTGCGGAGCCCTTCTTGGGCACGATCGACCAGCCGACGGTATCGCCAGCCGAGACGGTCTCGATATGCTCGTTCGGGCTGAACTGGATCATGGTCGATACACCAAGTCCGGCGTCGATGGTGACGACGGCGTCATTGTTGAAGGTGACATAGCGGATGCGCTGGTCGCGCGCGGCCGCGACCGTGGGGACCGCCATGCTGACGATTGCGGCAAGCACCGCCTGGGCCAGGACGCGTCTCATTGCCCGGCCTTTCCACCCGGCTGCTGGGCGGGGAGGGATTCCTGGTCCCGCCGGTATTCGACAACCTGGAAGCCGAGCGGATTGTCGAAACGGTATTCGTTCCTGAGCGGGGCTGCGGTGTAACGGAATTTCACCACAGCCACCCAATGCTGGCGATTGATGCTGTTGTCCCGCTTTTCGTCGGTGGAGAAGCGGACGGTCGCCGTGCTCTTGTTGAGGAAGGAAAGCGATTTCACGGAGACGGCGATTTGCGTCTCGGCGCCGTAAATCTTGTCCCTGGAGGAAGGATTGCCGGGCGAGAACTCGTCACGCAGATCGGCGGCGGCTTCGCCCGTGGACAGGAGCTGCGCCAGATCGAAATTATATTTGAGCTGTCTCGGATCGTAGGTCTCACGCGCCCTGACGTAACGCACGATGTTGGCTGCGGTGACGGCTTCATTCTGCGAGAGATCGCCAGGTTTCAACGCACGGGCAACTTCGAGATAGCCGGTCGTCCTGTCGACCTCGACCATATAGGGCTCGAACTGCTTGAGCGGCATCAGCATGACGAGCGCGAAGAGCGAGGCGATCGCGATGAGGAAGGATGCGCCGGTCAATATCCAGGCGAAGGTGCGCGAGCGCCTCAGGTTTCGATGGGTTTCATCCTCCCATGTCGCACCGGCGCCGTAATATCGCGGGTCGATGGCAGGGCTGGCATTTTCACTTGGCACATCCAGATTTTGCACGTCCGGAGCTCCCCATTATTCTTTTGAACATCTGTTGGTGGATTCGAAAAAATATTGAATGAAATCATAGTGCTGCCGCCGAGTTTCTGGCTGTCTCACGCTGGATGCTGATGCGCGCGGCTTCGTGGTCGGCTGCGGAAAGATAGACGGGCCTTGCAGCATCCGTATTGGCTGTGCGGCGCCACCAGCCGGTCGCGAAACGGGCGACGGCGGCGCTGATGGAGGTAGCGGCCTGCTGCGTCTTGCCGGTAATGGTCGAGGCAAGCGCGGGGAGGCGAATAAGCACATAGAAGCCGACCATCATGACCAGCATCAGCGGCATCACATAGGCGAGCTTGTGGTCGACGACGGAAACGATGGGCTGACCGGCGCTATCTGCGGCGGCAATTCCGATTTCGCCATTCTTGGCTGTTTCCAGCGCTTTGATGACGAGATGATAATAAAAGCCGAGAAATCCGTAGATCAGGATCTGCTGGACCATCAGATTGGCGGTGATGGTCAGAAAGCCTGCGGTGAAACGCGAGGAGTAATTATAGAGCGCCAGAATGATCCAGACCGGGCCGAGCGCCAGCACGATGTTCAGCATGACCTTGGCGATGATGATGCCCGCCAGCACGGCGCCGAGGAACAGCAGGGTCATGACAATAACGAGAAGGGAGAAAAGGCCGGCAAACGTATCCTGCACCGTTCCGCCATAGAAAATGGCTGGAAGCTGCAGCATCATTGCATAGAGGTCGCCCAGCATTCCGTATATTTTGGCGTGGCTTACCGTGTGTCCGGTCGTGGTCGAGATCGCTTCCACGATGCGGCTCGCCAGCTCTTCGGGGATATATTGCGTGATGTCATAAAGAGCGATGGCGAATATGCTCCAGTTGGTCGAGATCCAGTAGATGAAGGCGACCTTGGCGAGGCGCTCGGCCGCTTCCAGCGGCGAGACCGTTGCCGTACCCGATATGATCGAATAGCCCCACCAGATGATGTAGACCATCAGCAATCCGACAAAATACATCTTCAACTGGTCGATGAGGCCCAGATAGAACGTCTCGACAAAGGTCCTGTCGGCCTTGTCGACAGCCTGTAACAGAGACGCAATGATCGAAGGGTTCGCGTCAGCCATGATCCGTATCCACCAGTCTGAAGATAGTGTTGACCGGCTTGGCCGGCCCGCACTCGTCCCTGGCATAGCTCGTCAATGCGCCGCACGGTGCTTTCAGCTCCCGACCGGGGCCGGCACATGAACTCACGACCGCTGCCAGCGCAAGGATAAGCGCAGTGCGGACCAACAATTCTTTTCGATGAGCGGAACTGGTTTTCATTTTGCACGTGTGAAGTAATGAAAATCGACTATTTGAACGGATTGACGTCCTTATAGGCCAGCATTCTGCCGGCTTCCGCTTGTCGCGTCAGATTATTGCGCATCTCTGAATTGGACGCGGAAAGAGAATAGTTTTGCGCGCTGATCAACTGGTTGATCGCCCTGGTATTCTCGATCTGCACGAAGGTATTCTGATCCATGGAGGCTTTGATATCGGGCGACTTGCCCACCTGCTGGGCTGCCGCCTGCATGTCCTTCTCACGGAATTCGATGTCGTTGTTTATTGCTTCGGCGATCAATATGAGCGATTCGAGAAGGTCAACGGAGCCGGTGTAGAGCTGGTTCGCCCTGGCAAGGTCGGAGTTCGGAGGCGCCGCCAGTGCGATAACCTGGTCTCCGGCCCTGAGGCCGTACATGATGCCTTTCGCGCCATTGATCGCCTGTTTGTTCCATTCTGTCAGGCTCTTCGCCGCACCCTTTGTAGCTTGGGCAGGCGATGGTGTCTTTCCCGTCGACTTATCGCTGGATTGCATGTTTGTTTCTTTGTCCTTGGTCATCGCTTCCAGCATTTTCTTATTGGTTTCTTTTATTTCTTTAGTATTTTCCACATTTTGCTGAACGGATTTGTTCACTTCATTGACTGATCCGTTTACCAGGAGATCCGTCACTAAAAATGCATGGGCGTTTCCGGTCGAAATACTAAAGATTATCGCAGAAATTATTGTAGTCTTATTCATTGTTCATATCCTTTGGATGTGTGTAGTGAGTAATATATTTTTGGTTTGTCCAGCTATTTACTGTTCTTCTTTGTTGGCCTCCCGCAGAAATGCGGCAGCCATGCCGCGGGATCGTCTCCATACTCCTTGCGCAGCCGCTCGCACTCGCGCACCGTCTCGGCCCGGCCAGAGAGGACCCTGATCAGTTCCGGCATTGCGGAGAGGTCGAGTCTGGCGACGATGGAATCCGTGGCGTGCTTGACGAGGAAGGAACGGCTCTCCCTGGCCGTGTTCTTGACGAAGGCATATTCCTTGGCCGTCAGCTTGAAATAGTCGCGGTAGGAGCGGGTATCGGCCTTGGCGTTGGGAAAGAAGATGTTGGTCGTCGTCTGCTCGATCAGCGTGTTGGCGATCGCCGAGTCGACCACGTCGGCGGCCGATTGCGTGCCGAAGCCGATGATGCCGTTGAGCTTGCGGATGGTCTTCAGCATGTTCTTGATGAACAGCACGAAGACCTCGTCGTCGAGCAGCTTCCAGCCCTCGTCGAGGAAGATCATGGCGGGATCGCCGGTCAGCACGTCCTGGATGCGGTGGAACATGTAGAGCAGCGCAGCCGTCCGCGTCTTCGGATCGTTGAGGATGTCGGTCATGTCGAAGCCGATGACCGGAGAGGAGAAGTCGAGGGCATCGCGCGTATTGTTGAACAGCCAGCCCCTCGATTTGGGATCGAGCCAGGGCTCGAGGCGCTGCGACAGATCGTTCATGCCGGGCTTGAGGCGGCCGCGCAGCACCTCGGGCAGCATGGAGAGGACGCGTGCATCTTTCTCGATCTTGAAGATCTGGTCGACGGCATTGGAGATCACCCGGATCTCGGCCGCATCGAGCGCGCCATTCTCGGGCTTCAGGAGATATTGCAGGAGATCGTTGATGAAGGCGCGGTTGGCCGGCGTGTCGTCCAGCTGCAGGGGCGCAAAGCCGGTTGGATCGCCCGGGCGCAATATCTCGTAGCGGCCGCCGAGCGCGCGCACGAAGATCTCGCCGCCCCGGTCCTTGTCGAAGAAGATGCATCGCGGCCGCGGCTCCACGCGCATGCCCTGCGCCAGGAGGAAGGAGAGCGCCACCGTCTTGCCGGAGCCGGTGGGCCCGATGACGGTGAAGTTGCCGACATCGTCGACATGGAAATTGAAGTGATAGGCCGTCTGGCTGGTCGTCTCCAGGAGGGCGATGGGGCGCTTCCAGTGCAGCCCGTCCTTCTGGCCGGATGGATAGTTGTGGCCGGAGAACAGGCCGGCGAAATTCATCGAGGAGATCAGCGCCCGGCGCGCGATATAGCTGAAATTGCCGGGCAATTGCGCCCAGAAGGCGGTCTCGGAATTGAGCGCCTCGCGCACCGGCACGATCGACAGCCGCGACAGTTCCGACTGTACATCGGAGATCGCCCGGTTGAGGGCTGGGATCGTCGGCGCCAGCACGCAGACCGACAGGTGATGGTAGCCGAAGACCACCTCGCCCTGGGCGAGCTTGTCGAGGCCTTCATGCACGGAATCCTCCACCGATGTACCACCCTCGTCGGAGCCGACCACCTGATTGCCGATCTTGCGGATCGTCTTCATCGCCGTGACCCGGTCCTCGACGGCGAAGGACTGCGTCAGGACGAATTCGTGCGGCAGGCGAAGCAGGCCGTCGAGCCCGCCCGGCGCGGTGAAGGGCGGATATTCCTTCACCGAGATCATGGCGGCGACCTTGGACCCGGTCTGGCCGGCGTTCTTGATCTCGAGCGTGTTGCGGCCGAAAAAGAGCTGCCGCGTCGGCACCGCCTCGGCAAGGCCCATGCGCGGCAGCGGCATTTCCACTTCTTCCGCACCGGCGAGGATTTTGGCAGCGAATTCGGCCGGTTCGGAAAAGATGGAGCCGCGCCGCTCGATCAGGCCGAGCTTGCGTGCGCCATAGGCGCGGAAATCCTGCACCATGCCGTCCACGACGTCATGGAGTTCCTTCAGCGCTTCCTCCCGCGTCTCCTCGCCGGCGGAGGAAAGCCGGAAAGCATCGAAGGCCTTGTCCACCCAGCCGATCTTGCCGACCATGGGGCGGCGGATGACGGTGAGATAGACCTCGTTGACGAAGAGGTTCTTGCGGGCGAGCCCGTCCATGTAGCGGCGGTTGAGATCGGCGACGAAGGGGTTGTCGAAATCGCCTTCCAGCCGCGGATCGATGTGGCGGCGGATGATGGTGGCATAGAGCGCGAAGCGGGAAGTCGCGAGGTTGCGGAACGTGGTGTTGCGGTTCAGGACGCGGGCATTGATCTCGGCCTGGTCCATCGTCTGGAAGGGCAGTCCGCCCATCTGGAGGACACAAACCAGAAAGCCCGATTTGGTGACCAGCACATGATCATCGACATGGCGCAGATAGGGAACATGCTCCTTGACGCCCATCTCGCGGGCCTGCTCCCTGCCGAATTTGAGGCTGGCGTTGACGCTCATGGCGAATAGCTCCG
This sequence comes from Mesorhizobium sp. RMAD-H1, assembly GCF_014191375.1. Taxonomy (GTDB): domain Bacteria; phylum Pseudomonadota; class Alphaproteobacteria; order Rhizobiales; family Rhizobiaceae; genus Paramesorhizobium. The sequence goes on from NZ_JACHWN010000008.1 coordinate 57,527, forward strand.
GGCACCCCAGAAGCCGAGATTCCTGATGGCGCGCTTTGACATGAAGAACCGTTCCAGAATGTGGAACATGTAAGGATCGCGCTGGCAGAGATAGGCGGCGATCCCATGCACCAGGATCGCCGTGACGATGGGTATCAGGAAGCTGCCGGAGGCGATGAAGACGATGACATTGATCATGCCGTTCAAGGCGAAGACCTCGTAGCGCACGCCCCATTTCACCGGGGGGCGCGTGAGCGCCAGGCTGACCGGCTCAAGGATGGGGAGATCGTCTTCCATCTTATGCTCCCGTCGTGGTCCTGATGGCATCCACCAGTTTCTCGGCGCCGAAAACCAGTGCTATGCCGATGATGATGGAGCCGGCCAGCTGCCAGGAAAGGCGCCCGGTCATGGCGAGGAAGCCGAGGAAGCTCACCGCGATGATGGCGAATGACTTGGCGATGCCGCCCTCGAGCGTGTCGATGATCCATTGCAGCACGCTCTCGATCGGCGTTTCGTTCGCCGCAAAGGAGGCGGTCGATTGCAGCGCCAGGCCGATGGCAGCGGCGGCTGCGAGCTTGAGCGCGGATCTACTCCACTTCGATAACATGACCGTCTTTCCAGACATTGCTTATCGCATCTCCCTGTGAGGATGTGTTTTCTGCCAGCGCCGCCTGCCGGTCTTCGGCGGCGCGCTTCCTGGCATATTTCCAGCGGTTGAGGACGCGCACGATGTAGCGCTCGGTCTCGCCGATCTCCGGGATCCCGCCTTTTCTCTCGATCTTGGAGGGGCCCGCATTATAGGCGGCAAGGACCAGCAGGGGATCGCCGAAGCGCGCGTTGAGCTGTTTCAAATATCGGATACCGCCGCGGATATTGGCTTGCGGGTCGCAGCGGTCGGCGACGCCGAGCTCCTTTGCCGTTTCCGGCATGAGCTGCATGATGCCCACGGCGCCTGCCCGCGATGGTTGGCGGGCGGCGCCATAGCGGCTTTCCACCCAGGCGACCGCATCGGCCAGATCGGGGTCTATGCCCTCCTCCTGTGCGACGGCGCGTATGGTCATTCTGACGTTTTCGCCGTCTGCGGCCGGACATATGGCCGGCGCGGTCTCGCCGGCTCCGGATCCGCCGTCGGGTGCGAGCGCCTCTTTGGCTGCGTCCGCCGCTGCGGCCGGCAGGTTGGCGTTCATGATCGCGAAGGCACGGGCCACCCTGCCGTTGACATCCGGCACCGGTGCGACCGCCGCCGTGACCTCCTGGGCGAAGGCGTCCGGCAGCAGCAGATTTGCGGCAAGCATTCCCGGAATCGCGAGACTTCGCATGGCGCCGTTCCCCATTTGGTTTATGCAATGGAAGTACGCGGCGTAATTGAATTGGTCAATTACACATACAACCTAGCCGTTTATTGTGAGGAGTGATGTAATGCGGAGGTGTTTTGCATCGCAGCATTTGCCGCTGCGAAGCAACATTAGAAATAGCTTGCATATATCGGTTCATCGGAGCCGGGGCGGGAACGATAAACCAGAAACCGGGTTCGGGGGCGGCAATGGCGGGCAAAAGGAGGTCGGCGATGCCATCGCAGGTTTTGGACCGGCAGGTCCGTCATAAGCGGGTGAATGTGGCCGGGGTCGATACCTTCTACAGGGAAGCAGGCCATCCCGGTTCTCCCGTGGTGCTTCTTCCCCATGGCTATCCCTGCTCCTCCTACGAGTTTCGCAACCTGATGCCGGCGCTGGCGGATCAATGGAGGCTGCTTGCACCGGATTTTCCCGGCAGCGGGTATACGCGTGAGCCGCCGGGCTTTCAGCATGACTTCGATGGCTATTCGATGTTTCTGGAGCGGTTTGCCGATGCGTTGGGGGCTCCGCGCTTTGCGCTTTATCTTCACGATTTCGGTTCATGGATCGGGTTGCGGCTCGCGATGCGGCGGCCGGAGAGGATCGCTGCGCTGATCATACAGAACGGCGACATCTATGAGGATGTGCTCGGGCCCAAATATGCCGGCCTCAAGGAGATCTGGCAGATGGGGCGGGCGGAAGGGCACGCCAGGCTGCGCACATTCGTCTCTCGCGAGCATTTCAGGGACGAGTTCCTGAACGATGTCCGCCCGGACCTGGCCGAACGCATCCCGCCCGATCTTTGGGAGCTGCACTGGCCATTGATGACCGAGCAGCGACGGGAAAATGCGGTGCATATCATCTACGGCCTTCAGGATAATCTGGCGTGGTTCCCGCGTTATCAGGCCTATCTAAGGGAACATCGGCCTCCGACCCTGATCGTTTGGGGCCCGCAGGACGGCTATATGCCGGAGGAATCCGCGAGGGCCTATCTTCGTGATCTTCCCGATGTGGAATTACACCTGCTCGATGGAGGGCACTGGCTCCTCGAAACCTGCCTGGAGGAAGCGGCCGCTCTCATGCGAAAATTCCTGAAGCGCGTCCACTCCTGAAAAACCCCGCATGCTTGCTGACGCCACTTACTGAAAAGCGCCGGCGGCGGTGGAAGCGAGTGTTCTCATAATGGATTGCTGAAAGCGCCACGTTAAAACCAGTGCGGGAGCGCAAAGGAAAGGATGTTCGGAAGAATTCCGTTTGCAATATCAGATGCCATGGCGGAGAGGGAGGGATTCGAACCCCCGATAGAGTTGCCCCTATGCCGCATTTCGAGTGCGGTGCTTTCAACCACTCAGCCACCTCTCCGCGTTATGGGCGGGTCGTCAGAAAGAGACTTCCCGCTTTCCGCTCAGGAAAATTCCACGCGAGCTGAATGTGCGGTGCGCTAGATAGCGGGCATGGGCGCCGGATACAAGAGCTATTTGGCTCAATCCGAGGGAAAATTCTTGACTTGCCACCCGTTTCGCTTTTATAAGCGCGCGACTTTAGGCGTGGATGAATCCGCGTCCATCGTTTTGAGCGGGTTTGCCGGGTTTCCACATAGGACGATTTGGCGGCCTTTCCAGATAATCTGTCACGACTGACAAAAAGACGGCCCGTGCGTCCCGCGCATGAGAGCCGGACCGAACGACCCGAAAGGATAAAAAATGTTCGCAGTCATCAAGACGGGTGGCAAGCAGTATCGTGTTGCCGCCAACGACCTCCTGAAGGTCGAGAAAGTTTCCGGCGCAGCCGGCGATATCGTGGAGTTCGCTGAAGTGCTCATGGTCGGCGAAGGCGCCTCCGCCACGATCGGCGCGCCGGTCGTCGAGGGCGCCCTGGTGACGGCCGAGGTCGTCGAGCAGGGCCGTGGCCGCAAGGTCATCGCCTTCAAGAAGCGCCGCCGGCAGAATTCGAAGCGCACCCGCGGTCATCGCCAGGAACTGACGACGATCCGCATCTCGGAGATCCTCACCGGCGGTGCCAAGCCGTCGAAGAAGGCCGCCGCGAAACCCGCCGCCAAGAAGGACGACGCCGTGACGGCGGAAGCTGCCGAGGCGACCGAAACCGCTCCGAAGGCCAAGGCAGCGCCGAAGAAGGCCGCGCCCAAGGCCGAGACGGCTGAGTAAGTTTTGATTTTAGCAGCATGATCCTATCCGGAAGCCTGCACGTTTCCGGGATCATGCAAGAGTTTAAAGGAGAACACCGATGGCACATAAGAAAGCTGGCGGTTCATCGCGCAACGGTCGCGATTCAGAGTCCAAACGCCTTGGCGTGAAGAAGTTCGGCGGCGAGAAGGTGCTCGCCGGCAACATCCTCGTGCGTCAACGCGGCACCAAGTGGCATGCCGGCGAAAATGTCGGCATCGGCAAGGACCACACGCTGTTCGCGCTGACGAACGGCGCCGTCTCCTACCGCACGAAAGCCAACGGACGTACCTTCGTATCGGTCAACCCGATTGCGGAGGCAGCGGAGTAAGCCGGTAGCACTCCACTTAAGCACCGGCGTCCCATCGGACCCGGTGTCTGGCATCCAAAGCCGAGAGATCAAAAAGGGGAGATGGGGCGCCACCATCTCCCCTTTTTCACATCTGGAGGACTGAAAATGGTTGCCGAAATGTCAGAGCATGCTCGGGAAGACGAGGAAGAAAGCGCAAGGCGGATCGACTGTCCCGTCCTTGTCACGGAGCGGCTGGTCCTGCGCCCTCCGCATGACGAGGATGTGGACGCAATTGCCGATCTCGCCGACAATATCCGCGTGGCGGAGATGCTTTCGCGCATGCCGCATCCCTATACGCGAGCCCATGCGGTGGATTTCGTCAATCGTGCCAAAACGGGCGATATCGGCAAATGCGTCTATGCCATTACGCAGGGAGAGACCGGGATCTTCATGGGCTGCTGCGGCATCCATTCCCACAAGCACGGCGAGGGGCTGGAGATCGGCTACTGGCTGGGTCAGCCGTTCTGGGGGAGGGGCTATGCCACGGAAGCGGCTCACGCGCTGATCGACCTCGCCTTCCGCGCCACGGATATCGAAAGGCTGCATGTCTCCTGCCGGGTGAGCAATACAGCCTCGCGCCGGGTGATCCACAAGAGCGGCTTCCAGTATGCCGGCACGGGGATGATGGACTCGCTCGCCGCCGGCAATGTGCCGACGGAGCGCTATACGCTCGACCGGCGCACCTGGATCGGCCTCAGGAGCTGGCATAAGTAAGGGAATAGGGGAGTAAGGCAGTAGAGGCGGTAGGGCAGTATGACAATGAAGCATACGCCCCTTACTCGCTTATTCCCTTACTCTCCTCTTTCCTGTAAGGCGTCGGCGAACGAAAAGGTTATAACGCAATGAAATTTCTCGACCAGGCAAAGATCTACATCCGCTCCGGCGATGGCGGGGCGGGGGCGGTGTCTTTCCGCCGCGAGAAGTTTCTCGAATTCGGCGGCCCGGATGGCGGGGATGGCGGGCGCGGCGGCGATGTCTGGGTGGAGGTCGTCGACGGGCTCAACACGCTGATCGACTATCGCTATCAGCAGCATTTCAAGGCCAAGACCGGCATGCACGGCATGGGCCGCAACATGACGGGCGCCAAGGGCGCCGACGTGGTCTTGAAGGTGCCGGTCGGCACCCAGATCTTCGAGGAAGACAATGAGACGCTGATCTGCGACCTGACCGAGGTCGGCCAGCGCTTCCGCATTGCCAAGGGCGGCAATGGCGGCTTCGGCAATCTGCACTTCACCACCTCGACCAACCGCGCGCCGCGCCGGGCCAATCCCGGCCTGCCGGGGGAGGAGCGCACGATCTGGCTGCGGCTGAAGCTGATCGCCGATGCCGGGCTGGTGGGGCTGCCCAATGCCGGCAAATCGACATTTCTTGCCAGCGTGACGGCGGCCAAGCCGAAGATCGCGGACTATCCCTTCACCACGCTCCATCCCAATCTGGGCGTGGCGCGGATCGACGGGCGGGAATTCGTCATCGCCGATATTCCGGGCCTCATCGAAGGCGCGCATGAGGGGGTGGGCATAGGCGACCGCTTCCTCGGCCATGTCGAGCGCAACCGGGTGCTCCTGCATCTGGTCTCGGCGCAGGAGGAGGATGTCGCCAAGGCGTACCGGACCGTGCGCGGCGAACTGGAGGCCTATGGCCACGGGCTTGTCGACAAAACCGAGATCGTGGCTCTGTCACAGATCGATACGCTCGACGAGGATGCGCGCAAGGAAAAGGCGGCTGCGCTGAAGAAGGCATGCGGCAAGAGCCCGCTGCTTCTCTCCGCCGTCAGCCGCGAGGGGCTGGAACAGGCGCTGCGGGCGCTTGCGGCAGTCATAGACGAGGCGAGGGCTGCCGAAACGGGCATTACGGCCGCGACGGGGGAGTGAGACGGCGATCATGGCATTGAAGGCGCTGAAACAATATCGCCGCATCGTGGTGAAGATCGGTTCGGCGCTGCTGGTCGACCGGCTAACCGGGCTCAAGCGTCAGTGGCTGGAAAGCCTGGGCGCGGATATCGCGGCCCTTTCTGCCGCCGGCGTCGAGGTGCTGGTGGTTTCCTCGGGTGCCATTGCGCTCGGCCGCACCATCCTCGCCATGCCGAAGGGCGCATTGAAGCTCGAGGAGAGCCAGGCCGCCGCCGCCGCCGGGCAGATCGCCCTGGCGAGAGCCTATGCCGACGTGCTGGAGCGGCATGATATCCGGGCAGGACAGATTCTGCTGACGCTCTCGGATACCGAGGAGCGACGCCGCTATCTCAACGCGCGCGCGACGATCGAGACCCTGGTGAAGTTCGGGGCCGTCCCGATCATCAATGAAAACGATACGGTGGCGACGACCGAGATCCGCTATGGCGACAATGACCGCCTCGCGGCGCGGGTGGCGACGATGACGGGTGCCGATCTCCTGATCCTCCTGTCGGATATTGACGGGCTCTATACGGCGCCGCCGCATCTTAATCCAGAAGCACGCTTCCTCCCGGTGGTGGAGGCGATCACGCCGGAGATCGAGGCGATGGCGGGCTCGGCGGCATCGGAGCTCTCGCGTGGCGGCATGAAGACCAAGCTCGAGGCCGGCAAGATCGCCAATGCGGCGGGCACGGCGATGATCATCACGTCAGGAACGCGGCTCAACCCGCTCGCCGCTATCGACCGGGGCGAACGCGCGACGCTTTTCAAGCCGAGTACGGCACCGGTCAGTGCATGGAAAACCTGGATTTCGGGGAATCTCGAGCCTGCGGGCCGCCTCGTCGTGGACGATGGCGCGCTTGCCGCGCTCCGGTCCGGCAAGTCGCTCCTGCCGGCCGGGGTGCGCGAGGTGGAAGGAAATTTTCAGCGCGGCGATACCGTCGCGGTCATGAGTATCGAAGGACGTGAAATCGCGCGCGGCCTTGTTGCTTATGATGCGGCTGATGCCGTAAGAATTGCGGGGCGCAAGAGCAACGAGATCGCGGCCATTCTGGGCTATGAGGGCCGTGCCGCGATGATCCACCGTAACGACCTCGTGGTGCGCGAAACGAAAGTGCGCGACGACGCGCGCATGGCGGAAGGATAGGGTGATGCTGACGAAAGCAGAGGCCGGAACGGATATCGCAAGCCTGATGGCGGAGATCGGCGCCAAGGCGCGGGCTGCGTCCGGGCCACTCGCCGTCGCATCGGCCGAGCGCAAGCACGCCGCCCTCGTCGCCATGGCGGAGGCGCTGATCCGGCGCAAGGACGAGATCCTCGCCGCCAATGCGATCGACCTCGCCAATGCCGAGGAAGCCGGGTTGACTCCCGCCATGCTGGATCGCCTGAAGCTCGATGATGCCAGAGTTCGTGCGATGGCCGGCGGGGTGCGGGCGATTGCCGAATTGAAGGATCCGGTCGGCGAGGTGATCGCGGAATGGGACCGTCCGAACGGCCTCCAAATAGAGCGGGTACGCACGCCGATCGGCGTCATCGGCGTCATCTATGAGAGCCGGCCGAACGTGACGGCCGATGCCGGTGCCTTGTGCCTGAAATCCGGCAATGCGGTGATCCTGCGCGGCGGCTCGGATTCGGCCCAGTCGACGGCCGTCATCCATGCGGCGCTGATCGAGGGGCTGAAGGCGGCCGGACTGCCGGAGGATGCCATCCAGATCGTTCCGGTGACAGATCGCGCCGCGGTCGGCGAGATGCTGAAGGGGCTTGAAGGCAATATCGACGTCATCATTCCCCGTGGGGGCAAGAGCCTGGTGGCGCGCGTCCAGTCGGAAGCGCGGGTGCCGGTCTTCGCCCATCTCGAGGGGCTCTGCCATCTCTATATCGACGGCTCGGCCGATCTCGCCATGGCGCGGCGCATCGCGGTCAACGCCAAGATGCGGCGTACCGGCATCTGCGGCGCGGCGGAGACGCTGCTGGTCGACCGCGCCGTGGCATCGACTCATCTTGTGCCGATCCTGGAAGATTTGCGCGATGCCGGCTGTGAAATCCGCGGCAGCGATGAGGCGCGCGCGCTGTTTGCCGGAGCCAAGCCCGCCAGCGAGGAAGACTGGTCGACCGAATATCTCGATGCGATCATCTCGGTGGCGCTGGTCGAGGGCGTCGGCGGCGCGATCGGGCATATCAACCGCTATTCCTCGCATCACACCGAGGCGATCGTGGCGGAGGATGAAAAGGCCGTGGAACGCTTCTTCAACGAGATCGATTCCGCAATCCTGCTGCACAATGCCTCGACGCAGTTCGCCGATGGCGGCGAGTTCGGCATGGGCGCGGAAATCGGCATCGCGACGGGCAAGATGCATGCGCGCGGACCGGTCGGCGTCGAGCAGCTCACCTCGTTCAAATACCGCGTGCGCGGCAACGGCCAGACGCGTCCGTGATCAGACCATTGCCGGCGCATCAGCGCTATCCCGGCATAGACCCGGCCTATCTCAGGATGCCGCATGTCGAGAAGGGCATGGCGGTGGGGCTCTTCGGCGGATCGTTCAACCCGCCCCATGCCGGCCATGCGCTGGTGGCGGAAATCTCGCTGCGCCAGCTCCACCTCGACCAGCTCTGGTGGATGGTCACTCCCGGCAATCCGCTGAAGGATGCAAGCGAGCTTGCGCCACTCGCCGAACGGCTGGCGCAGAGCGAACGGATCGCCAAGGATCCGCGCATCAAGGTGACGGCTTTCGAGGCCGCCTATAATGTGCGCTACACCGCCGATACGCTCAAGCTGATCAAGGCGCGCAATCCGGGCGTCCGTTTCGTCTGGATCATGGGTGCCGACAGCCTTGCCGGCTTCCATCGCTGGCAACGCTGGCAGCAGATCGCCATGACCTTTCCGATCGCGGTGGTCGACCGGCCGGGCTCGACGCTCGCCTATCTCTCGTCGCGGCTGGCCAAGACTTTCGCTCACGCCCGCATCGATGAGGCCGATGCGCCGCTCCTCTCCCGTTTCCGCGCGCCTGCCTGGACCTTCATCCACGGCCCCCGGTCCTCGCTTTCCTCCACGGCGATCCGCAACGGCCGGCGCCGGTCGAGCGAAAGCAAAGTTGACCGCGGCAGGTCTTGAAACTGTCACGGGACTCTGCCTATCTTAAAGTTGCGTGGTGTTTGTATTTGCCGCGCGGCGTTGTTCTTGTTGGAAAGGAAAGACACTGAGAACAGCAATTCAGAAGAAGGACGCTTTTGCGCCTTCAACGGCTGGGGTCGGCGGGCTTGCGTCCGTATCCCATGCCCTCGAAATGGTCCTCGCCAGTCTCGAAGACTCCAAGGCGGAATCCATCGTTTCCATCGACATTCGCGGAAAATCGGCGCTCGGCGATTACATGGTGATCGCGTCGGGCCGCTCGCATCGTCACGTTGCGGCGGTTGCCGATCAGCTTCTGCGCACCCTCAAGGATGCCGGATACGGCAATGCCAAGGTCGAGGGGCTGACGAATGGCGACTGGGTTCTGATCGACACGGGCGACATCATCATCCATCTCTTCCGTCCGGAAGTCCGCGAGTTCTACAACATCGAGAAGATGTGGCTCGCGCCGGATCTCGACGGAGAATTCGAGGCGGAGACCGTGCACTGATGCTTTAATGCGCATAATCTTATCCAAAAAGACTTCGACTTTTTGGGATTATGCCTAGCCGGCGTTCGCGCCGGCCTGCGTCGGGCGAGGGAGGCCATGCGTATCACTGTTTTTGCCGTGGGCCGGATGAAGGCCGGTCCCGAGCGGGAGTTGGCCGACCGCTATTTTGACCGTTTCGCCAAGACCGGGACTTCACTGGGCCTCGAATTCTCGGGCGTGGGCGAGATCGTTGAAAGCCGTGCCGCGACGGCGGATCAGCGCAAGCAGGAGGAAGCGGCACGCCTGTTCGAGGCGCTGGATGCCGGCGCCAGGCTGATCCTGCTCGACGAGCGCGGCAAGATGCTGAATTCGGCGGATTTTGCCGGCCGTATCGGTCGGTTGCGTGACGACGGCCAGCGGCAGCTGATCCTGGCCATCGGCGGGCCGGACGGGCATGATCCCCGGCTGCGTGAGCGTGCGGATCTGGTCCTGGCGCTCGGCGCCATGACGTGGCCGCACCAACTCGCCCGCATTCTGATTGCCGAACAGCTCTACCGGGCCGCGACCATATTGTCGGGCCATCCCTATCACCGGGCTTGAAAGCACGCATTTCCGCCGGATTCCTTGCGTAAAGGCGGTGACGTACGGAGCGGACGGGCATCCCGTTTACATTGTCGGACGCTGGTGCCCTTGCGTGCAAATTTTCGCCGCCGAGCATTATGGTTGATGTTTCCTTAACGAAACAGGGCATAATGTCGGCCACGAACCATGACCGGGCCGCCCGCCGAGGGGCGACAAGACGAATAGATGAATTGCCGTTCGCCAAACCCATGCAGGACCGCCGCGGACCGCGCCTTGCGCAAGGGCGCGGCCGGGCTGGCGATCCTGTGCGCGGGGTGGCTGGGGGCCGGTATGTCCCTGGCCGGGCTGGCGCAGGATGCGCCGCTGCAGGTGCAACGGGCTGAAACAAGCGGCGAACTGGAGCGGATCACAGGTGAGATCTCCCTGTCGCAGGAAAAGCTCACAAAGCTCGACGAGGAAATCGGCGGGCTGAAGAAGGATCAGGTGACGATCACCGCCGCGCTGATCCAGTCCGCCAAGACGGAGAAGAAGCTGGCGCAGGATATCGAGGATATCGGCGAGAAGCTGACGTCGCTGCGCGAGCAGGAGGATGGAATAAAACTGTCGCTGAAGGCGCGACGCGGCGTTCTGGCGGAAGTGCTTGCCGCCCTGCAGCGCATGGGCCTTAGCCCGCCGCCCGCCATCCTGGTACGGCCCGACGATGCGCTCGCCTCGGTGCGGAGCGCCGTGCTGCTGGGTGCCGTGGTGCCGGAGATGCGCCAGCAGACCGAAGAACTGATGGGCGATCTGAAAGAGTTGAGCCGCGTCACCGCCTCGATCGCGGGAGAAAAGGCGCGGCTGACCGAAACCCGCAAGTCGCAGGCCGAGGAACAGCACCGGCTTTCACTCCTTCTGGAAGAAAAGAAGAAGCTCCACGCGCAATCGGAAGAGCAGCTTGCCGCCGAGCGCCGGCGTGCGGAAGAGCTGGCGCAGAAGGCGACCAACCTCAAGGAGCTGATCGCCTCGCTCGACAGCCAGATGGCTGCCGTGCGCGAGGCCGCGGAAGCCGCGCGGCTGGCGGAACAGAAGCGGCTGGCGGAAGGGCAGATGCGGGCGGAGAGCCGCGATCCTGATGCCAACCGCCTGACGGCGCAGGCGGACTTCGCCTCGTTGCGCGGGCGGCTGATGCTGCCGGCGGCGGGCCGGATGAGCAGACGCTTCGGCGACAAGGACGAAATTACCGGCAGCAGCATGGGAGAAATGCTCGAGACTGCCGCCAATGCCACGATTACGTCACCTTCCGATGGCGTTGTCCTTTATGCAGGCGCATTTCGTTCTTACGGACAACTCTTGATCCTGGACGCCGGCGGTGGGTATCATATCGTCTTAGCGGGAATGCAGAGAATCGATGTGTCGCAGGGGCAGTTCGTGCTGGCAGGCGAACCGGTTGGCGCCATGGGAGAAAAGCTTTTGGCCAGTGCCGCTTCGATGGATGTGGGAAATGGCGCACCTATGCTCTACATAGAGTTCAGAAAAGATGGAAAACCTGTCGATCCGGCCCCGTGGTGGACGGTGCGGCTTTCTGGAAGGACCCAAAATGATACGTAAACTATCGCTTCTTTTCGCCGGCGCCCTTCTGGGAGCCTCAGCGATGGTTGTGGTGCAGGGAGCCCCGGCTTCTTCGGCGAATGCGGCCGACAACGACACCTATAAGCAACTCGCGATTTTTGGCGACATCTTCGAGCGCGTCCGTGCCCAGTACGTGACGCCGCCCGACGACAAGAAGCTGGTCGAAAACGCGATCAACGGCATGTTGACCTCGCTCGATCCGCATTCGTCCTATCTCAACCCCGAAGCCGCGCAGGACATGCGCGTGCAGACGAAGGGTGAGTTCGGCGGCCTCGGCATCGAGGTGACCATGGAGAACGACCTGGTCAAGGTGATCGCGCCGATCGACGACACGCCTGCCTCCAAGGCCGGCGTGATGGCGGGCGATCTCATCACCCAGATCGACGGCACCGAAGTGCGCGGCATGAGCCTCAACGACGCCGTCGACAAGATGCGCGGACCCGTGAACACGCCGATCGAGCTGACGCTGGTGCGCCAGGGTGTCGACAAGCCGATCAAGCTCAAGATCGTGCGCGACATCGTCAAGGTGCGCGCCGTGCGCTCCCGCGTGGAAAACGATGTCGGCTATATCCGCGTGATCTCGTTTACCGAGCAGACCTATGACGATCTGCAGAAGGCGATCAAGGATATCCAGGCGAAGGTCCCGGCGGACAAGCTCAAGGGCTATGTGCTCGACCTGCGCCTCAATCCGGGCGGTCTTCTCGACCAGGCGGTGGCGGTCTCCGACGCCTTCCTCGACAAGGGCGAGGTGGTTTCGACCCGCGGCCGTGATCCGCAGGACGTGACCCGTTTCGATGCCCGTCCGGGCGATCTCGCCAATGGCAAGCCGATGATCGTGCTCGTCAATGGCGGATCGGCCAGCGCCTCGGAAATCGTCGCCGGCGCCTTGCAGGATCATCGCCGCGCCACGGTGCTGGGCACCCAGTCTTTCGGCAAGGGCTCGGTGCAGACGATCATCCCGCTGGGTGAAAACGGCTCGCTGCGGCTGACCACGGCGCTCTATTACACGCCGTCGGGCAAGTCGATCCAGGGCAAGGGCATCACGCCGGATATCGTCGTGGAGCAGCCGCTGCCCGACGAGTTCAAGGACCAGAACGTGACGCGCGGCGAGTCCGGGCTCAAGGGCCATATCAAGGGCGCCGAGGAGGACGACAAGGGCTCGGGTTCGGCGGCCTATGTGCCGCAGGATCCGAAGGACGACACCCAGCTCAATCAGGCTCTGAAGCTTCTGCGCGGCGAGATGGCCAACGCGGCCTTCCCGCCCGATCCGAACAAGGGCGTGCCGAACTGAGTTCGGCTTTCGGCCGGTGAACATCGGAAGCATGGCCGGTAGCCATGCTTCCTTTCAGCCGCAGGGGGCGGTTGGCTGAAACATGGCGGACCTGCATAGCCCGCTGGGGCAGACCAAAGAACAGAAAAAGCGCGGGAACGACGGCTCCCGCGCTTTTCGTTGGCTCGCTCCATCTGCCGCCGTTGTCGCCATTCTCGCCGTGGCCGGCTTTTTCTCCATCAGCAACAACAGTTCGTTCCGCACTCCGCCACCGCCTTCGGCCATCGAGCCGGCAGCCGGTCACCCGGAGCGATCGGCTCCACAAGGCGATATGCTTCCGCCGCAGGCCCGTGCCAAATCTCTTACGCAGGACAATGGCCCGCCGTCCGGTCCGGCCATCATAAAGGTAACGCCGGATATGCCGGCCTCGCCCAAGATCATCGTGGTGAACGATCCATCGAAGGCCGGACAGATTCCGCGCGTGGCGCATCTTCCCGATCCGGAGCTGATCGAGGAAAGCTCCTACGGACCGCTGCCGATGCGCGGGCCCGATGGTCGCCGCCCTCTCGATGTCTACAGCAGGGGATGGTCGGGCGCACGCGGTGCGCGTGTCGCCATTGTTGTCGGAGGGCTCGGCCTGTCGCAGACAGGCACGCAAAGTGCCATCCGCCAGCTGCCCGAGGAGGTGACGCTCGCCTTCGCGCCCCAGGGCAACAGCCTGCAGCGCTGGATGCAGGCGGCCCGCCAGAGCGGCCATGAGATCCTCATGCAGGTGCCGCTCGAGCCATTCGATTATCCGCGCATCGACCCCGGCCGTCATACGCTGACGGTCGAGGGCGGCCCGCAGAAGAACATGGATGACCTGTTCTGGGCCTTGTCGCGCATCACCAACTATACCGGCATCATGAACTATATGGGCGCGCGGTTCACGGCGGATGCGGAGGCCCTTACCCCGATCATGCAGGAAATCGGCCGGCGCGGGCTGCTCTATCTCGATGACGGAACCTCCGCGCGCAGCCAGGCGGATGCGGTTGCTGCCAAGGAGGCGACACCCTTCGCCGCTGGTGATCTTGTTGTCGATGCGGTGCAGGAACGCGGCGAAATCCTGAAAAAACTGGACGAGCTGGAACGCATCGCCCGTGCCAGGGGGAGCGCGATCGGAACCGGCTCGGCCTTTCCGGTGACCGTGGAAGCCGTGTCGCTCTGGGCGAACGAGGCGAAGGCGCGCGGCATCGAGATCGTGCCGGTTTCGGCGCTTGTCCGCGATCCCGAAAGGGAATAGCAGAGGCTTCTCGATTCAGTCGGAGATTTTTCATGGCGAAGAACAAGGGCCCGGTGGACCCCGAGACGCTGCCTTACCGGCCCTGTGTCGGCATCATGGTGCTCAACCACGAGGGCCTCGTCTGGGCAGGGCGGCGCATCATCATCCCCGGTGACGAGATGGACGGGGCGGTGCAGCTCTGGCAGATGCCGCAGGGCGGGATCGACGAGGGCGAGGACGCGGAAGCCGCCGCACGGCGCGAGCTTTACGAGGAGACCGGCATCCGGTCCATCTCGCTGCTCGCCGAAGCGCCGGACTGGATACATTACGATCTGCCGCGGCATCTGGTCGGCGTGGCGCTCAAGGGCAAATATCGCGGCCAGAAGCAGAAATGGTTCGCCTATCGCTTCGAAGGTGACACAAGCGAAATCGCCATCAACCCGCCGCCGGATGGGCACACGGCGGAGTTCGATGCATGGGCCTGGAAGCCGATGGAGGAACTGCCGTCGCTGATCGTGCCGTTCAAGCGCACGCTATACGAGAAGGTGGTGGCGGCGTTCCGGCATTTGGCGGGGTAGCGTTTCGAGCGGAAATGTCGCGGGACAGTACCCCCCTCTGTCCTGCCGGACATCTCCCCCTCAAGGGGGGAGATCGGCTGTCAGGTCCACTTTCGCTAACCGTCGCCGTTACAGGACGAAGCACCGTCATTGATGAAGGCCAATCTCCCCCCTTGAGGGGGAGATGCCCGGCAGGGCAGAGGGGGGTGTCTCGCACCGCCGCTGAATAATTACCCCGTCAGCCCCCAAATCCGCTTTGCATTCTGCGAATAGAGCTTCCGCCGCTCGTCCTCGCTCACCCCGGCAAAAAGCGCATGAGTCGCCGCGACCCATGTGGATAGTCCGCCGCCCAGCGTGCAGACCGGCCAGTCGCTGCCCCAGACCACGCGATCCCAGCGGAAGCAATCGACCACATGCTCGACATAGGGTGCGAGTGTCGAGACATCCCACGTTTCCGCATCGGCATAGGCGATGACGCCGGAAATCTTGGCCACCACGTTGGGCCGCCTGGCGATATCGGCGATGTGCTCGCGCCATGGGTGTTCCTCGCCAGCCGCGATTGCCGGGACGCCGCAATGGTCGAGGATGAATTGCGTGCCCGGCGCCAGATCAGCCAAAGCCATGGCGCGCGGAATCTGGTGCGGCAGGACGCAGAGGTCGAAGGTGAGGCCGCTGCCGTCGAGCCGTTTAATATTTTCGCGGAAGAGCGCGGATCCGGAAAGATCGTCCGGCATGACATGCAGCACGCGGCGGAAGCCCTTGATGAAGGGATCGGCCTTGCAGCGTTCCAGAAAAGCCGGGAAAACGGAATCTTCCGGGCGGCAGGCGGAAATCGCCCCGGCAATCAGGCTGCCGGGTTCCGCTGCCAACGCGTGGATATAGCCGGTTTCAGCCTCGATCGCTTCCGGTGCGACATCCACCTCCATATGGAGTGCGGCGGCAACGCCCACCCGTTTCGCTTCCCTCTCATATTGCGCATAGAGAAAATCCCGGTCGAGCGGTGGGACGCCGGCAAGCCAGGGATAGGAAAGCGCCTGCCGGTCGATGATGTGTAAATGGGTGTCTATGAACACTGGCTCTCCTCCCGTAGGTATGCCGATATTCAGGTGAGGACGGGCTGCAAATGGCGCCTTTCTGTGTTTCCGGTGTTCACGTACCAAGGTACGGTCCGCTCCGGTTCTCGAAAGCCACCATTTTCGCCTCGCCCTGACCTGAATCTCAACATGCCCAGCGCTTTTGATTTTATTCCGCCTTCGCCCCCGCCAATTCCGAGAGCGCCTTGGTCGCCTTCACCAGAAGTTCCGTGGCCTGGCTGATATCCGGTGCGCCGGGTGCGTTGACGAGGGTGATATAGGGGCAGGTCAGCGCGGCGAGCGCCCGCCCGTCCGGCGCGAGAATGGGCGCGGAAAGGTTATACACGCCCGCAATCTGCGCGCTGGCCATGATCTCGTAGCCGCGCTCGCGGATCGCATCGAGCCGCGCGTCGAAATCCGCCGGCTGGATGGTGTCGTCGGCGCGCCGCTCATATTCGGCGATCATCATCGCGCGCTCCTCTGGCGAGCGGAAGGCGAGCAGCACATGGCCGGAGCCGGTGTTGAACAAGCCGATATGCGAGCCGACCCGCACCGAAATGCCCCAATAATCCGGCGCTTCCTGCTGAGCGATGACAACAGCCGCGCCCCGGTCGAACACCACGAGCTGGTTTGCCTGCCGCGTCTTCATCGCCAGTTCGCGCATGATCGGCGTGGCGTAGGAGGCAAGGCGGCGCACCGGTGCATGAAGCTGGGCCAGACCGAAAAGCTTCAGCGTCAGCGAGAAGCGGTCGCCTTCCAGCCGGGTGACATAGCCGCGCCGCACCAGCCGGTCGAGCATGCGGTAGAACTCGTTCGGGCTGCGGCCCAGCTCCTTCGCGATCTCGGCCTGCGTCAACCCGCCATCGATGCCGGCGAGCAGCTCGAGAATGTCCAATCCCTTGTCAAGCGCCGGCGCACGGTAGCGTTCGCTGTCCTCGTCGTCGGTCATCGTTCCTCTCCTATGAATTCAATCACTCATATACGAAGAGCGGTTTGCCGGAAAAGCAAATTCCTCGCTTGACGACTGATAAATTAAGTGTTTGCATATGAATGAAGCGCTCATTGGTGGGCGTTCACGGGCATCGGGGAGCGGTCGCCCAAAGGGAGGAAATCATGAAAAGATTGCTTGCTGCCGCTTCGGCAGTTGCCATTATTGCCGCGTTGTCCGGAACGGTCGCATCGGCGCAGGATCTGCCCGGCAAGTTCGAGGGCGTCACCATCGACGCCAAGCTGATCGGCGGCCAGCAATATGAAGCGCTCTATCAGCGCATCGGCGAATGGGAAAAGCTGACCGGCGCCAAGGTCAATATTCTCTCCAAGAAGAACCATTTCGAGCTCGACAAGGAAATCAAGTCGGATATCGCCGCCAACAGCCTCAACTGGTGCGTGGGTTCGAATCATTCGTCCTTCGCCCCGCAATATCCGGGCATTTATACGGATCTGACGCCCTATGTCCCGAAGGAGGAAATCGCGGCCTTCGTGCCTTCGGTGATCAAGGCGGCGACGCTTGACGGCAAGCTGGTCATGCTGCCGCGCGCGCAGTTCGACGTGTCTGCGCTTTACTACCAGAAGAGCCTCTACGAGGACGAAGCCAAGAAGAAGGCGTACAAGGAGAAATACGGTCACGACCTGACCCCGCCGGATAGCTGGGACGAGGTGACGAAGCAGGCCGAGTTCTTCAGCAATCCGCCAAGCTTCTACGGCACGCAGTTCGCCGGCAAGGAAGAGGCGATCAATGGCCGCTTCTATGAAATGCTGGTGGCGGAGGGCGGCGAATATATCGATGCCGAGGGCAAGCCCGCGTTCAACTCCGAGGCCGGGGTCAGGGCGCTCGACTGGTTCGTCAATCTCTACAAGGCCAAGGCCGTGCCGGCGGGCACGACGAACTATCTCTGGGACGATCTGGGGCAGGGCTTCGCTTCCGGCTCCATCGCGCTCAATCTCGACTGGCCGGGCTGGGCGGGCTTTTTCAACGATCCGAAGACCTCGAAGGTCGCGGGCAATGTCGGCGTCAAGGTGCAGCCGAAGGGCTCGTCCGGCAAGCGCACCGGCTGGTCCGGCTTCCATGGGTTCTCGGTGACCGAAAACTGCGCCAACAAGGAAGCGGCGGCCTCGCTCGTCTGGTGGCTCACCAATGAGGACAGCCAAAAGCTTGAATCCGCCGCCGGTCCGCTGCCGACCCGCACCGCCGTCTGGGAATACAATATCGAACAGGCGAAGAACGATCCCTATCGCACGGAAGTGCTGAAGACCTTCCAGGAAGCCTCGAAATACGCCTTCCCCGTGCCGCCGCTGGCGGAATGGATCGAGATCTCCAACGCGGTCTATCCGGAATTGCAGGCGGCGATCCTCGGCGACAAGACCTCCAAGCAGGCGCTGGATGATGCAGCGGAGAAGGCGACGCAGATCCTGGAGGATGCGGGGAAGTTGTAGGCGAATGAAAAGCCTGACCGTTTGCGCGGTTGGGCCACCCCCCTCTGCCCTGCCGGGCATCTCCCCCTCAAGGGGGGAGATTGGCTGACACGGCCCGCGGCTCTCACCCTGCAACGTCAGCGATTGGTGCCGAGCGTTTATGAAGTCGCAATCTCCCCCCTTGAGGGGGAGATGCCCGGCAGGACAGAGGGGGGTGGGATGCAGCGGAACAACCGAGCCAGTTACAATATGAATCCCGCCATGCGGCCAGAGCAGTGCATTCGATGAAATTGAGACTTCCAGCCCCCATCCTGCTGCTTCTTCCGGCCATTGCCGTGCTTCTGGCGGTGATTGTGCTGCCGCTGATCCTCTCCTTCTATTCCAGCTTCACGCCGTTCCGGCTGACGCGGCCGGATACGTTGTGGACGTTCATCGGCATCCGCAATTACGTCAATGTGCTCTCCAACTGGGATTTCTGGGTTGCGTTCGGGCGGACCATCCTGCTGCTCACCATCGCGCTCAATGCCGAAATGTTCCTGGGGCTGGGCCTTGCCATGCTGGTCAACAAGGCGACGCATGGGCAGCGGCTTCTGCGCACGCTGATGATGTTCCCAATGATGTTTTCGCCCGTGCTCGTCGGCTTCCAGTTCAAATTCCTGTTCAACGACAATATCGGCCTCGTCAACAATGCGCTGCAATCGCTGGGATTGACCGATCAGGCGATCCCCTGGCTGATCGATGGCAATCTGGCGCTCTTTTCCATCATCGTGGCCGAGGTCTGGTCCTCCACCTCCGTCTTCGCGATCCTGATCCTCGCCGGCCTCCTCGCCATGCCGCAGGAGCCGGTGGAGGCGGCGCGGGTGGATGGGTGCACCCCCTGGCAGACGTTCCGCTATGTCACATGGCCGTTCGTCATGCCCTTCGCCTTCATCGCCATGACGATCCGTTCGCTCGATGTGGCGCGGGCCTATGACATCGTCAAGATCATGACCGACGGCGGGCCGGCAGGGCGCACGGAACTCTTATGGACGCTGGTGGGGCGGACGGCCTACAGCGATGCGCGCATGGGCGTGGCCAATGCCATGGCGTATGTCTCGATCCTGCTGTCGATCCTTTTCACCGTCTATTTCTTCAGGAAACTGGCCGCCGCGCGCCAGCAGATCGGAGCGGAGTGGTAAGATGGCGGATCAGAACAGCACCCACCGCGCCAAGCGCCGCCTGCTGAAAGTGGCGCATTTCATCGGTCTTTTCCTGGCGATGACGGTCATCTGCCTGCCGGGCGTCTGGATCATCCTCAATTCCATGCGCCCGACGGTCGAGATCATGGCCAAGCCGCCGGTGTGGATACCGACCGACCTGTCGCTCGACGCCTACCGCGCCATGTTCAGCGGCGTCGGTGGAGGCGGCGTGCCGGTGTGGGATTATTTCCGCAATTCCATCATCGTCTCGATCACCTCGACGGTCATCGCGCTCGCGATCGGCATGGCCGGGGGTTATGCCTTCGCGCGCTTCCGCTTCAAGGGAAAGTCGGCGATGTTCCTCGGCTTCATGCTGACGCGCGCCGTGCCGGGCATCGCGCTGTCGCTGCCGCTCTTCATGATCTATGCCCGGCTGGGGATCATCGACACGCATTTCGGGCTGATCCTCACCTATGTCGCGCTGAACGTGCCCTTCACCATCTGGCTCATCGACGGGTTCTTCCGGCAGGTGCCGCGCGACCTCGCCGAGGCGGCGCAGATCGACGGCTGCACCCGCTGGCAGGCCTTCTGGCAGGTGGAGTTCCCGCTCGCCGGTCCCGGCATCGCTTCCGCCGGCATCTTCGCCTTCCTCACCTCGTGGAACGAGTATGCGCTCGCATCGCAATTGACCCGCTCGGTCAATTCCAAGACGCTGCCGGTCGGGCTTCTCGACTACACCGCCGAGTTCACCATCGACTGGCGCGGCATGTGCGCGCTCGCCGTCGTGATGATCGTGCCGGCGCTGATCCTCACCTTCGTCATCCAGAAACATCTGGTCTCCGGCCTCACCTTCGGCGCGGTAAAAGGGTAACGCTTTCATGGCTACTGTTTCGCTCAAGAAACTCGTCAAACGCTATGGCACGGTCGAAGTGGTGCATGGCATCGACCTTGACGTGAAGGACCGGGAATTCGTGGCGCTGGTCGGGCCATCCGGCTGCGGCAAGTCCACGACGCTGCGCATGATAGCGGGGCTTGAAGACATCAGCGACGGCGCGCTGGAGATCGGCGGCAGGAAAGTCAACGATTTGCCGCCACGGGCGCGCAACATCTCGATGGTGTTCCAGTCCTATGCGCTCTATCCGCATATGACGGTGCGCGAGAATATGGGCTTCTCGCTTAAAATCGCCAAGCGCCCGCAGAAGGAGATCGACGAGCGCGTCGAGACGGCGGCGGATATTCTGGAACTGAAGCCGCTGCTCGACCGCCGCCCGGCGCAGCTTTCCGGCGGGCAGCGCCAGCGCGTCGCCATGGGCCGCGCCATCGTGCGCCAGCCGGAGGTGTTCCTGTTCGACGAGCCGCTCTCCAATCTCGACGCCAAGCTCAGAACCCAGATGCGCACCGAGATCAAGAAGCTGCACGCCAAGGTGCAATCGACCATCATCTATGTGACGCATGACCAGGTGGAGGCGATGACGCTCGCCGACCGCATCGTCATCATGCGCGACGGCTATATCGAACAGGTCGGCACGCCGGACGAGGTGTTCCGCCGGCCCGCCACGCGCTTCGTCGCGGGTTTCATCGGATCGCCGCCGATGAATCTGATCGAGGCGGTGGTGGATAATAGCAGCCTGGTCTTCGCGTCCGGCGACAGCCTGCCCCTGCCGGCGCAGTTCCGCGAGCGGGTAACGGCGGGGCAGAAGGTGGTGTTCGGTCTTCGCCCTGATGATATCTACCCGACCGGGCACGGGCTTTCCTCGGCCGATGCTTCCAGCATCCACCAGATCGCTCTGCCGGTCTCGATCACCGAACCGCTCGGCAATGAGACGCTGGTGTTCGTGGAGTTCGCCGGGCGGGACTGGGTGTCGCGCATGCTGAACCCAAGGCCGCTGGTGGCGGGGGAGAAGATCGCCATGAGCCTCGACCTGTCGCAGGCGCATCTGTTCTCGACCGAAACGGGCCGGACGCTACGGGGCTGACATGGCACGTATCGAGAAAATCGACCTGCGCATGATCGACCTGCCGCCCAAGACCTTGCGGACGGATGCGATCCAGAGCTTTGTCAGCCAGGAGACGCCCATCGTCACCATCACCGATGCCGATGGCGCGACGGGGACGGGCTACAGCTACACGATCGGCACGGGCGGTTCGTCGGTCATGCGGCTCTTATCGGATCACCTTGCGCAACGCGTGATCGGCGAGGATGCGGAATGTATCGAGGCGATCTGGCGCAAGTTGGAGTTCGCCACCCACGCCACAACGGTCGGCGCAATCACCGCGCTGGCGCTGGCGGCCGTCGACACGGCGCTCTGGGACCTCAGGGCGAAGAAGCAGGGCCTGCCTTTGTGGAAGCTTGCAGGCGGCGCCAAGGACCGCTGCCCGCTCTATACGACCGAGGGCGGCTGGCTCCATATCGAGAAACAGGCACTGGTAGAGGATGCGCTTGCGGCCAAGGAGAAGGGCTTTCGCGGCTCGAAGGTGAAGATCGGCAAGCCGCACGGGTCGGAGGATCTCGACAGGCTTTCGGCCCTGCGCGACGCGCTGGGGCCAGGCTTCGAGATCATGACCGATGCCAATCAGGGCTTCACGCTGGACGAGGCGATCCGCCGCTCGCATGTCTTGCGCGACATGGATCTGGCATGGCTGGAGGAGCCGCTTCCCGCCGATGACATTGACGGCCATGTGCGGCTGTCGCGGGCAACGGCGACGCCGGTGGCGGTGGGGGAATCGCTTTATTCGATCCGCCATTTCCGCGAATATCTGCAGAGGGGCGCGTGCTCCATCGTGCAGGTGGATGTGGCGCGCATCGGCGGCATCACGCCATGGCTGAAAGTGGCGCATCTGGCGGAGAGCTTCGACATTCCCGTCTGCCCGCATTTCCTGATGGAACTGCATGTGAGCCTCGCCTGCGCCGTGCCGAACGGGAAATATGTCGAATATATCCCGCAGCTTGACGATCTGACGGGTACGCCGATGCGGATCGAGGACGGCCATGCGCTTGCGCCTGATGCACCGGGAATCGGGATCGACTGGGATTGGGAGGCGGTCGCCGCCCGCAGCATCCCCGAATTCATCATGGAAATAAGGGGATGAGCCATGCAGCGAATGGGAATGGTCATCGGGCTCAACCCGGACAAGGTAGCCGAATACAAGCGGCTGCATGCGGCGGTGTGGCCGGAGATCCTGGCGCTGATTTCCGCCTGCAACATCCGCAATTATTCGATCTTCCTGCGCGAGCCGGAGAATCTGCTATTCGGCTATTGGGAATATCACGGAACCGATTTCGAGGCGGATATGGCGAAAATGGCCGCTGATCCCAGAAACAAAGAATGGTGGGCTGTCTGCATGCCCTGCCAAGTGCCACTTTCCACCCGCAAGGAAGGCGAGTGGTGGGCGATGATGGACGAGGTGTTTCATCTTGATTGAGGTTTTCGTCAGTCCCCCCTCTCTTGCGATTTCAATAGCGGTTCCTGTTTTGATGGAATCGCGAGGCGCCCCCCTCTGTCCTGCCGGACATCTCCCCCGCAAGGGGGGAGATTGGCTGACGCGGATCGCGGTGCCCAATTTTCGACATTTGCGATTGGTGCCGAGCGTCGATGAAGGCATAATCTCCCCCCTTGCGGGGGAGATGCCCGGCAGGGCAGAGGGGGGCGCTGTCCCGCCAGCATTTCCATCAAAAAATAAAATGCAAAATTGCAAGAGAGGGTACTAACTATGATCTTCTCTCCTACCTCGCTTATCCAATCCTGGCCGCTCCCCACCAATCCGCGTCCCATCGTCACCTTCGGCGCGGGGTCCATTGTCGGCGATGCGCATTATCCTGCCTATCGCAAGGGCGGTTTTCCGATTGCCGGGCTTTACGATCCCGATCACGAAAAGGCGCGGAAGCTTGCGACGAGCTGGGGCGTGACCGCGTTTTCGTCAGCCGCCGAGGCGGTGGCGGTGGAGGGTGCGGTGTTCGACCTCGCAACCCCACCGGGGCGTCATGCACAGGTGCTGAAGGCACTGCCGGATGGCGCGACGGTGCTGATCCAGAAGCCGATGGGCAACACGCTGGAGGAAGCCCGGGAAATCCTCGCCATCTGCCGCGACAAGAAGCTCATCGCGGCAATCAATTTCCAGCTTCGCTTCGCGCCGATGATGCTGGCGCTGAAGGACGCCATCGCCAAGGGTTGGCTCGGCGAGGTGATCGATTTCGACGCATGGCTGGCGCTCGACACGCCCTGGCAGCTTTGGCCGTTCCTGAATGGGTTGCCGCGCGTCGAGATCGCCATGCACTCGATCCATTATCTCGACCTGATCCGGCAGGTACTGGGCAACCCGCAAGGCGTTCACGCCAAGACCATGGGGCATCCGAACCACGAGGTGGCCCAGACGCGCACCAGCGCCATTCTCGACTATGGCGACACGGTGCGCTGCTCGCTGTCGATCAATCACGACCATAAGTTCGGGCGTAAATATCAGGCCTGCGAATTCCGCATCTGCGGCACGGAAGGCGCGGCCTATGTGAAGCTCGGGGTCAATCTCGACTATCCGCGCGGCGAGCCGGATGTGCTGGAAATCTACCCCAAGGGCGGGGATGGCTGGGTGAACGTGCCGCTTGAAGGTGCGTGGTTCCCGGATGCGTTTGTCGGGCGCATGGCGAACCTCCAGCGCTTCGCGGCGGGCGAGGACAAGGAACTCGTCAGTTCCGTGGAAGACGCATGGAACACGATGGCACTGGTGGAAAGCGCCTACCGCTCAAGCGCCGCCCCCGCGACGCCGCTCGATCCGAAACCGTGAGCAGGTTCATTTTGATGTCATCGCGGCACACCCCCCTCTGCCCTGCCGGGCATCTCCCCCTCAAGGGGGGAGATTGGCTGGCACGACGGTCATCGCCCATCCTGCGGCGTTTGCGATTGAGGCCGAGCGCTTATGACGGCGTAATCTCCCCCCTTGAGGGGGAGATGTCCGGCAGGACAGAGGGGTGTACTGTCCCGCCAACGTTTCCATCAAAGAGACACAGGCTCTAAGATGTCAGAACAAACGATCTATTTCGAAGATTACGTGCTGGGACACACACGCACCACCACGGGGCGCACCATCACGGAGACGGATTTCGTCGTCCATGCCGGACATACGGGCGATTTCTTCCCCCATCACATGGATGCCGAATTCGCCAAATCCACGCCCTTCGGCCAGCGGGTGGCGCATGGAACGATGGTGTTCGCCATCGGCGTGGGGCTGACGGCGAGCCTTATCAATCCCGTCGCTTTCTCCTATGGATATGATCGCTTGCGCTTCGTGCGGCCGGTGTTCATCGGCGACACGATCCACACCCGCGTCACCATTGCCGCCAAGGAGGACGATCCCAAGCGCCCCACCCATGGCCGCGTGGTGGAGCGGTGCGAGGTGATCAACCAGCGCGGCGAGGTGGTGCTTGCCGCCGACCACATTCTGATCGTAGAGCGTCGGCAGAAAGCATGACGAAGAGAAATTTTCCGGAGAGTTGAGATGAGCGATAAATTCAGAGGCAAGACGGTTCTGGTGACGGCTGCCGGGCAGGGCATCGGCAAGGCGACGGCGCTTGCCTTCGCGCGTGCCGGCGCGGCGGTACATGCCACCGATATCAACGAAAACGCGCTTACCACGCTTGCGAACGAACCCGGCATCTCCGTGCGCAGACTGGATGTGCTGGATACCGCAGCCGTGACGCAGGCCGTCGCCGAGATCGGCACGGTCGACGTTCTCTTCAATTGCGCCGGCTTTGTCCATTCCGGTTCGATCCTCGAGATGAAGGACGAGGATATTGATTTCGCCTTCGATCTCAACGTGCGCTCGATGGTGCGCACCATTCGCGCCGTGCTGCCCGGCATGATCGCCAATGGCGGCGGGGCGATCGTCAACATGTCGTCGGTGGCAAGCAGCATCAAGGGCGTGCCGAACCGCTTCGCCTACAGCGTCACCAAGGCGGCGGTGATCGGGCTCACCAAATCGATTGCCGCGGATTATGTCGGGCAGGGCATACGCTGCAACGCGATCTGCCCGGGCACGGTGGAAAGCCCGTCCCTGCAGGAGCGGCTGAGGGCCACCGGCGATTTCGAGGCTGCCCGCGCGGCCTTCATCGCCCGCCAGCCCATGGGCCGTCTCGGAACACCGGAAGAAATCGCCGATCTCGCGGTTTATTTAGCGGGCGCGACCTATACGACGGGTCAGGCCTATGTCATCGACGGTGGGTGGGTGAATTGAGGGAGTAGGGAATAGTAATACATCCTATATTTGCCTACTCCCTACTCCCTACTCCCTACTCCCTACTCCCTACTCACGTTTCAAATCATACAAGGAGACAAACATGAAGCTGCTGCGATATGGCGAGGCAGGACAGGAGAAGCCGGGGCTTCTCGACACGCAAGGCAACATTCGCGATCTATCGGGCCATGTGGCCGATATTGCCGGCGCCGTGCTGGCACCGGAAGCGCTGGCGAAGCTGGGCGCGATCGATCCCGCGAGCCTGCCGCTCGTTTCCGGCAATCCGCGTCTTGGCCCTTGCGTCGCCGGGACGGGCAAGTTCATCTGCATCGGCTTGAACTATGCCGACCATGCCGCCGAATCCGGGCTGGCGGTGCCGCCGGAGCCGGTCATCTTCATGAAGGCCACCTCGGCCATCGTCGGCCCCAATGACGATCTCGTCATTCCGCGCGGCTCGCAGAAGACCGACTGGGAAGTGGAGCTTGGCATCATCATCGGCAAGACGGCCAAATATGTGAGCGAAGAAGATGCGCTCGATTATGTAGCCGGCTATTCAGTTTTGCACGATGTCAGCGAGCGCGCCTTCCAGACCGAGCGCTCGGGACAGTGGACCAAGGGCAAATCCTGCGACACGTTCGGCCCGACCGGCCCCTGGCTCGTCACCAAGGATGAAGTCACCGACCCGCAGAATCTTTCCATGTGGCTCAAGGTCAATGGCGAGACGATGCAGGACGGCTCGACCAAGACCATGGTCTATGGCGTGCGGTATCTCGTTTCATATCTCTCCCAGTTCATGTCGCTGCAGCCGGGCGACATCATCTCCACCGGCACGCCTCCCGGCGTCGGTATGGGCATGAAGCCGCCGCGCTATCTGAAGGCGGGCGATGTGGTCGAACTGGGTATCGAGGGGCTGGGCCAGCAGAAGCAGAATGTGAAGGCTGATATTTAGCCGGATTCAAGAGCGGCTCACCTGTAGCCGGAAACGCTGGCGGGACAGTACCCCCCTCTGTCCTGCCGGACATCTCCCCCTCAAGGGGGGAGATTACGCCTTCATAGATGCTCGGCACCAATCGCAAACGTTGTAGGGTAGGGGCCGAAAAGTCGTGTCAGCCAATCTCCCCCCTTGAGGGGGAGATGCCCGGCAGGGCAGAGGGGGGTGAACACCAACATATCAAAAGAGGTTCCCGTGGCCCGTATTACCGATCTCCGTGTTTTCGATCTGCGTTTCCCGACGTCGCAAAGTCTCGACGGGTCGGACGCGATGAATCCGGATCCGGATTATTCCGCCGCCTATGTCATTCTCGATACGGACCATGACGGGCTCGAGGGCCACGGGCTGACCTTCACCATCGGGCGCGGCAACGATATCTGCTGCCTCGCTATTCAGGCGATGAAGCATCTCGTCGTCGGGCAGGACCTTGCTGAAATCCGCGAAAATCCCGGTGCTTTCTGGCGGCATCTCACCAGCGACAGCCAGCTGCGCTGGATCGGGCCGGACAAGGGCGCGATGCATCTGGCGACGGGCGCGGTGGTCAATGCCGTGTGGGACCTTCTCGCCAAGCAGGCGGGCAAGCCGGTGTGGCGGCTGGTTGGCGAGATGACGCCGGAGGAAATCGTCCGCATCGTCGATTTCCGCTACCTGACCGACGTGCTGACGCCTGAGGAGGCGCTGGCGATCCTCAAAAGGGCCGAGGCGGGCAAGGCGGAGCGCATCGCCACGCTCGAGCGCGAGGGCTATGCCTGCTACACCACCTCGGCGGGTTGGCTCGGCTATTCGGACGAGAAGCTGAAGCGGCTCTGCCAAGAGGCCATCGACGCCGGGTTCAACCATATCAAGATGAAGGTCGGGCGCGATCTGGAAGACGATATCCGCCGGCTCACCATCGCCCGCGAGACGATCGGTCCGGACCGCTTCCTGATGATCGACGCCAACCAGGTGTGGGAAGTGGATCAGGCCATCGACTGGGTGAAGAAGCTCTCCTTCTGCAATCCTTATTTTATCGAGGAGCCGACCAGCCCCGACGATATTGCCGGGCATCGCAAGATCCGCGAGGCTATTGGCCCGGTAAAGGTCGCGACGGGCGAGATGTGCCAGAACCGCATCATGTTCAAGCAGTTCATCGCCGAAGGCGCCATCGACATCGTGCAGATCGATTCATGCCGCATGGGGGGCTTGAACGAGGTGCTGGCGGTGCTGCTCATATCAGCCAAATACGGCCTGCCGGTCTGGCCCCATGCGGGCGGCGTCGGCCTTTGCGAATATGTGCAGCATCTCTCGATGATCGATTACATCGCCGTGTCGGGCACCAAGGAGGGGCGCGTCATCGAATATGTCGACCATCTGCACGAGCATTTCGTCGACCCCTGCGTGATCCGCGACGCGGCCTACATGCCGCCGTCGCTTCCGGGCTTTTCGATCGAGATGAAGCCCGCTTCGATCGAGCGGTATCAGTGGCGGGGAGCGTAAGGGGCCACCGCTAAAGCAAACTCCGCCATTTTTCCGCATAGGATGCGAAGGTGGCAGGCAGAGCCAGATCATTTGGCTCTGGCATAGTCTCGCCGGGAGCCATGCCGGCGAGCATGGCTGCGCCGAGGCTGGTGCCGGTCGAGCCGGGGAGCGCCAGCACTTCGCGGCTCGTGAGGCTGGCGAGGGCGGCGGTGTAGATTTTGTTCCTGGCGAACGGGCCTTCGACGATAATTGCCCCATCCGCGCCGACGAGGCCGAGGCTCACATCCGTCATCAGCGCGGCATAGAGCGAGGCGGCGGCGTAGCGGGTGGAGGGGCTGAGGTTTTCGGCGTTGAGCCATGCCATATCGCGCGCCGAAAACGGGCCCGAACCCTTGACGACGCTGGGGAGCACCATGGTCTGGCGGGAGAGCACCTCCGGCAATGCGGCGATGGCGTCATCGAGAGTAGCCGGGCTGTCCTTCGTCAGAAGCTCGAACTCGCGTCCGCCCATGAAGCGGGCGGAGGGGACAGGGCGACCATAGGCATCGACATTGACGAGCGTGTCGCGCTCCGGGTCGAGGCTTTCCGCATGACCGCCAACGCCGAAGATCACCACCCATGTACCGGTCGAGACGACGGCAAAGGGTGGCTCGCGCCGGATCAGGTGCGGCAGCAGCGAGGCGTTGGAATCGTGGATGCCGCAATGGACGGGGATGGGCTTGTCGAGGCCGATGGTCCTGGCGATTTCCGGCAGGAGCGGCCCGAGCGCATCGAAAGCGGAGCGGACCGGGGCGAGCAGCGGCCGGATTTCCAGCCTGTCCACCAGCGAGGCGAATTCGCCCGCGCGCGGGTTCCAGAGATCGGTGTGGCAGCCGAGCGAAGTGGCTTCGCAAGACGCAATGCCGGTCAATCGCCACGCCCAGTATTGCGGATAGGTGAGGATGGTTCGCACCCCGGCGAAAAGGTTCGGGAAAGCGGTTTTCTGGTAATGCAGCTGTGCGCCGAGGTTGAGGCCGCCGGAGAGGTATGGCGAGGCGGTCTCGCTGAAATCCGGGCGCAAGGTGGCGTAGCTTTCGCGGATTTCGGCTGGATAGCTGTGCTCATAGTCGAGCACCGGCATGGCGAGGCCCGACCCGTCAAGGAGCGCGGCGGAAGCGCCATGGGTGGTGATGGAGATAGCGTCGAAGCCGGGGGTGTTGGCGAAGGTGGCAAGGGATTCGAGGAAGAAGACCCAGAGCGCTTCGATGTCGTAATGCGGATAGGGCGGGCCCGACAGCACGCGGTTGGGCGTGGTGCGGGCGGCGATTTCCTTCGCCGTCGCGGTATCGACGATGACGGCCTTGGCATTGGTCTTGCCGATGTCGAGGACAGCGATGCGGGCGGGAAGGGTCATGGGACGCGCATCTCAGGTTTCAATTGAAATGCCGGCGGGACAGTACCCCCCTCTGTCCTGCCGGACATCTCCCCCTCAAGGGGGGAGATTACGCTGTCGGGGCCGTTCGGCACCAATCGCAAACGTTGCAGAATGAAAGCGGAGCGTCGTGTCAGCCAATCTCCCCCCTTGAGGGGGAGATGCCCGGTAGGGCAGAGGGGGGTGAATGGCGCTTCCATTAAAACAAATCCCCCTAAGCCAGATGAAAGACGGTGATCAGTTCCGACTGCACCGGCGAACTGTCCGGGTTGGTTTCCATGATATCCGCCATATGCGCCCACCATTTCTTCATCACCGGATGATTGGGAAGGTCGGCCATGCGGTGATCCGCCGGGCGCGTCAGGACGCCGAAGAGGGTGTTTGTTTCTGGGTCGAAATGGATGGAATAATCGGAAATACCGGCCTCGTGCAGAAGCTCCACCAGCTCCGGCCATATCTCGTCGTGGCGGCGCTTGTATTCGGCTTCCATGCCGGGGTTGAGGCGCATCTTGAAAGCGTATTTTTCGGTGCTCATGCGTTTTTCTCTTTTTAGCCGCAAGTCCGGACGGAAAACCGCTTCACACTTTTCCTGGACTTGCTTTTTTGAAGCGGCGGATGAGGATCGGCAGCGAGATGGTGACGATCAGAAGCAGGCCGATAAAGATCGACATGACGATGCCCGGCACATTCAGGAGGCCGAGGCCGAAGGTGACGAGGCCCATGACGAAGGCAGCGATGACGACGCCGCCGATGGTGCCGGAGCCGCCGAGGATCGAGACCCCGCCAAGCACCACCATGGTGACCACCTCAAGCTCCCAGCCTTGCGCGATGGATGGACGGGTGGAGCCGAGGCGGGAGGTGAGGCACACGGCGGCGATGCCGCTCATCAGGCCGGTCAGGAGGAACAGGATGAACTTGATCCGCTCCACCGGAATACCGGAAAAGCGGGCGGCGAAGGCGTTGTTGCCGATGGCATAGACGCGGCGGCCGAAGCTGGTGGCGTGGAGCAGGACGGCGAAGACGATGGCGCAGACGACGAAGAGCACGAACTCGAAGGAGAAAACCCAGAAGACATAGCCCTGCCCGAAATAGGCGAAACTGTCAGGGTAATTGCCATAGGCCTGATCGCCGAGCACGATATAGGAGATGCCGCGGAACAGGCTCATCGTGCCGATCGTGACGACGATGGAGGGCAGCCCCAGCCCCGCCACCAGAAAGCCGTTGAAGACACCGCAGAGGAGGCCGACACCGACGCCGATGGCGACGAGGCCCGGCGTGCCGATGCCTATCTGCGCCGCCGCGCCCATGGCCGTTGAAGCGAGGGCAATGATCGCGGCGACCGAGAGGTCTATCTCGCCCGAGATGATCAACAGCGCCATGGCGAAGGCGATGAGCGCCTTTTCGGTGAAGTTGAAGGTGGCGTCGGAGAGATTCCAGACATTGAGGAAATAGGGCGAGGCGAAGGAATTGGCGATGAAGATCGCAATCGCCACGCCGAGCAGCAGGACTTCCCAGCTCGAGAACAGGCGGGTGAAGGATGTGCCGAGCCGGTCGGGGATATGGCGCTTTTCAGGGATGGCGCTCATGCATTGGCCTCCTCAAAGGTCTTGGCTGCCTTGTCGCGCAGGATGATGCGGCCACGGCGCTTTTCCGCCCGCGCGTTGAAGATGACGGCGAGGATGATGACCGCGCCTGAAATCGCCATCTGCCAGAAGGGCGAGATGTCGATGACCGGCAGCGCGTTCTTGATGATTCCGAGGAAGAGCGCGCCCAGCACCGTGCCTGCAACCGTGCCGATTCCGCCGAGCGTGGAGATGCCGCCGATGACGCAGGCGGCGATGCTGTCGAGCTCGAAGCCGGCGGCGATATCGACATAGGCGACCGCATAGCGCGACACCCAGAGATAGCCGCAGAGCCCGGCAAGCGCGCCCGACAGCACGAAGGCGAAGAAGCGGGTGCGCCCGACATCGATGCCGGCATAGATTGCGGCGGTGGGGTTGCCGCCCGAGGCATAGAGCGCCCGGCCGAAGAAGGTTCGCGTCATCATGATGTAAATGAGAATGACGATGGCGATGGCAATCCAGCCGAGGACGGGCAGGCCAAGGAAGACATGGCGCGGGGTGTTGAGGAAACCGGGCGTCATCTGATGCGCATTGACCCAGCCGCCGCCCGAGAGCACGAAGGCCATGCCGCGATAGATGGTGAGCGTACCCAGCGTTACGACGATGGGCGGAATGCCGATCTTCCAGACGAGGAGGCCGTTGATCGCACCGAGGAATGCGCCGATGCCGATGGCGGCGAGGATGAGGAGGGCCAGCGGCAATTCGGGGTGGGCGGCATTGAGCATCGCCACCGCCATGCCCGTGAGGGCGAGATTGGCGGCGACGGAGAGGTCGATGGATTTGGTCAGGATGACCGCCATCTGGCCGAGCGCCAGGATGATGAGGATCGAGGTGTCGTTGAAGATGCCCGCAAGGTTCTTCGGCGAGGAGAAGCCGGGCGCGCGCGTGGAGAAGGCGGCGACAAGGATGGCGATGATGCCGAAGAGCAGGATTTCGCGGTTTTTGAGCAAGCGGTTCATTTCAGGCGTTTCCCGTCGCGGCGCGCACCAGCGTTTCGGCATCGGCGGATTGTCTGTCGAAAATCCCTGCCGTCAGCCCCTCGCGCATGACGAGGACACGGTCGGACATGCCGAGAATCTCCGGCAGTTCGGATGAAACCATGATGATGCTGAGGCCCTCCGCCGCCAGTTCGCTGATGAAGGCATGGACGGCGGCCTTGGAGCCGATGTCGATGCCCTTGGTCGGTTCGTCGAGGATGATGACCTTCGGCTTGGTGGCGAGCCATTTGCCGATGACCACTTTCTGCTGGTTGCCGCCGGAGAGCGTACCGACGGGTACGGAGAGTGCGGCGGCGCGCAGGTCCAGCCTTTCGGCATAGCGCCGCGCCAGCGCAAATTCCTCTGCCGAGCGTAAGAAACCCGCGCGGGCGGTCTTGCCGAGCGATGGCAGCGAAATGTTCTGGAAGATCGGCATTTGCAGCACCGCGCCATGGCGGCCGCGCTCCTCGGGCACATAGACGAGCCCGTGGTTGATGGCGTCGCGCGGCGAGCGGATGGTGATGTTTTGCCCTTCGAGCGTGAGGCTGCCGGCAGAGGGGCGCGTCACGCCGAACAGCGACTGGCAGAACTCGGACCGCCCCGCGCCGACGAGGCCGTAGAGCCCGAGGATTTCACCGCGCCGGAGTTCGAAGGAAATGCCGCGGAATTCGGTCGGGTGCGAATAGTTCTCGACATGAAGCACGGTATCGCCCGGCGCCACCTCGATCTTGGGGAACGCATGCTCCACCGCGCGCCCGACCATCATTCGCACGATCTCGTTCTGGCTCGTGTCCTTGAGCGCGCCATGGCCGACAGCGCGGCCATCGCGGAAGACGGCGTAATTCTGCGCGATTTCATAGACCTCATCGAATTTGTGGCTGATGAACAGGATCGCCTTCCCCTGCGCCTTCAACCGCTCGATGATCTTGAAGAGGTCGTCCACCTCTTTGCGCGACAAAGCGGCGGTGGGCTCGTCCATGATGACGATGTTGCTGTCCACGGAAAGCGCGCGGGCAATGGCGACCAGATGGCGCTGCGCGATGGAAAGCTCCTTCAGCCTGGCGCGCACATCGACGGTCGTCTCCAGCGAGTGCAGCAGCGCCAGCGCGCGCGCATTGAGCCCCTTCCAGTTGACGAAGCCGAGCCGGGTTTTCGGCGCATGGCCGAGATAGATGTTTTCCGCCACCGACAATTCATCGAACAGCACGGTTTCCTGATGGATCGCGGTGACGCCATGGCCGGTTGCGGCTTGCGCGGTGGGGAAGGTGACCGGCCTGCCATCCACGCGGATCTCGCCTTCGTCCGGCTGATAGATGCCGGTGAGGATTTTCACGAGCGTCGACTTCCCCGCGCCATTCTCGCCGATCAGCGCCGTCACCGTGCCAGGGTAGAGGGCGATGTCGACATTGTCGAGCGCGCGCACGCCGGGGAATGATTTCGAGATGCCGCGCATTTCGAGGAGGGGGGCCGGTTCTTCGGCGCGCGGTTGGGCGGCTGGGGTCATTGGCTGGACATTCCAATTGTAAATCGGAGACCTTAGCGGGACAGCGCCCCCCTCTGTCCTGCCGGACATCTCCCCCGCAAGGGGGGAGATTGCGCCGTCATTAACATTCGGCACCAATCGCCCGCGTTGCAGAATAAAGGGCGGTACGGTGAGTCAGCCAATCTCCCCCCTTGCGGGGGAGATGGCCGGCAGGCCAGAGGGGGGCGCCTCGCGATGTCGTTAAAACATGGGCCGCTCTAATCGCACCCGTGATCAAAACACCTTCGAGAACTCGTCGATGTTCTTGGCGTCATAGACGAACGGATCAGCCATTGCCGCCTCACCATTCTCGCCGATCTTGATCTTGCCCATGCGGCCAGCGTCCACTTCGCTGCCCGGCTTGCCGTCGGTGTCGCCCTTGACGAGGCGGTAGGCGATTTGCGTGGCGGAGTAGCCGAGGTCGATGGGGTTCCAGATGGCGAATTCCTTCGTCGCGCCCGACTTGATCGCGCCTGCCATTTCGGAGGGAAGGCCGAGGCCGGTGACATAGACCTGGCCGATCTTGCCGGCATCCTTGACTGCCTGCGAGGCGGCGAGGACGCCCACCGTGGTCGGCGCGACGATGACCTTGACGTTCGGCTGCGAGGTGAGCAAGCCTTGCGCCTCACGGTAGCTCTTGTCGGCCAGATCGTCGCCATAGACCGTGGTGACGAGGTTGAGGCCCGGATATTTCGAGAGCTGCTTCTTCATCTCGTCAATCCAGATGTTCTGGTTGGTCGAGGTGGTGGTGGCAGAGAGAATGGCGAAGTCGCCCTTGCCGTCAGGCAGATGATCGGCGGCGAGCTTCAGGCACATATTGCCGATCAGCTCGTTGGACGACGGGTTCAGGTGCATGATGCGGCCTGCGGGCGCGACGCCCGAATCCCACGAAATGACCTTGATGCCGCGCTGCGCCGCCTTCTTCAAAGCGGGCACCACCGCATCGGGATCGTTGGCGGAGATGGCGATGGCGTCGACGCCCTGCGCGATCAACGCGTTGATGACCTCGATCTGGCCTTCCGCCGTGGTGGTGGTCGGGCCGGTGTAGATCACCTCGACATCGCCCAGTTCCTTCGCCGCTTCCTGCGCGCCCTTGTTGGCCGCCTCGAAGAAGCCGTTGCCCAGCGACTTGACGACGAGCGCGATCTTGACCGGATCGGCATGGGCCTGGCTGGCGACCATGGACACGGCGATAGCCAGCCCAAGCGCCAGTTTCTTCAATAGTTTCATGTGTTGGTCCTCCCTTGGTTACTCTCCACGCCTCCCCCGTTGCCCTCATGCCACGGAAGAGGAATCCTCCTTCTTCGCCGCCGCGGCGGTCTGCGTCACGATCAGCTGAATCCCTGCATCCTCCACCATGCGCCGCGCGGCGTCCGACAGCCCATCATCGGTGATGATGGTCGTCACCCGCGTGAGCGGGCAGAGGATCAGGCTCGACCGGCGGGTGAATTTGGTCGAATCCACCATCAGCACCAGTTCGTCCGCCTGGTTGATCAGCTTCTGCTCGCTCTGGATGATCAGCGCGTCGGATTCCATGACGCCCAACGGGCCGACCCCTTGAGACCCCATGAACATGCGGCGCGCATAGAAATTGCGCGTCACGTCATTGTCGAAGGGGGAGAGGATCAGGCTCTGCTCGCGATAGATCGCGCCGCCGGGCACGATGACCGTGCTCTTCGAATGCTTGACCAGATGCTCCGCGATGGCGAAGGAATTGGTCAGCACCTGCAGGCGCCGCGCCGCCAGATAATGCACCATCTGGAAGGTCGTCGTGCCGCCATTGATGATGACCGCGTCGCCTTCCTCGCACAGCGCCACGGCCTCGCGGGCGATAGCGCGCTTCTTGTCGATATTCTCGGATTCGGACACACGGAACGGACGCCCGGCGAGGCTCGCAAGCTGCGGCGGATGCACAGCCTCCGCGCCGCCACGCACCCGGCGAAGGCGGCCCTGCACATGCAGGCTGGCAATGTCACGGCGGATCGTCGCTTCCGATGCCTCGGTCAGCTCGACAATATCCTGGATGGTGACGACCGGCTTTTCCTGGACAGCGCTCAGGATGATGCGGTGGCGTTCGCGTTCGTGCATGGCTCCTCCCTCGGTTTAGGTATCCGCAGTTCATGCGCGTTTGTCAATCATGTTCAATCATGAATTTTCATATGTGCGCTGCAACATGATCGATTATGATTGTTTTGGATTGACAGTGAAAGTTCGCTTGCGCATATCTCCTATCCAGCCGTCATCCTCGGGCTTGTCCCGAGGATCTGCGACGGAAGAGGAAAAGCAATTACCGTTCTGGCAGATCGTACTGCCGTAGATTCTCGGGACAAGCCCGAGAATGACGGGTGTTGAAAGGGAGGATGAGATGGCGGCGCAATTCCAGCTTCTGGAAAACCGTTGGGATGATGGATATGCGGCGGGGCTGGATGAGCCGGGCAAGCTGCTTTACCGCTCCAATCTGCTGGGAGCCGACAAGCGCATCACCAATTATGGCGGCGGCAACACCTCGGCCAAGGTGACTGAGACCGATCCGCTGACGGGCGAGCCGGTCGAGGTGCTTTGGGTCAAGGGCTCGGGCGGCGATGTCGGCACCATCAAGCTCGACGGGTTCGCGACGCTCTATCAGGACAAGCTCAACGCGCTGAAAGGCATTTACACGGGCGTCGCGGATGAGGACCGCATGGTCGGCTTCCTGCCGCATTGCACCTTCAACCTCAATCCCCGCGCAGCCTCCATCGATACGCCGCTGCACGGTTTTGTTCCCTATCGCCATGTGGATCATATGCACCCGGACGCGATTATTGCTATCGCCGCGTCCAAGAATTCGAAAGAACTAACCAAGGAAATCTTCGGCGACGAGATCGGCTGGCTGCCGTGGCGGCGGCCGGGCTTTCAGTTGGGGCTCGATCTCGAGGCCTTTGTGAAGGCAAACCCGCAGGCCAAGGGCGTGGTGCTGGAAAGCCACGGCCTTTTCACCTGGGCCGACGACGCCAAGGCCTGTTATGAGCTTACCCTCGATGTGATCAACAGGGCGATCCGCTGGCTGGCGGAAACGACGGAAGGCAAGGCGGCATTCGGCGGGGCGGTTGCTCAAAGCCTCGAACCGGCTGAGCGCCGCGCCATCGCCGCCCGCCTGATGCCTGTCATCCGTGGGCTCATCGGCAAGGCGGAACGCAAGCTCGGCCATTTCGACGATCAGGCCGCCGTGCTCGAATTCGTCAACTCCAGGGATCTTCGTCCGCTCGCCGCGCTCGGAACCAGCTGCCCGGACCATTTCCTGCGCACCAAGATCCGCCCGCTGGTCATCGATTTCGACCCGGCGAAGCCGGATGTCGATGCCGTGCTGGCGGGGCTGGAGAAGGCGCTGGAAGATTACCGCGTCGACTACACGCGCTATTACGAGGCGTGCAAGCACGACAATTCGCCTGCGATGCGCGATCCCAACCCGGTGATCTTCCTCGTGCCCGGCGTCGGCATGTTCTCTTTCGCCCGCGACAAGGCGACGGCGCGGATTGCCGGCGAGTTCTATGTCAACGCCATCAATGTGATGCGCGGTGCCTCGTCGGTGTCGGAATATCAGGGCCTGCCGGAGCAGGAGGCCTTCGACATCGAATATTGGCTGCTGGAGGAAGCGAAGCTTCAGCGCATGCCGAAGCCGAAGAGCCTCGCGGGCCGCGTCGCGCTCATCACCGGCGGGGCGGGCGGCATTGGTCGGGCCACGGCGGAACGGCTGGCGGGTGAAGGCGCGTGCGTCGTGCTCGCCGATATCGACGCGGGGGCGCTGAAAGCCACGCATGACGAATTTGCGAAGCGCTTCGGCGCGGATGTGGTGCGTCAGCTGGCGCTCAATGTGACTGACGAAGCGGGCGTCATCGCCGCTTTTGCCGAGACTGCGGTGGAGTTCGGCGGGCTCGACATTCTCGTCTCGAATGCCGGCATCGCCTCCTCCGCGCCCATCGAGGCGACGGAGCTTTCCATGTGGAACCGCAATATCGACATTCTCGCGACCGGCTATTTCCTTGTCTCGCGCGAGGCGTTCCGCCTGTTCCGCCGCCAGAAGCTCGGCGGCAATGTGGTGTTCGTCGCCTCCAAGAACGGCCTCGCCGCCTCGCCCGGCGCATCGGCCTATTGCGCGGCCAAGGCAGCGGAAATCCATCTGGCGCGGTGTCTGGCGCTGGAAGGGGCGGACGCCGGTATCCGGGTGAATACGGTCAATCCGGATGCGGTGCTGCGCGGCTCGAAGATCTGGAACGGCGAATGGCGCGAGCAGCGCGCGGCGTCATCGAAGATCGAGGTCAGCGATCTGGAGGAGCACTACCGCAACCGCTCGCTGCTGAAACTCAACGTGTTCCCGGAGGATATTGCGGAGGCGGTGTATTTCCTGGCGTCCGATGCTTCGGCCAAATCGACGGGGAATATCATCAATGTCGATGCGGGGAATGCGCAGAGTTTTACGCGGTGAGGGTGGCCAATCGTTAAACAAGACGCGTGAGACACCCCCCTCTGCCCTGCCGGGCATCTCCCCCTCAAGGGGGGAGATTGGCTTTCATGAATGCTCGGCACCATCGCCACGTTGCAGAATCGACGCGGAGCGTGATGTCAGCCAATCTCCCCCCTTGAGGGGGAGATGTCCGGCAGGACAGAGGGGGGTGATCCAGTGACAACGAGGGAGGAAGACATGGCTGAGACAAGAATATCGGCGAACATCATCGCCGACGAAAACGCCGCGCGTGAAGGTGCGCTCAGGAGCGATTATGAGGCGCTGGGGGATCATCTCGCGCGCCGGAGTGTCGATATCGAGGCGATCACCGCCAAGGTGGCCGATTTCTTCGTCGCGGTTCCGTCATGGGGCGTGGGGACGGGCGGGACGCGTTTTGCCCGCTTTCCCGGCATTGGCGAGCCGCGCAACATCTTCGACAAGCTCGATGATTGCGCCGTCATCCATGAGCTGACGCGGGCGACGCCGACCGTATCGCTGCATATTCCGTGGGACAAGGCGGACCCGAGGGAGCTGAAGGCCAAGGCGGATGCGCTGGGGCTGGGCTTCGACGCCATGAATTCCAACAGTTTTTCCGACGCGCCGGACCAGACGCATTCCTATAAATACGGCTCGCTCAGCCATGTGGACTGCGCGGTGCGGGCGCAGGCGATCGAGCACAATGTCGAGTGCATCGAGATCGGCGAGGCCATCGGCTCCAAGGCGCTGACGGTGTGGATCGGCGATGGGTCGAATTTCCCCGGACAGTCGAATTTCACGCGGGCCTTCGAGCGTTATCTCGATTCGATGGGCCAGATTTACAAGAACCTGCCCGACGACTGGCGCATCTTCTCCGAGCACAAGATGTATGAGCCGGCCTTCTATTCGACGGTCGTGCAGGACTGGGGCACGAACTATCTCATCGCCTCGACGCTGGGCGAGAAGGCGTTCTGCCTCGTCGATCTCGGCCATCACGCGCCCAACACCAATATCGAGATGATCGTGGCGCGGCTCATCCAGTTCGGCAAGCTCGGCGGTTTCCACTTCAACGATTCCAAATATGGCGACGATGATCTGGACGCGGGCGCTATCGAGCCTTACCGATTGTTCCTCGTCTTCAACGAGCTGGTGGATGCGGAATATCGCGGCGTGAAGGGTTTTCACCCCGCGCATATGATCGACCAGTCGCACAATGTCACCGACCCGATCGAAAGCCTCATCTCCAGCGCCAATGAAATCCGCCGCGCTTATGCGCAGGCGCTGCTGGTGGATCGCGAAGCGCTATCGGGTTATCAAGACGAGAACGACGCGCTGATGGCGTCCGAGACGCTGAAGCGCGCCTACCGCACCGATGTCGAGCCCATCCTAGCCGAAGCCCGCCGCCGCGCGGGCGGTGCCATCGATCCGGTGGCGGCTTACCGCGCAAGTGGATATCGGCGGAAAGTGGGTGAGGAGCGCCCGGCGGTGAAGGGCGGCAGCGGGGGGATCGTTTAGGCGAAACGGCTTCTCTCGCTTTCGACGAGATCGGAGATGAAGCCGGATACAGCGGTGACGCGGCGCAGCGTGCGCGCCGATTCATGATAGGCAAGCCAATAGGAGCGCCGGATGACGCGTTCCGGCAGGACGGGCACCAGATCGGCGTGCTCGCGCGCGATGAAGGCGTGGAGAATACCGATCCCCGCACCGGCCTTCACCGCCTCGACCTGCCCGAGCGCGCTCGACACTTCGAAAGCCGGCTTCCAGTCGCGGCTGATCTCGGACGCATAGTTGAGCGACGGGCTGATGACGAGATCCTCGACATAGCCGACGAGCCGGTGTGAACCGAGTTCTTCCACCGACTGTGGGATGCCGTGCTCCTGCAGATAGCGGGCATGGGCGTAGAGGCCGAGCGTGTAATCCACCAGCTTGCGGGCAATGAGCCGACCCTGGTCCGGCCGGTCGACCGTGATGGCGATATCGGCCTCGCGCCGCGAGAGCGAAAAGGAGCGCGGCACCGGCACGAGCTGGATGGTGAGATCGGGATAGCGCGCGGTGAGGGATGCAAGCCGTGGGGCGAGGAAGGTCACGCCGAAGCCATCCGGCGCGCCGATTCTGACCGTGCCCGATATCGCCACATCGGCATCGCCGACGTGGGCGCGGGCGGCGAGCATTTCCGCCTCCATGCGCTCGGCAGAGAGCAGGAATTCCTCGCCGGCCTGCGTCAATTCCGAGCCGTTGGTCCGCCTGGTGAGCAAGGTGGTGTTGAGTGCGGTTTCCAGCGCGGTGAGGCGGCGTGCCACGGTGGTATGGTTGAGCCCGAGCCTGCGCGCTGCACCCAAGATCTGGCCGGCGCGCGCGACCGCCAGGAATATGCGGATGTCATCCCAGTTCATGGGGTATGATTACTCTAGTTTTCGCACAACGGATACGCCTTTGCGCGCCTTGCAATATGAAATTTGCAGAGCAATGATGCGCGCATAAATCCGGATAACCGAGACCACAAGGGAGAAGGCGCCATGCGCAATATCGGTCATTTCATCGGCGGCAGGCATGTGGAGGGCAAGAGCGGGCGGACGGCCGATGTCTTCCAGCCGCTCGACGGCACGGTCCAGGGCAGGGTCGCGCTGGCGACCAAGGACGAGGTGCGCGCCGCGGTCGAGAATGCCAAGGCGGCCCAGCCGCAATGGGGCGCGACCAATCCGCAGCGCCGGGCGCGCATCCTGCGCAAGTTCCTCGAACTGGTCGAGGCGGAATATGACTCGCTCGCCGAGTTGCTCGCCCGCGAGCATGGAAAGACCATTCCGGATGCCAAGGGCGACATCCAGCGCGGCCTCGAGGTGGTGGAAGTCTGCCTGGGTTCGCCGCATATGCTGAAGGGTGAGTTCACCGATGGCGCCGGTCCGGGCATCGACACCTATTCGATGCGCCAGCCGCTCGGCGTCGTCGCCGGCATCACGCCGTTCAACTTTCCGGCGATGATCCCGCTGTGGAAGGCGGCGCCGGCGATCGCATGCGGCAATGCCTTCGTGCTGAAGCCGTCGGAGCGCGATCCGGGCGTGCCGATGCGCCTTGCCGAGCTGTTCATCGAGGCCGGGCTGCCCGCCGGCATCTTCAACGTCGTCAATGGCGACAAGGATGCGGTCGACGCGCTGCTCGACGATCCCGACGTGAAGGCCATCGGCTTTGTCGGCTCGACGCCGATCGCGCAATATATCTATGCCCGCGGCTGCGCCAACGGCAAGCGCGTCCAGTGCTTCGGCGGCGCCAAGAACCACATGATCATCATGCCGGATGCCGATATGGACCAGACGGTCGATGCGCTGATCGGCGCCGGCTATGGCTCGGCTGGCGAGCGCTGCATGGCGATCTCGGTTGCCGTGCCGGTGGGCCAGGAGACGGCGGACCGTCTGGTCGAGAGGCTTATCCCGCGCGTGGAAAGCCTGAAGGTGGGCCCCTCGACCGATGCCACCGCCGATTACGGCCCGCTGGTGACGAAGCAGGCGCTCGACCGCGTGCGCGGCTATGTCGATCTCGGCGTGCAGGAAGGGGCGAAGCTCGTCGTCGACGGGCGGAACTTCAAGATGCAGGGCTATGAGAACGGCTTCTATCTCGGCGGCTGCCTGTTCGACCACGTGACGCCCGACATGCGCATCTACAAGGAAGAGATCTTCGGCCCGGTCCTCTCCGTGGTGCGGGCGAAGAACTACGAGGAAGCGCTGGCCCTGCCCAACGACCATGAATATGGCAATGGCGTCGCCATCTTCACCCGTGACGGCGATGCGGCGCGCGATTTCGCAAGCCGTGTCCAGGTCGGCATGGTCGGCATCAACGTGCCGATCCCGGTGCCGATCGCCTATTACACCTTCGGCGGCTGGAAGGCTTCAGGCTTCGGCGATCTCAACCAGCACGGGCCGGACGCCTTCCGCTTCTATACCAAGACCAAGACCGTCACCTCGCGCTGGCCGTCCGGCGTGAAGGAAGGCGCGGAGTTCGTCATTCCGACGATGAGTTAGAGCGGCTCATGATTTGACGGATCGCTGGCAATTTGCCCCTCACCCTTACCCTCTCCCCGTTCAACGGGGAGAGGGGGACGTCTGGCATCGCGGTCTCGCCACCGCCTGAAGCGCCTGGCAGAACCAGGAAGATATGCTGCCGCTAACATCTATGCCCCCCTCTCCCCGTCCTGACGGGGAGAGGGTAAGGGTGAGGGGCATTCCACAATGCTCCTACTTCTGCCTTAACGTGAAGTGCTCCAAATCGGACGGTTTTCCGTTTGCGCGTCCTTACCGCAATGTGGCGGGCGTGAAGGAAGGCGCGGAATTCGCCATTCCGACGATGAACTGACTGCAGATATCACCAAAAAGAGAACGGCAGCCGAAGGGCTGCCGTTTTCATTTCATACGTATGTGAAGAGCGAATTATTCGCTTGCGGCTTCCGCTGCCGGAGCTTCGGCTGCGGCCTGAGCGGCTTCGGCGGCCTTGGCTGCTGCTTCTTCCTCGGCCTGCTTGGCGAGAGCGATGCGCTCCTGCGCCTTCTTGCCCGGAACCGCCTTTTCAGGGTTGCTGCGGGCAGGGCGCTTGGCAAGGCCTGCCTGGTCGAGGAAGCGCAGCACGCGGTCGGTCGGCTGCGCGCCATGGCCCAGCCAATGCTTTACGCGGTCGGCATCGAGCGTGACGCGCTCGGCATCCTTCGGCAGCGTCGGGTTCCAGGCACCGATCTTCTCGACGAAGCGGCCGTCGCGCGGCGCGCGGACGTCGGCAACGACGATGTGATAGTAAGGACGCTTCTTCGAGCCCGCGCGGGCCAGACGGATTTTCAACGACATTTCATTCTCCTGTTGGTCTGTTCGTGTACCGCCCGAGGGCAGTGTTGGTCGATGCCGCCTTGCGGCGGCGTTTCTGTTTTGGGTTAGCTGGCGCTGCGTTCGGCAGCGGTATTCTCGTGATGGCGGATCACTTCCTTGACGATGAAGTTGAGGAACTTCTCGGCAAAATCGGGGTCGAGGCTTGCCTCCTGCGCCAGGCGGCGCAGGCGCTCGACCTGCTGTTTCTCGCGGGCCGGATCGGCGGGAGCGAGCCCGTATTCGGCTTTCAGAACGCCCACCGCCTTGGTGCAGCGGAAGCGCTCGGCCAGCATGTGGATGAGCGCGGCATCGATATTGTCGATCGAGGCGCGCAGGGCAAAAAGCTCATCGGGCAGGCTCTTGTCGTTCATGGCGCTCACTTCTTCTTCGGCAAGCCGGGTAGGCCGCCCAATCCACCACCGAGGCCGGGAAGCTTCGGTCCGCCAAGTCCCGGCAGACCGCCGCCCGGCAAGCCCGGCAAACCGCCACCCTTGGTCAAACCTGCCGCTTCCGCCTGCTTCTGCAGGGCTTCGAGCTGCTTGGGATCCATCTTTGAGAGGTCGGGCATTCCACCCATACCGCCCATGCCGCCGAGTCCCATCTTGGAGGCCATGCCGCCCATCATCTTCTGCATCAGGCCGCCGCCCTTGCCCTTGCCGCCCATGGCCTTCATCATGTCGGCCATCTGGCGGTGCATCTTCAGAAGCTTGTTGATGTCGGCGGCGCTGGTGCCGGAGCCCTTGGCGATGCGCTGCTTGCGGCTGTGCTTCAACATGTCGGGATTGCCGCGCTCGGCCGGCGTCATCGAGCCGATAATGGCGAGCTGGCGCTTGAACACCGTATCATCCAGGCCGGCCGCGGCGACCTGGTCCTTCATCTTCGCCATGCCGGGCATCATGCCCATGATGCCGCCCATGCCGCCGAGCTTCTGCATCTGGCGCAGCTGGTCGGCAAGGTCGTTCAGGTCGAACTTGCCCGACTGCATCTTCTTGGCCATCGC
The DNA here is from genome assembly GCF_014191375.1 of Mesorhizobium sp. RMAD-H1. Taxonomy (GTDB): domain Bacteria; phylum Pseudomonadota; class Alphaproteobacteria; order Rhizobiales; family Rhizobiaceae; genus Paramesorhizobium. Next base: position 101,310 of record NZ_JACHWN010000008.1, read on the forward strand.
CGCCGCCTTTTCGGCGTCGATGTTTTCGGCAGCCTTCTCGACCAGCGAGACGATGTCGCCCATGCCGAGGATGCGGTCGGCGATGCGGCGGGGATAGAATTCCTCCAGCGCATCCATCTTTTCGCCGGTGGCGATCAGCTTGATCGGCTTGCCCGTGACGGCGCGCATGGAGAGGGCCGCGCCGCCGCGGCCGTCGCCATCCATGCGGGTAAGCACAATGCCTGATATGCCGACGCGCTCATCGAAGGAGCGAGCAAGGTTGACGGCGTCCTGGCCGGTCAGCGCATCGGCGACGAGCAGGATTTCATGCGGATCGGCCTTCTTCCTGATGTCGGCCATCTCGACCATCAGGGGCTCGTCGATATGGGTGCGGCCCGCGGTGTCGAGGATGACCACATCATGCCCGCCGAGCTTCGCCGCCTGCACGGCGCGCGCCGCGATCTCCACCGGCGACTGGCCGGCGATGATGGGCAGCGTGTCGACGCCGGTCTGGACGCCAAGCTGGCGCAGCTGCTCCTGCGCGGCGGGCCTGCGCGTATCGAGCGAGGCCATCAGCACTTTCTTCTTCTGCCGCTCGGTAAGGCGCTTGGCGATCTTGCCCGTCGTCGTCGTCTTGCCGGAGCCCTGCAGGCCGACCATCATGATGACGACCGGAGCCGGTGCATTGAGGTCTATGGTGACGCCTTCGGAGCCCAGCATCTCGACCAGCTCGTCATGGACGATCTTGACGACCATCTGGCCCGGCTTGATCGACTTCAGGATTTCCGCGCCGACGGCCTTCTCGCGCACGCGGTCGGTGAACGAGCGCACCACGTCGAGCGCGACGTCGGCCTCGATCAGCGCGCGGCGCACTTCGCGCAGCGCGGCCGCCACATCCTGTTCGGACAGGGCACCGCGGCCGGTCAGGCCGTTCAATATCGCGCCGAGGCGTTCCTGTAGCGTTTCAAACATCCGTTTTCCTTTTTACCCATGCGAGGACGGTTTCCTCGCAAGAGGTAGGTCATTCCGCGCCAATTTTACACTGCCGCACGATCTTATCCGAAAAGTCTGCAGCTTTTTACTGCGCTGACCTTCGGTTCGGGATCATGCGAGAGCCCAAGGCTTCGAACAGTCCACAGCAAGACGACACCCGAGGGCGCATCGCGCTGTCGGGTGTGGACCTCCGGGATCTGTTTATACCAATGGGTCCCGGTCGGCTGCTCGGAGTCTTTGCTCGTCGCGGATTGATCGGGCGCTTAAACAGGAAAAGCGCGATAAAGTCAAGCAAAGGCCGGCAATTGTGCTCGCAAAAATGGCTCCGGCGCTGTTGCCGGAGCCATTCTTGTCCTCTTATTGTGCGCCGGCGCCGACGAGCGGATCGCCAATGCCAAGCGCGTACAGACCGATCATCAGCAGCGTGCCGGCCAGCACCACATAATAGATGGTCGGGATGATGGTCATGCGCAGCGTCGTGCCTTCGCGCCCGAGAAGGCCAACCGTCGCCGAGGCCGCCACGACATTGTGGATGGCGATCATGTTGCCCGCCGCAGCGCCCACCGACTGGCCGGCCACCATGAGTGCGCCGGAGACGCCGAGCCCTTCCGCCACGCCATACTGGAACTGGCTGAGCATCAGGTTCGACACCGTATTGGAGCCGGCGAGGAACGCACCCAGCGCACCGACTGTCGGCGCGAAGAACGGATAGACATTCCCCACTTCCATCGCCACCCAGTCGGCCACCATCAGCGGCATGCTGACCAGATTGTTGCCATTGACGCCGGAATTGATCATCACGCGCACCATGGGCACGGTGAAGAGCAGCACGAAACCCGCGCCCAGCAATGTCTTGGTACTCTCGCCGAACGCCCTGGCGAACTGTCCGCCATTCATGCGGTGCAGGAAGAAGGTGATCAGGCAGACGATGACCAGAAGGCCACCCGGCAGGAAGAGGGGCGCAAAATCGCCGCTTATATTGGTTTCGCCCATGATGTCCTTGGCGGCGAACGTTACCGATTTCAGCGCATTGCCGACGGACGGCACCGTGCGGCTAACGACGAGGAAGATCGCCAGAAGCACATAAGGTGTCCATGCCAGGAACAGGGGGATCTTCTTCGATGTCAACTCGTCGAGCTTGATCTCGACGCTTCCCATCCAGCTCGAAGGCCATTGCGAGGGCGGGGCGAAGTCCCATTTGTCCTTCGGCATCAGGAAGCCGGCGCGGGCGGCAAGCGTGGCAAGCGCCAGGCCGACGAGACCACCGATCATGGACGGGAATTCAGCTCCGAGGAAAACCGCGCTCAGCACGTAGGGGATGGTGAAGGCGAAGGCCGCGAAAAGCGCGAAGGGCAGGATTGCCAGACCTTCTGTCCAGGAACGGTTGCGCCCGAAGAAGCGCGTCATGATGACGACCAGGAACAGCGGCATGAACGTGCCGCAGATCGCATGCAGGATCGCCACTTCCGAGGTGATGATATGGAAGAACTGCCCCCAGCTCGATCCCGCGCCCTGCAGCTGCGCTGTCAGCGCCTCGCGGTTGAGGCCCGACTGGATGCCGACGATGAGCGGCGTGCCGACCGCGCCGAAGGAAACCGGGGTGGACTGGATCATCAGGCCGAAAGAGACGGCGGCGAGCGCCGGAAAACCGACGGCAACCATCAGCGGCGCCACCACGGCTGCCGGCGTGCCGAAACCCGATGCGCCTTCGATGAAGGAGCCGAACAGCCAGGCGATCAGGAAAACCTGGATGCGCCGGTCAGGGCTGATCTGTGCGAAGCCCGAGCGGATGGCGGAAATGCCGCCGGAATGCTTGAGCGTGTTTAGAAGCAGGATGGCCCCGAAGATGATCCACAGCAGGCCCGCTGTCTGGATGAGGCCCTGCAGCGTGGAGGCGATCACGCGATTACCGCTCATGCCCCACACGGCAATCGCGATGATGACGGTCAGAACATAAGTGATGGGCATCGCAATCCGTGCCTGGATGCGAAACCCGACCAGCATCACGCCGGCCACAAGAATCGGCAGAAATGCAAATAGCGCAAGAAATCCGTTCGACATGGCGTCCTCCCTCGTCGTCGCCGAACCCGGCTTATACCGGTTACACGCTGGTAAATAAAATTGACCACTATGCAATAAGCAATAGGTCTAAGAGATTTTCTTCAAACGGAACCGTTTGCCGCAGTGTTCGAGGCCTTCACCGGGGCCGAGCACCGTGACAATTCATGGGATGAATGGCAAATTCGCGTCGAGGTCGAATCACCCCCAAAGGAGAAAAGGATGGCATTGCTTGCCAAAAGTCGGTCGAGAATGACCGCAGCAACAGTATTTCTCGCAATAGGCATGTTGGCCGGTGCAGGCAATGCCGAAGCCGCCTCGTGCGGCAATAATGCTGCCGGGTACAACGCATGGCTGCAGCAGTTCAAGCAGGAAGCCGCGGCGCGGGGTATCGGCCCGCGGGCCCTCAATGCGCTGGAGAACACGCGTTACGCCAGCAAGACGATCTACGCTGACCGGAACCAGAAGAGCTTCAAGCTTTCGCTCAACGAGTTCATGAAGAAGCGTGGGGCGCAGGCGATCATCAGCCGCGGCAAGTCGCTGAAGAAGCAGAACGCCAAGCTTTTCGCCAGCCTCGAACGGCGCTATGGCGTGCCGGCCGGGCCGCTGATCGCGATCTGGGGCATGGAGACCGGCTTCGGCAACTTTATGGGCAACCAGCACACGCTGTCCGCCGTCGCCACGCTCGCCTATGATTGCCGCCGCTCGGCTTATTTCACCGAGCAGCTCTATGCCGCGCTCAAGCTTATCGACCGGCAGGATTTGAACCCGGATGCGATCGGCGCCGCCCATGGCGAGATCGGCCAGACGCAGTTCCTGCCGCTCAACGTGCTGCGATACGGCGTGGACGGCGACGGCAGCGGACATATCGACATGGCCCGCTCCAAGGCCGACGCGCTTGCTTCGACGGCGAACTTCCTGCGCGGCCATGGCTGGCAGCCGGGTGGCGGCTATCAGCCGGGGCAGGTCAATTTCGGCGCTCTTCAGGGCTGGAATGCGGCAAGCGTCTACCAGCAGGCGATCGCCATCATCGGCAAGGAGATCGACGGCTGAGTTTGATCAGGCGCCGCGCAGCGACTGTGTGGCGCCTGATCCATTTCCCGACGGGCCTGGGCCGCTTCCTTGGAATGTCTTATTCCACAGGCGGGCGGATGAAATCGCCGGTGTTGCGGTCCATGACCCAGAGCTCGCCGGTGGAGATGTCGAACCACGCCCCGTGCAGGGTCAAGTGCCCCTTCTTTTCCTGGGCGTCGATATAGGGGAAGCTACGCAGATTGGCGATGGAATAGCGGATCGAGATGCGCTCCAGCGCCGTCTGCCGTTCGCCCGATGTCATCAGGTTGTTGGCGGCGACGGCTTCCGCGGCGGGCGCGACGAGGCTCATCCATTTGCCGATGAAATCGCCTGGTGAAAGCGGGGAACTTTCGGGATCGAGCGCCGCCTTTATGCCGCCGCAACGGCCGTGCCCGAGCACGACGATATGCTTGACCTTGAGGCTCTGCACGGCGAATTCGAGGGCCGCCGAGGTGGAGTGATATTCGCCATCGGGCTCATAAGGGGGAACCAGATTGGCGACATTGCGCAACACGAAGATCTCGCCGGGACGGGTGTCGAAGATGATTTCCGGTGCCGCACGCGAATCGCAGCACGCGATGACCATCGTCTCCGGCGTCTGCCCTTTTTCCGCCAATTCCCTGTAGCGCTGCGATTCGTTTGCGAAGCGCCCTGACATGAAATTGCGGTAACCGGCAAGAAGCGCGTCGGGGAGATGACTATCGAGAAGATCGCTCATGCCTGTGCCAATAGCCTCGCTTGAGAAGAAGATCAATTCGTTTTCGAGGCGTTTATCGCACTCTCATACCCTCAAGCCCCTGGTCGGATGCATGAGCCGGCGGATCTGCACCATGGCCATGGGAGTCGACAGGCTCGACGCATCGGCTTCAAGCATCAGCTCGTCGGCGCCGCGCTTGGCGGCTCGGGCCAGGACCTCGAAAACCGCAGCCGTCGTTCCCTGCAGGATCTTTTCCGGAGGTTGGCCGGCCATGGTGCGGGCGAGAAAGACGGCGGACGTCAGATCGCCCAGGCCGCTCGTCGGTCCTTCGACATGGCGGTGCTCGGCCATCATCGCGAAGGTCGGCGTCAGCAGGATATTGCCCGTGCCGCCCTTCATCAGCGGTATGGCGGAGGTGACGAGCATGGTGGCCGGCCCGACATCGAGGGCTGCCTCCATGATCGCGCCATTGTCCTCCAGCGGAACGCCCGTCAGCCAGGAGAGCTCGAAGCGGTTTGGCGTGGCTATGTCGGCAAGCGGCATCAGCTGGTCGCGGATGGCGGCAGCCGTCGCCTCGGGGACATAAAGCCCCTTTTCATCGCCGATGACGGGATCGCAGAGATAGCAGGCCCGCGGGTTCCTGGCCTTGACGGCCTTGACCAGCCTCGCAATGCTCGCTGCCTGCGAGGCCTGGCCGAGATAGCCGGTCAGCACCGCTCCCACCTCGCCCAGCCAGGGCGCGCGTTCCAGATCGGCGATCAGATCGTCGAACTCCTGTTCCGCGGGAATGATGCGCTTGGCGGGACCGTGGCCGGGGTGCCAAGGCAGGATTACCGTGGGCACCGCCCATACGGGATGGCCGAGCGTTTCCAGCGCGAAGACCACGGCACGGTTTCCCACGGAACCGCGCACGACATGGCTGGAGATCACGATGACGGCGTTTGCGTCTGACGCTTGGGAATGGTTCATCAACTGGTGCTCGCAGGATGTATCGGGGCGTCCTGGAAGGGAGGGGACGACATTTCAGGACGTTCGGGCAAGATAGGCCAGAAGCCAGACGATTGCAGCAACAATCAGGAGCAGGGCGAGCGCGCGGCCGATGCGCGTGCCCCATACTTCGATGCTGTCGGCCTGGTCGGCATCGGCGGCGGAAAGGTGTTTCTTCGTCCGCTCGATCCCGCGTGCGACCATGCCGTGATCGGCCGAGGATTCGCGGTTGACCCTTTCCAGGATGCGCCGGGCTTGCTTCTGACTGCTATCGCCCCTCTGACGTTCGGTCATTGTTATGTTCGCTCCATGATCCCTCGCCCAGCATAAACGCTTCGATCCGGTTCACCATGCGGTTTTTCCGCCGACTGGGCAAATTCTTGGCTGTTTTCTTTGGCCGCGAATATGATTACTCTCGCACTACTGTGCTGGGGATGGCACTGCCACTTGTGTCAAAGGGCCGTTATCAGGAGATATGCATGACCGCTGTTACCACTCTGCGGCCTTTCGGCCGCCGCCTCTTTCCTGCGCTTTTGCTCATCATCATGGCGCCGCTCTTGTCTGCATGCGGCTTCAACACCATTCCCACCCAGGAGGAACAGGTGAAGGCGGCCTGGAGCGAGGTACTCAACCAGTATCAGAGGCGCACCGATCTCATTCCCAATCTGGTGGAAACGGTCAAGGGCTATGCCGCGCATGAGAAGGATACCTTGACCGACGTGGTCGAGGCGCGCGCCAAGGCGACGCAGGTTCAGGTGACGCCCGATATGCTCAACAATCCGGAGCTGTTCAAGCAGTTCCAGCAGAACCAGGCCAATCTGAGCGGCGCCCTGTCGCGGCTTCTGGCGGTGGTCGAGAACTATCCCGACCTGAAGGCGAATCAGAATTTCCTGGCGCTTCAGTCGCAGCTTGAAGGCACCGAAAACCGCATTGCGATCGCCCGGCGCGATTATATCGAGGCGGTCCGCGTTTATAATACCTCGCTCCAGACGATGCCGACGATGCTGTGGCGGCTCATCTGGTTCCGCGACAAGCAGCCTCTGCCGACCTTTACCATCGACGAAGCGGCCCAGCAGGCGCCGAAAGTCAACTTCAACAACTGACGGATGGCGCTGCCGTGACATTGATCCGAGAGATGCCGGTCGGCCGGGACGCCGCACGATGGCTTGGCCTGGCGGCGGGCATCATGATGGCGCTCGCCGCTTTCATCGCGGTCGCGGCGGCGGACGCGCCGCTGCCTGCGCTGACCGGACGCGTCGTCGATGACGCGAATATCATCGACCCGCAGACGCGGGATGCGCTGACGGAAAAGCTTGCCGCCTTCGAGGCGAAGTCGTCGGATCAGGTGGTGGTGGTCACGGTGCCGAGCCTCGGCGGCGAGGACATCGAATCCTATTCGAACCGGCTGTTCCGCAGCTGGGCGCTCGGCCAGAAGCAGGAAAACAACGGTGTCCTGCTCGTGGTTGCCCCGAACGACCGCAAGGTGCGCATCGAGGTCGGCTATGGCCTCGAAGGCACGCTGACCGACGCGCTGTCGAGCGTCATCATCCGGACGGCGGTCATTCCCGCCTTCCGGCAGGGCGATTATGCCGGCGGCATCTCGAAGGGAGTCGACGGCATATTGGCGGTTCTGGCGGGCGATGCCGCGGATTTCGAAGCGCGGGCGCAGCGCAATGCCCAGGCGCAGTCTTCCGGTGGCGGGATCGACTGGATCTCGGTGATCTTCCTCACCTTCTGGGGCATCATCTTCTTCGGCGGGCTCGGCTTCGCACTGCTGGCGCCCATTTTCGGCCGCAAGATCGGGCCGGGACGCTATCAATGGCTCGGCATGCAAACGGGTCCCCGTTCGGGTGGCGCGATCGGCGGCCTGGGCGGCGGAGGCATCTGGATCGGAGGCGGCGGCTTCGGCGGCGGCGGTGGCGGCTGGTCAGGCGGCGGTGGGTTTTCCGGCGGCGGTGGCTCGTCGGGCGGCGGCGGCGCTTCGGGAAGCTGGTAGGAGAGGGAAAATCCGTGCAGCAATTTCTAGACGCCAACGATCATGCCCGCATCGCGGAAGCCATTCGCGTAGCGGAGGAAAAGACGGATGGCGAGATCTATGCCGTCCTGGCGCGGCGCAGCGATGATTATTTCTTTGCTGCAGGCTTTGTCGCCGCCTGCGGCGTGATCATCGCGGCGATCGTCGCGGCCCTCCTGGCACATTGGTACTGGTTCGATCTCTCGCTGCCGGTCTTCGGCCTGGCCATCCTGGCGGCCTTCATTTCTGTCGTGCTGGTACTCTGGCTGATGCCGTCGGTCCGTATCATGCTGGTGCCGCACCGCATCCGTTATCGCCGCGCCCATCTCAACGCGGTCCAGCAGTTCCTGGCGCGCAATGTTCATATCACCTCCGAGCGCACCGGTGTTCTCCTCTTCGTCTCGCTCGCCGAACGCTATGCCGAAGTGGTGGCCGATGCGGGCATCAACGCCAAGGTCGAGCAGGAGGAGTGGAACGGCATTGTCGCGATCCTGACCGATCACGCCTCGCGCCAGGCGGTGGCAGACGGGTTCGTGGAGGCGATCGGAAAGGCAGGCGCGCTGCTGGCTCAACATTTCCCGCCCACGCAAGGCAATCCCAACGAGCTCAGCGACCATCTGGTCGAATTATGAGGGCGGATCGCCGGATCTGACGAAAACGCAGGTCAAGTGCGATGAATTGCTCCTTCTCCACCGCATTTTCTCCGATGGCGGAGGTTTTTTGCCGCATTTTGTCGCTTTGTCATGGCAAGTTCACCCTGCAGAGTCAGTTTGTGATCGCAAAAGGGAACCTATCTGATAGGTTGCCGAAACAATTCTTTCCCATGGGAGTATGGAAGTGTCAGCCAGGCAGGAACGGGACGTCGGGGCAGTCAAGACCAGAGCGGACAAGAAGGAGGGATTGAAGGATTTCGCAGCCCTCCTGTTCGAGTGGGCCCCGCCGGAAGACCTGGCCGAATATGACGCCTCCGCCCTGGAGGAAGCGGCCCGTCTCGCATTCGCGGAACTCTCCAGACATCGCAAGGGCGAGAGCGTCGTCTCCGTCGATGGCGCGAACAAGGTGCTTCGCGACGGACGGCCGGTGACGATCGTCACGCTGATCAACGACAACATGCCCTTCCTTCTCGATTCGGTGCTGGGCGAGATCAATCAAAGAACCAGCTCCGTCTATCTGGTGCTGCACCCCGTCCTCGACGTGGTGCATGGCGAAAACGGCGTCGTCATCCGCGGCGAGGCGTCCGCCGGTCCCGAGCCCAAGGGCACGGATCGGGTCAGCGTCATGCAGATTCACCTGCCGATGCTCGATGAGGCGGCGCGCGAGGATCTGGCGGCGTCGCTGACGACGGTGCTCGGCCAGGTGCGTGCGGCCGTCCGGGACTGGAAGCCGATGCTGAAGCGTCTCGACCAGGCAATCGAGGCCTACAAGACCAATCCGCCGCCCGGAAAGAAGAAGAATGTGGCCGAGGCCATCGAGTTTCTCGAATGGCTGCGCGACGACAATTTCACCTTTCTCGGCATGCGCGAATATGACTACAGGCGCAAGGGAAAGAAACGCGAGCTCGTCCATGCCGACAAGCCGCAACTGGGCATACTGAGCGATCCCGCGGTGCGCGTCCTGCGCCGCGGCGAAACCGGCACGACGGCGACGAGCGAGACGCTGGCCTTCCTCGAAGGGCCGGAAGCCCTGATCGTCACCAAGGCAAACACCCGCTCGCGGGTGCACCGGCGCGGCTATCTCGACTATATCGGGATCAAGCGGTTCAACGAGAAGGGCGAGGTCGTGGGCGAATTGCGGTTCGTCGGTCTCTTCACCTCAACCGCCTATACGCGCTCCGTCCTCAAGATCCCGTTCCTGCGTCCGAAGGTGGACGCGGTCATCAAGCGGCTCGGGTTCAACCCGCAGGACCATTCCGGCAAGGCGCTGATCAATGTGCTGGAAGACTATCCGCGCGACGAGCTGTTCCAGATCGATGTCAACACGCTGGTCGCCAATGCGGAAAGCATTCTGGCGCTCGGCGAGCGTCCGCGCGTGCGCGCCCTGCCGCGCATCGATCCGTTTGGACGCTTCGTGTCCGTGCTGGTCTATGTGCCGCGCGACCGCTACGATTCGGCCGTCCGCGAGAAGATCAGAGCCTATCTGATGCGCGTCTATGACGGGCAGAGCGTCGATTTCCAGCCGTCCTTTCCCGAGGGGACGCTGACGCGCGTCTATTTCATCGTCCGCCGTGACGAAGGCACCGTGCCCGAGGTGGCGCGCGAGGTGCTCGAGGCGGAAATCCGCGCCATCGTGCGCACCTGGGAGGATGCGGTCCAGGATGCGGCGGAATCCTTCTCCGGTTCGCCCGCCATCGGCGGCGTCAATATTGCGGCGCTGGCATCGAGCTTCCCCGATTCCTACCGGGAGAGCTTCATTCCGGCTGAAGCGCTGGTCGATGCCGAGCGCATAGCGACGCTTTCGCCGGACAATCCCCTTTATGTCGATTTCTACAAGCATCGTGCCGACGGACCGGATGCGGCATCGCTGAAGATCTATCATTACGGCGCGGCGGTGGCGCTGTCGCAGCGCGTGCCGCTTCTGGAAAACATGGGTTTCCGCGTCATCAGCGAGCAGACGTTCGAACTGCCGGGGATCAATGGTGCGAAGGTGCATGTGCATGACATGCAACTCGTCAACGCCTTCGGCGTCCCCGTGGACCTGAGCGATGACGGCGCGCTCCTGGAGGAGGCGTTCCGGGCGGTGTGGGAGGGCGCCGCCGACAATGACGGCTATAATGCGCTGGTGCAGACGGCGCGGCTTTCCGCACGCGAGATCATGATCCTGCGCGCCTATGGCCGTTATCTGCAGCAGGCGGGCATCGCCTATTCGCAGGGCTTCATCGCTGCCGCTCTCAACCGCTATCCCGCGATCGCACGCAATCTGCACAGCCTGTTCGACCTGCGGTTCAACCCGGCGCGGGCCGGCGAGGATGCGAAGGCGGGCGCGGAAAAGCGCATCCGCGATGCCATCGACCAGGAGCTGCAATCGGTCCCGAGCCTGGATGACGATCAGATCGTGCGCCGCTTCCTCAATCTCATCGAGGCGACGCTGCGCACCAACGCCTTCGCGCCGGAGGCGGACGGTTCGCCACGGGTGACGCTCGCCTTCAAGCTCAATCCGCGCATGGTGGAGGGGCTGCCGGAGCCGCGCCCCTATCGCGAGATCTTCGTCTACGGGCCGGAGGTCGAGGGCGTGCACCTGCGCTTCGGCCCGGTGGCGCGCGGCGGTATCCGCTGGTCGGATCGCGCCCAGGATTACCGCACCGAGGTGCTGGGCCTCGTCAAGGCGCAGCAGGTCAAGAACGCGGTGATCGTGCCGGTCGGCGCCAAGGGCGGCTTCTATCCGAAGCGCCTGCCCACGGGCGGCGACCGCAACGCCTTCTTCGAAGCGGGGCGCCAAGCCTATATCACCTTCATCTCGACGCTTCTCTCCGTCACCGACAACATCCATGGCGACATGATCGTGCCGCCGCGGGACGTGGTGCGGCACGATGCGGACGATCCTTACTTCGTCGTCGCTGCCGACAAGGGCACCGCGACCTTCTCCGACACGGCGAACGCCATCAGCCAGGCGCATGATTTCTGGCTCGACGACGCCTTCGCCTCCGGCGGCTCGGCGGGCTACGACCACAAGAAGATGGGCATCACCGCGCGCGGCGCGTGGGAGGCCGTGAAGCGGCACTTCCGCGAGATGGACATCGATATCCAGACGACGCCGTTTACGGTCGTCGGCGTGGGCGACATGTCGGGCGACGTCTTCGGCAACGGCATGCTGCTCTCCGGTCAGACGAAGCTGATCGCCGCCTTCGACCATCGCGACATCTTCATCGATCCGGACCCGGATCCGGCGATCGCCATTGCCGAGCGCCGACGCCTGTTCGAGTTGCCGCGCTCGAGCTGGCAGGATTACGACCGCTCGAAACTGTCGGCAGGCGGCGGCATCTATTCGCGCTCGCAGAAGACGGTCTCGCTGCCGCCGCAGGCCGCGCAGGCGCTCGGCATCACCGGCAAGACGACCATGACGCCGGCGGAGCTCATCAACGCGATCCTGAAGGCGCCGGTCGATCTCCTGTGGTTCGGCGGCATCGGCACCTATGTCCGCGCCAGCACCGAGAGCGATGCCCAGGTGGGCGACCGGGCCAATGATGCGATCCGCGTAACGGGAAGCGAGGTGCGCGCCAAGGTGATCGGTGAGGGCGCCAATCTCGGCGTCACCCAGCGCGGCCGCATCGAGTTCAGCCTGGCCGGCGGCCGGTGCAACTCCGATGCGATCGACAATTCGGCAGGCGTCAACACCTCCGACGTCGAGGTCAATATCAAGATCGCGCTCGCGGCGGCGATGCGCTCGGGCAAGCTGGAGCGCCCGGCGCGCAACAAGCTGCTCGCGGCGATGACCGACGAGGTGGCGGCGCTGGTCCTGCGCAACAATTATCTGCAGACGCTGGCGATCTCGCTGGTGGAGCGCCGAGGGCTGGCCGACCTGCCCTATCAGGCCCGCTTCATGGCCGATCTCGAAAGGCAGAAGCTGCTCGACCGCAAGGTCGAGACCCTGCCCGACGAACAGGCTCTGGGCGAGAGGGAGGCGCGCGGATTGCCGCTCACCCGTCCCGAGCTTGCCGTCCTGCTCGCCTATGCGAAGCTCGTGCTGGTCGACCAGATCGTCAAGAGCGACCTGCCTGATGATCCCTATTTCGAGCCGGAGCTCTTCGGTTATTTCCCGAAACGCATGGTCAAGACCTATGCGCCGGAGATCGCGGGCCACAGGCTGAAGCGCGAGATCATCGCCACGCTTCTCGGCAATGATGCGATCAATCGCGGCGGACCGACCTTCATAAGCCGGCTGCAGGACATGACCGGCAAGCCGCCGGCGGCGATCCTGCGCGCCTATGTGGCGGTGCGCGACGGCTTCGAGCTGGACGATCTCTTCGATGCCATCGACAAGCTCGACAACAAGGTGCCGGGCGGCGTGCAGAACGAGTTCTACGCGCAGGTCTCGCGCATGCTGTACTGGACGACAGCCTGGGTGCTGCGCAACGACAATTCCAACGCCACGCTCGCCGAATTCGTCGAGGCGATCCGCAATGCCCGCCGCGTGCTCGAGCCGCGTCTGGGCAAGCTGATGCCGGATTTCATGGCGGGCATGATCGCCGACGATACGGCGCGCTTCACGGAAAAGGGGGCGCCCGCCGATCTCGCGGCGCGGCTGGCCCGGCTGCAGATCGCTTCCGTCGTGCCGGATATCGCGCTCATCGCCTATCGCTCGAAATCGGAGCTGATCGCGGCGGCCAAGGCTTATTTCACCATCACCGAGGCCTTCCGCATCGCGCGGATCGAGGAGGCTGCGCGGGCCATTCCCATCACCGATTACTATGACGGGATGGCGCTGGCGCGGGCCAATGATACGATCGCCCAGGCAACCCGGGCGATCACCATCGCGGCGCTGACGCGCTTCGGCGAGGCCAAGAACCCGGCAGAGGCATGGCTCGACAGCGGCAATATGCAGGTGGAAGCGGTACGCCAGCGCATGACCGTGCTGGTGGAAGGTGGCGACCTCACCGTTTCGCGGCTTGCGGTGGCTGCAGGTTTGATGTCTGATCTGGCGGCGTAAAGACGGGTCCTCCGGGCCCGTTGCCGGGGCTGGAGGGGACGTGGCCATTACCGAGGTGATGCATCAACGCGCCACAAGGCGCGGCATTTGGGGCTGGATGCTGTTCGACTGGGCAGCCCAGCCCTTCTTCACCGTTGTCACGACATTCATCTTCGGCCCCTATTTCATCTCGCGGATGGCCGCCGATCCGGCGGTTGGGCAGGCCGCGTGGGGATATGCCGTCGCGCTGGCCGGTTTCGTCATCGCCATTCTTTCTCCGGTTCTGGGCGCCATCGCCGACCAGACCGGCGTGCGCAAGCCATGGATCGGCTTCTTCGCGGTGATCAAGATCATCAGCCTGTCGCTCCTGTGGTTCGCCGCGCCGGGCTCCAGCCTTTTCTGGGTGCTGGCGGCCTTTTGCATGGCTTCCGTGGCGGCGGAATTCTCCATCGTCTTCAATGATTCCATGATGCCGCGTCTCGTCTCCAAGGAGGAGATCGGGCGCATCTCCAACATCGCCTGGGGGCTCGGCTATCTCGGCGGCATGATCGTGCTGATCTTCATCGTCGCCTGTCTTGCCGCCTCGCCGCAGACGGGCAAGACGCTGATCGGCCTTAATCCGCTGTTCGGGCTCGACCCGGCGAAGGGGGAGGATGCCCGGGTGGCGGGGCCGCTGTCCGCGCTCTGGTATCTGGTCTTCATCCTGCCGATGTTCCTGTTCACTCCGGATGGCGTGAAGGGCCTGCCGCTCGGCGCAGCGGTGAAGCGAGGCTTGAGCGAGCTCAAGGCCACGCTCGGTGAGGTGCGCCAGCGCGCCAATATCTTCCGGTTCCTCATCGCCCGGATGATCTATCAGGACGGGGTCAACGCGCTCCTGGCGCTCGGCGGCGGGTTTGCCGCCGCCATGTTCGGCTGGTCGATCACCGAGATCGGGCTTTTCGGCATCATTCTCAATGTGGTGGCGATCTTCGGATGCCTCGTGGCAAGCCGGATGGATGTGGCCTTCGGTTCGAAAAGGGTGGTGATCCTGTCGCTCGTGCTGCTCTTCATTGCGACTGTCGGCATCGTTTCCACCGGCCCGGATCATACATTGTTCGGGCTTTTACGCTTTTCGAGCGAGGATAGCGGCGGATTGTTCGCCACCGCCGCCGAAAAGGCCTATCTCGTCTTCGGCATCCTGATCGGTATCGCCTTCGGCCCGGTGCAGGCCTCGTCGCGCTCCTATCTGGCGCGCAGTGTCAGCGCCGAGGAAGCCGGACGCTATTTCGGCCTTTATGCGCTCGCCGGACGGGCGACGAGCTTCGTCGCGCCCTTCCTGGTGGCAAGCGTGACGGCGTTGAGCGGCTCGCCACGCCTCGGCATGGCGGTGCTGATCGCCTTCTTTCTCGCCGGACTGGCGATCCTCGCGGGAACGCCCTATCCGGCGGTGGAGGATGGGGAGTAAATTTAGAGCGTTTCCCGTTTGATCGAGATCGCGAGGCACCCCCCTCTGCCCTGCCGGGCATCTCCCCCTCAAGGGGGGAGATTGGCTGACATAACGTCCAGCCGTCATTCTGCAACATTGACGGTTGGTGCCGAACGTATATGAAGGCGTAATCTCCCCCCTTGAGGGGGAGATGGCTGGCAAGCCAGAGGGGGGTACTGTCCCGCCAGCGTCTCCGTAAAAGCTTGTTAATGCCGGAAGTGCCGCATGCCGGTGAAGACCATGGCGATGCCGTGCTCGTCGGCGGCCGCGATCACGGCGTCGTCGCGCATGGAGCCGCCGGGCTGGATGACCGCCGTGGCGCCTGCCTCGATGGCTGACAGAAGCCCGTCCGCAAAGGGGAAGAACGCGTCGGAGGCGACAACGGAACCCTTGGTCAGCGGCTCGGCATGGCCCGCCGCCTCGGCCGCGTCCTGCGCCTTGCGGGCGGCGATGCGGGCGGAATCCACCCGGCTCATCTGGCCCGCGCCGATGCCGACTGTGGAACCGTCCTTGACATAGACGATGGCGTTCGACTTCACATGCTTGGCGATGCGGAAGGCGAATTTCAGGTCGGCCATTTCCTTGTCCGTCGGCGCGCGCTTCGTCACCACCTTGAGATCCAGATCGTCGACGGTGCCGTTATCGCGCGACTGCACCAGCAGGCCGCCCGCCACGGTCTTGGCCGCGATGCCGGGCGCGCGCGGATCGGGCAGGCCGCCGGTCACCAGGAGCCGCAGGTTCTTCTTGGCCGCGATGATGGCCTGGGCCTCGTCGGTCGCATCCGGCGCGATGATCACCTCGGTGAAGATCTTGGCGATTTCCTCTGCCGTTGCCGCATCCAGCGTGCGGTTCAGCGCGACGATGCCGCCGAAGGCGGAAACGGGATCGCAGGCCAGCGCCTTGAGATAGGCGTCCTTCAGCGTCTCGCCTTCCGCCACGCCGCAAGGATTGGCGTGCTTGATGATGGCGACGGCGGCAGTGCGCGCCGGGTCGAACTCGGCGACCAGCTCGAACGCGGCGTCGGTGTCGTTGATGTTGTTATAGGAAAGCTGCTTGCCCTGGAGCTGCGTCGCGGTGGCCACACCCGGGCGCTTCTCGCCCGTGAGGTAGAAGCCCGCCGCCTGGTGCGGGTTTTCGCCATAGCGCATCACCGAATGGAGCTTGCCGGCGATGGCGCGCCAGGTCGGGGCCTCAGTCTTCGTCGTCTCCGCGAACCAGCCGGAGATCGCCGCGTCGTAAGCGGCGGTGCGGGCGAAGGCCTTGGCGGCGAGCTTCTGGCGGAACGTGTAGGGCAGCGAGCCTTGATGGCTGTCGAGCTCGGCGAGCACTTGCGTATAATCATCGGGATCGGTGACGATCGCGACATACGCATGGTTCTTGGCGGCGGCGCGGATCATCGCCGGGCCGCCGATATCGATGTTCTCCACCGTGGTCGCATAATCGGCACCCTGATAGCGCACCTCCTCGAAGGGGTAGAGGTTGATTACGACGAGGTCGATGCCCTCGATGCCGTGGGCCTTCATCGCTTGCGCGTGTTCGGGGTCGTCGCGCACTGCGAGCAGGCCGCCATGGACGGCGGGATGCAGGGTCTTGACGCGACCGTCCATGATCTCGGGAAAGCCGGTGATGTCGGAGACGTCCCGCACCGCAATGCCTTCGGCGGCGATCGCCTTCGCCGTGCCGCCGGTGGAGACGAGTTCGATGCCGTGGCGCTCCAGGGATCGTGCGAATTCGATCAGACCGGTCTTGTCGGATACCGACAGCAGCGCGCGGCGCACGCGGGTGAGATCGGGAGCGGGAATATTCTTGGAAGCTACAGCCATGAGCAGGTCTCTTCGTCGGGTCGGGGACGGGAAGGATTATGGCGCGGGTTAGCATAGGCTCACACGGAATCCTATCCTCTAAAGCGGATATCCGGTGCCTGCAGCGTGATAACGTTCCGCCCTGATATGCGGCAAAATGTGAATGATCGGCCCGGCTCAGCGGTTGCACATCGGTGCGGGTGAATCGATAAAGAAAGGGAGCGGCGGGCTGTCGGGAGGAAACATGCCCCATCTGAGCTCCATTATCTGGCGTACGCGCCACATGCTTGAAACATCCAGATTGAGTGCCACGGCGCGGTCGGTGCGGCGCGAGCACCTTACCTACCTCTCGCCCTGGAAGTTGCGACGTCTTGAAAAGGCGCTGAGAGAGGTCCTGAAAGAGGACGTGCCCGGCGATGTCGCCGAGTTCGGCGTTGCGCTCGGCGGAAGCGCGATCCTTCTTTCGAAGAGAGCCAACCGCCATGGACGCCGCTTTCACGGCTTCGATGTGTTCGGAATGATACCTCCGCCTGAATCGGCCAAGGACGGCCAGAAGGCCGTGGAGCGCTACAAGACGATCGCGAGCGGAGAATCAAAAGGGATCGGCGGCGATCTCTACTATGGCTATCGCGACAATCTCTATGATGAAGTCTGCCGTTCCTTCACGAAATACGGGGTCGCCGTCGATGGGGAGATGATCCACCTGCACAAGGGGCTGTTCGAGAATACGCTTCCGGCAGCGGGAATAGATAAGATCGCCTTCGCCCATATCGACTGCGACTGGTACGATCCGGTCAGGTATTGCCTGCATAGCCTGGCAGACCGGATCAGCCCGGGAGGGATCATCCTGATCGATGACTATCACGATTATGGAGGATGCCGGACGGCAACGGACGAGTTCCTCGATGCCCGTCCCGATTTCGCTTTTGAAGACGGCGGAAACGTCGTCCTGCGCCGGATCAGGCTGAACGGATGAACGGCCTGAGACGTCCGCTCCAGCGGTTCAGATGTAGCTGCCGAGCGCGATGCGGGTGAAGCGCCAGTTCACCTCCGGCAGTTCGGAGGCCAGGAAGGACAACACGATCTGCCTGGTCTTCACCGGGCCGCGGAAGCCGGCGAAGAAGATCGAATCGTCGAGTTGCGGCGCGACCTCCACGCAGGAGAAGGCCCATGTGTCGTCGCGTTCGGCGCGCAGCACCAGAAGGCCGTCCTCGTCGAAGGCGACGTCCACTGCCGGATGAATGTGGAAGCGGACGGTGATGTTGTCGCGCCCGTTGGCACGCGGCGCCCTGCCATTGGCCGCCAGGAAGCTGTCCCGCCCCTCGATGACGCTGCCATTGTGGGAAAGCACGATCGAGCGCTCGTGATGGATGCCGAACAGCCTGACATAACCGTCATGACGGGCGATGAAGCCCTGCTCGTCCATGCCCTCGATCCGCTTGATCTGCACCTTGGTCGGCCCGGCGATAACAGGCGTGCCGAGCATGTTGGAAAGACCGGTGCTGAGGCTGAACCGGCAGGACGAGGTGTCGTTGACGGTTGCCGTGGAATGGGCAGCGGTGGAGCGCCCGAGCGGACGGAACTCGGGCGGGCCGTAGCGGTCGATGCCGGCATTGACGACATAGCGCTGGCGCCCCGACGACATCTCGAAGGCGAGGCAGCCGGCATGGGCATCGCGCGAGGCGGTGACCGGCGGCGGCAGGCCGGTATCGGCGATGATGGTGGTGGAGCCCATGGAGAGCCGCTCATAGCCTGAATGCGGCGCATGGGTGAGCGGCGAGCCCGCCGTCTCGTCATGGCGCAGGACCGCGATGATGCGTTCGGGCAATGTCGGGCCGACGCCGTTGAAAAGCGCGAGGCTGCCGTCATGATGGCGGAAGAAACGCAAGGCCGGCAGCATGCGCTCCACCGCCTCGATCAGCGCCTTGGGCGGAGCCTCGGCGCCATTGGCATAGGTCTGGCGCAGCGGCAGGAGATCGGCCAGAAGCTCCAGGATCGTCAGCGGATTGCGGGAGATATGGCCGCCATCCGGCAGGATCTGGCGGATCAGCTCATGTTCCAGGTGGCGCCGCGCGGCGCGGGCGGTCGCCGGCGAAACGGGAAGCGCGAGGGATGCGAAGGCGAGGGCGATGCGCGCCCTGAGCTTCTCTTCGCCATCGTCCATGACCGCTGCCACGGTTCTCAAATAGCGCACCTGAAAGGCGAGCGAGCGCATGAACCGGCGATAGGCCGAGAGCTCGGCGCCGGCAAGGATGAGGTTGGAATGCTGCAGCCAGGCGATGATGCGCTGCGCGGTGACGTCGGGCGCCCATGCCACGCCGCCCATGCGCCGCCCATGCAGCGTGATCCAGTCCTCGACCAAGGCGCGGGCGTTGACAGTCGCAAGCTCGCTGCCGGCGGCGCGCAGATGGCGCAGCCAGCTGAAATTATGCAGCGCGGCTTCCCATGCCTCGCTCGGCGGCTCGACGGCAAAGGGCGAGCGCCCGCCCGTCTCGACCGTGCGTCCGGCGAGCGAGAAACGGCCGTGATAGAACTCCTGGGCAAGCTGCGGGTCGGCGACGCGCAGGTCGGGCGGGGCGATCAGCACGCGCTCCGGCGTGAAGCCGGTGAAGCGCCAGCGGAAAAGCGGGCCCATGCGCAAGCGACGGCGCATCCGCCGCCATATTTGCGCGGCGGCGAGTCCCCACAGATGCGGCGTTTCGCTCAGCGCGACCGTCACGCGTTCTATCTCCTTGTCCCGCCCCAGGTGCTTCCGTCCGATTGGCGATTATTCCGGTTCTTGCGGTAAATTATGGTCCGCTAATAGTAAAGCTTGCGTTAACCATGTTTGCCGGAAGAAGGCGGAATAAATAATATAAACTAATCCAGCACTTACGCAGAAATGCGGCGAAATCTCGCCGCGAAGAAACCATCCATGCCCGACAGCCTGGGATCGGGATGTGGGAAATCCTGAGGCGTCGACCGCAGGAAACCTTCCGGTGTGATCAGACCGTGCAGGCCGGGAACCTCATCTTCGGAAACAGGAAACGCCTGAAGCGCGGGATTTGCAAGAGCCGATCGTGCAACGGCCTCGCCTTCCCCAGGATCGAGCGAACAGTTGGAGAAGACGATGATGCCGCCGGGCTTCACCAGGTCGACGGTACGGGCCAGGAATTCGGCCTGCAGGGCTGCAAGCCGGGCGATGTCCTCGGGCGATTTCGTCCACGGCACATCGGGGTGGCGGCGCACCGTGCCGGTCGAGGAGCATGGCGCATCGAGCAGCACGGCGTCGAACTTCTCTTCCGGCTGGTACTGCATCAGATTGGCCTCGACCGTATGCGCCGTGAGCTTCAGCCGTCCGAGATTGGCGCGCAGGCGGGCGAGACGGTTGGCGGAAATCTCGACCGCAGTGACGTCCGCTCCAGCGAGGGCAAGCTGGGCCGTCTTGCCGCCGGGCGCGGCGCAGAGATCGGCAACGCGCTTGCCGGCAATATCGCCGAAGAGGCGGGCAGGCAGGCTGGCGGCCGCATCCTGCACCCACCATTCCCCTTCCGCAAAGCCAGGAAGCTCGGTAAGCGCGCCATCGAGTTTGGCGAGCCGCACGGTTCCGTTCGGCAGCACGATGCCGCCGAGCCGCTCGGCCCAGCCCTCAGGATCGCTCTTGACGGTCAGATCGAGCGGCGGCTCAACCGCCTGGATCGCCAGGATGGCAGCGGCCTTTTGTTCGCCATAGGCCTCCGCGAGACTTTCCGCAAACCAGGCCGGCGCATTCGGCGTCGAGGTGGAGCGCCTGTCCTTGTCGCGCGAGAGGCGGCGCAGCACGGCATTGACCAGGCCGGCATAGCGGCGGTTGCGCGGGTCCTCATTGGCGGCGGTGACGGCAAGGTCGACGGCTGAATGGTCGGGAAGATCGAGATAGAGGACCTGCGCGGCTGCGATGTGCAGGAGTGCTTTCAAAGCCACGGCGTTTTCCGGCAGCGGCCGGTCAAGCAACTGCGCCAGAAGCGCGTCGATGGTGCCCCGGTGGCGGAGGGCCGCGCCGAGGATGGCGCGCACCAGCGCGCGGTCGCGATCGTCAAGCGCGAGATAATGCGGATGGCCGTGCTGGTTGTCGGTCAGGCCGTCGAGCGAGGTCTTCTTCTCGATGACGGCACCGAGGAGCCTTGCCGCGCATTGCCGCGCGGCAAGGCCCGGCCTCTCGGCGGGTTTTTGCGGATGTCGTTTTCCTGCATGCTTTTTGGGACGGAAAGCAGCCTCGCCGCCGCTCACGACCAGGGTCCTTTCGGCGGTCGGGCATCGTGATCATCGTCAGGGCTTCCCCAGGGATGAAGCGGGTTTGGCTCCCCGCTCCGGAGGGGGGAGGGGGATGTGGCGGCAGGGTGCGCGGGTGTGGTTATGGAACTGAAACCCGCACCGGCATTCCCCATTTCGGCTGCCAGCGCCTGCAGGGCGGCGATGCGGTTTTCCGTATCGGGGTGGGTGGAGAACAGGTTGTCCGCGCCGCGTCCGCTCAGCGGATTGATGATGAACATATGTGCCGTGGCGGGATTGTGCTCCGCCTCCTCATTGGGGATGTTGCGCGCGCTGCTGGCGATCTTGCGCAGGGCCGAGGCAAGCCAGAGCGGATTGCCGCAGATCTCCGCGCCGCGCCGGTCGGCCGAATATTCGCGCGTGCGGCTGATCGCCATCTGCACGAGCATCGCCGCAAAGGGCGCGACGATCATGGCGATCAGTACGCCGATAAAGCCGAATGGGTTATTGTTGTCGCGGTTGCCGCCGAGAAAGAAGGCGAAATTGCCAAGCATGGAGATCGCGCCGGCGAGCGTCGCGGTGATCGTCATGGTCAGCGTGTCGCGGTTCTGGACGTGGGCGAGCTCGTGCGCCATCACGCCGGCGATCTCCTGCGGCGTCAGCCGCTCGAGCAGGCCCGTAGTCGCCGCCACGGCGGCGTTCTCGGGATTGCGCCCGGTGGCGAAGGCGTTGGGCTGCGGATTGTCGATCACATAGATCTTGGGCATCGGCAGGCCGGCGCGCTGCGCGAGCTCGCGCACGATGCGGTAGTATTCCGGCGCGGTGCGCTCGTTCGCCTCGTGGGCGTTATACATGCGCAGCACCATCTTGTCGGAATTCCAGTAGCTGAACAGGTTCATCGCCGCGGCGATGACAAGGGCGATCATCATGCCGCCGCCGCCGCCGATGAGATAGCCGACGCTCATGAACATCGCCGTCATGAAGGCGATCAGCATGGCAGTGCGCATCGTGTTCATCGTATCGTCTCCGTTACGGGGCAAAGGACCGTGAGCCTTGATTTGCCTCGAATGACTGTGTTTGCCTATATCATGGTGTCGAAGCCGCCAAGCTTCAATGAGTCCCAGTTATGGGCGAGGACCAACGATGAGCGAGAAAATGAATTCCGATACGGCCGATCTGGAAAGCGGTTCTTCCCGCAGGGCTGTCGACAATCTGCCGCCGGCGGCCCAGCGGGCGCTGAAAGAAGCGGAAGAGCGGCGGATGGCGGAAGCCGCCGAAAAGCAGACCCCGCGGGAGATCGGCGGGCGCGGCGGCAAGGATCCGGCGCGTTTCGGCGATTGGGAGATCAAGGGCAGGGCGATCGATTTTTAAGACCACGGCGGAGCCGTCGTAGTATCCGGCAAAAGGCAAGGGCCACTCCCAAGGAGTGGCCCCGCAATTCCGTCCGTTACGCAGCCTTTTGTCGAACCGGTCAGGCCGGCTGAAGCTGCAGCGTCATGCAATCAACGGAGAGGCTGCTCTCCGATCAGGCAATCCGCTCGGGCCTCGCAACGGAAAACGAAATCACTCGACATCGGATCACCTCCTTTCGCTTGTTGAACACCCAGCCAAGGTGGGGACTTTCTGCCCATTGTGCAAGGGCAAAATCGTTCTGCATGCCCATCAGGCGGCTGCGAGGAGCATCGGCAGGCCGGGTTTGGCGAGGTGCAGGACCTCATAGGCTGAACCGGTTTCCGGCGTGCGTGCCTTCTCCGCGCTCAACAGGAAGCGCGACAGCCGCCATGTGGAAAGATCGATTGCGGTGATCGCCGCCAGCGTGTCGGCATGACGGGCGAGGATATTGTTGCGGGCGATCTCGCGATGCTTCAACTCGGCAAGATCGGTATCGACATCGAGGTCCTCGCGATAGACGGAGCGGGCGGTCTCGGCATGGCCGAGATGGATATCGAGGGGTATCCAGGTCTCGATATTGGGACGGCCGAAACCTTCGATGACGGCCCCGAACCGGTCGCTGGTGATGAAATCGGTCACGGCCTCGTCATCGAGCCAGAGATAGAGCGAGGAATAGGCGTTGTTCCTGGCTCCATTGGCGCCGCGCTGCTGCGCGATGAAGGCCTTGAAGCCCAGCCCTTCCGTTTTATCCCACTGCGGTCCGAGCGCGGCGGCGCGCGTCCGGATGCGGTTCATGTCGTAATCGGCGGGCAGGCGGTGGATATATTGTTTCATGAACATGGCGACCTCCATCTCCATCTCCGAGGGGATCAGGCTTGCCAGATTTCCATGATCATGAAAACATGTGAGTGATTATATCAGTCATAATAAACTGAAATGAATGAGACAGCAAAAGCACTCGATCTCGAGACCGTGCGGGCTTTCGTCCTGATCGCCGATCTCGGCAGTTTCACGCGCGCCGCCGAGGTGATGGAGACCTCGCAGGCGGCGATCAGCCTGAAGCTCAAGCGGCTGGAGGAGCGGCTCGGCTGCCGTCTCGTCGAGCGGACGCCGCGGCATGTGCGGCTGTCGGGGGAAGGAGGCCGCTTCCTGCCGGCTGCCCGCGACCTGTTGACGGCGCATGAATTGGCCTTGGCCGGTATCGGCGCTTCGCCGCGCAGAAGGCTGGCGCTCGGCATCAGCGATCATGTGGCCGGCCCGGAGCTGCCGCAGCTGCTCAGCCGGCTCAATGCCTATGATCCCAGCCTGGTGATCGAGGTCAGGATCGCGGCGTCCAGCTATCTCATGGAACGCTTCGACCACAATGCGTTCGATGCCGTGATCATCCGGCGGGGCGAGGAAGGCGGGGATGGCGAGCGGCTCTTTGCCGAGCAGTTCTGCTGGTTCGCCGCACCGTTCTTCCAGTACCGGGCGGGCGAGCCGCTGAAGCTGGCGACCCTTGCCGCCCCCTGCGGGATCCGCGCCGTGGCGATCAAGGCGCTTGGCGAGGCGGGGATATCCTGGACGGAAGCCTTTGTCGGCGGCGGCGTGCTGGCGCTTGGCGCGGCGGTCAATGCCGGCCTTGCCGTTGCCGCGCTGGCGCGGCGCGTGGCGCCCGCCGGTGCCATCGACGTGGGCGAGCGCTTCGGCCTGCCGCCACTGCCGGCGCTGGACATCGTCCTTCTCACGCGCCAGACCGACCGGCGCTCGCGCGAGATGCTGAAGGTGATCGCCGCGGCGTTCAGGGGGGCGGCGGGGCTGTAGTCAAAGGCAGTAGGGCAGTATGGCAACAAGGCAGTGTGTTGATTGCCTATCCGCTTAACCGGTATCTGTTCCCTACTGCCTCTTCGCTATCCCTGCTTGTTCTGCCGGTTGGCGACAAGGCCGTCGACAACACCTGGATCGGCGAGCGTCGAGGTGTCGCCGAGCGAGCCGAAATCGTCCTCGGCGATCTTGCGCAGGATGCGGCGCATGATCTTGCCCGAGCGCGTCTTCGGCAGGCCCGGCGCGAACTGGATCTTGTCGGGCGTGGCGATCGGGCCGATCTCCTTGCGCACATGGGCGACGAGCTCCTTGCGCAGGTCGTCGCTTTCCTCGCTGCCGGCCATCAGCGTGACATAGCAATAGATGCCCTGTCCCTTGATGCTGTGGGGGTAGCCGACCACCGCCGCCTCGGAGACGAGATGATGCGCCACCAGCGCCGATTCCACTTCCGCCGTGCCCAGCCGGTGGCCGGAAACGTTGAGCACGTCGTCGACGCGCCCGGTGATCCAGTAATAACCGTCCTCGTCGCGGCGGCAGCCGTCGCCGGTGAAATATCTGCCCTTATAGGTCGAGAAATAGGTTTCGACGAAGCGCTTGTGGTCGCCATAGACGGTGCGCATCTGGCCCGGCCAGCTGTCTGCGATGCAGAGATTGCCGTCCGCCGGCCCCTCCAGCACCTTGCCCTCGGGATCGACCAGCTGCGGCTGGACACCGAAGAAGGGGCGGGTCGCCGAGCCCGGCTTCAGTTTCGTCGCGCCGGGCAGCGGCGTGATCATGATGCCGCCGGTCTCCGTCTGCCACCAGGTATCGACAATGGCGCAGCGGTCGCCGCCCACGACATGGTAATACCATTCCCAGGCTTCCGGGTTGATCGGCTCGCCGACCGAGCCGAGCAGGCGCAGGCTTTTCCGCGAGGAGCGCTTGACGAAGTCGTCGCCGGCGCCCATCAGCGCCCGGATCGCGGTCGGCGCCGTGTAGAAGATGTTGACCTTGTGCTTGTCGACCACCTCCCAGAACCGGCCCGCATCGGGATAGTTGGGCACGCCCTCGAACATCAGCGTCGTCGCGCCATTGGCGAGCGGACCGTAGACGATATAGGAGTGGCCCGTCACCCAGCCCACATCGGCGGTGCACCAGTAGATGTCTCCGTCGTGATAATCGAAGACATATTGGTGCGTCATCGAGGCATAGACGAGATAGCCGCCCGTCGTGTGCAGCACGCCTTTCGGCTTGCCCGTGGAACCCGAGGTGTAGAGGATGAACAGCGGGTCTTCCGCCTTCATCTTGGCGGGGGGGCATTCCGGCTCCACGGAGGCGATCTCCTGATGGTACCAGAGATCGCGGCCATTGGCCCAGGCGATCTTGCCGCCGGTGCGGCGCACGACCAGCACGTTCTTGACCAGAAGCCCCTGTTTGGCGGCGATATCGATCGCGGTATCGGTATTTTCCTTCAGCGGTATCGGCTTGCCGCCGCGCACGCCCTCGTCGGCGGTGATGATGAAGGTGGACTCGCAATCAACGAGGCGCCCCGCGAGGGCATCCGGCGAAAAGCCGCCGAAAACGACCGAATGGACAGCGCCGATGCGTGCGCAGGCGAGCATCGCATAGGCGGCTTCGGGGATCATCGGCATATAGATGGTGACGCGGTCGCCCTTCTTGACGCCACGCTTCTTCAGCACATTGGCCAGGCGGCAGACCTGCTCGTAAAGTTCCCTATATGTGATCTTCTTGTCGATATAGGGATTGTCGCCTTCCCAGATGATCGCCACCTGGTCGCCACGCTTCTTCAGGTGGCGGTCGATGCAATTATAGGTGACGTTGGTCACCCCGTCCTCGAACCATTTGATCGAGACCTTGCCGGTGAAGGAGGTGTTCTTCACCTTGGTGTAAGGCTTGAACCAGTCGATGCGCTTGCCGTGCTTGGCCCAGAAGGCTTCCGGGTCGCGGATGCTCTTCTTGTACCATTTGAGATAGGTTTCCTCGTCGATCAGCGCGTTCTTTTTCGCGCTGGGCAGCACGGGATAAATCTTCTCCGACATGAAACTCCTCCGAATTGGACCGGTGTGCCTCCGCACCGGCTGCAGGGGGCTGTTCTAGCAACTGGGCGAGCGGTTCGTAAATTAGACAAACGACTGGTGAAGAAGACCAAAGTGACGCAGCAGAGGCCGCCGGTTGTCAGCACTCGCTGAAGAGTGATGCTAATATGCTGTTTTTACTATTGAAAAACGAATCTGTGCGATTATTTCCCTCTGGACGAAATCCCTAAATAGGTAGAAATTCATATGGGGTAAACAGGACGGAATCGGAATGATGAAATCTGCATTCGAACTTCAGCTTGAAGGTTATGGGCTGACGACGGCACAGATCCTCTATCATCTGCCGGATCATCCGCATCTGCTCCAGACCTTCATCTGGCAGGAATATGATCTGGAACCGGATTTTCCCGTGTTGTTCCGCTTCATCGATTTCTGGAAGGAGAAGATCGAAGGTCCGATCCATTCGATCGTCTATGCGCACAAGCGCCTCATCGGCCCGAACGAATGGCGCAATGTGAACGGCGAAATCATCCTGCATTAAGGGCGCGCTCACCAGACGAGCGGGCGCTGCTTTCGTTTCCGTTGCCGTTTCGGTAAAATGGACGGATGACCACGCAGCGCTCGGGCCGCCTCAGGAAAGCACTCACCTATGCGTCGAAAACGCTTCTGGGGGCGCTGATCTGCTGGTATGGCCTGTTGTTTCTGGGCGTCGCCAATCCGATCTGGGCGGTGATCACGGTGATGATCGTCAGCGACCCTGACGTGACCACGACGCTCAATCTGGCCGAGGCGCGCGCCATCAACACGGCGGTCGGCTGCGCCGTCGGCCTGGCGACCATGCTTTTGTTCGGCTATTCGCCGGAAGCGAGCCTATTTGCCGCCGCCTTCACCGTCTTCGTCATCATGCTGATCGACCGCTATCCGGCGAACTGGCGGCTGGCGCCGGCGACCGTGATCATCCTGATGGATGCCGGGCGGCTGGCAAGCTCCCACCGCGAGGAGATCACCTATGCCCTGCTGCGCCTCGTCGAGATCGCCGTCGGCTGTGCCGTGGCGATCGCTTTGGCGGGCCTCTATACCTATCTCGCCAGACGCAAGAAGCAGGAGCCGGAGGCGAGCTGAGCTAATTGTAATCGCGATGGCCGAAGATGGCCGAACCGACGCGAACGGAGGTGGCGCCGAAGGCGATCGCCGTCTCATAATCGCCCGACATGCCCATGGAGAGCTTCCCGACGCCGGCGGCGCGCGCGATCTTTTCCAGAAGCGCAAAATGCGGACCGGGATTCTCATCCGCCGGCGGAATGCACATCAGCCCTTCGATGGCGAGGCCATGCGTTTCCCGGCAGCGCCTGACGAACGCCTCGGCCTCCGTCGGGGCGATGCCTGCCTTCTGCGGCTCCATTCCGGTATTGACCTGCACATAAAGCCCGGGAAAGCGGTTCTGCTTCTTCATCTCGGCGGCAAGGGTGGCGGCGATCTTCTCGCGGTCGACGGTTTCGATTACATCGAACAGCGCCACCGCGTCGGCCGCCTTGTTGGACTGCAGCGGCCCGATCAGGTGCAGCTCGATGCCTTCATAAGCCTGGCGCAGTTCCGGCCATTTGGCCTGGGCCTCCTGCACGCGGTTCTCGCCGAAGACGCGATGGCCCGCCTCAAGAACAGGGCGAATGTCCTGCGGGCCGAAGGTCTTGGAAACGGCGACGAGCGTGACCGAACCTTGTGGCCGCCCGGCCTCCTTTTCGGCATCCGCAATGGCACTGCGGACGTTTTCAAGGCGCCCAATGACGTTGGCGGCGGCATGGCTCATGGCATTAACACCCCTTTTTAACGTGGTTTGGGCTCGCTACCTATCGGGTGATGGTTGACGCCTCCGCCAATCCATGGTGAAGGTCCGCCCACATAATCCAAATCCTCTTTGCAAGAGAAATACGGTCATGGCAACCGAACGCTATAATCCGCGCGCTGCGGAACCCCATTGGCAGAAGGTCTGGGAAGACGCGAAGATCTTCGAGACGCGGAATGACGCTCGCCAAGAAAAATATTACGTCCTCGAAATGTTCCCGTATCCCTCGGGCCGCATCCATATGGGCCATGTCCGCAACTATGCGATGGGCGACGTGGTGGCGCGGTACAAGCGGGCCAAGGGCTTCAACGTGCTGCACCCGATGGGCTGGGACGCGTTCGGCCTGCCGGCGGAGAATGCGGCGCGCGACAACAAGGTCAATCCGCGCGAATGGACCTACGCCAATATCGAGACGATGAAGGGCCAGCTGCGCAAGATGGGCCTGTCGCTCGACTGGACGCGCGAGATCGCGACCTGCGATCCGAGCTATTACCGGCATCAGCAGAAGCTGTTCCTCGATTTCTGGAAGGCCGGCCTGGCAGAGCGTAAATCGGCCAAGGTCAACTGGGATCCGGTGGACATGACCGTGCTCGCCAACGAGCAGGTCATCGACGGGCGGGGCTGGCGCTCCGGCGCGCTGGTGGAGCAGCGCGACCTGACGCAGTGGTTCCTGAAGATCACCTCGATGGGACAGGAGCTGCTCGATGGTCTCGACACGCTTGACCGCTGGCCAGAGAAGGTCCGCATCATGCAGCAGAACTGGATCGGCCGGTCGGAGGGCCTCCTGATCCGCTGGGCGCTGGACAAGGCCACCGCGCCTGATGGCGAGAGCGAGCTGGAAATCTATACGACCCGGCCCGACACGCTGTTCGGCGCTTCATTCATGGCGATTTCGCCGGACCATCCGCTGGCGAGGAAGGCTGCCGAGACCAATCCGGAACTCGCGGCCTTCGCCGAGGAATGCCGCCGCATGGGCACTTCGGTCGCCGCGCTGGAAACGGCGGAGAAGAAGGGTTTCGACACGGGCATCCGCGCGATCCATCCCTTCGACGAGAACTGGACGCTGCCTGTCTATGTCGCCAATTTCGTGCTGATGGAATATGGCACGGGCGCGATCTTCGGCTGCCCGTCGGGCGACCAGCGCGACCTCGATTTCGCCAATAAATACGGCCTCCCGGTGGTGCCTGTCGTCATGCCGGAAGGCGCTGATGCCGCGACGTTCCAGATCACGGAAGAGGCGTTCACGGATGACGGCGTGATGATCAATTCGCGCTTCCTCGACGGGATGAAGCCTGAACAGGCTTTCGAGGAAGTGGCGAAGCGGTTGGAAAAGGTCGCCATCAATGGTCGTCCGCAAGGAGAGCGCAAGGTGCAGTTCCGCCTGCGCGACTGGCTGATCTCGCGCCAGCGCTATTGGGGCTGCCCGATCCCGGTGATCCATTGCGACGCGTGCGGGCCGGTGCCCGTGCCGGACAGCGATCTGCCGGTGCTGCTGCCCGACGACGTCAGCTTCGACAAGCCGGGCAACCCGCTCGACCATCATCCGACGTGGAAGCATGTGGCTTGCCCCAATTGCGGCAAGGACGCCCGGCGCGACACCGACACGATGGACACGTTCGTCGATTCGTCCTGGTATTTCGCGCGCTTCACCGATCCCTGGAACGAGAAGCAGCCGACGACGCTCGCCGCTGTCGACGGGCCTTCCGGCTGGCTGCCGGTCAACCAGTATATCGGCGGCGTCGAGCATGCGATCCTGCATCTGCTCTATTCACGCTTCTTCATCCGCGCCATGAAGGCGACCGGGCATGTCAACACGGTCGAGGAGCCGTTCCAGGGGCTGTTCACGCAAGGAATGGTGGTGCACGAGACCTACCGGGACAAGAATGGCTGGGTCGCTCCCGCCGATATCCGCATCGAGGAAAGCGACGGCGTGCGCAAGGCCGTGCTGGTCTCGACCGGCGAGCCGGTGGAGATCGGCTCCATCGAGAAGATGTCGAAGTCGAAGAAGAATGTCGTCGACCCTGACGATATCATCGCTTCCTATGGCGCGGACACGGCGCGCTGGTTCATGCTCTCCGATTCGCCCCCGGATCGCGACGTGATCTGGACCGAGGCGGGTGTGGAAGGCGCGCATCGCTTCGTGCAGCGTGTCTGGCGTCTCGTTGCGGAAGCCGCACCGGTGCTGAAGGCCGTTCAGCCGAAATCGGCCTTCGAAGGCGAGGGGGGCGCGGTTTCCAAGGCGGCGCACAAGGCGCTGAAGGCCGTGGGCGAGGACATCGAGAAGCTGTCCTTCAACAAGGCGGTGGCCCGTCTCTACGAGCTCGTCAACACCATCGCAGCCCCTCTTCAGGCGGTCGCCGCCGGCAAAGCGGATGCAGTCTTGCAGGCTGCGCTGCGCGAGGCGGTGGATATGCTGATCGCCATGATCGCGCCGATGATGCCGCATCTGGCGGAACAGTGCCGCGCCGAGCTGGGCGCCGAGGGCCTTGCCGCCACTTCCGCCTGGCCGGTCTTCGATCCGGCGCTGATCGTGGAGAACGAAATCACGTTGCCGGTGCAGGTCAACGGCAAGAAGCGGGGCGATTTGACAATTGCCCGCGATGCAGATCAATTGACCGTCGAGAAGGCGGTGCTCGAGCTTGATTTCATCAAGTCCGCCCTGAACGGGAGCGCACCGAAGAAGATCATCGTGGTGCCGCAGAGGATCGTCAATGTCGTTGCCTGATCGCCCCTTTTTCATGCCGAAACCGAAGCGCGGTGCGCTTCTCGCTGTCCTGGCGGGAACCTTGATCGCTGTTGCCGGCTGCACGGTGCAGCCGCTCTATTCCGGCGGGGACGGCACATCGAGCATCAGCGGGACGGTGGCGCCCGGCATGCGCGAGAAGCTCGCCTCCATCGCGATCGATCCCGCCGACACGCGCTATGCACAGGACGTGCGCAACAAGCTGATCTTCCTCTTCAGCGGCGGCGCCGGCGAGCCGGCCACCCCGGCCTATCGCCTGTCGCTCGGCGTCAGCTCCGCGACGAGCGCCGCGGTCCGCGTCAATGTCGGGGACGACACGGACAGGACCGGTCGTCCTTCGGCCGGTACGGTGCGCATGACCTCAAATTATGTGCTGAGCGACGCTGCCGGCAGGCCGGTCGCCAGGGGCACACGCGTCGTCAGCGCTTCCTTCGACCGTCCGCGCCAGGAGTTCGCCAATTTGCGCGCCGAGCGCGATGCGCAGGACCGCGCGGCGCAGGAACTGGCGGAGCAGGTCATGCTGGCCGTGGCGCAGGACCTGTCGAAGCAGCGCTAGGACTCGTCCATCGTTGCGCCCGATTTGCGGAATAGGGGCGGGGGAGCGAATTCGGGAAGCGCCCTTGCCTGTGTCATGCGACTGATCTCCTTTTCCGCCAGCGGCTATCGTTCGCTCCGTTCCATCCACCTTGAAACCGGCCAGGTTTCGCTGTTCGTGGGTGAAAACGGGGCGGGCAAATCCAATCTCTATCGGGCGCTGCAGCTCGTCAAAGCGGCCGCTGAAGGAACCTTTGCCCGCGAGATCGCGGCGGAGGGCGGTATGCAGTCGGCGCTGTGGACCGGCGTGCGCAAGGCGGGCAAACCGGTGCGGATCATCCTCGAAACCCATTTCGAGGACGAAGAGACGGCGGCGCGCTTCTCCTATCACATCGAGGCGGGGCTTCCTCCGCCTGTCTCGGCGGGCTTCAAGTTCGAGCCTCACATCAAGGAAGAGCAACTGAGCCTCGATACGGGGCGGCGGCCGGTGGAGCTGATGGATCGGCGGGGACCGGCGGTCTTTGCCCGCGACGGCGACGGAAAACGCCTGCAGCACCCGGTGCGGATGCTCGAATCGGAGACGGCCCTTTCGTTGCTTGCAGGCTCGGGCCGCTATCCCGAGATCGGCGATCTCTGCACGACGTTGAGAGGGTGGCGTTTCTATCACGGCTTCCGGACGGACCGGGATTCGCCCGTGCGCCAGCCATCGACCGCGGTCACATCGCCGCTGCTCGACGAAGACGGGAGCAATCTCGCCGCCGTCTTCGCGACGCTTGCCCATATAAGGGGAGACACGGTCGATCTCGACCGTTGTGTCGCGGATGCCTTGGGCGGAGCGAAGCTGGATATCCCGCCGCCGGGCCGGACGGCGTGCTTCGGCCTCGTGGTTCCCGAATTTCCCGAGCGCGTGTTTGGACCGGAGGAATTATCCGACGGGCAGATCCGGTTTCTCGCTCTTGCCGGCGCACTGCTTTCCTATCGGCTGCCGCCGCTGATCGCCCTCAACGAGCCGGAAGCGAGCCTCCACCCATCCATGCTGCCGGCGTTGGCCCGGATGATCGCCAGGGCGGCGGAACGGGCCCAGGTGTGGGTCGTCACCCATTCCACGGTTCTGGCCGACGCCATCCGCGACCAGACCGGAGCGCGGCCCGCGACCGTCGAGCGCAAGGGCGGCGAAACGATCGTGAGAATGTAGGCTCTCCGCTGTTCCTTGTTCCGCCCGCCGCGTCGGGATCGGCGGGGACGCCGATCCCTTTTTCAAACACGCCGTCAGGCGATCTTCTGTCCGGTCTTGGCCCAGTCGGCGAGGAAGGATTCCAGGCCCTTGTCGGTCAGCGGGTGCTTGACGAGCGCCTTCAGCGTCGCCGGCGGGACGGTGGCGACATCAGCGCCGATGAGGGCGGCGTCCTTGACGTGGTTCACGGTGCGGATCGAGGCCGCGAGGATCTCTGTCTTGAAATCGTAATTGTCGTAGATGGTGCGGATTTCCGAAATCAGCTCCATGCCGTTGATGCCCATATCGTCGAGGCGTCCGATGAAGGGCGAGATGAAGGTCGCGCCGGCCTTGGCGGCGAGAAGCGCCTGGGTGGCCGAGAAGCAGAGCGTGACGTTGACCTTGCGGCCATCGGAGGTCAGCGCCTTGCAGGCTTTCAGGCCATCGAGCGTCAGCGGCACCTTGATGCAGATATTGTCGGCGATCTTCGAGAGAACCGCGGCTTCCTTCATCATGCCGTCATAGTCGAGAGCCGTGACTTCGGCAGAGACGGGACCGGCGACGATATCGCAGATTTCCTTGGTGACTTCGAGGATGCCGCGGCCGGATTTCGCCACCAGAGAGGGATTGGTGGTCACACCGTCGAGGAGGCCGAGATCGTTCAGCTCACGGATTTCCTTTACATCGGCGGTATCAACAAAGAACTTCATTTCAGCGGTCCTCCATCATAGGGCTGGCTGGATGTTTGGGGATCATTGGGGCAGATCCTGCCCCTCGTCCCGGGAAGGTGGCTTTTCTTTAGCCCAAAGCCGGGCCAAGGTCACGCGATCATGTCGAAAGATTCGCAACCGCGCATAAGGACTGTTCCGGTGCTCGTTCCCATGCCCGCGGAACGGCCCTATTCCTATGCCGTGCCCGAGGGCATGAGCGTCGTTCCGGGCTCGATCGTGCGGGTGCCCCTGGGACCCCGCGAGGTGGCGGGCATCGTCACGGCGGGCGAAACCGATTCCGTCGACGCAAAGAAGCTGCGGCCGATTTCGGCCGTCTTCGACTGCCCGCCGGTCGAGCCGCATATGCTGCGCTTCGTACAATGGGCGGCGGACTACACGCTTTCGCCGCCGGGCATAGTGGCGCGGATGCTGCTGCGTGTTCCCGCCGCCTTCGATCCCGAACCGCCCATTCCGGGCCTGCGCCATACCGGGGATCGGCCGGACCGGCTGACGGATGCGCGCAGCCGCATCATGGAACTGGCCGAGGACGGCATGGCCTGGACGCGCTCGGGCCTGGCGCATGCCGCCGGCGTCTCGCTCACCGTCGTCGACGGGCTCAAGGCGCAGGGCGTCTTCGAGGAGGTGATGATCCCGCCGCGTCCGGTGGTGGCCGCGCCGGACATTCATTACGCGCGCCCCGATCTTTCGCCGGACCAGCAGGCGGCGGCGGACATGCTGGTGGAGAATGTCGAGGCGAAGGGCTTTTCCGTCTCATTGCTCGACGGCGTGACCGGCTCGGGCAAGACGGAGGTCTATTTCGAGGCGGTGGCGAAGGCGATCGAGCAGGGGCGGCAGGTGCTGATCCTCTTGCCGGAAATCGCGCTGACGCAGCAATTCCTCGACCGGTTCCATAATCGCTTCGGGGCGAAGCCCGCCGAATGGCATTCCGACTTGCCCCCGAAGATGCGCGAGCGCGTCTGGCGGCAGGTGGCGGAGGGCCAGGTGCGCGTGGTGGCGGGCGCGCGCTCGGCCCTGTTCCTGCCGTTTTGCGAGCTGGGGCTGATCGTGGTCGACGAGGAGCACGACCCCGCCTACAAGCAGGAGGACCGGGTCTTCTACAATGCCCGCGATATGGCGGTGGTGCGCGGGCATATCGGCGGCTTTCCCGTCGTGCTCGCCTCGGCGACGCCGTCGGTCGAAAGCCAGGTCAATGCGGA
Organism: Mesorhizobium sp. RMAD-H1; assembly: GCF_014191375.1. Classification (GTDB taxonomy): domain Bacteria; phylum Pseudomonadota; class Alphaproteobacteria; order Rhizobiales; family Rhizobiaceae; genus Paramesorhizobium. The sequence continues at coordinate 135,722 of NZ_JACHWN010000008.1, forward strand.
ACAGGGGCGCTACCGGCGCATCCGGCTTTCCTCCCGCTATGCCGAAGCGGCGATGCCGGACCTTAAAACCATCGACATGCGCCGCTTGCCGCCACCGCCCGGACGGTTTCTGTCGCCGGTGCTGACCGGGGCGATCGCCAAGACGCTGGAGCGGAAGGAGCAGGCGCTGCTGTTCCTCAACCGGCGCGGCTATGCGCCATTGACGCTCTGCCGCGTCTGCGGGCACCGCTTCCAGTGCCCGAGCTGTTCCAGCTGGCTGGTGGAGCACCGCTTTCGCGGCCAGCTCATGTGCCATCAATGCGGCTATCACGAGCCGACGCCGCAATCCTGCCCGTCCTGCGGCACGCTCGACCATCTGGTCGCCTGCGGGCCGGGGGTAGAGCGTATCGCGGAGGAAACGGCGGCGGCCTTTCCCGATGCGCGGATCATCGTGCTCTCCTCCGATCTGCTTGGCGGTGTAAAGCGGCTGCGGCTGGAGCTGGAGGCCGTCGCCAAGGGCGAGGCTGACATCGTCATCGGCACGCAGCTGGTGGCGAAGGGGCATAATTTCCCCGGCATGACGCTGGTGGGCGTCGTGGATGCCGATCTCGGCCTTGCCAATGGCGATCCGCGCGCGGCGGAGCGGACATTCCAATTGCTCAACCAGGTGACGGGCCGGGCCGGGCGCACGGGGCGCAAGAGCATCGGCCTGTTGCAGACCTACCAGCCCGACCATCCGGTGATGCGCGCCATCGTCTCGGGCGATGCCGAGGCCTTCTATGCCCGCGAGATCGAGGAGCGCGAACGCGCCGGGCTTCCGCCATTCGGGCGGCTGGCGGCGCTGATCGTTTCGGCCAATTCGCGGGCCGAGGCGGAGAGCCATGCGCGCGCGCTGCGGAGGGCCGCGCCGTCATCGTCGGAAATCGCCGTGCTCGGACCTGCCGAAGCGCCGCTCGCGCTGATTCGGGGACGGCATCGGTTTCGATTGCTGATCCACGGGACGAAGCGGGCGGATATACAGGCCTTCATCCGCGCACTGCTCGCGGCAGGGCCGAAGGAGCGGGGTTCTGTGAGGGTGCAGGTGGATATCGATCCGCAGAGCTTCCTGTAACATGCGGGCACCTGTCGCCGGCCTTAAGTCATTTTCTGCGCGCCGCGATATAGGGACGGTTGTCTTTGCCTTTCGTCGCGTGACTCTCCACCGTCAGAAACTCGAAGCCCGCAGCGGTAATGAATTGCTTCAGTTCCTCGGCGGAAAAAGCGCTGGTATGGGGCGCCATCTTGAGCGCTTGCATCGCAGGCAGCAGTGCCAGCCGGATAAGCGGATTCATGTCTCCCAGACACGGTGTCTTGGAGACGAACAGGCCGTCCGGCGCCAGCAAGGCGTGGATGGCCTGAAGCGTGGCGCGCACGTCGCGGACAAGGTGGAGATAGTTGAAGCCGAGAACCGCGTTGAACCGTATGCCTTCAGATACAAGCGTCTCCGCCGTCGCGATGCGGAAGGCAAGCGCAGGAATTAGGGTGACGGCAGCTTTCTCTTCAGCAATCGCGATCATTGCGCCGGAAATATCCGTCCCAAGATAGCTGTTCACTTCGCCTGCGAGCAGCAGCGCCGTTGTGCCGGTGCCGCAGCCGAGTTCCAGGACCCGGTGGTCGGGCCGTAGCAAGGCGCGGGTCCGGTCCAGCGTACGTTGGTAGCCGGCCCGGTCTGAAATCGCTGTCTTGGCATAATTCGCCGAAGTCCGATCCCAGAAGCGGGCGTCGTTCTCTACGCTCATCGTATGTTCCTCCGCAGCTATCAGCGTCAAAACGGCTTGCTCAACCGGCAGCGCTTTTTGTCGCACTTTTCCCCAATCTGCTCTATAGAGCCGCAACCAGTTTTTGGAACGTGAGAGGACAGCAAATGGAATTCTACTGGCCGGCGAGCAGTGGTGAGTGGCTCGCCTGGATTTCGGCAGCGATCGCCGTGCTTTTCGGGTTGATCCTGTTCTTCGCGCCGGGGCTGTCGATGAAGCTGCTGCGGCTCGCGCCGGCGGGCGGGCGGCCCGAGGCTTTTGCCTCGATCCGCGCGACAATGGCCGGATTTCATTTAGGACTGGGCTTGAGTTGCCTCGTTTTTGCCCAGCCCTTCCTCTGGCTGGCGCTGGGGGCGGCGTGGGGCTTCAGCCTCTTCGGGCGCCTCATCTCGATCATGTCGGACAAGGGGGGCACGTTCTACAACTGGGGGGCGGTGGTGCTGGAGCTCCTGCTCGCGGCGGGGCCGCTGCTTTTCGCCTTCGGATTCATCGCCTGACAGGGGAGAAAACACCCCTCCGGTCGCGAAAAATCCCCGCAATTGCGACAAAGCTGACCAAAAACAGAGGGATTCGCGTGTTGCGAGTCCTGTCCGTGTATGCTAGACGGCAATCGAATTTCAGCGGGGATGCCCAGCGCATGGAAAGATCGCTGAAAAAATTCAATAAAGTCAAGAACTTAGATTAGCTCTCCCTTTTGAGCGTCCGGGTCTTGGCGTCAAAGCAGAGAGCTGGTTGTTCGTGACGGAAACTTCATCGCTCATTTCAGGTGTCGCGCGGCGTTATGCCGGATCGCTGTTCGATCTGGCGCTCGAAGAAAACGCCGTGGCAGTGGTGGAAAAGGATCTCGGCCGGTTCGAGGTTCTTTTGAATGGCAGTGACGACCTGAAGCGGCTGGTTTCCAGCCCGGTCTTCTCGACCGAGGAGCAGGTGAAGGCGATCTCGGCGATTGCCGACAAGGCCGGCATCAAGGGCCTGGTAGGCAATTTCCTGCGCGTCGTCGCCAGCAACCGCCGGCTTTTCGTGCTGCCCGGCATGATCCAGGCTTTCCGCGAAATCGCGGCGGCGCATCGCGGCGAGGTTTCCGCCGACGTGACCGCCGCCCGCGAGCTCACTGCCGCGCAGCAAAACGAATTGAAGGCGACGCTCAAGGGCGTGGCCGGCAAGGACGTGACGATCAATGTCACCGTCGATCCGTCGATCCTCGGCGGTCTTATCGTCAAGATGGGATCGCGTCAGATCGATACTTCCCTTCGCACCAAACTTTCTTCTCTCAAGCTTGCACTGAAAGAGGTCGGCTGATGGACATCCGCGCTGCGGAAATTTCCGCAATCCTGAAAGAGCAAATCAAGAATTTCGGCAAGGAGGCCGAGGTCTCCGAAGTCGGTCAGGTTCTGTCCGTCGGTGACGGTATCGCCCGTGTCTACGGTCTCGACAACGTCCAGGCGGGCGAGATGGTCGAGTTCCCCGGCGGTGTTCGCGGCATGGCGCTGAACCTCGAAAGCGACAATGTCGGCGTCGTCGTCTTCGGTGCCGACCGCGACATCAAGGAAGGCGACACCGTCAAGCGGACCGGCTCGATCGTGGACGTCCCCGTCGGCAAGGCGCTGCTCGGCCGCGTCGTCGACGCGCTCGGCAACCCGATCGACGGCAAGGGCCCGATCAAGGCGACGGAACGCCGCCGCGTCGACGTCAAGGCGCCCGGCATCATCCCGCGCAAGTCGGTGCACGAGCCGATGTCGACCGGCCTCAAGGCGGTTGACGCGCTCATCCCGGTCGGCCGCGGCCAGCGCGAGCTGATCATCGGCGACCGCCAGACCGGCAAGACCGCCATCATTCTGGACACGATCCTGAACCAGAAGGCGATCCACGATTCCGGCCCGGAGAAGGAAAAGCTCTACTGCGTCTACGTCGCCGTCGGCCAGAAGCGCTCGACCGTCGCGCAGTTCGTGAAGGTGCTCGAAGAGCGCGGCGCGCTCGAATATTCGATCATCGTCGCGGCAACCGCTTCCGACCCGGCGCCGATGCAGTTCCTGGCGCCGTTCGCCGGCTGCGCCATGGGCGAATATTTCCGCGACAACGGCATGCACGCCCTCATCGGCTATGACGATCTGTCGAAGCAGGCCGTCGCCTATCGCCAGATGTCGCTCCTGCTGCGCCGTCCGCCCGGCCGCGAAGCCTATCCGGGCGACGTCTTCTATCTGCACTCCCGCCTGCTGGAGCGCGCCGCGAAGCTCAATGACGAAAACGGCGGCGGCTCGCTGACCGCGCTGCCCGTCATCGAGACGCAGGCGAACGACGTCTCAGCCTATATCCCGACCAACGTGATCTCGATCACCGACGGCCAGATCTTCCTCGAGACGAACCTGTTCTACCAGGGCATCCGTCCCGCCGTGAACGTCGGTCTTTCGGTGTCGCGCGTCGGCTCCGCCGCCCAGATCAAGGCGATGAAGCAGGTCGCCGGCTCGATCAAGGGCGAGCTGGCGCAGTACCGCGAGATGGCGGCCTTTGCGCAGTTCGGTTCCGACCTCGACGCGGCCACGCAGCGCCTGCTCAACCGCGGTGCGCGCCTGACGGAGCTCCTGAAGCAGCCGCAGTTCTCGCCGCTGAAGACGGAAGAGCAGGTCGCGGTGATCTACGCCGGCGTCAACGGCTATCTCGACAAGCTCGCCGTCAACCAGGTCGGCCCGTTCGAGGATGGCCTGCTCGCCTATCTCCGCACCGAGCACAAGGATGTGCTGGACTCGATCCGCACCGAGAAGCAGCTCACCGACGACATCAAGGCCAAGCTCAAGGCGGCCGTCGATGCGTACGCCAAGAACTTCTCCTGAAACCTCTGACGGGACGAACGGATGCCTTCACTCAAGGATCTGAGAAACCGTATCGCCTCGGTCAAGGCGACGCAGAAGATCACCAAGGCGATGCAGATGGTCGCCGCGGCGAAGCTGCGCCGCGCGCAGGAAGCTGCCGAGGCGGCGCGGCCTTACTCGCAGCGCATGGGTGCTGTTCTCGCCAATATCGCGCAGAACGTCAGCGGCGAGGATGCGCCGAAGCTGGTGACCGGCACGGGCTCCGACAATGTGCATCTCCTCATCGTCTGCACGGCGGAACGCGGCCTCTGCGGCGGTTTCAACTCGCAGATCGCGCGCCTGGCGCGCGATCATGCCCGCAAGCTCCTCTCCGAAGGCAAGACGGTGAAGATCATCACCGTCGGCAAAAAAGGCGCGGACATCCTCAAGCGGGAGTTCGGATCGCTTTTCATCGAGCATTTCAACCTGCGCGAGGTCAAGCAGATCGGTTTTGCCAATGCCGACGAGATCGGCCGCAAGGTCATCGCGCTGTTCGATGAGGGCGCGTTCGACGTCTGCACGCTGTTCTATTCGGAATTCAAGTCGGTCATCAGCCAGGTGCCCACCGCGCTCAAGCTCATCCCGGCTTCTGCCGGCGGTGAAACGGATGCCGACAGCGCCAAGGGCGCGCTTTACGAATACGAGCCAGACCCGAGCGTGATCCTGGGCGACCTCATTCCGCGCAACATCTCCGTCCAGATATTCCGGGCACTCCTGGAGAATGTGGCGGGTGAGATGGGCGCCAAGATGAGCGCCATGGACAATGCGACGCGCAATGCCGGCGACATGATCAACAAGCTGTCGATCACGTATAACCGCCAGCGTCAGGCTCAGATCACCAAGGAACTGATCGAAATCATTTCGGGCGCAGAAGCGCTCTAGGTTTAGGCATGATCTTATCCGAAAAGTCTCAAAACTTTTCGGGATCATGACCAGAGTTTGGTTTTACCGCATGATCTTTCCCGAAAAGTCTGCAACTTTTCGGGATCATGCTAACGGAAGGTAAGGATCGATGGCAAAAGCAGCGACCCCGAAAACACCCGCCGCGGCCAAGCCGGCTCCGGCAGCAAAGGCCGCGCGACCCGCCGCGGCAGCAAAGGCAAAGGCACCAGCCAAGACCGCGGCAGCGAAGGCGCCCACCGCCGCTGAAAAGGCGAAGGGCCTGGTCGGCCGCGTCAAGCAGGTCATCGGCGCCGTGGTCGACGTGCAGTTCGACGAACATCTGCCGCTGATCCTGAACGCGCTGGAAACCGACAATCTGGGCAATCGCCTGGTTCTGGAAGTGGCCCAGCATCTGGGCGAGAACACCGTGCGTACCATCGCCATGGACTCGACCGAAGGTCTGGTGCGTGGCCAGGAAGTCATCGATACCGGCGCTCCCATCGAGGTTCCGGTCGGTGAAGCCACGCTCGGCCGCATCATGAACGTGATCGGCGAACCGGTGGACGAAGCCGGCCCGATCGCAACGCGTGAGCGGCGCGCCATCCACCAGAACGCGCCGGAATATATCGAGCAGTCGACGGAAGCGCAGATCCTCGTCACGGGCATCAAGGTCATCGACCTCCTGGCGCCCTACGCCAAGGGCGGCAAGATCGGCCTGTTCGGCGGCGCCGGCGTCGGCAAGACCGTTCTGATCATGGAGCTCATCAACAACGTCGCGAAGGCGCATGGCGGCTACTCCGTGTTCGCCGGCGTCGGCGAGCGTACCCGCGAGGGCAACGACCTCTATCACGAGATGATCGAATCGGGCGTCAACAAGCTCGGCGGCGGCGAAGGCTCCAAGGCCGCGCTCGTCTACGGCCAGATGAACGAGCCGCCCGGTGCGCGCGCCCGCGTCGCGCTGTCGGGCCTGACGGTCGCCGAATATTTCCGCGACCAGGGCCAGGACGTGCTGTTCTTCGTCGACAACATCTTCCGCTTCACGCAGGCGGGCTCCGAGGTGTCGGCGCTTCTGGGCCGCATTCCTTCGGCGGTGGGCTATCAGCCGACGCTCGCCACCGACATGGGCGCCCTGCAGGAGCGCATCACCACCACCACCAAGGGCTCGATCACCTCGGTGCAGGCCATTTACGTGCCCGCCGACGACTTGACCGACCCGGCCCCGGCGACCTCGTTCGCGCACCTTGACGCGACGACCACGCTGTCGCGCTCGATCGCGGAAAAGGGCATCTACCCGGCGGTGGACCCGCTCGACTCGACCTCGCGCATGCTCGACCCGATGATCGTCGGAGAGGAGCATTACGCGGTCGCCCGTCAGGTGCAGTCGATCCTGCAGCGCTACAAGTCGCTCCAGGACATCATCGCGATCCTGGGCATGGACGAGCTTTCCGAAGAGGACAAGCTTACCGTCGCCCGCGCCCGCAAGATCGAGCGTTTCCTGTCGCAGCCCTTCTTCGTCGCCGAAGTCTTCACCGGATCGCCGGGCAAGCTGGTCGATCTCGCCGACACGATCAAGGGCTTCAAGGGCCTTTGCGCGGGCGAATACGACCATCTTCCGGAAGCCGCCTTCTATATGGTCGGCTCCATCGAGGAAGCCGTCGAGAAGGCGAAGCGTCTGGCAGCGGAAGCTGCGTAAATCAAAGGGAGTAGTGAGGTAGTGAGATAGTGGGATAGTGAGATAGAGGATTTCTACTCACTGTTCACTGTTCACTACTCACTAAAACGAACATGGCTGAAGCCTTCCATTTCGAACTGGTATCGCCGGAACGCCTTCTGCTTTCCGCCGAGGTCACGGAAGTCGTGATCCCCGGCAGCGAGGGTTATTTGACCGTCATGGCCCGCCATGCGCCGCTCATGAGCACCATCAAGCCCGGTGTCATCCGGGTCAGGCAGTCCGAAGGCAAGGAAGAATCCTACGTGGTTTTCGGCGGCTTTGCCGATATCTCGCCGGAAGGCTGCACGATTCTCGCCGAATCCGCCGTTCATGTCGACGATTTGAACCGCGAGGAACTGCAGCGCCGTATCCAGGATGCGCGTGAGGATCTGGCTGACGCCTCGACGCATGAGCAGCGCACCAAGGCCGAGCAGTTCCTGCATCAGCTGATGACGCTCGAAGGCTCGATCCTCCCGGCCTGATCGAGGACCTTTCCCGAACTTTGAAAAGCGGCCTCGGGGCCGCTTTTTTTGTTTGTGCGGAGAACCCCGCATGCGCTGCCGCCGCGGACACTTCGATTCACACTTGCGTGAGGACGCAATGATTTCTTGAAACCATTTGGCTCGGGATATATTAGCCAATTATCATTAGTATACTACATATTATGGAGTTCTATTTATGGGGACGAAAGAACTTCGCACGGAAATGGTCGACGCGCTTTCGAAGGTCAGCCGGAAGCTGCGGACGCTTTTTGACGGACGGGTCCGGGAGCAGGGCCTGACCCTGGCACGGGCCCGGACGCTGCTGGCGCTCAGCCGCCAGGAAGGCCTATTCCAGAGGGAACTGGCCGAGATGCTGGAAATCGAGAACGCGACGATGGTGCGTCTTCTGGACGGTCTCGAGAAGCAGAATTTCATCGAGCGCCGCGCCGTCCAGGGGGATCGCCGGGCCAAGCAGATCGTCATGACAGAAGAGGGACGCCAGCAGGCCGAGCTGGTGCTGAAACTCGCCGAGGATGTGCGGCAGGACCTTCTGGATTCGGTCAGCGACGAAGATCTTGCCGCCACCGTCCGCGTCCTGCACGCGATGGGCCGCTCGATCGACAATACGGAGAAGCCACCGGTTTCCCGGCCGCATTGACTGAAAGCACAAATCTGCCGTCAGCACGCTTACCGACGGGCAAGCAGGCCACCTATGATGAGACCGATGCCGACCAATACGGCGACGGATGTGACCGGCCTTTCGCGCGCCGTATCGGCAACGTAATGCGCCTGTTTCCCCGCAAGCCGGGCGGCTCTGGCGCCTTTGGTCCTGATGAGATCATAGACATCGGATGCGGTATCCCTGGCGCTGTCCAGAATGTGGAACCCTTGTCCGGAAAGCGTTTCGGAAATTTCGGCAACCTCCCTGCGCAACTCGGCGATCTGATTTTCGAGATCCTTGCCTGTCAGGGCGCGGGCTTTCGTCCCCGGTGCAGCCATCTGTCATCTCCTTTCGTCTGCAGACAGTCTTTGACATGACTGCAGACGCAACGCCGCGTTCGATGGATTGGTTCCGGTCGCGTCCCCGTGAAAACAAGTGAAAGGTGTTGATCGGCACCGGCATGGAAAAGCCCTCCCTCCGGCGCCACATCCTTCCCGGAGCCGCTTGAGCGGCTCCTTGCTGAACGGGCGTGGGAAAAGACGCCCGTTACCATGGAGGATTATCAGATGCGCATTCAGGTGCTCTCGGCTGCAGCAGCCTTACTCGCCCTCTCCGTCTACGGCGCACAGGCGGAAGATTTCGCCTTCGGCAAGGTGAAGATGTACGACCCGAACAGCCATATGGTCACGTTGGACAACGGTTCGCCGTTCATTCTGCGTCCCGGCCAAAATCCGGATATCCACCCCGGCGAGGCCGTCGTGATCGGCTGGCAGAGCAATCTCAACGGCGATTTCTATGTTGACTATATCGGGCCGGCGACCACAGTGGCGGAGGGGCTGAAGAAGATCTGACCGCGGGATCGAGCAGCGGGATTCGTCTCGCCGCCCTCGCGTATCTGCCATCAGGGCGCGAGCGTTCGCAGATGGCCGATGAGATCGGCGGCGGCGGCAACGGCCTTTTCCGGGTCGCGGGCAAGAACCGCACCGATCAGGGCTATATGGGCCCGGGCCGATGTCATGATCCCGTCCTGACCTCTCAGGCGGAACCAGAAACGGCGGCTATGGGTTTGCAGAGGCGCCGCCAGCCGTGCGGCGAAGGGATTGCCCGCCGCCTGCCCCAGGACCCTGTCGAGCGCCTTGTCGGCCTCGAGGAATCCGCCGACATCGTCGTCGGCAGCCGCTTTTCGCATGGCATCCGCAGCCGCCTGAAAACGTTCGTGGTCGCGCGGGCCGGCAAGGCGCGCGGCATCACGCGACAGCACCTGTTCCACGCCTTCGCGGGTATCGAGAACCTTGACGAAATCCTCCGGGTGGAGCGGCGTGATGGCGATGCCGGAGCGGGGACGCACCTCCATCAGCCCTTCCCAGGCCAGCCGCTGGATGGCTTCGCGCACCGGCGTGCGCCCCATGCCGGTCATCTCGATCAGCGTGCGCTCGTTGACCACCATATCGGGTTCGAGGACGAGCGTGACGATCAGATGCTCAAGCGTGCGGTATGCCTGCTCGGCCAGGCTTTCGCCCGGCAGGTATGCGGGGGGCGGGCCTCCGGCCGCATGTGCCTCATTCGTGATCTTCGCCAATGACCTTCCTCCCTATGTCTCCCCTCGGAGCCGGCTTGACGGTTTTGGATGATAAGATATATCACTGATATATCAACCAGGGGATCGCACTGTCCGAACAGGTCTCAGGAGTGCATCGGCAGACGCGCCGGCCGAACCGGGGACAGGTCTCTGTAAACCCGTGATGTAAAATCACGGCCGTACTACTCCGCCCGGATCCGAAGGATGCCGGAGCGCAGGCAGAAAGGAACAGCATGTCCGGCATCGAAAACCAGCGCGATCATGAAATCGTCATCATCGGCGCAGGCATCGTCGGCATTTCCATCGCCGCCTTTCTGGCCGAGGCGGGGCGCAAAGTGGTGCTCGTCGACCGCACCGGTATCTGCGAGGAAACGAGCTCGGGCAACGCCGCGGCTCTCGCCTTTTCCGACATACTGCCTCTCGCCTCCAAGGGGGTATTGGCAAAGCTTCCGCGGTGGCTCCTCGACCCGCTCGGGCCTTTCACCATCCGCCCCTCCTATCTGCCGAAGCTCGTGCCCTGGCTCTACCGCTTCTGGCGGGCAAGCGGGGAGGAGGCGCAGGCAAACAGCCTGCAGGCGCAGGCGGCGATGATGCGGCTTGCCGAAGCCGAGATGCTGTCGCTCACGAAGCGCGCCGGCATCGAGCACATGCTGCGGGAGGACGGATCGCTCGAGCTCTATGAAAGCGAGGCGGAGCTCAAGACGGCCCAACCCGGCTGGGACGAGCGGGAAAAGGCGGGCATCGCCTTCTGGCACATAAGGGGCGGGGAACTGGCGGAATACCAGCCCGGGCTCAGCCCCCGTTTCGTCGTCGGCAGCTTCGTGCCGGACTGGAAGACGGTGAGCGATCCCAAGCTTCTGGGCAAAGCGCTGTGGGCCTATGCGGAGCGCGCTGGCGCCCGGTTCGTCAAGGGCGAGGCGAAGTCCCTTGCCGCCTCCGACGGGAAGACCACCATCGGACTGGCCGATGGCCGCAAGCTGTCAGCGGGCAAGCTCGTCATCGCCGCCGGCGCATGGTCGCATCATCTGGCACGCCAATGCGGCGATGGCATACCGCTCGAGACCGAGCGCGGCTACAACACGACGCTGCCGGTCGACAGCTTCGATCTGAGGCGGCAACTCATTTTCGGCGGGCATGGCTTCGTCATCACGCCGCTCGAGACGGGGATTCGCATCGGTGGCGCGGTGGAATTCGGCGGGCTCGACCTCAAGCCCAATTATGCGCGCTCGGAGGCGATGCTGAAAAAGGCCGCGATGTTCCTGCCGGGGTTGAGGACGGAGGGTGGACGGCAGTGGATGGGGTACCGGCCGTCACTGCCGGATTCGCTCCCCGCCATCGGCCGGGCGAAAGGCCTGCCCAATGTCTTCTATGCGTTCGGCCACGGTCATCTGGGGCTCACCCAGTCCGCTGCGACCGGCCGCTTGATCCGCGATCTCGTTTCCGGGCAAACTCCGGCGATCGACCTCGCGCCGTTCAATCCGCAACGTTTTTAAGGTTCCAGACCCATGGCCAGGCATTCCTTCTTCTGCATCGACGGACACACCTGCGGCAATCCCGTAAGGCTGGTGGCAGGCGGCGGCCCCAACCTGGAGGGCGCCAACATGATGGAGAAGCGGGCGCATTTTCTCCGCGAGTATGACTGGATTCGCACGGGGCTGATGTTCGAGCCACGGGGGCACGACATGATGTCGGGCTCCATCCTCTATCCGCCGACCCGGCCCGATTGCGACGTGGCGGTGCTCTTCATCGAGACCTCGGGCTGCCTGCCGATGTGCGGTCATGGGACGATCGGCACGGTAACGATGGCGGTCGAGCACGGGCTGGTGACGCCGAAGACGCCGGGTGTCCTGCGGCTCGATACGCCGGCCGGGCTGGTCGTGGCGGAATATGAGCAGAAGGGGCAGCATGTCGAAAGCGTGCGGATCACCAACGTTCCCGGCTTTCTCTACGCCGAGGGCCTTGAAGTGGAATGTCCCGATCTAGGCCCGATCAAGGTGGATGTCGCCTATGGCGGCAATTTCTACGCCATCGTCGAACCGCAGGACAATTATACCGACATGGCCGATTACAGCGCCCTGCAGCTCATCGGCTGGAGCCCGGTGCTGCGCCAGCGCCTCAATGAGAAGTACAAGTTCCAGCATCCGGAACTGCCTGACATCAACCGGCTGACCCACATCCTGTGGACCGGAAAGCCGACGAAGCCGGAGGCGCATGCCCGCAATGCCGTGTTCTATGGCGAAAAGGCCATCGACCGCTCGCCCTGCGGCACGGGGACTTCCGCGCGCATGGCGCAGCTGGCCGGCAAGGGCAGGTTGAAGCCGGGCGATGATTTTGTGCACGAGTCGATCATCGGCTCGCTTTTCCATGGCCGTGTCGAAAAGGCGGTCGAGGTGGCCGGGCGCCCGGCGATCATTCCCTCCATCGCCGGATGGGCCCGGATGACGGGCTATAACACGATCTTCATCGATGATCGCGACCCATTCGCCCATGGTTTCGTCGTCGTCTGAAGCAATGTCGCATATCGGCTAGCCTCCATGGCTTCCGCCCGACAATGTTGCCCGCCAATGAGAGGAGAAAATTTCGTATGAAAGGGGGTAATTAGTGGAAGAACCGGAAACCCCCTAGCTCTTTAGTGAAAACACCTATAAATGCGAAGGGCGGCTTATTAGTCCTTCGTCTGATATAAAAACGGTTGCTTTCCGCGTTGCAGCGGTTAGGTGTAAAAAGGATCGGGGAACAAGGGAACCGCCCTAAAAAGGCAGGAAATAATGGTCCCGACCGAAATAAGGGTGGCTTTTCGATGGAATATTTTATCCAGCAGTTGATCAACGGGCTGACGCTCGGCTCGATCTACGGTCTGATCGCGATCGGCTATACGATGGTCTATGGCATCATCGGCATGATCAATTTCGCGCATGGGGACATTTTCATGCTCGGCGCCTTCATGGCGCTGATCGTCTTCCTGATATTGACGACGTTCATCGGCGGTGTGCCGGTCGTCCTGGCGCTGTTCCTGATGATGGTCGTTGCCATGTGCCTGACCAGCCTGTGGAGCTGGACCATCGAGCGCGTGGCCTACCGCCCGCTGCGCGGATCGTTCCGCCTGGCGCCGCTGATCACCGCGATCGGCATGTCGATCGCGCTTTCCAACTTCGTGCAGGTCACGCAGGGTCCGCGCAACAAGCCGATCCCGCCGCTGATCAACAGCGGATATACGATCTACGGCACCAATATCACCATTTCGCTGAAGCAGATCGTCATCATCCTGGTGACGGCCATTCTGCTGGCGGCCTTCTGGTATCTGGTCAACCGGACATCGCTCGGGCGCGCCCAGCGGGCCTGCGAGCAGGACCGCAAGATGGCGGCGCTGCTCGGCATCAATGTCGACAGGACCATCTCGCTCACCTTCGTCATGGGCGCCGCGCTCGCAGCCGTTGCCGGCACGCTCTATCTCATGTTCTACGGCGTGATCTCCTTCTCCGACGGGTTCATCCCGGGCGTCAAAGCCTTCACCGCGGCGGTGCTCGGCGGCATCGGCTCGCTGCCGGGGGCGGTCGTCGGCGGCCTGCTCATCGGCCTGATCGAAGCCCTGTGGTCGGCCTATTTCTCGATCGACTACAAGGACGTGGCGGCGTTCTCGATCCTCGCGATCGTGCTCATCTTCATGCCATCAGGCATTCTCGGCCGTCCCGAAGTCGAAAAGGTGTAACCATGGCCGAGCTTTCCAAACCCCGTCCGGATTCCGCTTTTGCTTCGGCCATCCGCGAAGGCATCATAGCGGGCATCATCGCCTTCTTCCTGTTCGTGCTGATCGTCGGCTTCCGCGCGGACCAGAACATCAGCAACGAGCTCGTCCTCGACCAGCGCTGGGGGCTCCTGTTCAGCCTGGTGGCGATCGCCGCCGTCGGGCGCTTCCTGTTCAAGGCCTTCATTTCGCCCTGGCTGACGGCCCGTCTCAAGGCAAGGGAAAGCGCCAAGGTGGGCGAGGTGGCGGAGCCGTCCTTCTTCCGGCGCAATTTCTCGCGGCTCGCCATCGTCTTCCTGCTCGTCTATCCCGTTCTCATCGTCTCCACGATAGGCCTGCAGGGGTCGCTGAAATGGGTGGATAATTTCGGCGTCCAGATCCTGATCTATGTGATGCTCGCCTGGGGCCTCAATATCGTCGTCGGCCTCGCCGGGCTGCTGGACCTGGGATATGTCGCCTTCTATGCCGTCGGCGCCTACTCCTATGCGCTGCTTTCGAGCTATTACGGCCTGTCGTTCTGGGTGCTGCTGCCGATCGCGGGTATTCTCGCCGCAACATGGGGCGTCATCCTGGGTTTTCCGGTCCTGCGCCTGCGCGGCGATTATCTCGCCATCGTGACGCTCGCCTTCGGCGAGATCATCCGTCTCGTCCTCATCAACTGGACGGAAGTCACCAAGGGCACCTTCGGCATTTCGGGCATTGCCAAGGCGACGCTGTTCGGCATTCCCTTCACGGCCGGCAAGGATGGTTTCGCGGCCATATTCGGCCTGCCGCTTTCATCGGCCTATTACAAGATCTTCCTCTATTATCTCATCCTGTTCCTGGCGCTCCTGACGGCGTGGGTGACGATCCGCCTGCGGCGCATGCCGGTCGGCCGCGCCTGGGAGGCGCTTCGCGAGGACGAGATCGCCTGCCGCTCGCTCGGCATCAACACGACGACGACCAAGCTGACCGCCTTCGCCACGGGCGCCATGTTCGGCGGTTTCGCCGGCTCCTTCTTCGCCGCTCGCCAGGGGTTCGTCAGCCCGGAATCCTTCGTGTTTCTGGAATCCGCCGTCATCCTTGCCATTGTCGTCCTGGGCGGCATGGGCTCGCTCGTCGGCATCGCCGTCGCGGCGGTGGTGATGATCGGCGGAACGGAAATCCTGCGCGAGATGGGCTTCCTCAAGCTCATATTCGGCCCCAGCTTCACGCCGGAGCTCTACCGCATGCTGATCTTTGGCCTGGCGATGGTGGTGGTCATGGTGTGGAAGCCGCGCGGCTTCGTCGGAAACCGTGAACCAAGCGCATTCCTGCACAAACGCAAGCTGGTCTCCGGGGCCTTCACCAAGGAGGGACACGGCTGATGTCGGCGGTGCAAACCATGTCTGAAACTGCAATGGACCCAATTCTCAAGGTCGAACACCTGTCGATGAAATTCGGCGGCCTCATCGCCATCAATGATCTGAGCCTGGAGGCGAAGCGCGGCGACATCACCGCGATCATCGGCCCCAACGGCGCCGGCAAGACCACCGTTTTCAACTGCATCACGGGCTTCTACAAGCCGACGGGCGGGATGCTCACCCTGACCCGGAAAACCGGCGAGAAATATCTTCTCGAACGGCTGCCGGATTTCCAGATCACCCACAAGGCCAAGGTGGCGCGAACCTTCCAGAACATCCGCCTGTTTTCGGGTCTGACGGTTCTGGAGAACCTGCTGGTCGCACAGCACAACCCGCTGATGAAATCATCGGGCTATACGATCCTCGGGCTGTTCGGCCTGCCGGCCTACAAGCGGGCGGTGGCGGAATCGACCGAAAAGGCGCGGTACTGGCTGGAGAAGATCAATCTGATCGACCGGGCGGACGATCCGGCGGGCGATCTGCCCTATGGCGACCAGCGCCGCCTGGAGATCGCGCGCGCCATGTGCACGGACCCGGAACTGCTCTGTCTCGATGAGCCCGCAGCCGGTCTGAACCCGCGGGAATCGTCGCAGCTCAACAAGCTGCTCCTCGACATACGCCGCGAAACGGGCACGTCGATCCTGCTCATCGAGCACGACATGGCGGTGGTGATGGAGATCTCGGACCACGTGGTGGTGCTCGAATACGGCACCAAGATCTCCGACGGGAAGCCGGAAGAGGTGCGCAACGATCCCAAGGTGATCGCGGCCTATCTCGGCGTCGAGGACGAGGAGATCGCCGAGCTGATCGAGGAGGTGGACGCGCCGCATGTCGCCGATCCCGCAGACGTCGCCGTTGCCCAGCTCGCCAAGGAAGCGGTGACCGAAATCGCCCAGGAGGAAGCCGCGGCAAAAGCGGAAGAGCCGAAGGCGAAGCCGGCGCGGAAGAAGCCCGCCGCGAAATCGGCATCTGCCACCCGTGCGAAAAAGCCTTCCGAGGGGAGCAAGTGATGTCGGCGAAGAATACGCTTCTCAATGTCGAGAAGGTCGAGACCTATTACGGCAATATCCGGGCGCTCAAGGGGGTGGACATCACGGTCGACGAAGGCGAGATCGTTGCCCTTATCGGCGCGAACGGCGCCGGCAAGTCGACCCTGATGATGACGATCTGCGGCAATCCGCGCGCCCGCAACGGCAGGATCGTCTTCAACGGGCAGGACATCACGCAATTGCCGCCGCACGAGATCGCCCGCCTGCGCATCGCGCAGTCACCGGAGGGGCGCCGCATCTTTCCGCGCATGAGCGTCATGGAAAACCTTCAGATGGGGGCGAGCCTCGACAATCTGAAGTTCTTCGACGAGGACGTGCGGATGATCTTCGACCTGTTCCCGCGTCTGAAGGAGCGCATCAACCAGCGCGGCGGCACGCTCTCGGGCGGCGAGCAGCAGATGCTGGCGATCGCGCGGGCGCTGATGGCGCGGCCGAAGCTTTTGCTGCTCGACGAGCCTTCGCTGGGGCTGGCGCCACTGATCGTCAAGCAGATCTTCGAGGCCATCAAGGAGTTGAACCGCACCAAGGGGCTGACCGTCTTTCTCGTCGAGCAGAACGCCTTCGGCGCGCTGAAGCTGGCCGACCGGGGATATGTGATGGTCAACGGTTCGATCACCATGAGCGGTTCCGGAAAAGAACTTCTCGCCAATCCGGAAGTGCGCGCCGCCTATCTCGAAGGCGGGCGGCACTAAGAGGGTATCGCTATGCAGGGCATTCTCTACGAAGAACCGTCATTCTGGCTTTTCCTGTTCGTCACATGCTGCCTTGGCGGCTGGGCGGCATGGATGACGGGGCGGGCCTGCGCCCAGACGTGGCGCGGCTATGGCACCTTTCTGCTCTATATGATCCCGCTCGGCATTGCCGTGCGGTTCATCCACCATGCGCTTTTCGACGGCACCATGCTGTCGCTGCAATACTATATCGTCGACACGATCGTGCTGATGATCATCGGCACGCTCGGGTACCGCTATACGCGCACCAACCAGATGGTGCGCCAGTATAGTTGGCTTTACGAAAAGGTTTCGCCGCTCTCGTGGAAGGAAAAGAAAGGTAACCCGGCATCCTGACCGGGTTCATCTAACCAATCGCGCTGGCGCCAAAGTGAATCAGCGTGACAAGCGCCGGGAAATCGGCAAGTGTGTGAACAGGCGGTGCGGCTCGCATCGCGTGGGGTCCAAAAAAATGGGAGTTATTCGCATGAAAAAGTCACTGTTTTCCGGCGTTGCCCTGGCGGCCATGCTCGCCTTCAGCGGCAGCGCCTGGGCCGATGTGCTGTTCGGGGTGGGCGCTCCGATCACAGGTCCCAATGCCGTTTACGGCGCCCAGATCAGGAGAGGCGCCGAGGAAGCGATCAAGGTGATCAACGAAGCCGGCGGCATCAATGGCGAGAAGATCGCCATCACGATCGGCGATGACGTTTCCGATCCGAAGCAGGGCATCTCGGTCGCCAACAAGTTCGCCGCCGATGGCGTCAAGTTCGTCGTCGGTCATTTCAATTCCGGCGTGTCGATCCCGGCCTCCGACGTTTATGCCGAGAACGGCATTCTCCAGGTGACGCCTGCCTCGACCAACCCCGTCTTCACCGAACGCGGCCTGTGGAACACGTTCCGCACCTGCGGCCGTGACGACCAGCAGGGCACCATCGCCGGCAAATACATCGCCGACCATTTCAAGGACGCCAAGATCGCCGTCATTCACGACAAGACGCCCTATGGCCAGGGTCTTGCCGATGAAACCAAGAAGGCGTTGAACGAAGCCGGCATCAAGGAAGCGATGTATGAAGGCGTGAATGTCGGCGAGAAGGATTTCTCCGCCCTCATCGCCAAGATGAAGCAGGGTGGCGTCAACGTCCTTTACTGGGGCGGCCTGCACACCGAAGCCGGCCTGATCATGCGCCAGCTCGCCGACCAGGGCCTGAAGGTGCAGTTCATTTCCGGTGACGGCATCGTCTCCAACGAGCTCGCCTCGATCGCCGGCGACGCCGTTGCCGGAACGCTCAACACCTTCGGTCCGGATCCGCGCACCAATCCGGCCAATGCGGATCTCGTGAAGAAGTTCCGCGATGCCGGCTTCGAGCCGGAAGCCTACACGCTCTATTCCTACGCCGCGGTTCAGGCCATCGCCGCCGCTGCTCAGGCTGCCGGATCGAACGACCCGCAGGAAGTGGCGACCGCGATGAAGGAGAAGGGACCGTTCAAGACGGTCCTCGGCGATATCTCCTTCGACGAGAAGGGTGATCCGAAGCTCCCCGGCTATGTCATGTACAAGTGGCAGAAGGGCGAGGACGGCAAGTACACCTACATCCAGGAGTAAGCCGTCTCGAAAGAGATCATGACCGTGAAATGCCCGGCCTTCGCGCCGGGCATTTTTGTTTTTGCGTTCCGCCGCAACACACCGTTTGCGCTGCAGCATTTTGCGCTGTAAGCATTGAAAAACGGGTCCAGAGAGAACCGGCTTCCGCCCGAAACGAACTATAAGAACAGGGGCGGCGCACCGGCTTCATCAGATGGAAACCGTTTGACCATTTGTCCGTCCTCGCAGTTTGGGAGACCTGCCTTGCCGATCAAGAAAATCCTCGTCGCCAACCGCTCCGAAATCGCCATCCGCGTCTTCCGCGCGGCCAACGAGCTCGGCATGAAAACGGTCGCCATCTGGGCGGAAGAGGATAAGCTCGCGCTGCACCGCTTCAAAGCCGACGAGAGCTATCAGGTCGGGCGCGGTCCACATCTGCCGCGCGATCTCGGGCCGATCGAAAGCTATCTCTCCATCGACGAGGTGATCCGCGTTGCGAAACTCTCCGGCGCGGATGCCATCCATCCGGGCTACGGGCTGTTGTCGGAGAGCCCGGAATTTGCCGAGGCCTGCGCCGAAAACGGCATCATCTTCATCGGGCCGAAGCCGGAGACGATGCGGCGGCTGGGCAACAAGGTGGCGGCGCGCAATCTGGCGATCGAAATCGGCGTTCCCGTGGTGCCGGCGACCGAACCGCTGCCTGACGACATGGACACGGTCAAGGCCATGGCCGAGAAGATCGGCTATCCGGTCATGCTCAAGGCTTCCTGGGGCGGCGGCGGGCGCGGCATGCGCGTCATCCGCTCGGCGGCGGACCTCGCCAAGGAGGTGACCGAGGCGAAGCGCGAGGCGAAGGCGGCTTTCGGCAAGGACGAGGTCTATCTCGAAAAGCTGGTGGAGCGCGCCCGCCATGTGGAAGTGCAGATCCTTGGTGACACCCATGGCAATGCCGTGCATCTCTTCGAGCGCGACTGCTCGATCCAGCGGCGCAACCAGAAGGTCGTGGAGCGCGCGCCCGCGCCCTATCTCTCCGATGAGCAGCGCAAGGAGCTTGCCGGTCACGCCCTGAAGATCGCCCATGCGACGGATTATATCGGCGCGGGAACGGTCGAGTTCCTGATGGATGCCGATACCGGCAAATTCTATTTCATCGAGGTCAATCCGCGCATCCAGGTCGAGCATACCGTGACCGAACAGGTGACGGGCATCGACATTGTGAAAGCCCAGATCCACATCCTCGAAGGCGCGGCCATCGGCAGTCCGGCTTCCGGTGTCCCGGCGCAAGACGACATCCGGCTCAACGGCCATGCCCTGCAATGCCGCATCACCACCGAGGACCCGGAGCAGAACTTCATCCCGGATTATGGCCGCATCACCGCCTATCGCGGCGCGACGGGGTTCGGCATCAGGCTCGACGGCGGCACCGCCTATTCGGGCGCGGTGATCACCCGTTTCTACGATCCGCTGCTCGAAAAAGTCACCGCCTGGGCGCCGACGCCGGAGGAAACCATCGACCGGATGCACCGGGCGCTGCGCGAGTTCCGCATTCGCGGCGTGGCGACGAATTTGACCTTTCTCGAAGCGATCATCACCCACCCGCAATTCCGCGAAAATACCTATACGACGAAGTTCATCGACAACACGCCTGAACTCTTCGAGCATGTGAAGCGGCAGGACCGCGCCACCAAGCTTCTGACCTATCTGGCTGACGTCACCGTCAACGGCCATCCCGAGACCAAGGGCCGCGCCCGGCCTCCGGCGGACGCCGCCCTGCCGCGCGTACCCTATGCGGGTGAGGGGACGATTGCCGATGGGACAAAGCAGCGGCTGGATGCGTTGGGGCCGAAGCAATTCGCTGAATGGATGCGGGGCGAGAAGCGGGTTCTCATCACCGACACGACGATGCGCGACGGGCACCAGTCGCTGCTCGCCACGCGGATGCGCACCTATGACATAGCCCGCATTGCCGGAACCTATGCCCGCGCGCTGCCCAACCTCTTTTCGCTCGAATGCTGGGGCGGGGCGACCTTCGACGTGGCGATGCGCTTCCTGACCGAGGACCCGTGGGAGCGGCTGGCGCTGATCCGCGAGGGGGCGCCCAACATCCTGCTGCAGATGCTCCTGCGCGGGGCAAACGGCGTAGGCTACAAGAGCTATCCCGACAATGTCGTCAAATATTTCGTCCGGCAGGCCGCGCAGGGCGGCATCGACCTGTTCCGCGTGTTCGACAGCCTGAACTGGGTCGAGAATATGCGCGTGTCGATGGATGCGGTGCTGGAGGAGAACAAGCTCTGCGAGGCGGCGATCTGCTATACCGGCGACATCCTCAACGCCGCCCGGCCGAAATATGACCTGAAATATTATGTCGACCTCGCTCAAGATGTCGAGAAGGCGGGCGCGCATATCATCGCGGTCAAGGACATGGCGGGGCTGTTGAAGCCGGCGGCGGCGAAGGTGCTGTTCAAGGCGTTGCGCGAGGCGACCGATCTGCCGATCCATTTCCATACCCACGACACGTCGGGCATTTCCGCCGCCACGGTGCTGGCGGCGGTGGAGGCCGGTGTCGATGCGGTCGATGCGGCGATGGATGCGCTGTCCGGCAATACCTCGCAGCCCTGCCTTGGCTCCATCGTCGAGGCGCTGCGCGACACGGACCGCGATCCGGGCCTCGATCCCGAATGGATACGCAAGATTTCCTTCTATTGGGAGGCGGTGCGCACCCAATATGCCGCCTTCGAGAGCGATCTGAAGGGGCCCGCCTCAGAGGTTTACCTGCATGAAATGCCGGGCGGCCAGTTCACGAATTTAAAGGAGCAGGCGCGCTCGCTGGGGCTCGAGACCCGCTGGCACGAAGTGGCGCAGGCCTATGCCGACGTCAACCGTATGTTCGGCGATATCGTCAAGGTGACGCCATCCTCCAAAGTGGTGGGCGACATGGCGCTGATGATGGTGAGCCAGGATCTGACGGTTGCCGATGTGGAGAACCCGGAGAAGGATATCGCCTTCCCGGACTCGGTCGTCTCAATGATGCGCGGCGATCTGGGCCAGCCCCCTGCCGGGTGGCCCGAAGCCTTGCAGAAAAAGGTGCTGAAGGGCGAAAAGCCGTTCACCGTGCGGCCAGGCTCGCTGCTCGCGCCCGCAGACCTCGACAAGGAACGCAAGGAGATCGAGGAGAAGCTCGGGCGCAAGGTCAGCGACAAGGAGTTCGCCTCCTATCTCATGTATCCCAAGGTCTTCACCGACTACGCGATTGCCTGCGAAACCTACGGCCCGACCAGCGTCCTGCCGACGCCGGTCTATTTCTACGGGCTCCAGCAGGAGGACGAGGTCTTCGTCGATCTCGAACGCGGCAAGACGCTGGTCATCCGCAACCAGGCGATGGGCGAGACGGACGAAAAGGGCATGGTCACCGTCTTCTTCGAATTGAACGGCCAGCCGCGCCGCGTCAAGGTGCCGGACCGGGCGCATGGCGCGACCGGCAATGGCGTAAGACGCAAGGCGGAGGCCGGCAACGACAATCAGGTGGGCGCGCCTATGCCGGGGATCATCTCGACCGTCGCCGTCGCAGCCGGCCAGCCGGTCAAGGCCGGTGACGTGCTCGTCTCCATCGAGGCCATGAAGATGGAAACGGCAATCCATGCGGAGCGGGATGGTTTGATCGCCGAGGTGCTGGTCCGCGCGGGTGACCAGATCGATGCGAAAGACCTGCTGATCGTCTATGGGTGAGGGCAAACCCTCACCCACTCGAGGCGTTTATCCAAAGGCCGGCGCCGCCAATTTTTCCACATGCGACTTCAGGTCGGTTGGCCAACTGGCGATGAGGCTACGGAACCGCGCTTCATCCCTCGCATAAAGCGCTCGCGCGGCCTCTTCATAGCCGGGCTGGTCACCGAGCATCGCCATCATGAAGCGATCGGCCGCCTCCTGCGCCCGACGGGCGCGTTCCCGCCCGTCATCGGCGTTGCGCGCCGCATCCACCAGCCGGCGTATCGCCGCGGAGGCACCGCCGGACTGCCCGTTCAGCCAGTCCCAATGGCGCGGCAGAAGCGTCACCTCACGGGCCACCACGCCTAGCTTCGGCCGGCCTGGAGTGCGCGGTGAGTCAGCGGCCAGGATCCGCGTTGTGACGTCTTCAGGTGAGCCGGAAAGGTCGAAATCGATCTGCCGACCCGTGGCGTCATCAAATACCAGCACGTTTTCGCTTCGGTTTTCCCATTTCAGTGTCAGTGCCACGTCCAGCCTCGAGCCGGACGCTATACGCCTTTCACCGGCGAACGCCGTGCATGTTGCGTTTTCGGGTTCCTGCATTGTCGTCTCCAAACTTTATGACCATTTATACCCGGATGAAATCGGAATCAATATACCCGGGTAAAAATGATCCCCGCAAATTCTTCTCGCGGAGTGGCTTGCCAACCGCCGAGGAAGCCGCTATCGATGATGCATGTTTATGCACGATTGTGCACGATTGGAGGCCAGGCATGAGCGCGTCCGATTTTCTGGTCGAGGAGCGGCAGGCGCGAATCGCCGAGAAGCTCGCCGCCTCCGGCAAGGTGCTGGCGGGCGAGCTGGCGCTGGAATTCGCGGTATCGGAAGATACGATCCGGCGCGATCTCAGGGAGATGGCGGCGGCGGGGCTTTGCCGGCGGGTTTATGGCGGCGCGCTCGCGCCGGTTCCGCCGACCGCGCCCTTCACGGAACGGGTAGCGGAGCAGCCGGAGCGCAAACGCGCGCTTGCCCGCGCCGCCACGCAGTTCATCGAGCCGGGGATGCTTGTCTTCCTCGACGCCTCGTCGACAAATCTAGCCATAGCGCGGGAAATATCATCCCTTTCCGGCATTACGGTCGCAACAAACGCGCCGCTCATTGCTTCTACTCTGATGGATGCCGTCGATCTCATCCTGATCGGCGGCACCGTCGACCGGCGGGTTGGAGCAGCGATCGGCGGCAAGGCGCTCAGCGACGTGGCGCTGCTGCGGCCTGATCTTTGCGTTCTAGGCGCCTGCGGGGTCGAGGCGCAAGCCGGCATCACCGCCTTCCATCTGGAGGATGCCGAGTTCAAGCGCGTGATCGCCCGGCGCAGCCGCTCAGTCATGACGACGGCCATGAACGAGAAACTGGGCACGGCCGCGCCACATGATGTGATCTCCGTAGTGGAATGCGGCAGGATCGTCGTCGAGCATGATGCGCCCGCGGAAACGCTCGCAGATATCGAGGCGCTGGGCGTCGAAATCGTCGGGGCCGCTGAGGTTTAAACCGGAGGAAAATGAGAATGGAAATGCGCGTGGATGCAGCCCGGGGCGAAGCGGGCCGGTCCGGCTACCTGCCGAAGGAGCGGTTGGCGGTATGGCTGTTTTTCCTGATGAACGGCTTCATGGTGGGGAACTGGGCGCCGAAAATCCCGGAATTCGCCGAGCGGCTGCAACTGAGCAAGGGCGAGCTGGGGCTGATGATCCTGGTCTTCGGCGTCGGATCCCTGGTCATGATGCCGGTGGCCGGAATGCAGATCGGGCGGTTCGGCGGGGCTTGGGTCTCCAAGGTCTCGGCGGTCCTGCTGCTGCCCTCCATCCTGGCGCTGACGTTCACGCAGAGCGTGCCGGCCGCCGCGGTGGCGCTCTTTCTCTTCGGCGGCTTCGTCGGTGGCATGGATGTGGCCATGAACGCCAATGCGGTGGCGGTGGAGCAGAAGATGCGCCGGGCCATCATGTCCTCCTGCCACGCCTTCTGGAGCTTAGGCGGGCTCATCGGCGCCGGCATCGGCGGCTATCTCATCGAGCATTTCGGCACGACGGTTCACGCGGTGGTCGCCACCGTGATGGCGGTCATCATGCTGGCCATAGCCTGGCCCATCGCATATGCCGATCGCCCGGTGCACCATGCCGGTCAGCCCACGCGTTTCCGCCTTCCGCTCAAGCCGCTGCCCTGGCTGGTGGGGCTGATGGCGCTGTTCTCCATGGTGCCGGAGGGCGCGGTGCTCGACTGGAGCGCGCTCTATCTCATGCAGGATCTGGGAGCGACGACCAGCATCTCCGGCCTGGGCTTCGCCGCCTTCTCGCTGACCATGGCCGTGATGCGTTTCGCGGGCGACCTGGTGCGCGACAGGCTCGGCGCCGTATTGACGCTGCGGCTCTGCACGGTAACGGCGATCATCGGCATGCTGGCCGCCAGCTTCGCGCCCGATCCGTTCATGGTCATTTTCGGCTTCGCGCTATGCGGGATCGGCATTTCCAACATGGTGCCCATCGCCTTCTCGATCGCCGGCAATCTGCCCGGACTGGCGCCCGGCGTCGGGCTGTCGATCGCCACCACGCTCGGCTATTCCGGCATCCTTTTCGCGCCGTCGACGATCGGCTTCATTGCCGAGCATACGGGCTTTTCGGCCGTATTCGCCACCCTGCCGCTGCTTCTGGTCGTCGTTCTGGCGCTGTCGGGCCTTGCGCGCTATGCCGATGCGGGCACGCATGAGGAGGCGGTCGCGCAGGACGCGTGAGGCACTGCGCCCTTACTCCGCGGTCCAGCCGCCGTCGACCGAAAGCGTCGTGCCGTTGATCTGCGCGGCGTGGTCGGTGCAGAGGAAGGCCGCGAGCGCGCCGATCTGATCGGTGGTGACGAACTGCCTGGTCGGCTGCTTGTCCAGCATGACCTCGCGGATCACCGTCTCCCGATCCATGTTGTGCGTCTTCATCTGGTCGGGGATCTGGGCTTCAACGAGCGGCGTCAGAACATAGCCCGGGCAGATGGCGTTGCTGGTGATCCTCTGTTCGGCCAGTTCCAGCGCGACCGCCTTGGTGAAGCCGACGATGCCGTGCTTGGCCGCCACATAGGCCGATTTGAACGGCGAGGCTCGCAGGCCATGGGCCGAGGCGATATTGATGATACGGCCCCAGCCGGCTGATCTCATCAGGGGGACTGCGGCGGCGACGGTGTGGAAGGCCGAGGTAAGATTAACGGCGATAATGGCATCCCACTTCTCGGCCGGAAATTCCTCGACGGGCGCGACATGCTGGATGCCGGCATTGTTGACGAGGATATCGACCGTGCCGAAGGCGGAAGCGGCGTTGGCGACGAGTGCACGGCATTCCTCAGGCTTCCTCATGTCGGCCTTGACATAGAGGGCCTTGACACCATGTTCCTTGCCGATCAGCTCGGCAAGGGCATGGTCTTCGTCCCGGTCGGTGAAGGAATTGATCACAATATCGTGGCCGCCGGCGGCCAGCGCATGCGCGATGCCGAGGCCGATGCCGGAATTGGAGCCTGTGATAATGGCGGTCTTGCGTGCAGTCATCTTGTCGCCGTCCTCCCTTCGCCCGGCCTGGTCGTGTTTCCGACCTCTACCGGGCAGTCATGTTGCGGTGCATAATGCGAGGGTGACGGTTCCTCGGCAAGATGCTAAAGCTCGTTTATAAAATCGCCATGAAGGGATGATGCTAGACCGGGAGTTGACAGATCGCCTCGTCTCCTCCACCTCAAGGCATGCCCATCGACGAATGCAGCACAATGGCAACTGAGACACCAAGCTATTTCTCCCATCCCTTCGACCGCCGCACTTCGGTGGGCGTCGATGTCGGCGGCGTGATGGTCGGCGGCGGCGCGCCTGTCGTCGTGCAGTCTATGACCAATACGGACACCGCCGATGTGGACGCGACGGTGGCCCAAGTGGCGGCGCTGCATCGCGCGGGCTCGGAGATCGTGCGCATCACTGTGGATCGCGACGAGGCGGCGGCGGCGGTGCCGAAAATCCGTGAGCGGCTGGACCGGCTCGGGCACGACGTGCCGCTGGTCGGCGATTTCCACTATATCGGCCACAAGCTCCTCGCGGATCATCCGGCCTGCGCGGAGGCGCTGGCGAAATACCGCATCAACCCCGGCAATGTCGGCTTCAAGGACAAGAAGGACAAGCAGTTCGCCGATATCGTCGAGACGGCGATCCGCTATGACAAGCCGGTGCGCATCGGCGTCAATTGGGGCTCGCTCGACCAGGAACTGCTGACGACGCTGATGGACCGCAACCAGGCTGAAGGCTCGCGGCTGACGGCGCAGGAGGTGATGCGCGAGGCCATCGTGCAATCGGCGCTCATCTCGGCGACGCTGGCGGAGGAAATCGGCCTGCCGCGCTCGAAGATCATCCTGTCAGCCAAGGTCAGCCAGGTGCAGGATTTGATCGCCGTCTATACGGAACTGGCAAAACGCTCCGACCATGCGCTGCATCTGGGCCTCACCGAAGCCGGCATGGGCACCAAGGGCATCGTCGCCTCGTCCGCCGCGATGGGCATCCTGCTGCAACAGGGCATCGGCGACACGATCCGCATCTCGCTGACGCCGGAGCCGGGCGGCGACCGCACGCGCGAGGTGCAGGTGGCGCAGGAACTCTTGCAGACCATGGGCTTCCGCCAGTTCGTGCCCATCGTCGCGGCGTGTCCGGGCTGCGGACGCACCACTTCGACCGTGTTCCAGGAACTGGCGCAAACGATCCAGAACGACATCCGCGCCAACATGCCGGTGTGGCGCGAGAAATATCCGGGGGTCGAGGCGCTGCAGGTGGCCGTCATGGGCTGCATCGTCAACGGACCGGGCGAATCCAAACACGCCGATATCGGCATCTCCCTCCCCGGCACCGGCGAAACGCCCTCCGCGCCGGTCTTTGTCGATGGCAAGAAGGTCACCACCCTGCGCGGACCCGGTATCGCGCAGGAGTTCCAGAAGATGGTGGCGGAGTATATCGAGAACCGGTTCGGGATGGGGCGGGAGAAGCAGGCGTCGGTGGGATGAGGGAAGACTATTCCCGTCAGCGCCAGACACCCCCCTCTGTCCTGCCGGACATCTCCCCCTCAAGGGGGGAGATTGGCTGTCAGTTCCGCTTTCGCCAATCGCAAACGTTGCAGGATTGAGAGCCGAGACCGATGAAGGCCAATCTCCCCCCTTGAGGGGGAGATGCCCGGCAGGGCAGAGGGGGGTGTATCGCACGCACCGCGCTTCCGGTTAACTCATACCTGCGTCCACCCCCCGTCGATGGTGAGCTCCACTCCCGACACATAGGACGCCTCGTCCGAAGCGAGGAACAGCACCACCTTCGCCACCTCCTCCGCGCTGCCGCTGCGGGCGAGCGGGATTTGTGCGTGGGCCTGCTGGTTGAACGCGGCGATTTGCTCCTCGCTCAGCCCCACCTTGCGGATGAGGTCGGTATCGATGACACCGGGCGCAATCGCGTTCACCCGGATGCCTTTCGCGGCGAGTTCCGCCGTCATCGTTCGCGCCAGCGAGCGGATGGCGGCCTTGGTTGCGGCATAGACGGCGAAGCCGGGGAAACCCTTGATGCTCTGCATGGAGCCGTTCAGCACCACCGACCCGCCTGTCGTCATCAGGGGAGCGAGCTTCTGCACCGTGAAGAAGGTGCCCTTGAAATTGGTATCGACGACGAGGTCGAACTCTTCTTCCGTTGTCCGTTCGAAGGGCTGCGGCTTTCCTGTGCCGGCATTGGCGAAGAGGATATCGACGCGGCCATAGCGCGTCTCGACATGCGCACGCAGCGCCTCGATATCCGCCATCCGCGCGATGTCGCTGCGCAGGGCCTCGACGTTGCGCCCGATGTTCAGCACCGCGGCATCGAGCGCCGCCTGATCGCGGCCGGTGATGATGACGGTGGCGCCTTCCTCGACGAACAGCTTCGCCGTTGCAAAGCCCATGCCCGCGCTGCCGCCGGTGACGACAGCGATTTTCCCGTCCAGCTTACCCATGATATTGCTCCTTGAATACACATACTAACCGCCCACCCGGGTGGAACGGCAGGGATGCGCAGACTATATGGAGCTTTCCGCAGCTTCGGGATTCGCATATGAAAACCAGCCCCCGCGTGGCGCTCAGCCCCCGCAAATGCCCGCGTCAGGCGCGCTCCGCCGTCACCGTGGACGCCATTTTCGAGGCGACCCTTCAGGTTTTATTGAGCACCGGATCGACCCGGCTCAACACCACCAGGGTGGCCGAGCGGGCGGGCGTATCGGTGGGGACGCTGTACCAGTACTTCCCCAACAAGCAGGCGCTGCTTTTTGCCGTGCTGGAGCGCTATCTCGACCGGCTGATGGACAGGCTCGAAGCGGCGTGCGAGGCCCGGCGCGGCGGGGCGGCCGAAGACATGATCGAAGGCGTGGTGCAGGCCTATCTGCAGGCGAAGGCGGACGAGGCCGCGATTTCCCGCGCGCTTTACTACATCGTGATCGAGCTCGACGCCCGCGAACTGGTCGACAAGGCGATCTGGCGGGCGGAGCGGGCGATTGCCGCGATGCTGTCGACCGCCAATGATTGTGCGTTCTCCGATCCGCAGGCGGTCGCCCGGGTGGTCTTCGCGGCGATCCATGGGACGGTGCGGATGTTCTACGAACGCGACCTGCCGCCCATGGCCGGCGGAGATGTGGAGCGGCAACTCACAATGATGTGCCGCTCCTATGTCGCGGCGGCGGGGCGGGCGGTGTGAGCTACAGGGCCCGCGTGGCGGCTTCCGGCGTTGCCCGAAGGGTGGCGGCCCAGAAGGCGAGCGTGGCGAGGCTGATCCCTGTGCCGAGCAGGCAGACGCCATTCCAGCCCGCATGGGCGTAGACCCAGGTGGAGAGGGCGGAGCCGCCGGCGCTGCCGATGGAATAGAAGACCATATAGGCGGCGGTGAGCCGGTTCTGCGCGTCGGGCCGGACGCGATAGATCATCGCCTGATTGGTGACATGGACCGCCTGCAAGCCGAAATCGATGATCAGCACCCCGGCGATCAGCCACAGGAGCGAGTGCCCGAGCAGGGCGATCGGTCCCCAGGCGAGAAGCATCAGCAGGAGCGCGATGCCCGTCATGCGCTGGGCATGGCCGCGGTCGGCAATTCTTCCGGCCCGCGAGGCGGCGAGCGCGCCTGCCGCTCCGGCAAGGCCGAATAGCCCGATTTCCGCATGGCTCAGTTCGAAGGGCGGCGCGCTCAGCGGCATCACCAGCGGCGCGAGCAACGTGGTGATATCGGCGAAGATCAGCATTGCGATGACGGCGCGGATGCGCAGCACCGGCTCGGACCGGAAAAGCGTCGCGAGCGACAGGATCAGCGCCGGATAGGAGAGGCCGGCAGGTTCGCGGCGCTGGCGGGGCAGGCTGCGCCAGAGCGCAAGGCCGATCAGCAGGGTGAGGAGGGCGGAACTCAGATAGACGCTGCGCCAGCCGCTCACATCCGTCAGCGCTCCCGCCACGGCGCGGGCCAGCAATATGCCGAGCACGATGCCGCTGGTGACGATGCCGACCACATGACCGCGCCGCTCAGGTTCGGCAAGGTTCGCGGCATAGGCGACAAGCGCCTGGGTGACGACCGCAAGCAGGCCCATCGCACCCATGGAGGCGAGCAGCAGGGCGGAATTGGCGGCGAACCCGATGGACATGAGGGCGAGGGCCGACAGGAGGAAATGGCCGACGATCAGCTTGCGCCGGTCGAAGAGGTCGCCGAGCGGCACGAGGAAGATGAGGCCGAGCGCATAGCCCACCTGGCTGGCGGCGACGATCAGCCCCGCCGTGGCGCGGGACAGGCCGAGATCGTCGGCCATCACATCGAGCAGGGGATGGGCGAAATAGACATTCGCCACGGCAAGGCCGCTGGCTAGGGCGAAAAGCAGAAGCGTGGCGGAAGAGAGCGATGGACGTGCGGCAGGGTTCGCGGCAGGCGCTGCTGCCGCGTCATATGAAGAAGACATGATGGACACCTACAAATGGTTTTAAGATGAAACCATTTTGCTTGTAGCGGAAAAGGTTTTATATTGCAACCATCATGCAATGGATGGAGCCGACATGGTCCGCAAGAAGAGCCTGAAAGGGGATTATTGCCCGAGCGCGCGGTCGCTGGACGTCATCGGCGACTGGTGGTCGCTCCTGATCGTGCGCGAGGCGTTCGACGGGGTGACGCGGTTCAGCGCCTTTCAGAAAAATCTTGGCATCGCCCGCAACATCCTGGCGGACCGGCTGCGCAAGCTGACGGGCGAGGGCATCCTGCAGGCCGTGCCCGATCCGAAAGGCGGGGCGCATCAGGAATACAGGCTCACGCCCAAGGGACGCGATCTGCTGGCGGTGATCGTCGCTTTACGCCAGTGGGGGGAGAGGCACCTCTTCGCGCCCGACGAGCCGCATTCCCGTCTCGTGGACAGTCTCACGGGCATGGATGTGGCGCCGCTTCATGTGCGGGCGCAGGATGGGCGCCTGCTTTCCGCCGACGATGTGGTCATCGTCAAGGTGCGGGAAGAGGATGCATAATCAGCTCTGCCTGTCCGCGATGAAGCGCGCCGCCTGCTTCAGGAACGCTGCGTTCTTAGAGCGTTTCACGTTAAGATAGAGGCATGAGTGTTGTGGGGTGCTCCCACCCTTACCGGCTTTGCCGGTGGAGTCTCCATCCCAACGCCGTCTCTCCTCTGGCTGCTGGTTCGGCGGATTGAGCCTACTTCGGCAGTCTACCCCCCATATTAACCCATGTGGAAGTAGTCATAACCGTCACTATGATGGTAGTTGAACTGAATGATTTTTCCATTCTGGATCGTCGTCATGCTTTTTGATGTCGGGTCCACATTAGGGAACTTCTTTTGAACAGCTCTGCCAAGTTGAATGTGCGGCAGTATTTTGTCCTTTCCACCGCTCCCATTTTTGTACTTGACCATGCAGCTGACCGTGCCTTGGTGATAGGTAACGGATAGCGATTGGTCAGCTGTTGTGCCGTTTTCGTACTGGTAGGGCCCAAACATTCCCTTCCCGTGCTTGGTTGCGAAGTTGGTGATGCCGTATCTGGCGGCAGTTGCTTTGATACCAGCTTCATTGCTTGGATAATTGTTGAGGCAGATGTCTTCAAAAATCTTGATGGCAGGGTGCTGAGGGGAAGCGTCTGCTTCCTGTTGAAGTTTGCCAGCCGGTGTCTGACATCCTGCAAGGGTCAACGCAACTGCAACCGTACCGTTGCGTAACACATATCTCATGACCGTCCCCCATCCAATTATGCGCTTAGCCAGACATCCATGAGTCGAACACGAAGATCAATATCTGCGGGTTCAGGCCGCCGCAGCGCGGAGCGCGCAGCGATAAGCTTGCTTTACCGGATGCGCGGAGAGATGATGCCTAGCTCTGCCTGTCCGCGATGAAGCGCGCCGCCTGCTTCAGGAGCGCTGCATCGGCGCCGAAAGGCTCGAGCAGCATTTCGGCCTGTTCGACAAGGCCCTGCAGCTGTTTCTTCGTCCATTCCACGCCATGCAGCGAGACCAGCGTCGCCTTGCCGGCCGCCGCATCCTTGCCCGTCGCCTTGCCCATGCTCGCCGCGTCTGACGTGACGTCGAGCAGGTCGTCGGCGAGCTGGAAGGCGAGGCCGATCGCCGCGCCATATTCGGCGAGCCGCTCGCGGTCCTCCGGCGTGGCGTTGCCGATGATTGCACCCGCCTCGCAGGCAAAGCGGATGAGCGCGCCCGTCTTCATCGCCTGCAGGGTGATGATGCCGGCCTCGTCCGGCTTGCGGGTTTCGGCCGCGAGATCGAGCACCTGTCCCCCCGCCATGCCGCCATGCCCGGCGGCGCGGGCGAGCGCGGCGACGAGCTTCGTGCGTGTCGAGGCCGGGAGCTCCGTCTCGTCGCTGGCGACGATCTCGAACGCATAGGTGAGCAGGCTGTCGCCCGCCAGAATGGCCGCTGCCTCGTCGAAGGCCCTGTGCACGGTCGGCTGGCCGCGCCGGACATCGTCATTGTCCATGGCCGGCAGGTCGTCATGCACCAGCGAATAGCAATGGATGCATTCGAGTGCCGCCGCGACGCGCATCGCCGGCTCCTTGTCGGCGGCGAAAAGGGCGGCGCTCTCCATCACCAGGAAGGGACGAAGCCGCTTGCCGCCGTTGAGAACGCCGTGGCGCATCGCCGCCATGAGACGCTCGGGCCGGACGATCTCGCCATTGCGCACGCGGTCGTCGAGGAGCTTCTCCAACGCCGCTTCCACTGAGCGGGCGCGCATCGCCAGGGCGGTTTCGAAATCGGGGCGCAGAATATCGGTCACCATGAATCCGGCATGGACGAAAGCCGTGCGCCGGTCAACTGGTCCGTAATGACGCATCGAGCTTTTTCACGAAACTGTCTTGCGGCGGGCAATCCGGGCGTGCGGAGCGGGCGAAAATTGGCCGATCTCCCGGGATAAGCGGGCTTATCCCAAGTAAACGGGTTCAATCTTTGCCCGGAATGTTCTATGTCGGAGGCGATATGCAAGCGGGCAAAACACGTGGCGAAAGTTGTGATCAGGAACAGGGATGGCAGAGGGTATCTGGCCGATCCGATTCACTCGCGACTTATGCGTAATATCGTGCGGGTCCTCATCATCCTCGCCGCCACGCCGGTCTTCCTGCTCTTTGTCTATCTCATTCCGTTCGTCCATCCCGTCTCGACGCTGATGCTGAAGGATCTGGTGACCCTCAACGGCTATGACCGGCGCTGGATGCCGATCGAAGAGATGTCGCCCGTTCTCGTCAATTCGGTAATGATGTCGGAGGACGGCCAGTTCTGCAGCCATACGGGCATCGACTGGCGCCAGCTCAACGCGGTGATCACCGACGCGGTCGATGGCGAACGGGTGCGCGGCGCCTCGACCATCACCATGCAGACGGTGAAGAACCTCTTTCTCTGGAACGGCCGCTCCTTCATCCGCAAGGCGATCGAGCTGCCGCTCGCGGTGGCTGCCGATCTGATCCTGCCGAAATGGCGCATCATGGAGATTTATCTCAACATTGCCGAGTGGGGGCCGGGGATCTATGGCGCGGAAGCCGCCGCCCAGCATCATTTCGGCCGCTCGGCTTCGCAGCTTACGGCGCGGCAGGCGGCCTATCTCGCGGTGACTCTGCCCAACCCGATCCTGCGCAATCCGGCGAAGCCGAGCCGGGCCATGCAGCGTGTGGCCCGTGTCGTCGAGGCGCGGGCGCGGCGGGCGGGCGCCTATGTCGGTTGCCTGCAATAAAAACGGCGCAATTCAACCGGCAACGTGCAAAAAAAATACCGATTGCGCTGGTCAAACATGCAAGTTGCGTGTATAGGCACGCGAACTTTCCGGAATTTTGTCCGATGTGACAGGCTCCGCCGGAGCCGGGCCGGACCTTTGTTGACTGATCAGTGGAGCAGAATCCATGGCTGTACCTAAACGAAAGACCTCTCCGTCGAAGCGCGGCATGCGCCGTTCGGCCGATGCGCTGAAGGCGCCGACCTATGTCGAAGACAAGAACTCCGGCGAACTGCGCCGCCCGCACCATATCGACCTGAAGTCCGGCATGTATCGCGGCCGCCAGGTCCTCACGCCGAAGGACTGAGCTTCGGTTCTGGTGAGTGAAGGAATGAAAAGACCGGCTCTCTGGCCGGTCTTTTTGCGTTTGGCTATTCGTGAATGTGAGAGCAATCGTTTCTAACCGTTGCAGTTGTGGATCGTAGAGGCCTGGATCCCAGTGACAAGCACTGGGATGACGATGGGTTGGCTGTCACAGCTAAACTCCAGCGTCTCCGGATCCTCGAATGGTTCCGGACGTTTCCACCACATGAGGGGTTTCATCAGGGCGAAAGCACCTCCGCTCTGTCATCCAGTGCTTGTCACTGGGATCCATGCCTCAACGGTGCAGCATCCATATCGCTGAAAACAGAGCCTCGCATTCAGCCAGCGTCGGCGGCAAAGCCCGCTGCCTCGATGCCGGCAATGGCTGCTGCTTCGTCATTGTCTGATGTATCGCCGGAAATGCCGACCGCGCCCAGGATTTCGCCCTTGGCATCCTTGATGAGGACGCCGCCCGGCACCGGCACGACGCGGCCGCCGGAAACGCCGGAAAGGCCTTCGAGGAAATGCGGGCGATCCTTCGCCTGGTTGTGAAGCCAGCGCGAGCCGGCCCCCACGGCGAGAGCGCCGAAAGCCTTGCCCGAAGCGATCTCGAAACGCAGGATCGAGGTTCCGTCCTGCCGCTGGAAGGCCTTCAGATTGCCGCCGGCATCGAAGATCGCGACCGCGAGCGGCTTCAGCCCCATCTCATCCGCCTTGGCAAATGCGCCCTTGATGATCTGGTTCGCCTTGTTGAGTGTCAGCCGGGCCATGGAATTCTCCTGAAAATTGCATGAAATTGCACCGTCGCCTTTTTAGCGCAGACGCGTGCGAATGCACGGCAAAATCCGGTAATCTCCAGGAAAAACTGTTTGTCCCCGGCGCGCCGGCGCCTTGGGGCCGCGTTATTTGGCCAATTGGTCGATCTTGCGCTGCATTGCGGCAATCTGCTCCTTCAACTCGCGCAGATCGTCGCTCGACTGCGGCTTTGCGGCTTCGGCATCGCCTTTTGCGGCTTCCTCCGCCTTGCCGTTCGCCGCGCCGCCAAGCGGGAAGGGCGTGAACATGCGCATCGCCTGGTTGAACATCTCGGTATTGCGGCGCACCTGCTCCTCGATCAGCTTGACGGGGAAATCCATCCGCATCAGCTCGGCCGGCGACTTGCCGAAAGCGGCGGCGAGCTGCTCGCGCATCCGCTCCTGCTCCCGCGTGAAGGCCGCCATCGTCTGTTCGAGATAGCTCGGCACGATCATCTGCATCTGGTCGCCGTAAAAGGCGATCAGCTGGCGCAGGAACGGGATCGGCAGCATGTTCTGGCCGTCCTTGTTCTCCAGCTCGAAGATGATCTGCGTCAGCACGCTATGGGTGATATCCTCGCCCGTCTTGGCATCCTGGACGCTGAACTCCTCGCCCTTCTTGACCATTCCAGCCAGATCCTCGAGCGTGACATAGGTGCTCGTACCGGTGTTGTAGAGCCGGCGATTGGCGTATTTCTTGATAATGGTATGGTCCGACTTCGATGCCACGATCGCCTCCCGATCCGAATTCTTATTGTTGGTTGTATCTCCCATTCGAAGGATAGGCCCAAAATCGGCACATTTCAAAGCGTTTTGTGCAATGCAAAGGCGCGTTCATTGTGCAGTGCCCTTGCCAAGCCGGCTTTTCTCGTTCCATTTTAAATCCGGAGCGACCAGAGACAGGTATACCGGCACCCCAAGGAGGATATCCCATGCCCCATTCGTCAGGGAACGGCAGCATCGTCATCGCCAGCGCGGCGCGCACGCCCGTGGGCTCGTTCAACGGCGCCTTTGCCAATATTCCTGCGCATGAGCTGGGAGCGGCTGCGATCCGCGAGGCGCTGTCGCGCGCCGGCATCGAGGCGGCGGAGGTCGACGAGGTGGTGCTGGGCCAGGTGCTGACGGCCGGCGAGGGGCAGAACCCGGCGCGGCAGGCGGCGATGGCGGCGGGGCTTTCGAAGGAAACCACCGCCTGGTGCCTGAACCAGCTCTGCGGCTCTGGCCTGCGCGCCGTCGCCATCGGCATGCAGCAGATCGCGACGGGCGACGCGGATGTGATCGTGGCCGGGGGACAGGAATCCATGTCCATGGCGCCGCATTGCGCGCATCTGCGCGGCGGCGTGAAGATGGGCGATTTCAAGATGATCGACACGATGATCAAGGACGGGCTGACCGACGCCTTCTACGGCTATCACATGGGCATCACTGCGGAAAACATCGCCCGGCAATGGCAGCTCACCCGCGAGGAGCAGGACAAATTCGCCGTTTCGTCGCAGAACAAGGCGGAAGCCGCGCAGAAGGCCGGGCGCTTCAAGGACGAGATCATTCCCGTCACGGTGAAGACGCGCAAGGGCGATATCGTCGTCTCCGAGGACGAGTTCATCCGCCATGGCGCGACGCTCGATGCAATGGCCAGGCTGAGGCCGGCCTTCGACAAGGAGGGCACGGTGACCGCGGGCAATGCCTCTGGCATCAATGATGGCGCCGCCGCCGTGGTGCTTTTGAGCGAGACAGAGGCGGAGCGGCGCGGGATCGAGCCGCTGGCGCGCATCGTTTCCTGGGCGACGGCGGGTGTCGATCCCTCGATCATGGGCACCGGCCCCATCCCCGCGACGAGGAAAGCCCTGGAAAAAGCAGGCTGGATCATCGGCGATCTCGATCTCGTGGAAGCCAATGAGGCTTTCGCAGCGCAATCCTGCGCCGTCGTGCGCGACCTCGGCCTCGATCCCGAGATCGTCAACGTCAATGGCGGCGCCATCGCCATCGGTCATCCGATCGGCGCATCCGGCGCCCGCATCCTCAATACGCTGCTCTACGAATTGAAACGGCGGGAAGCCAGGAAAGGTCTCGCGACACTGTGCATCGGCGGCGGAATGGGGGTCGCGCTTTGCGTCGAACGCCTGTAACGAATTCCAGATAAACCGGCTGCGAACGACGGTCGGAGACGATAAGGAAGGGGAAATGGGAAGGGTCGCACTGGTTACAGGCGGATCGCGCGGCATCGGCGCGGCCATCGCCATTGCCCTGAATAAGGCCGGCTACCGGGTCGCGGCCAATTATTGCGGCGGCGATGAGGTGGCGGCGCGCTTCAGCGCCGACAACGGAATCCCGATCTATCGCTGGGATGTCTCGGATTACGAGGCCTGCGTGGCGGGGATTGCCCGTGTCGAGGCCGATCTCGGTCCCGTCGAGGTGCTGGTCAACAATGCAGGCATCACCCGCGACGCGATGTTCCACAAGATGACGGTGGAGCAGTGGAAGGCGGTGATCGACACCAATCTCAACGGCGTCTTCAACATGACGCATCCGCTATGGCCGGGAATGCGCGAACGCAAGTTCGGCCGCGTCATCAACATCTCCTCGATCAACGGGCAGAAGGGACAGGCGGGGCAGGTGAACTATTCGGCCGCCAAGGCCGGCGATATCGGCCTTACCAAGGCGCTGGCCCAGGAGGGCGCACGGCTGGGGATCACCGTCAACGCCATCTGCCCTGGCTATATCGGGACGGAAATGGTCCGCGCCATGGACGAAACGGTGCTGAAGGAACGGGTGCTGCCGCAGATCCCGGTCGGCAGGCTGGGTGAGCCGGAAGAGATCGCGCGGATTACCGTATTCCTCGCTTCGGATGAATCGGGCTTCATCACCGGCTCCACCATCACCGCCAATGGCGGGCAATATATCGTCTGAACTGGTGACGGGCTCTTGTGATCCGAAACGGCACAAAAGGTTAATGCCGTCCATGGCCAGCCGGATCGGAGATCGGAAATTTCTTCCCGCCTATGGAGATATCGGGCGCGGGAACACTATATCTGGTGCGAACAAAACGGGAAACGGGTGAGAAAAGCGATTCGTCGCCGATTCGTTCCGCCTTTGATCGAAAAGTTAATGCGAGGCTGCCCGAGAGCTCCCCGCAAGGTTAATCAACTATAAGGAATTATTGCGATTTTCTTAAAACTCGATCCTACGGACAATTTGTCCTTGCATGACTTCCGGCAAAGGTTAACGCTCGTGTTCTCATATGGTGCTGCGTCCACCCGATCGATTCAGCATGTGGTGGGAGGATATCGGGCTGCTACCATATATCGCCGTGAACAAAGGGGGAATCGATGCGAGTCAGCGATTCGTAGCCGATTCGTTCCGTTCACGTTCCGTTTCTTAACAGGTGAAAGCTTTAGCCCCGTCGACATTCCGGTTTCGATGCGCGGCCGATAATGTTACCGCAAGCTTTCTGGAACCCGACCGTATAAACGATGAACCATCAGCCCGCCAACGACCTGCCCCTGGTGCTCTCCGGCCGCGATGTGACCGCAGTGCTGGGGCCGACCAATACCGGCAAGACCCATCTCGCCATCGAGCGCATGCTGGCGCATGAGAGCGGCATGATCGGCCTGCCGCTGCGCCTGCTCGCGCGTGAAGTTTACAGCCGTATCGTCGAGCGGGTAGGGGCGGCCAATGTCTCGCTGGTCACCGGCGAGGAGAAGATCGTGCCGCCGGGTGCGCGCTACTCGGTCTGCACCGTCGAGGCGATGCCGCGTTTCACCGACGTCGCCTTCGTGGCCATCGACGAGGTGCAGCTCGCGGGCGATCTCGAGCGCGGCCATGTCTTTACCGACCGTATCCTGCATCTGCGCGGACGGCAGGAGACGCTTCTCCTGGGCGCCGCCACGATGCGCGGCATTCTGGAAAAGCTCCTGCGCGGCGTTTCCGTCGTCACGCGGCCGCGCCTTTCGCATCTGGCCTATTCCGGCTCGAAGAAGATCACCCGCCTGCCGCGCCGCTCGGCCATCGTCGCCTTCGCCGCCGACGAGGTCTATGCCATCGCCGAATTGATCCGCCGCCAGCGCGGGGGCGCCGCGGTCGTCATGGGCGCGCTTTCCCCGCGCACGCGCAACGCGCAGGTCGAGCTCTATCAATCGGGCGACGTGGATTTCCTGGTGGCGACGGATGCCATCGGCATGGGCCTCAATCTCGATGTGGACCATGTCGCCTTCGCCCAGAACCGCAAGTTCGACGGCTACCAGTTCCGCGACCTGACGGCGGCGGAACTGGGGCAGATCGCCGGTCGCGCCGGGCGGCACCTGCGCGACGGCACGTTCGGCGTCACGGGCCAGGTCGACCCGCTCGATAACGAGCTGGTGGAGAAAATCGAGGCGCATGCCTTCGATCCGGTCAAGGTGCTGCAATGGCGCACGGCGCGGTTCGACTTCTCTTCCATCGAGGCGCTGCGCCGTTCGATCGACGCGCCGGCGCCGGTGGAAGGGCTGGTGCGCGCATTACCAGCCGTCGACAGCCAGGCGCTCGAACATCTGTCGCGCGATGCCGATATCGCAAGGCTGGCGGATACGCCGGTGCGGGTCGAAAAGCTCTGGGACACCTGCGCCCTGCCTGATTATCGCAAGATCGCGCCGGCGCAGCATGCCGACATCATCGCCGCGATCTATAATGACCTTGTCCGCAGGGGGCATGTGGACGAGGATTACATGAGCGACCAGGTGCGTCTGGCCGACCGGACGGACGGCGATATCGATACGCTGTCGCACCGCATCGCCCAGATCCGCACCTGGACTTTCGTGTCGCACAGGCCCGGATGGCTTGCCGATCCGACACATTGGCAGGAAAAGACGCGCGAAATAGAGGACAGACTGTCCGATGCGCTGCATGAACGGTTGACGAAACGCTTTGTAGACCGCAGGACAAGCGTGCTCATGAAGCGTCTAAGAGAGAATGCCATGCTTGAAGCCGAGATCAACCCGTCAGGTGACGTCCTCGTCGAAGGTCATCATGTCGGCCAATTGGAAGGGTTCCGTTTTACCGCCGACACGCAGGCCGAAGGGTCTGACGCCAAGGCGCTGAAGGGAGCCGCCCAGAAGGCGCTTGCCGCCGAGTTCGAACGCCGGGCCGAACGGTTCGCCGCTTCGGCCAATGGCGATTTCGCGATTGCGTCGGATGGCGTGGTGCGCTGGATCGGTGCGCCCGTTGCCACGCTGGTCGCCAGCGAGGATCCGCTGAAGCCGCGCGCAGTCCTTCTGGCCGACGAGCAGCTGACCGGGCCGGCGCGCGACAAGGTTGCCGCCCGCATCGACCGCTTCGTGGCCCATCATCTCGAGACGGTCCTGAAGCCGCTTTTCGATCTTGCCAATGCCGATGCGCTGACCGGCATGACGCGCGGGCTCGCCTTCCGGATCGTCGAGAACCTCGGCATCCTGCAGCGCCGCGACGTGGCGGAGGAGGTGCGCGGGCTCGACCAGGATTCGCGTGCCGCGCTGCGCCGCCTCGGCGTGCGCTTCGGCGCCTATCATGTTTTCGTACCGGCGCTGCTGAAACCCGCGCCCGCGGGGCTGATCACGCTTCTCTGGGCGCTGAAGGAAGATGCGCGTGAGCGCCCGGGCTATGGCGATGTCGTCAATGTGCTGGCTGCGGGCCGCACATCGGTCGTCACCGATCCGTCCTTCGATCCCGCTTTCTACAAGCTGGCCGGCTTCCGCATCCTTGGCCGGCGCGCCGTGCGCATCGACATTCTGGAGCGGCTGGCCGATCTCATCCGCCCGGCGCTCGCCTGGCGGCCGGGCTCCGGCGCGCGACCGGACGGCGCCTATGACGGCAGCCGCTTCATCGTCACCCCGGCCATGATGTCGATCCTCGGCGCGACCGCCGACGACATGGAGGAGGTGCTGCGCAATCTCGGCTATCGCCATGAGGCGGTGGAGGCGGCGAGCGTCACGGCGAAGCTCGCCGAGCTCGATGCCGTGGCAGCCGAAGCAAACGCCAATGCAGCGGTTGCTGCCGTTCCCGCCACCGGGGCGGAAACGTCCGCCGTGCCGCCAGCGGAACCGGTGGGCGATTGGCCCGTTGCGGTGGAGGAAAAGACCGAAGCGCCAGCGCCTGTGGTGGAAGCGGCTGCGGAAGCGAAGCCCGAGGCCGTCGCCACGGCCGATACTCCGGCGGAGGAGGTAAAGCCCGTGCTGTTGTGGCGGCAGGGCCGCTTCGAGGGACGCGGCCGCCGGCCCGATCAGCCGCGCAACCGGCATCGCGGCAATAGCGGGCAGGTTGCGGAGCCAGCCGGTGAGCAGGGCGAGCGTCGCGACAATTTCCGTGGCAGGCAGGGCCAGGGCGGCAAGGATGGCAAGCGCTTCCACAAAGGCCAGCCGGGCGATGTCAGGCATGAGAATCGCGAAGCGCGCAAGGGCGCGAAGGGACACCAGCCGCATCGTGATGGCGGCAAGCATCACGAGCGGCAGGAGCGTCCGGTGAAGATCGATCCCGATTCACCCTTTGCCAAGCTGGCGGCGCTCAGGGAACAGCTGAAGAAGTAAGGTGATGACGGCGAGCGACAGACAGCGCATCGACAAATGGCTGTTCTTCGCGCGCGTCGTCAAATCCCGGTCCCTGGCGGCCAAGCTCGCCACAGGCGGGCGCGTGCGCGTCAACCGCGACAAGGTGGACCAGGCCTCCCATCCCGTGAAGGTCGGCGACGTGCTGACCGTCACGCTCGACCGGCGGATCCTGGTCTACAGGGTTCTGGCGACGGGGCACCGGCGTGGCCCGGCGGAGGAGGCGCGGCTCCTCTATGAAGATGTTTCGCCGCAGCCTTCCCCTGGAGAGAGCGGGCAGGCGAGGGGGGCGGAATTGCCGCCGATGCGCGACTCGGGCAGCGGCCGCCCGACCAAGCGGGAACGCCGGCAGGTGGACCGCCTTCGTGACTGGGGTGATCCCGAATAGATCGGTTTCGGCCCGTCATGCGTCGTTAAGACGCATGCCGAACGGGTAAGCCATTGAATGGGCATCATGCCTTTCGAAGGGCGTTTCAGGCTTTCCGGCCGGCGGGCTAGTAAAATATTCCACGTTTCGGGACTATGGCAGGGATGGTTTCGCGTTCTGCGGTGAAGCGTCGCCGGGAGGGTGCTGTCCTCTTGCCAGCCGGCTCCAAAATCGCTACCTCACGCCCTATATTCTTGAAAAGACGCCTCAGGGAGTTCGACAATGACCTATGTCGTGACCGACAATTGCATCCGTTGCAAATATACGGATTGCGTTGAGGTCTGTCCGGTCGACTGCTTCTATGAAGGCGAAAACATGCTCGTCATCAATCCCGACGAGTGCATCGATTGCGGCGTCTGCGAGCCGGAATGCCCGGCCGAGGCCATCAAGCCGGATACCGAGCCCGGTCTTGATAAATGGCTGGAAATCAATGCGGAATATGCCAGCAAGTGGCCAAACCTGACGGCAAAGAAGGAAGAACTTCCTGAAGCCAAGGAAATGGACGGCGTCCCGAACAAGTTCGAGAAGTATTTCTCAACGGAGCCGGGGGAAGGCGACTGATCGCCACGGCCCTCCCTCGAAATTGCGGGTTGATGTAAAGGCTTGCAAAAAGCCTCTCTTGCCGGCTCATTTTTAGCACTTGCGGCAAATTGTTGATTCTTTCAGCTTTTTGTGGTAAGGATACGTTCATAATGTCGATGACTGGACGTCAACTCGTGGCGCAGATGCGTTAATCACCGAAAGGCTGTTTACCTTTTCCCGGACCTCAACAGTACCGGGCGGAAATGTGCGACTGGTGTTCGCTGTGATTTCCGTCCTTCTCCGGGAAAGATGATGTTTGTGCTGTGTGATTTTCGCTTTTCAGGAAAGTGTCGGCAGACCGGCTGTCCCGCATCCTCGGGCCGCCGGCTTACCATGTGTTAACCGGCGGGGTCGCCGGGCACAACAGGGAGTAATGAAGCGTATGACATCCCAGCAGAAAAAGCCCGCGACGCGGCAGGGTTTCAAGACGAGCGAATATATCGTTTACCCCGCGCACGGCGTCGGCCAGATCGTGGCTATCGAAGAGCAGGAAGTGGCCGGTCACAAGCTTGAACTTTTCGTAATCGACTTCCAGAAAGACAAGATGCGCCTCAAGGTGCCGGTTGCCAAGGCATCCTCCATCGGCATGCGCAAGCTGTCCGAGACGGATTATGTCGATCGCGCGCTGAAGGTCGTGCAGGGCCGTGCCCGCATCAAGCGCACCATGTGGTCGCGTCGCGCGCAGGAATATGATGCGAAGATCAATTCCGGTGATCTCATCGCCATTTCGGAAGTGGTGCGCGATCTCTACCGCGCCGACAATCAGCCCGAGCAGTCCTATTCCGAGCGCCAGCTTTACGAAGCGGCACTTGATCGCATGGCGCGTGAAATCGCTGCCGTCAACAAGATGTCGGAAACGGAAGCCGTCCGCCTGATCGAGGTCAATCTCGCCAAGGGGCCGAAGCGCGGCGCCAAGACCGAAGCCGAGATCGAGGAAGACGAGGCGGAAGCAGCATAACAGCGCCTTTTCTCGCGTTGTCTTAAAAAGCCCGGCATCCGCCGGGCTTTTTGTTTTTGCGCCCGCATGTTCCGGCTCACCTTCGGGTGCGGAAAAGCGGGAATTCCTCCCGGGTGGGTGAATCGCCCGGAATTGCGGAACCGCGGGGGGCTTTCGTGCGTTTGCACGATGGCCAGAGTTCCTTGGCCGCTTCTTTTTTTGACCGAAATCTCCATGGCCGCGGCCGGCCAGATCCAGGAGAACGATATGAAGCAGATCGCCGAAAGCCGCTCCCCCGCCTCCCAATCATCGCTTGGACGACCGTCTTCCGCGTCGACCTCCCTCAGCCAGTCGATGATACGAAGCGCCATGAGCGCCCCTTACCTGGAGCGCGAGGAGGAGCGGGAACTGGCGATACGCTGGCGGGACGAGCGGGACCAGGAGGCGCTGCATCGCATGACCTCGGCGCATATGCGGCTGGTGATCGCGATGGCGGCAAGATTCCGCAAGTTCGATCTGCCGATGAGCGATCTCATCCAGGAAGGCCATGTCGGCCTGCTGGAGGCGGCGGTCCGCTTCGAGCCCGAACGCGAAGTGCGCTTCTCCACCTATGCGACCTGGTGGATACGGGCTTCGATGCAGGACTATATCCTGCGTAACTGGTCCATCGTGCGCGGCGGCACCAGTTCGACACAGAAGGCGCTCTTCTTCAATCTGCGCAGGTTGCGCGCGCGGCTCGTGCAGGGAGACGAAGCCCTGTCGCAGGACGATATCTATCGCCGGATCTCCATCCGTCTCGGCGTGCCGGCGGCCGATGTGGAATTGATGGATTTCCGCCTTTCAGGGCCCGACAGCTCGCTCAGCACGCCGATTTCGAGTGACGAGAGCGGCAATGCCGACCGGATGGATTTCCTCGTCGACGACAATCCGCTGCAGGATGAAATCGTCGAAGGCGCGATCGACTCGGAGCGCCGGTCGTCGTGGCTGATGCAGGCGCTCACCGTGCTCAACGAGCGTGAGCTGCACATCATCCGCGAACGCCGCCTTGACGATGAGGGCGCTACGCTGGAGGCGCTGGGCCAGCGCCTCGGCATATCCAAGGAGCGCGTGCGCCAGATCGAAAACCGGGCGCTGGAGAAACTGAAGGCCGCCCTCCTGAGCAAGCACGAGCTTTCCGCCTATCAGGCGTAAAAGAGAGGGAATAGTGAGTAGGGAACAGTGGAAAGTGGCGGGATAGCAGGCTTGCTATTGCCTATTCCCCATCTCACTACTCACTGATTATCTTCACCCGGCCGCCGACGGAAATCGTTCCGCCCGGAGGAATGGCATTGAGCAGGCGGAAGAGGTCGAGCTTGCGGTCGGTGCCCTGCATCCTTGCCGCGAGCGTGCCGATGGTTTCTCCCGGCTTCACCGTCACCACACGAATGCGCAGCGGCTTGATCGTCGCCTGTTCGGCGGGCGAGAGGATCCTGAAGCTGCGGGTGACGG
This sequence comes from Mesorhizobium sp. RMAD-H1, assembly GCF_014191375.1. GTDB lineage: Bacteria > Pseudomonadota > Alphaproteobacteria > Rhizobiales > Rhizobiaceae > Paramesorhizobium. Next base: position 180,220 of record NZ_JACHWN010000008.1, read on the forward strand.
CCTGCGAAGTCGGCAGGAGCGCCGCGCTTCCCTTTGGCGCGGCGGTCAGGAAGCGGTAGACCTTTTCGCCGGCGCTCACGACCACGATGTCGAACTGCCAGCGATCGGCGCTGGCGCGGGCCGTTGCCGCGGGCATGCCGTTGAGCGTCGTCGCCCGGACCGTCGACTCGTCAAGCCCCGAGACCCATCCGCTCTTGATGTAATCGGTGAGGCTCGATCCCTGGGCGAGCTGCGCCCCGTCGAACCTGATCGCGACCTCGTTCGGCCCGGTGGCCATAACCGCATTGGCCGAATTGTCGATATCGAAGCCGGACGGCACGGTGAAGGTCACGCCGAGCTTGGGATGGAGGAAGGTGCGGCCGCGCACATAACCCTCGTCGGGCGTGTCGCCATAGAGGATGCCGTCGATACCGTTGAGAAAGGAATCGCGGTCCGTCGTGCCGACGCCGGGCGCGCCGATCCTGCGCGCGTGCCCCATGGCAAGCTCGATGCGCTGCGGCGTCGCCGGATGAGTCGCCAGGAAGTCGAGGCTCGCATCGGTGGCGCCCGAGACGGAGCGGAAGCTCTGATATGCTTCCATGGATTGCAGGAAGCGGGCCGAGGCGAAGGGATCGTAGCCGGCCTCGCCGATCATCTTGATGCCGACGGCATCGGCCTGGAGTTCCTGGTTGCGCGAGAATTGCGCAAGCCGCAATTTGCCGCGCAGGAGCGCCTCGCGCCCCGCGACGTCGTCATGCAGCACTTCGGAGACCACCCGCCCGGCAATGGCGGCTTCGGCTTCCCATTGCTGGCGCTGGATACCATGATTGGCGGTGACGTGCGCCATCTCGTGGGCGATGACGGCCGCGACCTCCGCGGAATCATTGGCAAGGCCGAGAAGCCCGCGCGTGACATAGACATAGCCGCCAGGCAAAGCGAAGGCGTTGATATTGGGCGAGTCGAGGATGGTGATGCGGTAGGTCTGGTTCGGGTTTTCCGAAACAAGCGTCAGATTGCCGACGATCTTGGCGACCATGCGCTCGAGCTTGGGATCTTTGTACTCGCCGCCATAGGTGGCGAGGATGCGCGGATGCTGCTCGGCACCGAGCTTGGCCAGCCGATCGTTGCGGGTGACATTATCGACGGTGACGGGATTGGCAGAGGGGCCGAGCGCAGCTTCCTGCTTGCTGAGGTCGAGCGCCTGACAGCCGGACAGGAGGACGAGCAGGAGCATGCCCGGAAGGGTCATTCCAGGCTGAGGCAATCGTTTCATGTGGCGCAACATTGCGCATGCTCGTTCCGACTGCGAATTCAGAATCGTGTCCTCGCCGTGATTCCTCGTAGGCCGCTTTTGTCAGCTTCACGCTAGCAGAGAGCGTGCAGCGCACAAGAGCAGTTGATGGCCGATGCAGCTTCTTGCCGCCGATTGGGGGCAAAATATGTCAAATCTGCCGCATATCCGCCCAGGAAAACGCATTCTGTTCGCGAGAGTTCATTCGCTTTTCAAATTATGCGGTGGTTCCCATATAACGTTTCAGCGCTTCCGGCCCGGCGTCCGACAGGAGTTCCCTTGCGCTGCCGCTCGCGGCAATCCTGCCATTTTCCAGGAAGAACAGCAGGCTATCGAGATGCAGCGCGTCTTCCGGATGATGGGTGACCATGAGCACTGTCATCGCCGTTTCCGCGTGCAGCGCCTTCACGAGATCGAGCATCTGGTTGCGCAGTGCCGGTCCGAGCGAGGCGAAGGCCTCGTCGAGCAGCAGGACGGGGCGGCTGCGAACCAGCGCGCGGGCTATCGCCACACGCTGCCTTTCCCCGCCGGAGAGCGCCTCGGGCTTGCGCTTTTCCTTGCCCGCGAGGCCGACACGGGCGATGGCGCTTGCCACCGCGGCGCGATCGGCAGCCGCCAGCTTCAGTTTCGGCGAGCGGCCCAGCCCGACATTCGCCTCGACATCGAGATGGGCAAAGAGATTGTTTTCCTGAAATACCATCGAGACCGGCCGCTCTGCCGGCGCGGCGCGGGTGACATCCTGGCCGCCGATGAGGACCCTGCCGGATTGCGGCGTTTCGAAGCCGGCGATCAGGTTGAGAAGCGTCGACTTGCCGGAGCCGCTGGGGCCGATGATGGCGGCGATCTGCGAGGCGGGAACCGTGAGGTCGAAATCCATCCGCATGTCGCCATAGCTGAAGCGGACCTGCTCGAGCGCGACTTCCGCTCCTCCTGTCGTGCCGGTCATGGCGTGCTTTCTTCGCGTGCGATGGGCTGCGATCCGCGGTCGGCCAGCATCATCAGTCCAAGGCTCAGAACCCCCAGAATCAGCGCCAGCCCCGCCGCATCCAATGTGCGATAGCTGCCCATGCGCTGCAACAGGAGATAGGGCAGAGTTTGCACCGCGTCGCTGCCGAAAAGCGCGATGGTGCCGAGGTCGCCCAGCGACAGGGCCATGGCGAAGGCGAAGGCCACGCCGATGGGGCGGCGCAGCACCGGCCAGTCGATGAGCGCAAGGCGCGTCCAGCCAGAGATGCCAAGCTGAGCGCACAGCCTGTTGTGCCTCGCGCTCGCCGTATCCCATGTCGGGCGCAGGAGCCGAACCGCAAAGGGCATGGCCATGGCGGCATTGACGGATATCACCATCCAGGGCGCGAAATCGAAGGGATCGGCGAAATGGCGCAGCAGGATGAACCAGCCGGCGCCGATGATGATCGGCGGCACGACGAGAATGAGGCTGGCGCCGGTGTCGAGCCCGCGTTCGAAGAGAGATTGCCTGCCGTCCGCCTTCCTGCCGCTCGCCACCGCCTCCCGTGCGGCGACGAGGGCGAGCGAAAGGAGAACGGCGAAAAATGCCGCCACCGAGCCGAGGATGAGGCTGGTGGCGATCGCGCGCCAGACGGTCCGTTCGCTCAACAGCCGGCCGAGATCGGCGGCAAGCCCGGAAACGACCATGCCGGCGATCGGCAGGACGACGAAAAGGAAGGCGAGCAGGATCAGGCTGAGATCGGCGAACCTCTCGCCCACGCCGAATTTCTCATATCGGCGCGTCCTGACGGCGAGCGAGAAGCCTTCCTCGGTCGGCCTGCCGGTCAGCCGGAAAAGCAGGAGAATGGTGAGCGTCAGCGCCAGCTGGGTGAGGGTCAGGGCGACGGCCCGGCCGATATCGAAATCATAATGAAGGGCCTGGTAGATCGCCACCTCCAGCGTCGTGGCGCGCGGACCGCCGCCCAGCGTCAGGACGATGGTGAAGGAAGTGATGCAGAGCATGAAGACGAGGCCCATGATGCCGGGCAGGGTGCGGGCGATACCCGGCCATTCGATGAGGCGGAAGCGGGCTCCGCTGCCCATGCCGAGCTGGGCCGACAGTTTCCAGTAATCCGGGGGAATGGAATCAAGACCGGCGAGCAGGAGGCGCACCGCCAGCGGCAGGTTGAAGAAGACATGCGCCACGAGGATGCCGGTCATGCCGTAGATATCCGGAATGAAGGAAAGGCCCAGATGTTGCGAGCCCCAGGCGATGAGGCCGTTGCGGCCATAGATGCTGGTGACGCCGAGCACTGCGACAAGGGCCGGCAGGGCGAGCGGCAGGGCGAAGAGTCTCAGGATGAAAGAACGGCCGGTGAAATGCTGATGCGCATGCAGCGCCCGGGCCACGGGGATGGCGAGACCGACGGATAACAATGTCGAAAGCAGCGCCTGAAAAAGCGTGAAGCGTGCCACGCGCCAGAGATAGGCATCGAAGGCGGAAAAGGCCCCGCTCTCGTCGCGGGAGGCTTCGAAGCCAAGCGAGAAAAGCGCACCGCCCGCGAGCAGCGCCAGGAAGGCGAGGGCGACGGCGCCCGCGAGGGGTTTGGTTTGTAGAGGGATCAACGACATGCGTTGCGGGTGTGAACACCCCCCTCTGCCCTGCCGGGCATCTCCCCCTCAAGGAGGGAGATCAAGCCTTCATTGATGCTGGCATCTATTGTCGACGTCGTTGAAGGATGAGCGATGGCGGCTGTATCAGCCAATCTCCCCCCTTGGGGGGGAAATGCCCGGCAGGGCAGAGGGGGGTGAGAAACAGCCATCATCTGTTAAATGCCCATCCTACTTGCTCATCGCCGTCAGCCATTCGTCGATCCAGGCCCTGCGATTCCTGGCCACCTCATCCGGCGGCAGCAGCAGGGTCTTTGCGGGTTTCACCAGCGTGTCGAAGGCGGGGTCGAGCGGCTTGGATGTCTTGCCTGCCGGGAACATCCAGTTGGTTTCGGGGATGACATCCTGAAAGCCCGGCCCGGTCATGAAAGTCAGGAATTTCGCGGCAAGGGGTTTCTTTGCGCCGTTGACCGTGATGCCGGCGAGCTCGATCTGCAGGTAATGGCCCTCGGCGAAGGAGGCGGCCTTGTAGCGGTCCTCCTTGTCGACGATGATGTGATAGGCGGGCGAGGTGGTGTAGGAGAGCACCATGGGCGCTTCGCCCCGGGTGAACAGGCCATAGGCTTCGGACCAGCCGGGCGTCACGGTCAGCACCCGGTCCTTCAGTTTGCCCCATGCATCCGCGGCATCATCGCCATAGATCGCCTTGATCCAGAGCAGGAGCCCCAAGCCGGGCGTCGAGGTGCGCGGGTCCTCGATGACGATCTTCTGCGAGGCGTCGCCTTCCACCAGCTCCTTCATGCTTTTCGGCGGATCGGCCAGCTTCTCGCTGTCATAGACCACGGCGAAATAGCCATAGTCGTAGGGCACGAACGTATCGTCCTTGAAACCGCCCGGAACGGTCTCGTTCGACGTGTCCAGTCCGTGCGGGGCAAAGAGGCCGCTCTGCTTGGCTTCCGTGATCAGGTTGGTGTCGAGGCCCAGCACGATATCGGCCTTGGTGCCGGGCCCCTCGAGCTTCAGGCGGTTGAGCAGAGCCACGCCATCGGCCGCCGAAACCCATTCGATCGTGCAATCGCATTCCTTCTCGAAGTTCTCCTTGACCTTCGGTCCGGGCCCCCAATCGGCGGTGAAGCTTTCATAGGTATAGATGGTGAGCGTGTCCTTTGCCGCCACCGGGGCGGCAAGGCCGAGCAGCGCGGCTGCGGACAGGGCGAGAAGTCTGGCGAGCCTCATCGGCGTTTCCTTTGTCGTTCGTGGTCAAAAGGATCGAGCGCCGGTAGAAGGCAGCGTCTAATCCCTCCGCCGGTATCAACCGGATCAGGTTCAGCGGGTTGGCCGATGCATGATATTCAGGTGAGGGAGGGGGCGAATGACGCTTTTCTGCGCTTCCGGTGCTCACATACTATAGTACGCTGCGCTCCGGTTCTCGAAAAACGTCCTCCTCGCCTCGCCCTGAATCTCGACGCATCGGGCCTCTCAGCCGGTTCACCGGCACCCCGTTAGAGCAAAATCAACAATAGTTGAGGCAAGTTACGACCGCAAGCGTGCCGGGGCTTTCCCGCCGGACAAGGCGCGTGATATGAGCCGCGCATGAGCAAGTTCGTGATCCTCCTCGGCGGGCATCTGACGGTAACCGACAGGCTGAAGCGGCAGATCGCCGGTGCGCGGGTGCTGGCGGCAGACAGCGGCATGCGCCATGCCGAGGCTCTCGGCGTGGAGCCGGAATTGTGGCTCGGCGATTTCGATTCGACCTCGCCGGCTCTGGCGCGGCGTTATGAACATGTGCCACGCCGCACCTTTTCCCCCGCCAAGGACATGACCGACGGAGAACTCGCCTTGAGCGAGGCGTTTGCCCTGGGCGCCACCAGCATCATCCTGTGCGGCGCGTTCGGTGGCATGCGGGCCGACCACACCATGCTGCACCTGACGATGGCCGTGGCACAGGCGGCCGAGGGCCGCGACATCCTGCTGTCGAGCGGTACCGAAGAGGCGTGGCCGATCCTGCCGGGAAAATACAACCCGGATCTGCCCTCGGGGACGCTTTTCAGCATCATCGGCTTCACGGAACTTCAGGGACTGACGATCACAAGTGCGGAATGGCCGTTAGATAATGTGAAGGTTCCATTCGGTTCATCCCTCACGGTTTCCAATGTCGTCCGTGGAACTCTGGGCGTTTTCCTGCGTTCAGGGTGCGGCGTTCTTGTCGCTACTCTGGAGGGTGAGAGAGACAGGCCTATTGTAAATACAACAAGATGATGCCACTTTGTCCTGCCGCATTGGGGACGCAACGTTGGCCGCATTTGATTCTTAACGGGAGAGATCTCCATGAAAAAACGTCTATCGATGATTGTAGTCAGCGGGCTGCTCGCTCTTTCGACCGCTGCCTGCACCACTGCCGAACAGCGCACGGCCGGATATGGCGTGGGCGGCGCCGCACTGGGCGGCCTGGCTGGCGGCGCAATCACCGGTAATAGCCGTGGCGCACTGACGGGTGCCGCCATCGGTGCGGTGGCCGGCACGTTGCTCGGTGCCTCGACCTCGCGCCAGGGATATTGCCGCTACCGTGATCCTTACGGCCGCGTCTACGAAGCGCCCTGCCAATAAGCATCCGCAATATCAGACGACGACAGGCCGGAAAATTTCCGGCCTGTTTTGTTTGGGCGCCTTCTGCCTATTTGACATGAGCACCGTTCTCGCAGACAAGCGCGTGCAATCTCCTTTCAAGTAACGGTACCGACGCTCAGTCCCATGGCCCCTCCGCTTCTTCGACTCGACCAGATAAGGCTCACCTTCGGCGGCACGCCGCTCCTGGAGAATGCGGCGCTTTCCGTCGGTGAGGGCGAGCGGATCGCGCTCGTCGGGCGCAACGGCTCGGGCAAATCGACACTGCTCAAGATTGCCGCCGGTTTCGTCGAGCCGACGGCGGGCGAGGTGTTCCGTCATCCGGGCGCGACCATCCGCTATCTCGCGCAATCGCCCGACATGGAAGGCTTCGCCGACGTGCAGGCCTATGTCGAAGCTGGATTGGGGCCCGCCGACGATCCCTATCGTGTCACCTATCTGCTCGAACATCTCGGGCTGACCGGCAATGAAAAGCCGGGCCAGCTTTCCGGCGGGGAGGCGCGGCGCGCAGCGCTGGCGCGCGTGCTCGCGCCACAGCCCGACATCCTGCTTCTTGACGAGCCGACCAACCATCTCGATCTCACCACCATCGAATGGCTGGAGGACGAGCTGCGGCAGATCCGCTCCAGCCTCGTGGTCATTTCGCACGATCGCCGCTTCCTGGAAAATGTCAGCCGCTCCACCATCTGGCTCGACCGGGGCGTGACACGCAGGCTGGAACAGGGCTTCGGCCATTTCGAGGAATGGCGCGACAAGATCCTGGAGGAGGAGGAGCGCGACCTGCACAAGCTCGGACGCCAAATCGTGCGCGAGGAGCACTGGCTGCGCTATGGCGTGACCGCGCGGCGCAAGCGCAACATGCGGCGTCTGGGCGAGTTGCAGGCGATGCGCAATGAATTCCGCACGCATCGCCGCGCGCAGGGCACGGCCGTGCTTGCCGCCAGCGACAGCAAGGAATCGGGCAAGCTCGTCATAGAGGCGAAAGGCCTGAGCAAGGCTTATGACGGGCGCGTGCTGGTCAAGGATTTCTCCACCCGCATCATGCGCGGCGACCGCGTCGGCCTGGTCGGCCCCAACGGCGCGGGCAAGACGACGCTGCTCTCCATGCTGACGGGCATGCTTCCACCCGACGAGGGAACCCTGAGGCTCGGTGTCAATCTGGAGATGGCGGTGCTCGACCAGAAGCGCGAGAGCCTCAACCCGGACGAGACGCTGGCGCACTATCTGACCGACGGGCGCGGGGAAAACGTCGTCGTCAATGGCGAGCAGCGCCATGTCGTCTCCTATATGAAGGACTTCCTGTTCCAGCCGGAACAGGCGCGCACGCCGATCCGCGAATTGTCGGGCGGCGAGAAGGCGCGGCTGATGCTGGCCCGCGTGCTGGCCCGCCCGGCCAATCTGCTGATCCTCGACGAGCCGACCAACGATCTCGACATGGAGACGCTCGATCTCCTTCAGGAACTGGTGACCGGATTTGCCGGGACGGTCATCCTGGTGAGCCACGACCGCGATTTTCTCGACCGCACGGTGACGTCGGTGATCGCGCCGGAGGGCGACGGGCGCTGGCTCGAATATGCCGGCGGCTATGCGGACATGATGGCGCAGCGGCGCGAGGCGGCGCTCGTGAAGCGCGAGACGAAGGCGCCGGGCTCCCGCGGCCCGTCGCAGGCCGAAACGGCTTCACCGGAGCCGAAACGCGAGGAAAAGCGCAAGCTCTCCTACAAGCAGAAATTCGCGCTCGAGACGCTGCCCGGCAAGATCGAGGCGCTGGCCGCCGAGATCGCCGGGCTGGAAGCCAAGCTCGCCGATCCCGAGCTCTATGCGAAGAATCCCGATCAATTCGCCAAAACCGCTGCGGAACTGGAGAAGAAACGGGAAGCGCGTTCCGCCATGGAAGAGGAATGGCTGGAACTGGAGATGCTGCGCGAGGAGATCGAAGGCTGATCGCGGGCTATTTGCCTATTTTGACCAGGCGCTCGCCTCGTCCAGCACCTTGATCGACCGCCCCAGATCGAGCCGGGTGGCGGCGATCAGCTCTTCCAGCTGGCTGAGCTTCGTCGCGCTGGCGATAGGCGCGGTGACCGAGGGGCGCGCCATCAGCCAGGCAAGCGCCACCTGCGCCGGCGTGGCATTATGCTCGGCCGCTACCTGATCGAGGGCAGCGAGAATCTTCCAGCCGCGATCGTCCAGATATTTGGCAACGCCCTGGCCGCGGGCGCTCTGGCCGAGATCGTCCCGCGAGCGGTACTTCCCGGTCAGGAAGCCGCTTGCCAGGGAATAATAGGAGATAACGCCGAGCCCGTTTGCGACGCAGACGGATTCCAGCCCTTCCTCGAAATCCTTTCGCTCGTAGAGATTATAGAGCGGCTGCAGGGTTTCATAGCGCGGCAGGCCGGTGCGTTTGGCAATATCGAGCGCTTCGGTGAGCCTTGCAGCCGTCAGGTTGGATGCGCCGATCGCCCGTACCTTGCCGGCGTCGATCAGTTCCTTATAGACGCCGAGCGTTTCCTCGAAGGGTGTTTCCGGGTCGTCCCAATGCGACTGGTAGAGATCGATGTAATCGGTCTGAAGGCGCTTGAGCGAGGCATCCACCGCCTGGCGGATATAGGCCGCGGAAAGGCCTTTCTGGCCGGGGCCCATCTCGGAGCCGACCTTGGTGGCGATCACCACCCGGTCGCGTCCGCCGCGCTGCTTCAGCCAGTTGCCGATGATCGTTTCCGATTCGCCGCCGGTATTGCCCGGCGCCCATGACGAATAGGCATCGGCCGTGTCGATGAAATTGAGCCCGGCGTCGACGAAACGGTCGAGAAGCGAAAATGAGGTCGCCTCATCGGCCGTCCAGCCGAAGACATTGCCGCCGAAACACAGTTTCGAAACTTCGATTTCGGTGCGTCCAAGCTTCTTGCGGGCCATCGGCGTGCTCCTTTTCCTTCGGGTCCGTTGCCTCGTGGAAGGAAGCCCGCGACGGTCAGCCCATGCCGAGGGCGTCCTTGTAGAGCTGGATGATCGCCTCTTCTTCCTGGCGCTCATGCTCTTCCTTCTTACGCAGACGGATGATGGTGCGCACAGCCTTGGTGTCAAACCCGGTGCCCTTCAATTCTGCGTAAACTTCCTTGATATCTTCGGAAATGGTCTTCTTTTCTTCCTCGAGCCGCTCGATGCGCTCGATGAAAGCACGCAACTGTCCGACGGCTACGGTCTGTGCGGTATCGCTGGTGATGTCGTCCACGGATTCGTTCTCCAGAATGATGGGAAGGGGAAGGCTTGCGACTCGCGAGCCAAGGGTTGGGGCAATTCGATGCCCGACACGGTGCGGATGGTCAAGACGGCAACATGCGTCATCCGGAAACGAATGTTTCAGTGCTGCGGCTTGCCGGCCTCGAAGGCGGCTTTCTGCGCGTCGGACGCTTCGGTCTGGTGCCTGGCGCGCCATTCCTCATACGGCATGCCATAGATGATCTCGCGCGCCTCCTCCTTGGAAAGACCGACACCGGCGGCATCGGCTGCATCCTTCATCCAGTTGGCGAGGCAGTTGCGGCAGAAGCCGGCGAGATTCATCAGATCGATGTTCTGCACATCGCTGCGGTTGCGCAGATGCTCCACCAGGGTGCGGAAGGCCGCAGCCTCCAATTCGATGCGCTGGCATTCCTCAAGCTGCTTCATGCGCTTTCTCCTTTTCGACGATCGGTCCGGTCCGCGAACCGAAATGCCCGATCTGATGAATATCGGGCAGGGCATTCACGGCCGCAAGCATCGGCGCGAGCCTTTCCGCCCAGCTTTCGGCCCCCGCAGCATCCCGGATCAGATCCTGCCGCACCTCGATCAGGGCGTGGGCATAGCCGGCGACGACGCAATGGCGGAACATCGTGTCGTTGCGCAGCGCGCCGTCATAGGGCTCGTTATCGCCCACCACAAGCGCCGGGTCTGCACGCAGCATGTCCAAGAGCGGTTTGACGGCACGCGGATCGCTGTCCCAGAGCAGGCTGGCGTGCCATGGCCGCTCCCTCGTCTTCCAGAACGGGGTGAAGGAGTGGATCGAGATCACCAGCGGCGGCTTGCCGGTCTCCGCCATGACCCTGCCGATCGCGGCCGCCACGGCCGCATCATAGGGGCGGTAGTAAAGGTTCAGGCGCTTTTCGCGCTCCGCTTCGCTCAGCGGATGGTTGCCCGGTATGACCGCACCGTCCGAAAGCCGCATGATCAGCGTCGGATCGTCCTCGCCGCGATTGGGATCGATCAACAGGCGGGAAAAGCCGCCGAGCACCGCCGGAACGCCCAGGCGCCGGGCAAGGCCGCGGGTCAGTGCCTCGACGCCGATGTCATAGGCTATATGCCGTTCGAATTGCTCTGCGGCGAGCCCGAGCGAGCCGTATTCCGGCGGAAGGTCGCGCCGCGCGTGATCGGCGATCAGGAGCAGACCGAAGCCATAATCTCCCTCGACATGATGCACGGGTGAAAACTGCATGAAGACGGGATCCATGATTTCTGAGGGGAGATTTCGGTTTCTCACGCGGGCGGTCGGATTGCAACCGTCATTCTTTTGCCATCAGGAGCGGTGGAGATTTCGCGAGGGTGGCGAGGGACTTCGGCGAAATTGCTTGCCGCCGGCCGTTTCTCATTCAACAAAGCCTTCCGGCGCGTTGACATCACCTGCGAAACTGCCGAAAAGAGGGCAACAAAAATGGGATTTCCAAGCGTGACAGACCCGCACATGTGCGCTGAAAGGTTTCGGCGGATGCGCTCTAAACACCCCCTGGTTTTCTTCAGCATTTTCGTCATGGGCATGATGTTCATGGCGGCGGAGGCCCGTGCCGATTTCCGCGTCTGCAATTCGACGCAGAATCTGGTGGGCGTCGCCATCGGCTATCGCGCCAAGACCGGATGGGTCACCGAGGGCTGGTGGCACATCAACGGCTCGAGCTGCAAGACGCTGATCGAGGGGCCGCTCTCGCAACGCTATTATTATCTCTATGCGGAGGACGCCGAGGGCGGCGGACGCTGGGACGGCCCGATCAACATGTGCGTGGCCGAAAAGGAATTCAAGATCGCCGGCGTCAACGACTGCTTTGCGCGCGGCTTCCAGCGCGCCGGCTTCCAGGAATACGACACGGGCGAGCAATCGAGCTGGATGGTCCAGCTGACCGATGAGGCACCGCCCGAAAATCCGACTGTGACAGGAACAAACAATCCATGAGACGTAGCCGCAAGGTCAAAATTCTCGCAACGCTGGGCCCCGCATCTTCCGAAGAGGCGACGATCCGCAAGCTCTTCGAGGCCGGCGCGGATGTTTTCCGCATCAACATGAGTCACGCCGACCATGACCTGATGCGTTCGCTCGTCCGCCGCATCCGAAATGTGGAGCGGGAATTGGGGCGCCCCATCGGCATTCTCGCCGACCTGCAGGGGCCGAAGCTGCGCGTCGGCAAGTTCAAGGACACCAAGGTCACCCTGACGCCCGGCCAGACCTTTACGCTCGATGATCAGGACGTGCCCGGCGACAATACCCGTGTTTTCCTGCCGCATCCGGAGATCCTGCAGGCGGTCGAGCCGGGGCATCGGCTGCTCATCGATGACGGCCGCCTTGCGCTGGTCGCCGAGGCTGCCGACGGCAAGTCGATCCGCTGCCGCGTCGTTTCCGGCACCGTGATTTCCGACCGCAAGGGCGTTAGCCTTCCCGATACGACGCTGGGCGTCAGCGCGCTTACGAGCAAGGACCGCAAGGATCTCGATGCGGTGCTGCAGGAGGAGATCGACTGGGTGGCGCTTTCCTTCATCCAGCGTCCGGAAGATCTGGCGGAGGTGCGCAAGATCGCGCGCGGCCGGGTCGGCCTCCTCTCAAAGATCGAGAAGCCGCAGGCGGTCGCCCGCCTCGACGAGATCATCGAATTGTCGGATGCGCTGATGGTGGCGCGCGGCGATCTCGGCGTGGAAATGCCGCTCGAATCCGTGCCCGGCATCCAGAAGCAGATCACGCGCGCGGCGCGGCGCGCCGGAAAGCCTGTCGTCGTTGCCACGCAGATGCTGGAATCGATGATCTCCGCGCCGGTGCCGACCCGCGCCGAAGTCTCGGATGTCGCCACTGCCGTGTTCGAGGGCGCGGACGCCATCATGCTGTCGGCGGAATCGGCGGCAGGGCAATATCCGGTAGAGGCCGTCGCCACCATGGCGCGGATCGCCGAGAAGGTGGAGCGTGACCCCACCTATCCCGGCATCATCTATGCGCAGCGCTCCGAGCCGGAAGCGACAGGCGCCGATGCGATTTCGCTCGCGGCGCGCCAGATCGCCGAAACGCTCCGGCTTTCGGCGATCATCACCTATACGGCCTCGGGAACGACGGGCCTGCGCGCGGCGCGCGAGCGCCCGCAGACCGCGATCATCGCGCTTTCGCCGATCGTGGAGACGGCGCGGCGGCTTTCCATCGTCTGGGGACTGCACTGCGTCGTCACCGAGGATGCGCGCGATCTGGACGACATGGTCGACCGGGCCTGCAACATCGCCTTCCGCGAGGGGTTCGCCAAGCCGGGCGACCGCGTGATCATCACCGCCGGCGTGCCGCTGCGCACCCCCGGCGCCACCAACATGCTGCGCATCGCCTATATCGGCACGGACGGGCTGACGGGGATTTAATTTTTCGAAGAAAAGGTTCCATGGCCTCCGCATAGGGGCAGGCCATGGCCGGAGGGTGCAGCGGGTCAGGTCCGGGTGCCGGCCAGCTCGTCGGCGATCTCGCCCACTTCCTTCTGCGCCTCGCGCAGCATCGGATAGACGGTCAGGGCGCGTTCATAGGCGCGCAGGGCCATCTCCTTGCGCCCCGTCTCCTTCAGGATCGAGCCCATGCCCGTCAGGGCCGCGAAATGCCGCGGCTCCAGCTGCAGCGTCCTGTTGATGTCGCGCATGGCGCTGCCATAATCGTTCATCAGAAAGAAGAGCGTGGCGCGGCGGTTCCAGCCTTCGGCATAATCCGGCTGAAGCACGATGACCTCGTTGAGGAAATCCATGGCCACCGGATATTTCTTCTCGTGAATGGCGGCATTCGCCCACTGCATCATCAGATCGACCGTGGCGCTGCCCGACTGGTTCCACAGCCCGTATATCTGGGTGGCGATGCGTTTCGCCTTGGCCTCGTCATGCGCCTTGCGCAATTCGAGAAAGAGACTGTCCAGCTCGGCCGTGCGCTTCTGCGCAACGGTGGCTCCGCCGTCCGGCAGCTTTGCCGGGGAGGCGGTAGGCGTCCGTTCCTGCTGCGCCATGGCGGCGACAGGCATCGCCGCCGAGGCTGCGGGAAATGCGAGGAGTGTGAGAACAGCAAAAACGTTCCGCATGTGCATAAGGGTAGCCCTGCACAGCGAAACGTCAAATGCAAATTTCAGTGAACCGCGTTTTGTGAAGCGGACGTCCATCCGCTTCAGCATAAGGCTATCGCATGGTCTTGTCCGAAAAGTCTGCAACTTTCCGGGGTCATGCTTCAGCCCTGGCGCGCCTTGAAGCGCGGAGCGGTCTTGTTGATGATGTAGATACGGCCCTTGCGGCGAACCATGCGGTTGTCGCGATGACGGCCCTTGAGCGCTTTGAGCGAATTCTTGATCTTCATGTCAGTCACCGGTCTGGTTGGCCCGTCGCCGGGCATCAATGAAGGCACGCGCGAGGCACGCCGTAAAAGGTTGGCGCGAAATAGCCAAGGAATGGGTCGATTGTCAACTCCCGAGGCGCAAAGATACGCGTCAACCGACTCTATTTATTGGGTTTCATTCTTTTCCGGATGATCTTGTCCGAAAGTCTACAACTTTTCGGGATCGTGCCTGAGCCGGGTGACATGGCCCATCTTGCGGCCGGGGCGCGCTTCCGCCTTGCCATAGAGATGGACCACCGCGGCAGGTTCCTTCAAGAGCTCCGGCACGCGGGCTATATCGTCGCCGATCAGATTCTCCATCACGCAATCGCTATGACGGGCGGTATCGCCGAGCGGCAGGCCGGCAACGGCGCGGATATGCTGCTCGAACTGCGATATGGCGCAGGCGGCTTCCGTCCAATGGCCTGAGTTGTGGACGCGCGGCGCGAATTCATTGGCCAGCAGCGTGCCATCGGGCAGCACGAAGAATTCGAGCCCCAGCACGCCGACATAGTCGAGCGCGCGCATGAGCTTTTCGGCTGCTCGGGCCGCGCCTTCGGCGGTCGCGGGGGCAATGGCGGCGGGCACGGTGGAGGTGGCGAGAATGCCGTTGGAATGGACGTTCTCGGCAATGTCATAGGTGCGGACATTGCCTTCGCGATCGCGCGCCGCGATCACGGAGATCTCGCGCTCGAAGGCGACGAAGCCTTCCAGGATGGCGGGCGCATTGCCGATGGACGCGAGCGCTCCGGCGACATCGTCTCTGCCGTCGCCGCGGAAGCGCACCTGACCCTTGCCGTCATAGCCGAGGTGCCGCGTCTTCAGGATGGCACGGCCATCGAACTGGGCGAGCCCCGCGACCAGACCTGCGGTATCGTTGACCAGATGCCACTGCGCGGTTTCGATCCCGCAATCGTTGAGGAAGGCCTTCTCGCGAAAGCGGTCCTGCGAGACCTCAAGCGCGATGGGAGGCGGATAGACCCGCGTTTCTTCCGCGAGCTTCTGCGCGGCTGCGACCGGGACGTTCTCGAACTCATAGGTGATGACGTCGCAGAGCTGGGCGAGTTCGGCCAGCGCGTCCGTGTCGTCATAGGGGGCGGCGATCTGCCGGTTGGCCACCTGCGCGGCTGGGCAGCCGGCCTGCGGTTCCAGAATGATGGTGTGGAAGCCGAGCCTGGCCGCCGCCACGGCAAGCATCCTGCCAAGCTGGCCCCCGCCGATGATGCCGATCGTCGATCCTGGTTGCAGCATGGTCACGCCTCGTCCGACGGGCGTTCGGCAACGGCTGCGCTCTGCTTCGCGCGCCAGGCGTCGAGCCGTTCGGCGAGGGCAGGATCGGCAAGGGCGAGGACGGCGGCGGCGAGCAGCGCGGCATTGACCGCGCCGGAACGGCCGATGGCGAGTGTGCCGACGGGAATGCCGGCCGGCATCTGGACGATGGAGAGAAGCGAATCCTGGCCGGAAAGGGCCTTCGACTGCACCGGCACGCCGAAGACGGGGAGCGATGTCATCGACGCTGCCATCCCGGGCAGGTGGGCGGCCCCTCCAGCGCCGGCGATGATCACCTTGAAACCTTCGGCCTTGGCGCCCTTGGCGAAGGCGACGAGGCGGTCCGGCGTGCGATGGGCGGAGATGATGCGGGCGTCATAGGCGACGCCCAGGGCATCGAGCGTCTCGGCTGCATGGCGCATCGTCGGCCAGTCGGACTGGCTGCCCATGATGATCGCAACTTCGGCGGATGTTTCGGCCATCGCCAATTCCCCTTCGCTGTTCCAGATCATAAGCCCACGACGGTTATTCCGCCGTTTCCGGCGCCGTTCGATATGAACTTACGACCTGGGGGCACTTAGCCGAAAAGCGGAGGGCCCGCAAGGCAAGGCCGCGGCGGTTGCCGGTCAGGCGATGATATCGGGAATGATCTTGTCTTCCAGTTCCTGGAGCTTGTCCTTGATGACCAGCTTCTTCTTCTTCATGCGCTGGATGCGAAGCTGATCGCAGCCGACCTGGATCATGGCGTTGATGGCGGCGTCGAAATCCGCGTGTTCCTGTTTCAGACGTGCGACAGCCAGTCGTATCTCTGCCTGTTCCTGATCGGACATACGGTTCGTCCCGTTTCTGATTATCTGCTTTGGGATCGTCCAGGAAAGCGCGAGGATCGCGTTTCGACTCCGGGCGGAGCCCATATCACATTTTTGCGCGATAGAAAATGCTACTATTCCGAAATCGACTTCCAGACAAAGTCATGGCAGACTGTCATCACTCTGTCACGAAGTCTTCCGGCAGGGTTAGGTCTAGGCTCTCGTTTATTTGATCGAATGACGCCTGAAACGGCAGAAAAATGCCTGATTACCGCTCGAGTGTGCGTTTGCGGAGCCCAACGGGCATAGGCTGTTCCGCGGCCCTTGCCGATCGTCGTCTGTCGATCGGATTTACGAGCCATGGCCTGAAGCCTTTATGAGGAAAACAACCGAAGGAGATGCAATCATGGCCATTGAGTCCCATCTTGCAACGCTGGAGAAGAAGCACGGCGCGCTCGAAAAGGAGATCACCGAAGCAATGTCTTGTCCGGCAATCGCAATGGACAATCTCCATATTGCAGACCTCAAGCGCAAGAAACTGATGCTCAAGGACCAGATTGAAAGGCTCAAATCCCAGGCTACCCACCATTGAACCTTCCTGAATCAGACCCCAAGAGGCGGGCGCCTTTAGCAAATCTATAGGCGTCCTCCCCGGTTTTTAAAGTTCCCCGCAATGTTCGCAGGCCCCAAGCAATATTGCCGCGTATTGCCCGCCAGAGGCGTCAGTCTTCTCCGCTGTCGGCGCGCGGAACGAGCTTGAGCCCTTCCGGCGTGGCCGCGCGCTCGGCCGGCAGGCTCTGGAAGGTATCCTTTTCTTCCGCCGTAGGGGCAGCGCGCTGGCGCGAGCGGACGATGGCATAGGCGGTTATCGAGATATGGGCGAGCGCGGTCACGGCGAACAATCCCGATGGCCGGAGATATTCCATGGCGACGGCGGCGAGCAGGGGGCCGATCATGGTGCCGAAGCCGTAGAGCAGAAGCAGCCCGCCGGAAATCTTGACGAAATTCTCCGACGCCGCGAAATCATTGGCATGGGCGACGGCGACGGGATAGAGCGCATAGGCCAGTCCGCCGTAAAGCGCGGTCAGGATGAGAATGGCAATCGCATTGGTCGGCGCGATCAGGAAGATGGCAAGCCCGACGATGGATGACGCCCCGGCCACGCCTGCGAGCACGAAACGCCGGTCCGTCCTGTCGGAGAAACGGCCGACGGGGATCTGCGTGAGGGCGCCGGCCAGAATGGTGAAGCTCACCATCAGGGCGATGTTGGTGGTATCGATCCCCGTTTCGGCACCGAACACGGCGCCGAGCGTGCCCCAGGCGCCATTGGCAATGCCGATCAGGATGCAGCTGGCGAAGGATACGGGCGAATTCCTGTAGAGCGCCTTGAGATCGAGCTGCACCTCGCTGAGCGGTTTCGGGCTCATGGCGGTCGATACTGCAGTGGGGATCAGCGCCAGGCAGAAGAAGATGCCGGTCACCATGAAAAGGTTCGCGGTGTGCACGTCTCCGGCGGCGACGATCATCTGGCCGCTCATCACCGCGCCGTAGTTCACCATCATGTAAAGGCCGAAGATCTGGCCACGGGTCTCATTGGTGGCGCGCTCGTTCAGCCAGCTTTCGATGACCATGAAAGCACCCGCCATGGTGAAGCCGGTGAAGGCGCGCAGCACGATCCAGACGGTCGAATCGATGAAGAGGCCGGTCAGGAGGGCGATGATCGCGGCGGAGGACGCGAAGAAGCCGAAGGCGCGGACATGGCCGACCCGGCGCACGAGCCGCGGCGCGAGCAGGCAGCCGGTGATGAAGCCGCCCGCCCAGGCAGTGCCGAGAAGGCCGAGGGAGCTCAGCGCAAAACCTTCGCTGCCGCCACGCAGGGGCAGGAGAAGACCATGGAGACCGGAGCCCGCCAGAAGAAATGCCGTGCCGCAGAGAAGCGCAAAGACCTGGACGAAAGAGCTGAACAAAATGATCCCCGAATCTATGGAAATTCTATCGAAGGAAGGAAGCGCCCGTGGCTGAATAATGGCGGAAGGTAAAAATGGTTGCGCAGATGGACAATCCCCTCACCGGTCCTTGCGCCCACCTCTCCCCCGCGGACGGGGGCGAGGAAACGCAGCGGCAAAGCCCGGCATCCCCTGCGAAACGGGAAGAGTTGGCCCGAAGGGCCGATGAGGGTCATCTTTTTGTGAGATCACCGAAACAGCGCTTCCGCCGCCGCCTTGCTGTCGCTTTTCCTGTCGCGATCGGCTTTCAGCCGCTCGATCTCTGCATGCAGGGTGGCAATGCGTTCGTCCAGTTCCGATACCGACAGCAGGGACAGATCCTGTCCGATTTCGTGAACGGTCTTCTTGACCTGCGGCTCGTCATCGAAAAGCGCCATTGCTGTTCTCCTCTCGCTTCCCCCGACCCCATTGCCAGATACGGGTCAAAAGATACATTCCAATGGCCCTGACATGCAAATCATTCGAAAAAGGAGCGTACCTCCATGGCTCTGCAGATTCCCTCGCAGATGACCGCCGTCGAGATCACCCAACCGGGTGGTCCGCGTGCATTGAAACCGGTGAAACGGCCCGTGCCGAGGCCTGCGGCAAGCGAAATCCTGGTGCGTGTGAAGGCGGCCGGCGTCAATCGTCCCGACGTTTTGCAAAGGCAGGGCCATTATCCGCCGCCGCCCGGCGCGTCCGACATTCCGGGGCTGGAAATCGCCGGCGAAGTGGCAGCGGTGGGCGAGCGGGTCCAGCGTTTCCGGGTTGGCGACCAGGTGATGGCGCTCGTTGCCGGCGGCGGCTATGCCGAATTCGCCGTTGTGGACGAGAGCAACGCCCTGCCGCTTCCCTCAGGCTTCGGCTATGCCGAATCGGCGGCCATCCCGGAGACCTTCTTCACCGTCTGGCACAATGTCTTCGAGCGGGGAGGGCTGAAGCCGGGCGAGACGCTTCTGGTGCATGGCGGCTCCTCGGGCATCGGCACGGCTGCGATCCAGCTTGCCAGCGCCTTCGGCGCCTATGTGATCACGACCGTCGGCTCGGCGGAGAAATGCGAGGCCTGCCTGCGGATCGGCGCGGACAGGGCGATCAATTATCGTGAGGAGGATTTCGTCAAGGTCGTGGGGGAGGCGACGGACGGCAAGGGCGCCAACGTCATTCTCGACATGGTGGGCGGCGATTATATCGACCGCAATTACGATGCGGCGGCGATCGACGGGCGCATCGTGCAGATCGCCTTTCTGAACGGCGCCAAGGCGACCGCCAATTTCGCGAAGCTGATGACCAAGCGCCTGACGCATACGGGTTCGACCTTGCGCTCGCGCCCGGTGGAGTTCAAGGCGGGAATCGCCCAGGAGCTCGAAAGCAGGGTCTGGCCGCTGCTCGCGGAAAGGCGCGTCTCGCCCGTCATGGACATGATCTTCCCGCTGCGCGATGCCTGGCGGGCGCATGAGCGCATGGAGGACGGCCAGCACATCGGCAAAATCGTGCTCGACGTCGCTTGAATGAAAAAGGCCGCGCCCATAGCGCGGCCTTTTCCTGCTTGGGAGGCAAGGCGGGATCAGCTCAGTTCAGGGCCTGAACATTGCCGATGGTGAAGAACAGCGTCTCGCCCGAGGAATCGTCCACGCCATCGTTGTCGGTGACGGCATAGGCCTTGCCGTCGCTGCCGATGGCGAAGCCTTCGAGCTTGTCGAGAACATAGCCGTTCGCCGCCTTCAGGTCGGGCATGAAATCATGGGCGAGCGTCTTCTGAACCACCGGCAGCTCGCCGCCGAGCTTGGCAGGCTTCAGCCCATCGAGGGAGACGCGGTAGAGCTTCTTCAGCGCCGCCTTGTCGCCGACCTGGTTGTCGCGCTCGACGATATAGAGCTGGCCGTCATGGGCGGTGATCTCCGACAGGCCGACCCAGCCGGCTTCCGTTTTGTCGAGCGGGTAGCGCACGGCGGCCCATTCCTTGGCCTTCGGCTTATAGGCGAGAAGCTTGACCGTGCCCTTGGGATCATCCGCCCATTCGCGTTGCACGGCCATCCACAGGGTCTCGTCGTCGCCTTCGCCGACGCGGGTGATGCCTTCCAGGCCGAAGCGCGTCTGGCCGGCCAGGATCTCCTCGGGCAGAGAGATTTCCTGCTTGATCTCGCCCTTTTCGTTCACCTGCAGGATGGCATGCGGAACGAGTTTCTTGGCGTCACCCTCATTGGCGAGCCAGAAGCCGCCATTGCCATCAGTGGTGATGCCTTCGAGATCGAGCTTCTGTGCGGGCTGGCCGCCGCGCGTGACGACGAGCGCATTGGTGATCTGCGCCGGCTCCTTGTCGGCATCGATGGTGAAGATCGTGGGCGCCGACGAATAGAAGGAATCGGAGACGGCGAAGAGCCTGCCGGGTTGCTCAGGATCGGCGACGAGACCGGAGAGAGCGCCCCAGCCGAGCGGCGACCCGTCTTCCTTGTCGACGGAGGCGATCTGCGGATAGGCGGGTTTGCCCTCTTCGAGCCGGTAGATCATGACATGCGAGCGGGCACCGCCATCCTCAACCAGATCGGTCTCATTGGCGGTGACGAGAAGATTGCGTGCCGGTATGGCGACGAGCCCCTCCGGGCCAATGCCGGAGGGCAGGAGCTGGACGAATTCCGGTTCGCCGCCGGTATCCTTGTAAACGCCGATGATGGAAGAGCGCTCGGTGGCGACGAAGATATATTTGGCGTCACCGAAGGTCGCGACTTCGATGCCTTCCGGCTCGATGCCCTTCTTGCCCGAGCGCTTCTCCGGGTAATGGCCGATCTGGGCAATCCTGCGCTCCAGCGAAGCGCCGGATTCATAGAGCACCTTGCCGTCACGGGCGAAGATGGTGAAGCCGCGCGAGCCGCCCTTGTAGTCGCCCTCATTGGCGGTGACGAGACGCTCGTCATCGAGCCACTTCACCGCGTCCGGCTCGCGCAGGGCGCCCTTCAGGCTCTTGTCGAAGGTCAGCGCGCCATCGGACTTGGTATCGATGCCGTCGAGATCAACGCTGCCGGCGGTGAAATGCGAGACGACCTTGCCGCTCGCCGCATCGACGATGGCGATGTGGTTGTTCTCCTGCAGCGTCACGGCGATCTCGTTCCTAGCGTTGAACGAGACGAATTCCGGCTCCGGATCCTCGGGCGCAACCTCGGCAAGGCCGGTCAGCGCGACGGTCTTCATGCTGGTGCAATCGGGCGCGCCGTCCTTCAGCGAAAAGATCTTGAGGTCACCCGCGGGAAGCTGCGGCAGCTCGCCATCGTTCAGCTCCTCGTCGCGCTCGTTCTCGATCGCCACGGCGAGGAACGCCTTGTCCGGCGAGACGGCGACGGAATCGGGCTGGCCGCCGAGATCACAGCTCGCTTCCGCCTTGCGGGTGGCAAGATCGATGACATAGAGGCGGCCGGACGGGTTGGTCTTGCTCTCCGAGGTGTTGACCCCGGCCAGGATTTTGCCGTTCACCACCGCAACCGATGTCGGTTCGCCGTCGAGCTTGATGCTGCCGCCTGCCTTGGGCTCGGCCGGATCGGTGATGTCGACGAAGCCGACGCCGCCATAGGGGCTGTCGGAATAGACGAGCGTACTGCCGTCTTCCGAAACTGCGATGATCTCGGACGAGGTCGGGGTCGCCTTGTCGGCATCGGCCGGCAGGTTATTGGCGACGGGGAAGGTGGCGATGCGGTTGAAGACCGGCTCGGCGGCCGCGGGAAAAGCGGCGGAGGCGGTGAGGGCGGCGAAGAGGGCGAGATAGACGGAACGGCGTTGCATGAGGAGGCTCCCTATTTTTTCGGAACACTCCTTGTCGAATTGCATTGCAGTGAGATGACGCTTTCATGACAGTTCGATGAAAAGCGGAAGCAGCGTCGAACAATCCGCACCGATTTCTTGCTCCCTGGCGAAAAGATCGCTATATAGGCCGTGATTTCCCGGAAATTTGTGGTTTACCACGGCCCGCGCCCCCGGAGCGGACGAACGAGAGGATTATATCTAATGGCCACCCAGCTTCTTATGCCGAAAGCAACGGCCGTCTGGCTTGTCGACAATACCGCGTTGTCCTTCGACCAGATCGCGAATTTCTGCAAGCTGCATCCGCTGGAAGTGAAGGCGATCGCCGATGGCGAATCCGCGCAAGGCATCAAAGGGCTTGATCCCGTCATCACCGGCCAGCTTTCCCGCGAGGAGATCGCCAGGGGCGAGAAGGATCCCAATTACAAGCTGAAGCTCTCGGAGCCGAAGGTCCGCGTGCCGGAAACCAAGCGCAAGGGACCGCGCTATACACCGCTGTCGAAGCGCCAGGACCGTCCGAACGCCATCCTCTGGCTGGTGCGCAACCATCCTGAACTGAAGGATGCGCAGATCTCGCGCCTGATCGGCACGACGAAATCGACCATCGAGCAGATCCGCAACCGCACCCATTGGAATTCGGCCAATCTCCAGCCGATGGACCCGGTGACGCTCGGCCTGTGCTCGCAGATCGATCTCGATCTCGAAGTCGAACGCGCCTCGCGCAACCGGCCGGCGACGCCGGCGGAGACCGGGGACACGCTGCTCCCGGCCTCGGCGACGGAGAATCTCGATTACCGCGACCAGCCGTCCGCCAGCGATGAGGAAGAGCTTGACGCGGACAAGGTGTTCGCCAAGCTCTCGTCGCTGAAGGGCTCGCGCCACGAGGACGAAGACGAGGAATAGGCCCGTTCAATCCGCGAATTGAAGAACCCGGCGTGGAGGAATCCGCGCCGGGTTTTTCATGTGCGGCTTTCAAGTCGCCTTGGGGGGATCAGTACTGGTCCTTGTAAGCGTTGAACTCCCGCATCTCCATCTGCCGGTAGAAATCCGCCAGCGTCTTGCCGCGCTCGGGCCGGAAGCGGCGGCCTGAATCCGCGGCAAGCGAGATGCGGTCGGTGCGGAAGGTGCGGAAGGCGGTGCGCAACTCGCACCAGCCGATGACAGTCCAGACCTTGCCCCAGAACCAGAGGCCGAGCGGACGGATGTCGCGGCCGCTCTCGCGCCCTTCCAGATCCCGGTAGCGTATGGTCAGCACATTGCCGCCATCGACCGCGCGCTCGACGATATCGATGATCTGCCTCTCATGCTCGGTGAGATAGGCGGCGGGCGCATGGATTTGGGTGTTGGCGATACGGGAGCGATCCTCCTTGGGGAGTACCGCCTCGATCTTGATCAGCGCTTCTTCCGCGCCGCGCGCCATGGAAGCCCCGCCCCAGGCGCGGATCAGCCTGGCGCCGGCCACGAGGGCGACGATCTCGTCACGCGTGAACATCAGCGGCGGCAGGTCGAAACCTTCCCGCAATATATAGCCGACGCCGGCCTCGCCATCGATGGGAACGCCTGTCGACTGCAGGTCGGCGATGTCGCGATAGATGGTGCGCTCGGAAACCTCCAGCCGTTCGGCCAATTGCCGGGCGGTCACCAGCCTGCCTCCGCGCAGGCGTTGCACGATCTGGAAAAGACGGTCAGCGCGCCGCATGGACCTCAGATGCTCCCATATTCGCGGGCCATGAACTGGCGCATTTGCCCGACGTCCTCGGCCCTTGCGGGGAAAAGTGTTTCGAGAAAGGTTGCGGCGAAGGTTCCAGGCGCCGCGCCCGATGCACTGACGACAGGGCCGTCGCTGACGGCGAAGGGGACATCGCGGTAGCGGTCCGCGCCTTCGTAGCTGCCGATCTTTCCCTCTATCCATCCCGCGCCATTGCTGGTGTGGGCCCGGCCGGAGAAGAGGTCGGCGCGGGCGAGCGGCAGCGTGCCGGCACAGATGCCGCCGACCGTTCCGCCGCACGTGTGGACTGACAGGATCAGCGGCGCGATGTCAGGAGGAGCATCGGAAAACCAGCCCTCCGATCCGATGACGGCCATGGCGTCGAGATCGGCGTTCTCGTCAGCGGAGATACCGCGTTCCGGTGTCAGGACCAGCCCACCGATGGATGTGACGGATTTGGCTTCCGGCGCGAGGGAGATGATGCGCGCGCCGAAATATTCGACGGCGGACGCGGAAAGGAAGCCGAATTCCCAATCGGCATATCCTTCGATGAAAACGAGGCCGATTGACTTTTTCGCCGCCATTTTCGCGTCCGCCATCATATTTTCCCAGCTATTTTACAGTTTTTGCGCATCAGAGAACAGCCTTCCACCAGTCCGCCCTGCGCTTGGCATAGACGTCCGGCCAGCCTATGTCCTTCTGGATGGAGCGCGGCAGGTCATTGATCATGCGCTCGGTGCGGATCTGCTCGCGCCTTTCCCTGATCTTCCGGCGATAGTGCTGAAGCACGCTCAAAATCGGCGGTATGACGATACCCATGACGTTTCTCCCTTAGTTTCAGGAGAGCATCATCGCATACCCCTCCTGACAGCTATCTGTCAGGAGCCTGGAGAAAATGACCGGCCGATCACGCCTTGACCGGGACGGTGTAGTTGAGCGGCAGCCGTCCGCCATCGGCATAGATCGTCTGCCCGGTCACGTAGCTCGCATCGGGAGAGGCAAGGAAGGCCGCTATTCCGGCGATCTCTGATGGATTGCCGATGCGCCCCATCGGCGTGCGCGACAGGATACGGTCCCTGGCGCCGGGATCGGCATTCACATTGGCCAGCATGTCGGTGTCGATCGAGCCGGGCCCGATGGCATTGACGCGGATGCCGTGCGGCGCAAGCGAAACGGCCATGACGCGGGTGAGCTGGTTCACGCCACCCTTGGAGATCGAATAGGGCACCTGGCTTTCCAGCCCGTACAGCGCGTTGACCGAGGACATGTTGATGATGGTGCCCGCCGGTCCGCCTGCCTTGACCCTCGCCACCATCAGGCGGGCCACGGCCTGGGCACAAAGGAACGCGCCTTTCAGATTGATCCGCAGCACACGGTCGAAATCCTCCTCCTTCAGCGAGAGGAAATCCGCGTTATGGACGATCCCGGCATTGTTCACCAGAATGTCGATGTCGCCGAAGGTATCAGTCGCAAAGGCCACCAGATTGTGCACGTCGAGCTTCTGGCCGACATCGGCCGGCGTGAAGTGCACGGGCCCCAGCCGCGACAGGTCTTTCTCAGCCGCTTCGCCCTTTTTCTCATCGATATCGGCGATCACCACGCTTGCGCCGTCCATCAGGTAGCGTTTGGCGATGGCATATCCGATCCCCTGCGCGCCGCCCGTCACGATCGCGGTTTTGCCTTCCAGCGCCATAGCGCTTCCTCCCTGCATCGACTGGTCGGAGATTGGACCGGGCAGGGGCAGGGGTCAACCGCCGATGCCGCGCTGCTTCAACGCCTCGGCAATTTCCGTCAGGATTGCCGGATCGTCGATCGTGGCGGGCATCGCCCATTGCTCGCTGTTGGCGATCTTCTGCATCGTGCCGCGCAATATCTTGCCGGAGCGGGTTTTCGGCAGCCGCTTGACGGCAAGCGCCTGCTTGAAGGCGGCGACAGGGCCGATCGCCTCGCGCACCCGGGCGATGCAATCGGTCTCGATATCGCAGGCGTCGCGCGTCACGCCGGACTTGAGGACCAGGAAACCGCAGGGAACCTGCCCCTTCAGCGGATCGGCAACGCCGATGACGGCACATTCGGCGACATCCGGATGGCCGGCGATGATTTCCTCCATCGCGCCGGTGGAGAGGCGGTGGCCGGCGACGTTGATGATGTCGTCGGTGCGGCTCATGATGTAGAGATAGCCGTCCTCGTCCATATAGCCCGCATCCGCCGTCTTGTAGTAGCCGGGGAAATCGGCGAGATAGGCGTCGCGGAAGCGCTGGTCGGCATTCCAGAGCGTCGGCAGGCAACCGGGGGCAAGCGGCAGCTTGATGACGATATTGCCGAGTTCGCCGCGCTTTACCTCGCGTCCGGCATCGTCCACCACATGGATCTCATAGCCGGGAAGCGTTTTGGTGGGAGAACCGTATTTGACCGGCAGGATGCCGAGACCGACGGGATTGGCCACCATGGGCCAGCCCGATTCAGTCTGCCACCAATGGTCGATCACCGGCACGCCGAGCTTTTTCTCCGCCCATTTGATCGTATCCGGGTCGGCGCGCTCG
Source organism: Mesorhizobium sp. RMAD-H1 (assembly GCF_014191375.1). Classification (GTDB taxonomy): domain Bacteria; phylum Pseudomonadota; class Alphaproteobacteria; order Rhizobiales; family Rhizobiaceae; genus Paramesorhizobium. The sequence continues at coordinate 206,383 of NZ_JACHWN010000008.1, forward strand.
CCGGCGAGGAAGAGATAGCGGAAACGCGAGAGATCGTGCCGCTTGACGTAATCGCCGCCCGGGTCCTCCTTCTTGATGGCGCGGAAGGCGGTCGGGGCGGTGAACATCGTCTTCACATTGTGCTCGTCGATGATGCGCCAGTAGACGCCGGGGTCTGGCGTGCCGACCGGCTTGCCTTCGAAGAGGATGCTGGTGGCGCCGATCAGCAGCGGGCCATAGACGATATAGGAATGGCCGACGACCCAGCCGACATCGGATGCGGCCCAGAAGACATCGCCCGGCGCGATGTCGAAGACCGCACCCATCGACCAGGCGAGCGCCACCATGTGTCCGCCATTGTCGCGCACGACGCCCTTGGGCTGTCCCGTCGTGCCGGAGGTGTAGAGCACATAGAGCGGATCGGTGGCGGCGACGGGCGTGCACGGCACGCTGCGCCCGCGTGCGGCGGCGACAGCGGAGGCATAGTCGATGTCGCGGCCAGGCACCGGATCATAGGCAAGCTCCGGCCGTTCGAGAACGATGCAGCGCGTGACCTTGTGCCTTGCCATCTCGATCGCCCTGTCGAGCATGGGCTTGTAGGCGATGACGCGGCCGGGCTCCAGGCCGCAGGACGCGGCGATGATCATGACCGGCGCTGCGTCATCGATGCGGCTGGCAAGCTCATTGGCGGCAAAGCCGCCGAAGACGACCGAGTGGATCGCGCCGATGCGGGCGCAGGCGAGCATGGCGACCGCCGCTTCGGGCACCATCGGCATGTAGATGATGACGCGGTCGCCGGCCTTCACGCCATTGTCGAGCATCACCGCGGCAAGCGCCTGAACCTCTTCGAGGAGATCGCGATAGGTCAGCTTGCGCTTTCTGCCGGTGATGGGGCTGTCATAGATGATGGCGGGCTGGTCGGCGCGGCCGTTTTCGACCTGGCGATCGACGGCGTTATAGCAGGTGTTGCACAGCGCTCCCGGAAACCACCGCCCATAGACGCCCAGACCGGGATCGAAGACCTTGTCCCATGGCTTGACCCAGTCGATGGCGCGGGCGGCATCGGCCCAGAAGGCTTCCGGGTCGCATTTCCACGAATCATAGGTGGCGGCGTAGCGCGACATTCTGTTCCTCCCAAAACAGCTCCTCCATTCCTGTTCTAGCTCCTTGGGCGGCTAAACGTCCATGAGACTAAAGCATCGGCGGAAAAGGCGTGGCGCTCCAGCGGGCTGCACTGTAAGAAATTTGCCAAAGGACCCGGCTTTTGACCAAGATCTTACCCGTTCTGCTTCTCATCCTGATGGCGCTGCATCTCGTCAAGCCGCTGGGGCTGCCGGGTCTCAGGCGGCGCAGCGATTTCTGGAAAATCGCCGTGCTGGCGATCGGGCTGATGTTTTTCGTCGTCGCCCTGCACGCCGGGGCCGTGCTTTGAACAAAAAAGCCCGGATCGCGTGATCCGGGCTTTTCTTGCTTGTCGATCCCGTCAGGCTCAAGCGGCCTTTTCCAGATCCTCTTTCCAGCCGCCGGTTGCGGCAAGGGCGTTCATGCGAGCGCGATGGGCAAAGGCGCGCTGCCCGGCTGCAACATTTTCCGGCTTGCCGCCCCAGGCCTTCAGCGCCGCCGCCTGCAAGGCGCGGCCATAGGAGAAGGTGAGCTTCCACGGCATGTCGAAGGCGGCGTTCATGGCGGAGAGATGCGCCGTCGCCTCCTCGTCGGACTGGCCGCCGGAGAGGAAGGCGATGCCCGGCACGGTGGCCGGCACGGTCGATTTCAGGCAGCGCACGGTCTTTTCCGCCACTTCCTCGACGGAGGCCTTGCGGGCATTCTTGCCGTCGATGACCATGTTCGGCTTGAGGATCATGCCTTCCAGCACGACGCGCGCGTCATAGAGCTCGGCGAAGACCGTCTTCAGCACCCATTCGGTGACCTCGTAGCAGCGGTCGATGGAGTGATCGCCGGGCTTGCCGTCCATCAGCACCTCAGGCTCGACGATCGGGACGATATTGGCCTCCTGGCAGAGTGCTGCATAGCGGGCGAGCGCCTGGGCGTTCTGCTTGACCGCGCCCCAGCTCGGCAGACCGTCGGAGATGGAGATCACGCCGCGCCATTTAGCGAAACGGGCGCCGAGCCCGTAATATTCGGCAAGGCGCTCGCGCAGGCCGTCGAGTCCCTCAGTGATGGTCTCGCCGGGGAAGCCGGCCAGCGGCTTTGCGCCCGCATCGACCTTGATGCCGGGAATGCCGCCCGTCTGCCTGATGATTTCGGTAAGCGGCGTGCCGTCGGCCGCGTTCTGACGGATGGTTTCGTCGTAAAGGATGACGCCGGAGATGTAGTTCTTCATCGCGTCTTCTGACCGGAACAGCATCTCGCGATAGTCACGGCGGTTCTCTTCCGTGGAGGCGAGGCCTATCGTGTCGAACCGCTTCTTGATCGTTCCCGAACTTTCATCGGCGGCAAGAAGACCCTTGCCTTCGGCAACCATGGCAATCGCAATATCTTCGAGACGTTCAGTCATAGATGGGGCTCCAACTCTTCGTTTCACGCAGGTGCCGGGAAAAAGCAGCTATCGCTCTTCCCGAGGAAACCGGCTGCCCATAGGGGCCTCTCCAGCTTTCGTCTGCGCATAACAAAAGAGTGCGACAAACAAAACGACAGTGCAAATCTTTGAAACGATTGAATTTATTTCAAACGATTTAGAACAATGACTTTTTTCGCCGCACGGTTAAGGAGCGAGAGCGCGGCGGGGCTTTTCCACATCCTGAACGCAAAAAGCCCCGGCTGCGACCGGCCGGGGCTTTTTTTGCATCTTTCAAGAATCTCACGAGCGCTTCAGCACGTCGACGCCCGGAAGCGGCTTGCCTTCCATCCATTCGAGGAAGGCGCCACCGGCGGTCGACACATAGCTGAAATCACCGGCTACGCCCGCATGGTTGAGGGCCGCGACCGTATCGCCACCACCGGCCACGGAGACGAGCTTGCCTGCCTTCGTGCGGGCCGCGACATGGCGCGCGGCGGCAACCGTCGCCTTGTCGAAGGGGCGGAGCTCGAAAGCGCCGAGCGGGCCGTTCCAGACGAGCGTCGCCGCGTCGTCGATCGCGCCCTCGATGCGTTCGATCGATTGCGATCCGACATCGAGGATCATGCCGTCGGCGGGAATGGCATCGATGCCATAGGCATGATTGGGCGCATCTTCCTGGAAATGCCAGGCGACGATGGCATCGATGGGCAGGATGATCGCGCATTTGGCCGCTTCGGCCTTGACCATGATCTGGAGCGCCGTCTCGGCCAGGTCGTGTTCGCAAAGGGATTTGCCGACGCCGATGCCGCGCGCGGCAAGAAAGGTATTGGCCATGCCGCCGCCGATGACAAGCGCATCGACCTTCTCGACAAGATTGTTCAGGAGATCGATCTTGGAGGAAACCTTTGCGCCGCCGACAATCGCCACCACCGGACGGGCAGGATTGCCAAGACCCTTTTCCAGCGCCTCGAGCTCGGCCTGCATGGCGCGGCCGGCATAGGCGGGAAGCAGGTGGGCGAGCCCTTCCGTCGAGGCATGGGCGCGGTGGGCGGCCGAAAAGGCGTCGTTGACATAGATATCGCCGTTGGCGGCAAGCGCCTTGACGAATTCGGGATCGTTCTTCTCCTCGCCCTTGTGGAAACGGGTGTTCTCCAGAAGCAGGATATCGCCGTCCTTCATGGCCGCGACGGCGCTTGCCGCCTTCTCGCCGATGCAATCCTCGGCAAAATGCACGGGATGGCGGAGATGCTTCTCCAGCGCCTTCACCACTTGACGCAGCGAGAATTCAGGGGAGGGGGCGCCCTTCGGCCGGCCGAAATGCGCCAGCAGGATGACCTTCGCCCCCTTGTTCGACAATTCGGAGATGGTTCCGGCGACGCGCTCGATGCGGGTTGCGTCCGTCACCTCGCCATCGGCCATGGGAACGTTCAGGTCGACCCGGAGGAGAACGCGCTTGGATGTGACATCTGCATCATCGAGGGTACGGAAATTCATCAGTTTTCTCTCCGGTCGGTGTTGGCGCGTGCTGCCAGGGACGGCCAGTTCACGCTCTCAGCCTTTCGAACAGGCCTGGATAATCGATAACGAGGCCGTCTTCGTCGACAGGAAGATCGGCGCTGAAACTGCGGTCCTCGGCCGCATAGCGGTAGAGCCGGTCCGCTTCGAGGCAGGTATAGTGCTGTCCGTCGCGGAACGGCTCGAAGCGATCGAACGGCACGTAAAGCATGGTGAGCTTCGCCGTTTCTGATTGCGGCGTCAGGCCGAGGCGTCTGATGGGTATTGTATTGGTGAAAGGCGTTGCCGCAAGGTCGATGTCGACGCAGCCGTCGAATTCGGGCAGGGCATTGCCCTCTTCGTCGCGCCAGTGTCCTTTCCCGTCGGAAAGGAGCGCAAGCCGCTGCCCCGCCATGGTTTCGATCCAGAAGCGGCGGACATGCCAGCGCGCATCGCAGTCGATGCGGTAGCGCACGCCGTAAGGAATGCCGCCCCGCTCGCCGATGACCACGCTATCGGCACGAATCCCGCCATCATGTGGCGCGATTACGAGATGTTCGAGACCCTCTCCCTCGAGCGGGCGCCAGCGCACCGTTCTCTGGGAGAGGGACCTGAACATTGGCTTACATCACCTTGGCAAAGGCGACGGCCGTGTCGGCCATGCGGTTGGAGAAGCCCCATTCATTGTCATACCAGGTGAGGATACGGACGAAATTGCCATCCATCACCTTGGTCTGGTCGATCGCGAAGATCGAGGAATGCGGGTCGTGGTTGAAGTCGCGCGAGACGAGCGGCTCCTCGGTGTAGCCCAGAATGCCCTTGAGCGCGCCGTTGGACGCGGCCTTGATGGCGTCGTTGATTTCCTGAACGCTCGTGTTGCGCTTGGCGACGAACTTGAAATCGACGACCGAGACGTTCGGGGTCGGCACGCGGATCGAGGTGCCGTCGAGCTTGCCCTTGAGATGCGGCAGCACGAGGCCGACGGCCTTTGCCGCGCCGGTCGACGTCGGGATCATCGACAGCGCCGCGGCGCGGGCGCGGTAAAGATCCTTGTGCATCTGGTCGAGCGAGGGCTGATCGTTGGTATAGGAGTGGATGGTGGTCATGAAGCCGTGCTCGATGCCGACGGCGTCATCCAGCACCTTGACAACCGGAACCAGGCAGTTCGTGGTGCACGAGGCGTTGGAGATGACCATGTGGTCCTTGGTCAGCTTGTCACTGTTGACGCCATAGACGACCGTGAGGTCGGCGCCCTCCGCCGGGGCGGAGACGATGACGCGCTTGGCGCCGGCGGTGAGGTGAGCGGCAGCCTTTTCACGCGAGGTGAAGATGCCGGTGCACTCCATGGCGATGTCGACGCCGAGCTCCTTGTGCGGCAGCGTCGCCGGATCCTTGATCGCCGTCACCTTGATCGGCGTGCGGCCGTCGATGACGATAGTGTCGCCCTCAACCTTGACCTCTGCCGGGAAGCGGCCGTGAACGGAATCATAACGCAGCAGATGCGCATTGGTCTCCACCGGGCCGAGGTCGTTGATCGCCACGACTTCGATGTCGGTGCGGCCGGATTCGACGATGGCGCGAAGGATGTTGCGGCCGATCCGGCCAAACCCGTTGATTGCGACGCGAACTGCCATTTTCAATTCTCTCCCTGACTAGCGAGTAAAGGTGCCCTGGTACGCAGCCGCTTACGCGGCCTGCTGCAACTTGGCTTCCGCAGCCTGGACGACAGCCTCTGCGGTGATGCCGAAATGCTTGTAGAGATCCTCGATGCGCCCGCTGGCGCCGAAACCCTTCATGCCGATGAAGACGCCGTCATCGCCGATGAAGCGTTCCCAACCGAGCGAAATCGCCGCCTCGACCGCGATCTTGACGGGGGCGTCGCCGATCAGCGCCTGCTGATAGGCCGGGGTCTGTTCCTCGAACAGCTCGAAGCAGGGCACGGAGACGACACGCGTCGGGACGCCTTTCTTCTCGAGCGCCGCGCGGGCATTCAGCGCGATCTCGACTTCCGATCCCGTGGCGAAGATCGTCACCTTGGCGTCGTCGCTGGCGGTGGCCAGCTCATAGGCGCCGTAGGCACAGAGATTTTCCTCGATGTGGTCGGTGCGCACCGTCGGCAGGTTCTGCCGGGTGAGCGCCAGGGTCGACGGCGTCTTCACCGATTTCAGCGCCAGTTCCCAGCACTCGGCCGTCTCCACCGCGTCGGCGGGACGGAATACGAAATGGTTCGGGATGGCACGCAGGGCCGCGAGCTGCTCGACCGGCTGGTGCGTCGGACCGTCCTCGCCGAGGCCGATGGAATCATGCGTCATCACATAGGCCACGCGAATGCCCATCAGCGACGACAGGCGCATGGCCGGGCGGCAATAATCGGAGAAGGTCAGGAAGGTGCCGCCATAGGGAATGATGCCGCCGTGCAGGGACAGGCCGTTCATCGCCGCGGCCATGCCGTGTTCGCGGATGCCGTAGTGGATATAGCGGCCGCTGTAATCATCCGGCGTGATCGGCTTGGTCTGGCTCGTCTTGGTGTTGTTGGAGCCGGTCAGATCGGCGGAACCGCCGATGGTCTCCGGCACAACGCCGTTGATGAGCTCCAGCGCCATTTCCGACGCCTTGCGGGTGGCGACGTTCGGCTTCTCGGCCGAGAGCTTCTTCTTGTAATCAATGATCGCCTGCTCGAAGGTGCCAGGCAGATCGCCACGGATGCGGCGCTCGAACTCGGCGCGGGTGTCGGCATCGGCGGCGGTCAGGCGCTTTTCCCACTCCTGGCGCTTGCGCGCCGCGTTCAGGCCGGCGAGACGCCAGGCGTCGAGGATGTCGGCAGGAACGACGAAGGGGGCCTCTTCCCAGCCGAGCGCCTTGCGGGTGGCTGCGATCTCCTCGGCGCCGAGCGGCGAGCCGTGAACCTTGTTGGTGCCGGCCTTGTTCGGCGCGCCGAAGCCGATGGTCGTCTTGCAGGCGATCATCGTCGGCTTGTCGGAGGCGCGGGCTTCTTCGATCGCCTGGGCGATGGCTTCCTGGTCGTGCCCGTCGATGCTGAGCGTGTTCCAGCCGGAGGCGGCGAAACGGGCGGCCTGATCGGTGTTATCGGCCAGCGAGACAGGGCCGTCGATTGAGATGTTGTTGTCGTCCCAGAAGACGATGAGCTTGTTGAGCTTCAGATGGCCGGCAAGCGAGATGGCTTCCTGGCTGATGCCTTCCATCAGGCAGCCGTCGCCGGCAAGCACATAGGTGTAGTGATTGACGAGATCGTCGCCGAACTGCGCGTTCAGGATGCGCTCGCCGAGCGCCATGCCGACGGCATTGGCAAGGCCCTGGCCGAGCGGGCCGGTCGTCGTCTCGATCCCGGCCGCATGGCCATATTCGGGATGACCCGCGGTCCGTGAACCCAACTGACGGAAATTCTTGATCTCGTCGATGGTGATATCCTCGTAGCCCGAGAGATAGAGCACGGAATAAAGCAGCATCGAGCCATGGCCGGCGGACAGCACGAAACGGTCGCGGTCGGGCCAGTGCGGGTTCTTGGGATCATGCTTGAGAAAACGGGTGTAGAGAACCGTGGCGATATCGGCCGCGCCCATCGGCAGACCGGGGTGGCCGGAGTTGGCCTTCTCGACCGCGTCCATCGACAGGAAGCGGATCGCGTTTGCCATTCTGTTGTGTTTTTCGGAATTGGTCATGGTCTCGGCCGTCTTTCGAAAGGGACTTGCGCGCGGGAAAAGCAGGCGACACATAGCAGGTGCACATGTGGAGTCAACAAAGCCGTGCCCCGCGATTCGGGTGCCGGCCGGATGGCCGGGCTCGCATGCGGAACTTGTGCATTGTCAGCAAAAGGCCATAATGCAGTCGATAACCGCTGTATGACTTTTTCATGACTGCCTTGATTTGTTGCGTGCAATCAAAGCAGGCACTAATATTCAAATGAAATACCGCCCATTGGCAATGCGATTCGTCGCTTTTGAAAAATGCCATGAGCGGTCAGGGGATTAACCAGGGATGGCACCGGACACGACCCTCAGACAAGTCTTGGACAGGCTGGACCGGGCGCTCAACGCGCTTGAAGAGGCGGTCGATCTGAGGCTTGAAAAAGAGGGTGATTACGCGGAGGCCGAGGAAGAAGTGCAGCGCATGAACACCGACCGCAGCCGGTTGGCGCAGGAGCTGGACACATCCGAATCCCGTGCCGAGCGTCTCGAATCCGCCAACCGCGAAGTGTCGCGGCGTCTTGTCACAGCGATGGAAACGATCCGCGCCGTGCTGGACCGGTAACCCTCTAGGAGAGACAGCGCATGGCAACGGTGACGGTTACGATCGACGGCAAAGCCTACCGCATGGCCTGCGACGAGGGCCAGGAGCAGCATCTGACCGGGCTTGCCGAGCGCTTCGACCGCTACGTCACCCATCTGAAATCCTCCTTCGGCGAGATCGGCGACCAGCGCCTGACGGTGATGGCCGGCATCATGGTGATGGACGAGCTTGTCGAGATGCAGAAGCGTCTGAAGGGGCTGGAGAACGAGGCGGAGACGCTGCGCCGGTCGCGCGATGAAGCCTTGAGCAATGCCGACAGGAACGAGGCGGCGCTGACGGGGACACTCTCCGAAGTGACGCAGCGCATCGAGACGCTTGCGGTCAAGCTGGCGATGAAGCCGGGTGCGTGAGCGCGCCGGTGCCGTTCTCGCGAACGCGTTCAGGTGCCCATATAATTTTCTTCAAAAACCATGAGGCAGGCAGGCCCACCCCTCTGGCGCAGCGGGACACGGCGTCCTATATTGGCCTTCGGCGTACTGCGCTTCACGACAGGAGTAACTTATCCCCGGGGCCTTAATTGATCTCAAGGGAGCTGTCCCTGGAAAGGCTCGTGGGCTTTTCCACACGGCGCCCACCTACTTTGTAGGTTCCCGGGATCAATCTCTCCATCGGTCGTCGTGGTCGCCACTTCTCTCATTTGTCCGCTCCCCTTACTTGACCTCATGCACGAGTCGCGCTTGTCTGCGGCGGTACAGCCATGGAGCCGCCGGTGGAGCAGAAAATCCAAGACCGCAAGGAACAGAAACGAACGCTGCGGCTGCAGGCGCTCGCCCGGCGCGATGCGCTCGATCCCGGCTATCGCGCCGAAGCGTCGCTGGCCGCCGCGCGGCATGGCGAGGCCATCAGCTTTTCGCCGGGAACCGTGATCTCCGGCTTCTGGCCGATCCGCTCCGAGATCGATCCGCGTCCGCTGCTCTTCGCGCTGCGTGAGCGCGGCGCCAGGCTCTGCCTTCCCGTCGTGCTCGACCGCGAGACGATCGGCTTCCGCGAATTGCTGCGCGATGCGCCGCTGGTCGATACCGGCTTCGGGACGGTGGGACCGGGGCCGGAAGCACCGATGGTGGATCCTGAATTGATGCTGGTGCCGCTCGCCGCCTTCGACAGCCGTGGCAGGCGCATCGGCTATGGCGCCGGGCATTACGACCGCGTGCTGGCGCGGCTTGCCGAAAAGGGGCTGCGTCCGCTGCTGACAGGCTTCGCTTTCGATTGCCAGGAAGTGGCGGAAGTCCCCGACGAGCCGCATGATGTGCGGCTTCACCACATGCTCACCGAGAGCGGCTTGCGCGCGGTTGTCTCCGCCTGATAAAGGCAGGCGATGAGATTTCTGTTTCTGGGCGATATGGTGGGCCGGTCGGGGCGCACGGCGGTCTATGAAAAACTGCCGGGGCTGATTGCCGACCTGAAGCTGGATTTTGTCGTGGTGAATGGCGAGAACGCGGCAGGCGGTTTCGGCATCACCGAGGAGATTTTCAACCAGACGGTCGAGGCCGGCGCGGATGTCGTGACGACCGGCAACCATGTCTGGGACCAGCGCGAGGCGCTCGAGTTCGCCGGCCGGCAGGAGCGCTTCCTGCGCCCGGCCAATTTTCCCAAAGGCACCGCCGGCAAGGGCTCCGGTGTCTATCTAGCCCGCAACGGCGCGCGCGTGCTCGTCTCCAATATCATGGGCCGGGTGTTCATGCATCCCGATCTCGACGACCCGTTCCAGGCGGCGGAGGAAATCCTCGCCGCCTGCCCGCTGGGCGAGCAGGCCGATGCGGTGATCTTCGATTTCCATGCCGAGGCCACCAGCGAGAAGCAATGTTTCGGCCATTTCGTCGACGGCCGGGCGAGCCTCGTCGTCGGAACCCATACCCATGTGCCGACCGCCGACTGGCAGATCCTCAACGGCGGGACGGGCTATATGTCCGATGCCGGCATGTGCGGCGATTACGATTCCTCGCTGGGGATGGACAAGGAAGAGCCGCTCAACCGTTTCCTGTCGAAGGTGCCGAAAGGACGTTTCGAGGCGGCTGGCGGCCCGGCGACGCTCTCCGGCGTCTGCGTGGAGATATCCGACCGCACCGGGCTTGCCGAAAAGATCGCGCCGCTGCGCATCGGCCCCAGGCTGCAGGAGAGCGTTCCCGACTTCTGGTCCTGATCTTTGCGCTAGCCGATTGACGCCGGGCGGTGTTCTCCCTACCTACCGATCTGCTGCGCAATCATTTGAGGGGACATCGGACATGGATATCATTGCTGAGCATCTGGCATTTCTTTCCAGTCCCGCCGGCTGGGCGGCGCTCGCCACGCTGGTCGTCATGGAAGTCGTGCTTGGCATCGACAACCTGATCTTCATCTCGATCCTTACCAACAAACTGCCGCCGGAACAGCAGACCCGGGCGCGGCGGCTCGGCATCGGTGCCGCTCTCGTCCTGCGGCTGGCGCTGCTCTTCACCATTTCGATCATCGTCCAGCTCACCGCGCCGATTTTCGAGCTGTTCGGCCACGGCTTCTCCTGGCGCGACCTCATCCTGATCGCCGGCGGGCTGTTCCTGGTGTGGAAAGCGACGAAGGAAATCCATCACTCCGTCGATCCGGAAGATCACAAGGACACCATGGTCGGCGGCGCGGTGCAGCTGACGATGGGGGCGGCGATCAGCCAGATCCTGCTGCTCGATCTGGTCTTCTCCATCGATTCGATCATCACGGCGGTCGGCATGACCGACGAGATGGCCATCATGGTGATCGCGGTGATCTCCGCCGTCACCGTGATGCTGCTGGCCGCCGATCCGCTGTCGCGGTTCATCGCCGCCAACCCGACCATCGTCATGCTGGCGCTGGGCTTCCTCCTGATGATCGGCATGACGCTGATCGCCGACGGCTTCGGCTTCCATGTGCCGAAGGGTTATATCTACGCGGCGATGGGTTTCTCCGCGCTGGTCGAGGCGCTGAACATGCTGGCCCGGCGCAAGAGGAAAGCGGCGAAATAGCGGCTACCGGATAGCAATCCGCGCCCCGGCATAGCCGCTTGCCGCCACGTTTGAACAAAGCTCGAACCATTCGCAAGCCTGGCATGCCTGCCGGGCTTGCCCCGAGGCGAAAGCGGCATGCATGAGCTCGAGCATCTGCCTGTCGAGGGCTATCCGGCTGCCGGGGCTCAAGGGGCGGCCAAGGAGGCCCGAGACAGCTTCCATGGCTTTGGCGTCGCGCTCAGTGACGCTTTCATAAAAGCAATGACACTCTGTCGTGCCGATGAGCGGGGCGCAGATGTCGTCCGGCCCCGCCACCAATAGAATATCCTCTCCCGCGGCAAGCCGCCCCGCTATCGCATCGTAATTGGCGATGAAAGCGGGACTGTAGCCCTTGCCGACATAGGTCAGCATGCAGAGAAGATGATGCGCGCGCAGGCGGATCGTCATGGACGAGGCTTACGCGCTTTTCTCGCGGAACGAGGCCTTGAGGATGGCCGCGCCCAACGCCGACTTGATGAGGGCGCCGATAAGGAAAGGCGTGACGCCGAAGGCGACAGCCTTTTCGATGCCGATCAGCGGGGAAAGCCATATGGCGCCCAAGGCCAGGCAGATGGCATTGGCGAGGAGAAAAGAGGTGATGGCAAGGAGCAGGTTGCGCCCGTTCCAGCCTCGCTCGGCCAGCCAGCCGCTCAGGGCGGCGATGATGGGGAAGGAAACGAGATAGCCCGCGGTGGGGCCGGCGAAATGGTGCAGGCCGCCTGCGCCGCCCGCCAGGACCGGCAGGCCCATTGCTGCTTCAACCAGCCAGGCGAGAACGGTCAGCGCGCCGAGACGCCAGCCATAGAGCGCGCCGATCAGGGGAATGACGAGGGTGTGCAGCGTGATCGGCACCGGCACCATCGGCACCTCGACCTGCGAGGCGATGGCCAGAACAAGCGTGCCGCCCAGAACGGCACCGATTTGTACGCCGGTCGAGCGGCTGTCGAGACGCAGCGGGCTGAACGAGGGGTGAAGGGTCGGGGATGTCATGTCGCTCATCAGGTTCTCCTCAGTTTCAATTTATAGATAAAATATGGCTTCGATCTATTTATGAGTCCACATCTCGCGACAAAAAACAAGCACCGGTTTTCCACCGGTGCTTTCATCGGTTCAGATGAGCGGAAAAAGCAGCGTCAGCCGACGATGGCGAAGCTTTCGCGCACGGCGCCCGAAGCGGTTTTGACAGGCTTGCGACCGATCCGCTGCACATGGCGGGCAAGGATGGAGGCAGCGTTTTCTATGTCGCCTTGTCGAAGTGCTGCCAGAATGGCGCGATGATCGTGGTCCGTTGTCGCTTCCCATTCCGAGCGCCAGGTGCTGAACAGGAAGCGGGCACTGGCGGCGTGAAGATCGTCGATGGTGGCAAGCAGCCGCGGCATGGCGCATGGCGTGATGATCAGGCGATGAAAGCGGCGATTGGCCTCTTCCCAGGAGCGGACATCGCGGGATTTGTCGGCGGCCCGGGTCGCTTCTTCCGCCTCGTCGAGAATGGCCTTGGTGAGATGCGGCGCGGCATGCTGCAGCGCCAGCACTTCCAGTGCGGCGCGCATTTCCGCCACTTCCCTTATCTCGCTGAGATCAAAAGAGGCGACGCGTACCCCCCGGCGCGGTTCGCTGACGGCGAGCCCCTGGGCCTCGAGGCGGCGGAAGGCCTCGCGCACCGGCACATGGCTGGTGCCGAATTCCTCCGCTATATGGTCCTGCCGCAGCCTGGTGCCGGGATCGATCTCCCCGGCTATGATCCGGTCCGCCAGAGTGCGGCTGATCCTGATTGCTATGGTGTCGTCTTTTTCCTTGGCCATGAATTATAGATAATTTATGGCCGATCGCCTGTCGAGGCGATATGCGGCTTGGACACAGGGAAGTTCGCTCACGTGCCCTGCAGCACCACGACGGTCGGCCGTCGCGGCAGGGTGGAAAGCGATATTTCCATGGTGTCGCTATCGCGATAATCGGCGGTGAAGCCCTCGCCCATCAGCGCGATGAACCGGTCCATCGGCATGGCGAAGCGGTGCATGGGCAGCACGATCGATGCCTGCAACCGCTTCATGACCTCGCTCATGCGCTCCTGGCTCATCGTCAGGCCGCCATCGACCGGCACCATGACGATATCCAGACGCCCGATCGCGGCGAAGTGCTGCGGTGTCAGCGGATGGTGCAGATGGCCGAGATGGCCGATGCAGAGATTGGCCGTTTCGAAAATGAAAATGGAGTTGCCGTCCTTCTCCATGCCGGCGCCGGAGCGGATATCGGTGGTGACGTTGCGGATATAGACATCGCCGACGGTCAGCGCATGTCTGGCCGGCCCGCCTTCCGGGTTCCAGCCGCGCAGCACATGCTTGATGGCGGGATCGGGATAGTCCGTATTGTGCGATGAGTGGGCCTTGTTCATGGTCGCGACATCGGGCGCAGGGCCTTCGCCGGCCCAGCCCGCATAATCCGTGGCGATCCTTATGCCTTCCGGCGTCTCGATCAGATAGGTGGAATGGGTGACATAGGTGATGCGCACCACGCCGGGCTCCCCCGCGATCTTCAGCGGCTTGAGCGTATCGGCGGGCGGATCGAAGCGGGCATAAATGGCGCCGGGCAGCGATTGCGCCATGGCGAGACACTGGCTCGGCACCGGATCGCCTTCGGTTCCAAGCGGCTGGGTGCGGACACTGGCCGTGCCCGCGGCGGCGAGCGCCAGGGCCATCAGGGCCGGTCGCCATTTCTGCCGGATCTGCTGCAGAACTGCTTTCAGGATATTCGGCATTGCAGTCACTCCATCAAGCGGGGGGCCGATAGGATGCGGCGGCACTGAGCCATGAGAGCCTATGAGCAGCGGCAAGTCCTGCGCAAGTCACACTTGCTTGTCAGCCCGCTTTTCCGGGCTTTGCAGCGTTGCGGATCGCCTTTCTCTGGACGCGGGCGCCCATTTTCCCTATAAGGCCGGCATTCCACACGGATTGCACAATGGCGCGGGAGGGCGCGCCTTCGGCAGATCCGTGCTGCCGCAATCAAACGTGACAGGGGTGCCATGGCTGGCCATTCACAATTCAAGAACATCATGCACCGCAAGGGCAGGCAAGATGCCGTGCGGTCGAAAATATTTTCGAAGCTCGGGCGCGAGATCACGGTTGCCGCCAAGCAGGGCCTGCCCGACCCGGCGATGAACCCGCGTCTGCGTCTGGCGATCCAGAATGCCAAGGCGCAATCGATGCCGAAGGACAATATCGAGCGCGCCATCAAGAAGGCATCGGGCGGCGATGCCGAGAACTATGATGAAGTGCGCTATGAGGGCTATGGGCCGGGTGGCGTCGCCGTCATCGTCGAGGCACTGACGGACAACCGCAACCGCACCGCCTCCAACGTGCGCGCCGCCTTCACCAAGGCTGGCGGGGCAATGGGCGAAACCGGTTCTGTATCCTTCATGTTCAACCGCGTCGGCGAGATCGTTTATTCGCTGAGCGCGGGCGATGCCGACAAGGTGATGGAAGCGGCGATCGAGGCGGGTGCCGACGATGTGCAGTCGGATGAGAACGGCCATGTGATCATCTGCGCTTTCGAGAGTATCGGCGAGGTATCCAAGGCGCTGGAAGCATCGCTCGGCGAAGCCGAATCCATCAAGACCGTCTGGAAGCCGCAGACCGGCGCGCCGGTGGATGAGGAGAAGGCGCAGTCGATCCTGAAGCTCATCGCCACGCTCGAGGACGATGACGACGTGCAGAACGTCTATGCGAATTTCGAGGTGAGCGACGAAGTGCTGGCAAAGCTCAGCGCGGCGTAAGCCATTTTGATATTTCCAACGAAAAATCCCCGGAGGCTGGCGGCCTCCGGGGATTTTCCTTTTGCGGCATCTGCAACGAAAAAGCCCCGCAGGCGCGGGGCTTTTGACATTCTTCGCTAGGGTCCGGCTTAGATGCCGAGATTGCCGAAACGGTTCTTGAACTTGGAAACGCGGCCGCCGCGGTCGACGAGCGTCTGTGAGCCGCCGGTCCAGGCCGGATGAGTGGTCGGGTCGATGTCGAGGTTCATCGTGTCGCCTTCCTTGCCCCAGGTCGAGCGGGTCGTATATTCGGTGCCATCGGTCATCACGACCTTGATGGTGTGGTAATCGGGATGGATATTGGCTTTCATCGGTCACATTCCTGAAGAATTCTGGCGAGAACCACGTCCCGATGCGCATCGAAACTGCGGCACTTCCGCCCAATGGCAAACTTGAAGCCGCAGACCTTGCGGCTACGGCTTCCAAAAGCGTTGGCGAGCCTATACATCAGCCGGACGGCAATAACAAGGGTAATCCCAGGAAACGATGGCCGAGAGAGTTTCACGCGATACGGACGATCTGAACGAAGTCAAGGCCACCGGCCGCACCCGCCGTTCGGTGGCGCCGTTGCGGCGCCTGGCGCCCTATCTCGGCCGCTACAAGGGCCTGGTCGTCGGCGCGATCGTGGCGCTCGTCCTTGCCGCCGCGACAACGCTGACGCTGCCGATCGCCGTGCGCCGGATGGTGGATCATGGCTTCACCGCCGCCAACAGCCATTTCATCAATGATTATTTCGGCATGCTGGTGGTCCTCGCCGCCGTCCTCGCCTTCGCCTCCGCCGCGCGGTATTATTTCGTCATCACGCTCGGCGAGCGGGTGGTGGCTGATCTGCGCCGCGGCGTGTTCGCCCATGTGACGACCCTGTCGCCGATCTTCTTCGACAGGGCACAGTCGGGCGAGATCGTCTCCCGGCTTGCCGCCGATACCACGCAGATCAAATCCGCCGTGGGGGCGACGGCGTCGACGGCATTGCGCAATCTCATCCTGGGGTTGGGCGCGATCGCGATGATGATCGTTACCAGCCCCAAGCTCTCGGCGCTGGTGATCGCCGCCATTCCGCTGGTCGTGCTGCCCCTTATCGCATTCGGGCGTTCGGTGCGCCGGCGCTCGCGCGCCGCGCAGGACATGCTGGCCAATGCAACGGCTTATGCGGGCGAGCAGATATCGGCGGTGCGGACGCTTCAGGCCTTCACCAACGAGAAGCTGGTGACCAAGCATTTTTCCAACGCGGTGGAACACGCCTTCCATGCAGCGCGTGCCTCCATTCTGGCACGCTCGTTCCTGACGGCCTTCGCCATCTTCATGGTGTTTTCAAGCGTCGTGGCCGTGTTGTGGTTCGGCTCGCGCGACGTCCTGAACGGGACGATGTCGCCGGGCACCCTCGGCCAGTTCCTGCTCTATGCGGTGTTCGCGGCAGGCGCATTGGGGGCGCTGTCGGAAGTCTGGGGCGAACTGGCGCAGGCCGCGGGGGCCACCGAGCGGCTGACCGAGCTTCTGGCCGAGGAGCCGGCGATCGCTGCACCGGCCCATCCCGCTGCCATGCCCACGCCGGCGCGCGGCGCGCTTGCCTTCGATCATGTGTGCTTCAGCTATCCGGCGCGGCCGGACGCGCCTTCGCTCAACGATATCAGCTTTGCGGCTAAGCCGGGCGAGACCATCGCCATCGTCGGCCCGTCGGGTGCCGGCAAGAGCACGGTCTTTTCGCTGATCCTGCGCTATTACGATCCGCAGTCGGGCAACGTCGCGATCGACGGTGTGGATCTGCGTCAGGCCGATCCGCTCGACGTGCGCAGCCGCATCGCGGTCGTGCCGCAGGATGTGGCGATCTTCGCCGCCTCCGTGCGCGACAATATCGCTTTCGGCAGGCCGGGCGCCGGTGATGCGGAGATCGAGGCGGCGGCGAAGGCCGCACTCGCCCATGATTTCATCCTGGCGCTCGAACACGGCTATGACACGCAGGTGGGCGAGCGCGGGGTGATGCTTTCGGGCGGACAGCGCCAGCGCATCGCCATCGCCCGCGCGATCCTGCGCAACGCGCCGATCCTGCTGCTCGACGAGGCGACATCGGCGCTCGACGCGGAAAGCGAGATGCTGGTGCAGAAGGCGCTGGAGCATCTCATGGAAGGGCGCACGACATTGGTCGTCGCGCATCGGCTGGCAACCGTGCTCAAGGCCGATCGCATCCTCGTCCTGGAGGATGGGCGGATTGTCGAGGAGGGCACGCACCAGAGCCTTGTCAGGCAGGGCGGGGTCTATGCCCGTCTCGCCAAGCTGCAATTTGAAGCCGGGGCGAATGCGTTCCGCGGCGCGGCGGAGTAAAATCAGGTGTCCTTTGCCGCCGCCCTGCCTGCCGAGCGGCCGGAAAAGATGCAGCCGCCGAGGAAGGTGCCTTCCAGCGCGTTATAGCCATGATAGCCGCCGCCTCCGAAGCCCGCGGCTTCACCGGCCGCATAGAGGCCCGGAACCGGCTTGCCCGAGCCGTCCAGCACCTGTGACTGCAGATTGGTATGCAGGCCGCCGAGCGTCTTGCGGGTCAATATATGCAGGCGGACGGCGATCAACGGCCCGGCCGCCGGATCGAGGATGCGGTGCGGCTTTGCCGTGCGCACCAGCCTGTCGCCGATATAGCTGCGCGTGCCGCGCAGCGCGATGACCTGTGCGTCCTTGGAAAATTTATTGGCGATCTCGCGGTCGCGTGCTTCGATCTGCGTGCGCAGATGATCGAGATCGATCCGCTTTTCGCCGACGAGCGCGTTCATTCCCTCGACCAGTTCGGGGAGTGTCTTGCGGACGATGAAATCCTCGCCATGCTGCTTGAACGCCTCGACAGGCGGTGGCGCGCCCTTGCCGAGCCGGCTTTTCAGGAGCAGCTTCCAGTCCTTGCCCGTCAAGTCCGGGTTCTGCTCGGAGCCCGAGAGCGCGAATTCCTTTTCGATGATCTTCTGGGTCAGCACGAACCAGGAATAATCATGGCCGGTGGAAAGAATGTGCTTCAGCGTGGCGAGCGTATCGAAGCCGGGCAGGCAGGGGGCGGGGAGGCGATTGCCCAAAGCGTCGAACCAGAGGGAGGAGGGGCCGGGCAGGATCCGGATGCCGTGATTGGTCCAGATCGGGGCCCAGTTCTTCAGGCCCTCGGTATAGTGCCACATGCGATCGGTGTTGATCGTCGCGCCACCGGCGGCGACCGCAATGCCGATCATCCGGCCGTCGACATGATCGGGGACACCGGCGACCATATGGGCCGGCGGCTCGCCCAGCCGGTCGCGCGGCCAGTTCCTGCGCACCAGGTCGAAATTGCCGCCGATGCCACCGGAGGCGATGATGACCGCGCCGGCCGAGAGCTCAAAGGAACCGATGGCCTGCCGGCTCGATTTCTCTCCCGGCCCGACGGTGGTGGGCTCCAGTATCTCACCGGCAACACCGGTGACGGCGCCGTCCGTCTTGAGAATGTGGCTCACACGATGGCGGCATTTGATGGCGATCAGCCCCTTGGCAACCGCCTCGCGCACCCGGCGTTCGAATGGTTCGAGCACGCCGGGACCGGTTCCCCAGGTGATATGGAAGCGCGGCACGGAATTGCCATGTCCCGTCGCCAGGCTGCCGCCGCGCTCGGCCCAGCCAACGACCGGAAACCAGCGCATACCCAGCGAGTGGAGCCAGGCGCGCTTTTCGCCCGCGGCGAATTGCAGATAGGCCTCCGCCCATTGCCGGGGCCAGTGATCCTCGGGCCGGTCGAAGCCGGCGGAGCCCAGCCAGTCCTGCCGGGCGAGCTCGAAGCTGTCCCTGATCCCAAGGCGCCGCTGCTCGGGCGAGTCGATCAGGAAGAGGCCGCCCAGCGACCAGAAGGCCTGCCCGCCGATGCCGTTCTCGCCTTCCTGCTCGACGATGATGACGCGTTTCCCGGCGTCTGCCAGTTCGGCCGCGGCGACAAGCCCGGCCAGACCCGCGCCAACGACGATGACATCCGCATCGGTTGCCATTTCCCCCTCCCTTTGCCCCTCCCACGGAGGACTGTTACCGCTCCGTCAGCTTCAGCTCGATACGGCGGTTGCGGCTTCTTGCCTCGGGCGTATCGGCCGGGTCGAGCGGCTGGTACTCGCCGAAGCCGGCCGCCACCAGACGATTGGCCGGAACGCCATTGGCGATCAGGAATTTCACGACCGCTGTGGCGCGCGCCGAGGACAGCTCCCAATTGTCGCGGAAGCGCCCCGTGCCGGCGAGCGGGACATTGTCCGTATGTCCGTCGACGCGCAGGACCCAGTTTATGTCTTCCGGGATTTCCTTGTTCAGCTCGATCAGCGCGCCGGCAAGCTTTTTCAGCTCATCCTGGCCGGCGGGATTGATATCCGCCGATCCGGTGGGAAACAGCACTTCGGACTGGAAGACGAACCGGTCGCCGACGATGCGGATGTTCTCGCGGTCGGAGAGGATGGTGCGCAGGCGCCCGAAGAAATCGGAGCGATAGCGGTTGAGTTCCTGCACGCGCTGAGCGAGCGCCACATTCAGCCGCTTGCCGAGATCGGCAATCTTGGCGTTGGATTCCTTGTCGCGCGCTTCGGAGGCATCGAGGGCGGATTCAAGCGCGGCGATCTGGCGACGCAGCGCGCCGATCTGCTGGTTGAGGAGCTCGACCTGCGACAGCGCCCGGGCGCTGACCTGTTTCTCCGCTTCGAGGTTACTCGAGAGTTCGCCGATGCGGCCTTCGGCTGCAGCGCCCGCGCCGGCGCCTTCGTTCAAAAGCGACTGCAGGCGGGAGCGCTCGCTCTCTGCCTGGGCCAGCGAGGCCTGCAGATTGGCGATGTTGTCCTGCAGATCCTGCGTGTTGCTGCGCTCCAGCGACAGGAGCTGCGTCAATTCGTTGATCTGGCTGTTGAGGCGGTTCAGCACCGTGTCCTTGCTGGTCACCTCCTGGCTCAGGAGAAACTGCGCCAGCACGAAGACCGACAGCAGGAACATGATGGCGAGCAACAGCGTCGACAGGGCATCGACGAACCCCGGCCAGTAGTCGATCGTGCGGTTCTGGCGGCGGCCGCGGGCAAGTGCCATAATTCTATTTCACCTCGCGATGCTGCTGTTGTCTGGCGATGGCGGTGCCCAGCTTGTCGAGCGTCGTGCGGATCGCCTTCTGCTCCTCCGCCTGCTTTTCCACCCAGTCGCGCATCAGCTGCTGCTCGTTGCGCATGTTCTTGACCAGGCCCTGAATGCCTTCGGCAAGATTGGCGAGCGCGGCGGTGGTGCGCTGGCTGGGAGCGCCGGCCTCGTGCATGGACTGCAGACGCTCGGCCAGGATCCGGATCTCTTCCGTCGAGCCGGTAGCGCCTTCCTGGGCGATGAGGTCCGAGCCGAGATCGGTAACGGAGGAAAGCCAGTTCTCCAGTTCCGTATAGAAGCGGTTCTGCGCGCGCCCCGCCTGCAGGTCGAGAAAACCGAGAATGAGCGAGCCCGAGAGACCGAAAAGCGAGGAGGAAAACGCCGTCCCCATGCCGCGCAGCGGCGATTGCAGCCCGGTCTTCAGCGCATCCAGCATATCATTGGCATCGCCGCCCCGGGGGTCGAGGGACTGGATCGTCTGGCTGATGGAGCCGATGGTTTCAAGCAGGCCCCAGAAGGTGCCGAGCAGGCCGAGAAAGACCAGAAGCCCGATGAGGTAGCGCGAAATATCACGGCTCTCGTCAAGACGGGTGGCGATGGAATCGAGGATCGAGCGCATCGAACTCGTGGAAAGCGCCATCGACTGGCGGCGGCCGATCAGCGCCCGCATGGGCGCCAGAAGCACCGGCTCCCGGCCGCTCTTTTCCTCGAAGCCGCCGCGAAAGGAATTCACCCAGCGGATTTCCGGAAAAAGCCGCAGCACCTGGCCGAAGGCGAGCAGGATGCCGACCAAGAGGACGCCCAGGATGAGCCCGTTCAATCCGGGATTCGTGACAAAGAAGGTCTGTATCTGGCGAAACAGGATGGCGGCGAGAAAGGCCACGATGATCAGGAAGATCACCATCGAAAGAACGACGATACGGGGGCTCGACAGCCTGTAGGGATCGAAATCCTCTCCGATGTCCAGATCCGTCCTTGATGCTTTCGATCTCGCCATAAATTCCCACTCCCGGCCAAATCCGCGCCTGCCTGCCTTAAACAACGCCATGGGGCGTTGCTATTGGATGCGGAGCCTAACCGAAATTGCGGCGAAATTGAAAGGACGAAACGAAGGCTTTGCCCGTCGTTGCCGTACTATCTTCAAATGGAGCCTGATCTCATCCATGCGCCGAGCGTACCGGCGGCGCATGCCGTCATGCGGGCTTGACGGGTTTCTTCAGCACTTTCAGCAGCGCGGAATGGATGGCCTCATTGCCGGCGACGATGGATTTCGTCCCGAATATGTCCTGTCCGCCATTCTTGTCGGAGAGAAAGCCGCCCGCCTCGCGGATGAGGAGCATGCCGGCGGCGATATCCCAGGGCGAAAGCGCGTCTTCCCAGAAGCCGTCGAACCGTCCGGCGGCGACATAGGCGAGATCCAGCGCGGCGGAGCCAAGGCGGCGGATGCCTGCCGTCTCGCCCATCACATTGCGCAGTTCGAGCAGATAGTTGCCGTGATGGCCGCGGCCGAGGTGCGGCACGCCGGTGCCGATGACCGCGTCCTGCAGCTTGGCTCTGGCGGCAACACGCAGCCGGCGGTCGTTCAGGAAGGCGCCGCCGCCACGCTCCGCAGTATAGAGCTCGTCCATGGCCGGGTTGTAGATGACGCCGGCGACGATCTGCCCCTGGCGCTCCAGCGCGATGGAGACGGCGAACATCGGAATGCCATGCAGGAAATTGGTCGTGCCGTCGAGCGGGTCGACCAGCCAGCGGTGCTGGCTGTCGCTGCCTTCGATCTCGCCTCTTTCCTCCATCAGGAAGCTGTAGTCGGGCCTTGCCCGCTTCAGCTCCGCATAGACGATCTCCTCGGCCCGCCTGTCCGCCTGGCTCACATAATCGCCGGGGCCCTTCAGGGAGACCTGAAGGTTCTGCACCTCGCCGAAATCGCGCGCCAGAGAACGTCCGGCCTTCATCGCGGCCTGGACCATGACATTGAGTATCGCCGAACGCGCCATTCCGCTTCAGTCCTTATTCTTCTTTTACGCAAGTCCGGGCAGAAAATGGCCCCATTTCCCCGGGGAAACCGGCTCGCACTTTCCTGGGCCTGCTCTATTGCCGCTTCACGCTCAGTCGGCGCGGCGGATATAGGTGATCTCGTTGGTGTCGACGAGGATGCGCTCACCCGACTCGATGAAGGGCGGAACCAGGATACGGATGCCGTTTTCGAGGATCGCGGGCTTGTAGGAGGAAGCCGC
Source organism: Mesorhizobium sp. RMAD-H1 (assembly GCF_014191375.1). Classification (GTDB taxonomy): domain Bacteria; phylum Pseudomonadota; class Alphaproteobacteria; order Rhizobiales; family Rhizobiaceae; genus Paramesorhizobium. The sequence goes on from NZ_JACHWN010000008.1 coordinate 228,805, forward strand.
CGTCTGCCCCTTCACGACCGGATCGGCCTCGGTGATCGTCAGCGTCACCTGGTCCGGCAGCGAGATGCCGATCGGCTTTTCCTCGTAGAGTTCCACGGTGACGGTCATGCCGTCCTGCAGGAAGGCGGCGCGATCGCCGACGAAGTCCTTCTGCAGTTCGAGCTGCTCATAGGTCTCGGAATCCATGAAGACCAGCGCGTCGCCCTGTTCATAGAGGAAGGTGAAGTCCTTCTGCTCGAGGCGGACCTTCTCGACGGTCTCGGCGGCGCGGAAGCGTTCGTTGAGCTTGGTGCCGTCGATGAGGTTCTTCAACTCGACCTGATTATAGGCGCCGCCCTTGCCGGGCTTCACCGCGTTGGTCTTCACCGCGACCCAGAGGCCGCCATTATGCTCGATGACATTGCCGGGGCGGATTTCATTGCCGTTGATCTTCATTGGGTTATTCCGGATCGTTCCTGAAAGAAGGGGCGCGGTGGTGCCGGGGAGGGCATGAGCCGCAGCAATCGGGCTCCCAAGACCATAAAACGGGAGTTTACGCAAGACTTAGGCGCAAATTCCCCCGGGGCAACCGGGGTTTGGTGGTCAGCGCAGCCTGTTGGCGCGCTCCATGGCCCGCTTGATCTGATCCTCGGCAAGCCCGTCCATGAAGGAATCGAGATCATGGGCGGAAAGTCCGGCGCGCCGCGCGACGATGTACCAGGCTGCCGCCTCGATGGAATCGCCGTCCGTGCCGATGCCGTCGCGGTAGAGCCGGGCAAGACGGGCCTGGGCCGCTACATTGCCGCTCACCGCAGCACGATGCATCCAGCGGAAGCCGACCTTGTAATCGCGGGGGCCGCCACGCCCTTCTATATACCAGGTGGCGAGATCGAGCTGTGCCGTATCGTAGCCCTGCTTCGCCGCCCGCTCGAGGTACTCTCTCGCCCGTTTGTCGTCGCGCGGAATTTTCAGCGTGCCGTTGGCGTAGATCTGGCTGACGGCATATTCGCCATCGGGAAGCCTTGCTTCGGCTGCCTTCATGAACCAGGGAAAGGCCTTGTCGAGGCCGGTATCGCCAGGATGATCCATCATCATCAGCTGGCCGTAATTGAACTGCGCCATGCGGTTGCCGTCCTCCGCGGCGGCTTTCATCAGCTTTTCGGCTTTTGCCTTGTCGCGCGGCACATATCTGCCCTGAAGCAGCATGGCGCCGTAGCGGAACTGCGCTTCGGTCACGCCCTGCTCGGCGGCTTTCTCGTACCAGCGCGCGGCCTCGGTCTGATTGATCGGCACGCCAAGCCCGCGCGCATAGATCTCGGCGGCGAGCGTCTGGGCGGCGGCGTCACCCTTTTCCGCGCGCGGAAGCGCCAGATGGAGCGCGGTGAGGTAAAGCCCGCGCTGGTAGGCGCCGAAGGCCTCGTCGGCGGGTTTCTCGCCGAAGCGGCTCGGGTCGACAGCGGGCGGGGCTTCGGTCGAAGCCGGCTGCTTCAGCATGGCCGGCTTGTCGTCCTTGTCCGTGAGGGCCTCGGCCTGGGCGAATGCGCCCGGCAGGGCGGAGATCGCAAGAGCTAGAACGGTTCCGATTTTTCTCATCGTTCAATTCTCGAAACGCGATGCTGTTTCGTCAAGCAGCCGATTTGCCTCGCGCATGGCGTCAGCCGGATCGGCGCTGTCGAAAACGGCGGCGCCGAGGGCCACGAACTCCGCCCCCGTGGCGGCCGCCTGTCCGACGCTCGCCAGCGCGTTGCCGGCTTGCACGATGCAGGGAATCTCGACCATGGCCGCCCACCATTCGGCAAGGCCGATATTGCGCGTGTGCGGCTCTGGCTTCTTGTCGGCGCCGATCTTGCCGAACATGACATAGTCGGGCTGCAGTTCGCCCACCTCCAACGCGCCGTGGCGGTCGCGCAGATTGCCCATCCCGACGATCAGCCTGGGGGCGTGGCGCTCGATGGCCTCGGCAAGATCGGCGATCCTGCCTTCGATGTGCACGCCGTCAGCGCCCACCCGACCGGCAATGCGGGTATCATTGAGGATGAGCGCCGCCGCTCCCGCGTCCTGTATGACGGGCACGGCCTGTTCCGCGGCCGCTTGGAACGTCGCCTCGTCCAGGCCGGTGGGGTCAAGGATCACGCTTGCCGCGTCGCCGCCGGAAAGCGCCTTGCGAAGAAGGTCGGCCAGGGCACCGCCCTCGCCGAGCGGCGGGGCGACGAGAACGATACGGCAGCGGTCGGCTTGGTTCGGCGTGGTCATGGGTGAAGCCTAAAACGGAAGAAAGTGATCGAATTCGGGCATAAAAGGGGATGAGATCGGATGGCAACAGCGCCATTTTCGTCCGGCCTCATCCCGCTCTAGAGCATGGCTTGCGGATTGAACAGTCCCCTTCATCGAAAGGGGTGAACGACGCGTTTCGTGAAAACATGTCTCGCCATCGGCGCGGCGGAGGGGTATGAGAGCGCGTTCCTCAAGAGTCTCTTCATGCACGATCTCCTCGCCAATCCCTGGTTCTATGCGACCGCCATTCCGGCGGTCATTCTCGTAGGCCTTTCCAAGGGCGGGCTCGGCGGGGCCATGGGCCAGCTCGGCGTGCCGCTGATGACGCTGGTGATGCCGCCATTGCAGGCAGCGGCGATCATGCTGCCGATCCTCCTGGTGATGGATGTGGCGAGCCTGTGGACGTGGCGCGGCTATCATGACGCGAAGACGCTCAGATACATGCTGCCGGGCGGTATGATCGGCATCGCCATCGGCTGGCTCATGTCAGAGTCGGTGACCGATGACATGGTCAAGCTGATTGTGGGCGCGATCGCGGTGCTGTTCGTGCTGCGCTATATCCTTGCCGGCGCAGCGGGGCGGGCGAAGGCAAAGCCGCAGAATTTAGCGGCCGCGACCGGCTGGTCGACGGTGGCGGGCTTCACGAGCTATGTCGCCCATGCCGGCGGCCCGCCCTATCAAATCTACGCGCTGCCGCTCAGGCAGGACCCCAAGATCTACAACGGCACCAGCGTCATCTTCTTCGCCATCATAAACGCGCTCAAGGTCATTCCCTATTTCGCCCAAGGCCAGTTCGACGCGACCAATCTGTCGGCCTCCGGCGTGCTCGCGCCGCTGGCGTTTGCGGCGCCCTTCGCCGGAGCCTGGATCGTGCGGCGGATGAAACCGGAAGTCTTCTATCCCTTCATATATGCCATGGTCTTCCTGACGGGCCTCAAGCTCGTCTATGACGGCGTTGCCAAGATGTTTTGAAATGGAACGAAAGTTGATCATTCCGATACGGAATTCGGGCTCTTTTGACGGGAATATGATCTACGCCGGCTTCGCGGAAGCCGATAAATGATCTATCTAGCTGGCTATGGGTTCAACCAAGGGTTGGCAAATAAAACCGGGATCTTTTCTCGGCCTTTACAGGAACGAACATGCAGGCTCCAAATAAGCGGGATACCCGCATCGATGTGTTCAGGGCGCTGGCGCTGTTGACGATCTTCGTCAATCACGTGCCGGGTACGATCTACGAGCACATGACCCACAGAAATCTGGGCTTCTCCGATGCGGCGGAAGCCTTCGTGCTCATTTCGGGCATCGCGGTCGGACTTGCCTACGGGGCGAAATTCCAGCCCGGTAACCGTCTGCTGATGGGATTGAAGATGTGGCGGCGGGCAGGCGTGCTCTATATCACGCACATCATGACGACGATGGCGACGCTTGCCATCTTCTGCGGTGCGGCGATCTTTTTCAGGCGGCCGGAGTTCCTGTCCCACATCAATATCGAGCCGTTGATCAAGCATCCGGCCGAGGCGCTTTTCGGCATCGTCACGCTCGGCCATCAGCTCGGCTATAACAACATCCTGTCGATGTATGCGGTGCTTCTCCTGATGACGCCGGCTTTCCTGCTGCTGGCGCGTGCAAGCCTGCGCCTGATGGTCGGCGTCTCGGGCCTCCTCTGGCTTCTCGCCGGCATCTATCGAATCGCGCCCCATAATTATCCCACCGACGGGGTCTGGTTCCTTAACCCTCTGTCATGGCAGTTCCTGTTCGTCATCGGCATCGCCGGTGTCCTGCATGTGCGCCGTGGCGGGCGCATTCCGGCCAATCCATGGCTGGTGGGGGCATCGGTGGCCTATCTGCTCCTGGCTCTCGCCTGGGTGCGCCTGCCTTTGTGGGGCATCAATACTTCGATGGGCCTGCCTGCCGTCCTGACGGGTTTCGACAAGACCTTCCTGTCGGCGCCGCGGCTCCTGCACGTGCTGGCGGCGAGCTATCTGATCGTGGCGATCCCGGCGCTCTCCAATGTGGCGCGCCTGGCGCCCGACCATCCGCTGGCGATCCTCGGCAAGCATTCACTGCCGATCTTCGTCGCGGGCACGATCCTCGCCATGGCGGCCCAGGTGATGAAGCTCGTCAATCCCGGCGGTCTTCCCTATGACACGCTCTTGATCGCCACCGGCATCGTGGTGCAGTTCGCGCTGGCCTATTATCTGGAATGGCTGCCGCGCCTCGGCTGGGGCGGCAAGGGCTCCGCGAAGCCGGCTACCCCGGCCTTGCCCGCCGCCGCGCCGGATCCGTTGCCCGGCAATGATTTTCCGGCAGGAAAGCCGGTGCTCCAGCCTGTCTGATCGATTGGGGGCGGCGCCTGGCAGAGATGCCGGCGCCGCTTTCGGTCATGGGAGGCCGGTTCAGAAACGACACAGATGGTTCGACAATTCTTAACCGGGTTAACCCTTCATTAATCCTAAGCGTGTTAAATGCTTGATATCCAGTTCGTCTGGATACTTACCGAGTGGTTTTGCCACTCTGTTTGACGCCTCCCTGTTAAACTCCTGAGAGCCGCCTTTGCGGCTCTTTTTTTGTTCACAATTTTTTGGGAAAGGGTGGATTGCATTAACCCTTTCTTAAACATAACCTTGCGCGACAGTGTATTGCGAGGCAGTTTGCGGTGGAATTCATGGCCCAGCCTGTTTCGTCCGCTTCCGGTTCGTGGTGGAACCGGGGCAACGACGGACAGGCTTTGTCGGTTAACTGAACGATATCCGCCGTGAACAATGGCGATGCGGGGTTGCGAAGAGTATCATGATTGAACATGAGTGCCGGAACGACAATACCATTCGGTTGGCCGAGCGCGTCGTCTTCTCCGATTCGTTCAAACCCCTCTACAAGGAAGGCATGGGCCTGGTCGAGGAAGCCGCGGCCTATCTCGACGGTGCCGGTCGTGATGAATCGAAAGCCCTGTCGCGCTCCGCGGCGACCTTCTATGCCGCCGAATCGATGCGCCTGACGACGCGCTTGATGCAGATCGCCTCCTGGCTTCTCCTGCAGCGTGCCGCGCGCAACGGCGAACTGACCCGCGAGCAGGTGGCGCTGGAAAAATCCAAGGTCCGCCTCGATACGCCTTCGGCCGCGGATACCCTGCCGGGCTGGGCGGAAATGCCTGCGGATTTCGTCGATCTCATCGAACGGTCGCTGCGGCTGCAGGATCGCGTGCGGCGCATGGATGACGAGATTTATGGCGAGCACAGCCCGTCGCGTGCGGCGGCGAACAGCAATCCGGTATCGGACCAGCTGGTGCTTCTGCAGACGGCCTTCGGCGGACGCTAGATTCCAGAGTGAGACGGTAAGCAGCGGGACAGTGGGCAGAGAAGCTGCTGCTCGCTGAGCTGCGAAGGTTGTTTCCCTTTTGTTCACATTTCTGCTGTCAAGTGCGCCTGTCAAACGATAAGGTCTGCACATGAAGGAAGCGATTCGGATCATCGGCATAGACCCGGGGCTCAGGCGCACGGGCTGGGGCGTGGTGGAAACGCTTGGCAACAGCTTGCGCTTCATTGCCGCCGGCACGGTGAAATCGGACGACAAGATGGATCTGGCCTCCCGCCTTTGCCAGTTGCATGAAGGGCTTTCAACGATCTTCCATCAGCACATGCCGCATGAGGCGGCGGTGGAGCATACATTCGTCAACAAGGATGCCTCCGCGACGCTGAAGCTCGGTCAGGCGCGCGGCATCGCCATGCTCGTGCCCGCGCAGGCGGGCCTGAGGGTGGCCGAATATGCGCCCAATGCGGTCAAGAAGGCGGTGATCGGCGTCGGGCATGGCGAAAAGCAGCAGATCCACATGATGGTCAAGGTGCTGATGCCGAAGGCCGCCTTCGACACCAGCGACGCCGCGGACGCGCTGGCCATCGCCATCTGTCATGCCCATAACAGGCAAAGTTTTCTTGGAAGCGGGAGGCTCGCGGCAATCGCATGATCGGCAAGCTCAAGGGGACTGTCGATGAAATCGACGAGGATCATGTGGTCATCGATGTGCATGGCGTCGGCTATATCGCCTATTGCTCGACGCGCACGCTCGGCAATCTGCCGGGGCCGGGCGAGGCGGCGACGCTGCTGATCGAGACCTATGTGCGCGAGGACGTGATCCGGCTCTATGGCTTCGCGACAAGGCTGGAGCGCGAATGGTTCCGCCTTCTGCAGAACGTGCAGGGGGTCGGCGCCAAGGTGGCGCTGGCAGTGCTCGGCACGCTTACGCCCTCCGATCTCGCCAATGCGATCGCGCTGCGCGATATCGCCATGGTCAGCCGCGCGCCGGGTGTCGGCAAGAAGGTGGCGGAGCGGATCGTCACCGAATTGAAGAACAAGGCGCCTGCCTTTGCCGGCGAAGCCTCGGGAACCATCGGGCTGAAGCAGGAGTTGGGCGAGGGCGTGGCGTCCGCGCCTGTCGCCGATGCCGTTTCCGCGCTCAGCAATCTCGGCTATTCGCGCGACCAGGCGGCCAATGCGGTGGCGGCGGCGCTGAAGCAGGCGGGCGAGGATGCGGATTCGGCGAAGCTCATTCGCCTGGGGCTCAAGGAACTGGCGCGGTGACGACCTGCCCAACGGGTTTTGCCTGCCTGACAGGCTTTGTCGGTTGTTCCGGATTGCCTGAGGTCGCGCCTCGTGCGAGGAGAGCGGCATGAACGATGCCAACCGCCTGATTTCCGCCGACAAGCGCGGCGAGGATGTCGACAACACGCTGCGGCCGCAGACGCTGGACGATTTCGTCGGCCAGGCGGCGGCGCGCGCCAATCTGAAAGTGTTCATCGAGGCCGCGAAGACCCGCGGCGAAGCCTTGGACCATGTGCTCTTCGTCGGCCCCCCGGGGCTCGGCAAGACGACGCTGGCGCAGATCATGGCGAAGGAGCTGGGCGTCAATTTCCGTTCGACCTCCGGTCCGGTCATCGCCAAGGCAGGTGATCTGGCCGCCCTTCTGACCAATCTCGAAGATCGCGATGTGCTGTTCATCGACGAGATCCACCGGCTCAACCCGGCGGTGGAGGAAATCCTCTATCCGGCGATGGAGGATTTCCAGCTCGACCTCATCATCGGCGAGGGGCCGGCGGCGCGCTCCGTGAAGATCGACCTCGCACGGTTCACCCTGGTCGCGGCCACCACCCGTCTGGGTCTTCTGACGACGCCGCTGCGCGACCGCTTCGGCATTCCCGTCCGACTCAATTTCTATACGGTGGAGGAGCTGGAGCATATCGTGCGGCGCGGCGCGCGCATCATGCAATTGGGCATCGCCGACGACGGGGCGCTGGAGATCGCACGCCGCGCCCGCGGCACGCCGCGCATTGCCGGGCGGCTATTGAGAAGGGTGCGCGATTTCGCGCTCGTCGCAGGTGCCGACACGGTCGACCGCAGGGTCGCCGACGAGGCGCTGCAGCGGCTCGAGGTCGACAGCCTCGGCCTCGACCAGCTCGACCGGCGCTATCTCAACATGATCGCCCGGAATTTCGGTGGCGGTCCCGTCGGTATCGAGACCATCGCCGCCGGTCTTTCCGAGCCGCGCGACGCGATCGAAGACATCATCGAACCCTATCTGATCCAGCAGGGCTTCATCCAGCGCACGCCGCGCGGGCGGCTCCTGACCGTCAATGCATGGAAACATCTGGGCCTGACTGCGCCCTCCGACCTCGCCCAGGCGCAAATCGGGCTGTTCGACGAGGATTGACGCCGGTCTTCGTCAAGAGAGCTATTTCAAACCCACGCCTTTCAGGATGACAGGGTCGAGCGTGCCGCTTTCATCATCGGTGGTGATGCCGAAGGCGCCGCCCCACGACCAGACGGCCCAGGCATAGCCATAGCGCTCCGCCAGCGCAGTGACGTCATGCAGATAGGCGGCGCGCCATTCAACCGGCATCCTGAAGGGATTGCCATATTCCTGCCGGATCATGCCGAATTCGCCGAGAAAGATGTCTTGCGGGGCGATGCCGTATGTCTTCGCCCAGGCATGCACGGTCCTGAACGGAGCTTCCATGGTCTTCGAAAGCTTCTCCGGCGTATCGATGAGCGCATATTGCTCATCGAGATAGGCGAGAAGGCCGGCTTTGCGTTCCCGCGGCGCCTCATCCCCGATCCGTTGCCGGATATGTTCGAGGATCTGCTGCTGCTGCTGCGGCTTCGGAACGCTGTAGGGCGGATAGGGAATGCCGGTGACGTAGCGGATGAAATCGCCGGCCCATTGCGCGCCCTGATGGGTCAGGAGGAAGGGCTCATAGCTATGAAAGGTCCAGATGATGTTGTCGTCCGGAATGTCGCGCGGATCAAGGCGCGCCAGCAAATCGGCCCTTCCCCAGCAGCCGCCTGAAAGAACCAGGGTCAGCCGCGTGGCCGAAGACCGGGCGGCGGCGAAGAGCTTGTGCAGCTTCGGCGGCCATTCTCCGGATTGTGCCGGATCGCAATCGATCACCGGTTCGTTCATCAGTTCGAACGCCACCTGTTCCGGCGGTTCCCTGGAAAGCGTGCGGCCCATCGTGCGGACCACTTCCAGATAGCGGTCGAAGAGGGCGGGATCCGCCATGACTTCGGTCATGCCGGCGCTGCGGTTGTCGCCGGCAGGGAAGAGGTGGAGATCGACGACAGCCTTCAGCCCAGCCTGGTTGACGAGGCGGACAGACTGCAGCACGCTTTCATAGAGGCGGTCGCGGAACGCCGCCGTCCGGCCGGAAAGGAAAGGCGAGGGGTCGACGGGGATGCGGACGAAATCGAAACCGGCCTTCTTCAGGGCGCGCAGATCCCCTTCATCGAGGGTCTTGCGCCATTCCGGATAAGGCAGGAGCACGTTCTCGTCATTCCAGCGGCTTTCATCGGGCCAGGTCGTCCAGATATCGAGATTGACGCCGCGCTTCATCTTGAACGTGGCTGCGGCAACCGGAAAGCAGAGCGCTACGGCGACTGCGAGGCCCAATGACAGCCTCGGCATCAACAGCTTCTTGAACATCATCGGCAAGGTTGCCATCGCTTCCTCATCGCCAGTAATGGGTTGCAGGAAAATGCTTCCAACGAAAGGAACGCGGATGAGCGAACGAGACGGGCCGGCCGAGCATAATGCAAAGGCAGAGGAAGAAAAGGGGCTTTCCGGCGTCCTGGCGGAGGGCGGTCACCGGCTTCTGGCGCGGGTTTACTATGCGGATACGGATTTTTCCGGCGTGGTCTATCACGGCCGCTATCTCGAATTTCTCGAACGCGGCCGCACGGATTTCCTGCGTCTGACCGGCATTTACCATTCGGAGCTGGCGGACGGACTGCATGGCGAGCAACTCGTTTGGGTCGTCCGGCGCATGGAGATCGATTTTCGGGCGCCGGCGCGGATCGATGACGTCCTGGTGATCGAAACCCGGGTGGAGGATGTTTCGGGAGCGCGTATCCACATGCGGCAGGCGATCTTCCGGGGCGATGCGCTGTTGGTCGCGGCGAAGGTCGAGGCGGCACTGATAAACAGTGAAGGGCGGCCACGCCGCTTCCCCAAGGAATGGAAAGACGTTTTCCTGGCCAAGGCCCCATAAATGTCGGACGGCTGTCAGAATTGTCCGGAATCCTAACTCATCCTTAACCATAACAATCCATTAAATGGCGAAGTAGGGAACCAGGGGAACGGCCGTTTTACTCAAGCGCCTTCCTTTTACCAAATTTAGCCGCAAGAAGCCGCGTTAGGGGGTAGTTAACCCTAAAACAGAAGCGGCGATTGCGACAACGAATGCGACCCTTGCCGCCCGGTCACAAGCCGGGCGTTTGGATTCGAGGATGGTGGACTTATGGAAAACATTGCGCTTGCGGCACCCAGCGCTGACGTCACTCTCTGGGGCCTGTTCATGCAGGCGAACTGGGTGGTCAAGCTCGTCATGCTCGGCCTTCTCGGCGCGTCGGTCTGGACCTGGGCGATTATCGTCGACAAGACGCTCGGCTTCGGCCGGGCGCGGCGCGCGCTCGACCGTTTCGAGCAGGTATTCTGGTCGGGGCAGTCGCTCGAGGAGCTCTACCGAAACTTGAGCGATCGCCGCGCCACGGGCATGAGCGCCATCTTCATGGCGGCCATGCGCGAGTGGAAGAAGTCGTTCGAGAAGGGCGCCCGCTCGCCGATCGCCCTGCAGATGCGCATCGACAAGGCGATGGACGTGGCGCTGGCGCGCGAGAACGACAAGCTGGAAGCCCGGCTCGGCTTCCTGGCGACGATCGGTTCGGCCGCTCCCTTCATCGGTCTTTTCGGCACGGTCGTCGGCATCATGACATCGTTTCAGGCGATCGCCGCCTCGAAATCCACCAATCTGGCGGTGGTTGCGCCGGGTATCGCAGAAGCGTTGCTTGCCACGGCCATCGGCCTTCTGGCGGCTATTCCGGCGGTTATCGCCTACAACAAGCTCTCCAGCGACGCGGGCAAGATCAGCGCGCGCATGGAGGGCTTCGCCGACGAGTTTTCCGCCATACTCTCGCGGCAAATCGATGAGAAGCTGGCGCCGCGTAACCAGTAAAAGCAGGTTCTAAACGCAGGAAGTTATGCCATGGGCATGTCGGTGGGAAATCAGGGGCTGCAGTCGGGACGTCGCCGGCGGAGCCGCAAGAAAGCGCTGATAAGCGAGATCAACGTCACGCCCTTCGTGGACGTGATGCTGGTGCTGCTCATCATCTTCATGGTCGCGGCACCGCTCCTGACGGTCGGCGTGCCCATCGATCTGCCCGAGACCCAGGCGAAGGCGATGAACACGCAGACCACGCCCATCACCGTCTCGGTCAACGACAAGGGGCAGATCTATCTGCAGGAAACCGAGGTGGGGATCGACGAGGTGGTGCCCAAGCTCGAGGCGATCGCCAAGACCGGCTATGAGGAACGCATCTTCGTGCGCGGCGACAAATCGGCAGATTACGGCACCGTCATGAGGGTGATGGCGCGCATTTCGGCGGCCGGCTTCAAGAATCTCGGTCTTGTGACACTCCAGGAGCAGGATAGCTGACGCCATCATGAAGGCTGGCCTGACATCCTCTGCGATCTTGCATGCTATCGTCATCGGGTGGGGATTGTTCTCCTTCTCGTCGCCGAAGAGCTTTGACGTGTCCGACGCCGAGGCGCTGCCGGTGGATATCGTGCCGATCGAGTCGATCACGCAGGTGCAGCAGGGCGACAAGAAAGCGGCGATGAAGGAGAAGCCGGCGCCGAAGCCGACGAGCAAGCCGCAAACGGTCGAGAACGCCGAGAATGCCGGCGACAACGAAGTGGACCTGAAGACGCCGCCCAAACCGGATGCGAAGCCCAAGCCGGTCGAGACGGCGGAGGCTGCCAAGCCGGAACCCAAACCCGTGGAAAAGCCCGAGCCGCTTCCCGATCCCAAGCCCGAGCCGAAACCGGAACCCGCCAAGGTTCCGGCCACGGAAGTTCAACCGCAGCCTCAGCCCAAACAGGAAGTGAAGCCTGACCCTGTGGCTGAAGCGATCGAAAAGCAGACGGAAAGTCCTGACGCAGAGGCCGTCAAGCTTCCCGACAAGGTGCCAGCGCCTGATGCCAAGCCGAAGCCGCCGCAGGCGCAGACGGCCAAGACGCCGGATCGCAAGCCGACCGAGCAGAAGGAAAAGACGGCATCGGCAGCGAAGGCCTCCTCGCAGGAGAAGGACGCCATCGCCGACGAGGTGAGAGCGCTTCTGAACCGGGAGAAGGCAGCGGGCGGCGGTGCGAAGCGTTCGTCGGAACAGGCTTCGCTCGGCGGCGAAAGGAATACCGGCGGCTCGAAGCTCAGCCAGAGCGAGATGGACGCGCTGCGCGGCCAGATCGCCCGGTGCTGGAACGTGCCGGCCGGGGCGGCCGACGCCAAGGGATTGCGCGTCACGGTGAAGATGAGGCTCACCGAGGCGGGCGAGATCGAAGGTGCGCCCGAGGTCGTTTCCGGCGGTGGCGATTCCGGCATAGGCAGGGTTGCCGCCGAGAGCGCCCGGCGTGCCGTCATCCGCTGCGCGCCCTACAATCTGCCACGCGACAAATACGACGCCTGGGCCGACGTGATCGTCAATTTCGACCCCAGCGAGATGTTCTGACGGTTTCAACAATTTTGCCAATCGAGTGCCAAGGACAAACGAGGTCCCCGACATTATGAAGACAATGATCCGGACGTTTCTTTCGGCTTTTGCCATGTTCGTGGCGGTGAGCGCGGCGGCGGTCCTGCCCGCTCACGCCGTCGTCGAGATCGACATCAACAAGGGCAATGTGGAGCCGCTGCCGATCGCGATCACCGATTTTCTGTCGGGCGACCAACTCGGTACGAACATTTCCTCGATCATTGCCGCGGACCTGGAACGCTCCGGCCTGTTCGCGCCGATCGACAAGGGCGCGTTCATCGAGAAGATCTCCAATCCCGACGCCGCGCCGCGCTTCGAGGACTGGAAGGTCATCAATGCGCAGGCGTTGGTGACGGGCCGCGTCACGAAGGAGGCGGACGGGCGGCTGAAGGCCGAGTTCCGCCTGTGGGACACTTTTGCCGGGCAGCAGCTTGCCGGCCAGCAGTTCTATACCTCGCCCGACAACTGGCGCCGCATCGCGCATATCATCGCCGATGCCATTTACGAGCGCCTGACCGGCGAGAAGGGCTATTTCGATACGCGCATCGTCTTCGTCGATGAATCGGGATCGAAGGAAAACCGGGTGAAGCGCCTCGCCATCATGGACCAGGACGGCGCCAACGTCATTTACCTGACCGACGGGCGCGATCTGGTGCTCACCCCGCGCTTCTCGCCCAACAGGCAGGAAATCACCTATATGTCGTTCGCCGGCGGCAGGCCGCGCGTCTATCTCCTGCAGCTCGATACGGGCCAGCGCGAGATCGTCGGCAATTTTCCCGGCATGACCATCGCGCCGCGCTTCTCGCCTGACGGACAGAAGGTCATCATGAGCCTGCTGCAGGATGACGGCAGCGCCAACATCTATACGATGGACCTGCGCAGCCGCATGACGACGCGCCTCACCAGCAGCTCGGCCATCGATACCGCGGCCTCCTATTCGCCTGACGGCACGCAGATCGTGTTCGAGTCCGACCGTGGCGGCCGGCCGCAAATCTATGTGATGGGCGCCGACGGCTCCAATCCGCGCCGCATCTCCTTCGGCGACGGCAATTATTCGACGCCTGTCTGGTCGCCGCGCGGTGATCTGATCGCCTTCACCAAGCAGTCCGGCGGCCAGTTCTCCATCGGCGTGATGAAGCCGGACGGCTCGGGCGAGCGGCTCCTGACGACGGGCTTTCACAATGAGGGCCCCACCTGGGCGCCCAACGGCCGGGTCCTGATGTTCTTCCGCCAGCCGCCCGGCGCGGGTTCGCGTCTTTACACGATCGACCTGACCGGCCGCAACGAGCGCCAGATCCAGACCCCGAACTTCGCTTCGGATCCCGCCTGGTCGCCCCTTCTCGACTAAGCGGACCGGATGGCAAAGGCTTTGTTTCCGGCTCGTCCGGAACGCTGAAACAATCTGGCCAGAGAGCGGCGGAAATCCGCCGCTGGCCGTCTTTCCGCCGCATTGTCTTTTAATCTGCGGACAAGAAAGCCGCCGGGGACGGGAATGGCGTTCAAGAAACTGTTAACCACGTTTCTTGGGCGCGTCTTAACCTCGATATGGTTACTGGTTGTTCACCGCAACATTTCAAATTTCAAGGAGTTCCGGCCCATGCGCCGTATCCAGTCGATTGCACGCAGCCCGATCGCCGTCGCCCTTTTCATGTCGCTTGCCGTTGCCGGATGCGCCTCCAAGAAAAATCTTCCGAACAATGCCGGTGATCTTGGATTGGGCGCGGGTGCGAACGGAGCCGTCGCCGGTTCCGCCCAGGATTTCACGGTCAATGTCGGCGACCGTATCTTCTTCGACACCGATTCCTCGGTGATCCGCGCCGATGCGCAGCAGACGCTCGCCAAGCAGGCCCAGTGGCTGCAGCGCTATCCGAACTACCAGATCACCATCGAGGGCCATGCCGACGAACGCGGCACGCGCGAGTACAACCTCGCCCTCGGCCAGCGCCGTGCCGCCGCCACGCGCGACTATCTCGCTTCGCTCGGCGTGCCGGCCAGCCGCATGCGCACCATTTCCTACGGCAAGGAGCGTCCGGTCGCGGTCTGCGACGATATCTCCTGCTGGTCGCAGAACCGCCGCGCGGTCACCGTTCTGGGCGGCGCGGGCAGCTAAAGCCGGAAGCCGCCGATGCCGGAGGCAGACGGCAGGACTTGCAAAAAAGCCACATATGGATAAAGAAAAGCGGCCGTATCGGCCGCTTTTTCGTTTTGTCCATCCCACCCAACAAATTTTGGCCGAACTCGCTGCCTCCAAATAGGGCATGGACTCATAAATGAGCAAACCGGCCGGGTATGGCGGTGTTTTCTTCTCACGGGCATAGGGGCCGACAAAGGGGCCAAAGAGGAATGAACGGACCATTGAAAAGATTGATATTGGGCATGGCTATGCTGCCGCTGCTTGCCGGAGGACCGGCACTCGCCTCGAGCGCCGATCAGGGGAGCAGGGAAGTCGTGCAGGCGCCGCGCGCCACCCTTGCGGACAAGCTCCTGCCGTCGTGGATGACGCAGAAAGCGGAAGCGCCGGCAGAGGCGCCGGTGCAATATGCGCAGGTGGCCGATCCGCGGGTGCGGCAGCTCGAGGAGCAGGTGCGCAACCTGACAGGCAAGATCGAGGAGCTCAACTTCCAGATCCTCCAGATGCAGGAGCAGATGCGCAAGGTTCAGGAGGACAACGAGTTCCGGTTCGAGGAACTTGAGAAGAGCAAGCGCTCGGATGCCGGCGGACGTCAGGACAGGGCGGTGGCATCCGCGGCGCGTGGGAGCAATGTCGAGGCATCGGGAGATGCCTCTTCGACCGCTTCGATCTCCACGCCCGCGCCGAGCGACAAGTCCGCTCGCGCCGATTCCACTGCCATTGGACCGCAAAGCACGTCGATGGAGCAGGGCGTTCCTCCCCGTTCGCTCGGCACGATCCGTTTTGACGCCAATGGCAATGCAATCGGCGGGACGATCGAAGCGCCTGTGGCGGTGCCGAAAGGCGGCAACAACATTGCCGCGCTGCCCCAGACGGATGACCCGCGGGAACTCTATCAGCTCGCCTATCAATACGTATTGTCGGGCGATTACCGCGCGGCGGAAACCGCGTTCCGCGAGCACGTCAGCCGGTTCCCCAGTGACCCCATGACCGCCGATGCGCGGTTCTGGCTGGGGGAATCGCTCTATGCCCAGGAACGCTACCCGGAAGCTGCGACGGTCTTCATCGATACGCAGCGCGACTTTCCGGACTCCAAGCGCGGGGCTGAGAATCTGCTGAAGCTCGGCATGACGCTGTCGAAGATGAAGGATCACGACGTCGCCTGCGCGACATTCGCCCAGGTTCCGACACGCTACCCCAATGCGCCGCCTGCCGTCCTGGAACGGGTTACGGATGAGCGTACCAGAAACCGCTGCTAAGCCAGTTTCCCGGCGAGGCTCTTCGACGGCCGATCCGGCGCGTGTGTTCGCGTCCATCGATTTCGGCAGGGAGCGCGCGGTTATCGCGGCGGTTTCCGGCGGCAGCGATTCGCTGGCCCTGCTTTTTCTGCTCAAGGATCATCTCTCGCGAATCGGCAAGGCGCCGGCGCTGATCGCCGTCACCGTCGATCACGGGCTGCGCCCGGAATCCGCCGACGAAGCAGCCGCGGTAGCGCAGCTTTGCAGGCGTCATGGCATCGTCCATCGCATTCTGCGCTGGGAGGGCCGCAAGCCGGAGACGGGGATTCCGGCGGCGGCGCGCGAGGCACGCTACCGTCTCCTGGTGGAAGCCGCGCGGCAGGCCGGCGCGGGCCTCATCTTCACCGGCCATACGCAGGACGACCAGATCGAGACTTTCCTGATGCGCAGGGCGCGCGGCGACGGACGCGGTCTGGCGGGAATGGCCAATCTGACCCTGCTCGATGGCGCGGTCTGGCTCCTGCGCCCATTGCTGGAGACACGCAGGGATGATCTGCGCGCATTCCTCTCTGAACGGCGGATCGCGTGGTTCGACGATCCCACCAATGAGAACATGGCGTTCGAGCGTCCGCGCATCCGCAGCCGCGCAGGCGGGGCGGAAACGGGCGCCATTCTCGAGGAGATTGCGGCACGAGCGGCGGAGCGGCGAGCGCGCGGCATGGCGGCGGCGGGATTCCTTTCCGCAGGAGGCGTCCATGTCGAGCCCGGCGATGCCATCGCGATCGATGCCGGCCGGCTGGCGGATGCCGGACAAGATGTCGCGGGGCTGGCGCTCGGTGTGCTTGTCGCCCTCGTCGGCGGGCGCAGCTTCCTGCCGGGCGAGGCGGAGCGCGAACGGCTTTTCGTGCATCTTGCCCAGGAGGATAGCGGGCCGGCCAGGCTCAGTCTCTGCGGCTGCATCGTCCAGCGCGGGGCCAGGCGGCACCGCATCTGGCGCGAGGCGCGCGGGCTGCCGGATGTGACGCTCGCTCCCGGCGCATGTGCGGTCTGGGATGGCCGATACCGGATCGCCAACAGCATTTCAGGCCAGGCCAGCATACGGATCACGGCGCCGACCGCTGCGGAATGCAATGCGTTTTGCGAGCAGAAAGGCCTTGAGCGGCGGGATTTCCACCGTGCCGCCGTGCTGACGGGCCCCGCCGTGCATGCGGGGGGTGGAATCATCGATATTCCGGCGCTGACGGGCGGCCGTTTCCTGCCTGCCGGGCTGGCGGTGACGCGGTATGTCGCCCTCTACGACAAGGTGTTGCCGGGGCATGATCTCGCGCTGGCGAACGCCGCCGCGCGCCTGATCGGGCGGGACCTCTATCCGGAGCCGCCAATATTGCTGAATATGTTGTAAACCAGAGCGATAAGAATCGCCGCGGCACGTCTGGTCTGCCTTGGCAATGCCTTGCTTCGATCCTATGTTAGCGGAGATTGCCATTCCGGGTTTTCCGGGATGGGGTGTGATGACCGATTGGACCCGTTATGAATCCGAATTATCGCAACTTCGCCCTGTGGGCGATAATTGCCCTTCTCCTGATTGCGCTTTTCAATCTGTTCCAGAGTCCGGCGCAGCGCACGTCGTCGCGCGAGATTTCCTATTCGCAATTCCTTGATGACGTCTCGAACGGACGGGTCAAATCGGTGACCATCACCGGGGAGCGGATCAGCGGAACCTATTCCGATAACGGCTCCACCTTCCAGACCTATTCTCCGGGGGATACGGAGCTCGTCTCGCGGCTCGAGAACAAGGGCGTGGCAATCACCGCACGCCCCGAGACGGATGGCTCCAGTTCGCTCGTCGGCATCCTGCTCTCATGGCTGCCGATGATCCTGATCCTCGGCGTCTGGATCTTCTTCATGCGCCAGATGCAGGGCGGCTCGCGCGGGGCGATGGGCTTCGGCAAGTCCAAGGCCAAGCTTTTGACCGAAGCGCATGGCCGCGTCACCTTCCAGGACGTGGCGGGCGTGGACGAGGCCAAGGAAGACCTCGAGGAGATCGTCGAATTCCTGCGCGATCCGCAGAAGTTCCAGCGCCTCGGCGGACGCATTCCGCGCGGCGTGCTGCTCGTCGGCCCTCCGGGAACCGGTAAGACGCTGCTTGCCCGCGCCATTGCGGGTGAGGCGAATGTGCCGTTCTTCACCATCTCGGGTTCGGATTTCGTCGAAATGTTCGTCGGCGTTGGTGCGAGCCGTGTTCGCGACATGTTCGAGCAGGCCAAGAAGAACGCACCCTGCATCATCTTCATCGACGAAATCGATGCGGTCGGACGCCATCGCGGCGCGGGCCTGGGCGGCGGCAATGACGAGCGCGAGCAGACGCTGAACCAGCTGCTGGTCGAGATGGACGGCTTCGAGGCCAATGAAGGCATCATCCTCATCGCCGCAACCAACCGTCCCGATGTGCTCGACCCGGCGCTGCTGCGTCCCGGCCGTTTCGACCGTCAGGTGGTTGTGCCGAACCCGGATGTGGCGGGCCGTGAGAAGATCCTCAAGGTGCATGTCCGCAACGTGCCGCTGGCTCCCAATGTCGATTTGAAGGTGCTGGCACGCGGAACGCCCGGTTTCTCCGGCGCGGACCTCATGAACCTCGTCAACGAGGCGGCGCTGATGGCGGCGCGGCGCAACAAGCGCCTTGTCACCATGCTCGAATTCGAGGACGCCAAGGACAAGGTGATGATGGGCGCCGAGCGCCGCTCCAGCGCCATGACGCAGGAGGAAAAGGAGCTGACTGCCTATCACGAGGCCGGTCACGCCGTCGTCGCCATGAACGTTCCCGTCGCCGATCCGGTGCACAAGGCGACCATCATCCCGCGCGGCCGTGCGCTGGGCATGGTGATGCAGCTGCCGGAAGGCGACAAATACTCGATGAGCTACAAGTGGATGGTCTCGCGCCTTGCCATCATGATGGGCGGCCGCGTTGCCGAGGAACTCAAGTTCGGCAAGGAGAACATCACCTCCGGCGCGTCCTCGGATATCGAGCAGGCGACCAAGCTCGCCCGCGCCATGGTGACGCGCTGGGGCTTCTCCGACAAGCTCGGACAGGTGGCCTATGGCGAGAATCAGGAAGAAGTCTTCCTCGGCCATTCCGTCGCGCGCCAGCAGAATGTGTCGGAAGAGACGGCGCAGCTGATCGATGCGGAGGTCCGCAAGTTGATCGACAACGCTTATACCGAAGCCCGCAGCATCCTGACCAAGAAGAAGAAGGAATGGATCGCCATCGCCGAGGGGCTGCTCGAATACGAAACGCTTTCCGGCGAAGAGCTGAAGGCGCTGGTCGCCGGCAACAAGCCCGCACGCGATCTGGGCGACGACACCCCACCCTCGCGCGGCTCCAGCGTGCCCAAGGCGGGCGCCGCCAAGAAGCGCAAGGGCAACGAGCCCGATACCGGCATGGAGCCGCAGCCGCAGTCTTGACGCGGGGCAGTTCTTCATTCCCAGAAAAAAGCAGCCGGGCAATGCCCGGCTGTATCATCTGAGCCGCACTATTCTCCAGGTGCGAAACCCCATTGAAAGCCTCGGTTAAGGAATCCCGGTCCATTATCAGGGGATGGTGAGGTCAGGTCGTAAACCCATATTCTCTCCGGTATCCGGACAGATGGCATCGTATTTTATGAGGAGCGCATCCTTTGCTCCTCACAAGGACAGGTAGACCACTTACAAAAGGTTAAATTGCGCAGGGTCACTGTTTCTGCGATAAAACAGCCCGAAGCCGGCATAAGATAAGGCACAATCATGAGTCGCAAATATTTCGGAACGGACGGCATCCGCGGAAAAGCCAACAGCTCCCCCATGACACCGGATATCGCCATGAAGGTCGGCATGGCGGTCGGGCTCATCTTCAAGAAATCGGGCCAGGGCAAGCGCGTCGTGATCGGCAAGGATACCCGCCTTTCCGGCTACATGCTGGAGAATGCGCTGGTGGCCGGCTTCACTGCGACCGGCATGGATGTCTTCCTGCTCGGCCCCATTCCGACGCCTGCTGTGGCGATGCTGTGCCGGTCGTTGCGCGCCGATATCGGCGTCATGATCTCGGCTTCGCACAATCCCTATTACGACAACGGCATCAAGCTTTTCGGTCCTGACGGCTTCAAGCTTTCCGACGAGATGGAACTCGAAATCGAAAGGCTGATAGAGGAAGACATGAGCGGCATGCTGGCCAGCAATGGCGAGATCGGCCGGGCCAAGCGCGTCGAGGGCGACATCTACCGCTATATCGAGTTCGCCAAGCGTACCCTGCCGCGCAATCTTTCGCTTTCGGGCCTGCGCATCGTCGTCGACTGCGCGCACGGCGCCGCCTACAAGGTCGCCCCCTCGGCGCTTTGGGAACTCGGCGCGGAGGTGGTCACCATCAACAACGAGCCGAACGGCACAAACATCAATGAGGATTGCGGATCGACCCATCCGATCGGCCTGATGAAGAAGGTGCACGAGGTCAGGGCCGATCTCGGCATCGCGCTCGATGGCGATGCCGATCGTGTGCTGATGGTCGATGAGCATGGCAATGTGATCGACGGCGACCAGCTGATGGCGGTGATCGCCGAGTCCTGGGCCAATACCGGCCGGCTGACCGGCGGCGGCATCGTCGCCACCATCATGTCCAATCTCGGGCTCGAGCGCTTCCTCAACGGCATGGGGCTGTCGCTGGCGCGCACCAAGGTGGGCGACCGCTATGTCGTCGAACATATGCGCGAGCACGGCTTCAACGTCGGCGGCGAGCAGTCCGGCCACATCGTCCTTTCCGATTTCTCGACCACGGGCGACGGTCTCGTCTCCGCCCTGCAGATCCTTGCCGTGATGCAGGAGCAGCAGCGGCCGTTGAGCGAGGTCTGCCAGAAATTCGAGCCGGTGCCGCAGCTTTTGAAGAATGTGCGCACCACCGGCGGCAAGCCGCTCGAGGACAAGAGCGTCAAGAGCGCGATCAACGATGCCCGCGACCGGCTGGGCAACGCTGGACGGCTGGTCATCCGGCCCTCGGGCACCGAGCCGCTGATCCGCGTCATGGCGGAGGGTGATGACCGCAATCTGGTCGAAGCCGTCGTCAACGACATCGTCAACGTGATTTCAGGCGCGCGTACGGCTGCCTGACCGGCCTCCGCTCCACTGGTCTCGTAATTCAAAAGGCTCTGTTCCAGGAGCCTTTTTTCTTTGGCGCTTGGCGCAATCCTTAACAAAATTGGTGAAAAAACAGGGTTAAGCCGGGCTTAACTTTTCCCGTCTAATTTGCGCGATTGAAGTCAGTGGGTTTCGGCGCGCGAGCGCCGGTAAGTTCCGGATGGGAAAGCGACATGCTCAATCAGTCAAAATCATTCATCGCCGGCGCAGTGTTTCTGATCGTCGCCGGAGCCTCGCAATCCGCTCTTGCGGCGGACTTCGTGGAACCGGTGCCGGAAATGCCGGCCGCTCCCGAAGTCGTGGTGCCGCCCTCCGTCGGGGGCTGGTATCTGCGCGGCGATGTCGGCTATTCCTGGGCCAAGTTCCGCAAGGCCACCTACGCCACCTTCGGCTGTGACGAATGCGGCGCGGGTAGCATCGGCGAGAACGAACTCGATGGCGATCTGAAGGGCTCCTTCCTCATCGGCGGCGGTATCGGCTATCAGGTGACGGATTACTTCCGCACCGATCTGACGGTGGATTACCTGACGCGTTCGAAATTTGAAGGCGAGACGGTCGGCACCTGCACCTCCGGCGGCCAGGCATTTGCCTGCACGTCGACCGACAGCAGCAAGCTCTCGGCCCTGTCGATCCTCGCCAATGCCTATGTGGATCTCGGCAATTTCAACGGTTTCACCCCTTATGTCGGCGCCGGCATCGGCGGCACGCGGGTCAAGTGGGGCCGGCTCGAGAATACGATCGGCGGCGATTTCGACCAGAGCGGCACGGAATATCATGACGGCGAGGCAAGCTGGCGCTTCACCTGGGCGCTGATGGCCGGTGTCTCCGTCGACCTCACGCACAATCTGAAGCTCGACGCCGGCTACCGCTATCGCCGGATCGAGGGCGGCAACATGTTCGCCGGCAGCGATTTCGTCGGCAAGGGCTATGATGACGGCCTGTCGCTGCACGATGTCCGCGTCGGCCTGCGCTATCAGTTCGGCGGACCGTCCGCGGTCGCCTACGCGCCCGAGCCGTTGCCGGTTTACAAGTAACCGATTTTCCCAACCTCCAGCAGCCCGGCTTCGGCCGGGCTTTTTTTCTGCGGCGAGGCAGGCGCGGACCTGCCGTTGCATCCCGTATCGCGGGCGCCGTCATGCTTAACGGCTGCTTAAGATTTTTGGTTAATGATCCGCAACATGATGGCGGGACGTCTTCGTCCGCTTCCCTGGGGGATTCGAATATGACAAGCAGCAAGCGTATTCTGGCCGCCGCAGCCTTCGGCCTCATTTCGGCGAGCCCGGCATTGGCCGCCGATCTTGATCCGGTCTATGCGCAGCCGGAACCCGGTCCTGTCGTCATAGAGCCTGCTCCAGCCGAAGTCACATCCGGGTGGTACCTGCGCGGCGATATCGGCCACAGCTTCGATTCCGAGACCGAGGGACATTACCGCGTCCTGGACAGCGGCTCCTATTTCGAGCGCGACTACGACTCGATCGAGCTGCGCGGCAATACGGATTTCAGTATCGGCGCCGGCTATCGCTTCAACCGTTATCTGCGCGCGGATGCGACGCTGGCTTACTGGAACCGCGACGTCTTCGGCTCGACGGCGTTCAGCGACGTGCTCTTCTTCGACGATACGTCCAAGATCAGCGCATGGGAGCTGATGGCCAACGCCTATGTCGATATCGCCACCTGGGGCAAGATCACGCCTTATATCGGCGGCGGCCTCGGCTTCACGCGGGTCAAATACGGCACGCTGAAAAATCGTGCGTTCTGTTATGAGCCTTCCATCTGCGGCAACAGCTATGAAGCCGATCATGGCGGTCTCTCGTCGACCCGCTTCACCTGGGCCCTGATGGCCGGTGCAACCGTCGACATCACCGCCAACACCAAGCTCGACATCGGCTATCGCTATTCGCATATCAAGGGCGGGAAAGCCTTCGGTTGGGATGCGTTCGATCAGGCGGCCGGTGCGACGGGGCCGCAGGGCTATGACGACGGCTTCGATCTGCATCAGGTCCGCGTCGGCTTGCGCTACGAGTTCGGCGGCCCGCAATCGGCGGTGTATCAGGAACCGATGCCGGTCTACGACCAGGGGCCGGCGCCGGTTTACAAGTGAACGAACGGCATTCGCAAAAAGCCCGGCTTGGCCGGGCTTTTTTCATTACGGCTCCTGGTTTCTCCGGATTTGATGCATTCACCCGTCTGGTCTTCCCCGCAAAAGTGATGTCGCGGGAAAACAAATTTCTTGACTGCATGCGACGTTTCACCTAATTCCCGCAGCGGGCCACCTCTCCCCAACGAGAGGCGTGCTATCTGAGAGGATAGGAAAAACATGACTGACATCGCGAAGCCGGACAAGCGTCCGGCCAATCCCAATTTTTCATCTGGTCCCTGTGCAAAACGTCCCGGCTGGTCGCTCCAAGCGCTCGCCGATGCGCCCCTTGGCCGCTCGCACCGTGCGAAAATCGGCAAGACCAAGCTGAAGGACGCCATCGACCTCACCCGCGAAGTGCTGCAGGTTCCCGCCGATTACCGCATCGGCATCGTGCCTGCTTCCGATACCGGCGCCGTGGAAATGGCGCTCTGGTCGCTGCTCGGCGAGCGCGGCGTCGATATGGTCGCCTGGGAGAGCTTCGGCGCGGGCTGGGTGACGGATGTCGCCAAGCAGCTGAAGCTTGCCGACACGCGCATTTTCGAAGCACCCTATGGCGAGATCGTCGATTTCAGCAAAGTCGATTTCGACCGCGATGTGGTCTTTACCTGGAACGGCACCACTTCGGGCGTACGCGTCCCCAATGCCGATTTCATCCCTGCGGACCGCAAGGGCCTCACCATTTGCGACGCGACCTCGGCCGCCTTCGCTCAAGCTCTCGATTTCTCCAAGCTCGATGTCGTCACCTTCTCCTGGCAGAAGGTGCTGGGCGGGGAGGGCGCGCATGGCATCCTCATCCTGTCGCCCTGCGCGGTCGAGCGGCTGGAGACCTACAAGCCTGCCTGGCCGCTGCCGAAGATCTTCCGCCTGACCAAGGGCGGCAAGCTGATCGAAGGTATCTTCGCCGGCGAGACGATCAATACGCCTTCCATGCTCTGCGTCGAGGATTATCTCGATGCGCTGAACTGGGCGAAGTCGATCGGCGGCCTTGATGCGCTGATCGCCCGTGCGGACAGGAACTTTGCCGTTCTCGACGCCTGGGTTGAAAGGACGCCGTGGATTGCCAACCTGGCCCGGAAGCCGGAAACGCGCTCCAACACCTCCGTCTGCCTCACCATCGTCGATCCGGAAGTGACTGGCCTCGATGCGGACGCGCAAGCGGCCTTCGCCAAGGGCATTGTCTCGGTGCTCGACAAGGAAGGTGTCGCCTACGATATCGGCGCCTATCGCGACGCGCCTTCGGGTCTGCGCATCTGGGCCGGCGCGACGATCGAGGCTTCCGACCTCGAAGCGCTGACCGCATGGCTCGACTGGGCCTTCGCCAATCAGAAGGCCGCGCTGAAAAAAGCCGCCTGATCGCGCTTCCCGAGCGGCCGCACTGGAGCGGCCGCCTTCATCCCCATTTATTTCATCTGATGGAGGCCATCATGGCACCCCGCGTACTCGTTTCCGACAAGCTGTCGACGACCGCCGTACAAATCTTCAAGGACCGTGGCGTCGAAGTGGATTACCTGCCGGATCTCGGCAAGGACAAGGAAAAGCTGCTCGAAGTCATCGACCAGTATGACGGCCTGGCAATCCGCTCGGCCACCAAGGTGACGGAAAAGCTGATCGCCGCCGCCAAGAAGCTGAAGGTCATCGGCCGCGCCGGCATCGGCGTCGACAATGTCGACATTCCGGCGGCGTCGCGCCGCGGCATCATCGTCATGAACACGCCGTTCGGCAATTCGATCACCACCGCCGAACACGCGATCGCGCTGATGTTCGCGGTTGCCCGCCAGCTGCCGGAGGCGGATGTCTCCACCCGCGCCGGCAAGTGGGAGAAGAACCGCTTCATGGGCGTCGAGATCACCGGCAAGACGCTGGGTGTGATCGGCTGCGGCAATATCGGCTCGATCGTGGCGACGCGCGGCGTCGGCCTGAAAATGCATGTCGTCGCCTTCGATCCGTTCCTCTCCGAAGCCCGCGCGCAGGAGCTGGGCGTGGAGAAGGTGGAACTGGACGATCTCCTGGTGCGCGCCGATTTCATCACGCTGCACACGCCGCTTACCGACAAGACGCGCAACGTCATCAATGCGGAGACCATCGCCAAGATGAAAGACGGCGTGCGCATCATCAATTGCGCGCGCGGCGGCCTCATCGTCGAGAAGGATCTGGTCGAGGCGCTGAAGTCCGGCAAAGTCGCCGGAGCAGGCATCGACGTGTTCGAGGTGGAGCCGGCGACGGAGAACGAGCTGTTCCATCTGCCGAATGTCGTCTGCACGCCGCATCTGGGCGCGTCCACTTCTGAAGCGCAGGAGAATGTCGCCCTTCAGGTGGCCGAGCAAATGTCGGACTATCTCATCAAGGGTGCAGTCTCCAACGCTATCAATATGCCGTCGATCACGGCGGAAGAAGCGCCGCGGCTGAAACCCTTCGTCAAGCTCGCCGAAGTGCTGGGCGCATTCGTCGGCCAGGTGACGGACGAGCCGATCCAGGAAGTGGAAGTGCTGTTCGACGGCGTGACCGCGACGATGAATACACGCGCGCTCGTCTCGGCGGCGCTGGCCGGGCTCATCCGCCCGCAGGTGGCCGATGTCAACATGGTGTCGGCGCCGATCATGGTGAAGGAGCGCGGCATCATCGTTTCCGAGATCAAGCGCGACAAGTCGGGCGTGTTCGACGGCTATATCAAGCTGACGGTCAAGACCACGCAGCGCACCCGCTCCATCGCCGGCACCTGCTTCTCCGACGGCAAGCCCCGCTTCATCCAGATCAAGGGCATCAATCTCGATGCCGAGGTCGGCCAGCATATGCTCTACACCACCAACAACGACACGCCGGGAATGATCGGCATGCTGGGAACTGTGTGCGGCAAGCATGGCGTTAATATCGCAAACTTCTCGCTCGGCCGTAACCGTCCGGGCGGGGACGCGATCGCGCTTCTCTATCTGGACGAACGCGTCCCCGAGAGCGTTCTGGAAGATTTGCGCGCCAACACGGCGATCCTTTCGGCCCGGCCGCTGGAATTCGACGTGGGCGAGGCCTGAGCCGTAGATGAAAGACGTGAGTGGCGGTCTGCACTGGCGGCTGATGCGCGGAGAGGACATTCCGCAGGTCAGCGCCATTGCCGCCGCCATTCATGAAGATTTCTTCGAGGATGATGCCGTCTTCATCGAACGGCTGAAGCTTTATCCCGCAGGCTGCATGGTCCTGGAGGGAGAAAAGGGCCTTGTCGGCTATGGCGTCAGCCATCCCTGGCGCAGGTTTCGGATACCGGCGCTGAACACGCTTCTCGGGCAATTGCCGGCGGATGCCGATACCTATTATCTCCATGACATCGCGCTCCTGCCGGAAGCCCAGTCCGGCGGCGCGGCCCGCCGCGTGGTGGCGATGATGGCCGGGCAGGCGATGCGTGATGGCTTTGCCACCATGTCGCTTGTCGCGGTCAATGGATCGCCGGGTTTCTGGCAGAAGCAGGGGTTTTCGGCTGCCGATGTGCCCGAACTTCGCGAGAAACTTCTCAGCTATTCCAGCGATGCGCAATATATGATGCGGGAGTTGTCTTCCGCCTGACGGCTTTTGCGCTCGTCGCGCAAAGAATGGTTTCAAATAAGGGCCCGAGGCTCTATAGAGGCTCACGTTTGTCATTTCATGACGGGCGGATTGTTGCCCGGAGCGGAGAGTTTCTTTATGGCCAATGTGGTTGTCGTCGGGTCGCAATGGGGCGATGAGGGCAAGGGAAAAATCGTCGACTGGCTGTCGGAGCGTGCCGATGTGATCGTGCGCTACCAGGGTGGCCATAATGCCGGCCATACGCTCGTCATCGACGGCGTCAGCTACAAGCTCTCGCTGCTGCCCTCGGGCCTGGTACGCGGCAAGCTCAGCGTCATCGGCAATGGCGTGGTGGTCGATCCCCATCATTTCGTGGCGGAAGTCGAAAAGCTGCGCGGGCAGGGCGTGACGGTAACGCCGGAAATATTGCGCATCGCCGAGAACGCGCCGCTGATCCTGTCGCTGCACCGGGATCTCGACGCCACCCGCGAAAACGCCAATTCCGGCCTCAAGATCGGCACCACCAAGCGCGGCATCGGCCCGGCCTATGAGGACAAGGTGGGACGCCGTGCCATCCGCCTGATCGACCTCGCCGAGCCCGAAACGCTGATGCCCAAGGTCGAGCGCCTGCTTGCCCATCACAACGCGCTGCGCCGCGGCATGGGGAGGGAAGAGATCGAGCCGCAGGCGATCTATGACGAGCTGATGCAGGTCGCGAGTGAGATCCTGCCGTTCATGGACCAGGTCTGGCGCGTGCTCGACGAGCGCCGCAAGGCGGGCGCCCGCATCCTCTTCGAGGGCGCGCAGGGCGCGCTGCTCGACAATGACCATGGCACTTATCCGTTTGTGACCTCCTCCAACACCGTTGCCGGCCAGGCTGCTGCCGGTTCCGGCCTCGGCCCCACGGCGATCGGCTATGTGCTCGGCATCACGAAGGCCTATACGACCCGCGTGGGCGAGGGGCCGTTCCCGACCGAGCTCGATGACGAGATCGGCAATTTCCTCGGCACGCGCGGCCATGAGTTCGGCGTGGTGACAGGCCGCAAGCGCCGCTGCGGCTGGTTCGACGCGGTGATCGTGCGCCAGACGGTGCGCACCTCCGGCATCAACGGCATCGCACTCACCAAGCTCGACGTGCTGGACGGCCTTGAAGAGGTTAAAATCTGCGTCGCCTATGAACTGGACGGCAAGCGGATCGATTATCTGCCGGCGTCCATGGGCGCGCAGGCGCGCGTCAAGCCGATCTACGAGACGCTGCCGGGCTGGTCGGAAACGACGGCAGGCGCGCGTTCCTGGAACGAGTTGCCGGCGCAGGCGGTCAAATATGTGCGCCATATCGAGGAGCTGATCGGTGCGCCGGTGGCGATGCTTTCGACGAGCCCGGAACGCGAGGATACGATCCTGGTGACGGATCCTTTCCAGGATTGATCGTTGCGGCCGGCCGGAGCGTGGATCTTACGGAGCAAAATCGGCCCGAAATTTTGCTTTTGCTTGATTATTGTGATTATTGAGCAGTTTAATAGCCAAACCTATTCGCAAATCACGAGCATCTCGGCATGGCAGATTTCGCAGCGGTACTGAAAAAGACCATCGACGCGCAGGCGCACCCCACGCCTGATCTGCGGCAGCGCGTCTATGCCAAGGCACGGGCGACGATCGAGCAGAAGCTCGCTTCCGCCAACGCGCCCGCCGCCGTTGCCAGCCGCCAGCGCAAGGCGCTCGAAGATGCCATCGCCGAGGTCGAAGCGCAATATGCAGCGCCCGAAGTGAGCGAGGCGCCGGAGCCGAGCAAAGCCCCCGAGCCGAAGAAGACGCCTGAAGCAAGCAAAGCGCCCGAAGTAAAGAAGGAGCAGAAGCCAATCGCACCGGCGCCTGTGGCGGAGAAGCCCGTCTCAGCCAAGCATCGTGTAGAAGAAATTGCTCCCGCCGAAGAAACGAGCTTACCGGAAGCCGAGCCGGTGGGCGATGCCGAACAGCAGCCTTCCGATCCGCTCGAGGAATTCCTGAAAGGCGCCCAGCCGGCTCCGCTGACCTCTTCCTCCCAACCGATGCCGGACTTTGCCGCCACGCCGCGGGGGACGCCGCGATCGCAGGCGCTGGAGGAGAATGATCCCGTACTTTCGATCGATCGCGGGGATCATGACGAATGGCGCCAGGACCGGGAAGAGGAAGATGCGTTCGCGCGCGATCCTTCCCATCGCGTGCTCTATGAGGAACGGCGCGGCATCGGGCGAGGAGCGATCCTCGGCCTGCTGGCGCTCCTCGTGCTGGGCGGCGCCGGCTATGCCGCATGGGCCAACAAGGATGTGCTGCAGACCTATCTCACCGGCGTGGTGGACCAGTTCAACGGTGGCGACGAAACTGCCGAGGAACCAGCTCCCGCGCCCACGAACCAACAGCCGGCCGTAGAGCCGCAGCAGCCGCCGGCGGACACGCAGCCTGCGGAAAACGGTGCTGGCCAGCAGCCGCAACCCCAGCCCAAGCTGACGCAGCGTCTGTTGCCTGACGGAAGCGAGGTCGATCCCGGTCCGGCGGGCGACAAGCCGGGTATCGGCGAGGGAACCTCGACGGCCGCCTCCAACGATACCGTGCAGCCGCCGGCGCCGGCAGCGCCCCAGGCGGCGGTTCCCGTCGGGCAGCAGGCCTTCTTCTATGAGGAGCGCAGCGGCCAGGAGGCGGGCTCCGCCAAGAGAGGTTCCGTGGTCTGGTCGGTGGTGCAGGATTCGCCCGGCGAGGGCGAGCCGGAAGAGCCGGCGATCCGTGCCGACGTCACCGTGCCCGACAATGGCATCAGCCTGCGCATGACGATCCGCCGCAATACCGACAAATCGCTGCCGGCGAGCCATCTGATCGAGATGATCTTCACCGTGCCGCAGAATTTCCCGGGCGGCGCGATCGATCAGGTGCAGCGCGTGACCTTCAAGGATACCGAACAGGCGGCCGGAAGCCCGCTGATCGCCGTTCCGGCGAAGATTGCCGACAATATCTTCATCGTGGCGCTGAACGATGCGCGCACCGCCGTTAACACCAATATGACGCTGATGCGCCGCCAGCAGTGGATCGATATTCCGATCACCTACCGGTCGGGCCGGCGCGCGCTCATCACCCTGGAAAAGGGCGTGCCCGGCGACAAGGTGTTCGACGAGGTGTTGAGGGGATGGGGCAATACGGGCAATGGCAGTGGCAATACCGGGGGCTGACGCGCCGCCTGCCATTTGCGGAATGCATCATCGCACATGAAAAAAGGGCTCCGTCGATCCGACGGAGCCCTTTTTCAATTCATCAGGCCTGTTCGGCCATCACGGCCGTCTGCATGTGACGCGGTTACTGCGCGGCGCCGGCATGGGCCAGCGCCTTCCGCTGGCTGATCGCAGCCGCCTTCACCGAATCCTGCACCTTTTCGAAGGCGCGGACTTCGATCTGGCGGACACGCTCGCGGCTGATGCCGAACTCGGTCGACAGATCCTCGAGCGTCACCGGCTCATCGGAGAGGCGGCGCGCCTCGAAGATGCGGCGTTCGCGGTCGTTGAGCGAGGCCATGGCGCCTGTCAGCATGGAGCGGCGGTTTTCCAGTTCGTCCTGCTCGATCAGGATCTGCTCCTGGTTCGAGCTTTCGTCGACGAGCCAGTCCTGCCATTCGCCGGATTCGCCTTCGGTCGCGCGGATCGGCGCGTTGAGCGAGGCGTCGCCGGACAGGCGGCGGTTCATCGAGATCACCTCTTCCTCGCTGACATTCAGCCGGGTGGCGATTTCGCTGACCTGCTCGGGGTTGAGGTCGCCCTCGTCGAGCGCCTGGATCTTGCTCTTCACCTTGCGCAGGTTGAAGAACAGGCGCTTCTGATTGGCGGTCGTTCCCATTTTGACAAGGCTCCACGAACGCAGGATGTATTCCTGAATGGAAGCCTTGATCCACCACATGGCATAGGTGGCGAGGCGGAAGCCGCGCTCCGGCTCGAAGCGCTTGACCGCCTGCATCAGGCCGACATTGCCCTCGGAGATGACCTCTCCGATCGGCAAGCCATAGCCGCGATAACCCATGGCGATCTTCGCCACGAGGCGAAGGTGGCTCGTCACCAGCTTATGTGCCGCCTGCGGGTCGCCATGTTCGAGATAACGCTTGGCCAGCATATATTCTTCCTGCGGCTCAAGCATGGGAAAACGGCGGATTTCCTCCAGATAGCGGGTAAGACCGCCATCACCGGAAACAAGACTTGGAAGACTCATCTGGGCCATATAGCACCCTCCTCTTGGATGTCGGGTCCCCAACGCGGCAGACCCGTTGCGCCCGACTGCCCTTCGCACTTCGGGCGTAAGATGACTTATATAATCATCATTTTGGCAAAAACACGATCCTTTAAGACGCGAAACATTCCGTCACATCAAAGTGAACGATAATTCAATACGAAAAGTTTCACTTTTCCCGAAACAAAAACACTCAAATAAGAATAGCTTTCGAGCGGCCGTTATAGGCCTTAACAGCTCATCATTGCCCGTAAACGCGAAAGGCCGCAAGCAGTTGCGCCATATCTTCGGGCAAGGGAGCCTCGAAGCGCATCACCACATCATTGGCCGGATGGGCGAAGCTCAACAGCCTTGCATGCAGCGCCTGGCGGGGGAATGCCGTCACCACCTGCTTCAACGGCTCGGCCAGTTTATTGGCTTTGGTCTTGAAGGCGCTGCCATATTCCATATCACCGATGAGCGGGTGTCCGATATGAGCCATATGGACGCGGATCTGGTGGGTCCTGCCGGTTTCAAGGCGGCACTCGATCAGCGAAGCGAGGGCGGTCGCGTCTTCGCGCTGCCCAAATTTCTCGACCACCGAATAATGCGTCACCGCGTGGCGGGCGTCCTCCCGGTTTTCGTTGACCACCGCCTGCCTTGTGCGGTCGCGGTGCGAGCGACCAAGCGGGGCGTCGACCGTGCCGGTCGCGCGGTCCGTGGTGCCCCAGACCAGCGCCATATAAGCGCGCTCGAGATCGCCCGTGCGGCCATGATCGGCGAATTGCGCAGAGAGTTGCCGGTGGGCGCGATCGTTCTTGGCCACCACCATGACGCCGCTCGTCTCCTTGTCGAGACGGTGGACGATGCCCGGCCGCCTGACGCCGCCGATGCCTGAAAGCGTGTCGCCGCAATGGTGGATGAGCGCGTTGACGAGCGTTCCCGTCCAGTTGCCATTGCCGGGATGGACCACCAGTCCCGCCGGCTTGTTGATGACGATGACGTCATTGTCCTCATGGAGGATATCGAGCGGAATGTTCTCGCCCTCCGGCTCCGCCGGTTCGGGTTCCGGCATTTGGAGCAGGATCAGCGCGCCTTCGCGCAGCTTGTGCTTGGGCTCATGCACAGGCCTGCCGTCGACCGTGACCTGGCCTTCCGCAATCAGCGACTGGATGCGGCTGCGCGACAGATCCGGGGCGAGCTGTATGGCCAGCCACTGGTCCAGGCGCTTTCCCGCGGCATCGGCATCGGCAATTAGCTCTTTCAATCGTTACTTCCCTTCGTTATCAGGCGACCTATCGCATATTTATGCGCATGACCTTATCCAAAAAGTCTGCAACTTTTCGGGATCATGCGCGAACCGGAGACATTTGATGCAGGACCGATACCATCAGGGCTATCCTGATCACCAGGGCTATCTAGAGGATGATCGCGAGCCTCCGCTCGATCCCGCCATGGAGCGGGTGCGCCGCAAGATGATGCGGCTTCTGGCGGTTTCGATCGGCATCATGCTTATCGGTCTTATGGCGGTGTTGGCAGCGGTTGTCTACAAGGTCAACCGTTCCGACGAACCGCAAACGCCGGAGCCGCGTTCCGATATCCCCGGGCAGGGAGCTGCCGCTCCGGTTCCGCCCGCCATTATCGAATCACAGGTGCCGCTGGCGCCCGGCACACGCCTTCTGTCGCAGAGCCTTTCCGGTGATCATGTTTCTCTGGAAACGCTTCTGCCCGACGGGGGTACGGAGATCGTCGTCTATGATTTCCGCACGTCCCGCATCATTGCCCGTATGCGCCTCGGCACGCTTGATTGATGCCGTTTTCGCGCGCTGAAAGGATTTTGGCAATCGTGCATTATTTTCCCGAATAATCATTGCGCTTTCGTCAGC
Organism: Mesorhizobium sp. RMAD-H1; assembly: GCF_014191375.1. GTDB lineage: Bacteria > Pseudomonadota > Alphaproteobacteria > Rhizobiales > Rhizobiaceae > Paramesorhizobium. The sequence goes on from NZ_JACHWN010000008.1 coordinate 261,439, forward strand.
GCTTGATTATATCGGCGCTGCTGCGCGCCCATCGTCTAGCGGTCCAGGACGCCGCCCTCTCACGGCGGAAACAGGGGTTCGATTCCCCTTGGGCGTGCCAATCCTTTCGGATAGCTGGCATTTCTCCCGTCGAACAAGCGATCTGTCGGTTCGCGTTACGCGGCGGAACTGGCCGACCGGCGGCCAATTCCGCGTATAGCCCGGCTGATCGGGTGGGGGCGATCTCCGATCTTGCGAAAGGGAAAGCCGCGATCCTCTGTCCTTGCCGCCCCGCGGGTCTCGAACGTCGCCGCGAGGCGCTCCGGCTCAGGGCTTGATCCGCACGATATTGTTCTGTCCCTTGGAACCATCGTCCTCGGAACTCGCAACTTCACCACGCTTCACGCGCTCTGCGAATTCGGTCGTGCCTCCATTGGCCAGGACTCTCGCCTGATCCACCCATTTCTCGCGATCGATGCGGCCTGGGAAAGCAAGGTAGCTGCCGATCCAGTCGATATTGTCGCGGTTCCAGGCCGCGATCTGGCTGAAATGCCAGATACCGAGGCCGTGCAGCCGTGCTTCGTTCTGCCGGCCTATTCCGTTGATCAGTTTGAGATCATCGGCGATGCCCTGAGGCTTCGTCATCCCGAAGGGGCGGCGTCCCTCATGCCGGTCCTCGCCTTCCACCCGGTCCAGCACCTGCGGCAAGCCGGACTTGAGCTTGGCAATATCGGTATGATCCATCGGCTTGTCGCTCGCGGGCAGGCCGGCCCGGACCGCCCGGGAGTGTTCGGTCTCCCCGCCGGCAGAAAGGACTTTTGCCTGATCGATCCAAAGTTCACGTTCGATACGGCCGGGAAAAGCCATGTGGTGGCCCATCCATTCGGCTTCCTCGGGGGTCCAAGCGGCGATCTGGCGAAACGTATGGATGCCGAGGCCGTTCAATATGGCCTCGTTGCGCGGCCCGATGCCCTTGATCAGCTTCAAATCGTCCTTATCGGCCGGATCCTTCGATGCAAGGGCCGGCGGCTGCTTGCCGGGATGGCTCACCCCGGTCGGGACGGGAGCAACGCGCTGCACGGCTTGCCGGGCCGGGATAGCGGCAGCGGCAGCGGCGCCGGCTGCTGCGGTGCCGACGGCGGCAACGGGTTCGGCGTGGCCGGCGAAGAGGCCGTGCAACAAGCTGCCAAACAGGCAGCCTATGATGTAGGCGCCGAAAAACAGCAGACCGAGATCAAGCCAGTAGCCAGCTTCTCCGGGCAGCAGCTTGAAGGCGGCGACTGCAAGGCCGATCAGAAATGCGGGGATGCCGATGCTCAGCCAGCCGGCCCTGGACCAGCCGGGCTTCTCCTGGAGAAAGCTCAGCCATCCGATGATGCCGCCAAGGAGGAGGGCCAGGAGCAGCCACACGGAATGGAACTCAGTCAGATACAGCATGGCCGTTCTCCTACTTCACGAGAAATTCGATACGGCGGTTCTTGGCCCGACCGTCTGGGGTGTCGTTGGAAGCAACAGGTTCGGCCTCACCATAGCCGACGGCCGTAAGACGTGAGCCGTCGACGCCGGCGTTGACCATATATTGCTTCACTGCATCGGAACGGTGTTGTGAAAGTGCGAGATTGGCTTTGGACGAGCCTTCGCCGTCCGCGTAACCCCGGATCTCGATCTTGCCTGTCGGGCAGCGCTGAGCCGTGGAAACGACGGAATTGAGGATTTTCGCAGAATTCGTGTCGATCCGTGCGCTGCCCGTTTCAAAATGGATCGTGTCATTGCGAACGATATCGCTGAACAGCGACTGGCAGCCGGCATTGTCCACCGGTGCCCCCGGCTGGGCGACGGCGATGTCCGTCTGGCCCGTATATCCATCCGGAAGGGGACCGGACATCGCCGTCTTGATCACCTTCGCCGCACTGTCATCGAGCGCGCTGCCGGTCAGGCTGACCGTCTTGTTGCTTATCTGCAGTGCTCCGTCGCTGAGACGCGACAGGTGGGGCAGGGCAAGAGCTGCGACAGCGAGCGTGCCGGCAGGCGCGTTTCCCGCCTTCTTCATGTTGTCGATGATGGTGCTCGAGGTGAAATTGCGCTTCGCCGCGGCCAACAAATCCTGATGTTGCTGATCATTCTGATAGTTGCCGCTCAGTGTCAGCGTGTTTTCCTGCCCGTTGCGTACGGCGCTGAATACCGTGTCCTGGGATGTCTGCACCGCAGCTGTTTTCACCGTGCTGTCAGGAGAACCGGCCTGCACATGGACTTGCCCCAGCGCCACGCCCTGAGGGGTGCTTCTCAAAGCCGTCATCAGATTGGCGAAATCGCTTCGGTCCTTGGCAACGCCGTTCACCGATAAGGTGCCGTTGCTGAGCGCCATTGAAGCCGAGCTCAGAGCCGGAAGCTGCTTTGCCGCAAATTGGGCCGCAGTTTCAAAAGCTGCCGGAGCGCCCAGTGCATAGGTCAGCTTGTCGACCACATTGGCAGATGGGTTTTCGGCCTTGAGGGTGTCCAGAATGGACTGGCGGACATCCGGCCGAGGAACATTGCCGGTCAAGGTGATGGTGTTATCCGTCTTTTCGATGCCGAAATTGTAAGGCTGTGCCGTGGGAGCCAGCCTGGCCTCGTTCTTGACGAGGCGTACACCCGCGGTCGTGCCGACCGCTGTCGCGGCCTCGGTGATATCGCGCGGTGTGAACGCATTGGCCATAAGCGTTCCATCCCGGCCGCTGAAGTTGAGCGAGGGCTTGTCCAGCGTTATCTGCCCAAGAGCGCTTGCTGAACGCTGGGACAGGTCCTGCTGCATCGGTTCTGTGTGGGTTGCGGCTGTGTAGGCCCAAAGTCCAGCCAGGGGAAGGGTCCCCCACCACCATTTGTTGGGTCTATGCATGTTCTCATACTCTCCGCATCTGGTTGAACCTGCTGCCTGGGCGTTTGGCTCTGGGCAAGCTGCATTCCGTATCGCATCTCAGCCAGCCGCCTCTGCCTTCACAAGTTCATGAGAAAGTAAAGTAGACTAAGCTTCCGTCGAGAATAACAGCGATGCTATTTCAAAGAAGTAAATCGAAAAATCTATTTGTGAAAATTGGTTAAATATTTGCTGATACGGTTTTATTCTGTAATTTCATAATTTCATTGTTATAGAGAATATCAGATATTATTTACCAATTCCGTCCGATGGGATTTTCCTCTCGGGGTTCGACCATCTCCATCCCTCTTGCCATCTCCATTGAGCAGCCTTGTATGGCGGCAAAATTTTGCAAACGCTTGTCAACTGGCGCATAATCGGCTCTATGGGAACGATGAATCAGAAGCCCGATTACGAGAAGGAACTGCGCGAGGCAGGCATTCGGATCACGCGGCCGCGGCGTGTCATTCTCGACATATTGTCCGGGACGGAAGACCATCCCGATGCGATGGAAATCTTCCGTCGCGCGGTTTCCGTCGACAGCAGCATCTCGCTATCGACGGTCTATCGGACGATGAAGCTCCTGGAGGAGCGCGGTGCGATCCACCGCCATGCCTTCAATGGTGGCCCGTCCCGCTTCGAACAGGCGAGCGGAGCGCATCACGATCATTTGATCGATATCGAGACAGGCGATGTCATCGAGTTCCGTTCCGACCGGATCGAGAAGCTTCAGGAAGAGATCGCACGCTCGCTCGGCTACGATATCGTGCATCACCGGCTGGAGCTTTACGGGCGCAAGCGCAAGGCAAAATAAGGCTCGCGGAATTTCTGGACCGTGGCGGTCCGCGCTGCAGATCAGCTCTTGATGAGCCATTCATGCTCCGGCGCGTTGTGGAACTTCCACGTTCGCTTCGGCCCGGCCATGACGTTGAGATAATAAAGGTCATAGCCGTGGATGGCGGCGCAGGGGTGGTATCCTTCCGGCACCATCGTCGCGTCCCCATCCTCGACTACCATCACCTCGTCCAGCTTGCGCTTGCCGGCTTCGTCCGCATCGGTATAGACGCGCTGGAAGGCGAAGCCCTGGGGCGGGTTGAGGCGGTGGTAGTAAGTCTCCTCGAGCTGGGATTCGCGCGGCAGATCATCCTGATCATGCTTGTGCGGCGGATAGCTCGAAGTGTGACCGCCGGGTGTGATGACCTCGACGACCAGCAGCGAATCGGCGGCCGGGTCGGTCTCCGGCAGGATATTGACGACATGGCGCACATTGGTGCCCTTGCCGCGCGTTTCCTGGCCCAGCGTCTCCGGCGCGATGACGCGGACGGGATGGCTCAGCGGCCTCCCCGGCGCCGTGCAGACGGCAAGTTCCAGATCGGTTGCTGCCTCCACGGTCCATGACGCGCCGGCGGGAACATAGACCGACCAGGGTTTGCCTTCGAAGGGGGACATGCGCTCGCCCAGCTCGCCCAGATCCTTTCCGTCCGCAGTGACCCTGCCTTTACCGGTGACGAAAACGAGGCAGGTCTCGCGGTCGCTTTCCCCGCCTTTGGCGGTGGCTCCCGGCGAAAGGCGATGGAGCGCAAAGCCGACATAGGTCCAGCCTGCCGATTGCGGGGTGATGTCGATGATGCGGCCGGTGCCGGATGCCGGTTTGACATGCAGTTTCGACATCGCGCTATTCTTCCTTTTTACTGGGCTCATAGTTCAACAGATATGACCACGCTCCATAGGCTGTCATGCCGGCGGTAAGCGTGCCCCAGAAGGCTTCGCCGTTCGTCCATTCATAGATGCTCCAGGCGGCGCAGAAGCCGACGAGCGCGATGCGCCGCCAGAGCGGATCGAGGAAGGGATGGGAGGTGGTGTTCTGGCTCAAAGTGCCCTCTTCTTCAGGATAGGCCGGCTTCCTTGACGAAGCGGCCGAGATTTTCGCGGCCCAGTCTAGCATAGGTCGCCGGTTCGGCCTTCTCAGGATCCTGCTCGGCCTCGACGACGACCCAGCCGGAATAGCCCGGCAATTGCTTCAGCACACCGACATAATCGATAAAACCATCGCCTGGAACCGTATAGACGCCGGCCAATACCGAATCGAGGAAGGACCAGTCGCCTTTCTGTGACTGCCACATCACATCCTCACGGATGTCCTTGCAGTGCACATGGCTGATGCGGTTGCGATAGTGGCGGGCGATGCGGGCGGGATCGCCGCCGCCCCAGGTGGCGTGCCCGGTGTCGAGCAGCAGGTGGAACGCTTCGCCGGTCACATCCATCAGGCGGTCGATCTCGGCCTCGCTCTGCACCACCGTGCCCATGTGATGATGGTAGACGAGCTGCAGGCCCTCTTCGCGCAGGCGCTCGGCGAACTCTGTATAGCGTGCGCCGAATTCCTTCCAGGCGGCCCTTTCCAGAACGGGACGGGCCGAAAGCGGCAGCGCCTTGTCGGAGTGGATGGCGTTGGAAGTTTCGGCTGCGATGAAGACCTTGCAGCCCATTGCCTTCAGGAGGTCGATATGAAGGCGGGCATGCTTCATCTCCTCCGCCACGTCGCGGATGAGAAGCTCCGTCGAATACCAGCCGCCGGCCAGCGCAAGGCCGTGGGCGTCGAGGATGGGCTTCAGCTTCGCGGCGTCACGCGGGAACTTGTTTCCAAGCTCCATGCCCTCGAAGCCGGCGGCCTTTGCTTCCGTCAAGCACTGTTCGAGGGGGATATGGCCGCCGATTTCCAGCATGTCGTCATTGGACCAGCCGATCGGGTTCGCGCCGATGCGGATCATAGGTTTTCTCCGTGATTTTGATTGGTATCGAGGTGTACGAGCTAGTTGCCGATGCGCTGGAGCCGGCGGGCCTCCTCATATCGCTTGCGTGCGGCTTCAACCTCCTTGCGGCTGCTCACTTCGGGCACGGCCACATCCCACCAGTTGCCGCCCGCCTCCGTGGTGATCAGCGGATCGGTGTCGATGACGATGACGGTGGTGCGCGTCGCCGCCTTCGAGCATTCGAGGGCCGTTTCTAGTTCGGCGATCGAGGAGACCTTGACCGCTTCCGCGCCCAGGCTTTCGGCGTGCGCCCGGAAATCGATGTCGGGCAGGGTTTCGTGACGGGTGTCGCGCAGGAGATTGTTGAAGTTCGCGCCGCCTGTCGCCATCTGCAGCCGGTTGATGCAACCGAAGCCGCGGTTGTCGAGCACGACGATGGTGAGCTTGGCGCCGAGCATGACGGAGGAGGCGATCTCGGAATTGAGCATGAGATAGGAACCGTCACCGACCATGACGACCACCTCCTTGTCCGGCTTGGCGAGCTTGACGCCAAGGCCGCCGGCGATTTCATAGCCCATGCAGGAGAAGCCGTATTCCAGGTGATAGGAACCGGGTGCACCCTGCCGCCAGAGCTTGTGCAGCTCGCCCGGCAGGCCGCCGGCGGCACAGACGACGGTCGCTTCGGCGGTCAATTGCCGCTGCACCGCGCCGATCACCTGCGCGTCGGAGGGAAGCGCCGCATTCGTCGGTGCGGTGGCCTTGTCGGCCGCCTCGTTCCAGGCGGCGAGCGCGGCTCTGGCCTTCTCCTGCCATGCGGCGGGAGAAGCATATTGGCCGAGTTTGCCCGACAATTCACCAAGCCCGGTCCGGGCGTCGCAGACGAGCGGCAGCGCCTGATGCTTTCCGGCATCGAATGGCTGGACGTTCAAGCCGATAATGGTCTTCGCCTCGTTGCGGAAAAGGCTCCATGAGCCGGTGGTGAAATCCTGCAGGCGTGAGCCGACGGCAAGGATGACATCGGCCTCCGCTGCAAGCTCGTTGGCGGCTGACGTGCCGGTGACGCCGATGGAGCCGAGGTTCTGCGGATGGTCGGCGGGAAGCGAGGACTTGCCGGCCTGGGTTTCTGCAACCGGTATGCCGTGCTTCCCGACGAATTGCCTGAGGGCTTCCGACGCTTCGGAATAGAGCACGCCGCCGCCGGCTATGATCACCGGCTTCTTCGCTTTGGCGAGCGCGGCCGCTGCGATTTCCAGTTCGTCCAGTGCCGGACGCAGGCGGCGCGGCGTCCAGATGCGCTCGGCGAAGAATTCCTCGGGATAATCGAAGGCCTCCGCCTGCACATCCTGACAGAGCGCGAGGGTGACCGGGCCGCAATCGGCGGGGTCGGTCAGCACCTGCATGGCGCGGGCGAGGGCGGGGATGATCTGTTCCGGGCGGGTGATCCGGTCGAAATAGCGCGAGACGGGGCGGAAGCAGTCATTGGCCGAGGCGGTGCCGTCGCCGAAATTCTCGACCTGCTGGAGGACGGGATCGGGAATGCGGTTGGCGAAGACATCGCCGGGCAGGAGCAGGAGCGGCAGGCGGTTGACATGGGCGACGCCCGCCGCCGTCACCATATTGAGGGCGCCGGGGCCGATGGAGGAGGTGCAGGCCATGAAGCGGCGGCGGAACGACGCCTTGGCGAAGGCGGTGGCGGCAAAGGCCATGCCCTGCTCGTTATGGGCGCGATAGGTCGGAAGTTCGTCGCGGACGGCATGAAGCGCCTCGCCCATACCCGCGACATTGCCATGGCCGAAGATCGCCCAGACACCGGCGAAGATCGGGACGGTCTCGCCGTCGATGACGGTCATCTGGCGCGTCAGGAAACGGGCAAGCGCCTGCGCCATGGTCAGTCTTATCGTCTTCGTCATTGTATTCCTCCCTGCGCAATCTCTCCTGTTGCGCATAATCTATCCGAATTCAGGCCGCCTTGCGTCCCCTGGCATCGAGCCAGGCGCCCGTCAGCTTCTCGAAGCGCGCGGCCATATCCGCTATGGCCTCATCATCGGTGATGCGGCCGGCCAGCCATTTCTCCGCGGCATCGGCAAAGAGCGTGCGCCCGACGGCAAAACCCTTGACCGCATCGATTTTCGCCGTCGCGGCGAAGGCCGCCTCCAGCTCATCATGCGGCGCTTCCAGGCCGAGAAGCACCACACCCCGGCACCATGGATCGCGCGTGGCGATGACGCTCTGGATATTGCGCCATGCCTCGCTCGATGCCTGCGGCTCGAGCTTCCACCAGTCGGGCCTTATGCCCAGATCGTAGAGTTCCTTCAGGGCGCGCGCTATGCTCTGGTTGTCGAGAGGACCGTTCTTGCCGGCGATGATCTCGATCAGCAGCTCGCGGCCCACCTTACGCGCCGCGTCGTAGAGCGTGCGCAGCTTTTCCGATTGCTCCTTCTTCAGTTCCGCCGGATCGTCAGGATGGTAGAAGCAGAGGCATTTGATGGTGTGGGTCACCGGCCACTCCACGAGCTGCGAGCCGATATCCTGGCTGAACTCGAAACGCAGCGGGCGCGAGCCCGGACGCTCGACCGGCCGGCCCAGCCAGTCGAAACCGTGTTTTGCCGCCTCGAAAAAGGCGTCGCGGCCGAATTTCTCGTCGATCAGCATGCCATAGCCTGGGCGGCCATCGGCAACGCGGGCGGCCGCCTTCACCGCCAGCACCTTGAAGGCGGAAATGCGCGCGGGGTCGGCCCCCGTCCGCCTGGCGATCTCTTCGAGCTGGATGCGATGGTCGATGGCGAAGGCCATCAGCGACGGGATGTCGCCGCGCCGGGTCGTGGACCAATGGACGTGGTTGATGTCCTCGTCCTTGCGCAGCGCATGATGCGGACTGCCGTGCTTGAGGAAATATTGCAGTTCCTCGAAGGTCGGGATATCCGGCGAGCAGAGCAGGCGGGAAACGGCGAAAGCGCCGCAGGCATTGGCCCAGGTCGCTGCGGTTTCGAGGCTCTCGCCGCCGAGCCAGCCGCGCAGGAAGCCGGACATGAAGCTGTCGCCGGCGCCAAGCACGTTATAGACCTCGATGGGGAAGCCCTTGCCGACGATGCCGTCTTCCAGATCGTCGCTGATCGGCCCTTCGTAGACGATGCAGCCCATCGGTCCGCGCTTCAGGACGATGGTGGCGGAGGACAGCGCCCGGATAGTCTTGAGCGCGGCGAGCAGATCGTTCTCGCCCGAGGCGATCAGCACTTCCTCCTCCGTGCCGACGATCAGGTGGCAATCTGCAAGCACGGTCTTGAGATGGTTGGAAACTTCCGCCGAAGCCACGTAGCGGTTGTCCCCCTCGGCGTGTCCCGCCAGTCCCCACAGGTTCGGGCGATAATCGATATCGAAGACCACCTTGCCGCCATGCGCCTTGGCGATCTGAATTGCCTTGCGCTGGGCTGCATCGGTATTGGGTTTGGAGAAATGGGTGCCGGTGACGACGATTGCCCTGGCCGAGGCGATGAAATCCTCGTCGATATCATCGGGATCGAGCGCCATATCGGCGCAGTTCTCGCGATGAAAGAGAAGGGGGAAGGATTTGTCGTTCTCGACGGAGAGGATCGCAAGCGCGGTCAGGCGCGCGGGATCGACGACGATGCCCTTGTCAGAAACGCCTTCGCGCAGCAATTGCTCGCGCAGGAAATTGCCGAACTGCTCCTTGCCGACGCGGGTGAGCAGAGCCGATTTCAGGCCCAGCCGGGCGGTGCCCACGGCGATGTTCGCCGGGCAGCCGCCGACGGATTTGGCGAAGGACGCCACATCCTCAAGCCGCGAGCCGATCTGCTGGCCATAGAGATCAACGGAGGCGCGCCCGATGGTGATGACGTCGAGCTCTTTTTCCGGTTGGCGCGGCATCTTTCTTCTCCCACTTCTGTTTGCGCCCCCGAAAGGGATGGACGATCGGCGCAAACGCTATTATGAGTTTCGAAAATGAAACATAAATTCTGTTTGATAGTCAATTCAGAATATATGTTCCGTTTCTGGCTCGAGGTGCTTTTCAGCGTTTTTGGAGGAGATCATGGTTCGTTTCGGGTTGCTGGGGGCTGGCCGCATCGGCCAGATCCATGGAAGAAACATTGCGGCGTCGAAAAAGGCGGTGCTGGCGGCGATCGCCGATCCGATGGCGGGCGCGGCCGAATCGCTTGCCGAGGAAACGGGCGCATCGGTGCGCACGATGGACGAGATATTGGCGGCCGGCGATATCGACGCGGTGCTGATCGCCACGCCGACGGACACGCATGCGGATTTCATCGACAGGGCGGCGCAGTCGGGCAAGGCGATCCTCTGCGAAAAGCCGGTCGATCTCTCCTCGGCGCGGATCGAGGAAACGCTGAAAGTGGTGGAGAAGTCGGGCGTGCCGCTGATGATCGGCTTCAACCGGCGATTCGATCCGAATTTCGCCGCCCTGCAGGCCCGCGTGGCCGGAGGTGCGGTCGGGACCGTGGAGATGGTCACCATCCTGTCGCGCGATCCGGCGCCGCCGCCGGTTTCCTATATCGAGCGTTCGGGCGGCCTGTTCCGCGACATGATGATTCACGATTTCGACATGGCGCGCTTCCTCCTCGGCGAGGAGGTTACGGAAGTGCATGCCGTCGGCTCCTCGCTGGTCGATCCGGCGATCGGCAAGGCGGGCGACGTGGATACGGCGGCGGTGCTGCTCAAGACCGCTTCGGGCAAGATCTGCCAGATCTCGAACTCGCGCCGCGCCACCTATGGCTATGACCAGCGCATCGAGGTGCATGGGTCGGAGGGCATGATCTCGGCCGGCAATGTGCACGAGACGACCGTCCGGCTCGCGGCCAAGAACGGCATCACCGCCGATCCCGTGCAGAACTTCTTCCTGGAGCGCTATGCGGAGGCCTATGCCCGGGAAGTGGAAGCTTTCATCGATGCGATTGCCGAGGGGAGGAAACCGCGCCCGAACGGCGAGGACGGGCTGGAAGCCCAGCGTCTTGCCGATGCCGCGACCACCGCGCACCAGACCGGCAAGCCGGTGAAACTCGGCTGATCCACCTCCTTGTTTCGCGATTGAAAAAAGGCGTTGTCTTCAGCGCCTTTTCATTTCGTCCGGGTCCGTTCCTCGCCGACGGCGATGGCCAGCGCGAGCGCAAAGGCGATGCTCGCCGAAAGCGACCGGAAGCCTGCAAAATCGGCTTCCGCGATCTCGAACCAGTGCTTCGACAGCGGCACGAGCGGGCTGAAGGCGCTGTCGGTGATCGAGACGACGGGAACGCCCGCCTGCGAGAGCACGCGCGCATGCTCCATGCTGGGTGCGGCATAGGGTGAGAAGGATATTGCAATCGCTGCGTCGCGCGAGGTCGCAAAGGACATCTGCTCGCTCTCGATGCCGAAGGGCGAGGAGACAAGCTGGTTGCGCACCTTCAGCTTGCCGAATGTGTAGGCAAGATAGGAGGCGATGGGAAAGGAGCGGCGCTGCGCCACGAGGAAGATGGTTTCGGCCGCCGCCAGTGCCTTGACCGCCTTTTCGAAAGCCTGGGTACCGATGGCGGAGGAGACGCTTTCGACCGAATATTGCGCGGCGGCGATGACGCCGCCGAGGATCGCCGCGCTGGAATCGCGGCTGGCGTCGCTGCGCAGGGCCTGCAGTCTTTCGTCATAGGTGGAGGGGCGCTCGCGCAGACGCTCGCGGAAAACGGCTTGCAGATCGGAAAAGCCGGCATAGCCGATGCTCTGGGCAAAGCGCACCAGCGTGGAGGGCTGCACATGCGCGCGTGCGGCGATGCTCGCCGCCGTGCCGAACGCCATCTCGTCGGGATTATCCAGCGCGAAGGCGGCAACCTGCGAAAGACGCTTCGGAAAAAGGTTGCGCCGCTCCAGAATGCGCTCGCGCAGGCTATGGAAATTCTTTGGTGCGTCGCCCGTGTTGACGCCGTCGTTCATGTTCATTCGTCTCTCCGCCTCGCCCGGCAGTTTTCGCATTCGATCGCCGCGCTGCCCAGTCGCATCCGCGAAAATCCTCTTCATGTCGAGGCTAAAATGCAGGTGCTTGACGGACTATGGCGGAAATGGAATAAAAATTCCAATTATTATTGTCGCGGCTTAATTATTCTGAATCGACCGAAATCGGGAGGAAAAAGCATGAAGAAGATCGGCGTCGGCCTAATCGGCACGGGTTATATGGGCAAATGCCATGCCCTTGCCTGGAACGCCGTCAAGCCGGTCTTCGGCAATGTACCCGATATCGCCCTGGTTCATCTGGGCGAGGCGAATGAAGCGCTGGCGCATGCAAGGGCCACGGAATTCGGTTTCACCAAGGCATCGGGCGACTGGCGGAAGGTTATCGAGGATCCCGACGTGGACGTCGTCTCGGTGACGACGCCCAACAGCTTCCACGCCGAAATGGCGATCGCCGCGTTGCGGGCCGGCAAGCATCTGTGGTGCGAGAAGCCGATGGCGCCCGGGATCGCGGATGCCGAGGCAATGCTGGAGGCGGCGCGGCAATCCGGCAGGACGGCCATTCTGGGCTACAACTATATCCAGAACCCGGCCATCCGCCATATCGGTCGGTTGCTCAGCGAGAATGCCATCGGCCGGATCAACCATCTCCGCGTCGAGATGGACGAGGATTTCATGGCCGATCCCGATGCGCCGTTCTCCTACAAGCACGAAGCTCGCTCCGGCTATGGCGCGCTCGATGATTTCGGTGTCCATCCGCTGTCGCTGGTCACCACGCTGCTCGGCCCGGTGGCAAGTGTGATGTGCGACATGGCGAAGCCGCAGGAATGGCGGAAAACGGCCGAAGGGAGCGAGCGGGAGGTCGAGACCTATGATATCGCAAATGTACTGATCCGGCTGGAGACCGGCGCTTCCGGCACATTGCAGTTCAACCGCGCTGCCTGGGGGCGGAAGGGCCGCATTGCCCTGCAGATATTCGGCTCGCACGGCTCCATCCTGTTCGACCAGGAGCGGTTCAACGAGTTCCAGCTTTACCTCACCAGCGACCGCGGCACGGAGCAGGGGTTCCGCACCATCCTCACGGCGCCGGAGCACGAGCCCTATGGGCGGTTCATCCCGGCGCCGGGCCACGGACTCGGCTTCAATGATCTGAAGATCATCGAATGCCGGGAACTGATCCGCCGCATGTCGGGCGACGATGACGCGCATGTCATCGATTTCGAGAAAGGATATCGGATCGAGCGCACGGTTCACGCCATGGCGCGTTCGTTTCATGAAAGACGCTGGGTGAATAGCGCCTGAAGGCGGGCGGTTTTTCTAGTTTTTAGTCCGGATCGCCCCGGTCTCCGGACCGTTTTTCGCCATCATCGTAGGGTTTGCGTCTTCGTGCTCCTCGCGGATGGTGATCTGCAGCTCGTCATTCGCATCGATTTCCCAAAAGATGGCAGCGTCGCGCTCCATGATTTCGGGGTCCACTTCGACGCATTTGCCATAGACGCGCGTGTTTTCCGCCGCGAGATTGCGGATTGCGGGTTTCAGTTCCGTTTCGCACGTTGCGACCGTCTCATAGGAGACGGTTGGCGCGGGTTGCTCGTGGCATACGGCCAGATCGTTGGAGCATGTAACCAACAGCATAATCGCAGCCAACTGTTGCATGGCCTGTCTCCTTCGACGACATCAACGGAGAAAAGTGAAAGATAGTTCCGTCTGCTGTCCAAGGCGCTGCTAATGTAGCTATGCATATAGGTAGGCACGTTCGTATGTATAAGATGCTGCTGTCGGAATAAAAACTTTAAGGAAGTTCATTTTTTCCGGAACTTTTCGTTTCCGGACGCGTTTTTCGGGCATTCGGTACCTGGCGGACCCCGCCCCCCTCGAAATGCCAGGTACCGGGACCGCAAGTCATTCCCCTAACGCTTGCGGTCAATCGCGCACTGCCATGGGATGCACAGGTCCTGATATCGACAGTGTGCAATTAGCGATCGTCATGGGTCCAGCCCGTGGCGATCTTTTTTTGTTTGCGGTTCAGAGATCGAACTGGGAGCGGGGGACGTCGAGCGAATAGCTGACGCCGTTCGGCTCTATATGATAGGTGGAGGTCCCGTTGACGGAGATCGGCACGATGCGTTCCAGAACCGCGCTGCCGAAGCGGGCATTGAGGTCGGTCTCCTTGAAGGAACCGGGAACCCTCTCGTCCCATTTGATCACCAGCGACATCCTTTCAGTCCCGATGTTTTCGAGCTTGCCCGATATCGCGATAGTGCCCTGGCCGTTCGACAACGCGCCATAGGAGGTCGAATTGACGATCAGTTCATGGAGCGCAAGGCCGATGTGCAGGGCCGCGCCGGGGAAGATGTAGGGATCGTCCCCGGAGAGGGTGAAACGCGGGTCGGAGACGTCGACATATTTCTGCATCTGCGAGCGGACGAGTTCGCGGAACTGGGCGCCCCGCCAGTTCGAGTCGGTCACCAGATCCTGGGAATAGGAGAGCGACTGCACACGGCCGCGGAACTTGAAGAGGAAGTCGTCGACCGTGCCGGTGAAGCGCGCCGTCTGCATGGCTATGCTCTGGATGATGGCCAGCAGGTTCTTGGAGCGGTGGCTAACCTCCCGCAGCAGGGTCTTGAGAACCTGCTCGCGCCGTTTCAGCTCGGTTATGTCCACAGCCGTCGTCACCACGCCGATCGTGGCGTTATCATCGTCTCGGTCGCAATCGATCGAAAGCTCGAACCAGCGAAGCTGATCGCCATGGGGCACGGCGATCTCCACGCTCTGCGGTTCACCCGTCTCCAGCACGGAACGCTTGGCGACACCCAGCTTGGCCGCCATGGATTCCTGCATCAGCTCCTGGTCATAGACCCCGACATGCCACACATCCACCCATATATCCGGCAGGTTTTCAGCCCAGACATAAGCCAGATCGGCTGTCTGATAGAGCACGCAGACATTGCTGTTGCGGATTGCCCGCAACAGGGAACGCAGTCTACTGCCTTCTTGAAGGTCAGGCTGGGTAGGGAGCTGGCTCATCATGTCTTGCATTGTTGCCGGAGACACATTGGAGTACCGATGAAACTTTCCAAAGCCGGATAAAGTCAAGGCGGCCCGTTCTCGCGCGGGCCACTCCGGAACTTTCAGCATCGGTTTTACGTTGCCCTCGGCCGAACCGCAATGTCTGCGGGGCGGCCGCCCCGTCGCTCCCATCTCCCCTTGATTGCTCAGGCCCGCCTGATGAAACTTGCCACCAGCGATATGACCAGAAGGGCAAGAAAGACGAAGAATAGTATCTGGGCAATACCTGCCGAAGCACCGGCGATGCCGCCAAAACCAAGTGCGCCGGCCACCAGCGCCACGACCAGGAAAACAAGTGCATAATAGAGCATTTCCTACCTCCTCTTCGTTCGTCCCAACGAAACGTCGCGGGGGAGGATAGGTTCCTTTTCTCTGCGTCCCTTTCTTCTCTTCCCGTGCTTCCCCGGGCATCCCAGTGCCCGGGGAAGCAGCGGTTCACGCTATTCATGCCGCTACTTTCGAACTCTCCTCGAAGAAAAGCGCCTGGCTGATCAGCGCCTTCACCATTTCCGGGTTGAATGGCTTGGTGACGAGGAAGGTCGGTTCCGGCCGCTCACCGGTGAGCAATCTCTCGGGGAATGCGGTGACGAAGATCACAGGGATGGTGTCCTTCTGCAGGATATCGTTGACCGCATCGATACCTGAGCTGCCATCGGCAAGCTGGATATCGGCGAGCACCATGCGCGGCTTGGTGGATTTGTAGAGTTCGAGTGCTTCATCCCGGGTACGTGCGATACCGACGACCTCATGGCCGAGGCTCTCGACCATCTGTTCGATATCCATGGCGATCAGCGGCTCGTCCTCGATGATCATGATCCTCGTGGCCACCTGACGCGAGATTTCGAGCGAGGCGCTGGCAAGCAGGGACGAAAACTCCTCTTCGCTGACGTTGAGGACTTCGGCCGCTTCCTGCTCGCTGAAGCCTTCCACTGAAACCAGCAGGAAGGCCTGTCTCGCCTTCGGGGCGACCACGGAGAGATTGGCGGCGGCGCGGGCCTCCCATGCAAATTCGGAGGTGGGTTCGGGAACACGGACCGTTGTGGATTCGAACATGTTGGAGAAAAGCCGATAGAGACCGATCCGGTCCGACGACGTTTCGGGGAAAATGGAAACATCCGCAATAAGTGCTTCCAGGGTCGCTGCCACATAGGCATCCCCTGATGTTTGCGACCCGGTCACAGCACGAGAATAACGGCGCAGATAAGGAAGATGCGGCGCGATACGCGTCGATAATGACATGTCTTTGAGCTCCCTTCAGACCCGTAAATGAAGTTACGGTACAGCCGTTGCGAAACGCAACACGGGAAAAAAAGTTCCGACCGTGCTGGAACTTTTCAGGCATCCAAACATTATGATCCAAAAATGCGGCATAAAGGTGCAGCACATTTCAATGAAGAATGGCTGGGTTGAATATGACTGAAAAATCCAATCTTCGTCCGAGAGCGGGCCACGGCGGGGCTGGCGAGGCTCGTTCTTCCCGCCGGGACGAATTGGGCCCCAACAGCGAGATCGGCTCGAAGCTGAGGGCTCTCTATAGCTCGATACAGGAAGAAACCATTCCCGACAGGTTTCTCGACCTCCTCGAAAGACTCGATCAGGCAGAGCGGGATCGCTCCGGCGAGTCCGGTCAATGAGCCGCATACAGGGGAGTAGCATTGTGGGTGAAGGTTCGACCGAGTTCAAAAGAGATCTTCTCGCGGCGCTTCCCAGCTTGCGGGCTTTCGCGGTCTCGCTGATCGGCCAGCAGGACAGGGCCGACGATCTCGTGCAGGACACGATCATGAAGGCGTGGGCCAAGCAGGAGTCCTTCGAGATGGGCACCAATATCAAGGCCTGGCTCTTCACCATCCTGCGCAACGAGTTCTACAGCCAGATGCGCAAGCGCGGGCGCGAGGTCCAGGACAGCGAGGGGACATTCACCAGTCAGCTCGCCGTTCATCCCGCGCAATACGGCGCCCTCGACCTGCAGGATTTCCGCAAGGCGCTCGATCAGCTGCCTGCCGACCAACGCGAGGCGATCATCCTGATCGGCGCTTCCGGCTTTGCCTATGAGGAAGCGGCCGAGATATGCGGTTGCGCGGTGGGCACCATCAAGAGCCGCGTCAGCCGTGCCCGCACCCGGCTGCAGGAACTGCTGGGTGTCAGCGGCGAATCCGATTATGGCCCCGACGCCACATCCGCACCCACGACAACCCGTTCGTTCGCCTGACTTTGCTTGACCCGGAGCGGCTTACGGACTGGCCGAAAGTTGCTCTAGCCGATCGCGCGAGAGCTGGAGATCGCCATGATGATCGCTTCGACGAGCGTGGTGCTTTCAAAAGGCTTTATGACCACCGGAGACATGGGAAAGCCGGCTACACCGCTCCTGTAATGATCATAAGCAGTGACAAAAACAACGGGCAATCCAGAAAGTTGCAGCCTTGCCGCCGCCGCAAGGGTCGAAATACCCTGGACGCGGACTTCCATTATCACGGCGTCGTAAGGAGGGCTGGTGCGGATATATGCATCCAGATCTTCGAGATTGTGGGCGAGATCGACTGCGATGGCGCCGGCCTCTCCAACGATCCTCTGGATTTCCAGAGCTATGAAGAGCTCCTGCTCCAGAATGAGAAGTCTTGCATCATCCAGTCTCGTCACTGCGGATCCTCCAGGGGAGTCGCTCTTATCGACATGAAGACCCGGGCTGTCATTTAACTTTGACATATCGCACCCGGTCGCTCCGGAACCGGTTCGGCGGCGCGACGTTAATTCAAGTAGCTCGATTTCAACGATGGAGGCACAAGGAGTGAACGAGGTTCCGATCACGCAACGTATCGAATGCGAGAACTGCCCGTTGAACGACATTCCCCATTTGCGGCCCCTCGAAGACTCCCAACGGTCACTCATCTCGACGTTGAAGACGGGCGAAATGACGGCACCCGCCGGGGCCACGGTGCTGGTGGAGGGAAGTGGCAACGCCTATCTCTTCTCCATTCTTTCGGGCTGGGGCTTTCGTTACAAAACGCTTGATGACGGGCGGCGCCAGATCCTCAATTATGTGTTTCCGGGAGACATCATCGGCCTTCAGGGTTCTCTGCTGGACGAGATGCAGCATTCGATCGAGGCTCTTTCCCCCCTGGTCCTATGCGTGTTTCAGAAGACCGATCTTCCGAAGCTGTTCAGCAATTTTCCGCAGCTTGCCTATGATCTCACCTGGCTCACGGCACGTGAGGAGATCATGCTCGACGAGCATCTCCTCAGCGTGGGGCAGCGCAGCGCGCTCGAGCGGACGGCCTACCTGATCGCCTTTCTCCACCAGCGCGCCAGTGCAGCCCGCATGCTGGAGGGGCAGAAGGTCATTCCGGTGACGCAGCAGCATCTGGCCGATACTCTGGGCCTGTCGATCGTCCATACCAACAAGACGTTGAGAAGGCTTGCCCTCCTGAAGGCACTGCGGTGGGAGAAGGGCGGCTGCACCGTTCTCGATGAAACGATCCTGCTCCACATCTCCGGCTGGGAGGGGCTGCCTGCGCTGAAACGTCCCTATATTTGAAGCGCGTTAAATCGTCACGAGCGTCTCGAACATCCGTTTCAAAGGCTTGAACTGACATATTGCAATAAATGTTGGATTTCGTTTTTCCTCCGCACCAGCGTATGATCCATCGATAGACCGATCTCCCTTCCACCTCACGATTCAGATGGACGATACCTCGCAAACATTACCGGCCACCGGCACGCGCATGACATATCGACGCCAGCTCGCTGTCATCGTTTCGCTTGGCCTGGTGTTGCTGACGGCTACTTCCACCGTCTTCCTCTCGCGCGGCGTCAATCAACAGCTCGTCGACGTATCCAACACCTACGAGCTCCTTCAGGAAGCCAATCAGACGCTGCTGCTCGCCACCAATATGGAGACAAGCCAGCGGGGATATCTCCTGACCCTGCAGAGTTCCTATCTGGATCTCTACCGGGCCGCTTCGCTTTCGATCGATGAGGCCCTCAAGCGATTGGCGGAAAAGAGCCGGGGAAATGCCTCGCAGGAAGCGCGTGTGAGGGAAATCGAGGAGCTGACGGCGCGAAAGCAGGCGGAGGTGAAGCAGACGATCGAGCTGTCGATCGCGGGCCATCAGGAAAGGGCGCTGGAGGAGATACGCAGCGATCAGGGTAAAGTGCTGATGGACCGGTTGCGCCAGACCATCCGCGGCTTCATGGAGGAGGAAGACCAGCGGCTGGTCGCGCGCAACGAAAAAATAAACCGGACCCGCAACTGGCTGACGATCGCCGCGCTCGCGGCCCTCGCCAGTGCGGTGATGCTGGCATGCCTGCTGTTCAATCGCGTGCAGCGCTACGTGCGGCAGCTGAGCGAAGGGCAATCGGCGCTGATGTCGGAAAACGTGCTCCTGGAGCAGCGGGTGAAGGAGCGGACGGCGGAGCTGGAGAGCGCACGCGCACTCGCCGAGCGCGAGCGCCAGCGCGTCGAAGCACTGTTGCAGGACAGCAACCATCGCATCGGCAATTCCCTGGCGACAGTCTCGTCGCTCCTGGGGCTGCAATTGCGCCAGGCCACGAATGAGGACGCGCGCAGGGTGCTCATAGCGGCGCGCGACCGGGTGCAGACGATCTCGACGGCGCATCGTCGCCTGCGGCTTGGCGAGGATCTGGAAACAGTGCGGGTCGACGAGTTCCTGCAGGCGGTGATCGACGATATAAGGGTATCCCTCACATCGGGCGACAGGATTAATTTCATAACTGCATTCGCCCCTCTCAATCTGAATGCGCGGGATGTCACGACGATCGGCATCATCCTTGGCGAGCTCGTCACCAACGCCGTCAAGCATGCCTTTCCGGACAATCGTCGGGGGACGGTCCATGTGCGTTTCGACCGGGGTGAGGACGGCGTCCTGGCGCTGACCGTCGCGGATGACGGGGTGGGCCGAAAGAACAGGAAGAATGATCACCAGGGGCTCGGCATGCTGGTCATCGAGCAGCTCTGCGTTCAGTTCGGCGAGATGCCGCATTACGACCGCAACGGGGAAACAGGCACCAGAGCGATGGTCCGCTTCCCGTCGCTCGAGGTCAAGGATTGAGAGAAGAACCGGCAGGAACGTTCTGCCGGACCTCAGCGTTATCGCACCAGCAATGGATTGGCGGGTGGCCTTCCAATGAAGGGTTGCGCGCATGAAGGTCATTGCCGTTCTCAATCGCGAAGGCGGGATGTTCCGTACCCTGGACATCGACAAGTTCTGTGCCGAGGCAAGGGAGATCTTCGCCCGTCGGGGGCATGAGATCGACTGCCGGCCGGTTCCGGCGCAGAAGATCACCGCCGCGCTGGAACAGGCGGCGACCGGGGGCGATGGTGATGTGCTGATGGCCGGCGGTGGTGACGGCACGGTTTCCGCCGCTGCGGATATCGCCTGGAAGAGCGGCATTGCGCTTGCCGTCCTGCCGGCCGGCACCATGAACCTCTTCGCCCGCTCGCTGAAGATCCCCCTTGCTCTTACGGCCGCCCTGGAGGCGTTGGCTTCGGGGGAAGTCCGCCGGGTCGATATCGCCACGGCCAACGGACGTCCCTTCGTGCACCAGTTCGCGCTCGGGTTTCATCCGCGCATGGTGAGGATGCGGAAAAATTTCCGGTACGGCTCGCGCCTGGGCAAGATCCTGGCGAGCGCCCGGGCGATGGGGATGGTTGTCAAGGATCCGCCGTCCTTTCCCGTGGAGCTGAGGATCGGGAACGAGACGATGCTGCGCCGGGTTTCCGCGCTTGCCATATCCAACAATCCTTATGGAGATGCGCCGCTGCCTTATGCTCCCGATGTGGAGACCGGGCTTCTCGGCATCTATATCACCGGGCCGCTCGCCTCGCGGGACTATATGCGGCTGATGGCCGATATCATGCTCGGCCGCTGGCGCAGCAACAGCAATGTCGAGGAGATGAGGGCGAAGGAGGTCGGCCTGCGGTTTCCCCGATTGCGCGAGAATGCCAATGCGGTGATCGACGGCGAACTGGTGCCCCTGAAGGACGAGATCGTCGAGATCGTCATCCATCCGGGGGCGCTCAAGGTGCTGGTGCCCGGGAGCGGGACGCCCGAATGACCGGGCGCCCTATCTTTACGGTGTGTCGCGCGGACCGCGGCGGCGCTTCTCCTTTGTCTCGACGGTGCCTTCGGACATGAAGACATAGGCGGCCAGCCCGATGACCGGAAGCGCCGCAGCGATGAACAGCGGCCTTCTCGTCAAGACAGGAAGCGCCGCCAGCGCCGCAGCGGTCAGCACCGTGGATCCGTCTATATGGGTGCGTTCCCGCATGCGCCGTTTGTAGTAGGCATCGGATATCTTCACCACGATGAGGCCGATGATCGCCAGGGCGAAGCAGCCGAGGGCCACGATCAGCGCGGCCCAGACATCGCCATAGGCGCGGGCAAGCGCGAGATAGATCGTGACCAGCAGGAATGCCGCTCCCGCCAGAGCCAGCAGTCCGATGGCGAGCATGGTGAGGGCACGGCGCTTGGTGCGATGTATCGCCGTGGTCACCTCCCCGCTGACGGCGCTGGTCAGGAACGGGATGAGAAGACGCAGCATCTTAGCGGCGGGCCAGCAAAGCCAGCAGGAAGCCGACGCCTGCGGCCGCCGCGATCGTCGTCAGCGGCCGCTCGCGCGCCGTCTCGGCGAGCTGATCACGAAGCTCGGTTACGGCATCTTCGCCGCTGCGGTAGGCGCTCTCATAGGTTTCAGCCGCCCCGCGTTTGGCCTTGTGCATCTTCTCCGAACCCAGATCGGCGATCGCCGAGGCAAGGCCGGCTATATCCTCCTTCAGCCGCGCGATCTGCGCCTGCAGGTCACCGGTGGCTTCGCTCTTCTGGTCTCCTTTGAGAATGTCTTCAGGCTGCTGAACTGTCGTCGATGCACGGGCCATGATGGTTCTCCTTCGAAGATGGTCGGATTGAGCCTCAATTGCGTGATGTAACGGCCTTTCCGCCTGTTCGGTTCCAATCCGGGTCGGGGCAGCGACACGTGACATTGCCGCTGCCGCTGAAAGGACGGTGCAGGTAACCGAAAAGACGGGAAGTCCGATGTCAAAGCCTGCCAAGAAGAGCCAGAATGAGCAGGATCACCAGAATGAGCCCGACGATACCGCTCGGCCCGTAACCCCAGCCTCGCGCATAAGGCCATGACGGGAAGACGCCGATCAGCGCCAGGATCAGGATGATAATCAGAATGGTGGTAAGAGACATGTTCCTCTCCTGGGTAGCCCCGGGAGAACGAACGCTAAACTTTTGTTTCTGTTCCCTTGTTAGGGAATTTTGTCAGGCAAGCATGAAATAGGCGACCGCAGCAAACGCCGCGATGCCCGCCAGCACATAGGCCGTGCGCGGCGAAGACGCAGCCACCTGCGTGGGCTCGTAGGCTCCCGCCATTGCGGTGCGCGCGGCATGTTCCAGCGCCTGAATGTCCTTGTGCATCATGGCTTGTCCTCCACATTCCCTGTTCCGATCTTGTCGGGTCTGCCGGGATCAGATGCGCAACCATCTGACCGTGATTTGGGGTGGCAATGCAAATGAATTTTCATTGACGCTCTCCGCTCCTGTCTCACGAAGGAGGTGGCGCGAACGGCTTGGAGCGCTGCGCCTTCGTATAATGCGGCAGGATGTTGCGGATCACCGCATAGAGCACGAGGAGGAACGGCACGGCGATGAAGCCGCCGATCGGCCCCCATATCCACAGCCAGAAGGCGAGGGCCAGGAAAACCGTGAAGGGATTGAGCGTCATGGTGCGGCCGATCACATGGGGCGTGACGAACTGGCCCTCCAGAAGCTCGATAAGAAGATAGGCGCCGACCGGCAGGAAGACGGCATAGCCATTGAAGGTGGCGAGCCCGACACCGAAGAGGATCACCGTCATCAGAGCGGGACCGATATAGATGATGTAATTGAGCATTGCCGCGAGCCCGCCCCACAGGGCCGGCGAGGGAACGCCGATCAGCCACATGGCCAGGCCCACGGCGATGCCCATTGCAGCATTGATGAAAGTGATTGAGAGAAGATAGCGGGACACATCGGCCTCGACATCGCGAAAGACGTGGGCGACGCGCCAGCGTATGCGCCGTCCGACGCACATCGAGAGAATGGCAGCGCGGATCTCGTTGCGCGTGGCGACGAAGAAATAGAGGCTGGCCAGAAAGATCAATACCTGGCCAAAGATCGCCGGTGCCAGAAAGGCGATGTTCTGCACCGTGCTGCCGTCTTCCACTTTCACCGACAAAGCGGTTGCTGCCCCCGTGATATTGCGGATCTGGTCCTGAAGCGCTCCGAGCATCTCCAGGGGCTGCTTCAAGGCTATCAGCTGCTGGCGCAGTTCCTGCCAGATGACCGGAACCTTTTCCGCCCATACGGACAGGGGCACGGCGAACATGACCGCGCCGATGGCAATCAGCGCGAAAAACAGGATGACGACGAGGATCGCCGCCAGTTCCTTGGGTGCTCCGCGGCTCTCCAGGCGCGTCGCGACGGGACCGAACATAAGACCGATGACGATGGCAAGCGCGACAGGCGAAAGGATGTAGCGGCCGAGATAAAGAGCGACCATCGCTGCGATGGTCGCAAGAAGCACGAGCGAGAGGCGCGCGGCGACCGCGAGGAGGACATCGATGTCCAGTTTTGGCGGCAGCCTGACGAAGGCCGGGTTCGGTTGAAGGTATCGCATCGTCCCCTCATCGTGGCGCATATCAACGCCGGCGGCGAACATTTGGTTCCTCCGGGGGACCAGTGATGCAAAGCGGTTCTGCCCCTGTCCTCCCCGTGGACAAGGGGCCGCTTCCATGCGACACCAGCGCCGTCCACAGCTTCGAGGAGCCCGATGACCGTCGCCGATCCCAGAGCCTTCCTTACGTCCCTTTTCAATGCGGCGGTTGCGGCCGCCGATCCCGAGCATGTCATTGCCGCCAACCTGCCGCCGAGGCCGAAGGGACGCACCATCGTCGTCGGCGCCGGCAAGGGATCGGCGCAGATGGCGCGGGCTTTCGAGCGGGCATGGGAGAAGGCGGGCAATGGTCCGCTCGAAGGCGTGGTGGTGACGCGCTATGGCTTCAGCACCGCGTGCCGCGATATCGAGATCATCGAGGCATCGCATCCCGTGCCCGACGAGGCGGGGCTCTTCGCCGCAAAACGCCTTGTTGCCGCGGTTTCGGATCTCACGGCCGACGATCTGGTGGTGGCGCTGATCTCCGGCGGCGGTTCGGCGCTGCTGCCCGCGCCGCCGCATGGAATGACGCTTCAGGACGAGATCACCGTCAACAAGGCCCTGCTTGCGTCGGGAGCGCCGATCTCGGCGATGAATGCCGTGCGCAAGCATCTCTCCACGATAAAGGGCGGCAGGCTGGCTGCCGCAGCTCATCCGGCGAAGGTCGTCTCTCTCATCGTCTCCGATATTCCCGGCGATAATCCCGCCTTCGTCGCGTCGGGTCCCACGGTACCGGATCCGACCTCGCGCGAAGATGCGCTGAAGGTGGTCGAGCGCTACCACCTGCAGCTGCCGGAGGCCGCTCTCAAGCATCTCAGGAGCGAGGCTGCCACCGCGCCGAAGCCGGAGAACCCCAGCTTTTCCGGCCATGAGGTGCGGGTGATCGCTTCCGCCGCCGTTTCGCTCGAAGCGGCCGCTGCGGAAGCCCGCCGCCAGGGCGTGGAGGCGGTCATTCTTTCCGATGCCATCGAAGGCGAGGCGCGCGAGGTGGCGCATGTCCATGCGGCGCTCGCCAGGGAAGTGCTGGCGAAGGACAGGCCGTTCCGCAAGCCGGTGGTGATACTGTCAGGCGGTGAAACCACGGTGACGGTGCGAGGGTCAGGCAAGGGTGGGCGCAATACGGAGTTTCTGCTCTCCTTCGCCCTCGATATCGACGGCACGCACGGGATCACGGCGCTCGCCGCCGATACCGACGGTATCGATGGCTCGGAGGACAATGCCGGCGCTTTCGCCGACGGCACTACCGTCTCGCGGCTCATCGCGGCGGGCAGGGATGGCGCGGCGCTGTTGAACGGCAATGATGCCTGGACCGCCTTCCACGCAATCGGCGATCTCTTCGTGCCGGGCCCAACCGGCACGAATGTCAACGATCTGCGTGCGATCCTGATCGAGGGGTGAGGCCAGTCAGCCGCCCTGCTTCAGTTGTGCTCCGCCCCTCACCCGAAGACGATGGTCTTGTGCCCATTGAGCATGACGCGGCTTTCGAGATGCTGCTTGACGGCGCGGGCGAGCACGCGCGCCTCG
>NZ_JACHWN010000009.1 GCF_014191375.1 Mesorhizobium sp. RMAD-H1
TTGGATTCGGCGATGTTCGCCCCGATCCCGGCAAGCTCCGTCGTCACCGCAGCCACAATCCCCGGCTGATCCTCGCAGGAAAGCGTCAGGATGTAAGAATGATCGGTCATGTATCCTCCGGGCATGTTCGAGCCTGTTGTTGTGGGCGTCACAATAGTTCGGGTGCGGCGGGGCCGTTGCCGCAAAAGCGAAGCGGAACGGTCATTTTCCGGCGTCGGCGGTTGCCGATACGCCGGGGAGGCGGAGCCGCGCGCCTTGCATACGTCAGAAAAAAAACCGCTATTACGGGCTAAACTCAAAACATGACTTGCATTATCATCTTATGCGCGGTTAAGAGTCCTTCCCAACAAGTGGCGGGCAGGCTCGCAGGACGTCGCGAAGATGGCGGGCCGCAATATCCATATGCCCGGCTTGCATTGGATCGGTCGAGAGAGGCTTAGAAGTGTTCAAGGCGAAATTCATTGCGGTGGCACTGGGTTGCCTCGCGGTCATCGGTCTTCCGGCATCGCTTTCCGCGCAGGAAGGGCCGACGGCCCCGCAACCCGGCGTGACGGCTCCTCAAGCGCCTGCCGCGCAGGCGCCCGCCCAGCCGGCGACGCCGGAGGCCGCCCAACCTGCCGGCGGGCAGGACCAGACGATCGGGCAGGCTGCGACCGACGCGCAGGGCCAAACCATCGAGATGGAGCTGCCGCACGATCTCTCGCCATGGGGCATGTTCATGGCCGCCGACTGGGTGGTGAAGGCCGTCATGCTCGGCCTCGCCTTCGCCTCGCTCGTCACCTGGACCGTCTGGCTCGCCAAATCGCTGGAGCTTGCCGCCGCCAAGGTATCGGCCAAGCGCGCCCTGAAGGAGATCACAGAGGCGCGGAGCCTCAACGATGCCTTCCGCGCGCTGCATGCGCGCAAGGGTACGGGCGCCCTGCTGGTACGCGCAGCGGAAGAGGAGGTGCGGCTTTCGGCGGGTGCGATCAAGGGCAGCGGCGAAGGGCTGAAGGAACGCGTGGCCTCGCGCCTCTCGCGCATCGAGGCGGCCGCCGGACGGCGCATGACCAAGGGAACCGGCGTGCTTGCGACGATCGGGTCCACCGCTCCGTTCGTCGGTCTGTTCGGCACGGTCTGGGGCATCATGAATTCCTTCATAGGCATCTCGGAATCGCAGACGACCAATCTCGCCGTCGTCGCTCCCGGCATCGCGGAGGCGCTGCTCGCAACCGCGATCGGGCTGGTCGCGGCCATTCCCGCGGTGGTGGTCTACAACGTCTTTGCCCGTTCGATCACCGGATACCGCCAGCTCCTGGCCGACGCTTCGGCGGGGGTGGAGCGGCTCATAAGCCGTGATCTCGATTTCCGCGCCGCCGGTATCCATGCGGTGCCGGCTGCGCAGCAAGATGCCAGGGCACCGGCGGCGGAGTAGAAGCGATGGCAGCCAGGATACGCGAAGGAGCCGGCGACGAGCTGGAGGAAAATCACGAGATCAACGTGACGCCCTTCATCGACGTCATGCTGGTTCTCCTGATCATCTTCATGGTGGCGGCGCCGCTGGCGACCGTCGACATCAATGTCGACCTGCCGGCTTCCTCGGCAACGGCACAGCCCAGGCCCGACAAGCCGCTCTACGTGACGCTGAAGCAGGATCTGACGCTCAATGTCGGCAATGATCCGGCAACGCGCGAAACGTTGGGGACGACGCTCGATCGGCTTTCACAGAACAACAAGGACACGCGCATCTTCCTGCGGGCCGACAAGGTGGTCGACTATGGCGAGTTGATGAATGTGATGAATGCGCTGCGCCATGCGGGCTATCTGAAGATCGCGCTGGTCGGGCTCGAGGCGGTGCCGTCGGCGCCGGCAGCGCCCGGCGCGGCTCCATCTCCGGGAGGCGCGGCCGCGCAATGACCCGTTCTCCGCGACCCGAACTGCCGCAGGACCATCCACCGGTCCAGGCGCATTCCGCCGATCTGCAGCGCACGGGCTGGCGGGATGTTGCGCTGTGGGGCGGGGCGGGTATCGTGATGCTGGTGGCTCATGCGGCCGGCGCCTATGCAATCCACCACCTGCAGCCTCCCGTCCAGCCGGATGGTTCGCCGCCTCCAGCCATCATGATGGAGCTTGCGCCGGAGCCGATCGCACCAGCCGTGGAAGAGGCCGCTCTCGTTCCCGAAGTCCAGACCGAGGAAGCGCCGGAACAGCCGATCGAACCCGAGCAGGCCGAAGCCGTCGAGCCGGTCGAGGAAGTTCTGCCGGAAACGCCGCCTGAAGAGGTGGCGGAGACAGAGCCGGTCGAAGAGGTCGAACAGCCGGAGGAGCCGGTTCCCGATGTCGTCGAGGCCGAAAAGCCCGAGGTCGTCGTGCCGAAGCCGGTCGAAAAGCCGAAAGTGGCCGAAAGGCCCAAGCCGAAGCGGGAAAAACCGAAGATCGTCGAGAAGGCCGAGCCGAGGAAGGTCGAGAAGCCCAGGCCAACGAAGAAGGCGGCCGCTCCGCAGGTGGATGCGAGGACCGGGCCGAAGGTCGCCGCGAACCGCAACAGCGATACATCGGGTTCGCCGGGGGTAAACTCCAACAGGTGGCAGGCCAAGGTGCAGGCGCATCTCAACCGCCAGAGGCGCTATCTCGAGCGCCGCTCCCCGGGGGTCAAGGGCACGGTGCGGCTGACCTTCAGTATCGATCCGTCGGGTAACGTGCTCTCGGCACGGGCATCGTCGGGCAATTCCGCCCTCGACCAGCTGGCGGAGGAGATGGTGCGCCGGGCATCGCCGCTTCCGGCGCCGCCTGCGGCGATCGCCAAGTCGCGGATGTCGCTGACCATCCCGATCCGCTTCCGGTAAAGCCGAACGCGGGCGGCCGCCCTATTCGGAGGACAGGGCAACGGCCGGCTGCAGCCGGGAAGCCTTGCGGGCGGGGAGGAAGCCGAAAATCAGCCCCGTTGCGAAGGCGCATGCGAAGGCAAGCGCCACCGGCCCGATGCTGAACTCGATCGGCGCGCCGAGATACCGGGCGATGCCGCCGATCCCCAGCCCAAGAACGACCCCCAGCGCGCCGCCGATCGCCGAGACGACGAGCGCTTCCGTGATGAACTGCAGCAGGATGTCACGCGTGCGCGCGCCGGTCGCCATGCGCACGCCGATCTCGCGGGTGCGCTCGGTGACGCTGACGAGCATGATGTTCATCACGCCGATGCCGCCGACGAGCAGCGAGATCGCCGCCACCGAGCCGAGGAAGAGCGTCATGGTGTTGGAGGTTTCGGTCACCGCCTCGCGGATCGAGGACATGTTGGTGATCATCGTGTCGTCGGCCTTGTGCCGCTTGTCTAGCAGCGCCTGGATCTGATCCTGCGTGGTGTTGATCAGATCGCCGTCCTTGACCTGCACCGTGATGGTGCGCACATGCTTCTGCCCGAACAGCCGGAGATTGGCGGTGGAGAGCGGCACGATCACCACGTCGTCTTGGTCGTTTCCGCCGGGGCCGGCGCCTTTCGATTCCATCACGCCGATGACCTGAAACGGGATCTTCTGCACGAGGATATATTTGCCGATCGGATCGCCTCCCTCGGGAAACAGCGTCCTGGCGACGGTCGTGCCCAGAACGGCGACCGGCGCATAGGTGTCGACGTCGTTCCGGTTGATGAAGTCCCCGCGTTCCACCTTCCATGATTTTGCCGTGGTGAAGGCGGGAACGGTGCCGTCGGCCTGCGACTGATAGTCGACATTGCCGTAGCGCAGCGTCACCGATCCGGTAACTTCCGGCACGGCGCTCGCGACATTGGGCAATTCCAGAATGGCGTCCGCATCCTCCGGCACGAGAGTGACGATCGAGCCGCTTCCACGGAAATTGGCCATGCTCGGCCGGATCAGGAGGAGGTCTGAGCCCATGGCGTTGATGCGGTCGAGGATCGATTTCTGCGCGCCTGTGCCGATGGCGAGCATGGCGACGACGGAACTGACGCCGATGATGATGCCGAGCAGCGTCAGGATGGTGCGGAAGAGATTGGCCCGCAAGGCCCGGAAGGCCATCTTCACCGCTTCGGAGAAATCGGCGATGGCCGCCACCCCATCACTCAAATTCTGCTTCAGCCTTTGCGGCGCCGTCCGGTCGGGAACCCGCCGCTTGGTGCGATCCGACAGGACATGCCCGTCGCGGATCTCGATGAGGCGGTCGGCCTGCTCCGCCACTTCGCGCGCGTGGGTGATGACGATGATGGTATGACCTTGCTGGTGCATCGAGCGCAGAAGCGCCATCACCTCCTCGCCGCTCTGGCTGTCGAGCGCGCCGGTCGGCTCGTCGGCAAGGATGATGCGCCCGCCATTCATCAACGCGCGGGCGATGGAGACGCGCTGCTGCTGGCCGCCGGAAAGCTGGCTCGGCCGGTGGTCGAGGCGGTCACCGAGCTTGAGCGTGGTCAGAAGCTCGGCAGCGCGGGTCCGGCGCTCGGCGGCCGGCGTGCCGGCATAGATGGCCGGGACCTCGACATTCTCCTGCGCGGTCGAGGTGGCGATCAGATTGTAGCTCTGGAAGACAAAGCCGAAGGTCCGGCGGCGCAGGGCTGCGAGCTCGTCCGCATCGAGGCCCGATATGTCCTCCCCATCGAGCAGATAGCGGCCGCTGGTGGCACTGTCGAGGCAGCCGAGAATGTTCATCAGCGTCGATTTGCCGGAGCCCGAGGCGCCCATGATGGCGACGAACTCGCCGGCTTCGATGTCGAGCGAGATGCCATGCAGCACCTCAACCGCGAGATCGCCGTTGGAATAGGTCTTGCGGATGTTTTCCAGCCGGATGAGCGGTGTGGCCATCTCGTCCGACCTCAGAACATCCGCATGCGCATGCCGCGCGAACCGCCGCCCGCCCGGTTTTGCGTCTCACCCGTGCTCGAGGTGACGACCACGCGGTCGCCCTCCTTGAGGCCGCTCTTGATTTCCGCCTGGACGCGGTTGCGGATGCCGACCTCCACCACGCGGTCCTCGGTGTCGCCGGATGCGTTGACGACCTTCACCGTCGTCTGCGGCTTGCCGTCGGGCCCGCGTGTGGTGTGAAGGGCCGCGGCCGGAGCCAGCAGGACATCCTTGGCCGAACCCAGGACGAAATAGACCTGCGCGCTCATGTCGATCATCAGTTCGCCATCGGGATTGGGCGCATCAAAAAGGGCGTAATAGAGCACGACATTGTTGGTGGTGTCGGGGGTCGGCTTGATCTGGCGCAGCGTGCCGGTGAAGCGCTTGCCCGGCTGGCCGAGCAGGGTGAAATAGGCAGGCATGCCGATCTTCAGCCTGCCGACATCGGCCTCCGACACCTGCGCCTCCACCGTCATGGTCGAGAGATCGGCGACGGTGACGATGGTCGGCGTCGACTGGTTGGCATTGAGGGTCTCGCCTTCCTTCGCCGTCTGGTCGACGACGGTTCCGGCCATGGGGGTGTAGATCTTGGTGTAGCTCAGATCCACCTTGTCGCCGGCAAGCTGTGCCTCCTGCATCCTGATCTGCGCCTGCAGCGCCTTCACGTCGGCTTCCGCGGCAGCAAGATCGGCATTCGCCTGGTCCACGGTCGCCTGGCTGACGCCGCGCGTCGCCAGCAGTGTCTTCTGGCGTTCGGCATTGGCACGCTTCAGGACGAGCTGGGCCTGCTTGCTCAAAAGCTGCGCCTTGAGATTGTCGACCTGCGCGCTGCTGATTTCCACCTTCGTTTCGATCGAGCGGGGATCGATCTCGGCGATGAGCTGGTTCTCCCTGACCTTGTCGCCCACCTCCACCAGCACCGATTTGAGCTGGCCCGAAACCTGCGCGCCGACATTGACGTCCTTGACGGCCTTGAGCGTGCCGACGGCGGTGATCGCGTTTTCGATGTCGCCGCGCGTTACCGGTTCGGTCAGATAATTCGTCGTCTGCTGCCCCTGCAGGCGAGGCAGGATCACCACCGCGGCGGCAACGGCCAGCACGGCGGCAATGGCGAGCCAGGGCCACATGCGCCTGCGCGGCTTGCGACGAGGCGTCGTCGAGCCGGGTAGGACGGTGATCTGCGGCTTCTGCGCGTCGTGCTTTGGCTCGGGGGCGATCTGGGACATCAGTCTCGTCTACCGTTCAAAGTAAAAATTCAAGAATATGATCCGTTGGGCATATATAGGCAGCGAAACGTATGGAATAAAAATTACAAATTTTTTAGGCGCGCCTTTCCAGAGGCGCCTTCGGGAGCCCGCGTTACCGGAGGCGGACAACACGATTTACCCGCACCGGAATCCCGATGCGGGTCGGTAGTCTTGATTGCGGTGAGACGCGCCGGTGCGTTGCCGGCGGCTGATAAGGTCAGGCTGTCCCGGTGGAGCCGAAGCCGCCTGCGCCGCGCGCCGTTTCGCCGGCGCTGTCGCGCTCCTCGATGATCGCCTGCGCCACTGGCGCGATGACGGCCTGCGCGATGCGCATGCCGCGCTCGATGCGGAAATCGTCGTCGCCGAGATTGACGAGCAGCACCTTTATCTCGCCGCGGTAATCGGAATCGATCGTGCCGGGGGTGTTGAGGCAGGTGATGCCATGCTTGAAGGAGAGGCCCGAACGCGGCCTGATCTGTGCTTCGTAGCCGGCGGGCAGCTCAAAGATGAGCCCGGTGGGAACCAGCGCGCGGCGGCCGGGGAGAAGCACGATCTGCCGGTCCTCGGGGACTGCGGCGCGCAGGTCCAACCCTGCCGAACCGGCGGTTTCATAAGAGGGGAGGTCGAGGCCGTGCCCATGCGGAAGACGCACGATGCCAAGGCGCGGAGCGGAATCGGAATTGGATATGGTGGACATGCGGGGGACCTTTTCACCACTGGTGCGAAATCGTCAACCGCTATAAGGCCTCGTTACCGGATTTCCAACGGGACGATCGTCGTTTCCTTGATCTCCTCCATCACGAAGGAGGCGGAGACATCGGAAAGCGGGATCCTGGCAATCAGCCGCTGATACAGCCGGTCATAGGCCTTCACGTCGGCCACGCGGGCACGCAGCACATAATCGAGGTCGCCCGTCATGCGATAGACGCCGACCACCTCCGGCAGCGAGGAGACCGCCTCGCGAAACCGCTTCAGCCAGTCCGGATCGTGGTTCGACGTCCTCACCAGGATGAAGACGGAAAGACCGAGGCCAACACGATCAGCATCGATGAGCGCGACGCGGCCGGTGATGACGCCTTCCTCCTCCAGCCGCTTCATGCGGCGCCAGCAGGCGTTGCGGGAAAGGTGCACCCTCTCCGAGAGCGCGTCGACCGACAGCGTGCCGTCGCGCTGCAGCTCGGCAAGAATCCTGCGATCCAGTTCATCGAGTTCCATGCTCATATGGGATGTTTGTCTCAAAAAAGGTGAGATGACAAGGACAGTTTGGGATGTATAGCCCGGAAATAATCGATAAAATTCCAAAAATCGACATTTCAGAGGGATCATAAGGGACATTGACATGACGACCCGCATCACGCGACTTTTTACCGATCATCCGGCATCCGTCGACGAAACCTATTTCGAGCACATGGCCTTTGCGGCGGGCTTTTCCGTCAAGCTCTTCGCCGCTGCCTTCGCCGCAATGATCCATGCCGTCCTGCCCTTCCTGTTCGAAAAGACGGCAAGCGGGATCATCCGCACGCTCTATGAGCGGACGCACAACCGGGGGCGATGAGGCGTTCGCCGCCGCCAGCGCTCCGACCCAAGCAAAAAGTTTTTACTTAAAAGTTGGGAGATATTCTGTAGAGATACTGTATACAGAATATATATTCTTGTGAGAAACTTAGTAAAAAGAATATTTCTGACATATATTATGCTTATTCTTCCAATTCCTCTTCAGGCTGAGGAAGTGAAGAAGGGCAAGGATGTGATTATAACGCCTATTCTTGAAACTGACAGAACGACAAGCGGACAAATCATCTCGCTGCCGCAAGGGAATGTGCAGGTCATCGTTTCAAAATATGAAATCGCACCGGGCGCGGAATTGCCCATACACAAGCACAGCTATCCACGCTACGGCTATGTCCTTGCGGGCATGCTTCGTGTCTCCAACCAGGACACAGGAAAAAGCCGGGTCTTCAAAACGGGTGAATTCATCGTGGAAGCGATCGACCAGTGGCACCAAGGAACCAATATTGGCTCGACCCCTCTCGAACTGCTTGTCATCGATCAGGTCGAAGAAGGAAAGAGCAATATTATCTTGCCCGATAAGGCGCCATCAGGCGTTGCCAATTAGAACGCCGGCGGCGAAGACCAGTGCGCCGCCGAGCACCACCTGGAAAGCGGCGCGCAGGAAAGGCGTCTCCATAAAGCGATTCTGGATATAGGCGATCGCCCAGAGCTCGACGAAGACCACGGCGATGGCGATGCTGGTCGCCGTCCAGAAATCCGGGATGAGATAGGGCAGGGCATGCCCGAGACCGCCCAGCGTCGTCATCAGCCCATTGGCGATGCCGCGCTTCATCGGCGAACCGCGTCCGGAGAGCTTGCCGTCGTCATGGGCGGCTTCGGTGAAGCCCATCGAGATGCCGGCGCCGACGGAGGCCGACAGCCCGACCAGGAAGGTCTGCCATGTGTCCTGCGTGGCGAAGGCGGCGGCAAAGATGGGCGCAAGGGTGGAGACCGAACCATCCATCAGTCCGGCGAGGCCCGGCTGGATATAGGTCAGGATCATCTGCCGCCGTTCGGTCTGGCGCTCCTCCTCCCGCACGTCGGCGGGAGCAAGCTTCAGACCGAGGCGGTGGGCCAGGGTTTCGTGCTGCTTTTCCTCCATGGCGAGATCGCCCAGCAGCTTGCGGATCGAGGCATCGCTCACGCGTTTGGATGCCTCGATATAGAACCGATAGGCCTGATCCTCCATGGCTTCGGCCATCTCGCGCACCTTGTCGATACCGAGCGGGCGGACCAGCCAGTCAGGCTTGCGTTCGTAATAGCCGCTGACATGCTCGCGCCGGATCAGCGGGATGCGCTCGCCGAAACGTTGGCGATGCATCTCGATCAGCCGCTCGCGATGGGTGCTCTCTTCCGCCGCCATCTCTTCGAAGATCTGTGCCGTCTGCGGGAACTCGTCCTTCAGCCCATCGGCATAGGCGAGATAGATGCGGCCGTCATCCTCTTCGGATGAAATGGCGAGCGCCAGGATCTCCTGTTCGGAAAGCGAATCGAAGGGGCGGCGGCCCGTGCGGAAAAAACGGCTGAACATGATGCGGAATTCCAGTTTAGAATAGTTCTAAACTTAATCCGATGATGAGAAAAGTCAATGCGCGACGACGCAGCCTATCGATGCCCGGAGCGCATGGCTCAAATCTCCAATGTGTGTAAAAAGCAGGGCGGATGCCTAGAGAATGCGCTGCATGAGGACAAGGTCCAGCCAGCGGCCGAATTTGCGGCCGACCTCGGGCAGCCGCCCGGTCTCCCTGAAACCGAGGGAGGCATGGAGGCCGATAGAGGGTGCGTTGCCGGCCTCTATCCCAGCGATCAGCACATGGATGCCGCGCCGTTTCGCCTCGTCGATCAGCTCGGTCAGGAGAAGGCGCCCCACGCCACTGCCGCGCGCGGCCTTGTCGACATAGACGGAGAGTTCCGCGGTGTGGCGATAGCCGTCAAAGGCGCGGAACGCGCCATAGCTGGCATAGCCCATGGTTTTGCCGTCCCGCTCCGCTACCAGAACCGGGAAGCCGCTTGTCGTGCGGGTCTTCAGCCAGATGCGCCGGTCCTCGAGGTCGACGAGCGTTTCGTTCCAGATGGCGGTCGTGTTTTCAACCGCATCATTATAGATGGCGAGGATGGCCGGCAGGTCGGCTTCGGTCGCATGACGGATGAGGGGCATGAACTCTAAATGCCTTTGTAAAAGAGTGTGGTGGCACAATAGCGGCCATCGGGAAACAGGGCATAGTTGGGAATGATCCCGGCCTTCTCCCAACCCAGATGGGCGTAGATCGCCTCGGCCTCGCTGCCGGTGGCGGTGTCGAGGCAAAGCAGGGTCTTGCCGCGCTTGCGTGCTTCCGATCCGGCATTCTCCATCAATTGCCGGGCGAGGCCCAGACCACGCGCCTTGCGATGGATGAGCAGCTTCTTCACATCGG
Source organism: Mesorhizobium sp. RMAD-H1 (assembly GCF_014191375.1). Taxonomy (GTDB): domain Bacteria; phylum Pseudomonadota; class Alphaproteobacteria; order Rhizobiales; family Rhizobiaceae; genus Paramesorhizobium. The sequence goes on from NZ_JACHWN010000009.1 coordinate 10,039, forward strand.
CGCGATGCGGCTGGTTCGGCATCTGTGCCATTCCAAGCTGCACGGTGCCGACGATTTCGCCTTCGTGCTCGGCTATAAGGAGAAGCGTGCCGCCGTTTTCCACGTCTGATGCGACACGCCTCCAGTAGGGCAGGGCATCATCCGGTGAAAAGGGCAGCATGAAGCCGACGGAGGCGCCGCCATTGACACAGTCCGACAGGATCTCGGCCAGGGCGGGAAGGGCGGCGCGGGCCGCATCTGCATCAAGCACTCTGATCATCTCGATTTTCCTAGGAACCGGCGCGGCGTTCCAGCACGATGGCGTAGCGTGCCGGTGTTCTGCCGGGATTTTGAAAGGTGATGCCCGTCATGAGGGGCATGAACAGGCAGTCGCCCGGAAAAAGCCGGTATTCCGCGTCGCCGACCCTCATCTCCATCTCCCCTTCGAAAAGCCACATGTGCTGGGTGATGCCGGCATTGGCGGTCTGCGGGGCAAAGGCGACACGCGCACCCGGAGGGAATTCCACTTCGATCAGGTCGACATTCGAGCCGGTGCCCGGCGGCGAGACCGAGCGGCGGATATAGCCGGTATCCGGGTCGCGCCAGACGGGCTGATCGTCGCGTGCAAGGAACGGCGAGGCGGGCGTTTCGGTATGAGCGAAGAAGACGGACAGAGAGGTGCCGAGGGCCGCGCAAAGCCGCGCCAGCAATTGCGCCGTGGGGCTCGTCTCGCCGCGCTCGATGCGGGAGATCATGGCGCGGCTGACACCTGATGCTTCGGCCAGGGCGTCCAGCGTCAGCCCCTGTGCGAGACGCTGGCGGCGCAGGCTTTCGCCAATGGCGTTGTCGAGATGTTCGATCACGTTTTCCATTATGATAGAATTACTATCTACTATAATGGAGTCAAGCTGTATTATCGTGGACGGCGAAAAGAAAACGGCGGGATCGCTCCCGCCGCCGTCTTTTTGTCCTAACCGCCAGCCTCAGCTCTTGGCCTTCAACTCCAGCCTCCGCGCATGGAGCACCGGCTCGGTATAGCCGTTGGGCTGCTCGCGGCCCTTGAAGACGAGGTCGCAGGCCGCCTGGAAAGCGATGGATTTGTCGAAGTCCGACGCCATCGGGCGGTAATTGGGGTCGCCCGCGTTCTGCTTGTCGACAACAGCCGCCATGCGTTTCATCGTTTCCATCACCTGAGCCTCGGTCACCACGCCGTGGTGCAGCCAGTTGGCGATATGCTGGGAGGAGATGCGCAGCGTGGCGCGGTCCTCCATCAGGCCGATATTGTTGATGTCGGGCACCTTGGAGCAGCCAACACCCTGGTCGATCCAGCGTACGACATAGCCCAGAATGCCCTGCGCATTGTTGTCGAGTTCGTGCTGGATGTCTTCCGGCGTCCAGTTCGGACGCGTCGCGACGGGGACGGAGAGGATATCTTCCAGCTTCGCGCGCGGGCGGCTCTTCAGCTTCGCCTGCACGTCCGCCACATCGACCTTGTGGTAATGCGTGGCGTGGAGCGTTGCCGCCGTCGGGGAAGGCACCCAGGCGGTGTTGGCCCCGGCCTTGGGATGGGCGATCTTCTGTTCCAGCATCGCCGCCATCAGGTCGGGCATCGCCCACATGCCCTTGCCGATCTGCGCATGGCCGAAAAGCCCGCATTCGAGGCCTATATCGACGTTCCAGTTCTCGTAGGCGCTGATCCAGGCGGCCTGCTTCATGTCGCCCTTGCGGATCATCGGGCCCGCTTCCATCGAGGTGTGGATTTCGTCGCCGGTGCGGTCGAGGAAGCCGGTGTTGATGAACACCACGCGCTCCTTCGCCGCGCGGATCGACTCCTTGAGGTTGACCGTGGTGCGGCGCTCCTCGTCCATGATGCCCATCTTCAGCGTATTGGGCTTCATGCCGATGAGCTTCTCGACACGGGCGAAAAGCTCGGAGGCGAAGGCGACCTCCTCGGGTCCGTGCATCTTCGGCTTGACGATATAGACGGAGCCCGCGCGGGAATTCTTGTGCCGCCCGTTCGGGCCGACATCGTGGAGCGCGATGAGCGCGGTGAAGGCCGCATCCATGATGCCTTCGGGGACCTCGTCGCCATTGGCGTCGAGGATCGCCGGATTGGTCATGAGGTGGCCGACATTGCGCACCAGCATGAGCGAGCGGCCGGGCAGGGTGAGGTGGCCGCCGTTTGGCGCTGTGTATTCCCGGTCGTGGTTCAGGCGGCGGGTGATCTGCCTACCGCCCTTCTCGAACGTATCCTCCAGGTCGCCCTTCATCAGGCCGAGCCAGTTGCTGTAGATGATCACCTTGTCCTCGGCATCGACGGCGGCGACGGAATCCTCGCAGTCCTGGATGGTGGTCAGCGCAGATTCGAGCACGACATCGGCGATATGCGCCGGGTCGGTCTTGCCGATGGGGTGGGCGGCATCGATAGTGATCTCGACATGCACGCCGTTCTTGACCAGGAGGACGGCGGAAGGCGATGCCGGCTCGCCGCGATAGCCGGCGAACTGGCCGATGTCCTTGAGGCGGGTGGTCGAGCCGTTGGCAAGTTTGAGAGTGAGCGTGCCGTCCTCGACGGCGAAGCCCGTGACCTCTTCCCACTTGCCGGAGGCGAGCGGCGCGCTTTCATCGAGGAATGCCTTGGCCCAGGCGATGACCTTTTCGCCGCGCTTGGGGTTGTAACCGCCGCTCTTTTCCGCGCCATCCGTTTCGGGAATGGCATCGGTGCCGTAGAGCGCATCATAGAGCGAACCCCAGCGGGCATTGGCGGCGTTCAGCGCATAGCGGGCATTCATCACCGGAACGACGAGCTGCGGCCCGGCAGTCACCGCGATTTCAGGGTCGACATCGGCGGTCGAGACGGAGAATTTCTCGCCTTCCGGCAGGAGATAGCCGATCTCCTTCAGGAAAGCCTGGTATTCTTCCTGGGAATAGCCCGTTTCGCGTCTTGCCTTGTACCAGTCATCGATCCTGGCCTGGAATGCATCGCGTTTTGCAAGCAGTTCGCGGTTTTTTGGCGCCAGATCCCGCACGATTTCCGCGAAGCCGGACCAGAAAGCGGCAGGCTCGACGCCGGTGCCCGGTATCGCTTCATTGTTGATGAAATCATAGAGTTCCTTCGCGACCTTCAGTCCGTCGATCTCGATGCGCTCGCTCATGACAGGCACTCCTTGGGTTATATCCGGGAGGGATTCCGGCTTTTGTCTCATGATTTGATCATGGTTGAAACCCGCTGTGCGAGTTTCGTCAATCCGTCAAAGATGAACATCATTTTCAACGCCGAAGCAAAGATGCATTAATGGGCGATGCGCGGGCGGCCGGTGGCCGTCGCCGTCAGGATGGCCCCGACGAATGTGCGCTTGTCCTCGACCGTGGCGGCGCGGATATCCCGGCTGACGGTAATTTCTGCTTCGTCGGTTCCCGCCTGCGCGGCACGGGCCGTGACTTCGGTGCGCAATATGGTTTCGGCAAAGTCGAGGGCTTTTTCCTCGTCATCAAAATCGCGGATCGTCTCGCCCGCGCTGGTGCGGAACCGGCCCTCCACCGGTTGGGTGACCTCGGCGGTAAGCGAAACGCGGACCTGGCCGACCACGGCGCCCAATGCATTGGCGACATCGCTGTCTGCCGGCACCTGCGCTTCGACGCCCAGCATCCCGCCCACGGCCGGGTAGTAGATCGGGGCCGAGGCGCCAAGACCGATGACCGGCCTGTCGATGGCAAGCTTCACGCCGGCGATCCCGCCTCTTCCAGAAAGCCCGTTTTGGACGAGCGGGTGCGCCACGGTGTGCGGGCCGTCGAGGCCGTCCTCGGCGAAGGCTGTTTCGAGGATTACCTCCGACGAGCGGCGGATCAGGGCCGCATAGACCTGCCGCGCCAGCGCTTCCGGCGTTTCGGCGAGAGGGCGGCCCATGCCGTCCTTGCGGCGGGCAAAGAGCAGCGCGCCGAGGCGGGCGGCGCCTGGATCCCAGTTTTGCTGGAGACCCAGCACATGACAGGCGTCGGAGGGCGTGAAGCCTGCAATGTGCACGAGGCCGCGCGCCACCAGCCGGTGGAGTGTCGCGGTCTGGGATGTGGACGCGAGCAGCTTGTCTAGCGATTGCGGCTCGCGCGGGATGCGCTGATAGAGTTCGGCTTCCGAGGGGCTCAACCCGGCCGCGAGCGCCTCCGGCACGCCGGTGCGCAAGGCGAAACGCCCGTCGAGGCGGCCCGGCTGCGGCGATTTCAATTGCCGTTCGAGATGGGCGATGACGTCGGCCCCATGGTTTTTCGCCAGGAGCGAGAGGGGCACGAGGCGGCGTGGTCCCAGCTTCAATCGCGGGGCGAAGGCCTGGTCATCCGGGGTAATCTCGGAGTCGCCGCCAAGGCCGAAGGTGCGCATCGCCACCGCTTCGACCATGGTGCGGAAGCCGCCCACCGTCGCCCCTTCCGGATCGAGACGCGGCCTGCCGCCGTCGAGCACGGCGACATCGGTGGTGGTGCCGCCGATATCGGAGACGAGGGCGTTGTCGAGCCCAGTCAGATGACGGGCGCCGACGAGGCTCGCCGCCGGGCCGGAGAGGATCGTCTCGATCGGCCGTGTTCTGGCAAAGGCCGCCGAGACCAGCGCGCCATCGCCGCGCACCACCATCAGCGGCGCATCAATTCCGCGCTTGTCGAGAAAGCCCTCCGTCGCCGTGATCAGCCGGTCGATCATCGCGATCAGCCGGGCGTTCAGCACCGTGGTCAGCGCCCGGCGCGGCCCGTTGAGCTTGGCCGAAAGCTCATGGCTGCAGGTTACCGGCAGGCCGGTTTTCTCCCTGAGGAGGTAGCGCGCAGCCAGCTCGTGCGCGGGATTACGCACCGCGAAATAGGCGCAGACGGCAAAGCCGGATACGGTTCCGGCGAGGTCCGGCAGCGCCGTTTCAAGCGCCTGGATATCGAGCGCTTTCGCCTGGCCGTGCACGTCATGACCACCGGCGATGAAAAGCACCGGATCGGAGCCCAGCGCCTGGCGCAGGCCTGATTTGTCCAAATCGGTCTCGGCAAAGCCGATCATGACGAGCCCGATGCGTCCGCCCTGGCCTTCAACGAGGGCGTTGGTGGCAAGCGTCGTCGACATCGAGACGAGGCGGACGATGCCCGGGTCGATTGCGGCTGCTGCAATCACCCGGTTGGCGGCATTGGCGATGCCTTCGGCCAGATCATGGCGCGTGGTCAGCGCCTTGGCCTTGGCGACGACACCTCCTGCTTCCGACCAGAGCACGGCATCGGTATAGGTACCGCCGGTGTCTATGCCGAGAAAGAGCGCGTCCCGCTCATCATCTGCCCGTGCATCTGCAATCACGATTGTTCCTCGCCCTGTTCTGGGAGGAGGGTTAGCGCATGGCGCGTGTTCTTTCCAGATGGAGCGTGCGTCACAGGCCGACCTGCCGCCTGATATCCTCCGGCTGCATGCCCGCTTCCCGCAGCGAGGCGAGGGCCGTATCGCCCCGGCTCTTGGAAAGCTTGCGGCCGTGCTCATCCAGGATCAGATCGTGATGATGATAGAGCGGTACGGGCAGGCCTAGGGTCTCCTGCAGGAGCCGGTGCACGGCCGTCGCGTGGAAGAGGTCGCGGCCCCGCACGACATGGGTGATCCCCTGCAGTGCGTCGTCGATGACCACCGAGAGATGATAGCTGGTCGGTGTTTCCTTGCGGGCGATGACGACATCGCCCCAGCGGGTCGGATCGGCGGCGATGCGGCCGGTTTCGCCCTCCGGCCCCGCGCCGGTTTCGTCCCAGTGCAGATCCTTGCCGTAGCGGGCCATCGCCTTTTCCACGTTCAGGCGCCAGGCAAACGGCTCACCCGCCGCGATGCGGCGGCGGCGCTCGCTCTGCGGCATGGTGCGCTCGTCCTGCGGGTAAAGCGGCGCGCCATCGGGATCATGCGGCCATTCGCGTCCCTCGCGCGCCCATTCCTCAATGCGCGCGCGAACCTCGCCCCGGCTCATGAAGGCGGGATAGACCAGCCCGGCTTCCATGAGCGTGTCGAGTGCTTCCCCGTAATCCGCGAAATGTTGCGACTGGCGGCGGACCGGCTCCTCCCAGGAAAGCCCGAGCCAGCGCAGGTCGTCGATCAGCTGCCGCTCCAGTTCCGGCGTGCAGCGGGCCGTGTCGATATCCTCTATGCGCAGGAGGAAACGCCCGTCGCTCACCTCGGCCATCCGCGCGTTGAGAAGCGCCGAATAGGCGTGTCCCAGATGCAGAAGACCGTTAGGACTGGGCGCGAAGCGGAAGACGGAGCGGGTCATGTTTCATGTCAGTTGATTGTCATCTGATCCTCTTGGTAGGTCTCTCGTGATCAAAAGAAAAGGCCAGAGAATGCGGCGGATCGATACGATGGACGATGTCGAGGCGGGGCTCGACGCCCTGGTTCTTGCTGATGCGCGATTGGCTGTCATACGCAGCCGCGCCCATGCCGTGCCGCTGCGCCGCTCAAAGCCGGGGTTCGAAAGCCTTGCCTCCATCATCGTGGCGCAGCAGGTCTCGACGGCAAGCGCCGCCTCGATCTGGGCCCGGCTCAAGACCCATGTCGATCCGCTGACGCCGGACAATTATCTCGAACGCGGCGAGGAGGTGTGGCGCCTTGCCGGCCTGTCGCGGCCGAAGCAGAGCACGCTCGTCAATGTTTCGAAAGCGGTGCTTGCCGGAGAGCTCGATCTTTTCGGCCTGTGCGACCACCCGGCGGAGGAGGCGATCGCCGCGATGACGGCGATCAAGGGCATCGGCCCGTGGACGGCAGAGGTCTATCTCCTCTTCGCCGCCGGCCATGCGGATGTGTTTCCGGCCGGCGACGTGGCGCTGCAGGCCGCGGTGGGACATGCGTTCGGCCGCGAATCACGTCCCGCTGCAGCGGATTTGCGGGTCCTTGCCGAGGCGTGGTCGCCCTGGCGGGGCGTCGCGGCACGGCTCTTCTGGGCCTATTACGCCGCTATCCGCGGCAGGGAGGCTACACCGCTGCTGTGAACGTGCAAAAACAGAGGAATTGATAAGCCTGACGGCGCCCGCATCGTTTTGCCGCTTCACAATAGTGTCACCTCCAGCTTACATTATCCCGGTCGGCTGGTTGGATTCTTTGTTTAAGCAAGTCCGGACGGAAAAGCAGATCCCGTTTCCTGGGAAAACCGCTTCACACTTTTCCTGGGCTTGCCCCAAAGGAGGGTGTTTCTTTGACGGTAGCCGTCTCGCCCAGCGGGTTGCCCGCTCTGGTACTGAATGCGGATTATCGTCCGCTGAGCTATTATCCCTTGTCGCTCTGGTCCTGGCAGGACGCGATCAAGGCGGTGTTCCTCGACCGTGTGAATATCGTCGCCGAATATGAGCACGAAGTCGCTTCGCCGTCCTTTTCCATGCGCGTGCCGAGCGTGGTCTGTCTCAAGTCCTATGTGCGCCCCTCGCGCAATCCGGCCTTCACCCGCTTCAACGTTTTCCTGCGCGACCGTTTTCAATGCCAGTATTGCGGCACGCACGAGGATCTGACCTTCGATCATGTCATCCCGCGCCGGCATGGCGGCGAGACGACATGGGAAAACGTGGTGGCGGCCTGCTCTCCCTGCAATCTGCGCAAGGGCGGCATGATGCCCGAAGAAGCCAAGATGTGGCCGCGGCAGAAGCCTTATCCGCCGACGGTGCACGACCTGCACAATAATGGCCGCCTGTTCCCGCCCAACTTCCTGCACGAAAGCTGGCTCGATTATCTCTACTGGGATGTCGAACTGGAACCTTGATGGAAATATCTGATGCCGGCCTGAGCCATTCCCAAGCGCAAGCTCACGCTCGTTTATCGGACCGGGCGAAAGCGGCGTAGAAGCCGACGGCCAGGTAGATGGCGCTCGCAACGGCATTCCAGCCGGCGAAGGAGAGACCGAGGAAGCGGCCCGCCGCCTGATCGCAGGCGGGGGGACGGACCGAGTTCAGATCGCTCAGGAGATTTCCAGCATCCGTGGTGATCGACATGGTGGCCGCCGAGCAGTCGGTCGGGCCATCCCAGAATTTCCACTCCACGCCCGCATGGAAGACGGCCAGCGCAAGACCGTAGGTCATCAGCAGTGCGCCGATGAGAAGAAGACCACGGGTCAGCCAGCCCGGCCATTTCAGGCCGCCGGAAATGGCTGCAAGAACCATCAGAGGCGCGCTGATATAATAGGGCGTGCGTTGCTCCAGGCAGAGCTTGCAGGGCATGAAGCCGCCCAGATGCTCGAAGCCAAGCGCCCCGCCAACGGTCGCGGCCATCGCTATGGCGAGAAAGGCGGCGGCGATTGCCTGGGTGCGGCCGGCAGGTACCCGGAGCGAGGCGATATCGATGGACATGGAGCGATCCTGTCTATGAAACTTAATTCAGATATTTCACCGCCACAAACAGCAAAATGATGGCGACCGATATGGCGCCGGCGATCAGTCCCAGCCTCTTTTCGATAAATTCGCGGATCGGCTCGCCATAGCGTCTCAGCAGCCAGGCAAGAAAGAAGAAGCGGGCGCCGCGCGCAAGGATGGCGGAGACGATGAACACCCAGATATTGACGCCGGCCGCGCCCGAGAGGATCGTCACGACCTTGATCGGCGGCAGGTGGGCGAGGCCTGAAGTGATCAGCATCAGGAGGATGGCATCGGCGCTGGTCGTGCCGCGCAGCTGCTCGAACGTATCAAGCTTTCCATACATCTCCAACACGGGCTTGGCGACGGTTTCGTAAGCGTGATAGCCGAGATACCAGCCGGCAATGCCGCCGAGAACGGAGGCAATGGTGGCGATCAGCGCATAGCGGTAGGCGCGTTCGGGGCGCGCGAGCGCCATGGGCAGGAACAGCACATCCGCCGGCACCAGGAAAACCGAGCTTTCGACGAAGGCGATGAAAGCGAGCCACCATTGAGCGGATTTTCGGGAAGCGAGGGACAGTGTCCAGTCGTAAAGTCGGCGCAGCATCAGCTTTCCTGGTGCGGTGAGGTTCCATGATCCATGCTCTCTAGAGGCAAAAGCGGCGTCAGGCAATTGCAGTGCACATAACTATTGTGCGACTGCGATGCGATCTCCTGTTGACGGGAAGGCACTTCTAATTATAGTCCGGCCGTCCGACGCCAGCTTCAGGCGTCTGGCCCCTGTGGCGGAATTGGTAGACGCGCTCGACTCAAAATCGAGTTCCGCAAGGAGTGCTGGTTCGATCCCGGCCAGGGGCACCATTTCCCAATGAAAACGAAAAGCACCCCTGTTTGAAATTCGCACGGGAAGGGTCTGGTTTAACCTGAATATCGATTGGCCCTAGGCCTCTGGTCTCTTCTGTGCAGCCGGCTCCCAGAGCTCGACCGGATTGCCCTCCGGATCGTGAATACGGGCAAAACGGCCGACTTCCGAATCCCATTCGGCCCGTGTCTCGACGGTTATCCCGCTGGCCTTCAAATCAGCAATCATCGTGTCCAGGTCTTCTACCCGGAAATTGATCATCCACTGTTGTTCGGGCCGGCCGAAATAGTTCGTGTCATGGGAGAACGGTCCGAAGATCGTATCACCGGCCTCCTGATGCCAAACCGCCTTGTGGAGATCACTGATGCCGAGATGTCGTTCATACCAGGCGGCCAGTGCCTTTGGATCCCGCGCCCGAAAGAACAATCCGCCAATTCCCGACACCTTGCTCATTTTCAGCCTCCTCCTCCGATTGCCGGCGGTCGCATCACATGGGTATCCGGCTTCTTTGGTGATACCAGCCAATCCATGAGAGCCTACATTGTCACGCGACCACCCTGCTGCAAACAGCAGAAATGCGGGGAGTCAGTTTGCTTTCAGCAGAGCGTGCGCGAAGCCTTCTTCCGCCACCTGGATCGTGCCGTCGGGCAATTTCAGCACGCGGTCGATGGCGATGCCGTAAAGGCGCAGCCTTTCATCGAGCCTCCGCGCGGCTTCGTCGACATTCCCGTCCTTTGCCTGCAGCAGCGCCTCATGCATCACCGGGCCGAGGCTCAGGCGGAACTGCAGCAGCATTTCGGCAACGACCCGCGGGTCGGGCGCATCGAGAACGCCCGCCTCGTGCCCCTCGGCCAGGAGTCTGGCCAGAATGGGCGTGACGACGACCGTCACCGCCCGGTCGATCCGGTGGAAGAGGACGATGTTCTCGGGGCGGAAGATGACCTCGAAAGTGTTGCGGATATGCGGCGCCATCTCGACCTTCAGGCGTCGTGATCCAGCAAAAAACGCGTTCAGGCGGCCGATGGCGTCGAGTTTCGGGTCCTCGATGAGGGGCTCAAGCTCCTTCACGCTGTCGCGCGCCATACGGGTGGCGAGCGCTTCCAGAAGCGCCTCCTTGGAGGCGAAATAGTGGTAGAAGGCGCCTTTCGAGAGCCCTGCTTCCGCGATGATGTCGTTGATGGTCGTGTTGTCATAGCCGCGGCTGAAAAACAGCCGCTGCGCGCAGTCCAGAAGTTCGGTCAGGCGCACCTCAGGTGCCTTGACGACACGAATCATGAGCAGAGTTCCTCAATTGGCATCCGCATCCTTAATCCTTCGGCCAGGTCCGCGGAAAGGCACATGTGCTTTACCGGAAGCGACGCTTAATCAATTATAGACCGACCGTCGGTCTATTGCTATAGTCCGGGCCTTCATGACCTGTTTTTTGCCGCCGGAGAAAGATGATGCGGATGTTCCGGGTGTTGACCGCCATCGCCATTATTCTGGCGCTTGCCGGTTTCGGCTATTGGTACATGCAGCGCCCGACGCCTGTCACGACGGTTGCACTGAAGCGGGGAGACGCGGCCGAGATCGTCTATGCGAGCGGCGTGGTCGAACCGCGCAACTGGGCGAAGGTGACGTCTCTGGTGCGCGAACGCATCGTCGAGGAATGCGATTGCGAGGGACAGCAGGTGGAAAAGGGCGCGGTGCTCGCCCGGCTCGATGCGAGCGAGGCGGAATCGGCACTGCATGAGCTCGAAGCGCGGCTGCGTCTCGCGCGGGAGGAATACAGGCGTCTTTCCGTGCTGGCCGACCGCAACGCCGCCAGCCGCCAGGCGGTCGACCGGGCGAGCAGCGAGGTCGCGCAGCTCGAAGCGCTCGTGGCAGGGCAGAAGGCGCGGCTCGACAGCTATGTCCTGCGGGCGCCGACGCGGGGTGTGGTGCTGCGCAGCGATGCGGAGGTGGGCGAAATCGCCGAACCCGGAACGGCGCTGTTCTGGGTGGGGCAGCCACGGCCGCTTCTCGTCATCGCCGACGTCAACGAGGAGGATATTCCGCGCGTCGAGGTGGGCCAGCGGGCGCTCATGCGTTCCGATGCGTTTGCAGGCCGCAACCTGGAAGCCGTTGTCGACAGCATCACGCCCAAGGGCGACCCGGTCAACAAGACCTATCGGGTGCGCCTTCGGCTGCCCGATGACACGCCGCTGATGATCGGCATGTCGGTCGACGTCAACATCGTCACGCGCGTTTCCGAAAACGCCCTGCTCGTGCCGTCGCTCGCACTGCGCGGCAACGAGGTTTATGTTGTCGAGAATGACAGGGCCGTGCGGCGGAAGCTCGATATCGGCATTCGCGGTCTGCAGGAGGTGGAGGTCCTGTCCGGCGTCACCGCTGATACACGCGTCATTTCGCCGTTTCCGGAGGATCTCGCCGAGGGCGCGCGCGTGACACTGGCGAAGGAGTGAAAAGGGAATGCGCCTTATCCTCGACATCGCCTTTACCCATATTGTCGGGCGCGGGCGTCAGACCCTCGTGGCGATCCTGGGTGTGGCGGTGGGGGTCGGCTTCTCAATCGCCATGGCGGCGCTGATGCAGGGCGGCCAGGACGATTTCATCGAGCAACTGGTCAACACCATGCCGCATGTGGAGATCACCGACGAACGGCGCACACCGCCACGCCAACCGGCCGAGGAGGTTTTCGGGGCGGTGGCCATTTCGGGCCTGCGGCCGCGCGAGGATCGGCGCGGCATCATCAATCCGACGGCGGCGCTCACCTGGCTCAGGGGCTGGGTTCCGGGGCGAGTGGCGGAGAGCCTAAAGACGCAGGGGGTCATCCGCTATTCAGGCCGCGATGTCGGGGCCTCGATCATCGGCGTCGATCCCGATGCGGAACGGGGCGTATCGCCGATCGTCGGCGATTTCGTCCAGGGCAGCTTCGACAGGCTGACGGCGGGCGGCAACAACATCCTGATCGGCGACACCATGGCCTCGCGTCTCGGTGCCGGGCTCGGCGACACGATCACGGCGGTATCGTCGACCGGCCTGTCACGCAATTTCAAGATCGCCGGTCTCTTCCATACGGGGACCACCGCACGCGACGAGGGCGAAGCCTATGTGCTTCTGAAGAATGCGCAGATACTGAGCGAGCGGGCCAATGCGGTCAACGACATCCGCATCAAGCTCGCCGATCCCAATGCCGCTCCGGGGGTGGCCAAGCGGGCGGAAGCCGAACTCGGCTACAAGGCCATGGCCTGGCAGGAGGCGAACGAGTCCATCCTCGAAGCGCTCGTGATCCGCAACGTCATCATGTACACGGTCGTGGCCGCGATCATGCTCGTCGCCGGCTTCGGCATTTTCAATATCATCTCCACCATCACCCATGAAAAGGCGCGCGACATCGCCATCATGAAGTCGCTCGGCTTCGCGGAAGGGGACATGCGGCGCCTGTTCCTGATCGAGGGCGTCGCCATCGGCGCGGCGGGATCGCTCATCGGCTGGCTGCTCGGCTTCGTGCTCGTTTATGCTCTCGCCCAAGTCCGCTTCGAACTCGCCACCACCGGGCAGGAGATGACGCAGCTGCCGATCGCCTGGAGCTTCCTGCATTATCTGCTGGCTGCAGGCTTTGCCCTCGCCTCGGCGGCTGTGGCCGGCTATCTGCCGGCGCGCAAGGCGGCGAAGCTCAATCCGGTCGATATCATCCGGGGCGCAACATGAGCACGCTGATCGAAGCGGAAAACCTGACACGGGTGCTGCCGGCGGTCGTCCCCGTCACGCTCGTCAGGGATGTTTCGCTGTCGGTCGGCGAGAAGGAGTTCGTCGCCGTCACCGGCCCCTCCGGATCGGGGAAGTCGTCGCTTCTCTACCTGCTTGGCCTGCTCGACCAGCCGACCAGCGGCACATTGAAGATCGGCGGGCGCGATGCGGGACCGATGGACGAGACGGAACGGGCAAGAACGCGTCTCGCCATGCTGGGCTTCGTCTTCCAGTTCCATTTCCTGCTGCCGGAATTCACGGTGCGTGAGAATGTTGAAATCCCGATGCGCAAGCTGGGCCGGCTGTCACGACCGCAGATGCGCGAAAGGGCGACGGAGCTCCTGGAATCGCTCGGGCTCGCCGGGCATCTCGACAAGAGGCCGGACCAGCTTTCCGGCGGCCAGCGCCAGCGCGTCGCCGTCGCCCGGTCGCTTGCCAATGACCCGCCGATCGTCCTAGCCGACGAGCCGACGGGCAGTCTTGATACCAAGAGCTCGGAACAGGTATTCCAGATATTGGAAACGCTGGTGCGCGAACGCAACAAGACAGTGATCGCCGTCACCCACGATATCGACATGGCGGCGCGCATGGACCGCCGCATTCATCTGGTCGACGGGAAAATCGCGGAACCATAAATGCGACGGCAGACCTATCGCTTCCCCGCGAAGAGCTGCCTCCAGAAATCCCAACTTGCCAGGCCGACGCCGATAACCGAGACGATCGTGAGATCGACGGACCGCACGCGGAAGGCGATAATGCCGATGAAGGCGGCGAAGGTCAGAAGCGCAATCAGGGCGGGAATTCTATTCATCGTCACGTTTCGTCCCTTCCATGCCGCAACTCTTTGATTTTCTCATCGCCCGTAGACTACCCGTGGCAACCAGTAGGCGATATCGGGATAGGCATAAAGGATGATCATGGAAAGAAAGACCATGACCAGATAGGGCATCGAACCGCGGAAGATCTCGATGAGCTGCACATGCGGCGGCGCGATCCCTTTGAGATAATAGGCCGACATCGCCATGGGCGGCGTGAGGAACGAGGTCTGCAGATTGAGCGCGATCAATATGCCGAAGAACAGCGGATCGATACCGAAATGCGGCAGAAGCGGCAGGAAGATCGGCACGAAAATGATGATGATCTCCGACCATTCCAGTGGCCAGCCGAGAAGAAAGATGATGAGCTGGGCGAGCAGCAGGAACTGCAGCGGCGTGAGATCCAGCCCGCGGACGAATTCGCTGATGACCTGCTCTCCGCCAAGATAGGAGAAGACGGAGGAAAATGTCCAGGAGCCGACGAAGAGCCAGCACACCATGGCCGTCGTGCGGACAGTCAGATAGACGGATTCCCGCAAACGCGTCCATGTCAGCGCACGATAGGCCATTGCCAGCAACAAGCCGCCGATCGCGCCGATAGCGGCGGCTTCGGACGGGGTGGCCAGGCCGAAGAGGATCGCGCCCAGCACAGACAGAATGAGCAACGCAAGCGGCAGGAAGGATGTCCCGAGCATCCAGAGGAGCTTCGCTAAGGGGATTTTCTCCTGGGGCTCCTCGGGCCTTGGCGCAAGCGAGGGCTGAAAGGTGGCGCGTGCGACGATATAAACGAGATAAAGCCCGGCCAGGAGCAGACCGGGAAGCAGGGCTCCGGCATAGAGCCGCACGATGGAAACGCCTGAGGTCGCGGCATAGACAATCAGCATGATCGAAGGCGGGATGAGAATACCAAGGGTGCCGCCGGCACAGATGACGCCGGATGCAAAGCGCGTATCGTAACGTGCTTTGAGCATGGCCGGAAATGCCAGCAGGCCCATGAGCGTCACCACCGCGCCGACTATGCCGGTGGCGGTCGCGAACAGCGCGCAGGTGATAAGGGCAGCGACGGCCATCGAACCCGGAAGGCGGCGGGTGGCGATGCTCAGCGTGTGGAAAAGCTTGTCGACGATGTTGGCCCGTTCGACGATATAGCCCATGAAAAGAAACAGTGGAACGGCCGTCAGAACGTCATTGGCCATGACCGAATAGGTCTGGTTGACGAACAGGTCGAATATCCGATTATTGAAAAAGCCGCCTATCCAGTGCTGGACCAGCGTCAGCGTATCGGTGTCCTGTTCCAGCGCGCGCCAGTACGGCGCCCACATGCGGTTCGCGTCGTAATAGGCGTAATAGCCGAAGCCGATGCCCATCGCCATCAGGGTGAAGGCTATGGGAAAGCCGAGCATGATGATGAAGATGAAGATGCCAAGCATCGCCACCGCGACTTGAGGATCGGTCACGGCCTTTTCTCCCCGGGTATGACGATGTCGACGGCTTCGTCGCCATGGTGCAGCGCCGCAGCTCCTTCTTTCAGAAGGATTTTTTCGAGTTCCTCCACATCCTCCTCGTGCCTGGGCCACTCGCCGGTCCGGATGGTCAGGATACAGCGGCACACCTGCGCGATGCCCTGGATCAGGAGGAGGATCCCAGCCGCCACGATGACGGATTTGAACTGGAATATCGGAATGTTCGCCGGGCTCATGGAGCTCGATTCGAAATAGCGCCAGGATCTGCTGGCGTATCGCCAGCCGGCGAAGATCAACGCCAGGATCCCCGGAAAGAAGAAGAGGAAATAGAGCACGAGCTCCACTTTTGCCTGGGTCGCTGGTTTCCAGAGGCGGTAGATAAAATCACCGCGCACATGTCCCTCGCGCGCGAGCGTATAGGCACCGGCCATCATGAACATGGTGCCGTACATGATGTAGCTGAGATCGAATGCCCAGGCGGTGGGGCGGTTCAGGAAATAGCGGACGAAAACTTCATAGCCGACGCCGATCGTCATGATCACCACGCACCAGGCGAAGGCCTTCCCGAACCAGGCCGAAAGACGATCGGCAAATCTGATATAGCCAAGCATGCGAAATCCTAACCGCTGGGAGAACCAACCGGCGACACGTCGCCGCCGGACTGCGATGATCGGATTCCCGGACTTAGAGCTTCAGTTTTCCGGGGAAATAATGCTCGTAGGCCAGAGCGAGATCTGGCGAATTCATCAGTTCATAAAAGACGACCCGGTCGACCCATGCGCGCTGGCTGTCGAGAACGCGCTTCATGTATTCGTCCTCTTCCAGAACGGGAATGAGCTCATCCCATGCCTTCAGCTGGGCGTCGAGGATCTCCTTCGAGGTTCTGTGCACCGTGACGCCATGCTCTGTCTGCAGGGTCTGGAGATCCTTGGAATAATTGTCCAGTGCGGCGGCGGTATTGGCCGTGCTTGCCGACTCGACACCATATTCGAGGATGGCCTGCAGATCGTCGGGAAGGCCGTCGAAGAAGTCCTTGTTGAACAGGAACTCAAAGGATTCGCTCGCCTGATGGTAGGACGACAGCATGTAGTTCTTGGCGACATCCGCCGAGCCGAAGCGCAGATCCGATGACGGATTGTTGAACTCGAAAGCGTCGATGACGCCGCGTTCCATCGCCGGCACGATCTCGCCGCCCGGGAGCTGTGCGACGCTCATGCCCATTTTCTGCATGAGATCGGCGGCAAGCCCGACGGTGCGGTATTTGAAACCCTGTATGTCCTGGACTGTGGAAACCGGCTGCTTGAACCAGCCGAAAGGCTGCGCCGGCATGGGGAAGCCATAAAAGCCATAGACATTGAGACCGAGGATGTCCTGCGTCAGCTCGCGGTAGAATTCCTTGCCCCCGCCGGCATAGAACCAGCCGAGCATTGTCGTCGCGCTGCCACCGAAAACGGGTCCCGTCCCGAAAAGCGAGGCCGCCTTGTGTTTGCCGTACCAATAGACCGGCACGGTATGGGCGGCATCGAGAACGCCGTCATTGACCCCGTCCAGCACCTGAAAGGCACCGACCACCGCGCCAGCCGGCAAAAGGTCGATCTTTATGCGGTTTCCCGACATGCGCTGGACCCGCTCCACATATTGGCGGGCAAAGTCCATCCAGATATCCGATGCCGGCCAAGAAGTCTGCATCTTGATGGTGACAGGTGATTGCGCCAGAACCGCGGGCGCAGCCAATGTGCCGGCGGTCGCGGATGCCGCGACCGTAGAATTGCGCAAGAACTTACGTCGTGAAATTGCTCCACTCGGCATGAATTCCTCCCATCTTTATTTGGCTTTTCGCCTTATTTGAGGGGAGAATAAGCTATCTCAAGAGGGATGAAAACCTAAACGTTTGATTAAGGGATTGCGGGCGGCGGGGATTTAAACGAACGGCTTTGCCGGATCGAAGCGCCGCGGCAGCAATCGTTGGAGATAGGTCATGCAATGCGCCGAAACCTGATTGGCGTCCGGCAGAAGGAAATCATCAGACAGATGACGGGTCTTGCCGGCGACATCGGCGAGCGGCACAAGCCGCGGAATGGTCGCGCCGTTCTCATATTGCAGGGCGACCGAGCCACCGCCGCGCGCCGCCGCCTCGACCGCAAAGATGCCCGCCTCGAAGGCCTCGCGCGCGTCCGTCGGGTTGATCGTCGCGATATTGCCGCGCGGCAGGTAGCCGAAGGTGTCGACGCGGGCCCGCCTGCCGGGAATGCCTTCCTTCAGAAGCTGCTCGACGGCCATTCCGAGATCGCCGCCGGAAAGCTGGATATTACCATGCGCATCGCGCTCGAGCCTGTCCGGAGAGACGAGGCTTTCCACGAGTGGACGGCCGTCCTCGGTCGCGACCCCTTCCGACATCGCTACCACGCAGCGGCCATGGCGGCTCGCGACGGCACGGACATCATCGATGAACCGCGCCGCCGAGAAGGCCCGCTCCGGCACATAGACGAGGTGGGGAGCACTCTCCTCATCCTGCCGCCAGGCGGCCGCGGCCGCCGTCAGGAAGCCGGCATGCCGCCCCATGACGATGCCGACATAGATGCCAGGCAGGGCGCGGAAATCGAGATCGATGCTGAGAAAGGCGCCGGCGACGAATTCCGCGGCGGAGATGAAGCCCGGTGTGTGGTCGCTTTCCACCAGATCATTGTCGATGGTCTTGGGCGCATGGACGAAGGCGATATCGCCGCCGGCGGCTTCGGCGAGAATTTGCTGGGTTCCGGCTGTGTCGTTGCCGCCGATATAGACGAAGGCGGTCGCCCCTGCCTGGCGCAGGCCTTTCAGGATTGCGTCGCAATAACCGGCATCAGGCTTGTCGCGCGTGCTGCCCAGCGCGGCGCTTGGCGTTGCCGCGATGCGTTGCAGCTCCTCGTCCGGCAGGGCTGCCAGATCGACGAAATCGCCGTCACGGACGCCGCGTACACCGTGGCGGGCGCCAAGCACGCGCGCCCCGGGATAGCGGCGGCGCGCCTCGAGAACCGTTCCCACCAGGGTCTGGTTTATGACGGCCGTCGGACCTCCGCCCTGCGCAATAACGAATGTTTCGCTCATATGACCTCCCTCTGATCAGCCCATTCTTGCACCGGGTAAGGTTCCATGACCATGAAAATTTATTTGCCGGGC
The DNA here is from genome assembly GCF_014191375.1 of Mesorhizobium sp. RMAD-H1. GTDB lineage: Bacteria > Pseudomonadota > Alphaproteobacteria > Rhizobiales > Rhizobiaceae > Paramesorhizobium. The sequence continues at coordinate 28,377 of NZ_JACHWN010000009.1, forward strand.
CGGGGCGTCGGCTTTGACGGGGAAGCGGCTGTAGCAGCCTGCCTGAAGAAGTCGCCGAGCTCCATCGGGAAGGGGAAGACGATGGTCGAATTCTTTTCGCCGGCAATCACGTTCAGCGTGCTGAGATAGCGCAATTGCATGGCTTCCGGCCGCTGGCTGAGGATATTGGCGGCTTCGAGAAGCTTCTGTGCCGCCTGCTCCTCGCCCTCCGCATTGATGACCTTGGCGCGGCGTTCGCGCTCGGCCTCGGCCTGGCGGGCGATGGCGCGCACCATGGATTCGTTGATGTCGACATGCTTGATCTCGACATTGGCGACCTTGATGCCCCAGGCGTCGGTCTGTGCATCGAGAATTTCCTGAATGTCGTTGTTGAGCTTGTCACGCTCGGCCAGCATCTCGTCGAGATCGTGCTTGCCGAGCACCGAGCGCAATGTCGTCTGGGCGAGCTGGCTCGTCGCCATCATGAAATCCTCGACCTGGATCGTCGCGCGTTCGGGGTCGATGACGCGGAAATAGATCACCGCGTTGACGCGCACGGAGACATTGTCCCTGGAGATCACGTCCTGGCTCGGCACGTCGAGCACCAATGTCCGCAGATCCACGCGTATCATCTGCTGGATGAAAGGGATCAGGAGGATGAGGCCCGGGCCCTTCACCCCCGTGAAGCGGCCGAGCGTAAAGACGACGCCTCGCTCATATTCCCGCAGGATCTTGATGGCCCATGCGAGGAAGACCAGCAGGATGATGATGAGGGGGGCAAGAAAGGTAAGACCGTTAAACATTGGAATATCCTCCATCGGGCAAGACGCGCTCAGGGTAAGCGGATTGCCGGCGCGATCCTAACTATTTTCCGGCCTGAAAGGTTCGACCTTGAGGACCAGCCCCTCGATGCCGGCGACGGAGACCTTCTGTCCCTTTTTCAACGGTGCGGCAGAAACGGCGCTCCACCGCTCGCCATGGGCGAGAACATGGCCCGATTGGCCCCGCCAGTCCAATACCTCGCCATGCGCGCCCATCATCTGCTCGGTGCCGGTAACCACCGGGCGTCTGTGCGAGGCGACGGCCATGCGCACGACCAGCAGGGAAAGGGCGAGACTCATCAGGGCGACACCGCCCACCACCGGCCATGAAAGGCGGAAGCCTGGAATTTCGGTATCGATCAGTATCGTCGCGCCGAATATGAAAGCCAGAGCACCGCCAACGCCGAGGATACCGAAGGATGGCGTGAATGCTTCGGCCGCCATCAGCGCGAGGCCGAGAAGAATGAGGCCGAGGCCGGCAAGGTTCACCGGCAGGACGGCAAGAGCATAAAGACCGATCAGGAGGCAGATCGCGCCGATGGTGCCGGGAAAGAGGGCGCCGGGATTCATGAACTCGAAAAGGAGCCCATAGATGCCGATCATCATCAGGATAAGGGCGACGTTCGGGTTGGTGATCACTGTCAGGAGGCGCGTGCGCCAGTCCGGTTCGACATGCTCCAGCGCAACGCCTGTCGTGTCGAGCGTCACCTGGTTTCCGGCCGCGCTCACCGTGCGGCCATCGGCCTGAACGAGAAGGTTCTCCAGGCTCGGGGTCACGATATCGATGACATTCTCCTTAAGCGCGGCGCTGGCGGAGAGGCTTGCCGCCTGGCGCACCGCGTTTTCGGCCCAATCGATATTGCGCCCGCGCAATTCGGCGAGCGAGCGGATATAGGCGACGGCATCGTTGACCGCTTTTGCTTCCATGGCGTTTCCGGGCTGCCGCGGTTGGGTCTGGTCCTCGGCCGGCTTTTTGTCGGCACTCTGGTCCTGATCCTTCTGCGGCTCATCGCCGCCGGGAAATGGCATGCCGTCGCCGCCGATCTGAACCGGCGTCGCAGCACCGAGATTGGTGCCCGGCGCCATCGCGGCTATGTGGCTGGCATAGAGGATATAGGTGCCGGCACTTGCGGCGCGTGCACCGCTAGGCGCGACATAGGTCGCGACGGGAACGGGGGACGCCAGGATATCGCGGATGATGTCGCGCATCGATGTATCGAGGCCGCCCGGCGTATCCATCTCGATGATGACGAGCGGGGCGTTGCGCTCGGCCGCCATCGCCAGGCCGCGCGACAGATAATCCACCGCGGCTGGGCCGATGATGCCCCGGATATGAAAGACCAGAGCCGTGCGCCCCGTCTGCGCATCGTTCGGCAATATCGACAGAAGAAGACCGAGCAGCGTCACCACAACGGAAAGAGCGATACGCCGGTATCCGGACCCGTTTCCGATGATTTTCCTTACCTGAGCCATGAATTCATCTTACGACATCGCCGGTTTTTTAGCCACCGCGGGCGCTGCGCCATCGGTAACGCGAAGTTCGGTTGCTATGGCGGAATTCATGACGTTAGCTTCCGACGATAGGTTTTGGAGATGACAATCATGCAGGACAGTTTTTCAACCGATGATATCTCCGACCCGATGGATGTGGCCGAGCGGTGGACCGAGGCGGGGCGAACCGTCGCCATTGCCACCGTGATCGAAACCTGGGGGTCGGCGCCGCGCCCGGTCGGCAGCCATCTCGTCATCGATGGCGAGGGCAATTTCCACGGTTCCGTATCGGGCGGGTGCGTCGAGGGGTCGGTCGTCGCCGAAGCCATGGACGTGATCGCCGATGGCAGGCCGCGTCTCCTCGAATTCGGCGTCGCGGACGAGACCGCGTGGCGGGTCGGGCTTTCCTGTGGCGGCCGCATCAGCGTCTACGTGGAGCGTATCGGCTGATGGACATTGGCAATCTCAAGGCGCTGAATGCCGCGCGCCGGGCCCGCCGTGCGGCGATCCTGCTCACCGATCTGGCCGAAGGGCGGGAGCGGGTGATCGCTCCGGGCGATCCGGTCGAGGAGGGGGTTACCGCGGCCATTGAGGACGCGTTCCGCTCGGGAAAATCCCGCCTCGTCGAGGCGGACGGGCGCAGGTTCTTCCTCAATGTGCATCTGCCGCCGCCGCGCCTCATGGTGATCGGCGCGGTGCATGTCAGCCAGGCGCTGGCGCCGATGGCGAAAATCGCGGGATATGACATGGAGATCATCGATCCGCGGACGGCCTTTGCCACCGGGGAGCGCTTCCCCGATGTGCGGCTTCACGCGGAATGGCCGGAAGATGTGCTGAAGGCGCGGCCGCTCGATGCCTTCACGGCACTCGCGGCGCTGACTCATGATCCGAAGATCGATGATTATCCCTTACGGGAAGCGGTTCTGGCCGGCTGCTTCTATGTCGGCGCGCTCGGCAGCCGCAGGACCCATGCGGCGCGCGTGGAAAGGCTGAAAGCTTCCGGATTGTCGGACGAGCAGATCGGGCGCATTCATGCGCCGATCGGTCTCGATATCGGCGCCGCCAGCCCGGCGGAAATCGCCGTCGCCGTGCTGGGACAGGTTATCTCGGCGCTGCGCAAGCGCGATCTGAAAACCGGGGTGGGCTCCGGGAGAGCGTGAGGACGCTCTCCCGGTCACAATCTTACTCGATATCGAACGACACGCCCTGCGCCAGCGGCAAAGCCGTGGAGTAATTCACCGTGTTAGTGGTGCGGCGCATATAGGCTTTCCAGGCGTCGGAACCGGATTCGCGGCCGCCGCCCGTTTCCTTCTCGCCGCCGAACGCGCCGCCGATTTCCGCGCCCGAGGTACCGATATTGACATTGGCTATGCCACAATCCGAGCCGTCGGCGCTGAGGAAGCGTTCGGCCTCGCGCAGGTTCAGCGTGAAGATCGAGGAGGAGAGGCCCGCGCCGACCGCATTGTGCTCGCGCAGCGCCTCGTCGAAATCGCTGTATTTCATGACATAGAGGATCGGCGCGAAGGTTTCTTCCAGCACGGGACCGGCCTGCTTCGGCATTTCCACTAGGGCAGGCTTCACATAGTAGGCGTCAGCATGGCCGGTATCGACGCGCTCGCCGCCGGTGATGCTGCCGCCATGGCCTGCCGCTTCCTTCAAGGCCTTCTGCATGTTTTCGAAGGCCGCCTTGTCGATCAGCGGGCCGACCAGCGCGGCGGTTTCGAGCGGGCTTCCGACCGAGACGCTGGCATAGGCCTTCTTCAGGCGCGGGACCAGCGCGTCATAGACGCTCTCATGGACGAAGAGACGGCGCAGCGTGGTGCAGCGCTGGCCTGCCGTGCCCATGGCGCCGAAGGCGATGGCGCGCAGGGCCATGTCGAGGTCGGCGGAGGGGCAGACGATGCCGGCATTGTTGCCGCCCAGTTCGAGGATCGAGCGGGCGAAGCGCTTGGCCAGGCGCGGCCCGACCTCGCGGCCCATGCGGGTGGAGCCGGTGGCGGAGACGAGCGGCACCTTGGGATGATCCACCAGCACCTCGCCGATGGCGCGGTCGCCGATGAGAAGCTGCGACAGGCCTTCCGGCGCGTCGCCGAATCGCTTCATCGCCCGGGCGAAAAGCGCATCGCAGGCAAGCGCGGTTAGCGGCGTTTTTTCCGAGGGCTTCCACACCACCGCGTCACCGCAGACGAGCGCCAGCGCGGCGTTCCACGACCAGACGGCAACGGGGAAGTTGAAGGCCGAGATGACGCCGACGACGCCCAGGGGATGCCAGGTTTCCATCATGCGATGGCCGGGGCGCTCGGTGGCGATGGTGAGGCCGTAAAGCTGGCGCGACAGGCCGACCGCGAAATCGCAGATGTCGATCATTTCCTGCACTTCGCCCAGCCCCTCGGACGGGATCTTGCCCGCCTCGATGGAAACGAGCCGGCCGAGCTCGCTCTTGAACTGGCGCAGTTCCTCGCCGAACAGGCGCACCAGCTCGCCGCGCTTCGGCGCGGGGACGAGACGCCATTGGCGGAAGGCTTCGTCGGCCTTGTCGATAATTTGCTGGGCCTCGGTGGCGGAATGGGTTTTGACGTTGGCGATCCGCTCGCCGGTGACGGGCGTGAAGGAGGCGAGGGGGCCGCCGGTATAGGTCGCGGGGTTTACGCCGAGCTTATCGAGAAGCGCCGCCGTTTCGCGCTTTATGTCGGTTTTGGGGGTGGGGGTGTCCATGGCTGTTCCTTGCTATTCCAGAATTATTGATTGGCGGTTGGCGCATTGCCCCTCATCCGCCTGCCGGCACCTTCTCCCCGCGTGCGGGGAGAAGGAAGAAGCGGAAACGTCTATGCCCCCTCTCCCCGTTCTTCACGGGGAGAGGGTAAGGGTGAGGGGCAGGCTGCGCCATCCAATATTCACTCCGCCGCCTCGACCGCCCTCAACGCCCGCAGTACCGCCTTAATCGAGTCGCGCTCAATGCGGGCGTAGTGGTCGAATTCGTTGAGCACGCGTGCGCCAAGATCGCTTTCGAACCGCTTCTGGTTCGGGCTTTCCACGAATTCCTTGACCTCATCGTCACCGAGATTGGACTGGAATATACCGGCGGCGCTGACCGGGAGGAAGTCCTCATAGGTGATCGGATCGAAACAGACCACGCCCGCCGCGATAAGGGCTTCGAGATCGTCCGTCTCAGGAAGCGCTTTCGTTGCCGCGTCGGGGGCGACGGAATAGGCGAAATAGCCGAGGCCTGCCCCACGAATCTCCGCCCAATCGTCGGGGAAGGCGCGGAAGACTTCGCCAAGAGCCTTTTCATATTCAGCAGCATTGGAACCGTCAGGCGCGGGGCGGATTCGGGCGCGGGTTTCATCCAGCAGCTTGTCGTAGAGCGCGCGGCCCTTCGGCGTCAGCGCGATGCCGCGCTGCTCGATCTCGCCGAAGCGGGCGGTGTGCGAGCCCAGCTTCCATGTACCATCCTCGCCGACGAAGGAGACCCGCTCCTCGAGCGCCTTGAACGAGGTCTGCCGCAGGAGGATCGGGCACTTGCGCGCGGGCGGGCCTTCGATCACCGCCTTCGGCGTAATGCCATGTTCGGGCATCAGCCGCTGCACGGCATCGATGTCGAGCGTGCGCGGGGTCAGATGGTTGATATGCGGCCCCTTGAACGACACCACATCGGCAATGAGGCGGTGGGCATCATGCAGGCGGCAGTAGAGTTCGGCGCTGACATTTGCCTTGTCATGCCAGCGGAAGGTTTCGAGCACTTCCGCGACGAACCGTGATGCGTCCCGGCGGCCGAGCCCGCCCTGCGCCTCCGCTTTCTCCACCAGATCGACGGCGCGGGGTGTGAAGATGCGGCGCTGGGCGAGGATACGCCCGGCTTCGTCGCGCAGGCTTTCGTCGGCAATCAAATCCAGCCGCAGGAGTGAGGTGAATACGCGGAAGGGGTTGCGCTTCAGCGCTGCGTCGCCGATGGGGCGGAAGGCGGTGGAATGCACGGGGACGCCGGCGGAACTCAAATCATAATAGCCGACCGGGAACATGCCCATCACGGCGAAGACGCGGCGCATCATGGACAGCTCCTCGGCCGTACCGAGACGGATGGCGCCGTGGCGCTCCTCGGAAATGCGGTCGAGCGAATCCGTCAGCTCCAGCCGCTCGCGCAGATGCGGCGCGGCGTCGAGCGTGGCCTTGTTGACCTCCGCCACCAGGTCGAGCAGCGTCCCATAGGCGGGCACTTCCTTGCGGTACATGACGGACATCGCCGCAGAGAAGGCCGAGCGGATATCATCGGCGGGAACGAAACTCTCTTCTTTCATCGTCAAACGCCTCGCATTATGGATGAAGCATGATCTATCGACGTGCTATATCATGCGGAAAGCGGATCATATCCGTGTCTCTTTTGGCAGTATCGCAATGGATTTGACTATGTTGATGCGAGGCAGGAATGAAACTTAGCCGCAGGCTTATTCCTGACATTGCGACGCTGCAGGCCTTCGAATGCGCGGCGCGGCATGGCAGCTTTACCCAGGCGGCGCATGAGCTGAACCTGACGCAGAGCGCGGTGAGCCGGCAGATCAAGGACCTCGAAGGGCAGTTGGGCGTGCTCCTCTTCGAGCGGGTGCGCCAGCGCATCCTGCTTTCCGATGCCGGGCGCAAATTCCTGCCCGAGGTGCGGCGGCTCTTGAACCAGACCGAGGACACGATGCTGCGTGCCATGGCATCGGCGGAATCCACGTCCTCGCTCTCCATCGCCACCCTGCCGACCTTCGGCAGCCGCTGGCTGATGCCGCGCCTGCCGGATTTCCTGCGGCTGAACCCCGGCGTGGCGCTCAATATCGCCTCGCGCTCGGCGGTGTTCGATTTCGACGAGCAGCCCTTCGACCTCGCCATCCATTATGGCCAGCCCGTTTGGGCGCATGCGACTTGCAGCTATCTCTGCAGCGAGCTGATCGTGCCGGTGGCAAGCCCCGCATTCGTGGCGGAGCATCCGGTCGATGAGCCTGCGGCGCTCGAGGACCAGCCGCTCCTGCACCTGGCGACGCGGCCGAAGATCTGGGCGCAGTGGTTCGAGGCATGGGGCATCGAGGCGCGGTCGGCCTATCGCGGCCACCGCTTCGACCAGTTCTCGATGGTGATCGAGGCGGCGCTGGCGGGGCTCGGCTTCGCGCTGCTGCCGCTCTATCTGATCGAGCAGGAGCTGCGCGAAAAGCGGCTGGTCATCCTTTTCGACAAGCCGCTCAAGACGGAAAACGATTATTATCTGGTCGTTCCCGAGGGAAAGCACGAAAATCCGCTGACGCAGACATTCTGCAGCTGGATTGCCGGTCAGGTCGGCAAAAGCGATTATCAGGCATTGGTTCATTCCGGCAGCGAATGATCTGTTGCGCAAATAGCGCTTCTTCGGGCGCGGTTTATGGATGAGAACCTGCATTGAACCCTCCGTCGCGCGCCGGCTGGCCGGCAATGCGTTGCGAAAGCAAAACCCGATGCTTAACGATCCCCGTTCTCATGGTCTCTGGGAAAAGACGGCGCCCGCCGCACCGCAGACGACATCGCTGAAAGGCGACCTCAGTGCCGATGTCGTCATCGTCGGCGGCGGGTTCACGGGCTTGTCGAGTGCGCTCCACCTGGCCGAGAGGGGCGCGAAGGTCGCGGTTCTCGAAGCGGTCGAAATCGGCTTCGGCGGCTCGGGCCGCAATGTCGGGCTGGTCAATGCCGGCATGTGGGTGATGCCGGACGATCTGCCTGGCGTGCTGGGCGAGGATTATGGAGGCCGGCTGCTCCGGCTTCTGGGCAATGCGCCCGATCTCGTCTTCGAGCTGATCGGCAAACACGGCATCGCATGCGAGGCCGTGCGCACCGGCACATTGCATTGCGGCGTCGGCGCAGCCGGCGTGAAGGAGCTCGAGCAGCGTGCCGAGCAATGGGCGAGGCGTGGCGCGCCGGTGCATCTGCTTAATGCCGAGGAGACGGCAAAAAAGGTTGGCTCGACCGCTTATGCCGCATCGCTGCTTGATTTGCGCGCCGGGACGATCCAGCCGCTCGGCTATGTCAGGGGGCTTGCCCGCGCGGCGATCGAGGCGGGCGCTCAAATCTTCACCGGCACTCCCGTCGTTGCGACCGAGCGCGAGGGACAGCGCTGGTCGGTGAAGACGCCGGAAGGCTCGGTTTCAGCGGACTGGATCGTCGTAGCGACCAATGCCTACACCAAGGCACCCTGGCCGGAAGTGCGGGCGGAACTGGTGCATCTGCCCTATTTCAATTTTGCCACGAAACCCCTTTCAGAGAATATCCGCGCATTCATCCTGCCGGAGCGGCAGGGCGCGTGGGATACGAAGGAAATTCTTTCCTCCTTCCGTTTCGACGTCCAGGGCAGGCTTGTTTTTGGTAGCGTCGGTGCGCTGCGCGGCACGGGGACGGCGGTGCACCGCATCTGGGCCAGGCGGGCGCTTGCGCGAATTTTTCCCGATATCGGCGAGGTGGAATTCGAGGCGGGATGGTATGGCAAGATCGGCATGACGGCCGACAGCCTGCCGAAATTCCATCGACTTGCGCCGAATGTGATCGGCTTCAGCGGTTATAACGGGCGCGGCATCGCGCCGGGCACCGTCTTCGGGCAGGTGCTGGCGCGCCATATCAGCGGAGAGATCGCCGAGGCCGATCTGCCGCTTCCCGTCACCGACCCGCAGGAGCAGAGATTCCGCACGCTGCGGGAGGCCTATTATGAGGCGGGTTCGCAGATCGCGCATCTGGCGGGCACCATCATTTGATTGCCGGGGCGGTAGCGCCGATATAATATTGCTGAATATCAGCCCTTCAGGAGCGCGCCATGCCAGCTTTTCCTTCCGACGTCCGCTCGATCCTCAACCGTGTCATGGACTCTGCGCCGTCCGATCTGCGGCTCGTCGCGCAGCGCCTGCATGACCATGCGATCGAAGAGCGCATGCCGGCGTCGGAGGTCAGGGAGTGCCTTTCGGAACTCGGCTATCGCAACATTGCCGAGTTCTGCAGCGATCTAGAACTGCCTCCGCATGTAGCAGAGCGCTGGGAGCGGTTCGGCGTTTCATCCGAGATGAAGCAGGTCTTCCGCATGCTCATCAATCAGCGCAAGCGCTTTGCCGAAGCAGCGGCCGAATTCGAGAAGCACACCCATGTCGGGCTTCTCGATTTCCTGCGCAGCCGCGGGGTTCTTTGAGATCATTCAGTCTCGGCGGTCAGCGCTTTCGCCGTCTCGCTGTCGGTGATGAGGACGCTTGCGGAGACCACCTTCAGCGCGGCGCGGATGGCCTCTATCTTTTCCGCCCCGCCGGCGGCAATGACGACATTGGGAATGCGCGCCACGATGTCGAGATCCATCGCCATCACCTGGCTGTTGACGGGGTGATCCACCAGCCTGCCTTCGGCATCGACGAAATGACAGAGGATGTTGGCGACTGCGCCTTTCGCCTTCAACGGCTTGATCAGGTCGGCTGAGACGATGCCGTGGCGGAAGATCGTCGCATTGGGCGTCAGCCCTCCTACCGTCAGAAGCGCGATGTCGGCCGTGGCCGCCTTGTCCCTGACCTCCTTCAGCGTCGGCTGTGCCCAGAGCGCATCGCGCAACCGGGGATCGTTGACAACGACCGGCGCGGTGATCTGGTAGCTGTCTATGCCGTAGATTTCGGCGACGCGCGCCGCGACGATGGACGGGTTGATCCAGCGGGCATGCGGCAGGCTGCCGACGAGGGCAACCACACATCCGCTTTCGAGCTTGCGACGCTCGATGAATTTGAGACTGGTATAAAGTGTGGCGCCACCACCAATGGCAAGCGTCATGCCATTGGCCATCTGCGCACCCAGATATTGCGCGACCGCATGGCCGAGAGCGGTTTCCAGGTGCTCCTCGCTCGACGGCGTGGGGACGACAACGGCTGCCGACAGGCCCCAGCGGCTTTCCAGCGCACGTTCGAGCGCGATCTGGGCCGCCGCTTGCCGGTTGATGGTGGTGACGACGATGCCTTCCTCGGTGCAGGCGGCGAGCGTGCGCATGACCTTTACCCGGCTTACCCCGAGCTTTTCGGCGATCTGCTCCTGCGTCATGCCCTCGACATAATAGAGCCAGGCGGTCTTGATCTTGAGATTGGAGGATACCATGGGCAGGGAAGGTATATCCGTCTGATGTAGGTTCTTCTCCATGCCGTTCTCCTTTTTGGTTCCCCTATATCACCTAAAATAATTTTACGACTGTCATATAACTGAATCGCGTTTCTCATAATGGGTCCATGTCCACCTGCTTTCCGCGCCATGGCACGGCAAGCGGGTGTCGGCACGTCCGCGAAAATTTTGTTCAAATGTATTTGACAGGTGACAAATGAACAGGAATGATAAATCCGCACGAGAGAAAAGCGCTCATGCCCCGGCAAGGCCGATGGAGGATCGGGTTTTGACGGGCTATAAGAAAGAAGAACAGCCCGAAGGCACTTGGGGAGGACACAGCATGAAAAGCATTCTCAAGGGGATCTTCGCCATCCCAGCGCTCTTTGCCGCATCGCTCGCCGTGAGTGTCGCGCATGCCGAAACGTTGACCCTTTATACGTCGCAGCCGGAAGCCGATGCGGCGAAAACCGTCGAGGCGTTCCGCAAGGTGAATCCCGATATCGACGTTCAGGTCTATCGCTCCGGCACCAGCGACATATTGAGCAAGCTTGCGGCGGAGTTCGCCGCCGGCGCCCCGCAGCCAGACGTTCTTCTTATCGCCGATGCGGTATCCATGGAGGCATTGAAGAAGGACAAGCGCCTGCGTGCTTATGAAAAGGCAGACGTCGAAGGGTTTCCGGCCGATTCCTATGATCCGGAGAAGACCTATTTCGGCAGCAAGCTGATCACGACGGGCATCGCCTATAATTCCGCCGCGGCGGCGAAGCCTCAGCACTGGGCCGATCTCGCCAAGCCGGACTACAAGGGGCAGATCGTCATGCCAAGCCCGCTTTATTCGGGCGCGGCCGCCTATCTTCTCTCGGGTTTTGCGCTCAATCCGGATCTCGGCTGGGATTATTTCGAGAAGCTGAAGGAAAATGAACTGGTCAGCGTGCGCGGCAATGGCGCGGTGCTGAAGTCGGTGGCGAGCGGCGAGAAGCCTTACGGCATCCTCGTCGATTTCATGGCGCTCAACGCCAAGGCCAAGGGCTCGCCGGTCGAGTTCGTGTTTCCGTCCGAGGGTGTTCCGGCCGTGACCGAGCCGGTGGCCATCATGGCGACGACGAAGAATCCGGAAGGCGCGGAAAAGTTCGTCGACTTCATCCTGTCGGATGACGGGCAGAAACTGGCGCTCGAACAGGGTTATCTCCCCGCCAAGGCTTCCGTCGGGCGTCCCGCCTGGCTGCCCGAGGGAACGCAAGTGAAGATCATGCCGATCGATACGCAGAAAGTCCTGCAGCAGACCGACGCCGACAAGAAGCGTTTCTCGGAACTGTTCGGCGGATAGGATCGACAGCATGCTTGATACGAAAAGGCATCAGGGCCATGACGCGGCCCTGATTGCGACGGTGGCGGTTGTCGTCGCGGCGCTTTCGATCCTGCCGATGTTTCGCCTCGGCGCGGAAATCATTGCGCCGCAGGGCCGGTTTTCCATAGCAGCGCTGCAATCGGCGCTGTCGAGTTCCGCCACCTGGACAGCCACATGGCATTCGCTGCAGGTCGGCATCGGCGGCACGCTCCTCGCCGTGATTCTCGGCACGTCGGTTGCACTTCTCGTCAGCCTGACCGACATCCGCTTTCGCGGTGCCTTCGTCCTGCTTTTCGTCGCGCCGCTGCTCATCGCGCCGCAGGTGACGGCGCTCGCTTGGCTGCAATTGTTCGGGCCGGCGAGCCCTTTCCTCAAGCTCATCGGTCTCGCGCCGCCGCTCGGCAGCCGCAACCCGCTCTATTCGACCGGGGGCATCATCTTGCTGCTCGGCGTGCAGTATGGACCGCTGGTGTTCCTCATCGTGCGGGCGGGACTGCGCAAGCTGCCGCGCGAGCTGGTCGAGGCGGGTCTGAGCAGCGGCGCTGGTAAATGGACGGTACTCACCACCATCATCCTGCCGCTGATGACGCCTTCGATCATCGGGGCGACGGCGCTCGCCTTCGTCTCCTGCGTCGGCAATTTCGGCATTCCCGCCTTTCTCGGTATTCCGGCGAATTATCTCGTCCTGCCGACGCTCATTTATCAGCGGCTCGCCGGGGCGGGGCCTGCAGTTCTGTCGGAAGTGGCGGTGCTCTCCATGCTCATCGGCATCATCGCCATGGCCGGTATCGTCGCGCAGGATTATGCCGCGCGCCGCCGCGATTACCGCATCGTCTCCACCTCGCTGCCGGCAGCTCCGTTCGCGCTGGGGCACCGGCGGATAATGGTCGAAGCGGGGCTGGCGCTGCTCATTCTCCTGGTGCTGGTGCTGCCGCTTCTCGGCCTCCTGCTGACCGCTCTTGTGCCGGCCTATGGCGTGCCGCTCAGCTTCAAGACCGCGACATCAGCCAATTTCCGTTTCGTGCTTTTCGAGCATGGGGCGGCGAGCCGCGCCTTCGCCAACAGCATCGGCCTGTCGCTGGCCGCCGCGCTCTTCGCGGTGGTACTCGCCGTGCCGCTCGGCTATCTCATCACCTGGCGGGAGCGCTGGTGGACGAAGTTCCTCAATCTTTCGGCGGAGCTGCCTTACGCGTTGCCGGGCGTTGTGCTCGCCATCGCCTCGCTGCTCCTGTTCCTGAAGCCGGTGCCGCTGATCGGGCTTCATATCTACAACACGATCTGGATCATTCTTTATGCCTATCTCGCGCGCTTCCTGGTGCTGGCGCTCAGGCCCACCATCAGCGGGCTGCACCAGATCGACCGGGCGCTGGAGGAGGCGGCGCAGGTGGCGGGCGCGGGGCTGATGCGGCGGATGCGCACCATCATCTTTCCGCTCGTCGCGCCTGCAACGCTCGCGGGCGGCGTCCTCATCTTCATGACGGCGTTTTCGGAACTCACGGTCTCGGCGCTGCTCTGGGCGTCGGGATCGGAAACCATCGGCGTGGTGATCTTCTCCTTCGAGCAGGGCGGGGATTCCTCCTATGCGGCGGCCATCTCGGTGCTGGTCGTCGCCGTTACCTTTATCCTGATGCTGGCGACCAATCTGTTCGCGCGGCATCTTCCCAGCGGAGTTCTGCCATGGCGGGATTGAAGATCGGCGGCATCACAAAGCGCTTCAACGATTTCACTGCCTTGTGCGACGTCTCGCTCGACGTTGTGGATGGTGAGTTCGTCGCGGTGCTGGGGCCTTCGGGCTGCGGCAAGACCACGCTGCTGCGCATGGTGGCGGGCTTCGAGCAGCCGGACGAAGGTGAGATTGTGATCGGCGGCAGGGTGATGGCGGGCGGGGGCGTCAACGTGCCGCCCGAGAAACGCAAGGTGGGCATCGTCTTCCAGAATTATGCGCTGTGGCCGCATATGACGGTGGCGGAGAATGTCGGCTACAGCCTGCGTGTGGCGAAGGTTGACAGGGCGACGCGGGAGCGGCGGGTCGAGGAGGCGCTGGCGCTCGTCAATCTCACTGATTTCGGCGACCGCCGCCCGGCCAATCTTTCGGGCGGGCAGAGGCAGCGCGTGGCGCTGGCCCGATGCCTCGTCGCCGCGCCGTCGCTGGTGCTGTTCGACGAGCCGCTTGCCAATCTCGACGTGCATTTGCGGGCGGCGATGGAGGACGAGTTCGCGGCCTTCCACAAGCGCACCGGAACCACCATCGTCTACATCACGCATGACCAGGCAGAGGCGATGGCACTGGCCGACCGGATCGCCGTGCTCGACCATGGCAAGCTCATGCAGTTCGCCACGCCGCGCGCGCTCTATGAGGAGCCGGCAAACGAGATGGTCGCCGCCTTCATCGCGCAAGGCATGGTGCTGCCCGCCGAAATCCTGACGGAAGCGCGGATTGGGGCCTGCCGGGTGCGGGTGCTGGGGCAGGAGGCGGTGCTGCGCTGCCGCCCGGACGAGATTGCCCGCGCGGATGCAAAGGTCTGTGTCCGGGCCGGTGATCTGGAAATCGTGGATGCGGGTGGCATCGCCATCCGCGTCAAGCGGGCGATCTATCGCGGCGGCGGTTCGCGGATCGAGGCATTCCCCGTCGAGCGGCCGGATCTGGACCTGCATTTCGACCTGCCGGATCCAGCCAGGCTGGAGGAGGGGATGGAGGCGCGTCTCGCCATCAGGACCGGCTGGGTCATTCCACGGGCTGAAGGAGCCGCGCGTTGATCCGAGTCGGGCTCAATGGCGGTTTCGGCGAAAAAGGCCGCACCAGCGTCGGGATCGAAGCCGGCGGCAAGCGCGTACTCCTCGATGCGGGCATCAAGGTCGGGGCGAGCGGCCGGGACTATTATCCCCTCGTCGATGACGATGCCATTCGAAGACTGGATGCGCTGCTCATCTCGCATGCGCATGAGGACCATGTCGGCGCCTTGAGCTGGCTTCTGTCACGCGGCTTCCGGGGCCGTATCTTCATGACGGCGGAAACGCTCGCCGAAAGCCCCGAGACGCTCTCCCATTATGGCGAGAGGGAACATCTCGACGCCTTTTCGCTTGATCCCGGCGCGGTGGAGATATTCACGCCGGGAGATGCGATCGATCTCGGCGGCATGACAATCACGACGGGTCGCTCGGGCCATGTGGCCGGCGGCGTCTGGTTCGCAGCCGAGGCGGAAGGCAGACGCATGATCTATTCGGCGGATGTGGTGCCGGACAGCAATGTCTTCGTCATGGATCCGCTGCCGCCATGCGATCTGTTGATTCTGGATGCCTCCTACGGCGCCGATCCGGTGTCGGGCAGCGAGCGTGCGAGCGCGATCCGGCAATGGATCGAAGCGCATGCCGGCGGCTGCCTTCTGCCGACGCCGCTCTCGGGGCGCTCGCTCGAATTGATGGCGATCCTGCCGGGCCGCTTTGCCATCCATGCCGGTATGCGCGCGGCGCTTGAAGCGCAGCTTGCGGCGGCAGACATGCTTCTCCCCGGTGCGGCCGCACTGCTTCGGCAGCGTCTCGCGCAAGCGGAGGACTGGCGCGAGGGCGAAGCACTTCCCTCCTGTCCGTTTCTCACCGATGACGGCATGGGGCGCGCCGGCCCTTCCGCTACTGCCATTCCCCTGGCCGACGCCGAAAATTATCCGATTCTCTTGACCGGCCACCTTCCCGAGGGAACGCCAGCCCATACTCTTCACGCCCAAGGACGGGCGGACTGGATCAGGCTGCCCACCCATCCGACCTTGTCCGGGCTGGTCAGCATATGGGAGCGTTCGGACAAGCCACCTGTGCTCGGCCATTCCTGTGCGCCCGGAGCGCTCGATGCGCTGCGCCCGTACTTGCCGGGATTGCGAACCGACCTGGTCACCGGCGATTTTATTGAGTTGAAAGACGATTGATCATGCGCATTCTTGTCTGCAACGATGACGGCATCGACGCGCCGGGGCTGAAGCTGCTCGAAGAGGCGGCCCGCAGGCTTTCGGACGACGTCTGGGTCGTGGCGCCGGATGGCAAGCGGACGGCGGCAAGCGCCTCGATCACCATCGGCAGGCCACTCACCATGCGGCATCTCGGCGACAACCGTTATTCGTGCTCCGGCACCCCGGCTGATTGCGTCGTCACAGCCATGACATGGCTCTTCGAGGATGGGCGGAAGCCTGATCTGGTTCTCGCTGGCATCAATGACGGGCGCAATGCCGCCGAGGACATCGTCTATTCCGGTACGCTGGGCATCGCCCGCGAGGCGACGTTCTGGGGCATCCCGGCCATCGGGTTTTCAAGGGTGAAGAACCCGGATGCGAGGCCGGAGGATGCGGATTTTCTCGCCGGGTTTGTCCGTAAGCTTTGGGAGGAGCGGGAGGTTTGGGTGGCCGAGGGGCATTGGCTCAGCGTCAACCTGCCCGCCACATTGCCGGCGCCGGTCGCCCAGCCCCGGATCGGGCGTGACAAGATCGGCACGACGGCGCAGGTGGTCTCGGAGGAAGAGGGGGAAACGGTCCTCATCGTGCCGCGCGGGCGGGCGCATGCGACGGTGCCCGGCGACGAGAACGATCTGATCGACCGGGGGTATGTTTGTGTGAACCGGCTGAACTGGTTTGGGGAGGCGCGTGTGGGGGAAGAGTTGTTGGAGGGGGTGGCGCGGTAACACCCCCCTCTGCCCTGCCGGGCAGGGCAGAGGGGGGTGTCGCTGCCGAGGCGTTGCAGGACTACTTCCTCTTCATCGCCTCCGCCAGCGCCGCGCCGAATCCGCCCATCGCCGGCTTTTCCTGCGGCTTCTGCATGAAGCTCTTGCCGCCCTTCGGCTGGGGCGCGCTGCGGTCGTTGTTGCGCGGGGCGGGCGCTTCGGCGTCCTTGCGCATGGTCAGGCTGATGCGCTTGCGGGGCACGTCCACCTCCAGCACGCGGACCTTCACCACGTCGCCGGCCTTCACCACCTCGTGCGGGTCCTTCACGAATTTGTCGGCGAGCTGCGAGACGTGGACGAGGCCGTCCTGGTGGACGCCGATATCCACAAAAGCGCCGAAGGCGGCGACGTTGGTAACGGTGCCTTCCAGAAGCATGCCGGGCTTCAAATCCTTGATGTCATCGACGCCATCAGCGAAGGTCGCGGTGCGGAATTCCGGGCGCGGGTCGCGGCCCGGCTTTTCCAGCTCGGCGATGATGTCCTTGATGGTGGGCAGGCCGAAGCGCTCGTCCACAAACACGCGCGGGTCGAGCTGCTTCAAGGCCGCGCTGTCGCCCATCAGCGAGCGCAGGTCGCGCCCGCAGGCGGCGACGATCTTCTTCGCCACGCCATAGGCTTCCGGGTGAACCGACGAGGCGTCGAGCGGCTCCGTGCCGCCCAGAATGCGCAGGAAGCCGGCGCATTGCTCGAAGGTGCGGTTGCCGAGGCGCGGAACTTTCAGGAGCTCCTTGCGGCTCTTGAACGGGCCGGTCTCGTTGCGATGGGCGATGATGGCTTCCGCCAGCGAAGCGCCCAGGCCGGAGACGCGCGCCAGCAGCGAGGCGGAGGCGGTGTTGAGATCGACGCCCACGGCGTTCACCGCATCCTCCACGACGGCGTCGAGCGCGCGGGCGAGGCGGGATTGGTCGACGTCATGCTGATACTGCCCGACGCCGATGGATTTCGGCTCGATCTTGACCAGTTCCGCCAGCGGGTCCTGCAAGCGGCGGGCGATGGACACGGCGCCGCGCAAGGACACGTCAAGGCCGGGGAACTCGTTCGCCGCCGTCTGCGAGGCGGAATAGACGGACGCGCCCGCCTCCGAGACGATCACCTTCAGCGGCTTGGGCGCGGGCATGTCGGCCAGCATGTCGGCGACGACGCGCTCCGTCTCGCGGCTCGCCGTGCCATTGCCGATGGCGATGAGTTCCACCTTGTGCTTGCGGATGAGGCTGGCAAGCTCAGCCTGCGCGCCGCGCAGATCGTTCTTCGGCGGGAAGGGGTAGACCGTCGAGGTGGCAAGCACCTTGCCCGTGCCGTCGACCACGGCGACCTTGACGCCGGTGCGGATGCCGGGGTCGAGGCCCATGGTGGCGCGTCCGCCGGCGGGGGCGGCGAGGAGCAGGTCTTTGAGGTTACGGGCGAAAACGTGGATCGCCTCTTCCTCCGCCCGCTCGCGCAACTCGCGCATCAGGTCGAGCGAGAGGTGCAGCGACAGCTTCACGCGCCAGGTCCAGCCCGCCACTTCCATCAGCCAGCGGTCGCCGGGCAGGGTCGCGCCGATGGAATAGGCGGCGGCGATCATCCGCTCCACAGGCTTCACCGGCGAGGTGTCGTCGGCATCCACCTCGATTTCGAGCGAGAGCACGTCCTCATTGCGGCCGCGCAGCATGGCGAGGGCGCGGTGGCCGGCGACGGTGGCCCAGCGCTCCGCATGGTCGAAATAATCGGAGAATTTCGCGCCCGCCTCCTGCTTGCCGTCCACGACACGCGAGCGCAAAAAGGCGCGGTCCTTCATATGGTTGCGCAGGCGGCCGAGGAGATCGGCATTCTCGGCCATGCCTTCGGCGATGATGTCGCGCGCGCCTTCCAGCGCCGTCTTCACATCGGGCACGTCAGCGGTGATGTAGGATTGCGCCAGTTCGGCGGGCACGCGCTCGCGGTCGTTGAGGATGGCTTCGGCGAGTGGCCCCAGCCCGCGCTCGCGCGCGATTTCGGCGCGGGTGCGGCGCTTCGGTTTATAGGGCAGGTAGATGTCTTCCAACTCCGCCTTGGTGACGACGGCGGCGATCTTGCCTTCCAGCTCCGGCGTCAGCTTGCCTTGCGAGCGGATCGAATCGAGGATGGTGGCGCGCCGGGCTTCCAGCTCGCGCAAATAGGCGAGGCGCTCGGAAAGCAGGCGCAGCTGCGTATCGTCAAGGCCGCCCGTCGCCTCCTTGCGGTAGCGGGCGACGAAGGGAACGGTCGCGCCCTCGTCGAGGAGCGTAATCGCCGCGGCGGCCTGGTCGGGGCGCGCATTGATTTCGGCTGCGATGAGCGGGGCGAGGCGACGGATATCTTCTGCCATGTCAATCTCGTGCTGATAAAGGGAGGCAACCATAGTCGGACAGTGGAAGGGCGCAAAGAAGGCAAGGCGTGTTCCACAGGAAAGACGTTGGCGCTGCCCCTCACCCTTACCCTCTCCCCGTAAAGTACGGGGAGAGGGGGACATTGGCGCTGCATCCCTTCCTTCTCCCCTGCACCTAGCTGAAAGGGAAGGCGAAAACGCTTGTGTCCCCCTCTCCCCGCGCGCGGGGAGAGGGTAAGGGTGAGGGGCATTCCACAGCCGATGCCAGATCACGGAGACGTGAACACCCTCCGTCATGCATATCGATAGAACACGATCTATATATCGCCTTATCCCGATATACCGAGGGGGATCATGAACCGCGACGAAATCCTGAAAGCGCTGGCGCATCCGACCCGGATCGACATGTTGAACTGGCTGAAGGAGCCGGAGAAGCACTTTACCCAGGAGCACCCGTTCGAGATGGGCGTGTGCGCCAGCGGGATCGAGCGCAATTGCGGCTTGTCGCAATCGGCGGTGTCGGCGCATCTGGCGACGCTTTCCCGGGCGGAACTCGTAACCTCGCGGCGCGTCGGGCAATGGATTTTCTACAAGCGCAATGAGGAAACCATAGCGGCTTTTCTCAAATCCCTTTCCGATCTCTGAAGTCCTCCCAAAATCTTCCGATGAAAGGCGTGCATCAATGACCACACTCTTCGATCCCATAAAGGCCGGCAATCTGGAACTCGCCAACCGCATCGCCATGGCGCCGCTCACGCGTAACCGCTCGCCCAATGCGACGCCGACCGAGCTGGCCATCACCTATTACACGCAGCGCGCCACGGCAGGGCTGATCATCTCCGAGGGAACGGCCATTTCCCAGCAGGGGCAGGGTTATGCCGACGTTCCGGGCCTTTATGGGGCGGAGCAGCTGGCCGCATGGCGGAAGGTGACCGACGCGGTGCATGCAGAGGGCGGCAAGATCGTCGCGCAGATCTGGCATGTGGGGCGCGTGTCGCACACGTCATTGCAGCCCGGCGGGGCCGCGCCGGTCGCGCCCTCGGCGATCCGGGCGAAGACGCGTACCTATATCATCGATGCGGATGGCAACGGCTCGTTCATGGAAACATCCGAGCCACGCGCGCTGGAGGCGAGCGAACTGCCCGGGATCATCGAGGATTACCGCCGCGCCGCGCGGGCGGCTGTGGATGAGGCCGGTTTCGACGGTGTGGAAATCCATGCCGCCAATGGCTATCTGCTCGATCAGTTCATGCGCTCGGGCACCAACCACCGTACCGACGCATATGGCGGCTCGATCGAGAACCGGGCGCGGCTCCTTCTCGAAGTGGTGGATGCGGTGACGAAGGAAATCGGCGGCGGGCGCGTCGGCATCCGCCTTTCGCCGGTGACCCCGGCCAATGACATTTCCGATCCCGAGCCGCAGCCGCTGTTCGATTATGTGGCCGGCAAATTGGGCGCTTATGGCCTCGCCTTCGTGCATGTGATCGAGGGCGCGACCGGCGGCGAGCGCGACTACAGCCAGGGCGACAAGCCGTTCGACTACGCGGCCTTCAAGGCGGCCTACCGCAATGCGGGCGGCACGGGCGCGTGGATCGTCAACAATGGCTATGATCGCAAGCTGGCGGAAGAGGCGGTCGCGAAAGGTCGTGCGGATCTCGTTGCCTTCGGCAAGCCGTTCATTGCCAATCCGGATCTGGTGCGCCGCTTCAAGGAAGAGGCTGAGCTCAACGCGCCCGACACGACCACTTTCTATGGCGGCGGCGCCAAGGGCTATATCGATTATCCCGCATTGGCCTGATGCCGCCGGCCCGAACCGGAAGCGGCTTTCGGAAAGCCTGATCAGCAGACCAAGGCTACAGCACCGTGTGCTTCAAAGGGCGCATGGTGCTGTAAGCGCACAGATCCCCGAGCGGGCATTGCCCGCATGCGGGGCCGCGGGCTGTACAGAAGCTCTGCCCCAGCCGCTTCATCAGCCAATGATGCTCTTCGAAGGCACCGGCGTCCCAATCGGCGGGAAGTTGGCGCTCGAGAAGGGAAGAAGCGTCTTCGATCGACGCCAGCGGTCCGACAAACTTCAGCCGCCTGGCGATGCGCAGATGGTGGGTGTCGACCACGAGAACGCGTTTCTGCAATGTGCTGAAATTCAAGGTAGCGGCGGCGATCTTGACGCCGACGCCCGGCAGGCGCTCCAGCCATTGCAGGGCGGAATCGACCGGCCAATCCCACAGGAAGCCGAGATCGAAGGCGCCTCTCAGGCTGATGATATTCTGCACCGCCCGCGGGATATGGAGGGCGTATTTCTCTGCCAGGGTGATTTCGCCGATCAGTTCCCACATCGTCTCGAAGGACGCCTGCTCCAATCCCTGCCATTCGGGAAAACGCTGCCGCAGACGCAGAAAGACCTTGCGCGAAGTTTCGCCGCGCGTGCGCACGCTCAACATGCCGTGGATGAGCTGGCTCGCCGGATCGAGCCGCGGCGCTTCCGGCCGCCGTCCGAAAGTCTGTCTGAGCCGACGATGAACAGCCACGACGGGCTGGGGCGTCTCCAGGGGCAGATGCAGTTGCATGCTCCCGATTTAAGAACAAATCAGGAACGAAAGCAATGGATTCTGAATCGCTCAGAGGCTGGAAACGATCGTGGCGAGCGCCGCCATCCGTTCCTCGTCGCGCTTATAGAAAATCCATTGCTTGATGCGCTTCGGCCGCACCAGCCCGGCATGGACGAGAATGCGCATATGTTCGCTGAGCGTCGCCTGGCTGATACCCAGCTTCTCGGCGATGAGAACGGCGCAAACGCCATCCTCCACCAGGTCACCGTCCACCTGCGGCTGGAAATGCGCCAGCGGCTCCTTCAGCCAGCGGAGAATGGTGAGGCGGCGTTCATTAGCCAATGCCTTGATGAGATCGACCTCTTGCATTTCGTCACTTTGCTAAGTAACAAATTCTTTGTCAATCCAGTGGAGCCGTCATGTTTCCCGATACACCGATCACGCCCGAACGCATCAGTGAAACGGAGCGGCTGATCCGCCCGCATATCAGGCACACGCCGGTCCTGCGTGCGGATACGGCGGATTTCGGTCTCAGGCCGGGCCGTGTGGATTTCAAGCTCGAATATCTGCAGCATTCCGGTTCGTTCAAGGCGCGCGGGGCCTTTGCCAATCTTTTGAGCCGGCCGGTCCCGAAGGCGGGCGTGGTTGCGGCTTCCGGGGGCAATCATGGCGCGGCGGTGGCCTATGCGGCCATGCGGCTCGGCATCCCGGCAACGATCTTCGTGCCGAGCGTCACCTCGCCGGCCAAGGTCGAACGCATTCGCGGCTACGGGGCGGATCTCGTCATTGCCGGCGAACGCTATGCCGATGCGCTTGCCGCCAGCCTTCAATTCGTTGGGGAAAGGGACGCCATGGCCGTCCATGCCTATGATCAGGCGGAGACGTTATCGGGGCAGGGAACCATCGGCTGCGAGATCGAGGCGGATATTCCCGGTATCGATACGCTGCTGGTGGCCGTCGGTGGCGGCGGACTGATCGGCGGGATAGCCGCCTGGTTTCGCGGGCGCGTCAAAGTCGTGGCCGTCGAGCCCGAGGGGTCGCCGACGCTGTGGCGGGCGCTTGAGGCCGGGTGCCCGGTCGATGCGCCGGCGGAAGGCATTGCCGCGGATTCGCTCGCGCCGAAGCGCGTCGGTGAACTCATGTTCCCGATCGCGCAGGCCTTCGCCGAACGCCCCATCCTTGTCTCCGACGACGAGATTCGGTCCGCCCAGAAAATGCTCTGGGACCGGCTTCGGGTGGTCACGGAACCGGGAGGGGCCACGGCTTTCGCGGCGCTTCTGTCCGGAAAATATGCGCCAAGGCCGGAGGAGCACGTAGCGGTCCTCTTGTGCGGAGCCAACACGACCGCCGTGCATTTCGATTAATGTCTTGAAACCGCGCCTGCGGGCAGTCCCGTCAGGCGGAAATATCCACCACGCCGCAATCGCCGGCCTGCGAG
This sequence comes from Mesorhizobium sp. RMAD-H1, assembly GCF_014191375.1. Classification (GTDB taxonomy): domain Bacteria; phylum Pseudomonadota; class Alphaproteobacteria; order Rhizobiales; family Rhizobiaceae; genus Paramesorhizobium. The sequence goes on from NZ_JACHWN010000009.1 coordinate 51,146, forward strand.
CCGAAGGCAAGGCGGCGGCCGGTTTCGTCCCAGTCCATCGAGGTGATCGCGCCCTTGCCGGGGCGACGCAGAAGAACCTCCTTCTGGTCGGCGAAGCGGACGACGAGGATCATGCCGTCCGAATAGCCGATGGCGGCGATGTCCTCCACCGGGTGGCAGGCGACGGCGGTGACCATGCTGTCGCCGCGGAACCCGAGCTCCATCGGAGCCTTGCCCATCGGACCGTCCTTGCCGGAAAACGGCCAGACGACCGCGGCCGGCGCGCCTGACGTGGCAAGCCATTTGCCCTTGGCGCTCCACGACCAGTCCTTGACCTTGGTGGGATAGCCGGTCATGCGCATGTGCTTGTTATCATCCAGCCGCCAGCCATGCAGGGCGTTCTCCTGCATCGCTGTGACGAGGAAGCGGCCATCGGGCGAAAATGTCGCGCCGATATGAGCGCCCTTCCATTCGAGCTCCACGGGCTTACCCTCCGTCGCGGCCCAGTGCAGCGTCACGCCATTGTAGCGGGCGACAGCGAGCCGCATTCCCTTGGGCGCGAAGGCGATGCCTTCGGCGCTGCGCGGGTGCTGGAATTCCCTCACCTTGCCATTCGCTTCGCGCACCCAGGCGCTGCGGCCGGAGGCGAAGGCGACCGCGCCCTGCGGCCCGGAGGCGACGGAGGTCATCCATTTGCGCGGGAAAGAGGACAGTTCCTCCACGTCGCCGTTCATTCCGGTACGGCAGATACGGCCATCTTCGCCCCCGGTCAGGAGCGATTTTCCGTCGAGGGCGCGCATGGCGCACAGAAGCCCGTCATGGGCTTCCGTCACCTTGTGGCCGTTATCGAGGCGGTGGATCGTGCCATCGGCAAGCGCGTAGAAGGGGATACCGGAGACAAAGCGCGTGGTGACGCAATGGCCGGTCAGGTCAAGCGGGGCTACTGTCGGCATGTGTTACTTGCAGTTCTCGAAGCCGGCTTTCAGCGCATCATGGTCGAGCTCGCGCCCGATGAAGACCAAGCGGCTTTCGCGCTTCTCGCCTTCCTTCCAGGCACGCTGGTGGTCGCCTTCGATGATCATGTGGACGCCCTGCACCACATAACGGTCCGGGTCGTCCTTGAAGGCGATGATGCCCTTGAGGCGAAGGATGTTCGGCCCCTGTTCCTGCGTGACCTTTTGCACCCAGGGGAAGAACTTCGCCGGATCCACCTCGCCGGTGCGCAGCGAGACGGAGGTGACGGTCACGTCATGGATCGGCGAGGCATGGTCGTGATGATGGTGACCATGATCATGATCATGATCGTGATGATCATGGTGGTGATGGTGATCGTGCCCGTGATGATGGTGGTGATCATGGTCGCAATCCGGGCCGCAGACATGATCGGGGTGATCATGATCGAGGAAATGAGGATCATTCTCCAATGCGCGCTTCAAATCGAAGGCGCCGCGGTCGAGAACTCTGTCGAGCGGGATGCTGGCGCGCTCAGTGCGGTAGATCGTGGCATAAGGGTTGATGGCGCGGATGGTCGCTTCCACCGCGTCGGCTTCCTCGGGCGTCACCAGATCGGTCTTGTTCAAAAGAACCACATCGGCGAAGGCGATCTGGTCTTCCGCCTCGCGGCTGTCCTTCAGGCGGAGCGGCAGGTGCTTGGCATCGACCAGCGCGACGACGGCGTCGAGCGCGGTCTTGGCGCGGACATCGTCATCCATGAAGAAGGTCTGGGCGACGGGCACGGGATCGGCAAGGCCGGTCGTCTCCACGATGATGGCGTCGAAGCGGCCGGGGCGGCGCATCAGGCCCTCCACGACGCGGATCAGATCGCCGCGCACGGTGCAGCAGATGCAGCCATTGTTCATCTCGTAGATTTCTTCGTCCGACTCGACGATCAGGTCGTTGTCGATGCCGATCTCGCCGAATTCGTTGACGATGACCGCATAGCGCTTGCCGTGGTTCTCGGTGAGGATGCGGTTGAGAAGCGTCGTTTTGCCGGAGCCGAGATAGCCGGTCAGGACCGTGACGGGGATTTGAGCCTGCGTTGAGGCGTCTGGGGCGGATTCTGCTGCGGTTGCTTGGGCTTGGCTCATTCTCGTGCCTCATGGAGTTGCGGCGCCCGACCCGCTCGGGCCGTGATGCCGGTGCCTCGGATTGGACGTTTCATATAAGGGAAGGCCGGCGTGAATGCCATACGCAATGCTATAATATTACATTCCGCCTCATCACGTTCGCGCCATGGAGGCTGCCAGGGTGGGGATAAAATGGCGCGGCACTGCCCCAATGACCGAGGTTTCCGGGGAAGCGAAGTCAAGTTATCCCCGCCTGCCGGAACCCATCTACCTTCCGTTCGTGGCGTCCTCGTTCGAGGAGCACATCGATGATTCAGGTTCAGAAGGGAATTTCATGTTTTTCGAGCATTCAAGCCGATACAAAATGAGGTGGGCGGCCGCCGGCGCCGCTTTCGCCCTTTGCCTTCCGGCCTATCAGGCGGGGGCGGTGACTGTCAGCATCTTCCCCGATTGCCAGATAATGGAGCCGAATGAGACGAAGCAGTTCCAGGCGACGGTGACGGATGCGACGAATAACGCCGTCATCTGGATGGTCGACGGTGTCAAGGGCGGAGCGCCCGAGATGGGAACGATCACCCAGGGCGGACTATATACAGCGCCCGCCAACATGGAGGACGGCGTGGGGGCTACCGTCACGGCGGTTTCCGTGGAGGATCAGACCGAGGTCGCCAATGTCAAGGTCTGCACGGACATATATACGCGTCCCGGCAACACCTTCTATGTCGCGACGACGGGGTCAAACAGCAATGCGGGCAGCGAGCAGGCTCCCTGGCGCACCGTCCAATATGCCGTCGATCATGTGGAGGCTGGCGATACCATCCTCGTGCGCGGCGGTGTCTACAACGAAACCGTCATAATCACGAAATCCGGTTCTGCCGACGAGGGTTACATCACGCTGACGGAATATCCCGGCGAGGATGCCATTCTCGACGGTGCCGGACTGGTGACGGAGCCTTACGGCATGCGCGGCCTGATCAATGTCTACCATGCCAGCTATGTCAGGGTAAAAGGCTTTGAGCTGCGCAATTACCTGTCCAACACCGAATTCATCCCGGCCGGCGTCATCGTGCAGGGGAGTGGAGAGCGGATCGAAATCCGGAACAACGATATCCACCACATCGAGGCGAACAATCTGCCGGCCAACGGCAATGCGGATGCATCCGGCATCCTTGTCGAGGGCACGGAAGCCGCGCCGCTGCGCAATGTCATCATCGATGGGAATGAGCTCCATGCACTGAAAACCGGCACGAGCGAGTCCCTGACCGTTACCGGCAATGTCGAGGACTTCCAGGTCACGCGCAACCTCGTCCACGACAACAATTTCATCGGCATTGACGCATCCGGATATTACACGGAGAGCCAGCCCGATGCCCAGTCCCGTCAAGGCTGGATCGCCTGGAACAATGTCTACAGCCTGTCGACCGCCAACAACCAGGCGCTGACCTTCACAGCCGCGGCAATCGCAATCTATGTGGATGGCGGCCGGGACATCACCATCGAAGGCAACAGCGCCGACTCCTCCGACGGGGGGATCTGGCTTCTGAGCGAGCATCCCGGCAGGAACACGAGCAACATAACCGTCCGCAACAACGTCGTCCGCTACAATCAGGGGGCCGGCATTCTCGTGGGCGGGTATAGCGCGACCGCTTCGGGTGGTCTGGAAAATGCCGTGATCGTCAACAACACCCTGCTCCGGAACAATCTTGCCGATGTGGAGGGCATCAACTCGGGCGAATTGCAGGTTTCTTTCAACGCTCGAAATGTCGTCTTTGAGAACAACATCCTCTTTGCCAGCGAGAAAGGCTACGCGATCACGAAGTTTTCCCCGGCCGATTCCAGCTCCGTCACGCTCGGGAACAATATCTACTACACGATCCTGGGGGCGGCCCAGACCCGATGGTTCTGGATCAATACCAACTACTATAACGACGGCAGCTCGCCGAACAATTTTGCCGCCTTCAAGCTGGCCAGCGGCGACAGCAACACCAGCATCGTCGCCGATCCGGACTTCGTGGATGAGGCGAGCTGGAATCTCCATCTGAAGGCCGGTTCCCCCGGTCTCAACAGCGGCCGTTTCGATGCCGGACTCGGCGTTCCGGCGGTCGGCACACGCGATATCGAGTGGAATCCGCGTGTCATCGGCAGCACGATCGATCGCGGCGCATACGAACACGCCGAATAAAGCTCGCCCGATCGAGGCTAGCCGTGGAAAAGCTTGAGATCAAAGCGGTCGACATCGTCGAGAAGTTCGATGAAACCCTCGACCGCGTGATCGATCAGCTCTTCCCCGGCTTCGGCGCTGGCGCGGGCGGCGTTCCCCGCCACCCCGTCAGCGTTGAGGTCGTGCATCTTCCAGCCGAAGGCATGGGGACCGTAGGCGCGCAGATGGCGGAAATCCCTGGTGAACCCGCTTTGCGCGTTGGGGAAATCGCGCGCCTTTGCCATATCGACCAGATCAGGGCGGAGCGCCAGCATCACCGAGGTTTCGATGAAGCCGCCATGGATATCGAGCGCTTTCTCCTCCGGCGAAATCAGGCCATCCGGCAATCCGAAGCGCGTCCAGCTCGTGGCGACGGCGAGCATGCCAAGGCGTACGCGCAGTTCGGTGGCGACGATGGTCATCAGCGGCGCATTGCCTCCATGGGCGTTCAGCATGATGAACTTGCGGACGCCGCCGGCATGAAGATCCCGGCCGATGCCGATCCAGCGGTTCACCGCTTCGTCGAAGCCCAGGCTCCGGGTGCCCTCCCTGTCCATGTGCTCGATGGAATAGCCGACCGGCTCGACGGGCAGGAACCGGACAGCGAGACCGGGCGGGAGTGCTGCGGCGGTGCGGGCGGCGATGCCCTCGGCAATGATGGTATCGGTCTCGAACGGGAGATGGGGTCCGTGCTGCTCATGAGCGCCGAGCGGCAGGACGGCGATGGTTCTATTGTCGCTCATCGCGCTGTCTCCGACCTTGAGCCTGCCGGCAGAGGCGCTATCCAAAGCCGCATGTTATTCTCCTGTAACATTCCTAAGCCAGCGTAACGAAGCGGGCATGGGCGGGCAAGGACGGAACGATCGTCCTGTCCGGAAGTATTTGCCCTGAGGGGAAAGCCGACTTATTATTCAACAAAGGCCTAGAGGGAACTCGTATGACCAAGGAACGCAAGCCGGCCATCCTGTATCGGCTGCAATCGGCAGCAAGGCTGGGACGCACCTCGCTTGCGACGCGGCTTCTGGAGCATGGGCTCTATGCCGGGCAGGATGCCATCATGCTGCAATTGGCCGCGGAAGACGGGCTGCCGCCCGGTATCCTTGCGCAGCGCCTCGGCGTGCGGCCTCCGACCGTCACCAAGACCATTGCCCGCCTGCAGTCGCAGGGCTTTGTGACGAAACAGGCATCGGAGAAGGATCAGCGGCAGGCGCATGTCTTCCTCACCGATAGCGGGCGCGAGGTGATCAAGACCATCGAGAAGTCGATCCGCAAGACGGAGAAGGACGCACTGCGCGGGCTCGACAAGAAGGAGCGCAAGACGCTCCTGAAACTCCTTAACCGGCTTGAGGCCAATCTGTCGGTGCGCGATGTGGTCCGCTCGGATGAACCGGACGAGGTGCCCGAGGAAGAATATGCCGAGTAGCGCCCGACTGCCGGCCAGCTTTCAGCAAAAAATCTTTCAATTCCCCAACCGGGGTGGCATAAATCCCGCATCATAATTCAACCGATTTGTTCAATCGGTTCTGATGAGGTGCGGGAAGGCGCGTTGGCCCAGAAGATCAAGCTTTCGACCATAGCGGATGCGCTGGGTGTTTCGACCGCGACGGTTTCGCTGGCTTTGCGCGACAGTCCCCTGGTGGCCGACCAGACCCGCGAGAAGATCAAGGAGCATGCCCGCGCCATCGGTTATATCTATAACCGCCGCGCAGCCAGCCTCAGAACATCGCGCTCGGGGATCGTCGGCGTCGTGGTGCACGACATCATGAACCCGTTCTTCGCCGAGATACTGCGGTCGATCGAATCGGAACTCGACCGGTCGCGACAGACCTTCATCCTTTCCAACCATTACGACCAGCTGGAAAAGCAGCGCACTTTCATCGACACGCTGCTGCAACTGGGCGCCGATGGGGTGATCATGTCGCCTGCCATCGGCACGCCCGCCGCCGACATCCAGCTGGCGGAGGATAACGGGTTGCCGGTGGTGCTGATCGCCCGCACGGTCGAAGGGGCCAATGTCCCGGTGTTTCGCGGCGACGATTCCTACGGTATCGGCCTTGCCACCAACCATCTGATCTCGCTCGGGCATACGCGCATCGCCATGGTCGGCGGTACGGACCAGACCTCCACCGGCCGCGACCGCTATCACGGCTATGTGGTGGCGATGGAAAAGGCGGGGCTGCCGGTCAAGCCCGAGTGGCGCATTCCCGGTCCGCGCACCAAGCAGGCAGGATTCGAGGTGGCGCCGCAGTTTCTGGCGCTGATCGACAGGCCGACGGCGGCCGTCTGCTGGAACGACCTGACGGCGATCGGCCTCATGAACGGTATTGCGCGGGCGGGCCTGGTGCCGGGCGAGGATATTTCGGTGACCGGCTATGACGATCTCGAAGAGGCGGCGATCGCCACTCCTGCGCTGACCACCGTCTGGAACGGCCAGCGCGAGGTCGGATTGCGGGCCGCGCGGGCACTGCTCGACCAGCTGAACGGTGTCGGCGCGCCGCCGCGCCAGGAACTCATCAAGCCGGAGTTGCGCATCCGGCAATCGACTTCCAAACCCAGGAATCGGTAAAACTTATTTTTATCCGCATGATCTTCTCCGAAAAAGCTGCAATTTTATCGGGATCATGCTCAAAATCAGGAGGAATTGGACCATCATGACCGGAACGCATGAAACGACTGTCCTTGTGGTGGGGGCCCTTCATCCGCATGCCGTCGAGCGTATCGGCAAGACGTTCAGGATGGAGAAGCTCAGCGAGGGCGATCCGGCATTGGTCACATCCGATCTCGCGGCGCGTGTGCGTGGCATTGCCACCAGCGCCGTGATCGACGGTCCCTTCATCGATGCGCTGCCCAATCTGGAAATCGTCGCCAATTTCGGTGTCGGCTACGACAAGGTCGATGCCGTTTATGCCGAATCCGCTGGCGTGATGGTCACGAACACGCCTGATGTGCTGACGGAGGAAGTGGCCGACACGACGTTGGGCCTGCTGATCGACACGGTGAGGGAGCTGCCGCAGGCGCAGGCCTGGTTGCGCGAGGGAAAATGGGAAGGCCAGGGCAATTATCCCCTGACGAAATTGTCGCTGCGCGGCCGCCGCGTCGGGATCTTCGGGCTCGGGCGGATCGGCAAGGCCGTCGCGCGGCGGGTCGAGGCTTTCGGACTGCCCATCGCCTATCACAATCGCCGCAAGGCTGACGATGTCGCTTATGACTATTATCCCACGCTGCTGGGGCTGGCGGAGGCCGTCGATACGCTCATCGTGGTCGCGCCCGGCGGGGCGGGGACGGAAAAGGCCATCAATGCGGAAGTCTTGCGGGCGCTCGGGCCCGACGGTGTTCTCATCAATATCGGGCGCGGCAGCGTCGTCGACGAGGACGCGCTGATCGAGGCGCTCGGCAGCGGCACCATTGCCGCCGCCGGCCTCGACGTGTTCGCCGACGAGCCGCATGTGCCGCAGGCGCTGATCGACCTGCCGAACGCCACGCTCTTGCCGCATGTCGGCTCCGCCTCGCAGGCGACGCGGCGCGCTATGGCGGATCTCGTGGTGGACAATCTCATTGCCTGGTTCAAGGACGGTGCGCCACTGACGCCCGTGCCGGAGACGGTCAACGTCAAGCGCCATGCTTGAGAAGCCGGCTTAACGCGGCGTTTACCACGTTTCTTTACCATCCTTTCCGGGTTGCCGGTCCTGATCCAGTCACGGAAAGGATGGTGAAAGCCATGACAAATCGGAATATTGTTCTGGGCGGTCTGCTCGTCGTGCTTCTTGCTGCCGGCGTGGGGCAGTCCGGCTTGTTTTCCTCACGCGAGGCTGTTGCCGAGGTGGGTGTCGATCCGCTGACGACCGTGGCGATTGCACCGGAGGAAACACCATTTGAAGTGCGCCGAAAGGACAGCATCCGTTCGCTGAAACCTGAAACTTTCGTGCTTGCCTCGGCAGGCGAGGAAAGAAGCTGCCTTGCTCATGCGGCAAGATACGCTGCCGCGGAAGGAGGCGCGCTCCGCGTCGAGGCAGATTGCCTCGCTGTTTATCCCCGCCTGCTGCAAGCGGTGATGTGGCAGCGTCATCCGGATGGCAGCGTTGTCTTTGCCGACCGGCAGGGCAGTGCTGTGGTGGAATTTGCCGAGGGTGACGGCCTGCAATATGAATCGGTCAGCCCCGGCGAGGTGCTGTTGTCCATGTCGACACTCGCTGCCGATGATTTGGCGGCGAATTAGCTTATTCGGCAGCGGCCAGATGGGCACGCGCCGCCTTGTGCGCGCGCACGGCATCGCCGAAGGCTGCAAAGACCTTGCGTGACGGGCTGTCGGTGCGGACCCAATATTCGGGATGCCACTGCACGCCGACGGCAAAGCCCTTGGCATCCTTCACAGACACGGCTTCGATGGTGCCGTCCTCCGCCGTCGCTTCGATCTCAAGGCGCGGGGCAGGTCTGTCGATCGCCTGCCGGTGGACCGAATTCACCTGAATGCTGCCCGCTTCCATAATGGATGCCAGGCAGGAGCCGGGCTTTATACGCACCGGATGACGGATCGCGAAGCGTTCCGCCTGACTGTCGGCATCAGGCGCGCGGTGGTCGATGCGGCCGGCCAGTTCCTGGATCTCGGTGGCAAGCGTGCCGCCGAGCGCGACATTGAGCTCCTGGATCCCGCGGCAGATGGCGAGAAGCGGCACGCCGAGCTCGATGGCGCGGCGGATGAGCGGCAGTGACGTGGCATCGCGGGCCGGGTCGAAAGGCTCATGCGCCTCGCTCGGCTCCGCGCCATAGAGCGCGGGATGCACATTCGATTTCGAGCCGGTCACCAGCACGCCATCGACGGAAGCGAGGATGGCATCGAGGTCGAGTGCGGCGCCATAGGACGGCACGATCAGCGGTGTGACTTCCGCTCCCTCTATCGCCGCCGTGAGATATTGCTCCGGCGCGGCATGCCAGGTGTAGTTTTCGAAAACACGCACATCGGAGGTGACGGCGACAAGGGGTTTCGACGGGTGCGACATTGCGGTTTTTCCGAAATCCGCCCGCAGGCAGACGTTGATGGAATTCCCTTAACTTAAGATGCCCACAGCATTTTTCCAATGGCGCTGAAAGCGATCCCGTCTAGCACGAAAGTATGATATTGCGCCAGCAAATGTGGACAGCGCAATGCGAGCATGTATGTTAGGCGCCGATGGTCGGAAGGGGGCAATACAATCACCCATGTCCGGCATCGGTGATCGTATTTGAGAAGAAATCGGGAGGAAATATATGGACCGCCGTTCATTCATAAAGAATGCTGGCTTGATGGGCGCGGGGGCTGCGGCCGCGTCGACATTGGCCGCACCGGCCATCGCGCAATCGAATCCAAAAATCACCTGGCGCTGCACGTCGTCATTTCCAAAGTCGCTCGACACGATCTACGGCGGGGCCGAGGTCTTTGCCAAGCATATATCCGAAGCCACGGGCGGCAATTTCCAGATCCAGGTGTTCGCTGCCGGCGAAATCGTTCCCGGTCTGCAGGCGGCGGACGCCGCCGCTGCCGGCACGGTCGAGCTCTGCCACACCGTCGCCTATTATTATTGGGGCAAGGACCCCACCTGGGCGCTTGCTTCCGACGTTCCATTTGCGCTCAACGCGCGGGGCCGCAATGCCTGGCAATATCATGGCGGCGGCATCGACCTGGTGAATGAGTTCTTCCACAAGCAGGGGCTGCATGTGCTGCCGGCGGGCAATACCGGCGTGCAGATGGGCGGCTGGTTCCGCAAGGAGATCAATACGGTCGAGGACCTGAAGGGCCTCAAGATGCGTGTTGGCGGCTTTGCGGGCAAGATCCTCGAAAAGCTCGGCGTCGTGCCGCAGCAGCTCGCGGGCGGCGACGTCTACCCGGCGCTGGAGAAGGGTACCATCGACGCCGCCGAATGGGTCGGCCCCTATGACGACGAAAAGCTCGGCTTCCAGAAGGTCGCGCCCTATTACTACTATCCCGGCTGGTGGGAAGGCGGCCCGACCGTCCATCTCATGTTCAACAAGGCCAAGTTCGACGAGTTGCCGGAGAACTACAAGTCACTGGTGCGGACTGCCGCGCAGGCGACCGATGCAAACATGCTCCAGAAATATGATTATCTCAATCCGGGCGCCATCAAGCGGCTGGTGGCATCGGGCGCCAAGCTGCGTCCTTTCAGCCAGGAGATCCTGGGTGCGTGTTTCGGAGCGACCAACCAGGTCTATGACGAGATCATGGCCAACAATGCCGAATTCAAGAAGATCTGGGAATCGATCAAGGCGTTCAGAAACGAACACTTCCTCTATGCGCAGATCGCGGAATACAATTTCGATACGTTCATGATGGTGCAGCAGCGCAACAACAAGCTTTAAGCTGTCGCATTCGTCCCGTTAACGGCCCCGGTGCAGCAATGCGCCGGGGCTTTTCTTTGCACCCGTCAATCGAACTTCGGCGGTTGGCTCAGGTCCGGCTGCGCGGGCCCGGCAGGATTTGCGGGCTGCGGCGGAGTGGCCGGCTGCGTGTCCGGTGCGCCGAGCGGTGCAAGTGGGGGAAGACCCAGTTCGCCACCGGAATTGCCGCCGTCCTGGCCGCCGAGCGGCGGCAGGCCAAGGCCGCCTCCACCGAGACCCGGCATTCCCGGTATCTGGATTTCGATCGAGCTCGGATCGACCACCGGCCCTTTATAATGCATGACCATCTGCGGGAACATGATGGTGAGCGCGACCATGATGATCTGGATAAAGACGAAAGGTACCGCTCCCCAATAGATCTGGCTGGTCTTGACGGGTTCTATCCGCTTGCCGGTGATCTTGTCGAGATAGGGTACCCTGGCTGCAACCGACCTGAGATAGAACAGGGCGAAACCGAAGGGCGGGTGCATGAAGCTCGTCTGCATGTTGATGCCGAGCAGCACGCCGAACCAGATCAGGTCGATGCCGAGCTTGTCGGCAGCCGGTGCGAGAAGCGGCACGATGATGAAGGCGAGCTCGAAGAAATCGAGAAAGAACGCCAGGATGAAGACCAGGACGTTGACTGCGATCAGGAAGCCGGTTTCGCCGCCAGGCAACGAGACCAGGAGATGCTCGACCCACAGGTGGCCGTTGACGCCGTAGAAGGTGAGCGAGAAGACGCGTGCACCGAGCAGGATGAACATGACGAAGGCGGAAAGCCGCGTGGTGGCGGCAAGTGCCTGGTTCATCACATCCATGTTGAGGCGGCGCTTCGATGCGGCCATCAGCAGCGCGCCGACCGCGCCCATGGCGCCACCCTCGGTCGGCGTGGCGATGCCGAGGAAGATGGTGCCGAGCACGAGAAAGATCAGCGCCAGCGGCGGGATCAGAACGATGATGACCTGCTGGGCCAGCCGCGACATCAGGCCGAGCTTTAAAGCCCTGTCCAGGAGCGTTGCCGCATAGATCACGACAATGCCGAGCGTGGCGGCCCATACCCCGGCGTTGGCCACGCCGCGCCCGGTGAGCAGGATATGGGCGCCATAGGTAATGGCGCCCGTGACGACAAATGCCGCCAGCAGCGATGCGATGCCCGATCCCAGCGTGCGCGCCTCTTTGGGCAGGGCGGGCATGGATTTCGGGAAGAAGATCGACACAAGGGCAACGTAGCCGAGATAAAGCCCGGTGAGCACCAGGCCGGGGATGAGTGCGCCGTGATACATATCGCCGACGGAGCGTCCGAGCTGGTCGGCCAGAATGATCAGCACCAGCGATGGCGGTATGATCTGCGCCAATGTCCCCGATGCGGCGATGACGCCGGTGGCGACCCGTCTGTCATAGCCGTAGCGCAGCATGATGGGCAGCGAGATCAGCCCCATGGCGATGACCGAGGCGGCGACGACGCCCGTCGTGGCGGCCAGCAGCGCGCCGACGATGATGACCGCATAGGCGAGCCCGCCGCGGATGGGACCGAACAGTTGCCCGACCGTGTCGAGCAGATCCTCGGCCATGCCGGAGCGCTCGAGAATGATGCCCATAAAGGTGAAGAACGGAATGGCCAGCATGGTCTCGTTGGACATCGTTCCCCAGAAGCGTTCAGGCAATGCGTAGAGCAGCGGCCATGAAAGGGTGATGGAGCCGTTCGAGAACGGTGCCAGTTCCACGCCGATGAAGAAGAAGAGCAGGCCGTTGGCGGCAAGTGCAAAGGCGACGGGATAGCCGATCAGCAGGAAGATCACCAGGAAGGCGAACATGATCGGCGCGAGGTTCTGGGCAATGAGCTCAATCATCGCGGTTCTCCGCAAGCACGACTTCCTGTGCGGCGATTTCTTCCTTGCTCAGATGCGGACTGGGATCATCGATGACGCCACGCATGACGGCGATCTTCTTGATGATCTCGGAAATGCCCTGGAAGCCGAGCAGCACGAAGCCGATGAGCAGCAGCGATTTGGCCGGCCAGAGGATCAGGCCGCCGGCGCTCGGGGACATCTCGCCGCTACGATAGGAGAGGCCGACATAGGGAATGAAATAGACGATCATCAGGATGACGAAGGGCATCAGGAAGAAGACATGGCCCAGCAGATCGATCCAGTGCTGGGTGCGGCGCTTGAGGTTGCCGTAGATGATATCGATGCGGATGTGCTCGTTCTGCTGCAGCGTATAGGCGGCGGCGAGCAGGAAGGCTGCGCCGAACAGATACCATTGCAGCTCCAGCCAGGCATTGGAGGACATGTTGAACGCCTTGCGCACCACCGCATTGACGGCGCTGACGAGAACGGCCACGAGAATGAGCCAGGCGACCTTCCTGCCAATGAATTCGTTGACACGGTCGATCAGCCCAGACAGGCCGAGCAGGAATGTCATGGATTTCCTCCCCAAGAGCTGTATCCAGCAGACGGACGGCATTTCCCTTATAGGTTTGATCGGACAAGAGGTTCGTCCGTCTCGCCGACCCATTTTGATGCTTCGATATCAGCGAAGGCGGACTGCTTCAACCTCATAAGCAATAACACTTTAGATCGAGACGATTTTATTGCGTCTTATTGCGCTACGGCATGAGATATGTGGAGGTTTATAGCGTTAGCGCCCATGTGCCCCGCAGTATCGATGCAGGCCGCCAGGAAGCAATCGGGTAATCTCCGAATGATAGGGGATGTTGCTGCCTCCCGTAGTTGTCACGATACATTGCAGCCTCTAAGAAAGGATTCGTGAATCCTCCAGTTGATCATCGAAAATCTCAGGGTGCGTGACTATCCATGACCGACGAAGCACTTTTTTCCGTGGCCGGAAAAACCATTGCGGTGACGGGTGGTTCTTCCGGTCTGGGATTGCGGATGGTCGAAGTGCTTTCCAGACATGGCGCCAATGTGATCTCGATTTCACGCACGCACCCGCCGGAGCGTAGCAGAGAGCAAGGTTGCGGTGAGGTGATCGACATCATCGCCGATGTGACCCATGCCGAGGAGGTGAAGCGGGCCTTCGACGAAGCCGAAGCGCGGCTCGGCACGGTGACGGTCGTCTTCAACAATGCCGGTGTGGCGCAGATGGCCCGCGCGCTCGACACCACGCGGGAGATGCTCGCGCATGTCTTCGAGGTCAATGTCGCCGGCGCCTTCTGTGTGGCGCAGGAGGCCGCCAGGCGCCTCATCGCGGCTGATTGCGCTGGAGTGATCGTCAATTCCACCAGCATCCTGGCCGAGCGACCGCAGAAGGGTGCGGCCGCCTATGCCATGTCGAAGGCGGCGGTATCGCAGATGACACGGGCGCTCGCGCTGGAATGGGCATGCCACAATATCCGCGTCAATGCCATCGCGCCGGGCTGGTTCCCGACCCGGCTCAACGAGACGGTGCTCGAAGGGCCGGCCGGCGGTTTCCTCAAGGCGCGCAATCCAATGCGCAGGCTGGGCGAGGCGCAGGATATAGATGGCGCGGTGCTGATGCTCGCCTCCGATGCGAGCCGCTATATGACCGGAATGATCGTCACCGTCGACGGCGGACACAGCCTCCAGGGCTGAAGGCCGAATCATCCCGGAAATCCGGCCAAAGCGCAGGCGTAATGCTATTGCGCTTGGGAGGCTTTCCAAGACATAAACTGACCCTGAAAAGCCCGGAAAATGGCTGTTCTTTCGCTATTGCGCCGCACAAACGAATTTGTTTGACGCGGGCCTCCGGCGCACCAACATTGATATTCATGGATGGCGGCACAGGGTATCTGGGAGGTGCCGCCGGCGCCGCCCGGACCGGCGCGCAGGGTTCCGGTCATCGGGCATGGAGGAACGCCGATGACCATGCACGACATCACGCTGGACGACAAATACGACCTGACGCGGGAACGCATCTTCGTGTCGGGACCGCAGGCGGTCATCCGCATGCTCCTGATGCAGCGCGAGCGCGACCGCCTTGCCGGATTGAATACGGCAGGATTCGTTTCCGGCTACCGGGGATCGCCGCTGGGTGGCCTCGACCAGCAGTTCTGGCGGGCGCGGCAGCAGCTGGAGCAGGCCAATATCCTGTTCCAGTCCGGGCTGAACGAGGAGCTGGCCGCCACTGCCTGCTGGGGCACGCAGCAGGCCAATGTCACGGGTGAGGGCAAATATGACGGGGTGTTCTCCGTCTGGTACGGCAAGGGGCCGGGCGTCGACCGTTCCGGCGACGTTTTCCGCCACGCCAACCTGGCCGGCTCGGCCAAACATGGCGGCGTGCTGGCACTGATGGGCGACGACCACACCGCCGAATCCTCCACCAATGCCCATCAGACGGAATTTCTCTTCGTCGATACCATGATCCCCATCCTCAATCCCGCAGGTGTCCAGGAGATCATCGACTACGGGCTCTACGGCATAGCGCTGTCGCGTTTCGCGGGGACATGGACCGCCTTCAAATGCGTGAAGGACAATATCGAATCGACGGCCTCGGTCGACGCCTCTCTCGGGCGCATCAACATCGTCATGCCGGAATTCGACATGCCCCCCGGCGGCCTCAATATCCGCAACGAACTCGATTTTCTCGCGCAGGAAGCGCGGCTGCATGAATACAAGCGGGGTGCCGCCGCGGCTTTCGTGCGGGCCAACAAGCTCAACCGCATCGTCTATTCGGGCGGGCGCAAGGCCAAGCTCGGCATCATCACCGTGGGCAAGAGCTATCTCGACGTGCGCCAGGCACTCGATGATCTCGGCATCGACGAGCATCGCGCGCAGCAATTGGGCGTCCGGCTTTTCAAGGTCGCCTGTCCATGGCCGCTCGATCTCGAGCATATCAAGGATTTCGCCCGCGGGCTCGAGACCATCATCGTGGTGGAGGAGAAGCGTTCGCTCATCGAGGTGCAGGTGCGG
The DNA here is from genome assembly GCF_014191375.1 of Mesorhizobium sp. RMAD-H1. Taxonomy (GTDB): domain Bacteria; phylum Pseudomonadota; class Alphaproteobacteria; order Rhizobiales; family Rhizobiaceae; genus Paramesorhizobium. Next base: position 66,652 of record NZ_JACHWN010000009.1, read on the forward strand.
GAGGACCTCTACGGCACCGCCATGCAGCCGACGGTGGTCGGCAAGAAGGACGAGCACGGCGGCTGGCTGTTCCCGGTGAAGGGGGCGCTCGACCCGAACGATATCGCCATCGCCGTGGGCGAGCGCATCCTGAAGGTGATCGGCCATTCCGACGAGATCGCCGACCGGATCTCGCGGCTGCGGCAGTTCCAGGCGATGCTTGCCGATACCAAGGATATCGCCGGGCGCACGCCCTATTACTGCTCCGGCTGTCCGCACAACACGTCGACGGTGGTGCCGGAAGGCTCCCGCGCCTCGGGCGGCATCGGCTGCCATATCATGGCGCTGTGGATGGAGCGCCAGACCGTCGGCTTCACCGCCATGGGCGGCGAGGGCGCGAACTGGGTAGGCGAAGCGCCGTTCTCGAAACGCCAGCATATTTTCCAGAACCTCGGCGACGGCACCTACAATCATTCCGGTATCCTGGCGCTTCGCTTCGCGCTCGCGGCGGGCACGAACATCACCTACAAGATCCTTTACAACGATGCCGTCGCCATGACCGGCGGCCAGCCGCATGAGGGCGGGCTGACAGTGGACATGATCGCCCGCCAGGTGCGCGCCGAAGGCGTTCAGCGGATCGCGCTCGTCACCGACGAACCCGGCAAATATACCAAATCGCAGGTCTTTCCCGAGGGGATGACCATCCATCATCGCGACGATCTCGATGCGGTGCAGCGCGAATTGCAGGAGATAAAGGGCGTGTCGGTGCTGATCTATGACCAGACCTGCGCGGCCGAGAAGCGCCGGCGTCGCAAGCGCGGCACCTATCCCGATCCCGACAAGCGCGTGATCATCAACGAACTGGTCTGCGAGGGCTGCGGCGATTGCGGCGTCAAATCCAACTGCGTCTCCGTCCAGCCGGTCGAGACGGAATTCGGCCGCAAGCGGCGCATCGACCAGTCGAGCTGCAACAAGGATTTCTCCTGCGTCAACGGCTTCTGCCCGTCCTTCGTCACCGTGCATGGGGCCAAACTGCGCAAGGCGGAAGGCTCGGTCGGCGATGCCGATCCGCTGGAGGGCGTGCCGCCTGCGCGCGTGGCGGATCTGAGCCATGGCTGGGCGGCAATCATCGATGGCGTCGGCGGCACGGGCGTGGTGACAGTGGGCGCGGTTCTGGGCATGGCCGCTCATCTGGAGGGCAAGGGCTGCGGCATGATCGACATGGCGGGCCTCGCGCAGAAGGGCGGCTCCGTCTTCAGCCATGTGCGCATCGCCAGATCGCCCGAGCATATCCGTTCCATCCGGGTTTCGGCGGGCAAGGCCGACCTGATCCTCGGATGCGATCTCGTGGTCTCGGGCGCGAAGAAGGTGCTGGCGAGCGTGCGGCGGGGTGAGACGATCTTCGTCGTCAACACGGCGGAAGTGATGCCTGGCGAATTCACCCGGAACGCCGATTTCTCCCTGCCGGTCGAACGGCTCAAGCGGGCGATCCGCGATGCGGTGGGGGATGACAGGGCGCACTTCTTTGACGCGACGAAAGCGGCCAACGCCCTGTTCGGCAATGCCATAGGCGCCAACATGTTCATGCTGGGCTTCGCCTGCCAGGAAGGCGGCCTGCCGGTTTCACCGGAAGCGGTCGAAGAAGCGATCCGCATGAACGGGCAGGCGATCGACATGAACATCAAGGCATTCCGCTGGGGTCGGCGCGCGGCGCATGATCCGCAAAGCGTGCAGAAACTGATCGATCAGGTGAAAGGCGGTGAAGATCAGCCCCGGGCGCAGACACTCGATGATATCATCGCGCGGCGCGTCGCTTTCCTGACCGATTATCAGGACGCGGCTTACGCGCAGCGCTATCTCGATAAGGTGGAAGAGGTGCGGCAGCGCGAGGCCGCCGCCCGGCCCGGCTCCACCATCCTTGCCGAGACGGTGGCGCGCAATCTGTTCAAGCTGATGGCGATCAAGGACGAATATGAGGTGGCGCGGCTTTATACCGACGGTGCGTTCGCAAGGCAGCTTTCGCGCGAGTTCGAGAGCTTCGGTCGGCTGGAATTCCATCTGGCGCCACCGATACTGGCGCGCAAGAATGCGCGAGGCGAGCCGGTCAAGTCGCACTATGGCGCCTATATGATGCGCGCGTTTTCGCTGCTCGCACGGATGAGGCGTTTGCGGGGGACAGCCTTCGATCCCTTCGGCTATCTGGCGGAACGCAAGCAGGAACGTGCGCTTCTGGCGCAATATGAAGCGGATCTCGCGCTAATCAGGGAATGGATCGGCCGTCGCGATCCCGGCGAGCTCAGCGAATTTGCAGCCTATCCCTCAACCATTCGCGGTTTCGGGCATGTGAAGCAAAAGAACCTGGAGCAGGCGATGCGCATACGCGGCGATTTCCTCCGCAGAAGCGAGAAAGAAACGGCACCGATTGCCGTGGCGGCTGAATAGGCTCATACTCATGAATTGATGCGTGACGGCTTCTGCGGCCTCCGCGCAGCGTGTCCCCACGTTGCGCGGAGGCGCGTTTTTGCTTTGAAAACGGCCAGGAGATTCTGACTGCGCGTTAGTATATATAAATTATGCAAAAGATTTAATGGGCCATGCATCGTCTGTAATCAATTATATATCTTATATCGGATAGAAGATCTTCTTTAAAAAATTTGCGTATATTGCAAATCTGGCTTTGCTGTTTTAATGGTATATTGTTTTTATTGAGGGAGGGTTTTTGTATAGGAAAATTCAATCCTTGATGGCCGTTGTTGCAACCCTGAGTTATTTCTGGGAAACATATTATTAAGCCATTACTGTAATAATGTTCCAAGGAAAGGGACGTATATCGAATATGGCTTGGCGCCGACGAATAGACATTCCAGCTGATATCCGTCTCTCATTCGTGCGATCCCTCTATGGAAATCGCGCAACGCTGTGGTTCGGCATGCTCGCCCATGTGATCGCTTGCGCGGTCATTTATCTGAAGACGGGCAATGGTTCCTTTCTCGTTTTTGCCGCCATCTTCACGGTCATCGCCCTGGCGCGCCTCTACGACATGAGCCGGTTCGACCGGGCGGCGCTTGCCAACCCGACGCATGAGCAGCTCAGCAAATGGGAATTCCGCTATCTCGTCGGTGCCTCCGCCGTGTGCACCGTGCTGGGGATGATGTGCTTCTTCAGCACCTATGTGGTGAAGGATTCATTCGCCGAACTTGCCAGCCTCTCGATCCTGCTGGCATCCGTGGTTTCGATCGTCGGCCGCAATTATGCGTCGCGGGCGGCCGTCATCGTCATGTCGGCATGCAGCCTCATTCCCGTCCTGGCCGGTTTCGTGCTGGCGGGCAGCACGTTCCACATGATCATCGGCTTCCTGCTCATCCCCTATTTCCTGAGCAATATCCAGATGGCGAACGGCCTGCGCGAGTTTCTTTTCGCCGCAGTCATGGGGCGTCGGGAGCTGGCCGTGGTGGCGGGACGTTTCGACGCCGCGCTCAACAACATGCCGCAGGGGCTCATCATGTTCGACGGCGACGGCAAGCTCGTCGTCGTCAACAACAAGGCGGTGTCGCTTCTGCAGATATCGCCCGATACCGACCTCACCGGCCGTTCGCTGCAGACCGTGTTGCGTTATTGCTCCCTGCACGGGCTTTTCCCCCGTTCCAAGCTGGAGAACATCCGGACGTTGATCGACGATCTCCTGGCCGGACGACGCGAGCGCGACCTGTTCCAGTTCTCCGACGGCCGCTATATCGAATTCAGCTGTAACCAGCGCCGCGACGAGGGTGCGGTGCTGATCTTCGAGGACGTTACCCAGCGCATCGAGGCGGAAGCGCAGATCCAGCACATGGCCCGCTATGACGGGCTTACCGGCCTGCCGAACAGGATGCACTTCGAATCGCTGGTGAAATCGCTGCTTGCGCGCCGCGCGCATGGCAGGCAGATGGCGCTCGTGGTGCTCGACATCAATGACTTCAAGCATGTCAACGATACGCTCGGCCATCATGTGGGCGACCAGTTGCTGCAGAAGCTGGCGGAACGCCTGGGCGACATGGATCCGACGCGCTTCATTCCGTCGCGCTTCGGCGGTGACGAATTTGTGATCTTCGTACCCGATTCCGGTGCTGAGACCGACATCGCGCTGATGATGAACCATTTGCTGGAAGCCGTTTCCGGCGCCTATCGGCTCTTGGATCACAGCGTGCAGGTCGAAGTGAATGCCGGCGTGGCGCTTGCGCCGGCCTCGCGTTTCGACCTTCAGAGCCTGCACATCAAGGCGGACCTGGCGCTCTACGAGGCCAAGGGGAGCGAGGACCGCAGCTGGGCCGTCTTCGAAGAGGCGATGGATATCCGGTACCGGAGCCGGCAGCGCCTGAAAAACGATTTGCGGGGCGCCATCGCCAATGGCTCGCTCAAGGTGGTCTACCAGCCGATCGTCAGCACCCAGTCGCTTCGCATCGTCTCCTGCGAGGCGCTTTCGCGCTGGGACCATCCGGAACTGGGGCCCATTTCGCCCGCCGACTATATTCCGCTGGCCGAGGAAATGGGCATCATCACCGACATCACCCGGTTCATGCTGGAGAGGGCCTGCGTGGACTGCGTGAACTGGGGCGACCGCATCGGTGTATCGGTCAATCTTTCAGCCATCGACCTCAAAAACAGCGACATCACCCACATCATCGCTTCCGCCTTGCGGAATTCCGGCCTGCCGACCAATCTCCTCGAGGTCGAGGTGACGGAAAGCGCGATCATCAGCGACCGCAACAAGACCTGCAACGTGCTCCAGCAACTCAAGAATGCGGGCATCAACGTCGCGCTCGACGATTTCGGAACCGGCTATTCGAGCCTGAGCTATCTCAACACGCTGCCGCTGACCAAGGTCAAGGTCGATCGCTCCTTCGTCCGCGACATCACCACCGACCGCCGTTCGCTGATGCTCCTGCGTGGCGTGACCCAGATTTCCCACGAGATGGGGCTCGGCGTCACGGTGGAAGGGGTGGAAACGCAGGAGCAGCTTGCCCTCATCAGGGGAGCGGCGGGCGCCGATCTCGTTCAAGGCTATCTGCTTGGCGCACCGCTTCCGGCCAATGCCATTTCAACCCTCATCGACAAGAGCTTCCCGCTGCCGGAAGAAAGCAGGAAGATGCTGCCGACGGCGATGTAATTTAATCCCTATTAATTGGGATATTCTTTTAGATGCGCCGGTTGCCCGGACTATTTAAGAAAAAGCTCAAATTGTCAGTATCTCTTTACAGTGGGCAAAACCTGCTTATCCTCACCGCTGATTTGGTCCGCGGTGGGGCTCAGGTGGACAATGAACGCGACAGCTATTCCGGCGGAAAGTCCGCCAATCTCCAATTTCGCACGGCAGCTTCTGAATTTCCTCGACAGGGTGGAATATCGTCGCGTCGTCAATGCGGAGGATTTCGAGGAAATCGGGCGATTGCGCTATCGCTCATACATGACGCGCGGCGTCATGAATGACGAGTTCGACGGCGCCATCCTCGATGAGCTCGACCATGACAGCCACGCTTATGTCTACGGCGTGTATATCGACCAGCAGCTCGTCAGCACGCTGCGCGTCCATCATATCACGCCGGATCACCGCAAGGGCACGAGCTTCAAACTGTTTCCCGATATTCTCGGGCCGATGCTCGACAGGGGGATGAGCTTCGTCGACCCGACGCGCTTTGCCAGCGAACCCACGGTCCTGAACGAATTTCCGGCGATCCCCTATCTGACTTTGCGCATCGCGGCGATGGCTTCGGAATATTTCGCCGCCGACTATTGCCTTGCCTCCGTCAAGCCGGAGCATGCGGCGTTCTACAAGCGCATCTTCGGCTCGCAGGTGATGGCGGAACCCAGGCGCCATGAAGGATATGGCATCCCGGTCGGCCTGAGCGGTGCGCCGATCCGGGCGATCCGCGACATGGTCGCCGTGCGCTATCCTTTCTTCAAGTCCCAGCCGCATGAACGGCGCAACATGTTTGCAAACCTCAAGGCCGGCACCGTCCCCCTCACAATTCTGCCTACGGCGAAGTATACAGGACTTGGTGCCTGACTCATGGGCCTAACGAGGAGAAGATCATGATTTCCGAACTTGCCGTCACCCCGCTGATTGCGCTCATTGCGGGCATCATCATCCTGATCATGCCGCGCTTTCTCAATTATATCGTGGCGTTCTATCTCATCCTCATCGGCCTTGTCGGCCTGTTTCCGCAGCTCTTCAGCTGACGCTCGGACACGCTCACCTTGGCCGAAGCAGCATAGTCCCGCCGATTCGCCGCCTTCCAACAGGAAAAGGCGGGCGCGATTACCGGTCGCATTGCACTTGCGCGGGGTTTTCGCTATTGCGTCCTCACGAATTCCGAAGGGGTTGAACAAATGGCTGAACATCACAACACCGCACCGGCGGAACTGGGCGCGTCTATGGACTATGCCGAGCACGAAAAGACCTATGAGGGTTTCCTGGCGGTCGCCAAGTGGGGCACGGTGGCCGTCGTCGCCGTTCTCATCGCCATGGCGTTCGGTTTCTTCGTCGGGGGTATCTTTTCCGCGACCGTTCTCTTCATCCTGATCTGCGTCGCTGCCTGGTTTCTCCTTTAACCAAAGCGGCGGTTTTCGAGCGACTCTCCGTCAGAGGAGAGCCGCTCCCCGCCTTTTTTCTTCAAGCAGGTCCGGATGGAAAGCCGTTCTCCATTTTCCGGGAAAAACGGTTCCTAATTTTCCCAATTCCCGCTTTCCCCGGATTTGCTCATGGCATATCCATATGCGCCGCCCGGACTCCCGGGCGAGCGTCAACCGGCGAGAGGGAGGACGGGCTTGGCTCAGACGATATTCATTCCCAAGGAAACGGATTCAGCCGAGCCGCGCGTCGCGGCTTCGCCGGAAACGGTGAAGAAATTCGCCGGTCTCGGTTTCTCCGTCATCGTGGAGAAGGGGGCGGGGACGCTCTCGCGCATCCCCGATGGCGAGTTCGAGGCGGCAGGCGCAAAGATCGGCAGCGCCGCGGATGCCAAATCGGCGGATGTGATCCTGAAAGTCCGCCGGCCTTCGCTTGCCGAGCTCAAAGGCTACAAAAAGGGCGCGGTGCTTATCGCCATGCTCGATCCCTACGGCAATGAGGCCGCAGTGCGCGAGCTTGCCTCCGCAGGTCTTTCCGCCTTTACCATGGAGTTCATGCCGCGCATCACGCGCGCCCAGGTGATGGACGTCCTTTCGAGCCAGGCGAACCTCGCCGGCTATCAGGCGGTGATCGATGCGGCTGCAGAATATGATCGCGCCATGCCGATGATGATGACGGCCGCCGGCACCGTGCCCGCGGCCAAGGTGTTCGTCATGGGTGCCGGCGTTGCCGGACTTCAGGCCATAGCGACTGCGCGCCGTCTCGGCGCTGTGGTGACGGCGACGGATGTGCGTCCCGCCGCGAAGGAGCAGGTCGCCTCGCTCGGCGCGAAATTCATCGCCATCGAGGACGAGGAGTTCAAGGCGGCGGAAACCGCGGGCGGTTACGCCAAGGAGATGTCCAGGGAATACCAGGCGAAGCAGGCGGCGCTCGTCGCCGACCACATCGCCAAGCAGGATATCGTCATCACCACCGCGCTCATTCCGGGCCGCCCGGCGCCGCGCCTGGTTTCGAAAGAAATGCTGGCGTCGATGCGTCCGGGGTCCATCGTGGTGGACCTCGCGGTCGAGCGCGGCGGCAATGTCGAGGGTGCGCAGCCTGGAAAGGTGGCGGAGATCGGCGGCGTCAAGATCGTGGGTCATCTGAACGTGCCGGGCCGCATCGCGGCGACGGCGTCGCAGCTCTATGCCCGCAATCTCGTCGCCTTCCTCGAGACGCTCGTGGACAAGGAAAGCAAGACGCTCAAGATCAATTTCGACGACGAGCTGGTCAAGGCTACGCTGCTTACCCATGACGGCGCGGTCGTGCATCCGACCTTCGCTGAAACGGCTGCGGCCAAGACGGAGCCGGCACCGGCAGCGAAAAAGCCCGCCGCTCGCAAGGCCGCGGCAAAGGCGGCATCGGGGACTGACGCAGCCAAAGCGCCCGTGAAGCGGGGCAGGAAAGCTGCACAACCCAAGACGGGAGGAGAGGCATAATGGCCGATACGGCACTCGATAAAGCCCTCGACGGGCTCCACCAGGCGGTCGAAGCGGTGCGCCAGGCGGCGGAAAGCACTCCCGGTGTTGCCGACGCGGCAGGTGCTGTCGCCCATGCGGCCACCGGCGGCGCGGTCGACCCCTTCATCTTCCGTTTCGCGATCTTCATCCTGTCGATCTTCGTCGGCTATTACGTCGTCTGGTCGGTCACTCCCGCATTGCACACGCCGCTGATGGCCGTCACCAACGCCATCTCGTCGGTCATCGTGGTGGGGGCGCTTCTGGCGGTCGGCCTTTCGGCCAGCGGGCTGGCGACTGGCTTCGGCTTCATTGCGCTGGTGCTTGCCAGCGTGAACATTTTCGGCGGCTTCCTCGTCACGCAGCGCATGCTCGCCATGTACAAGAAAAAAGAAAAGTGAGGGGCTGAAACATGAGCGTCGATCTGGCAGCCTTCCTCTATCTCGTTTCCGGCGTGCTTTTCATCCTGGCACTGCGCGGGCTTTCCCATCCCACCACCAGCCGTCAGGGCAATCTCTACGGCATGGTCGGCATGGGCATCTCGATCATCACCACGCTCGCGCTGGCGCGGCCGAGCTTCGGCGGCCTGGTGCTCATCGTCATCGGCATCGCTATCGGCGGTGGCATCGGGGCCTATATCGCCAGGAAGATCGCCATGACGGCGATGCCGCAGCTGGTCGCGGCCTTCCATTCCCTGATCGGCCTTGCCGCCGTTCTGGTGGCGGCGGCCGCCCTCTATACGCCCGACTCCTTCGGCATCGGCGAAGTCGGCTCGATCCATGGCCAGGCATTGATCGAAATGTCGCTTGGCGTGGCGATCGGCGCCATCACCTTCACCGGATCGGTCATCGCCTTCCTGAAGCTCGATGGCCGCATGTCCGGCAAGCCGATCATCCTGCCGGCACGCCATGCGATCAATGCGGCGCTGGCGATCGCTATCGTCGTCCTGATCGTGGTGCTGGTGAATACCGAAAGCCATACGGTTTTCTGGCTGATCGTGATCCTGTCGCTGATATTGGGCGGCCTGATCATCGTGCCCATCGGCGGGGCGGACATGCCGGTCGTCGTCTCCATGCTCAACTCCTATTCGGGCTGGGCGGCGGCAGGTATCGGCTTCACGCTCGGCAATCTGGCACTGATCATCACCGGCGCGCTGGTCGGCTCGTCGGGCGCGATCCTCTCCTACATCATGTGCAAGGGCATGAACCGCTCGTTCCTCTCGGTCATCCTGGGCGGCTTCGGCGGCGAGACCGCCGGTCCGGCGGGCGAGGTCGAGCAGCGTCCGGTCAAGCAGGGTTCGGCAGAGGATGCGGCCTTCATCATGAAGAATGCATCCAAGGTCATCATCGTGCCGGGCTACGGCATGGCGGTGGCGCAGGCGCAGCATGCGCTGCGCGAGATGGCGGACAAGCTCAAGGCGGAAGGCGTCGAGGTCAAATACGCCATCCATCCGGTGGCGGGCCGCATGCCGGGCCACATGAACGTGCTTCTGGCCGAAGCCAACGTGCCTTATGACGAGGTGTTCGAGCTGGAAGACATCAATTCGGAATTCGCGCAGGCCGACGTGGCTTTCGTCATCGGCGCGAACGACGTGACCAACCCTGCGGCGAAGACCGATCCGAAATCGCCGATCTATGGCATGCCGATCCTCGACGTGGACAAGGCCGGCACGGTGCTCTTCGTCAAGCGCGGCATGGGCTCGGGCTATGCCGGCGTGGAGAATGAACTGTTCTTCCGCGACAACACCATGATGCTCTTCGCCGACGCCAAGAAGATGGTGGAGAACATCGTCAAGGCGCTGGATCACTAGGCCCCGGCTCAGACTTCATGAAGAAAGGCGGCTTTACGGCCGCCTTTTTGTTGTGTGGTGCCTGCAAGAAAAAAAGCCCCGCACGCAGGCGGGGCCAGTCTCTGGGGGGAGTTGTTGAAGATCAGCCGCTTGCGCGGAGGAGTTCCTGAATGATCCTGAAGACCTGCCCACGGCGCTCGAGCTGCGGCATGTGGCCGGCTGCGGCGAAGACATGGGTGGCGATTTCACCGGGAAGCCCCGCCGTGTGCGCTGCCGGAATGATGCGATCGGCAGCGCCGAAGATGACGCGCGTCGGCACGCGCAAGGCGGTAAGCGCCGGGCGGATGTCAAAGGTCTGCGTGCCATCGGCGAAATAGCTGTCGACGATCGCCTTCTGTGCAGCGCGCAACCCCTCGTCGGCGCTTTGGGCGAGCGTGGCGTTGACGAACGGCCTAGTGAGCAGGCTCTCGTCCGTGACAAGCTGCTTCAGCCAGGGCATGAGGCTCGCCTCGCTGCGCGCGCGGACCAAGCCTTCGAGGAAAGCGCCGTTGATCTCCGGGCCGAGGCCGGCAGGGGCAATCAGCGCCAGCGCGCGGACATCGGCATTGCCGCGCGCGGCGAGCGCGGCCGCGACCGCGCCGCCGAAGGAATGGCCGGCGAGGACGAACGGGCCGATCCGATTTGCTTCCAGCGTCCGCTCGACCTGTTCGGCGACGGCATCGAGATTTTCGGGGACATCCCGCGTCGAATGGCCATGGCCTGGAAGATCCACGGCCAGGACCGGGCTGTCGACCTGCACGCCGGCAAACAGCGGCCGCCAGCTGTTCAGATCCGCGCCGAAGCCATGGATGAGCACGAGTGGCACCGCCGATGCATCGAGGCCCTCGCGCAGCCAGACGGCATGGAGGGGTGTGTGGGCAAGGGATGCCGCAGTGGCCGCCGCCGCGGTGGCCGGTTTTGCCACGGGCGCTGCCTGCCCGGTAGTGGCAATGTTCGTCTCGACGTCCTTGCGGGTGATGCGCCCCTTGGGACCGCTGCCGGGAATCCCGGCAAGCTTCAGCCCTGCCTCGGCGGCGAGACGGCGCGCAAGCGGCGTGGCGCGGATGCCGTGATCGTCCCTTGTCTCGGAAATGGCCGATCGTTCCACCGTCGCGACGGGAGCGGGCGCAGATGCAGATTTCGCCGTCTCCGCCGGCACAGCTGCCGGTGCGTCTGCGGGGGATGCGTCAGGCTTTCCGGTCGGCGTATATTCTTCCCCCTCCACGAAGATCCAGGCCACTGCCTGTCCGACCGGCACCGTCGCACCTTCTGCGGCGGAGACATCGCGCAGGATGCCGCTGGCAGGCGCATCGACCTCCATGGCCGCCTTGTCGGTCTCGATCTCGAACAGGAGTTCGCCTTTTGTGACAGCGTCGCCGTCCTTGGCGTACCAGCGGGAAATCCGGCCGGTCTCCATATCCATATCGACCTTGGGAAGGATGACTTCGACGGGCATCGCTCTAGCGCACTCCGTTGACGAGATCGCGGGCGCTCCTGAGAATATCCGGCACCTGCGGGACAGCGGCCTTTTCCAGCTCGGGATTGTAGGGGATCGGCGCTTCCGCCCCGCCCAGCCGCACGATCGGCGCATCGAGGAAATCGAAGGCATCGCTCTCCGCGATCATGGCGCTGACCTCCGCGCCCACCCCCAGCGTCTTGACGCCCTCATAGACGCAGATCAGCCGCGACGTCTTCTTGACGCTGGCAATGATCGTCTCGCGGTCCATCGGGCGGACGGTGCGCAGGTCGATCACTTCGGCGTCGATGCCTTCGGAGGCAAGCGTCTCTGCCGCTTCCAACGCCTTATGGACCATGATGGCGGTGGCGACGATGGTGACGTCCTTGCCCTCGCGGCGGATCTCGGCCTTGCCGATGGGGGTCGTGTAATAGCCCTCCGGCACCGGACCTTTCATCTTGTAGAGGAGCTTGTGCTCGAAGATCATGACGGGATCGGGATCTTCAAGGGCCGCAAGCAGCAGCCCTTTGGCGTCGTGCGGCGTTGCCGGCTGCACCACTTTCAGGCCGGGAACGTGGCCGAGCCAAGCCTCGAGGCTCTGGCTGTGCTGTGCTGCCGCGCCGGTTCCCGAGCCCGCGGGAAAGCGCATGACGAGGGGCACGGAAACCGCGCCGCCCAGCATGTAGCGCATCTTGGCGGCCTGGTTGACGATCTGCTCCATGGCGAGGGCAGCGAAATCGGAGAACTGGAATTCGAAGATCGGGCGCATGCCGGTCACAGCCGCGCCGACGGCGACGCCCGCGCCGCCCAGCTCCGAGATCGGCGTGTCCATGACCCGGTCCTCGCCGAAGCGATGGACGAGATCGCCCGTCACCTGAAACGCGCCGCCATAGACGCCGATATCCTCGCCCATCAGGAACACGCGCTCATCGCGCTCCATGGCTATGGCCATCGCTTCCTGGATGGCCTGGGCATAGCTCAGTTCGCGGATCGTCGTATCCATGTCAGGGAAGGTCCGTATAAACGTCGCGAGTCAGGCTTGCGATGTCAGGTGCGGGACTCGTCTTGGCGAATTCGATGGCGGCTTCGATCTCACGCTCAACATCGGCGCGGACCGCTTCGATGCCGGCGGCGTCGATGACGCCATATTCCTGCATCTGTTCCTCGAAGAGGCGGATCGGGTCGCGATTGTTGATCCAGTCCTCGATCTCCTCCTTGGTGCGGTAGCGGTTGCGGTCGCTCTTGGAGTGGCCGCGGTGGCGATAGGTCTTGCACTCGATCAGTGTAGGGCCTTCGCCGCGTCGCGCGCGCTCGACCGCCTCATGGGATGCTTCGGCGACTTCCGAAAGATTGTTGCCGTCGACGATGACGCCCGGCATGGCATAGGCGGCGGCGCGATCCGCGACATTGGGAACGGCGGTGGAGCGCTTGGTCGAGGTCGACATGCCGTAGCCATTGTTCTCGCAGACGAAGATGACCGGCAGTTTCCAGACGGAAGCCATGTTCAGCGCCTCGTGGAAGGCACCTTCATTGTTGGCCCCGTCGCCGAAATAGGAGACGACGACACGGCCTGTCTTCAGCTTTTTCATCGAAAGGGCAGCGCCGACGGCGATCGGAATGCCACCGCCGACGATGCCATTGGCGCCGAGATTGCCCTTGGACACATCGGCGATGTGCATCGAACCGCCGCGGCCGCGGCAATAGCCGGTCTCCTTGCCGAAGAACTCGGCGAACATCCTGGAGACATCTGCCCCCTTGGCGATGCAATGGCCGTGGCCGCGATGGGTGGAAGTGATCATGTCGTCATCGGTCAAGGGGAGCGAAATGCCGACGGCGCTCGCTTCCTGACCGATGGAAAGATGCATGGTGCCATGGATGAGGCCGCGCATGTAACTTTCCTCCGCTCCTTCCTCGAAACGGCGGATCAGATACATCTTGTGCAGCGCCTGCCGGAGCTGCTCGGGCGAATATTGCCGGAAGGCGAAGGGCAAATTGTGCCTGTCGCCTTTCTGTGCCGTCGTATCCGCCTTGCCGATGATCTTGCCGGCTTCACCCATGTCAAGCACTCCTGTTCTTCCGCTTGATGCGGATGTCGGGTGTTCCCACCCGACCGCAAATGCTCCTCAGCTTCCGTACACGAGCTTGTCCTGCCGTGAACGCAGTTCGGCGATCTTCGATCCGGGCTCGACGGCAGCATTCTCGTAGGTGATGAGCTCACCCTTCCTGATCGGCGCGGTAACGGTGCCGCGTTCGAGCAGCCCGCATGGAATGGTCTTGGCGGCGCGGGCTTCCGGCGCGGTCATGATCCAGGCGCGGTAGCTGTATTCGCCGATGGCGTCGAGCTTGTCGCCCGGCTTCAGATCCTTCTTGGCGACGGCGCAGACTTCGGCAACCGGCTTTGCCAGCGGCACCATGTCCGGCTTGCCGTAGAGCACGACACGGGCGCAGGTGAGCGGCACTTCCAGCGATGTGAGGTGGTAGGGCCGGTGGAAGGTGAAGTAGGGGCCGTGGCCCATCTTCAGATCCTCCATACGCTCGCGGATGCGCGGATGCGACATGTCGGCGATGACGAAAACGCCGGGCGCGACGCCCTTGCCGATCGAATAGTCGACGACGCCGACCTTTGACAGCACGCCGCCATCCTTTTCCGGGATCAGCGTCTTGTTGAGCTCGGTTACCGTGGCTGTCGGCCCATGCATGCCCGGCTTGTCCGGCACGAGACCGGTGGCGTTGGCGATCGCCGCCATCTCCACCATGGTCTTGGAGCCGTCGACGAACTCAACCAGCATGCGCACGTTCATGTTGCGGCGCCGGGCTTCCTCGGCATAGTCGTCGGGGATGGCGTCGATGTTGAGCGGATTGTTCTTGCCCTTGCCGGCGGCCACGATCGGATGGCCCATGGCGGTGACGAATTCGATCAGCTCCATGCAGGAGGACGGCTCGTCGCCGGCACCCAGCGAATAGGTGACGCCCAGCCGGTCGGCCTCGCTCTTCAAATAGGCACCGATGGTGACGTCGGCCTCGACATTCATCATGACGAGGTGCTTGCCATGCTCCATGGCGCGCAGGCCGATCTCGGCGCCGACGGCGGGAACGCCGGTTGCGTCGATCACCACGTCGATCAGATCATTCTGGAGGATCAGGTCGGCATTGTCAGTCACCGCGATCTTGTGGCTCTCCATGGCCTTCGTCAGGTCGGAAGCGGTGGAAACCTCCTTGGCGTGGCCTTCTTCCTGATAGGCGATCTCGACCGCGTGAATCGCGTTGGGGACGCGCAGCTCGGAGATCGCGCCGATCTCGATACCGGGCATGTGGGCGACACGGGAGACGATGTCCGTCCCCATCTCGCCCGAGCCGATCAGACCGATGCGGATCGGCTTGCCGCTGTCGGCGCGCGCCTTCATGTCACGGGCCAGACCTGTCAATGCTACGTTGGTTGCCATTTGGTTCCTCCTCGAGACGCCGGTCGCGCTCGATCTTCGGGCGGGCATCGCCGCCGCTTTGTTGATACAATCGCCTATTGAACATTTGTATCCTTGTCAATACCTATGTCCATTCCGGAGGCCGGAATCCGGGCGATGTCACGAAGAATTCATTCAGGGAGCATCAATTGAAAACTGGGCTTAATCCTTTCGATCTCGTCATTTTCGATTGCGATGGGGTGCTTGTGGATAGCGAACCGCTTGCGGCTCTTGCCTATCACAATGTCTATGCAAAGGAAGGAATGCCGATACCTGAAGGCACTGTGGCGCATGGTGTCGGCATGAAACAGGCCGATATCATCCTCAAGATCGCGGAGCTCACCGGACATCACCTGCCGCAGGCGGCGGAAGCCAATATATGGCCGGAAACAAGACTGCTCTTTGCCGAATCATTGCAACCGACGGCAGGTATCATCGATTTTCTCGAGCGGTTGGAGACCTCGCGATGCGTCGCTTCCTCCTCATCTCCGGAGCGTATCGAATTCAGCCTCGATGTCACCCGCCTTCGTGGCTATTTCGGCGATGCGATCTATTCGTCATCAATGGTCAAGCGCGGCAAGCCGGCGCCGGATCTGTTCCTCCATGCCGCGGAGGCGATGGGGGCCGATCCCCGGCGCTGCATCGTCATCGAGGATTCGCCCTATGGGATCGAAGGCGCGGTGGCGGCCGGCATGACGGCGATCGGCTATACCGGTGGCGGCCACAGCTATGACGGCCATGCGGAAAGGCTCATGGGGCAGGGAGCCAGCGCGGTCTATTCCATCTGGGAGGATATAGCGGAGCTGGTTATTGGCTGAATTGCCACAGTGCTGCGGCTTTTTCTCTTTATCGGGCCGGAGCGTTTGTCATGTCACGGCAAATTGGTAAACAGCGGCTAATAAGGACATAGAGGAGCCCTGCGGCTCCGCCCACGAGAGAAGCGGCGATATGAAAGAAGCAATTACACTGGACCAGTTGAGAGATGCCGTCGGCACGGAGATCGGCTGTTCTGAGTGGCGGGTGGTAACCCAGGCAATGATCGACAAATTCGCGGATGCGACGGACGACCATCAGTTCATCCACGTGGATCCTGAGCGGGCGGCCAAGGAAACACCGTTCGGCGGCACCATCGCCCATGGCTTCCTCACCCTGTCGCTGCTTTCGACGCTCGCCTTCGAGGCGTTGCCGATGATCCAGGGCGCGACGATGGGCATCAATTACGGGTTCGACAAGGTGCGCTTCATGGCGCCGGTCAAGAGCGGCGCGCGGGTGCGCGCCCGCTTCAAGCTGGCGGACGCTGATATCCGCCCCTCGGGCCGGGTGGTCAACCATTATGAGGTGACGCTGGAGATCGAGAATTCGATGAAACCGGCCCTTACGGCAACCTGGCTGACGATCGCCGTGGTGGAACCCACCGAGGCATAAGCCCGATACGGGTCAAGCGTTCAGCCGCCCTTCTTCGTCGAGAGGGGCGGCCTTTCCTTTATAGGCGGCCACCAGATCGCGCAGGGCGAAGGGGCCGTGCAGAAACATGCCGATATCATAGGCATTGCGCTTCTGCGCTCCCTTGAGGAACAGGAGATGCATCTTGAAGAAATTGCCCTTGGCGCGTTGATAGCGGCTTTCGCTGTGCACGTTCTTGAACCGGATCCGCGAAATGACGGGCGGATTGGCCGGCTTGATGGCCAGCGCCTGGGCGGGATCGGAACCATAGAAATGGATGATGTCGGTCAGCGCCTGGAATTCAGCCCAGAGAACCGGCGTGTCCTGCAGGACCAACCGGATGTCCTCGCGCAAGCTTCTGGCCTTGGGGTGGAAAGCAATCATCAGAAGGCATGAGCCAATGGCGAGCAGCGAGACCGGCTGCTTTTCCAGAAGCTCGGGGTTCGTGCGCCTGACCTCGGCAATGGCTTCGATGGCGGGTACCGTGCCGAGGCTGTGGCCGACGATGACGACCTCGTCAGCGTCGGTCTCGCGCAGCCTTTGTGCAAGAAACGCAGCGAATTCGTGGCGCCGCGCGTTGAGCTTGGCATTGCCGCCGTGGACACGATCATAGGCGGCAGACCAGTCATCGAGCAGATAGGACAGGAAGAATTTCTTTCCCGGCCAGCGCAGGAACGCGGCACCCGCAGCGAAGGCCAGCGGCAGCGACCAGAAGAGGTGCAGGGGCCCGAAACCCAGAATGACCGGAATGGCGGCAACCAGGGCGGCAAGGCCGACAAGCGCCAAGGTCAGCCCGAAAGGCCAGAGAAAGAAGATGACGAAGCGCCAGCTTGTCACGGCATAGCGCCAGAGCGTGCCCGTCAGCAGGATATCGAGAAAAGCGCGAAGTCCCGTCAGTAGCCGCGTCAATGTGGAACGCCTGGCATAGTCATCGAAGATGTCGGCGGTGCCGAACTGGCAGAACTCGACCTCCGTTTGCCAATCGGCCCCCTGCGTCGCAAGCCGCATCGAACCGCATCCTGCGTCCACGGTTTCCATGGGCGTTGCCTGGGTACGGGCATGCCAGAGCCGGTCGAAATCGGCGAGAGCCTGCATGTGGCGGCCGCGCACGGCGCCCGGATGCAAACCTTCATAGCCGGTGAAATTGAGAACGAGACGCTTTTTGACGATCATGAAGCCATATTCTGTAAATGCAAATTCGCGCGGAATCCGGGGATTCCGCGCGAAATATCCGCCAGGACCGGCGGGAAGTAAGGCGTCTCTTAGAGCGTTTTATGGCTAAATGGAAACAATTCTGTTCAACCGTCAGAGAATAGCGTCCCGTGCTGCCTCCGTGAGAAAGCTGAAGGCGTAATCGGAAAAGGAGCGCCAGCATTCGACGCGGAACGCGTCCTCGCCAGTGCGCCACAGGACGATCTCGATCTTGCCGAGCAGCGTGCGGGAGACGGCACCGACGGGGAAAGCGGTCAGGGCAAGATCCTGCGGGCAGCCGGCATTGATCGTTGCCTCAGCGGTGGGGCCGGAAACGAGGATGGCCGTGTTGCGCTGGGAGACGTCGACTGCCGAATGCAGCACCGTCACCTTCGCCAGATCGGCGGCGGGATCCTTGCCGCCTGTGTCGATCAACAGCCACTCGTCGGGCCCGAGCCACAGGGCGCTGCGCGTGCCCTTGGTGGCGGAGGATTTGGGCTTTTCCGGAAGCTCTACGCCCAATGCCCTGGAGAGAGAGCCCAGCGCATCGGGCCGGGCGCGCAGCGACGTGCGGAAGGCCGGTTCGGCAGGCAGGATGGACACGAGGCCCGTACCCCCATGACGGCCATGGAGGGGGAGATTGCGGGCAACGGACGGGGATATTGCAGGCTTAGCCATTGAGGCGCTCTCCCTTTTCATCGATGAACACGGTGCCCGTCACCTCGACTTCGATCACGCCGTCGGGCATCGGCACGTAGAGCGTTTCGCCCATGCGCTTCGAACCATTGGCGACGAGCGCCAGCGCGATGGAACGGCCGCAATTTTCCGACCAGTAGGAGGAGGTGACATGACCGATCATGGTCATGGGTATCGCCTGTTTGGGATCGGCGACGATCTGCGCCCCCTCTTCCAGCACGGTCTTGGGATTCTTCGTCCTCAGTCCGACAAGCTGCTTACGGCCGTCGGCCACCAGATCGGGCCGTTTCAGCCCGCGAATGCCGACGAAATCCGGCTTGTTCTTGCCGATGGCCCATGCAAGGCCCGCATCATAGGGCGTGACCGTGCCGTCGGTATCCTGACCGACGATGATATAGCCCTTTTCGGCGCGCAGAACGTGCATGGTCTCGGTGCCGTAGGGGGTGAGGCCATGCGGCCTGCCGCTCTCCCATATCGCCTCCCAGACGGCCTGGCCGTAATCGGCGGGCACGTTGATCTCGTAGCCCATTTCGCCGGTGAACGACATGCGGAACAGCCGGGTCGGCACGCCGCAGATCCTGCCCTCGCGCACGCTCATATGCGGGAAGGCCTCGGTCGAAAGGTCGATGCCCTCAACAAGCGGTGCGATGATATCCCGCGCCTTCGGTCCCTGCACGGCGATAACGGCCCATTGCTCGGTGGTCGAGGTGAGCCAGACGTCGAGATGCGGGAACTCGGTCTGGAGATAGTCCTCCATGTGATGCATGACGCGCGGCGCGCCGCCGGTCGTCGTCGTCACATGGAAGCGGTCCTCCGCCAGCCTGCCGACCACGCCGTCATCATAGATGAAGCCGTCCTCGCGCAGCATCACGCCATAGCGCAGGCGGCCGACGCCGAGCTTTGCCCAGGGATTGGTGTAGAGGAGCTCGAGGAATTTCGCCGCGTCAGGGCCGACCACCTCGATCTTGCCGAGCGTCGAGGCATCGAAAATGCCGGCGGCATTGCGCACCGCCACGCATTCGCGGTCGACCGCGGCGTGCATGTCCTCGCCGGGGCGCGGATAGTACCATGGCCGCTTCCACTGGCCGACATCCTCGAAAACGGCACCATGCGCCTCATGCCAGGCATGGATCGGCGTGCGGCGCGTCGGGTCGAAGAGCTCGTGCCGCGCGTGATTGACGATGGCGCCGAAGGTGACCGGCGTATAGGGCGGGCGGAACGTCGTCAGCCCCACTTCTGGAATGTCACGCTGCAGCGCCTCGGCGGCGATCGCAAGGCCGTGCAGGTTGGAGGTCTTGCCCTGATCGGTCGCCATCCCCGTGGTGGTGAAGCGCTTGACGTGCTCGATCGAGTGCATGCCCTCGCGTACCGCCTGGCGGATATCCTTGGCGGTGACGTCATTCTGGAAGTCGATGAACGCCTTGACGGTTGTATCGGGGCCGGCACCCGGGGCCGAGCCGATCATGCCGCCGGTCCAGGAAGCGCCGCCGGTGGCGGAGAGCTTCTTGCCCTTGGCTTTCGATGTGGCGCCGGCTTCGCGCGCCATGCGCTCTCCCGCCGCAAGCGCTTCGTCAATCGCCTCCTGCAGTCCGTCCGTGCCGTTGCAGGCGCCGACGGAAACGCAGTCCTGGACATAGGTGCCGGGCAGGAAACGGCCGCTTTCCTTATCCCAGCGCACCTTGCCGCGTGATTGCGAGAAGAGATGCACGGAGGGCGTCCAGCCCGCCGAATTGATCAACGCATCGACGGGGATGGAGCGGGTGCTGCCGCCATTCTTCGATGTGACCGACATCGAGGAGACGCGGCGCGTGCCGCCGACTTTCTGTACGGCGTGGCCGGCAAGCACCTCGATGCCGAGCCCGCGCGCTTCCTCGACAAGGTTGGAAGCAGGCGCGTCGCGCAGGTCGACGATTGCAGGAATGTCGATGCCGGCGCGCTTCAGATCGATAGCCGCAGCGTAAGCCGAATCATTGGCCGTATAGACGCCGACCTTGCGGCCGACGGCGACGCCATAATGGTTCAAATAGGTGCGCGCTGCGGCGGCGAGCATGATGCCCGGACGGTCGTTGTCGGCAAAGACCATATGCCGTTCGATGGCGCCGGTGGCGAGGATGACCCGCCTGGCGCGTACCTGCCAGAGCCTTTCGCGCGGGAGGTTGGGGGAGGGGCGCGCCATATGCTCGGTGACGCGTTCGACCAGCCCGACGAAATTCTGCGCGTAATAGCCGAAGGCGGTGGTGCGGGTGAGCACGCGGACATTGTCCATTTTGGCAAGCCGCGCCGCGGTTTCCTGTGCCCATTCGTAGCCGGGCTGACCGTCGATGAGGGCGCCATTGTCATAGCGCAGCGCACCGCCCACCTGTGCCTGCTCGTCGCAGATGACGACCCGCGCGCCCGTCTCCGCCGCGGCGAGTGCTGCCGCAAGGCCGGCCGCCCCCGCGCCGACGACCAGCACGTCGCAATGGGCGAACTGGCTGGCATAGTGATCGGGATCGGGCTCGTCCGGCGCTTCGCCAAGGCCGGCGGCGGCACGGATATTGGGCTCGTATAGGCTCTTCCACGCCGCCTTGGGCCACATGAAGGTCTTGTAGTAGAAGCCGGCGGTAAAGAACGGCGACAAGAGATTGTTGACGGAGCCGATATCGAAACCGAGCGAGGGCCAGCGGTTCTGCGAGACGGCTTTCAACCCGTCATAAACCTCCTGCACGGTGGCGCGGACATTGGGCTGCCGGCGCGTGCGGTCGCGCTCGATGCCGACCAGCGCATTCGGCTCTTCGGCGCCGGCGGAAAGAATGCCGCGCGGCCGGTGATATTTGAACGAGCGGCCGACGAGATGCACGCCATTGGCAAGCAGTGCGGAGGCAAGCGTGTCGCCTTCGAGCCCGGTGAAATGCTGGCCGTCGAACGTGAAGCGGACGGCCCTGGCCGGGGTGAGGCGGCCTGTGCCCGCGATGCGGTTGCTACCTGATTTGGAATTGAGCGACATGGAGGATCAGGCCTTTGAATTGCGGGCTGATGCGGGTTTGGCCGCGCGCGAGGAAGGCTGCGCTGCCACACCGGCAGGCGTCAGCGGTTTTCCGGAGTGGGCGACATTCGGGGCATTGGCGACGACGGCGTCGATATCCGGCATCGGTTCGCCCGCCTTGTAGGTCAGGTAGATGCGGTCGCTCACCGTGTCGCGTATGGCGTTGAAGAACCGGCCGCAGCCGTGGATGTGCCGCCAGCGCTCGGCAACGATGCCCTTGGGGTTCTGGCGCAGATAGAGATAGGCTTCGAATTCCAGCTCGCCCTGGTTGGCGATATCGGGCGAACGCACGAGATGCGCCTCGCCCGCATGACGGAACTCGATTTCCGGGCGCTCTTCCTGGCAGTAGGGGCAGTAGATCAAAAGCATTTTCCTGCTCCTCTCAGTGCGCGACGGCGGCGGCTGCCGCTTCGTCGATCAGGCGGCCGGTGCGGAAGCGGTCCAGCGTGAACGGCGCGTTGATGGGATGGGGTTCGTCGCGGGCGATGGTGTAGGCAAAGACGTTGCCGGAACCCGGCGTCGCCTTGAAGCCCCCCGTTCCCCAGCCGCAATTGACATAGAGGCCGGGGACCGGCGTCTTGGCGAGGATCGGCGAGCGGTCAGGCGTCACGTCGACGATGCCGCCCCAGGAGCGCATCATCTTCATGCGCGTGAAGATGGGGAACATCTCGCAGATCGCATCGAGCGTGTGGTTGATGATGTGGAGCCCACCGGTCTGCGAATAGGAGGTGTATTGGTCGGTGCCGGCGCCGATGACCAGCTCGCCCTTGTCCGATTGGGAGATATAGGCGTGGACGGTGTTCGACATGACCACGCAAGGGAAGGCGGGCTTCACCGGCTCGGAAACCAGCGCCTGCAAAGGATAGCTTTCGAGCGGCATGCGAATGCCGGCCATGTGCATGAGCACCGAAGTATGGCCCGCCGCAACAACGCCGATCTTTCTCGCGCCGATGAAGCCGCGTGTGGTCTCGACGCCCGTCACCGCGCCGGTTGGCGAACGGCGGATGCCGGTGACTTCGCAATTCTGAATGATGTGGACGCCACGGTCCGACGCGGCGCGGGCATAGCCCCAGGCGACCGCATCGTGACGGGCCGTACCGCCGCGCCGCTGGAGCGAGGCGCCGACGACGGGATAGCGCGCCGCTTGCGAGATGTTGAGCGGCGGACAGTATTCCTTCGCCTGTTCGGGCGTCAGCCATTCATTGTCGATGCCGTTGAGCCTATTGGCGTGGACATGGCGCTTCAGCACCTGCACGTCATGGACATTGTGGGCGAGCATCATCACGCCGCGCGCCGAATACATGACGTTATAGTTCAGGTCCTGGCTCAGCCCTTCCCACAGCTTCACGGCGTGCTCATAGATGCCGGCCGATTCGTCATAGAGATAATTGGAGCGGATGATCGTGGTGTTGCGACCAGTGTTGCCGCCGCCGAGCCAGCCTTTTTCAAGGACTGCGACATTGGTGATGCCGTGCTCCTTGGCCAGATAATAGGCGGTCGCCAGGCCGTGGCCGCCGGCACCGATGATGATGACGTCATATTCCGACTTTGGCTCCGGCGAGGACCATTGCTGTTCCCAGCCCTTTCCCCCGCGCATCGCCTCACGGGCGATGGCGAAAACCGAGTATCTGCGCATGTTTTTCCCTTCTGGGTGACTGGCGGCGATCTGCCAGCGCAATAGCCTGTTTTCCTACCACTAGACCATCGCGGCTCGAAGATTTTGCCATTTTGCGACCAACCATGGCGTTTCGCCTCCATGTGGCCGGTATTGTTGGTACCGTGGAGCCGTCATGGGCCATGATTTGCACTGCCGTCCGGTTGCGGACGGGAAAGCCGACATATTTGATGCGCTGCAGTGTGGACATCGGCCCGCGTTTCTGCTATCAGCCAACTCCAATTTGCTTCGGATATCCGTTGCGAAGCCTTGGTGTTTGGGTGCTTTCGACCGATCATCCGAATTGGCTAACCGAAATTCTAACTGAAACGGGATTACACGTGCAGGTACTCGTCCGCGATAACAATGTCGATCAGGCTCTCCGCGCTCTCAAGAAGAAGATGCAGCGCGAAGGCATCTTCCGCGAAATGAAGATGCGCGGTCATTATGAAAAGCCGTCGGAAAAGCGCGCCCGCGAGAAGGCCGAGGCCGTTCGTCGCGCCCGCAAGCTGGCACGTAAGCGCGCCCAGCGTGAAGGTCTGGTCAGCGGCGGTCGCGTAGCTGCCCGTTGATCGGCATTCCCAGCGCTTCGGCCTATGCCTCGCGCGAGGGATCTGAGGAATGAACCGAAGGTGGGGTGATGATCGTCACCGCCACCTTTTTTGCTGTGTCACGCGCGGGGGAAGTCAAAAGGAATAATGGAACTGCCGATGCGCCACTTCATGACCGCCGCCCTCCCGACCGGTACCCTCCGTCCCCGTTTTTTCGCATTTGCATCCGTGGCAATGCTGGCGCTCGCAGGCTGCCAGACCACCTCGACCAATCTTCTGGCGCCGATCGACAAGGCGCAAGGGTCGGAAGAGAACATCAGCTCGCTCAGCGCCGTCATCGAGCGCAATCCGCGTGATCCGGAAGGCTACAATGTCCGGGGCTCGGCCTATGGCAGGGCAGGGCGCTACAAGGAGGCGCTGAGGGATTTCGACACGGCCTTGCAGATCAATCCGAATTTTTATCAGGCCTATGCCAACCGGGCGTTGATCTATCGCTTCATGGGCGAAGACGTCAAAGCGGTGAACGACTACAACCGGGCCATCCAGATCAACCCGGAATATGATGTCGCCTATATCGGACGCGGCAATGTCTACCGGCAGGCCGGGCGGCTCGATGAGGCGTTCAACGATTTCCAGCGCGCCATCCAGCTCGACACGACCAATGGACGGGCCTACCACAATCGCGGGCTGATCTATCAGGCGCGCGGGCAGCACAAGCTCGCCATCGAGGATTTCTCCACCGCCATCTCGCTGCAGCCCAATGCGCCGGAGCCCTATAACGGCCGCGGCATCTCCTATGTGGCACTGGGCGACTACGACAACGCGTTCGACGATTTCAACACCGCCATCAACCTTGACGGCAATGTCGCGGAAAGCTGGGCCAACCAGGCGCTGGTTTATGAGCATCGCGGCAACAAGGCGCGCGCGGCTAAATCCTATGCGCGGGCGGTGCAGCTCGATCCGAAATATCAGCCGGCCAAGGACGGGCTCGAGCGCACGCGCGGTTAAGCACCAAAGCCCTTATCTGGATGTTTCACCCCTTCCGCTTTGCGGCGGGGTGAAAAGCCGTGTTTCACCATACGGAAAAGGAACGTCTTTTCTTCGCCGTGGCGCGGCTTATATTGGCGTCCATGTCACTCTTCGATCATATCGGCTTCCATACACCCGATCTTTCCCGCTCCCTGCATTTCTATGCGGGATGCATGCCCATGCTGGAACTGGAGGTGATCCGCAATGCCGACACCTCGTTTTTCGTCAGCGGCGGCGAAAGGGCGCCGGTTCCATTCATCTGGGTGATGTCGGCTCAGCAGCCGGGAGATCTGCTTCCGGAGGGGGCTCCGCAGAAACCGGGCGATCATCTACATCTGATGTTCGCCGCCCTGAGCCGGGACGCGGTTGAAGCCTTCCACGAAGCGGCGCTGGCCTTCGGCGGCACCGACAGCGGAGCTCCCGGTTATCAGGGGCCGGAAGAGATGGGCTATTATGCGGCGCTCGTCTTCGATCCTGATGGCAACACCATCGAGGTAGGATTCCGCGAAAGACGGGGCTGATCGTCCAAGCTATCATTCTGCCGCGGCACTACAGCGCCGTGCGTCCGTTAGGACGCACAAAGGACGCTATAGACTATTGAATCCACGCATCAGGCTTTCCGGAAATCGATTCCGATTTTCGGGCCGATGCTGTGGAGATCGCCGAGCGCCTCGCTCGGCCGTCCTTCGCCCAGCGCCTTGCGGATCGCCGCCCGGGCGGAGGCGATGTCGGGGACGAGCCAGTTGGGCTCCATGCCGAGAAACTTGTCGAGGAAGGCGATGGCGTAGCTCGGCATTTCGGCGATGTTTTCCTTATAGGACCACCAGGTACGCAGATCGTCGGCGCATCTGTCGATGGATCGCGTTTCGCCGAATTCCTGCTGGAAAACGGCTGCCACCGCGCCGATGCAGAAATTCGTGTAGAGGAAGCCTTCCGGCCAGAAATCGACGATTTCGCGCATGGATGTGTCGGCCGGCCTGGCACCGATCCGCCGTGGCAGCGCTTTTGCCGGCTGCTCCCGGATCAGCTCGCACAGCACCAGACCGGCGGCGAAGACGATGAAATCCTTGCGGTCGATCCCGGCATAACCCTTCTGGGCGTTGATCGTCTCCACCCAGCCGAGAAAGGCACGCGTCAGCTTCTTCTCGTCGATTTCGAAGGGAACGCCGTAATTTTCCGTCACGAGCCTGGCATTCGTGCGGAAAGAGGCCCTGAACCAGCGCAGCTGGCGCAGGCGATGGCGCAGGTCGGGCACTGAAACGAGTTCATTCTTCAGCAATATCTTCATCGCCGTATCCTCTTCACCCAAGCCTATCATATTCGGCTATCCTTCCCAAGAAATTGGGTGTCTCTCGCGAAGGATTGATTGATCTCACAACGATACATATTGACATCTGCAAAAACAAATGTTCTGTGAATATTAGCTGATTATAAGATCACGCCGGTTCGGGTCCACCTGAATTGCCGTGATCGGAGGATATATGCGTCGGCCGTCTGCGGGGCGCT
Organism: Mesorhizobium sp. RMAD-H1; assembly: GCF_014191375.1. Taxonomy (GTDB): domain Bacteria; phylum Pseudomonadota; class Alphaproteobacteria; order Rhizobiales; family Rhizobiaceae; genus Paramesorhizobium. Next base: position 92,574 of record NZ_JACHWN010000009.1, read on the forward strand.
TGTCTTGACCGGAAAGTCTGTCACTCTTTTCGCAAGGCGCGCTTTCGGACGGATCAGGATGCGCCGTTAGGGAGGAACCTTATGGCAATCTGGCAATGGGGCTTGCTTGCGCTGGCAGTGGTCTGGGCTTTGCAGTCGCTCGGCGTCTGGCTCCAGATGCGGCACTATTCGGATGTGCTGAAGGGCATCACGTCCAGGTATAGCGACGGCTTTGTCGGCGCGGGGAATTGCAGGGGCCGCCTTGGCAAGGGCGTGATCGTGCTGATCGTGGTGACGCCCGATCTCGTGGTGCGGCGGTTCCTGGAGATGAGCGGACGATCGGTATTTGCAAAATTCAGGAGGCGTGAGGAATTCGAGGGCATGACTCTCGATGCGCTCCGGTCCGATCCCGATGCGCTGGGGAAGGGGGAGCCGGGCGTGGCGGAGGCCATCAGGCGGGCGATCGAGCAGATCGACCGGATGCGGGCCGAGCCCAAGGAAAGACCGGGGCTTACCGGTCTGAAAACAGCAGGCGCTTAGGTAAACGCCGGGAAGCGGGGAGCTTCGCCGAGTGGCGTAATCAACTGTTTTAGCCGCATGATCTTCCGAAAAGTCTGCAACTTTTCGGGATCATGCTCTGAGGAGGAGCAAGATGTCCATAGTCGCAATGTTGGCGCAACACGCCGACGTGACCATGCAGCACCTGTCGACGGCAGGTTCTCTGGTCTCCGATGCAGCTTTGCACGGAAAACAAGCCATCCTGCATGGCCCGCATGCAGGCAATGATCTGGTCATTCTCGCGCAGGCGGGCGGCGACAATCTGACGGTCGACCAGTTCCGCGAGAGGCTGCAGAACGTCCAGCAGGAGGAGCAACTCGGCTGGCTGGCCAATATCGGCAAATATTTCATCGGCATTTTCCAGAAGGGCGGCGAGGTATTCGCCGGCTTCGTGACCGGCATCATCCCGACGCTGGTGGTGCTGATGACTGCTTTCTATGCGCTGACGGAGCTCGTCGGCGAAGAGCGGGTCCATGGCATCGCGCGCGGAGCAGGACGCATCGCCTTGACGCGCTACACGGTGCTGCCGGTGCTTGCCGTATTCTTCCTGACCAATCCGATGGCCTATACCTTCGGCTCCTTCCTGGAGGAGAAGCACAAGCCGGCCTTCTACGATGCAGCGGTCTCCTATGTGCATCCGCCGCTCGGCCTCTTCCCGCATGTCAATCCGGGCGAATATTTCGTCTGGGGCGGCATTCTGGTCGCGCTGCTCGAACTGGAGAGGAAGGGCACCGTTGCCAGCGGTTATCACATCCAGGTCGCCATCTGGTACGCGATCGTCGGCCTCGTCGTCATCCTGCTCAAGGGTATGCTGACGGAGCGCATCACCGCGATCATGGCGCGCCGCCAGGGCGTCGAGCTCTGAGCCAGGGGGAGGACAGACAATGGTTCAGTCATACAAGGCCGTAAAGATTTCCAAGGGTCCCGGCGGCTGGGGCGGCCCGCTCGTCATCGAGCCTACCTCGCAGCGCAACAAGATCGTGTCGGTTACCGGCGGCGGCATTCATCCGGTAGCGCACCGCATTGCGGAGCTGACGGGCGGCGAGGCCGTGGACGGCTTCAGGTCGCCACCGGTCGAAGGCGAGATGGCCGTCGTGGTCGTTGATTGCGGCGGCACGGCACGCTGCGGCGTCTATCCGCGCAAGCGCATTCCGACCGTGAACCTGACGCCCGTCGGCCAGGCCGGACCGCTCGCGCAATTCATCACGGAGGATATCTATGTCTCGGGCGTGAAGCCGGAAAACATCGTTCCTGCGGATGGTTCGGAAGCGCCGACGGTGGCAGGCCAGGCGACGAGCACGGCTCCGGCATCGGCAGGGCCCGCTGCCACGGCTGCCGCGACGCGGGTCGGGGAGAGCGAAGGCGGCCTGATCGGCTTCATCAGCTCCATCGGCCGTGTCATGGGTCGCGTCGTCGGCATCTTCTTCAATGCCGGTCGCCGTACCATCGATCAGGTCGTCCGCAACGTCCTGCCGTTCATGGCCTTCGTCACCATGCTGATCGGCCTAATCCTCTATACGGGTATCGGGGACATCCTCGCGCAGCCGATGGGGCCGCTCGCCAACAATATCATCGGTCTCCTGATCATCTCGGCCATTTGCGGCCTGCCGTTCCTGTCGCCCATTCTCGGGCCCGGCGCGGTGATCGCACAGGTGATCGGCGTCGCCATCATCGGGCCGCAGATCGCCAATGGTACGATCTCGCCGGCAATGGCGCTGCCGGCGCTCTTTGCCTACAACACGCAGGTCGGGTGCGACTTCGTCCCCGTCGGCCTGGCGCTGGGCGAGGCCAAGCCGAAGACGATCGAGATCGGCGTTCCCGCCGTTCTGCTCAGCCGCCAGATCATGGGGCCGGTTTCGGTGCTGATCGCCTGGGCCGTAAGCCTCGTGGTATTCTGATCAATTGCAACAAAGGGGGCATCGTTTCGGCGATGCCCCCGACATCCAGGAAAAGAAAGGTACGCCGTCATGTCGGTTCTCCTGAAAACGCGGATCACCGCAATCGGTCCGGAAGTGGCGGATCTGGCGGAAGGGGGAGTGGTTATATTGTTCGCCGATGGCGCACCGCCGGAACTGGCCGAAGTCTCCATCCTGCACGCCGTCGAGGACGGCCCGAGCGATGCCGTTCCTGCCGTCGGTACGCCGATCCGGATCGGCGATCTCTCAGCCGAGATCACCGCAATCGGCGATTACGCATGGCAGAAGGTGCGCGACATCGGCCATGTGGTGATCAATTTCAACGGGGCGACCGAGGTGGAGCGTCCGGGCGAGATCGCGGCATCCGCAGTCGATCCTGACACGCTGGTGACCGCGCTGAAAACGGACACGATCATCACCATCGGCAACTGAATTTCAGCTTCCGTCCTGATGTAGAGAGTATCTGGAAAGACGACCATGGAACGCTCGACAATCGTCAGAGTGCTTGAGGGCCTTCATGCCCGTCCCGCCACCCGTTTCGTCAAGCTTGCCAAGAGCTTCGAATCGAATATCGACCTGGTGAAGGGCGAGAAGTCGGTCAGCGCCAAGAGCTCGGTCAAGCTGATGCTGCTCGGCGTCAAGGAGAATGACGAGGTGACGGTACGGGCCGAGGGGGCAGATGCCATCGAAGCCATCGAGGCGCTGATCGGCTATCTCGAGAACCCCCGATCCGGTCTCGAAGAAGATGGTCAGGAAGCGGGGCATAAGCCGAAGGCGCCGGCCGTGCCCGCGCCCGGCGCAACGTCTCCCGCCGACGGCAGGTTGAAAGGCGTCGGCGCCAGCGAGGGTGTGGCTCTAGGCCTCGCCTACCCCTATTTTCCGGAGGAGATAAAGCCGGAGAACCGCAAGCTTTCTCCCGATGAAACCGAAGCGGAGCTGGCGCGGTTCCGCGATGCGGTTGCAACGGTCCAGAAGCGGATGGATGCCTCGCTTGCCGCCGATGGTCTTGCTGAAAGCGATCGCGGCATTATCGCGGCATTGAAGGACATAGCGGCCGACGAGACACTCACCGAAGAGACAATCTTGCTCATCCGTGGGGGCATGGATGCGGTGACCGCCGTTTTCGGTGCTGCATCCAAGGTGGCCACCGAATTCGGCGAGATGGACGATCCCTATCTCAACGCCCGCGCCGATGACGTCCATGCCGTCGGCCGCCAGTTGTGCCTGGCGCTCCTCGGACGCGAGGAGGGCCCGCTGGAGGATATTCCCGAAGGCGCGATCCTGATCGCGGAGGATATCGGCGCGTGGGATCTGGCGCGCGCGCCGCTGAAGCGCATCGCCGGCGTGATCTGCGGCCATGGCGGGGCGACGTCGCATGTGGCGATCATTGCGCGTGCCCACGGCATTCCCGCAGTGCTCGGGCTCGGTGTTGAGATCGGCCGGCTCCGCGCGGTCAAGCACATCGCGCTCGACGGCGGCACGGGGGAAGTCTTCCCCGAACCGGACAGCGAGACGGCGGCCCATTTTGAGGCGCGCATCCGGACGGCCGATGAAGAACGTGCCGCACTGAAAGTATTCCGCGATGTCGTGCCGAAGCGGCCTGACGGCACCGTCATCGAGGTGGCCGCCAATCTCGGCTCGCTCGAGGAGATCGAGGCGGCGCAGGACGCCGGCGCCATGGGGGTGGGGCTGTTCCGCACCGAGCTTTTGTTCATGCGCCACATGCATCTGCCGTCAGAGGATATGCAGACGGAAATCTATTCGACGCTGGCAAAGGCCTTCGCGCCGCATCCGGTGATCGTGCGCACGCTCGATGTCGGTGGCGACAAGCCTGTCGCGGGGGTGGATTTTCCCGATGAGGAGAACCCGTTCCTCGGTTGGCGCGGCATTCGCATGTGCCTGGACCGGCCCGATATTTTCAAGCCGCAATTGCGGGCGCTTTTGCGCGCCGCCGTTCACGGGCCGCTGAAAGTCATGCTGCCGATGGTATCGGAACTGTCTGAAGTGGTGCGGACGCGGGCGCTGATCGACGAATGCGAGGCGGAGCTCAGGACCGAGGGCAAGGATTACCGCCGCTTCGAGCTCGGCGTGATGATCGAGACGCCCGCGGCAGTGCTGATCGCGCCGATGCTGGCCAAGGAAGTCGCGTTCTTTTCCATCGGCACCAACGATCTGACGCAATATGTGATGGCGGCTGACAGGCTCAATCCGACAGTCGCCTCATTGAACGACGTCACCAATCCAGCCGTCATGGCGGCAATCCAGATGACGGCGAAAGCTGGCGTCGAAGCGGGCATCATGGTGGGCATGTGCGGCGAGGCGGCAGGCCGTCCCGACCTCATCCCGGAATTCATCCGCATGGGACTGACGGAGCTCAGCATGAGCCCCGCCTCCATCCAGCGGGCAAAGAAATGCATCGCGGAATTCAGGTGATGGCGGGCTGCAAATGATGCACTCCGCTCCGGTTCTCGAAAGGCATCATTTGCAGCCCGCCCTCACCTGAATTCATCCAAGTATCTTGGAATCAGGGCAGGTGCGGGATCAGGAGTGAGAAGAGCTCCGCCAGGGCGCTCTCCGGAGCGTTTGACGCAAAGGCCGCGATAAATCGCTCCTCCCGCGCCGAGACGGCAAGGAAGGCGCTTTCCAGGAGGTCCGCTCCGGCGTCGGCCAGGCCGGTCGCCGACAGCGCATCATCCTGCGTCCGCGTGGTGGCGAGAGCACAGGCAAGGCCGATCGCGGAAAAGATGGTGATCTCTGAATCGGACTGCAGGGCGACTGCGGCGGGCAGGGGAGAACCCGGTTCCAATTTCCGAACGGGATGCCGCCGCACCGATTCGATGGCGAGTGCGGCGCCGGCCCTTGCGAGGTCGCCGGTGGAGGCATCGGGCGCGATTGCTCGGTCAAACACATTTTTGTGATCGCGCATCAGGCGCAGGTAAATGTCGGCGAATGCCGCTTCATGGATGAAGACATCATTTCTGCCGCAGCGGCGCAGCACCTCCTTGGTGAGGTAGTACATATCGCGGTGGAACAGGCGGATGCCGTCGGAATGGGCAAAATAGAGCTTCAGGCTGCCGATCCGCCGCGAACGGCCATGCGCTTGCGGATCGTCGGAAATCAGGGAAATAGAGATGGTTTCAGCAACGCTTAGCGCAGTGTCGACAAAGGTCGCGGCCGTACCCAAAAGCATTTCCGGCAGCTGGGCGGGGCTTTGGAGATGCATAGTCGTGCGTCGCCGGTCATGGCGACTCGAGCGGATGACATGGCGGACATCCCGCAGGCGATCCTTCAGATTGACAACGACATCGTCCAGGTGGAAAGCGATATCGCCATTCAAAGGGTTGAGCATCTTAACCCCGTTTCTCCAGTTTATCGACCTAGACCATTTGCGCGTTTTGCGTGTAGGACGGTCGTGCCAAAATCTTGTTTCGGGACGGACCTAAAATCAATAGGTTCCATCTGTCGTCGGAAAAAATGAATCAACATCGGGTGTACGAGGAGGACGACATTTGGCGGAACGGCAGACCGGAAGAACGAAGGCCGCGCATAGCGGCCGTCAGGCTGGAGATACAGCGCCTGGTAACGCATCGGGCGAAAGCCGGACCGACAGGCTGCGGACCCGCGCGGCATGGATGTACTATATCGAGCAGATGACGCAGAACGACATCGCCGACGTGCTGGGCGTCGGGCGCGTGACGATCGTGCGGCTTCTCGCCGAGGCGCGGGCGCGCAACGAGGTCAAGATCTCCATCGACAGCAATCTTTCGAGCCTGATCGGCCTGGAACGGCAGCTGGAAAAGGTCTTCGGGCTGGAGCGGGCGATCGTCGCGCCGCTCTCGGCGCCGGGAAACGACCCGATCAGCGCGATCGCCGCCGCCACAGGCAACTATCTCTCCGAAGTGATGCGGCACGGCATGCGGGTCGGCGTCGGCTGGGGACGCACGCTGTTCAATACCCTGTCCTTCATCAATGCGCGCTCGCTCAATAATTTCACGGTGATTTCGCTCCTGGGTGGCATCAGCCAGCCGCGGCGCTTCAATCCGGCGGAATTCGCCTGGCAGTTCGCCGAGATCTTCCAGGGGGAGGGCTATCTGATCCCGGCGCCGGCGCTCGTCGACAGCATCGAGACCAAGCGGGCGCTGATCGAGCGGTGCGGCCTCAAATACGTTTTCGAAATGGCCGAGAACCTTGACATGGTGTTGCTCAGCGTTGGCGGCATCGAAAGCGCCACCACCTCCTATCGCGTCGGCCATATCACCGAGGAGCAGCGGGATTCGCTCGCTGCCAGAGGCGCGGTCGGCGATCTCCTCTACCATTTCTACGATATCGACGGGAAGCTGGTCGATCATCCCATCCAGGACGGCGTGATGTCGGTAAGTGTCGAAACGCTGCAGAAGGCGCCTGCACGGATATTGACCTCAGGCGGGCGGGAAAAGATCGCGGCGCTGCTCGGGGCAATGAAGCTGATCCGGCCGACCGTCTTCATCACCGATGAGGAAAGCGCGGCGAGCCTCCTGGAAAAGGTCGCGCCGGCAGGTTGAACGGCTCCTGCCGGCGAGCGGTATCACCGCTTGACGATGCGATGGTCGAGCCGCTCGACGAGGCGGTCGCCGAGCCACTGGACGACCGAGACGAGCACGATCAGGATGGCGACGACGGCGATCATGATCTCCGTCTCGAAACGCTGGTAGCCATAGCGGATCGCCAGATCGCCCAGCCCGCCGGCACCGATGGCGCCGGCCATGGCCGATGCGCCGACGAGCGTCACCAGCGTCACGGTGAAGCCTGCCACCAGGCTCGGCAGCGCCTCGGGAACAAGCACTTCACGCACGATTGTCCAGCGGGTCGCTCCCATCGAGCGAGCCGCTTCGATCAATCCCCTGTCGACATCGCGCAGCGAGACCTCGGCGATACGGGCATAATAGGGGGTGGCCGCGATGGAGAGCGGCACGATCGACGCCCATGTGCCGAGCGAGGTGCCGACGATGAAACGCGTCACCGGGATGAGAGCGACGAGCAGGATGATGAAGGGAACCGAGCGGAAGCCGTTGATGATCCAGCCCAGGCTGCGGTTTATCCAGAGATTCTCGGCCAGTCCGCCACGATCCGTGAGGATGAGGATCAGCGCCAGCGGCAGACCCGCGACAAGCGAGATCAGGCCGGAAAAGCCGGTCATGATCATGGTTTCCCAGAAGGAGCGCCAGAGAAGATCAAGCATCGCCTGAGACATAGCCCAGCACCTCCACATGGTCCGCATTGGCGTTGAGATATTGGATGGCCTTGCCCAGGGCCACCTTGTCGCGGGCCGGAATACCGAGGAACAAGGTGCCGACCGGCTCGTCCTGCACGGTATCCATGCCACCATGGAGGAGCCGCGCGCCGATGCCGGCCGCCTCGGTCAATCCGGCAAAGATCGGGCGCCGTGCCGCCTCGCCCGAAAGCCGGACCTTGACCACCGCGTCGTCCCCCGCCGCCGGATCGAGCCGTTCGCGCAGCACCGGCGGCAGTTCCGGGATCAAGACCTGCAGCATGCTCTTGGTGGTGTCGGCAGCGGGGTTGGCGAATACCTGCCAGACCGGCCCTTCCTCGACGATCCGGCCGCGATCGAGCACGATCACGCGATCGGCGACCCGCCGGATCACCTCCATCTCGTGGGTGATCAGCAGGATGGTCAAGCCCAGTTGCCGATTGATGTCTTTCAGAAGCTCCAGAATGGACCGGGTGGTTTCCGGGTCGAGCGCCGAGGTTGCCTCATCCGAGAGGAGCAGGGAGGGCTTTGCCGCGAGCGCGCGGGCAATGCCGACACGCTGCTTCTGGCCGCCGGAAAGCTGTGCGGGATAGTTCTTCGCCTTGTCGGAAAGACCGACGAGCTCAAGCAGTTCCGCCACACGCTTCTTGCGCGCGGCGCGCGGCTGTCCCTCGATCTTGAGCGGCAGGGCGATATTGTCTTCCACCGTCTTGGCGGAGAGCAGATTGAAGTGCTGGAAGATCATGCCGATGCGGCGGCGCACCGGCTGCAGGCGGCGTTCGTCAAGCGCGGTGATCTCCACGCCCTCCACCTGAACGGAGCCGGAATCCGGGCGCTCCAGCCCGTTGAGGCAGCGGATCAGGGTGGACTTTCCCGCGCCGCTGCGGCCGATGATGCCGAGAATCTCGCCGCGCATCACGCTCAGCGAGACCGAATCGATCGCCGGCGTCGCGCCGAAGGAACGCCGCACATCGGTCAGCTTGACGACGATATCGCCGGGCGCCGCCTGTGGCTGCGCCTTCGCGACGGCGTGCGCGGGAATATTGATTGCCTGGGTATTCACATCTTGCCTCGAACTTCGTCGGATGGCGCGTTATTTTGGCGCGCCATTTAAGCACAAACGGTCCGGATAGGGGATATCCGAACCGCGTGGCTTGGAGCTGGCTGTGCCTGTCGGCGCTTTATCTCACCAGGCCGGGATCGCCGTGCCCTTGTAGACTTCGAGCAGCTTGTCCTTCACCGCGTCGTTCTGGAAAGCGGCGACGAGCGTCTTCACCCAGGGCGCGTCCTTATCCTCGGTGCGGATCGCGATGAAGTTGTTGTAGGGGTTATTTTCCTTCGATTCACGCGCGATCACGTCCTTCACCGGGTCGAGACCGGCCTTCAGCGCCCAGTCATTGTTGACGACGGCGGCATCGAGATCATCGATGGAGCGCCCGACGACGCCAGCGTCGAGTTCCTTGATCTCCAGGTTCTTCGGATTTTCGACAATGTCGATCGGCGTCGCCAGGATGCCCGCATCGTCCTTGAGCTTGATCAGGCCCTGGGATTCGAGCACGCGAAGAGCGCGGCCTTCGTTGGAGGGATCGTTCGGCACGCCGATCGCGGCGCCGTCCTTCAGTTCGCTCAGATTCTTGACCTTGCGTGAATAGACGCCGATCGGGAAGACGGCGGTATAGCCGGCCGGCTCGATCTTGTAGCCATGCTGCTCGATCTGCGCATCGAGATAGGGCTTGTGCTGGAAAGCGTTGGCATCGATTTCCTTGCGCTCGAGCGCCTCGTTCGGCTGGGTGTAGTCGGAGAAGGTGACGGTCTCGATCTTCAGCCCGTTCTTGGCTGCCTGTTCGGCAACGACCTTCCAGATCTCCTCGTCCTGGCCGCCCATGATGCCGACCTTGATCGTCTTGTCCTGGGCGATGCCCGATGCCGGAGCGGCAAATCCGACGGTAAGCGCAATGGCCGAGAACAGCAGGGCCTTCAGGCCGGCACGGCGTGCCGGCGACTTGGGAGAGGAGAGCGTCATTTCTTGTTTCCTTGGATTCCCGGTTTCAAATCGCACAGGCGGGGCAATCCGTTGCTCCCACCTTTTATGGGCTTCATAATTTCTGCGAGCCCAAAGATAAACAAGAAATATTATTCCGTTTGTGCGGCGGGCGCGGTACAGGATTTCCAGATGATCGCGATGGCGGAAATCCGCTTCTCAATGAGAGGGATATGCAATGTCCGTCGTCAGGAACGGCCGAGGATCATATCCGCCGCTTTCTCCGCGATCATCAGCGTCGGCGAATTGGTGTTGCCCGAGGTGATGGTCGGCATGATCGAGGCGTCGGCGACGCGCAGGCCTTCAATGCCGTTGACGCGCAATTGCGGATCGACCACCGCATCGGGATCGACGCCCATGCGGCAGGTGCCGACGGGATGGAAGATCGTCGTGCCGATTTCGCCCGCGGCTTTCATCAGTTCTTCCTCGGTCCGGTATTGCGGCCCTGGCTTGAACTCCTCCGGCGCATATTTTTTCAACGGCTCCTGCGCGACGATGCGGCGCGTCAGCCGGATGGCATCGGCAGCGACAAGGCGGTCGCTTTGGGTGGCGAGGTAGTTCGGGCGGATCGCCGGCTGCACCCGGTGGTCGGGATTGCGGATATGGATTGAACCGCGGCTGTCCGGGCGCAGATTGCAGACGCTGGCGGTGAAGGCGGGGAACGGATGCACGTTCTCGCCGAATTTTTCCAGGCTCAGCGGCTGGACGTGATATTGCAGGTTGGGCGTCTCGAAGGAGGGATCGGAGCGGGTGAAGATGCCGAGCTGGCTCGGCGCCATCGACATCGGGCCGGACTGGCTGATGAGATATTCGAGCGCAATCGCCGCCTTGCCCAACAGCCGGTTCGCCTGCTCGTTCAGGGTGCGGATGCCCGTGACCTTATAGGCACAGCGCAATTGCAAATGGTCCTGAAGATTTTCGCCGATGTCCCTGCGCTCCAGAACGAGCGGTATCCCGGCCTCGCGCAGGACATCGCCGCGGCCGATGCCTGATAGCTCCAGAATGTGCGGCGACCCCACCGCGCCGGCGCAGAGGATGATCTCACGCCGCGCCTTGACGCTACGCATACCGGCCTTCTGGTCGAATTCGACGCCGGTCGCCTTGAGCCCATCGAGAAGCAGGCGGCGGACATGCGCGCCCGTCATGACCGTTAGATTGCGTCTGCCGAGGACAGGGCGCAGGAAGGCCTTTGCCGTGTTCCAGCGGATGCCGCGCTTCTGATTGACCTTGAAATAGGAGGAGCCTTCATTGTCGCCACGGTTGAAGTCGTCGGTGCGTGGAATGCCTGCTGCCTCAGCCGCGTCGCGGAAGGCATCGAGAATATCCCAGTGAAGCCTCGCATTTTCGACGCGCCATTCGCCACCCACGCCATGCATTTCGTCGGGGCCGGCGTAATAATCCTCGGATTTCTTGAAATAGGGCAGGACATCGTCCCAGCCCCAGCCGGTGCAGCCCGCCTGCCGCCACAGATCGTAATCGCGCGCCTGGCCGCGCATATAGATCATGCCGTTGATCGAGGAGCAGCCGCCCAGCACCTTGCCACGGGGATAGCCGAGGGCGCGGCCGTTCAGTCCCGGCTCGGGATCGGTGGTGAAGCACCAGTCGGTGCGCGGATTGCCGATGCAGTAGAGATAGCCGACGGGGATATGCACCCAGGCATAGTTGTCCTTGGCGCCGGCCTCCAGCAGCAGGACGGAGATGTTGGGGTCGGCGGAGAGACGGTTGGCGAGCGCGCAGCCCGCGGTGCCGGCACCGACGATGACGTAATCGTAAGTATCGGGCATGATCAGTCGCGTCTCGCCATCAGCTTGCGGCCCAACCTCGATGCATAGAGCTCGCCGACGATGCCGCGGCGGAACACAAGCACGCAGATCATGAAAATCGCGCCGGTGACGATCGTGACCGGAAAATCCGAGGTCGCGAGATAGTTCTGCAGCGTGACGACCAGCGCCGCACCGACGATCGGGCCGATGAGCGTGCCGATGCCGCCGAGAAGCGTCATCAGGATGACCTCGCCGGACATCTGCCAAGTCACGTCGGTCAGGGTGGCGAACTGGAAGACCAGCGCCTTCGTGGCGCCCGCAAGCCCGGCGAGGGCGGCCGACATGACGAAGGCGGCGAGCTTGTACTTGCCGACGGAATAGCCGAGCGAGATGGCGCGGGCTTCATTCTCGCGCACGGATTTCAGGATCATGCCGAAAGGCGAGTTGATGATGCGCCAGATGGCGAAGACCCCGAGCAGGAAGATGCCGAGCACCATGTAATACATGTTGATCGGCACGTTGAGATCGATGAGGCCGAAGAGATGGCCGCGCGGAACGCCCTGGATGCCGTCCTCGCCCTTGGTGAAATCGGATTGCAGGCAGAAGAAATAGAACATCTGCGCCAGCGCCAGCGTCACCATGGCGAAATAGATGCCCTGGCGGCGGATGGCGAGGAAACCGATGACGAGGCCGAGGGCCGCTGCCCCGAAAACGCCGATCAGGATGCCGATCTCGGGCGTCAGTCCCCATTCCTTGACGGCATGGGCGGTGAAATAGGCAGCACCACCGAAGAAGGCGGCATGGCCGAAGGAGAGAAGCCCGGTATAGCCGAGGAGCAGGTTGAAGGCGCAGGCGAAGAGCGCGAAGCACAGCACCTTCATGATGAAGATCGGATAGAAGAAGAAGGGGGCGGCAACGAGTGCCGCGACCGCGATGAGGATCAGCGCGATCTGCAAGGTGCCCGCGCCGGATTTTCCTTCCTGTCGTGCCAGTGATGTCAGCGTGGTCTCGGCCATGTCACGCCTCCTTTCCGAACAGTCCGGCTGGACGCAGCAGGAGCACGATTGCCATGATGACGAAGATCACGATGTTGGACGCCTCGGGATAGAAGACCTTGGTCAGCCCTTCGCAGAGGCCGAGCAGATAGCCGGTGACGATGGCGCCGAGGATGGAGCCCATGCCGCCGACGACAACCACGGCGAAGACGACGATGATGATGTTGGAGCCCATGAGCGGACTGACCTGATAGATCGGCGCGGCCATGACGCCGGCAAGTCCGGCGAGTGCCGCGCCAAGCCCATAGGTGAAGGTCAGGAGCAGCGGCACGTTGATGCCGAAGGCCTTGACCAGCGTGGGGTTTTCCGTGGCAGCGCGCAGATAGGCGCCGAGCCTGGTCTTCTCGATCAGGAGCCAGGTTCCCAGACAGACGATGAGCGAGGCGACGACCACCCAGGCGCGGTAATTGGGCAGGAACATGAAGCCGAGGTTCTGTCCGCCGGCAAGCGAGGAGGGTACCGCGTAGGGCTGCCCGGCCGCGCCGTAATAATAGCGGAAGGTGCCCTCTATCACGAGCGCCAGGCCGAAGGTGAAGAGCAGGCCGTAGAGCGGATCGAGATTGTAGAGGCGCGACAATGCCACCCGTTCGATCACCGCTCCGCCAAGCCCGATGATGAGCGGGGCGAGGACCAGCGCCGGCCAGTAGCCGATGCCGAGCTGCGTCAGGAGCAGATAACCGACAAAAGCGCCCAGCATATATTGCGCGCCATGGGCGAAATTGATGACGCGCAGGAGGCCGAAAATGATGGCGAGGCCGAGGCTCAGCATGGCATAGAAAGAGCCGTTGATGAGGCCGACCAGCAATTGGCCGAGCAGGGCCTGGACGGGTATTCCGAAAATCATGGTCATGACCGTCACACTCCCAGTGCTTCGTTGAGCATCGTCATGCGCTGCGGCAGCTCCGCAACCTCGAAGCTTTCCGTCACATGGCCGTGCTCCATGACGTAGAAACGGTCGGCGACTTTGGCCGCGAAGCGGAAATTCTGCTCGACGAGCAGCACGGTGATGCCGCGTTTTTTGAGCGTCACCAGCACTTCGCCGATGCGCTGGACGATGACGGGCGCCAGCCCTTCCGTCGGCTCATCGAGCAGCATCAGCTTGACGCCGGTGCGCAGGATGCGGGCGATGGCCAGCATCTGCTGCTCGCCGCCGGAAAGCTTCGTGCCGGGGCTGTTGCGCCGCTCCTTCAGATTGGGAAAGAGCTCGAAAATCTCGTCGACCGACATGCCGTCCCGGGCGACGGCAGGCGGCAGAAGCAGGTTCTCCTCGACGCTGAGGCTGGCGAAGATGCCGCGTTCCTCCGGCACGAAACCGATGCCCGTGTGGGCGGTTCTGTGCAGAGGAAGGCGCATCAGGTCGTGGCCGTCGAAGGTGATGGAGCCGGTACGCTTGCGGATGATGCCCATGATGGCGCGCAGCGTCGTCGTCTTGCCGACGCCGTTGCGGCCGAGCAGCGTCACGGTTTCTCCCTGATGGATATCAAGGTTGACGCCGTGCAGGGCATGGCTCTCGCCATACCAGGCATTGAGATCGCGAACGGCGAGCAACGGCTTTCCCTTATTCATGCTCTGTCCCCATGTAAGCGATGCGGACACGCTCGTCCTGACTGACAGTGCGGTAGTCACCAGAGGCGAGAATTTCGCCGCGCTGAAGGACGGTGACGTGATCGCATATGTCGGCGACCACCCTGAGATTATGCTCCACCATCAGCACCGCGCGGTCTCTCGCCACCCGGCTGATGAGACGGGCGACATTGCCGACATCCTCATGGCCCATGCCCGCCATCGGCTCATCGAGAAGCAGCACCTTGGGGTCAAGCGCCAGCGTCGTGGCGATTTCGAGCACGCGCTTGCGCCCATAGGAGAGATCCGCAGCGAGCGCGTTGGGCACGTCCTGCAGTCCCACCTGCTCGAGAAGCTGCATCGCGCGTTCATTGAGCTCATCGAGCGCGGCCATCGATCGCCAGAACTGGATGGCAAGCCCGTTCGGCCGCTGCAGGGCGACACGAACGTTCTCAAGCACGGTCAGATGCGGGAAGATCGCCGAAATCTGAAAGGATCGGACGAGCCCCATCCGCGCGACCCTGGCGGGCGGCGTCCTGGTGATGTTCTCGCCGAGAAGCGTAATGGTGCCGCTGGTCGGCTGCAGGAATTTGGTGAGCAGGTTGAAGACCGTGGTCTTGCCTGCGCCGTTCGGGCCGATGAGCGCGTGCACTTGGGCGTGGTGCACGTCGAGATCGACATTGTTGACGGCGTTGAAGCCGCCAAAATCCTTGCGCAGGCCGCGGGCGGAAAGAACCACCCGCGCACCTTCGCGACCAGGACGCGGCGGAGCGCTTGTGCTCGCCGCGCCTGTCATGGCTGCTGCCGTCATGGCCACGGCCCTTTTACTGCGAAACCAGCGGACAGCCGCTTTCCTCGGCCGAAAGATAAGCCTGATCGCCGGGAATGGTTGCCAGCACCTTGTAATAATCCCAGGGTTCCTTGCTCTCCTCCGGCTTCTTCACCTCCATCAGGTACATGTCGTAGACCATGCGGCCGTTGGCCTGGACCTTGCCGCCACGCGCGAAGACGTCTTCCGCCGGCATTTCATGGAGCTTCTTGGCGACGGCTTCGCTTTCATCTGTGCCGGCTGCCTGGATGGCCTTGAGATATTGGGTCACAGCGGAATAGGTGCCGGCCTGAACCATGTTGGGCATACGGCCGGTGCGCTCGAAGAACTTGCGGCCGAATTCGCGCGATTGATCATCCCGGTCCCAATAGAAGCCCTCGGTCAGCGTGAGGCCCTGTGCCGCCTCGAGGCCGAGGCCATGCACTTCCGCCAGGGTGAAGAGGAGAGCGGCCAAACGCTGGCCACCGGCAACAATGCCGAATTCGGCGGCCTGCTTGATGGCATTCGATGTATCGAGGCCGGCATTGGCGAGGCCGATCACCTTGGCGCCGGAAGCCTGAGCCTGCAGCAGGAACGACGAATAATCGGTAGTGGCCAAAGGATGCCGGACGGCGCCGAGAACCTGGCCGCCCTTCGATTTCACGAATTTGGAGGTCTGGTCTTCCAGCGAATAGCCGAAGGCATAATCGGCGGTCAGGAAGAACCAGCTGTCGCCGCCCTGCTCGACCAGCGCGCCACCGGTGCCGACGGCCAGCGCATGGGTGTCATAGGCCCAGTGGAAGCCATAGGGGGAGCATTGCTTGCCCGTCAGCTCTGTGGTGGCCGGGCCGGTGGAGATGGTGACCTTCTTCTTCTCCTTGGAAAGCCCCTGAACAGCGAGCGCTACCGAGGAGGTGGTCAGTTCCATGATGGAATCCACCTGTTCCGTATCATACCATTGGCGCGCGATGTTCGACGCGATGTCCGGCTTGTTCTGGTGATCGGCGGTGATGATCTCGATAGGGGCATCGAGCACCTTGCCGCCGAAATCCTCCGCCGCCATCTTCGCGGCTTCATAGGACCATTTGCCGCCGAAATCGGCATAAACGCCCGATTGGTCGTTAAGAATGCCGATCTTGACCTTGCCGTCGGAAATCTCGGCGCTCTGCGCCGGAATGACGGTAGCGGCCAACAAGACGGCGGATGCGATTGCCAATAGCTTCATCTTGGTCTCCTCCCAATGATGGCCCGGCGTTGAAACGGAAGGGCTCCTGTTTCAGCTGCGGGGCTGTCCCGATCGTGTCATGGTGATTTGCAGCGCGTCCCACGACACTCCCCTGCCGTGAAATTGCGTCCAGATGTTCCTCCTCCCCACATCATAGGCGGTTTTTCTCGTTTCCGGCTATCACGTGTTCTTAAAAACCTAGCATTGACAAATGCGTACAAGAATAACAATTTTCGAACAGGTTCTGTACAGAAACGTACAGATAGCGAATTGAAGCGCGGTCTGCGGGAGGGTGGCTATGCGGCAATTCACATGGGACGATCTGCAATATTTTCTGGCCGTGGCCCGCACGGGACAGCTGTCGACGGCGGCCCGCAAGCTGAGGACAAACCACGTCACCGTCTCGCGGCGGATCGACCGCCTGGAGCAGGCGCTGTCGGCCAAGCTCTTCGAGCGCAACTCACGCGGCTATATGCTGACGCCGCTCGGCGAAAGGCTGATGGAGCCGGCGGAAATCATGGAGCGCGAGGCGGGAAAGTTCCAGACGGAGGCGTCCGGCAACATGGCCTCGCTTTCCGGCGTGGTGCGGCTGAGCACGCTCGAAGGGTTCGGAAATTTCTTCCTCGCCGAGCGTTTGCCCATCATGGCCCAAGCCTATCCCGGCCTGTCGGTGGAGGTCGTCACCATCCAGCAGATCGTCTCCCTTTCGCGGCGCGAGGCGGAGCTTTCCATCACGCTCCATCCGCCGCGGACGGGGTCGTACCAGCATGAGAAAATCACCTCCTACCGGCTCTTCATCTATGGCTCGCGCGACTATCTGGCGCGCGCGGCGCCGATCAGCCAGCGCAAGGATCTCTCCAATCATCCCTTCATCGGCTATATCGAGGACATGGTGTTCACCCCCGGGCTCGACTATATGCGCGAGATCCTGCCCGGCCTCCGGCCGGCCTATCAGAGCTCAAGCATCCATGCGCAATTGAGCGCAGCCCTGGCGGGCTACGGCCTCTGCGTGCTGCCCTATTACATCGCCAGCAAGCACGACACGCTGGTGCCGGTGCTGCCGAAGGAAATGCATCTGGTGCGCGATTACTGGCTGAGCTGTCATGACGACGTGGTGGCCGCGCCGCGCATCCGTGTCCTGAGCGATTTCATCAGGCGCGAGGCGCACGCCTTTTCGGCGAATTTTCTGGGCGAAGCTTTGCTCAATTGAGCGGTTGCGTTCCGGAACTGCTCACTGCTGCACGAACAGGACCGCCGCGATCGCCACGGAGAAGACGACGGCGGAAACCGCGCTGTATCTCTGCAGCACACCCATCCGGTACAGCGCGACGGCAAAGACGACAATGATGGGCGTGGCGACGATCAGGCCGATCTGGGCATCCGTCATGGCGGTCAGGTCCTTTGTCTTTAGGCAAGCATACCGCCGGCGTCCGTTCGCTCTTTGCGGAGGGACAAAGAAGGTTGTTGGGCACCGGCATAGTTTGCGCGTGTTGAACTGGAGACACGCATGACGACAGTGCCCTCGTCGGCGTCGGAGCGAGCCGACGCAGGCGACGATCTGCTTCTTTGGATACTGGTCTGGAGCGAGCTGACGGCCTTCGCCGTCCTGTTCCTCGGCTATCTCGTGATGTCGGTGCTCAATGCAGACAGTTTCGATGTCGCGAGACTGCATCTTTCCCCCGGCCTTGCCAGCCTCAACACGCTTGTCCTGCTGGCGAGCGGCTGGCAGGCCGCCCTGGCGGCCAGGGAAAATGCAGGGCAGCGGCAGCAAAGGATTGCCCTGCTCGTCGCCGCCGGGCTGGGGCTTGTCTTCGTTGCGCTGAAATTCGTCGAATACAGCTCGGAATGGCGCTTCGCCGGTGAGGAGAGCTTTCACGCATTCTTCGAGCTCTATTTCATGATCACCGGCTTTCATCTCGCCCATGTCGCTTTCGTCGCCGTGCTCTTCGTGATCGTGGCGCTCAAGCCGGCCCGCTCGAATGTCGTGATGCTGGCGACCGTCTGGCACATCATCGATCTGGTCTGGCTGGTGATGTTTCCACTGATCTATCTGGGGTAAGTCACATGCCGCCGAGCCGCTCCAAGCTGGTTTCCAGCACCATCTGGATCATGCTGCTTGCCTTGGCTTCAGCATTTCTTGCGGCGCAGTGGAAGCAGGAGACCATGCCGGTCCTCGCTTTTGTGGTGGTGCTCGTCCTCACGGTCCTCAAAGCACGGCTGGTCATCCTCGATTTCATGCATCTGCGAGGCCATCGTCCGCGCCTTGCGGCTGCGCTCCTCTGCTGGCCGGCCTTCTTCGCAATCGTCATCCTGGTAAAGGTGCTGATGGCCGGCCTCATCGCCGCCTGACCTTCAGAAACATTGATCCAGATCATGGACGGCGAGCGTTTCCCTTCCCGGCGTCGGAGGATTTTGTTTGCACAAGCGCAAAGAAGCCGGGCCGGAAAACCGCCATTGAACGGCAGGTCGTCTTCATCGCGTTTGCACGCGTGACGGATTGAAATCAAGGGGACTTCGGAATGGCGGAACGCCTCACAAAGACAGGAGCCCGGAACGTCTTCTACGGCGGATCGGCCTTCTTCTTCGCTATATTCATCGGGCTTACGGCCCACAGCCACTACTATATGCGCACGACCTCCACCGACGAGACGAAGCTCACGGATTCGGTCGCGCGCGGCAAGCATGTCTGGGAGAAGAACTCCTGCATCAATTGCCATACGCTTCTGGGCGAAGGCGCCTATTTCGCTCCGGAACTCGGCAATGTGTGGAAGCGCTGGGGCGGCGATACGGATCCCGAAGGCGCGCGGGAAACGCTCAAGGCATGGATGGCCGCGCAGCCCTCGGGCGTCGAGGGACGCCGCCAGATGCCGCAATTCAATCTCACCGACGAAGAGCTGAACGATCTCGCGGATTTCCTGGAATGGGTCAGCAAGATCAAGACGCAGAAATGGCCTCCGAACGATGCCGGCTGATCGACAGGGAGCAAGGAGAATCCACCCATGAAATACCAAACCCAGAAGGTCGCCATGCTGTATTTCTACGGCGCGCTCGGCCTGTTCGTCGCCCAGGTGGTGTTCGGTGTATTAGCGGGCACCATCTATGTATTGCCCAACACGCTTTCGGAACTGCTTCCCTTCAACATCGTGCGGATGATCCACACCAATGCCCTTATCGTGTGGCTGCTGATGGGCTTTATGGGGGCGACCTACTATCTGCTTCCGGAAGAGGCTGAAACCGAGCTCTACAGTCCCCGGCTTGCCGTCGCCCAGTTCTGGCTGTTCCTCGTTGCCGCGGCGGTCGCCGTGGTCGGTTATCTCTTCCATATCCATGAGGGGCGCGAGTTTCTGGAGCAGCCCTTCGCCATCAAGGTAGGCATCGTCGTGGTCTGCCTGATGTTCCTGTTCAACGTCACGCTCACCGTTCTGAAGGGCCGCAAGACGGTGGTCACCAACATCCTGATCTTCGGGCTGTGGGGGGTCGCGATCTTCTTCCTGTTCGCCTTCTACAATCCGGCCAATCTGGCGCTCGACAAGATGTACTGGTGGTATGTCGTCCATCTCTGGGTCGAAGGCGTATGGGAGCTGATCATGGCGTCGGTGCTCGCCTTCCTGATGATCAAGCTCAACGGCATCGACCGGGAGGTGGTGGAAAAATGGCTCTATGTCATCGTCGGCCTGGCGCTCTTCTCCGGCATTCTCGGCACCGGCCACCACTTCTACTGGATCGGCGCGCCGGGCTACTGGCAGTGGATCGGATCGCTCTTCTCGACACTGGAAGTCGCCCCGTTCTTCACCATGGTCATCTTCACCTTCGTCATGACCTGGAAGGCCGGGCGCAAGCATCCCAACCGGGCAGCGCTGCTCTGGTCAATCGGCTGCTCGGTGATGGCGTTCTTCGGGGCCGGCGTCTGGGGCTTCCTGCACACACTGTCCTCGGTCAATTACTATACGCACGGCACCCAGGTGACCGCCGCGCACGGGCATCTCGCTTTCTTCGGCGCCTATGTGATGCTGAACCTCGCCATCATCGCCTACGCAGTGCCGGAGATCCGCGGCCGTGCCCCTTATAACCAGTGGCTGTCGATCGCCAGCTTCTGGATTATGTGCACCGCCATGTCGGTGATGACCTTCGCGCTCACCTTCGCGGGCGTACTGCAGGTGCACCTGCAGCGGGTGCTCGGCGAAAGCTACATGGATGTGCAGGACCAACTGGCGCTCTTCTACTGGATCCGTCTCGGCTCGGGCGTCTTCGTGGTGATCTCGGCCCTGATGTTCGTCTGGGCGGTCCTCATGCCCGGCCGGGAGCGTGCAATGAGCAAAGCGGTCGTCCGGCAGCCGGCCGCGTGAGAAGGAGAAGAGCCATGACCGTCCTTACCACCGGAATGCCGCGAACCGGGCCGGATATCCCGGCCTATGTCCCGCAAGGCAACGAATGCAGGCTGTTCGAAACCGCATGGACGCGCCGGCTGCCGCTCCTCCTGAAGGGGCCGACCGGCTGCGGCAAGACACGTTTCGTCAGCCATATGGCGGCCCGCCTCGGATTGCCGCTCGCCACCGTCTCCTGCCATGACGATCTCACGGCGGCTGATCTGACCGGCCGCTTTCTCCTGAAAGGCGGCGACACGGTCTGGGTGGACGGCCCCCTGGCGCAATCGGTGCGCAATGGCGGCATCTGCTATCTCGACGAGATCGTTGAGGCACGCAAGGACGTGGCGGTCGTCCTCCATCCCCTGACCGACGACCGGCGGATCCTGCCACTCGAGCGCACCGGCGAGACGCTGGAGGCTCCCTCGACCTTCATGCTCGTCGCCTCCTACAATCCCGGATACCAGAATATCCTGAAGGCGCTGAAGCCCTCCACGAAACAGCGCTTCGTGATGATCGAGTTCGATTTCCTGCCGCGCGGGCAGGAGATCACGATCGTCGCGGCCGAAAGCGGCCTGGACGAGGCGCGGGTGGCGCCGCTCGTCGATCTTGCCCGAAAGTTGCGCGCACTGAAGGGACAGGACATCGAAGAGGGCGTTTCGACCCGGTTGCTCGTCTACTGCGCGTCTCTCATAGATAGCGGCATGCCGGCGCGCGAAGCGGTGCTTGCCGCCCTGATCGAGCCACTGACCGACGAGCCGGACGTCAAGGCGGCGCTTACCGAAATCGCCAGTGCCGTCATCGCGTGAGGCCTTCATGCTCGATTTCCTCGAACTGGAAGAAACGGTCGGCAAGATCTGGCACCGGCTTGTCGGCTCGACGGCGAGCATGCCCCGCTATCCCGACCATGCGGTCACCTTCGACGAGATGAAGCCGATCCTCGCCTGCTGCTTTCGCGGGTTCGGCGGGGAGGCGGCCGTGCAGGTTTCCCCGGCGCCCGCCCGCACCTCCTCCCATCGGCTGCGGCTTCGGCAACTGATAGGCGTGGGAGAGGAAAGGGTCTCGCAGGCCTCGCGTGATCAGGCGACCGTGCTGGTCCCGCCGGTAATCGATCTTTTTCCCGACAGGCAGCTCAACCGCGATCTCTATATCTGGCTGGCTGCCGCGATGGCTGTCATGGAGCGCCGCGAGCCCGCCGGACCGGATCCACTTGGCCGCGACCTGCAGCGCATAGATGCCGCGCAAAGAACGGTCGCGGGCATCCTGGCGGCTTTTGCAGGGTTGCGGCCGGTATATCGGCGGCTCTGCGCAGCCGTTCTGCAAGAGAGGGCGCGGAGCACGCTGCCCGCCGTCGAGCAGCTGGTGGAAAGCATGATCATCAGTCTTTTGAAGCGAGGTGCGGGGCTGCCCGATGACACACCGTCAGCGATTTTTCCAAAGGCGGCTCCGCCGGGCTATCAGCCGATGATGAGCGTGCCGCTATGGCCGGAATTCCGCGTCCGCGAGGAAACGAAGTCAGGCGGAGAGGAGTTCACGGGCGAGGCGGCCGATATCAGGCCGGTGGAAAGCAATGCCCGTTATATGGCGACGCGG
Source organism: Mesorhizobium sp. RMAD-H1 (assembly GCF_014191375.1). Classification (GTDB taxonomy): domain Bacteria; phylum Pseudomonadota; class Alphaproteobacteria; order Rhizobiales; family Rhizobiaceae; genus Paramesorhizobium. The sequence goes on from NZ_JACHWN010000009.1 coordinate 114,687, forward strand.
CAGAACCAGGATGCAGGGCGTCCGGAGCGTAGCCCCTTCATTCTCAACCGTTTCGAGAAGATCCTCGCGATGGCCGAAATGGTCAATGTGGACCGGCCGACCGACGATGACGAGGAGACGGACGGCAAGGCAGCCGACGATCTGGACGACATGACGCTCGGGCGCCGGAAGGAACGGCCGTCCTCGAAATTCCGGTTCGACCTCGACCTTCCGCCCGAGATGGTCGATCTTTCGGCGATCGCGGCAGAATTCACCTATCCCGAGTGGGACTATCGAAGTGCCCGATATCTCGAAAGCCACACAAGGGTGCTGGCCGTGCCGGCGACGGTGGTTGGGGAGGGAAGACCGCAGAGCGATGAGACCCTGAGGCTCATCCGCAAGGTCAGGCGGCAGTTCGAGATCATCAGGCCCCGTCGTGAAATGCTGAAGGCGCAGCTGGACGGGGCGGAGCTCGATCTCGATGCCGTCGTCCGCTCCAGGACCGATCTCGCCGCGGGCGGCCAGGGAAGCGACAGGATCCATCTTGCAAGCCGGCCGCAGACGCCGGATCTCGCCACCACGATACTGGTGGATGTCTCGCTTTCGACCGACGCGTGGATCGACAATCGCCGGGTCCTCGACGTGGAGAAGGAGGCATTGCTGGTGCTTGCCCAGGGGCTGTCGGCCTGCGGCAGCGCGCATTCCATCCTGAGCTTCACCTCGCGGCGGCGGTCGTGGGTGCGGATCGAAACGGTCAAGGACTTTTCGGAAAACGTGGCCGGTGCGGTCGAGGACAGGATTGCCGGCCTGAAGCCGGGTTATTATACCCGGATGGGCGCTGCGATCCGTCATGCGGCATCGGAACTCCAGAAACAGCCGAGCCGGAAGAAACTCCTCCTGGTGCTGACCGACGGCAAGCCGAACGACATCGATCACTATGAGGGGCGGTTCGCCCTCGAGGACAGCCGCCGCGCCGTCCAGGAGGCTCGCCGGTCGGGCACCAGTGTCTTCGCGGTGACCGTCGACAGGGACGCGCAGAATTATCTGCCGACACTCTTCGGCCGCCACGGTTTTGCGCTGGTCGCAGACATCTCGAAACTGCCGGTCGCGCTGCCAACCATCTATCGCGGGCTGACGGCATAGAGCCGAAAATCAGGCGGCCTTGCTGAAGGTTCGGCCGCCCTTGCCGAAATAGGCGTCGAAAGCGGCGGCGACGGCGCGAACGACGAAACGGTAACGCTCCTCCACGCGGACGACGCCGTCCGAGATGTGAACAAGGCCGTCTCGCCGCAGTTCATCCAGCCGGCGATTGCCTTCGAGAACCAGCGCGGCGTTGAAGCCGTGCTGTCCGGCGATTGCGCTCACATCCACCGAAAAGTCGCACATGACCCGCTCGATCAGCGCCCCACGGAACCTGTCCTCTTCCGTCAGGCGGTAGCCCTTGGCGACGGCGAATTCGCCATTCGCGATCCGATCGGCATAAAGGCCGACGGGAACCTCGTTTTGTGCATAGCCCTGCGCAAACTTGCCGATCGCAGAGGCGCCAAGGCCGATGAGCGTCTTGCAGTCGTCGGTGGTGTAGCCCTGGAAATTGCGATGCAGCCGCCCGGTGCCCCGTGCCAGGGAGAGCTCGTCGTCGGGCAGGGCGAAATGGTCCAGTCCTATTCTCTGATAGCCGGCCGCCACGAGCGCCTCGGCAATCGCTTCCGCCTGCGCGCTGCGCGCATGCGCAGCGGGCAGAACCGCTTCATCGATCATCCGCTGATGTTTCTTGAAGGTGGGGATGTGCGCATAGCCGAAGACGGCGAAGCGGTCCGGGCGCATCGCGACCGCGGCTCTGACCGTTTCCACGCAGGATGCCTCCGTCTGGTGGGGCAGCCCGTAGATCAGATCGAAATTGATCCGGAAAATGCCGGCTTTTCTCAAGTTCTCTACCGCCAGCGCCGTGATTTTGACGCTTTGCACCCGGTTGATGGCCTTCTGGACCACCGGGTCGAAGCTCTGGACGCCGAGGCTTGCGCGAGTGATGCCGGCGTGCCCCAGGGCCTCAGCCATCTCCGGCGTCAGCGTGCGGGGGTCGATCTCGACGGCGGCGTTGAGGTTCCGCGTGCATCCGAGCCGGTTGCGGATCGCATCCATGAGCGCGATGAATTCGCCGGGCCGGATGATGGTCGGCGTGCCGCCGCCAAAGTGGACCTCCTCGACGGACAGGCTGTCTCTTCTCGTTCGGCCGACCAGTTCGATCTCGCGATGCACCACATCCAGATAATCGAGGATCGGGCGGTCGCGCCTGGTAATGGTGGTGTGGCAGCCGCAGTACCAGCACATCGAGCGGCAGAAGGGAATGTGGAGGTAGAGCGATGTCGGCTCGCCGGAGGGAATCGCGGTCAGCCAATCGGCATAAACCGCCTTGTCGGGCATTGCCGCGAAATGCGGCGCCGTCGGGTAGCTGGTGTAGCGCGGCAGGCGCGCTTCACCGTATTTTTCCATGATTGCCTGGGACATCGGGTCCTCTGCCTTCTTCGATGTGACCCCGCTTAAGGGGAGGACGGCATGCCGTCTTTGAGCAAGCTCAAATGGAAAACGTTTTTGTTTCTGTTTGACCGGCCGCAAATAGCCGCGGCCGGAGGCTGGCTATGATGGGGCAACTGGGTGGTCCCGCCGTCCGGTCAATGTAGCAGCTTGGGGAAAGCACACATGCCGAACACCAAAGATATTCCGCTTATCGATGTGCGGATCATCGCGCCCGCCGAACGCCATCCCAGGATTTTCGGAGCGCTGACCATGCTCGCTCCCGGCGCAAAGATGCATGTCGTCAGCGACCACGATCCCAGGCCACTGCATTACCAGATCGAGGCGCGCTATCCCGGGCAGTTCCACTGGCAATATCTGGCGCAGGGGCCGGATGTCTGGCGCGTCGAAATCCGCCGGTACGAAAACACCGGTTGCGATTGCACTTGCGGCGGCTGACCGGCCATATTCGCCGGTAATCCGTGCTTCGCCCTGGCATTTTTTGAAGCGCCGCATCGGCCGCTGTTCGCTCTGGCCGGGTTCTGGGCGTTCACCGCGCCTGCTGTCTGGCTGCTCCCGGGAAGCTTCGGCCCCGATCGCGCTGCCTGGCATGCTCATGAACTCCTCTTCGGCATGGGTGGCGCGGCGGTGGGTGGCTATCTCCTGACCGCTTTGCCGGCGTGGACCAAGCGAGGGCCTGTTTCCGCAGCCGCTTCCGGAGGATTGACCATTCTCTGGCTGGCAGCGCGTTTGACAGCCTTCACCTGGGACTATCTGCCGGCAGCCATCCGTCTGATCGGGATATCGGCCTATTTCGCGGGCCTGACGGGAGTCCTCGCCTGCCATCTCCTTTCCGCCGGCGTCTGGCATCGTCTCTGGGCGGTGGTCGCAACGAGCATCCTTGGAGGAGCCTCCATCCTGTCCGGCCCGGGCGATGGGGCGGCAATCAGAAGCACCATGCCCCTGCTGTTTTCCGTGCTGATCATTCTGATCGGCGGCCGCGCCGTGCCCGCCTTCACGCGCCACTGGCTCGAGCGTACGGGCGAGCCAGCGCCGATCAAGGATCGGCCATCGTTGTCGCACGCGGCGATCATCGCCATCCTTGGCGCCTGCTGTCTCGATATGCAGGAGCATGCGCTTGCCAAAGGCATCCTGCTGATGCTGGCGGCGGCACTGGTGCTTGTTCGGATGAGGCATTGGCGGAGCCTGGAGACCGCACGCTATCCGGCCCTCTTCATGATGCATGTCGCCTTCATGTGGACACCGGCCGGGCTGCTGCTCTTGGGCGTCGCATCGATCTTCCCGGACGAGATTCCGGCTCCGACGGCCCTGCATGGGCTGACGATGGGGGCCATGGGTACCATGATCCCGAGTTTCATGATGCGGGCCGCCATGACCCGCCGGGGAGGGCGGCTTCTCGTCAGCCGGACCATGACAGGTGCCTTCATCCTTGTCTGCCTCTCGGCATCGATCAGGCTGTGCGTGGCCTGGCTCCCGGACTTGCCTGTCGATCCCGTCGCGCTGGCCACCCTGTGCTGGATGGCGGGATGGGGATTGTTTCTTCGGGCCTATCTACCCGCCTTGCGCGGCCCGGTCCAAAGGCCGGTATTGAGCGCATCGCCGAAGCGTCGGCAGTGAGAATTGTTTGACCATGGACAAAGAGAAGCCCGCGGATTCCAGGCATGGTTCCCGTCTGATCCGGGAAAGGCCGCGCCATGGATTTCTTCGTTTCGAATTCGCCTGATCCTGCAGAAGATCGTTTTCCCGCACTCCATGAGGCCGCGTGATGATGGGGGCTGCGATCTCGCGCTCGACCATGAGCTATTTTGCGGCCGCACTCGCTTTCCTCATCGCGGCGGAGGGGCTGATGGTGGCCGGCTACGGCTTTCCGGCCGCGCCGGTGGAGGCGCCCGAAACGCTGGTGCTCGTCCACATGGTGACGATCGGCTGGCTCAGTCTTCTCATATGCGGGGCGCTTTTCCAGTTCGTCCCGGTCTTGGTGGCGAGGCCGCTGAGTTCTCCGGCCTTGGTCCTGCCGGCATTCATGCTGCTGCTGACCGGCGTGGGATGCCTGCTTGGCGGGTTCCTGCGGCTTGCCGGTGCGCTCGATGTGGATATTCCCCTGCTTGCATGTGCCGGCATATTGCTGCCGGCGGGCTTCGCGCTCGTCATCCGGGTGATGGCCGGCACGCTTTGGGCCGGCCGGCCGCTGACTTTGCCGGCGCGTTTCGTGGCGGTCGGGCTTGCATCGCTGGTCGTGGTTGCGCTCCTTGGAGCCTCGCTCGCCTTCATCCTGTCGGGGCTCATGCCGCTTGACCCGATGGTCGAACTCAAGGCCCGCATCCTGCCCATCCATGCCGTGGCCGGTTTCGGCGGCTGGCTCGGCTTCACGGCCATCGGCGTCAGCTACCGTTTGCTGCCGATGTTCATGCTTTCTCCGGAAAGCGAGAGGGCCACCGGCTATTGCGTTTGGTGGTCAGGGAGCGCAGCGTTGCTGCTGATCATCCTCTTCCTCCCCATCTCGCTGTTTTCCCCTGACGGGGCTGATCTTGTCATCGTTCCGGCCTGCCTCCTCGCCTACTTGACCCTCGGCCTTTATGCCGCCGATCTCGTTTTCTTCTATCGCCACCGCAAGCGGCGGAAGATGGAACTGAACAGCAAGGCGGCGCTCGGTGCGTTCGGCATGCTCTATCTGGCCGCACTGATGGCCGCCGTGCTCGTCCTGAACGGAATGCTCGAAGAGCATGCGGGAGCCCTCATCTATCTCATCGTCTTCGGCTGGCTCACCGGGCTCGGGCTGTCGCAGCTCTACAAGATCGTGCCGTTCCTCACCTGGCTGGAATGCTACGGTCCGGTCATGGGCCGGCAGCCCACCCCGCGTGTCCAGGACATGGTGGTCGAGAAGCGCGACATGCCGTGGTTCGCCGTCTATTTTCTCGGCGTTCTGGCATGCACGACAGCGCTGCTGGCAAACCAGCCGGCATTATTTCGTGTTCTGGCGCTGATGCCGCTGATGGCGACGATCGCCATCGTGGTGGAATTGATCGGCGTCCGCCGCCTTTCGAACATCGCCGCCGACAGGCGTCTGCCGGCGGGTGCGATACGGCCGCGCCTTTTCATGCCGCGGGTGCTTTAATGGAGGAGATCATGACTGCGTCCCCTTACGACCTTGATGTCAGGCCTATCCTGAGGAATGGCGGAGAACCGCTCGGCGCCGTCATGGCAGCGGTGGCGGCACTGGCGCCCGGCCAGAGCCTGCGGCTCCTTGCGCCTTTCAAGCCGGTGCCGCTCTTTCAGGTTCTCGCCAGCCGCGGCTTCGAACCATCGGCGCGGGAAATCGGCGCTGGCGATTGGGAAGTCATCTTCACGCCCACGGCTACGACAGCGCCGGACACCGACCCGAACGGTGCAGCAAGCGGTGCAGGATGGCCCGAGCCGCTGCTGGAGATGGATAACCGGGACCTCGACCCGCCGGAGCCGATGGTCCGCACGCTCCGGGCAGTCGAGATCCTGGAGCCGGGGCAGACCTTAGCTGCGCTGTTGCCGCGCGAACCGCTCTTTCTGTTCGAAGAGCTGCAAAGACGCGGCCACAAATGGCGGGGCAGCCTGGAGGCGGACGGCTCTTACAGGATCGTCATCCGCGCTTCCATCAGCGGTGGGCCACGGACATGAACGTTGCAGCAGGGAATGCGCTCATGGAAGCGGTGCGCGACGCGCTCCGGATGGTCATCGATCCGGAGCTGGGAGAAAACCTCGTCGATCTCGGTTTGATCTATGACATAGCGGTTGCCGGCGATGGGGACGCCTATATCGAAATGACGACCACGACACGCGGCTGCCCTGCGACAGCCTATCTCAGGGATGCCGTGCACAGGGCGGTTTGGAATGTGCCTGGGATTCACTATGTGGAGGTAAGGCTCACCTATGAGCCGCCGTGGCGCCCTGAAATGATGAACGAAACCGCGAAGCGCCATCTGGGCGTTGCCGAGAAAACGGAAAGACAGGCATGACCGAAAAAGCAAGTTCCGAGAAGACCATCCTCATCGATGGGGCGCCGTTGCCGGATGTCCTGACCGAGGAGATGATCCACGACGTGGTGCATGGCTTCTACCGTGCGATCCGCGAGGACGCGCTCCTCGGTCCGATCTTCAATAGCGCGATAGAGCCGGACAGGTGGCCGGACCATCTGGCGAAGATGTGCGACTTCTGGTCCTCCATGCTGCTGAGGACATCCCGCTATGACGGGCGGCCGCTGCCGGCGCATCTGAGATTCCCCGCGCTCGGCGAAGAGCATTTCCGGCAATGGCTGAAGCTCTTCCGCGCGACGGTGACCGAGGCTTGCCCGCCCGAGGTCGCAGCGCTCTTCATGAGCAGGGCGCAGCGGGTCGCACACAGCTTCCGTCTGGCCATCGCGGTCAGCCGCGGCGAATCCTCCATCGGCATCGAGCCGATCGTGGAATGAGATAAGGTCACCAAGACGATGCCAGTCCCCCGCGTGAAGCCGGGAAACTATCCGGCGGTTCTCTCCTACGGCTTCAGGCCGTTCTTTCTGCTGGGAAGCCTCTATGCCGGGCTTTCCATCCTCCTCTGGCTGCCGCTCTTCCACGGGCAGCTCGAAACGGCGAGCCTGTTCGCGCCGGTCGACTGGCACATCCATGAGATGCTGTTCGGCTATCTCGCGGCGATCATAACGGGCTTTCTGCTCACCGCGATACCGAACTGGACCGGGCGCCTGCCCGTGCAGGGAATGCCGCTGTTCGTGCTCGTGGTCTTATGGCTCGCCGGGCGGCTTGCGGTGGTTTTCTCAGCGCAGATCGGCTGGACCGCCGCCGCGACGATCGATTGTGCGTTCCTCCTGGCCGTCGCGGCTGCGGCCGGCGTGGAGATCGTCGCGGGCCGCAACTGGCGCAATCTGAAGGTCCTGGCGCCGGTCACCATTCTCTTCATGGCGAATGTTCTCTTCCACATCGAAGCGCATCTGGACGGCCTCACGAATGTGAGCCGGCGCCTCGGGATCGGTGCGGCGCTCATGCTGATCATGATCATCGGCGGAAGGATCATCCCGAGCTTCACGCGCAACTGGCTCGTGCGGGAAAATCCGGGACGCCTGCCGGTGCCGTTCGCACGCTTCGACGTGGTGGCGATCGTGATATCGAGCGCGGCCGTGATCGCTTGGGCCTTTCTGCCCGAGCACACCCTTGTCGGGCTGGCGCTCATTGCAGCGGGCGGCCTCAACCTCCTGCGTCTCATGCGCTGGGCCGGCGACCGGACATTGCGCGATCCGCTCGTTTTCATCCTCCATGTGGCCTATGGCTTCGTGCCGGCCGGTTTCCTGCTCGCAGGCCTTGCGATCCTCGCGCCCGACACGATCCCGGCCGCTGCCGCGATCCACGCCTTCGGCGCCGGTGCGATGGGAGCGATGACGCTTGCCGTGATGGCGCGCGCCACGCTGGGGCATACGGGGCGCGACCTGACCGCCGGTTTCGGCACCTGCATGGTCTTCGTTGCGATCACGTTGTCGGCGGGCTTGCGCATTGCGGCGGCTTTCACATCCGATACCGCCATGCTGCATGCCTCGGCCGGGCTCTGGGCGGCGGCGTTTCTGGGCTACGCCATTCTCTACGGGCAGGCGCTGATGACGCCAAGGCTGCGCCCGAAGGCAATGCGGGCGTAATGCGGCTCAAGCCTTCCGGCGCGTGCGCCTGTTTTCGGCGATGAGGGCTAGCTGAGGCTGGTCGGTGATGATGACTTTCTGCCGTCCGTTGCGAACGATTCCCTCATCCTCCCAGCCACTCAGAAGGCGGCTCACGCTGTGCAGCGTCGTGCCGGTCATCTCGGCGATATCCTGCCGCGAGATGGGAAAGTCGATCGCGATGCCGTCCTTGGACTTGCGCCCGGCCTGCTGGACGAGGCGCAGGAGCGCGCGGGCGACCCGCTGCTCGACCTGCTCATTCGAAATCTCCAGGATCCGGTCATGCGTCTCCTGCAGGCGCGTTCCTATCGTGCGGTAGGTACTCGTGCAGAAGGAGGGGAGCCGTTCCTGCATCTGCGGCCAGATAGCATTGGGCCAGATGAGCACGATGCAGTCGACCGCCGCCACCGCGGTGGCGGGATAGGTGGGCGTGCCCATGGCTATGGCAATGCCCAGAAGCTCTCCCTCGTTGATGTATCGCACGACGACCTGATCGCCTTCGGGCGAGGTTCTGACCACCCTGACATGGCCTGAAAGAAGCAGGAAGAAGGACTGCGCGAGCTCCCCTTGCGAGAAAATCGCGCTGTCCCTGGAGTAGCGGGCGGAGCGGGCATGGGAGAGTACGAACTCCATCTCGTCCACCGAGAGTTTCTGAAAGGGCGGAAGTCCGGCGATCAGCGATTTGTCCAGATTTGGCATGGGCGCTCCAACTGTTTTCGCCAGCATAGCCCAGGATTTTGCATCCTGAATTTGAGCCAGCGCAAACATGGCGGGCGGCGGCGTCATTATAAGCCGGGGCAAACGGGTTCACTTCGCTGCATGAAAGGAAACAACGATGAGCAGAATCCTTGCCGCCATGGCCCTCGGCATCGCCGCCACATTCGCCGGCAGCGCCGGCGCGGCCGAATTCGAGGTCAAGATGCTGAACAAGGGCGAGAAGGGCGTCATGGTCTTCGAGCCGGATTTCATCAAGGCCGCGCCGGGCGATACCGTCCGGTTCGTGCCCACCGACAAGGGGCATAGCGCGGAATCCATCAAGGGAATGATCCCGGACGGGGCGGAGCCTTTCAAGGGCAAGATGAACGAGGAGGTCACCGTCACGCTGACCAAGGAGGGCGTCTATGGCGTGAAGTGCGCGCCGCATTACGGCATGGGCATGGTCGCGCTCATCGAGGTGGGGACGCCGGACAATCTCGAAGCAGCCAAGGCGGTGAAACATCCGGGCAAGGCAAAAACCGTTTTTGCCGAGTTGCTGGGACAGGTCGCCAATTAAGAGGCAAGCGGCGTCGGCGCGAATTCCGAAGCGGGTTTGCGCTGACGCAAGGAAAGAGCCCGCTTCCGGGTGAGGGTAATGCCAGAACGGCTCCGAGGCTCCGGCCGCATGCCGGTGCCGGACAGATCGGCAAAGAAAGTCCAATGACGGCGTTTCGCATCCCGCATCCCGCAGCAGTGCTGATCTCCAGCTTGCGCCTGTGATCTTGATGGATTTCGAGGGCTAAATTACCAGTCCTCGGACGCAGGATTTAACATCTTCCCCCATCCCACGCCGTCGCTGTCGCCGGTGCGATATGAAGCAGATCGACGGCGCGGCGGGCGATCTGCCTGATGATTTCGTCAATGTCCCTGGGCTTCAGGTAGAAGGCGGGGACGGGCGGCATGACGATGGCGCCCATCTCGGTCACCGCCGTCATCGTCCGCAGATGGCCCAGATGCAGCGGCGTCTCGCGGGCGATCAGAATGAGCGGGCGGCGCTCCTTCAGATGCACATCCGCCGCCCGCACCAGAAGATTATCGGACAGCGAGTGGGCGATGGCCGAGAGCGTGCGCATGGAGCAGGGCGCGACGATCATGCCGTGGGTCGGGTTGGAGCCGGAGGCGATGGTTGCGCCGATATCGGCGGGATCGTGGCGGCGGATGGGCAGGGCGCTGATTTCGGCGAGGGCGTGGGGGCCGAGTTCCTCGGCGATCGTGCGTTCGGCGGCGTTCGAGATGACGAGATCGACGGATGCGCCGAGATTGAGCAACGTCCAGACGATCTCGACCCCGATGGCCGCGCCAGAAGCGCCGCTGATGCCGACGACGATGCGGGCGGTCATTTGAGGCTCGGAGTGTTTCGGGCTTCAGAGGGAAATGCCGGCGTGGGGGAACCCCCCTCTGTCCTGCCGGACATCTCCCCCGCAAGGGGGGAGATCACGCCTTCATCAATGTTCCGTGCCAATCGCAAACGTCGCAGAATGGGTGATGATCGTCGTGCAAGCCAATCTCCCCCCTTGCGGGGGAGATGCCCGGCAGGGCAGAGGGGGGTGCCTCGGAGGGCACCTTGCGTTTCCATCAAAATAGTAATGACCACAGCGCATCGACCTTCTTGATAACATCGGCAGACATAACAAGCGGCTTGCCCCATTCGCGTGTCGTCTCGCTGCCGATCTTGGTGGTGGCGTCGATGCCGAGCTTGCCGCCGAGGCCGGGTTCCGGCGAGGCGAAGTCGAGATAGTCGATGGGCGTGCGCTCCATCAGCATCAGATCGCGCGACGGGTCGGCGCGGGTGGAGACGGCCCAGAGGATGTCCGCGCCGCTTCTCACATCGATGTCGTCATCGACGACGACAATGCCCTTGGTGTAGCTGAATTGCGGCAGCATGCCCCATAGCCCCGCCATCACCCGGCGCGCCTGGCCGGGATAGCGCTTCCTGATCGACACCACCGCCAGCCGGTAGGAGCAGGCGTCGGGCGGGAAGTGAATATCGGCGATTTCGGGCATCTGCTGGCGGATGAGCGGCACGGCGAGATGGTTCATCGCCTCGCCGATGACAGACGGCTCGTCGGGTGGCCGGCCGGTGAAGGTGGAGACATAGAGCGGGTTCTCGCGCGTTGTGATGGCCGTCACACGCATGATTGGGAAGCGCTCCACCTGGTTGTAATAGCCGGTATGGTCGCCATAAGGGCCTTCAGGGGCGGTTTGCGTCGCCGAGACCCAGCCTTCTATGACGATCTCGGCATCGGCAGGCGCCATCAGCGGCACGGTGACGGCAGGCGCAATGCGCGGGCGCTCGCCGCGAAGGAGGCCGGCAAAGCTCATCTCCGACAGGGTTTCGGGCAGCGGCAGCGTGGCGGCGAGCATGGTGGCGGGGTCCGCGCCGATGGCGATGGCAACGGGCATGTCCTCGCCGCGCTGGCTCCAGGCGCGGTGATGCGCCGCGCCGCCGCGATGCGCAAGCCAGCGCATGATGAGCCGGCCCCGGTCGAGCACCTGCAGGCGATAGACACCCATGTTGAGCCGGGCGACATCGGAGGCTTCCGTATCCGGTGGCCGGGTGATGACCTGCGGCCAGGTGATGAGCGGCGCGGGCTCGCCCGGCCAGCAGGTCTGGATCGGGAGATGGGTGAGATCGGCATCTGCTCCCCGGCGGACCACCGCCTGCACCGGTGGGCGCGCCACGGTTTGTGCGCGCGTCCGCAAGGCGGCCTTGAGCATGGGGAGCCGGTTCATGGCATCACGCAGGCCATTGACGGGTTGCGGTCCGCGCAGCGCGGCGAGCGCCTCGCCCAGCACGGGCAGGTTTTCAGGCGTGACGCCGAGGCCCGCGGCGACACGGCGGATCGTGCCGAAGAGATTGACCACCACGGGCATGGCCGCCTCATTGCCTTGCGCATCGGCCGGATGGTCGAACTGCAGGGCCGGCCCGCCGCGCTTCAAGACGCGGCGATGCACCTCGGTCATTTCGTGGACGAGCGAAACCGGCGTTTCGATGCGGGCGAGATCCTCCTCGCTCGCCAGGTGCTCGAGAAAGTCGCGCAGGCTTCTGAAAGGGGGCAGATCGCGGAAAGGCATGGATTTCTCCTCAGGCGGGTTCCATGCCCGTCCCGCCCGTTCGACGTCTTTGCGCTGGCGCAAAGACGAAGGCGCTTTTCCCTGCTTTCTGCCCGTCATGACCGATAGATCCGCCAAGCCCGTCCTTCCCGGAGCGTTCCGGCTTCTTCTCGCGCCTCTGCCTCTCGCTCCCCTCCAATTTGCCCTTCAGCGGCTGGTGACAAGCGTAGGGCAGCGCAACCCCGGCCTTTTCACCCGGCTCGGCAAGCAGGGGGAAAGGGTCTTCCTCGTCGACCCGACGGATATTCCCTTCGTTTTCCGGATGATTCCCCGTCGCGATCAGCCGCGAATCACGGTGCTGCGCCGGGACGGCTTCGGCGCATGGGATGCGCGCATTGCCGGCACGCTCGCCGCGCTTCTCGGCATGATCCACGGCGCGGCGGACGGAGATGCGCTCTTCTTCTCCCGCGACGTCATCATCGAGGGCGACACGGAGGCGGTGCTGGCTTTGCGCAACGCGCTGGACGATGCCGAGATCGATCTCGTTGCGGAGATGGCGGCGATGTTCGGCGTGAGGGGAGAGGGGGTGGAGCGGATCGCCAGAAGCCTGGTGCCGGCGGCGTCCCGCCTGACCGGACTTACATTGACGCGTTGGGACAGGAGTTGAGACATGCAGGAGACCCGAGACCTGGAACTCGTCTGCCCGGCGGGCACGCCCGCGGCGTTGCGCGCTGCCGTGGATGCCGGAGCGGACAGCGTCTATTGCGGGTTCAGCGACGAGACCAATGCGCGCAATTTTCCCGGCCTCAACTTCACGCCGGAAGAGCTCGTGGAGGGGGTGCGCTATGCCCATGCCGGCGGCGCGCGCGTTCTCGTCGCCATCAACACCTTCCCCCGGGCCGGCGCAGCCGATGTCTGGCACCGGGCCATCGGCCATGCGGCGCGGGCAGGGGCGGACGCCGTCATCCTCGCTGATATCGGGCTGCTTGCCTATGCCAGGGAGAAGCATCCCGGCTTGAGACGGCATCTCTCCGTGCAGGCCGCGGCGGCGAATGCCGATGCGATCCGCTTCTATGTGGAAGAGTTCGGCGTCAGACGGGTGGTGCTGCCGCGCGTGCTCACCGTCGCGGAGATCGCGGCGATCAACCGGGAGGTGACTTGCGAGACGGAGGTCTTCGTGTTCGGCGGCCTGTGCGTGATGGCGGAGGGGCGGTGTTCGCTCTCCTCCTATGCCACCGGCAAGTCGCCCAACATGAACGGGGTGTGCTCGCCCGCGAGCCATGTGCAATACCGCGAGGAGGAGGGCGAGCTTGTCTCCCGGCTGGGCGAATTCACCATCGATCGTGTTCCCAGGCATGCTCCGGCACCCTATCCGACGCTCTGCAAGGGCTGTTTTTCTGCCGGCGATTACCGGGGGCATGTCTTTGAGGATCCGGTCAGTCTCGATGCAGCGACGCTCATCCCGCAGCTGCTGCAGGCCGGGGTCCGCGCGCTGAAGATCGAGGGGCGGCAGCGTAGCCGCTCCTATATCCGCGACGTGGTGGCAAGTTTCCGCCGGGCGGTCGATGTGCAGGCGGCGGGAGACCCCATTCCTGCCGGTGTGCTGCAGCATTTGAGCGAAGGCCAGACGACGACCGCCGGCGCCTATCGCAAGACATGGCGGTAAGCGGCGCGATGAGCAGGAAAGAAGACGACATGACGACGACACCCACTATCACGCTCGGGCCGTTGCTCTTCAACTGGAGCGCGGACCAGTGGAGCGATTACTACGCCCGCATCGCGGACGAGGCGCCGGTGGATCGCGTCTGCCTGGGGGAGGTCGTCTGTTCCAAGCGCCTGCCATTCTATATCGACCGGATACCCGAGGCCATCGAGCGGCTCGAGCGTGCGGGCAAGCAGGTGATCCTTTCCTCGCTGGCGCTCGTCACGCTGAAGCGCGAGCGGCAGATGTGTGTGGACCTTGCCGCCGATGACGGCATGGAAGTGGAGGTCAACGATTTGACCATGCTTGCGCACATGGACCCCGGGCGGCATTTCACGGTGGGCCCGCTGGTGAACGTCTATAATGAAGGCACGCTTGCCTGGCTTGCGCAGCGCGGCGCCAGGCGGCTCTGCCTGCCTCCCGAACTGCCGCTTGCCTCCATCGAAATGCTCTCGCGGGCGGCCGCCGTAAACGACGTCGAGGCGGAGGTATGGGCCTTCGGCCGGGTGCCGCTCGCCATCTCCGGGCGCTGCTATCACGCGCGGGTGCATGGCCTTGCCAAGGACAACTGCCAGTTCGTCTGCGGCAGGGATCCGGACGGGCTGGAGGTGGATACGCTGGACGGCGAAGCATTCCTCGCCGTCAATGGCGTACAGACGCTCTCCTCCACCTATTGCAGCCTGCTGGAAGATATCGGGCCGTTGCTCGCAGCCGGTGTGACGTCATTCCGCCTCTCGCCGCATGGCGGCAAGATGGTTGCGGTGGCCGAGCTCTTCCGGCGCGTTCTCGATGCGCAAATGGACGGGCAGGAGGCTGGGCACAGCCTTGCCGCCCTGCTGCCGGGCGCGGTGTTCTCGAACGGTTTTCTCAGAGGACGGTATGGCGCCGCTTATGAGCGGGCCTGAGCGGAGGTCATTTCAGGTTTGCGCTGCTGTTGTGTGCAATCACGGCCTCATTCCTGGAGTGGAGGCCATTGCTGCATGCCGTTCAGGATCGTCACCGTGCGGGCATTCTGGCATAGACCACCACGAATTTGGCCGACCATCTCACGCGTAACAGGGACGCGCCCGGCGCGGTATAGCTTGGGATATTCCAACAGTTTTGCCGCCGCCTCTAAAATGCCGCAAGTTGAGGAATTTTCGTGATAACGTCCCATTCATGGCGACGGCTCATCTGATTCACGGCTATTTGGGATCCGGAAAAACTACATTTTCACGAGGCTTGGAGCATCAGACTCCCGCCATCCGCTTCACGCATGACGAGTGGATGCAGCGGCTCTATGGTAATGACCCGCCTGAACAACAATTTGCGGAATATGCCAAGCGCGTTTCCTCCCTTATGGAGGAATTATGGGTTCGATGTCTTCACATGAATGTGGATGTCATTCTCGACTTTGGATTTTGGTCGCGGGCGGAAAGAGACCGTATTCGGTCGGTCATCACCGAGCTTGGGGCTGATTTCAGACTCTATCGTTTGACATGCCCCGACGAGATCGCATGGAAGCGCATTCAGGTTCGCAATAACGCGCCGGATTGTAGTCTCTACATCGCGGCGAACACCTTCTCGGTGCTTAAAGCTCGTTTCGAGCCCCTTGATGAGGATGAGGCCAGGATCGAGATGCCGCAGAACTTTTGAAACTGCAGGGCGAGTGGCAACTGCACCAGCTATCAGCGATGTCGGCTTGCAAGTCTTTGAAAGGATGGTGGGCGTGACAGGGATTGAACCTGTGACCCCTACGATGTCAACGCAAAGACTTCCAAGCAAAATCAACGACAAACGGTAGCAGGCTTCCGCAAATGTGTGCACGCAACATCAATGGGTTAGCTGATGTTGCGTACCAACTGCGTTCTAGCAGAAAGCCACTTGAAAGGCCAGAGCGATCTCAAAGCCGATAAGACCGGAATATCTTCTCAGAGCGGGTCTGCCTCAGGAATTCGCATTCGTCGGAACTCCTTCAAAACCGGACGCTGTGAGGCGGTCTTCTGGCGGCGGACCTCGCGTCAAGATGTACAAACGATCGTCTTGGCGGCGAAACGCCTGGACCGGGCTCAGCGATCGCCGGGGAAGCGCAATGGCCCCCTGGGATCGGTGGCAATCGAGATACTGGAGCTTTTCGCGAACCTCGTAAATTTCAAAACCGGCCGTCTTGAGCCCTCGATAGAGACCATTATGCGCTATTTGAAGCGCTCCAGAGATGCGGTCGTCCGAGCTCTCAGAGCGTTGCGAGCATATGGTTTCATTGACTGGTTGAGACGATATACACCCACTCTGCGGGAGGGGCGCGGCCCGCAGGTCCGGCAGGCAAGCAACGCATACCGTTTGATGCTTCCAGAACGCGCCAAGCGCTTTCTGGGGCGGTTCGCAACACCCTGTCCGTTGCCAGAAGATGCGGAGTATCAGCTTCAGGTTGGTGAAAGTGAGGTTCAAGCGCACAGGGCTAGCCTCAACGTGGAGCAAAGGGTGCTGTTCGATATTGGCGATACGCCGTTAGGGCACTCCCTCGCTCGGCTTGGAAAACTGATCAAGGAACGTGAGTCCGCCAAGCAGAAGGAATTCCGTACTATTCTATAAACGTTAGTGCAGCCGCTCCTGGACCGATATGGTTTGGCACCTTCCGACTGCTATCCCCTGAGACATCAGGGCGATCCAGCTTGTTTTGGCTTTGCCTTTACGAGCTTCTGAAGCGCAAAGCTCCTCCCGCCGACACGCGCGCCCGTCATAGCTCGCGCAGGGTTGACTATGATTAGGTGCCATACTATATGGCGACGTATGATGACACTCGAGCAAAAGCACTTGGCTTTACTGGATGAGGCGCAACGCCGTGGATTATCCGAAATGGATAACATGCGGCTCTGCTTCGAAGTTTTGGCGCTGGCCAATGCGATCGACCGGGCTTGCGCTTCGCGCCTCGCACCACATCACCTATCGGAAGGCAAATTCGTGCTGCTATTTTTGCTGCGCGATCGGCCGGAAGGGCTTGCGCCGCATGAACTGGCCGATCGGGCCGGGGTCACGCGTGCCACGATTACCGGTCTGCTTGATGGCTTGGAGCGCGACGGTTTTCTTGACCGGCATCGAGACAAGGAAGATCGGCGCAAGGTGTCCGTGCGCCTGACGGTGAAAGGGCAGGGGGTGGCGCGTGGTTTATTCGAGGAGCATAGCCAATGGATTGGCTCGCTCTTCGCGGGATTCAACCAGGACGAACGCGACGCGCTCAGCACCCTGTTACGGCGGGTGTGGCGCAACATTGAGATTCCGGCGGAGGACAGCGCGGCCGTCGCTGCCCATTCTCTATGAGTGCTGGCGGGTTGCAAAAGCGTGTCGCAGATGTTGAACCGTCGCGCCTCGCGCTGCTTAATTCCGGCATTATCGAAGCCTCTACTCTGGCCGAGTGCCTGGCTGTGGACTTCGCTGCGCTGATGCATGCCGTCCTCCCTGAAATTGGGGACGATGCCATCGCAACGATGCGGCAAGCGGCGGGCGAGGGCATAACGCGACGCATGGCGCTGGCTGCACGCCTGATCCATCAAAGGCACGATATTGCCGTTTTGAGCAAGCTACGCAGCCATGCCTCCGATACGGTGCGCGGTTGGGCTTGCTTCGTCGTTGGCGCAGCACAGGAGCATACACTTTCCCAACGCTTACCCCTGATCCGGCCACTCGCTGACGACCGTCATTTCGGGGTACGAGAATGGTCGTGGATGGCCGTGCGGCCACACATAGCCGCTGATCTTGAAGACGCCATAGCGCAGCTCTCCCAATGGTCGGTCAATTCATCGGAACGGCTGCGGCGCTTCGCCAGTGAAGCAACCCGGCCGCGCGGCGTATGGTGCGCCCACATCTGGCCGCTGCGGCAAATCCCTGAGAAGGCGCTGCCCATCCTCGAACCACTCCGTGCCGATCCGGCGCCTTACGTCCAAGACTCCGTTGGCAATTGGCTGAACGATGCCAGCAAGGACCGTCCAGACTGGGTCGCGGAGCTCTGCGCGCGGTGGTCGGCAGAGAGCGTCACGCCTGCAACCTCCCGAATCTGCAAACACGCCTTGCGGTCGATCAACCGCAAGAGATGACATCTGAAAGGAAACGAAAACATGGCGCATTATCTGGCCGAACTTTACAGCCCGAAATCCGCATGGCTGGCGCTTGACCAAGCCGGCCGCCGCAAGTTTTTCGAGACCATAAGCTCCGGCATGGCCGGCCTTTTGGCCCTCGGAGTGGAGCCAATTGCGTTGGGAGAGACGGATGCCACGACACTTCGTGCTGCCACCCAACAGTTTTTTGCGATCTGGCGCGCGCCTGACGAGGCGTCCATGAACGCATTGGTATCGGGCATAGCGGCTTCAGGCTGGCATGACTATTTCGAGACGGTCAATGCGGTCGGCGCCGGCGTCGATCTGAATGACCACCTCGCGCAGCTCGCGGCGCTTTAGTCCATACCAAATTTCCGCTGCATTGACTGATCCAGGAATCGATATTTCCCCGGCAGCGCTACGAAGCACTATGAATTTGGCGGCGATACCGAATCCCGACCGCCAAATCCTTTTCAGAATCCGCGCTATGGCTAGGGAGGCTAGTAGCAACAGTCTCACGGCTTCCTGGCAGCCCGGCTTCTCTCGTAATGGCGTCGGGCCTTCTCCCGGTTCCCGCAGATATCCATCGCACACCACTGGCGATTTTTCCTTGGGCTTTCATCCACGAACAGCCATCCGCAATCGTGGCCCGAGCACATCCTAATGCGGCTGCGTTCATTCGGGTCGAGCAGCAAGGAAACGGCAGAGAGCGCTATCCGGGGTGTGAACTTCGAGCGGGCAAAGGGATCGATCTCGGCAAGCAGCCGATTGACGGCCTGGATATCCGGCTCGGTCCCTTTTGGTCGAATGAAAACGCCTCTGACATAGGCCCGGAGGGCAAGGAGGTCGTTGAGCGGCTCGGGTTTCAGTGCCTCCTCAATTCCGGCCGCTCGCGCCCATACTTCGACATCACCCCATTGGTTGAGCTTTTCATGTTTGACGGCATTGTCGACCGTCCAATCCGCCGTGTTGGCGAAATCGAGCGCTAACCGCCCGCCAATCAGCCGCACTCGTGTTCCATCGCGATATCTCATGGCCTCCATATAACCCCTCTAGGGGTTGACGATCAATGGCGTCAATTCTAACCTGTTAATAGGTTATATCTTCAGCATGTGCGGAGTGGAGAATGCTTACGGACCGAAAGACGAAATGCATGCGTATCAGGTCGAATGGGGTTGAACTGTTTTACAGGGAAGCCGGCTCGCCGGATGGCCCAACAATCGTCCTGCTTCATGGCTATCCTAGTTCGTCTTTCACGTTTCGGAACATTGTCGAGCCTTTGGCGGAGACTACTCACGTGCTGGCCTTCGACATGCCCGGCTTTGGTCTTTCCGAAGCGCCCCCCGAGGGCTGTATCACGTTTGCCTGGATCGCGCGGACGCTTGAGCAAGCGCTGATGGAAATGGGGGTGTCGTCCTACTATCTGTATATGCACGATTGGGGCACCATTGTTGGATACATGATGGCTCTTTCAGCTCCATCGAAGGTGCTGGGCATAATCCTCCAGAATGGCGCTGCGCATGCTGAGGGTCATGGATTAAGCTGGGACGCGGCGAAAGCCTTCTGGGCTGCGCCCACCGCTGAAAACCGCGCGAGCCTCGGTGAATGGATGAATTTCGAAGGCGTTCGCAACGAGTATTGTGGTGGTCTTCCCGAAAGTGGCGTAGCTCTTCTATCGCCTGAATGCTGGCACTACGATTGGGAACGCTTATCGCGACCAGGCGTGATCGAGCGCATGTTCGCGCTGTTTTGCGATGTAAAGAGCCATTTCGAGAACTTCTCCGCCATTTCCGATTTTCACAAGCGGCGCCAGCCCCCCTGCCTGATCCTGTGGGGCAGGCACGACACCTTTTTCGAAATGGAAGAAATTTGTGCTTACCAGCGAGAGCTGAACTTCGTCGAAGCACATATTCTCGATGGAGGGCATTTCCTCCTTGAGTCTCACCATCAAGAGTGCGCTGCTCTGATAAAGCGCTTCATAGGTGGCAGCTATGATGGTGCAAATTGCGGACAGAGCGGTTAGGAGCGCATCATTGAATAGGTAGAGAGGGCGCGAGCAGTCCCATAACAGCGGGCCTCGAAGCAGCCGTGCCAACCCATATCACTCCGCCACCCCACCCCCCCGCCCTTCCCCGCGAAACGGGGAAGGGAGCCGTTCGCCACGTGGCAGGGGTGCATACCGGCGGGCTTTGCCCTTGTTCTGCCCCCATGCCTTGAGCGTCGATCGCTCCATCCACGTCAAGGGTCCGCTCCGCCGGCATCCTCGCCCGTTCGGTGCTCGCCTCCGGCTGCGCTCCGCATGCGGCCTCCGGTGCCGCCCTTGACCCGGATTCCGCTTTGTCAGCGAATTGGATTGTGCAATCCAAATACTCTCTGTCGCCGTGTCAATACTTGTCAGAATAATATGGACACCTATTGACAAGTCATTGATTTTAAGAAGGATTTCTTGACTACACTTCGCGGTGCTTCCATAATCATGGCTATATGTTGGACATTTACTTGGGGGCACCGATGGATATGCATTTCATCGTCATGGCCGCCTCTGCGGAGCCGCAGGGCTGGCGCTTTTACGCAGGCATGGACGAAGGCAAGCACCCGATTTGGGGGGAGCCGGCCAGCGCCATCCATTTCCCGACTTTTCAGCAAGCCTGTCGCATGGGCGGTGCGCAGATTTGCGCGTCTATCACCCACCAACAGGAGGCAATCCAATGAAAAAGCTGGTTCTGGTGGCGGCGACGGCCGCCTTCCTTGGTGTTTCGGCCCCGGCCATGTCGTCGGGTATCCCGGTGTTCGACGGCACCCGTGCTGCTGACTTCATCCAGCAAATGGTGAAGGTGAAAGAGCAGATTGACGTGGCCCGCAATCAGCTCGCCGAGGCGCAGCGCATGTACGAGTCCGTCACAGGTGTGCGCGGCCTGGGCGACGTGCTGCGCAACCCGCAGCTTCGGCAGTTCCTGCCCGACGAACTGAAATCGGTCTACGACTCGGCCAATGGCGGCGGCTACGCCGGCATTTCCGGCTCGCTTAAGGACATTCTGAACGCTGAGAAGCTGGCCGGTTCTGTGGAGGATGGGCTGCGTCTAATCCAAGAACGGAGCCTGAACAGTGCCGCGACCGACAAGGCCATGGGCCTTCGGGCTTATGAGGGAGCGCAAGCCCGCCTCAACCAGATCGAGGCCCTGATGGACCAGATCGGCAAGACGCAGGATCAGAAGGCCATTTCGGAGTTGCAGGCCCGTATCGCGGGCGAGCAAGCGACGATCCAGAACGAAATGACCAAGCTCCAGATGATCGCGCACCTGCGCAACGCGGAGCAGGCTCTTGTTGCCGAGCAGAAGCGGGCCTTGAACCAAAAAATTTTGAGCAGCCAGAACCAAGGAATGCCGGAGATCAAGCGATGAAACGAATGACCGTAGTTGTGCTGCTGGCGGCGACCCTAGCCGGCTGCAAAGACGAGCCGGCGCGGGACGTTCAGTACTTCCTCGATCATTCCGACGAGCGCGCTGCAAAACTGGTCGAGTGCGAGAACAACCCGGGTGAAAAAGCCATCGCCGCCAACTGCATCAATGCCGGCGAGGCTGACCGTAAGGCAAGGGCGCGGAGCCAGCAGATGCCAAAGGTTCCAGACCTGACGCGAGGCCAATAGGGAGGAAACATGAGCTTTCAGCTAATGGGACCTATCTTCACTCAAGTAGATGGCGTCACCCAAACCTTCATTACGGACATTTCGTCCAAGGCGATTGCCGCGATAACGCCCGTGGCGTCCGTGGGCCTGACCCTCAGTTTCATTGCCTACGGGCTGCTCATCATTCGCGGCGCGGTCGATATGCCAGTGGCCGAATTTCTGAACCGCTGCCTGCGGGTCGGCATCATTGTGTCGATTGCGCTTGCCGGCGGGCTATATCAGTCGGACATTGCAGAAGCGATCATATCGACGCCGGATGCCTTGGCAACAGCGCTGATCAGCGATCCGACGAGTGGGAACTCTGCCGCTCAACTTGTCGATCGGGCGGCTGAAAAGGGCTTTAGCTACGCAGGCGAGGCGTTCGATAAAGCTAGCCTTTTCTCGGCTGAGGGGCTCGCCTATG
The DNA here is from genome assembly GCF_014191375.1 of Mesorhizobium sp. RMAD-H1. Taxonomy (GTDB): domain Bacteria; phylum Pseudomonadota; class Alphaproteobacteria; order Rhizobiales; family Rhizobiaceae; genus Paramesorhizobium. The sequence goes on from NZ_JACHWN010000009.1 coordinate 136,539, forward strand.
TCGCCATATGGGTCATCATCCTCCTCTCAACGGCGGCGCTGACTGCTATCGGTGGCGCGTTCATTCTGCTGGCGAAAATTGCCTTGGCCCTGCTGGCCGGTCTCGGGCCGCTATTCATCATCGCTCTATTGTTCCAGCCCACCCAACGCTTCTTTGAACTGTGGGCCGGGCAGGTTCTGAATTACGGCCTGCTGGTCGTCATCTTCTCCGCCGTATTCGGGTTCATGATGGACCTCTACGGCGGCTATATGGACGGTGCGACCCTAGACGGAATTCAGAATGTTTCGTGGACGGTCGGCGGCGCCGCAATGATCTCCGTAGCGTGCCTCGTCGTTCTCCTGCAATTGCCGAGCATGGCGAGCGGTTTGGCCGGCGGCGTGGGCTTGGGCTATCTGTACGAGCTGCGGGCGATCCGTGGCGGCGCAGGCAGCGCCTATCGCGGCGGCCGTGCTGCTGTTCGCGGCGCGATGGCCACTCCGCGCGTCACTGCTAATGCAGCCCGTGGCGCGACCCGCATGGCAACCACCGCTGCGACTGGTGCGGCCGGTGTAGCCAGAGCTGCCGCCGGCTATTTCCGCGGCCGCAAGGCAGGATGACCGTAGAAATGCATCATTTCCGCAGCATCCCTGCATCAAACCTGCACCATCGAAGTCTCGCGCAGCATCATCGGCGCATCAGATGTGCATCACACCTGCATCACATTTGCACAATGCCGATGATCTGCGCTCATCGGAGCAGTTTGGACCCTCTGGATGGCCTTAAATGGCCATCCCTTAGCCCTTAACAGGGCTATACACAATACGCACCTTGCGGTGCAGTGTAACCGTTTGATTTATAAAACTTTTCACAAAGTGCATCATTTTCGGCTGTAGTGCTCACGCACTACAAACCAGCTGGAAACCCGCAGAAATTCTGGCCTCGATGCACTACGTGACGCACTACAGGAGGCACCGTATGTTGGGGAACCCCCTGACGCTCCGGCTCAGCCCGGAAAAACACCTGCAATACGAGGATGAGGCCGCCCGGCGCGGCAAGCCCCTTGGCACCTATTTACGCGAACGCCTCGAAGCAGGCGATGCCGTACATGACGAGCTGGCCGCTATCCGCCGGGAGCTGTTTGGCCTGCATCGAGCAATTGATGACCTAGTCAACGAAGGCCTGAGGACGGTCGAAAAGAGAAGCGGCGGTACAACACCGCTCATGCTGGAAATTCTCCTTTTGCTCCGTGCTGTCGCCGGCATGGACAAACTCACGATGGTCAAAGGAGAGTTGAGACGCCTCGGCTACATGCCGTGGAACAAGGAGGAGGATCAGAGTGCCTAAGCAAACCGTCATCATCAAGGCGGTCATCAGTCCATCTCTCAAGGCCGAATTCAAGGAAACAGTACAGCGGAAAGATCGGGTATTGAGTCAGGTCCTACGTGATCTCATCCGTGAGTATGTCTGGCGGTCGTCGAAGCGGGGGTTACCAGTGCCGGGAAAGGAATATGCTCGCCCACATGGTGACCTCATCCGGGCGGTTATTGATCCGGCTTTGAAGGAGAATTTCGAGAACGCAGCAAAGCGAAATGGCCAGCTTCCGAGCCGTGCCCTCCGTGGCCTAATCCGAGAGTACGTGCAGCGGCATGCAAAGGGCGAAATCTGGGAGCCGGGGCAGGAAATCAAGCGTCAGATGTGGGCGAAATAGGAGCACAGGATGTCTGATCGAGCTGAGCAAATCAAAGTAGCTTTCAGTGGTCTAAATCGATCGTTCCAGATCGGGTGTGCAGTGCTTTTTGCCTGCATGGGCGGGATGTTACTTGCTACCCTCATTCTGCAGGCGCCAGACCTGCTGAAAAGCTTGCTCTACGGCGAAAAGTCGGCCGTCCGGACCATCATCGGCAGTATTGCTGGCGTGGGGCTGTGCTGGCTGCAATGGCGCTACCGTCATGTGGTTTATCCGCAGCTCCGGCGCGAGGTGCGCCAGAAAGCTATATGAGCGATACCGAGGAATGCGAGGATACGACGCGTGCAAATTCTGTTTCGTCCTTTCCATGCTGATGATCTCCCCGAACTTCGCACTTGGTTCGAAGATGCTGAGGTGGCGCGACGTCTATCCTTTCCGACCGATGAATGGTTCGCTTACGTGACGGCGGGCGAGACCGCCTCCTGCTGGGCGGCGACTGGTGCCGATGACCGAATGATCGGACAACTGCAGATCGACCGAGAGGATTCGAGGCTGGGATACCTGGAGTTCGTAGTGCGCCCCGATCTTCAAGGGCGCGGCACAGGAACCGCAATGCTGAGAGGTTTTCTGGCTGGCCTTGGACAGGCCTATACCGCCCTTGAAGCTCGCATCGAGGCGGACAATTCGGTAAGCATCGCTTGTTGTCGTCGTTGTGGTTTCACAATGTTGCCTGAACGGGATGCAGACGGCTTCGCTCGGGCCATTTACCGGATGACACCATAAGCAGCTGAAACGGCTTCATGATTGCCGATTTCACATGGTGAGCTAGCAGGGTTTATCTGCTATTCTGGACCTCTCGGCGGACGCGCTCCTTATAAGCTTCTATCAGGTCGCCGATTTCCATCTCACCCACGATGACACGCTCCATCTGAGTGACAACCCAGGGGTCGGGTTCCAATCCTTCAAGTCGCTGGCTTGCAAACGCGTTTTCCGCAGCTCGACGGAGCTCTGCGATTTCCTGAGCAGTGAGCTTTGCCATTTTAGATCCTATCGTTATGCCCTGCCTGCGCGGCCGCTTGGAACCACAACGCCATTTTCCCGGCTCGAATCTCCGTAATGTCTCTATGAGCTTCGGGACCACATTGACGGGAAGTCAGTGACGGGTGTGTGGCCTAAACCAGATTGACGCTTCTGGACAGAGGACCGGGAAAGCAACCATACCGTACGCATTTCAATTACTCACGTGCGTCTAAATCTGTCCCGGCGGGCCGGGGACAAGAAAGGGGGGAGCTACTTATACCAATACCCTCTCTAGCTCTCCATTCCGATCTTCAGGCCTGCCGTATTCCGTGTAACGCTCTCTCAACACTGATTCGAACGTATTGTCGGAATACGGCACCCACGCAGGGCAAATAAAGAACGGCATAAAACGTGCCATAGGCTCGTAAAGTGTATCTTTACGGGTTACACCCTGTCGGCTACGGTAGGACGACGCGAGAGGGCAACTAGAAGTACAAGATGACTGATGAGGCCGACCCTCGGCTGAAACCCGCCCATCCAGGCGCCTTTGTGAAGCATGAGGTGCTGCAGCCTCTCGGCCTTTCCGTGACGGAAGCGGCAACCGTGCTCGGCGTCACGCGGCCCGCGCTGTCGGCGCTCCTGAACGAGCGCGCGCAACTATCGCCCGAAATGGCGATCCGGATCGAGAAAGCGTTCGGCGTCTCAATGGAGACGCTGATGCGCATGCAGAACAGCTACGACATTGCGCAGGCCCGCAAGCGGGAAGCGGAAATCAAAGTCGAGCGATACACGGGAATGACGACGAAGGGGAAGGCATGACGGAGCTGAGTTTCAAGGGCAAGGAGTTTGTCTATAATCACCATTTGGCGGTGCCCTTCCGTCCGCTTGTGCCTGACGAAACCAAGGGCATCGGCCCTGTCGCGCTGGACGGCAACCTCATCATCCACGGCGACAATCTGCATGCGCTGAAGGCGCTGCTCCCGCTCTACGCGGGCAAGGTGGACTGCATCTTTATCGACCCGCCCTACAACACCGGCAACGAGGGCTGGTGCTACAACGACAACGTCAACGCTCCGATGATTAAGGAGTGGCTGGAATCCAACCCTATCGGCATCGAAGACGGCCTGCGCCATGACAAATGGTGCGCCATGATGTGGCCTCGCTTGCGCCTTCTGCACGAACTCCTTTCGGATCGTGGCAGTATTTGGATCACGCTGGATGATAATGAAGTTCATCGGGCTCGATCTTTGCTAGACGAAATCTTTGGTGAAGAAAATTTTGTAACGTGTATCGCTTGGCAAAAAATTTATACTGTTAAGAATTCGTCTAAATATTTTAGTGGCATGCATGATCACATTATTGTTTATGCCAAGAAGAAGGATAGCTGGGTCTTAAATCTCATTCCTCGTGACGAAGAGTCTGACTATTCAAATCCGGACAATGATCCCCGAGGGGATTGGGCTACCAACGCTGTTCAGGCGAGAAACCCGTACTCAGAGGGGAAGTATGAGATTGTTTCCCCCAAGGGGCGAAAGTTCACGCCCCCAGCAGGCACTTACTGGCGAGTTAGTAAAGATACGTTTGAGGCGCTGGATAAGGATAATAGAATTTGGTGGGGTGCGAATGGCGATAGTATTCCTCGCATCAAGAAGTTTTTGTCTGAAGCTAAAGATGGAATAGTTCCCGCGACTATTTGGTTTCATGGCGAAAGTGGAACCAATGGTGGAGCAAAGGAATATTTAAGAGAAATATTTTCTGATGAAGACGATGTTTTCATTACGCCAAAACCCGTAAAACTATTAAATCGCATATTCTCCATAGCCACATCGAGGGATGCCATAATATTAGATTCGTTTGCTGGATCAGGAACGACGGGGCATGCAGTCCTCGAAGCCAACAAGCGCGACGGCGGCAACCGCCGCTTCATTCTCGTGGAAATGGAAGACTATGCCGACCGACTGACGGCGGAGCGCGTTCGTCGCGTCATCAACGGCTATGACTTCAAGGGCACACAAAAGACCGAACTTCTGCGCGAGCGGTTGAACTGGCGTTCAATCAGCAATGCGGCAGATTTGGTGCATAAGGTCGAGGCTATCGAGAACCTGCACAGCCACGAATACGACCGCATCAAGAAGGAAGTGAAGGACGGAGAATTGATCGTCACCGGCGAAAAGACGGTGGCGGAGCGCGCCGAGGGGCTTGGGGGCACCTTTACCTATTGCACGCTCGGTGATCCCGTGGAGCTGGACAAGGTGCTCAGCGGCGAAACCCTGCCGCCCTATGCCGGTCTCGGCGCGGCGCTGTTCCACATGGCAACCAACCATGCGCTCGACCCCGCCGCCGTGCGCGAAGATGATTTCTATCTCGGCGCGACGGAAGGCCAGCACGTCTGGCTGATCTACAAGCCCGATCTCGACTGGCTGAAGTCGCCGGAGGCCGCGCTGACGCTGGCGCGCGCCAAGGCATTCGCTGCCGCCGATCCGGACAAGCGGCATCTTGTCTTCGCCCCGGCGCGGTTCGTGAGCCAGAAGATGCTGGCGGAGCAGAACATTCCCGTGGAGTTCGTGCCGCTGCCCTTCGCGCTTTACCGGATAGATCGGAGCTGACGCCGTGTTTCGCCAGCTCGATTATCAGGACCGCGTACTGTCCACGCTCGACGCCTATCTGGACCTCCTGAAGGAAAAGAAGGCGCGTGCCGACAAGGTGGCGGCGCTCGCCGCGCAGGACCCGGACCTTGGCATCGCCATTCCGGATTTCTCGAAGGAGGCTTGGGAAGCCATGAAGGCGGCGGGCAAGCTGCCCGCATCCCGCGCGGCCATTCCGTTTTCGCCCCGCGTGGACGGTTGCGGACGCCCCGTGCCCAACGCGGTGCTGAAGGTGCCAACCGGCGGGGGCAAGACCTGGCTTGCCGTCTCTGCCGTGTCGCGGGTGATGGGCCGCTATCTCGACCGCAATACCGGATTTGTGCTGTGGATCGTGCCGAACGAAGCGATCTACACGCAAACGCTGAAGCACCTGAAGGACCGCCAGCATCCCTACCGTCAGGCGCTCGACCGCGCGGCGGCAGGCCGCGTGAAGATCATGGAGAAGACCGACAGGCTCGACGCGCGGGACGTGGAAACGAACCTCTGCGTCATGCTGCTGATGCTGCAATCCGCGAACCGCGAGACGCAGGATTCCCTGAAAATGTTTCAGGATCGCGGCGACGTGCATGGGTTCTTCCCGCCTGAAGGGGAGCAACAAGCCCACAAGGCAGCGATAGAGCTGACCCCGAACCTTGCGGCCTATACGGGCATGTTTCCGATGGTGAAGGACTCCCTCGGGAACGCCCTTCGTGTCATCCGGCCCGTGGTCGTGATGGACGAAGGCCACAGGGCGATCTCCGATCTCGCCTTCAGCACGCTCTACGGCTTCAACCCGTGTTTCGTGCTGGAGCTGACGGCAACGCCGCAGGACGTTCAGCCGCGCGGCGGTCGCAATCCGCGCGAAGGCCGCTACGCCAATGTGCTCGTTGAAGTGACCGGGCGCGAGCTGGACCGCGAAGGCATGATCAAGATGCCGCTCAACCTCGACCCCCGGCAGGGCAACGACTGGAAAGCGACGCTCAACGCGGCGCTTGCCAAGCTCAACACCCTCGATGCGGAGGCCCGCAAGCTCCGCGCCGATACCGGGCGCTATATTCGACCGATCATGCTGATCCAGGTCGAGCGCACGGGTGCGGACCAGCGCGAAAGCGGGCACATCCACGCCGAGGACGTGAAGGACTGGCTCCTGACGGCGGGCTTCTATCAGGCGGAAATCGCGATCAAAACCGCGCAGCAAAACGATCTCAGCGATCCGGAAAATCAGGACCTGCTATCTCCGACCAATCGGGTACGGGCGATCATCACGAAGCAGGCGCTGCAAGAAGGCTGGGATTGCCCCTTCGCCTATGTGCTGTGCAGCCTCGCGGCCAGCGCCAACCTCAAGGCTATGACGCAGCTTGTTGGCCGCATCCTTCGGCAACCCGGCGCGCTCAAGACGGGCGTCGAAGCGCTCGATGAATGCCACGTCATCACGCATCACGCCGATACCGCTACTGTCGTCGGCGCGATCAAGGATGGCCTCGAACAGGACGGCCTTGGCGATCTTGTCCTGCGCGTCACGCAGGATGACAAGAGCGCATCGGGCAAGGCGACGCGGACGATCAAACGCCGCCCCGCCTTCGCCAGCACGGAGATCTACCTGCCCAAGGTGATGGTGGTGAAGGACGGTGAAGCGCGCGAGCTGGACTATGAAACCGATGTGCTCGCGGCGATAGACTGGCGCGGCTTCGACCCCAAGGAAATTGCCAAACGCATTCCCGAGAACGCACAGGCGGCGGAAAGCCAGCTTCAGCGGATCAGGCTTGCCGAGGACGGCGACGAACTCTTTGTCGGCGAAACGGTTGCCGCCAATACCGAGATTCTTGCCTTCGATCCGGCACATGCGGTGCGGATGATTTCCGACATCGTGCCCAACCCCTTTGTCGGGCGCGAGATTGTCGGCGCAACGCTCGCCGCCCTGCGAGCGCGGGGCTTCGATGATGCGAAGCTCGGCCTACTCGCCAGCCTCATCGTGGAGGAATTGCGCAAGGGCCTCGATGCGGCACGAAATACCCGCGCCGAAGCCCTGTTCAAGGCGGAGGTCGCGGCGGGGCGTATCCAGTTCCGCCTGCGGCTCGATGGCCGCAACTGGCGGATGCCCTTCAGCATCGAAACGACGGAACCGGAGAACGCGCGCCAGCTTCTCAACCGGGCGGGCGGTCCGCTCGAAAAGAGCCTGTTCGCTCCGGTCTATGAGAACGAGCTGAACGGCGACGAGCGGGATGTCGCCGTCTATCTCGACGGCGAAAAGACACTCGCCTGGTGGCACCGAAACGTCGCGCGGACGCAGTACGGTATTCAGGGATGGAAGAAGGCCAAAATCTATCCGGACTTCATCTTTGCCGTGCAGCGCCAAGGCGAGGCCAAGCGGATCACCGTGCTCGAAACGAAGGGTGATCAGCTCGACAATCTCGACACGGCCTACAAGCGCGAAGCGCTGGCGTTTCTCTCGGAACATTTCCAGTGGGACGAGGCAACGCCAGTCGGCGAGCTGGAGCTGGTCAACAACGGTGAGACCGTGGAAGGTACTTTGATCCTCATGAGCGAATGGAAGGCGAAGCTGCCGGCATATCTTTAAAGGGGCATACTTGAGGGGGGCGTATGGAATTCGATCCGGCATTGTCATTCTCGGACAACTTGGCGCGTTTTCGGGCCGAAGCTGAGGGCATTGACGCTGAGTGCGCGCGCATTCTTTTCGACAAACTGGCCGTGCTCATGCGCGACGGCGATGCGACACGCACGCGTCAAGCTGTTCAAGAGTTCAATCAGGCCGTACTCGTCGCACTCGACGGCCTGCCGGAAGGGCCTGCGGCATGAGTCGGTACTTTCTCGCCTCCGCCGCCATTGAAGGCTTTCGCGGCATCAACAATGACGGTGACCCGCTCGTGCTGAAGTTCAAGCACGATGCCGTCAATTCCGTGCACGCCCCTAACGGCGTCGGCAAAAGCTCGATCTTTGAAGCCCTGCATTTCGCCTTGCATGGCACAGTTCCGCGCCTCGAAAACATGCAGGACGCCGAGCAGGGTGGCAGCTACATCGTTAACAAGTTCCATCCCGCGCAACAAGCGACGGTCGCTCTCGTTTTCAAGAGCGACGACGGCACGCCCGATGTCTCGATCACCGTCACGCGGACAGCTGCAGGCCACAGAGTCGTCACGTCTCCTTCCGGCCACGCCGATCCGGAGGGCTTCCTTGCCAATCTTTGCGAAGATTTCGTGCTGGTCGATTACCCGCGCTTTGCGTCCCTCGTGGACTGCTCGGCACTAGAGCGCGGGCGCTCTTTTGCCACGCTGGTAGGCATGAGCCGGTATTCCCAGCTCCGGCAGGCGCTAGACGGAGCCAAGAACACCCGTAACATCAACAGCGATCTTGGGCTGTCGGCGCTTGATACCGAAGTCACCGCCGAAAACCGGGCGTTGGCGGCGGTGGAGCAACGTATCCTTACCGCGCATCAGGAAGTGACCGGCGCGGCTGGCGGCCAGATGACGGATACTGCCGCCTTGAAAGCGCAGGTGACGGCGGGGCTGGCGGGTATTGCGCTCTTCGCGCCGTTGCTCGCCAACACGACAGTGATGGACCTCGATTTCGACGCCGCTGAAAAGATCGTCGATCAGGAGGAAGGAGGAGCCGCCCGTAAAACCCTCGACGAGCTGAATACCGCCGCTGCGACTCTGAACGGCTTAGCCGTGTCGGCTGCGGAGCTTTCAGAGATTGACGCTCTGGTGTCGGCGGCGAAAGCGCGCGACGAGGCGATGCGCAAAGTCGGCGCGGCCAGTCTGCACGCCTTGCTGAAAGACGCGCTCGCAGTCGTGAGCAGTGCGGACTGGCATGATCCGAAGGTCTGTCCCGTTTGCGAGAAGGCAGGCGACGGACCGCTACAGGATCAACTGAAAACGAAGATCGCGCTTTACGATGAGGCCGATCAGTTCGACGCGGAGTTGAAACGGCATGTGCAGAGCGCAGGATGCGTCGGCAAGCTCCGGCAGCTTGAAGAGCAGGCGCGTCTTGGCATTGCGGATGCTGATCGCATCGCACCGGTCCTGACTTTGACCGCGCGCCAGTCGTCGATTTCAACGGCGGACTTGGAACGCGCGAAGGACGCGCTTGCCGCGCTCGAAACGAAGCGCGTTGAAGTTCTCACGGCGGTCAATGCCGAGATTGCGACGCTGCAAGCCAGCTTGCCGCCGTCGCTGGTCGCCGTCACCCGCACCCTTGGACAGGCCAAGCAATTCCGCGACGCCATGAACGAATACGAGCGCGCGCTTCCCGCGCTCGCCGCGAAACGTGCTCGGCTCGCCAAACTCAATCGCTGGAAGGCCTTCATCACGAATGTCGCCCAGCAGTTTGCGACTGCCGAAAGTGCTCTAGCCAACGCGCGGATTGCGGACATTCAAACCACTTGCCAGCAGCTTTTCGGCGATCTGGTGCGTGGCGGCCCCAATGTGCAGCCGACGCTAAACCGCGCACACAATACCGAGCAGGTGGATTTGAAGCTCGCCGATTTCTTCGGCCTAGCAAATCAAAGTGCGCGCGCACTCTTGTCGGAGAGTTACCGGAACGCCGTCGCCGCCTCTATTTTCATGGCAGCGGCCACACGGCACCAAGGTATACCGCGCTTCATGGTTCTAGACGATGTGACTTCTAGCTTCGATGCCGGACACCAGTTCAGCCTGATGGATACAATCCGGACGAAGCTGCGCTACGGCGCACCTAACGGCCTGCCCGGCGGTCTGCAATTCATCATTCTCAGCCACGACACGAGCTTGGAGAAGTATTTTGACAGGCTTAACGGCACTACCGAGTGGAATCACCAGAAGTTGCAAGGCATGCCGCCCCGTGGTCGGCTCATGATTGCCGCGCAGCAGGCCGACCGCCTCAAGGTGCAGGCCGAACAATACCTGAATGCAGGACAGATAGATATTGGGGAGCCGTTCGTCCGCCAGTATCTTGAGTACAAGCTGGGCCAGATCGTCACCCGATTAGAGATACCCGTGCCGCCCGACTACGCGACACGGGGCGATAAGCGCACCCTGTCCACCTATATAGATGCGATTACGGCGGCGGTTGATCTCTATCAGGCAGCGGGACGCTGCATTCTGTCTTCCCAACAGGTCGCTGATCTCCAGAACCACCACATGCCGTCGATCATGGCGAACTATGTCAGCCATTATGAAACAGGCGCGGGGAATCCGTTCAATGCCTATGCCCTGCTCGGCGTGTTACAAAGTGTGGACGCGCTTGCGGATTGTTTCTGTTGGACCGATCCTACCAACAACCGGCGCAGGTATTACCGGCGGCTTGATCGACGATGATCGTTGAGTGATTTACCTGTCGCAAAAATCCTAAAACCTGCAACGTCTCTCAATGGTCCTGAAATGGCGGGAAATCTCGCGTCTTGGATGTTGCAGGTTATAGATGCGGGTGAGAGAATAGTTGCACAATAATCTGCAACAGGAGTGGATATGGACCAGAGAATCGATCCGAGGACTCACGACGGACGGATACTGATCGGGTATGCCCGTGTGTCGACGGACGATCAGGACCTAAGCAATCAGCGAGATGATCTGATCGCGGCAGGCTGTTCCAGAATCTTCGCCGAAAAGATCACAGGTGCTCGGCGTGATCGTCCGGAGCTTGAGCGGATGCTTGACCACTTGCGTCCGGGGGATGTGGTGACGGTTACGCGGCTTGATCGCCTGGCCCGCAGCACGCGTGACCTGCTGGAGATTGCTGAGCTGTTGCAGGCCAAGAGCGCGGGGCTGCGCAGCCTCGCCGAGCCTTGGGCAGACACCACGACGCCGGCGGGCCGAATGGTGCTGACCGTTTTTGCGGGTATCGCGGAATTCGAGCGTAGTCTGATCGTGGAGCGAACCAGAAGAGGGCGCGTCGCGGCCAAGATGCGGGGTGTGCGGTTCGGTCCTCAGCCCAGCTTATCGGGCGCTCAGATTGAGCATGCACGGCATTTGATCGACGCCGAAGGCAGGACCGTGAACGAGGTGGCCGCGCTGTTGAATGTGCATCGCACGACACTCTACCGGGCCCTTGTAAAGGATCAAGGCAAGCAGCGCCGAATTGACGTCCGGTAACAAGAAGAGCTAAAGTTGTGATCACGAAGAAGAAACCCCAGAGGTTGCCGCCTCTGGGGTTTCGGATTCTCTCAACTGAGACAGCAGCGAGAGAACCGCGTCCTCATAGTGTACCGGTCTTCCCGACCACCTCGCAACATCTGTCCCACCGAGAGAATCCCTATGGCCGCCACCGTGTGGCGTGGAACGTGGCCGGAGGGGTTGGATTCGAGAGCTTGTTACCCTCCTGGCCGTGGCGGTCGGACCGAACGGGGAGTCCTCACATACGGTCCAGCGTGCGACGCGCGTCCAAGGCTTGCTAGAGTCGCGATCTGGCAGCACTGCATCGAGGGTAACGGGTATCCACCAACGGCCACCTCGTAAAAGACGGCGCGGCGGCTCGGCTTTATGCGGGAGTCAAAGCAGTGCAGCAGCATGTGGCGTGTCTCTCCGGCGCGTGAGGGGGGCAAGATCGGGCCACCGGTCTACCGATAGCGGAGAGCAAGGCGGACCATCCTGAAGCCATCGGCGGAAGGAGGGCGAGCCTGTCTTGGAGCGCAGCGGAAAGACAGGCTCGTTCCAGTATCTATCCGCTTGAACTACTAGGCCGTGAACCTATACATGCCACCGGCTGAGATGGGGTGGGAAGCGGAATGACGGTTTTTCGTTTCACGACCCGGCAAGGCAGACGTCGCTGCGACGGACGGCCCGGGACACGGTGCGGGACGAGAGTTTGTTGACCACTGGATCGCCACGCTGCAGGGCGTGAAACGTGCCAGCCGGCCAGTTGCTTCACGGGGACCGCTACCTTTAAGACGGCTGACGGCCCTGCTGGTTAAGCGGCCCCGCAGGCAGAAGGGCGGAGTGATCAAAGCCAGCGGCGAACCTCGGCCTTGTAGCGGCGGTAGTCGTCGCCGAACTTCGCTTCGAGATAGCGCTCCTCGCGGGCGATCACCTGCGTCTGGATCGCGATCAGCACCAACGGGAGCAAGGCGAAGGCGATCGGCCCGTCGAAGCCGATCGCAAGGCCGGCATAGATAAGCGCCATGCCGAGATACATGGGATTGCGGGTCCATCGATAAGGACCGGTCGTCGCGATGAGGGTCGTTGGCCGCGACGGCGGAACGTTGGTGCCCAGCCGCCGGAACAGCCCCGCCGCCGCAAGCATCACCGCCGCGCCGGCAACGAACAGCAGCGCGCCTGCTGCGACCAGCAACCGGCAGTCGATGCCGAAAGAGCGCAGGGTGACGAACCGCTCGATCCCTAGCCCCAAGAGCAGCGCTCCCAGATAGACGAAGGGGGGAGGGAAACGCACACCCGCGCTGTCCGGTTCGACGGCCATGCTTGTCTCCAGTCCGTGTTCTCAGGCCAGCATCGACTGCTGGGCGAAGATACCCGCCATCGCGCCGTGCGATGAAGCCAGGGTGACCGATGGCGGCGTAATAGGGTTGGCGAGGTCGCCGGCGGCGTAGATGCCAGGCATGCTTGTTTCGCGGCGCTCGTTGACCTTGAGGATGACGCCGAGGGGCGTATCGACCGTGGCGAGGCCCAGTGATTCATGCAGGCTTGCAGACGGCTTGTTGCGCGGATGCGCGAACAGGATGTCGACCGCTACGTCAGGGCCGGTATCGAGCTTGACGGTGGCGTTATGGCCCCCGTGATGGGCGATCTCGACGATCCGGCCATCGACGATGGGCGTGTTGCGACGCGCCAGATCGGTTCGGATATCGGGCGAAATGTCGTGACCATCGGCGAAGACCGTCAACCTGTCGGTCCAATCGTGGAACAGCCTGACCTGGTTGTGCGACTGCGGACCGGACCAGACGAGGCCCCAATGCTGGCCGGCGACTTCAAAGCCGTCGCAATAGGGGCAAGGCACGATGGACTTGCCCCAGCCTTCGGCAAAGCCCGGAACATCAGGCATCTGGTCGACGACGCCGTAGCTTAGGATCAGGCGGCGCGCGCCAAGGATTTCGTTATCGTCAGTGACGACGCTGAAATTGTCGATTGCGCCAGACACGCTCTCGGCCCGGGCATTGACCAGCCGGATCGTGGGATAGCGCGTCAGCTGCTGCCGCGCCTCGGCCAGGATGTCCAACGGCGGCTTGTGATCGTGGCCGAGCAGGCCATGCGAGTGGCCGGCGAAGCGGTTTCGCGGGAGGCCGGTATCGAGAACGGTGACCTTGCGGCGGGCACGGCCGAGCTGCAGCGCGGCGGCGAGACCGGCAAAACTTCCGCCGATAATGATGACGTCATCCATGGTGACTGGCTCCCTGTTCTGGATGGATGGGGACGGGCTGGCTTCGGCAGTGGGGTGAGCGCGAACGGCGCCGAGAGCGGAAACTGCGGCCAGCTTCAGCAAAGTTCGTCGTTGCATCGTCTCTGTGTCCTAGGTCGCCGACATCGTCAGACAACGCTCTTGCATATTTTCGAAACTGCGTGGTATCGTAATTCAGGAGTTAGGATACTGTCAAGGACTGTAATTATCGTGAGCGAAAATAGTCGAAGCCGGAGAGGCCGGCCCGCCAACGAGGCGCTTGGCCAAACCATTGTCGACACCGCGGGCGAACTCTTTGCGGAATTGGGTTTTCAGGCGACGACGTTGGACAAGGTCGCCCAGCGAGCGAAGATATCGAAGCTCAGCATCTACAGGCACTTCGAGAACAAGGAGGCGCTGTTCGGCGCGGCCTTTGCGGCCCGCTGTCAGCAGTTGATCCCACAGGCGCTTTTCGAAGGCGTCGACGGCTCGGCCGAGGATCAGCTTATGGCGGTGGGATCATCACTGCTTCGCACGCTGCTGCGCCCGGACGTCCGCAACGTCGAAGCCATGGTCATGGCCGATACGCCGAACCAAAAGTCGTTGAGCAAGGTCCATTACGAAGCCGGCCCCGCCCATATCGTTGCCCAAATCGAGGCCTTGCTGCGTCAGCTGCACGCGAAGGCGGTCCTGAACGTGCCCGATCCTCTCCGGTCCGCCCGCCTGTTTGCCGCGCTTTTCAAAGGATCGGATCTTCTGATGATCTCGCGCTTTGATGAGGCGAGAGCAGAGAACGACAACGAAATCGAATCCTATTGCCGGTCGGCCGTCGCCATGTTCATCGCCGCGCACGGTGGCAACGACCACGCGGGCGGATAGATTGATCGACTTCCCCATCGATGTCCCCGCCGACCAGCTGGGCCAGGCAGCCCCGATCAACCACCCCGCGCCTCCCGCTCTAATGGAGAAGCTAGCTCTAACGTTCCGCAATGTCTGCTCTCAGGATGATCATCCAAGGGCCTGGATGGCTGGGATGGGTCGAATTGCGACCTCCCCAACGTCGAGAATCAATGTCTCGAACGGATTGTGCCGACTTACGGCAATGATTCAGCTCGCCTCATTGCGGCTTTGGCTTCGGGCTTATCACTCTACGACGTCGTCACGCACCTGTTCGCAGACCCGCTAGAGGTTCCTTTCGCGTGAGGAAAGCCCGTTTTTCGGATCGTCCGGCTGAGGTGATTCGCCCAATGCGAGAGCAGCCGTCATAGTGCGGACGGAAGGATGATGCTGAGTTGATGCAAACATAATGCAAATTTGATGCATTAATGATGCAAGTATTTGAAATTATTTGACTTATATTGCTTCTCTCGCTTTGTTCATGTGGCACAGAGTAATCCCAATTGCACCGCGTGAAGGCGATCTGCCGCAATGTGGGGCTCGGTTATTTATATGCGAGATGAGGTGTACCCTTGAACGAAAGGACAGATGCGGTTCATGCGAGAGTTGAGCCGGAGCTAAAGCAGGCATTCAATCGAGCTGCAGTAGCGCTCGATCGTAGTTTGAGCCAACTGCTTCGAGACCTGATTCGAGAATACGTCCATCGATACCAGCGCGGAGAGCTGTGGGATCCTGGACTTGAAGCCAAGCGACGGCTGCTAGACGAGTGTGCAGCGGGAGGTGAGCGATGACAGCATCTCCCACGCGATTACCTCTCCTGCTCACCGAGTGCGAAGCAGCGGAAAAGCTTCGTATCTCCGTTGACACCTTGCGGCGCATTAGGAAGCGCGGTGAGATCGCCGCGAGACGAATCGGCGGTCGGTGGCGGTACACGGACGAGGACATATTGGAATATCAGGAAGGCCAGAAGGTTGCAGCATGGCGCGAAAGGGCAGTCGAATTGGCGAGATCGCCGGTTACTGGTTATCGCAGCGGCCCAACTCAGCCAATTACTACGCCACTTGGTACGACCACGACGGCGGCCGCAATCGACAGACGCGCCGCAAATCGCTTGGCACAGACGATCTTCGCGAAGCAGAGGTAAGGCTCGCTGAGTTCGTCGCGCAGAATGCGCGGTTCCGAGACCAACAACCTGCCGAGATGCCATTGGCGACGGTGCTTGTCCGGTACTGGCAAGGGCATGCCAGCCAGATTGCCAGCCATGAGCAAGCCAGGATTGCCCTTGCCCTATGGACGGAACACTGGGGCGACGCTCTTGTCTCGGACCTCACCATCGAGCGGCAAGAGGCTTTTATTCGGTGGCTGAAGGAGCGCGGATACAAAAACGCGTATGTCTCCCGCGTTCTCTCGGTCGGCCGCGCCGCGCTCAACCGCGCAGTTAAGCGGCAGGAGATCACGCATGCCCCGTTCGTCATCGACGAGCCCGATCGAAGCGATCAGGAAGAGAAGCTCCGGTTATCGCAAACGGAGATGATCCGCCTGCTTCGGGCGGCTGAGGCACGACCGCATGTGCTGATGTTCTGCATGATCGGCCTCAATACCTTGGCTCGACCTGACGCGATCCTTGAGCTGTCGCCTTTTCAGGTCGATTTCGATGCCCGGCTGATCTCTCTCAATCCGAGGGGCCGCCGTCAGACCAAGAAATATCGCCCCACGGTACCGATCACCGACACGCTTTTGCCCTTCGTACAGGCGCGCGATGTCGAACGGTTCGTCAATTGGCATGGACGGCCGGTGAAGAGCATAAAAAGGGCGTTTGCCGCGACGGTGAAGGACGCCGGTCTATCTGAAGACATCACCCCGTATTGCCTTCGGCACACCATGGCGACTGAGTTGCGGCGGCGTGGGGTGCCACTTTGGGAGGTGCAGGGTTTTCTCGGTCACAGTGTGGGAAGCCGCGTGACCGAAACCTACGCAAAATTTGGCCCAGATCACCTGATGGCAGGTGTCCGGGCCATAGATGCGTATTTCGCGGACCTTGGGGCCAAGCTTGGCGGCGAATCCCCTTGGTCCAAGTTGCAACTGCGTGCCACTTGCGTGCCAGTTATCCGTGACGTCAGCTTACAAGTCTTTGAAAGGATGGTGGGCGTGACAGGGATTGAACCTGTGACCCCTACGATGTCAACGTAGTGCTCTCCCGCTGAGCTACACGCCCATCCGACGAGGGCGCATACACCACATCGGCATGCGCCCGTCAATGCCTGATTTCAAACTTGCGCCGGTTTTTCGTCTGCTACCGGCGGATGCCGGTCAGGCGGCAACCAGCATCTTCTCGATCTCGTTGACGAGATCGCGCAAATGGAACGGCTTTGACAGGACTTTCGCATCCCGCGGCGCGTTCGAATCGGGATTGAGCGCCACCGCGGCAAAGCCGGTGATGAACATGACCTTGAGGTCGGGATCGATCTCGGTGGCGCGGCGGGCCAGCTCGATACCGTCCATCTCCGGCATGACGATATCGGTCAGAAGCAGCGAAAAGGGCTCTTCCCTGAGCCGCTCGTAGGCGCTGGCGCCATTGTCGAAATGGGTTACGTGATAGCCCGCCTTCTCAAGTGCTTTCACGAGAAAGCGGCGCATATCATTATCATCTTCCGCAAGAAGGATTCTTTTCATTGCTCCGTCCGAAATTTCCGGCCGCGCGGCCGCTTGCCAATCCAAGGCGCGGCGGGCGACTCAACCCATTTCAAGAAACGCCTCTTTGGTAAATATCGGATGAATGCAGGTGTTGACAATAGAGGCGGCGCGGTCGCCTGTCGGTCACATTGACGAGAACGGTACGGGAGACCCCGGTGCGAGGGCTGGACAGCATGCGGTTCTGCTGGCACTTTCTCTCCATGGCGTGCCGTTTGACGCACGGCCTTCATTGCAATGCCTGGGACGATGATCGAGGGACGATAGTGGGCTGATGACGGTGGAGTGCGAATTTTCCCTGGTGCCGCCGCACGAGATCCGTGCCCCGGCGGAGCAGCGCATTCCCTTCGTGTTCGATTCGCCGCATAGCGGGCGTTATTATCCCCCCCGTTTCCTTGCCTCCTCCAGGCTCGATCCCCATGCGATCCGGCGGTCTGAGGATTGCTATGTCGAGGAGCTGTTCGGCGGCGCCGTAGCGCTCGGAGCGCCGATGCTGCTGGCGCATTTCCCGCGCGCCTATCTCGACGTCAACCGCGAGCCCTATGAGCTCGATCCCCGCATGTTCGCCGAGCCGCTGCCGCCTTATGCCAATGCCCAGTCGGCGCGGGTGGCGGGCGGGCTCGGCACGGTGCCGCGCCTGGTCGGCGAGGGACAGGACATCTATCCCGGCAAATTGCCGCTCGCGGAAGCGCTGGAGCGGATCGAGAGGCTCTACAAGCCTTATCACGCCGTTTTGAGCCGGCTTACCGCCGATACGCACCGCCGCTTTGGCTATTGCGTGCTGATCGACTGCCATTCCATGCCGGCGGGAATCCGGGTGGGGGATGGTATCGGACGACCGGACTTCATCGTCGGTGACCGGTTCGGCATGTCATGCAGCAGTGCGCTTTCGGCAACGGCAATCGAGCTTCTGCGCGACATGGGCTATGCGGTTGCGCACAACAAACCCTATGCGGGCGGCTATATCACCGAACATTACGGCCGGCCGGCGAAGGGCTTCCACACGCTGCAGATCGAGGTCAATCGGGGCCTCTACCTCAACGAGCGCACATTCGAGAAACACTCCGGCTTCGACCGGCTCCGCAAAGATCTCGATCTCTTTCTGGCGGATCTGTCGTCATTGCCGGACTATCATTTCGGCCTGCCGCCGCTTGCCGCGGAATAGGCCATCGCAACCCCATTTCGTTTTCCGGAACATTGCTGTAATCACGGCGCGGCGCATCGCCCGTGCCGCGGCAGGCGCCGTGAAGCGGACAAAAAAAGACCGCCCGTAGGCGGCCGAAGTCTAGGGAGGAAACGCCCAAGGAGGGCATAGACAGGAAGCCCTGTCTGATGGTTACTTTATGCTGCGATGCACAAAGCGTCAAGCTAAAAACGTGATAATTTGTGCATTGTCTGCATGTGATTAAATTCAGGGCAATCCTTGCAGCATTTGCCTCGATTGCAGTCTTTCACAGCGGGTCAGGAGGCCGTTTTGGTCGTCGAAAAGTCATTTCTTGTGCAGATCGCCGAGGCCGCGGCTGCCGAAACCCTTCCGCGGTTCCGCAGTCCGGTATCGGTCGACAATAAATATGCGGTCGGATTCGACCCGGTGACGGAGGCCGACCGCGAGGCGGAGCGGGCGATCCGTCGCGTCATCCGCAGCGCCTATCCTGATCACGGCATTCTGGGGGAGGAGCATGGGGCGGAAAATCTCGATCACAGCCATGTCTGGGTGATCGATCCGATCGACGGCACGCGCGCCTTCATTTCCGGCCTGCCTGTCTGGGGCACCCTGGTAGGGCTGACGATCGACGGCAAGGCGGAAGCGGGACTGATGTCGCAGCCATTTACCGGAGAGTTTTTCTATTGCGATGGCGATGGCGCGTTCTACGAACGCCTTTGCGATGGCGAGCAGGGAAAGCCGCGGCGCCTGAAGACGCGGGACACAGTGTCGCTTGCCGATGCCACGCTGTTCACCACCACGCCGGCTCTCTACAAGGAGGCCAAACGCCTCGCCTATGACCGGCTGGAGGCGGTGGTGCGCCTGCCGCGTTACGGGGTGGATTGCTATGCCTTCGCGATGGTGGCGGCAGGCTTTGCCGATATAGCCGTCGAGACGGGCCTGCAGCCCTATGACATCGTGGCGCTGATCCCGATCATCGAGAAGGCCGGCGGCGTGGTGACGCGCTGGGATGGCGGCCCGGCGGAGAAGGGGGGCGACGTCATTGCCGCCGCCACGCCGGAACTGCACAAGGCGGCGCTCGACCTCCTCAATGCGGGCTGATCAAAGCTGAATGCTCTCGGCCGGTTCGATGGCCGCCGTCATTGCGGGTTCCTGCGAACCCGGTACGAAGGCGTCGAAGGCGGCGAGCAGCTGCTCGCGGTAGAAATCGGCTTCCTGCAGGATTTCATGGCGCGCGCCGTCGATGGTCAGGAGCACGCCATTGCGGAAACGCGTGGCGAAGCGTTCTATGGCCGGGGTCGAGACGACGCTGTCGGCGCCGGCGGCGACGATCAGCGTGGGAATGGTTATGCCGGCAATGAAATCGGGGTCGTGCACCCGGTCTATGGCGCGCAATGCCGCGGAAACCCAGCGCACCGTCGGCCCGCCCAGCCCGAGCTGCGGCTGGTTGCGCAGGATTTCGGCATTGCGCATGTAGCGGGCGGGATCGCTGGTCAGCAGATTACCGGCAAAGGGCCTGCCGCCGGCCTGGTATCGGCCGTTTACCGCGTATCGCCGGCCCAGTCCGATCAGGCTAAGTGTCCGGGTGACGAAACGGATGCATCTGATGGCGGCGGGAGAACGGGGAAGGCCGAGCAGCGGGGCGACCAGCACCATGCGGCGCACGCGGTTGGCGAGCACGGGGGTTGCAAGCAGTGAGACGAGCCCGCCGGCCGAATGGGCAAGGATATAGAATGGCGGCGGACAATCCGGCAGGACGAGATCGCGGAAGAGCTGATCAAGGTCCGAGACATAGTCATCGAAGCGGTCCACATGGCCGCGCATGGCGTCGCGGACCATGCGGCTCGAGCCGCCCTGTCCGCGCCAGTCGAAGCATACGGTGGTGAAGCCGCGTCCGGCCAGATCGGCGATGGTCTCGAAATATTTCTCGATGCATTCATTGCGGCCGTGCAGCAGGAGAACGGTGCCCTGCAATGGGCGGCCGGCAGCTTGCGTGACGGCATAGCGCAATTTCTTGCCGTCGCGCATCTCCAGCATGCCGGAGCGGGTGCCGTCGGGGATCTGGTTGGTGTCGGTTTCGAAGAGAAGATCAGCCATGCGGCCCTGGCCACGACGTCCCGGATTGACACGATCGCCCATCGATAGGCCGCGCTACGGGAAAGGTCAAATGACAATGAGCCGATAAACGGCTGTGGAAGACGTGAGCCGGAAGTTCCACGATGGAACTTCCGGCTGACCTGCCGTCTGGAAGGGACGTTACATCCGGCAGGCCGTTTGATGTTACGGATTGATTTCGATGGTCAGCCCGGTGCGGCGCGGGCCGCCGGCGCGCTGCTCGTCGAGGATGCGGCCGTTGCGGGCGTCTACGATCAGGATCACGCGGCGGCCGTTCGGCCGGGTGGCGCGGACGAAATAGCGGCCGCGGCGCAGATCGATATCGCCGACCGCATAGCCGCGGCGCTCCAGCGTCCTGGCGACGCGGCGGGGGCTCATGACTTCATCGCGATAGCGGTCGCGGTCCCGGTCCCGCCAGTCGCGATCCCGTCTCCAGTCGTGATCACGGCGTTCCATCTCGTAGACGCGCGGCGGCGGAGGGGCGTCGCGATAATAATCGTCATCCCAGCCCTGAGCCAGAATGATATGTGGCTGCTCGGCGGCGAAGACGGGAGCGGAAACGCCGATTGCGAGCGTTGCGGTAGCGGCGATGGCCAGGATAGCCTTCTTCATTGACCTGTTCCTTTTAAGTGCCGGAAACCCCTCCGGACATGATGGGAGATTAAGCCCCACAAGCTGAATAAACGCCGAAAGCGGCGTTCATCTGGCGTTCAGCGATGCCCACAGCAAAATTCACGCCGTCATGCGGGTGTGTGTGCGCCATTCCCTTGAAATCATGAAATTACGTTACCAAATCATGGGCTGCAGCCGCCATAAGGGGCTGCTGGCCCAAGAGAATTTGCCGATGAACGGGAATTCTCAGATTTTGAATGCGCATCGGGCTTTCCAAAAATCGATATCGATTTTCGGGCCGATGCCGGGGGCTAAAACGCAAATTGTCGCTCTGAAGGAGGGCTTAACCATGCGTCACGTTGATTTTTCACCGCTCTATCGTTCCACCGTCGGCTTTGACCGGCTTTTCACCATGCTTGATTCGCTCGCGCAGCCTGAAGGCGCGCAGACCTATCCGCCCTATAATATCGAGCGGACGGGCGAGAATGCCTATCGCATCACGATGGCCGTTGCCGGTTTCTCGGAGGACGAGATCGAGATCGAGGCGCACCGCAACCAGCTGACCATCAAAGGCCAGAAGGCCGAAGAAAATGCCGGCAAGGACACCGAAGTGCTCTATCGCGGCATCGCGTCGCGTGCCTTTGAGCGTCGCTTCCAGCTCGCCGACTTCGTCGAGGTCAGCGGTGCCAGCCTGAAGAACGGGCTGCTGCATATCGATCTGAAGCGCGAGATTCCTGAGAATCTGAAGCCGCGCAAGATCGCCGTGGCGGCCGTTTCTTCCGAGAAAGCCAAGCAGATCGAGACCAAGGCCGCGGAATAATCGTTTCTACTCTCAGATATGAGAACGGCGCCTTCGGGCGCCGTTTTTGTTCAGGCGATCAGTTCGCCGAACCTGTCCACTTCTTCTTCCGAAGTGGCGAAACTCGTCACGAAGCGGGTAAAAATCTCTCCCTCCTCGACGCGGTCCATCTCAGAATGCGGCGGGTTCCAGTCGTAGAAGACGGCTCCCTCGAGATGCAGCTTCTCACTGACACTCTTCTTCATGATGGCGAAGACTTCGTTTGCCTGCGGAGCCCAGGCCAGGCGGATGCGCTCGGATGCGCGTATGTGGCCGGCGAGCCGTGCCGCCATCGCGTTGGCGTGGGTGGCGAGCTCGAGCCAGAGATCGCCATCAAGATAGGCGTCGAACTGGGCGGCGATGAAGCGGGTCTTGGAGAAAAGCTGCGCGGCGCGCTTGCGGATGAATGGCAGGTCCTTGGCATGTGAGGGGTCCATGAACACCAGCGCCTCGGCGCACCAGCAGCCATTCTTGGTGCCGCCGAAGGAGACGATGTCCACGCCTTGCCGCCAGGTCATGTCCGCCGGCGAGACCCCCAGCGAAACGAGCGCATTGGCGAAGCGCGCGCCATCCATGTGCAAGGGCAGGCCGTGGTCGCGGCAAATGGCGGAGATGCCGGCAATATCAGCCAGGCTGTAGAGCGTGCCGACTTCGGTGGCCTGGGTAATGGAGACCGCCATCGGCTGGCCGGCATGGATGAAAGCCGGGTTGAAGCGCTTCAGTTCCCGTTTCAGATTGACGGGATCAATGCGCCCGAGCGGGCCGTCTACCGGATGCAGGCGCGCGCCGCCGGTGAAATATTCGGGGGCGCCGCATTCATCCTCGATGGCGTGGGCCTCGCGATGGCAGAAGGAGACGCCGCCCGGACGGTTGACGCTCGCTAGCGCCAGGGAATTGGCCGCGGTGCCGGTTGCCACGAAGAACACGGCGACCTCGCGCTCGAAGATCTCATTGAAGCGCTTTTCCACGGCACGGTCGAGATCGCTTGCGCCATAGGAGGCGGCAAAACCGCCTGCATGGCGGGTCAGGCTCTCGGCGATTTTGGGATGGGCACCCGCCCAGTTATCGGATGCGAAATTCATTCGGTTTCTCCGGATGGCACGTCACGCGGCCCTTCTTGCACTGCCCCGTGGGCACCTGTCCATAGGAAAGCCGGACCATGCATTCTTCGCATCACGGCGAATGTGCATCGCAAATTGCCTAGAGAATCCCGCTAGAAAAATGCATAATTTCCCGTGAAAACCCCTATGAGGACAACTTCCGGAACGCGGTTTGTCAAATCACGCAACATTCTTTCGGATAGGGCGATTTTATTTTGCTTTTCCATCTTGTGGTGGGGCATAATTTCTGTCATAGAATATAGGACAGCAATGCTGTCATATTTAACCGACTTAATCTCGGATGGAGGTGCATAGCCGTCTCTGTCCGGGTTTTGTCGCGGGCAGGTCTGCAGGGCGGACAGGCTGGACGGATGATGGTCCGGCGCCGCCTTGCTGGCGCAAAAGCGCAGAGAATGCGGGTGAAAGCCACATATCGCCCGCTTCGCAAATGCTCTTGCAGTATATGCCGCATGGACCGCAGGGTGGAATCGACCATATTCCCCCTGATAAGTAATGACCGCCCCTGAAGGGGCTTGATACAGGAGGAAATGACGATGACGGAATTGACGCCATCTGTAACGACTGAGCTTGGCCAGGGCGTGCAGAACCGCGCGGTCAAAACCGCGAAAACGTCACGAACTCCGAAAAAAACAATTCCCACGGGCCTTCCGGCACGCCAGGGGCTTTACGATCCGCGCAACGAGCACGATGCGTGCGGCGTGGGCTTCATCGCGCATATGAAGGGCGTGAAGTCGCATCAGGTGGTCAATGACGGTCTTCTGATGCTGGAAAATCTCACCCATCGCGGCGCGGTGGGCGCGGATCCACTGATGGGGGATGGCGCGGGCATACTGGTGCAGATCCCCGACCGCTTCTTCCGCGAGGAAATGGCGGTGCAAGGCGTCGAGCTGCCGCCCGCCGGGCAATATGCCGTGGGCTATCTCTTCATGCCGCAGGATGCGGAGCTGCGTGGGCATATCGAAACGGTGATCGAGGAAGTGATCGCGGCCGAAGGCCAGACGCTCATCGGTTTTCGCGATGTTCCGGTCGACAACTCGTCGCTGTCCAAGGCTCCGCATATCGCTGCGACCGAACCCTGTCACCGGCAGGTCTTCATCGGCCGCAGTCCCAACATTGCGACCGACGATGATTTCGAGCGCCGCCTGTTCGTGCTGCGCAAGGTCATCTCCAACCGCATCTACCAGGAGACGGACGGGCGCGACAACGGCTTCTACATCGTGTCGATGTCGTCACGCACCATCGTCTACAAGGGCATGTTCCTGGCCTATCAGGTCGGCGCCTATTACAAGGACCTGAAGGATCCGCGCTTCGAGAGCGCGGTGGCACTGGTGCACCAGCGCTTTTCGACCAACACCTTCCCGTCCTGGAAGCTTGCGCACCCCTACCGCATGGTCGCGCACAATGGCGAGATCAACACGCTGCGCGGCAACGTGAACTGGATGGCGGCGCGGCAGGCCTCGGTCGATTCCGAGCTTTTCGGCAACGACATCTCCAAGCTGTGGCCGATCTCCTATGAAGGGCAGTCGGATACGGCCTGCTTCGACAACGCGCTGGAATTCCTGTTCCAGGGCGGCTATCCGCTGGCGCATGCCATGATGATGCTGATCCCCGAGGCATGGTCGGGCAACAAGCTGATGAGCGAGGAGCGCAAGGCGTTCTACGAATATCACGCGGCGCTGATGGAGCCTTGGGATGGCCCAGCGGCCGTCGCCTTCACCGATGGCCGGCAGATCGGCGCCACGCTCGACCGCAACGGCCTGCGGCCGGCCCGCTACATCGTCACCGACGACGATTTCGTCATCATGGCGTCGGAAGCGGGCGTCCTGCCGGTCGACGAAAAGAAGATCGTCAAGAAGTGGCGTCTGCAGCCGGGTCGCATGCTGCTCATAGACATGGAAGAGGGGCGCATCGTCTCGGATGAGGAGATCAAGTCCGAGATCGCCCAGCGTCACCCCTACAAGCAGTGGCTGAAAAACACGCAGCTCATCCTGGAGGATCTGAGCCCGGTGGAGCCGCGCGCCCTGCGCAAGGATGTGAGTCTCCTCGACAGGCAGCAGACCTTCGGCTACACGCAGGAGGACACAAAGATCCTCATGGCGCCGATGGCGACCACGGGGCAGGAGGCCATCGGCTCGATGGGCACCGACACGCCGATTTCGGCGATGTCGGACAAGTCGAAGCTGCTCTACACCTATTTCAAGCAGAATTTCGCGCAGGTGACGAACCCGCCCATCGATCCGATCCGCGAGGAGCTGGTGATGAGCCTCGTCTCGTTCATCGGCCCGCGCCCGAACATTTTCGATCTGGTGGGTACCTCGCGGCGCAAGCGCCTCGAAGTGCGCCAGCCGATCCTGACCAATGGCGATCTCGAAAAGATCCGCTCCATCGGCCATACCGAGGACCGGTTCGACACCAAGACGCTCGACATCACCTATAATACGGGCGAGGGCCCGGCGGGCATGCATGGCGCGATCGAGCGCCTTTGCGACCGCGCGGAAGCGGCGGTTCACGGCGGCTACAACATCATCATCCTGTCGGACCGCCAGGTCGGGCCGGACCGCATCCCGATCCCGGCGCTGCTGGCGACGGCGGCGGTTCACCATCACCTGATCCGCAAGGGCCTGAGGACTTCGGTCGGTCTCGTGGTGGAATCGGGCGAGCCGCGCGAGGTGCATCATTTCTGCTGCCTGGCGGGCTATGGCGCCGAGGCGATCAACCCCTATCTCGCCTTCGATACGCTGCTCGACATGCACCGGCGCCGCGAGTTTCCGCCGGAGGTCGACGCGCATGAGGTCGTCTATCGCTACATCAAGTCGATCGGCAAGGGCATCCTCAAGGTCATGTCCAAGATGGGCATCTCGACCTACCAGTCCTATTGCGGAGCGCAGATCTTCGATGCGGTCGGGCTGAAGTCGGCGTTCGTCGACAAGTTCTTCTTCGGTACGGCGACCACGATCGAGGGCGTCGGGCTGGAGGAGATCGCCGAGGAGACGGTGCGCCGTCATACCGATGCGTTCAGCAACGACCCGGTCCTCCTGACCTCGCTCGATGTCGGCGGCGAATACGCCTACCGTATACGCGGAGAAGCCCATCAGTGGACGCCCGATGCTGTGGCCAAGCTGCAGCATGCAGTGCGCACGGAAAATCCGAAGACGTTCAAGGAATATTCCGATCTGATCAACGGCCGGTCGGCAATGGCGAAGACCATCCGCGGCCTGTTCCACATCAAGTCCGCCGAGGAGCGCGGGCGGAAGCCCGTGCCGCTGGAGGAGGTGGAGCCGGCGAAGGAGATCGTCAAGCGCTTCTCGACCGGGGCGATGTCATTCGGCTCGATCTCCAGAGAAGCGCATACGACGCTCGCCATCGCCATGAACCAGATTGGCGGCAAGTCGAACACCGGCGAGGGCGGCGAGGAGCCGGACCGTTTCTATCCGCTGCCCAACGGCAAGCCGAACCCCGAGCGCTCCGCGATCAAGCAGGTGGCGTCGGGCCGTTTCGGCGTGACGACGGAATATCTCGTCAACTCCGACGTGATGCAGATCAAGGTGGCGCAGGGGGCGAAGCCCGGCGAGGGCGGCCAGCTGCCCGGCCACAAGGTGGATGCGACCATCGCCAAGACGCGTCACTCGACGCCGGGCGTCGGCCTTATCTCGCCGCCGCCGCACCATGACATCTACTCCATCGAGGATCTGGCGCAGCTCATCTATGACCTGAAGAACGTCAATCCGGCGGCGGATGTCTCCGTCAAGCTGGTGTCGGAAGTGGGCGTAGGCACGGTCGCGGCGGGGGTCGCCAAGGCGCGCGCCGACCACATCACCATCGCCGGTTATGATGGCGGCACGGGCGCTTCGCCGCTCACCTCGCTGAAACATGCCGGCTCACCATGGGAGATGGGGCTTGCCGAAACGCACCAGACGCTGGTGCTGAACGGCCTGCGTTCGCGCGTGGCATTGCAGGTCGATGGCGGGCTTCGCACGGGCCGCGACGTCATCATCGGCGCGCTGCTGGGTGCGGATGAGTTCGGCTTCTCCACCGCGCCGCTCATCGCGGCGGGCTGCATCATGATGCGCAAATGCCATCTGAACACCTGCCCCGTGGGTGTTGCGACGCAGGACCCGGTCTTGCGCAAGCGCTTCAAGGGTACGCCGGAGCATGTCATCAACTTCTTCTTCTATCTGGCGGAAGAGGTGCGCGCGTTCCTGGCGGAGATGGGCTACACCAGGCTCGAAGAGATCATCGGCGAGACCGATCTTCTTGAAAAGCAGGGGATGATCGACCATTGGAAGGCGCGCGGCCTCGATTTCAGCCGCATCTTCTACAAGCCGGAAGCGCCCAAGGATAAAATCCGCTGGACCGAGCGCCAGCATCATCCGATCGAGGACGTGCTCGACCGCAAGCTGATCGAGCTCGCGAAGCCGGCGCTCGAGAACAGGACGCCTGTCAAGATCGATCTGCCGATCAAGAATGTGGACCGTTCGGTGGGCGCGATGCTCTCCGGCGAGGTGGCCAAGCGCTATCGCCACAAGGGGCTTCCGGAGGACACGATCTCCATCACGCTGCGCGGTACGGCCGGGCAGTCCTTCGGGGCGTTCCTGGCGCATGGCATCTCGATTGATCTCATCGGCGACGGCAATGATTATGTCGGCAAGGGGCTGTCGGGCGGCATCATCACCATCCGCCCGCCGGAAGACGCGAAAATCGTCGCGGCGGAATCGATCATTGCCGGCAACACCGCGCTCTATGGCGCGGTCGAGGGGGAGGCCTATTTCAGCGGCGTCGTCGGCGAGCGCTTCGCCGTGCGCAATTCCGGCGCGGTGGCGGTGGTCGAGGGCGTGGGCGACCATGGCTGCGAGTATATGACCGGCGGCGTGGTGGTTGTCATCGGCCAGACGGGCCGCAACTTCGCGGCGGGCATGTCCGGCGGCGTCGCCTATGTGCTCGACGAAGCGGGTGATTTCGCGCAGCGCTGCAACATGGCGATGGTCGAGCTGGAGCCGGTGCCGGAAGAGGACGACATCCTCGAAAAGCTGCACCATCACGGCGGCGATCTTATGCACAAGGGCCGGGTCGACGTTTCAGCCAATATGACGCATCATGACGAGGAGCGTCTGGTCCAGCTGATCTCGAACCATCTGCACTATACGGGTTCCGCGCGCGCCAAGGACATTCTCGACAATTGGGAAACCTACCGCCCGAAATTCGTGAAGGTCATGCCGGTGGAATACCGCCGCGCGCTCGAGGAAATGGAGCGCATGCGGGTCGGCATCGCAGCGGAGTAATCATCAATACACGCGTGTCCGTGAAGCCCGGCTTCGGCCGGCTTCCGGCGCGGGAGTTCAAAACCGCCGGTTCGCCGCCATTCGAAGCGGGAACCGCGCGACCTCGACAGCGAGGGGAGAAAAGGTTCATGGGTAAGGTTACAGGTTTTCTGGAAATCGACCGGCAGGTGGCGAAGTATCAGCCGGCCTCCGACCGCATCCGGCATTTTCGCGAGTTCACCATTCCGATGACGGATGGCGAGGTGCGCAAGCAGGCGGCGCGATGCATGGATTGTGGCATTCCCTATTGCCACGGGCCGACGGGCTGCCCCGTTCACAACCAGATCCCGGATTGGAACGACCTCGTCTATAATGACAATTGGGAGGAGGCGATCCGCAACCTCCACTCGACCAACAACTTCCCGGAATTCACCGGCCGCATCTGCCCCGCGCCCTGCGAGGAGGCCTGCACGCTGAACCTGGAAGACGTGCCTGTTACCATCAAGACGATCGAGCAGGCGATCGCCGACAAGGCTTATGAGATGGGCTATGTCGTGCCGCAGCCTTCGGCGGTCAAGACGGGCAGACAAGTCGCGATCATCGGCTCCGGTCCGGCGGGTCTGGCGGCGGCGCAGCAGCTTGGCCGCGCGGGACACGAGGTGCATGTCTATGAGCGCGAAAGCCGTCCCGGCGGCCTGCTGCGCTACGGCATTCCCGATTTCAAGATGGAGAAGCATTATATCGACCGGCGCGTGGCGCAGATGCAGGGCGAGGGCGTCACCTTCTTCTGCGGCGTCAATGTGGGCGTCGACAAGCCGATCAGGGAACTCATCGATGGATATGATGCGGTTCTCTATTGCGGCGGCTCGGAGACGCCGCGTCCGGCGGGCATTCCCGGCGCGGATCTCGAGGGCGTTCACAATGCGATGAACTATCTCGTCCAGCAGAACCGCCGCATCGGGCGCGAGAACATCGACTCGGTCGCATGGCCCTCCGCGCCGATCCTCGCGGGCGGCAAGCACGTCGTCGTGGTCGGCGGCGGCGACACGGCGTCTGACTGCGTGGGAACGGCGTTCCGGCAGGGCGCGGTGAAGGTGACCCAGCTCGATATCCGCCCGCAGCCGCCGGAGAAGGAAGACAAGCTCACCGTCTGGCCCTACTGGGCAACCAAGATGCGCGTTTCCTCAAGCCAGGCGGAAGGGGCGGAGCGCGAGTTTCAGGTGGCGACGCTCGAATTCATCGGCGAGGAGGGCAGGCTCACCCATGTGCGGTGCTGCGAGGTCGACGAGCGCCGCAAGCCGATCGAAGGCACGGAATTCTTCATCAAGGCGGATCTAGCCTTCATCGCGATCGGTTTTTCCGGTCCGCTTGAGGACGCCTTGGTGAAGGAACTGGACGGCGAACTGAAAATCTCCACCGACCGGCGCGGAAACCGCTCGGTGGAGGCAAATGACCGCGATTATCGCACCAGCGTCGACAAGGTGTTTGCGGCAGGCGACGTGCGCCGCGGTCAGTCGCTGGTGGTCTGGGCGATCCGCGAAGGCCGCCAGGCCGCGCGCGCCGTGGACGAATATCTGATGGGCTCTTCCGTCCTGCCACGGTAAGTGGCCGGGAGCGCCGCACCCGCTCATGCGGAGCGGGTGCCTGGGTCCCCTATCGGGGCGTGGTGCCGGTTGTGGTGTTGTCCGTCGGGACCGGCTGTTTTGCCGTCAGCGTCGGCTTGCGCGGCCAGGTGAAATCGTCGGCGCGTCCAGGCTGAGGCTTCGCCGCGACACCGTCGATGACGAGAAGATCGCGGGCGGATTTGATCGGGGCGGGCGTCTTGCCGAGCTGGGCCCCGAGCAATTCGTTGCTGCCTTCCAGATCCAGATCCCTGAGGCTGACCGGCGCGATGCGGTCGATCTTCGCCGGGATCTTGGCTGTCTCAGGCTGAGGCTGCGGGAGATCGTCGGGCTTTGCCGTGGCATCCGGCGACAGGGCACCGCCCAACATCTGCCGCAGCGGCTTTTCGGCATAGAAGGCGAGCTTGCGTTTGCCGGCCTGCGTGATGTTGATGCCGTCATTGGCGCGCAGCCGCGCCGTCTGGCCATTGATGTCGAAACCTGACAAGGCGAAGTTGCCGGATTCATCGACAAAGCCGTCCCAGACATCTGCGAAGCTGCCTCCGGCCTTTTCGGTGGCGTTCCGGTAGATCTCGTTAAAGGCGAGAATGTCCTGCGACATGCCGCGCGGCTTGAAAGGCGGCTGGCCGACCCAGACGAGAGGATAGCCTGCTTTCCTGATCGTATTGACGAAATTGTCGACCCGCCTGGTGTATTCCGTGGTCCAATCAGGGGTACGCGCATCATAGGATGCGCCTTTCATCGTGATCGGCTGGCGGTCATTGGCGCCGATCATGACGACGACGGCTGCCGGCTTCTCTTCGTCGAGAATGCCGTTGATATTGGCCTGCCAATCGTAATGGTCGGTTCGCACGAAGCCCGATGAGCCGTTGGTCCGGCTCACCACGCGCACATTGGGGTTCTGCGCAAGCGCTTCCTCAAGGCCTTCGGCAAGGCCCCCACCGATGAAATCGCCGACCACCAGTACGATTTTCGCATCCGGCTTCTTTTCGACCGGCGGCGGTGCGGGAGGGCGCGACGGCGCATCTGCGACGACCGGCGCACGCGAACGCGTGGAGCCGCCGGAATCGGACTGGCGCCGGGAAGAGGGCTTTGAAGGCCGCATGGTCCTGCGGGGCGGCGGTTCGTAATAATAATAGTCGGGTGGCGCTTCCCGCCTGCCGAAGAGCATATCGAGCAGCGTCTTCGGCCTTCCTTGCGCCGCGGCATCAGGCACGATCGCGACAATGACCATGGCAGCCGCCGGCAAAAGTGCCAGCAGCTTTCCAAACGCTGCAGCCGGATTGGCAGTACGCTTCACACCCGTTCCTCAAGCCAAAAGCCCTTCCACGCCATTTCAGCGCAGAAGAGCCTCTTTGTCACGCAATTCCGCAGACCGACCTAGCGCCGGCGCAGGATCGAGAGCACTTCCTTGCTCGGATGCCCGTCCGGTTCAAGACCGTTGCGCTTCTGGAACGCCTCGATGGCCTTGCGCGAACTGGAGCCGATCTTGCCGTCGATATTGCCGTCATA
Source organism: Mesorhizobium sp. RMAD-H1 (assembly GCF_014191375.1). Classification (GTDB taxonomy): domain Bacteria; phylum Pseudomonadota; class Alphaproteobacteria; order Rhizobiales; family Rhizobiaceae; genus Paramesorhizobium. Next base: position 168,002 of record NZ_JACHWN010000009.1, read on the forward strand.
ATAGCCCAGCACCTGAAGATGCTGCTGCAGTTCCTGCCGCTCCTGCATGGAGATCGGCGTGAAGGGGCGGTTCCAGTCCCGCACCAGACCGGGATAGCCGGCGATCCGGTCGGCCAGGAGCCCAACACCGAGCGCATATTTATCAGCATTGTTATAGCGCTTGAGGACGAAGAAGTTCTTGGTCATCAGGAAAGCCGGGCCCTGGCGGCCATCGGGCACCTTCAGTGTCGCCTTCTCCGATGGATAGGGGAAGGGCTTGCCATTTGCACGCACCACGCCCAGCCTCTCCCATTCGGCGAGCGTAAGGGAACCGGAGGGGAATTTGCGCCCGGCGGGCAGGACGACTTCGTAGCCCCAGGTCCGGCCCGGCTGCCAGCCATTCCGTTTCAGGAGATTGGCTGCCGTGGCCAGCGCATCCGGCACGGAGGTCCAGATATCGCGCCTGCCGTTCCCGTCCATGTCGACCGCATAGGCCTGGTAGCTGGTCGGGATGAACTGGGTATGGCCGAGGGCGCCTGCCCAGGAGCCGGTCAGATGGCTGCGATCGATATCACCGGTCTGCAGGATCTTCATAGCGGCGATCAGCTGCGTGCGGGCATATTTGGCGCGCGCCCTGTCGGCATAGGCGAGCGTCGCCAGCGACCGGATCGCATCGCGCATGACGTCGTCGCGCTTGAGGATCTCGCCGTAATTGGTTTCCATCGACCAGATGGCGAGCAGAATGCTGCGCTGAACGCCGAAGCTCTTCTCGATGCGCGCCAGCCATCCGTTCCACTGGCGGGCCATGGCCTGCCCGGTCGCAATCGAATGTTCGTTGACGCGATTATCGATATAGTCCCAGACCGGCGCGGTGAATTCCGGCTGATAACGGGCTTTCTGCAGCACTTCCGGATCGGGCGCGGTAACGCCGGCAAAAGCGCGATTGAAGGTTGTCGACGAAACGCCGCTTTTGAGGGCGACCGAGCGGAAATCGGCGATCCAGCGCTGGAACTTTGCGTCGGCAAACGCGTTGGCTGTCGTCAGTGCAGACAGCAATGCTGCAGTGGCAGCTATTTTCGCGAGCGTTTTTCCGATCCGCGCGATCGAAACGGGGCGCGTTCGAATCATGCTTTTCTCCTTGAAAGTCTGCAATCCCTTCCTGCAGACTGGAAAAGTACCCGTTTGAGGTTAGCATTTAGTTTACCATGCACCTGCCGTTCGCCAAGAGGTGGTCACCGGAGCGGATCAACCGGCATTTTACGCCGCGACACGCAACGTGATTGGCAATCCGGCTGCGTTAGGCATTTTTTCCGATGTTCACGGCTATATTGCCATTATTGGCTGCAGCTGTAAGCCCTCATTGTTACCTTTGTGGAGTTGGAAAGAGGAATGAGTTCAAAGAAAAAAATCCGCAAGGCCGTCTTCCCCGTGGCAGGTCTCGGAACCCGCTTTCTGCCAGCTACCAAATCCATACCAAAGGAAATGCTCCCCGTCGTCGACAAGCCGGTCATCCAGTATGTCGTGGATGAGGCGCGGGAGGCAGGGATCGAGCATCTGATTTTCGTCACCGGGCGCAGCAAGGCGGTGATCGAGGATTATTTCGATGCGCAGGTCGAGCTTTATTCGACGCTCGCCGAGCGCGGCAAGAACGAATTGCTTGACCATCTCCAGAGTATCCAGCCCCAGCCGGGGACGGCGAGCTTCACCCGCCAGCAAGTGCCGCTCGGTCTCGGCCATGCGGTGTGGTGCGCGCGCGAATTGGTGGGCGACGAGCCATTCGCTCTGCTTCTGCCCGATATGGTCATGCAGTCGAAAAGGGGCTGTCTGGCCGATATGGTGGAGCTCTACGAACAGAGCGGCGGCAATGTCATAGCCGTGCAGGAATGCGACCCGGCGGAAGCGCATAAATACGGCATCGTCGGGCGTGGCGAGCCGGTCGGCAAGGGGTTCAAGGTGACGAGCATGGTGGAGAAGCCCGCCAAGGGCACCGCACAGTCAAATCTTTACATCAACGGGCGCTATATCCTGCAGCCGGAAATCTTCGAGATTCTCGCCGGACAGGAAAAGGGCTCAGGTGGCGAGATCCAGCTGACCGACGGGATGCTCAAACTGGCGGAGGAGCAACCCTTCTACGGCTACCATTATACCGGCCGGACCTTCGATTGCGGTTCGAAGGAGGGTTTCATCGAGGCCAATGTGGCTTTCGCGCTGTGGCGCAAGGATATCCGGCCGAATGTTGAACATTCCATCGGCGAACTGCTGCGCGTGATCAAGCCGGAGGATTGAGGATACTCCGATATTCGTCATCCTCGGGCTCGTCCCGGGGATGTGCGACCATGGAGCGAGAGTGATACGACCATCCGCGATGGGATCATCAAGAAGCTCTGCCGCCGTAGATTCTCGCAACAGGCCCGAGAATGACGAAAGCGGAGAGATTATCTCTGCAGCTTCACACCGAGATAGACGCTGTTCGAGGTATATTCGCGCGAGGCGACATCGCTTTTCATGAATTCATGGCGATAGCTGCCATTGACGCCGACGAAGCGGTTGAACCAGTAGGTGGCGCCGAGTTCCGCGCCCAGGCCATAGTCCGTGCCCGATCCGTCGCGATTGTCGCGGACGGTGACATCGAGCCCGGCGTCGAGCGTCAGGTTGGCGCGGATCAGGCGCTTGAGATCGAGATTGGCTAGGTAGAGGATGGAGCCGCTTTCACCGGGGGCGGTGCCGCCTTCGACGATCGTCTGTGCCGCCAATCTCACGTCGGTGCCGCGCTCGGGGGACCAGTTCATCGCCGCGTTGAGTGAAAGGCCGCCGATATCGCGAAGGCGCTCGTCCTCGATATTCTCGCGGAGATAGCCGAGCGCGAATTCGCCATTGAGCTTTTCGCCCATATCGACCAAGGCACCGGCGCGTGCGGCAAGCTGTGTGGCGCCACGCTCATAGCCGTTGCTGTCCTGCCTCTCATCATAGATGCGTCTGCCGACCTCGATTTCGGCGAATGGCCTGATCGCGGCGGAAAGCTGATAGCCCCCGCGCAGGGTGACGCTGACAAAGGTATTGTCGCGGTCCCTCTGGCTGACTTCGCCGCCCGTCGAAAGTTCCGCATCGCCATAGACGGAACGCTCCACACGGCCTGTCACGCCGCCGAAGAGGAGTCCGACCTCGCGCTCGACGCCAAGGCTTCCATTGAGCGTCTGCACGATCGGGCGCTTCAGCGCGCCGGGAACGCCATAGGGATTGTTGGCGCTTTCGCGGCGAAGATGATAGCCGGCGCTGGAATTGACGGTCGTTTGGTCGCCGAGATCAAGCCGCAGGCCGCCTTCGATGTCGAGGCGCGGCTCGGAGACGTCCTGGCCGGAAATCGTCCTGGCCCAGCTGCCGGATGCATCAAGGGTGGCCTGATGCCGCGACCAGTCCGACTGGGCATTGAGCCGCAGCGTGGTTTCGGACAGCATGGCGCTGGAACCAGTGGCGCTGTTGTCGGCATTGCTGGTACCGCGGATGCCCTGATCGAGGGATGGGCGCAGGAGAAAGGATCCGGCGCGCAGGCCGACCGGCGCGAACGGGTCCTCCTCCGACTGAGGGCGCGACCGGTTCTCGATCGGCGCTTGCCGCTCGTTTTCGGGCATGACGCGGCCGGTATCGTTCTCTTCCTCGCTGTTCACCGTGCCGGTGCGCAGATAATCAGCGGGAGCCGATTGGCCGGCATCCGCCTCGTCGGCCGTGCTGGCGGGGGCGCGTCTCGCCGGGTTCTCGGCGGGGATCGGTGGAGACGGCAGGCCCTCCGGCTCGATCGGCCGGCCCTGCAGCGTGTCATCGCTCAGACCGATCGAATCGTCTCCCCCCTCCGTGAACGCATCGCCGCCTTCGGTGTTCGCATCATCGGCGTCTTCGGAAAGGGCTCCCGAACTTGCCGGTTCGTAAGCCGGCGGGGCGGAGCGCCTCTGCTGCGATGACGCCGATAGAGGCGTTGCCGCCGATGTGCCAAGGATATCCTCCTGCACCGAGCCACGCAGGCTGACATCCTGCGCCCGGGCGGGAATGCCCACCGCGCCGATGGCGACGCCGGCCAGGAGCAGCCCGGCAAGCCGGCGCTTGCGGGCGATACGCGGCTCGGTGCCGGGGGGCTTGGCGGCTTGATGCATGATCTGGAATGGAACCGGGTTGCAACGTGGTTCACCGAACGTAAATCGACATGGTTAATGCTTGGTTTCTTTTGGGTTTGCGAAGCCGAGCTGCGGCGCTTGCCAGACAACAAAGATGGACAGATGTGCCGCAAAGCGCTAACGCTTTCGCCCATGCAGGATGTCAAAGACAGAAAAGCGGATGCGCAGGCGGCACTCGAATCGGCCTTGCGCACCATCGTAACGGAAAAGGCCGGCCTGACCGCGCTGGAAGAAGCGCTGCAGAATGGTCTTGCAAAACCTTTTGCCGAGGCGGTGCAGCGCATCGCCCGCAGCACCGGCCGCGTCATCGTGACGGGTGTCGGCAAGAGCGGACATATCGGCACGAAAATCGCCGCGACGCTTGCTTCCACGGGGACGCCCGCCTTCTTCGTCCATTCGGCCGAGGCCAATCACGGCGATCTCGGCATGGTGGGCAGCAACGACATCATTCTTGCCCTCTCCTGGTCGGGCGAGACGGCGGAGCTGAAAGGCATCGTCAGCTATTCCCGGCGCTTCCGCATGCCGCTGATCGCGCTGACCTCGCGCGCGCACTCGACGCTGGGCCGCGAGGCCGACATCGTCCTTCTGCTGCCCAGGACCGACGAGGCCTGTCCGCACGGCCTGGCGCCGACCACCTCGACATTGATGCAGCTCGCCATGGGTGACGCGCTTGCCGTGGCGCTGCTGGAGGCGCGCGGTTTCACCGCCAGCGATTTCAGGACATTCCATCCTGGCGGATCGCTGGGGGCAAGCCTGACCCATGTGCGTGATATCATGCATCGTGGCGACGAGCTGCCGCTGGTGCCGCTCGGCACGTCCATGCCCGAAGCGATGCAGGTCCTCTCACACAAGCGCTTCGGCTGCGTCGGCGTCACCGACGGGGAGGGGAATCTTGTCGGTATCGTCACCGACGGCGATCTCGCCCGCAATCTTCACCGCAATCTCGGCGAACTGACGGTCGATGACATCATGACGCGCGGGCCGAAGACGGTCGCCCCGCATCTGCTGGTCGGCGCGGCGATGAGCCTCCTCAACGAGCATAATATCAGCGCGCTCATCGTTACCGAGGAAAACCGCCCGGTAGGGCTCGTCCATTTCCACGATCTGCTGCGCATCGGCGTGGCTTGACGAGGCGGCAGGGCAATAAGGCAGCAGGGCATTATGGACTGCTGTCATAGACAACTGCCCTATTGCCCCACTGCCTTACTCCCTTGCCCTACACCCAGCCCTGCAGTTCGCGGCGCACCAGCGTCTCGATGACGCTCATGCCCTCGTCGGAATCATTGAGGCAGGGGATGTGGCTGAAGTTGACGCCGCCATGCTCATGGAAGCTCTCGGCGGCCTCGTTGCCGATCTCGTCCAGCGTCTCCAGGCAGTCGGCGACGAAGCCCGGATTGAAGACGGCGATGGATTTGACGCCTTCCCTGGCGAGCCTTTCGATCGTCTCGTCGGTATAGGGCTGGAGCCATTCTTCCGGGCCGAAGCGTGACTGGAAGCATGTGAGAAGCTTCCTTTCTTCCCAGCCCAGCCGCTCGCGCAAGAGGCGCGATGTCGTCATGCAGTGGTCCGGATAGGGGTCGCCGCGCTTGGCATAGCTCTGCGGAATGCCATGGTAGGAGGCGATTACGACCTCCGGCTCGAAAGAAAGCGTCGCCAGATGCTTCTCGATGGAGCGGGCGAGCGCCTCGATATAGGCGGGTTCGTCCTCATAGGAAGGGACCGTGCGCACCGCAGGCATGAAGCGCGTCTTCATCAGCGCCTCGAAGAACTTGTCGTTCACCGTGGCCGTGGTGGTGGCGGAATATTGCGGATAGAGCGGGAACATGACGATGCGCTGGCATCCCCCGTCCCGCAGGCGCGTCAGCACATCCTCGATCGAGGGCTGGCCATAGCGCATGGCCCAGTCGACGACGACATTGGGATAGTCCTTCAGCGTTTCCGCGAGCTTTTCGGCCTGCGAGCGGGTGAAGGTGCGCAGCGGCGATTCGTTCTTTTCCCTGTTCCAGATACGCTCGTAGTTCCGGCCCGATTTCTTCGGCCGGGTGTTGAGAACGATGCCGTTGAGGATCGGATACCAGATGGCGCGCGGCCATTCGATGACGCGCCGGTCGGAGAGAAATTCCTTCAGATAGCGGCGCATGGAGGCGAAATCGGTGCCGTCCGGGGTGCCGAGATTGACGAGAAGCACGCCGACCTTGGGCTTGGCAACGGGTGGCTTGCCGGTCGGCAACGGTTCGGTTGTGGCTGCCTTTTTCGTCTTCGTTCTGCCCGTTGCACTCATTTTCAGTCTTTTTCTCCTCGGCGGCGATCAGCGCGCGGTTGAAACGCGTCCGAAAAGTAGAGTTTCCCGGTCGAATTTCAATGATGCGAAAGCGCGCAGGCGGGGTCAATCAATGCCGGCGCGCCTGGCGCTCTTCTCAGGCCGGAACGGACAGCTTTCCGCCCACGGGCAGGCGGCGGGGATGGTATTTCCGGTTGGCGTCCCGCAGCTTGCGCCATTGGGTCGGGTCGCCATAGAAGCCTGCCGCCAGGTCCCAATAGGTGTCGCCCGATTTGATGATGTAGGGTTCGCCAGCCGCCGGCTTCTGCGGCGCCGCGGCCTGCTTTTCCGCCGGTGCGGGCTTTGCCGGTTCAGCCGTCCCCGCCGGCGCTGCCGGCTTGGCGGTTTCGGCCGGCGCCGGTGTCTGGCCGGCCGGAGCCTCCGTCCCGCCGGTCATCATCTCGACGGCCTGGATGCGACCATCGGTATAGGGTTTGTAAGGCCGATTTTTCGCGAGATAGTCGGCTACGACCTCCTCGAGACCAGGTCCGTAATCATAGGCGTTCGTCGCGTTGGTCGCGAAGATCTTGTAGCCGTCGCCGCCGGCGCGCATGTAGTTGTTGGAGACCACCCCATAGGTCGCGGCGGGATCGATCGGCACCCATCCCCCCTGCGGATCCTTCACCATGACATCGGAAATGCGGTTGCCCGCCGGCTTGGACCGGTCGAAGGCGTATTTGAGGCCTGCCACCTGCGGAAAGCGGCCGGCGCCTTCTTCGACCTGGCCGACGCCGTTTTCAAGGGCTGCGATGACATCGGCTCCCTTGAGCTGGAAGGTGGAAAGCGTGTTCTGGAACGGCAGCACGGTCAGGACTTCGCCCATCGTCACCTCGCCCTGGTCGATGGAAGCGCGCAAGCCGCCGCCATTCATGATGGCGATCGTCATGCCCTGGTCCTTGGCGCGGTCGAGCATCGCGTCGGCGACAAGGTTGCCCATCGGACATTCCATTCCGCGGCAGGCCTCGCGCGATCCGTCGATGGCGGTTTCGGTCGAAGCCACCACCTTGTTCTTGAGTTCTTCCAGCGGCTTGGCCAGTTCCGCCACCCGGGCGGCAAAGGCTGCATCCGGCTGAACCGTGGAATCGAGAAGGATAGGATTGCCCTTGGCCGCGATAACATTTCCGGCATCATCGAACGTTACCGCGAGATCGCCCAGATATTTGGAATAGGCATAGGCGGTGACGATCGGCACGTCCTTGCCCGCGGGGTTCCTGACGAGCGTGGGGTAGGGCCCTTCCGCCTTGGGATCCGTGTTGGAAAGCAGCGTATGGCTATGTCCGCCAACGATCACGTCTATACCCTCGACGGCCGCAGCAATCTGCTTGTCGCGGGGATAGCCGACATGGGTGACGGCGATGATCTTGTTGACGCCCTGTTTTTCCAGATCGGCGACCGCGCCCTTGAGATAGGCGATTTCGTCCTGGAAATGAACGTCCGGACCGGGCGAGGAGGTCTCCTGCGTATCGGTCGCCAGGACGGAAACGATACCGATCTTCTGTCCGCCGATCTCCTTGACGATGTAAGGCTTGTATTTTCCGGCGATCGGCGATTTCGCGTCGGCAGTCACATTGCCGGAAATGACCGGGAATTTCACCTTGTCCAGAAAGGAAGCCAATCCTTCGGGACCGTCGTCGAACTCATGATTGCCCAGCGCCATCGCGTCGAAACCGATGCCGTTCATGAATTCCGCCGTATCGACACCCTTGTAGGTGGTATAGAAGAGCGAACCCTGAAACTGGTCGCCGGCATCGACAACGAGAACGTTGCCGCCCTTCTGCGCAAGTGCCTGGCGCTGCCTGTCCATGGCAGCCTTGACGCGCGCAACCCCGCCGAAACACTCGTTTTTCTGCTGCTCCTCGGCGGAACAGGTCGAATCATATTTGTTGATCGGCTCGACGCGCGAATGGAAGTCGTTGATGTGCAGGATGTTCAGCGTGTAGTCGGCGAAAGCCGTTCCCGCTGAAAACGCGAGGATGGAAGAACAGAGAATTGCACGGGTGAAGGGTCTGGACATCTTGGCTTTGCTCCCTGCGGCCTGCCCATGGGAGCCGGGATCGTCCCACCTTGCTCAGGGATATGCAAGATGGAAAGCCGTCGTCCACAACCCGTGCGCTGCGGACGAACGGCGCCCCTCCTGCCGGCGTTAGCCGGCAGCCTTGCGGTTAAGCGTGAACTGCGAACCGGCGGAGGAGGTGCAGTTGAGCTGGGAAGGCGAAACCACCGCGCAGTTGACGCGCGACGTGGTGCCACGGACGAGCGAGCGCATGTCGATGGCGACGAGCTGCGGCGTCTCGTAACGATAATTGCCCTCGGCGAGCTTCTCGTTGGTGTCGGTCGTGCGGGTCACGAACACGCCGGAATTGAAGCTGGAGGTGATGCCGTTCGCATCGACCCAATTGCCCTCGATGCCGCCACCGCGCGCGACGACCGGGACGTTGCCGCCGATGGGCCCTGCAGATTGGCAGGCGGCAAGCGCCGTGGATACCACTGCAAGCATTGCCGCTGGTCCGATGCGTTTCATAGTCTGATCTCCTGTCAGTTTCTGACTTCCCCCTGTGATGTATCCAAATTTTCACGAAAACAAGCCCCACTCCGAGGCAGCGGGGGACAAGTGTTGCGTTTATGCCGCACATGAAAACGGCGCCCGAAGGCGCCGTGGAGGAAAGCGTGCCGCTGTCGCCGGGTTGCTACCAGCGCACCAGAACATTGCGGAACTGCCAGGGATCCTTCAGGTCGATATCTTCCTTGAAAAGGCCCGGCCGGCCGGCTAGCGGCGTCCAGTCGGTGTAATAACCCTTTACCGGACCGAGATAGGGGCGCTGGATCTCAAGGCAGCGCCGATAGTCCATCTCATCGGTTTCGACGATGCCGGCGTTCGGGTTTTCGAGCGCCCAGACCATGCCGGCCAGCACGGCGGAGGTCACCTGCAGGCCGGTCGCATTCTGGTACGGCGCAAGCTTGCGGGCTTCCTCGAGCGAGAGCTGCGAGCCATACCAGTAGGCGTTGAGGTCGTGCCCGTAAAGGAGCACGCCCAGTTCGTCGATGCCGTCGATCAGCTCGTTCTCGTCGAGCACATGCTGGACGGGCTGCGGCTTGCCGCCGGCGCCGAACATCTCGTCGAGCGAGAGCACGGCGTCGTTGGCCGGGTGATAGGCGTAGTGGCAGGTCGGGCGGTAGGTCACCTTGCCCTTCTTGTCGCGCACGGTGAAATAGTCGGCGATGGAAACGGACTCGTTATGGGTAACGAGTAAGCCATATTGTGGTCCCGGCGTCGGGCACCAGCTGCGCACGCGGGTATTGGCGCCGGGCTGTTCCAGGAAGATCGCGGCCTTGTTGCCCTTCTTCTGCTTGCGGGCGTTCTTTGGCATCCATTTCTCATGCGTGCCCCAGCCAAGCTCGGCCGGCTGCAGGCCTTCCGCAATGAAACCCTCGACGGACCAGGTGTTCCAGAAGACGTTGAGCGGCTTTGGATGCCTGGTGCGCTGCGTATCGCGCTCGGCGATGTGGATGCCCTTGACGCCCACCTTCTTCATGAGCTTTGCCCAGCCATCGCGGTCGTCGGCGGCAGGTTCCGTGAAATCGAGCTTCATCTCGGTGGCGAGATCGACAAGCGCCTTCTTGACGAACCACGACACCATGCCGGGATTGGCGCCGCAGCAGGAGACGGCGGTCGGGCCGCCCGGGTTCTTCCTCTTTTCGGCGCGCACCGTTTCGCGCAGCGCATAGTTGGTACGGGAGGCGTTGTCGGCCTTATCGTCGAAATAGAAGCCGAGCCAAGGCTCCACGACCGTATCGATATAAAGCGCGCCCTGCTGGCGGCAAAGCTTCATGAGATCGAGGGACGAGGTATCGACCGAAAGGTTGACGCAGAAGGCCTGGCCGCCGCCCTCGGTAAGAAGGGGCACGAGAACCGATTTGTAATTGTCCCTGGTTATGGCTTCCTGGATGAAACGGATGCCTTCCTTGTCGGCGATCTTCTTGTTCTCGTCGCTCGGGTCGATGATGACAAGCCGCGATTTGTCGAATTTGAAATGGCGCTCGATCAGTGGCAGGGTACCGCGCCCGATCGACCCAAAGCCGATCATGACAATAGGGCCGGTAATTTCACCGTAGATCGGCCATTTCGCTTTCGCCATTTCCCGTTTCTCCAATCAGGGTTGTGTTCGGTGCAGTACGTTCCTTGTGGGGTTCGAATGATTACCCGATCCGGCTAAATCATAGATTACTGTCACAATAAAGCGTTACCGTTGCGGATTACCTTGTAAATCAAAGCAATCGCGCCCGGATGAGCCCGCGCAGCGAATTGCCGATGAGAATGTTCCTGGCGCTGCGCAGGTCGTCAACCGTCAATTCCGCTTCCGTGGTGACGCCATCATCGATCAGCTCCTCGCGCAAGATGCCCGGCAGCAGGCCGCAGCGCAGCGCCGGCGTGGCGCAGGACGCGCCGCCCCGATCCACGAAGATCGAGGTGATCGTCCCTTCGCAGACCTGCCCCTCGCCATTGAGCAGGATCACCTCGTCCACCTCGTCGGGAGCGAATTCCGCCCGCGCGGTTTCATATATCTGCCGCCGCGTGGTCTTGTGGCGGATGAGCGGGTCGTCGCGGTCGAGGCGGGTGCGGGCGACGGCGATCCGCCAGATCGTATCCGGCGGGAGGGGGGTGAAGGGCTGTGTCGTCACGTCGATGACGCCGTCGGGGTCGAGCGTGAGGCGAACGCGCAGGGCCTGGTCGCCCCGGGCTATTTCATCCAGCTTGCCGCGGACAAGGGGTTCATCAAGCGAGAAACCCAGCACGGCTGCGGAGCGTGCGAGCCGTGCCAGATGGCGCTTCAGCCGCAGGAAGCCGGAAAGCGGCTCCCAGCGCAGGGTTTCGATCAATTCGTAGTCGGGACCATCCCCGTCGCGAACCGGGCCTTCAGAAGACATTCCTCATACTCCGCCTCGGCGGTGGAATCGAAAACGATGCCGCCGCCGACGTTGAAAGTGGCATGACCGCCCGGATAAAGCGAGATGGTGCGGATGGCGACATTGAAGCGCATCCGCCCTTGAGGGCTGATCCAGCCGATGGAGCCGCAATAGACATCGCGCGGCACGCCTTCGAGTTCGCGCAGGATCTCCATGGCGCGGATCTTCGGCGCGCCCGTCACCGAGCCGCAGGGGAAGAGCGCCGCGAAGATATCCCTGAGCTTCAGGCCGGGGTTGAGGCGGGCGCGCACGCGGCTGATCATCTGATGCACGGTCGGATAACGCTCGACCTTGAAGAGTTCCGGCACATGAAGGGTCGAGGGTTCGCTGATCAGCGATATGTCGTTGCGCAGGAGATCGACGATCATGCGGTTTTCCGCCTGGCTCTTGGGATCGTTGATCAGGAAATCGCGTAGCCGGTCGTCCTCCTCCGGCGTTTTGCCCCGGGGCGTCGTGCCTTTCATGGGATGGGTCTCGATCCAGCCGTCGGCATTCACGTCGAAGAACAGTTCGGGCGAGCGCGACAGGATGACGGGGCCGCCAAGCCTTGCAAAGGCGCCGTAGCGCACGGGCTGGCGCACGGTGAGCGCGTCAAAGGCGGCGAGCGGGTCGCCTGACCAGCGCGCACGGACGGGAAAGGTCAGATTGCCCTGATAGCAATCACCCTCGCGCAGGTGGCGGTGCAACCGCGCGAACCGCTTCTGATATTTCTCGAAGTTCCAGGTGGCATGCGGACGAGTGAGAAAGGCGTTGTCCTGCGGCAGCGGATCGCGCTCGGGAAGCGACCGGTCGGATGGGCCGTCGAAGACTCCAAGGCAGATGAGCGGCGCCCGCCGCTCCTCCGGCAACATCGGCTTGAGCTTGGGCTCGAGAAGATAACCCGCCTCATAGGAGAGATAGCCGGCAAGCCACTTTCCCTCCTCATGGGCGCGCTGCGCCGCGGCAAAGGCATCCTCGAAATCGGCGGGATTCTCCGCGAGGATGATTTCGGAGGGTTCTGCGAACAGGACCTCCCGTTGCGCCTTGTCGTCCCGGAACAGGATGAAGGGGTCGGACGGGCCGAGCGGGTTCACGATATGCATATCCTGTCGAAAAGACGAAAGCGGGCGGAATAGCCCGCTTTCGCTGCATTATACAGAATATGTGGCGCCATATGCCGGAGCAAATCAGTCTTCCATGGCTTCCAGCTCATCGATGATGCCTTCGATGACCGAGAGGCCCTTCTGCCAGAAGCCCGGATCTGAGGCATCGAGCCCGAAGGGTGCCAGCAGCTCCTTGTGATGCTTGGTGCCGCCGGCCTTGAGAAGTTCGAAATATTTCTCCTGAAAGCCCTTCTCGGCGTTCTGGTAGACCGCGTAGAGCGAGTTCACCAGACAGTCGCCGAATGCATAGGCATAGACGTAGAAAGGCGAATGGATGAAGTGCGGGATATAGGTCCAGAAGGTCTCGTAGCCCGGATTAAGGCGGACGGCGGGCCCGAGGCTTTCCCTCTGCACCTCGAGCCAGATTTCGCCGATGCGCTCCGCGGTGAGCTCGCCATTGCGCCGTTCGGTGTGGACGCGCCGCTCGAACTGGTAGAAGGCGATCTGGCGCACCACCGTATTGATCATGTCCTCGGCCTTCTGCGCCAGCATCGCCTTGCGCTCGCGCTTGTCCTTCGTGCGCTCGAGCAGCGAGCGGAAGGTCAGCATCTCGCCGAAGACCGAGGCGGTTTCGGCAAGCGTCAGCGGCGTCGCCGCCATGAGCGCGCCCTGGCCGCCTGCCAGCACCTGATGGACGCCGTGGCCCAGTTCGTGCGCGAGCGTCATCACGTCGCGCGGCTTGCCCATATAGTTGAGCAGGACGTAAGGGTGGACAGAGGGGACGGTCGGATGGGCGAAGGCGCCGGGCGCCTTGCCGGGCCTTGTCGGTGCGTCGATCCAGTTGCGATCGAAGAAATTGCGCGCGATATCCGCCATCTCCGGGGCAAAGCCGGCATAGGCCGACAGCACCGTCTCCTTCGCCTCGTTCCATGGGATAACGCTCTGCGGCGTCTCGGGAAGGGGTGCGTTGCGGTCCCAGTTTTCAAGGATGTCGAGCCCGAGCCATTTGGCCTTCATCGCGTAATAGCGGTGCGACAGGCGGGGGTAGGCGTCCTCCACGGCCTTCGCCAGCGCGTCGACCACCTCGCGCTCGACCCGATTGGCGAGATGGCGGGAATCCGCGATGTCCTTGAAGCCGCGCCAGCGGTCGGAAATCTCCTTGTCCTTGGCCAGCGTGTTGGTGACGAGCGTGAAGGTCCTCAGATTGGCCTTGAAGGTTTCGGCCAATGCCTGGGAAGCCTTCCTGCGTACGGCGCCGTCGGCATCCTGCAAGAGGTTGAGCGTGGGTTCGAGCGGCAGCTGCTCGCCGTCGACCGTGAAGCGCAATGCGGTCATCGTCTCGTCGAACAGCCGGTTCCACGCACCGCGCCCGGTGACGGATTTCTCGTGGAAGAGCTGCTCGATGCGATCCTCGAGCTGATAGGGCTTGTCCATCCGCAGATCGACGAGCCAGGGCCGGTAGTGGCCGATCGCCGGGTTGGCCTTCATGGCGGTTTCCAGCACATCGTCTTCGATGTGGTTGAGTTCCAGGGCGAAGAAGATGAGATGCGCGCTGGCGTCCGTCATCTTCTCCTGCACGTCGCCATAGAACTTGGCCCGTTTGGGATCCGACGTATCGCCGGAATAAAGGAGGCCGGCATAGGAGAATATACGGCCCATCAGCTCTTCCAGCGCCTCATAGGCGGTGATGGCGTTCGCCAGCTCGCCGCCATTCGGCTTGGCCGCCTCGGCAGCCAGCTTGCCTTTCCAGCGGTCCTCGAAGGCGATGGCGTCCCGTGATGCCTTTTCCATGTCGGCGGCCAGCTCGGGGGCATCCATGGAGGGGTAGAGGTCGCCCAGATTCCATTCCGGCAGATTGCCCAGATTGTCGGCCTCCGGCCCGGCCGCAATCCGGTCCGCCGGTGCATAATGGTGGGCCGAGTCCGGGGCCCTTTTTATAAGAGGTTTCTTAAATTCATATTCCATATTATGCTCCGCTTTCGGACGATCTGCCGGGATACCGATCGTATTTTAATCAAATGCCGACGGTAAGTAGCGGCCTTTATTTAGAATCCTACGTCATCCTGATCCAGTTCAGATTTATCTCAGATGAAAACATATTCGATGACCGGTCCCATTCTTATCGTTGACGACGATCCGGTCCAGCGCCGGCTGCTGGAAGCCGCCGTGCTTCGGATGGGGCATAGGACGATTCTGGCCGATGGCGGCCATGCGGCGCTGAATCTCCTGCGCAACCGGAAAGAGATTTCGCTCGTCATTCTCGACCTGGTCATGCCCGACATGGATGGCTTCACCGTTCTCAGGCGGATGCGGGAGATGGGGGTAGCGGTTCCCGTCATCGTGCAGACGGCGCAGGGCGGCCTCGATACGGTCATCACGGCCATGCGGCTCGGCGCTTTCGATTTCGTGGTCAAACCCGTTTCGCCGGAGCGGCTGCAGGTTTCCGTGGCCAACGCGCTGAAGCTCGGAGCGCTGGAAGGGGAGATCAAGCGCATCCGGCACTCGGCCGAAGGCATGCTCACATTCCGCGACCTGGTCACGCGCAGCGAGGCGATGGAGCGGGTGATCAAGCTCGGCTGGAAAGCGGCGGCTTCGAACATCCCGATCCTCATCGAGGGTGAATCCGGCGTCGGCAAGGAAATGCTGGCGCGGGCGATCCAGGGCTCCGGCGAGCGGCGCGGCAAACCCTTCATCACCGTCAATTGCGGTGCCATTCCCGATAATCTGGCGGAGAGCATCCTGTTCGGCCACGAAAAGGGGTCGTTCACCGGCGCAACGGAGAAGCATGTCGGCAAGTTCGTGGAAGCCGATGGCGGCACGCTGTTTCTGGACGAAGTGGGGGATCTGTCCCCCGACATCCAGGTCAAGCTCCTGCGCGCCGTGCAGGAGGGCGAGGTCGATCCCGTCGGTGCCAAGAAGCCGGTGACCGTCGACTTCCGGCTGATATCGGCGACCAACCGCAACCTCCTCGACCTGGTGAAGAACGGGCAGTTTCGCGAAGACCTGTTCTATCGCCTGCATGTCTTTCCGATTTCCCTGCCGCCCTTGCGCAAAAGGCGGGAGGATATCCCTGTGCTGGTGCGCCATTTCCTGACGCGTTTTGCAGCCGAGGAGGGCCGGCCGCAGATCAAGGGCATCACGCCTTCCGCGCTCGCGCTGCTCGGCGCCTATGATTGGCCGGGCAATATCAGGCAATTGGAAAACGCGGTCTTTCGCGCCGTGGTGCTGTGCGAAGGCACGGAACTGACGGTGGACGATTTCCCGCAGATCCAGGCGCTGGCGAGGGACGTCATGCCCGACGGTGCGAGCGTGCCGCAGCTGGTGGCCGGCGGGAAGGGCGGGGACGCGGCGCAGCCGGATATGACCGTGTCGGAAGGCCAGATGATGTCGGACCGTTTCGGTCAGCTGCAGGGCATCGACGCAGAGGGGCAGGTGCGCTCGCTCGCCGAAATCGAGGAAACGATGATTCGTCTCGCCATTTCGCATTATGGCGGTCAGATGAGCGAGGTGGCGCGACGTCTTGGCATCGGCCGCTCGACGCTTTATCGTAAGCTCAAGGATTATGGCATCGACGTCGTGGGAGGAGTGGCGACGGACAAGACGGATGGCGACAAGGGCGCGGGATTTTCCGATACTTCCCGTCCTCTTCGAAAATCAGCTCACTAAGCCTGTTAACAAGCTGTTTACCATGGCATTAGCCGCGTGGTTCGGTGTGCCCTTTTTGCCATTCTATAAACGTATTTGTTCTTCACTAAACGTCCATTAACCATTAAATCCGATAGTCGGAGCCTTCGGGGACTGCTTTAAACGGCAAGGCTGCATCAATTGATGAACTGTATTTCGGCATTCAAAGCGATTTCTGCAGCGGCGCTGGCGCGCCGTCTTCTTTGGATTGCCCTGCTCGTCGCTGCTCCCCTCATCCTCGCCGCCTCCGACGCCGCGGCGGAAACCCGGACGCTGAAGGTCTATTTCGTCCACACAAAAGAGAGGGCGGAGATCACCTTCAAAAAGAACGGGCGCTATATCCCGAGCGGGCTTGCGCAGCTCAACCGCTTCCTGCGCGACTGGCGGCGCAACGAGCCGACCAAGATGGACCCCCGCCTGTTCGACCTCGTCTGGCAGGTTTATCAGGCCAGCGGTTCGCGTGACTATATCCATGTCGTTTCCGCCTATCGCTCGCCAGCCACCAATTCCATGCTGCGCTCGCGCAGCCGCGGGGTTGCCAAGAAGAGCCAGCACATGCTCGGCAGGGCGATGGATTTCTATATCCCCGACGTGCCGCTGAAGAAGCTGCGCGCAATCGGCATGCGCTATCAGGCCGGCGGCGTGGGCTATTATCCGACATCGGGTTCGCCATTCGTACACATGGATGTGGGCAATGTCCGCCACTGGCCGCGCATGAGCCGCAGGGAGCTGCTGGCGCTCTTCCCCGATGGCAAGACCCTGCATGTTCCGACCGACGGCAAGCCGTTGCCCGGCTATGAACAGGCGCTTGCCGCCTATGAAGCCCGCCAGGCGCGGGGCGGCTCGGTCGCGGTTGCGAGCGCGCCGCGCAAGAAGAGCAAGACCCTGTTCGCAGCCCTCTTCGGCGGTGGCGCGGACGAGGAAGAGGATACGAGCGAAGCCAGCGCGCCCGTCGCTGTGGCCTCGGCCGCCAGACCGTCGCGTGCCGTTCCCAGGGCCCCGGTCGCGGAGGAGGTGCCCGTCCGTGCGCCGGCGCCGCAGCCGCAGCCCGAGCCTCAACCCCAGCCGGCCACGATCGTCGCCGCCCTGCCACCGCGTGAAGTGCCGCGTCCGCTTGACGCGCCGCGCCCGGCGGCGGCACTGGCGGAAGGAACGCCCCAGCCAGAGGCGCAGGCGGCGCTTGCCTTTGCCGTGCCGGTGCCGGGGCGCAGGCCCGAGACCGCACTCGCCATGGTGACGCCTCCCGCGGATGTGCCCACGCCGCCGGCGAATGTTCCAGCCGGTGGTACGGATGCGGTCAATGCGGCCGTCGATGCCAATTCGGCAAGGATCGCCGATGCCGGTGTGCCAAGCCCCATGATGAACGGCTTCGTACCGGTTCCGCTGAGCAAGCCCAAGCACGTCGATCCCGGCCTGTTGCTGGCGGCTGCCGTCGTTCCCGAGCAGCGGCCTGAGACGGGCGCTGCCCTTGCCGCTGCCGAGGAAGCGCCGGCTGCCGTACCGGAGCCGAAGCGCGACGAGATCGCCGCCGTCGTGGAAGCGAACCTGGATACACCGGCCTTCCCGCTGCCGCAGAATGCGCCGCCGCGGAGCCCGCAGGTCGCGCTTGCCGATCCGAAGGAGCCGGGGACTTCGCCTGATATGGTTGCATCCGTATCGCCGGCCAGCATTTCTTCGCCGCGCAAGGTGCTGCTCGACGCCGCGGCCAAGGGCCAGCCCATCAATGCGATCGATACGGGCGTGCGGACCACGGCCAAAGGTGCCAAGCCGCATCCCGGTGCAACCAGGGAACCGGAAGCGATCGTGCAGCCGGCAAAGAGCGTCCCGCTGCCGCAGATGGCGCTCTCCAGCACCTCTGTCGCCCGTGCCGTACCGGCCACGAGCCCTGTCCTGCGCAACGATGCGCTGCGCACGGCACCGACGACGGTCTACACCGCCGGCTTCCAGCGCGAGCTGACGTCGGACAAAGCCAACAGATTTTCGGGCAGTGCGGTGACATTCCTGTCCATCGCCAAGTTCTCGGAGACGAATTAGGGCGGTTTCGTCCGAGTGCGGAAAAACAAAGGGGCCTGTGCGGCCCCTTTTTCAGCTCGGCAGGAAAGCCAGTCGTTCGCTCAAGCCGACAGTTTGGATGCTTCCGAAGCAAGGGCGGTGATCTTTTGCCATTCGCCTGCCTCGACCAGTTCTTTCGGGGCAACCCATGATCCGCCGACACAGACGACATTGGGCAGGGACAGATAGGTCCCGGCATTGGCGAGGCTGACGCCGCCCGTCGGGCAGAAGAAGGTTCCCGCGAGAGGCGAGGAAAGCGCCTTGAGGAAAGCCGCGCCGCCGGCCTGCTCGGCCGGGAAGAACTTGAGATAGGTATAGCCTTCCTCACGCATCACCATGATCTCGCTCGGCGTGATGGCGGCGGGCAGCAGCGGCACGTCGCTGCCGTTCGCCGCATCGCGGATCGCCTTGGTCGTGCCGGGGCTGACGATGAAGCGCGAGCCGGCCTTCGCAGCTTCTTCATACTGGCGCGCATCGAGGATGGTGCCGGCGCCGACAATGGCTTCCGGAACCTCTTGCGCCACGGCGCGGATGGCATCGAGCGCGGCCGGGGTGCGCAGGGTGATCTCGATGGCGGGCAGGCCGCCCGCCGCAAGAGCCCGGGCGAGGGGAACCGCATCGGCCACCCTGTCCACCAGCAGGACCGGGATGACCGGCTGGCCCTTGAGGATCGGAAGCAGAAGGTCGGTTCTCTGGGCCATGGGCGTGTCTCCGGTTATGTTCCAACGTGCAGCCGATTTAGCCCTGCGTCATGGTTTTGTCCACCGCACTGTCGGCAGCCCGACTATCCGGGAGCAGGCGATCGCGATAAATCTTCCAGGCCTTCGCCATCTTCCGATCATAGGCGTATTGGCGGTAGAGCGGGCCATTGTAGCGGCGGGCGAAACCCGCCCAGTCGTGCCTGTTCAGCACTTCCACCAGGCCGGATTTCTCGATGAAACGCAGCATCAGGCGTATCTGCCCCGCTACCGAGCTGCGCGCCTCGGCGACGAGTGTATCGACACTGGGATAGCCCAGCCATTGCCAATGCGCGCCCATGACCTGCCCGAGGCCCCACGAGACGGATTCAAGCGCGGCGCGGCGGTCGAGCCGGATCGCGCGGTGGAGCAATTGCCAGCGCCCGGCCTGCGTTGCCGGGTTCTTGATGCCGCCGGCCTTCGGCGCGGCCAGTCCCTGCTGGCGTGCCTCGGCCTGCTTCTTGCCGGTGAGCCGCCGGTCGAAATAATGTCCCTCGAAACGGATCAGCGGTTCGTCGCGGCCGTCGACCTTCGCGGTGGTGCGCCCGCCGCATTCGACCTCCGCCACGGCGAGCAGGGCGGCGGGCTCGACGCCGGCGCGTTCCGCGGTGGCGATGATCTCCTGGATTGTTTCCTTCTCGAACATGCGGGTTTCCTTTCGCGGGCTTCGGTTTCCTGCCGCGATTGTCGCCCGGTCTTGCATCTGTTGGACAAAGGATCGCTTGAAATCCTCGGATGTCAGGATTAGTTCGATCGATCATGACCAATGCACCCTTCACCGTCGCCGCCCTTTATCGTTTCGCGCGCCTGCCGCACTACGAGATGCTGCGCGAGCCGCTGGCACAGCTTTGCTGCAATCTCGGCATCAAGGGAACGCTTCTGCTTGCCGCCGAAGGCATCAACGGCACGGTGGCGGGGAGTGCCGAAGCGATCGGGAGGCTGGTCGCGCGGATCGAGGCGGAACCGGAGCTCCAGGGGCTGGAGCTCAAATATTCCCATGCCGGCGAGATGCCGTTTCACCGCATGAAGGTGAGGCTCAAGAAGGAGATCGTCACCATGGGCGTGCCGGAGATCGATCCCCTGAAAAGCGTCGGCACCTATGTCGCGCCGAAGGACTGGAACGGCCTCATCTCCAGTTCCGACACGGTGGTGATCGACACCCGCAATGATTACGAGGTGGCGATCGGCACGTTTCAGGGTGCGATCGACCCTCATACCAAGTCATTCCGGGAGTTTCCCGCCTGGTTCGAGCAGAATCGCGATCAGCTCGAAGGCAAGAAGATCGCCATGTTCTGCACCGGCGGGATACGCTGTGAAAAGGCGACTGCCTTCGTCAAGGGCCTCGGCTTCGACGAGGTCTACCACCTGAAAGGCGGTATCCTGAAATATCTCGAGGAAGTTCCGCCGGAGGAGAGCCGCTGGGATGGCGAGTGCTTCGTCTTCGACGAGCGGGTCTCGGTCGGTCACGGCCTGCAGGAGGGCGAGACGGGGCTTTGCCGCGCCTGCCGCCACCCGATCACGCCGGAAGAGCGCCTTTCCGAGTTCTACCAGGAAGGCGTTTCCTGTCCGCATTGCTATCACGAACGGACCGATGAGGATCGCGCGCGCTATGCGGAACGCCATCGGCAGGTGCTGCTGGCGCAGCAGCGCGGGCAGAAGCGGCATATCGGGCAATAGCGGAATCTATCCGCTCCTCATTGTATCGGCGCAATCGCATTCCTAACTCCCCATGGTCACCAATGGCTGAAAGAAGGAACACTGATGCTCGATCCAAAGAAACTGCTCGATGATCTTCTGGGCTCCAAGGTGCCCGGTTCGCAATCCACCGTCAGCGACGGGATGGGCAAGGTGACGCAATTCGCCAAGGACAATCCGTTGGCCACGGGCGCGATTGCGGCGGTCCTCCTCGGCACGGGGGGTGGACGCTCCATCACGAAATCGGCGGTCAAGGTCGGCGGCCTCGCGGCGATTGCCGGCCTCGCCTACAAGGCTTATCAGAATTACCAGGCAGGCAAGGCTCCGGAGCAGCCGGCCGCAAAGGCGGAGCCGGAACTCCTGCCGCCGCCGCAGGGCGATACGTTCAACCCCGCTACGGCGCCGCAGGGTGAGGAGAATTTTGCGCTCGTCCTGGTGCGCGCGATGATCGCGGCGGCGCGGGCCGACGGCCATATCGACGAGGCCGAGAAGGCGAAGATCGGGGAGAGGATGAAGCAGGGCGGCATGAGCGCCGAGGCACAGGATTTCATCAAGAAGGAGCTTGCCGCCCCCGTCGATATTGACGCTCTGGTCGACGAGGCGAAGACGGAGGCGCAGAAAGTCGAGCTCTACACGGCTTCGCGCCTTGCCATCGAGCCGGAGACGCGGGCCGAGCGCGGCTATCTCGATCTCCTCGCCGGCCGCCTGAAGCTGCCCGATGCGCTGGTGGACCATATCGAGGCGACCGTCTCGAACGCGAAAGTGTGAGTTCCGTCACGCATTCGAGCATGTTAGCTCTGGCCAAAAGCGGAACATGCCGCTAGATTGCATCGCCAAGAGGGGCGGCTTGTGGATGGCCGCCTTTGCGTCAAGGGTTTGACGGCAACCGGGCCGCGTTTGCCATCATCATTCCCACCATCAGTCGACGAAAGCCGCCGGGAGAAATCCCGGCCGGATTGTGTGTGTTCGGTTGAAACAGGTGGAACGATGAAAAGGCTCTTTCTTTTTCTCTTGCTGGTATTCGGTCTCGGGCTCAGCGCGGGGGCGCATGCGGCCGAAAAGGTGACGGTATTCGCCGCCGCGAGCATGAAGGATGTGGTCGAAGAGGCGGCCAGGCAATTCAAGGCCGACCATGGCGGGGATGTGACGGCCTCGTTTGCTGCATCCTCGGTCCTCGCAAAGCAGATCGAGGCCGGTGCGCCCGCCTCGATCTTCATTTCCGCCGACGAGGACTGGATGAATTATCTCCAGGAGCGCAAGTTCGTTTCCGTTCCCTCGCGCCGGATCATCGCCGGCAATGCGCTCGTCATTGCGACGAAGGCCGGGGCCGGGCGCGCGGGCAAGGCGGCCGACCTGCTCGATGCCGGGCGGTTCGCCATGGGCGATCCCTCCAACGTACCGGCGGGGAAATATGGCAAGGCGGCGCTGGAAAAGCTCGGCCTCTGGGACCAGGTCGAAAAGAATGCGGTCTTCGCGGAAAATGTGCGCGTGGCGCTGCAATATGTCAGCCGCGGCGAGGTGAATGCAGCCGTCGTCTATGCTTCCGATCTGGCGGCCGCGCCGGATCTCGAAGAAGCCTTCCGTTTCCCCGCGTCCAGCCATCAGCCGATCCTCTATCCGGCGGCGCTGGTGGGGGAGGGCTCGGCGGAGGCGAAGGCCTTCCTCGATTTCCTGTCGAGCGGCGCGGGACAAGCGATCATCCGGGCCAAGGGGTTCGTGCCCGCCGCGGAGGCCGGCAGTTGACGGGACCTGGCATGCTGGGGCTGACGGAAGCGGACTGGGGCATTATCCTGTTGTCATTGCGGATCGCGCTCGTCGCGATCCTCTTCGCGCTGCCGCTCGCCTTCGCCGCGGCCTGGCTGCTGGCGCGCCATTCCTTCCCGGGCAAGAGCCTGCTGCAGGCGATCATCACACTGCCGCTGGTCTTGCCGCCGGTCGTGACCGGCTATCTGCTGCTTCTGTGGTTCGGGGCGCGGGGGGCGCTGGGAGCACCGCTCAATGAATGGTTCGGCATCAGCTTCGCTTTCCGCTGGACAGGGGCGGCGCTTGCCGCGGGCGTGATGGCCTTTCCGCTCCTGGTGCGGCCGATGCGCCTTTCCATCGAGAATATCGACCGGGGCCTCGAAGAGGCGGCGCGGACGCTCGGTGCGGGACGCATCGTGGCGTTCCTGACGGTGACGCTGCCCATGCTTCTGCCCGGTATCATCGCGGGCGCCGTACTGGGCTTTGCCAAGGCGCTCGGGGAATTCGGTGCGACGATCACCTTCGTCTCCAATATTCCTGGTGAAACGCAGACGCTTTCGCTGGCCATCTATTCCCTGATGCAGACACCCGCCGGCGACAGCGCCGCGCTGAAACTTATCCTCGTTTCCGCATTCCTCTCGGTTGCCGCGGTCATTCTCTCGGAATGGCTGCAGCGCCGGTTTGACACGAGGCGGCCCGGATGAGCGAACTCGTCGTTTCAATCGCAGGCCGGAGCGGGGCCTTTGCCGTGAGCGCGGATTTTGCGGCGGCACCCGGCGTGACCGCGTTGTTCGGTCATTCGGGCGCCGGCAAGACGACGCTCCTGAAGATGATCGCCGGCACGCTTTCGCCCGAGCGGGGGCGGATCGCGATCGGCGATCACGTGCTTTTCGACAGCCGGACCGGCATCAATCTGGCGCCGGAGAAGCGGCATATCGGCTATGTCTTCCAGGATGCGCGGCTCTTCCCGCATCTCTCCGTCGGGCACAATCTGACCTATTCGCTTTGGGCGGGGCGCCGCCGGGCGGGAAAGCCTTTCGCGGAGGTGGTCGATCTCCTCGGGCTTTCCGCGCTTCTCGAGCGGAGGCCCGCCACGCTCTCGGGCGGCGAGCGGCAGCGCGTCGCCATCGGACGGGCGCTCCTGTCCAATCCGTCCCTGCTTTTGCTCGATGAGCCGCTTTCCTCACTCGACCATGCGAGACGGCAGGAAATCCTGCCCTATCTGGAACGCCTGCGCGACGAGAGCGGCCTTCCGATCGTCTATGTCAGCCATGAGATCGACGAGGTGGCGCGGCTTGCCGATACGCTCGTCCTTTTGTCGAAGGGCGAAGTGGTGGCGAGCGGCCCGGTGGCGGAGGTCTTCGCGAAAATGGACGGCACCGCCGAGGACGCGGGCACGCTTATCGAGGGCTATGTGATCGGCCGGGATCCCCAATATGGCGTGACCTTCATCGATCTTGGCGGCGAAACCTTCCAGATCGTCGACGAAGCGCTGCGTCCGGGCATGCAGGTGCGGTTGCGCGTCCGCGCCCGCGACGTGTCGCTTGCCCGCCAGGCACCGGAGGCGATCAGTATCCGCAATGTGCTGCCGGTGCAGATCGTGGCGATCAACGGCAGGGAGGGGACCTTCGCGGAGATGGAACTCTCCTTCGCAGCGCAGAAGCTGCGGGCGAGGCTGACGCGGAAATCGGTCGCCGATCTCGGGTTGAAGCCAGGCGACCACGTCTTCGCTCTGGTCAAGGCAGTTTCGGTTGACCGCAGTTCGATGCGGCGCGGAAAGGAGGGATAAAAATCCAGTCCGGCCATGATTTCACCCGTTCCGGTTTTCCTCGATTTGTGCTCCGTTGGCGCCGAAATCATCGGAGGACAGAATGAAGGATCTGAAAAACTGGACGACCCGGCCCGTTCCCGAGCGCAAGGTGCTCGAAGGCGCCTATGTCCGTCTCGAACCGCTCGACGCGGCAAAGCATGGCGACGGGCTTTTCGAGGCGTCGTCCGTGCCGGATGCAGATACCCGCTTTACCTGGCTGTTCGAGGATGCGCCCGCCGACCGGGCGGCATTCCAGCCATGGCTGGAAAAGGTGCAAGCCAGCAATGATCCTTTGTTCTTCGCGGTCATCGACAAGGCCAGTGGCAAGGTGGCCGGCCGCCAGGCGCTGATGCGCATCGATCCGGCGCATGGCGTCGCCGAGATCGGCAGCATCTATTGGGGACCGCTCGTCGCGCGTAAAGCCGCGGCGACCGAGGCGCAGTTCCTGTTCGCCAGGTATGTCTTCGACGATCTGGGCTATCGCCGCTACGAGTGGAAGTGCAACAATGAAAACGAGCCGTCAAAACGGGCGGCGGAGCGTTTCGGCTTTACCTTCGAAGGGGTTTTTCGCCAGCATATGGTCGCCAAGGGCAGGAACCGCGACACGGCGTGGTTCTCGATCATCGATGGCGAGTGGCCTGCACTGAGAGAGGCCTATGAAAAATGGCTCGCAGCGGATAATTTCGATGCGGACGGCAGGCAGAAGAAACGGTTGGAAGAACTGCGCGCTGAGCTGTCCGACTGACGAGGCAAGGGCCGCGATGGCACACGAGCATTCCCACCATGATCACTCCCATGGCGACAGCCATCATGGGCATGACCACAATCATGATCATGACTATAGCGGCCTCGACAAGCGGCGGGTCTTCATCGCCGCGGTCCTGACGGCGGGGTTCATGGTGGTGGAGGCGCTGGGCGGCCTTTTTACCGGGTCTCTGGCGCTTCTGGCGGATGCGGGACACATGCTGACCGATTCCGTATCGCTCGGGCTTGCCTGGTATGCGTTCCATCTGGGCGAGCGCCCGGCGACGAACCGGCACACCTATGGCTTCGGCCGGGTGAAGACGCTGGTCGCCTACACCAACGGCCTTGCGATATTCGTCGTCGGTGCGTGGATCGTCTATGAGGCCTGGGAGCGGTTCGAACAGCCTTCGGCCGTGCTCGGCGGGCCGATGCTCGCGGTCGGCATAGCGGGGCTGGTCGTCAATATCGCCGCTTTCCTCGTCCTGCATGGCGGCGACCGGGAAAACCTCAACATGCGCGGCGCCATCCTGCATGTACTGGGAGATCTTCTCGGATCCGTCGCGGCGATCGCGGCCGCGCTCATCATCCTTTTCACCGGCTGGTATCCGATCGATCCCATTCTTTCCGCGCTGGTGGCGGTGATGCTGTTCATGAGCGCCTGGCGGCTGACGCGCGACGCGGGGCAGGTGCTGCTCGAGGGCGCGCCCGATGTGCTTGACCGCGACGATATCGCGCGCGATCTCGAAAAGACTGTGCCGGGGGTGGACAACATCCATCACATGCATGTCTGGTCGCTCGACGGCAAAAGCAATCTGGCGACACTTCATGCCCGTATCGCGGATGAGGGCAACGCGGCTGAAGTCACCAGGCTGGTCAAGGAAAGGCTTGCCTCCATGCATGGAATCACCCATGCCACCGTCGAAACCGAAGCAGGCCCGTGCGCCGACGGATATGGAAGTCACGGTTGCGAGATGGCCGGCAAATCGGCGGGCCGCCGCCATTCACATGAAAAGAGGCAAGGTGTTGCAGGATCCAAAGACACGTAGCACGGTGATCGCCGCCCTTGCCATTCTTCTCGGCTTCGGCATTCTCTGGATTTTGATGCCGCGCATCATGCTGGCGCTCGGCGCCGAATCGCCAGCGCTGGCGGGCGTGTTCGCCGTGATTTTCGTGCTCGCCTTCTTCGGCGTCTTCTGGTTACGCGCGCGCCAGCAGCGGCGCAAGGACTGAAGCGCGTTCCGGTCAGATCGACAAGGCGGCCGTCAGAAGCAGTATCCCGACGAGGACGATGAAGAGGGCGGCGCCGATCTCGATGATCGCCTGAAGCTTGAGCGACATCGCGCCGCTATTGGCGAATTTCAGTGCGGCGTTCTTCGCCGTCACCGCGAGCGTGGCAAGGATCGCGACGGTGATGAAGGTTCCGAGCGCCATGGCGAAGACCGAGAGCACGCCGCCCAGAACAAGTCCGTTCAGGAGCGCAAAGGTGAGCACGATCAGGGCGCCCGAACATGGGCGAAGGCCGACCGCAAGAATGGCGGACCAGGCGGTCTTCCAATCGAAGTCGCCGGAAAGCTGCGACGGATCGGGCATGTGGGCGTTGCCGCAGGCATCGCAGATTTCGCCGCTGCCGATGAAGCTGTGGTCGAAGGTGGCCCGCCCCGGCTGCGAGGAATCATAATTGAGACGGACGGCGCGGCTCTGCGTTTGCGCCCGCGATATGGAGCCCTCCCAAGCCGTGCCTGCCGGGGCGAAGGCGAGGCTGGCCGGTGCGAATTCCGCCTTTTGCCGGGGCTTGAAGAGGAGTGGCAGCTTGCGCCGGAGCAGCCACAGGCCGAAGATGATGACGAGGACATAGCTCGCCAGTTCCATATAGCGCGCGGTATCCTTCATCGAGACGCTGGTGCCGCGCAGCACCAGCCAGGCGAGGCCGACGACGACGATCGCCGAGATTGCCTGGAGGACGGAGGAGACGAAGGAGAGGAAAATGCCGCGCTTCAGCGTCGTCTCGTTGGCGATCATGTAGGAGGAGATGACGGCCTTGCCGTGGCCGGGCCCGGCTGCGTGAAAGATGCCGTAGACGAATGACAGGCCGACCAGGATGGCCGCTTGCCACGGGTCCTCGCGCATGGCCTTCAGCGCATTGGTCATGGCCAGATAGAAATTGCGCTGTTCGGTGGCGATCCACTGGATGATGTGGGCGAACGGACCAACCGGCTTCATGGCGACTTCACTGGCGCCGATGCCCAGCGAGGATTGCGCCCAGACGTGTCCGGCGCATATCAGGCCAGCGGCCAGACTTGCCAGGAAGATCGGTTTCTTCATGCGCTGTTTCCTCTTCCCGCGTAGGTTTCGTCAGCCTTGTCCGCAGGTGACTTCGAGGCGGGTGGCGAAAATCTTCGACATGTCGTTGCCGGTAGGATCGTTGAAGAAGGCCTCGGTCAGGGTCGCCTGATTGGCGGCGATCGCCTCGTCGGGATCGGGCCGCACGATCCGGGACGAGCAGCCTTTCGGCAGGCCTGATATGTGCATGTCGGAATCGTTGACGTAGTCGATCGCGGTATAGAAGGTCGGGTCATAGACGCCGAAGCTCACCTTGTCGTGGCTGAGCTTCAGAGGCTTGTCCGGCTTGGATTCGAAGAGGATCAGCAACTGATTGTCCGGAAAATCGGCGACAAGATGCTCCGGCTTCGCCATGGCCACGTCCTTTCCATCGGCAAGGACGGTCTGGAAATATTTGTATTCGGCAATGGATTCGTTGATCGTCTGGCTCAGCGTATCCAGCTCGCTCTGATCGAGCTTCAGGTCGCCGTTCTTGTCGAATTCCATGAGCACCGTGCTGGAAAACACATCATCGAAGCGCCAGACATGGGCGAGCTTCTCAACCGTTCCATCCGGCGCGACGGTGACTTCGAGCCGCGCATCGGCGAAGACATGCGGGTGGGCAGCCGCCTGGAAGGGCAATAAAGCGATCGCTCCGGCTGCAAGCGCCAGCGCGGCGGTTCGCCTCATTCGGCGCTTCGTCGGGTGATCCTCACACTGAGGCATGATTCGATCCTTGTGATTGCCTGCAATTCAATCGGTGAACTTGGCGAAAGTGGGACCGGCACCCGCTATACATGGTCCCGCTCCTTGAACCATCCGGCGAGATAATCCACGAGAACGCGCACTTTGGCCGGCAGATATCTGCGATGGGGATAGACGGCATAGATGCCGCCATCCTTGATTGTGAACTCATCGAGGCCCGCCACCAGCCTGCCGCGCTCAAGCTCCGGCTCGGCGATGAAGCGCGGAAGAATGCAGAAGCCGAGCCCCCTGACCGCTGCCGCCATGGTGGCCAGCGGCGAGTTGACCTCGATGGGGCCGCTGACGGGAACGGTGAGCAGCGAGCCGTCGGTGTTGCGGAAGTGCCAGTTGTTTCGGGAGCGGCCGTTGGTATCGACGATGCACGGCCGGTCGTGCAGCCCTTCCGGCCTGTCGGGCATCCCGACTTTTGCAATGAGTTCGGGTGATGCGCACAACGCAAGGTGAAAGGCTGTCAGACGCCTGGCGATGAGGGAGGAATCCTGGAGCCGGGTGATGCGGATCGCCAGATCGAAGCCTTCCTCGACCAGATCGACAAAACGGTCGTCGAGGCGGATATCGAGGACGATTTCCGGATGGTTCGCGCAAAAATCGATAAGCGAGAGGCCGATCGGCGCATCGGCAAAGGTGCGCGGGGCAGAAAGCTTGATGCGCCCGCGGGCATCGCCGCTCGTCTCGCTGATGGAATCCTGTAAGGAGTCGATATCGCGGATGATCTCGGAGGCGCGCTGATAATAGGTATGTCCCGCCTCGGTCATCGAGAACTGCCGTGTGGTCCGGTTGAGCAGTAGGACGCCCAGTTCGTCTTCCAGTTCGCGCACATATTTGGAGAGAAGCGCCTTGGACCGGCCAATCTTGCGCGCCGCTGCCGAAAAACCCTCGGCCTCGACGACATCGATGAAGGCGCGCATACGGGTAAGCGTATCCATGAACAGCGGTCCTCTTTGAAACCTGCTTTTTCGGCCTGCCGCCGGGCTTAGGATTGTTCAGCTCTTGTAGATGATTTGGGCAGGTTTGTTCAGTATCTAAAAAATTTCGTCCCAGGGCAGATTTGTCATTGATTGGACACACGTTTCACCTTATATCGCGCTTGCCCAAAGTCGCACGTGCCTGTGGGTGTCCGCCGACCCTCGAATGGTGAGGGCAAACGGTAAGGTACCTGGAACTAACCCCTCCAGTCGCTATTCCGGCCAACCGGGAAATGCGAGGACATCTTGAAGCAACGACGGTGCGGGCCTTTCTGGTGTCTTTCGGCTGTCCAAATGCCGAAATTACTGAAGAGGCACACCTTCATTGCCGGCAGTGCGGATGCGGTTCTCCCAATTCCAAGCCAAGGCAGACAAAGCGGAATAACGCGACACTTTAGCGTTGTTCCACCGCCGCATGAATCTTCGCCTGTTTCCAGCGTCTCCAAAGGCTGGCTTCGCGGCGGATGGCTTCATGCACTTTGTCCCTTTGCGGCAGCGATCCGGCGGGCAGCCGGCATGCCGCAGCCTTTGCAAAGGCGGCCGGGCCGCCGAACAGGAGAATACGATGGCAACTCAGCGCATTATCGATTTCCTCAACACCCGACGTCCTAACGGCCCCTGCCTGGTGGTCGACCTCGATGTAGTGCGCGAAAACTACATCGGTTTCGAGAAGGCGCTGCCGGATTCGCGCATCTTCTATGCGGTGAAGGCCAATCCCGCGCCGGAAATCCTGCGCCTGCTCGCCTCGCTCGGCTCGTCCTTCGATACCGCTTCGGTCGCCGAGATCGAAATGGCGCTCGACGCCGGCGCGCCTGCCGAGCGCATTTCCTATGGCAACACCATCAAGAAGGAGCGCGACATAGCGCGCGCCCATGAGCTCGGCATCCGCCTCTTTGCCGTCGACAGCGTCGAGGAAGTGGAGAAGATCGCCCGCGCAGCTCCCGGCGCCCGCGTCTTCTGCCGCGTGCTGACCGACGGCGAAGGCGCCGAATGGCCGCTGTCGCGCAAGTTCGGCTGCGTGCCCGCCATGGCGGTGGACGTGTTGCGCCATGCCAAGATGCTTGGCCTCAACGCCTATGGCGTGTCCTTCCATGTCGGCTCGCAGCAGACGAATCTCTCCGCCTGGGACCGCGCGCTGGGCGATGCCAGGAAGGTCTTCGCGGCACTGGCCGAGGAAGGCATCACGCTGAAGATGGTCAATATGGGCGGTGGTTTCCCGACGCGCTATCTGCGCGACGTGCCGACCGCGCAGGCCTATGGCCGCGCCATCTTCGACGCGCTGCGCAAGCATTTCGGCAACCGCATCCCCGAGACGATCATCGAGCCGGGCCGCGGCATGGTCGGCAATGCCGGCGTCATCAAGACGGAAGTGGTCCTGGTCTCGAAGAAGGCGGACAATGACAATGTCCGCTGGGTCTATCTCGACATCGGTAAGTTCGGCGGTCTCGCCGAGACGATGGACGAGGCGATCCGCTACCAGATCGTCACGCCGCGCGATGGCGACCACACCGAACCCTGCATCATTGCCGGGCCGACCTGCGATTCCGCCGATGTGATGTATGAGAAGACGCCCTATCCGCTGCCTGTCTCGCTGACCATCGGCGACGAATTGCTGATCGAAGGGACGGGCGCCTATACCACCACTTACGCGTCGGTCGCGTTCAACGGCTTCGAGCCGCTCCGATCCTACGTCATCTGAACCGGCCCAAGCCGGTTCATTGGAGCCCGCCCGGCAGGAATGCCGGGCGACGGACGCTGCTTATACGATTGGTCACGATAATGAACGCGACAGTTTCCGAAACAGGCAAGGACCTGGAGAAGGCTTTCCTCATCCTCGACGAGGCCGAACATGACGTGCCGGCGCGCGAGGCGCTGCTCGACCGCGCCATGGGCGAGGGCCGCCGCCGCAAATCGTCGGAGACGCTGCGGCGCGGGCGCATTCCCTCGGCGGGTCTCGCTTTTGCCGCGCGTGGCGAGGACGGCACCCTGCTCGGTACGGTGCGCCTGTGGGACATACGCGCCGGGCGCGACGGTTCGGGGGTTCCTGTGCCGGCGCTGCTGCTCGGCCCCCTTGCCGTCGATCCTTCGGCTGAAGGGCTGGGCATCGGTTCGGCGCTGATGCGCCATGCCATCGCTGAAGCCGCACGGCTCGGCCATGGTGCGGTCCTGCTGGTCGGCGACCCGGAATATTACGCGCGCTTCGGCTTTTCCGGGGAGAAGGTGGCAAGCCTTGCCATGCCGGGGCCGGTCGAGCGGCGGCGCTTCCTGGCGCTGGAACTGAAGCCCGGCCATCTCGACGGGGCACACGGCATCCTTTCTCCGTCTGGCCGTCGTGCGGCGAGCGAGCCGCAGGCGCTGCGGCTTACGGCCTGATCGGAACAACAAAAGGCGGAAGGGTTCGACTTCCGCCTTTTCTTCTCAAAGCTTCCCCTCGATGGAAGCGTCCAAGAGCTCCAGAACGTTCTTCTTCGTCAGCTTCACCGGATTGCCGCCGGCGGTCGGGTCGACCACCGCCATGTCTGCGATGAGCGCTTTCCGCTTGTCGTCCATTTCCAGGCCCTTGATCAGCCCCGGCAGCTTGTGCGGCACTTTCAGCTGCTTGCGCAGCTTCAGGACGGCCTTGGCGAAGCCGTCGAAGCCGCCCTTGATGCCGAGATAGCGCGACAGGCGGACGATGCGCTCGTCGATCGCCTCGCGGTTGAAGGCCAGAACATAGGGCATGAATACGGCATTGGTCATGCCGTGATGGGTGTCGTAGAGGGCGCCGATCGGATGCGACAGGGAATGGATCGCGCCAAGCCCTTTCTGGAAGGCGGTGGCGCCCATGGCGGCGGCGCTCATCATGTTGGCCCGAGCGGTCAGGTCCTTGCCGTCCTCATAGGCCTTGGGCAGGTTCTCGAAGACCAGGCGCATGCCTTCCACGGCGATACCGTCCGCCATGGGGTGGTAGCCGGGCGCGCAATAGGCTTCCAGGCAATGGGCAAACGCGTCCATGCCGGTTCCGGCGGTGATGAAGGGCGGCATGCCGACGGATAGCTCGGGGTCGGCGATCACCGTGACCGGCAGCATCCTGGGATGGAAGATCACCTTCTTCGTGTGCGTCGCCTCGTTGGTGATGACGCCTGCGCGGCCTACTTCCGATCCCGTGCCCGCCGTGGTCGGCACGGCGATGATCGGCGCGATGGCGCTCGCGTCGGCGCGCGTCCACCAATCGCGGATATCTTCGAAATCCCAGACCGGGCGGCTCTGGCCGGCCATGAAGGCAATGAGCTTGCCCAGATCGAGCGCCGAGCCGCCGCCGAAGGCGATCACGCCGTCATGGCCGCCATCGCGGAAGACCTTAACCCCCGCATTGAGATTGGATTCCACCGGATTGGGCTTCACGTCGGAGAAAACGCCGTAGGAGACGCCCGCATCATCGAGAAGCTTCAGCGTCATGGCGACAACAGGCAGTTGCGCGAGGCCGGGGTCAGTGACGAACAGCGGGTTGGCAATGCCGGCGCCGGCCAGGGCATCAGGCAATTCCCGGATGCGCCCCTCGCCGAAAAGCACCGTGGTGGGGTAGTTCCATTTGGAGAAGAACTTGGTCATAAAGCTGTCTTTCAGATCACTTCGCGCAGGTGGTAGGATTTCGGGCGGGTGAGGTTGGCGTAGCCGATGGCGGAGAGTGCTGCGCCCTTGCCCGTATCCTTGACGCCGGTCCACACCAGCGCGGGGTCAAGATAGTCGCAGCGGTTCATGAAGACCGTGCCGGTCTCGATCCTGTCGCCGAGTGCCGCCGCATGGTCGGTGTCGGACGTCCACAGCGAAGCTGTGAGGCCGTAGGGGCTGTCGTTCATCAGCGCCAGCGCTTCCTCGTCACCGCGCACCTTCATGATGCCGACGATGGGGCCGAAGCTTTCCTCGCGCATGACGCTCATCTGGTGATCGACATTGGTCAGCACCTCGGGCGCGAGATAGGGCGAGCCTGGCTGGTCTTCCGCCAACTTCATTTCTATGTGTGCCCTTGCGCCCTTGCGCAGTGCTTCGGCCTTCTGCTCGCGGATCAGATCGGCGAAACGGCTCTGCGCCATCGGGCCCATGGTGGTCGCCTGGTCGAGCGGGTTACCGACGACATATTGCTTCGTCAGGTCGATGAAGCCGTCGACAAACTTGTCGTAGAGCTTCTCATGCACATAGATGCGCTCGATGCCGCAGCAGCACTGGCCGGTGTTGTAGAACGCGCCATCCACCAGATTTGCGACGGCGTGATCGAGGTCAGCATCGGGCAGGACATAGGCCGGGTCCTTGCCGCCCAGCTCCAGCCCCAGCGTCAGGAAGGTGCCGGCAGCGGCTTTCTCGATCGCCTTTCCGCCGCCGACCGAGCCGGTGAAGTTCACATGGTCGATGCGGCCGGAGGCGAGCAGCCTTTCCGTCTGGGCATGGTTGAGGACGATATTCTGGAACACGCCCTTCGGCAGGCCGGCCCTGTCGAATGCCTGCTGGAAGCGCTCACCGACCAACAGCGTCTGGGCGGCGTGTTTCAGGAGGACCGTGTTGCCGGCGATCAATGCCGGCATGATGGTGTTGACGGCAGTCAGATAGGGATAATTCCACGGTGCGATCACCATGACGAGGCCGAGCGGCACATGCTTGACATAGCGGCGGAAGCCGGGCCTGCCATCGGCGACGACGGGTTTCAACGCTTCTTCGGCGATCTTCACCATATAGCGCGTGCGTTCCTCGACGCCGCCTTTCTCTCCGCCATAGCGTATCGGGCGGCCCATCTGCCAGGCGAGTTCCGGCACGATCTCGTCATTCATGGCCAGAAGCGCCTCGAGGGCGGCAAGGCAATAGCGTCCGCGCTCGGCAACCGGCGTTTCGGCCCATGCCGCTTGCGCTGCCCGCGCTGCCTCGACCGCGGCATCGAGCGCCTTGTCGCTGGCCACGGGCCGCTCCGCGTAAATGGAACCATCGACGGGCGAGACGATCTTCACCGTTTCGTTCATTCTTAATTTCCTCTTCTAATACCGCTCAAATCCGCGATGCAGTTCCCAGTCGGTGACGCGGCGGTCATATTCGAACTGTTCCCAGCGGGCCGTATGAACATAATGCTCGATCACCTCTTCGCCCAATGCGGATTTCAGCATTTTCGATTTGGCGAACATATCGGTCGCTTCGCGCAGCGTCTTGGGGATTTCGGTGAGCTGCGCGCCGCCATAGGCATCGCCCTCGAAGGGCTGTTCCAGTTCCAGCTTCTCATCGATACCGGCAAGGCCGGCGGCGATCAGGCCGGCGAAAGCGAGATAGGGGTTCAAATCGGCGCCGCCAATGCGGCACTCGATACGGATCGCCTTCGACTTCTCGCCGCAAAGACGGAAGCCCGCCGTGCGGTTGTCCCTGCTCCAGACGATCTTGGTCGGCGCGAAGGTGCCGGCCTGAAAACGCTTGTAGGAATTGATGTAGGGCGCCAGCAGCAGTGTGATGTCACCGGCATATTTCAATTGTCCCGCCACCCAGGAGCGCATGAGCGCCGACATGCCGTATTCGGCCTTCGGATCATGGAAGAGCGACGTCTTGTCATCGGCGCTCCACAGCGAATTGTGCACATGGCTGGAGCTTCCGGCGAGCGAATAATCATATTTCGCCATGAAGGTGATGGCCTTGCCCATCTGGGTGGCGATCTCCTTGCAGCCGTTCTTCAGGACGACGTGCCGGTCGGCCATCTCCAGCGCCTCGGCGTAGCGGACGTTGATCTCCTCCTGGCCCGGACCCCATTCGCCCTTCGAGTTCTCGACCGGAATGCCCGCCTCGAACAGCCCGTTGCGGATAGCGCGCATCACCGCGTCTTCCTTGCTCGTCATCTGGATCACGTAATCCTGGATGTAAGGCGAGGCGGTCGCCATGTTCTTCCAGTGCTTGGCGCGAGCGCTCTCATAGGTCTCGTCGAAGAGATAGAATTCGAGTTCCGAGGCGAAACAGGCGAGATATCCCCGCTCCTCGAGCAGCGCCAGCTGGCGCTTCAGGATGCCGCGCGGCGAATGCGGCAGATCCTCATGATGGTGATGGTCGAGAATGTCGGAAAGAACGAGCGCGGTCTTTTCGAGCCAGGGAATGCGGCGGATGGTGGCAAGATCCGGCTTGATGACGAAATCGCCATAGCCCTTCTTCCAGCTTGCCGCCCTGTAGCCCGGCACCGGCTCCATGTCGATGTCGTTGGCCAGGAGATAATCACAGCCATGGGTTTCGTCATAGGCGGACTCGACGAAATAGCTGGCATGGAAGCGCTTGCCGATCAGCCGTCCCTGCATGTCGACGAAGCAGGCCAGAACGGTGTCGATAGCGCCGTCCGCCACTTCCTTTTTCAGTTCATTGAAGGTGAGATTTCCAGGCATTCCTGTCTCCGGCGGATCGGATGGGGCGGGAAGAATGCACCCGGCCTTTTACCGGCCGGATGCGATGTCGTTTAGGTTTGGCCTGTCTTTTTTGCCGCATGATCTTGTCCGAAAAGTCTGCAACTTTTCGGGATCATGCTTACGACGCGACCTTCCCGGTCAGGCCCGCTGTGTCTGATGCGGCCTTGGCGGCTTCGGCATGTTCCAGCGCGAATTCCTCTTCCGGCGACAGGATCAGCTTGTGCCGGCCGATGAGAGCGAAATAGGCGATGAACACCGCGAACCAGACGGCGACGCCGAGAATGCCCTGCCGGTAGACCGGGTCGTTCAGCTGGAAATAGAGCGTGACGAGCGCGATGAGGATGGTGAGCACGGCACTCGGGATGCCAAACGGATTGCGGAAGGGCCGCTCGATATTCGGCTGGTTCCTGCGCAGCAGGATGAAGGACGCCGCCTGCATGATGTAGCTCAGCATCGCGCCGAAGACCGCCATGTTGAGGAGCGTGAAGCCGATGGCCGCGCCGCCCCGCTCGGCACCGAGCAGGAACCAGAGCGCGAGGATCACGGCGAGGCCCAGGAGCGCGCCGCCGATCATGGCGACATGCGGGGTCCTGCGCGTGCCGTGCGTGACCGAGAGGAAGGTCGGGAAATAGCCGGCGCGGCTCAGCGAATAGATCTGCCGTCCTTGCGCGAAGATGATGGTGTGGAACGAGGCGATGAGGCCCAGCACCGCGACCAGCGCCAGCCCCTTGGCGATGCCTTCGCCATAGATCGCCTTAAAACCGTCGAGCAGCGGCTCGCCGGAGGAGCCGAGCGCGAAGGAGCCGATGCCTGTTACCGCCGGGTTGAGCGTGAGAATGGCGAAGGCGGAGATGATCAGCGTCAGCATGCCGAGGATGATGCCGCGGGGCATGTCGCGCTTGGGATCGATCGATTCTTCCGCCGCGAGCGGCAGTTGCTCGATGGCGAGGAACAGCCAGACGGCAAAGGGCAGGGCGGCAAGCGCGCCGCCGATGCCGTTCGGCAGGAAGGGGCCGTTGCCTTCCGGCAGCTCCACGCTGCCGGGACCGACATTGAGCGCCCAGCGCGAGAAGTCCACATGGCCGATTGCCGAAATCCAGAACACCACGAGGCAGAGCAGCGCCAGGATCGTCACGATCAGCGTCACACGGAAGGAAAGCGCCACGCCCCAGATATTGAGCCCGAGGAAGACGATATAGGCGACAATCCACCAGACGGGCTGGAATTCCGTCGATGTGCCGAAAATGCCGGTGAGATAAGAGCCGATGAAGAAGACGATGACGGCCGGCGTCAGGACATATTCGACATTCTCGGCAAGCCCCGTGAGGAAGCCGCCCCACGGGCCCATGGACGTGCGGGCGAAGGAATAGGCCGCGCCGGTGTGGGGCAGGGCGGGCGACATTTCCGCGATGGCGAAGGTCAGCCCCAGATACATGATGGCGATGATGATGGTGGCGATGAACATGCCGCCCCAGCCGCCCTGCAATAGCCCGCCGTTCCAGCCGGAGAAATGGCCCGATATCACCGCGCCCACGCCGAGCGCCCAGAGATGCCACGCATTGGCATGGCGTATGAGCTGCCGGCTTTCGAAATAGCTCTTGTCGCGCGTCTGGTAAGCGACGCTGCCGACCACTTTCTTGTCTGCACTTGCCATTTTGATTCCCCTGTCAATTCATTGGTTGACGTCAGTGCATTCACGTCCGCCTGACATGGCGGCTATAAAACTTCTCCTTGAATCTCTCCCAGGATGCGGGTGAGCCTCTTGCCCCATTGTTTTTCATCTTCTTCGGTTGCCACGAGATCATTGCGGATCTCGATCATGACTGCCTTCAGCCCGTGCGCCCGCTTGTGGCGCTCCAGCGTGTAATAGACCCGGTCGGCCGGCGAATAGGGCTGGTTTATGCCGACACAGAGACCCGGCAGCGCCTGCAGTCCGGCAATGACGGGTGCGGCGAGCCTTGTGTCGTCGTCATGGATGATGCCGATATGCCAGGGACGCTCCTTGCCGCGATAGACGGGCGTGAACGTATGGATGGCGACGAGAATGGGCGGAATGCCGGCGGCGATGCGCGATGCGACGAGCGCCTCGATCGCAGCGTGGTAGGGGGCATGAGCCAAAGCCACCCGCTCGGTGATCTCGGTTTCGCTCAAATGCGTATTGCCCGGAATGTTCGTCAGTTCGCTTAAGTGCGGCACGAGATCGGGCGCATCGAGGGGACGGTTGCAGTCGACAATCAGGCGCGAGATGCAGGATTCGACGAGCGGCGCGTCGAGGCGGCGGCTCATCTCGCGCGCCACGCCCAGGGCGCCCGGATCCCATGCGATATGGCGGTGCAGTTCCTCGCGTACCAGCCCCAGCGTGCCGAAGCCTGCGGGAACATGGTTCGACGCATGGTCACAGAGCAGCAGCACGGGGCTCCTGCCGCCCCGGTTGGTGATCCTGACCGGATTTCCGACGTCCGCAGCTGCAATCGCGTCAGCCATTCCATGTTCCCCGAGAACTGTACTGTTTGTTACAGCATCTATTTAATTTTCCCGTATCGTATGATTTGATACATATCGGCGGGTTTTGTCAAAATGAATCTTCGCCCTTGAGGCGGGGAAAACATCAGGGGAGGACAGGCGGGGAAATGAGAGCGAGCATATCCGAGCTGATCAGCGAGAAGATCGCATCGATGTCGACGAGCGAACGCAGGGCGGCGCAGACGCTGATTGCCCATTATCCGCTGATCGGCCTCAAGACGGTCGCAGATTTTTCAGCACAGGCGGGCGTGAGCTCTCCCACCATCCTGCGCTTCGTGGCCAGGCTCGGCTTTTCCAGCTATCCTGAATTCCAGGCGGCCCTGCAGGAAGAACTGGCGGCGCAGATCCAGTCGCCGCTGACACGCAACCTGGCGCCGCAATCAGCCCGGCCGCAGAGCGCCTTCGCGCAGGTGGATGCCACGCTCGACAATATCCGGGAAAGCTTCAGCCACCTGCCCGAGACGCAGATCACCGAGATCGTCGCCATGCTCGGACGGCAACGCAGTCGCATCCACCTCGTCGGCGGACGGTTCACCGATCCGATTGCCCGCTATATGGCGGCGCATCTGCAGATCATCCGCGCTGACGTGTTTCATCTGGAAGGCCAGGAGAGCAACTGGCGCGATCGCCTGATCGACATGGGCAAGCGCGACATGCTGGTGATCTTCGACATACGCCGCTATCAGGAAAGCCTGATCCGCCTTGCCGAGAAGGCGCAGGCGCGTGGCGTCGAGATCGTGCTTCTGACGGACCAGTGGCTTTCGCCCATCGCCCGCGTCGCCCGGCATGTGATCGCCGGGCGCACAGGCGTTCCCTCCGCGTGGGATTCGACGGCTGCCCTCTTCGTCATCGCCGAAACGCTGATTGCGGAGGTCACGCGCCATACCGAGGAGACCGCCAGCAAGCGCATCCGCGAGATGGAGGAGCTGCGCGGCGAATAGGCCGTACAAGCCTTTTCAATTTGCCGCGCGTAAGGCTCTGGTGTCGTTGTCTGCCGCAATAAAATCGCTAAGTTGCGGGTATAACCGAAAACGTGATTCCGGCACGCTCGTGCTGCCAATCTCCTATTTATATCCCCGAAAGGAAGCGTCATGGAAAAAGCGGATATCGGACTGATCGGTCTTGGTGTCATGGGAGCCAATCTCGCGCTCAACATTGCGGAAAAAGGCTACCGCGTCGCCGTCTATAACCGCACCACCGAGAAAACCCACGAATTCCATGAGAATGCCGGGGAACTGAAGGACCGGATCATCCCGTGCGATACGCTGGAGCAGCTCGTCGGCAGCATCCGCGCGCCGCGGCCGATCATCCTCATGATCAAGGCCGGCGACCCCGTCGACCAGGAAATCAAGGCGCTGAAGCCGCTCCTGATGCGCGACGACATCATCATCGATGCAGGCAATGCCAATTTCCATGATACGGTCCGCCGCCTGAACAGCCTCGCTGCGGACGATCCGACCTTTGTCGGCATGGGCGTTTCCGGCGGTGAGGAGGGCGCGCGCCATGGGCCTTCGATCATGGTCGGGGGCACGAAGGAAGCCTATGACCGCATTTCTCCGGTGCTGACGGCGATCGCCGCCAAATATCAGGGCGAGCCCTGTTGTGCGCTTCTCGGCCCGGATGGCGCCGGTCATTTCGTCAAGACCATCCATAACGGCATCGAATATGCCGATATGCAGATGATCGCCGAGATCTACGGCATCCTGCGTGACGGGCTCGGCCTTTCTGCGCCCGCAATCGGCAGCGTCTTTTCCAAATGGAATGACGGTCCGCTCAATTCCTACCTGATCGAGATCACCGCCAAGGTGCTGCTCGCGGTCGATCCTGACACGGGCAAGGCAGCAGTGGACGTCATCCTGGATTCGGCCGGGCAGAAGGGCACCGGGCGCTGGTCGGCCATCGAGGCGCAGATGCTGGGCGTTCCCGCCACCGGCATCGAGGCCGCGGTGGCGGCACGCTCGCTCTCGGCGCTCAAGGCGGAGCGGCAGGTGGCGGAGAAGGCCTATCCCTCCGGCGGAACCACGCTTTCGCCAGAAGACCGGGCCCGTTTCATCGACGATCTCGAGCAGGGCCTGCTCGCCGGCAAGATCGCGGCCTATGCGCAGGGCTTCGCCGTCATGGCAGCGGCCTCAAAGGAATATCAGTGGGACCTGCCGCTTGCGACCATCGCCCGCATCTGGCGCGCTGGCTGCATCATCCGCTCGCAATTCCTCGATGTCATCGCCGAGGCGTTCGACAAGGGCTCGCCGGAAAACCTGCTGCTTGCGCCCGCCTTCATCGAGCGCATGACCAAGGGCTCGGCAGCGCTGCGCACGGTCGTCTCCACCGCCGCTCTCTCGGGGTTGCCCGTGCCGGCGCTCAGCGCCGCGCTCAGCTATTTCGACAGCTACCGGCAGGCGCGCGGCACTGCCAACCTCATCCAGGCTCAGCGCGATTTCTTCGGCGCGCACGGCTTCAAGCGGCTCGACCGGGAAGGCGATTTCCACGGGCCCTGGTCGGATATCGGCGCTTGATGCTGGCGTAATAAAGCAGGCAAGTGAAAGCAAAGCCGCCCCGTGGGGCGGCTTTTCTTCATTCTCCCAGGACCAGAAGGTCCTTCGCGGCAAAGCTGATCTTCACCTTCTCGCCACGTGCCGGCGGCGGAGAGCCGGGATTGTTGAACATATCCAAGGAGATGTTGTTCTTGCCGAGCGAGACGCGCGTGCGGATGACCGAGCCCAGGAAATGGACATCGTTGATCGTGCCCTCGATTGCCGTATCGTGGGCCTTGTGCGGGTCGATGGTCACGGCCTCCGGACGCAGCGCCAGCGCCAGCGTCTCGCCCTTCTTGTGGCCGGAGAGCGGCTGCGCCAGCGTGATCCGGTTGCCGTCGAGATCGATGACGCCCTTCTGCGCATCGTCTACCTTGCCCTCGAGCAGGTTGAGCGTACCGACGAAGGAGGCGACGAAACGCGATGCCGGGCGGTTATAGATATCGAAGGGGGTGCCGATCTGCTCCGCATGGCCTTCCGACATGACGACGATGCGATCGGAAATCGACAGCGCCTCTTCCTGGTCATGCGTCACGAAAATGGTGGTGATGCCGAGCTTCTGCTGGATCGTGCGGATCTCCTCGCGTAGCGAGACGCGGATCTTGGCATCGAGCGCGGAGAGCGGCTCGTCGAGGAGAAGCACCTGCGGCTTGGTGGCCAGCGCGCGGGCCAGCGCCACACGCTGCTGCTGGCCGCCCGAGAGCTGATAGGGATAACGGTCACGGAGATGGCCAAGCCGGATGAGATCGAGCATCTCCGTCACCGTTGCGTCGATCTCCGCTTTTGATTTCCTGGAGACGCGAAGGCCGAAGGCGACATTCTGCGCCACGGTCATGTTGGGAAACAGCGCATAGGCCTGGAAGACCATGCCGATATTGCGCTGATTGGGCTTGAGGTTGACGACATCCTGGCCGTCGATGCGGATGGAGCCCGATGTCGGAACCTCGAAACCTGCCACCATGCGCAGAACCGTGGTCTTGCCGCAGCCGCTGGGGCCGAGGAAGGAAACAAACTCGCCCTTTTCGATGTCCAGGTTGAAATCCCGGACGACCCTGTTGGTTCCGAAGCTCTTTTGCAGATGGGATATTTCGAGAAAAGCCATGGGAACCGTTCTTAAGCGCTGGGTACTTTGAATTTGTTGAGACGCGAAACGAGCTGTATCAGCGCCATGCTGAGCCATGTGATCGCGAAGGAAATGACCGCAAGGGCGGAAGGCTCATAGGCGCGGTTGGCGCCGACGAGCTGAAGATAGGGGCCGAAGGCCGGACGGTTCAGAAGCGAGGCGAGCGTGAATTCGCCAATAACGATGGCGAAGGTGATGAAGGCTCCGCTCAACACACCGGACAGCACATTGGGGAAGATGACCTTGAACAGGATCCTCGGCCAGCCGGCGCCGAGGCTCTCGGCGGCTTCCGTCAATGTGCGCACGTCGATGGCGCGCATGGCCGTATCGACGGCGCGGTACATATAGGGCAGCGACAGCGTCACATAGCCGAACATCAGGAGCAGGTCCGTCATCCGGCGCGAGCCGGTGAAGGGCAGGATGGAGGACGAATTATAGATCCTGAGATAGCCGAAGACGATGACGATGGCCGGGATCACCAGCGGCATGAGCGTGATGAACTCGACGATGGGCCGCAGCTGCGGCAGGCGCAGCCGGATCCAATAGGCGGTCGGCACCACCAGCAGCACACCGAAGACAATGGTCATCAGCGCGAGAATGGTGGAATAGGCGAAGGTCGCCTGAAAGGCCGCGTCTGAGAAGACGACGCGATAGGCGTCGAAGGAATATTCGCCGCGCCGCATGCGCAGCGAGAATTCGAATGTGCCGATCAGCGGCACGAGGAAATAGATCGCGCCGATGGCGAAGGCGATCCATGCTCCGATGCGTTCGGGCTTCATTTCAGCCACCTTTCCGCGCGCATCCGCAGCCAGATATAGAGCACGTTGGAAGCACCCGTGATGACGATCATGCCGAGCGCCAGCGCATAGCCGAGATGCTCATTGTGCAGAACGTCGCCGCGGATCTGTGCGTAAAGCAGAATGGGCACGATGTTGAGCGACGAACCCGTCAGCGCATAGGCGGTGGCGATCGCGCCGAAGGCGTTTGCGAAAAGCAGCAGGGTGGTGCCGAGCAGGCTCGGCCACAAGATGGGAAGCGCCACCATGCGCCAATATTGCAGGGAGGTGGCGCCGAGGATGGAGGCGGCTTCACGCCATTCCTTCTTCAAGCCGTCGAGTGCGGGCGTGAGGATCAGCACCATCAGCGGTATCTGGAAGAAGAGATAAGTGAGCGTCAGACCGAGAAAGCTCAGGAGATTGAAGCCGGTCGAATAGAGATTGAAGCCCAGATATTTGCTGAGCAGCACGGTGACGAGGCCGGTGCGGCCGAGTGTCGCGAGAAAGGCAAAGGCGAGGGGAACGCCGGCGAAATTGGATGCCACGCCGGAAAAGGTCAGGACCGTCGGCCGGAGCCAGGAAGGAAGGCCGCCGAGCACGATCGCCCAGGCCAGGAAAAAGCCGATGAGAGCGCCGCCGAGCGCCGAGGCGAGGCTGATGCGGATCGAAATCCAGTAGGCGCTGAGTATCGACGGCTGAAAGAGATCGACAATGTTCTGGAATGTGAAATTGCCGGCCTGGTCCTGGAAGGCGCCGACGATCAGAAACAGCGTCGGCCATATCAGGAACATGATGGCGAAGAGGAAGAAGGGCACCACGCCCAGCCATTCGAGCGGCAGGCGCCGCGCAAGCGATGGCGTGAAGGTGGTCGGGGACGCGTCCGGGATGCTGCTCATGGGCAATCATGCTCCTCCGGCAGGCGGCCCGTCCTGGAACAGGCTGCCTGCCGGAAAAGGCTTCTTACTGGACGTTTGCGCCGACGACGCTGTCCCAGGACTTCGTGATCACTTCATTGGACGCCTTCTGGTCGCCGAGCGTCGGGAAGACCGCCTTCTCATAGGCTTCCGCCGGAGGCAGCTTGTCGAGGAGTTCCTGCGGAACCTTGCCGTTCTTGACGAGGTCGTTGAAGCGGATCGGATGGCAATAGCCCTTCAGCCAGCCGAGCTGGCCTTCGTCGGAATAGAGATATTCCATCCACAGCTTGGCGGCGTTGGGATGCGGCGCATAGGCGCTGATCGCCTGGACATAGACGCCGGCGACGACGCCGGATTTGGGAACAACGACCTCGACCTCGGGATTGCCGTTCAGCGTGTCGCGGTCGGCAAGGGCGTTGTAGTCCCAGCGGATCAGGATGGGCGTGGAACCCTGGGCCAGGGATGCGGCCTTGCCGATAACCGGCACGAAATTACCCTTGGCATTGAGCTGCTTGAAGAAATCGAGGCCGGCTTCGCCAGCTTTGGCCCCGGCTTCCGCACCGGTGGAGAGACCGGCGGCATAGACGCCGAGAATAGCCTGGTTCGAAGCGCGCGGATCGCCTGCCAGCGCTACCGAGTTCTTGTATTCGTCCTTCAGCAGGTCAGACCAGTCCTGCGGCACGTTCTGGATGATGTCCTTGTTCACCTCGAACGCGAGCACACCGTAATAATCCCCATACCAGTGGCCTTCGGGATCCTTGGCGCTGTCAGGGATCGAATCCCAGGTAGAGACTTTATAAGGCTGCGTCAGGCCTTCAGCCTTGGCGGAGGGGCCGAACGAGAAGCCGACGTCGATGACATCGGGCGCCTGCGGACCCTTGTTGTCCTTGTTGGCCTTGATCGCCTCGATCTCGTCGCCCGAACCCGCATCGGGATTGAGCTCATTGATCTCGATGCCGTATTTCTTCTTGAAGCCGGCGATCAGCTCGCCATAACCGCACCAGTCGTGCGG
Source organism: Mesorhizobium sp. RMAD-H1 (assembly GCF_014191375.1). Taxonomy (GTDB): domain Bacteria; phylum Pseudomonadota; class Alphaproteobacteria; order Rhizobiales; family Rhizobiaceae; genus Paramesorhizobium. The sequence continues at coordinate 212,302 of NZ_JACHWN010000009.1, forward strand.
CAGCGCGATGGTCGTCAGCTGACCCTCGGCCTTGGCGGCGGCGATAAGCTCGGCGGATGGCTCCGCAGCAGCGACGTTGGCACCTACAATGGCGAGAGCGGTCGATAGAGACAGCAACCGTGCTGAATACCCAAGCATAAATAACTCCCCTGTTTGGAACGGCGAACGCCTTTGGCTCGATTTCAGCATCCGCGCCCTCCCGATAGTCTCATCGAATGACAATTGGATGACAGTCGCTGCCGGTGCAGGATTTCGCAACGGCAGGAAGTGAACCACTTTTCCAGGGGCTTAGCAATTGATCCGTTTTGATAAATCACGGCTTATGACAGAAATATTTCAGATCTGTGACGCAGTGACAGACGCTTCTTGGCGCGTATCGATCGCCAAACCCGTCCCAATTTCTTGGGCGCGGCGCAGCCGCATGCGGCTGCCAGCTAATGGCCCCCGCCGCCGCCCGCCGCCTTGCCCGGCTTGCGCAGGAGAACGGCGAAGACCGCCAGGGATGCAAACAGCAGCGTCAGGATGAAGAACACGTCGATGAAGGACATGAGCGTCGCCTGCTGGCGGACCATGGCGGACATCCTGGCCAGAGCGGCGGTGCTGCCGTCGATGCCGCTGGCGTTGAACCTGGCCGCCATGCTGGCGAGCATGTCCTCGGCTTCGCGATTGCCCCAGCTGACATGTTCCGCCAGGCGGGCATAGTGCATGTCGGCGCGATCGGTCAGGACGGTGTTGATGACGGCGAGGCCGACGGCACCGCCGAGATTGCGCGTCAGGTTGAACAGGCCCGAGGCATTCTTCAGGCGCGAGGGCGGGAGCGTGCCGAGCGCCAGATTGTTGATCGGCACCATGCAGAGCATGAGCGAGCAGCCGCGCAGGATCTGCGGCAGCAGCAGCTCGTGGAAATCCCAGTCGGCCGTCAGCCCCGTCATCGTCCATGTGCCCGCGGCGAAGCCGAGAAAGCCGATCATCATCATCAGGCGCGGGTCCATGCGATTGGAGAGGAAGCCCGCAACCGGCGCGGTCATGAACATGGCGAGACCGCTGACGAACAGGGCCTCGCCGATCATCAGCGCGTCATAGCCGCGGATCTGGCCGAGATAGAGCGGATAAAGATAAGTCAGGCCATAAAGGCCGACGCCCATGACGAAAGAGAAGAGCGAGCCGAAGGCGAAATTGATATTGCTGAAGGCGCGCAGATCGACGATCGGCTCCTCGGCGGTAAAGACGCGATAGAAGAAGACGATCGCGCCAACGGCGAGGACGATGCTGAAGAGCAGGATCGTCTCATCCTGCAGCCAGTCGTTGCGCGGCCCTTCCTCCAGGACGAATTCGAGCGAACCGAGGAAGGCGGCCATGCCGGCCAGGCCCCACCAGTCGAACTTGCTGAGGAGCGAGCTGTCGCCTTCATCGAAATCGATGAGGTTCCATGCGGCGATCGTCACGAGAATGCCGGGGCCGACATTGACCAGAAACAGCCAGTGCCAGGAAAAGACATTGCTGAGGTAGCCGCCCACAGTCGGGCCTATGGTCGGGGCGAGCGTGGCGACGAGGCCGATCATCGGCGAGACGATGGAGCGCTTCGAGGGTGGAAAGATGGTGAATGCGGCCGCAAACACGCTCGGGATCATGCCGCCGCCGATAAAGCCCTGTATCGCGCGGTATACGATCATCTGGTCGATGCTGGTCGCGGTCGCGCAGAGTACGCTGGCAAGGGTGAAGCCCGCGGCCGAGACGGTAAACAGCACGCGTGTCGACAGGAGCCGTCCGAGAAAACCGGAAAGCGGGATCATGATGACTTCCGCGATCAGATAGGAAGTCTGAACCCAGGATATCTCGTCGGAACTCGCGCTCAGCCCCGCCTGGATCTCCTCGAGCGAAGCCGAAACGATCTGGATGTCCAGAATGGCCATGAACATGCCGAAGACCATCGCCAGGAAGGCAATGGCCTTTTTCGGATCGATGCGATCGTCGGCAGGCGCCTGGGGCGCCGGCATGTCGGCTGTGGTCGTCGTGGCCATGACGGCTTATTCCATTGAATCCGGCCGCTGGAGCGGCTGCCTTATTTCGCCGCCACCTTGCTTTCGTCAGGCGCGGTGCGGGTATCGACACTGACGATGACGCTGAGGCCGGCGCGGAACTTGCCGGTGGCAAGCGCCTCGGGCGGAATGGAAATGCGGACCGGAACGCGCTGGACGACCTTGGTGAAGTTGCCCGTGGCGTTTTCCGGCGGCAGCAGCGAGAAAACCGAGCCGGAGGCCGGGGCTATCGAGGCCACGGTGCCCTCGAATGTCTCGCCGTCCAGCGCGTCGACGGAAATGCGCACCTTCTCGCCCGGCTTGATGCCGGCAAGCTGTGTTTCCTTGTAATTGGCGTCGATATAGAGGTGATCGACGGGGACGAGCGCCGCTATCCTCTGGCCGGCACTGACGAGATCGCCGAGCTTGCCTGAAAGATTGCCGACGACGCCGTCGAAGGGCGCGCGGATCGTGGTGAAGGAGAGATCGCGATCCGCCTTGTCGCGGGCGAGCTCAAGCGAGCGCAGGCTGCTTTCGGCCTCTTTATATTGCGCCTGCAGCACGCCGATATTGGCATTGGCCGCCGCGATCTGTGCTTCGGAACCAGCCAGATTGGCGTTGGCCTGATTGAGGGCCGACGTGGCGGTGTCGAGATCCGACTGGGAGGCAAATCGCGTGTTATGCAGCTGCTGTGCCCGCTGCATCGTGGCCTTGGCATTGGTCGCCACCGCTTCTGCGGCGAGCTTTGCCGCCTGGGCCTGCTGGAGCGACGCCTCGGCCGCCTTGATCTGGGCGGCGATGCTCGCCAGCGTCTCGTGCTGGGTTGCGATCCTGGCTTCGGCTTCCTCTTTTGCGATGCGATAATCGCCGTCGTCGAGCTGAAAGAGCACGTCTCCCGCCTTGACCAGCTGGTTGGCAACCGGGACCTTCTCGATATAGCCGGTCACCTTCGGCGACAAGGCGGCGATATCACCCTGTACGTAGGCGTCGTCGGTGGTCACCAGAAACCGGCCTTCGGTCCAATAATCATATCCGTACCAGCCGCCGCCGGCGAGCACGGCGGCAAGCAGCAACGGGAGAACGACCCGCCTGCCGATCCCCTTCTTTCCGCCCGACTTCGATGATCTGTCGCCGTCCCCGCCGATCTGCGGTTGCGCGGCGGGGGACGCCTGCGGATACTCCTTCGGCGCCGGCTGCTCGGCATGAACCGGCTCCTGGCGGGCGGCCCCATCTGCGTGCTGCCCCTGCTTGGCTCCAGGAAACGGGCGAACCTCGCCGCTCTCGTCGGCCTTTGAAGCGGATCTCGATACTGACATGAGAACGATGACTTTCTATAGGTCTCATCGACAATGAACCGATCGGTTCGATGTTGACTTAGATCAGAGCAGGCCCCATATCAAGAGGCATCGAACCGTTTGGTTCGAAAATTGTGAAGAGTGAAGGAATGAATTGCGAAAATAAAGCCGGGCCGAACCTCACCGAGAAAGTCGGGGAGGAAAATGAATCCGTTTGCCCGCGCCAGCACAGGCTCGGCGCAGGCCAGGATCCGGCAAAACGCATGCAGATCCTGGAAGGCGCGCGCCGGGTTTTCATGCGCATGGGCTTCGACGCCGCCAGCATGAACGACATAACGCGCGAGGCTGGTGTCTCCAAGGGCACGATCTATGTCTATTTCAACAGCAAGGAAGAGCTGTTCGAGGCGCTGTGCGATGAAAGCCGCGCTTCCATGTTCGCCGGCCTCATGGCGGATATCGAACACGGGCTGTCCGGCCGCGAGGCGCTGATCAAGTTCGGCATCGCGCTCGTGACGCTGATCACCTCGGAACCGGTTATCCGCGCGCAGCGTATCGTGATCGGCGTTGCCGAGCGCATGCCGGAAGTGGGCGCGCGTTTCTACGAACGGGGCCCGAAGCGCGGAAAGGCGCTGTTCAAGAAATTCCTTGACGAGCAGGTTGCGGGGGGGCATCTGGCGATTCCCGATACGGAGCTCGCCGCCCATCAGCTGTCGGAACTGTTTCTGGCCGGCATCTACCGCCAGCGCCTGTTCGGCGCCATGCCCGAGGAGCCCGGTCCCGAGCAGATCCGCAAGAACGTGATATCGGCGGTTAACCTCTTTTTCATTGCCTATGGGCCGCAGCGGGATAAAATTGAAAAAGCTGCGGAAAATGAGGATTTTACAATCTCCTGCAACTAGCGCTGGCGGTTTGGGTTCGATCGCGTGACAAACTCCGTTGTATTTTGTGCATAAAGCTACGGAAGTTGTTGAATCCGCTTGTAACGCTAGTTCCTTTTTGCGCCAGTTGCGCGTCTTGTAGCTATGTCGAATATTCGACTCGCTTATAGACGCGATGCCGTTTATGAAACGGCTTGTGAAAGATGACCGCTCATATTTCTAGCGGTCTTTCAATGGCTAAGGACGTACAATGAGCCTCGATCTTGTGCATTTTCCCAACTTCAAGAAGGGCTTTTTCGGCGCTTCTTCCAAGAGTGGCACGTTGGAACTGCTTTGCCGTGTTCGTGATGAAATAGGCTGTCAGCATATTTCGCATGTTTCGCGTACAAGGCTTGACGAGACGGTTCGGAGCAATCCGTCCGACCTGTCTGTCGTCATGACGTTTCCCACAAGTTGGATACTAAGATATTCTGCAAAAAATTATTTCAGTGTCGACCCCATGGTGCAGGACGACTCGCCGCTTTTACGCAGCGATGCCGCCGGCACCGTCCGTGATCTCGAGTTGGATGCGGAAGATTGTCCGGAAGTGAAGGAGTTCATTCGAGACGGACAGAAGCATGGCCTGGGCAATCTCTTCATTGCCGTAGGTACAACCAACGCGCACGGATTCCCCGGCTCCACCTTGTTCACCTTCGATATTGGTGATGCCGACAGGCAGAAGTTCATCGAAAAGATGCGCCCGCGTCTCGTGAGTGCATCGGGCCTGATCCACAACTCGCTCTATGGAAGCAAGGAAGGCGGGGCCAGTGCGGCTGCCGCAAGCCTGCTCACCCGGCGCGAGATCGATTGCCTGCGCTGGGCTGCCAGCGGCAAGACGGACGGCGAGATCGCAGAGATCCTCAACATCGCCCGCTGGACGGTGGTGACCTATCTGCAGAACGCCAAGATCAAGCTCGGCTGCTCAAACCGGACATCGGCGGTGGCGACGGCGTTGTCGCTCGGCATCATCGACATGCCGGATTCGACGCATCTCCAGTCCTGATATCGCAATAGACGGCAGGCGACGGTCTCAAGCCGGTTTCAGCCTGCCGCCTGTCTCGGTGATCCGGGGATACGCGCATCGTCGAAGGCGGCCGCGAGACGCTCGGTGTTGCTGGCCGGGTTTTCGCTCGCCTGATCGAAGGTGATGTGGTTGAGGTCGATCTGCGAGCCTTCGGCATCGATCATGACGCGGAAATAGGCATAGACGCCCCTGTTGCGAAACTCCATGTCGAGCGTGACGCGGGGCAGGCGGTTCCAGTCCAGTTCGTATTCGCCGCCATGGCCGAATTGCAGGGTCTGCGGATAGAAGTGCAGCTCGGTCGCTGAATTGACGATATCGGCGATATTGGCGAAAAGCTCGCAACGTATGAACGCCATATAATCGGCGACGTCGACAAGCCGGAGATCGCGGATGACCTCGCGCATGTGCTCGGCGATGATGGATTCGCGTGTCAGGGAATATTGCGTGCTTCTCATGCTTTCACCGCTTTACGACCGATGACTCAGGGGATGTCTGGTCTTTTCCTGATAAACTTGCCTATTTTATTCTTGTTTTTCTTTCCTCATATCATGCGTGGTGTTTCTGTCGCGAATTGATGAACTGTATAAGCTCGGCAACTGCTTTATAAAACTCCGGTGCAATCACCTGGTCTACTTGTATCTGCTTATACAGTGATCTTGCAAGTAGAACATCCTCGAAAACGGGAATGTTGTTTGCCTCGGCAATCTCGCGGATTTTCAGCGCGATCAGGTCCTGCCCCTTGGCCACGACGACCGGTGCGGAATCCTGCGCGGGACGGTAGCGCAGTGCTACAGAGAAATGTGTCGGATTGGCGACGACGAGGGTGGCGGTCGGCACCGCTGCGATCATGCGCCGGCGCGCCCTGTCGCGCCCGAGCGAGCGCAGACGCGATTTCACCAGCGGGTCGCCTTCCGACTGCTTGTGCTCGTCCTTGACCTCCTGTCTGGTCATGCGCAATTCGCTCCGCCAGTGGATGCGTGACCAGGCGAGATCGAAGCCGGCGAGAAAGGTGATGGCGACGGCGTTGGCGGCGAGCAGCTGGATGACGTTCTGCCGGATGAATTCGGGAAGTGCGCGTGGATCGCTGGCGACGGCATCGGTAAAGAGCGCATTGCTCTTGAAGAAGACGAAGAAGACCACCAGGCTGGCGGCGGAAAGCTTGAACAGGGATTTCAGGAACTCGACCTGACCGGCCCGCCCGAAAATGCGCGTCCAGCCCTTGGCCGGTGAAATGCGCGACCATTGCGGCCGGATGCGCTCGCCGACCAGGCGCGGCGCATTCTGGAGCGCGGAAGCGGCTATGCCGGCGACCGGTATGATCACCAATATCGGCAGGAGGGCACTGCCGACGGCAATGGCCAGAACCTGGAAGAGCTGTCCGACATCCTCGCTGCTGTTGAGAAGCCAGTCTTCGGGACGATCGATCAGCTCGGCCAGGAAGGCGGCAAGCTTCGCGGTACTAGGCGTGGCGATGAACACGGCGATCAGAAGAAAGGCAATGACCGATGCGAGAATCGGCGCCTCCTTGGAAAAGGGCAGGTTGCCCTTCTCGACGGCATCGCGGATCTTCTGCTCGGTGGCCTCTTCCGTCTTGCTTTCTTTATCGGGAGCTTCGGACATGATGCAGCGGCCGAACGGGCTCGACCGCCGGTCAGGCGGCCGCGCCCTCCGCTTCGAGATCGATCAGGCCCCGCTCGGAGAGCGCGATCGCCGTGCGGGCGATGGCGCGGCGGGCATCGGCGATATTCTGCGCCGTCGTGTTTCCCTGCCCGGCGGCAAGTTCGGTCTCCACCATGCGCCGCCCGCGCGCTGAAAGCGAGGAGAGCACCAGCTCCTGCAGCTTCGGATCGGCACCGCGCAAGGCCGTGGTGATCTGCTCCGTCTGGATGTCATCGAAGAGGAGCAGGCGCGCGCGCTGCGAAAGCCGGACGATATCCTCGAAGGTGAAGAGCTTCGCCTTGATCCGCGCCAGGTCGTCGGAATTGAGGTCCGACAGGCTGTCGAGCATGTCGTCGATCTCGACCTTGTCAAGCTGGTTCAGGATATTGGCGATCTGGCCATGGTTGGCCTGGCTCGCGCCCTTGTCGGTCTTGCCGGTCACCTCGCGCCGCAGAACGTCCTCGAGCATCTCGGATACGGCCGGTGTCACGGTCCGGATATGGAGCGTGCGCTGGACGACGAGGCTGCGCAGATTGCCCGGCAGGCCGATGAAAAGGCGTGCGGCGATATCGGACGGCAGCTTGGAGATGATGTAGGCGATGACCTGCGGGTGCTGTTCGGCGAGATAGGCCTGCAGGGTCTCGATCGGCAGGCGGGTCAGCTGGTCCCACACCGATTCCTGCACCAGCATCTGTCTCGGACGGTCGTCGAACAGCGCCTCGACCTCTTCCTGCGGCAGCGCTTCCCGCAGAAGCCCTTCGAAGCGCAGGCCGGCTTCCGAGAGTGCTGCGCCATCGGCGAAGGCATCCTCGAATTCCTTGACCAGTTCCTCGAAATCGGCGGGCGATATCGGGTCGAGCCGGCGGGCATGGGTTGCGAGCAGGCGCAGATCGTCCGGCTGAAAATGCTTGAGGAGACGCGCCGCGGCAGGCCGCCCGATCGCGACCAGAAGGGCCGCGGCCTTCTGCGGGCCGGACAGCGCCTCGATGCCCCGCGCCTCTTCCTCGTCTGCGTCTCGCGTCTCTTTCTCGTACATGCTTATTTGCCGATGACTTCGGTCAGACTGACGCCGAAGCGCGAGGAATCATCTTCCAGCACGATCACCTCGCCCCGCGCAACGACCCGGCCGTTGACCACGATATCGACAGGATCGCCGATCTGCTTGTCGAGAGTGACGACCGCACCGCGGCCGAGCTTCATCAGATTGGCGACGGGCATGCTGGTGCCGCCCAGCACCACCTGCACGTCCACCGGAATGCCCATGATCAGGTCCAGATTGGGTTTTCCGCTCCCAGTCTGGCCGCTCTGTCCCGTGCCCGTCGGGCGGCCGGGGCGCGGCTCGTCGCTTTTCAGCGCTTCGATCGCTTCGTCGAGTTCCTTGTCCATCATCTTTCCTTTGCCTGCACGATCAGGAGTAGGCGTTAACGTTATTTGTCACGGAGGCGCTCGCCACGGAACGCCGCACGAAGACCGGCAGTTTCGACGGCTTTGCCTGGTTGGGGGTCTGTGCCGGCGCCGTGGCGGCAAGCGGCTGTTGTGGCGCTGCGGCCGCTGCGGTGTCGCGCGCGGCGACCGTGGCACGCAGTGCGCGGATGTCGCCCTGCAGCTCGGTGCGGATGCGCTCCATCAGATCGACCGAACGGGCGATGTCGCGCCGCGCCTTGGCGGATTCCTCTAGACGTGCATCGAGTTTCCTGTTTTCGTCGCGCAGCTCGTCGTGCTCGGCCTGGAGGGCGGTGAGCGCCCGCTCCAGATTGGCGGAAGATGCGGCGATCTGTTCGGCCATGGACCTGCCCAGACGGATCATCTCTGCCGCCCTGCGGAGCGCCACGACGACAATGCCGATCGAAACGAGCGACAATATCGCCGAAATCGCATTAACCAGCAGCAAGTTCATCGATAAGATCCTCTTCTTCGCTGACCGGATCGCTGATCCGCACGGTGAAATTGATGCCTGCCTTGCCGAGCGTGCATTTGAAAAGCGCCTGATTGCCGCTGCGCAGGCGCACCTGCTCGATGGCGTCCGCGGGCAGCTTCAGCACCTGCCCGGGCTGAAGCTGCGCGATCTCGCCGAGCGTCATCGTGCCCTGGTTGATATAGGCCTCGATGCCGACCCTGGCGCGGCTTACTTCAAGCCTGATCTTCTTCGCCCATGCCGGATCCGAATGGGCCGACGGGCGGCGCAGCAGCTGGGCAATTGCGTCCTGCATCGGGCGATGGCAGGTGCGCGGCATCAGGAGACGGACGGTTCCCGTCTTGCCTGCCGCGCGGATGGTGAGGCCGCACGCAAAAAGGCGCGACTGGTCCATCTTCTCCACATCGAACTCACCCGTCTCCAGTGGTTCGCCGATGCTGAACATCTGCCGGTCTCCGCTCGCGAAGACATGATCGAGGGCGGCCGCCATATGCGTGAAAAGCGTGCCCGCGACCTTGCGTTCAACACTGGTGAAGGCCCTGGCGGCGTCATAACCGCCGAAATTCGCGCCCGCCCCGAACAGGGCTTCCAGTCCCGAAAAGATGAATGCCCGGTCGGCGACCATGTGGATGGTGCTGCCCCACCGGTCGACCTTGACGGGAACGATCATGCCGTCGGCGGGAAACAGTGCCGCGATCCGCGCCTTTTCGACGGTCTCCATGCCGGAGACCTCTGTCTCGACGGCAACGGGAGTGAGTTCCTTCAAACGGGCCGAGAAGGTGACGGCCGCATCCCTGAAGACATGGCCGAGCGATTTCAGATCGTCCACCGAGATTCCGGCGGCGCGCAGGATGCTGTCGGCCAGAACGTCGGGCTTCCTGTCCCGGGAGAAGGCGGTCATTTCACGCCGCCTGCTGTGCGGGGACACTGGTCAGCGTTTCCTGCTCGACCACGTCGATCGACGGGCGGTCGTAGGAGGAAATCGTCTTGCGTCCGTATTCGAGGGCGATCTGCGGCAGCGCGCCGTTCATATAGGCCAGCAGGGTCTGCTTGACGACGATGTAGAGCCGGTTCTTCTTCTCGCGGGTGGTCTTGATCTTGGTGGCGATGGGGGCGAACACGGCATAGGAGAAGAAGATGCCGGCGAAGGTGCCCACGAGCGCGGCGCCGATCAGGTGGCCCAGCACCTCCGGCGACTGGTCGAGCGCGCCCATGGCCTTGATGACGCCGAGCACGGCGGCGACGATGCCGAGCGCGGGCAGGCCTTCCGAGACGGCGACCATGGCGTTGTAGGACTTCAGCTTGTCGCGGGAGATGGTCTGGATTTCCTCATCCATCAGGGCCTCGATCTCGTGCGAGCGGGCATTGCCGATGATGATGAGGCGGCAATAGTCACAGATGAAGTTGGTCAGTTCCTGGTTCTTCAGAACGCTGGGAAATGCCTGGAATATGGGTGATTCCTGCGGATTATCGACATGAACTTCGACTTCATTGCGCGATTTTGAGCGCAACTCGCGCATCAGGCTGTAGAGAACGCCGAGAATATCCAGATAATCGCGCTGCTTCGGCACGGCGTTGGTGAAGGCCTCCATGCAGGCGCGGCCGGTATCCTTGACCGTGGAAAAGGGGTTGGCGACGAGGAACGTACCAAGCGCGGCACCCAGGATGATAACGAATTCCCACGGCTGGATGAGAACGCTGACATGGCCGCCCATGGCGATGAAGCCGCCAAGCATGCAGCCGAGGGTGACGACGAGGCCGATGATAATGCCCAAAGCACGCTTCTCCTGCGAATATATATTCCATCGCAGCAATAGAGCGGGCGGCTTGCGCGAAGCTTGCATCGGTCTGGCCAGCTTCGGGCAAGCTTCCCGGGCGACAAATGCTGCCATCGATTGAAGGGGCTATTCGAGGGCAGCGGCATGGTCGACACAATGACGAGCTATCGCCTGATCGCGTCCAACATGACGCGATCGCTGGCGCGCGTATCACAGGAACCGCTGGTCGAGCGGGAGACGGCTTATTATCTCGAGAATATCGAAAAGGTGAAATCGATCGACGATTTCATGGCCGACGACCGCCTCTACCGCTACGCCATGAAGGCCTATGGGCTGGAGGATATGGCCTATGCCAAGGCCTTCATCCGCAAGGTCCTGACCGAGGGCGTGAAGGATAGCGACAGCATGGCCAACACGCTGGTGGACAAGCGCTACAAGGAATTCGCCACCGCCTTCAATTTCGTGGAGCTGGGCGACAAGACGACCGCATCCACCGAGGCGAAGCAGGGCGTCGTGGACAAATATACCCGCCAGACGCTTGAGGAGGAGGCGGGCGAACAGAATGAGGGCGTGCGCCTTGCGCTCTATTTCCAGCGCAAGGCACCGAAACTCACCAACGCCTATGAAATCCTCGGCGACAAGGCGCTGCTCCAGGTGGTGCAGACGGCGCTCGGCATACCGGCCTCGGTTTCTCAAGCCAATATCGACAGGCAGGCGGCGATGATCGAGGAGCGTCTCGACATAGCGTCGCTTTCGGATCCGGAAGAGCTGTCGAAATTCCTGACCCGCTTCACCGCGATGTACGAGATAAACAACCCCTCAGCGGGCAGCGCATCCTCGATCGCCTCGCTGCTTCTGGGCGGTACGTCCTCGGTGGGGATCTCCACCGATATCCTGACGACGCTTCAATCCTTCAAACTCGGCGGCAGGTGATCGATCCATGCAGAATTCCATCTATGTCGGGCTTTCCTCGCAGATAACGCTGGAGCGCCGGCTCGACGCCATCGCCAACAATGTCGCCAACATGTCGACGCCCGGATTTCGCGGCGAGGGCACGAAATTCGATACGCTCGTCTCTATGAAGGCGAGCGACGATGTTCATTTCGCTTCGGCTGGAAAGAGCTATATCCGCACTGAGCCGGGGCCGGTCATCCAGACGGATAATCCGCTCGACGTCGCGGTGAAGGGCGATGCCTGGCTGTCGCTCGCCACGCCGCAGGGGCAGGTCTATACGCGCGACGGGCGGATGCGGATGACGCCCGATGGTGAGCTCGTCTCCGTCATGGGCCACCCGGTCCTCGATCCGGGTGGCCAGCCCATCGTCATCAATCCCAATGGGGGAGCGCCGAAAATCTCTTCTGACGGCGCGATCTACCAGAACGGCGCCCAGGTGGGCGGCATCGGCCTCTTCTCGATCGCGCCCGATGCGAACCTCACCTATGCCGGGAATTCCGCCGTCATCCCGGATGTCCCGGCGCAGCCGGTGATCGATGATGCCGGCGTCGGCGTGGTCCAGGGGGCGATCGAGGGCTCCAATGTCGACGGAGTGACAGAAATGACGCGGCTGATCAGCGTCAGCCGTGCCTTCGAACAGGTGGATGCGCTCCTTCGCCAGCAGGAAAACACGCTTACTGAAGCGGTCAAGACGCTCGGCTCGAAGGCGTGATGGCAATCGACACCGACGTACTCGCCTCGACGGCTCGCCTGCCGCTGGAGCGGCTGGCGGCCTTTGTCCGCCGCGAATGCGCCGCGCCTTCGCCGCTTACCGGCATCGGCGGCACGGTCCGCGATGTCTCGCGTTCGGTGATCGCGGTGCGCGGCATGTCGCATTCGGCAAAGCTCGGCGATGGCGTGCTCATGCGCTGCGGCGACAGGCTGCATCGCGGTGAGGTGATCCGCGTTGCCGAAAACCACGTGCTGGTGAAGCCGTTCGACGATCGCGCGGTGCCGGTGCTTGGCGCGCCGGTCTTTCCCGACGGTACATTGCGCATCGCGCCTTCGCTGGAATGGAAGGGCAGGGTCATCGACGCGCTTTGCTCACCGCTCGACGGCAAGGGACCGCTCGTGCCTGGTGGCGAGCAGATGCCGCCGGACCGCCCGCCGCCAGCCGCGATGCAGCGTGCGCGAGTAGCCAAGGCATTGCGCACCGGCGTCAATGTCATCGATATCTTCACGCCGATGTGCTTCGGCCAGCGCCTGGGCATCTTCGCCGGATCGGGCGTGGGGAAATCGACGCTGCTCGCCATGATGACGAAGGCCGCGGATTTCGACACCGTGGTGCTGGCGCTGACGGGGGAGCGCGGACGCGAAGTGCGCGACATGCTCGAAGACACCATGGCGGGCAAGCTTGAAAAGACTGTCACGGTGGTCGCCACCAGCGACGAGAGCCCGATGATGCGCCGGCTCGCGCCCAACACCGCCACGGCGATCGCCGAATATTTCCGCGACGGGGGCGAGAACGTTCTTCTGATCGTCGATTCGGTGACGCGCTTTGCGCATGCCGCGCGTGAAGTCGCGATCGCGGCGGAAGAACCGCCCGTCTCGCGCGGCTATCCGCCCGGTGTCTTCAGCCAGCTTCCGCGCCTCCTCGAACGGGCCGGGCCGGGCGGGGAAGGTGGCGGCACGATCACGGGCATCTATTCGGTGCTCGTCGATGGCGACGACCATAACGATCCAGTCTCGGATGCCATACGCGGCACGCTCGACGGCCACATCGTGCTGGAGCGTGGCATCGCGGCGCAGGGCCGCTTTCCGGCGGTGGATATCCCAGCCTCGGTTTCGCGCCTTGCCCAACATGGCTGGACGTCCGAGCAGAAGAAGCTCGTCACGCAATTGCGTGGGCTGATCGCCCGTTTCGAGGAGACGCGCGATCTCCGCGCCATCGGTGCCTATCAGCCCGGCAATGATGCTTTCCTCGATCAGGCGGTGACGCTTGTGCCGAAGATCTACGAAGCCATGCAGCAGACGCCCGATACGCCCGTTTCGACCGATCCCTACAATGATCTTGCTGCCGCGCTGCGCGGCAAGGAGAGCGCATGAGCCGCGAAGAAAAGAAGAACGTTCTGCCGGTTGCCGAATCGGCGCCCTGGCCGGTCGCACCGGCAAAGAAGATCGATGGCTATCTGAAGGCAGCAGGCGTGGCGCTCGCCGCGGGCTGCGCCATGCTGCCCTTCATCGTCTATCTGGAACGCAGCGATCCGACACCGCCGCAAAGCGCCGCGCAGAAGGATGTCCGCGATCCGCTGGACAGGTCGAACCAGACGGTCTTTCGCCGGATGAACCCGTTCGCGCCGTCCGAGACCGCCGCCGCGAAGCCGGAACTCGATCCCAATCCGACAGGGGCCACCATGTCGAACGGCAAGGGACAGCCGCGTACGCCCGGCGCAGACGAAACCTCGCCCGAAAAACAGCCTTTCCCGGCAAAGCCGGTGTTCCTGCTGCGCGAGGTGGTCGGCGGCATGGCGATGATCGAGGACAGCACCGGCTACTGGTTCGTGGAAAAGGGCTCGCTGCTGCCCGATGGCAGCACGCTCGTCGCGGTCAGCCGCAGCGAAGGAGCCGGCACATGGCAGCTCAAGACCTCCACCGGCGATGTGATCGAGCAGACGCAGTAGGACTTGGGGGCGCCTCCATGCGCCCTCGTCCTTCGGGACTCGTTGCGCCCGCAGCTCAGGATCAGGCTCGGCCACAAGTCTCGCGCAAGATTCGGGGCGTAGGTTAACAAACCATAAACGGGGTAACAGGCGGAAGATTCAGAATCATGGGGCCGATTCATCTCTTCGATCTCGCTTCGCGGCAGGCGCAGTGGCTTTCCGTGAAGGAGGCAGCGATTTCGAGCAATGTGGCGAATGCCAATACGCCGGGCTTCAAGGCACGGGACGTGGATCCGTTCAGCGATGTCCTGGAAAAGACGCAGCTCAGCATGGCGGCGACCGACCCGCACCATCTGGAAGTCGACGCGACCGGGATCACCGCCATCCAGATGCGCCAGAGGGATGTGGCCGAGACGACCCATTCCGGCAACACCGTCAGCATCGAGCAGGAAATGATGAAGGCCGGCGAAGTGAACCGCGATTTCTCTCTCAACACCAGCATCGTCAAGGCGTTTCACCGCATGATGCTGGCCACGGTGAAGGGCTAAGCCATGGCCGATCCGATCATCAGCGCGTTGAAGGTGGCGGCATCGGGCCTCGACGCGCAATCCACCCGGTTGCGCATCGTCGCCGAGAATATGGCGAATGCCCAGTCGACCGGTAAGACGCCCGACGCCGATCCGTACCGGCGCAAGACCGTCTCCTTCCGGACGGAACTCGAGCGCAGCACGGGCACGCAGGAGGTGCGAGTCGCCGAGGTCGGCACCGATTCCTCGCCCTTCGTCGAGGAATATGATCCGAGCCACCCCGCGGCGGACGCAAGGGGCTACGTCAAATATCCCAATGTCAACATGGTGGTCGAAATGGCCGACATGCGGGAGGCGAACCGTTCGTATGAAGCCAATCTCCAAGTGATCAAGCAGGCCCGCGAGATGATCGCCATGACCATCGACCTTTTGAGGAACTCGTGATGATCGATTCTTTGTTGAGTGTTTCCACCCGTAACGCCCTGTCGAAGCTGTCCGAAAGCGTCAACGAAACGGGATCGAGCGGGATCACCATTGCGCCGGCCAATCCGCCGGCCGTTCAGCCCGCGGTGGGTGAAGCGTCGTTTGGCGACGTGCTGTCGCAGCTGACGGGATCGATGACCGACAAGCTGAAGAATGCCGAGGCGATGTCTATCTCGAGCATGACCGGCGACGTGCCGACCCGCGAGGTGGTCAACTCCGTGATGGAGGCCGAGCAATCGCTCCAGACCGCCATCGCCATCCGCGACAAGATCGTCCAGGCCTATCTCGAGATCAGCCGCATGCAGATCTAGGCATTCGGGCTGGGCGCGTCGCCTGATCAGAAACACCATCTCCGGGAAACATCATGAAAGCGCTCACCATCGCCGCGACCGGCATGAATGCCCAGCAGCTCAATCTGGAAGTCATCGCCAACAATATCGCCAATATCAATACGACCGGGTTCAAGCGGGCGCGCGCCGAGTTCTCCGACCTGATCTATCAGGCGGAACGCACGGCCGGCGTGCCAAGCCGCGCCAATCAGAACATCGTGCCGGAGGGCGCTCTGGTCGGGCTCGGCGTGCAGACGGCGGCGGTGCGCAACCTGCACATCCAGGGCAGCCTTACCCAGACCGGCAATCCGCTCGATGTGGCGCTGACCGGCAATGGCTGGTTCCAGATCCAGAGCCCGACAGGCGAAACGTTCTACACCCGGTCCGGCGCCTTCAACAAGAACGCCGACGGGCAGCTCGTCACCATCGACGGAAATCCGGTCGAGCCGGCGATCACCATTCCGCCCGATGCGGTGGAGGTGACGATCACGGAATCCGGCCAGGTCTTCGCCAAGCTCCAGGACCAGATCCAGCAGGTCGACCTCGGCCAGCTGACGCTCGCCAATTTCACCAATGAGGCGGGGCTCGAACCGCTCGGCAACAATCTCTACCGCGAGACGGAAGCCTCTGGCGCGCCGATCGTCGGCGTTCCAGGCGATCCGGGCTTCGCCACTTTGACACAGCGCTATCTCGAGGCTTCCAACGTCGATCCGGTCAAGGAGATCACCGACCTCATCACCGCGCAGCGTGCCTATGAGATGAACTCCAAGGTCATCCAGGCGGCGGATGAAATGGCGGCTGTCGTTTCGAAAAACCTGCGCTGAGGAGGGCAAAGATGGCTTTGGCGGAAGTGCGGCGGAAAATGGTTCGGCTCGGAACGGCGGCAACTGCGGTCATTGCAGCATTTATCTGCGCATCCGCCGCCCACGCGGACCGGATCGCGTTCGTGGTGCCGTCGGCCGTCATCTATCCGGGTCAGGTTGTGGGCGATACGGCGCTTCTGGAAAAGACCTTCACCATCCGCCCGGAAGCGGCGCAGCAATATGCGCTGTCGCCGGACCAGGTGGCGGGGAAGATCGCGCGGCGCACGCTCCTGCCGGGAAAGCCGATCCTTATCAATGCGCTGAGCGAACCGTCGCTGGTGCAGCGCGGCGTGCCCGCACCTCTAGTCTATACCGCCGGCGGGTTGATGATCACTGCCATGGGAACGCCGCTGCAGGCGGGGTCGGCGGGCGATTTCATCAAGGTACGCAATGTCGATAGCGGCCTGATCGTCTCCGGGACGGTCATGGCCGACGGCAGGATACGGGTGGGAATGCAGTGAAGCGGCTCTCTACCGCCTTTATCGCGCTTTTGGTTGGTGTATCGCCACTGCTGGCGGACGAATCCGCGCGCAATGCCCGGGATTTCGATTCCGCCGCCAAGGCCGATGCGGATTGGCTTGGCTCGGGCGGCAGCCCTTCTAAAATGGCCTATTCCGATCTCGGCAAGGGCGGCGTCGTGGCCCGGCTGAAGGATATCGCCACCATCCAGGGCGTGCGCGAGAACCAGCTGGTCGGCTATGGTCTCGTCATCGGGCTGAAGGGATCTGGCGATTCCCTGCGCAATTCGCCCTTCACCGAGCAGTCCATGCGCGCCATGCTCGACAATCTGGGCATCAGCGCGCCGAGCGGCGCGACGCGCTCAAAGAATACCGCGGCCGTGATCGTGACTGCCAACCTGCCCGCCTTCGCCGGGGCAGGGTCGCGCATCGACGTGACGGTCTCTTCGCTGGGCGACGCCACGTCGCTGCAGGGCGGTACGCTGGTGATGACGCCGCTGGCGGGGGCGGACGGCGAAATCTATGCCGTCGCGCAAGGCAACATGATCGTCTCCGGCTTCACCGCCGAAGGTCAGGCGGAAACGCTGACGCAAGGCGTGCCGACCAGCGGACGCATTCCCAACGGCGCGCTGGTGGAGCGCGAGGTGAAGGGCAATTTCGGCAGGGAAGGCGAGTTGGTCGTCGAATTGCGCGACCCCGATTTCACCACCGCCATCCGCGTCACCGATACGATCAACATCTTCGCCAAGCGCCGTTATGGCCAGCCGGTGGCGAAGGAACGCGACGCCAAGTCGATCCGGCTGCGCAAGCCGAAGAACGTGACGGCCGCCCGTTTCCTGGCGGAGATCGAGGGGCTGCCGGTGGCGACCGACGAGGTTGCCCGGGTCGTGGTCGACGAGCGCACCGGGACGGTCGTGATCGGCGACAAGGTGCGCATCTCGAAGGTCGCCATCAGTCATGGCAGCCTGACCGTGCGCGTCACCGAGACGCCTGTCATCTCGCAGCCGGAGCCGTTTTCCGATGGCGTGACGGCGCTGGAGCCGACGACCGATATCACGGCGGAGGAACAGCAGTCGCAGATCGGCGTGCTTTCCGGCACCAATCTGGAGAACCTCGTCAAGGGGCTTAACCAGATCGGGGTGAAGCCGACCGGGATCATCGCGATCCTGCAGGCGATCAAGACATCCGGCGGGTTGCATGCGGAACTGGTGGTGCAATGATGAAGCGGTATAGAAACCCCTCCCTCAGGTCGCCTTCGCTCGCCATGGAACTGGCGGCGGTGGCGCTGTGCCTGGCGCTGTCGACGACAATGCCGCTGGCGCAGGAAACGGCAGGAATCGTTCCACAAGCGCCCGCCGGCATCGAGGAAATCCAAAAATATTGCAGCAATATCAGCGATAATGCTGCGGATGCGCGCTACGCCATCCAGACCAAGGAGCTTTCCGATCTGCGGGCGGAGGTCGATCAGCGCGTCAAGGATCTCGAGGAAAAGCGCAGGGAATACGAGGTCTGGCTGAAGCGGCGCAACGAGTTCATCGAGAAGGCTCAG
Source organism: Mesorhizobium sp. RMAD-H1 (assembly GCF_014191375.1). GTDB lineage: Bacteria > Pseudomonadota > Alphaproteobacteria > Rhizobiales > Rhizobiaceae > Paramesorhizobium. The sequence goes on from NZ_JACHWN010000009.1 coordinate 230,710, forward strand.
GACTCGCTGGTCGAAATCATCTCCAAGATGAAGCCGGACGCGGCGGCGGCGCAGCTTGCGCTCATCGGCGACGAGGCCGCGGCGGCGCTTCTGCTCAAGCTCAACCCGCGCACATCAAGCGGGATCCTCAACGAAATGCCGCCCGAGAAATCGGCGCAGCTGGCGCGCGTCATCGTCGGCGCGCAGTCGGTCGGTAAATCTCGGGCGCCAGCGGCAGGCCGGATCCAATGAACAGGCTTTTGAACAAGGCGGGTTTCCTCGCCGCAATCTCGGTGCTCGGTCTTTCCGGCTGCGCCAGCCCGATCCAGGAAGTCAACCGCACGCCCGATCTGTCGCCGGTGAGGACCGATATCGGCACGTCCTACGGCATGGACGATGCATCGCAATATCCGAACCGGCCGGAAAACCGGAAATATTCGCTGTGGGACAAGCGCTCGACGAGCTTCTTCCGCGATCCGCGCGCTTCCAATCCCGGCGATGTGCTGACCGTCATCATTTCCATCAATGACAAGGCCAATCTGGACAATAAGAGCAACCGGCAGCGCGTATCCTCGGCGCTTTACGGGCTGGGTGGGGAATATTCGACAAGCGGCGGCTCCGCCGGCGATTTCTCGGGTTCGCTCAAGACGAATTCCGACAGCCGCTCGACGGGGCAGGGCGTGGTCGAGCGCAAGGAAGAGATCAAGCTTTCCATCGCCGCAATCGTCACCGACATCCTGCCCAATGGCAATCTGGTCATCAGCGGCTCGCAGGAAGTACGCGTCAACAATGAGCTGCGTGTCCTCCACGTGGCTGGCGTGGTGAGGCCGCGCGATATCTCCGGCTACAATACCATCTCCTACGACAAGATCGCCGAGGCCCGCATTTCCTATGGCGGGCGCGGGCGGATCAGCGAGATCCAGCAGCCGCCCTACGGGCAGCAGATTCTCGACCAGGTTTCTCCGTTCTGAGGTTGGCATGAGCGACGCGACGAATTCCCGGGGAGAAACGGAGAAGAGAGGCGGTTCGCTTGTCGGCACGATTGCGGCCGTCGCGATCTTGACCGTGGTCGCCGCCGGTGGCGGGTGGTTCCTCGGCGGCTATATCAGCGGGGTCGAGCAGGCGCCCGGCGAAGCCGCGGTTGCGGCTGCTTCCGAAAAGAAGGGGCAAGCCCAGCCTCTCGGCGAGGTGGTGGCGCTGAAACCCATCCTGACCAATCTGGCCGTGCCGTCGACGACGTGGATACGGCTGGAATCGGCTCTGGTGGCCAAACCGGGCGAGGAGATAGCGCCTGAAGTGGCGATGAACATTTCCGACGACTTCATGGCTTTCCTGCGCAGCGCCAACCTGATGCAATTGCAGGGTGCGACAGGTCTCGCCTATCTGCGGGCCGACCTTGAGGAGCGTGCCAGAATGCGTTCGGAAGGCAAGGTGGAGCGAGTGTTCATTTCCTCGCTGGTGGTGGAATGAGCAGGCGCCTTCTCCTCGTTGCGGGCTTTCTGCTCTTCACCGCCCAGGATGCGGCAGCGCAGCAGGTCCCTTCGCTCAATACGTTGATCCCGGCGGGCAGCGGCACGGCGAGCGGGCAGATCGTCCAGCTTCTGGGGCTTTTGACGGTGCTGTCGATCGCGCCTGGCCTTCTGATCATGGTGACGAGCTTCACGCGCTTCGCCATCGCCTTCTCGATGCTGCGCTCGGGGTTGGGACTGCAGACGGCGCCGGCCAATCTGGTGATGGTGAGCCTGGCTTTGTTCATGACATTCTATGTCATGGCGCCGGCCTTCGACCGGGCGTGGCAGAACGGCGTGCAGCCGCTGATGCGCAACGAGATCAGCCAGGATGTGGCGCTGCGCGAAATCTCGTCGCCCTTTCGCGAATTCATGCTGCGGCAGGTGCGCGACAAGGATCTCAGGCTGTTCGAGGATCTGGCCGATCCCTCCTTCAGGACGGGTGAGAACGGCGTGGTGGACCTGCGCATCCTCATTCCGGCCTTCATGATTTCGGAATTGCGGCGCGGATTCGAGATCGGTTTCCTGATCGTTCTGCCATTCCTGGTCATCGATCTCGTGGTGGCCACGCTCACCATGTCGATGGGCATGATGATGCTGCCGCCGACCGTCCTCTCATTGCCGTTCAAGATTCTTTTCTTCGTGTTGATCGACGGTTGGAACATCCTCGTCGGCAGCCTTGTCCGGTCTTTTTCCTGACCGGTGAAAAAATTTCGCGGCGTTAAAAGAATGGTAATAATTGGCGGATAAAGATCACGGCATGACGGATTTGCCGCGACCTGTCGGCAATAGGCATGATGCCGCTCCGCCATGCCGGTTTCAGCCCGGCCTGTCCCTAAAAAATCTCAATCCAAAACCGCATGATTCTTCCAAAAAGATTCAACTTTTTGGGATCATGCTCTGAAAGGGGCAATACCCATGGCCAGTCTTCTGACCAATGCTGCGGCTATGACCGCATTGCAGACGCTTACCTCGACCAACAATTCGCTCGCCACGACGCAGGACCGTATCGCTACCGGCCGGAAGGTCAATACGGCAGCGGACAACGCTGCTTATTGGTCGATCTCCGTCAGCATGGAGTCGCAGAGCAAGACCGTCGCCGCCGCGCAGGAAGCTCTCGGCGTCGGCAAGGCAGTCGTTGACGTCGCTGTTACCGGTCTTGAAGAGTCGATCAAACTCGCCGAGCAGATCCAGGCGAAGCTCGCTACGCTTGGCAGCCCCGGCGTCGATGACGCGATTGTTCAGGCCGACGTTGCAGAGTTGAGCCAGCAGATCGTTGACATCGCAAAGTCCGCCTCGTTCGAAGGCGAGAATCTTTTGTCGTCGGCTGGCGCGGACGTTACCATCACCACCGGCTACACCTCGTCCGCAGGTGGCGGCACGGCCGCCCTCAACACCATGACCGTTGCGGCGTATGACCTTGAAGCTGCGTTCACCACGCCGCCGGCGGATGCAATGGCCGCAGAAACCACGATCAAGGCAATGCGTGAGGCTGCCGCTGCATTGGGTTCCAAGGCAAGCCGCATCGAGACGCAGACGTCCTTCAACAGCAAGCTGATCGATGCACTCGACCGCGGTGTTGGCGCTCTCGTCGACGCCGACATGAACAAGGAATCGGCTCGTCTGTCGGCTCTCCAGGTTCAGCAGCAGCTTGGCGTTCAGGCTCTGTCGATTGCCAATTCCAGCAACCAGAGCATCCTCTCGCTGTTCCGCGGCTAAGCGGGCTTAAAAAGCGGGGGGCAGGGGGACCGTGTGGGGGGCACGGTCCCTTTCCGTGTTTATGGCTATTCGTAAGGCGGAACGTTTCCCACTCTAACTTCGCGCAAGCTTCGCTCGCTATGGTCGCCATGAAATGATGGCGGCAGGATGCGATGCAGAAGAATTTCCGGCACTTTATCGAACAGTTTTCAAGCGCGCTGGCCAAGCTCGGCGCAAGACGGCTGATCGCGCTCGGGATCGTCGGCGCGGCGCTCTTCGGCACCATCCTGTTCGCAAGCTTCTATTTCAGCCGTCCTCCTTACGAGACGCTCTATGTCGGGCTCACCCGCGACGACATCAACCGCATGGGCATGGCGCTCGGTGAAGCCGGCATCGCTTTTGACGTGAAGTCGGACGGCACGTCCATCCTCGTTCCCTTCGGCAAGGCCGAGCAGGCGCGCATGCTCCTGGCCGAAAAGGGCCTGCCGACGAGCAACAATGCCGGTTATGAGCTTTTCGACAATATGGGATCGCTGGGGCTGACTTCCTTCATGCAGGAGATCACCCGCGTGCGGGCGCTGGAGGGCGAGATCGCCCGGACCATCCAGGCGATCAGGGGGGTGAAGGCGGCGCGCGTCCATATCGTTCTTCCGGAAAAGGGAAGTTTCCGGCGCGCCGACCAGAAGCCCTCGGCATCCGTCGTCATCCGCACCGAGGGCGGCTTCGCGGCCGAATCGGCGCAGTCGATCCGCCAGCTCGTGGCCGCCGCCGTCCCCTCGCTCGATGCGGCTTCGGTGACCATCCTCGACACCAATGGCCGTCTGCTCGCATCGAGCGGCGATCATACCAACGGCGCGGCGATGATGACGGCGACGCTGGAGAGCCAGGTATCGTCCTCGATCGATGAGAGTATCCGCAAGGCGCTGGCGCCCTATCTCGGCATCGGCCATTTCCAGACCAGCGTGCAGGTGGCGCTCGATACCGATCGCAAGCAGATCAACGAAACGGTTTTCGATCCCGAATCACGGGTCGAGCGGTCGGTGCGCGTGGTGCGCGAAAACGGCGCCTCGCAGAATTCCAAGAACGACAATGCGACCGGCGTCGAGCAGAACATTCCGCAGGAGGAAATCCAGAGCAACAATGGAGAAAGCTCGTCGGAAAAAAACGAGCGGCGCGAGGAACTGACCAATTACGAGATCAACAGCAAGACCGTCTCGACGATCCGCGACGGCTATTCGATCAAGCATCTTTCGATCGCGGTGGTCATCGATCAGGCTCGGCTTCTCGCTTCGGCGGGGACGACGCCTCCGCCGGCGAACTTCGTCGACGAGCAGGTGACCAAGATCCGTGATCTGGTCTCGACGGCTGCGGGACTGAACGCGGAGCGGGGCGATGTTATCAATGTCACGGCGGTGAACTTCATGGATCCGGTCGGCGACGATATGCAGCCCGTTTCCAAGCCGGTATCGGAACTCATCCTGGGGCAGGCCGGCAGCTTGATCAATGCCGCGGCGCTGATCGGCGCCGTCGTGCTGATCATCTGGTTCGGCGCCAGACCGCTGATGCGTGAAATGGCCGGCAATCCGGCAATCGCGGCGGGCGAACGTGAGGCGGGCGAAGTCGCCGTCCCGGATTTCACCGGCACGGGGCAGCTGGCGAATATCGGCGCGGCCGGAGAGACCGCGCTGTCCGGCGCCGATGCCTATGCCGCACAGGCGCAGGAGAGTATCGAGGACCTTCGCCAGCGAATGCGCGCACCGGCCCGCTACCGGCTGGAGCAGATGATCGAGATGGACGAAGAGCGCGTCGCGGCTGTCCTCAAGCAATGGGTGCATGAGGAAATGCGGGTCCCGGCCGAAGCGCGCGTCTTTGCCGGCCAGGCGACAGAACGCAAGGCGGCATGACCATGGGTGCTCCCTCGATCGCCAGCTTTCTTTCCGATTTCTCGCCGCGGCGTATTCCCGACGAGCGGGTGATCATTCTTCCCGCCTCGTCAAAGGAGGAAGAGCCTGACGAGGAGATAGTTGCGGAACAACCGTTCGAAGAGGTGGTTGACGTCGAACTGCGGGTGAAGCAGGCCTTCGAGGCCGGCCGCGCTGCGGGACAAGCGGAGTCTGACGCGCTCTATGAAGCGGAAAAGCAGCGCCTGCAGCGGGTGCATGAGGAGGAGACGGCCACGCTGAGGACCACCGTCATGCACGAGACCGCCGATCGTCTGGTGAAGCAGCTGGGCGAAGGGCTCGCGGCACTCGAGGCATCCTTCTCTCGGCAGATCGCCATGCTTGTCGAGCCGCTCGTCGCTGCGCATATGCGCAAGAACGCGGTTGCGGATTTTGCCAGGATGGTCGCCGATTCCGTACGCTCAGCGACAACTGCGGAAATAAGGGGGCCGCGCGACCTGCTCGAAATATTACGGAGCAGGGATGGTTTTGCGCATGAGCAATTCACGTTCACCGAGGCGGAGCAGGCGGAACTCAGCCTGAAGCTTGGCGAGACGGTTATCGAAACGCGGTTAACGCCCCTGTTGGGTGAACTGAAGGCGCTGATCCGATGAATATCGATCCGGAGACCCAACGCGAGATCATCATCGTGCGCCGCGGCCATGACGGCGATCACGACGAGCATCATGGCGGCGTCTGGAAAATCGCCTATGCCGATTTCATGACCGCCATGATGGCATTCTTCCTGGTCATGTGGCTGATCAACGCCACCAATGAAGAAACCAAGGCGGCGGTGGCGAGCTATTTCAACCCGGTCAAGCTGATCGACAGGCACTCCAGCCGCAAGGGGGTCGAGGATATCGACCTCAATGAGGGGAAGGTTCGTTTCGAGAGCGACAAGACGGCGGAAGAGGGCACCAAGGTCATCAACGATTCGAAGGCCCAGACGCCTTCGGAGGCCGAAGAGCGGCTGATGTTCAAGGAGCCCTATGCCGTTCTGGCCGAGATCGCCAACGAGACCGGCGTGATGCAGAACCAGTCGAAAGCGGGAGAGGGCGGGGCGAGTGCCGCCGGACCGTTGACGGGGTCGGAAGGCGGCGAGGCCTATCGCGACCCTTTCAATCCCGACTACTGGTCGAACCGCGTCGACGACGAGCTTTTTCCCACCACGGCGCCCGCCCCGCTGCCGCGCTCGCCAAGCGCGGATACGAAAGAGACCGCGCGCGAGACACAAGCTGCCGAGGCCGGGAAAGCGGCGGCGGAAAAGGAAAACAAGCCGGCAGAAAAGCCGCAAAATACGCCTGAAGAAGCCAAAAACCGGCCCGACATGAAGGAAAATGCCGAGGCCGAAAAGCTCGCGCAGGAAATCAACAGGGCGACCGCCACGACAAAAGGGCAGAACAGCCCGGACATCACTGTCGTGCCTGCGGAGGGCGGCGTGATGATCCAGCTGACGGACAAGATCGATTACGGCATGTTCGCCATCGGCTCGGCCAAGCCCGACAAGCGCGTGGTGGAGGTTTTGGAAAAGATCGCCAAGATCATTGCCGGCAGACAGGGCGATGTCATCATCAGCGGCCATACGGATGCGCGGCCCTTCAAGAGCGATGCCTATGACAATTGGCGGCTTTCGTCGGCGCGGGCGCAGATGGCTTACTACATGCTGGTGCGCGGCGGGCTCGATGAGAAACGGATATTGCGGGTCGAGGGATATGCCGACCGGCAACCGAAAAAGCCTGACGATCCCTACGCGGCGGAAAATCGCCGCATCGACATCTTCCTGAAGACGGCGCCGTGATGAGCAGGTACCGGCGCCCCCTGCGTGCCATGATGCTTGCGCTTGTTCCCTCGGTGGTCATGGCGCCGGGCAGCCTTTTCTGCGGGCAGGCGATGGCGGCCACCCAGCTGCCGCGCCTGGAGCCGTATCAGCTCGTGCGCTCGCTGCGGATGCTCCAGGATCAGGTGGTGGCCGGCAAGCCGGAGGCGCTTGTCATGCTGAACCGGGTACTGGTGCGCATTGCGGAGGATTTGCGGGCAAGCCCGCCCGATGTCTGGTCAAAGACGGACAATCTTCATGCGGCGGTCATCTATCTCCTGAATGGCGGCAATCCCGATGTGGTCAAGCCCATTCTTGCTGGCGCTCCGCCTGAAGCCCTGCCGTCCCGTCTCGTCGCGGGGGCTCTCGCCTATGCCGATGCCAATTCGGTCGAGGTCGTGCAGCAGTTCTCCGATCCGCTCCCGCCTGGCCTGCCGGACGAGCTGGTCGCGTCGATCTATCTCGTCACCTCTCCCCAGCTGGCGGGGAGCGATCCTGCGGCGGCGTTGCAGCGCCTCGATGCGATCCGTCTTTCCATGCCCGGCTCGCTGTTCGAAGAGGCTGCGATCCGGCGCGGTCTGAAGATAGCGGCCCGGCTTCATGATGCGGGCAAGGTGAAGGTGCTGGCGCGGAATTATCTCCAGCGCTTTCCCCGCTCGCCCTATACGCAGGATTTCTTCCTGCAGTTCGTCGATGCGATCCTGCAACTGAAGGACAGGATCGGCAATGACGAGATAGCGGAGCTGGCGCGGTTCGCGAGGCCCGAGGCGCAGCATGCCTTCTATCTGCGCGTGGCGCGTGGCGCGCTTCTCGACGGGCAGATGGAGCGTGCCAGGTTCGCGGCGGCAAACGCGGCCGAGCTGGCGCGCGAACTGCATGTGGACGACACCCAGGCCAGGCTCTATTCGGCAGCGAGCAAGGCCGCTTCGATGCGGGCGCAGGATGCCATCCGCACATTGTCGGAAATCCCGAAGGAGCGTCTGCACGAGCGCGACAAGCGGCTGCTGGAGGCGGCCGAGGCAATGGCCGGGCGGGTCGTCAGTGAGCCCGTGCAGCTGCCGGCCGGCCCGGCGTCCCCGTCCAGGGCCGAGGCGCTCCCCGTCTCGACCGGCAGTGAAGCCGGTCCGTCCTGGGCACAGGAACAGGAGCGCCCTGCGCCTGATACGACGATCCAGGAGACGGTGGACGAGACAAAAAAGAAGCTGGCCGAAATCGACCGGCTCCTGGGAAAGGAGACGCAATGACGATCAACGATATCCTTCCGCAGATGGCACGCCCTCCCGCACGCCAGGCGCATGCAGAGACGCAGAAATCCAAATCCGCGCTCGCATCGACGGACGAGAATGCTGTTGAAGGAAAGATAGCAGCGAGCTTCGAAACGCTGGTCAAGGAGATCACGGGCAAGGCGGAGAAGCGAAGCGGCCGGACGGCGGAAGTCGAGGATGCCGATACCGGGCATGCCAAAGACGATACTCCGCCCGACTCCAAAGAGCAGGGACCGGTTTCCGCCATTGCCACCCAGGCAATGCTTGCGTTCGGTCCTTTTCGCGTCAGCCACGCCGAGGCGGCGGTTGCGTCCGGAGATGCGGCGGGTGCGTTGGTTGAAGATGCCCGGAACTCCGGAAAGCGGGAAGCACCGCTTCCGGACATGGATGAAGAGATACGGCTCGGCGAAAGCGCCGACACACAGGCACAGAAGGCAAAGGCCGAGGGGGAGACGGGGAAGAACGCCGACATGACGGGGCATTCTCCCGAGGGCCGGCCTGCGGCCGATCGCCCGGTGCCGGATCCGTCGTCGAGGCCGAATAATGAAGACAAAACGTCCGTTGCGACTGACGCCAAGCCTCCGATGGCTCCATCGGCAGGTGGCGACGGAACGCGCGGGGAAGCCGGCGATAAGGACGTCAAGCCTGCCGCCCCGCGGCCGGATGCGGGCGCGGCGACACAAGGGCGCGGCAGCGAGGCTCCCGATAGCGGGATATTGCAGCAGGCCACGCAGGGCCGCACCAGCGGCGCCGGCAATCCGCCCGGCCCGGCGGATGCGGCAGCCAATCCGTCAAGGCCGGCCATGCGTATCGCCGATGTCGAAATCGTGTCTGAGCGCAGCTATGGCGCGACGAAGACACTCAATATCCGGCTGCAGCCCGTCGATCTGGGGACGGTGACCGCGCGGCTGCGGCTCGTTCCCGACGGCATGCAGGTGGAACTGGTGGCCGACAGGCGCGATACGGCGGAGCGGCTTGCCGCCGATCGCGACATGCTCAGCACAGCGCTGCGGACGGCGGGATTCGACGACAAGGCCGTCCTCTCCATCACGGTGACGGAACGCGGGCAATCCTCAATGGCGAATATGTCGGGCAATCAGGCGGGGCAGCAGAATTTCGCCGCGCAGGATCAATCCGCCGGACGCCATGGAGCGCATTCGCAGGCCAACATGCAGGGAGAGGGGAATGGCAATCGGGATCAGCGCGGAGGCTGGGGCGCGGACGAGCCGGTGGGGGGCACACCGTCTTCGACCGGCGATGCGCGTGACGGCCGCCCTCTGTCTCGCGGTCTTGTCGTCTAGCGCCCTTGCGCTCGGTTCAGTGCCGGCGCGGGCGGAAAATGTCTGCGAGCGGGAGATGCACAGGGCCGCCGCCAGATACGGGGTTCCGATCGGCATCCTCTATGCGGTCGGCCTGACGGAGACGGGGCGGAAGAACTCGCTGCAGCCCTATGCCATGAACATCGAAGGCAAGGCGGAGTTCTATCCGACGGCCTCAGCGGCCCTCTCGCGCTTCGAGCAGGTGAGGCGTGGAGGCGCCAAGCTGATCGATCTCGGCTGCATGCAGATCAACTATTATTTTCATGGAGAGGCGTTCTCCTCGGTTGCAGAGATGCTGATGCCGAGCGCCAATGTCGACTATGCCGCGCGCTTCCTGAAGCAGCTCCGCGCCCGCGAGGGCAACTGGACCCTCGCCGTCGCCCGTTATCACGCCGGGCCCAACAACGATCCGGCCCAGAAGAGATATGTCTGCCGGGTCATGCAAAACATGGTGGCGACGGGCTTTGGAAACTGGACTCCCCAGGCCCGGAACTTCTGTCAGGCCTAGCCTGGTAACATATTGTTATGAATCGTGAAAACCGGTGTCCGTTAAAGTTTTATAAAGCTTTGCGCCCCTATTGATGCGATAGCCGAAGAGCCCTGCTTTTTCTTCTGTCTGTTATTTCGAATATTCTAATACATATCCTCATTAGTTGCTCCCAATAAATTGGGATTGCTGCCGAGTCATCGCGCCAGTTAGTTGTTGCTCCCAAGGGGTAACATACTGATTCGGAAGGCGGGCCGATGATCGTGGTTGTGGACGAGCGCAATCTAGTTACGAGTGGGTATTCTGCCTGGTTCGGGCGGGAAGGAATTTCAACGACGGGCTTCTCTCCGACCGATTTCGGCGATTGGGTCGATACGGTTCCGCAGAGCGATATTCTTGCGGTTGAAGCTTTTCTGATTGGCGAATGCGCCAATCGCAATCATCTTCCTATCAAGATCCGTGAACGGTGCTCGGCTCCGGTCATCGCCGTCAGCGAGACCCAGTCGCTGGAGCGCACGCTGGAGCTGTTCCAGTCGGGGGTCGACGATGTGGTCCGCAAGCCGGTCCATGTCCGCGAGATCCTGGCGCGTATCAATGCCATCCGCCGGCGTGCGGGCGCGGATGGCTCAAGCGCCCAGGCGGGAACCCAGGTCGGTCCGATCCGGGTCTTCTCGGACGGGCGCGATCCGCAGATCAATGGGGTGGAATTCCTGCTGCCGCGTCGCGAGCGGCGCATCCTCGAATATCTCATCGCCAATCGCGGGCGCCGGCTGAACAAGACGCAGATCTTCAATGCGATCTACGGCATCTTCGACGCGGAAGTCGAGGAGAACGTGGTGGAAAGCCACATCAGCAAGCTGCGCAAGAAACTGCGGGAAGCGTTGGGATACGATCCCATCGATTCAAAGCGCTTCCTCGGCTACTGCATCAATATCGAGTAGTCGTCCTCCGGCCGGCTGCATATCGGCCGGTCCAAACTGCTTTCCCAAAAAATGAGTGCTCCCGGAGCGACAGGTTCACGCAAGCGTCGTGAGCTAGTCTCGATTCCGGAATCCTCATATCAGGAGATGGAAATGAGCCTTTATGGGATGATGCGTACCGGCGTTTCGGGCATGAACGCCCAAGTCAACCGTTTGTCGGCCGTCGCTGAAAACATCGCCAATGCCAGTACCGTCGGCTACAAGCGCGCCAGCACACAGTTCGCCTCGCTCGTACTGCCCAGCTCCGACGGGCAGTACAATTCGGGAAGCGTCAAGACCGATGTGCGTTACGGGATTTCCGACCAGGGCGGCATCCGCTCCACGGCATCGTCGACGGATCTGGCCATTGACGGAAACGGTTTCTTCGTCGTCAGCAATGCGGACGGCACGCCTTACCTGACCCGCGCAGGCTCCTTCGTGAAGGATGCCGAGGGCAATCTCGTCAACACAGCCGGCTACTATCTCATGGGCTACCCTGTCGTCGACGGCCAGGTGAACAGTGTCGCCAACGGCTTTCAGGGCCTCGAAAAAATCAACATAGAGCAGATGGATCTGATCGCTGAGCCCAGCCGGACCGGCACGTTCACAGTCAATCTGCCGGCAAATGCCGAAACCGCCGGCACGCCGCTGCCCACGGACAATGCTGCGGATTCGAAATATACCGCCAAGACCTCGCTTGTTTCCTACGACAATCTCGGCAATCCCGTTGTCCTCGACGTCTATTTCAGCAAGACCGCCGATAATGAGTGGCAGGTCGCGGTCTATGATGCCGCGGGGCGGGCGGCTAATGGCGGCTTCCCCTATGCGTCCGGTCCGCTGACGAGCTCCACCATGACGTTCGACGCAACGACGGGCAAGCTCACATCGGACGGCAATCTGGAGATCGACATTCCGGGCGGCCAGACGCTCGATCTCGATCTCTCGGCAACCAAGCAGCTTGCAGGGGACTATACCGTCTACAAGGCGATAATCGACGGCCGGTCGCCGAGCGCGATCGAAAGCGTCGACATCGGCGCCGACGGCTCGGTGGTCGCCCGTTACGAGAATGGCACCCAGCGCGAAATCTACCGCATCGCGCTCGGCAATGTGGCCAGCCCTGACCAGATGAAGGTCATAAGCGGCAATGTTTTCGCGCCGACCGGCGAATCCGGCGACGTCCAGCTCGGTTTTCCGAAAAGCGGCGGCCTGGGCAGCATTTCTTCAGGCGCATTGGAGGAATCCAATGCCGATATCGCCGAAGAGCTCACCGAAATGATCGAAGCACAGCGCAGCTACACCGCCAATTCCAAAGCCTTCCAGACAGGCGCGGATTTGATGGACGTGCTGGTCAACCTGAAAAGATAGCCCTTCCGATGGGGGCGGGATTGGATAGAGGATGTCACTAAGTTCTGCATTGCTTACGGCTCAGAGTTCACTCAGCGCTACGTCGAAGCAGACGGCGCTGGTATCGCGGAACATAGCCGGCGCAAGCGATCCAAACTATGTCAAGCGCACGGGATCGCTGGTTTCAGGACCCTATGGCTCGGTCTATGTGAACATCGGCCGTTCGGCTGATGAGGCGCTGCTGACACGCTACATCCAGGCCAACAGCCAGAACGCATCGTCGAGCACGCTCGCCGCGGGTCTCGATCGCCTATCCTCGCTCTATTCGGCGGATGATTATTCAGGCTCGCCCGCGGCCCTCATCGGCGATCTGCGGGATGCGCTGCAGGCCTACGCCACCCAGCCAAGCCAGAGCACGTCGGCTGGCGACGCCGTCATCGACAAGGCCGTGGCGCTCGCCAATGCGCTCAACGAGGGCACGTCCCAGATCCAGAAGCTGCGGGCCGATGCGGATGCCGACATCGCCACTTCGGTCGACAGCATCAACGAGCTGCTGGCGAAATTCGAAGAGGTCAACAGCAGCATCGTCAACGGCACGCGGTCGGGCGCCGACGTCTCGGATTTTCTCGACCAGCGCGATTCGATCCTGAAACAGCTTTCGGGCGAGATCGGCATCACCACCATGACGCGGGCCGACAACGACATGGTGATCTTCGCCGAAACCGGCGTGACGCTGTTCGAAAAAACCGCGCGCAAGGTGAGTTTCGAGCCGACGACGGCCTTTGCGCCGGGCACCAGCGGCAACAATGTCTATGTGGATGGCGTGCCGCTCTCGCACGGCACCTTCGAACAGCCCTACGGGACCGGACGGCTGAGTGGTCTGCTGCAATTGCGCGACCAGATCGCGCCGGATTATCAGAGCCAGCTCGACGAGATCGCCAGGGGCCTCGTCACCCTGTTCTCGGAAACGGACCAGACATCCTCCGGCCTGCCGTCGATCACCGGCTTGTTCAGCTATTCCGGTTCGCCTGATGTACCGGCGGATGGAACGCTCGTACCCGGCATAGCGGGGACGATTCGGGTTCCTTCCGCCTATATCCGTTCCGAAGGCGGCAGTGCGGAGCGGCTGCGTGACGGGGGCGGGCCGGACAACAATCCGGCCTATGTTTACAACACGGAAAACGCCGCAGGCTTCTCGGCCCGCCTGCAGCAGCTGATCGGGCTCGTTTCCGAGCCGCGCGCCTTCGACCCTGCAGCCGGCGCGGGAGTGAACTTGAACATCATAGACTACAGCACGGCTTCGGCCGGCTGGCTCGAAGGCAAGCGCAAGGCAGCTGCGGATAACAGCGCTTATAATTCGACCGTTTCGTCGCGCGCGGAGCAGGCGCTTTCCAACGCCACCGGCGTCGACATCAACGAGGAGATGGCCCTTCTTCTCGAACTCGAACAATCTTTTCAGGCATCGAGCCGGGTCCTGACGACCATCGGATCGATGCTCGACGATCTCCTCAATGCGGTGAGGTAAGCCATGAAAGCCCAGTCCGTTTCGTCCTACGCCCTTTCCAACGCCTTGCGTTCGGTCGTCTCCAAGGCGCAGACGGAATTGCTGAAAGCGCAGCAGGAAGCGACCACAGGCACCGTTTTCGACGTGGGCCTGGCGCTCGGCGCCCGTTCCGGCCAGACGATATCGCTGCGCAAGGAATACGATCGGCTGACCTCGCTCACCGAGATGAACAACCTGATCTCCGAGCGGATGAAGACCTCGCAGACGGCGATCGAAAACGTCGTTGACGGGGCGCAGGATTTTCTGGTGAACCTGACGGGGGCAACCTCGGCCGAGGGAGGAAAGATCACGATCGTCGAGAGCGCCAAGTCGGCACTCCAGACGACTACCGGTCTTCTCAACAGCACTTACGCGGGCGAATATATCTTTGCCGGTGTGAACACCGACGTCCGGCCGGTCGGCGATTATTACGCCGACGACAGCGCGGCCCGAACGGCGATCAGGACTGCGTTCGAAACCCATTTCGGATTTGCGATGGACGATCCGCAGGTGGCCGATATTTCCGCCGCCGAGATGGAAACGTTTCTCGACACGGCGTTCGCCGACGAATTCAACGAGACGAACTGGAGCAGCAACTGGTCCTCTGCCTCGAATACGGTGATCAAGAGCCGCATCGCGCCGACAGAACTGGCCGAGACATCGGTCAGCGCCAATGCGGAAGGTTTCCGCAAGACGATGATGAGCTACACCATGATCGCAGAACTCGGCGGTATCGGCCTCAATGACAACGCCTTTTCCGCCTTGATCGACAAGGCCCTCGCCACGACGACCGAGGCGATCGGGTTGGTTTCCCAGTCGCAATCGACGCTCGGCATTGCGCAGGCGCGTACCACCGGTGCCAACACGCGCATCGCGGCCCAGCTCAATATTCTCAACACCTCGGTCCGCGATCTCGAAGCCGTCGACCCCTATGAGGCGGCGACGCGCGTCAGCGCGCTGACGTCGCAGATCGAGACCTCCTATGCGATGACGGTCAGGCTCATGGGGATGAGTCTGCTCAACTACTTGAAGTAAATTCCGGAAGTAATACTCAAGGAACTTAACGCGAATCTTTAAGTATTGTTTTCCTGCAATACCCGGAGAAGAAATGTATCAACTGCGCTATGAAGATGTGATGAACGAAGATGCAGCGAGCGCCAAGGAGCGCGAGCGTCTGCTCTTCGATCGTTCCATCGAAATGCTTAAAGCTGCCCGCGAGCACGGCGCATCTTCACGGGCAGGCATCGACGCCGGCTATTTCGCTCTGCGGCTATGGACGACGCTGATCACGGATCTGGGCAGCGAAGAAAACGTGCTGCCGAAAGAGCTCAAGGCGGCCATCATCTCCATCGGCCTCTTCATCCTCAAGGAACTGGAACGGATCAGGCAGGGCGAATCCGACGATTACGATTCCATCATCGATATCACCCGAACAATCAGGGATAGTCTTTGAGATGGCAAAAGAGAAGGCACCGGCATCCGGGAATATCATGCGCCTCTCGCTGCGGGCGGGCGAGAAAATCTATATCAACGGCGCGGTGCTGCGCGCCGACCGCAAGGTTTCGCTCGAACTTCTGAATGACGCGACCTTCCTCCTGGAGAATCATGTCCTCCAGCCCGAGCAGACGACGACACCGCTGCGCCAACTCTATTTCACGGCTCAGATCATGCTCATCAATCCGGCGATCGCGGCGCAGGCGCGGGAAACCTTCAAAGCGATGCTGAAGGCGATGCTGAACACGTTTGAAGATGCGGAGGTCCTTAAAGGGCTGAAGCTTACCGATGAGCTCGTGCATCAGGGCCGGGTGTTCGAAGCACTGAAGACGCTGCGCGGACTTTATCCCATCGAGGCGCGGATCATGGGCGGGGACGAAGCCCACCGTGAGTCCAAATTTCTGACCCAGGCTTCGGAGGCCGTGGCATGACGACGACACCCAGCGTTTTCAATCCCACCACCAACACCAATGCGACGACCAACACCAGCACGTCGGCATCCAGCAGCAACACGGCTGCAGCGGCGGCGACGGCGGATTACCAGTCCTTCCTGAAGCTTCTTGTCGCGCAGATGAAGAACCAGGACCCGACGCAGCCGATGGATTCCACGCAATATGTCACGCAGCTCGCGACATTCTCGAATGTCGAACAGGCGGTGCAGATGAACAGCAAGCTCGATCAGCTTCTAGGCAGCTTCTCGCTTTCGCAAGCCGACGGCCTGATCGGGCGCACCGTCACGAGCGCCGACGGGAAGATCAGCGGCGAAGTGAAATCCGTCCGTATCCTGCAGGACGGCATGGTCGCGAAACTCGCCGACGGCACCGAACTGCCGATCACGACAGGCGTCACGATAAGCTGAGCCGGCACAGCAAAGGGCGGGGCGATGAACGAAGCGGATGCGCTCGACATCATCAATTCGGCAATCTGGACGGTTCTCGCCGCCAGCGGCCCCGCCGTGCTGGCCGCCATGATCGCCGGCATCGGCATCGCGCTATTCCAGGCGCTGACGCAGGTGCAGGAAATCACACTCACCTTCGTTCCGAAGATCGTCGTGATCTTCGTGGTGCTGGCCTTTACCGCGCCATTTGTCGGCGCGCAGATCAATGCGCTGACGCTTCTTACCTATTCGCGCATCGAAAAAGGTTTTTAAGCCGCTCCTTTTCGCGGATATCGAGCGGAAAATCGCTTCGCATTTCCCACCTTCTCCTTGAGCAAATCCTCGCGCAAGCTTCGCGAGCTATTCTCCCGGATCATCACGGGAGAAGAATGTGCAGCAGAGTGCGATCAAATCATTCGGCGAAAAGGGCTTCCTGACGGGCAGCGATATCGGCTTCGCGGCCGGCATCGTCATCATCCTTACCGTCCTGTTCCTGCCTGTCCCGCCGCTGATCCTCGATATCGGCCTTGCCTTCTCGATCGCCTTTTCGGTGCTGATCCTGATGGTTTCGCTGTGGATTCAGCGGCCGCTCGATTTCTCGGCCTTCCCGACCGTGCTGCTGATCGCGACGATGATGCGGCTGTCGCTCAACATCGCCACGACGCGCGTCATCCTCACCCATGGCAATGAGGGCTATACGGCGGCGGGCCATGTCATCCATGGCTTCTCGCAATTCGTCATGGGCGGCGATTTCGTCATCGGCATTGTCGTCTTCTGCATCCTGATCATCGTCAACTTCCTCGTCATCACCAAGGGCGCGACCCGCATCGCGGAGGTGGGCGCACGCTTCACGCTTGATGCCATCCCCGGCAAGCAGATGGCGATCGATGCGGACCTTTCCTCCGGCCTGATCGACGAGAAGCAGGCGCAGCACCGCCGGCGGGAGCTGGAAGAGGAGAGTTCCTTCTTCGGCTCCATGGACGGTGCATCGAAATTCGTCCGCGGTGATGCCATCGCCGGTCTCATCATCACGACCGTGAATATCTTCGGCGGCATCGTCATCGGTGTCACCCGCCACGGGATGGATATCTCGCAGGCGGCCGACGTCTTTACCAAGCTTTCCGTCGGCGACGGTATTGTGACACAGATTCCCGCGCTGATCGTTTCGCTCGCGGCGGGCCTGCTCGTTTCCAAGGGCGGCACGCGCGGTTCGACCGACCAGGCGGTATTCGGCCAGCTTGGCGCCT
Organism: Mesorhizobium sp. RMAD-H1; assembly: GCF_014191375.1. Taxonomy (GTDB): domain Bacteria; phylum Pseudomonadota; class Alphaproteobacteria; order Rhizobiales; family Rhizobiaceae; genus Paramesorhizobium. Next base: position 248,186 of record NZ_JACHWN010000009.1, read on the forward strand.
ATCCCAAGGCATTGTTCATCGCGGCGTTCCTGCTCTTCGTGCTCGGCATATTGCCCGGTCTTCCGGCCTTTCCATTCTTCATGCTGGCTGCTGCAATGGCTTTCGTCGGCTTCGCCATTCCGCGTCGCCTGGCTCGAAAGCGAGAGGCGGATCTGGCGGAAACGGTGAGGAAACAGCGACAGGCAGAGGAGGAGGAGCGCAATTCGGTCAAGGCATCGCTGGAGACCGCGCAGATAGAGCTTTGCCTCGGCAAACAGCTTTCGACGCGGCTCCTCGCCTCGCAGGAGGAGCTTGTCCATCGCGTCAACAAGATGCGCAAGAAATTCGCGCTCGAATACGGCTTCGTCATCCCGGAGATCAAGGTCACGGATGATCTTTCGCTTGCGCCCAAGGCCTACCGCATCAAGATTCACGGCACGGCGGTTGCGTCGCATGAGCTGCGTGTGGGCGAAACGCTGGTCGTGCTTGGCGAGCGCACGCCGCCGGACGTACCGGGCGAGGAGATGCGCGAGCCGGCCTTCGGCATGCGGGCCTATTCCGTGCCGGAGACCTTCGCGGCGGAGCTGAAGCGCGACGGCTACATGACGGTCGACAATCTCTCGGTGCTGCTGACGCATTTGAGCGAGATCATCCGCAACAATCTGGCGCAGCTCCTCTCCTACAAGGACATGCGCATCCTGCTCGACAGGCTCGGGCCGGAATACCGCAAGCTGCTCGACGATATCTGCCCCGGCCATCTTTCCTATTCAGGGCTGCAGGCGGTTCTGAAGCTCCTGCTCGCCGAGCGGGTCTCGATCCGCAACCTGCACCTCATCCTGGAGGCGATCGCCGAGATCGCGCCGCATGTGCGCCGCTCCGAGCTGATCGTCGAGCACGTGCGGATGCGCATGGCGCAGCAGATCTGCGGCGATCTCTCCGACAACGGGGTGCTCAATGTGCTGAGGCTTGGCAATCGCTGGGATCTGGTCTTCCATCAGAGCCTCAAACGGGACGCCAAGGGCGAAGTCATCGAATTCGATATCGATCCGCGCCTGCTCGAGCAATTCGGCTCCGAGGCGAGCGCGGCCATCCGCAAACATCTGGATGGCGGCGAGCGCTTCGTGCTGGTCGCTTCGCCCGAGGCGCGGCCCTATATCCGCATGATCATCGAGCGGCTCTTCGCCACGCTTTCCGTTCTCTCCCATGTGGAAATCGCCCGCGGCGTCGAAGTGAAGTCGCTCGGAACGATTTCCTGAGGGCGAAAGCCGCATGCCTTTTTTGTCCGCATTCTCGCTGCCGCTCAACGAAATGGTGCTGACCGCGTTCCTGGTCTTTGCCAGGGTAGGGGCCTGCCTGATGGTGATGCCCGGAATATCAAGCCCGCGCATTCCGATGCAGGTTCGGCTTTTCCTGGCGCTTGCCTGCTCGCTCATGGTCGTTCCGCTGCTGGAGCCCCGGGTTGGAACCATGCTGGAGAATGTGCAACCCTGGACGATCTTGAGGCTGATCGCGTCGGAAAGCGTCGTCGGAGGGCTGATCGGGATATTGGCGCGGATTTATTTCTGGGCGCTGCAGTTCATGGCAAGCGTCGTCGCGATAGCGATCGGCTATTCCGGTGCACCGGGCGGAGCGATCGAGGAGACGGAACCGCAGGCGACGATTGCCAACATCATCACGCTTTCCGCACTCTTCCTGTTCTTTGTCACCGACCTGCATCAGGAGGTGTTCCGGGCGCTGCTGTCCTCCTATTCCGTCATTCCGATCGACAGCGGATTGCGGCCCGACGCGGCTCTGGTGGATATTACCGACGCCTTCTCCCGCGCTTTTATCGGCACATTGCGGATCGCCGCGCCGTTTCTCGCCTTTGCGATCCTCGTCAATATCGCTATCGGCCTCATCAACAAGCTGACGCCGACGATCCCGGTCTATTTCATCTCGCTGCCCTTCGTCCTGGCCGGCGGTCTGGTCCTCACCTATTTCCTGCTGCCGGAACTCCTGAGCTTCTTCGTTTCGGAACTGGAAATCCATTTGCGCAGCTTTTAGGAGCCGGACGATTCCCCACGATCTCAAAAGCCTGAAGAGGATGACCGCGGTCCAGTCGCTGATGAAGGCGCGGCTGGAAATGAGGATCTCCACCCTTGCGGCCGGCCTGGCCGCAATCGCCGCGGAGAACGCGGAACTCCTGGCAATGCAGGACCGCCGCTATGAAAGGGGCGCGGCGTTCGTCGATCCGGCGTCGATCCTGGCCCGGCTCAACGCAAATATGCGCCGCAAGGCTCAACTGGAAGACGAGCTTGCCGCTGAACGGCAGGCCCTGCTTCAGGCGTCGCGGCGGCTCGATGTGATCGATGGCCGGACAGCGGATTGCCGGCGCGAGCAGGAAAAGAAAGCGCAGGCCGGCCTGATCGACGAATGGATAGCCGGGAAACTGCGTTCCGGCTCAAGCTTGCCGTAAGTTTGGGCGGGTAAAGTGGCCTGAAACGTGGAGAGAGGACATCTATCGACATGGCGATAAATCCGCCGTCAGATCTCGTGCTCGATGTCGCAAACGCGGCCGATCCTGAGAAATTCAGGGCTTCGGTCGAGCGGCTGCGCACGCTCGCATCGTCACGGGCAGCCACTGATCCGTCGTCGGCGCAGGCGGCATTTTCTGTCGGAACCGCTGATCCGGATAACACGGTCGCGGGCGATGTTTCGAAAATCGGCGGGCCCAATCCCGCTTACACGAAGTTCGAGGCATTCATGCTGCAGTCCTTCGTCCAGTCGGTGTTTCCGGAGGATACGGGTGCCGTCTTCGGACAGGGCATTGCCGGCGAATACTGGAAATCAATGATGGCGGAGGCGATCGCCCAGAAAATGGCGGATGCGGGCGGGATCGGCATCGCCCGCATGCTGGAAACGCAGGGCAGGCGTCTGGCCGAGGCAGGCATGCCGGTCACCGCGAGCCTGATGCATGTGAAATCGCTGGAGGCGTCATCGGGCGAATCGCGCTCGGTTTCCACGGATATCCTCCATCGGGTCGAGCGCCAGCTCATAAAGCAACAATTGAATAATACCGATGCAGATGCGGACGCAAAGCCGCACACATCCTGAGGAACCCCTATGACATCCAATTCTTCTGAAACCATGCCTTCTCCGCGGGAAATCGCTGCCCCTGCCAAGGCCAAGGGCGGTACGGACGCGGCGCTGAAGCCTGTGGTGCTGGCAATACAGCGCCTGGAAAATGTGGTCGAGACGGAGACGCAGCTTCTTCTCGAGGGGGCAAATCCCGATCTCAGCGAGATCAACGCCCGCAAAAGCAGGGGGCTCTACGATTTCACGCGTGCAATGAACAAGGCATCGGCGCTCGCCGACGCGCCGACGCTCAAGACGCTCCAGCCGCTGCTCGACCGGCTAAAACAGAAGCTCGAGCGCAATTGCGAGGCGCTGCAGTTGCATCTGCGGGCCGTTGGTGAACTCTCCGAGATCATCCGCACGGCCATCGAGACGCAGGAAGCCGACGGCACCTACAGCATGAAGCATGCACGGGCCGGTCACGCCCTATGATCCGCACTGTCCTGATCGGATTGTGGATCTGCGTCGTAGCCCTTGGCTCGCTGTTTCTGGCGGTGCGCGGCCATATGCCGGCTTCGGAAGGAAACGGGCAGCACACAAGCTATCTCGGCGGGATCGACTATGTCAAAACCGACGTCTTCAGCGTGCCGATCATGACCGACAGCTCGGTGGCCGGCTACATCGTCGCGCAACTCGTCTACACCATCGATTCGAAAATGAAGACGCGGCTCACGGTGCCGCTGGAATACTTCATCAAGGATGAGATATTCCGGCAGTTCTACGGGAGCTATTCCGATACGCGGCAGGTCGAGAAGGTCGATTTCGAAACGGTCCGCAAATCCGTGATCGACGGCATCAACCGGCATTTCCCAGAGCCGGTTGTCCATGATCTCCTGGTCGAGCAGTTCAACTATATTTCGGCCAAAGAAATCCGCGAGATGAATTTGAAGGCGGCGGGCGGAACGTGACGGTCCGGATCGGCGCTCACAGGGAATAATATTTGCCGGCCAGTTTCGTCAGGCGTGCCTCGTCCAGTGGTTGAACGGCGGGATCATGGCGAAACCGGACACCCAGTTCGAGGCCGTCGCGCCAGACCACTTCGGCGATGAGGGCCTGAGCATAGTGGTCGTCGAAAAGCCAGAAGCGGTCGGGCACAAGACGCGGGTCGGCGACGCGGATCTTGGCGCCGCCTCCGGCAATATCGTGCAATTGGCATTCGATCAGAAAACGGCCATCGATATCGACCAGCTTGCCGGAGCGCAACCGGGTGCGGCGGCGTTCGGCACGGCGTTTCTCGGGCTGGGAATGTGGCCTCCTCATCGGGAAAGCCCCGCAAGGCCGGGGCCGGCGGGGTCTTCCGTCCTTCCGCAATGGTGCCTTATGCCACCTGAGCCATCGATCCTGCCCATTTCAGCCTCGCCGCCGATTCCTCGTTGACCTCCCATGCCACGCAAAGGATTTCGGAACCGTTAGGCTCGATCCGGGAGCCGAGGATTTCGGAGGGAACGCGCAGGGAACGGGACAGTTCGAAAACCGTCCGCTCGCAGACCGCGATGTGGCGGGTAACACCCTGGCTGATGCCATATTCGATGGCGCCGAGCGAGAGCTCGATGGCCACCCGGTTGATGCCGCTGTTGAATTTCAAGTGCGAGGCGGAGGGCGACACGCAGAAACGGGTCGTCTCCCACACGCGCGGCGACATGATGCTGGTGCGATCGGGAACGAGATCGGAGAAAACTTCCCAGGTCAGGGTCGGGCCTGTTGTGACCATCTGGCGAAGCCCGCCGAGCAACTGGCCGTCGGCCGAAGTCGACAGGATGTACATGCATTCCATCGTGTCGTAGATGTCTTTTTCCATGTCCCCCGCGACACTTACGCTCCAGCCGAGCTTGTCATGAAAGACGGTCTTACGCAGACGGAAATAATCGTCAAGCAACGAGCGGTACTGAGGCCGTTGGTGGGGATGAACATAGTGTAACATTGATCGCTCCTCGTTCGCCATAGCAAGATGGTTGAGGCGAAATTGACGAGCCCCGCCTATCGCAATCCCGGCAAAGCACCGGTCCCCTCCGCCACGTCGGGATACTTGCAGGGCAAAAGTGAAAAGAGATTTAAGTTTATAGCTTGGGTTGTATCTTTTAACGGTTAATCGTCTTGAGATACTTCTGTAGCGCAAATCGCGCTTAGGTTGCAAGCATTAAGTTAATGCTTCCCCTGGTGGTCTAGTCGCCCATGCAATTGGCGCAGGTTCCGCGGATTTCGACCGTCGTCTTGGATGGCTTGAAGCCGTTATGCCCGGTCCAGTCGCTGACCTGCTGTTCGATGACGGTGTCTGAGAATTCCGAAACCTGCCCGCATTTTTCGCAAATGGCGAATGCAATCAGCCCGTGCTCCCCGCAATGGGGATGCGCACAGGCGACGAAGGCGTTGAGGCTTTCGAGCCGGTGGACCATGCCGTAATCCAGGAGCTTCTCGAGTGCCCGATAAACCTGTAGCGGCGCGCGAAAACCCTCGCCCCGCAGCCGGTCGAGAATCGTATAGGCGCTGAGCGGCCCATCGGCGTTGGCAAGAGCGTCGAAGACCAGAGCCTGATTACGGGTGAGATCGTGTCTGGCTGTCATTGGCTTAGCGTCCGCGCGCGGTTGATGGCAGGAACATATGTAGTGGCAACAGGCTTAAAATGAAAACCCCCAGGGCTGCAACGACAATGGACGGCCCGGACGGGGTATCGAAGCGCAGCGAGCCGAACAGGCCCATCACCACCGCAGCCGCACCGAGAAGCGATGCAAAAATGGCCATCTGCTCCGGCGTCGTCGAAAGGCGTCTTGCGGTGGCGGCCGGAATGATCAGCAGCGCCGTGATCAGGAGAATGCCGACGATCTTCATCGCAATCGCGATGACGATGGCCATGAGCAGCATGAAGGCGATACGGGAGAGCTCCGGGTGAAGACCTTCCGCCTTGGCGACGTCTTCGTTGACGGTGGCTGCGAGCAGGGGACGCCAGAGCAGCATCATCATCAGGAGAACCGACAGGCCGCCGCCATAGATGAAGGCGATATCGGCTTTCGAAACGGCGAGAATATCGCCGAACAGAAAAGCCAGGAGGTCGACGCGTATCCAGGTCATGAAGGCGACCATGACGAGCCCGAGCGCCAGGGTGGAATGGGAAAGAATGCCCAGGAGCGAATCGGTCGAAAGCGAATTGCGGCGCTGCAGGAGCAGCAACAGCCCGGAGATCATCATGGCGACGGTGAACACGCCGATCATGACATTGATCTCGAAAAAGAAGGCCAGCGCAACGCCAAGCAGGGCGGAATGGGCCATGGTGTCGCCAAAATAGGCCATCCGCCGCCAGACGATGAAACAGCCGAGCGGCCCGGTGGTGAGTGCGAGACCGACACCGGCAATCAGGGCGCGGGTGAAGAAATCGTCAAGCACGGGCGCCTCCCGCCTTCACGGCCTGCGTATGCTCGTGCGTGTGGTGATGACCGTCATGCTCATGGCAGTGGTCGGTGACGGATCCGTCAGCGTGACGGACACGCCCGTCGGGGAGATGGGTATGGTCATGATGATGCTCGTAGACGGCGAGCGGTCCCCTGGCGCGGGGGCCGAAGAGCCTTGCATATTCCGGACTGGCGGCGACATCCTTCGGCGTGCCGCTGCAGCATATATGTCCGTTGAGGCAGATGACGCGGTCAGTGGCGGCCATCACCAGATGCAGGTCGTGCGAGATGAGGAGCACGCCGCAATGGGAGGTGTCACGCAATTTCTCGATCAGATCATAAAGCGCGGCTTCCCCGATGAAGTCCACTCCTTGCACCGGCTCGTCGAGGACAAGAATGTCGGGTTTTCGCACCATTGCCCTGGCGAGCAGCGCCCGCTGGAATTCTCCGCCGGAGAGGTGGCGCAGCTCGGCCCTGGCGAGATGGGGAATGCCGACCGCTTCAAGCGATTGCTCGACATCCCGCTTCTTCTGCGGAGCGGTGAGCGTGATGAGCCGCTGGACGGTGAGCGGCAGCGTCCAGTCGATCGTCAGTTTCTGGGGCACATAGCCGATGCGAAGACCAGGCGCATGGACGACCTGCCCCTCATCGGGCTTCAGCACCTTGATCGCCAGCTTGGCCGTGGTGCTCTTGCCCGCGCCATTCGGCCCGATCAGTGTGACGATCTCGCCGCGCTTCAATTGGAGGTCGATGTCGCGGACCAGCCATCTGCCGCTGCGGAACACTCCGGCATTCCTGATGTCGATGAGAGACGCTGGGTCCTTATGGGCAGTCTGCATTCCGATTTTTCCAGAGAGCACTTGTCATGCCTTATGGCAGACGTTATAGCATTACGCAACTGATGTAATATAATAACATATCGGTTGCCGACAGTCCGAGTTCAATGAGAGGTATCATGAAAATTCTCCGTTCCCTTCTGCTTGCCTCAGCCGTTTTCGCCGGTGCTGGATCCGCTTTCGCCGCCGACAGGGAAGGCGTCGTCGCCTCGATCAAGCCGATCCATTCACTGGTTGCCGCCGTGATGGAGGGCGTCGGCGAGCCCACGCTCATCGTTCGCGGCACGGGCTCGGAGCATGTCTATAGCCTCAGGCCCTCCGATGCGGAAGCGATCGAACATGCCAAGGTGATCTTCTGGGCCGGGCCCGGCATGGAAACCTTTCTCCAGAAGCCTTTCGAGACCCTCGCCAAGGGCGCAGAGGTTGTCGCGCTGGAGGATGCTCCAGGCCTGACGAAGCTCAAATTCCGCGAGGGCGGTCCGTTCGAAGCCCATAAGCACGGGGACGAAGCCGAAGAAGGTCATGATCATGACGGCCATGACCACGCACATCAAAAGGCGGATGACGGCCACGAACATGCCGAGGGCGATCACGCCGAGGAAACCGCGCATTCGGAAGACCATGATCACCACCATCACGCACACGGCGAATACGACCTGCATTTCTGGCTCGATCCGGAGAATGCGAAGGTGCTCGTGCAGGATATCGCCAGGACGCTTTCGGAATCCGACCCCGAGCATGCCGAGCGTTACAAGGCCAATGCGGATGCCTATTCGGCCAAGCTCGATGCGCTGACGAAGGATGTCGCGGCCGAGCTCCAGCCGGTCAAGGACAAGCCGTTCATCGTCTTTCACGATGCCTATCAATATTTCGAAAAGCGGTTCGGCGTGAATACGGTCGGCTCGATCACCGTCAGCCCTGAAAACACGCCCGGCGCACAGCGCGTTTCGGAAATCCATGAGAAAATAAAGCAGCTCGGCGCCACCTGCGTTTTTGCGGAACCGCAGTTCGAGCCGCGTCTGGTCAAGACCGTCACCGAAGGCACCAAGGCGAAATCTGGCGTGCTGGATCCGCTGGGCGCATCGCTGAAGGATGGTCCGGATCTCTACCCGCAGCTCATCCGCAACCTGGCGGATTCGTTGAAGAGCTGCCTATCGGAAGCAGGCTAAGATTTATAACCGCTTTCACGGCCATCTCTCCCTTGCGAGCAGGGGAGAGGTGGCGAGCCTGCCGTGTCTGGTGTGCGCGAGAGACGGCAGCCCTAAACCTTCAGGAATTCGTCCATAGCAGGTGCGCCTGTTTCCGCGAGCGTCTTGTTATCCAGAACCATGGCGATTGCCTCGCGCACTTCCAGCATCATCAGACGGATCTCGCAATCCTCTTCATTGCAATCCTCGCATGAGCGGTAACCGGTTTTGCTGGCACAGGAGATCGGCGCCAGCGGTCCGTCGAGGATGCGGATGATATTCCCGATGCGGATCTCGCTGGCCGGCCTGGCGAGGCAGAAGCCGCCGCCCTTTCCCTTGCGGCTATGCACGAAACCGGCATTGCGCAATTCGGTCAGGATATTGTCGAGGAACTTGCGCGGGATGTGGCGCGCCGTGGCGATCTCGTTGACCGATGCAAGTTCACCTTTCCCGATCTCGGCCAGATGGACCATCGCCTTGAGGCCGTATTTCCCTTTCTTGGTCAGCATGGCCGTTCCCGGGACAAGATGCAGTCCTTCCTGGCCGTGCAGAAAGTACGGCCATTGCAATCGCGCGTTACTATCTCTCTCCACCAGACTTAAGAATTCGCCGACCGTGTCGCAAGCATTTTGTCAACGATCCGAAAGCTTTGCCAAAGATTCTTATTCGAATGAATCACCGAAGACGATCTGCCCGTCGATGACGGTTCTCCTGACATCGAGCTGATCGTCGAGATGCAGGAAACTGGCGCGCATTCCCTCACGCAGTGCGCCGAGCCGATCGCCGAGGCCGATGCTCGTCGCAGGGTAGAGCGAGGCCATGCGCAGGGCTTCCTCAAGCGGCAGGCCGATGGTACGATGCATGAAACGGACTGCCGAGATCATGTCGAGATCGGCGCCGGCCAGCGTTCCGTCGGCAAGCGTCAGGCGGCCCTCGGCGCGATAGATCGTCCGCCCGTTGAGGGTAAAGCTTGTCATATCCGTGCCGATCGTCGACATGGCATCGGTCACGAGAAAGATGTGTCCGGGACCGGTCTTGGCCCGCAGCGCGACGCGCATGGCGGCCGGGTCGACATGGAAACCGTCGGCAATCAGGCCGGCATTGAGGCTGCCGATGTCGAGGGCAGCACCCACCATGCCTGGTTCGCGGTGGCCGAGCGGGCTCATGGCGTTGAAAAGATGGGTCACCATCGAGGCACCGGCTGCGGCCGCATGCGCGGCCGTTTCATAAGAGCAATCGGAATGACCGAGGCTGACCACGATGCCGGCATGCACAAGCGCCTGGATCTGCCCGTTGGTGATGTTTTCCGGAGCGGCGGTCAGGAGCAGGACGGGAAGATGCTTTCGCGCTTCGATCAGCCGGGCGAGATCGCTCTCGTCCATGGGGCGTATCAGGGCCGGATCATGCGCGCCCTTGCGCTGCACCGACAGATGCGGTCCCTCGAGATGCAGGCCGAGAAAGCCCGGTAGTTTCGCGCGCTCCGCTTCCTCTCCGGCGGCGATGGCGGCTGCCGTGATCTCGCGTGTGTCGGTGATCAGCGTCGGCAGCAGCCCCGTCGTGCCGAATCTGGCATGTGCGGCGCAGATGGTGCGGATGGCATCGAGATCGGGATGCTCGTTCAGCAATACCCCGCCGCCGCCATTCACCTGCAGGTCGATGAAGCCGGGCACAAGCATCCCGTCCTGCAGGGAGATAATGCGTATCCCGGAGGGAGCGGCATCCCGGGTGGTGACGGCTTCAATCAACCCGCCGCGCAGAATCAGTGCCGCATCGTGCAGCCATCGTTCGCCATCGAAAATACGCGGCGCGGTCAGGGCAAATCGTTCGCTCATAGGGTTTCGGTCACTTTGCGCAAATGAGGGGGCTGGTCCGGATTGAAACCGCGATGGCGCGACAGTGCTTCGACGAAGCCGTAGAAGGAGACTAGAAGCGCCAGCGGATCGGTCAGGCGGTGCGGCGTGGCGACGAAGGGCAGGGACCTCGCCGCGGTCCTTTCGGTCGAGGTCACGAAAACGGCTGCCCCCTGCGCCGCGATCCGGTCGCAGGTCTCGATGATCGATTTTTCCGCCTGGTCGCGGGCGGTGAGCGCCAGCACGGGGAAGCGCTCGCCGACGATGGCGACGGGACCATGCAGGACTTCCGCCGCGCTATAGGCCTCGGCGTGCAGGGAGCTCGTTTCCTTGAATTTCAGCGCCGTTTCGCTGGCGATGGCGAAGGAGGGCCCGCGTCCGAGGACGAAGAGCGAATCGCGGCCTTCCAGCGCCTCCGCCAGGGGAGACCAGTCGCAGGTGAGCGCATCGGCGAGGCACCGCGGCAATTGGTCGAGGGCGGAGAGCAATTCCGTATCGTTCGTCCAATGGGCGAGGAGACCAAGACCCGCCACTGCTGACGCGACGAATGTCTTTGTCGCCGCGACGCTCTTTTCGGGGCCGGCAAGGATATCGATCGGAAAATCGCAGGTCTGTGCGAGGGGTGAATCCGGCGAATTGCTGATGGCGAATGTCAGGGCGCCGCTTTCGCGCGCCAGTTCGGCCATCGTCACGATATCGGGGCTTTTTCCGGACTGCGAGATCGCGATTGCCGCGGCATTGGCGAGCTTCAGCTGGACGCCATAGATCGAAGCGATGGAGGGGCCGAGCGAGGCGACGGCAACGCCGGCGGTCAACTCGGTCGCATATTTGAGATAGGTCGCCACATGGTCCGACGAGCCGCGCGCGATGGATGCAAGGAAGGTCGGGTCCTTTTCGCGCAAAAGACCTCCCGCCTTGCGCAATATACCGCTCGATTCGTCGAGGAGGCGCGCCACCACATCCGGAATGGAGGCGATCTCCGCGTGCATGAGACTGGGCTGTGTGGTCAAAGAACCGCTCCCGCTGCTTCCGCCGATTGTCCCGATGGCCCGCTGAGGCGCAGCTCGGCGATGAATTCATAGGCATCGGCCCGGTAGATCGAGCGGGTGAACTCGATCACCTTGCCGGATTCCAGATAGGAGATGCGCTCGATGTTGAGGCTCGCCGAACCCGGTTGGACCTCGAGGATACGCGCGTCATTCTCCTTCAAGATGGCGGCCGAAATACGCTGGATCGCCCGCACCGGCCGATTTCCATGCTCGGCCAGAACCGCATAGAGCGATGTCGTCACATCCTCCGGGCGTGGCAGGACGCTTGCCGCCAGCGCCGCCCGCTCGATCGCCATCGGCGTGTCGTTGGCGACGCGCAGGCGGCTGATGCGGGCGACCTTTTCGCCCGATGTGAGGCCAAGCGCCACCATCTCCTCGGGCGAGGGGGCGTAGATACCGCGATCGAGCCATACCGAGCGGACGATCATGCCGCGCCGCGCCATATCCTCGGTAAAGGACGTGAGCTGGGTGAGATATTGTTCCACCGGCTTGACACGCGGGGCGACGAAGGTGCCGGAGCCGTGGCGCTGGATGAGCAGGCCTTCCTTCACCAGTTCCTGCACGGCCTTGCGCACCGTGACGCGGGACACATCGGCCATGCTGGCGATTTCGCGCTCCGGCGGCAGGGCGTCGCCTGATTTGATGAGGCCGCGCTCGACGGCGCTTTCGATGATCCGCTTGAGCTTGACATAGAGCGGGCCGCCATTGGGCGACTGCACCGCGATATCGGCGAAGATGGCCCGCATCGAATCAGCCATGGTCCACCTCCGCCTGCGCAAAGTGCTTTACCGCAAGCCTGACCGCGCCGCTCAAGGCATCGCCCATCGGCGACTGCAGGCGGTTGCGGTATTTCGGCGACAGCCTCGGCGCATAGAGCGGTCCGAGTCCGCCGATCAGGCAAAGCCTTTCCTGCCCGGGCGGCATGATCGCGTCGAGCGCTTCCTCGATTGTGTTGACCGACCGCTCGATGAGCATGAGGGCGAGCCCGTCGCCTTTGTCGGCATATTCGAAGACCAGCGGCGCATAGGTGCCGAAATCGCTGGGACGGGCGTCACGGGCGAAGGTGACGATCCGGTCCGGATTGTTGTCGAACAGCGCCATGGCTTTTTCCGCCAATGGTGAGGAGGGATGAACGCCGTCATAGGCAAGTAGCGCTTCCTCCAAGAGGTCGCGGCCAAGGCGCGCGCCGCCACCCAGATCGCTCACCTTGAAGCCCCAACCACCGATCGTGCGGATACGGTCTTTTTCACGAGTGATGAAGACCGAGCCGGTGCCGAGGATGACGACGGTTCCGTCGCCTTCGCCGATGGCTCCGTGAAGCGCGATGGCCGCGTCGGATTTCACCGTGGCGCGGGCGAAGGGCAGCAGCTTTTCGAGCCGCGCTCCATTGTTGTTCACATTTGCGCCGGCCAGACCGAGGACCGCGGAAATCGAGCTTGTCGCGCTCTCATCAAGACTCGCTTCCGCCAGCGCCTGCCGAGTCGCCGCCAGGATATTGGCCCGCGCATCGTCTATATCGGTCATGATATTGGCCGCACCGCTCCTGCCGCGGCCAATGATCCTGCCCGTCCTGTCCGCCAGAGCCGCGCGGCATCCGGTGCCGCCGCCATCAATTCCGAGAAGAAGTTCCACGCGCTGCGCCTCCTGTGAATTATGATACCAATAAAGTACCAATAGCCAAGTCCTAAATCTCATCAGAAGCTTCAATTTCACAAATCGCTGAAAAAGCTTGTGATTTTCCGGGCCGGGAAATTTGATCGCAAGAAATCGTTAAGGTCTCTGGACAAGTGGTATTTTTTTGGCATTATCAATCCAGTGGGAGAACAGACATAATGGCCGTAAATCGGACCGAACAGCTGAATGAGGGCGCGCGGGGGCTTGATTGCCAGCCGCCGCATCATATCGCGGTCCTTCTTGCCAAGGCGCAGGAAGAGGCTGCCGCTGTCGTCGCTTCTTCCTCCAACGATATTGCCGCCGCCGCCGATCTGATAGCCGACGCGCTGGGACAGGGCGGTCGTCTCGCCTATGCGGCGGCGGGCAGCTCCGGACTGATGGCGCTCGCCGATGCGCTGGAGCTGCCGGGCACGTTCGGCATTCCGCGTGATCGTATCATTGTTCTTCTCGCCGGCGGTGTCGCTAGCCTGACGAACCTGACCGGCGCGCCGGAAGACGACCCGGAGCAGGGTGTGCGCGACGTTTCATCCGCAGAGCTCGTTTCCGGCGATTGCCTGATCGCCGTTTCGGCAAGCGGATCGACGCCTTATGCCGTGGGCGCCCTGCGGGCTGCGAAGGACCGTGGCCTGAAGACGATTGCCATAGCCAATAATCCGGGGGCACCCATTCTGGAAGAGGCCGATATCGGCATCCTCCTGGCGACGCCTCCGGAAATAATAGCGGGGTCAACCCGCATGGGCGCAGGGACCGCCCAGAAAATCGCGCTCAATCTCTTGTCGACGCTGGCGGCCATCCGGCTGGGGCATGTCCATGACGGTTACATGGTCAATCTCCACGCCGATAACCGGAAGCTTAAGGCACGGGCGGCGCGTATCGTGGCTGCAATAGCGAATTGCGGCGAGGCGGAGGCGCAGGCCTGCCTTGAGCAGACCGGCGGTTCGGTCAAGCCGGCGGTTCTTCTGGCGGCAGGCGCGGCGGATCTTGCCACCGCGCTACGGCTTCTCGACGGCAACGGACAGAAATTGCGTTCGGCGCTTTCGGAATTGGAAGGGAACCGTGGTTCCCGTCAACAGCGCGCCTGACCGGCGCAACAGGGAGAGTATCATGATGAGCAGGACAATGATTGCGGTGTTGCTTGCATCAAGCGTTCTCGGCTCGGCCGGGGCGGCTTACGCGCAAGACGTGACACTGAACATCGAGAGCTGGCGCAATGACGACCTGCCGATCTGGCAGGAGAAGCTGATCCCAGCCTTCGAAGCGAAGCATCCCGGCATCAAGCTGAAATTCAATCCTTCCGCGCCGACGGAATATGACGCGGCGCTGGGCGCCAAGCTCGACGCCGGCACGGCTGGCGACATCATTACCTGCCGTCCGTTCGACAAGTCGCTGGCGCTGTTCCAGAAGGGGCAGCTCGCATCGCTCAACGATCTGCCGGGCATCGACAAATTCAGCCCGGTCGCCAAATCGGCCTGGATCACCGATGACGGCAAGGACACTTTCTGCGTGCCGGTGGCCTCCGTCATCCACGGCTTCATCTACAACAAGGATGCGTTCGACGAACTCGGCCTCAAGGTGCCGCAGACGGAAGACGAATTCTTCGCCGTGCTCGACAAGATCAAGGAGAACGGCACCTATATCCCGATGGCGATGGGCACCAAGGACCTCTGGGAAGCTGCGACCATGGGCTACCAGAATATCGGCCCGAACTACTGGAAGGGCGAGGAAGGCCGTCTGGCGCTGATCAAGGGCGAACAGAAGTTGACCGACCCGCAATGGGTCGATCCGTTCAAGACGCTCGCCCGCTGGAAGGATTATCTGGGCGACGGCTTCGAGGCGCAGACCTATCCTGACAGCCAGAACCTGTTCACGCTCGGCCGCGCCGCGATCTATCCGGCCGGCTCGTGGGAAATCTCGGGCTTCAACACCCAGGCGCAGTTCAAGATGGGCGCGTTCCCGCCGCCGGTGAAGAAGGCTGGCGACACCTGCTACATCTCCGACCATACGGATCTGGGCATAGGCATGAACGCAAAGACGGCGCATCCGGAAGAGGCGAAGAAGTTCCTCGAATGGGTGGCCTCGCCGGAATTCGCGGAAATCTACGCCAACGCGTTGCCGGGCTTCTTCAGCCTGTCTTCGGCCCCGGTGAAGATGCAGGATCCGCTGGCGCAGGAATTCGTCTCCTGGCGGGAGAAGTGCAAGCCCACGATCCGTTCGACCTATCAGATCCTGTCGCGCGGCACGCCCAATCTCGAGAACGAGACCTGGATCGAGTCCGCCAATGTGATCAACGGCACCGATACGCCTGATGTCGCGGCCGAGAAGCTGCAGAAGGGTTTGGATAGCTGGTACAAGCCGGCGAAGTGATGAATGAGTGGCGGCAAGCTATCTCGTGTAGCTTGCCGCCAAGCGCACCCCCCTCTGCCCTGCCGGGCATCTCCCCCCTCAAGGGGGGAGATTGGCTGGCATCAATGATGGCGCTTATCCTGCAACGCTTGCGATTGGCGGCAACGGCCGTGAAAGCGTGATCTCCCCCTTGAGGGGGAGATGCCCGGCAGGGCAGAGGGGGGTGTCTTCGACGAGCGTTTCCATTTCATGGAAACCTGATTGGAAGGCATATCAATACAATGGCGACGACAACCGCAAAGAGCAGGCCTGTGCGATGGCATATCGCCGTTTTTCTCGCGCCCGCGGTCCTGATCTATACGGCGGTGATGATTCTGCCGCTTTTCGGCACGCTGCAACTCTCGCTGTTCCGGGTTGAGAACAATGCGTCCGTCTTCGTCGGTCTCGACAATTTCCGCACGTTGTTCGGCGATCCGCGCTGGGCGGCGAGCTTCTGGAATGCATTCGTGAACAATGTCTGGTTCTTCATCATCCATATGCTGGTGCAGAACCCCATCGGCATCCTGCTGGCGGCGCTGCTCAGCCATCCGAAATTGCGGTTCAGCACCTTTTACCGGACCGCGATCTTCATTCCGACGATCCTCTCCTTCGTCATCGTCGGCTTCATCTGGAAGCTGATCCTCTCGCCGCTCTGGGGCATCGCGCCCAACATGCTCGACATGGTCGGGCTGAAGAGCCTGTTCGCGCCATGGCTCGGGCAGGAGCGCTCGGCGCTGATCGCGGTCAGCCTCATCTCCGTCTGGCAGTTCATCGGCATTCCGATGATGCTGATTTATGCGGCGCTCCTGTCGATCCCCGACGAGATCATCGAGGCGGCGGAGTGCGACGGCATTACCGGCGCGGCGCAGTTCTGGAAGATCAAGCTGCCGCTGATCCTGCCTTCCATCGGTATCATCTCGATCCTGACTTTCGTCGGCAATTTCAACGCGTTCGATTTGGTCTACACCACGCAAGGGGCGCTGGCGGGGCCGAATTACTCGACCGACATTCTTGGCACCTTCCTGTTCCGCACCTTCTTCGGGTTCCAGTTGCAGGTCGGCGACCGTAATATGGGCGCGGCCATCGCCTCGGTCATGTTCTTCATCATTCTCGCCGGCGTCTGCCTCTATCTTTTCGGCATCCAGCGACGTCTGCGCCGGTATCAGTTTTGAGGTGTGTGATGGTTGCGTTTATTGCTTCTGCCGCGGATTGCCCCTCACCCTTACCCTCTCCCCGTGAAGTACGGGGAGAGGGGGGCGTCAGCGTTGCTGTCTCCTTCTTTTCCCCTCCGCCAGGCAGAAAAGGGGGCGCGGATACATCTATGTCCCCCTCTCCCCGCTTGCGGGGAGAGGGTAAGGGTGAGGGGCAATCCACCGCGTTGGAGAGCTTCCAATGAGCCGTGCCACCCACTCCTGGTCCCGCACCATTGCCGCCCATGCGATCCTCATCACCTATACGGTCATCGCGCTGTTCCCGGTCGTCGTCGTCCTCATCAATTCGTTCAAGTCGCGCAATGCGATTTTCCGCACGCCGCTGCAGCCACCGACGCCCGAGACGTTCAGCCTCATCGGCTATGAGACGGTGCTCAATCAGGGCAATTTCTTCCTCTATTTCCAGAACAGCCTGATCGTGACGGTGGTGTCCATCGCGCTGGTGCTGGTGTTCGGTGCGATGGCGGCCTTCGCGCTCTCCGAATACCGCTTTCGCGGCAACACGCTGATGGGGCTTTATCTGGCGCTGGGCATCATGATCCCGATCCGGCTCGGAACGGTTTCCATTCTGGAACTGATGGTGGCGGGCGGGCTCGTCAACACGCTGACGTCGCTGATCCTCGTCTATACCGCACAGGGGCTACCGCTTGCCGTCTTTATCCTGTCGGAATTCATGAAGCAGGTTTCGGACGATCTGAAGAATGCCGGGCGGATCGACGGCTTAAGCGAATACCGCATCTTCTTCCGCCTCGTGCTGCCGCTGGTGCGCCCCGCCATGGCGACGGTCGCGGTCTTCACCATGATCCCGATCTGGAACGATCTGTGGTTCCCGCTGATCCTCGCCCCGGCGGAGGAGACGAAGACGGTTACGCTCGGCGCGCAGATGTTCATCGGGCAGTACGTCACCAACTGGAACGCGGTGCTTTCCGCGCTGTCGCTGGCGATCCTGCCCGTGCTCATCCTCTATTTCTTCTTTTCCCGCCAGCTCATCCGCGGGATCACGGCAGGAGCGGTCAAATGAATGCCGAAAATGCAAAGCCGGTACGGGTCATGGTCGCCGGTCTCGGACATATGGGACTGAGCCATGCGCTCGCCTATCACAATAATCCCGGTTTCGAGATCGTCGGCCTCGTCAACCGCTCGCCGATCGACCTGCCCGAGGAATTGCGGGACTATCCGTTCTTCCATTCGTTCGATGAGGCGCTTGGCGTGCTGAAGCCCGATCTCGCCTGCATCGCCACCTATTCCGATACCCATGCGGATTATGCGATCAAGGCGATGGAAGCGGGCGCGGATGTGTTCGTGGAAAAGCCGCTTGCGCCTGATGTGGCCGATGCCATGCGCGTGGTGGAGGTGGCGAAGGCGCGGCGTGCCAAGCTGGTGGTCGGCTATATCCTGCGCCACCACCCCTCCTGGATGCTGCTCATCGCCGAAGCGCGGGCGCTTGGCGGACCCTATGTCTTCCGCATGAACCTCAACCAGCAATCGAGCGGCGATCATTGGCGGACGCACAAGCAGTTGATGCAGAGCACCTCGCCGATCGTCGATTGCGGCGTGCATTATGTCGATGTGATGTGCCAGATCACCGATGCGAAGCCGGTAGAGGTGCGCGGCATGGGCCTGCGGCTCTCGCCCGAAATCGACGAGGCCATGTATAATTACGGCCATCTGCAGGTGCTGTTCGATGACGGCTCCATAGGCTGGTATGAGGCCGGATGGGGGCCGATGATGTCGGAAACGGCCTTCTTCGTGAAGGATGTCATCTCGCCAAACGGCTCCGTCTCCATCGTCATGGAGGAGGGGGCGAAGTCGGCCGACATCGACACGCATACGAAGACCTCCGTCATCCGCGTGCATCCGGCGAAGCTCGATGCGGACGGTAATCTGGCCGAGGCCGACCGGCATCTTTCGATGGAAGGCGAGCCGAACCATCAGAAGCTCTGCGATCTGGAGCAGGCCTATATGCTGAAGGCGATCCGCGAGGACATTGATCTCACCCGCCACATGGAGGACGCGGTGCAGTCGCTGCGCATCTGCCTGGCGGCGGATGAGAGCGTGCGCACCGGCAAGACGGTCAGGTTATAACTAAGGGAATTATGTTTTGGGTACGCTGAAACTGGAAAATATCCGCAAATCCTTCGGCTCGGTCGATGTGCTTAAGGGCATTGACCTCGAAGTGAAGGACGGGGAGCTGGTGGTCTTCGTCGGGCCGTCGGGCTGCGGAAAATCCACTTTGCTCAGGATTATCGCCGGGCTCGAGGACGCGACCTCGGGCGAGGTGCTGATCGACGGCGAGGCGTCCGGCCATGTGCCGCCGGCCAAGCGCGGCATCGCCATGGTGTTCCAGACTTATGCGCTCTATCCGCACCTCACCGTGCGCGACAATATGGGGCTGGGGCTGAAGCAGGCGGGCGCGCCGGCGGCGGAAATCAATGCCCGCGTCGCCAAGGCCTCGGCCATGCTATCGCTCGATCAGTATCTTGCGCGGCGTCCGGCGGAACTCTCGGGTGGCCAGCGGCAGCGCGTCGCCATCGGCCGGGCGCTGGTTCGCGAGCCGAAGCTGTTCCTGTTCGACGAGCCCTTGTCGAATCTCGATGCGGCGCTGCGCGTCAACACGCGGCTGGAGATCGCCCGGCTGCACCGGGAACTCTCGGCGACCATGATCTATGTGACGCATGACCAAGTGGAGGCGATGACGCTCGCCGACCGTATCGTCGTCCTCAACAATGGCCGGGTCGAGCAGGTCGGCGCGCCCATGGAACTCTACAATTCTCCGGCCAATTTGTTCGTCGCGGGGTTCATCGGCTCGCCGAAGATGAATTTCATCGACGCGGAGCGCCTCGGGCAAAGTGGAGTGAAGACGATCGGTATCAGGCCGGAGCACATCACGGTCGATCCGAAGTCCGGTACCTGGGCCGGCACCGTCATGCATGTCGAGCATCTGGGGGCGGATACCAATCTTTATCTCGACAGCCAGGAGGCCGGGCTCCTCACCATCCGGCTTTTCGGCGAATACAAGGTGGAGCCGGGAACGGTGCTCCATGCCACGCCTGATCCGGCCAGGACCTACCATTTCGATTCGGCAGGTAAAGTGATCTCTTGATCACCGGTACGATCGGCGCCCCGGCTCTTTCAGGTCAGGCTCCGCCGCCTCATTTCCCAAGGAATATGTGAATGGCAACAGGTTGTTTCTTTTCCAATATGCAACCTGTAGTTTAATATCGCGTCGGCCGCATGGTTGTTCCGTGATTCGGGTCTCGGGCGGAGCATCCCTGCGGGATGGGGTGTGGACATTCGCCGGAGGCCCGGAGGGGTTACCTTGGAAGGAACGATAGTCATCGCCATCCAGCTTGCGGCCGGCAGTGTCGGCGGCACCGTCATCGGAAGCATTCTGAAGAATCTCAGTCCCGGGCCGGCAGCGGGGCTAGTCGCAGGCGGTGCCGGCGGCGTCATGGGCGGTCTGTTGCTGCAGCAGTTCGGGGTCGCCGGCGTGACACGGCCAATCGATATGCAGGCACTGGAAACCGCGATGTTGCTTTCCCATATAGTCGGAGGCGTCATGGGCGGGGCGGTTTTGGCCGCGATCACCGGCGCCATCAAGAATTCGGCAGAAGCCTGAGTGCAGTCCGGCATGGCCGGAGAAATCCGGCGGGTGCGGGTGTCTGCGCTTCGCTTGACCAGCTCTTCAGAGGGCATGATCGGCGGCTGCAAAAAAATCTTCAAAATTCGCACATAATGCGGTTGACAGTTTTGGAGGTGTGGTCGTATATAGCGCCACAACGAGGGCGGCGGCGCCGCTGGCGAGTGAAGAGTTCG
>NZ_JACHWN010000010.1 GCF_014191375.1 Mesorhizobium sp. RMAD-H1
CCGGCTGAAGTCTTCCGTAAGAAACTGCTCGCTCAGTTGAGACAGGCTGGTTAACTTGGCGCAGTTCGCAAGTCGCGCTTCGGCATGAACTCACAGAAACGAAGCCAGATTGGATGCGCCACGCAGATCTGCCCTCCTGCGGTATCGTCAGCCGGTGGACACGCAGCTAGAGGCGGACAAAACCTGTCAGGCGCGGTGTCACCTTAGCGCGGCCGTCGTCAATCATCCCTTGCAGGCCCTTGAGCACGGCGTCATTGGGCTCTCCGTGGATCTGGAAATCCTCTACCGTGCAGTGCTCCATCACCTTGCTGATATAGGGATCGGCAAGCTGCCAATGGCGAAGAATGGATTCTGAATCGCGATAGAGCTGGTAACTGAAAGCCAGCATGCGCTCTTCGTCGATAAAGGTCTGCACCATCAGCTGCGGGCCGTTCCGCTCAACGAAATCCACAGCCTCGCGGACAGCCTGTTTGAAGCCGTCCAGGTGACCTTCCTTAATTCGCATGGTGTTGCGGAAAAGGATCATTTCGTCGGGTCTGAGTGGCATCGATCGACACTCCTCGTTAGTCAGGTTGGCTGGCCCTGGCGAATTCCGCCAGTCAGCCGATTGTACCTTTCGGCACATCCACCTCAAAGCGCATGCCGTCATAGGCCGGCTCGACATGCTCCGGCGTCTCGCGCCTGACCGTCTCGTAATCGAGCGGCACATGCATATGCGTCAGGATGGCGTGCCTGGGCTTGAGGCGCTCGATCCATTCCAGCGCTTCGCCGAGCGAGAAATGGCTGGGATGCGGACGGTACTGCAGCGCATCGATGATGAGCACGTCGAGGCCCTGGAGCCGCTCGACGGTCTTCTCCGGAAACGCGCTGACATCGGAGCAATAGGCGACATCGCCGATGCGGTAGCCGAGAGACATGATGTCGCCATGCACCTGCGGCAGCGGCAGCAGCGGAATCGGGCCACCGGCGCCATCGATCTTGAACGGTGTGTCCTCATCGATCTGGCGCGCCTGCACGATCGGCGGATATTTCGATCCGGGCGGCGTCTCGAAACAATAGCTGAACGCCTCGTCGAGCCGCGAGAGGGTCGCCCGGTCGGCATAGATGTCCATCAGCCGCCGTTTCTCGACGACATAGGTGCGCAGATCGTCAAGGCCGTGAATATGGTCGGCGTGCGGGTGGGTATAGACCACCGCATCGAGCATCCCTGCCCCCGCGTCGATCATCTGCGCGCGGAAATCCGGCCCCGTATCGATGACGACGGTCGTCGTCGCGCCATTTTCGGTAATCCGCTCGACCAGCATCGCCGCTCGGCGGCGTTTGTTCCTGGGATTCTTCGGGTCGCAATTTCCCCAGTCGCCATTGATCCGCGGCACGCCGGGCGAAGAACCGCAGCCCAGAATGGTGAAGCGGAAGCGGTCAGCCATTGTCGGCCTTTGCCGGCTTCGGCATCCTGGAGAACAGCCGGAAGACGTTTTGCGTCGTGATCCCAGCCAGTTCCGCTTCATCGAGGCCGATGGTTTCAGCAAGAACCGCAGCCGTATGGCGCACGAAGGACGGCTCGTTGCGTTTTCCGCGATACGGCACGGGCGCCAGATATGGCGCATCGGTCTCGACCAGCAGGCGGTCGTGCGGCACGATGCGGGCAATATCGCGCAGTTCGGTCGAGTTCTTGAAGGTCAGAATGCCGGAGAAGGAGACGTAGCCGCCAAGGGCTATCCCCGTTTCGGCAAGCGCCCTGCCCGAGGAGAAACAATGCAGGATGAAGGGGAAGGCCCCCTTCCCCGTTTCCTCGGTCAGGATCGCGGCCATGTCCGCGTCGGCGCTGCGCGCATGGATGACGAGCGGCAGCCCCGTCCGGCGCGCGGCCTCTATATGAACGCGGAAGCTGCGGGCCTGCACCTCCGGTGGTGCGTAATCATAGTGATAGTCGAGACCGGCCTCGCCGATCGCCACCACCTTCGGATGTTCGGAGAGCCGGATCAGCTCCTCGGCGGTGACGTCCGGCTCCTCATGCGCATTGTTGGGATGCGTGCCGACGGAGCAATAGACCTCGTCATAGCGCTCGGCGATTTCGCGGATCTGGTCAAAGCGGCGCACGCGGGTTGATATCGTCACCATCCGGCGGACCCCGGCGTCGAGGGCGCGCTTCACGATAGCATCGCGCTCCTCGGCGAAATCCGGGAAATCCAGATGACAATGGCTGTCGACAAGCATCGCCACGGCCCACTCAGCCCTGTTTGTCGGCCTGCTTGTCGGCCTCCACATAGCGGGGGAAGATCGGCTGCGGCGCCGGCAGCGGCGCGCCGCCGACAAGCGCTCCACCTTCCAGATCGGCGAAATTGCGCCGATCCTCCGGAACTGCCAGAATGCCGAGCAGCTTGGCGGCCGAGCCCGGGATGAAGGGCTGCGAGAGGATCGCAACGCGGCGCAGCACTTCCGCCGTGACATAAAGCACGGTCGCCATGCGCTCCGGATCGGATTTGCGCAGCGCCCAGGGTTCCTGCGCGGCGAAATAGCGGTTCGCCTCAGCAACGACCGCGAAGATGGCGGCGAGCGCATGATGCAGCGCCTGCTCGCCCATCGCCTTGCGCGCGGTCGTAAGCGCTGCCTTCGCCTGATCGAGAATGGCTTTATCGGCACCAGTGAAGGCGCCGGGCTGCGGCACCTTGCCATCGCAATTCTTGGCGATCATCGAGAGCGAGCGCTGCGCCAGATTGCCGAGATCATTGGCGAGATCGGCATTGGTGCGGTTGACGATCGCCTCATGGCTGTAGCTGCCGTCTTGGCCGAAAGGCACCTCGCGCAGGAAGAAATAGCGCACCTGGTCGAGCCCGTAGTGGTCGACCATGGTGAAGGGATCGATCACATTGCCGACCGATTTCGACATCTTCTCGCCGCGGTTGAACAGAAAGCCGTGCGCGAAGACGCGGCGCGGCAGTTCGAGGCCCGCCGACATCAGGAAGGCCGGCCAGTAGACGGCATGGAAGCGCACGATGTCCTTGCCGATGATGTGGGTGGCAGGCCAGAAGCCCCACTTTTCGGCGTTCGTATCGGGATAGCCAACGGCTGTGAGATAGTTGGTGAGGGCGTCCACCCAGACATACATCACATGTTTCTCGTCGCCGGGAACGGGAACGCCCCAGTCGAAGGTCGTCCGCGAGATCGAGAGATCGCGCAGGCCGGACTTTACGAAGCTGATCACCTCGTTGCGCCGCTCAGCCGGGCCGATGAATTCCGGATTGCTCTCATAGAGGGCCAGCAGCCGGTCCTGATAGGCGGAGAGGCGGAAGAAATAGCTCTCTTCCTCGTTCCACTCGACCGGCGATCCCAAGGGCTCGCGGCGCACGCCATCCTCGCCGACTGTCGTCTCGCTCTCGTCGAAATAAGCCTCCTGGCGCACCGAATACCAGCCGGCATAGCGGTCGAGATAGATGTCGCCATTATCGACCATGCGCTGCCAGATCGCCTGGCAGGCCTTGTAATGGCGTTCTTCGGTGGTCCGGATGAAATCGTCGTTCGAGCAGTTGAGCGTCTCGAGCATGGTCCGGAATATCGCCGAATTGCGGTCCGCCAGCGCCTTGGGCGTAACCCCTTCCTTCTCGGCCGTCTGCTGCATTTTGAGGCCGTGCTCATCAGTGCCGGACAGGAAAAAGACGTCCCTGCCGTCCAGCCGCTGGAAGCGGGCGAGCGCATCCGTGGCGATTGCCGTATAGGCATGGCCGATATGCGGCTGCCCGTTCGGATAGAAGATCGGGGTGGTGATATAGAATTTTTCGCGGCTCATGCGTGACCTGACTTTAAGTCGAATTTCCGTTCGAGCGGTGACATACCCCATGTCGGCGGCGAATGCTACGGGCGTACGGAATTGTGAGGGCGTTCGCCTATCCCGGAACGCCGTTCCGGAAGGCGCGCTGGGTCTTCTCCAGAAGGATAAGAACCGCCTGCTTCTTGTCGAGATTGAAAGCCTGTGTCTCGATCGCCTCCCGGCGAACCCTTTCCCAGAAGGCCGACCAGGCATTGGCAAGTGCCACGGCCCCCTCGCCCGCGTGAAGACGCGCGCGATCGGCGATGCGCTGGAGGACATGATCGAAGAAGAGATCGTACTGGATCTCCGCCTCCCGCCCGCCGATGGCGGCGGCAAGCGCCTGCGCCTTCGGCAGATCGAAATGCGGGCTCGCCAGGATATTATCCGTCACCTCCGCGATCTCGAGGCCACCATGGGCAATCAGCAGGGCCGCCTTGCGCACGCTGCCTTCCGAGCGCTCGATCAGGGCCGCCGTTTCCTCCCCGTTGCTGGTATCGAAACCGATCCCTGCGCCGATGGCGGCCAATGCCCTTTGCATCGATGCCCTGTCCAGGGGCTTGAACTGCAGCGTCTGGCAGCGCGAGCGGATGGTTGGCAGCAGACGTCCGGCCGAATGCGATATCAGGATGAAGAGTGCGCGCGCCGGCGGTTCCTCCAGCGTCTTCAGAAGAGCGTTCGCCGCGTTGCGGTTCATGTCGTCGGCGGGATCGACGATGACGATCCGCCAGGCGCCGTCATGCGACGTGCGGGTCAGGAAATGGGTTACCCGGCGGATTTCCTCCACCGTGATGCCGGTCTTGAACTTGGCCGTCTTCTGGTCGAGCGGACGATCCACATGCAGGATGGCGGGATGGATGCCGCCGGCGATCTGGCGGAAAAGCGGCTTCTCGAAATCCGGAAAAGCGATCTCTTCCGGCGCCAGCGCGCTGTCGGGATATTTGAGCATGTGCCCGGCCAGATGAAATGCCAGCGTCGCCTTGCCCACGCCGCGCGGCCCTTCGAACAGCAGCGCATGATGCATTTTCCCCGTGCGATAGGTGCGGGCGAGAAAAGCGCGGATCTCCTCATGCCCCGCCAGAAAGGGGCTTGCCGATGGCGCAGGCACGCCGTCGATCGCGTCATGGGTTTCCTGCGCGGCCAGTTCATCGATCATGCTGGTTTGGCCAATGTTCTTCCGGTTTTTGATGATGTTTCGGAGCGGCTTTCGATCAGTTTGTCGACGATTGCGCTGATTTCTTTACTGACTTCTTCCTTCGGCCGATCGGCGTCGACAACCCGGCAACGTTCCGGCTCGGCAGCGGCAATGGCGAGAAAAGCCTCGCGCCGCGCCTCATGGGTCGCCAGCGTCTCCTTCTCGAACCGGTCGGCGGCCGCCTCCCCTCGCCTGTGCATCGCCCGCGCCAGCCCCGTCTCCGCCGGCAGGTCGAGGATGATGGTGAGGTCGGGCACCATTCCGTCGATCGCCACGCGCTCGATCGCGCGGATCAGGGATGGGTCGAGGCCGCCCGTCACACCCTGATAGACGCGGCTCGAATCGATGAACCGGTCGCAGAGCACCGTCTTGCCCGCCATAATGGCCGGGCGGATGAGCTGCTCCACATGATCGCTGCGCGCGGCGGCGAAAAGCACGGCTTCCATCGCCGGACCGTAGGCTTCGGCCGCACCGCTCAGGATTACGTGGCGCACCGCTTCGGCACCGGCAGAGCCGCCCGGTTCGCGCGTAACCAGAACGTCCATGCCGTTCTCTGCCAGATGCGCGGCAAGGTGCCTGATCTGGGTCGATTTACCGGCCCCTTCCCCGCCCTCGAACGTGATGAACAGCCCTGCCACGGAACGCGCTTTCTCCTTCATGAAGCATGGCTTTTAGACCAACGGGATGCGAATAGCGAATAGGGAATTTCCACTCGCCACGCCACCTTTTCAGCGATATTGCCGGATCCAGCCGGTGGAGAGCTCGAGTGCGGCATCAAAAGCCTTCTTGCCGATGCCGCCCTCATTGACCGCCTCGGCAGTGAAGACCGGCTTTTCCTGGACGAGATCCTCGCCCATCCAGATCTTGAGCGTCCCCACCTGCTTGCCCGCCTCGACCGGTGCGATCAGCGGCCCGTTATAGACGATGCGGGCCTTGAGCGGTGGCCGGTCGCGCTTGGGCAAGAGCAGCTCCACCGCCTCCCCTGTCCGCAGCTTGGCCGCCGAATGTTCTCCTCCGTAGACGCTTGCCTCCCCCACGACATCATTTTCGGGAAACAGCAACACATCCTCGAAATTGTCCATGCCCCACTCGATGAGCTTGCGGGCCTCCTCGGCGCGCTCCTTGTCGCTGGCAAGGCCGCTCAGGCCCAGAAACAGCCTGCGCCCATTGCGCTCGGCCGAGGCGACGAGCGCAAACCCCGATTCCTGCGTGTAGCCGGTGCCGAGCCCGTCCGCCCCGATGTCGAGCCGCAAAAGCGGATTGCGGTTGCGCTGGAAGATATTGTTCCAGGTGAAGCTCTCCTGCGCGTAATATCTGTAGAACTGCGGGTAGGTCCGGTGAATGTGCCGGGCGAGGCTGACCAGCTCCGTTATCGATACCTTCTGGCCCGGCGCCGGCAATCCGGTGGAATTGACGAAAGTGGATTTCTCGAGGCCCAGCGCGCGTGCGCGTTCGTTCATGCGCCGGGCGAATTGCTCCTCGCTGCCGGCCATGCCTTCTGCCAGCACGATGCAGCCGTCATTCGCCGACTGGACGATGACGCCCTGTACGAGATCCTCCACCCGCGGCGTCGACTTGATCTTGGCGAACATGGTGGACGTGCCGGATGGCGCGCCGCCGGTGCGCCAGGCATATTCGCTGACGGGAAACGTCCGGTCGAGCGACAACTCCCCTTTCGTCAGCGCATCGAACACCACTTCCATCGTCATCAGCTTGGCCAGCGAGGCAGGCGGGATGAGTTCATCGGCATTCTTGGCGAAAAGGACGGTACCGGTGGCGTCGTCGATCAGCAGCGCTTGCCGGGCCCTGGTTTCGACAGGCTGGGCCAGACAGACGGATGCGGCGATAACGCCCATCAGCCCACAAAGCACGCTTGCTGTATATCTGATCGACGGCATGTCAGCCCCTTACCTGCCCGTGATCTTCTTTCAAATTGTTCGATTTGCGGATCATGCGCCAATATCGCCACGCCGCATAGAGCTGCCGGGCATCAGTTCGGCGGGAACAAGCCTGATCTCCGATACTCGTGATAATAACATCGGCTACCGCCGATCGTTATCACATCGTGAAACGGCTATCTCACTCCGCCCGCACCACGAATGCATCCGTGGCACCCGCCGCCCAGGCCGCCTTTAGGAGCGCATCGCTGCTGCCGGCAACCGTGACGCCGTAAAGTTCGCCATTCCCGGTGGGCACATTGGTGCGCTGAATCCTGCCGTAAGGAGCAAGCGCGGCGGCGATGCGATCGGCCTCCTCCTTGTCGCTGAAGAAGCCGGCATCCACATATTCGTGCTCCTCGCCCGCCCTCGCCTTTTCCATGCCGATCTTCTTCCATGCATCGGAAATCGCCGAAGACGACAGCACGCTGGCATAGGCCGCGACCTCGACGCCATTGGCGGCGGCGACACGCTGGTCTGCATAGCCGGCAAGCGCCGAGGGAGACGCTACCCCGCGAGCATGAGCAATGCCCATGAGAATGGCAGGCTTCTCGATCACGATCGGTCCGATGGCAGGCAGAACGGGATCCCCTTCACTGAGGCCGGCCGGGATTGCCACGGCTCCCGGTGGAGGCTGCAGCACGCCCTCCTCGGGCACGGGCGGCATCGGCATTGGCGCCGGCGGCAGAGCCTGCGCGGCGACCTCACCCGCCACCTCGGGGAATGGCCGGGGATCGGGCATCGGCGCCGTGGGCGTCGGCCCGTTCATCGCGATCATGACACCGCTCGCGGGCTGGCCGACCGGGTCGG
The DNA here is from genome assembly GCF_014191375.1 of Mesorhizobium sp. RMAD-H1. GTDB lineage: Bacteria > Pseudomonadota > Alphaproteobacteria > Rhizobiales > Rhizobiaceae > Paramesorhizobium. The sequence continues at coordinate 7,748 of NZ_JACHWN010000010.1, forward strand.
AGCCGCGATGGAAGGAGGCCAGCAGGAAAGCGTCGTCGCGCCCCTCCAGCGGCGCGCGGCCGACATATTCGACCTTCACATTGGCTGTGCCGTGATGCTGATAATCGAGCAGTTCGGCGGCGCGCTGCGACAGGTCGATGACGCGATCATGCGCATAGGGGCCGCGGTCATTCACGCGGACAATGACGGAATTGCCGTTCGCCAGATTGGTGACACGGGCATAGCTTGGCAGGGGCATCGTCGGATGGGCGGCGGACAGATGGGTCATGTCGTAGACTTCGCCATTGGCCGTCAGCCGTCCATGGAAAGCCGAACCATACCAGGAAGCCTTGCCGACGCGCGCATAACCGGGCTCTTCCTTGGGGTAGTACCACTTGCCCTTGACCTTGTAGGGCTTGCCCAATTGGTCTCGCCCGCCGCCGCGCGGCATCTTCTTGACCGCGCCCGAGATCACCCGCGGGCTCGCCTTCACCCCATATTCGGATTCGGCGAAATACTCCTTGGGGCGATGCTTGCCCTTCGATTTGGGCTGCGGCGTGGCGCAGGCGGCAACCAGCGCGCCCAGAATGAGAACACCTGCCAGGCGCAGATTGAAAGGCCTGACCCGGCATCGGATCAACGAATAATTTTCAGCAGCCAATTGGCCGTCCCCGTCTCAAATTCATTGTAGTACCGCTTTGTCTCACACAATGCAGCCATCGCGCGGCAACCGGCGGTGCGGATTGAGCCCAACTAAAACTCTAGCCACCGATTCGTTGACACGACCTTAAAAGAATGTGACCTTCCGGCGGCAAAATGAAGACGCCCGCCGGCAGGCAGTTTTGTATGACCAATGACGGCTTGGCAAGACCCGGATCGCGCTTTTCATGGAACGGTTGAAAAAATCCCTCCCGCTCATCCCGACATACGACTTCCTTTAACAGGCAAGCGCTCCACATTGTTTCGGTTGGTTGCATGAGTTGCATAGGGGCGGACTGGTTATGATTACCCATACATCGCGCAACGACCTGTTCGCGGAAGAAGGTGAAGCCGGAGAAAAGCGTCTGCTACGGATCGAAGCGATATATGACAGGGTTCCGGTCGGGCTGTGCTTCGTCAATCGCGCAGGCATCGTGCTGACCGCCAACGACTGCCTGTGCGAGATTTTCGGCGGTGAGATAAAGGGCATCGACCGCACGCGGATCGAGGGCAGCAGGATCGACAGCCTTCTGCCCGAGGATGTTCTTCCGCTGGACGAGCTTCTCGCATTGGCGGACCGGGAGGCGGTTCTCCCGGACCGGGAGATCTGGTGCCCAAGATCCGGCCGCTGCCATCTTGTCTCGGCTGCGCCGATCCCCAACGATCTGGGCGAGATTGCCGGCCTCTCCCTCGTTTTCGTGGATATAACCGACAAGAAGCGCATCGCTGCAACGCTCGACCAGAGCGAGCTGCGTGCCGATTACGCATTGGAGAGCGCCGGCCAGTGGCTGTGGGATTATAATATCGTCGAAAACCGCGTCTGGCGCTCCCCGCAATATTACAGGATCCTTGGCCGGGAACACGAAGCGCAGGGATATCGCGAAGGCTGGGACATCGTCCATCCCGATGACAAGCCAAGGGTCATCGCCGATTTCAAAGAGGTCGTCAGCGGGCGCAAGGAGACCTTCGAATCGATCTACCGGGTGCCGAAGGACGATGGCAGCGATCTCTGGATCCTGAGCCGGGGCAAGATCGTCGAATATGCTGCTGACGGGACACCCTTGCGCCTGCTGGCGACGAGCGTCGACATCACCGCCCAGAAACGGGCAGAGGACGAACTCCTGAGGACGATCCGCAATCAGGCGGAACTGGAGCGGCAATTGCTGGAATCCAACCGCCGGCTGCGGGAGCTTTCCGAAAGCGATCCCTTGACCGGACTGCCGAACCGCCGGAAGTTCGACGCGCTGCTGGCCGATGAATTTGCCCGGGCGCGGACGGAAGGACATCCCCTCACCGTGATGATGATCGACGTCGACCATTTCAAGGCGTTCAACGATCTTTATGGCCATCTCGAAGGCGACGCATGCCTCTGCAGGATCGCCGCCGCCATCAGGCAGACGCTTGAATCCTCAGGTGAATTCGTGGCCCGCTACGGAGGGGAGGAGTTCGCGGTGATCGCCCGCGACGTCGATCAGGAGAGTGCAGAACGGCTTGCCGGCCGGATCCTTTCCGCCACCCGCTCATGCGAGCTCGACCATGCCGGAAGCCCGTATGGAAAGATATCCGTCAGCATCGGCTACTCCGTCCTGACGGAAGTCACGCGCGCCCTTACAGCCGCCGGCGACCTGCTCAAGCTCGCCGACAAGGCGCTCTACCGCTCCAAACGGCAGGGACGGAACACGATCTGCTGCGAATTGCCTTGAGAAGGCCATGCCGCAATCAAAATTGTGTCCATCGCCCGCCGATTGATTTCCGGTTATATATTTCACCCAAATGGACAATGAATGGGTGAACACTATGGCTGCTCCCCGAATCTACACAACCAGCTTCGCAAGCGTCTATCCTCATTACGTTGCCAAGGCGGAGAAAAAGGGACGCTCGAAAGCGGAAGTCGATGAAATCATCCGCTGGCTCACGGGGTATTCCCAGGAGGATCTGGATGTCCAACTGGAAAAGAAGACGGACTTCGAGAGCTTTATTGCGCAATCCCCTCGCCTGAACCCTTCGCGAGATTTGATCAAAGGTGTTGTTTGCGGCGTCCGGGTGGAAGACATCAAAGAACCGACCATGCGGGAAATTCGCTACCTGGACAAATTGATCGATGAGTTGGCCAAGGGAAAGGCGATGGAGAAGATTTTGCGGAAATCATAGATCTTCATAGAAGAACACCTACGAAGCCGCCAAGCGAACAAGAGCAACACCAGACCGTCATGTGAACGAATGTGGCCGGAGATTCTGCGAAATGTTGGCGGGCCGAAGCTATAGCCCTACAAAATTGAGGTAATTGCGAAGGGCTACAATAGGGTGGGAACAGGACCGGCAGCTTTTCGGCTCTTAAGTCGGATAGCTGTCATTCGATATCAACGAAGCATGTTCTTCCGCTACCAAACGGAGCGACCACTCCCGAAAGTGATTGCTCCGAATGGTCTGTCCTGTCAGACAGCTGCGACGCCACCATCCACGAAGAGTTCGTGGCCAGCGACGAAGCTGCTATCTCTGGATGCTAAGAAGAGCACCGCCCGCGCCACTTCGTCCGGCTGTCCCAATCGCCGAAGCGGCACCCCCTGATTAAGGGCGTCTTCCGCTCCCGGTCGCGTGTCAAGATAGCTGCGAATAAGGCGTGTCTCAGTACCGCCAGGTGCCACGACGTTGACGCGAATGCCTCGCTCCTTGAGGTCGGTCGTCCAGCTTCGCGCGAACGAGCGAACCGCTGCCTTGCTGGCGTTGTAGAGCGACTGATCTGGTATTCCTTTAGAGCCGGCGATCGAGCCATTGAGGACGATCGCACCTCCGTCGGCCATTAGCGGCAGTGCTTTCTGCACGGTGAAGACCATAGCTTTGACGTTGATGCCGAAGATGGAGTCGAAGTGAGTTTCGTCGATCGCCTCGAGCGGAACAACCTCGTGAATTCCGGCATTGGCGAAAACAACATCGACTTTGTTGTGGTCACGCTCGATACGTTCGTAGAGCCTCGTCAGGTCGGCCAGGTTGGCGGCATCCCCTTGTACGCCGATAGCCCCGTGACCGATCTGGTTTACAGCTTCATCGAGCAGGTGCTGCCGACGCCCTGTGATGTACACATGACCACCCTCCTCTGCGAAGAGTTTTGCTGTTGCCAAGCCGATGCCATCGCTGCCGCCGGTAATTACCACGACCTTGTCTTCAAATCGCTTCGTCATCTGATTACCTTTAAAGAGAAACTGGAGGGTTCCTCCACTTTCAATATGGAGATATCCTCCACTTAGCAAGGCTGCGAAGGGAAAAAATATTGAGCGATAAGTCTGGGCTGCGGGTCGACGCGGAACGAAACCGCCAACAGATCCTCGTTGCGGCGGAGGAATTATTTCTCGAACGAGGGGCCGGAGTGCCGCTGGATGAGGTGGCGAAGCGCGCAAAAGTCGGGATTGGTACGCTTTATCGTCGATTTCCAACACGCGAAGAACTGTTAGCGGCCACCAGCAACGAGAGGTTCTTGTTGCTCGCGGAAGCCAGCCGGGCACGAGATGCAGATCATGATCCTGACGCCGCCATACGAGCGTATCTTGAAGAGCTGGCTTTGAACACAAGCACCTATCAGAGTCTGGCAGCTTCTCTGGGAACGGTGGTTGAATGCGGTACGCCCGGTTGCAATGCGATTACCGCCGAAGGCAATCGACTGCTTCGGCGCGCGCAAGAAGCCGGGGCGGTCCGCCCGGATGTCACTTTTGCCGACTTTATCTACGTGGTCAGCGCAATTTCCATCGCGCTCGAAAAGGACAGCTCACCGAAAACGCGCGTTATTCATCTGGTTAATCTTTTCCTTTCCGGCATTGCGGTGCGCTGACGGACGTAAGCCCGCGAGCGGTTGGATTAATCGGTGACCTTGCCTGACTTTTTCAGTCGGTCGCTATCAAGTCCTTCAGGACGAGGACACAGACGGCCAGGTTTGGAATTCAGCGAAGTGACTCGCTCCGACCTGCTTGCGATAAGGTCGCCTTTGCTTTGCAAAACCATTTCCTTTCCGCCAACCGTCCAACGCCCTCCTGCAGAACCGACGGGACGCTGCCAAATGGAATGTCCGCTAATAAGGGATGACCGGTGAGCCCTTAGTGACTGAAATGGGGTTTTAAGCTGCCGTTGCTGATCTATATCGGGCGGTAGCGTAGAATCGGCGGTTTACTTAACCGCTTGGTGGCGTGCGGTAATCGGCGGGAATATCGTGCCATCGGGGGCAATCGGCGGCTTATGGCGGAGGGGGTGGGATTCGAACCCACGGTACGGTCTCCCGCACGCCGGTTTTCAAGACCGGTGCCTTAAACCGCTCGGCCACCCCTCCAACCAAAGAAATGGTGCCCCCGGCAGGACTCGAACCCGCGACCCCCTGATTACAAATCAGGTGCTCTACCAACTGAGCTACAAGGGCACTGATGTCCGGTTAGCATAATCGATCGATCTGTAAAATGAAAATTCGCGAGGCAGAGGGAATGGCCATGGAGATTTCTCTGTGTTAGCCATTGGCTCCGCCAACCTGCCGATGGAATCCCATGAACCGGAAGATCAATTCCTTTTCCTTCATATCGTCGGATGCAGAGGAATCGGTGGAAGCGGCGCACCGGCTGGCGGTGCTTTATGGCCAGGAGCGTCCCGAAAATGCCGACGTGATCGTGACGCTCGGCGGCGATGGCCTCATGCTGCAGACGCTGCACGATTTCATGAATTCGGGAAAGCCGATCTACGGCATGAACCGCGGCTCCGTCGGCTTCCTCATGAACGCCTATCACGAGGAAGGCCTGCGCGAGCGCATCGAGGCCGCCCATGCCGAAACCATCAGGCCGCTGATGATGCAGGCGGAATCGGAGCTCTGGGGCACCGTCATGGCCCTTGCGATCAACGAGGTGTCTCTGCTGCGGCAGTCCTATCAGGCATCGAAGATAAGGATCACCGTGGATGATACGGTCCGGCTGGAAGAACTGATCTGCGATGGCGTGATGGTGGCCACCCCCGCCGGATCGACCGCCTATAACCTCTCGGCGCAGGGCCCTATCCTGCCGCTCGATTCACCGCTTCTGGCACTGACGCCGGTGAGCCCCTTCCGCCCCCGGCGCTGGCGCGGCGCGCTCCTGCCCAAAGACGTGACGGTGCGCTTCGACATTCTGGAAGGCGACAAGCGGCCGGTGAATGCCGTCGCCGACCATACGGAGGTCAAGTCCGTCACATCCGTCACCGTCAGCGAGGCGCCGGACAAGACGGCAACGATTCTCTTCGACAAGGACCACTCCTGGAACGAGCGGATTCTCACTGAGCAGTTCCTCTACTGAAGCGCGAAAACATCCCGACAATGGAATGTTTCCAAACTGCAACTGTGCTTTTACGTCTTGTTCGCCAATAGCCCCGCATTTCGCGGGATTTTTACCCCATTTCGGTTGACTTTTGCGCTTCTGCGACGTAACGCGTTCCTGCAAGTAACGCTGAGCGTACTGATTGGCGCTTTTCTTGTCTTGCAGCAGCTCTGTCACTGCTTCTGACGTTGTCGCCTTGACAGGATTGGCGTGATAAAACTTCCAACGAGAGAGCTACGCCTCCATTGACCACCTTTGCCGATCTGGGCCTGTCTCCGAAAGTGCTCGCCGCTGTCGAGGCCGCGGGCTATACCACACCGACTCCCATTCAGGCCGGAGCCATTCCCCACGCCCTGGAGCGCAAGGACGTTCTCGGCATCGCGCAGACGGGAACCGGCAAGACCGCCTCCTTCGTCCTGCCGATGCTGACGCTCCTGGAAAAGGGCCGCGCCCGCGCCCGGATGCCGCGCACGCTCATCCTTGAGCCGACGCGCGAGCTCGCCGCGCAGGTCGAGGAAAATTTCGTCAAATATGGCAAGAACCACCGCCTCAACGTGGCGCTCCTCATCGGCGGCGTCTCCTTCGAGGACCAGGAGCGCAAGCTGGAGCGTGGCGCGGATGTGCTGATCGCCACGCCGGGCCGCCTGCTCGACCATTTCGAGCGCGGCAAGCTGCTTCTGACCGGGGTCGAGATCCTCGTCATCGATGAGGCGGACCGCATGCTCGACATGGGTTTCATCCCCGATATCGAGCGCATCTGCAAGCTGATCCCCTTTACGCGCCAGACGCTGTTCTTTTCGGCCACCATGCCGCCCGAGATCACCAAGCTGACGGAACAGTTCCTGCACTCCCCCGTCCGCATCGAGGTGGCGAAGGCCTCCTCGACAGCGGCGACGGTGACCCAGCGCCTGGTCAAATCCGGCAAGAAGGACTGGGAAAAACGCACCGTGCTGCGCGATCTCATCCGCGCCGAGCTGGACCAACTGAAGAACGCCATCATCTTCTGCAACCGGAAGAAGGATGTGTCGGAGCTCTTCCGCTCGCTGGTTAGGCACGAATTCGATGCCGGCGCGCTGCATGGCGACATGGACCAGCGCGCGCGCATGGCGATGCTTGCCAGTTTCAGGGAAGGCAAATTGAAGCTGCTGGTCGCCTCCGACGTCGCTGCGCGCGGTCTCGACATCCCGGATGTCAGCCACGTCTTCAATTTCGACGTGCCCATTCATGCGGAAGATTATGTCCATCGGATCGGCCGCACCGGCCGCGCCGGCCGTTCGGGCAAGGCGTTCACCATCGTCACGCCAGCCGATGTAAAATATCTCGCATCGATCGAGAAGCTGATCGGCAATGACATTGAATGGCTCGATGGCGATCTTTCCACCCTCGTGCCTTCAGCCGACACCGAGGAACGGCCGCGCCGCGGCCGCGATGCTCGGGCCAAGGGCGGTGAACGCAAGGAGAAAGGCGGGCGTGCACGCAAGGCCAGCCTGCCGGACGATCAGGCGGCGCTGCCACAGGTGGAAGCCCCGAGCATGTCCGATGACGAGGCGCCCGTGCACCGAGCGGTAAAGCCCCATCGCGAGGCGATCAAAAAGAGCAATGAGGAACGCCGCGGCAAGCCGCTGCAGGAGCAGGACCGCCGCAAGCGCGATCGTGACCGCGACGACGAGCCTACGCCCGTCGGCTTCGGCGACGATATCCCGGCCTTCATGCTGATCGACGCCAAGATCTAAGGGCGGTTGTCCATGCGGCAGCCCGGGGTCGGATGCGGCGTCGTCTTCCTTAAGAAAGGCTCTATCCTTCTGCTTCAGCGCAGGAAGGCTCCGGAAGCGGGCGCGTGGGGTATTCCGGGCGGCAAGGTCGATTTCCTGGAACCGACGGAAACGGCTGCCCGCCGCGAGGCGCTGGAGGAAACCGGCCTCGACGCCATTTCCTTGTCCGTCATCGGCATCAGCGAGCAGCTCTTCCATGAAGAGCAGCAGCATTGGTTTTCGCCCATATTCCACGCAGACCGCTTCACCGGCGAGCCGAAATTGCTGGAACCTGAAAAACACGGCGGCATAGGCTGGTTCAGCCTGTCGCAACTGCCGGAACGCCTGACGCTGCCGACGCGCCATGCCGTCAAGTTCCTGTCCGAATGCGGATTGGGCTGAGCTATTTCCGGCTTCTCAGCGCTGCCTCATAGGCCCGCCGCGCCCACTCCGCCATGATGTCGGGATCATCGAGCGCGTCGCCGGGAATGCTCCAATAGGGCATGGCGACCGGCTTCGATCTGTTCTTGCCCGTATAGGTCCATTGGTCGCAGCCCGCTTCCTCGAAGAAAGGGGCGCTGATCTCGTCGGCCTTCAGAAGGATCTCGTCGCGATATTCGATGGCGACGATCAGGCCATCATGATAGATGCCCTTGCCCCCAAAGAGCCGCTTGATGGCAATCGGCCCGAGCGCGGAGAAGAGATCGCGGATATCGTCATTATCCATCGGCTTGCGTGACCCGCAACAGGAGAAGTACGCGTCAGGCCGCGTTCTGCGCCTGCCGCAGGGCCTCGGGCGAAGCGGGCTTCAGTTCCACCGATTCGCCGCAGCCGCAGGCGGAGGTCTGGTTGGGATTGTTGAAGACGAAGCCGGTGCGCAGCGTGGTCACCTCGAAATCCATCTGCGTGCCGAGCAGGAAAAGGGCTGCCTCAGGCGCAACGAACACCTTCGCACCGTCCTTTTCGACCACATCGTCACCGGGATTGGGCTGCGTCACCAGGTCGATGGTGTATTCCATGCCGGCGCAGCCGCCCTTCTTTACGCCGACGCGGATGCCTTGCGCACCCTCGCGGCTTCCTACGATTTCGCGCACGCGGGCGGCGGCGGTATCGGAAACGGTGATGACTGCAAAACGGCCCATATCTGCCTCGTTCGTCTGTCCACGGGCATGCCTTGAAAAGATCATCGGCCTGCCTTGAATTATAGGTAGTGTTGTAACACCATCCCCGCAATAGACCAACCGTACCGGTTTGCTCCGGAGGAAGAAATGGCACAACGCATCAATGCCGGCATTTCGCGGCTTCCGGCTTTGGGTTCCGCCGCCATTCTGCTCATGCTCCTGCAGGGCCTGGCCCTGGCACAGGACGCGCCGCAACCCAGTCTTGAAAAGCAGGAGACGGCGGTTCCGGAACAGCCGGCCGGCCCGCTTTCCGGCTATCTCGACGACCGCAGCTCGCCGGAAGCTCTCATCCGCTCCTATTACAACGCCATCAACCGCCAGGAATATGCCCGCGCCTACAGCTATTATTCGGAGGAAGGGCGCGAGCCCGACTTCGAAAAATACGCCAAGGGTTACGAGAACACCAAATCCGTGACCATCGCCCTCGGCAAGACGGAACCGGAAGGCGCCGCTGGCTCGATCTACTGGAGCCTGCCGCTTGCCATCAGGTCGGCGACGAACGATGGCAAGGAAGAGGTGTTCACCGGCTGCTATACGATCCGGATTGCCAATCCGACGATGCAGGAGGCCCCGCCCTTCCAGCCCATGTCCATCATGACCGGATCGCTGACCCCTTCGGAGAAGCCACTGGAGGAAAGCGTCCCGGAACGTTGCGAGTCGCCGTAATTTCTCAATACCAGCCGACGGCTATCTGCGCCTCTTCCGACATCCGGTCGGGCGTCCATGGCGGATCGAAGGTCATGTTGACCTCCACATGCGAAACGCCTTCGACGGCGCCCACGGCATTCTGTACCCATCCCGGCATTTCGCCGGCGACGGGGCAGCCGGGGGCGGTCAGGGTCATGTCGATCTTGACCGTGCGGTCGTCCTCGATGTCGATCTTGTAGACGAGGCCGAGTTCGTAGATGTCGGCCGGGATTTCCGGGTCGTAGACCGTCTTCAGCGCCGCGATGATGTCGTCGGTCATCCGCGCCAGCTCGTCCTGCGGGATCGCGGAGGCGGAAAAGACAGCTCCCGTCTCGCTTGCCGCTTCCGTAGTCTGCGCGTCGGCCGCAACCGTATCGGGCTCTGTCGTCTCGGGCTTGTTTTCCATGCTCATCATCCAAAAAATTTTCTGGCCTTTTCCAGCGCTTCCGCCAGTGCATCCACCTCGGCCCTGGTATTATACATGGCGAAGGAAGCGCGGCATGTCGAGGTGACGCCGAAGCGTTTCAGGAGCGGCTGCGCGCAATGGGTGCCGGCGCGTACCGCCACCCCTGCCCTGTCGATCACCATCGACACGTCATGGGCATGGATGCCCTCGAGTTCGAAGGAAATGATCGCCCCCTTGTCCGGCGCATTGCCGAAGATGCGCAGGCTGTTGATCTTGCGGAGCTGCTCATGAGCGTAATCGCGCAAGGATTCCTCATGCGTGAAAATCGCCTGCCGTCCGACCCCCTCCATATAGTCGAGCGCGGCGCCGAGCCCGATCGCCTGGACGATCGGCGGCGTGCCCGCTTCGAAACGGTGCGGCGGGTGGTTATAGGTGACGTTCTCCTCCGTCACCTCCTCGATCATCTCGCCGCCGCCCTGGAACGGGCGCATTTTCTCCAGCATCTCGGCCCGGCCATAGAGGACGCCGATGCCCGAGGGGCCATAGACCTTGTGGCCGGTGAAGACATACCAGTCGCAGCCGAGATCCTGCACGTCCACGGGCAGATGGACCGCGCCCTGACTGCCGTCGATGAGCACCGGTATGCCGCGCGCATGAGCGATCTCGACGATGCGCTTTACCGGCGTCACCGTTCCCAGCATGTTCGACATGTGGGTGATGGCGACGAGTTTGGTACGCTCCGTCAGCCGCTTCTCGAATTCCTCGATGTGGAAGACGCCTTCGTCGTCGACCGGAACGAAGACAAGCTTGGCTCCCTGCCGCTCGCGGATGAAATGCCAGGGCACGATGTTGGAATGATGCTCCATGATCGAGAGGACGATCTCGTCGCCCTCGCCGATATTGGGCATGCCATAGCCATAGGCGACGGTATTGATCGCCTCCGTCGCCGATTTGGTGAAGACGATCTCGTCCACCGAAGCAGCATTGAGGAACCGCCGCACTGTCCCGCGCGCCTTCTCATAAGCATCCGTCGCGGCATTCGACAGGAAGTGCAGGCCGCGATGGACATTGGCGTATTCGTGGGAATAGGCGTAGGTCACCGCATCGATAACGGCCTGCGGCTTCTGCGCCGACGCGCCATTGTCGAGATAGACGAGCGGCTTGCCGTGCACTTCCCGCGACAGAATGGGGAAGTCGCGGCGGATTGCCTCGACGTCGAAGGCCGGAGCCGTATGTGTTTTCTGGTCCATGTTTCCCAACCTGGCCTCACACCGTCATCCTCGGGCTCGTCCCGAAGATCTACGGCGATAGAGGGCTTGACGCGACCTAACCTCATCCGTGGCAGATCCTCGGGACAAGCCCGAGGATGACGGTGACGGTAATCACCCGTGCGCCGAGAGCCAGTCTTCCAATATGCCTTCCAGCACATCGACCAGTGGCTCGTCTTCGAGTTCCTCGATGATCTCGGCCACGAAAGCCTTCACCAGAAGCCCGCGAGCCTCCTTTTCCGGAATGCCGCGTGCCATCAGATAGAAGAGATGGTCCTGGTCGATTTCCGCCACCGTCGCGCCATGGCCGCAAGCCACGTCGTCGGCGAAGATTTCGAGCTCCGGCTTGGCGTCGAACTCGCTATCGTCGGAAAGAAGCAGCGAGTTGCAGGCCATGCGGGCATCGGTCTTCTGCGCAATCTGCGCGACGCGGATCATGCCCTGGAAGGCACCGCGCGCCCGGCCGGTGACGACATTGCGCACGATCTCGGTCGAGGTGGTGTTTTCGACGAGATGGCCGACCGTCATGGTGACGTCGGTGTGGGTTGCGCCGCCGAGCAGGTTGATGCCGCGAAGCTGGAAATCCGAGCCTTCGCCCCTCGCCTGCACATGCACTTCCTGGCGCACCAGCTTGCCGCCGGCATTGACGATGAAAAGCGTGAGCCTGGCATCCTTGCCGAGCGAGGCATTGAACTGGGCGAGCTGAACCGAAGACGTGTCGCTGTGCTGGCGCAGGATGATCCAGACGACCTCGGCACCGTCGGCCAGCGTCAGCTGGCTGATGGAGGAGGAGAACGCCTCATCCTCACCGCCATATTGGCGCTCGACGATGGTCGCCTTGGCCTGTCTGCCCACACGGACGGGGAAGCGCACGTGGCCTTGGCCCCACTTCTGCAAATTCTGCAGCTCGATCGGCGCTCCGAGTTGCGTGCCTTCAGCAATATCGACGGACCAGCCGTCGGTCACATAGGCCGCGTTGATCTGGCCGATCAGATCGTCCGTGCTGCGCGTTGCAAGCGACGGCGCGAAAGTGCCATCGGCGAGCTTGTCGCTTAATTTCCCGAATGTCACGCCATCGGCCTGCCCGGCCGAAATGGTCGCACCGTTGGAAACGGCGGCGACCGTCGAGCCGGCGATCAGCGGCGCGATCGGCTGCGAGCCGGCAGCCGCATCGAAGGGCGCGACCGACCGCAGCAATGTACGGAAATCGGTATAATGCCAGCTTTCGATGCGTCGCGACGGAAGCCCCTGGATCTTCAGCGCTTCGAGTGCCGTGTCGCGCGCAATGGCGACATCGGCATTGCCCGGCAGATCACCGACGCGCTCGCTGAAGGCTTCGATCAGCGCCGTTTCCGCCGGTGTTCTGGGTTGTGAGGTGTGAACGTTCATTGCCGCTCCCCTCAAGCCGCTTCGCCGATGATTTCGGCATAACCGTTTTCTTCCAGCTGCCGCGCCAGCATCTTGTCGCCCGACTTGATCACCCGGCCCTTGTAGAGCACATGCACGCTATCCGGCACGATATAGTCGAGCAGGCGCTGATAGTGGGTGATGACGACGATGGCGCGGTCGGGCGAGCGCAGCGCGTTGACGCCTTCCGAAACGATCTTCAGCGCGTCAATGTCGAGGCCGGAATCGGTCTCGTCCAGCACGCAGAGGCTTGGCTCCAGCAGCTTCATCTGCAGGATCTCGGCGCGCTTCTTCTCGCCGCCGGAGAAGCCGACATTGAGCGGGCGCTTCAGCATCGCCATGTCCATCGACAACAGATTGGCGGCGTCCTTCACCCGTTTCATGAATTCCGGAATCTTCAGTTCCTCCTCGCCGCGCGCCTTGCGCTGCGAGTTCATGGCGACTTTCAGAAATTCCATGGTGGCGACGCCCGGTATCTCCATCGGATACTGGAAGGCGAGGAAGATGCCCTTCGCCGCGCGTTCCGCCGGGTCGAGGTCGAGGATCGACTCGCCATTATAGAGAATGTCGCCTTCCGTCACCTCATAGTCCTCGCGCCCGGCGAGGATGTAGGAGAGCGTCGACTTGCCCGAGCCGTTCGGGCCCATGATCGCAGTGACTTCGCCCGCCTTCACGGTCAGGTTCAGACCGCGGATGATCTCGGTGCCGTCTTCGGCGATGCGGGCGTGCAGGTTCTTGATCTCAAGCATTTCATCCAACCTTGTTTACGGACCGGAGCGGTCTGGCTCCGGAAAAAGGGAAAATCATCTGGCAGCGGTGAGAGGCACGCCGGGATTAGCCGACGCTGCCTTCAAGGCTGATGCCGATCAGCTTCTGGGCCTCGACGGCGAATTCCATCGGCAGTTCCTGGATGACTTCCTTGACGAAGCCGTTGACGATGAGCGCGATCGCCTCTTCCTCGGGAATGCCACGCTGCATGACATAGAACAGCGCGTCCTCGGAAATCTTCGACGTGGTCGCTTCGTGCTCGAACTGCGCCGTGGCGTTCTTCGCCTCGATGTAAGGCACCGTATGCGCGCCGCAGTCGTTGCCGATCAGGAGCGAGTCGCACTGGGTGAAGTTGCGCGCGTTGGCCGCCTTGCGGTGAGCCGAGACCTGGCCTCGATAGGTATTGTTGGAATAGCCCGCCGATATACCCTTCGAGATGATGCGGCTCGACGTGTTCTTGCCGAGATGGATCATCTTGGTGCCCGAGTCGATCTGCTGGTGGCCGTTCGAGACCGCGATCGAATAGAACTCGCCACGCGAATTGTCGCCGCGCAGGATGCAGGACGGGTATTTCCAGGTGATGGCGGAGCCGGTTTCGACCTGCGTCCACGAGATCTTCGAGTTCTTGCCGCGGCAGTCGCCGCGCTTGGTCACGAAGTTGTAGATGCCGCCCTTGCCGTCCTTGTCGCCCGGATACCAGTTCTGGACGGTCGAGTATTTGATCTCGGCATCGTCCAGCGCGATCAGTTCGACGACTGCTGCGTGAAGCTGGTTCTCGTCGCGCTGGGGCGCCGTGCAGCCTTCGAGATAGGAGACGTAAGCCCCCTCATCGGCGATGATCAGCGTGCGTTCGAACTGGCCGGTGTTCTTCTCGTTGATGCGGAAATAGGTGGAAAGCTCCATCGGGCAGCGGACACCCTTCGGCACGTACACAAAGGAACCGTCGGTGAAGACCGCCGAATTGAGCGTGGCGTAAAAATTGTCCGAGGTCGGCACCACCGAGCCCAGATATTTCTTCACCAGTTCCGGATGCTCGCGGATCGCTTCCGAGATGGAGCAGAAGATCACGCCGGCCTTGGCCAGTTCCTTCTTGAAGGTGGTGACGACGGACACCGAGTCGAACACCGCATCGACGGCGACGCGGCCCGAATTATAGACATTGTCTGAAGCCTCCTCATCGGAGGGGCTCGGCTCGCCCGCCTTGCGCACGCCCGCCAGGATTTCCTGTTCCTTCAGCGGGATGCCGAGCTTCTCATAGGTCCTGAGCAGTTCCGGATCCACTTCGTCGAGCGATTTCGGGCCGGACTGATTCTTCGGCGCGGCGTAATAATGGAGATCCTGGAAATCGATCTTCGGATAGTGCACGCGCGCCCAGTTGGGCTCTTCCATGGTCAGCCAGCGGCGATAGGCTTCCAGACGCCATTCCAGCATCCATTCCGGCTCGTTCTTCTTCGCCGAAATGAAGCGGATGATGTCCTCGTTGAGGCCCTTAGGCGCCTTGTCGGTCTCGATAAGGGTTTCAAAACCGTATTTATACTGGTCCACATCGATGTTGCGGACCTGCTCAATCGTTTCCTGCACGGCAGGCATTGGCGTTCTCCATCCAGGTCGGGGTCAAGGCCCGACAGTTCAAAACGTCAAGACAGCAAATTTACTGCCTATATGTAGTTACGCTTTCGCGCGTTTAAAACCGGACGTACCGGAATTTCAAGGCAAGCCGCGCGGTTTTCCCGCGGCATGCTTATCATTTCACGCCGCGTCGGCGGCCTTCACTTTTGCGCGATCCCGCCGCTCGGCGATCATGCGCAGGACATCAAGGAAGCGGTTGACCGCGCCTGCATCCGCCTCCGGCGCCGTCGATACCCGCAACGCACCGACATTCTCCTCATGTCCCATGGCGGCCAGCACGTGGCTGGAACTGACCTTTCCCGACGAGCAGGCGGAGCCGGCCGACAGCGCAACACCAGCGAGATCGAAGGCGATCTGCGCCGTCTCCGCCTTCATGCCGGCAAGCGAGAAGAAGGTCGTGTTGGGCAGGCGGGGAGCCTCGGCGCCGTAAATGATCGCATCGGGGGCGATACGCCTAATGCCGGCTTCCATCATGTCCCGCGCATCCGCAGGCCAGCCGCCGGCGTCGAGCCGCTCTTTCGCCACCCTCGCCGCCGCGCCGAAGCCGGCGATCAGCGGCAGGGCCTCCGTGCCGGCACGGTGGCCCTTCTCCTGCCCGCCGCCGCGGATCAGCGCCCGCGGCATGACCAGATCGGAATGAGCGATGATCGCGCCGACACCCTTCGGGCCGCCGATCTTGTGCGAGGAAAGGATGAAATAATCGCCGTAAGAATTTGTAATATCGAGCGGAATACGCCCGGCAGCCTGCACCGCATCGACCAGGAGGAGCCCGCCCGCATCCTTGACGATGGCAGCCACATCGGCAATCGGCTGGATCACGCCCGTCTCATTGTTGGCTGCCTGCACGGCGACGAGCGGCAGCCCCTCGGATTTATCATGCATCGAAAGCGCGGTCCTGAGCGCGGCGAGATCCAGCAAGCCATCGGCATCCACGGGGACGATGCAGACCCGCTCGGCAGGAAACTGCCCGCCCGAGAGAATGCAGGGGTGTTCCGTCGCTCCGACATAAGCGCGAGAAAGCCGCATGGCGGCCCGCCCCATCGTGTAATGCGGCGTCAGCAGCGTCGATGCCGCCTCGGTGGCGCCTGACGTGAAGAACACATGATCCGGCCGCGCGTTCACCAGGGCGGCGACGTTCCGGCGCGCCGCCTCGACAAGCGCCCGCGCCGCCCGCCCTTCCTGATGCACGGAGGACGGGTTTCCGGCGAGGGCAAGAGCCGCCACAATCGCTTCGCGCGCTGCATCGATGAGCGGCGCGCTTGCATTATAGTCAAGATAGATGCGGCTGGCGCTCATATCCTGCGGCTCTTTCTCTTCATTCCTCGTTAACACGCCAAGATAAGCGCAATTTTCTTGAAATTCGAACCCGGAACAGCCTATTTAACCGCTCCTGCACTGGACATCGCGTCCAGTTTTTAAGAGTTCTAAAGTCAAGATTTACGAGCAATGCGCCGACCCGTCAAGGCCGCATCGCCGAAATCGCCCGAATGGCGAGCAGAGAGTGGAGTACACATGCCTGAAGTGATTTTCAACGGACCAGCCGGGCGTCTCGAGGGCCGCTATCAGCCGTCGAAGGAAAAGAACGCGCCGATCGCGATCGTCCTTCACCCGCATCCGCAGTTCGGCGGTACGATGAACAACAAGATCGTCTACGATCTGTTCTACATGTTCCAGCAGCGCGGTTTCACCACCCTGCGCTTCAATTTCCGCGGCATCGGCCGCAGCCAGGGCGAGTTCGACCACGGTTCGGGCGAGTTGTCGGATGCGGCCGGCGCGCTCGACTGGGTCCAGTCGCTGCACCCCGATTCCAAGACCTGCTGGGTCGCCGGCTATTCCTTCGGCGCCTGGATCGGCATGCAGCTCCTCATGCGCCGCCCGGAAATCGAGGGCTTCATCTCGGTCGCGCCGCAGCCCAACACCTATGATTTCTCCTTCCTGGCACCCTGCCCGTCCTCCGGCCTCATCATCCATGGCGATCAGGACAAGGTGGCGCCGCCCAAGGATGTGCAGGGCCTGGTCGACAAGCTGAAGACCCAGAAGGGCATCACCATCACGCAGAAGACCATCCCCGGCGCCAACCACTTCTTCTCCGGCAAGGTGGACGAACTCATTACCGAATGCGCAGATTATCTCGATCGCCGCCTGAACGGGGAACTGGTCGAGGCGAAGCCGAAGAGGCTGCGCTGATACCGCACATCAGCGAGCTTGACGAATGCTCGCAATAATTTCTGCAAGATATTGAATTTGCATATTTTCTCCGTAAATTGAGAAAAATCATGCACCGGGACGAGCAAGGATGCCCCCGCTGACGGGGGCATCGCAGCCCGTCGTCGCGGGGTAGCTCAACGGCAATCCTTCAAGCGAGCGCACCGCCAGATAAGCCCAGGCTTCCGCTTCCATGGAATCGCCATCGAGCCCCAGGACATCCGCGCTCAATACGCCTGCGTCCTGCCTTGCCACGAGTTCCTCGAGCGCCTGCATGATGGCGGCGTTCTTGCGCCCGCCGCCGCTCACCACATACGTCTTCGGCCTCTGCGGCAGATGCGCGGCGGATTTGAGAATCGCTGCGGCGCTGACAAAAGCCAGCGTCCGCGCCCCGTCGGCAAGCGATATCTCTCCTTTTTCCGGCGGCAGGAAGTCGTTCCGGTCGAGCGAGCGGCGGATATTGCCGGTGAAAAAGGAATGCGCGAGGTAACGTTGCGCCAGTGCCTCGTCGACGGTGCCGCCTGCGGCGATCGCGCCGCCGGCATCGAAGGCCGCACCCGTATGCGCCTCCACCCATTGATCGATCAGCATGTTGCCGGGGCCGCTGTCGAAGGCAGCCAACGTCCCATCCGTTCCCACATAGGTGAGGTTCGAAATACCACCTATATTGACGAACACCACCGGCATCTTACACCGCCCCGCCAGCCCGGCGGCGAGAGCGGCATGATAGGCCGGGATCAACGGCGCGCCCTGCCCGCCATGCGCCATGTCATTGGCACGCATGTCGTAAACGACCGGAATGCGGGTCTCGGCAGCGAGCAGAGGGCCGTCACCGATCTGCACCGTCACCCCCTCATCGGGACGATGGAGCACCGTCTGGCCATGAAAGCCGATGAGGTCGATCGTTTCGCGATCAATTCCATGGACATGCAGAAAATCATTGACGGCGATGGCGTGGTGCAGCGTCAAATCCCGCTCGAGCCGCGCCAGTATGCCCGGCCGCTCGTCGCGCGAACGAATAGAGCGGGCGTCTGCAAGGCCCTGCTTCAGCCGGGCGCGGAAACCGTCGGGATAGGTGATGCTCAATGACGGCCCTCGCTCCACGAAAGAACGCCCATCCGTCCTGACAAGCGCGATGTCGATGCCGTCCATCGACGTGCCGCTCATCAGCCCGATCGCCTGTTTTATCTCCGTCACGACGCTGCTTTCTTGTGATTCGACCCTGAATGATGTTAAAGCGCCACGTCCATTCAATACAGCTTGTGCGGCGGTGAACTCACGACCGGACGAGCCATTTCAGACAAGACAGGAAAAGGGACGATGCCCGGCTTCAAATCCGATTTTCTTCGCACGCTTTCCGAGCGCGGTTTCATTCATCAGATATCTGATGAAACCGGCCTCGACACGCTGTTCCAGAAGGAGATCGTGACGGGGTATATCGGCTTCGACCCGACGGCGCCAAGCCTGCATGCGGGCGGTCTCATCCAGATCATGATGCTCCATTGGATGCAGCAGACAGGCCACCGGCCGATCGCCCTGATGGGCGGCGGCACCGGCATGGTCGGCGACCCGTCCTTCAAGGACGAGGCGCGCAAGCTGATGACCGAGGAGACCATCGCCAGCAACATGGAAGGCATCAAAAAGGTCTTCAGCAATTATCTCACCTTCGGCGAGGGTAAGACCGATGCGATCATGGTCAACAATGCCGACTGGCTGCGCGACCTGAACTACCTCGAATTCCTGCGCGATGTCGGCCGCCATTTCTCGGTCAACCGCATGTTGTCCTTCGATTCGGTCAAGCTCCGGCTCGAGCGCGAGCAGTCGCTTTCCTTCCTCGAATTCAACTACATGATCCTGCAGGCCTATGATTACGTGGAGCTTTACAAGCGCTACGGGGTCAAGCTGCAGATGGGCGGCTCGGATCAGTGGGGTAATATCATCAATGGCGTCGATCTCGGCCACCGCATGCTCGACACCCAGTTCTATGCGCTCACCTCGCCGCTGCTGACCACCGCCTCCGGCGCTAAGATGGGCAAGTCCCTCTCCGGCGCGGTCTGGCTCAATGCCGACATGCTGAGCCCCTATGAGTTCTGGCAATACTGGCGCAACACCGAGGACGCCGACGTCGAGCGTTTCCTGAAGCTCTACACCACATTGCCGCTCGACGAGATCGCCCGGCTGGCGAGCCTTGGCGGCGCAGAGATAAACGAGACGAAGAAGATCCTCGCCACCGAGGTGACGGCGCTTCTGCATGGGCGCAAGGCTGCCGAAGAAGCCGCCGAGACGGCGCGTAAGACCTTTGAGGAAGGCGCGCTGGCGGAAAACCTTCCTTCCGTTGAAATCCCCCGTGATGCGCTCCAGGCCGGCATGGGCGTGCAGGCGCTGCTCGTAACGGCGGGCCTCGCGAGCTCGAATGGTGAGGCGCGGCGCCACATCCAGGGCGGCGCCGTCCGCATCAATGACGAGGCCGTCAAGGATGAACGCGCGACGATCGGCGCGGATCAGCTGACTGCCGATGGCGTGATCAAGCTGTCGCTGGGCAAAAAGAAGCACGTCCTCGTCCGGCCGGCCTGATCCTGGCCTGTCGCGATTCACGCATTAGGGCGCCGTGTATCCTCAGGATGCACGGCGTTCCTTTTACTGGAACTCGAAGATCGAGCGGAAGATGCCCGGCGCCATGACGGAGATCGGGTTGACGATGATCTGTGGCTGCTTGGCGCTGCCGGTGAGCTTATAGGTGATGCCGATCAGCCCGCGATCGCGGCCGTTGCCGAGCAGTGCGCCGAGAATGGGCAACTCACCGAAGATCCGGTTGAGCCCATAGGCCGGCATGAAGGTTCCGGTGATCGACATGTTGCCGTTCTGGTCATAGAGCATGCCCTGGAACGTAGTGCCGATCAGCGGACCGCGGACGACGCCGCGCTGCAGGGAGACATAGCCCTTTCCCTTTTCGATCTGTGCATAACCACGGTCGAACTGGACGCGCGAGACGTCGATATCCTTGCGCACTGCCTCGTTGAGGCTGGTGCCGCCGTTCGGCGGCGGACTGGAAACGATCTTGGAAAGGCGCGGCTCGTCGACGATGGCGAAGTCTCGGGCGGCAACCTGCCCGCGCAGCGGCCCGTCGCCCTGCGCCGTCAGGCTGACATTGATCGCTCCGCCCCGCATCCTGTCGTAATAGTCGAAAAAGCGCAGCACGGCGCCTGCATCGGACGACTGCAACGCAACCGATTTGGCGCCGCTCTGGGTGCTGGTCGTCGCGGTGAAGGCCTTGCCCGAAGCGGTCTTGGCATTGATGGACAGGCTCGAAACGGTCTGGCCCACCCCTTCATAGGATACAGCGACGTTCTGCAGCGTCTCGGAATTGAAGCCCATGACCTGATCGAGTTCGGCATTGACCACGAGACGCGTCTTGCTGCTGCCGCCGCCTCCCGTGCCGCTTCCGCTCGCGGTGATCTGCTTGATGAGCGCCCGGGCATCGAAGGACGCCCCATTGACGTCGGCGCGGTAGCCGCCGCCGATCCGGCTGATCTTGACCTTCACATCGTCGGTGCGGTTGAAACGGATCTGGCTGAAAGTCGCCGACCGCAGTTCCCCGTCTGAAATCGTGAGATCGCCATGCAGGCGGAAGGCCTCCCCGGACAGATCGAGGTTCCGGATCTCGAAATCGCTGTCATCCAGGCGGCTGGCGGTCAGCGTCATCCTGGCCTTGGCCGGAACGCCCGCGCCTTTCTTCCAGCCGATCCAGGGGATGTTGATTTCCGTCTTGGTGAGATCGGCGGTGACGGTGCGCTCATCGCCGACAGCTATCCCGAGATCGACGGCCATCGGGCCCGAGAGGATGTCGTTCAGTGCGGGGAGCACCTTGGCTCTCACCTTGTCGTCCAGTTCCAGTTTGATCGTCTGCTGCTTCTTGGCGGTGGAATCCCCGATCGGCTCGGTCAGGTCCAGGGTCGCCGGGATGCCGTTCAGCTGGGCATCCGCCTCGATCTGCGCGACATCGGGCGTGATCCGCAGGGTGCCGTTGGCATCCGTCACCTTCTGGTCACTGATCGGCTTTGTGATGTCGAGGCCGGTAAAATCGATATCCGCGTTCCATTTGAGGCTGCCCTCAGGCGCATCGCGCGTCACCGGGAAGGTTACGAAGATGCGCGACGAGACATCGCCGGATACTTCCTCCGGCGTGAACGGCGCATGTTTAAGCGCATCGATCGGCCTGTAGCTGATGATCTCGGCGATTGCCGCCGCATCCCCCTTCACGGTGATGTCGAGATCGGCCAGCACAGGCCGCTGCGGCCCCCACGGGATGATCAGCGTGCCATTGGAGACATCCGCGCGCCGGTTGCTCGGCGTATAGGCGGTGCCTTTTTCGAGCGTCACCGTCGTATGCGAGCCGCGTACGTTGACGGCACCGGTCGCATCGCGCACCGGCGGCAGGTCGCCGACCACATCGAAGCGCGTATCGGTGATGAAGAAATCCGCCTTGATCTCGTCCGCGGTCAAAGGCGCCGGCTTGCCCGGCCCGTTGAATCGCCCGCCTGGAAAGGCGATATCGATCCGGCTGTTGGTCAGCTTTCCGCCGTAGAGATTGGTGAGCACCCACAGCCGGGCGCCATCCGCCACATCGATCGGCCAGAGCTGCTTGGCATGGGCAACAGGCATTTCGGGAATACGCAGGAGGAAGATCGTCTCCGGCGTGCCATTGCCGAAGGTCATCCGGCCCTGCCCGTAGAGCTCGCCGCCGGCGGTCTTGACGCTCAGCTCGTTGAAATCGATCTGGTCCTTTGTGTTGAGATAGCGTCCCGCGATGCGCACTGCGAACGGCAATGCCGGTTCCGTCGATTCCTTTGGCGCGGAAACCGCGGAACTGGTGACGATCTCAAACCGGTAGGCAGGATCCGCCGCAGCCGCTTCCGGCTCCGGTCCGATGGCGCCGTTGAACTGCGCCTCCACGCCGCCGAGCGACAGGGTCGATGGTTGGAGCTCGATTTTTCCGGTGCCCACCACCTGCTCGAAATTCAGGACCACCGCCGCCGGCACATCCGAATTGCGGCCGAGATCCATCCTGCCTTGCGCAATGTTCAGCTGCCCGGTGATCTGAGCCGGCTTTTCGGCGGTAGGCGCCTTGCCCGCGAGCCGCAGATGCGCATCGCCGCGAAACCGGAAATGCGCCGGATTGACCCGCCCGCCGGCAATCTCCTCCGTGATCTCCGGCGGCGGATCGATGTTGATCGGAATGCCGTCAATGCTGGCCGTGAAGGCAGACACGCCGCCATCCTCGCCGTGCTCCACCTCGCCGGTCATGGCGATCGTCTTGCCGTCCCAGCCGAAGGTCCCTTCCAGCGCGATCCTGCCGTTCTTTTCAGTCAGGCTCGCCTTCTGGACCTCCAGTGTCTTCTCCTCGTCCATCAGCTTGAAGCGGATCGAGGTGTTCAACATGACGATCGAGCGGGTCGAGCGTTGATCCAGAAGCGCGACGCGGCGCGCGATCCCATCGAACAGCAATTGCGAAACCGCGCCGAAATCAATGAGTCCTCTGGAATCACGAGGCAGCGAGGCGAGCAGCCCTTGCGTTTCCCCTGCCTCGGACAATCGGATGTCGGCGCCGTCGACCTCCACCCTGGCGATGCGCACCTCCCCCGCCAGGAGCGCCATCGGCGCAAGCCCCAGGCGAACCGAGCGTATCCCGTCGACGGAAAGGCCGTCGGCGCGATTCGTCACCGACACGTCCTTGGCTTCGAGCGCTATGTGGTATCTCTGATCGAGGGAAATGCTGGCGCCGGAAAGCGAGGTCACCGCATCATCGCCCGCCACCGACTGGAGCGCGTTGCGCGCCTCGCGGGTCAGCGCCTCGCCGCTGATGCCGCCGCGCAGGACCACGAAAGCCCCGATGGCGAGAAGACCGAAGAGGATCAGGATCGAAAGCAGGCTGCGGCAGGTCAGCCAGACAAGCGAACGCCTGCGTGGACAGTGAACGGGCGGCACCGCCTGTTCGCAAGCCGAGGGATAGAGATGCAGTTCTCTTATATCGCGCTTTCGGAAGCGGATTTTTTCGGGCTTCGCAGTCAAATTCCCACGCCGATAAGTCAGAACCTCGCCGGAACGCCATGGACGATTCCTGCAATCGTCATTATTGCATCAGTGTCGCTTTGATTTCGAAGTTCGCTCTGGACTGATAGCCAAATTGGGCGAAACTCCGAAATCAAAACGACACGAGAGTCCAAAAATGCGGTGTCGTTTCGATTCTGGAATTCATCTCAAGGCCGATATCATCCGATATCGAATTTCAGAATCGCAACACCCGTTTTGTAAGATAGACCCTGCCGGCGCCCCGCCGTCGGCAAACATCATCCAATATGCACGCACATCCACAAAAGAAAGGCATTGATATGGCTGCTCCGGATATTGGCGACATCGCGCCGGATTTTTCCCTCCCTCGCGACGGCGGCGGAACGCTTTCGCTCTCCGCACTCCGGGGCAAGCCCGTCATTCTCTTTTTCTATCCCAAGGATGATACCAGCGGTTGCACGCAGGAGGCCATAGAATTCTCCGGATTGAAGGGCGAATTCGACAGGATCGGCGCAGCCGTCATCGGCATGTCGCCCGACAGCGTCAAGAAGCACGACAAATTCAAGTCAAAGCACGACCTGAACGTCGATCTTGCTGCGGATGAGGAAAAGAACATTCTCCAGGCCTATGGCGTCTGGGTGGAGAAAAGCATGTACGGGCGCAAATATATGGGCGTCGAGCGGACCACCTACCTGATCGGCCCGGACGGCAGGATCGTGCGCGTCTGGCGCAAGGTGAAGGTCCCCGGTCACGCCGCCGAGGTTCTGGAAGCCGCAAAGGCGCTTTGATGCAGATGACCTCCACGGCAACAGTCGAGGCAAGCCTGCGTGGCGGCGCCGTACGGGCCATCCTCGCCGACGATCTCGACCTCAAGGTCCGCCTGACGCGCGAAACGGCTGCCCGCTGGTTCGCGCGCACGCTTTCGGTGCGCAGCCCCCTCGATCTGCCGATTCCGGAAAGGCCGGGCCGGCCGGAAAAGCCGGAGCTCGTGCCGCCCCGCATGCTCAAGAAGCGCTCGCTCGCCACCGAGGCCGGCCGCATCGCGCTCATGCATGCGCTGGCCCATATCGAGCTCAACGCCATCGATCTCGCGCTCGACATCGTCGCGCGTTTTGCGGCGCAGCCGGTGCCGCGCAGCTTCTTCGACGGCTGGATGAAGGTGGCTGACGACGAGGCGCGCCATTTCACGCTCTTGCGTAACCGCCTGCGCGCGCTCAACGCCGATTACGGTGATCTGCCGGCCCATGACGGGCTGTGGCAGGCAGCGCATCAGACCCGAAACGACCTTCAGGCGCGGCTGGCGGTCGTGCCGCTGATCCTGGAAGCACGCGGCCTCGACGTCACGCCGTCGCTGATCGAAAAGATGCTGGAGACGGGCGATACCGAAACGGCCGCCATTCTCGATACGATCTACAATGACGAGAAACGGCATGTCGCCGTCGGCGCCAAATGGTTCCGCTTCTTCTGCGCCCGCAACAGGATCGATCCCGTCGCGCGTTTTCAGGAGCTCGTGCGTCTCAATTTCCGCGGCGAGCTGAAGCCGCCCTTCAACGATCTGGCCCGCGCCGAGGCTGGCCTTACCCCCTCATTCTATCGCGCGCTTTCTCCGCTTTCCACCTGATATGGACTGCATTTCGGGGGCGACGGCATCCCCTTCAATGCTTTGTTAACCCTAACGGAGTGTAATCGGCGCATCGATTTGTCGTCCCATACCGAATGGCCAGGCCCGTGACCGATCAAAGCCGTCCCTCCCTTTTCGGAAAGCGAAAAGAGCCGCATACGATCATCATAGCGCGCGGCGATGCGATCAGCCATTTCACCATTCGCCCCTGGATGCTCGCCATCGGCGGCTCGCTCTGCGCCGCGGCTGCGATCGGCTATCTGCTGGCGACCTCCTATCTTGTCATGCGCGATGATCTGATCGGCGCGAGCATCGCCCGCCAGGCGCGGACGCAGCAGCTCTATGAGGATCGGATCTCGGCCTTGCGCGCGCAGGTGGACAGGATCACCAGCCGACAGCTGCTGGACCAGCGGGTGATGGAGGACAAGGTCGCCGAGCTCATCGAGCGGCAGAAGACGCTGACGCGGCGCAGCGGCCGCCTCACCCCGCTCCTGAAACGCGCCAATGGCGGTATTCCCCTCCCCGAAGCCAGGCCGGAAATGCTGGAGCAGCAGACGCAGCTCCTGTCGATCGACGATCCGTCCGACGCGGCTTTTGCCGGAATCGACCCCATCATTACCGGACCGGTTCCCCGGACCGGGACGGACAGGGCGGGAAGCGACGGACTGCGCCCCTCAGAAGGACTTTCCGGCGAATCGGCCACCGAAAAAGCCGAGGAGATATTCCAGACGATCAATCGCTCGCTGCAGCAGATCGAGACCGAACAGATCCACAAGGTGCGCGATCTGACCGAAAGCGCCTTCGAGACCGCCGACAACATCACCGAGACGCTCAACGCCGCGGGGCTGAAGATCGAGAAACAGGACGACGAGACGGGCATGGGCGGCCCGCTCATCACACCCGATTCGCCGACGGACGATGTCGCTGATTTCGACATGCAGTTGCAGGACCTCGATACGGCGCTTGATCGGCTCGAACGGCTCAAGAAGGCGGTCCGCACCATCCCGCTCGCCAACCCGGCGCCCGGAATGCCGGTCACCAGCCTCTTCGGCGTGCGGCGTGATCCGCTGCTTGGAACTCCCGCTTTCCATGCCGGCATCGATTTTCGCGCCCATAAGGGGCAGCAGATCACCGCGACGGCCGGCGGCATCGTCACAAAGGCCGGGCGCAATGGCGGCTATGGCAATATGGTGGAGATCGATCACGGTAACGGCTTCACCAGCCGCTACGCCCATCTCAGCAGGGTCCTGGTCAGCGAGAACCAGAAGATCTCGTTCGGCACGGTCATCGGCGAAGCCGGCAGCACCGGGCGTTCCACGGGACCGCATCTGCACTATGAAGTCCGCCGCAACGGAAAGGCGATCAATCCCGCGACTTTCCTGAAAACGGGCCGCCAGATCGAAAAGTTGCTCTAAGCCGGAAAAACAGAAAGCCCGGCATCGCCGGGCTTTCTTCATCACTTGGGAGCGCCTTCATCAGGCGATGTCTTCCACCTGCACGTCCCCGCCATGGACGCGATGGGCGAGCGCGGCTTCCATGAAGGGATCGAGCGCACCGTCGAGAACGTCCTGCGGGCTGGTGCTTTCCACGCCCGTGCGCAGATCCTTCACCAGCTGGTAGGGCTGCAGCACGTAGGAGCGGATCTGATGGCCCCAGCCGATATCCGTCTTGGATGCGGCAGCGGCGTCGGCCGCCTCTTCGCGCTTCTTCAGCTCTTCCTCATAGAGGCGCGCCCGCAGCATCGCCCAGGCCGTGGCCCGGTTCTTGTGCTGCGACCGCTCGGCCTGGCACTGCACCACGATGCCGGTCGGGATATGCGTGATGCGGACCGCCGAATCGGTTGTGTTGACGTGCTGGCCGCCGGCCCCGGAAGCCCGGTAGGTATCGATGCGGACATCCGATTCCGATACTTCCACCTCGATGTTCTCATCGATGACCGGATAGACCCATATGCTGGCGAATGACGTATGGCGCCGCGCGTTCGAATCGTAGGGCGAGATGCGCACGAGCCTGTGCACGCCCGATTCGGTCTTCAGCATGCCATAGGCATTGTGCCCCTTGACCAGAATGGTCGCGGACTTGATGCCTGCCTCTTCGCCCTCATGCACTTCGAGCACTTCGACCTTCTTGCCGCTGCGCTCGGCCCAGCGGGTATACATGCGCAGAAGCATCGACGCCCAGTCCTGGCTCTCGGTGCCGCCGGCCCCGGCATGCACTTCGAGATAGGTGTCGTTGGCATCGGCCTCGCCCGAAAGCAGCGTATCGATCTGGCGCTTGTCGATGTCGCGCTTCAGTTCGCGGATGGTTTCCTCAGCCTCAGCGATGATCGATTTGTCGCCTTCCTCCTCGCCAAGGGCGATGAGCTCGACGCTCTCGTCGAGGGTCTGGGTCAGGCGACGGATTTCCGCGATTGCGTCCTCGAGTTGCTGGCGCTCGCGCATCAGCTTCTGGGCTTCCTGCGCATCATTCCACAGAGTGGGATCTTCGGCTCTCTGATTGAGATATTCCAGCCTCTTCAGTGACTGATCCCAGTCAAAGATGCCTCCTCAGCAGGCCTACGCCCTGCTGGATTTCGTCGACCAAGGACTCGATTTCGGCTCGCATTCGCTATCCGTTCCTTCGTGTTTTTTTCACATCATCCCGTGGGAAAAGTCCGCATTTTTCGGGATCATGCTCTAGCGGATTGAGATCGCGGCGGAACATAGTGACCGCTCCGCCGCGTGTAAAGGCTTCAGCCTGTGTTAATTGATCAATAAAGCCCGCCGGAACCCGAGGTGATCGCGCGCGTGGCCTGTGGTGATTGCGGCCTTATCGGCGCACCCTCGCGGAAGCTGTCCATGCCGATGACCGAATAGGAATCGGCAGGCCCCGTTCCAGGCTTGAAGGCTTCCATGATCACGTCAGGCCCACCCGGCTCGGCCTGCATGCCGCTGCGGCGGTTGATGGCGATCAGCTTCATGCCCTCCGGCACACGGAAGTCGGTCTTCGGCTTGCCGACCAGCGCATGGTCCATGAAATCCTTGAAGACCGGCGCGGCAAGCCCGCCGCCCGTGAAGCCATGACCGAGCGGCGTCGGCGTATCGAAGCCCATGAAGACGCCGACCACGAGATCGGGCGTGAAACCGACGAACCAGGCATCCTTTTCGTCGTTCGTGGTGCCGGTCTTGCCGGCGATCGGACGGTCGAGGCTTTTCAGGATCTGCGCGGTGCCGCGCTGGACCACGCCCTCCATCATCGATGTGATCTGATAGGCGGTCATCGGATCGAGAACCTGGTCGCGGTCATCGATCAGCTCCGGCTCCGGCTGGTTGACCCAGGCGGTAGCCGTGCAGCCATCGCATTTGCGCTGATCATGCTTGAAGATGGTCTTGCCGTAGCGGTCCTGGATGCGGTCGATCATCGAGGGCACGATGCTGCGCCCGCCATTGGCGATGATCGAATAGGCCGTGACCATGCGCAGCACCGTCGTCTCGCCAGAGCCGAGCGACATGGCCAGAACCGGCAGCATCTTGTCGTAGATTCCGAACCGCTCGGCATATTCGGCCACGAGCTTCATGCCCATGTCCTTGGCAAGACGCACGGTCATCAGATTGCGCGACTGCTCGATGCCGTAGCGCAGCGTCGACGGACCGGCGAATTTCCCCGAATAGTTCTTCGGCGCCCAGATGCCGAGCGAACCGCCCTGATCCACCTCGATGGGGCCGTCCAGCACGACCGAGGCGGGCGTATAGCCATTGTCGAGCGCCGCGGCGTAGACAAACGGCTTGAAGGACGAACCGGGCTGGCGATAAGCCTGCGTGGCACGGTTGAATTCCGATTCGGCATAGGAGAAGCCGCCGACCATCGCCAGCACGCGCCCGGTGTGCGGATCCATCGCCACTACCGCGCCCTCGACCTTGGGCGGCTGGCGCAGGATATAGGCGCTGTCGCTCCCCTCCTTCTTCTCGACATAGATGACATCGCCGACCTTCAGCACCCCCTCCGGGGATTTGACGGAGGTCCGGTTGTCCTTCTCGTCCAGAAGCCGCATGGCCCATTTCATGTCGGCGGCCGCGATGAAGCCCTGCTTGCGCTCCTTCGAGCGCGCACCGGAGATCTCGCGCGGCGGCTGCAGGCCGATATCGGCGCCTTCATTGCTGACGTCGAGCACGACCGCCAGCTGCCACTCAGGCACATCCGAGAAGGCCTCGATCTCGCCCAGCGGCACACCCCAGTCGCTGCCAAGCTCGATATGCTTTACCGGGCCGCGATACCCCTTGGCCTGGTCGTATTTGATCAGGCCCCTGTGCAGCGCGCTGCGCGCCATGACCTGAAGCTTCGGATCGAGCGTGGTGCGCACGGACAGGCCACCCTCATAAAGGGCATCCGTGCCGTATTTCCCGATGATCTGGCGGCGCACCTCCTCGGTAAAATATTCCGAGGCGAAAAGATAATTGCCGTTGGCGCGCGGCGTGACGCCGAGCGGCTCCGCCTTGGCCGCGGCCCCTTCCTCCTCGGTCACATAGCCGTTCTCCACCATGCGGTCGATGACCCAGTTGCGGCGCTCGATGGCGCGCTCGGTCTGGCGGAAGGGATGATAGTTCGACGGGCCTTTCGGCAGTGCGGCGAGGTAGGCCGCTTCGGCGACGCTGAGTTCGGTCACCGACTTGTCGAAATATGTGAGCGCCGCCCCGGCCACGCCATAGGCGCCGAGGCCGAGATAGATCTCGTTCAAATAGAGCTCAAGGATGCGGTCCTTCGAATAGGCCTGCTCGATGCGCAGCGCCAGGATGGCTTCCTTGATCTTGCGGTCATAGGTCTGCTTGGAGGAAAGCAGGAAATTCTTCGCCACCTGCTGGGTGATCGTCGAGGCGCCGACCGGACGCCTGCCCGTGCCGATGTTGCGCAGATTGGTGATCACAGCGCGCGTAAGGCCGGAGACATCGATGCCCGGATGCTCGTAGAAATTCTTGTCTTCGGCGGAAATGAAGGCTGCCTTGACGCGATCCGGAATGACCTGGATCGGCAGGTAGAGACGCCGCTCCCTGGCAAACTCGGCCATCAGGCTGCCGTCGGCGGCATGGATACGGGTCGTCACCGGCGGCTCGTATTGCGCAAGCACCTCATAATTCGGCAGTTCCTGGCTGAGATTGCCGACATAGAGGGCTATCCCGCCTGCAACGAGGAGAAACAGCACCGCGCCGATTCCGAAGAAATATCCGATGAGTCTTACCATATGTATTCGGATTCCTGCCTTCAGATTACCCGTAAGTCAAATCGCGCGCCGAAACGATTACCGTTGCGGCATGTCAACAGGAGCGCCTTCTACGAAACACGCCATATGCCGCCGCGCATATCGCCTCCCCCGCACTACAAATTGCTAGTGACCAGCAAATGCGTCAAAGGCAAGGTCATTTCATCACAATTCAGGATTTAAGCACGATAACAAGGGATTCGCCATGCGAAATAGGTAATTGTGTTGCAGAGTAACCTCACCCTTTGCTGAAAGTTCCGCCTGATTTGAGCGCGGAGAACCGCTTGACCGCCTCGGCCAGAAGACCCGCCACGCGTGCCCTCCAGCCCGGGTCGGTCATCAGCTTTTCGTCCTCGGCATTGGAGAGATAGCCGATCTCCACCAGCACCGACGGCACGTCGGGCGCCCGCAGGACCTGGAATCCGGCATAGCGATGCGGGTTGTTGATCAGGGTCGTCTCCCCTTCCAGGGCCTGGACCACCTTGTTGGCGAAGTTGAGCGAGAAGGCATGGGTCTCGCGGCGCGTCAGGTCCATGAGGATATCGGTGACTTCCGGCGGCTCCTCATGCGTCACGCCCGCGGCGGCATCCGCCTTGTTCTCGCGTTCGGCCATGGCGCGGGCCATGCTGTCCGACGCCTTGTCAGAGATGGTATAGACCGTGGCGCCACGGATATTGCGCAGGTTGATCGTGTCGGCATGGACCGAGATGAACAGATCGGCCTCATGCTGGCGTGCGATGCGCACCCGTTCGTTCAGCCGCAGGAACCTATCGTCGTCGCGGGTCATCAGCACCCGTATATTCGCATTTTCCTTGAGGACATCGCGCAGTTCCCGCGCAAAGGCCAGCGTCACATCCTTCTCCTTGACCCCGCGCGGGCTCTCGGCACCCGCATCGATGCCGCCATGTCCCGGATCGATCATGACGGTGAAGACATGCGGCGGTACCGGGTCCTCGGCTTTGCCGATGCGGTCGCCTTTCGACCCGGCCTCCGTCGAGCCCGTGCTGGCGTTCTGCGTCTGGATGGCTTCCGCGAACTCACGGTCGGATGTCGCCACCATGTCGGCCACCAGGCGGTAACCCGGCGCGTTCTCGTTCTTCAGGACACGCAAACCCTCGACCTTGAAGGGGCCGCGCAGCGTCAGGATCATCCGCGAGCGGTGCTCGTCCATCAGGCCGTAGCGAACGTTCGTGACGAGGCCGCGCGGCTCCAGCGACGTCTTGTCGAAGCCGAAACTGGCCTTCGGCAGGTCGATCACCAGCCGATGCGGATGCTGCAGGAGAAGCGTCGACAACTCCGGCTCGCGGTCGAACATGATGACGATGCGCGTGCGCAACTCATCGCCCGCCATGCGGAATGTGAGGGCTGAAAGCGTATCGACAGCCCGCGCGACCGTCGTCAGGGCAAGCAGTAGCAGGAAGAAGCAGGCCAGCCGATAGCCGGTGCGGCTATGAAAATTCCTATTTTCCAATCTCATGGAAATGCCGACATATTCCCTTTTGTCCGGAAGGCTCAGGTCTGAATCGCCCCGCATCCTATGCAATCGTAAACGAGAAGTAACGCCCCGTGGTTAACAAAACACTTCGGGGCTTGAGACCGGCTCCCTGTCCCGTCTCTGCACATTCTGTCTTGTCATTGCACATGTCAGGTCATAAAAGCAAAGTCGGGTTACAAACTTGCCGCCGCGATCAATTCCGGCCACGCCCGCACTATCGGGGTCCGTTGCAGGGGATTTGCGAGGGAGCGGCAAGGGCGGTCTCAAACACCGCCCGGTAACCGGCACAGAATTTGGCGGAAGGTGAAACGCTTTCATTTCCGCTCAGTAAAAGGATGAAGAGCGCCGATCAGACGCCTTCATCTGCTCCGTGCGAGCATAAAGGTCGGTCCGGCGTTTCCGGGCCATATATGAGGTCGTTTCGTTTGGAACAGATATGGGTCATGCAGAATTGACCAGTACCAGCCTGAATATCGCGATCGCCGGCAGGCAGTTGCGCGTGAAGGCTGACCTAGCTGTCCCGGCGAACCTTGAATTATCCGGCAAGCGCAGAGTTACGCGGTCGAACGCTGTGGAAGCGTCCCCCCGACCTTTCGTCATGCGCCAGGACGCCGGAGGGAAAAACAATAATGTCAAACAAAATGCTTATCGATGCCTCCCACCAGGAGGAGACCCGTGTCGTCGTGGTTCGGGGCAACCGGATTGAAGAATTCGACTTCGAATCGGAACACAAGAAGCAACTGAAGGGAAACATCTACCTCGCGCGCGTGACACGCGTCGAACCCTCGCTTCAGGCCGCTTTCGTCGAATATGGCGGCAACCGCCACGGCTTTCTCGCTTTCAGCGAAATTCATCCCGACTATTACCAGATACCGGTCGCCGACCGTATCGCCCTCCTCGAAGCGGAGGCTCAGGCCGCCAGCGAAGAGGACGAGGATGACGAGGGCAACGGCAATGGCCGCAGCGAGAAGCCGCGCCGCGGCAAGCGTCGGGGCAAGCGCGGACGGGCGGAAGACGAGAGCCTGAAGGCCGAAGGCGAGGACAACGAGGCCGCAGACGAGCAGGCCGGGGATGATCAGGGTGAGGATCCGGACGGCGCGGCGATGGCCGCCGCCGTCGAGGGCGACGTCATTTCCGAGGAAATTGCCGACGCGGCCGAATCGGCGGATGACGCCGACGAAGGCTCAAGGCGCCCGTCCTCGCGAAGGCGCCGCAACAGGGATGCCGATGACGACAATGACGGCCCGCAGGATGAAGCCGATATCGTCGAATCGGTCGGTGCCGAGGACGCTCTGGAAGAGGTGCCGACGCATCAGCGCTTCCAGCGCCGTCAGTACAAAATCCAGGAAGTCATCAAGCGGCGCCAGATCCTGCTGGTCCAGGTGGTCAAGGAAGAGCGCGGCAACAAGGGCGCGGCGCTGACGACCTATCTCTCGCTCGCCGGACGCTATTCGGTGCTGATGCCCAATACGGCGCGCGGCGGCGGCATTTCCCGGAAGATCACCAATCCGGCTGACCGCAAGCGCCTGAAGGAGATCGTCAAGGAACTCGAAGTGCCGAAGGGCATGGGCGTGATCCTGCGCACGGCCGGCGCCAACCGCACCAAGGCGGAGGTCAAGCGCGATTATGAATATCTCATGCGGCTTTGGGAGAATGTCCGCACGCTGACGCTGCAATCGACGGCCCCTGCCCTCGTCTATGAGGAAGGCAGCCTGATCAAGCGCTCGATCCGCGACCTCTACAACAAGGACATCGGCGAAATCCTCGTCGCCGGCGAGGACGGCTATCGCGAGGCCAAGGATTTCATGCGCATGCTCATGCCGAGCCATGCCAAGGTGGTGCAGCCCTATCGCGATCAGGTGCCGATCTTCGCCCGCAACGGCATCGAGGCACAGCTCGATCGCATGCTGCAGCCGCAGGTGACGCTGAAATCCGGCGGCTACATCATCATCAACCAGACGGAAGCGCTGGTCGCCATCGACGTCAACTCCGGCCGCTCGACGCGCGAGCACTCCATCGAGGACACCGCGCTCCAGACCAATCTGGAAGCGGCCGAGGAAGTCGCGCGGCAATTGCGCCTGCGCGATCTTGCGGGCCTGATCGTCATCGACTTCATCGACATGGAGGAGAAGCGCAACAATCGGGCCGTCGAGAAAAAGCTGAAGGAGTGCCTGAAGGACGATCGTGCGCGCATCCAGGTCGGGCGCATCTCGCATTTCGGCCTCCTGGAGATGTCGCGCCAGCGCATCCGCGCGTCGGTTCTCGAAAGCACGATGCAGGTCTGCGCCCATTGCGGCGGAACGGGCTATATCCGCTCCGCCTCTTCCGTCGCGCTGCATGTCATGCGTTCGATCGAGGAATATCTGCTGCGTCACTCCACGCACAACATCATCGTGCGCACGCCGGTCGCGACCGCGCTTTACGTGCTCAACCACAAGCGCAAGAACCTCGCTGATCTGGAGACGCGCTTCGGCCTGACGATCGATATCGAGGCCGATGAAAGCGTCGGCTCGCAGCATCTTGCCATCGAAAAGGGAACGCCGGCGCTCGGGCCGGTCACCCCTGCCCCCGTTTCCACACCCTCTCTCGATTTCACCATCGAGGAGGAGCCGGACGAGCCGGAAATCCCCTCCGAGGAGGAGGAAGTCGAGGCGGAGGACACCGTCTCCGCCAGGGAACAACGTTCCGACGAGGGCGGACGCAAGCGCCGCCGCCGCCGGCGCCGCCGTGGTGGACGCGACCGCGACGGCCAGGAAGCTGCAGCCGCCGAAGTCTCGTCCGATGACGCCGGCATCGCAGACGAATCGCCCGAAGATGGCGAACAGGCCGAAGCCTCAACGGCAACCGATGCGAGCGAGGAAGAACGCCGGAAGAAACGTCGCCGCGGCCGCCGTGGCGGACGCAAGAATCGCCGTCCTGAGGATGAGGCGAACGGCACCACCGAAGCAGTGGCCGGCGAGGAAGCCCCAGCCGAGGCCGAAGAAGGCGAAGCCGCTCCCATTGGCGAACAGACGCCGGAGCCGGAGGAAGTTCCGACCGCTCCTGTGCCTGCCCCTGCCCCGGAAGATGCCGAAGCCGCCGCAAGCATCGAAGGCAAGCCTGTGAAGAAGCCGGCGCGCCGCCGTGCGGCCAAGGCGAAGCCGGCGGAAGAAGCGGTTGCCGAAGCGGTCGAGGATCTCGACGCGCGGCCTGCCGAAGAAGCGGCTCCGCAGGAAAAGCCTGCCAAGCCCGCCCGCAGGAGCCGGAAGAAGGCCGCCCCTGCAGCGGAGGCCGAACCCGAAGTGACGGCGGAAGCACCTCAGCCCCAGGCTGAAGAAAAGACCGAGGAAGCAGCAGAGGAAGCCCCGGCTCCGGAAAAGCCGGACGTCGCGCCGCCGGAGGCAAGCAAGCCGGTTGTCACCTCGAACTCGACCGACGAGAATGGCCAGACAAAGCCGAAGCGTGCCGGCTGGTGGCAGAAGAAGGGTTTCTTCTGAAAGCTCCTGTATGGATAGAAAATGCAAAAACCGGCGGAAATGCCGGTTTTTGTTAATCTTTTCACCGTGCATGGAAACCGGGTTGGGATTCTATCCCGGCGTGGCTGCGGCGGAATTGAAACAGAACCGCCCATGTGACAGCTCCGTCGACGGTGAACGTTTGTACTTAGGACCGCGCTAGCCAGCCGGCGAGCCGTTCCATGGCCTCTTCCATGTCCTCGACCTTGCCCGCATAGGAAAACCGCATCGTGCGGTGGCCCTCGACCGGATCGAAGTCATGGCCGGGCGTCGCGGCGACATTCGTCTCCGCGATCATGCGCCGGGCGAAGTCCATGCTGTCATTGGTGAAGCGCGAGACGTCGCAATAGGCGTAGAAGGCGCCGTCCATCGGTGCGGCCAGCGTCAAGCCGATCTCCGGCAGGCGCTGCATCAATATCTCCCGGCTGCGGCGATAGCGCGATTTGACCGCCTCCAGCTCCGCCGTCGCGCCGAAAGCCTCGATCGCCGCGATCTGGGAGAGTTCGGGCGCCGAAATATAGAGGCTCTGCGCCACCCGCTCGACGGGGCGCACCGCATCCTTCGGCAGCACCATCCAGCCGATGCGCCAGCCCGTCATGCAGTAATATTTCGAGAAGGAATTGATGATGGTGAGATCGTCGGCAAAGGAGAGCGCGGTCACGTCCTCGTGGTCATAGGAAAGCCGGTGATAGATCTCGTCCGAAATGACCCGGATGCCGAGTTCCCGCGCCGTACCGACGATGTCGCGCAACGCTTCAGGCGCGATGACAGCTCCCGTCGGATTGGCTGGGCTGGCGAACAGCACCCCCTTCAGCGGCTTTTCCGCATGCGCCGCGCGCAACGCATCCGCCGTCAGCGATGCATCGGTGCCGCCTCCGGCGGCGATTTCCACGACTTCCAGCCCGAGAGCGCGCAGGATATTGCGGTAGGCGGGATAGCCCGGACGGGTGATCGCCACCCGGTCCCCCGGATCGAAATAGACGAGGAATGCGAGGTTGAAGGCGGCCGATGATCCCGTCGTGACCGCAATGCGCGCCGGGTCGACGGAGACGCCATAGTGCTCGCCATAATGCGCTGCGATCGCCTCGCGCAAGGAAGCCAGCCCGAGCGCATCCGTATAGCCGATCCTCCCGTCGCGCAAGGCGCGCTCGGCGGCCGCCCGCACCGCGGCTGGTGCAGGATCGGCCGGCTGTCCGACCGCCATCGAGATCATGGGGTGGCCTGCCGCGCGCCGGCGGTTTGCTTCCGCCAGAACATCCATCGCATGGAACGGTTCGACGGCGCTGCGGCGTGAGAAAACAGTCAAAATCTACCTCTGGAAAAAACAACCGGAATGAGCGAATCGCAGCGGGCCGGTCCGCGCCGCATAATTGCCCCATTAGAATTGCCCCATTACTATGGGCTTCCCAATATTTCACGCTATAAGATGCCCTACCTATTCCAAGATCAAGATCTGAACCCATGGGCCTTGCTGCTGTTTTTCCACGTCCCGGTTTCGTCCGGCCTTTGATCATGCTGCGAAAACTCGCCGTCGCCGCGACCGCCTTCGCCGTCGGATTGATGCCGACGCTTCAGGCATCCGCACAGTCCCGGTCGGTGCCCATTGTCCGCGATGCTGAGATCGAGGCGCTCGTGTCCGATTATGCCACGCCGATCCTAAAGGCGGCGGGCCTGGGCAGTCGCGGTATTCGCATCGTCCTGGTCAACAACAACAGCTTCAACGCCTTCGTCGACGGCAGGCGCATCTTCATCAATACCGGTACGCTGATGCAGGCCGAAACGCCGAACGAGGTGATCGGCGTCATCGCGCATGAATCCGGCCATCTGGCCGGCGCCCATCAGCAGCGTCTGCGTGAGCAGTTGCGGCGCGCGCAGACCATGGCCGTCATCGGAATGCTTCTGGGCATGGGTGCGACGGCGGCGGGCGCGGCCGCGGGAAACAGCTCCGTTGCCGGTGCGGGCGGCGGCCTCGCCCTCGGCGGCACGGAAATGGCGATGCGCAACCTTCTGAGCTATCAGCGCGGCGAGGAGATGACCGCCGACCGCTCCGCCATCACCTATCTCGAACGCACCGGCCAGTCGGCCAAGGGTATGCTGACGACCTTCGAGCGCTTCGCCAATGCGCTGTCGTTGACCGGGACACGGGCCGATCCCTATCGCATCAGCCATCCGATGCCGCGCGAGCGTATCGCCAATCTGGAAACGCTGGCGCGCCAGAGCCGCTATTTCGACAAGAAGGATCCGGAAGCGCTGCAATTGCGCCACGACATGATGCGGGCGAAGATCGCCGCCTATACCGGCGCCGGCGGCGGCGCCATGCGCCTCTTCCGCAACAATCCGCGCGGCATCGCCGCCCGCTATGGCGATGCGATCTCCACCTATCTCAACGGGTCTCCCAAAGCCGCCCTGGCGAAAATCGACGCGCTTATCAAGGAGCAGCCGAAAAACCCTTATTTCCAGGAAATGCGCGGTGAAATCCTCCTCAAAGCCAATGATTCGGCGGACGCGGCCAAGGCGTTCGAGCGCGCCGTCGCGCTCGACCCGAAGAAATCCAGCCTGATCCGCATGAGCTATGGCCGCGCGCTGATGCTGACCGGATCGAAAGGCAGCATGCCAGCCGCCATCCGCGAGCTGAAGGCGGGAATCGCCCGCGATCCGGAGTTTCCGGCCGGCTACGGCTATCTCGCGCAAGCCTACGGGCAGATGGGCGACATCGCAGAGGCGGAGCTCGCGACGGCTGACATGCACTATTATTCTGGTAACATACAGGAGGCTAGAATCTTCGCCACGAGAGCACAGCAGAAGCTCAAGCGTGGCTCACCGGAATGGATTCGCGCCCAGGACATCATCAACAGCAAAAAGCCACGTTCCTGAGTTCTTGTCTGGCATCACACCCATTTAACCCATAAACAGGCGGATATTCCCCAGGAAAATCAGCCCGGAACGGAAAACGATGAAGAACGCAATCACCATCACCCTCGCCAGCGGCGTCGTCGGGCTTGCCGCCCTTTTCCTGGGTTATCACGCGGGCGCCGCGCGCACCTCCCCGGAGGCCTCCGTTCCGGTCGAGATGGCCAGCGCCGCCCCCGACCGTTCCGCGATCGAGGCGATCGTCAAGGACTACCTGATCAAGAATCCGGAGATCATGCTCGACGTGCAGAATGCGCTCGAAACCAAGCAGGCGGCCGCCGCCCGGGTCGGGCAGCGCGAGGCGATCACGGCCAATGCCGACAAGCTGTTCAACTCGCCCATGGATGCGGTTTTCGGTAATCCCAATGGCGATGTGACGGTCGTCGAATTCT
Organism: Mesorhizobium sp. RMAD-H1; assembly: GCF_014191375.1. Taxonomy (GTDB): domain Bacteria; phylum Pseudomonadota; class Alphaproteobacteria; order Rhizobiales; family Rhizobiaceae; genus Paramesorhizobium. The sequence continues at coordinate 46,260 of NZ_JACHWN010000010.1, forward strand.
TCGATTACAATTGCGGCTACTGCAAGCACGCCCTGCCCGACATGGATGCGCTCCTCAAAAGCGATCCCAATGTGCGCTTCGTGATGAAGGAATTCCCCATACTGGGGCCGGATTCGGTGCGCGCGCATATGGTCGCGAAAGCCTTCAGGTCGTTGATGCCCGACAAATATCTCGAGTTCCACCGCGCGCTTCTCGGCCAGCAGGGCCGCGCAACGGAACAATCGGCGATCGACGTGGCGGTGAAGCTCGGCGCCGACGAGGCGCAGTTGCGCGAGAAGATGAAGGCGCCCGAAATCGCGACTGCCTTCCAGGACAATTATCAGATCGCCAACGCGCTCAATATCACGGGCACGCCGTCCTACATCATCGGTGAAGAAGTGGTCCCCGGGGCGATCGGTCTCGAGGGGCTTGCCCAGAAAATCGCCGACCAGCGCGACGCCAATGGATGAGATCGCTGAAAATTCCGTGGAGAAATCGGGCGGCAACCTGCTTTCTCCGCCATTTTCAGGCTTTTACCTTGCCTGCATCCCCTCTATATGGAATGCGCATCTCAAGCGACATTCCGGAATGTCAGCAGTCCTTCAAAGGCAGATCAGGCCATATAGTAACCAGGAATGACACAGACCATTTTTGTCCTCAATGGCCCCAATCTCAACATGCTGGGAAAGCGTGAGCCTGGGATCTATGGGGCAGCGACGCTGGCCGATATCGAGGCCGCCTGCCGCCGCGAGGCGGAGGCGCTCGGCTTCGCCATCGAGTTCCGGCAGTCCAATCATGAGGGCGATCTCGTCACCTGGATACAGGAAGCCGGAGAACGCGGCGCCCTGGTCCTGATCAATCCGGCCGCCTATACGCATACGTCGGTCGCGCTTCAGGATGCGATCCGCGCCGCGAAGGTCACGGTCGTCGAGGTTCATCTTTCAAACATTCATGCACGGGAAGCCTTCCGTCATCATTCGTTCGTCTCGCCTGTCGCAAAGGGCGTTCTCTGCGGCTTCGGCGCGGACGGATATGTGATGGGGCTGCGCGCCCTTGCGGCGTTCGCCGGGCATGACAAACAATAACGGGCAAAGCGGTAAAGGGGCCAGCAACATGGCAAGCAGAAACGCAGGTATCGACAAGGAGATCATCCGTGATCTTGCGGAGATACTGAACCAGACAGACCTGACCGACATCGAAATCGAGCAGGGCGATCTGCGCATTCGCGTTTCGCGGCAGATCACCGTCCACGCGACGGTTCCGCAGGCGCCGATGATGGCCGCTCCGGCGGCAGCTGCGCCGGCGCCCGCGGCGGAAGCGGCCAAGCCTGCCGACGTATCGAAGAATGCCGTCCCCTCGCCCATGGTCGGCACGGCCTATCTTGCTCCCGCCCCCGGCGCCCGGGCTTTCATCGAAGTCGGCCAGCAGGTCAAGGAAGGCCAGACGCTGATGATCATCGAGGCGATGAAGACGATGAACCAGATCCCGGCTCCCCGCGCGGGAACCGTGACGGCCATCCTTGTCGAAGACGCCCAGCCCGTCGAATATGGCGAGCCGCTGGTAGTCATCGAGTAAGGGTGGATAGGACGCACGATGTTTCAGAAGATCCTCATCGCCAATCGCGGCGAAATCGCTCTCCGGGTGCTGCGTGCCTGTAAGGAACTCGGCATCAAGACGGTGGCGGTGCATTCGACCGCCGATGCCGACGCGATGCATGTGCGCCTTGCCGACGAAAGCGTGTGCATCGGCCCGCCGCCTTCGCGCGAAAGCTATCTGAACATCCATCAGATCGTCGCCGCCTGCGAGATCACCGGCGCGGATGCCATCCATCCCGGCTACGGCTTTCTCTCGGAGAATGCCAAATTCGCCGAAATCCTGGAGGCTCACGGCATCACCTTCATCGGCCCGACGGCCGAGCATATCCGTATCATGGGCGACAAGATCGAGGCGAAGAAGACCGCCAAGCGCCTGGGGATTCCGGTCGTTCCGGGGTCCGAGGGCGGCGTCACCGACGACGCGGAGGCCGCCCGCATCGCCGCCGAGATAGGCTATCCTGTCATCATCAAGGCTGCCGCCGGCGGTGGCGGCCGCGGCATGAAGGTGGCCCGCTCTCCCGAAGACCTTTCCATCGCACTCTCGACGGCCCGTTCCGAAGCAGGTGCCGCATTCGGCGACGATGCCGTCTACATCGAAAAATACCTTGAAAAGCCGCGCCATATCGAGGTGCAGGTGATGGGCGACGGTGCCGGAAAGGCCGTGCATCTGGGCGAGCGCGACTGCTCGCTGCAGCGCCGCCATCAGAAGGTATGGGAAGAAGCGAACTCACCGGCGCTCAATGCCGAGGAACGCGACAGGATCGGCATGATCGTCGCCAATGCCTGCGCCAAGCTCGGCTATCGCGGTGCGGGCACGGTCGAGTTCCTCTATGAGGATGGCGAGTTCTATTTCATCGAGATGAACACGCGCCTGCAGGTCGAGCATCCCGTGACGGAGGCGATCACCGGCATCGATCTCGTGCATGAGCAGATCCGCATCGCTTCCGGCGGCGGGCTGTCCGTAACGCAGAAGGATATCCGCTTCTCGGGCCATGCCATCGAGTGCCGCATCAATGCCGAGGACCCGCGCACCTTCACCCCGTCGCCCGGCGTCATCACCCATTTCCACACCCCGGGCGGTCTCGGCATTCGTGTCGATTCGGGCGTCTATAGCGGCTACAAGATCCCGCCCTATTATGACAGCCTGATCGGCAAGCTGATCGTGCACGGCCGCAACCGCGTGGAATGCATGATGCGGCTGCGACGCGCGCTGGACGAATTCGTCGTGGACGGCATCAAGACGACGCTGCCGCTGTTCCAGGACCTGATCAGCAACCCCGATATCGCCAATGGCGATTATGACATCCACTGGCTGGAGAAATATCTCGCCAGTCAGGCTGCCGACAATTTGGGAGATTGACGGGAGTGGCGCAAGGAAGCCAGGCGGATGATCATCATATTTCGCCTGATCTTCTTTTGCGTGCCTATGCTTCGGGCGTCTTCCCGATGGCCGAGGATGCCGATGATCCGGAAGTCTTCTGGGTCAGGCCGCAGAAGCGCGGCATCATTCCGCTGGACCGCTATCATGTTCCACGCAGCCTGAGGAAGGTCATCCGCCAGCGCCGTTTCGAGATCAGGCTGGATACGGATTTCGAAGGCGTCATCGAGGGCTGCGCCACCGGCACGGGCAAGCGTGCCCGCACCTGGATCAACCAGCCGATCCGCGAGGTCTATGCCGCCCTCTTCCAGCGCGGCCACTGCCACACGGTCGAAGCCTGGCGCGAGGGCAACCTGGTCGGCGGCCTCTACGGCGTGACGCTCGGCCGGGCCTTTTTCGGGGAAAGCATGTTCTCTAGGGAGGTGGATGCCTCCAAGGTCTGCCTGGTCCACCTGATCGAGCATCTCAACGAGCGCGGTTTCATCCTGCTCGACACGCAGTTCACGACCCCGCATCTCGAGCGATTCGGCGCAATCGAAGTGCCGCGAAAGCGGTACGAGCAGATGCTGGAGGAGGCGCTGCTTGGTTTGGCGCGATTCTGATCGGCCGAAAATTAAGTCGTTACCCGGCTCAATGCGTCTGTTCGGGCGCGGGTACTTCCGAGCTCTGCTTGCAATCCTTCAGCCAGATATCATAGACCGGGTGCTCGACGGCATTGAGGCCGGGACTGTCGGCAAACATCCAGCCTGAAAAAATGCGGCGGATCTTTCTGTTCAGCGTGATCTCATCGACTTCGATGAAGCTGTCGGTCTTCGGCGCCTCGTTATCAGTGCGCGAATAACAGACCCGCGGCGTCACCTGCAAAGCCCCGAACTGCACCGTTTCGTTGATGTAGACGTCGAAGGTGGTTATCCGTCCCGTGATTTTGTCCAGGCCTGAAAATTCGGCGATCGGGTTCGATACGCGTTCGGCGGCGGCAGGAGCAGCCATAGCAACCACAAAGCATAAGGCCGAGACAAACCCGGTGAAAAACCGTCCAGCGAAGCTTCTGGGCATATGGGTGATCATTGTCAATTCGGCTTCCGCATATCTCGATCGGCTGGTCTTGCAAAAGCCCTCGCCAATACTTCATTAAACCAGACCACATTCATACCCGATGAATGTGGCCGATCAAGCGGTCGGCCGACAAAATCTTCCCGCCAGCAGGAATCAGCTGCCAGGCGTCCAGGCGTCGTAGTCGCCCGTCACCTTCGGACGCTCGCCGAGATTGGCGATCGAGCCCTTCGGCCTGTAGGCATAGGGCGTGCCGGTCAGGTTCGGCTGGTGCGGCTTCTGCCACTCGCGCGGCTTGTAGCTCTCCTGGCTCGGCGGCGTATCGACCCGGTGATGCATCCAGCCGTGCCAGCCGGACGGGATGGCCGAGGCCTCGGCATAGCCGTTATAGATCACCCAGCGCCGCGTGCGGCCTTCCGAATCGGTGCCGCCTTGATAATAGACATTGCCGAACTCGTCCTCGCCCACGCGCTGGCCCTTGCGCCAGGTGTGAAAGCGCGTGCCGATCGTCTGGCTGTTCCACCAGGTGAAAATCTGAAGCAGAAGGGTCTTCATGGCATTCCTAGGTCCAAGCCTCATCTCTCGTGAAACCGTGATCGGCGGCCATGAGAGATCGATAGAAGAATACCCTGCTTATGGCCGCATCGTCCGGTCAAGGCAAGGGTCAAGTTGACGCTGACACACTACAGTGACCAGTCGGCCAGCGCCTTTTCGAGCGTCAGCACGGCGATCCCCGAATCGGGCTCACCCCAGTTCTCCGTGCGTCCCGTCCGGGCATATCCCTTCGATTCGTAGAACTGGAGGGCCTTGCCGTTCTTCTCGATCACATCCAGCCGCAGCCGGCGCACATTCGGGAAGGCGCTTTCGATCTCCACAAGAAGCAGCGTGCCAACGCCCTGCGCCTGCTTCTCCGGCCGCACATAGAGCTGATGCAGATTGGCGAGCGTCTGGTCCGCCTGGCTGGCAAAGGCCATTCCATGAAGATCCGACCCGTCATCGGCGAGGATGAACTCCGAATAGGGCTTGGACAATTGCTTCTTCAGGGCGTCGATCGAATGCCATTTGCCGGTGACGGCGTTCACCGTCTCCACGCCCAGGACATCGTCGAATGTCGCATGCCAGGTCTCGACCAGAAGATCCCGAACGGCGGGAATATCTTCCTTGGTAGCAGTCCTCAGCCACATCTTACTCGATACCCAGCTTCGCCTTCACCAGTTCGTTGACGGCCTGCGGGTTGGCCTTGCCGCCGGTCGCCTTCATCACCTGGCCGACGAACCAGCCGGCAAGCGTCGGCTTTGCCTTGGCCTGCTCGACCTTGTCCGGATTGGCGGCGATCACCTCGTCCACCGCCTTTTCGATGGCGCCGGTGTCGGTGACCTGCTTCATGCCCCGCTCTTCGACGAGCACCTTCGGGTCGCCGCCCTCGTTCCAGATGATCTCGAAGAGATCCTTGGCGATCTTGCCGGAGATGGTGCCTTCCTTGATCAAATCGATGATGGCGCCGAGCTGGTCGGGTGAAACAGGCGATTCCTCGATATCCTTGCCCGCCTTGTTGAGCGCGCCCAAGAGATCGTTGATCACCCAGTTGGCGGCGGCCTTGCCGTCCCGCCCCCTGGCGACCGCCTCGTAATAGTCGGCGATGGCCTTCTCGGTGACGAGAATGGACGCATCATAGGCCGAAAGCCCCTGCGTCCTGATCAGCCGCTCCTTCTTGTCGTCGGGCAGCTCCGGCAGATCGGCCGCGAGGCTATCGACGAAAGCCTGGTCAAATTCGAGCGGCAGCAGATCGGGATCGGGGAAATAGCGGTAATCATGCGCCTCCTCCTTGGAGCGCATCGACCGCGTCTCGCCCTTGACCGGATCGAACAGGCGCGTCTCCTGCTCGATCGTGCCGCCATCCTCCAGAATGGCGATCTGCCGGCGCGCCTCATATTCGATCGCCTGACCGACGAAGCGGATGGAATTGACGTTCTTGATCTCGCAGCGCGTGCCGAAGGGCTCGCCGGGACGGCGCACCGAGACATTGACGTCGGCGCGCATCGAGCCTTCGTCCATGTTGCCGTCGCAGGTGCCGAGATAACGCACGATGGTGCGCAGCTTGGTCAGATACGCCCTCGCCTCTTCCGACGAGCGGATATCGGGCTTGGAGACGATCTCCATCAGCGCCACGCCGGAGCGGTTCAAATCCACATAGGACATGGTGGGATGCTGGTCGTGCATCGACTTGCCGGCATCCTGCTCCAGATGCAGCCGCTCGATGCCCACCTCGATATCCTCGAACTGGCCCTTGGAATCCGGCCCGACCGAGACAGTCACGACACCCTCGCCGACGATGGGCTGCTTGAACTGCGAAATCTGGTAGCCCTGCGGCAGGTCGGGATAGAAATAGTTCTTCCGGTCGAAGACCGATTTCAGGTTGATCTGCGCCTTGAGACCGAGCCCGGTGCGGATGGCCTGCTTCACACACTCCATGTTGATGACGGGCAGCATGCCGGGCATCGCCGCATCGACGAGCGACACGTTGGAATTGGGCTCCGAGCCGAAAGAAGTCGAAGCGCCGGAGAACAGCTTCGAATTCGACGTCACCTGGGCATGGACCTCCATGCCGACAATCACTTCCCATTCGCCGGTCGCACCGGAAATGAGACGTTTGGGTTCAGGCGTGCGGGTATCGATGATGGTCATACTGGCTCGTCATTTCTGGATTATGTCCACCTATTCGCTAGTGCAAAGCACAGGATGAGGCAAGAGCGAAACGGGAATCGGATGGGTTGCGAAGCGATCCGTTGGCGCGATGGCGCTTCTTCACCCCGCTCCCTGCCCTTTCCTATTATGGATACGAAAAAGGCCGCGCTTGCGCACGGCCTTCTCAGCAATCAATCTATCCGAACCGGATCAAGCCTCTTCGGACTTGTCCTCATCCGCCTTCTTCTTGGCAGCGGCCTTCTTCTTCGGCGCGGCCTTCTTGGCGGGCTTGGCTTCGCTCTCGCCCGCCTCGTCCTCGGCCATCAGCTCTTCCTTGCTGACCTTCTTGTCGGTCACCTTGATCGATCCGAGCAGATGATCGACGACCTTCTCCTCGAAGATCGGCGCGCGCAGATTGGCGACGGCATCCGGCGTCCGGCGGAAGAATTCGTAAATCTGCTGCTCCTGGCCGGGATAGCGGCGCACCTGGTCGTAAAGGGCGCGCTGCAGTTCCTCTTCCGTCACCTCGATGCCGGCTTTCTCGCCGATCTCGGAGAGAACCAGGCCAAGGCGCACGCGGCGCTCGGCCAGCTTGCGGTATTCCTCGCGGGCGGCTTCCTCGGTCGTCTCTTCATCCTCGAAGGTACGGCCGGCTTCCTGCAGGTCGTTGTTGATCTGCGCCCAGATATTGTTGAACTCCGCGTCGACAAGCTTCTGCGGCGCCTCGAACTGATACTGGCCGTCCAGCACGTCGAGGATCTGCCGCTTCACCTTCTGTCGGGTGAAGGAGCCGTACTGGTTCTCGATCTGCTCGCGGATGACCTGGCGCAGGCGGTCCATCGATTCGATGCCGAGCTTCTTGGCGGTCTCGTCATTGAGTTCGAGCTCGCCGGGCTTCGCCACTTCCTTGACGGTGATGTCGAAGGTGGCTTCCTTGCCGGCCAGATGCTCAGCGCCGTAATTCTCGGGGAAGGTCACCTTGATCTGCTTCTCGTCGCCGGCCTTGACGCCGATGAGCTGCTCCTCGAAGCCGGGGATGAACTGGCCGGAGCCCAGCACCAGCTGCGCATCCGTGTCGGCGCCGCCGTCGAACGGCACGCCATCGAGCTTGCCGAGATAGTCGATGGTGACGCGGTCGCCATCCTCGGCCTTGCCCTTCTTGGTCTCGAAGGAGCGGGTGGAGGAAGCGACGCGCTTGACCTGCTCGTCGACCTCTTCGTCAGTGACGTCGACGATCTCGCGCGTGACGGAGATATCCGAGACGTCCTTGACCTCGATCTTCGGCAGGACTTCGTAATTCAGCGAGAAGACGAAATCGGCTTTCCCCTCAAGGACCTTCTCAGCCTCTTTCTCGTCCTCGGTCATGACGATCTCGGGCTGCGTGGCCGACTTCTCGTTGCGCTCCGAGAGGACCGAGCGGGGCGTCTCGTTGAGGATTTCGTTGACCACTTCGGCCATGAAGGACTTGCCATAGACCTTGCGCAGGTGGGCTGACGGCACCTTGCCGGGGCGGAAGCCGTTGATGCGCACCCGCGACCGGGCATTCTCGAGGCGCTCGGAAAGCTTCGCTTCGAGATCCTTGGCCGGAACCACGACTTTGATCTCGCGCTTCAGCCCTTCATTGAGCGTTTCGGTAACCTGCATGTCCAAACCTTCACTTCGTTGCATTGTCCCGCCGTCACCGGCTTTTCTGCCTTAGGCGAAGCGGGAGGGAAACTGTTCCTTCGTGGCCTTTCGCTGGTGCGGATGGAGGGACTCGAACCCCCACGGTCTCCCGCCAGAACCTAAATCTGGTGCGTCTACCAATTTCGCCACATCCGCTTCTGGGCCTGAACCGCCCCGAAAGCGCGCGTCTCTATATCACCCAATTTTCGTCGTTCAAAGGAAAAAAGCCGACGATTCCAGCGAGAATGAACCCTCGCCTACCGTTTTCGGTCAAATGCGCGCTTTCAGTAGAGCGGCTCTTCGTAAAGCGGCTTCCCGTTCTCCTTCAGCGCCTTGATCTGCGCTTCGCCGGAGGCGGAAACGGCGACGACCGCCTGAATGTTCTGCTGGCGTTGCGCATCCTCGATGGCGCCGCCTTCGCCCTCCGGAACATAATAGCGTTCGATACCGTAATCAACGCTGACGAGGGCATCGGGTTGCGCCGGCACGATGTAGCGGGTCCGTCCCCTGAACATCACCTCGTCCGGCGCGACATCGCTTATTGGCTGGAACGATGCGCGAGAGAGCTGCCAGTTGCCATCCGCCCCCGGCTTCACCGTCACGTAAATGTCGGCACTCTGCGTCCTGGCGTCGGGCGTGCCGGTGATTTCGGAGCGCGGGATCGACGAAATGCCATAGCCGAGATTGACATAGTCGCCGCGCATCAGGTCGCGCGGATCCACCGGCTGGGTGAGGAGCACCACCTCCCTGCCGTCACGCAGGATCGAAGCGCGCCTTTCGATGCCGGCATAGAGGATGCTGGTCTGGAACAGCGCGACGAGCACCGCCATGGCGAAGAGCCAGATGTTCTTCTCTCTCATGCGCTTGCTCCCGCCTTCGGACTCTTTTCATGAAGGCGCCGCTCCATGCGCGCCACGAAGGCCGCCAGAAGCAGCACCAGGATGCCGGCCGTGAGGAAAAAGCCCGATGTTCCGACCAGCGTGCCGACGGTGACGAAGGCGAGATAGAGCACTTCGAGCGAGAAGGCGACATAGGCGATCCAGCGCACCGAAGGGTTTCTGCGTCCGGAAAGCGCCAGGGCACCGACGGAAAGCCCGAGAATGATGATGCCGAACACCACCCGCCCGCCGGTGTCGCGCATGATGTCCTCGAACTGCATCACGGCAAACGCCAGGAGACCGGCCGCCAGGCCATAGGCGGCAAGCGCCGGACCGAAGCCGCCGACGCGGCCCGACAGATCGGGACGGAGGCCATCGGCCAGGAAAAGCGCCAGGCCGACGGCAGCGGCGAGCCAGAGCACCGACAGCCGGTCGATATCGAAATAGGCGACGAGGAAATAGGCGATCAGGAACAGAGCCGTGAGATGCGCCGCCGCGCGGCTCTTCGTATACCAGGCGAGCCCTGCCCCGAGCAGCGCCAGCAGGGGCGCGATCCAGAGATATTGCCTGCCCTCGGGGAAGAAGCCGCCGCCCAGGAAGGAAAAGAGATAGAAGACGGCAATCGCCATGCTCGCGGCCGCCAGAGCGCCCGATCCAAGCAATGCGGCCGCGACCATGACGCCGGCCGTCCAGAGGAGTGCGGCGGATGCCGCATCGCCGGAGAGATGGTACATCTGCCCGATCAGCGCGATCCCCGCGCCGAAGGCGATCGCCGCCACGATATAGAGCGCCTGCGAGAATGCCTTATCGCCCAGGCTCTGCCGCCAGGCGCCGCCGAGATAGCCTGCCCAGATCACCGCAAAAATCAGCCCGACCCGAAGCAAGCGCGGCATCGCCTCCCAATTGGCGGCAATCAGCGTGACAATGGCGACGCCGAGAAGCACGGCGCCAAGAACCGCCAGCGTATTGCCCAGGCCGAAACCATTGCCCTGGCCCTTGAGATCAGAGAGAAGCGCCTCGGCCGTTTCCTCGTCGATCAGGCCTTTCTTTTGCCAGCGGGCGATATAGGCCCGGACAGAGATGGGAAATGCCACGCTGTGCTCCTGATTCCCTGCGGTGCGGATGACGTCAGCCTACCTCAACTCGGTCGGATCAAAAACGCCCAAGAATCGCGGGTGGGAAGCATGGCGATTTTGTGCAATGCAACAGAAAATAAAATCGATTAATGACGCATTGCAGCAATTGCAGGCCAGCTATGCAATCTTGGGCCTGCAACCCCGGGAAAACCTGGATTATATCATGGCCAACGATCGAGACAGCGATCACCGAGACAAGCACCGAATAGAGGTTGACTGAGATGAACCTGATCCGCTCCTACAACAACTGGCGCCGTTACCGCGAGACCGTCGGCGAGCTGAACCGCCTTTCGAACCGCGAGCTGAGCGACCTCGGCATTTCCCGCGCCGACATTCCTTACGTCGCTCGCCAGTCCGGCGCCCGCTAAGGAACCAAAGGACGCGCTGCGTCTTAACGAATGTCGCAAGAGCTTATCCTCCTCCCGAGCTCATGCGATCGAAGGTCGGCCCTCCTCCTCCCGGCCGACCTTACCTAAAGGCGCTCGCTGTCCTCCTCCCCAGCGAGTGCCGCAGTTTCAGGAATGTCGCAAGGGCCTCTCCTCCTCCCGAGGCTTGAGCGATCAAAGGCTGACACTCCTCCTCCCGGTCAGCCTTTACCTAACGACACCCGCCGCTCCTCCTCCCGCGGCGGGTGTTGTTTTTTGAGCTCCGCTCAGCGCTCTCCCCCGACGCCTCTCCGCTTCCAGTCCGAAAGCCTCTTGACGTCAGGCAGGCCGCCGCCGGGCTCGTACCAGGAATCGACCACCCACAGCACGCCGTGCTCATCCTTCACGACCGCCGTCCAGTGCGGATATCGCCCGTCGAGGAAGAAGCCGCGCGACGTCCTGCGCGCCACGCGGTGATGCCGGAGCCATCCCCTGGCCTGCAGGAATTTCAGGAAGTGGTCGGTGTTGATGGATTCATCGATGCAATCCATCTGGCCCCTGATGCGCGCCCTGCCGAACTCCATCCTCGGCTTGTCGCGCACGCCGATAACGGCCGTGCTCCGCTCTTCGAAGAGCGCTACGGCCCGGCGCACCGCGGCGCGTTCGGCTTCCGCCGATTGCCGGCCCTGTGCCATTATGATGGCAATTTTCTTCAGGTCGCCGGGGGTGAGGATCACGCGGGTCTTGTAATAACAGTCATAGCCATGGCAGATCATGAAGCTTGGCGCCTGCGCCTGCCCGATGTTCACGCCGCCGGCAAAAATCGCCGCTGCGGCAAACAATCTGATCCATGCCCGCCCAGACAGTATTCATCCCCCTTTGTTCGGGTGGACGGCGAAGCCGAACGTGCGGCTTCGCCGTTGAAGCCTGAGAGATAAGAGGCTAAGTGAAGCCCATGTCGAATTCAAACGCTAAACAGCCTATCCACATCATTGGCGGCGGCCTCGCCGGCTCCGAGGCCGCGTGGCAGATCGCGCAGGCCGGAATTCCTGTCGTCCTGCACGAGATGCGGCCCGTCCGGGGAACCGATGCGCACAAGACGGACGGACTGGCGGAACTCGTCTGCTCCAACTCGTTCCGATCCGACGATGCCGAGACCAACGCCGTCGGCGTGCTCCATGCCGAAATGCGGCTGGCCGGGTCGCTGATCATGGCAAGTGCGGACGCGCATCAGGTTCCCGCCGGCGGTGCGCTAGCGGTCGATCGCGATGGCTTCTCGCAGGCCGTCACCGCAAAACTCGAAGCTCATCCGCTGATTTCCATCGAACGCGGGGAGATCACCGGCCTGCCGCCCGCTGAATGGGGCACCACCATCATCGCTACCGGTCCCCTCACCGCGCCTTCGCTGGCCGAGGCCATCCGGGCCGAGACTGGCGCCGAGGCGCTCGCCTTCTTCGACGCCATCGCGCCGATCGTCCATTTCGACAGCATCGACATGAATGTCTGCTGGTTCCAGTCGCGTTACGACAAGGTGGGACCGGGCGGCACGGGCAAGGATTACATCAACTGCCCGATGGCGAAAGAGCAGTACGAAGCCTTCGTCCAGGCGCTGATCGACGGCGAGAAGACCGAGTTCCGGGAATGGGAAGGCACGCCCTATTTCGACGGCTGCCTGCCGATCGAGGTGATGGCCGAGCGCGGGCCGGAGACGCTGCGCCACGGGCCGATGAAGCCGATGGGGCTCACCAATGCGCATAATCCGACGGTCAAGCCCTATGCCGTGGTGCAGCTGCGCCAGGACAATGCGCTCGGCACGCTCTACAACATGGTCGGCTTCCAGACGAAGCTGAAATATGGGGCGCAGACTGCGATCTTCCGGCTGATTCCGGGCCTGGAAAATGCGGAATTCGCGCGGCTCGGCGGCCTGCACCGCAATACCTATCTGAACTCCCCTGTGCTGCTCGACCGCTCGCTGCAACTGAAATCGCGGCCGGGCCTGCGCTTCGCCGGGCAGATCACCGGCTGCGAAGGCTATGTGGAATCAGCGGCCATCGGTCTTCTCGCCGGCCGTTTCGCCGCCGCCGAACATCTGGGCGGTGAGCCGTCCTTGCCGCCCGCGACCACAGCGTTCGGCGCGCTGCTCGGCCATATCACCGGCGGCCATCTGGTTTCCGAGGACGAACCCGGCAAGCGCTCCTTCCAGCCGATGAACGTCAATTTCGGCCTGTTCCCGCCGATCGAGACGCCGAAGGTCGAGGGAAAGCGCCTGCGCGGCAAGGAAAAGACCAACGCCAAGAAGCGGGCGCTCAGCGCCCGGGCGCTGGCCGATTGCCGCGCCTGGCTCGGCCTGCCGCCGGTTGCGGCGGCAGCGGAATAGGTCAGGATTGCTTCCAGCCCGCCGCTGCCCGGAACATGATCCACTGGCGGCGCAGCGGCGAAATTTCGGCGATCCCGCTTGCCGCGTCACCACCCTTGCGCATGATCGCCTTGAGATAGGCCGGCACCAGCGCGACGGGCAGATAGGCCGGCCTGAGCGTCCCCGGCAGCGTGCCCCTGGCCTTGTCGAATGCGCTGAGGTGATCCCGTGCCAGTGCCGCCATCGCCGCGACGACGCGGTCGAGCGCATCCTTCTCCGTGCCTGCAAGCAGCGTCTCCCGGCTCACGCCGACGGCTTTCAGGATGTCCGCCGGCACGAAGACCTGCCCTCGCCTGCGATGCAGCGGCAGGAGCCGCAGGAGCCCCGTTACGCCCTGGGCAACGCCGGCGTGGCCGGCGAGCTCGGCAAAGCGCGGCGCCGCCTCGCCATCAAGAATAAGGCTTGCAAGCTGGATCAGAGCCGATGCGGTCTCGCCGCAATAGCCCTCCAGATCGTTGCGGCTCGGCATGGGATCATCATAGAGATCGAAGATCCGGGCCTCGCAATAATTGTCGAGTGCCGCGCGCGGCAAGCGATGCTGTTCGATCGTCTTCAACAGTGCGGCGGCAACCGGATGCCCGGCCACAGCGCCATGCTCCGTGCCGTTGACGAGGTCGCGCCACCATTGCAGCCGCACCTCGCCGGGCAGCGGGTCGTGTACGAGATCACGGATGCGCGCCACCTCGGCATTGAAGGCATAGAGCGCGGCAAGCCCACCCCGCTTCTCCTCCGGCGCATAGAGCACGGAGAGATAACGGTCGCGGTCTGCATCGCGCAGAAAGTCCATGCAGTGAGCTTCGTTGGCGTCCATGGGAAAGCTTGTCTTAATCGACAGCGATCAGGGCGGCGGCCACGGCCCGGTCTTCGGCCAGCAGCACGTTATAGGTACGCACCGCCGCGCCCGTGCTCATCGGATCGGCCGAGATGCAGTGCTGGCGCAGCGCCGCGCGCAGGTTTTCCGGCAGCCTGCGCAGCTCGGTCCCCGTCCCCACCAGCAGGATTTCGATCTCGTCCGCCTCCTCGATGATCCTGCCGATATCCAGGAGCGTCGGCAATGGCGGCGCCTTCGGCTCCCAACCATAGATGCCGGAAGGCAGGCAGAGGATCGAGCCGCGATGCGACATGTCCGCGAAGCGAAACCCACCATTGCCATAGGCATCGATGGGCGCGCGGCCCGGAAAATGCGCGTTGCGGATTTCGATACCCTTGGCCATGGATCAGACTTTCGCGGCTGGTTGCGTCATGCCGCCCGTCGGGCCTGCGCGCGTCTTCATGCCCAGAACGACCAGGAGCGGCCCTGCAATGAAGATAGACGAATAGGTCGCAACGACAATGCCGATGGCGAGCGTCAGGGCAAAGGACCGCATGTCGGGGCTGCCGAAGATGCAGAGCGCCAGCAGCGCCAGCAGCGTCACGAGAGAGGTGAGAATGGTGCGCGAGAGGGTCTGGTTGATCGCGCTGTCCACGAGCGCGGTTCGCGATATCGCACTGTTCTGCTTCAGGTTTTCGCGCACGCGATCATAGACCACGACCGTATCGTTCAGCGAATAGCCGATCACGATCAGGATTGCGGCAATGCTCCACAGGTTGAACTGGAGCCCGAATACGATGAAAACGCCGCCGAGGAGAATGACGTCGTGGATCGTCGCCAGCACGGCGCCGAGTGCGAACTGCCATTGGAAACGCAGCCAGACATAGGCGAAGATCGCAAGCAGCGACAGGACGACGGCAAGGATACCCGCCCGCGACAATTGCGACGAGACGGTCGGCCCGACCACGTCGACACGCTGGAAGCTGTAATCGTTCTCCAGCTCGCCACGCAGCTTGACCGCAACGGTCTGCTCGGCATCCTCGCCCCCTTCCTGGCTGCCGACCGTGACCAGTACCGAGCGGGAATTCAACGGCTCGACCTTGAAGTCGCCGATATTGAGCTCTGCGAGCCGGCTTTCGATATCGGGAATATCGGCATCTCCCTGCCGGGCCTGGAGCTCGATCAAGGCCCCGCCGCGGAAATCGATGCCGTAATTCATGCCGAATATGGCGAAAAGCGCAATCACCGCCGCACTTGCCAGCGTCGAGATCCCAAGCGTCAGGCGGCGCAGCCGCATGAACGGAATGTTCGTGCGCGAAGGCACGAGCTTGAGGAGCCGACCCGGGATCCGAGTCGGCCTTGCCATCCGGATCCACTCCCAGACCATCAGGCGGGTGAAGGTGAATGTCGTGAAGATGGTCGTGACGATGCCGATGGCGACCGTCAGCGCGAAGCCATGCACCGCATCGCTGCCCAGGACGAACAGGACCAGGGCGGCGATCAGTGTCGTGAGATTGGCATCGATGATGGTGCCGAAGGCCCGGAAGAAACCGGATTCGATCGCCTGCAGCACCGGCGCGCCATTGCGGCTGTCCTCGCGGATGCGCTCATAGATCAATATGTTGGAATCGACAGCCATGCCGATGGTCAGCACGATGCCGGCAATGCCGGCCAGACCGAGCGGCGCGCCGATGAACGCCAGCGCCGCCATGATCAGTGCGACATTGACCGCCAGGGCGATATCGGCAATCAGCCCGAGAAGGCCGTAGGACAGCACCATGAACACGGCGACGAGCAGCGCGGCGATGAGGATGGCGATCCTGCCGGTGCTGGCCTGGTTCTCGCCGAGGGAGGAGCCGATGGTACGCTCTTCAAGAACCGTGACGGGAGCCGGGAGCGCACCCGCGCGCAGCACCACGGCAAGATTGCTCGTGCTCTGCAGGTCGAACCCGCCGGAGATCTGAAGCTCCCCTCCGCCTATCGGCTCGCGGATGACCGGCGCAGCGATCACCTGATTGTCGATCAGGAGGGCGAGCGGCTTGCCGATATTGGCCGCCGTCGCTTCCGCCAGGCGCTGTTTGCCCGCGGCATCGAGCGTGATGGTGATAATGGGCTCCTGCGAGCCAGTGTCGACGCCAGCCTCGGCATTGATGATGTTCCTGCTGGAAACGATCGCCTCATTCCGCACGAGATAGCCGACCGGCGGATCATCGGCTGAATAGACGACTTCGGACCCCGCCGGCGGCGTACCGGCGATCGCCTGGTCCACCGGCATGGAGTCGTCGACCAGGTGGAAGGACAGATCGCCCCCCACGCTGAGGATGTCCTTGAGGAGCTGGGCGTCGTAAAGCCCCGGCACCTCGACCTCGATCTTGTCCCTGCCCCGTTTCTCGACGAGCGGATTGTCGTAGCCGAGTTCGGCGAGGCGCCGCTTCATGATCGCGACGGCGGCGTCGGTCTTGGCGGTTTCTTCAGGGGGCAATTGCAGGAGCAACCGCGATCCGCCGGCCAGGTCGAGCCCCAGCGCCACCTGGCGCTTCGGCAGCCAGTCCGGCAAGCCGGCGAGCTGTTTCTGCGACAGCAGGCTGGGAAGCGCCAGAAGCACCCCCGCCGCCACGATCAACCAGATGAGAACCGACTTCCAGCGCGAGAAATAGAGCATCGGGTGCCAATCAGTCCGGCCGTGCCGCGTCGGATGGATGATCCGGCGGCGGCACGTGCCTCAAGGAGAAGAAACCGCTGTGGTTACTTCTTGTTGTCGGCGATGGGCTCGCCCTTCACCCGCACGTCGGTGACCAGTCCGCGCAGCACGCGCACCTTGACGCCGTCGGCGATCTCGACTTCAAGCTCATTGTCGTCGACGACCTTCGTCACCTTGGCGACCATGCCGCCGGCAATGATGGTATCACCGCGGCGGATCGCCTTCAGCATCTCCTCGCGCTTCTTCATCTGGTTGCGCTGGGGACGGATGATGAGGAAATACATGATCACGAAGATCAGGATGAAAGGCAGGATGCTCATCAGGACATCCGGGCCGAACGGCGCGCCGCCGGGGGCCTGAGCGAAAGCCGGGGTAACCATGCGAAAACTCCTCTAGAAATTCATCGTGCAGGCATAATTAGTCCAGCGCAATACAATGGTTATCGCCTCAAAAGCAACCGGACAAAAAACTGCCGCACACTTTTCGCGCTCCGGTCCGCATGATAAGCCATCGCCGCCGGCGCATGGAATGACAGGCATTTACGTGCCCCGGCCCGTGAATATCTCAAGCATAAGGCTAGGCATCGAGATGACGACTGAAGATTTGCTGTCGCAGAAGCTGGACCGGTTGATCGCTGTCCTGGAGCGCATCGCGCCGCCTGCGGCCAAGCCTGCCGACCTGACGGCTGCCGATTGCTTCGTCTGGGATCCCGCCCGCCTGACGCTCGATCCCGTCACCCGGGTCAATCGTGTCGACATCTCGCTCATCCAGGGCGTCGACAATGTGCGCGATATCCTCCTCGACAACACCCGCCGCTTCGCCGACGGGCTGCCGGCCAACAACGTGCT
This sequence comes from Mesorhizobium sp. RMAD-H1, assembly GCF_014191375.1. GTDB lineage: Bacteria > Pseudomonadota > Alphaproteobacteria > Rhizobiales > Rhizobiaceae > Paramesorhizobium. Next base: position 63,770 of record NZ_JACHWN010000010.1, read on the forward strand.
CCTCTGGGGTGCGCGCGGCATGGGCAAATCCTCCCTGGTGAAGGCCGTCCAGGCCACCGTCAACGAGGAAAAACCTGCTCAGCCACCGCTCAAGCTGATCGAGATCCACCGCGAGGACATCAACAGCCTGCCCACGCTGATGAACAGCATCAAGGAGAGCGAATACCGCTTCATCCTGTTCTGCGACGATCTCTCCTTCGACCATGACGACACTTCCTACAAGTCGCTGAAAGCGGCGCTGGAGGGCGGCGTGGAAGGCAGGCCGGCGAACGTCATCTTCTATGCCACGTCGAACCGCCGCCATCTCCTGCCGCGCGACATGATCGAGAACGAGCGCTCCACCGCCATCAATCCGTCGGAAGCGGTGGAGGAGAAGGTTTCCCTCTCCGACCGTTTCGGCCTCTGGCTCGGCTTCCATAAATGCAGCCAGGAGGATTATCTCGCGATGGTCGACGGTTACGCGAAATATTTCGGTCTCCATTATGAAGAGCAGAAACTTCACGCCGAAGCGCTGGAATGGGCCACCACCCGCGGCAACCGTTCCGGTCGCGTCGCCTGGCAGTTCATCCAGGATCTCGCAGGGCGGCTGGGCAAGGCGATCTGATTTGCCTTCAAACTGAAAAAGCCCGCGATGTCGCGGGCATTTTTCTCTTTCATCGTCTGTCGGAACTATGATTCCAGATATTTCGTCGGATTGACGGGCGCGGAATTCTTGCGCACCTCGAAGTGCAGCTTCGGCGACTTGGCGTTGCCGCTCATGCCGGAACGGGCGATCTCCTCACCGCGGCGCACCTTCTGCCCGCGCTGGACGAGGATCTTGCTGTTGTGGCCATAGACCGTCACCAGCCCGTCTTCGTGGCGCACCAGCACCGTGTTGCCGAACTCCTTCAGCCCGTCGCCGGCATAGATGACGACGCCGTTCTCGGCCGCCTTCACCGGCGTGCCCTCGGGCACCATGATGTCGATGCCATCATTGACGGAAGTACCCTCACGCTGGCCGAAGCTCGAGAGCACGCGGCCGCGCACCGGCCAGCGCATCTGCGAGATCCCGGTCGCGGACGGCGCTGCGGCCACGTCCTTTTCCGCTTCCTCGATGACCTTGTTGTTCGCCTGCGGCGGCGTGTAGGGCTTTGCGCCTTCGGCAGCCGGTTGCTGTGCCGGCGGCGTCGAGCCGGTATTGACCTGGTCAACCTTCGGAGCGCTCGCCACCTGTGTGGCGCCGCCAGCCGCTCCCGGAATGATCAGCGACTGGCCGACGCGGATCGCGCCATTGGCCAGTCCGTTGGCCTTCTTGATGGCATCCACCGACGCGCCGGTCTTCTGCGAGATGCCATAGAGCGAATCACCGCTCTGCACCGTATAGGTGCCGCCGGATGCCGGGGGCGTCGCCGTCTTCGGCGCAGTGGCGGCCGAGGCGGTCGCGCCGGCCTGCTTTTCCTTGATCGTCGGCGTCTGCGGCAGGATTGCCACGTCGCTGTTCGCCGGACGGTTGTTCGGCGCCTGCGGATTCTGCGGCAATTGTCCGAGCACCTTCTCCGGCTCACCCCGGCCGGCAGGCGCGGGCCTGGGATCATTGGCGGCGACGACCGTGCCGGAGGCCCCGGGGATCCGCAGCTTCTGCCCGGCCTGTATCCTGTTGGCGTCGGTTATGCCGTTGGCCTGCATGATCGCGTTGGGCGACACGCCGGTGCGGCGCGCAATGCCGAAAAGCGATTCGCCGGGCTGGACGACAACGAGGTTTTCACCCGAAGCGGCGACCGGCGCGGGATTGGCGGATGCGACCTGCTGCCCGGTTGCCGCCGGGCGGACAACCCTCGGCTCCGCCGCGACAGGCGCCGGGGCGGGCTGCGCGTTGGAAGCGCTGGCCACAGGAGCGGATGATACAGGCGGCAGATTGCTGCGCTGGACACCCCCGCCCTGCGTGACAGGCGTGACCGCACCGCGATTGACGGAGCCGGTATAGCCGCCATCCACGGGAGCGGCGGCCGCCTGCGGATAAGGCTGGGCCGCCGGCCTGTTGATCATCGACCGCTGGTTGGATGTCGATCCCGTATAGATGCCGTCGGTGAAACGCATCGTATCGGCGCTGCAGCCTGCGCCGAAGCCGGCGATCAGAATGATTGCGGCATTCCGCAAAAGCCGCTGGGACGCCCGGTCCAAAACCCTGAAACGCATGTTCAACCCGTCCATACTCGATACTCGAAGTATGGTGATTAAAACGCGTTAATCTTACTTGCTGGTTAAAACAAATGAATTTTGTCGCAAAGATTCACCAAACGGATACCATAACAGCGCCGCGCGACCTTTTCGGACGCATAAAGGACGCCGTTAATTTTTGGATCCGTGCATCGTGCCTTGCGAAAACCGATACGGATTTTCGAGCCGATGCGTCGGGCAAATCACAGGACCGCGGCGACGCCTTCGATCAGGGGCTGATAACGCACGAGCATCAGATCCTCGCGTTCGAACCGGCTGCCTATCTTTGCCAGACGGCAGACCACCTGCTGCCCGTCTCCCGGCCCGATCGGCGCGATCATCACGCCGTTGCTGGCCAGCAGATCGACGAAATGGCGTGGCAGGCTCTCGAAAGCCGGCCAGACGATGATCCGGTCGAACGGTCCGGCGCCCGGAGGGCCGTGCCGCCCATCGGCCTGCATGACGACGACATTCTCGATCTTCAGCGCCTGCAGCCGCTGCCGCGCCTGGTCGACAAGCGTCTTGTAGCGATCGACCGTCGTGACGCGGCCACCGAGCCGGCCCATGATGCAGGCCGTATAGCCGGAGCCGGTGCCGATCTCCAGCACCCGGTGCCCCTCCTCGACATTGAGCGCCGAGAGGAGCCGGGCCTGATCGTCGAGCCCTTCGATATACTCGCCGCAGTCGAGCGGAATGGTGCGGTTCTTGTAGGCGACATCCGCCCACAGACCGTTGACGAAGCCGCGCCGGGGCGTCGCCTCGATGGCGCTGAAAAGACGGGGGTCGTTCATCCCGCGCCCACGCATCCTGAGCACGAAGGCGGCGAAATCCTCCCGCTCCGACAATTTTGGCGTCATGGGGCTTGCGTACCCAGAACGTCGGCAAGAGCCGCCCGGCTCTTGTGCGCGGTCAGGTCGAGCTGCAGCGGCGTGACGGAAATGGCATCCGCCCGGATCGCCGCCACGTCGCTGTCGGCGGCGACATCCGCTTTGCCGCGGCCGAAGCGCAGCCAGAAATAGGGAAAGCCCCGTGCGTCCCGGCGCTCGTCGATCGAGGCCTCGTGCGAAAGCTTGCCCTGGACGGTCACACGCGTGCCCGTCACGGCATTCGGCGCGCAATTGGGGAAGTTGACGTTCAGGAGAACGTCTTTCGGCATGTCCGCCTTGATCAGCTGCCTGATGAGGTCGGGCGCGCATGTCTCCGCCGTCTCCCACGGCACGATGCGGTGGCCATCCTCGAACTCATATTCCTGGGAAAGCGCGATGGCGCGGATGCCCAGAAGCGTCCCCTCGATGGCGCCGGCCACCGTGCCGGAATAGGTCACGTCATCGGCGATATTGGCGCCGGAATTGACGCCCGAGAGCACGAGGTCGGGCGGCTCGGGCAGGATTCTGCGCACGCCCATGATGACGCAGTCGGTCGGCGTGCCGCGCAGCGCATAATGACGGTCGTCGATCTTGCGCAGGCGCAGCGGCTCCGAAAGGGTCAGGGAATGCGCCAGTCCACTCTGGTCCGTTTCCGGTGCGACCACCCAGATATCGTCGGAAAGCCGCCTTGCGATCCGCTCCAGAACCGCTAGCCCTTCCGCGTGGATCCCGTCGTCATTGGTCAGGAGAATGCGCAATCCCAGTTCCTTTCTGGCTTCACACCGCCTTCATTCCGGCTTTTCGATTTTGGTGAGACCGCCCATGTAAGGAAGAAGAGCTTCAGGAATGGTTACGCTGCCATCCTCTTCCTGATAATTTTCCAGGATCGCGATCAACGCCCGGCCGACCGCCACGCCGGAGCCGTTGAGCGTATGGACGAAGCGCGTCGCCTTCTCGCCTTCCGGGCGATAGCGCGCGTTCATGCGGCGCGCCTGGAAATCACCGCAGACGGAGCAGCTCGAAATCTCGCGATAGGTGTTCTGCCCCGGCAGCCAGACCTCGATGTCATAGGTCTTCTGCGCGCCGAAGCCCATGTCGCCGGTGCACAGCACCACGGTGCGGAACGGCAGGCCGAGGCGCTTCAGCACCTCTTCGGCGCAGGCGGTCATCCGCTCATGCTCGGCGATCGAGCTCTCGGCATCGGTGATCGACACCATCTCGACCTTCATGAACTGGTGCTGGCGCAGCATGCCGCGCGTATCCCGCCCCGCCGAGCCTGCTTCCGAGCGGAAGCACGGCGTAAGCGCCGTCATGCGGATGGGTAGCTCTTTCAGATCAAGGATTTCCTCGCGCACCAGATTGGTGAGCGGCACCTCGGCGGTGGGAATGAGCCAGCGCCCGTCCGTGGTGCGGAACAGATCATCGGTGAATTTCGGCAATTGTCCCGTGCCGAACATGGCCGGATCGTTGACCAGCAACGGCGGCACGACCTCCATATACCCATGCTCAGTCGTATGCAGGTCGAGCATGAACTGGCCGAGCGCGCGTTCCAGCCGCGCGAGCTGGCTTTTCAGAACCGTGAAGCGGCTGCCTGAAAGCTTGGCGGCGCGCTCGAAATCCATGTAGCCCATGGCTTCGCCGATCTCGAAATGCTCCTTCGGCTGAAAGGCGAAATTGCGGATATTGCCGACGCGCCTCACCTCGACATTGTCCGCCTCGTCCTTGCCTTCCGGCACGTCGTCGAGCGGCAGGTTCGGGATGACGGCGAGCGCATCCGCCAGTTCCTTGTCGAGGCGGCGCTCCTCTTCCTCGGCAGTCTGCAGGAAGGTCTTGAGATCGGCGACCTCGGCCTTCAGCTTCTCGGCGGTGGCGCTGTCCTTCTCGGCCATCGCCTTGCCGATTTCCTTGGAGGCAGCATTGCGGCGCTCCTGCGCCTGCTGCACCCGGCCGACATGCTGGCGCCGCTTCTCATCAAGCGCGATCAGCCCGGAAGACAGGGGTTCCATGCCGCGTTTGGCAAGGGCGTCGTCGAACGCTTCAGGGTTTTCGCGTATCCATTTGATGTCAAGCATGAGATAGAGCCGTAAGTGGAGTGAAATTAATTGCATAACAATGCCGGCAGGCCGGCATCCGGGACGCTGGAGACAGCGGACGAAGGATCAGGATGCGGAGGAGATATTGCCCGCCGAATTCTTCTCGGCTTCGGCGAGTGCCCGTTTCCGCTCGATCATTCGCGCCGTCCAGATGGAAATCTCGTAGAGAAGGATGGTCGGCAAGGCAAGGCCGATCTGGCTCACCGGATCAGGCGGGGTCAGCACCGCCGCCACCACGAAGGCGATGACGATGGCGTATTTGCGCTTTTCCTTCAGCGCCTCGGAGGAGAGGAGCCCTGCCCGCACCAGAAGCGAGGAGACGACGGGCAGCTGGAATACCAGGCCGAAAGCGAAGATCAGCGTCATGATCAGGCTGAGATATTCCGAAACCTTCGGCAGAAGCGATATCTGCACCTCGCCGGCCCCGCCCGTCTGCTGCATGGCGAGGAAGAACCACATCACCATCGGCGTGAAGAAGCCATAGACCAGCGCGCCGCCAAGAAGGAACAGGATCGGCGAAGCGACGAGAAACGGCAGGAACGCCATGCGCTCATGCTTGTAGAGCCCCGGCGCCACGAATTTATAGATCTGGGAGGCAATCACGGGAAAGGCGAGCACCACGCCGCCGAACATGGCGACCTTCACCTGGGTGAAGAAGAATTCCTGCGGCGCGGTATAGATGAGCTCGGCTTTCGAGCGGTCCATGCCGGCCCAGTCGAGCGCCCACTGATAGGGAATGACCAGGAAGTTGAAGAGCTGCTTGGCGAAGGCGAAGCAGAGCACGAAAGCGATGAAAAACGCCAGGATCGCCCAGATCAAGCGGCGGCGCAGCTCGATCAGGTGCTCGATCAGCGGTGCCGAGCTCTGCTCGATTTCATCCTGTTCGCTGGTCACGCTTTTGATCCTGCATCGTCTGCTTTTGCTTTCGCTCTCGCCCGGGTCTTTGCGGCCGGTTTCCTGGCGGCCGTCTTTGCCGATGCGCCGGGCGCCTTGACGGGCGCAAGCGCCTTTCCTGCCGGCTTATCCGCCACCGCTGCACCGGCTTTTGCCGTGGCAACCGCCTGAGGCGCGGCTTCGACCGGCGCATCGGCGGAAGGGACGGGCTCCGGCGGAGGCGGCGGAACCGGCGTCGCTGCCGGCGCCTCTGCGGCCTGGTTGAGGCTCGAGCGCAATTCCTCGCCGGCCGAGCGCAGGGGATCGAACACTTTCCTGATATCGCTGCGCGGATCGAGGCGGCGGGTATCCTCGACGACGTTCTTCACATCCTCGAGTTCGGCCTCCCTGAGCGCCTCGTCGAACTGGCGGCGGAACTCGTTTGCCGTCTTGCGCATCCTGCTCGTCGCCTGGCCAAATGCGCGGAGCATCCTCGGCAGGTCTTTCGGTCCGACGACCACGATCAGGACAATCGCGATCACCAGTATCTCGGACCAGCCGATGTCAAGCATGATAGGCGGACTCCATACGCATCAGATGCCTCGCGGCATCCGCAGCAGCGGTATATTGATCAGGACTTCGAGGTCTTCTTTACCGAAGAGACCGGGGTGTCGGGATTGTTGTCGATGGTCTTCGTTGTCTCGACCTGATCCTCTTCGTCCGTCATGCCCTTCTTGAAGTTCTTGATGCCCTTGGCCACATCACCCATCAGTTCGGGGATCTTGCCGCGGCCGAACAGCAGCAGCACGACGGCAAGCACGATCAGCCAGTGCCAGATTGAAAAACTACCCATAACTTTCCTCTTGTTGCCGGATCGCGGGAAGCGAAAACCCAAACCCTTTTGCCGTGATTTAAGCGCTTTCTCCGCATCTTTCAAACGGAACTATATCCCGACCGGCGATATGCGGGAATTTTTTTCGGGACCTTGCGTCAGATTGACCGGGGCAACGCTCGCAAAACACCTGATTTCGAGGCGCTCCGCGGCGGCTTTTCATCCCGCGACTTCCATCAGTTCGATCCGGTTTCCGAACGGGTCCGATACATAAGCGCGGCGATACCCTTCCAGCGGCTCGCCGTTCCCGCAAGGGAAACCCGCCGCGTCCAGGCGGGAGCACAGGCTTGCGAGATCATCGACGATGAAGGCCGGATGCGCTTTCGTGGCGGGGTGGAAATCGGCCTGCACGCCAAGATGCACGCGTACGTCCCCGGACTCGAACCAGCAGCCGCCGCGCCTTACCAGGTTTCCGGGCTTCGACACTTCGGTCATCCCCAATGCGCCGGCATAAGAGCGGCGCGCTGCGTCCTCCTCGCCTGCCGGCATCGCCAGTTGGACATGATCGATCCGCTTAAGGCCCATATCCCGATCTCAAATCGGCCTAGTCCTGCTCAACCCTGGGCGTCAGCAGGCCCAGTTCCTCCAGATCGATGTCGGTCAGCGGTTCCTCGTCCTCGGTCAGTTCGTCCGGATCGACCGACGGCATGGGAATGGAGAAATGGGGCGGCATGCGCGCCGAAAGCAACCCTGCCCCGCGCAATTCCTCGAGCCCCGGCAGATCGCGGATGTCGGGCAGGCCGAAATGGTCGAGGAAGCTCTCCGTCGTGCCATAGGTGACGGGCCGGCCCGGCGTGCGGCGGCGGCCGCGCATCTTGATCCACCCTGTTTCCATCAGCACGTCGATCGTGCCTTTCGAGGTCTCGACGCCGCGGATGTCCTCCAGTTCCGCGCGGGTCACCGGCTGGTGATAGGCAATGATGGCAAGAACCTCCAGCGCCGCGCGCGACAGCTTCTTCTGCTGCACCGCCTCGCGGCTCATCAGGAACGACAGGTCCGCCGCCGTGCGGAAGGCCCAGGCATCGCCCGTGCGCAACAGGTTGACGCCGCGGCGCTGATAGTCCGCCTGCAGCGCTTTCAGCACTTCGGGAATATTGACATTGGAAGGCAGCCGCTCGGCGAGCGCCCGTTCCGAAACCGGCTCGGCGGATGCGAAGATCAGCGCCTCGGCCATCCGCACCGCCTCCCTGAGCGCCAGCCGCTCCACCGAACCCTCCTTGTCGGAGGCTTCGACGGAGGGGAACGACACGATCTTGGCCTTGCCCGTGTCAGACATCGTTCGTTTCCTCTTCGGCCAGCGGAGCGCCGCCGCGCTTCGCACGCATATAGAGCGGCTTGAAGGGCGATTCCTGGCGGATTTCGAGCTTCCCTTCCCGCACGAGCTCCAGGCTGGCGGCAAAGGAGCTGGCCAGCGCCGTGGCCCGCTCGCGCGGGCTTGGGATGAAGGCGATCAGGAACTGGTCGAGCGCGGTCCAGTCCCTCATGTCGCCCATGAGCCGCGTCAGAACGACACGCGCCTCCTTCAGGGACCAGACGGTACGCTGCGCGATCTCGACACGGCTGACGGCCTGCCGCTGGCGCTGTGACGCGTAAGCCGTCAGAAGGTCATAGAGCGAGGCGGAGAACTCATTGGTCTTTTCCACCACCACCATTTCCGGCATGCCGCGGGAGAAGACGTCGCGCCCCAGCCGGTTGCGGTTGACGAGCTTGACCGCCGCATCCCGCATCGCCTCCAGGCGCTTCAGCCGGAATTGCAGGACTGCCGCCAGTTCCTCGCCGGTTTCACCCTCATCTCCGGGTGATTTCGGGATAAGAAGCTTGGATTTGAGATAGGCGAGCCATGCCGCCATGACCAGATAATCGGCCGCGAGTTCCAGCCGCAAGGCGCGGGCCTGCTCGATGAACAGGAGATACTGCTCGGCAAGGGCCAGGACCGAAATGCGCGCGAGATCGACGCGCTGGTTGCGCGCCAGATGGAGCAGGAGGTCGAGCGGACCTTCGAAACCCTGCACGTCGATGACCAGCGCCGGCTCGCCCGCGGCGCGCTCGGCATCGGTCTGCCAGAGCGCGTCCATCGGCGTCGCCGCATCATCCCTGCCTGTGGTCTTCACGCCAGTCGCTGCCAAGCTCCATCATTCCTTGCATAAGGTTCTTTATGCCACCGCCTCGAAAATGCGCTGGAATTCCTCGCGTATTTCCGCCTCGTCGGAGAGATCAGGCTCGCCGGCGAAAACCTCCGCTATCTCCGCCCGCTTCTTTGCCTTGCCCGCCAGAACAGGGGCGTGCGCTGCCACCTTCGACAATTCCTCCATGAGGCCGTTGCAGTGAAGCACGACATCGCAGCCCGCGGCAAAGATTGCGTCGGTCAAATCCCCGAAATCCCCAGAAAGTGCCTTCATGGAGATGTCGTCGCTCATCAGAAGCCCGTCGAAACCGATGAAGTCCCTGATGATCGTCTCCACCACCGTGGGCGACAGCGTCGCGGGACGCGCCGGATCGATCGCCGTGAAGACGACATGCGCGGTCATTGCCGCCGGGAGATCCGAAAGCGCCTTGAACGGCAGGAAATCGCGGTTCTCCAGGTCGCAAAGCGGCGCATCGACCTTCGCCAGCTCCTTGTGCGTATCGGCAAAGGCGCGGCCGTGGCCGGGAATGTGCTTCATGACAGGCAGCACACCGCCCGAAAGCAGCCCCTCGGCGGCGGCCCGGCCCATCTCGGCGACGATGTGCGGGTCCTTGGCATAGGCGCGCGTGCCGATCACGTCATGCGCCCCTTCCACCGGAACGTCGAGCACCGGCAGGCAATCGGCGTTGATGCCAAGTTTCAGGAGGTCAAAGGCATGGAGCCTGGACATCAGCCAGGCGGCGCGCAGCCCCGCCTGGCTGTCTCCCGCATAAAGCGCGCCGAGCGCCGAAGCCGGCGGATAATCAGGCGCCAGAGGCGGACGCAGCCGCTGCACGCGCCCGCCCTCCTGGTCGATGAAGACCGGCGTACGCGGTCGTCCCGTCAGGTCGCGCAGATGCGCCGTCAGGTCCGAGACCTGTGCCGCGTCACCGATATTACGCGCAAACAGGATGAAGCCCCAGGGCTGCGTGTCGCGGATGAGCGCGATCTCCTCCGCCGTCAGGGCCTTGCCGGATACGCCTGCAATCAATGCCTTTGATTCGCTCATGGTCGGACTCTAGTTGGAAAAACGGGGGATCGCATGGTTTTCGTCTTGCGCTGTCGGCCGCCGCAGAACGGCAAAGGGCGGCTCATCCGCCGCCCTTGAGTTTCGGGAGAAAGCATTCGTCACTGCGTGACAAAGCAGCTGCCGCCGGCGGCCTTGTAGCGGGTGCACAGGTCGACGGCGTCGCTCTTCGAGCCGGCATTGATGCGGACCCGGTAATAGGTGCCCTTGCCGGCGATTTCGGCGCGGCGGATATCGACACCGTGCCCGCCGATGATGTTGGCGTAGCGCCGGGCCAGATTGGCATAGCTCTGCTGAGCGGCCTCAGCCGAGGGCTGCGAGGCGATCTGGATCGCATAGCCGCCCGCACTCGCCGCCGCCGTTCCCGCCGCATTGGCAGCCGATGCGACCTGCGTGTTCTGAGCAGCGGGCGTGCTGTCGACGATCGTCACCGGCTGCTGCGCCGGCCGCGATGGCACCACCGGCACGTTGCGCGGCTTGGCCGGAACATCGTTCGGCGTGATGGTTTGGGTCTCGACCATCCGCGCCGGAGCGTTTGCGGCCGGCGCGGCATTTGCGGACGTCCCCTGTACCGGGATCCCGGAGGTCTGTGTCGGCTCGGTCGCGGCCTCGTTCTCCGCCGGCAGTGCTGCCGCGCTGTTCAATGCCGCAACCTCCGTTCCGGCCGGACGCGCCTGCGGCATCGCGACATCGCTGCTTGCCGGTGCGGCAGGCTCGGGCTCCGGCGCGACAATGGTACCATCGGGCCGTACGATCATCGTCTGCACGCGGCGCGGAACGATCGCCGGCTTGCTCTGCGAACCGTCGGAGATAGCAGCCTCCACGGAAGAAGGCTCCAGGCGGTCGTTTACCGCCGTCTCGTCAGCGCCCAGGCTGCCGTCGTCATCCTCGGCCATGCCGATGTCGATGGGCTTTTCCTCGTTGGAGACCAGCGCCTTCTGCTCGGGCGCTTCCGGCGCCAAGCCGGCCACCCGGTCGTAAACGGCCTTGTCCTGGTTGGGCACGGTATTGCCGCCCGGATTTTCCGGCTGCACCTTGACCGGCTGGTTGTCGGCCTGAATGACGACGGGAGCGCCGTCGCCGCCGCCGGACGAAAGCCCGTAATAGCCGAGCGCGCCGATCAGCAGTGCCGCGCCCGCAACGGACGCCAGCACCAGACCGCGCCGGCTGCGGGCAGGCCGCTGCTCATGGGCTGCCGTGGGGATATCGAGATCGTCCTCCGCTTGCGGATCATAGGCGAAATCCTCCGCCCCCTGCCCCGCATTGGCCCAATGGTTGTAGTAGTCGTTCGGCGTGCCCGAAGGCCCCGCCTTGGCGGCCGGCTGGTAAGCGGCCTGCGATCCCGCCTGGGACGCCATATAACCGCCGATCGCAGCGGCAGCGGTTCCGGCTGCATAAGCGGAGGAATCCGTCTGTTGCGCCGGCTGCGCGCCATAGGCGGCATAGGCATCGTTGAAGATATCCTCGAAGGCGCTGTCGGCCGATGTCCTGGCCTCCGGCTGCGCCGGCTGGTCCTCCACCTCGATCGAGGCGAAGACTTCTGCGAATTCGTTTTCGAGAGCGTTCAGGCCGCTGTTCGATGCCGGCTCGGGCTCATATTCCACTTCCGGCAGGTCCAGCGCATCCGTCTGGTCGACCTTCGATTCGGAGACCGTGACGGTTTCGACATCAGGCGCCGGGCCGGCAGATCCGATCCTGTAGCCCGAATGGCCGGAATAGACGTCGGCCGGCGCAGGCTGGGCAATGGCCGCTTCCGGCGCGTCATCGGCTTCGGCTTCGGCATACTGGCCGTCATCCTCGGCCCCGAAGAAATCCTCGTCGAGCTGCGGCTCCTCGCCATCCCAGGCGTTGGGCGCAGCCTCGGCCACCGGCGCTTCGTAGCCTGATGCCGCAGCGGCATAGGCCGGCTCGGCGTAAGCGACGGCTTGCGCCGCCGGCCGGGCTTCGTGCGAACCGGTCGAAGAGGCAGAATAAAGCTGCGCCGGATAATAGGGGTAACGGGCTGCGGCGGGTTGCGGCTGTGCAGCCGCATAATGCGGTACCGGCTCCTGCGAGGGATCCTGACCGCCTTCATCCCCGACGAGCAGCATCTCCAGCTCTTCTTCCAGGCTGGGCGCGGCAACATAGTTCATCGCCGGCCGGTCATCCGCCGGATCATGGGCAGGCTCGTAGATCGTCGGATCATAGCCGGCATCGTCGCGGGCGGTCGCCTGATCATCAGAATAGCCGTCCGTATCGAGCGCCGGCGCCGATGTCACGGCATAGGCTCCGCTATCGTCCGCTGATACCGGATCGAAGGCATCATCCAGGGAAAATTCTTCAGGGTCCTCCGCATCAGCGCCGTCGATCGACAGGGCAAGCTCGTTCTCCAGCGAGGCGGAAAAGTCGAAATCCTCGCCCTCTGCCTGCGAAGGCTCGGAAAAGGCCTCCGCCCCGGCCAGCTGGCGGGGCACGGTCCAGCCATGGTGCGTCGCCGGCTGATATCGAGCCTCGGCTTCCGGCCGTGTCTCGGCCGGATGTTCTGAATAAAGCTCCGCCTCGAGACCGCCGATCAGCTCCTGCTCGAGATCGAAGGACAAATCGTCAGCCGCCTCTTGCGGGGCAGCCTCCTTTACTGGCTCGTCGAAGCCGATGATCCGTGACAGCTCCATCAGCGGATCGTCCTCCTGCGAAGGACGACCTCCGTGATCACGGTATTTGAAATTGCTGTCCGTCATGGCGTTTTCCTGTACTCATACGCGGGGCGCCAGCCGACGTCACCCATCATTGGCGATTACCAGCGCAATGTGGGCAAAAGTTGACAGTAATTTCCAGCGCCTTAGCGCATTTCTGTCGGGGCGTCCGCTCCAATAATCGACAATCCGGACGCCAGGACATCGGAAACGACCTGCACCAGCCCTAGCCTGGCAAGAGACAAGTCTGGATCGTTAACCTTAATAAAACGTAAGTCCGGATTTTCCGTCCCCTTGTTCCACTGCGCATGGAAGGCGCTGGCAAGGTCATAGAGGTAGAAAGCGAGCCTGTGCGGCTCCTGATGCAGCGCCGCGGATTCGATCAGCCGTGGGTATTCGGCTAACTTGCGCACAAGCGCGATCTCGCTCTCATCGGTGAGCTTTTCCAGATGCTTGCCGAGCGTCTCCCGGTCGAGATCGGTGAACCCGCCCTGCTCCTTCGCCTGCCGGAAGACCGAATGGCAGCGCGCCGACGCATATTGCACGTAGAACACCGGATTGTCCTTGGAGTGCTCCGTCACCTTGGCGAAGTCGAAATCGAGCGGCGCGTCGTTCTTGCGGTAGAGCATCATGAAGCGCACGGGATCGCGCCCGACCTCGTCCACCACGTCGCGCAGGGTCACGAACTCGCCGGCCCGCTTCGACATGCGCACCGGCTCGCCCGCCCGGAACAGCCGGACGAGCTGGCACAGAATCGCCGTCAGCTTCGCCTCTCCGCCGGAAACGGCTCGCGCTACGGCTTCGAGCCGCTTGACATAGCCGCCATGGTCGGCGCCGAGCACATAGATCATCTCGTCATAGCCGCGCTCGTACTTGTTCTTGAAATAGGCGACGTCCGCCGCGAAATAGGTGAAGGAGCCGTCCGATTTCATCAGCGGACGGTCCATGTCGTCGCCGACATCGGTGGAGCGGAAGAGCGTCTGCTCGCGATCCTCCCAGTCCTCCGGCACCTGGCCCTTCGGCGGTGGCAGCTTGCCCTTGTAGACATGCCCCTTCAGCGTCAGGTCGTTGATCGCCGAGCGGATCGCCCGCGCATTCTCCGCATGCAGCGAGCGCTCGGAGAAGAACACGTCGTGATGGACGTTCAGCGCGTCGAGGTCGGACCGGATCATCGCCATCATGGCATCGATGGTGCGGTCCTTGACGATGGCGAGCGCCTCCTCGTCAGACATCTCGAGCAATCGCCGGCCATATTCGGCCGCGAGCGTCTCGCCCACGGGAATGAGATAGTCGCCGGGGTAGAGGCCTGATGGGATCTCGCCGATCTCCTCGCCCAGCGCCTGACGGTAGCGCAGCATCACCGAGCGCGCCAGCACGTCGATCTGCGCCCCGGCGTCGTTGATGTAGTACTCCTTGATGACGTCGAACCCTGCGAATTTCAGGAGATTGGCGAGCGCATCGCCCACCACCGCGCCGCGGCAATGGCCGACATGCATCGGCCCCGTCGGGTTGGCCGAGACATATTCGACATTGACCTTGCGCCCCGCTCCGACGGTCGAGCGGCCGTAGTCGGTCCCGGCCGCGATCATTCCGGCCAGTTCCCGGTGCCAGTAGCTGTCTTTCAGCTGCAAGTTGATGAAGCCCGGTCCCGCGACATTGACCGAGGCCACGTCCTCATCCGCCTCGAGTGCGGCGGCGATGCGCGCGGCGAGATCGCGCGGCGCTTCTCCGACCGCCTTGGAAAGCACCATCGCCGCATTGGTCGCGATATCCCCATGGGAAGGATCGCGCGGCGGCTCCACGCCGACACGGGACAAATCGAGCGCACCGCCGTCTTTTGTTTTGAGATCAATGCTCTGCAGCGTCTTTTTTATACGTGCGTCGAAATCTGCGAAGATATTCATGGTCAGTCTCGGATTGGAGTTAGACCCGGCCTTAATTCAATTCAGGCGTATGGTCAAACAGGCGCTTGTGCTCGCGTATGGCATAATTGTCGGTCATGCCGGCAAGAAAGTCGGCGATGCGGCGGGCTTGGACCGCCGTCCCGCACGTATCGAGCCCCGCACGCCACTCCTCGGGCATGGTGCCGGGATCGTTCATATAGGCATCGAAGAGATCGCGCACGATCCGGTCGGCCGCCTGCCTGACGACCACGACTTTTTCGTGAAAATAGAGGTTCTTATAGAGAAAACGTTTGAGTGTTTTCTCAGCCTCGCGCATGGCGGGGGAAAATGTCACCATGGTCGAATCCGCCGCTCGCACGTCCTCGACCGAAGCCGGGGCGAGAGCGGAGAGATTGACCTGCGATTGGGCGATCACGTCCTCCACCATGATGGTGATCTGCCTGCGCACCAACTCATGGCCCGTCCGCACGGGATCGAGCGACGGATAGCGGTGGCGCACCTCGTCCAGCAATTGCCGCGTCAGCGGCACCTCGTCGAGGATCGGCAGCGTCAGAAGGCCGGAACGCAGGCCGTCGTCGATATCGTGCGCATTATAGGCGATGTCGTCGGCAATGGCCGCGCATTGCGCCTCCAGGCTGGCGAAGCTCGACAGCTTGAGATCGTGCTGCGCGCTGTAGTCGACGATCGGCTGCGGCACCGGCTCGCCATTGAATCTGGCCCCGGTCAGCGGGCCATTGTGCTTGACCAGACCCTCCAGGGTTTCCCAGGTTAGGTTCAGCCCGTCGAAATCCGCATAGCGCCGTTCCAGTTTGGTGACGATGCGCAAGGACTGGGCATTGTGGTCGAAGCCGCCGAAATCCTTCATCTTTTCGTTGAGCGCATCCTCGCCGGTGTGGCCGAAGGGCGTGTGCCCGAAATCGTGCACCAGTGCGATCGCCTCCGCCAGATCCTCGTCGAGCCGCAGGGCGCGGGCGAGCGCCCGGGCGATCTGCGCCACCTCGATCGTATGGGTCAGCCGCGTTCTGTAATGATCGCCCTCATGGGCGATGAAGACCTGCGTCTTGTGCTTCAGACGGCGGAAGGCGGTCGAATGGATGATACGGTCGCGGTCGCGCTGGAAGGGGGTGCGCGTCGGGCTCTCGCTCTCGGGAAAGAGGCGCCCCCGGCTTGTTCCAGGATCGCAGGCATAGACCGCCCTCTCCCGGTAGCCAAAACCGATACCCTGCAATGTCATTGCATCACCGTAATATGATAACAGGGGTCCGCCAGCCGCATTGACTTCGGGCCCGCCAATTCATAGCTATGCATTGAGCTAATTCATAGCCGGGGACAAGGTCTTTCCCGGCAGAATTGACCTATGGATGCGATCATGAGCGAAATGACGGGCGTTACCGTATCCGATGCCGCTGCCAGGCGCATCGCTGCCATCCTGAAGTCCGAACCCGGCAAGACCGCGCTCCGCGTTTCGGTCGAGGGTGGCGGCTGTTCGGGCTTTTCCTATAAATATGATCTCGTCGACAGCGAGTCCGAGGACGACATCGTCATCGAAAAGCACGGGGCGCGTATCCTCATCGATACCGTTTCCCTGCCCTATATGGACGGCTCCGAGATCGATTTCATCGACGATCTGATGGGCCAGTCCTTCCAGATCAGGAATCCGCACGCCGTTGCCTCCTGCGGCTGCGGCACCAGCTTTTCGATCTGATCCGGGGACAGCGTCATCCGCCTCTTGCCCTCGACCGCGCGGCGGCCTATGCCTAGGCCATGAAGATCGCCACCTGGAACATCAACGGCGTCAAGGCCCGTATCGACAACCTTCTGCACTGGCTGAAGGACTCTTCGCCCGATGTCGTCTGTCTCCAGGAGATCAAATCCGTCGACGAGCAGTTTCCACGGCTGGAGATCGAGGCGCTCGGCTATCACGTGGAGACGCACGGCCAGAAAGGCTTCAACGGCGTCGCGATCCTTTCCAAGAACACGCCTGATGAAGTGTTCCGCGGCCTGCCTGGAGAAGAGACCGACGGGCAGGCCCGCTTCATCGAGGCTGTATTTTCGCGCGCTGCCGGTGCCGTCCGCATCGTCTCGCTCTATCTGCCGAACGGCAATCCGGTGAACTCGGAGAAATATCTCTATAAGCTCGCCTGGATGGAGCGGCTGCAGCGCTGGACCGAACGCCGCCTCGCATTGGAGGAGCCGCTGGTGCTGGCCGGCGACTATAATGTGATCCCGCAGCCGGAAGACGCAAAGCATCCAGAGCTATGGCTCAACGACGCCCTTTTCCTGCCCGACACCCGGCAGGCATTCCGCCGGCTGGAAAATCTTGGCCTTTGTGACGCCCTCCGCGCGGTCAGCGATGCGCCGGGCCTCTATTCCTTCTGGGATTATCAGGCCGGCGCCTGGCAGAAGAACAACGGCATCCGCATCGACCACATGATGCTGTCGCCGGAAGCCGCCGATCACCTCGTTTCCGCCGGTATCGAAAAACATGTGCGGGCCTGGGAAAAGCCGTCCGACCACGTGCCGGTCACGATCGAACTGGCGCTTTAGCGCCGGTGCATCGGAACTGTTCAGGCGTGGATTCTCGGGTCAAGCCCGGGAATGACGGACTGGAGAGGTTTCCGCCCAGTCCCAACGTTGACGATTGGCGGAAACATCCCTGCAATCTTTACCCTCGAGCTTGACCGGGGACCCATTCCGGAACATCGCCAGGCCACCAGCGGTCGGATATTATCGGCGCCGCCAGAAACGCCGCCGGGATCAGAAATCCCCCGTCCGCACAATGTCGCCCGCCAGCGAGATCGCCGTACGCCGGTCTGCTTCGCCGGCCACCGAGAAGGCTCGCTCCTGCAGGTCGCGGATCCATTCGCAATCGTCATCCGAGCAGCGCTCGAAAGCGGCGGTGAGCATCGCCAGACCGCGCACGGTCTTGCCGGCCTGGAACAGCATGTTGCCGAGCATGGCCTGCGCATTCACATTGCCCTTCTGGGCAGCGAGCCGGAACCAGCGGGCGGCCTGGACGGTATTGCGCGCTCCACCCTCGCCTTTCAGGAGCATCTTGCCCAGCTCATACTGCGCCGAGGGATCACCGAAATTCGAGGCGGCCTGGATGTAAAGCTCGCGAGCGACGTTCGGATTGGCTTGAACGGGCGATCCGGGAATACCGCGCTTTATATAGCCGGCAAGCGCCACGAGCGCGTCGGCGACATAGCTTTCGTTCTGGGAGCCGGGCTCCGCGCCGTCGCGCACGATCTTCTCGAAAATCTGATAGGCCTCGAAATCGTTCTCCTTGACGCCGTCGCCTTCCGCATACATGCGCGCAAGCTTCCACTTGGCGCCCGGATGGCCCATTTCGGCGGCATAGCGCAAGGCCTTGAGCGCCTCGTCCTTGTGACCATTCTTATAAGCGGAAAAGCCGAACTTGAAGAGTTCGAAGGGATTGCGGCTCTTCTCGGCGTCGTCAGTCACATCGAACGCTCTGGCATGTCCGCACATGACGGTCAGCGTCAGGGCAAGGCCGAATACCGGATATGTAATGTGCTTAACGACTCGCATCACGAAGCTATTTCTTTCACATGAGCGGACACCATCCCGGCCAGACCCGCACCGGTTCGCCACAAGGGACTGCCACTTGAGAAAACATGACCCGCGTTTTCGGCAAGAGTACGGCTGCGACGGAACCCCGCGCCGCACCTCCCGATTCCGTCGCATGCGGATATCCGCGCGATCCAGACCGGATCGGGCCGAGACAGCGGATTCTCTTTTGAAACAGCCTGCGTGTTCATTCCAGCTCCGCGCCGCGACATGACGGCATATTGACCGGTCGGACCAACGTCTTTGCGCTTACCGTGGCCCCGCTTCATTTCGGGTGCTCCGGGTTTGTGGCGGGATGTGGGCAAAATGGTCCACACATCTTTCCCCGCAATTTCATCGTAAAGCGACTGTTGCTGAATCGCCACAAATTGGGATCAGCAATGCTCCGAAGCGACCTGCAAGCAGGTGGAAAACAACCCCACATATCAAAGCCCCCAAAAGAAAGCCCGGCAAAAAAGCCGGGCTTTTCCAGATCGATGCCAGAAAAACCGGCGTCAAAACTTCAACTTTAGAACTTCAGCTTGGCTGAAATCGAGAGAGCGCCCACGAAATCATCGTCGAAATCGGCGACAGAGCCGGTCAGATTGGGCTTGCCATCAATAATCCGGTTGTCCTTGGTGCCCGAGGTCAGCAAACCCACAAGACCGGCAAGACGAACCTCAAACCGCTCGTTCGGCGAATAGGTCGTGCCGAGGCCGAGGGTCCAGGTATCTGTCTGGGTCTGTAGACCCGTTGATGTGCCACGATCCCAGGTAAGGCTTGTCGCCACCGACCACTGGTCGTTGAGCTTGTGCCCGACACCGCCGGTAACGGTCCAACCATCGCGGTAGTAAAGATCAAGGCCGGTGATACGGGCGCCTACCGGGATTGCACCAAATGGCCCGGGAAGACTTGCACTCGTATTGAGGAAGTTAATGGCATCCTGATTCGACCAGTGGGTCCACTTGACCGAGCCAAACGCCAGCCAACTCGGCGCGATGCCGGTCTGGAACTTGAACTCGACCGAGTCCGGCACTTCCGCCTCACCCACGACAGGGATCGTAATGGGGAACAGGCCCGTGATCGTTCCTTCCAGATCGTATTTTATCTTCGACTGGTAGACCAACGAGGCGCGCAAGGCGTATTCGGGAATCTCATAGGCCGCGCCGAGACGCCAGCCCCAACCCTTGTCCTCAACATTGAGATAGCCTGTTCGGAACGGCAACGTCGCGCCGAAGGGAGTGGGGAAGCCGGCCGGCAGATAGCGGGACTGATAGCCTTCGACTTCCTGATAGGAAACGCCGCCAAGGATGCGGAAAAAGCCCTTCTCGCCCGCTGCGAAGCGGTAGGAGCAGTTGAGCCCGTAATCGCGAGACGTGATTTCCTGCTCGATGG
Organism: Mesorhizobium sp. RMAD-H1; assembly: GCF_014191375.1. Lineage (GTDB taxonomy): Bacteria > Pseudomonadota > Alphaproteobacteria > Rhizobiales > Rhizobiaceae > Paramesorhizobium. The sequence goes on from NZ_JACHWN010000010.1 coordinate 83,422, forward strand.
CCGTGTACATCTCCACCGTGCCCATGCCGACATCGGTATGGATGCCGATCGGCTCGCGATACTGCCCGGCACAGGCGAGATCGTCCGTCAGATCAACCTTGGCCGAGAATTTCGGCACCGCATAGCCGCGGGACTCACCGGTCTCCGTCTCATAGGGACGAAAGCCGTTCGCAGGATTTCTGCCGCCGGTAGCGGCCCCCACCGCCGATCCGCGAATATTCTTGAGCTTTCGCTCCGGCTTGACGTAGGTCACGCCGGATTCGATGCGTGTGCCCGGCTCGAACAGGATGTCGAAATCCTGCGAGCTGCGCTCCAGACCGCCGGCCTGCGCGCCGCCGACAGTTCCGGCGGCGATAAGAGCGGCTCCGACGATTGTTTTTGTTGTTCCCCTCATTTGTCCTCCCCAAATCAAAGAATGGAATAAATTTTGACGCAAACGTAACATGAAAGTGATGTCGGACAAGTGCCTCGTAACCGCCCCCGCTGACCGGCAAAACGCGTTTCCCCGAAAATCGCGCCTTTTTCACCCAGCATGATAATTTAATAAGAAAATTCTGCCGCAAAGCGAGCAGGAAAACCACGATTTTCGGCAGTTTTCATTCGATACGAAGCCTCTGTTGCCAAGGCGCAACAATGGCAGGAAATTGTCCAAATCATGATGGAAAGAGCCTGCCGACGCCCTAAAAACTACGGCCCGACACAGGGTCGGGCCGGCTTCCGTATGCTCGAATCGGGACGCGGATGAGGATTATCGCGCGCTCTCTATGTGCGTCAGCGCGACGGCAATCTTTTCCGCCGCCTCGCGGAATTCATTAAGCTTTTCGCGCTCGGCCTCGACGACCTCCTCGCGCGCATTGGCGACGAACTTCTCGTTGGCGAGCTTCTTCTCGATACGCTCGATCTCGCCGGCGATCTTGCCGGCCTCCTTGGTGAGCCTTGCCGCTTCCGCCTTGATATCGATCAATTGCCCCAGCGGCAGGCAGACCGTCGCCTCGCCGATGACGATCTGCGCCGATGCCTTGGGCGCTTCCGTGGCAAAGCCGATGGTTTCGACACGCGCCAGCCGCTTGATCGCCGCGTCGTGGCGCTCGAGCCTGTCCCTGGTCGCATCACGGGCGTCGAGCACGACGAGCGGCGCGAGCGCCGAAGGCGGGACGTTCATCTCGGCGCGCACCGAGCGGATGCCGGTGACGAGCTCGATCAACCAGTTGATGTCGGCGGCCGCATCGCCGTCCTCGAAATCGAGCACAGGCCATTCGGCATGGGCGAGCAGGGTCGGGCGCGTCTGTCCCTCGCCCGCCGTATGCGCCCACAATTCCTCCGTCATGAACGGCATGAAGGGATGGAGCAGCTTGTAGATCTCGTCCAGGCAATAGGCGGCACAGGCTTGCGCTTCCTTCTTGGCCGCCTCGTCCTCGCCCATGAAGATCGGTTTCAGCAGCTCCAGATACCAGTCGCAGAGCTGGTTCCAGACGAATTTATAGGCCGCGCCCGCCGCCTCGTTGAACCTGTAGGTGGTGATCCCGTCCGTGACGGCGCGCGCGGCTCGCGTCAGCTCCGTCAGGATCCAGCGGTTGACGGCGAGTTTCGCCTCAGCCGGATCGAAGCTGTCGTCGCGCTTGACGCCGTTCATCCCGGCAAAGCGTGTCGCGTTCCAGAGCTTGGTGCCGAAATTGCGGTAGCCGGCGATGCGCGCCGGGTCGAGCTTCACGTCGCGCCCCTGCGCCGCCATGATGGCGAGCGTGAAGCGCAGCGCATCCGCGCCATATTCGTCGATCAGGTCCAACGGGTCGAGGACATTGCCCTTCGACTTCGACATCTTGGCGCCGTTCTTGTCGCGCACTAGGGCGTGGAGATAGACGGTGTGGAACGGCTCATCTTCCATGAAATGGAGGCCCATCATCATCATCCGGGCGACCCAGAAGAAGATGATGTCGAAGCCGGTGACAAGGACGCTCGTCGGGTAATAGGTAGCAAGCTCCGGCGTCTTGTCCGGCCAGCCGAAGGTCGAAAACGGCCAGAGCGCGGAGGAGAACCAGGTGTCGAGCACGTCGGAATCGCGTGTGAGCGCAACGTCCTCGCCATAATGCGCGCGCGCCGCCGCCTTCGCCTCGTCCTCGGTTCTCTCGACGAAGCAGGTGCCGTCCGGCCCGTACCAGGCGGGGATCTGATGGCCCCACCAGAGCTGGCGCGAGACGCACCAGGGCTGGATGTTCTCCATCCAGTCGAAATAGGTCTTTTCCCAATTGGCGGGGATGATTTTCGTGCGGTTCTCGCGCACTGCAGCTATCGCTGGCTTCGCGAGTTCCGCCGCGTTGACATACCACTGGTCTGTCAGGAAAGGCTCGATCGGCACGCCGCCCCGGTCGCCATGGGGCACCGCATGGATGTGGTCCTCGATCCTTTCGAGATAGCCGCCCTCCTCCATCATCTCGACGATGCGCTTGCGCGCGGCGAAGCGGTCGAGGCCATCAAGCTCGCGGATCAGCTGGTCGAGATGGCTCGATCTCTCCAGACCTTCCAGGAAGTCCTTGTTGTTCTTAAGCGTTATCGCCGCTTCCGTGGTAAGGATGTTGATCTGCGGAAGATCATGGCGCCGGCCGACCTCGAAATCGTTGAAATCATGTGCGGGCGTGATCTTGACCGCGCCAGACCCGGCCTCCGGGTCGGCATAGTCGTCGGCGACTATCGGGATATGCCGGCCGACAAGCGGCAGCACGACATCATTGCCGACGAGCGCGTGATAGCGCGGATCGTTGGGATTGACCGCAACGCCCGTGTCGCCCAGCATGGTCTCGGGCCGCGTCGTGGCGACGACGATATAGGTGTGCGGGTTTTCCGGATCGAACGGCACGTTCTCCAAGGGATAGCGGAAGTGCCAGAGATGGCCCTTGACCTCGCGCGATTCCACCTCGATGTCCGAGATCGCCGTCAGCAGCTTCGGGTCCCAGTTCACAAGGCGCTTGTCCTTGTAGATCAGGCCCTGCTTGTAGAGCGTGACGAAGACCTCGAGCACGGCCTTGGACAGGCCCTCATCCATGGTGAAGCGCTCGCGCGACCAGTCGCAGGAGGCGCCCAGGCGGCGCAGCTGGTTGGCGATCATGCCGCCGGATTCGGCCTTCCACTGCCAGATGCGCTCGACGAATTTCTCGCGGCCCATGGCATGGCGGCTCGGCTCCTGCCGCTCCATCAACTGGCGCTCCACCACCATCTGCGTGGCAATGCCGGCATGGTCCATGCCCGGCTGCCAGAGGACGTTCTTGCCGCGCATCCGCTCGAAGCGGACGAGAATGTCCTGGATCGTATTGTTGAGCGCGTGGCCCATATGCAGCGAGCCGGTGACATTGGGCGGCGGAATGACGATCGAGAACGGATCGGCGCCCGGCTTCGCTCCGGCTCCGGCCTTGAAAGCGCCGGCCTTCTCCCAGAGTTCAGCGATCTTCGGCTCGATGGCCGCGGCGTCGTATGTCTTCTCAAGCATGAAAAATGTCCGTCAAGGCTGGTTAAGCGGATGCGGTTTCAAATCACTTTTAAAATGATTTTGAAAGCGAAAATACCACCGAAACGACGAAATCCCGCTTGCCAGCAAGCGGGATCCGACAATTCCTGCAGGATATAGGGATTTCAGCCGCGGCCTGCGCGCACCACCCGCTCGATCTCCTCGCGCACCAGCCGCTCGACGAGACCGGGGAGATTGTTGTCCAGCCACTCCTGCAGCATGGGACGGAGCATCTCTTCCGCCATCTCGTCAAAGGAGCGGCGCTGCTCGGCCCGCATCGCTGCCGAAAGGTCCTCGAAGGCAGCTGCCACCTGCCGTCCCGTCGCCGGCGAGATGATCGAGCCGGCTGTCGAAACAGCCGGACGCGGCGCATCTTCCTGCGCGGTACCAGTGGCGGCCGGGTTCTGCGGCGCCTCGGCATGCGCCGGCGCGGCGTCATCCGCCACCGCCCCATGTGCTCGGCCACTCACGGCAGCCGCAACTTCCCGATCGTCATTGCTGGCGTCGAGGACTGGCTCGTAATCATCGTCGGCATCGTCCGATGCATCGCTGTCCGCATGGGCCGCCTCGAAATGCGGCTGAACACCCGCCGGCATGGCGACAGCGTCGCCTTTCGGCTGCGGCGCGGCATCGCGACCGGAAACCGCGACCTCGCCGCCGCTGCGCGCCGGATCAAGCGAGCCGCGCAGACCGATGCGCGCAGCGAGCGCCTGCATGGCATCTTCCGCCTGGCGCGCCTGACGCTCTTCCTGCGCTTTATCCGCTCCGACGCTGCCCTTCGCCGGCTCCACAGGCCTCAGCACCGGTTCAGGATCGCGGCGGAACTCGGCGATCTCACCGCGCACCGGCGCCATCTGCGGACGCTCCGGCTTGGGAGGCACGCTCTGCCGCACCACGTCACTGTCCTCGATGATCCGACGGATGGAAGCAAGGATCTCTTCCATGGAAGGCTCACGCGCCGCGCTCGATGTCTGTGCCATAGTCCTGTGCCGATTTTTGGTTCTCGCCGCCTCGTACGGCGAATCTCTGGAAACAGGCTACCGGACGAAACCGCATTTGAGAATCCCTGCCGGTCCGGCACGGAAGCCAACCCACAGGATTATCGAATCATTGTCGGGAAACTGACACGGAAACGTCAGCCGATTCAAACCGTTGCCGCACCTCGCCGCAATGATCCCGCCCCGGCCGCGGGCGCAACGAAAAACGGCACCTTGCGGTGCCGTCATCAAAATCTGGTTGCGCGATTGCGGCTCAGCGACCGTCGGGCGTCCGCAGACCGATCCACTTGTCCTTCACGGCTTCATAATGCTCTTCCGGCTTGTGCTCGGCGACTTGCAGGCCAAGATGGCCTGCCGTCAGGCGACCAACCGCCTGGAGCAGCGCATAGCTCGCTACCACCACATTGCGTTCCGCCTGAACGAGCGCAATCTGCACTGCCACCAGCTCATTCTGCTGGTTGAGGACGTCCAGCGTCGTGCGCTGGCCCACCTTACGCTCCTCGACGACGCCTTCGAGCGCCAGCCTGGCGGCCCGGACACCCTCGCGATTGGCCTCAACCGATGCCCTGGCCGATTCGAGCTGCGACCACGCGGACGCAACGGCGGCGCGCACGGAGTCACGGGCCACATCGACCTCGATCCGTGCCTGTCCCAGTTGCTCCTTGGACTGACGCACCTGCGCCGACGTCCGGCCGCCGCTATAGATCGGCACCGAAAGCTGCAGGCCGACGGACGCCGAATGGCCGTCGCCATTGCCCGACTCGCCGGCAAATGTCTCGGTGTGACTGGCGGAGGCGTTGAGGCCTAGGGTCGGCAGCAGCGCACCTTCCCTTGCCTTGACGTTGAAGCCGGCGGCATCGACCGCATATTTCGTTGCAAGGATCGCCGGATGGCTCGCGGCCGAGACCTGATAGGCCTGATCGATCGAACGCGGCAGCAATCTGGAGGGAGCGTTTGCGGCCTGCAGCCTGCCCGGCGAAACACCGACTATCTGCCGATAGACCGCCTCGGCCGATTTCACGTCGGCGCGCGCCTGATTGAGCTCTGCGATCGCGGTCGAGCGGCTGGCTTCGGCCTGCGCCACATCGGTGCGGGTGCCCTCGCCCACGTCGAGGCGGGCGCGCGCGGCGCGCACCTGCTCGTTCAGAGCGGCCAGATTCTGCTCACGCAGAACTGCGATCTGCCGGTTCTGGTAGACATCCATATAGGCCGAAACCGCGTCAAACAGCCTGTTCAATTCGTCGTTGCGGAGGTTTTCGCGCTGCGCATAGACCTGCGCTTCGGCGGCCGCGACATTGTTCTTGGTCTGAAATCCATCAAAAAGTGTCTGATTGAGCTCGATGCCCACGCTCCCCGCAGTGGTGGTCAGATTGGTCTGCCCCGAACGGCTGCGGCCGAAACTACCGGTTCCCGTGATGGTCGGCCGGTAGCCGGATTTGGCGATGGAGACGCCTTCATCCGTGATCCGGACACCGGCGCGCGAGGAGTTGAGCGCGGCATTGTTCTGATAGGCTTTGGCCAGTGCCCCGGTAAGCGTCTCGGCCCAGGCTGGATTCCCCGCCAAAACCGTGCCCGAAAGTAATGCTGCCGCCAACCATCCCTTGCATACTTTGAACACAGTGAACCTCATATGAATCAGTCGAATCTGTTTTGACCGAACCGAGCGGTTCGGGCACGCATTTAATAACCGGTAAATTTCTCCTTTTCTATCTGTGCCATAGGCGGATGCACAAACAAAGTCAGAAGCGTTGCAGATATGTAACCATTTCCGAAAAATCAGAATTCGAACTGCGGCGCGCGTGCAAATCCGGGCAGCGGCTTCACCGCCAGATTGAAGGCCCGGCGTCCGGAGACGATATCCTCGTCCTTGACGTAAAGCTTGGCAACGCCGGCATTTCCGTGACCTTCGACAGCGACGAGGCGGCCGCCATTCTTCAGCTGATCGAACAGAGCGTCGGGAACAAAGTCGACCGCGCCTTCGAGGATGATCACGTCGTAAGGCGCCTCGGAAGGATAGCCCTCGGTCAGGGGAGCGGTGACGATCACGACATTGTCATAGCCGAGTTCGGAGAGTTTCGCCGTTGCCTCGGCCGCCAGATCGGAATCACTTTCGACCGCGATGATGGAGCTTGCGAGCCGCGACAGCACCGCCGCCGAATAGCCGCTTCCGGTGCCGATATCGAGGACGACGTCGCCCGGCTCGATGGCGGCGAGCTGCACGAGCTTGGCGAAGGGGGAAGGCTCCATGAGGTAGCGAGCAGCCCCGCCGGCGGGCGATGCCGGCTTCACCAGGGTATCCTCGTCGATATAGGCCAGGTCGCGGCGGGCTGCCGGAACGAACTCTTCGCGTGGAACGGCCAGAAACGCGTCGAGGACGGCAAGGTTCGTCACATCCGTCGTGCGGATCTGATTATCGACCATTTTGATACGGAGATCGTGGAAATCGGCTGTCATTGTCCCAAGCTTCCTTTCGCGTCGGACGCGGAGTGGAACGCTTGTCGGATGATATGAACGCCCGCAGGAACCGGTTGCGCTGGAGGCCTCGCCCGGAATCGAACCGGGGTGCAAGGATTTGCAGTCCTCTGCGTAACCACTCCGCCACGAGGCCTTCCGCACAAGCGTTTGTGAGGCGTCAATAGGTTATGGCTTTTCGCCCGTCAAGCCGTTCTTGGGGGGATTGCAGGCGAATTCTCCGCGGCATTTCGGATCACCGCCGAAACATCCCCTTTGCATTCGCCTTTTTGCGCGTCCCAGGCTCATGCCCGCCGTCACTTCCTTCGCCATTTGCGCCCGTAGCGCACTTCAAGCTTGCGCCGCCACCGGCGGATGATGGCAGAATCATGCGAGAGCACCAGGAGCCCGAGCGGCACCATCCAGAAGCCGAGCACGGGGAGAAAGCCCAGGATGCCGCCGACGACGAGGGCAATGCCGAGAATCCGCCGCATGAGAACGGATTGGGGAATCGGAATCCGCCGCCCCAGGACATGCACGGCCTTCCTGCGCCGGAAAGAGGATTTCACTTCGTCTGATTGAACCACGTTTTGCGTTTTCCACCGATACGGGACCCGCCTTCCATGCGGACAGGCGGAACATAACCGGTATATATAGCTTGTTGTCATTTGCGTGCCAAAAAGATGAAAAAAACGGAACAGCCCCTTTGCAAAAGCGAAACCCTTTTGCTATAGGCCACATCGCTGACGAATGAGCACCTGTTCCCCGGTAGCTCAGCGGTAGAGCAACCGGCTGTTAACCGGTTGGTCGCTGGTTCGAATCCGGCCCGGGGAGCCACCTTTCCTTTTCAGTATCAGAAAAGGCCCGAAAATCCGGGCTTTTTGCATTTTAGCCCTCAACTATGTTGGACAAAATGTTGGACATTTTGGCAACCGTCGCCCCCGTTGCCGATAGTTGCTCCTCCGCGATGATAAGCGCGTGATTTCTGGTATCCTCCCTCAGGATGCCAACGGGGACACAACAACATGGACTCAGGGTACGAGAAAAATCGTTCTCCAGATGGATTTGAGCCAAACATCGGCTGGAGCGGGCGGATCGCACTGTTATGCATTGTCGCCGTCGTTCTCTTAGGGGCGTTCGGCTGGATGCTTGTTTAATCCCCTGGAGCCTTCCATTGGGGATAGCTGTACTCCATTCCCTTCGACACAGCGCTTAACAGGACATTTTTTGATCCGCATTTCGAGCATACTAGATGCGGCGCAAGGTGTTTGGATAGTTGGCTATGATCGCGACCGAGCTTTTCCGCCAGGAGATTAAGATCGAGAATCGCAGTGTGTCTGCAATCCTGATTGTTGCAATGTGCCCGGAACTGGTGATCGTAATCGATACAGTCACCTATGGTACTGATGGTGATGCCGTATTTCATCCTGCGATGACCCTTTTCGCTGCACTCGGCTGAGCCGGGAAATCCATCAGGAAGCGGACATCTCGCGATCCGCACCGTGGGCACCGCATGCGGCCCTGCAGCAATCCGACCGGCATGTCGCGTCCGCGTGTGCAGACGAGCGTCATCACGTCCAGTTCGGTGCCGAACAGGCAATCCCTGACCGATTTCATTCCGTCTCGCCTGCCGGCGGCGCACCGCATGGTTATGCGGACGCCATGCGTCAGCAGGTCACCGAGTGTCTCTATCTGCATGAGAACAGAATGAGAACAAATCTCTTTTCAGTCAAGCTGGATCGTGCCAGACTAGGCGTTCGAAAGGAGGCAGAAATGTCGCAGCCGATGGCCATCCATGTGCCGGACGATGACGAAGTGGAAGAGGTCCTTGAGGCCTTCGGAGGCGATTCGCGCGAGGCAATCCGCGATCTGCTTGCGCTCAAAGCCTTTTATGAACGAGAGCTGGAATTCGCCTCCCTTGCGCTATCATATGGATTTACGCGAGGCTGGAAGCCGGGAAAGCGCCAGCGGGATTAGGAGGCTCCATGTGCAATCTCTATAATGCAACGACCGCCCATGAGGCGATGCGGCGACTTTTCAAGCCGACCGCGGACCTTACAAACCGGCTCGATCCGGCGATGGACGTCTACCCGGATTACCCGGCGCCGATTGTTCGCAACAATGGCGGCGAGCGCGAGCTGGTCATGGTGCGGTGGGGCATGCCCTCTTCCCAGCAGGCCCTTTTCCAGGCCGCGAAGAAGCGCGCCGACAAGCTTCGCGCTAAGGGCTCCGAGGTCGATTTCGATCATCTCCTCAAAATGGAGCCTGATCGGGGCACAACGAACATCAGGAATACCGAAAGCAAGCACTGGAAGAGATGGCTTGGAGTGGAGAACCGGTGCGTTGTTCCCTTCACGTCCTTCGCCGAGCCAAATCCAGCGGCGGCCGCCGGCGGACGCGTCCCTAATGCGTGGTTTGCGATAAGCGAGGATCGCCCCCTCGCTGCCTTTGCCGGTGTTTGGGTTGCGGACTGGACGTGCGTTCGGAAGGTCAGGGAGGGCCAAATCACGTGCGATCTGTTCGGATTTCTGACGACGGAGCCAAACGGCGTCGTCGGCCCCATCCACCAGAAGGCGATGCCCGTAATTCTTACGACGGAAGATGAAATCGAGACATGGCTGACGGCTCCGTGGGAGGAAGCAAAGGGGCTGCAACGACCGCTTCCTGATGATAAGCTCATGATCGTGGGGGCGCCAAAGGTGGCCGCATGACTGATTTCAACAAGCTCATCAATGAGGGATGGAGCTTCGACGCCCTCGATGTCGAGGACTATTACGCCTTACGCCCTGAACTGAAAAAGCTGGAAGAAATGCCGGGCTGCTATGCAATTGCAATTTCCGAGATCGGCACCCCAACCTTTGAGCGCCTGAAGAACGCCAGTCCCACCTGCTATTACGCTACCAAGGGAATCCACCCACAGCATGGCGAGGTATTCATCTTCGGAAATGCCAATGATGAGGGCTATATCCTGGTGAATACACCAATCTCTGATCTGCTGGGGGAGATTGGAAATGGGGGATGAAAGCACACCGATTGTGCTGCCAAAGACCCGTCCGGGCATCGCTGAGCATTGGTGCATGCATCCAGGCTGCAAAGCATGGGGGAGTTTTGGCTTTACCGGCCGCTACGGCGTCGAGTGGTATTGCGGAGAGCACCGGGGAGGCGCATCTAAAGGGGATGAACAAAGATGATATTCCGCCGCCGAAACGCCCTGCATTATCGAGCAAATTGCGGCTCTCTTCAAAAAGGTTAGTACGGCATCCCATCATCCGGCGTCGGGTAACTCAGAGGGCGCCCGGCATGGATATCCAAATAGTTGACCATCGCCTGCCGTATGCCTTCCGCTGATTCTGGGCCGATCAGATAGTGCGCCTGATTGCCATCAGCATCGATCAGGACCATCACGCCGACCGCCTCTTCTTCGCTGGTGTATTGCAGGTCGAGGCCAACGGCCTTCAGCCATTTGGGTTCGTTGATATTTGGCTCGGCCATGGTGCCTCCTATCTGGTACCGGATTTATCAATCTTTCACATAAATCTTAGCTTCATGCGCCGCTGCAATGAAAGCAGCTCTCGCGATTCCAGCATCGGCCCTCCCCTCCATAACATCTAGACACGCCTGCATCGCTGCAAGTCGTTTATCCCCTGCACCTGCTGGCCAATGTTCCACGAGCAGCCGCGCGGCCTCATCGGCGGAAGAGACATTCCGGTAAAGGCCTATCCTGTCGGATGGCAGCTCAATGGTAACCGGTTTGAAATGCCCTCTGTTCATCGGCGCAAAACGCCGGGATCAATGCCAATGTTCCAAATGCAAAAAAGAGCCCCCGGCGCCGTGAGGCAACCGGGGGCGAATATCAGGTGTCGTTGTGGGTAGCGGCGGCTATCTACTCGATATGGATCCTTTCATGCGGCCATGAGTTTAGGAAAGCCCCTTATCCGGCAGGCCAGGCCGGCAGGGCGGTTATCTCTGGAGCTGCTGCCGGCGATCATAATCCTCCCTCGCCTGCATGGTCGCCGTCAGCGCCGCAATGGCGTTGGACATCGAGACAATGCTGTCCTGCAAGCGATCGAGCCGCGTCAGAGTGTCTTTCTGAAACGTGGCGGCCGTCGCCGCGTCGGTCGCCTGCTTGGTTTCCACCACCGTGAGCCGGTCCTTGACCTCCAGCGCCTGCGCGGTGGCATTGCCGGCGCTCTGCTCGACCCGCTTGATTGACGCCTCCTGCGTTTCAAATCGCGCATCGATCCACTGTTGGCCAAGCATGGCCACCAGCCCGAGGACAGGCAGCGCAAGCGCCATGGAGACGCGCGCCACGACGAGCAGCATCACGCTTTCTGCTATTTTCCGGGTGGGCTCCTGTATCATCGGTTCGTACTCGCTCTGTCGTGTCATTCCCGCCGCTTTCATGCTCGTGATGCCGTAAGGAGGCCACCGCTACCAGCAGCCGAAGGATTGCCCGGCCCGGTTGTGGGCCGCGACCTGATTTGCAAACAGCCGATCCGCCTTGAGGATATAGACCGAGGTTTCAATGTTTGGGGATAGCTTCGCGAACCCGTCGCATGCACTCGTCTTTGTCGTCGTCTGACAGCCCGAGATCACCGCACAGAGCAGCAGCATGAGCAGCGGATACAGTTTCATCGATCTCATTCCTTTGCCTGAGAATTTTGACGGATTGCTCCAGGGAGGATACGGCCGCCTGCTGGCGCCCATGCGAAGCGCCGTAGAGATAGACGGGGCCAGCGGCTAAAAGAGCGCCGATGAACGCCCCCGCCCCGATTTGCCAGTACTTGAGGAGCGCCAACATCAGCTTGTCCCCTCATAGGTGCGACGTGACTTGATCACGCCCCAGATCGCATAGGCTGTCAGCCCAGCGCCGAGGACGCCGGCGCCGGCCATCAGCCAGCCAGAGAGCGTCTGCGCAGCGGATGCATCGATACCCGTCAGGCTGGCGGCGGTGTCCGCGATCTGCTTTTGCAGCGCGGCGATGAGCACCACGATGCCACCGCCTTTTGTCGCGGTCTGCACCTCGCCGACAAGGCGCGCCGGCATGGCCCCAGGCGTCTCATCCGGGCTGGCGCGCCAGGTGGCCAGCGCTGCCATGGTCTCCGGCCCGGCAACGCCGTCGATCGCCAGTTTCTGCCCCTCCTGGAACTCCGCGATCGCCTGCTTTGTCGCCGGCCCGAAATCGCCGTCAACGGTGACGGGATAGCCGGCCCGGACGAGGAGTTGCTGGAGCTCCCGGACCTTGGCGCCCTTCGATCCCATCCGCAGCATCCCCGATGCCGGAGATGCGGGCGATGCCGCGCCCTTGTACCGCTGATATGCCGCCTTGAGCTTTGTGTGATAGCCGTACTTGGCATAGGCCGGCCCATTGTACCCGCGGGCAAATCCGGCCCAGTCATGGCGGCGGAGCTCGTCGGCGAGGCCGAACTTGTCGATATACCGGCACATCAGTTCGAGTTGCCCGCTGAAGCCGCTTTTGCAGCGATTTACAAGCTGCACGATGCTCGCATAGCCGAGCTTTTTCCAATGCGCGCCCATGACCTGCCCGACGCCCCACGAGCACGAGCAATGGGCGGCCTGCCAGTCAAGCTTCGCGGCTCGATCGAGCAATGCATATCGCCTTGCCTGCGATGCGGGATTCTTGACCGCGCCGGCTTTCGGGCTGGCGAGCCCGGCCGCCACCGCTTCGTCCCGCCGGCGAGCGTGCACCAGGTCATAGAAATAATGTCCTTCCCACCGGATGACCGGGAGCTTGTGGCCGCCCACGTCGGCAAAGACCTTGCCGCCACTCTCGATCTCAGTGACAGCCATCAGGGTTTCTGGCTCGCAGCCGAGCGCATTCGCGGCGCGCGCAATGGCGCCGCGTTGTTCCGCGGTGAACATGACGATTTCCTTATATGTTGCTGGGAGGATTTGCCGCGTGACGGCGTGCTATTTCAGGGCATGCAGCCCAATCGAGCAGCAACCTTTTTGATCTGTCTGGCCGGCGGGCATAGTGCCATAGGCCGGGAAAATTCCGACAACAAGGCGACCATCAGATAGTCCGTGGTGGATTACAACCTCAACGCGCCAGACGGCGCCATGTGTTCACGATGTGTGAGGAGAAGAGGTCATGATTTCTTCAGAAGCATCCAAAAATATTGGGTATTTTGCCCCCGCGTTTGTAAGGTCTGAAAGCCAGCGGATTGCGCCAACTCCTCAGCCTCTTCTTTCGTGAAGTGAGGCCCCCAAGCCCAATGATTTGGATTTGGATTCGGAATTCCTCTGACCTGAACTTTGAACAAGCCACCACGTCGCAATGCGCGGTTTACCTGCTTAAACGAATGTTCGATAGCTTCCTTTGTCGGGAAATGCTGATAGACGATAAAAGAGAACGCGAGATCAACGCTCTCCGAAAACAGCGGCACATCCTGTCCGTTACTTTCCAGATAAACTACGTTGGGGGAATCAACGAAATTTCTCGCCTTTTCAAGCATCGTTCTGGAGATATCAAGTGCTGCAACATTCTTGAAATAAGTCGCCAATGTCTTCGTCACGCGACCAGAACCGCACCCTATTTCTAGAACGTTGCATTCCGACAAGGGAGATAGGACCGTCATCAACGTTTCGTCATTAAGAATATGGTCTTCTACGGTTTTTCGGCCGCTCTCACCGTATTCTTCATCGGATTGTTGATGATCTACCGATCTTACGTAGTATCGGTCGTTTTCCCGAGCAAGGGCTTCCCATTTTTCTTTGTGCTTATTTAGAATATTCTCATGTTTGTTTATAAGCTCGTCATTTTCCGGAATTGACATATAGATGCCTCATAATGCTCAGTTAACGTTCGAGAAAGCTATTGCTGCGCGAGAAGGGCGCTCCTAGCAGGCAAATGCGTTGCTGCAACGACGCGTCTTCGTAACCGAGACATAAATTCTATATCGATTGCATCGATTTTGTGCTCTGTTTTTTCCCCCCAAAAGAAGCACCCGCTATAAAGGCGCAACAATCTTGTCGTGTTCGAGTAATGCGCTATTCGCTTCTCCATAGCGTCCAAGGCTTCATCGGGAATAGGATCTATCTTGCTCTCTGCTTGAATAACCCTCGCGATATGGCGAATTTCCCGAACAAAATCAGCAGCTACACCGGCCCCGTGCTGCTTGAATCTGTACATTTCCCAAGACAATCCCTGTGTCGTCCAGCGCCGAAAATCATGCGGATGGGCATGGTAAAACTGATTGAATGGAACTTCTACCCATATGAATCCGCCAACTTTCAACGTGCGATACATTTCAAAGATTGCGAGTTGCGGTTCGAACACATGCTCAAGAACCGCATTGCACACGTAGCAGTCTACGGAGCAATCATCATAGGGTAAATCGTGAAGATCCACGTTCTCATCGATCAGCGGTCCGGTATCGAATTTATCGATCGCAGTCCAATCAGGGCCGATCTTCTGGCCTCTGGCTCCAACCTGGATCTTGCGTGAAAAATTCTCGACCTTATCGGCGAACTTCTTTCTCTCAATCCCGCGAACCGTCAAGTTGGAAACCTCCCAGCAACTTGTCAATGCTGCAATCTCTAACGCCTAATGAACATTGCTAGGCGTGAGTTCTTCGCCACAAAACCTCACGAAACAGCTTTTCGTGCTCAACGCTCCAGCCACTCCAATCGATTCCACGCATCTTTGAGGATAAGAAATTCCTCTGTAGCAAGAACTGATCGGCAAGATCGATGATCGTCTTCTTAAGTGCAGCCACGTCTCCCACCGGATAGCTCACATGCGGAAACTGCGGTACCACTCCGATTTCCGGTGCAATGGCCATTGTTCCGCACGCCAACGCTTCCATGAAAGGTACCGGCCCTCCCTCAATTCGGCTGGGTACGAGCAGATAATCAATAGCTCGGTAAAAATCTGCTGGGTCATCAAAGCTCCAGACCGGAACTCCCCAACCTTCTTTTGCCGCGACAATTTTAACCTTCGCAGCTAAATCAGGATCTTCAGACAACGCCCGAACTATATCCTCCCCTTTTCGGCCGCCAGAATAGGTGCGACCGGTCACGCCAATCGTTAGCTTTGGCTGGAAGCCGCTATCCGCACCAACCAGAATGACACTAATCTTGGTTTCAGGTATCCCGAACTTCCTCAAAACCTCGGCGGTCGCCTCTGAAACCGCAATACAGTGGTCAACCTCTTGGGCTGCACGGACGAATTCATCGGAGAGATGATCTGGATCGTAATGTGTGAAATTGGCTATCGTTATTCCCGTCTTGGGTTTACTGCGGAAATAGCCGTAGTTGATATAATAATGGATGTCAGCCTCGGGCCAGTCTTCATTGATCCGAACGTAGCGTTCGCCCATGTGCTTCTTTATCTCGTCGGCCTTTCGGTACATGATCCAGCCAGGCTTTTCCGTTACAATTCGAACCTTGGGTCGTCGCACTTCTGTAACTGGATGCCCTTCACGGCGCCGCATGGAGTACGTTAGTATCCGTTTCAAGTCATGCTCTGGCGTCTTTGTCTCACCCGTCTTCTTTCGTGTATCGTTCTCAATGTGCACTGCAGTCGCACCCGCGACATAGAGTATCTCGCCATCAAATTTCTCCCGATAACGGAGATTCAGCGCAATATCTTCTCCGCATACATCAAAACTCTCATCGAACCTAATTGAGTCGAACTCAGCTTTGCGCATCAGAATGAAAGCACCCGTTACGGACGGAACAAACATATCTGATGCAAGCTGCGGATCGTCCCACCTCAGCTGATGTTTGAAACGGTGGTAAGGGGTTCCGTCCTCGCGAAAAAACACGCCGGCGTGCTGTAATTTGTCGTTTAAATAGCGGAGGTTAATTCCTACAATACCAATCGCCGGGTTGCTTAGTGCGTTTAGGGCACGTTGAACGCAACCCCGGTCTGGAATGGCATCGTCGTTTAGAAACAGCACGTACTCGCCGCGGGCATACTGCGCTAAAGAATTGTTGTTTCGTGCAAAGTTGTAAGGGCGTTGCTCGAAGAGACGAAAGCTTATCCCATCAGGACATTTGATTTTACCAGCATCTGCTGACGGGCCGTTCCAAGAACAGAGAACTTCGAAAGAGTCAAAAATTTCGTTTGTTGATAATGCCTTCAAAAGGCGACTCATGTTCTCATGGGTACGAGAAATCACGAGAATAGATAGTTTGAGGATTGCGACCACACCGGTAGCTTCTCTGAATATCGAGTTCATCTTTAGGCACTTTTTACTTGAATAGAATTTTTTCTGAGCACGCTCTTATAAACGCGCTCATAGGCATCCAACATCTGGTCATATGAATTGAGCCTAGAAAGCTGCGCCCGTGCAGCAAATCCAAGCTGGATACGCTTTTCACGATCATCACATAACAAGCGAATTTTCCCCGATAGATCAGCGATCTGCTCCTCTTCATAAAACAGACCACTTATCCCGTTGACTAGCTGTTCCTTAACGCCAAAACACGGCGTAGAAATGATCGCCAGTCCAAAACCCATCGCCTCTAGAATTACACGGGGATAACTCTCAATCCGTGATGTCAAAACAAAGATATCCGAAGCGAGGTAGAGTTCAGCCACCCTCCGACGTTCTTCCTCGGATGTCGTTTCATCAAGCGCAATTATCCTGACGCCCTCTTTGCTCAAGGCCTCCAAGCGCTGCTTGATGTAATCTGAATATTGGGTGGGACTAAAGCCAACCATAGCTATAACGAGGCGTCTTTTTATATGATCATCCAATATTTGGACTGCATCAACGATGTCCTGCTGCCCCTTTCTCTTATTTACCGTTCCGACATTCAGAAGCACGATGTCATCTTCACGGAGACCAAGAGAGGATCGGACGGTTGGCCTATTTGTCGCGTAAACATGCCTCATTAAACGCCCTAGATCGATCCCATTGTGAATCGTGACACTTTCAACAACTCCGCTTAGCTTGTCGACCCATTTCTGACGAGTCGCCTCAGCGACAAACACAACGGTGGATGCCTTTGCAAATGCGGAATATGCTAATCGGCGCAGGTCGGGCGGCAGTTTGTCGTAATAGCTGTCAGGATCTTCACTCTCTCGCACATTCCAGATGACGGGGATTCCAGCCATCGCAGCCGCTAGAACGCAATGATAATTTGGAAGCGTATTGACATGCACAAGTTTTGCGTTGGCATCTTTGTAGTGTTTCGAAAGGGTCTGAAGAAACGAATTGCGGCGATCCGCATTCAACAGAAACTCAGACGGAATTCCATGAAAGACACACTCAATATCTGACGCAGCATAACTTTGCTGAAGAGGTCCTCCCCTCGGTGCCATGAGCACCGGCTCGAAATTTCCTCGTCTCATTATGCCACTGGCAATCTCGAAGAGACTATTGGGCGCACCTTGGAGTTTCAGGTTATGGCTTTCGTATACTATCGCATCACGGCTTGGTCTTTCGGATCTCTTTCTGGCCAGCGGGATGACGCTAGTATCTGATGCTTTTGGTTCAACAGGGAAAGCCTGTCGCCCCTCAAATCTTCCCCACCGTATATAGTGAACAAGGGGATTTGAGCCAGCAATTTCGACATCCGGATTGCATTCTAGATAACGAGTGGTACTGAACTTCGGCGATGGATCTCTTTTCAGCCGTGCGCCTACCCAGAGATAATGCTCTATTGCGCACATGCCCAAAATTTCCACATCTTGGTAGCGCGCCCGATACCAGTCTTCATCAAAAAGGCCTGATCCGCGCAGAATTTGGATATCTGCGAGTTTCACCATGCTAAACCCCCGTTGAGCTTATTCCACAAGCCCTGATAGCATGGAAAACGAAAAGGAAAAAGCAATGACCGATCAGGAAATAGCAGATCTTCTTGCCGCTCAAACGGCGTTAATCTCTGTCCTCTTCGAAGAGCTTTTTAAAGCTGGAATTTCTGACCGGCGGGAGGTCGTGAATAGACTCTACGACCTCCTAGAGGAGCAGAATGCGGGCAAGCCTCCTTCCAACAGATCAGCTCCGATACGTCACCTGATTTCTATTCTCGAGAAATAGCGCGAAGGCTTTCTAAACCGCCGTTCCATCTGCATATATCCAGTTTGCCCCATTGGATGTAACGAGCGGTTTTCCGCCAGAACCATTCGTCACGCGCACGGTGCAGCCGTTATAGGTGGATGCACTGGGCAACGTGGTCGTGGTGTAGGACGGGAATCGAACCGGAGAGCCAAACCCGACGGGACCGGTTCCCTTGCCCCACAGACGGTGCTCGATGTTTGCGGATGGACCGACAGGAACGCTGTCAATGCGCCCCGCTACGGGAGACGTTTGGGTTATTCCAATTTCCCCACCAAAATTGCAAGCAATGGTGATTTCCGTAGACGCGGCTCCCGAGGATGTGCTTTTTCCAGTCGTTGACCCATAGTCGTTGCAGTTAATGAGCCGAGTATTCTCGGCCACGTTTCTAATACCAGCGACACCGCATGAAATAGTGGTTACATTCTCCATAGTGCCACCGTTTACACCGACGCCGTTGACCACCCCGTACTCGGTGCAATCTACGGCGGTAACGTTAGACACTTTGTACCTTTCTGCGGTCCCTGACGTGTTCCCTTGGAATGAGACGCCGTTCTTCACATTGCGCACCATTCCGTTGGTTACCACGCAATCTGGCGATCCTACAGCAATGGCAACGCAGCCCCCCATTCCGTTACCCTCACATACGAAATTGGATATCGTGCTTCCGCGTGCCTGCTCCCCCTCAAATCCTACATAAAGGGCGCTTGGGTTAGGTGGGGACATCGTACGTAGACGAAAGCCTTCCATGACCATACCGGGCGCTCCAAAATTTCGGGCAATGACATCATCAAGGAAAGCGCGCCCGTGGCAATCGATGCCAGCACTTCCGGTGAGCCTAAGCCCAAAGTTCTCTACCAAGATGCCCGAGAAGTAGAGACCGTCGTTGCGCTGACTAGGGCCTCGCTGTTTGCTGTCTATACCGTCCGCACCCGTGTTGTAGATGTGAATGTCGCGGAGGTTTGTGTTTATAATGTCCCCGTTCTCTAGGCCGATTGCATATGACGACACGTTGCCGAGGTTTAGCCGCTCGAACGTCGTATTTCGGCACCATAGGGCCTGATCTTCATAAGGGAAATCACAGACATAGACATTGTCCATCTCCCAATGGGTGTTTCCTAGTGCACCTACAGGCGCAGTGCAGTAGACAGAGAGATACGTGACGGTAGACGTGGCGATGAATGTAAACACTCGTGGCGTCTTATAGAGCAGACGGAACCGTGCAATCCTTGTTCTCGCGTCATAGGAAGGGTCGGGCCCGACTGCCATTTCCAAAGTATCGACCGGCACGGTATCCTCGTAGGCATCCACGCGAACACGATAAGCCCGACCTACAACGGTCGTGAATGCCTTTGAAATCTTCCCGACTGCTGCGACGGATGCATTATGCGTAATCCGCAGGCGACCGCTAACATTCGAAATGGTTGCGTCTCCAGAGATAGCCCAACCTTCCGTTCCGCTGTCAAATGTTCCTGGCGCCAGGAGGTTGGGACGCCCACTATCCGATGGGGTGAGGTTCATGATGCCATGACCGTTGCTGGCGCTCACAAGATCCCATTGGTTGTCCAAAGAGAAATCCGAAAAGGTCTGCCCATCCGGCGAGATCGCGAACATCACCGTAAGGCCCGGATCGCTTGCAGAAATGAGAGTTGATTTCCGGGTTGTCCCTTTGATTGAAATACCGGTCGGGACAATAATGGCTCCCTCCGACCCCGCTATCTGATACCCGAAATTGTCGTAAATGGCCTGGTCGGGGCTTGGGTCGAACACGTAGTGACCGTGCCCCAAAATAAGAGTCCCACTTCCGAATTTTGTCTTTATTTCGCCCATAGCGTCGTAAACGCGTTGGGAATTTTGTGCCGGAGTTGCTGAAGGCGAGACGCCAAGGTCTTCGGCATATGTGATCTGACTGATGCGGTTGTAGATGCGCGATGGATTAGCGAGCGCCGCATCATCAACGGATGCAGCCGGAAGCGTTCCATGGTGCTTTGAAAGGTCGAATGCATCCCCTTCGACGGCGGTAGGGTCATAAACGGCCTTTAGCATATCGCCAGTGCCGGGGCCATTCGGTCCAGCAGGACCGCGAATATCAACGCCATCAGCAATATTTGAGGAGTATCCAGTTGATGTAACATAACCGGTGGCGGTCGGTTTCGCGCCTTGGCCGCCAACATAGTCATATACTTCCACGACGCGCCGCGTTCCGTTGCTGATGATACGCCACAGAGGAGACCAGCCGCGAGGGCCGAGAATGATCCGAAAAGTCGAGCCTACCTTATACCCAGATGCGAGCATACCGGCGGTAAGGCCGCCGGCCGAAACCGGGGAGCCGCCGGCATCTGTTATCGTCAGAACATTCCCATCACCATTGAAGACAACCGTTGGCGCGTCCTGTGTGTTCTCCACCAAGATCGGCAGCGCGATGAATGCGGCGCCATCCTGTGCCGGAATCCCTGTTGGTGTGGTTGCTGTGATGGCATTCGTGCCGCCCGTATTGGTCGCAACGATGAACTGGCTTTCAAAGTTGTTCAGCAGCCGAAAAAGGCCACCAATCCTGTAGCCAGCGACGATCATGCCATTTTTCAGGTCACCAGGAATCACGTCACCACCATCGGCTCGTTTGATGATCAGGACAGGTTCGCCATTGAAAGAAACGGTAACTGGCGAACTGCTGATGTTTGCAACGATCGGCAGCGAGATAAGCGCCCCGCCATCAGCAGCGGGGATCGGAATCGGTGTAGTGGCCTGGATCGCATTCGCAGTGCCGGCACCGGTATTAGTGGCGCGGATAAAGCTATATGGCAGGTCCGCAACACGCACCCACGATCCAGTTCCAGATGCTCCCTGCTTTTGGTAAATGCCATTGTTGGCCGCCGTTGCATCCGCCACAACCCAGGCGATCTGGTTGGCCGCATAGTTCAGATTGGCATTCATAGCTGCGCGCGTCTGGAAAACGATACCGCCTCCAGCCTGGGCCGCAGCGTAAAGCTGCTCAACATAGGTGCCCCACTCGCGAATATCCACCTTGTCCGGATCCCATACCCCGGAAGAGGGAACGCCGTCCGTAACAAAGTCTCGCCAGATCTCGTTTGCGGTCTGAACCATGCCAATTCTCCAATTCTAAGAATGGTTTTGTTGGGAGGCCGTCAGGTGACGGTGATGGAGCCGGTCGCGGCAGCCGCCGCGGGAACGCCGGAAGCGTTGATCGCTTGAACCCACCCGAAATAGGCGCCGGCGGCAACTCCGGTGAGCGTGTGGCCATCGGGTGAGTTTGGCGCGCCATATTCGGTTGCCATCAGTGTTGCCGTTGCGAAATCATTAGCAATGTTCAGATAGATACGCGAGGCGAAATAGTTGGCCGAGTTCGGCGCTATCCAGCTGAAAACGATCTGCCCTGCCCCGCCAGTCGCCGTCTGTCCGGTGACCGGCGCCGGCGCGACGGGATCGGCCGTCGCTGTCCGGATCAGATACTCTGTCCATTCAGAAGCCTTGCCGCCTGACCAGGCCCTGAGGCGGAAGCGATATTGCGAGCCATCAGCTAGATAGCTGCTGCGCACTGTCGAGTCACCAGCCTTCGACATTGCCGCCTGCTTGGTTCCTCCTGTGGTCGGCTCCCACTCGAATTCATAAGTGAGCGCGGCCGACACGAAATCCCAGCTTGCCCGGGCGAATGCGGCGGTGGCGCCGCCCGCGACCACCTCGTTCTGAATCACCACGTCGAAATTCTGCGGCACCGGAACACCGGATGGCGGGAGCGGCACGACGGTAGAGCCGGGTTCGCCCTCATCAACGGCCGCATTGAAATCATAGAGGGTCGGCGGCACCACTATTCCTTCGAACTGCACCGTCAGATTGCGCAGGGAGAGCTTGGGCCGGCCGGTCAGCTCGACGATCGCCTCTTCGAGCCTGGGTGGATAATGCACCCTGACGAACCGGCGAAAGCGGACGTTCTTTGCCGCGTGATAATGCGCCACCACGGTCACGCGCGGCGCGTTGGCGCGAATGAAGGTGATTTTCTCCAGCCGGGCCATATGATTGTGGCTCTGCACCGCCTGGTTTTCGAGCGTGCGCGTCCTTTCGGAATCGTCGGCATAAGGGTCACCATAAGGCGCCGCATCAGTCGTGACATAGCCGTTTTCGGGGCTCGTATAGCGGCCGCGCACAGCAAGCACATTCGAGCCTCTGCGGCGGTTGGCATCGAAGGACAGGGCAACAATATCCCGGGCATCGAGCCGCACGTCTGGGGCGACGAATTTGCCGGGGTGAACGCCGACTTTTCCATCCGGGCGCTCATAGACGACGAGCTCCGCAGCCTGGTCCATCAGCCGTCCAACATCCACCGGATCATTGTTTGCCCGGAACCAGAAGCCGCCGTGATAGCGCCGCTCCTGCGCACCGCTCCGGTTGATGACAATCTCATCACACACATTCGCTGCCTCGATCCACTCAGGGAGATAGATGTCCGACAGGGAAAGCTTGCCGCCAACGGGATGCGTGAGGTGCCATAGCCGGAACAGCGCGAGATTGGTGGTGTAGCCCAGATTGCCCGTTCGCGGATCAAAGATCCGGTCATGACCGTCGATCACTGCCGTGTGGACCGGCTCCTGATTGGGATATACCGCGAGGTAGTCTTCCTGGGCGACAGTGTCCGGCATCATCAGGACACTGGCGAGACCATCTCCGCGATGATTGCCGGTCCAGATCTCCGGGAATTTGGAGACGACTTCCGCATAAGGGATCTCCGCATCGTTCCCAATGCGCGTGAGTATGCGGACATGGTAGTCGGTATTGCCCGGAAGCGGCGTGCCATCGCCCTTGAAGTGGTCCGGCTTGTCGACATAGCCGTTCGCGGTAAGCGTCAGCTTTTCATCATGCAGCCAGTGCTCGACATAGCCTTTGATGTGGTGCCCGGCCGAAACAATGATGTGATAGGCGGTACCGTCGCGCTCCTCGAGAAATACATAGTCTCCCCCCTTTTTCACCCTGCCGAGAACGAAGGGCAGATACGGCACTGGCTGCCGGAGGTTAAACTTTCCGTCCTCAGGCTTTGGGGTATCGACCTGGGGCTTGAAAGCCGCCTGGATGCCATAGAGTGCGGCGGCCGTTGCGGCATAGCCGAGCCCCAGTGAAACGGCGCTGACTGCGGCAGGACCGAGGAAATAGATCGGGCTGCTCGTGATCAACGGCAGCAGCAGCCCGGCAATGGCTTGAGGCATGATCTACTGTTTCTCTGTTCGCCAGATGGCAAGCGCGTGCGCCGCGCAGGAGGGATAGGCATCCTTGAAGCGGACGCTCCAGCCGGAGCCGTTCCAGATCGCGCCCCATTGGCGCGAGACGTTGGCGGGGCTTCCGATGACAGCAACGAAGCCGATCTCCGGCAGCGCCGCGCGCTCGACACCAATGAGTGCGGCGCGGCTGTCAATCAGAGGCACCACCCCGCCAGCGGCATCAATGATCGCCTGGAAGCCAATCTCATCGTCATACGTGCCCCGAAGATCGGCCGCCGGATCGCTATAGCCAAGCTCTACGCACCAATCAGCAAGCGCGAGGATGCAATCCGTGTCACCTGGCGACCAAGCTCGCGTCATGTGCTGATCGATGAATCTTCCGAGCATCAGTTCCACGACGGCCACCTGATCGTCTTGTCATTGAGGCCCGGCACGCGCTCGCAGAAGAGATCGGCCGGCGCATTCGGGTTGAGGATCGCCGAACGCGCCCGCTGGTCCACATCGGAGAGCACCGCGCCATTGGTCAGCGTGCGCAGGGTGAAGCGGTTCGTGATCTCGGCGGTGATGGTCGAAAGGACATGGTCCCCGGACACTGCATCGTCAAACACAACATTGTCCATGGTTCCGGTGAACGCCACATCCGGGTTACCGATCGGCTGATCATACTCGTCGCAGTCCTGAATGAGGATCTGCATGACGGACCCGATGACATCATCCGCGTCTGTCTCCTGCCACGCGACATCGGCAATCTGCTTGTCGATGCCCGAGAGCGTCAGGGGCAACGTCACAGCCTCGCCATTGATGCCTGCCTCAATGGAATCGAGCGCGTCATCCGAAACGACACAGCAGCGCCAGATATTGCCCTCTCTGTCGAGATACGGTCCCGATCCGCTCCAGAGCCGAACGGTTGCGCTCGGAAAGTCGAGACGGCACAGAATTTTCAGCGATTTGACGGCGGACATCAGATCAGCCCCGCCGCGAGATCCGACCAATAATCGACAGCCTCGACGAACGACACGCTCGGATAGGAGCTTTTCTTGAGCACGTCATGGCCGATGTCCATCCCCCGATCGTCCGCCAGCCGGCAGAGGCAGGTTGGCTGATCGAATTCGAGATCGACGCCATCGGGAATCTCCGCGCGAACGGCCGGAGAGATCGGCACCGTCCAGACATCACCGTCGATCCGGATAACCGGTCCCGTTTCATAGAGGGCGTGCTTGTATGAGAATTTCACGCCCACGAGGTTCGGCTCGGCATTGATGATCCGGAGCCGGATGGTTGTTGCGCTGATCGGCGTCACGTCGACCGATTTTATCGAGATGGCGCGCTGGCGGTGTTTCGTGCCATCGCTGAAACCCGCGCCGTCCGAGTGCGGGATCCTCTCCACGGGTTCGAACCGCCCCGAAGCATATGGTGCTGATGGAGACGTCGGCGCGCGCACGGCGATCAGGCCGGCGCTACCTCCCAGCATCTGCCGTATGGCATGCCATGTCTTCCATTGATCGCGGTGCGAGATCAGAACTGGGATGTTCTGATAGTCGATCACCCAGTACCCGCGATCCGTCCGCGTGCGCGGCTCCAGGCCGCCGAGCGAGCGGCCACCGCTGCGCGTGAATGGCACGAGGTTGGCGGCCGGCTGCTGCGGCGTGAGCTGGCAATAGGGCCAAAGCACAATAAAATCGCTCATAATGTGCGGTAGTCTCCGCCAGCCCGATCGCGCTGGTACTTTCCGACAGCCGCGGGCGCGCTCTGATTGGCCTGGGCGACGGATATGCGGATGATGTCGCCGGAACGCGTCTGGATCTGCTGATCCGCGATATCGGCGATCAGGCCGCTATCGGTGCGTAGATTCAGCTCGATTACTTCGCGGCCACCTGACCGAATGTTCGGCAGCTGGGGCGTCCTCAGATCGACCGGTATTCGGCGTCCGTCCGGCAAGGGCACCGCCGCCTCAGCCCGGCCAGTTTCGCCAAAGATGGCAGCAGTCTTGGATATTCCGCCATTGGCGAACATCTTTAACGGCTTACCGTTCTTTGCAATACCACCGTTCGCGAATGGGAATATTGCACCCAACAATCCGCCGATCCCGTTTCCGCTCCCTCCGCCGCCGAGCAGCCCGGCCAACGGCCCGTTGCCAAGTAGTGCAGCCTGGGCTACGGCCTCTATCAGAGTATTCAACAGCCGATCGAGCGCCGAATTGCCGGTTTCGATCTTTGGTACAAGGCCCAGTATCGCTTCACCAAAGGCGTCTTCAAAGAACCTGGACGCCTCCACGACCTTTTTTTGCTTCTCTGCCAGCATTTCCGTGGCCGAGCTCGCCTTGGCATAATTGGCAGCCAATTTGTCGATCTCGGCCGTCAATTCGGGCGTGATCTCCACGCCGGCTTTTTTGGCATCGTTCAGGAGCTGCTGCTTGATTCGCGCCTGATCGACAGCAAATCCGTAATCCTTGACGAGGGGATTTACCTGGGCTTGCGCAGCATATTCGGCATTCAATAATTCGATGCGGCGCTGTATTTGCGCCATGTCACCCTTGAATATCTCGTCAGGCGATTTCTGGGTTGTGGAAGCAGACTTGATGCCCGCCTCCGAAAGAGAAACTCCGGACCCTGAGAGATAGGTTTGAGCTTCCTCCCTCCGCCGGTCCGGATTGGCCGAGAGACTGGCTATTGCCTTCGCGACTGCGCCAGCCCCTCCCCCTTGCCGAATGGCGTTCACAATGGTCTTTGGCAGGCTTCCATAATTATAGGCGATCGAGGTAAGTGCCGCCTGTTGCGCTTCGCTCAGGCTCTGCCAAGTGTCAATGCCGATCGCTTTCTGGATTCCGTTCTGGAATTCGAGAATGCGACGGGACAGGTCCCGTTCGGCATCCTCCAGCGTGACGACGGTGTCCTTCGTCACCTTTTCAATCATGCCATTGGCGCGCGTTGCGGTATCTGACCCAAAACCGGTGCGGTAGGCATTGACGTCGTAATACGCGTCTGGCCGAAACCCTTCGAAGCGTTTGATGAGAGCGGCCGCCACGCTTTCGCCGGCAGCGCGCAATGCCGCCTCGCTCGCCTTATAGCTCTGAAGCTCCGCTTCGTTCAGGAAGCGTCCGCCGCCGCTAAACACTGGAGGCACGGATCCGAGCGGCGACTGACTGAGCATGTCGCCTAGCTTCGAGTAGTTCTCAGCATAATCGAGGATCTGCTTTATCGCCGTTTCGACGGTCGGGATGAGCTCGTTTTTGAATTTGCCCACCAGCTTGTCGACAGTATCGGTGCTGACGGGACCGACACCAAGAATGGCCGCGGTGAGATTAACAAAGGTCTGCTTGGCGTTCTCACCATTCACATAGGTGGTTTTCAGGCGCTTGTTGATCTCGTCGATCGCATCCTGAGCCGGCAACGCCTCCTGCGCGGCGGTCCGCAGATCCTTAGCCAGATTGCGCGCGAACTCGGAAAACCCTTTCTGGTTTTCGATCGCAATCATATCTTCGACGAATCCTCGAAGATCCGGCGTGTCACCGTCGAGCCGGCTCAGCGCCTGCCGGAAGTCGTCGATTGTCTTTGTCGCTCCCCCAAAGTCGCCAATGGGCACACCGAGCAGCCGATCCGAAACATCATCCGCCGTCGATCGCACCACCTTCTGCAGGTCGCCGAACTCATCCCGCAATTTCTGCAGGGCGATATTGCGAACTGCATCCGAATATTGCTTTGCGCCCTTTTCAGCGATCCCGAAGGCGGCATCGAAGGACTTGATCAACTCGGCATGATTCTTGAGCAGTTGGTCGGCGTCAGGAAGTTCATCGCCCAGCGTCATGAAGTACTGCACAGCCGCCCCAGTCAGCCCGATCAAGGCATAAGACGCCAGGGAAACCGGATTGACCATGGTCGCGAAGGCTCCCCCAAGTGCTTTCACGGCACCGACCAGCCCCCCACCAGCTCCCTGCAAGGCCTGCGCGACCTGGCTCCCCTGCTGGATCATGATTGTGAAGGGAGAAGTGCCGGAAGCGAGGCCCATCGCTATATCGTTGAGCTGAAACGACAAGTTGGACACTGCCGCGCGCGTCGCGCCCAGCGACTTCTCGGCATCGCGGCCGGCCTTCTGGAAGGATTTTCCCGCATTGTCGTTTGCGCTCTTGAACCGATTTTCGATGCCGGTCGCGGAGGTACCAGCAGCTTTGGCGATCGCCGCGAGCTGCTTTTCGAACTTGCGTTGCGTCGCCTCGATCGAGATGAGCAATCGGGCCTGATCTTCGGCTGTTGCTGCCATGTTAGAACCCCTCTATGCCAAGTTCGGCCAGACGTTCGTCGGGAATTTCACGGGCATTCCGCTTCTCGCCATGGGCCTCACGGAATCCCTCCAGCGCGCACATGAATTCCCACATTGTGCAGTCATCGACATCGCGCGGAGAAAGCCCCATCGCCATGCCGGCCTTAAGGTAAGTTGACCATCGGGTTTTCCCGTTCGGGAGCGGCATCAGCTCTTGCTCGCCGCTCCCGCTTTGGCTTCCCCCGGTTCGTCACCTCCATCCCACATTATGAAGCGGCGAATGATGTCCGCCGCCGTTACGGCCAGTGCATAGGGGCTTGCTAGGTCGGCCAACGCGCGATCAATGAGCGCCTGGGCTTCCTTTTCCTGCATCCCGGCCCCGATCAGCCCCAGCCTGATGGGTTGAATCACATCGTCAATTTTCCACTGGGATGTGAGCAGGCGCATCATGACGACAGCGCAACCGGCATCGGAACGCTGCTCGATGGCCCGCAGCTCGCCTATGCCGAGGCGGAAATCATGCTCGCCCCCCGACCAGACTATGGTTTCAGCGGGGCGCATCAGGCAGCGTTCGTCAGAGTGGGACGGCCGTCGAAGCGGATTTCGATGTCCTGAGTGACGGTGACACCCTTTTCTCGAGCCGCATTAAGAGCCGTGCAGAGAGCGGGCCCGCTTTCGCTGGCTATATCACCCGTCGCCGCAGCCGCGTCAGTCAAGCGCACATTCAGCTTGCGGGCGTTGTAGATCCAGTCCTTCATCTTGCTTTGACTGGACTGAGCCCATTTGCCCTGCGCCGAAACGGTGACGACGAGGTTCGTCGCATTGACCTCGGTGCTATTTGGCTGGCTCTCATCGTCACACGGCGGAATTTGATCCTCACTCGTGTTCAGGGTGCGATTGATCGTAACGCCACTAAGGCCACAGATCCGGGAATATACGCCGGGCGATGCAACCGGATCGAATTCCACTTCGAGGATCATCTCCTCATATTTTTCAGTCTTCGGGTAAGCAGGCATCGAATTTTTCTCCATGCGTTATCGGGCCACCGGGCGGCAGCCATCGAGATGACAGGTTTCTTGAAGGGCTATTCTGCCCGATTGCGGCCCGAGGAATTGCGCTTTTTGGCGAGGTTCGGGCTTTCGACCTCTACCGCTGCACCGGCGGCGACCGCCGCGGCGATCACATCACTCGGCCGCGACTGCGGCTCCGGAGATGGCAGAACATGAAACGAAAAGACAGACTTCGGACGCCGCCAGTTGAATTCACGGTTGAAAATCGCCCAAGGCATCAGTTTGGCTCCTCGATAATTGCGGTCACTGTGACGATGCCATGCGACGTCAATCCGTCCGGATCGCGAACGACGCGGGTCACCTCCACCCATATATCGACCAGCGCATTCGTCTCAAACTTGAGAGGTTTACGATGGAGCGTGCGCCGGACAAGATCGACTAGCCGCTTGCACTCCATCTGCCCGACTGCCCGCGACCAGATATCGATCTGGCATGTCACTCGTATACCGGTGATGCATTCGGTATCGTCTTCGCCACCGTCGCTTGGCCCGAAAGAAATATAGTTCATCTTGGTACCAAACGGATTTTCCGGGACGCGATCATAGACGCCGTTCACCAGGTCCATAATCTCCTGATTGCCGGTCATAGTGGCGTAATAGAGCCTCTGTAATTCCTCTGACGAGCTCATTCGGACGCACTTTCGGCCTGTATGGCCTTTTTCATCGCGCGGGTGATGCGGGATTTGATGCGGCGCCGAAGCGCTCGATAGCTTGGAAAGAAGAAGGGATGCGCCGCAGCGAGGCGAGTGCCCGCCTCGATGAACCAGGCATAGAACGCCTTGGTGTTTCCGGCGTACACGGTGATTTTCAAGCCACGACTGTCCGCCTCGCTTTGCGCAACGACAACGCTCCCATCGGGGGCATCCCCCCACGTCCACCCGATGCTGTCACGAAGAGTGCCCGGAAGGTTCCCGTGCGATCCGTCAACACTGACCGGCACGAGCCGCTTCATCATGTCAACGAGTTCCTGGGCGCTCTTTTCCATCGCCGCGCGGCTTGCTTCTTCGACCTTGGCGGGGATGGTCCTTGTCAGCTTGCGATTGAGCTCAGAGATTCCCTGGACCATTCTCGTCACCCCGTCGCTACGCCGCTTTCGCAAAGGAAAGCGATGAACTGGCGATCGACCTCATGGGTCACATCGCGGATGTTGAAGGCAACCCCGGTGCGCACATCCCGCACGCGCCAGTCCGTCGTCACTTGGCGCGCCTGCGATAGGGATCGCACGGTGATGATCTGCACATGATGACCCTGCAACCGGCTGGCCATGACGCTTTCGCCGCCGCGCAGATGGCGGAAGGCGGCGCGGCACTGGAACCGCTCCTGCCAATCACCGACCGTGTTGCCGGCGCCATCGTCGATCTCGACGCGCTCGTCGAAGGCGACACGGTAAACGAGATCCTGGGCGCTGACGGGCTGTGCCATAGCTATCCCTTCTCAGATGCTGAAGCGCCGATATTTCGCGACGAGCATATCCTCGATGCGCTCGATGTTCCCGGCATTGTCCCGAGCGGCCTCATCATAGACGAGCTGGACGCGGAGGCGGATGGCAAGGCAGATATCTTCCGGAACGGTAGGCTTGACCGGTTCGCCAGTGTTCGGCCATCCAGCCTTGTATTCGACACGCACCGCGCCAACCTCTGCCAGATCCGAGGGCTGAGTGAAGCCGTGGCGGAAGCGGACGAAGGACCGACCGCCGCCGTCGGTCTCGAGCCTGTAATCCACCTTCGGGACGATTGAAATTTGCTCGGCCGGATTGACCCACGAGACCGACGCGATATCGATTACTGGCCCGAGCGGCAGCGGCAGGCAATGTGCGAATCGGTCGAAATCCTGCCGCCAGCTCTGCTCGACGAGGCAAATGCCGAGAATGCCCGTCCAGCCCTCATAATGCGCGACGGCGGCGCGAATGGCCTGCTCGATAACGCTGTCGTCATCGGCAAAATCAATGCGTACCTGTTCCTTTATCACCTCGACGGAAATTGGAAGCAGTGCCGGCGGCGTTACGAGGACTGGGCGGTGCATGGCGCTATTCGGCCTTGTTCTTCGGCGCGCCGGTTTCAGCCTTGTTGGCTAGTTTACCCAGTGCCTTTGACTTTGGCTCATCGGTCGATAAAACACCATTGTCGACCAGGTGCTTCACATCGCCCTCCTTGGCCTCGCGCGTGTCGCCGGGCAGGTACATTTTGTCGCCGAGATGTGGGCGGATTACATGGAATTTCATGGCTGCTCTCCTTCGGTTCATAGAGGGAGCGGCGGACCCGCCGCTCCCCGTGATGAGCCGAACGATTACGGGGCGACAGGCGCTGCGAGAGGGCCGGTGACAAACGCTTCCGGCCGGTAGACCGCCAGCGCAAGCCGTTCTTCGCCAAGGATCGTCAGGAGGTTCTTGATGAAGTCGTCGTTGACGAACCCCACCTCGACGCGAGCATCCCAGCGATCGAACAGCTGGGCACCGAGCTTGAAGGCGCCCGTCAGGAAATTGCCCACGGTAATCGCCTGGGTTTCGACCACCGGCAGACGCCAGAGCGTCGGTGCAAGCGATCCCTGCGGATTGCCGATGATGTATCGACCTGTTGTGTCCTTCAGGGTTTCAATCGATGCCCAGTCGGTCGGATGCAGCACGTGGCCAGTCGCCGGGAATTCGGCGAGCGCAGCCTGCAACATGGCGAACCGGAGGGTATCGAGCGCGGTAAACGGCTCCGGCGCCGTCACGCCATTGGGCAATGCGTATGCACTCGCCTGGGGAATGATGCCGTGCAAGTTCTGCCCGGTGCCATCGCCATTCAGGAGCTGCAGTTCTTCCTTAAAGGCCAGACCATACAGCAGCCGCCCATCGATGATCGATCGCAGTTGGGCGAAATCGTCGAGAATCTGTTTCGACGCCTTCATCCAGTGAGCGATCACCTTTGCCGAGGTGGTGATCAGGTCGAACTTGATATCCGACTCCGGCTTTGTCGCGGTTTCTGCAACAGGTGCGGCATTGTTCGTGAAGCCCGTTTCCCGGACATATTCGAGCGAGTTTCCGTCCATCTGCCCGGGCGTGATCAGATCTCGCACGGTCAGGCGCCGATCGGGCAGCATGAGCACGCCAGGGCGACGCGTCGGAGCGACACCGGCGCCAGCTGCACCGGGCGTGTCCGTGGTGGCGGACGTGATGGTCGCCTTGAAGCGCATATCGGCCTTGCCTTGGGTTGGTCTTCCTTCCGCCCATGACTTAACATTGGGGTTTTCGACGAACTGCTGACCGATTGATTTCGGAGTATCGTCGCCATCCCCCCCTACGCGGGCCATCTTTTGCTGCAACTCGGAAAGCTGCTCCTGAAGGCCGTTCATCTTCGTAAGCGCTTCGTCTGCCTTTTCCTTCAGGGAACTGGACAACGCTTCACCAGCCTTCGCCTTGCCAAGCGCCTCTTCGGCAATACCCTTCACGGCATCGAGCGACTCATTGAACTTGGTTTTGACCTCATTCGCGAGCTGTTCCGCTGTCTTTGTGCCGCTACCACCGCCTTCTTCAGGGGGGGCGAAGAAGGGGCGGGGACCGATATGGGATGCTGCCAGGCGCGCAATGCCGCCAGCGCCGATAGCAGCGAACGGCGCAAGAGTCGCAAGCGCGCCCGGATCTACGGGACCGATGGCGGCATATGCGCCCCCAGCCGTGAGAATGCCAACGGCAGCGAGCAGCGCTACCGCCAGCATGGTGGCGATATTCAGTTTCATTGGTTCGTCCTTTCTGGACAGTGAGCTGAAGGATCAGCCGCGCAGGAGTGCTTCCAGGAATGCGGCCGGTTCGTTCGCCTTGCTGCCCTCGGACTCACTCCGAATGGCTTTCGCATAGCCGACAGAGGCGATCTGTACGGCCATGGCTTTCGGGACACCTGCCTCACGCAGGATGTCCTCGAATTCCTTGACGGGGAGAGGATCGCCGTCACGCAAGCGACGGGCGAATTCCTCCATGCGTTCAGCTTTCACGCTTTCGACGCGCGCCCGCCTGTTAGCGGGGAAGGAAACGACGCTGATTTCCATCAGGTCCAGTTTCTTCAGGATCCGGACATTCCCCTCCTGATCGGTATCAAGTTCACGATAACCGATCGAAAGCCCGCGGATGGCGCCCGCTTTCAGAAGGGCGTGGACCTCACGTCCCCGCGAGGCTTCCATGACAAACCGGCCGGTACCTTTAAGGCCCTTGCCGTCTTCCGCCAAATCTTCCCACACACCGATTGGCTCATTGGGATTGTGCTGCCAAAGCATGAGGGGTTTCGTCTCCTCTTGACGATGGCGCGCCAAGCTTTCAGCGAAGGCTCCGGCCGCGACCTTTTCGCCATAGCTATCGACATTTCCGAAGATCGAGCCGTAACCGGTGAACGTGCCCTCATCCGTCACATCCTTGACCTGCAGGGCGAAATCCTTGGTTTTCATGATCCTTGTTCCCGTTCCTGGGCGATCGCATCGCGAAGCGTTTCACGATCGATTTCCGTAATCGGCACGTTCTGCATCTGCATGCGTGGCACATTGCCCCCCTCGACCGGGGGCAGATTTTCAAGCTGGCGAACTTCGTTGATCGTCATCGCGCCGATTGCGGTCATCTGCTGATAGAACCGGGCGCGGCCCACGCTGTCGGCACGTAGCAGCCCTTCGAGGTTGAACTCGATGGTGATACCCGCGGCACGATCGGCCGGTGTGAGCAACTGTTTCTGGCAGGCCTGCTCGATGCGCTTCAGGCGTCGGCGCAGGGTGAACTTCTGGAATCCGAGCGTCTGCTGCTCAAGTCCAGTGCCCCAACTCGTCGACTTTTCCGTATGCCCGATCATAAACGGGGGCACGCCGAAGAAGCGGCAAATTTCCTCCACCGAAAAGCCGCGCGATTCCAGCATCTGCGCGTCTTCCGGGTTGATGGTCAGTTGCTCCCACTTCGTGCCCCCTTCGAGGATCAGCGGGCGCCCAGCGTTCATGGCGCCGAGATATTTTTCTGTCAGCTTGGTCTCAGCCAGCTCACGCTGTTCCGGCGATAGCCACTTTTCAAAGGTGAGCACGCCCGAGGGGCGCAACCCGTTTTTGAACATGCCGCCGGCAGAACGGTCGATGGCGCGCGCCAAGCTGAAGGCATGCCGACCGAAATGCAGCGTGGACATGCCGCCGAGCGGGTTGCCGCCAAAGCCACGAATGTGGAGCACCCGCCTTTCGGTCTCAGTGTAGGATTTGCCGTTATCGGTCCACCTATACTGAATCGTGCCGCTCTGCAGCCGGGAAACAGACATGCATGCGGGCAGAATGGGCGTGAGCGTGGTAACATTCCCGCCGCTGCGCTCGATCAGGGCATAGGCATTTCCCCAAAGCTCGATCGACGCGCAGATGAACTCCCAGAAATCCACAGCTGTCTGATCGAAATTCGGGCTGTCGTGAAGCACGCGATAGAGTGGGTGATCCTTTGCCACCTCGGCCGCGCCATCAGGGCCGCTCCGGTAAACCATCAATGGCAGGCTGGCGATGGTGCCGGCGAGAAGGTTCACACACGCCCACACCGAAGAGAGCCCGAGCACGGTTTCGGCGCTGACGTGTTCGCCGGCATCTCCCATCTCGCCTGCCGGATACCATCCATGCGGATCTTTCAGCGAAAGCAAGCGCCGCACCACCGTCTGCGCCATTTTCTGCAATAGGTTCACGCGGCACCTTCCAGGCTCTTGAAGTAATCATCCATGCCGCCGCCCTGCGCTTCGGGGTTCTGAAACATCAGCATCGAGGCGTTGAACATTGCCATGAGAAGGTCGATCTTCGCAGCACCCGAGACTTCCTTCGTCACCACATAGTTGCTCCCGCGCAGCGTCTGCTTTGCGTTGCCGACACACCAGGCCATGATGCTCTGGTCGCCATGCAGGAAACGCCGATCCTCCAGCTTGAGGGGAACCGACGATATTGCGGTTTGCAGCTTCCATCCCTGACCAACAGCCTGGATGAGCGGCTGCTCAAGTTTGGCATCCTCCAGCGCGTCCAGCAGAAGCGCCACGCCGGCACTATCAAGGCCGATGCCGCCCTGCTCGGGGAGCAACCCGGTGTCAGCTACACGCCGACATATGGCGGCAGCCGACGCGGCCTGCTCTTCTCCGCTCTTGGCGATGATCAGATCGCCGGCCTCTTCGAACTCTCGCAGACGCGATGCGATGCTCTTGCGCTGTTCAAACACGGTGGGACGCGCCCAAGCCTTTCCCCAGCCGAGCCAGCGCTTGGTCACCTTCTCGCGCCCGATGACATAGAGAGCGGCAAGATCGTCAGCACCGCCCCAGTCAACACCGATCGTGCAGACTTCGGATCGGGCAAGCAAATTCTCGAGACCGGTTAGCTTCCGGTCCACACAGGATGACCAGTGGGGCGCACCCGACCATCCGTCACCGCCGAGGCCGATACCAATCTCAATGTTGAGATGCTGACTCGCCCATATCTGCTCGGCTTCTTTTGTCGCCTTTCCGTTATTCTCATAGTCGTCGGAAAGCCGTTGCGGGTTGATCGAGCGCCCCAGATTGGGGAGGATGTGGCGCCAGTTCCGTTTGTCCCGCCAATAGTCCTGGTTTCGCTGCAGTTCCACAGGGAACTCATACAGCACCGGCAGCAGGATGGGCGCCCGGCCGCCTTTCCCGTCGCGGATCTTGCGCGCCTTCTCGAGCTCGATTTTCCATATCCCGGCCGGCGGCTCATCGGATTGGGTCGTGATCATCAGGACCTGACCGCCCTGCATGGTGATGCCGCCTCCCCTGATCTGCTGCATCACGGCCGCCGCTTTCGCCTTCTTCCCCAGCTCATGTAGCTCGTCGATGATGGTCAGGATCGGGATTTCGCCCGTCACGATTGACGTGTCGAAGGTCTTGACGTCGAGCTTGGTGCCCGTTTTGCGCCGGGTGATGCACTTCAGGTGATCCTGCACATGAAAGATTTTCTCAAGGCGATCGTCGATCCGGATCATGGCCTGCGCCTGGCCAAAGCATCGCTCCGAGATGTTCTGACTGGGCGCCACCAACAGCATCTGGCG
The DNA here is from genome assembly GCF_014191375.1 of Mesorhizobium sp. RMAD-H1. Taxonomy (GTDB): domain Bacteria; phylum Pseudomonadota; class Alphaproteobacteria; order Rhizobiales; family Rhizobiaceae; genus Paramesorhizobium. The sequence continues at coordinate 118,972 of NZ_JACHWN010000010.1, forward strand.
GTTCGGCGCTTCCTCCATAAACAGGGCGGTCAGCCCGAGTGCGGCAACATAGGTGGTCTTGGAGTTCTTCTTCGGGACCATGCAAAGCAGTTCCCACACAAGCCGCTGTTTTGTCTCAGGGTCCTCGCTGGCGAGGAACGCACAGAGAATATCGCGAAACCATTCCCCGCATGCCTCGGATAGTGGTGGATTGCCCGGCACATCGGGAAGGCGCAACCGATTGAAAAACGCGATCGCTTTTGACGCCTTCCCCTCGTTGAGGGGGACGTCGACCATTGGGGTTTGCCCCATCTGCAGCCGCTCCCACCAATTCGGGCAGGCGAAACGCGGCAGTTCCTCAGTGGTGGACTGCATTCGCGGTGGCTTCCTGCTCAAGCTCCGCCATCAGGTCAGCGTCGGCATCGATGGCGCGCTGCTTGTCGAGCGCCTTCTTGCCCGCCGACCCGCCACCTTTGTGTGCCTGATCATCCTTCGGTTTCTCACCCATGGCTCGCTCGATCTCCATGCGGTCGTTGCGATCCATCAGCTTTCCGAATTCCTTGAAGGCACCCACATTTCCCTTTTCGGCAAGTTCCCATGCCAGCTCCAGGCGCCTGACTTCCATCCGATCCCGCGCGACATCCCGTTGGCGGAGCTCATAAAAATAATGCTTGTGCAGCGTCGGCAATGTGATGCCGATCGCAGCCGCGATCCTCGGATTCGACCAGCCAAGGGCGACTAACATGCTGACTCTATTGCGAGTTCTCTGCGTAACTTCATGCGGTGGACGCCCGCGCTTGGTGGGACGGTCAACCCATGGGTTGCCGAAGAGGTCGAAATTTTCAGTCATCGAGAAAAAAATCTTTGAATGAGGGGGACGCGGGTCTGGCGAAGGAGGGGGTCCGAACTTTCGACCCACCCCCCCCTCCTCGGTCAGAGGGCCGACCGCCGCTCCTCCGCCTGCTTAGTGCTGTCGTGGTAGGCCTTGCTGACGGCGTGCAGGTTGTCCTCGTCCCAGAACAACTGCTCATCGCCGCGATGCGCCGTCTTGTGGTCAACCACAGGGCTGTCCGGGGCCGGATACTTGCCGATCAGCAGGACTCCAGTCTTTTGGCATATGTATCGATCACGGATGAGGATGCGCTCGCGCAGCTTCTGCCATCGGCTCGTTTTGTACCAAGCACGCCACGGCTGCATAGCATCGCGCATGCGCGATCGCGCAGTCTCATTAGCTGGTGAATCCCCGATCCGGCCGGCAAGTATGCCGACTCGGGGCTTGAGCATCTTCAGCCGGCCCATGTAGTGTTCTGCAGCCAATTGGAGGGAGGGCATTACTATGCGAATTGCATTCAGCATTCTGATCGCAATGTTGGCGACGTCCGCGCACGCCGCCCCACTTACGAGGGAAGAGACGTTTCAGCTACTGAGCCGAGAGCTTGCTAAGATCGAGGAGAACTCATCTGAGGTGCAACGATATTCGACGATGCCTGCATATACATCCCTGGTCAAAGATAAGATCCAAGAAGCAATGAAGATTGCGATTAGCCTGCGCGACACGCTGTCTGGAAATCCATACGTCAGGGTGTCCGGAGTTTCCGTCACCATACCTTGGGGGATCACATTGGAACTGACCTTCCCCGAACCCGAGAAACAGTAAATCCCATAGCTTCGCACTTGGGGAGAAGCGGTTGCCGGTTTCCCGATCGCTTCTCCAGGGTCCGAGCGTGGCCACCTCAGGAGCTATGTCCCCACGTGCTACCGTGTATCGAGGATCACTATCTAAACCGGATCGTCCGGGACAAATATCAGTCACAAAGGTTGGAGGATTGCAAGAGGCATCAGAGCGGGCGTGACGCCACCGAGGAAGTTGATTGCCACCACCGCGCTCCCCTTCCCCTTCTCGCCGCCGGATACGATCTCACCCTTCGCGCCTGCAAATATGCCATCCTTGATGCGCACCTTCATGCCGCGCCTGAACACTGATTGCGGCACCTCGTAATCGAAGTGTCCGCTATCGGCTTTCTCTTTGAATTCGCTTACTTTGTCAGCCGCAATAAGGTACGGCGTTTCATAGCCGCCAAGGATGCCGGCAACGTGCTCAAAGCCAAGGAGAGCGGCGGCGCACTCGTTCGAGATCACGCATCGGGCGAAGATGTAGCCGACGAAAACAGGTTCCTTCTTCGCAGGTATTTCACGCCCCTGACGCCGCAACTTTTTCCCCAGCTTCATGGGGACAAGCGTCTCGATGCCAGCTGCCACAAGCGCCTCCTCCACCACCACTTCCCGTCCCGTCGCGACTCGAAGCACCAACCACGGCGCTGATTCGTCCGCACGCTGCGCCGCCTGCTCGATCAGCTTGCGCCGACGGCGGCACTCGGCAATCGCCCTGTCGCTCGCCGCGTAGGCCCGCGTCAGGTCGATCGCCTCTGCCGCTTCAACCTGCCTTCCGTTGACCGCCATCATTTCCAATCCCTCGTAACGCCGCCTCGAAATCGCTCAGTGCATCCGGCCCTCCGGCCGGCAGATAAACCCATTGCTGCCTGCCGGGATCAGGCATCCACGGCCATCCGCGGCGCTCGTGCTCCGCCTGCCAAGCCCGCCAAAGCTCGCCGCCGACGCGCACTACTTCGAATGCATCCGCCAACGGCTGCAGGCTTGAGGAGACCGCCACGCCCTGCCCCGTCGCCGCCCTGTTGAACATCTCGCTTACAGCGGGCCAGCAGCTGCGCGCCTGTTTCTCCAGCAACAACGCTCCCTTGTCCGCCGTGCCGTCGTCGACCATCCGCTGCTCGAATGCAGTCAGAGGTGGGCATGGCCGCTGCACGCCGGAAAGCAAGCGCTGATAGACCCTTGCACCCCAGAGCTTGCCGAAGGGCGCGGCATCGAGGAATTCGGGTTTCGCATCCGCCTCCTGCCTGGGCGGCAATCTCTCCCAGCGCTTTTCCCGCAGATACACCGCAAACGCGCAGTGCTTGGCGCGACCGTCGCCCTTGCGGGCAGCGATGTAATCGGCGATCCGGTCAGCCGCCTGGGCGCGTTCCTCGTCGGTCAGCGAGAACCATTCCTTGCGGGCTTCCGCCTCGCTGTCGCTGACATAGGTCGGCCATTTCGGGAACGCCCGCTTGAAGGCACGGTCGATCGCCTTCGCATCGGCTCCGGATATCGTCCCTTCACCATCCCGAGCATCAGCGCGGTCGCGCGCTTCTCTCTCAACCGGTTCCATTGGTGGTTCTTCTGACGGTTCAGCCTTATAGGGGGGTGTGGGGGGAACGGCACCATCTGCCGGTGGTTGCGGCACCATTTGCCGGTGGTCCCGGCGCGAGATGCCGGTGGCACCACCGGCAGATTTTGCCGGTGGTTGCGCGCCCATGGAAAGGCGGATTTCATCAGCCTGAAATGTGCCACCAGGCGTCCGCCGGCGCGCGACTCTGAGCAGGCCGGCCTCCTCCAGTTTCCGCTTCCACTCGCGAATGGCCCGCTCAGACAGCTCGGTATCCTGCATCAGCCGCGCATCGGACGGCCAGCAGCGGCCGTGCTCATCGGCATAGTTCGCGAGCGCGTAAAGTAGCAACTTGCCGCTCGCGCCGCCCGCCTCGACAGTCGCCACCCATGCGGTTGCCTGCCAGCTCATTGGCGCACCTCCGGCCCTGTGCGCTCCAGAATGTGCAGACCGCGCTTGGTCAAGCCGCAGAATCGCCAGCCGGCTCTTTTAAAGCAACATCCGGGATTGCTTCCTCGAATCTTGAAGGGATTGACGTAGGTATAGTGGCGCACTCCGGCCCATCTCTGGTCTGCCAGATGGTCGGCCGCACTGATCAATTCCGAAGAAAGTCCGGCCCCCTCGTTTCGGAAAATCGCGCAGTTTACCCCGGCCTGGCGGTCCATCGTTTTGAATTTCCGCCAAACGAAGAGCGCCTGCGCGCAGCCGGTGAGGAGCACCATTTTCTCGCCAGGGCCGACATAGAGTTTTGGCTTTCTGCCGTCTGCATACCGGTATCGAGAGTAGTGACGATCGAAAAGCGCACGGCCCGTGTCATTGCCGTCGCGAACCTCAATCCATCCGTCACCAAAGAGAAAAGGCTGAATATTCACTCCGCCGCCTCCCTCAATGCTGATGCGGCGTAGGCGCCCCACTGATCGGCCATAGCCTCGGCAATGCTTGGAAAGAAGCGTGATCGCTCTTTCGCCCGATCCGGACCCGGAGGCATGCGATGCACGCGCGACCAGGCGCGATCCCCCCGCGTGCCGGATGCAGGGGATGCGGCCCTCGCCAATCTTGTTTCAATCGTGCTATTCAGGCGCCCGAAAGCAGGGGCAATTCGTCTATGTTTAGGGAAAGCGGGAGCCACATAGTCGCGTGCGTTGCGGCGGCGGGGATGGGAGCATTCGTTGCTCTTTGGCTTTTGGATTTTGCCATTGTGCGAACTGATTGGTGTAGCGGGACGGAAACAAATTGCCTCCGAGACTGGATTGGGGCAACGAGTGGTTGGGCGGCAGCAATTTTCGCTGCAGCCACGATATTCGTACTCCTCCGCCAGCTGAAAGAGCAGCGAAAGCAGACCGACTTTCTCATTGGAGCTGGCCAACCAATCATTTCTTCTGTTGAGCTGACCGATGTTCGCGGGGGGAGGCTCGTAATGGTTGATAATATAAAGAACGTCCCAATCGAGATCGTGGGCATGCGCGTCGACACACGAGATGATGTGTTTCCGTTCAAAATCTTCCGGGTCGCTGTAAACTCTCGTGTCGATAAGGGTTGGGTGCACAGCCCAGATCGAGACCGAAGGCTCGTTGTGCCCGTGGTCATTGATGCTTGGGTAGATCGAAGCCGACCGCCTGAACGCGCAAGGTTCTGGCTTTTGCCTGAAATTGATGTGGCCAACACAGATGGTCACACACTGCACATTGCATACCGGGCTGCCGGTAGAGTCCACGTACATGAGCACAAGCTTTGAGTTGGTCACTCCGCCGCCTCCAGTCCCTGATGGTCGCGGGCGTCGAGCGGCCTTTGCGCGCGCAATGCTGCGAGCCGCCGCTGATATTCCGCTTCGTTGATTGACGCGCCGAGGCGCCGGATTTGGTCATGCCGCCCGGTCCAGGCATCGCACTGCCGGTGCGCCTCGATGACGGCGCTGCCGAGCGTCTGGATCGAGCGCACGTCGCGCCCGAACATGCCGCCGAACCGATCGAGGAGCAGCCGCACACACCGCCGGGCGGCGTCGAAATCAGGCAGCAGCCATCCTGCCGGCGTCAGCAGATACCCGCTGCTGGCATGTGCCAGGGCAAAGCCGCGCCGGATGAGTTGCCCCGGCGGTTCGTCGCTCCGGTCACCGTCGAGCCATCTCTGCATGGCCTCCGCTGTCGCCGCCTCGTCGGGCAGATCGCGCGCCACGATGGCGAGGCCGTCGCAGACATGTGCCTCGACGGGCGAGAGCGTTTCGCGCAGCCGGATATGTTGCCGGGTAAGCGTCCGCGTCATTGGCCGCGTTCCCGCTTCTTAATTTCCCGGTCGAGATACCATCGCGCCTTTTTCAGGTCCTCGACGGCGTTGCCTTTCAGGTCGGCGCGCCAGATGTATTTGATCGCGTTGCCCAGGCAGAATCCCATGTGCTCGACGATCGTGATGCACTCGATGCCCGAAGGATGGCCGGTGTAATGATCGGGATGATTGACGTTGTCCCTACTCACGTTTCCCCCTAGGTTTCCCGTGTAACGGATGCTGTAACAGCTTGATTCAGAATGGATTTCATGGTGATGCGAGGCCGCTTTTCCTCGATGAGGAATTCGAAAGGGTCGAGCCCCAGATAGCGGCACAGCAGCAGGTAGTTGCCAGCCGAAAGCGTTCGGCCGTTGCAGGCGCGCGAAAGCATCGCCGTGTTGAGATGCGGCCATTTCTCGATGGCGTGCCGGAAGGAGCAAACCTGCAGCGCCGCCAGCCTCTCAGCGACGGCCCCGGCAAAACGGTTATGGGCGATCTCAGCCATTGGTAACCTCCGAAGGCTCCTGCCCGCCATGTGTCAGCGTCACGCCGTAGTCGGCCGGCACAATGCCGAGGGCGCCCCAGATGCGAACACGATCATCAGGATTGTTGAGCCGCCCCATCCAGGCGAGATCGAGCGCGCCATGCGTCACCCGCGCCCGCTTGCGGATCTCCGCCTTGACGGCGCGCACTATCGGCGCACGCCGATCCGGCGTACCGACAGCGACAATCCGAAACTCGGCGCGGGCTCTCAGGAAGAGCCGGAGCATGGCGGGCGAAAATGAGGGGCGAGAGATGTTCACGATCGCCTCACGCGCGCATCGGCATCTGGACGATGCGAAGAGGGTCGTTTTCCGACGTGATGACGGTAGGCGAGCCGTTGAAGGCTTCTGGGTGCGCGGTCGCGAATATAACCGTTTCGCCGGTCAGGGCTGATAGAGCTGAGATCAGATAGCGGGCATTGTATCCGACCTCGAACGGCCCTGCAAAAGCATGCCCCCCCCCAGCTGATATGCTCGACGGCACTACGCTCCGATTGAGCGATTTCAAGCCGCAGTCCTTCTGATGTGCCGATGAGCTTGACGCCTTCGCGCCATCCCTCGCTAAAGGAGCGTAGCCGCCTCAGGACGCGAAGCAGCCCCGCGCGATCCACCGCAAATACCGGCCTAGCATCGACCGGGATCACGCGATTGACCTCGGGATAGGCGCCATCGATCAGCTTGGCCGACATCTGATGACCTGGCAGATAAAACCGCGCACGGCGCTGTTCCAAATCGATCGCTATCGATATCGGCTCGTGCCCGCGCATGACAAGGTGATTGACGGCGCCGATAGGAATGATCGCGCCGAACCAGTCAGCCGGCACGCCGTCGATCGGCATCATCGCCAGCCGGTGACCATCGGTCGCGACCAGCATGGGCCTTCCATCGCGGCCGTTCACGATGGCCGCGCCATTGAGATAATAGCGGATCTCCTCCGTCGAAATCGCGAAGCGGATTCGCCTCATCGCGGCGACAAACCCGAGATTTCCGGTTTCGGCGCGCACTCCCTTCACCGTTCCGAAGTCCGGAAAGTCATTGGCCGGAAAGGATGGCATCCGGTATTCGGACCCGTTGAAGGTGAACGTCGCGAGACCCTTCTCTTCTGAGAGCGTCACCTCCTCCGCACCGTCGATATGTGCAGCGAGCGATGAGAGGGCGAAATAATCAACAACAGCCTCCCCCTTCGGCTGTCCAATGGTCGGGATCGTGCAGGACGCCTCTATGTCAATATTGGTGCCGACGAGCCGATTGCCGGAGAATTTCACGCCCGTGAGGATGGGAACCGTGCAGCGGCGCTCGACAATCCTGCCAAAACTGCTCAAGGCAGCACGCAGGTGACCTGCGGTCATCTGGATATGCATGTCGTGATCTCCTTTGATTGAAGTGCGCCCGAAACGGCGAGCGCGCCGTGCGGCGGATGCTCAGCAAACAGGTCGCGCGAAACGGCATGCAGCGCGTTCCAGCAGGCGGCATTGATCCAGAGGACTTCCATGCGCTTGGCCGCACCATCGGCCAGCGCCTCGCGCTCGATGCGGTGCCACCCGGCAAGCGCGTCGTCGTAAAGTTCGCAAGGGTATCCAGAGAGAACGACCATGCCGGACAGGGAGCGCAGCATCTCCAGCAAATCGGCATGATCCTCATCGCTCATCTCATGCGCGTAATCCTTCAATGGATCGGAGCGCGTCGAGAGCACATAGGGCGGATCGACATAGTGCAGCGTTTCCGGGCTGTCATGTTGCGCCATGACGGCCTTTGCGTCCCGGTTCTCGATTGTCACCCCGTGAAGCCGCTCGATGACAATTTCGAGCGAATCCGGATAGTTGCGCCAATCATGCGCCGGCGTCGTACCTGACCTGGAGGAATTGGCACGAAAGCCGGTGACGCGGTTGTGACCATTCGAGCCGAAACCCATAAATGAACGGATCACGAGCCGCCGCGCCCGCTCGACCGGGCAATCGCATGGCTGATAGGCAGCGTCGAATTCATCGCGCGCGAACGGCGTCAAGCGCAGCAGCCGGACGAGCTCCGCCGCATCCGGCAACCGCAGGACGCGGAAAAGATTGACGACATCGCCATCGAGATCGTTCCAGACCTCGGCATAGCTCCGGGGCTTACGCATGAGCACCGAGCCTGCCCCCCCATAGGGCTCGACATAGATCCGGTGCGGCGGGAAATGGGAGATAATCCAGGGCGCAAGCATCCACTTGCCGCCATGCCAGCGCAAGAGAGGACGGAAAGGAGAAGTCATCCCCGCACCCTCCGCTCAAGATCTGCCAAATGTGCATTGCCAGCGTCAGTCAGGGCCGGAGGATCACCCGCCACATACCCCAAGGCTATCGCGCCATCGAGCGCCGGTCCCTCGAAAGGCATCCCGTCGCGAATGTTAGCCAGGCAGGCAAGGTCGAAGACTTCGGCCTGAGAAAGTGGCGTTGCAGAGGCCGCCCCCTCCCCGCCTTGCGCCTCATAGCCCCAGGCATCCCAGCCCGGACATGGGCTACGACAGAAAAGCTCCAGTTTCGGTACACCCGGATAAAGCCGCTCGATCTGCTCGGCGAAGAACGCCGGCTTGGCGGAGTGCTTGCCCTTGCGTTCGCGATAGACCGTTTCAGGCTGGGTGCCGGGCAGTGGCGCGGGTGGGTTGCCGCGCTTGCCGATCAGCAGCATCTCGTGCCGGTCGCGGCCCCAATAGCCGGTGCCGGCAACTTCCTTGTCCCAAATCCAGTGATGAACATAGGTAAAGCCCCAAGCCTGCATGACGCGAAGCGCCTGCGGCAGCATCGGGTTTGTCGCCCAGAGGAAAAGCACCCCGTCATCCATGATCGGCGAGCCGATCCGGGCGAGCAGCCCGCAGATTTCGTCGGTCGGCATTGTCGGGTAATGATTCTCGGCGCTCTTTTCACGGCCCGTCACTTCTGACCGGACACCGAACTGCCATGGCGGATCGGCATAGATGATTGGATAGAGCCGCTCGATCTTCCCGGGGGCGGTCTCCCGTCCCTTGTCGGCGACAAGCTGCATCGTCGTCAGCCGCACGGCGTGCCTGACCTGCTGTTGCTCGGCGCGAATTTCCTTGGCCTTGGCAACAATGGCCTTCTTTTCCGCGCGAACCACCCTCGCCTGCTCGGCGTGCTGCAGTTCGGAAAGCGCCTCGCCTGCATGGACCGAAACCTTTCCCGAGCGGATCGCCTCAATCAGTTCCGGCGCGCCCTTTTCATGGATTCGCTTGGCGGACTCGACAGCCCGTTCCGAAATCGAGAGCTTTTCCGCCGCGCGCCGGGTCTGCAAATTTGCGGACCCGGCAGTATTCTGGTTAAGGCCCCGCTCCCAATCGACAATGGATGCCGCGATAAGCGCGCGCTGGCTTTCCGTCAGATGACGACGGTGCAGGTTCTTCGACAGGACGAAATTGAGCGGATCGTCACCCGCATATTCTTCATATACGGGCTCGATCTGGGCGAAGGCGCAAGCCCATTGCCGGTTGCGCCCGTCGAGCACCATGCCATCCAGGAGGATAATCGGGTCGCGCTGGCCGAAGGTAACGATATCATCCGCCAGCAGCCTGCGATCCGCTTCGGGAATCATCGGGAAAAGTTCGGCAAGCGGATGAGGCGGATAGGACATCAGCGCCCCTCCGCCAGGTAGACGACGATGAAGAAGGGAGACGCCGCCAAAAGCGCAATCGTGATCGCGGCGAGAATATCGAGACTGCGGATCCGGGGGCGCCTGGTCATTGGCGCACCGCCTTCGGCTTCAGCGGCTCCAGCCCCTCGGCGATCCGGTGCTGATCGACCAGCTTCACCACTTCCGGCCAGCTGAGGCGCCTCCAGCGCTTGCCGTCCAGAATCCGGCACCGGCCGTCATGCAGATGCAGGCGGATACCGAATTTTTCGAGATAGTCGCGCGCGTGGTAGAAGCTGGCGCGCACGCCGGGCTCAAACCGGCGCGGGCCGCCATGGCGGTTGATCCAGTCCTGTATGAGGTTGGCTTCCGGGGACATGCCGCACCTCACGCCATGCCGAGCGCGTCCATGTAGAGCTGCAAGATTGCCTGCTCTTCCTGGCGCTCGTGTTCGGGTTGCTTGCGGAGGCGGATGATCGCGCGGACAGCCTTGGTGTCGAACCCGGTGCCCTTCAGTTCCGCATAGACTTCCTTGATGTCCTCCGCGATCGTCTTCTTTTCTTCCTCAAGCCGCTCGATGCGCTCGATGAAGGCGCGAAGCTGCCCGGTCGCGACGGACTGCACATCGCTCGCGATCTCATCCATGGCGCACCGCCTTTCCGGTGCGCTTCCGTGATCCGGCCTCTATGGTGGCGCGGGCGAAAGCGTCGGCTCTATCGGGGAAGCGGGCCAGCACCCGGCGCGAGCGCTCGCAGCCATAGCGGCTGAAAGGACGGCGCCAGCAAATCACGCCGGCATCACCGTCAACGATCATGTATTTGATGGTGCGGTCGAGGTTCATGCCTGCACCTCGATCCTTGCCAGCACGCTTTCGATGGCGCGCATCGTCTCGCGCGCCTCGCGGGCGATGGTCTTGCGCTCCAGGGCATCGATCCGCCCATCAAGCAGCGCATCGAGGATGGCGCGCGAAAGGTCCATCGTTTCCGAAAGCACCCGGTGCGCGTCCATTTCCGTCAGAGGCGTCTTGTCTGCGGCTTGGGCGGTAACCGGCGTGAGCTGATAGCCCAGAAGCGCCGCCATTTCCTTGACGATAACGGGCGACTTTGCGCGCCGGTCGATCTCGATCGCCACGTCGATCGGCGCGAAGCTTTCGGCATGCTCCTCGCCGAAGGACGCATACTTTGACAGCGGCGAGGTCGAGACCCGCGTGAAGTCGAGAATGCGGGAAATGCCGCCGGCAAGCTCATAAGCCCCGCCCGTCGCAGCCTTCAGTGTCCGGCGTTCCGGCTCGGAAATTGTGCGCACTAAGCCCTCCCTGAGATTTTCAAGGAAAAAAGTTCGTCAAAGGATTCGGTGAAACGAGGCGGCCCGGCCGTTACAGCTAGGCCATCAACTCAACAGGTGGCCCACAGGCCAAACGCCTAAACAAGGATGCGAGCGATGAAATCATGGTGCCGTCTCTCCGGCTTTTGCGCTTTCGCGCTGAAAGGTTGCCGGGGCGCGCTCAATGCCCATAAGCCGCGCCCCGGCTTCGCCCGCAGGGAGGAGACCGGGCGATTGCAAACTGGTTGCAGGAGCGGGAATCGAACCCGCGACCTCCGGGGTATGAACCCGGTGAGCTACCGCTGCTCCATCCTGCTCATAACCGCCAGGAACATCGGAAATCTGTGACGGCACCGAAATGGGAGATGTCCCTTGAAGGTAGAGAAGAAATGCACGCGCAGGCCCGCTAGGGGCACCGCCATTCTCCCACCGCCAGACGGTGGAGGTATTCACACCCAAAAGCTGCGCGAGCCCCTTCTGGGTCAGGCGGTGTTTGATACGGATTTGGCGGACGTCGATCGTGCTCATGCCGCAGTGTATGCAAAACGCATATCGACTCGTCAAGTCGAAATGCATATCGAGAACATGCATTTTGCATTATGACCTATGATGATCGCCCTGAACCCGCAAAGCGCCTGCAGGCCGCTAGAGAGGCTAGAGGCTTCGCGACCCCCAAGGAGGCCGCCATCTACTTCGGCTGGGTGTACGAAACGTACATCCAGCACGAGCAAGGCATAAGGGGAATCACGCGAGCGGCCGCAAAATATGCTCAAGCCTTTCGGGTGAGCGAAGGGTGGCTACTTACAGGCGAAGGAATCGGTCCAGACGACAACAAGCCGAAGACCGTCCCAATCACCGGAATGGCGGGGGCCGGCCCTGACGGGACTGTCCTGTTTGCCACCGGTGATAGTAACTTTGGCGAAATAACTGCCCCAGTAAATTCGACTCCCACGACAGAAGCATTGGAGGTAAAGGGGGATTCGATGCGGGGAATCGCGAATGATGGCTGGATCATCACTTACGACGAAAAACAGCCGCCCAATGAAGACCACATGGGTGAGCCGTGCGTGTGCTGGCTTGAAGACGATCGGGTGCTCGTAAAGATCCCGTTCCCGGGTCGGGGTCCTGGCCTATTCGATCTGGAAAGCGCAAACGCCCCGACAATGAGGGACGTTCCAGTCCGATATTTTGCGCTGATCACCAATATCGTGCCACGACGCGCAGCAAGGAAATTCATCAAGCGCAACCCTGATCACGGCATCAAAGACGTGAAGATCGCGTAGCGCTTTTGAAATGGTGCCGAGGGCCGACTTACAGCCCCACGGCCTTGCGCAAAATTTCATCCACCCGACTTTGCCAGCCCTTTCCACTCGCCTTGAGCTTCGCCAGCACGTCGGGTGACAGCCGCAGTGACACCTGCTGTTTGCGATTTTCTACCGGCGGCCGGCCGCGCGCGCGCTGGATACCCTCATACAGATCAGGGTGCGCTTCGCGAAGCGGCTTGGCCTGTGCAAGTTCCTCATCGGTTCCCGGACGTTCAATCTCCGGATCCGGACCGATGAGCTCGCCCGTCGCCTTGTCGTGCCACCAGCCGTCATCATCCTGATAGACAGTACCGGTGGCGATCAGCGCCTTCATTTCCCGGTCGTACTTCTTCCAGCGGCGCATCAATTCCGCGTCGTCGGGAGTGTCGACCAGGTCCTTCGTCTCGAAGGTGGGCCATTTCTTAGCCATGGTATCTCTCCTTCTCCTTCTCGCTCGCACGGCGCATGGAGATCACCGATACCGCTTCCATCCCAAGCTTTCTGAAGATGACGGCGATAACGATCTGACCGTTGAACTCGCCAATTGCCATTTGCCGTCCTTCTTTCGCTGGCACAACGATTGCACCCTCGAAGAAATTGATCGTCAGCTCGGCAAAATCGAGGCCGTGCTTCGCGACGTTGGCTATGCGTTTCGGTTCGTCCCATACGATCTTCATGCATTTTTTGTATCACATTTAATCGAGATTGCAATAATAAAAGTGATACAAAAAATCATTGTCCATTCATTGCGCTAATCAGCTTGATATGCGAAATGCATTTTCCTGTTGACCGCGTTATATGCGTTATGCATATTCCTGACGCCCACCCCCGGAAGCTGACCGCGCCGGACAAGGTAATGCGTGAGGCGCGGTCTCTTTTCGCGGATTTCCGGCGAAGGAGACATCATGATCAAGTTTGCACCTAAATCCGATGAGCCGCGCTCCGCACCCCGCAGGAGCGTAATCGAGTGCCTTTCCGACACGATGCGTGAAATGGCATTTGCCGACGAGAACATCACGCCGGAGACGCTTGCTCCGCGCGGCTATAGCCCCGATCTCGTGCGCCGGATCGGCCGCCAGGCAGCGGAGCTTGCCCGCCGCCGCTCAATCCGGAGAATCTGACATGCGGCGGACCATTTCCCCTTCCGGCCCCGCACCGGACCTCAATCCCTTCATGGCGGACCTGCCACCCCTCCCCGGCGCACACACGCATGGGCTGATGCTTGCCATCTGCCTCGCCAGCAACGCCGCCGCCCTCCTGATGCTGATCAGACTGGCAGGTGCGTGATGACGGAGATCGATCCTGACCATCGCCCCCGCTACAGCATGAAGAGCATGCTCGACGGGATTGCGAAGGCGCAGTCACATTCGCGCCGCCAAGCTCTGTTGAATGCCGCAGCCTTCGCGGAGAACTTCAGCTTTGCCAAGGATATGAGCTGGTGGGCACAAGCGACCAAGAAGGAGGTGAGTGCCGAGACTTGTTTCCAGCTAGCGGTCGCACTTCGTGTGCTGGCGAATGAAGCCGAAATTGAAAGCTGCCCGATTTGTGATGTGCCATTCACGGCTGGCGACCTATGCGCCACCGATATAGAAATGGGCATGTGCCATGCGGCCTGCCTCGAGGGATCACCGGTCGTTGATCTTGAAAACGGCGAACCGAGCGACGGCCCAATTTCGACTTACCCATATGAGCCGGAGAAGCCCCGAACCCCCGTCTTGAACTCCGACGCCCCCACGGCAGGCGAGGCTGATCGGGAGAAGGCAACCGCCGAAGCGCGCTTCGCCGATTGGTTCCGGAAGAACTATCCCGGCCCCGACACGGTCATTTACAAGCCGGACTGGCATGCTCCTAAACTATTCCGCGCGGCCATTGCTGCCATGAGAGCCCACCCCGCCCCGCAGCCGAGCGGGGAGCCAGTGCAGCTTCTCTATCGAAATTGGCGAGACGAAGTCTCTCTGCGCTCAATAACACCGCTCCGTGTCTGGTACGGATCCACCAAGTGGCACCCGGACGCCCAGTGGCTGCTTACCGCCCATGACCATGACAAGGGAGCAGAGCGTGATTTTGCTCTCAAGGATTTCGCCTCGCAGCCGAGCGGGCCGGTGCAGCCCCTGGAGGTGCCGAGCGGGTGGCAACCAATCGAGACCGTGCCGCAAGGCACGTCTCGCGATCGCCTTCGGGTGGATATCTGGCTTGAGCCTATCCCCGAGCGGCAGGCGCTTTTCTCCAACCCAACAACCGAAGGGCGCCGCCTCACGGACGCATGGTACGAGGAGAGACCAGACTATAGCGGGTGGCGGAACAGCGGCTCGTATAATGGTCGCGAGCTGAACTGGCGCGCCACGCACTGGATGCCGCGCCCCGCCGCCCCCACGGCAGGAGGTGGCGATGCTTAGACTTAGCGAATTTGAACTGAAAGTTTTGAATGCTTTTAGTAATGGCACCGTGGACGATCTAACGCCAGGTGCTGCCCTGAATGCGGCGGCCGCTTTTTTGGCTGAGAGTGGTTTCTTGAACCTTCGAAAGGGATGCCCCACCGCTAAGGGATACACCACGCTTAAGAATCTTGATGCACAGCGGGGAGACAATTAATTGCCTCCGCGCCCGACAGATCCCGAAATCTCCGAGGAGCGCCTGGAGCGCTGCTTGATGGCGGCGGCCTATGTCGTGGCGCGGCATGGGGCTGTTTATGCGCCGCTCTTCGAACGCCTGGAAAGCGAACTCGCCGAGCTGCGGGCTAAAGGAGACCCCGTGTCCCGCGCATGTCGCTATCTCGAAATTAACGCCCTACCCGCCGGCAAGCGCCCGGTCTCTATATCCTCGCCGGCGGCTTGAAGGCGATCGCCTTCAGCCATTTTTCCTTCTGCTCCAGGCTTGGGCCGGCACCGTATTTGGGCCGGGAGTATTTGTGCCCCATCAGCGCGGCTATCAGCTTTTCCGGAGCCTCGACGGCGGTCAGCCGATCCTCGAATGTATGTCGCAGCGAATAGGCCGAATGCTTGTCGGTCGGGCGCATCTTGTTCGAACCCATCACCTTGTTGAGGATCGCCGATAGTGAATCGGCACGGTCGCGGTAGCGCGGGAAGCCCTCCGGATGTTCCGACAAAGCCATGAGAGAAACCCCAACCAGCGGAATTTCCCGTTCCGACTGAGGTGTTTTCATCCGCCGGCCTTCCGGCCTTACTTTCACATGTGGAATCTTCGCCTTGAGGATGATTGATTCAGCCGTGAGATTACAGGCCTCCGAGATCCGCAAGCCGGTTTCGACCATCAGGTAAAGTACGTGCCGAGCCTCCTCATTCAGTTCGTCGAGCGCGCCCTCCTTCAAAATCCTATTCTGGACAAAAGCCGGATCGAACGGCGACCGGCTGCCGTTTCCACCGCCGCGAATGCGGAGATCGGCGAACACGGGCTGCAGACCGAGATGGTGCGCCTCGTCGATCCCAGTCAGCATGTTGTTGAGGTGGCCGATATCCTTGTTCGCGGTGTCGATTTGCAAGCCCTCCTCGAGGACACGGTCCTGCCACCAGGTGCGGAAATCGAGGCCATCCGCGCGCGTCAACCGGTGCAGCGCTTTGTCGCCGACGACGGTAATCAGGTTGTTCACCGCCCGCTTCCTAGGGTTTTCCCACTTACGGAGCTGATTGACTGAGAAATCGGATAAAGAAGCCCGCTGCAATGTCCTGAATTCACCGAACATTTCGGAGATAAGGATTTCCGGTGGACTTTCACCACCAAGTACGGCGGCAACCTCCGATTCGCTGTCAAGCGCGTTGCGAGACATCAGTTGTTCGAACCTCGCTACGATCTCTGACGCGGACCTTTCCGCAGCCAGTTCCGCCGCTTCTACATAGTCAAAGCCGAGCGCGCGCGCCCGTTTCCGTGCCGTGTCATATCGCTGGCGAGCCTCGGCGGCTTTTCCCTCGACCATGGCATGCCAGTATTGTTCGAGGGCCGCATTCAGCCCCTCGGCAATCTTTCCGGCACGGATGCCCCGCGGATCATCCACGATTCGAATCTTCGTCGTTTCCTTCACAATTCCGCGATTATCGATCTGGGCAAACTCTTTCGGCACCCGCCGCGCAAAGTGCCAAAAGCCCCTCCTCTTGGTGAGATAATCCGCCATTTGCCCCCGCCTTGTTGGACATTTTGTTGGACAAATGTTGGACATTTTAAGAGGCAACAGTCAAGCGCCGAGTGTCTGTCACAGCAAATTCAATCGCTTAGTATATTCCATTGCGCTCCGGCCCGGGGAGCCACCTTTTTTCTCAATCATCTGAAAAATGCGGTTTCTGCCTGAGCGTTTTCAACCGTGCTCGGGGCTTTTTTCAATTCGTCTGCGGAGATCGCACTGCCGGGAACGAAAGTCCCCAACGGCACGTTGTGCTCCCACAGACAGAGGAGAAAGCCATGCTTCGTGCAGCAATTCTATGGATGATGGGCGTCCCGCTCGTGGTGGTGATCCTGATCTGGTATTTTTTCTTCTGATCGCCAGTCGGCAGGGGCTTGCCAGCCTCAACCGCCTACCGGCGGAATCACGCCCTTGGTGAGCAGGAAGCAGCCATAGAACCGGGTTTCCCCCGTCGTGATCACGCAATAGGCCTTCTTCGCCTCCTCATAAAAGGCAAAGCGCTCGATGCCGTACATCGGCGCGCTCGTCCCCTCGGCCTGATCGACCTCCGCCTGTACTTCCCGCTGCACCGGCGGGATCTCGTCCGGCGCGCCCATGACTTCCATGCGGCCGACCGATGGCTGCAGCGGCGTGTCGAGCGGCAGCACCGACAGGATGGCCTTCATTGCGCGGGCGGCGGAGACATTGTCGATGCGCAGCAGCTTTCCCAGCCGGGTCTGCCGCGCGATCGCATCGGAAGGAAAATTCGTGTCGGTGACGACGAGCGTGTCGCCATGGCCCATCGAGCGCAGCGCATGGAGCACATCCGCATTGAGGGCGGGATCAATATTCTTCAGCATCAAAAACCTCTAGAAAACGCTTCGCGACAACGCCTGCCGCTACCGATGCGCCGGTATATCACATTGTGCCTGATCAAATCATCCGGTCGCTCTCGCCGCGCGAGGTGAAGACCGGCACGACAGAACGGTGGAAAGAAAACCCTGCTTTTTCCCATGAGAGTATTGATGGAGAATATACGAATGTATAGAATTCAATAACTAACGTGAATCAGCAACCGGATGAAATATCCATGACAGAATTTGCAAAAAATACCTTTTTCATCAGCACAATCCTGATAATTTTCATAATGTTTATTGGCATATACTATATTGGACGGGCTATCTGATCGGCAAAAACAGCTTTATCGATCATTTCGGGATCATTGACGGCTCGCGTGCACGCTCTGATTCTGTGCCGTAGCCGAGCAGGCAATCGTCAGGATTTGTCCTCATCCGGCTTCTTCTGAGATTTGCGGCCGCCGCCCTCTTCCTCAGCCTGTTTTTGCTGCCGCTCAAGCTCATGCTCCACCACCTTGCGCGATCCTTCCGCCGGGTCCTTCTGTGGCGTGCGTGTTTCGTCACCCATTCTCTTTCTCCCTGTTTCTGCGATTTCCACCAGTCGAACACCCGCGCGAACGGGATTGTTCCCTGAAGTTTCTCCCTAATGCATTCCTGCAGGAACAATCGATCGAACGCGGCGTTCGAAAAAGTGCTTACATCGCCAATCGACAGGAGAGCCCAAATCGACAGGAGAGCAATGAACCGTTCCACGGAAGAGGTATTTGAAGACCATTTGAACCTCCGGCGGGAAGGAAAGCTGGACGAGGATCTGAAGCGGAATTATGCCGAAGAGGTCGTTCTCCTGACCTCGAACTCCAATCTGCAGGGCCATGACGCCATCCGCTACTCGGCACGCAGGCTGCGAGAACAGCTTCCCGATGGACATTTCGAATATGTGGCCAAACAGGTCCGGGGAAACTTCGCTCTTCTGATCTGGCGTGCAAAGTCCTCTCGTTTCGATGCGGTTGAGGGCGCCGACAGCTTCGTCATCGAGGACGGCAAGATCCGGCTTCAGACCATCCACTACGGCCTGGTGAAGGAGCATTCCAAAAATTTGTAGGCCCCGGCGACTGACAGTGCGCATGAAATGGGTTCGATCGAAGCCGGAGGGAACACGCGGTGATTTCGGGCGTTGGAGTGGCTTCGAGCGCCCCGCGCCCGCTATCTCTGAGAAAGAAGGAGCATTCCGATGAAATCCGCGATTTTCGCTTCCGCAGTGCTGGCCGCGACGGCGGCAACGGCCCTCGGCCCCGCACCTGCCCTGGCGGAGAGCAGCACGAAGAGCACCAGCCAGGCGGAGCCTGTGAAAGGCATGTCGGCGGAAAAATTCGCGACCACGGCAGCCGCCTCGAATGAATTCGAAATCGAATCGAGCAAGCTCGCCCTTGAGAAGTCGAAAACCGAAGCCGTGCAGTCCTTCGCCCGCATGATGGTCGATGATCACACGGCGGCGGGCAAGAAGATGATGGAGGCGGCGAAAGCCGACGGCGTCACGCTCGCCGCGCCGAAGCTGGACGAGCGGCACGAGACGATGCTCACCGAACTCAAGGGCGCAGGCGACGACGCTTTCGACAAACGTTACGTCGCCATGCAGGTTCAGGCCCACGAGGAGGCCGTGGCGCTGTTCAAGGCCTATTCCAGAGAAAAGGGTGAGCTGGCAAAATTCGCCTCCGAAACCCTTCCGACGCTTGAGAAACATGAGGCAGCGATCAAGAAGATCGCGAATGGCGGGTGAATGAGATGCGGACCATGCGCTATGCGCTGTGCTGCGGCACCGCCGCGGGGCTGACGACGACAGCCGCGCTCATGCTGCTCGCCCGGCTGGAAGGCCGCAGCCCATGGCAACCGGCCAATGCGACGAGCCACTGGGTCTGGGGCGAGGAAGCCGGCGCGATGGAGGAGGCCGACATGCGGCATACGCTGCTCGGCCTGCTGACCAATCAATTGTCCGCCATGTTCTGGGGCCTGCCCTTCGGTGCCTGGCTCGCCAGGCGCCCTCCCCGCGACGCGCCGGCCATGCTGCGCGACGCCTCCGTGATGGCGGCCATAGCAGCGGCGGTGGATTATCTCCTGATGCCGAAGCGCCTGACGCCAGGCTGGGAACTGGCCCTGCCGAAGCGTTCGGTTGCCGCCGCTTTCGGCGCCCTGGCGCTAGGTCTGGCCCTGGGCGGCCTCGCTGCCCGGCCACGGCACCGGTGAAGGTTCACTCCCCGAGCACAGGACAATCACTGGCAAGCGGATTGCCCGAGAATCTGTCGGCCATCCATTTGACCGCCAGGTCCGCGCCTAACGCTGCGACGGAGAGGTGATCCGCATTCATTTCCAACAGCATGACCGGCGTACCCGCCCGGCAAAGGCCGCGGGCGAAGCCGCGCGTCACTGCGGGCAGGACGACCGGATCGCGCGTGCCCTGGAGAATGAGCGCCGGCACTCCCGGCGCGATCGCGGACGGCGTATTCTCCGCAATGATGGCGCTCCAGGGCGCCGTGTTGGTTGGATCGGCCCGCAGATAGGTGTCGGCGAGGCCGTGCAGCGCCCAGCCGTCGATCAGGAGATCAAGGCGGTTGGTCATGCATTCCTCGCCGATGATCCGCGCGCTCGCCAGTGCCCCCGGTGCGATCACCGTGGCAGGATCGAGCCCGTAAACCCTGGACCAGGAAAGAAGCGCCAGGGCCGAAAAGGCCTTTCCGCCCGGCGTATCGCGATCGTCTTCGAAGAGCGTGGCGAGGCGGGTCGCCGGAGCCGCGGCGGCGATGCCGACGGACGTTAACTCGGGGGCGTATTCCGCCGCGAGCTGCCCGGCCCACAGCGCCGCGTGGCCGCCTTGCGAGTGGCCCCAGACCGCGAATTTTCGGCTGGTCCGAGCCACGCCTTCCGCGGCCCTCACCGAATCGAGGATGGAATGGGCGGCGCTCCGCCCCACGAGATAGGGATGCGGGCCCGGCGTGCCGAGCCCACGATAATCGGTCGCGGCGACGACAAAGCCCCGCTTCACCAATGCGTCGAAGCCCGCGATCGTCATCGCGATCCCCGTCGCCAGCGAAGGCGCGCATTTCTGCGCGATGCCGGTGGTCGGATGCGCCCAGGCGACAACGGGAAAGCCGCCGGACGGCGCCTCGCCCGTCGGAACGATCACCACCCCGGAAACGGCGACCGGCTCGCCGTTCAGCCCGGTCGAGCGGTAGAGCACGCGCCAGGCCTCGGCACCGTCGATCCCCTCGTCCATCCGCTCGCTGCGGATCAGGCTTCCCGGCCCGCCCGCCGCCAGCTCGGCCTTCGTTGCATAATAGAAATCTTCCTGCCGATCCACGATGGCGACATAGAGGACGGCAATGAGTGCAAGGAAGCCGGTCAGAATAGCTGCGGTTTTTGCCCTGTTCTTCATCGCGGACAGCCAGTTTCATTGGACGAAATCCATAGAAGACTGTCCAGTCATGAAGATCTGGTTACATAATCAGCAAGTATTGAATCGTAAAACCATGAAAAACCCGCCTCTCCTCAGGAGAAGCGGGAAGTTCACCATGCCGGTAATGGTATGGAGCCAGTGTCAGGCGGCTCTCCGGTTGACGTTGTCTTCCGCGAGCGCGGTGAGCTTCTGGTCGGTCGCCTTTTCTTCCGCCAGGTTCTGCTCGAAAAGCGCGGCGCAATCCGAGCGCCCCAGCTCGTTCGCCCAGGCGATCAGCGTCCCGTAACGCGTGATCTCATAGTGCTCCACGGCCTGAGCGGCGGCAATCAGCGCCGCGTCCATCACCGTCGGGTCGTCGACCTCGCCCGCGATCTCGTTGGTCTCCTCGATGATGCCGTCGATCGCCGGGCAATCGACGCCCTTGGCCTCGATGCCATAGAGCTCGAAGGCTTCTTCCAGCCGGCGCACATGGTTCTGTGTTTCGCCCAAATGCTTCTCGAAGTTCATCTTCAGTTCCGGGTTGGTGGTCTTTTCCATCATCTCCGGAAGTGCCTTGGTGATCTGCTTTTCGGCGTAGTAAATGTCCCGCATGGTGTGGACGAAGAGGTCGTCCATCGAATGGATGTCTTTTGAAAAGAAGCCCATGGCCATACCTTTCTTCTGATTGTGGAACCGCCTCCCGCCCCGGTGCCCCGGGGAACTTACTCTCGAACGTCGGCTCGGCGATTTGGTTCCGCCTCCAAGGTCATGGCAGCAGGAATATTGAAGAAGGCGCGATGCGCTAGACAGTCAGGAAGCGCCGGACCCCCGGCCTGTCGAGGCTTGCCGCCTCGCCCGAATGGACGATCTCGCCCCGGTCCATGATATAGACGTGATCGGCGAGCTCCCGACAGAAATCGAGATATTGCTCCACCAGCAGGATGGCGAGGCCGCTCTGGTCGCGCAAGTAACGGATCGCGCGGCCGATATCCTTGATGATGGAGGGCTGGATGCCTTCGGTCGGCTCGTCCAGCACGAGCAGCTTCGGCCGCGCCACCAGGGCCCGCCCGATCGCGAGCTGCTGCTGCTGGCCTCCAGAGAGATCGCCTCCCCGGCGGCCAAGCATCGATTTCAGCACGGGAAAGAGCTCGAAGACCTCCGACGGCACGTTGCGCTCGCCCGGCTTCACGGCGGCGTAGCCGGTCGCCAGATTTTCCTTCACTGACATCAGCGGAAATATCTCGCGCCCCTGCGGAACGTAGGCGATGCCCGCCCTCGCCCGGTCATAGGCGGGCTTGCGGTCGAGCGCCGCGCCTTGGAAGCGGATCGAGCCCGATCCGATCGGCTGATGGCCGACGATGGCGCGCAGCATGCTCGACTTGCCGACGCCGTTGCGTCCCAGCACGCAGGTGACGCTCTGCGGCTTCACCTCGATCGAGACGCCGCGCAGCGCCTGTGCCGCGCCGTAATAGAGGGAGATGTTGTCTACACTCAGCATTCCGGTTCTCCGATCAACGCCCCAGATAGACTTCGATGACGCGGGGATCGCGGCTCACCTGGTCGAGCGACCCCTCCGCCAGCACGCTGCCTTCATGCAGGCAGGTGACCTTCACGCCGAGATCGCGGACGAACTGCATGTCATGCTCGACCACGATGACCGAGCGGGTCTGGGCGATCTCGCGCAGAAGCCGGGCCGTTTCCTCGGTCTCTGCGTCGGTCATGCCCGCCACGGGCTCGTCCACCAGAAGCAGCTTCGGATCCTGGGCGAGCAGCATGCCGATCTCCAGCCATTGCTTCTGGCCGTGGCTGAGTGCGGCCGCCAGCTCGTTGCGCCGGGCGGTCAGCCTGATGGTCTTGAGGATCTCGTCGATGCGCTCGCGCTCCGCTTTCGTCTGGCGGTGGAACAATGCCGGGATGGCCTGACGCGGTCCTGCCAGCGCCAGCACCAGATTGTCCTCCACCGTATGGCTTTCGAAGACCGTCGGCTTCTGGAACTTGCGGCCGATGCCCAGCTGGGCGATCTCGGATTCGTCATGCCGGGTGAGGTCGATCCTGCCGTCGAAGAAGACCTCCCCCGCATCCGGCCGGGTCTTGCCGGTGATGATATCCATCATCGTCGTCTTGCCGGCCCCGTTCGGTCCGATGATGGCGCGCATCTCGCCGGGCTCGAGCACCAGCGAGAGATTGTTGATGGCGCGGAAGCCGTCGAAGGAGACGGAGACGCCGTCGAGATAGAGAATGCTTGTCGCCGCTGTTTCACCGATGGTCATGGGTCACTCCGCCGGGCTCTCGATGGGATTGGAGGCCTTGGCGGGCAGGATGGCCACCGCGCCGCCGTTCTCCCGCCTTTGCCTGCGCCATTCCTCCCAAGTTCCGACGATGCCTTTGGGCAGGAACAATGTCGTGGCGATGAAAAGCGCGCCGAGCGCGAAGAGCCAGAGTTCCGGCAGCACGCCGGTGAACCAGCTCTTGCCGCCATTGACCAGCAGCGCGCCGATGATCGGGCCGACGATGGTGCCGCGGCCGCCCACCGCCGTCCAGACCACCACCTCGATGGAATTGGCGGGGGCGAACTCGCCGGGATTGATGATGCCGACCTGCGGCACGTAGAGCGCTCCGGCGATGCCCGCCATGACGGCGGAAAGGGTGAAAGCGAAGAGCTTGATGTTCTCCGGCCTGTAGCCGAGGAATCGCATCCGGCTTTCCGCGTCACGCGCCGCGATCACGAGCTTGCCATATTTGGAGCGGACCAGCGCCGAAGTGACGAGGACACCAAGCGCCAGCGCCAGGGCGCTTGCGGCAAAGAGCGCCGAGCGTGTCGCATCGGCCTGGATATTGAAGCCGAGGATATCCTTGAAATCGGTCAGGCCGTTATTGCCGCCGAAGCCCATGTTGTTGCGGAAGAAGGCGAGCATCAGCGCATAGGTCAGCGCCTGCGTGATGATGGAGAGATAGACGCCGGTGACGCGCGAGCGGAAGGCGAACCAACCGAAGACGAAGGCAAGCAGCCCCGGCACCGCCATCACCATCAGCATGGCGAACCAGAAATGGTCGAATCCGTACCAGAACCATGGCAATTCCTTCCAGTTGAGGAACACCATGAAATCGGGCAGATCCGGATTGCCATAGACGCCGCGCGCCCCGATCTGGCGCATGAGATACATGCCCATGGCGTAGCCGCCGAGCGCGAAGAAGGCCGCATGCCCCAAGGAGAGAATGCCGCAGAAGCCCCATACGAGATCGAGCGCCAGCGCCAGGAGCGCATAGGTCAGATATTTGCCCACCAGCGCCACCACATGGGTCGGCATGTGCAGCGGGCTCGATGGCGGAACCACCAAATGCAGGATGGGCACCACCGCGGCGGCAGCGATGAGAAGCGCGAGCACGATATTGATGCGGCGTTCGAGGCCGCCCGCGAGAAAACGGGTGATCATGCTTCCACCGCCCTTCCCCTAAGCGCGAAGAGACCGCGCGGCCGCTTCTGGATGAACAGGATGATCAGGATCAGCACGGCGATCTTGCCCAGCACCGCGCCGGCATAGGGCTCCAGGAACTTGTTGAGCACGCCGAGCGTGAAGGCGCCGACCAGCGTGCCCCAGAGATTGCCGACACCGCCGAACACCACCACCATGAAGCTGTCGATGATGTAGCCCTGTCCGAGATTGGGCGACACATTGTCGATCTGCGATAAGGCCACCCCGGCGACGCCGGCTATGCCTGAGCCAAGCGCAAAGGTCATGGCGTCGACCCATGGCGTGCGGATGCCCATCGACGCGGCCATGCGGCGGTTCTGCGTCACCGCCCGCATCTGCAGGCCGAGCGCGGTGCGGTTCAGCGCGTAGAGCAGCAGAGCGAAGACCACCAGGGCGAAGACGATGATCCACAGCCGGTTCCAGGTGATCGTCAGTTCGCCGAGCTGGAAGGCGCCCGACATCCAGGAGGGATTGCCCACCTCGCGGTTGGTCGGGCCGAAGATGCTGCGCACCGCCTGCTGCAGCACCAGAGACACGCCCCAGGTCGCCAGCAATGTCTCCAGCGGGCGACCATAGAGAAAGCGGATGATGCCGCGCTCGATGACGAGGCCGACGGCTGCCGAGACCAGGAAGGCGAGCGGCAGGGCAATGGGCAGCGACCAGTCGAACAGATCGGGGCTGTATTGGCGGATCAGGTCCTGCACCACGAAGGTGGTGTAGGCGCCGATCATCACCATTTCGCCATGCGCCATGTTGATGACGCCCATCACGCCGAAGGTGATCGCCAGGCCGACTGCCGCCAGAAGCAGCACGGAGCCGAGCGAGATGCCGTACCAGACGTTCTGCCCCGCCGCCCACAGCGCCAGCCTCTGCTCGATCTTGGCGATCGCGGCCGTCGAAGCGTCCTTGAGCTCGCCCTGCGCACCCGCCTCATAGGATTTGAGCAGCGACAGGGAATCGCGGTCGCCGCGTCCGGCGATGACTTCGAGGGCCGCGGTCTTTTCCGCCACGGGTGCATCGGATTTGAGTGTCGCGGAGGCCCGCGCCTCCGCCAGCCGCTCCTTGACGGCCGCGTCGGTCTCCCGCCCGATCGCCGCGTCGAGCGCCGGAATGGCTTGCGGATCGCCTGACTTGAAGATGGTTTCGGCGGCGTTGAGCCGCGCCGCCGGATCGGGCGAGGCAAGCGTCAGCCCGCCGATCGCATCGCGCACCACCCGGCGCAGCGTGTTGTTGACCTTGATCTTCTCGACTTCCGTCCGCTTGGCTTCGCCGGCGGCCTCGCCGGTCAGCGGATCGGAGAGGAGATAGCCGCCGCTTTTCCTCTTGCCGATAAAGACGGTCTTGTCCGCCTTGCGCATATAGAGATCGCCGGATGACAGCGCATCGAGCGCCCGTTCCGTCTTCGGATCGCCCGTCGCCGCGAGTTCGCCCACGATCTTTTCGATGGCCGCGAACCCGTCGGCATCGGCCAGGCCGTTGAGCATGCTCCGGAGCGCCGCGTCGTCGGCACGCGCCGGCGCTGCCATGACAATGACGAGCAGGAACATCAGGCGAAGAAGACGAAGAACGGGCATCGATCAGCCTTTATGAGCCGTAGTGAAATTCCATAGGAGCAACGGGATGTCGCCCTCCCACCGTTCGCTTCGCGGTCGGCGGGAGGGCTCCGGTCAGCCTCAGTTGATGCCCTTGCCGCCGCACTTGCCGGTTGCGACGTTGAAATTGCCGCAGGACATCGGCGCGCGCCAATCGGCGATCAGGTCCTTGGATTCCGGCAGGTAATCGGACCATTCGTCACCCGGCACGAGGCCCGGCGTCTGCCAGACGGTCTCGAACTGGCCGTCCTCCTGGATTTCGCCGATCAGCACCGGCTTGGTGATGTGATGGTTCGGCATCATCGCGGAATAGCCGCCAGAGAGGTTGGGCACCGAAACGCCGATCATCGCGTCGATCACCTTGTCGGGATCGGTCGTGCCGGCCTTCTCCACCGCCTTTACCCACATGTTGAAGCCGATGTAATGGGCCTCCATCGGGTCGTTGGTCACCCGCTTGTCGTTCTTGGTGAAAGCGCGCCATGTCTCGATGAACTCGGCATTGGCGTCGGTATCGACCGACTGGAAATAGTTCCACGCCGCCAGATGGCCGACAAGCGGGCCGGTATCGAGGCCCGCGAGCTCCTCCTCGCCGACGGAGAAGGCGATGACGGGAATGTCCTCGGCCTTGATGCCCTGGTTTGCCAGTTCCTTGTAGAAGGGGACGTTGGCGTCGCCATTGATGGTCGAGATCACGGCGGTCTTCTTGCCGGCCGAGCCGAAATTCTTGATGTCGGTGACGATCGTCTGCCAGTCGGAATGGCCGAACGGCGTGTAATTGATCATGATGTCCTCGTCGGCCACGCCCTTGGACTTGAGATAGGCCTCGAGGATCTTGTTGGTGGTCTGCGGATACACATAGTCCGTGCCGGCGAGCACCCAGCGCTTCACCGAACCGCCCTCCTCGCTCATCAGGTAATCGACGGCGGGAATGGCCTGCTGGTTCGGCGCGGCACCGGTGTAGAAGACGTTGCGCTGGCTTTCCTCGCCCTCATACTGCACGGGATAGAAGAGGATGTTGTCGAGCTCCTCGAAGACCGGCAGCACCGATTTGCGCGATACGGACGTCCAGCAGCCGAAGACCGCCGCCACCTTGTCCTTGGAGATCAGGTCGCGCGCCTTTTCGGCAAAGAGCGGCCAGTCCGACGCCGGATCCACGACGACCGCTTCGAGCTTCTTGCCGAGCACGCCGCCCTTCTTGTTCTGCTCCTCGACGAGCATCAGCATCACATCCTTCAGCGTCGTCTCCGAAATGGCCATGGTGCCGGAAAGCGAATGCAGGATGCCGATCTTGATCGTATCTTCCTGGGCCTGCGCCATCGACGGCCAGGCAAGACCGGCCGCTATGGCTGCAGCCGCCAGGGATTTCGTGAAACGTGCGGTCATGCCCCTCATGTTTTTTCCATCTCCAATGGTGGTTTGATTGAACGCCAGTTAGCAAAGCAACTGTCGTGCCAAAGCCGGAGGGGACCGCTTGTGCCTGTTTTCAAAGGCCTTTAGCGGGGGAGGCTGCAAGATGTGCGGAACGAAGCGGGGCCCTGTCCGTTTATTATGCGCCCCGTGGATTATCTGCCCAAATTTTGGACATGCCGAGAGTTTAGCCAAAACGTCGCTTGATGCTGTTTTTTAACGCACACTGAACAAACCGTTTATTTGCCGTTCATGGAGGGTTCACCCAAGGGCGCCTATATCGGCGCCGGAATTGAAATCCTGGGGGCGAGAAAGCATGAAAACCGCTTTGCTGAAGGCATTTTTGACGACCTTGGCCGTCATTGTCTTTTGTGAACTGGTCTGCATCGCCGTGCTGTGGTGGATGGGAGGCGGGATTACGGCCTTTCCGCTGATCATGACCGCCATCCTGCCCGCCGTCACCGCCTTTCCCAACGCGCTCTATACCTATGTGCAGAATCACAAGCTGAAGGCGGCGCTGCGGGAACTGAAGCTCGCGCATCAGCAGCTGCAGGCGAAATCCCGCATCGACCACATGACCGGCCTGCTCAATCGCGGCTCCTTCTTCGACGCCATGAAGATCAGCCGCTCGCGGGTCGAGACAGGCGCGATCCTCGTCGTCGACGCCGATCATTTCAAGAGCATCAACGACACGTATGGCCACGCGATCGGCGACCGCGCGCTCAAGATCATCGCCTTCGCGCTGCAGAACGTCACCCGCAAGGGCGATATCGTCGGGCGGATCGGCGGCGAGGAGTTCAGCATCTTCCTGCCCGGCGCCTCGCGCGAGACCGCGTCGCGCCTGGCGGAGCGGATACGCGCCGAGGTGGAGAACACGTCCTTCTATACGGCGGCAAACCAGATACACCCGCTGACCATCAGCATCGGCGCCGCCATGGCGCCAAAGCACGAATCCAATTCACAGGTGCTGAGCAAGGCGGACAAATGCCTCTACCAGGCCAAGCAGCGCGGCCGTAATTGCGTCGTCTTCGACGAAAGCGATCAGTCCGCCACCGTGCATCCGCATCCCCGGCTGGCCGCTGCCAATGATCGCGACCTATCGGGAGCTTAGTCCCAGGCTTCCACTTCCTCCTCCGACCAGCCGACGGGCGTGAAGCCCATCTTCTGGTAGAGCTGGAGCGCGCGCGGATTGTCGAGCGAGTTGGTGTGGATCGTCACCTTCTGCGGCCCGTGCGACCAGGCTGCCGCGATCGCCTCGGCAAGGAAGAAGCTGCCGAGCCCCCGCCCCTGAAAATCCGGCACCAGGCCGAAATAGAGGATTTCCGCCTCGTCAGGCATGCGGGCGAGGTCGAGTTCGGCAAAGCCCGCCGGGCAGCCATCCGCATAGAGCACATGGATCTCGGTGGTCTGGGCATTGATCGTCGCCGAAATCTCGGCATCGCTCTGCTTGCGCCGCATCATCCAGTGATGCGGCCTGCCGACCTGCTCGTAGAGGTAGCGGTAGTAATGAACGGGAATGTCGGTCGCCCGCATGATCGCCAGACGGATGCCGATCGGCGTCGGCACGGAGACCGTGCTGCGCTCCGCCATCTCCAGATGGGTGATCCTGGCGGTCAGTTTCCTCGGCTCGTCTGCCATCGCTATTTCGCTTTTCCCGTTTCGACCGGCGTATCGGCGCGGCTGCCCCACTCGCTCCACGAGCCATCATAGAGCAGATTGTCCTCATGGCCGAGCGATTGCAGCGCCAGCGTAATCGCTGCCGCCGTCACGCCGGAGCCGCAGGAGGTCACCACCGGCTTGTCAAGATCGATGCCGGCCTGCTCAAAAATCGTCTTCAGCGCGTCGAGATCCTTCAACTCGCCATTCTGCGAAAGGCTCATCACCGGAACATTGCGCGCGCCCGGCATGTGGCCGGAGCGCATGCCCGCACGCGGCTCCGGCTCCTCGCCGCTGAAACGGCCGGGGCTGCGCGCATCCGCGATCTGCACCGAGCCGTCCTCGACGATCGCCCGCATTTTCTGGAAACTCGCGACCTGCCGCATGTCGCACTTGGCGATGAAGGTCGAAGGCGCGATCTTCGTCACCTCCGCCGTGACGGGCCGGCCCTCCGCCTTCCAGCGGTCGAAGCCGCCATCGAGCACGAACACGTTCTTCGCCCCCATCAGGCGGAACAGCCACCACACGCGCGGCGCGGTGAAGATGCCCGGACCATCATAGACGACGATCGTGTCCTGGGCCGTGATCCCCATGCTGCTTGCCTCCTGCGCGAATTCCGCCTCCGGCGGAATCGTGTGCGGCAGGCCCGAGGAATGGTCGGCCACCTTGTCCTGATCGAAGAAGACGGCGCCCGGAATATGCGCGGCGTCATATTCGGCACGCGGATCACGGTTCTGCGCCGGCAGATACCAGGAGGCGTCGACGATCGAGAGGCCGGGCTCGTTCAGGCGCTTTTCCAGCCAGTCGGCGGATACGACGAAGGGACTTTTCCTGCTCATGTCACGCTCCTGCAGGCAGGCTGCCGAAACGGATGCGGAACCGCCGGTTCTCCTTGCCCTTCTTCTCGATCTTGCCGATATGGATTTCGCCCACCTCCTGCGTTTCCGACACATGGGTGCCGCCGCAGGGCTGCGAATCGATCGCGCCGTCTTCGCCGATGAGGACGAGCCGGATCTGGCCATTGCCCATCGGCGGGCGGACGTTCTTCGATTTCACCAGCCCCGGATTGGCCGCCAGCTCCTCATCGGTGATCCAGCGGGTCGAGACGGGCGAATTGGCCCGGATCATCTCCATCAGCCGTTCCGTCACGTTCTCCTTGGTGTATGACGGATCGGGCAGATCGAAATCCACCCTGCTTTCCTCTTCGCCCACAGCCGCGCCAGTGATCGGGAACGGGCAGACGACCGAAAGCAGGTGACAGGCCGTGTGCATCCGCATCAGGCGGTAGCGTCTGGGCCAGTCGACGTGCAACACCAGCTTTTCGCCGATTTCCGGGACGGCCTGCCCCTCGGCCGGAACATGGATGATCTCGTTCTTGGTCTCGCCCGTCACCGTGGCCGCGACCTGGATAACGGAGCCATCGGCCCGTTCGAAATGGCCGATATCGCCGGGCTGGCCGCCCGAGGTGGCGTAGAAATTCGTGCTGTCGAGAATGATGCCGCCGCGATCATTGATCGCGACCACCGTTCCCTCCGCCGTCGAGAGATAGGCATCCTCGCGAAAAAGCGCTTTCGTTTCATAAGCCATGTTCAAACAGCCTCATAGGGAACGGGAATATCGGTCTTCGTTTCCAGCCAGCCGGGAACCGGCAGGTCCTTCGCGCGCAGGAAATCGGGATTGAACATCTTCGACTGATAGCGGTTGCCATAGTCGCAGAGCACCGTGACGATCGTGTGGCCCGGCCCGAGATCGCGTGCCAGCCGGATCGCACCCGCTACATTGATTCCCGAGGAACCGCCGAGGCAAAGCCCCTCCTCCGTCACAAGATCAAAGACGATCTCCAGAGCTTCGGCATCCGAAATCCGGTAGGCGTAATCGGGCGTGAAGCCTTCGAGGTTCGCCGTGACGCGTCCCTGCCCGATCCCCTCGGTGATCGAGCTTCCCTCGGCCTTCAGTTCGCCGCCCGTATACCAGGCATAGAGCGCCGCGCCATAAGGGTCGGCGAGACCGATCCTGATCCTGTCGTTCCTGGCCTTGAGCCCCATGCCGACGCCGGCAAGCGTGCCGCCCGAGCCGACGGCGCAGATGAAGCCATCCACCTTGCCGTCCGTATCGCGCCATATCTCCTCGGCCGTCGTTTCGATATGCGCCTGACGGTTCGCCTGGTTGTCGAACTGGTTGGCCCAGATCGCGCCCGCCGGCTCGCTCTTTGCAAGCTGCTCGGCAAGGCGGCCGGACAGGCGCACGTAATTGTTGGGGTTCTTGTAGGGAACGGCCGGCACTTCGATCAGCTCCGCGCCGAGGAGGCGCAGCGCATCCTTCTTTTCCTGGCTTTGCGTTTCCGGAATGACGATGACCGTGCGATAGCCGAGCGCCTTGGCGACCATGGTAAGGCCGATGCCGGTATTGCCGGCCGTTCCTTCCACGATGACGCCACCGGGTTTCAAGAGCCCTTTCCGCTCGGCGTCGCGGATGATGTAGAGCGCCGCGCGATCCTTGACCGACTGGCCGGGATTGAGAAACTCCGCCTTGCCGTAGATGTTACAGCCGGTGATCTCCGACGCCTTGTTCAACCTGATCAGCGGGGTGTTTCCGATTGCGTCGATCACCGTATCCAGCATCGCGAATATCCTTCTTTCATTTCGACGCGAAACTATTGGCAGGAGCAGACCCGTTCAAGCGCCGCGTGAACAAATTCTTGCGAAAGCAAATGTTTTCCGGTTTCCGGCTGCTCGATAAGAAAAAAGCCCCGCTGCGGTTGTGCGCAGCGGGGCTCGATTTTCGCGTTTTTTATGAAAGCGCTCAGGCGGCCTTGGCGCCGGCGCCGCGCCGCCTGCGGCGGAACGGCTTCTTCTTCTGGGGGCCGCGATGGTCGCCATGGTTGTCCCGCGCAGAGCCGTCATTGGTCCAGATCGCCTCGCGCCCCTCACGGCGCTCGCCAGCGGGCCTGGCATGATCGCGCGAGCCTGACTTCTGGCCGGACTTCGGCTTGTTGCGGTTGACGGCGGGGCGCTGGCCTTCAACAGTCTCCGCCCTTTCCGCCTTCGGCTTGACCGGAAGCGGGCCGACGGCGGCCGGTGCATCCTTGACCGGCAGCTTCATGCGGATCACCCGCTCAACGGCCCGAAGCTTGGCGTTCTCGGCGCCCGGATCATAAAGCGTGATCGCGGCACCCGAAGCGCCGTTGCGTCCGGTGCGACCGATCCGGTGCACATAGCTTTCCGGCTCGTCCGGCAGGTCGTAATTGACGACATGGCTGATGCCGACAACGTCGATGCCGCGCGCGGCGATATCGGTTGCCACCAGAATGCGCACGGAACCGTCCTTGAAGCCGTTGAGCGCACGCTGGCGCGCGTTCTGCGACTTGTTGCCATGGATCGCGGCGACTTCGTAGCCGTCACGCTCCAGATTGCGGGTCACGGCGTCGGCGCCGTGCTTGGTGCGGGTGAAGACGATGACCGAGGACATAGTCTTGTCCGTCAGCATGTCCGATAGGACCCGCTTCTTCTCCTTGGTCGGGACGGGATGCAGAACCTGGGTGATCTCCGCCGCGGTCGTGCCCTGCGGGGCGACTTCCACACGCACGGGATCACGCAGCAGGCTCGCCGCGAGCGAGGCTATTTCCTGCGGCATGGTGGCCGAGAACAGCGCCGTCTGGCGGTCCTTGCGCGTCGCCTTGGCGATGCGCTTCACATCGTTGATGAAGCCCATATCGAGCATGCGGTCGGCCTCGTCGAGCACCAGCCAGCGCGTGTCGGAAAGATCGACGCAATTCTCGCGCACGAGGTCCGTCAGCCGGCCCGGCGTGGCGATGAGGATATCGACGCCCGGCTGCATCTTCTTGATCTGGGAGAGACGCGATACGCCGCCGAGGATAAGCGCGGTGGAGATATGCGCGCCTTTCGACAGCGTGCGGATCGTTTCCTCGATCTGAACGGCGAGCTCGCGCGTCGGGGCGAGGATCAGCGCACGCGCGGTCTTGCCCTTGCGCTTGTCGCCGAGGCCGATGATCTTGGCCAGGATCGGCAGGCTGAAGGCAGCCGTCTTGCCTGATCCCGTCTGGGCGATGCCCAGAATGTCGCGGCCCTCGATCTGCGGGGGGATTGCCTGCGTCTGGATCGGCTTCGGCTCGCTCATGCCGGCAGCCTCGGCGGCTTTCAGAAGCACGCCTGTTATGCCCAATGCGGCAAAGCCGCTCTTTTCAATATTTTCCAATTCAATCTCTTTTCAAGCGGAGGCCGGGTGTTTCCGGTCCGCAAAACATCGCACGGCAGGCGCAACCTGCCGGCAGTTCTCATTTTCGGGAAACGACGAAGCGCTGGAACATGATGCCCATACGCGACTTGCGCTGCCGTGCCCGAAGCGCGAGGCTTCGGAACCCTTGTCCGTCCCCGGCTTATTCCGGGATGGACAAGTTAGACGCAACGTAGTCCGTGCTATGGGAAAGCCGGAATGATCCGACCCAAGCGCCTGACCGTCATATGGAGGTATTCGCCACAAAAAGCAAATGAATATTGTGCAATGCAAAAATGACGGGGCGAATTTGGCCTGCGCCGTTCACTCCGCTGCAGCCCTTTCCGCCATCTCCTGGAGCTTCAGCATCGTATTCCAGTTGCGTGCGGTCGCGGGAACTTTCAGCAACCGTTCCACGCTCTTCACCAGCTTGGAGATCCCCGCCCCATCCGGCGTATGCAGATAGGCGGCTGAGCCAACCACGGCGACCCCCTCCCTGTCCACCTGCCTGGATTCCAGAACCTCTACCGCTTCCGGGGCCGGTTCCGCCTCCAGCACGAAAACATGCAAGACCTTCGGATCGATCACGGCGTCCGGAAATGGATTGGCCGCGATGATCTCAGACCATTGCCGCGCGTCGCGCGCGATGATCTTTTGCGGCCTGCCGAAACGCTGCTGAACCACCGCGCCGACCTTCGCCACCAAGTCTTGCGCATCGAGATCGGACTTCAAAACCACGTTTCCGGTCTGGATATAGGTGGCGACACTGCCAAACCCGGCATCCGACAGCGCCTCCCTCAACGGCTGCACCGGAAGCTGGTTCGCGCCGCCGATTGCGCGAAAAAGCGCGATGAACACCGTCATCACTCAACGCCCTCAAATAATGAAATCGGCCAATACCTCGTTGTCGGTGATGTCCTGGTAAGACCAACCTGCTTCCTGAAAACGCTTGTTCAAGATGTTGAAATTGTTGCGGTCCTTTGTCTCGATGCCGATCAGCACCGAGCCGAAATTGCGTGCCGACTTCTTTAAATATTCAAACCGGGCGATATCGTCCTCCGGCCCGAGAAGATCAAGGAACGCCCGCAGCGCGCCCGGCCGCTGCGGGAAGCGGAAGATGAAATATTTCTTCAGCCCTTCATAGCGCAGCGCCCTCTCCTTGACGTCAGGCAATCGCTCGAAATCGAAATTGCCGCCGGAGACCACCAGCACGATCCGCTTGCCCTTCAGCTCGCTCTTCTTGAAGTCCTTGAGCGCGTCGATCGCCAACGCGCCTGCCGGCTCCAGCACCACGCCCTCGATATTCAGCATTTCGGTGATGGTGCCGCACAGCCGGTTTTCCGGGACAAGCATCACAGAATCAGCGTCGAACCCTTTGAGAAGCTTGAAGTTTTCCTTGCCGATCTCGGCAACGGCAGCGCCATCGACGAAATTGTCGACATGGTTGAGCTTTACCCGCTTGCCGGCTTCCAGGCTGCGCTTGAGGCTCGGCGCCCCCTTGGGCTCGACGAAGCGGAAGCGCGTCTTCCAGCCGCGCTCGGTCAAATAGCGGGTAACGCCCGCCGAGAGCCCGCCGCCGCCGACCGGCAGGATCATCAGATCGGGCGCCTTGCCATCCGGAAGACGCACCGCGATCTCCTGCGCCACCGTCGCCTGTCCCGTGATGATCTCGGCGTGATCGAAGGGCGGCACCATCATCCCGCCCTTCTCCGCGGCATAGGCCTGAGCGGCCGCATAGCACTCATCGAAAATGTCGCCGATCAGCCTTATCTCGATGAATTCACCGCCGAACGCCCGCGTCTTGTCGATCTTCTGCTGCGGTGTCGTCACCGGCATGAACACCACGCCGCGGCGGGCGAAATGCCGGCAGACGAAGGCAAAGCCCTGCGCATGATTTCCGGCGGAGGCGCAGACGAAGACCGTGTCCGGCGCACAGGTCTTGATGGCAGCGGAAATGAAATTGAAGGCGCCCCGGATCTTGTAGGAGCGCACCGGGGAAAGATCCTCGCGCTTCAGCCAGATCTCGGCGCCATATTTGCGCGAGAGATAATCATTGATCTGCAAGGGTGTCTCGGGAAAAAGCGCGCGCATCTTCTCTGTGGCGCGCTCGACGCTGCTCACGAAACCGGTCATATGAAGAGATCTACTTTCTCGAAGGTGCGGACATCGATGATGCCGATATCCGATATGCGCAATTCGGGGATCACCACCAGCGCCAGCAGCGAATGCTGCATATAGGCGTTGTTGAGCGTGCAGCCCATCGCCCGCATGGCGTTGACCAGCTTATCCGCCTTGGCGGCGACCTTTTCGGCCCGCTCGTCCGACATCAAGCCTGCGATCGGCATCTCGACCAGCGCCAGTTCACGCCCCTTGGAAAAGAGCACCACGCCGCCGCCCACCGCGCCCAGCCGGTTGGCGGCCTTTGCCATGTCATCCTTGTTGGTGCCGACCACGATCATATGGTGGCTGTCATGCGCCACGGTCGAGGCGAGCGCGCAGTCGAGCGTATAGCCGAAGCCGGAAACGAAGCCGTTGGTGACGGCGCCCGTTCCCCTGTGCCGCTCGATGAGCGCGATCTGGCAGACATCGTTGCGGCGGTCCATCTGCACGATGCCGCCGCTGACCGGCAGCTCCGCTTCCAGCGCCCGCGTCGGCGCCTGGTTCTCGATGACGCCGATGACGCGCGCGGTCGCGCTCCTTCCCGGCCGGGGTGCTGCAATATCAAAGTCTTTTGCCGAAATCCTGCGGCCGAGCTTCACCGTGTTCTTGGCGCTCTTCGGATAGTTGTAGGCCGGAATGTCGGCCAGCAGCCTGCCCTTTTCGGCCAGAAGCACGCCGCGTCCATAGACTCGGTCGATGGTGAGCGCCGGCAGGTCCGAGACGATCAGGAAATCCGCGAGCCGGCCCGGCGTGATCGAGCCGATCTCGCGCTCCAGCCGGAAATGCTGGGCGGTGTTGAGCGTCGCCATCTGGATTGCGGTCACGGGCTTCAGCCCTTGCGCGATCGCATGGCGCACCACCCGGTCCATATGTCCCTCATGCACCAGCGTGCCCGAATGGCTGTCGTCGGTGCACAGGATGAAGTTGCGCGGGTCGAGCCCCTGTTCCGTCACGGCCTTGATCTGGCTCGCCACGTCGTACCAGGCAGAGCCGAGCCTGAGCATCGCTCGCATGCCCTGGCGGACGCGGGCGATGGCGTCCTCGACGCGCGTGCCCTCGTGGTCGTCCTCCGGCCCGCCGGCGACATAGCCGTGGAAGGCGCGGCCGAGCTCGGGCGAGGCGTAATGCCCGCCCACCGTCTTGCCGGCCCTGGCGGTCGCGTCGATCACGCCGCGCATGGTGGCGTCATTGCCCGCGACGCCCGGAAAATTCATCACCTCGCCGAGCCCGATGATATTGGGCCAGGTCATCGCCTCGGCGACTTCCGCGGCTCCTATGCAAGCGCCGGCATTCTCGAGCCCCGGCGCGGAGGGAACGCAGCTCGGCATCTGCACCTTGACGTTGATGGGCATGGCGGAGGCCTCATCATGCATCAGCCGCACGCCCTCCAGCCCCAGCACATTGGCGATTTCGTGCGGATCGATGAACATCGAGGTCGTGCCATGCGGAATGACGGCGCGGGTAAATTCCGTCACCGTGACCATGCCGCTTTCCACATGCATGTGCGCGTCGCAAAGCCCCGGCACGAGATAGCGCCCTTCGGCGTCCACCACCTTGGTCGAAGGGCCGATGCAATGCGCCGCGTCATGGCCGACATAGGCGAAACGCCCCGCGGCAATGGCAATGTCGATGCCGGCGATGATCTCGCCGGAATAGACGCTGACCAGCCGCCCGTTGCGCACGACGAGATCGGCGTGCTTGCGGCCCATCGCCACGTCGACGAGCAGCGGCGCGACCTCGGCCCATGACTTCGGCTGCGATCTGGTCTTGTCGGCGGATGTTTTGCTGGCTGCTGGCAAGGGACGACTCCATGTTTTGCCGAGTTTGCCAAGCTTGGCCGCGCTTTTCCAGTTCCGTTTCAGCGAATGCGCCGCAAAAGCGGTTCCCGGCGGGAATTATACTATGGTGGCAGAAGGATAGACCGGCAGCGTTTCCGCTTGACACATGCCGCTGGCTCCCGTTCGATGTCGCCTGGCATGCCGGCCACCAGCGGGAGGAGAATCGCGAACGGCCAGGCGGCATATGCGGCGCGTGCTGCAAAAGAGGGAGTTCAAGGCCAATAACTTGGCCGATGATCTGGGAGGATCGCATGAAAAGAATGTTTGCAGCCCTGGCGGCAGCCGCGGCTATCATCATCACCGCGCCCATCGCCGGTGCGCAGGACTATCCGCAGCGCAACATCACCATGGTCGTGCCGTTCTCGGCCGGCGGCCCGACCGATACGGTCACGCGGCTCGTCGCGGAAGCCATGTCGAAGGATCTGGGCCAGCAGATCCTCGTCGAGAATGTCGGCGGCGCCGGCGGCACGCTCGGTGCGGCGCGCGTGGCCAAGGCCGATCCCGACGGCTATACCCTGCTGCTGCACCATATCGGCATGGCGACCAGCGCCACGCTCTACCGCAAGCTGCCCTATGACACGCTGAACGCCTTCGATTATGTCGGCCTCGTCACCGAAGTTCCGATGACCATCGTGGCGCGCAAGGGTTTCGAGCCGCAGGACCTCAAAAGCCTGATCGACTATGTCAAGGCGAACGCCGACAAGGTGACGCTCGCCAATGCCGGCATCGGCGCGGCCTCGCATCTCTGCGGCATGATGTTCATGAACGCGATCCAGACGCAACTGGTCACCGTTCCCTACAAGGGCACCGGCCCGGCCATGACCGACCTGCTCGGCGGCCAGGTCGACATGATGTGCGACCAGACGACCAACACGACGAAGCAGATCCAGGCCGGCACCATCAAGGCCTATGCGGTCACCTCGCCGCAGAAGCTGGACGTGCTGCCCGACGTGCCGACCGCATCGGAGGCGGGCCTTCCCGATTTCGTCGTCGGCATCTGGCACGGCATCTATGCGCCGAAGGGCACGCCGCCGGAAGTGACGCAGAAGCTCTCCGCCTCACTGCAGAAGGCGCTGAAGGATGAGAACGTCGTCGCCCGCTTCGCGGAACTGGGCACCCTGCCGGCCACCGAAGCGGAAGCAACGCCCGAGGGGCTGAAGAAGAAGCTCGAAAGCGAAGTCACCCGCTGGAAGCCGGTGATTGATGCAGCGGGGCAATATGCGGATTGATTATAACGCGCTGACATAACTGGACCTTATCCGCCTGCGCCGCCGCCGGGGCCGAGCCACGGGTCTCGACCCGTCCTTCAGAGCCCGCGCGGGGAGAAGGAAGAGGCGGCGATGTCCATGCCCGCCTGCCGCGTTCTCCACGGGGAGAAGGTAAGGGTGAGGAACAATAGACCGATGCAACTCCAGACAGCGCAGACAAAACAAAGCTGAGGGGAAGATGAAAGGCTTATCCATCAACGCCCGGGATGGGCTTTGCGCCGCGCTCTTCATCGCGCTCGGGGCATTTTTTGCGCTGCAATCATTCGGCCTGGAGCTCGGCTCCGCCTTCCGCATGGGGCCGGGCTACTTTCCCCTCCTCCTGTCCGGGCTTCTGGTCATTCTCGGCCTCGTCATTCTCGTGCAGGCGACGCAATATGAAGCAGAGCCGATCGGGCCTGTCGCCTGGCGCGGCATATTGTTCATCCTGCCGGCACCGATCGTCTTCGGCCTGACGATCCGCGGCCTCGGCTTCGTTCCCGCGGTGTTTCTGACCGCCATGACCGCCGCCTTCGCCTCTCGCCGGATGAAGCCGGGGATTGCGCTTCTTCTTGCCGGCGGGCTGACGGTCTTTTCCGTCATCGTGTTCAGCTATGCGCTCGGCCTGCCGTTCAGGCGCTTTGGCCCCTGGCTAGGGGGCTGAGGAGTATAAGCCATGGAACTCTTCAGCAATCTCGCCCTCGGCTTCGCCACCGCCGCTTCGCCGTGGAACCTGGTCTTCTGCCTCATCGGCGTCCTGCTCGGTACGCTCATCGGCGTGCTGCCCGGCATCGGCGCGACGGCGACCATCGCCATGCTGCTGCCGATCACCTTCCAGCTGGAGCCGGTGTCAGCGCTCATCATGCTGGCGGGCATCTATTACGGCGCGCAATATGGCGGCTCGACCACGGCGATCCTCATCAACATGCCGGGCGAATCCTCCTCGGCCGTCACCGCCATTGACGGCTACCAGATGGCGCGCAACGGCCGGGCCGGCGTGGCGCTCGCCACCGCCGCCATCGGCTCCTTCTTCGCGGGCACCGTCTCCACCTTTCTCGTCGCCATCTTCGCCCCGCCGCTGACGGCGATCGCGCTCGAATTCGGCTCGGCGGAATATTTCTCGCTGATGATCGTCGGCCTCATCTCCTCCATCGCGCTTGCCCACGGCTCCGTCGTCAAGGCGCTGGCGATGGTCGTGCTGGGGCTCCTGCTCGGTCTCGTTGGAACGGACATCTACACGGGAACCCCGCGCTTCATCCTGGGCATGCGCGATCTCTCCGACGGGCTCAACTTCGTCGCCGTTGCGGTCGGCGTCTTCGGCATCGCCGAGATCCTGCGCAATCTGGAGAACGAGCATGAACGCACGGTCATGATGAAGAAGGTGACCGGGCTCATACCGACGCGGGAGGACTTCCGGCGCATGTTCGCGCCGATCCTGCGCGGCACTGCCCTAGGTTCGGCGCTGGGCATCCTGCCCGGCGGCGGCGCCATTCTCGCCTCCTTTGCCTCCTACACCATGGAAAAGCGCGTCTCGAAGGAGCCGCAGACCTTCGGCAAGGGCGCGATCGAAGGCGTGGCGGGGCCGGAATCGGCCAACAATGCCGGCGCGCAGACCTCGTTCATCCCCATGCTGACCCTCGGCATCCCCGCAAACCCGGTCATGGCCCTCATGATCGGCGCCATGATCATCCAGGGCATCGTGCCGGGCCCAAACGTGGCCACCGAGCAGCCCGCGCTGTTCTGGGGCATCATCGCCTCGATGTGGATCGGCAATCTGATGCTGATCGTCCTCAACCTGCCGCTCATCGGCCTGTGGGTGAAGCTGCTGACGATCCCCTATTACATCCTGTTCCCGATCATCCTGGCCTTTTCCTCGATCGGCGTCTACAGCGTCAATTCCAACGTCTTCGACCTCTACACCGTCGCCTTCTTCGGCCTCATCGGCTATGTCCTGGTGAAGCTTCAATGCGAGCCGGCGCCGCTGCTGCTGGGCTTTGTGCTGGGGCCGCTGATCGAGGAACACCTACGCCGCGCCATGATCATCTCGCGCGGCGACCCGACGGTGTTCCTCACCCGTCCGATCAGCGCCACGTTGCTCGCACTTGCCGTGGCGATCCTCGTCATCGTGCTTCTGCCCAGCATCAACCGCAAGCGCGAGGAGATATTCGTCGAGGATTGAGCAGGATTTCC
This sequence comes from Mesorhizobium sp. RMAD-H1, assembly GCF_014191375.1. Classification (GTDB taxonomy): domain Bacteria; phylum Pseudomonadota; class Alphaproteobacteria; order Rhizobiales; family Rhizobiaceae; genus Paramesorhizobium. Next base: position 159,405 of record NZ_JACHWN010000010.1, read on the forward strand.
GCGCCTGTATCACAGGTTTTCAAGCCGCAAGCGGTCGAACGGCAAAACAACCCTTGACCGAATCCCTCAGGTGCTTGAAAGAAAAGGCGCGCGGACGTGGCGAAACTGGTAGACGCAAGGGACTTAAAATCCGGCCGTGTCCGCGAAAAAGCGCAATCGGATCATGTACTTGACTCCGATTTCGCGCTATCAGGCCCGACATAGGCCCGATGAGCGTGGCTCGCATGAGCCTCGCGCATGGGTTATGGGGCTCTAAAAACTGGATGGCCGCTTGCCGAAACTGGTAGACGGAAGGCACTTAAAATGCCTCGGGCAACGCCCGTGTGGGTTCGAGTCCCACAGCGGCCACCACGCCAATACGCTCCCTGATTAAACCGGGCACGACGGCCGACGGGCGCGCTCTATCAAGCTCTTCTTGAAGAACCGCAGCCCGCCGGTCAGTGTATTGACGATCAAACTAGTGAGTCGGGGCTGGCATGTTTTCCGGAGGGATCGCGGACAAATTAGGCAATCGATATGAAGCCAAATGGCTCGTTCTGCAGTTGCTGGACGTCATTGGCGGCAAGTCGTCCGCCTTAACCTTTGAGGGGATTGATCCCTCCTTCAAGGGATTTGAATTTTCATTAGTTCGTGATGGCATCACCGAATGGCATCAAACGAAAATATCTAATCCAAATGGAAACTGGACTCTAACTGCACTGAAGAGAGAAGGCGTTCTCGAAGCGTTCAAGCATAGATTTTCCTCCACAAAGGACGATCTATGTGTCTTCGTTTCACAACATCCCGCGAGAGATATTGCCGATCTTGTTGGAAAGGCAGAAATTGCCAAGGATGAAGATGAATTCGTCAAATCTTTGGGCAAGGGTGCCAGCGCGAATTTAGATGAACTCAAAATTTCGTGGAGCATTGATGATAAAATCGCTTTCAACTGGTTAAATCGTTGCCGCTTTCGAGTAGAGAGTCAGCGCTCTATAGAAAGTATTATCGATACGTACTGTGATTTCTATTTTGACAATAAAATACAAACTGGATTCGAAATTCTCCAAGAGTTCTTAATTCAGCGGATTAATCGAGAAATCACGACTGAGAGTGCCAGAGCAGATATCAAAAAGGAGGGAAAGCTAAAGCTTAAGGACTACGCCCTCGATCCGACGCTTGCACAAAGATTGCATGCCGAGACTTCTGCATATCTTGACACGTACATTCCCTTTGGCGTGGGGCGTGAGACTCTCATACGTCCAGAAGCCGAGCAGCTCGCAGACAGAATCGCCGATCCAAATGGCCCTCCGGTCATCTTGCTCACGGGTGTTGCCGGCGCTGGCAAGTCCGGTGTCATTCGCGAGCTCATTGCAAAGTTGTCATCAGTTGCGACAACCCACTTGGCGTTTCGCGTCGACCACTATTTGGATTGCAGGAGCCCGCAAGCCTTTGGCAAGGCAATCACTGGTCGCGAGGAAAGCCCGGTTGCGACACTGAGGGGCGTCTCGATTGGGCAGAAATCTGTACTCATCGTAGATCAAGTCGATGCGATTAGTGAGATATCGGGGCGGAACGGCGCAATCAAGCAAGCAGTTCTCAAGCTTGTCGATGATGTAAGGAATTTTGGAAATGTTGTTATTGTTATTTCGTGCCGTACTTTTGACCTCGAAAATGATGATCGACTGAAGGCTCTTAAAGATGCTCATGGCGTCGAGCATATTGAAGTTAAGCTTTTGGATTGGGAAAATTCAGTAAAGCCACTTTTATTGTCAAAATCAGTGGCCATTGCTCAGTTTTCTCCTAACCAGATCGAGCTTTTGCGGCTGCCCCTAAATCTGGCGCTTTTCTTCGAAACATACGATCCTTCCGCTCCCACATTCAGCTCACGCAACGAGTTGTTTCGTCTTCTGCTAGAAAAGAAACGCAAGGCCCTCGGAACAGATCGAACGATATCATGGGACGTTCTGGAGCCCCTGTCACGCCTAGCAGAGTGGATGAGTGAGCGGCAACGATTAGACGCGCCGGATACAGTGCTGTCTAGCTTTGGCGGAGCCCTAAACGTTTTACCTTCTGAAGGGCTGCTCGTTCGGTCGCGTGGTAACGTCAATTTCTTTCACGAGAGCTTTTTTGACTACATCTATGCCCTTACATTTGCGGGCAGGAACATATCCCTGGAAGCGCTACTGCTTCAAACCGAGCAACATCTCTTTCGGCGGACACAAGTCCGTCAGATACTAGAAAATCTGCGGCAGGTGGATAATGCCCGGTATCTCCGTGAACTCCGCTCTGTGGTAGGAAACCCGAAAATCCGTTATCATATTCAGGTCGCCGCAGCACAATGGCTGGGATCTCTGAACGATCCTGCACCGGAAGAGCGCGATATCGTCCTCTTAGTTGATACGGGGACGGGGCCAATTCCAGCATTGGTCAGATATGCTTTCTTCGCATCACCTGGTTGGTTTGACAGGTTACAAGTAGATGGATGGGTGCCGAAACAGCTCCTCGGCGCGAACACGGAGCGAGCCGACACCGTCCTTTGGTGGCTTTCTAATATTGCATCTGAGCGACCAGTGGAAGTCGCGAGTCTCCTCGACAAATGGTGGAGAGGCGATCCCGAACGAGCAAAGCGATTACTCAATTGGTTCGGCTTTGTTAAGCGGCAGAAGCCAGACGATGCTCTGGTTGACCTCTGTGCTCGCGTTACGCGTTCAAATCCGCCCGGAATGTTCGAAGGGCGAGGTCAAAACAATCGAGACTTGTTGCTTCATACGTGGGCGGGCGAGAATCCTCACGGTGCCGAAAAGGTGTTGAAGGCGTATTTTGAAGCTTGGTTCGAGGCTCACCCGGGGCTGCATCCATTTGAAAGAGATGAGTTCCGGGACCTTGATGCACATTCGCTTGGCGAGTTGGCGAAGAAGGCGCCGGAAGTCTTCATTGACGGAACGATCGAAGCATTCATTCGATCTATAGATTCGATCGCGTTGAAGAATTCGAACGGCACGAACGATTACTCATTTATGATGCGCTATGCGTCCGGACACCATTTCGGAGCCGATGCCTTCCTGAACATGTTTCGTGATGCTTTGGCAAAGCTTGCGTTGGGGTCTCCCGATAAGGCGCGCGAGACCTTGAAAAGGATCGACCCCGACAAGCACGAAGTCTGCGCTCATATCTGGCTTGAGACGATCGCCGTCAATGGAAATGCCCTAAAAGATCTGTTTGTCGAACTTCTAGATTGTAGACATATTTTTGACGCGGGCTGGAACGGGGCCGATTGGATGTCGTTTGCGTCTGCGGCGCGAGCCGTGCTGCCGCACCTGCAGGCAGACGGAATTGCAAAATTTGATAACTTGATAGCCGGTCACAAGCCTGAGCTTGATTTCGCATCAAAGCTGCTGCAGCGCATCAAAGCTGACGGTGAGGAAGAGCCGTGGCGAACCCGATCGGGAGCTACACACTACCTTAGCCGGTCGGGTCATGAGCTTTGGTGCATTCTCGATAGCATCGGAGACGAAGCTCTATCGCCTTTAACGAGGAAGACCCTTGCTCAACTTCGAAGGAAGTTTCGCACGGGCAAGCTGCCGGAGCCCGATCATCTTGAAGCGCACTGGGTGCAATCGCCAATAAAGCGAGACAAAGCTGAAAGAATGACCGACGAGCATTGGCTTTCAGCAATGCTGAAATACGATAACGACGACCACCGCCGCCGGGGCCGTACATTTGTGGAAGGGGGCGCCAGGCAGCTTGCCAGCGAACTCCAACACCAAGCCAAGGAACAACCGCAAAGGTTCTCAGCTTTCCTGGAACAGATACCCCCAGGGGCTAATCACGCCTACGTAAACCACTTGCTTTGGGGATTAGCGGAGTCCGAGGGAGCGAGCCGTGAGGCCTTGAAGCGCGCAATTGTGACGGTTCATGAAAGGGAAGAACGAGCGTACGGGAGCGAAATTGCTCGTCTGATCGAGAAGAACCCGGAAGTGGCTGCTGATCCAGCGATTTTTGAGATCCTTGTCTGGTATGTAGAAAATGGAGACGCCAATGAGGCCGATGCCATTGACAGGTCAAATACCGAGAGAGAGGTCACAACAATCGAAGACCTAGTTAGCCAAGGGCGTCTGCATGTTCGTGGCGTGAATGGCGCTCGCGGGGCGGCGGCAGAAGCGTTGGGAACCGTTTTGTGGCACGTACCAGAAGTTGTTGAAGCGGCTTGGTCGATTGCCGAAAGGCGCGCCACGGTTGAGCCCTTGGTCAGTGTTCGTTGCTGCCTGATTCGTGCAGCCCTGCCGCTCTACAATTCAGATAAAGCGCGCTGTGCGAGACTGCTGGAGCGTATATCGGGACACCCCGAAACCTTCAACCAACCTACCCACTTTCAGGCGGCGTGGGTTAAAGCTGCTTTCCCATCCCGGCGGCTTCCGACGTTTGCAAAGGCGGCCTCCGTTTGGATCGCCTACGCCATTGAGAGAGTCATTCGACGAAGATCTGCTTCTGCGGGCAGCCCGGATGAGAGCTATTGGTTGGCTCCGCTAGTTACACATCATGGTGTCCGGTTGCTGCCGTACATCCTGCGCTTTGTACCAGAGGCGGGACAGCGGTTACTGTATCGCATGATCGTTCAAGGCGATCCTAACACCCGGGCGATCGCCGCATGGCTTGTATTCTGGCAGAGCTTTCAAGCTGAAGCGTTCTGTTCTTTGGCAGATGCGCTTGCCAAGGACGGCGTGGTATATCGCCGCCTCATGGCCGATGTCGCGTCTCACGCCATCGAGGATGCCGAATTCAGATACCGAGCCGAAACAATTTTGCGGCGCAGCTTCAATGACGACGATAAGCAGGTAAGGAGCCAAGCAGGTGATGTTTTCAGAAACGTGAAGCCTGACCAGTTCGACCGATATCGTGAACTTGCGTATGACTTCATTCGTTCACCCGCCTTCGAAGCGGGCTCGTATGGGTTCTTCCATGCACTTGAACACGCTGAATGCAAGGTTGACGATATTGTGGTCGCCGCCACTAAGATTCTCATGGAAGACATCAGCAAAAATGGCAACGCGGCAGGTCGGAGATCAATGGATTTGCATCAACTGCAAGATATAATAAAAAAAGAATATGCAGTATCCGAAGGTGATCCTCCATTGCGGGCTAAGATCCTAAATCTAATAGATAGCATGCTTAAAATGGAACTTTACGGAGTTGACGCGATAGTTGGTGCACATGAGCGATAAACTCATCGTTGGCCGCGACGACTGCCGATTGCCGAGCTAAGCCTGCATAGGGAATCGCCTTTGCCGGAGTGCGGCGCGAAAATTGCCTCAGGCATGTAGTCGCCAACAATCCCTATGGGCCTCGGGCTGCTTTCAATCGGGATGGCTTTTCCAGTTTTCTACAGATGCGATCGCCTCAGCCTGTATGACGGTAATTTCAAGGGATCGCTCATCCATCAGGCTCGCCGCGATTCTCAAGCGGTCTTGAAGAAGAGCTTTAATCGATTGGGCTTCTTTACGCGCCTGATCAGTAAGAAGAGAATTTGGCGATGTTCCTAAAACTTCAGCAATTCGGACGAGAGTTGCTAGGTCCGGCTCTCGCTTGCCGCTGACATAATTTGCATAACGACGCTCGCTGAGACCAACGCGGCGCGCGACTTCAGCATTTGGTATTCCAAGTTCTTCAGCTCTACGGCGTAGATTCGATGCGAAGGGCAACATAGGAACAAATTGTTCCGATTGCCCACTCCACGTCCATGAACAATATGTTATCCTCGATAAGAACAAAATGTTCCTATCGATGGGTGATCTCTTGGAATGGTTCTGCATTGGCGTGGAGTGGCTGGTGATTGCGATCGCGGTCTCCCCCATCGTGATCGGCATAGGCTGGGTGATGGTCGAGGGATCGATCCTTCCTCGCTTGGTTCCCCGCAAGGAAATCGAGGCCATGGCCGACGAGGTGATGCGGAACCACCCAGAAGCCCCGGAGGACTGGGTGTTGGTTTCCACGCGGAACTGAGCCGGTTTTTCCACCGAGAAGTGAGCCACCTCTGAGTATGGTTTTCTGATCAGGGTTTGGTCAATGGGCTGG
>NZ_JACHWN010000011.1 GCF_014191375.1 Mesorhizobium sp. RMAD-H1
GCGCGGACTTCAGGTGAAAATTTGTTTGTTGTCTTGCTCATATCGGCTCCACTTTCTCAGAAGTTGGAGCCTCCGGCAAACCCGGCGCGGTTCAGTTGGAGATTCTCATCGGCAGCATAGCGTTCGTCGTCCAGTTCGAAGAACGGACCATGATGGAAATACGCGTCTTCGCTTCCTCGTCGTGCGAAAAAGCAGGCACGATTGCCGGCAGTCGGGCTGCAATTCAGGGTCTTGAGCCGGCCGTCACCAAGTCTTGCCAATGCTCTCGCGAGCGTGCCTGCACCGGCTCCCAAGGTGTAGATCGTCGCGGCTTGTTTGCTGCGTCCCCATGTTGTCAAACCGAACGGAAGTATTGCTGCGGCCAGGCGGCATTCTTCTTCGAGCCGGTAGGGGATACTTGCAAAATAGTGGTTGTCAAAGTGGCCCCACAAACGCCGGTGAGTATCCCAAAATGCCATGCAGTCGATATCGAACTCCAGCAGGTTCATGTCAGGCGCCGGCTTGGCCAGGTCAGGCATGTTTGAAAGACCGCGCGCAGTCTGCTCAAAAAAACGCAGCAAAGGAGTTTAGACGCGGGGCATTCCGCCAAGTCTCAATGGTTTGCAAATCCACCATCGCGCGATCCTTTCCACAGGGTGAAAGGAGAAGCTGTTGCCCAGCCAATTGAAGACGGGCGACAGCATGCCGCGGCTTCACAAGATATCTCAGCGGCACTTCCTCTTGAGCAGATCTTGTCGAAGATGAAGCTCGATACAATCTGCGGATTTCAAGAGATTGACCGCGCATCCCGGGTGCAAAATTGCCTCTTCGGAACAGGTGCGATCATCTTGACATGAACCTGCGCGAGAATGAGTGTAACGTGGTTTGAAAACGGCGCGGCGGGCCAGCGTGCAAGCTCGGCCCAAACGTGCAGCCCTGCTCAGGTGGAACCTTGAATGGCTATTCCCTGCCACCAATGATGCTCTGGAGCGGAGCTTATTACCGTGGAATCGATTGCTAAACGCTGGAATTCGTTCTTTGAGAGCACAGCAGCAGCTTCGTTATGTTTGCCCCACATCAATTCGCTTCGATGTGCAGCGGGACGTCGAAATGGCAATCACCATGAACAGCACCAAACGAGACGTTCCGCCCGCGATCGAGGCAATACGGAGTTGCCGTCATCGTTTCCTCCCCCTTTCCTGCAGTTCAAGGTTTAAGTCCGTGGCGGCGGACGGCCTTCCGAACGCCTCCCTCTCCGCAGCCTCCAACTCACGGAGCAATCCGGCGAGCGCTGTGCCCCACATCAGATGGGCGGCGATCATCAGCGCGTTGCGATGAGCTGGGTGACGCCACGCAGGAGCTAGTATTCCCGCTGCTGGAATCCATCCGAGATAGCTCAGTCCCCAGACGCCGACTCCGTAAAGCGCGCCGCCGCGCGGAGGCAGAAGGGCGAAGATAGCGCCCATCAGAGCTCCGAAACCAAAGTGGGCGGCCAGCGTGCCAACCCGCGCACCCTTCTCGTCGTCGGACGAAAGAGTCTCATCGAATATTTCCCGGGGCGGCAGCGGATATTTCTCGCGAACGTCCAACCACTCGTGAACGCGTCTCATGGCCATCGTCATTGCCATGGTCGCTGCTAACCCCGCCAAAGCTCCAGAGACTATCCGTTGCACTGTCACCTTCCGTGCGCTGCTGCAAATCGATTCGGATGGAACCCGCGATGGGCGTTTCACAAAGTCAAATAACCCCGCTGGAGGCTGGATGCCAATTTTAGAATATCGCGGAACGGAGCGACTCAACTTATCGCCTCAGTCGCGCGTCCCCTGCCGATTCTGAAGAACCGAAACGCTATTGCGTCTGCTTGCTTTCCAAGTCTCTGGCCATCTGGAGATGATGTTCGAGGGCGGGGACGGTCTTGGCGGCCCATGCTTTGAGGTCTGCATTGTCCCCTTCCTTGGCGTAGCGTTGGAAGAGATCCACTGCATCCTCATGGGCATCGACCTGGTCCGAGCGATATTGTTCGGTAAACGCCTCTCCCTCCAGACCCTTGAGCTCATCGAGCATTTCTTGATGGTCAGAGGTCATAGCGGTCGGCACGGTCGCCTTCACTTTTCCGCTGTCAACGAGCTGTTTTAGCTCTGTCGTTGTCTTTTGATGATCCTGGATCATCTGCCGTGCAAATGCCTTGGTCGCATCATCTGTTCGTTCGGCAGCAAGCTTGCTGGATTCGATCTCAAACATGTCGCTGCTGGCAGCTTCCGTCACAAAGTCCTCAGTCTTGGGAGGGATGCCGGCAAGTGAGTTGACGCCGGTCTTCTCCGCGGCGGACTGTGCAAAGGCGGCTGTCGTCACCATCAATGCCGCAGCCGCTAAAGCAAACTTCTTCATGAAACCATCTCCTCTGTCAAAGCAGCTCAATTGTCGGTAGCCGAACAGACAAATGCTCCCGATGTTCCAGGTAATGTAGGATTAGGCCGACTCTGGAGAACTGACACGGCAGGGCAGCGGCGCTGATTAGCGCAAGAACGGACGCCGATGCGACCTCTGCAACGCCTGGTCTGCGCGCCTGGACCACCTTCGACGTGAAAAGCGCAAACGTTCGCCGCGAGGTGTATGTCCTGCTCAGGCCATGTCTTACGCGATGTGTCGCCGCCACCTGCGGTTCACAGGTGGCGGCGACACGTCCGCCATCACTGGCGTTCCGATTCCGCGCAATGCGGTCTCGTGTCTCGTACCGAAGCTGGTATCGACACCAGGCCAATACATCCCCGTAGCGCATGCGAACGTCGGCAGTTGATAGTCTCTGCGACAGGCTGCTGTATCGTTATCGCAACAGGAGGCCAGGACTGACCGACCAGCACGCCATCTGAAGGCGGTTTCGATTTGGTCGCACTCACGACTATTTCGCCCGGCATGTGTCGACAAAAATGCCATCACCAGCTCATCTTGAAATGGTGCGGACGACGGGACTCGAACCCGTACTCTCACTGAGAAGCAGATTTTCATACCACTTCGACTTTCGCCGCCGCCTTTACGGCGTTCGTGGCCTGGACTGTCCCTTCGCCATGGCCCGAAGGCTTTAGGCGCCGCCCGTCCAGTCTCTACACCTTCCCTCTGAAGAGGGCTTGGCTCGGGATTGGCCTGGGGCATCTGCCCGTTAGGGTTCCCCGACTTTGAGCGGTTCTACTCCGCGGATTTCCCCGCGGGCACTCCAATTCTAAAGTCTGCTGCGTCTACCGATTTCGCCACGTCCGCCTTTTGCCGTCGATTCGAACCTAGATCTCTGCACCTATGCTGCACCTAGCCCCGAATAGCTTGTCTTCTTCTTTAAGAAGCGTCGCCCCATAAGACATTGCATACCTAAATTTTCCATGTCGCGAACTTTTTTGTGGGACTTGCAAGCGGGCGGTGAATGGGTCTTCACATAGTCGGCGCCTGACGAACGGTCTTCCTGAACCGCCATCTCCACAACGTGCGATTCAGGAGCGGACCCGACTATGCGCTGTTTTTGGGCCGAAAATTAGCCGAAACATGCCGATGCCTGGGCCTCTTTCGAGGATCAGGAGGCCGACGAAGGTGCCGCTCCGCATGGTATTCAGCACGGCTGCCGATTTCCAGAAGGCGAAGGGTTTTCGGTGCCTAGGAACTGGGGCAGCACACTCTGGGCGAAACTGGAGCATCTCGCCGTATTCCGCTAAAATGCTGCGACTTTCCATAGATTTAAATTAAGTTATTGAAGGGAGGGCAAGGGAAAGCTGCGCGGTCCGGACAACCGGCGGCCAAGAGATGTAGCCCACGCCCTAAGCCTGTAAATCACGGCCTATTGGTTTGCTGCGGCCAATTTGGATCAACTCGAGCCAACGCGGCCCAAGATTCAGAGTTTCTGAGAGTTGTCGCAGCGGAAGCCGAGTTCGTAGTCATCGCAGCAACGAAAGCTGTCTCACGAGCATAAATTTAAGCGTCATTCTGTGGGGTAGCTTATCTGCTGGATGCAAAAGCACCGATAACATCAAAAGCACCGATAAAATATTGAAAACGCTGGTCGGAGTGGCAGGATTTGAACCTGCGACCCCCTCGTCCCGAACGAGGTGCGCTACCAGGCTGCGCTACACTCCGTGACCAGTGATGGCGGCTTATAGCGCTGGGCTTTTCCGCCTGCAAGACGTTTCGTCGAAAAAAGATGGGAACCATCCCTACACACCTTGGATGGATTTTATTGGCCGCGACCCGCGGGTAGGTTATGTCTGAATTGCGGAGCCGGCGGTTGGAGACATGAAGCCGGTGCCGCGGCCAGAAATAAGCAGGGGGAGCCATGACGGACCTGGTAGTCAGCTTTATCATGAGCGGCGGCGTCGGTTCGCGGCTTTGGCCACTGTCGCGGGAGGACTTTCCCAAGCAGTTCCACGATCTGTCGGGCCAGGGTTCGATGCTGCAGACGACAGTCCGGCGGATACGGGCGCGCCAGGCCGGTCCTTCGCCGGTTTATCTGCTCGCATCCGAGCTCCACGCCGGCCGCATAGGGCAGGATCTGGCCGGCATCGGGCTTAATGGCGGCCGGCCTGTCTTTGAACCGGTAGGCCGCAATACGGCGGCGGCTGTGGTGGTGGCCGCCGAGATCACCCTGCGCGAGCACGGGGACGCGCTGGTCCTGGTCGCACCCTCCGATCACGAGATTTCCACCGATCGCGATTTCTGGGATACGATAGAGGCAGGCGTACCGGCCGCCCTTGGCGGGCGCATCGTGATTTTTGGTATTCGCCCGGACAGGCCCGAAACCGGCTTCGGCTATGTCGAAACCGGACCCGAACATGATGGCGTGCGCGATGTGGTGCGCTTCATCGAAAAGCCGGACGAGATGGCGGCCAAATCCTATATCGAGCAGGGCAATTTTTGCTGGAACGCCGGCATTTTCCTGTTTCGCGCGAGTGTGATGCGTGAAGCCTTTCTCATCCACGCGCCGGAGATCTGGCACGGCGCGGTCGCAGCGCTCGACCAGGCGGTGACGGATGTGTCCGGCACCTATCTGCCGCACGACCTTTATGCGGCCGTTCCCTCCATCTCGGTCGATTATGCCATCATGGAGCGCATCCGCAATATCGGGCTGGTCGAAGCGCGGTTCCGGTTTCACGAATTGGGTTCATGGCAATCGCTTCTCGATATGCGCGCCCAGTCCGGCGAGCATGACGGCGATGGCAATGTCGTGGTCGGCGATGTGGTGGTCATCGATTGCCGGAGCAGTTATTTGCGGAGCGAGGGGCGGCTGATCTCGGCGGTGGGTCTGCGCGATATGGCGGTGGTCGTCACGGAGGATGCGACCTTCGTCGCTCCGATTTGCGAAAGCCAGCATGTCCGCAAGATCGTCGAACAGCTGGAGAACACGGGGCGGCTTGAGACGAAGTTCACGCCCGCACCGGACCGTATGCCGGTCGCCGGCGCCTATGCCAACCGGGTGCATCATTGGCTGTTCGAGGAAACCCTGCCGCTCTGGTCGACAGTCGGCGTGGACGAGCGTCATGGCGGCTTCTTCGAGGCATTGTCGCTGACTGGCCTGCCGCTGGAGCGTGTCAAGCGGACCCGTACCATGGCCCGCCAGATCTATGCCTTTGCAGTCGCCAAGGAAATGGGATGGGACGGCCCGGCCGGGGAACTGATCGATGACGGCATCCGCTTCATCAAGACACATGGCCGCACCGAACGCGGCGGTTGGGTGAAGACGTTCAATCCGGACGGCGGCGTTGCCGACCCGACGGAGGACGCCTACGATCAGTCCTTTGTCCTGCTGGCGCTGGCCCATGCCCATAAGGCGGGCCACAAGGATGCGCTGCCGCTTGCGACCGAGACGTTCGCCTTCATCGACGAATATCTGGCCGATTCGCGCTGCACGGGTTTTTGGGAGGAGCCGGCCGATCGTGACAGGCCGGACTGCATGCGCCGCTCCAATCCGCATATGCATCTGCTGGAAGCTTTTCTCGCTTGGCATTCGGTTACCGGAGAACGTGGTTTCCTGGAGCGCGCGGCCCGCATCGTCGACCTTTTCCGCCATCGCTTCTTCGATCCCGACAGCTGGACGCTGGGCGAGTTCTTCACCCAGGATTGGGAGCGCATGCCCGGCGAAAAAGGCGAGTGGACCGAACCTGGCCACCATTTCGAATGGGCATCGCTTCTGGTGGCCTTCGCCGCCGCCTCCGGCCAGAAGGACGTGGTGCGGCTGGGGCGCAAGCTTTATGCCTCGGCCATCGCCAACGGGCTCAACCGGGCAACGGGGCTCGCGTACAATTCCGTTTCCCGGCAGGGTCTGCCGATCGATCGCAATTCGCGTAGTTGGCCGCAGACCGAGGCGATCAAGGCGGCCATTGCGCTCGACGGCAATGGCGGGCCTGACTTGAAGCCGGAGATAGAAGCGCGTGTCGGCCGCCTTTTTCGCTGGCATATCGAGCCCGCACCCAAGGGCCTGTGGATCGATTTGATCGACGAGAACGGGCGCGCGCGCGCCGAGACCGTGCCGGCATCGATCTTCTATCATCTCGTCTGCGCGCTGACGCAATATATGGATGTCGCCAGAAAGGTCTAGGAAGCATTTGGAGCCATCGGCGCCGGTCTTTGCCGGCGCAGCTCACCTATGCCACGCTCGACCTCGACGCCTTCAGCGATCCCTATGGCGCCAGGGTCGGCAATGACAGGCCCGACAGCCTGACCGCGCGCATCGGGCTGGCCGCCAACTACCAGAGCGCCTGGCAGGACGCCATGGGCTTCACCCGCCAGGCCGACCTCTACGGCATCGCAAGCCTCACCCGCGAGTTCCTCGGCCGCAACAAATGGACCGTCTCGGGCGAGCGCTTCACCACCACCGAGGAAAAGGTCTGGGCCGAGATCGGCGCGGGCGGCACATACAACTGGAACGACGGCCGGTACGGCATGTACGCCAAGCTCGCCGCACAGACAGACCTCGACGACCTCGCAAACTCATACGCCCTCTCCGGCAACCTCGCATTCAGGGTCAAATGGTGAGACAAAACAGGGCGAATTCCGTGCAGGAGCCGCCCGGTTTGCTTCAGCCCGCGGAATAGCCGAAGGCGATGGCAGGTTCGGCCGCGGTCTCCACCCAGACGCTCTTGGTCTGGGTATAGGCAAAGAGCGCTTCCCTGCCGCTGGAGCGGCCATAGCCGCTTTTGCCGAAGCCGCCGAAGGGCGACATCACGCTGATCGTCTTGTAGCTGTTGATCCAGAACGTGCCGGCCCGCACCTGCGAGGCAATCCGGTGCGCGCGGGCGACATTCTGTGTCCACACGGCGCCAGCCAGCCCATATGGATTGTCATTGGCAAGGGCGATCGCTTCTTCTTCCGTGTCGAACGGCGTCACGCCCACGACGGGGCCGAACACCTCTTCTTTCGAGAGAGTCGCATCCGGCGCCACATCGTCGAGAATGGTCGGGGCGAAATAGAAGCCGCCCGTGCTTTCCAGTTCGGCCGGCCTGCTGCCGCCGGTGACGAGGTGGGCACCTTCGCCGACACCTTGCTTCACCATCTCGCTGATTTTGATCCACTGGCGCAGATTGTTGATGGGCCCGATCTGTGTCGTCTCCAGACCGGGATTGCCGACGGGGATCTTTTCCGAAGCCCGTGCGTACCGTTCGACGAATTGGGCATGCACCGAGCGGTGGACAAGCAGGCGCGAACCGGCGACGCAGCTTTGTCCGGCACCGCCGAAGATCGCCGATTGCGCTCCCAGGACCGCCCGGTCCATATCGGCATCGGCGAAAACGATATTGGCGGATTTTCCGCCGAGTTCGAGAATGCAGGGCACGACCTTCCTGGCAGCTGCCGCTGCGATCAACGATCCGGCCTGCGCCGAGCCCACGAAGACGACCAGCCCCGTTCTGCGATGCGCGATTGCTGCCTGACCGGCGGTGACGCCCTGGCCGGCGATGACATTGACCAGGCCGCGCGGAACGCCGGCCTTATCGCAAAGCAGGCCGAGGATGAGGGTGCTGAGCGGCGTAAGCTCGGACGGTTTGATGACGACGCCATTTCCCGCGCAGATGGCGGGGGCGATCTGCCAGCCGCCGGTGAACAACGGCGCGTTCCAGGGCGTGATCTGAACGACGACGCCGACCGGCTCGTGTCTCGTATAGTTGAGATGGGAGGTCGGCACCGCAATGACGTCGCCGTGCAGCTTGTCGCACCAGCCGGCATAATATTCGAACATTTCGGCGACTCTGATCACCTCGCCTCGAATATCGCGGATCGGGCGGCCAGCGGAACGGCTTTCGATCTCGGCGATCTCGGCGGCATGCGCGCGGATCTCCCTGCCGATCTCGTTCATCACGCGGCCGCGTGCAGACGCGGTCAGTTGCATCCATTGCCGCTGCGCCCGGGCGGCCGCCTCCATCGCCACGTCGATGACGGCCGGGTCTGCATCCCTGAAGGTAGCGAAAGGCTTGCCCGTCGCCGGATCCGTGAGCGTCAGCTCGTCACCACTGCCGGGAACAATCCCGCCATCGACCAGACTGCCGATTTTCTCGGTGCTGGCGAAGTGCTCGAAAATCTCGCGAATGCGCGGCCCGGGATCACGCATGATGTCCAGATTACCCATGTCTCTTATCCTAGTTTGATGTCTGAAACGCGCCCATCCGCGTGAAGTCGTCGCCGTCGTCCAGGTCCGTGGAACCGGTCCAGAGTTCGGCTACCAGATCGGCGATGGGCAGCCTTGCACCCGTCCGGGCGGCGAGTTCCCGCGCGAGGCGGACGTCCTTGCGCATCAGCCCCATGGAGAAGCCGCTGTCGAATGTGTTGGACATGATCCAGGTCGGGAAATGCACCTCGCTCATCATCGACCGGCCCGAGGCGGCGTTGAGGACCCTGAGCGCCGCTTCCGGATCAAGGCCGGCCGAGAACGCCAGCTTGAGCCCTTCTTTCGTGGTGATCATATGGGCGGCCGCAAGCAGATTGTTGACCAGTTTCGCGACATTGCCGGCACCGCTCGGGCCGACATGCAACGCCTTGGCGGCCATCGCCTCGATCACCGGGCGGGCGAGGGCGACATCCTCCTCCGCGCCGCCGATCATCATGGTGAGCTTGCCCGACGCCGCACCGCTCGGCCCGCCGCTGACGGGCGCATCCAGAAAGCCGTGACCGGTCTTTGCCAGTGTGGCCGCGAGATCGCGGCTGACATCGGGTTCCGACGTCGAGGTGTCGATGATGATGACGCGGTCGTCCTTGCGACTTTTCAGGATATCGAGATGGTCGTTCACGACGCCGGCGACGTCCTTTGCGGTCGGCAGCGAGAACACGAGGAACTGGCTCCGCTCGAAGACGGCGGCGATGCTGCCGGCAGCGATAACGCCCGATTTTTTCGCAAGTGCCTTACGCTCACCAGACAGGTCGAAACCGAGAGTTTCAAACCCCTTGCCCGCCAGTGTTTGCGCCATGCCAAGCCCCATGCTGCCCAGCCCGATGACGCCGACGGCTATCTGCTTTTCCTTTGACATCCGAATGAACTCCCTGGTCGGCCGGCCATGCGGATGGACCGGCAACGTGCTCGCAAGGTCGCATCAAATCAAGGGAGGCGGTAGACGATGATCCGGGAACAAGGCGTTGCCGGGAAAGCAACGTGAGGCTCAGTTTTTGAAGGCGGACATCTGCGAGGCGAGATAGGTCGCCAGCTTTTCTACGGATGCCGGCAAGCGCCTGCGCGCCTTCACCATCAGATGGGCGCTGGCCTCGAAGAGCAACGGATCGGAAAGCTCGACGGCCCCGAGAACGTTGCGCGAGAGTTCAGTCGTGACGGCGAATTCGGGTAGGAATGTCACGCCGAGGCCCGCGCTGACGAAACGCCGCAGGATATCGATCGATCGCGTCTCGACCAGCGGGGCAATCGCTACGCCACGCTCGGTGGCGACGCGCTCCACGAGTTGCGTGACGCCATGCCCCTTGCTCAGCATGGCACAAGGAGAGTCGAGACATTCCTCGAGCGCGACCTGGCCGTGCGCAAGCAGCGGGTGGCCTGGCGGCGCAACGAAACAGAGCGGCTGTCGGGATATCGCCAGTGAACGGACGCGCGTATCGATCGGCGGATTATAAGCGATACCGATATCGGTATCGCCATTCGCCACACCATCGAGGATATGCTCCGTGCTGCCGAGCTGCACCTCGTATCTGATGGTGGGATAGACTGAGACGAATGGTTTCAAACCGTTCTCGATCAGGTCGCCGATGAAACCTTCGCCACAGCAGATGCGGACGCGGCCCTGCTGAATTCCCCGCAACTGATCGAGTTGTTCGGCGAGCAGCCCATGATCTTCAACCACGCGTCTGGCATGCTCGAGAACAAGCTGTCCCGCATCCGTCAGCTCGACGCCGCGGCTCGTCCGGTCGAACAGCGGCAACCCGAGATCCCGCTCCGTCTCGGCGATCTGCCTGCTGACCACGGACGGAGCCACATGCATGTTCTCCGCCGCGCTGCGGATCGAACCGAACCGCACCACTGCCATGAAGATCCGCAGCGCTTTGGCATCGAGTGTTTCCATGGGAGTACGGTGAGCCAGGAGACAGGCTGTGTCAATCAGTGTTGCTGTGGGAGCAACACCTTGCCCGTCGCAAATCTCTCAGGCGGCGCGCAGGCGCTCCTGGACCAGGGAAACCCACATGTTCGCGCCGAGGGGAAGCAGCCTGTCGTTGAAATCGAAATAGGGGGAATGCAGGCCAGGATTGGTGCCTTCCTTCCGGGCGCCGAGCCAGAAATAGCACCCGGGGATCTCCCGCAGCATGAACGCAAAGTCTTCCGCAGCCATGCTGGGCAGGGCATCCACGACCTCGATGCCGCCGACGCGGGCACCGAGCTCACGGACAAAACGCGCGCAGTCGGGGTTGTTTATCGTCGCCGGATATCGCGCGGTATGGTCCACATCCGCTGCGCAGCCATAGCCGGCCGCCACGGAGGCAGCGAGCCCACCGATCCGCTCGGCGATTTTCCGTCCGACATCCTCTTCGAACCATCGGGTCGTCCCGCGGATCACCACCTCTTCCGGGATGACGTTCCACGCGTCGCCGCCATGAATCTGGGTGGCTGAAACGACTGCAGACTGCAGGGGCGAGATATTGCGGCTGGCAATGGTCTGCAGGCCGGCAACGATCTGGGAGGCGGCGACGATAGGATCCGCACCCTCATGCGGCATCGCCCCATGGGCGCCGCGTCCCCTGACCTTGATCTCGAAGGTGCCGAAGGCGGCCATCATCTCGGCATCCCTGGCGACGCATTGCCCGAGATCGAGGCCCGGCCAGTTGTGCATCGCGTAGATGTCGTCCATGGGGAAGTTACGGAACAGCCCGTCCTCGACCATTGCGCGCCCGCCGCCCTCATTTTCCTCCGCGGGCTGGAAGACGAAATGAACCGTGCCGTCGAAGGACAGGCGGCTTGCCGCGCGCGCCGCCGCAAGAGCCATCGCCACATGGCCGTCATGCCCGCAGGCATGCATCCTGCCCGGCGTCTTCGATGCGTAGCTGACGCCGGAGCGCTCGACGATGGGCAGGGCATCGATATCGGCGCGGATGCCAACGGCCCTTGAGGAGGTGCCCCGTTGCAGGGAGCCGACGACCCCCGTCTTTCCGTAGCCGGTTTTGATCGTATAGCCCCATTCGGAAAGCTTGCCGGCTATGAAATCCGACGTCTTATGTTCCTCGAAGGCCAGCTCGGGATTGGCATGCAGATGATGGCGCCAACTTACCGCCTCTTCGATTTCCGCTCCGGGAATGAGGGGCTCACTCATTCGTTCTTCCTTTCTCCAGCGGCTGCGGCGCAGCCCGTCGCAGCCGCTTCCACTGATCAGCCGCTGATGCGCAACGCGATTTCCGCGACGATGGCGGAGCCGAGATAGGTTCCGAGCATCACACAGATCGCAACGATCACGATCTTCCATCCCGATTTTCGCGCGATGTCGAACTCGCCTTTTGTAAGGGCAAGGCCGCCATAGGCGAGCGCCGGCGTCGCGAGAGCCAGAAAATTGAGCGCTTCGACCTTGGCGACGACCCAATCCGCTCCCGGGATGCCCGGGATCGTGATGAGGATAGCCAACAGAGAAATCCATGCAATGCTTGGCAGGTAGAACGGAACGAACCGGGCGAGGCACAGCCCTGCGATCGATACGACATAGAGGATCGCCATCCCAGGCAGCGCTGAGAGCGGGTCTGTTCCGGTCGCCACCCAGTTGGAGATGAGGCCGATGACCGATACGATCAGGAGCAGGACCGTATAGTGGGCAATGTTGATCTTGCGCTCGTCCTCGCCTTCCAGCGGAAGCGGATGTTCGACCGAGGAGTTGTTGGTATTGAGGCTCATGGCTTCTTCCCTTCAGGCCCGTGCCGCGTCTTGCGGGCGGCATTTTTTGTAAAGCCACTCCGTCAGCGGGAGAGCGACGAACAAGCCGACATAAAGGCCGGTAGCGTATGTGAGGATGTTGCTCGCCGCAGCAAGGGCGAGAATGACATCCTTCTGCTCCGGTACGATGGAAACAAGGCTGCCGGTGCAGGCGGCGAGCATGCTGCCCGAGCCAACGCCGCAGGACATCGCGAGGGCCCGCATGTCGAACCATCCGAGGCCATGGATGAGCGGGGGCATGATGGCGAAGACGAAGGTTCCGATCAACGTCCCGGTCGCATAGACCCCCATGGCACCGGCGCCTTCCGGGCTGTTGAGGCCGAACTTGTCCGCGATGAGCGCAAGGTTCGGTTCGCGGTCGATCGAATAGGTGGCGCCGATGGATTCGCGCCCCATGCGCAGAACGAACACGGCAATGGGGAAGGCGATGAAGATGGTTCCCAGATTTCCGATCTCCTGCAGGATGAGCGCCGGCCCGGCCTTGATGATCTCCGCTATCTGCGGACCGACGGTCGTGCCGAACTTGGCGATGAACGGCATGATGGCGATGGTGATCATCATTCCCGACAGCTTGACGGCCTTTGGCGGAATGAGCGCGGCCGTCCTTTTCAGGATATGGGGGTTGAGGGCAATGCCCATCGCGAACGCATAGAGGATGGGAAGGAAAACGACTGTTCCGATCCCGATCGAGATCTTGCGGATGCCGATCAGCTCGGCGATGATGACAAGGGCGAGCACGATGGCGTGAAGCCACCACCCCTGGGTCGGCAGAAAACGCTGACTCATACTGATTCTCCTCTGGTCGACGCACCTTGTTATTATCGGTTTTCGTGCGCAGGACGAGTATGATTTCCGCCGTGCAATTTTGTAGTCCCCCGTGAGGGAACGAGGCGTTGCCGGTTAAGCAACGCTGCCGCAACCGTTTCCTTCATAGGCATTTCATCAGGCACCGATCCCATGCGGCTGGCCGCCGAAGCGCTCGACTAACGTATCGATCAGGAGTCTTACCTTGCCCGGTACATTGGTCCCCGGCGGGCGCACGACATAGATGCCAAATTCTGGCGTTGGATAGTCGACCAGGAGCGGCTCGAGTGCGCCGCTCTCGATCTCGTCGGCGAGCAGAAAGGTCGGCGTTTCGGCAATGCCCAATCCAGCCTTGGCCCATTCGATGATGGTTTCACCGCTATCCGAACGGAGACGGCCGGTCGGGCGCACCGAAATCCACCGTTTGCCGGAACGGAACCTCCATTCCGCGCTGACGCGGCCGGTATAGTTGAGACATTCGTGTCGTGTGAGGTCCATTGGCGTAGCCGGCCGCCCATTCCTGGCGAGGTAAGCCGGACTGGCGACCACCAGAGACCGGACGGGAGCAATTCTGCGGGCCACGAGGCTTGAATCCTGCAGCTTACCGATACGGATGGCCGCATCGTAACCTTCTCCGATCAGATCAACGATCCGGTCGCTAAAAGATATGTCCATCTCCAGCTTCGGATGATGCTTGCTCATATCCGCCAGCATGGGGGCGATGTGGCGGACACCGAATGACAGAGGTGCGGAAAGGCGCAGGCGGCCAATGACCTCGCCGCTATGCTGGGTCACCGCCTCGCGCGCCTCGTCGAACTCGGCAAGAATACGTTCACCGCGCGCCTTGAACTCAAGCCCCGCTTCGGTCGGGCTGATGCCGCGCGTCGTGCGGTTCAGGAGCCGGGTACCGAGATCAGCCTCCATCTTGGCAATGCGCCGGCTGATAATCGATTTCGAAATGCCCAGACGCGCTGCGGCGCGATTGAAACCGCCGCTGTCAATGACTTCCACAAGGCAACGCATATCAGCCAGATCGATCATGGAGTGTTCCTGTAAGCACAACAATCTGGTGCTGATTTTAAGCATTCTGGTGCGCAATTTGCACCACTATTTTATCACCGTCACATTGTTCAGGAGCATTCCACATGTCGAGAGTTCTCGTTCTTACCAGCAGCGTGCTTGGCGAAGCCTCGGTTTCCAATCAGCTTGTGGCTGAGGCTGTCGCGCAACTGCGCCTGCAGGATCCCGGCGCTGAAATCGTCACGCGCGATCTGGTTGGCAGCCCGGTTCCTCACCTGACCCCTAATTCCGCCGCCGCATTGCGTGGCGGCGAACCGGCGAATGCGGAGCAGGCCGCTGCAATCAAACTTTCGGATGAACTTATCGGGGAATTGAAAGCTGCCGATATCATCGTCATAGGCGCGCCGATGTATAATTTCGGCATCGCATCCTCCCTGAAAGCCTGGTTTGACTACGCATTGCGGGCAGGCGTCACCTTCCGTTATTCGGAAGCAGGGCCGGAAGGCCTGGTCCTGGGCAAACGGGCGATCATCATCGAGACGCGGGGCGGCTTCTACAGCGAGGGGGCCATGCAGAGCTTCGATTCCCAGGAGCCGCACCTGCGCAATCTGCTGGGTTTCATCGGGATCACGGACGTCACGTTTGTCAGGGCAGAGAAGCTGGCATTCGGTCCGCAGGCCCGCGAACAGGCCATCAAGGCAGCCCGCGTCCATATCGGGCAGACCGTCCAGGACCAGCTGTTCCAGGCGGCATGACACGGTCGGTTGCGGCATGAGCAGCCCCCGCGAAGCATCGGAGCGGTCTCGGTCCGACCGAAAGCCGCTCCAGAGCTGCCCATGCCGCTCCGCCCAGCGGCGGATCAGGCCTTCAATGCGGTCACGACGACTTCAATGAGTGCGCCGCCGCCGAGATCGGCGACGCCGACCGTGGCGCGGGCGGGAAGATTGTCCCCGAAAACTTCGGTCCAGACAGCATCCATTTCCTTTTTGTGGGAAAGGTCGGTCACGAAGATCGAAGCAGAAACGATCTTGGTGATGTCGGTGCCAGCCTCTTTCAGATAGGAGGAGATTTTCCCGAGAATGTTGCGGGTCTGTTCGGCCATCGGCACGCTGGTGTCATCGGCGATTGTGCCGCCGACAAAGACGAAACCATTGGCTTCGACAGCACGGTGCATGATAGGCGTGCGGATATTGCGGGTAATCGTCATTGTGTTTCCTCTTCCTGGGTTGTGAAATCAGGCCGGCGACCGGCCGGTGAAACGATCGATCGAGAGGCCGTCGATCGGCGTGCTCGTCTTGCCCGTAGTGATCAGCTCCGCCATGACGGCCCCGGTGCCGGGACCGAGCTGAAAGCCATGCAGCGAAAAGCCGAACTGGTGGTAGAGCCCTTTATGTCTGCTGCTGCGGCTTACCACGGGGAGATCGTCCTCCATGCGGGCCTCGATACCCGCCCAGGCGCGCACGATCGCCGCGTTGCGCATCACGGCGAAGAGCGCGAATACGGTCTCGGCGCTCTCGCGCAATTTCCGCCAGTCGAGCACGGTCTCGTTGGTGTGAGGGTAGGGGGTTCCCAGATGCCCGCC
Organism: Mesorhizobium sp. RMAD-H1; assembly: GCF_014191375.1. GTDB lineage: Bacteria > Pseudomonadota > Alphaproteobacteria > Rhizobiales > Rhizobiaceae > Paramesorhizobium. The sequence continues at coordinate 15,759 of NZ_JACHWN010000011.1, forward strand.
GCCGATGAGCACCGTCCCGTTGCGGAACTGCTTGAAGGAGAGCTTGCGGCCGCGCAGGATGACCACCGGCTTGATGAAATCCGGCACGCGCGAGGTGATCATCAGCATCGGCGCGACGGCCTTTACCGGCACCGGCTCGCCGAGTTCGGCGGCGATGCGGCCGGCCCAGGCGCCTGCCGCGTTGACGAGAATGGGCGCCTCGAAGATCTCTGCGCCCGCATCGACGCGCCATAGGTCGCCCGCACGACGAATGTTCCTGGCGGTAATGCCTTCACGAATGATTGTACCGAGCCGTTCCGCCTTGCGGCGGAAGGCGGTGGTGGTGCGGGCCGGATTGGCAGCGCCGTCGCGGCGCGAGACGATACCGCCTGGGCAGGTTTTGGCGACCGCCGGTACCAGGCGGCGCAATTCCATGCGGTCGATCAGTTCTTCATGGGTGAAACCGTGCCGGTTGAGCTCGGCGACGCGGGCACGGCACGCATCGAGCTCTTCCTCGTTCTCGGCCACGAGAACCTGGCCGTTGTTGTCGAAGTCACAATCCTCATCGAGGAGATCACCGATGCGCTCCCAGATGTCCATCGAGCGGATGGACAGCGGGATTTCGGCAATGTGGCGGGCGAGCTGGCGCACGCCACCGGCATTGACGCCGGAGGCATGGCGGCCTGCATAGTCCTTCTCGATCAGCACCGGACGCAGACCGCCAAGGCAGAGATGCAGGGCTGTCGAGCAGCCGTGAATCCCCCCGCCTATGATGATGGCATCCGTCCGCGTGATCATCAGCGCACCACCGCCTTTGTCGCCTCGTCGGTCTTCGGCAGTTGCGCGAGCTCGGAGAGCATGATCGGCTTGACTGGCGCGCGCAGGCGATAATAGCCAATCTCCTCCGGCGTCTTGCCGCGCGCTTCCGCCATCAGCTCGCTCACGGTCAGGCCGCAGAGCCTGCCCTGGCAGGGGCCCATGCCGGTGCGCCGATAGGCTTTCAACTGGTTCGGCCCCGTCGCGCCGACGGCCACGCTGTCGCGGATATCCTGTGCCGTCACCTCCTCACAGCGGCAGACGATCGTGTCGCCCGAGGGCACGCGGAACTGCTTGGCCGGGCGGAAGAGGATGTCGAGGAAGAGGCGGCCTTTCTCCGCCCTGGCGACCGCCGCCTTCAGTTCCGACACGCCGGGCAGATTCGCGCCGGCCTCCGGTTTGAGCGCATCAATGGCCGCGCGTGCGGCGACGCGTCCACGCGCAACGGCTGCGAGCGCGCCGCCGATCCCTGCGCCGTCACCCGCGATGTGGATGCCCGGCACGGAGCTTGCGCCATTGGCATCAAGCTCCGGCACCCAGCAGAGCTGGACATCATCCCAATGGTGTCTCACGCCTGCCGACATGGCGAGGTTGACATTTGGCACGACGCCCTGATGCAGGAGAAGCACGTCTACGGGGACTGTGGTCCTTTTCCCCGGTGCTTCGAAAGCGAGGCTCTGCATGCGACCTTCGCCCGAGGCGGCGAGGCTGGTGATACCGCTGATAACCCGGGTTTTCCGGCGGACCTCCCGCATCATGGAAAGACCCTTGAGGAAATAGGGCGAGGTGATGAAGGCGGCAGCATGGGGCAGGGCGCGCCGATAATTGCGCTTGTCGGTAGTGTCGAGCACGAGGTCGATCTTGCCCCCCATGCGCAGGATCTGTGCACTCAGGAGCCAGAGCAGCGGCCCCTGACCCGCGATCACGGTCCTGCCTTCCGGCAGGAGGCCGGAGGATTTCAGCACGGTTTGCGCCGCACCCGCCGTCATGACGCCCGGCAGGGTCCAGCCGGGAATGGGGAAGGGGCGTTCCAGCGCGCCGGTCGCGATGATGACGCGTTTCGCCTTCACGAAACAGGCGCGGCCATTGACCGAAACGCCGATTTCCAGATTGCGGTCGAGGCTCCAGACGGTCGCGCCCTGCAGGATTTCCGCGCCGCTGCCGCGCATCTCATCCACCAGCGCCTGTCCGGCCCAGTAGTCCTTGCCGAGCAGGGCCTTGTCCTGAACGGGCGTGGTGGTGATGGCACGCCAGACCTGCCCGCCGGGGCCCTGGTTCTCGTCGAGAAGGAGGGTTGCAAGGCCGGCTTTCGCCGTCAGCGCGGCGGCTGCGAGACCGGCAGGACCGGCGCCGATGACCGCGACGTCATATTCGTCGCGTTTCGGACTTTCGTTTTTACGCAAGTCCGGACGGAAAACCGCTTCACACTTTTCCTGGACCTGCTCAGTCATCGACCGATCTCCCTCTTGCCCTTCTGGATTTCGATTTTCATGCCTTCGCGCACCGGCACGAGACAGCCCTGCCGGTTACCGACGCCATCGATGGTGACGAGGCAATCGAAGCAGACGCCCATCATGCAATAGGGCAGGCGCGGCGCGCCGCTGACGGCGGTGGAGCGGCGGACGTCGAGACCTGAGGCGAGCAACGCGGCGGCGACCGTATCGCCTTCGCGTGCCGTGACGCGCTCTCCTTCGACGGTGATCTCGATCGGCTTCCTGCGGTCGTCTTCAATTCGTTTGAACATGCAGTTTCTCCCATGCCCATGCGTCCCGCTTGCGCGGGCTTCAGTAATATCCACTCGATCTGGCTTCGGTCTTATGGAAGCGTTTCGCCGTGAAGGCGCCGAGCCTCGCTTCGTCCAGGCTGCCCGCGGCAATCATCGGGGCGACCTCGTAGGCATGGTTGGCAGCCAGCGTCACGCCGGAATGGCAGCAGGCGACGAAGGCGCCGGGACAGGTTTCAGATTGCTCGTAGATCGGGAAGCCGTCCCTGGGCATCACGCGGATGCCCGACCAGCTGCGTAGCACATTGAGTCTTCCCAGAAGTGGGAACATCCGCTGGGCGCGATCGGCCATGACCGAGGTGATCGCCTTGTTGGTCACGGTATCGTCCAGCAGGTCTTCCTTGCTGTCGCCGATCATCACCGTGCCTTCATCGGTCTGCCGCACGGTGGAAACCGGATGCGGCAGGAAAGGCTGGGTGCGCTCGGTGACGATCACTTGGCCGCGGGTCGGCCCCATCGGTGCCTCCAGCCCGACCATCGGCGCGAGCACCTGATTGGCATTGCCTGCGGCGAGCACGATCTTGCCGGCGACGATATCGCCTTGCGCCGTCGTGAGACGGAACGCGCCGTTCTCATGAAGGATCTTCGAGACTGCCTGTTCGGGCTTGTATTCGACGCCGAAGCGGGCAAGGCCGGTATGCAGCGCGCGGAAGGTGCGCAGCGAGTTCACGTGTCCGTCGAGCGGGCAGAAGCTTGCGCCGGTTACTGCCGGTCCGATATGCGGCAGCATCTTCTTGACCTGATCGTGGTCGAGGATCTCGACCTTGTAGTCGACGCCGCCGGGCTGGGCGCGCAATTTGCGGAAGATCTCGGCGCGGCTTTCCAGCTCCTGGTCGCTGAGGGTCATGTGGAAGCCGCCATTCTGCTGAAGGCAGACGTCGAGCCCGGTCTGCTCTTTCAGTTCCGCGGCGAGTTTTGGCCAGCTCTGCGCGCCATGTACGGTCCACTTGGTATAAGCAGGCATGCCCAGCCCCTTGGATTGCACCCAGACGAGGGCGAAATTGGCCCGCGAGGCGCGCTTGGCGATATCGCCTTCGTCCAGCACGCAGACGCGCTCACCGATGCGGCCGAGCCCCCATGCTATGGCCGAGCCGAGCAACCCGCCGCCGACGACGGCGACGTCATATTCCCTAGGCATCTTTATGTTTCTCCTTATCTGCTGCGGTCGCTATGCCCGGCAAGGACGCGGTCCAGCCCGTAGAAACGGTCAAGCAGGATCAGCGCGGCCATGGTGATCGCGATGACGCAGGCGGAGACAGACGTGACGAGCGGATCGATATTGTCCTGGACATAGAGGAACATGCGCACCGGAAGCGTCTCGATGCCGGGAGCAGCGAGGAAGATTGTCATGGTGACCTCATCGAAGGATTGGATGAAGGCGAGCGCCCACCCGCTGACGACACCCGGCAGGATGAGCGGCAGCGTCACCCGTCGGAACAGGGTCCAGCTTCCCGCCCCGAGCGAGATGGCGGCCATTTCGACGGAGCGGTTCATGCCGGTTGCCGCGGCGAGCGTCAGGCGCAGCGCGAACGGGAAGACCAGGATGACATGGGCAATCATCAATGCCGTGAACGTGCCGCCTATGCCTACTTGCGTGAAGAAGCGCAGAAAGGCGATGCCGAGCACCACATGAGGGATCATCAGCGGGGAAAGGAACAGCGCCGAAAGCGCTTCGCGCCCGGGGAACTGGTATCGCGCAATGGCGAGAGCGGCCGGGATGGCAAAGAGAAGCGCGATCAGGGAGGACGCCGCGCCGAGCCACAGGCTCATCCAGAACGCATCGATGAATTCCGGATACTGGGCGATGGCGCGGAACCAACGCAGCGAAAAGCCACCCACTGGCAGCGACAGGAAGCCCTCCGGCGTGAAGGCGACGAGGCAGACGACGACGATGGGTGCGAGCATGAAGATCACGAAGATCGTATGGAAAACAAGAGCGATCGGTCCGTTCCGGCTCATCGGAAAGCCTCCGCGTAACGGCGTTCGATAAGGGCGTTGCTGCTGACGACGATCAGGATAATAGCCACCAGAAGCAGCACCGCGACGGCGGCGCCAAGTGGCCAGTCGAGCGTGTTAAGAAACTCGTCATAGGCAAGTGTGGCGGCCACCTTCAGGCGTCTTCCGCCAATAATGGCCGGGGTGGCGAAGGCGCTGGCGCACAGCGAAAAGACGATGATGCCGCCCGAAAGGATGCCCGGCATGATCTGCGGCAGGATGATGCGCCGGATGATGGTGAGCGGGCCCGCGCCGAGCGACATGGCGGCGTTCTCGATCTGCGGATCCACCCGCTGAAGCGCTGCCCAGACCGAGAGCACCATGAAAGGCATCATCACATGGGCGAGCGCGATGACGACGCCGGTTTCGGTGAACATGAAGGGGACAGGCGTGTCGATCAGGCCCATCGACATCAGAGCCTTGTTGGCGATGCCGTTCTGGCCGCCAAAGAGCAGCGCCCAGCCCAGCGTGCGCGCAACTACGGAAATCAGCAGTGGGCCAAGGATGATCAGGAGGAAAAAGCCTTTCCACGGGGCCCGCATGCGATTGAGGATATAGGCCTCCGGCGCGCCGCAGATTGCGGTCAGCAGCGTCGCCGCAACCGCGATGCGGAAGGTCCGCAGGAACATTTCGTGGAAATAGGAATCCGACCAGATTTCCCGCCAATTATCGAGAATGAAGACCGGCTCGATGCCGGTATACTGTCCCCATTTGTGGAAGGAGAGCATCACCGTCATGACGAGCGGAATCAGCACCACTGCGATGAACAGCATCAGTGCGGGAAGGATCAGGCCCCAGGGTACGGGGGATCTAGTGGGAGCGGCGGCGCTCATCGGTTCGCTCCCTGCCGGCGAAGCCCCATATCGGCCTCGCGCCAGATCAGGCGTATGTTTTCGCCTTCTTCCGGCTGCGGCTCGCCATCGTTCGGGCGCACCACGACCGCCGGACCGCATTCCGTCTCGCACTGGAACAGCCAGTGATTACCCTGGAAGATGCGGTTGGTAACCCGGCCCTTGAGGCCGTGGCCTTCCGGCGCGGCAAAGCTCACCTTTTCCGGGCGCACGGTAATTGTGACCGGACCGGACGGTCCTGCCGGAGCCCGCCATTCGCATGAGCCGAAGACGAGCTTCTGTGTTCCGCCTGACAGGTGGATTTCGCCGGGAAACTCGTTGGTCTTGCCCAGAAACTGCGAGACGAAGGCGGACGCCGGACGCTCATAGGTTTCCTGTGGCGTGCCGATCTGTTCGATGCGCCCCTTACTCATTACCACGATGCGGTCTGATAGCGCCATGGCCTCGGTCTGGTCGTGGGTGACGAGAACGGTGGTCGTTCCCAGGTTGCGCTGGATCTGGCGCAGTTCGATCTGCATGTCCTCGCGCAGCTTGGCGTCGAGATTGGAGAGCGGTTCGTCGAGAAGCAGCACGTCCGGCTTGATGACGAGCGCGCGGGCGAGCGCCACGCGCTGCTGCTGCCCGCCTGACATACGGCGGGGATAACGCTCGCCATAACCATCGAGCCCGACCATGGCGAGCGCTTCGCGGACCTTCGCCTCCCGCTCCGCCCCGGCAATACCCCGCATTTCGAGGCCGAAGGCGATGTTTTCCGCGGCAGTCATGTGGGGAAAGAGCGCATAGCTCTGAAACACGATGCCAAGCCCGCGCCTGGCGGGTTTCGTTGCGATCAGATCACGCCCGTCGAGGCGAATGGACCCGGCGGTCGGATCGACGAAGCCAGCGATCATCTGCAGCGTGGTCGTCTTGCCGCAGCCGGAGGGACCGAGCAGGGAGATGAATTCACCCTTCTTGACCGAAAGGGTGAAGTCCTCGACGGCGGTATGATCGCCAAAGCGTTTCTTGACATGGTCGAGTGCGAGAAAGGCCATGTGCCGTGTTGTTTCCTGTAATGCGAATGAACTGGAGGGGTGCCGGCCATCGCAGCCGGCACCGATAATGGGCCTTCCGGAGACGTAGCGTCTTAGCGCTCGACCTCGCGGTTCCAGCGCTTCGTCCAGTCTTCGCGCTGTGGATTGATGGCCGCCCAATCGGGGGTGTAGAGCGCATTGACCCGCTCGCCGATCGGGGCGATTTTGCCGAGGCCTTCCGGGATCTCGACATTCTTGTTGACCGGGCCGTAGCCATAATCGCGCAGGAGCACGAGCTGCACCTTCGGCTCGAGCATCGTCTTGATGAACTCCGAAGCGAGCGGGGAGGCATCCGGCTTCTCGATCGGGCAGGCGGAGGCGAGCAGGGTGACCGCACCTTCCTTCGGGTAGACGAAGTCAACCGGGAAACCGGTGTTGACGAAGGACTGGACACGTCCCGTTCCCCAGACGGCCAGCACGGCCTGTCCGGACTGGAACAGTTCGGTCATCTTGCCGGGCGAGGGCTCATAGGCGAGAACATTGTCATTGACCTTTTCGGTCATGGCCTCGAAGCCAGGCTCGATATCTTTCTCCCCGCCGCCATTCATCTTGGCGAACATAAGAAGCGTGTACAGCCCATAGGTGTTGTTGATCGGCGGGATGACGATCATGCCCTTGTATTTCGGGTCCTCCAGCTCGGCCCAGGAGGTGGGGGCGGCCCAGCCCTGCTTTTTGAAATAATCCTTGTTGTACATCAGGCCCGTGGCGACGAGGCCGACGGCGACGGCGCGATCATCCTTGAAACGGGCGGCATCATAGAGATTGCCGGTTTCGAGCGCCTCGATCTTCCTGCAGAAGCCGAGCTCGATCGCCTGATACATCGGGCCGTCGTCGAGCAGCGCCACATCGATCTGCTGATTGCCCTTCTGCGCCTGCAGCTTGGCGAGCGTGTCGGTCGAATTGCCGGCGACATACTCGACCTTCACCCCATGTTTCTTTTCGAACTCCGGAATGACCTCATCGCGCATCGTCTTTTCGAACGAACCGCCATAACCCGCGACATACAGCGTCTTGTCCTGAGCCGAAGCCGGTCCGAAGGTGGCCGTGAGCGCCACGAGGCTCGCAGCCGCAAGAAACCCGGATAGTCTCATCGATTGTTCCTCTCATTTTTGGATCGCTGGCACGTTTTGATTTTTAGGTTGTGCCTTCCCCTGCCTTGGAACCATTCCAAACCGCCGCTTGACCGTCAAATTCATAATGGTACGCTTTGCATAACCAAATGTTATGAGGAGAGCACATGGCGCGCGTAAATCTGCGGCAGGTGGAGGCGTTTCGGGCGGTGATGTTGTCGGGCAGCGTGACCGCGGCGGCCAGTGTCATGGGCGTGACGCAGCCCGCTGTGAGCCGCATGCTCCGCGACCTGCAGAGCGCGCTCAAAATGCCGCTTTTCGAGAAGAAGGGCAGTGGCCTGGTGCCGACCGCGGCGGGAAGCGCGCTTTATACGGAAGTCGAGCGCTCGTTCCACGGGCTGGACCGCATCGTCGCGGCTGCCGAGGAGATACGCACGCGCCGTACCGGCATGCTGCGCGTGGCGGCTCTTCCGGCGCTCGCCAACGGTTTCATGCCGCGTTTTGCGGGAAAATTTCTGATGGAGCGCCCCAATCTGAACCTGTCATTGTTCGGGGTGATTTCTCCGATCGTGGTGGACTGGGTGCTCAATCTCCAGTGTGATGTCGGCTTTGCCGAAGTGCCGATCGCCCATGCCGGACTGCCCATCGTGCAGATGCCTGCATTGCCGCGGGTGGCCGTGATGCCGGAGGGGCATCAGCTCGCCGAAAAGAGCGCCATCACGCCAGAAGATTTCGAGGGTGAGAATTTCATCTCGCTGACACCGGGCAGCTCGAGCCGGCACCTGATCGATACGATCTTCGCCAAGCACAACGTATCCCGTATTTTGCGTGTGGAAACGGCACTTTCTGAAATCATGTGCGGCATGGTGGCCTCAGGTCTGGGCGTCGCGATCTGCGATCCCTTCACGGCGGCGGAGTTCTCCGGCCGCGGCGTGGTGAGCCGGCCGTTCCTGCCCAGGATCGATTTCGATTTCGCTGCGGTGTTTCCGCCACAACGGGGGCCGTCGCCCGTGGCGACGGATTTCGTGCAGGCATTCGTTCAGCATGTGCGGCAGAGCGCGCCAGGCGAGCCGCAACAGGCTTGATCGAGACTGGCATTCAACGCTCGCCGGATGAGACAGACGGCCCGCCCGTCATTGATCCTGCGGCAGGGCGTCTTCGTTGTACTGTGCCGCGAATTCCGCCGTAGGCGGGATCGGTTTGATAATGTCGATCAGCACGCCATTGGGATCGGCGGTGATGAAATGGCGTTGCCCGAAGGCTTCGTCACGCAGTTCCTGCAGGATTGGCAGTCCTGCCTCCTGTGCCCGCTGGTATTCGCAATCGACATCATCCACTTCGAAATTGAGGATCAGTCCGCAAACCCGTCCCCGCCCCGCTTCCGGAATGGTTTCATGGGTTCCGTCGAGCACTGCGAGGTTGATGCCGTCGTCTTCCCGCGACTGCAGATGCACATACCAATCGCTTTCGAACTTCGGCTCGAAACGGAAGTGCTCGTGATAAAAGGCTGCAGTGGCAGCCACGTCGTCCGTCATGATTACAGGATAGTAGCTGGTCGATTTCATGGGCTTTCTTTCTTACACTATTTAACATACAGTCTGCATGTATCTTTAACTAACATACAGGCTGCACGTATGCAAGAGATCAAAATGCGTCGCACGAATCGCGAGCGTTCGCAGGAAACGCGCGAAAAGCTCATCGACGCTGCGCGGCGTCTTTTCGTGGAAAAATCCTATGCCGAGACCAGCACGCCTGAAATCGTCGAGGCGGCGGGGGTGACGCGCGGCGCCCTCTACCACCATTTTGCCGACAAGCAGGCGCTTTTTCGCGCCGTGGCCGAACAGGAAGCTCGTGAGGTAGCCGAGGAGATCGAAGCGAAGGCGGGTTCAGAGCTTGCGCCCATCGAGGCATTGATCGAGGGCAGTAATGCCTTCCTCGATGCGATGAGCGTTCCCGGCCGCACACGCCTGCTCCTGCTCGACGGGCCGGCGGTGCTTGGCCGGGCCGCCATGGATGAGATCGATGATCGTAATGGAAACCGCACCTTGCGCGAGGGACTGCAAGCGGCGATGAAAGAAGGTGTCATTCGCCCCCTGCCGCTCGTCGCGCTTACTACACTTCTCGGTGCGGCCTTCGACCGTGCAGCCCTTGCGGTGGAAACCGGCGCCGATGCGGATGATTTGCGCCTGGTCCTTTCGGATCTGATCCGTGGCTTGGTGCCCACCGGAGAGTGAGTTTAGCGGATACTTTCAAGCTGAGGTGAAGTCTTTGAAAATGAACACGATGAATGAAAATATGGATCTCGGTTTTTTCAATCTGCTCTCGAAAAGCTATTCCAGATTCACGAACAAGCCGCTTGTACCGGCAGCATATGAAGGACACGCGGCGGCGCAATGGCTTTACGAGGAGGCTCCTTTCGGCCTGCTGGCGCACAATACCGATCCCGATCCCCGCTTCATCTATGCGAATAAAACGGCGCAAAAATGCTTCGGATATGATTGGGACGAGTTCACCGCGCTTCTCTCGCGTTTTTCGGCCGAAATGCCGGACCGTGACGAACGCCAGCGTTTGCTGGATCGCGCTTCACGGTATGGCTATATCAATGACTATCGCGGAATACGCGTGGCAAAATCGGGAAGGCGATTCTGGATCGATCAGGTGACCCTCTGGCAACTGATCGACGAGGAAGGAACCTTGCACGGACAAGCCGCCCTGATTCCGGAATGGCATGACGTTTGAACGACGCCCAAGGCTTCCCGCCGGATCAGTGCGGGATTCATATCCCATCGGTGATCGCAAGGATCAGCGTGAGCAACAGCATTCCGGCGGTTAGCCCTATCATGGTGATCTCGATGGTCGACATTGTCGCCTCCAAGAAAGTACACTGGTAAACAACGCCCCGGATCATCTTTTGGTTGCATAGAGCAGGGCATCGGTCTGGAGGGGTGGCCTGTAGACAAAGACAATGGGAAACCATTTTCAGGAAATGTACAAGTAATACTCTTATTTATATTTCCAAATTAGAGATCTTAAGGATTAAAGGGATAATTGCCTCTTAATTCAATATCACAGACTGAAATTGTTTTTGGCATAGATATTTTTATGATTATTTAATCAGAGGGTATTTTTCTGCATGAAGTACACTTGAGCAGGATGCGGTAAGCTGACGAAACGGCTGCTTGGCCGTGTTGCAATGCGCTGCTATGGCCTTTCAGTAGTTTTCTTGGGAGGAAAGCCGGTTTTCGCCCATACCTCTTTTGCAGCAGCCGGATACGCCCATTTCCCCATCGTACAAACCAAATTCCGGGAAGGTCGAGGCGGTGGGCTTCGCGTTAAGATGAAGGTCTCATTAACGGAGAGGCAACAAGGAGGGCTCCATGTCGTTGAATACAGACCGACAAGTGCGGCTTGATCGAGCGAGGCGCCATTTTCTCGGGGTGGCGATCGCCACAGGTGCGAGGATTGCGGCGCTGGGCGCCATGGCAACAGCCATGTCTTCTCTGCCGGCTCGCGCAATGGGGAACAATTGGGGCAAAGGTCCGGGCAAGGGAGGTGGCAATGGCGGTGGAGCGCATTGTTTTCTCCATGGCACGTCGATCATGACCCCGGCAGGAGAGGTCCCTATCGAGGATCTTCAGATAGGCGATCTGGTCGAGACCGTGCGCGGCGAAGCCAGACCGGTCAAATGGGTAGGCCGCCAGATCTTCAGGAGAAGCGGCCTATCCTGGCATGCAAGCGTGATGCCTGTCCGCATCGCTCGGCATGCGCTTGACGGGCGGACGCCGCGCAGGGACCTTTATCTCTCCCCCAATCATGCCTTGTTCATCGACGGCGTTCTCATCCGCGTCAAGGAACTCGTCAACGGAAGCTCGATCGCGCCTGCCCTTCCATCGGATATGGAGACGATCGAATATTTCAATATCGTGCTTGATGCCCATGAGGTGGTCCTGGCTGAAGGGGCGCCGGCAGAGACCTATCTCCTCGATGCCGGCAACTACGAGAACTTCACCAATTTCGCGGAGTTCGAGCGCCTCTATTCGGCGGAGCAGTGGCCCGTCATGACACCCTTTGCACCGATCGCCGGGTATGAAGGCGGTCGCCAGCATCTGAAGGCTCTTCTTTTCCTGGGGGCATCCTGTCTGGTTCCGGTACGGGATTCCATCCAGGAGGCTTATGAGAGAATTGCTGCGCGCGCCAAAGAGTGTCCGGCCGAGGCCTAGAAGCGCATTGATTCCGATCGAGGTGCGTTTTTTACAAACGCACCTCGATATTATTTTCTCTGATCTTGTGAAGGAGTGGCTCAGTCGGCATCTCGTCTGTAACGATAATATCGATGTCCTGCAGCGAGCCGAGTTTGACCAGCGCGCGCTTGCCGAATTTGCTGCTGTCGACTGCCAGAAGCGTTCGGTCCGCTTGCGCGAGCGCCGCCGAAACCGCAGCGACCTCCCCATGGTCGTCGTCGCATATATCGCCATCATCGTCGATGCCGCTCACCGAAATGATCGCATAGTCAAACTTGAACTGGCGGATGTATTCCGCCGTGTCCTCACGGAACACCCCGCCATCCACAGGCCTGACGAAGCCGCCCGGAATGGCGAGCACGAAATCCGAATTCTCACTCAGGATGGTGGCCACTCGCAGGCTGTATGTCACCACACGCAGATCGCGCCGCCTGACGAGCGCATGGGCGATCGCCTCGCATGTCGTGCCCGTATCGATGAAAATTGCTGCGCCATCGGGAATGATGCCCGCCACCGTCGCGCCGATCCGCTCCTTCTGCGGTGCATTATCGACGCGCCGCTGGCGATAGGTGACGGGATCGACCGGCGTTGCGATTGCCGCGCCGCCATGCAGCCGCCGCACCTTTCCCTGCTGCTCCAGCGCCATCACGTCGCGCCGCGCCGTCTGCGTGGTCACGGAAAAAAGCCGGGAGATCTCCTCGATCGAAATATAGTGGTTTCGCTCGATATAGCGCAGGAGATAGGCCTGCCGGCTTTCCTTCTGCCCGCTATCCGCGGCTGCCACGTCGCCGATCATCATCCCAATCCCCATAATTCCTGAACCTATGCCAAAGCTCTATTTGTGCTGTCTCCATGCGGGAATGCAAGGTTGACAGGGTCAATGTTGTCAAACTGACATATACGATCGCTAATGTTGGAAAAATGACATTGCCAATATGTCAACACAACATTCAGCAGTGGGGCCAAACATGCAGAAGCAGCAAGGAATCAACGCCATGATGACAGCAGCCGGGATCGGATTGCTTGCCAGCGCCATCATGGTTCTGGAAGCAAGTACCGCGCTTCCCGCGCTTGCCGAGGCGGGGGAGGGTACGCTCAGGATCATCTCGCTCAACACCTGGGGAGCAAAGCTTCTGAATCAGACAGCTCTCGATCTCTATACGGCCGGCAAATACGACGTAATAACCATCCAGGAATTTAATACCGCATACGGCAATGATCTAAAGGCCAAGTTGCCGGCCTATTCACTATTTTGGGAAGGCGACGTGGGGCTGGCATCGACTCTGCCGATGACGACCGGGAACAGCAGCAGCGCCCTGAAAACCCCATACATGAAACTGGATGCGGATGGCAGCCGGCCAGCGACCATCGTGGCCAGCGAGCACTTGAATTATTGGGAAAATCCGGTCGACCACCGCGTCAGAGAGGCGAAGGACCTCAATGACTGGGCCAGGAGCGAGGTCAATCCCATCCTCTTGACGGGCGATTTCAATGCGGGCGACGTTTCAGAGCGCGGCCTCCTGGAGGTACCTCAGCAGGAACTGCTGCTGGACCAAGCCAGGGAGCAGACCAGAAAAGTGGACGGAAACGGGGACTACAAGACATGGGCGCTGCAATATGTCGCGCGCAACTACCCCGTAGGTTCCGAGCAATACAAGGCCGCGGAAGCCTATATAAACGGCACTTCCAATATACGTCCCACCGGCCTGTTCACAGACGAGGTGCATCCCATCGCCGGGAATACGCCCAACACGATGAACATCCTCAAGAAGGACTATCAGATTCTTCAAAACCCGGAGGACCGGGAGAAATTCGCACCGCATGGATTGGGCGACGGGAGCACGACATGGCCGAGCGTGGGCGAGGACGACGAAGCGTTCAAATGGCCGTCATGGGGGCGTGTCCAGATTGACCATTTCGTGGCGTCGCGTCCTTATGCAAAATGGTGGAAACTGGAGGACGATGCCGATGACAAATATGTCGGTGGCGTTCTCGACGAAACGGTAAGCGTCGCGCCGGACGGAACCCCCCTCTCCGACCACGAGGCAGTAGCTCACGAAATCCGCTGGAACGGGCCGCGCGTTCAAGAAATCGCCGATGGAGGCGGCAAGGTACGGTTGATTTTTGATAATGCGGCAAGCGGCTTCGACGGCGCTGGCGAGTTCAAGCTTTCGCGCAACAATGGCCGCGCGGACGTCTTTCTCGGACAATTGTCGGACGCCAACGGCAAGCCGATCTACCAGCAGCCTGAATCAATTCTGCCCCAGGATATCCGGCAGGAAGAGCTGGCGGTTCTGGTTTCCAAAGCGATCTATGATCGGGACGGTATCGCTCCCGGTTTCCTGGAACGACTGGAGCCCTTCATTCCCCAGGACAAGATGGAGGTTTTCAACCAGCGTCGTGCCGAATTGCTCGACCCGTCCTCCAATCAATATTACCGTACCGTCCTCCAGACCTATTTCGAGGCCCATCGTGACCAGTACCCCGGCAAAGCCGCATATACCGACCTGAGCTGGGAGGAATGGGGATATATCCTCATGGATCATTTGAAGGACGACCTGACGTTCCAGACGGTCACGAAGGTCGATGATGAGATCAGGGCCGCCCAGGAAAACTGGAATGAACTCTGGGCAACGGTCGGTCTCGACGACCCAGCGGTGCGCGCTGAGCTTAGCCGGCTGACTGGCCTCGACTTTGAGAACGATCCTTACGCGCCACTTAAACTCCGGCTCGATTGCGCCAACACGCAGCATCTCTCCCTGCAGGGTGCGCTGGATATGTGCGTGGACGATCACAGCCGCTTCAAGGATATCGTGATTGCCGACGGCAAGACCGTGGCGATCGACGAGAGCGAGGCGCTGGGAACATCGGACGGCACCGTCACGCTTGCCAATGGCGGCATCCGCACAGCGGGGCCGGACGACAAATGGGCGACCTGGACAGGACCGGTAACCAGGATCGACAAAGCAGTCCGGCTTGAAGGGCCTGGCTGGATTGACGTCTCACACCCCACCGTTCCGGTCGCGATGGTTCAGGCGATTTCCGGGCCGGGTATTCTGGAGAAGCGGGGAGCGGGCACGCTCGATCTCATGGTCGTCAACAGCTATACCGGCGGCACGATCGTCACGGCGGGCACGTTGCGCGCTGGTGTCGCCGGCGCTTTCGTCGATGGCACGGCCTATGCCGTCAATGGCGGCGTGCTCGATCTCAACAATTTCGATCTAACGGCTTCCTCGCTTTCAGGCAAGGGCGGCGCGGTGAAACTGGGGAGCGCTGCGCTTGCCGTCAATCAGGCGGTCAGCAGCCGTTTTGATGGCACGATCGAGGGGACCGGCAGCCTTACGAAGAGTGGCGAAGGCTGGCTGACCCTCAACGGCCGCAACAATTATGGCGGGGCCACCGTGGTCAGTGGCGGCGGACTGGTCATAGGTGATGATGATCATCCGGGTGCAAGCCTCGCAGGCAGCGTCGATGTCCTTTCGGGTGCGACCCTTGGCGGTATCGGCACGGTCGGTGGCCTGACCGTGGCGGATGGCGGCACGGTGGCGCCCGGCAATTCGATCGGCACCCTGTCGGTTGCCGGTGATGTCGTGCTTGAGGCCGGCTCGACCTATCGCGTCGAAATCGCTCCGGACGGATCGAGCGACAAAGTCGCGGCAAGCGGATCGGCGGTTCTCGACGGTGGCAATGTCTATGTGGCCAAGCTCATGGGCAACTACATGCCAGGGCGCCGCTATACGATCCTTGCCGCGGATGGGGGCGTTACCGGCACCTTCGGCGGTCTGAGCCAGAACATGCCCTTCGTGGACCTCGGCCTCGCCTATGATCCGCGCAATGTCTATCTCGACATCGCTCGTAACGAGGTCTCCTTCCCCTCCGTCGCTATCACGAGCAATCAGCGGACGACGGCGGCGGCCGTGGAGGCCTTAGGCGGCGGCAATCAGGTCTTTGATGCCGTGGTGCTGCAGGCGGATGAGGTGGATGCGCGCAGGGCCTTCGACCAATTGTCCGGCGAGGTGCATGCCTCGGTTACGACCGGGTTGATCAATGACAGCCGTCTGCTGCGGAATGCGGCCAATGACCGGATCCGGGCGGCCTTCAACGACGTGGCGGCAACCGATATGCCTGTGCTGGGCTTCGGCCCCGATACAAAGCCACTGGTGCCGGGTGATGTGCCCGTAATGGCGGCCTGGGGCCAGGCCTTCGGCGCGTGGAGCGAGACGAAAGGCAATGGCAATGCGGCAGGGCTCGACCAGTCGACCGGCGGTTTCGTCACCGGTTTCGATGCCGCGGTGGCCGAAAGCTGGCGTCTCGGCGTGATGGCCGGCTACAGCCGGTCCAGCTTCGATGTGGACGGCCGCGGCTCCGGCGACAGCGACAACTACCATATCGGTGTCTACGGCGGCGGGCATTGGAATGCGCTCTCGCTGCGGTCCGGCCTTGCCTATAGCTGGCATTCCGTCGAGACGACGCGCATGGTGGCCTTCCCCGGCTTCGAGGACCATCTGCGTGCGGATTACGATGCCGGCACGTTCCAGATCTTCGGTGAGCTCGGCTATCGCATCGATACCACCCGTGTCGCCTTCGAGCCCTTTGCAAATCTCGCCCATGTCAGGGTGAAGACAGATGGCTTCGCCGAGAAGGGTGGTGTGGCGGCATTGACCGCCGGGAGCGAGACGACGGATACGACCTTCACCACGCTCGGTCTGCGGGCATCCGCGCCGTTGGTGCTGGGGTCGGTCGAGGCGCAAGCGCGCGGGACGATCGGCTGGCAGCATGCCTATGGCGACAGGACGCCGGTTTCGACTTTGGCCTTCGGTACCGGCGACGCCTTTTCAGTGGCCGGCATTCCACTCGCCGAGGATACGGCGCTGGTCGAGGCAGGCTTCGATTTCAAGCTCAGCCGCCGGGCAACGCTGGGTATCTCCTATACGGGCCAGTTCGGTTCGGATCTGAGGCAAAACGGCATCGACGCGAAGTTCTCTGTCAACTTCTAAGCTGACCGGCTTCGCCTGAACGAATTGAACCGGCCCCGGGGCCGGTTCATCATTGTGTATTTTGCCATTTACGTTGAACCTCGGCTGCCGGCATCGTGCTCCGCCGCTCGATGAAAGCAGCTTCCAGACGTGCCGTGGAGGGGGGCGCGTGCGGGTCGGCGAGGCGGCGGTCCAGATGCTCGATGGTGTGGGCGGCGATCGCGTCGGGATCCTGCCGGAACGTGCTGAGCCGGTAAGCCTCCCACGCCGCTTCGGGAACATCGTCGAAGCCGATCACCGACACGTCGTCGGGGGCATTCAGCCCGAAGCGGTAGCGCATGGCGTCGATGAGCCCGATGGCGATGAGATCGTTGACGCAGAAGATCGCCTTTGGCCGGCTTTCATGCCCGACGAGCTGTGCTGCAGCTTCTTGCCCACCGGCATAATCGGAGTCACCGCCATAAGACGCGCTGATTTCCGCCCCGAGCCGCCGCGCCTCGTCGATGAAGGCCTGCTGGCGCTCCACGATGCTCGGCGTGCCGGAAGCCGATCCTGCGAGGCCGAGCCGCCGAAATCCCTGCGACACGAACAATGCGGCGGCTTTTCTGGCAGCCCTCGCATTGTCGATGCGGACATGGTCGCAATCGGGCTCCGAGCGCCCGATCATGACCAGCGGCTGCCCGTTCTGCCGGGCAAGTTCGACGAAGGATGAAGGGGGGGAGCCGGACAGGATGATTGTCGCCTCGGCGCGGTAACCGAACAGTGCCGCCTGCGCGGCATGCACCTCCTGATCCGAGCTCCCGGTATTGATGAGGAAAGGTACGTTGCCCCGCCGTATCAGCGCCTGCGTCAGTGCCGATACCAGATGGGCACGGAAGCCGAGTTCCGGCCTGGTGACGACGAGGCCCACGAGCCGGCTGCGGTTGGCAAGCAGCCCGCGCGCCAGATCGTTGACCTGGTATCCGAGTTCGGCCGCCGCCCGCATCACCTTCTCGCGCGTATCAGCCGCGATGCTGGCGCCTGGGGTGAAGGCCCGGGATACGGCCGAGCGCGAGACGCCGGCGAGCCGGGCGACCTGCTGGGCGCTGACGAAGCCGCGCGGTGCGGTTTCTTCCTCCATCAGTGGATTACTCAATGGCCTACTTTCGACAGGACGTCGGATTTCAGAAAACGTTCGACCACCAGCATGAAGCCGACCGAGGGGATGAGGAGCAGCAGCGCTGTGATCGAGGCCACCTGATAGTTGCCGCCGGCGCTCGCCGTATAGAGCAGGAGCGGCAGCATGTTCACATCGGGCGCGCCGACGAAATAGCTGCCGGTGAACTCGTCGAGCGATTCCAGGAAGACGAAGATGGCGCTGGCCAGCAGGCCGGGCGCGGCGAGCGGCAGGGTCACGTCGCGGAAGGCGCGCAACGCGCCCGCGCCAAGGGATCGCGCCGCCTGCTCCAGTTCGGCGTCGACGGCTGCGAAGGCAGCGGTTGCGATCCAGACCGCATAGACCAGCCCGTGCGTGACATGAACGAGCGCCACCCCGGCAATCGTGCCATTGAGGCCGATCTCATAGAAGAGCCGGGCGATGTTGACGTAGACCGGCAGGTTGGGAAAGGCCTGGGGGATGAGAAAGGCCAAGAGGATCGCTGCGCGAAAGGGCAGCTTCAACCGCGCCAGCGCATAGCCCGCCGGGATCGCCAGCGCCAATGAGACGGCCGCGGTGAGGGAGGCGACCATGATGCTGTTGGCCAGCGATTCCATCGCATTGCCGCGCGGTGAGAATACGCGGTCCCAATAGCTGAGGCCATATTCGAGTGGCAATGTGTGCGGGAAATACCATTTCTCGGCCACCGTCCACAGCACGAGATTGGTCAGCGGTCCGAAGATCGCGAAGGCGAGGAGGCCGAGTACGATGGCGCGCGGCACCCACCAGAGATCAAGGCGTAGGCCATACGAACCCGTTTGGGGGATGGCAGCGGTACTCATGTGCGTTCCTTCATGGCATGCCGCAGATAGAACCAGGCCACGCAGGCGGTCACGGCGAGCGATATGAGGCCCAGCGCATTGGCCACCCCATAGTCGCCA
This sequence comes from Mesorhizobium sp. RMAD-H1, assembly GCF_014191375.1. Taxonomy (GTDB): domain Bacteria; phylum Pseudomonadota; class Alphaproteobacteria; order Rhizobiales; family Rhizobiaceae; genus Paramesorhizobium. Next base: position 34,616 of record NZ_JACHWN010000011.1, read on the forward strand.
TAGGCATTGATGCGAAAGGCGATATCGGCGGTGATCATGGTCGGCGACTGCGCATTGATCATCAGCGGCACCGAGAGGACCGACATCATGGTGACGAAGGAGAGCACGAGGCCGACCATCAGCGTGGTCGCCACCTGCGGCACCAGGATCTCGAAGAGGATGCGCAGGCGTGAGGCACCCAGATTGCGCGCGGCTTCGATCGTGCCGCGGTCGACGGAGGCCATCGCGCCCGCGACCAGAAGCGTGACGAAAGGCGTCTGTTTCCATACGAAGGCGATGACGATGCCGCGCCAATCGAGGAAGCTTGCCGCCTGCAGCGGCGTGATGATGTCAGCGCCGACCAGGATATTGTTCATCAGGCCGTTCTTGGCGAGAAAGGTCCGGAGCACCTGGCCGACGACGATGAAGGGAATGAACATCGGCCAGCGATAGAGCCAGCGCAGCATCGCGACGGCGCGCGGATTTTCGCCGAGTGTCAGATAGCCGCCGATGGCAATGGACAGAAGGCCGATCAGGACAGTCGAAAGACCGACGATCAGCACCGTGAAGACCACGTCGGAACCGTAGAGCTCGAATGCCTTGGTAAAGTTGCCGAGGCCGTAACCACTCCCTTCTTCGAACGCACCAAGCACCGAGGCGGCGAGCGGGACAATGAAGAGCAGCAGGATCACCGCCAGGGCGGGCAGGACGAGGATCAGTCCGATCAGGTGTTTGGGCATTCGGTCGTTCCAGGTGGGAGGGCCACCCGGAGGTCCGGACGGCCGGATTGGGAGCGAGGCTCAGTTGGTCGCCTGGCGCTCATAGGCTTCCAGGATCGCATTGTTATAGGGCGCGATCGGGAAGGGCTTGCCATATTTGGCGAGGTCTTCCGGCGTGATGTCGACGAAGAGCTTGGTCCAGGTCGCCTCGTCGAGTTCGGCCTTCACATGCTCGGCGTCGATGCCCGGATACCAGTTGAAGCGCTTGACGATGCCTTCGGCCTGCACCTTCGGGCTCGTCGCCAGTTCGACGAATTTCTCCGCCAGCTCCTTGTTGGGCGCGTTGGCCGGGATCACGTAATGCATAGGCTGGCCGGGCATGCCGGGTGCGGGAAGGAACAGCTTGAAATCCGGCGGCAGCTGGCCGTTGGCCTGCCAGGAATAGAACATGTCCACCCAGACCGGGCCCATGGCGATCTCGCCGCGCGACAGGAGATCGAGCGTGCCGGCATTGCCGGGCGTGAGCGTGGCGTTCTGGGTGAATTCCCTGAGGCTGGCGAAAGCCTTGGCCCAATTGGCGGTCTCGGCCTTGTCGAACGGGCCGTTCATCAGCTTGCCGGCATGGCCGCCGAAGGCATAGACCCAGCCCATGACGAAGCTCACGCCCGAGGCACCGCCCTTGATGCCGTTGTAGCCGAACTGCTTGGGATGTTCCTTCGCCCAGGCCGCCAGCTCCTCGTAGCTCCTTGGCGGATTGGGAACGAGCGCCGGATTATAGGCGATCGCCGTCTGGCTGTTGAACATCGGCATGACATAGCCGGTCACCTTGGCGCCGAGCGCCATATCCGCATTGGCGCGGGTAACCATCTTGCCGGTCGCGATCCTGTCGCGATAGGTTTCGAGATAGCCGCCCTCGATCATCGGGCCGACGAATTTCTCATGCACGACGGCGACGTCGGTGTCCCATTTCTCCGCCCCTGCCTTCTTCTGGGCCTCGAAACGTTCCAGGATCTTCTGCGATCCGGCGTCGCCCGGGCCGGTGCCGACGGCGCGCACCGTGTTGCCAGGATTCTGCTTTTCGAACAGCGGTGCGAGATATTCGTTGATGTAGTCGACCATGTTCTGGTCGCCGGCGGTGATGACGGTGAGTTCGGCGGCACGGGCCGGCGAGGCCGCAAGGCCCAAGACCAGCATCGCCTGAAGCAGTTTCTTCATGGGTGTCGTCTCCATTGATGAATGATCACGTCTCGGATGCTTCCAGGACGCGGCCCTTGTGGCCGTCGTGCAGGGAATGGGCGTGCGGGCGCTGCGATGCGCCCAGCGTGTTGAAGAGGAAGAGCTTTTCCGCGGAAATGCGGATGCGTACCGCGGCGCCGCGCTCGAACGGGCGAGGGGAATCGACAAGCACCTGATCCCGACCGACCTGAACCGAATGCCGCCACGCGCCGCCGGGATAGCTTGCCGTCTCGACGTGACCCGAAAACTCCAGCATTGCATCCGGTGCGCCGCTACCCGGCTCGTCCGGCAGGAGTTCCGCCGCCTCGGCCCGGAACCGTGCATCGAAGATGCCGCTTGCAAGCGCCCGGCCGTCGAGCGGCAGCAAACAGCGGCGGTTGTTCGCTCCCGCCTCGATCGTGACCGCACCGCCGCCGACGCTGCCGGAAAGCTGAAGCACGTTCTCCGCGCCCATGAAGGTGGCGACGAAAGGCGAGGCGGGACGGTTGTAGACCTCTTCCGGTGTCCCCTGCTGGGCAATACGACCGGTATCCATGATGACGATCCTGTCGGCCATTACCATGGCCTCTTCGCGATCGTGGGTGACATGGACGGCGGTGATGCCGAGGCGCTTTTGCAATGCGCTGATGTCGTGGCGCACCTTCAGGCGGATACGCGCGTCGAGATTGGAGAGCGGTTCGTCGAGGAGCAGGATTTGCGGGTCGATGGCGAGCGCGCGGCCAAGCGCCACACGCTGGCGTTGGCCGCCGGAAAGCGCGGCCGGTTTTCGTGCTCCAAGACCGGTCAGGCCGAGCAGTTCCTCCAACTCGCCGACACGCCGCGTGATCTCTGGCCGTCGTAGCCCCTTCAGCTTCAGCCCGTAGCCGATGTTCTGCGCCACCGTCATATGGGGCCAGAGCGCATAGGATTGGAAAACCAGCGCCATGCCGCGCCGATCCGGCGGCAGATGGGTGACATCCCGCCCCGCGACGGAGATGGAGCCGGCGGTAGGCTGCATAAAACCGGCGATGGCGCGCAGGAGCGTGGTCTTGCCGCAGCCCGACGAGCCGAGCAGGGCAACGAACTCGCCCTTGCGGATATCAAGATCCAGCCGCTCCAGCACCCGCGTTGCGCCATATCCGGCAGACAGTCCGGCAATGCGCAGAAAAGTTTCGTTGTCCATTTTCACTCTTTGCACAGCTGTGCAACGGAAGGCGAAACCCGCCTCCCTCACCGGGCGAAGCTATAAGAGGCAATCATAACGGGCAGATGACATCTGGCCACTTGCCGGAGCATGTGACAATGTGCGTTCATGATGCGTGTCATTGCGCGCTTGCTATTTGCCCGGAATCTCAACCTCATGAGCAATGCGAGCACATCGTTCTGATGAATCCGGCGGAGGATCGACACGCCGTTGAAAAGTACATTGAACCTTCTGCATTACGCGGCGTTCCGCGCCGTCATGCTGACCGGCACGGTGAGCGGAGCGGCGGAGCTTCTGGGGCGCAGCCAGCCGGCCGTGAGCCGGCTCCTCGACAGGCTGGAATATGAACTCGGCGTCTCGCTTTTCGAGCGGCGCAGGGGACAGGTCACCCCGACACCCATCGCTCACATGCTGCTCGACGAAATCGAACGCGCCTATGTCTCGCTTGAGGCGCTGAGCAGCTTCGCTTCACGGCTGGCGAGCGGGGAAGGTGGCGAGATCAGCCTTGCGGTGATGCCCGCCCTCGGCATCAATTTCGTACCGCATCTGCTCGCGCGGTTCCGCCAGGACTGGCCCAAGACCAAGGTTACGCTGAATGTGCGCATGTCAGTCAAGATCGAGGAATGGGCGGCCGCCCAGCAGATCGATTTCGGCCTGGCGGAGACGCCGTTCAGGCGTTCCGGATTCCGCACCGAGATTTTCAGCGATGCGCCCTATATCGCCGCGGTTCCACGTGACCACCCGCTGGCGGACCGCAGCCGGCTCTGCCCGGTCGACCTGCATCAGGGGCCGTTCATCTCCTGGACGTCCTTCGTCTCGGCACGGCATCTCCTCGACCAGGCCTTGCAATCCAGCGGTGTCAAGGTGGATGCAGCCTATGAGACCACCTTCTCGGTTTCGGCATATGAGATGGTCAAGCAGGGTATTGGCATAGCGATCATCGATCCCTATACGGCGGTCGAGCAGCTGGACGACAGGGTCAGGCTGATACCCTTCGCCCCGAAAATCCCGTTCAACGTCGCGTTGCTGCGGCCGGAAACGCGGGTGGCCAATCCAGCCGCGGATGCCCTGCTGGAGCTGATGGCCGAAAAGCGCGATCGGCTCCTGGCGCAACTGCCGCACTGATTGGTATGCATTTCGCGCATACCGATAGCTGATAATTCTATTTTGCACATTGCGGAATCATCGCTTTATTGGCGTGATTGATCATCCAGGGAACGGGCTGCCAATGCCGCCGAAGCTTACCGAGATGCAGGGCAGGGATTATGACGTGGTCGTGATCGGCGCAGGCATCAACGGTGCGAGCACGGCACGTGAACTTGCGCTGGCCGGTTACAGGGTTTTGCTCGTTGAAAAGCGCGATTTCGCCGCTGGAGCGACCAGCCGCTCCTCGCGCATCCTGCATTGCGGCCTTCGCTATTTCGAGACGCCTAGTCCCGTCACAACCTTTGCGCTGCACCCGCTGCGCTTTGCCGGGGCGATGCGCATGGCCCGGGCCGGAATGGAGGCGCGGGCGGAACTCGCGGAACGGGATCCGGGCCGCTGCAAGCCCTTCACCATGTGCTTTCCCATCTATCCCCAAAGCCCGGTCCGCGGCTGGCATCTTGATGTCGGTTTCCGTTTGCTGCGCCGTCTCGGGCCGCCGGAGCCGCCGCTTGATTATCGTCGGCTGACGAAGGGTTTCGAGGCTCATCTGCCTTTTGCCCGCCATTTGCGTGATCCTAAGGGCCTGCGTTCCGTTGCTACCTATCGGGAATACATCATGGACTGGCCGGATCGGCTGTGCGTGGATGCTGCGCTCGATGCGCAGGAAAATGGCGCGGAGATACGACTGTTCTGCCAGGCAGAGATCATAGGGAGAGAACAGGGCGGCTGGCTCGTCAGGCTTTCGGACATCGAGCGTGGCGAAACTGCCGAAATACGCGCCATTCTCGTCATGAACATGGCCGGCACCTGGATAGATGAGGTCAATGGCGGCACGATGATTGGCGAGGCCGCTCCCCGGCTGATCCGCGGAACGAAAGGCGCCCATATCGCAGTCAGGCTGCCCGAGGCCTATCGTGGCTTCGGGATCGCGACAATCCATCGCGGCGGCATGCCGTTTTACTGCCTGCCTTCGCATGACGATTATTTCTATTTCGGACCGACAGAGACACCCTTCGACGGCGATGCCGGCGACGTGGCAGCCACGGACGAAGACATCGATTTCCTGCTCGCAGAGGCCGATTTCATGCTTCCCGGACTGGGGTTGAGCCGTCGCGACGTGGCGTTCACCTGGGCCGGCGTGCGGCCCCTCACTTTCGACATCCGGCAACCGATGGGCCGGCGCACGCGGGAGGTTCATGATCTCGCCCGTGCGGGGCGGTCGGGCATTTTCGCCATGACGGCCGGCCCGGTGATGACGCATCTGAGCGCCGGGCGCGAGATGCGGCGGATTGCCGAAGAGCATCTGAAGCCTTCCTACGCCCTCGCGGGAAAGCGAAGCGCAAACCGGCCGGACAGTGGTTTGTCCGGTATCTCCAACCCTTTGGAAGACCACAAGTGCGTCGCTTTTCGTCGGGCGGTATCCGCGGAACTTGCGCGCGACCTGAAGGGCATACTCTATACCAGGACGGGCCTCGCCTGGCGCCGCCATCTGACCCGCGGCGAAGTGGAAGAGGCCGCACATTCCGTCGCCGATCTGTTGGGTTGGTCGCGGGAAAAAACCGCAGGGGAAGTCGATAAATTCATCCGGTACCAGAAGACGGTTTTCCGCACGGGATCGGATCCGATGCCTGAAAGGGCAACGACATCAGCAATGGGAGATATAGAAGCATGGAACGCAGATACGCATTGAAGAGCATTGCCGCCCTCGCCCTCACGCTTGCCGCAAGCACGGTGCTTTCCATCAATGGCGCGCAGGCGGCCGGTTCGCGGCTGACGGAAATCATCGACCGCGGAACGGTGCGTGTCGGCGTGCTCGGCGCTTTCAAGCCCTGGTCCTTTCCCTCCCCGGACGGATCGATGCAGGGCATCGAGATCGATCTTGCCCAGACGGTCGCCGATACTCTCGGCGTCAAACTTGAGCCGGTGGTGATCACCTCCGCCAACCGCATGCAGTTCCTTCAGCAGGGCAAGATCGATCTGATCATCGGCGGCATGTATGATACGACCGACCGGCGCAAGGTGGTCGGAATGATAGAGCCCGCCTACTGGACGTCCGGTCCGACGCTGCTTGCCAAGGAAGGCATCATCAAGGATTGGAAAGATATTGCCGGCAAGCCCGTTTGCGGCAAGCAGGGTGTCTTCTACAACAAGACCATTGAGACGGAATACAAGGCCAAGGTCGTCGCCTTTACGGGCAACACAGAAGGCAAGGAGGCTTTGCGTTCGGGAAAATGTGTTGCCTGGGTTTATGACGATGCCAGCATCACGGCCGACCTCGCTTCCGGCGAGTGGGAGGGCTACGAAATGCCTGTTTCCGTCCTCTACAACAATCCTTGGGCTGCAGCAGTTCCCTTGGAGGAATTGGATAAGGCGTGGGGTGTGTTCATGTCCGGCATGGCCTATCGCTGGCAGGCTTCCGGAAAGCTGCTCGAACTCGAGAAGAAATGGAAAGTGAAGCCGTCGGACTGGATCGCCGAGCAGCATGACAAGGCGAAGTGGGATGCGAGCTATCTGAAAGCCGGCAACTGAACCGATGCTGGACAGAACACCGACCCCTGATCGGCCGCAGGAGCTGAAATGTTCCAGTTGATCGCGCCATTCTTTCAGGATCTCTACGAGCGCACCGGGCTGAACTTCATCGTCTTTTACGACCATTATGAATATGAGCGGTTCCTCTCCGGCATCGGCGTGTCGCTGCAGCTGATATTCTGGTCGATCGTCCTGTCGCTGGTGATCGGCGTGCTGGGGGCCTGGGCGCAGGGTGCCCGGTCCCCCGTCCTGCGCGTCTTGATGGACGCCTATATCCAGGCGTTCCGCAACACCCCGCCCATGATTCAGCTCCTGTTCTTCTATTTCGCCCTCGGCACGTTCACGCCGCAGGTCGACATGGGAGGCTATTACCAGCCGTTGATCTCCTCCTTCATGTGGGCGGTCATTTCGCTCAGCATTTTCGGCGGTGCATTCAATATCGAGATCTTCCGTTCCGGCATGGAGGCCGTGCCGGAATCGACGAAGGAAGCCGCCGAGAGCCTATGCATGACGAAATGGCAGACATATCTGCACGTCATCCTGCCGCTGGCATTCCGCATCAGCCTGCCGGCGTTGACGAACAATCTGGTCAGCCTGGCCAAAACCACATCGCTCGCCTACGTCATTTCCGTCCCGGAGATGACCTACACGCTCAATCAGGTCTGGTCGGACAATGTGAACGTTCCGGAGATGATGCTTCTGCTTTTCCTCTTCTACGTGCTCGTGGTGTCGCTTTTGGCAGCCGGGCTCCATTTCATCGAGCGCAGGCTGTCGCTGCCGGGGTACGGCCAATGAAGGGCGAGGCTTTCCGTATCGAAAGACAGCGCTTTGCCGAAGGCAGCTTCTGCTCCCGAATCCACTGGCGGCAAGGCATGTGGCTGGTGCTGGCGTTCTTCGGTTCGCTTGCGGTTGCCTGTGCCCAGTCGGAACCGCAGCCGGCAAGTCCCTCGGCGATAGGCACGCTTGTGCTCTGGCTGCCTTTCATCCTGAAGGGATTCGGGCTCAATCTGCTGATGAGCTTCATCGCCATGGCGGTGGCGACGCTATTCGGCGTCGGGCTCGGTCTCCTGCAGATCAGCCGGTCGCGGCTGTTGCGGATGCCGGCGTGGCTGGTGACGCATCTGTTCCGCAATTCGCCATGGCTGGTGATCCTGTTCGTCATCATGTTCCTGATGCCGTTCGAGATCCGTCTGCCTGGCGGCGGCACGATCATCATACCGGACTGGGTAAAGGCCACTTTCGCCTTCTCGCTGCCAGTGATGGCCAATATCAGCGAGATCGTGCGCGGCGCGATCAATTCGATCCCGAAAGGGCAATGGGATTCCGCCGAGAGCCTGGCCTTCAGCCGGGGGCAGACATTGCGCTGGATTATCCTGCCGCAATGCATCAGGCGCGCCATCCCGCCCTGGATGAACTGGTATGCGCTCCTGGCGCTGGCGACGCCGATGGCCTCGATTCTGGGTGTGCGTGAGGCGGTCGGCAATGCGCAGGCCGCTATGGAAGCGGCGGGTGCGCGCCCGGAATTCCTGATCCCGTTCTACCTTTTCCTCTTGTGCCTGTTCTTCGCCTACATCTACCCGATCGCACTCTGGACGCGGAAGCTTGAGCGTAAATATGTCTTTGCAAATTAACTCGAATGCTCGCGGAGCGGGCCCGCAGGCGAGTTGGTCGCCGGATATGCCGATCATATCGCTGCGGGACGTTCACAAGTCCTTCGGAGCAGTGGAGGTGCTCAAGGGTGTCAGCTTCGACGTCAGGAAGGGCGAGGTCGTCTGCATCATCGGGCCTTCCGGCTCCGGCAAGTCGACGCTGATCCGGTGCATCAATGGCCTCAACAACATCCAGAAAGGCTCGATCAAAGTTGAAGGGCAGGAGGTGAACGATCCAAAGCTCGATCTCCTTGCCCTGCGCAGGAAGGTCGGCATCGTCTTCCAACAATACAATCTCTTCCCGCACAAGACCGCGTTGCAGAACGTCATGATGGCGCCGGTGCTGGTTCTCAAGGAGCCGAGGAGAGAGGTGGAGGAACGGGCGCGCGCATTGATCGCCAAGGTGCGGCTGGAGGGCAAGGAGAATGCCTATCCCGGCCAGCTTTCGGGAGGCCAGCAGCAGCGCGTCGCCATTGCGCGCAGCCTGGCGATGCGTCCCGACATCATGCTCTTCGACGAGGTGACGGCCGCGCTCGATCCAGAGACGGTGAAGGAGGTACTCCTAACCATCCGTGAACTCGCGGCGGAGGGGATGACCTGCATTCTCGTGACCCACGAAATGGGCTTCGCCCGCGAGGTCGCCGATCATGTCTATTTTACCGATCGCGGCGTGATCGTCGAGCACGGTCCGCCGGATCAATTCTTCACCAAGGCGAAGGATCCCAGGACGAGGCAGTTTTTGAGCCAGGTACTTTAGGATCGAATGAATATAGGCCCGGACCTCGGGTCCTGGACCACGGAATTTAACCAGACAGGCCGGCGACGGCGGCGTGCGGACGAACTCGTTTGCGCGGTTGATGGCGCTCGGCCGAAATTCGGCAGGAGAAAGAAATGGACGGCCCGGAAGCCAGGACGAATATCAAGGACCCGCTGCTGCAGCCGCTGACGATCAAGAAGCTGACGCTGCGTAACCGCATCATGAGCACCAGCCATGCCTGTGGCCTGGAAGTCGACGGCATGCCTGAGCAAGCTTACCAGCGTTATCACGAGGAAAAGGCGCGAGGCGGGCTGGCGCTCTCCATGTTCGGCGGCTCGTCCAATGTCGATCGCGACTCGCCCAACATCTTCCGCCAGCTCAATGTCGGCACGGATGCGATCATCCCGCATCTCCAGCGTTTCAGCACGCGAATGCACGATCTGGGAGCGGCGCTCATGTGCCAGATCACCCATCTCGGCCGCCGGGGCGATCCCTATGCGGGGGACAGGCTTTCGACCATCGCACCGTCGCCGGTGCGTGAGACCCTTCACCGCAGCATTCCCAAGGAGATGGACGAACACGACATCGACCGTGTCGTGAAGGCCTATGCGGGGGCCGCGCTGCGCTGCAAGGAAGGCGGTCTGGACGGGATCGAGACGCTGGCGGCCGGCCACCTGATCGGTCAGTTTCTATCGCCCTTGACCAACCGTCGGACCGATCGCTTCGGCGGCTCGCTGGAAAACCGCCTGCGTTTCGGCCTCATGGTGCATGAAGCCATCCGAAAGGCGGTTGGAGACGATTTCCTGGTTGGCATGCGTTTCGTGGTGGATGAGGGCCCGGATGGCGGCCTGCCATTCGAGGAGTGTGTCAAGGCCGCCCTTATCCTCAAGCAGGCGGGCGCCGTCGACTTTTTCAACGCCATCTATGGCACGATGGATACGACGCGAGCACTGGCGGAAGAGAACATGCCCGGTATGGGCTCGCCTCTGGCGCCATGGGTCGAGCCGGTCGGCGCTTTCCGCCGCGAGGTCGGTCTTCCCGTGTTCCACGCGGCGCGGATCGCGGACGTCGCTTCAGCGCGTTTCGCCATCGCGGAAGGCAAGCTGGACATGGCGGGCATGACACGCGCCCAGATCGCCGATCCGCATCTGGTGACAAAGCTCGCCAGCGGGCGCGAGGCCGAAATCCGCCCCTGTGTCGGCGCTACGCATTGCCAATCGCCCTATCGCCCGTCCTGCCTGCACAATGCGGCGACCGGCCGGGAACTGACATTGCGCCATGTCATTGAGAAAGCGGAAGGGGGCGCCCGCAGGGTGATCGTCATCGGTGGAGGGCCGGCCGGACTGGAGGCGGCACGTGTCAGCGCCGAGCGCGGCCATGCCGTTTCACTCTATGAGGCGGGCAGCGATCTCGGCGGACAGATCCGTATCGGTGCAACAGGCTCATGGCGTCGTGATCTCCTGGGCATCGTCGAGTGGCGTGAGGCTGAACTGCAGCGCCTCGGCGTTTCTGTTCACACCAACAGCTATATGGAAAGCGCCGATATCGCGGCGCTCGAGCCGGATGTCGTGATCCTCGCCACGGGTGGCTTGCCACAGATCGATCTTAAGGAAGGGGCGGATTTATGTCTCAATACCTGGGATGTGCTGACCGGGCAGGTTCCGATGCGCGGCAAGGTCCTGATCTATGATGGTACGGGCCGCCATCCCGGTCCCCTTGCCGCCGAGCAGGCCCGCGAAGCGGGAGCGGAGGTCACCTATGTCTCCATCGATGCCCAGCTTTCGGAGGAGCTGACCTATGCCGAGCGGCTGCGATGGAAGAAGCGTTTCCTGCAGATCGGCGTGAAGCCTGTTTTCGAAAGTCGCCTTTTCGCCGTCCAGCGCAGGGACAACCGGCTCGAGGCGCGCTTCCTCAACGAGATATCGCGGGAGGTGACGAGTGTCCTGGTGGACCAGGTCATCGTTGAGCAGGGCAGCGTGCCGATGGACGAGGTCTATTTCGGACTGCGGGGGCAATCGGCCAATGACGGCGTTACCAACCTCGAAGCCATGGTGAGAGTGGCGCCGCAACCGCGCCTGCGGCAGAATGGCTTCGAACTGCACCGCATCGGCGACGCCGTCTCCAGCCGGAATATCCATGCCGCGATGCTAGACGCCTTGCGGATATGCAGTGCGTTGTGACCATGTCCATGTCGGCGGCGTCAAAGACCGATACGGTCGAGAAACTGGTACCAGCCTGCGACCGTGCGAACCGCCGGTTCCCGCAGAAAATAGAGGGGGATCGGCCTCGGTCCGTTCCGCTCCATCAGGCCGAGATCGGGCCTGTCTCCGAGCATCAGGTCTATAATGCGACGGCCCATCAGGCTGGACATGGCAATGCCTGCGCCGTTGTAGCCGAGAGCGAAGCCCGTTCGCTCATCGAGCATGCCGACCTGCGGCAGGCTGTCGATCGTCATGGCCACGAGCCCGGACCAGCGATGGGTGATCGCGGTGCCGACGAGCTGGGGGAACATCCGCTGCAATGCGGTTTCCAGGGCATGAACGGCGGAGGCGGAATCCTCGCGCCCGAAGGCGCCGCGCCCGCCGAACAACATCCGGTCGCCCGCCGGTCGGAACCAGCGCATCATGCGTCGGGTCTCGCTATAGCTCCGGCCGTGCCGCATGAGCGTGGCCCGGAGACCCGGGTCGAGCGGCTCGGTCGCGATCATGGCACTGCGGAAGGGAATGGCGATTCCGCGCACCGGAGCCGTGGCGGCGGTAATGTCGGAATAGCCATTGGTGGCGATCAATACATGCCGGGCAACGACCTGACCATCCGCCGTGGTCAGGATCACCCGGCTGCCATTGTTGCTGCGCGTCAATACCGCCGAATGCTCGTAGATTTCGCCGCCGCCCGAGCGTATGGCCGCTGCAAGGCCGCGGGCATAGTTCAGCGGGTGAATGATACCGGCATGGGTGGAAAGCACACCGCCAACGAAATCGGCCGAACCGGTTTCCTCCCGCACCTGGTCGGCATCGAGTATGGTCAGGCTGGTATCTGCGAACATGTTCCGCGCCGTCTCCGCTTCGGCGGCAAACCTGGACTGGGCGAGATCATTGTGGGCGCAGCGCAGATTGCCGGTTCGGGCAAAGCCGGCATCGGGAATGTTCAGTTCTTCCACGTTCCGCTCGATTCGATCCATCGCCTCATGGCCAATGCGGTGCATGCGGCGGGCGATTTCGAGACCATGGCGGCGGGCGATGTCGTTTAGCGAAACACGGAATTTCGTGGAGACAACTCCGCCATTGCGGCCGGAAGCGCCCCAGCCGATCTCGGCGGCTTCGAGCACGACGGGATGCAGGCCGCGCTCTATTGCGCGCAATGCGGCGGAGAGGCCGGTATACCCGCCGCCGATAATGGCAATGTCCGCCTTGAACGTGCTCGAAAGCGTAATCGGGCTCGGCGCGGGCGAAGCAGTGTCCCGCCAGAGTGATTGGGGATCGGCCGGATCCGGCATGGGCCACACCTTTCCTTCCGGCCTATTCACGCTCGACGGCATCGGCAAGCTCGCCGAGCGTGGCGAAATGGAAATTCGGCTTCGTCACCTTACCAGGATGGGGCGATCCGCCGAAACCTTCCTGGTTCATGCGGCGCTGGATCCAGCAGACGGAATAGCCGAGCGACCGTGCCACGCCGATATCGTGATACTGGCTCTGCGCCACGTGCAGGATCTCGTCCTGCCTGAAGCCGAACGCGGACTGGCGGCCGAGATTATAGGAGAAAAAGCGCGGATCGGGTTTCGGGAATTGCGCCTCGTCGACGGTGACGGAGTCGTGAAACGGCCAGCCGAGCCTATGCGCGTAAGCCGTGAAGGCCACCCGGTCGGCATTGGTCATGGCAACAAGCCGGAAGCGGCGGCGGAGCCGGTCGAGCGCCTCGGCGGAATCGCCGAAGGCCGGCCATTGCAGGACGGACGCCTGGAACGCATCTGCCGCACCATCGGTCGCGGGAAGTCCAAGTTCGTGCGCGACATGCAGATAGACGTCGCGCATGACCTGACTGGAGCGTCCGGGGAACTTCTCCCTGCCTGCCAGATAGGGCGCGAAGATATCGTCGTCCGTCAATTTTGCCGTCGCCGGCCCGCCGAGCGAGCGGAAGGCATGGAGAATGCCTGTCTCGAAATCGATGAGCGTTCCGACCACGTCGAATGTCAGAACCTTGAAACGCTTGAAGGACATCCGGCCTGCCTTTCTCTTTCAACGAAACCAGCTTCCGAACCATGGAAGCGCGCATTCAGTGAACAGGAGCGGGCAGGGTGCCGCAATTCCACAAATGGTAATCGGGGAGGTTACATTTTGTAATGGCAAGGCTTCGTCACCTGCTTCCCTCCTTCAATGCACTTATCACCTTCGAAGCCGCGGTGCGCTGCGGCACCTTTGCCCGCGCCGCGAAGGAGCTCTGCGTTACCGGTCCCGCCGTCAGCCGGACGATCGGGCGGCTTGAGGCGCATCTGGGTGTCGCCCTGTTCCGCCGGACGAGTGCCGGCGCCGTTCTGACGGAGGAAGGAAGTGCACTTTTCTCCGGAATTTCGGCAAGCTTCGATGAAATCGAAAAGACATTGTTGCGAGTGCGGCAGCCACCGCGCTCAGGCATCCGGACGGTCGTTCTGTCGGCCTCGTCGGCTTTCGCGACGCATTGGTTCATGCCCCGGCTGGCGGATTTCCAGGAAAGATTCCCGAAGGTCGATATCCGCTTCCAGCTCATCAGCGGACCGCTTGGCGGATCCGTCGATGGCGTCGATATCGCCATGCGCTTCGATCACGGCAGCGGGCCTCGCCATATGGCCCGTGCCGTCATGCCTGAATTGTTGGTGCCGATCCGCGCTCCTCACTTCCATGGTGCGGATGCTCCCGCCGGCGCCTTCCTGCCGGCTGTCGACCGCATCATCAATCTCAGCAATGCGGAACCGGACTGGTCGGGCCTGTTTTCCGATCACAGGGCTGAGGGAAAGTCTGGCGGCCTGCAGTTTTCCGACTATACGGTCGTTGTCCAGGCGGCGTTGCTCGGGCAGGGGATCGCGCTCGGTTGGCTCAACGTCGTGTCTTACCTTCTCGCGCGCGGCGAACTCGTGCCGGTCGGCCCGGTCATGAAAACCGGCCGGACGTGCGAGCTGGTCACCGCGCGCAATCCGGGAATGCCGGTCATTTTCGACATCTGCAGCTGGATGGAGACTGAATTCAATGCCGATATGAAGTGTATCGACGCGCAATATCCGGACCTCGCACTGGCTTCCGTCAAGGATGCTGTCGGTCGTCGCTAGGCTTGCCGTTTGGACAGGCCAGGATTGGCGCGAATAGCCGACACTCCGGTGACCGGCAAGGCTTTATCCTGCAAGTGCCTGAAAGGGCCGGATCATCGCTCACACCATCTCGGACAAGACGAAAATAGTGAGGAACCCGGCCGCGACGGAGATTGCGGCGGATTCCTGATAATGATGTTGCTCTGCTTCGGGGACAAGATCTGTCACGGTGAGATAGAACATGCCTCCAGCGCCGGTGGCGAGCAGGAAGCCGAGTACATTCTCGGGCAAATCGCGGAAAAGAAACCATCCGGCCAAAGCGGAACCGAAAACCGATATCCCGATCAGACCGGTCCATTTTATGATGGGCCAGGTGTAGTGCTCCTTGTCTTCCTCGCGCTGCAGTTCGCCGATGCTGAGCGCTTCCGCGATATTGTCGATTGCGATCGCCAAACCTGTGATGAGCGCGACCATCGGGTCGATGACCGAGCCAACCCCGATGGTAAGGCCTTCGATCACTTCCTCCACGCTCGTGGCACCAGCAAGCACTGTAATCTTGCCGCCACGTGGCGTGCGGCGCTGGTGATAACCTTTCACCCATTTTTTCTGCGAGGCTTCCACGCCAGCCATCGCGCCGCGATTGACATAGAGATCAAGGGCGTAAACCAAAGCAAAACCGAGGGCGAAACCGGCGGTGGCGATGAAGAGGGATGATTGTTCCAGCGCTTTCGGCATCATCTCGAAAGCGAAGGTGCCCATCAATATGCCGCCCGCATAACCCACGAAGATGGAGAGCAGCAGCGTTGTCGGATTGAGCAGGATCGCAATGATCCCGCCGAGCAGAGAAGCCAGTGCCGCGCCGGCGGCGGTCGCGAGAACAAGCACCAGTTGGTTGCCCATGCCTGCAGTTCCTTCATCATGAGATGAAGTTAATGTGCCGCTCATGGATTAGTTGCCGACCTGCCGCGCATCGCTGCGGAATCGGCAGTTCCGCTCTTGGGCCATGATCTGGCCTTGCTGGCGGAGATGGGCTGAACGGGAAGGGGACCTAACCCTGCAATTGCCCCCGTTGGCGTGTTGGTTCGGCGCGTCCGTTTCGGCCGGGTGAAGACGAGATATATTCGAGCGACATCCGGATGAGCTCCGGCAGGTTTCTTGCTCCAAGCTTCGCCTTGAGCTGCGAGCACGTATTCACCACGGTTTTGTAGCTTACGCCCAGATTGCCGGCGATCTCGCTGTATGATTTGCCCTCTGCCAACAGGGCGAGC
The DNA here is from genome assembly GCF_014191375.1 of Mesorhizobium sp. RMAD-H1. Taxonomy (GTDB): domain Bacteria; phylum Pseudomonadota; class Alphaproteobacteria; order Rhizobiales; family Rhizobiaceae; genus Paramesorhizobium. Next base: position 50,360 of record NZ_JACHWN010000011.1, read on the forward strand.
ACCTGCAGCTCACGCGGTGTCACATCGGCAGGCACATTGCTGCGGTTGCGGCTTTCGAGCAGCACCACCTGAACCGCGAGGTCGTGGTTGAGGTATGGCTTGCCGCGGCGTACCGTCTCAAAGGCTTCGAGCATGTCCTCCGGCAGACTGTCCTTGAGCAGATATCCCGTCGCCCCGGCCTCGAACGCCCGGCTGACGATGACGGGATCACCATGCATGCTGAACACCAGGATCGGGAGCCGGCTGTCGTGTCGGCGCATTCGCCTGATCAAGTCGAGGCCGCCCAGTCCCTGCCCCTGCATGGCAAGATCGACGATGACCACATCGGGCCGCTCGCGGCGGTAGAGCCGGTATCCCGCAATGACGCTTCTGGCCTCGAATATCCTGCCGATACCGATATCTTCCAGGAGATGCCGGCAACCTTCCAGAACGATGGAGTGGTCATCGATAATCAAGACGCACGTCATATCCCACCTCGCGCCTGCTGATTTGAACCGGTGGCGAACTGCCTCTGTTCTTCAAGGGGCAGGGATATGTCGAGAAGGGTGCCGCCTTCGAGCGGATTGGTGATGGAGAAACTGCCGCCGATGGCGCGGACCCGCTCCTCTATGCCCGTCAGGCCGAAGCCGGCCGGCGTTCCAGGCGCGATACCACGCCCATTGTCCCGGATCATGCAGAGCAACTGGGCCGAAGCGATCGGGACGAAGCCGTTGCCGACCGGACGCGTCTCCTCGAGGAGCCTGACCTCGACATAGTCCGCCTGGCCGTGCTGAATGGCGTTGGTGATGCCTTCCTGAATGCATCTGTAGGCCGTGAGGTCGATACAATCCCCATAGCTTCGGGCAAGCCGTCCCGTCTCCAGCGAGAAGCTGCAGGGCGCGCCGTGTCGTTCGAAATCGGCCAGGAGACCGGCTATCACATCGGCAAGGGGAGCATTGCCCAGCGCCATCGGGCGAAGCCGTCTGAGAAGATCGCGGTTCATGGCCCGGATTTTTTCCGTGATTTCGCCCAACTCGTCCACACGTTTCCGGATCTTCTCGGCGGCTTCGCCGGGCAGGCTGCCTGCTAGCCTTTTCAGGGACGTGATCTTGGACCGGATGCCGAACACACAGGGCCCCAGCTCGTCATGCAGCTCCATTGCCACCTGCCTTCGTTCATCGTCCTGGATGGTCACCAGTCGGCGATTGATCCTGGCATTATCGGCCTTGGCGGCTGCGAGATGGTCGGCCAGGGCATTGAAGCGATCGACGATCTGCTGGAGTTCGCGCACCTTGGGACGCGCCAGATGGCCGCGAAAATGGCCTTCCTCCAGATCGCAAAGTCCCCGCGAAACATCGGTCAGGGGATGGAGCACGCGGCCGAGCGCGAGATAAAGCGCCCCAATGACCGTGAGATTGAGGATGATCGCCACGATCGCCAGGTCCGTTACGTCCTGCCAGACTTCAGCCACCTCGTCGGACGCCTCGCCGACCAGGAGCACCGTTCCGAGACGCTGGTTGCCCGACACGATCGGAACTTCGCGGCGCAAATCCTCTACCTTGATGAGAGCCGAGAACCAATGCGGAACCTCGCTCTCCTCCTCCGACTCGTCGGTGCTGGTGGCGGCCGGCAACGAAGAGAGCAGATCGCCGTCATTGTCGAAGACCTGAATGCGCACGTGCCGGAGATTGCTGATCTGCAGGAGATTCTCGATGGCGGGAGGGCGATCGCCTGCCTGAACAAGATGCCCGATGCTGCCGCGGACGAAACGTTCCGCCACTTCCATCGATGCCGCGATTTCTATCTCGGTCGCCCGTTGGGCATTGTAGATGACGGTGACCGCGGCGGCTATTCCGGCGGCGAGATTGATCAGGAGAAAAGTAGCGAGAAGCTGCCACCGGATGGAACGGCCATTCCAGAGCCGGCGCGCTACACGGCTGGACATCGTCTCATGCGCCGGGGAAAGTCCCAGGCCGGCCGGGGCCAGTGTGCCGATTTCGTGTTTCATGCCGAGCCATTCTCCTCCACCATTTGGTTCAGCGCAGTGTTCTTCCCTCGGGCCGCTGGATGAGACGCAGGCCTTCTTCTCGATTGGCACCGCTTGCACGGGCATTGAAATAATGCTGGGCGGTCTCGCCGAAACCACGCCCTTCGTCATCGGCGCCCGCTTCGGTCAGGCCCTCGATGACAAGGCGCGCCTTTTCATCGATCCCCCGGGCAGCAAGCATCTCCTCAAGCTGCACGGCCCGGTTGGCGATCATGCGCGGGGTCTCGGTGTAGCGCCGGTCGGCGCGCGCCAGGAGGTTGCGAAAGGTTTCAACCTCGGGCGCCGAGGGCGCCACATCTACTCCCGCCTCGCGGCTTGCCAGCCAGTGCTCCGGCGTCGTTGTTTCATTGACGTCGAGCCAGCGCTTCCGCGACAGGACCTTACCGTTATCGGCGTGGGCTGTCGGACGCAACGGCTGCTCGCTTTCCGGCCGCTGTTCTTCACATGCCGCGACCGTCAATGTGAGCGCCAGCATGAATGCGGATTGGAACCGGGCTGCCAGCATCGTGCACATCGTCCGATTTTCCGTCGTCTTCCCCGGCTTCGTCGCAAAGCGCGATCTGTTCCGGAAGATAATAAACAGACTGTGCTTGGTAATCTACGGCATGTTTGCTTGCCAGAAGTTCCTATTGAACGGGCTATTTTGTTGCCATTACAAAGGCAAAAGTTGCCAGAAAGGCTGTTGGCTTTTTGCAAGCATGTCTAATGACAGTTGTTTGAACTGTAAGTAGGCTTTTCTTGTTTCCGGCTTCACAGGGCCTCATCGTTTTAAGGGAGCGATGATCGCCTTTCGGAGGCTAAGTGAGGTGGGCAGTATACGGTGCCCGCTGCTCGCCTGGCTAGGTCGTGACACGCTGTCGGAAATGCTTCCCACAAATTGAATCCACTGCAGCCTCCTGCTGAGGGAGCGGGGCGATTCAAAGGTCATGAGCCTCGGGAGGATTTGAATGCGTGTACCTCTGGCAGTTCCACTCTTCTTCCAGGATTTGTCGCCGCGGCAGCACCTCGGCGAGCTGAAACGCAGGCTATGTTGAACTGCAGAAACCCCATCGGATTCGACGACATAACTGCTCCGGCTGCTCGATAGCCCCGCCGGGGAACCCAAAATGATGCATGGGCGACAGCCCGGAACGGGAGGAAAATTCATGAATTCGTTGTTCACATCGGTGTCGGCGGTGGCCATGGCCTCCGTGGTGGTTGCGAGCGCCCAGTTCGGCGGAGTGCAGCCGTCGGTCGCGAATGACAGGCTCGTCGAGCTGTCGCAAAATGAGCAGAACTGGGTGATGCCGGGCAAGAACTACAGCCAGGACCACTACAGCAAGCTCGATCAGGTCAACAAGTCCAACGTGCGTGATCTCAAGGCCGCATGGTCCTTCTCGACCGGCGTTTTGCACGGTCATGAGGGTGCGCCTCTCGTCGTGGACGGCAAGATGTATGTCCACGGTGCATTCCCGAACTCCACCTTTGCGCTGGATTTGAACAATCCGGGCAAGATCCTGTGGCACCACAAACCCAAACAGGATCCGCTGGCCCGCGCGGTCGCCTGCTGCGATGTCGTCAATCGCGGTCTGGCCTATTGGCCGGGCGACGGCACGGTTCCGCCTCTCATCCTCAAGACGCAGCTCGACGGGCATATCGTCGCCCTCAATGCCGAAACCGGCGCCGAATACTGGAAGCTCGAGAATTCCGATATCAAGGTCGGCTCGACCCTGACCATCGCACCGTTCGTCGTGAAGGACATGGTGCTCGTCGGCTCCTCGGGTGCCGAACTCGGCGTGCGTGGCTATCTCACGGCCTATGACGTGAAGACCGGCGAGCAGAAATGGCGCGCCTATGCCACCGGCTCCGATCAGGATGTGCTCATCGGCGACGATTTCAATGCGAGCAATCCTCATTACGGCCAAAAGGGGCTCGGGCTCGAGACCTGGGAGGGCGACGCCTGGAAGATCGGCGGCGGCACGAACTGGGGCTGGTATGCCTATGATCCGGAGACCGACATGGTCTATTACGGCACGGGCAATCCGGCGCCATGGAACGAGACGATGCGCCCGGGCGACAACAAGTGGACCATGACGATCATGGCGCGCGATGTCGATACTGGTGAGGCCAAGTTCGGCTACCAGAAGACCCCGCATGACGAATGGGATTATGCCGGCGTCAACGTCATCATGCTGAGCGAGCAGGAGGACAAGAGCGGCAAGATGCGCAAGCTGCTCACCCATCCCGACCGTAACGGCATCGTCTATACACTCGATCGCGAAAATGGCGAGCTGATCTCCGCCGACAAGATCGACGATACGGTGAATGTCTTCACCCATGTCGATCTCAAGACCGGCTTGCCGGTTCGCGATCCCGAATATGCGACCCGCATGGATCATATGTCGCGCGACATCTGCCCCTCCGCGATGGGCTACCACAATCAGGGCCATGATTCCTACGATCCCGAGCGGAAGCTCTTCTTCATGGGGATCAACCACATCTGCATGGATTGGGAACCATTCATGCTGCCCTACCGCGCGGGTCAGTTCTTTGTCGGCGCGACGCTGAACATGTATCCCGGCCCGAAGGGCGATCGCCAGGCCTATGAAGGGCTTGGCCAGATCAAGGCCTATAACGCCATCACCGGTGAGTTCAAATGGGACAAGATGGAGCGCTTCGCCGTCTGGGGCGGAACCCTTGCCACCGCCGGCGATCTCGTCTTCTACGGCACGCTCGATGGTTTCATCAAGGCGCGCGACAGCGACACCGGCGAGTTGCTCTGGAAGTTCAAGCTTCCCTCGGGCGTGATCGGCAACCCGATGACATATGAGCACAACGGCACCCAGTATGTCGCCGTCATGTACGGCGTCGGCGGATGGCCCGGCGTTGGACTGGTGTTCGACCTGCAGGATCCCACAGCCGGGCTTGGCGCGGTCGGCGCCTTCAAGAACCTGCAGCATTATACGCAGATGGGCGGTGGCGTGATGGTCTTCTCGCTCGATGGGAAAAGCCCCTATGACGACCTCGCCGTTGGCGAATATGCGCCCTGAGTGATTCAGTGGGCCCGGCAATCCGGGCCCCGCTTCCCGCCGTCGCCGGCGTGATCCCTAGCGCCGGCGGTCCTCCGGCGAAAGTCGGACACCCGCGCTACACGCACGCGGGTGTCCGCACCACGATCCGAAAGAATTGTAAAGCGCTCCGGAACGGAGCTTTGGGAGGAAACCGTCATGAACAGCATTGGGAGGAGCCGCGCGGCAGTCTCTTTTGCGCCATCCGGGCGATATGGCCTGAAACCGTTGATCGGCGCCGCAGCGATGGTGATCTGTGCCGTCCTTTCGACGGAACCTGTCCGGGCGGCCGGCACGGCCAAGAGCACCGTGGTCACAGATCTGAAGGCGCCGGATGGGGTTCTTCGCATTTGTGCGTCCACCAAGGGCGAACCTTATACGATCAAGGATGGCAGTGGTTTTGAGAACCGCATCGCGGTCGTCATCGCCGAGGCGATGGACCGCAAGGCGGAATTCACCTGGACCGACAAGCCTTCGATCTTCCTCGTCCGCGATTTTCTCGACAAGGGCGCCTGCGACGTCGTGATGGGTGTCGACGATGGTGATCCGCGCGTCCTTACAACCAAGCCCTATTACCGGACAGGCTATGTCTTCGTTACCCGGACCGACAGCGGATTGGAGATCGATAACTGGTCCGACGAAGACCTGCTCAAGGTGAAGACGATCGGCTATCAGTTCCATTCTCCTGCCGAGGTGATGCTGAAACAGACCGGTCTCTACGAAGACAATCTGATCTATCAATATTCGCTGGTGAACTTCACCGATCGCCGCAATCAGTACACGCAGGTCAGCGGCGAAAGGCTTGTCTCGGAAGTGGCGAACCGAGCCGCCGACGCCGTGGTGGCTTTCGCGCCCGATGTCGCGCGTTACGTCAAGAATTCATCGACGCCGCTCACCATGAAGGTCGTCAACCAGAACGGTCTGACCAAAAGCGGAGAACTTATCCCGCAGCAATTCGATCAATCCGTTGCCGTGCGCAAGGGTGACGCCGAGCTGCGTGCGGAAATCGACGCGGCATTGCAGAAGGTGCGGCCGCAGATCGAAGCCATTCTGAAGAAAGAAGGAATCCCGCTCTTGCAGCCCAATACATAGGAGATCCGCAAGCGCAGGTGCCGTCAGGGCAGCAAGTTTTGGAAACGAACGGGTAGATAGAGCAGGATGAAACGGAAAACAGTCACGTGGATACTTCTTGGGGCGCTTGCCAGTGTAGGTGGTGCCTGGGGCGCCCATGCCGCGCTCACCTTCAACAATTCGGTAACCGGTGAGGTCCTCAATCTCGGCGACGCGTTGGAGGAAGGGCGCGATACGGAAGCGGTCAAAAAGTTCCTGGAGACCGGGACCAATCCCTATAATGAAAACCCCGCCTGTCTGCCGAAGGGCGAGGAGATTTTCCTGACCGCCTGCTCCGGATGCCACGGGCATCTCGGCGAGGGTAAGCTCGGGCCGGGTCTCAACGACGACTATTGGACCTATCCGAAGAACGAGACGGACAAGGGGCTTTTTGAGACGATCTATGGCGGTGCGCAGGGCCAGATGGGTCCGCAGTACAGTGCTCTTACGCTGGACGAGATGCTGCTCGCCATGGCCTGGACCCGCCATCTCTACAAAGGCGATCCAAAGAAGGCGAAGTGGCTCACGCAGGAGCAGCGCAAGGCGTTCAAGCCTTATTCCGCCGACCATAAGAAACCAACGGATATCGCGGCGGGAAGCGAGTGCGGTCCGCTACCCAATTGATTGAGTGACATCACGCCGGCACATGGGCAATCCCGCCGGGGTGATGAAGGAAACCGAGAGAGGAGAGCAGACATGTCTATTTCCAAGCGGGTCAATCGAGCAATTGTCGTCTGGACGGGAGCGGCCGCGTTGGCGCTCATGGCGTCATCGGCGGGAGCTTATGACGGCACGAACTGCAAGGCTCCGGGCAATTGCTGGGAACCGAAGCCCGGTTATCCGGCTGTTATCGCCGGTTCGAAATATGATCCGAAGCATGATCCGATGGAGCTCAACAAGCAGCAGGAATCCATCAAGGCCATGGAGGAGCGCAATCAGAAACGGATAGAGCATTTCAAGAAGACGGGGCAGTTCGTCTACGACGTCAGCGAAATTCCTGCTCAGTGAAAACATGCCGCTCCCGCTCCTCTTGGTTGCGCCAGAGACCGGCACCATGGCGCTTGACCAGGAGGCCAGCGGGGCGTCGCCTCATATCGAATGGGAAGATGGGGGAAGTACCTCCGCACTGACCATTCGGTCGTGTCGTCTTGAGCGTAACCATGAAGTGGTAAAACCAATATGCATTTGGCACGCGACGTGGATACGACGCTGAGCGATGCGCGGGGCCGAGCCCAAGCCCTCCAGCAGGAAGTGGCGAAGGTCATTCTCGGGCAAGAGCGGGTTATCCGGCTATTGACGATCGCCACCTTTGCCCGCGGGCATGTCCTGCTGGAGGGCGATGTCGGTGTCGGCAAGACGACGCTTCTGCGCGCCCTGGCGCGTGCCATAGGCGGGCTGTTCGAGCGCGTCGAGGGCACTGTGGATCTGATGCCCGGCGATCTCATCTATCACGCGCATCTCACCGAGGAGGGCAAGCCGCGGATCGATGCTGGACCGCTTCTGGCGAGCGGCAGCAATCTTTCCATCTTCTTTTTCAACGAGATCAACCGCGCCCGCCCGCAGGTTCATTCATTGTTGCTGCGCCTCATGGCCGAGCGCAGCATCACGGCCTATGATCGTGAGTTCAAATTCCCCTTTCTTCAGGTATTTGCCGACCGCAACAGGGTCGAGCGGGAGGAGACTTTCGAGCTCCCGGCGGCTGCGCGTGACCGCTTCTTCATGGAAATAGAAGTGCCCGTGCCTGACGGCGAGGAGGACCGGCGGCAACTGATTTTCAATCCGCGTTTCCATGACATCGATGCGCTGATCGCGCAAGTGCGCGAAGGTGTCGTGGATTTCATGGAGCTGCCCGCCATCGCGCGCGCGATCCAGATCGGTATCCGGTCGAGCGAGGCGCTGGAGGCCTATACGGTTGCCTTGTGGGAGGCTATTCGCTGGCCGAGCCGGTACGGCATCGAAATCGAAGGCGTAGATATGGATCGGCTCGTGCTTGGCGGCGCAAGTCCTCGCGGCGTGGCTTTTCTGGTGCGCGCCGCCCGCGTGCGGGCGTGGCTCGATGGCCGCGAGATGGTGGTTCCCGAAGACCTGCGGGACGTTTTCACCGAAGTGATGGCGCATCGGATCTTTCTCGATCCGGTCTATGAATTCCGGCGCGAGCCCATCGTGCGCGCGCTGTGCCGCGCCGTGTTCGACAGGGTGGCCGCACCATGAGTGAACGCGTTGCCGCCCTGCCGCCGCTCTTCCCTGTGCCCTACAGGCTCGCCTGGCGGCCTGGCAGCATGCGGCCGGGCGCCCATCACGGTTCCGGGGAGGGAGGCAGCGGCGCGTTCCGCCGTCATGTGCCCTTGCTCCAGCATCCCGACCCCAGGCGCATCGATTTTCGCCGGACGTTTCAGGATCCGATGGGCGAAGTGCATGTGCGCCGGTTTGCTCCCCGCAGCGCGATTACATTGATCGCTTTCGTGGATCTCTCGGGCTCCATGGGATTTGAAGGCCACGTGCGGCGCATGGCTGTTGTAGCCGAACTTTGTGCCACCCTTGCATTGTCGGCGCACAAGACGGGCGACCGCTTTGGCCTGATCGGCTGTGATTCATCCGTTAGGAAGGACGTTTTCATTGCGCCGGCGCATCGGCGCGGTCTCGAGGTCGAGGTCTTCGACCTGCTGGCCCGCGCCAGGCCAGGTGGCGCAAGCGTGCGGGGGCTGGCCGAGACCGCGGGCTGGCTCCCCGCGCGGCGCAGCCTCGTCTTTCTGATCTCGGATTTCCTGTTTCCCGTTGTGGAGCTGGAAGGCATCCTCGACGCATTGTGGCGGCATGACATTGTTCCGGTTCTCCCGCGTGATTCCGGCGAGGACGAGGATGTTCCAGCCTGGGGACTGGTTGAATTGCGGGATCTCGAAACCGGCCGCCGACGACTCACGGTCATGCGCCCAGCCCTGCGGGATCGGTGGCGCCGCGCCCGCCAGGAACGATTTAGCCAGCTCGATAGGCTGTTCGGCGCGCGCGGCCGTCTCCCGGTCCACCTTGTCGACCGGTTCGATCCTGACGAGTTGGCCGAAAGCCTGATCGGGGAATGAGCGCCATGCCGGCCCGCTTCCTTCTGGCCCTGCTTGTGGCGCTGGTCACGGGAGATGCTGCAGCCCAGGTGCGTTTGATCGAGGTCCTGGGGCCGCGCCCCTTCGGCTATTTCATCGGTGATGTGATCCGCCTCCAGGTCGACCTGGTCCTGGATGAGCCATTTACCCTTCAGCCGGGCTCCCTGCCGAAGCCGCGGCCGGTCGCCTATTGGCTCGACCTCAAATCGGTCGCGGTGGACGACAGGGGAAGGAGCGACGGTCAGCATCGCTATCGCCTGTTGCTCGATTACCAGACCTTTTATGCGCCACTCGAGCCGCGGGAATTGACGATCCCCGGCTTTTCCCTTGCCGCGACCGATGGAACGCGCCGGGTCGAGGCCGACGTTCCGGCATGGAGCTTCCTGATGTCGCCGCTGCGCGAGATCATGCCCCGCGGGGGTGGAGGGGCCATCCATCTCCGTAATGATGCCGGACCTATGTGGCTCCCCGTCCGCAGATGGCTTGTGGGTGCGGCAGCCTCCGGCCTTGGCTCGGCCCTGCTGCTCGGGCTCCTCGCCTACCATCGCGCATGGCGGCCTTTTGCCGGCCGGCGCAAGCGCCCGTTCGCGCACGCCCTTCATACGGCGCGGCGGGCGTTCAGGAGCGGCTCTAGCGCGGAGGCCTATCGCGCCGGTCTTCTTTCCCTACATCGCGCCTTCGATGCCACTGCCGGGCGGGCGGTACTTGCCGACGATCTGCCTTCCTTCCTGAAATCGGCGCCGGCATTCGGCCCGCTCGGGCCGGAGATCAGCCGCTTTTTCAGGGCGTCGCGCCGGGCTTTCTTCGGGGCCGATGCCATGGGAGCCGAGGTCGACCTGCCGCGGACCGCGCTCCTCGACCTCGGCCGGCGCCTTGCGGAAGCGGAAAGGGGCGCATCGTGAATTTCGCAGTCGACCATCCGGCCGTGCTCCTCCTCCTGCCGCTCGCGCTCCTTCCCCTCGCGGCAACGGTGCTGGCCGTTTCCGGTTATCCGTCGCTGGCTTCCGTTCCCGGCGATCGGCTTTCTCTTGCGGTGGATATCGGATTGCGCGCCACCGGGGCCCTGGCGATCGCAGCGATCATCTTTGGCCTCGCCGGCCTCCACAGACGCGAGCAACTTGTCGAGCGGGTGGGCAGGGGAGGGAATATCGTGCTTCTCTTCGACCGCTCGAGCAGCATGGACAATTCCTTCGCCAACAAATTGCCCAGCGGCGGTGAAGAATCGAAATCGTCGGGCGCAAAGCGGCTCATCTCCGATTTTGTCGCACGCCGGCCGCATGACCGGATCGCGGTGGCGGCTTTCTCGACCTCGCCCATGCCCATCCTGCCGCTCACAGACCATCATGACACGGTCATGGCGGCGGTCGCCGCGATTGATCGGCCAGGCTTGGCCAAGACCGATGTTGGGCGCGGTCTCGTTCTCGCGATGGCGATGTTCGACGAGAATATTGCCGATGCCTCGCGCGCCGTCGTCCTGGTTTCCGATGGCGCTGCCGTCATAGACCGGCGGGTGCAGGCGATATTGCGCAGCATAGCCGCACGCACATCGCTCAATCTCTACTGGCTGTTCCTGCGGACCAAGGGCAGCCGCGGTATCTTCGATGCGCCCGATCCGCGACAGCCGGACACGCCGCAGGTCAATCCCGAACGTCATCTCCATTTGTTCCTGTCCACTCTCGGCATTCCGTATCGTGCCTTCGAGGCGGGCTCACCGCAGGCCGTCGAACAGGCGATTGCGGAAATCGACCGGCAGGAGATGCGACCCCTCCTTTATTCCGAGCGTATTCCTCGTCGCGATCTCTCGCATCTCACTTATGCGATCGCCGCTGTGGCCGTCGCGCTCCTTGCGCTGGCCAAGCTTGCGCAACGTGGCCTGACAGACCGGTATCGAGCGGCGTACCGGCCGACATTTGCGCTCGCGTCGGGAGGCAAGCGTGGCTGATCTCTCGTCCTTTCTCCCGCGTCTCGGCAAGTCTGGCAACAGCACATGGCTCCATCTGCCTTCATTGGCGACGGGGCGTCTGAAAGGCGTGTTTCTGGTGAATGCGTTGGCGGTGGCATTTGCCGCATTCACCGTTTCGGGCTGGCTGGCCTTTTCGGCATGGAGCGACAATCGCATAATCGCAGGGCTTGCCGCCGGGCGGGATATTGCCGTCGGCGACGGGGCGAGACCGGAGATTCTGCTCGCCCGCGGGCAGTTCCTGATGCGGCGGGGACGTGTCGACGAGGCGCAGGCGCTCGTACCGGCGGTCAGGGCGAGCGGCAATCAGCGGGTTCTTGCAGCGCTGCAGTACGATCTAGCCAATGCGCGGTTGCGGAAGGCCCTGACTCTCCTGGAAGAGATGAAGATCGATCAGGCGGTCCCGCTGATCAACCTTGCCAAGGACGGCTATCGCGCAGCGCTTTCGGTCCGTCCGGATTTCTGGGACGCGCGTTACAATCTGGATGTGGCCATGCGCCTGGTGCGGGATTTTCCCGAAACCGAACAAAGTTCCGAGGAGCCGCCGCAGGAAACACCGGAGCGGCTCTGGACCGATCTTCCAGGCTTGCCGAGAGGGCTGCCATGATGCCCCGGGCCGTCAGGGATTTCCGTTTCATCCTGCTTGCCGTGGCCCTCGTGGCGCTCTGCATAGCGCTGGCGCGACCCAGCTGGACGTTGCCACGGGCGGCTTACGACCTTCTTTTCATTGTCGACGTTACCGGCAGCATGAACGCGCGTGATTATGTGCTGGACGACCGTCCCGCAGCCCGCCTTGAGGCCGTCAAGAAGACATTGCGCGATCTGATCGCAGGGCTGCCCTGCCGTTCTCGCGTTGGGCTCGGCATTTTCACCGAGCGCCGCAGCTTTCTTCTATTCGAGCCGGTCGAGCTTTGTGATAACTATCCCGTGGTGGAGGCTGCTATCGGCTCGCTGGAATGGCGTATGGCGTGGGAAGGCGACAGCCGCATCGCTTCCGGCCTGAACAGCGCCATCGCGATTGCGCGCAACCTCGATGCCGATCTCGTCTTTTTGACCGACGGCCATGAGGCCCCGCCGCTGCCTGCCTCCGGCTCTTCGTCTTTCGAGGGGAAGCCCGGCGAGGTGAATGGGCTTGTTGTCGGCGTGGGGGGAGATACCCTCGTCCCCATACCGAAATTCGACGATATGGGCCGCGAGATCGGTTTCTTGGCGATGACAGACGTGCAGCAGGAGAACAGGGCCGGCCCTCCGCCGGCCGATGCATCGAACCGTGCGGGCTGGCATCCGCGCAATGCGCCCTTCGGCGGGGAGGCCCCGGCAGGCAATGAGCATCTCACTTCTGTGCGGGAGGATTATCTTCAGACGCTGGCGCGCCGGGCCGAGCTTGGCTATGCGCGCCTGGAAGACGCTTACCGGCTGGAGAGGATGCTGGCGCGAAACGCGTCACCACGCATGATCGAAACGAGGGTCGATCTCAGTCTCATCCCGGCTGCCATCGCGCTGGCAGCGCTTCTTGCCAGCTATAGCGCCCTGCCAATTTCCCGCCTTCGCCAGCGTCTGGCTACATCTCGTCTTGGAAACGAAAGGATGGCTCAATGAAACAACTGCTCGCCATATTGTTTGTAGCAATCGGAACATCGCTTGCTTTCGCGCATGGTCCGACGCCCCAGAAGGTGGAGGAAACGGTCTCCATCACAGCGCCTACGGAAGCCGTCTGGGCTGTGATCGGAGACTTCGCGAACCTAGCGGCATGGCACCCGCTTGTGGTGAACTGCACCGGGACGGGTGGTAATGATACCGGAGCTGAGCGGACGATCGAACTCAAGAGCGGTGGCCGGATCACCGAGGGCCTTGATGAGTATGACGCTGCCGGACACGCCTATTCCTATCGCCTGGCAAAGGAGAATGTGGAGGTCCTCCCGGTAAGTTCCTATTCGGCGACACTCTCCGTGCGTCCAGCAGGCGAGGGAGGCAGCGAAGTCGTCTGGAAAGCCAGTCTCTATCGCGCAGATACCGGCAATTATCCGCCCGAAGGGCGGGATGACGCCGCCGCCGCCGCTGCGATGAAGGCATTCTTCCGCACCGGGCTCGACAATCTGAAGCAAATGGCGGAGGCGCGTCAGTAACCGGCGCGTCGAGAGAGGACGCGATATCCGTCCAACACCTCCTGTCGCCGTCCGTTTAGTTTACGCATACACGAATTAAAATTGACGCGCGAAAAGTTTTGTGGTTGGTATGCCCTTCGTCGGCTGGCCAAGAGCCCGCCAGCGCGGCTGTCGTAGCGTTGGGCTCCACCTAACATCCGGGAGGAATTCGTGACCTTTTCTCGTACCCTGAAGTCGCTGCTTGCTTCCGCAGCCTTCTCACTGATCGCAGTCGCCGCCCAGGCGGAAGGCATTGGCGCATCGCTTCTGACCCAGCAGCATCCGTTCTATAACGAACTGGCCAAGGCCATCACCGAGGAGGCGAAGGCCAAGAACGTTCCGCTCGAAATCTCGATTGCCAATCAGGATCTCAACAAGCAGCTCGCCGATGTCGAGGATTTCATCGTCAAGGGCATCGAGGTTCTCATCATCTCTCCGGTGGACAGCAAAGGCGCGGTCGCTGCGATCAAGCGCGCGGAAAGCGCTGGCATCAAGGTCATCACCGTTGACGTGCCGGTCGAGGGCGCCGAAGTCAGCTCCTATATCGGCACCGACAATTATGCAGGTGGCGTTAAGGCGGGCGAACTGATGGCCGCGGAGTTGGGCAGCAAGGGCAATGTCGCGATCATCGACTATCCGACGGTGCAGTCGGTGGTCAATCGCGTCAAGGGCTTCAAGGATGCCATTGCCAAGCATCCTGATATGAAAATCGTCGCAGTCCAGACCGGTATTACCCGTGCGGAGGCGCTTTCGGTGGCGCAGAACATGCTGCAGGCCAACCCGGATATCAACGGTATCTTCGGCTTTGGCGACGATGCCGCACTTGCCGCCGCTGTCGCGGTGAAGTCTGCCGGCCTCTCGGGCAAGGTTAAGGTCATCGGTTTCGATGGCATGCCGGAGGCTATCGCCGCCGTGGACAACGATCCTGATATGGTCGGTGTCATCCAGCAATTCCCCGACCAGATGGGCAAGCTTGCCGTCGATACCGCCGTCAAAGTGATGGCCGACGAGAAGGTTCCGGCCGAGCAGCCGATCGTACCGGGTGTTTATACGAAGAAGAAATAATCCTCCCCCAGCGGTCAAGGTTTGCGATGCGGACGGTGGCTACCCCTCACCCGCTCGCGTCGCTCGCCCCCACTCCCCTCGTCATTGGAGAGAGAAGGTGGCAAGCCTTGCCGCCGCGTCTCCTCTCCCCTGCTTTGCGGGGGAGAGGCGGCGATAAGTGGCCGGGGAGAAGGCTTTATGACGTCGCCAAAGGATAGCGATCATGGCTTCTTCCGCTAACGACATCGTCCTGGAAATCCGCGACGTGGCCAAATCCTTCGGCCCGGTGACGGCGCTGAAATCCATGCGGCTGAAGGTCCGCCGCGGACGGGTTCACACCATCCTCGGCGAGAACGGTGCCGGCAAGTCGACATTGATGAAGATCCTTGCTGGGGTTTTCCGGCCCACATCCGGCAGCATCTCGCTCGACGGCGCGCCCTATGCGCCTTCCGACCCGCAAGATGCGGCAAGGGCGGGCCTCACGATTGTTTTCCAGGAACTGAGCCTCTGTAACAATCTGACGGTCGCCGAAAACATCCTGGCGACCCGCGAGCCGGCGACGGCGGGCTTCATCAACGACCGGGCGCTCACCGCCAGGGCTGCGGCCATCGTCAATGAACTCAATCTTCCGGTGGATGTGAGCGATAAGGTCGCGAACCTCTCGATCGCCCAGCGCCAGTTGGTCGAGATCGCCAAGGGTCTCAGCATTGATGCGAAGGTGGTGATCCTTGACGAGCCGACGTCGTCCTTGAGCGACAGCGAGGCCGAAATCCTTTTCCGTCTTATCGACAGGCTCAGGAAGAAGGGCGTCGCCGTCATCTATATCTCGCACCGCATGGAAGAGATCATGCGCCTCTCCGACGATATCACCGTGGTACGCGACGGAAGCTACATCGCCACCCTGGAGAAACAGGACACGAGCATCGAAAAACTGATTGCGCTGATGGTCGGCCGCGACATGAACGAGATCTATCCGGCGCGCGAAGTTCCCGCGCCGGCGCTCTCGCAGCCGCCGGTTCTCAGGGTGGAAAATCTGTCGCGCGAAGGGGAATTCGAGAACATCGCCTTCGATGTGCGCGCCGGGGAAATCCTTGGCTTCTTCGGGCTGGTCGGCTCGGGCCGCTCGGAGGTGATGAATACGCTGTTCGGGATGAAGCGAGCCTCGGCGGGCACGATCGCCATCAACGGAACCGTCGTCACGATCCCTTCGCCGGCGGACGCAATCGCCAAGGGCATCGCTTTCGTCACGGAGAACCGCAAGGAGCAGGGACTCGTCTTGAGCCATGGCGTCTCATCAAATATCTCGATGGTCGCGCTTCAGAAATTCTCAGGTCTGTTCGGCTTCCTGCACCGGGGCAGGGAGCGGCAAGCAGCGCATGAGGAAGTGGCGCGGCTGGCGATCAAGACCGCCTCGCTCGACACATCGGCGGGATCACTTTCGGGCGGCAATCAGCAGAAGATCGTGCTGGCGAAATGGCTGCTTACCAAACCGAAAATCCTCATCCTGGACGAGCCGACGCGCGGCGTCGACGTCGGCGCGAAATTCGAGATCTACAAGATTATCCGCCAACTGGCAGCCGAAGGGGCGGCCATCATCCTCATATCCTCCGAACTGCCGGAGGTGATCGGCATGAGCGACCGCATCGCCGTCATGCATGAAGGCCGGCTCAACGCCACGGTTTCGGGGGCTGATCGCACGCCGGAGAAAATCATGACTTTTGCAACGGGTTTCCCATCATGAACGACAAAAATGCTTCCAAGGCCGCGATGACGAAGGTGATGAGGCAATATGGCGGCATTCTTCTGTCGCTCGTGGTGCTGTGCGTCATCTTCTCCGTGGTCAATCCCCGCTTCATGTCGGTGGCGAACTTCCTGAACATCCTGCAGCAGGTGGCGGTCATCGCCATCGCCGCTTTCGGCATGACATGGGTCATCCTGCTCGGCGAGATCGACCTGTCGATCGGGTCGATCATCGCTGTCGCCGGCATGGTGGGCGCGCAATGTTTCGCCTTCGGCCTCGGCTTTGCGCCCGCCATTCTCCTGACACTCCTGACCGGCGCCGTGCTGGGACTGATCAACGGTACCCTCACGGCCAAGCTCCTGCTCCCGTCCTTCATCGTGACGGTGGCGACGATGGGCATCTATCGCGGGCTGGTCAGCCTGCCGACCAACGGCGCGCCGGCCCTGATCACCGATCCGAGCTGGACGGCGATCGGCACGAACAGTTTTGCCGGCATTCCGATCATCATCTGGATCGTCGCGGCGCTCTTCCTCGTCAATCACATCCTGCTCAGCAAGACCACCTTCGGGCGTCGCGCCTATCTGACCGGGGGCAACCGCGAGGCGGCGCTTTACTCGGGCATTAAGGTCGACCGGCTGAAGATCATCATCTTCATGATATCCGGCGTCATGGCAGCCGTCAGTGGTATCCTGCTTTCCTCACGGCTCTTCTCCGCCCAGACGAACGCCGGGATGAGCTATGAGCTCGACGCCATCGCGGCCGCGGTGCTCGGCGGCACCAGTCTTGCCGGCGGCGTCGGCACGATGGTCGGCACGTTGATCGGTGCGCTCATCATCGGCGTCATGAACAATGGCATGAACATGCTCTCGGTCCCCTATTTCTACCAACTCATCGTCAAGGGTCTGGTGATCCTGATCGCCGTGTGGCTGGACGTGCGCGCCAAGCAGGCCAAGCAATAAGAGGAAAGCCGGATCATGTCGAAAATTCTCACCATCGGTGAAATTCTCGTGGAGATCGTCGCCGCGGAACGCGGCAATGGCTTCCGGGAAGCCATACCGCTGATCGGCCCCTTTCCTTCCGGCGCGCCGGCCATCTTCATCGATCAGGTCGGCAGACTGGGACAGGAGTGTGCGATCATCTCCCGCGTCGGCGATGACGATTTCGGCCATATCAACCTCGACCGGTTGAAGTCTGATGGCGTGGATATCTCCGGCATCGAGATCATGCCGCAGGGCACCACCGGCAGCGCCTTCGTCCGCTATCGCAAGGACGGCAGCCGGGCCTTCGTCTTCAACATCCGCAACAGCGCCTGTGGCACGATCGACCTGTCACCGGACGCGTTGAGGCTCATCGATAGCTGCACGCACATGCATGTCATGGGATCGGCGCTCTACGCGCCAAGCATCGTCACCAGCATCCTGACGGCGGTCGAGCGCATCAAGGCACGCGGCGGGACGGTGTCGTTCGATCCCAACCTGCGCCCCGAAATCCTCGACAGTCCCGGCATGCGGGATGCGCTGAAGACGGTGCTTGCGAAAACCGACCTGTTCATGCCGAGCGGCGAGGAGCTTTTTCTCTTCACGGACGCGAAAACCGAAGAGGTGGCGGTGGCGGAACTGCTGGCCGCCGGCATCAGGGCCACCGTCGTCAAGCGTGGCGCTTCGGGTGCAAGCTATTTCGACTCCCAAACGAGCTTTACCCTGCCGGGCTTCAAGGTGGAGGAAGTGGATCCGACAGGTGCCGGCGACTGCTTCGGTGCCGCATTCGTCACCTTCTGGCTCGCTGGCGCGGAACCGCGCGAGGCTTTGCTCCACGCAAATGCGTGCGGAGCCCGTGCCGTTACGAAGGTTGGCCCCATGGAGGGCGCTTCGACCCGAGCCGAACTCGAAGCCCTGATCGCCTCGCAAAGGAAGCACGCATGACGGCAAATCATCTCTCCGACATCGCCCAATGGCGTTCGCGCCCCGGCGCGCGCGGTATCCCGTCGATCTGCTCGGCGCATCCCGTGGTGATCGAAGCCTCCATGCTGCATGCGCTGAAGCGCGCTAGCCACCTTCTCGTCGAGGCGACCTGCAATCAGGTCAATCAGGATGGTGGTTATACCGGCATGACGCCCAGGGATTTCCGCCGTTTCGTCGAAGCCATCGCGGCCAAGACCGGATTCCCGATGGAAAGACTGATCCTCGGAGGCGACCATCTCGGCCCCAATCCGTGGAAGCATCTGCCTGCCGAGGAAGCCATGGCCAAGGCCAGGGAGATGATCAGGGCCTATGCCGAGGCCGGTTTCACCAAACTGCACCTCGACACCAGCATGGGCTGTGCGGGTGAGCCGGTGGCGCTTGCCGACCATGTGACCGCCACCCGCGCGGCGAGCCTTGCGGCCGTTGCGGAAGAGACCGTGCCCGCCGGTACGGTAAGGCCGGTCTATATCATCGGCACCGAAGTACCGATTCCCGGTGGCGCGATGGAAGAACTCGACATGCTTGAGGTCACGAAACCGGAGGCGGCGCTTGCGACCGTCGATATCCATCGCAAGGCTTTCAAAGCGGCGGGTGTGGGGGATGCATTTTCCCGTGTGGTGGGCGCAGTGGTGCAGCCCGGCGTGGAATTCGGAAATCACAATGTGATCGCCTACGAGCCGGAGAAGGCGGAGGGCTTGAGCGCTGCGCTCGACCGGCTTCCCGGTCTCGTCTTCGAGGCGCATTCGACCGATTACCAGACGCGCGAGGCACTACGCCATCTGGTGCGTGACGGCTTCGCCATCCTCAAGGTCGGCCCCGGCCTGACCTTCGCGCTGCGCGAGGCGTTCTACGGGCTCGACCAGATTGCCGAGTTCCTTTTTCCCGGCAGGCGCAAGGAAACCTTGCAGGAGACGATGGAGCGGATCCTGACTGTGGAGCCAAAGAACTGGGAGAGATATTATCACGGATCGGCGGACGAGCAGCGGCTACAGCGCCATTTCAGCTATAGCGATCGTATTCGTTATTACTGGCCGCACCCGGAAGCGACAGCGGCAGTCGGAGAACTGTTTTTGCTTCTCGGGAATGAGACGATCCCTGAAACGCTCATCAGCCAATATCTCACAGGACTGTACCCGGCGGTGCGGGAGGGCAGGGCGAAGCCCAAGGCGGAAGGCCTGGCACTTGCCGCAGTCGACAAGGTGCTGGAAGATTATTTCGAGGCTTGCCTGTGAGCGGATGGCGTGGCGAGTAAGGCAAGCAACTGTTCTATTCGCTATTATTGGCTCTAAATCGATTCAGGGGCGGAAGGGATTCGGATTGTGAGCGACAAGCCGATCAGGACGATGGAGGATTTTTCCGAGTATGTCGGGCTGTCGCGCCCGACCGTCTCGAAATACTTCAACGACCCCAATTCGGTGCGCCGCAAGACACGCGAGCTGATCGAGGCGGCGATCAAGGATTCAGGTTTCAGGCCCAACATTTTCGCGGTCAATCTCAACCGGCGCCGCACCAATATCCTTGGTATCATCGTGCCTAACTCGACCGATCCGTTCTATATGGCGCTGACGCGGCGCGTGGAGCTGATCGCGAACGAGGCGGGCTTTCTGGCCTTTGTTCTTTCTTCTGACGGCAACCCGCAGATCGAGGAACGGGCGATCGAAACCTTCAAATCGATGAATGTCGCCGGCGCCATCATCGCGCCTCTTGGCGCGCAATCCCATCATGAAAAGCTTCTTTCGCTCGGCGCCTCCATTCCACTCATCTATGTGGACTCGCCGCTCAACGAGACCTCTCCTTTCGTGGGAACGAACAACCGCCAGAGCTTTCATCTGATCATCGACTATCTATGCCGTTCCGGCGAGCCGCCCTGCTATCTAGGCATGCCGCCCGTCAACACCAATGCGACCACGCGCGAGCTCGCCTATGTCGAGGCGATGCAGCGGTTGAAGATGGAGCCGGTGGTTCTGCCGATCGCGAAGGTGGAAACCTGGGATTTCGAGAAGTTCGGCTATGATGAAATGTTGAAGTTCCTGAGAAAGCCGAAGAAACTGCCCACCAATACCGTCCTTTGCGCCAATGACCGCATTGCCTTCGGTGCAATATCGGCAGCCTATCAGGCCGGGGTGAAGATCGGTCGCGATGCCGATTGCGATCTCAGGATCGCCGGTCATGACGATCATCCCTTGTCGCGCTATGCCTGTCCGCCCATTACCACGGTGGCCCAAAACTATAATGAGATCGGCCGGCTCGCGATGGCACTGTTGCTGCGCAAGCTCGGCGAGAACCTGCACGCAACCGCGCCCCTGACATCCGGCGGAGAGCGCATATTGCTCAATGCCGAGATCATGCTGCGCCAGTCCGCCTGAGCATTCAGGAATAGCGCTGAAGAACCTGCTCCAGCATCGGTTTGATGCGCGAAAGCTCGTCACGATGGGCACTGGAGAGCGCGGCGAGATGGCGTTCGGCTTCCGGCGTCAGCTGAAGCAGCACACGGCGCTGGTCCGCGCTGTCCTGAATGCGCTCCACAAGACCGTTCTCGACCAGACGATTGGCCAGCTCGACCGCCGTGTTATGCCGGATCTTCAGCCGCTCTGCGAGATCGCCGACGGTGATCGGCTTACCACGCCCATAGCCCTTGATGACGAGAATTGCCTGATGATGGCGCGGCGTCAGTCCTGCCCGCTTGGCCTCGTTCTCGCTGAATTCGAGAAAGCAGCGGATCAGATAACGGAATTCGGCAAGGCCGGTATAGTCCTCCTGGGTTAATCCGGTTTTGGACATGCGCATGCTCCTCGGTTCCTCCGCGTCCTTTGCACCCGACGGCATTGGAGGTCCAGAGGGCACTTGACATTTTTATATCGTAACACGATACATCTGCCGGCGCCCACCCCTACCGCTCCATGAACCCGAGGAAACCCGCAATGGCAGCTCCCAGCCATGACCATCGTCGTCTCGGCGATTTCACGACCAGCCCACGCGTACTTGTCATCGCGGCCGTCGCCGTGATCGTCGCGATCGCCGGCGTCTTTGCCGGCATCGCCCTTCTGGATCTGATCCGGCTGGCGACGAACCTGGCCTATTTCGGACGCTTCTCCCTTGCTGAGCCCGATCTGACGGAGACCCCGCTCGGCATTGCCGCCGTTTTCGTGCCCATCGTGGGGGCATTCGTCGTCGGGCTTATTGCGCGCTATGGATCCGAGAAGATCCGCGGTCACGGTATCCCGGAAGCAATCGAGGCGATCCTGCTCGGCCGCTCGCGCCTCGATGCCAAGGTGGCGGTCCTCAAGCCGCTCTCCTCCGCCATTGCCATCGGCACCGGTGGTCCGTTCGGTGCGGAAGGGCCGATCATCATGACCGGCGGGGCGATCGGCTCTCTGATCGCCCAGGCGCTGCCCGTCAGCGACAGCGAGCGCAAGACGCTGCTGGTCGCTGGTGCGGCCGCCGGGATGACCACGGTGTTCGGCACGCCGATCGCGGCGATTATGCTCGCTGTCGAGTTGCTCCTCTTCGAATGGACGCCACGCAGCTTCATTCCCGTGGCCGTTGCAGCTATCGTGGCGGAGGTCGGACGCACGGTCCTGCACATGCCCTCGCCGATCTTTCCCTTCGACGGCACGATGGACGTCACGCTTGCCGGTCTCGCCGGCTGGATCACGGTCGGCATTGCCGCTGGACTGTTATCGAGCCTTCTCACACACTTCGTCTATGGCTGCGAGGATGCGTTTCTCAAACTGCCGATCCACTGGATGTGGTGGCCGATGATCGGCGGTGTGGTGATCGGCATCGGCGGGCTCATCGAGCCGCATGCCCTGGGGGTCGGCTATGACAATATCGTGCGTATGCTGGACGGCCAGGTGATCGCGACGGCGGCGATCTGGCTGCTTGTCGCCAAGGCCGTGATCTGGGCCGTGGCGCTCGGCTCCGGCACGTCGGGCGGTGTGCTTGCTCCGCTCCTCATCATGGGAGGCGCCATGGGCGCGGCCATGACCGGCATCCTGCCGTCCGCCTCGCCGGGGTTCTGGGCGTTGATCGCCATGGCCGCCACGATGGGTGGCACCATGCGCGCGCCGCTGACGGCGACTTTCTTCGCTGTCGAACTCACCGGCAATACGCATGTGCTGGTGCCGCTGATCACAGCCTGCGCGGCGGCTCATGCGGTCACCGTCCTTTTGATGAAGCGCTCCATTCTTACCGAGAAGATCGCACGCCGCGGCCACCATATCATACGCGAATACCGTATCGATCCCTTCGCACTGACCCGCGTGGCGGATGTGATGACCCGGAAGGTGGAGACCGTTCCGGCAACCATGACACTGCATCAGGCGGCACGCTTTCTCACGCATCCGCAGCGCGCCCATCCAAGCTTCCCGGCCGTGGACGGGCAGGGCAAGGTGCTCGGCATTGTTGACCCGCCCTCCGTCATACGCTGGCGGCGCGCGGGAAAGCGCCGTAACATGCCTCTTGCCGAATTGCTGTCATCCGAGCATCTGCTCGTCGCCTATCCCGACGAATATCTGGATATGATTGCCGACCGGCTCTCGGAGGCGAATGTCGCGCACCTGCCGGTCGTCTCCCGTGCCGACAACAGGCTAATAGGTTATCTCGGCTGGAAGGACCTGATGGAAGCCAAGACGA
Source organism: Mesorhizobium sp. RMAD-H1 (assembly GCF_014191375.1). Classification (GTDB taxonomy): domain Bacteria; phylum Pseudomonadota; class Alphaproteobacteria; order Rhizobiales; family Rhizobiaceae; genus Paramesorhizobium. Next base: position 73,123 of record NZ_JACHWN010000011.1, read on the forward strand.
GATTGAAGCAGGAGGAAAGCAACCGGATGACATTCCTGCATGGTCGTCGCTCTCGGGAGGAAACGAGCCGGCCCGTCTGATGGCGATGAATTCAGCTGTATCGGAAGGCATGTCGGCTACCGCGAGAACGATCGATCGTCACGACTTCAGATCTTCGCCCCGCGCCCGGCAGCCGAGGAGCGTAGATTGTCGAGCAGGACCGCGATCAGAAGGATGAGGCCGCGGACGACATATTGATAGAAAGCCTGGATGTTGAGGAGGTTCATGACGTTCTCCGCGATTCCCATGATCATCACGCCGACGATCACGCCTGTCATCGCAGCGCGGCCTCCAGCCAGCGAGACTCCGCCCAGCACACAGGCCGAGATCACGGACAGTTCAAGGCCGGTCGCCGCATTGGGCTGACCCGAAGTGATGCGAGACGCAAGGAGAATGCCGGCAATCGCGCATACGAAGCCCTGAAGGGTAAATATCCAGACACGCATGTTCACGACGTTGACGCCGGCCAGTCTCGATGCCTCGGGGTTGCCGCCGATCGCCAGGGTGTTCTTTCCGAAGACGGTCCTGTTCAGAACAAAGCCGAAGATGATGAACATCGCGAGCATGATCCAGATCGGCGTCGGCACGCCTAGCAGGCGCGACAAGGCAAGCTGGTAGAACGCTGGATCATTGATGCCGACGGCCCTGCCATCCGATGAGATAAGGGCCAGGCCGCGGACGATCTGCATGGTTGCCAGCGTGGTGATCAGGGCGTTGATGCGGAAGCGGGCGATCACCACCCCGTTCAGAAGCCCGACCAGCGATCCGCAGGCGAGCGCGGCGAGCAGGCCGAGAGCGATGGAACCAGTGGCATTGGAGGCCATGACGGCAATCATGCCCGAAAACGCGACCGTCGAGCCCACTGAGAGATCGAAGTCCCGGGAGGCGAGGCAGAACATCATGGTGCAGGCAACGATGCCGATGGTGACGACCGATTGCAGCAATCCCAGCATGTTGCGTTCGGTCAGGAAGTTCGGAACGGTGAGGGATACGATCGCGAAGGCGATCGCGAAGATAACCACCAATCCCTGTTCCCCGAGAAGGATCTTCTTCAGCGAAATCATAAAACTGTTCCTGATTAGCTCGTGCTTGCGGCACTCTTGTCGGGCAGGGCCGCGGCCAGGATGTTGCGCTCATCGAAGTGATCGCGTTCGATATTCGCCGCAATCCGGCCCTGGCACATCACGATGATGCGGTCGGAGATGCCCATCACTTCGGGCAATTCGCTGGAGATGACGATGATTGCCATGCCGTCCGCCGCCAGATCGTAGAGAATATCGTAGATTTCGGACTTGGCGCCGACATCAATGCCGCGTGTCGGCTCATCGATGACGAGCACCTTGGCGCCTTGTTCCGACAGCCAGCGGCCCAGAATGACTTTTTGCTGGTTGCCGCCCGACAGGTTGATGATGTCCTGCTTGCGCGATGGGGTGCGAACCCTGAGCCTCGCGATGAATTGATCTGCAAGGGCGCCCTCCCTCTTGGTATTCAGGATACCTAGAGGCGAAAAATGCCGGCGCGACGAGATGACGATATTTTCCTCGATGGACCTGCCCTGAATGATGCCCTCAAGCTTCCTGTCTTCGGGACACAGCACCATGCCGGAGCCGATCGCCGCCCGGGGACTGTTCGGGGAAACCGAGACGCCATCAATGGTCACGCTGCCTTGGTGGCGATGATCCGCGCCGTAGAGAAGCCGGGCCATTTCGCTGCGCCCAGCGCCGATCAGCCCGAAAAATCCCAGTATTTCGCCCTTTCTCACAGTGAAGCTGATAGGATTGCGCAGTTTCGGGCCGGAAAGGTCTTTCACTTCAAGCCCGATTTCGCCAAGCGGCCGCTTGCGCCAGCCCCAGATGTCGCTGATCGCGCGGCCGACCATCTCGGCGATGATGCGTTCGCGCGTTACATCGGCAATGGCGGGGTAATGGGCTGCAAGCTTGCCGTCACGCAGAACGGTCAGGCTGTCGCAAAGACGGAAGATCTCGTCCAAACGGTGCGAAACGTAGAGAATGACCGTACCCTTCGCCTTCAACTTCCCGATCAGGGAGAAAAGGATTTCGCTTTCCCTGGTGGAAAGGGAAGAGGTTGGCTCGTCCAAGGCGATGACCCGGGCGTCCAGCATCACCGCCTTTGCGATCTCGACCATCTGGCGGGCGCCGATAGAGAGCGAGGAGACTTTCGCTGCGGGATCGACATCGATGCCGATCTCCCGGAATTTTGATCGCACCGTTTCGATCAGCTCTTTGGCGTCAATCACCCCCGCCTTCGCGGGAAAACGGCCAAGCCAGAGATTTTCCGCAACGGTCAGTTCGGGGACAAGTTGAAGTTCCTGATGGATGACGATGACGCCGGCATCGAAAGCATCGCGCACCGAGCTGTATTTCTGCTCCACCCCGTCGATGACGATCGTGCCGTTATCGGCGGACTGATCACCGGAAAGGACCCGGATGAGGGTCGATTTCCCCGCCCCGTTTTCGCCCATCAGTCCGTGGACGGCACCTTTCTCGACTGTAAAAGAGACATCGGAGAGTGCCTGAACGCCCGGATATCTCTTGGAAATGTTCCTGAATTCAAGAAAGGCCATTATCGCCCCTTTGAGAATGCCCGGCAGCATGACCGCCGCTGGGCGGAATATCCTGAAGGAGATTATTCGATGCCGAGTTCCTTGCGGACCTGCTGGTAATTGTCGCGCAGCGCCAGCGAGCCGGAGGTCAGAATGAGCTTTTCCGGTTCCTTGCCATTGGCGATCCATTCATACATGTTCACCGCGGTTTCATAACCATGGCGCTTCGGCGAGATGATCACGGTGCCGAAGAAGCCGGTCGACGCGGGCTTCTTGAATTCGTTGATGGCGGACTCGGCACCGCCGATGCCGACGCCGACGACATTCTCGGCCGGGATGCCGACGGATTCGGTTGCACGCACAGCGCCAAGCACGGCCTCGTCATTCAGGCCGAACGCAACCCAGTATTTCACGTCGGCATGCTTGTTGAGCACCGTGGTCGCGGCGTTGAGCGCGGCCTCTGTGTCGGTCTTGGCCTGCGGCGCATCGTAGATGTTCTCGGCCGGAAAGCCCGCGGCTTTGAGAACCGAGATGGCACCTTCAACGCGGTCGACGGCAGTCGGGAGCTGGTCATAGGAGACCCGGATCGCGCCGACCTGCTTCATGTCCCAGCCGCGCTTCTTGATCTCGTCGACGATCGCCTGGCCGACGGTTTCTCCGATCTTGGTGGCGGAGATGCCCATATGCGGGACATCCTCCAGCGGCTTGCCATCAGGACCGACCAGGCGGTCATCGACCGTCATGAGCTTGAGGTCGTTGGCCGCCGCCTTGGCAACGATACCTGGGCCGAGTTTCACGTCCGGCACGCAGATGATGAAACCCTGTGCGCCCTGGGCACCGAGATTGTCGATGGCCGACTGGACCTTTTCACCGTCTTCCGCGCCGATCTTGACGAGCGTGAAGCCTTTTTCCTTTGCCGCCTGGTCTGCGAATTTCCATTCGTCCTGGAACCACGGCTCTTCCGGCTGCTTCACGACGAAACCTATTTTCACGTCATCTGCTGCAAATGCGGACGCGGCTGCAGCAATGGCGAATGCTCCAGCCAGCATGGCTGCCTTCAATGCACGCATGTCTCTCTCCCTGAATATTTGGCATGCCGTCCCCACGGCCGCTAAAATTCAATACGTATGAAAATCATACCAGTCAATATTTATGTATGATTATTTTTTAGACCGGCATCAAGCGTCATTTGGCTGGATGGCAAGGTCCGGGCTGGCCCGGCGTGCCTTGCGGAGCGCATCGGTCATTTCGCTGCGGGCGACCCCGATCAATTGTTCCATCGCATGCCTTGCGGCATCCGGGCGCCGCATCCTTATGGCTTCCAGAACGTCCTGATGTTTCAGGATTGCCTGTTCATGGGATTGGCTGGCGCGGTTGGTCAACCGGAAGCTGGCAAGCAGGGCGGCGCGGATCGCGCTCGCGAATTGACGATAGACCCAATTGCCGCTCGCATTGATGATCGCGGTGTGGAACTCGAGATCCGCCCGGCTCCACAGCTCGTTATCCCTGGAATTGGCCTCCACCATATCCTCGAAAGCCCTGGCGATCTGGTAGAGTTGCCGGGCATTGGCGTTGGCTGCGGCTTGCGCCGCCGCCGCCGGCTCCAGCAATTGCCGTGCGTCGATGAGGGAAGAATAGAAGGTTTCGTCGGCGCCAACGGTCAGCATGATATCGAGCAGGAGCGGATCGAGGTAGTTCCAGTTTTCCCGCGGGAGCACGATCGTTCCGGCCCGTGTTCTGGATCTCACCATCCCCAGTGCCGACATATATTGCATGGCTTCGCGCAAGCTCGTCCTGCTCACGCCGAACTTCTCTGTCAACTCCGCCTCATTCGGCAGCGTGGAGCTTTCGGGAAATTCGCCCGAGACGATCTTTTCGATGAACCGCTGGAGAAGTACTTCGCGCACGCCCCGCTTGCCGCGTTGGGCAATGGGATCGCCGTTGGCCGTCAAGGCGCGGCTTATGGTTCCGTCACTCACTCCTGTCCCTCCTTTGCATCGCCGTCCCATACGGCTGGTTCGCCGCAAGCCGGCTTGTTCCGGGGCGATCCATCATCTGCCGAGCCCTCCGGTTAGGTAGCGTTTATATAGCATGAATCGGTGAAGACTTGCCACTCAAATACCGAAATAAATCATATTTATATTGACATTCATAAGATCAAACTTATGGTGACCTTCATGGTGGGATGAGCGGTCGCACGCTCGCCTTACATCCGCATTCTGGACGACAGGGAGGAGCATAAATGAAGCTCATGAAACGGCTGACCCTGCTGGCGCTCGGCATAATCGCAGGCGCAGCCAATGCCTCTGCCGAGGACAAAGACCTCAAGGTCGGGGCCATCTATATGGATGCCCAGGGGTTTTATGCCGGTGTGCGCAAGGGAATCCAGACCGGGGCCCGCGATGCCGGTCGCCGGCTGGAGATCGTGGAGACGAACGCGCAGGGGGATGTCAGCAAGGAATCTTCCTTCATCGACACGCTGATCTCTGCCGGCGTCCAGGCGATCATCGTCTCGCCGGTATCCGCCGACGGCTCCTATCGCGCCATCCGCCGCGCACACGACGCTGGAATTCCCGTCATCTGCTACAATACCTGCCTGAATGAAGAGGACATGAAGGAATACATCTCGGCCTATGCCGTGGGTGACCCTTACGCGTTCGGGCATAAGCTCGGCGACGCGGCGGCAGACTATTTCCTGGCCGAGAAAAAGGACAAGCCGAAGATCGCGGTTCTGAATTGCGAGTTCGTCGAGGTTTGCGTCACCCGCCGGAAGGGTTTCGAGGATGCGCTGAAGGCAAGGGTTCCTGGTGCGGAAATCGTCGCGAACCAGGAAGGCGCAACGCTCGACAAGGCCGTCTCGGTCGCCAGCACGATGCTGTCCTCCAATCCCGATATCGATGCCTTCTTCGGCGAGGCCGGCGGCGCGACGCTGGGCGCGGCACGGGCGGTGAGGAGCCAGGGTAGGGTCGGCAAGACCGTCGTGTTCGGCGGTGACATGACCACGGAGATCGCACAGGAGCTTGCCGATCACGGCGTCATAAAGGCGGTGGTGGATATCTCCGGCCAGGGACTCGGCAAGCTTGCTCTGGCCCAGGCCATCAAGGCGATCGACGGTCAGGCGCCGGCGGAAATCAAGGTTCCCTATGATATCGATCTCTACAAGACATCCGAAGACGGCAAGGCGTGGTTGAAGGCTCATGCCGACGGGATTCCATGATCGGCCTGAGGTTCTGATCGAACGTGATGGCTGCCGCCTTGCTCCGGCGGCCCGTTTTGCGAGAAGATCATATGACAGCAATTCCTGAACGAGCGTCAGTGGTATCGCACGCGATAGCCGCGGTGAATGGCTGCACCAAGCGGTATCCCGGCGTGCTGGCGCTCGATGACGCCACTTTCGAGATCGCCCCCGGCGAGGTGAGGGCGCTCCTCGGTAAGAATGGCGCGGGAAAATCGACCCTCATCCGCATGCTGACCGGCGCCGAGGTGCCGGATCGGGGTACGGTCCTGATCGATGGCGGGGAACTGAGGCAATCCGGATCCGGCCGGGCGCAGGAAGCCTTCGATAAAGGCGTCAGGGTGGTTTACCAGGAACTCAGCCTGGTGCCCGGCATGTCGCTTGCCGAAAATCTCTTCCTCGGACGCTGGCCGAAGCAGGCGGGCGTCATTCAATATCGCGAGATGGAGGAACAGGCAGCCGAGGCCATGTCGCGTCTCGGGCTCGATCTTCCTCCCGGCAGGCTGGTCGCGGGCTTGAGCCCCGCCGAACGGCAATTGCTGGAAATCGCGCGTGTGCTCGTCGGCAAGCCGAAGATCGTGATCCTCGACGAGCCAACCAGTTCCCTGGCGGCGGCGGAAGCCCAGAAAGTGATGGATGCCGTCCGGCGCATTGCGTCCGAGGGCATTGCCGTCATTTATGTCAGCCATCGGATGAACGAAATCCGCCAGATCGCCCATTCGGCCACGATCATGCGGGACGGTCGCATCATCGATACCGTCGACGTGAAGGGCGCCGACACGCGCGAGATCGTTCGCCTTATGCTGGGCTCTGAAGCGTCCCAGGCTGCCGCTCTCAAGAACGGTAGCCAGGAAAAAACGGTGCTGGAAGTTCGGAATCTGGCGCTCGCTCCCAAGCTCGCGTCGGTATCGTTCAAGCTTCGGGAAGGAGAGGTGCTGGGCATCGCCGGTCTTCTCGGTTCAGGGCGAACGGAACTGCTTCAGGCGATCATGGGTGTGCGGCCGTTCGATCGCGGCGAGGTGGCGGTGGACGGCGTCGCAGTCAAAAACCCGCGCTACAGGAATATGATCCGCCGGGGATTTGGCTACACGCCCGAAAGCCGCAAGGAGGAGGGGATCGTTCCGCTCCTGGGGGTCGACGAGAATACGCTTCTGACGAATTTTCCAGAAGTTACCAGACGCGGTGTTCTCTCCGGAAGCCTGATGGCGGCGGCCACGCGGCGCATCATCGACCGTCTCCATGTAAAGGCGGCTCGCACCGACACGCCGATCGGCACGCTCTCCGGCGGCAACCAGCAGAAAGTGGTCATCGGACGGTGGGTTTATGCCGACAGCCGCATATTGCTGCTGGATGAGCCCACGCGAGGCGTGGATGTGGAGGCAAAGGCGCAGATCTACGCCATCATTCGCGAACTGGCCGCGGAAGGCCGAAGTGTCATCTTCGTCTCCAGCGAAATCGAGGAGCTTCCGCTCGTGTGCGACCGTGTCCTCGTACTCCGCGACGGCGCGCTTCATGAGGAGTTCAGCGCTCCGAACATCGATCAGGACGCTGTTATGGCTGCCTGCATTACCGGTCATTGAGGGAGACAGCGCATGTCACTCGATCAGGCGGCCAAGCCCGCCCCATCCGCCAACCGAGCCAGGGGCGGTTTCAATTTTTCGCAGCATATGAACGAGTTGAGCCTCTTCATCGCGATCGTCGTCCTTTACGTGGTCTTCACCGCGACGGCGAACGGCTTCATGTCGTTCAACAACCAGATCAATATCTTGCGCGATGCCGCGACGATCGGAATCGCCGCATGGGCCGCCACGCTGATCATCATCTCGGGCGAGATCGACGTCAGCGTCGGGCCGATGGTTGCCTTCATCTCCGTGATCCTCGCCTATCTGCTGCAGTGGGGTGTTCCTACGCCGGTCGCATTTGCGTTTGCTATCGTCGTCGGGGCGCTTCTGGGAGCGATCCCCGGTATATTGCGTGCCTATTTCGACGTCCCCTCCTTCGTCGGGACACTTGGCCTCTGGAGCGCCTTGCGCGGCACGGCGCTTTTTGTGACCGACGCGCTACCCGTGTCCATCGGCCGCAACGATATCGTGGATGCGCTGGATCGCCCAGTGCTGGGCATTCCGCCGGCGGCGATCATCATGCTGGTTCTATTCGTGGTTTTTGCCTTCATCAGCCGCAAGACCGCGTTCGGCCGGTCCGTCTTCGCGATCGGCGGCAATGCACACGCAGCTTTCCTCAGCGGCATCAGCGTGGCGCGGATCCGTGTCGCGCTTTTCGCCATTGCGGGTGCAATGGCGGCTATTTCGGGCATTCTCCTGGTTTCGCGGCTGGGATCCGGCAATGCAACAGCCGCGACGGGACTGGAATTCGACGTCATTGCCGCTGTCGTGGTCGGCGGCACGTCTCTATCGGGCGGGCGCGGTTCCATGCTGGGCACGCTGCTCGGCGTCCTCGTCATCACCCTCATCGGTAACGGGCTGGTTCTGCTGGGCATCAATCCATTCTTCCAGCAGGTCGTGCGCGGCCTGATCATCGTCGTCGCCGTGTTGGCCAATATCCAGGCCATCAAGCGTAGCGCGCTGCGCAACAAGGGTTAGGCGATGGCGGTTCATGAACTCACATTCGGCGGTTTGCGCCTGCGCGTTTCCACGAAGGGCGGGACGATCCTCGGGCTTTGGTGGAACAATGGCGCCGCGGAAGTGCCGCTGTTGCGGCCGGCCATGATCGATGATGCCGATGCCTTGGCATCAGGATGCTATCCGCTCGTTCCGTTCGGTAACCGCGTCGCGGGAAACCGGTTCTCGTTCGGCGGCGTGGAATATGTTCTCGCGCCCAATACCGATTGGGACAGGCATTATCTCCATGGCGAGGGATGGCAGGAGGACTGGACGATCAAGGAGCAGACGGCCAGCACCATCACCCTGGCCTTCGCGCATCGTGGCGGGAACACGCCCTACGAATATCGGGCCGAGCAGGCATTCTCGCTTTCCCAGGATCAACTCGCAATAACACTGTCGGTCGAGAACCGGGGCAATGGTGCGATGCCCTTCGGCCTGGGATGGCACCCCTATTTCCCGATGACGCCGCGCACGACGCTTCTCGCTCCGGCAAGGACGTTCTGGACGGAAGTCGAGGGATGGCTGCCGGGCGAGCGCGCTCCAATACCGGTGGATCTGGATTTCTCTTCTCCGTCCCCATTGCCCCACCGGTGGGTGAACAACGGCTTTGAGGATTGGTCCGGTGAAGCTCTGGTCTCCTGGCCGGAGCGGCAGACCTCTCTTGCACTGGAAGCTGACGGGCTTTTTAGGCATGCCTTCATCTTCGTTTCCGACACGTTCTTCGATCCCGGGTTCGAGCGGGATTATTTCTGCTTTGAGCCGATGTCTCATCTGGCGAACGGGCACAACCTTCCCGGTCTCGGGGGGCTTCAGGTCCTGGAGCCGGGGGAGAACCTGTCCGGCAGCATCCGTTTTAGGCCGAAAACAATGAAATCAAAGACATCCCTGGAGAATTTCTAGATGTCTGACGGAAGTCAGTTCGACTATATCATTGTCGGCGGCGGCAGTTCCGCCTGCGTGGTTGCGGCAAAGCTCGTGACAGAGGGGAAAGCGCGGGTGCTGCTTCTTGAGCGCGGTCGCGCCAAGGCCAACCCGATCATGCACTTTCCTGCCGGCTATATGAAATTCCTGGCGAAGGACACTTACCTCGCCATGCATCAGACAAAGCCGCAGCCACAGCTCGACGGGCGTGGCCCTATCGTGCCGCAGGCAAAGGTTCTGGGTGGCGGCAGCAGCGTCAACGCAATGGTCTATATGCGTGGCCAGGCCGCCGATTTCGACCGCTGGAACAAGGCCGTTACCGCACGCGGTGCGAAGAACGGTGGTACTTGGTCCTATCGGGATCTTCTTCCTTATTTCAAGGCCCAGGAAGACAACGACCATCTCGCCGGGGAATTCCATGGCGTCGGAGGCCCCCTGAAGGTCTCCCACCTCGGTCATACGAGTCCGATGACGCGCACCTATGTGAAGACGCTGCAGGGCATGGGGATACCCTACAATCCGGATTTCAATGGTGCGCGCCAGTTCGGCGTCGGCTTTATGCAGCATACCATCGACTGGCGGACACGCCGCAGGTCAAGTGTTGTCGATGCCTTTCTCGCGCCGGTCGTCAACAATCCGCTTCTGACGATCGAAACCGGAGCAACCGTTACCGCGATCCGGTTCGACGGCGACCGCGCGGAGGGGGTGGATTATATGCAGGGCGGCATCCGGAAGTCCGCGTCCGCCGGGCGTGAGGTTATCCTGGCGGCCGGTGCATATCAGACGCCGAAAATCCTGATGCTCTCAGGCGTCGGGCCGGAGGACGAGCTTGCGCGCCAAGGCATCAGGACGAAGATCGCGCTTCCGGGCGTCGGCAAGAACCTGCAAGACCATTATGAATGCCCGGTGGTTGCCACGACCAAGGGCGCATTCGGCTATTACGGGCAGGATCGCGGCTGGCCCATGATCAAGGCAGGGCTGCAATATCTGCTTTTCAAATCCGGACCGGTATCAACGACAGGGGTAGAGACATGTGCGTTCTATGATCCTGACGGCAACAATGATGAGCCGACCATCCAGATGTTCTGCGTGCCGACCATCTATCTCGACCGGGATGTGACGGGAACGGCGCCGGGAGACGGGGTAACGATCAATTCCCTGCTCCTGCGGCCGAAGGCACGGGGTTCGGTGACGCTCGCCTCGGCGGACCCTTTCGCGGATCCGGTCATTGATACCCAGATCTTCGCTCACCCGGACGACCTCCGCCTGACCATGGCGGGCTTTCGTTTCGCGCGCAGCGTCCTTTCGGCGAGCCCGATGCGGGATCTCATCGACAAGGAAATTTTTCCGGGCAGCGATGTCACAACCGACGAAGCGATCGCCGCCCATTGCAAGCGCACGGTGAAGACCGGCTACCATCCGGTGGGCACCGCCCGGATGGGGCATGACGGCGACCCGGATGCGGTTCTCGATCCGGAGCTTCGTGTCCGTGGCACCCGCGGCCTGCGGGTCATCGACGCCTCGATCATGCCGACGATCGTCAGCGGCAATACGAATGCAGCGGTTATTGCGGCAGCCGGCAAGGCAGCTGACCTTATTCTCGCATAGCGGATAGGATTTTTGATGAAGATCACCAAGCTGACTACCTATATCGTTCCGCCGCGCTGGCTATTCCTGAAGATCGAAACGGATGCCGGCATCATCGGCTGGGGCGAGCCGGTCGTGGAAGGTCGCGCATTGACGGTCGAGGCGGCCGTCCATGAAATGGCCGATTATCTCATTGGCAAGGACCCGTTCCTGATCGAGGACCACTGGACGGTTCTCTATCGCGGGGGCTTTTACCGGGGCGGCGCAATCCATATGAGCGCCCTTGCCGGTATCGACCAGGCGCTCTGGGATATCAAGGGCAAGGCGCTCGGAGTGCCGGTCCATTCGCTGCTGGGCGGCCAGCTCCGCGACAGGATCAAGGTCTATAGCTGGATCGGCGGCGACCGTCCCACCGACGTCGCCTGCAACGCCAAGGATGTCATCGCTCGCGGCTTCAAGGCGATCAAGCTCAACGGCTGCGAAGAAATGCAGATCGTCGATACCAATGAAAAGGTGGAAAAGGCGGTTGAAACCATCGCTATGGTCCGGGAGGCCGTCGGACCGCATATCGGTATCGGCGTGGATTTCCACGGCCGCATCCATAAGCCGATGGCCAAGGTGCTCGCCAAGGAACTGGAGCCCTACAAGCTGATGTTCATCGAGGAGCCGGTCCTTTCGGAAAACAGGGAAGCGCTGAAGGAGATCGCCAATCATTGCTCGACGCCGATTGCGCTGGGCGAACGGCTCTATTCCCGGTGGGATTTCAAATCGGTGCTTTCCGACGGCTATGTCGATATCATCCAGCCTGATCTTTCCCATGCCGGCGGCATTACCGAATGCCGCAAGATCGCGGCGATGGCCGAGGCTTATGACGTGGCGCTGGCGCCGCATTGCCCGCTGGGGCCGATCGCCCTTGCCGCCTGTCTCCAGGTGGACGCGGTGTCCTATAACGCCTTTATCCAGGAGCAGAGCCTCGGCATCCATTACAACGAGGCGAACGATATTCTTGACTATATCTCCAACCCGGAGGTTTTCGCCTACGCGGACGGATTTGTTGCGATCCCACAGGGGCCGGGCCTCGGCATCGAGGTGAACGAAGCTTATGTGATCGAGCGCGCCAGGGAGGGGCACCGCTGGCGCAATCCCCTCTGGCGTCACGCCGACGGCAGTGTCGCGGAATGGTGAGAAAGGTTGGCAACAATGTCCAGACGTCTTTCCGGCAAGCGTATCCTGATCACCGGCGCGGCTCAGGGCATCGGCCTTGCAATCGCCAAGGCCTTTCTGCGCGAGGATGCTCGCATATTCCTGATCGACAGGGATGCGGAGCTTTTGACGCACGTAGCCGAAGAGATGCAGGCAGGCGGCGCCATGCTCGGCTATTTTGCGGCGGACATCACCGATCGTGTGGCAATTGCCGAAGCTGTGAGGCGAGCCAACAGCGATATCGGCCCAGTCAACGCGCTCGTCAACAATGCCGGGGTTAATGTCTTCGCCGAGCCGCTCGAGACAAGTGACGAGGAATGGGCGCGCTGTTTCGATATCAATCTGAAGGGGGCGTGGAACTGCTGCAAGGCCGTGCTGCCCGGGATGATGGAGGAGGGTGGGGGCGTCATTTTGAACATCGCCTCGACCCATGCGTTCACGATCATACCGCATACATTTCCCTATCCCCTTGCCAAGCACGCGCTTATCGGCATGACGAAATCGCTGGGTCTGGAATATGCGTCACGCAATGTGCGCGTAAACGCCATTGCACCCGGCTATGTGTCCACCCAGAAGGTGATCGATTACTGGAACAGTTTTCCGGATCCGGAGGCCGCAAAGGCTGAAACGATGAAGCTGCATCCAGGCGGCAGGATCGCCACGCCGGACGAGATCGCCATGGCGGCGGTGTTCATGATCTCCGATGAGTGCCCGTTCATGAACGCGACATGCCTGACGATCGATGGGGGCCTGAGCATCCAGCAGCATCCCGCCTGACAGTGTTCTTCATCGCTGCATGCCTCGCTTTCCCTTTTATTCCCTATGCTGACAAGCCATGCGGATCTAGCTTTTGCATGTTTGCCATATCATGATATCTTTCGGCACTGCTTCGACAGCCAAGCCGATCACGAGGGATCGTTTGGCAGCTTCGAGGTGGTGACAAAGGGATCATCGGCGGTTGATTTTGCATATGGAACAAACTTCAGGCAGCGACACTCCGCGCCGCTATGGCACACTGACGCGCCTTGTCAGGGATACGCTTAGGGAAGGCATCCTCGCCGGCAATCCTGCCCCCGGCCAGAAGCTGCCGAGCGAAGCCCAGTTGATCGATAAATTCAATGTTAGCCGTACCGTGGTTCGGGAGGCTCTTTCGGCGCTGCGGGAGGAAGGTCTGGTCGAGCCGCGCCGGGGGGCAGGGGTGTTCGTGCTGGATCCGGCGGCTGCGGTCGGCCCGGCCTTGCGAGGCATTGATCCCAAACGGATTTCTTCTGTAGTCGAGGGGCTGGAACTGCGGACGGCCATCGAGGTTGAAGCCGCCTATCTCGCAGCGGCGCGATGTTCTCCTCTCCAGGAGGAAGTGATCATTCGCAGCCATCATGAAGTCGGGGCGTGCATCCGGGATGGAAGGTCGACGGTGGAAGCCGATCTGGCATTTCATCTGGCGATAGCGGAGGCGAGCAACAATCGCCGTTTCGTCGAGATCCTGAGCTTGCTGGGTCATGAGATGATCCCCCGAGCTGCACTGGAAGGCAAAGAGGCCACGACACCCACCGCGTATCTCGAGCGGCTGTATGAAGAGCACCGGCTGATCGTGAACGCTATTTCGAGCCGGGATCAAATCGCCGCCCGGGAAGCCATGCGCGCCCATTTGGCTGGGAGCCAGCAGCGCTATCGAGCCTATCTGGCAAACTTATAATAATAAGTTTCTTGACATGTCATTTTCTTCTCGGCATAACCGAGGCGTAAATCCATATCAGCATAGGTAGTGTCATCCATGGATCCCATAGATCTCAAACGGACCCTCGGGGCCGGTCTCCTGTCCTTTCCTGTCACGCATTTCGATGAGGGGGGCCGATTCAATCCGGAAAGCTATGCGGAGCACGTGGCATGGCTCTCCGGCTTTGAGGCCGCGGCGCTGTTTGCGGCAGGAGGCACGGGGGAATTCTTCTCGCTGGCTCCGGATGAGATCCCCCAGATCGTCGAGACTGCAAAGGCGGCCGCCGGCAAGACCCCGATCGTTTCTGGTTGCGGCTATGGAACCGAGATCGCGGTTTCCATCGCGAAAGCTGCTGAGAAGGCCGGGGCTGACGGCATATTGCTGCTGCCTCACTATCTGATCGATGCTCCGCAGGAAGGGCTCTATCGCCACATCAAGGCCGTGTGCCAGGCAACCGGCATGGGAGTGATGGTCTACAATCGCGACAATTCGGTGCTGCAGGCCGACACACTGGCAAGGCTTTGCGACGAATGCCCGAACCTTGTCGGCTTCAAGGACGGCACCGGCGATATCGGCCTGGTCCGTCAGATCACAGCGAAGATGGGCGATCGCCTGACCTATCTCGGCGGCATGCCGACCGCGGAGCTTTTTGCCGAAGCCTATCTTGGGGCGGGCTTCACCACCTATTCTTCGGCGGTATTCAATTTCGTGCCTGGTCTCGCGGTCGACTTCTACAAGGCCCTGCGTGCCGGCGAGCGCGCCAAATGCGAGAAGATCCTGCTGGACTTCTTCTATCCCTTCATGGCGATCCGGAACCGCGCCAAGGGCTACGCGGTCTCCGCCGTCAAGGCCGGGGTCCGGCTCCAGGGGTTCAAGGCCGGTCCCGTTCGGCCGCCTCTGGTCGACCTGTCAGGCGACGAGATGGATATGATGGCTGCACTGATTGCACCGTATAAGCGCTAATCCGGACAGAGTGCCCGCGCCGCCCGATCACTCAGGGCGGCGCTTCATTTTGTCTGCGCAGCGCCATTGCTGAAAGGAGAGGGCGCATTATCGGAAAGGCCGATCCCGCGGTTCTTGCGTATGTTGCCGGTCACATTTAAGCAAGTCTCGCTGCATCTTTGCATGATAGGGGGAGACATGGCATTTCCGCTTTTCAATCTCGAGGGCAGGCTTGCCGTCGTGACGGGGTCTAGCCAGGGAATAGGCTTGGCGCTCGCAACCGGACTGGCGCAGCATGGCGCTGCCGTCATTATCAACGGGCGCGACGCGGAAAAGGTCGATGCGGCGGCGGAAGAGCTGAAAAGGGCGGGCCAAAAGGCCCATGGCTGTTCTTTCGATGTGACGAATCCCGATGCGGTGAAGGCCGGGATCGACAGGATCGAGACCGAGATCGGGCCGATCGACATTCTCGTCAACAATGCGGGCATGCAGTTCCGTGCGCCGCTGGAAGATTTCCCGATCGACAAGTGGCAGCAGCTTCTCCAGACCAACATCTCCAGCGTCTTCTATGTGGGGCAGGCGGTTGCGCGCCATATGATTGGGCGCGGACGTGGCAAGATCATCAACATAGCGTCGGTGCAGAGCGAACTCGCGCGCCCCTCGATCGCGCCCTATACGGCGACGAAAGGGGCGGTGCGCAATCTCACCCGCGGCATGGCCACCGACTGGGCGAAATATGGCCTGCAGATCAACGCCATCGCGCCCGGCTATTTCAAGACGCCACTCAACCAGGCGCTGGTCGACAATCCGGAATTTACCGCCTGGCTGGAAAAGCGCACGCCCGCCGGACGCTGGGGCAATGTCGAGGAACTGGTCGGCGCGGCCGTTTTCCTTGCGGGCAATGCCTCCTCCTTCGTCAATGGACAGGTGCTGCATGTCGATGGCGGCATGACGGCGAGCGTATGAGGTCCGCAATGCGCATCATCGTCATGGGTGTTTCCGGGGCTGGCAAATCGACGGTCGGTGCAGCCCTCGCCGGAAAACTCGGCCTGCCGTTTCTGGAAGGTGACGCGCTTCATCCCCAAAGCAATGTGGAGAAGATGTCGGCGGGCATTCCGTTGACGGACGAGGATCGCTGGCCCTGGCTCGACCAGATCGGCGCGAGACTCGCGCAGGCACCCGATGGGGTCGTCATCTCCTGCTCGGCGCTGAAAAGCGTCTATCGCGACCACTTGCGGAAGGCGTCCGGATCATCGCTGTTCTTCATTTTCCTCGACGGCAGCCTTGCCGTCCTGCGTGAGCACATGGCGCACAGGACGGGGCACTTCATGCCGCTCTCGATGTTGGACAGCCAGCTTGCCACCCTGGAGCCGCCCACCGGCGAGCCTCTCGTCTTGCGGCAGGACATTGCCGAACCCATCGACCGGATTGTCGAGACGAGCGCCGCCTGGCTGCAGCGCCGCTAGGGGGCGAGATCCGTTACGTCGCTTTGGTCGCTTTGATGGCATAGCGGTGCTGCGACCCGCGCGCCAGGCCTTTCCAGAAATCCATATGTTTGGCTTGGGCGCGGTGGATCCGCCGCAGATCGGTATCGATGGTAATATCCTGAAATCCGGCCTTCCTCAGGAGTTCCACCACTGCGTCCGCACGGGCACCATCGGCAAAATGCACCCGCGAGAGGATGTTGCGGTGGGTCTCCACCAATTGCTGTGGCAGTTGCGCCGTCTCGGAAGGGGTGAAGCCCAATCGTTGGGCAATGCTTGCGAGCTGCTGGATCAGCCGTCCGAAGGAGGTGGCGTTGACGAAATCGCCGTCGACGATGAGAACCGAACCGCCAGGCTTCAGGATGCGCAGCCATTCGGCAAACGCTGCTTCCGGATCAACCAGGGTCCAGACCAGATGGCGGTTTGTGATGACATCATAATGGTTGTCCGGCTCCATGGTGTTTTCCGCATCGCCGAGCCTGAACGCGATCCTGCGCCCCTTGGCATCTGCCTTGGCGCGGGCGCGCTCGAGCATCGGCTCGGCCCAGTCCAAGCCGGTGACGTCGAAGCCGAGATCGTCCAGGAGCAGCGATACGACCCCTGTCCCGCTGGCAAGGTCAAGCGCGGTGCGACCCTGGCCTGCGCCCAGATGCCTCGCAATCAGGCGGTGCCACGCCTCCCGCTCCTCCTCCGAGAAGATTTCATGACCCGGGGATTGGTCGAACGTTGCCGCCCGTTCGGACCAATAGGCCTTGATCTCGTCGCGAAGATTGAAATTCGATCCGTTTACCGGCCCGTCCATTCGTTCATACCTGACCTGATGACTTGGAAGCGTTCTAAAAGATAAATATTGACCAAGAAAGTCATAAAATAATAGAACGCAGCGGTTTTCCACGGAGCTAAAAGCGATGCGTTTATTCGGCAGGGCAGCGGTCGCCGCCATTGGATGGCTGGTTGTCACGGCAAGCGGAGCACTGGCCGACAAGGCCACGATCAAGGATATAACCGGCCGCACGGTCGAGCTGAACGTTCCGGTCCAGCATGTCATCCTCGGCGAAGGCCGCCAGGTCTATTTCACCGCGATCCTCGACCGGGACAATCCGTTCAAGCGTGTCGTCGGATGGCGCGACGATCTGCCGAAGGCCGATCCGGAAAGCTATGCCGCCTATCTCGCCAAATATCCCTCGATCGCCAAGCTGCCGACCTTCGGCGGAATGAAGGACGGGACATTCGATGTCGAGCAGGCGGTGGCGTTGAAGCCCGACGTCATCATCATGAATATCGATGCCAAGACCGCGACCGAGGAAGCGGGATACATTCAAAAGCTCGAGAAGGTCGGGATTCCGCTCGTCTACATCGATTTCCGTGAGAAGCCGATGGAAAACACGGAAGCCAGCGTGCGCATCATCGGTAAGCTTTTCGGCGAAGAAGAGAAGGCAGAGGAATTCATCAAGTTCCGCGCCGAGAATATCGCGAAGGTCACCGACGTCCTGGCCGGGGCGAATCCGAAAAAGCCACTGGTCTTCATGGAGCGCGCCGGCGGTTATTCCGAGGATTGCTGCATGTCCTTCGGCGACGAGAATTTCGGCAAGATGGTCGAGATTGCGGGCGGCATAAACATGGCGAAGGGCATCATTCCGGGTACGTTCGGCGCGGTCAATCCGGAACAGATCATCGCCTCCAACCCGGACCAGATCATCATCACCGGCGGCAGTTGGGAAGGCTATGTGCCCGGCGGTAACTGGGTGGGCGTCGGCTATGGTGCCGACCTGAAGGAGGCGCGGCGCAAGCTTGAGGCGCTGACGAAACGTCCGGCGTTCACTGGGGTGAAAGCCGTTCAGGACGGCAATGTCCATGCCATCTGGCACCAGTTCTACAACAATCCCTACCAGTTCGTGGCCATTCAGGAGATGGCGAAGTGGCTCCATCCGGATCTCTTTGCCGACCTCGATCCGGTGGCGACCTTCCAGGAGCTGCATGAACGCTTCCTGCCGCTCGACTATAAGCCGGGCTACTTCGTTTCCCTCAAGGATGGACAGCAGGGGTAAATGACGGCTGTTTCCGAGAATAGCGGGTTGCGCGCCGTCCGCGATACATATCGTGCGCTGGTTTTCCGGCGCGCGCTCCTCATCGCGGCGCTCTTGGCGGCGCTGCTGTTGAGCACCTCGGTCGACATGGCGCTCGGGCCTGCGAATTATGCGCTTGCCGATGTGCTGAGCGCGCTTTTTCACCCTGACGCGGTGAACGATCAGCTGCGGGTCGTGATCTGGGATATCCGCATGCCGATCGCCCTCATGGCGGTAACGGTTGGAGCATCGCTCTCGGTTGCCGGCGCGCAGATGCAGACGATTCTCGCCAATCCGCTCGCCAGCCCCTTTACTCTCGGGATTTCGGCTGCCGCGAGCTTCGGTGCCGCGCTCGCCCTTGTCGCAGGGGTTGCGGTCTTTCCGCTCGCGCTGCAGTTCATGGTGCCGGTCAATGCTTTCCTGATGGCGATGCTCGCGGCATTGTTCATCCATTTCGCCTCGTCCATGCGGGGGGTGACGGTCGAGACGATCGTGCTTCTTGGTATCGCGCTCGTTTTCACCTTCAATGCGCTCCTGTCGCTGCTCGAATATCTCGCTTCGGAACAGGCCCTGGCGGCGGTCGTCTTCTGGACAATGGGCAGCCTCACCAAGGCGACATGGCCCAAAGTGGCGATAACGGCGGCGACACTGTTCGTCACCGTTCCGCTTTTCGCGCGGCGCGCATGGGCGCTGACAGCATTGCGACTGGGCGAAGACAAGGCTGCGAGCCTCGGCGTCAAGGTGCGTTACCTGCGTCTGGAGACCATGCTGATCGTAAGCCTTCTCGCCGCAATTCCGGTCTCGTTCGTCGGCACGATCGGATTTGTCGGCCTCGTCGGACCCCATATTGCGCGGATGCTCGTGGGCGAGGATCAGCGTTTCTTCCTGCCTGCTTCCGTCCTCACCGGCGCATTGCTTCTGTCGGCTACTTCGGTGGCAAGCAAGACGCTCATTCCGGGCGCCGTGCTGCCGATCGGTGTGATGACGGCACTTGTCGGCGTTCCGTTCTTCTTCGTGCTCATTTTCACGCATCGGAAACGATCATGGTAAGCATCGCGGTCGAACAGCTTGGCGCGAAATACGGTAAGCATACCGTGCTTGCCGATGTGACGACGGGCGTGTTGAGGGGTGGGAGCATGACCGCCGTCATCGGTCCGAATGCGGCGGGCAAGTCGACGCTGTTCAAGCGCATCGCCGGTCTCATATCCGGCCCCGGGTTGGTTCATTTGTCGGATACGGCGAAGGGACCCGAAACCATCTGCTACATGCCCCAGGATACCGGGGCAAATGCGGTTCTCACCGTCTATGAGTCCGTGCTTCTGGCGGCCAAGCAGGGCTCCAGCCTGAAGGTGCACGACAGCGAACTGCGCGAAATCGACCGCATCCTTGCGGCGCTCAGGATCGAGGCGCTCGCCTTCAAGAACCTCGGCGAATTGTCGGGCGGGCAGCGCCAGCTCGTCTCCATCGCGCAGGCGCTTGTCCGCAATCCGGAGGTGCTGCTGATGGACGAGCCGACATCCGCGCTTGACCTGTTCCGGCAGGTTGAGGTCCTGGGCTTCATGAAGGAGCTGTCCTCGCGATCCGGCATGGCGGTTCTGATCGCGCTGCATGATCTCAATCACGCCCTGCGCTATTGCGAGCAGACGATCGTCATCGCCGACGGCTCGATGATCGCCAGTGGACCGACCGAGGAGGTGATATCGGAGCACCTCCTGCGCGATGTCTATCGCGTGAATGCGCGGATCGAATCCTGCTCCAAGGGCCGTCCGATGGTCATCATCGACGATTCGATCGTCTGACGCCCAACCATTACATTGCGATGCTGTGATCTGCCGGGGCCGGGATGACCGCCTGCGCAGCAGAAACACGAACGCTCTCGACAGAACATGACGTTGACGACGGACGGGCGGGGAAATCCATGCAGTCCTGATGGGAAACCCCGATGCGCTTTGTGACACTGAGGTGACGACCTCAAGACACAATCCACAACATCAACAAGTTGAGGCAGTCATCACTTTGTTGCAATGTATTGAAATATAATATCAACCCGTATCAATTTGAAATGGTCCACGTGGAAGCTTCCTTGGGCGGTTTTGGCGGAATTTTCTGATCCATCCCGGTTTGCTTTCGCAAAATTTCTTAACGATCGTTCCGATCATCTCGCGCAATACGGGAAAGCTGCTCCACCCGCCGGACAATTCATCTGTCTGTCATCAAACCATAATGCTCGCTGAGCATAGTGGATGGACATCCTGTCGCTTCAGTCATGCCGATCCGGGGGGCAAAACGCTCCCGGAGAAGATCACCGGAGATCGAACATGTCCTATCGCATCGATATCGATGGAAAATATCGTTACAACGCAGCGGGCAACCGCACATCCGTCCTTTCGGATGAACAGCAGCGCCTGTTCATGGCCGAGATCAACGAAGCGATAAACGAGCGCGCGCGGGCAGGCGGTCCGGACAAAATTGATCCTCTCAATGAAAAGGCGATTGTCGTCGAGAAGGGCGACAGCCTGTGGGAGATCGCACGCGAGAACAATGTCAGCCTTGATGATCTGCTGGCGACCAACAGGATCGAGCTCGGCACATCAGGTGCGGCGATCGAGCCCAACGAGGTACTGATCGTGCCCACGAGTTCACCGGAAATCGTGGCGAACGGACCTGTCGGCAGCAACGGCATACCGGAGGGCGAGGCGGCCTTCATCAGCGATCTCTACGAGCGGGGCAACGAGCTTGAATATGCCGATGACCCTTCGCAGATCGACTATGACGCCGAAACCCGCGCCATGCAGGAGGAGGTCGGGACATATCTCGACAGACTGCCCGAGCAGGAACGACAGGCGGCGGCACTGCGCCTGGCTGAGAACGACTGGCGCGATGCCGGCCCAGCCGGAACAGCCGTGACTGCGGCCATAGAGGAGCGCGGTCTTGCGACCAATCGGGAGGACGTCTTCGCTGGCGAAATCTATGATCGCGGCAACGAAATCCAGTATTCGGATGATCCCGACATCGATTATCAGGCTGAAACGGCTGAAATCACCGGCGACGTGAAGGATTATATCGGGCAATTGCCGGAAGGCGAGCGCAGCGACGTCCTGCAGCGGCTTTTTGATCGCGAATGGCAGGATGCTGCGCCCGCGCAGACGGCGATCGAGAACGCAGCAAACGAGCTCGGCATCACCTTGCGTCCCTCCACCCATGCCGGCGTGGAGCTCGAAGGCCGGGCCCGTCAGATCATCGATGCGGCCAATGCAACGGGAGAGCCGGACAAGGCTTTCCAGCAACTGAGTGAATCATATGCCTCGGCGCCTCCCGAGCTGCAGCAGGTGATCCTGCGTTCCGCCGATGCCGATCAGCTGATCCGCAACGCCGCCGAATGGGCAACGCGGCCGCTCGCCAACTATGATCCGGAGACCGCGACCAGCGATCAGGGCGATGCGGCGACGGTTATGGCGAACCTGGAAAAGCTGACGGACGGTGTGGATCCGAAACTCGCCGTCGATCTCCTGTCCGCGTCGATGCCGACCATCGAAGCTGCAAATACCCGGCGCCAGGAGGTGATCGGTAGTGAGTTGATCGGCCTCAATGGCCAGACGGACCTGATGAAGATCATCGACCGCATCGGCGGCACGCCGGGCGCTGACGCCATCGTCGAACGCTTCGCCGCATTGGGCGGCTATAACATAAACGCCATACCGCCGGCGATCGCCAACGGCTCTCGTCTGGATTATCCGCTGGCGGTGGCCGCGGAATATGGGGCCAGCAGCCCGGATTTCGTCACCCAGAACATCATTCCGAATGTCGAGCAATATGCCGTCACGGTGAATGGCAGCGTCGACGCCTATGCGACGCACATGCAGGAACTGCAGTGGCTGATCGCCAATCACGGGCCGACGATGACGCCGGAACAGCTCGAGCAGGCCGTCGAGGATTACAAGGCGGAAAAAGGACCTGAATGGCAGGCGACCGAAGAACGCCTGGAAAACGATATTGCCGAACAGGGCGAGAAGCTGCTCACGCAGCTGACGGCGCTCGGCAACCTGCCCCCGGAACTGGCATCGCAGCAATCCGCGGTCAATGACCAGATCAGCCAGATCCTGTCGGACGAGAAGACGGCGATGGCGATCGATATCGCCATGAAGAAGAATCCCGAATTGCTCGACAACCCGCAGGTCGTCAGCTTCCTGGGTGGCCAGGCCCGCCTGACCGACCGTGGCCGCAAGCTGGCTGAGGAAGCGACGACGCAGATCATCCGGCGCACGGTTCTGCCATCCTTCAGCGAGCTCGACGCGAACAATCCTGCCAGTCTCGAACGAGCCCGGGCCAGCCTCGAAAACATGAAGGGCAGCACGCTCTCGTCCTTGCTCGGCATTCCGGAAAGGGACATGAACCGGGCTATTGATGCCGTCAAGCAGTCCCTGCCTGAGCCTGGCGATACGGTCGAGCAGGCCAGAGCCAAGATGGCGCAGCTGGACAGCGACCTCAATGGGCTGAGAAGTTCAAGCGGCATCCAGTCCTTCGCGAACAGCACCGTTCCCGGTCAGCTGCTGCGCATGGTCGGGGTCGCGGCGACGGGCGCGACACTGGCCAATTCGGCAACCAATTTGCAGAACGACCCAACTCTGAAGAACGGCCTCAAGGTCGTCATCGATGCCGTGGGCCTTGGCCAGCGCACGATCGAAATCCTTGGCGGAATGGACCGCCTCGATACGGATTCAGCCGCCGTGCGGCACTTCGGCAGCAGCCGGACGCCGGCGGTGAAGTTCCTCGGCGCGCTCAGCGGAGGATTTGACGCCTGGAATGCCGTCGACTATTTCAGGGCCGGCGATCCCCTGATGGGCGGCTTGTCCGCGGCGGCGGCCGGCGGCACGGTCATGGCTGCGCTCGGCACGGGCACGATGTTCGGTCCGGCCGGACTGGTGATTGTCGGTGCTGCCGTCGTCGGCCAGATGATCGTCACCGATACCCGGGCGTCCAACGTCTATATGACCGATGCGTCAAAGCACTTCCTGGAGCATGCAGGTCTTGACGAAGATGTGGCGGGTGCCCTGGTCGATCAAAGCGGCGATGGTTTCAGCGCCGTGCCGCTCCTTGCCCGCTATGCCGAGATGAAAGGCTTCGAGCTCGACCAACCGGCGGATCGCCAGCAGTTCATCGATTGGCTGAACAATATGCCCCATGAGAGCCTGGAAGCGCTTCGGGACAATCTGCATCACACGCTCGATGATTTCGGCGGCGATATCTCGAAACTGACCCCCACTGCCGACAACGACTTCCAATATACCGATCCAGAAGAATTGAATTATCAATATACCGGTACGCCGGTCTATGTGCCGAGTCTTGCTGATAGTATTCGGTCCGGCGATGCCCATCCGTCGTCGGTGGCGCAGATCGACGTGGTCTTGTCACAGCTTGGTATCGATGTCCCCGTGGCGTGAGCAGGCTTCCGAATTCACGTCAGCTGTCAGGCTGTAATGAGACGATAGGGTCGGCTTTGCTGACAATCGCATACCATGTTTTCAACGGCGTTTCCGCTCGCGGATGCTTGCTCCAAAACATTCGTGACGTGGATTCACGATTATCTGCATAAGATTGTTTATTCCCAAATTGGGAACAAGTCGGGTGCTTAATCTTCCGATCCAGCATCGGGGGACGGGCTGTTGGAAACCACGGCGCGCAACGCATCGAACGTGCCGGACATGTTTCCTATCTGCGAGAGCATGAGGGGTACGAGGAACATCGCGTAAAGCAGGATCAGCACGCAGAACAGCAGGTTCTTGATAGCCAGCGAAAGGTCAAAGATGTGCAGTTGCGGTGACAGCCGCGACAGATAGGCGAGCATCAGATCCGCAATCAGCAAGGCCAGCACGACGGGTGCGATGAGGAGCAGGGCGATCTGCATGATCCGGTCGAGAGCGCCTAGAAGGGCGGAAACGGCCTGTGATCCCATGACGGGCGTGAAGCTGGCGATCGGCCATAGATCGTAGCTCCTGTAGAAGCCTTCCAGGAGCAGGAGAAACCCGCCGGACATGAAGAAGAGCGCCACGAGCGATATGCTGAACAGCGTTGCCGAAATGCTCGCCTCATTTATCGCAAGCGGGTCGACCAATTGGGCGGATGTCGAGCCCCGCTGCAGGTCGACCAGATCGCCGGCGACCTCCGCCGCCCAGAACGGGATGCCGAAGGCGATCCCGATGATGATCCCGACCACGAATTCCTTGACCATCAGACCGGTTATGGCAACGCTTGTGAGGTCACGGTGTTCGGCCATGGCGGCAAGGATGCCGGGGACGACTGGAATGCTGATGGCGATCGCCACGCCCGACCGGAGAAGACCGGTGAGGCCCAGACGTGTGAACGCCGGCGTCACCACCACGAGCCCGAGCGCGCGGGACATCGCCATCGCGGTCGCAATCAGCAGGGGATAGGCGAATTCGAGGATGGAGAAGGTGGCGGTTGTCGCGTCCATGGCGGCGCTCAGCGCGTCACCACGGGAAAGGCGTCAAGCACATGGCCCGCGAGATTGGTCACGTGCAGGGCAAGCGCCGGTCCGAAAATAATGAGCACCAGCATCACCGCGACGAGCTTGAAGGCCTGCGGCAGGGTCTGGTCCTGGATTTGCGTCAATGCCTGTATGAGGCCGACGCTGATGCCGATCAGGATGGCGATGCCGAGGGCGGGGGCCGAGACCAGCAGAACCGTCAGCAGCGCATTCTGCATCTGGGAGAGAAAGATGTCCTGCCCCATCCCGCTCACCCGTAGCTGAGGATGAGGCCGTGCATCAGGCGCGACCAGCCGTCAACGGCGACGAACAGGAATATCTTGAGCGGGATGGAGATCAGCGTCGGCGAAACCATCATCATGCCCATCGCCATCAGCACGTTCGAGACGATGAGGTCGATGACGAGGAACGGGATGTAAAGCAGGAAGCCGATCTCGAATGCCCGGGTGAGCTCCGAGCTGACGAAGGAGGGGATCAGCACCACCAGATCGTCCGGCCGCAGATCGGCACGCGCTTCCGGCGACCAGACGTTTTCGGTGGCGTTCAGGAAGAACTCCTTCTCCTTGTCGTCGGTAAACCGGGACAGATGCTCCTGCAGCGGCGGCCGCAGCCGCTCTGCGGCTTCCCTGATCCCCTCGAGCGATTGCACATCGATGGGACGGCTCTCGAGCAGGCGGTACATGTTCCCGACCAGGGGCGTCGTCACATAGACCGTCAAGATCAGCGCAATTCCGTAGAGCACGAGATTGGGCGGCGACTGCTGGATGCCCAAAGCATTGCGGATCAGGAAAAGCACGATCGATATCTTGAGGAATCCCGTCATGGTCACGACCGCGAGCGGGATGAGCCCGATGGTCGAGACCAGCAGAATGATCGGCAGCAGATTCGAGGAGGCACTATCCATTTTCGGCGATACGCACCACTCGAACGCCCAGGCCTTCACCGATCTTGACCAGATCGCCTTTGCCGATGCGCCGGCCGTTGACGAGGATATCGACCGCGCCATCGATGCCGGGGGCCGTCAGGAGCAGGCTGCCTTCCCCCAATTGACGGATTTCACCGAGGGAGAGTTCGCGGCGGCCGATCTCAAAAACCATTTCCACCGGAAGATCGTCGAGATTGATGTTATCCGCTTGCGGCTTGCCCGAGGATCGGCTTTTCGTTTCCATGATCGTTCCCTGATTTTGATTGGATTTCAGCCAAGGACTGGCAGCCCTGTAGCCATCGGGACCTTTGACGGCACGTGCGGCATACCGGTTGGCCAGCAGCGCTTCCGCCTCATTTTCCTGTGCTTCATCGATGAGGACGATATCGCCCGGGCGCAGGCTGGCAAGTTCGCCTGAGGTGAGCGACTGGCGGCCGGCGGATAGCTGCAGCGTCATCGGGATATCGTCTCCAATGGCGTTTTGCGCGGGCGGGGAGACACGGGGCAGGTATATGGCCAGAATATCCAGCGCATCGATCGGCAGATGCAATTCGGCGATTGCCGAGACATCGCCCGACATCACCTGCCAGGCCGTCTTGATCAGCGGCGCCTCCGGTTTCCCGGAACTCTCGATATGGATCGGCTGCCCGATATCACCCTCCATCTTTTCAAGCATATTGGCCAGCGCATGTTCGGTGAGGAGCGCCAGCGAGGCGGGAGAAAGACCGGAGGCGGCTTTCCCGCCCGTCAACGGCGTGAGTATCCGTTCCACAATCATCAGGGGCAGGACGAGCTTTCCCTTCCATGGGCCGATCGTCAGCGGCAGTTCGACAGAAGGCCGGGCGACCGATGC
This sequence comes from Mesorhizobium sp. RMAD-H1, assembly GCF_014191375.1. Lineage (GTDB taxonomy): Bacteria > Pseudomonadota > Alphaproteobacteria > Rhizobiales > Rhizobiaceae > Paramesorhizobium. The sequence continues at coordinate 99,784 of NZ_JACHWN010000011.1, forward strand.
CGCGGGGCCTGCAATACGGATTTCCACCACTTGGCCTTCATATGCCAGACGCAGCGGCGGGCGAGGGCAATACAGCGTATTGAGGCTTCCGATGCAGCCCACGGGCAGCCTGGGCAACCATCGACCCGCTTCCACGACCTCTGACGCAGTCGAAGCCGCATTTATCTGTTCTGGCCTCACTTGCGTACGCGCCTTCCCGAATCGGAAGCAGAGCGTAGGGCCATCTGTTCCTCCTCTTCCAACTCGCTCTGCATCGCCGCTTGGCGGTGCCTTTGCTCCAGATCCTTCTGTGCCATCAAAAGCACCTTGTCATGCTCACGCAGCTTCCGGCGATGTTCCCCAAGCTTTTCCTGCTGCCGCTGCATTTCGGTCGCCAGAATGTGCTCGGCGGTCTGCTCAGCCTGCTTCAGCTCATCCGCCTGCCGGGCGAGTGCGTCCATCTTTTCCCGTTCCTGCGCGAGTGCCTGGCTGCTGAGAGGCTGAAGCGCCATCTGGTCAATTGCCGCCTGCTCCTCCGCGCGCCACATGCTATCGTGCTGCGCGATGTCCTGGAGTGCCGCATGCACGCCGCTTTCCGCCTGCCGCCGAGCGCGGTTCTGCAGCAAAAGTGCATTCTCGCTAAGCGTCATGCGCATGCGGCGCAGCTTCAGAAGCCTTTCCAGATTCTGCTCCCTGGTCATGAGGCAAGTTCACCCATTCGCGCGATTGTGGATGCAAATTCGGCGGGCTCGCCGGTCTGTTGCCTCAGGAAATCCTCGATGCGCTGCCGCTTGTCGATGGCCTCGTCCGATTTCGAATCGTTGCCACGCTGATATTCGCCGACGCGCAGGAGGAGTTCGACATCGTCGTAGCGCGCCATAAGCTCGCGAATATGGGCAGCGCTCGCCCGATGCGCCTTCGAGGTCACGCTGTCCATCAGGCGGCTGCGGCTGCGCAATATGTCGATCGCCGGGAAGTGATTGCGCTGGGCGAGTTCGCTGCTCAGCACGATATGGCCGTCGAGAATGGATTTGGTTTCCTCGGCGACGGGATCGAGCGTGCCGTCGCCTTCCGTGAGCACCGTATAAAGCCCGGTGATCGATCCGCCGGCTCCGGGCCCGGCGCGCTCCAGCAGTTTCGGCAGGGCGGCGAAAAGTGACGGCGGGAAGCCGCGCCGGGTCGGCGGCTCGCCCGCCGCCAGGCCGATCTCACGCTGCGCTCTCGCGAAGCGGGTGATGCTGTCCATGAGCAGCAGTACATGACGCCCCTGGTCGCGGAAATATTCGGCGATGGCGGTCGCCCCATAGGCGGCCTTGACACGCTCCATGGCCGGCCGGTCGGAGGTCGCGACCACGACGACGGACCGTTTTCTGCCCTCGGGGCCGAGCTGGCGCTCGATGAAATCGCGCACTTCGCGCCCGCGCTCACCGATGAGCGCGATGACGATGATGTCGGCCTGCGTGCCGCGCACGATGCTCGACAGCAGGGCGGATTTGCCGACGCCGGGCTCGCCGAAAATACCCACGCGCTGGCCGCGCGCAACCGTCATGAGCCCATCGATCGCCCGAATGCCCAGTTGCAGCGGTTGATCCACGAGATCGCGGGCAAGCGGCTGCGGCGGTGCGTTGTGGGTCGGATAATAGGCTGCGATCCGCGCATCGTTGCCGTTTTCCCGGCTCAGGATCTCTCCCATCGGGTTGAGGACGCAGCCCAGCAGGCCGGGACCCACAGGTACTTGCAGGGCATATCCCATGGGAATGACTTCGGCCTGTGTCGACATGCCGTCGAGATCGCCGATTGGCGTCAGCACCGCCTCTTCGTCGTCGAAACCGATCACTTCTGCGGGGACCGTGCGGCCCGAGATCGGATCGCGCAGATGGCAGAGCTCGCCAATGCGCACCATCGGCACCGTGGCATGGACGATGATGCCCGTTATCCGGCGCACCCGGCCGTGCAGCGGGCGCGTCTCCGTCGTCAGCACCGCCTGGTGAAGTTGCTTCATTCGCCGGTTGAAATCGAGCGTCGTCATGTCACGCATCCGCATGCATGGCCGCGAGCGCCGCCCTGATGGCCGACAATTGCGAATCGAGCCCGGCATTCATGACCGCCACGGGACTGGCGATGACGCATTGATTGCCGGTCAGGCGGGCATCCGCCACCACGGCGAATCCGGCTTGCGCCGGCTCCGGATAGCTTTCGCCGATCAGCTTTTCCACTTCATCCGCAATATGCGGCGCAACGCTGATCGTCACCTGCTGTTCGCGGCGGAAGGCTGAAAGCGCCTGCCGGGCCAACATGCCGACGAGTTCGGCATCGCCAAAGCGCCCCAGCAGCTTCTCGACGACGGCGAGGCTGAGATCGACGACCTCCTGGTCAAGCCCGGCCAGATAGCGATCGGCCTTTGCCGTGATGCCGGCAAGGAGAGCGGCCGCCTCGCGTTCGCCCTGCTGGCGGCCGGTCTCAAACCCCTGCCGGCGGCTTTCCTCATAGGCGTCGCGCGCTGCGCTCCGCTGGCGCTCGGCTTCCTGCCTGGCGGCTTGCAGAAAGGCATAGCCGTCGCTCCAGCAATCGGCATCCTCATGCCGGATGATCTTCACCGGCGGCTTTGGAGGGAGTGCATTCATTGGCGGCCACCGGCGATATCTGCGGCATCGCCCGATTGTGCGAGATGTCGCGCGATTGCGAGGCATTTCTCCCGCTTTTCCACGCTGGCGGGTGGCGCAAATGAGCCGTTTTCCGGCAATTTCAATTGCAGCCAGGCCTGAAACGCGGACGGCATCGATGCATGCCAGCTTGCAAGGCAGGCATCGCCGTCGCGTTGGATGAGATCCCTCAGCTTTTCCGGATCGTCAGGCTTGGGTTCGCCGCCGGAGAGATCGCGATGGGCGAGCGCCAGCGCGAAAGCGGTCTCGCCGACGATCGCCTTCAACACCGCAACGGCGCTGGCGCGGATTTCTCCCGACAGGACATGAGCCCAATAGACGGCGCCCGCGGACCAGGCGAAATCCTGGAGTTCGTCCGGCGTCATCAGCATCAGCCGCAGGTCGCTGTCACCAACATCCATTTCGTCGGGAAATACGGGCAGGCCATAGTAATCGGCCACCAGCCGTTCCAGACGCCTGGCGGTGCGGGGAGAAGCCGCAAGCTGCCCAGCCGCCCTCGGCGTGACGATTGCGTCGAAACAGGCGGCAATGCGCGAGGGATGCATGAAGCGCAGCGGCATTGCCGCAATGTCCGTCCATTGCTTCGCCGGCTCGCTGCCTTTTACGGCCGCCAGGGATTCTGCCGCTGTCATTTATTCGAGCTTATCGGTTCAAGTTGATAGGTCTTGCGGCCGCGATCCCGCCACAAGGTATAGGCGAGTGCTCCCGCAAGGGCCAATATGGTGGCGACGAGCCCGCCGAAAATCCAGATCACACGGCTCATGCTGGCATCGAGAACCCAGATGCCGAGGAAAGGCGTGAGCTCGGTGGGAGCCGGCGCAAGCCGCGACACGGGAGCGGCAACAGGCACAACGGAAACCTTTTCATAGGTCAGCCCTGCAATACCGTTGGCCACGAGGGTCTTGATCTGCGGTATCAAGCTATTGATGTCGAGATTTGGCTCGTGGCGGATGAAGACCGAGGCCGATGCCGGCACGGCATTGCGCTGCAATGGATCATTGCCCGGCAGGACGACGTGAACCCGGGCCGACAGAACGCCATCGATCTCGGATACCGTCCTGGAAAGCTCCTCGCTCAGCGCGTAGATCATCTGCGCGCGTTCCTGAACCGGAGAGGCGACAAGCCCATCCTGCTTGAAGACACTGCCGATCGTGGCGAACTGCTCCTTCGGCAGGCCCGCTTCGGTCAGGATGTTGACGGCCTGGGCGAACTGGCCCTTCTCGACGGTGACGGTCAGCTTGCCGTCCTTCTGCACCGTGCGGCCGGCCGAGATGCCGTTCGACAGCAGCGTTGCCACCATCATATTGGCTTCCCGTTCATCGAGATTGGAATAAAGCTCCGCCTTGCACGCCTGCAGCAGGATCGCGGCGGCGGTAATCATCATCCATCGTATCGCAATGCGCCGCACCCGCAGTCTCCTCGACAACTCGATCATTGGCCCTTGAGAAGGGTATTGGCCGCGCCCGAAACCTGCGTGGCGCCGCGCACCACCATCTGGGTTTCGATGGAATGGTCGAACATCATGCCGAGCGAGGCCACCACGCGCTGGATCTGCTTGTCCCCGACGCTTTCCGCCTGCGGCGAGGCCGGGGCAGTGCCGTTCCCTAATGCTTTCACATCAGCTGAAAAGCTGGCAGGCAGGGGGGTATCCTGCCCGCTGACCAGGCGTTGCGCGCGGCTCGAAAAGCTGCCGCTGCGCTCGACGAACCCCTTGAGGTCTTCGAGCATGGTGCGGCCGAGATCCGCGGGGCTCGCCTGCCGCGGCAGGGTCCGCACATTCTCAGCCATGAATTCGAAAAGGTTCTGGGCGTTTTGCGAAACGGGTGAATGCGGTCCCGTACCGGTTACGGTCGCAGCATCCGGCAGGGCCGCGACCATCTGGATTCCGGACATGATCGGCTCCATTTTTCCAGGGTACGCCTGTTTTTGAGGCGTGCAGATTATTCGTCGGACATAGCCTCGTTCAGGATTTCTCCGGATTGCTGCATCATCAGCTGCCCGATGAGCGTCGTGCCGGCCTGGGTCATGGCCTGCTGCAGAGCGGCATCGAAGGCGTCTTGGTTGGCCTGATCAGGCGTCGGCTCGACATTGGCTGTGGTGTTGACCGGTTGAACGGACATTCGATCCTCCTATCGTTGCTGGTTGGTGTGATCGGAAAGCTGATTGCGTGACGTCGTTTCCGCCGCCAGGGTTGGCTGGCTGGTGACGATCTCGTCCCGGCGTCCGCCGCGGAAGACCCGTACGCGGGGATCATCCGCTTGCGTTTGCGGCGGTGGCTGGACCGTCGAGACGACCTGACGGACCATCGCGATATAGGATGGCGGGCCGGATACACGCAGCGCGGAAGAATGCGGCGTGAAGTAGATGGAAAAGCGTGGATCGGTCAGCCGCAGGCGCTGCATTTCATCGAGAACGGCGGACCCGCTGGCCCGGCCCGCGTCGATGATCTGCGTGGTGAACTCCTCACTCGAATTCACATGCAGGACTGATCCGTCGAAATACCAGACAAGGCCGTTGGCGGCGGCCAGTTCGCGCAGGAATTCGCCGGCTGTTTTTGCCCTGATTTCGCCCCGGACCTGACCGCGAACGCGATCGGAAATATCGACTGGAATGCCGAGATTGCGTCCGAATTCCCTCAGCGCACCGCGCGCATCCTGATCGATAAGCACATAAGCGTAGGGCCTGTCCAGGAGGTCCAGTTCCGCGCAATGGGCAAGCGAGGTAGCGGCCAGCCATGCGATGCCGCCCACGGCGAGGGCGGTACTCCATCGTCTGCCGGCAGTCTTGTCCACCATGAACAGCGCTGTCTGCACGTGGCCTCCGGATCGAACGGGATGGGAAGCGAAATGCGACGGCAGCTTCTTGTGCCGCGCCACATTTGCACTTGGGCGTCAGACTATAGGCAAAGATTTCGAAATCAAGTGACAATTATCCGACAGTTCGGAAATGTATAAATAAATACAACAGCTTGATACAATATGTGATTTCGCTAATTTTCGGCAAAACGGCGGCTGTAGAAACGAACTGATACAATAAAATTTTTGATTATGAAATCGTTACCTCGAAATTTTGCACATTTATGACATGGATTTGGCAAAATGGGGCCCCAATTTGTTGGGTTGCTACTTCATTAAAACCACTTAGATTGCGCCCTGCCCGAAACGGTTTCACTGCATCTGGCAGCGAACGCTCTGGGTTCTGTGAGGTCGTGCGGGCATGCAACTCACCGTCTTCAAATGTCCACTATCTGAAGGAACATTCATATGAGCGGCGTATCAGGAATCTCCTCCTCGACCGGTTCGGACGCTTCGATCGCAAGGATGGAAGCGGCTTTCGACAAGGCTATCGAAAAGTCGGCGCAGGTCACCGAGATCACGACGGAAAAGAAGGCGGCGCTCGATGCTGCCAAGCAGCGTCCGCAATAATCAGAATTTGAAGTCCGCGGGCGGCACAGCCGTCCGCGGATTTCGGTACAGTTGATCCATTGTCTGCCCGGGCCGGGCATTCTGCCCATGGCCTATTGGAAACCAGGTCGTTTTAGCTGGAGCGTGAGATCATGGCACTGACTGCTGGGCTTCCGGTTCCTCATTCAGGGGTGCAGTTTCATGTAACGGTCGGCGTGCATCAGGGTGTTTCGGTCCCGCTGGAGGGGACGACGTGGCGCATCGGCTCGACATCCGACTGCGACCTGATGCTCAGCGATGCCGGGGTGGAGGCGCATCATGCGACCCTGCGCCTGGAGCGCGCGGCGCTTCTTATCGAAGCGACGGGCGGACCGGTCACGGTGGCGCATGGTCCCCTGATACCGGTCGGTCACGGCGCGCGGGTTCCGCTGCCTGCCGAGCTGCAACTCGGCACCGCCCGTGTGAAATTGTCGAACCCGCAGGCGCGGCGTTCCGCCCGCATGAATGTTCCGGGCGGGCGCTGGATCGCCGGAAGCGCGGTCTTGTCCTTCATCTTCATCGCGGCGGTGAATGCGGGTGCGGGAGGCATGTTCCAGTCCCGGCAGGAACTGGCTGCGCTCGGAGCCGCGCAACCGGCCAGGGCCACCGATCCGATCGAGACATCGACCGCGCTGCCCAAGGCTTTGCCGGAGGCTGCGCTGGCCGCAAAACTCGAGGCGAATGGGTTGCAGCATCTTGCCATCGACAAGGACGGCGCGCGGCTGATCGTAACGGGCAGCCTGACGCCGCAGCGGCACAATGACTGGGTCAATATCCAGAAGTGGTTCGACCAGACCTATGGCAGCGCCTATGTTCTGACGAGTGAGGTCGGCCCCGAGGCGCCAAAGACGAAACCGAGGTTCAATCTGCAGGCCATATGGTTCGGGGAAACGCCCTATGCCGTCGCGGCGAATGGCACCCGGCTCTATCCCGGCGCGGTGCTGCAGGACGGCTGGGTGATCAAGGATATCAGCAACGGACGCATGGTGGTCCGCAAGAACGACGAGGAATTTACCCTAACTTTCTGAACAGCCGAAAAGGCTGCGGGGAACAGGTATGACGCTTGAATTGCGCCGCAACGGCGACTGGCAGCGCAGGGAAGTGGGCCTCTCTGCCACAGACAGCGTGACGGAGGCTGCTGTCTCCAGGCGCGCGGGCGCCTTTGAAGCATTGGTGGGCAGCGCGCAACGGCCGGCGAGCAGAAGCAAGGGCTCCATTCGGGAGGAAATTGCCCGGCCAACGAAGCCCAAGGTCAGCGATCCCGGCATGTTCAGCGCCGTCCGGTCGCAGGAAATCCTCACCTATGTCATGCAGGACCTGTTGCCCGGCTTAGGCATCGAGCCGGAAATCGCATTGATTACCGCTTCTGTCCTGGCCGAAGAAATCGAGAGCCGGCGCGATCTTCACGACCGGATGGGCCGAGAGGCCGCTGATCCGGAGGTTGCCGGGTGGGAGATGGCGGGTTGACGGTCGATACGCGCCAGAGCGCTGAGTTCCTGCATGGTCTCGGCTATCTCTACTGCCGCGGCGGAAACCGCGAGCGCGGGCTGGTCTTTCTGCTTCTGGCGGCGCGGATCGCGCCCGAGGACACGGGTATCCTGCGTACGCTCGCCACCGTGTTTCTTGAAACGGGCGCTGCCGACCGCGCGCTTTCCGCCATCGAGAAGATCAGCGCGATCGAGGGCGAGGGAGCAACCGATCTGCAATTGTTGAAAAGCCGGGCCCTGTGGCTCAATGGCGAGAATGCCGGCGCCCATCGCGCATTTCTCGATTATCTCAAGAACAGGACTGCCGCATGAGCACGGTCGCCACCCTGAACGGGTTCGCCAGGCGGGCCGCCAAGCGGTCCGACATCGTCATCGCCGCGTTCATGATGCTGGCCGTCGTGATGATGATCCTGCCGATGCCGACGGTCCTTGTCGACCTCCTCATCGGCTTGAATATCGCCTTCAGCCTGCTCATCCTGGTGGTGGCGTTCTATATATCGAAACCGGTGCAGTTTTCCGCACTGCCCTCGGTCATCCTCCTTGCCACGCTCTTCCGCCTTTCGCTCTCCATAACCACCACGCGTCTCATCCTCCTGCAGGCCGATGCGGGACAGATCGTTACGGCCTTCGGCGAGTTCGTCATTGCCGGTCAGGTGGTCATCGGGCTGGTCGTGTTCCTGGTCATCACCATCGCCCAGTTCGTGGTCATCACCAAGGGTGCCGAACGCGTGGCCGAGGTGGCGGCACGCTTCACCCTCGATGCACTGCCCGGCAAGCAGATGAGCATCGACAACGAAGCGAGGAACGGCGACATCGACCAGGACGAGGCGCGTGCGCGCCGCCGGAACCTGGAGCGCGAAAGCCAATTCTACGGTGCCATGGACGGCGCCATGAAATTCGTCAAGGGCGATGCGATCGCCGGACTGATCATCATCGTCGTCAATCTTGTGGGCGGTCTTTTCGTCGGCATGTTGCAGCACGACATGGGCTTCTCCGAAGCCGCGCAGACCTACTCGCTTCTCTCGGTCGGCGACGGTCTGATCGCGCAAATTCCGGCGCTCCTGATCGCGGTCGCCTCCGGCGTCGTGGTGACGCGCGTCGCGTCCGAACATGATCAGGATCTCGGTTCGGAAATCGTCGGCCAGCTCGTCGCCGATTCCCGTGCGTTGGCACTCGCCGCCGCTCTATTGTTCGCCATGGCCTTCATTCCGGGCTTTCCGACCCTCGTATTCCTCGGGCTCGGCGCCGGTGCCGGCGGCCTCGCCTATCTCATCCACCGGCGCGACGCGGCAACGACCGCCGGCGAGCAGGAACCGGAAATCCTGGGCGAGGTGCAGGAGATCGATCATGAAGACGCAACGGCACTGAGCAGCAGGCCATCCTCGCGCCTCGTCGCCTGGGTCGGACGCGATCTGGCTGCGCAGGTGCCGCCGCAGTTCTTCCGGCAATTGGCCGACCGGGTGCGCCAGGATCTCTTCAACGACCTGGGCGTCAGCGTGCCCGCCATCGACCTGAGAGCCGATCCCCGGTCAGCTGGAGAAGAGTTCCGCATCGACCTCGAAGGTGTGCCCGTCATCAGCGGCGCCATTCCGGCTGGATATCTGCTTCTGACCGGAGATCCCGTGGACCTCGATCTCATGAAGGTCCCCTATCGGCGCGGCCCGGCGCCGGCAGGGGATCGCGAGGCGGTCTGGGTCGAGACCATTCATGCCTCGGCCCTGCGCGATGCCGGCATCGGTTTTGAGGATCCGTCATCGGCCCTGATCCATGTCCTTGCCGATGTATTGCGCCGATATGCATCGCATTTCGTCGGCCTCCAGGAAACAAGGCTGCTCCTGATGCAGATCGAGGAGAATTATGGAGATCTGGTCAAGGAGGCGGTGAGTGTCGCCTCGCTGCAGAAGATATCGGAAGTGCTCCGCCGCCTGGTGGAGGAGGATGTTCCAATCGGCAATCTCCGGGCGATCCTGGAAGCAATCGTGGAGTGGGGGCCGCGTGCCCAGACGGCTTACGGGCTGGTCGAGCATGCGCGGGTAGCGCTCGCAAGGCAGATCAGCCACCGCAATGCAGAGATGAACCGCGTCATCTCGGCCTATGTGTTGACCCGGCATGCCGAGGAAGCTTTGCGCGCTGCGCTCGAGCGTGGGGAGGCGGGAGGCTTTGCCGGCATTCCCGAGCAGATCGCCAAGCCGATCGTCGAACAGATCCGGCAATACGGCGAGAAAGCGAGCCCGGATGCGGTGCGGGCGGTGCTGATCTCGATGGACCTGCGCAGGCATCTGCGCAATTTGCTTGTCCGCAATGAAATCCGGCTTCCCGTCCTTTCCTATCAGGAAATCGCGCCCGAATTCAGCGTTCAGTCTCTGGGCGCCATTTCCCTTCCGCCACCATCCCCGCTTCGCCAGATCCGCAGCAGCGAGCCCGCCGCGTCCCCCCCGGCCTGACGTGATGGGTATGACCTGCGCCGCCCTGATCCCGGAAAGAGAGCTGCATGAGAAAAGCCGACCCACTCCATATACCGCGTACCAGGAAACATGGCGCCCGATGACAGTGCCTTTGAATCAACTTGCAACCAGGTTTCAAGCGTCGATGAAAAGCCTCAACCCGTTACGTTTCCTTCTTGCTCTCGCAATCTGCCTGGGATTTTCCCTTCCAGGCATGGCGCAGACGGTCAAGGTCGACGCCAATGCCGGGCAGGCGGTCCAGCTGACGAGGGGACAAGGCCAGATCTTGCGTTTCGACCAGCCCGTAGAGTCGGTCTTTATCGCCGATACGTCGGTCGCCGATGTGCGGGTCGTCTCTCCGGGTGTGGTCTATGTCTATGCTACGAAGATCGGCGCCACCAATCTGATTGCGCTTAGTCCGGACCAGAGCATGCGCGGCACGGTGCGCATCCACGTGGTCGGAGACGAGACGACGCCGCAGCAATCCATGCAGGCGCTGCAACCCAACACGACGATCGACATCAGCCTGTTCGGGGATCAGGTGGTGGGAACCGGCCAGGCGAGGAATGTCGGCGAAGCGCTCGATGCCAGCAACGTGCTGCAGAGCTATTCGCCGCCCGATACCCCGCCGCTCAACAACACGACGATGGCGGGCCCCAATCAGGTCAATATCCGCGTCCGCTTCGCCGAGGTTTCGCGCAATGAGCTGCTCAGATATGGCTTGAACTGGAGCGTTTTCGTCAATACCGGTTCGTTTTCCTTCGGCTATGTCTCAGGCGGAGGAGAAGGGGTCAACAGTGGGGACAGCGTCAATGTCGACGTCCTCCTCGATGCCCTGCAGGACAACGGCATCCTGACGATCCTGGCCGAACCCAACATCACCGCCGTCACCGGCCAGACGGCGAGCTTTCTGGCGGGCGGTGAAATCCCGATCCCGGTGCCGGTCGGCGACCGGCAGATCGGCATCGAATACAAGCAATTCGGCGTTTCGCTCCTCTTCACCCCGACATTGCTGCCCAATGATCGCATCGCGCTTCGGGTTCGCCCGGAGGTCAGCAGCGTCTCCAGCGCCGGTAGCGTAACCATCGGCGGCCTGAACGTGCCTTCCCTGCAGGTGCGCCGCGCCGACACGATGGTGGAGGTCGGCAGCGGCCAGACATTTGCCATCGCCGGGCTTTTCCAGCGGCAGGAGAGCCATGAGATCCAGAAAACGCCCGTTGTGGGCGATGTTCCAATCCTCGGCGAATTGTTCAAGTCCAAGCGCTTCCAGCGCAACGAGACGGAGCTCGTCATCCTGATCACGCCCTATCTGGTGACACCCTCGTCCGAGCGCCGCATGAAAACGCCGCTGGACAGCCCCGCCGGAGCGCTCTCCGGTCCCCGCCAGACCGCCAAGTCGCAGGCCGCAAAGCCCGCCGTCAACAAGGGATATGGTTTCTATGTCGAGTGATCTCTATCGCAGCCATAGGTCCATGACAAAGGCGGCATTCTGTCTTGGCGCTATCGTCGCTCTGGCGGGCTGCGCCAGCAAGGCGCAGCCTTATTCGCCGGATTATCACTATGTCGCTGTGGATGGCGGACGCGCGGGCAAGGGACCGGTCCGCAAGGGCTATGACATGCCGCAGACGAAGGCGGTCCTGGTGCCGGATGCCTGCACCACGCCCGACACGGCGGCGCAGCCGCTCTATCTGCCTTCTGGCTGCGCCAACAATCTCAACCTCCAGTTCATGGTGGCGCGCGAGCAGGATTTGTTGCAGGGGCGCAACATGGGCCCGGCCATGGCGGCACCCGCCGCCCGCGCTGCGCAAGCCTACATTTCGGGACCGCAGACTGACGAGCAGAGACGACGGGAGCAAAATCTGGGAAGTGAGGAACAGCTTTCGAATTGACGCCGGAATTGGGATTTGATGCTTCAGGTCGATGCCAGAAGACCGATTGCACGGGCGCGCGCGACCGGGTCGCTGATCGAGCGCAGCCTCGCGGCCTGCTTCAAAATCCTGTCCTTGTTGGCCTTCGACAGGTCCGGGACATCGACGGCACGCGCCTCATCCGTCCTGCCGGCAAGGCTCAGCACGATGATGTAATTGACGAAATGCCGGCGCTGGGCGAGCGGCGACTGGATGACGCTGCGCATCGTCGCCGTCCCGGCATCCGCTTCGTTCGACAGGGCCTCGGCCAGCGCCAGGTTGGTTTGGGCATCGAGATTGCCGGGCTCGAGCGCGACGGCCTTTCTGAAGGCGGTTTTCGCTTCGGCACTGCGGCCGGCCAGCACCAGGGCGGTACCGAGCTTGTTGTAGGCCGCAACCGTGCCGACGGCCTGCGCGGCAGGGGCAAGGGTGCGTACCGCGGCTTCGGCTTCGCCGTTGCGCAACTGCGCCGTGCCGAGACCGAGCATGGCCTGGGGCTGGTTCGGGCTTTTTTGCAGCGCCGCGCGGAAGGCCTCCTCGGCACCCTTGAGATCATTGGTCTTCAGCCGCGCCTCGCCGAGGCTGATGTTGACCGACGGGTCGCCGGACATCTCGGCGGCGCGTTCATAGAGGGCCAGTGCCGTGGTGCTGTCGCCGCGGGTCTCGACATCCCTGGCGATCTTCATGAGGCGGGAGGGATCATTGGCTGGCTTTTTAGCGGTTTCGGTCGTCGTGCCTGTGGTCGTACAAGCCGAAAGACCGGCAGCCGCCACGGCGGCGACAAGATGACCGAATCGATGAAGTTTCATCCCGCATCCTCTCTTTGCGGGGATACTAATCAATCGACGCCTTTAGGCAATTGCGAAGAGGCGTTCCGCCGCGACTTCGCAATAAATCTCAGGGACCTGCGATCTTGAACGAGACCAGTGAAGAGAAAACGCTTCCTGCGTCCGAAAAGAAGATCAGGGACGCACGCAAAAAGGGCCAGGTGTTGCACAGTCCGGATCTTGTCTCCGGCATCAACATCCTCTGCTGCACGATCTTTCTGGCGTTTCTCCTCCCAAGACTCGAGATCAGCGCGAGGTCGATGCTCGACGAGGCCTCTCACATCTATGACAAACCGTTTGCCGAGGTCTGGCACCGCCTGAGCACGATTGCCGCGCAAGAGCTGCTGACCACCGTCATCCCCATCCTCGCGATCACGGTTGCCGCCAGCATCCTCACCAATATCGCCGTAACGAAGGGCTTCGTCTTCTCGTTCAAACCGGTCGAACCGGATTTCGACCGGATCAATCCCGCTTCCGGCCTGAAAAGGCTCTTTTCGGCAAAGAGCGTTGTGGAATTCTGCAAATCCCTGTTCAAGATCCTGACGCTTTCCACCGCCTTCGTGATCGTCTTCGGCGCCGGGATCCAGGCGCTCTTCGAATCGTCCGCCTGCGCCGGGGCGTGCGCACGGCCGACCTTCATGGCGATGCTGCGTCCGCTCATTATCGCCGCCGTGGTCGTCTTTCTCGTCGTCGGATTGTGCGATGTGTTGCTGCAACGATGGCTCTTCCGGCGCGACATGCGGATGACGAAAACCGAGAGCAAGCGCGAGCAGAAGGACACGGAGGGTGACCCGCTCCTGCGCCGTGAGCGGATGCGCCGGCGCCGCGAGCTCGCCGGCGCCAGGATCGGACTGCAGAACGCTTCCCTCCTCATCGGCGACCCGGATGGACTTGTCGTCGGCATCCGCTACCTGCGTGGCGAGACGCCGGTCCCGATCATGGTGTGCCGGGCGAGGGGGGACGCCGCACGGGCCATGCTCCGCCAGGCCGGTGAACAGGGCACGCCATTTTCTCGGGACAGTGATCTGGCGCGGGAGATCGCGGCCGGCGCTTCCGTCGGCGAGCCGATACCCGAGAGCTGTTTCCAGCGCGCGGCGAACAGTCTCGTCGCCGCCAATCTGATCTGATGTGAATTCCGGGAGTTGCCTGAGCACATGACCAGGACCATGACTACGAAAATAATCTTGCTTTTCCTCTTCGGCTTTGCCGGATTACGGGGTGAGACGGCCGCCGCACAGCTATGGGAAGACGCACCGCCGGCGGTGGACAGGAAGACCGGTTCGGTGAAAATGGGCGATGGATATCTTGATTTCCTGCTGCAACCCTCGGGATATCCTCCCCGGCCGGCAGAGAATTATCCCAAATCCGGCGTTACCGGTCCGACAGTGGTGCGTTACGCAACCGGCGAAGCACCGGGAACGATCGTGATCGAAACGCAACGGCGCGCGCTCTTCCTCGTGCAGGATAACGGCAAGGCGATCCGTTACGCGGTTGGGGTGGGGCGCGAAGGCTTCGGCTGGTCGGGCACGGAATATATATCGGCAAAGCGGGAGTGGCCGGACTGGCGTCCGCCGGCCGACATGCTGGCCCGGCGGCCGGATCTGCCTGTCCATATGTCCGGCGGGCCGGATAATCCGCTGGGCGCGCGTGCCCTTTACCTGGGTGACACGCTTTATCGCATTCACGGTTCCAACGAGCCGGAAACGGTTGGCCAGCAGTCCTCATCCGGCTGCTTCCGGATGCGCAATGAAGATGTCATCGATCTTTACCGGCGGGTGAAGGTCGGAACGAAGGTTGTCGTTCTCTAGGGGCAATCCCTGGATGCATATTGCCATTTGGCATCTATCATCCTATTTTATGCCACATAGGAGAAAGTGCCATGATTGCGCTCGTGCCGATCGATACCAAGCAGCGGGACTTTTCGCCTGCGCCCGTCACGGACGAGGAAGCGGGAGCGATGTTTCGCGCCACCCTCAATCTCTTTCGCTTGTGGGAGATCACGGACGAGCAGGCGGCGGTGCTGCTTGATATGCCGGTGCGCACCTATCGGCGGTGGAAAGCCGGCGGTCTCGGCCGCATGGACCGCGATACCAAGGCACGGCTTTCCAATCTGATGGGCATCCACAAGGCGCTTCGCTTGATCTTCCGCGAGCCGCAGCGCGGCTATGCCTGGATCAAGGCACCCAACGGAGCCTTCAGTGAGCGTTCGGCGCTCGACGTCATGCTGGGAGGCGAACTGACCGATCTGATGCGCGTGCGGCGCTATCTCGATGCGGAACGTGGCGCCTGGTGATCGACACAGCAACCATTCCGGTCTCCTCCGTGCGCTGGGAGAGGGCTGTCCGCATCATCCGCAGCTCGTTTCCGCCAATCGATCTCTTCGAGGATATCGCCGACCCTGCCGATTGGCCGCTCATTCTCGCCGCGGAACAGAAGACCAATCCCCGCCTGATGGAGTCGATCGGCAATCTCGACCTCGTCCCGCCCGGCCGCCGCGTTGCCGGACCGGGGGCGAGCTATCTCATGGCACCCTTCACCCATGTCAGTCCCGACCGGCCCAGCCGCTTCAGTGATGGGACGTTCGGCGTCCTTTATGTTGCTGAAACGTTCGAAACAGCGCTTTTCGAGACGATCTATCACCATGCCCGCTTCATGGCGCGCACACGGGAGCGCGCCGGCTGGACGTCGCAGTTCCGCGAGGTCGTGCTCGACGTCGACGCCCGGCTGCACGATATACGCGGCAATCCGGCTTATCTGGCCGCGCTTCATCCCGACGACTATTCGCAGAGCCAGGTTCTTGGCCGGCAATTGCGTGTCGCCGGGTCTGACGGGCTGGTCTATCCGAGCCAGCGCCGGCAGGGTAGGGAATGCGTAGGCCTGTTCTATCCCGACTGTGCCCGACACCCTGTCCAAGGCCGCCATCTCGATTATCACTGGAACGGCGGCCGCGTGGATATGTGCCGCGACGCCGCCACCGGACAGGTCTACCGCATCATCTGAACTTGACGGAAGACAGATGAAATTTCGTCGCTGACTTGCATGCTACAGATGATCATCGGTCGCACGAAACAGCTCGCGTGTTCAGTTTTAAAATGACCAGTCCAGATCTGTAGATCGCATCGAGGCGTCTCTCGATAAGGTTGTATAATCCGCCCGTCGCCGTTTCTATTTCTTCCCTGGCGAAGCCAAGCGTCGTTAACCCCATGAAGAACTGGAGATATGCGTTTTCTACAATTTCTCTGCGGTTTTTCGGATAATCGACAGGGAAAGGTAATGTGTCGCTCCACTGATCGACGATATTACATATTTGCTTATAGGATTCTTTCATTAAGCACCCCCTTTGTCTAGAAACTACAAAGTGGGTTTGGATTTGGCTAGTGGATATTATGTATCTTAACTACACTTTAAAGCGTTAATCGCCTGTCGATTGTGCGCTCAGGTTGAAAGGGGTATAGTATAGTGCCCTTAAAACCGTAAGGTTTCTAAGGGTGACTGGCCCCATGCCCGTCCCGCGAAGCCGTGCGTGGGGTCAGTTCTCTTTACTTGTGTTACCCAAGTGCAACATAGAATAGGGGCGAGCACGGCAGGTAATTCGGAACAATTCTATGCTATCATGGTTTCAGACACCATGACAGAAGATGCTGACTGGACCGGAGGTTGTTTTTGCGGCAAACGGCGCTACCGTTTCACACGTCCGCCGTCCACTTCGGGCTATTGTCATTGCAGCATGTGCCGCCGCGCCACCGGAGGGCCGTTCGCGGTGCTGGTGCGGGTGGACGAGGATGATCTCGAATGGCTTTGCGAACCTCCCGCGACTTTCCGTTCCTCTCCCATAGCGAAACGCGGGTTTTGCCCCGATTGCGGCACACCGCTTTTCCTGCGTTATGACGATGATGATCGCATTCGCCTGACCGCCGGTTCGCTGGATCATCCTGAGAGAATTACACCATCCTACAATTACGGGATCGAAAGCCGCCTTCCCTGGGTCTGCTATGATGACGATCTCCCCGGGCAACCCACGCAGGAGCGGTTTTAGAACATCCATGACGCATCAGGCGCACTGATGTGTGCGTATATTCCCGGGAACAAATCCCGCCTCGCATCTGTTTTCCGGCGAGGAAGGAAAAGCCATGGCCAATACCGAACGCAATGCCAATATCGACTGGCTGAACTCCCACAAGGCCGGCGATGATGAGATTCGCTATCTTACAGAACATACGGACCTCTCGCCGAACCAGGCGCGTGATCTCGTGGAGAAGCACGGCACCGATCGGGAGACGCTCTTGAAAATCGCCAAGACGATGAAGGCCGAGGGATAGACCAACCGGTCATTCCTGCCGGGTGCATTACCTCAGGCGGGCTCCCTCCGCATCGAAGAGGCGATGATGATCCGCGCGGCAGGCGAGATGAATGTGCGCCCCCGCCGTCACCGGCGCAGTATCCCTATATTCCGCCACCAGCGGCTGGCCGTCGCCAAGCTGGCAATAGAGATATTGCGTGCCGCCCAGATATTCGGCGAAATCCACCGTCGCCGGGATCGCCGTTTCTGACGCCTCGGCAAGCACCAGATTTTCCGGGCGGATGCCGAAGGTGATCTTCGTTCCCGGCATTGGTGGGCGGGCGAGGGGGGAGCGGACCTTCCGCCCCGTGAGTTCGATATGACCGTCACCATTCCAGATCGCATTCAGCAGGTTCATGCGCGGCGAGCCGATGAAGCCGGCGACGAAGGTGTTGGCGGGGTCTTCATAGACCTCGCGCGGACTGCCCTCCTGCTCGACCCGGCCGTTGCGCAGCACCACGATCTTGTCGGCGAGCGTCATCGCCTCGGTCTGGTCGTGGGTGACATAGATCATCGTATTGCCAAGCTCGCGGTGCAGCCGGGCGATCTCGACGCGCATGGAGATGCGCAGCTCAGCGTCGAGATTGGAAAGCGGCTCGTCGAACAGGAACACATCGGGCTTGCGCACAATCGCCCGGCCGATGGCGACGCGCTGCCGCTGGCCACCCGAAAGCTGGCCCGGACGGCGGTCGAGCAGGTGGTCGATCTTGAGGATCGCGGCGGCGGACTTGACCCGCGCCTCGATCTCCTCGGGCCTGGTACGCGCCATTTTCAATCCGAAGGCGAGATTGTCCCGGACGCTCATATGCGGGTAGAGCGCATAGGACTGGAACACCATGGCGATGCCGCGTGTCGAGGGATCGAGATCGGTGACGTCGCGCCCATTGATGGAGATTTCGCCATCCGTCACCTCCTCCAGCCCGGCGATCATGCGCAGGAGCGTGGACTTGCCGCAGCCGGAAGGGCCGACGAAAACCACGAACGAGCCTTCGTCGATGGCGAGATTGACGCCGTGGATGACATCCACATTGCCGAAGCTCTTGCGGATATCCCTGAGCACGACTCCCGTGCGCACGGCCCTATCCATGGCTGAGATTCCCCGTTCGCATCCAGACCAGCATTTCGCCCGGCGCGCGATTGTCCCAGAAGGGGTAGGGGATGAAGCGCGCCGTCGTCTCGCGTTTGGTAGGCGGCGCGGTGCGGTAGAGCATGTCGCCCCAGTCGGCCTCGTCGCGGGTGACGGGCAGGTCCAGCGCCACCGCGCCATTGAGCTCGGGAATCTCGGTGGTTTTTGCCTCGGCAACATTGCCCGTCAACTCGATGGCGTTGAGATTGTCGCCATTATCGACGCCTTCAGCGCAATAGACGAGCGGCCCGCGCATCAGCGCCGCGCGGCCTGCATCCTGCCGTACCAGCGGGTTCGCCCAGAGCACGCGGGGGATGAGAGGAATATCGAGGTCCACATGGTCGCCCGACTGCCACTCTCGCTCGATACGCGCATAGCCGTCCACCGTCACATCGGAAAGGTCGAGCGTCTCTCCATTGACCTTGACCGACGCGCCATGCGCCCAGCCGGGAATGCGCAGCGACAGGGTGAAGCGGGCGGGCCGGTCCGCCGCTACCTCGAAGCGGATCGCGCCGTCCCAGGGGTAACGCGTCTTTTGCGTGAGGCCGACGTTCGCGCCGCCAACGTCGAAATGCGCCTTGCTCTCGCCATAGAGATGCACAGCGATTTCATCCTCCGCCACGGCATACATATAGGAGCCGATGGAGGCCATCAGCCGGGCGATGTTGGGCGGGCAGCACGGGCAATGGTGCCAGATCCAGCGATGATGCTTGCCTTTGCTCTCCAGCGGGTTCTCGTAGAAGAAAGTCTTGCCGTCGAGCGAAAGGCCCGCCATCGCGCCATTATAGAGCGCCTGCTCCATGATGTCGGCATAGCGCCGGTTCGGCCCGCGCCCCAGCATGCGGTTTGCCCAGAAGACGAGGCCGACCGAGGCGCAAGTCTCGGCATAAGCGCTTTCGTTTGGCAGATCGTAATAGTCGGTAAAGCCTTCGTTCGACGCTTCAGGACCGATGCCGCCGGTGATGTACATCTGTTTGGTGGTGAGATCGTCCCATAGGGTTTCGAGCGCGGAGGTCAGGCTGTCGTCATGATATTCCGTGGCGATATCCGCCATGCCGGAATAAAGATACATGGCGCGCACGGCATGGCCCACCACCTTCTTCTGCTCGCGCACCGGCAGATGCGCCTGGCCATATTCATAGGACTTCTGGATGAAATCCTCCGGCGTGCGTCCGTCGCGGCGGGCCTCCTCGTCGAAGAAATGCGGCTGCGTCCCCCGCTCGTCGACGAAGAATTTGGCGAGGTCCAGATATTTTTTTTGCCCGGTGACGCGAGCGAGCTTTACCAGCGCCAACTCGATCTCCTCATGGCCGCAATAACCGCGAAGCTGGCCCTCGCCGCGTCCGAAAACCGTGGTGAGATAGTCAGCATAGCGGCACATGATGTCGAGCAGCTTGCGCTTGCCGGTCGCCTGATAATAGGCAACCGCGCCCTCGATCAAATGACCCCCGCAATAAAGCTCGTGATGATCGCGCAAGTTCTTCCAGCGGCGGTCGGGCTGCACACGCTGGAACCAGGCATTGAGATAGCCGTCCTCGTCCTGTAGCTTTTCATACATGTCGATGATCGCATCGACGCGGGCCTCCAGCCGCGGATTGGGCCGGCGGTAGAGCGAATAGGCGACGGTTTCGATGGATTTTCCGAGATCGCTGTCCCAGAACATCTGCGTCGTGCCGCCCCAGGGCTGGATCGGGATGACGATGCCGGGGGAGGGCTGGTCCACATCGATGGCCCGCAGCATGCCCGCCTCGACGCAGCGGTCGAGCAGCGTTTCGGCGGTGGAATCGCAGATTGCATCCTGCCGCTCGCCGAACAGGCCCGCCACCTCGACATGGGGAACGGGGAGGGGGCGGAACGGGCGGTCTCTCTTATGTGTGGTCATGGCTTGGTCCATTTCATTTCAGGATTATTTCACCGCGCCGGCCATGAGCCCGCGCATGTAATAGCGTTGCAGGAGAAGGAAGACGATGAGGCAGGGGATGGTCATGACGGCGACGCCCGCCTGCACCGCGCCCCAGTTGATCGCGCCAAGCCGTCCGGCGCGTACCGCCATCATCAGGACGGGGAGGGTGTATTTCTCATTGCTCGACAGAAGCACCAGCGCCGCGAGAAACTCGTTCCAGGCGTTCAAGAAGGCGAAGATTGCCACTGTCGCCACGCCCGGCAGGACGAGCGGCAGGAGCACGCGCACGAGCAGCCGCAGATCCCGTGCCCCGTCGATCCGCGCCGCCTCCTCGATCTCCTTCGGCACGGCGTCGAAGGCATTGCGCATCATGAACACCGAGAAGGGCAGTTGCAGCGTGACATAGACGAGCGTCAGGCCGACCAGCGAATTGCTGAGGCCGAGCTTGGCAAGAATGATGAAGAGCGGGGTCAGGATCGACTGGAACGGGATCATCAGCGTGGCGATGACAAGCACGAAGAGCGCGTTCTTCAGCGGAAAACGGTAGCGCGAGAAGCCATAGCCCGCGAGCAGGCTGACCGCGACAGTCAGCACCACCGTTGCCAGCGACACGGCGAGGGAATTGACCGTATGCTGCCAGATACCCGCGCCGAACGTATCCAGCGAGCGATAGGAATCGAGGCTGAACCCCTCCGTCGGCCAGGGCGGCAGTGCCGGCTGTCGCGCCTCCGTGCCATGCCGGAACGAGGCGAGGAACACAATGACGAGCGGCGCGAGGAAGAACAGCGCGATGATGATCCCCGCGCCGTGATAGGCCGCGAGGGCGCGGAAGGCCTTGGCGTTGCGGCGTTGTTTTTTGGTGCTCATGAGCGCTCCTCCCCGACCTTCAGAAGCCGCAACTGCACGATGCTGATCAGCACCAGGATGACGAGCAGCGCGATGGAGAGCGCCGCGCCATAGCCCAGATTGAACGATACGAAGGACTGGTTGAAGATGTGGTAGACGACCGAGATCATCCGGTTCTGCGGGCCGCCCGAGGTCATGATGTAGAACTGGTCGAAGGCGAGGATCGAGCCGGTGACGGAGATGATCAGCGCCAGCGCGATGGTCCGTCGCATCAGCGGCAGGGTGACATACCGGAAGCGCTGCCAGCGGCCTGCGCCGTCGATCCGCGCGGCTTCGGTGAGCTCAGTGGGGATGGCTTGCAGGCCGGTCAGCAGGATGATCATGGTGAAGCCCGCGATCTTCCACACGACCATGACAATGATGGTGAGGAAGGCCGTGTCGAAATTCGCCAGCAGGTTCGGGCTTCTCTCCACCAGCCCTAGTGCTTTCAATGCAGGGGCGATGAACCCGCTGTCGACATTCGCGAGCCACACCCAGAGCAGTGACGCCGTGGCAAGTCCGATGACGACGGGAAGGAAGATGATCGTGCGGTAGGTGCTGACGAACCGCCGTTCCTTTTCCACGAAGAGGGCGAGCGGAAAGGCGACGGCGAAAATCGCTATCGTAACAATTACAGTGTAATAGGCGGTAAAGCTTAGTGCCGACATGAACCGGCTATCATTGACCATGCGGAAATAGTTATTAAGGCCGATCCAGCGGTGCGTCCCCATCAGCGGCCAGTTGTGCAGGCTCATCCAACCGGTAAAGATGACAGGCACGACGAAGAAGACGATGACCAGCACCATGGCCGGGGCGATGTAGAGAAGGCCGCGCCATTGCGATCTACCTCGCCTCTTCCGCAGGGACCGTGGTTGTTTTTGACCGGCATCGGTCATTGATTGCTCCGCATTGTTTATCATTCGCGTCGGAGAGGTCAGCGGGACAGCGCCCCCCTCTGTCCTGCCGGACATCTCCCCCGGAAGGGGGGAGATTGGCTGGCACGACTCTCCTCGCTAATTCTGCAACGTCGTCGGTTGACGCCGCACATTGACGAAGGCGCAATCTCCCCCTTGCGGGGGAGATGGGCGGCAGCCCAGAGGGGGCGCCTAGCACCGGCAGCCAACCATATCCCGCAAGACAGTACTCACTGCCCGCTATCGATAATCGACTGCATCTCGCTCTGGGCATTGGCGAACGCGTCGTCCACATCGTCGCCGAAGATGGCGGCATTGGTGAACGTGGCCCAAGGGCCGTTGGCGCTGTTGATAAGGTCGTTGAACTGCAGCGTGTAGGGCGTCTTGGCGACGCTGATCGCCTTCAGGCCCACCTGCATGCGCGGATCGAGACCCTCCAGCACCTTATCGGCGATATCGCCACGCGTCGGCAGGCTGCCATATTTCGCCATCACCTTCTGGCCTTCCAGCGAATAGACATATTCAATGAATTCCTTCACTGCATCGAGCTTCTTCGTGCCCTTTGTGACGACGAAATTGTCGCCGCCGGCGAATGAGGACGTGCCGCCGTCGACACCGGGAATGAGCGTGACGCCGAAATTGATGTCGGAATGCTCCGTCACCAACGTGCCGATGGCGAAGGCGCCGAGGCTCTGCTGGCCGATCTTGCCGTTGGTGAAGCTCAGGAAGTTTACGCCATTGTCGCTCGCGGCGCTCGCTGGCACCAGATCCTTCTCGACCATGCGGCGATAGATGCCCACGGCCTTGCGCATCTGTGGCGTATCGAGCGTTGCCTGCTTGCCGTCAGCGGAGAGAATGTCCGCGCCTGAGCCCCAGACCAGCGGCGTGAAGGTGAAGATCATGCAGCCGCCACAACCGCCGCCGGAGAAATAGAAGCCGTAGATATCGTCACCCAGCTTGCGGATCTTTTCCGCATTGAGCTGGATTTCCTCCCAGTTCGTCGGGGCTTTCTCCGGGTCGAGGCCAGCCTTCTTGTACAGATCCTTGTTCCAGGCAAAGACCGAGGTCTCGACCGAGAGCGGCAGGCCATAGATGCGGTCCTGATAGGTGCCGAGCCGGACATGGGACGGCGAAAGCGAATTGAAATAGGGAAGCTGTTTCGCCCAGTCCGTCAGGTCTTCCAACTGACCGGCGGCGGCGAAGGCCGGCGTATAGATCAAATCCATCGAAAGCGCGTCGGGCGCCTGTCCGCCGGCGATGGCGGTCGCATATTTCTGCACGAGTTCGGAGAACGGTACTTCTGTTGCGACAACCTGGTTCTCGTGGCTGGCATTATAAGCCTCGACCACCTTCTTGAAGGAATCGCCGATGCCGGAGCGCACCCACATCTCTATCTTTTCGGCAGCTGATGCGCCTGAGACCAGGCACAGCGTGGCAATGCCTGTCGCTGCCAGTAAACGCTTGATCATGATCTTCCTCCCAATATGGCGCACCTCCTGCGCCGCCTGCATGCACTTTATGCGGACTGCCTCACCACGATATGGCATGGCAGCTTCCGCACGCCGGCCTCCACCGGACGTCCCTCCGCGAGGGCCAGGACCGTCAGGCCTGCCTCACGCCCCAATGCCTTCAATCCCATATCCACCGATGTCAGCGGCGGGCGCGTCTGTGCCGCCATGATCTCCCAATTGTCGAAACCGACGATCGCCACGTCCTCCGGCACGCCAATGCCGCGTTCGCGCAAGGCATCGATCACACCACGGGCGATCTGATCGTTGCCGCAGAAGATCGCATCCGGTTTTTTGCCGCTCCTGCTCCAGATCTTCGCAACCGCCTCATGGCCCCAACCCTCGGACCAGACACCATACATCACCGGCTCCTCGTCACCGGCGATCTCCCGATAGGCGCCGGCGCGCTCGCGCACCGAGAAGAAGCTCTCCGGTCCCGTGACATGGACGATGCGGCGACGCCCGAGCTTCACGAGCCATTCTACCGCCAGCCGCGCACCCTGCGCATCATCGGAGCGGAGGGTCACGCTATCGGGTGGCCCCTGGGTAAAGGCATAGACCACCGGCACCGGCAGGTTCGAGAGATCGACGGGCAGGGACCGGTCGAGCCGCTTGCCCGATGCGATGATGCCATCGACCTGCTTGTCCAGCATGGCGTCGACATGGATCTGCCCCAGGGCCGGGTCGTCCTCGATTGCACAGAGGAAAACCGAAACGCCGTGGTCGACAAGGGCCTCCGAAACGCCGGCCATCACAGGCAAGGTGAACCGTCCATAGGTGTCGTTGGTCAACAGGCCGATGGTGAAACTGCGCTTGCTCAAGAGCCCTCGCGCGAGCGCATTAGGCCGGAAGCCGATCTCCCTTGCGACACGCTTCACGCGCTCTCGCGTTTTCTCCCCCATGCGGCCGGTATCGTTGAGAGCCTTCGATGCCGTCGAGATGCTCACCCCAGCGGCGGCGGCAACGTCATGGATGGTTATCCGCCCCTTCTTTGCAACCTCCTGATCCAGTCAAGCCTCCATCGATTGAATAATGAGAAAACCTTTTCTCATCGTGAGAGTCAACAGGAAAAAGGTTTTCCCATTGAACTGATGCGGAGGTATAGCCTGGACGGATAACCCTGCCGTCGCATGGGGCGACGGCGACGGGGAGGGTAAGGACCTGTTTTAATCCGTCAGCGCGCCGCCCAGTTGGCGCCGCGGCGGAAGATGGTCCGCATTTGCGGCACGTCGAATTCGCTCGCCACATGGCCGAGCGAGGAATAGAAGACACGGCCCTTGCCGTGCGTGCGCTTCCAGACGACCGGCATCACCACGCCGTCGATCCACCAGGCGTGATCGCCGTTGAAGGTGGTCGTCGCCAGCACTTCATTCGACGGGTCGACATGCATGTAGTATTGCTCTGATTTATAAGGGAAATCGCTGATCCCCTCCATCAGCGGATCGTCGGGACGGGTGATGTTGACGGTGTAATCGATGATGTTGCCGGGGTGGGCGACCCATTGGCCGCCGATGATGAACTGGTATTCGACGCTTTCGCGGAAGGCATCGCCCGCGCCGCCGTGATAGCCGGCAATGCCGACGCCGTTCTGCACGGCTTCCGAGAGGTTCTTCACCTCCTCCTTCTCGATCTTCGACATCGTCATGATCGGCACGATCAGCGAGAGGTCGTGGATCGAAGGGTCGGCGAAGGCCTCGGTCGAGTGCTCCAGATAGACCTTGAAGCCGTCCTCCTGCAGCATGTCGCGGATAATATGGGCGCATTCCTGCGGCTCGTGCCCGCTCCAGCCACCCCAGACGATAAGTGCTTCACGCATGATATTCCTCCTCCAAATTAGCGGGCGATGCGGTCATCGACGAGTGACTCAGATAGCGGCGCGGGACGTTCGGTCTCGGTGGTGATACTGATGGTGGTGCCGGTTTCCGCTGCCTTCTGAAAAGCCTCCATCACCTCCAGCACGTGGAGGGCAAGGCTGCCGTTTGCCCTATGCGGGCGATTGGAGCGGATGGCATGGGCCATGTCGGCGACGCCGAGCGAGCGGTAATTGCCGTCGGCATAGGGCTTGGTCGTTTCGCGCGTTTCGAAACTGCCGCCTTTCTTGAGAAGTTCCACCTGTCCGCCGAAATGGTTTGGGTCCGGCACGATGAGCGTGCCCTCGGTGCCGTAGATTTCGAGTGGCACATGCTTGTGCCCCGCGACATCGAAGCTCATGCCGATCTGCACCACCGCGCCGTTCCTGAAGGCCATGACGCCAGCGACATGGGTCGGCACATGAACGGGTATGCGCTCGCCATTGCGGGGCTGGCTGGTGATGACGCGTTCCGTGCGCGGCGCGATGGCGAAGCCCGCGACCTGGGCGACGGGCCCCAAGAGGTTGACGAGGTCGGTGATGTAGTAAGGTCCCATGTCGAGCATCGGGCCGCCACCGATTTCATAATAGAAATCCGGGTTCGGGTGCCAGCGCTCATGGCCGGGACACATGAAGGTTGCCGTGCCGCCGACGGGCACACCCAACGCGCCGGAATCGACGATGGCCCGCGCCGTCTGGTGCGAGCCGCCGAGGAAGGTATCGGGCGCTGCGCCGATGCGCAGGTTTCGCGCTGCGGCGAAGTCCGCGAGCTTTTTGCCTTCCGCGAAATTGATGCCGAGCGGCTTTTCCGAATAGGTGTGCTTGCCCGCCTCCAGCGCCTGCATCGCCACCGCCACATGAGCCTTCGGCACGGTGAGATTGACGATGAGTTCGATCTCCGGATCGGCGAGGAGTTCGCTCACCTCGCGGGCGGGCACGCTGAATTCCGCCGCGCGCTCATCGGCAAGGCTGCGGTTCAGGTCCGCGATGCCGCGAATGTCGAGAATGGGGAAGGAGGCCATCGCCTTCAGATAGGCCGACGAGATATTGCCGCAGCCGATGATCCCTATGCCGAGTTTTTCCATCAGTCTCCTCCGAACTGAAAGCAGTGAAATGTGAGCGAATGCCCGTCAAAGAGCCGGGGCGGGCCCGGTCGTCCCCCAGGGGGACTCGTAAAGTTCGCATAGCGCCACCACCGCCGCCCCCTGCGCCCATGTCTCATCGGCGGATTCGTCGAAAACGAGTTCCGCAACGGTCCGGATCGAGGAGGGAATGGCGCGCCGGTAAGCGTCACGCAGGCTGTCGAGAAAGACTTCTCCCAGCGATAGGCTCGACCCGACAATGATGACGCGCGGCGGTCCGAAAAGCGTGACGATATTGGCGACGGCAAGCCCGACCGCCTCTCCGGCGCGGGTGGCGGCGGCGATCAGCGTGTTGTCTTCGGCGGCGATCAGCGTCTGCGCCATAGCCATGCCGCGCCCGAGCCGCATCGCCTCGGCGAGACGGCCGGCGCTGTCCTGCTGCTGGCCGAGAATGGCATTCTCGCCCGCCAGCGCGGAAAGCCGCACGATATCCTGCGGGCCGATGCCCAGCACGAGATCCCCCAGATTATGGCTGAGGCCGCCCGCACCGCGGAAGAGCTGACCGCGATGCAAGACGCCAAGGCCCAGCGTCTGCTCCAGCGACACCAGCACCATGTCGTCCAGATCGCGCGCCTTGCCGAACCAGTGATGGGCAAGCGCGATCGCGTGGGCGTCGCTCTCGACAATGGTGGGGACATCGAGCCGGCTTGTCATCTCGCTGGCGAAATCGACATCCGTCTCACGGAAGATCGGGCTCGAGCGGACATAACCCGTGCGGTGCTCGATAACACCCGGCAGGCCGATACAGATGGAATCGATATCGCCAAGCGACAGCGCCGCATCGACCACGCAGCGCCGTACGCCATCTTCGATCAGGTCGGCGATGACGGAAATCGATTGGCGGTTGACGCGGATCGGAAGTGTCAGCTGCGACAGCACTTCGCCACAAAAATCGGTGACCACGAAGACCATCGAGTGGGCGGCGATCTTGGCGCCGACCACGCGCGCGGCGTGCGGGTTCAATTCCAGCATGACACGCGGCCGACCCCGGACGGCCGCATTGCGCAGATCGCCCTCATGCCGCGTCAGGATCAGCCCGTCATCGAGCAGTGCGCCGGTGATCGCCGATACGGTGGTGGTGGAAAGCTCCGAGCGCTCGCTGATCTCCACGCGCGAGATCGGTCCATACCGGCGGATCGTGTCCAGCACGTTGAAGCGATTGATCGCGCGCATGAGTTCGGGGTCGGCTGTCTTCATGGTCTAACAGTACTTAAGAGACTCTCGATGCTGCCGACTCGAAATTTATGCCGGAATGCGAATTAAATAACCGGCAAGGAGGCCATCATGTCAAGCGGATTGGCAGAAATTACAGAATTCGCATTGACTCTCGCCAATCTGTCGGTTGAATTAATCCGCATTGGGGAAAAATTGGTGAGGATGTTCCCCGGGAGGAGACTGCAATGATCCATGGAAATGGGAAGGCGCCCCTTCGCGCCAGACGTTTGTCCGCCCTTGCCGCCGCGACCGGCATGGCATTTCTCTCAAGCACATTGATGGGAGGCGGCGTTGCTGCGGCCGAGACCGTGGTCAAATGGCTGCATCTGGAAACCGTTCCATCCTACGTGAAGGTCTGGGAAGATATTGCCGCAAAATACGAGGCTGAGCATCCGGATGTGGATATTCAGCTGCAATTTCTGGAGAACGAGGCTTTCAAAGCCAAGCTGCCGACCTTGCTCCAGTCCGACGATGCGCCGGATTTCTTCTACACCTGGGGTGGCGGCGTGTTGAAACAGCAGTCCGAAACCGGTGCCCTGATGGATCTGACCGATGCGATGAGCGCCGATGAGGGCGCTTGGGTGAAGAGCTACAATCCGGCCGCCGTGAAGGGCTTCACCTTCGGCGAGAGAATTTATGCGGTTCCCTACAAAATGGGGACGGTCAGCTTCTTCTATAACAAGGCGCTTTTCGACAAGGCCGGCGTGAAGGCCGAGGATATCAAGACCTGGGATGATTTCCTCAATGCCATCAAGACGCTGAAGGAGGCAGGCATTACGCCTATCGCCGGTGGCGGCGGCGATAAGTGGCCGTTGCATTTCTACTGGAGCTATCTCGTCATGCGCAATGGCGGCCAGGAGGTGTTCGAGGCGGCCAAGAACAAAGAAGGAGAGGGATTCCTTGACCCCGCGGTCATCAAGGCGGGCGAACAGCTTGCTGAACTCGGCAAACTAGAGCCTTTCCAGGGCGGCTATCTCGGCGCGAACTGGCAGCAGACGCTTGGCGTCTTCGGCGATGGCAAGGCGGCCATGATTCTGAGTTTCGAAAACACCGAGGCGAACCAGCGCACCCATGCTGCTGATGGGAAGGGGCTTGCGCCTGAAAATATCGGCCGTTTTGCTTTCCCTGTCGTCAATGGCGGCAGAGGTGCGGCAACCGATACACTGGGCGGCCTCAATGGTTGGGCCGTTACCAAGAAAGCGCCGCCGCAAGCGGTGGATTTCCTGCGCTACCTGACCAATCAGGAAAACGAGCGTATTCAAGCCGCTGCCGGAATGATCGTCCCTGCAGCCAAAGGGGCCGAAGACGGAATCAAGGACCCTCTGATGCGCGCCTCGGCAGACCAGCTTGCAGCCTCCACATGGCATCAGAACTATTTCGACCAGGATCTCGGTCCGGCGGTAGGCCGCGTGGTCAACGACGTCACCATCGAAATCCTCACCGGGCAGATGTCGCCGGAGGAGGGCTCGCAGATGATCCAGGACGCGCTGGAGCTGGAATAGGGGCGGGATGGAGAACAATGCCCCTCTGCCCTGCCAGGGAGAGGGGCCTTCACGACTCCATCAACCCTGGATCGCACGAAGTGATCTCGCCCCCAAGGAGAACACAGGCATGACCGACGTAACCGCCATGATGACGGCGTCATCGGCCAATGCGGCCGCGGGAAAAACCCGCTACAAAAGTCCGACGGTAAGAGGCCGCCTGCCGGTGCTCATTCTCTTCCTGCCGCCGGCGCTGCTTCTTTTCACGCTCTTCGTCATCCTGCCGATGGGCGAGGCGGCCTGGTACAGCCTTTACCGGTGGAACGGTTACGGCCCGCCCGAGGATTTTGTCGGTCTGCGCAATTTCGAGGTGCTCTTCAACAATGCGGCCTTCTCCCGAGCGCTGATCAACAACGGCCTCATCATTCTCGTTTCGCTGCTGTTGCAGATCCCGCTGGCGATCTGGCTCGCCATGATGCTGGCGCACAAGATAAAGGGCGTCGTCACCTTCCGGCTCATCTTCTTCCTGCCCTATGTGCTGGCGGATGTCGCCGCCGGGCTCATCTGGCGCTTCGTCTATGATGGCGATTACGGGCTTTTCGCCGCCATCGCCCACTTCTTCGGCGTCGCCACGCCTTACGTGCTGGCGGACAAGAATCTCGCCATCTACGCCGTCCTCGCCGTCATTATCTGGAAATATTTCGGTTTCCACATGATGCTCTTCATCGCCGGTCTCCAGGCGGTGGATAAAAACGTGCTGGAAGCCGCCGAAATCGACGGGGCGACGGGCTGGCAGAAGTTCCGCTATGTCACACTGCCGCTGCTGGGCTCCACCGTACGCATTTCCGTCTTTTTCGCGATCATCGGCTCGCTGCAGCTTTTCGACCTGATCATGCCGCTCACCGGCGGCGGCCCCCTGAATTCGACCCAGACCATGGTCACCTTCCTCTACACCTATGGCGTGATGCGCATGCAGGTGGGCCTGGGCAGCGCGGTCGGCGTCGTCCTCTTCGTCATCTGCGTCACACTCGCCTTCGGCTACAAACGGATTTTCATGCGCCATGACTGATCAAAGCACATCGATCCGCATGAGTGCGGCCACCCGCCTCTATCTCTATGTCTCGTTGTCGCTCGTCGCGGCACTGGTGCTCGTCCCGCTGGTGGCCACCGCGCTCGGCGGCTTCAAGTCGCTGGGAGAACTGCGCGTCAACCCGTTCGGCCTGCCGCGGGAATGGCTCTGGTCGAACTATGTCGATATATTGTTCGGCGACCGCTACTGGCGGCAGATGGTCAATTCGCTGTTCATCGCGGTCATGACCGTGTTCCTGACCGTGGTGGTCTCGGCGATGGCCGCCTTCACGCTGGCTCATGTGAAGTTCTTCGGCGCCAATCATCTGCTCAATTATTTCCTGATCGGGTTGATGTTCCCGGTGGCAACCGCCATCCTGCCGCTCTTCATCCGCATCCGCGACCTTGGCCTGCTCGACACCTACTGGGGGGTGATCCTGCCGCAGGTCGCCTTCGGCCTTGGCATGAGCATCCTGCTCTTTCGCAATTACTTCCGCAACCTGCCGGAGGAGTTGTTTCAGGCGGCCTTCGTCGATGGCTGCGGCTATATCCGCTTTTTCTGGCATATCTCGCTGCCGCTCTCGCGCCCGATCATCGCCACCGTCAGCATCATTTCCTTCGTCAACAGCTGGAACAGCTATATCGTGCCGCTGATCATGCTGAACTCGGAGACGAAATATCCCTGGCCGCTAGGCATCATGGTCTATCGTGGCGAGTTCGGCACGCAATGGCAGCTCGTGCTCGCCTTCATCACGCTGACGATCCTGCCGACTGTCATCGTCTTCTTCATCGCCCAGAAGCACATCATCGCCGGCCTGACCGCCGGAGCGGTGAAAGCCTGAGGAGTACCGTAATGGCATCCGTCGAACTCAGAGATATTCGCAAATCCTATGGCACGCTGGAGGTCATTCACGGCGTCTCGCTTATGATCGAGGACGGTGAATTCATCGCGCTGGTCGGGCCGTCGGGCTGCGGAAAATCCACGCTGCTGCGGATGATCGCCGGGCTGGAAGAGATCACCGACGGAGAGGTGATGATCGGCGGCCAGGTGGTCAACCCGCTCACCCCGCGCGAGCGCAATATCGCCATGGTGTTCCAGTCCTATGCGCTTTATCCGCATATGACGGTGGCCGAGAACATGGGCTTCAACCTGAAGCTCTCCGGCGTCGCCAAGCCGGAAATCGAAAAGCGGGTGGGGGAGGCGGCGCGGATGCTGGCGCTCACAGACCTTCTCGAGCGCAAGCCGAGCCAGCTTTCCGGTGGCCAGCGCCAGCGTGTCGCCATGGGGCGGGCCATCGTCCGCGACCCGGCCGTGTTCCTGTTCGACGAGCCGCTTTCCAATCTCGACGCCAAGCTCAGGGTGCAGATGCGCAGCGAGATCAAATCGCTGCACCAGAAAGTGGGCACGACGTCGATCTATGTGACGCATGACCAGATCGAAGCGATGACGCTCGCAGATCGCATCGTGGTGTTGAACCAGGGCCATATCGAGCAGGTGGGCACGCCGCTCGAGCTCTACCGTCAGCCAGCCAATCTGTTCGTCGCGGGCTTCATCGGCTCGCCGGCGATGAACATCCTCGATGGCGTGGTGGATGCGGAGAACGGCGAACCCGCCGTCAGGCTCGGCAACGGCTCGGCCATAAGGATCGGGCCACAAAGAAAGGTCCGCACCGGCCAGCCGGTGAAGATCGGCCTGCGGCCCGAACATTTCGCTTATAACGGGCCGGGTAGCGTCGTCTCGGGGCGGACGCTTCTGGTGGAGCCGACCGGCGCGCAGACGCATGTCCTTTTTGAATTCGCCGGCGCCCAGGTGACGGCGGTCGTCGACGGCGATCATCCGGCGCGCTACGGCGCGCATTTCGAAGCTGTCGCCGACGGCGAAAAAGTCTATGTCTTCGACGGTACGACCGGGGTGGCGCTGTAACGCACCGGACTGGCCTCTTGGGATAAGGTACAGGACTGCAGCGCCTGCAGTCCTGTGGATTTTGGCCGTGCCGTATGTGGTCAGAGGCAGTATTAGCTGAACTGCGCCATATAATATCTGCCTTCGTCCGTGAGGCACTGGGCGAGACGCCACTCGGCGGGCACGCCTTGCAGCGTATAGATCACGCGATCGAGCCGCATCACGGCCGTTCCCGAGGCAACATGCAATGCGGAGGCGACGTCGGGCTCCGCGTTGCTGATGGTGATGCGTTCGTCGCCGCGGCCAAGCAGGACGCCGAATTGCTGCGCCAGCACCGCAAGGCGCTGTGATGCCTCGGCATGGGTCTTGATGCCTGGAAACAGCCTGGCAGACAGCACCACATCCTCCAGCATATAGGGCCTGCCATTCTCCATCCATACGCGCCTGATGTGGTGCACACGGTCCCGCGCCCGCAGGCGCAGGCGCATTCCCTCGCTCTCGCTGACCGTCGTTTCATAGACGCTCAGCACCTCCACCTCCCCATCCATCCGCTTGCCGTCACGGCTTCTGATGTTGCTGTAGCGCGCGGCATATTCTTCGGAGGATTGATCGTTCACGAAAGTGCCGCGGCCCTGCCGGCGCGTGAGCAGCCGCTCCGCTTCCGCCAGATCTAATGCCTTGCGCATCGTGCCAGGACTAACGCCGAACTCACGCGCCAGATCGGTCTCGTTGGGAATGGCCGTTCGCGGCTGCCACTCGCCTGAGACGATCCGCTGGGCGATTGCGTCGCGCACCTGCAGGTAGAGTGGACGATTTGAGAAACGGCTGGTTGGAAGCTCGTTATTCAGCGCGTAGATTTCGGATGCTTCTCTCATGAATGGCTCCTCTGAACTCTGCCTGCTTCAACCTCCGCGAGATGGCGCAAATGTGCCATCCCTCCCTTCGCGAGTCAGCACAAAAGTGCCGCCCCGTCAGGAATGCTTATGAGCAAATATTGTTTTGTAGACTCCGTCAGACGATAGTGTCTGATCTTGCGATAGGGCGCTAGTGCATTGCTCGAAGAACGTTATCTGTTTGCTACTGCTTGGGCCGTTAACAGATAACGGATAGAGGACTGACCATTAGGTGGAAATTTCTTCTTCAGGTAAGGCGCCACAGAAGACGGTGCACGCAAGTTCATGATTAATTTATTGTTTTAGGTTATCATAATGTTATTATAGAAATATTGCGCGAAGGTCGTGCAATGCAAGGTGGAGATGTCACGACGAGTTCGCGTATCGAAGCGGGACAAGAAAAAATCATGCTTTATCGTTAACAGATAAACGAGCCTATCCGCAGACATTCAGAAGTTGAGAAATGTTTTGCGGACAGTTTAGGTGTTCGAAAAAATGCATTGAGAGAATTGAGCAGCGATCTTGGTGGTGAAAACGGAAGAACACTGCAAATTTTGCTGTCCGGCGGAAAGAAAAATGGATTTTCAACGGTTCTGTTGAGCGGGAATTTGCAATACCGGCTTTGATCCACCCGATCGGTCGAAGAGAAGGAATGCTGCCCTCAACTCCGCCCCCCGCCACTTCGCTGGCAGCGACAGGATTGGCCGAGTATCAGAGTTGAGGGGCTGTTCATATCGGCATCTCAGAACGCTTTGGTTACCACGAGCAGGACGATCGCGCCGAGGCAGATCATCATTGCCGGCAGCGCGAGCCGAATGACGGGGGCCTCGCCAAAATTATCTGCCGCGGCTGCGCGGCGAAGCCGACCGGAAAGGATGCCGTGAATGGCGGACAGGGCCAGCACGAAGACGAGCTTCACATTCATCCACCCGCTGGTGAACCAGTCCGACCAGATGGCCATCGTCAGCCCCAGCGCCCAGGTTACGATCATCGCCGGTGTGGTGACGCTTCGATCCCATGCCTGAAAGCCGGCGGCCATCCCACCGCTGCCATAGGTGAGCAGGAGGGCAGTGGACACCATGCCGCCGAACCACATGATGACAGCCACGATATGACCAGATTTGAGGAGTTCGTAGAGCATCATGCGCCGTCGCTGGACAATCTGGCCTTGAGCCAGCGTTCGTTGATGATTCCGCCGAAGGGCAGGCAGGCGCCGATGAGCAGCCGTACAGCGTCTTGCCTTGCGACAAGGCCTTCCGACCAGGCTTGAACCACCTTCCACGAAAAGGCCAGAAAGGTCAGGCCGTGGATCGGCCCCATGATGCGGCTTGCCTCGGGGATACCGGCGAAGTGCTTGAGCGGTACGGCGATGAAGAGAAGCGCGAGCAGCGTCGCCGCTTCGGCAAGGGCCAGCAGGCGGAGAGCATGGCCCCGCATCATTCGACCTCCCGCAGGAGTTTCTCGATCGCGCCGACGCGGGTTGTCAAGGCGTTTACCTCCTGCCGCAACGCGTCAAGCATTGCGTCCGTCGTGTTCCGGCGCCGGGCTTCGAGCCGGCTGCGATAGATGGTGGCCCCGTATTTCATGGCGAAGATCACCATGATTGCCGCGAGGATGATGATTGTAAGAACGAAAAAGGGCGGTGAGACCTCAGTCATCGGTTTCTCCATCGGCGTGGATATTGCCCGGCTCCGGGAACGGCCCGGCCCGGGCGATACTCTGGGGATCAAGGAACAGGGTGAAAGGCGCAATCTTGTAGAAATTGGCCGCCTTGCCGCTCTCGGCGGTCTCGAAGGCGCTGACCACCAGACCCGCCGCCTCGAGCTTGCGCAAATGCATCTTCATGAGTGGCCGGCTGATGCCTGCCTCCCGCGCGAGCTGGCTGACATAGGCACGCTGCCCGTCGGCAAGCCGCGCCACGATCCAGAGACGAGCGGGATGCGCCAGTGCCTGTATCTGTGCCAGAAATCTTTCTGAGTGGATCATGGCCGTGTTCGCATTACGTCAGGATTTTCTTACATGAAAGAAAAACATTACGCAATGCGCGGAGCAGATGTTCGCGGTCGAAATCTGCGGAACGGCTGTTGCTGCCAATGGCTGTTCAATGTGGGGTTTTCTGGCGCTGGACGACATGCCGCCCGTAATAGCAAGAGAATGGGCGGCCGCGGCCGCCCAGGATAATGGATTTAAACATCGCTATCCGCAGGGATCCGATCCGGCCGGCGGACGACCCGCACCTTGCCGCTGTTTCCACCGCCGCAGAAAAAACGGTTCCGGCCATCGGATTCCAGTCCTGATACGCCCACGCCGGAGGGCAGGGCTATCTTTTCCAGAACGTCGCCCGTCCGAGGGTCTATTCGCCTCAGGTCGCTTTCGTCGTTCTCCCAGGTGGCATGCCAGAGCTCGCGGTCGAGCCATGTCACACCGGTGACGAAGCGGTTGGACTCGATGGTGCGGAGCACTGCACCCGTCTCGGGATCGATCTGATGGATTTTTCGCTCCCGGTACTGTCCGACCCAGAGAGAGCCCTCGGCCCAGGCAAGCCCCGAGTCACCGCCGGCGCCGGGCGCGGGGATCGTGGCGATAACATTGCCGCTCTTCGGATCGATCTTCAGGATATGCTCCTCGGCGATCTGGTAGAGGTGCTCACCGTCGAAGGCCGTTCCCGCATGGGCGGCGACATCGATCGAGCGAACGGTCTGGCCGTTTTCAGGATCAAAGGCATTAAGCCTGTCGCCGGATGCAAACCAGACGTGCTGGCCGTCAAAGGAGACGCCACCCACATTGTCTGCCCCCGGAAAAGGACCGTATTCACGAATGATCTCGGCTTGGAATTGTTTCATCTTCTTGTCCTCAGTGGTTTCATTGACCGATGAAAACCCTAGCTGCCTGGCAGCGGGCCCGGGAGTAACAAGATTGTCGGGAAGCCGGGCACCAGCGGCGTCATCCAGCGGCGGGCCCGGCCACTACCGACCGACTGCACCTTGCCTGCCGCCGCAAGCGCTTCCAAAGCACGCTGGACGGTGCGCGGGCTTGTGCCGAGTGCGATGGCGAGGGCCGAACTCGACCAGGACTCGCCATCGGCAAGAAAGGCAAGCACCGCCGCGTGTTGCTCATCCACCGGTGGTGCCAGCACCACGATTTCGGCCGCGCGGCGTGGTTTGAGTGCAAAACCCCGGTCCGTAGCGCTCACCTCCGCCAGTTCCTTGAGTTCCACCCGGAGCCGGCCGACTTCGACCCTG
The DNA here is from genome assembly GCF_014191375.1 of Mesorhizobium sp. RMAD-H1. Lineage (GTDB taxonomy): Bacteria > Pseudomonadota > Alphaproteobacteria > Rhizobiales > Rhizobiaceae > Paramesorhizobium. Next base: position 136,002 of record NZ_JACHWN010000011.1, read on the forward strand.
AGCCGTGCGCGGTGTGATTCATCGGCCTGTTTCGCCCGGAAGGCATAGGCGAGGAGGGCGGCGCGCGATACGTCTTCCGGCCAGGCCTCGCCCAGCGCACGGGCGAGCGCGAACAGCACCGGGCGCGTGGTGAGCGAGACCGCTTCCCCTGCGACGCGCACCACATGACGGCATGCGTCGATGACGAGGGTTTCAGAGGCCAGCAACGCCTCGACTTCATCGAGCAGGAGCGGGCGCTCCTCGCCCCGTGCGATCAGGCGTGCCGCCGGCGCCTTCATCACGCGCTGCGCATTTTCGACCTCCGCCATGAGCGCCGGGATCGCCGCCTCGCGGGCGGCCTGCTCCGCCCGGGCGAGCGCAGCGTGCGCGGTCTTCGTCCGTAGGCGCCGGATAGCCACGCCGGCGGTGATCAGCTCGTGGGCGGCCCGCAGGGCAGGCGACAGCGGCGCGGGATCGAAGCCGGCGAGCAGGCGTCCGGCTTCGTCAAGACGGCCGATCAGGAGCAGGCGCCGGATCTGAAGATTGCGCGCGTGGGCGGCGTTCATGAGGTCGCCATGGGCCTGAAGTGTTTCCCGCGCCTTTTCGAGCGCCCTTTGAGGCCAGGTCAGGTCCCGCGAGACGAGTGCGATCTCGGCCTCCGCGACAATGCACCGTGCCCGCGCCATCGCCTCTTTCTGGCCGAAGGCGTGGGCCGCGCTTTTGAGAAGCGCTTTTGCACGGACGAGATCGCCCAGCTGAGCCATGGCGATGCCCCGCAACGCCAGCGCGGGCGCGTCATCACGCAGGGCAACGCGTTTCAGCGCGCCGAGCGGATCGCCCTTCGCCAGGGCCAGCGCGGCGGCGGTGATCAGCGCATCCATTCAAATCCCGTCACATTTGTCACTCCCGGCCGTCTGGCTTTCGCGGCTAACTCTACCCTGTGACCGACAAAGTCGAAAGAAGGAGACAGGAATAATGACCAGGCACAGCATCGGCACGCGCAAGGAATGGCTTGCGGCAAGGCTGAAACTGCTCCAAGCGGAGAAGGAGCTGACGCGGCGCAGCGACGAACTGGCACAAGAGCGGCAGGATCTGCCCTGGGTGGTCGTCGACAAGCCATATCGGTTCGAGACCGAGGATGGGAACGTCTCTCTGGCAGATCTCTTCCGGGGCCGTTCGCAGCTTCTCGTTTATCATTTCATGTTCGGGCCCGATTATACGGCGGGCTGTGCGACATGCTCGACAATAGCGGACGGCTTCAACGGTTTCTTCCCCCATCTTGAGAACCATGACGTCGCGTTCATGGCAGTATCACGTGCGCCTCTGGTAAAGCTGCAGGCTTACAGGAAGCGTATGGGATGGAGCTTTCCCTGGGCGTCGTCGACCGGAGGCAACTTCAATTTCGATTTCAATGTCTCTTTCACGGAGGAACAACAGCGCGGTGGCGGCATTGAATACAACTACCGCCGCGAGCCGGCATGGCAATCGGCGCGCGAGGGTGAGGGGTTCTCCAGCCGGATGCGGGAGAGCAACCCCGTCGCCGATAATGCCGAAATGACTGGAACCGACATGGCCACCTATACGCGCGAGCGGCCAGGCATGAGCGCTTTCGTGCTCGAGGACGGTATCGTCTACCACACTTATTCCACCTATGCGCGGGGCCTGGATAGCCTGTGGGGCATGTATCAGTGGCTCGACCGCGCTCCCAGGGGGCGCAACGAGACGGGAGTATGGTGGCGCCGCCGCGACGAGTATGAGCGCATGGCGGGATGAGCAAAGGACGCGCTTTCAACCCGGCCGCTCCATGCGGAAATGGTTGAAGGCGCGCCTTTAATGCATTGCGGCAACGGAGGCCGGCAACAATGAATAGTACGAAACCAAGGCTCGCTGCCGGAATTCCGCCTGCCGCCGGAAAAAACCGCACAGTACCTGTTACCGCTGCTTACTGGCTGTCATTGGCGGCAACGCCGACCTTCGCAGGCATGGCGCTGCTTACCGGTCTTCCCGGCGGTGACATGCCGGACATGCTCTGCTCCGCCGGGCACGGGAGTTCAGCGCTGGCCGGAATGAGTGTGATGTATGCGCTGATGAGCGTCTTTCACCTGTCGCCCTGGCTGAAGCTGATCTCAGGCCGCTGAGACGGGGCGCTTCCGGACGGAAAACCGCCTCTCAGCGTGGCATGTCGAAGAGAAGGGCCTTGCCGTCCGTCAGCCATTCGATTTCCGGAACTGCGATATCGGCGATCTGGAGCCCGTCTCCGGTTCTCAACTCCTCGCCATCGATCTTTGCCAGCCCCTCCACGATCTGGACAAAGGCAAGCCGTCCGTCAGCAACCGGGATACTGCTCCTGTCGCCGTCTTTCGGATGGGCGATGAATATCCTGCTGTCGGAGAGAAGTGAAAGGGGTGCCTCGCCGGTATGGCCGCTGGCGATCAGCATCCAGCCGCGCGCCTCTTCAGCCCTGGGCAGGCGGATGTGCTGATAGTCAGGAGCCTGGTTCAGAACCTCGGGAATGAGCCAGATCTGCAGGAAATGCGCCGTTTCGCTTTCCGAAGCATTCATTTCCGAATGACGAAGGCCCGTTCCGGCCGACATGAGCTGCATCTCGCCCGGCTCGATGATCGAAACATTGCCCATCGTATCCCGGTGTTCAAGCCTTCCCTGAAGGACCATGGTGAGAATATCCATATTGTCGTGCCCATGTTCGGAAAATCCCGAACCGGGTGCGACCCAGTCTTCGTTGATCACGCGAAGAGGCCCGAAGCCCATGCGCGTGGGGTCCTGAAAGCCGCCGAAGGAGAAGGTGTGATAGCTGTCGAGCCAGCCCTTTTTTGTCCGGCCGCGGCTCATATTCTCATGGATCAGGATCATGGAAATCTCCCAGCGTCCACCACGACGTTTCACGTGCGGTGTCGCATAGCATTGGTGAATTATTGATCAGACCGCAGTTCTGCGGCTTATTGCGTGAGAAAGGCCTGCAGGTCCTGCAACTCGTTCTGACGTATCTCGTGTCCGCCGGCATGCAGGCTCAATTCGACATCGGCCTCTTGCTGACTGAAGTAGGCGGCCAGCGCCTGTGTCTGCGGCAGCGGGCAGATCGGATCACGTTCGCCGGCGGTGATCAGGATTGGCTTGCCTTTCAGCCCGGCCTGAGGTGCCGGTGTCCAGGGAATAAGCGGATGCATGAGCACGGCCCGGTCGAACAGATCCGGATGCCTGAACAGGACTGCGGCAAGTATATTGGCGCCATTTGAATAGCCCAGAGCATAAATCGGCCGCCCCAGATGTTCGGCTTTCTGGGCCGCGATGAACCCGGTCATTTTTTCCGTGCGCATGGCCAGATCGTCCATGTCATAGACACCTTCGCCTTTCCGCCGGAAGAAGCGGAGGGCGCCGAATTCCGACACATCACCCCTGGGCGAGACGATGCCGGCATCCGGGATGATCTGCTCGACCAGCTTGGTGAACTGGAATTCGTTGCCGCCGGTGCCATGAAAGGTGAATACCAGCGGCGCCCCGGCGGCGGGAGGTTTCCTCAAAGCTTCATAAGATGAGATCGTCATTGTCATCGCTCCAGTGGACGGGACCGGCAGGTCCCGCCGTTTTTATTTCGTGAAACGCCGTCAGTCCTTGATCGGCTCAAGCAATTGCTCGATTTTTTCCCTGAAGGGCTCATAACGGGTGGGTAGCTTCAGGGCTTGCCCGAGATGGGCGGTATCCTCGTCGCGGTCGAAACCGGGCTCGTTGGTGGCGATTTCGAACAGCACGCCGCCAGGCGTGCGGAAGTAGATCGCCCAGAAGTAATCGCGATCGATCACCGGCGTGACCTGATAGCCGGTATCGAGCAGGGCTTTTCTCGCTTCGAGCTGTGCCGCCCGATTTTCGACGGCGAAGGCGATATGGTGAACCGAGCCGGCTCCCTGGCGGGCATAATCTGCCTGCGGCATGGTTTCGAGATCGATGTAATCGGCGCCATTGCCACCCTTGATGGCAAATCGGGCCCAATTGTCTTTGCTCTCGATCTCCTCATACCCCATAAAACGCAACAGCTCGCGGGTTGCTCCGGCATCCTTCAGGCGCATGCTCGCGCCATGAAAGCCCTTGATCGCCTCGGCAGCGCCGATTTCATCCTGCAGCCAGCCGTCCCGGTGGTCCTCGTCGACCTCGACCAGCGAGAAAGCATCCCTGTCCGGTCCATTGAACCGCAGCCGCTTTTCGCCGAAAATCTGCGTTTCCTGAAGCCCTTTCACGCTGAGACGGCCCAGCCGGTCCTTCCAGTAGGCGAGCGATCCCTTAGGGATCGCGAAATAGGTCTCCCCGACTTCGCCGGTGCCCGGGCGGCCCGCTGCAATATGCGGAAAGGGAAAATAGGTCATGACCGTGCCGGGTGTGCCGGTTTGGTCGCCGTAATAGAGGTGGTAGACTTCCGGCGCATCGAAATTGACCGTTTTCTTGACCCGCCTGAGGCCCAGCGTCTTCGTGAAGAAATCGCTGTTCTCCTGGGCGTTGGCGGCGAGGGAAGTGACGTGATGCAGGCCCTTGATTTGTGTAAGCATGGAAAGTGCTCCTTGTCTGGCGCTCCTGGCGCCGTTGTTCATGGCCTAAAATGGGCGATTGCCTCCTTCAAGAGAATAGAAATAATTTCGAGAATATTGTTGCAAAATATGCAATAGTTGCCCCATGAACGATCTCAACGATATCCGGGTATTCCTCACAGTCGCCAAGCAGCGGAGCTTCGTCGCCGCGGCGCGGCAGTTGTCGATGACGGCGCCGACGGTCACCCGCGCGGTTGGCGCGCTCGAGGAAAGGCTCGGGGTGCAATTGCTCCTGAGGACCACGCGGCAGGTCTCGCTCACATCGGCAGGCGCGGTCTATGCCGCGCGCGTCGCGCCACTGCTGGAGGCGTTCGACGCGGCAGCGGAAGAGGTCAGGGCTGAAGAGGGGGGCGCTGCGGGACTGATCAGGCTCAACGCCCCCCTGTCCTTCGGTCAGCGGATCCTGCCGGATGTGATATCCGGGTTTCGCGCCGAACATCCGGGCATAGCGGTATCGGCGACCCTGACCGACCGATTTATCGATATCGTCAGCGACAGTTTTGATCTTGCCGTGCGTATTTCCGAGCCGCCGCAGGACAAGTCGACCATATGGCGCAAGATCTGCCGTGTGCGGCGGATGCTGGTCGCCTCTCCGGGATATCTGGCAACCAACGGCACGCCGCAAACGCCCGACGAACTCGATGAGGCGGCCTGCCTTGCCTATGATGAGGAGGCGCTTGCCGAAACCTGGGAGCTTTCGCATGCCGGCAAGACACGGAAGGTGAGGGCGGGCAGGATATTCGCGGGAAACAATGGCGATCTGATCGCACGGCTGGCGGAGAATGGCGAAGGCGTGGCGCTTCTGCCGTTCTTCATCGTCGAGGAGGCGCTTGCCACCGGTCACCTCGTGCAGGTCCTTGCGGACTGGCAGCCGCCCGAGCTCTGGTTGACGCTCTATTACCCGCCCTATGAAAAGCTCCCCATGCGCGTCGCTAAATTCTCGGATTTTTTCGAGACCTATGTGACAACGATCCGGCCGCTTTGATTTTTGCGCAGGGTATAAGATACTCCCGCTCCGGAAATTGGCATGGAACGGACGTGCCCGCGTAGCGTTTGCCCCGCGTCCGTGTCATGCTGGATCATCATCTGCGCGGGCTTTCGCCCGCCCTACAGTTCCAACATTCTGAACAGAGCCTGCCAATTCAGATGAGCGGAGGCATGACGCCTTTGCCAATAAAGGAGCCAAGTGATGGAACCGAGTGTCAAATCCCGTCAATCGGCGGCGTTGCACACGCCGAGCGGCCTCAGCCATGAGGCTGTTCATGAGATATCCGCGGCAGCGACGACGCTGCTGGCCGATGTGTTTGCCCTTTATCTCAAGACCAAGAATTTCCACTGGCACATGTCCGGGCCCCATTTCCGCGACTATCATCTTCTGCTGGACGAGCAGGGCGAGCAGATATTCGCAATCACGGACCCGCTAGCGGAGCGCGTCCGTAAGCTGGGAGGAGGCACGCTGCGGTCCATCGGCGATATCGCGCGCCGGCAGCGGATCAAGGACAATGATGCCGATTTCGTCCACCCGCATGAGATGCTGGCCGAATTGCGCGAAGACAACGCCTCTCTGGCGGCGCGCATGCGTGCCCTGCACGATCTCTGTGACGAACATGGCGACGTGGCGACGGCAAGCCTTCTGGAAAACTGGATCGACGAGGGTGAACGGCGCGCCTGGTTCCTGTTTGAAACGTTGCGCCTCTCGAACGGGTAAGCAACAGGGGCTTCTAGAGCCCGGCCTCTGTCAGGGCGTCGCGCAGTTCCGCGATGAGCACCCGCACCTTTTGCGGGACCAGCCGTCTCGTGGGATAGACGGCCCAGATATTGAGCGGCTCCGGTGCGCCATCCTCCAGTTCGATGCGCACGAGACGTCCGGCTTTCAAATCCTCAGCCACGTTCCAGGCCGCGAGAAGGGAAACGCCCCCGCCGGCCAGGCAGGTCGCATGGCAGCCCTGGATCGTGCTGGAGGAAAAGCGCGCGCTGAGGCGAATCTGTCTTTCCTTGCCTGATGAAATGAACGTCCAATGAGTGACGCCCGACAGGGGCAGGCAGATATGCCGAAGAAGATCCTTTGTTGAAACGGGAGCACCATATCGGCCGATATAGGCGGGGCTTGCGACCAGAACGCGCGGATTGTCAGCCAGTTTCTGGGCGATCAGGCTGCTGTCGCGCAGCTTGGCGATGCGGATGGCCAAATCGGTGCCGGTGGCCACCAGATCCGGCAGGCTGTCGGTCAGGTCGAGCGCGATGCGCATTTCCGGGTTCTGCTCCAAGATATTCGGAATGATCGGCGCGATGAACCTGACCCCAAAGGCTACGGGCGCGGAGACGCGCAGTAGTCCCAACGCCGTGCCGGTCTCGGAACGCAGCCGTGTGATGGCTTCGCGCTTGCTCTCCAGAAGCGCCTCGGCATAGGGCAGGAATGTCTCGCCTTCGGGTGTGAGCGACAATGATCGTGTCGTCCGATGCAGCAGCCTCACGCCGAGGGACGTTTCCAGCGAGGAGAGCCGGCGGCTGGCAACCATCGGCGTCAGCCCGAGGCGGCGCGCGGCACCCGCCAGGCTGCCGGCGCTGACGGCCGCGGCGAAAACCTCGATATCCTCCGTATTCATGTTCATTATATCGAAATCCGTTATACAGGTCAGACACAAACCGACACTAAAACGCAATTGCCCGATAATCTAGATAAGCGGCCATCGGACCTTCTTCATGAGAGGCAAAAACATGGACATGCAGCAAAAGGCGCGATCCGGCGGCGGAATCGGCAAGACGACCCTTTTCGCCATGGCGGCGGCAACCGGCATCGCCGTCGCCAACATCTACTATAACCAGCCGATGCTGGGGCTGATCGAGGCCGATTTCTCAAACCAGCCGGCCACGGCGCTCATTCCGACGGCGACGCAGCTCGGCTATGCGCTGGGATTGTTCTTCCTGCTGCCGCTCGGCGACATCGTCCACCGGCGCAATCTCATCATCGGGCAGTTCATCGTGCTGGCGGCAGCCCTTGGCGCAACCGCCATGGCCCCCTCGGCCGTATGGCTTGTCATCGCCTCGCTGGTTGTCGGGGCTGGTTCCACAGTCGCCCAGCAGATCATACCTTTCGCGGCCACCCTTGCCGTCCCGGAAAAGCGCGGCGCAACCATCGGCACCCTCATGGCTGGCCTTCTCTCGGGTATTCTCCTCAGCCGGACGCTATCGGGCTTCGTCGGACAGCATGCCGGCTGGCGCGAGATGTTCTGGCTCGGAGTGCCGCTCGCGCTTGCCGCCGCAATGCTGATGTTTGCGACCCTGCCTGACCACAAGGCCGTTTCTCGCATGCGGTATCACAACGTCATCAGATCACTTACCCATTTCTGGAATCACAAGCCCGCACTTCGAACGGCAACAATGGTCCAAGCGGCGCTATTCGGCTCGTTCTCGGCCTTCTGGACGATTCTCGCCCTCTACCTGCAAAGTCCGCAGTTCCATCTCGGAGCCGATGTCGCAGGCCTGTTCGGTGTAATTGGTGCTGTCGGCATTCTCGCCGCGCCATTCGCAGGCCGGATCGCGGATCGCCGGGGTCCGCACTTCGTCGTCTGGCTTGGAGTCGCCACGACGCTCCTCGCCTGGATCGTGTTCGGTGCATCGGCGTCGCTTATCGCGCTCATCGCGGGGGTGATCATTCTCGATTTCGGCATTCAAAGCGCAATGGTATCGAACCAGCACATCATCTATGCGCTCGACGGCGAGGCCCGCAGCCGGCTCAACACGGTTTTCATGACCGGCATCTTTATCGGCGGCTCTGCAGGATCTGCGATGGCCACGATCGCTTGGCGCTATGGCCAGTGGCATGGCGTCTGCGTTCTTGGCGCGCTGCTCGCAATCCTCGCCCTGATAATCAAGGCGATTCATCATCGCCGCCACGCGACCGGCAGCATCGCTCAAGAAGCCAAGTGAGGCGCGGACAGACTCCCGCCTCCGAAGGTGATCTGCCGACGTCGGCCGTGGGCAGATTACCATGCCTCAGTCCGTTCAGGCGGTCTTGGTCTTCATTTGGCGCAAAACAGCAACAAGAGCCTCCGCCGCTTCACCCGACGATGCCGGGTTCTGACCGGTGATGAGCTGGCCATCGACGACTGTGTGCACGCCCCAGTCCTTGACCTTGGAGAAGACCGCGCCGAGGCTGATGAGCTCGTCCTCGACCAGGAACGGCACCACCTTCGTGAGACCGACAGCCTCTTCCTCAGAGTTGGTGAAGCCGGTGACATGGCGGCCTTGAACGAACGGAGTGCCATCGGGATTGGTCACCCGATGAAGGACGCCCGGCGCATGGCAAACGAGAGCGATCGGCTTGCCGGCTGTGATGAAGGATTGGATCAGCTTGATCGAATTCGGATCTTCGGCCAGATCCCACAAAGGGCCGTGGCCGCCAGGATAGAAGACGGTATCGAAGTCCTTCTGGTCGACGCTGTCCAGGCGCACGGATTGTGCGAGCTGCGCCTTGGCAGCCTCATCAGTGTTGAAGCGCCGCGTGAGGTCTGTCTGGAACATCGGCTCGTCGCTCTTCGGGTCGAGAGGCGGTTGGCCGCCTTTCGGCGAGGCGAGAGTAATCCTGGCACCGGCGTCCTTGAAGACGTAGTACGGTGTTGCGAGCTCTTCGAGCCAGAAGCCGGTCTTCTTGCCTGTGTCTCCGAGAGTGTCGTGAGAGGTGAGTACCATGAGCACTTTCATCGTTTGCATCCTTTCGTCAGGTGACGCCGCGCCATCGAGGGTCGCAGGCGGTTTGATTTGGAGTTCGATCAGCCCCCGGCGGCTTTTCGAGGAGCCAATAATGGCGTTTGCCGATATATTTCAGAAATTTATTTCTTTGATTTCAGATATTCATATGAGATTATATCTTGATGAAATACGATCTGAACCTGCTCCCGGTTTTTCTGGCTCTGATGGAGGAGCGGAGCGTGACACGGGCGGCAGCCCGACTGGGCATTACCCAGCCGGCATTGTCCAATTCGTTGAACCGCCTGCGCGATACTCTGCGGGATCCGCTGTTCATCCGGGAAAGATACGGCATAAAGCCGACGCAGCTGGCGGAGGAGATCGCTCCAACAATCGAAGCAGCGCTGATGCAACTGGACGATCTCATTTTGAACCAGCAGGAGTTTCAGCCAGCAAATGCCGAACGACTGTTCACGCTTGCGCCCAACAGTTACGTAGAGCTGGTGTTGATGCCGGCCCTCGTCGCGAGGACGCGTGCGCTAGCGCCGGGTATTAAGCTCCGCATGGTGGCATTTGGCAATGACCTCGCCGAGACCGGCGTCAATTCCGGCACCACAGCCATGGTGCTCGGCCGGATTGTCGATCCGCCGGACAATCTTATCGTCCAGCATCTTATGGATGATGGGCTCGCCTGCGTGGTGCGCAAGGATCATCCCGACATTCGGGATCGTATTTCCCGAGAACAGTATGAGCGGCTCAAGCACGTCAATGTCCTTCCACCGGGCCGGTTGCGGGCCGGCCTTTTCCAGGCACTGGGGCAGCAAAACCTTAAGCGGGAGGTTGCCGTTTCTGTCACGCACTTCCTTGCCGTGCCTGAGATGCTTGCCGTGACAGACTACTGCGCAACATTGCCGAGCCTTATCTGCCGGAGCCTTGAGCGGGATCCTCGCCTGAAGGTACTACCCACTCCGGTCGATCTCGGAACTTTTCCTGTACAGATGGCTTGGCACGTTCGCTACCGTCACGACCCGGCCCACAGGTGGTTGCGTTCGATGATTGTCGAACTGGCAAAAGAAATGACCTCGGAAGAGGCCTAAGCCGAACGGCCGACTAAAAATACGTTCGATGCCACCATTACGCATTACGGCAATTGCGTGGGCGAACGCTGAAATGTACGACCGCTTGTGCCCGACACCCGTGACCGATTTCCAGTCTCAGCCTTTGAGACGGCGTGCATATTCAAGCGCCGAAAGCATGTTGACGTGGTTGGCAAGCCCCTTGCCGGCAATGTCGAAAGCCGTGCCGTGATCGACCGAAACCCGGTCGATCGGCAGGCCGAGCGAGACGTTTACGGCCGTGTCGAAGGCGACGAGCTTGACCGGGATATGGCCTTGGTCATGATATTGCGCGACCACCAGGTCGAAAGCGCCGTGATAGGCGCGGTGATAGACCGTGTCGGCGGAAATCGGCCCGACGACGTTGATCCCCTCCGCCCTAGCCATTGCCACGCCGGGTGCGATCTGCAGATCGTCTTCACGTCCGAAAAGACCGTTTTCACCGCAATGCGGATTGACGCCGGCAACCGCGATGCGCGGGTTTTCGATGCCCATGCGCCTGAAATGTTTGTGGCCGATGCGGATCGTCTCGGCGACGCGCTCCGGCGTTGCGCGGTCGATCGCCTCCTTCAGTGAAACATGGGTCGATACATGGATCGTGTTCAGCCGCTCGGAGGCAAGCAGCATCCAGGAGGATTTGCAGCCCGTCAGATGCGCCAGCATGCCGGTGTGGCCGTCATAATGATGCCCGGCCGCGTTCAGCGCTTCCTTGTTGATCGGGGCGGTGATGATGCCTGCGGCATTGCCGGCGCTGGCAAGGTCGACGGCTTTCTTGATGTACTGGAATGAAGCTTCGCCGCAGCGTGGGGAAAGAATGCCGAATTCTTCCGGCAGGCCCTCCACCGGTACATGGATCACCTTGACGGCTCCGGCCGACGTGTCGAACGGCAGATCGACAGCGCAGGCCGCGCGCGCCCGCTCCAAGGTCGGCAGGTCGCCGATAATCGCATAATTGGCGCGCTCGCCGGCCGGCAGACTTGCCAGCGCTTTCACCGAGATCTCTGCCCCGACGCCCGAAGGGTCGCCCATGGTGATCACGAAGGGCTTGTCGGCGGACGGCGTTGTCATGACATTTCTCCAGCTTTTCGGTCGGGTTATTTGCATCATTATTTTACAAAATGTCAACCTTGCAGCCTGGAGAAATTCAATGATTTCATTGGAAATTTTCGCCACTATCGCAGGACAGACACTGTAATTTCAAAAAATTTGTCCATATAATGACTGATAGCGTGGTGCATGAGGATTCAGCTTTATGACGAAGCTCCTGATCATAGCCGACGACCTGACCGGGGCTCTCGACAGCGCCGCGCCTTTTGCCGTGCTCGGCCTGAGAACCGTCATCGCCTGCCGTCCGAGATATCTGGATGCTGCATTGGCGCGCCAGGCGGAGATAGTCGCCGTGTCCACAGCCTCGCGGGAGGGAAGTATCGAGGCGGCCCGGAGTGCGGTTGCCGAGGTCATGCGCTCGGCGGCTCGCGTCGGCATCGGCATGCCGCGCCAGATCTTCAAGAAGATCGATTCCCGGATGAAAGGGCATGTTCGGGTCGAAACGCTTGTGGCGGCAGAGGCCTGCGGCGCCGGCCGTCTCGTCGTCTGTCCGGCGATTCCCGCGCAGGACCGCATCGTGCAAGGGGGAGCGGTCCGGGGCAGGGGAGTGCACGAACCGATTGGAATTAGAGGAATTTTTCCAGCGATGGACATGGACGTCCTGGCTGCGGACGCAGTGAGCGATAAGGACCTGGAACGGATCGTGTCCTCTGTCGGGCCGACCGACATGCTGGTCGGCGCGGCCGGCTTGAGTGGAGCGCTGGCGCGGGCGCTCGCCCCTGAGGATTTTGCTCGAGCCGCGCCACATCTTCGCGCACCGGCGCTATTGGCGATCGGTTCGCGTGATCCGATCACGCTCGGTCAGATCGCGCGGCTCAGGAAAAAGGCAGATCCGGCGTGGATTGGTGCTCCGAACGGTGTCACAGCAGCTGACATGCAGGACGGGGCAGCCATAACCGTTCTGCAGATGCTGCCGTCGCACGAAATGATCAGCGGTGATCAGGCCAACCGAAACTTCTCCGGAACCGTTCGCAGGTTCCTCGATCGGGGCGTTGAATCGCTTCTGTGCTGCGGTGGCGAGACGGCAGATGCGATCCTCGCCAGCGCCGGCAGCGGCATTATCGAGCTGGAAGGAGAGCTTTTGCCGGGCGTTCCCGCCGGAATGATCGAAATTGATGACAAAAGAGTGCTGATCGCTACCAAATCAGGGGGATATGGAGACGTGGATTGTTTTGCCGATATCGCGGAAGGCATTGATTTTATGGAATCCTGCGGGATAGACTGATCAAAGGAGGAGTTCTCATGCCGGTTGGCAATTCGTCAGAAGACGCAGGAAAGAATGGTCGCTCGCGTTCCAAGCCGGCGCTGGCCGAGCGCGTCTATCACATGCTCTACGCGCGCATCTCCAATGGCGATTATCCGACCAATTCCAAGCTCCCGCCTGAACTGCATCTGAGCGAGGAGTTCGGCGTCTCGCGCCCAGTCTTGCGCACCGCGCTCGAGCGGCTGCGCAGCGAGGGTCTGGTCTATTCCAGGCAGGGCGCCGGCAGCTATGTCCGGGCGCCGCAGGGCCACGCGCTCGGCTTCGCCAAGGTGGAGACGATCGCCGATATCCAGCGCTGCTACGAATTCCGCATCAATCTGGAGACGGAAGCCGCGGGCCTTGCCGCCGAACGGCGCAGCGAGGACGATGTTGCGGCGATGGAGGGTGCGCTGAGGCTGATGGATGCGGCCACACTTTCGCACCAGCATCGCGAGGATGCCGATTTCGCGTTTCATCTGGCTGTTACGACCGCGACCGGCAATCACTACTTCGAGGCATCGATGCGGGCCCTGCGCGAGCACATCGCGGTCGGCATGAAAATGCACGGCAAATCCTTGATGTCCGACGGCCCCAAGGGCCTGCACGAGGTTTTCAACGAACACAGCGCGATTTTTGCCGCGATCCGTGACCGGGATAGCGATGCCGCGCGGCGCCTGATGCACGATCATCTCGTCCATTCGCGTGAGCGTCTGTTCGGCGGCTCGCTTCTCGATCTCAGGCGGGGATGATCGCCTTCGGCGGCGTGACGCCTAATCTTTCCGCTTCGGCAAGCAGCCCGGGCAGGATGCCGGGGTAGAGTTTCACCCCTTTGGCTGCAGCTTCGCGCTTGCGGGCGAGAGCTGCCTGGCCGGGGAGCCGGACCGGCGCGCCGCCCGGAAGCGGTGTGGAGGCCCGGCAAGCCTTGACCAGCCAGCCGGTCTGTCTGAGAAAGGCGTCATGACCGCCGAAGGCCGCCGGATCGTAAACGGTAATGGTCACAGCAGCGTTCGTGCCCTTTGGGGAATCCGCCCGGCCGTATCCCGCGAGTCCTTGCGTGATTGCTTCGACCGAGAGCGCCATGCCGTACCCTTTCTGCCCATGATCGCGGCCGCCGGTGGGCAGCAGCGTACCCCCGCGGGTTACGGCATGGGGATCGCTGGTTGGGGATCCGTCGGCTTCCATCAGCCAGTCCGCATCATAGCGCCGCCCTTCGCGGATCATCCGCTGCGCCATATTGACGGTAGTGATCGACGCCGAGATATCGATGAGGATCGGTTCATCGGGCGTCGGAATGCCATAGGCGACCGGATCGGGCGTGAAAACGCCGGTGGTGCCGCCAAAAGGAGCGACCTGCGCGCCGGAGGGTGACGAGGAGGCGATGGAGACCATCAGCCCCTGATCGGTGGCGAGTGAGAGATAGGCGGCCAGCGCGCCGATATGGTGGCTGTCGCCGATGACGAGCGTTGCCGTGCCATATTCGCGGGCACGGGCGCAGGCGAGCTTCACCCCTTGCGAGGTCAGCCAGGCCCCCGGCAACCGCCTGCCGCGCCAGCAGATCGCCGCTCCCTTATCGGACAGCACCTCCGGCTCGCCATCCCTGGTCATAATGCCTTCGGCGATGCTTTGCAGATACCATGGTGCGAGCGCCAGGCCGTGGGTCGTGTGCCCCATCGCGTCGGCCTCGACCAGATAGGTCGCAACGGCTTCGGCCTTATCCTGCGCCAGCCCGGCGGTGGTGAACAACGCCCTTGCAAAATCGGTAAGCTCGGCAACCGCCAGACGATCCATCGTCACCCCCCAAAGACTTCCGGATTGAGAACGCGGCGCGGCCGGCCACCGGCCATCAGCTCCTCGATATCGGCGATATTCATCAGCCCGACATTTTCGACCGCCTCCAGCGTGTCGGCGCCGGAATGCGGCATGAAGACGACGCGGGGGTGAGAAAAGATCGGATGGGAGATATCCGGGGGCTCGCTGACATAGGCGTCGATTGCCGCGCCGCCCAGCCGGTTTTCGTGAAGGGCCACCGACAGAGCATCGAGATCAACCACCTCGCCGCGAGCCAGATTGAGCAGGCAGGCGGTCGGCTTCATCAGCGCCAGTTTCCCGGCATTGATCAACGATGCGTTGCCGGCACCGCCGAAAACATGCAGCGATATATAATCGGCGCGGGAGAGGAGATCATCGAGTTCGACGAGTTCGATCTTGTTTGCCGCGGCAAAGGCCTTATCGGCATAAGGATCGGTGGCAATGACCTGCATGCCCAGTCCACGCGCCATGCGGGCGAGCGACCGGCCGATATTACCGAGGCCGACAATGCCGAGCACCTTGCCGCAGATCTGCGTGCCGACCTTGCGGTCCCAACCGCCCGCTATGACGCTCGCATGGCCGGCAGGGATGTTGCGTGCGAGGCAGAGCATCATGCCGATCGCGAGCTCGGCGACGGCATCGGCATTGGCGCCGGGCGTGTTGGCGACGGGCAGGCCGCGCGCTGTGCAGGCCGGGATGTCGATATTGTCGACGCCAACCCCGTGTTTGAGAACCGCTTTCAGCCTGGTGGCGTTCTCCAGCATGGCGGCCGTCACCGGAACGAGGCCGGCGACCATGTAATCGGCGCGGGCGATGTGGTCGGAAACCCCGCCGTCGGGCTTGCTGGTGTCGACGCAGCGTATCAGCTCCCAGCCCAGCTCCTGCAGCTTCTGCGGCACCCGGCCGTATTTGCCGAACCCCGGCGATGAGGTCAGGATCACCGTCATCATGCACGCCCGTATTTCTTGAGAATGTCGAGGATCCTGCCATCCTGCTCCGGATTGGGCAGCAGCGCCGGCTGGCGGCTTGCCCCGACCGAATTATCCATCAGGTAGAGCGAGCGTTTCACCAGGGCAGGGGGGAAGCCGAGGGCATAGAGATCGGTGCGGAAATTGGTGTAGATCTCCTGGCAACGCCGCGCCTCGTCCAAATCGCCGCTGTTATAGGCATTGACGATGCCGGCCAGCACGTCCGGCAGCACATTGCCGAGGCCGGAGATGCAACCCGCCGCGCCATTTTCCATTGACCACAACACCAGGTGGTCGGGGCCGGAATAGACGTCGAACCCTTCCACCTCGCGGCCGACGGCCATATAGGCGGCGAGCGTATCCTGCGAGCCGCCGGAATCCTTGATGCCGGCGATATTGCCATGGGCGGCGAGAATCCGCGCCGTTTCCGGTTCGATATGGTTCTGCGTGCGCGCCGGGATGTCATAGAGGTAGATCGGGGTTTTCACGGCGTCCGCAACGGTGGTGAAATGCCGGATCAGGCCTTCCTGCGTGCAGGCGATGAAAAACGGCGTGATGACGGCGATGCCGTCGACACCGATCCGGTCGAATTCGCGGGCAAGCTTCAGCGTTTCGAAGGTTGCTGGCGTGCCGGCATTGACGATCACCTTGACCCGGCCTGCGACCTCATCAACGACCTCTTCCGTCAGGCGAACCTTCTCCTCGAAGGTGAGGGCGGTGAAATCGCCATTGGTGCCGGCGCACAGAATGTTGTTCCCTGCCGCGATCTGACGGCGGACCTGCGCGCGCGTCGCCTCGAAATTAATGGTCTCATCCTCGTTGAAACACGTGACGAGGGCGACGTAAGCCGATTTGGTCATGATTACTCCATGGGTATTCAGGCCGTGACGCGATTGGCGCGGCGGGCTTGCAGATAGGGGAGGGCGAGCGAGATCACCGAAAGCCCGAGGAAGAGCAGCGTGATCGGCCCTGAAAGGAAGGCGATCACATCGTCGCCGGTCTGCAGCAGCCCGCGTCTCAGATTGGCTTCCAGAAGGGGGCCAAGAATAAGCGCGATGCACAATGCGGCTTGTGAAAAGCCGTACTTCTGCATGCCCCAGCCCAGGATCCCGAATCCGACCATCGTATAGAGATCGACGGGGTTGAGATTGATGGCGAAGGAGCCGATGAAGCAGAAGACGACGATCGACATGGTGAGGATGCGGCGCGGCACGAGCAGGATTCTGGAGGCGATCGGGATGAGCAGCATGCCGAAGACGAACATGAAGATCGTGGCCAGGAAGGTGCCGCCGAAGATACCGACGATGATGTCCGGCCGCGTCTCGAAGAGCATGGGTCCGGGCGCCAGCCCCTGGATCATCAGCCCGCCCATCAGCACGGCGGTGACGACATCGCCGGGAATGCCGAGCGCCAGGAGCGGGATGAGCGCGGCAGCGCAGACGGCATTGTTGGCGCTTTCTGTCGCGGCAACCCCGGGTGCATAGCCGGTGCCGAAGCGTTCCGGCGTCTTCGACGTCCGCCTGGCTTCGTTATAGGCAATCCAGGAGGCGGTACCCGAGCCCGTGCCGGGTATGATGCCGATGATGGTTCCGATGAAGGATCCACGGACAAGTGCATTCGCGCTTTCGCGCATGTCCTGCCAGGACGGCCAACGCCCGGATACCTTTGCCGGGGCCTCCTCCGCTCTGCCAAGACGCTCAAGCTGCGTGAAGACCTCCGAAAGCGCAAAGAGGCCGATCAGCGCCGGGGTAAAGGAGAAGCCGGAGGCGAAGCCGGAAATGCCGAAAGTGTAGCGCAGCACGCCAGAGATCGGGTCGGCGCCGACGCAGGCGATCAGCACACCGAGGCAGCCGGAAATAGCGCCTTTCAATATATCGCCGGAGAGGGAAGCGATGATGGTGAGGCCGAAGAGCGCCAAGGCGAAATATTCCGGCGCGCCGAACTTCAGCGCGATGCTGGCGAGTTGCGGCGCAAGGGTCGCAAGAACAATCGACGCAAAGAGCATTCCGATGGTCGAGGCGATCGTCGCCATTCCCAGTGCCTTGCCGGCTTCGCCCCTGGTCGCCATCGGATATCCGTCAAGCACGGTTGCGGCCGAGGCGGGCGTGCCGGGCGTGCGCAGCAAAATAGCTGAAATGCAGCCGCCATAGATGCCGCCGATATAGATGCCGATCAGCATGTTGATGCCCATGACTGGCGCCATGCCGAAGGTCATGGGGATCAGGAGCGCCACGCCCATGGTCGCTGTCAGGCCGGGGAGGGCGCCAATGACGATCCCGCCCAGCGTGCCGAGGGCAATCGCCCAGAGAACCTGCGGCTGAAACAAGGGAAGGAGATAGGCGAGATAGTCCATGACGTTGAACTCTTTGAACTGGAAACCAGGGCGGCCACGATCGCCGCCCCGCCATGCTGAAGCAACGGGTTATGCGTGTTGCCTACTTGTTCATCTGATACATGCCGAGATCCTTGATCACGGCTTCCGCGGTGTCGCTGTCGCGCTTGGCGCGCTCCTTGAAGGCTTCCGCATCCTCATACTGGACGAATTCACCCAGATCCTTCATTTTCTTTTGGAATTCCTCGTCCTCGACGGCGGCTTTCACACCGTCGCGCAGAATTTTGAGGTTTTCTTCCGGAATGCCCTTGGGCGCGATGATGCCTTTCCAGGACGACCAGGTGAAATCGATGCCTTTCTCCTTGGCGCTCGGCGTATCGGGGAAGAGATCGATGCGACCTTCCTCCTCGACGAACAGCGGCTTGACCGTGCCGGCCTTAACCTGCTCGAGCGCCTCTGCCGGCGAGGCTACCATCGCCTGGATATGACCGCCGGCGCAGGCCGCCATGGCTTCGGACGAGCCGCCGAAGGGAACGGATTCCACCTTGATGCCAGCCGCCTTGGCAAAGGCTTCGGTCGAGATATGGTTTGCACCGCCGGCACCGGAATTGCCGATCTGCGGCGCCTTCTCCTTGGCAAAAGCCATGAAGCTATCGAAATCGGAGAAAGGCGCATCCTTGCAGGCGACCATCACCTGGAGATTGCGTCCGACCAAACCAATGAATTCGATATCGTCGATGGTGTAGTCGGTGCTGCCCAGATGCGGCAGAAGAGCCAATGGACCCTGCGCGCCGGCACCCACCGTATAACCGTCCGGACGGGCATGAATGATGGCCGACGTGCCGATCGCGCCACCGCCGCCCGGCTGATTGCGTACGATCACGGTTGCGCCCGGAATATGGCGCTGCATGCTCTCGGCCAGGAGCCGCATGGACAGATCGGTACCGCCGCCGGCCGAATAGGGCACGACGATCTGGATCGGCCGGTCCGGAAAGGCATAGGCCGCAGTTGCCGTCAGCGAGCCGATCAGGGCCGCCATCATGATGATGCGCTTCTTCATGGGTTTCCTCCTCGGGATCATTGTTTGCTCCTCCACAGAGACTGATTTGTAAAGATATCTGATTATGGCAGCCAGACCTGCAGAAGACGGGTAAATCCGAACCATACCGCTCCGGTAATCAGGACCGGCAGGACCAGGAATTTTAAAGGGGACCGCTCGCCCATGAGCAGCATACCGGCGATGAATACCAGAAGCGTTGCCGGCAGATAGCCGAGTGGCATGAAGGCCGCGGAATAGGCTATGAGCATCAAGGCAAAGATGCCGATGCGCCAAAGATTGCGGCGCTTGATCGTTGCATTCCGGTCATCGGCGGTGGGATTGGGGCCCGCTTCCGGGATGAGGACCGCCGTCCGGCGTCCCCGCAGGATCAGCATCAGCGAAAGAACGATGACGGCACCAATCATCAGCCACGGCAGAAATGATGGTCCGGCGATCGTGCCGGTGCTTTGCCCCTTGATATAGAGGGTTCTCCATGCAGCAAAGGCGGAAAATACCAGAAGGCCGCCGCCGATTATCACATCGCTTCCGATTTTTCGCATAGTTCCTCCGGCCTCCGCGTGACCGCCATACCCGGGCTCCTGCAGCGGCTCATCGCATCATGGTAGGAAATGGTAAATATGTCAACTTAGCAACGGTCATATGCAATGATTTCGGCGGAAATTGCATGCAAGCCGGCAGAATGCGGAATAATTAATTTATCTAACATCATGATATCAATGCATTTTCTACAGGCTATCGCGACGAAATGTCCTTGCCGTCGAATTTTTCCCTGTTCAAAAGAGCACCGTTTATAAATTGACAAATAGGCAAACTCTCCCGTATCCATCGCGTCGATGTGGGAGAGGATCAGACAAGTTCATCATGCTTGTCCCTCGGCTGAAGACGCTCTCCCCATGTATTCGTGCCCGCCGGCACGCCTTTTCGGAGACGGAACCATGCTCGCCCTGACACACCCGCTGGAAATGCAACGCCCGCCAATTCTCCATTTCGGCATTGGCGTCTTGCCAAAGCTCGGGGAATGGGTTGTGAACCGCGGCTTTACGCGTCCGTTCGTCATTGCCGATGTGGTCAATGCCGCCCGTCTGTCGGTTCTGGGGTTGGCAAATGCCACCTGCTTTGGCACGGTGAAGCCGGAGCCGGATATTGCCAATCTCAAGCAGGCGGTTACGGCGGCCGAAGCCGCGTGTGCGGATGTTGTCATCGGCTTCGGTGGTGGCTCTGCCATGGATCTGGCCAAGCTTGTTGCCGTGATGGCGGGAAGCGGCAAAGATCTTCACGCCATCTCCGGGCCGCACCGGGCGCCATCACGAACCCTCGGCCTGGCGCAGATCCCGACCACGGCCGGTACCGGCTCCGAAGTCGGCACCAGGGCGCTCATCACCGATCCGGAGACGCGGAACAAGATCGCGACCGAAAGCCTCCACATGCTCGCCGATATCGCGATCATCGATCCGGAACTGACCGCAACCGTCCCGCCTTTCATCACGGCAGCCACCGGTGTCGATGCGCTGGCGCATTGCGTTGAAGCCTTTACCTCCAGGCGCTCCCATCCGCTGGTCGATGACTATGCCTTGCGTGGGATAGAGCTCGTCGGCGCCAATCTGAAGCGCGCCGTTGACAACGGCGGAGATATGGAGGCCCGCTCGGCATTGGCGCTTGCCTCGTTTTACGGTGGCGTCTGCCTCGGCCCGGTCAACACCACGGCGGGTCACGCCATCGCCTATCCCCTTGGAACCCGGCACAAAATTGCGCATGGCATCGCCAATGCTCTGATTTTTCCACATGTGCTCGCTGCAAACGCGGCAGCCCAGCCGGAAAAGACCGCACTGACCGCAAAGGCGCTCGGCTTTGCTGGTTCAACGGCCGAGGAGATCAGGCAAGGCGCCCTGGCATTCTGCGAGAGCCTCGGCCTCGATATGCGGCTGCGCGCCCATGGTGTGCCGGAAGAGGATCTTCCCGCCATGGCCCGGGAGGCACACGCCATCCGCCGGCTTCTGGATTGGAATCCGGTCGACCTGTCGGAAAACGATATACTGCAGATCTACCGAACCGCTTGGTAATCCTCTGTCGTCCGAAGCCCAATTGGCACTGCAGGCCGGGCGGGCAGTCGGACCTGCAGTCCCCCTGAAGGCCGTTCGCCAGCACGATATCGCCGTCAGTTCGCCGGATGATGCCGCGGGCGGTCATAAGCTCCAGCCCGAACCCGCCGTCTTTCGGTTTTCGCGACGAGCAGTGCTGACGGTCGTCAAACTTTCCCGCTTCACTTTCACTGTCGTGCCTTTACAGACAGCGCCGACCGAGGCATTTGAGGTCCAAGCGGAGACGATCCGCGGAATCGCGAGGCGAGGGGAGTGAAGGATGACTCTTGCAGGATTGGTCGCTTATAGCGGCGCTCTGGCCCTGGCTGCGGCCATACCGGGCCCGGGCGTGACGGCCCTTGTGGCGCGCGCGCTCGGCTCGGGCTTCCGCTCGTCGCTCTTCATGGCTCTCGGCCTGGTTTTAGGAGACCTCACTTACCTCACAGCCGTGGTTTCCGGCCTCGCCTTGCTTGCACAGGCATTCGGTACTGCATTTCTGATCCTGAAATGGCTGGGCGTGGCTTACCTCGTGTGGCTCGCATGGACTTTCTGGACATCAGGAATCACAGCCGAGAAGATCGAGGCAAAAAAGGCGAAGGGTGGTGCTCTTTCCAGTTTTCTCGCCGGCCTGCTCGTAACCCTCGGCAACCCGAAGACCATGATCTTTTACCTGGCGCTCACCCCGACGCTGGTCGATCTGCAGACTTTGACCTTTTTCGACTATGGCATTCTGGTGATCTGCACGGTGATCGTTCTGCTCGTGGTGCTGGTGCCTTATCTGGCGCTTGCCGCCAGGGCGCGTCTGTTGTTGCAGGCCCCTCGTGCGTTGAAAATGTTGAACAGAACTGCGGCCGCGTTCATGGCCGGAGCGGCAGCGACCATCGCGATAAGGCACTGAAAGAGCACTCGCGCGCTCATGAAGTCAGTTCCATAATGTACATTATGCGATCGTCATGCGTATGGAGGGTGGGTTCAAGGATGAAGTGCGACTTGCGAATGATACCAATGGGTTATCAGTCGCAAGGAAAACGCAATGAGACGCACCTACTCCCATATCGAC
>NZ_JACHWN010000012.1 GCF_014191375.1 Mesorhizobium sp. RMAD-H1
CCGAAGCCGAGGAGCAGTACTACGCCATGCTGGACGAACCAGCCATGGCTGCATAACTTAGACCAAACAGCCTCCGGCAAACCCGGCGCGGTTCACCCTTTATCGCATTGGCCCTGCCGAACTGGATTGAGAGAGAGAGAGATATGCGGACCATGTCGTGAATTCGTGGTCTGGATTTATTTCCTGAAAGGCCTTGTTTCGAACACCATTGTCGCCCATATCTAACCTATCGATCTTGCTTGTCGAACGTTGTTTCCGGCGTTTTGCGCCCTTCGCGATCTTCCTCTCTCAAATCGATTTGAACCGCTCAGCGTGCGTTAGGCGCAGCGAGCACCGTTTCCACGATTTGTGAAGGAATAGACATGGCTACCGGAACCGTAAAGTTCTTCAATTCGACCAAAGGCTTTGGCTTCATTCAGCCGGATGACGGCAGCACCGATGTTTTCGTTCACATCAGCGCCGTCGAGCGCGCAGGGCTGCCGAGCATCGTGGAAGGACAGAAGCTGACCTTCGATGTCGTGAAGGACAACCGCAACGGCAAGAGTGCGGCCGAGAACCTTCAGGCCGCGTAACGGAACTGCGTTTCTGATCTTTGACCACGGATGTACTGGCACCGATCATCGAGACGCATAGGAGAGGCCGGGTTCGCCCGGCCTTTTGCTTTTTCAGGTATAGGGAACAATCAGCATGAGCCGTGCCATAGACGAGCAGAGCCTGTTCAAACCAAGGCCTTCCAAGGCGGAAACCAAGGCCGACATCACCGATCATGCAGCTCGCGCGATCATAGGGGATGAAGCATCTCGAAGAGATGCAAAAACCGCCCGACTGCGCCAGGCCCGGCTGGAAAGCGAAGCGAGGCTGACTGAACTCGCGACGCCTTCCAAATCCCTGCCAACCAGAACGCGAAAACGGCGTTCCTCTTCGATCTCCTGACGATGTGACGCCCCGGAATGTAGCCGGGGACGATAAGCTTTGTCAGGTTAACCGAATGGTCAACCCGCAAGCAGCAACATCATGCAAGCGCCAGGACGGCCGAGACCACAAGCCAAAGCCAGATGGTCAACGCCGACCGTGACCCGGAAATCAGAATGTGGCCAGCGCCCGTTCGCAGGATTGACCCAGTTCGCAAACGGGCTGGTCGGAACCGAGCGGAGTCCTCCACTCCGCCTTCTCCACGATGCTCCTGCGGTTGAAGCCGCTCGCGGCCTTCAGTTCAGTCATAAACTCTGCTGATCTGGGATCGGCGCGCGCACGCTCAAGGCAGTAGGTTCAGGCTTGAAGCCGCGGCAACACTCGACGCCTCGTCCGCCATCTTGCGAGCGCTGGCGCCGGTTACCCCCCCCCCGATAAAGCCAACGATTACCAATGCAATTGCTCCTGCACCCGCACCGTGAAGTGTAGGCGACAGCCATGTAGGAGTTTCATGAAGATGTCCGATTCTGGTCTGGACAGACGCACCTGATTGCGCGAGCAATCTAACGCGGAAACGACATGCGGAGGTCAAAATCGTTACCAGGATGGCGATTGTCCTCGCAGCCACACGCTTATGCTGATAAAGTCAAATAGTCGGCAGCTCGGTTCAGGGCGCTGCCGGTTGAGGGCGGCCATAGTACCCTTGCCCCAACCTTAGAAGGAGGACGCCATGCCCTCCCTTCATCCTAGTAGATCATATCTCACATCGGCGGACATGAGCATGATCATGCGTGTCCATGCGAGCGTTTGCGCGAAGAACCGGATCGTTCCCGCCAGCCTAGCCGCCGAGCGAGTGGCGGCACTTCTCGTACGGGAGTTTCAGTTCGGTCTGACGAGCGAACAGGAACTGTTTGCAGCTTTCATGACCGACGATACTTTCAGGCTGAGCATACCCATCGACAAGATGGATCAGTTCATCGGCAACACTTTGCAAAGGTGGGAAATCGACGGCGAGACTGTTTCTCATTGACCACTCTCTCCTCGCGCAAGGACAATTCCTATGCATTACCTCGCACGGCTGAATGCCAACCCGATGTTGTGGTCTCTGCTCCTTCTGGCCTTGAGCGTGGTGGCTACACTGCTCTTCGTCGTCCTGACCAGCATTACAATTTAGCCCCCGTTGTTGACGGACAGGATATGCCGATGAGCAATGTCGTCCCCTTGCATGGAGAAAAACGCTGGAAAGCGGTGATCGAGTATCGCACGGCCGAAGGAGCGCAGAGCGTCGAGCACTATTTCGAGGAGATATCGGATCTTCACCTCGTTATCGAGCACGGACCCGACTGGAATTTTCTCATACGCTGTACAATCACGCTCAATCGCACTGATGACGGCGAAGAACAAAATAGCGTCGGCAAGGCGCTGCGAGAGGAACGTGCCGGTAATCCGTGATCGCCTGCTGACAAAAAGCCGCGCTGAAGCCGAACGCCTCGTATCCACATTCCGGGCCAATAGATCCGTGGCCACAGGTCGACGATGACGATTACGCCGCGTGCAAGTATCCGCGACGTACTTGCCGGAACGGCTGTCGAGGACGACGTCGAAGCTCAGCTTGTGACCTTCCACGCTGGTCTGCAGCCAGCGCTCAACAGCGGAGATATGGCCGAGCACGTCCACGGCGCCGTCGTGGGCTTGATGCAGCCGAGGGCCTCTGGTGGCATTGGCAGAGCCCTACTCGGCAGCCATCGCTGTGTGCAGGTCCAGTTGCTCAGTCGCGATCTTGGGAGCCTCATCTGTAGTCGGCTTGATCCGGAACCAGGTGGTGTAGAGAGCGGGCAGGAAGAGCAGGATCAGCATTGTGCCGACCGCCGTGCCGCCGATCAGCGTATAGGCCATCGATCCCCAGAAGACGGAGTGCGTGAGGGGAATGAAGGCGAGTACGGCTGCGAGTGCAGTCAGGATAACGGGCCGTGTGCGTTGCACCGTGGCCTCGATGACAGCGTGATAGGCGTCGAGACCGGCCGCACGGTTCTCCTTGATCTGCTCGGTCAAGATCAGCGTATTGCGCATCAGGATGCCGGCAAGCCCTATCAGGCCCAGAATGGCGTTGAATCCGAAGGGCTGGTTAAAGGCGAGCAATGTCGGCACGACGCCGATAAGGCCGAGCGGTGCGGTCAACATGACCATGGCCATCATCGAGAAGGATCGCACCTGAAGCATGATGACGATCAGCGTGGCGGCGATCATGACCGGGAAGACCTTCCCCAGCGCGGCGTTGGCTTTGCCGGCCTCCTCGATCGATCCGCCCATTTCGATGCGATAGCCGGCGGGAAGCGATGCGATCAGCGGCTGAAGCGCTGACATGATCTGCATGGAAACCTCCGGAGGCTGGGTCGCCTCGTTGATATCCGAGCGGATCGTAATGACGGGTGTGCGATCCCGGCGTTTCAGGATCGGCTCTTCCAGTCGGATTTCCGCGTGACCGATCTGGTCGAGCGGGATCTGCCGACCGTCCCGGCTCATCAGAGAGAAGTCCGCCAGACGCGCGGGGTCCAGCCGTTCAGCCCCGGCGCTGCGCGCCACAATGGGAACATTGCGGATGTCCTCGCGAACCTGCGTGACGGGAATACCGGTAAGGAGAAACTGGAGCTGCTGGCCTACTTCCGCCGGCGAGAGGCCGATGAGGTTTAGTCGATCCTGATCCGGGACGAAGCGGAGCACGGGCGTGCGGTTGCCCCAGTCGCGGTTGGCCTGCCGCACGTCCGGGACGCCCCGCATGACGTCGAGAGCTTTCTCGGAAATGCTGTAGAGCTGCACGGGATCTGGTCCCATGATCCGGAACTCGACCGGGAACGGTGTATAAGGGCCGAACACAAGCTGTGTGACGCGTACATGGGCCTCGGGCGCAAGCCCTTGCGAAATCGCCTCCCGGAGCCGGTGCTTCAGCGCCTCGCGCGTCCCGGCATCGGGAGTCAGCACGACGATCTTGGCAAAGGCGGGATCGGGCAGCTCCGGTGCCATCGCGAAGAAGAAGCGGGGAGCGCCCTGACCGACATAGCTGGTGATGATCTCGGCCTCGGGCTGGCTGTCCAGCCAGCGCTCGAGCTTCTCGACCGTGGCGGTCGTCGTCTCGATGCTGGTGCCTTCCGGCAGTCGGACCTCGACCAGCACCTCGGGGCGGTCGGACGTCGGGAAGAACTGCTGCTTGACGGCGCCCATCCCGACCACGGAAAGCGCGAAGGCGATGGCAACGGCACTGCAGGTTGCGAATTTATGGCGCACGGCAAAGGTGATGAGCCGCCGCAGACGCCGGTAGTTCGGTGTGTTGTAGATTGCATGATGACCACCTGCGACCGGTTTGATCGCGGGCAGCATCTTGACGCCGAGATAGGGCGTAAAGATCACCGCGACGATCCAGGAGACGATGAGGGCGAACCCTACGACCCAGAAAATGTTGCCGGCATATTCGCCAGCCGTCGAGCGTGCAAAGCCCACGGGCAGGAAGCCGGCGATCGTCACGAGCGTTCCCGACAGCATCGGCGCCGCCGTGTGGCTCCACGCATAGGCCGCGGCCTTGATGCGGTCCATGCCCTCTTCCATTTTCACCACCATCACCTCGATGGCGATGATGGCGTCGTCAACGAGAAGGCCGAGCGCCAGGATGAGCGCGCCGAGCGTGATGCGGTCGAAGAACCGGCCGGTCTCCAGCATGATCAGGAACACGACAGCGAGCGTCAGCGGGACGGCGGCCGCCACGACGATGCCGACCCGCCAGCCGAGGCTGACGAGGCTCACCAGCAGCACGACGCCGAGCGCCATCGCGAACTTCATCATGAACTCGTCGACCGCCGAGGTGATGTTGACCGCCTGGTCGCTCACCTTGTCGAGCGTCATCCCGAGCGGTAGCGTGCGGGCGATGGCCGCCGTTCTGTCCTCCAGTGCCTCGCCGAGCGCGAGACCGTCCCAGCCCTCCTGCATCACGGCAGCGAGCATGATGGTGGGCTCGCCCTGGCGTCGGATGAGATAGGTGGGAGGATCCTCATACCCGCGGCGGATTTCGGCGATGTCGGAAAGCTTCAGCGTCCGTCCGGTAGCAACGATCGGCGTATCGGCGATCGCCTGGACACTGTCATAGGCGCCGTCGACCCGTATGAAGACCCGCGGTCCCCGTGTGTCAACCGAGCCCGCGGGCGTGACGGTGTTCTGGCGCTGCAAGGTGGCGACGATATCCTGGGCCGATATGCCCAGCGTTGCCAACTTGGCATAGGAGAACTCGACGAATATCTGCTCGGGACGTTCGCCGAGGATGTTGATCTTCTTGACGCCGGGCACGTGCAGCAGGTCCTGGCGGATTGCCTCGGCCTGCCGGGTCAGCTCGCGCATTGGCATGCCCTCGGCCTTGAGTGCATAGAGGGCGAAGCTCACATCCGAATATTCGTCATTGATGAAAGGTCCGTAGACGCCGGACGGCAGGTTGCGCGCTTCATCCCCGAGCTTCTTGCGGGCCTGATAGAACTCCTCCTGCACAACGGATGGCGGCGTGCTATCCTTCAGCGTAACGGTCATATAGGTGTAACCCGGCCGCGTGGTCGTCTCCACCCGGTCATACCAGCTCAGCTCCTGAAGCCGCTTCTCCAAGGGTTCGGCGACGAGATCCTGCATCTCGCGCGCCGTCGCGCCTGGCCACACCGTGGTGACCGTGAGGGTCTTGATGGTGAAATTAGGATCCTCCGCCCGCCCCAGCATGATGAACGCGTAGGCGCCGGCTGCCACAAGCAGAAGGATGAAGAAGAGGGTGACGGCGCGTTCACGAACGGCGATCGCGGAAAGATTGAAGCTCATCACTTGTCCCCGCTCTCGGATGCAGTCCTGACGCGCGCGCCCTCTTGCAGAAGATGCGCCCCAAGGGAAACCACCGGATCGCCGAGGTTCAGCCCCGTGACCGTAGCAGTTTCGCTGGTCACACGGACAAGCTTGACGGGTCGAAACTGTACGGTCGACGTGGTGCGGTCCAGGACCCAAACACCTGTCTTCCCGCCATCGTCGAGCACTGCTCCCAGCGGCACCTGAGCTTCAGGATGGCTCATCTCGTTTGCAAGCCGAATGGTCACCGTAGCGCCAAGGGGTGCTGCCGCAGCTTCACCGTCGAGCACATAGCGGGCCTCATAGGTGCGGGTCTGCGGATCGGCGGAATCCGACAGCTGTCGCAGTCGTGCCGTATGGGTGCGTCCATCGCCACCATATATGCTGGCTTCAGCCGCCGAGCCGATCGCCGGTCGGATCGTCTCGGGAAGCGCGACCACCGCTTCGCGGGGGCCGGCCTGGGCGATCCGGACCACCGGCTGGCCGGCGGAGACGACCTGCCCCGGCTCGCCAAGCGTTTCGACCACCGTTCCATCTGCGTCCGCCACAAGGACCGCGTAGGCCGCCTCGTTTCCGGCAACCCGTGCTTCGGCTTCGGCGGCGGCGAGTTGCGCTTCAGCCGTATCCAGCGCGGCCTTCGCCTGCTCGTAGCGCTGCCGGGGAATCCAGCCATCCTTGAGCAAACTCGCGTAGCGCCGTTCATCCGGCTTGGCCTGAGCGACTATCGCGCGAGCCGCGGCAACCGCGTTGCGCTTCGCAGTGAGCGCGAGGCGAAGATCGGCGTCATCGATCCGCATCAGCGGCCGACCGGCTTTGACCCCCTGGCCGACATCCACGAGCCGTTCCACGATCTTGCCGGGAACGCGAAAACCGAGATTGCTCTCCACCCTCGCCCCCACGATGCCCGTGAAGCTACGTTCGGATCCAATCACCGGTGCTGGCGTCACCAGCCTGACGATCGGCGATTCCTGCCTCGGATCACGCACGGTGGAGGCTTTCTGCGCCGGGGCCGTAAGTGCAGCGATTGCCGCGGCCCCAGACGCTGCGACCAGGATGCCGGCCAGCACCACTCGATTCCTCATTTTCATACCCATCGTCCCGGAGTAAAAATAGATTGCGTTCGAACTCTATAACTGATATAGATTATGAATGCAATCTAAATCAGGAGCAGATGATGCGGGTAAGTCGTGTTCAGGCGGAGGAAAACCGCCAAACCGTGATCAGTGTCGCAAGCCGCCTTTTCCGCGAGCACGGATTTGACGGCATCGGGCTCAAGGACCTGATGAAAGGTGCCGGGCTGACCCAGGGTGCTTTTTACAAGCAGTTCGCGTCGAAGGAGGATTTGGCGGCGCAGGCGTCGAGGCGAGCATTGGAGAGTGTCTCCAGCCGATGGTCGGAAGCGATCGCGGCGCGTCCGGATGATCCGCTTGGCGCGGTGATCGCATTTTACCTCAGCATGGAACATCGCGAAGAAAAGATGGATGGCTGCCCGGTCGTCGCGCTCGGCTCGGATGCGGCCAGGCAGGGCGCGGACGTGAAGGCATCGTTCGAAACCGGAATCAAGGCGTATCTCGAAACCCTCGACCGTATGATTGGTGAGGCGAACGGCGGCGAGGAAACCAGACGCAAGGCCATGGTCGTTCTTTCCACGATGGTCGGCGCGCTGATGCTCTCGCGCGTGGTCAATGACCCCGATCTGGCGCGAGCCTTTCTCGACGCGGGGGCCCAGCATCTTCGTGAGACCGTCGCGGCTGAAGCGTGAATACCCCCGAGGATCGAGCTTTGGAGCGGACAGCGCAGATGCGCCCCGAATAGGAGAAGAGATGCGAAGGATTGTTGTTACAGGCATGGGCGCTGTCACGCCCCTTGCTGCAGATGCCGAGACATCCTGGTCGCGTCTGCTCGCCGGTCGCTCCGGCATACGCAGGCTTCCCGACGATATGGTGGGCGATCTGCCGGCGAAGATCGGCGGACTGGTTCCTTCCTTGGAGGAAGATCCTGAGGCCGGCTTCACCCCCGACACCGTTCTGGCTCCAAAGGATCAGCGCAAGGTGGACCGCTTCATTCTCTTTGCATTGGCGGCGGCAGAAGAGGCGCTCGCTCAGGCCGCATGGAAACCTGCTTCGGAAAAGGACGGGCTCCGCACCGCGACAATCATTGCCTCGGGTATCGGAGGGTTCCCCGCCATCACCGAGGCGGTGCGAACGGTTGACCAGCGAGGTGCCCGGCGTCTTTCACCATTCACCGTACCGTCTTTCCTGGTAAACCTCGCGGCGGGGCACATTTCGATCCGCTATGGCTTCAAAGGCCCGCTCGGCGCGCCGGTTACGGCATGCGCGGCCGGCATCCAGGCGATCGGCGATGCCGCTCGTCTTATCCACGCCAATGAAGCCGATATCGCCGTGTGCGGTGGAACGGAAGCATGCATGAATACCGTCAGTCTCGGTGGCTTTGCTGCCGCACGCTCTCTTTCCACCGGCTTCAATGACAGGCCGGCTCAAGCCTCGCGTCCTTTCGACATGTCGCGGGACGGCTTCGTCATGGGTGAAGGAGCGGGAATCCTGGTCATCGAGGCGTTGAGCCACGCGCTGGCGCGCGGCGCGAAACCGCTTGCCGAGCTCGTCGGTTACGGCACGACAGCGGACGCTCATCACATCACATCCGGTCCAGAGGACGGCGGCGGCGCGTGTCGGGCAATGGAGATCGCGATTGCCCAGGCGGGGATTTCACCGCACGAGGTTCGTCATCTCAATGCGCATGCAACCTCCACACCGGTGGGCGATCTCGGTGAGATCGAAGCGATCAAGAGCGTATTCGGGCGCAACTTCTCCGTAGCTGTCAGCGGCACGAAATCGGCGACCGGACACCTGCTCGGTGCGGCCGGCGGGCTTGGAGCCATTTTCGCAATCCTGGCGCTCAGGGACCAGGTGGCACCGCCGACGCTGAACCTGACCGCTCCAGATCCGGCGGGCGAGGGGATCGACTATGTCGCAAACGAGGCCCGGCCAATGGCGATGGACTACGCGATCTCAAACGGCTTCGGCTTCGGAGGTGTCAATGCCAGCGCACTGTTTCGCCGCTGGACGGAGGAACTGCCTTTCGGGAGCGCCGGAAGGGCACATAGCTGACGCCTGCACGCGGGCCTTTTACGCTCCCCTCATTCAACACCAAGAAAGAGATGGTTTCCATGGACAAGAACAATCCTGGCGTGGCGCTCGTCACAGGGGCATCCTCCGGCATCGGCCGCGCGACGGCCGAAGCCCTGCAGGGGGCGGGTTATTCCGTATTTGGAACAAGCCGTCGCGCAGTTGCCGAACGATCCGACGGCATTACCATGCTGACCTGCGACGTCACCGATGATGCGTCCGTGGCGCAATTGGTCGATGAGGTGCTGGCCAGGGCCGGGCGCATCGACCTGCTCGTCAACAATGCCGGCATTGGCCTGTTTGGCGGCGCCGAGGAATCCTCAACCCTACAGGCTCAGGCGCTGTTTGACGTGAATGTCTTCGGTGTTCTTCGCATGACCAATGCGGTGCTGCCGGCAATGCGCCGTCAGAAGAGCGGCAGGATCATCAATCTGAGCTCGGTGCTGGGCCTCATTCCGGCTCCCTATTCCGCCCTTTATGCGTCGACCAAGCACGCCATTGAAGGCTATTCTGAATCGCTTGATCACGAGTTGCGCCCGTTCGGAATTCGGGTTGTCCTGGTCGAGCCGGCCTATACCCGGACTTCATTTGAAGAGAACCTCGTAAGGCCCGACCGGTTGCTGGACATCTATGACTCTGCACGCGCTGGCATGAACGAGGTTCTGCGGAAAGCGATCGACAGGGGCGATGTGCCCGAAGTGGCAGCCGGCACGGTCGTGAAAGCAGCGACCGCTCTTGCGCCGAGGAGGCGCTATGCGGCGGGAAAATTGGCGCGCCAGGTCAGCTTCCTGCGCCGCTTCGTCCCTGAATCCGCATTCGACAAAAGCCTCCGCAAGCAGAACGGGCTGCCGGTCTGACAGCGCCTTCAACGATATCCTGTTTGGTCTAACCGGCAGAATATGAGCGCGTTCAGAAGCCGGCAAAAAGACGCGCATCTTCGGAAACGACCGCGACCGAGGTAATCACCCCTCCATATTGATGAAAGGACATCCTTGAAGATCAAATTATCGGCGCTGGAAACACGGTGCCACATCGGCGAGAAAGCTTGCGGCAAACGGCTATACGATGAAGCTCGCCAACTCGAAGAGGTTGCAATGGTGCGACCGGGGCGGCTTAAGCTGCCGCCGATCCATAGCTTTCCGTTCGAGGAACTTCCGAAAGCCTTGTCCGACTTTAAGGCGCGCCAAGCGTCGGGGAAATTCGTGGTCATGGTATGAGCAACGATGATGGCCGGATGCCCAAGTCTTCTCAAGCCGCGGGCCTCGCCATCTTTATTGTATCGGAATTAAGCGATCTCTCGCGTGATCGGCTTATGAGCGCCCAGTCAGTCGATCCCGTCCACCTTTCTCAATTTCTCAACGAGGAAATCGACGAATGCCCGCACGATCGGCCGCATGAAGCGCGTCGAAGGGTAAGTGAGGAACATCTCGGCCGGGCGAAGGGAATAGTCGGGGAGTATGTGGACGAGCTTGCCTGTCGCAAGATCCTCTGACACGAGGATCACCTGCACAGGTCCAATGCCGCGCGCTTCCCTGAGGCTCCGGGTGATCACCTGGGCATTGTTCGTTCTCAGCTTTGGACAGACCGGCACCTCGATTGTCTCGCTGCCACGACACAGCGTCAGCGTATTGCGTGGAGACAGAACCGCCAGCGTCGTCACGACGTCGAGTTCGGAGAGCCGCTCGGCCGAATCGATCGGCCCAACTCTCTCCAGATAGGCTGGGGAGGCGACGAGAACGCGTCTGATCAGGCCGATCCTTCGAGCGATAACGTCCTGGTTCTCCGGCCGGTCATAGCGGATTGCCAGGTCGAAGTTCTCGTAGACGAGATCGACATGGCGGTTATCCAGCACCAGGTCGACGCACACCAGCGGGTGCTCGTCCTGAAATTCCATGACGATGCGGTCGAGGTGCGCGGCCCCGATGCACGAAGGCGCAAAGATGCGGAGCGCTCCCCGCATCTCGCCCATATCACGTCGGACCCCCTCTAACGCCGCTTCAATGGATGCAAGTGCCACGCGGCTCGCTTCGTACAGAGCGATGCCCTGGGGTGTCGGGCGCACGGCACGATTGCTGCGTTCGAGCAGCCTTGCATTCACATGCCGCTCCAGATTTCTGAGATGCTTTGTGACGGCGGGCTGCGAGATGGCAAGGTCCTTGGCCGCACCCGTGACCGAGCCCTTTTCGACGGTCCGCACGAAGGCGCGCAGGGCGGCGTTGATATCCATGTATATCTCCTGGTTATGGTCATTATTCTACCATAACCAATAGACATTTCCGGCGCCAGAGACCTTTATGTCGGCCAAAGGAGACTGCCAGCAGATGCCCATCACCCGCCGCTCTTTCATGACAGGTCTGCCACTTGTTCTCGGTGGCTGTGCGACAAGTGAGATACCGGTTTCGATCAAGCCAGTGACGTACAGCCCAGCCAGTGATCCTCATTATCGCGAAGTGTACGGACCGATCACTTCGGAGCCGTGGCCGATCGCTGGCGTAGACCTGAAGAAGGTGAACCCGAAATTTCTTAGGCAGGAGGTGGCCTATATCTCTGCATATGCGCCGGGCACGGTGGTCGTGGATCCGGTCGAGCGCTTCGCCTACCTGATCCAGGAAGGGAACCGGGCGCTTCGCTACGGCGTGGGTGTAGGCAAGGTCGAAGCCTTCAACTTTCAGGGCGAGGCGACGATTGCGGCAAAGAAGGAGTGGCCCGGCTGGAAGCCCACGCCGGACATGATTGCGCGAGAACCTGAACGATATGGTCCTTTGAAAGATGGACTATCAGGCGGGCCGAAGAACCCTCTGGGCCCTCGAGCCCTCTATCTGTTCCGCGACGGTCGCGACACCTTCTATCGCCTGCATGGCACGGTAGAGCCATGGACCATCGGCACCAAGGTGTCGTCGGGCTGTATTCGCCTGTTCAACCAGGACATTATCGACCTTTACAACCGCGTTCCGGTTGGAACGAAAGCCGTGGTGCTCCCTGCCACCAAGGAGGCGGAGACCGCATAGGGGCAGTTCAACACAAGGCTCGTGTCGACCTGAGAGCCGTTAATTGAAAGTTCAAAGCCAGAGGCGGCCGGTTCGATGCCAGCCCTTACGCCTTGAAAATTCTCTTGATCGACTGAAGGAGGCGAGGACGCTCACGTGGAAAGCCAAAAGCGTCGTTGAGAAAAGCTATGTCTTGAGACGCAAGCGAATCCCGGAAGCCGCCTACCTCGCCTTTTCGAACCTTGGGCGCGCCGTTGCGTGGGCGTAACCAGGGCAAAGGAAACTGGTCGGAACTCTCAAGTTCCTTCATCTTATCAAACGATCCGGCCTCGACGGCACGTGCAATGTCCGCGGCGGAGGCATCCAGTTCAAAAAACTCTAGGACCTTGGCAAGCGTCTGGGCGGAGTCGCGGTGGCAGTCTTCATAGGTGATCTTCAGCACGTTGGGCTGTCGGCAGAGTTGTTCCCACATCGCCCGGAAGCGGGCCAGATTGTGCGCCCCGAAATAAGGGTCACGGATAAAATCCGAGATCGTGCCCTGATAGTTGAAGAAATCACGGAACCGGCCGGTCACTTGATGATAAAGGCTGACCATCACGTCACGCGGATCACGTTCCAGATAAACGATACGGTCGACCTTGCCGTAACGCTCCAGGCGTTCCTGAACGGAAAAGTCATGAGGCGGCAAAGATCCGTCGTTGAACTCGAAACCGTCGTGATGAAACCTGATCGGGTCGGCCTGATCGAGCTGCGCCAGCATGAACCGAATCCAGGTCCGGCCCGATTTCGGGTAAGAGATGAAATGCCGGCTTAGCGGCGATGAGGATCGGTCGGTTTCCCGCTGACGCATCTTGTCCATCTCTCCTGGCTCGAATTTCTGATTGCCAGTGTCGGTCTTTTTCGAAGCTCTGTGAATATCTTCCCCATCCGGCGCAGAAGAAAAGATTGTCTCGCCAGGGCGATGGTCACAGGCAACCAGGACCTTGGCGCTGTAGGTATGCCAATCCATAAACTCTATTGCAGCGCGGGCGGCGCTTGCGAGGCTTTTGCCCAGCCCGGGCGACCCGCGAAGTTTCGCGATTGCACCCGCGATTGCGGCATGGGTGGGCCGGTCGATCACGAGCGCTGTTTCCTGATCCTTCGCCATGACGCCGGTGCCATGCGGCGTGCAGACGACCGGTACACCGCTCGCCATTGCTTCGGCGACCAGGTTCGACCAGCCGGCGTTCTCCTCGGTCATGACCACGCAATCGAGCTGACGATAGAACGCAGCGAGATCGGCGTCGAAAACTGGTCCCTGAAGCACGATACGCCCGGATGCCAGAAGATCGGGATGTTTCTCGGCGATCCCGGTACTATCCCGACCGAAGAACCGCAGTTGGACGTCCTGTGGCAGATGTTCGAGCGCGGCGATCAGCGGTTCGGGATTCTTGTTGGCCAGCGCTCCGATGACGAATGCTTGGGACACATCTTCTTCACGAGCCGCCGGGGCGAACAGATCGGTATCCACAGCGCCTGGGATGACGAAAAAGCGATCGGCCTGAAACTCCGTATAGCTTCCCGCGGGCCAGTGATCATTATTGAAGATGATGACATTGGGCCGGAAAGACCGATTCACCTGCAGGAATCTGTCGCGGCGGCTTTGATCATTCAATATGTGCTGAACACGAACGCCGAACGTTTCGGCATTCAGCAATTCAAACTGATCGATGGTTTGCGGGGGAAAGCCGGCGCCCGGCACAAAAGTCGCATCCCACCAGTGCCTGCCCGCTTCATCAAAGGTCAAAACCGGAAATTCCGATTTCCACGCCGGCCTGTGGTCAGGGGAAAAAACCAGGTAGGACAATGAATGCCCCTCATCACGGATGGCGCGGCCAAAGCGCTCGAACCGGAGTAAGCCCCCCGCCAAGACGATCTGATCACAAGCAACAAGAATGTTTTTTGGAGGAGGATTTTGTGGAGACATGCCTTCTCAGCCAAACCGAAGTCAAGAAATCTCGTGAATTCTTCACGCAGCGATCTTGGTAGCGGAAGTGAAAGATCGGTGCAATCTCCACATCTGAAAGAGGCAAAAGATAGATTTGCAGCGGTGTTAATGGTGGGGATTGCACCACGGGTTTAGATGAGGCGAAGACGAACCGATGGCGTCGCTTTTGTCCCTTCATCCGAATAAGAGGTAAAAAAATTTACAGCAGAATACAAGTAATCTATATGGATTGATACACAAAAAATATAATTAAATTCATTCATATTAATATATAATCCAACGTCTAAAATGTTGTCCGTTATCAGAGTTTACAAAAGCTAACGATCTTCTTAGCAATCGCTTGTGAACGCGTAGGCCGAATGACAGGATCGTCTGCGTCAAGAGTTTACTTCGCGGTCTGTCGGAAGAGCATTCGATAACACCTGGACGGCACCGCAAAAACACTCAAGACAAGTATTGAGCCGGGGTGCCTCCGATCAGCGGAGGTGCGCTTGAGGTATTTGTGTCCGGCCCTCCGGTCGGGAAGATGTCTGGAGAAGATGATGGCCCTGAGTACCATGAAATCGGAAACTATAGCCAAAGTAGCTCCGATTAACCAAGCTGTTAATGTCTATGTCAGTTTTAAAAGTGACGATAGATACGAGGACAAGGTCACTTTTTCGACTATTTACGATCAGCCGCAATATGAGGGAGGTCCGTATGTCACATATCCCGGTGGGGGAAACGTAGGCACATTGAATGATGTCTACTCAGGTTTGGCGCAAGGCACGCTCAATGTGCCGGAGGGGCTGATGGGGTTCATCACGATTAAGGTCCTCCGTAAAGCTGTTAAATCGGGAGTATCTGACGATACAACAACCATCGGCCCTATCGAATTTATCCCCTATGATTTCCTTGGGGATGATGCCGGCAATTATGGTTCCGGCGTGCTTTCGTATCCGCTTGCCAGCAAAACGGTGCTGACGCCTGGAGATCTTTCCCAGGTCAGCGTTACTCTGACCTTTAATAATCCGGATCCTGATCTACCCCCCGTCCCCATTGAAGGTGCGGAAGTACATTTCAGGGTCGTGACCGGTCTCGTCCCGGGGGCATGGGCCTATCCCACGAATTCAGTTGGGACCCAAATGGACTACCCAGGAAAAGCTTATTGGACGACCACGACGAATGCTCAGGGCGTCGCGACCGCCTTTATTCAGTCAGGCCTCGTACCTGATCCTGTGACCGGTGATCCGACAGATCAGATACTATCAGGTATGGTGCGGCTACAGATAACAACTCTGGGGGGAAGCATCGATGACCGTTATATCACGCTATATTATCCCAGCATGAGTGACGATGATCAAACTCCCGTTGTATCCAGCAGCCTCGTTATCGACAGCACCTATAACCTCCAGGGGAGCAGCGTTGTTGTTCTAGGCATGCCGGATGATATGCCGGACAAGTATAAGGGCGCAAATGTCAGGGGCTTCGTCTATCTGGAAACAGACTCAGGCAAAAATGGAGTAATCAGCGAAATTGAAATCATGAAGCGGGTAGTAGACAACACGTACCTTAGTCCATCAGCAGCAAACTTCGAAAGAAATGATGGAGGCAACAATACACCTGTCATTTGGTATGTAGACTCTTTTGGAACCGCTGCTAAAAGCCAGAAGACAAGTACTCAGGTGTTTGGTGAATATTCTAACCGACCCGATATCACTTTACCCAACAACAATTGGATAGATCCGCCTTATCCCGCCAAACGTCCGGGGAAAAATCAGGGCGCGATAACCCCCGCCACCCTCGCGGATAATGGCAATCGCATGCGGGTGCAGATCGACGATCCGCTGCCGGATGAATATCTGGATGGAACCTATCAGCTTTACTACATCCTTTTTGCCAACAGCGGAGAGGATGGCAAGTTGGGAGAGGCGCTGTATTACTATCCCGATTATACGACTGGTGCGCCGGGGCTTCCTCTTCAGGCCGGTACGAATGGCTTTAACCAGTACAGGTCCATAATGCTGGATGGGAACAAGTTCATGGGATACGCGCCTCCCGGACAGTTTTATTGCGTATGTGCGGTCACTCAGGACAATACATCCGACCCAAGTACTTGGACATATTGTAACTACGTGTTCGCCAAAAAGGATACGTGGTGGACCCTAGATACGGCGTAATCGCGGAAACTTGACACCATTCCTGCCGTCGGGCGGTGCGGCTTCGAAAGCGGCACCGCCCCCCCCCTTGAACATTGCCCGTGCGCTGCGTGCCGAAGGGTAATTTTAGGAGCCTGTCAATGAGTAGGATTAGCTATATTGCGCAGCAGCCAGACGTTGCAAAGAACATTACGGTCGACAACATTGATAATCCTCCGATCGACTGTCTTATCCGCTTGACCGCCGTTGCAACCCAGGATGCAAAGCCGGGTGATACCGTCACTTGGAAAAAAGTACTCGGAGCCGGAGACGATACCATTTACTTCTATCCCGCCAGCGGTATTCCAAAGG
The DNA here is from genome assembly GCF_014191375.1 of Mesorhizobium sp. RMAD-H1. Taxonomy (GTDB): domain Bacteria; phylum Pseudomonadota; class Alphaproteobacteria; order Rhizobiales; family Rhizobiaceae; genus Paramesorhizobium. The sequence goes on from NZ_JACHWN010000012.1 coordinate 16,385, forward strand.
ACAAGAGGGCGGTCCAACCTTCCCCTTATACGATGGATACGGGTGAAAGCACGCTGGGCGATAACCTGATGTCAAGCATCTACGTCGCTTCCGCCGATCCATGCATCGTTACCATCTCCGCTGAGTTGGGCACCGGTACCGGCCAGACCTATACAAGCGTCGTATTGTGCACTGTCGATCCGTCAAAGTCAGATAGCGATCTGCCCGCTATTGGCATGTCTGATACATCCGTACCGATGGTAAAGGGCGGTCAGGAGGATGTACCGTCTCAGACTTATCCTTTTGACGCCTATGTCAACGTCGCAAAGGGCGTAACAGCAAATTATGCCGTGTTGCTGGCGACGGGAGCTGATCCTGTGACGGGAAACCCTCCTGTTTTTCCGCCTTATCGTCTGCTGCAGCCCCTCGCCCAGATCGGCGGTGAAGCCGGCCAAACAGTTGAATTTGAGGTGCCCTATTCGGAATGTGAGGTCGGATCCAGCAGTAAAACCGATGTGGCATATTTTATCTGCGATGAGTTCGGGAGAACTTATCTCTCTCCAGTAGACGGGCCAGTAAAGGTAACAGGATATCCGGTTTCGCAGCCGAATCCAAATAACCCACAAACTCTTCCGGCTCCAATACAGATACAGCCGCAGACACAATATGGGGACGATTCATATAATTCCGCTTATCCAAATGGAACACTTCTGGATGAGCCGAATGATCCGATAACGAACAATGATTTCGATCAGAGTAAGAACGTTCTTTATTTTGCTATTCCAGACTATGGATATAAGCCGGAAGATCAGATCTTTGTCTATTACTATTTTAACGGCTGGCATGAAAAGCAGTCTCTCGGGGCGCATTTTGGTCCTCCGATCGCCAGCGGACCTTGGCCGGCGACCAGGTTTACCAACGGGTTTGGAAACACCGCGAACAAGGGCAACAGCGATAACTTCCTGAAGGTCAACGTCCCGAAATCCAAGGTTCTTGATTATGAAGTCGAGCCCGGCGTCGATAATGGTTTCGGTTACCTCTGGGTTCAGTACAAGGTCTTGACCGGGGCTCCTAGTGATAAAAATAAAGACGCGAATACTTCGGAGGTTTACTACTCCATGCCGCTTTTTACCCACTGCCTTATTGATTGACGTTGCGTCTTGTGAAGCCGAGCCCGGAAATGCCGGCTGCCAACAGCGGCATTTCCGGAACCGAATAGAAAATACCGGCTGACGCAGCCGTTCAGACCGAAAGCCAACAGTAAAAGGATCAGGGCCGCCACCGCCGCCCTGCGAGAGGATTATTGCACGGAAAGCGTCGCCAACACGGGAATTTTGAGGAGACAGACATGACAAAAGATCCTACCCAGACTCCGCAGGGACAGCACGCTAAGGAGCAGTCGAAAGCCGCCGGAAAGGATAACAAGAGAGCGCCCATCAATGTAGATGCAGGCGATGGCGAGATCACCATCACATCTGATTCCGGCGATACTCTTACACTTTACTCGGAGCACGTACTCACGGCCACATATACGGGCTCGGACGAGCGCGTGAAAACCATCGGATGGACTGCACAGCAGGTAGCCCCTCCAGGTCAGGCCGATTGGAGCGCACCGTCACAAATTCTGGTTGTCTTTGATCCGCCGCGCTCGGAGTTGATCAACGGTCAGGCCAAAACAAACATATTGGTTTACGGCGCCTTCACCCAAGCAGGCGATGAGGCGAAAGGGATTGATGTTTACGCGCGCGTCCTAGAGATGGATGTCGATGTTCAGCGCGGCATGAAAAACTTCTCCTGCAACGTGCCCGCAGTGCCACCGGGTAACATTCTGGCCTTGGATTCGGTCGAAGGCGATCCGGTAACGACGGGAGACGCCTTCCATATGTTCGTCGCGACCTGCAGTACATATGACGGAAAATCTCCGATATGGCCTCCGCAATGGTATCCGTTAGTCGACTGGTCTGCCGAAATCGTTTCGCCCAATCCCCCTCCGGACGCTCAGATCCAGCTCATGAGTTTTTCCATGACGGACGATTCGACGACGCTCTACAATATTCCCCCTTCGACCGGATCCGGCCCGTCCTATGCCCTGAACGGCATCCGGGTAACAAGCTCCGAGCCAGTCCTGGTCGAGGTAACGGCGTTAATAACGGAGCCCGACCACTACTCGCGCAAAATCCGGGTCCAATTCCAGAAGGATGCATCACTCTCTTCTCAGGGGGTCATGGAACTCTATCCGCTGGATCCCGAGCCGTGGCTCGCGGACGGTAACACTCACACTGTCCAACTCAGCTACGACAGGCCCGGCGGTGTGCCGGAGGGAACTTCGGTATTCTGGTGGCCTTTCTTAATAGACATACTTGGCGTTCAGAACGCCTACACATTTACCAACTCGGATCAGAGCACCAGCAATTCCGTCAGCCAGTGGAGATCCCCCCCTTACTTCGGTTATTGGGACTTTACCGGAATAACCATCGCCAGAAGTCTCAACTCGCAAACGGGAGCCTATGATTATGGCAAACTGCCGGTATTCTACAAATATTCTGATCAGGATGCGATCGTAGTTACACCCGATCCGCAGGAAAGGACCGGACAAAAGCTCTATGCGCCGCGCACGCTCAACGCCACTTACAGGGGCGATAAGACCTTCTCGCAGGTGACGTGGTCGGTGGATCTCGAAGAAAATCCAGAATACATGATTACCTTCGAGCCCAATCCCTCGACTGTAACCAGCGAAAGCGGCACTCTGACCACGACCACGCAGATGACGGTCAACGGACCGAACAAGCCGGTCAACGTCACAGCCTATGCGGAATCGGCAGACGGGGATTTCGTCGTGGGTCGATCCTATCTTCTCACCTTCCACCCGGTGGAGCAGGCGCCGCAGGGCAATGAAATCGTGATTGTCTCGCTGGATGGTGACACGCTCAAGGAGCGCGATGACACCGGGCCGCAGTGGCACATGCTGAAGGCGATTTACAGGCAGTTGGACGGCACACCGATTGCCGGAGCGTCTCTCACCTGGAGAGCCAGCGATAACAGCATCACAATTGCGCAGCCGACGGGTGGCAAGACGAACTCGGATGGGGTCATGACCAATGTGATCCAGACCACGCGAACCGATCAGTTCGATTTTACAGTGACGGTATCGGCGGACAATACCAGCGACACCCTTACGATCCCGCTCACCTTCCAGCCAACAGTGGACGCTCTGCCCGGACAGCAGTTGGTGACTATCACGTTATCGGGAGGTGCCGATAAGCTAGAGTTTGATAAACCCTATCCGGTGGTCGCCAATTTCCAGACGAGTAGCTTGCCACAACTGGTCACCTGGACAGCTTTTCCAGCGGATCGGCTGACCTTCACCCAAGGTGTGACGCAGATTTTGGACGGAGCGATGACAAACTATGTCAAAGCCTCGCCGGGACCAGACATTCCGGTTGCCCTGATTTCCGCGACGTCTTTCCACTCGCCCAGCACTTATATAACCGTTTCCAGCCCGGTTGGCATTTATGATCACTCCGAGCCTGATCTCGTCTTGAGTTTCGAGGGCGGGATCTCCGACACGATTGTGATCAAGGCAGATTCTCCGCCGCTTTATCTGTTCAATACGGATCAGCTGATTGACGGCACGTATACGGGGGACAAGCAGTTCAACGAGGTGGTGTGGTCGGTGGACCCGGAGGAGAACCCGGATTATGCGATCACGTTTGATCCCAATCCGTCCCCGGCGACTGCTGAGGACGGAGGGCGGACGACGCAGACCAAGATGACGGTCTACGGCAAGAACCAGCCGACCACGGTCACGGTCTATGCCTATTCAGCGGACTATGTCCGCTCGGTGGGTCAGGATTTCGTCAAGGGGGTGCAGTCCCTCGATTTCCTTCCGGCGTCCAAGCCGCCACAGACGGGGTGGATCGAGCTTGTCTCGCTGGAAGGCAACCCGCTGGCCGAGGGCAGCGGCGCGCCGCTGATCCAGGCGACCTACCGGCTGGGCAATATGGGCGGCTTTGAGCCGCTCACCTGGGAGATCGTCGATGATTCGAGCGGCGGTACCGTCTCGCTGCTGACCTTGCACGGCGAAACCGACGTCAACGGCGTCATGATCAACAGCGTGACGACCACCAGCACCGGGCCGGTGACCTTCACCGTGAAGGTGACTTCGGACGATTATGGCGACGTCGGCACGCTGGACCTTGCCTTCCAGCCGAAGGAGGATGTGCCGCAGCTGCCCGGGCAGGAGATCATGACGATCCATTCCCCGGATGGCACCACGCTGACGATCGGGGACACGCACCCGTTGTCGGTGGACTATTCCGGTTCCGAGGTCACCTGGATCGGCTTCCCGTCCGACCGGCTGGTCTTCGGCCAGACGGAGAGCAAGACGACCACCGTGCAGGTGCTCGACGGGCCCGACATTCCGGACGCGGCGGTCATGACGGTGCACTTCAACAAGGATATCGGCGCCTATGACTACGGCTATCTCGCGCTCTCCTTCAAGACCAAGCAGACACAGGGCGTGGTCGGGGTCACGATCGACAAGGCCTATGCCCTGAACACCGATACCTTTGTCGACCCGACGGTGCAGAGCCAGGTGATCGCATGTCAATTGCAATTGCAGGCCGACAACAATCAGAACCAGCAGATCCTGTTGCCGACCGATCCGGGCACGATCGTCGCCTCATTCGTCAACGCGCAGGGCAATGATCTGCCGAAAAAGACGGATGGCACCTACTACATCAACACCGGCAATGACGGAAAGGCGACGTTCTTCGTCGGGTCGGAGAACCCCTCGACCTTCATCCTCAACACGCAATGGCAGAATAAGGACCAGCCTGCGTCCGCCACGCTTACCGTGGCGACCAATGCCCCGCCCGGAACCTGGCCGGCGCCGGTCGTGCCGGACCTGGGCGGGGGGACGACGCTGCAGATCCCGAGCGGCTGTCCCGCACCGACCTTCCAGGTCACGATCCCGAACGGCGCACCGGCGGGTAACATGGCGCTGCTGCTCAACAGCAGGATCGTCTATCGCGGACTGGTCGATCCTGCCAAGAACCCTGTCGTGGAGGTGGCCTATTGCGCCCTCGATCTCTCCGGGACCAATGTTCTGGTCTACCTGCCGGAGTCATCCGTCAACCTGTCGCTGCCCTGTTCCTTCACGGTGGACACGACGAACGGCAATCCGCAGACGGGGCCTTGCCCCAATCTCGAGCGGAAGCTGTTCGCGCCAGATGGCCTGGATGCGTCACAGACAATTGGGGCGGGGGACATCCTGCCGCCTGGTCTCAGCGTCTATATCGAGCCCTATGAGAATATGGAGGCCGGCGACGATGTGATCACCGCCTTCTTCTACCTGCAGGGAACCGATGTTCTCTCGCAGGAGACGGGAGGAGTCGCTCTGTCGATCAACAACATCGTGGTGTCGGAGCCCTATCCCGTCACGAACGACAGCTTCAAGGACGGGTCGATCCCGATGACCCTGCCGCAATGGGCGGCCGCCGGCTATGCCAACGGCCAGTTGCAGGTCGACTATATGGTCGTCGGCAAGAAGAACGGAACGCGATGGTCCGAAATATCGCCGACCGTCCCGCTCAATACAACCATACCCTTCCCGGCAGCCTGACATCTTCCGCCACACTCACCGAAAGAGCCCGGCAAATGCCGGGCTCCGCAAGACGGAAGACAATGACCCGGCGCGAAACGCCCTAGATTTTTGAGGAGGCAGACATGACAAAGAATACTAACATCGCCACGACGTCTTCGAATAAACAGATGCGCAAAGATGCATATAGGATCAAACGGAGGCAAGGTGTCCGCGACACGAACGGCGCCCTGACCGTCGTCTATCCGCCGCAAGACCTCACCCTTCCGATCAATTCCCCCGTAGAGGTATGGGTCTATTTCAGCGGTTACGGTACCGGTCTGGGCGCCCAACCCATCACCTTCACGCCCACAAATGCCAATATCACCGTGGTTTCCGCTGACACACACACGGACAATGATGGCTTCGCCCATGCGATTATCAAGGCCGCAGGCGACGGGTCGCTGACGGTGGAGAGCCCGAAAGGGGATTCGAGCCCACCACCGGTTACATGGCCCTTGCACCCCGATCTCTCGGCGGGAGGACCACAGGGAGTTGGCGGTGCCTGGGCGCCATATCAAGACCAGGTAATAAGGAACACATGGAATCTGGCGGTTGCTGAGTATGCCGAGGATTTTGCTGTTTCGCCTCGTCAAAATATCATGACATTCCAGATGAACGATTCTGGCGAAAGCACTGTCTTTTTTAAAGACAAGCAGATGATATCCGTTTCCTATTTTGCCTACAATTTAATAAAGACTAACCTTCCTGCAAATTCTACCGTTCCACCAGCTACATTCTCCGTGCCGAATGTCATTGCGGGGCAGGATGAAAGCGCGGGCTGGGATGATGACGCCGCGGGCTGGGGGGATTCTGGTCCTCCCACTGTAATTGAGGCCGAAGGACCCATGGGAACAGGTACCATCACCGTGGGACCTGATCCCACAGTTGAAGACAATGTAGTCCCAACCACCGTGACATTCAAGGCGGTTTTCCTTAAGGAAAACGGAGATCCTTGGAAGGATAAAAATCTGAACTGGACCACTTTTTACAATTGGTTTAGCGGTTCGATAACTTATAATGTCAATACGACGACAGATGAGTATGGAGCGTCGTCCAATGATTTTAGCATTGGCGTTTACGACAATCCGGGCAGCTTAGTAATTATCGTGAATGGCACTGAAGACGATGGCGGCCTTGTGCAAGGGGCTTGGGTCGGAATGCACTACGATCCCGCCAATCCTCCTTTCTGGAACGGAAAGGTGGCGGTCACGCCGCCCGCCGGTGATCTGACGCTCGGGCAGGGATACGCGGTCACGGTAACCGCTCTGCAAGGAATTGGTCTCTTAAACCATGATCCCACCGGACCATGGGCTGATACCACGATCCGCTGGTACGCCGACGACGCCAGCAAGGACCGGATCGTCTTCTCGCTGCCCGGCGATCCGCTCGGTACGGTGCCGGGCGAACGCTTCCCGACGGTAACGGATGCTCAGGGCAACACCTCCATCGTGGTCTCCGCGCTCGGGACGGAGTCGCTTACCGCGATTATTTACGCGGAAGTGGCAAGCCCGATTACAGGGGAAGCCTACACGGGTTCGGCAAGCATCTCGTTCGGGACGGTCTCAGACACGATCACGATCACGCCGGACGCTCCGCCGCTTTATCTGTTCAATACGGATCAGCTGATTGACGGCACGTATACGGGGGACAAGCAGTTCAACGAGGTGGTGTGGTCGGTGGACCCGGAGGAGAACCCGGATTATGCGATCACGTTTGATCCCAATCCGTCCCCGGCGACTGCTGAGGACGGAGGGCGGACGACGCAGACCAAGATGACGGTCTACGGCAAGAACCAGCCGACCACGGTCACGGTCTATGCCTATTCAGCGGACTATGTCCGCTCGGTGGGTCAGGATTTCGTCAAGGGGGTGCAGTCCCTCGATTTCCTTCCGGCGTCCAAGCCGCCACAGACGGGGTGGATCGAGCTTGTCTCGCTGGAAGGCAACCCGCTGGCCGAGGGCAGCGGCGCGCCGCTGATCCAGGCGACCTACCGGCTGGGCAATATGGGCGGCTTTGAGCCGCTCACCTGGGAGATCGTCGATGATTCGAGCGGCGGTACCGTCTCGCTGCTGACCTTGCACGGCGAAACCGACGTCAACGGCGTCATGATCAACCGCGTGACGACCACCAGCACCGGGCCGGTGACCTTCACCGTGAAGGTGACTTCGGACGATTATGGCGACGTCGGCACGCTGGACCTTGCCTTCCAGCCGAAGGAGGATGTGCCGCAGCTGCCCGGGCAGGAGATCATGACGATCCATTCCCCGGATGGCACCACGCTGACGATCGGGGACACGCACCCGTTGTCGGTGGACTATTCCGGTTCCGAGGTCACCTGGATCGGCTTCCCGTCCGACCGGCTGGTCTTCGGCCAGACGGAGAGCAAGACGACCACCGTGCAGGTGCTCGACGGGCCCGACATTCCGGACGCGGCGGTCATGACGGTGCACTTCAACAAGGATATCGGCGCCTATGACTACGGCTATCTCGCGCTCTCCTTCAAGACCAAGCAGACACAGGGCGTGGTCGGGGTCACGATCGACAAGGCCTATGCCCTGAACACCGATACCTTTGTCGACCCGACGGTGCAGAGCCAGGTGATCGCATGTCAATTGCAATTGCAGGCCGACAACAATCAGAACCAGCAGATCCTGTTGCCGACCGATCCGGGCACGATCGTCGCCTCATTCGTCAACGCGCAGGGCAATGATCTGCCGAAAAAGACGGATGGCACCTACTACATCAACACCGGCAATGACGGAAAGGCGACGTTCTTCGTCGGGTCGGAGAACCCCTCGACCTTCATCCTCAACACGCAATGGCAGAATAAGGACCAGCCTGCGTCCGCCACGCTTACCGTGGCGACCAATGCCCCGCCCGGAACCTGGCCGGCGCCGGTCGTGCCGGACCTGGGCGGGGGGACGACGCTGCAGATCCCGAGCGGCTGTCCCGCACCGACCTTCCAGGTCACGATCCCGAACGGCGCACCGGCGGGTAACATGGCGCTGCTGCTCAACAGCAGGATCGTCTATCGCGGACTGGTCGATCCTGCCAAGAACCCTGTCGTGGAGGTGGCCTATTGCGCCCTCGATCTCTCCGGGACCAATGTTCTGGTCTACCTGCCGGAGTCATCCGTCAACCTGTCGCTGCCCTGTTCCTTCACGGTGGACACGACGAACGGCAATCCGCAGACGGGGCCTTGCCCCAATCTCGAGCGGAAGCTGTTCGCGCCAGATGGCCTGGATGCGTCACAGACAATTGGGGCGGGGGACATCCTGCCGCCTGGTCTCAGCGTCTATATCGAGCCCTATGAGAATATGGAGGCCGGCGACGATGTGATCACCGCCTTCTTCTACCTGCAGGGAACCGATGTTCTCTCGCAGGAGACGGGAGGAGTCGCTCTGTCGATCAACAACATCGTGGTGTCGGAGCCCTATCCCGTCACGAACGACAGCTTCAAGGACGGGTCGATCCCGATGACCCTGCCGCAATGGGCGGCCGCCGGCTATGCCAACGGCCAGTTGCAGGTCGACTATATGGTCGTCGGCAAGAAGAACGGAACGCGATGGTCCGAGGTATCGCCCATCGTCCCCTTCAATACAACCATACCTTTCCCGTCGGCCTGATATCTCCGTCTCGCACACCACAAAGAGCCCGGCAAACGCCGGGCTCTTTTTTGCGGAAATGCCAAATAAAGCTGGGCGATGAAGTAGTTAGGATTCGAAACAATTGCAGATGTGCAGGACGCATGTCTATGTAACTGAATTATATTGGAAAACAGGATAATATTGAATTACATAAAAACCCGAATGTATTTTCATATTATGCGAGAATAATAGAATATTAATGTTATTAACATAGGAATCACATCTATTTCGAATGTGAAAGGCGTTCCCTTTGAAGCATTAAGGTGGCACCGGGGCTTGGGAAGACGCTGCGGCAAGCGAAGGAATTGCGGGATGACAGGTTTCCAGGCAGAAAAAATCATTGGTCGACATGTTCGCCGGCGCACGGGGTGCGGCGATTTATTGACGACAGTTTCAGTTTCGGCTCTTCTTGCGGTTGCAATGACGTCTGCCCCTGCTGCAGCGCAAACCTGGAAAGGCGGGACCGCGGGCGCCCCCTCGGACTGGAACACCGGAACCAACTGGGTCGGCAACGTTGTGCCGAATGGCGGCGTCGTCATAATCGATCAGGCACCCGAGACCATCCTTGGCAATACTCCTGACGGTAACACCGGTAACACCACGGTGGGCGAAAACGGTACAGGGACATTGACCATTAAGAACGGCGTCGCCCTGAAATCCACGGGATACCTGATCGTGGGCCACAACGCTGGTTCCAATGGCGCGGTGACCATCACAGGCCAGGGCTCGAGTTATACAACGAGTGCTACAGTCCAAGGTGTTGGCGCCGTTGCCATCGGCTACTGGGATACTGGGAAGATGACGGTCACCGACAACGCCACGGTCACAACGACCAGCAGCGATCCAAACGGCGACATGACTGTCGGCGGGTTTGCCAGGGGAGACTTATACATCACAAATGGCGGTACCTATACCACCAACTCCGATGCCCATATAGGCTGGGGCACCAACGGCGTAGGAACCGTAACTGTCGGCGGGGCAGGGCAGGGAGGTACCAAGGCGCAATGGACGATGCGGACGCTGGACGTCGGGCTGGGAACTCAAGGCACACTCACCATTAATGCCGATGGCAAGGTGACGACCAATGGCGGCATACAGCTCAACAAAAACGGGACAATCAACGTTACAGGCGGCACTTTAGCGACCTCGTCACTTGCTTCTGGGCCCAGCGGCGCAGGACAGGTCAATTTCACGGGCGGTACATTGCAGGCCATCGGCGACAACAGCTCAGGGTTTATCACCGGCCTCGGCACGAAACTCAATATAAACGGGGGGCTGACGGGCGGCCTGACAGTCGATACCGACACATATACAGTGGGCACGGATGCGAGTTCCTGGTTTTCCGGCGCGGGCGGTCTGACCAAGACCGGTACGGGCACGCTCATCCTCGCTGGCATAAACTCCTATACCGGCGGCACGACGATTTCCCAAGGCACATTGCAGGTCGGCAATGGCAGCACGGGTGCGATTACGGGCGATGTCGTCAATAACGCCACCCTTGCCTTCAATACCAGCTCTACCACGTTCTCCGGCCTGATCTCCGGCACGGGCAAAGTCGTCCAGATGGGTACGAAGCTGACCCTGTCCAATGCCAATAACAGCTATTCCGGCGGAACCGTCCTCCAGGCGGGTGTTCTGTCGGTTTCTGCCGATTGCAATCTCGGTTGCAATCTCGGTGTTGCGACGGGAGATCTGACCTTCACCGGCGGCACGCTGGAAAACACGCAGGTGATGACGCTCGGCGCAGGACGCACGGTGAAGATGACCGGCGCTGGCACCCTCAAGGCGGATGCCGACCTGACCGTGGCCGGCAGTATCACCGACTCCGGCACGCTGACCAAGGACAATACCGGCAAACTGATCCTCACCGGGGACAACAGTTTGTATTCAGGCGACTTGTTGATCAAGGGAGGAGAACTGCATGTTGGCAATGGCGGCTCATCGGGCACGCTGGGAGGCAACAGTAGCAGTGTCGAATTGGTCGGTGCGAGCAACAAGCTCATTTTCAACCGGTCGGGAGATTTGATTTACAGGGGCGACATCACCGGTGATGGCTCGGTGACGGTGCAGGGCGGGATTACACTGACCCTAACCAATGATAACAGTTACAAGGGAGCCACGACCGTTGCCGCAGGCAGCACGCTGGTCGTCAATGGCGATCAAACCCAGGTGACGAACGATACGACCGTGGATGGCACTCTGCGTGGCGGCGGTACCATCGGCGGCAATGTTATCGTGAACAGCGGCGGCAATCTCACGGTGCAGGACGAGGCCAGCGGCGTAAGCAAGCTGACCATCCTGAAGGATCTCACGTTGAACCCGGGCTCGACGCTGAACTATGTCTACGACGTGTCGCCGGTGACTGGCCAGGGCAGTGCATTGATGGTCGATGTCACTGGCCCCATCACAATCGGCACCAATGTAACATTGAATGTGGGCGGCACGGCAGCGTCGACGCTCGATCTCGGCGTCTATGGCCTGCTGGAAACGCAAGACACCGCAACGGGTATAACGGGGACATTCGACACGACGAACATCCCCTCCGGCTTCACGGTGCGATACGGGACGCAGGAAGTCGACATGGTCAAGACCGCGCCGCCGCCTCCTTCCGGATTGTTCAACCACTGGGATGGAACGCAGACAACTGCCAACGGCCGTGTCGATGGCGGCTCGGGCATCTGGCAGGCGAGCGCCGGCGGCCTGACCAACTGGACGACATCCGACGGCAGCTCGAACGGCGCCTACACCGATAAGAGCTTTGCCATTTTCGAGGGCCAGCCCGGCACCGTCACGGTGGATGACAGCAAGGGCGCGATCAATGCGGCCGGCATGCAATTCGCTGTGGACGGCTATACACTGACAGGCGGCGTCGTCACGCTGTGGCCAACCCCCAGCAGCCCTATGGGCAGCAATCAGAGCCTCATCCGCGTCGGCAAGAACACATTGGCGAGCACCGGTATGACGGCGGTGATCGGGTCGCAGCTGGTCGATGCACCAGGCCATTCCATCCAATTGGTGAAGGGCGATCTCGGCACCCTGGTGTTGACCAATGCCGCCAATAGCTATTCCGGCGGCACGTTGATCAAAGGGGGTGTTTTGTCGGTGTCCGCCGACGGCAATCTCGGCGCATCGGCCGGCAGCCTGACGCTCACCGGTGGCACCTTGCAGGTCACGGGCGGATATGCAGCGACCTCGCGCGACATTACGGTCGGCACAGGCGGCGGGGGTATCGACGTCGCCAATGCGTCCTTCACGATCTCGAAGGCGATCAGCGGTGCGGGCACACTCACCAAATCAGGCGCCGGCACGTTGGTGCTGGCCAATGCGGGCAATGCCGCAAGCTATGCGGGCGCCATCGTCATCGCGGACGGCACGCTATCGATCGCCTCAGGGGACAATCTCGGCTCGGGCGGGCTCACTTTCGACACGGGCGCTCAGGGCGGCGGGGCCAGTGCCACGCTGCTCGTAACTTCCAACACCAACTACGCTGATCCCGTGAAATTCAACACGGATGGTACGATCGAAACCGCTCCATCGATCAGCGTAACACTGGGGGGCGAACTCTCGGGGGCAGGACGCCTCATCAAGGACGGCGCCGGCAAGCTGATACTTTCGCATGACGTGAATACTTACTCCGGCGGGACCGTGCTCAATGAGGGCACGCTGGCCGTGGGTTTTGACTGCAATCTCGGTTGTACCGGCGGAGCACTGGGCGACCTCACCTTCAATGGCGGTACGTTGCAGAGCACGAGGACAATCACCTCTTCCCGCAAAGTCGTGATCGATGCCGGCGGCGGCACCTTCCTTACCGATCCAAACGGCGATCTGACGTTTGGAGGGCAGGTGACCGGGAGCGGCCAGCTTGTCAAGGACGGTGGCGGCACTTTGACATTGACGGGCAGCAGCGGCGGTTTTGCCGGCTCGACCACCGTTTCGGACGGGACACTCTATGTGGATGGCCCGCTCGGCGGTACCATGAACGTCGCCTCGGGCGGGACGCTCGGCGGCACGGGCACCGTCGGTTCGACGATCATCGCAGATGGCGGCACGCTTCTCGGGCGGCAGGGCGAGCGACTGACCATCGGCGGCGATCTGGAGCTCTCGAGTACTTCCAACGTAAATGTCTCGCTTGGCGCGCCGGAGACGACAACGGACCCCGGTCTTTTTCACGTGACAGGTGATCTGACGCTGGACGGCGTGCTTAAGATCACGGATCAAGGCGGCTTCAGACCCGGCCTTTACCGGCTGTTCGACTATGACGGCGCTCTCACCGACAATGGGCTCGATCTGGGTATGGTGCCCGGGAACATCGATCCCGATGATCTGGAGGTGGACACGAGCACCGACCATGAAGTCAATCTGATCAGCAGTAACGGCGTCGTCTTGAACTACTGGAAGGGCGGTAATGGGACATGGAACCACGCCAACAATAACTGGACCAATGGGACACCAGGGACGACTGACGGCAAATGGGCGGATGACAATTTCGCCATCTTCCGGAATCCTCCCGCCGGCACTGTAACGGTCGATGACAGCGGTGGTCCGATTCTGGTCTCCGGCATGCAATTCGCGATCGACGGCTATCGCATCGAGGGCGACGCGATCAGGCTTGGCGCCGCCGAAACCATCATCCGCACCGGACTTGGGGGGCGCGCGGCCGGGACGACAGCGACCATCGCCTCGGAACTGGCCGGGTCGGGCAAGCTCGTGAAGACTGAAACCGGGACGCTGATCCTGACGGGGAAAAACAGCTACACCGGCGGCACGGAAATCGATGAAGGCACATTGCAGCTCGGCGAAGGCGGTACTTCGGGCAGCGTCGAGGGAGCGATCACCAATGATGGCACACTCGCCTTCAACCGCTCTGATGATGTTGTTTTCAAGAATGCCGTCACCGGTACCGGCGGCTTTGACCAGAGGGGCACGGGCAAGACGGTGCTCGGCGGTGATTATTCCGGCCTGACCGGCATCCATAAAGTCAACAAGGGCATTCTCGAGGTCAATACCAGGCTCGGGGGCGTGATCGATGTGCTCGGCGGACAATTGCAGGGCACCGGCATCGTAGGCTCGGCGCTGAACGGCGCCGGCGGTACGATCGCGCCTGGCAATTCGATCGGCACGCTGACTGTCGATGGCGATTACATCGGGCAGGGCGGCACGCTTGCGATCGAGGCCGTGCTCGGTGGTGACAACTCGCCGACAGACTTGTTTGTCGTCACAGGGAGCACCTCGGGTAAAACCAATGTGCAGGTGACGAATCTCGACGGCAGTGGCGCGCAGACCAATAGCGGCATCAGGATTGTCGAGGTGAACGGCGCCTCCAACGGCACCTTCACGCTTGCCGGCGATTACACCTATAAGGGCGACCAGGCGGTGGTCGGTGGTGCCTATGCCTATCGCCTCTATCGGGGTGGGGTCGCCGATCCAAGCGACGGCGACTGGTACCTGCGCTCGGCCCTGATCGATCAGTGCCAGGAGGAAGGATGCCAGCCCCACTACCAGCCGGGCGTCCCGATCTACGAGGCCTATGCGCATGTGCTGCAGGAGCTGAACGCGGTAGGCACGCTGCGTGAGCGCGTCGGCAACCGCTACTGGAGCGGCGCGGCCAATCCGGTTCTCGCCGAGGGCGACGGGCCGGGCATGGCCGAAGCCGTGCCTTCGCCGGATGCCGGCGCGGCGGTCGACACCGCCTCCACCGTCTGGGGCCGGATCGAGGGGGCGCATGGCCGCTTCGAGCCGAAATATTCCACCAGCGCCACGCAATACGACATTGATATGGTCAAGCTGCAGGCCGGGCTCGACGGCATGCTTTACGAGACCGAAATGGGCCGGCTGATCGGCGGGCTCACCGTGCATTACGGCCATGCCAAGGCCGATATCGGCGCAGTGCATGGCGACGGCTCGATCAATGTCGACGGCTACGGCTTCGGCGGCACCTTGACCTTCTACGGCGAGGACGGGCTTTATCTCGATGCCCAGGCGCAGGTGAGCTGGTACGAGAATGACCTGAATTCCGAGACCGCGCACAGGACGCTCGCCAACCGCAATGACGGCTTCGGCTATGCGCTTTCGCTGGAAGTGGGCAAGCGCTTTGCGCTCACACCCGTCTGGACCATCACCCCGCAGGCGCAGCTCATCTGGTCGCAGGTGGATTTCGACGGCTTCACCGATCCCTTCGGGGCCAGCGTGGTGCATGACAGGAGCGACAGCTTCAGGGGCCGGCTCGGTATCTCGGCCGATTACGGCATGGCCTGGCGCGACGATCAGGGCCGGCTGACACGCGCCAATGTCTACGCCATCGCCAATCTCCATCACGAGTTCCAGGAAGGCAGCAAGATCGAGGTGTCCGGGGTGAGCTTTGCCAGCGACAACGACCCGACCTGGGGCGGCATCGGCGCCGGCGGCACCTATAGCTGGGCTGACGGCCGCTATGCGCTCTATGGCGACGTCTCGCTCGACACAAGCCTCGAGAACTTCGCCGACAGCTACAAGGTCAGCGGCAATCTGGCAATGAAGGTCAGGTGGTGAGGGGCGGGAGATCGCTCATCGCAGAAGCGAGCACCGGGCATGGAAGCATCCCGCCGCCGGGCCGCTCGACAGCGCGATTGATAAATGGCCGCAAGGCTAGAGCGTACGGCATACCCTCATAGGCATAGGGCGATCGGCCCCTCGCTTTGTGCGACGGTGGCCTGCTGGCTAGGCTGCCCGGTCCTGCAAATAGCCCTCTTTCAGATGCGAGAGGAGGTTCCTAGTCAACACCGGTAACTCCTCATCGGGTCGATAGCAGAGCGACAGGCGTCGTGTTGCCCATGGATCGCGCAGTTGGACGGAGACTAAGGGCATGGATCTGCGGCACCTGCGTGCGGCCCGCTCCGGCACGATCCCGATGCCGGCACCTTGTGCAACCATCGTGCAGATGCCCTCGAAGGTGCGAACGCGCGCGCGGAAGCTCAACCTCCTTCCGACCTGCGCCGCATGACCGTTGATGTGGTCCTGGAGCGCGCCTTGCGCCAATCCGATGAATTGTTCATCGAGCACCTGCGCAAAAGACACCTGTCTTTTCGAAGCGAGTGCATGGCTCCGCGGCACTATAAGCAAGAGATTATCGACGGCGAATGGCTTGAGGCACAGTCCTGCTGCCGCAACCGCATCGGAGATGATCCCGACCTCGGCCAATCCCGCCGAGATCGCTTTAATGATATCCGGGCTCTGCCGTTCCCTAAGGTCGACATCGACGCGCGGGTGAGCCGCCAGCCAGGTGCCGAGGCGATCTGGCAGGAATTCAGTCATCGCGGCGGTGTTGACGAGCAGTCGGATGGTCGCTCGCATTCCCTTGGCCCGTTCGCCCAGCTCGCTTTGCATGTCGACGACCTGGCGCAGGATCAGCCTTGCATGATAAGCCAGTGCTTCTCCGGCTTCGGTCGGCACCGTTCCCCTGCGCCCTCGCTCCAACAGCTTCACTCCGGCGGTGAGCTCCATGTCGCGCAGCCGTTCACTGGCAGCGGCGAGGGAAAGATTGGCCCCGGCCGCACCGTGGGTGATGCTGCCCGCCTCTATGATGGACAGGAACAATCGAAGGTCCGTAAGATCAAAGCGCATGGCCCATTATAGCGAGATTTGTGCCTTCGGAACAGCCGAAGTCTCGCTCCGGATCATCCGCATTGCGACTTTGCTGGCCGGCAGGCCAGATGGGCCATGTTCGACTCGCCATTGTTCATGCTTGCCGCCATTGCGGCGACCTTTTTCATCGCTGGTCTCATCAAGGGTGTCACCGGCATGGGGCTTCCGACGGTCGCGATGGGCGTGCTCGGCACGCTCATCGCACCGGTCACGGCGGCCACACTTTTGATCGTCCCCTCTTTCGTGACCAACGTCTGGCAGCTTGTCGCCGGACCAAGTTTCGGACGCCTCGTCCGGCGCTTGTGGCCCATGATGCTTGCGATCACGGCAGGCACTGTGGCGGGGACCTCACTGCTGGCGAGCGGCGACACCAAGCTGACGACTTCTGCCCTCGGGGCGGCGCTGGTTGTCTATGCCGCCTATACGCTGTTGGCTCGGCAGCTGCTGGTGCCGCCAAGATACGAATCCTGGCTTTCTCCTGTGATCGGCCTCACGACCGGCGTCGTGACTGGGGGAACTGGTGTCTTCGTCATCCCGGCGGTGCCATATCTTCAGGCGCTGGGCCTGGAGAAGGATGATCTGGTTCAGGCGCTTGGATTATCGTTCACGGTTTCGACGGTGGCGCTTGCCGCTGGGCTCGCGCTTCGCGGTGCCTTTCACCTGGATAACCTCGCCATGTCCACTCTGGCGATCGCGCCTGCCTTGGCCGGCATGTGGGCGGGCCAGATCATTCGCAACAAGGTCAGCCCTTCGACCTTTCGCCGCTGGTTCCTGATAGGCCTGCTTCTTCTCGGGGTCGAGATGCTCGCCCGCGGTAACGCCGATAACGCAACCGCGAGCCTGAGTCAGCGTGACCGGTATCATCCGATCGACCGACCATTCCCTGAGTTCGATGGAGCGGCTGGGTATGCCCGTCGCAAGGATCTTGATTTCCTCGATCCCCGAAATGCCAGGCAATTCTCATCCGGTCAGCTGCTGATCTATGTGATCCAGCGCCCCGCCTGAGGCGGCCGGCGCCAATTCGCAAAAGGGGCCCCGACGATCCGGCCGGGGCCCTTCGCAGGTCTCAGTCGCCGCGGCCCGTTTGGGCGGGGTGCTATCACTGCGCGTCTCTTGCGGAAATCTCTGCAGGCCGATTGCAGTCAGCTCACGGTTCCAATCCCGGCGGCGTAGTGGCGGCCAGCCTCGATCTCTTCCATTTCTTCGGCCTCTTCGCGCGTCAGGTGCAGCTTAAAGCCTTCGGCGCGGGGTCTGCCCAGTTCCGGCCGGAGCTGCATCGTCGGGATCAGATAATCCCCGCCATTTTGCTGCCGGTAGGGGATCGGCGGCGTGGTCGCGAGCCTCCGCACCCTTTCACGGAGTTGCTGAGCCGTGCGCTCGAACTCGATCTCGGAAAGGCGATCCGCTTTGTAGACGACGAAGGGCGGAAGCACATCATAGCCCGGATAATGGAGAATGCCGTGGTTGATCGGGAAGAGCAGGTCATCGATCGGTCCATTGATGCCGCGGGCCGAATAGTGTTCCTCCCAGCCGCCGGTGGTGACGATCAGCATGGCGCGTTTGCCGGCAAGGGTACCGCTTGCGGCCATGCAGCAGAGCGTCGGCTTCGTTTTCGCTCTACTGCTGCTGGTAGGTAATTGGCTGTTTGGGCTGGAGCATTTGCCGGAATCGATTCCGGGATGGCTGATTTTCCTCGCGCTTGCGTCGGGCGTCGTCCAATACGCGCTAGCTTTCTGGTTCTATCTGATAGGGCTTCAAGTGCTGCCGGCGGGAACGGCCGCTGCGATCCTGACCTTGATTCCGGTCTTCGGCGTCGGCGGCGCGATGGCTTTCCTTGGCGAGGAACTGGCGCCGCCGCAGTGGCTGGGCTGCGCGATTGTGATCGCCGCAATGATAGCCATGACACTGCTGGTCAAGAAAGAGAAAGACGAGGGCGCGACGGAGCGTAGCATGGGCGATCAGCCTTGAGGCGGCGCCGACCGCATCCGCCAGCCGGCCGGACAAATAGAGCGCGAATTTGGTAAGAGAATGTCGGTGTCGGCGGTTGGGTCCACCGGCTGGCGTGGTCTTTGACCCGCCCCTTTAAGTGCCTGCCAGTCGCCCAAAAGGCGCAAGTCATACGGGGTCGTGAACTGGCAGCTTTGGTGTCAGAGAGAACGATAGCGCAAGCGTTCTCTCGAATGTGTTCTCGTTGATCATTCTCCGCTCTGGGGCAGAAGACAATTGAAGATACGCGATCCGCTCTTTAGAGCCGAAAGGCCGTCGCGAAGACCGTAAGGATGCAGGCGGGAATTAAGATGCGGCGAATTCCTGCCCGCAACCTTCGAGTCCCTTGCAAGACTTATCCGCACCGACAAGCGCGTGCAGGACATGGTCCGCCATTTCCATGAAACCGGCAAACCGATCTTCACGATCTGCCATGGTGTGCAGATCCTGATGGCTGTGCCGGGCGTGTTGAAAGGGCGCAAAGTCGCCGGTCTCGGCGCCTGCGAACCCGAGGTGACGGCCGTCGGCGGTACCTATATCGACGTGAAGCCGACGGAGGCTTATGTTGATGGCAACATGGTCTCTGCCAAGGGCTGGACCGGCCTTGCCGCGTTCATGCGTGAATGCCTGAACGTTCTCGGCACCAGGATCACTCATAGCTGATTTTCAGCGGTTCACAGCGCGGAGTGTCTCCGAAATCTTTGCGCTGTGGACCTTTCTGATGCGGACAAGAGCATCGCCACGACTCTTCAGGAGGACCGGCTCTGAGCGTCTGTCGCCTGACAGGCCGAACTGGCTCTGCACTGGACGCGGTTTGCCGGCTCATGACAACGGCAGCGCGATCTGGGAGGCGGCGAAGTCCACCAGACCCAGAGATCCATGAAGAATTCGTGGCCATAAGAAGCCGAGCGTGCTTGAATGCCTGTCTGATCGCGCTTGGAAGGAACGCCGAATTCTCCCCCGAGGAGATCGCCGGACAGCTGCCCCCAGACCGGCGCAACTGGTTGCCAGGGCGGATGAGATCGATCGAACGACCAAGAAGCTCACCGCTTTGGCGATGGCTTGCTCCTGCGGTGAAATGCTCGGTGCCGACCCCTCTGGAACGCCCGCCTTCGGACCAATGCTCCACCTCGCCAACGCTGAGCAGGCACGGAAGCAGCGGAAGCGGGCAGGCTAGCCCGGAGAGGCCAGATCGCTTCGACAAGAACTTCAAAACGCACCAGCAGCTGTACCGTCTGGGGCCCGCGTCGTTCGACCGGGCGTAATCTCCCCCGGGAGAGGCACCAGAAATGCTGCGGTGTTTCAGTCGCTTTTTCCAACCGCGTCAGCACTCCTTGACAGAATGTTTGCAATAATAAAAAACAATTCCAACGGGAGGATTTCATGTCGGTCACGCCTATTCTGCAATCCGGCCGAATCGAGCGATGGAAGCTGCACATCCCGAACCTCGGGCACAGCGATCGCGTGGCGGGTTGGCTGGCGGAAGGTGGTGCCGGTTCGCCTCTGGTGCGGGAAAGACTTGCCGATCCCACCGTTCGGGCGGATTTGGAAAGCCTCTATGATCGTGAAGTGCTGCCGGTCTTGGCCGCCGCTGGTAATGGGAACACCGCCCAATACGTGGCCACGACGCTTGACTGTTTTGCCAATCCGTCTTTGGCACACCGCCTGTCGGATATTGCACAGAACCATGCCGAAAAGCTGCGCCGCCGGATTGGAGCCTTCCTCCATTGGGGTACTGCCCTGGGTGTTGCGGTGCCGCAACCCCGCTTATGTCGCATTTTTGCCGCCGCGGAGCAGGCTCAATGAAACGAAATCGGATCGGCAAGACCGACGTTGAGGTCACAGAGATCTCTTTTGGGTGCTCGGGGATTGGCAACTTGTTCCGCAAGGTCAATGATGCGGCCGCCGAGGCGGTGCTCCGGCGCGCTTGGGACCAGGGCATCCGCTATTTCGACACCGCGCCGCATTACGGGCGCGGCCTGTCCGAGCAGCGCCTAGGCAAGTTCCTGCGCGGTAGGGAACGCCGTGAATATGTGGTTTCAACCAAAGTGGGGCGGCTGCTATCTCCCGGGCCGAGGCTTGCCGAGGCAGACGGCTTTATCGAACCGCTACCGAATTCCGCCAGATACGATTATACAGGCGACGGTATCGAGGCCGCATTCGAGCAGAGTTGTGAACGGCTAGGTACTGACGTTATCGACATTGTCTATGTACACGACATCGGACAGGCGACGCATGGCCCGAACCACGCGCGGTATCTGACGGATTTTATGGATAGTGGGCTCGACAGCTTGTGGAGGCTGAAGGCCGCTGGGCGAATCCGCGCCTTTGGCCTCGGGGTGAATGAAAACGAGGTGTGCATTGAAATCCTGACGCGGGCAGACCTCGACGTGATCTTGCTGGCAGGCCGGCTGACGCTTCTTGACCGCTCGGCCGAGGAGCAGCTCGTTCCGCTCTGCCGGCAAAAAGGCATCAGCCTTGTCCTGGGAGGCATTTTCAATTCCGGCATCCTCGCAACAGGCCCGGTGCCGACTGCAACGTTCGACTATGCACCCGCGTCGCCTGAAATCCTTCAGCGCGTCGATGCGCTACAGCGCCGGGCCGAGGCAGCCGGGGTAACGCTGGCCGCAGCTGCGCTGCGTTTTGCGCGGACACATCCTCAGGCGGCTTCGGTGCTGATTGGCACTGCGCAAACCGCATCGCTTGACCGCAATCTCGCTGCGGCTTTGGCATCTTGGCCGACTACAGCGGACGGCATTCTTGTCTAGGTCGTAACTGGCTGTAAATCGCTAGACCAGTGCGTGGCTGCGCAGCGAAGACAGGAGCGTCAGCTTGGATGTGCGCAGATGATCGCGCGCGGCGGCGATTGCGCCTGCCTCGTCACGATCGGTAAGTGCCTCAATCAACCGGAGATGTTCGCCGATGGCCGCAAAGTTGCGTTCACGTTCATCCTTCTTGTCCCACTGATAATGATAGTGAAAAATGAGGGTGATGACCTTCTGGAATTCAGCCACAAAGCGGTTGCGCACCACGCTGCCGATCGCAGTATGGAACCGCTCGTCAAGTAAAGAGAAATCGTGGTAACGCTCGTCGATCTGCTCAGCCAATCGATGGTGCTCGACCTCGAGCACCGCCAACTGGCTCCAGATTGGGTGGTCGATAGGCAACGCCACGAGCTGCGATACAGCGTTCAGTTCCAACATCATGCGGAAATCCGATAGCTCGATGGCGAATTCGCGGGTGAAGCCGACCAGTTCCCACCCTCCGCGTGGGCGGCGTTGCACTAGGCCGAACCGGCTGAGCGAAGCCAGGAACTCCTGCAGGCTGTGCGCCGGTACGCGGAATCTGCGGGCCAGTTCGGTCACGTTGAGCGGGGTGCCGGGAGGCACGTCGAAACGCAGAACCCAATTGAGGAATTGCTGTTCTAACTCTTCGGCAGACATCTGGTCGGGCTCGACGGGCAGCCAATCCTGTGGGGAGGGGCGACGAAGTAAGGTTTTCTCACGCCCCTCCCACCTGACAAGCCCCTCCGCTCGCAGCCTCTCCAGAGCGGAGCGAACAACCGTACGGCTAACCTCCAGATATTTGGCTAACGCTACTTCGGAGGAAAGCTGGGCACCTGGGGCCAGCGTCCCGCAATAGTCCAGCAATGCATTGTAGGCTTCGCGAAAGCGTTCGTCCGTTCTTGCCAATTTCCCCCCTTGTGTCGTGCCGGCATAGCTGAGTTTCAGACAATAATTAAAAACAATTGACAGCAGCTTTTGTGCGGGTCAATCCTGTTCTTAATAATTCTAAACAGAAGCGAGGGGAGCGTTATGTCGGTTGCTTCAGGTGAAGCGCGTGCCGTCGCCGGCGCAAGCGGCCCCAGTGGCGAAACACTGCATAAGCTTTCGGCATTGCTGACACTGGCGTTGCTGATTGCGATCTTCGCCTTCGGAAATGCCGCCTTTCTGTCGGTCAATAATGGCCTGACCGTTTTGCTGCAGACCTCAGTCATCGGCGTGCTGGGGATCGGCATGACGATGGTGATTATCACCGGCGGCATCGATTTGAGCGTCGGCTCTGTTCTTGCGCTGTCGGGAACGGTAACCGGAATGCTCGTTAAGGCCGGCATACCGGTTCCGGCGGGCATGGCAGCCGGCATTGCCGTCGGGGCGCTATGCGGGCTCGCGAACGGCCTGGTTATAACCAAGATGCGGATCACGCCATTCGTCGCGACATTGGGAATGATGCTCATCGCACGTGGCACAGCCCTGCAACTGACCGGCGCCGCCCCCATTTCGCAACTGGGCGAGGCTTTCGGGCGCCTGGGCAATGGCGCGCTGTTCCGTTTTGTCGAAAAGCAGCCGAACGGCCTTTCGAAGGTGATCTTTCCCGGCATACCTTATCCAGCGATCGTGCTTTTGATCGTGGCCATTGCCGCGGCCTTCATACTGCGCCGCCGCGCTCTCGGCCGTCATATCTACGCTACCGGCTCGAATGAAGAGGCGGCGCGCCTCTCCGGCGTTAATGTGGACCGCACCAAAATCGCGGCTTACGTCCTGTCAGGTGCGTTGGCAGGGCTTGCAGGTAACATCCTGATGTCGCGCCTAGTCACCGCGCAGCCGAATGAGGGCGTGATGTATGAACTCGATGCAATCGCGTCCGCGGTGATCGGGGGAGCCTCACTTATGGGCGGCGTCGGTACGATTTCCGGCACCATGATCGGCGCCTTCATTATCGGAGTGCTCCGCAACGGTTTGAACATGGCCGGCGTCTCGGCCTTCATCCAGCAAATCATCATCGGCTTCGTCGTCATTCTGGCCGTATTCGTCGACCAGTTGCGCAGCCGCAGGTGACTGAGCAGCAGCAGTCTTCAACTTGGGAGGAGAAACTATGAGGATTACCCTGAAAGCCGCTCTCGCCATTGGGGCCGTTCTGGCGTTTCCGGCGGCAGCAATGGCGGGCGAGATCGCCGTCATCGTCAAGACGACCAACTCCAACTTCTGGCAAAACGTCAACAAAGGTGCCTCGGCTGCGATCGAGGGAACCGGGCACACGCTGACCTTCGACGGGCCTGCGGCGGAATCTGCCGTGGCCGACGAGGTAAATCTTGTCGACAACGCGGTGAACCGCGGCGTCGCGGGCATTGTCCTGGCCCCTTCCGATCCCGAAGCGCTGGTCCCGGCGGTAAAGCGTGCCAATGAGGCGGGCATTCCCGTCGCCATCATCGACTCGGCGCTCGGGAAAGATGGGGCAGGCACATACCAGACCTTTTTGTCCACTGATAATTGCGCGGCGGGCAAGCTGGCCGCCGATAAAATGATCCAACTGACCGGTGGTGAAGGCAAGGTGGCCGTCATGTCCTATGTTGCCGGCGTCGGCTCGGAAATTGGGCGTGTTGGCTGTTTCGTCGAGCAGATCAAGGCGAATTCGAAGATGGAGATCGTCGGACCTTATTATTCGCAGTCTCAGATGGCGACGGCACTGAACCAGACCACGGACGTGCTGGCCGCCAATCCTGACCTGAAGGGCATCTTTGGCGCCAATGAACCCACGGCGGTAGGCATGGGACGGGCGCTCCAGCAATCGGGCAAGGCCGGGCAGGTTGCGGCCGTCGGCTTTGATGGCAATGAAGACCTTCAGGCCTTTGTCAGGGAGGGTGTGCTGGATGGCACGCTCGTCCAGGGCTCGTTCCAAATGGGCGAATTGGGGGTCAAAGCCGTGGTCGACCTGATTGCCGGCAAGACAGTCGAACCTCAGATTGATACCGGGGTCGTCTATGTCACCAAAGAGAATCTCGACTCGGCCGAGGCGAAGAACGTCCTTTACTGACGGACCATCCGGGCGGCGCGCACGCCGTCCGGACTGTTTCGACCGATGATGGATAAAGAGCAGGACCATGACGCCTCTAGTGGAAATGATTGATATCGAGAAGCATTTCGGCGGAATCCATGCCGTAAACGGGGTGTCGCTAGATCTTCATCCGGGCGAAGTGGTTGGTGTTTTAGGTCACAATGGGGCGGGGAAGTCGTGCCTGATGCGCATCCTGTCGGGCGCGATGCGGGCAAGTGCAGGCGAGATACGGGTGGGCGGAGAGAAGGTCGAGTTCCACTCGCCCCATGATGCACGCAGTTTTGGCATTGAAACCATCTATCAGACCCTTGCCCTGGCGGATCATCTGGACGCGCCGGCAAACTTGTTTCTCGGGCGGGAGTTGCGGACCCGTTGGGGCAATCTGGACGATAAGCGGATGATGGAGGAAGCTCGGAAGGTGCTTGCTCGGCTGAATCCGAATTTTCGCAATCTGAGCGACGCGGTTTCGCGTCTGTCAGGCGGGCAACGTCAGGTGATCGCCATAGCCCGCGCGGTCTATTTCAATGCCAAGGTCCTGATCATGGATGAGCCCACTGCAGCGCTTGGTCCGGCAGAAACAGCGATGGTTGGAAAATTGATCAAGCAACTGCGGCAGGAGGGCGTAGGCATCTTCCTGATCAGTCACGATATGCACGACGTTTTCGACCTATGCGACCGCATCGTCATCATGAACCGTGGCAACAGTGTCGGATCGTATCGAATCGATGAAGTTTCCAAGGACGACGTGCTGAGTCTGATCATCAAGGGATCGCTGCCAGAGGACTGGACGCAGCGCAACCGAGAGAGGCTGCAATGACCGTGATCGAATGGATCGAGGCGCGCACGTTGATTGCCGGCACCCGTTTCAAGCCGGGAAAATTCGAGCTGCGCAAGGCGGCTGCCTCACACCGCGCCTGAGGGCTGGTCGCGCAGGCTGCCGGTGGATGCCGTTTAAGCGCATTCCTCGGTCGTCCGGCCGTGATCTAGCCGATACCGGCTCTTTCGATATGCGTTGAGCAGCATGCTTAAGGGGGCAAGTCGGTAGTGCTGTTCACCCGATGTTCAGGCTCGGTTTCACAAACTGTGCCAAATACGACGGGTTGGCCGGTGGCTGAATAGGAGGATACCCACGATGAGAACTCTCGGCTTCGTTACGGCTGTCGGCGTTGCTCTCACGACGTGGACGGGCGGAGCCACGGCCGATCCATGGAAGGACGAAAGCGGGCATGGGCGCCGGATTAGCCGCCATCATCACTATGAAGACCACCGGTCGCGACGCGATTATCGCGAATACAAGCGCTATTCCTATAAGGAGGAATTGCGACGTGGCCGTTGCAAGATAGAACGGAAGTGGGTTCACGACGAATACAAGGAGGAGATTAAGTGCAAGCGCGGCTCTAGGCGTCCTGTTTACTACGATTATTACCGTTACTAGCTTGCGCGGGAGCAGCGTCGAACGTGTTGTCACTGTCAGCGCTTCCGACAGTCACTTGCACCGGCCTATCTCTGTTCAGCGGAAGGTTACTGTGATGTCCTTTCTCCGCCTGGGCGCTTCTTGTGCGGGAAGGCGGCTGCGGTTGCGATCACAGCGAGACTACTACCGACCAACATGTCCTGCACACGCTCGATGAATAATCCTTGCACGCGGGTCGAGCCGAACTCGGCAAGATCGTAGGCGATGAGGATCAGTGCCGTGATTATCGTGGTATGCAGCCAATAGCGGCGCGCAAAATGATGCGGCGTCAACAGCGCAAGAATGATAATCGCCACGCATAATAAAGCCGGTGGACCGAACAGCCTGACGATCAACCAGGCGCCCATAACACCCGCAAACGTTCCGACCGTGCGCTCCACCACACGCACATAGCTTGAGTGGGCATCCGGCTGCATCACCAACATCGTTGTCACCACCACCCAAAGCGCGTGCGGTGGGTCCAGTTCCACGCCGATCCAAAGACCAGCAACTGCAGCAAAGCCATAAGCCAGAGCAAAGCGGATCCAGCCGCCGTTTGTCGGTGATATCGCGCTAGCCGGCGAACGCAGTTGGGCCAGAGGCCCGAAGATCCAATGGTCGGTTAAACGCGTTAGTACGACCAGCACAGCCCCGCCGATCGCAAAAGCGATTTCATGTGGATTGGCCCCCGTGATCCCGACGGACACGACCATGGCCATGGCGGCAAGACGCATCGCCATGGCCTGGGCCTTGCCGATGTGATAAAGAAGGCCCGCTGCAAAGGCCATGATCGCGAAGGCGGTCCAGAAGAGCGGGTGGAAGCCAGCAAGAATGTGCCCCAGCAATATGCCTGCGAACAGGCCGGCGACACATAGGGCGAGGATGGAAAAGCGCGGTCGCAAACCGCCGTCAGCATCGGCGAAATAAAGCAGAAGCCCGACCACACCTCCGATGAGTCCGGCTTGCGGCTGTCCTATGCCGACACCCACGACAATCGGGCCGCCGGTCGGGATCAGGCACAAAACCGCGCGGCGCAAAGTGTCGCGATCCAGCAAGGCGGCGCGCAATGCATGCCATTGCAGCGTCACATTATCCATCAGGCATGAATGGAGTGTAGCAGAAATAGAAAGCTTTTTGAAAAACATTGATAAGTATTCATCCAAATATCCAATATAGGTTCTGCCATCCTTAAGATGGGGTTACATCGGATAACTGCGATATCTGATCGAATTCGCGCATGTTTGTGTATATATGGCCGCTCGGTGGCGCAGGTCCTGACCGCATTGGATTCCGCTGGAACAGATTTTCTTATGTTTTTCAGACTTATGAGCATTCTGTTGAACGCGCTCGCTTTAGATTCACGAGGTGCTGGCAGAATTCGTATGAATCCAGCGTAAGGCAACTCATTCATATCACCCGAGGTACAACGCCGGCTGGCCGGGGACCACCGTAGGCGGCGGAAGAAGTTTCAGGGAAATCTCCACCTTCGAGCCATTAGGTCGGCCCTCAAATTCGAGCAATCCAACACGGACTAGCCTGCTTCGTGTATTTCTTCGCTATAGGGCGCTGGTGATCGGGTGGACACGCCTGCACTGTGTGCTTGTGCGACGACGCTGTCATAGAGCTGGACCTAAATGAAGTCGTCCCTCGCGACAGACGTTAGGAGCCTCAGCGGCATTCCGAGATCCGGCCACCGAAGCTATGGACGATCCGACTTGCGATATGCAAAACTGGTCCGACCAGAGGGGCGGCGTACGATCGCCCATGGTAGTCTTGGGAGGAATAATGGTGGATATCGACGCGCTTCACACGGCCCGCACCGTGGCACCCTTCGACACGAGCCGCCTGGATACACTCATGGAACAGGCCGGCATCGATGTGCTCGTCGCCACATCCAAGCACAACATCCAATACTTGCTCGGCGGTTACAGATTCATCTTCTTTTCGGCCATGGACGCGATCGGGCACAGCCGATACCTGCCCGTCGTCATTTACGAAAAGGGGCGCGCCGACAATGCCGCTTATGTGGCGAACCGGATGGAGGGTGGTGAGCACCAGAATCGTCCGTTCTGGACGCCCGCGTTCTACCCGCAGAGCTGGGGCACGCTGGACGCTGCCGCCCGTGCGGTCGAGCATCTGACGAAGATTGGAAAACGGGAGGCGCGCATCGGCATCGAGCCCTCGTTCCTGCCGGTAGATGTTTACAGAGTGTTTTGCGACCGGCTTGATGGTGCGACCTTCGTCGATGCGACCGGCATGCTGGAGCGCATGCGTGCGGTTAAGGCACCGGAAGAATTGGAGAAGCTGCGGACGGCCTCCGAACGTATCACCGACGCCATGACGACGACGATCGCCTGGGCGCGCGAGGGCACCACCAAGACCGAGATCATCGAGCGGCTACGACGGGAGGAGACGAATCGTGGCCTGCAGTTCGAATACTGCCTGCTGACCCTCGGATCGAGCCACAACCGCGCAGCCTCGGACCAAGCCTGGCGGGAGGGAGAGGTGCTCTCCATCGATTCCGGCGGAAACTACAAAGGTTATATCGGCGATCTCTGCCGCATGGGCGTGCTGGGCGATCCGGATACCGAACTGGAGGATCTGCTCAGCGAAGTGGAAACGGTCCAGCAGGCGGCGTTCTCAAAAATACGTGCAGGCGCTGCAGGTGGCGATATGATCGCCCATGCCGAAAGCGTGCTGAAGGCCTCAAAAGTCGCCGCGTTCACGGATTTCTTCGCCCATGGGATGGGCCTTATCACGCATGAGGCACCGTTCCTGGTGACCAACCATCCTGTCACCTATGAGGGCGTCGACGCCGCCCGCCCGCTGGAGGCCGGCATGGTGCTATCAGTGGAGACGACAATGCTCCATCCCTCTCGCGGCTTCATCAAACTCGAGGACACGCTGGCGGTGACCGCGGACGGCTATGAAATGTTCGGCGAGCGCGGCCGCGGCTGGAACCTCGGCGCGGCGGCATAGGGGCAGGCATGCCCGCCTGCGTTGCCTATGGCCGTCACTGTTACACCGCGCCGGCTTTCACCAAGCGGAAATCCGGCAGATCGCGGAGAGCCTTTTCGGGGCCGGCCGGCGAATAGACGACGAAAAGCTGCATCGGGCCGTCGCCGGTGTTGAGCGTCGAGTGATAGCGGCTTTCGGGAACATAGACCGTGCAACCCGGCCCGATCGTGCGCGTAACGGGTTCGCCGTTCTCGTCCTCGACCATCTGTTCGCCAATGCCCGAAATCACGAAAATGATCTCCTCCGCCCCCGGATGGTTGTGACGGGCGTGGCCTTTTCCGGGGTTGACGTTCACAACGCCGCCAGAAAAGCGCGTTGCGCCATTGACCTCCGGCCCGACCGTCAGGGCCAGCCGTCCCCAGTCGAAGCCGAAGGCATCCACTTCGCCGGGATTAACGAAGAATTGCCGGCCATTGCTGCTCATGTCGCTTTCCTCCCTGCAAGACCTTACATAGGTGCGCGCAGCGGCAGCGCCTTGAACGCCGCCGTCTGCTCGCGGATTGCCGCCTCCGCAGGCAGGCGTTCCATCGAGCTCGCACCAAAAAAACCGTGGATTCCATTGCAGCGCTCAAGGACATAGCGCGCGTCGTCAGGCATGGAGATCGGCCCTCCGTGGCAGAGCACGATAATGTCCTCCCGGACGGCCCTGGCCCCAGCTGCAATGGCGTCGATCTCCGTCACACACCGGTCCAGTGATTTGGCCGAGGATGCGCCGATGGTACCGCCGGTGGTCACCCCCATATGGGCGACTACGACATCGGCACCGGCGCGCGTCATCGCGGCCGCCTCTTTAGGATTGAAGACATAGGGTGTGGTCAGGAGATCGAGATCATGCGCGGCGGCAATCATGTCGACCTCCAACGCATAGGACATGCCGGTCTCCTCGAAACTCTGGCGCATCACGCCATCGAAGAGGCCGATCGTCGGGAAATTTTGGACGCCGGAGAAGCCCATGTCCTTTAACTCGCCCAGGAACCGTGGCATCAGCACGAAGGGGTCGGTTCCGTTGACGCCTGCAAGCACTGGGGTCTTTTTCACCACCGGCAGCACCTCGACCGCCATCTCCTTTACGATCTCGTTGGCATTTCCGTAGGCGAGCAGGCCGGCGGCGGAGCCGCGACCGGCCATGCGGTAACGGCCCGAATTATAGATGATAATGAGGTCGACTCCGCCGGCCTCCTCGGCTTTGGCGGACAGGCCGGTTCCGGCACCGCCGCCGATGATGGGTTTGCCCTCGCCGATCATCTTTCGGAATGTCTCGAGAATTGCCTTGCGTGGAATGGCGGGCATCTTGCCTCTCAGTGGTGGGAGATTTCGAGAAAGGCCGCGGTTGCGGCATCGGCGAAAGCAGGGTCGTTGATGTGCGATGGCAGCCGCATGATCCTGCGCCTGGCGGTCTGGCGGATGGTCGTTTCGAGCGCCAGGAAGAGCGCTGCGTCGGCTTCGGGGTCGAAGAAGGCGCCCCCTTCAATATCGAGTGCCGAAACGCCCTTTTCGGGGATCAACAGCCGGACCTCTCCTTCGCAGGTATTCAGCTTATGGCCGATCCACTCGCCCAGAATGCGGCACTCGTCGGGCGTCGTGCGCATGAGTGTAACATTGGGGTTGTGCCGGTAGAGATTGCGCTGGCGCAATTGCGGCGGGATCGTTTCCGGCGCCCAGAAATTCACCATGTCGAGCGCGCCGACAGAGCCCACATAGGGAAGGCGGGTGCGGGCGACGGCGCCCAAACGATCTTGCGTGGCGGGCAAGACGCCGCCAAACAACAGGTCGCATATCTCGGTTGTCGTGATGTCGACGATGCCTGTCAGCACGCCACTGTCAGCCAGTTTCTCCATCGTGCGGCCACCGGTGCCGGTGGCATGGAAGACCATGCAGTCATAGCCATCCCGCAGGCGCTTTGCGATGGCCGTGACACAGGGAGTCGTCACACCGAACATGGTAAGGCCGATCGAAGATTTTGAACTTTGGTGCTTGGCAGGATGCGCAACCATTCCTGCGAGTGCCTGAGCAGCATTGTGCAGGATGAGACGGCTAAGGCCGTTCAGCCCTGCGATATCGGTTACCGCCGGTATCATGACGATGTCGGAGATGTCGACATAAGGGGACACGTCTCCTGAAGCCAGGGTCGAGACCATCAGCTTGGGAATGCCGTAGGGCAGTACCCGCATTCCGGCCGTAATGATCGAGGTGCCACCCCCGCCTCCGATGCCGATGATTCCGCCGACATCCTCCCGCGAGGCGAGAAAGCGGCTGAAGGCTGTTCCCATTGCTGCAACGGCGGCTCCGCGATCATCGAGGCCGAGAACCGCCGTGACGCCGTCGGGATGAAAGGCCGCTACGTCCGCGGCCGGGATATCAGAATCGAAGATCGAAGGACGCGTGCCAACGTCGACGCGGGCCAACGGCAGCCCACGATCCTCGATCAGGGTGGCAAGAAAGGACAATTCCTCCGCTTTGGTGTCGGCCGTACCGACCACATAGATCCGTTTCAAGCAACCTCCCGCGGCGACCCGTTCTTCTGTTTTGCCGCTTGCGCCCTTATTGCAGTGGCAGGTTCCGCCGCTTATTGCAATTTTTTGAGACGCGCGTATCATATTGATATGGATATCTCACGTCAATCAACCGAATTGCTGCAGGAAAACAAGCGAGGCCCGCGGGCAAGAACCCGCCGGCTGATGCTTGAAACAGCGATCCGGCTCATGCAGGCAGGTGAAACGCCATCGGTCAGCGAGGTGGCCGAGGCAGCCGAAGTTTCCCGAGCTACCGCGTATCGCTACTTCCCCAGCCAAACGGCGTTGGTCAATGCTGTGGTCGACGAGGCTCTGGGGCCGATCTTGAATTGGAAGAGCCGATCGCCTGATGCCGTGGAGCGGATCGAGGACCTGTTTCGGACTTCGCTACCACGTATCGACATGTTCGAGGCCACGTTCAAGGCTGCGCTCAAGCTGTCGCTGGACCAATGGGGGCAGCGTAAATCAGGGACGCCGGGAGCCGAGCCGCAGTTCATGCGCGGCCACCGTGTGCACCTTCTGCGCCAGGCGCTTGAGCCGCTGCGGGCGCAATTGCCCCAAGAGGAGGCCGACCGGCTTGTCCAGGCGCTGTCGCTGATCTTCGGGATCGAGGCACTGGTGGTGCTCAAGGATATTTGGGGTCTGGGCAGCAAGGAGGCAGAGCGGGTAACGACCTGGGCTGCCCTCGCACTGGTACGCGAAGCAATGCGGTCAGCAGGGAAGGAGGGGTGAAGGGCAGGGCTAATCTGGCCAGACCAGATCGGCTATCCCCTTGTTGAGAGAAACCCCTCATTCGATGAGGAAGACGCAGAGGATTATTTAAAAATTCCCCCAAAAACGGGGGTTATGAGCGGATTTATCGACAAGTCGAAGTAATATAATGCCAATAGCCGCTTGACTGAAAACGTAATTTGGTACTACCAGATTAGCTTAAGAGCAGGAAGAACAAGCGGCTTCAGGGGAATTGGTGAACAGGTGAGGAGGCCTGTCTGCACAATAACCTTGGATGAAGCCTTCTGGAGAAGTGGGAGTTTAGGCGCGGAAAAGTTCAAGTACAAAAATGGGAGGAACATTATGCGCAAGGGAATGAAAGGCTTATTTGCGGGCATTTCGCTGCTTGCCTTCGGGACATCGGTAAGCGCGCAGGAACTGACGATCTTCTGGGCCGAGTGGGACCCTGCGAATTATCTGCAGGAATTGGTGAACGAATACGAGGCGGAGACCGGCGTCAGAGTTACTGTCGAGACCACGCCGTGGGCCGACTTCCAGACGAAGGCATTCACCGAGTTCAACGCCAGGGGATCGGCCTATGATATGGTCGTGGGAGATTCCCAATGGCTGGGGGCCGCCTCCGAGGCCGGCCACTATGTCGATCTCACCGACTTCTTCAACAAGCACAATCTGAAGGAGGTGATGGCCCCGGCAACGGTGAAGTACTACGCCGAGTACCCCGCGGATTCCGGCAAGTACTGGGCGATCCCCGCCGAAGGTGACGCGGTGGGCTGGTCCTATCGCAAGGACTGGTTCGAGGATCCCAAGGAGATGGAGGCGTTCAAGGCCAAATACGGCTACGACCTCGCTCCACCAAAGACATGGAAGGAACTCCGTGACATCGCCGAGTTCTTCCATCGCCCCGACGAGAGGCGCTACGGCATCGCCATCTACACGGACAATTCCTATGACGCCCTCGTGATGGGCGTCGAGAACGCAATCTTCTCATGGGGCGGGGAGCTCGGCAACTACGCGACCTACCAGGTCGACGGCATCATCAACTCCGAGAAGAACGTACAGGCGCTGGAGGCCTATCGGGAGCTCTATGGTTTCTCGCCTCCCGGCTGGGCGAAGGCCTTCTTCGTGGAGGACAACCAGGCGATCACGGAAGGCCTGGCGGCTATGAGCATGAACTATTTCGCCTTCTTCCCAGCGCTTTTGAACGAGGCGACCAACCCTCACGCCAAGAACACCGGCTTCTTTGCCAATCCGGCCGGACCGAACGGAGATCAGTTCGCGGCGCTTGGCGGGCAGGGCATCTCGATCGTGTCCTATTCGCAAAACCAGGAAGAGGCGTTCAAATTCCTGGAGTGGTTCGTCAAGGACGAAACGCAGAAGCGCTGGGCCGAGCTCGGCGGATACACGGCGAGCGCCGCGGTTCTGGAATCCGATGAGTTCCAGAACGCCACGCCCTACAACAAGGCCTTTTATGAGACCATGTTCAAGGTGAAGGACTTCTGGGCGACGCCGGAATATGCCGAACTGCTGATCCAGATGAACCAGCGCATCTATCCTTACATCACCGCCGGACAGGGAACGGCGAAGGAAGCGTTAGACGCCTTGGCTGCCGACTGGAACGCGACCTTCAAGAAGTACGGCCGCACGCAATAGTGGGCAAGGGGGCGGTCTGCCGCCCTCGTTCCCGGCGTGTTGAAGCGCATTACGGTTGGTTCTGGGAGGAGCAAGACTTGGCGACTTTGACGATCAACACCACGCTTGACCCGCAGTCGCGCGCGGCGCGTCGCGGATTGAGCGATCTTATGATCAGGAATCTCTTCATTATTCCGACCATCCTGTTTCTGATCATCTTCAACATCTTTCCGCTGCTCTACTCGCTCGGCTACTCCTTCACGGATTTCCGCGCGTCCACCAATGCACCGGCCAATTTCGTCGGGCTCGCCAACTACCGGGCGCTGCTCAACGACCCCTTCATCTGGTCGAACTTCGCCATCACGGCGAAATACGTCATTGTCTCGGTGGTCGGCCAGGTGGTGGTCGGTTTCGGTGTGGCGATGCTGCTCAACCGCGGCATCCCATTCAAAGGGCTGATTACCACGCTCCTCCTTCTGCCGATGATGCTGTCGATGGCGGTCGTCGGGCTGTT
This sequence comes from Mesorhizobium sp. RMAD-H1, assembly GCF_014191375.1. GTDB lineage: Bacteria > Pseudomonadota > Alphaproteobacteria > Rhizobiales > Rhizobiaceae > Paramesorhizobium. The sequence continues at coordinate 50,955 of NZ_JACHWN010000012.1, forward strand.
CTGGAAGCTGCTCTACGATCCCTCCTTCGGCATCATTAACTATGTGTTGGGGCTTGGCCGCTTCGAATGGCTGTCGAACCCAGATATGGCGCTCTATGCGGTCGCCATCACCGACATCTGGATGTGGTCGCCTTTCGTCATGCTGCTCTCGCTGGCGGGTCTCTCCGCGGTACCGAAGCATCTCTACGAGGCGGCGGCGATCGATCGCGCCGGGCCGTTCTACACTTTCTTCCGCATCACGCTTCCGCTGGTGGCACCGATCCTGATGATCGCGATCATCTTCCGCACCATGGAGGCATTCAAGACCTTCGACCTGGCCTACATCCTGACCAGCCAGCCGACGACGGAGGTGATCTCGATCCGGCTCTACAAGATGGCCTTCCAGGAGTGGCAGACCGGCATGTCCTGCGCGCTCGCCTACATCGTGCTGATCATGGTGATCGCGATCACCAACATCTACGTGAAATACCTCAACAAGGTGAAGGAGCGCTGAGATGGCGGCCGTCAAGACCGCGTCGGAGCGGGCCCTCAACAAGGTGGCGATCGTCGCCGTCCTCATCGTCACGCTGATTTTCCTGGCGCCGATCTACTGGATCGTGTCGACATCGTTCAAGCCACGCAACCTGGCGACCACGATCCCACCGACCATTGTCTTCCAGCCGGAGATATCGCCCTTCGTGAAGTTGGTGCTGCGCCGTTCGCAGCTGCGCGAGCAGCCGACGCCGGAGGAGTACGCGGCAGCACCCTGGTGGGAGCGCCTGGTCTTCGACGGCGGCGAGAAAGTGGTGCGAGACGGCCGGGGTAACGCCCAGCTCTCAGGCTATCCCAGCCGCTTCCTCAATTCGCTGATCATCGCCATCACCTCCACGGTTCTGGCCGTCGGCATGGGGACCTTCACCGCCTACGGCTTCTCGCGCTTCAAGGTAAAGGGCGAGCAGGATTGGCTGTTCTTTATCCTGTCGACGCGCATGCTGCCGCCCGTGGTGGTGGCGATCCCGATGTTCCTGATGTACCGCGCCGTCGGCCTCAACGATACGCATGTAGGCCTGATCATCCTCTACACGGCTTTCAATCTCAGCTTTTCGGTGTGGCTGATGAAGGGATTCATCGACGAGATCCCGAAGGAATATGAGGAGGCGGCGCTGGTCGACGGCTACACGCGCATGGAGGCTTTCTTCAAGGTGGTGTTGCCGGAAGCGGCGACGGGAATCGCGGCCACCGCCGTGTTCTGCTTCATCACGGCCTGGAACGAATATGCCTTCGCGCTGATCATGACGCGCCGGGATGCACAGACCGCGCCGCCCTTCATTCCCAGCCAGGTCGGATCCGGCCTTCCGGACTGGACGGTGATCGCGGCCGGCACCTTCCTGTTCCTCCTGCCAGTGGCGATCTTCACCTTTCTTTTGCGCAACCATCTGCTGCGCGGCATGAGCTTCGGAGCAATTCGCAAATGAGCTTCCGCACCCTGAACGAACGCTGGCTGCATCCGGTTTCCCAAGCGCTCATGATCTTCGGGATCGTGGCCCTGTGCCAGCCCTGGAGCTTCTTCCTGCACCGCTACGGGGTCACGCTGATCCTGATCGGCCTTGTCGGTTTTCTCATTACCAGCAAGATCGCGCCGGCGTCGAAAAGGACGGACGGCGGCGTATTCGATGTGTCGGATCACCACGAGGGCAAGGCATGACGCAGATCGAACTTCGCGGTGTCCAGAAGTGGTTCGGCGCCGTCCAGGTCATCAAGGACATGAACCTGGCGATCGAAGGCGGCGAGTTCATCGTCATGCTTGGCCAGTCGGGCTGCGGCAAGACCACGACACTGCGCGCCATCGCCGGACTGGAGACGATTGACGAGGGCGATATCCTGATCGACGGCAAGCCGGTCCAGCATCTCAAGTGCTCGGATCGCGACATCGCCATGGTCTTCCAGTCCTTCTCGCTCTATCCGCACATGACAGTATACGAGAACGTCGCCTTCCCATTGCGGGCCACGCGTATAGGCAGGGGTGCCGTTGACAAGGCGGTACGTGAGATTGCGAAGGTCCTGCGCATCACGGATCTGCTCGGGAGCAAGCCGTCGGCGCTATCGGGCGGCGACATGCAGCGCGTCGCCATCGGCCGCGCGCTGGTGCGCCAGCCCAAGGCGATGCTGATGGACGAGCCGATCGGCGCGCTCGACGCCAAGCTGCGCGAGGAGATGCGCGCCGAGATCAAGCGGCTGCATATCAAGCAGGGGTCGACCACCATCTATGTCACGCATGATCAGGTGGAGGCGATGAGCCTCGCCGACCGGATCGTCATCATGCACGAAGGGGTGCTTCAGCAGATCGGCACGCCGGAGGAGGTCTATGCCCAGCCGCAGAACCTGTTTGTGGCGCAATTCGTCGGCAGTCCGGTGATGAACGTCGTGCCCGCGCGCGTCAGGGAGGCGGCTGGTTCGGTGCGCATCACCTTGGATGAGGCGACCGAGGGATTCCCGTTCCCAAGCGAACTATTGGCCAAGCTGAACGGACATGCGGTCGAAGGCAATCTCGCACTCGGCATCCGACCCGAAGGGGTGCTGGTTTCGCACGAGGCCCGCGAGGGCTATCTGCCCGTGGAAGCGCACATCATCGAGCCACTCGGCTCGCACGACATCGTCGACCTCAAGGTGGGCGAGGGGATGCTGCGGGCGCGCACGCCGGCCGGTTTCGTGCCTCGGGCGGGGGAACGGGTGCATGCCCGCATCGATCCCGCGCAGGCGCACTTCTTCGATACCAAGAGCGGCAAGTCGCTCGGGGTGAGGCTGTAACGGGTATTGGCCATGGCGCATATCGAACTTAAGAACATCACCAAGACCTTCGGCGACAACACCGCGCTCAAGGGGCTCAATCTGGAGGTAGCGGACGGCCAATTCTTCGTGCTGCTCGGCGAGACGGGCGCCGGCAAGACCACCACACTGCGCATCGTTGCCGGCCTGGAGAAGCCGGACGACGGCACTGTGCTGATTGACGGGGTCGATGTCAGCAACTGGGGCGCGGCCGAACGCGACGTCGCGCTTGTGCTTCAGCAATACTCACTTTACCCGCGCTATACGGTCCGCGAGAACCTTGAGTTTCCTTTAAAATCCAAAATCCGTCGCGTCGAGCCGGCCGAGGTGAGCGAGCGCGTGGAGCGCGTCGCCAAGACCTTGCGCATCGACCATTTGCTTGACCGCAAGACGGACCGGCTCTCCGGTGGCGAAATGCAGCGCGTCTCGATCGGTCGGGCGATCGTGCGCAAGCCGCGCGTCTTCCTCATGGACGAGCCGCTGTCGGCGCTCGACGCAAAGCTGCGCGAGGCGTTGCGCACCGAGCTCAAGAATCTCCAGATGAATCTCGGGGCGACCTTTCTCTTCGTCACGCACGATCAGGTCGAGGCCATGTCCATGGGGGACCGGATCGGCGTGCTCGACCGAGGGCGCCTCGTCCAGGTCGGTACCCCGTCGGAAATCTATTCCAATCCGAAGAACACCTTCGTCGCCCGTGCAGTTGGCTCTCCGCAGATGAATCTCGTCGACGGTGCCATCAGCAGCGGAATTGCCATGGCCAACGCCGGCTTCAGCCTGCCGATCGCAACACACAATGGCAGTTTGGAAGGGCGCGGCTTGATTTTTGGGATCCGGCCCGAAGACCTGTTCCTCGAAAGCGGAGCGCCCGCCCAGGCCAGAATCCATGACATCGAGAACCACGGCGTCGAGAAGATTGTCACGCTGCGGGCCGGCGAGAGCCTCATCCGGCTGACGACACCTGCGCATCAAAACCTTCAAATCGACCAAACCGTGCAGTTCTCCTGTAATCCAAACAAGGTGATCCTCTTCGACAAAGCAACGGGCAGGAGCCTGGCTCATCTGGCTTAGCACGGCATTGGCGGGGCTTGTTCGGCTGGCGCATTCTTCGTCGTCATCGCGAGCGAGGCGAGACCCGGGACCATCGGCCGCCCGATCGTAAGGCAGGTCCGGTTCTCATCCGGTCGCTCGCCGGCGCTGTCCGGCCTTGTGTGGCGACCAGCCGCGCTTTTCAAAACATATCCGGGGCTCCGGCGTGCTTCGCTCCGTTGGCCGGGAAGACGACTGACGAGCAGCCTCAACCTGAATTCATCCTGCTCCTGCAGAAAATCTGAGGCGGTAGCGTGATTCCGCTTCCGGATTGCAGAAATTCTTCGGGAGTTCGCCGGAGAGGATGCGGACCGCCTCTTCGGCCACTCCAACACCCATTCTCATCATGGAATCCTCAGTAATTCCTGCGGCGTGGGGCGTGAGGATCACATTGTCGAGCGCAAGAAAAGGGTGATCCGCCGGCAGGGGTTGGGTTGAGAATACATCAAGGGCAGCGCCACCAATCCGGCGGTTTTGCAAAGCAGAAACCAGCGCCGCCTCATCGACAACGGGGCCACGCGAGACGTTGATAAGCAGCGCCTCGGGCTTCATCCGGCCGATGCGCTCGCGGCTCATAAGGCCCCTGGTTTCCGTGGTCAACGGGCAGCACAGCACAATGATGTCCGATTGAGCAATCAGCGTATCGAGATCCACCCTGCGGGCTTCCTCTGGAAGCAAGGCGGCGCTTCGGGTCGCCATGATGACATTCAGCCCGAAGCCGAATTTGGCGCTTCTGAATACAGCGCGGCCCACCGCGCCCATGCCCACGATGCCCATGGTCCGGCCGGCGAGATCATGGCCCAAATCGATATGTGCCCGCGCCGCTGTCCAGCCTGATTGGCGCAGATCGCGATCAACCAGACGGAACCGGCGCAGCAGCGCTAAGGTCACCATCATCACGTGCTCGGCCACGGTCGGCGCGTTCACAGCCGGCACGTTGGCAACGAGAACGCCCGCCTCGGTCGCGGCCTCGACCGGGATCATGTCGAGGCCTGCTCCATGCCTGATTGCCGCACGTAAACGCGGCGGATCGCGAAACAGGGCGGCCGGGAGGGGAGCTCTCACGATGATGATGTCGGCTTTACGGCCTTCGCGCAGGATCGTCTCCTGGTCGGGTGCGCTTGCGACAATGTATTCGCCGGTGCGCTCGAGAATTTCGACGGCTTGGGGATGAAGGCGGTGTGTCGAGAAGATGACTGGCACTTGGCTAAGCTAACCGCGCGCGTGGGCGGCCTCCGGTTGCGCTTCACGCTCCTCGTCTGCACCAGGCGCACCGATCAGCCCCTTCCAGTAACTTTCAGCTCCGTTCAGGTGCGCGTTCATGAGAGCTTGTGCCAGATTGCCGTCCCGGCGCAACAGTGCTTCGTAAATCTGGATGTGCTCGGCATGGGATCGGCGGCGGCGTTCGGGATCGCTGAAATAGATCGGCAGGCGCTGTTCTCCCATGATGTAATAGACGCTGCAGACCTTGTGGAAGACGCTGTTCTTGGTGGCACGGACGATCTCAAGGTGGAAATCACGGTCCTCCCGTGCAAGGCCTTCGCCCGCAGCCAGTTTTTCCTCCGAGGCCTTCAGGATCTCCCGCAGCCGCTCGAAGTTCTCTTCCGTCGCCCTCGCGCAGGCGAGCTCGGCGGCCTTGATCTCGTGGATCTTCCTCAGTTCCACGGTCTCATAGATCTGCACAGGATCGAGCGGAACACCGGCGCGCGCGAACAGCGCCATCGCCTCGACACTTGCCTGGTGCGTGGTCAGATAGATGCCGGATTTTGCGCGACGCTCGACAATGCGCATGGCCTCTAGGATGGCGAGGGCTTCGCGGATCTGACCGCGGCTCACCGAGAAGTGGTCGGCAAGCTCCCGTTCGGACGGAAGACGCGCATTATCCGCTTTCGACTGCGAATAGAGGTGAGCCGCCAGATCCGGAAGGAGGTTGTTTTCTTTCATATTCAGCTTCTCTGCGCGTAGGTCGCCAGAACCGTTTCCGCAATGGTGAGGCCGAGGCCGGGGCGGTCCGGGATTTCGATGAAACCGTCCCTTACCGACACATCATCTTCCATGAGGTCGTGCAGCATCGGGTTTGCGCCGAGCGAATATTCGATGATGAAGCTTGCTGGCGAAGCCGCGCATACATGCAAACCGGCGAAAAAACAAGGCGCGCCCGCCCATAGATGCGGCGCCAGCCGGAGATTGAAGGCGCTGGCGATCGCACCAATGCGCATGGCTTCGGTTATGCCGCCGCAGAAGGCCGGGTCGGGCTGGAAGATGTCGGCGGATTTCAGCACCGCCAGATCGCGGAAAGCGAAGCGGGTTGCTTCCGACTCGCCAGCGGCGATCGGTACCAGTCCGCTCGACCGAACCTCCGCCATGCCCAATTTGTCATCGGCGATCACGGGCTCTTCGAACCAAGCAAGATCGCAATCGGACACAAGCTGGACGAACCGCTTCGCGTCGGCAACGGTATAAGTCCCGTGCGCATCGACCATGAGCTGGACATCCGGGCCGAGCGTCGATCGGGCGGCCTTGACCCTTGCCGCAGAGACGTGCGGGGCACCGTCCATCGCTCCCACGCGCATCTTGACCGCGCGGAAGCCGCCGGCAGAGATATATGACTGCAGCTGCTCGCCGATCTTATCGGCGGGTGCCCAGCCCCCGGAAGCATAGACCGGCATTCGGTCCGCCTTGCGCCCCCCGAGGAGCTGCCACACAGGTCGTCCGAGCGATTTGCCGAGAATATCCCACAGCGCGATGTCGACCGCGCTGATCGCGGCAATGGACAGACCCCGGCGTGAGAGCTCGGGCATTGCATGGCCCTGGGCGGCGGCTGCTTCGTGCCGTACGCCGTTATAGAGCATCTCCCATATCTGAACGATGTCGGCGGGATCGCGCCCGATCAGGCGTGGCGCTATCTCATGGTTCAACAAGTGGACCAATGCGGCATAGGTGCCGGCGCTGCCGGCGGCATTCTTGCCCTCGCCCCAGCCCACCAGTCCGTCATCGGTTTCGATGCGCAAAATGGCGGCGTCGAATGTCTGCAGCTGGCCGAAGTCGCTGCGATGCTGGCGATCTTTCTCGATCGGTATCCGGATCCACCATGCCTGTGCCGACTTGACCCGCATCTCATGCGCTCATCTGATGAGCGGCAGGATCGTTTCGGCCGTAATGCGCATCTGGTCGGAGTAGAATGCCTCCGTCAGCAGGCTTGAGCCGTGATCCTGTATGAATTTCAGTTGCTCGGGCGGAATGTCGACCGGGTTGCGCTCGACCATGTCCGGGTATTTCGCGGCAGGTGTCCGGTCGACCGGCGCGACGAACTCATTGGTGAGTGCGCCATCATATCCGATCTCCTTCAGCGTGCCGATGATCCTCGGCCAGTCGAGATGGCCGAGGCCGGCAGCGAAGCGGTTGTTGTCCGCGATATGAAAATCGAACAGGCGATTGCCGGCAAGCCGGATCGCTTCGTAGATGTCCTCTTCCTCGATATTCAGATGGAAGGCATCAAGGCAGACGCCGCATTCGGGACTGACCGCGTCGGCCAAGGCAAGCGCCTGCGCACAGCGGTTGAAGAAATAGGTCTCGAAACGGTTGAGAGGTTCGACGGCAATCCGCACGCCTTGTTTCTTGGCGTGGTCGAAACATTCCCGAGTGGCGTCGACAACCCACTTCCACTCTTCCTCCTCCGTCCCGTCCGGAACCACCTTGCCAACGGTCGCGGGCACAAGCGTAACAATTTCCCCGTCGAGCTCGGATACCATCGTGATAACGCTCTTCACGTAATCGACGCTACGGGCGCGCCGCCCCTCGTCCCTGGCCGCAAGATTGCGCTCGCCCAGCGTCAGCGTCACGGCGCCCCAGCAGCGAATGCCGTGCTCCTTGAGCAAGGCGCGGGTCTCGTTCACATCGTACTGCTTCGGCTCGCCCGAGATCTCAATGGATTCATAGCCAAACTGCTTGATACGGCGCAGCGTGGTCTCCAGCGACTCCGCCCGCATCCAATTGTGTGTCGAAAGATGCATTGCCTGCCTCCTCCCTGGCGCATCCCTCAACCCGGAACCGCCTGTCCTCCAAAGTGGGTCGCGCAATCTGGTGCGACCAATTCCTCCTGACTTCACCTCTATCGTATTCCCGCCCGATCCACAAGATTTGGTGGCTTTAAGTTTGTTGGAATGAAAAAATGAAAAGTGGCAGTATGTTATGACGGTAGAGAGGCGATTAGGCTCCCTTTGTTGATAGCCCTCGTCTTGATCGTATTGCTATATTTGGTATTACCAGATTGGGAGGACTGCGATGAAGATCGGAATGTGCATGTTCCTTTGGACGACGAATGTCACCGAGGAACACGAAAGCCTGCTTCGCAACATAAAGGCGACCGGTTTCAACGGCGTGGAGATACCGGTCTTCAACGGCGAGCCGACTGATTACGCACGCCTTGGTGCGCTGCTCGACCGGATTGGCCTGGAGCGGACAGCTGTGTCGGCGATCGGTGATCCTGCGAAGAACCTCATCTCCGGCGATGCGGGAGAACGCGAGGCCGGTATCGCCTATATGAAATGGGCCATCGATTGCGCCTCTGCGCTTGGTGCAAACCTTCTCAGCGGACCACTCCACTCCACCCTTGGGCATTTTTCCGGGGAAGGGCCGACGCAGGAGGAGTTCCGCCGTTCGGTCGAATCCCAACGGGCCATCGGCGACTATGCGCAGTTACGCGGCGTGACGATAGGGCTCGAGGCGCTCAACCGATTCGAATGTTATTTCATCAACACGATGGACGCGCTTGCCGCCCATATAGAGGAAATCGGGCGCCCCAGAATTCGCGCGATATACGATACCTTCCACGCCAATATCGAGGAGGAGGATCCGGTCGGCGCCTTCACCCGTAACAAGAAGACGGTCGTCCATATCCACATCTCAGAAAACAACCGCGGCGTGCCGGGCCGGGGTAACATCCCTTGGGAGGAGACCTTCGCCGCGATCCAGGACAGCGGATATGAAGGCTGGCTGACGATTGAGGCCTTTGGACGCGGGCTTCCCGATCTGGCGGCGGCGACGAAGGTCTGGCGCGATTTCGCCGAAAGTCCCGCGGCCGTATACCAGGAAGGCTATCGCCACATCCGGAGGCATCTGGGCGCGAGCCTGGATGGAGTTTGATTCGGACCGACCTGAAGAGGAGAAAGCGACGTCAGGTAAGAAGATCCTGATGCTGCCTGGTGAATTCACCGAAGAGTACGAGATTTAGTCTTTCAGCGGGTGATGGAGGCCGTCGGCCACACGGTTCACGCGGTCCATCCGGACAAGAGTGCCGGCGAGATGATCAGGACCTCGCTGCACGGCATCGAGGGTGATCAGGCCTGTATAGAGATACCCAGCCACACTTTGCGTTCAACGAGACCTTTTTTAAGAGGTCGGGCCGGAGCAGTACGACCGGCCTATCGTGCCGGCGGGCGCGGCCAGCGGCGCTAATTTGCCGCCAACGAGAATGCTTGCTCCGGATTCGCAATGATGCTGAATACGAGTGCAGCAATGAAATCCATCCAGGCCGGTGGTTCAACCGGGAAGGATTGCCTTTTCTGCTGCATTCGGGAGGAACGTCAATGACAGAACACCGGCCGAACCTCAAACATCGGCTATACACGGTTCTTATTGCTGGCGTGGGCGGTACCGCCGCAGCCGGTGTTTCCCTTGCGATGGCCATCTATGACGCGGCACATCCTGATCCGGTTTTAACCGTGGCGGCAAATGAGACCGTCGATACCGGTCGCTGGCTCGTAACCATACGCGACGCCTATACCGGAAACATTCCGCCGACCGGGACCAAACCACTCGAGCCAAAACGGTTTGTCATGGTGGTACTGGATCTGGACAACCGTTCTGCAGCAACGAGCAGTGCTTTTCACGACCTGATCACAATCGCGGAGCCGGAGGTTGAAGGATTGCCGAAACCTACCTACTACCTGGCGCGCGACAAATGGATCGCCGGTGCCGTCAACCCGAACATGCCCGAACGCCTTATAGCCGCCTGGGAATGGCCACAACATAAGCCGCTTCCCGAAGGGTTGAGGCTGAGCGTTAAGAGCCAGATCTTCAAACCGCGCGACAATCTCTATGGTGCGCCGGGCTGGTTTGATCGGGGGACCACGGCAATCGTGGCGCTGCCGGTCGATCAGCGAGATGAACCACAATGATGCAGGCCTTCAAAACCGTGTTGCTGCTGGCATTGGGGGCCGCGATTCTTTACGGAATGCAGCATGCAACACCTGGCTACGGCGATATCACATCGCCGATCGTGATCGAGGGCGAGGCCGGAAAGCGGGTGGACGGCAGCGCCTATGCATTTGGCCTGGCCAATGTTCATGTTGCGCGAAGCGTGAAGACGGAAAGCTTCGGCCGAACGCGCGAATATACCACCTCAGGCGTTTGGCTGATCCTGGAGGGGGCGGCCGTTGCGAAAAAGGAAAGCCTGGCACTCACTTCCGCCGAATGGCTCGGCCCGAGCGGCATCCGCTACGCGATGAGCCAGCGTTTATCCATAGCGAGCGGCTTACTGAACACGGAACGCCTTCAGCCAGGTTTGCCCAAACCGGTCCTGCTGGCGTTCGAAGTGCCGGAGAAAGAGATTGCCGGCGGCCAACTCCTCATCGCGCGTTCGAGAATAATCCCTCTGGATGAAGAATTCCGTATCGACCCAGGCAAGGCCCTTCCTGTATCAGCAAGCCCGTCGCTGACAATCCTTCGAGGGAACGGCACCAACTCCTGGACCATCAGGGCCGAGTAAGGTTATTAAGGATGTTTACTAGCGAACGGCGTCAATACTGGACCAGCATCGCCGCCCTTATGGTAGCCATGCCGACTGCCATTCTCGTTCATTCCTGGGGCAGCCTCGCACAGTGGTATGAGGAGCGACCCCTACCCATTTCCGTGGCGCAAGGAGCATCGGCGCCCTATTCCGGAGCGCAATGGCGCCTGGCACAACTCAGACGCCTGCCCGGGCCCTACCAAGGGGCAGCGGTCATCCTGGCCGAATTCGAGGTGCGTCCCGGAGCGACGCCGATGGGCGTTAGCGGCCAGTGCAGGATCAGGCTGACAGATGCAGATGGCCGCCAGTGGGAGCCGACCCTCACCATCGCGGCAATCGCCAGAAAGATGGATCCTGAGATTGCGGACCGGCCTCGGTGCGGCGCATCGGCATTCGCGGAAGCGAGACCGGGACGCCAGATCAAAATGGCCGCGACTTTCGTCATCCCGACAGATGCACGCGATCTCGCACTGCTTGTCGAAATCCCTGAAGCCGCTCCCAACGCACTGTCGTTCATGTGGCCCGAGCAGTGACCGGCTCTGCGGCGCGCCGGTTCGAGACCGCATATTCCAGCATCGCCGCCAGAAGGACGATTCGCAGAGCGTCCAGAAGAATCCCCCCGTCAAGGTCACTTGGGCTGCCAATGAAGACGCTGACAACGCCGAAGATAGCCTGCCAAGCGTCCATATCCTGCGGCGCCAGCATGCGGGTAAGGCCATACCAAAGCCAAGCGCCCAGCCAGCCGATCAAACGATAGGCGACGATGAAGGCGAGAAGGGAAGCAAGACCGGAACTAAGCGTAAGCTTGAGACATATCCAGACTGGACGATAGCGTGAACGGTAACCGCTCGCGAAATGATTGATGAAATCGGCAAGCCATTTGCGCCACGTGCCGCCATGCAGTCTCACGGGTGCTGCCGAGCGGCTCGCCCCTGAGAACTCATAGCCATTGATGATAGCAGCCATTACCAGCCAAACCATGGGCAGCAGCGCATAGAAAAACAAGCTCTGCAGCTGTGTGGTCAAGTCCGGCGACTGGAACTCAACAGGGGTGAAGACCTCGGCCGCATGTACCACGGACACAAGCAGGGAGCCTGAGATTTCACTCACCTCGTCTGAAAGGACGCCTGACCCGAGCCAGGAGATAAATGCATCCTTCCACAGGCTCAGCCCGTAGAGACCGATAAAAATCCAACTCGCATCCGCCGCGACGACGACCAGACGCCAATATGGAGCGCGCGCCTGCCTGTTCATACGCTTCGCCAACCAACGCACCACCCAGCAGGCGAAAATCGATAACAGCAAGCCTCGCGAGCTAAGGACATCAAGGAAACGCGCGCCTTCGCCCAACTGCACGTTGTCCAATGCCAGGCGAGAGTATTCGCGTACGCTGTCGCCGAGGAAGCCCCACGCGGCGTAATAGGCGAAGAAGGGCAGAATGGCGGCTGCGGTCAGCGCCAGCATGTGGTTTCCGCTCTTCCCCTCCAATGGGGTATCGGGCGTTGCAGATCTTTGTGAGAGCGATGCCAGGGCCGGTAATCCGGGACGCAGCACCAGGAACATCATGACAACGACAGCAAGCTTGACAAGGACGACCAGCGACAGGATCACCATACCGCCGAGCGGATGCATCGTCCCGACGCCGACGGCGGCGCGCAGCAGTAGATCTCGCAGCACATAACCAAGTGCTCCAACCAGCAGTAGTTGCGGCCAGAAACGGAAAAGCAGGCGGCCAGAAAGGGCCAATGGGCCTGCGATGGGCTCGATGATGGTCATGGCAACGTTGTATCCAGAACGAGTAGCTAAGACAATTGCAAGGCTCTTGTCGGCGGCAAGCTGGTCTGGACAAAGGCTCGGACGACCCAGTCCGTCTTCATGCGCGAATGCCTGAGGTTCTCGGCGCCGAGATCAGGCACAGCTAGATAAGTATACCCTATGCCGGTCGGTAAATGCGATTGGCGGTGTCGTGCATGATGTGCGAGGCGGCCTTGGCACCATGCTGTTCGGCCGCGGCGCGATGGGCGGAAAGCATGGTGCCGTAATCCGCCCAGAGTTTTTCTATCGGGAAGTTTGAACCGAACATCAGCCGCTCGTTGCCGAGAATGTCGATTGCGGCGTGGACAATAAGCCTGATGAGGTCTGAAAATGGCGGGCTTAGCGTCATATGAAAAAGTCGGCTGTGTTGACGGCTATTCGACGCTTCCGTTAGTGCCATCACTGACGTCGCCGATGATCTCCCTGGCGTCGCGGAAATCCTTGGCCTTCTCGAGAGAACGGATCAATATGATGACATTATCGCTTCGCTCCGCCGCCCGAGAGACGATCAGGCGGCCCGTGCCGCCGATCGCCCCGAGCACCACGATCTTATGGGTGGACGGTCGAGACAGGTCTGCTGTCGGATGCTTGCATGGTCACTGCCTCGATATCAGCGGGCGCCGTCAGAAGCTGCCCGCGGTCGCTTCACGTGGTGAGTGAAGCCGTCCCTCGGCCAGCAGTTCGCGGGTCCGCTTCAGCGTCGAAAGAAGGGCCGCCATGTAGCCTCGCTCGCTGTTGAATTGCATCTGCTCGGCCTGCTCTTCAGGCCCATCGGGTTCTTTGTCACGCAGTCCAAGATAGCAGTAGAAGCGCAGCATCAAAGTGCCATCGGCATCCTCAAAAATTTCGTTGACGATGGCGCCCTCGCGCGGGCCTGTAGCCTGGAAGAACGTCACCTTCCGCTTCGGTTCCAGGGTGATGATCTCGCGAAGATCCTGGCCGCCGATCGTCGCCTCGCGTACGAAGTGCGTCTCACTCTCCTCGGTGACCTCACAGCGGGTGCAGAGCCCTTCTGGCAGAAACAGGCGTGCGTCTTGCGCTTTCATGACAAGGCCGGCCCAGGCCTGTGCACGCGACAGTTTTATCTCCCCTGGCGGGTTCACCAAAACGGTTGCGGTGGAATAGATCATGATGATGCTCCTTCTTCTGAGGCTGGGGATCCGGCCGTCAGGCCGAGGCCGCGGTCCTGGCGGCGAAGTCGCGATAAGAACGCAAGGGACGTCCCAGCATGGCCGTCAGGCGCTCGCGGTCGCCTTCTTTGGGCAACATGCCCTCCGTGAGGAAGCGTTCGCCCATCAGCCGCATATCGTAGGCCATCCAGCCCGGCATGAAGCTCCGCAGGGTCTGCTCGAAGCCGGCGGTGTCGTCGCCTGGATAGGCTACCGGGCGACCGAGCGCCTCGCTCCAGATTGCGGCGACGTCCGCACCGGTCAGCGTATCGGGACCCACGACGTTGATCCGCTCGAGTGGGAGAGGGGTTGCCGACTCCTCTCGGCGGATGAGCTCGATTGCTGCGACCTCCGCGATGTCGGATGTGTCGACCATTGCTAGGCCCCTACTGCCGATCGGTATGGGATAGATCCCGTGTTGCATTACCACGTCCTTGATCGTCAAGTCGTTGCCGATGAAGTAGGCAGGGCGCAGGATGGTGGCGTGCAGCCCCATCTGTTCGATCATTCGCTCCACGGCGAATTTTCCGGCGAAGTGCGGGACGTTGAGATAGACATCGCTGTGGATCACCGAGAGATAGACGATCCCGTCGATGCCTGCATCCCGTGCGATGTTCAGTGCAATCAACGCCTGAGTGAACTCGTCGGCAACCACACCGTTGAGCAGGAAGAGCGTCGAGACGCCGGAGAAGGCGCTGCGCAGGGAGTCCACGTCAAGCAGGTCTCCGTGCACCACGTCAACGCCATCCGGGAGCGCGGCCTTGGACGGATTTCGGACGAGCGCACGCACATTGGCGCCGCGGGCGGCAAGCTGTTCGATCACCTGGCGGCCAACCGTTCCGGTTGCGCCAGTAACGAGGATTGTCATGAGGGTTACTCCTGTTGGTTTGGAAGACACCCTCAATCTAGTGATCCACATTAAGGTCGATAGACGCTATGTTTGGACGGTCCGTCTCACAGGTGGAACGAATGGATCTTCTCGCGCTTTCTGATTTCAACCTCGTCGCCCGCCATGGTGGCTTCGGCAAAGCCGCTCGCGCATCGGGACGCCCGAAGGCGACATTGTCGCGCCGCGTGGCAGAGCTCGAAGCATCGCTTGATTTGCGCCTGTTCGAGCGTGGCGCGCGTTCGCTGAAGCTGACGGAGGAGGGCAGGGCGCTCTTTCAGAGGACGGGTGCGTTGCTGACAGAACTCGACGAGGCGGCGGCTGCGATCGCCGCGGGTGGCAGCACGCCGCGCGGCAGACTGCGGATCAGCGCGCCCTTGTTGTTCTCGCAGATGGCGATGGGCAAGCTGGCCGCCGAATTTGCGCTGAAACACCCGCAGGTACAGCTTGACGTCACGACGGAGGATCGGGCCGTCGACATGATCGAGGAGGGGTACGATCTCGTCATCCGCGTCAACCCCAATCCCGATGAGAGTCTGGTCGGTCGGGCCTTTCTTCGCGACCGGCTTGTGATTGTCGCAAGCCCTCGGCTGCCTCGGCCGCAGGAGGGGGAAGTCGTTCCTGCGGTTGTTCGTGGCGGGAGAGAGTCGTCCGGAATCTGGCGGATCACCACGCCTGGTGGAACGTCGCAAATCTCTATGGAACCGGCCCTTCGTCTGTCATCACTCCTGATGATCCGCGACGCAGTGCGATTGGGCGTGGGCGCCGCCCGTCTGCCGATCTCGCTTGTCAGTCACGACTTGATTGCCGGGACACTTGTCTGCTGGGGAGATGTCGAAGGGTCGGACATCTCTCTTTGGGCGCTCTATCCGTCGCGGCGGCTGCTCAATGCGCGTGTCTCTGCATTCCTCGATCATTTGAAGACGGCATTCCCGACGGGCGATCCGGAAGAACTGGCGGCATACGTCGTGTGTTGAGGTGGCGTGACATCGGATCGTTACCATCAGTGTACTGCTCTGGAAGCCGTTTCCCGGAACGCAAGTTCAAGCCCTTTCATGCTGCACGGGGCAGAGTCGCGACTTACGATCATGCCGTCCGGCAGCGTCAGATCTCGTTTTCCGTGGCGAGCGATCAAGGATATCATACTTGTCCTCCAGCTTTGGGAACTGACCGGCTGGAGGGAGAGCGCCAGATATTTTCGTTTTGGGGTCGATAGAAGACCGGCAGCGTCTGGCGTCCAGAGTGCGACAGCCGACATTCAAACTGTTACGACCACAGTCTTTGATCGATCCGGTTGGGGACGTTCCTCTACTTCAGCAAATCGCCGCTTCGACTCAAATCGGACGAGTTCCCACCGTCTGACAGGAAGGACGGCAATAGGAACTCGCGGGATCTGATTGCTATTCACGATCGAAGCGCGTCTCCCACGACTTCCTTGTCTTATGCGTAGGACGTAGGAGACGCCGCCATAATGTCCTCCTCTTGGCTCTCCTTTCTCGGCAGCCCCACAAGGGTGAGTGGCGCCTTCATGGTAGGCAAGAAAAGCTAGGAGATGTTGAGACGAACCGAACGAGCCCGGTGAAGTCTACTGACAGTGAAATCACTGCATCATGGCCTTCTTGCAATCAGAAGACTTGCGCGACGGATTG
Organism: Mesorhizobium sp. RMAD-H1; assembly: GCF_014191375.1. Taxonomy (GTDB): domain Bacteria; phylum Pseudomonadota; class Alphaproteobacteria; order Rhizobiales; family Rhizobiaceae; genus Paramesorhizobium. The sequence goes on from NZ_JACHWN010000012.1 coordinate 67,155, forward strand.
GCCGAGCGCCATGGCGCCAGCATAACGCGCCTGAGGACCGCTCTGGAGCGGATGGAAGCGAGCCCCTTGAATGTCCCGGAAGCGTCGCTCCAGGCCGTTTCGACGATAAAATCCAGCTCCGCCAGCCAATTCGAGCGCGAGCTCGACCGTTCGGATCGCATTTTCGGCAACTAACGAGCGGCCTATCATCACCTCGTTTACAGTGTCTGCCGAGGGCACGTTCAGTTCTGCCGTTTCAACCATCCACCGATGAGCAAGGCGAGCGGCGCGCAGCGACGTATCCATTTGCCCTGCGAGGTCGAAGCTATGATTGGTCAGGGCTTTGCCCTTTGCTAATTCTATCGCAAGATCGCGAGCGCTTTCCGCTACACCGAGATAGACGGCGTAGATGAGTGGAAACGCTATTGTTGCGATGATCTGAAATACCGGGTGCCACTCGCCGGCCTTGCGGGAGAAAGCCACTGCGGCGTCGGGAACGAACAGGTTTTCGATCACCACATCATGGGAGCCGGTACCGCGCATGCCGAGGGCCTGCCAGGTCTCCTGAATGGTGACTTCGGCTGCCTTCATTGGTGCGCTGAAGTGGATCACTGTCGGGCCGGCATCGGAATCTTCACAGATGGCGCCTGTCATCAACAGGTCGCCAGCAGGCGCGCCTGAACTAAACACCTTGCGCGCACTGATACGATAGCCACCCTCAACTCTGGTGGCCCTCCCTGATCCACCGATCCAGTCGGATCCGCCGCTCGATAGGAGAATGATCCTCTCTGTCGCGACCCGCTTCAGTAACGGCTCGACAGTTGCGACCTGCTGATAGCGCCATCGCCATGCAGGAACCGCTACCTGATGGGTATGCATCGAAAAGGCCAGCGCGGTTGATCCGCACGCGTGGGCCATGATGCGCAGCATATCTGCAAGTTGCGCCACAGTCGCTCCTGCTCCGCCGAGTTCCTTGGGGACCCCAGCCTCGGCCAGGCCCGCCTTTTTCAACAGTGCGTAGTTGTCAGCGACGAAGGTGTCGCTCTCGTCGATGGTTGCTGCCCGTTCTGACAATATGGGGGTGATCTCCAGAACTGCATTAGTCATACTAAATGCGATCGACCCTGCGGCTATCGGCTCTGCGACTGTGTTGCTCATAGTATTCTCCTCCACAATGAGCTTGATGAGGAGGACAGAATTTACTTGGCTGTTCCGGTGGTCCAGTTCAGGAAATGTACTGCCTCCAGCACGCTGTCAAAACCGGCGATTCTGCGCTATGTTGAGAAATCAGTCGTGGGAAGGAGGTCTTCATGGAAGACCGAGGCGGATATGGTCAGTTCTGCCCCGTTTCTATGGCATCAGAAATAGTTTGTTCGCGCTGGACAACCCTCGTTGTCCGCGAACTGCTATGTGGAACGACGCGCTTTAATGAACTGCGCCGCGGTGTGCCGCGCATGTCGCCAGCACTGCTTTCAAAACGGCTGAAGGAATTGGAGCGCGCGGGGATCGTGCGGACAGTTCGCAATGCGAGTGGCATCACGGAATATCACCTGTCTGAGGCGGGCGAGGATCTGCGGCCCATCATCCTCGGCCTCGGATTCTGGGGGCAGCGGTGGGTAGAATCCCAGCTCTCGCTGAAGAATCTCGATCCCTCGCTGCTGATGTGGGACATGCGCCGTAATCTCAATCCGGAGCCGTTGCCGCCAAAGCGGTGCACAATTCAGTTCCAATACCCCGAATTGCCGCGCGCCAAACAAAATTGGTGGCTTGTCGTCGATTCAGGCACGGTTGATTTGTGCGGATTTGACCCCGGCTTTGAGATTGACCTTCTCATCAGGACGTCGCTTCGTACCATGACCGCCATATGGATGGGCTTGACGGTGGTGCGGAGGGAAATTGAGGGTGGAAATCTCGAACTCGATGGCGATCCGAAAATCGCCAGAGCGATACAGCACTGGCTCGGCTTGAGCATGTTTGCGCATGAGCCGCGTCGGGTATCGTGAAATCCGGTGACAGCAATTCCAAATTGGCGATCAGGTGGGCGACGTACACAGCTCATAAATAGCTAGGAGTTTGTCGAGATGGGGAAGTGGACACCCCCTATCCGCCCAAATCGTTCTACCTCTGTCTTGCAACCGTCACGAGCATTTTGTAATCTCCATTGCGCCACCGCGGGTTGCCGCTGAACAGGTGGTAACCGGCCCCACATGTTCCGCTAACATCATGTGAGGCCGGTTTTTATTTCCGCCGCAGTTTGAGCCACCGCGCCAACTGCTGATCGTGCTGCAGGGCAGTCCGTTCTCTGGTCTTCGACGACTGGCGCGGGTGTCAGGTCGGTGAGATGCTGACCGACGAGCAGGTTGCGGCGGTGGTCAACTATATCCGCACCCAGTTCGGCAATAATTATAAAGATGCTGCCGCGGCTGAAGATGTAAAAGACGCTCGCTGAGCTGACCGATGAGCCGGTCGCCGACTGTGCCCGCGATGACAGGCTCAGGAGGTAAGTTGATGGAAGGCATACAGGTCTCGTCCTGATGAGCACATAGAAGTTCTCGGAATGCGCAGCGCGGCGGCAGGCACGAACAGGCAGCGACCTGCGAGCGACAGTGCACGAGACGCGCTGAGCCCGGATGCCAAGTCACGCCGAGATGACGTTGTTACTGCCGCTCGAAAGTCGCGGGGAAGGCACAGGCTTTTCGGGCAGATCTCCAACCGACTTGTTCACTCCGATCGCGTGATCCTGGATGAACGCGACTACAGCCTAAAGATACTGGTCGTGAAGGATGAAGAGGGGGAGCAATCATACTTCCTTTGATCGACGGTCCTCGTGCATCCGAGCTTGAGGCGTGCCACCGAACGCTTCCGGATACGGTTCTGCATTGTTGATATGGCATTCCCCACTTGATCAATCGAATTTGTCGCATTCAAAACCGGCCTCAGCTCAAGGTGACCCTTCTGATCTTGCTCGCGCTAATCGTACGGTCGCGGCCCTCCGATTTGGCCTTCAGCAGCGCAGCATCAGCGCGCGTAACGAGCGTATCCACCGATCCCCCGTCGGGGGAGGCGGCAACACCAAGTGATACCGAGACTGTACCCAGGAGGCGGCCGGCATGAGAGAGCGCAGCGCTGCTGATCTTGTGGCGCAACATCTCGGCCAATTCGACGCCTTCTGGCTCGCTAAGGCCGGGCAGCAACACAGTGAACTCCTCGCCACCAAAACGGTAGGGCTTACCGACCGGCTCCACTGATTGGCGTAGGATCTGCCCGACATATTGCATGACCATGTCTCCAGCGTCGTGGCCGAATTCATCATTAAAACGCTTGAAGTGGTCAATATCGAGCATCAGACACACGAGCGGCTCGTCGGCATGCCCCTGAGCGCGCTGTTGCAGCGTTTCATCCAGGTAACGGCGATTGAAAAGACCAGTAAGCGGATCACGAATGGCAAGGGCAGTCAACTTTTCGCGCATTTGAAGATTTGCAATGGCCAAGCCAAGATTTTCTGCGATCAGCTCAAGATAAAGCCTTGAACGATGCAAATCGAGGGCTTCTCCCCCACGCTCTTCCAAATAGAGAAGTCCGATCATTTCTCCCTGGGCTGTCAGGGGAACGCACAAGGCCGTCACTCCTGTACCTGCTAGATGGTGGCATGGCACGTCGTGATCGTTCTTCCGGCTCATATGGGGATGACCACGACGCAATCCCCAGCAAAAGTCAGCAGGAAATGCCGCTGCGGAGTGTTGAGGCTCCAGCCATAGCCCGGCACGCGTCAGCGATGTTTTGCTTTCATTGAGCACATATAGACTGCCAGCGATGTCTGGAAAGATCTCAGGAGCAAAGCGCACGACAACACCCGTAAGTTCCTCCTGGCTCTGGCACGCCTGAATCCGATGCATCATCTGTAGGATGAGGTCCTTGGTGTGCTGATCCACCCTTCTTTCAGCATCGAGGCGTTCCCGCTCAATGCCGTTTGCCCGAAATATTTCGATAGCCTGATTCATCTCGCCGATTTCGTCACGACGTCTGTCAATGGGGACTTCGACCGTATAGTCCTGCTTCGCCAGCCTTCCGACGATGCCGCTCATGCGCATGAGGGGCATCGCGACCCGCCGCCTCAAGATGAAATAGAGCACGGCGAGGAACAGCCCGCCCGTCAGTCCCAGCATGATCTTGGCGACGAGGCTCCACCAGTCGCTGCGCGACCGCGCTGCTTCGAGTATAGAACCGGTTCGCGCTGCCGTCAGATCGCGGAAATGAGCGACCGAGCTTAAAAGCGCCTTCTGAAGCCTTTCGTGTTCCGAACCGAAGACCAAGTCTTGCGCCGCACTCTTGTCTCCGCCTTGGTAAGCCTTGATGGCAGCAATTTCAATCTTGTCCAGTTCCTCGGAATCTTTTTCGATTTCGCTCAGTGCGGCAGTTTCGGCAGAAGAAAGGTTCCGAGATGCGAGCTTGGTTGCGGCAGCCTCCAGGCGTCGCTCCGATTCCTCATCAGCATGAAACGCTTGCAGGTGACGGTCTTCGCCGCGCATCACGTAGAGCCTGGCGTCATCGCTACGTATCTCGGATCCCAGAGCGAGCTCCTCTGCCAGAGTTTCCAGCGCCAGGTGCTCCTCCACGGCTCTTCGTTCCTCGACCGCGCTGTGAGACGACATGATGAAGGAGGCTCCTGAAAGAGCCGTCAATGCCACGGTGATGCCATAGGCCCAGTTTGTGATGGTGCTTATTCTCATTCGGAAAGTCGCAAGCCGGCCTATTTCAAAATCAACGGTGAAGTTGCGGCTATACACTGATTTTTCCTAACCGGGGAAGGCCCGCGATTAGGATGCGCCCCATAGAGCCTGTTGCAGTAGATGACGGCCGTGACTACCCCATCCGCGGAGGGGAAGATCGCCGGTCGCCAACGCAGTGCATTCGATATGATCGTTGCTGCGGTTGCCGGCGCTAACGACGTCGTGGTGGCATCAGATCATTCAATCTGACGCAGAGGAGCCCTCTGACAACTCACACCTAAGTTTACATAAACGTCCAGAACTCGACTCCCGCGTGCAATTTTGCTTTGATCCGGTGGGCGCTTGGGGGAGCCAACTTGTCGAAGGTAAAGAACTGGATCATTGGTGCGTTGGCGCTTGGCCTGATCGGTCAGTTTTTCGGTGATGACAAACCGGGAGCAGATCTACCTTCTGCTCCCCCTACAGCGGCATCTTCCCCCACACCGCAGCCTCCACAGACGCCTGTCGGCCTCATGCGGCTCCCATCCCCACGCGAACCAGATCCACCGGCCCCAGCGGCTATTCAGCATGCCTTTACCGGCAAATGGGTGTTCGTCACCAAACGCGTGAACATGCGGACAGAGCCTAACACATCATCGAATATAATCCGGCAAATCGAAGCCGGACAATCGGTAAAAGCCCTTAACCACCGCTCTGGTTGGTTCAGCGTATCCTACCAAAACCGGACTGGCTGGGTATATGGGGCGTTCATTTCCGAAGATCCGCCGCCCAGCAGGGCGCGAAGGGCGAAAGTCAGACCGGTGACACCTCCCGCTGTTGCGAGAATTGCACCTATCCGTCGGTCCGGCCAGCCCATACGCTCCCCTTACGTCGGCCGGTGCGACTGCCCTTATGACCTGATGCGCAATGGCCGTTTATGCGGTGGCAGAAGTGCATACAGTCGTCCTGGTGGACGCGACCCGACCTGCTACTATTAAGATAGATATTTTATTGGGCCAGCGCTGGTCTGATAATCAGGAAGGTGGCTGTCTCTCAGAGTGATGATGTTGAAACGGGTCCGATTATGTGGCCCCCAAGCATCAAGCCAGGGACAACCATGGACTATTGTGCTGGAATTGATGTGTCGCTGGAACTGAGCAATCTTTGTGGGGTCCATTCATCAGGCAAGATCGTGCATGAAACAAAGGTAGCGAGCGAGCAAGAGGGCTGTTGCAGCATTTTGCCGTTCTGGGCCGCCGATGGTCAGGGTCGGACTTGAGGCAGGGCCACTGTCTCAGTGGCTGCGTGAAGGCTTGGCCGAAGCCGGCCTTGACGTGGTGTTGCTAGAGACGCCGCATGGGCTGGTATCGCTCCGTGCATGTCAAGTCGGCTGATGCCCAGGAGGTGGGGGCACTTCTGGTCGGACGCAAGTTATTGCAGGCCAAGCTGCTCGACGTGGAGCTCAGCATCCGCGGAATCTTGTGTGGTTACCGACTCAAGGTTGGCGATGTAAGTCGAGGGCGATTCGTGGCACGCATTCGCAAACTCATCGAAGCCCATGACATGCTTGAGACGGAAGCTGCTGGGGTCTGAGGCCTCCGGGCATCCTGTTGCTCAGTATTCCAGGAATCGGTGCTCGTAAGACTGATGCACTCCCACTGGGGAGACTTATTTCAGTAGCCTGTCTGGAATATTCCCTCGCAGGATTCGGAACTTTCTCATGGTGGGAATCTTCCACCCGCCCATGGCAATCCGGCTCAGCCGGAGTTGTACCTCGGGTGCCGGGACGAAAATTCCGCGGCCTCAGGTAGCCAGACCGCCTGCCTCTCCCATTTTCGCACAATCCTTTCGACCGCGTCGGCCAACGCGACGGTGCCCCGGCGCTGTTCAGCTCCTTCTTCGTGCTCTACCCTGCCGCTGGCGATGCCATCATACATTTCGAGTAGCGCATCGGCGACTTCCGGAGAGACTCCTTCCTGCGCGAGAACCGCAGCGCGAGCCTTGGACACGACGAATGCCGTCTCCACAGGGCGACCGAGTATCCTGCTGAATGCGGCCGCAACATCGTTCGCGCTCCAGTCCTGCGGACCCCGCAGTTCAACAATCCGCTTGCCGCTGAAATCATCATTGAGCAGCCGGGCGGCTGTGCGCCCTACGTCGATTGTGCTCACCATCGGGATCTTCTTCGTGGGTTCGAGAAAGCTCGGAAGCACGCCATCGGCGATCACCGCCGGCGCCACGTCGCTCCAAGTCTCGACGAAATAACCCGGCCGCAGGAAGGTGGTCGAAGGCGCGGCCGCCTCGAGATGCTTCTCCAAGCTATTGAGTGTTGCGATGACGCCTGTGCCCGTTTCGTGCTGGGCACCGACGGAGGACAGGGCCACCACCTTTGGCAGCCTGGCCTGTCGCACCGCTTCGGCAAGTGCGTTGCCGACCTCGTCTGCGCGTCTATAGGGATCGCCGTTTACGGGCGGAGGCGAAAGCAGGAAGGCGCCGGCCGCATCACTCAATGCTGCAGCGAGGCCTTGTACATCCTCAATGCTGCCGATCGCCACATCAGCCTTCAGCTTCGTCCACTTTTCGGCCTGCTCCGGACGTCGCAGCACGACGCGGACAGGTTTCCCCAATTCGATCAAGGCATGGGCTGTCTCGCTTCCGGCTCGCCCGTTTGCTCCAAGCACTACGTACATGTCGGTTCTCCCTGGTTGTTGTCCCTGGAGGTTAAGGTGCGAGTTGAAATGCGTCCAATGCATGGGATACATATCTTGCATGCGTGAAGTGGATTTGCGAAACGCCGACCTCAATCTGCTGGTGGTGCTCAATGCGCTGCTGGACGAGCGGAGCGTAACCCGAACTGCAACGCGGCTCGGCATGAGCCAACCGGCTGCCAGCCGGGCGCTTGCGCGCTTGCGGGTACTTTTTTCTGACACGCTTCTGGTGGACGGACCGGGCGGATACCTGCTTACCGCGCGCGCCGAGGAGATGCGCCCTTTGCTGCGCAATATTCTGGCAGGCGCCAGCGAACTTCTCGACGACAGAGCATTCGATCCGATGCGGGCGGCCGGGGCCGTGCGCCTGCTGATGCTGGATCTTGAGGCCGCAGTCCTCGCCCCGCGGCTGATCGCCAGTCTCGCGGAGCAGGCGCCGACCCTCGATCTCGAGGTGGTACCGCCCGGGCCGCGGCCCGTCGAGGCGCTTGAAGCCGACGCTGTGGATGCCCTCATCGGCCTCGTCGAGGACGCGCCTGCGGGAATCCGGAAACGCAAGCTCTACCGGGATGATTTCATAACCCTGATGCGAGCCGAGCATCCTGCCGCAGGCAGGAAGCTCACGTTGGACCGGTTCCTTGAACTGGATCATGTCGTCGTCAGCGTTACCGGGTCAGGCCGGGCGTGGGTCGATGAAATTCTCGATCGCATGGGCCGGCAGCGCCGGGTAAAGGTTCGGGTCCCAAGTTTCTTCGCGGCAGTCGAAATCGCGGCGCGTTCCGACCTGGTCATGACGCTGCCATCCAGCCTGGCCCGAACGGCCGCTGACATGAGGCGCTTCGTTACGGCACCGCCGCCGCTCGACCTGGGCAGCGTGGTCATGAGCCTCGCCTGGCATGCCCGCCATCAGGATTCCCCACGACATGTCTGGCTGCGCAGGACGATCGCCGCGGCCGTTGCCGATATTGGCCTGGACTGATCCCGCCGCCGCGGCAGACCAGCAGGGCGAATCCTCGATAGTGTTATGGCAATGTTGCGGGCCCGCAGCCGACAATTACTACGACCGCCGTCTGACCGCCTGAACTGAGGAACAATCTGTGTTTTGCGATGTTGTGTGCGCGCAGAACGTGAATCGTTAACAGCCACGCAAAACAGATAATTGCGGAGAGTAGGTGTGGCGGCGATAAACCGTACTCCATATTTATTGGGATAAGTATTAGCGGTTACTTTTCTGCCCAGAGTTCCGAAACAGCGCCATCGGTGCCGCCACAGCCCGCCACGGCCTCGCCGGCACAACCTGCGGTTGGTGCTCCGCTTGTGACAGTGGCGGCGCAGGTCGGGCTTTTTCCTGCAGCGCGCCTAACCGAAGCATTTGAGCGTCGGTTCGGGATTGCGCCGCAGCTGTTCCGCGAAATGCACGTCGATTTCCAGCATCCGCGCCTTTGCTCCGGGGGCAGTAAGGGCCGCCGTCTGCGTTTTGGCCCTCGCTCTGTTATACCTTTGACCACCTGAAGAGCGCTGAAAACACCCCGGCATCGTGTACCATTGCCCCCTATTCGTAACGATCGTGGCGGCGCAGCCCATGCGCTCGCGGTAGCGCTCGATCTCGGCGAGCGGCGCGCGCGAGACAGCGACCATGGTGACGTCGTGATGCGCTAGATGCAGGTTCATGCCATCAGTATGGTCGGCCATGAACGAGCAACTCGGGCAGCCTTCCTTCCATCCCGGCGCGAACATGAAATGCTGTACCAGGAGCTGCGACCGGTCCTCGAAGAGATCGGCGAGCGCGCGCGGGCCATCGAGCGTGTCGAAGAGGTACTCCTTGTCAATGCGCACCCACGGCAGGGCGAGCCGCTCGCCGGCGATCTTGTCACGAAGGTGGGTAAGCTCCTTTTCCGCTTTGAGGAGGTTCCGGCGGGCCGAAAGCCACTCATCATGTGAAACAACAGCGTGTTGCATTGTCAGTCTCCTTCTATTTGCCTGACGGGGGTGTTGGCGCGTGCGGGCCGGCTGAAAAGAGCCTCAACCATGCCGGCAGGTGAAAGAAGCTCATCAGCACATACATCAGTGCCATGTCGTTGATCGGCACGAACCCCGACGCGCCAGAGCATACAGTCAAGCCTGGCGAACCGATGGCGGAAATCCAGGCCATCAATGCAAAAGACGGGGCGGCGGCCAGCCCGAGTCCAGCGGACACATCGGCCACCTGTCCGAGCCGCGAAGCGGCTTTTTGGGTAACTGGGAATATCTTCATTTCTATTCTCCGGTCCGCGCCGTCTCGCAGGGCTGCAATATGACGACGCGGAAATGGGTAGCGGTCTCTACAATTACTCTGCAGGGGCCGATGCCATTTCGGGCATTCCAGAAATCACATCAGGCGCCCGCTGCGTGGCAATCAGTGCTGCCGCAAGGACGGCACAGATCGCGGTTACATAGAGAGGAGCGCTTGTCCCGAAGGTGTCGACGGCGATACCGCCGGCGATCGCGCCCATAGTGATGCCGAGCTGAATGACGGCCAGAAAGAGCCCACCCACGCCCTCGAGCTGATCAGGCGCGGCGCGGCCCATCCACGTCTGGGTCATCACCGGTCCCGCGCCAATGGCGATGCCCCAGGCAGAGGCGAAAAGGAGGATCGCAACGTAAGCGTTGCTGAGCGTCAACAGGCCTATCGTGGCGACCACCAGCACCAGGAATGTGGCGCCGAAGCCTTCGCGCAGCATGCGATCGGCGAACACGCCTGCGATTGCGCTCCCCGCTATGCTGGCAAGACCCAACGCGAGCAGAACTGCGGCAATGGCAGTCGGATCAAGCCCGCCATTGGTTTCCAGATAGGGGCGCATAAAGGTGAAGCCGCTTACCTCCCCTCCGAAGAACAGCAGTCCGGCTACGAGTCCTACGCGCACATGCCGACGTTTTAGCAAGCCGAACAGGGTCGAAAGGCTGGTCGCACCTGTCACCGGCACACTCGGCAAGCAGACGGTTTGCAAGAGCAGCGCGAGCAAGCCGCACCCGGCCGCGGCCATGAATGCAGCTCGCCAGCCGAAAGCTTCTCCGATCAAGGTAGCAAGCGCCGGAGCGACGACGATCCCTGCTGAGAGGCCCATAAAGACGATCGACATACCCTTGCCCATATCCTCCAGAGTGACGAGCCGAACGACAGTCGCGCCAGCCAAGGCAAAAAACCCGCCGATGGCGACACCGAGCAGCATGCGGGCGACCAGCAGCATGAAATAGTCGGATGTGAAGGCGACTGCGATGTTGGACGCAATCACGAGAGCGCAGAGCGCCAGATTCACCAGCTTGCGGTCCAGGCGGCCGATGATCAGCGCCACCGTGGGCGCTGCAATGCCGGCAAACAGCGCCGTGAGGGTCACCGCCTGACCGGCGGCGCCTTCGGTGACGCCGAGATCAGCGGCCATTGGCGTAAGCACTGCCATGGGCAGTAATTCGCTGCTGATCAGAGCGAAGCTGCCGAAGGTAAGGGAGATGACGGACAGCCACGTCGATATTGGCCAGGTGCTGCCCTTGGGGACGGTTTCGGACATCTTATCCTCCTAATTCGATTGTCGCCGCTCGCGGCATCTGCATGAGCAGATGTAAAGCCGGCGCAACGTCGAGTGAGAGTAACAAGTGTGACGGGTTTTCCTGTCTCGAAGGCTTCGCGTTACCATACGCTGCGGACAGCGGCGAAGGGTTCGTCTCTTTCGACGTCATAACCAATTGCTACAAAGGCAGCCTACAGGCGAACGTTGGCGGCAGGAATGACAATTTTGCCGGTATTTCTGCCAATGGCGGTCGCAGCACTGGACTGCGTGAGCCGCGGCCCGTCTTCTGCTGAGCCAACAACGCACGTCCGGATCTGTCGAGGTTTCAAGGCTCGTTCACGCCAACTTCCGGCCCGCATTCTAGGCACGCCCTCCTGCACAGCAGGATCGGCGCCGGAGGCGGACGTCCGCTTTAAGTCGGACGAGCGGAAGCTTCTGTTTTACACGCCTGGGGAACCTTGGCGCCAACCGCTTATGAGCGCTGCCGCCATGGGACGGGTCATGGCTGTCAGTGGCACGAAGTTTTTTAACTCCGGCTGGGTCCTGTTGCGGGTAGCCGTCTGGGATCATTAGACCAGTTGACATGACACGGTCGACCTTGCCGTAAACTCTGGCCAATCAGCGGACATTCACCGGCTTCGCACCGAATCCAGTTCTATCCTGACTGTTGATTGTGCTGCTGCGAACCAAAATCCTGCGCACAGCATCAGCGATCCGGCAAACATCGCGGTCATCACCGCAGCATAGCATCCGCTCGCTTGCCAGATCACGGCTGCCGCCAAGGGTGCTCCCGCCTGCATGAGGTTCATCGGCGCAACCAAGGATCCATTCACCGCACCATAGGCTTCGCGAGTGACCATTTCCGGAACCGCCAACCCACGCACGATCGTGATCATGCCGTTCGCGGCTCCGTAGATGACGGCGACCGAAGCAATGATGGCCACCTCCGGCGGCGCGAAAGCGAAGCCGAGGACAGCCAGTGGGAATCCGATGACGATTGCCGATCCCAGCGAGCGGACGGGTGCCTTGGACGCGAACGCCCGGACCAAGACGCGTCCAGCCACCTGCGCCGGGCCGATGACGGTCAGCACCATCACAGCGCCCGCTGAATCGAGACCGCGTTCGAGCAGCAGGGGGTAGAAGTGATAAGTGAGTGACGAGAATGCCGCCGCGTATGCTATCCAGGCCAGCATGAGACCCCAGTAGGTTGGCTTGCGCATCGCCGCCGCAACCGCCGCCCGCCCTGTCAGGGGGATTGCTTCTTCGGGATTGAGGACGCGAGCTGGGGCGTCCTTGCCGGGGTCGATGGCAAGGAAGTAGAGGCCGCCGCAGATGAATGCGTTCACGACGGCCATGCCAAGGAGTGCACCTCGCCAGCCTTGCGTGTCTATCAGGAACTGGATGACGGGAATGAAGATCGTGCTGGCGAAGCCGCCCCACAACGTAAGAGCTGTGATGCCCTTGCGCGCCCCCAGAGTCCCCACCCGGCGGGTGATCACGGCGAAGGCGGGCTCGTATAGGGTCGCGGCCTGCATGCATCCGAGAACTGCAAGGACGGCGTAGAACGCGGGCAGGCTGGAGACTTGCGACCATGCGGCGAGCAGCAACCCCGCCAGAACCGAAGCTCCCGACATAATCAGCCGTCCATGACCGCGATCAATTGCCGAGCCGACCGGATAAGCTGCCAACCCGGCGAGAACCATGCCGAGAGTCGCCGCTCCATATAGTTCGGGCTTCGACCATCCAAGATCGGTGCGCATGGCCTCCGCGATCAGAGGAAAGCCATAGAAAAGCGTTCCCCAGGAGCATATCTGCGCAACACCGAGGCCGCTGATGAACCACGCTGTTCTGGTACTCTCCGGTGCTGGCTTCACGCAGGGCTCCGGATGCGGCTTTTCTTGCTGGATAAGGGCGGACACGTGCCATCCGCACAACATGCGTCGGCAAGATAGCCGATCAAAGCCTGCATTGCGGGGTAATGCGCCGTGCAGATCAATGTGGTCGCCTGACGCTCTTGGAAAACCAGCCCGGTATCGACGAGCCTTTTGATGTGGTGCGACAGGGTGGAGGCAGGAATGCCAAGCTTTTCCTGAATGCTGCCGACGGGAAGCCCTTCGCTTCCGGCACGGACAAGGACGCGGTAGAGCTGAAGCCGGATGGGATTGCCAAGAGCCTCGAGCTGTGAAGCTGCGTTTTCGAGTTTCATGGAATGGCTCCGTCGCTTTATCCCTTCCGAATGGCGATGCCGCTATTGCGAACGTTGGTTCACTCGTTTCGCGACTTCTTCGGCACTTTCGACCCGTTCGGAGTAACGGTCTGTCAAATAAGTGGCTCGATCCCGGAGTAGGAGCGTAAACTTCATAAGCTCCTCCATCACGTCGACAATGCGATTGTGGTAGGGGGACGGTTTCATGCGGCCGCCTTCATCGAACTCGTTAAACGCCTTTGCAACCGAGGACTGGTTGGGAATGGTGAACATGCGCATCCAGCGTCCGAGAACCCGGAGCTGGTTGACCGCGTTGAAGCTCTGGGATCCGCCGCAGACCTGCATGACGGCTAGGGTTCTACCTTGGGTTGGCCGTATCCCTCCCATGGAAAGCGGCAGCCAATCGATCTGCGCCTTCATGATGCCGGTCATGGAGCCGTGGCGTTCGGGTGAGCACCATACCTGCCCTTCCGACCACAACGACAGCTCACGCAGTTCCTTCACCTTTGGATGGTCGGCCGACGTCGAATCCGGCAGTGGCAATCCGGAAGGATTGAATATGCGGACCTCTGCACCGAAACGGCGGAGTATCCTAGCCGCCTCCTCTGTCACCAGGCGCGAATAGGAACGCTCCCGCAGCGAACCGTAAAGCATCAGAATCCGTGGCGGATGCGTCGACCGCGGTGCGTCGAACAGTGCCGCAGGGTCAATTGGCCTGAACTGCGCCTCGTCAATACCCGGGAACGGGTCGATGGGTTGAGCTTCTATCATTTCAGTTCCGCATCGGGCTATTTCGATCTTTCTCGAAATAGCCCGATGTCCGCCTTCGGTCAAGCCATATTTCGAAAGAACTCGAAATACATGCTCAGCGAACCCGTCTGCCTCATGGGGTCTCTTTCAATCAAGAGATATTGCAGTCCGTTCCGGTGTGGAGCCAGCAGCGGAAGGTCTGCTTTCGGAAAGCATACGCTAAGAGCAGTCGTTGCGTTGTATTGCGGATATGCGGCCGACGCGGAAGGGATCACCGCAGCAAGGCGTCTAGCTGACGCATCAGTTCTCCAACCCGACCACCGCCGAGCGGGGCGCGCGGGTAACGCTTGAGGACGTCCACCACAACAGGCGTCGCAAGGATCCGCGATTGTGCAATTTGATTGGCTCCGATAGCGGGATCGTCTGCTGTCGAGACTTCGAATGCTCGGGCAGCATGAGCGGCAGCAGCGAGAATGTGTTTGACCTGAGTAGCCCTGGCGAGGGGATGGAGGAACGCCGCGCCAGCCGCGGCGACAGCAGCGCGCGCAGCTTCGCTCGCCGCAACCAGTCCTGCATCGCGAGTCTCCTGCGCTGCGCGTGCCGCGGCCCAAGCACAGTCACGTAGCCGCCTGGACCTCGCGGCGCCAGTCGCAAATGAGAGCGCCGCGTCGATCGCGGCACGTGGCCGCTCGTCGTCAGGACGTTCCCGGTCGAAGATCGCCAATGCAGGATGCGCGCAAGCCGCCGCATAGCCGGCCACTTCTCGAAGCTCGGAGTGGCTGAGTTCGATCGTCGCGGAATCATCTGCCATGGTGGCATCTTACACGATGGGATGCGCCGCAAGTACCCAACGCAGAATCCGACGCCGTTAAGAACCAACCTCCAACCGCCTTCCATCAGCAGCCGATTCGACCACGTGATCGAGGCCGATAGAAGACTGGCAGCGTCTGGCGTCCAGAATATGAACAGCCGACATTCGAATTGTTGCGGCCGCAGTCTTTAACCGATCCGATTGGCGGCTTTCCTCTCCTTCAGCAAATCGCCGCTTGGACTCAAAGCGGACAAGTTCCCTGCCGTCTGATAGGAGGACAACAGTTTCCTTCCATTGGACGGCCGGCATGCCTTACTGCTTCCCAAAATTCCTCGGCTTTGTATGTACCTTTGTCGTATTCGGTGCCCAGATCAAGGAAATGGACATGATGGTCGCAAAGCACCCCAGCGTTGACGCGCTGCCTATATGGTCCCAGAAAGTTCCGAAAAGTGGCGCGCCCGCCGTTTGCCCGATGGCCAGCATCAAAAACGGCAGTCCTAGACCGAATGCAGGATGGTCTGAATAAAGTTGTATCCCCCATAACAGAAACACTCCGCTCGACACGATATAGGCGAACCCGAACACGGCCATGACTGCAAAGCCGATCAGAGCGGACTGGCTCGCTATCCCAAGTCCGATCAGAGACAGCGCCATGCCTCCAATGGCGAAACGATGAACGGGAGCGGTGCCGAAGCGACTGGTCAGTATTCCTGTCCCGATCCCGACAATCCCGCCAACGCCGAGCACGATCCAGGCGATGGCGATCTGCACGTCGGTAAAGTGCCAATCCTCGCGCAGGATATTAGCGCCAAAGGTCCATATCGCAGTGCTGGCTACTCCTGCCAAAAGCGCGCTGATGCATAGCGTGCCCACGCCCGTGCGGTTTAGCTGTTTCAGCGAAGCTTTGCTGGTATTGTCGTCCCCCGAGCCTGCGGGCATGGCAAAAAAGAGCCAGACACTTACGATAACGCCGATACTGGCGAACAGCACATAAAGACTTCGCCAGCTTCCGGGAAAAAGAACCAGCGCCCCACCGGAAAAGATGATACCCGCCGCCGTGCCGGCATTGATCGCACCATTGGCGCGAGAGCGCGCCACGTCATCAAGGGATCGCGCCACCGCTGTTGCCAATGGCGGTGATGTCAGCCCGGTGCTCAAACCCGCCAGCGCGATCGCCAAGCCCAGGCTCCAGGCCGACAATGCCGATGCAGCAAGCGCCAGCCCGCTTGCTGCGACTATGCCGGCTAGGACCGTCATGAGACGTGGGCTAAACCTGGTCCCAGCCACCATTGTCACTGCGATGCCCAAACAGTAGGTGGCAAACGCGCTTCCCCCGATCCATCCGGCGCCTGCCGCGTCAATGGCTAGATCCGCACGAACGTCAGGAAGGAGCAGTCCGAAGGCAAAGCGCGCCAACCCATAGGTGAGGGCGGTGAGGGTAAAACCGGCAGCAACTAGATTGAGCTTGCCGGTCACCGCAGCCGCTCTCTTGCAACTGACATAAGCACATTTGCTGCCTGCTTCGCCTCGGCTACGATAGAGTGGTCTGAAACACTCGCCGCCGCTGTCGCCCCTTCAAACAACAGCCATATCTGCACAGTCAACGCTGCGTTTTCGCACCCCAGATCCAGTGCGACACGTCGGGCAATCTCGCACTCGAATTCTTTCTTTTGCCTGCCCACAAGCTCTACAATGTCTGGACTGGCAACAGCGTATTCGCTGCGCGCCCGCAGCAGCATGCAGCCGCGCGCGCCATGCTCATCCAGCCATTGCTGCAACTGATCAAAGAGATCTCCAACAGGATCGGCCGGATTCTTTCCTTCGAGCCGCTGCATAAACCGCTGGTGGCGCAGTTCCAGCACCGCTCGCACCAACCCGTCGCGCGAGCCGAAATGTTTATAAAGCGTGCGGGTCGAACCCCCCGATGGTGCCAGTACGGCATCAACCCCGACACCACGAAATCCATTTGTTTCGAAAACACGGCTCGCGCCTGCGATGATGCTCTCACGCTTTTTCATGGGCCCAATCGTAAAGCGATCGTTTTACCTGTCAATGTAGAGGGTATGATTTGGAGCTCTAGGCGTAGCTAACCGCGTCCGTCACCTGATGGCCGGTAGGGGCGTCGACATCAAATGCGGCTGGTAGCGCCTGCCTCGATCCCGCGCTGGAAAGCGGATGTGCGAGGTGTCCGTGCAAATGCCTGGGATCGGCCCGAAGCGGACAGAAGTATCAATCCTGTTCTGCATGGCGATATCGGCTTGCCATTCCCGCAATCTGGCAAGGCTTGACACATGTTCGTCTTCTATTTAGGAAAAGGTCACTCAATAAACATTGGAAATACCTGTGGTTGCAAATTCAGTTCAACGAAAACGGGGACGCCCAAGGCTCTTCGACGAAGAGACGGTTCTCAGTCAGGCGATCGAACTCTTCAGTTCATCTGGATATTCCGCGATTGGGATAAACGACCTCACCCGGACTACCGGGGTGACAGTCGGCAGCCTCTATAAGGCCTATCAGGACAAGGAAAGCTTGTTCGCGAAAGCCTTGGAAAGGTACATCGCGCTGCGTGAGGCAAGGATTTCCGCGACGTTGGCGCAGGCCGAAAACGGACGGGCCCGGCTTTCTGCCCTACTCCACATCTATGTGGAGCTAAGCCAGGGCAAGGAGGGAAAACTCGGCTGCCTGATGGTTGCAGGAATTGCCGAGATTCCGAAGTTCGCCTTCGCTGGTGACATTCTGCGTGAGCAACTTCTAAGGCGTCGGAAACTTCTGTCCGATCTCGTCGAACAAGGTCAACGCGACGGTTCCGTCACCACTTCCAGTTCCCCACAGGCGGTAGCGGACGTGTTGCTGACGCTCCTCTACGGAATGCGTGTCATTGGCAAGGCGGAGGCATTCACCAACGATGCCGCCTCTTTTGTCTCGCTGGCGCTCAAGGTCCTGGATTGATCATGAATAGCTCCATCCTGATTGCACGTGCGGCCGGCACGATGTTGCCGCTTCAGGCTGTGCTGAATGCCCGCCTCGCTCGCCCTCTGGAATCACCCGTGTGGGCTGCAGCTATCTCAGGTGTCATAACAACGCTAACGCTTTTCGCCATCGGTTTCGGGATGAGCCGGGGACTGCCCCGCAGTGTTGGCGGCACCGATCTTCCTCCGTGGGCCTGGGCTGTTCGGAGCGGCAACCAATCCGCTCACCGCGCGACGCCTGATCGCCACCGGCTTGCTGCTCGCGGGCGCACTACTCTACATGAACGACCCAGCCCATGATCGTACGCCGCTCGCGATCCCTCGCATTCCTCAGGTGACTTCGCCGCCCGCCGCGTACTGTCACGCCATACCCTTTCAAACCATAGCCTTTCTGCATTCAGCCGCGAGTACGCTCTCTACCGGCTGATTTCATCTCACAAGGAGATCATCAATGGAAAACATGGACATTCCCGCAGCCCCGCCTGGCTTCGCGCACAGGTTCACGCGCGTCGACGGCTTGAGATTTCATTATGTCGTCGGCGGTGCGGATGCACCGGAAATCATCGTCCTTCTCGCAGGCTTTCCTGAATCCTGGTATGCATGGCGGCACGTCATGCCGATGCTCGGGGAGCGGTATCGCGTACTTGCAATCGACCTGCCGGGACAAGGCGACAGCGATCGCCCATTGGACGGTTACGATACACAGACGGTCGCCGAACGCGTTCACGGACTTCTCCAAGTCATCGGCGTGACGCGATACAGCCTTGTCGCCCACGACGTCGGCGCTTGGATCGCCTTTCCTTACGCCTTGTTGTTCGGCGACGAAATTGGTGCGCTGGTCCTTATGGACGCAGGCATTCCAGCCGTGACAATGCCTGAGATGCTCCCATCTTCACCCGACAAGTCATGGAAAACCTGGCACTTCGCGTTCCATGCCGTGCCGGATCTGCCGGAGGCACTCATCGCGGGTCGTGAACGCGAATATCTGGGTTGGTTCTTCCGGGAAAAGACCGTGAATCCTTCTTGCTACACCGAAGAGGCGATGGCCGAATATCTCCGGATATTCCGTGCGCCTGGCGGGTTGCGCGCCGGCTTGAGCTTCTATCGTTCGGCGACCAAATCCGCAGAGCAGAACAGGTCGCTGTTGAAAGAGCGCAAGCTGACCATGCCGGTGTTGGGGCTGAGTGCCGATCAGGGTTCAATTCCGGACATCGCTGCCGCTGTCCATCCATATGCGACAGATGTAAGCGGCGATGTCATCAAGAATTGCGGACACTTTCAGCCCGAAGAGCAGCCCGAAGCAGTCGCCACCACCATTGTGAGGTACCTCGAACAGGTTCGGGCCGTAAGAGCTCAAAATCCTGCCGCTTAGGCATTGCGGATGTCCGCTTGTGGCCGAACTCGCCGCTTCGATATTGGGGCGGACGCGCTCGGTGAGCGGCTCCAGTCGCCGGCGACCCTTCCTACTGACGAAGAGGCGACCGGCGATGCCCCCTTGCCGATCGGCTCGTCAGGTGCATTCGACATGGCCTACATCAGTTGTAGGGCGACCAGCATTGTTCACGCGGACCGTCGTACGGCTGATAGGTGTTGTCATATGCACGGTAAGACCGATAATGATCGAAGCACCATTCAACATGGGCGGCGGGCAGTCGGCGTGCCGGTGGTACCGGATGGGCCAGGGTTCGGCCGACTATCACGCCGGTGGCGAAAGCCGCGGGCGGAAACCAATATCCCCGATAAAATCGGTAGCCAGGACGTGCGACGACGAACCCACGATATCCGTTGTAGTAGTGGACGCCGCGGACCACGTAGAAGCCGTGCCGGTGCGCAACGTCCTGGACGACGCCTTCATTCCGGACCATCATCGGCGGTCGGTAAAGCGAATTCGCTGATGCTGGGACGGCATGGGTAAAAAGTAGAAGCGTTGCGGCGCCGAGGGAAGCAATTGTCTTGTTCATCGGTTTGTGTCCTATCGTTGAGAGCAGAGATGACGCTCAGCGTCGACGAAGTGCTCTGAGTTCAGGCAAGGAAAGTGTGCGGTCGCCGTTGCTGTCGGCACGCAGGAACCAATCGGGAATGAACTGAGCGAATTCCGCTTTCGTAATTCGGCCGTCGCCGTTCGCATCCATCCGGCGAGCTTGAGTTTCCAGACCTTCCACCGTTGCCGTTTGGTACCTGCCGCCGTCTCTCACGCGCTGAAGGGCGGCCTGTACCTCACCATTATCGAGCACGCCATTGCGATTTGCGTCCAAGCGGTCAAACAGGGCCGCGCGTGCCGTCTGGATCTCGCTAAACTGAAGCGCTCGATCACCGTTTTGATCCATTTGGCGGAAAGCCTGGCGGCCTTGTTGTTCGTCCGCCGCACAAGCGTCGCCACTCGCGAGGACAACCATCATGCAAGCCAGCAATTTCAAATTCATTCTATTCTCCCCTTCCTCGGGCGAAATTGGCATTAACGCGAGCTTCTACGCACGGGAGCAGCAGTTCCTACGCGTCACATCACTTTTCTTCGGGAAGCATCAGTCGGCCGCTGTACGCCAGATCATCGGAAATCTGTGAATGAATGCGTAGGAGATGAGCCAGCGGTTCGTATTGGTCCACGTAGCTGCCCATCGGCAGACGGAATCATAGAACCGAAGGAAGACTCTCAATGAAACAGGCTTCATACGCGCTGGTCGCAGCGCTAGTCGCCGCTCTCACTCCGCCGGCGTTCGCGGTTCAGGCGAAAACGGCATCGCCCATTCTTCAGCGGCTTGACGCGAACAACGACGGTGCTGTCTCGCGCGATGAGATTGTCGCGGCGCGCGCTAAACTCCTTACTCGCTTCGACGTGAACGGCGACGGTGTAATCGACGAAGACGAAACAGAATGGCTCCGCGATGCGATCATGGATCGTGCGTCGGCGATGCAGGCACATTTGGCAAACCAGATGCGCCGGATCGACACGAGTGGTGATGGAAAGGTGTCGAGAGACGAGTTCCGCGCTCGCACGCTCTTCTTCGACCTCGCCGACCGGGACGGAGACGGAAAGCTGTCGACCGCCGAGTTCCTCGCCATCCGCGGCATTATGTTCAACCGTTGAGTTGAACGCCGCTACGGACATTGCATCAGTATTAAGGAGTTCATGATGGTTGTTTCCTGGAACCGAACCTTGGCCGCGCTAGGCGTTGTCATACTGCTTGGTCCGGCCTCAGCCATGGCGGCCGAGTGGACGCGCGATACGCGGAATGGTGGCCAGATCACCCGCAGCCTGACGAGGGTCGGCAACATCTATTCCGGACAGACGACGCGCGTCGGACCGAACGGTGCGACCTACACATCGAATTCGACGTGCCGTGAC
Organism: Mesorhizobium sp. RMAD-H1; assembly: GCF_014191375.1. GTDB lineage: Bacteria > Pseudomonadota > Alphaproteobacteria > Rhizobiales > Rhizobiaceae > Paramesorhizobium. The sequence goes on from NZ_JACHWN010000012.1 coordinate 88,175, forward strand.
GGCTTCGTCGACCGGTGCCGGCGCAGCTATTCCGCAACTGGCCCGAGCCGGGCCTACTCCGGCAATACCGTGACGGCACGAGGCCCCTACCGCGTCCGGTCCATCGGTGTTCACACCGGCCCGCGCGGAAATGTCGGCATCGGCTTTCACCGCCACTGGAGGTAAGCCCGCGTGGACCAAGTGCGTGCGCCGGAAATTGCAAGTCTGCCGGAGCGCCTCGACGACGAGGCGCTGCTCGCCCGCGTGGCTGCTGGCGAGCAGCTTGCCCTTCGACAACTCATAGAGCGGCACGGACGTGGTCTACGCCTGTTCGCCGGGCGTTATCTTGGCAGTTCGGACGAAGCAGAGGATGTCGTGCAGGACGTATTCATTTCGGTCTGGAAAAACGCAAAACGTTTCGATCGCTCGAAAGGACGCGCGACCACGTGGATCTATCGGATCGCAGCAAATCGATGCATCGACGTGAGGCGTTGGCGCAAGTTCCGCATATTCATCGGGCTCGGAGAGGCGCACGAACGATTTCCTTCAGAGGATCCCGATGCCCATGCCTGGATGGGCGCGCGGCAGGAGCTAGCCATCGTCCGCACCGGTCTCGACAATCTGCCGGAACGGCAGCGAATGGCACTGCTCCTCCGAGCAGTCGCCGATCTTGACGTCCCCTCAATTGCCCAAGTGATGGAAGCGAGTGCCGGATCAGTAGAGCAACTGCTTGTCCGAGCGAGGCGAACGCTGCGCGCTCAGCTTTCCGAGGCTGGGACGTCTGACTCACAAACTAAAAGGAAATCGCAATGAACGATGACGAATTCGAAGGCTTGAAAGTTCGATTTGGAGATGGCGTTGCATCATGGCCGGCGCCTTTTCGCCGCGAGGCGTTGCTGTTCCTTGCTACAGATCAACACGAGGCGACCGGCCAGGACGAGAAGCTCGACTGCCTTATTCTGGAGGCAACGATCGAGCCGACTGACGAACGTGCACTCGCTCGCAATGTGATGGCCAAAATCGCGGCGCCGAAGCGCCGAGCCTTGGGTCTCAATCTTGGATCTTGGTTGATACCGGCGACAGCCGCGAGCATGGCACTTGTTCTTGCCGTGTCGGCGGTCGGCGGCTACGTGGCCGCGGGGAGGGAAAGGGAAATTTCCGACAACGCACTCTTGGCCTTTGCTGTGGGCGTTCCGCCTTCCGAGCTTGCAGAGACGATTTCCGTCACACGAAACAATGGAGGCCGCCTGTGAAACGATTTTCATGGCTGCGAACAGTTCTGTTCGCTGTCTTCGCAGCATCGCTGGTCGGAAACTTCTTTTCGCTTGGGTATGTGCTGAAGAGCCAGCGTGACGCGCCGGCGATGTCTATCCTCTCCGAGAGCGCGTTCTCAGCATATCCTGAAGAGGTCCGCTTCGAATTCCGGCGGTTGCTCCGTGAGAACAGACCGCAGACCGTCGCGGCGCTCGGCAAGCTGAGAGAGGCGCGTCGTCAATTGGCGTCGATCGCCAGTTCCTCGCCACTCAACGAGGCGGATATCACAAAGGCGATGGCCGATGTGCGCGACGCGACAGATGCACTCCAGCGCTTGATGCAGGACCTACTCTTTGAAGCACTGCGCTCGACGGATCGCAAAAAGGCGCAGTCCTAATTGATTTGGATATGAAAGCCTATCCGAGGAAGAGGCAAGCCAGAAGCCTGTCACTCAGGCTTCGACCGACACCGATTTCTCCGATGTCCTCATGTGGGCCGCCGGCCATATTAGGGGAAACCTCGCAGTTGAGGTGTCAGCGAACCGCTCAGGCATGAATGTGCGTTCATTCACCCGCAAGTTCCGTGCGGCTGTCGGATTCACGATCGCTTCGAATACATGCTCGACCGGCTTGCGGATGAGCATTCCGGCCTTGGCGATTGGTATGCGCGTACCGGCTGCGATGGCCTGCGCTGTTATTCAGCATCCCTCGTCACTCAGCATGTGATCCGCCAGGCTATAGCAGTGGCTCGCCTGATAGGCGTTCCGGCCCCGGTTCATGTGCGTCAGGTTGAATGCCCGGATGGCCCGCAATGCGCGGGGCTCCGCGAGGAATTTGCTGATCGAGGAGAAGCCGCGGACTTTGATGCCGAACATGTCCTCGCCTCGCGGGAAGAAATAGCTGACGTCTTCCGGCGTCACGACACAGTGCTCAAGAAAAGCTTCGTCCACTTGGTCGTGATCGAGTGAATGGTCGGCGGTGAAATCGGAAAGATGCACCACGAAAAGCGCGCGGATGCCCTCGCCGTCCGCATAGAGCGAGAAGAGCTCCATCCAGCTTGCATTGACGCGAACGAGCGCCTTGCCCGGAGTCGATGGCAGACAGGAAACCGACCAGTAGTGCCGCTCGGTCCGGCAGGGGATCGGGATACAGTCGCGGCCGTAGCGCCTGAGAATCTCCAGAACCTCAGGCGCCTGCGGCCGGCGCAGCAGCTTCTCGAACCGCGCGACATATTTGAAACGCAGTTCCAGCGACTGCGAGCGCTCGTCGGCGTCGCGCAGGACCGTCCTGCTCTCCATCCAGTCGCGCTGCTGCTGGATATCCAACAATTGGCTCAGGCCGGTGCTGCTTGGTCGGCGAGCGGCGTTCATCGGCGGTCAAGCAGTCTCGCCACCGCCTCGCGGACAAGGGCGGGGACGCTTTCGGCATCATCCAGATAGGCACTTTCCAGCAGGCCGTCTGAAAGCGCGACGAGGAGGGATGCGGTGACGGAAGGAGCGGGATCGCCGTCTTCTGCGAGAAGGTTCTCGAGGCTGTTGTGATACCAAACGCGACGCGCGTTGATCGCCTGCCGCACAGGGCTCGCCGGATCGGGATATTCGGCCGCCGCGTTAAGGAATGGACACCCCCGCCAGCTTCCCGCAGTCACAGCCTCGCTGATACGCCCCATGATAGCCGAGATCATTTTGCGAGGAGGTTGTTTGGGAAGCGCGGCCACTGCCGCCCGGCCTAGCCGGTCTATTTCTTCGAGATAGGCGAGGACGAGGTCATCCTTCGAGGGAAAGTGATTGTAAAAGGTCGCCTTGGCCACGCCGGCTTCCGCGATGATGCGGTCGATGCCGACAGCATGGATGCCGCCTTCGTAGAAGAGTCGTGTCGCAGTGTCCAGCAGACGACGGCGCGCGGAACCTGCTTCTGGTGGGCTTTCGGATTTTTTTTGCTTCATAGCTTGACTCTAACAGACAGGTCTGTACAGTCAACTACATAGACAGACCTGTCTGTATAGGAGAATGTCATGCAAGCGAGAGACACAACCGAAATCATCCGCCGGTTCAATCAGGCGTTCGAGGAGCACAATCCTGCGATCTTCGAGGATTTGGTCGCACCGGATTGCGTCATGGAATCGATCCAGCCGGCACCGAACGGCACGCGCTATGAGGGCTACGATGTCAACCTGGCGTTCTGGCAGGCAATGGCTGCCGACCGCGTAAACCGCTTCGAGGTGGAAGACACTTTCGTGATGGGAGACCGCGCAAACGTCCGCTGCCGCTTCCATTTCGGCGATGGTGGCTCGGTGCGCGGCGTCAGCCTGATCCGTGTCCGTGACGGTCGGATCGTCGAAGCCCTGGCTTATGCCAAAATATCCGGTCAATCGGCGCCCTTGCCTGAGTGACCGCTGCTTGTGGCCTGTCGCCTGCGTCATCGGGGGGCAGGGACGACGAGGGCAAGTGAGAACAGCAAGCGTCGTCGCTTTTTTGTTCAACCGGAACCCAGTTCGTCATCGGCCGCTCGGTCGGGATCTACGGCGGCTCCATCGTTCAATGAGGTGAGAAAATGACCAGTGACAGCAAAGTTACCCGCGACATCGTGGAACGCTTCCACAACGCATTTGAGAAGCATCGCCCCGAAGACCTCGATGATTTGATCGGCGAGGGCTGTGTACTCGAAAATACGGCGCCGGCCCCGGATGGAGCACGCTACGAAGGGCGTGAGGCTTGCCTCGCTTTCTGGAAGGGAGTGGCGTCGTCCGCCAATCTTGTCTTCAAAGCTGAGGAATCTCTGCGATGGGCGACCGCGGGATCATCCGCTGGCAGCTTCGCTGGAGCGAGCGCGAAGCAGACCGGATCCGAGGCGTCAACATCATGCGCGTCCAGGACGGAAAGATCGTCGAGGGTCTGGGATACGTGAAGGGAGGCTGACGTTCCGATCGCGAACCGGCGATCCTCGCGGGTCGCTATCGCAGACCATGCACGGCGGCGAAGGCGGGTCGGACGAGGGCAACCGCCCGCGCCCGGGCAGCCAACAACTGGCTGTCGGTCAAGTGAAAGCGCTATCGCAACGAGCGGCTGGTGTTATCGTCATTGTCGCATTTGGGAGGTCCTTGTACGGGCTAGATCGCCTGCCAACGATTTGCCATAGCCACGCCGATGGCCGCCTTCGTGTCCGGTTCCTTCAGCAGCTCGATGAGCGCGCGCAATGCCGCCGGCACATGGCGACGCCCGGGATAGTAGAGCATTAAGCCGGAGAACGGCGGGCACCAGTCGTCAAGCACCGCAATGAGGCGGCCCGTGGCCAGAAGGTCGCTTGCGGCCGTTTCCGGCACATAGGCGATACCCAAGCCATCGGCGGCCGCTTCGACCATTAGGTCGTTGTCGTCAAGCGTCAGGGCACCGGGAGGATCGACGGCGATTTCCTGGCCCGGCCTCTCGAACTCCCAGCGATAGCGTTTGCCGCTGGGCAGGCGCTGGCGGATACAGCGATGTCGCAGCAAATCGTCTGGAACGTGGGGTCTGCCGAAACGGTTCAGGTAGTCCGGCGCAGCAACGGCGAGGAAGCGGAGATCATTGCTAATTCTCACGGTAATCATGTCTTGGGGCACGGCCTCACCGAGCCGCACGCCCGCGTCGAATCCTTGCTCCACGATATCGACAAGTCGCCCTTCGCTGACGAGGTCGAACTCGACGCCCGGATACCTCGCCAAGTAGATCGGCACAACGTGGCGGAGCAGCAGCCGGGCGGCTCCTTTGCCGGCATTAATGCGTAACACCCCGCTAGGGCTGCCCCGGTCTTCCGCAAGCGTATCGAGCGCCGAGTCCAGGTCACTCAAGGCAGGGCCGATGCGGGCGAGCAATCTGTTGCCCGCGTCTGTCGGGGAAACGCTGCGCGTCGTGCGGTTCAGCAGCCGCAGGTCGAGTTGCTCCTCCAGCTTTCGCATGCGGTGGCTGAGCGCAGAGCGCGAGACGCCCATCAGGTCGGCGGCACGTCGGAAACTGCGTTCCGCGGCGACCACAGCGAACGCTTCGAGATCGGTTAGGGACGGCTTGGCCATTGGTGAAATCCTTTCACCAGATTATCCTAGCTTGGCCATCTTCTCTTTCCAATCCAAAGAGCCGACATCTGGCCCGACACGGATAGGAGCATTTCCATGAGCAAGACCCGGTCCATTACTGGCGCGTCCTCCGGCTCCTGCCGTTCGATGACCGAGAGGCCTCGGGGACGCGGTGACCGGGTTACGATAACCAGCCGCAACACGCACGCGCCGATCTTCGCGCGAACACAGCGTTCGCCTTTCACCCTGCTGGACTAAAGAACCGCCGAACAATCGAAACAAGGAAACCTTATTCATGATACCTTTCAATATCAGCTTGCTCGTCGCATGTGCCGTCTCAGCCTCAGTATCGTTATTGCCCCTTTCCGCATCGGCCTCAGAAAATAAGGTACTTGGGACGTGGAGGATCGTGAAAGCAGTGGTGAATCCGGAGACGGATAACTTACTGCCCTATGGTCCACAACCTCAAGGCTTGCTTGTCTTCACGCCGGATATGCACTTCATCGAGGTCCTCAACGATCCACGTGTGCCGAAATTCGCTATCAATGCGCGCGACAAAGGCACCCCTGCGGAAAATCAAGCGGCGATGGCCGGCGCAATTGGCTTTTACGGCACTTATACGGTCGACGAGCATGGTGAATTCACCGGGAACACCGTTTTGGGATCGACATTTCCGAACTGGATCGGCGATGTGCGCACGACTGACCGGCTTCAACTCACCGTAGACGGCGACACTATGAGGGAGACGTTTGTGCGTCCGAGCGGTCAGCGGATCCTCATCGAGTGGAAACGTGTTAGTCTGGACTAAGGCTTCCCGTCCTCCACACCAGCCACTCGGATTGGGTGACTTGCCGGTGAAAATGCGATTGCGCGACCGCGACACGGGTAAATAGCGACGTTCATCCAATTGCAGCGCGGAAGTTGGTCTATACCCGCTTCCCGCTCCAGTTCCGCGAGCCATTCTTTGCAGATCGATGAGGTGGTGAAAATGCTCAGCCGCTCGAGAAGCCAGGCGAGCACTTACCAGACATCGCGGAGCATGGTGTATGCACCTTGGCTGCAGAACGTGGGAAGTTTTGGCTTCGCCGGCCGCTACGGTGCTGCGTGGTATTGCGGAGAGCGCCGGGCAGACGCATTTAAGAGGGATGATCAAGGATATTCCCTCGCCGAAAAGCCCTGAAGACGCCGCCGACCGCTCTCTGGAATGCCAGGCGGCA
>NZ_JACHWN010000013.1 GCF_014191375.1 Mesorhizobium sp. RMAD-H1
CCCAATCAATACCTTTGACGCGGGGTGGAGCAGCCCGGTAGCTCGTCAGGCTCATAACCTGAAGGCCGCAGGTTCAAATCCTGCCCCCGCAACCAATTCAAGCATAAATCGCTCATTATTGCGATTTAACAATCGCTTAGGCCGCCTCCGGGCGGGCCTTTCTCATTTGAGGTAGGCCGAATATCGGCCGTCCCGACCGAAACCTTGTGCGTTCAATGGTCTTCCGTTTTGATGGGATAGTGCAACAGCAGGCGATAACCGTCGCGCATCATCTTGAGAGCGTGGGCGACGAGGCGGCGGGCCTTGTTCTTGCGTGGATCGACTTCCCAATCCCCCTTAGTGCCCCTGAACCCGAACAGCACTTCGGCGATGGTGCGATAGCTCTCGCCGTGCAACCGTGCGTCCAAGGCGCGTAGCGACAGGATGTGCCCTTGGCGGAGTTGGGGGGCATGACCCGAAAGTCCGGCCCCGGTCGGCGGCCTTCGACGGAGCGCCAGAACCGCCGGGCAGCATGGGATCGCAGTTCGTAGAAGGCATCCAACGGCAAGAACGTGCCATAGACGACCGCAGCGTGGGGCGCGGTGCGGGGCAGCCACAATTGATGCGCGATGCCATCGGCCCGCCAGATGCCGTGCCAACCATCAGCGGCGCGGCGCAGGTCGAGGCCGTCGAGAAGGGCCAGCCTGGCTCTCGGCCCCCTCGTGCCGGTTTCATGCGTGACGGGCAACAGCTTGATAGCGTTCGGATACACGCGCGGAGACCAGAGCGGAGTTTGTAGATCAGCCGCCGTGTACGGGTCGCTTGGGAAACAGCAAGCCCCAGCGGTCCGCAAACGATTCGAGTTGTTTCACGCTCTGCCTATGGGCCAGTGCCAGCGCCTGGCAGTCGTCGCGATATTCTCCGTTGCGGCGCAGATACTCCCAAGCGAAGCGGGGGGCAGCAAGCTGCCACATGTACCCGTAGGCCGAATGGTGCCACCACTCGATATGCAGCATGGCGTCACTCCCTCCATGCCGGGCTCTGATTGGATGAGCGACGCGAATGGAATCCGCGACCCGAGCGCGGTCGGCACTCCCCAATGACGGTCAACAATCGGTACTGAAGGCCATCGCCGACACATTTCAATTCCTTCTTCGCATCGGCTTGCGGATCAAAAGTATGCCATGAGACGCCCGCATAAGATGGCACCGCCCCAAAGGATGATCGAAAAAATACCGGCCATTCGTGCCTGGATAGGTGGCTGATCTTCCCAGCTTGCAACAGTGCGCCAGCATGTCAGGTGCAACCAGCCAGCATTAATGCCAGCGGCAGCTATGAATCCCAGCTTCCATGGAAAGTAACTATTGTACCAATATTGCCTTGGATCGGCGAGAAACATCAACAACCCGGTTGCGGCGGCAAGAATGAATCCGCCCATACTGAACGGAAGCAACAAGGCCGCAGTCTGATAAGCACCTATCCACCGAGCAAATCCGGCGAGGCGCAGGTCTACGACAGCGATCGTTCCGAATAGCAGGGCGAGTCCGAAGATGTGACCGGTATTGATGAGCGGGAAGGCCCAAGCCGAGGCTCTTATCCAGTTGGATATCGGTAAGGCAGCCAAATGCTCCAGCAGGTGCTCCAACGTCAGCCACCCCTATTGAAGCGATGCTTCGCACGCAGTTTGGGCCTGTGCATCCCTGATCCAGTAGAGTCGCCCGTCTTCAAGACTCAGCAGTTCGGCGCGCGCATGATTCGGTTCGTCGCAACTCGGATAGGCAACAACCTGGATGCGCGCGCCCGGCCGGAAGTCGGACTGCCGCGCCCCGCGACGCTCCAGCCGCCCGATGGTTGACGCTAGGATTTCCCAATCGCCTGTCGGGCCGGAACGCAATCCTGCCGGAACTGCGCCGCCTTCCGGAATTTCGCGTGCAGACAAATCATGCGGTGGACGGCTTCCGGTTGACCGAAGGACGAACTCGACGTGAGGCTGGCCCCAATAGACACTCCTGATCTCACCTTCAAAGTACATCGGCTTCGATCCATCGAACCTGCTGTATCCGTGATGAGCCAATCCAGGCGCGGCCGGTGAGAGCAGCGTGCCCATGACGGCGGCTAAAGAAGCGATGGCGGTAAAGGGCTTCATGATTACTTCCCTTTCAGCATCTGCTCGCGGGGACAGGAACGGATCGCTGACGGATCGCCCGTCCATCGCCGAGGATCACCAGTTCAGGACGAAATTCATGGGGATCGTCACAGGCGACGTAGCCGATCATCCGCAGGCGGTTTCCCGGCCTGATGTCGCTTTCCACCATGCCCCAATCGAGAAGTCTGGACGGCGGGGCGAGAACAATCGTGTAGGTCTCGCCATCCACATTGAGAGGTTGGAGCCCGGCCGGGATCGATATCTCGGGAAGAGAGCGCCAGGAACCGGCATCAGTGGCGGGCAGCCTTACGACCGAAAGATCGGGCAACGTATTGACGGGTTGTGCACGCAGCACGATCTCGGGATGCGGATTACGCCAAGCCGATGAAACAACCTCTCCTTCGATATAGAAAGCGCGGCTAGTGTCGAAATACGGCCACCCATGGTGAGCAAAGGCTTGCGAAGCAGCCACGACAGCCACGAAGAAGCTCGTGCAGAGAAGCAGATATCTTCTCATGACTGCCGCTCCCTCATGACGGAGGCCGTGAAGCTCAAAACTGCATCCAGAAACTTCTGTCTATCCGGCGTCGGCTGGAGGTGCACATAGTGGGAGACGCCGGGAATTTCAACGAGCTTTGCCGACGCGGCGCTAGTCAGATGGGCAAGCAGCGTCTGCACATCAGTCGGCCTCGACCAGAAGTCGCCGGCCGACCGCAGGATAAGCACATGCGCGCGAATGAACGAGGCATCGAATATCTGCCTGCCATTGACCATCTTCAGCGTGTCGGCCGTCGGTCCCGACGGGAACCGGAAGCTCGCGGGCTCGCGCTCGCCTGTTGTCGGGTCTCCCTCCATCGAAAGGGCGACGTAGCGTTCGAGAAAGGCGGGATCGATGCCTTCATTGCGCCAGCGTCCGGCAAGGTCCTCGGCTGTCGCCAACCGGTAGGAGCCGTGGCGGCTGTAGTTGAGTTCGGCCGGATGCTCCGGATCGGCGAACTCGGCTTGCAGGCGCCAACCGCCGGCCGGGCCGCCATAGGCGCCGTTGTAGTAGATCAGGTGGCTGATGGTCTCGGGATGAAGCGATGCATAGTGGCCGAGCCACTGCGATCCCGTGGCCCATCCCATCCCCGTCAGGCGCGGCTCATCGGGATTGCGGCGCTTGATCTCATCGACCACAGCGGTAATGTCACGCACCGCCTCATTGGAGCGCACCGCCACCGGCACACCGAACCGCCCTTCGTTCATTTCCTGCGGAAAGGCGGATCGGCCGAAGCCGCGCACGTCCATCAGATAGAGACGGTGACCCGCCCTTGCCAGTTCTTCGGCGGCCGAAGAACTCGGCGCATCGACGTCCCAACTCGCCAACACGCCGGAACGCCCGCCGTTGACAAGAAGCATCGGGCCACGATCAAAGTGGGCATCGCTGTCATGAAGCTCGCGGACGAAAATCTGCAAGCCGTCCTGGCTTGTCACCGTGAAGTCGCGGCGCACGATCTCGGCATATGCGTGCGTCGATGGGAGCGTTAGGCAGCCAAGCGTGGCAGCGAGGATGACTTGAGCAAGGGTCATAGGCGATTCCAGTGGATGATTAAGCCTCTGGAAAATCGCGACTCTCGGCTCACAAATCTATTATACGTTTCATCGATTTTGATATTATGCCGATATGGAACTTCGTCATCTCCGCCATTTCCTGGCTGTTGCGAACGAGCTGCACATGGGACGTGCGGCAGAGCGTCTCGGCATGGCCCAGCCACCGCTTAGCCAGTCGATCGCTCGGCTGGAAAAGGAGCTTGGCGTTCGCTTGTTCGACAGGGCGAACCGGCGGCTGACGTTGACGAGGGCGGGCAGCGCCTTCCTGGATGAGGCGCGATCCTCACTCCAGCATGCCGATGCGGCCTTCGCTTTTGCTAGGGCCGCCGAGCATGGCGCGGCCGGCGAGATCAGGATCGGTTTCGTCTCGGCGGCGCTCTATGACCATCTGCCGATGCGGCTGGCTCGGCTACGGCAGGCGCTACCAAATGTCAGGCCACGGCTCGTTGAACTATCGACCAACGAACAACTGGATGCGCTGGCCGAAGGAGCGATCGACATTGGCTTTGCCCATCCTCCACTTGGAACGGGCGAGCACCTGAATGTTCAGGAGTTCCCTGCAGAGACGAGCGTAGCGATCTTGCCCGACGATGGAGGAACCGGACCCGTCACTCTGGCGCAAGTTGCGGCGTGCGGTCTGATCCTCTTCCCCGCGGCGCAAGGACCGGTCTTGCACGCCCGCATTATGGATAGCTTCACCAATGCCGGTGTCGAGGTGCAAATCGTCCAGGAAGCCACGCGAGCACTGACGATGCTATCTCTCGTATCGGCAGGTTTGGGTGCTGCCTTGCTGCCCCAATCGATACGGCGGGTCGCATTCGAGGGGGTTCGCTATGCCGAAATCGATGACGCAACGCTTCCCAGCTACTCGCTTGCCATGATCGCGCGCCGCAGGGCGCAGTTACCGATTGTTCGGCGCGTGTGGCAATTGTTTTCCGAGCAAAGCTAAGGCTTAGAAGCTCCAAAGCTCCAAAGCTCCATCCGCCAAGCCGATCTTCGCCGATGCGGATCCGCGCATGGCCGGCAATCAAGGTGCAACAGCTCGACGAAATGGCTGGTTCACCCCCTTCATCATTTTTGCGCCGAGGCCACGATCCGCACGACGACCAGATGTTTTGACGAAACGAGGATTTGCGCGGCGTTGCCGCGCGATGGCGGGCGGCGCTGCGATATGTGAGGTCTCCGCGCCGCCCGCCATCGGTCACGCCCGATCCTGCTGCGGTTGAGTTCTGTCGTGGGCGTCTGCTGGACGTTCCGCTTCGAACGCCGCTTTCCCCTTTTCGGCCCAGAGTTCCCGCGCCCTTTCGCCATCCTCGCTGTTCAGTTTGTCCGCCATCCAGAGCATCGCACCGTAGATGATGGCGCGGTCATCTCCGGTTAGGTCCACGATGCCCGCCTTGACGACGAGGCCGCCGAGGTCGATCAGATGCCGGATACGCTTGCGGCGCTCGATCTGCCACGAGCGCATATCATGCCGCGCCCGCGCCGCCTGATGCCGGTTGCGCGCTGCCCGGTTGCGCCGCACCGCCGCCAGCGTTGCGGTCAGTTGCCGAAGCAGATCGCCGCGTCCGGCCCTGAAAGAACGCCGCCCCGCGCTTTGCCCATGCCTCCCGCTTTCCGGCATCGGTGGTTTCCGACAGCGCGACCAGCGCACCGGCCAGTTCCTCGGCGGTGAGCATGTCGGCCCCGGTGGCGATCACCAGTTCGCCAAGCTGCTGCACCTTGCGGGTTTTGAGTTCTCGCGCCTTGTCCTCCAGCGCCTTCAGTTCCGCGTCATAGTCCCGTGGCTTGCGCATCGCATCCTCCATAATCTGTTGATGCAGCGATGATAGTTGAGCGGATAGCAGAACGCAGTAATATTGCCGGGACGGTCTGGCACCGCCCGGTTCATCCCGAGATTTTTTTGAGGGAGGGCGCGCTTATACGTCGTTCCGACGTGCGCTTTGGCGTGCCATGCCTGGATCGCGATGGCGATCTATCATCTTCACGTCAAGATCATCGGCCGCAAGGCAGGCTCCAGCGCGGTAGCCTCCGCCGCCTACCGATCGGCTTCGCGGTTGCGCGATGACAGACTTGATCGCAGCCATGACTTCTCGGCCAAGCGCGGCGTCGTCCATTCCGAAGTGCTGCTGCCGGACAACGCGCCAGATGAATGGTCCGACCGCGAACGGCTGTGGAACGATGTCGAAGCCTTCGAGGTGCGCAAGGACGCCCAGCTTGCGCGCGAGGTGGAATTCGCCCTGCCGCGCGAGATGACGCAAGCGCAGGGCATCGAGCTTGCTCGCGATTTCGTTCAGTCGGAATTCGTGGATCAGGGCATGATCGCCGATCTCAATTTGCACTGGGATATGGCCGAGGACGGGAGCCCCAAGCCACACGCCCACGTCATGCTCACCATGCGGTCAGTTGACGAGAACGGTTTCGGTCAGAAGGTGCGCGACTGGAACCGCACCGAAATGGTGGAGCGCTGGCGCGAACGCTGGGCCGAGCACGTCAACGAACGCCTTGCTGAACTCGACATCGACGCCCGCATCGACCACCGCAGCCTGGAAGAACGGGGCATCGCACTGGAGCCGCAAAGCCAGATCGGCGCGCCCGCACAGCGCATTGAGGGTGAAGGCATCGAGGCGGCAGATCGCGCCGAACTGCACCGCGAGATCGCCCGCAACAACGGCGCGCGCATCGTTGCCGATCCGTCCATTGCATTGGACGCCATCACGCACCAGCAATCGACCTTCACCCGACGCGACATGGCGATGTTCGCGCATCGGCACAGCGACGGCATCAAGCAGTTCAACGAGGTGATGGGCGCTATGACGAACGCGCCCGAGCTGGTGGAACTTGGCAAGGACGGGCTTGGGCAGGACCGCTTCACCACCCGAGACATGATCGAGACGGAACAGCGCCTGCATCGCGCGGCGGAACTGGTGGCGGAGCGGGAACGGCATGCAGTCAATGACAGAGACAGGCAGGCGGCACTTGCTCATGCGAAACAGCATGGCCTTATCCTGTCCGGCGAGCAGGCCGATGCGCTGGCGCATGTCACCGATGGGCGGAGCTTAAGCATCGTCGTCGGTTATGCCGGGACGGGAAAGAGCGCCATGCTGGGCGTGGCGCGGGAGGCTTGGGAGGCGGCGGGCTATCAGGTCCGAGGCGTTGCCCTGTCCGGTATAGCTGCCGAGAATCTGGAGAGCGGATCGGGCATCGCCTCACGCACCATCGCCAGCATGGAACATGGCTGGCAGCAGGGCCGCGACATGCTCACCAGCCGCGATGTGCTTGTCATTGACGAAGCGGGGATGGTCGGCACGCGCCAGATGGAGCGCGTACTGTCGCACGCCGCCCAAGCCGGTGCAAAGGTCGTGCTGGTTGGCGATCCGCAGCAGTTGCAGGCCATCGAAGCTGGTGCGGCCTTCCGTTCGATCCATGAGCGCCATGGCGGCGTGGAAATCAGCACGGTCCGGCGTCAGCGCGAGGATTGGCAGCGCGATGCCACGCGCGACCTGGCAAGCGGGAGAACGGGAAACGCCATCCATGCCTATGACAGAAACGGCATGGTGCATTCCGCCGATACACGTGAGCAGGCGCGCGGCGATCTGATCGATCGCTGGGACGGCGACCGGCAGACGGAACCGGACAAGAGCCGGATCATCCTCACCCACACCAACGCCGAGGTACGCGAACTCAACGAAGCCGCCCGTGAGCGAATGCGCGAAGCGGGCGATCTGGGGGAGGATGTACGCGTCACAGTCGAGCGCGGCGCGCGCAGCTTTGCCAGCGGGGACCGGGTCATGTTCCTGCAAAACGAGCGCGGCCTTGGCGTGAAGAACGGCACGCTTGGCACCATCGAGGAAGTCAATACGCAGAGCATGACGGTGCGTACCGACGACGGGCGCAGCATCTCGTTCGACTTCAAGGATTACAACCGCATCGACCATGGCTATGCCGCGACGATCCACAAGGCGCAGGGCATGACGGTGGACCGCACCCATGTGATGGCCACACCGGGCCTGGATACCCATTCGAGCTATGTGGCCCTGTCGCGCCATCGCGATCGTATGGACCTGCATTATGGCCGTGACGATTTCGCCAATCAGGACCGGCTCGTCCGCACCCTGTCGCGCGACCGGGCGAAGGACATGGCCTCGGATTACGAACAACGCGATCCGGTGCAGGACTATGCCGAGCGCCGCGGCATCGCCCTACGTGAACCTGCACACATTGCCGAAATCGCGGTGAAGCCTGAACCGGACAAGCGGCGCATCCTGTTCGATAGTCGCAGCTTGCCCGGACATGGACATGGCGCACCCGAGCGGGACAATGCCGGAATGAAGGCAGGGCAGGAACCTGCACCACCAGATGATGCCCGCGATATCGCCGAAGATCCGGAGGCGGCATTGCGCAAGGCCCGTACCGAAGCACTCAAGCGTCATGCCCGCGCCGTCGATGCCATCTTCACCGCCGATGATACGGGCCGCAAGGCAAGCCCGGAACAGTGGAAGGAACTGGTGGAGGCCCGCAAGGCGTTCGATGAAGTCCGCCCATATGGCTGGCAGGATGCGGAAGCCGCTTATGCCATGAATGCAGACCTTCCCCGCGAAGCCGGAGCCGGAAGGACCGGTCGGGCCGTTCGCGCGCTCCAGCTCGAAACTGAAATCCGCACCGATCCGCAGCGCCGAGCGGATCGTTTCGTGGAGCGCTGGCAGAAGCTCGACAACGCCAGCCAGCGCCAATACACAGAAGGCGATATGTCCGGCTACAAGGCCACGCGGTCAGCGATGGGCGAGATGGCCAAGAGCCTTGAGCGCGACCCGCAGCTTGAATCCATCCTCGCCAATCGGAAACGAGACCTTGGCATCCATATGGATTTCGATGCCGGAATGAGACTCGGCAAGCGGCTTGCTCTCAGTCATGGGCTTGGCAGAGGGCGGGGGCTCGGACTTTGATCCACGACGGCAACTGGTGCTCAGGAACCAGAGTCCGCACTCCACCTCGACCGGATGTGATAGGACCGCAGCTCGTGTGCTTCACGACGTTACAGCGATGCAGCTTGTTGAGAAGGACGCAACCCGATCCGTGGAATAGAGGCCATCTGCTGGCTGTCCGGTTCTGGCCGAAACTCTTCACGTGAGCGGACTGGCAGCTTCTCTAAAGCGAGACCAGGAAGCAGGCATGCGTTTGCGTTTAGAACGGACTTTAGGTTTGAATCTCGTCCGGCGCACCGTCGCAGACGAAGATGAGGACTACGTCTACATATAGCCTTATAGTTGATGACCGAGTTTATCCGGGGGTCGTTCGATCATATGACAGTGTATCTATCCCCGCTTCTCTATCCGGCGTATTGAAGTCAAGCACTTGTCGAGCTTTCCGCTTCGCCGGCGTGTGATGTCTTTCGCGGGTTCATGCTTCTCTACGGGATCGGCCCCCTCCGGGCCTCGCCTTGATGGAGGAATCAGAAGAATGAGGCGGAACAATCTATTCGGCGTCCTGATCGTTGTGATGCGACCGGTACTGCGGGCTTAGCGAACTCGCCTCATCCATCGTCCCGCGAAGGACATGTTTCCACCGGCAGGTGGAACTTTATGGGGTGATCCACGCTTGCTCTGCGATCATGTTTCATCTCCGTGTCCGATGCGACCATCTTTTCTCGTCCAGACCTGGTTTCCGCTTTGTCGCCGCGCACAGTGGCCGGTCAAGGGTGGCCGGAGGCCAGCGCGCAGCGACCTGCCCTTGACGGGGCCACGAGCACGGCGGCACGCTGACGGTGGTCGAGCCGCATCAGGCGGTCGCCGGCATGATGTCTTGGCGTGCCCAGCGGAACTCTGTGCCATCGCGCCAGATGCGGTGCATGATCACCGCCAGCCGGCGGGCCAGCGCGACAATGGCCTTTTGCCGGCCGCGCCGCTTGGCGACATTCATCCCCCACGCTGGCAGCCACGACCATTTCGTCACCCGCGTCAGCAGCACCTGCGCGGCTTCGTAAAGCAGCGTTCGCATCATGCCGTCACCGCAGCAGGATATCCGGCCGATGCGCCGGCTTTCGCCCGACTCGTTGAGCACTGGCGTCAAGCCCAACGCCGGCCCGACCGCCTTCGAGTTGTTGAAGCGCTGCGGAATGTCGATTGTCGCCGTATAGGCTAGCGCGGTCACGGGGCCGACGCCGGGGATGGTCATCAGCCGACCGCAGACTTCATCGTCGCGGGCAAGGGCCAGAACCTTGCAGTGGAGGGTGGCAAACTTCTCGCGCAGCTTGCCACGCGCCTCAAGCAGCGGTTCGATGATCGCCGCCAGGTCGGGCATGTCATCGATGAGTTCGCGGATGCGCGCCGCGAACTTGACCGCGCCGACAGGGCCGACCTTGAGGCCGAAGTTGCGCAACAGCCCGCGGATGTCATTCTCAATGGCAATGGCCTTTTCCTGCAGAAGCTTGCGCGCCGTCAGCAGTGCCCGTCGCTTTTGGCTTGTCAGCCTCTTCACATGCACCGGGCGAAACAGGTTGACCCCCATCATCTGCGCCATGCCGCGGGCATCGTTACGGTCGCTCTTGTTCACCTGCGCCTTGAGGAAGGCCTTGGTGTGACGGGTCTCGATGCAGATCACCGGCAGGTCGGCCTGTGGGCCAGGCCTTCAAACAGCCATTGCGACAGCGGTCCGGCTTCAAGCCCAACGCGCTCAAGATGCCAGGCGGGATCCTTGAGCGCTCGCGCCAGATCCTGCGCGGATGGCTTGGCACCTTCACCTCGTGGCAAATCTTGCCGGTTTCGTCGACGATGCACACAGCGGTCTCTTTCAACGCGACATCCAATGCTGCATAATGTTTCATGCTGCGCTTCTCCCTTTGATGCTTGTGGCTGCACCATGCAGACCACGTTTATCATCAGCTCGAAGCGCAGCACCTTCAACGCCTACACCATGCATCCTCGACCGAAGATGAGGCTCGGGCCGAATACCCCGTCTATTCGCGATGCCCGGTGAGGTGGAGAGTCGGACTGGACTGTGGCAGCCGCATTGCGACTGCGGCGCTCGCATTCCAAGGCCCTGCTCAAGCGTTACGCTGTGTTGTACGTTCCGGGCCGGCGCATTTTAGTTTCCGCTTGACGCTGAAGGCTTTCAGAACGGCGGGAGAGGTTGATCATATTGGCAACAACCTGATCGGCGCGAGGCGCGATTATGAAGAAGGCATTGGGAACGATCAAACGCAGGTGCGCGGGGATTCCGACAAACCAGATGCTCTCCTTTTTTCCAAACCGGGGATGATCCGCGGACATGTCTGGAGCAACATCCACAATTTCATCCGGTTCATATCTATCGACATCGGATGTGAGTTCGCCAGCCTGATTGAGTACATAATTTCGGTTAAGGAAACCGACGCTGGCCACGATCGCATTAAATGGCTGGGGACCATCCCGCCAGTCGACGAACCAATGACCTTTTTTGCTATGCGGAGCGGTCACGCTGGTCACAGTCCCTTTTTTTATCTCCAGCACGCCATTATCGATGTAGCGCATGAGCTTTTGCGCATTCGGCAATGCAATAGCGGCAAAATAGGGATAGAGGGCCTCTATGAAGTTCGGAGGCAATCGGCCCATCAGTTCCTCCCGATTTTGCGCATAGACCGTGTTCAAAGCGTCCATGAAGGTCACGATCAGACCCTGCCATTGGCATTCGCCGCGCTCCGCGATCGCGATTTCCTCCCGCAGTCGCTCCTCAGGGGACGCTGCGTACGAAAACTGTTGCCGCCATGGCAGAGTCGAGTGCCTGGAGAGCGCACGCACCGCACGTCTGAATAGGGTGTAGTTCAATGAAGCGGGATCTTGCGATACGATCTGCCTCATGAACGAGGCTACCTGATCGAGATCCCATGAGGCATCATCGTTGCGAACACAACATGCGCGGACTGCGGGGAGTTTCCCGGACGGCGATAGCATGGTTACCCGATGGCCTTCGCGGCAAAGCAGGATGGCTGCATCGATCCCCGAAAGCTTGCTGCCGACAACCAGCACCCGGGATTTTTCCGGTACTTTCGCGAGCATTTGCGCCTCGGGATAGGGAGAGCCGATGAATGTCGGATGGTTTTGGTGAGGCACCATGACGTCGGGTATGCGCGGGGCTCCGTAGCCGGTGCAGAAAATGACGTCCGAAACCACCAGCGGTTCCGCCGCAAGTCCGGCGAAACGAAGCCTGTAGCGGCGGGGGCCTTCTATTCTCAAAGAGTGAAACCGCCACGGCAGATGGATCACTTCGATTCCGATTTGGCGTGCCATCTCCCGGTGTTGCTGATAGCGCTCGACGAGATATGCGTTAAATAGGGATCTGGGGACATAAGAAGTATGCGTCGCCGGATAGTTCCGCGACGTCAGATAGTCGAGGAAATCGTGATGGATTTCCGGTATGACCGACATGACATCAACTGAGGTATTGCAGATCAAATCATCGTCCGAGCTGCAGAACCCGGTAGCCCGGCCGACAGGACCAGGTTCAATGATAAAGATAACACCTGCTGCGCGGCGTCTCACCGCAGCAATGAATGTAGTAACGCCCGATGCTCCCCCACCCACAATAGCGATACGTGCTTGCTCGTTGTCGAAGTCTTGCATGACCTGCCCTTGTCTGGATATTTAACTCGTGAGCTGATCGATACGGATTATGCATCGTTGAGAGGCTGCCAGCGTCCAAATGCGGTCCTAGAATCGCCAAGGCCCCGCGCGGCTAAGATTGTCATGTCGCCGCGACAACGAACACATAGTTGCCGCCCGTCGTGTGGCACATTGGTCCTGAATGAGGCCACACCTTTTCAGAATGACGAATGCGCAATCCGGATAACCTAAGGAAATTCAGAAATGTCGAAATGTCCGTCTTGTACTCGTAGTCTCCATCATATCCGTACTGCGCCACCCTTTGAATGAGGCCTCGAACGTCTGGAGGGATTTCGCTGGCGGCGTCAGCTGTGGCTAGCACGCTCTCATAGAAGATCCGGACAGCATTCTGATACGACGCATTATCTCCTTGTTCGTATGGAGGGAGGATATTTTCGCCAATTATTGCGACACCATTTTGTGAAAGGAGATCGCGAACCCGTTTGAGGAAGGTCAGCTTCCGGCTGTCTTCAATATGGTGGTAAGCGGAACACATCGCGATGATGTCCCAGGATCCCTGCGGAAGATCAAAGGTAACTGCGTCTCCCTCTTCAAGGACGACACGGTTATCTCCTGCAAAGCGCTCCCTCGCAAATTCCAGATAGGGCGGACAATTATCGACGCCAACTATCGAGACTATGTTCTGATGTTTATAGTAACGGATTGTTGGCAAACCCGTGCCACAGCAAAGGTCCAAAACGCGCGCCGATTTGCGCTCGTCTGCTGCCTTTAAAACCTGATTTGCCAACCCATGAATCATATCCATCTCATCTGGCCTGGCTAACTCTTCGCGCTCGTACGCAAGAGGATCAAATCGGTAGTCGGGTAAGTTAACCAAGATCTTTCTCCTTATGATCTTCGATAATCGCCAATATCGCAGCTGTTACCGCATCTATTTCTGACGCGGTTGTGCACCACGAGCACGCAAAGCGCAGCATTCCGTTTATGATGAATGGATAGCTCGCCCAGGGCAGGTCACGCGCTATTCGCGACAGCAGTATCTCGCTGCCTGAAATCAGAACGAGATTCGACTGGACAGGAAATGGAACGCTGATCTCAGGAATCTCGCCGAGACGTTTGGCTAAATAGCTCGCAGCCGCATTCGCGCGTTGGGCGTTATTAATCCATAAATTATCTTCGAGGGCCGCGAACCAAGCGGTGCTTATCATCCATACCCGGGATATGAGGTGCCCCGACTGCTTGATCCTGTACCCAAATTCTTGTCGAAGAACCGGGTTAAAAATGACAATGGCCTCTCCGAATGGAATGCCATTCTTGGAGCCACCAAGGGTCAGAATATCGACGCCAGAGCAATCGATCATTTCCTTTGGTGATATTCCGAAAAAGGCTGCGGCATTTGCTAATCGGGCACCATCCACATGAATATAGAGCCCGTTCTCTTTTGAGATCTTTCTGAGATGGCTCAGCTCGTTCTTGCTATATACCGTGCCTGCTTCGGTAGCCTGCGTAAATGTGATCGCTGCCGGCTTTTGAAAATGGATATCTGTGCGAGATTTGACTGCATTCAGCACCCGCTCCGGCGATATTTTCAGGTTTGCCCCATCCACCATGTGGAGGGTGGCGCCGCCTGCGAAAAATGGAACGGCGCCGCACTCGTCTTTCACAACATGCGCGTTTCTATGGCAGATAATGCTTCGATGCGGCGGGCAAATTGCCGCGAGTGACAGCCCGTTGGCAGCGACTCCGGTGGCCACGAAGAATACACTACAATCGCTATCGAATATCGATCGGATCTGGTCGGCTGCCTTCGCAGTGATCTCGTCTGCGCCGTAAGAACGATAAAAATGACCGCTGGCCTGATTAATTGCCGCCAGGATGTCGGGATGCGGTGGCGCACAGTTGTCGCTCAACAGATCAACACGTTGGTGGGAAGGTGTGACCCTATGCCCACTGGCCATGAATCTGCGCTCGCAATCCTCGATTGGGGTGGAGCCAAAATACGCGATATTACTTTTGTCGTTCATAGCCGATACCCCATGTATTTATCTTTGTCTAGAATATACTGGCGTCGTGTGAAGTAATAATTATTCTGTTTCCAACTATTTATCGATTATAATAATACATTCATAATGATACACTTAATTGGCCGCAATATATTGCGATAAAAATATTAAGGCGTGGCATGAAGTTTTCATATGATATTTAGCGTAACCCAAAGTTGACTTTATTTTGGAGACAGAAACCGATCTCAATCGAGGCCGTTGAGGACTCGCGGTCTGTTATCTGGACCACAAAAATAAGCCCCCGGTGCTTACCACCGGGGGCTTATTGTTTGTTATACCAGCAATGGAGCAGGGCTTTCCTGGCCCGCCCCTCTCGTAGCGAGAGAGTTCAGTCAGCGGCGACAGATTCGACAACAGAGATGAAACACCCAGTATCGATAACGCGGGTCAATCGCAAGCCGGCTTCGGCAAGTACGTGACGAAGCTCTTCTTCCCGGCGCTCACGGCCACCCTCATAGATGGCCATGCAGAGAAGGTCCATGGTTTTACCTGTGTGTGGCGAATTGCCGGCTGGGATGACCGGGTCCATTACGAGCACCTTGCCACCGGGGTTCATTGCCTCCCGACAATTGCGCAGGATCTGGACAGCCTGCTCATCGGGCCAGTCATGGACGATATATTTGAGAACATAGATGTCACCACGTGGGCAAGATTTGAAGAAATCGCCCGACACGAGCTCCCAACGTGAGTCGTCGCCCAAATCCTTCAGCCGATTCCTGGCGAGGACGTGAGGCCGGTCGTAGAGGATGCCGTGCAGTGTGGGATTCTGTTGCAATATGCGCAGTAGGAGTCCACCAAAACCGCCGGCAATATCGACGACGGTTGAGCCTTCAGGGAAGTCATAGGCCCGCGCTAAGAATTGGTTCTCTGCGTCTGACATCGCAGACATTCCCACGTGGAAATCTTCCGCCGGGACGCCTTCCTGCTCCCAATAATCGAAGAAAGGCATACCGTATATGTGCTTGAAGGCCGGGTTGCCGCGGACGCTTTCCACGAGTTCGCCGCTTGGACGCCAAAATGTCTCATCGGTGAGCATAAGTACGCCATGCCGCAGTGACATGGGAACATCTGACCGCAAGTGTTGAGCTGCCGGTGTTAAGGAGAAGCGCCCCTGCTCGTCTTCCTGGAATATGCCCCTGGTGGCGAGCAATCGCAGTATGCGATATAGCCTCAACGGATCGGTTTTTGTGGCACGTGCAAGCTCTTCGGCTGTCTTGGGTCCATCGGCCAGGTGATCCGCAACCCTAAGGGCCGCCGCAGCGCGAAGACCGGCAGGATAGGCGTAACCCATCGCTTGCTCCAAAAGATGCATGCCGGCCAATTCAGCCTCGGAGGCTTCCGTGTTCGCCTTGGTTACATTCTGTTTATGCATGTTCATCACATTTCTCCTTCATCATGAATCCCTTGATTTCAGATAAACAGTCGACCTAATTGTAGATAATCGCCGTTCCTTTCCGGTGAACCCATCTTTTCTCCAAATATAATTCACACCATCTTTCTAATTGAGAGAAATGACAATATCATTGCGAGGTATTAAATCTCTATATTAGAAAAATTTACCGCGACGTGCTATAATATATACTTATATTATCATCTCATCAAAATGTTCATAGAGGTTATTTCCTATAAGGTCTCAAAAATATTGCAATGAGTCAAATACAAAGAAATAGGGAGTATTTATTAGATAGAAACTCAACTCCTGTTCTGAGAGTGATTTGTATATATATTTTGAGTAATATTCGTGATTTTGGGATTTAAACCAAATTCCGCCAAGACAGCCTGACAATTTTCGTTGGCAGCTCAGTCAGCTAAACGTTTGACGATACCGTTGATATCGGGTGCGAGATCAGAAATGGGGTCGCAAGGCGGCGGACGAGATGACTCCCTGCGGCAAAAACGGGATAAGCGGTATGGGGCTGCGGAGGGACTCCATCGTATAGAGCGCGAGCAACAGTCCAAAATGATCGCTGTAGATACGGCTGCTCAGCGCTTTATCCCTGTAAGCCGCCCGCACAGGGCACGCCACATTGATTGACACTGACTGTGCGCTCCCGGTGAACAACTGGCGCCAGCAGAATGGCTGATACGCGGCGCGAGCGGCCGAACTCTATGTCGCTAACCGGCGCCGAAGCAGGCGACCTGAAAAGCGTCCACAGCCTTAGGCTCGGCAGACGACGGGGCTCCATGACGGCAATTGACGCTCAGGTTTCCTGGTGGTCGTGGCGCGGCCCAATCTTTTGCATTCCTGCCTTTTCCGTTCCTGCGCAACCGAACCCATCAAGGCGTGCCGCGCAGATTGCGGCGGCGGTTTCTTGCAGAACCCTCACACGCCCGACCAGCCAGGCCAGTTCTTCGTCAGTGATTTCGTAGCGGTGCAAATAGCGGGCCTCGACATAGGCCCTGTCGAGGCGGGCAAAGCACTGCTGGGCAAAGCGGCTGTCGCGGGGCCAGACCGCGATCAGCCGAGGCGCGACCCGCTCCGCATGCGTGCGCAGCCAGGCCAGCCGATGGGATTTCGGGCTATGGAGCGTCAGAACACGCAGGGTGCCATGATAGAGCCGTTCGACGGTCTGATGAAGGTCAAAGGCCGCTTCCCTGTGATAGCCACGCCCCATGGCCTCTTTCGCCAGTTCGAAGCGATGCGCGGCGCTCGGGAACCAGTGATCGAAATGCCGTCGCATCTCTGCCCTGGCGACCTCCGGGTCCAGCGGCCTGGGTTTGACGAGGGGAAAACCCGGCGTGTCATGGAGGATGATGCCGTCGCGGGCGACGTCCACGAAGAAGGGCCGGCCGAGCACGAGCTGGTTGTTCAAGTCCATGATGGAGTGAACGATGAAATTGACCGGCGTTGCCAGATCCCTTGTGACCGTCAGTTCCCGCAGCAAGCGATCCGTGGCCCGGTCCCAGAAACGTGGATCGGCGAAGGTTTTGGTACTGACGACGACGAGCAGGTTATATTCGCAGCGACCATCGCCCTCGCACGCTCCGACCCGATAACCGTGTGCACAGGAGCCAAAGAGGATGAGTTTAAGGATACGGCCGCCCTTCTCCTTGTCCGGCAGCCTGCCCTTTTGCGCCTCTTCGAATTCATCGAAGAGGATCCGTGCGACCCGTTCCAGTTCACGGCGCCTGTTCCCGGGAAGATGGCCGAGACGTTCAGGCAGCGTCACGAACACGGCAGCCTCCGGTGCAAGCGTATGGTGGAGGACTTTGGCGTCTTGTTCCCCGAGCAGGCTTTTCATGATGCGTCCCCATTGGCTGTGGGGAGGCCTTTGACGTCGCTGCCGGGCATGAAGAGGCCCGGCTGCAGGGCCTGCCCGATGCGCATCAGATCGGCCAGTGCCGAACGCACCTGTGGCCAGGGGAAATCCGGGCCCGCCTCGAAATATTCGCCCTTGCGCAGGACCGCATCGAGCTTGCCCGCCACGCCGGCAAGCGTCGTGGCCGGCATGGCCATCAGGGCGTCGGCCAACTTCATTTCGGTGCGGTCAGCTCGTATCTCGGCTTTCTCGGCACGACTATATCCCAAGGCGTCATCCAGACGATCCCAGGCTTCCTGCCGTTCCCGGAAGGCTGCTATTGCTTGCGCCCTCACGGCCTGATGCCCGGATGCATCGCCGCATATCCGGTCTATGTCTTCCAGACTGAAAGCACGGACCGGCTTCATTTCTCCGGGCAATGCGATTTCCACTTCCGGAAATCCGACAGCGGCGACCATCCTGCGTTCAAGGTCCAGCTGCATTTTCCAAAGGCGCTGCGTTTCATCATAGGCTGCCAGCCATTGCCGCCAAAGGTCCAGCGCGGGATCGGAGGCGGCGCTGCCAGCCAGCGCCTCGGTGGTGCCTGCGCCAGTTTCAAACGACAACGTCGCCGTGGCTGCCATCGTACCCGTCAGCAACATCCTGCGCGTGACGGAAGGCAAAGTCGTGGTATCGTCCGAATCAGCCATTGATCCGAGCTCCTATCAGCTTGGGTTGTGGTCAGGCTGAGCGCGGTGCGCCAACACCGTGTTCAGCCGCGTTATAGACCAATGATCCAAAGGCATCATTGATCCTTTTGGATCATATCGGAATGATCTAAAGGGATCAATAGGCCTTGGTAACAGCAGGACAGATGCGGGCAGCTCGTGCATTGATCGGAATATCACAGGCCGAGCTTGCTCGCCGGGCGGGAGTTTCTGTGCCGACGATTAAGCGTTGCGAAAGTGAAGGGGAAAAGATACCCGTCGTATCTTCAGAAACTCAGCAGAAAATTCGTACTGTTCTTGAAGCTGCCGGCATCGAGTTCATTCCGGAGGACAGCGACGGCGGCGTCGGGGTTCGTTTGAGGAAGACTTCCCCGACGAAATGAGCGCCGGGTGGTGTGCGTTTCTCAGGTTCCGAAAGCGCGTTGGCACTCTCTTTGGGCCGAATATCGAAGGGAAGCAGCAAGTGGCCCCGATCTGTAAAAGGCTCTCTGCCCGCTAACCGAAGCGGGAATTCGGCGTCACCTTCGATCCAGGCTGTAGCCTCGGCCGGGAACTCACGTTTCATCACGGCATTGATCTTCGGGAGCGAACGGTAGAACCGTCCTTTCTGCCGCCCTTTGTAGGTCGCAGCACGACGGCGCTTAAATACCTCTTGCAAACGGATGGCTTCCTCTTCTGTCTGATCAGTAACAACCAGCAGGAGGCAGTGCCGCCATGCCCGAGCCAGACCGTATCATCCGCCTCAAAACCGTCCTTGCGCGCACCGGGTTGTCCCGCTCCACCATCTACCGCAAGATCGCCGAGGGCTCGTTCCCCGCCCAGATCAAAATCAGCATCAACGGTGCGGGATGGAAGGAATCCGACATTAACCGATGGGTTGACAACCCCGTCGCGTGGCGGGCTGACAACGACAACGAGAGAAGCCGCTGAACGCGAGCCGTGTCGATCGTGCCCTGCCGAAGCGAGGGAAAGCCTTGTCTGCTTCGGGAAAGTATGTCGGAACGAAGCCGGCCCCTCAAGGACAAGCCGCTGCGCGGTGGCTGAGCCATCCTTGACCGCCCGCCTTCGCCCCGACATTTCGCAGGGAAGCCGAATAAGGCGGGAGTGGGAGCGCAGCGCTCCACTTCCGACGAAGGGAAGGGCGGCGGAAACGTCGCGATAATGAAGAAAACAATTTGCTGAATGTACCGTAAGGTGGTACACTGTGACAGTGTTGGAGGCAGGGAATGATCGCAGGGTTTCGGGATGAATGGCTGCGGGCGTTTTTCGTGGATGATGTTCATTCCCGCAATATCCCGGCCGATCTCGAAAGCCGTTTGTTCCGCAAGCTCCAGATGATCGACGACGCGGCGACCGATCAGGACTTGCGTGTGCCGCCGAGCAATCATTTCGAGAAGCTGAAAGGCAATCTCGAAGGTTTCCATTCCATCCGCGTGAACAAGCAATGGCGGCTGGTGTTCCGATGGGATGGAAACAAGGGCGAAGCGTCTGGCCTTTATCTGGACGACCACAGCTATCGATGAGGTGACAGGAATGCTTATGACCGCACGGAAGCCGGCGACAGTCGGGGAAATCCTGGTGGAAGAGTTCATGCAGCCTTTGGGATTGACGCAATCGGCGTTGTCCGAGGCGATGGGCGTTCCGCGCAAGCATGTGAACGAGCTTTGCAATGACCGGCGAACCGTTACGGCCCCGACCGCGCTCATACTGGCGCGCGTGTTCGGCAATAGCCCCGATTTCTGGCTGAACGTGCAGCGCCGCACCGATTTGTGGAAAGCGATGCACTCGCCGCGTGAGCGTGAGCGAATCGAACGAGCCAGACCACTGGCTTCGGCCGCTTGAAGGCGGATTGCGATTTACGTCGAAACCGCAACGCGCAAGTATTTACCGCCGACAGCTCTACACACGATTTTTGCGCTTCCCATCGGCGTTTGTCCGCATCTTTTGTCAGGTCGATCCACAGTTCGGAGCGACCTACATGCCAGAAGACAAGCATACCGGACCGGAAACCATCGTTCCGGCGAACGACAATACCCCGCCCACCGGCGATACTGCCGATGCAGATATCGCGCCGGGGGTGAAGCTGGACAGGGTGGTGTTCGATATCGCCCGCGTGATCGGCAGGCGGATGGCGAGAGAAGATTTTGAGCGGCTGCGTGCCGCCACCGTCAACGATAACAGTCCCGGCCATGTCGGAGAGACGGAGGACGGGACGGAGACCGAATAGACCGAACGGAGAACCGCCCCCATGTCCCGACTTGTGTCCCGCGCAGCCCTTTATGCTCGCTATTCGTCCGACAACCAGAGCGAAACGTCTATAGAAGACCAGTTCCGGCTTTGCCGCGAACATGCGGGCCGGGAGCGCTGGCAGATCGTCGGTTCCTATGAGGACGCCGCCATATCGGGATCGAGCACCATTTTGCGTCCCGGCATCCAGCGGCTTGTACGGGACGCCCAGCGCGGGGACTTTGATATTCTGCTCGCGGAGGCGCTGGACCGCATCAGCCGCGATCAGGCCGACGTTGCCACCCTCTACAAGCATTTGAAGTTCGCAGGCGTTACCATCGTCACGCTGGCCGAGGGGGAAATCTCAGAACTGCATGTCGGTCTGAAAGGCACGATGAACGCGCTGTTCC
Organism: Mesorhizobium sp. RMAD-H1; assembly: GCF_014191375.1. Classification (GTDB taxonomy): domain Bacteria; phylum Pseudomonadota; class Alphaproteobacteria; order Rhizobiales; family Rhizobiaceae; genus Paramesorhizobium. The sequence goes on from NZ_JACHWN010000013.1 coordinate 20,979, forward strand.
TGAAAGACCTTGCGATGAAGACCCATCGCGGCCTGCGGGGCAGGGTAGAGAAGGGCAAGGCCGGGGGAGGGCTCTGCTACGGCTATCGTGTGTTGAAGAAGGTCGACGCCAATGGCGAGCCGATCCGGGGCGACCGGGAGATCGTGCCGGAGGAAGCCGAAATGATCCGGCGCATCTTCCGCGAGTTTGCGTCCGGCAAGAGCCCCAAGGCCATTGCCAGGGATCTCAACCGCGAAGGCGTTCCCGGTCCGCTCGGCCGTGCCTGGGGCGACACCAGCATTCGCGGTCATGTCCGCCGGGGAACGGGCATCATCAACAACGAGCTTTATGCAGGCGTTCTGGTCTGGAACCGTCTGCGATACATCAAGGACCCTTCCACCGGCAGGCGCGTTTCGCGCATCAACCCGGAAAGCCAATGGATCAGGACAGAGGTTCCGCATCTCAGGATCGTGGACGATGAGCTATGGAACGCCACCCGTGCGCGGCAGCAACAAATATCGGCCATCTTCGGGCCGAACCCGGCCAGCAGCCGCGAAGAACGCATGAAGCGCGTTCATCTGGCGAACCGGCCTGTTTCGCTTCTTTCCGGGCTTCTCATTTGCGGATGCTGCGGCGGCAAGGTCGGCATCATCACGCCGAACCGCTATGCCTGCTTCAATCATCACCGGCGTGGCACCTGCAGCAACAACCGCACCATCACCCGCCAAAACATCGAGGCGCGAGTGCTGACCGGCCTCAAGGAAAGACTGGTGTCGTCGGAAGCCGTTGCGGAAGCCGTGAAGGCCTATGCGGCGGAGATGAACCGCCTGAACCATGACCGCCGTGCGCAAGCCGCCGCCGATCAGAAAGCTCTCGCCAGGATCGAAAAAGCCATTGCGGGCATCATCGCCGCCATCGAGGAAGGCATGTACCAGCCATCCATGAAGGCGCGGATGGACGAGCTTGAATGGCAGAAGGCGGAAATCATCGCCCGCATGGCGCAGATTCCAACGGACGTTCCCGACATCCACCCCAATATCGCCAATGCCTACCGGCTGCGCATCGAGCGTTTCACCGAGGCGCTGAACGACCCTGAGGGCGGCAGGCAGGCGGCGGAAGCGCTGCGCTCGCTCATCGGTGAAATCGTGCTCACACCGGGAGCCAAGCGGGGCGAGGTCCATGCCGAGCTACGCGGCGAGTTGTTCGGCATCCTCGACTTCGCGAAGGCTGAAGAAACCAATCGTCCAGCCGGTTTTATGCCAGCAGTTGCAACGAGCCCCCGCAACCATACTTCGTCGCAATCCCGCCGCACACGCCGCGGGGTTTTTGCGTTTGGCCGAAAGCCCAGGAATCCCGCCAAGATCACCCCCAACACCGATCTCCATCCCTGTCGTCACCGGCGTCAGCACAATGCCGTCAATTAGCGCGCGGATCGCATCCGCCGCCTCCCTGCGCTTCTGCTCGGAATGGTGCTGGAGTGCCTCGTAGAGTTGTTGCACGCGTTGATGGTATTGCATGCTCTGTTCGGAAGCAGAAGGCGAGGCGGGTTGCCGGCCGGCATTAAAAGCCATCAGGCAGCGGCGAACCTGGGGGCGAGTATTTCGTATGGCGAAATCTTGGTGGCTGTGATGTTTTCTTCTATATCCCGATATTCAGCAGAGATAATGAAAGTTGTATGGATTTTGGAGAAATTATGTTAACGTTCCGGCCGCAAAATGACAATATTACTGGAATGGCGTCTCATAGGGATGCCGAGGCTGTTTGAGTTGTCCGAGAGACTGTGCTTCGGACTGACGTTCTTCCCTGATTAGGCTGGTGCTTACGCCAATCAGGCGAGCGTTTGCTTGCTTAAGATCGAATTCAGACGAACGAAAATCTGCGATTTTCACCCGGGCATGGGGGGAGTGAATTCAGTTGACCGCGCGCCATGAAATGGCCGCGCACAGCGGTGGTGCTCGACCGTGTGATGACGGTTTGCAGCACCCGACCCAGGAGTGGAGCTTGGGATGGCGACCAAAGCCGAGCAGAAGCTGCCCCTGTTCACATTGTCCGCTTTGGTCATCGGTTCGATGGTCGGGGCCGGCATATTTTCACTGCCCCGCACTTTCGGCAATGCTACCGGGCCGTTCGGCGCCATCGTAGCCTGGATCATCGCCGGCGGCGGCATGTATATGCTCGCGCGGGTCTTCCAATCCCTTGCCGAACGCAAGCCCGATCTCGATGCCGGCGTCTTCGCTTATGCCAAGGCGGGCTTCGGCGATTATCCAGGCTTCCTCTCCGCCTTCGGCTACTGGATCGGCTCCTGCATCGGCAACGTCTCCTACTGGGTGCTCATCAAGTCGACGCTGGGGGCGTTCTTCCCCGTGTTCGGCGACGGCAACACGGTGACGGCCATTCTCGTCGCATCGGTCGGGATCTGGCTGTTCCACTTCATGATCCTGCGCGGCATCCAGCAGGCCGCATTCATCAATACGGTGGTGACCATCGCCAAGATCGTGCCGATCCTGGTCTTCATCCTGATACTTGCCTTTGCCTTCCAGGGCGATCTTTTCCGCGCCAATTTCTATGGTGGGGCGGGCATGCCGCAGGCGAGCCTCTTCGAGCAGGTGCGCGCCACGATGCTGGTAACGGTGTTCGTCTTCCTCGGCATCGAGGGCGCAAGCGTCTATTCGCGCTATGCCCGCGAGCGCTCCGATGTCGGCAAGGCGACCATCCTCGGCTTTGTCGGCGTGACCGGCCTGATGGTGGCGGTGACATTGCTCCCCTATGCGGTGCTTGCGAGAGCCGATATCGCCGGTATGCGGCAGCCATCGATGGCGCCCGTTCTCGAGGCGGTGGTCGGGCCGTGGGGCGCCGTGTTCATCAGCATAGGGGTGCTCATCTCGGTGCTGGGCGCCTACCTCGCCTGGTCGCTGATCTGCGCCGAGGTGATGTTTGCCGCGGCGAAGTCGGATGACATGCCGAAACTCTTCGCGAGCGAGAACGAACGCAAAGTGCCGGCTGCGGCGCTGTGGCTCACCAACATCATCGTGCAGCTCTTCGTCGTCAGCACCTACTGGTCGCAGGATGCCTTCGCGCTCATGCTCAACCTGACTAGCGCGATGTCGCTGATCCCGTATCTTCTGGTGGCGGCCTATGCAGTCCTGATCGCGAGCCGGGGCGAGACCTATGAGCAGCATCCGGCGGGACGCAGGCGCGACCTCATCGTTGCTGCCATTGCCGTGCTCTATACCCTCTTCATGATCATAGCGGGCGGGCTGAAATTCGTTCTGCTTGCGGCCGTGCTCTATGCCCCCGGGACCCTGCTTTATTTCTGGGCGCGGCGTGAGCAGGGCAAACAGGTGTTCACCCCCGTCGAATGGCTGATTTTTGTGTTGGCCGCTGTCGGATGCGTGATCGGGATCCATGGTCTGGTGACGGGGAGCATCACGGTCTGACGGCGTGAGGAGGATAAGCCATGTCATCGCCCCAAACTGTGTTCGGCGTGCATTCGGAGGTCGGCCAACTGCGCAAGGTCATGGTCTGCTCTCCAGGCCGGGCGCATCAGCGGCTGACGCCGAGCAATTGCGACGCGCTCCTGTTCGATGACGTCTTATGGGTGGATGTCGCCAAGCGCGACCATTTCGATTTCATGGCCAAGATGCGCGATCGCGGCATCGAGGTCGTCGAGATGCACAATCTGCTTGCCGAGACGCTGGCGGTGCCGGAAGCGAAGGAATGGATCCTCGACAATCAGATCGAGCCCAACCAGGTCGGGATCGGGCTGGTGAACGAGATACGCAGCTATCTCGAGGGCCTGTCCAACCGCGATCTCGCCGAAACGCTGATCGGCGGCTTGTCGACCTATGAGTTTCCGGAGACCCATGGCGGCGAAATGCTGAAGCTCGTGCGCGAGGCGGCGGGCGCCACGGAATATCTTCTGCCGCCGCTGCCCAATACGCTCTATACCCGCGATACGACCTGCTGGATCTATGGCGGCGTCACCATCAACCAGCTCTTCTGGCCGGCACGTCACGAGGAGCCGATCCTGGCGGCGGCGATCTACAAGTTCCACCCGGACTTTGCCGGAAAGGTCAATGTCTGGTGGGGCGATCCCATTCACGACCACGGCATGGCGACGCTCGAAGGCGGCGATGTGATGCCGATCGGCAAGGGCAATGTTCTCGTCGGCATGAGCGAGCGCACCTCGCGCCAGGCGATCAGCCAGCTCGCGCTCGCCCTGTTCGAAAAGGGCGCGGCGGAGCGCGTCATCGTTGCGGCCATGCCCAAATTGCGCGCGGCCATGCACCTGGATACCGTCTTCACCTTTGCCGACCGGGACTGCGTGCTGATCTATCCCGATATCGTCAACACCATCCGTGCGTTTTCCTTCCGTCCGGACGGCAAGGGGGGCATCGAGCTTCACCGGGATAGCGGAACCTTTGTCGAAACCGTGCGCGATGCACTCGGTCTGAAGCAGATGCGTGTCGTCGAAACGGGCGGCAATGATTACGTGCGCGAGCGCACGCAATGGGACAGCGGCGCAAATCTCGTTTGTGCCGCTCCCGGCGTGGTCTTCGCCTATGACCGCAATACCTACACCAACACGCTGCTTCGCAAGCAGGGCATCGAAGTCATCACGATTGCCGGCGCCGAGCTGGGGCGCGGACGTGGCGGTGGCCACTGCATGACCTGTCCGATCATCCGGGACGCGGTGGACTTCTGATCAGAGGTGTTCGCTCATGAGCGGCGTATCCAGAGGAGCAATCAGCGATCGGCAGGTTGCAGCCTTTCTGCAGCCCAAATGGGGATGGTTCCTCGTCTTGGGCATTGTCCTGATGCTGGCGGGAGCTTTGGCCGTGGCGCTGCCCGTGGTGTCCACATTCGCGGTCAGCGTCGTTCTGGGCGTGGTCCTTTCACTGGCCGGCATCGTGAAGATGATCCAGTCCCTGCAGGTCAAGGAGTGGAGCGGGTTCATCTGGCAGGAACTGACTGGCGCCGTCGAGCTGGTCGGCGGCATCCTGATATATTTCAATCCGCTGAAGGGGGCTCTCGCGATCACCCTTTTGATTGCGCTGGTGTTTCTGGTGCAAGGCATCCTGCAGATCGCGCTTGCGCTCCGTGTGCGCAGGCAGGCCGGCTGGCACTGGTTCCTGATTTCAGGCCTGGTTGCACTGGCGGCGAGCGGGATGCTCACGCTGAAGCTGCCATATACCAGCATCTACACACCAGGCACCATTGCCGGCATTTCTCTTCTGGTCGCAGGCGGCGCACATATCGCGATCGCGCTGACGCTTCGCAGGGCTTTGCCATCATGAGGATGTTCTTTTCTTGCGCGTGCGTGATGATCGTCTGCCTGGCCGGTCCGGCAGCCCCTCGCATCGGCACGGTTGCCTTTGCCCAGCCGCCAGGGACGGGGCAGAAAGCTCCGCCGCCCGCCGTCGTCGTCGAGAAGGTCAAGGTGCAGCAGGTGCGGAGTCCCGCGCGGTTCACCGCTCGCGTCGAGGCGATCGAGGCGGTGGATATCCGGGCGCGCGTCACCGGCTTTTTGCAGGCGGTGATGTTCAATGACGGGCAGGCCGTCAAAACCGGAGACATGCTGTTTGAAATCGATCCGCGTGAGCTCGATGCTTCCGTTGCCTCGGCACGGGCTCAGGTGACGCGCGCCGAAGCGACACGCAAATCGGCCGAAAGGGCCCTGGCGCGCGCACGGGACCTGTTTGCCCGCAATACGGTCTCGCGGGCTGCATTGGACGATGCCCAGGCCGCTTTCGACATTGCTGCCGCCGACGTGCAGGTTGCCGAGGCTTCGCTGCATAAGGCCGAGCTCAATCTGTCCTATGCCCGTATCGCCGCACCGATTTCCGGCACTATCGGCCGCGCCACGTTTACAGTGGGCAATCTGGTCGGACCGGATTCCGGTTCGCTGGCACGGATAGTCAGCCTGGACCCCATCCGCGTATCCTTTGCCATCACCGAAGGCTTGCTCGTAACCCTTCGGCAGAAAGGAGCAGGCGGCAGCGCTATCGATCCGAATGCGCTGCAGCTTTCGCTGCACCTTGCCAACGGGACGGCATATGATGAGCCGGGGCAGATCGAATTCGTGGAGAACGAGGTCGATCCGCAGACAGGAACGGTTGCCGCCCGCGCGATCTTTGCCAATCCGCACCATATCCTCATCCCCGGGCAGTTCGTCACCCTTTCGGTGGAGGAAAGGAATGCGCCTGATCTGCCGGTGGTGCCGCAGGCAGCAGTCCTGCAGGATCGCGAGGGACGTTTCGTCTATCTGCTGGGGCCCGACAATACGGTCTCGCAGCGGCGTATCGACACCGGCGCACGCGTCGGCTCCGGTTGGGCGGTGACTACGGGCCTCAGCGGAGGCGAACAGATCATCGTCCAGGGGATCCAGCGCCTCGCCGACGGCATGACGGTGCAGCCGAGCGAGGGCCAGCCGGTTGGCGGCGGCACATGATCTCCGATCTCTTCATCACCCGCACGCGGCTTGCGATCGTCATGTCGATCGTGATCTCGATTGCGGGTGCGATCGCAGTCTTTTCGCTGCCGGTACAGCAATATCCGCAGATCACGCCGCCCACGGTAACGGTCTCCGCAACCTATCCCGGCGCCAGCGCGGAGGTGATCGCCGATGTCGTGGGCGGCCCGCTGGAGACCACCATAAACGGTGTCGACAACATGATGTACATGTCGTCGACCAGTTCGAACGCGGGGCAGTATTCGCTTTCCGTCACCTTCGAAGTGGGCACGGATCCCGATCTCGCGCAGGTCAATGTGCAGAACAGGGCGCAACTGGCGATCTCGCAGCTGCCAGCCGCCGTGGCTCAGCAGGGTGTGTCGGTGCGGTCGCGATCGCCCGATTTCGTGCTCGGCATCGCCTTCTATTCGTCTGGGGATAAACTCGACATATTGGAGGTCACCAATTTCGCCTCGACGACGATTGTCGATGCGATCTCGCGCGTTCCCGGCGTCGGCGCTGCTTCCGTCGTCGGTGCATCCGAATATTCGATGCGCCTGTGGCTCAATCCGATGCGCATGGATGCGCTTGGCATTACCGCGGATGACGTGGCAACCGCGGTCCAGCAGCAGAATATCCAGGCTTCGCTCGGCCAGGTCGGCGCGCCGCCGGCGCAGGAGGGGACCGAGGTACAGTACACGCTCGTGGCCCAGGGCCGGTTGCTGGACCCGGAGGAATTCGGCGACATTGTCCTGCGTACGGGCCAAGCCGGCGCGATCGTACGGCTCCGCGACATCGCCCGTATCGAGCTCGGCGCTCGCAATTACGCATCGAGCGCGCGTTTCGCTGGCCATGAAGCTGCCATGCTGCAGATAAACCAGGCGCCCAGGGCCAATGCCATCCAGACGGCCAGTGCCGTTCTGACTGAACTCCAGCGCCTTTCATCCCAGTTTCCGCCAGGTCTCGAATACCATGTCGTCTACGATGCAACGCGGTTCGTCAGAGCGAGCATCGGCCTGATCATCCAAATTCTGGGCGAGGCCTTTCTTATCGTGCTTGCGGTCACGTTCCTGTTTCTGCAGGACTGGCGCGCCACCCTGGTTTCCGCCCTGGCCATTCCCGTCTCGATGCTGGGCGCCATGGCGGTCCTTCTGGTATTCGGATATTCGATAAACACCATCTCCCTGCTGGCCTTGGTGCTCGCGATCGGCTTGGTGGTCGACGATGCGATCCTTGTCGTCGAGAACGTCAAGCATGTCATGGAAGATCACCCCGAAATCGATACGGCCGGCGCGGCCCGCATTGCCATGGGCCAGATCACCGGGCCGATCATTTCAACGACCCTGGTGCTGCTTGCCGTGGTAACGCCAACGGCATTCCTGTCCGGCATAAACGGCCAGCTCTACCGCCAGTTCGCGGTCACCCTGTCGGCTGCGCTGGTGATCTCGTCGGTAGTCGGACTGACGCTCAGCCCGGCTCTCAGCGCAACCCTGCTCAAACGCGGGAACAGCGGATACCGGCGCGGGCCGCTCGGCTGGTTCGCGCGCCTGATGGCCATGGCGCGCGAGGGTTATGGGCGGATCGTCGGCTTCCTCGTTCGCCTGTGGATCATTCCGCTCACCGCGCTCGCGGCCTGTTTCCTCGCTGCCTTCCTGTTGTTCAGCTATCTGCCGACCACATTCCTTCCTGATGAAGATCAGGGTGCCATCTTCCTGGACATTCAGCTTCCGAGCGCCGCCTCGCTTGACCGTACACGGGCCATCGTCAACGAGGTCGAACAGATGCTGTCGACGACAGAGGGAGTGGAAAATGCCATTTCCGTCGCCGGATTCAGCATCTTACAGGGCACATCGTCTCCGAATGGCGCGATGGTGGTCGCGACCTTGCTGCCCTGGGACCAGCGCGGGACGCCGGACATGCGGCTTGACGCCATCCTCGCAAAACTCCGGGCCCGGTTCTCGACCATTCCCGGCGCCAATGTCGCCGCCTTTGCCCCGCCTGCCATTTCCGGCCTCGGCGCGGTCGGCGGGCTCGACTTGCGTCTCCAGGCGCTGCGGGGACAGCCGCCGGAGGAAATCGCCCAGGTGGTGCGCGCATTCATTGCAGCGGCCAACGAGCAGCCGGAGATCGGCGGGCTGGCGACGACGTTCAATGCCGACGTCCCGCAGATTTTCGTCGATGTCGACCGGACCCGGGCCGAAGCACTGGGAGTGAGCGTTGCCGACATCTATTCAACAATCGGCGCCAGCTTCGGTTCTCGCTACGTCAACGACTTCACGCTGCAGGGGCGTGTCTTCCAGGTCAACCTCCAGGCGGATGCCGAGCATCGGGGCGATGCGGAGGACATCCTCAATCTCCATGTGCGCAGCCGCAGCGGCGCGATGGTGCCGCTCAGGACCGTCGTGTCGTCAACCACCGTGCTCGCCCCGTTCATCATCTCCCGTTACAATCTCTCGACGACCGCACCCATCAACGGGCAGGCAGCGCCCGGCGGCAGTTCCGGGGCGGCAATGGATGCGATCGAGCGTGTGGCGGCGGAAGTGCTGCCCCCAGGTTACGGGTTCGAATGGTCCGGCCTCTCGTTCCAGGAGCGGCGAAGCGGCGGCCAGGAGCCCCTCATCTTCGCGCTGGCCTTCCTCTTCGCTTATCTGTTCCTCGTAGCCCTCTATGAAAGCTGGATGTTACCCGCCGCCGTCATCCTGTCGCTCGGGGCGGCCCTGCTGGGCGCGACGGCGGCGCTCATGCTGGCCGGATTGCAGAACAGTCTCTATGCGCAGATCGCCATCGTGCTCCTGATCGGGCTGGCGTCGAAGAACGCCATCCTGATCGTGGAATTCGCCAAGGAGCGCCGCGAAGAAGGACGATCGATCGCCGAGGCTGCAAGGCTGGGTGCCGAGCAGCGTTTCCGTGCCGTGCTGATGACAGCGCTGGGCTTCATCTTCGGCATCATCCCTCTGGCAATGGCGGCGGGCGCCGGGGCCGGGGCAGGGCGTGCCGTGGGCGTCACCATTCTGGGCGGCATGCTGGGTGCGACGACGATCGGCCTCTTCATCATCCCGACCTTGTTCGCGGTGGTCCAACGCCTCGCGGAATGGGATTTCGGGCGGCCGAAAGAAGCTATGGATTCCACCAATGCGGCCGATGCCGGCCCATGATCACAGATATCAACGTTTGAGGAGGAAGACATGACCACCGTTAATTCTGAAACGTCCACGGCTCTCAACGTGCCTCCCATGTGGCTTCGGCTGCTGCTCGGGGTCGTCCTTGTTCTAGGTGGCGTGTTGGTATTGGGCGATGTGGCGCTGGCGACATTCGTCAGCACGTTGTTCATCGGCTTCACGGCAATCGCAGTGGGAGCATTCGAGATATTTCATGCCTTCTGGACGAAGGGATGGGGCGGGTTTATCTGGCAGATCCTTCTGGGAGTACTTTACATCATTTTCGGCTGGATGGTGGTGAACCAGCCAGCGTCAGGTGCCCTGGTTCTCACCCTTCTCCTCGGGCTGGTCTTCCTGGCATCGGGGATCGTACGGGTGGTCATCGCCTTCAGCCATTGGAGCAACGCCGGCTGGCTGATGCTTCTTTCAGGCGTGTTCGGCATTCTGGCCGGTCTCATCATTCTCTCGGGATGGCCGGCGAGCAGCGCCTGGGTGCTGGGGCTTCTCCTGGGGATCGATCTCATCACCCATGGCATTGCCTGGCTGATCTATGGATGGCTGCCCAAAGCCGAAACAGCATAGCGACGGTCGTCCACTGCCGTCCTTCGGCTGATCGGCACGGTGCCAACGGCGCTGTCGGTTCCGCTTGCAGCCGGAATTCATGTGCGAAGCCGCGGGGCAGGGACCCGAAAGGAAGCGATCATGGGAGCCGGAAATGCGCAGAAGCTGTCTCTCTTCGCGCTGACCGCCATGGTGATCGGCTCCATGGTGGGCGCCGGTATTTTCTCACTCCCGCGAACCTTCGGCAATGCCACCGGGACGCTTGGCGCAATCCTGGCGTGGTCGATCGCCGGCGCGGGAATGTATACCCTGGCGCGCGTATTCCGGGTGCTCGCCGAACGCAAGCCGGACCTCGACGCCGGCGTCTATGCCTATGCCAGGGCAGGTTTCGGTCACTATGCCGGCTTCCTCTCCGCATTCGGCTATTGGCTGGTCGGCTGCATCGCCGACGTCTCGTACTGGGTGTTGATCAAAGCCACGCTCGGAGCCTTTGTCCCGATTTTCGGAGACGGCAATACGGTCGCGGCAGTGCTCGTTTCCTCCGTGGCGCTGTGGCTCTTTCACTTCCTGATCCTGCGAGGGATCAGAGAGGCAGCCGCCATCAACACCGTCGTCACGGTCGCCAAGGTCCTGCCCATTCTCGTTTTCATCATCATCCTGATCGGCGTATTTCAAGCCGACGTCTTCAGCGCCAACCTCTGGGGCGGCGGAAGCATGTCGGCGGTCAGTCTCTTCGAACAGGTTCGCGCGACCATGCTGGTGACGGTCTTCGTGTTCATCGGCATCGAGGGAGCGAGCGTCTATTCACGTTACGCTCGGAGGCGTTCGGATGTGGGGACGGCCACCACAGCGGGCTTCGCGAGCGTGTTGTGTCTGTTGGTGCTGGTGACATTGCTGCCCTACGGGTGCTGGACCGTGCGGATATCGCGGGCATGCGGCAGCCTTCGATGGCAAGCGTGCTGGAATCGGTCGTCGGGCCGTGGGGCTCCGTCTTCGTCAGCGTCAGTCTGATCATTTCGGTGCTTGGCGCCTATCTGGCGTGGTCGCTGATCTGTGTCGAGGTGCTCTTCTGCGCGGCAAAAAGCGGCGATATGCCGAAGATATTTGCCAGAGAGAACGGCAACAAGGTACCTGTCGCGGCACTTTGGCTGACCAATGGCGTGATCCAGCTCTTCCTGATCAGCACCTTGTTTTCGCAGGATGCGTTCCAACTGATGGTGAAGCTGACGAGTTCCATGGTGCTCGTTCCCTATCTGCTCGTGGCGGCGTATGGATTTCTTATCGCCAGGCGGGGCGAAACCTATGAGCCCGGATCGCAAGAACGGTTTCGCGACCTGATCTTCGCCGCTGTTGCGGCGCTCTATACGGCGTTCATGATATATGCCGGCGGCATCAAATTTCTTCTGCTCTCGACCATTCTCTACGCGTTTGGCACCGTGCTTTATTTCCAGACCCGACGCGAGCAGGAAAAGCCGCTGTTCGAGCCGAGGGAACGGCTTATCTTCGCCGTCGCCGTCGTGGGCTGCCTTATAGGCATCTATAGCCTCGCAACCGGATATATCACCGTATAGGTCGCGGCGATCCGCGGCAGCAATGACAGGTGCCGATGACCCTCTCCATATGAGGGGAGGGGGCTTCCGAAAGCAAACGGCAGACAGACGATGAGTGTTCTCTCAGCGGACTCAGGGGTTGGGGGGTGGGCGATGATACCCGCTATCCCGGCTCGGGTGGTCCGGCTTTGCTAAAAGACGATCCTGAAACCCATATGCCCTGTCGAGCTGTCGGCGCTTGCGCTCGTGCGAGCCGCGATGCGGTAGCGATAGCAATAGGAACGGTGACACAGATAGGAGCCGCCCTTGAGCAGCTTCATGTCCGCCGCCGCGGCGGCTTGGTTGGCTTTACGTGCACGGACGCCGACGGAATGGATGCGGAAGGGGTCTGCGCACCACTCCCAGACATTGCCGACCATGTTGTAGAGGCCCAGCGGATTGGGCTTGAAGCTGTCGACCGGCGCTGTTCCGAAATAGCCGTCTGCAAGGGTGTTATGGTCGGGGAAACGACCCTGCCAGATATTGCAGAGCGGTGCTTCGTCCGAGGGCTCGGCCTCGCCCCAGGGGAATTTGGCGCCCGGCACGCCACCACGTGCCGCATGCTCCCACTCGGCCTCCATGGGCAGCCTCCCGCCGGCCCATTCGGCGAATGTTACCGCATCGTTCCACGAAACATGGGTGACGGGATGATCTTCAAGCCCCTCTATCGATGATCCGGGACCGAAAGGATGCTTCCAGTCCGCTCCCGCCACCTTCATCCACCAGGGCGTATCGACCACACGCTGAACTTCGGTTCCTTCCGGAACGAATGCATGGAAGACCAGCGACCAGCCGAAGCGTTCCGCATCCGTTCGATAACCGGTCGCCCGGACGAATTGTGCGAACCACGCATTGGTGACCGCATGAGGGTCGATCCGATAAGGCTTTAGCCGGCACGTGCGGACCAGGCCTTCTCCATCCTGAGGTAGATAGGGTGTGGTGGTGCCGACGGTGGTGATCCCCCCGGCGATGGAGACAACCCGGCATGGGACTGCTTCCCTCGCGGCGCTCTCCAGATGAACGGGCTCTTTGTCTGGCGATGGTTCTGAGCGATGGAGAGAAGGGCAGCAGCCTGCTGTTTTTTTCCGGTTGTCACTCATAATGGTTGCGCCCCCTGTGCGGATCGAGCCAGCGTGCCGGTTCTTCCGGCTTCGCAGTACGGACCCACTGCCGGATAATCTGCGAGCGTGCCCGGGCGATTTCCTGCTGCTCGGCGATGCGCGCCGTATCCCAGCCGTTGAGTATCTTTTGCTTGAGTTCGGCCAGAACAGCTGCATGGGAGGAAGCATCCGCCAGATTGTTCTGCTCGCATGGATCGGCCTCTAGATCGAACAGCATCGGCTCCTCCCCGTCGAACCACATCAGCTTGTATTGGTCGAGGCGAACCATGCGATGGCGCAAGGGGGGAAGGCTAATGTTCATGAGGCCGCCATAATAAGCGCTGTAGGTCTCGTCTTTCCAGTTGCTGCTGAAACGCAAGTCGCGTCCACCGTGCTGCGGCAAGGCGGGTGCCCCGCCCCAGCCGAGGATCGTGGCCGAGAGATCGGTGAGGTTCGCCACACGCCGATCCACCGCGTTCGGTACCATGTCCGGAGCACGGATCACCAGCGGTACCTTCGTACTTTCATCATACATGACGCTCTTCCACCATAAACCGCGCTCGCCAAGACATTCCCCATGGTCGGAGGCATAGATGGTCACGGTATTATCCAGGCCCAGCTCGTCGATTTTATCGAAAAGCTGGCCGCAGAGACGGTCGACCATGCGCACAAGGCCGTAATATGCGACACGGCTTCTTTCCGTCGCCTGCGCCGAAACCGCTCTTACGCCACCGGCCTCTCGCCAGGCCCCGATGGCCGGATGTTCATGGACCGCAGGCGACAGAGACGGCGGCGGTATCCGGCCATCGAAAACGTTGTAGTCGGCGCGTCTGGCAATGTAGGGCGGGTGAGGGCAGAAGAAGCTCACCAGCAGGAAGAAGGGCCGGCCGAACTGACGGCGCTGCCCGACGAGCGCCTGCAAAGTCTCCTGCGCCTGTTCCGCCACGGCCAGATCATAGGCCTGATAAGATGTTTCGCCGGCACCGGAGTATTCCAGTTCCGGTCCTCTATTGCCCCGCCCCCTGGTCAGTGGACCGATATCAGGAGGTGGCGCACCGGGATAGGTCGCGCCGATATCGCCGATGGGCCGTTCATTGAAGCCATGCAACTGGTCCGGACCGTAAAAATGCATCCGCCCCACCAGGCGGCAGTCATAACCCGCCGCGCTGAGTGCATGAGCGATGGTCGGAATGTCCGAGGCGAGATAGTCGTCATTGGATAAAACACCCGACCGGTGCGGCTCGATGCCGCTCAGGAACGCCATGCGAGAGGGAACGCAAAGAGGAGAGGGGCAGTAGCAGTTCTCGAACCGCGTGCCCTGCCGGGCCAGACGATCGAGATTGGGTGTCTCGGCCACCGGATCGCCGGCGCATCCCATGATGCGGGCGGCATGCTGGTCGGTCATGACCATGATGATATCCGGGCGGTTTTCCACCTGCTCCTCCCCTGATCTGGCTCGGTCCGCCTGACATGCGTCAATTGGTCTAGACAGTGTGCGTTACAATCAGTACATTGGTTGGGCCGCTCAAGGCAAGCTGCTTGAGCGCAAATGGGGAGGAGAAACATGTTTTTCGGACGTTATTTCCGAGGGTTTTGGCACGTCTCAAGATCTTCGATCCTGATCGCTGCCGCCGCTGGTGTGCTCGGATTGGTCGGTCCAATATCGTCGAGCGTGGTCTCGGCGCAGGAATTCCCGTCCAAGCCAATCAAAGTTATCGTACCCTTCAAGCCCGGCGGGCGCACCGATGTGGTGGCGCGGCTGATTGCGGAAAAGATCAAAGAGAAAGGCTGGCTCACCCAGCCCATGGTGGTCGTCAATGTCGATGGTGGCGCCGGCGCCAATGCCGTCAACCAGATGCGGCGTGAGGAGGCGGACGGCCATACGATCGTCCATTGGCATCACGAACTTCTGATCGCGACGGCGATGGGGCTGGGCAATTTCGGCCCGGATGATTTCAAGTCCATTGGATATACCGGCGGCGGCAGCCCGGTATGGGCCGTACGCGAGGATGCCCCTTTTGACACCCTGGACGAACTCGTCGCGCATCTGAAGGAGAAGCCGCGCAGCCTCGTCGAGGCCGTCGGCATCGGCAGCATCCCGCATTTTGTGGGTGCGATTCTGGCCAAGGAAGCTGGTTTCGAGACGCGCTATGTGACGGCCAACAGCGGCGCGGACCGCCTGCGGCTGCTGCTTGGCGGCAATGCCGATATCGCTCTCTTCGCGGCATCCGAATATCTGGCGCAGGGAAAGGGGCTGAAGGCGCTTGTCTATTTCGGCCGCGAGCGGCTTCCCAGCCTGCCCGATGTGTCGACCGCCCGGGAGCTCGGCTATGACGTCACCTGGGCCAACCCGAACTGGTGGCTGGCACCTGCCGGAACACCGGATGAAGCAGTGAAGGTGCTGGCCGGTGCGCTGGAGAAGGCGATCCAGGATCCCGAAATCGTGGAATATTTCCGCAACAACACGCTCGAGCCCTACTGGGTGGGCGGCGAAGAAGCCATGGAAGACGCGCGCAAGACGCTCGAACAGCTCAAGACCGTGGCGGCAACAATCCGATGACCTCAGACAGAGATGGATCCAGCCAGGGGGCGGAGCATGGTTTTCCCCCCTCCGGCAGCACGGGAGTGGCCTTGATGGAAAGATTGCAAGGACAGCGTAGGGAGATGGCGGGGGACCTCGTTCTGTCGGGGCTTGTCGCGGTGGGAGCGGTGGTGCTGCTTTATGGCGCCGCTTCCTTGCCACCGCCGCGCTTCGACCCGCTGGGATCGGCAGCCCTGCCAAGGGTTCTGGCAGTTCTCATGCTGATTTTCGGCGCGATTATTGCCGCCAGGGCCGTGTGGCCCCGCAATGCGCCCGCCGAGGAAGGTGATGCGGCTCAGGACGAAAAGCCCGCCGCGGCCCCAAGCCCGGTACGTGGTCTGCTGATCTTTGGTGCGCTGGTCGCCTATGTCGCCGCGCTCGACTTTGCCCACGTCTCCCTGGTGCCGGCCACCACCGCCATGATGGCGGTTACCGGTCTTGTGCTTCACCGGGCGGACTGGCGCACGGGGCTCCTGTTCGCGGGTATCGGGCTCGGGCTCTCGCTTGTGCTCAGCTACATCTTTACTCATTTCCTCTATGTGGATTTTAGCTGATATGGGCGAGGCATTCACACTTCTTTTCACGTGGCATAATCTGGCGCTCCTCTTCGTCGGCACGGGTCTCGGTATCATTATCGGTGCCATACCCGGCTTGACGGCCTCTATGCTCATCGCGCTGACATTGCCGCTGACTTTTCACATGGAGCCGGTGGGCGCAGTGACATTGCTCATCGGAGAATATGTCGGCGGCATCTCCGGTGGCCTGATCACCGCCATCCTGTTGAGAATGCCCGGTACGCCGGCCTCGATCGTCACGACCTTCGACGGCTACCCGATGGCACAGAACAACAAGGCCGAGCGCGCTCTGGCCCTCGGAATACTCGCCTCTGTCGTAGGCGGCCTCATCTCGTGGGTGTTCCTTGCCGGCATGTCGCCGGCACTGGCCCATTTTGCGCTCCAGTTCGGGCCGTGGGAGTATTTCACTCTTGTGCTCATGGCGCTGGTCATGCTCGCCGCCCTTGCGCATAGCTCAATGGTGAAGGGTCTCCTGGCCGCCGTTCTCGGCATGGCCTTTGCGCTTCCAGGCATCGACAGTTCGACCGGCAGTTCAAGGCTTACCTTCGGCCAGGATTTTCTGCTGTCGGGCTTTGGGCTCTTGCCGGTGCTTATCGGTGCTTTCGCCATCAGCCAGATCCTGCGTGATGCCGCCGCGCCTCTTGCAGAGGGAAAACCAGCCCTGCCCAAGTCGCGGCTGCCGATCTACTGGTCCGATGCCAAGGTGCACGGCGCCAACTTGCTGCGATCGTCCGTCATCGGAACATGGATCGGCCTTCTGCCGGGCATCGGAGCCAACATCGCCGCACTCATGGCCTATACCACGGCCAAGCAGGTTTCGCGGGAGCCCGAACGTTTTGGCACAGGCTACGAGCCGGGCGTCGTGGCCGGTGAAAGCGCCAACAACGCCTCGATCGGCGGTGCGCTCATTCCGCTCATCACCATGGGCATTCCGGGCAGCGTTACCGAAGCGATCCTGATCGGCGCGCTGACCATCCATAATCTGCAGCCGGGGCCTCTGCTGTTTCAAAATGCTCCCCAAATCGCCTATGGCATCATCGCCGCCTATCTGGTGGCCAATATCGTCATGCTGGTGTTGATGTGGGGGTCGGTCAGATATATCGCCTGGCTGGCCCAGATACCGAGGGCGGGGCTTTTCGGTCCTATCCTGATCTTTTGCGTCGTCGGCTCTTACGCAGTCAACAACAGCTTCGCCGACGTGTGGGTGATGATTGCCTTCGGCGTTATAGGTCTCGGGCTCGAGGCGGTGCGCGTTCCCCTCGGTCCTTTCGTCATCGGCTTTGTTCTGAGCCCTATCGCCGAGGAGCAGCTTCGCGCCTCGCTGATGATGTCCGATGGTAACGTCTGGGAAATCCTTCAGCGTCCCTATGCGCTATTCTTTCTTGCGCTTGCTGTGCTGAGCCTTTTCTGGCCGGTCTTTCTGGCGCGTATCCGAAATCGTCAGGGAGCTTTGGAAAATGAGCGTACTTGAACTTCCCTCCGGTGGCCGTCGCTACCTGCAGATTGCCCAGCATTTGGCCGACAGTATCAATTCCGGCGTCTTCAAGACCGGAGACCGCCTGCCGCCCGAGCGCGAGCTGGCAGCCACGCTGGAAGTCAGTCGCACGACTGTGCGTGAGGCGCTGCTTGCTCTGGAGATCATGCGCTTCGTGGAAATCCGCCTCGGGGCCGGCGTTTTCGTGCTTCCCGAAAATATGCGTGAAAGGGACCGCGGCGACCTGTTGGCGGTCGAGGAGGTGGGGCCGTGGGAAGTCCTGGAAGCACGCCGCGTGATCGAAGGAGAATCCGCCTTTCGTGCCGCGCAGCGAGCGACGGAAGATCAGCTTGCCGCGATGCTCGATTGCATTGAGCGTATGGAGGCGCGCCTCAACGACATTCCGCATTTCGACAGGGCGGATGCGGAATTCCACATGCTGATCGCGCGGGCGGCAGGAAACAGCGTGATCGAGAGTTATGTCGCACATTTGTGGAAGATGCGCGATAGCCCGCTTTGGGAGCGCTGGTACGACAAGACGCGGAATCCGGGCAACCGTCGCCGCTCCATAGAGGACCATAAGGCGATCTACAAGGCGCTGAAACGGCGTCTGCCTGAGGTCGCCCGGACCGCGATGTGCGCCCATATCGACGTGCTTGCCGAGCGATTTTTTGACCTGAACCTGTAATGCCGCGCCGATCCGTGCGGGAAAGCCTGAGTACAAGAAGGAGAACAGATGTCCAAGAAGCCCGATATCGTGATGATCGTCACGGATCAGCAACGATATGACACGATCCGCGCCCTGGGTGCGCGGCACATGGACACGCCCAACATCGACCGCCTGGCGGAACGCGGCGTGAGCTTCACCAATTGCCATGTTACCGCACCGAGCTGCGTACCGTGCCGCGCCAGCCTGTTTTCCGGTTATTACCCGCACACGACCGGTGTGCTGGCCAACGGGCAGGAGTGGAGCCGGACCTGGATATCAAAGCTCCGCCAGGTTGGGTATCACACGGTCAATATCGGCAAGATGCATACCATCCCCTATGATGCGCCAGCCGGCTTTGACGAGCGTTACGTGGTGGAGAACAAGGACCGCTACTATGAGGGCCGCTGGTTTTTCGACGAATGGGACAAGGCGCTCGCTGCGCACGGGCTGAAGAAACAGCAGCGTGAGGAATACCGCAAACGCCCCGACTACAGGTCAAGGCTGGGAGCCTTCACCTGGGATCTGCCGCCGCATCTCCAGTCCGACAATTTCGTGGGCGGCATGACCAAATGGTGGCTCAAGACCAAGCCGCTCGAAAAGCCGCTCTTTCTCGTTGTTGGCTTTCCGGGTCCGCATCCGCCCTATGATCCGACACCCGATTATGCCGAAAAATACATGAAACGCGACGTGCCGCTGCCTGAGGTGGACGAGGAAGAGCTTCAGCAGTTGCCGCCGCCTTTTGTGGAGAAGCGTCATCATGATGTGGAGGTCGACCACGATTCTGTGGCGTGGGACCTCGATCCGTCCCGTGAGCAGCTCCACCGCCTGCGCGCATATTACTATGCCAATGTGGAGATGATCGACCGTGAAGTGGGCGAAATCCTGGACGCGCTGGAAGAGACGGGGCGGCTCGACAATGCAATCATCATCTTTACCTCCGATCATGGCGACTGTCTTGGTGACCATGGCCTGAGCCAGAAATGGGCGCCCTATGAGCAGGTCACACGCGTGCCGCTGATCATCAGCGCGCCGAAGCGCTTTCAGGGCGGAAGAATGATCGACGAAATGGTGCAACTCTTCGATCTGGGACCGACGATTCTGGAATGGGCCGGCGCTCCTCTCGAGGACTCCTACGAGGCTATTTCGCTGAACCCGGCGCTGGAGGGCGTCAATTTCGAAGGGCGGGATCATGTCTTCTGTGAGCAGGGCAGGGATGTAAACCTGACCGGCGCCGATTACCTGACGATGGTGCGTTCACGGACCCACAAACTTGTCCATTTTGCCGGGCAGACATACGGCCAGCTGTTTGATCTGCAGAACGATCCGCATGAACGACACAATCTCTGGGATGCACCGGAAGCAGCGGGGATCAAACAGACCCTCCTGACCGCGCTGATGGAATGGCATGTGGACAGCACCGTGCGAACCCGCAACATCCGCAAGCGGACGGTCGTCCCGATCGCCGAATCCGCATGAGCAAATAGTGTTGCAGCGGGTGCGGCATGTCAGCAAACAATGCCGTCATGATCCGATAACCGCCCCTGTCAGACAGGGGCGGCGTCTTATCCGCGAACGCCGCGGGGGAATAAGTAGTCGGCCGAATATCGGCGCAACGTGCTTGCCACGCTGCGCCGATACTCCATGGCAAGAGCCATGGTCAGAACCGGCTGGCCGGTCCGGTGGCCGGAATGATGCTGAAGTAAGTGGCGGCCTGTACGATTGGGACGGGGTTCGCGTCGATGTAGTATTCATTCGCCGGAACCCATTGGACAGCCTCCCAATATCCCTGGGAGGTACTCAGGCGATAGTAGCCGCTACCGGCACTCTCCAGGTGGAATTCATGGTCCGGAGGTATCGGCTGCGGTGCGTCCGCCTCCAGTGCGTAGAGCGAAGTGCCGCCGACCCTTGCCGTATTGCCCAAATATAGGCCGTTCCATATGGATTGCAGTGAAATGAGGGGCAGGCTGGTGTTCAAGTAACCCAGTTGGAATTTGAAGGTTGGATCATTGGGATTGAACTCCGATGCCGGCATGGCAAGGATAAGTTGGGCGCCTGTATTCGAACTTCCTGTCGCCTTGAAGTAGTAGCCGTTATACGCCCGGATCCAGACCAGCCCAGGCGCAACCGGGGTCGCCGGGGGCGTCGGAGTGGGTGTGGGAGTCAGTGTCGGCGTAGGGGTAGGTGTGGGAGTTGGCGCCGGCGTTTGCGTCGGTGTGGACGTAGGTGTCGGGGTAGGAGTAAACGTTGGAGTAGGGGTCGGCGTGGGGGTCGGCTGCGGTGTCGATCCTGTCTTCTTCCAATAGACAGTGACAACCACGTCGCTGAAGCCGGTTTCCTGCTGGTAATCCTTCTCGGCGCCGATGTTCACAAACTCACCGTCGCCAAGCACAACCGGCGGATACCAGCCCAGCAGCATCACGCCCTGCTGGGTGTCATTGGCGCTGATGCAGACCGTGCACATGCCTGTCGAGTCGGCGGCCCCGGTCGTGTAGACCTGAGCCAGGTCCTGGTTGGCAGGAAGTTGAATGGGCGACGTCCCGCCGGCTATCGGGTGGGCCTCCACGCCATTGACAAGCACATGCACCGTGCGGACCCAATGTTCGGTATTGGCGACGGCAACGTAGAACGTCGTGTGCGGCGGCAGGTTGAAGCAGCATTGGCGTCCGGTCCGAAGATCGTTCGACGTAGACATGATGTGGTACTCCTCAAAATGGTTGAGAACGGCTCGTCGAGATCACCATCTGCTGCTTTCCCAGCAGAGGAGGACAATCCTCGCTCGACCACATCCATCGTAGGAATCGCGAAACAGTCGGGTATTGTAGGAAACTACAGGGCCGAACCGGCATGGGGCGTGCTCTGCCACAGCCCTGCTGTCGATAGCCGCTTGAGAGCCTCAGCGGGGAGCGTCGGTTGGTCGCTGGTAATGCATCGGAAAAATCGATACACTTCGCCAAAATTGGTGAGACGTGTATATGAACGCGAAATTCCTGGTTATCGATCCCGAAAAAGATCTTGCGGCAATCAAAGGCATTTCCTCGCTCACACGAGTCAAGCTTCTGAAAGAACTGTCGAAACGCCCTGGCATCAATGTCAATGACCTGGCGCAGTTATCCCGGCTTCCGCAGTCTTCCGTATCGGCACATCTGCAGGTGTTGGAAAAAGCGGGGCTTGTCCGTACGGAGAGGCAAAAGGCCCGAAAGGGCAATCAGAAAGTCTGTTTTGCGGTCTATGAAGAGCTTGTCGTTACCTTCCATCCCGATAGTCAGGCGCTGTCTTCGAACCTGATCGAGGTTTCGATGCCGCTTGGCCTCTATACAAACAATGCCGTAACCGGTCCCTGCGGGATTTGTTCGACGGAGGGAATTATCGGCCTTCTGGATGTGCCGGAAACCTTCATGGATCCCGAGCGAATGAAGACGAGCCTGCTCTGGTTCACGAGCGGCTTTGTCGAATATCAATTTCCGAACAATGCCAAACTTCGCGGCGACGAGATAGAAGCCATTGAAATTTCAATGGAAGTCAGTTCGGAAGTTCCCGGGACGCTGGCAAACTGGCCGTCGGATATCGTGCTTTCCATCAATAACAAGGAGATCGGCGTGTGGACCTCGCCCGGCGATTTCGGCGATCGCCGCGGCACATACACGCCCGAATGGTGGAAGCTGAAAGGCTCCCAATACGGGATGCTGAAGACGTGGTCCGTGGGCCCAGCCGGAAGCTTCGTCGACGGCCACAAGATTTCCGATGTGACCGCCGCCGACTTGAACCTCAATGAGCACAGGTCGATCCGGCTCCGGGTGGAAGTCAAGGCGGAGGGGAAGCACCCGGGCGGTATCAACATATTCGGGCGTGGTTTCGGAAATTACGACCAGGATATCGTTCTTCGCATAAAAACAAAGAGATAGCCTGAGACATTCTGATCTGCCACCACACCTTTGTTGCGCTGCAGCACATCCTCCCCATTGACATCCCGTCCTTCTCTCCAAACTATATCGAAAAATACGATCAATATCGTCTAAGCTGGACATTTGAGAGGAGCAGGCATGAAGGCGCGCGTAGCCGTCCATCGGGATTTCAAGATCAGCGATATCGATGAGCGGCTTTACTCCGCGTTTATTGAACATATGGGCCGTGCGATCTATGGCGGCATCTACGAGCCGGGCCATCCGCAGGCGGACGGGCAGGGGTTCCGCCGGGACGTCCTCAAATTCGTGCAGGACCTGAAAATCCCCGCCATACGCTATCCGGGCGGCAACTTCGTGTCGGCCTATCGCTGGGAAGACGGCATTGGACCGCGGGAAAGCCGTCCGGTTCGCCTCGATCTCGCCTGGCGGTCGAAGGAGACCAACCAGATCGGCATCAACGAGTTTGCCGATTGGGCCGAAATGGCCGGTATCGAGATGATGCTCGCGGTGAATCTCGGCTCGCGCGGTCTCGATAATGCCCGCAATTTCCTCGAATATGTCAATTTCCCCGGCGGCACAGCCTGGAGCGATCTTCGCCGCTCGCACGGCAAAAACGATCCCTACCGGGTCAAGATGTGGTGCCTGGGCAATGAGATGGATGGCCCTTGGCAGATCGGGCACAAGGTGGCGACCGAATATGGCCGGCTGGCCAATGAGACGGCCAAGGCCTTCAAGAGCTTCGACAGCAGCATCGAGGCGATCGTCTGCGGCAGCTCCAATGACGGCATGCCGACCTATCCCGAATGGGAGCGCGAGGTTCTCGAAGAGTGCTACGAGAATGTCGACTACATCTCGCTCCACAAATATTTCGGTAACAAGAGCAAGGATACGCTCAATTATTTCGGCAAGATCGAGGAAACGGGCCGCTACATCCAGACCATCGCCGGCACGATTGATTATGTGAAGGCGAAGAAGCGGGCGAAGAACGACGTTCATATCTGCTTCGACGAATGGAATGTCTGGTACCATATCCGCGATGAGGACAGCCATCGCTGGCGGACCTGGGATTGGCCGGAAGCGCCCGCTTTGCTGGAGGAGACCTATAATTTCGAGGACGCGCTCTTCGTCGCGGGGCTGCTCAACGAGTTCATTCGCCGGTCCGACCGCGTCCGCATCGCCTGCATCGCCCAACTCGTCAACGTCATCGCGCCGATCCGGGCGGAGAAGGACGGCCCCGCATGGCGGCAGACGATCTACCATCCCTACCGTTTCGCCTCGATCTATGGCCGGGGAGAAGCGCTTGCAGTGGCCGTCGACGCGCCGACCTATGATTGCAGCGTGGCCGACGATGTTTCCTATCTGGACGTTTCCGCTGTGCACAGCCGCGAGGAAGGCGTGCTGACCCTGTTCATCGTCAATCGGCACTTGACCGAAACGGCGGAACTCGACGTGGGCCTCACCGGGTTCACCGACGCTATGCTGCTTGAGCACCACGCCATGGAAGGCTACGGTCTCAACGAAACCAACGGTCCCGACAAGCCAGACCATGTCGTGCCGAAGCAGGGCTCGGGTGTAGGCGTGGAAGATGGCAGGCTGAAGGGCGCTCTCGCACCGCTGTCCTATCATGTCCTGCGCCTGAAGGTTGGCTTGAGGTGATGTCATGAGCATCACCCTGCGCAATGTCAGCAAAAGCTTCGGGCCCGTCGGGGTGATCCACGATGTGAGCATGGATATTCCGGCCGGCGCTTTCGCCGTGTTCGTCGGGCCGTCCGGATGCGGGAAATCGACCCTACTGCGCATGATCGCCGGGCTCGAAGACACCTCCTCCGGGACGATTTCGATCGAAGGGCGGGATGTTACGCAAGTCGAGCCCGCCAAGCGCGAGGTCGCCATGGTCTTCCAGTCCTATGCGCTCTACCCGCATCTGACGGTCTACGAGAACATGGCCTTCTCGCTGCGGCTTAAAAAGCAGCCGAAGGCGAAGGTCGACGAGATGGTGAACGAGGCCGCCCGCATTCTCCATCTCGAGGAGCACCTGAACAAGCGTCCGGCGCAGCTTTCCGGCGGCCAGCGCCAGCGCGTCGCCATTGGCCGCGCCATCGTTCGCCAGCCGAAGGTCTTCCTGTTCGACGAGCCCTTGTCGAACCTCGACGCGGAGCTTCGCGTCCAGATGCGTATCGAGCTTGCCCGACTGCACAAGCAGATCGGCGCCACCATGATCTATGTGACGCACGACCAGGTGGAAGCTATGACGCTCGCCGACCGTATCTTCGTCCTGAAGCAGGGCAGGCTGCAGCAGGCGGGCAAGCCGCTCGAGCTTTATGACGATCCCGATAACCAGTTCGTCGGCGGCTTCATCGGATCGCCGGCGATGAATTTTCTCGACGGGCGCGTCCGCGGCCATGACAACGGCCTGCTGCGGATCGAGATAGAGGGGTTGGGGGCGGAATTGACGGCCAGAGCCGCGTCGGGCGTTGGCGAGGGAACCAAAGTCAAAGTGGGATTGCGGCCGGAACATTTGCGGCCGGCGGAAAAGGGGTTCGCGGCGAAGGTCGAGATGGCCGAGGACCTTGGCGGCGTTTCCTACCTGCATGCCCGCGTCGCCGGCGGCAAGGAGATCGTCGTTGAAATGCGCGGCCATCGCGAGAGCCTTGACGGAAAGACCGTGACGCTTTCCGCCGACCCAAGTGAGGTGCTTGTTTTTGCAGAAGATGGAGGACGGCTGCGTTAGGGCTGGATGCAAATAAACTGATTCAGATATCCGCTCTAAGTGCTTGTTCTTGCGGATGATCCTATCGGAAAAGTCTGCGGCTTTACTGACGCTGACCTTCGGCTCGGGATCATGCATCGAAGGTTGATGCGGATTCGATTCAACCCGCCGCCAAGGGGAGAATGGCGGCATGACCCGACGGGAGGATACTGGAATGCGACTGACAAAACTGCTTGCCGCAAGCGCCATCGCACTGATGGCAACGCCTGCATTGGCTATCGAGAACATCACCTGGTGGGACTTTCTGAGCGGCGGTGACGGCGTGCGGATGAAGGCGCTCATCAGCCGCTTCAACGAAGCGCACCCGGATATCAAGATCACCAGCACCACGCTGGAATGGGGCACCCCCTATTACACCAAGGTGCGCACGGCGGTGGCCGTGGGACAGGGTCCGGATGTGATGACCTATCATCTCTCGCGCATGCCGCTCGGCCTGAAGGAGGGCGTGCTCGACGAGATCACGGAAGAAGACCTCAAGAACGCCGGGGTGAGCAAGAACGACTTCTTCGAAGCCTCGGTGAAGGCCGCGAGCAGCGAGGATGGGAAACTCCATGCCGTACCCTTCGATATCCATTCGCTCGTCCTCTACTACAACAAGTTCTTTCTCGAAGGCTCGCGTTTCCTCGACGCGAACGGCAAGTTGACCGGTATCGAGAGCCTCAAGGATTTCGAGGAAGCGCTGGCTGTCGCCAAGGAGAAGGGCGCCGAGGCCCCCGTCACCTACGCCACGGGGGACGACGGCGGCGTTTACCGCGTGTTCTACACCCTTCTTCGCCAGCAGGGCGGTGAACTGATCGAAGGGAATGAGGTTCTGCCCGGCGACAATCTCCAGAAGGCCGCGAAGGCCATCGAGGTGATGACCAATTGGGGCAAAAATGGCTGGCAGCCGGAACAGGCCGCCTATGAGGCCTCCGTGGCACTGTTCACCTCGGGCAAATCCGCCTTCATGTTGAACGGCGTCTGGGAAGTGCCGACTTTGGCCGATATGGAAAAGAAGGGCACGCTTGGATTCCAATGGGGCGCGGTGCAGGTGCCCAATCTGATGGGGACGCTGACCACCTGGGCGGACTCCCATGCATTTGCCATTCCGAAGAACAACAAGATGTCCCCGGAAAAGCGCAAGGCCGTCATGACCGTCATCGGCTGGATGGAGAAGAATGCGCTCTCATGGGCGGAGGCTGGCCATATCCCGGCCTACAAGCCGGTGGCGGAGAGCGAAGACTTCAAGAAGATGGAGCCGAACGCGACTTATTCGGCACTGGCCAATACCGCGTCCTACGATCCGCGCTCGCCGATCGCCGGCGTGGCGTCGCCGGCCTATGATGCTTCGATCAACGTCATCTCACCGGCCATCCACGGCTATGCCGAACCCATGGAGGCGGCCGAACAGGTCAAATCCGACCTTCAGAATGCGTTGAAGTAGGTTGTGATTTTTATGGAGACGCTAGGCACCCCCCTCTGGCCTGCGGGCAGAGGGGGGTACTGTCCCGCCGGCGTTCCTTCTAAGTGAAATGCTTTAGGGAGGGTTCTGGACGTGGCTATGCTCACAAACCGGCGCAAGGAAGTGGCGGTTGCCGCCACACTGGTGGCGCCATTCGTGCTGACCTTCTGTCTCGTCTTTCTCTATCCGGTCATACGGCTCATCGAGCTTAGCCTGATGAATGCGCCCCTGATCGGCCCCGGCGAGTGGGTGGGGCTCGACAATTTCAAGCGGCTCCTGACCGACAAGCTGTTTCTCACCTCGTTGAAGAACAACGGCTATTTCATCCTGCTGACGGTGGTTCCGACGACGGCGCTGGCGTTGGGCATCGCCTTGATGGTCACCCGCCTGCGCGGCCCACTGCAGGCGCTTGCGCTGGCGATCTTCTTCCTCCCCTACATTCTGCCGGTCTCCGTCGTCACCCATATCTGGAACTGGATGCTGGACTTCCAGTTCGGCGTCTTGCAGCCGGTGATCGCCTTCTTCTACGGCAAGCCGGTGCCGGTCTTCAAAAATCCCTATTGGGTGATGCCGATGATCGCACTGGTGACCGTCTGGTGGACGAACGGCTTCAACGTCCTGCTCTTCATCGCCGGGCTGCGCAACATCCCCAAGGATTATTATGAGGCGGCGCAGCTCGATGGCGCGACGCGGCTGCAGCTCTTCACCAGGGTCACATGGCCCCTGCTGTGGCCGGTCACGGCGCTGGTGCTGACGCTGCAGCTCATCCTCCAGCTCAAGCTGTTCGACCAGGTCTATCTCCTCAGCAATGGCGGTCCCTTCAATTCCTCCTCCGTGCTGCTGCTGATGGTCTACTGGGAGGCGTTCTCGCTGAATCATGGCGGCTATGCCTCGGCCATCGCGCTCGTGCTGTTCGTGGTCATCGCGGCGCTCTCCGTGCTGCAGTTCCAGCTTCTGAAAGCGGGAGGACGCCGATGAACCGGATCCGCAGAATTGAAAATATCGTGCTGACAACAGGCACGTTCTTTGCCGCCGCGCTGTGGATTTTCCCGCTTTACTGGGCTTTCATCACCTCGATCCGCACGGAGGAGCGGGTGGTTTCGGAACATGCGGGGATCGTGCCCGACGAGTTCAACCTGGGCGCCTATATCGATATCCTGAAGAACAGCAACATCCTGAGCTGGTACTTCAATTCGATCGGCACCGCGGCGATCATCACCGTGACTGTGATCGTCTCCGGCATGATGTGCGCCTATGCGATCTCGCAGCTTCGTTTTCCAGGCCGCCGCCTGCTTTATGGCATCGTGCTGGCAAGCTTCATGGTGCCGACGCAGGCGCTGGTCGTCACCCAGTTCATCCTGATGAACGATCTCGGCCTCATCAACACCTGGGCGGGCATCATCCTGCCGCAGCTCATCGTGCCTGTCGTCATCATCGTCTACAAGCAGTTCTTCGATGCGGTGCCGAAGGAAATGCGTGAAGCCGTGGTGCTGGACGGCGGCGGCGATTATACGCTGCTCTTCAAGATCTACCTGCCGCTCAACTGGGGCATCACCACCGCGCTCGCAATCATCACCTTCATCATGGCGTGGAACCAGTTCCTTTGGCCCTTCCTGGCGATAACGACGGAAAACAGGATGACCATCCCCGTCGGCATCACCCAGGTCAACGATGCCTTCGGCGTGTTCTATGCCCGTTTGATGGCGGTTGCGCTGCTCGGCGCCATGCCGGTGGCCATCGCCTACCTCATCTTCCAAAAGAAGGTGACGGAGGCAGTCATGATCTCCTCCGGCGTGAAGGGTTAAAGGCGGGGCAGCGCCGGGCGTGAGCCGGGCATAATTTCAGCTGTGCGCCATGTCGAGGACGTGATGATGGATGTGGCCGTCGAACATTTCCATCAATCCCCGCGTCATCTCCCGGCTTGCGTAGCGGATGGGGGATTCGAGCGCTGCGGCGAGCGCTTCGCGGCTTTCATACATCGTGGATAACACCATGGGGTAGGGCGGAGCGCCCGCGTCGCGCTCGATATTATAGAGCACGCGCACTTCCTTCACGCCCGGAAATTGCCGCCACATGGGCAGCAGCTTTTCCGTGACATAGGCTTTGAAAGCCTCCTCGCGGCCGGGGTGGATGCTGCCTTCGAAGAAGGCCTGGCGGATGATCATGGTCCGGATTCCGTTCAGTTGACGACGGTGGGCGGGGTCTCGCCGGCGAAATGGGCGGTGACATTGGCGAGCACCAGTTCGCCCATGGCGATGCGGGTTTCCACCGTGGCGCTGCCCTGATGCGGCATCAGCACCGTATTGGGCGCGGTATGGAATTCCTCGCGGATTTTCGGCTCGCCCGCGAAAACGTCGAGGCCGGCGCCCGCAATGGCGCCCGAATTGAGCGCGTTGAGCAGCGCATCCTCGTCCACCACGCTTCCGCGCGCGACGTTGATAAGGATAGCTTTGGGTGTCAGCGCCGATAGCACCTCTGCATTGACGATCCGCTCCGTCGCGGGGCTGGCCGCGATGCAGATGGCGAGCACGTCGCTGTCGCGGGCAAGGTCCACCGGCGTCTCGTGGCGGGTCCAGGCGGTATCTGCGACAGGCGAGCGGTTCCAATAGCGCACAGCCATGCCGAACGCTTCTGCCCGTTTGGCCAGCGCGCGGCCGATCTGGCCCAGGCCCAGAATGCCGATGCGCTTGCCCTTGGGGCTGACCCCGAGCGGGAACGGTTCGCCTTGCGCCCAGCGGCCCTCGCGCACCATCCGGTCGCCTTGCGGAATGCGGCGCATGACCGCCAGCATCAGCGCCATGCCCATATCCGCGACGTCGTCGGTCAGCACGCCCGGCGTGGTGGTCACATGGATGCCGCGGCTGCGGGCGAAAGGGAGGTCCACCTTGTCGGTGCCGACGCCGTTGATGGCGATGACGCCGAGGCCGGGAAGACGCTCGATCCAGCCATTGGAAAGGCCGGAGCCGCCGCCGGTCACGACCGCCCGGATCGTGGGAAGGGCGGCTTCAATGGTCTGCGCCTGCGCCGGATCATAGAGCCGATGCACGGTGTAGGCCGCGTCGAGCCGTTCTTCGATGGTTTTCATCATCGGCTCGACGAGCAGAATGTGTTCCTTCACGCTTGTTCATCCTTTTTGGGAATTGGGTCAGGAGATCTGGCCGAGGAAGTTCCTCGTGCGCTCGTGCTTCGGATTGCCGAAGAACTCGTCAGGCGATCCCTGCTCAAGGATTTCGCCGCGGTCCATGAAGATTACGCGGTCGGCGACGCTGCGGGCGAAGCCCATCTCATGCGTCACGCACAGCATGGTCATGCCTTCCCCGGCGAGATCGATCATCGTGTCGAGCACTTCCTTGACCATTTCCGGGTCGAGCGCCGAAGTCGGCTCGTCGAAGAGCATGATCTTCGGGTTCATGCACAGCGCCCGCGCAATGGCGACGCGCTGCTGCTGCCCGCCGGACAGCTGGGCCGGATATTTCTCCGCCTGCTCCGGGATGCGCACCCGCTCCAGGAACTTGCGCGCCGTCTTTTCCGCCTCAGCCTTGGAGACGCCGCGCACCTTCATGGGCGCGAGGGTGCAATTCTCCAGCACTGTCATATGCGGGAAAAGGTTGAACTGCTGGAAGACCATGCCGGTCTCCTGCCGCACCAGCTCGACATTCTTGCCGCCGGCGGTCAAATCGTGGCCATCGACGACGATGCGGCCCTTCTGCACCGTTTCCAGCTGGTTGATGCAGCGGATGAGGGTGGACTTGCCCGAGCCGGATGGGCCGCAGATCACGATCCGCTCGCCCCGGCGCACGGAAAGATTGATGCCCTTCAGCACCTGGAAGGTGCCGAACCATTTTTCAACGCCTTCCATCAGGACGGCGGTATCGGGCGTTCCCCGCACGTCACCTTGCGATGGGCTGGCCGTCACCTGTGTCATACGGGGAACTCCTCTTCTCGTTCGTTATTTCGCGTCGGCGACGAAGTCGGGCAGCGGCGAGCCGAGCCACTTCTCATGAATTTTGTTCAGCTCACCGTCCGCCTTCGCCTTCTCGATGAACTGGTTGACGAAGTTCAGGAGTTCGGTCGAGCCTTTGCGCACGGCGATGCCCTGCACCTGCTGACTCAGCTGGAGCTTCTGGTCGAAGCGGCCGGGCGCGGCATTCTCGATCTGCGCGGCCACCACGTTGGAGACGCCGATCAGGTCCACCTGACCGGACAGCAGTGCCTGCACCGCGCTGGCGTCGTCATCGAAGCGCTGGATCTTTGCGTCTGCCGGCGCGATCTTGGTGACCGCCGTGTCCTGCGTACTGGCGCGGGCGACCCCGATGGTCTTGCCCGCCAGATCCTCAGGCTTCGAGACGGACACATCCGTGGACCCGAAAATGCCGATGGAGATGCCCGCATAGGGCTCGGAGAAGTCGACGTTCTTTGCCCGCTCCTCGGTGATGCCGAGCGAGGCGACGAGCACGTCGACCTGGCCGCTCTGGAGGTATGGAATGCGGTTCGGGCCGGTGACCGGCACGATGGTCGCCTTCACGCCGAGCGCCTGCGCGAGCAGCTTGGCGACATCGGCGTCGTAGCCATCAGGCTCGTTCTTCTCGTTCATGATGCCGAAGGGCGGGAAGTCGACCAGCATGCCGATCTTCACCGCGCCCGCGGCCTTGATCTCCTCAACCGTCTGGGCGGAAGCGCTCGTCGTGACCGCGCCCGCCATCAAACCGGCGGCGATGACTGCCATTGCCATGCGTCTTGTGATGTTCATTTTCCCTGTCCTTACTGTTAAACACCGGTCCTCCCCCCGGCAGGGATCCCGTCAACGTGCCGTTGCGCGGGAAAATTTTTGCTCCATGCGGCGGGCGAGGAGGGCGAGCGGCCAGCACAGAACGAAATAGACCGCCGCCACCGTGCCGAACACCAGAAACGGGCTGAATGTCGCATTGTTGATGATCTGCCCCTGCCGGGTCAGCTCGGTGAAGCCGATGATGGAAGCAAGCGACGTGCCCTTGATGAGCTGTACGAGGAAGCCCACCGTCGGCGCCACGGCGATGCGGGTGGCCTGCGGCAGGACGATGTAGCGCATGCGGTTGAAATAGCGCAGCCCCAGCGCAGTCGCCGCCTCGCGCTGGCCGGAGGGCACCGCTTCGATGCAACCGCGCCAGATCTCGCCCAGATAGGCGCTGGCGTGCAGGGTCAGTGCCACCGTCGCGGCGAGCCAGGGATTGATGGCGAAACCGAGGATGTTCATGCCGAAGAAGACCAGAAAGAGCTGCATGAGCAGCGGCGTTCCCTGGAACAGCCGGATGAAGCCGATGGCGATGAGCCGCGGAAGGCGAAAGTCGGAGACGCGGATGAGTGCGATCAGCAGGCCCCCGATGCCGCCGCCGGCAAAGGCGATGGCCGAAAGCGCGATGGTCCACTGCGCCGCCATGACGATGATGAGGAATTCGTTCCAGCCGAAGGGTCTGATCATGTCCGGCTCCTATCGGCTCAGCGGATATTTGAAGGCCATCTTCCCGATGAGGGAGAAGATCGCCGAGAAGCCAAGGGACATCGCCAGATACATCAGCGTGATGACGATATAGACCTCGAAGCTGGCAAAGGTGGAGGATTGCAGGTCATTGCCGGCGGCCGCCAGATCGGTGGCCGAAATCGCCGAGACGACGCTGGAGGTGAGCATCAGATAGATGAACTGGCTGGTGAGTGCGGGATAGACCGTGCGCAGCGCCGGTTTCATCACGATGTAGCGGAAGACCTGCAGCTTCGACAGGCCGAGCGCGGTGCCTGCTTCCATCTGGCCCTTGTGGATGGACTCGATGCCGGCGCGGATGATTTCCGTGCCGTAAGCGCCGAAATTGACCACCAGCGCGAGCAGCGCCGCGCTGTTGGGCGATAGGCGCAAGCCCACCGAAGGCAGGCCGAAGAAGATGAAGAATATCTGCACCAGAAAGGGCGTGTTGCGGATGATCTCGATATAGGCGTCGATCAGCCAGCGCAGCGGGACGGGGCCTGATGTCTTGCCCCAGGCGCAGACGATCGAGACGAGGAGGCCAAGCAGCATGGCCGCGCAGGAGAGTTCGATCGTGTACCACGCCCCCAGCAAAAGCTGATCGAACGAGGCCAGCACCGGCGCGAAATTGAATTCATGCATTGAGAACCTTCCCTAGCCTCACTTCCCACTCCTCCGGAATATTGGCTATTAGATCGATCTAAAAGCTAAGAACGCCGCCGTCAACTCCTAATCGGATATGCGTCAGGCTGTCACGACCGCGGCAGGTCCGCAGGATTGCCGCACATGCAGAACCGTCGGCCGCACCATGCGGCGCGGCGGAAGGGCCGGATCGGCCAGCCGGTCGAGGAGCAGCCGGGCGGCATTTTCCCCGATCGCGGCCGGCATGGTGGAGACCGACGTCAACCTCGGACGCACGGCCTCGGCATCGGTAACATCGTCAAAGCCGACGAGCGACAGGTCACGGCCGATTGCAATGCCCCGGTCATAGAGGCCGGCGGCCAGGCCCAGGGCGATGACGTCATTGAAGCAGAGGACGGCCGTGGGCTCGGCCGCCTGCTCGAAGAGAAGATGCGTGGCTTCCGCGATCTGGGCGAGCTGATCGGGAACGCGGACGATCATGCTCGCATCGAAGCCATGCGCGGACATCGCCTCGCGGAAACCGTCGACACGCTCCTGATAGGCGGGATGAACCGGGCCATGGACGGCAAAGGCGATCCGCTCATGCCCCAGGGACGAGAGATACTCGACCGCCTGGCGCATCCCGCCTGCATAATCGACGCCGGCATAGTCGGCATGGAGGGAGAAATGGCGAAGCACCTGCACCAGCGGCAGGTTCCATTCGGCCAGCCGCTCGAACAGGTCCGTTCGGGTACCGGCGGCAGGGCACAGGATAACGCCGTCCACTCCATGTTCGCGCATGCGCCGGACGACTGTATTCTGCCGATCCACGAGTTCAGCGTTGTTGGCGAGCAGCACCACCATGCCCGCCACATCCACCACACTTTCGATTCCCGCAAGCAATTCGGCGAAAAACGGGTTGGTGAGGTTCGGCACGATCACGCCGACGGTGTGGCTGCGCTCGGCCCGCAGGCGCGCCGCGCCAAGATTGTAGACATAGCCCAGCTCTTCGATCGCCGCCTGGACACGCTGCCGGGTGGCCTCACCGACCAGCGGACTGTTGCGGATGACGAGGGAAGCCGTTGCCCGGGAAACATTTGCCCGCCGGGCCACGTCGAGAAGGGTTGCGCGGCTTTTATTTCGGTCTCGGAAAGCCATGCGATTGGCTTATGCCAGATCAAGCAAGGGTGCAACCATCCTCTTGAAATGCCTGCCCGGAGGTTAAAGGTGGCAGCATCGGTTGATCTCCGCATGATCCGCGCCTTTGATCCGGAAATGCCCGGTGGAGGAAGGCGACGCTCAAGAGGCGCCTCCAGCATGTATGCCTCGTAGTCCATCAAGCCGCAGCTCAAAGACACCTCCAAAGGGGCGGCGATGACATTGGCATTGGATGTGCAAAGCTCCGCCTGGTCTCTTGCAATTTGTTATTTTATAACATATCGAAACGTTATAACAGAAAGAGGCTAATGATCCGTTGTGGGCGGGGAGCGTTGATGAGCGACCATGTGTTGCGGAGATTTCCGATTCTTCTGGCGATCTCGACGACCGGTCCGACCAGTGCGCTCGAACGCGCCGGAGGTGCCGCCTGATGGGCTTTCTCGACCATGACGACGCCGATGACCCGATCCCCTCAGCAGTCGATCTGATCGACCTAGTGATCGGCATTCTGATGATCGTGATCGTCACCAATCCGCTCAACCCGTTCTCGTCCGAGAAGCCGGCATCGCCTATCGCCCCGATGACGGACGCATGATCTACGTGCCTGAAAATACAACAAATTCATCCGAGTAATAGCTGCATTCCGGGAGAAGAAACATGTTCGATAAAAGCAAATCCGGCAATCGCCTGCCCGTTACGGTCCTCTCCGGATTTCTCGGCGCAGGCAAAACCACGCTCCTCAATCATGTCCTCAACAACCGGGAAGGCCGGCGGGTTGCGGTCATTGTCAACGATATGAGCGAGGTCAATATCGACGCCGCGCTCATACGCGAAGGCGGGGCCAATCTGTCGCGGACCGAAGAGCAGCTTGTCGAAATGACCAATGGATGCATCTGCTGTACATTGCGCGACGATCTCCTCACCGAGGTCCGCAGGCTTTCCAGCGAAGGCAGGTTCGATTATCTGCTGATCGAGGGAACCGGCATCGCCGAGCCCTTGCCTGTGGCCGCCACCTTCGAATTCCGCGACGAGAATGGCGAGAGCCTTTCCGATATCGCGCGGCTGGATACCATGGTCACCGTGGTGGATGCCGCCAATCTGCTCAGGGATTATTCCTCCTCGGACTTTCTGCGCGA
The DNA here is from genome assembly GCF_014191375.1 of Mesorhizobium sp. RMAD-H1. GTDB lineage: Bacteria > Pseudomonadota > Alphaproteobacteria > Rhizobiales > Rhizobiaceae > Paramesorhizobium. The sequence goes on from NZ_JACHWN010000013.1 coordinate 55,678, forward strand.
CCGTGGGGAAACCGCCGGCGACGGCGACCACCGTGCCCTTGTCGATCTCCTGGTCGAGCAGATCGAGTTCGCCGATGTGATCGTGCTCAACAAGATCTCCGAGACGCCGGCGCATGATCTCGATCTGGCGCGCAAGATCGTGAAATCGCTCAACCCGGATGCGGAACTGATCGAAACCGATTTCGCCAGGGTGCCGCTCGACAAGGTGCTCGACACGCACCGCTTCGCTTTCGAAAAGGCCGAGCAGCATCCGCTCTGGTTCAAGGAGCTCAACGGGTTCAAGGATCACGTGCCGGAAACGGAGGAATATGGTGTCCGCTCCTTCGTATACCGGGAGCGTCGCCCCTTCGATCCGGCGAAGCTGAAAGCGTTCGTCAACAAATCATGGCCCGGCGTCGTAAGGAGCAAGGGATTCTTCTGGCTGGCCACCCGCCCGCATCATGTCGGCGAGATCAGCCAGGCCGGTGCGCTTGTCAGAACAGGCAAGCGCGGGCTGTGGTGGGCGTCGGTTCCCAGGTCCCGCTGGCCTGATCATCCCGAATGGAAGGCGGCGATGGCGCCTTACCTCGATCCGGCTTGGGGCGATCGCCGGCAGGAGATCGTCTTCATCGGCTGCGATCCCATGGACGAAAGCCGGATCCGTGCCGAGCTCGATGCGTGCCTGGTGCCCGAAACCGGCTTTGAGCCCGCCAAATGGCAAGATCTTACCGATCCCTTCCCCAGCTGGGAGCTGCATTCAGCGGGTGCGTCGTCTGGATGACGGCCGGCGCTGGGCCTGCCCAATCATTCGCCCCGGCATCCGCTTGGCAGGCTCCTCTGAGAGAGCCGGATCGCGCTTGCACCGTGAGCGTGGAATAACCCGTCGCCGCGCTCGTCCATCAAGTGGTCATAGTGGGGGGCTTTAATCGCTCTTCGATTCGGCAGCACGTAGAACGAGGTTTGCAATGATGCTCCGCATTTCCGTCCTGGCGCTCGCGATGGCCCTGTCGCTCGCCGCGGCGAAAGCCGATCAGCCCAGCTATGGCCCGCAGCTGGAGGGCTTCGCCTATCCGCATCCGGTCCAGCGTTTCGCTCTCACTTCGCAGGGCAAGGATCTCTCCATGGCCTTCATGGATATCGCGCCGAAAGGGCAGGCGAACGGCAGGACGGCGGTCCTCCTGCACGGGAAGAATTTCTGCGGTGCGACCTGGGAGAAGACGATCGACGAGCTGAGCGAGGCCGGCTACCGCGTGATCGCGCCTGACCAGATCGGCTTCTGCGCATCGACCAAGCCCGAAGGCTATCAGTTCAGCTTCAACCAGCTTGCGGCCAATACCCATGCGCTTCTCGTCTCGCTCGGCATCGAGCGAGCCACCGTCATCGGCCATTCCATGGGTGGCATGCTGGGCGCGCGCTATGCTCTCGCCTATCCGCAGGCGGTCGAGCAGCTTGTCCTCGTCAATCCCATCGGGTTGGAGGACTGGCAGGCGGAGGGCGTGCCTTACGCGACCATCGACCAGCTCTATGCGGGCGAGCTGAAGACCAGCTTCGACAGCATCAAGGCCTACCAGCAGCGCTTTTATTACAACGGCCGATGGAAGCCGGAATATGACCGCTGGGTATCGATGCTCGCCGGCATGTATGCCGGACCCGGCAAGGCGATCGTGGCGCTCAACCAGGCGCAGACGTCGGACATGGTCTTTACCCAGCCGGTCGTGCACGAATTCGGCCGCATCCAGGCGCCCACCCTTCTGCTGATCGGCGACAAGGATCGCACAGCGCCCGGCGCCAACCGCGCACCGAAGGAGATCGCCGAACGGCTCGGCAATTATCCCGAGCTCGGCCGACGCGCCGCGCAAGCCATTCCCAACGCCACGCTCGTGGCGTTTCCCGAACTCGGGCACTCTCCGCAGGTGGAGGCGCCGGGCGAGTTTCATCAGGCCCTGCTCAAGGGCCTCTCCGGGCTGGGTCACTGAGCTGCACACCTTGGGGTTCCTGCGCGGGGGGGCGCTCAGGCCGTGCCTCGCAAGTGTCGGGTTGCTTCAGGGCATCCACCGCCTGTATAAGACAGGCGTTTTGTCATCGCTCGCCTGTCTTTAACGCGTGATGCTGCACCGATATTTCAGGACCTATTTTTTTGACGAAGCCCCTTTCCCACCTGGCGATACTCACGGCCGTTCTGTTCTCGACGACTGCATGCATGGCCGTTGGTCCCGATTATCAGAAACCTGTGGTGCTGGCGCCGTCCAAATGGAATAGCAAAGCCAGTACGCAGGCTCCGCGTCTTGGTGACTGGTGGAAGAACCTTCACGATCCCGTACTCGATCAACTGGTCGCGGATGGCATTGCTGCAAGTCCCGATGTCGCGACGGCGAAGGCAAAGGTGCGGCAGGCGAGGGCCAATTATGCTTCCGCAGGCGGTGTTCTCTATCCTTCGCTGGACGGCAGTGGAAGCTACACGCGCTCCGATAACGGTTCCACGGGTGCATCGAGCCAGTCGAGCCTTGGTTTCAAGACCCAGTGGGAGCTCGATTTGTTCGGGGCCAATCATCGAGGCGTTGAAGCCGCCTATTACAATATGGAGGCGGCGGATGAACAGCTTCGTGGGGCGCTCGTCACGCTGATCGGCGATATCGCAACCAATTATGCGCAGTTGCGCGGTGTGCAGGCAAACATCGCCATTGCACAGCGCAACGCGGCATCGCAGCGCCAGACGGTTGCGTTGACGCGCAACCAGCTTCAGGCCGGACATATATCGCAGGTGGATCTTCTCAGTGCTGAAACGCAGGCGGCGTCAACGGAAGCACAGATACCCGGCCTGCGGATCAGCTATGCGACCTATCTCAACAATCTTTCCGTTCTGACGGGCCGCTCCTCGTCCGCGCTTGCGGCCGTGCTCGACAAAACCCGCCCCATTCCCTCCGTTCCGCGCAAGGTTTCAGCCGGATTGCCTGCCGATTTGCTCCTGAGCAGGCCGGATATTCGCGCGGCCGAACGTGAATATGCGAGCTCGACAGCCAGCATCGGACAGAAACAGGCAGCCCTTTATCCCGGGATTTCGTTGAGCGGCGACATCAATACGGGCGGCGCGAAGATCGGCGATCTGGCCAGGCTGTCCACGATCGGGTGGAGTTTCGGGCCGAGCCTCAGCGTGCCGATTTTCAACGGCGGCAAGCTGAACGCCGATGTCGAAGCAGCCAGAGCGGCCCGCGACCAGTCGTTCATCGCCTACCGCAAGGCGATCCTGACGGCGCTGAGCGAGGTCGAGAATGCAAGCGTATCGCTCAACCAGAATCGCTTGCGTGTCGCCCAACAGCAGCGGATCGTGAGCAACAGCCGCAAAATCAATGAACTGACCCTCGATCAATACAGGGCCGGCACGAAGAGTTTTATCGATGTGCTGACCGCGCAGAGAGACCTCCTGAACGCGGAGACCGGTCTTGCCCAGGCCAGAACGGACCTCGTCCTCGGCTATGTCGCCCTGCAGAAGGCGCTGGGGGGCGGCTGGAACGGCCGCATCGACGTCAGCAAACCGGAAATCGTCGACGGCCCAACCGGACCGCATTTCGTCAGACCAGCCATACCGGCCTCGCCGGCAACAGATACGAGGCCATCATGAAATCCAGGGCAAAGCGACGTTTCCGCTGGCGCCTTTGGCTTGCCCTTCTGGCGGCGTTGCTGATCGGAGCCTATTTCGCTGCCCGTCACTGGTCGCAAGGCGAACCGCTCCCGAGCACGACGACTGTCCGGCGCGGCGACATAGAAAGTTCGGTGCTGGCAACAGGAACGCTGCGACCGAAAAGGCTTGTGGCCATCGGCGCGCAGGCGACAGGCCGGATTCTGTCTCTCAAGGTGAGACCCGGACAGAAGGTCAAGGCGGGTGACGTCGTGGCGCTCATCGATTCGTCCAATCAGCAAAATGAGCTCAACAAGGCGCAGGCGACCTTGCGGCAAAACGAGGCCATTCGCGATGAGAATATCGCAAATCTGGAACTGGCACGGCAGGACCTTGCGCGCAATCAGATGATGATCGGCAAGAATGCAGTCGCCAGATCCGAATATGACAAGGCCGTCGCCACGCTGAAATCGAGAGAGGCGCAGCTTGCCAACAGCGAAGCAGCCATCGCTGCCTCCAGGGTCGATGTGCAGATTGCCGAAACCAACCTCGCTTATACCCGCATTACCGCTCCCATCGATGGAACCATCCTGGCCACGGTGGTTCAGGAAGGCCAGACCGTCAACGCGCAACAAAGCGCGCCGACGATCGCAATTCTGGGGCAACTGGACGAGATGACCGTCGAAGCGGATATTTCCGAAGCGGATATCACCCAGGTGCATGAAGGTTTGCCGCTCTACTTCACCATTTCGGGCCAGAATTCAAAGCGCTACGAAGGGAAGCTCGAACGGATCGAGCCGGCGCCGGATTCCATCGTCAATGACAAGAGCTTCAGTTCAAGCAGCAGCGCTCCTTCATCGAGCGGAACGACCCCGTCGGCTATTTACTACAAGGGAATATTCAGTGTTCCAAACCCGGACGGGTTGCTCAGGACCTATATGACGACCGAGGTTCATATCGTTCTCGCCAAGGCCACGAACGTGATTCTGGCTCCCGTATCCGCACTGCAGGCATCGGCTCCAACCGATAAGGCGACCGTTCGCGTCGTCACGGGCAACGGCGCCATGGAGGAACGGACGGTCGAGACCGGCATTACCGACAAGATCAATATCGAAATCCGTTCGGGCTTGAAGGAGGGCGACAGGATTGTAACCGACAATCAAACGCCCACTCCAGCCGCCGCCGGTATGTGACATGAGCGAAGCTCCTCTGATCGCGCTCAAAGGCGTCACCCGGCGATATCCGTCGGGGGACGACTTCACGACGGTTCTTCATCATGTCGATCTCACCATCCAACGCGGGGAGATGGTGGCCATCATCGGCGCTTCCGGCTCGGGCAAATCCACGCTGATGAATATCCTGGGATGTCTCGACCGGCCTTCCGAGGGGGAATATCTGATCTCGGGACGCTCGACCTCGGAGCTCGAGGCAGACGAGCTGGCGCAATTGCGGCGCGAGCACTTCGGCTTCATTTTCCAGCGCTACCATCTGCTGAACGAATTGGATGCGGTGGGCAATGTCGAAATCCCCGCCATCTATGCCGGGCAACGCCGTGATGCGCGGCGCGAAAAGGCCGAGGCCATCTTGCAGCGTCTGGGCATGGGCGAGCGCATGCATCACCGGCCGAGCCAGCTTTCTGGCGGTCAGCAGCAGCGTGTCTCAATTGCCCGCGCGCTGATCAACGATGCCGATGTCATTCTCGCCGACGAGCCGACCGGAGCGCTGGACAGCCACAGCGGCGAAGAAGTTCTCAGCATTCTTCAGGAGCTGAACGGCGAGGGGCGTACGATCATCATCGTCACGCATGATCGCAATGTTGCGGCGCGTGCCCAGCGCATCATCGAGATCAAAGACGGTGAGATCATTGCCGACAGGCGAAACGATGCTGTCCACAGCGATGGCGCAAGCAATGACGACGTGTATAGGAAATTGGAAAGGCCGAAACCGTTCAGCGGGATGCGTGACCGCTTCAACGAAGCCTTTGCGATGGCCTTGCGCTCCATGAACGCACATCGCATGCGGACATTCCTGACGATGCTGGGCATCATCATCGGCACGGCGTCGGTGGTCTGCGTGGTGGCTCTCGGTCAGGGTTCCCAGAAGCAAATTCTCGACCAGATCAGCGACCTCGGCACCAATACGCTCTATATCAGTCCCGGTCGGGGATTCGGCGATCTGAAAGCGGCGCAGATCACAACACTGACGGTGGCAGACGCGGTCGAGCTTGCCAAATTACCTTATGTGATGGCCGCCACGCCTTCAAATTCAACCACATCGACGGTGCGGGTGGGGGACAAGGAAGTCAGCGTGATGGTAAGCGGCGTGGGCTACCAATATTTTGCCACGCGCAACAGCAAGCTTCTGGAGGGGCGCTTCTTCGACAGGCAGAGTGTCGACGATATGGCGCAGGAGGCGGTCATTGACGAGAATGCGAAAAAGACCCTCTTTCCCCATGAACGTGGTTCGGTCATCGGCAAGATCCTGCTCCTGAAAGACGCGCCGGTGCGCGTCGTCGGTGTCGTCAAGGCAGAGGAAGCAGGAATGGGCGGGGCGCAAAACCTCGAAGTGTTCCTGCCATATACGACCGTGCAGACACGCATGACTGGATCCCGCACGCTGCAATCCATCGTGGTGCGCGTCAACGATACGATGGATCCGGCCGAGGCCGAGAAGATGGTGACGGCCTTCCTGACGAAGCGTCATGGCGATCAGGATTTCTTCATCTTCAATACCGACAGCCTGCAGAAAACCATCCAGGCGACGACGGCGACCCTTGCCCTGCTTATTGCCTGCATCGCCGGCATATCGCTGTTCGTCGGCGGCATCGGCGTGATGAACATCATGCTCGTCGCGGTCTCCGAGCGAATTAACGAGATCGGCGTGCGCATGGCCATCGGTGCGCGTCAGAGCGATATCCTGCAACAATTCCTCATTGAAGCCGTGCTGGTCTGCCTGATCGGCGGCGTGCTCGGTGTCCTGATCGCCGCGGGGTTCGGGGTATTGTTTGCCCAGTTCAGCACCATGTTCCAGCTCATCTACTCGCCGGCCTCAATGATCGTGGCGCTGGTGTGTTCGAGCCTGATCGGCATAGGCTTCGGCTTCATCCCCGCCCGCAATGCATCAAAACTCGATCCTGTCGTGGCGCTGGCACGCGACTAGACTGCCTTTCAGCCAGAGGCCCTCCTTATCCGTTTCCGGTAATCTCGATCAATCGCGGCTCGATACCGAGGCCGGTGCGGTCGGCCACCTCGCGCAGGGCGAAGGACGAATTGATCTTGGCCACATGCGGCATGGCGGACAGCCAGAATTTGTGGATGCGCTCGTAATCCTCGAGGTCTCTGGCAGCAACGCGCAGGAGATAGTCATATTCGCCCGACATGAGATAGCAGACGAGGACATTGGGGCAGCGCCGTACCGCCGTTTCGAATTCGCGCAATTGCTTGTCCGCCTGGCCGGAGAGCGAGACATTGACGATGACGGTTACCGGATGGCCGAGCATCTTGTTCGACAATCGCGCATGGTAGCCGCGAATGACGCCGGTCTTCTCCAGGATATCGAGCCGGCGCGAACAGGCCGATTGCGAGAGGCCGACCTTTTCCGCCAGGGTCGCATTGGACATGCGGCCATCCTTCTGCAGATTTTCCAGAATGGCGATATCGATCCTATCCAGCGACATTATTGAAAGATTCCCCGATTATTCTCTTCTTTTGCGCAAGAATACGCGGAAAATACCTGCCGGTCGAGGAGTTTTGGCAAGGACATGCGAATTCATCTGTGGTGTCATGTCGCCCTTGATCCAACCCACAGACGAGGAGGAGGCAATATGCGTGTCGGCTGCCCCAAAGAAATCAAAAACCATGAATATCGCGTCGGTCTCACTCCGGGGGCCGTACGCGAATATGTGGCTCATGGCCACGAGGTCATCATCCAGTCCGGAGCTGGCACAGGAATTGGCGCTGACGACGGAGCCTATCAGGCCGCGGGCGCAAAGGTGGTCAAGACCGCCGAGGACGTTTTTCAGCAGTCCGACATGATCGTGAAGGTCAAGGAGCCGCAGCCGTCTGAATGGGCGCAGCTGCGTGAAGGACAGCTTCTCTACACTTATCTGCATCTTGCGCCGGACCCCGAACAGACCAAGGGGCTGCTCGCCTCGGGCGTTACGGCCATTGCTTATGAAACCGTGACCGACGACCGCGGCGGCCTGCCGTTGCTGGCGCCGATGTCCGAAGTTGCGGGACGGCTTGCGATACAGGCCGGCGCCACGGCCTTGCAGAAGGCCAATGGCGGCCGCGGCGTACTGCTCGGCGGCGTGCCTGGCGTTCTGCCGGGCAAGGTCACCATCATCGGCGGTGGCGTCGTCGGCATCAACGCGGCGATGATGGCCACGGGGCTGGGCGCGGATGTGACCATTCTCGACCGCTCCATCCCGCGGCTGCGCCAGCTCGATGATCTCTTCCGGGGGCGGGTACATACCCGTTATTCCACCATCGAGGCGCTGGAAGAGGAAGTCTACTCAGCCGATGTGGTGATCGGTGCGGTGCTGATCCCGGGCGCCGCGGCGCCGAAGCTCGTGACTCGCGAAATGCTCTCGGGCATGAAGAAGGGCGCGGTGATCGTCGACGTCGCCATCGACCAGGGCGGATGCTTTGAAACATCCCATGCCACGACCCACTCCGAGCCGACCTATGAGGTCGACGGCATCATTCATTACTGCGTGGCCAATATGCCGGGTGCCGTGCCGGTGACTTCCGCTCTGGCGCTCAACAACGCCACGCTGCACTATGGGCTGCAGCTTGCCGATCGTGGCGTCAAGGCTCTGATCGACAACCCGCATCTGCGCAATGGCCTCAACGTGCATCAGGGCCGCATCACCAACCGCCCCGTCGCGGAATCGCTCGGCCTCGAAATGGTGGAAGCCAGGACGATACTCGCGGCCTGATCGGATCATGCCGCATTCGGACCTCCGGAGGTTCATTGAACCGCCGGAGGCCAGCGGACGTCACATGTGGCTGGACCACGTATCGACCTGTCGTTTGGCTTCTTCCCTTGCAAGGCCGTAGCGCTCCTGAAGCCGGCCGACCAACTGGTCGCGATTGCCTGCGATCCTTTCGAGATCATCGTCCGTCAGATCGCCCCATTGCTCCCGGACCTTGCCTTTAACCTGTTTCCATTGTCCTGCGATTTGATCCCAGTTCATCTGCATTCTCCTTTCACGATGTCCTATCGGAGAACGGCTTGCCTGCCGGCGGGTTCCATGCCATCCCGCGAGGTGGAGGTGCGATTTCCATGACAGTTCCGATGGAATACAGGCTCGCGTCGCAGAAATTCGAGGCCTTTCTGAGCGAGGTTGCCGAGGAAGCCGGCCTGACGACGCGGAACCAGGCTTACACGATGGTCGAGGGGGTTCTTCTGGCCTTCAGGCGGCGATTGACGCCGGAGGAGGGGATCGTCTTTGCGCAGGTGCTGCCGCCGATGCTGCGTGCCTTGTTCATCACCGATTGGGATCCACATGCGCCGCGCGAGCAGGGATGGGACCGCACCGTACTGACGCGCGAAGTCCAGCAGCTTCGCCGAAATCACAATCTTTCTCCGGATACCGCCATCCGCGACGTGGCGGCCGTATTGCGCCGGCATGCCAATGAGGCGGCGCTGGAAAAATCCCTGGCGCGCCTGCCGCAGCCGGCGCGGGACTTCTGGTCTCCCATGGCAGCCTAGCGATTGGGAAAAATGGAAAAGCACCCGGAAAGGGTGCTTTTCGTTTTCAGGCGGTGATGAGACCTGCTGCGTTCAGGCCGATGCGGCGGCAAGGGCCCTCTGGGGCTTGACGCCCAGCCCGATAATCAGCGCTGCCGCCAGGAGGATGCCGCCACCCGCGGTGAAGACGCCGATGGCGCCGCCCGTGTCGAAGATCACGCCGCCGATGCCTGCTCCCGTGGCGATGGCAAGCTGAAAGGCCGCGACGAGGAGTCCGCCGCCGGTTTCGGCCTCGTCGGGGATGGTGCGGGTGATCCATGTGGACCACGCAACCGGCACCGCGCCGAAGGCGAAGCCCCAGAGGGCAACCATCGCAGCGGCGGGAAGCAGAGCGCTGCCGGCGATGGCAAGGCCGAGCCCGAGAAGCCCCATCCCGAGTGGCATGGCGAAGAGGGTCAGGCGCAGGCTTCGTTCCAGCATGACGCCACCCACATAGGTCCCTAGGAAATTGGCGACGCCGAAGCCAAGAAGAATCGCGGAGATGGAGGCGATGCCGGCACCCGTCACGATTTCAAGGAACGGGCGGATATAGGTGAAGAGGGCGAAATGCCCGGTTATTTCCAGTGTGAGGGCAATGAGGCCAAGTCCGACACCCGGACGCAACAACAGGTCGACAAGCGTGCGCAAGCGCGCCGAGCCGGTGGGTGCGAGCGAAGGAAGCGCGACGAACTGAACGATGAGCGTCAGCACGCCAAGCCCTGCTGCTATGAGAAAAACACCGCGCCAGCCCATGATATCGCCGAGAAGGCTGCCGACAGGAGCGGCCAGCACCGTGGCGGCGGAGACGCCGCTGAACAGGATCGACAATGCGCGTGGAATGAGCGCTTCGGGGACGAGCCGCATCGTAATCGCCGCCGCCATGGTCCAGAAACCGCCAAGCGCAATGCCCAGCAGCACGCGGCCGACAATGAGGATAGGTAGGTTCGGAGCAAAGGCGACGAGCAGGTTAGAGAGGATCAAGAGGGTCGAAAAGACCAGAAGCAGGTGACGCCGGTTGATGCGCCGCGTCGCCGCGCTAACGAGGAGACTGGTTATCAACGCGACCACTGCCGTCGCCGTTACAGCTTGCCCGGCGGCACCTTCCGTTATACCCAACTCCGCCGCCATGGGCGTCAATAAGCTGGCGGGAAGGAATTCCGCCGTGACCAGCCCGAAGACGCCCAGCGTCATCGAACTGACCGCGCCCCAGGCGGCCTTTTCCCGCGCCGGCTCGCCGGGCGGAGAGGATGGTGTCCGTTCATTCATGTGGTGGTGTCCCTTGTGCAATATTGTGCGTCGCAAAAGGATAGGGTGGACAAGTCGGACTTTCCATGTCAATTAATCCGAGATGTTTGATCGTAAGTCCGAAACTCGGTCCGATATGCGTACGCAAGCGCACATACAGCCCCCGCGTGACCTGGTCAGCGAACTGCTTCTGGGGATGCGTCTCAACGGGGTCCACTACAAGCGCATACAGATGACGCCGCCCTTCGGCATCGGCTTCGGCGCCGTCGAAGGGCGGGCGCAATTCCATTTCGTGGCACGCGGCCCGGTGTTCCTGCGGATCGCCGGCGGCGCGTTCCAGACGCTCGATACGCATGATGCGGTGCTCCTGCCGCGGGGCGGACGGCATGAGCTTCTCTCGGCGCCGGATCTGCCCAGCCGCGATATCATCACCTATGAAGCCATTCCGCTGTGCGAATCCGTGGGTGCGATCACGGCCTGCAAGGGAGAAACCTGCCGAACAAAGGACGCGCTGATCTTCAGCGGCTGCATGGAGTTCGATCTGGGTGGCATGCATCCGCTGGTGGGCCTGATGCCCGAGGTGATGCATGTCGGCACGCTGCTCGGCCGGCAGCCCGAGATCCTGCCGATGCTGGAAGCCATGCAGCGCGAGACCTGCATGCAACGGGCCGGCTATGCCGGGATCCTGGCGCGGCTGGCGGACGTGGTTTCGGCCTCGATCGTGCGCGGCTGGGTGGAATGCGGCTGTGGCGATGCGACGGGTTGGGTCGATGCCCTGCGCGATCCCAGGCTTGGCCGGGTCATTGCGGCGCTCCATCGCGATCCCGGCCGCGACTGGACGGTGGCCGAGCTTGCGGCTGAGATGGGCAGCTCCCGTTCGGTTTTCGCCGAGCGCTTCCTGGAGGTGACGGGCATGACGCCGGTCCGCTATCTCACGGAATTGCGCATGCAACTGGCCGCCCAATGGATCGGCCGCGAGAAGATGCCCATCGAAAGCGTCGCACATCGCCTCGGCTATGGATCACAGGCGGCCTTCAGCCGGGCCTTCAAGCGCGTGATCGGGCGATCTCCCGGCGCGGTTCGCGCAACCGCCCCGTGAGACGACGGACAACAGGCGGTCGGGCGAAAATATCCGCTCTGCCTTGCACCTGGAGCCTCAGCCGGCCAAGAGTGCCTAAAAGGATTCGGATGGCGGACATTTCATGAGCACAAAAGAGATTATCGTCATCGGCGGCGGGCCGGCGGGCCTGATGGCCGCGGAGATGCTGTCGCAGCGTGGCCATGGCGTGACCGTCTATGACGGCATGCCGACGGTCGGCCGCAAATTCCTGCTGGCGGGCAAATCCGGCCTCAACATCACCCATGCCGAGGACTATGCGCGTTTTGCCACCCGCTTCGGCCCGGCTTCGGAGCGTTTGCGTGCTGCGCTCGATGCTTTCAGGCCGGATGACATCCGCGCCTGGGCTGCCGATCTTGGCACGGAGACGTTCGTCGGTTCCTCCGGACGCGTTTTCCCGAAAGCGATGAAGGCCTCGCCGCTTCTGCGCGCCTGGCTCGGCAGGCTCGAGGGGCAGGGCGTCAGGATCCTGACGCGCCACCGCTGGGCGGGAATTGCCGAAGACGGCCTTGTCTTCATGACACCGCAGGGGCGGGAGGTGGTCCGTGGCGATGCGGTCCTGCTGGCGCTCGGCGGAGCGAGCTGGCCAAGGCTCGGCTCCGATGCGGCCTGGGTGCCGTGGCTGAAAGACCGGGGCGTGGAGGTGAGGGATCTCCGGCCCGCCAATTGCGGCTTCGATGTCGGTTGGAGCGAGAATTTCCGGGAGCATTTTGCCGGGTCGCCGGTCAAATCCGTGACCGTCGCATCGGATGCCGGCACGTTTCAGGGCGAGTTCGTGATCACGCGAAACGGTATCGAAGGCAGCCTCGTCTATGCCCATGCCGCGAGCCTGCGGGACCGGCTGGAAAGGGAGGGCAGGGGCCTTCTCGAGCTCGACCTTGCCCCCGGCAGGACGCTGGAACGGCTGTCGCGGGATCTTGCCCGGTCGGGGGCGAAAAAAGCGAGCTTTTCCAGCCGGCTTCGCAAAGGCGCCGGTCTGGAAGGCGTCAAGGCCGCGCTGCTGCGGGAGGCGGCACCCGAAGTGACCAAGGCGGATCCGGAGCGACTGGCCCGGACGATCAAGGCCCTGCCGCTTGCCATTCTCGGGCCCCGTCCGATCGTGGAAGCCATCTCTTCGGCAGGTGGCATCTGCTGGAGCGGGATTGACGAGGATTACATGCTGAAGGCGCTTCCGGGTGTGTTCGCCGCCGGTGAGATGCTGGATTGGGAAGCGCCGACGGGCGGTTATCTCCTCACCGCCTGCCTCGCCACGGCCCGGGCGGCGGCGAGGGGGATCGACAGCTGGTTGCGGCGTTAGGCCGGCACCGGCTTTTCAGGCCGGTGCCCGGGATTTCGCCCCCCCTCCTTTACCACCTGACTCTGAGGCCGATATTGCCGGATATGATGTTGCTGTCTGCGAAGTTGTCGATGGAGGTTTTTGCGAGGGCCTGTCCGTAGAGG
>NZ_JACHWN010000014.1 GCF_014191375.1 Mesorhizobium sp. RMAD-H1
CGAAGCCGAGGAGCAGTACTACGCCATGCTGGACGAACCAGCCATGGCTGCATAACTTAGACCAAACAGCCTCCGGCAAACCCGGCGCGGTTCAATGCCACGCTGGCTGCGGCAGCTGACGAGCATCGTCGACATCTTCATCCTCGTGACATTGCTCTTTCCGCTGTGGCTCGCCAATCTGGGGTTTCTGCGCGTTTTGCGCCTGTGGTCGCTTTCGCGGAGCGCACTGTTCTGGCGCCCCCTGGTCAGGCGAGGCTACGGCCCATGGCGCGAGGTGGTGCAGTCCGCGGTTAATCTGATCACCTTTCTCTTCGTGGTGACGGGCTTCATCTACACGTTCTTTTTCCGGGAAGGCTCCGGTTTTGCGGGCTATATCGACGCTCTGTATTTCACCGTAACGAGTATGACCACGACAGGTTACGGGGACATCCTTCTGCCGGGACCATGGGGCAAACTCACAGCGGTCGTGATCATGCTAGCGGGCGTCACTCTCTTCATCCGCTTGGGACAGGCTATCTTCCGACCGAACAAGGTCTGGCACCCGTGCCCACAATGTGGGCTGCAGCGTCATGATCCGGATGCGGTCCACTGCAAGGCCTGCGGCAACATGCTAAAGATCCCGGATTTGGATGACTAAAGCCCACTTTGTTGGCAAATACGTGACTCAGGGTCGAATGCGGCACATGTCCGTGCAGAACTGAGTCGGTGATGGAGTGAACTCCTCGCCGAATCCCAGTCCGGTCTTAGTGCATGTTTCGCGATGAAGCGTCTTCACCCCAGATTCGATGAGATTTACCTGTTCGCCAACCCCAATGGTGAGGGATACATCCTCGCTGAGCTGCCGATCGCGGAACTGCTTGAGTTATACGACAACGGGTGATGGAAACGCTCGATAAGGCCGCCGGACAAAACCATGCCGGGCATTATGGAGCATTGGTACGTGCATGCCGGCTGCAAAGCTTGGGGAGTTTTGGGTTTAGCGACCCCTACAGTGTCTAGTGGAATTGCGGAGAGCACCGCGGTGACGTATCTAAGGGGATGATCAAAGGTGATATTCCTCCATTAAACAATCAGGAGCGCCGACACTACGCCGATCCCGGAAAGGCTACCCCTGACGCGGCGAAGCCCCTACTCTCCAATAATTTCGCTGATCTGCACGATGGGCACGATGTCCGTATAGTTGGCGACGTCCGCGGCGATCTCCGCGCGGTGGGGACCTAACGCCTCTTGGAATATCGCCAGGGTTGGCGAGTAGACGTGGCACGCCGCGACGAACTCCGGCGCGGTCCCAGGTTCGCGACCCTCAAGGCCCCTCTCGATCTCGTAGCGCAAGCAGGCATCGCCGAGCCGTTCCTGGATCAGTGGCATATGGCGGGTGCGGTAGTAGTCGTGATCGAACTTGGAGCCGCCATCGGCCGGATAGTAGACGCTCATCTTGATCATGGTCGGACTCCTGCCTGAACGCCTCTGCGAGCGTCCGAGGGCCTTTCTAGATCACCGGCTCGTAAAGCCGCAACCAGATTTTGGCTGAAGCGAGTTTGACGGGAGCTTGCCGATCACCACACCTGGGGATGATCGAGACTAATTATGTCGCTCGGCGATTTGCCGCCTATTCCAAGAAGCGCTAGGCGCCCGCAGGTAGTCATCGGGCCCAAACCGGAAGATAAACCGCTTCTCTCGTCCCGTCCGTCACCGTAATGCAATTCGCCTCGGAGAAATAGCCGGCCTCGACATACGCAGGCACGATGCGAAGTTCTCCACCGAGTGGCGTGCCGTTCACTGGTGCATAAACGGCGCCGCGTTTGCCATCGCTGACGACAATGGCGCCATCTTCGCGAACCTCCACGATTCTCAGGTCATTGCCTTCAAGGGTTCTGGACCGTGGCAACGATGCTGCGAATTCTTCAGCCTCGGACATAGACATCTACCTCCTTCGCGGCTTCTACAAGGGCCGATCGCGCGGCCTCCGCTGGCGTGTGCCCCTCAAGCACTGCCAGGCACACCTCTAGTGCGTGAACGTATTTGGGACCGCGTCCCGATGGCCAGCGTCCAATTAGCAGCTCGGCGGCTTCTGCAGCACTCGTGACATTGCGGTACCGGCCTACCCGATCAGCCGGCAGGTCAATGGTCACCGGACTGAATTTGCCTCTGTTCATCGGCGAAAAACGCCGGATCCATGGCATTGTTCCATGTGCAATCAGCCCTGCGGATCTATCCCGGGCGATTGGTCGTTGAAGCCGAATGCGTTATCCTGTGTGAACATCCGCGGGTCATTGAGCGCAGTCACGACAAACCACCCTGGACGATTTACGACGAGCGGCATTACCTCGCGGTCATTCAACGCAAACCTGGTGCTCTGCGCAATGGTGCGCCTTTCCTGGAGTTGCCGTTGGCCTTTCGGCGACTGAAAGACCAGATGCTTCGATGCCCTGTCGGTGATCGTGACCCTCTCGGTGATGCTTGCTCAACGAGAAAGATGCGCGCTCCTGGCAAACTCACCCATACCTCCACGCAAGACGCTCAGCTTTTAACCCGTACAGGTTTCTGACGGACGAACTCGCCCTTATTGTTTCAGCGCCGAACGAAGCTTTTGCTCTAGTTCCTCAGCTTCGAAGGGCTTGCTCAAAACCGGGTACTCCTTGAAGGCGTCCGGAACGCCTACCCGCCCGTATCCTGTGCTGAACAGGATTGGTATTTCGCGCGTGCGCAGGATCTCTGCGACGGGGAAGACCGACTGTCCGTCAAGATTCACGTCGAGGAGTGCGAAATCGAGCGTTTCATGCGTTGCAGCGGTGATGGCCTCGGCCAACGTCGCGACTGATACAGCGACTTCGCAGCCGAATTCTTCGAGCATGCCTTCAATCAGCAAGGCTACCAACCCTTCATCCTCGACGACCAATGCGCGGAGACCTGCAAGCTCATCCATGCAGTGCCATCTCCCCAATCGGAATGCTCATTCGACAGAACAGCCCATCCCCTTCAAAAACCAGATCCAGTTCTCCACTGAGGTCGCGTTCGATGCAACGTTCGATCAGTCGCGTGCCAAAGCCCCGCCGCGTTGGCGCCTTCACTGGCGGACCACCGCGTTCGTGCCACGTTAGGTCTACCATTGTTGTTTGGTTCTCTGTCACGCGGATCTGCCAGCTGAGCGATAATTGGCCGCCGTCACAAGAAAGCGCGCCATATTTCGTGGCATTGGTGGCGAGTTCATTTAATGCCATTGTGAGGCTGAGTGCAGCCCGCGGATTGAGCGTGATCGTTGGTCCTTGGAATGTCACCCTGTCGGCCGAATCGGACGACATCGGACTTAATACTTCCCGCGCAAGAAACTCGAGCGGTGCGTCGCCCCAGTGGCGCTTCGTCAACAAATCATGCGCTCGTGCGAGTCCGAGCAATCTCTTCTCATATCGCCTAGCGAAATCCTGCAGGCTATTCGAATGCCGGGCGGTCTGCATCGCTAAAGACTGTACCGTTGCGAGCGTGTTCTTCACCCTATGATTCAACTCGTCGATAAGGGTCTTCTGGCGATTCTCAGCCTGCTTGCGATCGGTTATGTCGACGAGCATGTTAATCGCACCGACGAGCTTTCCGTTGGCATCGTGCAGCGGTGTCGGGTATGGCAAAAATGGTACAAGTGTTCCGTCGGGACGCTCAGCCACCGCCTCGACACCACGAATTGCCCGATCCTCCCGGAGTGCTACAGCCATGGGACATTGGTCGTGTGGCAAAGGTACTCCATCGGCGGTATAGAGCCGCCATGTGACGCACCATTCGTCACCAATCTGGGGCGTACGACCGGCTAACTCTATGCAGGCCTGGTTGAAGAATGTTATGCGGCCGTTCGCGTCGGTGGTGTAGACTGCCGCCGGTAATGCCTCGAGCAGATCTCGCATGTGCTGCTCGCTTTCCCGGATGCGGTCTTCCATGAGCTTGGCTTCTGTCACGTCCTGAATCACGCGGACGCCATATCTGAATCGACCTTCATCATCGCGTACTGCCGATGCATTAACGTCGAGGTAGACGATTGCGCCGTCGGGCTTGCGAGCCCGCTTGCGTATCCAGTAGCTGTCAAGTTCTCCTCTCACCTGGCGGGCAAAGAACAGCGCGTCCTCGTCCCGGTCTTCTTCCAGCGTGTACTCAAAGAAGGTCATCTCCAGGAGTTGCTCGCGCGATCGGCCGAGCATCTTGCAGAGAGCGTCGTTCACGCGCAACAAGCGGCCTGTCTCATCGGACTCAGCAATGCCTACGGTCGCTGCCTCGTAAGTTGCTGCTAAACGCTCCTCGCTTTCGCGACGGGCGCGCTCCGATTCATGCAGATGCGTCACATCCATGGTGAAGCAGCGTGTGTTCAAAAATCTGCCATCCTCGAAACGGCTGTTCGACGTTATGAGCACATGCTTGATCGACCCATCCTTCGCACGCAGTCGCGCAGGATATCGATCGAGATTCTCACCGCTTGCGAGCCTTTGAAGGATGTCACCGATTACAGGCGCGTCGACATGGAATTCTGCGATGTGGCGGCCGAGATAGTCTTCGGCCGTATACCCAAGTAGCGCCAGCTCGGCACGGTTCGCTCGTTGAATAATGCCTTCAGCGTTGACGATATGCAAACCGATGGCGCTGTTTTCGAAAAAATCCTCCAGATCCTGGCTCTTGCGATAGACTTCCTCTTCCATCGCCTTGTGAGCGGAAATATCCTGAAAGCAGTTGATCGCGCCTTGTATGTCGCCCCGGACATCCTTCAGGGCACGAATGTTGACGAGAGCTGTGAAGCGGGTCCCATCGGGCCGCTCCATCACGACCTCTGCGTTTCTGGTCGCCTTACCGGAGCGCACGGCGTCAGCCATTGGACAATCCTCGGGCAGCAACGGCGTGCCGTCGAGTAAGAACAGCCTATGCGACCCGCAGAAGCGCTCCCTGGTTTCGTCCAAATTTGGGGCGCGCCCCCAAAGGGCAGCAGCTTCTGAATTGTAGCGGACGAGCCAGCCTTCGCGGTCGCAAATGTAGACGGCGCCTGGAACAGCATCCAGCGCCGTCGGGCCTGCGGCCACAAGCGCCTCGAACTCAGTAAGCCTGCCCGGCCCTCTAGGGAATTGTTCCACGTTTGACATCACTTTCCGCCTTTCATAGCGCAGCAATGCTCAGCTGGGGCGGCGAAGATTACGTCGCTTTCAAGATCAGAATCACACCCCACGCCCGCGGCTGCGCGCACCACAAGCTTTTCCAAACGCGGTGGCAGCGGAATCGTTCCACGCTAACTCACATAGGGCCGATTTTGTTTCGACCCAATGAGCATCTACGATGACGGCGTTGGTTTTGGCTAATGTGCCGAGCGCGAGCGGGAATATCCGCCGCTAGCCCGTCGCAAAATGTTGGCCAGCTTTGTCCAGTCCTTCGACGGTGAAGGCATTTGCCGGTGGGCTTTAGCGAGATCAGTTGCAGTAGCAGCACGAACGCCTTTGCGTTCCGGACTAGCGAGCTTTGGTATTTTTATTGCGGTGTTGTGGTGGTCCATCGCGAATTCCCCGATGTTGTTGGTGCATCTGATTATGCAGGATACGCTACTGTACCACTATTACGTGAACAATACGCTGCAATTCTACGAGAATTAGAAAAATGTCGATGACAATGTCTGAACCGGTCGCGCGTGAAGCTAACACATGCGGGCCGGTTTCATTCATGGTATTCCTCGCCACTGCGACCGCTCAACCGCAAAGGTCGCCGCTCCTTGCCCTCGCCCACATTCAATTTCAATCCCAAGTTCATGAGACGCGCAATACGACGGCAACCTTCACGCGCCATCACGAAACCGCCGCAGCTTACGAAGCGGCGAACGGAGGCTCCCCGCTTCCTGTTTCAAGGGTGATATATGAAAGACGCTTTGCTCATTTTCGCATCAGCGATGGCCGGTGCGGTGATGTCGCTTTTTGCCATCGAAGACACATTGAGCGCCGCGCCGCGCCCGGTCCAGATCGACCGTTGGGTCCAAGGAAAGCCTGCTCATCCTGCAGCCCTTCCAATGAAGGATATTGGATCTGGCGAAGCGCACGGGTAGGACACGCCTCATCGCGGCGGCGGAAAGCAGGCCCGTCGCGTTCGAGACCGTCATCACCTGCCGCGAGTAGCCCACGTGTTCGGCCTTCGCCTAATGGTAGGGCACCGCACTTCGAATGCGTCTGTCTTGGTTCGACTCCAAGTGGCAGATCCGCATTTATCCGCATGATGCGCCACGAAACAATGCGTCCACTTCGTCGGCTTCCGCGGTGAGGAATACCATGCGGCACCTCATGCTCCCTGGACGAGTTTGCTAATCTCGCTAACCACATTGGCACCCAGAATAGCCGGACAACCCCAACAGTCGAATATGCCCGCCCGTCTGCTGTTTTGACAGCAGACGACAAATGCGCCGGTACCGAATTTTTCCTTGAGGTGGTTCGCTAACCAGCCAACGAATCCACTGTTGTCGTCACCTTCGGCAAAGTGAAATCGCCAGATGATGAATAGCTCTGCTTCCTCATCGATACTTGGCACCAGTTGACTCCAGACCTCGTCATCCCGAACCAAGGCCAGGGCGTCTTGCCGCGCGCGCTGTGCGAATTGTGCGTAGCAGAATTCATCGAAGCATGTGTCCCGTCGTAACCTTCAGGTCGCACCGCGTGATCACACGCTTGAGCCGGGCATGAGCCTGGTCCGGCGTTTCTGTTGAGATGTATTTTTATCTGCGTATCTGTCACTCGTTGTACCGACCCGAAGGTAAACGACCTCGAATGGAGGATTTGTCTTTTTGCCAATCCTAAGACGAGAGTTCCTCTGATCCTGGACGCCTTACTTTCTCTACTTCCCGGTGTTTCAGAAAGGGAAAGATCATGAAGCGCAGATCATATCTCGCGATGCTCGCCCTTGCGCCCTTGGTGGCAGTCGTGGCCGACTGTGATCGAGCAGGACCGCCGCACCGGAAGCGCGGTTCTGTCCATAGTGATATCGTTTATGCTTACGAGTACTTGCCGCGCGCCGGCGGCCGCCTGTCAGGACATAGACCCTATCGAGCAGCAGCCCTGTTGACTGTCTCGCCGTCATGCCGGCCTTCGTGCTACCGCTGGGTTCCGGCTGTGATGCTCGCGAACGGGAACAAAAATGCGCGTCAAGTGTTTGTGGGCCCGGAGCATCCAGCAAGTCCAGCCACGAGAGCCCTGGGTGCCCGAATTCTTCGGTCTTTCGCCTAGACCCGGCGGTGGTTCTTTTGGACTCCGCCGTTCTTTTTTTGGGAGGGGCAAAATTGGAAAAAATTGCTGATGTTATTTTGCGGTATTTCACGTGGATTATGGGAGCCGTATTGATCTTGTGTATGTGCTATATCGGGGTGGCAGCAGGCTGAAGACACCAACATATCGAGCAGCATCCCTCATTTATCAGGAACTAAACCGCAGATGTTCCGTTGTTCGCGGGCGCTTCAGATGGTGCCAGGTCGGCATCACGAACGGGAGGAACAGCCATGCAAGACAACAACGAGTCCACGTCTCCGCGGTCAACCTTTGCGAAACGAGATGACACGTTCAAAAACACAAACAATTCCGCCCGAGCTATCATAGAAGCGGAACTACAGCTTCGCGAAGAGAAGACCAGACGTCTACGCGAAGCACGCCTCGCGAGGGAACCGGCATTGTCTCCGCCGACACCCTCCAAAAGGCGAAAGAAGCCGATTGCACGATAATCTGAGTGCCGGCGGAACGGGGGTCGCAGGTTCGATAGCGTCCAATTGGCACCAAACCGGGAATCGAGATGAGTTCAGCGCTGTTTACTTTGTGCTGCCTATGTCGTCCCGAAGCGCTCCCGGTATTCCCGAGGTGTAACGCCAAAGCTCCGTAAGAATGCCCGGCGCATGGTTTCTTCGGAGCCAAAGCCGCATTGCCGAGACACTTGCGAGACCGGCATGAATTGTCCAAGCATTTGGCGAGCTGCCTCGACACGCAGTTTTTCGATTGCGCGCGCGGGAGTAATCCCCGTTGCCTGGTGGTAACGTCGCGAAAAGCTGCGGGTGCTCATGTGGGCCTGCTCCGCTAGCCGTGAAAGTGAAAGATCTCCGCGCAAATTCTCCAAAATCCAGGCGTGAAGCCTGTCAAAGCGGCTCTCGCCTCCTTGAAGGGACAATGCGGTGCTGAATTGGGCCTGCCCCCCTGGGCGCCTGAGGTAGACGACCAGATGCCGGGCCACGGCAGTTGCGATGCTCCGTCCAAGGTCGGCTTCGACCAGGTTGAGCGTGAGGTCGATACCCGCCGTTATGCCGGCGGAGGTCCAGACATTGCCGTCGCAAACAAAGATCGGATCCTGTTCGAGGCGCACAGATGGATAACGCGCCGCAAATTCGGCGCAACGCTCCCAGTGGGTCACCGCACGGCGGCCCTCCAGAAGACCCGCCTCAGCGAGCAGAAAGGCGCCACTGCAGACCGACGCGGTGCGTCTGGCTTCCTGCGAACGGTAGCGAATCCAGCTTAGCAAAGCATCATCGTCGATTGCTGCGTTAACTCCTCTTCCTCCCGCAACGACCAGCGTATCAATCGGATCATCACTCGACGGCAGTTGGTGCGTCGCGATTGCCAGGCCTGCACTTGTCAGGGTGTCGGCGTGCTTTCCAACCACTGTGATCTCGTAGTGTGCCTGCATTCCCTCGGCCTTGAGAATTTCATTGGCGGTGCTGAAGACCTGCAACGGACCCGCTACGTCGAGCAACTGGACGTCGGGAAAGGCAAGTATTTCGATGCGGGTAAGTTCGTTTGGCATGATCCGAGGGATGATTGGCAATCCGGCCAAGATTGGACCTGATACGTTTAGCAGTGTCAATATCAGGAGACGCCTCGATGAGCTTACGTTTCGGCATTCTTGTTTTTCCCAACATCCAGCAATTGGACTTGACGGGACCATATGAGGTATTCGCATCGGCAAAGGGAGCCGAGGTCCATCTTATCTGGAAGGACCGCAACCCAGTCATGTCCTCGACGGGCCTGCCATTGACGCCGACGGCCACGTTCGATAACCACCCGCCACTCGATATCCTCTGCATTCCGGGCGGCGGGGGCGTGAATGCGCTGCTGCTGGACGAATCGGTTCTTTCGTTCGTGCGCGAGCAAGCTCCAGCGGTCCGCTACATCACTTCAGTCTGTACAGGCGCTCTCGTTCTAGGCGCGGCCGGTCTTTTGAAGAACAGGCGCGCCACGACGCATTGGTACTCCATGGATTTTCTTGCCCGGTTCGGCGCAACCGCCGTCGAGGACCGCATTGTCTGGGACGGAAATATCGTCACCGCGGGGGGTGTCACGTCCGGTATTGATTTTGGACTGGCACTGATCGGAGAACTCCTGGGCAAGGAGGAAGGCGAGACGGTCCAACTCTCACTCGAATATGCGCCTGCACCACCTTATAGCTCTGGGACGGTGCAGGAGGCCTCGCCGCATGTCTTAGCGATTGCCAAGGATCGTCTTTCCCGTACGCGCAAGGAGCGCGAGAGGATTCTGGCAGATTGGAAACAGGCTTAGCCTCAGGGTTTAGTGAGGATGATACCGGGCTGTGCACCTTAGCCCGTGGCCGCTGTGAATACCCACAGAACAGTGATGCCCCAGTCGACCAGCATAGACTGGTTCCACCGCTCAAACGAGCAATGGCCAAGGGGTGTTACAAGACGCCTACTGCAACAGCCCCGTTCCAAAAATCCGAACGGGCAGCCCGATCGGGCATCTGTTCGCGTTCCGGCGCCTGGGCTTAGTGTTCGGTGCGCATTCGCATGAATGGTGCTTAGCCGTCGGAATTTGTCCGAATTGAACAGCGCGTCAATACCCGACATCGCTGGAACAACTTCAACGGCTGATCTGGAACGACAAAAGCTCTCGCGCGCGTCGAACTGCTTCGCATTCTCGTCCTTGGCGTTCACGATCACGGCAAAGGGCGATTTTGCTGCACGCGGCGCGGTAGCCCCCGCGAGGAGACGCCGACCGTAACCTCTCGCCTTATAGCACTGCCAGTCTGCGAGGCGGCTTAGCAAGATCGCCGGTCAACGGGTAACGCAGCAGCTTGCGGACTGTCGCGCCGGCAATTCCGGAAGCCTCACCGTCAACGACAAGAGCATTGGGATCCGGCGGTACTGTCACCCTGCAGCACGAGGGCAATGGCGCCGCCATTTTCTCTTTGACGTTCTGTCTGGGCTGAATCTGGAAATAGCGAAAAGTTCCTCCTGGCCCGGAACATTCCTCATGCGGGGCTTGTTCGATTTCGTTCCCAAGGAGGACAAACCCATGTTTTACACCGACAACAAATTGCAGTTTCCAGTCCGCGTCGAAAATCCCAATCCTCTCTTCGCTCGCGCCTTACAACAGGCAATCGGAGGTGTGGAGGGCGAAATACGGGTGGCGATGCAGTACTTCTTCCAAGCCATGGGCGCTCGTGGCGATCCAAAGTTCCGCGATCTTCTGCTGAATACCGCGGCCGAGGAGCTTGGACACATCGAGATGCTAGCGACAGCGGTAGCACTCAACCTGGAGAACGCACCGCTTTCCATGCAGGAAGATGCAGCCGCCGATCCCGTCGCCGGCGCGGTGCTTGGGGGCATCAATTTAAAGAACCTTCTTTCGGCCGGACTTTCAGCAATGCCCGTCGATTCCGATGGGGTGCCTTTCGACATGTCTCATATCTACGCCAGCGGCAACATTGCGGCCGACATGGGAGCGAACGTCACGGCGGAGGCGACCGGGCGGATTCTTGCAGTGCGTCTCCATAACATGACGAATGACCCCGGTATGAAGGAAATGCTGCAGTTTCTTATCGCCCGAGATACCATGCACCAGAACCAGTGGCTCGCAGCCATCGAGGAACTGGGGGGCAACGAGAATGTGTACCCGATCCCCAACAGCCATCCTCAGTCAGAAGAGAACCGCGAGTTCAGCTATGCCTTCCTCGGCTTTCAACAGGACGGCAGCGAACCGCCACAGGGTCGCTGGTCCGATGGACAATCGATCGACGGAAATGGAACCTTCGCTTCGCGGCCGATGCAGCCGCTCGGAGAAGAGCCCTCCCTGGGGCGCGCCAGGCCGAATTCCGGGGCCCAGGCCGAGCAACTCTAGGAGAGCGCACGATGAAACGACGCAGTTTTATGATCGGGCTCTGCGGCGCCGCTGCCACGGGAGTGCCGAGTACAGCGGTGGGACACCGACCACCGGACCAGCGGGAGCTATCCAAGCGGGCCTTGTTCTCGACCTATGTCACAAATGTGGACACCGTTCTTGGTCATAGGCCTTTCCCTGTGGTCCCTCCAGATCCGGTCAGGCTTCGTAGGGTTCCGGACCGGAGCTATGACCCGCACAGCATAGCGGTCGAGACGACAGGGGGCGTGCGGCTTGGTTATGTGCCGACCAACATCGGACGAGTTCTCGCACCGATGCTGAAGGCAGGATTGGATCTGAAGGCACACGTCATTGGAGCGCGCAATGCTCCGCGCCGAGCGATCGAAATCGAAATTGCGATCGCGATGGAAGCCGCTGTCCAGTATCGCGAAACCTGATCGGTCGCTATTTATGATCCGACTGGACAAAAATTCGCGCGGTGCTCCTTTTGGGTGCCGCGCTTCTACGCTAAATGAGCCATCTTAAGAAGAACCGGGTGCCGAGCTAGCACCGGCGCATAGACGATCCAGATGAGCCAGAGAGCCTGATCGCCGACACCGAGGAGCCACACATGGCGGAATTTGTCGTTGCCGGGATGGTAATGGGAAATGGTGCTGGCGCTCATTAACCACGGAAGATATGACGCGACGGTTTCTCTCATACGTGACACTTGAATTAGGAAAGCCAGAGCATCGGTCTGGCCTGTCCCTGGCCTCCTGCGCTCGATAGACAAAGCCTCAATCAAGCGCGCTGAATATCGAGAATTGCGATCCGCGTGTTGAGCGACAGCGATAATCCGAATTCTCCGATTTATTGCGAACCCCTAAAAAAAACAAAATAATTCCAGTAATATATGCGACAATCCAGCGCAGACAAAACTGAACAATACTTCGAGTATTACATTTTGTTGTGATTGCGGAATAGATCATTCCGCATCACACTGGGTACGCTGACGTTCCATCAGCGCAGAGGCCCGGCCCCCGACCCGCTGCATCCACTCGGCCGGGCCTCGTCATGCTCGATTGCGGGCGTGTCAACAAGGCACTGCGTATGGTAAGCACCGCTCCACCGATCGTCCTCAGAGCGAACTTTATTGTCGAGGAACGCATTGTTGCCTACAATCGTAGGCTCCTGACAGAGGGGCGAAGGCGCTCCAGCAGACCTCACGGTCGAGCGACTAAAAGCACAGCAGAATGAAACCGGCCTCACATTGATTTGGCGGAAATGTGAGGCCGGCTACCACATTTCCATCGGCTACCCGAGGTGGCGCTTAGCAAGCTACAGAATGCCCATTACGGCTGCAACAACAAGGGATGATAACGGGCCAGGGCGCTACTTCCGGCTTCAGCATTCGCTTCCGATCGGGAGCCTCGCGACGGTCTTGCATAAATGGTCTCGCTTGGGCTGTTTCATACGCAACCGTTTTAACCGGTGAGCACCTGCGCCTCTCGCTGCTCGTGGAGCAGTACTGCGCAGGCGGGGTCCGAAGCGAGATAAGTGGTTTCGGGGAATTAAACCTTAGCACAAATGCTCACTCTTGGCCTCTGCAGATGCCTTACCCAGCCTTGCTTTTCGAAGTGGCCACGTCTCACACTCAATCGAGGAAAGCTGTCCCCTCTGTTCTCGATGACCGTCCCGCTCCTCACCGATAGACATGTTTGCTTTCTCACCTCAAGGTCAATGACGTCGAGAGAAATGGCGCGAGTAATCATGCCACCACGGCTTTCCTGCCGTTAAGGCGTCTGGTTTGCATTATTCTCTGCTGGACGACGAAGCGCGAAGCCGTCGCAGCGACCTCGGCAAGGTCGTCCCTCATGCTGACGTCGTTGCGCAGGATTACGGAAGCCGGGTCGACAGGTCCTCGCAGGTGTGCGGCGCGTGAGTTCACCCCCCGCGCATGCGACGACTTGGCATATTTTCGCGCTTGATCCGCCACGGCCGCGGTCCTATTTTAGAACAAAACAAGAACAATGGAGCCGATCCATGCCCCTCAGCGTATTGCAGAAGTTGGAGATCCTGGCCGATGCTGCCAAATACGATGCGTCATGTGTTTCCTCCGGTGGGGAAAAACGGACGGCCGGAAAGGGCATAGGCTCGGTTACGGGTCAAGGCATCTGTCACGCCTTCACTCCAGACGGGCGCTGTGTCTCGCTGCTCAAAATCCTGCTCACGAACTTCTGTATCTACGACTGCGCGTATTGCGTGAGTCGTCGGTCAAGCAACGTGCGGCGTGCGCGTTTCAGCGTCGATGAAGTGGTCCGGCTCACACTTGACCTTTACCGCCGCAATTGCATTGAAGGCCTTTTCCTCTCCTCCGGGATAGTTCGGTCGGCCGACGAAACCACGGCCGATCTGGTGCGAGTAGCAAAAATCTTGCGGCTGGATCACGGATTCAGGGGCTATGTCCATCTGAAGATGATCCCCGGAACCTGTGCGGAGCTTCTGGACGAAGCTGGGCTTTATGCTGACCGGCTGTCAATGAATGTCGAAATGCCGGCGGAGGCAGCACTTGAACAATTGGCGCCAGAAAAGTCAGTGACGGAGATCAAGCGAGGCTTGGCGCGCACGCGCTCGCGCATCGAGGAGAGCGGTGAAGCGTCAAGCGCCGGCAGAGCGCATCCGCGGCGCTTTGCCCCCGCGGGGCAGAGCACGCAGATGGTCGTGGGCGCCGACTCATCCACCGATCTCGACATTCTGCGCTCGAGCGCCCAGCTTTACGCATCTTACGCGCTTGAGCGCGTCTACTATTCCGCCTTCAGCCCAACGGGCCACCCCTCGGCTGTGCTCTCGACGCGGCCGACTCCGCTCATCCGCGAGCACCGGCTTTATCAGACCGATTGGCTGATGCGCTTCTATGGTTTCTCGCTGCCGGAGATCGAAGAGGCGCTGACGGGCGGCATGCTTGATCTGTCGATCGATCCGAAGCTGGCCTGGGCGCTTGCCCATCGGGATCTCTTTCCAGTGGACATCAATCGAGCCAGTCGAGAACTGCTGCTGCGCGTGCCGGGGCTGGGCACGAAGGCGGTGGATCGCATAATCGCCGCGCGGCGGCATGGCAACCTGCGACTTGCGGAACTGGCGCGGCTCGCCGGGTCCTTGAAGCGCGTGCGTCCCTTCGTGCTCGCGCCCGACTGGCAACCGGGCGCCATGCTTGATGACGATCGGCTGAGGCAGCGCCTTGTCCCGCCGCAGCAGCTTTCTTTGTCGCTGTGAGATGCTGTCGATCCCTCTTAAAGACGATTGCAGCGAGGAGGCGTTCCGTGCAGCAGCACGCCACTGCCTCGCAAAAGGCCTGGCGCCGGACCAGGTCGTCTTCAGCGCGGGCGACAGCTTGTCCCTCTTTGGCGAGGAAGCTCCGAACGTCTCGCCGGCCCCCGGCGTAGCGGTGCCGCGGAGCTATGCAAAGATGGTTACGGTGATCGTTTGCCACAGCGAGCCGGACCGTTTCGCGCTGCTCTATCGGCTCCTATGGCGCATTTGCCAGGGCGAACGTCACGTGCTCGACAACCCGGCAGACCCCGACGTTGCCAAGGCGATGCGCTATGCGAAGGCGGTGGAAAAGGACGTTTACCGCATGCAGGCCTATGTGCGTTTCGCCGAGCGTAAAATCGATGGCGCACAGGTCTTCGTTGCGTGGCACGAGCCCCGGCATCGCGTGCTTCGGTTGGTCGCGCCATTTTTCGTGGACCGGTTCAGCAATATGGATTGGCTGATCGCAACCCCACTCGGCACAGCAGCATGGCGGGGGGGCGTGCTTACCTTCGGCCCGCCGGCGGCTCGGCCTGCGAAAACAGCCGACGCAGTGCTCGATGAGCTTTGGATGACCTACTTTCGCTCCACTTTCAATCCGGCGCGGCTGCGCGTGAACGCCATGGTGGCGCAGATGCCGAAGCGGCATTGGTCGACCATGCCCGAAACGGCGCAGATTTCTGAAATGGTGCGGGAAGCCGGTGCACGCGTCGCGGAGATCGGCGCGCGCGTGGTCGAAAGGCCTCCGCGCTTCGCAGAGAGGGTCGCGGAGCGCATGGCGGATAATCAGAGGCGAGTATCGCAGCCTTTCTCACTGGATGCTCTACGTGATGAGATCCAAGCGTGCAGGCTATGTCCACTGCACGAGCCGGCGACTCAGGCCGTCCCTGGCGAGGGCATGCCCGGTGCCGAGATCATGTTCGTGGGCGAGCAGCCGGGTGATCAGGAGGACCTGACCGGCAAACCGTTCGTAGGACCGGCGGGAGTGATGTTCCAGCGGGCGCTCGCGGAAGCAGGTATCGAGCGGCAAAAGACATTCGTCACCAACGCCGTCAAGCACTTCAAATTTGAGCCGCGAGGCAAACGGCGGGTCCATATGACGCCGAGCACTGGAGAGGTGACAAAATGCCGTTTCTGGCTGAACCGAGAGATCGCCATCATCAAGCCGAAGCTCATCGTGGCACTGGGCGCCACCGCGATGCTGGGGATTACCGGCCGCAAAGTTCCCGTAACGAAAATTCGCGGGAGCGTGGTGGCGGCTGACGACCTGTCCATTCTCGTAACCGTGCATCCGTCCTATCTTCTGCGACTCCCCGACAAGGAACTCGCTTCGGCCGAATATACGCGTTTCGTCGATGATCTGCGACAGGCAAGAGTCTGGTGCGATGCACAAGTCAGATAGGAGGCCAAGGTAAACTGCATGACCGGCGCGATGCGGATTGGCACATGATGCGCCAAGTCAAACCTCTTACGAGCCAAAACATTCCAAGTGGAGGCGGTCCAGGCAAATGCTGGACCGCCGTTTTCTCTGATCACCGGACACCCCGCTGGGCAGCCGATTCTCCATCTGAGAAGCTTTGAACGAGCGGAATAAGCTGCCAGACGGCTGAAAGCCCGACAAGGATATAGACGACCCGGGCAAGCGCAGACTGCTGCCCCCCAAAGATTGCTGCAACCAAGTCGAATTGAAAGAGCCCAACTAGTCCCCAATTGAGGCCGCCAATAATGACGAGAAGCAGGGTAATGATATTGAGCGCGCGCATGGTTTGGTCCTTTCTCACAAGATATGCGTGCGCGTAACTGCTAATGATGTGAATTGTTCCGCGCGGTCGTACGCGGCAGCATTTATCCATCCGCGCCGCGATGGGGACGGATTTCATTCGAAGAAACCGCCGCCGCCCTAACCATCCAGTAGTGTTCTGACCTTTGCAGCAAGTTGCTCCAGCGAGGCGGGCTTTTGCAGCAGATTGACGCCAGGGTCGAGCAAACGATTGTGCACAACAGCATCCCGTGTATAGCCGGTCGTGAATAGGACTTTCAAGTCTGGCCGTCGCTCAAGCGCCGCCTCGGCAAGACGGAGGCCGTTAATATCCGGCATCACCACATCCGTAAAAAGGAGGCCGATTGCGGGTACAGCGGAGAGAGCACCCAGTGCCTCTTCTCCTCCTCGCGCCTCGACCACGCGGTAGCCGAGGTCGCGCAGCATCTGGGCCGTAAGCGTCAACACCTGCTCGTCATCCTCCACGACCAGCACCGTTTCTGAGCCGTTCCCACGGACGGGGATTTGTGCTTCCGAATGGTTTCGCGCCTCGGGTGCACCGGAATATCGAGGCAGATAGATTGTTATGGACGTGCCTCGACCGAGCACGGAATTGACCGTTATGTGGCCTTCAGACTGCTTCACGAAGCCGAAAACCTGGCTAAGTCCCAGCCCGGTGCCCCTTCCGGGTTCTTTGGTGGTGAAGAACGGATCGAACGCCTTGGCCATGACCTCAGGTGACATGCCGGCACCCGTGTCGGTGACGGCGACCATCACATATTGTCCCGGCTTTACGTCGTGCTCTGCGCCGTAGGCCTCGTCCAGGTGGGAATTGGCGGTCTCGATCACCAGCCGGCCACCGTGAGGCATGGCGTCACGCGCGTTGATTGCCAAGTTGAGGACGACATTTTCCAGCACATTCTTGTCGGCCAAAACCTGCCAAAGGTCCTTAGCAAGCACCGTCTCCAGCCGAACCATCTCGCCCAGCGTGTGGTGCAGCAGGTCAGACATACCGGCTACCATCTGGTTGGCGCAAATGGGCTCGGGAGCGAGCGCCTGCTGGCGAGAGAACGCAAGCAAACGTTGGGTCAGCGCCGCTGCACGACCGGCTCCGTCCTTGGCCGCTGCGATGAAATAGGAAACATCCTCGCCCTTCGCGAGACGACGTTCAAGAAGATTGAGCGCCGAAAAGACGACCGCAAGCATATTGTTGAAGTCATGGGCTATGCCACCTGTTAGCTGACCGACGGCTTCCATTTTCTGGGCCTGCCGCAACGCCGCTTCCGATTTCATCCGGGCCTCGACAGCCTCCGCGACGCGCTCCTCGAGCGTGCGGTTGAGGTCCTGAAGCTCGGCATTGGCCTTCTCGGCACAACGGCGGGCTTCAAGCAGTTCGCGTTCGTATCGACGTCGGTCGGACGCGTTGAAGATTGTGATGCGGACGAAGCTCAGCGCGCCCTTTTCATCGCGGCGTTCAACGGCATTGACGAGTACCGGAAGCTTACTGCCGTCGGCACGCACTAGATCGAGGGCCACCTCATGGAAAAAACCCTGCATGCGCATGAGGGGTGCGAAATGAGTTTCATAGTACATTTTTCCGGCGATGTTCAGGAAGTCCTGAAAGCGCCGCCCGATGAGGTCGGATCGCGCGCAGCCGAGCCAATCGGCGAAGATGCGATTGGCCATTATGATATGTCCGCCTGGTCCCGTTGAGACATAGCCGCACGGAGCGTTGTCGAATAGATCCTCAAGGTCCTCGATCAGCTGGTTCATGGCCCTACATTCTGCGCGGTCGATCTCTCTCCTGCGAGAAAGATCTTCATCGCCAAGACTGTTTCGTCGGGCGCGCTGAGATTGGGGCAATGGCCAGTGGCGTTGAGGAGGACGAACGCGCTGTTGGAAACACGCTGGTGAACATAGGCGCCCACGGCCGGCGGGGCGATCACATCCTCGTGACACTGCAGCACGAGGGCGCGGGCGGTAACGCGATCAAGGTCGGCGCGGTTGTCGGAAAGGAAGGTGACCCGGGCGAAGCGCTTGGCAATTTCCGGGTCCGTCATGCAGAAAGAGTTGGCAAGCTCCTGGCCGAGTTCCGGCCGGTCGGGATTGCCCATGATCACAGGGGCCATTGCCTGCGACCATCCCATATGATTGTCGTCGAGGAACTCGAGGAGTTCATAGACCTGCGCTTCGCTAAATCCACCGGTATAGTCGTCGTCGTCGATATAGCGAGGCGATGGGCCAATCATGATGAGCTCGTCGAAGAGCTCAGGTCCCTGAATGGAAGCAATCGCTCCGATCATTGCGCTGACTGAATGGCCGACGAAAATGCTATGGGTAAGGTCAAGTTCGCGGCAGATCGCGACCACGTCGTCGGCATAGCCCTCGAGGGAGGCATACTTGCCGATATCGTAGGCTCTCAGATCGGAACCGCCGCAACCGACGTGGTCGAACAAGACAATGCGGTACTCTTCGGCAAAGGCAGGCCAGACAAAGCGCCACATGTTCTGATCGCAACCGAAGCCATGGGCGAAAACCATCGCCCTGCCCCCGGAACCCACTACCCTTACATTGTTTCGCCTCAATACATTCAAAACGCAAACTCCGCTTCATGTGCTAGAGACCAGCTGCTGGAGATGGGTCTCACTGGCGACAGATATAGGGAGAATGCACACGGCGTCGAATCGATGCCCCATCGCGTTAGCGTCGAGCTCGGTGGAAATGCGCATGCGAAGCGACAGGAAGGCATGGGCTGGCCTGCTTGCCCATGTAGTACCGATTGCAGTTGTAGATGAAGTCCTGCCGCATCGACGGGAGAATCCGCGCAGCGTCCACCGATACCCGGTTCTTTACAGGTCGAGGGCACTTCGTGAGAGCGACCGCCGGCGACCTATGAAGCAGCATGGGATTGATGGAAGCAGATTCAAGCGAACGCCAGCTGTGCCCAATCGACGCCTTTTGCATGATGCTGATCGTTCCCGCCAGGTAATCCTGTCCACGACCTTTGTCTATTACCCGCGGGAAATTGCCGCGCTCTGTGAATGGCGAACCCGCAGAGAACGCGACAGCCCCCTGCTCCGATAGCGGGCAAACTGGCCCCACTGTTTTCCTCCATATTGTGGCCATCGGACGTAGCCGACTGGGGCAGGTGCTTTGCTAAGCTCTCATTCATCGGTGTCGTTCGCACATCCCCTCAAGTCAGACATTCTTCGCCATCTGGCGCAACGCTTTGCCGATCCGCGAGTTAGATCTTCAGCAAACAGGTACACTCATGCAAGAAGCAGAGCGCGACGAAGCGGCGGCGTTCCATGGACGTTCAATCGAGCCGCCGCAGGTCATTGTCGTTGATAGCAGCCTGAAGACGCTAGGAATCGGCACCTTCCTGATCATTCTGGTCGTGGCGCTGTATTTCGGGCGTGATTTCCTTTTGCCAGTCGTGCTTGCCTTCCTCCTCGCTCTCGTTCTCGGCCCCGTGGTTCGATCTCTCGCCCGGCGAGGTGCGCCTGAATGGGCTACCGCGATACTGCTCGTAGTTGTACTCTCTGCCGTCATCGCATCCGCTCTTTACTCCTTGAGCGGTCCGGTTTCCCGATGGATCGAGGACGCGCCGCGAATCGGCCGCGAAGTGCAGGACCGAATTGCGATGCTGCGCCGCCCGGTTGATGCGGTGGTGGATGCGTCCAAGCAAGTCGAGCAACTCGCTGAATCCGAGGATCAAGAAACGCAGCGTGTCGTCCTAAGCGAGCCGGGCCTCATCAGCCGCGCTGCCAGCGGGGTGCCTGAGGTCGCCGCGCAGATCGGGGTCACTCTTATTCTTCTGCTTTTCCTGCTTTCCTCCGGGGACATGTTCTATGAAAAACTCGTAAAATCTCTACCCACGCTCTCGGACAAGAAGCGTGGATTGCGAATTGCGCGGACGGTCGAGCGGGAGGTTTCGCGTTATCTTTTCACCATCTCGCTGATCAATGTCGGCCTTGGTGCCGCTATCGCGGCGGGCATGTTTGCGATCGACATGCCCAATCCCGTGCTCTGGGGCGTGCTAGCCGCGCTACTAAACTTCATCCCTTATCTCGGGGCCTTGCTCGGCATCGTGCTTGTCGGTCTGGTCTCGCTGGTCTCCTTCGATGCGATCGGAGCGGCACTGCTTGCGCCGCTCATCTATCTTGCCTGCACCACCCTCGAGGGACAGTTGGTCACACCGCTGGTCATCGGCCGCCGGCTTGAGATGAACCCTGTCGTGATCTTTCTTGCGATCGCATTCTGGGGTTGGCTATGGGGGATAGTCGGCGCGCTGATCGCTGTTCCGCTTCTTGTCATCCTCAAGGTGTTCGCGGATCATGTTGAGGGCCTCGGGGGGGTGGCAGAATTTCTGGCTGGGCGCGATGTGCCACAGCCGCAGGAAGACGAGGAAAGCGACCCACCCCAATCCTCCTAGGTTCCCGCGGCCAGCGGTGCTATGCTTGCGATCCGCTTAATCCAAATCGCCCTTCGAAAGGGTTCCCGAGAAAAATCAAATTCATTCTCGTTGCTTGCGGATGCCTGCTCATCGTCCTGACGTTGCTGTCGTTCGTGAAAAGTGCGAAACGGTGGATTCGCGCAGCGGATTCTCCGCGCCTTCAGATCGCTGGCGCGATTGCGGTTTTGATAGGCGCCTACCTGTTCTTCCATGGAGCGGAGGGCACATGGGACGCCATTTTCCTGATCACACTCGCAGGCGCGCTCGGATGGCAGTGTTTCCGAAGATTTCCTTACACGATCATGGCGCCTCGGGAGGTTCTGAAGGCCGCTGGCACTGGAGACCCCGCAAACTCGATCCGCCTGTTGATCGCAAATGTTTTGATGGAGAACCGGGACGCCGACAGATTCCTGGCTCTTGTGCAGGCAACTCGACCAGATATCATCCTGGCTGTGGAGACTGATGCCTAGTGGGATAAGCGTTTGTGGGACTTGGACCGCGACTGTCCGCACTCGATCAGGCAACCGCAAGAAAATCACTACGGCATGCACCTCTTTTCCAAGCTAGAAATGGCATCGCCCGAGGTGCGCTTTCTAGTGGAAGAGGACTTGCCCTCCGTCCGCGCTTCCGTGCGCTTGCGATCCGGACAGTGGATCGCATTCTTCGGCGTGCACCCGCGACCGCCGGAGCGGCGAACCGACACAGAGGAGCGGACGCCGAAATCCTGATCGTCGGCAGACAAGTAAAGGCGCAGAACCAACCAGCAATCGATGCGGGCGATCTCGATGATGTCGCGTGGTCACATACGACTCGTCTTTTCCAGCGCATCAGTGGCACTCTGGATCCGACGCGGGCGCGGCATGTTCAGGACCTTCCAGGCCCGATATCCGCTGTTTAGATGGCCTCTTGATCATATTTTCCACCATGCCCCTTACACGCTGGTCCACCTGTAGCGCCTGCGCGACATCGGCTCAGACCACTTGCCGGTCCTGGCAGAGCTGAATCACAGACCTAGCGCGGTGGGGGGCAGGAAGCACTGGACCCCGACCAGCGCGACCAAGCGGAAGCTCAAGAAGAGATCGCCGAGGGCAAATCTGCAGACTAGGCGATTTGCGGCTTTTGAACAGTAGCGGCCAGAATGCACCGGAACCAAAGGGCTCACCGGCCGTTTGAATACGCCCTTTCCGGCGAGGGTTCTCCGACATCATGTCGGCGCCACGGAGGTATTCCATGCCCAAGCTAACAATCCGAGACGGGATGGGCGCCATCGTTCACGAGGATGGCGTCGCATTTCGGGTATGGGCGCCACATGCCGACGCGGTCGTTGTTGCGGGCTCGTTCAATGGCTGGTCGGACGACGAGGTCCCGATGGCAGATGAGGGGGGTGGGATCTGGTATGCCGATGTGCGCGGAGCAAAACCCGGCGACGAATATCGTTTCCTGATCCGCAATGGTGAGCAGGTCCTGTCGCGCATCGATCCATATGCCCGGGCAGTAACGAGCTCAGTGGGCAACGGAATTGTCGTGGCGCCAGGCGACAGTTGGCACGATGTGGACTTCCGGACACCGCCCTGGAATGAGCTGGTCATCTATGAAATGCATATAGGTACGTTTCATCGCCCGAGCGAAGAACAGCCGGGAACGTTCGAAGATGCGAGCGAAAAACTCGCTCATTTGAAGCGACTGGGCGTGAACGCTGTGCAGATCATGCCGGCGATGGAATTCGCGGGCGACGTCTCGTGGGGCTATAATCCTGCCCATATCTATGCCGTCGAGAGTGCCTATGGCGGGCCTGACGGGTTCAAGGCCTTCATCAAGGCGGCGCACCAGCACGGAATCGCCGTGATCCTGGACGTCGTGTACAACCATTTTGGCCCGAGCGACCTTGATCTCTGGCAGTTCGACGGCTGGAGCGAAAACGACAAGGGCGGGATCTATTTTTACAACGATTGGCGCAGCGAAACGCCCTGGGGGGAGACCCGTCCCGATTACGGACGTGGCGAAGTCCGCCAGTTCATCCGGGACAATGCACTGTTCTGGCTCGACGAATACCACCTCGACGGGCTACGCTTCGACATGACGCTCTATATCCGCAACGTGCGTGGAAACGAGGCAGAGGAAGGCGACGCCCTTCCCGAAGGGTGGAGCCTGCTGCAGTGGATCAATGGCGAGATCCGGGAACGGTTCCCGGGCCGCATCGCGATTGCCGAGGACCTGCGGAACAAGGCGGAAATCACGGGAGCGGTCGATCACGGCGGAGCCGGTTTCGGTGCCCAATGGGACGCAGAGTTTGTCCATCCCATCCGCCAGGTGCTGATCGCTGCTGACGACGAGGCGCGCCACATGGCGACAGTCGCTCACGCGCTCGCACATTCCTATAATGAGGATCCGTTCCAGCGGATCATCTACACCGAATCTCATGATGAGGTGGCCAATGGGCGGGCACGCGTCCCGCATGAGATCGCCCCCGGCGACTCATCCCATTGGGCGGCACAGAAGCGCTCCACTCTGGGGGCGGCACTTATGTTCACCGCGCCGGGCATTCCAATGCTTTTTCAGGGTCAGGAGTTCCTGCAAGGCGACTGGTTTCAGGACACCGTGCCGCTCGACTGGGATCAGAGCGACGAATTCAGCGGCATCGTCCGGCTCTATCGCGACCTTATTCGCCTTCGCCTGAACCGCTCTGCCCTCACCCGCGGTCTGCTGGCACGCAACATTACAATCCATCATGTCGATGAGAATCGGAAACTCCTCGCCTTCCATCGATCGGCGGAAAGTGGCCCGCGGGACGACGTTATCGTCGTCGCGAGTTTCAGCCACGCGCCGCAAGAGGCCCATCGCATCGGCTTTCCCCGCCAAGGCGTGTGGAAACTCCGCCTGAATACTGATTGGGCTGGCTATAGCGCCGATTTCGGCAATTTCTCCAGCCAGGATGCCATTGCTGAACTCGGCGAATGCGACGGAATGGCATGTTCAGGCGAGGTCTCGGTCGGGCCCTACAGCGCCCTGATTTTTTCACAGGACGAGTAGTAGCCAGGCCGAAATAAGTGGCGCGGTCTCAGTCGCGTGCGGTTTGATAACGTCAGTCGCGACCTTGTTTGAGCGGCCCCTCGGTCCCCGATTAAATACTCATATCAAAAATGGCGCAGCCATCAGTGATAGCGTTCCGCGAACACCTCCGCGTAAGCGTGTGAGGCGCATTTACGGCCAAGAATAGCGTCGCCCCGTTCCGATCATCGCCTTGCAATCGTTACGGGCGTTCTGTTATTTTCTCCCGCCACCACTGATTGCCGTTGAACAGGTGGCGGCCGGCTTCACATGTTCCGCTAACACCATGTGAGGCCGGCTTCGGTTGTTCGACCGCGAAGGTCGATGCAACTCTGTCTTCGCCTTCTGCAGGATGTCCAAAAGCGTATTTGCCGTTCGAAACGATACGGGTCGTCACCGGATCGATTTCGCCATCGATAGCTATTGGGGAACAGTCAGTCACTGAGCGCATTGAGCAGCTTGTTCCTATACTCTTAAATCGCCTTGGATATCTCGGATCCTTTCTGGTTTGGTTCGTCGCAACGCTTGTATCCTGGCACTGTTGGGGATCCAATGAGGAGGAGGTTTGCCGCGTACAAACGGGCGCTGCGGGCCGGGCGGGACAGGTGCTCGTCTGCCGATGCGTTGGCCAGGTGAAGAAACCGGGAAAATCCACCTGTTCACCATACCGCCGTGCCCGGTTGACGCGGCCCGCAGCTTGGCCAAAACGAATTCGGTGCAGTTCGGTTCCTCTACGGTGGCTACTCGACTGAAATCGAACCGTCACGATTCGATCGGCGAAGTCAGGCGGCCCTGTTTTCCTTGATGCGAGTGGAACAGATCGCCGCCATGGCGCTGATAGCAAAAGTACATCGAGATGCAGAAGGTTAGAACGCCTGCAGCAACCATAAAGGAAAGTAACTCGACCAGCGTGAAGCAGCGATTTACCACTCTTAATCTCTACATTAGTGGGAATTAAGTGCACTTCGGAGCGCGACGATCAAATAATGTCGGCACATCTACCCTGTCAAAGAAATTGTTTATCCAAAGACGACTTGCCGCAGGTGGACTGAGGGGATATCGCTTGATGGTCTCACCTAGCTCATCTCTATGCGATTCTTGAAGAGGTGGGGCCCGGGGACGTCTTGTTTGCCGTCGAGCACAAGGCTGAGAGTGCTGCAGTTTCGGCTCTGATCCGGACGAAGAGGAGGATGGCGTTCACGATCGTGAACAACAGTGCATAATACGGCAATGAGAAGACCAGCGGCAGGACGGCTATCTCGCCCACAACAACCAGGTAATTCGGGTGTGAGAAAATCCGATAGGGACCGCTTCTCACGAGCGGTGCGCCCGGCAAAACGATGATGCGGGTCGTCCATCGGCGGCCTAGCGTTACGAGCACCCAGATTCTCATAACCTGCAACGCGCCGAAACATCCAAGCCACCAAGGGTTGATTGGCCGGCTCCAGGCAAGCAGCCATAGCCCCGCAAGCCAAGAGGCATGGACCAGCACCAGAAACGGGTAATGTGCAGGTGCGTGCTCATATCCACCCAGCGCTAACAGCCGGGCCGTGTTGCGGCGAGAAAACCACAGTTCGATCAGCCGCTGCGCTGTTATGAACGCGAGGATCAGGCTGGAGGCGGTCACGTCGCTCTCGCAAGGGTTACGCAGCTTGCGGTGAAGCCAGGACCTAGCGCGAGCACTGCCGCATTTCGTGGCAACCCTGCCCGCAAGGCCTGCGCTAGCACGAACAGCGCTGTAGGAGCTGACATGTTGCCGAAATCGCGCAGCACTGCTCGTTCGTGGTCAAGCGCCCCTTTCGGGAGAGCCAGTGCTTGCTCAATGGATGTGACCACCTTTGCTCCGCCCGGATGACACAGGAGGCGATCAATGTGTTGCGGGTCGGTTCCGGTTTTGCTCAAGATGGCGGAGAGTGCGCCGGCCAGGTGATGCTCGGCAAACGGAGGTATTGCACGGTCGAATATCACGCCGAAGCCTTGCGCCTCGACCTCCCAGCCCATTATGCCCAGCGTGCCCGGCCACATATGTTCGCCGCTCCCGGTCACCTCGGCGATGCCTTCTTCCCCCACCCTGACGATACAGGCTGCCGCGCCATCCCCAAAAAGAGCCGTCGCGACCAAATTGGCCTTCGTCACTTTATCCAGACGAAACGCGAGCGTACAGACTTCCACCACAACCAGCAGCACAGTGCTGCCAGGCATCGCTTCTGCCAGTCGTGAGGCGATGGCCAGGCCCGTAATGCCACCGGCGCAACCGAGTCCGAAGATCGGCACCCGTTTCACATCTGGCCGGAAGCCGATAGTGTCTGCAACTCTTGCCTCTAGACTGGGGGTCGAAATCCCGGTGGAGGATACTGTTACCACGGTATCAATATCCGCCGCCGTTAGCGCGCCCGCATTGAGTGCCTTGCGCGCCGCAGCGACGAAAAGATCGGCGCCTGCGTCCAGGTAGACGGCTGTTCTTTCCGGCCAGCCCTTCTCCTCAAGATACCATTCAATTGGGCAAACCCCATAGCGCCGCTCGATACCGGCTGTATCGAAGACGCGTCCGAGCCGATCGAAGTCCTGAAAACGGCGACCGAATACGTTTCGCGCTACGGCAGCGACCTCGTTCTGTGGAAGGACGTGCGGCGGCAGGGCGGTGGCAAGCGAGACGAGCTTGGCTGATCGAGGGCTCATATGAGAGTCCATTCTTTGAATCAACAACACACTTCAACACATTGCGACGCCGCCCGTTCCCTAAGCGAAGCAGATTGAGCATCGAATTCATTGCGCGGGCGGCACGGTGGAACAATCGGCGGGACTAAAGGTTTGCTGGATGAGTGGCAGATAGGGAGTTAACCATGACCAATCCAACAGACCATCTAATCGCATGGCTCAAGGACGCGCATGCCGCAGAAGAACAGGCCATAACCATGCTAAGCAATCTAGCACAAAGGATCGAAAATTACCCAGATCTAAAGGCGCGCGTCGAACAGCACGTCAACGAGACTGAGCGGCAGGCCGAGCGTGTCCGCGAATGCCTGCGCAGGCTTGGAAGCGATTCCTCAACACTCAAGGATACGGGAACGAAGCTGATGGGCCTCGGACAGGCTCTCAGCGGAATTTTCACCAGCGACGAGGTAATTAAGGGCGTGCTCGCAAGCTATACATTCGAGCAAATGGAAATCGCGAGCTATAAGATCCTCATCGCAGCCGCACGCCATCTCGGAGACACCGAAACGGCTCGAGTGTGCGAGGAAATCCTCCAGGAAGAAATCGCGATGGCTAAATGGTTGGAAGAAAACCTGGAAAGACTTACCGACAGATTTCTGGACCTTGACGCTAAACCGGGCCAAACTGCTAAGCATTAGATAGACTAATGACAGAAATACCCGGTCCAAAAGGTTTTCCCAGCCAACTTTCATGAAATCCATATTCGGGACGAACCCGCGAATGATGTAGCAACACGAATGCACGATGTGCCTGAACACTAAGAAAATATGAGACTTATCAGGCCGGCGACTTCATCACTCTTCCTGGTGCGCCGGCCGTCTTGTCGCGAGATCGAAGGCATCGCCTGAACCGAGCACATGCACCTTCAGGTCAGATGGACAGCGCCTGATCGGCGGCGGCTTCGGCAATGTTGGAGTGGGGAACGTCTCCTCCGTCGACCAGGTAGACCGCACCGCTGCAGATAACCTTGAACTTTGCGCCTTCCACGATGATGGCCGTGTTCTCATCGATTCCTATTCCAGGCACACGAGGATTCTGCGAGACAGTACCCGATCAGCCGGTCAATGCGACCCCGCTGCGCAAAGTGCTGGTCGATGATGACATTTGGAAGAAGTCCGAGGCCGGGTGCCACGCCAATCCTGAAAGAGGTGGCGCTCGGCCCACGTACCAGCAAGGTCTCGCTCATGACCGACGCGCCTGCCGACGTTCCGGCTATCAGGCCGCCCGACCCGATAGATTGCTTGGAACGCGTTCATAGATGGGGAAGCAAGCCGGTAAGCTTTTCGGTGAATCCAGGAAGGCGATGAGTTGGCCAGTTTTCCAGTTCCCCCAGATCGAGTTGAACCCGCACCATCGGTTGATTGCTGAAGACTTGCGGGCCTCGGTACACGACTGTCTCGCAGATGCGCATTGGCTGCAAATTTCGATCAGGACATTCACCTTCGGCATTGTTCATTTGGTGGATCTCCGCTGCCAACATCTCGCCGAGCAGATTGGTTCCGCCATCAAGGGAGAATCTTCGGGTCGCACGGCCCGTCAGGCGCTTCGCCCACGGGGATCCTCGATCTCCGCCGGTTGAGGCTCGCTGGCGGAAGGGATCTTGGGGACGCGAACCCGCCAACGTCTATCGACCTGCGTACGCGATTGTGAAGACGCAGAGGAGCGCTAGCATCGAGCTAAAAATCCAGTTTGTCACATGAAGCATGATGTTCAGGAGGATCATGTGGAAATAGTCCTCGACCATAATCTGCGTGCCCAGATGAAGGCGGCCAGCGCAGGCGCGAGATATACTGAGCCCACCCAGGAGGGGACAGTTCTGGCGTGGCTGCCCGACCAGAGACAGAGGGAAGCCTGCAACATAGGGAGCAACAGTAAGAGAACCGCAGATGTTAGGCGCTCAGCGATGAAGCTGCCGGTGCCGGACTTGGCACTTGCGAGGCCAACGCCTCTTGCCATGGGTGTTCTCATCGGCACGATCGAGTTGTTCTGCCTGATTATGCGCAAGGCGGGGCGGCTAGTCCCATCTTAGGAGGGTATTGTCGCCGGTACGCAGGCGAGCGCCCGAACAGCAAGTGGATTGCGTCCGGCAACGCTATTTCCATGCGAGAAAACGCTGGAACAAACCAAACGGATAAGGGTTTGGGCGTCTTGGCCGGCATCGCTCGTTTGCCTGGTCGAGGAGGCAATAACATGGCGGAAGTTTCGACAGCTGGAGCTGATGACCATCGGCCGACAGGATTGCGACGTTGGCTGTATTCCACCAACCACAAGGATATCGGCACCCTCTACCTAATCTTCGCAATTATCGCGGGGGTGATCGGCATGGTGCTTTCGATTGCGATGCGCTGGGAGCTTCAAGAACCTGGTATTCAGATCTTCCACGGTCTTGCCGCGATGGTTTATGGCGTGGAAGGAAACACTGCGGTGGAAACCGGCAAGGACATGTACAATGTGTTCACCACCGCCCATGGTCTAATCATGATCTTTTTCATGGTCATGCCGGGCCTGATTGGAGGATTTGCCAATTGGATGATCCCGCTTATGATTGGCGCACCCGACATGGCGTTCCCGCGAATGAATAACGTATCCTTTTGGCTTCTGCCGCCGGCCATACTTCTCCTCATCATATCGTTGTTTGTACCCGGACCGGCCGGCTCCTACGGTCCCGCGACAGGATGGTATCTTTACCCACCACTTTCGAGCTCGGGCAACCCCGGTCCGGCAGTTGATTTTGCAATCCTGTCACTCCACGTAGCCGGCGCCTCGTCGATCCTCGGGGCAATCAACTTTATCACGACGATCCTCAACATGCGTGCGCCCGGCATGACACTGCACAAAATGCCGCTTTTTGCGTGGGGCATGCTTGTCACTGCCTTTCTAATGCTGCTCGCACTACCAGTTCTCGCAGGTGGAATCACCATGCTGCTGACCGACCGCAATTTCGGCACGACATTTTTCGCGCCTGAGGGCGGTGGAAATCCGATACTCTACCAGCATCTGTTCTGGTTCTTCGGCCATCCCGAGGTCTACATCATGATCCTTCCAGCATTCGGGATCATCAGCCATATCGTGTCGACGTTTTCGCGAAAGCCGATCTTCGGCTATCTCGGCATGGCCTATGCGATGGTTGCGATTGGTGTCATCGGATTCATCGTCTGGGCTCACCATATGTACACGGTGGGCCTGTCGCTCGATACGCAGCGCTATTTCACCTTCGCAACCATGGTCATCGCGATACCGACAGGAGTGAAAGTATTCTCCTGGATTGCGACCATGTGGGGCGGCTCGATAACAATGCGTACTCCAATGCTCTGGGCGGTCGGGTTCGTCTTCCTGTTCACGATCGGCGGCGTAACCGGTGTCCAGCTCGCCAATGCGGGACTTGATCGCGCGCTGCACGACACCTATTATGTCGTCGCGCACTTCCACTACATCCTTTCAATGGCTGCGGTATTCGGCATCTTCGCTGGCTGGTATTACTGGTTCCCGAAAATGTCGGGCTACATGTACAATGAATTCGTTGGCAAGCTGCACTTTTGGATGAGTTTCATCGGGGTGAACCTGGTGTTCTTTCCGCACCATTTCCTCGGTCTTTCCGGCATGCCCCGCCGCTACATCGACTATCCCGATGCCTTTGCCGGTTGGAACATGGTGTCATCATATGGTGCCTATATCTCCGGTTTCGCGGTGCTGATCTTCCTCTACGGCATTTTCGAAGCATTTGCCAAAAAACGTGAGGCTGGCGCCAATCCGTGGGGCGAAGGCGCCACCACGCTGGAATGGCAGCTTTCCTCGCCGCCGCCCTTTCATCAGTGGGAGCGGCTGCCTAAGGTGGGATAACCGGCAATCCCGCGTGATTTCGGCTCCTCACGAGGCATGTCTGTCTCAAAGTCTCGAGCAAGA
This sequence comes from Mesorhizobium sp. RMAD-H1, assembly GCF_014191375.1. GTDB lineage: Bacteria > Pseudomonadota > Alphaproteobacteria > Rhizobiales > Rhizobiaceae > Paramesorhizobium. Next base: position 30,278 of record NZ_JACHWN010000014.1, read on the forward strand.
CGTAACACCGGAACCGCCATTCCACGGCTATAGTCGGACGTTCGCCTCGGTGAGAACGACATTGCCTATCCGATCGAAAGCCGCCTTATCTTGGATTTCACTCCGCGGCTCCATGACGTCATGGCGAAGATGAGCTAGCTTTTTGGAATCGCGAATCCGCCTTCTCTCTCGGTTGTTCCAGCACCGCAATATTTATGCCTGGAACTGAAAGAAATCAGCACCTCCGACAGGATGTGACGCGCCGTGTTCACTGCTTTCAGCGAAGCTGTTCGCGAAGTCACCTTTTAACTCCTTCTCTCCAACGCCACGGCACCCTCACCCGTTCAGCCGCCTGGTCACCACCGCGGCCGCGTGCTCCCCGGAAATGACGGCGCCCTCCATGGTCGTGAGATAATTCTGGCGGGTATAGTCGCCCGCAAGCGTCAGCCCTGCAATCGGAGTCTCCTGCGGCGGCCGCAGCGCTTCCATTCCGGGCGTCAGCGAATAAAAGTCGTGAGGTAGTGTAACCACGCGGTAGTCGCGTACGATGTTTTTCAACTCGAAGCCAAGTCGTGGTGCGTCCCGGCATACTTCCTCCAGGATCTCTTCGGGGCGTTGTAGTAGGCGCAGTTCGGCTTGCGAGAGGATGATCGAAAGCCGGCCGGGAACATGCGTGAACGTGGTGCGGCTCTGCTCGGTGAATGCGCTGAGGCTGGTGCCGGGCCCGAATGTTCCGCGATCGACCGGGAGCGCGGGTCGCTCGAGCTCAAGTTGCAAGGTCGCGGAGGGCATGGTCTTCAGCGACAGCATGCCTTCATTCCAGGATTGGATGCCGAACGCTTTTCTGACGAGTTCCTGGGCGGGAGCAAGCGAGGTAGCCAGGACAACTTCCTTCGCAGTAATCTCGCGGTCTCTAACCGTAATCCCCACGACACGGTCTCCCCGCACGACAAGCGAGGTTACTGTCGCCGCGGTCTGGACAGTTCCGCCGAGTGCGCGGATGCGTTCTGCAATGGGGTCGGCCATTACTTCGGTCATGCCGCCGGAAAAGGCGGCGACACCTGAGCGAAGAGCACGCTTTGCACCCTGCGCAAGGAGCGCAAAGAGGACATAGGCTGAGTAGCGCTCCGGCGGATAGAAGAAGAGCCCCTCCGTAAGCGGTACCAGAATGCGCTCGATCGTGCGGTCACTGACCCGCTTGCTTTTGGCGAAATCGCGGACCGTGTGCCGGTCGAGCACCGTCGATCCGCTCGCAGCGTAATGGAGGAGACCGGCGGCGAAGAACGCGCCGAGCCTTGCCCGCTCGCCGGGCGTGCAGAGCTTTCCCGGGCCGGCCACATTCCAGATTGTGCGAAAGGGTCGCCGCAACGGCGAGGCGCCGTAAAGCGCCGATGGACCGTCGGGCACGCGGATTTCGACCTCGTCCTCCCAGATAAGAGCTTTGGAAAGGTCGATTCCGGCGTCCTGCATGAGCCTAGGCAGGGCGGAATAGATACCGATATAGCGGTGGAGGCCAGATTCGACCTTCATGCCTCTTTCGTCCCACGAGGCGGTGCGCCCGCCGACGTAGGGCCTCGCCTCTGTCACATGCACCCGTACACCAGCGCTCGCCAGACGATACCCGGCTGTCAAGCCGGCCAGACCCGCCCCCACGACGACGACTTCGTTCATCATCCTCCTCCGGCGCGCGCAGTTGTGCGGTAATTTGCAGTAGTGTCCTTCCCCCTCAACACCCCAGCGCAGTCAAATTCAGAACCGCTATTGGTGATCCATGACGTCATCAGGGAACGAATACGGCTCGTACACAGCCGTCCTCCTTATGCTTGAACATGGCGTAGCCGCGCGGCGATTCCTCGAGTGAGAAGCGGTGGGTCACAAGGAACGACGGGTTCAGTTCGCCTTTCTCGGCATGCTCCAACAGCCGGCCCATATAGGCCTGTCCATGTTGCTGAGCGGTACGGACCGTGAGGCCCTTATTCATGATCACACCGACCGGGAATTTGTCCATGATGCCATAAACCCCGAGAATGGATAGCGTTCCACCCTTGCGGCACGCTCGAATAGCCTCCCGGAGCGCCTGCCCGCGGTCAGAGTGTAGGTACATGAACTGCTTTATCCGGTCGTAGGCATATTGCAGGCCGGTGCCGTGGGCTTCCATTCCCACCGCGTCGATGCAGGCGTCAGGACCCCGCCCGCCAGTCATTTCCTGTAGAACTTCGATGACGCTGTCGATTTCCTCGTAATTAATCGTTTCGGAGCCGACGTGCTCGCGCGCCATGCGCAAGCGCTCAGGAAATCGATCGATACCGATCACCCGTTCTGCCCCCATCAGGAAGGCGCTTTTCTGCGCCATCAACCCGACGCCACCGCACCCCCACACCGCGACGACATCACCGGGTTGGATGTTGCAGAAATCAGCACCCATATAGCCGGTAGGTGCGGCATCGGAAAAGAACAGAACTTGCTCGTCGGTCAGACCGTCCGGGGCCTTGAAGCAATCATTGTCGGCAAATGGCACGCGGACATATTGCGCGTGCGCTCCGGCATAGCCCCCGAACGCGTGGGTGTATCCATAAATACCTGCCGTGGGATATCCCAGGACGGCCTCCTGAAGCTCAGGCTTGGGGTTGGTATTGTCGCAGAGTGAATGGAGATTGTGCTGGCAATACCAGCATTGGCCACAGGTGATGAACGACGGCACCACCACCCGGTCGCCTTTCTTCACCCGCTTGACCTCTGGTCCGACTTCCTCGACCACACCCATGAACTCGTGACCGAGCACGTCTCCGGATCTCATGGTCGGGATATAGCCGTCTATCAAATGCAGGTCAGAGCCGCATGTCGTCGACATGGTCACTCGCAGGATAGCATCGTGCGGGTTCACAATCTCGGGGTCCCTGACGCTCTCGACACGCAGATCATTGATCCCATTCCAGACTAGGGCTCGCATGAGCCGTCTCCTTGTCAGCGTTTATCGTCCTGAGGCCACATCCCATTCGTTCCGAGGCTCGTTGGCACGCCTGTAGGTGAGGCAGGCGACGACAATCTCCATCGCTCCTACCGTCACGTGGGGCCAGATGAGGCGATCAGCAAACCCAAACAGCCACGGTGAGGCGAGCAGCAAAATGCCTCCACCGAAGTCCAGAACGAGGTGCAACCGCATTGGAATCACATGAAGAATCCCCCACTCGTAGCTAGTGAGCAGGCTGTAGAGGATGATGCCGGCTCCCATTGCTACCGGAACCCATTGCGCGGCGCTTCCATCGGCGAATCCGAACAGCCATGGTGCGAGGATCAGGAGTGCCGCCGTCAGATAGTCAAGAATTCCGTGCAATCTGGTTGGGATAATCTGCATCTATCCAACTCCGTTTTGCTTCCTGCCTCCGAACCCCCACCTGGAGCGGAAGTTCCGAGGGACGGCAACCTTAGAGAGATCGGGACCCGCCCCTTTTGTATGGCAATTGCGATTGTGGCCCGAGCGGCTGCTATGCTGACGCTCGGCGTAGCCAAGCGCTTGGCGTTCACGCTTACGGCTCGCAAGCCACATGATGAAAGGACGGTACCCTCAATCGCAAACGGGCCCTACGCCACCGGGTGTTGCACCCTCCCCGCAAGGTCGTGATCACAAGCGCCAGCACAGCACGGCGTGCGACGTAATTCCCACATTCTGGCCAGCCCCAATCTGCTTGCGTTTCAGAGTCAGCCCGTCTGCCCACAGGATAGACGATTGACGCGGTGGAGCTCGCCGCAAGGTAGAGGTTGCCGCTTTGTATCTTCGTGTTGAGCAGACAATGCCTTGTCCGTCCGAGATCTATCGGAAATCCCGCGTCTTCGTCTTGATGCTGTCAATATGCCGGTATGGATCGACAAGATTTCTGGCCTTGGGCAGGTCGCGCGGATCGGATCCGGGAGAACCACGATGGAATTCGTCTCCGCGTCCATGCGGCAGCGGAAACCCGGCCTGGCGCGAGGCAATGCTGGCCAGTTCGCCAGAAAAATCGGTGAGTTCGTGGGCAACGATGTGCACAACGTCGCCCTCGCGCTGCACCCTGCCTTTCACCCCAAGCATGCTCGCGCCCAGCACGACGCGCCGGAACTTTTCGAAGACCTTGGACCAGACCACCAGATTGGCGATCGCTGTTTCATCTTCCAGCGTGATGAACATGACGCCTTTGGCGCTGCCCGGGCGCTGACGCACGAGCACGAGGCCGGCGACGTGAACGAAACGTCTGTCGGGGGATGCGACAGCCTCGGCACAGGTCATGATGCGCCGGCGGGCCAGGTCTGAGCGGAGAAAGGAGACCGGGTGCTGCCGCAGGGTCAGACAGGTGTGGCTGTAGTCCTCTACCACCTCCCTCCCGGCCGTCATCGGTCGCAAGGACACGTTGGGCTCCACCTGCTCTGGCACCACGGAGATTTCCCGCGCGGCCGCGGCGGCAAAGAGCGGTAGCGGTTCGTCGCGAAGCGCCTTGATGTCCCAGAGCGCCTCGCGCCGCGCAAGCGCGAGAGCCGGGCGGAAGGCATCGGCTTCGGCCAGCTCGACCAGGGCAGAGGCCGGAATAGAGGCCCGGCGCCAAAGATCGTCCACCGAGGTGAAGGGCCGATCTGCCCGGCAGGAGATCAGGCGCGCCGCCTCGGCATTGCCGAGGCCTTTGACCAAGCGCAGGCCGAGCCGGACGGCGAACTGCCCATCCTCGCCGGTTGGCTCCAGTGTGCAGTCCCAACGCGAGGCATTGATGCAGATCGGCCGGATCTCGACATCGTGCTCGCGCGCGTCGCGCACGATCTGCGCCGGCGCATAGAAGCCCATGGGCTGAGCGTTGAGGAGCGCGCAGCAGAAAACCTCTGGATGCCAGCATTTCATCCAGGCCGAGGCATAGGCAATAAGGGCAAAGCTCGCGGCATGGCTTTCCGGGAAGCCATAGGAGCCGAAACCTTCGAGTTGCCTGAATGTGCGTTCGGCGAAGTCGCGGTCATAACCATTGGCCACCATGCCCTCGATCAGCTTCGTACCGAATTTCGAGACGCCGCCGGTGTGCTTGAAGGTCGCCATGGCGCGGCGCAGCTGATCGGCCTCGCCGGCGGTAAATCCAGCGCATTCGATGGCAACCCGCATGGCCTGCTCCTGAAACAGCGGCACACCCAAAGTCTTCCCGAGCACCGCCTCAAGCTCGGGCTTTGGAAAGGTCACCTCCTCCTTGCCTTCACGCCGGCGCAGATAGGGATGGACCATATCGCCCTGAATTGGCCCAGGGCGCACGATCGCCACTTCGATTACAAGATCGTAGAAGGTCCGCGGCTTGATGCGCGGCAGCATAGCCATCTGGGCGCGGCTCTCGATCTGGAAAGTGCCAAGCGTATCGGCCCGGCGGATCATCGCATAGGTGCGTGGGTCCTCGGCCGGGATGGTGGCGAGATCGAGCCTGATATCCTTATGCTCGGCTAAAAGATCGAAGGCGCGGCGCATGCAGGAAAGCATCCCGAGGCCCAGCACATCGATCTTCATGAACTTCAGGACATCGATGTCGTCCTTGTCCCACTCGATGACCTGGCGGTCTTCCATGGCGGCCGGCTCGATGGGCACCAGTTCATCGAGCCGGTCGCGCGTCAGCACGAAGCCGCCGGGGTGCTGCGAGAGATGGCGAGGGGTGCCAACGAGTTGATGTGCGAGCTCGAGCGTAAGCCGAAGCCGACGGTCGTCCATATTGAGGTTGAGGCCCTCGGCATGCTTTTGTTCGATGCCTTCGGACCACCCCCAGACCTGCGACGACAGGGTCTTGGTCAGATCCTCGGGAAGGCCGAGAGCCTTGCCTATGTCACGCAACGCACCCTTGGCCCGGTAGCGGATGACGGTCGAACAGAGCGCGGCACGCTCACGGCCATAGGTCTGATAGACCCACTGAATGACCTCCTCGCGCCGCTCATGCTCGAAATCGACGTCGATGTCGGGCGGCTCGCGCCGTTCCTCGGAGACAAAGCGCTCGAATAGCAGGTCGTTGCGGTCGGGATCGACCGAGGTGACACCGAGCACGAAGCAGACGGCCGAGTTAGCCGCTGATCCCCTACCCTGGCATAGAATGCCCTTGGAGCGCGCGAAGCGAACGATTGCATTTACCGTGAGGAAGTATGGCGCATAATCGAGCTTCTCGATTAACGCCAGCTCGTGACGGAGATTGGCGCGAACCTTGTCCGGCAGGCCCTCGGGATAGCGCTCGGCCGCCCCCTCCCAGGTGAGCTTCTCGAGAGCCTGTTGCGGCGTCAGTTCGGGATAGAGCTTTTCTTCCGGATATTGATAGGCGAGCTCATCGAGGCGGAAGGTGCAGCGCTCCATGATCTCGACCGTGCGGGCCAATGCTTCCGGATAGCGGGAAAACAGCCGGTGCATTTCCTCCGGAGGCTTCAGATAGCGATCGGCAAAGCGCTCACGCCGATGGCCAAGTTCGTCTATCGTGACATTGTGCCGGATCGCGGTGACTACGTCCTGCATCATTTGCCGGGCCGGTTCATGGAACAGGACGTCGTTGGTGACGACGCTTGCCACCCGGGCGGCGGCCGCCATGTTCGACAGCTCCAGGAGCCGGAGCTGGTCGTTGGGCCGGCGGCGCAGGGTGAGTGCCATATAGGCGCGGTCGCCGAACGTTTCCCGCAAGCGCCGTAGCTGCAGTGCACAGATATCGTCAGCGGCATCGGGGACGAGAATGGCGAGAAGACCCTCGCCGTAGGCAACGACATCGCCCCATTCGAGATGGCACTTGCCCTTGCCGGCGCGCCTCTTGCCGAGCGAGAGCAGCCGGCAGAGCCGCGCATAGGCGGCGCGGTCTGTTGGATAGACCAGAACCGACATGCCGTCGGCAAGATCGAGACGGCAGCCGACCACGAGGCGGATTCCGGTCGTCCTGGCCGCCTCATTGGCCCTGACGATACCGGCGAGAGAATTGCGGTCGACGATGCCCAGCGCCTCGATGCCCATCAGGGAGGCCTGCGCGAATAGCTCCTCGCAACTGCTCGCACCCCGCAGGAATGAGAAGTGGCTCGTCACCTGCAGTTCGGCATAGCGCGGCCCGTTCATCCGAATATCCCGTGCAGAAACCATTGCTGCGAGCCGCTTTCGGTATGCTCTCCGTCGCCGGAGCGAAACAGCCAATAGCGCTCGCCGGTCTCATCTTCGACCCGGAAGTAATCGCGGACTGTCGTCATCTCGGCGTCACGCTTCCACCATTCGCCGCGGATGCGCTCGGGGCCGTCGGCGCGACGGACGCGCCGGCGCACGCCGCGCCAGGTGAACCAGACGGGTGGGTTGTCGGGCAGCAGCGCCATGGTCTCGATGGGTTCGGGCCGGGCGAGCAGCCGCGGCGGGCGTGGCCAGTCACCCTCCCAGGTGGCACCGGTCTCCTGTGCCAATGCCGGAACACGCGCCACCGACCGTTCCGGCACGTCGCTTTGGAGCGGTGCGAAGCGGCAGAGCCGGTTCTCGCCGACGCGGTTGGCCAGTACATCGATCAGGTCGGAGACATCCGGCTGCGATGCCTCGACCAGCGAGGAAATCGTCTGCCTGTCCCTGAGCGGTTCGGACTGAACGGCGACGAGTAGCATGATCTCGATCCCGAATCCGGGATCGATCGTTTCGATCTTGTCGCAAAGGAGCCGGGTAAGCCTTTTGGGATCGCGGACCGGCCGGGCAGTTCCGACCCGGATCACCTGCAGCGTATTGTCGACCCGATGGCACAGGAGATCGAGCCGGCGTGCGCCGAGGCCTCGCATTTCGAGTTCCGCGCAAAGGGCCTCGACCAATCGGGCCGCGTAACGGGCGATGGTTTCGGCGGCGCCGATCGGTTCGCCGAAGACGCGGCGAACCTCGACCAGTTCGGGCGAGCGGACCGGGTCGATCGGTTCGGCAAGAATACCGGTCGCCTGATCGAGGCGCCGGCCGATCTCCGGACCGAAACGCAACGCCAGGGGTGCGCGGGGTTGATCCATCAGGTCCCCGATCGTTTCGAAACCGAGCGTGCGCAGACCGGCAATGGTATCGGGGGCGAGCCGGAGCGCGGCCAGCGGCAGGGGTTTGAGCATCAACATGGTTTCCCCCGGCGGTACGACCAGCGTCTGCCGGCCGAGGAAGCGGGCCGCTGCATGGGCGGCGCCCCAAGTGTCTGCGATCGCCGCTCGCACCTCGATACCGGAGGCCGAGAAGCGCTGGACGATGGCGGCGAGCATCGTGGCCTCGCCGCCATACAGATGATCAGCGCCCGTCGTGTCCATCACGAGCCCGTCCGGGGCATCGGCCATCACAACGGGCGAGACGCGCTGCAGTGCCCAGAGCGCCAGTTTATCGAGACCCGCCGCGTCAGCTGCCGGATCGGCGTCCATGACGACGAGACCGGGGATGAGCGCCTGAGCCTTGGTGACGATCATGCCCGGGCTGACGCCGAGGGCTTGCGCCTTTTCATCGAGAGTTGTGACAACTCTGCGCCGGCCGATGCGGCCGGCCAGGACGAGCGGCGCCTCAGACGGAGGCGATCCGCCGCCCGACTTCCTTTTGAGGCGGTCGATGGGCCACCTTGGCAGGAAGAGCGATACGACCCTTTGCATCGCAGGCCTCCACTTCGAAATCTGCACTTTCTCCGGCCCTGGCCCGGATCAACTCGACAAGCCAGCGGGCGCGACCAACGCCGGGTACCGGCAATGGGGTGGACGGGAGGGCCGAGACGCGCCAGCGTGTGACGCTGGCCGTGGGCTGCCCGAAATCGCCCGCTTCGCTCTGGCGGCGCCAGCGGCGCAGGGCGATACCGATCGTGTCAGTACCCTCCGCCGCAAGCTGCAGCCGGCGCGATGCCGTCATTGACAAGCGCGCGGTCTCGGCCACCACGGCGCCAGGGCCGCCGTGGCGCAGTCCTTCCTCGAAACAGGCAAGCAGTGCCTTTTCATCGCCTGCCTCGACATGGATGAGGCGGTCCGGCGCGAGGCCCACCTGGGCAAGCGCAGGCGCAAAGAGATCGGCACAGGTCACGATCCAGAGTATCTTCCCTTGCGTTCGGGCGGCGATCCCCGCGGCAAAGAGCGCCGCTGCTGCACCATCCACCGCGCCGTTGCCGCCTCCTGCGACCTCGTGCAGAGCTCCAAGCGCCAGCCCTCCTCCCCGAAGCCTGCGGTCGATCTCAGCCACGCCAAACGGCAGGACGCTTTTGGCACGCCGGGCACCACTTTCAAGGTGCGCGATGCGCTCCTGAAGCTCAGCGATAACTGAATTTGCCGCGCGATCGGGCATTGGGAATCCAGGTTTTCCGAGGGCTATGCAACGCGCCTATGCGCTGTTATGTTCCTTATTTGTTCCGTTTCCGGTAATGAGTCAATCGGGAAGAGGCGAGAGTCTTCTGGAGGCGGATGAGGCGGTAGCGCAAGAATGCCACGGGATCGGGCGATTATTGTTGTTTTGCAGACGCATAGGAGCGGGACGGAATGAAAGGGGCGCATCTGGAAAAATTAAACGAGGGGCAACGGGCCGCGGTCGTCCACGGCATCGGCTTTCCTGGTGGCCAGATCGGCGGCCCGCTGCTGATCATCGCGGGCGCCGGGTCCGGCAAGACCAATACGCTCGCCCACCGTGTCGCGCAGCTCATCATTTCCGGCGCCGATCCACGGCGCATGTTGTTGATGACCTTTTCCCGGCGCGCCGCCTCGGAAATGGGCAAACGGGTGGAGCGGATCTGTGCAAAGGTACTCGGTGACAAGGCCGGCATCCTGACGGACGCGCTCGCCTGGTCGGGCACATTCCATGGGATCGGTGCGCGCGTTCTGCGCGAATACGCAATTGAGCTGGGTCTCGATCCGCAATTTACGATCCATGATCGCGAGGACTCGGCCGACCTCATGAACCTCATTCGGCACGATCTCGGCTTCTCCAAAATGGAAAGCCGGTTTCCGTCCAAGGGAACGTGCATTTCCATCTATTCCCGCACAGTCAATGCCCAGGCGCCGCTGGAGGAAATCCTGCGCGCCCACTTTCCCTGGTGTGCCGCTTGGCAAAACGAGCTGCGCACGCTTTTCGCATCTTACGTTGAGGCCAAGCAAATCCAGAATGTGCTCGATTACGACGATCTGCTGCTTTACTGGGCCCAGACGATGGGCGATGCGACAATGGCGGAGGAGATTGGCGGCCGCTGGGACCACGTTCTGGTCGACGAATACCAGGATACGAACCGTCTGCAGGCGACGATCCTGACCGGATTGAAGCCCGATGGTCGGGGCCTGACCGTGGTTGGCGACGACGCGCAGGCAATCTATTCCTTCCGGGCGGCGACGGTCCGCAACATCCTGGACTTCCCGCAGACATTTTCGCCGGCGGCCGATATCATCACGCTCGATCGCAACTATCGCTCCACCCAGCCGATCCTTGCCGCCGCCAATGGCGTGATTGGTCTTGCCCGCAACCGTTTCACCAAGAACCTGTGGACCGACCGGGCCTCGAACGAGCGCCCGCGCCTCATCACTGTGCGCGACGAGGCCGAGCAGGCCAGGTTCGTCGCCGACGAGGTGCTGGAGAACCGCGAGACCGGCATGCGGCTCAAGGATCAGGCCGTGTTGTTCCGGGCGAGCCACCATAGTGGTCCGCTCGAAGTGGAACTCACCCGCCGCAACATTCCCTTCGTCAAATTCGGCGGGCTCAAATTCCTCGACAGTGCCCATGTGAAGGATATGCTGGCCGCGCTGCGTTTTGCGCAGAATATGCGCGACCGTGTTGCCGGCTTTCGCCTGATGCAGTTGCTGCCAGGCGTCGGGCCGGCCACGGCCCAAACCGCGCTTGATGCCGTTGCCGAGAGTGCCGAGCCGATTGACACGCTCGAACGCCTCCCCTGCCCTGCCCGCGCGGCGGCCGACTGGCCGGGGTTCGTCGCGCTTGTCGCGGGACTGCGTAGCGGCTCCTCTGGATGGCCGGCGGAGATCGGACAGGTGCGGGCATGGTACGAACCCTATCTGGAACGGATTCATGAGGATTTCGAGATGCGCCGGGCCGATCTGCTCCAGCTCGAGGACATCGCCGCCAGTTACCCCTCCCGCGAGCGTTTCCTCACCGAGCTGACGCTCGATCCGCCGGATGCGACCTCGGGCCAGGCGGGTGTGCCGCTGCTCGATGAAGACTATCTGATCCTGTCGACCATCCATTCGGCAAAGGGGCAGGAATGGCGCTCGGTCTTCGTGCTCAACACAGTGGACGGGTGTATTCCATCTGATCTCGGCGTCGGCACATCGGACGATATAGAGGAGGAACGGCGCCTGCTTTATGTCGCCATGACCCGGGCCAAGGACAGCCTCGACCTCATCGTGCCTCAGCGCTTCTTCACCCATGGCCAGTCTTCGACCGGCGATCGGCATGTCTACGCCTCGCGGACGCGGTTTATTCCGGCTAGTCTGCTGAAGCTGTTTGAATGCCGCGCCTGGCCCGTTGTTTCACCGGGAGCGGCACCCAATATCGGACCACGACAGGTTCGCCTCGATGTCGGCGCCAAGATGCGCGGCATGTGGCGGTAAAAGGAAGTCGAGAATGTGCAATCTTTACAATCTCACGACGACGCGCGATGCGGTGATCGAGTTCACCAAGGCATTCACCGACAAGGCCGGCTGGAACAAGCCGTCCCTCGACGTCTACCCCAATACGCTGGCGCCGATTGTCCGGGTCGGCGCGGACGGCAAGCGCGAAATCGTCAGCGCAACGTGGGGCATGCCCACGCCTCCGGCCTTTATCAAAGGCAACTATGACCCCGGCGTTACGAACATTAGAAACGTCAATTCGCCTCACTGGCGGCGCTGGCTCGGCCCGACGAGCCGGTGTGTCGTGCCGGTCACGTCATTTGCGGAGCCCGATCCGGCCAGCAAGGTTCCGGACGGACGCGTTCCGAATGTCTGGTTTGCGCGCAACGCCGACCGGCCACTCATGTTGTTTGCCGGGTTCTGGACACCGTGGAAGGGTGTCAGAAAAGTCCGCGATGGAGAACGCGAGTTTGAACTCTACGGTTTCCTGACCACTTCACCGAACGAGATCGTCAGTCCGATCCATCAAAAGGCGATGCCGGCGATCCTGACCACGCCCGAAGAGGTCGATCTTTGGCTGACTGGTGATTGGGATGAGGTTAAACACCTCCAGCGGCCGCTTCCCGGAAACATGCTCGTCGTGGTCGAGCCCCCGGTCGAGCGCGGAGAAAATCTCCTGCTGTAATCGAAGCCATAGGTGTATTGCAGAGCTGTGCATGACCGACGACCATGTCCATGCTGATGACAGCGGCAGCGGACCACAGGAGATTGGCACTCCGGTTCGAAAGATCATCCATGTCGATATGGATGCGTTTTATGCCTCGGTCGAGCAACGCGACAATCCGGAACTGCGGGGCAAACCCGTCGCGGTCGGCGGTTCCGCGGCGCGCGGTGTCCTCTCTATCTATCGCGCAGCTTTCTGACGGAGCGCATCTACCTGCCGCGACTGAGAAGCCAGCGGGCTGTGTCGGCATCCGTGACCAATGCGGTTGCTAGCTTTCCACGCAATGACGCGGCGATGACGCGCCGTTTGTGGGTGCCTCCCGAGGCGATGATGCGGGTTTCGACTTTCCTGTAATCTTCGAGATCGGGCGATATCACCTGACCGTTAAGAGGATGCCGGACCGGCTGACCTTCCTCGTCAATATAACGGCCGAGCAAATCACCGACCGCGCCGGACGCCGCCAACTCGCGGATGTCCGCGCCGGCTGGAAGACCATATTTCACCTGCAGCGATTTTGCAGTTGCGTCCCCTACGCTCAGGACCGAGAGATCGACCGATGCGGCCTTTTCGAGAAGCTCCCGGAAGACGGGCTGCGCGACGATCAGGCTCGCGAGCCCTCGCTGTCGGCATAAATCGGCGCTGCGAAATAATGGCACTTGGCGCCCAGCAGCTCAGCGAAGTTGCGGACGATATCGAAGGTATTGATTTCTGCACCGCGCGTGAGGCCTCCCATCATGGAGCAGACTTCGAGATGCGGCATCTGCCTGCGCGTCATATGCTGGACGGTCTGACGCAAGGTGGCGCCCCACCCAACGCCGATCGATCGTGGCTGGCGCACTTCGATGATGCGATCGAGAAAGGCCGCGGCAGCGCGCCCCAGCACGGCGTGCAGCAACCCCTGATCCTCGGGTGTTGATACCACCGCCGCATCATCGAGCCCGAAAGCCTCGCACAGTGCCCCCTCCAATTCAACGTTTTCGGCAAGAGGAGACGTGAACGTCACCCGCACGAGACCGGTCGCAGACGCCGCGGACAAGAGCTCATTTACCCGCCGCCGCGTGAGATTCATCCGCTCCGCGATCTGCGCCTGCGTCAGCCCCTCCACATGGTAGAGCCAGGCCGCCTTCACCATCAGTTCGTTCATATCCACAGTCCGTCATCCCAAATGTCACATCAGCGTTACATTTGTACCATATCGGTATCCCAACGCTACTTCTCATACGGGGAAGCGCACCGCAATTCCCCTTCCGCCAGTGGTTGCAATGCTCCACAGGCCGGTAGGCCAACAGGCAAGAGTGCAGGTTATCCATGGTTCCAGAGTTGCTGATCTTCGATTGCGACGGCGTGCTGATCGATAGCGAGCCTATCGCGTCACGGGTCCTGCAGGAGGCGCTGTTGTCGGCAGGGGTGCCGATTTCGGCGGAGGATGTCCATACCCGCTTTACCGGGTTCGCCGAAGCGGATGTCCGCCGCATCTGCCGGGACGAGCTCGGCATCAATGACCCCGACTCGGTTTTTCACGAGGCGGGCGCGCGCCTTTATGGCGAGTTTGCGCGCTCGCTGACCCTTACGCCCGGTATCGCTGAACTGATTGGGGCGTTGCCCGCCCGCAAATGCGTCGCTTCCAACAGTGGCATGGACCGCTTGCGCAAGAGCCTCGGCCTGTTTGACCTGTGGAACGCGTTTGCCCCAGACATCTTCAGCGCTGATATGGTCGCGAAGCCCAAGCCGGCACCCGATCTCTTCCTTCTGTGCGCCTCCAGGCTCGATGCGCAACCAGCGCGCTGCGTGGTGATCGATGACAGTCCGCACGGCATATCGGGCGCGGTCGCGGCTGGGATGACGGCCATCGGCTTCGTCGATCCGTCCGACCCACGCAAAGGGCGCGCGGCAGTGCTGGAAGCTGCGGGCGCAACGAGGGTGGCAACCGGAGCCGAGCAGCTTTCCAAGATTCTGCATAGGCTTTTCCGCCAAGCGGGTGCGGCGGACGACGAGCCGAGGGTTCTCGCAACGGTCTGAAATCATTCTGCCGCGAGGAGACGCGGCGGGTGTCATCGCAATTCACCAACCCATGACGAAACCGACGTTTCGGGTCGCGGAACTGCGCGCGCGTTTTCGGCGGTCCGCAAAGAAGGAGAGGAATTAAATGTTGCCCATTACACGACGTAGTGCTCTTGGTCTTCTGGGCGCGGGCGCAGGCAGCCTCATCCTGCCGCGCATGGCCTTTTCCCAGGGCAATCGCCCTTCCGTTACCATTGCGGTGCAGAAGATAACCAACAACAACACGCTCGACGTCTGGAACGAGCAGTCAAATGTCGGGGAACGCATTTTCTTCCCAAACCTCTGGGAAGGCCTGATCCTGCGCGACTGGATGGGCAATCAGGGTCCGGTTCCGGGCCTTGCGACCGAGTGGAAGCGCATCGACGCCAAGACGCTGGAACTCAAGCTGCGCCAAGGGGTCAAATTCCACAATGGCGACGAACTGACCGCCGACGATGTGGTCTTCAGCTTCTCCCGCGAGCGTGTTTTCGGCAATACGGAGCCCGCCGGCGGCAAGACCGTCTTCGAAGCAGACCATAAGCCCACCACCGCCAAGGAACTACCTGCGACGGTCCCTGGCGTTGGCCGCCGTCTCTGGCCGTCGCTCGCCGGCATCGAGGCCGTCGACAAATATACGGTCCGCCTGCACAATGCGACGCCTGACGTCACGCTGGAAGGCCGGCTTTATTCCGGCGGCAGCCAGATTGCGAACCGCCGCGCCTGGGATGAGGCGGCGAGCTACAACGACTGGGCCCGCAAGCCGATCACCACCGGTCCCTATATGGTCGGCGAATACAAGCCGGACGTCTCGCTCACGCTCGTGGCCTTCGACGAATATTGGGGCGGGCGCCCGCCGCTTGAGGAGATCCGCTTCGTCGAGGTTCCCGAAGTTGCCTCGCGCGTCAATGGGCTGCTTTCCGGCGAATATGATTTCGCCTGCGACCTGCCGCCGGACCAGATCAAGGCGGTGCAATCGACACCGGGCTTTGAAGTTCAAAACTCGACCATCTGGAACCACCGCGTCTCGGTTTTCAACACCCAGAACGATATCCTCGCCGATCCCCTGGTGCGTCGCGCCATGACGCATTCCATCGACCGCAAGGCGATTGTCGAGGCGCTCTGGGCGGGGCAAACCACCATTCCCGCCGGCCTGCAATTCGAATCCTACAGGACCTCGGACATGTTCATCGAAGGGTGGACCCCACCGGAATATAACCCCGAGCTTGCCCGCGACCTCCTCAATAAGGCCAATTACAAAGGCGATCCCATCCCCTACCGCCTGCTCAACAATTACTACACCAACCAGACGCCGAACGCGCAGATCATGGTCGAGATGTGGAAGCAGGTCGGTCTCAATGTCGAGATCCAGATGAAGGAGAACTGGGGCCAGATCCACGATCCGTCCGGCGTGAAGGGCGTACGCGACTGGTCAGCCGGCAATACTATCAACGACCCGATCACTCCGATGGTGGTGCAGTTCGGCCCCAATGGGGAAGTCCAGCAGAAGAAAGATTGGACGAATGCGGAGATGAACCGGCTTTCGGTGGTGATGGAAACCTCGACCGATCGTGCCGAGCGCAAGAAGGCCTTCGCCCGCATGCTTGAGATCGCAGAGCGCGAGGACCCGGTCTATCAGGTCCTCCACCAGAACGCCGTGTTCACCGGCATGAAATCCTCGCTCAAATGGAAGGCCGCCCCGGCCTTTGCGATGGATTTCCGCGCGTCCAACTGGACGATCTGACCCATGGTGGCGGCGCCCTGTCCCGCGCCGCCCCGTCGCCTGAACCGATGCCGGATAATCCGGGAGGCGTCTTACATGATGGCATCCAGCTTTGTGGAACTGCGTGAACTCAGGGTATCCTTCGACGGGGTCGAGGTGCTGCACGGCATCGATCTCGATATCGCACCCGGCGAAGCGCTCGGCCTGGTCGGCGAATCCGGCTGCGGCAAGTCGGTGACATGGCTCGCCGCGCTCGGGCTTCTGCCGGGCAAGGCGAGCGTCACTGGGTCCGTCCTGGTCGAAGGCCTCGAGATGTGCAATGCTGGACGCGGCGCACTCGAGAAGGTCCGCGGCGGCAAAATCGCGATGATCTTCCAGGACCCGTCCAGTTCGCTCAATCCCGTCCTGCGCATAGGTAAGCAGATCACCGAGGCGCTTGCCATCCATCGTGGGCTCAGGGGTGCGGCGGCCCGGGCCGAGGCACTCCGGCTGATGGACATGGTCGGCATCCCTGATGCACGGCGCCGTTTCGACCTTTTTCCGCACGAATTCTCCGGCGGCCAATGCCAGCGGCTGATGATCGCGATGGCATTGGCCGGAGAGCCCGACCTGCTGATTGCCGACGAGCCTACGACGGCGCTCGACGCGACGATCCAGGCGCAGATCCTCGACCTCCTCAACCGCCTGCGGGAAGAAACCGGCATGGCCTTGGTGTTCATCAGCCATGATCTCGGCGCCGTTTCGCAAATCTGCGAGCGCGTCTGCGTCATGTATGCCGGGCGCATCGTCGAGGAAGCGCCAGTCGGGGAATTGTTTTCGCACCCACGCCACCCCTATACGCGCGGGCTTTTCGACGCGATTCCAGCGCTGGACGGCCCTCGCAACCGCCTCATACCAATCCCCGGCACTGTCCCGAATCCTCGTCATCTCCCCTTGGGCTGCGCCTTTTCCCCTCGTTGCCCCCATGCCGGGGAGGAATGCACCCGCCTGTTGCCCCGCCTGGTGACCGGGAATGACGGCCGGCGGCTGGCCTGCCACCGCCCTGTCTCGGCTCCTCCCTCTCGATCGGCGGACCTCGATCCTGCGCGAATTCTGGAAACGGTATAGTGATCAAACCAGTTCTCGAAGCGACCGGCCTCACCCGGATCTACCAGTCGAAACAGGGCCTGTTCGGCAAGACGACGCGGATCCGCGCGGTGGACGGCGTCACGCAGAAAATCATGCCCGGCGAAGTCGTCGGCATCGTCGGCGAATCCGGCTCGGGAAAATCGACGTTGGGCCGCATGCTGCTCGGCATCGACCCGGCGCAAGGCGGCGAGGTCTTGTTCGAGGGCAAGCCGATGCCGGCGCCCGGCACCTCGGAATGGCGGCGGCTGCGGGCAAAGATGCAGCTCGTCTTTCAGGACCCGCTGGCTGCGCTCGACCGGCGGCTAACCATTGCCACCCAGATCCGCGAGCCGCTGGATATCCACGGACTCATCCCCGGGGAACACCGGCAGGCCCGTGTCGAGGAACTGATGGCCGCGGTCGGCCTGCGCAAGGATCAGGCGGAGCGCTACCCGCATGAGCTTTCCGGCGGACAGCGTCAGCGGGTGGTGATCGCACGGGCGCTCGCCTCCGGGCCCCGGCTTCTTGTCTGCGACGAGCCGGTTTCGGCGCTCGACGTCTCGATCCAGGCCCAGATCGTCAACATGTTGCGCGACCTGCAGGAGCAAAACGGCATCGCCATGGTGTTCATCAGCCATGATCTGAAGGTGGTCCGCAACATCGCAGACCGGGTCTTGGTCATGTACCTGGGCCGCATCGTCGAGGAAGCCTCATCGGACGTTATTTTCCACTCGCCCCGGCATCCATATACACAGGCGCTGGTGTCGAGCGTTCCCGTGCCGGGAAAGCCGCTCGAGGGCCGGATGATCCTGCAGGGCGAACCGCCCAACCCCGCGAAGCGCCCCGGCGGCTGTGTCTTCCATCCCCGCTGCCCGCTTGCCTCCGATATCTGCCGGACAACGGTCCCTGTTCTTCGGCCCGTCGAACCGCAGAGGCTTGCGGCCTGCCATCTGCTGGCGGGCGAGGCGCAACCCATCGCAGCATAGCGAGGACCTGCCATGCTCCATTTCTTCCTCACGCGACTGCTCCGGGCCGTGCTCACCATCCTCGCCGTCGTCACCTTCGCCTTTGTCGTTTTGCGCATGTCGGGCGATCCGGCGCAGGTTCTGCTGGGACCGGACGTGCCGCAGGAGGCGGTCGACGCCTTCCGCAAGCGCTGGGGCCTCGACCAGCCGCTATGGGTGCAATATCTCGCCTATATCCAGTCGCTGCTGTCGGGCGATTTCGGCGTCTCGATGCGCGACAAGACCCCGGCGCTGCAACTCGTTCTGGAACGCGTTCCGGCAACGCTGCAACTGACCGTGCCGGCGCTCATCCTGAAACTGCTGATCGGCATACCCGTCGGCGTTTATGCAGCGCTCAACCGGCAAAGCTTTGCCGACCGGGGCGTGATCCTCCTTGCTGTCCTCGGCTTCACCATTCCCTCCTTCGTCATGGGCCTCATACTGGTGCTGATCTTCTCCATCATCCTTGGCGTCCTCCCATCGGGCGGTCAGGACACATGGATGCACGGCATCCTGCCAACGCTCACCATGAGCATCGGCGGCATCGGCATCCTCGCCCGCTTCTCCCGCAGCGCCATGATCGAAGTGCTGGGCCAGCCCTATATCCGCACCGCCTCCGCCAAGGGCCTGAAATGGCCTGACGTCGTCTGGGGCCACGCGCTTCCCAACGCCTCCATTCCCATCGTCACCATTGTCGGCTTCATGGTCGGGACGTTGATCGCCGGGGCGGTCGTGGTGGAGTCGATTTTCTCCTGGCCCGGCATCGGCCGCCTGCTGGTGGTTTCCGTCACCAATCGCGATCTCGCCGTGGTGCAATGCATCCTGCTGGTGATCGCCGCCACCATGGTGATCTCCAATCTCATCGTAGACCTGCTCTATGGCTGGCTCGACCCGCGTCTGCGCGCGCAAACGGCACATTGAGGGAGAAAACCAATGTCATCCTCCCCTCTCGCCCCCACGATGCCCCCTCGCAAGGGATATCTTGCCGCCATCTCCGCCCTTCGCAGCAAGGTTCCGCTTTCTGTGAGCCTCGGCATGGCTTGGCTCGCGGCCATGGTGCTGATCGCGGTCTTGGCGCATCTCATCATGCCCTACGGGATCACCGCCATGGACCTCACCAACCGTCTGGCCGGCCCCGGCAATGCGCGGCATTGGCTGGGCACGGACGAACTGGGGCGCGATGTCCTCTCAAGATTGCTCCAATCGATCCGGGTGTCGCTCGTCATCGCCTTCGGCGCCACCATCATTTCCGCCGTTGTCGGCACGGCGCTCGGCTTTCTGGCCGCCAGGTTCCGGGGATCTGTGGAATCCCTCGTCCTTGTTCTCGCCGATTTCCAGGCGGCGCTGCCGTTCCTCATCATGTCGCTCGCAGTGCTGGCCTTCTTCGGCTCGTCCATGCCGCTGCTCGTCTGCCTCATGGGCTTCTACGGCTGGGAGCGCTACGCCCGTATCGCGCGCGGGCTTGCCATCTCCGCCAGCGCGCAGGGCTATGCTGCCGCCGTGGTCCAGCTCGGTGCCTCGCCCATGCGGGTCTATTTCCGGCACATCCTGCCCAACGTCGCATCGACGCTCATCGTTTCCATGACGCTGACCTTCCCTGAGATTATTCTCATGGAAAGCGGCCTGTCGTTCCTCGGCCTCGGCGTCCAGCCGCCGGAGACGAGCCTCGGCAACATGGTCGGCTTCGGGCGGGAATATCTTACGACCGCGCCGTGGATCATGCTCGCCCCAGCGTTTGTCATCATGGTCACCACGCTCTCCATTTCGATCGTCGGGGACTGGCTGCGTGACAGGCTCGATCCCACGGTTCGCTGAAAACCCACAAGCAAGGCAACAGACCGATGACTTCGATCACCGGACATCGCGGCGCCCGCAACCTCTGGCCTGAAAATTCGCTCACCGGCTTCCGCAACGTGCTCGCGCTCGATGTCGATGCCGTGGAATTCGACGTTCATCTGACCGAGGCGGGCGAACTCGTCGTCATCCACGACGCCACGCTCGACCGGACCGTGGAGGGAACCGGCCCGGTACGGGAAGTCACCCCGCAAATGCGCTCGGCGCTGCGGCTGAAAGAAAGCGATGAGGGCATACCGACCTTGGGCGAGGTGCTTTCGGTGCTCACATCAGCCGAGAACAAGCAGTTGCATATCGAGATCAAATCCGACGCGGAGGGCAAACCTTACCCCGGCATCGTGGAGAAGGTCATCGCCGAAATTGCCGGTCGCGGGCTGGAGAACCGGTGCCACCTGACGTCCTTCGATGTTCCAATTTTGGAGGAATGCCGCCGTCAGGCATCCGGAATCGCGCGGCTCATCTCCGTCAACCGCGATTGGGCCGACCGTCAGGGCGGGCTCCATGCCTTTCTGACGCGTGTCCGAGACCTCGTCGAAATCGTCGCCATCCATCATGAATTGATGGACGCGGAATGGGCGTCAATCACCGCCTCGCTGCCGCTTTCCCGCCTCTGTGTCTGGACGCTGAACGACGCGGCCCTGATCGAAAAGTGGCTCGCCCGCGGCATCGGGCATCTAACGACCGACCGCCCGGACCTCGCCCTGCAATTGCGCGCGAAGCGACTGGCTCTCGCGTAAACCGATTTCATCGTTCAGGAGAAAGACAATGGGCAATATCATCGGGACAGGCTTCAATTCCGGCTCGATCGACGGGGAACTGGAAAGCCTCGAAAGCGATCTTCGGCGGCTTGCGGGCCTTGGCGCCGACACTGTCGAACTCGCCCTGACCAGCATCGACCTCATCGCCGGCGGCCGCATCATAAAAGAGCGCGCGGACCGGCTGGCAGCGCTGACCGGACAATTCGATTTCCGTTACACGGTCCATGGGCTCGTCTCCTCCAATTTCATGGACCCGGAGACCTGCCGCTACCAACTCGAGGCCGCCAAGGCGCTCGTCCAGCTCTGCGACCGGATCGGCGCGCGCATTCTCGTCCAGCATGGCGGCTTCCTGCGCGCCGACCAGCTATCCGACCGCGCCGGGGCGGACGAGCGCGAACGGGAAGCATTGCTGGAGCTCGCCGAGTTCGCACGTCCTTACGGCGTGCGCATCGCGCTGGAGAATATCTTCACCACCGAGCCCGGCCAATACCGCCAGACGCCGGCCGAAATCGCCGGCACAGTCCGGGCCCTCAACCATCCCAACGTCGTGGCGCTGATCGATTTCAGCCACGCCTATATCGAATCAACCTATCGCGGCCTCGATTTCCGCGAGCAGTTGCGCGCCATGGCGCCGGTGGCCGGTCATTTGCACGTCCACGATTCCTTTGGCCGTCCGCAAGGCTTCTACACGGGCTATTTTCTCCAGGAGAATACGGCGATGGGCATCGGCGACCTGCATATGCCGCTCGGCTGGGGCGACATCGACTGGGAAAGCATATTCAGCGAACTGGAATTCCTGCCGAGAACCGTCCTCATGATGGAGATCGGCCGGCGTTACCGGCACGAGCAGCCCGAGAGCCTTGAAATGGCCCGCCGGTTGATCGCTCTGAACGATCGATCGCTGGCCGCGGATTGAAATGGGGCCTGTCTAGAATTTTGTGGAGTGTGCCGGTGTAGTTCCTTATGCAATCAACCAGTCGCCAAAGACGATGTCGAACTGGATTGTGGCCTCGCTCCATTGGGGTGGTGGTCGTTTCCAATCACCGGCTGCGCGATTGAGATCAAGTATATTGGCTTGAGCGCCGCTTCGTGGGAGCGGCATTCTCACCTATAGCCGCCGGCAGCGGCATATCGATGCTCTACGCGCCCCGCCTTGTCTCACTTTCCGAAATCCTTGTCGCATGCCGCGCTTTGGCTGGGGACAAAACGAGCTAAGTGCATGGCCGTACTCGGCCTCAGCCCAGGTCCGGCATGCCGGTACGAATGGATCCGGGCTCTTTGAATACCGGCTGCGCATGACATCCACAGCCCGGATAGTCAATGCGCCGACAGTTCCGGTCGGGTTATAGTCGGTGTTCTGCGGAAAGCCGAAGCACTGGCGGTAAAGACTGTCGCCTCTTAGCGCGGTGTGCGACAGGCGTGTTTCTAGATTGGCACGGCGCTGTATGCCGGCCAAGGCGACCTCGACGCGCATTGCAAAAACCGTGTCCGGTTCAAGAGTGATCGTCCTTTGGTCCGGCAGATCGTCGGGCTCTGTGATATTCTTGCGTGCAAGATAATGATGCTTAGGAATGACAACAATTGCCGGCACTGCATTCGTCGATCACCAGGCGGCTCGGCCCAATGCAGTCATGATCTCCGCTGATATGCCACGCGGAGCAGGCTGAAAAGGCGGTCGAGGCCGCCTTCCCGAACATCAACGTGGTGCTATCGACGGCATCATCGGCCACCGCACAGGTCTCCGCGCTCGAAGATCTTTCGGCCACCCGCAAGCTCGACGCGCTGGTTATCCTGCCTTTCACTTCCGAAGAGCTGACCGGCCCCGTCGATCAGATCAAGCAGAACGGTACCTTCGTGACCGTGGTCGTCTGTGGCCTCACCGATCCGACCATTCAGGATCTCTATGTCGCAGGCGACAACATCGCCGTTGGCGCCAATACGGCGCGCTGACTTGCCGGCAAGCTTGGTGGAGAAGGCGAGATCGTCGTGCTGCGTGGCATCCCAACCGTCATCGACAATGAACGCATCAAAGGGTTCTCGGACGTCATCAACAAGACGAACATCAAGATCCTCGACATGCAGTATGCCAACTGAAACCAGGAAGAAGCCTTCAAGCTGATGCAGGATTATCTTGCGAAGTATCCGAAGATCGATGCCGTCTGGGCGAACGACGACGACATGCTGCTTGGCGTCGTGCGGGCGCAAGGACATCAAGTATGCACTCGGCGGCAACGGCATAAAGCAGGTCACCGAGATGGTAAAGGAAGGCAACGAACGCACACCGATCTCGACGCCCTATCCGCCGTCAATGATCAATCGGCGATCTACATGACGGCGGCACAGTTCGGCGGGGAGGCGCCAATGCGCGGCTCCGGAGACCGCCTCGAAAAACCAGTGAAATCCTTGATGGTCCGAATATGGACCTCCTGAGCCTTGTGGCCCAATCCACGGCTACGCATGTCTTCGATCATGCGCGCACCGGGGTGGTCCTCTCCTCCTTCATAGGAGCCTCCTGTCCAAATTGAGAACACCTCAATCGTCAGGCCAGGAACGAAGATCACAAAGAACCACGCTCGATCAGCAGGCGCACCGCTTGTCCCATGCGCCATTGCTGCGCGAGCGGCTTAGTCCCGCCACCGAACCAACACCTTTAGCCTCCGCTATACTTTTCTTCTGAACGCTGCACTTCTCCGCTGAAATTGACCCCCCGCCGCCTCGCGGCGCGGGGCTTTTTGCGTTGGAGGCCTTTTAGCGACAGCCTTCGGGCGTGCTGGCGGATGTTCCTCCGGTAGTCGTGCCCTGTCCATCGGGGCAATCTACGCGCCCGCTTTTGTCGGGCGTGGTCTGGCTATTATCCCCTGCACCATTTGAGTTGGCGTC
>NZ_JACHWN010000015.1 GCF_014191375.1 Mesorhizobium sp. RMAD-H1
GCCGGTGGCCTCCAGCCAGTTCTGGTTGGCGCTGAAGGCGTCGCCCTGCCAGACGCCGTCGCCGCCGTCGATCGTGCCGTTGCCGGCATTGTTGTCGCCGTCCCAGAAGCTGAAGGCGCCGAGCCCGTTGGTGTTGACGAGGTTGATGCGGCCGGCCATCGCCGTCTGCACATAGAGGCCGGCGGGGATCGTGCCGGCCACCAGACTGCCGCTCTTCGTGCCGGTATATTCGATCAGCCCGTAGACGCCGCCGGGGTCGAAGCCCGAGCCCGAGACGTTGAGCGTGGCGCCGCCCAGATCGACATCGCCGGTGACGTCGATCAGCAGGCCGTCGGGATCGGTATTGGGCGTGGTGCCGAAGGCGTAGTCGAGGTTCGCCCCCGAGGCGAGCGTCAGGTTGCCCTTGATGTCGAGCGCGCTGGGGCCCAGCGTCGCGTCGTTCTGTGACAGGAGCCTGCCGCCGGAAGCCACCGACACGGCGCCGCCCAGCGTGCCCGCGCCCGTCAGCGTCGCGCCCGACGCCACCGAGGTGGCCCCCGTCGCCGCCGACTGGTCGCCATTGACCACAAGCGTGCCCCCCGAAACCGTCGTCGTCCCCGTATAGCTGTTGGCGCCCGAAAGCGTCAGCGTGCCGGCATTCGCCTTGGTAAGGCCACCGGTGCCCGAGATCACGCCGGCAAAGCTCGAGCTCGTCCCCGTCGCCTGGTCGACCGTCAACCTGCCCGCGCCGAGCCTGATGCTGGCCGTGCCCGCCGTGCCCGGGCTGGCAAGCCCCGATACCGTCTGGTCGAAACCGGCCAGATCCGCCGTCGCACCGTCGGCGACCGTCAAAAGCCCCGAGCTGAACGCACCGGCAGCCCCCGCCGCAGCCGTCCCGCCATTGACCGTCAGCCCGCCCGAAAACGTGTTCGCACCAGAAAGCGTCAGCGTCCCCGCGCCCACCTTCGTCAGCGTCCCCGCGCCGGAAACCACGTTCCCCGCCGCCGTCGCCACATCAAACCCGGCCGTGTCAACAACCATCCCACCAGACGCTATCTCAAATTGCGAACCTGTGAACCCGGAAATGAAATTGGTGCTGCTGGCGAGTGCACGCAATACACCACCGTCGAAGGTGACCTTCGTCGTGCCGGTGCCGGCGCCCTTCGTCAGAGATACAGTCTCCAGAACACCGGCGCCGCTGGCGCCGCCATTGACGGTGAGCGTGCCGGAAGCGGCGCCGCTGACGGACAGGTTCACGCCACCCTTGGCGGTTGCGATACCGCCATTCTCAATCGAGAGCTTACCGGTTCCGGCATTGCCTATCGTAAGCGTTTGGCCGATCGTCCATCGGGAAGCCGCACCACCCGCACCCGTTCCGGAAATAGTCGCCTGTCCCTTCGCTCCCGCCGCATCGCCAATGCGGGCGGTGGTATTGCTTGTCAGCGTACCGCCGCTGACGACCTCCAGCGTGCCGTCGGCGCTGTTCTTCGCACCGATGCCGAGATAATTTGTCGTGAGCGAGCCGCCATTCTTGATGGTCATGCGGCTGGTTGAAGCGGCACTATCGGCGTCGGCAACGGTCATGTTGCCTCCGACCTTGACCGTGCCTCCATCAATATCGAGCGTCCCGTTACCCGAGTTGCCGACACGCAGATCGCCGCCGGTCGTCCA
Organism: Mesorhizobium sp. RMAD-H1; assembly: GCF_014191375.1. Classification (GTDB taxonomy): domain Bacteria; phylum Pseudomonadota; class Alphaproteobacteria; order Rhizobiales; family Rhizobiaceae; genus Paramesorhizobium. The sequence continues at coordinate 1,651 of NZ_JACHWN010000015.1, forward strand.
TCTGGAGTCGACGCCGGTAACCGTGACCGCGCCTTTCGATCCCGCAGCATGTGCAATGGTGGAGAGGCCGCTTCCGCTTGTTAATGTGCCTCCGCTTTCTATGGTTATGGAATTTATCGCGGTGCCATTGGCGATGTTGCCCACCACGAGAGCGCCGCCTACCGTCACCTCGCCCTGGTTATCGATCGTTAGATCACCCTTGGCCGCGGCTCCATTGTAGCCGGCATAGAGCGCCCCCGTTATGCCCCACAGCGAGCCTGCCCCTGAGACGAGGACGGTTCCGGATCCCCCGCCGCCAAAAGCCGTATTCGCCTGATTGCCGCCGAGAAAGGCGTCTCCGGTCGACGTCACCATGCCGCCGCTCAATATATTCAGCGTCCCGGCCGCGCGATCGCCAACGGAGGTATAACCGCTGGTCACGACCATCTCGCCATTGTTCTGAACGGTCAGAGTGCCCTTGCCGGCGTTGCCGATGCCGACATTTGACGCGCTGGTCCATTTCGAGCCGGTGCCGTCGATCGTCACGGTTCCCTCGCCCGAGGGGAAGTTGCCGATCGTCGTGACGCCCGCCGTATTGAGCTTGCCAGCGGTTTTGATATCGACGGAGCCGATACCATAATTGCCGACGACGGCGCCTGTGGTCTTCGTCGTGACGGTGGCGTTATTGGAAATCGTCAGCGATCCGTTCGATTTCGGGGTCGTCGCCCCGGAACTGTTCACGCTGATGTTGAGGCCCGCCATTTCCCATGACGAGCCGTTGCCGTCAACCTTCACCGTTCCGGTGGAGCCTGCGCTCGCGGCGATCGTTGCATCTCCGGCCGTCGTCAGCTTGCCGCCGCCGGTGATGTTGAGCGTGCCCTTGCCAGAGGCAGAAGAACCCACCATGGTGTATCCGCCGTTGGTGGTGGTGACGGAGGTGCCGGCGCCATCGATATTCAGCGTGCCGTCGCCGGAATTGCCGACGATGAGCGCGATGTTGTTGTTGATCGTCCAGGTCGAGCCGCCCCTTATCGTGGCGACGCCCGTCGACCCCGCAACTTCCGCGATGCGCACATAGCTGCTGTTGGTTATCGTGCTGCCGTTCTCGACCACCAGATTGCCCGAGGCACCGGCAGCGTTTCCGACGAAAACTTTGCCGGGCGTGATAGAAGCGGCATTGAGGGTGAGGGTGCCGCCATTGACGGTCGTGTCGCCTGTAAAGGTGCTGGCACCGGTCAGCGTCAGCGTGCCTGCGCCGGTCTTCGTCAGCCCGCCAGTACCGCTGAAAGGGGAGGCGGTAGAGACATTAAAGCCGTTGCTGTCGATGGTCAGCCCGCCTGACTGAAGATTGAGCTCACCGCTCCTGAAGCCGCTGATGAAGTTCGTGTTGTTGGCATGCGCCTTCAGAATACCGCCATTGAAATTGGCCTGAACGCCGTTGGCAACCGTGGACCCACCGCGCTTGAGCGCTGTGGTTTCCAGCGTTCCACCACCCGACATATTCAGCGTACCCTTGCCGGCTGCCGCCCGGCCCAGCATCGTGTCCTGTATGACGACGACAGAACCGCCGCTGGTGATGTCCAGTGTGCCTGTTCCAACGGCGCCTATCACGAAAGACTCGTCCGAGCCTGTAAAATTGACGGTCCATGTGGAACCTGTCCCCGTCACCGTCGCAGCACCGGCGGAGCCGGCAAGATCGCCGATGCGGGCAATGCTGCTCGACGTCAACGTGCCGCCGCCCTCAATCCTCAGGCTGACGCCGGTACCGGTGCGCGGGACCATCGTAGCGCCCGCTAAGGCCCCGGGGGTGGCAATAATGACCGGATTTCTGGTGCTGTTATCGATATAGGCTGCCATAGAGCTGTTTGGCGCGCCATTGCTCCAATTATTTGGGTTGAACCAGTTACTGTCCTGACTGCCGTTCCAGTTCGTTGTCTGCGCGGCCGCAGGTTTCGACGCCACGAACATCAGCGCCTGGACAAGCGCAATCGCCGATGTCGTCGCCAGCGCCGCGCGGAAGAAGCGCGAGAGCCTGCCCTGCTTTAAACAGTGAAGCCGGACCTGCCCATGCGGCTGCCGTAAGCTGGCACTGGAAGAAAACAGATCAACATCAGCCACATTGCCGGTTGAAGCCCCGATGATTTGCCGCATTATCCCCTCGCCCAATGCCTATTCTCACATCCGATAAAAATCTATTTCACAATACTCCAATCACGCGCCGAATCGTGAAAAGAGCATTTTTTGCAAAATGGCTATACTGAAAAAACAGCTTTCACAATATTAATATTAGATAATTTCATTATAAATTTGACTCTGTGTCTGGATATGATGAATATATCTGTAATTGCAGATTGAAATACATACTGTCTGGAAGGCCTGTCAGCCCATCATGCGGGGATGTGAGGGTGCGATTTTCTATGCATGCATGTTTTTTATGACGAGGTGAAAGAGTAGGGTAGGGGCGATTTTCGAGGCTGAAAGTATATAGCCAGCGCCAGCGGGCTATACCCTTATAGCCTAACCCGCTGTTTTGCGATGTACTTCAAAATGCTCGCCGCTATTCTGCGCAGGCGTCGTTCTTGCGGGGCTCGGCCTTGGCCGCGGCGGTTTTATCGCCCTCCTGCTGGGCCTGCACATCCTGTTGCGACGTGGCGAGATCCTTGTTCCCGCCTCCCTGCTGGTCGGCAAGCGGCATCGTCTGTCCGCTTTTCTGCACGGCATTGGGATCGGCATGCGCATGCGCCGCCTCGCCATCCGGTTTCTCAAGCGGTGCTTTGCTGCCATCCTTGGCGATCCCCGTCGTCGTGGTGCCGTCAGGCGCAGAGGTTGTCGTATCGACGCATTCGGCTGCCGCAAAGCCGCCGGAGAGGAGCAGGATCATCGTGGCGGCCATAAGCTGTGACATCGGTTTCATGGCACGGTTCCTTCATTTTATTAGATGCCGATGCAAAGCAACTGGAGTGTGACGAAATGGTTCCAGTTAGAACGCTGATAATTATGGGCGTATTCTTCAGCGCGAGAAGGCCCGATCTTTCGGCTGCCATTCCGGGCAGGGAAAAACCTGCGGGCAAGTCCGAGCGATTGGCTGCGGCACGCCCGTAAACTATGCTGCAGCCATAGAGAAAAGTCATGTCCGGCTGGATTGCTGCTGCCATCCACCTCATCACGAAACCGCATGGCATCATCTCGTTGTTTCATTGGTTGCCCGGTCGCGCGCTCTTGACTCGCTGCTTGCATTTACTTCTAGATGCTGTTGTCAGACATCTTACAGATAAGGGAACGGGATGGCTGACCATCGAAAAGGAGGAATTCATGAAGCTCATCGCGCATCTGGCGCTCGGTGCCGCTATGCTGGTTTCCGTTGCCACTGCCCATGCCGGGGCAACACTTGACCGCGTCATGGAGAAAAAGGCGATGGTCGTCGCCACAAACAGCGGCTGGCCGCCACAGAGCTATCTCGACGATAACAATGAACTGACCGGCTTCGACGTCGATGTTTCGCGCGAGATCGCCAAGCGCCTGGGCGTGGAGGTCAGCTTCGAGACGCCGGACTGGGCCACGCTGACGGGGGGCCGCTGGCAGGGGCGTTATGATCTCGGCGTCGGCTCGGTGACGCCGACCAAGGCGCGCGCGAAGGTGATCGACTTCGTCGGCATCTATTATTACAGCCCCTATGTCTACGTGCTTCACAAGGACAGCAAGACCAAGTCGGTCGGCGATCTCAATGGCAAGGTGATCGGTGTGGAAACCGCCACCACGTCGGAGGATTTCATCCGCCGCCAGCTCGAGATCGATGCGCCGGGGCTGCCGCCGATCGAGTACGAGATCGAGCCGGGCGAAATCCGCACCTTCGCCGATTCCATGCTGCCCTTCGATGATCTGCGCCTCGGCGACGGCGTCCGCCTCGATGCGGTGATCGCGCCCGAGCAGACGGCGGCGAATGCCATCAAGAACGGCTATCCCTTGCGCACTCTCGAAGGTGAATATGCGTTCCGCGAACCGCTGGTCGTCATCGCCGAGAAGGGTGATCCGGAATGGACGGCGAAAGTTGGCGGTCTCATCGAAGAGATGAAGAAGGACGGCACGCTCGCGGCATTGACCAAGAAATGGTACGGCAAGGACTACAGCGCCGACTGACCGTCTGAACATGGCCGGGCGGCATTGCGCTGCCCGGCTCTGCCGCACCGCCTCCATCCAAGAGCATGCGCGATGTCCTATCCCGATACCTATTACAGACGCACCCTCGCCGATGAGACGGTCAGGCCGGCCCTGGCGGGAAGGGTGGAATGCGACACCGTCATCATCGGCGGCGGGCTGGCCGGCCTGACGGTGGCGTTGCAGCTCGCCCGCGCCGGCCTTTCCGTCGTCGTGCTGGAGGCGGAAAGCGTCGGCTTCGGCGCATCGGGCCGCAATGGCGGCTTCGTCAGCCCAGGCTTTGCGACAGGGAGCGACGCAATCGCCCGCATGGCCGGACCCGAAGCCGCGCGAAAGCTGCATCTTCTGTCGATCGAAGGCGCCGAATTCGTCCGCGATACTATCCGCGATCTCAATATCGTGGAAGCCGCGCCGCAGCCCGGCCTCATGAGCCTGTTGCGCTATGACGACGGCGGCAGCCTCAAGACGCATGCGGCGAAGATGGCCGATACCTATGGCTACGAGCTCGAATATCTGGACCGGGACCGCATCCGTTCGGTGCTGAAATCGGAACGCTATTTCCACGGCCTGCGCGATGGCCGGGCCTTTCACATGCATCCCTTGAATTATCTCCGGGCGGTCGCCGCCGAGATCGAGCGGCTGGGCGGGCGCATCTTCGAGAATTCCCGCGCGGTTCAGAGCGCGCTCGGGGGGGCCGAAAAGGTCATCCGTACCGATGGCGGGCAGGTGAAGGCCCGCCGGGCCGTCTTCACCACGGGCGGCTATACGGAGCCTCTCGTCAGCCGGCTGAAGCGCGCGTTCCTGCCGATCGCAACTTACGTGATGGTAAGCGAGGAAGCGCCCGATCTCATCCGCGAAGCGATCATGACCACCGATGCGATCGGCGACAGCCGCCGCGCCGGCGATTACTACCGCGTCGTGGATGGCGGCAAGCGGCTGCTCTGGGGCGGGCGGATCACCACGCGGGCCGCGCCGCCCGCCGCGCTCGTCCGCGCGCTGCGCCGCGAGATGATCGGAACCTATCCGCAGCTCGCCCCGCTGAAGACGGAACTCGCCTGGTCGGGCCTCATGTCCTATGCGCGGCACCTGATGCCCCAGATCGGCGAGATGCAGCCCGGCGTCTGGCATTGCACCGCCTTTGGCGGTCATGGGCTCAACACCACGGCGATCGGCGGCAAGCTGGTGGCGGAAGCCATTCTCGGCCAGTCGGACCGCTACAGGCTGTTTTCGCCTTTCGGTCTGGTCTGGGCTGGAGGGCCGGTGGGGCTCGCCGCCGCCCAGCTCACCTATTGGAAGCTGCAGGCACAAGACTGGTGGCGTGAACGAAGCGCCTGAAAATCAGGGACAGGCTCACATGATCGGACGATTGATACTCACCTATCCGGATGCCGCCCGCCGCACCGGTGGCCTTCTCATCCTGGCGCTGGTCACCGCCACCCTCTATGCCCTTGGCGTCAGTTCGGCCTGGATCGGCGGGCTGCTTCCGGGGATGACGGACTGGCTTGCCGACAACCCTTCCGCCGGGCGCTTTCTGTCGGCGGCGGCCATCGCGCTGATCGCCGCGCTCAACTGGAGCCTTCTCAGTCAGCTGCCGCGCCGCCAGCAGATCGTGGCGGTGTGGGTGGAGCTCTTCGCGCTCCTGATGATGTTCTTCTACTCCTTCGACCTTTCCTTCGCATTCATCGCCAAGAAGATCGGCTTTCTCATCACACAAGGCGTCTTCACCACGCTTTATATTTCGGTGATCTCGATTGCCATCGCGACGGCGATCGCGCTGACCGGCGCGATCGCGAAACTGTCGAAGAACGGGGTCATCTACGGCCTCGCCACGTTCTACACCTCGCTTTTCCGCGGGCTGCCGCTCCTGATGCAGATCTATCTCATCTATCTCGGCCTGCCGCAGGTCGGCTATGTCATCAGCGCCGTGCCGGCCGGCATCCTCGCCCTTTCGCTCTGCTACGGCGCCTATATGACGGAGATCTTCCGCGCCGGCATTGAGAGCATTCCGCGCGGCCAGACGGAAGGCGCGACGGCGCTGGGGCTCAATCCCGGCCAGACGATGCTCCTCGTCATCCTGCCGCAGGCGCTGCGCGTGATCATTCCGCCGACCGGCAACCAGTTCATCGCCATGCTGAAGGATTCCTCGCTGGTTTCCGTCGTGGGTGTCTGGGAGCTGATGTATCTCGCCCGCACGCAGGGCCAGACGGAGTTCCGCCATATCGAGATGCTGATCACCGCGTCGATGATCTACTGGATCATGTCGATGGTGCTGGAGCTCCTGCAGTCGCGCATCGAGAAGCGCTTCGGCCGGTTCAATGCGCGCTGACGGATTCCGCGGCTCCGTGGATCGAGGACCTCTACCGAGAACTGCCCGAAGGCAATGGGGCGCCGGCGCGGCTGCTTGACCTCACAGGATTTGTCAGACAAGAAGTTGCGAACAGATGCCAAGAGGTCGAAGACTTGGAAGAACCGCTTCGCGACGGGCGCACCTTGGTGGTCCAGCTCAGGGACCGCATTGCCGACCTCATTCGTGAGGCGGGGCTGCAGCCCGGCGACAAGCTGCCGACGGAAGCGCAGCTGACAGCCCGGTTCAGGATATCGAGGCCGGCCTTGCGCGAGGCCCTGAAGCTTCTGGAACAGGACGGCATCATCTATGTGGAGCATGGGCGGGGGCGGTTCGTCTCCGCGATTTCCGCTGCCCAGGTCGACCGGCCCATCACGGTCTTCGAAAGCGTCAGCGATATGACGCGCCACTACGGGTATGAGACCAGAAGCGATGTTCTTTCCGTTGCGGAAGAAGTCCCCGATATGGTCATCGCCCGGCAGCTGAAGCTCGGTCCCGGCGAGCGGGTGATCCGTCTCGAGAGGCTTCGGCTGGAGCGTGACGAGCCGATCATGTATTGCGTGGATTATGTGCCACGCGGCGTCCTTCCCGCCCGCCTTGACGATATCGACTGGAGTGGCTCGCTTCTGGCGCTGCTCGGGCAATACAAGCAGCGGCCGCGCATGTCCGCGGCATCGGTCACTGCGGTCATGCTGCCGGACGCGGTTATCGAGCGCAATAACCTGCAGGATTTCGGCCCGGCGCTGCTCATCACCGAAACATGCTTCAATGCCGCCGGCATGCCGGTCATTTATGCGATGGATTACCATCGCGGCAGCCATTTCTCCTTCAGCTTCCTGCGGAGATAGACGGAGGTCTCATGGTTGGGTGACGTCCTGGTTTGCGGCCTGCTGGCCAGCGGCTTGAGCGCTGCGCTGCCGGGCGAGGAGATGGGACGCAAGGGACCAGCCCCAGATCAGCAGCGTCACGACACCGAGCGTCGCGGCGATCGGCCGTTCAAAGAAACCAAGGAAGCTGCCATCAGCCTTGATCATCGAGGTGACGAAGTTCTGCTCCAGCAGGGGGCCGAGGACGATGCCGAGAATGCAGGGTGCGATCGGGATATCGTTCTCTTCCATGATGAAACCGAGCACGCCGAAGACCAGCATCACCCATACGTTGAAAACGGTGTTGTTGGTCGCGAATGCGCCGACGATGCAGAAGGCGAGGATGATCGGCATCAGCACCTTGGAGGGCACGCGCAGGATCTGCTTGGCAAGCTTGATGGCGCCCCAGCCGAAGGGGATCATGATCAGATTGGCCAGAATGAAGATGAGAAAGACCGCGTAGATCGTCTGCGGATCGGTCAGGAACAGGGTCGGACCCGGATTGAGACCCTTGACGTAGAGAACGCCGATCACGACCGCCGTTATGGAATCACCGGGAATGCCGAATACGAGGGCGGGGACCCATGCTCCCGCGAGGGAAGCGTTGTTAGCCGATGTCGATTCGACCACGCCTTCGAGATGGCCGGTGCCGAATTTTTCGGGTGTCTTTGAAAAACGGCGGCTGATCGCATAGGAGACCCAGGCTGCGATATCGGCGCCGGCGCCGGGCAGTACGCCGATGGCCGTACCCAGAATGTTGCCGCGCAGCTGCTGGCGCCAATAGGTCTTGAACAGCCGGCCCCAGCCGCTGAACAGATTGCCGATGGAGACCTGCACCGGCGGGGTTCGGCGTGCGCCGCCGGCCACGGTCCGCAATACCTCCGAAACGGCGAAGAGGCCGATCATGGCCGAAATGAAATCGATACCGCCCATGAGATTGGCGCTGCCGAAAGAAAATCGCGGGACGCCGGCGGGATTGTTGAGTCCGATGGTCGACACGAAGAGCCCGATCAACAGGCTGACGAGGCCTTTAATGGGGGCGCCCGCGCCGATGAAGGCGGCGCAGGTCAATCCCAGGAGCGCCATCCAGAAATATTCGAAGGAGGAGAATTTGAGTGCGATCTCGGCGAGCCATGGCGCGGTGAACATCAGCACAATTGTGCCGAATAGTCCGCCGATAGCCGAAAACAGAAGGTTTGCGCCAAGCGCTCGTTCCGCCTCGCCCTTCTGGGTCATCCGGAAGGCCTCATCGGTATAGGCGGCGGAGGCTGGTGTACCCGGAATGCGCAACAGCGTGCCGGGGATATCGCCCGCGAAAATCGCCATGGCGGAACAGGTCACCATAGCGCCGACAGCGGGAACCGGGTCCATGAAGAACGTCACGGGGACAAGCAGGGCGATTGCCATCGTAGCGGTCAGGCCGGGTATGGAGCCGACGAAAAGGCCGAAGATGGCGGCGACCGCAATGGTGGACAGGACATTCCAGTTGAGGACAAGCCCGAAGGCAGCTTCAATCGCGCCCATTCCTCAGAACCTCCATGCCGATAATACGCCCCAGGGCAGGGGAACCTGGAGGAATTTGCCGAACGACCATTGCAGGAGGATCGCCGTGGCAAGCGCGATGACGAATGCCTGAAGCCAACCGGTTTTGAGCATTCGCAGCGTGAAAAGCAGGATCACCGACATGGTCGGGATGAAGCCGAGCGGCTTGGCGGCCAGGATATAGAAGATGATCAACGCGATGGTGCACAGGATACGGATATAGCCGCCCGGCGCGCGGGCCCACCCCTCAAAGAGGAGCATGCCGCCGCCCTGCCGCAGGCCCGATATGATTAGCAGAAGCGAACAGGCCCCAAGGAAGAATGCAATCAGCGTCGGGAAAACGGCCGCGCCGTATTCCTGGCCGGGAATCGCCGGAAAGCTGCGGGCCCAGAGCCCGATCGTGATCGAAAAGGCGAGCAGGACCGCGCCCAATACCGCATCGTTGAAACGCATTTCTGGCTCCGCGTTCGAAGGATATGGGATCGCCGCGCCTTGCAAAACGCGGCGATTGCGAGCTTCCGACAGAGCGGAAACTACTTGGCCAGGCCCACCTCTTTCATAACCTCGCCGAGAGTCTCGTTGCTGGTCTTCATGAAATCGGCGAAATCCTGGCCCTGGGCCCAGCGTATGCCGAAACCCTGCTTCGCCATGAAGGACTGATACTCTTCGCTGTCATATACCTTCTTCAGGGTGTCCATCAGCTTCTTGCTTTCGGCTTCCGGCAAGCCTTTGGGAGCTACGATGCCGCGCCAGGCGCCAAGCGTCCAGCTGACGCCCACCGCCTCCTTGGTGGTGGGAATATCGGGAAAGGCGGCGTTGCGCTCTTCCGACATCACGGCGAGCGACTTGATGCGGCCGGCGCTCAGGAGCGAGCGCGCTTCCGGTATCGAGCACGGGACGATCGAGACGCCGCCGGCGACGAGATCCTGCAGGCCGGGAGCAGCGCCATTGCTCGGCACCCATGGCACGGAGGAGGGATCGACGCCGAGCTTGGAGAGAAGCCCGGCGATGGCGAGATGCCAGATGCCGCCCTGGCCCGTGCCCGAAGCCTTGTACTTGCCGGGATTGGCCTTGATGTCCTCGATGAGCGCCGGAAGATCCTTCCAGGGCGCGTCCGCGCTGACCTGAACCGCACCGGGATCCTCGTTCATCAGGGCGAGCGGCGTGTAATCCGCATAGGTCAGTTCCGTCAGGCCCTGCCAGTGCATCATGCCGATCTCGACGGTGGCGATGCCGAGCGTATAGCCGTCCGGATCCGCCTCGGCGATGGCGCTGTGGCCGACAACGCCGGAGCCGCCGGTGCGATTGACGACATTGACGGGCTGCCCCAGCTCCTTCTGAAGGATCGAGCCGATGATGCGCGCGGTGGAATCGGTTCCGCCGCCTGCACCCCATGGGACGATCAGCGTGATGGGCCGATCGGGATATTCCGCAAGGGCGGCGGTCGCCGGCATGAGAATGGCGGCAACGGCACCGGCCGCAAGGCTGCAGAAAAGGCGTCTGCCAATCATCGGGTAGTCTCCTCCTTGGTTCGTATTCTTTATCGAATATCGTTATTGCCGGTCAGCGTAAGTGCCGTCATTACTGCCGTCAATAGAGGAGAGGAATTCGCTTGGGATCTGGCAGTTCCGACCAAGTAAATCCGTCAGATCCCGGCTGTCATTCCGGAAGAGGCAAAAGGGCATCGTTGCCGCTTGCTGGCTGAGAGGGCCAGCGCTGCAGTGCTTCGGCCCCCGATACGCTCAGCATGTAGACGCCGCGGTCGACACGCTCGAACCAGCCATAGACGTTGTTCAGCAGTATCTTGGCGGCATCGGGCGCAACGGAGCGGAGATCGCGCGGACGCAAGGGGCCGTGCTGCAATGCTTCCGCACAGGCGAGGGCCCGCTGGCGATAGGCCGTCATGACGGGAGCCCGCGATCCCCCGCCAGACGTCGGATCGCCCTTGCGGTGCCTGTGCTCGGCAACGAGGCGGGATCTTTTCCGGGTATTGCGCCGGGGAACAGCCGCATCGGGGCTGACGATGATGTCGACATGGTCATTATCGGAAACGCCGAGCATGCCGAAGCCGAGCCGGCGGCAAAGGTTGCGGAAGCGGCGATCGCCCTCACGGCCCTTGCCCTTCGCCGAAACGCGTGCGGCAAGCCAGACTTCGTCGCTGGCGGCTGCCCTGTCGACCGCCTGCAGGATCAGTTCCAAATTGAAGCGGAGCTTGAGTTCGCAGATGACGACGAGCGGCGGATCGTCGTCGCTGAGCGCAACGATATCGCAGCCTTCGATCTCGCCCTTGACGCTGTAGCCTGCCGCCTCGAGAAAACGTTTGATCGGAAGGTAGAGCGCCGTTTCCAAACCAGTTCCTTTGCCGTTGTACCGAACACCATCCCGAACTTTCCTTAAATGAGCCGGAGGCGGATTGGGAAGGGCAAAAGACGGCCATTGCCCTGGTTTCAAGGCAAGCTGCGAGCTGGAAGCATTACAAGTGGCTCCCTACCTACTCCTGTCATGATATTCTGGGGTAGAAAACCAGAGATTATACCAATATGCCGATCGAATCTCCTTCAAAAGGCGAATGGTGAAGAAGCAGGTTCCAGAGCAAAGGCGGTGGAATAACGATTTTTACTTACGATCCCGCATATCGGATCGCTCGGTTTTTTTCATAAAAACGCTTCATCGAAGCGACGGGGGTGATTCATCTTGTGAATCAAGGATGGACATTCTTGAAACAATCAAGCCGAACTGCACATATTGTCGGCGAAAGGCCATTGGAATTGTTTGGATGTAATGTGCCAAGAAAGGCCGAAACCGGTCATGACCCAGCTTGGCAAGCCGCGGGAGAGCTTCATGCCAGCCTATCAGGTCCGGATTGCCTATCTCACCCACTACCGCAAGACACGGCACTATTTTCACAGCCTGATCATCGCGGGCGACCGCAGCCTAGCGCTCGACGAGGGGCGGGCGCAACTGGCCAAGCGCTCTCCCAATGCGCGCATCGTCCACGAAAGCGCGATCCTCAGGCCAGACAGCCTCGATATCGAAGTCGCCGTCGCATCCGGCTGGATGCTGAAGGGCGGATGGTGGTCACGACCGATAAGGGCGGAGGACGATCTCGCCGTCATCGCCCTGCATGGTCACGCTGACGGCAATCAGGTCAATGTCAGGACGCCGGCCGACTGCCTTGCCATTGACAGGGCATGATCGGAGGGCAAAAACCTCATTTGAAGAAGAGATCTGAAATAGATTATAAACCAATCCAACTATATCATAGTATATATAAGTTTATTGCAGATGAACCATGCTTCATGGTTTTTGAAAGTGAAAACATATACTGATATCACGCTCAATAATAAATAATTCATGCCGTATTTCAGAATTTTGATTAACGGTACATCCGATGAGCATTGTCAACAACGAGCGCACGAAGCTTCTGGCAAACGCGCTGGACCGTGCATCCACGGCCTGTTTCACGGTCGGGATCGCCACACCCGTCGCCGGATATCTCTACAATGTGGACAATATCGACAACACGATCAGCCACGGGCGGCTGCTGCTCGGGCTTATCGGCTGGCTCATGGCCTCCGCGGCCCTGCATTACCTCGGCACGCGCGTGCTGAAGGGGCTTCGTTGATGGAGGGGACCTGGATACTTGCCTTTGTGATCGTGCCGGTCCTGGTGGTGGTCGTCGCCTATATAGCGGTCGTCCGCCATGAGGGGCGGGATCGCGACGATTGAGCCCTGGCGCTCAGCCGCCGTACCGCTCCGTGCGGATGATCTGCGGCGGGACGGCGTCGTCGACGAGCAGGTCGGTGACAGCCGTGACGAAAGCATTGGAGCCGCAGACGAAGGCCTGCTTCGGCGGTTCGGGCAGGCGGTCCAGCGCATCCCTGATAATTGCGGCATCGATCCGCCCGATATGGCCGGTCCGGCGATCCGTGCCGTCGCGGGTGATGGCGAAGATCAACCGGAAGCCGCCGTCCTGCCGGTCGAGGGACAGGAGTTCGTCGCGAAACAGGATTTCGGCACGGGTCCTTGCCGAATAGAGCAGCAGCATCGCCGATGGGGATGCCTGGGCCGCGTGATGGCGGATCATCGAGACGAGCGGGACGACGCCTGAGCCGCCCGCGATCAGAAGCGTGGGGCCGCCTTCCGCCGTGGTCCAGATGAAGTAACCGCCGATGGGCCCCCTGATCTCGATCTCGTCGCCGACTTCCGCGACTTCATGGAAGAAGGGCGATACCTCGCCATCCTCTAGCCGTTCGATGGCGAGTTCGATTGCTCCGGTGGTTTCCGGCGCCGACGCGATGGAATAGCTGCGCTGCGCCCGATAGCCGTCCGGCGCGGTCAGGCGGATATCGACATGCTGACCGGCAAAATGGTGAAAGGGCTGGGACGGCATCAGGACGATTCTCTTGACGCGAGGCGTCTCAGTGCGGATTTCCGCAATCCTCGCCCGCTGCCAGCGCAGCAGCCCGCCTGTCGGAGCGGCTTGCGTCACGGGTCGTCCGTATAGCGCTGTTCCCGCCAGGGGTCGCCATAGATATGGTAGCCGCGCAATTCCCAGAAGCCGGGCTCGTTGCGCTCGGTGAACTGCAGGCCGTCCACCCATTTTGCCGATTTCCAGAAATAGAGATGCGGAACCAGGAGGCGCGCGGGGCCGCCATGGTCCGGCGTGATCGGCATGCCGTCATAAAGCAGCGCAATCATCGCCTTGCCGCCGGTCAGGTCCTTCACCGGTACGTTGGTTGAATAGCCGTCATAGGAATGGGCGAGGATGAAATCGGTGGGCGGTTCGATCCCCGCCTCGGCAAGGAGATCATCGATCAGCACGCCCTGCCAGCGCGTGTCGAGCTTGGACCAGGTCGTCACGCAATGGATGTCGCGCGTCATCTTCGTCTGCGGCAATGCGTTGAATTCGTCCCAGCTCCATCTGGCCACCGGCTTCGGGCCGATCTTGAGGGTGAAGGACCAGTCCTCGGGGCGGATGCGCGGGGTCGGCCCGGCCGAGAGCACCGGAAAACCTTCGGTGAGGGACTGGCCGGGCGGAATCCTGTCCGCCACTTCCGGCGGCTGGCGCCGCCCTGAGAAGCCGCGTGTCGTCATGAGCCATCCTCTTCTGACTGGCAGAATATAAGATCATATCGCACCGCAACATCCAAGAGCCGTAGCGGGAATGTGACCGGCGGGGTTGCGGGTGGTGGAAGGCCATTTTCTTTTTCGGTTTTCGTCTCTATTCTCCGAAAGAAAAACGAAAGCCGTGAGGGAAAATGTTTCTGACGCCACGACACAATGAAATCCTGGAGCTTGCGAAGGAGCGGGGCCGGGTGCTGGTCGATGATCTCGCGGCGCTCTTCAACGTGACGCCGCAGACGATCCGCAAGGATCTCAACGATCTCTGCCAGCAGCAGCTCCTGACCCGCATCCATGGCGGCGCGCTCTACCCTTCCGGCGTCGAGAACCTGCAATATGAGGCGCGCCGGCAGATCGCCGCCCAGGAAAAGGAAGCGATCGGCGCCGCCGCGGCCGAGCTCATTCCCGACGGGGCATCGCTCTTCATCAATATCGGCACCACGACAGAGGCTGTCAGCCAGGCGCTTCTGGACCGCAAAACATTGATGGTGATTACCAACAATATCAATGTTGCCAATAGGATGCGGGTATATCAGGGCATGGAGGTGGTCATTGCCGGCGGCGTGGTGCGCGGCTCCGACGGCGGCATCGTCGGCGAGGCGGCGGTGGATTTCATCCGCCAGTTCAAGGTGGATTTTGCCGTCATCGGCACCTCTGCGATCGACCGCGACGGGGCGCTGCTCGATTTCGATTTTCGCGAGGTGAAGGTGGCGCAAGCGATCATCGCCAATGCCCGCCATGTCATCCTCGTCTCCGATTCGACCAAATTCGAGCGGACGGCGCCGGTGCGCATCGGTCATCTTTCGCAGGTTCACACCTTCATCACAGATTACTGCCCCGATCCCGGCATCCGGGAAATCTGCCGGGAGAACAAGGTCCGGCTCATCGAAACCTCGCCCGCTCCGGTTTCGTAACCATTTTCGTTTGACATTCGTATTATTTGCGAAATAATCAGATTGGCTTTCGCATGGGTGGGTAATGCTGCATTGCGAAGAGCGGGCGAGCCTGGAGGAGAGGGCGGATTTCTCAAGGCTTGGGATTTGTAAAGCAACAATAATCGGAGCGGTTTTTCGCTCCCTGAGGCGGCGCTGTGGACGGCAACCCGACATATGACATCTTTGTCATCGGTGGCGGCATCAACGGATGCGGCATTGCGCGTGACGCGGTGGGGCGCGGCTATTCGGTCTTTCTGGCCGAGATGGACGATCTGGCCAGCGGCACGTCGTCCAATTCGACCAAGCTCATCCATGGCGGCCTGCGCTATCTCGAATATTACGAATTCCGGCTGGTGCGCGAAGCGCTGATGGAGCGCGAGGTGCTGTGGGGCAACGCGCCGCATATCATCCACCCCATGCGCTTCGTCCTGCCTTATCACAAGGGCGGGTTGCGCCCGGCCTGGCTGTTGCGCCTCGGCCTTTTCCTTTACGATCATATCGGCGGGCGCAGGAAGCTGCCGCCGACGCGCACGCTCGACATGCGCCGCGACCCGTCGGCGAAGCCGTTGAAGCCGCTCTTCACCAAGGCGTTCGAATATTCCGATTGCTGGGTCAACGACGCCCGTCTCGTATCGCTGAACGCGCGTGACGCGGCGGATCGTGGCGCGGTCATCCGCACGCGGGCCAAGGTGACGCAAGCGCGCCGCGATGGCGGCATGTGGCAGATTACTCTTGAGGACGTGATCACCGGCGAGGTCGAAGAGGTGAGGACGCGGCTTCTGGTCAATGCGGCGGGACCTTGGGTCGACCATGTGGTCGCGGATATCGCGGGGAAGGACGTTCACAATGTCCGGCTGGTGCAGGGCAGCCATATCGTCACGCGCAAGAAGTTCGACGATCCGCGCGCCTATTTCTTCCAGAACAATGACGGACGCATCATCTTCGCCATCCCCTATGAGGATGATTTCACGCTGATCGGTACGACCGATCGGGATTATGAGGGCGATCCGGCGGATGCCGTGATCACCGAGAAGGAAATCGACTATCTGGCCCAGGCCGCAAGCGAATATTTCCGCGAACCGGTCAATCGCGATGATATCGTGTGGACCTATTCCGGCGTGCGCCCGCTTTATGACGACGGCGCGTCAAAGGCGCAGGAGGCGACCCGGGACTATGTGCTGAAGGAGGATGCGCCGGAAAGTGCCGCGCCGCTCATCAATGTCTTTGGCGGTAAAATCACGACATATCGGCGTCTTTCCGAGCATATGCTGGAGAAGATCGAGGGTTTTCTGGGCGCCAAGGGGCCGTCTTGGACGCGATCGGCGCCTTTGCCGGGCGGCGATTTTCCGATGACGGCATTCGAGGAGGCGTTGCGCCGCTTGCAGGAGCGATACGCCTTCCTTGCGGACGCGCATGCCCGTAGATTGTTCAGGCTCTATGGGACCCGGGCGGCGGCGTTGCTTGGAGAGGCTGGCTCCTATCAGGATATGGGCCGGCATTTCGGCGCCGATCTCTATGAGGCAGAGGTGCGCTATCTCATGGAGAACGAATGGGCGCTGACCGCCGCCGACGTTCTGTGGCGGCGCACGAAACTGGGCTTGCGGCTCGACCGCCAGGAGGTGGCCGCGCTTGCCGAGTTCATGGCGCAGGCCGCCGGTGACCGGAAACCGGGCACGGGGCGGAAGATTGCGGCAGCGGCAGGCGGGTAGCGCCTGCTGTGGGAGGAGGAAGACGAGTGCTGGAGTTACGGAACGTTTCCAAGGTCGTTGGCGGCAAGCCCCACTTGAGCGATATATCGCTGAGGCTGGAGCATGGGACGCTGAACGTCCTGCTTGGGCCGACGCTGTCTGGCAAGACCAGCCTGATGCGCATCATGGCGGGCCTCGACGTGCCGACCTCCGGCTCGCTCTGGTTCGATGGGGAAGACATAACGGGCGTGCCGGTGCAGAAGCGCTCGGTGGCCATGGTCTACCAGCAGTTCATCAATTATCCCGCTTTCACGGTCTATGAGAACATCGCCTCGCCGATGCGGGTTGCGGGCGTGGACAATGCCACCATCGACCGGGAGGTGCGCAAGACGGCGGAACTCCTGAAGCTGACGCCCTATCTCGACCGCACGCCGCTCAACCTCTCCGGCGGGCAGCAGCAGCGCACCGCACTGGCGCGCGCCATCGTCAAGAATGCCAAGCTGGTGCTGCTCGACGAGCCGCTCGCCAATCTCGATTACAAGCTGCGCGAGGAGCTGCGGGCGGAACTGCCGCGCATCTTCGCGGAATCCGGCGCAATCTTCGTCTATGCCACCACCGAGCCATCGGAGGCGCTGCTCCTCGGCGGCAATACCGCCACGTTATCCGAGGGGCGCGTGACCCAATTCGGGCGGACGATCGACGTCTTCCGCCATCCCGTCGATCTCATCACGGCGCAGACATTCGCCGATCCGCCGCTCAATACGATCGCAGCTGAAAAGAAGGACGGCCAATTCCATCTGGAGGGCGACATCAATTTCGCCGTGCCGGAAATCTGGAAGAGGATCGGGGACGGCGCCTATGTGATGGGCTTTCAGCCGCACCACCTCTCCTTCGAACGGCGGGGGCAGGAGGCATTCGCCATCCGCGCCAAGGTGATCGTCACCGAGATCACGGGGTCGGAAAGCTATATCCATCTTGCCTTCGCGAATGCGCGCTGGGCGATGCTGGCTTCGGGAATTCATGAGCTGAACGCCGGCGAGATCGTCGATCTCTTCCTCGACCCGCGACACCTGATGCTCTTCGACGCGAGCGGCCGTTCCGTCGCCCGTGGCCAGAAGCTGGCGGCTTAGGAGGAAACCATGGCACGCATCGAACTCGATCATATCCGCCATGCCTATGGGCCCAACCCCAAATCGGACGCCGATTACGCACTGAAGGAAGTGCACCATACCTGGGAAGACGGGGGCGCCTATGCGCTGCTCGGGCCTTCCGGCTGTGGCAAGACCACGCTGCTCAACATCATTTCGGGGCTTATCCATCCCTCGCACGGCCGGATCTTGTTCAACGGCCAGGATGTCACCGGCCTGTCGACGCAGGAGCGCAATATCGCGCAGGTGTTCCAGTTCCCGGTCATCTACGACACGATGACTGTCTATGACAATCTGGCCTTTCCCTTGCGCAATCGCGGCGTCGCGGAGGCTGATGTCGACCGCAAGGTGCGCGAAACGCTTGACATGATCGACCTCGCCAGCTGGGCGAACAAGAAGGCGCGGGGCCTCACCGCCGACCAGAAGCAGAAGATCTCGCTTGGCCGCGGCCTGGTGCGCTCGGATGTCAACGCGATCCTCTTCGACGAGCCGCTGACGGTCATCGACCCGCATATGAAATGGGTGCTGCGCTCCCAGCTGAAGGAGCTGCACCGGCGTTTCGGCTTCACCATGGTCTATGTCACGCATGACCAGACGGAGGCGCTGACCTTCGCACAGAAGGTCGTCGTCATGTATGAGGGCGAGATCGTGCAGATCGGAACGCCGGACGAGCTTTTCGAGCGGCCGAAGCACACATTCGTCGGCTATTTCATCGGCTCCCCCGGCATGAACGTCGTTCCTGTCGAGATCGACGGGAAAAAGGCCCGTTTCGGCGGGCAGGTCATCGAGCTGCCGGGCGCACCGGAGACCGCGCAAGCCGCCAAAGCCCGGATGGAGCTGGGCATACGCCCCGAATATGTGCGCCTCGGCCGCGAGGGTATGCCCGTCACCATCGCCAAGATCGAGGATATCGGCCGCCACAAGATCGTGCGCGCGCGACTGGAAGGGCAGGAGATCGCGGCCATTCTCAGCGAGGACGAGGACGTTCCCGCCGATCCGCATATCCGTTTCGATCCGAAGGGCATCAATATCTACGCCGATTCATGGCGCGTGGGAGGGTAGGCCATGGACAAGACATGGAACAACAAGGCCTGGTTCATGGTGCTGCCGGTTCTCTTGCTGGTGGCATTCTCGGCGGTCATTCCGCTGATGACGGTCGTGAACTATTCGGTGCAGGACACTTTCGGCAACAACCAGTTCTTCTGGGCGGGCACCGAGTGGTTCGAGGAAATCCTGCATTCGGAGCGCTTCCATTCGGCGCTCCTGCGCAATCTGCTCTTTTCCTTCATCATTCTGGCGATCGAGGTCCCGCTCGGCATCCTGATCGCGCTCAACATGCCGCGCAAGGGCTGGGGCGTCCCGGTCTGCCTCGTGCTGATGGCGCTGCCGCTGCTCATCCCGTGGAACGTGGTCGGCACCATCTGGCAGGTCTTCGGCCGCGTCGATATCGGCCTTCTCGGCCGCACTCTTTCGGTGCTCGGCATCAATTACAATTACGTGCAGAACCCGCTGCACGCCTGGATCACGGTCATCGTCATGGATGTCTGGCACTGGACAAGCCTGGTGGTGCTCTTGTGCTATGCCGGTCTCGTCTCGATCCCCGACGCCTATTACCAGGCGGCCAAGATCGACGGCGCGTCGCGCTGGGCGGTGTTCCGCTATATCCAACTGCCGAAGATGAACCGCGTGCTTCTGATCGCGGTCCTGCTGCGCTTCATGGATTCATTCATGATCTATACCGAGCCCTTCGTCGTCACCGGCGGCGGACCGGGCAATTCGACGACCTTCCTTTCCATCGATCTGGTCAAGATGGCCGTGGGCCAGTTCGATCTCGGCCCGGCGGCGGCGATGTCGATCATCTATTTCCTGATCATCCTGGCGCTGTCCTGGGTCTTCTACACGGTCATGACCA
Source organism: Mesorhizobium sp. RMAD-H1 (assembly GCF_014191375.1). Taxonomy (GTDB): domain Bacteria; phylum Pseudomonadota; class Alphaproteobacteria; order Rhizobiales; family Rhizobiaceae; genus Paramesorhizobium. The sequence continues at coordinate 21,344 of NZ_JACHWN010000015.1, forward strand.
ATTACGATGCGGAGCGCTGACATGAGTGTCGCACAGGACAAGCTTATGGCGGAACGCAAGAGCAGTTCCTTTGACGGAGCCTCTTCCGTGCCACCGGATGCGCAGGCTACCTTGGCCCGCACCATGCGCCGGCGCGGCGAGCAGTCCCGTTTCTGGTGGCTGATCCCGACGCTCTACATCATCTTCCTGCTTTTGCCGATCTACTGGCTCGTCAATATGAGCTTCAAGACGAACGGGGAGATCCTTTCGACCTTTTCGCTGTGGCCGCTTGAGCCGACGCTGCGCAACTATGCCGTGATCTTCACCGATCCGTCCTGGTATTCGGGCTATATCAACTCAATCATCTATGTGGTGATGAACACGGTCATTTCGGTGCTGGCGGCGCTGCCGGCGGCCTATGCCTTCTCGCGCTACCGGTTCCTCGGCGACAAGCATCTGTTCTTCTGGCTGCTGACGAACCGCATGGCGCCGCCGGCGGTCTTCGTCCTGCCGTTCTTCCAGCTCTATTCGGCTTTCGGGCTGATCGACACGCATATCGCGGTCGCCATCGCGCATTGCCTGTTCAACGTGCCGCTCGCCGTCTGGATCCTCGAGGGCTTCATGTCGGGTGTGCCGAAGGAGATCGACGAGACCGCCTATATCGACGGCTATTCGTTCCCGCGCTTTTTCGTGAAGATCTTCATGCCGCTGATCGCGAGCGGCATCGGGGTCGCCGCCTTCTTCTGCTTCATGTTCTCCTGGGTCGAGCTCCTGATCGCCAGGACGCTCACGACGACGGCGGCAAAGCCCATCGCGGCGACGATGACGCGCACGGTCTCGGCCTCCGGGCTCGACTGGGGCGTGCTTGCCGCAGCCGGCGTGCTGACGATCATTCCAGGCGCGCTCGTGATCTATTTCGTCCGCAACTACATCGCCAAGGGCTTCGCCCTGGGGAGGGTGTGATGACCGCCATCTCTCGCAACAATCGCTGGCCGGTGGCGCTGGCCGCCGTCCTCATCGTCTACGCGGCTGCCGCCGGGGCGCTGGTGATGTCGCTGCCCGTAAAGGACGGCGCGCGCGACTGGACCGCACCGCTCGTGCCAGGCGGGTGGATGGCCTGGTCCTTCCCCACCGCCATATTCTTTCTCACCATCTTCACGCTTCTGGCGCTGATGGCGGTCTGGGAATATGCACGCCCGGGCGGCAATCCCCGCATCGGCATTCTGCGCTTCGAGACGACGCGCGGCGACCGGCTTTTCGTGTCGCTGCTGGGTGCGGCATTCATTCATCTCGCATGGTTGGGTCTGGTCGGCCCCAATCTGTGGTGGGCTCTGGCTCTGTCCGTGGTCTACGCCATCGGCGTATTTCGCTACGTGTAGGGGGAGAAAATGAGCGCCCGCTCGTCAAGCTGGCGCCGGACTGGAATGCAAATCGCAACTCTTGGGAGGAAAACCGACATGCGACGGCATCTACTCACATCGACAACAGCGCTGGTGCTGCTGTTGGCTACAGGCAACGCCTTTGCCGGAATGGACGAGGCAAAGGAATTTCTGGACAAGGAAATCGGCGATCTCTCGTCCCTTTCGCGCGCCGATCAGGAAAAGGAAATGCAATGGTTCGTCGATGCGGCGAAGCCCTTCGCCGGCATGGAGATCAAGGTCGTTTCCGAAACCATCACCACGCATGAATATGAATCGAAGGTGCTGGCGCCGGCCTTCTCGGCCATTACCGGCATCAAGGTGACCCATGACCTGATCGGCGAGGGCGACGTCGTCGAAAAGCTGCAGACGCAGATGCAGTCGGGCGAGAACATCTATGACGCCTATATCAACGACAGCGATCTGATCGGCACTCACTGGCGCTACCAGCAGGTGCGCAACCTGACCGACTGGATGGCGAACGAAGGCAAGGACGTGACCAATCCCGGTCTCGACATCGACGATTTCATCGGAAAATCGTTCACGACCGCGCCTGACGGCAAGCTCTACCAGCTTCCGGACCAGCAGTTCGCCAATCTCTACTGGTTCCGCTACGACTGGTTCAACGACGAAAAGAACAAGGCCGATTTCAAGGCGAAATACGGCTATGACCTCGGTGTCCCGGTCAACTGGTCGGCTTATGAGGATATTGCCGCGTTCTTCACCGGTCGCGAGATCGACGGCAAGAAGGTCTACGGCCATATGGATTACGGCAAGAAGGACCCGTCTCTCGGCTGGCGGTTCACCGATGCCTGGCTTTCCATGGCCGGCAATGGCGACAAGGGCATTCCGAACGGCAAGCCGGTCGACGAATGGGGCATCAAGGTGGATGAGAATTCGCGCCCCGTCGGCTCCTGCGTGGCGCGCGGCGGCGACACCAACGGCCCGGCTTCCGTCTATGCAATCGAGAAATATCTCGAATGGCTGAAGGCCTATGCGCCGCCGGAAGCCCAGGGCATGACCTTCTCCGAATCCGGCCCCGTGCCTGCCCAGGGCAATATCGCCCAGCAGATATTCTGGTACACGGCGTTCACGGCGGACGCCGTCAAGCAGGGCTTGCCCGTCGTTAATGAGGACGGCACGCCGAAATGGCGTATGGCGCCTTCGCCGCACGGCGTCTACTGGAAGGACGGCATGAAGCTCGGCTATCAGGATGTCGGCTCCTGGACGCTTATGAAGTCGACGCCGGAGGACCGCGCCAAGGCGGCATGGCTCTACGCACAGTTCGTGACGTCGAAGACGGTCGACGTGAAGAAGAGTCATGTGGGCCTGACGCTCATCCGTGAGAGCTCCATCGGGCATGAAAGCTTCACCAAGCGTGCGCCCGAGCTCGGTGGCCTGATCGAGTTCTATCGCTCACCGGCTCGCGTGCAGTGGTCGCCGACGGGCACCAACGTGCCGGATTATCCGAAGCTGGCGCAGCTCTGGTGGCAGGCGATCGGCGATGCGGCCTCGGGCGCGAAGACCCCGCAGGAAGCGATGGATTCGCTTTGCGCCGAGCAGGAGAGGGTACTCGAGCGTCTCGAACGCGCCGGCGTTCAGGGCGATATCGGGCCGAAGCTCGCCGAGGAGCATGATATCGAGTATTGGCACGAGGATGCCGTCAAGCACGGCAATCTCGCACCGCAGCTGAAGGTCGAGAACGAAAAAGAAAAGCCCATCACCGTCAATTATGACGAGCTGGTCAAGAGCTGGCAGAAATAAGCCAGAGCGCTCCCGTGGGAGAAATTGGGCCGGGCGGCAATGCCCGGCCCTTTTTATGTTCCGCGTGGCAGTTGGTAGCCCTGTTTGTTGTGGTTTCCTGCAAATCCCATGGAGATGACGTGCGGTTTGGCATAGTGTCGATTCATGAACTATGCGCGCTCGATCGCTTCGCAAAGGCCGGTTTCCTCCGCCGATATCTCATCGCCCGCCTCCTGGCTGCGGGCGGCGCGCGACCTGTCGGCGATGGACGAGGCCGAGGCGGCTTTCCTGGCAGGTGCAGCGCTTCAGGCGCTCGATGGCCTTATCCGCGATGAGCCCGATTGGGCCGGTGTCTGGCGCGGCAGGATGGCGCTGAAGGCGGCGGCGGTCTCGTCATCCCTGTTCGGCCGGCCGGAAGAGGAGGCGGCATTGCGCGACGCGGTCTGTCTGACCCGGCCAGGCAGCGATCCCGGCCCGGCGGGCCGCAATCTTCTTGCCTGGCGCAGGCTCGCCCACACGGGCACGCCCGACAGGGAGTTGTTGAATGCGATCGCTGAATCCTTCGGATTGAAATCGGAACAGGATCTCGAGGAAATTGCCGGGCAGGTCAGGGTCCTGCTGCAGTCCGGCAGGCCGGGTCCCTTTGCAGCCGTCGAGGCGGCCGAATCTATTGCGCAGGCAACAGGTTCCGTTGAAGGCCGGGGCCTGTCCGTATCGGCCGAACTTTTGGGCTTCTGGCTCGCCGACCTGGTGCTTGCCGCCCGCTCGAAATGGCCGAATCCCGTCCCGCTGCTGGCAACGCAGGCGCAGAAGCCTTTCTTTCGGGCAGGAGCCAATCGTCGCCGCCTGCGCATTGGCGAGGAGGGGTGGCGCAGGGCATGTCTCATCGCCTATGCGCAGGCGGCCCTTGAGGCCTATGATGCCGCTGCCGACATCGCCCGCCGGGCGGAAAGGCTGAAGGTGGTCGCGCCGAAACTGCGCGCCAAAGGGTCGGCACGTATCGTCGAAGCCCTGCTTCAGGACGATGCCCTGTTGCCCTCGGCATGCATCGGCGCCTTTCCGGGAATGGCCATGACCGATCGTGCGTTGCGGCGACTTTTCGAGCGTCTGGTCTCGCTCGAGGCGGTCCGCGAGCTGACGGGACGGGCCACCTTCCGGCTCTACGGGCTTTAGCGATGGCATTGGGCGAACGGGAAAAGACGGCGCGAGCCGCGGAGACATTCGACCGCGAATTGCTCGATCTGCCGCCCACCGCCCGCTGGCGCGAATGGATGAACCGCGTCGAAGCGGTGATTTTTGCGGCGGGCGAACCGGTCGGCATGGATGTGCTGCAGCGGCTGGTAGGGCGCGACTGCAGCATCGAGCTCCTGATCGAGGATATCCGCGAGGAGCTGCGGACGCGGCCCTACGACATCGTCCGCGTGGCCGGCGGCTTTCAGCACCGCACGCGGGCCGCCTATGCGGACGCCATACGCGCGGCATCCCGCGTCGACGAGGCGGCGGCCGGCCTGTCGCCGGCGCAGGCGCTGGTGCTGATGACCATCGCCTATTTCCAGCCGCTGACGCGCAGCGAGCTTTCGGCCTTCATCGGGCGCGAGGTGAGCCGTGATACGATCGGGCAGCTGCGCCATGCCGGTTTCATCACATCCGGCCCGCGCAGTCCTCAGCCGGGCGCGCCCTATACCTATATCACCACGGACGCGTTTCTCTCGCATTTCGGTTTCGAAACGTTGCGGGACCTGCCCGATATCGAAAAGCTGGAGGATGCGGGGCTGCTCGACAGGGAGAAGCTGCTGGCCGACATTCCTGGAGCGGTCGAGGCGATAGAGGAGGAAGAGGACGAGGCCGGATAAGGTCGTTCCTTTCTCGGTCATTGCGTTGTCATGATTATTTTGCCATGGCTTCTTTGGATAAGCTGGGCAAAGGAAGGCGCCGATCGCAGGCATGACAAGTAAGATTGGCAAGCGAGCCACCATACGGGATGTCGCCAAGGCGGCCGGCGTGTCGATCAAGACCGTATCCCGTGTCTTCAACGACGAGCCCAATGTGCGCAGCGAAATTCGGGAGAAGGTCCGCCACGTCGGGCAGAAGCTCAACTATCATCCCAATGTCGCGGCCCGCAATCTGGCGCGCAGGAGGTCGCATCTCATCGGCCTCTTCTTCGAGAATCCGAGCCCGGCCTATGTCACCGAACTGCAGATGGGGGCGCTGAAAAGGCTGCGCGGTACGGGCTATCGCCTTCTCATCTTCCCTGTCGAGAACCGGGCCGATATCCGCGGGGCGATGGTCTCGACCGTTTACGCATCCGGCCTCGACGGGGTGATCGTCACGCCGCCGATGTGCGACGATCCGGTCATCCTGGATGAGCTCCTGTCCTCGCATCTGCCCTTCGTGCGCGTCGCCGGGGACAACAGCATCGATAAGACGGCGAGCGTCATCATAGACGACGAGGCGGCGGCGTTCGACCTTGCCGAATATGTGCTGAGGCTCGGCCACCGCCGCATTGCCATCGTGATCGGCGACGAAACGCACCGCTCCGCCGGGCTCCGGCTGATGGGCTTCCGGCGTGCGCTGCAGGCGGCGGGCATCGAGCCGGAACCCGCGATGGAAATCCAGGGCGCCTTCACCTTTCAAAGCGGGCTGGAGGCCGGCCGCCGGCTACTGCACCATGCGAACCGGCCGACAGCCATCCTCGCCTCCAACGACGATATGGCCGCCGGCGTCCTCCAGGCGGCGCACGAACTGCGTATACCGGTGCCGCAGAAGCTCTCCGTGGTCGGCTTCGACGATACGGCCCTGGCGAAGATGGTCTGGCCGCAACTGACGACGATCCGGCAGCCGGTCTTCGAAATGGCCGAGCGGGCCACTGACATCCTTCTGCGGCAGATCGAGACGGGCACCGCACCGGAAACGGCGAAGCTCTCCTATGACCTGGTGATCCGGTTCTCGGCGGGAGAAGCACCGACCGGCTGAGCGACCGGCAAAGCATCGCACTGTTCGGAAAAATCGTTCCGATTTCCAGATCGATGCTGTAAAACCTGATCTGGGAAATCAACAAAACCACGCTGGCGTCTGCGCCGGTTTGAAAGGGCTGGCGGGCAAGGGACCGATGATGCATGGATTGGCGGAGAGCACGACCGGAGCGCTGACGCTGGAGCATATCGGCCGGCGTTTTGGCGAGACGCTTGCGCTCGACGATGTCTCGTTTTCGATCCGGCACGGCGAAATCATCTGCCTGGTCGGCCAGTCCGGCTGCGGCAAATCTTCGCTTCTGCGCATCATCGCCGGTGTCGACACCGCCGATAGCGGGCGTGTCCTGCTCGGGAAAACGGAAATTGCCGGGCCTGACCGCTTTGTCGAGCCCGAGGACCGCAATATCGGGTTCGTTTTTCAGGATTATGCCCTGTTCCCCCATCTGACCGTCGAGGAGAATGTGGCTTTCGGCCTGAAGAAACTGCCGCGGCACGAGGCGCGCGAGCGGGCGGCCGCCGTGATCGCGCGGATCGGGATCGAGGCGCTCGCCAGGCGCTATCCGCATATGCTCTCGGGCGGTGAACAGCAGCGCGTGGCGCTGGCAAGGGCGCTCGCACCCAAGCCGCGCATCCTGCTGATGGACGAGCCGTTCTCCAATCTGGATCGCGGCTTGCGCGAGAGGGTGCGCGAGGAAACCACCGCCACGCTGAGGGCGCTGGGCACCACCGTTATCATGGTGACGCACGATCCCGAAGAGGCGCTTTCAGCAGGCGACAGGGTCGTGCTGATGCAGACGGGGCGGGTCGTGCAGATAGCCACCGGGTATGAAATCTATGATCGTCCGAATTCGCTCTATGCGGCCGAGTTCTTCTGTCCTCTCAACAAGGTGCCGGGGGTCTATCGCAACGGCAGGGTCGAAACCGCACTTGGCGCTTTTCCCGCCGGGCTGAACCTGCCCGAGGGAGGGCAGGCGCTTGCCTGTATCCGCCCCCAGGCCTTCCGTCTGGCGCAACCGGGGGAGGGGATGTCCGCGCGCGTCGTGCGCTGCTCGTTTCTGGGAGAAATCGAGCAGCTCGCGATCAAGGTGGAAGGGGTGGAAGGAACACTTCACATGCGTACGACCGAGCGCATCGAGGTCAAGCCCGGCGATGATGTCCGGCTGGTCATCGAACCCGGCGGGGTCCTTGCATTCCCGCAGGCGTGAAATCATGCGGGTATAAACTTGACTACACAGATCATGTATGTTCGATGCAATGATGAGCGGGCTGACCAATTGTCGGCCATGACCATGAACCAAGGAGAGAGGACCGCATCATGAACAAGCTTTCCGCAGCGAAATTGGCCCTGTTAGGAAGCGTAATGGCCCTTGCCTGCAGTGGCGCTTCCGCAGCCGAGGTAAATATCTATACGACGCGCGAGCCCGGGTTGATCAAGCCGCTGCTCGAGGCCTTCACCGCCAAGACCGACGTGAAGGTCAATACGGTTTTCCTGAAAGACGGTCTGCCCGAGCGCGTCGCGTCCGAAGGGGAGAGCTCGCCGGCGGATATCCTGATGACGGTCGATTTCGGAAATCTGATCGATCTCACCGAAAAGGGGCTGACCCAGCCTGTCGAATCGCAGGTCCTCGACGCGGCAGTGCCGGCGAACCTGCGTGATGCCGATAACAACTGGTTCGCCCTGTCGATGCGCGCCCGCGTGCTCTACGCCGCGAAGGATCTGGATCTCAGCGCCTTCAACTATGAAGACCTGGCCGATCCGAAGTGGAAGGGCAAGGTCTGCATCCGCTCGGGCCAGCATCCCTACAACACCGCGCTCTTTGCCGATTACATCGCCCATCACGGCGTCGAGGCGACTGAAAAGTGGCTGGCCGGCGTGAAGGACAATCTGGCGCGCAAGGCCGGCGGCGGCGATCGCGATGTGGCCAAGGACATTCTCGGCGGCATCTGCGACATCGGCATCGCCAACTCCTATTATGTCGGGCTGATGCGCTCCGGCAAGGGCGGCGAGGACCAGAAGGCCTGGGGCGATGCCATCAAGGTCATTCTGCCGACATTCAAGGATGGCGGCACGCAGGTCAATATCAGCGGCGCTGCGGTCGCCAAGCATGCGCCGAACAAGGAGCAGGCCGTGCAGCTCCTCGAATATCTCGTCTCCGACGAGGCACAGAAGCTCTATGCCGAGGCCAATTTCGAATATCCGGTGAAGGCGGGCGCGCCGATCGATCCGATCATCGCCTCTTTCGGCGAACTGAAGGTCGATCCCGTGCCGCTGACGGAAATCGCCAAGCATCGCAAGCAAGCAAGCGAACTGGCCGAGAAAGTCGGCTTCGATAATTGATGAGAGACCGGGGTGCCGTGCGAGCACCCCGTCGCCTGATGACAGGTACCGCCTTGCTGCGTTCTTTTCCCGTGCAGGCCGCCCGCCGAAAGGTCGGGCGGCTGTGGCTGTTCATGGCCGCCATCATCGCCCTGCTGGTGGCGACGCCGATCCTCGCGCTTGCGTGGGAGGCGCTGCATGGGTCAAGCGATCTCTGGCCGCATCTCTTCGCCTTCGTCCTGCCGACGGCCCTGATCCAGACGCTGACCTTGCTTTGCGGCGTGGGCATTCTCGTCATTTTCATCGGCACCGGCGCCGCCTGGCTGGTGGCGGCCTATGATTTTCCGGGGCGCGGCATACTCGAATGGGCGCTGCTCCTGCCGCTGGCCGTGCCGACCTACATCATTGCCTATGCCTATCTCGACATCCTGCATCCGATCGGCTTTGTCCAGGGTGTCATTCGGGCAACGCTCGGCTATTCTAGTCCGCGTGAGTTCCGCCTGCCCGACATCCGGTCGATGACGGGCTGCATCATCCTGCTCGGCTTCGTGCTTTATCCCTATGTCTATATCACGACACGGGCGATGTTCCTGACGCAGGCCGCGAACCTGATCGAGGCGGCCCGCACGCTGGGGACAAGACGGAGCCAGGTGTTCTGGCGCGTCGCCCTGCCGCTGGCACGGCCGGCCATTGCCGTCGGCGTCAGCCTGGCGCTGATGGAGGCGCTCAACGATATCGGGGCGTCGGAATTCCTCGGCGTCAAGACGCTCACGGTCTCCGTCTATACGACATGGATCACCCGCTCCGATCTACCGGGCGCGGCGCAGATCGCGCTCGCCATGCTCTTCCTGGTGATCGCCCTCATCGTCATGGAGCGCTGGGCGCGCCGCCGCCAGCGCTATTCGCTGACGGCGCAGCGAAACCGCAGTTTAATGCCGCGAAAGCTGGGCGGTTTTGCCGGATGGATGGCTTTTTGCAGCGGTTTCATTCCCGTTTTCATCGGTTTCCTTGCTCCCGCAGCCTATCTCGCGGTGGAAGCCTGGAAGCGGTTTCATCTGGCGGGCCTCTCCGGCCAGCTCGTTTCGGAAGCCGCCAACACGATCGTCATGTCGGCTCTGGCGACGGCGATCGTGCTGGTTTTCGGCCTTGCCGTTGCTTATGCGATACGGCTGCGCCCGGGCAGGTTCTCAGCTGTTGCCTATCGCCTTTCGACCATCGGCTATGCCGCACCGGGTACGGTGATCGCCATCGGCATATTGATCCCCATCGCGGCACTCGACCAGTTCATCGACCGCAGGGCGATCGACTGGTTCGGCTTCTCCACGGGGCTGCTGCTGATCGGATCGGGCGCTGCGCTCATCTACGCCTATGCGGTCCGGTTTCTGGCGATCTCGGCCGGTGCGGCAGATGCCGGGTTCAGCCGCATCCCGATCTCTTTCGATCAGGCGGCGCGCAGTCTTGGCGAGAATGCCACGGGCACATTCCGCAATGTGCATCTACCACTTTCGAAGACCGCGCTGGCAGCCGCCGGGCTTCTGGTGTTCGTCGACTGCATGAAGGAGCTTCCTGCGACGCTGCTGCTTCGGCCGCTCAATTTCGAGACGCTGGCAACGCATCTTTACGGAGAGGCGGCGCGCGGAACCTATGAGGAGGCGTCGATCGCCGCCCTTGCCATCGTCCTGATCGGCACGCTGCCGGTGATCGTGCTCGCCAGGGTCGGACGGCAGAAATCCTGAACGGACGGTACATTCCGGTTTTCTATTAATCCGAGGCTGATGGGGGAGAATTCCCGAAACTCCGATTCATGCATTTGACTAATTCAACCGAATGAATTAGTATTGAGGCATGATAGAGAAGCCCAAGACGAGAAAGCCGCGTAAATCCCCGGAGGACCGGGGGGATGCCACGCGCGAGAAGCTGCTGACCACCTCGATCGACGTGTTCGGCCGGTATGGTTTCGACGGTGCGACGACGCGGATGCTGAGCGAGGCGGCCGGGGTGAACCAGCAGGCGATCCCCTATTATTTCGGCGGCAAGGAAGGTCTCTACATAGCGGCGGCGGAGCACATAGGCTCGGCCATCTCGGCCCATGTGTCGACGCTGCGCGAGCGCACCCGCTCGCGGCTGGCCCAGGCGGACGGCATAGGCGTTCCTATCGGCCAGGACGAGGCGCGGGGCCTCCTGACGGAAATCCTGCAGACGATAGCGGCATTGTTCGTCAGCCGGGAGTCGGAGCCCTGGGCGCGTTTCCTCATTCGCGAGCAGATGGAGCCGACGGAAGCCTTCAAGCGGGTCTATGGCGGTGTGATGAAGCCGATGCTCGAGATTGTCGGCAGGCTCGTCGCCGTCCTTCTCGATGAAGAACCGGGCTCGCAGCATGTCAGACTACGGACACTGTCACTCCTTGGCAGCGTCATGGTGTTCCGGGTGGCCCATGCAGCCGTGCTGGCGCAGCTCGAATGGAAATCGATCGGCCCGGAGGAACTCGCAATCGTGCGGGGGCTCGCACGCGAGCTCGTCGCCGCCATCAGTCCGGAAGGCAGGAATGCATGATCAGAAAGCTCGTTGTCCTCCTCGTTTTGCTGCTTGCCGCCGCCGCCATGGCGGCCTGGTGGCTCGATGTTCCGGCGCGCCTCGGCTGGGGCGACCAGCCGGACGATAACCTGACCCTTTATGGCAATGTCGATATCCGGCAGGTGCAGCTCGGCTTCCGCGTCGCCGGGCGCATAAAAGAGGTGCTGGTGGACGAGGGGGACGCGGTGAAGACCGGCGATGTCCTTGCCCGCCTCGATGCGGCGCCCGCCGAGGATAATGTTCGCGCCGTCGAGGCCAATGTGGCCGGCCTCACCGCCACGCTGGAGAAGCTTCAGGCCGGGCCGCGCCAGGCGGAGATCGCCCAGGCGCAGGCTCTCTACACCGAGAGCCTGGCCGATCTGCAGAATGCCGAGCAGGCGTTCGAGCGGGCGCGGCAGTTGAGGCCGGGCGGCGCGATTTCGCAGGCAGGTGTCGATCAGGCGAAGGCGGCCAGGGACATGGCATCCGCCCGCTCGCAATCGGCGTTGGAAGCTCTGCGCCTCCTGCAGGAAGGCACCCGCCCGGAAGATATCGCGGTGGCGCGCGCCAATCTTCAGGCGGCGGAAGCGGAGCTTTCGGCCGCAAGGACCTCCCTTGCGGATACGGAACTTTCCGCACCTGCCGATGGCGTCGTCCTCTCGCGGGTGCGCGAGCCGGGCGCAATCGTCTCGCCGAGCGATATCGTCTATGTGCTGTCACTGACCAAGCCCGTCTGGGTGCGGGCCTATATCTCCGAGCCCGATCTCGGCCGGGTGCATCCCGGCATGGGGGTCGAAGTGTTCTCCGACACGGCGCCGGGCAAGCCTTATCGGGGCAGGGTAGGCTTCGTCTCGCCGGTCGCCGAGTTCACGCCGAAATCGGTCGAGACGCCTGATCTCAGGACGGATCTCGTCTATCGGCTGCGGATCATCGTCGAGGATGCCGACCCGAGGCTGCGGCAGGGAATGCCGGTGACGGTGCGCATTCCGCTGGAAAATGGCGGAGGCGGGCGATGAGCACCGGTGCCGCAAGGGCGCATGCGCCTGCCGATTTTGTCCGACTGAGAGATGTCACCAAGCGTTTCGGGAGCGCGCCTCCGGCTCTCGATGCGATAGAGGGCGTGATCAGGGGCGGGGAAATCACCGGATTGGTCGGCCCGGACGGGGCGGGCAAGACGACGCTGATCCGCCTCATGACCGGGCTGATGTTGCCTGATACCGGCGCGATCGAGGTGCTGGGTTTCGACACCAGGCAGAACCCGGCGGCAATCCAGGCTTCTATCGGCTATATGCCGCAGCGCTTCGGCCTCTATGAGGACCTGTCCGTCCAGGAAAATCTGGACCTTTATGCCGATCTCAGGGGGTTGCCGAAGGCGGAGCGTCCATCGGTCTATGACGAATTGCTGACCTTCACCGATCTCAAGCGGTTCACCGGCCGCCTCGCCGGCAAGCTCTCCGGCGGCATGAAGCAGAAGCTTGGCCTTGCCTGCGCGCTCTTGAAGAAACCGCGCCTTCTGCTGCTCGACGAGCCGGGCGTCGGCGTCGATCCGATCTCGCGCCGCGAGCTCTGGAAGATGGTCGAGGATCTGACCAAGGAAGGCATCGGCGTGGTTTGGTCGACGGCCTATCTCGACGAGGCCGAAGCTTGTGACAATGTTTTCCTTCTCAACCAGGGCAAGCTGCTCTTCACCGGCCTTCCATCGGAACTGACCAGCCGCGTGGACGGCCGGGTATTCAAGCTCACCGGCCTGACAGGCCGGCGCAGGCCCATCCTCGCCCGGATACTCGATCAAAAAGGCGTGGTCGACGGGGTGATCCAGGGAGAGGCGATTCGGCTGGTGCTCGCTGAAGGAGCGCAACCCGCCATCGAGAAGGAGATCGGCACGCAAGGCCGGCTGGTGCAGGCAGCGCCGCGCTTCGAGGATGCCTTTGTCGACATGCTGGGCGGCGGACCGGGCGGCAGGTCGAAGCTGGCGGATGCCACCGCCACGCTGGCGTCCGACGGCGGCAAACCCGTCATCGTCGCGCATGGGCTCACCAAGCGCTTCGGCGATTTTACGGCTGCCGATGATATCACCTTCGAAATCCCCCGCGGCGAGATATTCGGGCTGCTCGGGCCCAATGGAGCGGGGAAATCCACGACTTTCAAGATGCTGTGCGGATTGCTCAAGCCCACGGAAGGTGAGGGGCGCGTCGCCGGTTTTGACCTGCGCCGCGATACGGCGGAAGCGCGCAACCGCCTCGGCTACATGGCGCAGAAATTCTCGCTCTATGGCGACCTGAACATCGCCCAGAATCTGGCGTTCTTCGCCGGTGTCTACGGCCTGAGCGGCAGGCACAAGCAGGAACGCATCGCGCTGATGACGGAGATCTTCGACTTCGCGCCGCATGCCGAGATGTCGGCGAAGGATCTGCCGCTGGGGCTCAAGCAGCGCCTGGCGCTCGCCTGCGCGGCCATGCATGAGCCGGAGGCGCTTTTCCTCGACGAGCCGACCTCCGGTGTCGATCCCATCATGCGGCGGGAGTTCTGGACGCATATCAACGGGCTGGTCGAGAAGGGTGTGACGGTGCTGGTCACGACGCATTTCATGGAGGAGGCGGAGTATTGCGACCGCATATCCCTGATCTATCGCGGCCGCTCCATCGCGCTCGGCTCGCCCGATGAATTGAAGGCGCGGGTCGCCAGCCGGGACAATCCCGATCCGACCATGGAGGACGCATTCATCGCCCTGGTGCAGGAATCCGAAGCGGAGGCGGCCGCGGCATGAGTTCCGGGAAGTCCAATCAGAGCCTCGACCGCGCCCGCCGGTTCGCCGCGCTGGTGCGCAAGGAGACCTACCAGGTCATTCGCGATCCGAGCAGCATCCTCATCGCCTTCGTGCTGCCGCTGATCCTGCTTTTTCTCTTCGGATACGGGGTATCGCTCGATGCGACCCGCACCCGTATCGGACTGGTGGTGGAAGACCCGACGCCGATCACCAGGGATCTGGCGGCAAGCTTTCAGGCCTCCCGCTATTTCGACGTCGTGAACGGCAATGACCGGCGGGAATTCGAGGAGCAGCTGATCGTCGGCCGGATAAGGGGCATCATCGTCATCCCCGCGACCTTCGCCGCTGATTATGCGGCGCGTACGACACCCGCGATCCAGGTGATCGTCGACGGGTCCGACCCGAACACGGCCGGTTTCGTGCAGAATTACGCCAGGGGCGTCGTGGCCACCTGGGCGGCGGTGCGCGGATCGGAGGTCGCCGCCCGCCCCCCGGCCATCAATGTGGAGCAGCGCTTCTGGTTCAACCCGCAGCTTACCAGCCGCTTCTTCCTGGTGCCGGGCTCCATCGCCATCGTCATGACCCTGGTCGGTACGCTTCTCACCTCGCTCGTCGTTGCACGGGAGTGGGAGCGCGGGACGATGGAGGCGCTGATGGCGACGCCGGTCACGGCGGTGGAGCTTCTGGCCGGCAAGATCCTGCCCTATTTCATTTTGGGGCTGGCGTCGATGACGCTCTGCGTGCTTCTCGCCGTCTTCCTGTTCGGCGTGCCGTTCCGTGGGTCGATCCTGGCGCTCTATGCGCTGAGCGCAACTTTCCTGATCCCGGCATTGGGGCAGGGGCTGCTCATTTCGGCCGCCACCAAGAACCAGTTCCTCGCCTCGCAGCTGGCGCTGCTCTCCGCCTTCCTGCCGGCTTTCCTGCTTTCCGGCTTTCTCTTCGAGATCAATTCGATGCCGCGCATCATCCAGTGGGTGACAACGATCGTCGCCGCGCGCTACCTGATTCCCAGCCTGCAGACGGTGTTTCTCGCAGGCGACATCTGGCCGATGTTCCTGCAGGCCATCGCCGCCATGCTGCTCATCGGCGCGGTCTTCTTCGTCCTCGCCGCCCGCTCGACCCCGCAAGAGGATCGGCTAAGATGTGGTGGACCCGGTTGAAGGCGCTGATCATCAAGGAGCTGCTCGCGGTCTTCCGGGACCCGAAGAGCCGGCTCATCCTGATCGGGCCGCCGATCGTCCAGCTCGTCGTCTTCTCCTATGCCGCGACGCTCGAGGTGAAGAATGTCGACATCATGGTTCTCAACCGTGACGCAGGGCGCTGGGGGCAGGAGCTCGTATACAGGATCGCCAGCAGCACGCCGACCTTCCGTTCGATCGCCTATACGGAAAACCCGGCCGCGCTCCATGAGGCGATCGACCGGCAGCGGGTGATCGCTGCCGTCCAGATCGGGCCCAGCTTCTCGCGCGACATCGAGGCGGGCCAGCCGGCCGACATCCAGATCATCCTCGATGGCCGCCGGTCGAATGCCGCGCAGCTCGTCGCGGGCTATCTCAGCCAGATCGTTACAGGCCTGGCCGCCGACACGCCTGCGGGCCAGCGCGCGGCATCGGCGGAGATCGACGTCGTCGCGCGCAACTGGTTCAACCCGAACCTGATCTTCCAGTGGTTCATGGTGCCCAATCTGGTCGCCAGCATCGCGATGCTGATCGGGCTTGTCGTGACGGCGTTGTCGATCGCGCGCGAACGCGAGCTCGGCACCTTCGACCAGCTCATGGTCTCGCCGCTGCGCACCCATGAGATCCTCATCGGCAAGCTCACCCCGCCCATGATGATCGGCATGCTCCACATGACGATCTATATCCTTGCCGCCGTCTTCATCTTCGGCATCCCGCTGCGCGGCTCGCTGCTGCTCCTCTACGGCAGCGCGCTCGTTTATCTCGCGGCCGTCGTCGGGCTCGGCCTCTTCATCTCCGCCCTGTCGATGACGCAGCAGCAGGCGATTCTCGGCGCTTTCCTCTTCATGGTGCCGGCGATGCTGCTTTCCGGCTTTGCCACGCCGATCGAGAACATGCCGGGCTGGCTTCAACCCATAACGCTCATCAATCCGCTGCGCTATTTTCTGGTGATCGTCAAAGGCGTGTTCCTGCGCGACATTCCGGCAAGCGAGGTGCTGGAAAACACCATTCCCCTGGCGCTGATCGCCATCGTCACCCTCAGCGCCGCCTCATGGCTCTTCCGGCGAAGGCTGGAGTGAGGGAAGCCTTCAAGGCCGGCTACGCTCGATCTCGACCTTGCGATCAAGCCATTCTTCGGTGAGGCTGAACGCTTCGCCATCGATCCAGATGTTATCGTCGTCAAAGGCGGTGATCGGCCGGCCGTCGTCCAGCCTTGCCGAAAAGTCGCCAAGAGAATAAGCGTTCGCGATCATCTCGCGGACGGAGAGCGTGATTTTCATCGAATCCCCCAAGCAGTTGCCACCGGGCGTATAGGCAAATCGGACGGGGAAATCAACCTGTCGTTGCTGAAACTGTTCGCTGGGGCCGGGATGTGGCCGAGGGGACCTGTTAGGTTTCGATGCGCCTTTTCAGGGATCAGGGTTGCAGCTTGCGGGAACGCTTTCCTCAAACGGCCTGTGTGACAATTGCAGATCGCCTTTCGTAATCATCAAGGGAACAAACGGCCACATCTGCTGAGCGGCGGCGCTCTCCTGCATGAACTGATAATAACCGCTGAAAACCTGCTTCCTGCCATTATCGAGGGTCGCCTCGAGGGCAACAGGCAAGCAATACCAGACTGTTCCCGCGCCGCCGTCGCCATTTTCTTCGCCGATTTTCACTTTGACAGAGACGGTATGGTCATATCCGTCGGCAAATTTTTGGAATTCTTCCGCGGTGGGCGGCTGGGCGCCGTGTTCAATGTAGCTGAAGGCGCGAAGATATTCCTGCCGGGCGATGGCATTGTAGTAGGAATGGAGCAAACTCACCGTCGAACTGCGGTCATCGATGTAAGTGCGTGTATCGAGGTAGTTGGAAGATGGCTGGTGGGCTGCAGATGATGCGCCGACAGATGCCAATATCACCAGCGCCGATCCGGATACCAGCTTATGGAATGGAAAGCTGGTCAATTTTATTCCATAATATTTCATTTTTCCAACTCCAGTACACTTTGATGTGAGGAGTATAGATATAAAATTAAATATTTCTGTTGTTCAAAGGGAGGACTTTATCAACGGGTCTGTTCTATTCAGCTTATATCGAGGGGCCTTGATGGGGATATACTGCGAAAAACCTTATGGGCTCTTGGAGGAGCCGATACATGTCTGTGCAGGGAGGGAAAGGACTTGTCCAGGCCGGAAAATGGTGCTGCGAGAGAGGATTGAACTCTCGACCTCTCCCTTACCAAGGGAGTGCTCTACCACTGAGCTACCGCAGCATCGTCGCGAATGCGGCGGCTTTTGCCACAACATTGCGCAAACCGCAAGCAAGCAATCGGGATTCTTTTTGCATATTGTGCGAATCCTCCACAGGCGTGTTTCCCGCGCGCTTTTCCTCGGACCAATCCTGATGTAAGAAAGCGGCAGGATGAACGAGAATTCCAGGCAATCCGGTCAGGACCCGAGGGGTCGCGAGACGGCAGAGCGCAAAAAGCGGCTTGCCGAACAGTTGCGGGCGAATCTCGCGCGCCGCAAGGCGCAGGCCCGCGCGCGGCGCGCCGGTGATGCGGATGACAGGGCGGACGGCATAGAAGCGGCTTCCAAACCCGTCAATAAACCGTCAAGAACCGATATGGAATAATGCGTACGCGTCAATTGGGGTATGAAGATACGGCGGATGGCGCTTGCTGCTTCCTTGAAGCCATCGCACCGTTCGTCTAGATGAACCGGCTCCCTCGGGAGTGATTGAAACCGGGCGCTGATCCCGTGAAAGTGGATAAACATGGATCGCATTAAAATCGTCGGCGGCAACAAGCTCAACGGTGTCATTCCAATCTCCGGTGCGAAGAACGCGGCGCTTCCCCTGATGATCGCGTCGCTCCTGACCGATGACACGCTGACCCTCGAAAACGTGCCGCATCTGGCCGATGTCGAGCAGCTCATCCGCATTCTCGGCAATCATGGCGTGGATTATTCCGTCAATGGCCGGCGCGAGCGGCAGGACGGCGCCTATTCGCGCACCATCCATTTCACCGCGCGCAACATCGTCGACACCACCGCGCCCTATGAGCTCGTCTCCAAGATGCGGGCGAGCTTCTGGGTGATCGGGCCGCTTCTGGCGCGCATGGGCAGTGCCAATGTTTCGCTGCCGGGCGGCTGCGCCATCGGCACGCGTCCGGTCGATCTCTTCCTCGAAAGCCTGGCTGCCCTTGGCGCCGAGATCGACATCGAGAACGGCTATGTCAAGGCGAACGCGAAGAAGGGCCTCATCGGCACGCATTACACCTTCCCCAAGGTTTCCGTCGGCGCAACCCATGTGCTGATGATGGCGGCGACGCTTGCCAAGGGCGAGACGGTCATCTCCAATGCCGCGCGCGAGCCCGAAGTGGTCAATCTCGCCGATTGCCTCAACGCCATGGGCGCCAATATCACCGGCGCCGGCACCAGCACGATCCGCATCGAGGGCGTCGACAGCCTTTCCGGCGCGCGCGTCCGCGTCATCCCGGACCGCATCGAGACCGGCACCTATGCGATGGCGGTCGCCATGGCGGGCGGCGACGTGCTGCTGGAAGGCGCGCAGGCGAGCCTGCTTTCCTCCGCGCTGGAGACGCTTGGCCAGGCGGGCGCCGAAATCACAGAGACCAATACGGGCATCCGTGTGGTGCGCAACGGCCACGGCATCCATCCGGTCGATGTGCGCACCGATCCGTTCCCCGGCTTCCCGACCGACCTCCAGGCACAGTTCATGGGGCTGATGACCAAGGCCAAGGGCACCTCGCGCATAACCGAGACGATCTTCGAGAACCGCTTCATGCATGTGCAGGAGCTGGCGCGTCTCGGCGCCAAGATTTCGCTCTCCGGCCAGGTGGCGACGGTCGAGGGCGTGGAGCGGCTGAAGGGCGCGCCCGTCATGGCGACGGATCTGCGCGCCTCGGTTTCGCTGGTGATCGCCGGCCTTGCGGCAGAAGGGGAAACGGTGGTCAACCGCGTCTACCATCTCGATCGCGGCTTCGAGCGGCTGGAAGCGAAGCTTTCGGGCTGCGGAGCGGTTGTGGAGCGTGTCAGCGGATAACAACATCTCTCCTAGAGCGGGATGCGCTCGCATTCGCTCGCGCTGCCGCTCTATCCGTTTGTCTTGCCGCATTTATGCGGACGTCAGGTGATTCCACCTGACTGCAAAATGCTCTAGTCGGTTGCGCTGAGCCTGCGGACGTCCTAACAGAAGGGCGTCCGCTGTTTCATGGAATGAAGCCAATGGAAATGCTCAAGCTTGTAGCGCTCGACGACGAGGATCTGCAGATCATCTCGGCCCATCTCCAGGATGCGGTGCTGAAAATAGGCGATCTCGATTATCTGCGGCAGGAAAAGCGCTTCGTCGCGGTCGCCAATCGTTTTGTCTGGGAGCGCGCCGCGTCAGGCCGCACGGCTAGGCGCACCTTCGAGCGACGCCGTTCGGTCTTGCATTTCGACTGCGTGACCGCCGTCAAGGTGCATGGCGTGGACCGCAGCCGCAAGGACGACGTCCTCTCCCTCCTGGCGCTCCGCTTCCTGCCCGGCGAGGCGCCGGCCGGCGTGGTGGAGTTCATCTTTTCGGGTGATGCCGCCATCAGGCTCGATGTCGAATGCATCGAGGCCAAGCTCACCGATCTCGGCCCGGCCTGGGAAGCGCGCGGCAAGCCCGAGCATGACGCCTGAATAGTGACATTTGTAGTTGAGGATTTGCGGCGTGGCACAGACGCTCAGACAAAGCGATACTGATTTCGAGGCGAAATTCGCCGCCTTTCTCGCCGGCAAGCGCGAGGCTTCGGAAGATGTCGACCGCGCAGCGCGCGAGATCATCGCCGGCGTGCGCGAGAGAGGCGACAAGGCGCTGATCGATTATTCCAGGCGTTTCGACCGTATCGATCTGGAAAAGGTCGGGATCGCCGTCACGGCGGCCGAAATCGATGCCGCGGTCGCCGCGGCGCCCAAGGCGACGGTCGAGGCGCTGGAACTGGCACGCGACCGCATCCGCGCGCACCACAGCCGGCAATTGCCTGAGGATGATCGCTATACCGATGCGCTTGGCGTCGAACTCGGCTCCCGCTGGACGGCGATCGAATCCGTCGGCCTCTATGTGCCGGGCGGCACGGCGAGCTATCCGAGTTCGGTGCTGATGAATGCGGTGCCGGCAAAGGTCGCCGGGGTGGAGCGCATCGTCATGGTGGTGCCGGCGCCCGACGGGGTGCTGAACCCGCTGGTGCTGGTGGCGGCGCGATTGGCTGGCGTTTCCGAGATTTACCGGCTCGGCGGCGCCCATGCGATTGCCGCTCTGGCCTATGGGACGGAAACGATCGCGCCCGTCGTCAAGATCGTCGGGCCGGGCAATGCCTATGTCGCGGCGGCGAAGCGGCTGGTCTTCGGCACCGTCGGCATCGACATGATCGCCGGGCCGTCGGAGGTGCTGGTCGTCGCCGACCGGGACAATGATCCGGACTGGATCGCCGCTGATCTCCTGGCGCAGGCGGAGCACGACACCGCCGCTCAATCGATCCTGATGACCGACGATGAAGATTTCGCGCGCTCCGTGGAGAAAGCCGTCGAGCGCCAGTTGCGCACACTGCCGCGTGCCGCGACCGCTTCGGCGAGCTGGCGCGATTTCGGCGCGGTGATCTTGGTGAAGGATTTCAGGGCGGCCGTGCCGCTCATCAATCGCATCGCCGCCGAGCATCTGGAACTGGCGGTGGCCGATCCGGAAGCGCTGCTGCCTGATATACGCAATGCGGGCGCGATCTTCCTCGGCAAATATACGCCGGAGGTGATCGGTGACTATGTGGGCGGTTCGAACCACGTTCTGCCGACCGCGCGCTCGGCGCGGTTCTCCTCCGGCCTGTCGGTGCTTGATTATGTCAAGCGCACCTCGATCCTGAAGCTCGGACCGGACCAGCTTCGCGCGCTCGGCCCGGCGGCCATCGAGCTTGCCCGCGTCGAGGGTCTGGACGCGCATGGCAGGTCCGTCGCCATAAGACTGAACTTGTAGGGCGATATGGCATCCGGCGGCGACAAGAAAGCCCGGCTGATCGATGTGGAACTGGACGAATCCATCGGACGCTCCACGCCGGATGTCGAGCATGAGCGCGCCGTCGCCATCTTCGATCTCATCGAGGAGAACAGCTTCTATCCCGTGGGTGATGAGGTGGGCGGCCCTTACAAGCTGAGGCTTTCGCTGATCGAATCGCGGCTGATCTTCGCCATCACGCGTGAAAGCGGCGAGGAGGTCGCCACCCATATCCTTTCGCTCGCCCCGTTCAGGCGGGTGGTGAAGGATTATTTCATGATCTGCGAGAGCTATTATCAGGCCATCCGCTCCGCGACGCCGAGCAAGATCGAGGCAATCGACATGGGGCGGCGGGGGTTGCATAATGAGGGTTCCCAGACGCTGAAGGAGCGGCTCAGCGGCAAGATCGAGGTGGATTTCGACACGGCACGCCGTCTCTTTACACTTGTCTGCGTGCTGCATTGGCGGGGCTGAAGACGGCTTTGAGAGGGCACGAGGCTGGAAAAACGGATGACCCAGGCGCGGTGGCCGCGCCGCCCAGCGCTCCTGCCACGCCTTCTTCGATCCTGTTCGTCTGCGGCATGAACGCGATCCGCTCCCCGATGGCCGAGTGTCTGGCCCGGCATATGCTTCCGGGCAAGGTCTATCTCGCTTCGGCGGGGGTGAAGCGCGGCGAACGCGATCCCTTTGTCGATGCCGTGCTGGCGGAGGAGGGGCTGTCGCTCGCCGAACGCCAGCCGAAGGAACTGGAGGAGCTGGGAGACGGCTATTTCGACCTGGTGGTCACGCTGACGCCGCTGGCCCACCACAAGGTTCTGGAGCGCATGCGGGGCTTTTCCGTTGACGTGGAATATTGGCCGATGCCCGATCCGACATTGGTCCGCGGCACCCGCGAACAGATCCTCAATGCCTATCGGGACGTGCGCGAACGTCTCAAGCGGCGCATCGCCGAGCGCTTCGGTATAAAATAGTGTACCGAATTACGCCGATTTCCGTTGTTCACAAATGAACTCTAATCATATAGGTTCCGCGCAAATTCAGCCCGTCCGCATGAGCGGGACGGCCAAGAGAAGAAACAGGATACGTATGGCGAAAGAAGAAGTCCTCGAATTTCCGGGTGTCGTGACGGAGCTGCTGCCCAACGCGATGTTCCGGGTGAAGCTCGAAAACGAACATGAAATCATTGCCCACACCGCTGGCCGGATGCGCAAGAACCGCATTCGCGTTCTGGCCGGCGACAAGGTGCTGGTCGAGATGACCCCCTACGACCTGACGAAGGGTCGTATCACCTATCGTTTCAAATAGTCCGTTTTCCGTTCGTTCCCGAAGGGACGCGATTTTTATGAGCGCTCAGCAAAAGCTTGTCCTTGCTTCCGGCTCGCCGCGCCGGATCGAGCTTTTGGGGCAGGCGGGGATCGAACCGGATCATCTCCTTCCGACCGATATCGACGAGACGCCGCTTCGCGCCGAGCATCCGCGCTCGCTGGCGCGCCGCCTGTCGCGCGAGAAGGCGGAAAAAGCCGCAGAGCGCTTGAAGACGGACGACAAGTTCGCCGGGGCCTATGTGCTGGCCGCAGACACGGTCGTCGCGGTCGGGCGGCGCATCCTGCCGAAGGCCGAGATCCAGGACGAGGCGAGGGAGTGCCTGCGCCTGCTCTCGGGACGTTCGCATAAGGTCTTCACCGGCATCTGCCTCGTCACGCCGAACGGCCGCGTGCGCCAGACGCTGGTCGAGAGCCGCGTGCGCTTCGAGCGGTTGACCAGGGAGCAGCTCGACAGCTACCTTGCTTCCGGTGAATGGCGCGGCAAAGCCGGCGGCTATGCCATCCAGGGCTTTGCCGGCAGCTTTGTCGTCAAGCTCGTCGGCTCCTATACCAATGTCGTTGGGCTTCCGCTGCACGAGACGGTCAGCCTTCTGACCGGTGAAGGCTATAAGGTCTTCGGAACCTGGACCTCGGGCAAACATTAAAAAACGGCATGAGCGGCAAGAAAGACATATCGGCAGCACCCGGCGCGAAGGTGACCCCCCTGCGGCCCACCCGGCCATGCCCGGAATGCGGCAAGCCCTCGAGCCGCGAGGACTACCCGTTCTGCTCGCGGCGCTGCCGCAACATCGACCTCAACCGCTGGCTCTCCGGGGCCTATGTCATCCCGGCGGTGGAATCGGCCGACGATAGCGACGATTCGGACAACAACTCAGATAGTGGCGAGCGCTAAGCGCTTTCACGCTTCATTCATCCAGATTTGGCTAAATCCTTGCAGGAGACGGGCGTTGGTGGAAGAAATCCCTGCAAGGGGGGATGACATCATGAAGATCGCCATTATCGGCACGGGGTTTGTCGCGGATTACTATATGACGACCCTGCCGAACCACCCGTCCCTGCAGCTGGCCGGCGTCTATGACCGCGACCCCCAAAGGCTGAAGCAATTCTGCGCCTTTTACGGAACCCGGGCCTATGCCGGCCTTGACGAGATGCTGGCCGATTCCGGGATCGCGATCGTCGTCAACCTGACCACGCCGGAAAGCCATTACGCCATATCCAAACGCGCGCTCGAAGCGGGCAAGCATGTCTACTGCGAAAAGCCACTGGCGATGCGCTTCGAGGACGCGCAGGAACTGGTGGAACTGGCGGCACGGCGCGGCCTGACGCTTACCTCTGCGCCTGCCAATGCGCTGAGCGACGCCAGCAGGCTGGTGCGCAAGGCGCTGAGCGACCGGGCGATCGGCATACCGCGCCTCGTCTATGCGCAGATGGAGGACGCCCCCGTTTTCAGGGGAAAATGGAAGACGTGGCGCTCCCGATCCGGCGCGCACTGGCCGGGCCTGCACGAATTCGAGATCGGCTGCACGCTGGAGCATGCGGGCTATGCGCTTTCCTGGCTTGTCTCGTTGTTCGGCCCGGCGGCGAGCCTCACCGCGTTTTCCGCCGTCACCTTTCCCGACAAGGGGCCGGGGACGGAGGAGATCACCATGGCGCCGGATTTTTCCGTCGGCTGCATCACCTTCCGTTCCGGCGTCGTCGCCCGGCTGACCAGTGGTCTTGCCGCGCCGAGGGACCGCTCGCTCACGGTTCTGGGGGACGGCGGGTCGATCACGGTTTGCGATCTCTGGGACAATCGGTCCGCCGTGCATCTGGAGCGGCTTGCGGAAGGAAAACAGTTGAAAATGCGGGTGGCCGACTGGGTCGAGAGCAAGGTGAAACGCGCCTTGCCATGGAAGCCGACGCCGGGACGGCGCCTGTCCTACAAGGGGTTTGGAGTCGAGGGCGCTCTGCCCGCCTTTCCATCGCGCATCGATTTCGCCGCCGGGATCGCCGCCCAGGCGCGATCGATCGGGAGCGGGATACCGGCATTCTTCTCAGGCGATGTCGCGCTGCATGTGACCGAGCTGGCGCTGGCGCTCAACAATGCGCATGAACTGCCCCAGCCCTACACGCTGCGCAGCACCTTCACGCGGCCGGGGGCATTTCATGTATAGGGGAGCGTGAAAGCACGATCCCGATGGCGCGCAGCACCGCGACGCTTTCCTGCAGCGGCATGACAGCGGATCTGTTTTCACCGGCGCGCAGCGCATCCATGACGGCGATTGCCTGGAACTGCAGTCCGTTGCCCTCGAAGGGATGATGCTCGACCTGGCAGCCCCAGAGGCGCGCCAGGGGAGGGGGCAGGCGGGAAATGAGCTTCGCCGCCATGCGGTCGCCTTGCGGGGAGGGCGCGACGAGCGGTGATTTCATCGCCGTGGGCGAATAGAGCGTGAGCCGCTGCGCTTTCAGGAAAGGCGCATCGAGGCGGAGCGCACCGGCGCTGCCCTCGATCAGGAAATAATTCGACCCGTCGCGGTCGAAGCCGCAGGAGAGCTCCGCTTCGGCCGAAGCATAATGCAGGGTGATCTCGGTGCGTATGTCGACGCCGTTCTTGGCGCTGAACCAGCGTCCGGAGACTTTTTCCGGCTCGCCGAGGAAATACATCGCCAGCGAGACGGGATAGACGCCGAGGTCGAGCGCCGCGCCGCCGCCCAGCGCCCGCGAGAAGAACCGGCTTTCGGGGTCATAGGGCCTGAAATAGGAAAGGTCGGCGCGAATTTTCCGGATTTCACCGATGGCGCCGGCCTTGATTCGCGCCTTTGCCGCTTTCACGGCGGGAAGGAAGCGCGTCCACATCGCCTCCATGGCGAAGGTCTTCTGGCGCAGTGCCTCGCGCTCGATCACCTCGGCTTCCGGATAGGAGGGGGCGATGGGCTTTTCGGTGAGCACCGGCTTGCGGTTGCGCAGCGCCCGCAGTGTCTGCGCCAGGTGCAGCGAATTCGGCGTGGCGATATAGACGGCCTCGATCTGCGGATCGGACATGAAGGCATCGAGGTCGTGATAGGCCTTTTGCGCGCGGGTCTCGGCGCGGAATGCCTCGGCATTATCAGGGTTGCGCGAATGGACGGCGTGAAGCACCGCACCGGGCGCGAACGCCAGATCGGAGGCGAAGCGCCGTGCGATCTCGCCTGTGCCGACAATACCCCATCCGACCGTCTTCACCGCTGTCCTGCCCCCTCCATGACCCATCCGCCTCTGCTTCTCGATTTAGGAAAATTGAGAACGGAATTGGGGTGAAAATACCGCAGTTTGAATAAGTTTGCGGTGTTTTCCACCAGATTTATCTGGCGGGATCGGGAGGGCCGGGCTCTTGGCTGGCTTTGTTCGGCATCGCCGAAAAAAGCTATGAAAATTTCGCGTTCCGGTGCTGGACAGCCCGGAATTAAATGCTATAACCCACGCGCTTCCGGCGGATTGCCAACCCCGCCGCTTCGCCTGATCAACCGGTCTGGACGGAGCAGGATGCCCAGGTAGCTCAGTTGGTAGAGCAGCGGATTGAAAATCCGCGTGTCGGTGGTTCGATTCCGCCCCTGGGCACCATTACCCCTTCCCATAGCTTCTCACGGCGTCTTTCTAATCAAGAAAAATCAATGGGTTAGCTGATTTTCGCTACTCATGACGGGCCACTGCGTACCGTTGCAACGCATGAGTTTATGGGTAACGATCTGGGCATTACCCAATACCCAGGAGGCCCGTTACCCATGCCGCTCTCCGACTTCGCCTGCAAGAACGCCAAACCCAAGGATAAGCCGTATCGTCTCGCCGACGGCGACGGGCTCTATCTTCTCGTCCAAAAAAGTGGCTCCAAGCTCTGGCAATTACGCTATCGCTACCTCGAGAAGGAAAATATCCTCTCCTTCGGGAAATACCCGCTGGTGTCGCTTCTCGGCGCGAGAGAAAAGCGCGATGAGGCCAAAAGGCTGCTTATTGCCGGCATTAACCCCTCCACAAAGCGCAAGGAGGAGAAGATCGCAGCCATCACGGAAGCGCGCACCACCTTTGGTCTGATCGCCGAAGAATATATTGGGCGGATGGAGGAACGGAAGGCGGCGGCCACCGTCACCAAAACCAAGTGGCTCCTCGAAGACCTGGCCAGTCCGCTCGCCAAGCGTCCCATCAAGGAGATCACTGCGGCGGAAATTCTCCAGCTCCTCCAGAAGATCGAGAAGAGCGGCCGAAGAGAGACGGCGCGGCGTTTGCGCGGCGTGATCGGGAGTGTTTTTCGGCTGGCGATTGTCACCCTCCGTGCCGAGACTGACCCGACCCTGATCCTCCGGGGCGCTCTCCAGCCGCCGACAGTCACTGGCCGCGCCGCGATCACTGATGAAAGAAAATTCGGCCAGCTCCTCGTGGCGATCGATGATTACGACGGCTGGCCGACCATCAAAGCGGCCCTCCAGTTTCTCGCCCTCACCTGTGTCCGCCCCGGGGAAGTACGAGGAGCGACCCGCGACGAGTTCGACCTAAAGAAGGCCGTCTGGCACATTCCGGCCGAGCGTATGAAGATGCGTGCTCCGCACGATGTGCCGCTATCCAAGCAGGCGCTTCTGGTCTTGGAAGAGATCTGGCCGCTCTCTGAGTACGGCGGATTGGTCTTTCCTTCGATCCGTTCGACCAAGCGTCCGCTTTCGGAGAACGCTATGAATGTCGCGCTGCGGCGTATGGGCTACGGCAAGGACGAGGTAACCGCCCACGGCTTTCGGGTAACCGCCAGTTCCATCCTTAACTCCCGCAACTACGATCCAGACGTAATTGAGGCGGTCCTGGCGCATCAGGACAAGAACGCCATTCGGCGGACCTACAACCGCGCCACCTATTGGGGACAGCGGGTGTCACTGATGCAGGAATGGGCAGATTTGCTAGACGCACTAAAGGTGGGCCGCTAATCTTATGCGCATTCTACGGCAGGCACGCTGCTCTCTAAGTTGGCGTAATCGTCACCAACGGCTTTCTCTTTTGAGAGAGATAGCAATTGGTTCTGGAAATTTTCTCGGCGTAATTGCTCAGATTTTGGTGGCGCTCCGTAGTGTAGGTAGTAACCATCGGAGAAGTCGCCGAAGTCCTCCTTGAGAATGAATGTCGAGATCAAGGCCGCGAACAGGACACTTGTTTCTGCATTCCTTCGGCGAGCGCAGACGAGCCCAATTGCGTTTGACGACGGTCCTCAATTCCGACGGGCCATAAAGCCACTCTACTGCTGAAACGAAGTCGGCGTCGATTGAATTTGCAATGAATAATTGCACCCGATAAGCTCTGAATCTGTGCATGGGGGCGTAGGTGCGAAACTTTTTCGAATCCATTGTTAGACCGGCCGATAGGGGGTCTACGGATAGTCTCTACGCTCTATTCGCTGTCGCAGTCGGAGTCACGGCGGTTATCTTTTTGGTGGCGATCGTCATCGCTGCGGTGGGAGTAGATGCCGGACAATTCGGCGACTTCTTCGGAGGTACGCTAAACCCTTTGCTGACGTTCCTCACCTTTATGGGACTGCTAGTTACGATTGTGCTCCAGCAGGCGGAGCTGCGTGAGACCCGCGCCGAACTCATAAGGTCGGCTGATGCGTTGGAGAATCAGATTAAAGCCACGGACCGTCAGAATTTTGAGTCGACGTTCTTTCAAATGTTGACCCTGCACAATACTATCGTGAATTCCATCGACCTCCATTACAGCAGGCGAATGTCGTCCGAAGACGGCGAGATCATCAGGCAATCACGCGAAACCAAAGGGCGTGACTGCTTCAGCCAGTTTTTTGATAATTTCAAAAAAGATTACGAGAGCACTGTTGCCCCGTCTGAAAAAGAGCGGTTTCAAGGCGCCTATGATAAGTTCTGGAGCTACCGACAACAGGATCTCGCGCATTATTACCGTTATCTCTACAATGTCTTACGGTTTGTCCACGAGTCAAAAGGCATCGAAGACAAACTGCCGTATGTAAAACTGCTTAGGGCTCAACTTTCAGATTTTGAGCTGGTGATGCTGTTCTACACAGCGCTCAACAGGCACGGTATCAACTACTGGATTTATATCCACGAGTATCAGATGTTCGATAATTTGCAGGAGAGTATGCTTATCGACCCATCCCATGTCGCGCTCTATTCAGAGCGGTCGTTCGGTATGCCGAAACGTCCACCGCCTGTCGACTGGCCTCCCGCAATTCTAGCGGTTCAGCATGAGGCCGAGAAAAATGCGGAAGCAGGAGAATTCCTACCAGTTGATCGCCAAAATAACGGAAATCGCGATGGGCATCGTCTTCCAAGCAATAATTGAGAAGCATTCCGGGCCCTTCCCGGCAAAGATAGAGCGGTTCATCGCGCCAAGTCGCCAGAGATCAGGGCTTGAGCAATCTTGTAGCTACTACGCCTTCGCATATAAGCAGGCGCTTGAGAACTTGGCCACGCATTCGTCCAAACCAAGTATATCTCCATACCCTCTTCATGCAGATGGCGCGCCACAGTATGAAGGTCATCTTTAAAAATGCGCTTATGAGTGCACATTCTGCGTGCCTGCACCGCTGAAGACCGACGGGCACAATTTGCTCGTGCTCTGCTATCGACTGGATGCGTCCTCATTAAGCAGGGAATATCTCGAGCCCGATGATTCTTGAACATAATACTCCCGATGTCTCCTTGTCCATATCGTCAAGTATGACTTCATCTGGTGAGGTCTTCCGCTATTCTCAAAACGTTGGCGGCACTCCCTTCGATCGGCTAGATATTTAATTTTGAGGGATTGATTATTGCCTACCATCATATCACGGCTTTGGAGGATACAACTGTGACAATGCTTCAAAAAATCGGTAGTTATCCAGATGAGCGTGCATATACCGGAAATTACTGAAACCTGCGATCTGCGAGGACAGGAACTGCGGCTTGTTCGGTTCAGCACTGAAGCTCGTCCGCTGTGATGTCCTCATTGTTATGCGCCAAAGCATCAGTATAGCTGGTTGCCGGTTTAGACGTAACTAATCAGCAGCCTCGAACACCAATACGGCCGACCCTTCGAAACCTCATGAGCGATTTCTGGACCTCAACTTACAGCGATTTGTCGAGCGAATCTGATGTTGAAATGCGTTTCGTTTTGCCGCTTCTTCGCGAATTGGGTCATGAACTGAGCAATATCCGGTCAAAGCATCCGGTAGAATTTCAAGAAGGACGGGTCCGACGGGCTGGCAGGAAGCCAGAAGCGGACTTCGTCGTCTATTCGGAATTGCCCCATACGCGCGAAACGGCATTGATTGTCGTCGAAACAAAGCGAGAAGCTTGAGGCGGGGAAAGATCAGGCGGAATCCTATGCGCAGAACCTTCGGACACCTCTCTTCATCCTGACCAATGGTGTCGATCTTGAGTTGTGGCAGCTTCAGATCATCGGAGAATCCGATCTTGTTTTGTGCTGTAGTCTTGAGCAACTTGCCGAGAAGCGGGGGGACATAGAAGCGATTGCATCGCGATCTGCGTTATTGGCGTTGTCCGCCCAGCTTCGTTTCAAGAATCTGGCGACCCTCGCGCAGGACCTTTCCACTTATGTACGTAGCGAGATCGAGAGGTGCCGGAAGGACTTATGCGGGCACATATCATTTTCCCTGCAACGTTTCGACACTGATGAAGCATCCACTCTTGCCGATCTGAAGGACGGAGCTATCGTCGCAGCCTCGTCCGGCTATGGTAAAACCTTGCTTGGTAAGGCGATCATGCTGGACGCGCTTGAGCAGAAACTCGCGGCAAGATCTCTTCCGGTGGAAGTGTTCTTGCCGGATCTGGCGGATGAAGGATTGGAGCCTTACCTGCTCAAAAGAGTGGCCGCCCACTCTCCCTCTTTCAGTGCAGCCAGACTTCGGCAAGAAGCTCAGTTGAACGGCCTATTTGTTGTCGCTGATGGCTTCGATCGCGTGCCGACCTCGAGGCGTGCGGCGGTGACTTCGCAGCTGCGGAACTTTCTCAGAGACTTTCCAAAGAGCAGGTTGGTCGTCTTCTCTCGACCTAATTGCTTGCCGGACTTGACTTTGCCGTTGGTGAAGCTCGGGAGCTTTTGCGAGAGTGATGTCATTACACTCATCGAAATGGCTTCGCCGCCGACGTTCAGAAACGAGCGCTTAAAGCTTCCCGCCCACTTACAGGAAATATGTCGCATTCCGTTGCTTGGCAGCTTGGTGGCGGAACATTATCTTCAGCATCACCGATTTCCTACAAAAATCAGCTTGCTTTACAAGGAGTGGCTCAACCGGGTGTTGGAGCCATTCCCAATAGTAGACAAAGCGATCTTTCGTGATTTTCTCGAGCGTCTGGCCGAAAGAACGGTCAAGCAGCCTCTCGATATTGCCGCATGTCTAGAATTGGCTGAAGGCATCGGCCGCAGAACCTGGCAAGCCTGATCGACGCCGAGGCCATTAGCGTTCGGGGCACGCAAGTCGAGCTCATTCATGAGGGGTTAGCTGATTTTCTTCGGGCACAACGTATTGTTCGATTGCCATCTGACGATCTGCAAAAGGCACTTGATCAAATCACATTTGATCCCTCGTCGCTGCTTCCGGGGCTCCTTTGTTGGTTTCCACGCGGAACTGAGCCGGTTTTTCCACCGAGAAGTGAGCCACCTCTGAGTATGGTTTTCTGATCAGGGTTTGGTCAATGGGCTGG
>NZ_JACHWN010000016.1 GCF_014191375.1 Mesorhizobium sp. RMAD-H1
GTCGCACCGTCGGCGACCGTCAAAAGCCCCGAGCTGAACGCACCGGCAGCCCCCGCCGCAGCCGTCCCGCCATTGACCGTCAGCCCGCCCGAAAATGTGTTCGCACCAAAAAGCGTCAGCGTCCCCGCGCCCACCTTCGTCAGCGTCCCCGCGCCGGAAACCACGTTCCCCGCCGCCGTCGCCACATCAAACCCGGCCGTGTCGACAACCATCCCACCAGACGCTATCTCAAATTGCGAACCTGTGAACCCGGAAATGAAATTGGTGCTCGCTCCCGTCGCCTTCAGCGTGCCTCCATTGAACGTCACAGACTTCGTTCCCGTGCCGCCCACGAGCGACAGCGTTTCCAGTGTGCCGCTGCCATTTGCGCCGCCGTTGACGTGAAGTTCGCCGCTCCCGGCGTTCCCAACAATCGTGCCCTTTGGCGCTGTTACCGTGCCTCCATCAGCTATGGTGAGTTTGCCGGTGCCCACACCTCCCACGACGAGTGCGTTGGTGCCAGTAAGCGTCCATTTCGACCCGGCGCCTGTGACAGTCGCCTCCCCCTGGGCTCCGGCATTAAAATTGCCGATTGCTGAATCGCCGCTGGTCAGCTGACCGCCGCTCTGGATGTTGAGCGTGCCCTTCGCATTGTTGAGATCGCCGACAGGGAGAGAGCCGCCGACCGTAACAATGCCACCGTTGATGATATTGAGCGTGCCGTTCGATAACTGGCTGGAGGCGTTGTTGCCCTGATAACCGAGAAACAAATTGCCGGTGATCTCCCATTTTGCTGCCCCTGCGCTGCCATCGACGGTAACGACGCCGGTGCCGTAGTTAGCCGGGGACTGCAAACCGCCTACAGTCGCCCTGCCATTCGTAGTCAGGGAACCGTTTGTAATCGTTAAAGTGCCGTTTGCACCGTTGGCGTTACTTCCAACCCGGGTTTCTCCCGCCGAGACAGAGCCGCCATTGATCGCAATGGCGCCGGCATTCACATTCAACTGGCCGGAAAATGAGGTGGCGCTGCCAGTCAGTGTCAGCTTGCCGGTGCCGTTCTTCGTAAGACCGCCGGTGCCCGTGATCGCACCTGCATAGCTGGTATCAGTCGCCTGATTGAGCGTCAGCGTAGCTGACCCGAGCGACACGGTACCGCCAGTGCCGCTGGTGTTCCGAAGCCCGGCGAAGGTCATGCTATTATTGTTGAGAGCGGCGGTGCCGCCATTGACGGTGAGCACACCGGAAGACTGCCCGAATGCCGTGGCGGAGCCAGCCGTCACCGTGCCGCCATTCACCGTCAGTCCGACGAATGTATTGGCGCCGCTGAGGGTCAGATTGCCTGCCTGGGTGGTGCTGGAGTCGTTTACCGTCAATGCCCCATTGGCCGAACTCGTGAGCGGCGCCGCCGCCGTCACAGCGAAGCCATTGCTGTCGATGATCATCCCATTGGCACCGATACTGAACTCGGTGCCGGTGAAGCCGGCGATGAAGCTCGTGCTCGCGCCGAGCGCCCTGAGGGTACCCCCATTGAACGTGGCCTGCGCCGTTCCGGTAGTGCCCCACCGCTGCAATTCACGCGTTTCCAGCGTGGACCCAGCGCCCGTCACGGTCAGCTTGGCGCTGGTTCCCCCATTCCTTATAAGTGACGTTACTGATTTAGCTGTGACGACCCCGCCATTCTGAATGATCAGTTCGCCTTGGCCGCCTGTCTGATATCCGATATGAAAATTGTTGTTGGACGTTACATGGCCGTTGCTGTCGACCGTCATCTTACCGGAGCTGGTATTACCGAGATAAGTGACATTCGTCGCTTCCAGCGTCGCACTACCAGTGCCTCCTCCCACCGTCGCGGTCGCGGTGCCGCCGTTACCGAACTGGATATCGCGACCGACTTGCACCTTTCCACTGGTAATGTTCATGGTGCCGCTTGAACTTGCGGTATTGCCCAGCCAGAGATCCCTTGTGACGTTGACCTCGCCGCCGTTGTTGACTTGCAGCTTGCCGATGCCGCCGTTATTGCCCACAAACAGGCCGTTGGCGCCCTGAACCTGCCAGTTCGACCCCGTGCCGTCGACCGTCACCGTGCCGCCGCCAACCGTGCCGCCGAGACTGGCATCGCCTTTAGAGATAAGCGTGCTGGCGCCTTGGACGAAAAGTTGGGTTGTCGAGTTCGTATTGGCACCGACTGCGGTACTGACGTTGATCGTGAGAACGCTGCCATTCTGAATGGTCAGCTTCGCCTGCCCGGAGTTTTGACCGTCGGCGGCCATGGCAAGGCTGTTGATCGTCGTCGTGACGCCAGTGGTGACGCCGATGATCGCATCGTTAGCAAGAACGCCTTTTATTTTGACATCATCGGCGGCGCCAGGCTGTCCGTTGGGACTCCAGTTGGTGCCAACCGTCCAGTCCGATCCGCCGCCGGTACCCTGCCAGATTTTATCAGCAGCCATTGCGGGGATGGGTATTGCAGCGGTTGCCACCATGAGTGCCCGCGCCGAAACCGTCGCCAGCGCCGCACGGAAGAAGCGCGAGAGCCTCTTCTGCCTCAGGCCGTGAAGCCGGGCCTGCCGCGGCTGCCGTAAGCCGGCCCTGGAAGAAAGCAGATCGGTATCAGCCACATTGCCGATTGAAGCCCCAATGATATGCCGCATCATCCCCTCGCGTCGCGCATTCAATGCAAATTCTTGCATTGTCTCAGCCAGTCCATATTCGAATACAGTAGGAATCAGGAAAAAGAACTTTTCCAGAAATCGCTATACTAGCTATTTTCCTGATACAACCTTAATATTCATAAAATTCTTATAAAATGACAGAATTCATTTTTTGAGGTGCTTCTAATATGGAGAATCAAAAGGTCATACCGCGAAAATTCAATTGCATAGTTGCTTTCTCCTAATAAATCCGGTGAAGATTCATATGTTAGTTGGACTCTTCACGCGCCTCTCCTTGAGATCGTTTCAAGGAGATATTCTGGATCTCCGCAGATGTTTTCCACAGGGTGCGGGGGGAGTATTTATGGCACGAGGTATTTTCGCGCGAGCGGTGAAACTCATTGCAGTTGTTCAAATGAATTTCCGGCGGGGCGTCCGAGACAAGGAGGCGGCCGGAGCCTGTGTGCGATCCATGCGTCGCAGTCTTTGTAAAGGCCGTTATTGTATCTCTCAGAAGAACAATCCTTATCGCAGACCCGCACTAATCGCCGCCTCCATCCCGATTTAGATGCAGTTGCAGGCCCAATGCTTCTTTTGGGTCAATGAAAACGGTTCATCCGGGAGATCGCAGATGTATACACGTAGAAGCCTGTTGCAGGGTGCCGCCGTCCTGGCCGCGATGGGAGCGGGCATGAGCAGCTTTGGCCCGGCTTTCGCAAAAGCACCGTTCCAGGCATCCCAGGCGCCCGGATTTTACCGGCTGCGGCTCGGCCGTTTCGAGGTGACGGCGTTGTCGGATGGAACGGTTCCGCTGCCTCTGCCAGAGCTCTATGCCAATACGACCGAAGCACATGCCCAATCGGCCCTTGCCGCTGCGTTCCTGGGCACGCCAACGCAAGTCTCGGTCAATGCCTTCCTCGTGAATATGGGAGACCGGCTGGTCCTCATCGATGCGGGCACCGGCGCCTATCTCGGACCGGGATTGGGAAAGCTCATCGGAAATCTAAAAGCAGCGGGCTATCAGCCTGATCAAATTGACGATATCGTTCTCACGCATATCCATACCGATCATTCGGGCGGGCTGAGCGCCAAGGGAGATCGCCTGTTTCCCAATGCTACCGTGCGGGTGAACAGGCGGGAGCTCGATTTCTGGCTCAAGACGCCGCAGGCGGAGCGACCCGCCACGGCGCCGGCCCAGCATTTCACCGAGGCGCATGAGAGCCTGCAGCCCTATCTCGATGCCGGCAAGGTCGAGACATTCGCCGACAATGGCGACGTGCTGCCCGGCATGGGCTCCATCCTGCGGGCAGGGCACACGCCCGGACACAGCTCGATCGTCATCGAGGATGGCTGGCAGAAGCTGGTGTTCTGGGGCGATATCACGCATGGCGACGTGCTGCAGTTCGACGAGCCCGGTATCGCCATCGAATTCGATGTCGATCAGAAGAAGGCGGTGGAGACACGCGCCGTCGCGCTGGAGGAGGCTACCCGCGAGAAATATATGGTGGCGGGCGCCCATATCGCCTTCCCCGGCATCGGCCATGTGCGCCGCGACGAAACGAATTTCGATTGGATGCCGCTCAATTATTCGGCTTCCGCCGGCTGATCGCGGTCAAGCCTTGAGGTCCAGCCGGGGCACGAGAAAATCCATGAACGCCTTGAGTTTCGGCGGCTGTACCCGGCCGCCGGCCCTCAATGCATATAGCGAGAATTCAGGGCCCGACCAATCGGGAAGAACGCGAACGAGCCTGCCCGCGGCGACATCGGCTCTGACGAGCACGTGGTTCGATAATTGAAGCCCGTCTCCTGCCAGGAGAAAGCCGTGCAATCCTTCCGGATCGCCGGCAACGGCAACGGGACGGATGGGAAATTCGCTGCGCGATCCCTCTCTGATCAGCGGCCAGAGATGGGATGGTCTGTCGAAGTAGACCTGCGTGACGAGGCAGGCATGCTCTGCCAGCTCTGAAGGATGAGTCGGCGCGCCCCAGCGCTCGATATAAGACGGAGCGGCATAGATACCCATCCGCAAGCTGCCAAGTCGCCTGGCCGTAAGCGAGGAGTCCGGGAGCGGTCCATCCCAGATCCGGAACGCGATATCGATATCCTTGGCGACGATATCGGTCACTTCGTGACCGAGGAGCAGTTGCGGGAAGATATCCGGATAGGATCGGCGGAACTCGCTCAGGATGGGCACCAGGGCTCTGGTGCCCAGCCAATATGGCGCGGTGATCTTGAGCCAGCCGCGCGGATGCTGCGTCAGTTCCGAGACGGCATTCTCGGCATCCTCGATATTCTTCACCAGTTTTTCGCAATGCTGGAAGTAGATCGACCCTGCCTCGGTCAGCCTCAAACTCCGCGTCGTCCGGTTCAGAAGCTGCGCGCCGAGCCGGCTCTCGAGTTCCCGGACCTTCCTGCTGATCCTCGCCTTGGGGGTTTTCAGCGCATGGGCGGCGGCGGTGAAGCTTCCTTCCTGCACCACCTTCACAAAGGCGATGGTATCGCTGAAGTCATGCAGCATGCGAGGTCTCCGAAAGCAATTGTATCGATCAGTGAGACATTTGAGCGGAATTCTCGGAGAATCAAGCGAGCTTCGCCCGTTTTCACGGATCGATTGTTCCAGAATGGGAGCGATCCATGGGATTTGAAACGCGCTGCGGACAAATTGCCTGGGGCGCGATCGCGCCGGGCTTCCGCGCCAGGGCAATGCGCTTCGATGATCTCGGCTTTTCTATTGTGACGGCCAATGATTCTCCGAATCATCCCGGTTGCGTCCATGAAGCCCTGGGGCCGACATCCATCTATGTGCGTATCAATTAGCGGCAGTTCTACATGGAGCGGAAACCGGTGAGATTTCAAGGAATTAAATATAAATCATAATATATCATATTGCTATGGATTTACCAAATAATCCTACAGTATTGACTTAAGTATTTCTTCATGATCAGCCTTTAACTTGCTGATAAAGGCAATGGATGGCGGGCGGCGATCCTGATGCGAGGGCACGGCGCCATTCCGGAACCGAAGAAATGCTGGGCGGTGAAGATTCTCAGCCAAGACATGGAGTGACGACAATGAGCCGGGCAACAAGTGCCGGCCTGATCGCCCTTGGGGCGGCGGCTGGTCTCATCCTATCCCTTATCGCCTACACCTCGCGTTCGAGCGGGATCAACGGCACGGGAGGCGCTCTCCTGGTCATCGCCTCGAGCACAGCGATCCTGCTTGCCGCTCTGGCGATCGCCATCTGGCCCAAGATGCGGGGCTGGTTGCGCGGGACGCTTCTCTTCCTGTTGATGCTGGGAATTATCGGAACCGGCCTGGCCGCCTACCTCCTGGAGAGCAACGGGCTTCTGCTCGCGATGGCGGTCTGCCTGGTCGGCTGGCTTCTGACCATCATGCAGCGGGCGGCGCCGGCCACCCGCAGCACACGCACGGTGAAAGGAAAGGCAACCTCATGAAATGGACCGTCTCTCTGTGTTCAGGCCTCGCTTTGATGGCTGGGCTTGGGCTGGCCCCGGCAAAGGCCGATGAAAACATTTGGCCGACTTTCAACGGCAATCTGAAGGCGCAGAAATATTCCCCGGCGGATCAGATCACGCCGCAAAATGTGAGCAAGCTCACCAAGGCGTGGGAGGTCCACACCGGCGACGTATCCGACGGCAGCGGCGACATTCCCATGTCGGTCTGGTCGGCGACGCCGCTCTTCGTGAACGACACGGTTTATGTCGGTACGCCGTTCTACAACATCGTCGCCATCGAGCCCGATACGGGCAAGGTGAAGTGGCGGTATGAGAGCAAGGCGCTTCTCAAGGCGCTCACCCAGCCCGATATGAAGAGCCGCGGCGTCGCCTATTGGGAGGCGGAAAATCCGGTTGCGGGAGAGCCTTGCCAGAAGCGCGTTTACATCGGCACGATGGATGCCAAGCTCCATGCAGTGGATGCTGATACGGGCAAACCATGCACGGATTTCGGCGAGAATGGCATTCTTGATGTCGACAAATGGAATACCGTAAACGCCATTTTTCCATTTTCGCTGCTCCAGCCGCCAACTGTCTACAAGGACAAGCTGTTCCTCGGCTGGGCCGGCCGCGACTGGACGGATAGCGCTGATCCTCCGGGAACGGTCTTCGCCCTGAACGCCAGGACAGGTGAGCTCGAATGGACATTCGACGCCATCCCCAAGGAGATGCAGCCGAAGACCGGCACAGCCAATGTTTGGGCCAGCATGGCCGTCGATCCAGACCTCAATCTCCTGTATCTGCCAGTCTCCTCGCCGAGTCCGAATTTCTATGGCGGCAACCGTCTTGACCCCATCCCGCTGGCAACTTCGGTGACGGCGGTCAACGCGGACACTGGCCAGGTTGTCTGGAGCCGGCAGCTCGTCCATCACGACATCTGGGATGTCGATACCAATTCGGCGCCCACGCTGATCGATATCGAGAAAGATGGGAATAAGATTCCAGCCCTCGTGCAGACGTCGAAAACAGGCTTCCTGTTTGTTCTCAACCGCCAAACTGGCGAGCCCGTCTATCCGATCGAGGAGCGTCCGGTTCCTGCCTCCGATGTGCCGGGCGAGGTGGCGTCCAAGACACAGCCCTACGTGGCGCGGCCCGAACCGCTGGTAGCGGATAAATGGCCTGGCGTGTTCTGGCTCGCCGATGCGCTGAGCTTCGGTTACTGCAGCCGGAAGGCGGCAGAATACCGTGACGAGGGCCGGTACACGCCTCCAAGCCTCAAGGGTACGATCGCCTATCCATCGACCATCAGCGGCGCGGAATGGGGCGGCGGCGCGGTGGACCCCGAGAGCCAGACCTATATCATCAATCACTCCCTGGTGCCGCAGATCTATAAGCTAATCCCGCGCGCCGATTATGAGAAGATCCTAAGCGGCGCTGCGAACGAGTCGGCAGGCGGCTATTCGCCGATGCGGGGAAGCCCCTACGGCTTCCAGCTGCTGAACTTCCTGAACCCGATCGGCATGCCCTGCTGGAAGCCGCCCTATGGCCAAATCTCCGCCTATGACCTGAAGACCGGGGATCTCCTGTGGCGCAAGCCGATGGGCGCCGTCCAGCAATGGGGCTTCTACATGCCCGATTCCTGGGGGTCGGTGACCATCGGAGGACCCGTGATCACCAAGGGCGGCCTCGTCTTCATCGGCGCCTCGATGGACTCCAAGGTCCGGGCCTATGACGTCAAGACCGGCGAGGAGGTATGGAAGGCGCTGGTGGATGCTCCGGCCGTCGCCATGCCCGCCGTCTACACCTACAAGGGCAAGCAGTATGTGGTCTTCGTCGCGGGCGGCAATTCCATCCTGACGCCGCGCGTGAGCGATCAGGTCGTTGCCTTCACTCTGCCGGATCAAAAGTAAGCAGCAGCGTCGCGCGGCCTTGGAATGCGCGGCGCCTGGACCAAGACAAGCCCGCCATGCGCGTGAAATGTGCGTGGCGGGCTTCTTCGTCTTCAGACGTGAGGAGGGCTTCAGCGGGCGGGCGCGCCGCCTGGCTGGCTGTCCAGCGCTTTCAATATGCGGTATCCGGCTTCCACCCGGGCCGGGATCGGATAGCTCTTGTTCGCCAGGATCACGACGCCGATTTTCCCGGCGGGAACGAAGGCCGCATAGGCACCGAAACCGAGCGTGGAGCCGGTCTTGTTGATGAGGATGTCCTTTCGCGGCGGCAATGGCGGATCGAGCCTCGTCGCCTTGCCCGGCTTGCGGAGCATCTCGAAGGAATTGCCGGCAAGAAGCCGATCGAGGGTAACCGGCCAGGCGTAGAACTCCCATCCCAGCCCCTGCGTCATGTCCCCGATCCTGTGATATCCGGTGTGCGTTGCCGTAATCGCGCGTTGCAGCGTTGCATCGAGCTTCGTGCCGTCGATGTTCGTCTCGATGAAGTGGATGAGGTCGGCCGCGGTGGTCTTCACGCCATAGGCTTCCGAATCCAGCACGCCCGGTGACACCCGGGTCGGCTTGCCGTTCTTCGAATAGCCGAAGGCGTAGTTGCGCATCTGATCTTGCGGGACCTGGATATAGGTCCGGGTCAGGCCGAGCATGGGAAAGAGCTTGTGCTCCATCAGATCGTCGAAAGGCTCGCCCATGCTGCGGGCGGCGAGATAGCCGAAAAGGCCGATGCTAGGGTTCGAATATTGCCGGTAGGCGCCGGCGGGATAAAGGGGACGCCAGTTCCGGTAATAGGCAATCATCGTCTCCCGGTCCGTCACATCGTCAGGGAATTGCAGGGGCAGGCCGCCCGCCGTATAGGTTCCAAGATCGAGAAGACTGGATCTGCCGATGCTGCTGCCGGCAAGCGCCGACAGATATTTGTCCGCATTGTCGGAGAGGGACAGCTTTCCACTCATTTCGGCGTAGGAGGCGAGGGTGGCGGTAAAGGTCTTGCTGATCGACCCGATCTCGAACAGCGTATCGTCGGTAACCTTGCGACCGTTTTCCTTGGACGCCACGCCGTAATTGAACAGGTGATGCTCCCCTCCCGCGGTGACCGCCACCGCCATGCCCGGCACCTCATATTTTTCCATGATGGGCCGGACCGCTGCTTCCACGGCACGTGCCATTTCGGCCTCGCTGTCGGCAGCATGGGCGTTGGCGCCCAAGAACAGCGATGCCGCGGTGAGAATCCCAGCTCCGGAAAGGAAAGTTTTTCTCATGGCGGATGAATCCTCCCTTGATCGTCTGACGGGTTGCGCTTGGCAGGAAGCCGCAGCAAGACGGCCGATATACGTGGCCGAAAGACCATGAACAAACGACGATATCTCGGAAGAGCCATGAGAAAAATTTGGGGTAGCTAGACAATCCATCAGCTCCGGACTTAGAGCCTTGCCGTTCTGAATGGGGAGACATAGTTCTCGTTATGGCGACGAGTGATCACGACGGCTGGCTTTTCTCGCGCCATGAAGCCGGGCTCATGGCCGTCACCCGCCGGAACTCACGGTTGAAATTCGACTTCGTCTGAAAGCCGGATTCGAACATTGCCGCCGTCACGGACATGTCGGTTTCGCGGAGCAGCCTGCAGGCTTCGGCAATCCGGAAGTCGTTGATATATTGTGAGACGTTTTTGCCGGCGAGCCGGTTGACCGCACCCGATACCTGCCGGGCCGGCACGCCCGCCCGCCGCGCCAGACGCGACAATGTCAGGTTTTCGTCACGGGACAGCTTTTCATTGGCCAACAGATGATCGATCCGCTTGAGAATCTCCCGATCCTGCGCCGCGAGGTTAGCGGCATCGCCCAAATTCGCGGCGGGCTCGGGGAGGGCCTGCGCGCGGACTGCCACGGTAGCGGTCAGGCCCAGAAGGAGCAGACCCAGAAGATTGGCGTTGCTCACCATCAGGGCGACGTTTTTCCCCTTGCTCCATTCGAAATCCATGAAAACGGCAAGATCGAACAGCGCCGACAGGCAGAGCGCTGCGGCGGCAATGACGAGCGCGCGGTGTGCGGAGAGGGCGCGGTCGAGGCGCGCCTCGTCCAGGGCGTCGGGACCGGTCCTGCCCAGGCTCAACACGGCAAGCGCGTATCCGACGAACAGCACGATCAGGGCAAGATCGATCAGCCCCGGAGCCACTACCAGGAGCATCATGATCAGGATCGGCGGCAAGATATGAAACCAGCCGGCAATGCCGGCCTGCGCTTCTTCGCGATGGATCAGGCTACGGAAGCTCGCCAGCACCAGCGGCGGCAGGCAGCTTGCAAGCACCGGCAGCACATACCGCAGTTCGGTGATTCCGTAGCCCCATCGCAAGCCGACGGCAAGCGACTGCAAGGCGCAGAGACCGACAAGGGCCAGGAACGGCCGATTGCCTTTTGACGCTTCTTGGCCGCGTAACATCTCAAGGAAGCGGATCACGAGCAGCAATGCAACGACGAAGGGGAGCGGAATAAAGATCAAGGTATCTTCTCAAAACCGGCGATGGACTCGGAAATAATGACCTAAATCGCGATCAGGTACGACCTCGATCGCGATCGAGTACGCGGGCGGACACAGGCTTTGCAATATTCATCCGGTCCTTCAACAAGCGAGAAACGCCTATGAACTCCTTGCATATTCTTTCCGCAGTCCTGTTCACCGCCGCATTCACCATTCCCTCGCAGGCCGATGAAGTCGGCGTAGGTGAGATCAGCGTTGCCGCGCCCCATCGCGGGCGGGATCTCGCGGTAACGATCTGGTATCCCGCCGAACCCGGCGGCAAGCCCGTCCTTATAGGCGACAATCAGGCTTTCAAGGGAGCAAAAGCCGTGCACGACGCGGCGCCTGTCCAAGGCCGGTTTCCACTGGTGGTTATGTCGCACGGGTCGGGTGGGCGCATTCAGGGCATGAGCTGGCTTGCCACGGAATTGACCAAGGCGGGCTTTATTGTTGCCGGTCCCAATCATCCCGGCACCACCAGCGGCGACTCGACGCCGGCCGATACGCCGAAAGTGTGGGAGCGCACGCAGGATCTCTCCGCTCTGCTTGACAGCCTTACCACCGATCCGCAGTGGGGCGCCGTCATCGATGCCGATCGGATCGGCGTCGTCGGCTTCTCGCTGGGGGGCACCGCCGCGATGGAGTTTGCGGGCGCCCGCGCCGATCTCGAAGCATATGCCCGCTACTGTGACACCTACACGAAATGGGATTGCGCCTGGTACAAGGGCGGAAGGGCCTATGTCGATGACAAGGAGGTGCAAGTCGGCAAGGTCGATTTGCGGACGATCGATAAAGCACGTTTCGAGCAGTCGAACAGGGATCCTCGCGTCAAATCGGCCGTCCTGATCGATCCGGGTCTGGCGCAGGCCTATGACGAGCAGAGCCTGAAAGAAATCACGACCCCGATGAATTTCATCAATCTCGGCAGCCCTGGAACAGTCCCCAAGGCTGTCATCGCCGATCGGCTGTCATCGCTGACGCCCAAGGGAACTTATGCCTCCGTTGCCGACGCCAACCATTTCAGCTTTCTGCCGCAATGCAAGGAAGGGGCCGTCGAGCTTCTGAAATCGGTGGGGGAGATCGATCCGATCTGCGAGGACGCCGGCGACCGTTCTCGCGCCGACATCCATTCCGAGTTGGTCGACCTGGTGCGGAGTGCTCTGCAACGGGACCTCAAGGATCGGTTCTAAGCGAGAAAATCGGCCCGAAGCGGACGCAATGATATCCGCTTCGGGCATCGCCGCAAACGTCAGTCCTTGGCCCGGTATTCCTCCGGCACGATGAAGACCTCGTCCGCGCGCCCATATCCGCCGTCGGGCACTTCCTCGATCAGGACCATCGTGTTAGGCCGTACGACCTCCCCGAAATAGCTGATCATCAGCTCGGTCGTCTTGTGAATGAGATCTTCCTTTTGCGCTCTCGAAAGCGCGGCTTCAGGCAATTTGTAGTTCGCGAAAGGCATGGGTTTGTTCCTTCGATTGCAGGGGAGGGGTTACACCGCGCCGCCATTGGCGCGAATGGTTTGTCCGTTGATCCAGCCGCTTTCGGCTCCAGCCAGGAAAGCGACGATATCGGCGATGTCGTCTGGGCGGCCGAGGCGGCCGAGCGGGATCATCCGTGTAATGTTTGCGACCAGTTCCTCGGATTTGCCGCGCATGAAGAAATCCGTTTCCACCGGGCCGGGCGCAATTGCATTCACGGTTATCCCGCGGGGCCCCAGCTCCTTGGCGAGCACATGCGTCATGGCCTCGACCGCAGCCTTCGTCGCGGCATAAAGGCCGTAACCCGGCTGATAGAATCCGACCACGCTCGATGACAGGCTGATGATCCGCCCCCCGTCGCGCAGCCGACGAGCGCCTTCACGCATGCCGCGGAAGGTGCCGCCCAGATTGACTGCGCAGTGTTCGTCGAAATCCGCGTCCGTAGCGTCGGCCAGTGGCGACAGCCGCATCATGCCGGCATTATTGACCAGGATATCCACTGGACCGAATGCGGCCTCGGCGGCATTGAAGAGCGCGGACATGCCGGACGGATTGCCGATATCGGCCTGCACCGCGGTCGCCTTGCCGCCCGCCTCTTCGATGTCCTGCACGACCTGGCGTGCCGCGGCCTCGTCGCGTGCATAGTTCACCACGAC
Organism: Mesorhizobium sp. RMAD-H1; assembly: GCF_014191375.1. Taxonomy (GTDB): domain Bacteria; phylum Pseudomonadota; class Alphaproteobacteria; order Rhizobiales; family Rhizobiaceae; genus Paramesorhizobium. The sequence goes on from NZ_JACHWN010000016.1 coordinate 12,683, forward strand.
GGCACAGCCGTCATCGGCGAGTCTGCGGGCAATTGCCGCCCCAATGCCCTTGCCGGCGCCGGTGATGATTGCTGTTTTGTCTTTCAGTCTCATTCTTGACCTCCATTGGCTGGGAAGGAGATAAGGAGGCTTGGCAACGGGATAATCCCCCTTTTACCGGCAAGTAAATTCGGATATCTCGAACAATCATGGATCGCCTCGACGCAATGCGCCTTCTTGTCCGGGTTATCGACCGCGGCAGCTTCACGACTGCGGCGGCCGATCTGAATATTCCGCGTTCGACGGCGACCGAAGCGATCCGGCGGCTCGAAAGGGAACTTGGCAGCCGCCTTCTGGAACGCACCACGCGTCATGTGGCGCCGACCCCCGATGGGGAGGTCTATTACCAGCGATGTCTGTCGATCCTTGCCGATATCGACGAGGCAGAGAGCGCCTTGCGCGGTGGAGAACCGGCGGGTGCGCTGCGGATTGACGCTCATGGCACGCTGACGCGGGCCTTCCTGCTGCCCCGCCTGCCGGAATTCCTGGAGAAATATCCCGGGATCATGCTGCATATCGGGCAGGGCGACAGGCTGATCGATCTGGTACGCGAGGGCGTGGATTGCGTGATCAGGGCAGGGGAACCCGACGACAGCAGCATGATCATGCACAAGCTTCCCGATATCCCCGAGCTGACCTGCGCCAGCCCGCGCTATCTGGAGGCCAGCGGCCGGCCGGCTTCACCCGACGATCTCGAAGGGCACCAGATGATCGGCTTCGTATCTTCTCGCACCGGACGGGTGATGCCGATGGAGTTCCAGACCGCCGACGGGGTGAGGGAGGTGACGCTCCCCTGCCGCGTCACCGCCAATGATGCGGAAACCGCGCATCATCTGGCGCGGATGGGCTACGGATTGATCCAGGCGCCACGCTACCGGTTCCGGGAGGATCTCGCGCGCGGGGCCCTTGTCGAGGTCCTGCCGGATTATCCGCCGCCGCCTTTGCCGCTTGCGGCCTACTATCCGCAGAACCGCCAGCTATCGCCGCGCGTACGGGTCTTCATCGACTGGGTCGCGAGGGTATTCGACGCGGCAGATCTTTAGGCCCGGCGGTCCCTTGCGGTGGAGGCCCAAAGGCATGCGCGTCGCCACGCACTATCATGACCACCATTGAGCTTTAATGGTCCGCGTTATATTTCAAATGGGTGACCGGATGACGATAACCGATCCTTATCTGTACTAGGTCCTGAGGGCGCTTGCCGGGGAAGGGCTTGCCTGAAAGGCGCGGTAGACTGCCGATATATGCTCCGACCAGTGTCGATGCGGCACGAGGCAAATGCCGCGTCAGCCCCGCTGTCTATCCGCCATCAGAAACACCGCCAATATACAGCATAACAAGCCAAGGGATATCGGCAGCCCCTGATATCCGATCAGCTGCATCGCCAGCCCTGTTGCGGGCGAGCCCACGATGCCGCCGACGCCCCAGACCAATGCAAAGGCCGCGTTGCCGGCGATCAAGGCCTGGCCAGTGAAACGCTCGCCGAGCTGGATCAGCGACGCGGTATAGATCCCGAAGGAGACTCCGCCCCAGACGAACATGAGCGGCCAGATGAGCCACACGTTGAAGACCCACGGCAGAGCCAGGCAGCCAGCCACCGAAGCCAGGACACAGAATAACATGACCTGCATCGAGCCGGACCGTTCGGCCACGCGCCCGAGCAAAACCTGCAGCGCGGCATTGCCGGCGATGAAACAGGTGATCAGCGAAGCGATGCGCTCCTCGCCGCTGCCGAGCGCGGCGCCATAGACCGCGAACAGGGAAAGCAGGATCTGCTCGACGGCGGCCGCGGCGAAGACCGCGAACAAGAGGAGTGGCGCCAGAGCGACGAAGCTGCTGAGCGATGTTGCCTCGCCTTCCCGGGGCATTTCGGGCAGGCGCGGCACCACCGCAAGCACGATCAGCCCGCAGAGAAGGAAAGCCATGATGCCGATCATGAAGGGCGGCCAGCCCTGCGTGCCCACAAGGCCGAGCGATAGCGGACCGATGGCGAAACCGCCCGAAACGATCGATGAATAGAGCCCCATGATGCGGCCCCGGCGTGACGCCGGTGTGATCGTGATCAGCCAGGTCTCGCTGATCACGTAAAGCGGATTGGCGAAGAAGCCGAGCAGGAAGCGCAGCGGCATCCAGGCCCAGACGTTCTGCGTCCAGGCAATCGAGGCGAGGGTGAGGGCGACCAGGACCGAACACAGGATCGCAAGACGTCCCCCACCCATTCGCTGCACCAGCGCCGGAATGAAGGGGGCGGATATGATGAAACCCAGCGGCGTCATCGCCGCCGACAAGCCGATCAGGCCCGATGTCGTTCCCTGCCGCTCCAGGATGAAGCTGAGCAGCGGATAGGTCAGCCCCTGCGCCAGGGCGAACACCGTAACGGTCGCAATGATGCCCGCCATCGCGACCCATGGAAGCCGATCTTTTTGCGGTGATGTCATGCTTTTGGCCGTCATGCAGACTTCCATATGTTTTTAGGGGAGCCGGGACTCTCTACGTACAGGAGAATGAATTCTGCGGGTTAAGGACAGCGCCGTAATTAAGCTCGCCCAAATAGTTTCCAAAAATTTCCAAACGGGCTAGTCTCCACCGAAATTTCCGCCGGATCATCATCATCAAAACCATCGAGAAATGACCATTTCGCCTTCCTTTCTCGGCTTTCCCGATCGCCTTGCCGACGGCCGCATGCCGCGCGCAGTGATCTTCGCAGCCGGTCACGGCAGCACATATCCCGGCAGGGACAGCAGCGGCTATGCCTTGGCCGCCAATGCCATTCGTGCGGCGAGCGAGGTTGATGCCGCGCTCGTGGAGCACTGGGATTTCGATCTAGGAGGTCCGCTGTTCGACGGCAAACCGGTCTCATGCATCGACACCGGCGACATTGCGACCACCATGCATGCCAATGCCGGCAATCGGGCGCGGATCGAAGCAAAAACGCGGGAAGTGCTGGGATTGCCGGCCGTGCCGATCCTCGTCGGCGGCGACGATTCCGTAGTCATTCCCTTTCTCGCCGGCTTTGCGGATCACGGGCCGGTCTGGATCCTGCAGATCGACGCCCATATCGACTGGCGAGACGAGGTGCATGGCGAACGCTACGGCTATTCGAGTCCGATGCGCCGGGCGAGCGAGATGCCGCATGTCGCAGGTATCGTTCAGGTCGGCCTCCGTAGTGTGGGCAGCGCCCGCCTCGCCGAAATCGAAGCGGCGCGGCGTTATGGCAGCCGTTTCGTGACCGCCCGCGAGGTCCACGCCCAAGGCATCGGGACCGCTCTACGGCATATTCCCGGAGGAGCGCGGGTCGTCGTCACCCTCGATTGCGACGGCCTCGATCCCGGCATCATGCCGGGCGTGGCGGCGCGTACGCCAGGCGGCCTCACCTACACGCAGGTAATCGACCTGATCGCCGGCCTCGGCAAACACGTCAGAATCACCGGCTTCGACCTTGTCGAACTTTATCCTCCCGCTGACATCGATGGCCTGTCGGCCCTGACCGCCGCGCGCCTTCTCGTCAATGCGATCGGCACTATCGTCCGTCAGGCTTGAAATCTGGATAAGCTATCGCCGGCAAACGCTTCCGCGGGAAGATGAAACGGCTATAGAATGCGGGAATGCAGGGAACGCGTTTTGCATTTGGTCCGTTCGTTCTCGACTCCGGTGCGGGAACGCTGCTTCGGAACGATGTCCCCGTTGCCGTCGGCTATCGCGGGCTGAAGCTGCTTGCCGCGCTCGTCGGACGGCCTGGCGAAATCCTTGGCAAGGCCGAGTTGATGGATGCGGCGTGGCCGGGGAGGGCGGTGGAGGAGGGCAATCTCACCGTCCAGATCGCGCAGCTCAGGAAGCTGCTTGGTCCGGCCGCCGGTAGCGGCGAATGGATTTCCACGGTTCCCCGCGTCGGCTACCGCTTCACCGGAACCGTTGAACGGCTGGGCGGCCCGAAGCAAAAGCCTTTGCCGCTACCCGGCAAGCCATCGCTAGCCGTGCTGCCCTTCGTCAATGTCAGCCACGATCCCGAGCAGGAAATCTTTGCGGATGGGCTGACGGAGGACCTGACCACCGATCTGTCCAGAAACTCCGGTCTGTTCGTCATCGCACGCAACTCGGCTTTCGCCTACAAGGGAAAGGCAAGGGATGTGCGCGAGATCGCCGAGGAGCTTGGCGTGCGCTACCTGCTCACCGGAAGTGCCAGACGTGCTGCGGGGCGTGTGCGCATAAACGCTCAATTGGTCGATGCGATGAGTGGCGATCATCTATGGGCGGAACGCTTCGATCGCAGCTTGGATGATATATTTGCCGTTCAGGACGAGGTGACGGCCAGGATCGTGGAGGCACTGCTCGGCAGGCTGCATGCCCCGCCGCCGCGCAATCGGCCCGGAAATCTCGAGGCTTACGATCTCTGTGTGCGGGCGCGCAAGCTGATGGATGACGCGCCGCAGACGGCGCGGGAAGCGCATCTGATGCTCACGCGCGCGGTTTCGCTTGATCCCGAATATGCGGAGGCTTATCGCTGGCTCGCCATGAACCACTGGATGGGTCGGGTGCATGCAGGCGGACCAACGGAAGCCGACCGTGGGGTTGCCTTGGAACTGGCACGCAAAGCCGTGGCAATCGATCCCAACGATGCTGGCTGCCGCTGGGTCCTGGCATACCTGCTTGCCTATGAGCGCAGCTTCGCCGAGGCGGATGCGGAGTTCGCCAAGGCGATCGAGCTTGACGCGAACGAGGCCGATGCCTGGGCTGCGTTGTCCGACATCGCGGTGCTGGCCGGGCGGGTAGGGGAGGGGCTGGAGCATATCCGCAAGGCGTTCCGGCTGAACCCCTTTCCGGCAAGCTGGTACTATCTGACGCTCGGCCAGGCGCAATATGCAGCTCGCGAATACGAAGCCGCTGTCGAGACGCTGCGCAGAGACGAGACCTACCGGACAAGCTCACGCCGGTTCCTGGCGGCAAGCCTTGCCCAATTGGGCCGGCTCGACGAGGCGCGCACGGAGGCCGAACTGTTCCTCGTCGGCAATCCGCATTTCACGATCCGCCACTGGGCGATGACGGAGCCATTCCGCCACGCTGCGACGCTTGAGCATTTCATCGACGGCTTCCGCCGAGCCGGTCTCCCGGATTGACATGCTACAAGGGGTAGGGAAATTGCCCAACCTTCGTTGCCGTTGTAAACCGGCTGCGCAAGAACTCTGCAGGCAGGGTGGTTTCTGGACTTCGCTCAGGCCTCCAGTACGTGCCCGCCGTTGCCTGCTCCACGCAGCTGTTTCACTTCTGCGATTGCGTGAGCCCGCGCGCTGTCGCGGGCTTTTTGATCGACATCCGGCCCGAAGAGCGTCTTCTCCATGACAACAGCCCTGATGTCGGATATCCCGATGAAGCGGAGCCAGGTCTCGATGTACGGTTTCTGGAAATCATAGGTGCCCGCAGGCGTATTGGCACTCGGGGCATAGTCGAGTCCTCGGGCGCAGATTAGCAGCGCCGTGCGACCATGAAGCAAACCCCCAAAACCACGCTCATCGAAGGTGAAAAGAATATCCTTTTGCGATACGACGTCGATAAGCTGCTTCAGCTTGTAGGGGATCGAGAAATTCCACAAGGGAACCGCGAGCACAAGCGTATCGGCGGCCAGAAAGCGAGCGGCGAGCGCCCGGATCTGCGCCCATGCTGCATCCTGGGCCTCCGTCAAGGGGATACCGGCAAGACCAGCGTATTTTGCCTCCAGCGCCAGCTGGTCGAGTTCCGGCAACTCTACCGACCAGAGATCCAGAGTATCGACGGTGAGGGAGCTATCAGCAGCCTGCCATGCGGCGAGCGCTGCCTGCGCAATCTCGATCGAGGCGCTGCGTTCCTTTCGAGGCGAAGCTTCAATGTAGAGAATGTGAGTCATGGCGCCTTCCCGCTTGCTCGAATTTTGGTTTGGCAACTGAAGCATTTTCAATTGAGCATGAGAAATGATAATTCTTTGTCGTATTCAGTGTGATTGGTGATTAGTTATGTTTGCTCCAGTGCTCCTTCGCACTTTTCAAGTCGTTGCCCAGGAGGCGAGCTTCACGAAAGCGGCGGGCCGCCTGAATCTGACGCAGTCAGCCGTAAGTGCGCATGTCCGCCGCCTGGAAGAACAGACCGGCAAAGCCCTATTTGTCCGCAACACACGATCGGTTGCGTTGACGTCTGAAGGCGAACTGCTTCTCGGCTATGCCCGTGCAATTCTGCGCCTGAACGAGACTGCACAGCTGAAACTGTCAGGTATGACGGACGGCGTTCATCTCAGAATCGGCGCCTCTGATGATTTTATGAGCGCTTGGCTCCCCGGCCTCCTGCAAAGATTTCAGGCCGGTCGGCCGGGATTGACCCTGGAGGTTTGCGTCGCTAACACCGGTAGCCTTCTGACCAGCATGGAACTGGGAGAACTTGACCTCGTTCTCGGCAGCAGGTGTCATGGCGACCAGATGGGCCAGCTACTTTGGCGCGAACAGCTCGTGTGGGCATATGCGAAGGGCGCTGACCTCGAGAACGTTTTGCCGCTTCCGCTTGCTTTGTTTCCTGAACCTTGTCCTTACAGGGACGCCGCGCTTGCCACATTGGCTGCAGCGGGGCGAGAATCGCGAATCGCGGTGGTAAGCCCCAGTGTCGCTGGTCTGAGAGCCGCTGCCGCGACAGGACTCGCAGTCACCCCGCTGAGCCGAAGCCTTTTGACCTCGCAGCTTCGTGCGCTAGACAACGAATTGCCTGAGCTTCCCGAAGTTGAATTCATGGTGTTCTCGCGACCGCATGGTGGCCCGAAGGAGCTTGGCGACCTAACAAACGAGATTACCAGCGCGGCGACACGTTTCTGACCCGGGGAGTGTGACATTCCAACTTTGCAGAAACAGGACACTTTAACTTTGCGGTGTGAGTTCATGCCGAAGCGCGACTTGCGAACTGCGCCAAGTTAACCAGCCTGTCTCAACTGAGCGAGCAGTTTCTTACGGAAGACTTCAGCCGG
>NZ_JACHWN010000018.1:0-865 GCF_014191375.1 Mesorhizobium sp. RMAD-H1
CCACCAACGGCACCTTCAGGGGCGGCCCCGCCATCTTCGGCGGCACCGCCGGCACGGTGCAGGTGGACAACAGCCTGGGCGCGATCGTCGTCTCCGGCATGCAGTTCATGGCCGACGGCTATGTCCTCGACGGCCTGACGGCGACCGACACGATCACGCTCACCCCGGCGACCGGCACCCAGGTCGAGATCGCCGTCGGCGACAAGAACAGCATCCCCTATACCGCGACCATCAATGCCGGGCTCACCGGCGCGGCCGAGCTCGTCAAGAGCGACGCCGGCACGCTGGTGCTGACCAATACAGGCAATGATTACAGCGGCGGCACCCGCATCGAGGACGGCACGCTTTCCATCTCCTCGGACGGCAATCTGGGCAGGAGCGCCGGCGGCCAGCTCGACACGGCGCTGACGCTGGCCGGCGCCACCAACCAGGTCGCGACATTGCAGAACACCCAGGCCATCTCCACCACGCGCCAGGTGACGCTGGAGGGAACGGGCGGCACCTTCCAGACCGATGCCGACCTGACGCTCGGCGGCGATGTCGGCGGCGCGGGCGGGCTGGTGAAGACCGGCGCCGGCACGCTGACGCTGTCGGGCGCCAACAGCTACGGCGGCGGCACGACGGTGCAGGCCGGCACGCTCAAGGCCGGCTCGGCCACCGCCTTCGGCGCGACATCGGGCACCCTCACCGTCAATGGCGGCACCGCCGATCTCAACGGCCAGTCGATGACGCTGGCGGGCCTTTCGGGCACCGGCGGCGCGGTCAAGCTCGGCGACAATACCGTGGGCGCCTCGACGCTGACGCTGAACCAGGCCGCCGCCACCGCCAGCTATGCCGGCGTCATCTCCGGCGCCGGCGCGCTGGA
>NZ_JACHWN010000018.1:959-3849 GCF_014191375.1 Mesorhizobium sp. RMAD-H1
GCTGGTCAAGAACGGCGCGGGGGCGCTGACGCTGTCGGGGGCGAACAGCTTCGCGGGCGGGCTGACGGTCGGCGGCGGCAGCGTCGTCGCCGGCTCGGCCAGCGCCTTCGGCTCGGGCATGCTCACCGTCAATGCCGGCGCCGCCGATTTGAACGGCCAGTCGATGACGCTCGCCGGCCTCAAGGGCGCCGGCGGCGAGGTCAAGCTCGGCGACAATACCGTGGGCGCCTCGACGCTGACGCTGAACCAGGCCGCCGCCACCAGCTATGCCGGCGTCATCTCCGGCGCCGGCGCGCTGGTCAAGAACGGCGCGGGGGCGCTGACGCTGTCGGGGGCGAACAGCTTCGCGGGCGGGCTGACGGTCGGCGGCGGCAGCGTCGTCGCCGGCTCCGGCAGCGCCTTCGGCTCGGGCATGCTCACCGTCAATGCCGGCACCGCCGATTTCAACGGCCAGTCGATGACGCTCGCCGGCCTCAAGGGCGCCGGCGGCGAGGTCAAGCTCGGCGACAATACCGTGGGCGCCTCGGTGCTCACCCTCGACCAGACCGCCGATACCGACTATGCCGGCAATGTGACCGGCAGCGGCTCGCTCAAGAAGGGCGGCACCGGCAAGCTGACGCTCTCGGGCACCAACAGCTTCACCGGCGGCGTCACGCTCAACAATGGCGATCTCATCGCCGGCTCCGGCAGCGCCTTCGGCTCGGGCATGCTCACCGTCAATGCCGGCACCGCCGACCTCAACGGCCATTCGCTGACGCTCGCCGGCCTCCAGGGCGCCGGCGGCGCGGTCAAGCTCGGCGACGCCACCGTGGGCGCCTCGACGCTGACCCTCGACCAGACGGCGACCACCACCGCGCACGCGATCATCTCCGGCACGGGCGGCATCACCATGAACGGCTCGGGGCAGCTGACGCTCGCCGGCGCCAACACCTTCACCGGCCCCCTGACGGTCGCCGCCGGCACCGTCAAGGCCGGCGGCACCGCCGCCTTCGGCAAGGGCATCCTCACCGTCAACGGCGGCACCGCCGACCTCAACGGCAATTCGCTGACGCTCACGGGCCTCCAGGGCACCGGCGGCACCGTTGCGCTGGGCGCCGAGACGCTGACCCTCGACCAGACCGCCACCACCACCTATGCCGGCCGGATCACCGGCTCTGGCGGCCTCGTCATGGACGGCACCGGGCAATTGACGCTCTCGGGCAGCAATCTGTTCTCCGGCGGGCTGACGGTGCTCAAGGGCACCGTCAAGGCCGGCTCGGCCACCGCCTTCAGCGACGGCCTCCTCACCGTCGACGGCGGCATCGCCGATCTCGACGGCCATTCCATGACGCTCGCCGGCCTCGCCAGCACGGCGGGGACCCCCGGCGGCGAGGTCAAGCTCGGCGGCGCCACCCTCACCCTCGCCCCCGGCACGGGCGCCAGCAATGCCTTCGCCGGCTCGATCACCGGCAACGGCGGACTGACGCTCAACGGCGCCGGCAAGCAGGTGCTGACGGGCGCCAGCACCTATGCCGGCCCGACCAGGGTCGAGAAGGGCACGCTCCAGGTCAATGGCTCGATCACCTCGGCAACGACCGTCACCGGCGCCGACAGCGTGCTTTCCGGCAGCGGCACCGTCACCGGCGCCGTGTCGATCATCAATGGCGGCACGCTTTATTCCTATGACGACAATGCCGACGGCCAGAACCGGCTGACCATCAAGGGCAAGCTCACCGTCGATGCCGCGAGCGCCATGGACTATTATTACGGCCGCTCGCCCAACAACGATACCGACGTGCTGATGGTCGACGTCACCGGCGACGTCGATTTGAACGGCACCGTCAATGTCACCGCCGACCCGGGCGTCACCTTCGGCCCCGGCATCTACGGCCTCGTCCATTACACCGGCAGCCGCTCGGGCACCCTCAAGACCGGCGCCCTGCCCGCCGGCCTCACCCTGCAGACGGCGATCGCCGGACGCATCAACCTCGTCAATCTCAGCGGCACCGCCCGCGACTTCTGGGACCCCAAGGGCACCGCCGGCGACAACGCCATCCAGGGCGGCGACGGCACCTGGGACGCCGATACGGGCGGCGCCAGCTGGGCCACCGAGGACGGCGGCACCAACGGCTATTACGAGAACACCTTCGCCGTCTTCGCCGGCGATTCCGGCACGGTGACGGTCGACGACAGCAAGGGCCAGATCGCCGTCTCCGGCATGCAGTTCACCGTCGACGGCTACACCATAAAGGGCGATGCCATCACGCTCGACAACGCCTCCGGCATCGGCAACACCACGCCCGGCGAGACCTCCATCGTGGTCGGCGACCGCAGCGGCTCCAACCCCTCCCATGTCGTCACCATCGCCTCCGTGCTCCAGGGCACCGACCGGCTCGTCAAGGAGGATGTCGGCACGCTGGTGCTGTCGGGCATCAATCTCTATTCCGGCGGCACCACCATCGACGCCGGCACGCTGCAGATCGCCGACGACCGCAATCTCGGCGCCCTCGGCGCCGACCTCACCTTCGACGGCGGCCCCAGCCAGGTCGCCACGCTGAGGAACATCGCGGCCATCGACACCACCCGGCCCGTCATCCTCGGCGGCACCGGCGGCACCTTCGAGACCGCCGCCGACCTGACGCTCGGCGGCACCGTCAGCGGCCCCGGCACGCTGACCAAGACCGGTGCTGCGACGCTGACGCTCAAGGGCAGCAACGGCTATGCCGGCGGCACCGTCATCAATGCCGGCACGGTCTCCGTCGCGGCCGACGGGAACCTCGGCGCCGCCGGCAGCGGCATCACCTTCAACGGCGGCGCGCTTCGTAACACCGCCGCCTTCACCACCTCGGCGCGCACCGTCACCGTCGATGCCGGCGGCGGCACCTTCAACACCGATGACGACCTGACGCTC
>NZ_JACHWN010000019.1 GCF_014191375.1 Mesorhizobium sp. RMAD-H1
TGTTGGTTTCCACGCAGAACTGAGCCGGTTAGGCGCATAATTTCCATTGAGAATTGAGCCATGTGAACCTTCCCCCAGCGCGGAGAGCGACGGGGGCAACGGAGTGATCCACATGGGACTTTTAAACATTATCCGCCGGATGGCGTTGCGCGAGAAGCTATCGATCCGCGAGATCAGTCGGCGCACCGGGCTGTCGCGGAACACAATCGCGAAGTATCTGAGCGCGGGCACGATCGAGCCGACGTTCACGGTACCGGAGCGGCCGAGCAAGCTTGATGCATTCGCTGAGAAACTCTCGGGCTGGCTGAAGACCGAGGCCGGGAGGTCACGCAAGCAGCGCCGAACGCTGAAGCAACTTCATGCCGATCTGGTGGTTCTGGGCTTTACCGGCTCCTACGGTCGCGTCGCTGCCTTTGCCCGTGAGTGGCGGGCTGAGCAGCAGACGGCCGGCCGAGGCATATTCGTTCCTCTGTCTTTCCGCCCAGGCGAAGCATTCCAATTCGATTGGAGTGAAGACTATGCCGTGATCGGCGGCGAGCGCACGAAGCTTCAGGTCGCGCATATCAAGTTGGCGCACAGCCGGGCCTTTCTGGTCAGAGCCTACCTGCTGCAAACCCATGAGATGCTCTTCGACGCCCACTGGCACGGCTTCCGGGTCTTCGGCGGTGTGCCTGCGCGAGGGATCTACGACAATATGCGCACCGCGGTCGATCGCGTCGGCCGCGGCAAGGAGCGGCAGGTCAACATCCGCTTCCTGGCGATGACGAACCACTACGTCTTTGCGCCCGAGTTCTGTAATCCTGCTGCGGGCTGGGAGAAAGGGCAGGTCGAGAAGAATGTTCAGGATGCCCGACCACGTTTGTGGCAACAGATGCCGGACTTTCCCGATCTGCCGGCGTTGAACGCCTGGCTGGAACAGCATTGCCAGGACCTGTGGCGGGAGACACCGCATGGCACCTTGCCCGGCACGATTGCGGATGTATGGGCTGATGAGCGGGCATCATTGATGACACTGCCTGCCGCGTTTGACGGCTTTGTCGAGCAAAGCAAACGGGTCTCACCCACCTGCCTGATCACCTTCGAACGAAACCGCTATAGCGTGCCCGCATCGTTTGCGAACCGGCCCGTCAGCCTGCGAATCTATCCCGAGCGGCTGGTCGTTGCAGCCGAGGGCAACGTTCTTTGCGAACATGTGCGGGTCATTGAGCGCAGTCACGACAAGCCGCCGCGGACGATTTACGACTGGCGACACTACCTTGCCGTCATCCAACGCAAGCCCGGTGCCTTGCGCAATGGCGCACCCTTCCTGGAATTACCACTGGCCTTTCGACAACTGCAGGACCAGATGCTTCGCCGCCCCGGCGGTGATCGCGAGATGGCCGATATCCTTTCTCTCGTTCTTCATCACGACGAACAGGTCGTCCTCCGCGCTGTGGAACTGGCTCTGGATGCCGGCGTGGCAACCAAAACGCATGTGTTGAACCTGCTGCATCGGCTGATCGACGGCAAGACCAGTGATGGTCCCGATATCGACACACCACAGGCGCTGACCTTGCTGCGCGAACCCAAGGCCAATGTCGAACGCTATGACGGGCTGCGTGTCCGGATCGTAGGAGGTCGCCATGCGTCATGATCCAGCCAGTGCGGCCGTCGTCATCATGCTGCGTAGTCTGAAGATGTATGGCATGGCCCAAGCGGTCACGGATCTGATCGAGCAAGGAGCGCCAGCCTTCGATGCGGCCGTGCCGATCCTGTCCCAGTTGCTGAAAGCGGAAATGGCCGAACGCGAGGTCCGCTCCATCGCCTATCACATGAAGGCTGCCCGCTTCCCGGCCTACAAGGACATCTCCGGATACGACTTCGCCGCCAGCGAAATCAACGAAGCGACGGTGCGCCAACTGCACCGATGCGAGTTCATGGACGGAGCGCAGAATGTCGTGCTCGTCGGCGGGCCTGGCACGGGGAAAACACATATCGCGACCGCTCTCGGTGTCCAGGCGATCGAGCATCATCGCCGAAAGGTCCGCTTCTTCTCGACCATCGAATTGGTCAACGCCCTCGAGCAGGAGAAGGCCAAAGGCAAGGCCGGTCAGATCGCTGAGACGTTGGTTCGTCTCGATCTGCTGATCTTGGATGAACTCGGATACCTTCCGTTCAGCGCTTCGGGCGGCGCATTGCTCTTCCACCTGCTGAGCAAGCTTTACGAGCGCACCAGCGTCATCATCACCACTAACCTAAGCTTCAGCGAATGGGCCACAGTCTTCGGCGACGCCAAGATGACGACCGCTTTGCTCGACCGCCTGACCCATCGTTGTCACATCCTGGAAACCGGAAATGACAGCTTCCGCTTCAAAGCCAGCTCGGCCGCCGCGGCGCAAAAGAGAGGAGAAAAAGCCAGCCCATTGACCAAACCCTGATCAGAAAACCATACTCAGAGGTGGCTCACTTCTCGGTGGAAAAACCGGCTCAGTTCCGCGTGGAAACCAACA
>NZ_JACHWN010000020.1 GCF_014191375.1 Mesorhizobium sp. RMAD-H1
TGAACCGCGCCGGGTTTGCCGGAGGCTGTTTGGTCTAAGTTATGCAGCCATGGCTGGTTCGTCCAGCATGGCGTAGTACTGCTCCTCGGCTTCGGCTGGCGGGATGTTGCCGATGGGCTCCAGAAGCCGTCGATGGTTGAACCAGTCGACCCATTCCAGGGTGGCGAATTCAACCGCTTCTAAGCTGCGCCACGGTCCGCGCCGATGGATGACCTCGGCCTTGTAGAGGCCGTTGATCGTTTCGGCGAGGGCGTTGTCGTAAGAGTCGCCGACGCTTCCGACGGAAGGCTCGATGCCTGCCTCGGCCAATCGCTCCGAATACTTGATCGACACGTATTGAACGCCCCTGTCCGAGTGGTGAATCAGGCCGCCGCCATGAATAGGACGCCGCTCATGAAGCGCCTGTTCCAAAGCATCGAGGACGAACCCGGCATGCGCCGTCCGGCTCACCCGCCAACCGACAATCCGGCGCGCGAAGGCGTCGATGACGAAGGCCACGTAGACGAAGCCTTGCCAGGTGGCCACATAGGTGAAATCCGAAACCCAGAGCCTGTTCGGCGCAGGAGCCTTGAACTGGCGGTTCACCCGATCGAGCGGGCTCGGAGCCGTCTTGTCCGGGATCGTCGTGCGGATCGGCTTGCCCCGGATGATACCCTGAAGTCCCATCGATCGCATGAGCCTGGCGACCGTGCAGCGGGCTATATCGAAGCCCTCCCGCTTCAATTGCCGCCAGACCTTGCGCACGCCGTAGACGCGGAAGTTCGCCTCGAAGGCACGGCGTATCTCGATCTTCAATGCAATGTCGCTGCGGGCGCGGGTCGACAGGCGATCCACGTCCAAGCGCTTGGCCACGTTCTCGTAGTAGGTTGACGGGGCAATCGGCAGCAGTCTGCAGATCGGCTCGACCCCGAATACCGAGCGGTGTTCGTCGATAAAGGAGATCATCGTTTCAATGGGCGGTCGAGCTCCGCCATCGCGAAATAAGCGGACGCCTTGCGCAGTATCTCATTGGCCTGCCGAAGCTCGCGGTTCTCCCGCTCCAGAGCCTTCATCTTCTCGGCGACGTCGCTTGGAAGTCCGGGCCGGGAACCATCGTCCACTTCGGCCTTCTTCACCCATTCATTGAGCGTCTGCGCGGTGCAGCCGATCTTGGCGGCGATCGAGGAAACCGCTGCCCACCGCGAGGAATGCTCGCCTTGGTGATCCAAAACCATCCGCACCGCTCGGGCGCGGACTTCAGGTGAAAATTTGTTTGTTGTCTTGCTCATATCGGCTCCACTTTCTCAGAAGTTGGAGCCTCCGGCAAACCCGGCGCGGTTCAG
>NZ_JACHWN010000021.1 GCF_014191375.1 Mesorhizobium sp. RMAD-H1
AGCTTTGCCTGGCCGTCGAGATAGAGCCCGTCATTGCCGTACCAGGTGAGGGTGCCTGCGATGCCGTAGCCGGTGGCATCGATCTTGCCCTCGCCATGGGGGGAGAAGATGTCGGCGGCGATGGTGCCGTAATGGAGGCTTGCGCCGCCGATCAGCCGGCCTTTCTCGGTCTCGTAGAGCTGGCTGTCGATGCCGGCCTCGAGCTTCCAGACGGCGGCATCGTAATCGGTGTCGCTGGTGGAGTGCTCGGGGCGGTAGCGGTGGCGGGAGGCCTCGATATTGCCCCAGACGCCGAGGCTCTGGCCGCCCGCGCCCTGCTCGGGGGCGACCTCCTCGGAGAGGCCGTCGGCGCCCTGGGCCTCGATGGTCCAGGCGCGGTTGCCGAGGCGGCTCTGCAGGGAATCGAGCTGGTTGAAGCTCTGCAGGATGCCGGCATAGGCCTCGTAGACGGGGACGCCGGCCTGGAACTGCGGGATGTCGCCTTCCAGCAGGCTGGAGCGCAGATACCAGTCGCCGTCATTGGTGTCGATGCCGTTCTTGAAGAGGCGGTAGGCATAGGCGCCGGCGACGAGGGCCTGGTCGCCCTCGAAGACATAGTCGCCGGCGAGGGTGAAGGTGCCGTTGGAGGCGCCGTCGACCTCGACGAGCCTGATGCCCTTGTCGGTCTGGGCGCCGCCGCCGCCGGCATTCGTGACGGCCAGCGTGGTGTTGCCCGAGGTGGCGCCCTTGACGACCAGGCGGTCGGTTTTGGAATCGTCGCCCTCGAGCCGGGTGGAGAGGGCGAGGGTGCCGCCGTCCTTGCCCGTATAGTTGCCGTTGACGGTGAGGGTGGCGCCGGGTGTGGTGCCCTGGAGGCTGACCCTGCCGGCATTGGCGAGCGCGCCGACGCTCTGGTCGTAGCCGTTGAGGGCGAGGGTGGCGCCGGCATCGACATTGAAGGCGGAGGCCGGGCTGAAGGCGCCGGCGCGGCCGGCGGCGAGCGTGCCCGCCTTGACGAAGGTGGCGCCGGTATAGGTGCTCCTGCCGGAGAGCATCAGCGCGCCGGCGCCCGATTTGGTGAGCGCGCCGCGGCCGGTGACGGGGCCGCTCAGCGTCAGGTCCTTGTCGGTCTCGAAGGTGCCGCCATTGG
>NZ_JACHWN010000022.1 GCF_014191375.1 Mesorhizobium sp. RMAD-H1
TGTGAGTTCATGCCGAAGCGCGACTTGCGAACTGCGCCAAGTTAACCAGCCTGTCTCAACTGAGCGAGCAGTTTCTTACGGAAGACTTCAGCCGGCGTTCGATAACCGAGACATTTGCGTGGTGTCGCGTTAAGCCGATTGCATATCTCGATCAGGTCGACATCAGTCACGGACAGGGGATCGACCTCTCTCGAAAGCCATTTCCTGGCGCGACGGTTCGTATTCTCCACAGTGCCTTTCTGCCATGGCGACTGAGGATCACAGAACCATGTTTGTGCCCCGATACCAGCTTGCAGATAGGGCCAATCGCTGAACTCGGTGCCACGGTCGAAGGTGATGGAACGACGAGCACGGTGGGGCAGGGACTGTAACACCCGGATCAGGCCATCCATGACCGGCCGTGATTGCCGGTCGTTGTTGCGGAGCAAGATGGCAAAGCGGCTCACGCGCTCAACGAGTGATGTGACGTTGGCCTTTCCGAACTTCTTTCGAAACTGGATCAAGTCGCATTCCCAGTGCCCAAACTGCTTGCGAGCGGCGACGACGTCGGGGCGCCTTAAGATGTTGAGCTCCGGGCCAAAGCGTTGGCCGTGCTTACGTCTTGCATGTCGCGATCTGCGCCTGGCGCGATGCTCGGGCAAATGCCGCCACAGCTTGATGGCGTCGCCGTCAGGCGAATAGGCGAACTTGTAGATCGTTTCATGGCTCACCGAGACCGGATGTCGCTCAAGTCGCATCCGTCCTGCAATCTGCTGTGGTGACCAACCATGCATGATCCGGTCGATGACAGACTGCCTGACGTCAGAGAAACGCGCCAGCTTGCGCAGCTTTGCACGACGCCCACAAGCAATGTCATGCGCTGTGACACAGTAGTAGCCGTTGAGATCCGGAACATCATTGTCGATAAACCTATTGCGTTTGATCTCCCGAAAGATCGTCGAACGATGTCGTCCAAGCTTCGCGGCGATCAGTTCCACACCCAAGCCTGCTGTTCGCCAGCGGGCAATCTTGCGTCGTTCATCAAGGTCGATATGGGAGTAGGTGCGTCTCATTGCGTTTTCCTTGCGACTGATAACCCATTGGTATCATTCGCAAGTCGCACTTCATCCTTGAACCCACC